>NZ_CP007012.1:692500-5891312 GCF_000511325.1 Pseudomonas sp. FGI182 | reverse complement strand
TTGCTTTCTCTAGAATCGCCGGTCTCTTAAAAAGGGGGCCATCCCGGCCCGTCGTCGACAAACCAGGTAACACGCCATGAAACGTACTTTCCAACCAAGCACCATCAAGCGCGCGCGCACCCACGGCTTCCGTGCCCGTATGGCTACCAAGAACGGCCGCGCTGTTCTGTCGCGTCGTCGTGCCAAAGGCCGTAAGCGTCTGGCCATTTGATTTTTCGGCACAGGTGGTGAGTCAGGACTTCAGTCGGGAAAAGCGACTGCTTACACCCCGACATTTCAAAGCGGTCTTCGACTCCCCAACCGGCAAGGTTCCAGGGAAAAACCTGCTGATCCTTGCTCGCGAGAACGGCCTCGATCACCCACGCCTTGGCCTGGTGATCGGCAAGAAGAGCGTCAAGCTCGCCGTTCAACGCAACCGCCTCAAGCGCTTGATGCGCGATTCCTTTCGCCTGAACCAGCAATTGCTTGCCGGGTTGGACATTGTGATCGTCGCGCGCAAGGGATTGGGTGAGATAGAAAACCCGGAATTGCACCAACACTTTGGCAAACTCTGGAAACGCCTGGCGCGCAGCCGGCCCACTCCAGCAGTGACCGCCAATTCCGCAGGGGTAGACAGCCAAGATGCGTAAACTGGCGCTCGTTCCGATCCAGTTTTACCGTTACGCCATTAGTCCTCTGATGGCCAACCACTGTCGTTTCTTCCCCAGTTGCTCCTGTTACGCTTATGAAGCCATCGAAAACCACGGCCTCTGGCGTGGTGGGTGGCTAGCCGTTCGTCGCCTGGGGCGTTGTCATCCGTGGAACGACGGCGGTTTCGATCCCGTTCCTCCAGCTCCTTCCTCCCGAACTTCTTCGATAGCCGAGTAATCATGGATATTAAACGCACGATCCTGATCGTCGCCCTGGCAATCGTGTCCTACGTCATGGTCCTCAAGTGGAACCAGGACTACGGCCAGGCTGCCCTGCCGACTCAGAATACTGCTGCCAGCACCGTTGCCCCGGGTTTGCCGGATGGCGTACCGGCCGGTAACGCCGGCGCCAGCGCCGATGTGCCAAGCGCCAACGCCGAAACCAGCGCAGCCGAACTGGCACCGGTTGCGGTCAGCAAGGACCTGATCCGGGTCAAGACCGATGTCCTGGAGCTGGCTATCGATCCGGTCGGTGGTGACATCGTCCAGCTGAACCTGCCGCAGTACCCACGTCGCCAGGACCACCCGGACATTCCGTTCCAGCTGTTCGACAACGGTGGCGAGCGTGTCTACCTGGCACAAAGCGGCCTGACCGGCGTCAACGGTCCGGATGCCCGTCCTGCCGGTCGCCCCCTGTACGCTACCGACAAGAAGGGTTACCAGCTGGCCGATGGCCAGGAACAACTGGTGGTCGACCTGAAGTTCAGCGACAACGGCGTCAACTACATCAAGCGCTTCAGCTTCAAGCGCGGCGAGTACGACCTGACCGTCAGCTACCTGATCGACAACCAGAGCGGTCAGGCCTGGAGCGGCAACATGTTTGCCCAGCTCAAGCGTGACGCCAGCTCCGATCCGTCGTCGAGCACTGCCACCGGCACCGCCACCTACCTGGGCGCTGCCCTGTGGACTGCTTCCGAGCCTTACAAAAAGGTCTCGATGAAGGACATCGACAAAGGTAGTTTGAAAGAAAATGTGTCCGGCGGCTGGGTTGCCTGGCTGCAGCACTACTTCGTGACCGCCTGGATTCCGGCCAAGTCGGACAACAACGTTGTTCAGACCCGCAAGGACAGCCAGGGCAACTACATCATCGGCTATACCGGCCCGGCCATCAGCGTGCCTGCTGGCGGCAAGGTCGAAACCAGCGCCATGCTGTACGCCGGCCCGAAAATCCAGTCCAAGCTGAAAGAGTTGTCCCCAGGCCTGGAACTGACTGTCGACTACGGCTTCCTGTGGTTCATCGCCCAGCCGATCTTCTGGCTGCTGCAACATATCCACAGCCTGCTGGGTAACTGGGGCTGGTCGATCATCGTGCTGACCATGCTGATCAAAGGCCTGTTCTTCCCGCTGTCGGCTGCCAGCTACCGTTCGATGGCGCGCATGCGTGCCGTTGCGCCGAAGCTCGCTGCACTGAAGGAGCGCTTCGGTGACGATCGCCAGAAGATGTCCCAGGCGATGATGGAGCTGTACAAGAAAGAGAAGATCAACCCGTTGGGCGGCTGCCTGCCGATCCTGGTGCAGATGCCAGTGTTCCTGGCCCTGTACTGGGTACTGCTGGAAAGCGTGGAAATGCGCCAGGCTCCATGGATGCTGTGGATTACCGACCTGTCGATCAAGGATCCGTTCTTCATCCTGCCGATCATCATGGGCGCCACCATGTTCATCCAGCAGCGCCTGAACCCGACGCCGCCGGATCCGATGCAGGCCAAGGTGATGAAAATGATGCCGATCATCTTCACCTTCTTCTTCCTGTGGTTCCCGGCTGGTCTGGTGCTGTACTGGGTTGTGAACAACTGCCTGTCGATCGCACAGCAGTGGTACATCACCCGCAGCATCGAAGCAGCCAGCAAAAAAGCTGCTGCTTGACAGGCTACTGCGCTAGCCTGTGAATAAAAAACGCCCCCTAGTGGGGCGTTTTTGCTATCTGTCGTTTTTGTCGTAGAGGCTTTCGAGCATGAACACTGTGCGTGAAACCATCGCCGCCATCGCCACCGCCCAAGGCCGCGGCGGTGTGGGTATTGTCAGGTTGTCCGGCCCTCTGGCTGCCAAGGCCGGCCAGTTGATCACCGGCCGTACGCTTACCCCGCGCCACGCCCATTACGGCCCGTTCCGCGACGAGGAAGGCCTGGTACTGGACGAAGGGATTGCGCTGTTCTTCCCCGGGCCTAATTCGTTCACCGGCGAGGACGTATTGGAACTGCAGGGCCACGGAGGACCGGTGGTGCTGGATATGCTGCTGCAGCGCTGTGTACAGGTTGGTTGCCGGCTGGCTCGCCCAGGTGAGTTCAGCGAACGTGCATTCCTCAATGACAAGCTCGACCTGGCCCAGGCCGAAGCCATTGCCGACCTGATCGAAGCCAGTTCCAGCCAGGCTGCGCGCAACGCACTGCGTTCGCTGCAGGGCGAGTTCTCCAAGCGCGTGCACAGCCTAACCGAAGCACTGATAGCCCTGCGTATCTACGTCGAGGCGGCGATCGACTTCCCCGAAGAAGAAATCGACTTTCTCGCTGATGGCCATGTACTTTCGATGCTCGATAACGTTCGCGGCGAGTTGTCCACAGTGCAGCGGGAAGCCGGGCAGGGTGCCTTGCTGCGTGACGGCATGACCGTGGTCATCGCCGGTCGGCCGAATGCCGGCAAGTCGAGCCTGCTGAACCAGCTGGCCGGACGGGAAGCGGCCATCGTCACCGATATTGCCGGCACCACGCGGGACATCCTGCGCGAACATATCCACATCGACGGCATGCCGCTGCACGTGGTCGATACTGCCGGTTTGCGCGACACCGATGACCATGTGGAAAAGATCGGCGTGGAACGTGCGCTGAAGGCCATTGGCGAGGCAGACCGTGTGTTGTTGGTGGTGGATTCCACCGCGCCCGAGGCCAGTGACCCGTTCGCCCTGTGGCCAGAATTTCTCGACCAGCGGCCAGACCCGACCAAGGTGACGCTGATTCGGAACAAGGCCGATCTTAGTGGTGAGCGGGTAGCGCTGGAACAGTGCGATGACGGCCATGTAACGATCACCCTCAGTGCCAAAGGGGACGATGCAGGGCTGCAGTTGCTGCGTGACCACCTGAAGGCCTGCATGGGTTATGAACAGACGGCGGAGAGTGGTTTCAGCGCTCGCCGGCGCCATCTGGATGCCCTGCGCCAGGCCAGTGAGCACCTGGAACATGGCCGTGCACAACTGACCCTGGCTGGTGCGGGTGAGCTGTTGGCGGAAGACCTACGGCAGGCGCAGCAGGCCCTGGGGGAGATTACCGGGGCATTCAGCTCTGATGACCTGCTGGGGCGGATTTTCTCCAGCTTCTGCATCGGCAAGTAATTCACAGCCAGGCAAAACCAAGAGCCGCTCTTTCGGGAGCGGCTTTTTTTTGCCTCAAATTTCGCAGCTTCTACGGAAATCGCGCCGCACCTGAAGGCTGTGCAGAACCCTGTGGAGCGGGTTCACCCGCGAAGAGGCCGGTGCAGGTTCACATTTTTTTCATTCACCTACCCCAATCTGCTCTCAGGAGCCCTGTGGAAAACTCGCCTTCAGCTCCGTTGATAAGCAGGCTTTTTTTCTGAGGACAAACCCGCTTGTGGGTAAACAGCCATTTAATCCACAGGCTAAATCGTGTTATCCATAGCCCTCATGGTACTCCAGCCACAGGGTTTAATTTTTCTCTACACGGCATGAATAAAGGCCTGCATAACCTTACCCACAGCAAAGCTTGTGCATAAGAATAAACATAAAAACAAAGCTTTTTTAAATTTTTCCTCTTTGATTTCTGTTGGCTGCCACTCATCCACAGACTGGTCAAAATTTGCTCAGACGGTTTCTTTACAGGGGGTGAAGTCCCTATACTTGTCCGCTTACCTTCTCTATTCGCAAAAACAGGCACGAGGTGCGTGGTGGATTTCCCTTCCCGTTTTGAAGTGATCGTCATCGGCGGCGGCCATGCCGGTACCGAGGCTGCGCTTGCGTCTGCACGCATGGGTGTGAAAACCCTGCTGCTGACCCATAACGTGGAAACCCTCGGTCACATGAGCTGCAACCCCGCCATTGGCGGTATTGGCAAAAGCCATCTGGTCAAAGAGATCGATGCCCTCGGCGGCGCCATGGCGCTGGCCACCGACAAGAGCGGCATCCAGTTCCGCGTTCTGAACAACCGCAAGGGCCCGGCCGTACGCGCCACCCGTGCACAGGCCGACCGCGCCATCTACAAGGCAGTGGTGCGTGAAATCCTGGAAAACCAGCCGAACCTGTGGATATTCCAGCAGTCCTGCGACGACCTGATCGTCGAGCAGGACCAGGTCAAAGGTGTGGTGACCCAGATGGGCCTGCGTTTCTTCGCCGAATCGGTGGTACTGACCACCGGTACCTTCCTCGGCGGGCTTATCCACATTGGTTTGCAAAACCATTCCGGTGGTCGCGCCGGCGATCCACCTTCGATTGCCCTGGCCCACCGCATGCGTGAACTGCCGCTGCGCGTCGGCCGCCTGAAAACCGGTACCCCGCCACGCATCGACGGCCGCTCGGTGGACTTCTCGGTGATGACCGAGCAGCCAGGCGATACGCCGATTCCGGTGATGTCGTTCATGGGCAATGCCCAGATGCACCCGCGCCAGGTGAGCTGCTGGATCACCCACACCAATGCGCGCACCCACGAGATCATCGCCTCGAACCTCGACCGTTCGCCGATGTACTCGGGTGTCATCGAAGGTGTCGGCCCGCGCTACTGCCCGTCGATCGAAGACAAGATCCACCGCTTCGCCGACAAGGAAAGCCACCAGGTGTTCATCGAGCCGGAAGGCCTGACCACCCATGAGCTGTACCCCAACGGTATTTCCACTTCGCTGCCGTTCGACGTGCAGCTGGAGCTGGTGCGGTCGATCCGCGGCATGGAGAACGCCCACATCGTTCGCCCGGGCTATGCCATCGAATACGACTACTTCGACCCGCGCGACCTCAAGTACAGCCTCGAGACCAAAGTCATCGGCGGTTTGTTCTTCGCCGGCCAGATCAACGGCACCACCGGTTACGAAGAAGCCGGCGCCCAGGGTTTGCTGGCCGGGACCAACGCGGCCCTGCGGGCGCAGGGCCGCGACAGCTGGTGCCCGCGCCGCGACGAGGCATACATCGGCGTACTGGTCGACGACCTGATTACCCTGGGTACCCAGGAGCCGTACCGCATGTTCACTTCGCGTGCCGAGTACCGCCTGATCCTGCGCGAAGACAACGCCGATCTGCGCCTGACCGAAAAGGGCCGCGAACTCGGTCTGATCGACGACCAGCGTTGGGCCGCCTTCTGTGCCAAGCGCGACGGCATCGAACGCGAGGAGCAGCGCCTGAAGTCGACCTGGGTACGCCCGAACACCGAGCAAGGCCAAGCCATTGTGGATAAGTTCGGTACCCCGCTCAGCCACGAGTACAGCCTGCTCAACCTGCTGGCGCGCCCGGAAATCGACTACGCCGGGCTGATCGAGGCAACCGGCGGCGAAGCAATCGATCCACAGGTCGCCGAGCAGGTCGAAATCCGCACCAAGTACGCCGGCTACATCGACCGCCAGCAGGATGAAATCGCACGTCTGCGCGCCAGCGAAGACACCCGCCTGCCTGTGGATATCGATTACTCGACGATTTCCGGCCTGTCCAAGGAAATCCAGGGCAAGCTGGGCCAGACCCGACCGGAAACCCTGGGTCAGGCTTCGCGTATCCCGGGCGTGACCCCGGCGGCGATTTCCCTGTTGCTGATTCATTTGAAAAAACGCGGCGCTGGCCGCGAATTGGAGCAAAGCGCTTGAGTTCCCTGGTCACCCCGCAACACGCTGAAGAGTTGTCCACAGGTGCGCGCCAGCTCGGTGTAGAGCTGAGCGCCGAGCATCACGAAAAGCTGCTCGGCTACCTGGCCCTGTTGATCAAATGGAACAAAGCCTACAACCTCACCGCCGTGCGCGACCCCGACGAAATGGTGTCGCGTCACCTGCTCGACAGCCTCAGTGTCATGCCGTTTATCCACAGCGAGCGTGACAACTGGCTGGATGTCGGCAGTGGCGGTGGCATGCCCGGTATCCCGTTGGCTATCCTGCATCCGCACAAGCGCGTGACGGTGCTGGACGCCAACGGCAAGAAGACCCGCTTCCTGACCCAGGTGAAAATGGAGCTCAAGCTGGAAAACCTCACGGTTATCCACAGTCGGGTCGAAGCCTTCCAGCCGACACAACCGTTCAGCGGAATCATCTCCCGCGCCTTCAGCAGCATGGAGAACTTCACCAACTGGACCCGCCACCTGGGCGACACCGGGACGCAATGGCTTGCAATGAAGGGGCTGCATCCTGCCGATGAACTGGTAGCATTGCCCGCAGACTTCACAGTGGAAAGCGAGCAGGCCCTGACCGTTCCAGGTTGCCAGGGCCAGCGCCATCTGCTGATACTGCGCCGCAAGGCATGACTGGGAACACACGCAACAATGGCTAAGGTATTCGCAATCGCGAACCAGAAAGGTGGTGTGGGCAAGACAACCACCTGTATCAATCTCGCCGCCTCGCTGGCCGCGACCAAGCGTCGTGTGCTGCTGATCGACCTCGATCCGCAGGGCAACGCCACCATGGGCAGCGGTGTGGACAAGCACGAGCTCGAGCACTCGGTCTACGACCTGTTGATCGGGGAATGCGACCTGGCCCAGGCCATGCATTACTCCGAGCACGGTGGTTTCCAGTTGCTGCCGGCCAACCGTGACCTGACCGCCGCCGAAGTGGTGCTGCTGGAAATGCAGGTCAAGGAGAGCCGCCTGCGCAACGCCCTGGCGCCGATCCGCGAGAACTACGACTACATCCTCATCGACTGCCCTCCGTCGCTGTCGATGCTCACGCTCAACGCCCTGGTCGCCTCCGATGGCGTGATCATCCCGATGCAGTGCGAGTACTACGCACTGGAAGGTCTCAGCGACCTTGTGGATAACATCAAGCGCATCGCCGCCCGGTTGAACCCGGAGCTGAAGATCGAGGGCCTGCTGCGGACCATGTACGATCCGCGCCTGAGCCTGAACAACGATGTCTCGGCGCAGCTGAAGGAGCACTTTGGCCCGCAGCTGTACGACACGGTCATTCCGCGCAACATTCGCCTGGCCGAGGCCCCGAGCTTCGGCATGCCGGCCCTGGCCTACGACAAGCAATCGCGAGGCGCGCTGGCTTATCTGGCCCTGGCCGGGGAACTGGTACGCCGTCAACGCCGTCAATCACGCACTGCACAAACAACTTAAGGAATCCGTATGGCCGTCAAGAAACGGGGTCTCGGACGTGGGTTGGATGCACTGCTCAGTGGTCCTTCCGTCAGCGCGCTCGAAGAGCAGGCTGTGAAGATCGACCAGAAAGAACTGCAACACCTGCCGGTCGAGCTGATCCAGCGTGGCAAGTACCAGCCGCGCCGGGACATGGACCCGGAGGCGCTGGAAGAGCTCGCGCACTCGATTCGCAACCATGGCGTGATGCAACCGATCGTGGTGCGCCCGATCGATGGCAACCGCTTCGAGATCATCGCCGGTGAGCGCCGCTGGCGCGCCACCCAGCAGGCTGGCCTGGACAGGATCCCGGCGATGGTCCGCGAAGTGCCCGACGAAGCCGCCATCGCCATGGCGCTGATCGAAAACATCCAGCGCGAAGACCTCAACCCGCTGGAAGAGGCGCTGGCCCTGCAGCGCCTGCAGCAGGAGTTCGAGCTCACCCAGCAACAGGTGGCCGATGCCGTGGGCAAGTCGCGGGTGACCGTGGCCAACCTGCTGCGCCTGATCACCCTGCCTGACGCGATCAAGACCATGCTCGCCCATGGCGACCTGGAGATGGGCCACGCCCGTGCATTGCTCGGCCTGGAAGAACACCGCCAGGAAGAGGGGGCGCGTCATGTTGTCGCACGTGGCCTCACCGTGCGCCAAACCGAGGCACTGGTTCGTCAGTGGCTCAGCGACAAACCTGATCCGGTCGAACCGAGCAAACCTGATCCGGATATCGCACGCCTTGAACAGCGGCTCGCAGAGCGCCTGGGCTCGGCCGTGCAGATCCGCCATGGCAACAAGGGCAAAGGCCAATTGGTTATTCGCTACAACTCGCTTGACGAGTTGCAAGGCGTGCTTGCTCACATCCGCTGAAACAATTCCCGTTGTAGCGCGCAGTCGGAAATCACTACCGAATAGTTGAATAGGGGTTAATCCACCCCTATACTCTGCGCGCATTTTGTCGGCACAAATTATGCCAAGTCATAACTGACTTGCTGGTCGACTTCCGAGGAGCAGTTGTGATGGAAATCCGCACGCCAAACCGCCTGCCTTTCCATCGCTGGGCGGTTTTCCCGGTACTGCTGGCTCAATTCGTCGTACTGCTGCTGGCAACGTTGGTGTTGTGGCAGTGGAAAGGGGCGGTCAGTGGATATTCAGGCCTTTGCGGAGGTTTGATTGCCTGGCTACCCAATGTGTATTTCGCCTGGAAGGCTTTTCGCTTCAGCGGGGCCCGGGCGGCACAAGCCATCGTCAAGTCGTTCTACGCTGGCGAGGCAGGCAAGATGATTTTGACGGCAGTGCTTTTTGCACTGACCTTCGCAGGAGTGAAGCCACTGGCGCCGTTAGCAGTATTCGGCGTCTTCGTGTTGACCCTTTTGGTCAGCTGGTTCGCGCCCCTGCTGATGAATAAAAGACTTTCGAGACCTTAGGGCGTTTGAGGCAACCATGGCAGCAGAAACCGCTTCGGGCTATATCCAGCACCACTTGCAGAACCTGACCTACGGTCAACTACCAGACGGCAGCTGGGGCTTCGCCCATTCGGCTGCAGAAGCCAAGGCAATGGGCTTCTGGGCGTTCCACCTGGACACCCTGGGTTGGTCCGTCGCGCTGGGTCTGATCTTCCTGTTCATCTTCCGCATGGCGGCCAAGAAGGCGACTTCCGGCCAACCTGGCGGCCTGCAGAACTTCGTAGAAGTGATGGTGGACTTCGTCAACGGCAGCGTGAAGGACTCCTTCCACGGCCGTAGCCCGGTAATCGCTCCGCTGGCGCTGACCATTTTCGTCTGGGTATTCCTGATGAACGCCGTCGACCTGGTACCGGTCGACTGGATTCCTCAGCTGGCCATCCTGATCTCCGGTGACCCGCACATTCCGTTCCGCGCCGTGTCGACCACCGACCCGAACGCGACCCTGGCCATGGCCTTCTGCGTGTTCGCCCTGATCATCTTCTACAGCATCAAGGTCAAGGGCCTGGGCGGCTTCATCGGTGAGCTGACCCTGCACCCGTTCGGCAGCAAGAACATCTTCGTTCAGATCCTGCTGATTCCGGTCAACTTCCTGCTGGAATTCGTCACCCTGATCGCCAAGCCGATCTCGCTGGCACTGCGTCTGTTCGGCAACATGTATGCCGGCGAACTGGTGTTCATCCTGATCGCTGTAATGTTCGGCTCCGGCCTGCTGTGGCTCAGCGGCCTGGGTGTGGTGCTGCAATGGGCGTGGGCTGTGTTCCACATCCTGATCATCACCCTGCAAGCTTTCATCTTCATGATGCTGACCATCGTCTACCTGTCGATGGCTCACGAAGATAACCATTAAGACCGCCTGGCGTGTCTGATAGCCTTCCCCGCCTGTTCGGGGGGAGGGCTTAAAAAGTCCGCAAGGGCATGCTGTACCAAACGATTTGTTTTACCGCTTCAAACTAAAAACCTAACCAATACGACGTAAAAGTCGGGAGGAAAGATGGAAACTGTAGTTGGTCTGACCGCTATCGCTGTTGCTCTGCTGATCGGCCTGGGTGCTCTGGGTACCGCCATTGGTTTCGGCCTGCTGGGCGGCAAGTTCCTGGAAGGCGCTGCTCGTCAACCAGAAATGGTTCCGATGCTGCAGGTTAAAATGTTCATCGTTGCCGGTCTGCTCGACGCCGTAACCATGATCGGTGTTGGTATCGCTCTGTTCTTCACCTTCGCGAATCCGTTCGTTGGTCAGATCGCCGGCTAATCACTCGTCACCACGAGTTGATGGCTGTATGAATTAAGACCGAGCGAGGTGTTGGCGTGAACATTAATGCAACCCTGATTGGCCAATCCGTTGCTTTTCTGATTTTTGTACTCTTCTGCATGAAGTATGTATGGCCTCCGGTCATCACTGCCCTGCAAGAGCGCCAAAAGAAGATTGCCGACGGCTTGGACGCTGCCAACCGCGCAGCTCGCGACCTGGAGCTGGCCCAAGAGAAAGCGGGTCAGCAACTGCGTGAAGCTAAAGCACAGGCAGCCGAAATCATCGAGCAAAGCAAGAAACGCGCTGCTCAGCTTGTCGAGGAAGCCCGTGATCAGGCCCGCGTCGAAGCTGACCGTGTGAAAGCTCAGGCTCTGGCCGAGATCGAACAGGAACTGAACAGCGCTAAAGACGCCCTGCGTGCCCAAGTGGGTGCCCTGGCCGTTGGTGGTGCTGAAAAGATCCTTGGCGCCACAATCGATCAAAACGCGCATGCGGAGCTGGTTAACAAACTGGCCGCTGAAATTTAAGCGAGGGCGATCATGGCAGAACTGACCACGTTGGCCCGACCTTACGCTAAGGCTGCCTTTGAGCATGCCCAGGCCCATCAGCAACTGGCCAATTGGTCAGCCATGCTCGGCCTGGCTGCTGCGGTGTCGCAAGACGACACCATGCAGCGCCTGCTCAAGGCCCCGCGACTGACGAGCGCAGAAAAGGCCGCCACGTTCATTGACGTGTGCGGTGACAAGTTCAATGCACAGGCACAGAATTTCATTCATGTTGCCGCGGAAAACGACCGTCTCCTGCTTCTGCCGGAGATTGCCGCCCTGTTCGACCTGTACAAGGCCGAGCAAGAGAAATCCGTGGACGTGGAAGTCACCAGTGCCTTCGCGTTGAACCAAGAACAGCAAGACAAACTCGCCAAGGTTCTCAGTGCACGGTTAGGCCAGGAAGTGCGCCTGCACGCGTCGGAGGATGCCAGCCTGATTGGCGGCGTCGTCATCCGCGCTGGTGACCTGGTAATCGATGGCTCTGTTCGCGGCAAAATCGCGAAACTGGCCGAAGCATTGAAATCTTGAGTTTGAAGGGGCAGCAGAGCAATGCAGCAACTCAATCCTTCCGAAATTAGTGAAATCATCAAGGGCCGCATCGACAACCTCGATGTGAGCTCCCAAGCCCGTAACGAAGGTACCGTTGTTTCGGTATCCGACGGTATCGTGCGGATCCACGGTCTGGCCGACGTCATGTACGGCGAAATGATCGAGTTCCCTGGCAGCGTATTCGGCATGGCCCTGAACCTGGAGCAAGACTCCGTAGGTGCAGTGATCCTGGGTGCCTATGACACCCTCGCCGAAGGCATGAGCGCCAAGTGCACCGGTCGCATCCTGGAAGTTCCGGTCGGCAAAGGCCTGCTGGGCCGCGTCGTCGACGCTCTGGGTAACCCGATCGATGGCAAAGGTCCTCTGACCACCACCGAAACCGACGCGGTCGAAAAGGTCGCTCCAGGCGTGATCTGGCGTAAGTCGGTAGACCAGCCTGTACAGACTGGCTACAAGTCCGTCGACGCCATGATCCCTGTCGGCCGTGGCCAGCGCGAGCTGATCATCGGTGACCGTCAGATCGGCAAGACCGCCATGGCCATTGACGCCATCATCAACCAGAAAGACTCCGGTATTTTCTGTGTTTATGTTGCTGTCGGCCAGAAGCGTTCCACCGTTGCCAACATCGTTCGCAAGCTGGAAGAAGCCGGCGCCCTGGCCAACACCATCGTGGTCGTTGCCAGTGCTTCGGAATCCGCCGCACTGCAGTTCCTGGCGCCATACGCCGGCTGCACCATGGGCGAGTTCTTCCGTGACCGCGGTGAAGACGCCCTGATCGTTTACGATGACCTGTCCAAGCAGGCCGTTGCCTACCGTCAGATCTCCCTGCTGCTGCGCCGTCCACCAGGACGTGAAGCGTACCCAGGTGACGTGTTCTATCTCCACTCCCGTCTGCTGGAGCGTGCATCGCGCGTTTCGGAAGAGTACGTCGAGAAGTTCACCAACGGTGCTGTGACTGGCAAAACCGGTTCCCTGACCGCCCTGCCGATCATCGAAACCCAGGCTGGCGACGTTTCCGCGTTCGTTCCGACCAACGTGATTTCCATCACCGACGGTCAGATCTTCCTGGAATCGGCCATGTTCAACTCGGGCATCCGCCCTGCAGTGAACGCCGGTGTTTCGGTATCCCGCGTAGGTGGTGCCGCTCAGACCAAGATCATCAAGAAGCTGTCCGGTGGTATCCGTACCGCTCTGGCTCAGTACCGTGAACTGGCTGCATTCGCCCAGTTCGCTTCCGATCTGGACGAAGCGACCCGCAAGCAGCTGGAGCATGGTCAGCGCGTTACCGAGCTGATGAAGCAGAAGCAGTACGCGCCGATGTCCATCGCGGACATGGCCCTGTCGCTGTACGCCGCTGAGCGTGGCTTCCTGACTGACGTAGAAGTCTCCAAGATCGGTAGCTTCGAGCAAGCACTGATCGCCTTCTTCAACCGTGATCACGCTGAACTGATGGCGAAGATCAACGTGAAGGGTGACTTCAACGACGAAATCGACGCAGGCCTGAAAGCCGGTATCGAGAAGTTCAAGGCCACCCAGACCTGGTAAGCCGCAGCGGGGGCTCAGGCCCCCGCTTGCTAACCTGATAGGTGATACATGGCAGGCGCAAAAGAGATTCGCAGTAAGATTGCGAGCATCAAAAGCACGCAAAAAATTACCAGCGCCATGGAGAAAGTGGCGGTCAGCAAGATGCGCAAGGCACAAATGCGCATGGCTGCTAGCCGTCCTTACGCGGAGCGTATCCGCCAGGTGATCGGTCATCTGGCCAACGCCAACCCGGAATACCGCCACCCGTTCATGATCGAGCGCCCTGTAAAGCGCGCCGGTTATATCGTGGTGAGCAGTGACCGTGGTCTGTGCGGTGGCTTGAACACCAACCTGTTCAAGGCCCTGGTCAAGGACATGAACGAAAACCGCGAACAGGGCGTGGAAATCGACCTGTGCGTGATCGGCAGCAAGGGTGCGACTTTCTTCCGCATCTTTGGCGGCAACGTCGTAGCCGCGATCAGCCACTTGGGCGAAGAGCCATCGATCAACGATCTGATCGGCTCCGTCAAAGTAATGCTGGACGCCTACCTGGACGGCCGTATCGATCGCCTCTCGGTGGTTTCGAACAAGTTCATCAACACCATGACCCAGAAGCCAACGGTCGAGCAATTGGTACCGTTGGTGGCAACCCCGGATCAGGATCTCAAGCATCACTGGGACTACCTGTACGAACCCGACGCAAAAGAGCTGCTGGACGGCTTGATGGTGCGTTACGTGGAGTCGCAGGTGTACCAGGCGGTGGTCGAGAACAACGCTGCTGAACAAGCGGCCCGGATGATCGCCATGAAGAACGCCACAGACAACGCCGGTGATTTGATCAAAGAGCTTCAGTTGATCTACAACAAGGCGCGTCAGGCTGCGATCACCCAGGAGATCTCGGAAATCGTCGGCGGCGCTGCCGCGGTTTAACGGTTCAAATATTCAGAGGATCCAGCTATGAGTAGCGGACGTATCGTTCAAATCATCGGCGCCGTCATCGACGTGGAATTCCCACGTGACGTCGTGCCGAGTGTTTACAACGCGCTGAAAGTACAAGGCGCGGAAACCACCCTGGAAGTTCAGCAGCAGCTGGGCGACGGCGTGGTTCGTACCATTGCGATGGGCTCGACCGAAGGCCTGAAGCGCGGTCTGGAAGTCGTTGACTCCGGCGCTGCCATTTCCGTTCCTGTTGGTAAGGCCACCCTGGGCCGTATCATGGACGTACTGGGCAACCCGATCGACGAGGCCGGCCCGATCGGCGAAGAAGAGCGTCGCGGTATCCACCAGCCAGCGCCTTCGTTCGCTGACCAGGCAGGCGGCAACGACCTGCTGGAAACCGGCATCAAGGTTATCGACCTGGTTTGCCCGTTCGCCAAGGGTGGTAAGGTTGGTCTGTTCGGTGGTGCCGGTGTCGGCAAGACCGTAAACATGATGGAACTGATCCGTAACATCGCCATGGAACACAGCGGTTACTCCGTGTTCGCTGGTGTGGGTGAGCGTACTCGTGAGGGTAACGACTTCTACCACGAGATGAAGGACTCCAACGTTCTCGACAAGGTAGCGCTGGTCTACGGTCAGATGAACGAGCCACCAGGAAACCGTCTGCGCGTAGCGCTGACCGGCCTGACCATGGCCGAGAAG
Organism: Pseudomonas sp. FGI182; assembly: GCF_000511325.1. Classification (NCBI taxonomy): domain Bacteria; kingdom Pseudomonadati; phylum Pseudomonadota; class Gammaproteobacteria; order Pseudomonadales; family Pseudomonadaceae; genus Pseudomonas; species Pseudomonas sp. FGI182. The sequence continues at coordinate 5,876,393 of NZ_CP007012.1, read as the reverse complement.
TTCCGTGACGAAGGTAACGACGTTCTGCTGTTCGTCGACAACATCTATCGTTACACCCTGGCCGGTACCGAAGTATCCGCACTGCTGGGCCGTATGCCTTCGGCAGTAGGTTACCAGCCGACCCTGGCTGAAGAGATGGGCGTTCTGCAAGAGCGTATCACCTCCACCAAGGAAGGTTCGATCACCTCCGTTCAGGCCGTATACGTACCTGCGGACGACTTGACCGACCCGTCGCCAGCGACCACCTTCGCCCACTTGGACGCCACCGTCGTTCTGTCCCGTGACATCGCCTCCCTGGGTATCTACCCAGCGGTCGACCCACTGGACTCGACTTCGCGCCAGCTGGACCCGAACGTGATCGGCAACGAGCACTACGAGACCGCTCGTGGCGTTCAGTATGTTCTGCAGCGCTACAAAGAGCTGAAGGACATCATCGCGATCCTGGGTATGGACGAACTGTCCGAAGCCGACAAGCAACTGGTAGCCCGCGCTCGTAAGATCCAGCGCTTCCTGTCGCAGCCGTTCTTCGTGGCCGAAGTCTTCACCGGTTCGCCAGGCAAGTACGTTTCCCTGAAAGACACCATCGCTGGCTTCAGCGGCATCCTCAAAGGTGACTACGACCACCTGCCAGAACAAGCGTTCTACATGGTCGGCAGCATCGACGAAGCGATCGAGAAAGCCAAGAAACTGTAATTCCTGCGCCCCGCAAGGGGCGCTATCAGGTTGAGGCAAGCAGATGGCTATGACAGTCCATTGCGATATCGTCAGCGCGGAAGGAGAGATCTTCTCCGGCCTGGTCGAGATGGTAGTTGCGCACGGTAACCTAGGTGATCTTGGTATCGCTCCGGGTCACGCGCCGCTGATCACCAATCTCAAGCCTGGTCCGATCACGCTGACCAAGCAGGGTGGCGCCCAAGAGGTGTTTTACATCTCTGGTGGTTTCCTCGAGGTTCAGCCGAACATGGTCAAGGTGCTTGCCGATACCGTGCAACGTGCTGCAGACCTGGATGAAGCTCAGGCTCAGGAAGCCCTCAAGGCTGCCGAGAACGCCCTGAATCTGAAAGGCGCGGACTTCGACTACGGCGCCGCCGCCGCACGTCTGGCCGAGGCCGCAGCTCAGCTGCGTACCGTCCAGCAAATGCGCAGAGGCAAGTAATCGGCCCTCGGCTGATAACTTCTGTAGCGATTGAGTAAAAGGGTAGCCTCGGCTACCCTTTTTCTTTTTCTGATTTCTCCCCCCGGTCATTTCACTGACCACCCAGGATTGGTAGCCAGTAATGTCACTCGATATCGTTATTCTCGCCGCCGGCCAAGGCACCCGCATGCGCTCGGCGCTGCCCAAGGTGCTGCACCCGGTAGCCGGCAACTCCATGCTCGGCCATGTTATCCACAGCGCGCGCCAGCTGCAGCCGCAAGGTATTCATGTGGTCATTGGCCATGGGGCCGAGCTGGTTCGCGAGCGCCTGGCCGCCGACGACCTGAACTTCGTCATGCAGGACAAGCAGCTGGGTACCGGCCATGCGGTTGCCCAGGCACTACCGGCCTTGACCGCCGAAACCGTGCTGGTGCTGTACGGTGATGTGCCGTTGATCGAAGTGGAAACCCTGCAGCGTCTGCTGGCCAAGGCCAACGAGCAGCAACTGGGCCTGCTCACGGTGACCCTCGACGACCCGACCGGCTATGGCCGCATCGTGCGTGACGAGCAGGGCAAGGTGACCGCCATCGTTGAGCACAAGGACGCCAACGATGCGCAGAAAGCGATCAAGGAAGGCAACACCGGTATTCTGGCCCTGCCAGCCGCGCGCCTGGCCGACTGGATGGGCCGCCTGTCGAACAACAACGCCCAGGGCGAGTATTACCTGACCGACGTCATCGCCATGGCTGTGGCCGATGGCCTGTTGGTGGCTACCGAACAGCCGCACGACCCGATGGAAGTGCAAGGTGCCAACGACCGCCGCCAGTTGTCGGAGCTGGAGCGCCACTACCAGTTGCGCGAAGGCCGTCGCCTGATGGCCCAGGGCGTGACCCTGCGCGACCCGGCGCGCTTCGATGTCCGCGGTGAAGTAACCGTTGGCCGTGACGTGCTGATCGACATCAACGTGATTCTCGAAGGCAAGGTGGTCATCGAGGACGATGTGCAGATCGGCCCTAACTGCGTGATCAAGAACACCACCCTGCGCAAAGGCGCAGTGGTCAAGGCCAACAGCCACCTCGAAGGCGCCGTGATGGGCGAGGGCAGCGATGCCGGCCCGTTCGCCCGCCTGCGCCCGGGCAGTGTGCTGGACGCCAAGGCCCATGTGGGTAACTTCGTCGAACTGAAAAACGCCCACCTCGGGGAAGGCGCCAAGGCCGGTCACCTGACCTACTTGGGCGATGCTGAAATCGGTGCACGCACCAACATCGGCGCCGGCACCATTACCTGCAACTACGATGGCGCCAACAAGTTCAAGACCGTGATGGGCGAGGACGTGTTCATCGGCTCGAACAACTCGTTGGTAGCGCCTGTGGAAATCAAGGCTGGTGCGACCACTGCTGCCGGTTCGACCATCACCCAGACCGTGGAGGCAGGCGACCTGGCGGTAGCTCGTGCCCGTCAGCGCAACATCTCGGGTTGGAAGCGGCCGGAGAAGATCAAGAAGAGCTGAGTTATACACAGCTGTTTCGATCGAAAGCCGACTTATGTGAATAAGTCGGCTTTTTATTTGCGGCATATCGCAGCCTCTGTAGGAGCGGCCTTGTGTCGCGATGGGCTGCAAAGCAGCCCCGGCAATTTCTGTTTTGCCTCGAAAACCTGGGGCCGCGCTGCGGCCCATCGCGACACAAGGCCGCTCCTACAGAAGCCGCGCCAGTGCAGAGAGAATCTATCCACAGGGCAGCGATAACTTGACGAATCGCTCATCTTAGGTTTTGATTGCCACCATTATCTTTCGAATCGAAACTTAAGCGCTCATGTCGAAACGAAACACCCCGCAGCGGCGGCACAACATCCTGGCTTTGCTCAGCGAGCAGGGCGAGGTGAGTGTGGACGCGTTGGCCAAGCGTTTCGCTACCTCGGAAGTCACCATCCGCAAGGACCTCGCTGCCCTCGAAACCAACGGCCTGTTGCTACGGCGCTACGGTGGCGCGGTCCCGGTGCCACAAGAGTTGCTCGGTGAGCCTGCCCAGCCGGTGTCTTCCTATAAAAAGGCCATCGCCCGCGCCGCCGTGGCACGTATCCGCGAACATGCGCGCATCATCATCGACAGCGGTAGCACCACGGCAGCCATGATCCCCGAACTGGGGCGCCATCCTGGCCTGGTGGTGATGACCAATTCGATGAACGTGGCCCGCGCCATCTGCGACCTCGAACACGAGCCGGTGCTGCTGATGACCGGTGGCACCTGGGACCCGCATTCCGAGTCGTTCCAGGGCCAGGTGGCCGAGCAAGTGTTGCGCTCCTACGATTTCGACCAGCTGTTCATCGGCGCCGACGGCATCGACCTCGGTCGTGGTACCACCACCTTCAACGAACTTCTCGGGCTGAGCCGGGTCATGGCCGAGGTCGCCCGTGAAGTGATCGTGATGGTCGAATCGGACAAGGTAGGGCGCAAGATCCCCAACCTCGAGCTGCCCTGGGGCAGCGTGCACACCCTTATTACTGACGAACGCCTGCCCGCAGCGGCACGCGAACAAATTCAAGCCCGCGGCATCAACCTGATCTGCGCCGCGATCAGCCAGGAGCAATAAACCATGTGTGGAATCGTTGGTGCCGTCGCCGAACGCAACATCACAGCCATCCTGATCGAAGGCCTCAAGCGTCTTGAGTACCGCGGGTACGACAGCGCCGGCCTGGCCGTCCTCACCCAGAACGGTGAACTGCAGCGCCGTCGCCGTATCGGCAAGGTCAGTGAACTGGAAGCCGCTGCTGCCGCCGAGCCACTGGCCGGCCAGCTGGGCATCGCCCACACTCGCTGGGCCACCCACGGTGCGCCGACCGAGGGCAACGCCCACCCCCACTTCTCGGGCAATGAAGTGGCCGTGGTGCACAACGGCATCATCGAGAACCACGAAGAACTGCGCGAAGAGCTGAAGGGCCTTGGCTATGTCTTCACTTCGCAGACCGATACCGAAGTCATCGTCCACCTGATCCACCACACCCTGAAGAGCATTCCGGACCTGACCGATGCCCTGAAGGCTGCGGTGAAGCGCCTGCATGGTGCTTACGGCCTGGCGCTGATCAGTGCCAAGCAGCCTGACCGCCTGGTAGCTGCACGCAGTGGCAGCCCGCTGGTGATCGGCCTGGGCCTGGGCGAGAACTTCCTGGCGTCCGACCAGCTGGCCCTGCGCCAGGTCACCGACCGCTTCATGTACCTGGAAGAAGGCGACATTGCCGAAATCCGCCGTGACCAGGTCTCCATCTGGGACCAGGATGGCCACAAGGTCCAGCGCGAAACCGTGCAGTACCACGAAGGTGCCGAAGCTGCCGACAAAGGCACCTACCGCCACTTCATGCTCAAGGAAATCCATGAGCAGCCAAGCGTGGTGCAGCGCACCCTGGAAGGTCGCCTGGGCAAGGACAACGTGATGGTCCAGGCCTTCGGCCCGCAGGCTGCCGAACTGTTCGCCAAGGTGCGCAACGTGCAGATCGTTGCCTGCGGTACCAGCTACCACGCCGGCATGGTCGCCCGTTACTGGCTGGAAAGCCTGGCCGGGATCCCGTGCCAGGTCGAAGTGGCCAGCGAGTTCCGTTACCGCAAGGTGGTAGTGCAGCCGGACACCCTGTTCGTCTCCATCTCGCAGTCTGGCGAAACCGCCGACACCCTGGCCGCACTGCGCAACGCCAAGGAGCTGGGCTTCCTCGGCAGCCTGGCGATCTGCAACGTCGGTATCAGCTCGCTGGTGCGTGAGTCGGACCTGACCCTGCTGACTCTGGCTGGCCCGGAAATCGGCGTGGCCTCGACCAAGGCTTTCACCACCCAGCTGGTTTCGCTGATGCTGCTGACCCTGGCTCTGGGCCAGGTGCGCGGAACCCTGGAAGCCGGCGTCGAAGCCGAGCTGGTTGAAGAACTGCGCCGCCTGCCGGCCCGCCTGGGCGAAGCCCTGGCCATGGACGCCACCGTCGAGAAAATCGCCGAGCTGTTCGCCGACAAGCACCACACCCTGTTCCTCGGCCGTGGTGCGCAGTACCCGGTGGCGATGGAAGGTGCGCTCAAGCTCAAGGAAATCTCCTACATCCACGCCGAAGCCTACCCGGCAGGCGAGTTGAAGCACGGCCCGCTGGCGCTGGTGGATAGCGACATGCCGGTGGTAACCGTTGCGCCGAACAACGAACTGCTGGAGAAGCTGAAGTCCAACCTGCAGGAAGTACGCGCCCGTGGTGGCGAGCTGGTAGTGTTTGCCGACGAGCAGGCCGGCATGACCAATGGCGAAGGTACCCACGTGATCAAGGTGCCGCACATCGCCGACGCCCTGGCGCCGATCCTGTACACCATCCCGCTGCAGCTGCTGTCTTACTACGTGGCCGTGCTCAAGGGCACCGACGTGGACCAGCCGCGTAACCTGGCCAAGTCGGTTACGGTCGAGTAAGCCAGAAGCCAGGGGGTGCTTTGCGCCCCATCGCGACACAAGGCCGCTCCTACAGGAGAACTCAATTTCCTGTAGGAGCGGCCTTGTGTCGCGATGGGCTGCAAAGCAGCCCCCGGCTATCTCACATCAAATCTGCATCGCCATCCCGTCCACATTCATCGCTGCCTGGCGCAAGGCCTCGGAGCGGGTCGGGTGGGGGTGGCAGGTGAGGGCGATGTCTTCCGCCGAGGCCGAGAACTCCATGGCCACGCAGAACTCACCGATCATCTCGCTGACACTTGGGCCTACCAGGTGCACACCCAGCACTTCGTCGGTCTCGGCATCGGCGATGACCTTGGCGAAGCCTTCGGTCTCGTGGTTGATCTTGGCCCGGCTGTTGGCCGTGAACGGGAACTTGCCGACTTTATAGGCACGCCCTTCGGCCTTGAGCTGCTCTTCGGTCTTGCCCACGGTGGCCAGCTCCGGGCGGGTGTAGATCACGCCAGGGATAAGGTTGTAGTTGACCTCGTGGGGCTTGCCGGCGATGCGTTCGATGCAGGCCACCGCTTCGTCTTCGGCTTTGTGCGCCAGCATCGGGCCGGAGGTGACGTCGCCAATCACCCAGATACCCGGCACGGAAGTGAGGTGGTGGTCGTTGCCGAGCATGCCGCGCTTGTCGGTTTCCAGGCCCACGCTTTCCAGGTTGAGCCCTTTGGTATAGGGGCGGCGGCCAATGGCGACCAGTACATAGTCAGCCTGCAGCGTTTCTGCGGTGCCACCGGCGGCCGGCTCCAGGGTCAGGTTCACGCCAACGGCGCTGGCACTGGCCTGGGTCACCTTGCTGCCCAGCTTGAACACCATGCCTTGCTTGGCCAGGGCCTTCTGCAGGGTCTTGGCGGTTTCTTCGTCGGTGCCCGGGCAGATGCGGTCGAGGTATTCGATGACCGTGACCTGGCTGCCCAGGCGGCGCCATACCGAACCCAGCTCAAGGCCAATCACGCCGGCGCCGATGACGACCAGGTGCTTGGGCACCTGTGGCAGCGACAGCGCGCCGGTTGAGTCGATGATGCGCTGGTTGTCGATGGTCACGCCCGGCAGGGGCGTAGGTTCGGAGCCGGTGGCAATGACAATGTCCTTGGCCTGCAATGCGGTTTCGCTACCGTCCTCAGCCTTGACCACGACCTTGCCGACGCCGTCCAGGCGGCCCCAGCCCTTGATCCAGTCGACCTTGTTCTTGCGGAACAGGTACTCGATGCCCTTGGTCAGGCCGGTCACGCTCTCGTCCTTCTGTTTCATCATCTGGGCGAGGTTGAGGTTAGGTTTGACTTCGATACCGAGGTGGGCGAACTCGTCACCACTGGCGGCTTCATACAGCTCGGAAGCATGCAGCAGCGCCTTGGAGGGCATGCAGCCCACGTTCAGGCAGGTGCCGCCCAAGGTCGAGCGGCCTTCCACGCAGGCTACGCTCAGGCCCAGTTGGCCGGCGCGGATGGCTGCGTTGTAGCCGCCAGGGCCACCGCCGATGATCACCACGTCATAGGATTTCATGGGTTCAACTCCAGGATGAAGAAGCGCAAGAGGGGCACAAGGTTAAGCTGAGATGCAAAAATTGTATACAATCTGCTGCGTGGATAAGATCAGTTGGTTCTAGACCATGGTCTCGTTTAGAGGAAACATCCCACGAATGAACTACTCTGATCCGGCGACGTTCGAAATATCAGGCGTCGTGGCCAAATACGGACAGGAGGGTCGTTCATGCTTGCGCAACTTCCACCGGCACTGCAGAGCCTGCATCTGCCGCTGCGGCTGAAACTGTGGGACGGTAACCAGTTCGATCTGGGGCCTAGCCCGCAGGTCACTATCCTGGTCAAGGAGCCACAGCTGATCAGCCAGTTGAGCCACCCGAGCATGGACCAGCTGGGCACAGCTTTCGTAGAAGGCAAGCTGGAGCTGGAGGGCGATATTGGTGAGGCCATCCGCGTATGCGATGAGCTGAGCGAAGCGCTACTGACCGATGAGGACGACGCTCCACCGGAGCGCCGGGCCCATGACAAGAGCACCGACGCCGAAGCCATTTCCTACCATTACGATGTTTCCAACGCGTTCTACCAGCTATGGCTGGATCAGGACATGGCCTACTCGTGCGCCTACTTCCGCGAGCCGGACAACACGCTGGATCAGGCACAGCAGGACAAATTCGATCATCTGTGCCGCAAGCTGCGCCTGGATGCAGGAGAGTACCTGCTCGACGTCGGCTGCGGATGGGGCGGGCTGGCGCGTTTCGCTGCTCGCGAATATGGCGCCAAGGTGTTCGGTATCACCTTGAGCAAGGAGCAACTCAAGCTCGGTCGCGAGCGGGTGAAGGCAGAGGGGTTGGCCGACAAGGTCGACCTGCAGATTCTCGACTACCGCGACCTGCCTCAGGATGGCCGCTTCGACAAGGTTGTCAGCGTTGGCATGTTCGAGCATGTGGGGCATGCCAACCTGGCGCTGTATAGCCAGAAGCTGTTCGGTGCCGTGAGGGAAGGGGGGCTGGTGATGAATCACGGTATCACCGCCAAGCATGTCGATGGCCGCCCGGTCGGGCGTGGCGCTGGCGAGTTCATCGATCGCTACGTGTTCCCCCATGGCGAGCTGCCGCACCTGTCGATGATCAGTGCCAGCATCTGTGAAGCGGGGCTGGAGGTGGTAGATGTGGAAAGCCTGCGTTTGCACTACGCCAAGACCTTGCACCACTGGAGCGAGAACCTGGAGAACCAGCTGCACAAAGCGGCGGCGCTGGTGCCCGAGAAGACCTTGCGCATCTGGCGCCTGTACCTGGCGGGGTGTGCCTATGCCTTCCAGAAGGGTTGGATCAACCTGCATCAGATTCTGGCCGTGAAGCCGTACGCCGATGGGCACCATGACCTGCCCTGGACGCGCGAAGACCTGTATCGCTAATAACGCAACCGCTGTGGGAGATTCTGTCTGGCGCAGTTTTTGTGGGAGCGGGCGAGCCCGCGAACACCGGCAAAGCCGGTGCCATCCACTGCGCCGCCTGTTTCGCGGGCACGCCCGCTCCCACAGTGACCGCATCCAGCTTCACAGGATCGGCGAAATCAGCCGAGCAATCCGCATCCCCAGTTGCTGCAGCCGATGAGTATCGCGGCTGTCCTCCGCAGTAATTTCCCGTGCCTGTTCAAAGTCATTGTTCAGCATGTCCTCGACCTGGTCAGCGAAGCCGCGGTCGACCGTGAGCAGGGTGATTTCGAAGTTCAGGCGGAAGGAGCGGTTGTCCAGGTTGGCACTGCCGATCGCGCTGACATCGTCATCCACCAGCACCACCTTCTGATGCAGGAAGCCCGGTTGGTAGCGGAACATGCGCACACCCGCACGTACCGCTTCGAAGGCAAAAAGGCTGGAGGCTGCATAGACGATGCGATGGTCTGGGCGTGACGGAATCAGCACTCGCACATCGACCCCACGCAGTACCGCCAAACGCAACGCGGCGAACACCGCCTCGTCGGGGATGAAGTACGGGCTGGTGATCCACACGCGCCGGGTGGCTGAATGGATCGCCTCAAGGAAGAACAGCGAGCAGGTTTCCTGTGGGTCGGCCGGGCCGCTGGCCAAGGCTTGGCACAGCACGCCGTTGTCCGGGTAGGCATCCGGCAGAATCAGCGGTGGTAGCTGGCGCGTGGCCCAGTACCAGTCTTCGGCGAACGGTTCCTGCAGGCAGGCCAGCACCGGCCCGCTGATCTGCACATGGGTGTCGCGCCAAGGTGAGAGCTGCGGGTGGCCACCAAGGTACTCATCGCCCACGTTGTGCCCGCCGATGAAACCGAGCAAGCCATCCACCACCACGATCTTGCGGTGGTTACGGAAGTTCACCTGGAAGCGGTTGAACCAGCCACGACGGGTTGCGAAGGCATGAATCTGTACACCACCGTCGCGCAGCAACTGGCTGTAGCTTGCCGGCAAGGCATGGCTGCCGACACGGTCATACAGCACGAACACCTGCACCCCCTCGGCGGCCTTGCGCAGCAGCAGTTGCTGCAGCGCTTTGCCAAGGTTGTCGTCATGGATGATGAAAAACTGCACCAACACCACATCGCGGGCTTTTTCGATGGCGGCGAATATTGCATCGAATGTTGCCTTGCCATCGATCAGCAGCTTCACCTCGTTATTGGCAAGGCAGGGCATGCGCCCGAGCTTGGGCATGGCGCGCAACGCCGCATAGCTTTCCGACTCGCGGGCGGTAAGGGCTTCTTCTACCCAAGGCCGCCAGTTGAGGTTGGCCATGGCCACATGCATTTCCTGGTTGGCCTGGCGCCGGGCTTTGATGTAGGCATAGAACGAGCGCGCACCGAAGATCAGGTAAGGGATCAGGGTGAGGTAGGGGATGAAGAACAACGGCATGGCCCAGGCGATTGCGCCTTGGGCAGTGCGCACGGTGAACAGTGCGTGCAGTGCGGCGACGATACCCAGCAGGTGAACCAGGCCGAGTAGGTAACCGAAGAAGTAGGGGCTGTGGTAGTCCATATGCATCCTGCTTGCCGAGTACACTTGAGTAACAGAACACGTTCCCGGTCCGCCTTGCAACCTGCAGGTGGATTTGGCGTCTAAGGCTCAGCCCGGCCCGCTTGGCCGGCTTTTTCCAGGAGCGTTCGTCCATGAAGATTCGTCTGCCACTGTTGGCGTTGGCCCTAGGTGTGAGCAGCCCGCTGGTGCATGCTCAGATGCTACAGCCAGGTTTGTGGGAGCTGACCACCAGCAACATGCAGGTCGATGGCAAGCCGTTACCCGACATGGAGTTCATGCTCGGTCAGTTGAAGAACCTGCCGCCAGAGCAGCGCGCGATGATGGAAGGGGTGCTGGCCAAGCAGGGAGTGACTGTTGGGGGTAAGGGGGTGCGCTCGTGCCTGACGCCAGAACAGGTGGCAACCAACGATATCCCGCTGCAGGACCCGAAGTCAGGGTGTACCCAGAAGATCACCGACCGCACCGGCAATGTGTGGAAATTTCAGTTCAGCTGCCCCAAAGCGCAGGGCAGTGGCCAGGCGACATTCCTCAGTGACCGGGAATTCACCACCCAGGTCAACGGTACGTTCAACGCCTCGGGTGTACAGCAGCAAGGCAGCATGAACACCCGTGCCGTGTGGTTGGGTAATGACTGCGGCTCGGTCAAGCCGCGCAGCTGACATCCCATTGCCACTGGCTGGTCGCGACAGCATCGTGGGCATGCAGGCTTTCTGCATGTTCCACGCGCAGCTTGAAGGCCGTGCTCCATTCCATTTGCCGTAGCGCCTTGTGCAGGCGTCGTGCGGCGTCTTCGCAGAACATCAGGTTCTGGCCGTTGGCCAAGGCAAAGGCTTGTTCGTCTGCGCGCTTCACTGCGGTCTGCACCGCCGTCCCCAGGCTTGCTTCTATCCGGTCGATCAACTCGGTGATTGGCAGAACCTGCTGATTGCTGCGCAGCCTTACCTGGATTTGCGCGTTACTACGTTGGCTATGGGGCGTCGCTACGATGCCTTCGGCGCTGCCAAGCCACTGCAGCACTGCAGATTTGTCGACCTGCTCGGCGCTGAAATGCGCCTGGAACTGCTGCTGAATCAGCTGCCGTGCAAGTGCAGCCGAGCATGGGCAGGTCGAGGAGTAAGGGATGGAAACGGATAGTTCCACGTGGAACATTTCATTTTCGATCCTTGCATCGACTGTGACGGCATAGCTTTTCCAACCCTCCAGCGGGCTGATCAATGCAGGCCTTTTTAGCAGATGCTCGAAGCGCAAACGCAGATAGGCGGCTGAAGAAAGGCCTTCGTGGCTGCTGAGGAAGTCAGCCAGCAGCTGGCGGATGGTGAGCGGCGTCAGAGGCTGATGCTCCAACGACTCCAGGGCGAGATAAAGCCGCGACATATGGATACCGCGTGCGCTGCCGTCTACCAGGCTAACGCCGGCATCGACAGTGGCAGCTGCTGTGCGCCCCTCGAACTGCACAGGTTGGGCGATCCCGCACATACCCACCCAGTTCAAAGGCAAGGCGTATTCATGGGTTTGTGCGGCAATGTCGGGGAGCTTGAGCTGAGTCATCTGCTATTCCAAACAAAAGGGAGATCAGCGGCCACCACCGATCAAGCTGCAATGCCGGGAGGGGTACCCTGGCACGTGGCGGGTTCATTTGTCCTCCCGGTGGGTACTCGTTCGTCACGAACGACTTGGCGAAATTGTATTGTTACTTTATAACATTGTGCAATGCATCGTTTCGAATGCGCTCGCCTGAAGAGGTTTCGCCATGTCCAACCGTCTCCCTGTCACCGTGCTGTCCGGCTTCCTTGGCGCCGGCAAGAGCACCTTGCTCAACCATGTGCTGCGTAACCGCGACAACCTGCGGGTTGCGGTCATCGTCAATGACATGAGCGAAATCAACATCGATGCCAGCGAGGTGCAGCGCAACGTAAGCCTCAACCGTGCCGAGGAGAAGCTGGTGGAGATGAGCAATGGCTGCATCTGCTGCACGCTGCGTGAAGACCTGCTCGAGGAAGTGGCGCGGCTGGCCGAAGAAGGGCGTTTCGATTATTTGCTGATCGAGTCCACGGGGATCTCGGAGCCACTACCGGTGGCCGAGACCTTCACCTTCCGCGACGAACAGGGCCGCAGCCTGTCCGACATGGCGCGTCTGGACACCATGGTCACTGTGGTCGATGGCCTGAACTTCCTGCGTGATTACCAGGCAGCAGACAGCCTGGCCAGCCGTGGCGAAACCCTGGGTGAGGAAGACGAGCGCTCGATCAGTGACTTGCTGATCGAGCAGGTCGAGTTCGCCGATGTACTGTTGCTGAGCAAGATCGACCTGATCAGCCAGCACGAACGCGAAGAGCTTATAGCCATTCTGCGCAGCCTCAATGCCCGGGCGCAGATCGTGCCCATGGTCATGGGCCAGGTACCGCTGGAACGCATCCTCGATACCGGTCTGTTCGACTTCGACCAGGCCGCCCAGGCACCGGGCTGGCTGCAAGAGTTGCGCGGCGAGCATGTGCCGGAAACCGAAGAGTACGGCATTGCCGCCACCACCTGGCAGGCCCGGCGCCCCTTTCATCCACAGCGCTTTTTCGACTTTATCCACACGCCCTGGAGCAATGGCCGACTGCTGCGTTCGAAAGGTTTTTTCTGGCTGGCCAGCAAATACCAGGAGGCCGGCAGCTGGTCGCAGGCAGGCGGCATGATGCGCCATGGCCTGGCGGGCCGCTGGTGGCGTTTCGTGCCCCGCGAGCAGTGGCCACAGGATGTGGATAACACCGCCGCGATCTTGAAGAACTGGGTTGCCGAGAGCGGTGACTGCCGCCAGGAACTGGTGTTCATCGGGCAGAATATTGACTTCGAAAAATTATCCACAGCACTCGATGCATGCCTTTTGACCGATCAGGAAATGGAATTGGGGCACATGGGCTGGTTGCGCCTGCCCGATCCGTTCGGTCCATGGCATGAGGAGGCGGCAGCATGAATCCGGCACGCAAGCCTGTGGATATTTTTCAGGTATTTGGCGAGACACCGCAGGTGCTGACCGATGTGCTGCAGGATGGCGTGAACCTGGCGGTATGGCGCCGACGCTTGCCGCCACAACTGGAGGACTTTGCCGCGCTGGTAGTCAGCCTCGGCCAGCCCTTGGCAGACCAGCGCGTCATCGATGTGGACGAGCAGCACATGCCGGTATTCACCGAACTCTTGCGCGAAGCGGCCGACTTGCACGGCTATGAGGCATTCGTGGCGGATGTGGCCTGGCTGGTGGCGGCCTATACCTGCCTGGTGGGTGCGCAGCGGGTAGGTTTGCGCCTGCGGGTACTGACAGGCCCGATGTGCCCGCGCTTCCATGTGGATAACGTTCCGCTGCGTCTGCTCACTACCTACGCAGGCCCAGGTAGCGAGTGGTTGAAAGAGGACGCGAGCCCTCGTGGCAACTTACACACAGCAGTACTCCCTGTGGATAACGTTCAGCACCTGCAAGCTGGCGATGTGGCTGTGCTCAAAGGTGAGAAGTGGCAGGGCAACGAAGGCGCGGGTCTGGTGCACCGCTCGCCTTCGGGGCAGCTGGGGCGCCTGCTGCTCAGCCTTGACTGGCTGGCCTGACAGCGCATAGTGAGGCATCCCCATCGCCCGAAGCCGCCCCATGCTGCAGAACATTCCCACCCACGTGATTGCCGGCCCGCTGGGGGCCGGCAAGACCACCCTGATCCGTCACCTGCTGGCCCAGCGCCCCGCCAATGAGCGCTGGGCGGTATTGATCAACGAATTCGGCCTGGTAGGCCTGGATGCGGCCTTGCTCAGCCGTGACGAAGACGGCATCGCCATCGGCGAGGTCGCAGGTGGCTGCCTGTGCTGCGTCAATGGCATGCCGTTTCAGGTGGGCCTGGGCCGACTGCTGCGCAAATCCCGCCCTGACCGGCTGTTCATCGAGCCGTCCGGGCTGGGTCATCCCTTGCAGTTGCTCGCTCAGTTGCAAAAAGCCCCTTGGGCTGGAGTGCTGACAATACAGCCATTGCTGATGGTCGTGGACGCGCAGTCGATGGTCCGGAACGAGCAGCTTCCGGAGGCTCAACAGCAGGCGTTCGATGCTGCTGAAAGCGTTGTCTTGAACAAATCAGAGGCTGTGGATGAAATAACTAAGTTGTTGATAACTAATAAATTTTATGGAAAAAAAATCTTCTGGACCGTCCAGGGTAGGTTGCCCTTGTCGGACCTTCCGGCTATAACCAATGGCATTGTCGACAGCTCGGTTGTGGATAACAGGATTGTCGACAATCTTGTAAATCCACCGGCAGCGCTATGGGCAGATCCCGGGCAGCCTATCTGTCTTGCCCAGCAGGGGGAGGGAGGTTGGAGCATCGGCTGGCGCTGGCACCCTGGCCAGCAGTTTTATCCACAGCGGCTGCAGGCGTTCTTGCGGGCTTGGCCGTGGCGGCGCGCGAAGGGGGTTATCCACAGCGTGGAGGGCTGGCAATCATTCAATGGCCTGAATGGGGACATGCCTGCCTGGCAGCCAAGCGACTGGCGCAGGGATACGCGTATCGAGCTGATTTTCGACCAGCCGCAATCGCAATCCGCGCTGCAGGCCGGGTTGAGCGAATGTCGTGTCAGCTGATCAGTTGCGCCAGCGGTTGTGCTCCTGGCGCCACTGCTGCATCTCGATGACATTGTCGGTGCGTGGTGGGGTCTTGATCTCGAACGGGTAGGGCGCCAGTTCAATCTGCACGCTGTGGGCGCCGAACTGGGTCACGGTACCGGGGTGGCGCTGTTCGCCCGTGACGGTGAACTCGAAGGCGTAGACGCGCGCCAGGCGCTTGCGGCCGTTGGCGTCACGGACAAAGGCGATACGCTTGAGAGCGACCGCGTCGTCGAGCAGTTCGAGGTCGAGCTTGGCGCAATGCTGTTTGACCCGTTCCAGGGCTTTCTCGCGCAACCCGTGGTTGTGCCACAACCAGGCGCCTGCCGTGGCGACCAGCATCAGGACGAAGAGGTTTTCCAGGGTCAACATTTGCGTATGCTCCAAACAGGTCGATCCAGCTTAACTGCGTCCCTGGCCTGTCGTACAGGTGGCAATCGAGTTCATACTGCGTTGCGCACAATCCCTGAAACAGCTTTGGAAACCTCCCGCATGAAACGTACCCCGCACCTGCTCGCCATCCAGTCCCACGTGGTGTTCGGCCACGCCGGCAACAGCGCCGCGGTGTTTCCCATGCAGCGTATCGGGGTCAATGTGTGGCCGCTCAATACCGTGCAGTTCTCCAATCACACACAGTATGGCCAGTGGGCGGGTGAAGTGCTTGCCCCCGCGCAAATTCCTGCGTTGGTGGAAGGCATTTCCAACATCGGCGAGCTGGGCCATTGCGACGCGGTGCTGTCCGGTTACCTGGGCAGCGCCGAACAAGGTCGGGCGATTCTGGCCGGCGTCGAGCGCATCAAGGCAGTCAACCCAAAGGCTTTGTACCTTTGCGACCCGGTCATGGGGCACCCTGAGAAGGGCTGCATTGTGCCAGCGGAAGTCAGCGAGTTCCTGCTCGACGAGGCGGCTGCCAGGGCTGACATCCTGTGCCCCAACCAGCTGGAACTGGACAGCTTCTGTGGCAGCCGAGCGCAGTCGCTGGAGGACTGCGTGAACATGGCGCGCAGCCTGTTGCAGCGCGGGCCGCAGGTGGTGCTGGTCAAGCACCTGGCCTACCCCGGGCGTGCCGAGGACCAGTTCGAGATGCTGCTGGTGACTGCCGAGCAAAGCTGGCACCTGCGCCGCCCGCTGCTGGCGTTCCCGCGGCAGCCGGTAGGGGTGGGTGACCTGACCTCAGGCCTGTTCCTGGCCCGCGTTCTGCTCGGCGACAGCTGGGTGCAGGCGTTCGAATTCACCGCTGCGGCCGTACACGAAGTGCTGCTCGAAACCCAGGCCTGCTCCAGCTATGAACTGCAGCTGGTGCGGGCCCAGGACCGCATTGCGCATCCAAGGGTGCGCTTCGAGGCACAGCCGCTGGCGCTTTAAATCGCGTCGGTTTTCAGGTCCTGGTAGCGCTTTTCCAGCTCCTGGCGGATCTGTCGGCGCTGCTGGCCCTGCAGGAAGCGGCGCTTTTCTTCACTGCTTTGCGGCTGGCGCGGCGGTACCTGCACCGGGCGACGGTTGTCGTCGACCGCGACCATGGTGAAGAAGCAGCTGTTGGAATGGCGCACCGAGCGCTCGCGGATGTTCTCGGTCACCACCTTGATGCCCACCTCCATCGAGGTGTTGCCGGTGTAATTGACCGACGCCAGGAAGGTCACAAGTTCACCCACGTGCACCGGCTCGCGGAAGATCACCTGGTCGACCGACAGGGTGACTACATAGCTGCCGGCATAGCGGCTGGCGCACGCATAGGCCACTTCGTCGAGGTACTTGAGCAGGGTGCCGCCATGTACGTTGCCAGAAAAGTTGGCCATGTCCGGGGTCATCAGGACGGTCATGCTCAGCTGGGCGTTTCCAGGTTCCATAGTGTGCTCACGGTGAGGTTGCGCTGAATCGGGCGAATGGGGGGCATTATCTGCAGACACTTCTGTTCCCCTCTTTTGAATTTGCCTTCCTGGTACGGGACGTTGGCTGACGCTCCATCGTCACGCCGATCATGCCATCAGCGGCGCTTTTCCAGCCGATCTGTTTCTGCATATTGCACCGCCTTTTTGCGGCGGGGTGCGATGTTAACCTGACTACACCCATGCAACATGGGCTTTTCCTGCATTCAAAACAGTATGTACTTGCTGCTCGCTCAGGGTTGCCTTGGCAGAGGAGCGGTCTGCCCAGGCATCCAGCAACGGACGAGAAAAGGAGTATCACGCCATGCATGCCATCAGCTTCATCCAGGACCTGGCAGTCATCATGCTGGTTGCTGGCGTGGTCACCATTCTCTTTCACCGCCTCAAGCAGCCTGTGGTGCTGGGCTACATCGTCGCCGGCTTCATCATCGGCCCGCACACCCCACCGTTCGGCCTGATCCACGACGAAGACACCATCAAGACCCTCGCCGAGCTGGGGGTGATCTTCCTGATGTTCTGCCTGGGGCTCGAATTCAGCCTGCGCAAGCTGTTCAAGGTAGGCGCCACGGCGTTCATCGCGGCGTTCCTGGAAATCGTGCTGATGATCTGGATCGGCTTCGAGATCGGCCGCTGGTTCGGCTGGAACACCATGGATTCGCTGTTCCTCGGCGCCATCCTGGCGATTTCCTCGACCACCATCATCGTCAAGGCGCTCAACGACCTGAAGATGAAGAACGAGCGTTTCGCCCAGCTGATATTCGGCGTGCTGATCGTCGAGGACATCCTCGGAATCGGCATCATCGCCCTGCTGTCGGGCATCGCCGTCAGCGGCACGGTCAGCTCGGGCGAGGTGTTCTCCACTGTCGGCAAGCTGTCGCTGTTCATGATCGTTGCGCTGGTCATCGGCATTCTGCTGGTGCCGCGACTGCTGGCCTACGTGGCCAGGTTCGAAAGCAACGAGATGCTGCTGATAACCGTATTGGGCTTGTGCTTCGGCTTCTGCCTTCTGGTGGTGAAGCTCGAGTACAGCATGGTGCTTGGCGCCTTCCTGATTGGCGCGATCATGGCCGAATCGCGCCAGTTGCTGAAGATCGAGAGCCTGATCGAACCGGTACGCGACCTGTTCAGTGCCATCTTCTTCGTCGCCATCGGCCTGATGATCGACCCCCAGGTGCTGATCGACTACGCCTGGCCGATCGTGGTCATTACCCTGGCGGTGGTGTTGGGTAAGATGTTGTCGTGCGGCATGGGCGCGTTCATTGCCGGAAATGACGGGCGCACATCGCTGCGGGTGGGCATGGGGCTTTCGCAGATTGGCGAGTTTTCCTTCATCATCGCCGCGCTGGGCATGACCCTGCAGGTGACCAGCAACTTCCTCTACCCGGTGGCTGTGGCGGTATCGGCAATCACCACGCTGCTGACACCCTACCTGATCCGTGCCGCCGACCCGCTGTCACTCAAGCTGGGCAAGGTGGTGCCCAGCCGCCTGGCGCGGGTGCTGTCGTTGTATGGCGAATGGTTGCGCAGCATCCAGCCGCAGGGCGAGGGCGCCATGCTCGCGGCGATGATCCGGCGCATCCTGTTGCAGGTTGGGGTGAACCTGGCGCTGGTGATCGCCATCTTCTTCAGTGGTGGCTATTTCGCCGGGCGGATCGGCAACTGGCTCAGCGAGTGGGTCAGCGATGCCAGCCAACAGAAAGCGCTGATCTGGGGCGCAGCGCTATTGCTGTCGCTGCCATTCCTGATTGCCGCCTATCGAAAGCTCAAGGCGCTGTCGATGCTACTGGCAGAGATGGGCGTCAAGCCGGAAACGGCCGGGCGGCATACCCAGCGCGTGCGCCGTGTGATTGCCGAGGTGATCCCGCTGTTGTCGCTGCTGGTGATTTTCCTGCTGCTGTCGGCGCTGTCGGCGAGCATTCTGCCCACCAGCGAGCTGCTGCTGGTGATTGCCGTGGTGGCTGCGGTGGTGGTGGCCTTGCTGTGGCGCTGGTTTATCCGCGTGCATACGCGCATGCAGATTGCCTTGCTGGAGACGCTGGAGAACAGCCGCGAGAATACGCACTGAAGAGGGCAAATGCTCCCTGCGCAAGATTTCACCGTCGTCCGAGGGGATGGAGCGGTAGCGATGTCGCCAGGCGCAGAAAGCCTGGCGATATTAACTATACTGGTGGCACTAGGCCATAAGTTTCCCATTTCTGGGCCGGCCTCTTCGCGGGTAAACCCGCTCCCACAGGTACTGCACAATGATCAGCACCTGTGCAATACCTGTGGGAGCGGGTTTACCCGCGAAGAGGCCGGCACAAGCAGCACCAGATCAGAGATCGAAATCAGCTCTCCAGCCAGACATCCCGCGCCCAGTGCCACACCGATTCCCAGCTGTCTTCACCGACGATTTCCTCTTCGGCATCCCACAGCACCACGGTGCCATCCTCTTCGACGCAGTAGTAGTTGTCGCCGTCCTGGCACAGTGGAATCAGGTCACGTGGTACGCCGGCATCCCAGGCGTTGGCGGCGACTTCTGGCAGGTAGGTATGCGACTGTGGGTCGGTAACGGTCACCGGCTCCAGTGAGCCATACACCACGTCACTGACGGTCAGCAGGAACTCTTTGAACACGAACGGAATGTTGATGAACAGCTCTTCTTCGATCTCGACCAACTGGTCCTCGTCGGGAAGCTCAAGGGGCACCGGCACTGGCTCGTTGGCTTCACGGAGTTGTTCGATCACTTCTTCCACGGTTCACTTCCTCTGACCTAGATGACAACGCTGCGCGTTATACCCTAGTAGGCCACTCTGGCAAAAGCAAAAACCCCGGGACAGGCCCGGGGTTTTTTGTGCAGCACGCAGCGGTTAGCCGTTTTGACGGATACCGGCCACCAGCCAAGGCTGGTTTTCGCCCTGGGCGCGGACCATGTGCCAGCTTTCGCTGAACACTTCACCCTGGTCGAAGCGCGAGTTCTTCGACACGCCACGGAAGGTCAGGGTGGCGTCGGTACGGTCGGCGCGGTCGTCGACACCGTCCAGCTGTACCTCGAGGTTGTCGATGTAGGTGGACTGGAAGCCATCACCCAGTTCGGCGCGCTCGCGCTTGAGGAACTCGAGCATCTGCGGGGTGACGAACTCGGCGATCTTGTCCATCTCGTTGGCGTCCCAGTGCTGCTGCAGCGCCTGGAAGTGGTTACGGGCAGCAGCCAGGAAGTTCTGCTCGTTGAACCAGGCCGGGGCGTTGATCACCGGGGCGGCTGCGGCGGCAGGTGCGGCCGAACCACCGAAGATCGACGGCTGGGCAGGCTGCGCGTGAGTTTCACGCTGCATCGGCGCATGGCCCGGCATGGCCATTTGCGGCTGCTGCTGACGACGGCGCGCGGCGATGAAGCGGAACACCAGGAAGGCGATGAGCGCCACGATCAGGAAGTCCATGATCTGGAAGCCTTCGAAACCGTCGCCCATGAACATGGAGGCCAGCAGGCCACCGGCGGCGAGGCCGGCCAGAGGGCCCAACCAGCGCGAAGCACCGCTGGTGGCCGGGGCGGCACGGCCAGGTGCGGTCGGCGCGGCGGCAGGCGTGGTTGGCGTGGCCTGGCGGGTCTGGTGAATAGGCGCGGAGCCCGAGCTCTTGCCGCCGCCAAAACGCTTGGCGTTGGCGTCCAGGCTCAGCGTCAGGCCGACGCAGAGCGCCAGAGCGATGCTAAGAAAACGTTGCATAAGTGGGATATCCCCTGTTGTGGATTGCACGCGCGTCATGGTGCACAGGTTCCCGGGCACATGACCAGCGACATAATGTTTCGAGCTTTTGCCTGAATGTTACAAGGTGCTTATGACGGACCTGTAGGAGCGGCCTTGTGTCGCGATAGGGCTGCGAAGCAGCCCCGAGATATCAGTGTCAACGCCATGATTGTGGGGCCGCTTTGCGGCCCTATCGCGACACAAGGCCGCTCCTACAAGGGACTGCGCAGGCTTTTAGATGGCCTCGAGCTTGGCATACCCCAGCATCAGCCACTTGCTGCCTTCGGCAAAATTCACCTGCACCCGCGCCTGGGCGCCGGAGCCTTCGAAGTTGAGGATCACACCCTCGCCAAACACCGCATGCTGAACACGCTGGCCCAGGTTGAACGCGGTCTGCGGAATGCTGGCATTGGCGAACAGGTTGCTGTTCGTGGCCGTCTTGGCCCCGCCGAACGGGCGGCTGACGCTGTTGGACAGGCGCACTTCCTGAACCAGGCCTGCCGGAATTTCGCGTACGAAACGTGACACCTTGTTGTAGGTCTCGCTGCCATACAGGCGACGCGTTTCGGCGTAGGTCATGACCAGCTGGCGCATGGCGCGGGTGATGCCCACATAAGCCAGGCGGCGTTCCTCTTCCAGGCGGCCAGGCTCTTCCAGGCTCATCTTGTGCGGGAACAGGCCTTCTTCCATGCCCACCAGGAACACATACGGGAACTCCAGGCCCTTGGCGCTGTGCAAGGTCATCAGCTGGACGCTGTCTTCATGCTCGTCGGCCTGGGCATCGCCTGCCTCGAGCGAGGCGTGGCCGAGGAACGCCGAGAGTGGCGAGAGGTCGGCGTCTTCTTCGGTGGACTCGAAGTTGCGCGCTGCGCTGACCAGTTCCTCAAGGTTTTCTACCCGTGCCTGGCCCTTCTCACCCTTTTCTTCCTGGTGATAGATGATCAGCCCGGACTGCTCGATGGTGGTCTGGGTCATGGTATGCAGTGGCATGTCCACGACCTTCGCCGCCAACCCCTCGATCAGCTCGATGAACGCACCCAGGGCACTGGCCGCGCGGCCTTTCAGGGCTTTGGCGGCGAGCAGCTGGCACATGGCCTCCCACATCGACACCTGGCTGTGGCGGGCGTGCTCGCGGATGGCTTCGACGGTTTTTTCGCCAATGCCACGTGGCGGCACGTTGATCACCCGCTCCAGGGCTGCATCGTTGCCACGGCCTTCGATCAGCCGCAGGTAAGCCATGGCGTTCTTGATTTCGGCGCGCTCGAAGAAGCGCTGGCCACCGTAGATGCGGTACGGGATGCGTTCGCGCAGCAGGGCTTCTTCCAGCACCCGCGACTGGGCGTTGGAGCGGTACAGAATGGCGATCTCGTTGCGCGCATTGCCCTGCTTGACCAGGCTCTCGATGGTTTCCACCACGTAGCGGGCTTCGTCGTGCTCGTTGTAGGCCGCATACAGGGTCAGCGGTTCGCCTTCGCCCATGTCGGTCCACAGCTCCTTGCCCAGGCGCCCGCTGTTGTTGGCGATCAGCGCGTTCGCTGCCTTGAGGATGCCGCCAGTGGAGCGGTAGTTCTGCTCCAGGCGGATCATCTCGGCGTCGGGGAAGTCGGCAGTGTACTGGTGAATGTTCTCGATCTTGGCACCGCGCCAGCCGTAGATCGACTGGTCGTCATCGCCCACCGCCATCAGGCTGTCACCGCCGCGCGCCAGCAGGCGCAGCCAGGCGTACTGCACGGCGTTGGTATCCTGGAACTCGTCCACCAGCACGTGGCGGAAGCGCCGCTGGTAGTGCTCCAGCAGGCCCGGGTGGTCGCGCCACAGGTCCAGGGCGCGCAGCAGCAGCTCGGAGAAGTCGATGACCCCGGCGCGCTCGCAGGCTTGCTCGTAGGCGGTATAGACGTCGCGCATGGTCGACAGGAACAGGTCGCCCCCGGCCTGGATATGCTGTGGGCGCAGGCCTTCGTCCTTCTGCCCGTTGATGAACCACTGGGCCTGGCGTGCCGGCCATTTCTGCTCGTCCAGGCCCAGCTCGCGCATCACCCGCTTGATCAGGCGCTGCTGGTCGTCGCTGTCGAGGATCTGGAAGTTCTGCACCAGCCGTGCTTCCTGCCAGTGGGCCCGGAGCAAGCGGTGGGCCAGGCCGTGGAAGGTGCCGACCCACATGCCCGCCGGGTTGATGCCCAGCAGTTGCTCGATCCGCTGGCGCATTTCTGCCGCGGCCTTGTTGGTGAAGGTCACCGACAGGATCGAGTGCGGCGATGCCTGCTCCACCTGGATCAGCCAGGCAATGCGGTGCACCAGCACGCGGGTTTTACCGGAACCGGCGCCAGCAAGCACCAGTTGACGCCCGAGCGTGGCCGCTACGGCCTGGCGTTGGGCATCGTTGAGGGAATTCAGCAGGAGGGAGAGGTCGTCTGTGCGCATCGGGCCATTCTAGGGCGCGGCAGGAAATGGGGCAAACCTCTACTGTATAAATATTCACCTGCCGCATGCCCGTTTATCGAGCCGATGGCAGGTGCCAGGCCACCGCTCGGGCGGCCTGGCAGGCAGCGGTTCAGTCAATCGCCTCGATGGTGCGAATTTCGCAGCGCTGCGAACCGTCGGCATGGATGATCTCCACGGTTTTCCAGCCAGTGCCGCCTGCACGTTCGAAAACCACGGCTTTTTCGGTCAGCACCTGCGGGGTGATTGCGCCGCTATCCAGAAGTTGAAGCTCCAGCACTTCCCAGCCACCCCTGTGGCGCACCTTGGGTTCGACCAGCACCGGTTCGATGGCCGGAGAGGCGACCGTAACGGTGCCATGAACCCTGAAAACCTGCTTGCCGTGGGCGATGTCGTTGATTGCAACGAGGTTGGTGATAGTAGCCATTGTCTGCTCCTGTCTCGGGTTGAAAGTAGCGCCAGCGCGCCGGGGCTACTTTCTGCCCTTTCGCCTGCCGCGGGAGCAGGGCAGTGCTTCAGCTATGCCAGTGCCTGCCGTGCCTGGCCAGCAGGCTGTTGGCTTGCTCAGGCCCGTTACTGCCTGCCGGGTACGGTCGCGGTGCCTGGAAGTGCTCTTCACAGCCCTTGATGATCGGGTCGATCCAGGCCCAGGCCGCTTCCACTTCATCGCGGCGCATGAACAGCGTCGAGTCGCCCTCCAGCACATCCAGCAGCAGGCGCTCGTAGGCGTCCCAGCGGCGGGTCTGGCTGAACACCTGGGCCAGGTTAAGGTCCAGGTCCACAGGTTCCAGGCGCATGCCCTTGCCCGGGCTCTTGGTCATCATGCGCAGGCTGATGCGTTCGTCCGGTTGCAGCTGGATCAGCAGCTGGTTGACCTGGCCGCCATTGAAAAGCTCGTGCGGCACCGGCTTGAACTGGATGACGATCTGCGATGAGCGCCGTGCCATGCGCTTGCCGGTACGCAGGTAGAAGGGCACGCCCGCCCAGCGCCAATTGTCGATGTGCGCCTCGATGGCGATGAAGGTTTCGGTGTCGCTGTCGTTGTCGACGTCTTTTTCGAAGTAATAAGCCGGCACTTCCTGGCCGCCGATGCGCCCGGCGCCATACTGGCCACGTACGGTCTTGTCCTGCACGTCCTGGCCAGTGATGGGCTTGAGGGCCCGCAAGATCTTCACCTTCTCGTCACGCACCGCTTCGGCCTCGAACTGCGCGGGGGGCTCCATGGCCACCAGGCATAGCAGCTGAAGCAGGTGGTTCTGCAACATGTCGCGGGTCGCCCCGGC
The DNA here is from genome assembly GCF_000511325.1 of Pseudomonas sp. FGI182. Classification (NCBI taxonomy): domain Bacteria; kingdom Pseudomonadati; phylum Pseudomonadota; class Gammaproteobacteria; order Pseudomonadales; family Pseudomonadaceae; genus Pseudomonas; species Pseudomonas sp. FGI182. The sequence continues at coordinate 5,852,380 of NZ_CP007012.1, read as the reverse complement.
GCGGTCGTAGTAGGCGCCGCGGTTCTCTACCCCCAGGGTCTCGCAAACGCTGATCTGCACGTGGTCGACCTGGTTGTTGCGCCACACCGGCTCCAGCAGGGCGTTGGCAAAACGCAGGGCCATCAGGTTCTGCACGGTTTCCTTGCCCAGGTAGTGGTCGATGCGAAATACCTGGTTTTCCTCCAGCACTGCGCCAATCGCTTCGTTGATGGCGGTAGCCGATTCCAGCGAGTGGCCGATCGGCTTTTCCAGCACGATGCGTGCTTCGGCGTCGGCCAGGCCGGCGTTACGCAGGTGCTTGGCAATCGGCACGAACAGGTTGGGGGCGGTGGCCAGGTAGAAGATGCGCGTCAAGCCGCCGGGTTCGCCCAGGTAGCGCGCCAGGCGGCCGAAGTCGGCGCTTTGCGAAGCATCCATGGCGAAATAGTCGACCCGCGCGGAAAACCGCTGCCAGACCTCTTCGTCGAAGTCGTTGCGGGCAATTTGAGCCCGGCAATGGCGTTCGGCGAGCTTGAGATAATCGTTACGTGGCAAGTTGCGTCGTGCCAGCGCGATGATGCGCACGGCGTTGTTCAGACGGGCCTCGCGAAACAGGTGGTAGAGCGCCGGAAGCAGTTTGTGCAGGGCCAGATCGCCGGTGCCGCCGAAGACCAGAATGTCGCAAGGAATAGTCAAACCACCACTCTCCACGTTCGTTTAACTGGGCGGGTTGGCGTCCATGTAGTATAACTACAAGATAGCTACAACCCGGCCAGCCGATCATAACCGAGTCCAGCCTGTGAATCTGTTGCAACATATCGCCCAATCGCGCCACCTGCTGCGCAAATCGGAACTCAAAGTAGCCGACCACGTGCTACTCGACCCGGCTGCCGTCATGCACAGCTCCATGGCCGACCTGGCGCACAGCGTGGGTATCAGCGAACCGACCATCGTGCGTTTCTGCCGCGCGATCGGTTGCTCGGGCTTCCAGGACCTGAAGCTGAAGCTGGCGCAGAGCCTGGCTGCGGGGGCCAGTTTCGGCCAGTTCGCCATCCATGAAGACGACTCGGTCGCCGACTACAGTCTGAAGATCTTCGACACCACGCTGCACACCCTGATGGAAGTGCGCGAGCACCTCGACCCGCAGGCGCTGCAGCAGGCGGTGACCGCCATGGCCCAGGCGCAGCGTGTGGAGTTCTATGGCTTTGGCGCCTCCGGTGCGGTAGCGGCCGATGCCCAGCACAAGTTCTTCCGCCTGCTGCTCAGCGCGGCAGCCTATTCCGACCCGCACATGCAGGCGATGTCGGCGGTGACCCTGAAGCCGGGTGATGTGGCGGTATGCATTTCCCAGTCGGGCCGTTCCAAGGACCTGCTGATCACCGCCAACCTGGTCCGTGAGAGCGGTGCCAACCTGATTACCCTGTGCCCAAGCCAGACACCGCTGGCGGAGCTGTCGACGGTCAACCTGGCGATCGACGTGCATGAAGACACCGAAATCTACACCCCGCTGACCTCGCGTATCGCCCACCTGGTGGTGATCGACGTGCTGGCCATGGGCGTGGCCATGGCGCGCGGGCCTAGCCTGGTCAACCACCTGAAGAGCGTGAAGCGCAGCTTGCGCAGCCTGCGCTTGTCGCCCAAGTCGATCAAGGCTACCGACGACTGATCTGCATTGCCTGTGCTGGCCCTATCGCCGGCAAGCCGGGCTCCCACACAGTCACCACAGGCCTCGAGTCCTGTGGAGTACCTGTGGGAGCTGGCTTGCCGGCGATAGGGCCAGCACAGGTGCTATAAATTTCACTGTTTTGTCACCATTCCACAGCCAAACCGTAAACCACTCAAGCCAGTCTGAAACTCCCGCATCCTATCTGGGAGACAGGCAATGGCTCGTGACTTCGACGGTACGTACCAACCCAGCGCCAAGGCTCGCAAGCAGCAGGAAAAGGATCAGCGCCGCATGGAATACCGCCGCGCGATCGAGAGCTATTGCGACCAACGTCAACTGCTCCGCGAACTAGTGGACTACCCCGAGCTGCAAGAGCTCACGGTCTGGCAGGCGTCGGCAGCAGCTTCCCCGAAAAACGCTCAACCAGCGCGCTGATCAGCGCACGTTCGCTGCGGATGAACGCCAGGAAAGCCAAGGCCACCGGCGACTGCCGTTTGGCCTTGGACTGCACCACGCACCAACTGCGATACAGCGGCAGTTCCTCCACGGGCAGCTCCCTCAGCACACCAGTGGCCAGCTCCAGGTTGACCGCATGGCGGGTAAGCATGGCAATGCCCAGGCCGGCAATCACGCACTCGCGCTGGGCGTCGGCCGAGGCCACCTCCAGGGTCTGGGTGAAATGCACGCGCTTGTCCTTGAAGTATTCCTCGCAAGCCTTGCGCGTGCCCGAACCCTGTTCGCGGACCAGCAGGGTATGAGGCTCCAGGTCCTGCAGGCGCAGTTGCTCCAGCTTGCACAGCGGGTGCTCGGGCGGCGCCACCGCGATGATCGGGTTGTTGAGGAACGGCAGAAACTCCAGGCCCATGTCCTGCGGCACCATGGACATGATGATCAGGTCGTCGCGGTTGTCCGACAGGCGGCGGATGGCCTGGGCGCGATTGACCACCGTCAGGGTCAGGTTGACCTCGGGGTGACGCTGCTTGAAGGCCGCGAACAGGTGTGGCACGAAGTACTTGGCACTGGACTCGATCGCCAGTTTCAACTGCCCCTGCAATGAGCCCTGCATGTCCGAAAGCTGCATGTCCAGGCTCTCCAGGCGCCCGAAGATATCGCGGCTGGCGCGTTGCAAGGCCTCGGCAGCTTCGGTCAGGTAGAGCTTCTTGCCCACGTACTCGAACAGCGGCTGGCCGATCAGCTCTTCGAGCTGGCGGATCTGTAGACTAACGGCGGGTTGCGTCAGCGCCATCTCTTCCGCCGCACGGCTGTATGAACGCAAATCGCATACCTCGTTGAAGATCTGCAATTGACGCAAAGTCATACGCATCAAGGACTTACGCATTTTTATCCGCCCTTCGGCAACACCTTGTTACCGCACTATAAGCTTTTGCTAATACAGCCCCTAACAAATATTGATTTTTGTTTATCAACCTACAGCGCTAGGGTGAATGTGCGACTGGCCAGCAACGTCTGGTCACGCGCCGACCGGGAGAACCGGCTCGACTGTTCCTACGGCTTTGGGAAGACTCCAGTGATAAAAAAAATCCTGATCGCCAACCGAGGTGAAATTGCAGTTCGGATCGTGCGTGCCTGCGCCGAGATGGGCATTCGCTCGGTGGCGATCTATTCCGACGCCGACCGCCACGCGTTGCACGTCAAGCGTGCCGACGAAGCCCACAGCATTGGTGCCGAGCCGCTGGCCGGTTACCTGAACCCGCGCAAGCTGGTGAACCTGGCTGTGGAAACCGGCTGTGATGCCCTGCACCCGGGCTATGGTTTCCTGTCGGAAAACGCTGAACTGGCAGAGATCTGCGCCGAACGCGGGATCAAGTTCATCGGCCCGGCCGCCGAGGTCATTCGCCGCATGGGCGACAAGACCGAAGCACGCCGCACCATGATCGCCGCCGGTGTACCGGTAACCCCGGGTACCGAAGGCAACGTTGCCGATATTCACGAAGCCCTGAGTGAAGGTGACCGCATCGGTTACCCGGTCATGCTCAAGGCCACCTCTGGTGGTGGCGGCCGTGGTATTCGCCGTTGCAACAGCCGTGAAGAACTGGAACAGAACTTCCCCCGCGTCATCTCCGAGGCTACTAAGGCCTTTGGTTCCGCGGAAGTGTTCCTGGAAAAGTGCATCGTCAACCCCAAGCACATCGAGGCGCAGATCCTCGGTGACAGCTTTGGCAACGTCGTGCACCTGTTCGAGCGCGACTGCTCGATCCAGCGCCGCAACCAGAAGCTCATCGAAATCGCCCCGAGCCCACAGCTCACCCCCGAACAGCGCGCCTACATCGGCGACCTGGCGGTGCGTGCGGCCAAGGCGGTGAACTACGAGAACGCCGGTACCGTGGAGTTCCTGCTCGCCGATGGCGAGGTGTACTTCATGGAAATGAACACCCGGGTGCAGGTGGAACACACCATCACCGAGGAAATCACCGGTATCGACATCGTCCGTGAGCAGATCCGCATTGCCTCGGGCCTGCCGCTGTCGGTCAAGCAGGAAGACATCCAGCATCGCGGTTACGCGCTGCAGTTCCGCATCAACGCCGAAGACCCGAAGAACAACTTCCTGCCCAGCTTCGGCAAGATCACCCGTTACTACGCCCCCGGCGGCCCGGGCGTGCGTACCGACACGGCGATCTACACCGGCTACACCATTCCGCCGTTCTACGACTCCATGTGCCTGAAACTGGTGGTGTGGGCGTTAACCTGGGAAGAAGCCATGGACCGCGGCCTGCGGGCCCTGGACGACATGCGCGTGCAAGGGGTGAAGACCACCGCCGCGTACTACCAGGAAATCCTGCGCAATCCCGAATTCCGTAGCGGCCAGTTCAACACCAGCTTCGTCGAAAGCCACCCGGAACTGACCAACTACTCGATCAAGCGCAAACCCGAAGAGCTGGCCCTGGCCATCGCCGCTGCCATCGCCGCCCACGCAGGCCTGTGAGGAACCCCATAATGTCCAAGAAAATTCACGTAACCGACACGATCCTGCGCGACGCCCACCAGTCTCTGCTGGCCACCCGCATGCGTACCGAAGACATGCTGCCGATCTGCGACAAGCTCGACAAAGTCGGCTACTGGTCGCTGGAAGTCTGGGGTGGCGCCACCTTCGACGCCTGCGTGCGCTTCCTCAAGGAAGACCCGTGGGAGCGCCTGCGCAAGCTGCGCGCGGCGCTGCCCAACACCCGCCTGCAAATGCTGCTGCGTGGCCAGAACCTGCTGGGCTACCGCCACTACAGCGACGATGTGGTCAAGGCGTTCGTCGCCAAGGCAGCGGTCAACGGTATCGACGTGTTCCGCATCTTCGATGCGATGAACGACGTGCGTAACCTGCGCGTGGCCATCGAAGCGGTCAAGGCTGCCGGCAAGCACGCCCAGGGCACCATCGCCTACACCACCAGCCCGGTACACACCATCGAAGCCTTCGTGAAGCAGGCCAAGCAGATGGAAGCCATGGGTTGCGACTCGGTGGCGATCAAGGACATGGCCGGCCTGCTGACCCCGTTCGCCACCGGCGAACTGGTCAAGGCGTTGAAGGCCGAGCAGTCGCTGCCGGTGTTCATCCACTCCCACGACACTGCCGGCCTGGCCGCAATGTGCCAGCTGAAGGCTGTGGAAAACGGCGCCGATCACATCGACACCGCCATCTCCAGCTTCGCCTGGGGCACCAGCCACCCGGGTACCGAGTCGATGGTTGCCGCGCTCAAGGGCAGCGAATTCGATACCGGCCTGGACCTGGAGCTGCTGCAGGAAATCGGCCTGTACTTCTATGCCGTGCGCAAGAAGTACCACCAGTTCGAAAGCGAGTTCACCGCCGTGGACACTCGCGTGCAGGTCAACCAGGTACCGGGCGGCATGATTTCCAACCTGGCCAACCAGCTCAAGGAGCAGGGCGCCCTCAACCGCATGAACGAAGTGCTGGCAGAGATCCCGCGCGTGCGTGAAGACCTCGGCTTCCCGCCGCTGGTGACCCCGACCTCGCAGATCGTCGGCACCCAGGCGTTCTTCAACGTGCTGGCCGGCGAGCGCTACAAGACCATCACCAACGAGGTGAAGCTGTACCTGCAAGGCGGTTACGGCAAGGCTCCGGGCGTGGTCAACGAGCAGCTGCGCCGTCAGGCGATCGGCAGTGAAGAAGTAATCGACGTGCGCCCGGCCGACCTGCTGAAGCCGGAAATGGCCAAGCTGCGTGCCGATATCGGCGCCCTGGCCCGTTGCGAAGAAGACGTGCTGACTTTCGCCATGTTCCCGGACATTGGCCGCAAGTTCCTCGAAGAACGCGAAGCCGGCACCCTGACCCCTGAGGTCCTGCTGCCAATTCCTGAAGCGGGCGCAGTGGCGTCCCACAGCGGTGAAGGCGTACCGACCGAGTTCGTCATCGACGTGCACGGCGAAACCTACCGCGTCGACATCACCGGTGTGGGCGTGAAGGCCGAAGGCAAGCGCCACTTCTACCTGTCGATCGACGGCATGCCGGAAGAAGTGGTGTTCGAGCCGCTCAACGAATTCGTCGGTGGCGGCAGCAGCAAGCGCAAGCAGGCCAGTGCCCCGGGCCATGTCAGCACCACCATGCCAGGCAACATCGTCGATGTACTGGTCAAGGAAGGCGACATGGTCAAGACCGGCCAGGCCGTGCTGATCACCGAAGCCATGAAGATGGAGACCGAAGTGCAGGCGGGTATCGCTGGCAAGGTCGTGGCCATCCACGTGGCCAAGGGCGACCGCGTGACACCGGGCGAGATCCTGATCGAGATCGAAGGCTGAGATAAGCCCTCATCTACCAACGGTTTACCTCTGGGGAGCGGATGCTCCCCTTTTTTTGTGCATTAAAACGCATTCAAGCCTGGGGTTGGCATAATGTATGTGCAATAAAGTGCATACCCTATGTGCTTACTGAAAAGGTTAATGCACTATATTGCAGATTGTCTTAACAGCTGCAGCAGGTCACACATGTACCCGCTAACCCTTCAGGTCTTTGCAGACGGCATTTGGCAGGACGCTATGACGTTGACGTTCTTGCGGCCAGAACAAGGCTTTCATGGGCCGTGCGCCGTCGCCTATGAAGCGTCCTATGTCAGAGACAACCTTGATGCCTACCAGAGCTTTGCCGCCAAGGCGGTCAGTGCCCGGCTACCGGTAGACTTCGACAGCTTCATGCTCCCTGCTGCCCCTGCGTTCGTTCATGACATTGCGCCATCCGGTGCGGCCAAGCGCTTCCTCATGGCGCACATCGGCCAGGCAAAGCCCGACGGTGTCAGTGATGACATGTTTCTTTTGGCAAGGAGTACACCGGCGCCAGTAGGAAACATGCGCATCAAGGAATCCATGAACTATCTGGACACACGTGAGCCAATGGGCTTTGCCAGGCAGGATGTGATCTCTCGCGATCAACGTTTTCTTGAGTACGCCTACGAGCAAGGTGCTGCCATCGGCGGGGCTACGGGCGCGGGCGGTGAGGCACCCAAGCTACTGATGACGGAGGACCATGACGGTCTTCTCTATCCCGATGCTGCACTCGATGATGGGCAAGCCTGCCGGCACTGGTTCATCAAGTTCGCCCGCAATCAGGCCCTGAACAACGATCAGGATATCTTGCGGGCTGAATATCTGTACTACCGCGCATTGCAAGCCTTGGGCGTGGAGACTGTGGCGACGAACGACATGGCGTTGGAGGAGGGTACAAAGCCCAGCCTGTGGATGCGCCGCTTTGACCGCGAGATCAGCCCGCACGGTGTGCAACGGCTAGCGGTCGAGTCCATCTACTCGTTGTCAGGCATCACCCAGCCCGGTAGCCGGATGGACCATGGGGAAGTGCTGAGGAACCTGGCGGCGCTTTGGACACAAGCCGGGCAAGACCAACAGATCAATGACCTGATTGCCGACTACCTGCGCCGCGACCTTATCAACAAGGTTGTGGGTAATGCCGACAATCATGGGCGGAACATGGCGGTCATCCGTGGGGCCAATTCCGTCAGGTTGGCGCCCATTTATGATCTGGCGCCGATGGTGCTGGACGCGGAAGGTATTACACGGACTACCAAATGGGCGGCAGACATAGAGCGTGCTGGCGACATCGACTGGTGGGCAGCATGCACCAGCCTTGCCGATCTGATCGACCCGCATCTGGCCTTTGACCGGTTACAGCAGGATGCCGCACGCCTGTTGGCTTTACCTGATCTGCTCAGTGCTGCGGGCTTGCCTGATGCCGTCATGAATCATCCAGCGGTCCACTTGAGGCTGCTTGAGCAACGAATGAAAGAGTGGAAATTGCTATGACGCTTACGCCCGAACAACGTGCCCAGGTAATCGACGATGTTCAACGAGGCATCGCCGATGGCACTTGGGAACTCGGTGCTGGAGTGAGGCATTTGCGGGTCACGGTGGCCAATCTGCAACAGGCTCAGTTTGCCAGGATGTGCAAGATTTCACTGCGCACGCTTATTCAGATCGAGCAAGGGGAAGGAAACCCGACACTCAAATCAATGAATGCCGTGTTTCGTCCTTTTGGTTTGCAAATGGGGGTTGTCAGGCGTCAGCGGAAGGTCATCTGAGCGCGCCCAACATCAGGTCTGTGTTGGGCTTGCCGGCCTCTTCGCGGGCTTGCCCGCTCCCACAGGTACACCACCAGTCTCGAGACTTGTGGAAAACCTGTGGGAGCGGGCAAGCCCGCGAAGAGGACGGTTGGTCCAGTGCGATTCTCAACCCTTGCGGCACGCCTCCAAGGTCTGCACCTGCCCCTCGGGCTTCTGGTTTTCCTCGCTCAACCAACGCTCGAACCCGGTAGCCACCGCCGGCCACTCATCATCGGTAATCGAATACCACGCCGTATCCCGATTGTGGTCCTTCACCACCAGGTGCTTGCGGAACACTCCTTCATAGACAAAGCCAAACCGCTCCGCCGCACGCTTGGAGCGTGCGTTGGCGTTGTTGCACTTCCATTCCAGCCGGCGGTTGCCCAGCTCGAAGCCCAGCTTGCCCAGCAAATACACCGCCTCGGTGCCCTTGGGCGTACGCTGCATGGCAGCGCCGAAGGCGATGTGGCCGATTTCGATGCGGCCGTGGTCGGGCACGATCGACATCAGGCTCAGGATGCCCTGGGCCTGGCCGCTGGCGCGGTCGATGACGGTGTAGAACAGCGGGTCGCGGCCAGCGGCGTTGCCTTCCAGCCAACGGTCGAATGCGGCACGTTCGGTGAACGGGCCATAGGGCAGGTAGTCCCACAGCACCGGGTCGGCCGCCGGGCCTTGCAGCACCTCCCAGAGGTGGTCGCCATGGCGCGCCGGGTCGAGCTTTTCCAGGCGGATGAAGTGGCCGTCGATGGGCTCGGCCTGGGGAGCTGCGGCGGGTTTCCAGTTCAATGCGTCGGTCATGTTCGGCTTAGAACTCTTTGCGGAATTGGATGAAGCCCGAGCGCTCGGCAACCTGTTGGTACAGGCTGATGGCGGTGGCGTTGGTCTCGTGGGTCAGCCAGTGCACCTTGGCGCAGTTGTCGGCCTTGGCTTTGGCGTAGACGTGCTCGATCAGCTGGCGGCCGATGCCCAGGCCGCGCTGTGTGCTGTCCACGTACAGGTCCTGCAGGTAGCAGGCGTTTCCGATGCTCCAGTTGGAACGATGGTAGATGAAGTTGACCATGCCCACTGCCTTGCCATCGACCCAGGCAAGGGCCGAATGGGTCGGTTCGTTCGGGTCGAGCAGGCGTTGCCAGGTGCTGAGGCTGACCTCTTCGGTCAATTCGGACTCATAGAAGTGCAAGTAGGCCTGCCACAGGGCGAGCCAGGCAGCATGGTCTTGGGTGGTAACAGGACGCAGGGTAACGCTGGACATGGGCTATTCCTTCAGAGTTGGCGCATGTGCGCCGCGAGTTGGTTATCCAGGTAATCGGGGCTGGCGCTCAGGCCTTCACGCACGCCGGCAATGTCTTGCTCAGAGCGGTTCTGGCTGAGCTTGCGCGCACCTTGCAAGCGGGCGATGGGCAGGCGGATGCCGACGATGGCGCGGAGCATGCCATCGAGGTAGTCACGCGGGGCATCGGTGACGTTCCACGGTTCGCCGCGGCCTTGTTCGTGGCGCTCGGTCAGGCGGCTGACAATGGCCAGCAATGGCTCGGCTTCGTGAATCACTTCGGCCGGGCCATAGGCGTGCACGGCCAGGTAGTTCCAGGTTGGCACCACCTTGGGGTTGTCGGCCTTGCTCGGGTAGTAACCGGGGCTGACATAGGCATCGGCGCCGGGGAACACCAGCAGGGCTTCGCTACCTTGCTTCAGGTCGTGCCACTGGGGGTTGGCCCTCGCCAGGTGGGCATAGACGGTGCCGAATTCGCCTTCGGCGATATCGACCAGCACTGGCAGGTGCGTGGCCAGCAGGCCTTGTTCGCCCTGGCTGACCAGGATGGCCAGGCGGGTGTCGAGCATGTGCTGGTGCAGGCGCCCGAGGTCGTGTTCCTGATGGGGTTTGCTGTTGTACATGCTCGGTTTCCTTGTGCGATGGCTCCATCCTAGGCAGGCTATTGGTTCATAGTAAGAGCCATTAACGGCTGTTTTTATAGGTCCAATGCCATGAGCGAGCGCCCCCTAGTGTTGCCTTTCGACCCTGCCGGGATCGCCCTCGATCGCCGCCGCGGGCTCAGCCAGCAGCTGTACCAGGCGCTACGTGCGCGGGTGCTGGACGGGCGCCTGAGCAGTGGCACGCGGCTACCGGCCACTCGTGATCTGGCCGCCATGCTGGCGCTGTCACGCAACAGCGTGGTGCGGGCCTATGACCAGCTATATGCCGAGGGCTACATCGAAAGCCGGGTAGGCGACGGCACCTATGTCAGCCAGTTACCGAAACTCTCCACTGCAAAACTATCCACACAAGTATCCACAGGGTTATCCCGGGGGTTATCAACAGACTTATCCACATTTTCCTCAGAAAATACTGAGGATTTATCCAGCAAACGCTGTTCCAGCGAGCCTTTGCAGCGCCTGAAAAGTAACCATCTGCCGCCCCCAAGAAGCGGTGCACCGCGTGCTTTTCGCGTCGGTATTCCGGCGTTCGACCTGTTCCCGTTCGACGTCTGGGCCAAGCTGCAGGCGGGTTTCTGGCGCAACCCGGCTCCGGCGCAGTTGGGTTATGGTGACCCGGCAGGCGAGCCACTGCTGCGTGAGCTGATCGCAGCCTACCTGCGTCGCTCGCGTGGGCTGAGTTGCACTGCTGAACAAATTGTGATCACCAGTGGTGCGCAGCAGGCCATCAGCCTTTGTGCACAGTTGCTGTTGCAGCCCGGCGACGGTGTGGCTGTGGAAAACCCGGGTTACCGCGCAGCCGGGCATGCCTTTGCGCTGGCCGGTGGCAGGTTGTGTGGCGTGCCGGTGGACGAGGACGGCATGGACTGTCGCCGGCTTGGGCAGCTGACGGATTGCCGGCTGGCCTATGTCACGCCAGCCCACCAGTACCCGACCGGGGTGACCATGAGCCTGGCGCGCCGCCTGGAACTGCTGGCCTGGGCCGAGCGCAGCGAAGGCTGGATCATCGAAGACGACTACGACGGCGAGTATCGCTACAGCGGTGCGCCCTTGGCCCCGCTTGCGGCGCTCGACCGGCACGGGCGGGTACTGTATGTCGGTACCTTCGGCAAGATCGCCTTTCCAGCGTTGCGCCTGGGCTACCTGGTACTGCCGCCGCAACTGGCGCAGGCGTTCAGCCAGGGCAGGGCGCTGGCGGTGCGGCATTCGGAGGTCAGTAGCCAGTGCGTGATGGCCGAGTTCATGGCCCGGGGGCACTTCCAGCGGCATATTCGGCGCATGCGCAAGGCAGCGTTGAGCCGGCGCAATGTGCTCAAGGCTGGCTGGCCTGTGGATATTCCGGGTTTGGGCGGCATGCCGGAGGTGGCGGCCGGGCTGCATGTGAAGGTCGATGTGGATAACTTTGCGCGGGAGCAGGAGCTGGTGGCCAAGGCTGAAGCGGTGGGGGTGGAGGTGACGCCGCTGAGTAATTTCTGGCTGGCGGACAGCGAGGTACCTGTGGATAAAAGGGCAGGGCTGGTGCTGGGGTTTGCAGCGGTGCCGGAGGGGGAGATTGCCGAGGCGTTGATGCGCTTGCGCAAGGCCTGGAGAAAGTGAATGGGGCCGCTGTGCGGCCCTTCGCGGGCACGCCCGCTCCCACAGGGACTGCACCGGTCTTGAGAGCTGTGCAGCCCTGGGGAGCAACTGCCTTGCACTAAATCCTCAAGCTTGCGAGATCCCTGTGGGAGCTGGCTTGCCGGCGATTGGGCTGCAAAGCAGCCCCCGGCTCTAAATCAGGTGCCGGACTTGATCCGCGTCCAGGCCCTGGTCCGAGCCCGCTCGGCATCCCGCGCCAGGGGCTTGAGGGTATACAGCTTGGCCATCGCCTCCGCCGTCGGATACAGGTTGGGGTTGTTGCGAATCGCCGGGCTCACCTTGTCGGTCGCGTCCTTGTTCGGGTTCGGGTACCCGACAAAGTCACTGATCGGCGCAATCACTTCGGGCCGCAGCAGGTAGTTGATGAACGCGTGGGCATCTTCCGGGTTGGCCGCGTTCTTCGGAATCGCCAGCATGTCGAACCAGATCGGTGCACCTTCCTTGGGCAGGCGCATGTCCACCACCACGCCATTCTTCGCCTCGACGGCGCGGTTGGCGGCCTGCGAGAAGCTGCCGCTGTAGCCCACTGCCACGCAGATATCGCCGTTAGCGATGTCGGCCATGTATTTCGAGGAATGGAAGTAGGTGATGTGCGGGCGGATCTTCAGCATCAGCGCTTCGGCTTTCTTGTAATCAGCCGGTTTGTCGCTGTTCGGTGGCAAGCCCAGGTACTGCAACGCCAGCGGCATGATCTCCGACGGCGAGTCGAGCAGGGCAACGCCGCATTGCTTGAGCTTGGCGATGTTCTCTTCCTTGAAGACCAGGTCCCAGCTGTCCACCGGGGCGTTGTCGCCGAGCGCAGCCTTGACCTTGGCCGGGTTGAAGCCGATCAGCACGGTGCCGTACATGTAGGGCACGGCAAATTTATTGCCGGGGTCGTTGGCCTCGATCAGCTTCATCAGCGCCGGGTCCAGGTGTTGCCAGTTCGGCAGCTTGCTGCGGTCCAGTGGCTGGAACACTCCCGCTTCGATCTGCTTGGCGAGGAACACGTTGGACGGCACTACCACGTCATAACCGGAGTTGCCGGTCAGCAGCTTGGCTTCCAGCGCCTCGTTGGTGTCGAAGATGTCGTAGACCAGCTTCACCCCGCTGTCTTTCTGGAACTCGGTGAGGGTTTGCGGCGTGATGTAGTCGAACCAGTTGTACACCCGCAGGGTGCGCTGTTCGGCCTGGGCGTGCAGGGCACCGGTGAACAGGGTGGCGGCGATGAACGGGGCGAGCAGACGCTTGAGTCGGACCATTACCGGGCTCCTGGCTGGGCGTGCTGGAAGCCTTCCAGCACATTGACCGCGTTGATACCGATTTCTTCCACAGCGTAGCCGCCTTCCATCACGAACAGGGTCGGCTTGCCGAGCTGGGCGATGCGCTTGCCCATTTCCAGGTAGTCCGGGCTGTCCAGCTTGAACTGCGAGATCGGGTCGTCCTTGAAGGTATCCACGCCCAGCGAGATCACCAGCACATCGGCGTCATAGGCGGCGATGCGCTGGCAGGCGTCCTCCAGGGCAGCGCTCCAGGCGGCCCAGTCGCTGCCGGCCGGCAGTGGGTAGTTGATGTTGCAGCCTTCACCGGCACCCTCGCCGGTTTCATCGGCATAGCCGAGGAAGAACGGGAACTCGTCGCGCGGGTCGCCATGGATCGAGGCGAAGAACACATCGTTGCGGTTGTAGAAGATGTCCTGGGTGCCGTTGCCGTGGTGGTAGTCGACGTCGAGGATGGCGACCTTGCGCCGGCCCTGGTCGAGGAAGGCCTGGGCGGCGATCGCGGCGTTGTTCAGGTAGCAATAGCCGCCCATGACTTCGCCGGCGGCATGGTGCCCTGGCGGGCGGCACAGGGCGAAGGCGGAATGGGCGCCTTGCTGGATCGCCGCCTGGGCGGTGAGGGCGACCTGAGCGGCGCTGTAGGCGGCCTGCCAGGTGCCGGCGGTGATCGGTGCGCCGGCATCGAAGCTGTAGTAGCCCAGCTCACCGTGCAGGCCGGTGGGTTTTACCTGGCGCAGGGTGCGTGCGGGCCAGGTGAACGGCAGCAGGTCGCCTTCCTGGCCCAGTGCGGCCCAGCGCGCCCAGGCGCCTTCGAAGAAGTCCAGGTAGCCGGCACTGTGGATACGCAGCAACGGTGCGCGCCCGAAGTCGGTGGGGCCCTGGATGTCGCCGAGGTTGCGCTTTTTTACCTGGTCGAGCACATGGTCGGCGCGTGACGGCATTTCGAAACAGGGCATCAGCTTGCCGTCGATCAGCTCGCAGCGGCCGTGGTGCAGGCGGTGGTCATCGGAATAGATCGTCAGCATTGTTGTTCTCCGTTGGGTACTGGCGTGGGCCCATTCTCATGGGCGGGCCAGTGGGGGAGAACGACGCAAGTGGCCAAAAGGGGATCGATATGGCCAAGCTCTTTGGCCCGCTTTTCCTGTACCGGCCTCTTCGCGGGCGCGCCCGCTCCCACAGGTATCCCACAACACTGGGGAGTTGTGCAGAGCCTGTGGGAGCGGGCAAGCCCGCGAAGAGGCCGGTACAGGTCAACCGCGGAAGTGACTGGGCGCGACGCCACTCCAACGCTGGAAGGCATGCCGAAAACTGGCGGTCTCGCTGAACCCCAGGCACTCGGCAATCCGATAGATCGGCATCTGCTCATCAGCCAGCATCTGCTTGGCCCGCTCGAACCTCAGTTCATCCAGCAGCTGTTGATAACTGCTGCCCAACGCCTGCAAATGCCGGCGCAGGGTGCGCGATGAGCAGTTCATCTGCCGCGCCAGCCCTTCCAGCCCGGGCGCTGCATCCAGTTGCTGCGCCAGCAGTTGGCGAATCCGCCCCAGCCAGGCCTGGCGGCCGGTGAATTCCAGGTTCAGGCGCCGGCAGCGTTCGCTCATGGCCTTGTGGGTAATCGGGTCGGCCAGCGGCAGTGGCGTGTCCAGCCAGCGCTGTTCGAAGGCAAAGGCATTGTCCTCGGCGTCAAAACCGACCGGGCACTGGAATGCCCCGGCATAGAGTGCGTGGTAACCGGGCCGTGGGTGTTCGAAACGGGCTGCCAGCAGGGGCAGCGGGCGGCCGAGCAGGTCGTCGCAGATGACCTTCAGCGACACCAGGCAGAACTCGGCGTTGAAGGCGGTCAGCGTCGGGCTGTCGTGGTAGTCGCTGGCGCTAAACCAGACGCGCTGGCCGTCGTCGAGCAAACGCAGCTTGAAGACTGTTCCCAGCAGTGCCGGATACTGCAGCGCCAGGCGCAAGGCGTCACCCAAAGTGGCACTGGAGAGCAGGGCGTAACCGAGCATGCCGTAGCACGACACATGCATGCGCCGGCCCAGTTCCAGGCCGATATCCTCGCGCCGGGCAACGGCGTTGGCGCACACCTGCAGTTCCTGCTGGGTAGTGATGCGCGCATCGGCATGGCCCAGGTCTGCCGGGCCGATGCCGCTGCCGGCCAGCAGCGCCGACGCGTCGCAACCGTCTGCCTGGAAGACGTTGAGGATCAGCGAAACCGCATTGAGGGTGGTCAGGTGGCTGTGCAGCATGCTGGGTAATCCCGTTGGGCTGGGACGCATTATGGAGCAAGTTGTGTGCCGATGTTCGGGGCCCGCTCTGCGGCCCTGTCGCGACACAAGGCCGCTCCCACATTGGCCAGTGTACGCAGGGCTCTTGTAGGAGCGGCCTTGCGTCGCGATGGGCTGCAAAGCAGCCCCAAAATCCTGCAGGCAAAAAAAAGGCCCGAAGCATAGGCTCGGGCCTTGGAAAGGTTGAGAGGTGTCTAGTCCCTCGACCTGGTGAGACTGTTTACAGCGGCCTGGTTACGCCTTCAGCGGAACCAGACGGGGAGCGATCATGTTTTCCGGACGCAGGATGTCGTCGAGCATCGCGTCGTCCAGCAGCTTCTCTTCGCGCACCAGTTCCAGTACGCCGCGGCCGGTTTCCAGGGCAACGCGGGCGATACGGGTGGCGTTTTCGTAGCCGATGTACGGGTTCAGGGCGGTGACCAGGCCGATCGAGTGCTCGACCAGTTCACGGCAGCGCTGTTCGTTGGCGGTGATGCCGACGATGCAGTGCTCGCGCAGCATGTCCATGGCGCGTTGCAGCAGGCGGATCGAGTCGAAGATCTTGTAGGCGATCAGCGGCTCCATAACGTTCAGCTGCAGCTGGCCACCTTCGGCGGCGACGGTCAGGGCCAGGTCGTTGCCCATGATGGCGAAGGCCACCTGGTTGACGGCTTCCGGGATAACCGGGTTGACCTTGCCTGGCATGATCGAGCTGCCTGGCTGACGCGCTGGCAGGTTGATCTCGTTGATGCCGGTGCGCGGGCCGCTGGACAGCAGGCGCAGGTCGTTGCAGATCTTCGACAGCTTGACGGCGGTACGCTTGAGCATGCCGGAGAACAGCACGAAGGCGCCCATGTCGGAGGTGGCTTCGATCAGGTCGGCAGCCGGTACCAGCGGCTGGCCGCTGATGGCAGCCAGGCGCTGTACGGCCAGGGCCTGGTAGCCAGGGTCGGCGTTGATGCCGGTGCCGATGGCGGTACCGCCCAGGTTGATTTCGGTCAGCAGTTCCGGGGCCAGCGAGCGCAGGCGCTGCAGGTCTTCGGTCATGGTGGTGGCGAAGGCGCGGAATTCCTGGCCCAGGGTCATCGGTACGGCGTCCTGCAGCTGGGTACGGCCCATCTTCAGTACGTGGTCGAATTCCTTACCTTTGGCAGCGAAGGCCTGGATCAGGCTGTCGAGGCTGGCCAGCAGGGCGTCGTGGCCCAGCAGCAGGCCCAGACGGATGGCGGTCGGGTAGGCGTCGTTGGTCGACTGCGCCATGTTCACGTCGTTGTTCGGGTGCAGGTACTGGTACTCACCCTTCTGGTGGCCCATGGCCTCCAGCGCGACGTTGGCGATGACTTCGTTGGCGTTCATGTTGGTAGAAGTACCAGCACCGCCCTGGATCATGTCCACCACGAACTGGTCGTGGTAATCGCCTTTGATCAGGCGGGCGCAGGCTGCGGTGATGGCAGCGTGCTTGGCATCGCTCAGGTGACCCAGCTCACGGTTGGCGTCGGCAGCAGCCTGCTTGACCATGGCCAGGGCCACGACCAGCTTCGGGTAGTGCGACAGCGGAACACCGGAGAGGTGGAAGTTGTTGGCAGCGCGCAGGGTCTGGATGCCGTAGTAGGCATCTGCAGGAACTTCAAGGGTACCCAACAAATCTTTTTCGACGCGGAACGATGCAGCGGAGGACATGATGTATATCATCTCGATTTTGACCCGGCACATGCCGGAATGGCGCCAATCCTAGGCCTGAAGGTGATTTTGCGGCCAATGCTGTTGCACGCTAACCTATGCACAAACGGCA
Organism: Pseudomonas sp. FGI182; assembly: GCF_000511325.1. NCBI lineage: Bacteria > Pseudomonadati > Pseudomonadota > Gammaproteobacteria > Pseudomonadales > Pseudomonadaceae > Pseudomonas > Pseudomonas sp. FGI182. The sequence continues at coordinate 5,835,284 of NZ_CP007012.1, read as the reverse complement.
TAGTGTTTCATGTGACGCCAATTGACATTCGAACGTGTTCCATTTTGGTGCACGCCAGGAGATGTGCTTCGTGAACCTTGAAAGCAAATGGCTGGAAGACTTCAGCGCGCTGGCCGCCACCCGCAGTTTTTCCCAGGCGGCAGAGCGGCGTTTCGTCACCCAACCGGCCTTCAGCCGGCGCATTCGCAGCCTGGAAGCAGCCTTGGGCCTGCAATTGGTGAATCGTTCCCGCACGCCGATCGAGCTGACAGAGGCCGGCCAGCTGTTTCTCGTCACGGCGCGTACTGTTGTCGACCAGTTGAGCGAAATTCTCCGCCACTTGCATCATCTGGAAGGCGGGCAGGGTGAAGTGGTGCAAGTGGCCGCGGCACACTCCCTGGCATCGGGCTTTTTCCCGCGTTGGGTGGCCCAGTTGCGCAACGACGGGTTGAACATCGCTACCCGCCTGGTTGCGACCAACGTCGGAGATGCCGTGCATGCATTACGCGAAGGTGGCTGCGACCTGATGCTGGCCTTCTATGACCCGGATGCCGCCCTGCAGATGGATGCCGAGATCTTCCCGTCGCTGCACATGGGCACCACTGAAATGTTGCCGGTATGCGCCGTGGATGCCGACGGCAAGCCGTTGTTCGACCTGGAAGGCGAGGGCAGCGTGCCGCTGCTGGCTTATACCGCCGGCGCCTTCCTCGGTCGCTCGGTCAATTTGCTGCTGCGTCAGCGCAACCTGCGCTATACCACCGTCTATGAAACCGCCATGGCCGACAGTCTGAAGAGCATGGCGCTGGAAGGCATGGGCATCGCCTGGGTGCCGCGCCTGTCGATGCGTGGCGAACTGGAACGGGGCGAACTGGCGATCTGCGGCGGCAGTCAGTGGCACGTGCCGCTGGAAATCCGCCTGTACCGCTGCGCCCTGGTGCGCAAGGCCAATGTAAGGCTGTTGTGGCGCAAGCTCGAGGGGGCGGCGATGGTTGACCCAAAAGTCAGTCAAAGCCCCGAAAAATAAGGGGCGACAGTTGGTCGCCGGGGTGCCTTAAACGCCCCACCTTACGGTATACTGCGCGGCCTTTCGACCGGATGCGTCCGGTCCTGATCAGCAAACAAGCCACGCCGGTCGTCCCGCGTGGCTTGTTGTTTTTTGACGCGCCCAAGGGCGCACAAGCGAAGAGGCTCGACGATGAGTGCACTGGTTGGCGTGATCATGGGCTCCAAGTCCGATTGGTCCACCCTTAGCCACACCGCCGATATGCTGGAAAAACTCGGCATTCCCTACGAGGTGAAGGTGGTTTCCGCCCACCGTACCCCGGATCTGCTGTTCCAGTATGCCGAGGAGGCTGAGGGCCGTGGCATCGAGGTGATCATCGCCGGTGCCGGTGGCGCAGCCCACCTGCCAGGCATGTGTGCCGCCAAGACCCACCTGCCGGTGCTGGGCGTGCCCGTGCAATCGTCGATGCTGTCGGGTGTCGATTCGCTGCTGTCGATCGTGCAGATGCCAGCCGGCGTGCCGGTTGCCACCCTGGCCATCGGTCGTGCCGGGGCGGTCAACGCCGCGCTGCTGTCGGCGAGCATCCTCGGCGCCAAGTACCCGCAGTACCACGCGGCGCTCAAGCAGTTCCGCACGGAACAGACCGACACCGTGCTGGACAACCCAGACCCGCGCCAGGCTTGAGGCTCAACCCATGAAGATCGGTGTAATCGGTGGCGGCCAGCTGGGCCGCATGCTGGCCCTGGCGGGTACCCCGCTGGGCATGAACTTCGCCTTCCTCGACCCGGCGCCGGACGCCTGCGCTGCGCCGCTGGGCGAGCACCTGCGTGCCGACTACGGCGACCAGGACCACCTGCGCCAGCTGGCCGACGAAGTCGACCTGGTCACCTTCGAGTTCGAAAGCGTCCCGGCCGAGACCGTGGCCTTCCTCTCGCAGTTCGTGCCGGTGTACCCCAGCGCCGAAGCGCTGCGCATCGCCCGTGACCGCCTGTTCGAGAAGAGCATGTTCCGCGACCTGGGTATCCCTACCCCGGCCTTCGCCGACATCCTCTCGCAGGCCGACCTGGACGCCGCGGTGGCCAGCATCGGCCTGCCGGCCGTGCTGAAAACCCGCACCCTGGGTTACGACGGCAAGGGCCAGAAGGTGCTGCGCACGCCTGAGGACGTGGTCGGTACATTTGCCGAGCTGGGCAGCGTACCTTGCCTGCTGGAAGGCTTCGTGCCGTTCACCGGCGAGGTGTCGCTGGTGGCCGTGCGCGCCCGTGATGGCGAAACCCGCTTCTACCCGCTGGTGCACAACACCCACGAAAGCGGCATCCTGCGCCTGTCGGTCGCCAGCCAGGCGCACCCGCTGCAGGCCCTGGCCGAAGACTACGTGGGTCGTGTGCTCAAGCAACTGGACTATGTGGGCGTGATGGCCTTCGAGTTCTTCGAAGTCGACGGCGGCCTGAAGGCCAACGAAATCGCCCCGCGCGTGCACAACTCCGGGCACTGGACCATCGAAGGCGCCGAGTGCAGCCAGTTCGAGAACCACCTGCGCGCCGTCGCCGGCTTGCCGCTGGGCTCGACTGCCAAGGTCGGCGAGAGCGCGATGCTCAACTTCATCGGTGAAGTGCCGGCGGTGGACAAGGTGGTTGCCATCGGTGACTGCCACCTGCACCACTACGGCAAGGCCTTCAAGGTTGGTCGCAAGGTTGGCCACGCCACCCTGCGCTGCCACGACATGGCCACCCTCGAGCGCAAGATTGCCGAAGTAGAAGCCCTGATCGGCAACTGATCGAACTTCTACCAGCGGCTTGCCCTCTGAAATGGCAACAAGCCAAAGCGCTGTCTAGGCTTTGGCTTGTTCCATCTTCACTGCAGAGGGATTGCCATGGGTATCATTGGAACCATCTTCATCGGCCTTATCGTCGGCCTGCTGGCCCGCTTCATCAAGCCGGGCGACGACAGCATGGGCTGGATCATGACCATTCTGCTGGGGATTGCCGGCTCCTTGCTGGCCACCTACGGCGGCCAGGCGCTGGGTATCTACCAGGCCGGGCAGGCTGCCGGTTTCCTTGGCGCGCTGATCGGTGCTGTGATCCTTCTGGTGATCTACGGATTCATCAAGAAACGCTGAATACTGGTTAGAATGCCCGGCAATTCATTCGAGTTGCCGAGCATTTTCATGCGTGCCTTTTTCCTCGCCCCACTGCTGTTGGCCAGCACCCTGGCCCATGCCGAACTGCCTGAAACCGACTGGCTGGAGCTGATGCCCAAGTCGGACCAGCAGGCACTCGAGCAAATGCCCGATATCGACCACAACTCGCCGGAAGCCATGGGCACCTTTACCGACAAGGGCGGCCTGAAGCAGAGCAAGGGCCTGCCGGCGGTGATGTACTCGACCAAGACCGTGGCGGCCATGAACGGCAAAGATATTCGCCTGGGCGGCTACCCGGTGCCGCTGGAGAGCGATGCCAAGGGCAACAGCACGTTGTTCTTCCTGGTACCGTACCCGGGCGCGTGCATTCATGTGCCGCCACCACCACCGAACCAGCTGGTACTGGTGCGCTACCCGAAAGGCCTGAAGATCGATGATATCTACACACCGCTGTGGGTCAGCGGCAAGCTGAAGGTGGAGAAGGTCAGCAATGACCTGGCCGATGCGGCCTATGCGCTGGATGCCGGGAAGGTGAGGGTGGTGGAGGACGCAGACCTCTGATCGCCTGCACTGGCCTCTTCGCGGGCTTGCCCGCTCCCACAGGTACTCCACAATTTTCAAGGCTTGTGGAGTACCTGTGGGAGCGGGCAAGCCCGCGAAGAGGCCCGCATAGGCACAAGACTCAGATCATTTCACAGCCAATCCTGACCCCCAGCGAGCTGCTGCCCCCAGGCTTCAATTCGACCAGGTCATCCCACACATTCGCCGTCTCGATGCACAGCATCCGCTGCCACCCATCGTCGGCCATGTCCGGCAGTTCCCTGGCCCGTTCAGTCCAAGGGTTCCAGATCACCGCCGAGCGCGACCCGCTGCTGGTCAAGGTAATGCGCCGCTCCCAATGCGGGTCGACGATGCTAAGGGTTTGCGGGGGCGCCAGGTAGATCCGGTCGGTCTCCCCGGCAAACGCCAGTGGCCCCTGCTGCTGGCGCTGCTCCCAGTCAGCCAGGGTCTCGATATAGCTCAGCCCCTTCACCCCTTCGACCCGCGCCTGGCGCACATCACTGACCGCGAAGTAGCTGTGCAGGGCCTGGCTGATGGTGACGGGGGTATTGCCCATGTTGCGGCTGGTCAGGTTCAGCTGCAGGTCCTCGCCCAGCTCCACTACCAGCTTCAGCTCGACGTCATGAGGCCAGCCAGGCAGGTCACCCTGCGCTTCCGGCAGTTCGAATTCGATGCGCAGGCCTTTGCCCGCTTCCTCGATACCCAGCAATTGCCAGTCGCGCGCGCGCGCCAGGCCGTGGGCGGGTGCCTGTTTGCCGTGGTACATGGCCTGCACGGCCTGGGGGTTGCGCTGCAGGTTGCCGAACCACGGCCAGCACACCGGCACACCGGCGCGTACCGACTTGCCCTGACGGAAGATGGCCTGGTCGCTCAGCCACAGCAGCGGTGGCTGGCCAACGCGCTGGTAGCTGAGGATCTGCGCGCCCTGCTGGGCGATCAGTAGTTCGGCGTGGTCGCTGCTGATACGCCAGCAGTTGAGTTCGCCATGTTGCTCGGTTACGACCTGGAAGGTAGCCATTGCATTCATCTCATTGATTGCCAGTGGGCCTTGGACCCGGGCACATGCAATGAGTTTACCGCCGGCGTGGCTCAGCGACGAGGTACGGAGCGGGTGCGGCCACTGCCGTCGATGGCGACGAAGACGAAGACTGCTTCGGTGACCTTGCGCCATTCGCTGGACAGCGGGTCGTCGCTCCACACTTCGACCATCATCTGGATCGAGCTGCGGCCGATTTCCAGGGTCTGGGTATAGAACGACAGCTGCGCGCCGACGGCGACCGGGACCAGAAAGGCCATGCGGTCGATGGCCACGGTGGCCACGCGGCCGCCGGCGACACGGCTGGCCATGGCGGTACCGGCCAGGTCCATCTGGGCGACCAGCCAGCCGCCGAAGATGTCGCCAAACCCGTTGGTTTCGCGCGGCAGTGCGGTGATCTGCAAGGCCAGGTCACCTTGCGGGATAGGATCTTCTTGTTCGAGCTCAATCATGCGATGGGGCCTCTGACCCGTGACGCTTTTCGTTGGTGTGGCGCAAAGGCCGGGTAAACGATTCAGCTTGAAACATACTACGCCGATTTCGTTTCACTGAGCGGCCGTAGGGAAACTCTGCGAAACCGCCTGACATAAAGACCGGCGTTTTCGCACAACATCCCACGCTAGCAGCAACCTTTTCCTACGAACTGCCAGTATATAGAGCATAACGGCCAGCGACGACCGTGCATTCATGAATATGTGTAGGGATTTTGTATCGCTTCCGGCGCAGCTCAGCAATTTGCTATCTTCGCCTGTCTCCCACTCCAGAAGCCGCGTGCCAAGCGGCCTGCATGCCTACAAAGAGAACAATCAGCGATGACTTCCGTGCCGAGCAGTATCGAGCAGCCCTCGCGGCCGCTGACCCGCAGTGACTACAAGACTCTCTCACTGTCCGCCCTGGGCGGCGCGCTGGAGTTCTACGACTTCATCATCTTCGTGTTCTTCGCCACGGTGGTCGGCAAGCTGTTCTTCCCCGCCGACATGCCCGAATGGCTGCGCCTGATGCAAACCTTCGGCATTTTTGCCGCTGGCTATCTGGCGCGGCCGCTGGGCGGCATCATCATGGCCCACTTCGGCGACCTGCTCGGGCGCAAGAAGATGTTCACCCTGAGCATCTTCATGATGGCCCTGCCAACGCTGATCATGGGCCTGCTGCCCACCTATGCACAGATCGGCATGTGGGCGCCGATCCTGTTGCTGCTGATGCGCGTGATCCAGGGCGCGGCCATCGGCGGCGAGGTACCCGGTGCCTGGGTATTCGTGTCCGAGCACGTGCCAGAGCGCAACACCGGCTACGCCTGCGGCACCCTCACCGCAGGCCTGACTGCGGGTATCCTGCTTGGCTCGCTGGTGGCGACCCTGATCAACAGCGTCTACAGCGCGCAGGAAGTGGCCGATTACGCCTGGCGTATCCCGTTCCTGCTCGGCGGTGTATTCGGCCTGTTCTCGGTGTACCTGCGCCGTTGGCTGCACGAAACCCCGGTGTTCGCCGAGATGCAGCAGCGCAAGGCGCTGGCCGAGGAACTGCCGTTGCGCGCGGTGCTGCGTGACCATCGCGGTGCGATCATCCTGTCGATGCTGCTGACCTGGATGCTGTCAGCCGCCATCGTGGTACTCATCCTCATGACTCCGGCGCTGCTGCAGAGCATCTACCACATCAGCCCCACCGACTCGCTCAAGGCCAACAGCCTGGCCATCGTGCTGCTCAGCTTCGGCTGCATCGGCGCTGGCAGCCTGGCTGATCGTTTTGGCGCGGGCCGGGTGTTCGTGATCGGCAGCCTGTTGCTGCTGGCGACCTCCTGGACCTTCTACCACAGCCTGCCTACGCGCCCCGAGCTGCTGTTCCCGCTGTATGCGGTGACCGGCCTGTGCGTGGGCGTGATTGGCGCGGTGCCTTATGTGATGGTCAAGGCGTTCCCGGCGGTGGTGCGCTTCAGCGGGCTGTCGTTCTCGTACAACGTGGCCTACGCAATTTTTGGCGGGCTGACGCCGATGGTGGTGACTGCGCTGCTGAAAGTGAGCCCGATGGCGCCGGCCTACTATGTGGCGGGGCTGTGTGCCGTTGGTCTGGTTGTGGGCCTGTACCTGCTCGCCAACAAGCGCTGATCGGCACCGATTGGTCAACGCAGTCATTGTAGGAGCGGCCTTGTGTCGCGATGGGCTGCACAGCAGCCCCAGAGATCGCAAACCCGGCACAAATTGCCGGGGCTGCTGCGCAGCCCATCGCGACACAAGGCCGCTCCTACAGGTATTGCCAAGCAGCTGAGCGGTGATGGCTTTTCATCCAATTGTCATATTCAAGTCATATCGTATTCATGCGGCCTGCAGATACTTGGGCCCGTTCCATCCAACACCCCAATATTCCTGCTAGGAGCAAGGCATGAAACTGAAGCGTTTGATGGCGGCCCTCACCTTTGCCGCCGCTGGCGTTGCAACCGCCAACGCGGTAGCCGCTGTCGATCCTGCGATCCCGACCTACACCAAGACCACCGGTGTTTCGGGCAACCTCTCCAGCGTCGGTTCGGACACCCTCGCCAACCTGATGACTCTGTGGGCCGAGGCCTACAAGAAGGAATATCCGAACGTAAACATCCAGATCCAGGCTGCCGGCTCCTCCACCGCGCCACCCGCGCTGACCGAAGGCACCGCCAACCTCGGCCCGATGAGCCGCAAGATGAAGGACGTCGAGCTGCAGGCCTTCGAGCAGAAGTACGGCTACAAACCGACCGCCATCCCGGTCGCCGTAGACGCCCTGGCTGTGTTCGTGCACAAGGACAACCCGATCAAAGGCCTGACCATGGCCCAGGTCGACGCTATCTTCTCTTCCACCCGCCTGTGCGGTGGCAAAGCCGACGTCAAGACCTGGGGTGACCTGGGCGTGACCGGCGACCTGGCCAACAAGCCAGTACAGCTGTTCGGCCGTAACTCGGTATCGGGCACCTACGGCTACTTCAAGGAAGAAGCCCTGTGCAAAGGCGACTTCAAGCCTAACGTCAACGAACAGCCTGGCTCGGCTTCGGTCGTGCAGTCGATCAGCTCCTCGCTGAACGGCATCGGCTACTCGGGTATCGGCTACAAGACCGCCAGCGTCAAGACCGTGGCCCTGGCCAAGAAGGAAGGCGGCGAGTTCGTTGAAGACAACGAAGCCAACGCCCTGAACGGCACCTACCCGCTGTCGCGCTTCCTGTACGTCTACGTCAACAAGGCCCCGAACAAGCCTCTGGCCCCGCTGGAAGCCGAGTTCGTCAAGCTGGTGCTGTCGCAAGCTGGCCAGCAGGTCGTGGTGAAGGATGGCTACATCCCGCTGCCGGCCAAAGTCGTCGACAAGACCTTGGCTGACTTGGGCCTGTCCCACGCTGGTAACGTCGCAAAAAAGTAAGTAATTGAAGGGGAGGCCGGCGCTGATGCCTGGCCTCTTCCACGAAATTCCAGTCCGAAGCCAGGTTTCCTGTGCGGCGGGCTTTCGTGCGTCACCACTTTGTAATGTTTTTGTCACACGGGACCGCTAGGGTGTGCGCATGAATGATCTGGCCAACTCCAACATGACCCAAAACTCCCAGCCCGTGCGGATTGATTTCAATACGCCGGAGTTGCAACGCAAGCGCCGCATGCGCGCGCTCAAGGACCGCCTGACCCGCTGGTATGTACTGGTGGGCGGGCTTGCCGTATTGGCGGCGATCACCCTGATCTTCTTCTATCTGGCCTATGTGGTGCTGCCGCTGTTCCAGGGCGCCGAGCTGACCAGCAAGAAAGCCCTGGAGCCGACCTGGCTGCAACAGGATGCCGGCAAGCCGCTGATGATCGCGCTTGAAGAGCAGAACCTGGTGGGCATGCGTGTTTCGGACAAGGGCCAGGCACTGTTCTTCGATACCAAGACCGGTAACGAGCTCAAGCGTTTCGACCTGCCGGTGCCGGCAGGCACCCAGGTCACTTCGATCAGTGCCGACCAGCCGGGCAGTCCGCTGGTGGTGCTGGGCTTGTCCAATGGCCAGGCGCTGGTGTTCCACCACACCTACAAGATCACCTACCCGGACAACAAGAAAACCATCGCCCCCGGCATCGACTACCCGTACGGCGAGCAGCCGTTCGTGCTCGACGAGCAGGGCCGTGCGCTGGAGCATGTCAGCGTCAACGTCAATGGCGACACCCTGCTGATGGCCGGTTCCACCGGCGCGCACCTGCAGGTGGTCGAGCTGACCCGCACCGAAAACATGATGACCGAAGAGGTCACCACCGAGCAGAACCGCATCGAACTGCCGCAGATGACCGAAACGGTGAAGAACATCTTCATCGACCCGCGTCAGCAGTGGCTGTACGTGATCAACGGCCGCGCCACCGCAGACGTGTTCAACCTGCGCGACAGGAGCCTCAACGGCCGCTACAAATTGTCTGAAAGCGCCGACACCGAAATTACCGCCACCGCCCAGCTGGTCGGCGGCATCTCGCTGATCATCGGCGACTCCAAGGGCGGCCTGGCCCAGTGGTTCATGGCCCGTGACCCGGATGGCGAATCCCGCTTCAAGCTGATCCGCACCTTCCAGATGGGCAAGGCCGCGGTCGTGCAGATCGACGCCGAAGAGCGCCGCAAGGGCTTCGTCGCCCTCGACGCCGCAGGCGAGCTGGGCGTGTTCCACAGCACCGCGCACCGTACCCTGCTGGTCGAGCCGGCCGCCGAAGGCCCTGGCATCCTGGCCCTGTCGCCACGTGCCAACCGCATCATCATCGAAGAAGGCGGCAAGCTGCTGCCACTGAGCCTGCGCAACCCGCACCCGGAAATTTCCTTCAGCGCGCTGTGGGGCAAGGTGTGGTACGAGAACTACGACGAGCCGAAATACGTCTGGCAATCGACCGCATCGAACACCGACTTCGAGCCCAAGCTGAGCCTGTCACCGCTGACCTTCGGTACCCTGAAGGCCGCGTTCTACGCCATGATCCTGGCGGCCCCGCTGGCGATTGCCGCGGCCATCTACACCGCCTACTTCATGGCCCCTGGCATGCGCCGCAAGGTCAAGCCGGTGATCGAACTGATGGAAGCGATGCCGACGGTGATCCTCGGCTTCTTCGCCGGCCTGTTCCTCGCCCCGTACCTGGAAGGCCACCTGCCGGGCGTGTTCAGCCTGTTCCTGCTGATGCCGCTCGGTATCCTGCTGGCCGGCTTCGCCTGGACCCGCCTGCCCGAGTCGATCCGCCTGCGTATCCCGGATGGCTGGGAAGCGGCGATCCTGATCCCGGTCATCCTGTTCACCGGCTGGTTCGCCCTGACCATGAGCCCGCACCTCGAGAACTGGTTCTTTGGCGGCGACATGCGCCTGTGGATCACCAACGACCTGGGGATAACCTACGACCAGCGCAACGCCCTGGTCGTGGGTATCGCCATGGGCTTCGCGGTCATCCCGAACATCTACTCCATCGCCGAAGACGCCGTGTTCAGCGTGCCGCGCAGCCTGACCCTGGGCTCCCTGGCCCTGGGAGCTACGCCATGGCAGACCCTGACTCGCGTGGTCATCCTCACCGCCAGTCCGGGTATCTTCTCGGCGCTGATGATCGGCATGGGCCGTGCGGTGGGCGAGACCATGATCGTGCTGATGGCCACCGGCAACACCCCGGTGATGGAGCTGAACCTGTTCGAGGGCATGCGCACCCTGGCCGCCAACGTGGCCGTGGAAATGCCGGAATCGGAAGTCGGCGGCAGCCACTACCGCGTGCTGTTCCTGGCCGCGCTGGTGCTGCTGATGTTCACCTTCATCATGAACACCTTGGCCGAGCTGATTCGCCAGCGTCTGCGCAAGAAATACTCGTCGCTTTGATAGAAAGGTAGCGATCCGTGAAAAAGGATTCCCTCAAAGGCTGGTTCAAGAGCGGCGCCCCAGGCGTCTGGATGAGCGGCGGCGCGGTGGCCATGGCAGTGATCATGACCGTTGGCCTGCTGGCGGTGATTGCCGTGCGCGGCCTGGGCCACTTCTGGCCGGCCGATCTTGTCCAGGCCACCTACAAGGTGCCGGGCCAGGCCGACCACGTCGTCATTGGCGAAGTGGTGCAAAAGGAAGAAGTACCCCGTGCCCGCCTGAAGGGCGCCGGCCTGCCAGTGCCTGACCAAGGCCCGGAGTTCATGACCCGTGAGCTGATCAAGGTGGGCAACCGCGACCTCAACGGCAGCGACTTCACGTGGGTGGTCGGCGACTGGCTGGTCGACGAAAAGCACCCGACCGACCTGATCGCCCTGGAGCGTCGCGAGTGGGGCAACTTCTACGGCTACCTGGTCAGCGTCAAGGAAGAAGGCCGCGTGGTCGCCGAAGGTGTTGCCGCCTGGGCCGAGCTGCAGGCTCGCCTCAAGCGCGCCAACCAGCTCAACAGCGAACTGCAAAGCCTCGAGAAGAAAGACATCGGCGCCATCAACCATGGCCTCGAGCGCCTGCGTCTGCAGGCGCGCAAGCTGGAGCTGGACGGCAAGCTGGACGCCGCCGCCCAGGCTGACATGGACGCCGAGCGCGCCGAGCTGAACAGCCGCTACAAGGCCATCGAAGACCGCCTGACCGGCCTGCACCAGGCCTTCGCTCGCGACAGCCTGGTGGCCCGCGATGGCAACGGCCGTGAAGTGGAAATCAACCTCAGCAAGGTGGTGCACGCCATCCAGCCGAACGCCATGTCGGGGTTCACCAAGCTGGGCGCCTACTTCACCAAGGTCTGGGAGTTCCTCAGCGACGACCCGCGTGAAGCCAACACCGAGGGCGGTATCTTCCCGGCCATCTTCGGTACCGTGATGATGACCCTGATCATGGCCGTGATCGTCACCCCGTTCGGTGTGCTGGCTGCCGTGTACCTGCGCGAATACGCCAGACAGGGCCCGGTGACCCGCCTGATCCGCATCGCGGTGAACAACCTGGCCGGTGTACCGGCGATCGTCTACGGCGTGTTCGGCCTGGGCTTCTTCGTCTATGTGCTGGGTGGCTCGATCGACCGCCTGTTCTTCCCCGAAGCACTGCCGGCGCCAACCCTGGGTACCCCGGGCCTGCTGTGGGCATCTTTGACCCTGGCGCTGCTGGCCGTGCCGGTGGTGATCGTGGCCACCGAAGAAGGCCTGGCGCGTATCCCGCGTACCGTGCGCGAAGGCTCGCTGGCCCTGGGCGCGACCAAGGCCGAGACCCTGTGGAAGATCGTCCTGCCGATGGCCAGCCCGGCGATGATGACCGGCATGATCCTCGCCGTGGCCCGCGCCGCCGGTGAAGTGGCACCGCTGATGCTGGTAGGTGTGGTGAAGCTGGCCCCGTCGCTGCCGGTGGACGGGAACTACCCGTACCTGCACCTGGACCAGAAGATCATGCACCTGGGCTTCCACATCTATGACGTCGGCTTCCAGAGCCCCAACGTCGAAGCCGCGCGGCCGCTGGTATACGCCACGGCGTTGCTGCTGGTGCTGGTGATCGCGGCCCTCAACCTCTCGGCCGTGTGGATCCGTAACCACCTGCGCGAGAAGTACAAGGCCCTCGACAGCTGATCCTGATTGCAAGCGTGCCGCCCGTGAGCCGGGCGGCCCTTTGAAACGAATTGTTAGCGTATGGAGTTGACCATGCAGCAAGAATCCCATACCCACGGCATCGACATGTCTGCCCTGGGCCGCGACAAGCAGAGCCTGCGCCTGGCCGAAGAAACCGTAGCCATCGAAGTGCCGGGCCTGAGCCTGTTCTACGGCGACAAACAAGCGCTGTTCGATGTGCAGATGAACATTCCCAAGCAGCGCGTGACCGCCTTTATCGGCCCGTCCGGCTGCGGCAAGTCGACCCTGCTGCGCACCTTCAACCGCATGAACGATCTGGTTGATGGTTGCCGCGTGGAAGGCGCCATCAACCTGTACGGCAACAACATCTACCGCAAGGGCGAAGACGTGGCCGAGCTGCGCCGTCGTGTGGGCATGGTGTTCCAGAAGCCCAACCCGTTCCCAAAGACCATCTACGAAAACGTGGTCTACGGCCTGCGCATCCAGGGCATCAACAAAAAGCGCGTGCTCGACGAAGCGGTCGAGTGGGCGCTGAAGGGCGCGGCCCTGTGGGACGAGGTCAAGGATCGCCTGCACGACTCGGCACTGGGCCTGTCCGGTGGCCAGCAGCAGCGTCTGGTCATCGCCCGCACCATCGCCGTGGAGCCGGAAGTGCTGCTGCTCGACGAACCGTGCTCGGCACTGGACCCGATCTCGACCCTGAAAGTCGAGGAACTGATCTACGAATTGAAATCCAAGTACACCATCGTCATCGTGACCCACAACATGCAGCAGGCGGCCCGTGTTTCGGACTACACCGCGTTCATGTACATGGGCAAACTGGTCGAATTCGGGGATACCGACACCTTGTTCACCAACCCGGCGAAGAAGCAGACCGAAGACTACATCACCGGTCGCTACGGCTGATCGCCGCTCCGGATAGGTACCTGGCCCCTGTGGGAGCGGGTTTATCCGCGAAGCAGGCGCCGCGGTGTCTGGCACCGGCTTCGCCGGTGTTCGCGGGTAAACCCGCTCCCACAGACCAGGGAACGAGACGAACAAATTGAAGCTTGCAGCTTCTTCGCGGAGCGAACGATGATCAACAAAGAAAGCCTTACGCATCACATTTCCCAGCAGTTCAACGCCGAGCTCGAAGAGGTGCGTAGCCACCTGCTGGCCATGGGCGGCCTGGTTGAAAAGCAGGTCAACGACGCAGTCACTGCGCTGATCGAAGCCGACTCGGGCCTGGCCCAGCAAGTGCGCGAAGTCGACGAGCAGATCAACCAGATGGAGCGCAACATCGACGAGGAGTGCCTGCGCATCCTCGCCCGTCGTCAGCCGGCGGCCTCCGACCTGCGCCTGATCATCAGCATCTCCAAGTCGGTGATCGACCTGGAGCGCATCGGTGACGAGTCGACCAAGATCGCCCGTCGCGCCATCCAGCTGTGCGAGGAAGGCGAGTCGCCGCGCGGCTATGTCGAGGTGCGTCACATCGGCGATCAGGTACGCAACATGGTCCGCGACGCGCTGGACGCCTTTGCCCGCTTCGACGCCGACCTGGCGCTGTCGGTGGCCCAGTACGACAAGACCATCGACCGTGAATACAAGACCGCCCTGCGTGAGCTGGTGACCTACATGATGGAAGACCCGCGCTCGATCTCGCGGGTACTGAGCGTTATCTGGGTCCTGCGTTCGCTGGAGCGTATCGGCGACCATGCGCGCAACATCTCCGAGCTGGTGATCTACCTGGTGCGCGGCACCGACGTGCGTCACATGGGCCTCAAGCGCATGACGGCAGAAGTGCAGGGCACTGCTGTTTCCGACGGCGAAAACGCTAATGTTCCGGCCGAACCTGACGATAAGTAAGGTTGCTCCCGAGCATCGACGCCCGGCCTTGGCCGGGCGTTTTCGTTTGCGGTCGAGGAGCCGGCAGGCACCCGCGAACGATGTGAAGAAGTCCCGGCGTGACCAGGTTGTAGCAAGTGGCCATTATTCGGCGGTAGGCTAGTCGGGATTCAGAAGGAGTATCGATGAGTAAAGTGAATGTGCTGGTCGTGGATGACGCCCCGTTTATCCGTGACCTGGTCCGCAAATGCCTGCGCAATGCCTTCCCGGGCATGACCATCGACGACGCCGTCAACGGTCGCAAGGCGATGGCCATGCTGGGCAAGGAAGCGTTCGACCTGGTTCTGTGCGACTGGGAGATGCCGGAAATGTCCGGTCTGGAACTGCTCACCTGGTGCCGCCAGCAGCCTGAGTTGAAGAACCTGCAGTTCATCATGGTGACCAGCCGTGGCGACAAGGAAAACGTCATCCAGGCGATTCAGGCGGGCGTTTCCGATTTTGTCGGCAAGCCGTTCACCAACGAACAATTGCTGACCAAGGTGAAAAAGGCCCTGACCAAGATCGGCAAGCTCGACAGCCTGATGGCCAGCGGCCCGGCACGGGTCAACTCGGCGTTCGCCAATGACTCGCTGAATGCACTGACAGCCGGCAAGCCTGAAGCGGTGAAGGTCACGGCGCCAGCGCCGGCACCTGCACTCGCCAGGCCAGTGGCCAATGCCCCCCGGCCCGCCGCTCCTGCGCCGACCGGCCGTGGCCAGGGCCAGTTGCGCCTGGCCGGCGGCATGCAGCCATGCGTGATCAAGGCGCTGAGCCTGAAAGAGGCCCTGCTGGTGGTGCGCCGTGGCGAAGCGCTGCCTCAAGTGCTGGAAGGCGCAGTGCTGGACCTGGAGCAGGGCGAGAACGCCGAAGTCGCGCGCCTTAACGGCTACCTGCATGCCGTCGCGGCACTGGAACCCAAGCCTGACAGTGACTGGTTGCAACTGACCTTCAAGTTCGTCGACCAGGATGCCCAGAAGCTCGACTACCTGTCGCGGCTGATTGCCCGCGGGACGGCGCAGAAGCATTTCACCCCGGGCGCCTGACCGCAGCCTCACACCGCACTTTTTGTAGGAGCAGCCTTGTGCTGCGAATGGCTGCGGAGCAGCCCCCAGGCATCAATGCCGCCGCAAGCATTGCCGGGGCTGCTTTGCAGCCCATTCGCAGCACAAGGCTG
This sequence comes from Pseudomonas sp. FGI182, assembly GCF_000511325.1. NCBI lineage: Bacteria > Pseudomonadati > Pseudomonadota > Gammaproteobacteria > Pseudomonadales > Pseudomonadaceae > Pseudomonas > Pseudomonas sp. FGI182. The sequence continues at coordinate 5,820,037 of NZ_CP007012.1, read as the reverse complement.
CTCCTACAAAAAACTGCGCACCCCAGGGCCATCCGACCAACTGTCATACCCGCCGCAAAACCCCCTGCTAGGCTTCGACAAATCATAACTGTCAAAAAGCCACTATCATGCCCGCCCGCCTGCTGCTGTTCTGTGCATTGCTCATGGCCTCGGCGTCGAGCCTGGGCATGACTATCTACGAGATCACCGATGATGGCCGCGTGACCTCCTATTCCGACCGGCCCGGCCCCGGTGCCAAAACCTTTGTGCGGCGCGTACCTATGGTTGAGGTGCCCGAAGGCCAGGTTCTGCTGAACGCGATAACCTTCAACGGCGGCGTGAGCTTTTCGGCCCGCAACCAGCTACACGTGCCAGTGGAGGTGGAGTTGCGCCTGGACAACCTGGTGAATGCACAAGGTGGCAATGCCCCGCGTACCGTGCGCCGGGTACTGCCGCCGCGCACCACGCAAATGCTAAGCGTGCTCAGGGGGCGCCCCGGGATGCTGCTGAACTACCGCTCGACCCTGCTACAGGCCATGGGCGACCCGGGCAAGCGGCCCCAGGGCTTCCGCTATGCATTCCCTTGGATTGGCGGGCCGTTCCGCGTGACCCAGGGCCCCAATGGCCGGGTCAGTCATTTTGGGCCCAAGGGGCGTTACGCCATGGACATCGCCATGCCCGAAGGCACCACCATCATCGCGGCGCGGGAAGGGGTGGTGGTGAAGACGGAGAACAGCCAGAGCGGGCGCGGCCCCAACCCCTCGGGCAATTTCGTCAGGATCCTGCACCCGGACGGCACCATGGGCGTGTACCTGCACCTGATGCGCGGGTCGGTGGTAGTGGCGGAGGGGCAACGAGTGCGGCAGGGGCAGATGCTGGCCAAGTCGGGCAATACCGGCAACAGTACCGGGCCTCACCTGCATTTCGTGGTGCAGCGCAATGTGGGGTTGGCGCTGGAGTCGATACCTTATCGGTTCGACAGGCCGATCGGAGGGTTGCCTGACTTCACTGCGGGTAACCCTTGAGATTTTGGGGCCGCTTTGCGGCCCCATCGCGACACAAGGCCGCTCCTACAGGGATACGCGAACCCCTGTAGGAGCGGCCTTGCGTCGCGATGGGCTGCAAAGCAGCCCCCTTGCCCTCAATCCAGCTTGAGCACCTTGGCCAGCACGATCTTCGGCCCTTTCATCTTCTTGATGATGATGCGCAGCCCTTCGACCTCCAGCACTTCCTCTTCTTCAGGCACGCGCTTGAGCGTCTCGTAGACCAGCCCGGCGAGGGTTTCTGCTTCGATATGGTCAAGGTCGACGCCCAGCAGGCGCTCGACCTTGAACAGCGGCGTGTCGCCACGCACCAGCAGCTTGCCCGGCTGGTAGGCGAGGATGCCGCGCTCGGTCTTGCGGTGCTCGTCCTGGATGTCGCCCACCAGCACTTCCAGCACGTCTTCCATGGTCAGGTAACCAATCACCTTGCCATCGGCTTCCTCCACCAGCACGAAGTGCGCGCCGCCCTTGCGGAACTGCTCCAGCAACTGCGCCAGCGGCATGTGCCGCGACACGCGCTCCAGTGGCCGTGCCAGGTCGTCGAGGTCGATGGTTTCGGGCAGGTGCTCGAGTTCGGCCAGCTCCAGCAGCAGGTCCTTGATGTGCAGCAGGCCGGTGAATTCTTCACGCTCGGCGTCGTACACCGGGTAGCGGCTGAACTTGTGGCGGCGCACCAGGGCCAGGATCTGCTTCAACGGCGCATGGGCGTCGATGCTGACCATGTCCTCGCGCGAGTTGGCCCAGTCGACCACCTCCAGCTCGCCCATTTCCACGGCCGAGGCCAGCACGCGCATGCCTTGGTCGCTCGGGTCCTGGCCACGGCTGGAGTGCAGGATCAGCTTGAGCTCTTCACGGCTGTAGTGGTGCTCGTGGTGTGGGCCGGGCTCACCCTGGCCGGCAATGCGCAGGATGGTGTTGGCGCTGGCATTGAGCAGGTAGATGGCCGGGTACATCACCCAGTAGAACAGGTACAGCGGCACGGCGGTCCACAGCGACAGCAGCTCGGGCTTGCGGATGGCCCAGGACTTGGGCGCCAGCTCGCCGACTACGATGTGCAGGTACGAGATGACGAAGAAGGCGACGAAGAACGAGATGGCCTTGATCAGCTCGGGCGTGTCCACGCCCAGGTAGGCCAGCAGCGGCTCGAGCAGGTGGGCGAACGCTGGTTCACCGACCCAGCCCAGGCCCAGCGAGGCGAGGGTGATGCCCAGTTGGCAGGCCGACAGGTAGGCGTCGAGCTGGTTGTGTACCTTGCGCAGGATGCTACCACGCCAGCCATGCAGCTCGGCGATGGACTCGACGCGGGTGGCGCGCAGCTTGACCATGGCGAACTCGGCGGCAACGAAGAAGCCGTTGAGCAGCACCAGGAGCAAGGCAAAGATGATCATGCCGAAATCGGCGAATAACGAGGTGAGGCTGATACCAGGGGAAGGGTCCATGATGGAGTTTTTACGGGGTCCGTCTTCGAGATAGAGAGAAAAAAAGTGCCAGCTCTTGCTGGCACAGGGGGTCCAATGTAGCGGCTGGGGCCGTAAAAGCAAAGGGCGATGGATTCTTTGGGGGCGCTTTGCGCCCCATCGCGACACAAGGCCGCTCCTACAGGAGACCGCGATCCCGTGTAGGAGCGGCCTTGTGTCGCGATGGGCTGCAAAGCAGCCCCCGAGGCCCTCAAGCCTTGCCGTTGGCCAATTGTGCCGGCGCGAAATGACAGGTAAAGGTACTGCCATGCCCCGGCACGCTGCTGATCTCCAGCTTGCCGCGGTGGCGCATCAGCACATGCTTGACGATCGCCAGCCCCAGCCCGGTGCCGCCGGTATTCGACGCACGGCTGGAATCGACCCGGTAGAAGCGCTCGGTCAGGCGTGGCAGGTGCTTGGCATCGATGCCCACCCCCGAGTCCTGAACCGACAGGTGCGCGCCCTGGGCATCGGCCCACCAGCGAATACGGATGCTGCCTTCGTCCTGGGTGTACTTGACCGCATTGAACACCAGGTTGGAAAAGGCACTGCGCAGCTCCGACTCGCTGCCTTTCAGCTGCACGCCGGGCGCGGCTTCCAGGGTGATGCGCTGGTTGCGGGGCCCGGACAGGGCCTGGGCGTCGTTCTTGATCGCTGCGAGCAAGGCATCGACCGCCACTGGCTGGTTGTCCGACGGGTAGTCGGTGGCCTCCAGCTTGGCCAACAGCAGCAGGTCGTTGAGCAGTGTCTGCATGCGCGAGCCTTGCTGGCTCATCTGCTGCAGGGCTCGGCCCCAGCGCGGGTTCACGTCTTCGACGTTGTCCAGCAAGGTTTCCAGGTAGCCGGTGATGACCGTCAGCGGCGTGCGCAGCTCGTGGGATACGTTGGCGACGAAGTCCTTGCGCATCTGCTCCAGCTGGTGGATGCGGGTAACATCGCGCACCAGCATCAGGTGCTCGTTGTTGCCGTAGCGGGTGATGTGCAGCTGCACGCGCATGCGGTCGTTGATCGGCGAGGGGATTTCCAGCGGCTCGAGGTAGTTCTCCGCCTCGAAGTATTCCTTGAAGCGCGGGTGGCGCACCAGGTTGGTCACCTGCTGGCCGCCGTCCTGTGGGGTCTTGAAGCCCAGCAGGGTCTCGGCGGCGCGGTTCCACCATTCCAGGTTGCCGTCACTGTCCAGCATGATCACCGCGTCACGCAGCGCGGCGGTAGACTCCTGCACCCGGTCGATCACCGCCTGCAGGCGGCCGCGCACGCGCTGGTCGCGGCGTTGCAGGTGATAGATGCTGTCGAACACTTCGCCCCACAGGCCGTAGCCATCGGGCGGTGCTTCGTCGGGTTGGTGGTTGCGCAGCCAGTCATGCAGGCGCAGCAGTTGCTTGAGGGTCCAGCCCAGGTAGAGCGCCAGGCCGATGGCCAGGCTCCAGCCATAGTAGCCGCTCACCAACCCGCCGATCAGGCAGACGGTAATCAGCAGCAGCAGGTGGCGAATCAGGGTCGCGTGCCAGTTCTGGTTCAATTGACGGTCCTTGTACAACGACGTGCAGCTTGGCGCTTTTCAGCTCGATCAGCTCTTGGTCGAGAAGCGGTAGCCGGTGCCCCGGACGGTTTGTACCAGATTTTCGTAGGCTTCACCCAGCGCCTTGCGCAGGCGGCGGATGTGTACGTCGACGGTGCGCTCTTCGACATAGACGTTACCGCCCCACACCTGGTCCAGCAGCTGGCCACGGGTGTAGGCGCGCTCCTGGTGGGTCATGAAGAACTGCAGCAGGCGGTATTCGGTAGGGCCCATCTCGGCCGGCTTGCCGTCGATGGTCACGCGGTGGCTGATCGGGTCGAGCAGCAGGCCGCCGACTTCGATCGGTGCCTCGCTATCGCTCGGGCCGGTGCGGCGCAGCACGGCTTTCAGGCGGGCGACCAGTTCACGCGGCGAGAACGGCTTGGTGATGTAGTCGTCGGCGCCCACTTCCAGGCCCTGGATCTTGTTGTCCTCTTCACCCTTGGCGGTGAGCATGATGATCGGGATGTCGCCGGTCAGCTCGTCGCGCTTGAGGCGGCGGGCCAGCTCGATGCCGGAGGTGCCCGGCAGCATCCAGTCGAGCAGGATCAGGTCCGGTTTGCGGTCGACGATGATCGCGTGGGCCTGTTGGGAGTTTTCCGCTTCCAGGCAGTCATAGCCGGCCATTTCCAGGGCAACGGCGATCATCTCGCGAATTGGTGCTTCGTCGTCGACGATCAGAATGTTCCTGCCAACCATGCTCAAAACCTCTCCTGGATACGGTGTCTTGGCCCGCATTAGATAACGGAATTATTGCAGCTGTGTGACAGGGTGTTGGCCGTTCTGGCGACATTCCATGACTGAACTAGGCTTGAAAGGGCCGTAGTTGTGGCAACCAGAACTCAATCCCCCCGAAACAATGGTGAATCCAATGACACGACAAACGCTGAGCTGGATGGCCCTTTTCACTGCGCTGGCGCTCCCGGGGGTGGCCTTGGCCGACCATGCGATGGAGAAGGGCGGGATGTTGGTCGATCATGCCGGCATGACCCTGTACACCTTCGACAAGGATGCGGGCGGCAAGTCGATGTGCAATGGCGAATGCGCCAAAAACTGGCCGCCGCTGATGGTCAAGGCCAATGACGAACCGGCCAAGGACAAGTGGACAGTGGTGATGCGCGATGATGGCAGCAAGCAGTGGGCCTATGACGGCAAGCCGCTGTACACCTTCGTCAAGGACAAGAAGGCCGGCGATATGACCGGTGACGGCATGAAGGACGTCTGGCACGTTGCCAAGCCTTGAGATTGCCGGGGCCGCTTTGCGGCCCTCTCGCGACACAAGGCCGCTCCTACAGGAATGCGCGATCCCCTGTAGGAGCGGCCTTGTGTCGCGATGGGCTGCAAGGCAGCCCCAGAATCCTCAGCGCAATGCGTAATCCAGCACCACCCCGATGAACACCAGCATCCCCGCCCAGTGATTGTGCAGAAACGCCTTGAAGCACGACTCCCGGTCCAGTTTGCGCGTCGCCCAGTACTCCCAGGCAAAGCACGCCGCCGCGCCCAGCAGCCCCAGGTGGAACCAGCCACCCAGCTCGAAGCGGCTGCCGGCCAGCAACAGGCAGCCCAGCGACAGCAGCTGCAAGGTCAGGATGATGGTGCGGTCTGCGTCGCCGAACAGGATAGCGGTCGACTTCACGCCTATCTTCAGGTCGTCATCACGGTCGACCATGGCGTAGTAGGTGTCGTAGCCCACCGTCCACAGCAGGTTGGCGATATACAGCAGCCAGGCGCTGGCCGGCAGCTCGCCACCCGCTGCGGTGAAGGCCATGGGAATGCCCCAGGAATACGCCGCCCCCAACACCACCTGCGGGTAATAGGTGTAGCGCTTCATGAACGGGTAGCAGAACGCCAGTGCCACCGCACCGAACGACAGCCAAACCGTGCGGCTGTTGGTACACAGCACCAGCAGGAAGCTCACTCCGACCAGGATGGCGAACAGCGCCAGCGCTTCGCGCGGGCGGACCCGGCCGCTGGCCAGGGGGCGGTCGGCGGTGCGTTTGACGTGGCCGTCCACCTTGCGGTCGGCAAAGTCGTTGATGCAGCAACCTGCGGCGCGCATCAGCACCACACCGAGGCCAAAGATCAGCACGTTGGCCAGGGTTGGTGAACCGTTGCCAGCAATCCACACCGCCGACAAGGTCGGCCACAGCAGCAGGTAGATACCAATCGGCCGGTCCATGCGGCTGAGCTGGACGAAGTCCCAGGCCCGTGGGTGCAGGCGGTTGAGCGACTTGAGCAGTTGCAGGTACATCAGCGGTTTTCCTCCTTGGCCGCTTGCCACAATGCTGGCAGAAACACCTCTGCCACCAGCAGGTCCAGGCCGCCACGTTCGAAGCGCGAACGGCGGCCCCACAGCGCCGCTTGGGCGGCTTCGCCCGGCAGCCAGGCCTGTGGATAACTGCACACCTCGATGGGGTGGCGGATGAACGCCTGGTCGCAGAACAGCAATTCGCCCAGCGAACGGCTGCCCAGGGTTTCCAGGTCCAGCCCGCCGCGCTCCAGGGCGCTGCGGCTGGCGACGCTGCGGGCGAACACCCAGGGTTGGCCATGGCCGCGCAGGTAAACCTCACGCACCCAGCCTTCGGCGCCAGCGGCGATGCCCAGTGCCTGGCATTCGTCATCGCGCAGCGGCTGCCAGCCCTCGAACAGCGGGGTGACGGAGAAGTGATCGTTAGACAGGCGGGTCAGGCGGCGGGTCAGCGAGCCCTCGTCGAACAGCCAGTCAAGGGTGGGCTGGTCGATGTCGGTCGCCAGCTGTGAATACGGCAGCCACGCGACAGCGGCTGCTTGCGGGGATTCGTACGACACGTCGGTCTGCTTGTTACAACCAGAGAGGCGGCGAGCTTAGCATGATTGCCCCGACTGCTTGCATACTGCCGACAGGGCCGCTACAAAGCCCCACGAATTGCGCGCTGGCCTCTTCGCGGGCGCGCCCGCTCCTACAGGTTATGCACAATGCCTGTGGGAGCGGGCATGCCCGCGAAGAGGCCATCAGCAGCAACACAACGCTCCAGCCTGAACCGAGGAAACCCACCCCCATGAAAAAGTGGCAATGTATTGTCTGTGGCCTGATCTACGACGAAGCCGAAGGCTGGCCCGACGACGGCATCGCCCCCGGCACCCGCTGGGAAGATGTGCCTGAAGACTGGCTGTGCCCCGACTGCGGCGTGGGCAAGAGCGACTTTGAAATGATCTCCATCGGCTAATCGAGGAAAGCACGACATGACGTCCCCTGTGGTAATCATCGGTACCGGCCTTGCGGGCTACAACCTGGCCCGTGAATTTCGCAAGCTCGATGCGCAGACGCCGCTGCTGCTGATCACCGCCGATGACGGTCGTTCCTACTCCAAGCCCATGCTGTCCACCGGCTTTGCCAAGCAGAAGGACGCCGACGGCCTGTGCATGGCCGAGCCGGGCGCCATGGCCGAGCAACTGAATGCCGAGATTCGCACCCATACCCGCATCAGCGGCATCGACCCGGGCCACAAGCGTTTGTGGATAGGTGAAGAGGCGGTGGAATACCGCGACCTGGTGCTGGCCTGGGGCGCGCAGACGGTGCAGGTGCCGATCGAAGGTGATGGCGGCGATCGAGTGTTCCCGATCAACGACCTGGAAGACTACGCGCGCTTCCGTGCCGCCGCCGTCGGCAAACAGCGCGTGCTGATCCTCGGTGCCGGCCTGATCGGCTGCGAATTCGCCAACGACATGAGCCTGGGCGGCTTCCAGGTCGATGTGGTGGCGCCGTGCGAGCAAGTCATGCCGACCCTGCTGCACCCGGCTGCTGCCACTGCCGTGCAGGCCGGGCTGGAAGGCCTGGGCGTGCGCTTTCACCTCGGCCCGGTACTGACCCGCCTGCAGCAGGTGGCCCAGGGCCTGGAGGCGCACCTGTCCGACGGCAGCGTGATCGCCTGCGACCTGGTGGTTTCGGCCATCGGCCTGCGCCCGCGCACCGACCTGGCCGCAGCCGCTGGCCTACAGACCAATCGCGGCGTTTGCGTGGACCGCCAGTTGCGCACGTCCCACGCCAACATATTCGCCCTTGGCGACTGTGCCGAAGTCGATGGCATCAACCTGCTCTATGTGATGCCGCTGATGAGCTGTGCCCGGGCCCTGGCGCAAACCCTGGCCGGCAAGCCGACAACGGTCGCCTACGGACCGATGCCGATCACCGTGAAAACCCCGGCCTGCCCGCTGGTGGTCTCGCCGCCGCCCCAGGGCCACGAAGGCACCTGGCAGGTAGAAGGGCAGGGCAGTGACCTCAAGGTGCTCTGCCTTGATGCAGAGGGCAAGCTGCTGGGCTACGCCCTCACCGGGGCGGCCGTGATGGAAAAGCTGGCCCTGAATCGCCTGCTGCCGGCCGTGATGGCGTAAATAGCTGGCGTTCTGTCGGATTTATCCTGTTGTTGCTTGCACAATGGCCGCCCAGATACTGGCGCGGCCCCTGTGCACGTGCCATCCTCACTTCCGTCTGCCGCAGATTAGAGCCTGCGGTGCCTTGAGCGCTGCTCCCAGGGCAGCACGGCATAACAACAAGAATTCCGTCAAAGAGGCTTCACTATGCGCAAACCAGAACTCGCCGCCGTCATCGCCGAAAAGGCCGATCTGACCAAGGAAAAGGCCAATCAGGTTTTGAACGCGATTCTCGACAGCATCACGGGTGCCCTGGACAAGGACACCGTGACCCTGGTCGGTTTCGGCACCTTCGAAAAACGTCATCGCGGTGCGCGTACCGGCAAGAACCCGCAAACCGGTGAACCGGTCAAGATCAAGGCCAGCAATACCGTGGCTTTCAAGCCAGGCAAGAACCTGCGCGACAGCGTCAACGCCCCCGTCAAGCCGGCCAAGAAAGGCAAGTGATCGCTCCCTGACAACCCCAGTGTCAGCCAAGCGGGCGCCCCAGGGCGCCCGTTGTGCTTTCTGCAGGCAAAATGTTTCGAACTTGCATAAATAGTTCCGGAAAAGGATAGACTGCGCGCCTTAGTCACTTTTAATTCGAGGCGCGTTGATGAAGTTCCGCTTTCTTCTCTGGGCCATGGGGCTGTTGATGGCCAGGGCCAGCCGCAACAACCCGGCATTCCAGCAGCAGCTCAAGGGCAAGGACCTGGTGTTCCAGATGCAGACCCTGGACGGCAAGGTCGCCCGGCACTTCATCGTCAACAACGAACGCGTCAGCAGCAAGGGCGGCGCGCACCCGCAGCCGGCGTTCGCCATTGCCTTCAAGGACGCCGCCTATGGCTTCGCCACCATGCAGGCAGGTAACAAGCAGTTGGCGTTCATGCAGGGGATCCAGGACAAGCACATCCAGATCAAGGGTAACCCGGCGCTGGTGATGTGGTTCCAGGGGTTGATGAAGTACCTGAAGCCGAAGAAGAAGGGCTGAAACTCAATAGGCCTGCTGACTCATACCCTGTGGGAGCGGGTTTACCCGCGAACACCGGCAACGCCGGTGCCATGCACCGCGTCGCGATCTTCGCGGGTAAACCCGCTCCCACAGGGGCCAATCATGTCAGTGCGGTGTGTGGAACTGCGAAGCCAGCTCACGCAGCAGGCTCTCTGCCTCGAGCACCTTGTTCACCACATCCTCGGCCTTGTCCCGGGTAATCCCCAGCCGTTCCAGCAACTCGTCTGGAATTTCCTGCTGCGGCCCCGAGCCAATCCCCCGCGAGCGCAGCAGGCGGGTGGCCAGGCACACCAGGTTGGGGAACGCCGAAAACTCGCCTTCATAGGCAGGGTCGTGCTGGAAGCGCAGCGCGGTGGACAGCTCTTCCGGCATGTCCCACAGCTTCATCAACCAGGCACCGATCTGCTCGCGGCTGATGCCCAGCAGGTGTTGTTCCACGTAGGTGTGGCACAAGTGCGGGTTGACCTCCAGGTGGCGGCAGATCAGCGAGAAGTGCGGCGGGAAAACGTGCGCCAACAGCAGGTAGCCAAAGTTGTGCAGCAGCCCGGCCAGGTAGGTCAGGCCGGCCTCGGGGCGCTCGGCCCGTGGCATGGCGCGGGTCAGGCCTTCGATGATCGCGGCGGTGTAGATCGACTGCTGCCAGTACGGCGTGGCTTGCTGCGGGTGGTCTTTCGGCAGGCTCAGGGTCTTGCCCAGCGCCAGGCCCAGGGCCAGGTTGATCACCAGATCGAAGCCCAGCACACGCACGATGGCATCTTCTACCGAACGGATCTTGCCAGGTGAGGCGTAGTAGGGCGATGCCGCCCAGCTCACCACCTGTGCTGCCAGCGCCGGGTCGGTTTCGACCACGCCGGTGATATCGTCGATGCTGGCGTTGGGGTCTACCCGCAGCTTGATGATCTTTTGCGCGGTGTCGGCCAGCGGCGGGATTTCGATGGTTTCTTCCAGGCGCTTCTGGATGCGCCGGGCAGTGAAGGCCTGGACGGCGTTGGTGATTTCCCGGGTGTCATCATCGGGGCGGTCGAGGTTGGGGCTGATGGCCTCGGCTTCCTGGCCGAAGCTGCTGGCGCTGGCCTTGACCAGCATGCGCTTGAAGTGCGCGCGTTCGATTTCCAGCAGCAGGCCGGCTTCGCCAGACTGGATAAACACTTTATCGGCGTCGAGCAGGCTCTTTTCGTACTGGCACGGCGAGCTGGTCAGCGCCGGGATGCCCGGCAGGGCCTTGAGCTGGTGCTTGTCCAGCATCTGCTTCAGGCGTGGCACCGACACCGCGGTGAGCTTGCGCCCGGTCAGTTCGGCGAGGCGGTTGAGGTCCAGCAGCTGGCTCTGCGGGAACAGCACCATCAGGGCGCCGACCTCGTCGTCGAGCAGCACGGCCTGTACCCGCGACGCTGCCGGCAGGTGCGGATGTTCGACCACCTCGCGGTAGGCCACGCCGAGTTTGTCGAGCAGCAGCCGGATGACCGAGGGAGCGTGTGGGGTTGCGGTGTCCAGGGCAACTTCAGTCATGGTCCGTATCCACTGATTCTTTTAAACGCGAAGTATAACCAGCCTGGGGGCAAAACTGGATCCATTATGGGACCAGCGTCACACTTGGCCATATTGCTGGCCATGACGCAGCCAGCGATCGAGCAGTGGGCTGACGTGCTCCGGCCAGCGTGCGATCAGGGCCTGGGCGGCGTCGCGCACGGCCGGCAGCAGGTCGGCGTCGCGCATCAGGTCGGCGACCTTGAACTGCAACAGGCCGGTCTGGCGGGTGCCGAGCATCTCGCCCGGGCCACGCAGCTCCAGGTCCTTTTCGGCGATGATGAAGCCGTCGTTGGTTTCCCGCATGATCCCTAGCCGCTCGCGGCCGATCTGCGACAGTGGCGGGTGGTACAGCAGCACGCAATGGCTGACGGCGCTGCCCCGGCCAACCCGGCCGCGCAGCTGGTGCAACTGGGCCAGGCCCAGGCGCTCGGGGTTCTCGATGATCATCAGGCTGGCGTTGGGCACGTCCACGCCCACCTCGATGACCGTGGTGGCGACCAGCAACTGCAGGTTGCCGGCCTTGAACTCGGCCATGATCTCGGCCTTTTCCGCCGGCTTCATGCGCCCGTGGATCAGCCCCACCCGCAGCTCGCCCAGGGCACTGCCCAGCTCCTCGTAGGTGCTTTCGGCGGCCTGGCAGGTCAGCTCTTCGGATTCTTCGATCAGGGTGCACACCCAATAGGCCTGGCGCCCTTCGGCGCAGGCGGCGCGCACCCGCTCGACCACTTCGAAGCGGCGGCTGTCGGCCACCAGCACGGTGTTCACCGGGGTGCGCCCGGGTGGCAGTTCGTCGAGCACCGAGGTGTCCAGATCGGCATAGGCGCTCATGGCCAGGGTGCGCGGAATGGGCGTGGCGGTCATGATCAGCTGGTGCGGGCACAATTCCCCGGCCACGCCCTTCTTGCGCAGGGCCAGGCGTTGCTGCACGCCAAAACGGTGTTGTTCATCGATGATCGCCAGGGCCAGGTGCTTGAACTTCACCTCTTCCTGGAACAGCGCATGGGTGCCAACCACCATTGGCGCACCGTTGGCGATCTGTTCCAGGGCGCCTGCCCGGGCCTTGCCCTTGAGCTTGCCGGCCAGCCAGGCCACTTCGATGCCCAGCGGTTCGAGCCAGCGCTTGAAGGTGATGTAGTGCTGTTCGGCGAGGATCTCGGTGGGCGCCATCAAGGCCACCTGGTAGCCGGCCTCCAGGGCCTGCAGCGCGGCCAGGGCGGCGACCACGGTCTTGCCGGCACCCACATCGCCCTGCACCAGGCGCATCATCGGCTCGTGCTGGCTGAGGTCGTAGGCAATTTCGTTGGCCACCCGCTGCTGCGCGCCGGTCGGCTGGAAGCCCAGGTTGGCCAGGTACTGCGCCTGCAGGCGCTGGGCCTTGGGCAGCACCGGCGCGCGCAGGCTGCGCAGGCTTTCGCGCAGGCGTTGCTGCGACAGCTGGTGGGTCAGCAGTTCTTCGAAGGCCAGGCGGTGCTGGGCCCAGTGCTGGCCTTCGGCAAGCTCGTCGAGGTCGGCGTCGGCCGGCGGGTTGTGCAGGTAGCGGATGGCATCGTCCAGCGGCGCCAACTGGTAGTCCCGGGCCAGTTCGTCGGGCAGCCAGTCCGGCAGGCTGCGCGGGCCGAGCAGGCCCAGGCTCTGCTGGCACAGCAGGCGCAGGCGTTGCTGGGTAAGGCCTTCGGTGGACGGGTAGATCGGCGTCAGGGTCTGCTCGACCGGTGGCGGCGGCTCGTCGCCGTTCAGTGCGCGGTATTCCGGGTGGTAGATTTCCAGGCCCGAGGCGCCGGGGCGGGCTTCGCCGTAGCAGCGCAGGTGAGTACCACGCTTGAGGCCTTCCTTCTGCGCGTTGCTGAAGTGGTAGAAGCGCAGGCTCAGCACGCCGCTGCCGTCACCCAGGCGCACCACCAGGCTGCGGCGCTTGCCCATGGTCACGTCGGCGCCGCTGACCACGCCCTCGATCACCGCGTCCTGGCCAGGGCGCAGCTGGCCTATCGGCACCACGCGAGTGCGGTCCTGGTAGCGCAGGGGCAGGTGGAACAGCACGTCCTGCAGGTTCTCCAGGCCGACCTTGGCGAGTTTCTCCGCCATGGCCTCGCCAACCCCCTTGAGTACCGTGACCGGGACCTTCGACAGCTCACTCATGACTCAGGCCGGTTGTTCCGCAGGGGCTTTGGCGACCGAGCACAGGCGGATCGAGTCGGCGAGGATCTCGATGGCCTTCGGCCGCGGGAAGCTGGCGCGCCAGGCGATGGCCACGGTGCGGAATGGTGCCGGTGCGGTCAGTGGGCGGACCTCGATGACGCCGGGGGCGTAGTGGTGGCTGTGCACCGCCGACAGCGGCAGGATCGACACGCCAAGGCCCGAGGCCACCATGTGGCGGATGGTTTCCAGCGAGCTGGACTCGACCGTGGTGTGCTTGGAGCCTTCACCGCCCTTGTTCAGCGTTGGGCAGGCTTCCAGCACCTGGTCGCGGAAGCAGTGGCCTTCACCGAGCAGCAACAGGCTTTTGTCATTGAGCATGGCGGTGTCGATGGTCTTTTTCGCCGTCCATGGGTGGTCGGCCGGCATCAGGGCGCAGAACGGTTCATCGTACAGCGGCAGGGTCAGCACGTCGGCTTCGTTGAACGGCAGGGCGATGATCACCGCATCCAGTTCGCCATTGCGCAGCTTTTCGCGCAGTACATGGGTGAAGTTTTCTTCGATGTACAGCGGCATTTGCGGCGCCACGCGGTGCAACTGAGGGATCAGGTGGGGGAACAGGTACGGGCCGACGGTGTAGATGGCACCGACCTTGAGCGGGGCGGTCAGCTGGTTCTTGCCGGCCTGGGCCAGCTCGCGAATGCCCTGGGCCTGCTCCAGTACCTTTTGCGCCTGGGCGACGATGCTTTCGCCGACCGGGGTCAGGCGGACCGCGCTCTTGCTGCGCTCGAAGATCAGCACGCCAAGCTCATCCTCGAGCTTCTTCACACCGACCGACAGGGTCGGCTGGCTCACGTGACAGCGTTCGGCGGCATGGCCGAAGTGCTGTTCCTGGGCGAGTGTGACGATGTAGCGTAATTCTGTGAGGGTCATAACGTGCGTCCATGAAGTTGCGAGCCCAGCATAGCGGCTGCAATCGATAGACGCACGTTATCAGACTTGCCGATTTGTGACAGAAACAAAAGTCTCAGCGGCGGTCCAGCGAGTAGACGAACGGTGCCACGACTTCGATCGTGCCATTGTTCAGCAACTCGGGTGGCGGTTTGGGTACCGTGCCGGCCCGACGGATCATTTCCAGCGTCGCCCGGTCCAGGGCGGCACTACCCGAGCCACCGGCCATGGAGTACGACACCACCTTGCCTTCGGCGTCGACCACGAAGCGCAGGCGGTTGATGCCCTGCAGGCCGCGACGGCGCGCGTCTTCCGGGTAACGCTTGTACTTGGCCAGGTGACGCAGCAGGTCGCTCTGCCAGGTCGGCAGGGCGTTGCTGTTGGACGCAATGCTCGGCGCCGGTGCCGCGGACTTCTGCGGTGGCGTGTTGCTGGGCGGTGCGTCTACCGTTTGTTCGGTCGGCGGTGCTTCCTTCGGCGGTTCAGGCTTTTTCTCGGGCTTGGGCGGCTGTGGCTTGGCCTTTGGCTTGGGCGGCTTGGGAATGGCGATCTTGGGCTTGGGTGCCTCGGCCAGCTTCGGCAGCGGCGGTTCCTCGACCGGCGCCGGTGGCTGCGGCGCCGCTTTCGGGGGCGGTGGTGGCGCAGGCTCCGGCAATGGCGCCAGCTCGACCATCATGGCTGCCGGTGGCAGTTCGATGGCCTGGGGCACCGACCAGTTGAGCGTCAGCAGCACGGCGACCACGTGCACGCCCAGCACGATCGCCAGGCTGCCACCGTAGCGCGCCATGTTAGAGCGCGTTTTTGTCATTTCTTGGCTGCCGTCTCGAGACCTACCAGACCGACTTTCAGGTAGCCGGCCGCGCGCATGTTGTTCATCACTTCCATCAGATCACCGTAATCCACGCCTTTGTCAGCCTGGAAGAAGATGGTGGTTTCCTTGTCGCCCTTGGTCTTGGCATCGAGCATCGGGCCAAGCTGGTCGGGGGCAGGGACCTGATCGTCGCCGACGTACAGCTTCTGGTCGGCCTTGACGCTGACGAACACCGGTTTCTCGGGCCTCGGCGCCGGCTTGGCGGTCGAGGCCGGCAGGTCGACCTTGATGTCGACCGTGGCCAAGGGGGCTGCGACCATGAAGATGATCAGCAGCACCAGCATCACGTCGATGAACGGCGTAACGTTGATTTCGTGGTTTTCGGCGAGGTCGTCGCCACCTTCGTTGAGATGCAGGCCCATGGCTTACCCCACTTTCACCATGTGCGGGGCGGCGCGCTCGCTGCCCTGGTGGTCCAGGTCACGGCTGACCAGCAGCAGCACCTGGGCGGAGGCGTCGGACACCTGGGCCTTGTAGCCGGCGATGGAGCGGGCGAAGACGTTGTAGATGACCACGGCCGGGATTGCGGCGACCAGGCCCAGGGCGGTGGCCAGCAGGGCCTCGGCGATACCCGGGGCAACCACGGCCAGGTTGGTGGTCTGGGTCTTGGCGATGCCGATGAAGCTGTTCATGATGCCCCATACGGTACCGAACAGGCCGACGAATGGCGCAGTGGAGCCGATGGTGGCGAGTACGCCGGTGCCGCTGCTCATGGTGCGGCCGCTGGCGTGTACCAGGCGCTCCAGGCGGAAGCTGACGCGCTCCTTGATGCCTTCTTTTTCGCGGGCGTTGGCCGACAGGCGCATCTCTTCGAGGGCGTCGTGGACCAGGGTGTGGGCCAGGGTGCCTTCCTTGTTGGAAACGTCGCTGGCTTCCTTGAGGCTGGCGGACTTCTTCAGCAGGGCAATTTCACCACGCAGGCGACGCTTGGCGCCCATCAGCTCGAAGCCTTTGGCGATCCAGATGGTCCAGGTGATGATGGAGGCGATGGCCAGGCCGATCATCACCGCCTTGACCACCACGTCGGCGTTCTTGTACATGCCCCATGGGGACAGGTCGTGGGCCATGCCCAGCGAGGTGTCTTCAACCAGGGCTTCGACGCTCGGGTCTGCAGCGACCGGGGCATCAACCGGGGTGGCGGCAACTGCGTCGGCAGCCGGTGCTGCGGCTGGGGCAGCGGCCGGCGCAGCTGGTGCAGTAGCGGCAGCAGGCGTGGCAGCATTGGCGGTTGGCTCATCGGCCATGGCCACCGGGGCCAGCACCAAGCTGAGCGTCAGCGCGGCGATGGCGCGCCAGGCGCGCGACGGGGTTGGCGAAGCGGAAGGTTGAGTACGTGTCATGCTGGCCGGACCTGATGAAGAATAAAGTGAACGTTCTCCAAGGCCTCGAGGTAGGCCGAGAACAATTTGGCGGCCATTATTGCAAGTAATTCTTGTTAACAAAAGTAATCTTGTTGCTTTTTTCGCCTATGGTCTAGCCATCCATCGTGTAGCGTGGTCGGGCTGATCAATTGGTCTAGGGAGTTTAGAGATGTCAGACCTTTCCGTGATGGTGGTGGGATGTGGTGATGTAGGCGGGCGTCTTGCCCGGCAGATGCTTGCGCGCGGCTGGCAGGTGAGCGGCCTGCGTCGCTCGGTCGGGCAGTTGCCTGCGGGGGTCGTGCCGGTGGCGGCGGACTTGTCCGAGCCATCGATCCCCGACGCCTGGCCGCAGCGCGCGCCGGACTACCTGGTGTATTGCGTGGCGGCCAGCCAGCACGACGAGGCGGGTTACCAGGCAGCCTATGTCGACGGTTTGCGCCATGTGCTGGGTTGGCTGGCCGAGCGCGGCCAACGCCCACGGCGCCTGCTGTTCGTGTCCAGCAGCAGCGTGTATGCACAGAAGGACGGCGAGTGGATCGAAGAAGGCGCGGCCACCGAGCCTGAAGGTTATTCCGGGCGGTTGATGCTGGAGGCCGAGCGGCTGGCGCTGGCCAGCGGCATCCCGGCCAGCGTGGTGCGCCTGACCGGCATCTATGGCCCCGGCCGCGAGTGGCTGCTCAGTCAGGTGCGCCAGGGCTACCGCGTGGCCGAGGAGCCACCGCTTTATGGCAACCGCATCCATGCCGAGGATGCCGCCAGCCTGTTGGCGTTCCTGTTGCAGGCCGATGCCGACGGCAAGGTGCTCGACGATTGCTACATCGGCGTCGACGACGACCCGGCACCGCTGGCCGACGTGGTGGCCTGGCTGCGGGCGTACATGGGGGTAACCGAGTGGTCGGATGAGCAGCGAGTGCGGCGTACCGGCAGCAAGCGCTGTAGCAATGCCCGGGCGCGGGCGTTGGGCTGGGCGCCGGTGTATCCGAGTTACAGGGAAGGCTATGCGGCCATCCTTGAGGGTAAAAACCAGCCTCAGGCCTGATGCGACCCCCTGTAGGAGCGGCCTTGTGTCGCGATGGGGCGCGCAGCGGCCCCAGGATTTCACAGGATTTCAGCGTCGCCGCTTAGAATGCCGGGGCCGCTGTGCGGCCCATCGCGACACAAGGCCGCTCCTACAGGGACCGCGCAGGTTTTCAGTCCAGTTCCAGCACCCACTGGCGCTTGCCGGCCGCCAACACTGGCATTTCATCCGGCTGTGCGCGGTTCACTGCCTGGAAGATCTCCAGCTTGTCGCCATCGCGCTTGAGGATGAACGGCGCGCCACGCTGGTTGCGCTCCAGCCACAGGCTGTCATTGCTGCCACCCATGGTCGCGCAGTCACCCGCCAGGCACAGGGCGAAACGGTCTGGCCCCGGCAGGCCGGTGACGTTGCCGGTGTCGCCGAAGCGCACGCTGGCACCTTTGCCCTGGCCTTCGATGATCTTCCAGTTACCGCCCAGATAGGCCTGGTACAGGGCTTTCTCGAAGCTGCTGCCCAGTGGCGCATTGGTCGCCGCCGGTGCTTTGGCGCGCACGAAGGTCTGCTTGCTGCCGCTTTGATCGACCGCCTGCAGTTCGTCGCCATCGAGCGACAGCTGTTCGGTCTGGCCACCCTGGAAGCTGGCCTGCCATTGCTTGTCGATGGCGCTCAGCTGGCCGTCGGCCGCTTCGAAACCATTGCTGTAGCTGGCCTGTTGGCTGGCGACGTCGAGCTTCCACTCGAACACCGGCCCGTGCTCATTGAGCGCCTGACGCAGGCTGCCGCCCTTGACGGCCGCATTGATGGCGTCCTGGTTGATCCAGGTGCCGTTGAAATCTTCGGGTTTGTGGCTGGCGCAGCCGCCCAGAAGCAGGGCTGCCAGCGCGAGGGGCAGTGCTTGACGCATGACGGGGTAACCTTGCAGAGAAGGGAAGGTGACGGACAGGGCGCCCGTCACCGGGGGCATCATTCGATGACCAGGATGGCGTCCATTTCGACCTGGGAGCCTTTCGGCAGTGCGGCAACGCCGATGGCGGCGCGGGCCGGGTAAGGCTGCTCGAAGTAGCGGCCCATCACCTCGTTGACCTTGGCGAAGTGGCTCAGGTCGGTGAGGAAGATGTTCAGCTTGACGATGTCCTTGAACGAACCGCCAGCGGCTTCAGCCACGGCCTTGAGGTTCTCGAACACCTGTACGGTCTGGGCTTCGAAGCCTTCGACCAGTTCCATGGTCTTCGGGTCCAGCGGGATCTGGCCCGACATGTACACGGTGTTGCCGGCCTTGATCGCCTGCGAGTAGGTGCCGATGGCGGCAGGGGCCTTGTCGCTGTTGATGACGGTCTTGCTCATGATGACTCCTTGCGGTTGGCGGACTACGTACGCATGCGGGTGATGCGGACCACACCGGTCAGGGTACGCAGCTTCTTGATCACACGCGCCAGGTGCACGCGGTCGTGCACGCTGACCACCAGTTGGACCACGCTGATACGGCCGTCGCGTTCGTCCATGCTGATCTTCTCGATGTTGCCGTCGGCGGCGTTGACACTGCTGGCCAGCAGGGCAATCAGGCCGCGCTGGTGCTCCAGTTCGACACGCAACTCGACATTGAATTCACCGGTGATGTCCTTGGCCCAGGAGAGCTGTACGCACTTCTCCGGGTTGTGGCGGATTTCACTGATGTTGCGGCAGTTTTCCAGGTGCACGACCATGCCCTTGCCGGCTGACAGGTGGCCGACGATCGGGTCGCCCGGGATCGGCGTGCAGCACTTGGCGTAGCTCAGCACCAGGCCTTCGGTACCGCGGATCGCCAGCGGGCCTTCCGGTGCCGGCAACTGCTCGCCTTCGGCCGACAGCAGGCGGCGCGCGACCACGTAGGCCATGCGGTTGCCCAGGCCGATGTCTTCGAGCAGGTCTTCGATCAGCTCCAGGCGGTACTCGGCGAGAATCGCCTGGATACGCTCCTGGGGGATCATCTCCAGGCTGCTGTCGAAGCCGGTGAGCACCTTGTTCAGCAGGCGTTCGCCCAGGCTGATGGACTCGGAGCGGCGCTGTTGCTTGAGTGCGTGGCGGATGTGCGTGCGCGCCTTGCCGGTAACCACGAAGTTGAGCCAGGCCGGGTTCGGCCGTGCGCCCGGGGCGCTGACGATTTCCACCGTCGAGCCGCTTTGCAGCGGTTCGGACAGCGGCGCCAGGCGGCGGTTGATGCGGCAGGCGATGCAGCTGTTGCCGACGTCGGTGTGCACCGCGTAGGCGAAGTCGACCGCCGTGGAGCCTTTGGGCAGCTCCATGATGCGGCCTTTGGGCGTGAACACGTAAACCTCGTCCGGGAACAGGTCGATCTTCACGCTTTCGATGAATTCCAGCGAGTTGCCGGCACGTTGCTGCAGCTCGAGGATGCCCTTGACCCACTGGCGGGCGCGGGCGTGGCTGCCCTTGGGCTGCTCGTCGTCGTTGGATTTGTACAGCCAGTGCGCGGCGATGCCGTTGTTGGCCATCTCTTCCATCTCGCGGGTGCGGATCTGGATTTCGATGGGCACGCCGTGCATGCCGAACAGCGTGGTGTGCAACGACTGGTAGCCGTTGGCCTTGGGGATCGCGATGTAATCCTTGAAGCGACCGGGCAGCGGCTTGTACAGGTTGTGCACCGCACCGAGTACGCGGTAGCAGGTGTCGACCTTGTCGACGACGATGCGGAAGGCGTATACGTCCATGATCTCGTTGAAGGCGCGGCGCTTGCCGCGCATCTTCTTGTAGATGCCATAGAGGTGTTTCTGCCGGCCGCTGACCTCGCCCTCGATGCCGTCGGCGGCCAGGCAGTTGGCCAGCGAATGCTCGATCTTGGCGACGATCTCCTTGCGGTTGCCGCGAGCGCTTTTCACCGCACGGTGGATCAGCGACGAACGCATCGGGTGCATGGCCTTGAAGCCGAGGTCCTCGAACTCCACGCGCACGGTGTGCATGCCCAGGCGGTTGGCGATGGGGGCGTAGATCTCGAGGGTTTCCTTGGCGATGCGCCGGCGTTTTTCGCCGGACAGCACTTCCAGGGTGCGCATGTTGTGCAGGCGGTCGGCCAGCTTGACCAGGATCACGCGGATGTCACGGGCCATGGCCATGGCCATCTTCTGGAAGTTTTCGGCCTGCGCCTCGGCCTTGGTCTCGAAGTTCATCTGGGTCAGCTTGCTGACCCCATCGACCAGCTCGGCCACGGTCTCGCCAAACTGCTGGCTGAGGGCTTCCTTGGCGATGCCGGTATCTTCGATCACGTCGTGCAGCATGGCCGCCATCAGGCTCTGATGGTCCATGTGCATGTCGGCGAGGATGCTGGCCACGGCCAGCGGGTGGGTCACGTAGGGCTCGCCACTGCGGCGGCGCTGCCCATCGTGGGCCTGTTCGGCGTAGAAATAGGCGCGCCGGACCAGGTTGACCTGTTCGGGGCCAAGATAGGTCGACAGCCGTTCGGCCAAGGCTTCTATACCCGGCATGGGTTCACCTCCTGCCGAGGAAGGGGGCCTTGCGCCGTGCGACGTCGACCTGGCATCAATCAGACAGCCTCGTTGTTCTCGTCCTCGAACGCGGCGAACACCGGATCCTCGGTGACGATCTCTTCAGCGGCGATGAACTCGTTGGTGACGATGCCTTCGGCGATTTCACGCAGGGCAACAACGGTCGGCTTGTCGTTTTCCCACGCAACGCGTGGCTCTTTGCCGCCGGTCGCCAGCTGGCGAGCGCGCTTGGTCGAGAGCATGACCAGCTCAAAGCGGTTATCCACGTGTTCCAGGCAGTCTTCAACAGTTACGCGGGCCATGGTCTTCCTCAGTAGCAATTGCGGTGGGCGTGCAGCCCAGTAATGGGCAGGCGGACTCGATAGTTTAAAAAATCACCAGCCAATAGGGAAGCGCTGTTTTGTCGGGTAGATCGGTGTGGAGTTCTTCGCGGGCACGCCCGCTCCCACAAGTCCTGCACAGTTCTCACCGCCGCCGCTTTACCTGTGGGAGCGGGCGTGCCCGCGAAAAGGCCGGAACAGACACTATCAATACTTGAACCTGACGATAACCTCAGAGCATCGCGTCACGCAACCGCGGGGTCAGCTCCTCGAACAGGGTCTGCACCGAGCGCAACGCCCGGCAGTCCGGCCGGGTCAGCAGCCACAGCTGGGTGTCG
Organism: Pseudomonas sp. FGI182; assembly: GCF_000511325.1. Classification (NCBI taxonomy): domain Bacteria; kingdom Pseudomonadati; phylum Pseudomonadota; class Gammaproteobacteria; order Pseudomonadales; family Pseudomonadaceae; genus Pseudomonas; species Pseudomonas sp. FGI182. The sequence goes on along the minus strand of NZ_CP007012.1, from coordinate 5,798,580 downwards.
CAACCCGGCAGCGGCCCGCTCAGCGCATCCACCCCGGGCAGCGCGTGCACCATGTAGTCCGGCAACGCTGCCACGCCGAGCCCGGCCGTGACCAGCTGGGCGATGGTCGACATGCCGCTGCACTGGTAGCGCGGGCTCAAACCCGGGTGCTGCTGGTTGCGCCAGACCACCGTGGGGTGGTCCTGCATCGAGTCGTCGGGGGCGATCCACGGCACGCTGGCAGGTGACTCGGCCAGGCGCTCGCGCCACTGCGGTTGGCCGCAGACCACGTAGGAGGTGGACCCCAGGTTGCGGCCCACCAGGTGCTCCGGCGGCGTGTTGGTCAGGCGCAGGGCAATGTCGGCATCGCGCCGGCTGAGGTTGGCGAAGGTGTTGGAGGTGCCCATCTCCAGCGACAAGGCCGGGTAGTTGGGCATGAACTCGGCCAGCGCCGGCAGCAGCAGGCTGTGCATCACCGCCTCGGTACAGGTCAGGCGCACGGTGCCGCTGACCACCTGCTCGCCACTGGTCATGGCGATGCGCGCCGCCTCCAGCGCCTGCTCGGCGCGTTCGGCCTGCTCGGCCAGGGCCTGGGCGGTGTCGGTCGGCAGGTAGCCTTTGCGGCTCTTGACGAACAAGGCTGTGCCCAGCGCCGACTCCAGCCGACGGATCGAGCGGAACACCGTCGAAACATCGACCTTGAGCAACTCGGCAGCCTTGGCCAGCGAGCGGCCACGTTCCAGGGCCAGGACCAGGGAGAGGTCGGCATGGGTAATCTGATATTGCATTGGTGCACGCTCTGCTTGCCGAATTGCCAATGTCTGTTGCGTTTTGGCCATTTTATAGTGAAACGGCCCCCGAGAATCAATGCGCCCGGTCGGGTAACCAATCCCCACGATGGGAAAGTGAAAAGAACAACAGCTGCAACCATCGTCGCCCGTGAGGCGCCAGCCGTATCCCCCACATCGCCGCAGCAAATCAAAGGATGTACAGCCATGACGTCGGTAACCCCGTGCGCCAGTTCTTCCAGCGAGATGAATGACTTCCTCCAGGCCCATCCGGACACGCAGTACGTCGACCTGCTGATCTCCGACATGAACGGCGTGGTACGTGGCAAGCGCATCGAGCGGGCCAGCCTGCACAAGGTGTACGAGAAGGGCATCAACCTGCCGGCATCGCTGTTCGCCCTGGACATCAACGGGTCCACCGTCGAGAGCACCGGCCTTGGCCTGGACATCGGCGATGCCGACCGCATCTGCTTCCCGATCCCCGGCACGCTGTCGGACGAGCCGTGGCAGAAACGCCCCACCGCCCAGCTGCTGATGACCATGCACGAACTGGATGGCCAGCCGTTCTTCGCCGACCCGCGCGAAGTACTGCGCCAGGTGGTGAGCAAGTTCGATGACCTGGGCCTGGATATCTGCGCCGCGTTCGAGCTGGAGTTCTACCTGATCGACCAGGACAACCTCAACGGTCGCCCGCAGCCGCCGCGCTCGCCGATTTCCGGCAAGCGCCCGCAGTCGACCCAGGTGTACCTGATCGACGACCTCGATGAATATGCCGACTGCCTGCAGGACATGCTCGAAGCGGCCAAGGAGCAAGGCCTGCCCGCCGACGCCATCGTCAAGGAAAGCGCCCCGGCACAGTTCGAGGTCAACCTGCATCATGTTGCCGACCCGCTGAAGGCCTGCGACTACGCGATCTTGCTCAAGCGCCTGATCAAGAACGTTGCCTACGACCATGAAATGGACACCACCTTCATGGCCAAGCCCTACCCGGGCCAGGCAGGCAATGGCCTGCACGTGCACATTTCGTTGCTGGACAAGAAAACCGGCAAGAACATCTTCGCCAGCGACGACCCGCTGCAAAGCGACGCGCTGCGCCATGCCATCGGTGGTGTGCTGGAGACCATGCCGGCGTCGATGGCCTTCCTCTGCCCGAACATCAACTCCTACCGCCGCTTCGGCGCGCAGTTCTACGTGCCCAATGCGCCAAGCTGGGGCCTGGACAACCGTACCGTGGCAGTGCGCGTGCCCACCGACAGCAGCGACAACGTGCGCCTCGAGCACCGCGTGGCCGGTGCCGACGCCAACCCCTACCTGATGCTCGCGGCGATCCTCGCCGGTGTTCACCACGGCCTGACCAACCAGGTCGAGCCGCAGGCACCGATCGAAGGCAACTCCTACGAACAGCTGGAGCAGAGCCTGCCGAACAACCTGCGCGATGCCCTGCGCGCGCTGGACGACAGCGAAGTCCTCAACCAATACATCAGCCCGGACTATATCGATATCTTCGTGGCCTGCAAGGAAAGCGAACTGGCCGAGTTCGAAGTGTCGATTTCCGACCTCGAGTACAACTGGTACCTGCACACGGTGTAAGCCCATGAGCGCAAATGCGGTCCCCTTGATCGGTGTCAGCGCCTGCCGCCAGCAGGTGGGGAAGAACTCGTCGCATACGGTAGGCGACAAGTATGTCGAGGCGGCCGGCTTTGCCGGCTTGCCATTGATCCTGCCGGCCCGTGACGGGGGCAGCGACACGCAGGCGCTGCTGGCCCGTCTGCACGGCATTGTTTTTACCGGCTCACCTTCAAATATCGAACCGCATCATTACAATGGCGCCCCCAGCGCGGCGGGTACCCGGCACGATCTGGCACGTGATCGCCTGACCCTGCCGTTGTTGCAGGCGGCCATTGCCGCCGGTGTGCCGGTGTTCTGTATCTGCCGTGGCTACCAGGAATTGAATGTGGCCCTGGGCGGCAGCCTGCACCAGCGCGTGCAGGAACTGCCCGGCTACCTTGACCACCGTGAACCTGAGGACGCACCCCTGGAGGTGCAATACGGCCCTCGTCACCTTGTCGGCATCGAGCCTGGCGGGTTGTTCGAGCGCCTGGGCCTGGCGGCGCAATTCGAGGTCAACTCGCTGCACAGCCAGGGCATCGACCGACTGGCCCCGGGCCTGCGCGTCGAGGCACGGGCCCCGGATGGCCTGATCGAAGCGGTGTCCATGCCGGCGGCGCCGGGCTTTGTGCTCGGCGTGCAGTGGCACCCGGAGTGGCGATTTACCGAAAACCCGGTCTCGCTGCGCCTGTTCCAGGCGTTTCGCGAGGCCTGCATTGCCTACGCAATACGGGAGGGCGCACGGCAGGAGGCATTCTGACGTCACCCGAAGGTCTCGGATGACTTGTTCCCGGCAGCAAGCTTTCAATGAGTGAAAGCGGGCCTTGTACGCAAGGCCTGTGAAAACAATTCCAAAATTTACGGCAAATACTCATGAGCAATTACACAGAAGCCGGCCGCCCACCCGACGTGGCGGCCGACGCGGGCAACACCCAGCGCAGCAAGGGCCTGGCCACCGGCCGACTGGGCTTGCTGGCCAGCGTGGTGCTGGGCATTTCCACCATCGCCCCGGTCTACACCCTTACCGGTGCCCTTGGCCCGACCGTGCGTGAAGTGGGCGCGCACCTGCCGGCGGTGTTCATCGTCGGCTTCCTGCCGATGCTGCTGGTGGCCTTGGGCTACCGCGAACTGAACTCGGCGGAGCCGGACAGCGGTACTTCGTTTACCTGGTCGGCGCGTGCCTTTGGCCCGATGATCGGCTGGATCGGTGGCTGGGGCCTGGTGGTCGCCACCACCATCGTGTTGTCGAACCTGGCAGGGGTGGCGGTCGACTTCTTCTACCTGTTCCTTGGCCAGATAACCGGCAAGCATGAGCTGGCGGCCTTGGCCGACAACCTGCTCATCAACATAACCACCTGTTGCGTGTTCATCGCCCTGGCGGTGTGGATCTGCTGCCGCGGCATGACCACCACCATGACCGTGCAATACGGCCTGGTGGCCCTGCAGTTGCTGGTGCTGATCGGCTTTGCCTTTGCCGCTTTCGGCGAAACCACCGCGCCGCCACCGTTGGAATTCGATTTCGCCTGGTTCAACCCGTTCGGCGTCGAATCGTTCTCGGCCTTTGCCGCCGGGCTGTCGCTGTCGATCTTCATCTTCTGGGGCTGGGACGTGTGCCTGACTGTCAGCGAGGAATCGGTCGGCAGTGACGAGGTGCCGGGCAAGGCGGCCACCTGGACCGTGCTGCTGATCCTCGGCCTGTACCTGTTCACCGCGATTGCCACCCTGCAGTTTGCCGGTATCAGCGAACAAGGCCTGGGCCTCAACAACCCGCGCATCCAGGAAAACGTCTTCGCCCACCTGGCCGGTCCGGTCATGGGGCCGCTGGCGATCCTGATGTCCATCGCGGTGCTGGCCAGCACCGCGGCGTCGCTGCAGTCGACCTTCGTGTCACCGGCGCGCACCCTGTTGGCCATGGGTTACTACGGTGCGGTGCCGCAGAAGTTCGCCAGCGTCTGCCCTCGTTCGCAGACCCCGCGTTACGCCACCATCTGCGCCGGCGTGGCCGCGGGCCTGTTCTACGTGACCATGCGCACCCTGAGCGAGAACGTGTTGGCAGATACCATCACTGCACTGGGCATGATGATCTGCTTCTACTATTCGCTGACGGCCTTCGCCTGTGTCTGGTACTTCCGCCACAGCCTGTTCGACAGCCTGCGCCACTTCCTGATGCGCGGCTTGTGCCCGCTGGTGGGTGGGGTGATCTTGTCGGTGATCTTCGTGCGTACCGCCATCGACAGCGCCTCGCCGGACTTCGGCAGCGGCTCGCATGTGGGCGGGCTGGGGCTGGTGTTCGTGATCGCCGCGATCATCTCGGTGCTGGGGATCGTGCTGATGATGCTGTCGCGCCTGCGCGCGCCGGCGTACTTCCTGGGGGCTACCCTGCGTCAGCAGGCTACCTTGCCACTGCAGGAATAAGGCTGGGGGCGCTTCGCGCCCCATTCGCAGCACAAGGCCGCTCCTACAACAGCACGGCGTACGCCTTCCGATGTAGGAGCGGCCTTGTGTCGCGAAAGGGCCTCGAAGAGGCCCCGGCAATCTTCAGCCGATCATTTGCTTCAGCAATGCCGCATGACGCTGTTGCTGTTTCTTCAGCTGCAGGCGGTTCGAGCGGAACACTGCCTTCAAGTCTTCCAGCGCCACGTCGAAGTCATCGTTGATGATCACGTAGTCGTACTCGTCGTAGTGCACCATCTCGCTGACCGCTTCTTTCATGCGCCCGGCGATGATCTCTTCGCTGTCCTGCCCGCGGCCATCCAGGCGCTCGCGCAGGGCCTGCTGGCTTGGCGGCAGGATGAACACCGACAAAGCCTCGGGCATCAGCTTGCGTACCTGCTGGGCGCCTTGCCAGTCGATCTCCAGGATCAGGTCATTGCCCTGGTCGAGTACCTCTTGCAGCGCGCTGCGCGAAGTCCCGTAGAAATTGCCGAACACTTCGGCGTGCTCGAGGAAGTCACCCTTGGCGATCAGCCCCTTGAAGTCGTCATGGCTGACGAAGTGGTAGTTCACGCCGTGCTGCTCGCCCGGGCGCATGGCGCGGGTGGTGTGCGAGACCGAGACGCTTACGCGCTTGTCGGCCTTGATCAGGGCGGTGACCAGGCTGGTCTTGCCGGCGCCCGAAGGGGCCGAAACGATGTAGAGGGTGCCGCTGCTGTGGTTCATGGTCGGGGTGGCCTTACTCGATGTTCTGTACTTGTTCACGCATCTGTTCGATCAATACCTTCAGGTTGACCGCCGCTTGCGTGCTGCGTGGGTCGAAGGCCTTGGAGCCGAGGGTGTTGGCCTCGCGGTTGAGTTCCTGCATCAGGAAGTCCAGGCGCCGGCCGGCGGCGCCGCCACCCTTGAGCACTCGGCGTACTTCGGTGACGTGGGTGCTGAGGCGGTCGAGTTCCTCGGCCACGTCGCTCTTCTGGGCCAGCAGCACCATCTCCTGCTCCAGGCGTTGCGGGTCGAGTTCGGCCTGCATGTCGCCGAAGCGGTCGAGGATCTTCTGTCGCTGAGCTGCCAGCATCTGCGGCACCAGGGCGCGCAGGGTGGTGACTTCGCTGGCCATGTTGTCCAGGCGTTCGTTGATCAGCCGGGCCAGTTCCTGGCCTTCACGCTGGCGCCCGGCCTTGAGCTCGGCCAGCGCTTCATCGAACAGCGCCATGGCTTCGGTATTCAGTGCCTGCGGGTCGCTTGCGTCGGCCACCAGCACGCCTGGCCACGACAGCACCTCCAGCGGGTTCAGTGGTGCCGGCTGCTTGATCAGGCCGGCCACTTCCTCGGCGGCGGCAACCAGCTGCGCGGCGCGCTCGCGGTCCACCTTCAGCGGTTTGCCGTTGCTGTCTTCGTTGAGGCGCAAGGTGCATTCCACCTTGCCCCGCGACAGGCCCTGGCGCAGGCCTTCACGCACGGCGCCTTCGAGGTCGCGCAGGGCCTCGGGGAGGCGCAGGTGCGGCTCCAGGTAACGGTGGTTGACCGAACGCAGCTCCCAGACCAGGGTGCCTTGGCTGCCGGCGCGCTCGACACGAGCAAAAGCGGTCATGCTGTGCACCATGGGGAGTACCTCGCGTATATGAATGAACGGTGGGAGCCTCTCGGCTGCAAGGCGCAGGATTGTAGCGCAGTGGGGCCTTGGCGCCCAATCCACCCATGTTACCGACGGGTGGCTTGGCCGGCAGGAAAAGGCGACGGGCTGTGTCGGGCGCGACAATAGGCATGTCTTCCCCGGGCCGTGGGCTCTATAATGCTCGGCAGATTCAAAGTCCCAGTACAGGTATCCCAGATGAAACGTCCAAGTGGTCGCGCCGCCGATCAGCTCCGCTCGATCCGCATCACCCGCAACTACACCAAGCACGCCGAAGGGTCGGTACTGGTCGAGTTCGGTGACACCAAGGTCATCTGCACGGTCAGCGTGGAAAACGGTGTGCCGCGCTTCCTCAAAGGCCAGGGCCAAGGCTGGCTGACCGCCGAATACGGCATGCTGCCGCGCTCCACCGGCGAGCGTAACCAGCGCGAAGCCAGCCGTGGCAAGCAGGGTGGCCGCACCCTGGAAATCCAGCGCCTGATCGGCCGTTCGCTGCGCGCCGCGCTGGACATGAGCAAGCTCGGTGACATCACCCTGTACGTCGACTGCGACGTGATCCAGGCCGATGGTGGCACCCGTACCGCGTCCATCACCGGTGCCATGGTCGCCCTGTGCGACGCCCTGGCGGTGATCAAGAAGCGCGGTGGCCTGAAGGCCGGCAACCCGCTCAAGCACATGATCGCCGCAGTGTCGGTGGGCATGTACCAGGGCGAAGCGGTGCTCGACCTGGACTACCTGGAAGACTCCGCCGCCGAAACCGACCTGAACGTGGTCATGACCAGCGCCGGTGGTTTCATCGAAGTGCAGGGTACTGCCGAAGGTGCGCCGTTCCAGCCTGAAGACTTCAACGCCATGCTCGCCCTGGCACAGAAGGGCATGAGCGAGATCTTCGAACTGCAGCAGGCGGCACTGGCCGACTGAACCCAGCCAGGGAGGTGCGGGGCATGAGCGAATCGAACCTGTCGATCACCCCGCCCAATGCCGAAATCCGGCAGTGGGCGATGTTCTGCCACCTCTCCGCGCTGCTGGGCCTGGTGGTGCCGCTCGGGCACTTGCTGGGCCCGCTGGTGCTGTGGCACCTCAAGCGCGAGCAAGACCCTTTCATCGACGCCCAGGGCAAAGAGGCGCTGAACTTTCAGATCAGCGTGACCATTGCCGGGTTCATCTGCTTCCTGCTGATGTTCGTGTTCATCGGGCTGGTGCTGTTCGCCATGCTGATGGTCGCGGTGATGATCCTGATCATCATTGCGGCTGTGCGGGCGAATGAGGGCAAGCCGTATCGCTACCCGATGATCTGGCGGCCGATCAAATAATGCTGGGGCTGCTTTGCAGCCCTATCGCGACACAAGGCCGCTCCTACAAGGGATATGCATTCCCCTGTAGGAGCGGCCTTGTGTCGCGATAGGGCCGCAAAGCGGCCCCATGCCTTCAGATGGTCAACGTCCAGTCATAGTCGACGATCAGCGGCGCATGCTGGGAGAAGCGCGGCTGACGCGGCAGGCGGGCATTGCGCACGAAGCGGCGCAGGCCCGGGGTGAGGATCTGGTAGTCGAACCGGTAGCCCAGGTTGAGCATCTCGGCCTGCTCGTTGTCCGGCCACCAGCTGTACTGGTCGCCCTCACGGCTGACTTCGCGCAGGGCATCGACGTAACCCATCTCGCCAGTGATCGCGTCCATCCAGGCACGCTCCGGCGCCAGGAAACCCGGCGACTGCTGGCTGTCACGCCAGTTCTTGATATCGAGCTTCTGCTGCGCCACGTAGAACGAGCCGCAGTAGATGTATTCGCGACGCTTGCGACGCTGTTTGTCCAGGTACTTGGCGAAGTCGTCCATTAACTTGAACTTCTGGTTCAAGTCTTCGTCGCCGTTCATCCCCGAAGGCAGCAGCAGGCTGGCAATACTGACTTTGTCGAAATCTGCTTGCAGGTAACGCCCGTAGCGGTCGGCTGTCTCGAAGCCCAGGCCGGTGATGACTGCCTTGGGCTGCATGCGCGAATACAGGGCCACACCACCTTGGGCAGGCACCTCCGCGTCGCAGGCATAAAGGAAATAGCCATCGAGCTGGAAAGCTGGGTCATCGAGTTCAAAGGCCGAGGCGCGGGTATCCTGAAGGCAGATGACGTCGGCATTCTGGGCTTGCAGCCAGCTGAGCAAACCACGCTCGGCCGCAGCCTGAATGCCATTTACGTTCACACTGATGATCCGCATAAATGGCCCCAAAAATCTCGTGCGTGTATGATACCCGAGCTCAACCCATTTAGCTAAATCCGTGGTGTCCGGGACTATCCATGCAGCCGTATCAGCGCGACTTCATCCGTTTTGCCATCGATCGCGGGGTACTGCGTTTCGGTGAATTCACCCTGAAATCGGGGCGTACCAGCCCGTATTTCTTCAATGCCGGCCTGTTCAACACCGGTTCCGCCCTGGCCGAACTGGGCCGTTGCTATGCCGCAGCCATCGTCGACAGCAAGATCCCGTTCGATGTGCTGTTCGGCCCGGCTTACAAAGGTATCCCGCTGGCAGCGACTACCGCCGTGGCCCTTGCCGATCAGCATCAGCTCGACGTGCCATGGTGCTTCAACCGCAAGGAAGCCAAGGACCACGGTGAAGGTGGCAGCCTGGTCGGTGCACCGCTGGCCGGTGACGTGCTGATCATTGACGACGTGATCACCGCCGGTACCGCCATTCGTGAAGTCATGCAGATCATCAATGCCCAGCAGGCCAAGGCCGCTGGCGTGCTGATCGCGCTGAACCGCGAAGAGCGCGGCAATGGCGAGCTGTCGGCGATCCAGGAAGTGGAGCGTGACTTCGGTATCCCTGTGGTCAGCATCGTTTCGCTGACCCAGGTGCTGGAGTTCCTGGCCGATGACCCACAGCTGAAGCAACATCTGCCAGCTGTCGAGGCTTACCGGGCGCAGTACGGTATCTGATCCGGGCCTGGAAATGAAAAAGGCGACCTTCTTGTGAAGGTCGCCTTTTTTTGTCGCCGTTTTCGGCCCTGTCGCAGGCAAGTCCGCGAAGGAAGCCGGAACAGGCCGGACTCAGTCGGTGCCGTACTTGGGCGACCGTGGCCCATAGAGGATGCCGCCGTTCGGGTGCGGCGTCAGCAGGCGTGCGCTGGTCATGCCAGCGATCGGGTAACCTGCATCATCCTGCACACTGCTGATGATCTGGTTGACCGCCGCAACGATCAGCATGCCGATGATGCCGCCCTGGTTCTGCTGGTTTTCCTGGCTGGAGGCAGTGGCGCTGCCAGTCCACAAGGTGGTACCGGTCTTCAAGTCGACCAGCTTGGCATTGGCGGTGACGATGGTCGCACTGCTAAGCACCATGTAGCGGGTGCCGTAGTCCGATACCGTGACGTACAGGCCGGCGTCGGCGCCAAAGATCTCATTCAGCTTGGTCGTCGGTAGCTGGTGGATGTCGGCTGGCGTGGTCATGCCGTTTTGGCGGAAGGTCTCGTCCACCAGCGCCACCGGCATCACATAGTAGCCGGCCTCGGCCAGCGGGTAGGTCACCTGCGACAGCATGCTGTAGCTCGCCTTCACATCGGGCGACTCGTTCAGTGGCGGCAGGATCAGGATCGACTTCGGGCGGCTCTGTTTGTAAGCCGAGTAGTCGATGGTCTTGCGCTCGGCGCAGCCCGCGAACAGGGCCAGCACGCAGGCGCCGACGACAAGGCGGCTAAGGCGCTTGATCATTGCTTGCCCCCCTTGGTGGCGTTGCTCAGCAGAAAGTCCATGTACGCCGCCGACTCCGGGAAGAGCGCCTTCTCGGTGCGGAATTGCTGGATCATCTGGTCATCCTTGCCCAGGCTGGAATACAGCAGGCCCAACTGCGCATGGTAGCCAGGCGGGACGGCGCCATTCTTGGCCTTGATCTTTTCCAGGTCGCGCTCCAGCGCAATGACCTGTTCTTCTTTCGAATCGCCTTTGAGGTAGCCATAAACCTGGGGTTGATAGCTTTCCCATTGGTACAGCGGCTTGGGCGCATTGCAGCCGGCCAGCAAGACGCTGCCCAACACAAGGCCAGCGCAGATGCGCATGGCCGGGAGGGTGATGCTCATGGGAGGGGTCCTTCCTGGAAAAATCTTTTACTGGGCCTTTGGATTCCATTGGCCGTTTTCGACAGCGTTCACCAATTTGTTCACGGCTTCGCGCATGGCCAGGTCGAGAACCTTGCCGTTGAGCGTCGAGTCGTAGCTGGCGGTGCCGCCGAAACCGATGATTTCGCGGTTGGACAACGCGTATTCACCTGCCCCCTGGCTCGAGTAGACGACTTCGGAGGTGCTGATGTTGACGATGTTCAACGCCACCTTGGCGTAGGCGATCTGGGTCTTGCCACGGCCGAGGATGCCAAACAGTTGGTGGTCGCCGACTTCCTTGCGGCCGAACTCGGTGACATCGCCTGTTACCACGAAGTCCGCACCTTTCAGGCGTTGTGCCTGGCCCTTGATTGCGGCTTCCTGCTGGATCTCGCTCATGTTGTCGCGATCGAGCACGTTGAAGCGGTTGGTCTGCTGCAGGTGGGTGATGAGGATGGTCTTGGCCTGGCCGCCGAGGCGGTCGACGCCATCGGAGAAGATACCGCGCATGTAGCTGGAGCGGTTGTCGAACTTGCCTACGGCAATCGGCGCGCGCGCGCCGCTGTAGGGGCGGCTTACGCTTTCGACCTGTTGTACGGCAACAGCGGTGGAGGTTTCGGTGGCACAGCCGGCGATGGACCCGACAGCCAGGGCGGCTGCCAGCACGAGTCCGTGTGATGCGTATTTCACGCGTGTACTCCAGATGGATAGTGGCAATTTGCAGTGAGCCTGCATATTGCCACGTTGTATCGGCTGCTGGTCAGGAATCTTATGATCGAACCTGAATTGACCGCCTTGCACCACCTGTCCGCGTACATCGGGCTGAAAGCACAGCGGGCCAGCCGCCGTGTATTACAGCCGGATCAGTGACGCTTGCGGTTGGTAATCAGGGTACCCACGCCGCTGTCGGTGAAGATCTCCAGCAGCACCGCATTCGGCACGCGGCCGTCGATGATGTGCGAGCTGTTGACACCGCCCTGCACCGCATCCAGCGCGCACTTGATCTTCGGCAGCATGCCGCCGTAGATGGTGCCGTCGGCGATCAGTTCGTTGACCTGCTCGGTGGTCAGGCCGGTCAGTACTTCGCCCTGCTTGTCCATCAGGCCGGCGATGTTGGTCAGCAGCATCAACTTCTCGGCCTTCAGCGCTTCGGCTACCTTGCCAGCCACCAGGTCGGCGTTGATGTTGTAGGACTCACCATTGGCACCCACGCCGATCGGTGCGATCACCGGGATGAAGTCGCCCTTCACCAGCATGTTCAGCAGGTCGGTGTTCACGCTTACCACTTCGCCAACGTGGCCGATGTCGATGATTTCCGGGGTGGTCATCTCGGGCGTCTGGCGGCTGACGGTCAGCTTGCGGGCGCGGATCAGCTCCGCGTCCTTGCCGGTCAGGCCGATTGCGCTGCCGCCGTGGCGGTTGATCAGGTTGACGATGTCCTTGTTGACCTGGCCACCCAGCACCATCTCCACCACGTCCATGGTCGCCGAGTCGGTGACGCGCATGCCGTCGATGAAGTGGCTTTCGATCGACAGGCGCTTGAGCAGGTCGCCGATCTGCGGGCCACCACCGTGGACCACCACCGGGTTGATGCCCACAGCCTTCATCAGCACGATGTCACGGGCGAAGCCGGTCTTGAGCTCCTCGCTCTCCATCGCGTTGCCGCCGTACTTGATCACCAGGGTCTTGCCGACAAAGCGGCGGATGTAAGGCAGTGCTTCGGACAAAACCTCGGCTACATGGGAAGCGGCATCGCGATCGAGGGTCATGCAGGGCTCCTGTAAGGAACAGATAGTCGGTCAGAACGGCAGTTGCAGCTCAGGCTCAACCCGCAGCAACTGGGTACGGAAAACATCCTTGATACGTTGCAATTCGGCGTCGCTGTCGGCCTCGAAGCGCAGCACCAGCACCGGGGTGGTGTTGGAGGCGCGAACCAGGCCCCAGCCGTGGGCGTAGTCCACCCGCACACCGTCGATGGTGGTCAGGTTGGCTTCGCCCCAGTCGGCGTCGCGTTGCAGTGCATCAATGATGCTGAATTTACCCTCGTCGGTCACATCAATATTGATTTCCGGCGTGGAAATATCGTTCGGGAACGCGGCGAACAGGTTTTCGGCGCTCTGCCCGGCCTTGCTGAGGATCTCCAGCAGGCGTGCAGCGCTATAGATGCCGTCGTCGAAACCGTACCAGCGTTCCTTGATGAAGATGTGACCGCTCATCTCGCCGGCCAGCAGCGAGCCGGTCTGCTTCATCTTCTTCTTGATCAGCGAGTGACCGGTCTTCCACATCAGTGCGCGGCCGCCGTGCTGCTCGATCAGCGGGGTCAGGCGACGGGTGCATTTGACGTCGAAGATGATCTCGGCGCCCGGGTTGCGAGACAGCACGTCCTGGGCAAACAGCATCAGCAGGCGGTCTGGGTAGACGATGCTGCCGGTGTTGGTCACCACGCCGACGCGGTCGCCGTCACCGTCAAAGGCCAGGCCGATATCGGCGCCGGTTTCCTTGACCTTGGCGATCAGGTCTTCGAGGTTTTCCGGCTTGCCCGGGTCCGGATGGTGGTTGGGGAAGTTGCCGTCGACTTCGCAGAACAGCGGGATCACTTCGCAGCCCAGGGCTTCGATCAGTTGCGGCGCGACCACGCCGGCGGCACCGTTGCCGCAGTCCACGACCACCTTGAGCCTCCTGGCCAGCTTCACGTCCTCGACGATCTGCTGGAAGTAGCGGTCAAGGATCTCGACCTTTTCCACGCGGCCTTCGGCGCGGGTCAGGTCGTTGGTTTTCAGGCGCGTCAGCAGGGCCTGGATCTGTTCGTTGGCCAGGGTATCGCCAGCGATGACGATCTTGAAGCCGTTGTAGTCCGACGGGTTGTGGCTGCCGGTCAGCATCACACCGGACTTGCCGGCCAGCACGTTGGCTGCGTAGTACAGCGCCGGGGTGGGTACCAGGCCGACGTCGCTGACTTGGCAGCCGGCATCGACCAGGCCCTTGATCAGCTGTTCGACCAGCATCGGGCCGGACAGGCGGCCATCGCGGCCGACCGAAACCTGCGGTTCGCCCTGGGCCAGGCTCTGTGCGCCGATGGCGCGGCCGATCCAGTAGGCGGTTTCGGCGTGAAGGGTTTTGCCGACCACGCCGCGAATGTCATACGCGCGGAAAATGCTGTCTGGCAGTGCGGCGGGTACCAGGTGGGCCATGTCGTTCATCTCTGGAAGCTCCATTAGTCAAAGGCTTTCTGGGCAGGCGCAAACTGAACGCTTGGACGGTGGTTTCGCCAGAGAGTTCGCCATCCTTGGCCTGAACGGTCATTTCTCGGCTCAGTGGCTGCCGGAATGGCCAAAGCCGCCAGCACCGCGCTGGCTTTCATCGAACGCTTCGACGATATCGAAATGGGCCTGTACCACCGGTACCAGCACCAGCTGGGCAATGCGCTCGCCAACGGCGATGGTGAACGGGGTGTTGCCGCGGTTCCAGCACGACACCATCAACTCGCCCTGGTAGTCCGAGTCGATCAGCCCGACCAGGTTGCCCAGCACGATGCCGTGCTTATGGCCCAGGCCCGAGCGCGGCAGGATCACCGCCGCCAGGCCCGGGTCGCCGATGTAGATCGACAGGCCGGTGGGGATCAGCAGGGTCTGGCCTGGCTCGAGGACGGTGTCTTCCTTGAGCAGGGCGCGCAGGTCCAGGCCGGCGGAGCCGGGGGTGGCGTACTGCGGCAGGGGAAATTCGGTGCCCAGGCGTGGGTCGAGGATCTTGGCTTGAAGAGCGTGCATGTAACTTATTGAACCTGATTGAGCCGTTCGGCGATGAAGGCGACCAGTTGCCGGGCAATCTTGCCCTTGCTGGTCTGCGCGAAGAGGGTCTGGTGCTGCTGGCGGTCGATCACGGTCAAGGCGTTTTCCTCGCTGTTGAAGCCGATGCTGGGGTTGGCCACATCATTGGCGACGATCAGGTCGAGGTTCTTGTCCTTGAGCTTGCGCGTGGCGTAATCGAGCAAGTGTTCGGTCTCGGCGGCGAAACCGACGCTGAACGGGCGGTCGGCGCGGCCAGCGATGGTGGCAAGGATATCGGGATTGCGCACCATCTGCAGCAGCATGCCGTCGCCGGTCGTAGGATCTTTCTTCAATTTTTGCGTGGCAACGACTTCCGGGCGGTAGTCCGCAACCGCCGCAGAGGCGATGAACAGGTCGCACGGCATGGCCGCTTCACAGGCCGCGAGCATGTCCCGTGCGCTGACCACGTCGATACGGCTGACCCGGTCGGGGGTCGGCAGGTGCACCGGACCAGTGACGAGGGTGACCCGAGCCCCGGCTTCGGCGGCCGCTTCGGCCAGGGCGAAGCCCATCTTGCCGGAGCTATGATTGGTGATGTAGCGCACCGGGTCGATGTTTTCCTGGGTCGGGCCGGCGGTGATCAGCACGTGCTTGCCGGTCAGTGCCTGGCGCTTGAAGCTTTCCGCGGCACACCAGGCCAGGTCGGTGGCTTCGAGCATGCGGCCCAGGCCGACATCGCCACAGGCTTGGCTACCGGACGCCGGGCCGAACACCTGGATGCCACGGCTCTTGAGCAGTTCGAGGTTGGCTTGGGTGGCCGGGTCGCGCCACATGGCCTGGTTCATGGCCGGGGCCACGGCGACGGTGGCATCGGTAGCCAGCACCAGGGTGGTCAGCAGGTCGTCGGCCATGCCTTGGGCCATGCGCGCCATGAGGTCGGCGGTGGCCGGGGCGATCAGCACCAGGTCGGCCCACTTGGCCAGTTCGATGTGGCCCATGGCCGCTTCGGCGGCAGGGTCGAGCAGGTCCATGTGCACCGGGTGGCCCGACAGCGCCTGCAGGGTCAGCGGGGTGATGAACTCTGCACCACCACGGGTCATGACGACGCGCACCTGCGCGCCGTGCTCCAGGAGTCGGCGAATCAGTTCGGCGCTTTTGTAGGCGGCAATGCCGCCACCCACGCCGAGAACGATGCGCTTGCGATACAGCCGCTGCATAGGCTTGCCTTTTTCCAGTGAGAGCGGGCGGCGACGTTTGAAAATGCCTGCGGCAGAACGTCGCATGTACGAGGCGAAATAGATTAACACAGGGCCGAAATGGGCCGCAGCAAGGGCAGAGGGACGGGATGAATATCAGGGAGTGGCCGGCGGAAGAGCGGCCGAGGGAGAAGTTGTTGCAGCGTGGGGCCGGAAGCCTGACGGACGCGGAATTGCTGGCTGTATTTCTCGGCTCAGGTGTGCGTGGGCGCAATGTCGTGGAGCTGGCGCGAGGTCTGCTCGTGAAGTTCGGGGGGTTGCGCCAGTTGCTGGAGGCCGACCGTGAGGCTTTCGTCGGCGAGCTTGGGTTGGGTCCGGTGAGGTTCAGCCAGCTGCAGGCGCTGCTGGAGATCGGGCGCAGGCACCTTGCAACTTCGATTGAGCGTGAATCCGCGATGGACAGCCCGGCAACGGTGAGGCGTTATTTGAAAGCGATGCTGCGACATGAAGTCAGCGAGGTGTTCGGATGCCTCTTTCTCGATACCAAGCACAGGCCGTTGGCGTTTGAGATCCTCTTCCGAGGCACGATAGATCGGGCCAGCGTCTACCCGCGGGAAGTGGTGCGGCGGGCATTGCTGCATAACGCAGCGGCCTTGATCCTGTGCCACAACCACCCCTCGGGCAACAGTGAGCCCAGCCAGGACGATGTGCACTTGACCCTGTCGTTGAAGCGGGGGCTGGCGTTGATCGATGTGCGGGTGCTGGATCACATCATCATCGGTGACGGGGAGCCGCTGTCGATGGTCGAGCATGGGTGGATTGTGGCTTAGGCACTTGTGCTGCCTGTCCCGGCCTCTTCGCGGGCTCGCCCGCTCCCACAGGTATCGTGCCAACCTTGAGTGTTGTGCTGTCCCTGTGGGAGCGGGCAAGCCCGCGAAAAGGCCGGTGCAGGCTTACTTGTTCACTGACACCTTGCTGAAATCCAACCGCCCGAACGGGCTCACCTGATACCCCTCGACCCCTTGGCGCAGCAGGGTCGCCGCCGTCGGGTGCGCCAGCGGCACCCACAGCGCCTGCTGCTGGATCAGCGTCTGTGCCTGCTGGTAAAGCCGGCTGCGCACACTCTGGTCGTTGGTGGTGCGTCCGGCGCTGATCAGCTGGTCCAGGCGGCTGTCGCAGAAGCGTGCGAAGTTGGTCCCCGACTGCACCGCCGCGCAGGAAAACTGCGGGCTGAGGAAGTTGTCCGGGTCGCCGTTGTCACCCGCCCAACCCATGAACAGCAGGTCATGCTCGCCCGCCTTGGCGCGGCGGATCAGCTCGCCCCACTCGATCACGCGGATCTCGGCCTTGATGCCAATCTTGGCCAGGTCGGCCTGCAGCATCTGCGCACCGAGGCTGGGGTTGGGGTTGAGCAGGCTGCCCGACGGGCGGGTCCAGATCGTGGTGCTGAAGCCCTCGGCCAGGCCGGCCTTGGTCAACAGGGCCTTGGCTTTCTTCAGGTCCAGCGGGTAGCCGGGCAGGTCCTTGGCGTAGCTCCAGGTGTTGGGTGGGTAGGGGCCGTTGGCGGCCACCGCAGAGTCTTCGAACACGGCCTTGAGGTAGGCCTGCTTGTCGAAGGCCAGGTTGATCGCCTGGCGCACTTCCGGCTTGTCCAGCGGCGGGTGCTGGCTGTTGATGGCGACGAAGGCGGTCATGAACGCCGGGGTGGTGGCCACCTGGAGGTTGCGGTCCTTGCCGGCTTCGGCGATGTCCAGCGGCTTGGGCGACAACGCGACCTGGCACTCGCCGCGCTTGAGCTTCTGCAGGCGCACGTTGGCATCGGTGGTGATGGCGAAGATCAGCGGGTCGACCGCCGGCTTGCCGGCGAAGTAGTCAGGGTTGGCGCGGTAGCGCACCACGGCGTCCTTCTGGAAGCGCTGGAAGATGAACGGCCCGGTGCCGACCGGCTGGCTGTTGAGCTTCTCCGGCGTGCCGGCCTTGAGCAGTTTGTCGGCGTACTCGGCGGAGTAGATCGAGGCGAAGCCCATGCTCAGGGTGGCCAGGAAGGTGGCGTCCGGGTGGCTGAGGGTGAAGCGCACGGTGTTCGGTGCCGGCGCCTCGATCGCCTTGATCAGGCTGCCCAGTTGCAGCGACTGGGCATGCGGGTAGCCGCCTGGCGCAGTCTTGTGCCAGGCATGGGCGGGGTAGAGCATGCGCTGGAAGCTGAACAGCACGTCGTCGGCGTTCAGTGCGCGGCTTGGCTTGAAGTAGGCGGTGGTGTGGAATTTCACGTCATCGCGCAAGGTGAAGTCGTAGATCAGGCCGTCGGCCGATACCGTCCAGCTGGCCGCCAGGCTCGGCACCACCTTGCCTTGCGCCGCGTCGAACTCCACCAGGCGGTTCATCAGCACATCGGCTGTGGCGTTGGTGGTGGTCAGCGAGTTGTACTGCACCACGTCGAAGCCTTCGGGGCTGGCCTCGCTGCAGACGCTCAGCGGGGCGGCCTGGGCAACGCCTGCGGCGAACAGGGCGCTTGCGGCGAACAAGGAGTTGAACAATAAGGAAAGGGCGGCAGTACGCATGGTGGCTCCTTGGCTGTCAGTGGCCCATCTGCCAGTGCAGTCTGGAAAAGGCCTACCCTAGTGTGCCCGTCGGGAAATGACCACACCCTTTTTTACAAAATTGGCGACGGGCGGTCGACGGCTGGCGGGGCCTGCCGCTATGCTGGCCCGGCGCGTTCCGGCTCGTGACAATGTGCATCTAATGTTGTTGCGGCCAAGTCTTTCTGGTATAAAGCAGCGCTCTTTTCTAGGGGCTCGGCCTGTCGCATAAGCGGATCCGGTCGATAAGACCTCCAGAATCACGGCGCCTAGGCGCCAAAGACTGAGAGATTAAGCGGCCAACCCATGCCGGGTTGGGCATGTGGTTTTAGAGGGCTGAGTCATGTCGAGAGTCTGTCAAGTTACTGGTAAGGGTCCAGTAACCGGGAACAACATTTCCCACGCAAACAACAAAACCCGTCGTCGTTTCCTGCCGAACCTGCAGCACCACCGTTTCTGGGTTGAATCCGAGAAGCGTTTCGTGCGTCTGCGCGTATCTGCCAAAGGCATGCGCGTTATTGACAAGCGTGGTATCGACGTAGTGCTGGCCGAGCTGCGCGCTCGCGGCGAAAAGTTCTAAGGAGAACGTCATGCGTGAATTGATCCGTCTGGTTTCGAGTGCTGGCACTGGCCACTTCTACACCACCGACAAGAACAAGCGCACCACTCCGGACAAAATCGAGATCAAGAAATACGATCCGGTTGTTCGCAAGCACGTGGTGTACAAGGAAGCCAAGATCAAGTAATTGATCGGCGACCTGAAAAAAACCCGCATCCGAAAGGAGGCGGGTTTTTTTATGCCTGCAAGAAAGCCGGGGCCGCTTCGCGCCCCTTTCGCGACACAAGGCCGCTCCTACAGGGACCGCGCAATGCCTGTAGGAGCGGCCTTGTGTCGCGAAGCGGCCCCAGAGGCTTACTTCTGCTCGAACATCACATAGATCTTGCGGCAAGGCTCCAGCACTTCCCAGGTGCCCTTGAAGCCGGCCGGGATGACAAACCGATCACCGGCACGCAGGGTCTTGGCTCCGCCATCCTGGTCACGCAGCACCGAAACGCCCTGGACGATCTCGCAGTACTCATGCTCGGTGTAGTTCACCGTCCACTGCCCCACCTCGCCTTCCCACACGCCCGCGGCAAACTGCCCGCACGGGCTGGAATAATGGTTGTAGACAGCCTGGTCTGGCTCGCCCTTGAGGATTTTTTCTGCCGCCGGGCGGTAGCGTTCGGCCTCGGTAATGACCTGTGCGAAGTCGATGATGCTGTCGATGCTCATGGTTCGGCTCCTGTTGTTGTTTAATAAAATGCACATGAGTAGGCTTTTGAGCCATTCGTGTCAAATATATTGATAGTTTACACCGGCTGGTTTAGGGTGTCGGTAGCCAAAATGCCCTCGACGCTTGGGCAGAATTCTGACAACGCCTGTGAGTCCTCAGTGCGGCGTTGCACCTATACAAGAGGAGGAGTTTCGTATGACCACCCTGACTCGTGCGGACTGGGAACAACGTGCCCAGCAACTGAAGATCGAAGGCCGTGCCTTCATCAACGGCGAATACACCGATGCCGCATCCGGTGAAACCTTCGAGTGCCTGAGCCCGGTCGACGGACGCTTCCTGGCCAAGGTTGCCAGCTGCGACCTGG
The DNA here is from genome assembly GCF_000511325.1 of Pseudomonas sp. FGI182. Taxonomy (NCBI): domain Bacteria; kingdom Pseudomonadati; phylum Pseudomonadota; class Gammaproteobacteria; order Pseudomonadales; family Pseudomonadaceae; genus Pseudomonas; species Pseudomonas sp. FGI182. The sequence continues at coordinate 5,778,875 of NZ_CP007012.1, read as the reverse complement.
CCGATGCCAACCGCGCTGTGGAAAACGCCCGTGCCACCTTCAACTCCGGCGTGTGGTCGCAGTTGGCCCCGGCCAAGCGCAAGGCCAAGCTGATCCGCTTCGCCGACCTGCTGCGCAAGAACGTCGAAGAGCTGGCGCTGCTGGAAACCCTGGACATGGGCAAGCCGATCGGCGACTCCTCCAGCATCGACGTACCTGGCGCGGCCAATGCCATCCACTGGACTGCCGAAGCCATCGACAAGGTCTACGACGAAGTCGCCCCGACCCCGCATGACCAGCTCGGCCTGGTCACCCGCGAAGCGGTGGGTGTGGTCGGTGCCATCGTACCGTGGAACTTCCCGCTGCTGATGGCCTGCTGGAAGCTCGGCCCGGCCCTGGCCACCGGTAACTCGGTAGTGCTCAAGCCGTCCGAAAAATCACCGCTGACTGCCATTCGCATTGCCCAGTTGGCCATCGAAGCTGGTATCCCGGCTGGCGTGCTGAACGTGCTGCCAGGCTACGGCCACACCGTGGGCAAGGCCCTGGCCCTGCACATGGACGTCGACACCCTGGTATTCACCGGTTCGACCAAGATCGCCAAGCAACTGATGGTTTACGCGGGCGAATCGAACATGAAGCGCATCTGGCTGGAAGCCGGCGGCAAGAGCCCGAACATCGTCTTCGCTGACGCTCCGGACCTGCAAGCTGCCGCCGAAGCTGCCGCCAGCGCCATCGCCTTCAACCAGGGCGAAGTGTGCACCGCCGGCTCGCGCCTGCTGGTCGAGCGTTCGATCAAGGACAAGTTCCTGCCGATGGTGGTCGAGGCCCTGAAAGGCTGGAAGCCAGGTAACCCGCTGGACCCACAGACCACTGTCGGTGCCCTGGTCGACACCCAGCAGATGAACACCGTGCTGTCGTACATCGAGGCTGGCCACAAGGACGGCGCCAAGCTGCTGGCCGGCGGCAAGCGCACCCTGGAAGAAACCGGTGGCACCTATGTCGAGCCGACCATCTTCGACGGTGTGACCAACGCCATGAAGATCGCCCAGGAAGAAATCTTCGGCCCGGTGCTGTCGGTGATTGCCTTCGATACCGCCGAAGAAGCCGTCGCCATTGCCAACGACACGCCGTATGGCCTGGCCGCTGGCATCTGGACCTCGGACATCTCCAAGGCCCACAAGACCGCCCGTGCCGTGCGCGCTGGCAGCGTCTGGGTCAACCAGTACGACGGCGGCGACATGACCGCGCCGTTCGGTGGCTTCAAGCAGTCGGGCAACGGCCGTGACAAGTCGCTGCATGCGCTGGAGAAGTACACCGAGCTGAAGGCGACCTGGATCAAGTTGTAATCCCGGGGGCCGCTTCGCGGCCCATTCGCGGCACAAGGCCGCTCCTACAGGGGTATGCGTTTCCCTGTAGGAGCGGCCTTGTGCCGCGAATGGGCTGCAAAGCAGCCCCCAGAACTCGAGAGGTCAAGGATGCGTTGGGGTACCTACTTCGCCGTACTGGCATCGGTGCTAAGCGTCGGGCTGGCACTCGGCGTGAGCATGCCGCTGGTATCCCTGCGCCTGGAGGCCTGGGGCTACGGCAGCTTCGCCATCGGCGTGATGGCTGCAATGCCGGCGCTGGGCGTGCTGGTAGGTGCCAGCCTGGCCAGCCGCCTGGCCGGCTGGGTCGGCGTGCCCTCGGCCATGCGCCTGTGCCTGTGGGGCGGGGCGCTGTCGATCGGCCTGGTCGCACTGCTGCCCAGCTACCCGCTGTGGCTGCTGTTGCGGCTGCTGATCGGTATGTCACTGACCGTGGTGTTCATCCTCGGCGAAAGCTGGATCAACCAGCTGGTGGTCGAGCAATGGCGTGGCCGCCTGGTGGCGCTGTATGGCAGCAGCTATGCGCTCAGCCAGCTGGCCGGGCCACTGGTGCTGGGCTTTCTCGGCTCGGATGACGACTTCGGCTTCTGGGCCGCTACCGGCCTGCTGCTGGTGGCGCCGCTGATTCTCCTGGGCCGTGGCGGGGCACCCAGCACAGAGGCCTGCAGCGTCACCTTCGGCGACCTGTTTGCCTTCTGCCGGCGCTTGCCGGTGATCGCCTGGGCCATTGCCCTGTTTGCCTCGTTCGAAGCAATGATCCTGACCTTGTTGCCGGTGTATTGCCTGCAACAGGGCTTCAGCACCGAAATCGCCCTGTTCATGGTCAGTACCGTGGTGGTGGGCGATGCGGTGCTGCAACTGCCCATCGGTGCGCTGGCCGACCATATGTCGCGGCGCGCCCTGTTCACCGGCTGTGCGGTGACCCTGCTGGTATCCAGTCTGGCGATTCCGTTGCTGCTGCATACACCGGCGATCTGGCCGCTGTGGGTGCTGTTCGGGGCCAGTGCGGGGGGCTTGTTCACCTTGTCGCTGGTGCTGATTGGTGAGCGCTACCGGGATGATGCGCTGGTGCGGGCCAACGCCCATGTGGCGCAGCTGTGGGGTATTGGCTGCCTGCTCGGGCCGCTGCTGGCCGGGGCAGGCAGCCAGTGGATCAGCGGGCATGCATTGCCGTTGCTGATGGCGGCGGGGGCTGCGGGGTTGGTGGTGTTGACCCGGCGGCGCGGGGCGTTTGAGCCGGCTTCTGCCTGATGGATTCTGGGGCCGCTTTGCGGCCCATCGCGACGCAAGGCCGCTCCTACAGGAGATACGCGATCCCATGTAGGAGCGGCCTTGTGTCGCGATGGGCTGCAAAGCAGCCCCAAAATCGCCGCTACAACATCTTCTCCAGGCCAACCGCCTTGCTGATCCAGGCATTGAACCGCCGCCACATCCCGCCCGGTTCGGATGTGAGCATGCGCCGCCTGCCATTTTCCTCGGTCACCCATACCATCTGGTTACCCACCAGCGTCGGCTGATAGCTCAAGGCCGGGGCCATGCCCTGTACCGCCAGTGCGCGGGTGTACTCGGCCAGCTCCGGGCTGTCCACCAGCACTCCGACCTCGGTATTCCACAACACCGAACGCGGGTCGAAGTTGAACGAGCCGATGAAGGTCTTGCGCCGGTCGAACACGATCGCCTTGCTGTGCAGGCTCGAGTCCGAGCTGCCATGGAAGCTCACGCGGTGCTGCGCGCTGGGGTCGCCGGGTTGGCGGCGCAGCTCGTACAGCTGCACGCCATGCTCCAGCAGCGCCCGCCGATACGGCGCATAGCCGCCATGCACCGCCGGCACGTCGGTAGCCTCCAGCGAGTTGGTCAGCAGCTTGACCGATATGCCCGCGTCGGCGCTGTGGGTCAGGTACAGCAGGCCGGACTCGCCGGGTACGAAGTACGCCGATACCAGGATCAGCTCGTGTTGCACCTTGCTCAAGTCCGGGGCCAGTTGCTGGGTCAGCAGCAGTTGCGGGTCCGGTTCGTCATCGGCCAGCACCTTGCTCGGCGCATCCCACAGCGCCTGGGCATGGGCCCAGATAAGCTCGTTGCGCCACACATCCAGGCGTGGCTGCGACTGGTAGGCCATCAAGCGGTCATACAGGGCTTTGCGCTGCGTCCTGGCTTCGGCCAGTGAAACTTCCAGGCGGTGGCGGCTGGCGCGCAGGTCGCTGGCATCCGGGTCGCGCCAGAGGAAGTCGGTAATCGGCCGGCTCAGGGCGCTGTTCCAGTATTGGTCGAAGCTGTGGCCGAGCTGTTCGGCCACCGGGCCGACGCCCAGCAAGTCGATGTCGGTGAAGTTGAGGTTGGGTTCGGCATCGAAATACTCATCGCCCAGGTTGCGCCCGCCGACGATGGCCATGCTGTTGTCCACCAGGAAAAGCTTGTTGTGCATGCGCCGGTGCTGGCGCGACAGGTTGAACAGGCGGCCCACCGCGCGCGTCACGCCGGTGCTGCGGCCCAGGTGCAGCGGGTTGAACACGCGTATCTGAATGTTCGGGTGGGCATCGAGGGTGCCCATGATGACGTCCAGGCCGTCGCTGGTGGTGTCGTCGAGCAGGATGCGCACGCGCACGCCACGGTCGGCGGCGCGCAGCAGTTCATGCACCAGGGCGCGGGTGCTGAGGCCATCGTGGACGATGTAGTACTGCAAGTCGATGCTCGCCTGGGCGTTGCGGATCAGTTCGGCGCGGGCGCGGAACGCCTCGTTGCTGTTGGGCAGCAGGCGAAAGCCCGAGCGGCCGCCGTAGGGCGCGGCCTGGCGCAGAACCGAACGGCCGAAGGCCGAGTCGTTGGCAGGCAGCGCCTGGCTGGTTTCGCGGGGCGTGCCGACGCTGGCGCAGCCGGCAAGGCCGAGCAGTAGCACCAGCAGCAGAGGCAGGGCTCGCTGGAGTCTCAAGGGTGGATCGTCCTGTGCAGCAAAGGCTTGATAGGTTGGACCGTGGCGGGCTGCGCAAAGTTACGCGCTGGCGCTTTCTTCATCCAGTAGACGAAGGGCGGTTTCACCAACCTTGCGCACGGCGGCTTCGATCTGCGGCGTCGGCCGCGCGGCGAAGTTCATGCGCAGGCAGTGGCGGAACTTGCCCGAGGCCGAGAAGATGCTGCCCACGGCAACCTGTACGTCCTGCTCCAGTAAAGCCCGGTTCAGGCGCAGCGTATCGAAATGTTCGGGTAATTCCACCCACAACATGAAGCCACCTTGCGGCCGGCTGACCCGGGTGCCCGCCGGGAAGTAGCGGGTCACCCAGTCGCTCATCAGGTCGCGGCCACGCTGGTACTGGCTGCGCATGCGCCGCACGTGGGGTTGGTAGTGCCCGCCGGCGATGAAGTCGGCAATGGCCAACTGCGGCTGGCTGGCCGTGCTGCCGGTGCTGATGTACTTCATGTGCAGCACCCGCTCCAGGTAACGACCGGGTGCCACCCAGCCTATCCGCAGGCCGGGGGCGAGGGTCTTGGAGAACGAACTGCAAAGCAGCACGCGGCCGTCGTCGTCAAACGACTTGAGGGTGCGTGGGCGCGGGTAGGTGTAGGCCAGGTCGCCGTATACATCATCTTCGAGGATCGCCACGTCGTAGCGCTGGGCCAGGCTCAGCAGGGCCTTCTTGCGGGCCTCGGGCATGATGTAGCCGAGCGGGTTGTTGCAGCTGGGGGTGATCTGGATGAGCTTGATCGGCCACTGCTCCAAGGCCAGCTCCAGCGCCTCCAGGCTGATGCCGGTGACCGGGTCGGTGGGGATTTCCAGGGCTTTCATGCCCAGGCCCTTGAGGGTCTGCATGGCGCCGTGGAAGCTGGGGGAGTCGACCGCGACGATATCGCCCGGCTCGCACACTGCGCGAATGCTGCATGACAGCGCCTCATGGCAGCCGGTGGTTATCACCAGGTCGCCCGGGCCCAGGCGGCAGCCGGAGTCGAGCGTCAGCCGGGCCACCTGTTCGCGCAGGGCCAGATTGCCGTGGATGTTGTCGTAGTACAGGCCGGGCATGTCCTGCCGCCGGCTCAGCTGGGCGAGGCTGCGCAGCAGTGGCTTGAGGGTTGGGCTGTCGATGTCGGGCATGCCGCGGCCGAGCTGGATCACGCCTTGGCGTGGGGTGCTTCGCACCAGTTCCAGCACCTGCTCCCATTGCGAGATGTCTACCGGGCGCTGGGCCGGGCGGCTGACGGCGGGCAGGGCTGGCAGGTGGCGGTGGTCGTTGACGAAGTAGCCGGACTTGGGCCGGGGCGAGACCATGCCGCTGTCTTCCAGCATGCGGTAGGCCTGCTGCACGGTGCTCAGGCTGACCCCGTGCTCCACACTCAGGGCGCGCACTGACGGCAGGCGCTGGCCGGGGCGGTAGAGGCCCTGTTCAATGCGCGCACCGAGCAGTTCGGCGAGGTTCAGGTAAAGGGTCACGGCATACTCCTTCGCTGCAATAGCGTGGCGACCGGTACAGTTGCGCTGAAAATACAGCATTCAGTCGGCCTGCGGCCAATTCTGTATGGGAATAATAAGGCTGTATTGGGTCTGTATTGCCGGTGCTGTCGACGCGCATGCTTTCTCCACGGTATCAACTGAACGAGAGGATGCGGTGATGGGTGGCATGAGCGATGTGCGCTTGCAACTGTTGGCCAAGGAACTGGAAGCCGGGCAGCAAGCCAAGGTGTTCAACGCGCCGGAAGGGTTGGGGCGTTGGGGGCTGATGCTGCATCGCTGGCACACCCGCAGGGCGCTGCTGCAGTTGACCGATGACGAGTTGCGCGATGTCGGGCTGAGCTGGGAGCAGGCCCGGACCGAGGGGAGTAAGCCCTTCTGGAAAGACTGACCATACAGATGTTGCGCGGTCAATGTAGGAGCGGCCTTGTGTCGCGATAGGGCCGCAGAGCGGCCCCAGCGATATTTGCGGCAAAGCTGAAACCTGGGGGCGCTACGCACCCCTTTCGCGACACAAGGCCGCTCCTACAGGGACCGCGTGGCTTTCAGATCAGCTCTTTCAGGCGATGCCACAGCATCCCCAACGCCAGCAGCGGCGAGCGCAGGTGCTTGCCGCCGGGGAAGGTGATGTGCGGCACCTTGGCAAACAGGTCGAACCGCCCGCTTTCCTGGCCGCTGATGGCTTCGCCGAGCAGGCGCGCAGCCAGGTGGGTGGCGTTGAGCCCATGGCCGGAGTAGGCCTGGGCGTAATACACGTTCGGCTGGCTGGCCAGGCGGCCAACCTGTGGCAGGCGGTTGGCGCCGATGCCGATCATGCCGCCCCACTGGTAGTCGATGCGCACGTCGGCCAGTTGCGGGAAAACCTTGAGCATCTTTGGCCGCATGTAGGCGGCGATGTCCTTCGGGTCGCGGCCTGAATAGTGGCAGGCACCGCCGAACAACAGGCGCTGGTCGGCGGACAGGCGGTAATAGTCCAGTGCCACGCGCTGGTCACACACCGCCATGTTCTGCGGCAGCAGCGAACGGGCACGTTCCTCGCCCAGCGGCTCGGTGGCGATGATGTAGCTGCCGGCTGGCAGCACCTTGCCGCCCAGTTCGCGGTTGAGGTCGTTGTGGTAGGCGTTGCAGCACAGCACCAGAGTCTTGGCGCGCACCCGGCCCTGGGCGGTGTGTACCTGTACTTCCGGGCCGTAGTCGATGCGTGTGACCTCGGACTGCTCGAGCAGCTTCACGCCCAGGCGGCTGGCCACGGCAGCCTCACCCAGTGCCAGGTTTAGCGGGTGCAGGTGCCCGGAGCCCATGTCGACCAGCCCGCCGACATAGCAGTCGGCACCGACCACGCTGTGGATATCGTCCTTGCCGACCAGGCGCAGTTCATGTGCGTAGCCGAGGCTGCGCAGTTCTTCAGCATCCTTCGCAAAGCCCAGCAGTTCGGCGGGTTTGTTGGCCAGGTCGCAATAACCCCAGGTCAGGTCGCAAGCGATGGCATGCCTTTCGACCCGCTCGCGGACGATCTGCACGGCTTCCAGGCCCATCAGTTTCAGGCTGCGCACGCCTTCCTCACCGATGACCGGGAGGAATTGTTCCAGGCCGTGGCCGACGCCACGGATCAGTTGCCCACCATTGCGCCCGCTGGCGCCCCAACCGAGCTTGCGCGCTTCCAGCAGGATGACCGAGAAGCCGCGTTCGGCCAGTTCGATGGCGGTGTTCAGGCCCGAGTAGCCGCCGCCGACGATGCACACGTCGGCGCTGTGCTCGCCTTGCAGGAAGGAGTGGTCGGGGTGTGGCGCGCTGCTGGCGGCGTAATAGGAGGCGGCGTGCTGCGCGCTGTGGATCATTGGGCAGGTCCTGAGGCTGGTGGGCTGAGGGGGAGGAGGATAAGCCGGGGCTTTGGGGAGGGGCAACCGGCCTCATCGCCGGCAAGCCAGCTCCCACAGGGTCCGCGTGGCACTTGAGACCGGCGGTGTACCTGTGGGGGCCGGCTTGCCGGCGATTGGCCCTATAATCCAACCTCAGCTCTCAAACTTGTACCTTGCCATGTCCTGCAACCGCCACAAGATCCACTTCCTGCGCGAACTCATCCCTTCCTTCGAGTGCGAGCCCGGCTGCCACGACTGCTGCGGCCCGGTCACCACTTCGGCGGAAGAAATGGCCCGCCTGCCGCGCAAGTCCCAAGCCGAGCAGGACGCCGCCCTGGAGCGCCTGGACTGTGTGCACCTGGGCCCCAACGGCTGCACGGTGTATGAAGAGCGCCCGATGATCTGCCGCCTGTTCGGCACCACCCCGCGCCTGGCCTGCCCGCGCGGTCGTGGCCCTGAACAGATGATCGAGCCCGCTGCCGAGCAGTTGGTCCACCAGTTCATTGCCACCACCCGCCAGGTGCTGGTCTGACTTCAGTCCGGGATCGGCAGGCAAAGGCTCTCCTTCACCTCTTCCATCACGATGTAGCTCTTCGATTCGCGCACGTGCGGCAGCTTCAACAGGATGTCGCCGAGCAGCTTGCGGTACGAGGCCATCTCGGAAATACGCGCCTTCACCAGGTAGTCGAAGTCGCCTGAAACCAGGTGGCATTCCAGTACGTGGGGCAGTTTCAGCACCGCGCGGCGGAACTCCTCGAAGGTGTCGCCCGACTTGTAGTCCAGGCTGATTTCCACGAACACCAGCAGGCTGCCCTTGAGGTGCTGCGGGTTCAGGCGGGCGTTGTAGCCCATGATGATGCCCTCGCGCTCCAGGCGGCGGACCCGCTCGGTGCAAGGGGTGGTGGAAAGCCCAACTTTCTCGCCCAGTTCGGTGAAGGAAATACGCCCGTCATTCTGCAGGATACGCAGGATGTTACGGTCGATCTTGTCCAGTTCACGCTTGCTCTGGTGCTGGGTTCTCATAGGGGATGCCCCTCCGTGAAAGGCGATTTTGCCGAGAATTCTCGCCAATAATAGGCTTTTATATAGTGAATTGCACTGCCTTCAAATTCCTATACTGCGCGCATTCATGCCATTTCAATAAAAGTCTGCGGCGCGCCGCGTGCGAGGGATAAAACGATGCGAGTTCTGGTACTTGGTAGCGGTGTGATCGGAACCGCCAGTGCCTACTATCTGGCCCGGCAAGGTTTCGAAGTAACGGTGGTCGATCGCCAGCCGGCGGTGGCCATGGAAACCAGCTTTGCCAACGCAGGCCAGATCTCGCCCGGCTATGCCTCGCCCTGGGCCGCCCCAGGCGTGCCGCTGAAGGCCATCAAATGGCTGCTGGAGCGCCACGCGCCCCTGGCCATCAAGCTCACCGGCGACGTCGACCAGTACCTGTGGATGGCACAGATGCTGCGCAACTGCACCGCCAGCCGTTACGCTGTGAACAAGGAGCGCATGGTGCGCCTGTCCGAGTACAGCCGTGACTGTCTCGACGAACTGCGCGCCGAAACCGGCATCGCCTACGAAAACCGCAGCCTGGGCACCACCCAGCTGTTCCGTACCCAGGCCCAGGTGGATGCCGCGGCCAAGGACATTGCCGTGCTGGAGCAGTCCGGCGTGCCTTACGAGCTGCTCGACCGCGACGGCATTGCCCGCGTCGAGCCGGCCCTGGCTGGCGTCAAGGACATCCTGGCCGGCGCCCTGCGCCTGCCAAACGACCAGACTGGCGACTGCCAGCTGTTCACCACCAAGCTTGCCGAAATGGCCGTGAAGCTGGGCGTGGAGTTCCGCTTCGGCCAGGACATCCAGCGCCTGGACTTCGCGGGTGACCGCATCAATGGCGTGTGGATCGACGGCAAGCTGGAAACTGCCGACCGTTACGTGCTGGCGCTGGGCAGCTACTCGCCGCAGATGCTCAAGCCGCTGGGCATCAAGGCCCCGGTGTACCCGCTGAAGGGCTACTCGCTGACCGTGCCGATCACCAACGCCGACATGGCCCCGACCTCGACCATTCTCGACGAGACCTACAAGGTCGCCATTACCCGTTTCGACAACCGTATCCGCGTCGGCGGCATGGCTGAAATTGCCGGTTTTGACCTGTCGCTGAACCCGCGTCGGCGCGAAACGCTGGAGATGATCGTCAACGACCTTTATCCTCGCGGCGGTGATCTGAGCCAGGCCAGCTTCTGGACCGGCCTGCGCCCGGCGACCCCGGACGGCACGCCGATCGTCGGCGCCACGGCGTTCCGCAACCTGTTCCTGAACACCGGTCACGGTACTTTGGGCTGGACCATGGCGTGCGGCTCCGGTCGCCTGCTGGCCGACCTGATTGCGCGCAAGAAGCCGCAGATCAGTGCCGAAGGCCTGGACATTTCCCGTTATGGCAACAGCCCGGAAGTGGCCAAGCACGGGCAGACTGCGCCGGCTCACCAGCAGTAATAGCCTGCGCCGGCCTCTTCGCGGCTAAAGCCGCTCCCACAGGGATCGCATGTGCTTGGACATTGTGCGGTCCCCTGTGGGAGCGGCTTTAGCCGCGAAGAACCCAACACCGTTTTCAACCTGTGAACCACCATAAGGCAGCCGCCATGCGTCCCGCCCGCGCCCTGATCGACCTCCAGGCCCTGCGCCACAACTACCGTCTGGCCCGTGAACTGACCGGTGCCAAAGCCCTCGCAGTGATCAAGGCCGACGCCTACGGCCACGGCGCCGTGCGCTGTGCCCTGGCCCTGGAGGCCGAAGCCGACGGCTTTGCCGTGGCCTGCATCGAAGAAGCGCTGGAGCTGCGCGCCGCCGGTATCAAGGCCCCGGTGCTGCTGCTGGAAGGCTTCTTCGAAGCCAGCGAACTGGCCCTGATCGCCGAACACGACCTGTGGTGCGTGGTGCACTCGCTGTGGCAACTGGAAGCGATCGAAAAGACCCAGCTGCACAAGCCGCTCACCGTCTGGCTCAAGCTCGACAGCGGCATGCACCGCGTCGGCCTGCACCCCAAGGACTACCACGAGGCCTACCAGCGCCTGCTGGCCAGCGGCAAGGTCGCGCGCATCGTGCTGATGAGCCACTTCGCTCGCGCCGACGAACTGGATGCCGACGCTACCGCCCAGCAGATCGCCGTGTTCGAGGCCGCCCGCCAGGGCCTGGCCGCCGAGTGCAGCCTGCGCAACTCCCCCGGTGTGCTGGGCTGGCCGCAGGCCCCCAGCGACTGGGTGCGCCCGGGCCTGATGCTGTACGGTGCCACACCGTTCGAAGTGGCCCAGGCCGAGGCCGAGCGCCTGCAACCGGTGATGACCCTGCAATCGCGGGTGATCAGCGTGCGCGAGCTGCCTGCCGGCGAGCCGGTGGGCTACGGCGCCAAGTTCGTCAGTCCACGGCCAACCCGTGTTGGTGTGGTTGCCATGGGCTATGCCGATGGCTACCCGCGCCAGGCGCCCAACGGTACCCCGGTGCTGGTCGCCGGCAAGCGCACCCAACTGATCGGCCGGGTGTCGATGGACATGCTCAGCATCGACCTGACCGATGTGCCGGAAGCCACCGTCGGCAGCCCCGTCGAACTGTGGGGCAAGCATGTGCTGGCCAGTGAAGTGGCGGCGCACGCGGGTACCATTCCGTACCAGATTTTCTGCAACCTGAAGCGGGTACCTCGGGACTACGTCGGCGAATGACACGCTGAAGCGGACAGGTTGAAGGGCGGTGTGTTGTAAATACTGAACGGCATTGCCATGATATCGTTCACATCCACCCCCCTTTCCACCGTTTCAGGAGGCTCCAGCTTTGGACGTCGGCGAACGACTGCAAGCCATCCGCAAGCTCAAGGGCCTGTCCCAGCGTGAACTCGCCAAGCGTGCCGGCGTGACCAACAGCACCATCTCGATGATCGAGAAGAACAGCGTGAGCCCGTCGATCAGCTCGCTGCGCAAGGTGCTGAGCGGCATTCCCATGTCCATGGTCGAGTTCTTCTCGGTCGAACTGGAACCTGAAAGCCCCACGCAGATCGTCTACAAGGCCCATGAGCTGATCGATATCTCCGACGGTGCGGTGACCATGAAGCTGGTCGGCAAGTCGCACCCCAACCGTGCCATCGCCTTTCTCACCGAGGTGTATCCACCGGGTGCCGACACGGGGGCCGAAATGCTTACCCATGACGGTGAAGAAACCGGCATCCTGCTCGAAGGCCGCCTGGAGCTGGTGGTCGGCAATGAGATCTTCATCCTTGAAGAGGGCGACAGCTATTACTTCGAAAGCACCCGCCCGCACCGCTTTCGCAACCCGTTCGACCGCCCGGCGCGGCTGATCAGTGCGGCGACGCCTTCAAACTTTTGATCCAGCGCAGTGCATTGATTCGGCAATACCCCTTTCCTGTGTGGGGTCGTTTCACGGCCTCTGGGTTCCCGCTATACTTTTCAACGCTCGCCGATCCGTGGCCGCGAGCGTGATTAGCCACCATGAGGGTGTTCGCGTGAACCAAATCAAGAAGATGCTGGCCGTACCAGCAGCCGTATTCGCCCTCTGGGCAATGAGCGCAACCGCTGCGACCAATGATGACATCGCCAAGCGCCTGGAGCCGGTTGGCCAGGTGTGCGTCCAAGGCCAAGAGTGCAAAGGCATGGAAGTGGCCGCCGCCGCAGGTGGCGGTGGTGCCAAGACGCCGGACGAGATCATCGCCAAGCACTGCAATGCCTGCCATGGCTCCGGCCTGCTCGGCGCACCTAAGATTGGCGATACCGCGGCGTGGAAGGAACGCGCCGACCATCAGGGCGGCCTGGACGGCATCTTGGCCAAGGCCATTACCGGCATCAACGCCATGCCACCGAAAGGCACCTGCGCGGACTGCTCGGATGACGACCTGAAAGGGGCGATCAAGAAAATGTCCGGGCTGTGAGAAACAGCTGAATTGCATGAGGCCCGCCATTGATGGCGGGCTTTGTTTTTGTGGTGCCTGTGCCGGCCCTTTCGCGGCTAAAGCCGCTCCCACAGGTACAGTGCAGGCTTCAAGGGCTGTGGGGACCCTGTGGGAACTCGCAGGTACAGCACAGGACTCAAGGGCGGTGAGGTCTCTGTGGGAGCGGCTTTAGCCGCGAAGAGGCCGGCACGGGCAACCAACCCACCAAAGCCCATGTCCAACCCCTGAACCCATGGATGTCTCAGGAGGCCCCGATGCACCTCTGCTCCATCGACCAGGCCGTCGAGCAAGTCCTCTCGCGCCTGCCAGCCCACATTCACATGGGCCTGCCGCTGGGCCTGGGCAAGCCCAACGCCTTCGTCAATGCGCTTTACGCCCGCATCCGCGAGCTGCCCGAACGGCAGCTGACCATCTACACGGCCCTGTCCCTCGGACGTCCGTCACTGGGTGACGGTTTGCAACGGCGCTTTCTCGAACCCTTTGTCGAACGCGTTTTCGCCGACTACGAAGAACTCGCCTACCTCACCGACCTGCGCAACGACACGTTGCCATCCAACATTCGCGTCGAACAGTTCTTCATGCAGCCGGGCAGCCTGCTGCACAGCGCGTCGGCCCAGCAGAGCTACATCAGCAGCAACTACAGCCACGCCGCACGCGACATCAACGCCAAGGGCCTGAACCTGATCGCGCAGCTGGTGGCCGCCACACCCGAGAGGCCGGTGCACCTGAGCCTGGCCTGCAACCCCGACATCACCCTCGACCTGCTGCCGATGATCGCCAAGCGCCGCGCCGCCGGCGAGACCATCCTCATGCTCGGCCAGGTGCATGCCGAGCTGCCTTACATGCCGGGTGACGCCGAGCTACCCATCGATACGTTCGACCTGCTGATCGATACAGCCGAGCAACGCCGCCTGTTCTCCACGCCGAACATGCCGGTCAACACCCAGGACCACTGCATCGGCCTGCACGCCAGCAGCCTGGTTCGCGACGGCGGCACGCTACAGATCGGCATTGGTGCCATGGGCGATGCGGTAGCTGCCGCATTGCTGGCGCGCCAGGGTGACAACGCCGGTTATCGTGCCGTGCTCGACGCGCTGGGTGCTGGCTCGTGGCAAACGTTGGTCGAACGGGAAGGGGGCCTGGATACCTTCGCCCAAGGCCTGTACGGCTGCAGCGAGATGTTCGTCAACGGCCTGTTGGCGCTGGCCGAAGCGGGCCTGTTGCGGCGCCCGGCGGACGAGCAGGGGGCGGCAGTGCTGCATGGCGGTTTCTTCCTCGGCCCCCAGGCGTTCTACCAGCGCTTGCGCGACATGCCGCTGGAACAGCGCGCACGGTTTGCCATGACGTGTATCAGCTTCATCAACGAGCTGTATGGACAGGAGGAGCTCAAGCGCCGCCAACGCCGTGATGCGCGCTTCATCAACACCGTATTCGGCATGACCCTGCTCGGCGCCGGGGTGGCCGACCAGCTGGAGGATGGCCGGGTACTCAGTGGCGTGGGCGGGCAGTACAACTTCGTCGCCCAGGGCCATGCGCTGGAGGGCGGGCGTTCGATCCTGCTGCTGCGCAGCTGGCGTGAGGCGGGCGGGGAGGTGACCTCGAACCTGTTCTGGAACTATGGCCATTGCACCATCCCCCGGCACCTGCGCGATATCGTGGTGACCGAGTACGGCATCGCCGACCTGCGTGGGCAGACCGACAGCGAGGTGATTGCGCGGTTGCTGGCGGTATGTGATTCGCGGTTCCAGCAGGGGTTGATCGAGCAGGCAAAGGACGCCGGCAAGCTGGCCAAAGACTTTCAACTGGAGGCGTGCTTTACCGACAATACGCCGCAGCGGCTGGAGGCGATCAGGGCGCGGCACTCGCGGTTGTTCCCGGAGTATCCGCTGGGCACGGACTTTACGGCTGAAGAGCGGGATTTGCTGCGGGCACTGAACTGGTTGAAGAGCAAGTTCAAGCTGAGCGAGGTGCTGGAGCTGGGCAAGGCAGCGCTGGATGCGCCGGGGCCAGAGGGGTATGCGAGGCATCTTGCGCGGATGCAGCTGGAGCAGCCGCAGGGGCTGAAGGAAGAGCTTTACCAGCGGTTGCTGCTGGCGGGCTTACAGGCTGCAAAATAAGCGCTCGGACATACTGTCCCCTGTGGGAGCGGGTTTACCCGCGAATGCGATGGCGCATCCCAAATCGCCTTCGCGGGTAAACCCGCTCCCACAGAGATCGCGTAGCGGCCTTATTCGATGAAGGACACCACACCACCTTCCAGCGACTTCACCCGGGCCAGCGACTCGACGCGATAGCCCTGGCTGTCCAGCTCGGCACGGCCGCCCTGGAACGACTTCTCGATCACGATACCCAGGCCGGCCACGGTGGCGCCGGCCTGCTTGATGATCGAGATCAGTGCCTGCGACGCTTTGCCGTTGGCCAGGAAGTCGTCGATCACCAGCACGCGGTCGCTGCTGTTGAGGTGACGCGGCGAGATGGCCACGGTGTTCTCGGTCTGCTTGGTGAAGGAATACACCGAGGCGGTCAGCAGGTTCTCGGTCAGGGTCAGCGACTGGTGCTTGCGGGCGAAGATCACCGGCACGCCCAGCTTCAGGCCAGTCATCACCGCCGGGGCAATGCCCGAGGCTTCGATGGTGACGATCTTGGTCACGCCCGCGTCGGCGAACAGGCGGGCGAACTCGTCACCGATCAGCTGCATCAGCGCCGGGTCGATCTGGTGGTTGAGAAACGCGTCGACTTTGAGAACCTGATCGGAAAGCACGATGCCTTCTTCGCGAATCTTCTGATGCAGTGCTTCCACTTTGTTTTCCTCGATGTAGCAAAGGTGGCCGCAAATAGCGGCAAAGTTAAAGAGTAATGGTTGATCAGCGTTTGAGCATTGCCCGGATATCGGCCAAGGCGTTGTTGCCCCGTGCAGCCTTTACCTCGACCGGCGCATCGTCCAGGCCTTCCCAGGCCAGGTCGTCCGGTGGCAGTTCGTCGAGGAACCGGCTGGGCGTGCAGTCGATGATTTCACCGTACTGCTTGCGCTTGGCGGCGAAGGTGAAGGCCAGGGTCTGGCGCGCGCGGGTGATGCCCACGTAGGCCAGGCGGCGTTCCTCTTCGATGGTGTCGGCCTCGATGCTGGAGCGGTGCGGGAGGATTTCCTCTTCCATGCCCATGATGAACACGTAGGGGAATTCCAGGCCCTTGGAGGCATGCAGGGTCATCATCTGCACACCTTCGGCGTTCTCTTCCTCTTCCTGCTGGCGCTCGAGCATGTCGCGCAGCACCAGCTTGCCGATGGCGTCCTCGATGGTCATGTCACCCTCTTCGTCCTTCTCGAGGGTGTTCTTCAGCGCTTCGACCAGGAACCAGACGTTGCTGATGCGGAACTCGGCAGCCTTGTCGCTGGCGGTCTGCTGGCGGATCCAGTTCTCGTAGTCGATATCGCGGATCATCTCGTGCAGCGCGGCAATCGGGTCTTCCAGGGCAACCTTGTGGCGCACCCCGTCCAGCCAATGCTTGAAGCGCTGCAAGCGCTCGGTATAGCGGGCGTCCAGATGCTCGCCCAGGCCAAGCTCCTCGCTGGCGGCGTACATCGAAATACCGCGCTCGGTGGCGTAGTTGCCGAGCTTTTCCAGGGTGGTGGAGCCGATTTCGCGGCGCGGTACGTTGATCACCCGCAGGTAGGCGTTGTCATCGTCCGGGTTCACCAGCAGGCGCAGGTAGGCCATCAGGTCCTTGACCTCCTGGCGGCCGAAGAAGCTGTTGCCGCCCGACAGGCGATACGGCACCTGGTGGTGCTGCAGCTTCAGTTCGATCAGCTTGGCCTGGTAGTTGCCGCGGTAGAGGATGGCAAAGTCGCTGTAGGGGCGGTTGGTGCGCAGGTGCAGGGTGAGGATTTCCATGGCCACGCGTTCGGCCTCGGCTTCCTCGTTCTTGCAGCGGATGACGCGGATCTCGTCGCCCACGCCCATCTCGCTCCACAGCTGCTTCTCGAACGCGTGCGGGTTGTTGGCGATCAGCACGTTGGCGCAGCGCAGGATGCGGCTGGTGGAGCGGTAGTTCTGCTCCAGCATCACCACTTTCAGGGAGGGGTAGTCCTCCTTGAGCAGCATCAGGTTTTCCGGCCGGGCGCCACGCCAGGCGTAGATCGACTGGTCGTCGTCGCCTACCACGGTGAACTGGTTGCGCATGCCGATCAGCATCTTTACCAGCAGGTACTGGCTGGCGTTGGTGTCCTGGTATTCGTCCACCAGCAGGTAGCGCACGCGGTTCTGCCAGCGCTCCAGCACATCGGGGTGTTCCTGGAACAGCTTGACCGGCAGCAGGATCAGGTCGTCGAAGTCCACCGCGTTGAACGCCTTGAGCGTGCGCTGGTAGTGGGTGTAGACGATGGCTGCGGTCTGCTCGCGCGGGTTGCGCGCCTTCTCCAGGGCTTCGGCGGGCAGGATCAGGTCATTCTTCCAGGCACCGATCATGTTCTTGATCTCGTCGATGCCGTCGTCGCCGGAGTATTCCTTCTGCATGATGTCCGACAGCAACGCCTTGATGTCGGACTCGTCGAAGATCGAGAAACCCGGCTTGTAGCCCAGGCGCTCGTGCTCCCTGCGGATGATGTTCAAGCCCAGGTTGTGGAACGTGCATACCGTCAGGCCACGGCCTTCCCCCGGGCGCAGCAGGGTGCCGACCCGCTCCTTCATCTCGCGCGCGGCCTTGTTGGTGAAGGTCATCGCCACGATGTACTGGGCACGGATGCCGCAGTTCTGGATGAGGTGGGCAATCTTGCGCGTGATCACGCTGGTCTTGCCCGAGCCTGCACCGGCGAGCACCAAAAGAGGGCCGCCGACATAGTCACGGGCTTCCTGCTGCCGGGGATTGAGTCGGGACATGCTAGAAACCGGGGGTCGCCAGAAAATAGCCGCGCATTCTAACAGGCATGGGGCGTTTGTGGCGCGACCGTCTGACGTCTGAGTCAAATATGTAAACGGGATTTGCCGGCTGGCGCAGTTTCGCGCAGGATGCACGACAAAATACGTCGGGATGCTACACCCGTAAAAACATGTATTAAATTGAAAATCATTTTCATTAATGCAGTAGCATACCTGGCAGTTTCCGTTGCACCGTGAAGCCCTAAGGAGCCCGCTTGTCCACGCCTGTCGAACCATTGCGTTTGCTGCTGTTGGCCGATGAGCCGGAATGGGGTGCGCTGCTACGCGAGTGCACGCCCGCACTGGGTGGCAGCGCCGTACTGCTGACGGCGCCGAACTGGGAGTCGGTCGACAGCCTGTTCAACCAGGACCGTCAGGCTATCGTGCTGGCAACCCCGGCCCTGCAGCCCGCGCCCGGGCGCTGCGAGTTGCCGACCATCCTGCTGCTCGACCACGAGCCCCAGGTAGCGCCCACCGCTGTCAGCGACTGGCTGGTGCGTGACCAGCTCAATGTCGACACATTGCGCCGCTCGTTGCGCCATGTGCGCGAGCGCGGCGTGCTGGTGGCCACCTTGCAGCGCCTGGCCGAGCAGGACCCGCTGACCGGCATCGCCAACCGCCAGGGCTTCCAGGCCTTGCTGACCGCGCGGCTGGCCGAGAACGACGGCCGTGGCCTTGCCCTCGGCCACCTGGACCTGGACAACTTCCGCCACGTCAACGACGCCCTTGGCCACCAGAGTGGCGACCGCCTGATCCTGCAGGTGGTGGCGCGCCTGAAACAGCAACTGGAGGCGGGTGACCAGCTGGCGCGCCTTGGCAGCGACGAGTTCGCCCTGCTGATCGACACCCGACGCGACCCCAATCGTGCCGAATCGATTGCCGAGCGGATTGTCGAGGCGTTGGCCGAACCCTACTGGATCGACGGCGAAAGCCTGCTGCTGGGCTGCAGCCTGGGCCTGGCCCATGCCCGCGCCCAGGGTGGTGCCGACCCGCTGATGTGGCACGCGCACATCGCCATGCGCCAGGCCAAGGGCAGCCAGGGTTGCACTTTCCATGTGTTCAACGAACGCATCAACCGCAACGCCCGCAGCCTTGCCGACCTGGAAAGCGAACTGCGCCGCGCCCTGCGCCGGGACGAACTGGAGCTGCATTACCAGCCGCGGTTGAACCTGGCCGACGGGCGCATCGTCGGCCTCGAGGCGCTGGTGCGCTGGCGGCATGCCGAGCGCGGTCTGTTGCCGCCCAGCGAGTTCGTGCCGCTGGCCGAGCAGAGCGGCCTGATCGTGCCGCTGGGCTACTGGGTGATTTCCCGTGCCCTGCGCGACATGCAGGCGCTGTGCGAGCGCGGCCTGGAGCCGCTGCACATGGCGGTCAACCTGAGCTTCCGCCAGTTCCAGGACAGCCAGTTGCTGGCGACCTTGAGCCGCCTGATTCTCGAACATGGCGTGGATGCCCGCTGGCTGGAGTTCGAACTGACCGAAACGGCGGTGATGCGCCGCAACGAACTGGTGCGCCAGACCATGGACGCCCTGGGGCGCCTGGGCGTGCGCTTTTCGCTCGATGATTTCGGTACCGGGTTCTCTTCGTTCGTGCACCTCAACAGCCTGCCGATCACCTTGCTCAAGGTGGACCGCAGCTTTGTCGCGGAAATGGAAATGCGCGAGGAGAACCGCAAGCTGGTGCACGCCATGATCAACCTGGCGCACAACCTCAACCTGGAGGTGGTGGCCGAAGGGGTGGAGAGCGAAGAGCAGATGGCTTTGCTGCGCGGGTTTGGCTGTGACCAGGTTCAAGGCTTCCTGGTCAGCAAGCCGCTGCCGGTGGGGGAGTTGATGGAGTTCTTGCTGGTTTACAGCAAGCCGAAGCTGGTTAGCCTGTGACATCGCAGGGGAGGGCTTCGCCCTCCTGTCGCGACACAAGGCCGCTCCTACATTGATCGACGAACGCAGGCCCATGTAGGAGCGGCCTTGCGTCGCGAAAGGGCTGCAAAGCAGCCCCGGCAATCACACAGACACTGCCGACCCGTCAGCCAGACCGGCCTTGCCCAAAAGCCGCTTCATGCGCCACTCAAAGCCAAAAGTCAGTGCCACCGCCGCACACGCCAGCCCCAACGCCAGTCCCCACCACACCCCGACCGCGCCACCGCCCAGGGTAAAGGTGAACAGCCAGGCGCTCGGCGCCCCCACCAACCAGTAGCACACCAGGCCGATCAGGAAGGTGGTCTTGGCATCCTTCAGCCCACGGATCGAGCCCATCGCGATGGTCTGCATGCCATCGAACAGCTCGAACCACGCAGCCACCATCAGCAACTGCACCGCCAGCTGGAAGATCGCCGCAAATGCCGGGTCGTCACGGTCGATGAACAGCCCCACCAGCGCATCGGGCAGCAGCCAGAACAGCGCGGCGAAGGCAAACATGATCATCGCCCCGAAGCCGATGCCCACCCGCCCGGCACTGCGCGCCGCCAGCAGGTTGCCGGCGCCGTAGTACAGCCCCACGCGCATGGTCACCGCATACGACAACCCGGTCGGCACCATGAACGCCGTGGAAACGATCTGCAGGGCGATCTGGTGCGCTGCCAGCTCGGTGCTGCCCAGCACGCCCATGCACAGCGCGGCGAAGGCGAACAGGCCGACTTCCACCATGTAGGTGCCGCCAATCGGCAGGCCCAGCCGCCACAGCTCGCGCAGGGCCGGCAGCGAAGGGCGCGACAGGCCCTTGCGCAGTGGGTAGGCGGCATAGGCCGGGTGCCAGCGGATATACAGCGCCAAGGCAATGGCCATGCCCATCGACACCACCGCGGTGACCAGGCCGATGCCCATCAGGCCCAGCTTGGGCAGGCCGAACATGCCTTCGATCAACGCCACGTTGAACAGGTAGTTGAGCACCGTGCCGACCAGGCTGATGACCATCACCGGGGTCGACCGGCCCAGCGCGCTGGTGAAGCCGCGCAAGGCCATGAAGGTCAGGTAGCCGGGCAGGGCCAGTGGCAGCAGGGTGAGGAATTCGGCGGCCGAGGCAACGTTCTCGGGCTTTTGCCCGAACAGCAGCAGTACCGGCTCAAGGTTCCACAGCACCAGCGCAGCGAACAGCGCCAGGCCCCAGGCCAGCCACAAGCCACCCTGCGCCAGGCGGGTGGCGCCCTCGATGTCGTTGGCGCCCTTGCGAATGGCCACCAGGGTACCGACCGCAGCGATCACGCCAAGGCAGAAGATCGACACGAACGAGTAGCTCGCCGCGCCCAGGCCGCCGCCAGCCAGGGCTTGCGGGCTGATGCGGGCCATCATCAGGGTATCGGTCAGCACCATCAGCATGTGCGCCAACTGCGAGGCGATCAGCGGCCCGGCCAGGCGCAGCAAAGCCTTGAGTTCTGTGGTGGGCGCGACATGCATGGGGGCAGTCCTTTTCCTGGGGTGATCAACGAAGGGCGATTCTGAGGCTTTGGTCAACTTTGCACAAAAGGATAAAAGCGATCATTGGCATGAGTCTGACTCATGTATATATGCTTCCCGGTGATTCATTTCACAGCCCCGTATGGCAGGTGCCTCATGTCCCGTCAGCTCCCCCCGCTGTATGCCCTGCGCGCATTCGAAGCCGCAGCGCGGCTAAGCTCCTTCACCCGTGCCGGCGAAGAGTTGTCGATTACCCAGAGCGCGGTCAGCCGACATATCCGCACGTTGGAGGAGCATTTTGCCTGCCGTCTGTTCGTGCGCAGCGGCCGCAGCCTGCAACTGACCGAAGCGGCGCGGGTGCTGCTGCCCGGTGTGCGCGAAGGCTTTGCCGCGCTGGAACGGGCTTGCGATACCTTGCGCGGTGAGGATGACATCCTGCGCATGAAGGCCCCCTCGACCCTGACCATGCGCTGGTTGCTGGCGCGCCTTAGCCGCTTTCGCCACTTGCAGCCTGGCAACGAAGTGCAGCTGACCAGCGCCTGGATGGATGTCGACCATGTGGACTTCAACCAGGAACCGTTCGATTGCGCGGTGTTGCTCAGCGACGGGGTGTTCCCGCCGGAATGGGAAGTGCGCAGGTTGTTCCCGGAGCTGCTGATCCCCGTGGGTGCGCCAGACCTGCTCGACGAGGAACCGTGGGACGAGCGCCGGCTGGCCTGCATCGAGCTGCTGCACCCCACGGTGGACAAGCGCGACTGGCGGGAGTGGTTGGAGCGCATGGGATTGAGTGACAAGGTTTCGCTCAAGGGCGGGCAGGTGTTCGACACCCTGGAGCTGGGCATGATTGCCGCGGCGCGTGGCTATGGCATTTCCATGGGTGATTTGCTGATGGTGGCCGAAGATGTGGCGCAGGGGCGCTTGAGCCTGCCTTGGCCGACGGCGGTGCCCAGCGGGATGGATTATTACCTGGTATGGCCGCGCACTCGGCCAGGGGGCGAGCGATTGCGGCGTTTGAGCGCGTTTCTGGAAGAGGAGGTGGCGGCGATGGATTTGCCGGATGTGCAGATCCTGCCGGCCCTTTGATCGCCTGTACCGGCCTCTTCGCGGGCTTGCCCGCTCCCACAGGGTTATCGCATGCCTTGAAACCGGCACTGTACCTGTGGGAGCGGGCGAGCCCGCGAAGAGGCCGCAATGCCTTACATCGAGCCCAGGTTCAACGCCTGTGCACACGCCTGCAGCGACCGACGCTCGCTCTGCGCATACAGCGCCAGCTCATCCTGCACCTGCAGCCCCAGCGCCGCTTCGAACGCATCGCGGTTGGCGTTGCTGCCGTACTCGGCCTGCGCATCGTCACCCAGGTTGGACTGGAAGATCCCCGCCGCGCTCACCGGCAGGAAGTCCTCGTACACCAACGCCTCGAAGTGCACATGGCCAGCCTCGATCAACCCTTCCAGTGTGGTCGGGCGGCCGTCCTGGTCGCGCGCAGCCAGGCCTTTCTCGGTGGCGAAGTAGCGGAAGTAGGCCAGCCCCTGTTCACGCATCTGTGCCAGGTCATCCGGGAACTCGGCAAAGGTGTCCTTCAGCAACGCCATGTAGCGTTCGGCATTGGCCTCGGCCGGGGCGCCACCCAGGGCGGCGCGGGTGGCGTCGAGCAGCTTGTCGTACAGCTGGCGACCTTTCGGCGTCAGCGCCGCGCCGCGTTGCTCGATTTCGCCGAAGCGCGCGGTATGGCTGCCTTCGCTGCCCTGCTGGTCGCTGAACGCTACCTTTTCCTGCAGGGCCTTGAAGCTGGTCTGGCGCAACAGGATCGGGTGGCGGCGGGTGGGCGGGCCTTCGACCACGGCCTTTGGCGGGATGCCCTTGGCCGGCATGCCAAGCTGGATTGCATCGATGTCCAGGGTGCGCGGGGTCAGGTGGTTGATGTGTGGGCCCTTGAAGGCCACCACATCGGCGATCAGGCGGTGCTGGTCGTGCAACTGCTGGTACTGCTCGGCAGTGACAGTGGCGTCATGGTGCCAGCGGAAGGTGTGCAGCGCTTCCTGCACGAACGCTTCGGCATCGGCGGCGTTCAGGCCACCATCGCGCTCGCATTGGGCGATCAGTTCGAGGGCACGGGCGGTGAAGATCTGGCGCTTGGCCAGGATGCTCTCTGCCAGCTCGCGCAGCTGCGGGTTGTCGATCAGCTCCAGGCGCAGCAGCGAGGTGAACACGCGGAACGGGCTGACGTGCAGCGACTGCTCATGCACCGCGCGGAAGGCGGTGGAATGCACCGGCACGCCAGCGGAACTGAGGTCGTAGTAGCCGACCGGCTGCATGCCCATGACCGCGAACAACCGGGCGATGGTGGCCAGCTCTGCGGCGGTGCCCACACGGATGGCGCCGTGGCGCTCCTGATCAAGGCGCTCGATTTCGCCGGTCCAGCGCAGGGCCTCGGCAACCTCGGGTTGCTGGGCCATGACCTGCTGGTTGATTTCGCTCACCAGCTCCAGCAGCGTGCCGTACAGGGGCACTTCCTGTTTGTACATGAGCGACATGGCGGCAGAGAACTGCGCGCGGATGCTGTCGGGGCTGACGAAATCGTGGGCGGGCATCGCTAGCTTCCTGGTTGGGTTCGGACGCTTACATGAAAGCTGGGAATGCACTTTGCTCACAAGCGAAAAAAAGTGAGTGTGTCATTCCTTTTTTGATCGACCTCAAGGGCCCTTTCGCGGGCACGCCCGCTCCCACAGGGACTGTGCGCAGTCTGAACCTTATGCAGTACCTTGTGGGAGCGGGCGTGCCCGCGAAGAGGCCCTCAAGCCGATAACTGCTCACGAATCCATTCCACCAATGCCCTTACCTTGGGCACCTCCGCCGCATGCTCGGCATACGCCAGGTAATGCGCCCCGGCACTGCGCATCGCATGGTTCCACGGCACCACCAAACTCCCCTCGGCCAGCTCCTTTGCCGCCAGGTAGCGCGGCACCAACGCCACCCCGCACCCGGCCTGCGCCGCGCTCAAGGCCATGTAGAAGGTATCGAAGCGCGGCCCGTGGTAGGCGCTGACGCTCTGCAAGCCCAACTCCAGGAACCACTCGTGCCAGGCCTCGGGCCGCGAGGTGCTCTGCAGCAGCACCATGTCGGCCAGCTCCCCGGCATCGTTCAGTTCACGCCCGGCCAGCAACTCCGGCGCGCACACCGGCACCACCTCCTCACCGAACAGCTCCACGCAGGTGGCCCCTGGCCAGGTGCCCTGGCCATAGAAGAACACCACGTCCGCCGAGCCCTGCAGCAGGGCGAATGGCTCCATCTCGTTGCGGATGTCCAGGTGGATGTTGCTGTGGCGCTTGCCAAAGCCCTTGAGGTGCGGGATCAACCAGCGCACGCCAAAACTCGGCTGAGTGGCTACCTTCAATATCTCGGTCTGCTCGCCGTAGGTGAGCACGTAGCGGCTGGACATATCCACCTGGGTGAGGATCTTGTTGACCTCGGCCAGGTACAGGCTGCCCGCCGGCGTCAGTTGCAGGCGGCGGCGGATACGCAGGAACAGGTGGTGGCGCAGCATGTCTTCAAGCTGCGCCACCTGCTTGCTGACCGCGCTCTGGGTCAGGTGCAGCTCTTCGGCGGCACGGGTAAAGCTCAAATGGCGGGCTGCAGCTTCGAAGCACTGCAGGGCGGTCATGGAGGGCACCAGGCGTTTGGACATAGCGGTCTCTGCGGCTCAAATCATTACCTGACGGAATGATATGCGGAATAAAGGTCGTTTGTTGCACCGGTGTGATCGGATTAATACTGATCCACATCATTTTTCCACCCCATCACCCGATGTAGGAGATGCACAAATGGTTGCTGGACTGCTCGAGCGCCTTGGCGTTGCTGCCCAGGCTTACACCCAGGGCGACTACCCTGTTCACACGCCGATCGACGGCAGCCAGATCGCCTCGGTGAAACTGCTCGGCAAGGCCGAGACCATCGCCCGCATCGATCAGGCCCAGAGCGCCTTCGAAGCCTGGCGCAGCGTGCCGGCCCCGCGCCGCGGCGAGCTGGTGCGCCTGTTCGGCGAAGTGCTGCGTGAGCACAAGGCCGACCTCGGCGAGCTGGTTTCGATCGAAGCCGGCAAGATCACCCAGGAAGGCCTGGGCGAAGTGCAGGAAATGATCGACATCTGCGACTTCGCCGTTGGCCTGTCGCGCCAGCTGTACGGCCTGACCATCGCTTCCGAGCGCCCTGGCCACCACATGCGTGAAACCTGGCACCCGCTGGGCGTGGTCGGCGTGATCAGCGCCTTCAACTTCCCGGTCGCAGTCTGGGCCTGGAACACCGCCCTGGCCCTGGTCGCCGGTAACTCGGTGGTATGGAAACCGTCCGAGAAGACCCCGCTGACAGCCCTGGCCTGCCAGGCGCTGTTCGAAAAAGCCCTGAAAGCCTTTGGTGATGCCCCGGCTGGCCTGGCACAACTGGTGATCGGCGGTCGTGAAGCCGGCGAAGCCATGGTCGACGACCCGCGCGTACCGCTGGTCAGCGCCACCGGTAGCACCCGCATGGGGCGCGAAGTCGGCCCACGTGTGGCTGCCCGCTTCGGCCGCAGCATCCTCGAACTGGGCGGCAACAACGCCATGATCCTGGCCCCGAGCGCCGACCTCGACCTGGCCGTGCGTGGCATCCTGTTCTCCGCAGTGGGCACTGCCGGCCAGCGTTGCACCACCCTGCGCCGCCTGATCGTGCACCGTTCGATCAAGGACGAAGTGGTTGCCCGCGTCAAAGCCGCCTACGGCAAGGTGCGCATCGGTGACCCACGCAAGGACAACCTGGTGGGCCCGCTGATCGACAAGCAGTCGTTCGACGCCATGCAGGGCGCGCTGGCCAAGGCACGCGACGAAGGTGGCCAGGTATTTGGTGGCGAGCGTCAGCTGGCCGACCAGTACCCGAACGCCTACTACGTATCGCCTGCCATCGCCGAAATGCCGGCGCAGAGCGATGTGGTGCGCCACGAAACCTTCGCCCCGATCCTGTACGTGCTGGCCTACGACGACTTCGAAGAGGCCCTGCGCCTGAACAACGAAGTGCCACAAGGCCTGTCGTCGTGCATCTTCACCACCGACATCCGTGAGGCCGAACGCTTCCAGAGCGCCTCGGGCAGCGACTGCGGCATCGCCAACGTCAACATCGGCACCAGCGGCGCCGAGATCGGCGGTGCGTTCGGTGGCGAGAAGGAGACTGGCGGTGGCCGTGAGTCCGGTTCGGATGCCTGGAAAGGTTACATGCGTCGCCAGACCAACACCGTGAACTACTCGCGCGAACTGCCGTTGGCGCAGGGTATCGTGTTCGACTGATCGGCTGATGCTGCATGGCCGGGGGCCTGGCCCCCGGTTCGCGGGTAAACCCGCTCCCACAGGTACAACACAGTTCTTGAAACCTGTGATGCACCTGTGGGAGCGGGTTTACCCGCGAATGGGCCGCACAACGGCCCCAAACAAGAACAAATTGCTGGAGCCGGGCCATGTCCGAACTGCGTCAAGAATGCTTGTGGGAATTCGTCAGCAAACCGACCGTCGCCGCCCAGGCCCTGGCCGGTGAGCACAAGGCCGATGTCTGCGTGATCGGTGGCGGCATTACCGGCCTGTCGGCGGCCATCCACCTGCTCGAACAGGGCAAGTCGGTGATCCTGCTGGAGGCCTGGAAGATCGGTCACGGTGGCTCCGGGCGCAACGTCGGCCTGGTCAACGCCGGCACCTGGATTCGCCCCGACGATGTCGAGGCCACCCTCGGCTTGCAGCAGGGCAGCCGCCTGAACAAGGTGCTCGGCGAAGCCCCGGCCGAAGTGTTCGCCATGATCGAACGCCTTGGCATCGACTGCCAGGCCCAGCACAAAGGCACGCTGCACATGGCGCACAACGCCACCGGCATCGCCGACCTCGAGGCCCGCCACGAACAATGGCGCCGCCGTGGTGCCGATGTGGAGCTGCTGACCGGCGCCCAATGCCAGGAATACTGCGGCACCGACAAGATTTCCGCCGCGCTGCTCGACCGCCGCGCCGGCACCATCAACCCCATGGGCTACACCCAGGGCCTGGCCGCAGCGGTGGCACGCCTGGGTGGTAAGCTGTTCCAGCAGTCTTCGGTCGAAGGCCTGGAGCGTGACGGTGATGCCTGGCGGGTGAAGACCGCACGTGGTTCGGTGCGCGCCGACAAGGTGGTGATTTCCACCGGCGCCTACACCGAAGGCGACTGGAGCAACCTGCAGAAGCAGTTTTTCCGTGGTTACTACTACCAGGTGGCGTCCAAGCCGTTGCAGGGCGCTGCAGCCGACAAGGTGCTGC
Source organism: Pseudomonas sp. FGI182 (assembly GCF_000511325.1). Taxonomy (NCBI): domain Bacteria; kingdom Pseudomonadati; phylum Pseudomonadota; class Gammaproteobacteria; order Pseudomonadales; family Pseudomonadaceae; genus Pseudomonas; species Pseudomonas sp. FGI182. Next base: position 5,751,689 of record NZ_CP007012.1, on the reverse strand, counting down.
CACATGGCCAAGGCTCGTGGGACACCCGCACCGTGCTCAGCAGCATCCGTCGCGACGACCAGGGCCGCCTGCTGCTCGGCAGCCTGGGCCGGGTCGACAACAAGCCGGCGTGGTTCGTGCGCAGCTGGGCCGACCGCATCCAGAGCCACTATTACCCGGAGCTGGGCAAGGTCGAGTGGGAAATGCACTGGACCGGCTGCATCGACTTCACCCCAGACCACCTGATGCGCCTGTTCGAACCGGCGCCGGGGCTGGTGGCGGTGACCGGCTACAACGGGCGGGGCAATACCACCGGGACCGTGATTGGCCGGGCGTTTGCCGAGTTCCTGCTGAAGGGGGAGGCGGGCAGCCTGCCGATTCCGTTCTCGCCGATGAAGGGCGTGAGTGCGCCCTCGCTGCGGACCGCGTTCTACGAGTCCGGGTTCTCGCTGTACCACGCGGGGCAATGCTTGAGAGTTGTGTTGTAAATACAGGCCTCTTCGCGGGCATGCCCGCTCCCACAGTGAGTGCTGTGGTGGACCTGTGGGAGCGGGCGCGCCCGCGAAGAGGCCGGCACAGGTTTACTTGTGCAACCAGCTGAGAAAGCCGCCCTTCTTGATCGAAACCGGCTTCTGCAGCAATAACGACTCCCGGCTCTGCCGCCGAAACCGTTGCAACTTGCTCAACGCCGTCTGCACATCGCCGCGTTGCACCAGGCAGCTCTTCACCTGTTCCTTGTCGATCCGATACAGCACGCAACCGGTCAGCGTGCGGAACTCGGCCAGCGATTCCTCTTCGTCGATGATTCCTTCGATCCCCAGCACCTCGCCCGGCCCCATGCGCCCGGCCTCGACCAGCTTGTCGCCATCGCGGATCGACGCCGAAACCACCCCGCTGCCAATCACCAGCAAATGATCGGAATGCTCGCCCACGCCCAGGATTACCTGGTCGGCCAGGTATTCCACCGCTGTCATGCGCTGGCTAAGCGCATCGCGCTCTTCCGCGCTCAGCGAGCGGAACACCCGCACCTCGTCCAGCACCTCGCGCTGGCGGCTGCGTGGTGGCATGGCCAGGTCGGTGTTCCACATCACCCCACTGGCCTCCAGGTGCCGGTGGGCCAGGTCGAACAGCTGGTTGCGCGCGTCGCCCTTGGCGCCCGCGTCGGCCACGAAGCCACTGGCTTCGTATTCCACTGATTCCAGCGTCGAGGCTTTCACCGTCACCTTTGGTCCTGGTGTTGCAAGAATGGCACTGACGCCTTGCAAGGCCTTTTCCAGCGCATCGAACACCCGCTTGGGCCGCACCTTGGCCGGCACCACCACGCTGATCGACACCCCGTGCAAATCGGCAGGGCGGCTGTGGTTGAGCAGCCGGGCCTTGGCCGCCACCGAGTTGGGGATTACCGCCAGGCTTCCGGTGCTGGTGAGCAGGCGGGTGGCACGCCAGTCGATTTCCAGCACCTTGCCTTCGGTGCTGTCGATGGAGATCGAGTCGCCAATCTGATACGGCCGCGTGGTGTTCAGGATGATGCCACTGAACACGTCGGCCAGTGTGCTCTGCAGCGCCAGGCCGATGACGATGGCCATTACCCCCGACGTGGCCAGCAGGCCCTTGACCGGCAACTGCAACACATAGCCTGCGGCAGCGACCACGGCAGCCAGGAAGATCAGCGCCCCCAGCACATCCTGCAGCAAACGCCCGCCATGGCTGCCGCGGGCCACCAGCAACAGGCCGAACACCACCGTCACCGTGCGTGCGCCGAACAGCCACCAGCCGATCGCCAGTACCGTGGCGATCAGGTTGCGCGAGACATCATCGGGCCAGGGTGGTGGTTGCAGCGGGCTCATGCCGGCAGCCACCAGCACCGAGCTGAACAGCAGGAACAGCACCAGCCGCGCGCCGATGCGCCAGGCCCGGTGCTGGAGAGGGATCAGTTGCCAGAGCACGAGGTCGAGCAGGATCAGGGCGGTGCCGAGCAACAACGGGTATGACTGGATGAACGCCAGCATGGTGGTCTCGGGTGAGGGGAGGGCTGTGGGTAGTAATAGAGCAGGTTGGCCGGGCAGGCAATGGGGCCTGTGCCGGCCTCTTCGCGGCTAAAGCCGCTCCCACAGGTACTGCGCACGATTCAAATCCCGCGCAATCCCTGTGGGAGCGGCTTTAGCCGCGAAAGGGCCGGTCGAGCCTATACCAAACCATCGTTCATAAAACAGAACGCTAGGGCCAAAAACTGCTATCTACCGCCAGAAAGGTCATGGTTTTAATCTTCTCCCATCAACGCGAAACACCCAACTTACTGAAAAGATCAAAACCCTTAGGAGCAACGACCATGACCAACTTCAAATACAACCGCCTGAACAAAGACGACGCCGCTGTCCTGCTGGTCGACCACCAGGCTGGCCTGCTGTCCCTGGTCCGCGACATCGAGCCGGACGCGTTCAAGAACAACGTATTGGCCCTGGCCGACCTGGCCAAGTTCTTCAACCTGCCGACCATCCTCACCACCAGCTTCGAACAAGGCCCGAACGGCCCGCTGGTACCAGAACTGAAAGCCCTGTTCCCGGACGCCCCCTACATCGCCCGCCCAGGCCAGATCAACGCCTGGGACAACGAAGACTTCGTCAGGGCGGTGAAGGCCACCGGCAAGAAGCAGCTGATCATCGCCGGCGTGGTGACCGAAGTGTGCGTAGCCTTCCCGGCGCTGTCGGCCCTGGAAGAAGAGTTCGAAGTGTTCGTGGTCACCGATGCCTCCGGCACCTTCAACGCCATGACCCGCGACGCCGCCCACGACCGCATGAGCCAGGCCGGCGCACAACTGATGACCTGGTTCGGCGTGGCCTGTGAGCTGCACCGCGACTGGCGCAACGACATCGAAGGCCTGGCGGCGCTGTGCTCCAACCACATCCCGGACTACCGCAACCTGATCACCAGCTACAACGCTTTCAACGCCAGCAAGTAAGCCAGATGCGCGGGCACCGCCAGCCGGTGCCCGCCAAGGCAGCACACCTGTCCAATCCAGCGCCCGTCCGCCGTTGCACAGTGGATGCGGGCAAGCTCATCCCAAGGAACGCTGATGAACACCGCACTCCAAGATAACCGCGAAGTGGTAACCGTATGCCTGCAACACCAGGTTCTTGATAGCACCCCGGGCACCAACGCAGCGCAACCGCCGCGCTGGAAGCAGGCGCTGCTGACCTACCTGGTGATCTGCCCGATGACCATGATCATTCCGCAACTGCTGGCACCGCTGTTCGCACGCTTCCCTCAGCTGGGCGGTGTGATTGCCGGCAACCTGATCGTCAATGTGTTCGTCATCCTGCCTGTGGTGTTCTACATCATGCCTTGGGTAACCCGCCGCTGCGCCAACTGGCTGCGTGGCTGAGCCAGGCCTTTACCTCGACATTTTCAAGGAGATACCGACATGAGCACGTTCGTTACCCGCGATGGCACTTCGATCTACTTCAAGGACTGGGGTAGCGGCAAACCTGTGCTGTTCAGCCACGGCTGGCCACTGGATGCCGACATGTGGGATTCGCAGATGGAATTCCTGGCCAGCCGCGGCTACCGCGCCATCGCCTTCGACCGCCGTGGTTTCGGCCGTTCGAGCCAGCCATGGAATGGCTACGACTACGACACCTTCGCCGATGACATCGCCCAGCTGATCGAACACCTCGACCTGCGCGACGTGACCTTGGTGGGCTTCTCGATGGGTGGCGGTGACGTCAGCCGCTACATCGCCCGCCACGGCAGCGAGCGGGTGGCCGGGCTGGTGCTGCTGGGCGCGGTGACGCCGGTGTTCGGCAAGCGTGACGACAACCCTGAAGGTGTCGACCTGTCGGTGTTCGAGGGTATCCGCGCCGGCCTGCGTGCCGACCGGGCGCAGTTCATCGCCGATTTCGCCGCGCCGTTCTATGGCATCAACCATGGGCAGCAGGTGTCCCAGGGGGTGCAGACCCAGACCTTGAACATTGCGCTGATGGCATCGATCAAGGGCACTTTGGATTGCGTGACGGCGTTTTCCGAAACCGACTTCCGTCCGGATATGGCCAAGATCGATGTGCCGACCCTGGTGATCCACGGTGACGACGACCAGATCGTGCCGTTCGAGAGCACCGGCAAGCAGGCGGCGGAGCTGATTCGCGGGGCTGAGCTGAAGGTGTATGCGGGGGCGCCGCACGGGTTTGCGGTGACTCATGCACAGCAGCTGAACGAGGACCTGCTGGCGTTCCTTCAGCAGTAATTGTGGGAGGCATTCGCGGGCACGCCCGCTCCCACAGGGAAATCACAGGTTTTAAATGCTGTGCAGTACCTGTGGGAGCGGGCGTGCCCGCGAAGAGGCCAGCCCAGACAGCACAAATGCTGAACAGGGCTAACCTTCAACCACCCACCGCACATCCATCCAAGCCTTGCCCCTACACCAACCGGCATGCTCCGCAGTTGCGCCTGCCCGCTGCCGCACCAGACGGAGAACCCCATGTCCCAGGACCGCAACGACAAGACCCGTCGCCAGTTCCTCGCCACCAGTACCGTGCTCGGTGCCGCCGGCGCGCTCTGGTCCGCATTGCCTTTTACCGGTTCCGCCGGTTCCGCTCACGCATCCACCCAAGGAGGCTCCATGACCGCCGATCTGATTCTGTTCAACGGCAAACTGCATACCGTTGATCGTGAAAAGCCCACCGCGACCGCCGTCGCCATCAAGGATGGCCGTTTCATCGCAGTGGGCAACGATGCCGAAGCCATGGCCCACAAGGGCGCCACCACGCAGATCATCGACCTCAAGCAGCGTACGGTCATCCCTGGCCTGAACGACTCGCACCTGCACCTGATCCGTGGTGGCCTGAACTACAACCTGGAGCTGCGCTGGGAAGGCGTGCCTTCGGTGGCCGATGCCCTGCGCATGCTCAAGGACCAGGCTGCGCGTACGCCGACCCCGCAGTGGGTGCGCGTGGTCGGTGGCTGGAACGAGTTCCAGTTCGCCGAAAAACGCATGCCCACCCTGGAGGAAATCAACCAGGCCGCACCTGACACCCCGGTATTCCTGCTGCACCTGTATGACCGCGCACTGCTCAACCGCGCCGCGCTCAAGGCCGTCGGCTACACCAAGGACACGCCCAACCCGCCGGGCGGCGAGATCCAGCGTGACAAGTTCGGCAACCCGACCGGCATGCTCATCGCCCGCCCCAACGCGATGATCCTCTACGCCACCCTGGCCAAGGGGCCGAAGCTGCCGCTGGAATACCAGGTCAACTCCACCCGCCAGTTCATGCGCGAGCTCAACCGCCTGGGCCTGACCAGCGCCATCGATGCCGGTGGTGGCTACCAGAACTACCCGGACGACTATCAGGTGATCCAGGAGCTGGCCGACAACAACCAGCTGACCGTGCGCATTGCCTACAACCTGTTCACCCAGAAGCCCAAGGAAGAGCTGGACGACTTCCGCAAGTGGACCTCCAGCGTGAAGCTGCACAGCGGTACCGACTTCCTGCGCCACAATGGCGCCGGCGAGATGCTGGTGTTCTCCGCCGCCGACTTCGAGGACTTCCTCGAACCGCGCCCGGACCTGCCGCAAACCATGGAACAAGAGCTGGAGCCGGTGGTGCGCCACCTGGTCGAGCAGCGCTGGCCGTTCCGCCTGCATGCCACCTACAACGAATCGATCACGCGCATGCTCGACGTGTTCGAGAAGGTCAACCGCGATATCCCGTTCAATGGCCTGCCGTGGTTCTTCGACCACGCCGAAACCATCACCCCGCAGAACATCGAGCGAGTGCGTGCGCTGGGCGGCGGTATCGCCATCCAGGATCGCATGGCCTTCCAGGGTGAGTATTTCGTCGACCGCTACGGTGCCAAGGCTGCCGAGCAGACCCCGCCAATCAAGCGCATGCTCGACATGGGCGTGCCGGTGGGCGCCGGTACCGACGCCACTCGCGTGTCCAGCTACAACCCGTGGACTTCGCTGTACTGGCTGGTCAGCGGCAAGACCGTCGGTGGCATGGAGCTGTACCCGGAAGGCCTCAGCCGTGACACCGCGCTGCAGCTGTTCACCCAGGGCAGCGCCTGGTTCTCCAGCGAGCAGGGCAAGAAAGGCCAGATCAAGGTGGGCCAGCTGGCCGACCTGGCGGCGCTGTCGCTGGACTTCTTCAGTGTCGATGAAGAGGCGATCAAGGGCATCGAGTCGGTGCTGACCGTGGTCGACGGCAAGGTGGTGTATGGCGCGGCGGAATTCGACAAGTTCGGCCCGCCCCAGGTGCCGGTGCTGCCGGAGTGGTCGCCGGTGAGCAAGGTGCCGGGCCACTGGCGCGTGGGCACGCCGTCGCTGGCAGCGGTGGCGCACCAGTGTGTCGGGCCTTGCGGGGTGCATGCACACAGCCATGAGAAGGCACGGCATTCGAATGTGCCGGTGAATGACTTCCAGGGCTTCTGGGGGGCGTTGGGTTGTTCGTGCTTTGCTTTCTAAGCTGAGCTGATGTGAAAAGGGGGGGCCAGTTATTGGCCCCCTTTTTTGTTCCTTCTGTGCTGGCCCCTTCGCGGGCTCGCCCGCTCCCACAGGTACATCACAGCCCTCAGACTCTGTGCGATCCCTGTGGGAGCGGGCGAGCCCGCGAAGAGGCCGGAAAGGCCAGCATCAATGGTGAGCCTTGTGCTCAGCTCCAGCCAACAGATGCCGGATCTTCACTTCCACCCCATCGGTCTGCAGCATCCGCACCCTGGCCTCGATCTTCAGCTCACCCCGGGTTACCCGGTGGTGATGCCTCAAATGCTCCAGCCACGATTCCTCGAAGAAGAACTCCAGCCACAACGCCGGGTCCGCACTGTCGCGCATCAACCCCCACGACAACGCGCCATTGCGCTTGCGCATCGCCTCCAGCTCCCGCGCTGCCTGCTGGAACGCCTCGGCCTTGGCCGGGTCGATGTGGTATTCCACGGTGACCATCACCGGCCCGCTTTCCTTGTCCATGTCGTCGCTCAGCAGCGGCACCGGCCAATGCAGTGACGGCGTCAGCTCCTCGGCTGCGGTTTCCGGCAGCGTCACCTTGCAGGTCAGCAGCGTGCCCAGTGCCAAGCCTCCTGCGGCCAGCAGCAGGCTCAAGGTGATCGTTGCATGGCTGGCCAGCGTGCCCCACAGCAACCCGCCACCGGCCATGGCACCAAAGAAGATCAGGATGTACACCGACAGCGCCCGCGCCCGTACCCAGGCCGGCACCGAGGTCTGCGCCGCCACCTGCAGGTTGGACAGCACGGCAATCCACGCCGCGCCGCTGAGCAGCATTGCCGGCAGCAGCACATAGAAGTTGCGCACCAGCGCCAGGGCCAGCAGGAACAGGGCATACAGCAGGCTGGCCAGCAGCACCAGGCGGTCGCGGCTGATGCGTTCGCGCAGGCGTGGCAGCAAGGTGGCGCCGGCCACCGCGCCGATGCCGATGGCCGCCAGCAGCAGGCCGAAATCGGCGGCGGTACCCTGCATCTCGCCACGCACGATCAACGGCAGCAGCGAGGTGCCGGCGCTGGCGCAGAAAAAGAATGCCAAGGCGCGCAATATCACCGCCTGCAAGGGCTTGGCACTGCGCGCGAAACGCAGCCCGGTGCGCATGGCGCCGACGAAGCGCTCGGCCGGCAGCAGTGGCTCCTTCACCTCGCGCTTCCACAGGAACAGCACCAGGATTACCCCGGCGAACGAGATGGCATTCAGGGCGAAGGTCAGCCACGGGCCGACCATGCTCACCACCACGCCCGCCAAAGCCGGGCCGATGGCGCGCGACACATTGATACCGACACTGGAAAGCGCCACCGCGTTGGCCAGGTCGTCCTTGCCCACCAGCTCCGGTGTAAGCGCGCTCCAGGCCGGCATCATCAGTGCCGTGCCGATGCCTAGCGCCAGGGTAAGCACCAGCAGCAGGGTGACGTTCATCAGCCCGAGCAGGGTCAGGGCTGCCAACACCACGGCCACCGTGGACATCCACAGTTGCACCAGCAACAGGTAGCGGCGCTTGTCGACGATATCCGCCGCCGCACCGGCCGGCAGGGCGAGGAAGAACATTGGTAGCGAGCCGGCTACCTGGATCAGGGCCACATGCAGCGGGCTGGCCGACAGCGTGGTCATCAGCCAGCCGGCGCCCACCTCATGCATCCAGGTGCCGATGTTGGAAGCGATGGTGGCGATCCAAAGCATGCGGAAGGTGGCGTTGCGCAATGGGCTCCAGGCGCCTGAAGTGGTCGTGCTCATGTCAGAAGCTGCCTTTGAGTGGGTATTCGATGATCAGGTAGATCCGGTCGATGTCATCGCCGGCCTGGGCCTGGTTGGCGCGGTGGCTGACGTGGGAAAACGACAGGCTCAGGTCCTTGGCGGCGCCCGACTGCACCACGTATTTCAGGTCGATGTCGCGCTCCCAGTGCTTGCCGCCGTCGCCGTACTGGCCCACATAGGCGCCGCCGGCCGGGGCATGGCTGCCGTCGATGCCACGGCCGCTGACGTAGCGGCCCATCAGGCTCAGGCCGGGGGCGCCGAGGGTGGCGAAGTCGAGGTCGTAGCGCAGTTGCCACGAGCGCTCGCCGGGGCCGTTGAAGTCGGCGTACTTGATCGAGTTGGCCAGGTAGATGGAGTCACCGCCGACGAAGTCGAACGGGGTATCGCCCTCGACCTTCTGGTAGGCCAGGCTCAGCGCCTGGGCGCCAAAGCTGTACCTGGCCAGCAGGCTGTAGGCGAGGGTGTCGATTGCCCCGGCACTGGCATTGCCGGTGTCGCGGGTCTTGTACAGGTTGCCGTCCAGGCGCCAGTTGCCCTCGGCCAGGTTCAGGTTGAGGTAGGCCTGGCGCCAGGTGTCCTCCAGCTGGCCTGCGTACAGTGCGCCGCCGAATGGCCCGTCGGGTGCGAACGCGGCGCCGGCCAGGCTGATGGCACGGTTGTCGGTGGTAGCGCCGTAGCCGCTGAAGTCATCATGGCTGGAGCTGTTGTCCTGGTTGTTGAAGGCGGTGAAGTGCCCGGCCTGCAGGCGCCAGTCGGGCAGGTCGGTGTTGTCCAGGAACCAGCCGGTGGCGTACTCCGGGTGCAGGCGTTTGTCGCTGGTGTCGAACACCGGGGTTTCCACGGTCATTTCGCCGTAGCGCAATTGGGTGTTGCCCATCCGCAGCTTGAGTGCGGCGCCGGCGCTGGAGTAGTCGGACTCGGCGCGGCCATCGCTGTCGCGCGGCAGCAGGCCAGTGCCGGCATGGCCGCGGCCGCCGTCCAGCTTGAGGCCGAGAAAACCATGGGCATCGATGCCGACGCCGAGTGTGCCCTCGGTGAAGCCGGAGCGGATTTCGCCAATGAAGCCCTGGGCCCATTCCTGGCGGTAGTTCTGGCCACTGCCGGAGGGCGAGCGGAAGTCGCTGTGCAGGAAGTAGTTGCGGCTGAGCAGCGACCAGCCGGGCTCTTCGGCCTGGCTGAGCGCCGGGCACAGGGCGAGGGTGGCGAGCAGGGCGCGGCCTGGTCCGTGAGTGGCGCGGATCATGGGGGCTCCGGGAGGGATGATCCGGGAATGTGGATGAAGGATAGGCCAGGGGTCTTGTATGTGTGTGCTCTGGGTGGTTTTGCCTGTGCCGGCCTCTTCGCGGGCTCGCCCGCTCCTACAGGTTTTGCACAGGGTTCAGAGCCTGTGGTGAACCTGTGGGAGCGGGCGAGCCCGCGAAGAGGCCGGTACAGCCAACCCAGAACTCAAGCCATGTCGCTGATCGCAAACTCCTCGGCCAGATGATCGATCAGCGCCCGCACCGACGGCAGCAACCCCCGCCGCGACGGGAAGATTGCATGCACGATGCCGCAACGCGGGTGCCATTCCGGCAACAACTCCACCAGCCGCCCCGCCGCCAGGTCTTCACGCACCGCCACCCGCGGCAGGTGCGCAATACCCACCCCGGCCACCACGAAATGGCGCAGGGCGAACAGGTCGTCCGTCACCATGCGCGGTGTGTGCGGGATGACGATGCTGTGGCTGCTGTCCTCACCCTGGAACAGCTCCCATTGGTACTCACGCTGGGCGCTGCCCCAATGCAGGCTCGGCAGCGTGCCGAGCAGCTGCGGGTCGAAGCCCTTGGGCAACTGCTCCAGGTACTGCGGCTGGCCGACCAGGCACTGGGTACTGTTGCTCAGTACCTTCATCACCATGTCGGTGTTCTCCAGCGGCGGAAAGCGCACCCGCAGGGCAATATCGAAGCCCTCGTGCAGCAGGTCGACGCGGCGGTTGGTGCTCTCGATGAACAGCTCCACCTGCGGGTACTTGAGCATGTAGCGGGTCAGCATCGGCCCGACCCAGGAATTGAGCAGGGTGGTCGGGCAACTGATACGCACCAGACCGCGCGGTTCGCTGCGGTTGCGCTCGATGATCTCCGCCGCGCCCTCGGCCTCCACGCGCATGGCCAGGCAGCGGTTGTAGTAGGCCTGGCCGATCTCGGTGAGCGAACAATGGCGGCTGGTGCGGTGCAGCAGGCGCACGCCCAGGCGGTCTTCGAGATCGGCGATGCGCCGGCTTAGCTTCGACTTGGGCATGTCCAGCGCCCGGCCAGCCGGGGCGAAGCCGCCGTGCTCGACTACCTGGGTGAAGTAGTAGAGGGAGTTGAGGTCTTCCAATGATCGGTCTCCAGGTACTTGGTTGCCTGTGCCGGCCCTTTCGCGGGTAAACCCGCTCCCACAGGTACTGCACAGGGCTCAAGCCCGGCGCCATCCCTGTGGGAGCGGGTTTACCCGCGAAGAGGCCGGCACAGCCCCTACAAATCCATCGTTCACAAAACGGAACGCTAAAGCCAAATTCTGCTATCTACCGCCACAAAGGTGATGATTTTAATCTGTGCCCATCAACGCGAAACACCCCCGAATGCTGAAAAATTCATAACCCTTAGGAGCACAGACCATGAGCAAATTCACCTACAACCGCCTGAACAAAGACGACGCCGCTGTCCTGCTGGTCGACCACCAGGCTGGCCTGCTGTCCCTGGTCCGTGACATCGAGCCGGACAAGTTCAAGAACAACGTGCTGGCCTTGGCCGACCTGGCCAAGTTCTTCAACCTGCCGACCATCCTCACCACCAGCTTCGAACAAGGCCCCAACGGCCCGCTGGTACCAGAGCTGAAAGCCCTGTTCCCAGACGCCCCGTACATCGCCCGCCCAGGCCAGATCAACGCCTGGGACAACGAAGACTTCGTCAAGGCGGTGAAGGCCACTGGCAAGAAACAGCTGATCATTGCCGGCGTGGTGACTGAGGTCTGTGTAGCGTTCCCGGCGCTGTCGGCCCTGGAAGAGGAGTTCGAAGTGTTCGTGGTGACCGATGCTTCCGGCACCTTCAACGAAATGACCCGCGATGCTGCCCATGACCGCATGAGCCGCGCCGGCGCGCAAATGATGACCTGGTTCGGCGTGGCCTGTGAGCTGCACCGCGACTGGCGCAACGACATCGAAGGGCTGGCGGCGCTGTGCTCCAACCACATTCCGGATTATCGCAACCTGATTACCAGCTACAACGCGCTGACTGCGGGTAAGTAATAGTCCGTTAGTTGAAAGCAATAAGGCCGGCTCCCTCTGCAGGGAGCCGGCCTTTTGTGTTTGCTGTGCCTGCCTCTTCGCGGGCTTGCCCGCTCCCACAGGATCACCACAGGCTCTGACGCAGTGCAGTACCTGTGAGAGCGGGCAAGCCCGCGAAGGGGCCGGAACAGACAACATCAATTCATGGGCTGCGACTCAATCCCATCCAGCAATGCCTCAACCAATCCTTCTGCCATTTCGAGCGCATTCAGGTTGCTCCAGAACAGGCTCTTGCCGGTTTCATCCAGGTGTTCCAGGGCTTTGTAGCCACAGTCGTAGGCGCCGCGCAGGTACTGGGCGACATGCACCAGGGCGTCGTGGGCAGAGACGCCTGGGTTTACTGTGAACAAAGGTGGATGGCCGGCATCGCAGCGGCTGAAAGCGCGCTCTTTGGTGTCGGGAAGAGGTGGATTGGGGACAATTTTTTTCATTGCAGTGACCTCACAAGATTGTCCTGCAACCATCCGTTTCCACACGAAGGGTGGCAGTTGTACGCGGGGTGGAAAACCGGTCGGAGGCAACCCGGTAGGCCATACGGCCTCCCGCGCACAGCTGCCATTGAAGACAGCACCTCAGACCAGACGGGTTTCCACACCCGATCGCTGAACCGACAGCGACCCGGCAAGCCTAGAGAGCAGGCTTTCCCCGGACAATCAGACGGGCGTCGACACGGTGCGTAGGATAAATCTTCAGACGGTGTGCCTGAGTAGGAAATGACTCGCAGGTAAGTAGGAGGCTGCTGAGACGTCTGCGTTTTAATTCCGCGCGCTGCTAATCGTGGGCAAGCCTTCTCTCCCAAGATTGCACCAGACCGACTTGTAGTGATGGCAGGCGAGGGGCCATGTGGGCGATTTGCTTCTGACGGGCATCTTTTTTGGGAAATTTCTTACGCGCAGATCGGAGCGTCAGACGGCGCCAAACCGAGTGGTCAGGAACAAACTGGTCAACCCGGAAATCATTCAGGAGTATGTCTATGTACGTTCCCAATGCTAACTTGAATAGTGTAAGGCTTGGCCTTACACTTTATCTCCAATGATACGGAGCTTCAGGCACAAAGGCCTGAGGCTACTTCATCAGCAAGGCGACTCATCAGGAGTGCGGGCAGATCATGTTGCCCGTTTGCGACGCTTACTCGCTTCACTTGAAGTAGCGCAGACGCCTTCAAATATGAATCGCCCTGGTAACCGGCTTCATCCCCTGCATGGAAAGCTGGACGGCTTTTGGGCAGTGAATGTCTCGGGCAATTGGCGTCTGGTGTTCCGCTTCGTTGGTACAGACGTGGAGCTTGTCGATTATCTGGATTACCACTAGGAAGCTGAAATCATGGCTATGTTCGATCCGCCCCACCCTGGCGAGTCCCTCCGTGAAGACGTGTTACCTGCGATTGGCATGAGCGTATCGGGGCTGGCTCGACACCTCGGCTACTCGCGAGGGCAGTTGTCCACCGTTCTTAACGGGCGCGCCGCCATATCAGCCGACCTTGCTTATCGCCTTGAGTTGGCGGGCCTCGGTGATGCCCGCCAGTATCTTGCGGAGCAGGCTGCTTATGATCTCTGGCAGGCCGCGCACCGTGAGCATCCGCAAATAGTACGGCTAGTGTTTGCCTGATAGCTCAATCCGCATCCGAATCAAACAACCGCTCCAACTCCGCCCGGGCCTCCTTGGCCGTCTGCATCACCTTGGCCCGGTCATCACGCACCTGCCCCTGGGCCACCAGCACCTCTTCGTCATGCTGGGTAAACCGCGCAATCCGGTCCGCCGCCTGCGCCTCGCTCAACCCCAACCCCACCAATGCCCGGCGGGTCATCTCCAGGCTGGAGTAGAACGTCTCTCGAATCGGCTCGGCGCCGACATCCGCCAACTTGTGCACATGCTGGCGGTTACGCGCGCGGGCCAGCACTTTCAAGTGCGGGTACAGGCGTTTCACCCGTTCCGCCGTGTGAATGGCAGCTTCCGGGTCATCGATGGTGATGATGAAGTATTCCGCCTCGCCCACCTTGGCGGCATGCAGCACCTCGGGGCGCAGTGGGTCGCCGTAGAACACGGGTACCTGTTCGAACATACGGGTCATCTCGATGGTGTCCACCGAGGTTTCCAGGGCAATGAACGGAATCTTCTGTGCCCGCAGGATGCGCGCGACGATCTGGCCCATGCGGCCCATGCCGACGATCACCACCCGTGGCGTGTCAGCCTGGATCTGCTTGTAATGCTCCGGCACTTCACGCGCCGGTTGCGGGCGCTTGAGGGCGTGGGCGCAGCCAATCATCAGCAGCGGGGTAATGGCCATCGACAGGGTGATGGTCATCAGCAGCAGGTCGTAGGTCTGGGTGTCGAACAAGCCTTGGTCCTTGCCCAGCTTGAACACCACGAAGGCAAATTCACCACCGGCAGCCAGCACCATGCCCAGGCGCAGGGCACTGGCGCTGTTCAGGCCACCGGCCAGGCGCCCGACGCCGATCAGCAGTACCAGCTTCACGGCCACCAGCAGCAGGGTCAGGCCCAGCACCACCAAAGGCATTTCCAGCAGCAGGCGCAGGTTGGCGCCCATGCCGACGCTGATGAAGAACAGCCCCAGCAGCAGGCCCTTGAATGGTTCGATCTGCGATTCCAGCTCGTGGCGGTATTCCGAGTCGGCCAGCAGCAGGCCGGCGAGGAAGGCACCCAGGGCCATGGAAATGCCGGCTTCTTCCATCAGCCAGGCAGTGCCGATCACAACCAGCAGCGCGGTGGCGGTGGACACTTCCGGCAGGCCGGTGCGGGCCACGGTGCGGAACACCGGGCGCAGCAGGTAGCGGCCACCGACGATGACCACGGCGATGCTGGCGAACACCTTCAGGCCATGCTCCAGGCTGTCGCCGTGGCTGGTGTCCGGGCCACTGGCAGCCAGCAGCGGAACCAATGCGATCAGTGGGATCGCGGCGATGTCCTGGAACAGCAGGATGGCGAACGCCAGGCGGCCGTGCGGGGCGTTGAGCTGCTTGCTTTCGGCCAGGCTCTGCAGGCCAAGGGCGGTGGACGACAGCGCCAGGCCCAGACCGAGCACGATGGCCGCCGGTAGCGTCTGGCTGAAGCCGAACAGGGCGATGGCGCCGATCAGCGCACCGGTCAGCAGCACCTGGGCGGTGCCGACGCCGAATACGGACTTGCGCATCAGCCACAGGCGCTTGGGCGACAGCTCAAGGCCGATGATGAACAGCAGCAGGACCACGCCCAGCTCGGAAATGTGCGCCACGCTTTCGGTGTCGCGGATCAGGCCCAGCGCCTGCGGGCCGATGATCACGCCGGCGAGCAGGTAACCGAGCACGGCCCCCAGGTGCAGGCGCTTGGCCAGGGGGACGGCGAGAACAGCGGCGAGCAGGAAGATCACCGCGGTTTGCAGAAGGCTGCCTTCGTGTGGCATTGGCTCGTACTCCATGAGCTGCCGGGGCAGCGTTAGATCAGTTTGGCGGACAATTCTGGGGGTTGAGATGGAGTCAAACAATCTGCCATCGGGGAGAAACATTGTCCCGGTACAGGTGACAACCTGTGGTGGCCTCTTCGCGGGCACGCCCGCTCCCACAGGTACAACACTGCCCCTGAGGCCGGTGTTATCTCTGTGGGAGCGGGCGTGCCCGCGAAGAAGGCAGCGCAGATCTGACTATTCACCGCCACCAAACTGCGCCCGATACTGCGCCGGCGTCATGCCAATCCGCTCGCAGAACACCTTGCGCAAATGCCGGTCACTGCCAAACCCGCACTGCGCAGCCACTACCTTCAACGGCAGGTCGGTGCCTTCCAGCAGCTTGCGCGCGCGGTCGATGCGTGCGTTTTGCAAGTATTGCAGCGGCGTGATGCCCACCTCGCGCTGAAAGGTGCGGGCGAAGTTGCGCCCGCTCATGGCCACCAGGTCGGCCATCTTCTGCACGGTGAAGGCTTGTTCGATATGGTCGACGATATACGCCTGCACCCGGGCAATCGGTGAATCATCCCGCGGTACAGCCGCCAGCAGTGGCCCGTAGGGTGTCTGCCCACCCTGGCGATGGCGGGCGACCAGCAGCACCTTGGCCACTTCCAGGGCCAGCGCCTTGCCGTGGTCTTCGGCCACCACCGCCAGTGCCAGGTCGATGCCAGCGGTGATGCCGCCCGAGGTAATCAGGCAGCGGTCGATCACGTAGATCTGTTCGGTCTCGACCTTCGCCTCGGGGAACGCCTGTGCCAGGCGCTCCACGTAGTTCCAGTGTGTGGTGCAGCGATAGCCGTCCAGCAGCCCGGCCCGGCCCAGCAGGAATACTCCCGTGCAGATGGCACCAAAGCGTTTGGCCTGGCGCACGGCCTGGGGCAGCCAGCGCTCGATGCCTGGCAGGGCGATGTCATAGGCGCCCGGGCCGCCTGGCACCAGCAACAGGTCGACGGCTTCCGGCAAATCCTCCAGACGCAGGTCGGCTACCACTTTCAACCCGCAGGAGCCGCGCACCGCTGCCTGCCCTTCGGCCAGGGTCAGCAGCCGGTACTTCCGCTCGGCAGGAAGGAAGCGGTTAGCAATGGCAAACGCGTCCATGGGCCCGGTCACGTCCAGCAACAGCACATCATTGAACAGCACCATGGCCACGGTGCGGTGGGCGGGTTTTTCCTGCATGGCTCTTTTGCCTTGAATGCCGGCCGCCACTGGCGGCCTGAAGCTGAATACGAAACGCATCTTAAGGTATCGGTAAAACAGCCAGGGCCAGCAGCGCGCAATTAACAACAATTCAGGTTTGGCTCAGGACTTTGTCATGTGCCGGGGGCGAGACTTTCTGCATTGAACAGGAGAGTCGCCATGCACCCCGGGACGCCCCAAGCACCGTTGCAACCCCCCGGCGCACTGACGCCAGCACGGTTGCGCCGGGCCAAGGAACTGATGTTGCACAGCCCGTTGTCGATCATCGAAATCGCCGGGGTATGCAACCTCACCCGCAGCCACTTCTCCCGCGCATTCAAGGTCAACACCGGCCTCTCGCCCCAGGCCTGGCGCCTGCTGGCACGCATGGAAAAGGCCAAGCGCCTGCTCGCCACCGAGGCGCCGATCACCCACGTGAGCCTGGAATGCGGCTTCTGCGACCAGGCCCATTTCACCCGTGCCTTCAGCCGCCTGGTCGGCCAGCCGCCCAAGGCCTGGCGCCAGGCGCATGCCCATCCTTAAGCCGAACCTATCCGCCGGTATAGCCCCTTGTGGACAGTGCCGGCCCGTTTTCCCAACCCAAGGAGTCACCCCGATGAGCCAACCCGATTACAAGCGCCTGAACAAAGACGACGCCGTGGTGCTGCTGGTCGACCACCAGACCGGCCTGATTTCGCTGGTGCAGGACTTCTCGCCCAACGAGTTCAAGAACAACGTGCTGGCCCTGGGCGACCTGGCCAAGTTCTTCGGCCTGCCGACCATCCTCACCACCAGCTTCGAGCAAGGCCCGAACGGCCCGCTGGTGCCCGAGCTGAAAGAGATGTTCCCGGATGCGCCGTACATTGCCCGCCCTGGTCAGATCAACGCCTGGGACAACGAAGACTTCGTCAAGGCGATCAAGGCCACTGGCCGCAAGCAGCTGATCATCGCTGGCGTGGTGACCGATGTGTGCGTGGCGTTCCCGACCTTGTCGGCGCTGGCGGAAGGTTTTGAAGTGTTCGTGGTGACCGATGCTTCGGGCACCTTCAACGAAACCGTGCAGCAGGCGGCCTGGGTGCGCATGACCCAGGCGGGTGCACAGATGATGAACTGGTTCTCGGTGGCCTGTGAGCTGCACCGCGACTGGCGCAATGACATCGAAGGGCTGGGTAACCTGCTGTCGCAGCGCATTCCCAACTACCGCAACCTGATGAACAGCTATGCGGCGCTGAGCGCCCGTTGATGTAAACCTGTCCCGGCCCCTTCGCGGGCACGCCCGCTCCCACAGGGATAGCGCACAGCTTGAGAGCTGCACGGTTCCTGTGGGAGCGGGCGTGCCCGCGAAGAGGCCGGAACAGGCTAAGAATGATTCACAGGCAGAGTGAGGCGAACCCGACACCCCCCCAACTCCGACACCAGCGCCTGCAACTGCCCACCATGGGCCTGCACCACCGAGTTGCAGATCGCCAAGCCCATCCCCATGCCGCCGATCTTGGTGGTATGAAACGCATCGAACACTCGCTCGCGCTCATCCGCTGCAATCCCCGGCCCGTTGTCGTCCACGCAGATTTCCACCCCATCCCCGACCACCGCCGACGCAATCCGCAGCACCCCATCGCTGCGATACCCCGCCAGCGCCTCCAGGCCATTGGTAATCAGGTTGAACACCAACTGCTGCAACTGCACCGGGTCGGCCATCACGCTCACCCCCGCCTGCAAGCGCATCTGCACATCCACCGTGCCCTTGGCGGCATCGGCCGAGGTCAGGCGCACCACTTCGCGGATCAGTTCGTCCAGCTTCACTACCTTGAGCTGCATCGGTGACTGCTTGGCCAGCGAGCGCAGTGCACGCACGATGTTGGCGGCCCGTTCGCTGTCGTTGCGGATGTCTTCCAGGCCGGCAATCGCCTCTTCCAGGTCGGGCTTGGCGCGCTTCAGCCAGCGCAGGCTGGCAGCGGCGTTGGAGGCGATGCCCAGCAGCGGCTGGCTGATCTCGTGGGCGATGGACGCGGACAGCTCGTTCATCACCTGCAGATGCGCCGTGCGCGCCAACTCCGCACGGGAGCGGCGCAGCTCGGCCTCCATCTGGGCGCGGGTCTGGTTGTCTTCGGCCAGGCGTGTGTAGAACTTGGCGGTTTGCAGCGACACCGCCGCCTGCGAGGCGAGGATTTCCAGCATGGCCAGGCGCTGGCTGCCGAACAGGTTCGGTACCAGGCGGTTTTCCAGGTACACCAGGCCGATAAGCACGCCCTGGATCACCAGCGGCAGGCACAGCACCGAACGGGCCTTGCGCGCCTGCAACTGCTGGCGGAAGGCCTCGGGGCAATCGCTCTGGGCATCGTTGAGCACCAGGGGCTTCTTGGTGCGCATGGTGGCGTTGATGATCGACAGCGGCGCCTGGGTCATGAACTTCTGGCAGTCGTCCATGCTCACGTGCAGCCCGGCGTCGTCGATGTAGGCGAGGGCCGCCATCTGGAATTCGGCACCGCTGACGATCAGCAGCGCACCGTGGTCGGCGCCAGAATGCTGGGTCAGCTGGCCCATCAGGGTTTCGATCAGGCCCTCGAGCAGCACTTCCTCGGACAGCGCCCGTGCTGCCTCGATGCCGGCTTCCAGGTCGAGCTTGGCCTGGTGGGTGGCGCGGTGGCTTTCCTGGATCGGCTGGGTGCGCAGGAACGGGTGCAAAGCCTCCAGCTGGTGCACCTTGCCGGTCGCGCCCCAGATATGGAAACAGTCGCGGGCGATGCGCAGGTGCAGGTTGGCGCCGGAGATCAGGCCGCTGGGGATGCATACCTCGGCCAGCTGTTCGTGGGCCAGCGCCTGCTCGTGGATGAAACCGGCGGCGGTGGCGGCGATCTGTGCCTGGTCGAAGCAGCGGATGGCGGCCAGGCCGTCGCCTTCTAGCTTGGCGATCACGCCTTCGATCAGCAACAGCTTGTTGCGGAAGGTGGCCGGGTTGAAGCCGGCCCAGCGGCCGAAGCGCTCGCGCAGGGCGTGTAGCTCGCGCAGCTTGTCGGCAAGGCTGCCAATGGCCTCGGGGCTGCCAAGGGCCAGGCCGCGGAACAGGTGATAGTCGGCCAGGTTGATGTGCGCCGGTACCGCCCAGGCGTTGTCGCCGGCCAGTGCCAGGTTGCGCATGGCCTGCGGGATGTTGCCCAGGTAGAAGTCGCACATGCCGGCCATCAGGTACTGGAAGAACCGCGTGGCAGGCGATTTCGAGGCTGCGGCCGAGGCCGGGCAGGGCGTGCCGCTCAATTTGCCGACGAACGCTTGCTGGGCCTGCAGGATCTGCTCGATGTCGCGGTAACCGTAGCGACGCACGGTGGTCAGGCCTTGCGCCAGTTCCTCCACCACGTCCGGCAGGTAGCGGCCCATGAACAGCGAATCGGAAACCAGGTGGTTGCAGGCATAGCAGCTCATTGCCAGGTCACCGCTCACGCGCCCTGAATCGACCGCATCCAGCGCGGTGCGGCGGGCGAACTCCATGGGCGAGGTCCAGGCGCTGACCTGGTCCAGGGCCAGCAGCGCGCTGGTCAAGTCAGCGTCGAAACCGTGTCGTTCTATCAGCTTGAGCGCAGCCAGGCAGCAAGCATGGCCATCATGGTAGGCGCCGAAGCGCTCGGCAATCATCACCCCGTACCAGGCCATGCCGTAGGTGCTGCCCGGGGCGACGCCGTGCAGCAGCGACAGCTCCATGAGCTTGGCCAGGTGCAGGAAGCAGATGTCGTCCTTTACGAAAAACGATGACGACAGGGTGGCCAGCAGGCTGATGGCAACCGTCACTTCCTCCGAATCGGTGCGCTGCAGCGACTCCAGGCAGTGGCGGCCTTTCTGTTCGACCAAGGCCTGTACATGGGCATGACTGGCCTCGACCTGTTGCCAGTCGACACCCCGCACCGGGCTTATACCTAGCAAGTCCAGGCCGGATATGGCGCTGTCGATGGCCGCCTGATAGTCGCCGCGCAAGGTGTACAGCAGCGCCTGCAGGCGGCACACCCGCGCCTGGTCCAACGCCGAGCGAGCGCGCTGGCGGCATTCAGTGATGCGGGCCTCGGCCGCGATCATTCGCGACAGTTGCATATCGCACTCGGTCGCCATGCAGGCGATGGCAAAGCCATGCGTGGCGCGGCTTTCCAGCGTTGCGCCGTGGTGCAGCAACTGCTCGGCCGTGTGCAGGTAGCCAGCTGTCTGTTCGAAAGCGCCGCCGTCGCGTGCACGTGCTGCGGCTTCGCGTAGAAGCTGCAGGAACGCTTCGCAGTCATCCGCTGCAAACCCGCATGGGCTGGCGCGTTGCAGCTGGTTGGCAAGCTCGAACAGTGCCTCGTGCAGGCGCCCCGGCCAGGCCTGGCGCATGGCCAGGGCGATATGTGCATGCAGCTGGGCACGCTCGCGCGCGGGCGTGAGAGCGTACGCGGCTTCCATCACCCGCTCGTGGGCGAAGCCCAGGCCGTTCTGGCCCGATTGCAGGAAACCCGCGCCAATCAAGGCTTTCAACGGTTCGCCGGGCGTTTGAGAGAGCACCTGCTGAAGCAGGCGTTCATCGCAGCGGCTGCCCGCCGCGCTGGCCACCCGCAGCAGGTCGCGCTGCGGCTCTGGCAGGCGCGCCAGGCGGTGGATCATCAGGTCGGCGACATTGTCGGAATAGCGGTGGCGGGCCACGGCCTTCAGGCACCATGACCAGCGCATGGCCTGGGTGTCGAAGGTGAACAGCTGGTCCTCGACCAGGGCCCGGAGAATCTGATTGATGAAGAACGGGTTGCCCGCCGTCTTGTCGTGCACCAGCTCGGCCACCTGCAATGCGTCCTCGGGGCCGACGTGGTAGCGCTCGCCGATCAGCTCGGTCACCGCGCCCACCGCCAGGGGCCGCAGGTTCAGCGTGGTGCTGCGCACCGCTGCAGGCAGGGCAAGGGGTGTACTGCTGGCTGGCGCATCATTGCGCCGGGCGAAGATCAGCAACAGGTTGCCGGGCGCGTGAGCCAGCAGTTGCGCCAGCAGTTGCTGGCTGGCGTCGTCGACCCACTGCAGGTCATCGAAGAACAGCACCAGCGGCTGGCCGGGGCGGCTGAACACCTGCAGGAATTCGACGATCGCCCGCAGCTCCTTCTGCAGCGCCAGGCGTGTGGGCTTGGCCGGCAATTCGGGCAGGGGGCCGAGGACCAGTTGCAGGTCTGGCGCCAGCTTGCCGAGCAGCCGGCCGTGGCCCTTGATGCGGCGCAGGATCTCGCGGCGCAGAGTGTCGAGGTCCTGGCTGTTCTGGGCCAGCAACTGGGTGGTCAGCGCGCCGAGAATTTCGACCCAGGGCGCGTAGGGCACGGCCTGGGCAACGCCGTTGCACTTGCCGGTGGCCCAGTAACCCTGGGCGTTGGCCTTGAGTGCTGCCTCGACCAGGCTCGACTTGCCCATGCCGGTAGCCCCATTGATGAACAGGGCCTGTGGCTTGCTGTCACGGCGCAGGGCCTTGAGCAGCAGGGCGATGGCCTTCTGCTCGGCGCAGCGGCCATACAGGCGTGCGCGGTCGGGCGTGACCGGGTCGGCACAGCCTGGTTCAAAGGCCTCCATGGACTTGCTGGCGGCCCACTGCCGCTGGCAATGGGCCAGGTCCACCGCCAGGGCGCGGGCACTCTGGTAGCGGGCGTCCGGCTCTTTGGCCAAGGCCTTGGCCAGGATCCTGCTGAGCGGTTGCGGCACATTGCTGTCCACTTCGCAGGCCGCTCGTGGCTGCACGCCGGCATGCAGCTGGCGCCAGTGCTGGGTGTCGCGTCCGGCTAGCGGCAATTCGCCCAGCAGTAGCTGGTAGAGGATCGCGCCAAGGGCATAGATATCGGTGCGTCGGTCGCTGCTGCTGCCGTGCGGGCAGACCTGTTCCGGTGCCAGGTACGCCCAGTTGCCGAGCGCGGTGCCCTGTTCGCTGATCAGTTCCGCCGGGTCGGCGCGAAAGCAGCCCAGCCGCACTCGCTGGTTGGAGTGCAGGCACACATGTTCGGGCTGCAGCGCGCCGTGCAGCACGTTGCGTTCGTGGGCCTGGGCCAAGGCAGTGGCCGCGTTTACCGCAATCTCGAGAAACGGCGTCAGGGCTGCTGGGCCTTCTGCGATAAGGTCGGCGATGGAGCGGCCGGCCGGGTACACCAGTAGCGGGCCTTCGGCCGAACGCACGAACGCCGAGGGGATCACCGCCCACTGCGGGTCGAGTTGCAGGCGGTAGTCACGTTCCAGGCGCTGGCAGGCGGCGGGGGCCTCGCGCGGGGCGCGCACGGCGATCCAGGCCTGGTGGGTGGCAGGGTCGCGCAGGCGGAAGTAGCTGAGCTCACCTTCCTGGCCCAGCGCGCTGATGTCGCACCGGTTCAGCCAGCCCTCGTCGACGGTCTGGTCGTAATCGATGGGCCTGTGGGCAAGGCGTTCATCGAGCATAAGGCACCCCTGCTAGCGACATCCTGACGCGCGAGTATACGCAGCGAGCCCAGCACGGATGCGGCCTGCAGCCTGCTTGGCAGGAACGGGCACGCTGTTGTCCGTTATCGTCCCCTGGGGGCTGGCGGGCTTTTGTATAGTCCCCAGGCCAACCTATCCCTCGGGATAATTGTCTGAAGGCGTACGCTGGCCTAGGCTGCCCGGGGCTGGGAAACGCCCATGCCCGCGCGAGGAAGCCATGATCCGAATAGGTAATGCCCAGGTGTCGCTGGAGCGGCGCGAAGCCTTTGTTGATGGCAAGCCGATCCTGTTGGGCGGGCGTGCCTTCGAGGTGCTGGCGACGCTGATCAAGGCCAAGGGCCGGGTGGTCGGCAAGGACGAGCTGTTCAGCCAGGTGTGGGCTGGCACGGTGGTGGAGGACAACAACCTCCAGGTGCAGGTGTCCTTGCTGCGCAAGGCCTTTGGTGACCGTGGCCTGATCCAGACCGTGCCGCGCCGGGGCTACCGCCTGGCCGCCGAGATCAGCCTCGAGGTGCCTGGCGAGGCGTTGGGCAAATCGCCGCTGTGCGCCGTGGCCGACACTGTCGAGTTGTTCGATGAGCACTTGAACGTGCCGGTGCTGGTGGTGGATGACGACCCGTCGGTGCGTACGGCGTTAGGCCGCCTGCTGCGCTCGCAGGACATTCCGCATCATTTGTTCGCCAGTGCCGAGGCGTTGTTCGAGGCCCGCCTGGAAACCCCCTATGCCTGCCTGTTGCTGGACATGCACCTGCCCGATACCAGCGGCCTGGAGGTACAAGACGCGCTGCGCCGGCTGGCGCTGCCCTGGCCGATCGTCTTCATGACCGGCTTCGGCACCATCCCGATGACCGTCCAGGCCATGCGTGCCGGGGCCGTGGAGTTTTTGACCAAACCGTTCGACGAAGACCAACTGCTGACACTGCTGCAGGCGGTGCGCACTAGTGCCGTGGCCGAAGGACGCAGGTGGCACCATGCGCGACAGGTCGAGGAAAAGTACCAGCGCCTGACCCAGCGCGAGCGCCAGGTGTTCTCGCTGGTGGTTGGCGGCCTGTCGCACAAGCAGATCGCCAAGCAGATCGGCACCAGCGAGGTGACGACCAAGGTGCACAAGAAGAACATCATGAACAAGATGCAGTCCCGCTCGCTGCTGGAGCTGGTGGCCATGCACAACGTCATCGGGGCGCAGCCTGAGGGCCTGGGCGGCGCATGAGCAGAGCGGTGTGCATCGTCGACGACGATGCGTCGGTGCGCAAAAGCCTGGCCAACCTGCTGCGTTCGGCAGGTTTCGAGACCTTGTCTTTTGCTGCAGGGGACCTGTTCCTGGCCTCGGCACTGGCGCGGCAAGCGGGATGTGTGCTGCTCGACCTGAGGATGCCTGGAATGAGCGGGCTGGCGGTGCAGCGCGAACTGGCCCGGCTGGAGTGGCGTTTGCCGGTGATCTGCATGTCGGCGCATTGGGATGAAGGGGCGGTGCGGGCGGCGATGGCGCTTGGGGCGCTGGTCTGCCTGGGCAAGCCATTTTCTGAAGAGGTGCTGCTGAAGGTGGTTGAAGATGCTTTGTTGGGCAGCCAGTGATGCCTGTGTCGGCCCTTTCGCGGGCTTGCCCGCTCCCACAGGGATCTCCACAACCCTTGAAACTGTGGTGTCTCTTGTGGGAGCGGCCTTGTGTCGCGATGGGCTGCAAGGCAGCCCCGGCAATCTAACTGCTCCCCGGCCGGTACTGCAGGGCCTCGGCCAGATGCGCCCGGCCAATTGCCTGGCTACCTTCCAGATCCGCCAGGGTCCGCGCCACCTTCAGTAACCGGTGAGCCGCACGTAACGACAGGGTCAGCCGTTCACAGGCGCCCTCCAGCCAGGCCTGGTCCGCCGCGGCCAAGCCACAATGGCGGCGCAACCCCTCAAGGTCGAGAAATGCATTCGCACACCCTTGCCGCCGCTGTTGCAGTTCACGTGCCTCGGCTACCTTGGCCGCCACATCGGCACTGGTCTCACCGCAGGGCCGGTTGTTCAGCGTGGTGCTCTCCCGGGCCACGGTCAGGTGCAGGTCGATACGGTCCAGCAACGGCCCGGACAGCTTGTTGCGATACCGCGCGATCTGCTCGGTACTGCAGCGGCAGCGGCCAGTGGGGTCGCCTAGGTAGCCGCAAGGGCAGGGGTTCATTGCCGCCACCAGCTGGAAACGTGCGGGGAAGCGCACCTTGTCGCGGGCCCGGGCAATCACGATCTCGCCCGACTCCAGCGGCTCGCGCAACACTTCCAGCACACGCCGCTCGAATTCCGGCAGCTCGTCCAGAAACAGCACGCCATGGTGGGCGAGGGTGATTTCGCCCGGTTGCGGCCGGCTGCTGCCGCCGACCAGCGCCGGGCCGGAGGCGGAGTGGTGCGGATGGCGGAAGGGCCGCTGCGGCCAGCTGCTCAGTGGCGTATGGCCGCTGACCGACTGGATCGCCGCCACTTCCAGTGCCTCGTGCTCGTCCAGCGGTGGCAGCAGCCCTGGCAGGCGGCTGGCGAGCAAGGTCTTGCCGGTACCGGGAGGCCCGGTGAACAGCAGGTTATGTGCCCCGGCCGCCGCTAGCAGCAGTGCACGCTTGGCAGCCAGTTGGCCCTGCACCTCGCTCAGGTCCGGGTACGGGCGTTGCTGCAGGATCAGGCCGTTGGCCGCATACGGCGGTAACGGCACCTGGCCGTTCAGGTGGGCGACCAGCTCCAGCAGGTGCCCCACCGCATACACCACCAGCCCGCCTGCCAGGCTGGCCTCCTCGGCATTCTCCCGTGGCACCACCAGCGCCCGCCCTGCTTCGCGTGCCGCCAGTGCCGCGGGCAGCACGCCCTGCACCGGGCGCAACTTGCCAGATAGCGCCAGTTCGCCCAGGCATTCGACCTCGGCAAGGGTGGCCATTGGTACCTGGCCATCGGCGGCGAGGATACCCAGGGCAATGGCCAGGTCATAGCGCCCGCCATCCTTGGGCAGGTCGGCGGGGGCGAGGTTCTGGGTGATGCGCCGCTGCGGATAGTTCAAACCGGAGTTGACGATGGCGCTGCGTACCCGGTCCTTGCTCTCTTTGACCGTGGTTTCCGGCAGACCGACCAGAGTGAGATGGGGCAAGCCGTTGGCCAGGTGGGTTTCGACGCTGACCGCCGGTGCCTGCACGCCCACCTGGGCGCGGCTGTGGACGAGGGCTAGGGACATGGACGCTCCGTTGTCGCTGAAAAGGGCCGCTTCCTGCGGCTTTGCAAGCATAGCCAGCGCGGCCCGGGCCGGAGCTACAAGTGTGCGTCGTGGTTTTTCAGGCTAGGGCGTTACCCTGTATTTTCATGCCCTTGCGCATTCATTCATCCTGCGGGGCTGGATTCAGCCGTGCTTCCAGCTCGGCTACCTGTTTTTCCAGGGCCTCGAGGCGTGCGCGGGTGCGCGCCAGGACGACCATCTGGCTGTCGAATTCTTCGCGGCTGACCAGGTCCAGCTTGCTGAAGGCACCTTGCATCAGCACCTTGAACTGGCTTTCCAGTTCGGCGCGGGGCTGGGCGGTATCGCTGCTGAACAGGCGCGAGGCCTGGTCGCTCAGGGCATCGAGAAGGGCTTTGGGCGCGAGCATGGGGCTGTCCACTGATACTGGGAAATGGCCGGCAGTGTAGCACGCACACATGCGCATCTGATCCGGTCGCGGGCTTGTGTAGGAGCGGCCTTGTGTCGCGAAAGGGCCGCACAGCGGCCCCAGCGATATCAGTATCCTGGCACAAATCGTGGGGGCACTTCGCACCCCTATCGCGACACAAGGCCGCTCCTACAGAAAGCAGCGCACCTCTGAAACTGCACATTTTTCGAGCAATGCGCCAGGTCGGGATGCACCGAAATTGTGCATGTTACGCATGCTGGCGACTGGCCAATCCCGACTGATTCACATAACTCGCTGTTTTCCCGTGCTTTGACGGAACTGGCAAGGATTCTGCAAAGACCACTGCGAGCCATGCACTGATGCAGTTCCTTGTGACCAGGCAGTGCGCACGCGGAGCCGGATGCCGACGACGCGTTACAAAGCCAAGCGCTGCGCTTAGACTTGAGACGGGTTTGTTTTCCTGGGGCAAGTCCACCAAATC
The DNA here is from genome assembly GCF_000511325.1 of Pseudomonas sp. FGI182. Taxonomy (NCBI): domain Bacteria; kingdom Pseudomonadati; phylum Pseudomonadota; class Gammaproteobacteria; order Pseudomonadales; family Pseudomonadaceae; genus Pseudomonas; species Pseudomonas sp. FGI182. Next base: position 5,725,016 of record NZ_CP007012.1, on the reverse strand, counting down.
GGGAGAGAGTTTCATGAAGCTAGTCACAGCCATCATCAAGCCGTTCAAGCTGGACGACGTGCGCGAGTCGCTGTCGGAAATCGGCGTGCAGGGCATCACCGTCACCGAAGTCAAAGGCTTCGGTCGGCAGAAGGGCCATACCGAGCTGTATCGCGGTGCTGAATACGTGGTCGATTTCCTGCCCAAGGTGAAGATCGATGTCGCCATCGATGACAAGGACCTTGATCGGGTAATCGAAGCCATCACCAAGGCAGCCAACACCGGCAAGATCGGTGACGGCAAGATTTTCGTGGTGAATCTGGAGCAGGCGATCCGTATCCGTACCGGCGAAACCGATACCGACGCGATCTAAGCAGCAACAAAGCCTCACCAAACCCAACGCCCCAGGAGAAAACAACATGACTCTGCGTAAGATCGCAGGGCTAGGAGCCCTATTGTCCCTCGTAATGCCCGGGCTTGCCCTGGCAGAGGAAGCTGCCCCAGCGCTGAACTCCGGCGACACCGCCTGGATGCTGACCGCAACGGCGCTGGTGCTGTTCATGACCATTCCGGGCCTGGCCCTGTTCTATGGCGGCATGGTGCGTTCCAAGAACGTGCTGTCGGTGATGATGCAGTGCTTTGCAATCACTGGCCTGATGAGCATTCTCTGGGTCGTCTACGGCTACAGCATGGCCTTCGATACCACCGGTATGGAAAAGGGCGTGCTCAATTTCAATTCCTTCGTCGGCGGCTTCTCCAAGGCGTTCCTCAGCGGCGTCACGCCCTCGAACCTGACCTCGGCTGCCGCGCTGTTCCCTGAAGCGGTATTCATCACCTTCCAGATGACCTTCGCCATCATCACCCCGGCGCTGATCGTCGGTGCCTTCGCCGAGCGCATGAAGTTCTCCGCGATGCTGGTGTTCATGGGCATCTGGTTCACCCTGGTCTACGCGCCGATCGCGCACATGGTCTGGAGCGGTGACGGTGCACTGATGTGGGACTGGGGCGTGCTGGACTTTGCCGGCGGCACCGTGGTGCACATCAACGCCGGTATCGCGGGCCTGGTCTGCTGCCTGGTGCTGGGCAAGCGCAAGGGCTACCCGACCACCCCGATGGCCCCGCACAACCTGGGCTACACCCTGATGGGCGCGGCCATGCTGTGGATCGGCTGGTTCGGCTTCAACGCAGGCTCTGCCGCTGCCGCCAACGGTACCGCCGGCATGGCCATGCTGGTGACCCAGATTGCCACCGCCGCCGCGGCCCTGGGCTGGATGTTCGCCGAGTGGATCGGCCACGGTAAGCCGAGCGCCCTGGGCATCGCATCGGGCGTGGTCGCCGGCCTGGTCGCCATCACCCCGGCTGCCGGTACCGTAGGCCCGATGGGTGCCCTGGTGATCGGCCTGGTCTCGGGTGTGGTCTGCTACTTCTGCGCCACCAGCCTCAAGCGCAAGCTGGGCTATGACGACTCGCTGGATGCCTTCGGCGTGCACGGCATCGGCGGTATCATCGGCGCCATCCTCACCGGCGTGTTCGCAGCCCCGGCGCTGGGCGGCTTCGGTGCCGTCACCGACATCGGCATGCAGGTCTGGATCCAGGCCAAGGGCGTGATTTTCACCGTGGTCTACACCGCCATCGTCACCTACGTGATCCTCAAGGTGCTGGATGTAGTGATGGGCCTGCGGGTCAGCGAAGAAGAAGAGTCGGTCGGCCTCGACCTGGCTCAGCACAACGAGCGCGGCTACAACCTGTAACTGCGACGCGGTAAAAACTTGCCCGGCTTGCCGGGCATTTTTTTGCCAGATTTTTAGCATTTCCCGCACGGCAAACGGTTTATCCGACACGTTCGCGACGTAGGCGGAAATCTTACAAAACGCAGAGCATTCATGGTGCTTTGCTTTTTCTGCTGGCGCGCTAGAATGCGCGCCGAAGGGTGTTTGACGAGTAGTCCACACGCTTCGCCAGCCTTTGCTAGGCTTGCCATTAGCGTGTGGCCAGCAGGGGCTAAAGGATTTGTCAGGTCCTGCCAGGAGCAGGGCCTGCTGGGTGCCGCCTCCCATCAGGAGCGCCGACCCTAGGGCAGTGGCCTAACCCACGGCCAGTTGAATTTTCACTGGTGGCTGCCGGTCTACGGCTGCACTGGTCTATAACTAACCTGCTTTTCGCAAGTCATGAGGTAGAACATGAGCGACGACGATCTGGAAAATGATGACCTCGAAGTAGGCGACGAAGACGAGGGCGATGAAGGCCTCGAAGCGGCAGCTGATGACGGCGCCGAAGACGCTGGCGATGACGACAGCAGCCCGGCACCCGCTGCCAAGGGCAAATCCAAGGCCGCGGTCTCGGTAGACGAGATGCCGAGCATGGAAGCCAAGCAGAAGGAGCGTGACGCCCTGGCCAAGGCCATGGAAGAGTTCCTCGCTCGCGGCGGCAAGGTTCAGGAAGTCGAGGCCAATGTGGTCGCCGACCCGCCCAAGAAGCCGGACAACAAGTACGGCAGCCGCCCTATCTGAGTGGCTGATCGAAAAAAAGCCCGCCGTCGCTGCGGGCTTTTTTGTGCCTACTGTTCAGGCCAGGTTGACGCGGTCCCTGTAGGAGCGGCCTTGTGTCGCGAAAGGGCTGCGAAGCAGCCCCAGGGTTTTCGCGTAGATGCACGAATTGCTGGGGCTGCTTCGCAGCCCTTTCGCGACACAAGGCCGCTCCTACAACGGGCCGCGCAGGCTTCGAGGGCTGTGCAGTACCTGTCAGCGCCAGCGCGCGAGGATGTCGGGTAACTGCGACAGGCGCTGGATCTCGGCATCAGGCGCCTGTTCGCCTACCCACGCCTTGCCCTGCGGGTTGAACCACACCGCGCGCAGCCCGGCGCGCTGGGCGCCGGCGATGTCATCGCCCGGGTGGTCACCGATGTGCACCGCCGCGCTGGCCTCAACGGCACCGCGGCGCAGGGCTTCGAGGAACGGCGCCGGGTCCGGCTTGCCGATGCCGAGGTCCTCGGCACACAGGGCAAAGCGGAAATAGTCCGCCAGCCCCAGCCGGCTCACGTCGGCATTGCCGTTGGTGACCACGCCCAAGGTGTAGTGATGGCGCAGGATCTCCAGCACCGGCTGCACCTCCGGGAAGATCTCCACCTGGTGGCGGGCATGCAGGAATACTTCGAAACCTTCGTTGGCCAGCTCCTGCGCATGCTTTTCGCTGTAGCCGACTTCTTCCAGGGCATGGAACAGCACCCGTCGGCGCAGGGCGCTGATGCGGTGCTTCAGGCCGGGTTCAGCTTGCACCAGGCGCTCGCGAATGGCGAACAGGTGCTCCACCGGCACGCCGCCAAGGATTGGGGCGTTGGCTTCGAGCCAGTCGCGCAGCACGACTTCCGCGCTGGCAATCACCGGCGCGGTATCCCACAGGGTGTCGTCGAGGTCGAAGGTGATCAGCTTGATGCTCATGAGTCTGTGCCTTTGCTGCGTTTGGCCCGAGGGTGGGCGCTGTCGTACACCGCGGCCAGGTGCTGGAAGTCCAGGTGGGTATAGATCTGCGTGGTGCCGATGTCGGCATGGCCGAGCATCTCTTGCACTGCGCGCAGGTCCTGGGACGATTCCAGCACGTGGCTGGCGAAGGAATGGCGAAGCATGTGTGGGTGCAGGTGCTGGCCCAGCTCGCGCTCACCGGCTGCCTTCACCCGTTGCTGAACGGCCCGTGGGCTGATGCGGTTGCCCTGGCGGGTGATGAACACCGCGCGGTCGCGCGGGTTGCCGATGCCGCGCAGGCGGTACCAGGCCTGCAACGCTTCGCGGGCCTTGCGGCCGACCGGCAGCACGCGGGCCTTGCCGCCCTTGCCCAGCACCTGCACCAGGCCGGCGGCGAGGTCGAGGTGATCGAGGTCGAGGTTGGTCAGCTCGGACAGGCGCAGGCCCGACGAATAGAACAGTTCGAGGATGGCCTGGTCGCGACGGGCGATGAAGTCATCGTCGACACCGCCATCGAGCAGTTGCAGGGCGCGGTCGGTGTCCAGCACCTTGGGCAGCCGGCGTTCGCCCTTGGGCGCGCTCAGGCCGCTGGCCGGGTCGTGCTGGCACAGGCCTTCGCGGTTGAGATAGCGGTACAGGCCACGCACCGCCGACAGTAGCCGGGCCAGGCTGCGCGAGGACTGGCCGTGGTGGTGCTGGCGGGCGATCAGCTGGCGCAGCTGCTGGATCTGCAGCGCCTGCCAACCGGCAATGCCGTGCTCCTTGCAGTAGGCGACCACCTTGTCCAGGTCGCGACGGTAGCCCAGCAGGGTGTGCTCGGAAACCTGGCGCTCGTTGCGCAGGTGTGCGCAATAAGCCTCCAGCTGGCGTTCCATCAGCGTACCGGGCGCAGGGTCTGGGTAACGCGTGGCACAACGCGGCCAAGCACCTCGGCAATGTAGCCAAGGAACAAGGTGCCGACGCTGCTCTTGTAATGTTGCGGGTCGCGGCTGCCGATCGCCAGCACCCCGTGCAGGCCCTGGTACTCCAGGGCAGCCACGGCGCTGGAGCCCACTTCCCGGCGCTGTTCTTCACCGAACAGGAAGGCCAGCTCGTGCTCGCGCAGGTTGCCGCTGACCGTCTTGCCGCCGCCTAGCAGGGCACCGATGGCCTGCTGCGCTTCGGCGTTACTGACCCAGCGCCCGACCGGCGCGACGTTTTCGCCGAACAGGATCAGGCTGACGAAGGGCACCTGGAACTCCTGGCGCAGGCTGTCTTCGACCGCCATCACCACTTCTTCCAGGCTGCCGGCGTCGAGCAGGTCGAGGATCAGCCGGCGGGTCTTGTCGAACAGCCGGTCGTTGTCGCGGGCCACGTCCATCAGTTGCGACAGGCGGTGGCGCATCTCGATGTTGCGGTCGCGCAGCAGCTTGAGCTGGCGCTCCACCAGCGACACGCTGTCGCCACGCTGGTGCGGGATGCGCTGTTCGATCAGCAGCTCGTCGTGCTCGGCGAAGAAGGTGGGGTGGGCGCGCAGGTAGGCGACCACCGCTTCGGCATCGAGCTCGGCGGACTGCTGGGGTACAACCTGGGGCTGATCGGTCATGGCGGTTACTCGCTTAGAGACGAACCTGTCCTTCGTAGACGCGTACGGCTGGGCCAGTCATCAGCACGGGCTTGCCGGGGCCGGCCCATTCGATGTGCAGGCGGCCACCGGGCAGGTCGAGGGATACCGGGGAGTCCATCCAGCCCTGGCTGATCGCCGCCACGGCGGCGGCGCAGGCGCCGGTGCCGCAGGCCTGGGTTTCGCCCGCACCACGTTCCCACACCCGCAGGTTGGCGCGGTGGCGGTCGATGACCTGGAGGAAGCCGGCATTCACCCGCTGCGGGAAGCGTGGGTGGTTTTCGATCTTCGGGCCCAGCTGGTGCACAGGGGCGGTACGCACATCGTCGACACGCAGCACGGCATGCGGGTTACCCATGGACAGGGCGGCAATCGAATGCACTTGGCCGTCGACTTCCAGTGGGTAGTTCAGCGCCTGCTCGTCGGCGACGAAGGGGATTTCGGCAGGGGTGAAGCGCGGTGGGCCCATGTCGACACTGATCTGGCCGTCGTTCTGCACGTCCAGCTCGATGATGCCGCTCTTGGTTTCCACGCGGATGCGCTTTTTCGCGGTCAGGCGCTTGTCCAGCACGAAGCGGGCGAAGCAGCGCGCACCGTTGCCGCACTGCTCGACCTCGGAGCCGTCGGCATTGAAGATGCGGTAGCGGAAGTCCACCTCTGGGTTATTCGGCGCCTCGACGATCAGCAACTGGTCGAAGCCGATGCCGGTGTGGCGGTCACCCCATTGCTTGGCGTGCTTGGGCTGGATGTGCGCGTGCTGGCTGACCAGGTCGAGGACCATGAAGTCGTTGCCCAGCCCATGCATCTTGGTAAAACGCAGCAGCATGGGCTTACTCCGGCAGCAGGCTTTCGCCAGCGTACAATTCGGCGATGGTCTCGCGGCGGCGTACTTCGAAGGCCTGGTCGCCGTCGACCAGGATTTCAGCGCAACGGCCACGGGTGTTGTAGTTGGAGCTCATGACAAAACCATAGGCGCCCGCGGACTGTACGGCCAGCAGGTCACCTTCGGCCAGGTTCAGCACGCGGTCCTTGCCGAGGAAGTCGCCAGTCTCGCAGATCGGGCCGACCAGGTCGTAGGCACGGCCTTCGTCTGCGCGTGGCTTGACCGCGCTGACACCCATCCAGGCCTGGTACAGGGCCGGGCGGATCAGGTCGTTCATCGCCGCATCGATGATGGCGAAGTCCTTGTGCTCGGTGTGCTTGAGGTATTCCACGCGGGTCAGCAGGACGCCGGCGTTGGCCACGATGTAACGGCCCGGCTCGAACACCAGGGCCAGGTCGCGGTCGCCGACGCGCTCGCGGATCGCCTTGATGTAGTCGGCCACCAGCGGCGGCTCCTCATCGCGGTAACGCACGCCGACACCGCCACCCAGGTCCAGGTGGCGCAGGTGGATGCCGCACTCGGCCAGGCGGTCGACCAGCACCAGCAGGCGGTCGAGGGCATCGAGGAAAGGCTCGACGGTGGTCAGTTGCGAACCGATGTGGCAGTCGACACCGACCACTTCCAGGTTCGGCAGCTGCGCCGCGCGCATGTAGATGGCCTCGGCGTTGGCGATGGCGATGCCGAACTTGTTCTCTTTCAGGCCGGTGGAGATGTACGGGTGGGTGCCGGCGTCGACGTCCGGGTTGACCCGCAGCGAGACCGGGGCAACCTTGCCCATCTCGGCGGCCACCACTTGCAGGCGCTCCAGTTCGTCGGTGGATTCGACGTTGAAGCAGTGCACGCCGACTTCCAGGGCACGGCGCATGTCGTCGCGGGTCTTGCCGACGCCGGAGAACACCACGCGGTCGGCACGGCCGCCAGCGGCCAGCACGCGCTCCAGCTCACCGCCGGAGACGATGTCGAAGCCTGCGCCCAGGCGCGCCAGCACGTTCAGTACGCCGAGGTTGGAGTTGGCCTTGACCGCGAAGCACACCAGGTGCTCGGTGCCTTGCAGGGCGTCGGCGTAGCTACGGTACTGGGCCTCGATGTGGGCGCGCGAATACACGTAGGTCGGGGTGCCGTAGCGTTCGGCGATGGCCGACAGGCCCACGCCTTCCGCGAACAGCTCGCCGTCGCGGTAGTTGAAAGCGTTCATCTGGTTTCCTTACTGCGCTGGCGACTGCTCGGGCTCGGGCTCGAGCTCCGGCTCTGGCTGCTGCTCTTGTACCGGGGCCGGCTTGGCTTTTGGCTGGTGCTGGTGCGACTTGTGCGCTTTGCCGTTATCGCTGTCTTCTGGCAGATACAGCGGACCTTTCTGGCCGCAGGCCGAAACGAGGCAGGCAACAGCGACCAGCGCCGCGAGGGAGGAAATCAGGCGCTTCATGGGTGAAATCCTTAGAAATATGCAGTATTGCGCCCGAGTATACCGAGCGACCGACGGCTTGCCTATGCAAGGGCCGGCCCGCCGGGCGGGCTATTCTTACCGCCTGCAAGGGCCCTTTCGCGGCTGAAGCCGCTCCCACCTCGACCGCATCGGCCTCACGCCATGTGCAGTACCTGTAGGAGCGGCTTTAGCCGCGAAGGGGCAAGTGAAGGTAGCGGCTAAACCTTTGCATTCGGCGGCAAGCGCCCGTATCTTGCCGGGCTTGCCTGTAACGCAGCCAATTTCGAGGTTCCTGCAATGAGTTTGAGTGAAGCGCGTTTCCATGATCTGGTCGACGCGACCCAACAGGCCCTGGAAGACCTGTTCGACGAGAGCGGCCTGGACCTGGACATGGAGAACTCCGCTGGCGTCCTCACCGTCAAGTTCGAAGGCGGCGCCCAGCTGATCTTCAGCCGCCAGGAGCCGCTGCGCCAGCTGTGGCTGGCCGACCGTTCCGGCGGTTTCCACTTCGACTACGACGAAGACAGCGGCAAGTGGGTGTGCGAGAAGAGCGAGGAGCTGCTGGGCGAAATGCTCGAGCGCATCGTCTGGGAGCGGGCCGGCGAGAAGCTGGACTTCGACGAGATCTGACATGAGCAGCACCCAGGCCCGGCCGCCCAAGCCGCTCTACAGCAACGTCAGCCCCGCAGTACCGTCGCCCTGCATCAGCGTTTGCCGGCTGGACGAACAGCGGGTCTGCACGGGTTGCCACCGGCATGTCGAGCACATCCGCGAATGGCGTTCGGCCGATGACGAACGGCGCCGGCAGATCTGCCGCGAGGCCCAGGCCCTGCGCGACCAGGCTAAGGCACACTGATCGCAGGGGCTTGAGTATTTACCCGGCTGTGGTAACGTCGGGTTCTGCGTCGGTGACGCCAAAGCCTTCACAAACCCCGCCCTTGGGCGGGGTTTTGCTTTATCTGCACGATGAAAACCGCCTGTTCAAAGGAGTCTGACTGGATCATGAGCACCAAGCCTTCCCTCATCCTCACCCGATTGGACGTACAACGTCTGGAGCGTCTGATCGACAGCCTCGACGAGAGTACGCCGGGTGTGCTCGCCCTGCAGGACGAGCTGGACCGCGCCGAGCAGGTGGTCGGTCACGAGGAAGTCCCGGCTGGCGTGGTGACCATGAACTCGCGCGTGCACTGCCGTGAGGAAGCCAGCGGCAAGGACTACCACCTGACCCTGGTGTATCCGAAGGATGCCGGGCCGGAAGGCAAGGTCTCGATCCTGGCGCCGATCGGTTGCGCCTTGCTGGGGTTGTCGGTGGGCGCGCAGATCGACTGGCCGGCCCCGGGGGGCAAGACCCTCAAGCTGAAGCTGCTGGAAGTGGAATACCAGCCGGAAGCGGCGGGCGATTTCGACCTGTAAGGACCAAGGGGGCCGCTTTGCGGCCCATCGCGACACAAGGCCGCTCCTACAGGATTACGCATTCCCCTGTAGGAGCGGCCTTGTGTCGCGAAAGGGGCGCAACGCGCCCCCGGCAATTCAAGCCTCTTGCGCCAAAACCTGCTCCAACCCCTCATTCAAAGCCTGCTCCAGCTCCCGCTTGTAGCGCAGGTACAGCTGCGTCGACCCCAACTGGTCATCCAGCAACTCGGACAAATCCAGGTCAGTGATGTAGCAGCGGTACTGTCCTGCACCACGTCGCTGCCCGAGGATTTGCCGGGCCGCTACCGCATATAGCTGTTCACCATGCTCCAGTTCGGAAAACTCCTGCTGGTCGCAATACAGCGTCACGTGCGCCGCACCCGCCACCCCGGCCTGGATGATCGCCTGCACCTCATAGTAAGGCTGGTCGCTACCCTCGAGCGGGGCCTGGCGCGGCTCGATGCTGCGCGCCTTGCCTGGCCCGGAAGGCAACAGTTGCGCGTAGTGGATGTCCAGTGAGGCCGCGCGCTGGGTGTCCAGCGGCAGCCGGGCATCACGGCGCATCACCACCGAGCGCAGAAAGCGCTGCAGCGGCAACAGCAGGTGGGCTTCGTCGTGCAGGGGCAGGCGTTGCTGCCACAGGGCATTGTATTCATCCAGCACGTACAGCTCGGCCCAGCCACCCTGCAGGCGGTAGAACACCTGGATGCAGGCCGGCCGGCCCTGCTCCAGCACCAGGTGCAGGTCGTGGTCCTGCAGGGCGTTGGCATCCAGGTACAGCGGGCTGTAGGCGCTACGCTCTTCGCCCAGGTGGTCCAGCAGTGCCTCGTGCTCGGCCAAGGTGGTGAGGCCGACATGCCCGGCCAGCAGCTCCAGCACATGGGTGTGCTGGGCCACCTGCAGCAGGTAGCGGTGGTTCAGGCCCTGGTCCAGCAGCAGCTGCACGGTGTCGAAGATTTCCTCCACGCGTTGGCCGATGGCTTGGGCGCGGCTGTGGCAGAAGCAGCGCACCCGCACCCTCGGCCGGTGGCCGCGCAGCACGGGGCTGTTGAGGAAGTCGCGCAGGCAGCGCACCAGCGCGTGCTCGCCGTCATAGCGCTGGACCAATACCTCGTTCCAGCTGTTGAGGGTGACCTGGTCCAGGGTCAGGACCAGGTTTTCGCGCACGCCTGCATAGCTCAACGAGTCGGTACGCTCGGTGGTCATCAGGATGTTCAGGTCGCGGTGGTGGCGCAGTGGGTCGATGGCGACGTTGACCAGCAGCAGCACCTCGTCGGCAACGCTGGGTTGCAGCAGGCGCACTTCGCTGACGGTCGGCAAGGGCAGGGGGATGCTCTGCTGCAGGCAGCCGACCAGGTTGAACAGCTCGAATTCGCTGAGGTCGCTGACACCCGGGTGCAGCGCCAAGCGCGTGCTGCTGTCGATCACCCCGTTGCGATGGGCCCAGGTCAGCAGTTCGAGCAGTTCGCGGCAACGCTTGAGCGGGCTGAAGTGGTCCACCTCATGGGGGCTCAGGTTGCCGGTGTACAGCTCCCAGTGGTGGCTGCCGGGCTCTTTGCGGTTAGGCGCCTGGACCAGGGTCAGGGTGCCTTCGGCCAGGTCCGGCGCGATACCGGGGTTGATCACTTCGACCTTGCCGGCGCGGCGCTCGAAGGCCGCGTAAAGGCGCCGGCCCAGCACATTGAGATCGCGCTGGTCGGCGCGGCTGCTGGCGTTCTGAGTGCGGGCGAACTGGCTGAGAAAGCGGTAGCTGTGGTTCAGTTCGGCCACCAACTCGCGGCGCTCGACGGCAACCTGTTGCACTTTCCATTGGTTGCGACTGTCCAGCAGGGCTAACTGGCGCTCGTCCCAGTCCCACTCGTCGGCCAGGCGCTGCAACAGCCGGCGTTGCCAGCCATTGGCCCGGGCCGGGTCGCTGAGCTTCTTGTTCACCTTCAGGTACAGGCTGCGCCGCACCAACTCCAGGCGCGCGTGTTCGCCACGCTGCAGCAGGTATCGCTCGATGCGCCGGTACACCATCACGTACGGGTCCAGCTCGTCGAGGTCGAGCTGGTTGGCGAACACTGCCTGCTTGTAGTCCAGGCTCAGGCAGCGTACTGCGGGGTGTTCGCTGGCATAGGCCTCGGTCAGCAGCAGCTTGAGCAGCGACTTGTAGGGCGAGTCGATGCCTTTGAACAGTTGCCACAAGCCGGCGCCGACGAATTCGCCGGGCGGAATGTGCGCCAGGTTGCCGAGATCGAGGGCATCCTGGCTGCGGATGAAGCGCTTGGACAGCAGGGTCTGGGTATAGGTGTGGTAATCGTGTTCCTGGTAGACCGGCACCAGCCACCACAGTGGCGTGCGCCCGGCCAGCCAGATAGTCGTGCGGTAGAACTCGTCCAGCAGCAGGTAGTGCTGGGTGGTGCCGCAATCGTCGGAACCGAGCTGGCCCTCGCGTTGGCCCTGGGCGAAACCTTGCGTGTCGATCAGGAAGAAGTGTGCCTCGGCACCCAGGCTTTCCGCCCATGCCTCCAGCAGTTGGCATTTGCGGCGCAACTCGCCCAGCAGCTCGTCGGCCAGACCGGGTGCATGGCACACCCACAGGTCCATGTCGCTGTGCTCGGCCTGGGCCAGCGAGCCCAGGCTGCCCATCAGGAACAGGCCGTGGATCGGCCGCGGCGGGTTGCCATGGCGGGCCTTGTAGGTGAACGAGCGGGCCAGGCGCTGGGCCTCGACTACCAGGTCGGCGCTTGGCTCGTAGCCCGATACGCCGGCGGGGGTGCTGCCGGAGACATAGCCCGGCAGCAACGGGTGGTTCACATGAAACAGCAGCGGCAGCAGCGTCAGCACCTGTTGCTGGCGCGTCGACAGGCCCTCCAGGGCCCGCTGCAGCCGGCCCTGGTTGAGCCGCAGGAAGCGCGCACGCAATGTCGCCAGGACCTTGCGGTCGACGCCTTCGTCCAGGTCGGGGCGGATTTCGTGGGGGTGGTTCATTGCGCACTCGGGCAGGCCAGCGGAGCTGTGGCGAGTGTAGCCTGAGTGGCGGGGTCGGATAAGCGGCAATTGAAATATTGGCGCCATTTTCCCAGCGCGCGTGGGCGGCGGCTGCAGCTTTCGTTGCGCTTGAGGCATGATGGGGGTCTCAAGCTGATTGCGAGGTTTTCCGATGCGTGTGTGGATCGATGCCGACGCCTGCCCCAAGGCGGCCAAGGATCTGATCGTCAAGTTCGCCCTCAAGCGCAAGTTCGAGGTAGTGATGGTGGCGGGCCAGGCTGTGGCCAAGCCGGCGTTCGCGATCGTGCGCCTGATCGTGGTGCCCAGCGGCATGGACGCGGCCGATGATTACCTGGTGGAGCACGCCGTGCCTGGCGAGCTGGTGATCTGCAGTGACGTGCCGTTGGCCGACCGCCTGGTGAAAAAGGGCGTGGCGGCACTGGACCCGCGCGGGCGCGAGTTCGACGAGCGCAACATGGGTGATCGGCTGGCGGCGCGCAACCTGTTCACCGAGCTGCGCGAGCAGGGCCAGGTGGGGGGAGGGCAGGCGCCTTATGGCGAGCGCGAGAAACAGGCGTTTGCCAATGCGCTGGACCGGATCATTGCCCGGTTGTCCAGAGCCTGAGGGCAGGCGCGGTCCCTGTAGGAGCGGCCTTGTGTCGCGATCGGGCCGCAGCGCGGCCCCAGGTTTTCAGCTTCGCCGCATAAATTGCCGGGGCAGCTTCGCGGCCCGATCGCGACACAAGGCCGCTCCTACACAGCGCGTGCCAGCAAGAACCTATTCGTGCGTCAGCTCCAGCACCCGGTCCACCAGCTTGTAGATCCCGCCAGCCGCTTCACTGATCGACTTGGCCTCCATGTACGCCGGGGTGGTCACCAGCTTGCGCTGGGTGTCCTCGACAATATCGTGCACATCGCACTCTTCATGGGTGCCACCCATCTTCGTCACGGCCGCCGCAGTGCCGGCGTCGGTACCGATGGTGCAGACCACGCCTGGCCCGTAGATCTTCGCCGCCAGCGCCGGCGAGATGCAGATCAGGCCAACTGGCTTGCAGGCATCGGCAAAGGCTTCGGCCAGGGCCAGCACATCTGGGTGGACGCTGCAGTTGGCGCCTTCCACGGCAAAGTTGGACAGGTTCTTCGCCGCCCCGAAACCGCCCGGCACGATCAGCGCATCGAAGTCTTCGGCCTTGGCCTCACGGATGTCCTTGACCTCGCCGCGGGCAATGCGCGCCGACTCCACCAGCACATTGCGCGATTCGGGCATTTCCTCGCCGGTCAGATGGTTGATCACATGCATCTGCGCAATGTTCGGCGCGAAGCACTGCACCTGCGCACCACGCTGGTCGAGGCGCAGCAGGGTGATCACGCTTTCGTGGATTTCGGCGCCGTCATAAACGCCACAGCCGGAAAGAATCACCGCTACTTTTTTTGTCATGCTTTTTACTCCAGTGTCGAGGCGCTAAATGTCCTCTAGTTTGGCAGATGTAGCGATAGGGGGTTCCGTGCGGCTTTATCTTATGCTTGGCGTGAGTTGTATGGTGCCTGTGAGATCGAGCGCCGCCCGCGCGGCGCTTCGCGGGGCAAGCCCGCTCCCACATTTGTTGCAACGTGCCGAACCTGACAGGTCATGATTGTCAGCCTGGGTGGGCTGGCTGGATCTCTGTGCTGGCATTTCTGCCCCCATTTGTCTCAAGCCTTGCACCAAGGCTGACAACGCCTCTTTCACAGGCATGGCCACGTTGCAACAAATGTGGGAGCGGGCTTGCCCCGCGAAGCGCCGCGTGGGCGGCGCTCGATTGACGCATCACCTGAGAAATCCAAGCCAGGCACCTAGCCGGCGCACTGGGCCTAGCGGTGGTCGTGCCGCTGGCCTGGTTGCTGCTCGTGGCTTACAACCTGCTCAGCCTCTGGGGCCTGGGCCTTGCCCGCCGCCTTGCGCTCCGCGCGCAACGTGCGGAAGCGCCGGCGCAGCCACAGCAGGCCGCCCAGCGCCAACAGGCCACCGAGCACCCATAGCTCGTAGCGCTTCACGTTGCCCAGCAGGCCTTCGAGGATGGCGCCGAAGTGATACGCGGCCGCGCCCAGGGCCACTGCCCAGATGGCAGCGCCAAGACCATTCAGCAGCAGATAGCGGCGTGGCGGGTAGCCGGACAGGCCAATGGCCACCGGCATGACCGTGCGCAGGCCATAGACGAAGCGGAAACTCAGTACCCAGATGTCGGGGTGGCGACGGATGTGGTCCAGCGCCCGGTCACCCATCGCCTGCCAGCGTGGTTTGCGTGCCAGGATCCTGCGCCCGTGGCGACGGCCCATGAAGTACCACAGCTGGTCGCCGGCATAGCTGCCGAAAAACGCCACCAGGCACACCAGGTTGATGTCCATGTAACCGCGGAACGCAAGGAATCCCGCAAGCACCAGAATGGTCTCGCCTTCGAAGAAGGTGCCTAGAAAAAGGGCGAAGTAGCCGAAATCCTGCAGGAATTGTTGAAGCATTTTCTGAGGTGCTGGCGAAATGAACGCGAAGCCTACCCCTTCGCGCGCGTTCGTGAAAGTGTCCAAATGTGTCTCGACATGAACAATTCCTGCTCGGAGAATGCCAAAAGCCACGCGCCATGGCTTGCCCTGGCGTGTAACACAGGCGTCATAATGGGCGCTTATCTTGCCGCTCAATAGATGATAGGGCGTTAACGTCCTCAGGAACGCCAGATGAATAATGAAGTGCTAACCCCTGTCGCGATCAAGGATGCCCAGGAACTCCCCGAAGAGATGGTGCAGACCCCGCCAGACCTGCCGCCGGCGCCCCTGCCTGCCGTGGAACCGGTGGCAGAGCCTGCGGCTCCGGCACCCGCGCCGGCCCCTGCAATCATCATCCCAGGCCTGGACGACAGCAGCCTGTACATTCATCGCGAACTCTCGCAGCTGCAGTTCAATATCCGTGTGCTGGAACAGGCGCTGGACGAGAACTACCCTCTGCTCGAACGCCTCAAGTTCCTGTTGATCTTCTCCAGCAACCTCGACGAGTTCTTCGAGATCCGCGTCGCCGGCCTGAAGAAGCAGATCAACTTCGCCCGTGAACAGGCCGGTGCCGACGGCCTGCAGCCGCACCAGGCGCTAGCACGCATCAGCGACCTGGTGCACAGCGAAGTGGAGCGCCAGTACGCGATCCTCAACGACGTGCTGCTGCCAGAGCTGGAAAAGCACCATATTCGCTTCATCCGCCGGCGTTACTGGACACCCAAGCTCAAGACCTGGGTGCGCCGCTACTTCCGCGACGAAATCGCCCCGATCATCACCCCGATCGGCCTCGACCCTACCCACCCGTTCCCGCTGCTGGTGAACAAGAGCCTCAACTTCATCGTCGAGCTCGAGGGTGTCGACGCCTTCGGCCGCGATTCGGGCCTGGCGATCATCCCGGCCCCGCGCCTGCTGCCGCGGGTCATCCGGGTGCCGGAAGAGGTGGGTGGCCCGGGCGCCAACTACGTGTTCCTGTCGTCGATGATTCACGCGCACGCCGACGACCTGTTCCAGGGCATGAAGGTGAAGGGCTGCTACCAGTTCCGCCTGACCCGTAACGCCGACCTGGCGCTGGACTCCGAAGAGGTCGACGACCTGGCCCGCGCCCTGCGCGGCGAGCTGTTCTCGCGCCGCTACGGTGACGCCGTGCGCCTGGAGGTGGCCGACACCTGCCCGAAACACTTGTCGGACTACCTGCTCAAGCAGTTCAGCCTCAGCGAAAGCGAGCTGTACCAGGTCAACGGCCCGGTCAACCTTACCCGCCTGTTCAGCATCACCGGTTTGGACAGCCACCCCGAGCTGCAGTACACGCCGTTCACCCCGGCGATCCCCAAGCTGCTGCAGAACGCCGACAACATCTTCAGCGTGATCGGCAAGCAGGACATCCTGCTGATGCACCCGTTCGAGTCCTTTACCCCGGTGATCGACCTGCTGCGCCAGGCCGCCAAGGACCCGCACGTGCTTGCCGTGCGCCAAACCTTGTACCGTTCCGGGGCCAACTCGGAAATCGTCGACGCGCTGGTGGACGCGGCGCGTAACGGCAAGGAGGTCACTGCGGTGATCGAGTTGCGGGCGCGCTTTGACGAAGAGTCCAACCTGCAGATGGCCAGCCGCCTGCAAGCGGCCGGTGCGGTGGTGATCTACGGCGTGGTCGGCTTCAAGACCCACGCCAAGATGATGCTGATCCTGCGCCGCGAGCAGGGCGAGATCGTGCGTTATGCGCACCTGGGCACCGGTAACTACCACGCCGGCAACGCCCGCCTGTACACCGACTACAGCCTGCTGACCTCCGACGACGCCCTCACCGAGGACGTCGGCAAGCTGTTCAGCCAGCTGATCGGCATGGGCAAGACCCTGCGCATGAAGAAACTGCTGCACGCGCCGTTCACCCTGAAGAAGGGCATGCTCGACATGATCGCGCGGGAAACCCAGTTCGCCCTCGAAGGCAAGCCGGCGCATATCATCGCCAAGTTCAACTCGCTGACCGACGCCAAGGTCATCAAGGCGCTGTACAAGGCCAGCCAGTCGGGCGTGAAGATCGACCTGGTGGTGCGTGGCATGTGCTGCCTGCGCCCAGGCATTCCGGGGGTTTCGCACAACATCCAGGTGCGCTCGATCATCGGCCGCTTCCTCGAGCACACGCGGGTGTTCTACTTCCTCAATGGCGGCGAAGAGCAGATCTACCTGTCCAGTGCCGACTGGATGGAGCGCAACCTCGACAAGCGTGTCGAGACCTGCTTCCCGGTGGAAGGCAAGAAGCTGTTGCTGCGGGTGAAGAAGGAGCTGGAAGGCTACCTGACCGACAACACCCACGCCTGGACCTTGCAGCCGGACGGGCGCTACGTGCGCAGCACGCCGACCGGCAACCAGAACCCACGCAGTGCCCAGGCGACCCTGCTGGAGCGCCTGAGCAACCCGGTCCTCAACGTACGCTGAGGACGAAGCCGACCCGGGCCAGCCACTCCGCCTCGTTGGCGAAGTCGGCCTGGGTCAGCTGGTTCTGTTCCAGCCAGCCCTCGGGGAAGGCCACATCGAGGCTGCTGTCGGCAGCCTTGAGCTCGACCTTCGGCATCTGCTGGTTGCCACGGATGTGGTGGAACAGGATGGCGAAGCGCAGCAGCACGCACAGGCGCAGCAGCTTGACCCCTTCCTCACCCAGCTCGGCGATCTTGTCCTTGGGGATGTTGCGGCGGTGGCCGCGCACCAGCAAGGCCATCATTTGCTGGTCCTCGCGGGAGAAGCCCGACAGGTCGGAGTGTTCGATCAGGTAGGCACCGTGCTTGTGGTAGTGATAGTGGGCGATATCCAGGCCGATTTCGTGCACTTTCGCCGCCCAGCCCAGCAGATCGCGCCAATTCCCGTCTTTGAGGTCCCACGCGTCAGCCACCTGGTCGAAGGCGTGCAATGCCTTGCGCTCGACGCGCGCAGCCTGGCCCTGGTCCACGTGGTAGCGCTCCATCAGCGAGTTCAGGGTGCGTTCGCGCACGTCTTCGTGGTGGTGGCGGCCCAGCAGGTCGAACAGCACGCCTTCGCGCAGGGCGCCGTCGCAGTGGTCCATGCGCTGCAGTTCCAGGGCATCGAAGATCGCTTCGAGAATCGCCAGGCCCGCCGGGAAGATGGTGCGGCGGTCCGGCTTGACGCCTTCGAAGTCGATCTTGTCGACCTCACCCAGCTTGAACAGCTTGCGCTTGACCCAGGCCAGCCCCTCGGCGTTGACCTCGCCATTGCCCAGGCCGCCTGCCTTGATGGCGGCGCCGATGGCACGAATGGTACCGGACGAGCCGATGGCCTCGTCCCAGGTCAGGCGGTGCAGGGCATTCTCGATGCTCATCAGCTCGAGGCGCGCGGCGGTGTAGGCCTGCGCGTAGCGGGCCGGGGTGATCTTGCCGTCGCGGAAGTAGCGCTGGGTGAAGCTGACGCAGCCCATCTGCAGGCTTTCGCGCAGCAGCGGCTCGAAGCGCTGGCCGATGATGAACTCGGTACTGCCGCCGCCGATATCGGCCACCAGGCGCTTGCCGGGGGTATCGGCCAGGGTGTGCGACACGCCCAGGTAGATCAGGCGCGCTTCTTCACGGCCGGAGATCACTTCGACCGGGTGGCCAAGGATGGCTTCGGCGCGCTGGATGAATTCGTTGCGGTTGCGCGCTTCGCGCAAGGCGTTGGTACCGACGATGCGCACCGAGCCTGCCGGCATGCCGTTGATCAGTTGGGAAAAGCGCTTGAGGCAATCCAGGCCTCGTTCCATTGCCTCTTCACTGAGCTTGCGTTCTTCGTCGATGCCAGCGGCCAGCTGAACCTTCTCGCCGAGCCGCTCGAGAATGCGGATTTCGGTATGGTGGGCCTTGGCCACGACCATGTGAAAGCTGTTGGAGCCAAGGTCGATGGCGGCGATCAGGGACAGGTTCTTCGCGATGGTTTGCGGCATGATCTGGTTGTTCTCGGTCGTTAACCCGGCAATCGTGCCACGATAGCAGGCTGTCGCCAACGCGTGGTACATAGCCGTTGAGCTGGCCTTGATGCAAGGCAATGTGCCATTCGATGCTATGACGTTTGTATGACAGTTTCGATTCGTGGCGTCTTGCACAACTATAGTTACACTCAATCGTCCGCGGCTTCCTGTAGGAGACGGGTGCGGCTATGATGGGCAACGTTTTTTATTGCTTACGACCTTGGAGATTTCCATGAGCGACAAAATCAAACACGTCACCGACGCCAGCTTCGAAGCCGACGTACTGCAGGCTCAAGGCCCGGTGCTGGTCGACTACTGGGCTGAATGGTGCGGCCCATGCAAGATGATCGCTCCGGTTCTGGACGACATCGCTGCTACCTACGAGGGCAAACTGACCGTCGCCAAGCTGAACATCGACGAGAACCAGGAAACCCCGGCCAAGCACGGCGTGCGTGGTATCCCGACGCTGATGCTGTTCAAGAACGGCAACGTCGAAGCCACCAAGGTCGGCGCCCTGTCCAAGTCGCAGCTGGCCGCGTTCCTCGACGCCCACCTGTGATGTGAAAAAGCCCCGCAGATGCGGGGCTTTTTTTGCCTCTGCAAAGGCGGTCTTGCCCATGTAGGAGCAGCCTTGTGCTGCGAAAGGGCCGGTAAGGCTGGCGTTGTCGCTGCGGCTGATGGCTTCTTCGCAGCACGAGGCTGCTCCTACAGGAAGGTGTGATGCAGCTGAAAATGGCAGGGCAAAACCACTAGACGTCGAAAAAAGCAAGTGTTACATTCGGCCTCGCACTGCTTCTCCAGTGCCCTCTACACGCCGTCGCCGAAGCATCCCTAATTCGAATCAGTACGCGATCCTGTCGCCATCTAGCGGCGCGGCCTCATTAAGCCAGAAGCTTAATTCTCCCTTCTTACATGATTACGTCACTCCCCTTATGAACCTGACTGAACTCAAGCAAAAGCCGATTACCGATCTTTTGGAAATGGCCGAACAGATGGGCATCGAAAACATGGCCCGTTCGCGCAAACAGGACGTGATTTTCGCCCTGCTGAAGAAGCACGCGAAAAGCGGCGAAGAGATCTCGGGTGACGGCGTGCTGGAGATTCTCCAGGATGGTTTCGGTTTCCTGCGTTCGGCTGATGCGTCCTACCTGGCCGGCCCTGACGATATCTACGTCTCGCCCAGCCAGATCCGTCGCTTCAACCTGCGTACCGGTGACACCATCGTCGGCAAGATCCGCCCGCCGAAGGAAGGGGAGCGTTACTTCGCCCTGCTGAAGGTCGACACCATCAACTTCGACCGCCCGGAAAACGCGAAGAACAAGATCCTGTTCGAAAACCTGACGCCGCTGTTCCCGAACAAGCGCCTGAAGATGGAAGCCGGTAATGGCTCCACCGAAGACCTGACCGGCCGCGTCATCGACCTGTGCGCCCCGATCGGCAAAGGCCAGCGTGGCCTGATCGTTGCTCCGCCGAAAGCGGGCAAGACGATCATGTTGCAGAACATCGCGGCCAACATCACCCGCAACAACCCCGAGTGCCACCTGATCGTCCTGCTGATCGACGAGCGCCCGGAAGAAGTGACCGAAATGCAGCGCACCGTGCGCGGCGAAGTGGTTGCTTCCACCTTCGACGAGCCGCCAACCCGCCACGTGCAGGTTGCCGAAATGGTGATCGAGAAGGCCAAACGCCTGGTCGAGCACAAGAAGGATGTGGTCATCCTGCTGGACTCCATCACCCGTCTGGCGCGTGCCTACAACACCGTGATCCCGAGCTCCGGCAAGGTACTGACCGGTGGTGTCGACGCCCACGCCCTGGAGAAGCCGAAGCGCTTCTTCGGTGCCGCGCGTAACATCGAGGAAGGCGGTTCGCTGACCATCATCGCCACCGCGCTGGTCGAAACCGGCTCGAAGATGGACGAAGTGATCTACGAAGAGTTCAAGGGCACCGGCAACATGGAGCTGCCGCTGGACCGCCGCATCGCCGAGAAGCGCGTGTTCCCGGCCATCAACATCAACCGTTCCGGTACTCGCCGCGAAGAGCTGCTGACCGCCGACGACGAACTGCAGCGCATGTGGATCCTGCGCAAGCTGCTGCACCCGATGGACGAAATCGCCGCCATCGAGTTCCTGGTCGACAAGCTCAAGCAGACCAAGACCAACGACGAGTTCTTCCTGTCGATGAAGCGCAAGTAAGCGTTTCAGGCCGGAATTGATTGGGGCCGCTTCGCGCCCCATCGCGACACAAGGCCGCTCCTACAGGGGAATGCGTAATCCTGTAGGAGCGGCCTTGTGTCGCGATGGGGCGCGAAGCGGCCCCAAGTCATTTTTGGCTATTAGGCACTGAACGGCGCTACACTCTGCACCCCCGACCGATACGGCCAACACGAGGCTCCTGCATGCAGTATCGCGACTTGCGCGACTTCATCCGTGGCCTGGAACAGCGCGGCGAGCTCAAGCGCATCCAGGTTCCGATCTCCCCCGTCCTGGAAATGACCGAGGTCTGCGACCGCACCCTGCGTGCCAAGGGCCCTGCATTGCTGTTCGAAAAGCCCACCGGCTTCGACATCCCGGTGCTGGGCAACCTGTTCGGCACCCCGGAGCGCGTTGCCATGGGCATGGGCGCCGAGTCGGTCGATGAACTGCGGGAAATCGGCAAGCTGCTGGCCTTCCTCAAGGAGCCTGAGCCGCCGAAGGGCCTGAAGGATGCCTGGTCCAAGCTGCCGATCTTCAAGAAAGTCGTGTCGATGGCGCCGAAAGTGGTCAAGGACGCGGTATGTCAGGAAGTGGTGGTCGAGGGGGACGATGTCGACCTCGGCGCTCTGCCGATACAGCACTGCTGGCCGGGCGACGTGGCGCCGCTGATCACCTGGGGCCTCACCGTCACCCGCGGCCCGAACAAGGACCGCCAGAACCTGGGCATCTACCGCCAGCAGGTGATCGGCCGCAACAAGGTCATCATGCGCTGGCTCAGCCACCGTGGCGGGGCCCTGGACTACCGCGAATGGTGCGAGAAGAACCCTGGCCAGCCGTTCCCGGTCGCCGTGGCCCTGGGCGCTGACCCGGCCACCATCCTCGGCGCCGTGACCCCGGTGCCGGACACCCTCTCCGAGTACGCCTTCGCCGGCCTGCTGCGCGGCAACCGTACCGAACTGGTCAAGTGCCGGGGCAGCAACCTGCAGGTACCGGCCACCGCCGAAATCATCCTGGAAGGTGTGATCCACCCGGGCGAAATGGCGCCGGAAGGCCCGTACGGCGACCACACCGGCTACTACAACGAAGTGGACAGCTTCCCGGTGTTCACCGTCGAGCGCATCACCCACCGGCAGAAACCGATCTACCACAGCACCTATACCGGCCGCCCGCCAGATGAGCCGGCGATCCTCGGCGTGGCGCTGAACGAAGTGTTCGTGCCGATCCTGCAGAAGCAGTTCCCGGAAATTGTCGATTTCTACCTGCCGCCGGAAGGCTGCTCGTACCGCATGGCGGTGGTGACCATGAAGAAGCAGTACCCGGGCCACGCCAAGCGCGTGATGCTGGGTGTGTGGTCGTTCCTGCGACAGTTCATGTACACCAAGTTCGTTATTGTCACCGATGACGATATCAATGCCCGCGACTGGAACGATGTGATCTGGGCCATCACCACACGCATGGACCCCAAGCGTGATACGGTGATGATCGACAACACCCCGATCGACTACCTGGACTTCGCGTCGCCGGTATCCGGGTTGGGGTCGAAGATGGGCCTGGACGCCACGCACAAGTGGCCGGGCGAGACTACACGCGAATGGGGACGGGTCATCGTCAAGGACGAAGCCGTCACCCGCCGTATCGATGAGCTGTGGGATCAGTTGGGAATAGATTGATGCAGGTAACGTTGCAGCCGTCCGGGGCGGTGCTGGCGCTCGAACCCGGGGAACGGATCCTGGATGGAGCGCGGCGGCTGGGCTATGACTGCCCGAACAGCTGCCGCAATGGCAATTGCCATGTCTGCGCCGCGTTGTTGGTCGAAGGCCGGGTACGCCAGGACGGTGAAGTCCGCGACCATGGCGAGCTGTTCACCTGCATTGCCGAACCGCTGGAGGACTGCGTGTTGCTCTGGGATGGTGTGCTCGCCCTGGGCGAGTTGCCGGTGCGCAAACTGGCGTGCAGTGTCAGTGAGTGCGTCGAGGTCGGTGGCGACGTCTGGCGCGTGCGGTTGCGCGCGCCGGCTGGCAGGCCGCCGCGCTACCACGCGGGGCAGTACCTGATGATCGAGCGCGAAGGCGGCAAGCAGGCAGCGTTTTCGCTGGCTTCCGCACCCCATGCCGGGCGCGAGCTGGAGCTGCATGTGCTGGCGCGCGAGCCCAGTGCGGTGCAACTTATCGAGCAGCTCAAGCGCGACGGCCTGGCGCGCATCGAAATGCCGTTCGGCGACACCCACCTGGCCGAGTTGCCCGACGGGCCGCTGGTGCTGATCGCTGCTGGCACCGGCATGGGCCAGATGCACAGCCTGGTCGAGCATTGCCGGGCTCAGGGTTTCAAGCACCCGGTGCACCTGTACTGGGGCGTGCGCCGGCCCGAGGACTTCTACCAGATCGAGCACTGGGACGAATGGCAGCGCCTGCCCAACCTGTTCCTGCATCAGGTGGTCAGCGACCTGTGCGGCTGGGAAGGCCGTTGCGGCATGCTGCATGAGGCGGTCTGCGAGGACATCGCCGACCTCAACAGCGTGCATGTATATGCCAGCGGCTCGCCGAACATGATCTATGCCACTCTCGACGCCCTGGTCGAAGCCGGCATGGATGCGCACCGCATGCGCGCCGATGTGTTTGCCTACGCACCACGCGGCTAATAACCGAAGTTTGAAAGTATGGGTATAAGGCGGTAATTGTTACCGCCTTGGCTAATAACTTTCACAGTTGTCGAAACAGTACTTTCCAGTCGTCGGGAGCGCGGATGAAACTCTGGCGCGAGGGCTTGAGTATTCCTGCATTTCTGTCCTATGGTTACTGCAAGCGCCCTTGGTACAGAGGCTGGGGGCGCATCGTAATCGAATCTCGCTACATCCGTAGTTCACAGGGATAATGGCGGCAGCTTATGTCGGCACTTGAAAGTATGTCCTGGGAAGTTTCATATCCACCGACACTCGACTTCGGTCAGCAACATACTCGCGAACAGTTGTTCAATTCCATGAAGACAACCATGTCTCGCCATCAGGGTGGGCCGGTGTGGCTGTTCGCCTATGGTTCGTTGATCTGGCGACCGGAGTGCAACTCGGTGGAGCGCCAACGCGCGCGGGTACATGGTTACCACCGTGGTTTGTACCTGTGGTCGCACGAACACCGCGGCACCCCGGAAACCCCTGGGCTGGTGTTCGGCCTGGACCGTGGGGGCTCCTGCAGTGGTTTTGCCTACCGGCTGGATGAAAGCAGCCTGGACGAGTCGCTGATGGCCCTGTGGCAGCGCGAGATGCCGTACCCGGCGTACCGGCCGCACTGGCTCAGTTGCCGGTTGGGTGATGGCAGCAAGGTGCAGGCCCTGGGCTTCGTGCTGGAGCGGCATCTGCCGTGCTATGCCGGGAACCTGCCGGACACCCTGCTCAGCCAGATCCTGGCCAGTGCCAAGGGGCGCTATGGCACCACGCGTGATTATGTCGAACAGACCTTGAATGCCCTGCGCAGCCACCAGATGCCCGATCGCAACCTGGAGGCGCGGTTCAGGCGCTGCCATAACCTGCGCGAAGTTTGATTAGCCTGCACCGGCCTCTTCGCGGGCACGCCCGCTCCCACAGGATCACCACAGCCTCGAACGGCATGGTATTCCTGTGGGAGCGGGCGTGCCCGCGAAAAGGCCGGAACTGTCTTACCTGGCCAGCACCACCAACTTACCCACAGCCTGACGCTGCCCCAACTTTTCAATGGCAGCCCCTGCCTCAGCCAGTGGATAAGTCTGCGACACCAGCGGCTTCAACTTGCCTTCGGCATGCCATGCAAACAGCTGCCGGAAGTTGGCCGCATTGTCCTCCGGCTGACGCTGGGCAAACGCCCCCCAGAATACCCCGAGCACCGCCGCGCCCTTGAGGAGCACCAGGTTGGCCGCCAGCTGCGGGATGGTCCCGCTGGCAAAACCCACCACCAGCAACCGGCCATTCCAGGCCAGCCCGCGCACTGCCTGCTCGAACAACTCGCCACCCACCGGGTCGTAGATCACATCCACGCCCTGGCCGCCGGTCAGGCGCTTAATCTCGTCACGCAGGCTGGCCTGGCTGTAGTCGATCAGTTCATCCGCGCCGGCTGCCTTGGCCACGGCCAGTTTTTCCGCACTGCTGGCGGCCGCGATCACCCGCGCGCCCATGGCCTTGCCGATCTCCACCGCCGCCAGGCCGACGCCGCCGGACGCGCCCAGCACCAGCAGGGTCTCGCCCGCCTGCAACTGGCCGCGCTGGCGCAGGGCGTGCATGGAGGTGCCGTAGGTCATGCCGAATGCCGCTGCGGTGGTGAAGTCCATGCTCGGCGGGATCGGCAGCACATTGTAGAACGGCACCGCCACCTGCTCGGCGAATGCACCCCAGCCGGTCAGCGCCATGACCCGGTCGCCGACCTTGAACGCGCCGGCCTTTTCCCCGACGGCGGCCACCACGCCCGCTGCCTCGCCGCCGGGGGAGAACGGCAACGGTGGCTGGAACTGGTACTTGCCTTCGATGATCAGGGTGTCGGGGAAGTTGACCCCGGCGGCCTGCACATCCAGCAGGATCTCGTTTTTCTTCGGCACCGGGCTGGCCACCTCTTCCAGCACCAGGTCGCGCGCCGGGCCCAGGGTTTTGCACAACACAGCTTTCATCGGGGCTATTCCTTTGCGGGTCGTGGCCGATAAGTGTAGGAGTGCCGCCTGCCCGGTCAACGAGCATGGGGCGCCCTGATGTGCAGGCATAAGTGGCGGCACAAGCCCGGGCTTGGGTTTGAGCGGCATGCTGGGTAAGCTGGCGCCAACTGTATTGAGGAGCAAATTCGTGAAAGCGTGGATCTTGATGGTGCTGGCGCTGCTGCTGCCGGCTGCGGCCATGGCCGAGGAAGCCAAGGAAGGGGCGCCGAAAGTCGCCTACATCAGCCTGAGCCCGCCCTTTGTCGGCAACTACGCCCTCGACGGCAGCCCGCGGCTGCGCGTGTACAAGGCCGATGTGGCCCTGCGCGTGACTGGCGACGAAGCCGCCAAGGCGGTGAAGCACCACGAGCCGCTGATCCGCAACCAGCTGGTGGCCCTGTTCACCCAACAGTCGGTGGACAGCATGAGCAACGTCGAAGCCAAGGAGCATCTTCGCCAGGAAGCGCTGAAACAGGTGCAGCAGGTGATGGAAGCCGAAGAGGGCAAGCCGATCGTTGAAGACCTGCTGTTCAACAACCTGATCGTGCAGTGATCCACTTTGTCTGACTAACTCGGTCCCTGTAGGAGCGGCCTTGTGTCGCGAAAGGGCTGCATGGCAGCCCCTGGCAATTGATGCGGTATAGCCGAAATCCGGGGGCCGCTATGCGGCCCTTTCGCGACACAAGGCCGCTCCTACAAGTGCCCGCTGAGCCTGAGCATCATCAAGACGCCAGGCTTCGGCGAAACCGCGCCAGCGCCACACCGAAGAACACCAGCCCGATCACGGCCAGCGCCAGGATGTCCGGCCACACCACCGTCCAGCCGGCATCACGGAACAGGATTGCGGCGCCAAGGCTGACAAAGTGCGTCGACGGCGACCCTTGCATCACCCACTGCAGCCACTGCGGCATGCTGTCCAGCGGTGTGCTGCCGCCGGACAGCAACAGCATCGGGATGATCACCGGGATTGCCAGCAGGCCGAATTGTGGCGTCGAGCGCGCCAGGGTGGCGAGGAAGATGCCCAGTGCGGTGCTGGCAAACAGGTACAGCGCGGTCACGGCCAGGAACAGGCCCATCGAACCGGAGAGCGGCACGCCAAGCGCGCCCTTGACCACCACCACCAGCGAAATCCAGGTGCAGATCACCACCACCAGCGCGTTGCTGGCGATTTTCGCCAGCATGATTTCCAGCGCGGTCAGCGGCAGCACCAGCATGTGGTCGAGGGTGCCGTGCTCGCGCTCGCGCAGCAACGCGGTGCCGGTGAGGATGATCGCCAGGATGGTGATGTTGTTGACGATCTGGATCACCGCCAGGAACCAGCCACCCTCCAGGTTGGGGTTGAAGAGGGCCTTGGCGTTTATTACCACCGGGCTCTGTGTGTTGTTGCGCTGGCTGTAGTCGAGCAACTCGCGTTCGAAGATGCGGCCGATATAGCCGGCCCCCATGAACGCCTGGCTCATGGCCGTGGCGTCGACATTGATCTGCAGTTCCGGCGAGCGCCCGGCCAGCAGGTCGCTCTGGAAATTCACCGGCACGTTGATCACGAAGGTGTACTGGCCGCTGTCCATGGCCTGGTCCAGGCGCCCCGGGGCCAGCGGCACGGCGGGCTGGAATTCGGGTGGTTGCAGGGCTTCGCCGAGCTTGCGTGACAGCAGGCTGTGGTCTTCGTCCACCACCGCGACGCTGGCGTTGTGCACGCCGATCACCGAGCCGGCTGCGGGCATGTAGATGGCCACGCTGAAGGCATACAGCAGGAACAACAGCAGCACGCTGTCATGGCGCAGGCTGGTCAGCTCTTTCAGGCCCAGGCGCAGGGTGTGGTTCAGGCGCGACATCTCAGGCCTCCTGCTTCTTCAGCATGGCCAGGCTCAGGCCGGTGAACACGGCAAAGAAGCTGAGCAGGATCAGGCACTGCGGCCACAGTTCGCGCAGGCCCAGCGCCTTGGTGAAGGTGCCGACCGCGATGTCGAGGAAGTAGCCCGCCGGGAACAGCTGGCCCATCACCGCCGCCGCGCCGTCCAGCGACGAGCGTGGCACGATCAGCCCGGAAAACTGGATGGTCGGCAGGCTGGTGATGATCATGGTGCCCAGGATGGCGGCGATCTGTGTGCGGGTGAAGGCCGAGATCAACAGGCCCAGGCTGGTGGTCGCCAGCAGGTAAGCGACGCCGCCACAGGCCAGGGCCAGCACGCTGCCCTTGAGCGGCACGGCGAACAGCCAGCGGTTCATCGCCACCAGCAACGCCAGGTTGACCAGGCTCACGGCCAGATAGGGCATCTGCTTGCCAAGCAGAAACTCCAGGCGGGTGAGGGGTGTGGCGTAGAAGTTGGTGATGGAACCGAGCTCTTTCTCGCGGACGATACCCAGCGCGGTGAGCATGGCCGGGATGAAGGCCAGGATCAGCGCCATTACCCCCGGGCCGATGGCGTTCACGCTGACCACATCCTGGTTGTAGCGAAAACGGGTTTCCAGGCGCACCAGGTCCTGGCGCGGCTGCGGCTGTGGGCTGGCCTTGGCCAACTGCTCGAGGTTGGCCTGATGCACGGCTTCCACGTAGTTGCGGCTGGTTTCCGCGCGGAACGGCATGCCGCCATCGAGCCAGGCAGCCACCACCGGTTGACGCCCGGCGTACAGGTCGCGGCCAAAGCCGGGGGGGATTTCCAGCGCCAGTTTGATTTCCGAGCGCTGCAGGCGCTGGTGCATTTCGCGGGTATCGCGGATGGGCGCCTGTTCGGCGAAATAGCGTGAACCACGGAAGGCTTCGAGGTAGGCCCGGCTTTGCGGGCTCTGGTCCTGGTCGTGTACGGCGAAGGCGAGGTTTTCCACATCCAGCGAAATGCCATAGCCGAAGATCACCATCATGAACACCGCTCCCAGCAGGGCGAAGGCCAGGCGTACCTTGTCGCGCAGCAGCTCCTTGCCCTCACGGCTGGCCACCGCCAGCAGGCGACGCAGGCTGAAACCCTGGCGCAGCGCCGGCGCAGGCGTGGCGGCCTGTTCCAGCACGGCGTTGTCGGTGGCTTGCGGCGCCAGTTCCTGGGCTTGTTCCAGGCAGCGTACGAACGCGTCTTCCAGGGTGTTGCCCTGGTACTGGCGTTGCAGAGCACCCGGCGTGTCGCAGGCCAGCACCCGGCCTGCATGCATCAGCGAGATGCGGTCGCAGCGTTGGGCTTCGTTCATGAAGTGGGTGGAAAGGAAAATGGTCACGCCCTGCTCGCGTGACAGCTCCACCAGCAGGCGCCAGAAGTCGTCACGGGCAGCCGGGTCGACGCCGGAGGTGGGTTCGTCGAGGATCAGCACTTCCGGGCGGTGCAGCACCGCCACCGCCAGTGACAGGCGCTGGCGCAGGCCGAGGGGCAGGGCGCCGGATGGCTGGTCGGCGATGGCACCCAGGTCGAAGCGCTCGATCAGTTCGTCGATACGCTGGGCGCTCTCGGCCTTGGGCAGGTCGAACAGGCGGGCATGCAGGGTCAGGTTCTGCCGGGTGCTGAGCTCGCCATACAGCGAAAAACTCTGCGACATGAAACCGACCCGCTTGCGCGTGGCCAGGTCGCTGGCATCCACCGGGCGACCGAGCAGGCTGGCGCTGCCTTCGCTGGCCGGCATCAGGCCGGTGAGCACTTTCATGGTGGTGGTCTTGCCGCAGCCGTTGGAGCCCAGGAAGCCGAAGATCTCCCCGCGGCCAATGGCGAAGCTGACCTTGTTCACTGCCGTGAAATCGCCAAAGCGCAGGGTCAGGTCGTGGGCCTCGATGGCGACCGAGGTGTCAGTGGCCGGGCGCGGTGGAATGATGAGCGGAGGGTGTTGTGCCTTGCCCGCGCCTTGGTAATGGGTGAAGGCGTCGTCCAGCTTGCCGCTGGGGGTGACTGCGGCAAGCTCATGGCTGGGGCCGGCGGCCAGCAGGCGGCCGCCATCGAGCATCAGGCAATGCTCGAACTGTTCGGCCTCCTCCATGTAGGCAGTGGCCACCAGCAGGGTCAGTTGCGGACGTTGCGCGCGCACCTGTTCGACCAGCTCCCAGAAACGCCGCCGTGACAGTGGGTCGACGCCGGTGGTCGGTTCGTCGAGGATCAGCAGGTCCGGCTCGTGGATCAGCGCGCAGCACAGGCCCAGCTTCTGTTTCATGCCGCCCGACAGCTTGCCCGCCGGGCGCTCGGCAAAGCGCTGCAGGTCGGTGGCCTGCAGCAGGTTGGCCATGCGCTGTTCGCATTCGCGGCGGCCGAGGCCGAACAGAGTGGCGAAAAAGCGGATGTTCTCGCTGATCGACAGCTCCGGATACAGGTTGTTGCCCAGCCCCTGCGGCATGAATGCCACTTTCGGGTACAGCGCCGCGCGATGGCGCCGCTGGCGGATCGAGCCACCCAGCACCTGCAGTTCGCCCTGTTGCAGGCGCTTGACGCCGGCGATCAGCCCCAGCAGGGTTGATTTGCCAGCCCCGTCAGGGCCGATCAGCGCGCAACGGGTGCCCGCCGGCAGGCTGAACCCGAGGGGGTGCAGGGCCACCAGATCGCCGTAGCGATGGCTGATACCCTCGGCCAGCAGTGCCGGGGCGTTCATTGCAGGTTGGCCGGCCAGTCCACCTCAGCCGTGCGGACATAGCCGGCGCCTGGCATGCCCGGCTTGGCCTGCGGCACGGCGCCCGGGTCGGTCAGGCGCAGCTTGACCCGGAACACCAGCTTCTGCCGCTCGTCGCGGGTTTCCACCTGCTTGGGGGTGAACTGGGCCTTGGCCGCGACAAAGGCCACCTTCGCCGGCAGCGCCCGCTCGGGCAGGGCGTCGAGCACGATCCGCGCCTGGTCGCCGACGGTCAGCCGGCCGCTGGTGGAGGCGGGCAGGTAGAGGTTCATGTACTGGTCGCTGGGGTCGATCAGCATCAGTACGCGGCCGCCGGCACCCAACACTTCACCGGGCTCGGCCAGGCGCAGCTGGATGATGCCGTCGATCGGTGCGCGCAGGCTGCTGTCGTCGATTTCGCTGGTGAGCTGCGCCACCTGGGCCTCGGCGGCGCCGATGGCGGCCTTGATCGCCGCCAGTTGGGCGCGGGCGGCGACCACGGCGGCGTTGGCCGTGTCGAAGCGCGCCTGCTGTTGGTCGAGCAACTGCTGGCTGGCGTATTTGCGCTGGAAGATCTCGCGCACGCGCTTGAGCTCCTGGCTGGCCAGCAGCAGTTCGCTTTGGCGCAGCTGCACGCTGGCCTGGGCGGCGGCGTAGTTTTCCCGGGCGCGCAGCACTTCGGCTTCGGCCTGGCTGCGCTGGGCTTCCATGGTACGGGTGTCGATGCGCGCCAGCAGCTGGCCACGAGTTACCTTGTCACCTTCGTCGACCAGCACTTCGGCCAGGCGGCCGGGGATTTTGCTGGCGATCTGCACTTCGGTGGCTTCCAGGCGGCCGTTGCCCATGCTCAGGCCTCCGGGCAGCTGGTCGTGGAGCGACTTCCAGTACCCCAGCCCACCGGCTGTTGCGAGTAGGGCGATCAGCGCGGTGGCGAAGATCCTTGGGGCGTATCGGTTCATCGGTCTGCATCCTTGCGGTCATGCACACTGCATCATGGCCTGCGGCCATTGGCGATGTGTTGATATCAATCAAAGGCCCTGTAGGAGCGGCCTTGTGTCGCGAAAGGGCTGCAAAGCAGCCCCGGCAATTCATGGGGTGACGCTGATATCCCGGGGCCGCTGTGCGCCCCATCGCGACACAAGGCCGCTCCTACAGGGGACCGCGCCGGTCAGCAAGATCTGACCTTAGTCGCAGTTTCAACGCAAAGCGACAATCACCGCCCATTGCTCTGGCGTTACCGGCATCACCGACAGGCGGCTGCCCTTCTGCACCAGCGGCAATTCGGCCAGGCCTGCCTGCTGTTTCAGCCAGCCCAGCTCCAGCACCCGTGGCAGGGTTTGCACATGGGCCACATCCACCGCGCTCCACGGGTTCTTGTCGGCCGTGGCCTTGGCATCGTAGTAGTGGCTTTGCGGGTCCAGCGCGGTCGGGTCGGGGTAGGCGGCGCGGGTGATCCTGGCAATGCCGGCGATGCCCGGCTGCGGGCAGCTGGAGTGATAGAAGAAGAACTCGTCGCCAACGCTCATGGCCCGCAGGAAATTGCGCGCCTGGTAGTTGCGCACGCCGTCCCAG
This sequence comes from Pseudomonas sp. FGI182, assembly GCF_000511325.1. Classification (NCBI taxonomy): domain Bacteria; kingdom Pseudomonadati; phylum Pseudomonadota; class Gammaproteobacteria; order Pseudomonadales; family Pseudomonadaceae; genus Pseudomonas; species Pseudomonas sp. FGI182. The sequence goes on along the minus strand of NZ_CP007012.1, from coordinate 5,693,853 downwards.
CGCGCTTCGCCGAGGCGGCCGAGGGCTTCGATGGAGAGCTCGTCGGGCTCGGATTTCATCAGCCAGTAGGCCATGGGTGCTGCTCCTGAAAAGGTTTGAAATAACCTGTTGCATGAAACCGACAGTCGGTTGGCGTCAAGGTTTGCGTGCAGACGCAGGTTGTCGGAAAATGCGCCCCGTTTAAAGCGCGATGCTCCGGCGATACCCAGAAAATTGCCGAGCCTGAACAGTTTGCCTGGGGGGCAATCTTCGATGAATCAACGTAACAAGCCGGATCTGCTGTGGATCCTGGTGTTCATTTTCGGCCTGGGTGTGGTCACGACCGGTTATGCGCAAGGTATCTGGGAGCGCAAGCTGGACAACGCCTATCAGATGCCGGTCGACGCCAGCCAGCCGCAACGTTGATGCCCCCGCCGGCGCCGCTCAACGCGGCGCCAGGTACCAGCCACGGTCCGAGACCGTCCCCTGCAGCGGTACATCCCAACTGGCCTGAGCCAGCCGCTCGACCTTCTGGCATTCATGTGCCAGCCCCAACAGCAATGGTTTTTTCCAGGTCTGGCGACGTGCTTGGTAGGCCAGGCTGCGATCATAGAAACCACCGCCCATTCCCAGGCGACCGCCCACTTCGTCGAAACCGACCAACGGTAGCAGGATCAGGTCCAGCGACCAGATCGGGCGCTGGCGCTTGCGCTCGGTGACCGGCTCGGGAATGCGAAAGCGGTTGGGCTTGAGCTTCTCGCCCTGCTCGAAGCGCTGGAACACCATGCGCGTGCGCGGCCAGGCGTGCAGCACCGGCAGGTAGGTGCGCTTGCCGCGGCGCTGGGCTTCGCGCAGCAGCAGGTAAGGGTCGATCTCGCCGTCGTTGGGCAGGTACAGGGCAATATGCCGGGCGCGTCGGAACAGCGGGTGCTGCGCCAGCTGGCGGTACAGGCCAAGGGCGGCCTGGCGTTGCTGGGCAGGGGTAAGGGCGCGGCGGGCATTGCGGAGCAGGCGACGGAGCTGGGGGCGGGTGAGCTGCGCGGTGTCGGTCATGGCACGGGCGATCCCAGGTGCTGGCCGACGTGGTCGGCCAAAACGAATTGCCCGCCGGAAGGGGGCGGGCAAGAGAATTCAGGCTCCCCGATAAGACCGCTATCGGTGTAGCCCTTGAACCCGAAAGTTCAAGGTGGAGATTGCAGGGGGCGTTAAGGCTTTCCGTCGGGCGGACATGCACACCGGCCCCAGCGTGCAACCCCCGTGGTTGTGCGTATCGGCTCAGGGACATAACCGACTGGCGCATCCCCCAGGGAGTGGCGCCAGTATACCAATCTCAGCCGATTTTGGTATCCGCGTCGTCGGACAGTGCCTGGTCGACCCGTTCCAGCAGGTCGCGCACCTGTTCGCGGGTGGTGCCGCCTGCCGGGGCATCGTTACGGTCTTCCTGGCGGTGCAGCATTTCGTGGGTGATGTTCAACGCTGCCATGACCGCGATGCGGTCGGCGCCGATCACCTTGCCGCTGCTGCGGATCTCGCGCATCTTGCCGTCCAGGTAGCGCGCGGCGCTGACCAGGTTGTTGCGCTCTTCCGGCGGGCAGATGATCGAATATTCCTTGTCGAGGATCTGCACGGTGACGCTATTGCTTGAACTCATGAGTCTTGCTCCAGAGCCTTGAGGCGTAAAATCATCGACTCGACCTTGCGCTTGGCGATCTCGTTCTTTTCGATGAGGTGGGCGCGCTCTTCGCGCCAGGATTTTTCCTGAGCTACTAGGAGTGCATTTTGCCGTTTTAGTTGCTCGACACGTTCGATCAGCAACTCGAATCGGCTCATCAGTGCCTGCAGGTCGTTCTCTTGCGTGGGTTGCACTCGATTCGCTCCGTCGTTGAGTCACCTGGCGATGATGCCTCTCCCTGGGCGGCGACGGCCAGTGCCGATGGTCTTGGCGCGCCTGCCGGTGCTAGGATACAAGGTCTCCATTCTAGTCATTGCGCCGTCTGGCGCCTAGCTGCCCATGCCCAATACCCAATCGCCCTACATCGCCTTCGCCATGCTGCTGTCCAGCAATGGTCATCCTGTCACCCCGGCCGAACTGCACGGCCTGCTGATCGGCCGCAGCTGCGCCGGTGCCGGCTTCGAGGCCGACGGCTGGCTGGCCGATGCCGCCCAGCTGCTGGAAACCGAGCCCGGTGACACCGTGCGCAACGCCCTGGTCGGCCTGCAGGAAATGGTCAAGGGCGAGCTGACCAGCGACGACATGGCCATTGTCCTGCTGCTGCCTTCCGACGACGCCGCCCTGAGCGACCGCGCCACCGCGCTGGGCCAGTGGTGCCAAGGCTTCATCACCGGTTTCGGCCTGAATGCCGGTGGCAAGGACCTGTCCGACGAGGCCAAGGAAGTGCTGCAGGACCTGGTAGCGATTTCCCAAGTCCAGGAAGCCCTCGAGGAATCCGAGGACGGCGAGAGCGACTACATGGAAGTCATGGAATACCTGCGCGTGGCGCCGTTGCTGCTGTTCTCCGAGCTGGCCAAGCCGGCCGCCCCCGCACCCAAGCCATCGCTGCACTGATCAACCGGGGGTAGTCTGCCCATGAGCCACATTCCCAAGGCCGAGTATGCCCGTCGGCGCAAGGCGCTGATGGCGCAGATGGTCCCCAACAGCATCGCCATCCTGCCCGCCGCCGCGGTTGCCATCCGCAACCGCGACGTCGAGCACGTTTACCGCCAGGACAGCGACTTCCAGTACCTCAGCGGTTTCCCCGAGCCGGAAGCGGTGATTGCGCTGATCCCGGGGCGCGAGCATGGCGAATACGTGCTGTTCTGCCGTGAACGCAACCCCGAGCGCGAGCTGTGGGATGGTCTGCGGGCCGGCCAGGAAGGTGCGGTGCGCGATTTTGGCGCAGACGATGCCTTCCCCATCACCGACATCGACGAGATCCTGCCGGGCCTGATCGAAGGCCGTGAGCGGGTGTACAGCGCCATGGGCAGCAACCCCGAGTTCGACCGCCGGCTGATGGACTGGATCAACGTGATCCGCTCCAAGGCCCGCCTGGGCGCCCAGCCGCCGAACGAGTTCGTTGCGCTGGATCATCTGCTGCACGACATGCGCCTGTATAAATCGGCAGCGGAAGTGAAGGTGATGCGCGCTGCCGCGGATATCTCGGCGCGGGCCCACGTGCGGGCCATGCAGGCCTGCCGGGCCGGGTTGCACGAATACAGCCTGGAAGCCGAGCTGGACTACGAGTTCCGCAAGGGCGGGGCGAAGATGCCGGCCTACGGCTCGATCGTCGCGGCCGGGCGCAATGGCTGCATCCTGCACTATCAGCAGAACGACGCCCCGCTCAAGGATGGTGACCTGGTGCTGATCGACGCCGGCTGCGAGATCGACTGCTACGCCAGCGACATCACCCGTACCTTCCCGGTCAGCGGGCGCTTTTCGCCCGAGCAGAAGGCCATCTACGAGCTGGTGCTCAAGGCCCAGGCAGCGGCGTTTGCCGAAATCGCCCCCGGCAAGCACTGGAACCACGCCCATGAGGCGACCGTGCGGGTCATCACCGAGGGCCTGGTGGAACTGGGCCTGCTGACGGGCGAGGTGCAGGCGCTGATCGACAGCGAGGCCTATCGTGCCTTCTACATGCACCGCGCCGGGCACTGGCTGGGGATGGATGTGCACGATGTGGGCGAGTACAAGGTGGGCGGTGAGTGGCGGGTGCTTGAACCCGGCATGGCGCTGACCGTCGAGCCGGGCATCTACATAGGCGCCGACAATCAGGCCGTGGCCAAGAAATGGCGCGGCATTGGTGTAAGGATCGAGGACGACGTGGTAGTGACCAGGCAAGGTTGTGAAATCCTGACTTCGGGCGTGCCGCGCACGGTCGCCGAGATCGAGGCGCTGATGCAGGCCGCCCGCAAGGACGCGGCATGAATCGGGTGAACCTGGCGATCATCGGTGGCGGCCTGGTGGGCGCGAGCCTGGCTCTGGCCCTGCAGGCGGGGGCCAAAGCGCGAGGCTGGAAGATCCTGCTGATCGAGCCCTTCGCCCCCGGTGACAGCTTCCAGCCCAGCTACGACGCGCGTTCGTCGGCACTGTCGTTCGGTACCCAGCAGATCTACCAGCAGCTGGGCCTGTGGCAGGCCATCGGCCATCGCGCCGAGCCGATCCGGCAGATTCACGTATCCGACCGCGGCCGCTTCGGCGCCACCCGCCTGGATGCCCTGGAAGAGGGCGTGCCGGCGCTTGGCTACGTGGTGGAAAACGCCTGGCTGGGCCAGTGCCTGTGGCAAGGGCTGGACAGCGAGGTGGTGAGCTGGCGCTGCCCGGCGGAGGTGACCGCGATGCAGGCCATCGAAGGTGGCTACCGCCTGCTGTTGAACGACGACACCCAGCTGGAGTGCGACCTGGCGGTACTGGCCGATGGTGGCCGCTCCGGCCTGCGCGAACAGCTAGGCATCCATGTGCGCCACACGCCCTACCAACAGAGCGCGCTGATCGCCAATATCACCCCGGGCGAGGCCCACGGTGGCCAGGCCTTCGAACGTTTCACCGAAGAAGGCCCCATGGCCCTGCTGCCGCTGCCGGATAACCGCTGCGCGCTGGTCTGGACCCGCCAGGGCATGGACGCACGACGCCTGGCCGACATCGACGAGCGCAGTTTCCTGCGCGAGCTTCAGGGCGTGTTCGGCTATCGCCTGGGCGCCTTGCGCCAGGTCGGCGCGCGGCACCTCTACCCACTGTCGCTGATCGAGGCCCAGGAGCAGGTGCGGCCGCATCTGGTGGTGCTGGGCAACGCCGCGCACAGTTTGCACCCCATTGCCGGCCAGGGCTTCAACCTGTCGCTGCGTGACGTGCAGGCGCTGGCCGAGGCGCTGCTGGCCGGGCCGCAGCAGCCTGGTGACCTGACCACGTTGCAGGGCTACCACCAGCGTCAGCGCCTGGACCAGGCCATGACCATCGGTTTTTCCGACCAGGTCACCCGTCTGTTCGGCAGCAGCCAGCCATTGCTGGCCGCCGGGCGCAACCTTGGCCTGCTTGGGCTCGACCTGCTGCCACCGGCCAAAAGCTGGTTCGCCCGCCAGGCCATGGGCCTGGGCACCCGCCCCGATCCGCGAGGTCAGGCATGAGTGACGACACGCGCAGGCTGGCGCGCCGGGCGTGCCTGTTGCGCTGGCGGCTGAACCTGTTCCCGCCGCACCTCGGGGCTGGCATCCGCGTGCAGCACATCAGCCCGGACCTGCGCAGCGTCAAGGTGGCGATGAAACTGACCCGCTGGAACCGCAACTACGTCGGCACCCAATGCGGCGGCAGCCTGTACGGCATGGTCGACCCGTTCTACATGCTGCTGTTGATCGAGCAGCTGGGGCGTGACTACATCGTCTGGGACAAGGCCGCCAGCATCGATTTCATTTCGCCGGGCAAAGGCCCGGTGTATGCCGAACTCCACGTCGATGACGCATTGCTGGACGAAATCCGCCAGCAGACCGCCACCGGCAAGAAATGCCTGCCGCGTTTGCAGGTCGATATCCGCGACGGCGCCGGCGAGCTGGTGGCGCGGGTCGATAAAACCCTATATGTGCGGCTCAAGCCGCAAGCGAGGCTGGCGTAAGGCATGGAAATGCGCGCAGATCTGTTGATTGTCGGTGCCGGTATGGTCGGCAGCGCCCTGGCCCTGGCGTTGCGCCACAGTGGCTTGCAAATCCTCTTGCTCGACGGCGGCCCGCTGACGGTCAAGCCGTTCGATGCCCAGGCCCCGTTCGAGCCGCGTGTCAGCGCGCTGTCGGCAGCCAGCCAGCGCATTCTCGAGCGCCTTGGCGCCTGGGATGGCATTGCCCAGCGGCGTGCCACGCCATACTCGGACATGCATGTGTGGGATGGCAGCGGCACCGGGCAGATTCACTTCTCGGCTGCCAGCGTGCATGCCCAGGTGCTCGGCCACATCGTCGAGAACCGGGTGGTGCAGGATGGCCTGCTGGAGCGCCTGCATGACAGCGACATCGGCCTGCTGCCCAACGCGCGGCTCGAACAGCTTCGCCGCTCCGGCGACGAGTGGCTGCTGACCCTCGCCGATGGCCGCCAGCTGCGTGCGCCGCTGGTGATCGCGGCCGACGGTGCCAACTCGGCAGTGCGGCGCCTGGCCGGCTGCGAAACCCGCGAGTGGGATTACCTGCACCATGCCATCGTCACCAGCGTGCGTTGCAGCGCCGGGCACCAGGCCACGGCCTGGCAGCGCTTCACCGATGAAGGGCCATTGGCGTTCCTGCCGTTGACCCGCGATGGCCAGCAGGACTGGTGCTCGATCGTGTGGTCGACCACCCCGGAGCATGCCGAGCAGTTGATGGCGCTGGATGAAGCGGCCTTCCTGAAAGCCCTGGAGCGGGCTTTCGAGGGGCGCCTGGGTGATGTGCTGCAGGCCGACCCGCGGGTGTGCGTGCCGCTGCGCCAGCGCCACGCCAAGCGCTATGTGGATGAAGGCCTGGCATTGATCGGCGATGCCGCGCACACCATTCACCCGCTGGCCGGGCAGGGCGTGAACCTGGGCTTCCTCGATGCTGCGGTGCTGGCCGAAGTGCTGGTCAACGCCTGCGAGCGTGGCGAGCGGCTGGCGGATGTGAAGGTGCTGAGCCGTTACGAGCGGCGGCGCATGCCGCACAACCTGGCGCTGATGGCGGCGATGGAAGGGTTCGAGCGGTTGTTCCAGGCCAACCCGTTGCCGTTGCGCTGGTTGCGTAACAGCGGGTTGAAGCTGGTGGAGCAGATGCCGGAGGCCAAGGCGCTGTTCGTGCGGCAGGCGCTGGGTTTGAGCGGTGATCTGCCGGATCTGGCCAAGGCTTGAGCTTGTCGGGGCCGCTTTGCGGCCCTTTCGCGACACAAGGCCGCTCCTACAGGGGGACGCAATCTCTTGTAGGAGCGGCCTTGTGTCGCAATGGGCTGCGCAGCAGCCCCTCTGCAACATCCGGTAACGCCTATGTAGATGAGTCGGAAAATGGGATTCACTACCATTTGCGCCTCTCATACGATCCGAGGAGTGCTTTCCATGTTGCCACGCAAGCCCCTACTGGCCGCCCTGGCCCTGACCCTGTTCGGCGGCACCGCCCACGCAACGGACGAAGTGGTGGTGTACTCCTCGCGCATCGACGAGCTGATCAAGCCGGTGTTCGATGCCTATACCGCCAAGACCGGGGTCAAGATCAAGTTCATCACCGACAAGGAAGCCCCGCTGATGCAGCGCATCAAGGCCGAGGGCGAAAACGGCGTGGCCGACCTGCTGCTGACCGTCGATGCCGGCAACCTGTGGCAGGCTGAGCAGATGGGCATCCTGCAGCCGATCAAGTCCGACATCATCGACCAGAACATCCCGCCGCAGTACCGCGCCTCGTCTCACGACTGGACCGGCCTGAGCCTGCGCGCCCGCACCATCATCTACTCCACCGAGCGGGTCAAGCCACAGGAGCTGAGCACCTACGAAGCCCTGGCCGACAAGCAGTGGGAAGGCCGCCTGTGCCTGCGCACGGCGAAGAAGGTGTACAACCAGTCGCTGACCGCCACCCTGATCGAGACCCACGGCGAGGCGAAGACCGAGCAGATCGTCAAAGGCTGGGTCAACAACCTGTCCACCGACGTGTTCTCCGACGACAACGCAGTGATCCAGGCCATCGAGGCCGGCCAGTGCGACGTGGGCGTGGTCAACACCTATTACTACGGCCGCCTGCACAACCAGAACCCGAAACTGCCGGTGAAGATCTTCTGGCCCAACCAGGGTGACCGTGGCGTGCACGTGAACCTGTCGGGCATCGGCCTGACCAAGCATGCGCCACACCCGGAGGCGGCGAAGAAGCTGGTGGAATGGATGACAGGTGAAGAGGCGCAGAAGCTGTTCGCCGACATCAACCAGGAGTTCCCGGCCAACCCGAAGGTCAAGCCATCGGAAGAAGTGGCAGCGTGGGGCAGCTTCAAGGCTGACAGCATTCCGGTGGAAATCGCCGGCAAGCGCCAGGCTGAAGCGATTCGCTTGATGGATCGGGCTGGCTGGAACTAAGCGCCAGGCTTTATCCTTCCGGGGCCTTTCAGGGCCTCTTCGCGGGCATGCCCGCTCCCACAGGGACCGCACAACCCTCAAAGGCAGTGCAGATCCTGTGGGAGCGGGTTCACCCGCGAACGACCGCGCAGCGGTCGCCATCGCAATCGAGAATCAAGCCTTGCCCCACACCCCCCAACGCCGCTGGTACCTCCCGGTCACCCTGGTCGCCGCCCTGGTGCTCCTGCCCCTGAGCGTCCTGCTGTTGTCCTGGCAGTCGATCGACCTGCAGATCTGGTCGCACCTGCTCGACACCCAGATGACTCGCCTGCTGGGCAATACCCTGACGCTGGTGGTGGGTGTGGGCATCGGCGTCACCGTGCTGGGCGTCAGCCTGGCCTGGCTGACCAGCCTCTGCGAGTTCCCTGGCCGGCGCTGGCTGGACTGGGCGCTGATGCTACCGTTCGCCATCCCGGCCTATGTGCTGGCGTTCGTCTTCGTCGGCCTGCTGGACTTCGCCGGCCCGGTGCAGAGCGCCCTGCGCGAGGTATTCGGGCCGATGCGCCTGCCGCGGGTGCGCTCCACCGGCGGGGTGATCGTCGTCCTGGTGCTGGTGTTCTACCCCTATGTCTACCTGCTGGCGCGCAGCGCATTCCTGGCCCAGGGCAAGGGCCTGATGGAAGCGGCGCGGGTGCTGGGGTTGTCCCCGCTGCAAGCGTTCTGGCGTGTGGCCCTGCCCATGGCACGGCCCGCGATCGGCGCCGGTATTGCCCTGGCCCTGATGGAAACCCTGGCCGACTTCGGCGCGGTGGCGGTGTTCAACTTCGACACCTTCACCACGGCCATCTACAAGACCTGGTACGGCTTCTTCAGCCTGTCCAGCGCGGCCCAGCTGGCCAGCCTGTTGCTGCTGGCGGTGATGCTGGTGCTGTATGGCGAGCGCCGTGCCAGGGGGGCCAGCCGCAGCGGCAACGAGCGGCCGCGCGGGCAGGCGCTGTATCACCTGCGCGGGTTCAAGGCGTTGCTGGCCAGTGGCTGGTGCCTGCTGGTGTTCGCCTGCGCCTTCGTCATCCCGCTGCTGCAACTGCTGGCGTGGTTCTGGCAGCGCGGCCGGCATGACCTGGACGAGCGCTATGTCGGCCTGGTGCTGCACACCCTGTACCTGGGCGGCATGGCGGCGCTGGTCACGGTGTGTGTGGCGTTGCTGCTGGCCTTTGCCCGGCGCCAGGCGCCGACGGGCGGTATCCGCGCCGGGGTAGGCCTGGCCAACCTGGGCTATGCCTTGCCCGGCTCGGTGCTGGCGGTGTCGATCATGCTGGCCTTCAGTTACCTCGACAACCACCTGGTCATCCCGCTGTCCAGCTGGCTGGGCGGTGCCGGCAAGCCGCTGCTGCTGGGTAGCCTGGCGGCGTTGCTGCTGGCCTACCTGGTGCGCTTCATCGCGGTGGCCTACGGGCCGCTGGAGAGCAGCCTGGAGCGTATCCGCCCGTCACTGCCCGAGGCATCCCGCAGCCTGGGCGTCGGTGGCGCGGGTTTGTTTTTCAAGGTGTATCTGCCGCTGCTGGTGCCTGGCGTGCTCAGCGCCGCTCTGCTGGTGTTCGTCGACGTGCTCAAGGAAATGCCGGCCACCTTGCTGATGCGCCCGTTCGGCTGGGACACCTTGGCGGTAAGGGTGTTCGAGATGACCAGCGAGGGCGAGTGGGCGCGTGCATCGTTGCCGGCACTGACCCTGGTGCTGGTGGGCCTGCTGCCGGTCATCGGCCTGATCCGCCGTTCGGCACGTCGACCCGGTCACAGTCACTGAGGGTGCCAGCCCGCGCCCTTGCGGCTACAATGCGCGGCATTCGCGCGGCGGGTCCTACACAAGAAGAGCTGACGACCCGACGTCATCGACCGCCGCCGCTTCGCCACGCCCGGAAGGAGAAACCCATGGGACAGCGCACGCTTTTGTATGACCTGCACCTGGCGCTTGGCGCCAAGACGGTCGATTTCGGTGGCTGGGACATGCCCCTGCACTATGGCTCGCAGGTCGAGGAGCACCATCAGGTGCGCAGCGATTGCGGGGTGTTCGATGTTTCCCACATGACCGTGATCGATGTCGATGGTAGCGACGCCACTGCCTGGTTGCAGCGTCTGCTGGCCAACGACGTGGCCCGCCTCGACGACACCGGCAAGGCGCTTTACAGCCCGCTGCTGCAGGCGCAGGGCGGGGTGATCGATGACCTGATCGTCTACCGCACGGAAGATGGCTATCGTCTGGTAACCAACGCCGCCACCCGCGCCAAGGTGCTCGACTGGCTGCAGCTGCAGCGTGACGGTTTTGCCGTGGACTTCAAGGTCCGCCCCGACCTTGCCATCCTTGCCATCCAGGGCCCGCACGCCCGAGATAAGGTTGCAGCGCTGCTCAGCCCCGCGCGTGCCGCGCTGATCCGCGAGTTGCGCCCGTTCGAAGGCGTTGCCGAAGGCGATTGGTTCATTGCCCGCACCGGTTATACCGGTGAAGACGGCCTGGAGATCATCCTCCCCGGCGAGCAGGCCGTGGCTTTCTTCAACGACCTGGTCGGTGCCGGTATTGCCCCCAGCGGCCTTGGTGCCCGCGATACCCTGCGCCTGGAAGCCGGCATGAACCTGTACGGCCAGGACATCGACGAAACCCACACCCCGCTTACCTCCAACCTGGGCTGGAGCATCGCCTGGGAGCCGGCCGAGCGCGATTTCATCGGCCGCGCCGGGCTGCTGGCAGAAATCGAGCACGGCGTGCAGGAAAAACTGGTCGGCCTGGTGCTGGAAGAGCGCGGCGTGCTGCGTGCCCACCAGGTGGTGCGTGTAGCCGGGATTGGCGAAGGGGAGATCACCAGTGGTAGTTTCTCGCCTACGCTGAGCAAGTCCATTGCCCTTGCACGCGTGCCCATGGCCACCGGCGACCGGGCCGAGGTGGAAATCCGCGGCAAGTGGTACCCGGTGCGGGTGGTCAAACCGACCTTCGTGCGCCACGGCAAGATCCTGATCTGAACAATTTTTAACCGGCGGGCGTACCGCTGAGCCAATCGAGGAATTCAAGACATGAGCAATATCCCCGCCGACCTGCGTTTTGCCGAAAGCCACGAGTGGGCTCGCCTGGAAGCCGACGGCACCGTGACCGTGGGTATCAGCGACCACGCCCAGCAAGCCCTGGGTGACGTGGTATTCGTCGAGCTGGCTGAAGTCGGCAAGGTATTCGCCGCTGGCGACGCGGCCGGTGTGGTCGAGTCGGTCAAGGCCGCTTCGGACATCTATGCCCCGGTCGGTGGCGAAGTGATCGCGGTCAACGAAGAACTGGCTGACAGCCCTGAGCTGCTCAACGAAGAACCTTACGAGTCGTGGATCTTCAAGCTGAAGCCAAGCAACCCGGCCGAGCTGGACAAGCTGCTGGGTGCTGCTGGCTACGCAGCCGCTATCGGCGAGTAAGACCGCGTTGCCTTCTTCGCGGCTAAAGCCGCTCCCACAGGGACTGCACAGCGTCTGATACCTGTGCGGTCCCTGTGGGAGCGGCTTTAGCCGCGAAGAGGCCGGGCCTGCGAGCAACTTTCCCCGCAGAATCGGCAATCCCTTCCTAGACTTGTAAGTCTCCATGAGAGCTGTTCCAGGAAGAGAGCGTCGTCATGTCCCAGTCGCCATCCCTGCATCAACTGCAAGAGCTCAACCCATTCCTGCGTCGCCACCTGGGCCCGGATGCCACGGAGCAGCAGGCCATGCTCAACGCGCTGGGTGTCGCCAGCCGCAGTGAGCTGATCGAGCAGACCGTACCACCAGACATCCGCCTCAATCGCCCCCTCGACCTGCCGCCGGCACTGGACGAACAGGCCGCCCTGGCCAAGCTCGCCGGTTACGCTGGGCAGAACCAGGTCTGGACCAGCCTGATCGGCATGGGCTACCACGGCACCATCACCCCCACGGTCATCCTGCGCAACGTGCTGGAAAACCCGGGCTGGTACACCGCCTACACGCCTTATCAGCCCGAGATTGCCCAAGGCCGGCTGGAGGCGCTGCTGAACTTCCAGCAGATGGTCATCGACCTCACCGGGCTGGCCCTGGCCAACGCCTCGCTGCTCGACGAAGCTACCGCCGCCGCCGAGGCCATGGCCCTGGCCAAGCGGGTGGCGCGCAACAAGAGCAATGCCTTCTTCGCCGACGAGCACTGTCACCCGCAGACCCTGTCGGTACTCAAGACCCGTGCCGAGGGCTTCGGCTTCGAGCTGATCGTCGACTCTGTGGATAACCTTGGCAAACACGCGGTTTTCGGGGCCTTGCTGCAGTACCCGGATACCCACGGCGAGGTGCGCGACCTGCGCCCGCAAATCGACCATTTGCACAGCCAGCATGCCCTGGCCTGCGTAGCCGCCGACCTGCTCAGCCTGGTGGTGCTGGCACCGCCTGGGGAGCTGGGTGCCGATGTGGTGCTGGGCTCGACCCAGCGCTTTGGCGTACCGATGGGCTATGGCGGCCCCCACGCGGCCTATTTCGCCTGCCGCGATGACTACAAGCGAGCCATGCCGGGGCGCATCATCGGCGTGTCGCGCGATGCCCGTGGCAACACCGCGTTGCGCATGGCCCTGCAGACCCGCGAGCAGCATATCCGCCGCGAGAAGGCCAACTCCAACATCTGCACGGCCCAGGTGCTGCTGGCCAACATTGCCGGCTTCTACGCGGTGTACCACGGCCCGGAAGGCCTGCAGCGCATTGCCCAGCGCGTGCACCGGCTGACCTTCATCCTGGCCGCCGGCCTCGAGGCCAAGGGCATCAAACGCCTCAACCAGCACTTCTTCGACACCCTTACCCTGGACGTCGGCGGTGCCCAGGTGGCCATCATCGAAAGCGCCGAAGCCGCGCAGATCAACTTGCGCATCCTTGGCCGCGGGCACCTGGGCGTGAGCCTGGACGAGACCTGCTCGGAGCAGACGGTGCTGCGCCTGTTCGATATCTTCCTGGGGGTGGACCACGGCCTGGATATAGCCGCACTCGACCAGCTGGCCCTGCCCGAAGGCATCCCCGCCAGCCTGGTGCGGCGCACGCCGTTCCTCGCCCACCCGGTGTTCAACCTGCACCACAGCGAAACCGAGATGCTGCGCTACCTCAAGCAGCTCGAGAACAAGGACCTGGCGCTGAACCAGTCGATGATCCCGCTGGGTTCGTGCACCATGAAGCTCAACGCCACCAGCGAGATGATCCCCATCACCTGGCCTGGCTTTGCCCAGCTGCATCCGTTTGCCCCGGCGTCCCAGGCCATCGGCTACAAGGCGATGATCGACGAACTGGAAAGCTGGCTGTGCGCCATTACCGGCTTCGATGCCATCTGCATGCAGCCCAACTCCGGTGCCCAGGGCGAGTACGCCGGCCTGATGGCCATTACCCGCTACCACCGCAGCCGCCACCAGCCGCAACGCACGCTGTGCCTGATTCCGTCGTCGGCCCACGGCACCAACCCGGCGTCGGCGCAAATGGCCGGCATGGAGGTGGTGATCGTCGATTGCGACGACGATGGCAACGTCGACCTGGCCGACCTCAAGGCCAAGGCCCACTCGGCCGGGGATCGGTTGTCGTGCCTGATGATCACTTACCCGTCGACCCACGGCGTGTATGAAGAGGGGATTCGCGAGATCTGCGAAGTGGTTCACCAGCACGGTGGCCAGGTATACATGGATGGCGCCAACCTCAATGCCCAGGTGGGCCTGGCGCGGCCGGCGGATATCGGCGCCGACGTTTCACACATGAACCTGCACAAGACCTTCTGCATCCCCCACGGTGGTGGCGGGCCGGGCATGGGCCCGATCGGCATTCGCGCGCACCTCAAGCCGTTCGTCGCCAGCCACCCGGTGGTGCCGGTACCCGGCCTGGACCCGAACAACAGCGCGGTCAGTGCCGCGCCCTGGGGCAGTGCGAGCATCCTGCCGATCAGCTGGATGTACATAGCCATGATGGGGCCGCAGCTGGCCGATGCCAGCGAGGTGGCGATCCTCTCGGCCAATTACCTGGCCAGCCAGCTGGGTGGGGCCTTCCCGGTGCTCTACCGCGGGCGCAACCAGCGGGTGGCGCATGAGTGCATCCTCGACCTGCGGCCGCTGAAGGCGCTGACCGGCATCAGCGAAGAGGACGTGGCCAAGCGCCTGATGGACTATGGCTTCCACGCGCCGACCATGTCGTTCCCGGTGCCGGGCACGCTGATGGTCGAGCCGACCGAGAGTGAGTCGAAGGCCGAGTTGGACCGCTTCGTCGAGGCGATGCTGGCGATTCGGGCGGAAATTGGCGAAGTGCAGGAGGGCAACTGGCCGGCGGAGAACAACCCGCTCAAGCATGCGCCGCATACCCTGGCCGATGTGCTGGCGGTGTGGGACAGGCCCTACAGCCTGGAACAGGCGGTGGCGCCCAGTGCTCATGTGCGCCAGCACAAGTACTGGCCAGCGGTGAACCGGGTCGACAACGTGTATGGGGACAGGAATTTGTTCTGTGCTTGTGTGCCGGTGGAGGCTTACCGCTAATTGTGGTTTGCCTGTGCCGGCCTCTTCGCGGGTAAACCCGCTCCCACAGGGCTTGTACAAGTTTTGAATACTGTGCAGTACCTGTGGGAGCGGGTTCACCCGCGAAGCAGGCGACGCGGTTACTCGGCTACCGCATTCTTGGCCAGGATGGCATTGGCCAGTTCCATGTCGGAAGCCTGCATCCCCGGGTTCTCTGCGCGGGCCTGGCGAATCGCCGCTTCAAGGAACGGCCCGCGGATCGCGCCTTCGCTGGCCACGAAGCTGCCGGCGTCATCCTGCGCCGCCATCACCAGCTTGTGATCCCCGGAGGTCAGGTAGCTCGATGCCGTGGTAGCACCGGTAGTCATCACGTTACGCCAGAAGGTATCGGCCATGGCCGAGCCGATAGGCAGCGAAAGCAAGGCAGCGGCAGCGATGGCGGTTTTGAAACGCATGTTGAAACACCTCGAAGGGTGAGGGTTGAAGATGCGCGGTTTGATCCTGCCACAGGGAGGCAAGTTCCTTGAATACAAAGGATTTTTGCTCAGGAACAGGCCCGTAGCACTTCCTCTTGGCGGGTCTGCCCGCAGGCTACCTTGGCTTCGCCGCAGCGGCGCAGATCGAGCAAGCCATCGGCCACGGCCTGGCGCCGCAAACCGGCCAGATCGCTGCCCGGGCCTATCAGGGCGCGCAGGCTGTCGCTGGGTATCAGCAGCTCGAACAACCCTGTGCGGCCATGGAACCCCGTGCCACGACAGGTACGGCATGGCTGGCCTTCGGGCAGCGCTGCACCACCCCGGCAATCCGCGCACAGTGTGCGCACCAGCCGCTGAGCCATGACCCCCACCAGCGTCGCCTTGATCAGGTAGTCGGCCACACCCAGTTCCTGCAGGCGGGTGATCGCGCCACAGGCGTCGTTGGTATGCAGGGTCGACAGCACCAGGTGCCCGGTCAGGGCTGCCTGCACCGCCACCAGGGCGGTCTCGCGGTCACGGATTTCGCCGATCATGATGATGTCCGGGTCCTGGCGCAGCATGGCCCGCACACCGTTGGCGAAACCCAGGTCCAGGGCGGGCTGCACCTGCAACTGGTTGAAGGTGGGATCCAGGCGCTCGATCGGGTCTTCGATAGTGCACAGGTTGACCTGCGGCGTGGCCAGCAGCTTGAGGCTGGCGTACAGCGTGCTGGTCTTGCCGGACCCGGTGGGGCCGGTGACCAGGATGATGCCCTGGCGCTGGCGCAGCAGGCCTTGCCACTGGTCCAGCTGTGGCCCATCCAGGCCCAGCCGGTCGAAGCCTTCTTGCAGCTGTTGCGGGTCGAACAGGCGCAGCACCAATTTTTCGCCGAACGGGGTCGGCAAGGTCGACAGCCGCAGTTCCACCTCGCCGCCGCCAGGCAGGCGGCTTTGCAGCCGGCCATCCTGCGGCCGGCGCTTTTCCGCGACGTCCATGCGCCCCAGGTGTTTCAGGCGGCTGACCAGCGCCAGGGTCACCCCGGCGGGGAAGGCGTAGACGTTGTGCAGCAGGCCGTCGATGCGGTAGCGCAGCTGGCCCTGTTCGCGGCGTGGTTCCAGGTGGATATCGCTGGCGCGTTGCTCGATGGCGTACTGCAGCAGCCAGTCGACGATATGCACGATGTGCGCGTCGTCCGCACTGGCCTCGGCCTGGCGCTTGCCCAGCTCCAGCAGCTGTTCGAGTTCGCCCAGGCTGGCTGACTGCTGGTGTTGCGCGCCCTTTACCGATTGGGCCAGGCGGTGAAACGACTGCCCTGCCTGGCGGACCTGCTGCGGGTTGGCCAGCACGCGACGGATCGGCCGGCCCAGGCTGCGGGCGAGGTCGGCCAGCCAGTCGTCCTGGTAGGGCTGGGCGCTGGCGACGGTGACGTTGGAGGCGTCGGCGGCGACGATAAGGATGCCGTGGCGCTGGGCGAAGGCCGGGGATATCAGACCGGTGACCTGGGGCAGGTCCAGTTGCAGCGGGTCGATGCGCAGGTAGGGCTGGCCGACCTTGTTGGCCAGCCATTGGCAGAGGCGGTCCAGGTCCAGGGGCTGGCCAGGGTGTCGGCGGTCTTCCAGGGCGCAGGCGGCGATCTGTTCCAGCGGGTGGGCGGTGGGGTGAGTGGCGGCGTGCTCGAGTACCTGCAGGGTGTCGTTGGCGTGCAGGTGCTGGTCGGCGAGCAGGGCCTGGAGCAGGTGCTTGAGGTCGAGTGCCGGGTTGTCGGGTGTGTGCATGGTTGGCGTCCGTGCCTGATAGGGGAGTGCTGATCAAGGCTAGCCGGGCGAGGGAGGGTTACCGAGGGTGAAAGGTTTCGGAATCTTGCAATGCCTGTACTGGCTCTTCGCGGGCTCGCCCGCTCCCACAGGTACACCACAGGGCTGAGGTCCGTGGTAATCCTGTGGGAGCGGGCGAGCCCGCGAAGGGGCCAAAGCGGATGGCTCAGACCACCGCCAGCTCCACCCGCTGCAGGTTGCTCAGGCTCACCTCGCCCACACACACCAGGTTACGCAGTTTTTGCGCAATCACCTCGGCCCGGTGCCAGCTCAGGCCGCCGATGCCGACCTCGATATCCAGCCAGTCATCCTGCTGGCTGACCTGCACGCTGTGCGGGGTCAGGAACTGCAGGGCAAACAGGTTGAGCACCCGGCACAGGCTGTCAGGCTCGGCCTCGGCCTGCAGGCGATAGTGCACGGTGCTATGGGCGCTGCTGGCGGCCCAGGCGTCGGTACGGGGCTGTGCGTTCATGCTGGTCTCCGCAAATGTGGGAGAAATTCTTGCACGTTGGCGGCGGTATTTTTTCGCTATGATTTGATCGTTTCGCTGTATTGGCGAATTGCTCTATTCATAAAGTGCTGTTCGGGAGAATTATTTATGCACAGCGAGCTGGACGCCTACGACCGCCGTATCCTCGAACTGCTGCAGGAGGACGCTTCGCTGTCCAGCGCGCAGATCGCCGAACGCGTGGGGCTGTCGCAATCGCCGTGCTGGCGGCGTATCCAGCGGTTGAAGGAGGAGGGGGTGATTCTCGGGCAGGTGACCTTGCTGGACCGCAAGAAGGTCGGCCTGAACACGCAGATATTCGCCGAGGTGAAACTGAACGCCCACGGGCGCTCCAACTTCACCGAGTTCACCGACGCAATCCGCGGGTTTCCGGAGGTGCTGGAGTGTTATGTGCTGATGGGGTCGGTGGACTTTCTGTTGCGCATCGTTACCCCGGATATCGAGGCTTATGAACGGTTCTTCTTCGAAAAACTGTCGAACGTGCCGGGGATACAGGAGGTGAACTCGATCGTGGCGCTGTCGGAGATCAAGTCCACCACCAGTCTGCCATTGTCGCGGTAAGACCGTTTCAGACCCGCTGACGCGGTCCCTGTAGGAGCGGCCTTGTGTCGCGAAAGGGGCGCTAAGCGCCCCCAGGCTTTGTGCACCAAGCAGATATTGCCGGGGCCGCTGTACGGCCCTTTCGCGACACAAGGCCGCTCCTACAAAGGCTGTGTCAGCCTTCAGAAGGATTCACACCTTGAGCAGGTGCTTCCAGCCGCGGCTCTGATCCACCGCCCGAGCCTGTTCGATACGCGCTTCCAGCACTTCATCGCTGATCGGCTGTTCAGCCAGCTCATGCAGCTTCTTCAGGTCGCCATACAGGCGGTCCATCTGCGGCGCTTCCAGCACCTGACGGGCATGGTGCAGCCAGGCCAGCAGCTGTTCGATACGCGGCAGTTGCTCGGCCAGGTCTTCCGGACGCTGGGTGTACAGCGGCAGCTTCAACGCTCGGCCTTCTTCGCCCAGCAGGTGCGCCAGCCAGCTTGCCAGCTGCGCCTTGCCCTGGCGCTCGCCACGGCCTTTGCGCTCCACGGTCCAGGCACGGGCCAGCAGCCAGCGCGAGGTTTCCAGCGAGAACTGGCCCCAGCGCACGTCCTCCAGCTCTTCGGCGAACTGCTCGGGGGCGGCGCGGCGGATATCTTCGTCTTCGTTGCCGGCCTGCACCAGCGGGCGCCAGTCTTCGAGCAGGGCGTCGAGGCTGCTGCGCAGGTCGCGGGTGGTGGCGCGCGGCGCGGCCTGGCCCAGGCTGGCGGTAATGGCACGCAGCTCGCTCAGGCACTCGACCCAGTCCTGCAGCAGGCGCCAGTGGCCGTTGTGGCGGTATTGCTCGGCCAGGCGCTGGCTGCTGCCCAGCAGTTGCCAGGCCAGTGCGGCGTAGGCGTCGTCCACGGCCATTTCGGCTTCCAGCTCGGTGTGCGGCAGGCCCAGCTCGTAGCTGTCCGGCTCCAGCAGGCGGTAACCACGCTCGGCCTTGCTGATGTCGCATGGCATCAACGGCAGGCTGGCGGCCAGCTCGGCGGCCAGTTCCAGCAGTGCCTGCGGCTCGCCTTCGCGCAGTTCCAGTTCCAGCTCGCAGATTTCTTCCTTGCGCTTGCCGGCGATCACGAACCCCTGGTCCAGCGCGGCCTCGATCACCACCTTGCTCTTGCCACGGCCCCAGGCGATTTCGGCGTATTCACGGCTGAAGTCGGTGGTGAACAGCGGCTTGATGGTCTTTTTGTCCAGGTTGGCCAGTTGCGCGGGCCAGCAGCTGTCGTCGAGCTTCTTCAGGTCGAGCTTGACCTTGTCCAGCTGCCATTCGTGCTCGTTGCGCTCGGACAGGCCGGCCACGCTGGTGCCGCGGCACTTGAGGGTCTGGATGATGGCCTCGCCATCGCGGCGCAGGCGCAGGGCGACACGGGCAGCAGAGAGCTCGCGCTCGGGGGTGTCGAAGTACTGGTTGAGCAGTTCGCGGGTCTGCCAGCCGGACTTGTTGCGCTTTTTCAGCAGAGGGTGCTCGCGCAGGGCGGCAAGGGTCTCGCGGCTGGCGCGGAGCTTGAGTTCGGTTTCTTTGTGCATCACAGGCTCGAAGGAGGGGGCGTGGTTGCCCAGCAGTCTACAGGAGTCGGCTCTCGTCTGTTGGATCGTGGTTGGCTTCTTCGCGGGTGAACCCGCTCCCACAGGTACTGTGTAGCCCTCAGGTGTAGCGCTTTCCCTGTGGGAGCGGGTT
Organism: Pseudomonas sp. FGI182; assembly: GCF_000511325.1. Taxonomy (NCBI): domain Bacteria; kingdom Pseudomonadati; phylum Pseudomonadota; class Gammaproteobacteria; order Pseudomonadales; family Pseudomonadaceae; genus Pseudomonas; species Pseudomonas sp. FGI182. Next base: position 5,674,343 of record NZ_CP007012.1, on the reverse strand, counting down.
TACCCGCGAAGAAGCCCACACGGTTGGACGGCATTGCTATGATGGGCAACGCTTCCGAGGAGTACGCGCATGCCGTTGCCGACGCTGAAAGACCAGTTCGCCGCCCTGATCGCCGCGCCCTCGGTCAGTTGCACCCAGCCTGCGCTGGACCAGTCCAATCGCCAGGTCATCGACCTGCTGGCCGGCTGGCTGGGTGACCTGGGTTTCAAGTGCGACATCCAGCAGGTCAGCCCCGGCAAGTTCAACCTGCTGGCCAGCCGTGGCACTGGCCCGGGGGGCCTGGTGCTGGCGGGGCACAGCGACACCGTACCCTATGACGGACAGCTGTGGGCCAGCGACCCGCTGAAGCTGACCGAAACCGATGGCCGCTGGGTCGGCCTGGGCAGCTGCGACATGAAGGGCTTCTTCGCCCTGGTCATCGAGGCGGTCATCCCGCTGTTGGAGCACGATTTCAAGCAGCCGCTGCTGATCCTCGCCACCTGTGACGAAGAAAGCTCCATGTCCGGTGCCCGCGCCCTGGCCGAGGCCGGCCAGCCACTCGGCCGTGCGGCGGTGATCGGCGAGCCCACCGGGCTGCGGCCGATCCGCATGCACAAGGGCATCCTCATGGACCGCATCGACATCCTCGGGCGCAGCGGCCATTCGTCGGACCCAAGCCTTGGCCGTAGCGCCATGGAGGCCATGCATGCGGTAATGGGCGAGTTGATGGGCCTGCGCCAGCAATGGCAGCAAACCTACCGCAACCCGCAATTCACCGTGCCGACGCCGACCATGAACTTCGGCTGTATTCACGGCGGCGACAACCCCAACCGCATCTGTGGCCAGTGCGCCCTGGAGTTCGACCTGCGGCCACTGCCGGGCATGGACGTCGAGCAACTGCGTGCTGCCATTCGCGAGAAGCTGGTGCCGGTGGCCGAGCGCCATGACGTGCGCATCGACTATGGCCCGCTGTTCCCCGAGGTGCCGCCATTCGAGCAGGCCGCCGACGCCGAGCTGGTGCAAGTGGCGGAGCGCCTGACCGGCCATCGCGCCGAAGCGGTGGCGTTCGGCACCGAAGCGCCTTATCTTCAGCAACTGGGTTGCCAGACCATCGTGCTGGGCCCCGGCGACATCGCCTGTGCCCACCAGCCCGGCGAATACCTTGAAATGTCACGAATCGAGCCTACCGTGCGTCTATTGCGTGACCTGATCCGGCACTATTGCCTGGACTAAACGTCAACCGAACTGTTTCGTTCCTGCCTAGAGGAGACCGCGCGTGACCGCAAGCCTGTTCCGACGATGATCCTGAACGCCCCCTGTATCGCCGTTCTCCGTCCACTTATCCACAGGCCCTGTCATGCCCGACTACGTCAACTGGCTGCGTCATGCCTCCCCGTATATCAATGCCCATCGCGACTGCACCTTCGTGGTCATGCTCCCTGGCGATGGGGTGGAACACCCTAATTTCGGCAACATCGTCCACGACCTGGTGCTGCTGCACAGCCTGGGCGTGCGCCTGGTGCTGGTGCATGGCTCGCGCCCGCAGATCGAAAGCCGCCTGGCTGATCGCGGCCTGACCCCGCACTACCACCGTGGCCTGCGCATCACCGATGCCGCCACCCTGGATTGCGTGATCGATGCCGTCGGCGCCTTGCGCCTGGCCATCGAGGCACGCCTGTCGATGGACATCGCCGCTTCGCCGATGCAGGGCTCGCGCCTGCGCGTGGCGTCCGGCAACCTGGTCACGGCGCGGCCGATCGGCGTGCTCGAAGGCGTGGACTACCACCACACCGGCGAAGTGCGCCGGGTCGACCGCAAGGGCATCAGCCGCCTGCTCGACGAGCGCTCCATCGTGCTGTTGTCGCCGCTGGGCTATTCGCCCACGGGGGAAATCTTCAACCTGGCCTGCGAAGACGTGGCCACCCGCGCCGCCATCGAACTGGGTGCCGACAAGCTGCTGCTGTTCGGTGCCGAGCCGGGCCTGCTGGATGCCGATGGCAAGCTGGTGCGTGAGTTGCGCCCGCAGCAGGTTGCCCCGCATCTGCAGCGCCTGGGCAGCGATTACCAGGGCGAATTGCTGGATGCCGCGGCCGAAGCCTGCAAAGGCGGCGTGGCGCGCAGCCATATCGTCAGCTATGCCGAGGACGGCGCCTTGCTGACCGAGCTGTTCACCCGTGGCGGTGGCGGCACGCTGGTGTCGCAGGAGCAGTTCGAAGTGGTGCGCGAGGCGACCATCGAAGACGTGGGCGGCTTGCTGGAGCTGATCAGCCCGCTGGAAGAGCAGGGTATCCTGGTGCGCCGTTCGCGTGAGGTGCTGGAGCGGGAGATCGAGCAGTTCAGCGTGGTCGAGCGCGAAGGCATGATCATCGCCTGTGCGGCGTTGTACCCGATTGCCGACTCCGACGCCGGCGAGCTGGCGTGCCTGGCGGTGAACCCGGAGTACCGGCATGGCGGGCGTGGTGACGAGCTGCTGGAGCGCATCGAAAGCCGGGCGCGGCAGTTGGGGCTGAATACCCTGTTCGTGCTGACTACGCGTACCGCGCACTGGTTCCGCGAACGCGGGTTTGCGCCGAGCGGGGTCGAGCGGCTGCCAGCGGCGCGGGCTTCGCTGTACAACTACCAGCGCAATTCGAAAATCTTCGAGAAGCCCTTGTAAGGCATCTGCCTCCTGCGCGGTCTCTGTAGGAGCGGCCTTGTGTCGCGATGGGCCGCAAAGCGGCCCCCAGGGCCTTGTGTTTTAGCCGAGGTTGTCGGGGCTGCTGCGCGGCCCATCGCGACACAAGGCCGCTCCTACAAGGGACCCAGTCGCCTGGAAGCCAATGAAAAACGCCGCCCTTGTGGGCGGCGTTTTTGTTTACACGGTATGCAGGTACCAGTTGTACTCGAGGTCGGAGATCGAGTGCTCGAACTCCTCCAGCTCGCTCTCCTTGCACGCGACGAAGATGTCGATGTACTTCGGATCGATGTACTTGTTCAGGATCTCGCTGTCGTCCAGCTCGCGCAGGGCATCGCGCAGGTTGTTCGGCAGGCTCTGCTCCAGCTGCTCGTACGAGTTGCCTTCGATCGGCTCACCCGGCTCGACCTTGTTGGTCAGGCCATGGTGCACGCCGGCCAGCACGGCGGCCATCATCAGGTACGGGTTGGCGTCGGCACCGGCCACGCGGTGCTCGATGCGCACGGCGTCCGGCGAACCGGTCGGCACGCGCAGGGCCACGGTGCGGTTGTCCAGGCCCCAGCTTGGCGCGTTCGGCACATAGAACTGCGCGCCGAAGCGGCGGTACGAGTTGACGTTCGGGCAAAGGAACGCCATGGACGCGGGCAGGGTCTCGAGCACACCGCCGACAGCGTGACGTAGCGCGGCGTTCTGCTCGGGATCCTCGCTGGTGAAGATGTTGTTGCCATCTTTGTCCAGCACGGAAATGTGTACATGCAGGCCGTTGCCTGCCTGGCCCGGGTAGGGCTTGGCCATGAAAGTGGTGTCCATTTCATGGTCGTAGGCGATGTTCTTGATCAACCGCTTGAGCAGCACCGCGTAGTCGCAGGCCTTGAGCGGGTCGGCCACGTGGTGCAGGTTGACTTCGAACTGCGCCGGGGCGCTTTCCTTGACGATGGCGTCGGCCGGGATGCCTTGCTCCTTCGCGCCTTCCAGGATGTCCTGCAGGCAGTCGGCATATTCGTCGAGGTCGTCGATCAGGTACACCTGGGTCGACTGCGGGCGCTTGCCCGAAATTGGCGAGCGCGGCGGCTGCGGGCGGCCGTTCACGTTCTCCTGGTCGATCAGGTAGAACTCCAGCTCGAACGCGGCGCAGATGGTCAGGCCCAGTTCGTCGAACTTGCTCACCACCTGACGCAGCACTTCACGCGGGTCGGCGAAGAACGGCTCGCCTTCGAGCTCGTGCATGGTCATCAGCAGCTGGGCAGTAGGGCGCTTTTGCCACGGCTCGTTACAGAGGGTGTCAGGGATTGGATAGCAGATGCGGTCAGCATCGCCGATGTCCAGGCCCAGCCCGGTGCTTTCAACGGTGGAACCGTTGATGTCCAGGGCGAAGAGGGAGGCAGGCAGGTTGATGCCTTTCTCGTAAACCTTGTGGAGGCTGGTGCGCTCTATGCGCTTGCCACGCACCACACCATTCATATCTGCAATCAGAAGGTCAACGTAGAGAACCTCAGGATGTTCCTTAAGGAACGCGTTCGCTTCGTTAAGCTGAACGGCACGCGGGGGTACCGACATGATGCAACACCTTTGTTGTTAAAAATATCAATCAAGGGGGGCTTGCAAGACCAGTCAATCGAAAAGACAAACTGATGTCAAGCCAACCCCATGATGCCCTGAAATGGCACATCGACGGCAGATTTGCTGCATCTCGGGGCAAACCATTATCCGCTATTTCCCGCGCAAAGGGCTATCTCCGACCAACCGTGTTTTATTTTTTACGGAGGTGTTGTGTAAAAAAATGAACAAGGCTAAGCTCGGTCTCAACCCAGAACACAATAATACGAGGGTCACATGGTCCGCTTGCCGAGACCTGAAAGCACTGCCTGCGCAGTGCCATCGGGTACATCCGTCTTTTTTGCAAGCTTCGTCAATGGCGTGGCCGCCCTGGCCGCAATAATTGACGTTTGGCGCTCCCGGACCTGCCCTCGTAGCGGCTTGCCGCCCTTCGTTTCGTCTTCCTGCCTTTCGAACTCATTACGGACGCACCTGTTTTCAGTGTATCCACTGTGGCTCTGCGCGGGGGTTTTTGCTTTAGCAATGTACTCCATCCAGAATCAGTGCGCGGACCACCTTACCTCCTGAGGTATTTATGAGTAACAACCTCGACCAGCTCACCGATTGGTTGAAAGAGCACAAGATCACCGAAGTCGAATGCATGATCAGTGACCTGACTGGCATCACGCGCGGCAAGATTTCGCCTACCAACAAATTCATCGCCGAAAAAGGCATGCGCCTGCCCGAGAGCGTGCTGCTACAGACCGTGACCGGCGACTACGTCGACGACGACATCTATTACGAACTGCTGGACCCGGCGGACATCGACATGATCTGCCGCCCCGACGAGAACGCCGTGTTCCTGGTGCCATGGGCCATCGAGCCGACCGCCCAGGTGATCCACGACACCTACGACAAGAAGGGCAACCCGGTCGAACTGTCGCCGCGCAACGTGCTGAAGAAAGTCCTCAAGCTCTACGCCGACAAGGGCTGGCAGCCGATCGTCGCGCCGGAGATGGAGTTCTACCTGACCAAGCGCAGCGAAGACCCGGACTTCCCGCTGCAGCCCCCGGTAGGCCGTTCGGGCCGCCCGGAAACCGGCCGCCAGTCGTTCTCGATCGAAGCCGCCAACGAATTCGACCCGCTGTTCGAAGACGTCTACGACTGGTGCGAACTGCAGCAGCTGGACCTCGACACGCTGATCCATGAAGACGGCACGGCGCAGATGGAGATCAACTTCCGTCATGGCAACGCCCTGCACCTGGCCGACCAGATCCTGGTGTTCAAGCGCACCATGCGCGAGGCCGCGCTCAAGCACAATGTGGCCGCCACCTTCATGGCCAAGCCCATGACCGGCGAGCCAGGCAGTGCCATGCACCTGCACCAGAGCGTGGTCGACGTGGCCACCGGCAAGAACATCTTCAGCAACGACGACGGCAGCATGAGCGAACTGTTCCTGCACCACATCGGTGGCCTGCAGAAGTTCATCCCCGAGGCATTGCCGCTGTTCGCGCCCAACGTCAACTCGTTCCGCCGCTTCCTGCCTGACACCTCGGCGCCGGTGAACGTGGAGTGGGGCGAGGAAAACCGTACCGTCGGCCTGCGCGTGCCGGACGCCGGCCCGCAAAGCCGCCGGGTCGAAAACCGCCTGCCAGGCGCCGACGCCAACCCTTACCTGGCCATCGCCGCCAGCCTGCTGTGTGGCTACATCGGCATGGTCGAAGGCATCGACGCCAGCGCGCCGGTGCAGGGTCGTGGCTACGAACGCCGCAACCTGCGCCTGCCACTGACCATCGAAGATGCCCTGGAACGCATGGAAAACAGCCGTGCACTGGTGCAGTACCTGGGCAAGAAGTTCATCACCGGCTACGTCGCTACCAAGCGCGCCGAGCACGAGAACTTCAAGCGAGTCATCAGTTCCTGGGAGCGTGAGTTCCTGCTGTTTGCTGTCTGATCAACTTGGTGCCGCAGGACGCGGCTGTCGAACAACGGAGAAGCACATGAGCGTCAACAACCCGCAAACCCGTGAATGGCAAACCCTGAGCGAGGAGCATCACCTCGCGCCCTTCAGCGACTACAAGCAGCTGAAGGAGAAGGGGCCGCGCATCATCACCAAGGCCCAGGGTGTGCATTTGTGGGATAGCGAGGGGCACAAGATCCTCGACGGCATGGCTGGCCTGTGGTGCGTGGCGGTGGGCTATGGCCGTGAAGAACTGGTGCAGGCGGCAGAAAAGCAGATGCGCGAGCTGCCGTACTACAACCTGTTCTTCCAGACTGCCCACCCGCCTGCGCTGGAACTGGCCAAGGCAATCTCCGATGTCGCGCCGCAAGGCATGACCCATGTGTTCTTCACCGGCTCCGGCTCCGAAGGCAACGACACCGTGCTGCGCATGGTCCGCCATTACTGGGCGTTGAAAGGCAAGCCACAGAAGCAGACCATCATCGGCCGCATCAACGGCTACCACGGCTCCACCGTGGCTGGTGCCAGCCTGGGCGGCATGAGCGGCATGCACGAGCAGGGCGGCCTGCCGATCCCGGGCATCGTGCATATCCCGCAGCCTTACTGGTTCGGCGAAGGCGGCGACATGACCCCGGATGAGTTCGGGGTGTGGGCGGCCGAGCAGCTGGAGAAGAAAATCCTCGAAGTCGGCGAAGACAATGTCGCCGCCTTCATCGCCGAGCCGATCCAGGGCGCCGGGGGCGTGATCATCCCGCCGGAAACCTACTGGCCGAAGGTGAAGGAGATCCTCGCCAGGTACGACATCCTGTTCGTCGCCGACGAAGTGATCTGCGGTTTCGGCCGTACCGGCGAGTGGTTCGGTTCCGACTACTACGACCTCAAGCCTGACCTGATGACCATCGCCAAGGGCCTGACTTCCGGTTACATCCCAATGGGCGGTGTGATCGTGCGTGACACCGTGGCCCAGGTACTCAGCGAAGGCGGCGACTTCAACCACGGCTTCACCTACTCCGGCCACCCGGTAGCGGCCGCCGTGGGCCTGGAAAACCTGCGCATCCTGCGTGACGAGAAAATCGTCGAGAAGGCGCGCAGCGAAGCGGCACCGTATTTGCAAAAGCGTTTGCGTGAACTGCAGGACCACCCTCTGGTGGGCGAGGTACGCGGCCTGGGTCTGCTCGGCGCGATCGAGCTGGTCAAGGACAAGGCCACCCGCAGCCGTTACGAGGGCAAGGGCGTGGGCATGATCTGCCGCACCTTCTGCTTCGAAAACGGCCTGATCATGCGCGCGGTGGGTGACACCATGATCATTGCGCCGCCGCTGGTGATCAGCCATGCAGAGATCGACGAACTGGTGGAAAAGGCACGTAAATGCCTTGATCTGACGCTCGAAGCGATCCGCTGACAGTTTGCTAGGCTAGCGATGTGACATTAAGTCGTTACAAGGCCCTGCTTTCCTTGATACAGAGCCTTGTAACTTGCCAGACTAGCGACTGTTTCAGTCGCCGCGCGCTCTGCACCGTAGGTCCTGGCTGCTGAACAGATGGCTAAATAAAAAATTCTGGAGCATTACGCATGAATAAAATGGGCAAGACGTTGCTGGCCGCCGCCCTTATGGGTGCCATGGCTACCGCTGTTCAGGCTGAAGACAAGGTGTTGAACGTCTACAACTGGTCGGACTACATCGCTCCGGACACCATCGCCAAGTTCGAGAAACAGTCGGGCATCAAGGTCAAGTACGACGTCTTCGACAGCAACGAAACCCTCGAAGCCAAGCTGCTGGCAGGCAAGTCGGGCTATGACATCGTCGTGCCTTCGAACAACTTCCTGGCCAAGCAGATCAAGGCTGGCGTGTACGAGGAACTGGACCGCTCCAAGCTGCCGAACTGGAAGAACCTCGACCCAGACCTGCTCAAGGCCGTTGGCGATGCCAGCGACAAGGACAACAAGCACGCCTTCCCTTACATGTGGGGCTCGATCGGCATCGGCTACAACCCGGAGAAGGTCAAGGCCGCGCTGGGCGTGGACAAGATCGACTCGTGGGACGTGGTGTTCAAGCCTGAGAACATCGCCAAGCTCAAGAGCTGCGGCGTGAGCTTCCTGGATGCCCCGACCGAAATGCTGCCGGCTGCGCTGCACTACCTGGGCCTGCCGAGCAACAGCACCAAGAAGGAAGACCTGAAGGCCGCCGAGGACCTGTTCCTCAAGATCCGTCCTTCGATCACCTACTTCCACTCGTCCAAGTACATCGGCGACATGGCCAACGGCAATATCTGCGTAGCCGTCGGTTACTCGGGTGACCTGGAGCAGTCCAAGGCCCGTGCCCACGAAGCCGGTGACAAGGTCAAGGTGGACTACGTCATTCCGAAGGAAGGTGCCGGTACCTTCTACGACATGGTCGCCATCCCCAAGGATGCCGAGCATAAAGACGCTGCCTACCAGTTCATGAACTTCCTGATGCAGCCGGAAATCATGGCCGAGATCACCAACGCCGTGCGCTTCCCGAACGGCAACGCTGCCGCCACCCAGTTCGTGGACAAGGAAATCACCAGCGATCCGAGCATTTATCCGCCAGCTGAAGTGAAGAAGCAGCTGTACGCGATCGCTGCGCCTGAAGCGTCTGCCCAGCGTGTGATCACCCGCAGCTGGACCAAGATCAAGTCGGGCAAATAAGCCCGATGCGGTACCTCTGGGCCGGGGAATCCCGGCCCAGAGCCAGTGAAAGGCAATTGATGATTGCGGCATCGAAGCTGCGAAGGTAAGTTGCGCGCCGGTTTTGCGTGTGCGGCAGCATTGTCGCTACCCAGGCACTGATTGTGAGGACCACCCACTTGTCCATTTCTGTATTCCGCAAGGCCTTGATGGCTGGAGCGGGCCTGACGCTGGCATGCAGCGTCCAAGCGGCGCCTACGGTGCACTTCTACAACTGGTCCGACTACGTCGGCCCGACCACACTCGCGGACTTCGAGAAAGCCACGGGCATCAAGCCCGTGCAAGACGTGTTCGATTCCAACGAAACCCTGGAAGGCAAGCTGCTGGCCGGCAACACCGGCTATGACGTGGTAGTGCCATCCAACCATTTCCTCGGCAAGCAGATCAAGGCGGGCGCGTTCCAGAAGCTCGACAAGAGCCTGCTGCCCAATTATTCCAACCTGGACCCGGCGCTGATGAAGCGCCTGGAAAGGAACGACCCGGGCAACCAGTACGCCGTGCCTTACCTGTGGGGCACCAACGGCATCGGTTACAACGTCGACAAGGTGAAGGCCGCGCTGGGCGTGGACACCATCGACTCCTGGGCAGTGCTGTTCGAGCCCGAGAACATGAAGAAGCTCGCCAAGTGCGGCGTGGCCTTCCTCGACTCGGCGGACGAAATGCTGCCGGCGGTGCTCAACTACATGGGGCTGGACCCCAACAGCACCAATGCCAAGGACTACCAGGCCGCCGAGAAGAAACTGCTGGCGGTACGCCCGTACGTGACCTACTTCCACTCGTCCAAGTACATCACCGACCTGGCCAACGGCGACATCTGCGTCGCGGCAGGTTTCTCGGGTGATGTGTTCCAGGCCAAGGCCCGCGCCGAAGAAGCGAAGAAGGGCGTGAACCTGGCCTACGCCATTCCCAAGGAAGGCGGCAACCTCTGGTTCGACGTGCTGGCGATCCCCAAGGACGCCAAGAACGTCAAAGAGGCGCATGCCTTCATCAACTATTTGCTGAAGCCTGAGGTTATCGCCCAGGTCAGTGATTACGTCGGTTACGCCAACCCGAACCCCAAGGCTGGCGACCTGATGGACCAGGCCGTGAGGACTGACGCCGCGGTTTACCCACCGCAGGAAGTGCTGGACAAGATGTTCGTGAACTCAGAGTTGCCACCCAAGGTGCAACGGCTGATGACCCGTAGCTGGACCAAGGTCAAGTCGGGCAAGTAAAAATCCAGGCCCGTGGTGGCACCTGTAGAACAGGGCTCGCGGGCACAAAAATCTTGTTGGGAGTTTCACTCATGGCAGTTGCCTCCGGTGCCTATAAAAAAGCCCTCGAGGGTGGCCAGCAACCCAAGCAGGTGCTGGTCAAGATCGACCGGGTCACGAAAAAGTTCGACGAAACGGTAGCCGTGGACGATGTGTCCCTGGAAATCCGCAAGGGCGAGATCTTCGCCCTGCTGGGTGGCTCCGGTTCCGGCAAGTCCACCTTGCTGCGCATGCTGGCCGGCTTCGAACGCCCGACCGAAGGGCGGATATTCCTCGATGGCGTCGACATCACCGACATGCCGCCCTACGAGCGGCCGATCAACATGATGTTCCAGTCCTACGCGCTGTTCCCGCACATGACCGTGGCGCAGAACATCGCCTTCGGCCTGCAGCAGGACAAGATGCCCAAGGCCGAGATCGACGCCCGCGTGGCCGAGATGCTCAAGCTGGTGCACATGACCCAGTACGCCAAGCGCAAGCCGCACCAGCTGTCCGGCGGCCAGCGCCAGCGCGTGGCCCTGGCCCGCTCGCTGGCCAAGCGCCCCAAGCTGCTGCTGCTCGACGAGCCGATGGGCGCACTGGACAAGAAACTGCGTTCGCAGATGCAGCTGGAACTGGTGGAGATCATCGAGCGCGTGGGCGTGACCTGCGTGATGGTGACCCACGACCAGGAAGAGGCCATGACCATGGCCCAGCGCATCGCCATCATGCACCTGGGCTGGATCGCCCAGATCGGCTCGCCGGTGGACATCTACGAGACGCCTACCAGCCGCCTGGTGTGCGAGTTCATCGGCAACGTCAACCTGTTCGAAGGTGAAGTGGTCGACGACGCCGAAGGCCACGCGATCATTGCCAGCCCGGAGCTGGAGCGCAAGATCTATGTCGGCCACGGCATCACCACGTCGGTGGAAGACAAGCACATCACCTATGCCCTGCGCCCGGAAAAGATGCTGGTCACCACCCAGCAACCGACCTGCGAGCACAACTGGTCGCGCGGCAAGGTTCACGACATTGCCTACCTGGGTGGCCACTCGGTGTTCTACGTCGAGTTGCCGAGCGGCAAGGTCGTCCAGTCGTTCGTCGCCAACGCCGAGCGCCAGGGCACCCGCCCGACCTGGGGCGATGAAGTGTACGTGTGGTGGGAAGACGACAGCGGCGTGGTACTGCGGTCATGAAACTGCGCAAGCTCAAGCGAGCCTTCCAGCGTATTACCCCGGAGGGGCGGCACCTGGTGATCGGCGTGCCGTTCATCTGGCTGTTCCTGTTCTTCATGCTGCCGTTCTTCATCGTGCTGAAGATCAGCTTCGCCGAAGCCGACGTGGCTATCCCGCCGTATACCGAGATCTACAGCTACGTCGAAGACAAGCTGCAGCTGGTGCTCAACCTGGCCAACTATGGCCTGTTGACCGAGGATGAGCTGTATATCTCGGCCTACCTGGGCTCGCTGAAGATGGCCTTCTTCAGCACCCTGCTGTGCCTGCTGATCGGCTACCCGATGGCCTATGCCATTGCCAACGCCAAGAAGGAGACCCAGACGGTCTTGCTGTTGCTGATCATGATGCCGACCTGGACCGCGATCCTGATCCGCGTCTATGCCTGGATGGGTATTCTCAGCAACAACGGCCTGCTCAACGGCTTCCTGCTGTGGACCGGGTTGATCGACCAGCCGCTGCAAATCCTCAACACCAACCTGGCGGTGTACATCGGCGTGGTCTATTCGTACCTGCCGTTCATGATCCTGCCGCTGTTCGCCAACCTGGTGAAGCACGACCCGAGCCTGCTCGAGGCCGCTTCGGACCTGGGTTCGAGCACCTTCAACAGCTTCTGGAAGATCACCGTGCCACTGTCGAAGAACGGCATCATCGCCGGCTGCATGCTGGTGTTCATCCCGGTGGTGGGCGAGTTCGTGATCCCTGAACTGCTTGGCGGCCCGGAAACCCTGATGATTGGCAAGGTGCTGTGGCAAGAGTTCTTCAACAACCGTGACTGGCCGGTGGCCTCTGCGCTGGCGGTGGTGATGCTGGCGATCCTGATCGTGCCGATCCTGCTGTTCAACCGCAGCCAGGCCAAAGAAATGGAGGGCAGGGCATGAAGCGCTTCAGTTTCTCCAAGCTGATGCTGGTGCTCGGCTTGCTGTTCATCTACCTGCCGATGCTGATCCTGGTGATCTACTCGTTCAACGCCTCCAAGCTGGTGACGGTATGGGGTGGCTGGTCGGTGAAGTGGTACGTCGGCCTGCTCGACAACACCCAGTTGATGGGTTCGGTGATGCGTTCGCTGGAAATCGCCTGCTACACGGCGGTGGCAGCGGTGGCGCTGGGTACCTTGGCGGCGTTCGTGCTGACCCGGGTTACCCGCTTCAAGGGCCGCACGCTGTTCGGTGGCCTGGTCACCGCGCCGCTGGTAATGCCCGAGGTGATCACCGGCCTGTCGCTGTTGCTGCTGTTCGTGGCCATGGCGCAGATGATCGGCTGGCCGCAGGAGCGCGGCATCGTCACCATCTGGATCGCCCATACCACGTTCTGTGCCGCGTATGTGGCGGTGGTGGTGTCGGCACGCCTGCGTGAGCTGGACCTGTCGATCGAGGAAGCGGCGATGGACCTGGGGGCCAAGCCGTGGAAGGTGTTCTTCCTGATCACCATCCCGATGATCGCGCCGTCGCTGGCGGCGGGCGGCATGATGTCGTTTGCCCTGTCGCTGGATGACCTGGTACTGGCCAGCTTCGTCTCCGGCCCTGGTTCGACCACCTTGCCGATGGAAGTGTTCTCGGCGGTGCGCCTGGGCGTGAAGCCGGAGATCAACGCCGTGGCAAGCTTGATCCTGCTGTCGGTGTCGCTGGTGACCTTCTTCGTCTGGTACTTCAGCCGCCAGGCCGAAGAGCGCCGTCGCAAGGCGATACAGCAGGCGATCGAAGAGGGCGCTGCGGCGAATGCTTCGCAGCCACAGGTCAAGCGCCCGGCGCAGGTTGCGGCGTCGGCCTGACCTGGCCTCTTCGCGGGCTTGCCCGCTCCCACAAGGACATCACAGCCTTCAGGCTTGTGGTGATCCCTGTGGGATAGGGGCACCAAAACCTTCAGGCATGTGGGAATCCCTGTGGGAGCGGGCAAGCCCGCGAAGGCCCCAACGCCGACTCAAAGCCATACAGCATCCCAGTGTGGATAGTCCCTGACACTCCTGACCAATCCTGCCCTCAAGGGATTGGCAACAATGTACCGGGCTACATGCACCACACACTCTTCCCGCCGCAGCGCATGGTCATGGTAACCGGGTTGCCAGATCGGTTTGTGCCTGACACCTGCCTTGCGTAACGCAATGGCTGTGCGTGATTTGAACTTGCGCATCAACGTTCCCAATGCCACTTCCTTCAGCTCGACCAGCCAATGCAGGTGGTCCTGCATCACTACCCAGGCCAGGGAATGGCAATCCTGAATGTCATTTGAAACCCGCAGGTGATTGACCACCAGGCGAGCATTGTCGAAGTCATGGAACAGTGGTTTTCGTTGGTGCGTGATGGTGGTCAGCAGGTAGAGCCTGCCTGGCTCGGAGTAGCGCCCACGACGTAATCGGTGGGATTCGGCTAGTGGCATTGTGATCTTCCTTGAAATTGAATCTCCTTTTGAAAGGTAGTGGCTGAAGCGGGGGTTACCGGGTGGCTGATGGTTTCTGAATATGGCAGAAGCTCATGCATTGCTGTGCCGGCCTCTTCGCGGGCGCGCCCGCTCCCACAGGTACAGCGCTGGCTTGGGGCTGGCGACATTCCTGTGGGAGCGGGCATGCCCGCGAAGAGGCCCTGAAGGCGTACGACTTTTCATCAACTCGAACCAAAGGCTTCAGTTGGATCGGCTTGGGAATTATCCTACGAGCCGTGTGGAAGCTGCTCTGTTGCTGGGGAAATGCCCCAGGGATAACGTACCTGGGACTGGGTGTGAGAACCCAACGATATAGTGCTTTCGTCATGGCAACCGTGCGCGGGCAGACTTACGTCTGGCTGCGTTCCTATATCCGCGGTTTCTCACCTCGCGTACGGTTGCCGCCCTGATCCGTGAGAAAGATGAAGGTGGCAACTCCTTGTCCAGATATAGGAGATCCACCATGACCAATTCTGCTCCAGGCACTCCTCATCCATCACACAGCAGCACCGTCGGTAAAGAAACCTGCATGGACCTCTTCCGCGTACAGGCCAATATCCCTTTCAACCATGCCTTCTCCGAACTCTCCGTAATGCTCGGTTGCATCAATCACCTGACGACCGAAGCCGAGATGGAAAATGACCGGCTGGCTGGTAGTGCCGCGAGAATTCTCAGTGGCTTTGCCAAAGCACTGATCGATGACATCGAGCTGGGACTGAACAAGGCTTCAGTTCAGCTCTGACCTGTACCGGCCCTTTCGCGGGCACGCCCGCTCCCACACGGTCATGTGCAGCCTTCAGGGTTTGCTCAATACCTGTGGGAGCGGGTTCACCCGCGAAAAGGCCCGCGCAGGCGCTGAAAATGCCGACTGATCTCCATCATTGTCGGTTATCCAACCCTTAATTCCATTCCGGGTTGCGAACATCATTAGCAGACATAGCCACCTGGTAAGGGGGAGGTGCAGCTCCGGGAGTGCTGACTCCCGGACTGCCTTCAATATTAGCAAGTGGGGTCATCTCAATATCCGTGGAATGAGTTACACCCGGGTAAGGCGGTTGACCGAAAAGTTCCCTGTAGGAAGGAGGCGGTTCAGATTGGACAGGTACTGCTGTTTGCTGCCTGCGCTGAAGGAACGGGGCAAATTGTCGTCTAGATGAAGTGACACGCATTATAACCAAGCCGGCCCCTACTGCAGCACCAGTGAGTGCCAAGAACGAATAGAGTTCAGCCTTTTTGGGCTTCGTAACCGCTGTCGCAATTGCTCCTGCAATTGATGCTGCTATCAAGGTTAACGATACAACATCCAAGAGCATTTTACGCGGGGAGTGCCCCGAGGGATCAGTACTGTTCACCGGATCCCCCGCACAGTACGCATAAGCGTTCAGGCCACCCTCCTCAAACGGGCTTAGATTATCTGGGCTAAAGAACCTTCGGAGTATCGGGCTAAAGAGACGATAACCATTGCCTAGCAAGTAACAGCCTGTTGTCGTGTCTAGCTGCTCGCCGTTGAATGCGAAGGGGTTATTCGATTTGCTCTCACCTGGGCGTCGGCCATAGGGGGTATAAGCGAACGGCGTCTTACCGGTGTGTCCAAATTCGCTCATGACGGTGTTGGTATTGTTCACCGTCATGATAGAACGCGATACCTCAGCACCTGATGTGCATTGCGCCAGGAGGCTACCCTGATGCCGGAAGATGGAGCGTGTTACAGACCCGCCGAGTTCGGTGGAAACACGGCCGTTCTGGTAGAAGCGGCGTGAACTTTTTGCAGCGGCCATGGGGCCTCCGAGGGTTCAAGGGTGAACAGAAAAATGCCTCTCTGTGGTGCCACTATCGGGGCGACCGGTTGGGGACACTATGTAATGCCCTGGCGATAATCGGCTACTGGCAGAAATGCCAGGTTTTCAACGAACAAGTTGTGCCGAACCTGCCCTGTGTCGCCGGCATTCGGAATGCCTCCCTTGCGCATATGGCCAGTGCCGTTTGTCCAACCCTGAACTACGCTGACAGTCGCATCCCACGAATCATTTGCGCGCAAGCAAGGAGCCTGCATGACGTTGATACGTCCGCTGTTGGTCGTCTGCCTGGGGCTTGTGTCCCTGCTGTCGGGCTGTAGTAAGGAAGAAACCACCGAAACACTGGCACGCGTAGGTGTGCAACAGGTATCACCCACCGATTTCGCTGCCAGGGTCACCCTGACCGGCGATGTGCAGGCACGGGTGCAGACCGACCTGTCGTTCCGTGTGGGCGGCAAGATCATTTCGCGCAGTGTCGATGTCGGCGACCACGTAAAGGCCAACCAGGTGTTGGCGCGGCTGGACCCGAAAGACCTGCAGAACAATGTCGACTCGGCCAAGGCCGAGGTGTTCGCCGCGCAGGCGCGGGTCACCCAGACCAGCGCTGCCTTCGTTCGCCAGCAAAAGCTGTTGCCCAAGGGCTACACCAGCCAGAGCGAATACGATTCCGCCGAAGCCGCGCTGCGCAGCAACCAGAGCGCGCTCAAGGCCGCACAGGCGCAATTGGCCAATGCCAACGAACAACTGAGCTATACCGCGCTGGTCTCCGAGGCCGATGGGGTCATCACCGAGCGCCAGGCCGAGGTCGGCCAGGTGGTGCAGGCGACCATGCCGATCTTCAGCCTGGCCACCGATGGCGACCGTGATGCCGTGTTCAATGTCTACGAATCGCTGCTGGTGGCTCCGCCAAGCGACGCCGGCGTGATCGTCAGCCTGCTGGACGACCCCAAGGTCCAGGCCCGTGGCTTCGTGCGCGAAATCACACCCACGGTGTCCGCGCAAAGCGGCACGGTACAGGTCAAGGTCGGGCTGAGGGATGTGCCGCCAGGGATGCAACTGGGTGCACCGGTGACGGCCACCACCAATGCCCAGGGCCGGCCAAGTATCGAGCTGCCATGGTCGGCACTGACCAAAGCCCTGCATGAGCCCGCCGTGTGGGTGGTGGGCGAGGGTGACAAGGTAGAGCTGCGCAAGGTCGAGGTCAGCCGTTACCTCACCGGCAGGATCGTGGTCGCCAGCGGCCTGAACGGCGGCGAGACCGTGGTGGTCAATGGCGGGCAGTTGCTGCACCCCGGCATGCAGGTGCTGAAGATCGATGCCAAGGGCAACGGGGGTGAGCTATGAAGCGCCTGCTGCTGATGCTGTCGGCCGGCGTGCTGTTGGCTGGCTGCAGTAGCGAGGATGAAGTGCCGGAGCCGATTCGGCCGGTGCTGTCGGTCAAGGTCGAACCCCAGGTGCAGTCGCAGCTGGGCCGTTTCGCCGGCAGTATCCAGGCACGTTTCGAAAGCACCTTGGGCTTCCGGGTATCCGGGCGTATCGCCCGGCGCTGGCTGGATGTGGGCGCCCAGGTGAAACCGGGCGACACCCTGGCCACCCTCGACCCGACCGACCAGCAGAACCAGCTTCGTGCCGCCGAGGGCGACCTGGCCAAGGTGCAGGCGCAATGGATCAACGCCCAGGCCGATGCCCGCCGCCAGCAACAGCTGTACGACCGTGGCGTAGGCGCCCAGGCACAGCTGGATATCGCCCAGACCAACCTGAAAACCACCAGCGCGGCGCTGGAGCAGGCGCGCTCTGCGCTCAGCCAGGCGCGTGACCAGCTCGACTACAGCACCCTGCGCACCGACCACGCCGCGGTAATCACTGCCTGGCAGGCCGAAGCCGGGCAAACCGTCACCGCCGGCCAGGCCGTGGTAACCCTGGCCAGGCCGGATGTGAAGGAAGCGGTGATCGACCTGCCGATCGGCCTGGCCGAGCAGTTGAGCAAAGGCCTGACCTTTACCGTTGCTTCGCAGCTGGACCCGACCATCAACACCACCGCCAGCCTGCGGGAACTGGAACCCCAGGCCGACGCCACCACTCGCACCCGCCGCGCGCGCCTGACCCTGGCCAGCACCCCGGCGGCCTTCCACCTGGGCACCGCCATCAGCGTGACCCTGAGTTCGGAGGTGTCGCCGCGCAGCGAACTACCTTTGAGTGCCTTGCTCGAGCGCGACGGCAAGACCCAGGTATGGGTGATCGATACGCAGCAGAAGACCGTGGCCACTCGTGACGTGGCCCTGATCGGCCGCACCGCCGACAGCGTCGTCCTGAGTTCGGGCGTACAGCCCGGCGAGCGGGTGGTGACTGCGGGCGTGAACAGCCTCAAGCCCGGCCAGAAGGTCACCTTCGACGAGGATGCGCAATGAAAGGAAGCTTCAACCTGTCCGACTGGGCACTCAAGCATCAATCGTTCGTCTGGTACCTGATGTTCGTTGGCCTGCTGATGGGGATCTTCTCCTACTTCAACCTGGGCCGTGAGGAAGACCCGTCGTTCACCATCAAGACCATGGTCATCCAGACCCGCTGGCCCGGCGCGACCCAGGACGAAACCCTGTACCAGGTCACCGACCGTATCGAGAAGAAGCTCGAGGAACTCGACTCCCTCGACTACACCAAAAGCTACACCCGCCCCGGCGAATCCACGGTCTACGTGTACCTGCGCGATACCACCAAGGCCAAGGACATCCCGGAAATCTGGTACCAGGTGCGCAAGAAGATCCAGGACATTCGCGGTGAATTCCCTGCGGGCATCCAGGGGCCCGGGTTCAACGATGAATTCGGCGATGTGTTCGGTTCGATCTATGCCTTCACCGCCGACGGCCTGACCCTGCGCCAGTTGCGCGACTATGTGGAACAGGCGCGGGCCGAAGTGCGCGATGTGCCCAACATCGGCAAGATCGAGCTGATCGGCACCCAGGACGAAGTGCTTTACCTGAACTTCTCCACCCGCAAGCTGGCAGCCCTGGGCATCGATCAGCGCCAGGTCATGCAGGCCCTGCAATCGCAAAACGCCGTGACCCCTGCCGGTGTGATCGAGGCCGGGCCGGAACGTATCTCGGTGCGTACCTCCGGGCAGTTCACCTCGGAAAAGGACCTGCAAACCGTCAACCTGAAGATCAACGACCGCTTCTTCCGCCTGGCCGACATCGCCGATATCGAGCGCGGCTACGTCGACCCCCCTTCGCCGATGTTCCGCTACAACGGCCAGACGGCGTTGGGCCTGGCCATCGGCATGAAGGCCGGCGGCAATATCCAGGTGTTCGGCGCGGCGCTGAAAAAGCGCATGGACAAGGTGATCGAAGACCTGCCGGTGGGCGTCGGGGTGCACACTGTTTCCGACCAGGCGGTGGTGGTCAAGCAAGCGGTGGGCGGCTTCACCAGTGCGCTGTTCGAGGCGGTGGTGATCGTGCTTGCGGTGAGCTTCGTCAGCCTCGGCGTGCGTGCCGGGCTGGTGGTGGCCTGCTCGATCCCGCTGGTGCTGGCCATGGTGTTCGTGTTCATGGAATACAGCGGCATCACCATGCAGCGGATTTCGCTGGGGGCGCTGATCATCGCCCTGGGCCTGCTGGTGGACGACGCGATGATCACCGTGGAGGTGATGGTCACACGGCTGGAGATGGGCGAAAGCAAGGAGCAGGCGGCGACTTTTGCCTATACCTCCACAGCCTTCCCCATGCTTACCGGCACCCTGGTGACGGTGGCCGGCTTCGTGCCGATCGGCCTCAACGCCAGTTCGGCGGGTGAGTACACCTACACGCTGTTTGCGGTAATTGCCGTGGCGCTGATGGTGTCGTGGGTGGTAGCGGTGTTCTTCGCCCCGGTGCTCGGCGTGCACATTCTCAGCAGTGCCAAGCTCAAGCCCCACGAAGCCGAGCCTGGCCGTGTCGGCCGGGTCTTCGAGCATGGTTTGTTGTGGTGCATGCGCAACCGCTGGCTGACCATCATCGGCACCGTGGTGCTGTTCGCCCTGGCGATCTTCTGCGAGCGCTTCGTGCAGAACCAGTTCTTCCCGTCCTCGGACCGCCCGGAAATTCTCGTCGACCTCAACCTGCCGCAAAACGCCTCGATCGAAGAGACGCGCAAGGTGGTCGACCGCTTCGAGGCGCGGATCAAGGACGACCCGGACCTGGTGCACTGGAGTACCTACATCGGCCAAGGGGCGATCCGCTTCTACCTGCCCCTCGATCAGCAGCTGCAGAACCCGTACTACGCGCAGTTGGTGATCGTCAGCAAGGGCTTCGAGGAACGCCAGGCCATGATGGACCGCCTGCAGAAGATCCTGCATGAAGAGTTCGTTGGCGTCGGCACCAACGTGCAATCGCTGGAAATGGGCCCGCCAGTGGGCCGACCGATCCAGTATCGGGTCAGCGGCGCCAATATCGACCAGGTACGCAAGCACGCCATCGAGCTGGCCACCTTGCTCGACCAGAACGAGCACATCGGCGAGATGATCTACGACTGGAACGAGCCGGGTAAGGTGCTGCGCGTGGAAATCGCCCAGGACAAGGCGCGCCAGCTGGGCCTGTCGTCGGAGGACGTGGCCAATGTGATGAACAGCATCGTCAGCGGCGTGCAGATCACCCAGGTCAACGACAACATCTACCTGGTCGACGTGGTCGCCCGTGCCGAGGACAGCGAGCGTGGCTCGCCCGATACCCTGCAGAACCTGCAGATACTGACGCCCAACGGCACCTCGATCCCGCTGCTTGCGTTCGCCACCGTGCGCTACGAGCTGGAGCAGCCGCTGGTGTGGCGCCGTGACCGCAAGCCGACCATCACCATCAAGGCCTCGGTCAACGGCGACATCCAGCCCACCGACCTGGTGGCCCAGCTGAAGCCGAAGATCGACGAGTTCGCCAGCAAGTTGCCGGTGGGCTTCGAAGTGGCTACCGGCGGTACGGTGGAGGAGAGCGCCAAGGCGCAGGGGCCGATCCGCAAGGTCATCCCGCTGATGCTGTTCCTGATGGCGACGTTCCTGATGATCCAGCTGCACAGCGTGCAGAAGCTGTTCCTGGTGGTCAGCGTGGCGCCGCTGGGGCTGATTGGCGTGATCATTGCGCTGGTGCCCACAGGTACGCCCATGGGCTTCGTGGCGATTCTCGGCATTCTCGCGCTGGCGGGCATCATCATTCGTAACTCGGTGATCCTGGTGACCCAGATCGACGAGTTCGAGGCCCAGGGCTTGTCGCCGTGGGATGCGGTGGTGGAGGCCACCAACCACCGGCGCCGGCCGATTCTGCTGACCGCGGCGGCGGCGAGCCTGGGCATGATCCCGATTGCCCGCGAGGTGTTCTGGGGGCCGATGGCCTACGCCATGATTGGCGGGATCATCGTGGCGACCCTGCTGACGCTGCTGTTCCTGCCGGCCTTGTATGTGGCCTGGTACAAGATCCGCGAGCCTGAAAACAGTACTGGAACCCAACACTGAACCCTGTTGAAACAGCTGTCTTGTTCAATATCCAAATGCTTGTGCAGTCCTTGTGGGAGCGGGCGTGCCCGCGAACACCGGCGAAGCCGGTGCCATCCATCGCGTTGGATTCTTCGCGGGCGTGCCCGCTCCCACAGAGGCGCTTTCTCGCCTGCAAGATCATCGCTAATTTTTAGTTATATAAACATTCTTAAACAGTATTTTTAAGAATAACCCAGCCTCACTACTATTGCCCTCAAGCCAGGCGCAAATCCCCTTCAAACCTCAGCCCGGCACCCTCACTCCAAGGAGAACGAGCATGAGTGCATCTCTGCGTAGCATCGACGGTCAGGACGAAGCCACCATTCTGCGTGAAATCCAGAGCGCTCTGCGCGACCTGCGATTCGGTGCGGTGGAGATTACCGTGCACAACGCTCAGGTCGTGCAGATCGAGCGCAAGGAGAAGTTCCGCCTGCAGCAGCCCGGCAACAAGACCGGCTGATCGCACCACACATTCAAAACTAGAAAAATGCCAATCGGGAGCTTCACCATGTCCATCCGCCGTTATGCGCTCGCCGCCCTGGCCAGTGCTGTTTTTGCCGGTTCCGCCATCGCCAAGGACTACGAACTGCTGAACGTGTCCTACGACCCGACCCGCGAGCTGTACCAGCAGTACAACGCCGAGTTCATCAAGCACTGGCAGCAGGCCCACCCGGGCGACAAGGTGAAGATCCAGCAATCCCACGGCGGTTCGGGCAAGCAGGCCCGTGCGGTGATCGATGGCCTGCGTGCCGATGTGGTGACCCTGGCCCTGGCCGGCGACATCGATGAAGTCGCCAAGCTTGGCAAGACCCTGCCAGACAACTGGCAGACCCGCCTGCCGGATGCCAGCACCCCGTACACCTCGACCATCGTGTTCCTGGTGCGCAAGGGCAACCCGAAAGGCATCAAGGACTGGGGCGACCTGATCAAGAAGGACGTGTCGGTCATCACCCCCAACCCGAAAACCTCCGGCGGCGCCCGCTGGAACTTCCTGGCTGCCTGGGCCTATGGCCTGAAGACCGGCGGTAGCGAAGAGAAAGCCAAGGCCTACGTGCAGGAGCTGTTCAAGCACGTGCCGGTGCTGGACACCGGCGCCCGTGGCTCGACCATCACCTTCGTCAACAACGGCCAGGGCGATGTGCTGCTGGCCTGGGAAAACGAAGCCTTCCTGGCACTGAAGGAAGACGGTGGCGCCGACAAGTTCGAGATCGTCGTGCCGTCGCTGTCGATCCTCGCCGAGCCGCCGGTGGCGGTGGTGGACAAGAACGCCGAGAAGAAGGGCAATACCGAGATTGCCAGCGAATACCTCAAGCACCTGTACAGCCCGGCCGGGCAGAAGATCGCCGCCGAGAACTTCTACCGCCCGCGTGACGAGAAGGTCGCTGCCGAGTTCGGCAAGCAGTTCCCGAAACTGGACCTGGTGACCATCGACAAGGACTTTGGTGGCTGGAAGACTGCACAACCTAAATTCTTCAATGATGGCGGTGTGTTCGACCAGATCTATCAGGCACAGTAAGGGCCAAGGAAAAGCGGGGCCGCGCTGCGGCCCATCGCGACACAAGGCCGCTCCTACAGAGGTACGCGCACCCCTGTAGGAGCGGCCTTGCGTCGCGATGGGCTGCAAAGCAGCCCCAGGATTTCAGAAGCTAGCACCAGCCCGGGATCGTTCCCGGGCCAAGTGCGTTCAACCAGGGATATTTATGTCACGCCGCATTTCCCCCGTCATACCCGGCTTCGGGCTGACGCTGGGCTACACCTTGGTGTACCTCAGCCTGATCGTGCTGATACCGCTGGCCGCCATGTTCGTGCATGCCGCACAGCTTACCTGGGAGCAGTTCTGGAACGTCATCAGTGCGCCGCGGGTGATCGCCGCGCTCAAGCTGAGTTTCGGCACCGCCCTGTTCGCCGCCATCATCAACGGAGTGATCGGCACCCTGCTGGCCTGGGTGCTGGTGCGCTACACCTTCCCCGGGCGCAAGATCATCGATGCGATGATCGACCTGCCGTTCGCCCTGCCCACGGCCGTAGCCGGTATCGCCCTGACCGCCCTGTACGCGCCTTCGGGCTGGGTCGGTCAGTTCGCCACCGACCTGGGTTTCAAGATCGCCTACACCCCGCTGGGCATCACCCTGGCGCTGACCTTCGTCACCCTGCCGTTCGTGGTGCGTACGGTGCAGCCGGTACTGGCCGACATTCCGCGTGAAGTGGAGGAGGCCGCCGCCTGCCTGGGCGCCAAGCCGCTGCAGGTGTTCCGCCATGTGCTGGCGCCAGCGCTGCTGCCTGCCTGGCTGACAGGCTTTGCCCTGGCCTTCGCCCGCGGCGTGGGCGAGTATGGTTCGGTGATCTTCATTGCTGGCAACATGCCGATGAAGACCGAGATCCTGCCGCTGCTGATCATGGTCAAGCTCGACCAGTACGACTACACCGGCGCGACCTCCATCGGCGTGCTCATGCTGGTGGTTTCCTTCATCCTGCTGCTGCTGATCAACCTGCTGCAGCGCCGCATCGAAACCCCTTGAAGGAGGCCGGCATGTCCAGTTCATCCCTGAATGCAACCGCCGCCGCCAACGCCGCCCGCCGGGGCAGTGCCACTTCGCGGCGTATCCTGATCGGCCTTGGCTGGCTGGTGTTCGCGCTGTTCCTGCTGCTGCCACTGGTGATTGTGGTATCGCAGGCGCTGAAGAACGGCTTTGGCACCTTCTTCGAAGCGATCTTCGAGCCTGACGCGTTGTCGGCGCTGAAGCTGACCCTGCTCGCCGTGGTCATTTCGGTACCGCTGAACCTGGTGTTCGGCGTCAGCGCCGCCTGGTGCGTGAGCAAGTACACCTTCCGTGGCAAGAGTATCCTGGTCACCCTGATCGACCTGCCGTTCTCGGTATCGCCGGTGATCGCCGGCCTGGTCTACGTGCTGATGTTCGGTGCGCAAGGCCTGTTCGGGCCGTGGCTGCAGGACCACGATATCCAGATCGTGTTCGCCCTGCCGGGCATCGTCCTGGCCACCATCTTCGTCACCGTACCGTTCGTGGCCCGTGAGCTGATCCCGCTGATGCAGGAGCAGGGCACGCAGGAAGAGGAGGCCGCGCGCCTGCTCGGCGCCAATGGCTGGCAGATGTTCTGGCACGTGACCCTGCCGAACATCAAATGGGGCCTTATCTACGGCGTGGTGCTGTGCACCGCGCGGGCCATGGGCGAGTTTGGCGCGGTGTCGGTGGTGTCCGGCCACATTCGCGGCGTGACCAACACCTTGCCGCTGCATGTGGAGATCCTCTACAACGAGTACAACCATGTCGCGGCCTTCAGCGTGGCCAGCCTGCTGCTGATCCTGGCGCTCTTCATCCTGCTGCTCAAGCAGTGGAGCGAGAACCGTATTAACCGCCTGCGCCACAGCGCCGCGGAGGAATGATTCATGTCGATCGAAGTTCGTAACGTCAGCAAGCGCTTCAACAGCTTCCAGGCCCTGGACAACATCAACCTGGACATCAACAGCGGCGAGCTGGTGGCCCTGCTCGGCCCGTCCGGCTGCGGCAAGACCACGTTGCTGCGCATCATCGCCGGCCTGGAAACCCCCGACCAGGGCAATATCGTGTTCCATGGCGAGGACGTGTCCGGCCATGACGTGCGCGACCGCAACGTCGGTTTCGTGTTCCAGCACTACGCGTTGTTCCGCCACATGAGTGTGTTCGACAACGTTGCCTTCGGCCTGCGCATGAAGCCCAAGGGCGAGCGCCCGAGCGAGAGCAAGATTGCCGAGAAGGTGCATGAGCTGCTGAACATGGTGCAGCTGGACTGGCTGTCCGACCGCTACCCCGAGCAGTTGTCCGGTGGCCAGCGCCAGCGTATCGCACTGGCCCGTGCGCTGGCGGTGGAGCCCAAGGTGCTGCTGCTGGACGAGCCTTTCGGTGCGCTGGATGCCAAGGTGCGCAAGGAGCTGCGCCGCTGGCTGGCGCGCCTGCACGAGGACATCAACCTGACGTCGGTGTTCGTCACCCACGACCAGGAAGAAGCCATGGAGGTGGCTGACCGCATCGTGGTGATGAACAAGGGCGTGATCGAGCAGATCGGCTCGCCGGGCGAGGTGTACGAGCACCCGGCCAACGATTTCGTCTACCACTTCCTCGGTGATTCCAACCGCCTGGCCCTGAGCGAAGGGCATCATGTGCTGTTCCGCCCGCACGAAGTGTCGCTGTCGCGACACGAGACCGAAGGGCACCATGCGGCCGAGGTGCGGGATATCCGGCCGTTGGGCGCGACCACGCGGGTGACCTTGAAGGTGGAGGGGCAGAGCGAGCTGATCGAGGCCGAAGTGGTCAAGGACCATGACAGCCTGACCGGGTTGGCGCGGGGGGAGACATTGTTCTTCCGGCCGAAGGTTTGGCAGAAGGTGGCGGATATCTGAGTCGCCTTTGGTGATGAAAAAGCCCGGGGTTGCTCCTGGGCTTTTTTATGCCTGATGGATTGCCGGGGCTGCTTTGCAGCCCATCGCGACACAAGGCCGCTCCTACAGGGGATCGCGTAATGCCTGGGGCTTGCGCGGTCCGTGTAGGAGCGGCCTTGTGTCGCGATCGAGGGCGCAGCCCTCGCGGCAATCTCATGCCTTACGCGAATATTTCGCATGCCGGCAATGCATGATTGAAAACCCGCCCGGCTACAGCCCGCGAATTCCGCGGCTTTGCCACAATCCCTCAAAAACGATATTCAGTAAAGTTCTAACCATAATTTTAAACATTACTTTAAGAGATAAGCCCCTGGCCCCGATGATTCAGCCACACACCTGAATCGAGTCCCAGGAGTTTGATCAATGGGTAATGTCCAGTCGGCCGTCAGGGCCTACGACCAGCCATGGCGCCCGGCACCGGGTGACCTGGTCGACCTTGGACGCACGCTTCGCCTCCCGCTTGGCCAGCTGCGCCTGCAACGCACGCCCGTCAGTGGGCTCAAGCGCCGCGACAAGCTGGTGTTGGGCCTGCTGGTGCTGGCCCTGCATGGCGCAGCAGCGTACTGGGTCAGCCAGGCACCAACGCCCGAGCTGCCGGTGGTGCCACCGCAAGTACCGCCGATGACCATCGAGTTCGCCGCGCCGGCACCGCCTGTAGTCGAGCCACCGCCACCAGCCCCGGCACCGCCGGTGGTCCAGCCGCCACCTCCGCCGGTGGTCGACGAGCTGGCCGCCAAGCCCAAACCCAAGCCAAAACCCGTGCCCAAGCCGGTGGTCAAGCAACAGCCCAAACCGCAGCCCAAGCCGGTCGAAGCGCCGCCGCCAGCCCCTGTGGCCGCTCCGGCCCCGCCAGCACCGCCCGCGCCGGCCCCGGTCACCCCGGCATCGGCCAACGCGGCGTACCTGAAGAACCCGGCGCCGGAGTACCCGCAGATGGCCCAGCGCCGCGGTTGGGAAGGCACCGTGCTGCTGCGCGTCGAGGTGCTGCCCAGCGGCAAGCCCGGGCAGATCCAGATCCAGAAGAGCAGCGGCCGTGATGCCCTCGACGCTGCCGCACTGGCCGCGGTCAAGCGCTGGAGTTTCGTGCCTGCCAAGCAGGGTGACGTGGCCCAGACCGGCTGGGTCAGCGTGCCGATCGATTTCAAGCTTCGCTAACTTTTTCGCAGAACACAGGAAGACATCATCATGAGCCTGCTGGCATCCCCCCTCGAATCCGTTGAAAGCGCAGTCATCTGGCTGCTGGTCGGTTTTTCTGTCGCCACCTGGGCCCTGGCCCTGGTCAAGGTCGTGCAGTTCGTGCGGCTGAAGAACCAGGACAAACGCTTCCACCAGCAATTCTGGGCCGCCTCGAGCCTGGACTCGGCTGCCGAGCCCAGCCACGAACTGCCTGGCCCGGCCGCCCGCGTTGCCCAGGCCGGTTATGCCGCCATCGCTGTCGGTGACAGCCAGGCCAATGACCTGAGCCACGCCATCAACCACCAGGACCGCCTGGAGCGCGCCCTGCGCCAGCAGATCGTGCGTGAGCGCCGTTCGCTGGAAACCGGCCTGGCGGTGGTCGCCAGTATTGGCAGTACCTCGCCCTTCATCGGCCTGTTCGGCACCGTCTGGGGCATCATGGAAGCGCTCAAGGGCATCAGCGCGGCCGGTTCCGCCAGCCTGGAAACCGTGGCCGGGCCAATTGGCGCGGCACTGGTGGCCACCGGCGTGGGTATCGCCGTCGCGGTGCCGGCGGTGCTGGTCTACAACTACTTCCTGCGCCGCCTCAAGCTCACCGCGGCCGATCTCGATGACTTCGCCCACGACTTCTACAGCCTGGCGCAGAAGAGTGCCTTCCGCGTGCTGGTGCACCCGGCCGTGCACAGGCCCCAGGCCGGTTTCACCCAACCGGTGAAGGAGGCGTCCTGACATGGCCTTTTCGACCCAGGACAGCGACGAAGTCCTCAGTGAAATCAACGTCACGCCGTTGGTAGACGTCATGCTGGTGCTGCTGGTGGTGTTCATCGTCACCGCGCCGCTGCTGACCAATGCCATCCCCATCAACCTGCCCAAGACCGAGGCCGTGGCCCCGGTGGAGCAGAAGGACCCGCTGGTGGTCAGCATCGACGGTGACGGCAAGTTGTTCATCAACAAGGACGAGATCCAGCCCGACCTGCTGGAAACCAGCCTCAAGGCCGCCAAGGACAAGGACGTGGACGTGCGCGTACAGCTGCAGGCTGATGACGGCGTGAACTACGGCGAAGTGGCGCGGGCCATGGCGGCTATCGAACGTGCGGGGATCAGCAAGCTGGCGGTGATTACCGCGCGCTGAACCCGTCAACTTTCTTCAGGCAAGTGCTTAGGGGCCATATCTCTTGGCAGGGGATGGCCCCTTTTTTTGCGTGATCCCTGTGGGAGCGGGCGTGCCCGCGAACACGGGCGAAGCCCGTGCCATCCACCGCGGTGCTTGCTTCGCGGGCATGCCCGCTCCCACAGGGGTCGCACAAGATGCTGAGATTTTTGGTTATTAATAAATAGCTTCTTATTCCTTTACTGATATAACTCCCTCCCTATACTTGTCTCCAAGCACGCAAACTCACTGGAGGCGTCCCCATGCGCAATGAGTCGATTCGTTACCTGATTGTGCCGGGCTGGCAAGGATCGCCAGACAACCATTGGCAAAGTCACTGGCAGCGCACCCTGCCCAACAGTGCCCGGGTCGAGCAGCACGACTGGCTTACCCCGCAACGTAAGGACTGGGTGCAGGCACTGGAGCAGGCGATTGCCGCCGAGCGCTCGCCGGTGATTCTGATTGCCCATAGCCTGGGCTGCATAACCGTCGCTCATTGGGCCGCGCAAGCCAGCCCGGCCCTGCTGCGGCGGGTACGTGGCGCGCTGCTGGTGGCACCCGCTGACGTAGAGCGGCCAACCTGCGCGCCGGCTCTGCGCAACTTCGCGCCGATCCCGACCGAAGCACTGCCATTCCCCAGCCAGGTGGTCAGCTCGGACAACGACCCGGCCGTAAGCGTGCCAAGGGCGTTGTACCTGGCCCAGGTCTGGGGCGCCGAAGCAGGGCTGCTGACCAACGCCGGGCACATCAACGTCAAGTCCGGCCATGAGCGCTGGGAACAGGGTTTCGCCTACTTGTATCGCTTGCAGAGCCGGGTCGAGCAGCGCGCACTGCGCCGCGCCTGATCGCCCTTACTGTTTACCGTTTGCCTGACGCCCGGCCATTGAAGGCCTGGGGCGGGAGTTCGTCATGACTTTTCAAAACCCTTTTGGCCAGCCGTTGCTGACCTTCCCTGAGCTGGACAAGAGCCCGCTGAGCATCCGCGCCAAGGCGCTGGTGTTCATCGACCCACGGTCGCAGCAGCTGCGCGAGGAGCTCGAGCACCTGGCGCCACAACCCTTGCCAGTGCTGATCCGTGGCGAAACCGGTACCGGCAAGGAACTGCTGGCTCGGCAGATCCACCGTGCCAGTGACCGCAGCGGGTTGTTCGTGTCGGTCAACTGCGCTGCCATCAGCCCCACCTACGCAGATGCCGAGCTGTTCGGCTACAGTGCCGGCAGCCAGGGTGGCACAGCCAGCAGCCGTGCCGGCTGGTTCGGCTCGGCCAACGGCGGCACGTTGTACCTGGACGAGATCGCCGACTTGCCGCTGGCCATCCAGGGCAAGCTGCTGGCCGCCCTGGAAAACCGCGAGGTTACCCGGGTGGGCGCGCAGCAGCCGCAACCGGTGGACGTGCGCCTGGTGGCCGCTACCAGTATCGACCTGGCGCGGGTGGTGCGCGCGGGGCGCTTCAATGAGCGCCTGTACCAATACCTGCGCGAGGGGGCGCTGGAGCTGCCGCCACTGCGCGAGCGGCCGGGCGATATCCTGCCGTTGGCCGAGTACTTCGTGGGCATCTACAGCGTGCGCCTGCAACGGCCTGTGCCGCTGGTGAGCGAGGCGGCGCAGCAGGTGCTGGAAGCACACCCCTGGCCCGGCAACACCCGTGAACTGGAGAACGTCATCCACTTCGCCTTGCTGGTGAATGACGGCGAAGAGATCCTGGCTGAAGACCTTGACCTGCCAAACCCCGCGCGCTAGACATCGCTCATAAGCAAAGTGGCTGATGGCAGTTTGTTTTTGGAATAAGAAGCTAAATAAAAGATATTGTTACGGAATAAAAAATCTGGGTATTGTCCGCCTCACGCCCGCTGGTGAACCGGTTGGGCACCCGATTCGCCATCGTCGATGGCCCAGAACCAGAACAAGGACCACCATGAAGAAGACCCTGCTGACCACTGCCCTGGCTGCTGCCCTGTCGTTTGCCGGCCTGGCTGCCGCCGCCGAGAAACTGGTGGTTGCCGCCACCCCGGTACCGCACGCCGAAATCCTCGAGCTGATCAAGCCGACCCTGGCCAAGGAAGGTGTGGACCTGCAGATCAAGGTCTTCACCGATTACGTGCAGCCGAACGTGCAGGTTGACCAGAAGCGCCTGGACGCCAACTACTTCCAGACCCTGCCGTACCTGCAGAACTTCAACGAAGGCAAGGGCACCCACCTGGATACCGTGATCGGCGTGCACGTCGAACCCTTCGGTGGTTACTCGAAGAAGGTCAAGAGCCTGAGCGAACTGAAAGAAGGCGCTACCGTTGCCATCCCTAACGAGGGCAGCAACAGCGGCCGCGCCCTGCTGCTGTTGCAGAAGGCTGGCCTGATCACCCTGAAGGACCCGAAGAACGCCCTGGCCACCCCCAAGGACATTGCCGAGAACCCGAAGAAGCTGAAGTTCCGCGAGCTTGAGTCGGCCATGCTGCCGCGTGTGCTGGACCAGGTCGACCTGGACATGATCAACACCAACTACGCCCTGGAAGCCGGCCTGAACCCGGCCAAGGACGCGCTGGTGATCGAAGGCAGCGACTCGCCATACGTGAACTTCCTGGTCGCCCGCCCGGACAACAAGGACAGCGAAGCCATCCAGAAACTGGCCAAGGCCCTGACCAGCCCGGAAGTGAAGGAATTCATCGCCAAGAAGTACCAGGGTGCGGTGCTGCCGGCGTTCTGATGCGCTTGCATTACCTTGCATGACCCAACGCCGACACCCTTGTGTCGGCGTTTTTGTTTGTGGCGCAGGACCCTGTGGGAGCGGGCGTGCCCGCGAAGCAGGCGACGCGGTGGATGGCACCGGCTACGCCGGTGTTCGCGGGCGCGCCCGCTCCCACAGGGTCCCTGCGCGACGTCTCGGTGATATGTTTATTCTACAAAGGTATTTATCAAAAAGTTTTTAGATCATTAGAGTCTAGCTATCGTGCCCACGCGCACCCTGCAGACCTGCTTCACCATGACCTTCGACACCGCATTCATCCTCGGCACGCTGCCCGCCTTCCTCAAGGCCGTGGGCGTGACCCTGCAGGTCGGCCTGATCGCCATCGCCACCTCGCTGCTGGTCGCCCTGGTCAACGCCACACTGCTGGTATTACGCACCCCGTACCTGTCGCGCCTGGTAAAAGCCTACGTGGAGCTGGCCCGCAACACGCCGCTGCTGATCCAGCTGTTCTTCGTCTACTTCGCCTTGCCCAGCCTGGGCCTGAAGATTTCCGGCTTTGCCGCAGCGATCATCACCATGACCTTCATGGGCGGTGCCTACCTCACCGAGGTGCTGCGTGCCGGCATCGAGGCCGTGCCCCGTGCCCAGCTGGAGTCCGGGCGCTCCATCGGCCTGTCCGAAGGCCAGCTGCTGCGTCATGTGGTGCTGCCCCAGGCCGGCATCCTCAGCCTGCCGGCACTGTTCGCCAACTTCATCTTCCTGCTCAAGGAAACCACCGTGGTGTCGGCGGTGGCCGTGCCGGAGATTCTCTACACCACCAAGAACTACATCGCGCTGTACTACAAGACCTATGA
Source organism: Pseudomonas sp. FGI182 (assembly GCF_000511325.1). NCBI lineage: Bacteria > Pseudomonadati > Pseudomonadota > Gammaproteobacteria > Pseudomonadales > Pseudomonadaceae > Pseudomonas > Pseudomonas sp. FGI182. The sequence continues at coordinate 5,643,018 of NZ_CP007012.1, read as the reverse complement.
AATGCTCACCGTGCTGACCCTGCTCTGTGTGCTGCTGTTCCTGCCGCTGTCGTTGCTGCTGCGCTATGTCGAAAGGAGGCTGCAACATGGCCAGTTCGGCGTCTGAACTGCTGCTGCAGGCATTGCCGCAGCTGGCTGGCGGCGCGGCGCAGACCCTGGCCATCTCTGCACTGGGCATCCTCTTCGCGACGCTGGGCGGTGTGCTTTATGGCGTGCTGGCAACCTTGGGCAACCGGGCCCTGAACATTGCCTTGCAGGTGTACCTGGAGCTGTTCCGTGCCATCCCCGTGCTGGTCTGGCTGTACCTGGTGTTCTTCGGCCTGCCGATCTTCCTGGCCCTGAGCATCCCCAGCTTCTGGTGCGCGGTGCTGGTGCTGGGCCTGTGGGGCGCCAGCGAGGTGGGCGAGGTGGTGCGTGGCGCGCTGCGCTCGCTGCCGCGCGGCCAGCGCGAGGCGGGGTTGTCGATCGGCCTGGCCGGCTGGCAGCTGTATGGCTACGTGCTGTTGCCACAGGCGCTCAAGCGCATGACCCCACCGACCATCAACATCTACACGCGGATCATCAAGACCAGCTCGCTGGCGGTGCTGATCGGCGTGGTCGAGGTAATCAAGGCCGGCCAGCAGATCATCGAGCGCACCTACGAGTCGGTGCTGATCTACGGCGCCTTGTTCCTGTTCTTCTTCATCGTCTGCTATCCGCTGTCCGCCGCTTCACGCGTGCTGGAACGCCGCTGGGCCCACTCATGAGCGCATTGATCGAATTTCAGGGTTTCAACAAGTTCTTTGGCGAGCACCAGGTGCTCAAGGACGTCGACCTCCAGGTGGCGGCCGGCGAGGCGGTAGTCATCCTCGGTCCCAGCGGTTGTGGCAAAAGCACGCTGCTGCGCTGCCTTAACGGCCTGGAGCAGGCCCACGGCGGCCACCTGCGCCTGGCCGGGCAGGAGCTGCTCGACCCGCGCACCGATTGGCGCGAGATCCGCCAGCGGGTCGGCATGGTGTTCCAGAGCTATCACCTGTTCGGTCACATGAGCGTGATCGACAACCTGCTGCTTGGCCCGCTCAAGGTGCAAAGGCGCGAGCGCGCCGAAGCCCAGGCCCAGGCCGAGGCGTTGCTGGCGCGGGTCGGCCTGCTGGACAAGCGCGACGCCTTTCCCCGGCAGTTGTCCGGGGGCCAGCAACAGCGCATCGCCATCGTGCGTTCGCTGTGCATGAACCCCGAGGTAATGCTGTTCGACGAGGTTACCGCAGCCCTCGACCCGGAAATGGTCAAGGAGGTGCTGCAGGTGATCCAGGGCCTGGCCCGCGACGGCATGACCTTGCTCATCGTTACCCACGAAATGGCCTTCGCTCGCGCGGTGGCCGACCGCATCGTGTTCATGGAGGCCGGCAGGATCCTTGAACAGGGCGACCCCGAGAGCTTCTTCACACGACCGCGGACCGCACGCGCGCAGCAGTTCCTGGAGAAATTCTCCTTCGTAGAAAGCCTGCCGAAGACACTGCACAAGGAACTGTCATGAAAACTGCCAACCTCACCAAACTGCTGGCGCCGTTGTTCGGCCTGGCCCTGCTGGCCGGCTGCAACAAGGCTGAAGAACCACCCAAGCCCGCGGCGGCCTCACCGGCCACCAGCTACCTGGAAACCATCAAGGCCCGCGACAAGCTGATTGTCGGGGTGTTCACCGACAAGCCGCCGTTCGGTTTCGTCGATGAGCGGGGCCGCTACGTGGGCTTTGACACCGATATCGGCCGGCGCCTGGCCAAGGACCTGCTGGGTGATGAAAACAAGGTCGAGTTCGTTGCCGTGGAGCCGGCCAGCCGTATCCCGTTCCTGCAGAGCGACAAGGTCGATCTGATCCTCGCCAACATGACCGTGACCCCGGAGCGCAAGGAAGCGGTGGACTTCACCAACCCCAACCTGCGCGTTGCCGTGCAGGCCATCGTCGCGGATGGCAGCCCGGTGCAGAAGCTCGATGACCTGGCCGACAAGACCATCATCGTCACCACCGGCACTACCGCTGATATCTGGCTGACCAAGAACCACCCCGACTGGAAACTGCTCAAGTTCGAGAAGAACAGCGAGTCGCTGCAGGCGCTGGCCACCGGGCGTGGCGATGCCTATGCGCAGGACAACCTGATTCTGTTCAGCTGGGCCAAGCAGAACCCGGGGTACCGCGTGCTGCCTGAGCTGCTGGGTGACGAGGCACCGATTGCACCGGCGGTGAAAAAGGGCAACACCGAGCTGCGTGACTGGGTGAATGCCGAGCTGGCCAAATTGGGGGAGGAGAAGTTTCTGCTGAAGCTGTATGACCAGTATGTGCGCAAGGAACTGAGCGATGACACCAAGCCGGAAAGCGTGATTGTGGAAGGGGGCAAGTGGCAGGGTTAGTCAGGTAAATAAGGCCATTGTGGGAGCGGGTTCACCCGCGAACACCGGCGAAGCCGGTGCCATGCACCGCGTTGCCTGCTTCGCGGGTGAACCCGCTCCCACAAGGGCTGCAAAGCAGCCCCGGTAATCTCAGTGGTTACGCGGCAGCCAATTCAGCAAGAACTCATTCACCACCCGCGGGTTCTCCAGGCTGGAGATATGCCCCGCAAACGGAATCTGCGCCGCCAGGCAACCAATGATCCGCGCCATTTCATTGGACTCTTCCGGCGGCCGCGGAATGTCCTGGTCGCCGCAGACAACGATGGTCCGCTCACTGGCCAGTTCTCCCAGCCGCGACAACAGGTCTGGCCGGCCAAAGATCACCCGCCCCATCGGATCGAGACTGTGCCGAATCACCTCAGCGCTGCTCGCCTTCAATGCTGCGCGGAAGCCTTCGCGCACTTCCGGCACAGTCTGCCCGCCTGCATGGAAGAAGATCGGCACGACGATATCCAACAATGGCTCCGGGAACAGCCCCGCAGCACTGGCGGCGTCGAGCAGGCCGAAGTACTTGAGCCGGGTCGCCTCCGGCTCGGCGCCGAGATAAGTGTCCATCAGCACCAGGCGGTCTACCCGATCGGGGTGTTCCAGGGCCAGTTGCGCGCCCCACATGCCGCCGACCGACAGGCCGACCAAATGGCATTTGCCAATGTCCAGGGCGTCCAGCAGTGCCAGATGCTGGCGGGTCAGGGCGCTCATGTCGGTGGTCGTGGCAGGCGGAGCATCGGAGCCGCCGTGGCCCCACAGCTCGGGGACGATGACGCGGAAGTTTGCTGACAAGGCTTCGATTTGTGGCTGCCACATCTCGGCGGACCACAGGTAGCTGTGGCCGAGCAGGACCGGAAAACCCTGGCCCTGGTCGATGTAGCTCATGCGGGCGCCGTCGATTTCGATGAAGTGTCTTTGCATGGAATGGGTCTCGGCTGGGAGTGCTGTAGGGTATTCGAAATTGTCGGGGGCCGCTTTGCGGCCCATCGCGACACAAGGCCGCTCCTACAGGGATTCGCCTTGAGTTGCGCGGTCCCCTGTAGGAGCGGCCTTGTGTCGCGATGGGCTGCAAGGCAGCCCCTACGGTGCTGGCACCAGACGCAAGGTACTCTGCGCCGGAATCACCCCCATCTGCGCCTTCTGGTACTGCCCCTGCACATACCCTTCGGCCTGATCCGCAAAATGCCTGTCGAACGGCACGCCACTCTGCCCGACCGGGTTGGTAGTCAGCGCCTGCCCGGCATCGGCAAAGTCGACCAGCCGCCGCGTCGACGGCCCATAGGTCACCGGCCATGGCGCCGGGCCGATCTTCGCCGAGAGGTTGTTCGGCACTTCATGGGTGCCCGGTGCGGCGAACGGGCCGACGTTGAACAGCAGGTTCAGCGGCTTTTTAACCCCCAGCGGGTGGTTGTGGGTCAGGGTATGGGCCTTGCCCCACTGCCAGCTGGCCGGGTCACTACCCAAGGTCTCCCGCAGGTGCTTCAAGCTGCTCTGCCACGCCGTGCGCACCACGGCGGTACGGTCGGTGCGCTGGTTGGCTCCGCGGGTGTTCCACCACGGCGAATCGGCATCTGCCGCCAGGCGCGGCAGGGCGGCGTCGATGGCGCGGGTGCTGATCAGCACCGGGAACCAGGTGTCGCCCAGCTCGTCATGCAGGGCCGCGAATGCCAGCTCGTAGAGGAACTGGTTGAACAGCGTGGCACTGGTCGAGTCGAGCGGGTAGTCGCCGCTCCAGGCTGCCAGTTGCTCGACCAGTTCCTTCTCTTCGTCACCCTCGGCCACTGCGCGCAGCGTTGCCAGCAGTGGTGCAAGGGTGCGCGGGCCATGGTCGCTGGCAGTGTCCAGCTGCAGCGCCTGGCTGTTTTGGGTATCCCACTTCACCTCGGGGTTGGACAGGTGGCGGTCGAGCTGGCGGCCTCGGTCCGGCAGGTTGTAGTAACCGGGTATCGGCACCGCCGCCGGAGGCTGGTAGTTGGCCGAGACAATGTAGCCGCGCGCCGGGTTCTCCTGTTGCGGGTTGACGCTGAAGGGATAGAAGCCGAGCTTGTCGGCCTGCGCACTGGCACCGTCAAGGATGAACGCGGGGTCGACGCCGTCGGGGCGGATCGGCAACTGCGCCGCCGCCCACCAGCCGATATCGCCACGGGCATTGGCCCACACCAGGTTCAGCCCCGGCGCATGCACCTTGGCCGCGGCCTCGCGCATCTTGCCCAGGGTACCGGCGCGGTTGAGCTGGTAGAAACCGTCGAGGATCGGGTTCTCGGTTTCCAGAAACGCCCACCACATGGCGATTGGCGTGGGCCCGGCAGTGGCGCCCAGCACGTCGTTGACGATCGGGCCATGGGGCGAGCGGCGCAGGCTGAGGGTGACCGGTGCTTCGCCTTTGACGGCAATCTGTTGCTCGGTCTTTTCCAGCGCCTGCCATTTGCCATCGACCATCACCTGGTTGGCGTCGGCTGGGTTGGTGCGCTCGGCGATCAGGTCGACGTCGTCGTTCTGGAACATGGTCAGGCTCCAGCCGAAGTCGCGGTTGTGGCCGAGCAGGGCGAATGGGTTGAGCGCCTGGAAGTAGCCATACAGGTTGAAGCCCGGCGCCGACAGCTCGGCTTCGTACCACACCGCCGGCACCGCAAAACCGATGTGCGGGTCGCCGGCCAGCAGCGGCCTGCCGCTGCGGGTGCGGCTGCCGGCCACGGCCCAGGCGTTGCTGCCCTCGAATTGCGGGATGCCCGCATCGCCCAGCGCGTCATGGCTGAGGCGGGCGAGGGCCTCCAGGCTTTGCCAGTCGGCAGCGGCCAGCGTTGTACCCAAGGCGCCCTCGGGCTGCCAGGCGAGATCGAAGATGTTCAGGTACTCAGGGCCCAGCTGGTCGCGGATGTAGGTCAGCGCGGGCTCGGTGCGAAACGCGGCGGCAAAGCTGTAGGCCAGGTAGCCGGCGATGCTCAGGGTGTCTTCGGCGCTGAATGGGCGCGGGGTGATGCCGAGCAGGTCGAATTCCATGGGCTTGGGGTGGCTGGCCTGCCAGCTGTTCACCCCGTCGAGGTAGGCTTGCAGGGCTTGCCAGGCGGGCGATTGCCGGTCCTGACGCTTGGCCATCAGTGCTGCCTGTTCGCGAATGCGCAGGCTGCGGAACAGGGTGTCGGTGGGCAGCAGCTTGTCGCCCAGCACCTCGGCCAGCTCACCCCGGGCCAGGCGGCGCAGGATCTCCATCTGGAACAGCCGGTCCTGGGCATGCACGTAACCGAGGGCACGGTACAGGTCCGGCTCGCTCTGCGCCTGCAGGTGCGGCACGCCGCGGGCATCGTAGCGCACGCTGACCGGCGCCTGCAGGCCGGCGATGGCCACCTCGCCCTCGCGTTGCGGCAGCTTTCCCTGCACGTACCAGTATCCGGCGCCGGCGGCCACGGCAACCACCACGGCCAACAGGGTCAGGCTGCGCTTCATGCAGGCTCCTTGTGCGTTCAAGCGAAAAATGTGGTCCGATGATCGGCGGATTCGCGAACAGAGCATAGCCCCAGGAAGGAGTTTCCATGTCCCTCAGCGAAAAACAGAAAATGCTTACAGGCCAGCTCTATCACGCTGGCTGCCCCGAGCTGCAGGCCGAGCAGATCGCCAACAAGCACTGGATGCACCGCTACAACAGCAGTGTCGAATTGCTCAACGACGCACGTCATGGGCTCCTGGTCGAGCACTTTGGCCAGGTCGGCGAAGGCGCGGTGATCCGCCCACCGTTCTATTGCGACTATGGCTACAACATCAGCGTCGGCCGCAACACCTTCATGAATTTCAACTGCGTGATCCTCGATGTGCTGCCGGTGCATATCGGTGATGACTGCCAGATCGGCCCCAACGTGCAGATCTATACCGCCGACCACCCGCTCGACCCCGAGGTGCGCCGCACTGGGCTGGAGAGTGGCCGGCCGGTGACTATCGGCAACAACGTGTGGATCGGCGGCGCGGCGATCATCCTGCCGGGGGTGACCATTGGCGATAACGCCGTGGTGGGTGCCGGTAGTGTGGTCACCCGTGACGTGCCGGCAGGCGCGGTGGTGGTGGGCAACCCTGCGCGGGTGCGTCAGCCGGCCCAGGGGCAGTAGCAGCCCACCGCCAAGGTATTTGAGGCACTCACCTGGCGGCCGTCGAGTAGCGCCTTGAGGATCGGTTCGATGAAGCTGTTGCTGGCATTGCACACGGCGCCTTCGCTGTACGGGCCGAAGTAGGCCAAGTGGCCTTGCCGGTCCCAGATCGCCACGGCCGGGGAGGCGGGCAGGTGTTCGCTGCCGGGCACGCTGGCGAGTGGCTTTAGGGCGGTGAGGTTGGCGGGCAGCTGGCCGTGGCTGTCGGGCTTTTGCAGCACGTGGAAGGTCACGCCCTGGCTGGCGAACTGGCTGACCAGGTCGCCCAGGTGCTGCTGGTTGCCGACGTTGCACGGGCAGGCCGGGTCCCAGAAATGCACTACCCGGACCGGGCCGGGGCCGGCCAGCTCGGGGGGCAACTGCAGCTGGCTGCCGTCGAACAGCGTGGTTTGATTGTCGAACGGGCGCAGGTAGCGGGCCTGGAAGGTGGTGTAGGCCTGCCAGAGGATGGCCACGCCGACCAGAAGGGCGATTGCCGTACACAGCGGTTTGATGATCCGAGTCTTCATGAAGTTTCCGCGGCCCCCTGTAGGAGCGGCCTTGCGTCGCGATGGGGTGCGAAGCGCCCCCAGGATTTGTGCCCCACGCTGAGATTGCCGGGGCCGCTGTGCGGCCCTATCGCGACACAAGGCCGCTCCTACAGGGGATCGGTGGTTGATGTTCGATGGTGAGCAAGCTTGCCATGGCGCGGGCCAGAGCTGAATATCCCAGATCAATACTTGCTTCACTGTGGATGTACCCGATGCCCGCTGCCTTTCACCCCGACCTCCTGCGCACCAGTCTGGCGCCGTTGACCGCTCGCCAGCCGTTGTCGGCGCAGGCGCAGGACTACCAGCGCTTCTATGGCCTGAACCTGTCGGCCCGCAGCTGGCTGGGCGGCTTCCAGGCCGCAGGCTTCGAGCTGGTCGGGCAGGCCTGGCTACCCGAGCAGCCGAGCGCGACGCTGTTCCTGCTGCACGGCTATTACGACCATATGGGCCTCTACCGGCATGTGATCGATTGGGCGCTCAAACAGGGCTTCGCTGTGATCAGTTGCGACCTGCCAGGCCACGGCCTGTCCAGCGGCGAGCGAGCCAGCATCAGTGATTTCGCGGTGTACCAGCAGGTGCTGGAGGCTTTGTTCGAGCAGGCGCGCACGCTGCAACTGCCGCGCCCTTGGCACCTGTGCGGGCAAAGCACCGGTGGCGCCATCGCCGTGGACCACCTGCTGCACCAGGGCGCGCGCAGCCCCATCGATGGCCAGGTCATCCTGTTGGCGCCGCTGGTGCGGCCCTGTGCCTGGCGCTGGTCGAAGCTGAGCTATCGCGTGTTGCGTCACTTCGTGAATGGCATCGAGCGGCGCTTCAGCGAGAACACCAATGACCCGACCTTCCTTCCCTTCCTCGAAGCCGACCCGCTGCAACCGCGCCGCCTGCCTACAGCCTGGGTGGGTGCCTTGATTGCCTGGGTCAAACGCATCGAGGCCGCGCCGCGCAGCACGCGGCGGCCGTTGATCGTGCAAGGAGAAGCGGATGGCACAGTGGACTGGCCGTACAACCTCGAAGTGCTCAAGGCCAAGTTCGCCGAACCGCAGATTCTGATGCTGCCCGAGGCCCGTCACCACCTGGCCAACGAGCTGCCGGGCATTCGCCAGCGCTACTTCGACTTCATCGACCAGCGCCTGGGCTGATCACTTCAGGTCGCTGCTGCTCTGGCCAACCGCCAGGCCTGCGCGAACTGCGGCCAGGGCGGCCTGGTAGTAAGCCTTGCCGTCTGGCGACTCGGCAAAAGTGGCGAACTCTTCCAGCTCGGCATCGGACAGGTCGCGATAGACATACAGCAGGGTGTTGTTGAGGTCTTCGCCGATCTGGCCCATCAGGCGCTGGCGCTGGCCGTCGAGCAGGTTCTGAGCCTGGCCGCCGCCGAACAGGCCGGGGATCATCGAGCTGAGGCTGTCGGCCGCCACGCCGGCGATGGCCAGGCTCACTTCGGCGCCGGCTTCGCGCGCCGGCAGGGCCTGGGCCAGGTGGCCGATTATCAGCAGGCGGTCATCGCTGGCCTGGATCTTCGGCAAGCCCTTGGCATTCCTGGCCAGTTCGTCCTTGCGTGTGGCCTTGAGCTCCGCAGCCACCACCTTGCGCCCCAGCGGCGACCGGAAGAAGGCCAGCGCCGGTGCCGGGTTGGCCAAGGTTGCGCGCAGCTGTGCCTGGGCGCGACGGTCCACCGCCTGGGCCTGGAAGCGCTGGTTGCTGTTGTTTACCAGCGCCTGGTACACGGCGGGTGGCAAACTGTTGCGGTAGCGTTCCTGGGCAGCGGTCAGGGCATCATTGAAATGGGCGCGCTGGTCGGGCCAGCCGGCGGCCTTGTACAGTTGATCCAGGTTGTCTGCCCAGACAGGCACGGTGCAGATCATCAGCAGAATCAGGGAAAACAGACGGCGCATTCAGGACTCCTGTCGGCAGGTGGCTATTGTCCGTGGCCGGGCGCCGGTTTGTCGAGATATCCGCGTGCTTCTCGGCCAAGTGGCGCTGTGCGCCGGCATGGCTAATGGATATGATGCGCGCCATGCACATCTCCCCTGAACACCCGATGCTTGCGGCCGTCGTCGATGATCTGGTCACCCATGGCTGGTCCCAGCAGGCGCTTTTTCTGCCTGCCGACCTGGTGCACGCGCTCGCGGCCGAGTGCCGGCGCCGTGATGCCGAAGGCGAACTCAACCCCGCAGGGGTTGGGCGCGGTGCTGCCCAGGAGGTGCGCGAGGCCATTCGCGGCGACCAGATCCAGTGGATCGACCCTGGCCAGGCCGAGGCCTGCGACCAGTACCTGAGCGCCATGGACCAGCTGCGCCAGGCCATCAACCAGGGCCTGTTCCTCGGCCTGGAAGACTTCGAGTGCCATTTTGCCTTGTACCCGCCGGGGGCGTTCTATCGCCGGCACCTGGACCGCTTCCGCGATGATGACCGGCGCATGGTGTCGGCAGTCCTGTACCTGAATGAAGGCTGGCAGCCGCAGGACGGTGGCCAGTTGCGCATGTTCCTGGCGGACGGTGTCGAGCATGATGTCGAGCCGGTGGCGGGCAGCCTGGTAGTGTTCCTGTCGGGCGAGGTGCCCCATGAGGTGCTGCCGGCAGGGCGTGAGCGGCTTTCGTTGACCGGCTGGTTCCGGCGCCGTGGCAATGACCCCTTCTGACCTGCCCAAGGTCCTGGTCAGCGCCTGCCTGCTGGGGCAGCCGGTGCGCTATGACGGCCGCGCCAGTGGCCACCCCGACCTGTTGCAGCGCTGGCAGGCCGAAGGGCGCGTGGTGCCGTTGTGCCCGGAAGTGGCGGGTGGCTTGCCGACCCCACGGCCGCCTGCAGAGATACCGGGCGGGCAGGGCGGGGAGGTGCTCGACGGTGGCGCGCAGGTGCTGACGGTGGCGGGCGAGGATGTCAGCGCCGAGTTCCTGGCCGGGGCGCAGCGGGCGCTGGAGCTGGTGCACCGGCATGGCATTCGTGTGGCCGTGCTGAAGGCTGGAAGCCCTTCGTGTGGCAACCGGTTGACCTATGACGGCACGTTCAGTGGTGTGAAGGTGGCCGGGGAAGGAGTGACTACGGCATTGCTGCGGCGGGCGGGGGTGCTGGTGTTCAGCGAGCTGGAGCTGGACGAGGCACAGCAGGCTCTGGCCGGGCTTTCAGCTTAAGCCTGTTCCGGCCCTTTCGCGGGTGAACCCGCTCCCACAGGTTCTCCACAGCCCTCAAGGCTTGTGATGTCCCTGTGGGAGCGGGTTCACCCGCGAAGAGGCCGGTACAGGCAGCAAAAATCCTATTGCCCGGACGCAGTCTCAGGCACACCCTTGAACCACTTCTGCTCAAGCTCGGCAGTCCGCCCGCTGTCCTTGAGCCGCTGCAGTGCATTGTTCACCGCGCTCTCGAACGCCGGGTTGTCCTTCTGGAACGGGATCACCAGCTGCTTCTCGCCAAACGGTAGGCTCACATCGAGCGGGCCGTCACCTTTGGGCGATTCGCTCGACGGGGTCAGTGCGATGTCGTACTTGCCACTCTCGACACCGGGCAGTACCTCTGCCGCAGGGGCTTCGATGAACTCGGCGCGCAGGTCCAGTTCCTTGGCCAGGTCCTGGCCAAACTCGATCTCGAAACCGGTCAGGTGGTCATTTTCCTTGAATGCGTACGGCGAGTTGTCGGCCTGTACGGCAATGCGCAGTTCGCCCCGGTCGGCAATTTCGTCTATCAGCTCGGCCTGAGCCAATGGCGTGATCAGTACCGCCAGCATTACTCCGATGATCGAACGCATTAAAGCCCCTTTCTCTTTGGCAGATGAATAACCTTCGCCACGGCTTTCTTCCTCGCCGTGGTCGAGCGCAGCCTATGACCTTGAAGCCTCGGCATTGTTTAACCCGGATTGAAATATTTCTGCCTGACGATGTGAACATCTGGGCAAACATATCAACTAAGGTGAACCACCGCCGCCACTGGAATACTGGCGGCGGTCAATAAGTGAATCACAGGAGAAGTGAATGAACAGCCTATTTTCGCGTGCTGCCGTTGCTGGTCTGTTGATGGGAGCGTCAATGTTCGCCAGTGCCGCAGATGCCCTGAAGAGCCAGGAGCCGCCCAAGGATGCCAAGGTCTTCATCGTTTCCCCCGCCGATGGCGCCACGGTCGACAAGACCTTCACCGTCAAGTTCGGCATCGAGGGCATGGCGCTCAAGCCTGCGGGCGACAGCACCCCGCACACCGGGCACCACCACCTGCTGGTGGATGTGGATAAAGAGCCGGTGGCCGACATGGCGCTGCCATCCAGCCTGATGCCGCAGGCCGGCACCGCGCTGCCGGATGGCCCGCAAGTGCTGCACTTCGGCAAGGCGCAGACCGAGACCAGCATTACCCTCACCCCGGGCAAGCACACCCTGCAGCTGGTGCTGGGTGACCAGTATCACGTGCCGTTCAAGCCGAGCGTCGTGTCGCAGAAGATTACTGTCGACGTGAAATAGGTGTCGGGTTCTTCGCGGGCAAGCCCGCGAAGCAAGCGACACCAATGTCACAGGCAAAAAAAAAGGGAGGCCACCGGGGCCTCCCTTTTTCATACCGCCAGCGAACTTAGAACAGGACGCGGGAACGGATGGTGCCCTTGACCTGTTGCAGCTTCTCTTGCGCCAGGTCGGAGTACTCGGCGTCAACGTCGATCACCACGTAACCGACTTTCTCGTTGGTCTGCAGGAACTGACCGGAGATGTTGATGCCGTTCTCGGCGAAGACCTTGTTGATCTCGCTGAGCACGCCAGGGATGTTTTCGTGGATGTGCAGCAGGCGGTGCTTGCCTGGGTGCGCCGGCAGGGCAACTTCCGGGAAGTTGACCGAGGATACCGAGGTACCGTTGTCGCTGTACTTGACCAGCTTCTCGGCCACTTCCAGGCCGATGTTGGCCTGGGCTTCGGCAGTGGAACCACCGATGTGCGGGGTCAGGATCACGTTGTCCAGGCCACGCAGCGGGCTTTCGAACTGCTCGTCGTTGGAGCGCGGCTCCACCGGGAACACGTCGATGGCGGCGCCGATCAGGTGCTGGTCCTTGATGGCGGCGGCCAGGTGGTCCAGCTCGACCACGGTGCCGCGTGCGGCGTTGATCAGGATCGCGCCCTTCTTCATCGCACGGATTTCCTTCTCGCCGATCATCCACTGGGTGGACGGCAGCTCAGGCACGTGCAGCGAAACGATGTCGGCCAGGCCCAGCAGCTCGTGCAGGCTGGTGACCTGCACGGCGTTGCCCAGTGGCAGCTTGGTCAGCGGGTCGTAGAAATACACCTGCATGCCCATGTTCTCGGCCAGGACCGACAGCTGGGTGCCGATCGAGCCGTAACCGACGATACCCAGCTTCTTGCCGCGGATTTCGAAGGAGTTGGCCGCGCTCTTGATCCAGCCGCCACGGTGGCAGGAAGCGTTCTTCTCGGGGATGCCGCGCAGCAGCAGGATGGCTTCGGCCAGTACCAGTTCGGCTACCGAACGGGTGTTGGAGTATGGCGCGTTGAACACGGCGATACCGCGCTCGCGGGCAGCTTCCAGGTCGACCTGGTTGGTGCCGATGCAGAAGCAGCCAACGGCGACCAGTTTCTTGGCGCAGTCGAAGATCTCTTCGGTCAGCTGGGTGCGCGAACGGATGCCGATGAAGTGGGCGTCGGCGATCTTTTCCTTCAGCTCGGCTTCCGGCAGCGAACCAGTGAGGTATTCGATGTTGGTGTAGCCGGCGGCCTTGAGGGTATCGACCGCGTTCTGGTGCACACCTTCAAGAAGAAGGAACCGGATCTTGCTCTTGTCGAGAGAAGTCTTGCTCATCTGCGTAAACCTGTATCCCGGAGAAAAAATGGCGAGGGTGATGCCAGGCGCAAAGGCAGCCTTAGCATGAACAGCGGGAGGGCTATGCTAGCATACGCGACACAATCTGAGCTTATCCCGACAGGTGAAGAGTGCTCAGGGTGACTATGAATAAGTCGAGAGTTCCAGCGATGACCCACCCCGCTGTTATTGATGAACTGATGACCCTTGTCGACCCTGGCAAGGTCCTGACCGACGCAGCTTCCCTGGAGGCCTATGGCAAGGACTGGACCAAGCATTACCCACCGGCGCCCAGCGCCATCGTCTTCCCCAAGACGGTGGAGCAGGTGCAGGCGATCGTGCGCTGGGCCAATACGCACAAGGTGGCGCTGGTGCCGTCGGGCGGGCGTACCGGGCTTTCCGCAGGCGCCGTGGCGGCCAATGGCGAAGTGGTGGTCGCCTTCGACTACATGAACCAGATTCTCGGCTTCAATGCCTTCGACCGCACCGTGGTCTGCCAGCCAGGGGTGATTACCCGCCAGCTGCAGGCCTACGCCGAAGAACAGGGCCTGTATTACCCGGTGGACTTCGCCTCCAGCGGCTCCAGCCAGATTGGCGGCAATATCGGCACCAATGCCGGCGGAATCAAGGTGATTCGCTACGGCATGACCCGCAACTGGGTGGCCGGGCTGAAAGTGGTCACCGGCAAGGGTGAGTTGCTAGAGCTGAACAAGGACCTGATCAAGAACGCCACCGGCTACGACCTGCGCCAGCTGTTCATCGGTGCCGAAGGTACCCTGGGCTTCGTGGTCGAGGCCACCATGCGTCTGGACCGTGCGCCGCGCAACCTCACCGCGATGGTGCTGGGGACCCCGGATTTCGACTCGATCATGCCGGTGCTGCATGCCTTCCAGGGCAAGCTGGACCTGACCGCCTTCGAGTTCTTTTCCGACAAGGGCCTGGCCAAGATCCTGGCGCGTGGCGATGTGCCGGCGCCGTTCGAGACCGACTGCCCGTTCTATGCGCTGCTGGAATTCGAGGCCAGCACCGAGGAGGTGGCCAACGAAGCCCTGGCCACCTTCGAGCACTGCGTCGAGCAAGGCTGGGTGCTGGACGGGGTGATGAGCCAGAGCGAGACCCAGCTGAAAAACCTGTGGAAACTGCGCGAATACCTGTCGGAAACCATCTCGCACTGGACACCGTACAAGAACGACATTTCTGTCACGGTATCGAAAGTGCCAGCGTTCCTGCGCGATATCGACGCCATCGTGACCGAACATTACCCGGATTACGAAGTGGTGTGGTACGGCCACATCGGCGACGGCAACCTGCACCTGAACATCCTCAAGCCCGAGCACATGAGCAAGGATGACTTCTTCGCTTCGTGCACCAAGGTCAACAAGTGGGTGTTCGATATCGTAAAGCGCTACAACGGCTCGATCTCGGCCGAGCACGGCGTGGGCATGACCAAGCGAGACTACCTGGGCTACAGCCGCTCGCCCGAAGAAATCGCCTGCATGAAGGCAATAAAGGCCGTGTTCGACCCTAACGGCATCATGAATCCGGGTAAGATCTTCGCACCTGAATAGAAAGCAGTATCCAGAGGAGTCGGCCATGAGTTACCAGCACCAGTACGTAGACGGCACACGCATTCACTTCCCGCTGGGCAAGGTGGTGTGCATCGGCCGTAACTATGCCGAGCATGCCAAGGAGCTGGACAACCCGATCCCCACCGAACCGCTGCTGTTCATCAAGCCGGGCAGCTGCGTAGTGCCGGCCGAGGGCGGCTTCAAGATTCCGACGGAACGTGGCTCGGTGCACTATGAGGCGGAAATTGCCGTGCTGCTGGGCAAGCCGCTGTCGACTCATCCGAGCGAGGAAGAGGTGCTGGACGCCATTTCCGGTTACGCCCCGGCGCTGGACCTGACCCTGCGCGATGTGCAGGCCAAGCTGAAAGAGAAGGGCCTGCCATGGGAGTTGGCCAAGTGCTTCGACGGCGCCTGCGTACTGCCGCCGTTCGTGTCAGCCGCCAGCTTCGAGGATGTGACCGACATCCCGGTGCGCCTGACCGTCAACGGCGAAGTTCGCCAGGACGGTAACAGCGCGATGATGCTCAACCCGATCGTGCCGATGATTCAGTACATGGCCGCGCATTTCTCGCTGCAGGCGGGGGATGTGATCCTCACCGGCACCCCGGCGGGCGTGGGGCCGTTCAATGTCGGTGACGAACTGGTGCTGGAACTGCCGGGTGTGAGCCGCTTCGAAAGCCGGGTGCTCTGACTCGAAACAGCGTCGCCTTCTTCGCGGGTAAACCCGCTCCCACAGGAATATCACAAGCTTCAAACCTGTGGAGAACCCTGTGGGAGCGGGCATGCCCGCGAAGAGGCCGGTCCTGTTTACCGATTTTTCACACCTGATCCGGATAATGCGCGAACCTACGCCCATTTCCCCAGGACCCCCGCATGCCATCTCCCTCCAGCGCCCCGGCAACCCCCAAGCGTCGTTTCTTCCTGCGCTGGCCCTTCGGCCTGGCCGCGGCGGCGGTAATCGGCTATGGCGTGGCCGTGGCCATGCACTGGGATGACCGCGGCGCGCTGTGGGTCAAGGAAGGCTTCGAAAGCACCGCCGAGCGCAGCGAAAGCGTATGGCTGCCGGACTACCAGGTCGACATCGATGCCAAGCCGCTGCCGGGCATGGACGACGATGAAGCTTCGGATGTGGCCTTCAACCCGCGTACCCGCACCCTGTTCGCAGTCATGGGCAAGAACCCGATCCTGGTCGAACTGAGCCTGGATGGCAATGTACTGCGCAAGATCCCCCTCAACGGCTGGAACAACCCGGAAGGCGTCGCCGTGTTGGAAGACGGCTTCCTGGCAATCACCGATGAGCGCCTGCACGACCTGACCGTGGTCAAGGTGGATGCGCAGACCACCTCGTTGAACCATGATGATTTCCAGAGCCACGACCTGGGCCAGTCGGTGAAGAGCAACAAGGGCTTCGAGGCGGTGGCCTGGGACCCGCTGCGCCAGCGCCTGGTCATCGGCGAGGAGCGCCCGCCAAGGTTGTACACCTGGAACACCGATGGCCGCAGCCCGCTCACGGGCGAAAAGCAGCCGTTGCCCAACGATGAACTGGACCTGCGCAACCTCTCGGCACTGGGCGTCGACCCGCGTACCGGCCACTTGCTGGCGCTGTCGGCCGATTCCAACATGCTGCTGGAACTGAACGAGCAGGGTCAGCAAGTCAGCTTCATGACCTTGCTCGGCGGTTTCAACGGCCTGCAGGACACCATTCCGCGTGCCGAAGGGGTGGCCATGGACGACAAGGGCAACTTGTACATGGTCAGCGAGCCGGCCCTGTTCTATCGCTTCAGAAAGAACTGAGCCCAACATCCGACTTTTCGGATGCTGGCATTAAGCTTTAATTCAGTGGTTCATGGTTAGATTCGCCACCCCTATGTCGAGTCTGCCCTCATGCGCCGTTCTGTTCGCCTGTTCCTTGTCCTGGTCGCCATCGGCCTGCTCCTGCTCGGCTTGGCCGGGCAGGAGTTCCGCCTGTTCGAGCGTGGCTGGTTCAACCTCAAGGCCTGGTGGCAGCCCGCCGAGCAGAGCATCGGCCTGGACCGCTACCGGGTGGTGGTGGAGGCGCAGCCGGTCGAAGGGCTGGATGACGACATATCGGCGCTGACCTACGACCCCGACCGCAAGACCCTGTTTACCGTCACCAATGCCCGCTCGGAGCTGATCGAGCTGTCGTTGGACGGCCGCATCCTGCGCCGGGTGCCGCTGACCGGCTTCGGCGACCCGGAAGCCGTGGAGTACGTCGGGCCCAACAGCTATGTGATCACCGACGAGCGTCAGCAGCGGCTGATACGCGTGCGCCTGGAGGACGACACGATGTTCCTCGATGCCGGCGATGCCGAGCAGCTGACCCTGGGCATTGGCCTGAACGGCAACAAGGGTTTCGAGGGGCTGGCTTACGATTCGGCGGGCAAGCGCCTGTTCGTGGCCAAGGAGCGTGACCCGATGCTGATCTACGAGGTGCATGGCTTCCCGCACGACAACCCTGAGCAGCCCTATGCGGTGCATGTGGTGCAGGACCGCAAGCGCGATTCGCGGCTGTTCGTGCGGGACCTGTCGAGCTTGCAGTTCGATGAGCGCAGCGGGCACCTGCTGGCGCTGTCGGACGAGTCGCGGCTGGTGCTGGAGCTGGATGTGGAGGGCCGGCCGCTGAGTACCTTGTCGTTGCGCAAGGGGTTCCAGGGGTTGCAGGCGACGGTGCCGCAGGCGGAGGGGATTGCGATGGATGAAGCGGGGACCATCTATCTGGTCAGTGAGCCGAACCTGTTCTATGTGTTTAAACAGACGGCGGAGTGAGCCGGTGGGGCTGCCTTGCAGCCGATTCGCAGCACAAGGCTGCTCCTACAGGAAGTCGCGTACCCTTGTAGGAGCAGCCTTGTGCTGCGAATCGAGGGCGAAGCCCTCGCCGCAGGTTACTCGGCCTTCAGGCTTTTCACGCCTTCAGCGGTACCCAGCAGCAGCAAATCCGCCGGACGCGCCGCGAACAGGCCGTTGGTCACCACGCCAACGATGGCGTTGATCTGTCCTTCCAGCTCCACCGGGTTGGTGATCTGCAGGTTGTGCACATCGAGGATCACGTTGCCGTTGTCGGTAATCACGCCCTCACGGTACACCGGGTCACCACCCAGCTTGACCAGCTGGCGCGCCACGTGGCTGCGGGCCATCGGGATCACTTCGACCGGCAGCGGGAAGGCGCCCAGCACCGGTACCAGCTTGCTGGCGTCGGCGATGCAGATGAAGGTCTTGGCCACGGCGGCGACGATCTTCTCGCGGGTCAGGGCTGCGCCGCCGCCCTTGATCAGGTTCAGGTGCGCGTCGCTCTCGTCGGCGCCGTCCACGTAGAACTCCAGTTCGCTGACGCTGTTCAGCTCGTAGACCGGGATGCCATGGCCCTTCAGACGCTGGGCAGTGGCTTCGGAGCTGGCGACCGCGCCGTCGAAGGCGGTCTTGTGCTGAGCCAGGGCGTCGATGAAGAAGTTGGCGGTCGAACCGGTGCCGACGCCGACGACGCTCTTTTCATCCAGCTTGGGCAGAATGAAGTCGACAGCGGCCTGGGCGACGGCCTGTTTGAGTTGGTCCTGGGTCATGCGGGCTCCGAGAGGGGCAGGGCGGTTTTGAAAAGAGCCTAGTATAACGGCTCGGGCGGCTTTGCTGTGGTCGCCCGACGTAGCGCTGGGGTAGACTCCCAGCCCTTGTCCCGCGGCCCAGTGATGCATTCCCGATGCTCGAACAGTACGTCAAGAAGATCCTCACCTCGCGCGTCTACGACGTTGCGGTCGAAACCCCGCTGCAGAGCGCCGGGCAGCTGAGCAAGCGCCTGGGCAACCAGATTCTGCTCAAGCGCGAAGACCTGCAGCCGGTGTTCTCGTTCAAGATCCGCGGGGCCTACAACAAGCTGGCCCAACTGACCCCGGAAGAACTGGCCCGTGGCGTGGTCACCGCCTCGGCCGGCAACCACGCCCAGGGCCTGGCCCTGGCTGCGCGCGAGATGGGCATCAAGGCCACTATCGTGATGCCCAAGACCACCCCGGAAATCAAGGTCGAAGGCGTACGTTCGCGGGGCGGCAAGGTGGTGCTGCATGGCGACTCGTTCCCCGAGGCGCTGGCCTATTCGCTGAAACTGGTCGATGAAAAGGGCTTCGTCTACGTGCACCCCTACGACGACCCGCACACCATCGCCGGGCAGGGCACCGTGGCCATGGAGATCCTGCGCCAGCACCCAGGCCAGCTGGACGCGATCTTCGTGCCGGTGGGTGGCGGTGGCCTGATCGCCGGCATTGCTGCCTACGTGAAGTACCTGCGCCCGGAAATCAAGGTGATTGGCGTCGAGCCGGACGACTCCAACTGCCTGCAGGCGGCCATGGCGGCCGGCGAGCGCGTGGTGCTGCCGCAGGTCGGGCTGTTCGCCGACGGCGTGGCGGTGGCGCAGATCGGCCAGCATACCTTCGATATCTGCCGTCATCATGTGGATGAAGTGGTCACCGTCAGTACCGACGAGATTTGCGCGGCTATCAAGGATATCTACGATGATACCCGCTCGATCACCGAACCTGCCGGTGCCCTGGGCGTGGCGGGCATCAAGAAGTACGTCGAACTGTACGGCGTGACCGGGCAGACCCTGGTGGCCATCGACTCCGGTGCCAACGTCAACTTCGACCGCCTGCGCCATGTGGCCGAGCGTGCCGAGCTGGGTGAAAAGCGCGAAGCGATCATCGCCGTGACCATTCCTGAGCGCCCGGGCAGCTTCAAGGCCTTCTGCGAGGCTATCGGCAAGCGCCAGATCACCGAATTCAACTACCGCAAGCACACCTCCGACGAGGCGCATATCTTCGTCGGCGTGCAGACCCACCCGGAAAACGACCCGCGTGCGGCGCTGGTACAGCAACTGACCGAGCAGGGCTTCCCGGTTACCGACCTGACCGACAACGAGCTGGCCAAGCTGCATATTCGCCACATGGTCGGTGGCCATTCGGCCGGTGCCAGTGACGAGATGGTGCTGCGCTTCGAGTTCCCCGAGCGGCCGGGGGCGCTGTTCAACTTCCTCAACAAGCTGGGCGGGCGCTGGAACATCTCGATGTTCCATTACCGCAACCATGGTGCCGCTGACGGGCGCGTGGTGGCGGGGTTGCAGGTGCCGGAAGACGAGCGCCATCTGGTGCCGGCGGCGCTGGCGAAGATCGGCTACCCGTACTGGGACGAGACTGACAACCCGGCTTACAAGCTGTTCCTGGGCTGAGCGGCTAAGCTAAGCCAGAAATCTCGCTTTTTGTAGGAGCGGCCTTGTGTCGCGATGGGCCGCAAGGCGGCCCCGGCAATGTGTGATCATGGCCGAGATCCCGGGGCCGCTTTTGCGGCCCTTTCGCGACACAAGGCCGCTCCTACAAGGGTTAGGGGCTGCTGCAAAAATGGCCTGACAAAGGACAATTCGGACATGGAACACCTGACCACCCTCAAGACCCTGCACATCATCGCCACCGCGCTCCTGCTGCTGGGTGCTCTGGGCCTGGCGCTCTGGACCGTGCGCGCCCGCCGCCAGGGCGATGCCGAGGCCTACGCCAAGCTGCTGCGTCGGCCGCTTGTGTTCGTCTGGCTGGTGATGGGCCTGTGCCTGGTGAGCATGCCGTTTACCGGCTGGTGGCTGGTGCACCTGGTGGGCTGGCCGCTGGGGCAGACCTGGGTGCTGGCGTCCAGCGTCATCTATACGCTGGGCGCGTTTGCCGTGTGGTGGCTGCTGGTGCGGTTGAACCGGCTGCGCAAGGCCGAGGTGGTGGGGTTGCGCTTTACCCTGGCACTGGCGGTGTTCAGTGGGGTTTGCTTCCTGTCCATCGCCGGGCTGATGGGGGCCAAGCCGGTCTGACAGGCTTGTGCTGTATGTGCCGGCCTCTTCGCGGGCGCGCCCGCTCCCACAGGTACGGCGCAGCCCTCCAGGCTTGTGGTGATCCCTGTGGGAGCAACTGTCTTGCTCAATTTCAAAAAGCTGGCGCGATCCCTGTGGGAGCGGGCTTGCCCGCGAACACGGGCGAAGCCCGTGCCATCCACCACGGTGTTGGCTTCGCGGGCAAGCCCGCTTCCAGGCGGCTCACGCTGCGTTCTGGATTTACGTTGTACCTTCAGGCTGCGGTAGCACTAGATCGAGCCATGATGTACCCGTTCTGAGCATGGCATTTAACCGCACGATGAACGTTCTCATGCAGGCCACGATAGCGACTTTGGGAAGTTTTCCGCGCTCCCGCAGTGACTGATAACGAGCCTTGAGTGCTGGGTTGTATTTCATCGCCACAAGGCATGCCATGTACAGCGATCGCCTGACCGCAAATCGCCCGCCAGAGATAGAGCGCTTGCCCATGAATTTCCCGCTGTCGTGGTTGAAGGGCGCCACCCCAACCAGGGAGGCAATTTCTCTGGACTCAACCCGACCTAGCTCCGGCAGCAGCGCTATTAGTTTGCCCGCTGTCACCATCCCAATGCCTTTCACTTTGATCAGCTGGGCAACCCGTTCGTCGTTCAGCATCGCGATTTGCTGTTCGATCTCACACTCAACCCGTTTGATCTGCGCCTTGAAGTGTTTCAGGTTGGCATTCAGGTAGTTAGCAACTGCAGTCGATTGCACCTGCTTCAGGCGCCGCAGGTCGTCATCTCGCTGTTGAACCATCCGATCACGTTGCTGAAGCAACTCTCGCAGAAGCGCTCGTTCGGGGCTGACTCGCAGAGAGGGTTGATCTGGAATGACTTCGGCATAGTGCGCCAGAACCTCGGCGTCGATGGCGTCAGTCTTGGCCTTGATGCCTAAAGAGTCAGCGAATGACCTGGCTCGCCTGGGATTGACGCGTATGACCTTGTAGCCAGCGTCCTGTAGAAAACACATGACATCTCGCTCGTAGCCACCCGTCGCCTCTAACAGGACGCGCTTGATACTGAGCTTGCGAAGGCTCTCCAGTAGCGCCTCAAACCCTGTTGGATCATTGCTTAAATGCATTTTGATGCCCTGTGGCCGCACCGCAGCATCAAGGGAGAGACTGGAAACATCGATACCCAAGAAGGAAGCCATCACCAAAACCTCCTAAACTCAACACAGTGAGAGGACTTTGGCTTGGCCCACGCTTGTGATTCGAGATCAGAGCCGCATCCAACTGTTCGGGCTCTCGCCAAAGTGGAACGGTGAATGGCAGCTTTTGCTCCCACACGTGCTCAAGGCACCTACGGCATTCAGCTTGCCATTCACCGCTCTCACTCCAAATTCTAATCCCCCATCAAGACACAAGCGGGCATGCCCGCGAAGAGGCCGCTACAGGAAAACCTCAATCCCGCAGCGAAACCACCGGCCACCCGCGCATCTCGGCCTCCGCCCGCAGCTTCGGGTCGGGGTCCACCGCCACCGCATGCGCCACTCGCTGCAACAACGGCAAATCGTTCATCGAGTCGCTATAGAAATAGCTGTCCTCAAGATCGAAGCCGTTCTCCAGCATCCAGCGCTCCAGCCGCGTCACCTTGCCTTCACGGAAACACGGTATATCGGTACTACGCCCGGTATAGCGGCCATCACGCATCTCGCATTCGGTCGCCAGCAACACGCGAACTCCCAGGCGCCGGGCAATCGGTGCGGTGACGAAGCGGTTGGTGGCGGTGATGATCACCAGCTGGTCGCCGGCCTCGCGGTGCTGCTGCAGCAAGCTCAGCGCCTTGGGCAGCATGATCGGCTCGATGCAGGCGCGCATGAAGTCGCGGTGCCATTCGTCGAGCTGGGCTACCGGTGTTGCCGCAAGGATCTCCATGGAAAAGGCCAGGTAGGCCTGCAGGTCCAGGGTGCCGTTCAGGTAGTCCTGGTAGAAGCCATCGTTGCGTTGCTTGTAGGTAACCGGGTCAAGGATGCCGCGCTGGCAAAGGTAGTCACCCCAGGCATGGTCGCTGTCGCCACCGAGGAGGGTATTGTCCAGGTCGAATAAAGCCAGGCGCATCGCGGTCACTCGCATAAGCCACAGGGTAGGCCCGCAGAATACGGAGTTTTCACGCTGCTGCACATAAGCTTGGCGGGCGCGTTGCTGCGCTCGCAAGCTTTGTGGAACAATGCGGTGACATGCGTTTGCGAGGTTGCTGCCGTGATCGACCCGGATGGTTTTCGCCCCAATGTCGGGATCATTCTCACGAATGATGCCGGGCAGGTGCTATGGGCTCGACGGATCAACCAGGATGCCTGGCAGTTTCCCCAGGGTGGCATCAACCCTGACGAGACGCCGGAAGATGCCCTGTACCGCGAGCTGAACGAAGAAGTTGGCCTTGAACGCGATGATGTGGAAATTCTTGCCTGCACCCGTGGCTGGTTGCGTTATCGTTTACCCCAGCGACTGGTGCGTACGCATAGCCAGCCGCTGTGCATCGGCCAGAAGCAGAAATGGTTCCTGCTGCGTCTGGTCAGCAACGAACAACGGGTGCGGATGGACCTGACCGGCAAGCCGGAATTCGACGGCTGGCGCTGGGTCAGCTATTGGTACCCGCTGGGCCAGGTTGTGACATTCAAGCGCGAGGTCTACCGACGCGCCCTGAAAGAGCTAGCACCGCGTCTGCTGACGCGCGACTGACGACGGAGTTCGACCCCGAGCCATGCTCAATACGCTGCGCAAGATCGTCCAGGAAGTAAACTCCGCCAAAGATCTCAAGTCGGCGTTGGGGATCATTGTCTTGCGTGTCAAGGAGGCCATGGGCAGCCAGGTCTGCTCGGTCTACCTGCTCGACCCGGAAACCAACCGCTTCGTGCTGATGGCCACCGAAGGCCTGAACAAGCGCTCCATCGGCAAGGTCAGCATGGCCCCCAACGAAGGCCTGGTCGGCCTGGTCGGTACCCGGGAAGAGCCGCTGAACCTGGAAAACGCTGCCGACCACCCGCGTTACCGCTACTTTGCCGAAACCGGCGAGGAAAAATTCGCCTCCTTCCTCGGTGCGCCGATCATCCACCACCGCCGCGTGGTCGGGGTATTGGTCATCCAGCAAAAGGAGCGCCGCCAGTTCGACGAGGGCGAAGAAGCCTTCCTGGTCACCATGAGCGCCCAGCTCGCAGGGGTTATCGCCCACGCCGAGGCCACCGGCTCGATCCGTGGCCTGGGCCGCCAGGGCAAAGGTATCCAGGAAGCGCGCTTCGTCGGCGTACCGGGCTCGCCTGGCGCCGCCGTGGGGCGCGCAGTGGTGATGCTGCCGCCAGCCGATCTGGAAGTGGTACCGGACAAGACCGTCGATGACATCGACGCCGAGCTGAAGCTGTTCCAGAACGCCCTCGAAGGTGTGCGCGACGATATGCGCAAGCTGTCGGCCAAACTGGCCACCCAGCTGCGCCCGGAGGAGCGTGCACTGTTCGATGTGTACCTGATGATGCTCGAAGACGCGGCCCTGGGCGGTGAGGTGACCGAAGTCATCAAGACCGGCCAGTGGGCCCAGGGCGCCCTGCGCCAGGTGGTGGGCGAGCACGTCAACCGCTTCGAGCTGATGGACGATGACTACCTGCGCGAGCGCGCCTCCGACGTCAAGGACCTGG
Organism: Pseudomonas sp. FGI182; assembly: GCF_000511325.1. Taxonomy (NCBI): domain Bacteria; kingdom Pseudomonadati; phylum Pseudomonadota; class Gammaproteobacteria; order Pseudomonadales; family Pseudomonadaceae; genus Pseudomonas; species Pseudomonas sp. FGI182. The sequence continues at coordinate 5,619,083 of NZ_CP007012.1, read as the reverse complement.
GCCGGCGCCTGCTGGCCTACCTGCAGGAAGCCCGCGCGCAGTCGCTGGTGTATGCCGACAACACCATCCTGGTCAGTGAAGAGCTGACCCCGGCGATGCTCGGCGAAGTGCCGGAAGGCAAGCTGGTCGGCCTGGTCTCGGTACTGGGCTCGGGCAACTCCCACGTCGCCATCCTGGCTCGCGCCATGGGCATCCCCACGGTGATGGGCCTGGTCGACCTGCCTTATTCCAAGGTCGACGGCATCGAGATGATCGTCGACGGCTACAAGGGCGAGGTGTTCACCAACCCCAGCGAAGTGCTGCGCAAGCAGTACAGCGACGTGGTCGAGGAGGAGCGCCAGCTGGCCCAGGGCCTGGATGCCCTGCGCGAACTGCCGTGCGTTACCCCGGACGGCCACCGCATGCCGCTGTGGGTCAACACCGGCCTGCTCGCCGACGTGGCCCGTGCCCAGCAGCGTGGTGCTGAAGGGGTGGGGCTGTACCGCACCGAAGTGCCGTTCATGATCAACCAGCGCTTCCCCAGCGAGAAAGAGCAGCTGGCCATCTACCGCGAGCAGCTGGCGGCCTTCCACCCGCTGCCGGTGACCATGCGTACCCTCGACATCGGTGGCGACAAGTCGCTGTCGTACTTCCCGATCAAGGAAGAAAACCCGTTCCTCGGCTGGCGCGGCATTCGCGTCACCCTCGACCACCCGGAAATCTTCCTGGTGCAGACCCGTGCCATGCTCAAGGCCAGCGAGGGGCTGAACAACCTGCGTATCCTGCTGCCGATGATTTCCGGCATCCATGAGCTGGAAGAGGCGCTGCACCTGATCCACCGCGCCTGGGGCGAGGTGCGTGACGAAGGCACCGATGTGCCGATGCCACCGGTTGGCGTGATGGTGGAAATTCCTGCGGCGGTGTACCAGACCAAGGAGCTGGCGCGGCAGGTGGACTTCCTGTCGGTCGGTTCCAACGACCTGACCCAGTACCTGCTGGCGGTGGACCGCAACAACCCGCGGGTCGCCGACCTGTACGACTACCTGCACCCGGCGGTGTTGCAGGCGCTGAACACGGTGGTGCGCGACGCCCATGGCGAAGGCAAGCCGGTGAGTATCTGCGGTGAGATGGCCGGCGACCCGGCAGCGGCGATCCTGTTGATGGCCATGGGCTTCGACAGCCTGTCAATGAACGCCACCAACCTGCCGAAGGTGAAGTGGATGCTGCGTCAGGTGAATATGAGCAAGGCCAAGGAGCTGCTGGTGGAGGCCTTGAGTCATGACAACCCGCAGGTTATCCACAGCTCGCTGCAACTGGCCCTGAAAAACCTTGGGTTGGCGCGGATGATCGGGCCTGGGGCCAATAAAACCCTCTGAATGTGAGGTGGCCTGTTCCGGCCTCTTCGCGGGCTTGTGGGAGCGGGCTTGTGGGAGCGGGCGTGCCCGCGAAGCAGGCGACTCGGTGTATGGCACCGGCTTCGCCGGTGTTCGCGGGCTCGCCCGCTCCCACAAAGGCCAGCACAGTGATCAGACTGAAAGCTCAACTTCCCCCAAGTGCCCACCAAAGGGCCCGAAACTGCGTTCAATCAGTCGCCTTTTGCCCTGATCATCCACAATCAGCACCGTACTCGCCCGAGTCCCGTAGTTCTGGCTGGCAATGAACACACTCGACAGCAGCTTCTCGGTCGCCAACCCCACGCCCGTCTCCGGCAACTCGCCCTCCGGCGCCGGTTCGGCATCGGCCAGCAACGCCAGCAAGCGCTGTGGCTCTGGCGTCTCCAGTAACCCTTCCAGCCCACTGCGCGCCTTCACCAGCTTCGGCCAAGGCGTATCCAGCCCGGCATTGGAAAGCCCGTAAACCCCGGCCTCCAGCAAGCGCGGCGCCGCGTCCCGGGCATGCAGATAGCCCAGCTGTCGCCCATCGCCCACCAACAGGTTGAACCCTGAATACTGCCTGCTGCGGCTGGCCACCTGGTCCAGATAGGCATCGACCCCAAACTCCCCCTGCAGATACGCCGCCACCAGCTCGCCCCGCGAGCGCGGCCCCAAAGCCTGCGCCGGGTCGCGAATATTGGTCAGCGCCGCGAACCGCCCCTGCGGGCCGACGCCCAGCCAGGTGCCGCCGGCCTCCAGGTCGCGCCCGGCATATACCCCGGGTGCATCCTCCCAGGCCGCCAGGGCCTGGGTGGGGCGGGCATAGAACTCATCGCGGTTGGCCGCCACGATCAGCGGCAGGGCATGCCCCGGCCGCCAGGCGAATACGATCAGGCACATCGGTCGGGCCTCTGGGTTTTTTGCCACTGTACCCACAGCGGCGGGGAGGATCCATCCTGACACACTGTTCACTAGAGCCCCGAGCCCGGCTTCCGTTACCATGCCGCATTGTTTTCTCGGGGAAGACGAATGGAATTCGTGCTCTATCTGCTGTTGGGCGCCTGCGCCGGTGTGCTGGCCGGGCTGTTCGGCGTGGGCGGCGGTATCATCATCGTGCCGGTGCTGGTGTTCAGCTTCACCTTGCAGGGTTTCGATGCCTCGGTGCTGACCCACCTGGCTGTCGGTACGTCGCTGGCAACCATCGTCTTCACCTCGATCAACGCCGTGCTCGAGCACCATCGCAAGGGCGCGGTGCAATGGCCGATCTTCGCCTGGATGACCCTCGGCATCCTCCTCGGGGCCGGTGTCGGCGCCAAGACCGCCTCGCTGATCCAGGGGCCACTGCTGCAAAAGATCATCGGTGTGTTCGCCCTGGTCATTGCCGCGCAGATGGCCCTGGACCTCAAGCCCAAGGCCAGTCGTGGCATCCCCAGCAAGCCCGCGCTGATCGGTGCAGGTGGGGTGATCGGCTGGGCTTCGGCCATTTTCGGCATCGGCGGCGGTTCGCTGACCGTGCCGTTCCTGACCTGGCGCAGCCTGCCCATGCAGCAGGCAGTGGCCACGTCTTCGGCCTGTGGCCTGCCGATTGCCTTGGCCAGTGCCCTGAGTTTCATGCTGCTGGGTTGGCACGAGGAGCACCTGCCGGCCCACAGCCTGGGTTACGTGTACTTGCCGGCGCTGCTCGGCATTGCCGTGACCAGCATGTTTTTCGCCCGCTTCGGCGCGCGCCTGGCGCACAAGCTGTCGCCACGTTTGTTGAAACGCCTGTTCGCAGCCCTGCTGTTCTGTGTCGGCCTCAGCTTTTTGATTTGAATCGAGAGGAAGTTCCATGCTGCCTTACCCGCAGATAGACCCCGTGGCCGTGGCCATCGGGCCGCTGAAAATCCATTGGTACGGCCTGATGTACCTGGTCGGCATCGGCGGTGCCTGGCTGCTCGCCTCGCGCCGGCTGAACCGCTTCGACCCCACCTGGACGCGCGAAAAGCTCTCCGACCTGGTGTTCTGGCTGTCGATGGGTGTGATCGTCGGTGGTCGCCTGGGCTACGTGCTGTTCTACGACCTGCACGCCTACCTGGCCAATCCGACGCTGATCTTCGAGGTGTGGAAGGGTGGCATGTCGTTCCACGGCGGTTTCATCGGCGTGATGCTGGCGGCCCTGTGGTTCGGCAAGCGCAACAACAAGTCGTTCTTCGAGCTGATGGACTTCGTCGCGCCGCTGGTGCCGATCGGCCTGGGGGCCGGGCGCATCGGCAACTTCATCAACGCCGAGCTGTGGGGCAAGGCCACCGACGTGCCATGGGCGATGGTCTTCCCGCCGTTCAGCGACCCGGCGCAGCTGCCGCGTCACCCATCGCAGCTGTACCAGTTCGCACTCGAAGGTGTAGCGCTGTTCCTGATCCTTTGGGCGTTCTCGCGCAAGCCGCGGCCGACCATGGCGGTATCCGGCATGTTCGCGCTGTTCTACGGCATCTTCCGCTTCATCGTCGAATTCGTCCGCGTACCGGATGCCCAGCTTGGCTACCTGGCCTGGGGCTGGCTGACCATGGGTCAGATTCTGTGCGTGCCGATGATCCTGGCTGGCCTTGGCCTGATCTGGTGGGCTTATAATCGCAAGCCTACGGCGAAACCCGCCTGATTAATCCCACGGCAGGGGCGATCCCCCTGCCGTTTTTGCTACAGGTAAGCCATGAAACAGTATCTGGACCTGGTCCGCGACGTCATCGACAACGGCACGCTGCAGGGCAACCGCACCGGCATCCGCACCATCAGCCTGCCGGGCGCCATGCTGCGTTTCGACTTGCAGAAGGGCTTCCCGGCCATTACCACGCGCAAACTGGCATTCAAGTCGGCGATCGGCGAAATGGTCGGTTTCCTGCGTGGCGTGAAGAACGCCGGTGAATTCCGCGAACTGGGCTGCAAGGTCTGGGACCAGAACGCCAACGAGAACGCCCAGTGGCTGGCCAACCCGTTCCGCCAGGGCCATGACGACCTGGGCGAGATCTACGGCGTGCAATGGCGCCAGTGGCCGGGCTACAAGCGCATCCCGCTGAGCAACCCGGCGGCCATCGAAATGGCCGAGAAGGCGGGCTTCCGCCGCATCGCCCAGGACGAGGAGGACGGCGTCGCGTTCGTCATCCTGTACAAAGCCATCGACCAGGTGCGCCAGTGCCTGGACACCATCGCCAACGACCCGGGCAGCCGCCGTATCCTGTTCCACGGCTGGAACTGCGCGCAGCTGGACGAAATGGCCCTGCCGCCGTGCCACCTGCTGTACCAGTTCCATCCGAATGTGGAGACCAGGGAGATTTCCCTGACCCTCTACATCCGCTCCAACGACCTGGGCCTGGGCACGCCGTTCAACCTCACCGAAGGCGCGGCGCTGCTGTCGCTGTTCGGCCGCCTGACCGGCTACACCCCTCGCTGGTTCACCTACTTCATCGGCGACGCTCATGTGTATGAGAACCACCTGGACATGCTCAACGAGCAGCTCAAGCGTGAGCCGCTGGAAGCGCCGAAGCTGGTGATCAGCGACCGTGTGCCGGCGTTTGCCGAGACGGGCAAGTACGAGCCGGAGTGGCTGGAGAAGATCGAGCCGAGCGATTTCTGGCTGGAAGGGTATGAGCACCATGCGCCGATGACGGCGCCGATGGCGGTGTGACAGATCTCTATTGCCTGTACCGGCCTCTTCGCGGGTAAACCCGCTCCCACAGGGACCGCACAAAGCTCAGGCCTGTGCAGTACTTGTGGGAGCGGGTTTACCCGCGAAGCTTTTGGCTTAATGCCCGTGGCTTCGCCCCACATGCGAATGCTCGGTTTCCGGCACCGATACCGCCCCGTTCGTCTCCAGTTGCTGCAAGATCGCGCATTCCGCCCCTTGTGCATTGCAGCGCCGCCGCAGCTCCACCAGCTGTTCCTGCAACGCCACCAACCCATCGATCCGTGCCTGCACATGCTCGATATGTTCGTCGATCAGCGCATTGACACTTCCGCACGAATCATCGGGGCTGTCGCGCAGGCGTAGCAGGCTGCGGATTTCATCCAGGGTCATGTCCAGGGTGCGGCAGTTGCGGATGAACGTCAGCCGCTCGACGTGGGCCTGGGTGTACAGCCGGTAGTTGCCGTCGCTGCGCGCCGGCTCCGGCAGCAGCTGTTCACGCTCGTAGTAGCGGATGGTTTCCACGGCGCAGTCGGTGGCTTTGGCCAGTTCTCCGATCTTCATCACGAAATTCTCCAGCAAGTGGCTTGACCCTATAGTGGCTACAGGGTGTTCACTTGGCAACAGGCTCAAATTAAGGATGACCCCATGAACCAGCCTGTCAGCCACGAACACAAGCACGAACACCACGCCCACAGCTGCTGTGGCAGCGCTGCTGCGCCAGCCTTGGTCCAGCTGAGCGAAAAGGCCAGCAGCCACGCCCAGTTCAGCCGTTTTCGCATCGAGGCCATGGACTGCCCTACCGAGCAGACCCTGATCCAGGACAAGCTGGGCAAGCTAGCCGGTATCGAGCAGCTGGAATTCAACCTGATCAACCGCGTGCTTGGCGTGCGCCACACCCTGGGTGGCACTGCTGAAATCGAGCAGGCCATCGATAGCCTGGGCATGAAAGCCGAGCCGCTTGGGGCCGAAGACGATGGCACCGCCAGCGCATCACAAGTGGCCAAGACCCGCTGGTGGCCGCTGGCGCTGTCCGGCATTGCCGCGATCGCCGCTGAAATCGTGCACTTTGCCGCGCTGGCCCCGGAGTGGGTGGTGGCGGTGCTGGCGCTGGCAGCGATCCTCGGCTGTGGCCTGGGTACCTACAAGAAGGGCTGGATCGCCCTGAAAAACCGCAACCTCAACATCAACGCGCTGATGAGCATTGCCGTGACTGGCGCGGTGCTGATCGGCCAGTGGCCGGAAGCGGCCATGGTGATGGTGCTGTTCACCGTCGCCGAGCTGATCGAAGCCCGCTCGCTGGACCGCGCGCGCAACGCCATTGGCGGCCTGATGCAGCTCACCCCGGACATGGCCACCGTGCGCCAGGCCGATGGCCAGTGGCGGGAAGTGGAGGTGCGGGAAGTGGCCATCGGGGCCCTGGTGCGGGTACGCCCCGGCGAACGCATTGGCCTGGACGGTGAAGTGACCAGCGGGCAATCCACCGTCGATCAGGCGCCGATCACCGGCGAAAGCCTGCCTGTGGAGAAGGCCGTGGGCGACAAGTTGTTCGCCGGCACCATCAACCAGGCAGGGGCGCTGGAGTTCCGCGTTACCGCTGCTGCCGGGCAATCGACCCTGGCGCGAATCATCAAGGCCGTCGAGGAAGCGCAAGGCGCGCGGGCGCCTACCCAGCGTTTCGTCGACCGCTTCTCGCGCATCTACACCCCGGTGGTGTTTGCCATTGCCCTGGCCGTTGCGGTGATACCGCCGCTGTTCATGGCCGGTGCCTGGTTCGACTGGGTCTATCGCGCCCTGGTGCTGCTGGTGGTGGCCTGCCCATGCGCCCTGGTGATCTCGACCCCGGTGACCATCGTCAGCGGCCTGGCCGCCGCCGCGCGCAAGGGCATCCTGATCAAGGGTGGCGTGTACCTGGAAGGCGGGCGCCAGCTAGACTTCCTGGCCCTGGACAAGACCGGCACCATCACCCACGGCAAGCCGGTGCAGACCGACGCCAAGGTACTGGAGCCGCTGTTCGAAGGCCGCGCGCAAGCCCTGGCCGCCAGCCTGGGCGAGCGTTCGGACCACCCGGTTTCCCGCGCCATTGCCCAGTTCGGCAAGGAGCAAGGCCTGGCCTTGAGCGAGGTCGATGACTTCGCCGCCCTGGCCGGGCGCGGCGTGCGCGGTACCATCGCGGGTGAGGTTTACCACCTGGGTAACCACCGTCTGGTCGAGGAGCTGGGGCTGTGCTCGCCCGAGCTCGAGGCCCAGCTGGATGCGTTGGAGCGCCAGGGCAAGACCGTGGTGCTGCTGCTCGACCGCTCCGGCCCGTTGGCGCTGTTCGCGGTGGCCGACACGGTCAAGGAAAGCAGTCGCCAGGCCATCGCCGAGCTGCACGAGCTGGGCATCAAGACTGTCATGCTGACCGGTGACAATCCGCATACCGCCCAGGCCATCGCCACCGTGGTGGGTATCGACCGTGCCGAAGGCAACCTGCTGCCTGCCGACAAGCTCAAGAGCATCGAAACCCTGTACGCCCAGGGCCATCGGGTGGGCATGGTCGGTGACGGTATCAACGACGCCCCGGCGCTGGCTCGGGCCGAGATCGGTTTTGCCATGGCGGCGGCCGGTACCGACACCGCCATCGAGACCGCCGATGTGGCGCTGATGGACGACGACTTGCGGAAAATCCCGGCCTTCGTCAGGCTGTCGCGCCAAAGTGCGGCGATCCTCATGCAGAACATCGTTCTGGCGTTGGGCATCAAGGCAATATTCCTGGCGATCACCTTTGCCGGCATGGCCACCATGTGGATGGCGGTGTTTGCCGACATGGGCGTGAGCCTGCTGGTGGTGTTCAACGGCTTGCGCCTGTTGCGCAAATAGAGGACGTGCATGCTGAGTTCGGAGCTTAAAGCCTTCTACATGGCGGCCCGCCTGGGCAGCATCACCCTGGCGGCGAAGAAGCTCGGCCTCAGCCAGCCCACGGTGACCACGCAGATTCGCAACCTGGAGAGCCAGTACGCGGTGGAGCTGTTCTACCGCGGCGGGCGGCGCCTGGTGCTGAGCGAGGAGGGCGTGCGCCTGCTGCCGATGGTCAAGGCACTGCTGCAGCAGGAGGCCGACATCGAGTTCGAGCTGCGCAACAGCGGCCAGGCCCAGGGCAGCTTGCGCATTGCGGCCACGGCGCCTTACTACATTCTCGACCTGGTGAAGATCTACCGCGAACGCCTGCCGCAGGTGGAAGTGGCGGTGGAAATCGGCAACTCGCAGCAGGTGCTGGAGATGCTCGAGGACTACCGGGTGGATATCGCCGCTTCGTCGCAACTGCTGGAAGACGCGCGGCTGGTGCGGCGGGTGCTGGGGACTGACCCGTTGGTGGTGGCGGTGCATCGCAACCACCCGTTGGCACACCGCCAGGCGGTGTCCATTGACGTGGTGGCCGGCCATTGCCTGCTGATGCGCGAGAAGGGCTCGACCACACGCAAGCTGACCGAGCAGATGATGCAGGAGGCCGGGGTGAAGGCCGGCGCCTTGCTGGAGATTGGCAGCCGCGAATCGATCCGTGAGGCGGTGCTGCGCAATATCGGCATCAGCGTGATTGCCCGGCACGAGGTGCCGCACAACCCTGAGTTGCGGGTGCTGGCGCTGGAGAACGCGCCGGTGATGCATGAGTACCTGTATTGCCTGAAGGAGCGGCGCCAGGCGCGATTGCCAGCTGCCTTCCTTGGCGTGGCGCAGGAAGTTGCCGGTTCACAGTTCTAGATTTGTGTTGGCTTCTTCGCGGGTAAACCCGCTCCCACAGGTACTGCACAGCCTTCAGATGCGGCGCGATCCCTGTGGGAGCGGGTTTACCCGCGAAGAGGCCCGCGAAGGCCACTACAAAATCTGCCTATACCACTATCACCCGCTTTTGCCCTAAAGCCACAGAACCTTCGCACAGCCTTCCTAGCATGGCCCCCATCTCTTCGATGAGGCCCTGCCATGAACCACACCACCCCCGGCGCACAGATGAAAGTGCGCAACATCCACAAGCGCTTCGGCGCCTTCACGGCGCTGAACGATGTCTCGCTGGACATCGCCGCCGGCGAACTGGTGTGCCTGCTCGGCCCGTCCGGCTGCGGCAAGACCACGTTGCTGCGCTGCATCGCCGGCCTGGAGCGCCAGGACCGCGGTACGTTGTACATCGGCGAGCGCGATATCTCCGAGCTGCCACCCCAGGCCCGTGACTACGGCATCCTGTTCCAGTCCTACGCGCTTTTCCCCAACCTCACCGTCGAAGCCAACATCGCCTATGGCCTGACTGGCAGCGGCCGCGAGCAGGCCCGCCAGCGAGTGGCCGAAATGCTCGAACTGGTGGGCCTGGCCGGCAGCGAGAAGAAGTACCCCGGTCAGCTTTCCGGTGGCCAGCAGCAGCGTGTGGCCCTGGCCCGTGCGCTGGCACCGTCGCCGTCGTTGCTGCTGCTGGACGAGCCGATGTCGGCGCTGGACGCCCGGGTGCGCGAGCACCTGTGCACCGAACTGCGCCAGCTGCAGCGCCAGCTGGGTATCACCACGCTGATGGTCACCCACAACCAGGACGAGGCCATGCTGATGGCCGACCGCATTGCGGTGATGAACAACGGCCAGGTCGAGCAGTACGCCACCCCGCAGGAAATCTACGACCAGCCGGCCACGCCGTTCGTTGCCGAGTTCGTCGGCCAGGGTAACTGGTTGCCGTTCCAGCGCAGCAGTGACAGCCATGCCCAGGTCGGTGGCATGAACATGCGTCTGGCACCAGGTTCGGCCCGACCCAGCAGCGGCCGGCTGTTCTGCCGCCCGGAGGCGATCACGGTCAACCCGGCGGTGCACGAAGAAAACCTGTTCCCGGCCATGGTCCGTGAAATCACCTTCCTCGGTAACCGCTGCCGCATGAGCTTCGAGCTCAAGGCGCTGCCTGGCCATGCACTGCTGGCGGAGCTGGCCCCCGAGGCCATGCCGCGGCTGGGTTCGCAGGACATCTGGGTGGCGCTGCCGCCGCAGAGCCTGCAGGTGTTTGCCTGAGATGGCCGCGCCAATGTCCCTGCCGCTGAGCCAGGCCAAGGCCACGCCGCGTGCTGGCGTCGCCCTGGGCGACCGGTTGTTCGTCGTCGGCGGCAAGAGCCTGCTGCTGATCCTTCTGATGCTGGCGGTGCTGATGCCGCTGCTGGCGATCTTCTGGCGCGGCTTCAGCGCAGAAGCGGGCCAGGGTGGCGGCCTGCTGGCGGCCCGCGAACTGTTGGCCAGTGAAAACTTCCACTGGCTGCTGGGCAACAGCCTGTCGGTGGCCTTCACGGTGGCAGCCATCGTGGTGCCGCTGGCCTACCTGTTCGCCTATGCCCTGCAACGCACGCTGATTCCGGGCAAAGGCCTGTGGCGGGGGATTTCGTTGCTGCCGCTGCTGGCGCCGTCAATGCTGCCTGCCATCGCCCTGGTCTACCTGTTCGGTAACCAGGGGCTGCTGCGCGGGTTGCTCAGCGACAACATCTATGGCTTCTGGGGCATTGTGCTGGGCGAGGCCATCTACACCTTCCCGCATGCCCTGATGATCCTGCTGTCGGCGCTGTCGCTGGCCGATGCACGCCTGTTCGACGCAGCGTCCAGCATGGGTGCAGGCCCTTGGCGAGCGTTCACCAGCATCACCTGGCCGGCCACGCGCCAGGCAGTATTCGCAGCGTTCTGCCTGGTGTTCACCCTGACCATCACCGACTTCGGTGTACCGGTCGTGGTCGGCGGCGACTATCAGGTGCTGGCCCTGGAAGCCTACAAGGCTGTGGTCGGCCAGCAGCAGTTCGGCCGCGGCGCGCTGATCGGCATGGTGCTGCTGTTGCCGGCGCTGTTCAGCTTTACCGTCGATGCCTGGCTACGCCGGCGCCAGGGCGAGGCCATGAGCGGCCGTGCCCAGGTGTTCGAGCCCAAGCCGTCGCGGGGCCGTGATGCCTGCTTCCTGGCGATCGTGCTGCTGGTGTGCGCGGCATTGCTGCTGGTGATCGGCATGGCGGTGTATTCGTCGCTGGTCACGTTCTGGCCTTACAACCTGTCGCTGTCGCTGCGTCACTACATGTTCGAGGACACCGCCGGTGGTGGCTGGCTGGCCTACCGCAACAGCGTGACCATGGCCATCGGCACCGCGCTGATCGGCAGCATCGTGATCTTCACCGGCGCCTACCTGATGGAGAAGACCCAGGGCCAACGCCTGCTCAACCAGGCGCTGCGCCTGCTCAGCTTCATCCCCATGGCCGTGCCGGGCCTAGTGCTGGGCCTGGGCTACGTATTCTTCTTCAACCTGAACGGCAACCCGCTGCATGTGTTCTACGGCGGCATGGGGCTGCTGGTGGTGTGCACCATCGCCCACTACCTGACCACCGCGCAGATGACCGCGACCACCGCCCTGCGCCAGCTAGACGGCGAGTTCGAGGCCGCCGCGCTGTCGCTGAAGGCGCCGCTGTACAGGCACTTCCTGCGGGTGACCGTGCCGATCTGCCTGCCGGCGCTGCTGGACATCATTCGCTACCTGTTCGTATCGGCGATGACCACCGTGTCGGCGGCGATCTTCCTGTACAGCCCCGACACCATCCTGGCTGCCGTCGCCGTGCTGAACATGGATGACGCCGGCAATGTCGGTGGTGCCGCCGCCATGTCCACCCTGATCCTGCTGACCAGTGCCGGCGCTTCACTGCTGCTGGCCGCAGCCTCACGCGGCCTGCTGCGCCGCTCCCAAGCCTGGCGCCAACGCGCCGCGACCGTCTGACCTGTAAGGAACCTACCCATGTACAAGCACCTTGCACTTGCCGCTGCCGTTTCCGCCGTGTTCGGTCTGCAGGCTTCGGCCGCTGGTACCCAGCTGACGGTCTACACCGCCCTGGAAGCCGAACAGCTGAAGAGCTACAAACAGGCCTTCGAGAAGGCCAACCCGGACATCGAGATCAAGTGGGTTCGTGACTCCACCGGCATCATCACCGCCAAGCTGCTGGCCGAGAAAGACCGCCCGCAAGCCGACGCAGTGTGGGGCCTGGCTGCTTCCAGCCTGGCCATCCTCGACCAGAACGGCATGCTCGAAGCCTACGCACCGAAGGACCTGGGCAAGATTGCCGCCAATTACCGCGATGCTGCCAACCCTCCAGCCTGGGTCGGTATGGACGTGTGGGCCGCGACCATCTGCTTCAATACCATCGAGGCCGAGAAGCAGGGCCTGAGCAAGCCGGTGAGCTGGCAGGACCTGACCAAGCCCGAGTACAAGGGCAAGATCGTCATGCCGAACCCGGCCTCGTCCGGCACCGGCTTCCTGGATGTCAGTGCCTGGCTGCAGACCTTTGGCGAGCCACAGGGTTGGGCGTACATGGATGCACTGCACCACAACATCGGCCAGTACGTTCATTCCGGTTCCAAGCCGTGCAAGCTTGCCGCAGCGGGTGAATTCCCGATCGGTATCTCGTTCGAGTACCCGGCCGTGCAGCTCAAGCGCCAGGGCGCGCCGCTGGACATCGTGCTGCCGAAGGAAGGCCTGGGCTGGGAGATCGAGGCGACTGCGGTGATCAAGGGTTCGCCAAAAGCGGATGCGGCCAAGCGCCTGGCTGATTTCTCGGCAAGCCCGGCGGCCATGGAGCTGTACAAGGAGAACTTCGCCGTGCTGGCTGCACCGGGTATTGCCAAGCCGCAGACCGAACTGCCGGCGGACTATGAACAGCGCCTGATCAAGAACGACTTTGCCTGGGCCTCGAAGAACCGTGACCAGATCCTGGCCGAGTGGCGCAAGCGCTATGACGGCAAGTCGGAGAAGGTGGCTCAGCAGTAACCTGCACCGGCCTCTTCGCAGCACAAGGCTGCTCCTACAGGTCGGCGACAACCTGTAGGAGCAGCCTTGCGCTGCGAAGAAGCCACCACCCAATCAAGCCAGGAGAAGACGGTGATGCCCACCCCAGCCCAGATCATCGACAGCACCTTCGCGCTGTACGAACGCCACGGCAGTGACGACTACATCGGCGAAGCCATCACCCAGCTCGAACACATGTCCCAGGCCGCGCAACTGGCCATGGCCGAAGGCTTCGACGACGAAGTGGTGCTGGCGGCGTTCTTCCACGACATCGGCCACCTGTGCGGCGGTTACGCGAGCATGGGCGGCTATGGCGTGGTCAGCCATGAGCGCATCGGCGCCGAGTATTTACGCCGCTGCGGTTTCGGCGAACGCATGGCGCGGCTGGTGCAGTATCACGTGGAGGCCAAGCGCTACCTGACTTTGCGCCAGCCTGGGTATTACCAGCGGTTGAGTGAAGCGAGCCGGCGGACCCTGGAGTATCAGGGGGGCGTGATGAGCGAGGGCGAAGCGGATGTGTTCGAGCGGGATCCGCTGTTCGAGGTGAGCTTGCGGATGAGGGAGTGGGATGAGCGGGCCAAAGTGGTCGGGGTGGCGGTGATTGACCTGGATGGGTTGAAGCGGAAGGCTTTGGCTTTACTTTGAGATGTGGGCTGCCTGTGCGGGCCTCTTCGCGGGTGAACCCGCTCCCACAGGAGTAGTGCACATCTCAAGGAATGTGAGATACCTGTGGGAGCGGGTTTACCCGCGAAGAGGCCAGACCTGCTTGATCAAAACTGTGAAACCAGCGCCTCTAGCTGTTCCTGCCGCTCAGCCTGGTTCAGCTTCGCCCCAGGGTTGAGGGTGGACCACTGCGGATGCGCCCGCGCCTTGCTCAGCGCCTCCGGCAACTTGCCCTCCCGCCAGGCCTTCTCATCCAGCTCCCCCAGCCGAATGCTGTCCTGCGCCGCATGCCCGCGGTTTTCCAGCGCCACCATCAACTGCTGCTGACGCAAGGCCAGCAAGCGCAACACCGTGTCGTCCACCGTCAGCTCGCGCTTGCCCTTGAGCTTGCCCATCAACCGCGACCCATAGTTGCGCGCCGTCTGCAGCGCGCCGCCGGCAATCGCCCCGGCCAGGGCGGCAGCCCCCAGTGTCAGGCCGCCGACCAGCAGGTCCACCCCGGCACCCGCCGCAGCACCGGCGGCCACACCACTGCCCAAGCGCACGCCCAGCAGCTTCAAGGTTTCGGGATTGAACAGGTCATCGCCCCAACGGCCATCCAGCAACGGCAGGTCGCTGGCATGGGCGTCCTCGCGGCGGAAGGCATACAGCTTGAGCAGTGCCTCGACACAGCGCTGCTCGCGCTGGCGCACCTCTTGCCGCAATGCCTCGATGGCCTGGGCTTCGGCAGCCGGTTCGGCCTCGACGCTGCGCCGGCAGGCGGCGCAGTCCAGCAGCAGCTCGGCAATCAGGCGCTTGCCGCTGTGCCGGCGCGCCAGGCGCTGTGCCTGCTGGTCGTCGATCAGTCGCTGCAGGGCCGGGCGGGCGTTTTCCAGCAGCAGGGCCAGGCTTTCGTACAACCGGCGCTCGCCATCCTCTGGCGGGGCCACGCTGTCGAACCGCACCAACGCGTGAAGCCCAAGCCTGGCAAGGGCTTCACGCCATTGCGGCTCGCGGTGCTGGTGGCTGGCGACGAAGTTGAGCACCGGTAGCAGCGGCTTGCCGCAGCTGGCCAGCACTTCCAGTTCGTCGCGGTATTTGGCCAGCACCGGTTCGCGGGCGTCGATCACATACAAGCCGGCATTGCTGGCCAGCAGCTGGCGCAGCACCTTGGCCTCCTGCTCGAAACGCTGGCGTGCCTCGCTGCCTTGCAGAAAGCGCTCGAGGCGGGCCGGGCCGTCCAGGCGCTCGCCCGGGCGCTCCAGGCGTTCGAGGTAGTCGAGCAGGGCGATGGCGTCTTCCAGGCCCGGGGTGTCGTACAGCTCGAGCAAGGGTTCGCCGTCCACCGACAGCCGCGCACCTTCCACATGGCGGGTGGTGCTGGGGCGGTGGGAAACCTCACCAAAGCCGACGTCACGGGTCAGGGTGCGCAGCAGCGAGGTCTTGCCGACGTTGGTGTGGCCGACCACGGCCAGTTTCAGCGGCTCAGTCATGGCCATGCTCCAGCCAGGTCAGCGGCGAGGTATCGGCATGCGCCAGGCCAAGGCGGTCGAGGGCTTCGTGCCAGTCGCCCAGGCGCTGGGCGTCCAGGGCCTCGCCCGGTGCGGCCTGCAGTAGCCAGATGCGGGTGGCGCCGGCATTGCGTGCCAGCTCGGCGAGCAGCGCCAGGCTGCCGCGGTCGGGCGAACGGCGCGGGTCGCAAGCGATGGCCAGGCGTGCCGGCGGAAAACGGCTGAGCTGTTCGAGCAGGCGGTTACGCGATTCGCGGCTGTCGAGCACGCCGGCGCTGGTCACGCTTTTCGGCAGCGCGGGCGGCCAGGGGTGCTGGTCGTCCAGCTCCAGGCCGACCAGCAGGGCGCCGCTGCTGCCGCTTTCCAGCTGGCCAGCGGCAAACTGCGGCAAGGCTTCGGGCGCGGCATCCTGGACGCCGATGCGTTCGCTGCGTGGCATCAGCGCTTCACGCAGCTGCGCGTAGCCGGGCAGGCTGAGGTCCAGCGCCAGGTGTTGGCGGCCTTGACGCCAGCGCCACAGGCACAGCCCGGCCAGCAGCAGACGCGGCAGCAGGCCGTACACCAGCACCACGCCAAGCAGCCAGCTGGCCCAGGCTTGGCGCGCCAGGTCCAGGGCCGGCTGGCTGTCGCCGCTGGCGCGGATCATGGCCTCGTCGGGGACCGTGAAGCCCAGCAACGAAGGCAGCGCGCCCAAGGTTTGGGTCAGGTGGATGAACGGGTCGGCAGCGAGCAGGGTGGTCTCCCAGACAAAGCCATAGCGCCGGGTTGCCAGCAAGGCCAGCAGCATGCCCAGTGCGGTGATCATCGCCAGCAGCCACAGGCCATGCACCAGCAGGCCGAGCAGCCAGCGGTTCAGGCGCTGGCGTTGCAGCAGCACCAGCAGCGCCGGTGCCAGGTGCGCGGCCTTGGCGTCACGGGCAAAGCGTTCGCTCAGCCACAGCCACAGGCGGCCCAGCCCCGCGCCATGTTCGCCGCTCAGGGCAAAGCCGATGGCCCAGCCCAGCAGCATCAGCAGGTTCAGCCCGAGCAGGCTGCCCAGGGCCCAGAACACATTCACCGGGCGCTGCCCGTCGCCCAGGGCGGCCAGTGCCAACCCTGCGCCGCTGAGCACGGCCAGCACCAGCAAGGCCAGCAGCGCCAGGCGTGCGCCCTGTTTCCAGTGGCGCAGGGCGGTGCTGATGCCGTCGCGTTCGGCCAGGAACAGGGCACGGGTTTCGATGCGGGCTGCCAGGTCACCGCCTGCCTGGCGGGCGCGGCGGTTGGCTTCCTGGTCCTCCAGGGGGCCGGCATGTTCCTCGCGCAGGCGTACCGCTTCGGTGAGCCAGCGCTTGTCCAGTGAAGTCGGTGCGGTCACAAGGTCTTCCATTGCACAGGTCAGGGCAGAAGCATAACCCACACGCCCGGTGCTATCCTCGCTGGCATGAATACATCACTCCCCCTCAGCCTGATCGCGGCTCACGCCGAGAACCGCGTGATCGGCATCGACAACTCCATGCCCTGGCATCTGCCGGGGGACTTCAAGTACTTCAAGGCCACTACCCTGGGCAAGCCGATCATCATGGGGCGCAAGACCTGGGACTCGCTGGGCAGGCCATTGCCTGGGCGGTTGAATATCGTCGTCAGCCGGCAGGCCGGGCTGGAACTGGCGGGGGCCGAGGTGTTTGGCTCGCTGGAAGAGGCGCTGGTGCGGGCCGAGCAGTGGGCGCGGGAGGCCGGTGTCGACGAGCTGATGCTGATTGGCGGGGCGCAGCTGTATGGGCAGGCGCTGGAGAAAGGGCTGGTCAGCCGCATGTACCTGACGCGGGTCGAGTTGTCGCCGGAGGGGGATGCGTGGTTCCCTGAGTTCGATCGGGGGCAGTGGAAGCTGGTGTCGAGCGAGGCGCAGGCTGAGGAAGGCAAGCCTGGGTATCACTTCGAGGTCTGGGACAAGGTTTGAGATTGCCGGGGCTGCCTTGCAGCCCTTTCCGGCCGGTCCGGCGCTCAGGTGAGCAGCTTGATGATCAATGCGGTGACAGTAGCCACCGTGGTGACGAAACCGACGGCGATGGCAACCGGGTACCAGAAGGTTTCGCGGGTCATTTTGACGGCTTCAGCATTCAGCTTGCGTGTCTCGGCCATCAACTTATCCACTTCGACGCGGATCTTGGCAACCTCAATTCGGATCTTTTCGGCTTCTGCCTGGGTCATGTCGTACTGCTGCATGGTGGTTCCTTTCCATCGGCGTATTCGCTAGCCCGGCTAGCAGTATAGCAACGCCAATAGCCAGCTATTGCTTGCTTCCCATGCCATTGCGTTACTGGATATTGGGGCCGCATAGCGACCCCTTCCTTATCAGGAATGACTCAACTCGGCATGTTCATCGCCAGCCAGCACTTCCTTGTCGGTCTCTTTCAACAGCTGGCTGGTCACCACCCCTGCGGTCATCGAACCGTTCACGTTCAACGCCGTGCGGCCCATGTCGATCAGCGGCTCTACCGAAATCAGCAACGCCACCAGCTCCACCGGCAAGCCCATGGCCGGCAGCACGATCAGCGCGGCGAAAGTGGCACCACCACCTACGCCGGCAACACCTGCCGAACTCAGGGTGACGATGGCCACCAGGGTGGCGATCCACAGCGGGTCGAAGGTATCGATGCCCACCGCTGGCGCCACCATCACCGCCAACATGGCGGGATAGAGGCCGGCGCAGCCGTTCTGGCCAATGGTGGTACCGAACGATGCGCTGAAGCTGGCAATCGACTGCGGTACGCCCAGGCGGCGGGTTTGCGCTTCGATGTTCAGCGGAATGCTGGCGGCGCTGGAGCGGCTGGTGAAGGCGAAGGTCAGCACCGGCCACACCTTGCGGAAGAAGCGCAGCGGGCTCACGCCGGTGGCGGCGAGGATAACGCCGTGCACCACGAACATCAGCGCCAGGCCCAGGTACGACACCACCACGAAGCTGCCCAGCTTGAGGATGTCTTCCATGTTCGAGCTGGCCACCACCTTGGTCATCAGCGCCAGTACGCCATACGGGGTCAGCTTCATCACCACCCGCACCAGGCGCATCACCCAGGCCTGCAGGGTGTCGATGGCCGACAGCGCGCGTTCGCCTTTCTCGGCATCGTCCTTGATCAGCTGCAGCGCGGCCAGGCCGAGGAACACGGCAAAGATCACCACGCTGATGATCGAGGTCGGCTTGGCCCGTGCCAAGTCACCTACCGGGTTGCTGGGGATGAACGACAGCAGCAGTTGCGGGATGTTGAGGTCGGCGACCTTGCCGGCGTAGTCGCTGTGGATAACCTGCATGCGCGCGCTTTCCTGCGCGCCGGCCACCAGGCCTTCGGCGCTCAGGCCGAACAGGTTGGTCAGGACGATGCCGATCAACGCGGCGATGGCGGTGGTCAGCAGCAGGGTGCCAATGCTCAGCACACTGATGCGGCCCAGTGACGAGGCATTGTGCAGGCGCGCCACGGCACTGAGGATCGAGGCGAAGATCAGCGGCATGACGATCATCTGCAACAGGCCGACGTAGCCGTTGCCGACCAGGTCGAGCCAGGCGATGGTGGCCTTGAGTACGGGGTGGCCAGCGCCATACACGGTATGCAGGATCAGGCCGAACACCACGCCCAGCACCAGGCCCAGCAATACTTTCCTGGCCAGGCTCCAGTCGGTGCGGCGGGTTTGTGCCAGGCCCAGCAACAGGGCCAGGAACGCCAGCAGGTTAAGGGACAGCGGCAGGTTCATTGAAGCTCCAGCAGAAAAAAGCAGAAGAGGCATCGCCTCTGTGAGCGATTGCGAACGGAAATGCTAACAGGCTGAAAACAAACGAATTTATACCCAAATGGAATGTGCATAGTCGTTTATGGAATAACGGCGTGTCGCGGATTGCAATGAACACGGCGTTTGCAGCTGCATGGAGGTCGTTATCAAGGGCTTCCGGCGGGGATTGTTGCACTAGCGTTTCGGGGTCATTTCAGGAGATTCGTACATGAAGTTCGCTCCGAAAGCCGTCGCCATCGGCCTGTCCCTGCTGTTCAGTATCGAAACCTTCGCCACCGAGCTCAAGCACTGGCCCGCCGAGGCAGCCAGGCAGCTCGACGGCATGATTGCCGCCAATGCCAACAAGGGTAACTACGCGGTGTTCGACATGGACAACACCAGCTACCGCTACGACCTTGAAGAGGCCTTGCTGCCGTTCATGGAAAACAAGGGCCTGCTGAGCCGCGACAAGCTCGACCCCTCGTTGAAGCTGATGCCGTTCAAGGACACCGCCGAGCACAAGGAAAGCCTGTTCAGTTACTACTACCGGCTGTGCGAAGTGGACGACATGGTCTGCTACCCGTGGGTGGCCCAGGTGTTCTCCGGCTTTACCCTGCAGGAGCTGAAGGTGCAGGTGGATGAGCTGATGGCCTCCGGCAAACCGATCCCGGCCACCTATTACGAAGGGGACCAGGTCAAGGCCATCGAGGTACAGCCACCCAAGGTCTTCAAGGGCCAGGCCGAGCTGTACAACAAGCTGATGGAGAACGGTATCGAGGTCTATGTGATTTCCGCTGCTTCCGAGGAGCTGGTGCGCATGGTCGCGTCGGACCCCAAGTACGGCTACAACGTGAAGCCGCAGAATGTGATTGGCGTGAGCCTGTTGCTGAAGGACCGCGCCAGCGGCCAGTTGACCACCGCGCGCAAGCAGATCAGCGCCGGGCACTATGATGCCAAGGCCAACGTGGGGCTGGAGCTGACCCCGTACCTGTGGACCCCGGCCACCTGGATGGCAGGCAAGCAGGCGGCGATCCTGACCTATATCGATGAGTGGAAGAAACCGGTGCTGGTGGGGGGCGATACGCCGACCAGTGATGGCTACATGCAGTTTCATGGGGTGGATGTGGGCAAAGGTGGCATCCACTTGTGGATAAACCGCAAGGCCAAGTACATGGACCAGATGAACGGGATGATTGCCAGGAATGCCGCGGCGCAGGCCAAGGAAGGGCTGCCGGTGACGGCGGACAAGAACTGGGTGATCGTGACGCCGGAGCAGATTCAGTAAGCCATGTGGTGCCTGTGCTGGCCTCTTCGCGGGTAAACCCGCTCCCACAAGGACCCCGCAGCCTTTGAGCCAGGCACTGTACCTGTGGGAGCGGGTTTACCCGCGAAAGGGCCCTTACAGGCATAAAAAACCGGCGCCCAGGGCGCCGGTTCTTCATTCATACCGTCAGAGCCTCACAGCCCTTCCAGCATCGCCTTGTTACGCACAGCGCCCTTGTCGGCACTGGTCGCCAGCAGGGCATAGGCCTTCAGCGCGGTGGTCACCTTGCGTGGGCGTACTTCAGCCGGTTTCCAGCCCTTCTTGTCCTGCTCGACACGGCGCTCGGCCAGCTCTTCGTCGCTGACCTGCAGGTTGATCGAACGATTCGGGATGTCGATCAGCACCTTGTCGCCGTCGCGCACCAGGCCGATGGCGCCGCCAGCGGCGGCTTCCGGCGAGGCATGGCCGATCGACAGGCCCGAGGTGCCGCCCGAGAAGCGGCCGTCGGTGAGCAAGGCGCAAGCCTTGCCCAGGCCCTTGGACTTCAGGTACGAGGTCGGGTAAAGCATTTCCTGCATGCCCGGGCCACCTTTCGGGCCTTCATAGCGGATGATCACGATGTCGCCGGCCTTCACTTCGTCGGCGAGGATGCCGCGTACGGCGCTGTCCTGGCTTTCGAAGATCTTCGCGGTGCCTTCGAACACCAGGATCGACTCGTCGACACCGGCGGTTTTCACCACGCAGCCATCCAGCGCGATGTTGCCGTACAGCACGGCCAGGCCGCCTTCCTGCGAATAGGCGTGCTCGACACTGCGGATGCAGCCGTTCTCACGGTCGTCATCCAGGGATTCCCAACGGGTCGACTGGCTGAATGCCGTCTGGGTCGGGATGCCGGCAGGGCCGGCCTTGAAGAAGGTGTGCACGGCTTCGTCATCGGTCTGGGTGATGTCCCACTTGGCGATGGCTTCTTCCATGCTGCGGCTGTGCACGGTCGGCAGGTCGGTGTGCAGCAGGCCGCCACGGGCCAGCGAGCCGAGGATGCTGAAGATGCCGCCGGCACGGTGCACGTCTTCCATGTGATATTTCTGGATGTTCGGCGCAACCTTGCACAGCTGCGGCACTTTGCGCGACAGGCGGTCGATGTCGCGCAGGTCGAACGCCACCTCGGCTTCCTGGGCGGCGGCCAGCAGGTGCAGGATGGTGTTGGTCGAGCCGCCCATGGCGATATCGAGCATCATGGCGTTCTCGAACGCCTTGAAGTTGGCGATGTTGCGCGGCAGTACCGACTCATCGTTCTCGCCGTAGTAGCGCTTGCACAGCTCGACGATGGTGCGGCCGGCAGTGAGGAACAGCTGCTCGCGGTCGGCGTGGGTGGCCAGGGTCGAGCCGTTGCCCGGCAGGGCCAGGCCCAGGGCTTCGGTCAGGCAGTTCATCGAGTTGGCGGTGAACATGCCGGAGCACGAACCGCAGGTAGGGCAGGCGCTGCGCTCGTATTCGGCGACTTTTTCGTCGGAAGCCGAGGAGTCGGCGGCAATGACCATGGCGTCGACCAGGTCCAGGCCGTGGCTGGCCAGCTTGGTCTTGCCGGCTTCCATCGGGCCGCCGGAGACGAAGATTACCGGGATGTTCAGGCGCAGGGCGGCCATCAGCATGCCGGGGGTGATCTTGTCGCAGTTGGAGATGCACACGATGGCGTCGGCGCAGTGGGCGTTGACCATGTACTCCACGGCGTCGGCGATGATCTCGCGGCTTGGCAGCGAGTAGAGCATGCCGTCGTGGCCCATGGCGATGCCGTCATCGACCGCGATGGTGTTGAATTCCTTGGCCACGCCACCGGCGCGTTCGATTTCGCGGGCGACCAGCTGGCCCAGGTCCTTCAGGTGCACGTGGCCCGGGACGAACTGGGTGAACGAGTTGGCGATGGCGATGATCGGTTTCTTGAAGTCTTCGTCCTTCATCCCGGTGGCGCGCCACAGGGCACGGGCGCCGGCCATGTTGCGGCCTTGGGTGGAAGTCTTGGAACGATAATCAGGCATGAAACACTCCTGGCGGCTTAATCAGGTCACAAAAAGGGGAGTGAGCTTCTCTTGTCCTTTGTACCGCAGGCCGGTTGCCACTGGCACGGATGGGGCCGAAGACCGCGCGGGATCGCCGCGTGCTTGGGCAGAGCTCATAAACCCGCCGGGGATGACTGGCGATGAATAGGCCGATTCTACACCGCTGGCGCGGCGAGGGAATGCAGATGTGGATAGCTGGCGGGGAGATTGCAGCAGGAAAGGGCCGCTTGGCGGCCCTTTTTAGCGGATATCAGCTGTTTGGCAGCAACCGGCAGGTGATGCTCTTGATGTAGCGGGTTTCGGCGATCGCCGGGTGCACCGGGTGGTCCGGGCCCTGGCCGCCGCGTTCGAGCAACTGCAGGTTGCGGTCCAGATGACGGGCGCTGGTCAGCAGGATGTTGTGCAGGTCGTCCTCTGGCAGGTGCATCGAGCACGAGGCACTGACCAGGATGCCGTCCTTGGTCAGCATGCGCATGGCCTGTTCGTTCAGGCGGCGGTAGGCCGCTTCGCCGTTCTTCAGGTCTTTCTTGCGCTTGATGAAGGCGGGTGGGTCGGCAATGATCACGTCGAAGCGCTCTTCGGCGGCCTTCAGTTCGCGCAGGGCCTCGAACACATCGCCTTCGATGCAGGTCAGTTTCTCGCTGATACCGTTCAGCGCGGCGTTACGCTCCACGCCGTCCAGGGCGAAGCCCGAGGCGTCGACGCAGAACACTTCGCTGGCGCCGAAGGCACCGGCTTGCACGCCCCAGCCACCGATGTAGCTGAACAGGTCGAGCACGCGCTTGCCTTTCACGTACGGTGCCAGGCGTGCACGGTTCATGCGGTGGTCGTAGAACCAGCCGGTCTTCTGGCCTTCGCGTACCGGGGCTTCGAACTTGACGCCGTTTTCTTCCAGCGGCACCCAGTCCGGCACTTCGCCATAGACGGTCTCGACATAGCGCTGCAGGCCTTCGGCGTCACGTGCGGAGGAGTCGTTCTTGAACAGGATGCCGCTTGGCTTGAGCACCTGTACTAGGGCTGCAATCACGTCGTCCTTGTGCGCTTCCATGGTGGCCGAGGCCAATTGCACCACGAGGATGTCGAAGAAGCGGTCGACAACCAGGCCTGGCAGCAGATCGGAATCGCCATAGACCAGGCGGTAGCACGGTTGGTCGAACAGGCGCTGGCGCAGCGACAGGGCGACGTTCAGGCGGTGCACCAGCAGCGACTTGTCCAGCGGCAGCTTGGCGTCGCGCGACAGCAGGCGGGCGCAGATCAGGTTGTTCGGGCTCAGTGCGACGATACCCAGCGGCTTGCCGTTGGCCGCCTCGAGAACAGCCTGCTGGCCGGCCTGGAAGCCTTGCAGCGGGGTCGCGCTGACGTCGACTTCGTTGCTGTAGACCCACAGGTGGCCGGCGCGCAGGCGGCGGTCGGCATTGGCTTTGAGGCGTAGGCTGGGCAGGGACATGACGTCGCTCCGGGAAAAAAGAGCGGGATTATAGCCTGTTGCCGGGCCGCATGCCCGTTGTGGGAGCGGCCTTGTGTCGCGAAAGGGCTGCGCAGCAGCCCCAGGGTTTCAGCAGCGCTGCATGGATTGCCGGGGCCGCTTTGCGGCCCTTTCGCGACACAAGGCCGCTCCTGCAGGCCTCGCGTAGGCCATGAGATGGCGTCAGGCTGCCAATGCCTTGATCAGTTGCTGGTTGAACGCCGGAATGTCGTCGGGTTGGCGGCTGGTGATCAGGTTGCCATCGACTACCACTTCTTCATCCACCCAGTCTCCGCCGGCATTGCGGATGTCGTCCTGCAGGGTCTTGTAGCTGGTCAGCCGCTTGCCCTTGGCTAACCCGCACGACACCAGCAACCAGCCACCGTGGCAGATCACCGCCAGCGGCTTGCCAGCCGAATCGTGGCTTTTCACCAGTTTCTGCGCGGCGGGGATCAACCGAATCGTGTCAGAGTTTTGCACGCCGCCGGGCAGCACCAGGGCATCGTAGAGGTCCAGGTGGGCGCTTTCGAAGGTTGCGTCCACGGCGAATGCGTCGGCCGGCTGGTCGTGGTTCCAGCCGCGTACCGTGCCCTCCTTGTCGCTGAGGATGTCCACCACCGCGCCGCTCTGTTCCAGGGCTTCGCGAGGGCCTGTCAGTTCCACTTGCTCGAAGCCGTCGGTGACCAGGAAAGCCACTCGCTTGCCGTTCAGTTCTGCACTCATGGGCCTTGCTCCTTTCCTTGATGAATATGAGAGAGAGGCCCGCATGGATAGAGTAAAGTTCCGGCGCAACGATTCAGTGGTTGGTCCCTTTCCGGTCTGGAGGGTTAGAATCGCCGGTCCCAAACGAGTGTGCACGTATGTCCCAAGAACTCAGCGCCGAACAGATCCAGCAAGCCTTGCAAGGCATCACCATCCCGCCGCAACCGCAGATCATGGTCGATCTGCAGTTCGAGCAGTACATGCCTGAACCGGACCTGGAAACCATCGCCAAGCTGATTTCCCAGGACCCGGGCCTCTCGGGCGCCTTGCTCAAACTGGTCAACTCCCCGCATTTCGGCCTTTCCAACAAGATCGGTTCGATCCAGCGCGCGGTGAACCTGCTGGGCAGCCGTTCGATCATCAACCTGATCAACGCCCAGTCGATCAAGGGCGAGATGAGCGACGAGACCATCGTTACCCTCAACCGCTTCTGGGACACCGCCCAGGACGTGGCGATGACCTGCCTGACCCTGGCCAAGCGCACCGGCATCCAGGCGGCGGACGAGGCCTACACCCTGGGCCTGTTCCATGACTGTGGCGTGCCGCTGATGCTCAAGCGCTTCCCCGACTACATGGATGTGCTGGAAGAGGCCTATGCCAAGGCCGACGACGAAACCCGCGTGGTCGACACCGAAAACCGCGCGTTCAACACCAATCATTCGGTGGTCGGCTATTTCACTGCGAAGTCCTGGCGCCTGCCCGAGCACCTCAGTGCGGCCATTGCCAACCACCACAACGCCCTGGCGGTGTTCCGCGACGAGAGTTCGCGCAATACCCAGAGCCAGCTTAAAAACCTGCTGGCGGTGCTGAAGATGGCCGAGCACATCTGCGCGTCGTACCGGGTGCTGGGCAACCAGGCCGTGGACCACGAATGGAATGTGGTCGGCCCGCTGGTGCTCGATTACATTGGCTTGTCGGAATACGATTTCGAAAACCTCAAGCAGAACATTCGCGAGTTGGGCGGGCACTGACACATGCCGGAATTGCCAGAAGTAGAAACCACCCGGCGCGGTATTGCGCCCCACCTGGAAGGCCAGCGCGTCAGCCGGGTGGTGGTACGTGACCGGCGCCTGCGCTGGCCGATTCCGGAAGACCTGGATGTGCGCCTGTCGGGGCAGCGCATCGTCAGTGTCGAGCGGCGCGCCAAGTACCTGTTGATCAATGCCGAGGTCGGCACCCTGATCAGTCACCTGGGCATGTCGGGCAACCTTCGCCTGGTCGAGCTGGGCTTGCCGGCGGCCAAGCATGAGCACGTGGATATCGAGCTGGAGTCGGGGTTGATGCTGCGTTACACCGACCCGCGCCGCTTTGGCGCGATGCTGTGGAGCCTGGACCCGCTCAAACACGAACTGCTGCTGCGCCTGGGGCCGGAGCCGCTGACCGACCTGTTCGACGGCGAGCGGCTGTTCCAGCTGTCCCGTGGGCGGTCGATGGCGGTCAAGCCGTTCATCATGGACAACGCGGTGGTGGTGGGGGTGGGCAACATCTACGCCACCGAGGCGCTGTTTGCCGCTGGCATCGACCCTCGTCGGGAAGCGGGCGGGATTTCCCGGGCGCGTTACCTGAAGCTGGCGATCGAGATCAAGCGCGTGCTGGCGGCGGCGATCGAGCAGGGCGGCACCACGCTACGCGACTTCATCGGTGGCGACGGGCAGCCGGGGTACTTCCAGCAGGAATTGTTCGTGTACGGGCGGGGCGGGCAGCCGTGCAAGGTGTGTGGCACGGAGTTGCGCGAGGTGAAGCTGGGGCAGAGGGCGAGTGTGTATTGCCCGCGCTGCCAGCGCTGAGGCAAGTTACGCGGTACCTTGTAGGAGCGGCCTTGTGTCGCGATGGGCCGCGAAGCGGCCCCGGCAATTTCTGCTGCGGAGCTGAAATTTGGGGGCGCTTCGCACCCCATCGCGACACAAGGCCGCTCCTACAGGTACAGCGTAGGGCCGAGCGATCAGGCCTTGCCAGTAATCCGGCGGTACTTGGCCATCAGCTCTTCTTCGGTTTCCGGGTGCGCTTCATCCAGCGGGATGCAGTCGACCGGGCAGACCTGCTGGCATTGCGGCTCGTCGTAATGGCCCACGCACTGGGTGCACAGGTTAGGGTCGATCACGTAGATCTCTTCGCCTTGGGAGATGGCCTCGTTCGGGCACTCGGGTTCGCAGACGTCGCAGTTGATGCAATCGTCGGTGATGATCAGGGACATGGGGACTCCGGCCGGGGCTCTGCGCCCGGGCATGTTCAACGCAGTGGGCACAATTGTGCCGCATTCGCGCCCGCAGTGCACGCGGGCGCGATGATCAGCCGCTAAAGGTCACTTCTTGAAGCGTTCGGTCAGCGCCTCGGCCACCACCGGGTGGACGAACTTGCTGATATCACCGCCCAGCGCGGCAATTTCCCGGACCAGGGTCGAGGAAATGAACGAATAGCGCTCCGAAGGCGTGAGGAACAGGCTCTCGACGTCGGGAGCCAGTTGCCGGTTCATGTTCGCCAGCTGGAACTCGTACTCGAAGTCGGATACCGCACGCAGGCCACGCAAGAAGACGTTGGCGCCCTGTTCCTTGGCGAAATGCGCCAGCAGCGAGGAGAAGCCGATGACTTCGACATTGGGCAGGTGCTTGGTGACCTCACGGGCGAGCTCGACCCGTTGTTCCAGCGGGAACAGCGGGTTTTTCTTCGGGCTGGCCGCCACCGCGATGATCACGTGGTCGAACAACCGCGAGGCGCGCTCGACCAGGTCGCCATGGCCTTTGGTAATGGGGTCGAAAGTACCCGGGTACAACACTCGGTTCATCGCGTCATCCTGGCTGGAGTGCGTTGGGGAGTCGGATGGTAGCGCAGCGACGGCGCCCCGGCCAAGTCATGCGGCCGGCTGATGGCACTATAGACAGGGGGCCTGTTCCTTGTCATGCGCTGTGTGCCAGGCGGGCGACCAGCGCTTCGGTGAGCCTGGCGCTGATGGCATACACCGACAGTTGCGGGTTGGCGCCGATACTGGTGGGGAACAGCGAGCCGTCGTGAACCGACAGGTTTTCCAGCTGGTGATGGCGGCCAACGCTGTCGCATACCGCCTGGCGCGGGTCGTCGCCGAGGGCGCAGCCACCCATCACGTGAGCGCTGCCCAGGCGCGTGCGGAACGGCTCCAGGCGCAACTGGTCGATCATGGCCAAGGCCTGCTCCAGGTTGGACGCGGCGCTGGCATCGCTGTGCACGGGGGTGACCTGGGTGGCGCCGGCGGCGAACTGGATCTGCGCCATGCTGCGGTAGGCGCGGCGCAGGCCGTCGCGCAGGTAGTCGGTGACCGGGTAATCGAGCACCGGTGAGCCATCGCCGCGCAGCTCCACGGCCCCTCCCTGGCTTTGCGGGTGGAAGCCGTCACGCAGCAGTGCCAGCATCACGTGGGTATGTGGCAGCTCGGCCATGCGCCGGGCATTCTCGTGACCATGCCCGCCCAGCAGCGTGCTGGCCAGGGCCGGGTGCAGCGGTGGTACTTCCAGCTTGTAGCCAACCGGGCCGTCGCTGCCGCCTTGCCATTGGAAATGGTCGCTGTAGATGGACTGCGGGGCGCCGTAATAGGGGTCGATACGGTCGTTGAAGCGTGCTGCACTGAAGTTGACCAGGTGCAGGAAGGTGCGTTTGCCCAGGCGGCCATGCGGGTCGGGCGCGTCGGAACGCAGCAGCAGGGCCGGGCTGTTGATGCCGCCACCGGCAAGTATGTAGTGACGCGCGCGAACGCGGACCTGCCGGCCTGTGGCGTGTATGCCCTGGCTATCCAGGGCCTGACATGACAGGCCCTGGATGCGCTCGCCGTTGTGTTCGAAGCGCTCGGCCCGAGCCAGGTACAGCAGCTCGCCGCCTTGTTCGAGGGTGGCGGGAATACGCGTTACCAGCATCGACTGCTTGGCATTCACCGGGCAACCCATGCCGCAGTAGCCCAGGTTCCAGCAGCCGCGCACGTTGCGCGGGATCACCGCCCAGCGGTAGCCCAGCTGTTCGCAGCCACGGCGCAGCACGTCGTTGTTGGCGTTCGGTGGCAGGGCCCAGGGGGTGATGCTCAGTTCCTGCTCGATGCGCTCGAACCAGGGGCGCATTTGCTCTTCGCCCAGGCCGCTCACGTTGTGGGCTGCGGCCCAGTGCGCCAGGGTCTGTGGCGGCGTGCGAAAGCTCGAGGTCCAGTTGACCAGCGTGGTGCCGCCCACGGCGCGGCCCTGGAGGATGGTGATGGCGCCATCCTTGCTCATGCGGCCCAGGCCTTCCTGGTACAGGCTGGCATAGGCTTCGTTTTCCAGCAGGTGGAAATCGCTGCTGGTCTTCAGCGGGCCTTCTTCGATCAGCAGCACCTTGAAGCCGGCAGTGCTGAGCATTTGCGCGCTGGTGGCGCCACCGGCACCGCTGCCGATCACGGCAATGTCGGCTTCCAGCGTGAGGTCGTGCTCCAGGCGCGAGGCGTCGTGGGTGATCCAGCCGCTTTCCAGGCCTTGGCGAAACGGGTCGGGTACAGGCATTGGCGCTGCTCTTGTTGTTTTCAGATTTTCGGTGGCCCGGGGTAGCCGCAGGCGGCCCAGGATTCGGGGCGTTCGTACCAGGCCATCTGCAGCAACTGCAGCAACGAGGCGTGGCCCATGCGCAGCAGGTTCAGCGAGCTGTCCTGCCAACGTTGCAGGAAGGCCGTGACCTGCGCGGCGCTGGCTTGCTCCCAGGCGCCCCAGACACCGGTCAGGGGACCGCGGGTGAGCGGCAGGTTGAGCACGTCGAACAACTGCCGGGTGAGTTTGAGCATTTCCGGCGACAGCGCCGCCAGCTTGTGGTCGAGGCTATGCAGCACTAGTGTCTCGGCGGCCTGGGTGCCGGCCAGTACCACCGGGATCAGCGCGCGCAGCAGCGGCAGGTCGTCGTCGCGCAGTACCTGGTAACCCGTTGCGGCTGTCTGTGCGCTGCAGCCGACCAGGCTGGTACCGGCCAGAAAGACGCTGGCGCCAAGGCTGAAGCGCAGCAGTTCGCGGCGGTGCATGGGCCGGCCCTCAGCGGATGAAAAGCTTGAAGACCAGGCGCTGCAAGGCTTTGCCATAAGGCGGGTAGATCAGCCGAGCAGCATTGAAGCGTTGCTTGGCCAGCACCGCCTTGGCCTTGCTGAAGGTCAGGAAACCGTCATGGCCATGGTAATGGCCCATGCCTGAAGGGCCGATGCCGCCGAACGGCAAGTCATCCTGGGCCACGTGCAGCAGGGTGTCGTTCAGGCACACTCCGCCGGAGTGGGTGTGGCGCAGCACCTGCTCCTGGGCTGCGCGGTCATAGCCGAAGTAGTAAAGCGCCAGCGGGCGCGGGCGCTGGTTGATGTAGGCCAGTGCCTGCTCGAGGCTGTCGTAGGGCACCAGCGGCAGCAATGGGCCGAAGATTTCGTCCTGCATCACCTGCATGCCGTCGTTCACCCCCAGCAGCAGGTGGGGTGGCAGGCGCCGGCCCTGGCGGGTTTCACCGGGGTACAGGTCGAGTACCTGCGCACCTTTGGCGTGGGCATCGTCCAGTAGATGCTGCAAGCGCTGCAGCTGGCGCTGGTTGATGATGGCGGTGTAGTCGGGGTTGCCGGCGATGCGCGGGTACAGCCGGCGTACGGCACGCTGGTAGGCGTCGCTGAAGGCCTCCAGGCGCTCGCGTGGCACCAGCACGTAATCGGGGGCGACGCAGGTCTGGCCGGCGTTCAGGGTCTTGCCGAAGGCGATGCGCTCGGCGGCGCTGTCCAGCGGTACGTCGGCCGAGACAATGGCTGG
This sequence comes from Pseudomonas sp. FGI182, assembly GCF_000511325.1. Classification (NCBI taxonomy): domain Bacteria; kingdom Pseudomonadati; phylum Pseudomonadota; class Gammaproteobacteria; order Pseudomonadales; family Pseudomonadaceae; genus Pseudomonas; species Pseudomonas sp. FGI182. The sequence goes on along the minus strand of NZ_CP007012.1, from coordinate 5,589,074 downwards.
CGACTTGCCACCCAGTTCCAGGGTGACGGGGGTCAGGTTGTGCGCCGCAGCCAGCATTACCTGGCGCCCCACGCTGGTGGCGCCGGTGAACAGCAGATGATCGAACGGCAGGCGGGCAAAGGCCTGGCCTACCTCGACCTCGCCGAGCACCACGCTGACCAGATCGGTGGGGAACACCTGCTCCAGCAGTTGCTTGAGCGCCAGGCCAGTGGCAGGCGTGGCTTCGCTGAGCTTGAGCATGACCCGGTTGCCGGCGGCCAGGGCGCAGGTCAGCGGGCCGATGGCAAGGAACAGCGGGTAGTTCCACGGCACGATGATGCCGACCACGCCCAGGGGTTGGTAGCGCACCTGCGCGCTGGCCGGCTGGAAGGCCAGGCCGACCTTGCGCCGGCTGGCGCGCATCCAGCGCTGCAGGTGCTTTTCGGCGTGACGCAGGCCTTGCACCGAGGGCAGCAGCTCGGCCAGCAGGGTCTCGTCGGCGCTGCGCCCCTCAAAGTCCTGGCCGATTGCCTCGATCAGTTCGGCCTGGCCGGCCAGCAAGGCTTCCCGCAGGCTTATCAGCCATTGGCGCCGCTGCGCCGCCGCTGGCAAGGGGTTGTCGGTAAAGGCCTGGCGCTGGGTGGCGAACGTCGCCGCAAGGTCGAGGTCGGATTGCACAGGGGGCAAGGCACTGGGCGAGTTCATGGCGGCGTCGAGTCCGGGCAGGGAATCCCTAGAGCCTATACTCTAATTTGTACGATGGTGCGAATTTTTCCGCGTTGTCGAGCGGTGCATTCCATTGCCAATACGCCGTAAGATGACCCTTTGATGAAGGCCCGCAGACTGGGAGCTGAGCATGGCCCCGCGCATGAAGACCCGAGAGCGCATCGTGCAGAACAGCCTCGAGCTGTTCAACCAGCAGGGCGAACGCAGCGTCAGTACCAACCACATTGCCGCGCACATGGAAATTTCGCCCGGCAACCTGTATTACCACTTCCCCAACAAGCAGGCGATCATCGCTTTGCTGTTCAGCCAGTACGAAGAACTGGTGGACAGCTTCCTGCGCCCGCCGCAAGGCCGCGCGGCGACCGTGGAGGACAAGCGCTTCTACCTCAAGGCCCTGCTGGCAGCGATGTGGAACTACCGTTTTCTGCACCGCGACCTGGAGCACCTGCTGGACAGCGACCCGGAGCTGGCCGCCCGTTATCGGCGCTTTTCCGAGCGCTGCCTGCGCCAGGGCCAGGCGATCTACCGCGGCTTTGTCGAGGCGGGCATCCTGGCCATGGCACCAGCGCAGATCGAATCGCTGACCATCAACGCCTGGATCGTGTTGACGTCCTGGGTACGTTTTCTCAGCACCACGCGGGAGCATTCCGCGCACCTGGGTGAAGAAGCCTTCAAGCGCGGCGTCTACCAGGTACTGGTGCTAGAGCTCGGCTTCGTCACCGACAACGCCCGCAATGCCGTGGACGCCCTGTGCCAGGAATTCCATGTACCGTTCAACCAGGCCCTGGAGCACTAACCCAAGGCCTCAGTGCTATCGATAGTGCCATCGATCAGGAGATTGTCATGCCCCTTGCGCAATTGATCACCCCGCAGCAGTTGGCCGAGCGTCTGGGCTCGCCCAAGTTGGTGATCCTCGACTGCCGCTTTGCCCTCGAGGATGTGGACTATGGCCAACGCAGCTATGCCCAGGGGCATATTGCCGGGGCGCATTTTGCCGACCTGGAGCGTGATCTCAGCGGGCCGGTGAGCAAGGGGCGCACCGGGCGCCACCCGTTGCCGGATGCGCGCCGGCTGGTCGAGCGCCTGCGTGAGTGGGGCCTGGACGATGACAGCGAGGTGGTGCTGTACGACGACGGCCCTGGCGCTTTTGCTGCCCGTGCCTGGTGGCTGCTGGCGTGGCTGGGCAAGCGCAGCGGCGTGGCGATCCTCGACGGTGGCCTGAAGGCTTGGCATGCGGCGCACCTGCCGCTCAGCCTGGACCCGCCGCTCAAGCGGGAAGGCACCTTCAACGGTGAGCCGGACGGCAAGCTGCTGATCGATGCCGAGCACCTGGCCAAGCGCTTGGGTAACGCAGACCTGACCTTGATCGATGCGCGTGCCTTGCCGCGTTTCCGTGGCGAAGTGGAACCGATCGACCCGGTGGCGGGGCATATTCCGGGGGCGCAGTGCGCTGCGTTCACCGACAACCTGGGGGCTGATGGGCGTTTTCTGCAGCCGGACCAGCTAAAACAGCGCTTTGCCGAAAAGCTGGCCGGGCGGGCGCCGGAGCAGTTGGTGGCGTATTGCGGGTCAGGGGTGACGGCGTGTCATAACCTGTTTGCCCTGGCGTTGGCCGGGTACCCGCTGGGCAAGCTGTATGCCGGGTCGTGGAGTGAGTGGATCAACGATCCGCAGCATGGCGTAGCCACTGGCGAGTAAGCCGGTCAAAATCCTGTAGGAGATCGCCCAGGCCCTGTGGGAGCGGGCGAGCCCGCGAAGCATGCAACGCGGTGGCTGGCACCGGCTGCGCCGGTGTTCGCGGGCGCGCCCGCTCCCACAGGGATCCTGCAAAACAATCGCTTATGTGCCCTCCACCAGCCACTGTGGAATCCGCCGCTCCAGGTAATAGCCCGGGTTGCGCAGGCTGCCATCGACAAAGCCCACATGGCCGCCGCGGCTGTGCAGTTCGAGGCGGGTTTGCGGCGCCAGTTCGCGGGCCGTTGGCAGGCTGTGGCCGGAGACGAAAGGGTCATCGCCGGAGTGGATGATCAGCGTCGGCGTGCGGTTCTGGCCGAGGAAGAAATGACTCGATGAGCGGCGGTAGTAGTCGTGCGCATCGCGAAAACCGTTCAGCGGTGCGGTGACCTTGCCGTCGAAATCCCAGAACGTGCGCAGGTTGCCCAACGGCCCCAGCCGTTGCAGCGTCGCCAGCCCTTCATGCTGGCCCTTGTCGTGGAAGTGCCGCTGCTTGAGCTGCACATAAGCCAGCATCTCGCGCATGAAATGCGCCTGGTACACCTTTGAAAAGCCCTGGCCGATGCGGTCGGCGCAGTGGTCCAGGCGAAACGGCACCGACACTGCCACCGCAGCCTGCAACTGGCTGGCGACACCGCTTTCGCCCAGGTATTTCAGCAGCACATTGCCCCCCAGCGAATAACCCACCGCATACAACGGCGCCAACGGGCGCTGGGCGCGCAGGTGGCTGACGATTTCGGCCAGGTCTTCGCTGGCGCCGGAATGGTAGCTGCGTGGCAGCAGGTTGGGCTCGCCCGAGCAACCGCGCCAGTTCACCGCCACGCTGGCCCAGCCGCGGCCTTGCAGCGCTTGCTGCAAGCCTTTGACGTAGGGCGAGTGGGAGGAGCCGGTCAAACCGTGCAGCACCAGCACCAACGGCGCGTGGGGCTGGTGCGGGCCGTGCCAGTCCAGGTCGATGAAGTCGCCATCGGCCAGCCATAGCCGCTCGCGGTTGCGCTGCAGTTCAGGCAGTTTTCGCCACAATGGCCCCCACAAGGTTTGCAAGTGGGGGTTGGCAAGGCCGAGGGCTGGACGGAACGTTGCGCTGGGGCTGGGCATGTGGGCGACTCATGGTGTGCGTGCCTAGAATGCCATGGAAAAACCCCGATGTACCTGCGCTATTGGTCGTCCTTCATTGTTTCCGGCAGTGGCAGCTGCACTGACTCGGGGCCTACGGTCACCAGCACTTGCGTCGCGTTGCCCAACCACACCTGCCCGGCTTCACGCAGGTTCGCAGGCGTGAGCGACTGTAGCCTGTCAAGAAAAGTGGCAAGGTGATCGCCTGGCAGCCCTTGGTGGCTGTAAGTCGCAAGTGCTCTGGCCAGTTTGGCGCTGTCTGCAAGGTCGTGATGCAGCTTGGCCGCAATTTCGTTCACAGCGATGTCGCATTCTGCCTGGCTTGGGCCTCGTTCGCGCAGGCACGCGACAATCCCCGACACCAGGGCCGCTGCCGCATCCCGGTACTGCGGGGCGATGTCCCAATGAGTTTGCAGCAGGCATGCCGCATCCAGTGGGTTGAGGTCGGAGTAGATGGCGTAGGTCAGGCTGCGCAGGGTTCGCAACTCTTGCGTCAGGCGTGATTCATAGCTGGTGCCAAGTATCACGTTGAGCAGCGTCAAGGCCGGAAATAGCGGGCTGCTTGGCGAAGCTTTCGAGGACAACGTCAACAGTGCCCGGGTGGCGCTGCCGGCGGCGGTCAGGTGCTGCACGAGTGGCAGGTGTTCGGGGAGTGGTGGCGGGGCGGCGGCGGCCCACTCTTGCGGCAGGGAACGGGTGAGTTCGTTGATCAGTTGCTCCGCGTCTTCGCGGCTCAGGTCTCCCACCAGGCCAATATCCAGATTGTTCGCCGAGTAAGCCTTCTGGTGGAAGTCCCTGATCTGCTCGACATTGACGGTGCCACTGGCCGTCGTGGTGGCGCTGGCAGCGTACGGATGATCACGGAAAACATGAGCCATCGTGGTGTTGGTAAGCCGTACCAGTGGGTGGCTGGCCTGTCGGACCCGGTTGAAAGCCAGCCGCTCCCGGATTTTCGCCACGTCAGGCTCCCTGAAAGCAGGATATGCCAGCATCTGGGTGAACAGTTGCATCACGCTGGCGCGTAGCGCGGGCAAGCTCAGGCAGCGGAGTGTGATGACCGCACTGTCATCGGTGATCCTTCTGCTGAGGATGGCCCCGTACCCGGCCAGCTGCTCGGCAAACTGTGCTGCATCGAGCTCCCCGGTCCCTTGGTCGAGGCTGTACAGGGTAACTGCAGCCAGGCCTGGGTTGGCACCGTCAAGCACGTTGCCGGCTCGAAAGCGCAAGGCCAGGTCGAACATCGGGCGGTCATGGTCTGCGATGAAGCTGACCTTTGCGCCGCCGGCGGTTTGCCAGCACTCGGCGGCGGCTTGCAGGGGCGGTATCTGGCCAAGCTCGATTTCCTTGGCCGATTCCAGGTTGGCCATGGCCTCCAAGGCGGTGTCGGTAGTTGGGCCGTCGCACAGCGTTGGTCGGGTGGTCGTCAAGTTGTCTGGGCTCATGCTGGCACTCCTGGCCGAAGGTAGGTTGTGGTCAGCCGTTCGCGCCCCAGATAGGCAACCGCCACCTGTTGCACTGTCGCACTGTCGAGGTTCTGGATGAGAGGGCAGTCCTCGTCAATCACCGAGGCTGGCAAACCGGCGGCGGCAGCGGCGCCCAGCTCGTCTGCCTGGGGGGTGAGCGCGTCAAGGCCGAACAGCCGTCGGGCGAGCATGCGCAACTTGGCGCGCTGCAGCTCTGCTTCCGGCAAGGCAACGCTGCGCAGCGCCTGCACATGCTCGTAAACGGCTTGGGCGGCCTCTTCCGGTGTGGCGTGGGTGGTGTTTACGTAGGCTGAAATCGTCAACAGCGTGTCGCCACGCACCAAGGGCTTGTAGGACACTTGCACGCCTGTAAGCAGGCGCCTGTCCCGTACCAGGTCGCTGTACAGCCGGGAGCTGAAACCTGCGCCAAGCAAGTCGCAAAGCAGGGTCAGGGCAAGCGATGTCTTGGCGTCGGGGGCTGTTGCTCGGCCTGGAACGTTGAATGACATGAACAACCCCTCGCGTAACCCTGGCAGGCTTACGGTGTGGCTGCGGGCCTGCAGTTGAGCGTCATGGCGTGGAACAGGCCGGTCGGCGACAGGCGCTTTCGGCACGCCTGCGAAGTAACGCTCCACATGCTGCCGGAGCGTTGGCAGGTCAACGCTGCCGACTACCACAAGCGTTGCGTTGTTGGGCTGATACCAGGACCTGTACCAGGTTCGCAGCGCCGCCAGGTCGATGCTGTCCAGGTCTGCCGGATAACCGAAGCTCGGGCCTGCGTAGGGGCTGGCGCCATGTGCCAGAGCGTTATGCTGATCGTATGCCTGTTGGTCGGGCTGGACGTCCAGCTTGAGCCGGCGCTCGTCCTCCACCGCCTTTATCTCCCTTTCCATCTCCGCTTGACCGAAGGTAGCGGTGCTCATGGCATCGGCCATGATTTCCAACGCTATGGGCAGGCGGCTGGCCGGTAGCGAGATTTCATAGGAGGTGGCGTCCAGGTGGGTGGAGGCATTGGCATTGCCCCCTATGCGTGCGATCACCCGGCTGTATTGGTCGGTGGGCAGTTTGCTGCTGCCTGCGAAGATCAGGTGCTCCAGCACGTGAGACAGGTTCGTGTGGCCGGCAGGCTCATGGCTTGAGCCTATGTGGTACCAGAGCTGGACTGCGGCCAGAGATGTCTTGTGATTTTCTCGCAAGTAAACGGACAGGCCGTTTTCCAGCGTGAAGTGCTGCAATGGCGAGGTAGTGGTGCAGGACAAGGCGGCAAGCCCCGCAGAGACCTGGCCCAGGTCGGGTGGCGAAGTAGGTGGTTGTGAGGTCATCGCTGAAGTGCTCTGGTTGATGTGAACCCGAACAGCTTCAGCGACAAGGGTGCTGCACCTGCTTTAAATAATTAGCCCCGCTGCCAGAGCGCGTAATGTACCTGGCCGGTCTTTTTCTCTCGATGCAGGCGCCAGTTACCTGGCAGTTGCAAGGTCGATGGGGCAGCCTCGCTTTCGGTGTAGACCCACGCCTGCTCGCGCAGCCACTGGTTCTGTTCCAGCAGGTTGCAGGTGTCGGCCAGCAGGTCCTGGTGGAACGGCGGGTCGAGGAACACCACGTCGAACTGCTGCTTGGCCGGGCCTTGCAGATAGCGCAGGGCGTCGGTCTGCAGGATTTGCCCGCGCGGGCAGCGCAGGATCTCGAGGTTGTTCTTCAGGTTGGCGATGGCCGCCGGGTTGCTGTCCAGCGCGACGGCGTCCTCGGCCCCCCGGGACAGGGCTTCGAGCACCAGGGCGCCGCTGCCGGTGAAGGCGTCCAGCACGCGGGCGCCCTCGATATAGGGCGCCAGCCAGTTGAACAGGGTTTCGCGCACGCGGTCGGGCGTTGGCCGCAGGCCTTCGCCTTCCGGCACCGCCAGACGGCGGCTGCGCCATTCGCCGGCGATGATGCGCAGGTGGCCCTGGCCCTTGCTTTGGCCCGGTTGCGGGCGGGCGGGAGGGGTGGATCTTGGCATTAGTGCTCCGGTACCCCGAGCGGCTGCTCGGAGGGCTTGTCAGTGGGTGCTGGCAGCGGTTTTTGCGGCACTTTCGGGCCAGCGGTGACGATCACCAGTTTATCGGCTGACAGGTGTTTGTTCATGGCCGTTCTTACCTGCTCGACGGTGAGGGCCTGGGACTGCTGCATGAAGTCCTCCAGCCAGGTCAGCGGCAGGTTGTAGAAGCCAATGGCACCCAGTTGGCCGACGATGCTGGCGTTGCTGGCATTGGACAGCGGGAAGCTGCCGGCCAGTTCGCGCTTGGCATCGTCCAGCTCCTGCTGGGTGGGGCCGGCCTTGAGGTAGTCGGCGAGAATATCCTGCACCAGCTTGAGCGTGCCCTCGCTGAGTTCGGCACGGGTCTGCAGGTTGATCATGAACGGCCCGCGCACCTGCATCGGGCTGAACACCGAGTACACGCCGTAGGTCAGGCCGCGCTTTTCACGCACCTCGCTCATCAGCCGCGTGCCGAACGCACCGCCGCCGAGGATCTGGTTGCCCAGTGACAGGGCCGGCCAGTCCGGGTCCTGGCGGTCGATGCCGAGTTCGGCCAGCATCAGGTGGGTCTGCTTGGACGGGAAGTCGATGTGGGTCAGGCCTGCCTTGGCTTCGCCGGGTTGGGCCGGTGCGGCCAGCGCGGGGCCCTTGGGCAGGCCAGCTGATACCTGGGCGGCGATGGCTTCGGCCTCGGCGCGGCTGAGGTCGCCGACCAGGGCGATGACTGCGTTGCCGCCGGTGTAGGCCTTGGCGTGGAAGGCGCGCAGCTGTGCCAGGGTGATGCCACTGATGCTTTCGGCGGTGCCGTCGCTCGGGTGGGCGTAGGGGTGGTCGCCGTAGAGCTTGGCGAACAGGGCCTTGCCAGCGACCTTGCCGGGGTTCTGCTTTTCATACTCGAAGCCGGCCAGCATCTGGTTCTTGATGCGCTTGAGGGCGTCTTCGGGGAAGGTCGGCTTGCCAGCCACCTCGGCGAACAGCTTGAGCGCCGGTTCGCGCTTGTCCTTGGCGCTGAGGCTGCGCAGCGAGGCCACGGCCATATCGCGGTAGGAGCCGTTGCCAAAGTCGGCGCCCAGGCCCTCGAAGCCTTCGGCGATGGCAGTCACATCCTTGCCGGCTACGCCCTCGTTGAGCATGGCGTTGGTCAGGGCTGCCAGGCCTGGCGTGCCGCCATCCTGGCTGCTGCCAGCGGCGAAGGTGATGCGCAGGTCGAACATCGGCAGTTCGCGGGCCTCGACGAACAGTACCCGGGCACCTTCGGCGGTGTTCCAGTGCTGGATGTTCAACTGGCGCCGGCTGGGCGCCTTGCCATCCAGCTCGGCCAGCGACTGCAAGGTGTTGGCCGGGCGTGCCGCGTTGCTGTCGGCCTTGGCGGCGTTGTCGGCCATGGCCGGGGCGGCCAGCACCGCCGCCAGCGCCAGGGCGCGGATGCCCGTGGCCAGCAGGGTTGGGCGTGGTGCGCGGCGATCACTCATGAGCGGACTCCTCGGGCAATACATGGGCAACGCTCAGGCGTTCGCGGGTGAAGTAGGTGCGCGCGGCGTTCTGGATGTCCTGCGGGGTAACGCGCTTGAGCTCGTCCAGCTCGCTGTCGATCAGCTTCCAGGACAGGCCGACGGTTTCCAGCTGGCCGATGGTAGTGGCCTGGCTGCTGATGGAGTCGCGGTCGTAGACCAGGCCGGCAATGACCTGGGCGCGTACGCGCTCCAGCTCTTCGGCGCTGGGGGGGGTGGTCTTGAGCTCATCCAGCAGCTGCCAGACGCCTTTTTCGACATCGGCGAGGGTTTTCTGCTTCTGCACGTTCGGCGTGGCCGAGATCAGGAACAGGCTGTCGCCGCGGGTGAAGGCGTTGTAGCTGGAAGAAGCACCGGCCACCAGTTCCTGGCCACGTTCCAGGCGTGCCGGCATGCGGGCGCTGTAGCCGCCGTCGAGCAGCGCCGAGATCAGGCGCAGGGCATGCACCGTACGCGGGTCCTTGGCGGTGGACAGGCCAGGTACGTTGAAACCGTAGATCAGGCTCGGCAACTGGGTGCGCACGTGCAGGGTCAGCTGGCGCTGGCCTGGTTCGGCCAGTTCGAGCGGCAACTTGGCCGGCGGCACGGCACGCTTGGGGATGCTGCCGAAGTACTTCTGCGCCAGGCCCTTGACCTCATCGGCGGTGACATCGCCGACCACCACCAGGGTGGCATTGTTGGGGGCGTACCAGGATTCGTACCAGTGGCGCAGTTCCTCGACCTTCATGCGCTCCAGGTCGGCCATCCAGCCGATGGTCGGGGTGTGGTAGCCGCTGGCCGGGTAGGCCATGGCGCGGAACAGCTCGAACGCCTTGGAGTTGGGCTGGTCGTCGGTACGCAGGCGGCGTTCTTCCTTGATCACCTCGATTTCACGGCTGAATTCGTCAGCGGGCAGGCGCAGGCTGGCCAGGCGGTCGGCCTCGAGTTCCAGGGCCACCGGCAGGCGGTCGCGCGCCAGCACCTGGTAATAGGCGGTGTAGTCGTCGCTGGTGAAGGCGTTTTCTTCGGCGCCAATGTCACGCAGGATGCGCGAAGCCTCGCCGGGGCCGACCTTGGCGCTGCCCTTGAACATCATGTGTTCCAGCGCGTGGGACAGGCCGGTCTGGCCCGGGGTTTCGTAGCTGGAGCCAACCTTGTACCAGATCTGCGAGACCACCACCGGGGCGCGGTGGTCCTCGCGCACGACTACTTTCAGGCCGTTGTCGAGGATGAATTCGTGGGTGGGTTGCACATCGGCGGCGAAGGCCGCGAGCGGCAGGCAGAGCGTGCCGAGCAACAGGCCAGCGGCGCGGCGGGCTAGAGCATTCATACGGTGTTTAACCTGTTCGGCGGCCCGCTGGTTTAGCGTCGGCGGGCCAGGAGGTGCTAGGATACTGATCCGGTTGCCTGGCGACCATGCCTGTCGCCGTTCTGGCCCGCAGGACACTAAGACAAAACGTTGCGCATGAACCAGCCGGCTTCAAGATAGTCTGTTCTGCGTAGAGAGAATTCCCGATGCGCCATAGCTGGCCCATCGCTACCCTGAGATAGCCGTCTTCCATGTTTGGTTCCAACGACGACAAAAAAGCACCGGCCGAGGCTGGTGAGAAGAAAGGCCTGTTCAGCTGGTTTCGCAAGAAGCCGCAGCAACCTGTGGCAACGGGCGTGCCCGCGAATGAACCCCCAGCCGTCGAGCAGCCTGCAGCCGCTCCGGTCGAAGGGGCTACCGCCGAAGCGCCACAGGCCCCTGAACCCGTTCAGGCCCCTGCGGCCACACAGCTGACAGAACCGCAGCAGGTCGCCGCACCCGTCCAATCCCCGGTGGTCGAGGCCCCTGTCCCCGAACCGGTTGCTTCCCAACCGTCACAGGCCCCTGAACCCGAGCCGGTCGCGTCCCAGCCGCTGGTGGCACCTGCACCGCAGCCGGTCGCGTCAATGCCCTTGCAGGCGGCCCCGGTCGAGCCAGCCCCTGTCGAGGCGGCCCCGATCGTCGAGCCGGCCGCGCCGGTCAGCAACCTGGTGCTGCCGGTTGCCGAAGAGCCCGTGGCCCTGGTGCCGGATCTGGAGCCGAAAGCGCCGCCCGCCATCCCGGAACGCCCTGCACCAGAGCCTGCTGCCCCTGTGGCTGCAGCCCCGGTCGCCGCGCAGGCCGAGCAGGCCAAGCCCGGCTTCTTCGCCCGCCTCAAGCAGGGCCTGTCGAAGACCAGCGCCAGCATCGGCGAGGGCATGGCCAGCCTGTTCCTGGGCAAGAAAGTCATCGATGACGACCTGCTCGACGAAATCGAAACCCGACTGCTGACCGCCGACGTTGGCGTGGAAGCCACTTCCACCATCGTCCAGAACCTGACCCAGAAGGTTGCCCGCAAGCAGCTGGCCGACGCCGATGCCCTGTACAAGTCGCTGCAGGAAGAACTGGCTGCGCTGCTGCGCCCGGTCGAGCAGCCGCTGGTGGTGCAGGCGCAGAACAAGCCCTATGTGATCCTGGTGGTCGGTGTGAACGGCGCCGGCAAGACCACCACCATCGGCAAACTGGCCAAGAAGCTGCAGCTCGAAGGTAAGAAAGTGATGCTGGCTGCTGGCGACACCTTCCGTGCCGCTGCGGTCGAGCAACTGCAGGTGTGGGGCGAGCGTAACCAGATCCCGGTGATCGCCCAGCACACCGGCGCCGACTCCGCTTCGGTGATCTTCGATGCCGTACAGGCCGCCAAGGCCCGTGGCGTCGACGTGCTGATCGCCGACACCGCTGGCCGCCTGCACACCAAAGACAACCTGATGGAAGAGCTGAAGAAGGTCCGCCGGGTCATCGGCAAGCTCGACGCCGAGGCGCCGCACGAGGTGCTGCTGGTACTCGATGCGGGCACCGGCCAGAACGCCATCAGCCAGGCCAAGTACTTCAACCAGAGCGTCGAACTGACCGGCCTGGCCCTGACCAAGCTGGACGGCACTGCCAAGGGCGGGGTGATCTTCGCCCTGGCCAAGCAGTTCAAGCTGCCGATCCGCTTCATCGGTGTCGGTGAAGGCATCGACGACCTGCGTACCTTCGAAGCCGAGCCGTTCGTCAAGGCTCTGTTCGCCGAGCGAGACTGAACATGATCCGATTCGAACAGGTTGCCAAGCGCTATCCCAATGGTCATGTGGGTTTGCATGAGCTGAGTTTCCGGGCGCGCCGGGGCGAATTCCTGTTCGTCACCGGCCACTCGGGCGCGGGCAAGAGCACCTTGCTGCGCCTGCTGCTGGCCATGGAGCGCCCGACCAGCGGCAAGCTGATGCTGGCCGGGCAGGACCTGGGCCAGATCAGCAATTCACAGATCCCGTTCCTGCGCCGGCAGATCGGCGTGGTGTTCCAGAACCACCAGCTGTTGTTCGACCGCACGGTGTTCAACAACATCGCCTTGCCGCTGCAGATTCTCGGCCTGTCCAAGGCCGAGGTCGCCAAGCGCGTGGACTCGGCGCTGGAGCGAGTGTCGCTGGCCGACAAGGGCGAGCTGTTCCCGGCCGACCTGTCCACCGGGCAGCAGCAACGGGTGGGCATCGCCCGCGCCATCGTTCACCAGCCAGCCCTGCTGCTGGCCGACGAACCCACCGGTAACCTCGACCCGCGCCTGGCCGCGGAGATCATGGGGGTGTTCGAGGACATCAACCGCCTGGGTACCACGGTATTGATCGCCAGCCACGACCTGGCACTGATTGCGCGCATGCGCCACCGCATGCTGACCTTGCAGCGCGGCCGCTTGATCGGCGATGGGGAGGCCGGGCAATGAGCACTACACGTACGCCGAAGGTTTCCGAGCGGGTTGCGCCGAAACCGGCCGACCCGCAACCGGCGAAGAAAAAGCACGACGACGATGACGGCCCGGATTTCCGCACGCTGCTGCATGCCTGGCTGGAAAGCCACCGTGCCAGCATGGCCGACAGCCTGCGCCGGCTGGGCAAGCAGCCGATCGGCAGCTTCTTCACCTGCCTGGTGATGGCGGTGGCGCTGAGCATGCCCATGGGCCTGTCGCTGCTGCTGAAGAACGTCGAGAAGCTTGGCGGCTCGTGGCAGCGCGCCGCGCAGATTTCGCTGTACCTCAAGCTCGATGCCGGCAGCCGCGAAGGTGAGGCGCTGCGCGACGAGATAAAGGGCATGCCTGGCGTGGCCGACGCGCAGTATGTCAGCCGCGAGCAGGCGCTGGAGGAGTTCCAGCAACAGTCCGGCCTGGGCGAAGCCCTGCGTGAGCTGCCTGACAACCCGCTGCCTGGCGTGGTGGTGGTGACCCCTACCGAAGTCGACAAGCCGGCCCTGGAAGCCCTGCGCCAGCGCCTGTCGGAGCTGCCGCGGGTGGAAGTGGCGCAACTTGACCTGGTTTGGGTCGAGCGCCTTGCAGCCATCCTCAAGCTGGGTGACCGCTTTGTCTTTGGCCTGGCCGTGATGCTGATTTCTGCCCTGCTGTTAGTAATCGGTAACACAATTCGTCTACATATTGAAAACCGCCGTACCGAGATCGAAGTGATCAAGCTGGTCGGTGGTACAGACGCCTACGTACGCCGGCCTTTCCTGTACATGGGCGCGCTGTATGGCCTGGGTGCAGGGGTGATTGCATGGGGCATCCTGGCGTTTGGCCTGAACTGGCTAAATGAGGCGGTGGTAGGGCTTTCCGGGCTGTATGGCAGCGACTTCGCCCTGGGCGGGGTGCCGGCGTCCGATGGTCTGTCGCTCTTGATCGGAGCGGTGCTGTTGGGGTATATCGGTGCATGGATCGCAGTGGCCCGCCATTTGAACGAGCTGGCGCCGCGATAGTTTTTACGTGCCAGCATTGACAAATTCTTCACTATGGAACTTGTACCGTCGTTCCAGGTCAATGTTGGCAGCGCCCACAAGGCGCGAGTTCTGTAAGTCGGAGGTTCTTGAATGACCACATCGTTGCAACCTGCCTATGCCCTGGTACCCGGTGCAAACCTGGAAGCCTACGTGCACACGGTCAACAGCATCCCGCTGCTGACTGTCGAGCAGGAGCGTGATCTGGGCGAGCGTCTCTATTATGAGCAGGATGTCGAGGCCGCTCGTCAAATGGTGATGGCCCACCTGCGTTTCGTCGTACATATCGCCCGTAGCTATGCCGGCTACGGGCTGGCCCAGGCCGACCTGATCCAGGAAGGCAACGTCGGCCTGATGAAAGCCGTCAAGCGCTTCAACCCGGAAATGGGCGTGCGCCTGGTGTCGTTCGCCGTGCACTGGATCAAGGCAGAGATCCACGAGTTCATCCTGCGCAACTGGCGCATCGTCAAGGTGGCCACCACCAAGGCCCAGCGCAAACTGTTCTTCAACCTGCGCAGCCAGAAGAAGCGTCTGGCCTGGCTGAACAACGACGAAGTGCACCGCGTGGCGGAAAGCCTGGGCGTGGAGCCGCGTGAAGTGCGCGAGATGGAAAGCCGCCTCAGCGGCCAGGACATGGCGTTCGACCCGGCAGCGGAAGCTGACGACGACAGTGCCTTCCAGTCGCCTGCGCATTACCTGGAAGACCACCGTTACGACCCGGCGGTGCAGCTGGAGGATGCCGACTGGAGCGACAACTCCACCAGCAACCTGCACGAAGCACTGCAAGGGCTGGACGAGCGTAGCCGCGACATTCTCTACCAGCGCTGGTTGGCGGAAGAGAAGGCCACGTTGCATGAGCTGGCGGACAAGTACAGCGTTTCGGCTGAGCGGATTCGCCAGCTGGAGAAGAATGCGATGAACAAGGTCAAGGCGCTGATCGCGGTCTGATCGAGCCCTGGCTGCAAGGAAAAGCCGCTGGCCCGCATAGGGTGAGCGGCTTTTTTTTGGCCGGGGGATTTTGGGGCCGCTTTGCGGCCCTTTCGCGACACAAGGCCGCTCCTACAAGAGACTGCGATCCCCTGTAGGAGCGGCCTTGTGTCGCGATGGGCTGCGCAGCAGCCCCAAAGGCTCAAAGTTTGCGCGAAGTGTCGAGCTGCATCAGGTAGCTGGGCCCACCCAACTGGCTCATCTGCCGGCGAATCCAGCCGGCCCGGCTGGCCACATAGGCGCTCGGTCTGCTGGCACTCCACTTGATCGGGCTCGGCAGCACCGCCGCCAGCTGCGCCGCCTGCTGGCGGCTAAGCCTGCTCGCATCGACGCCAAAGTGGTAGCGCGCTGCCGCCTGGGCGCCAAACACACCTTTGCCCCATTCGGCACTGTTCAGGTAGACCTCGAGAATCCGCTCCTTCGACCAGAACAGCTCGATCAACGCGGTGAACCAGGCCTCCAGCCCTTTGCGGAACCAGCTGCGCCCGGACCACAGGAACAGGTTCTTGGCCACCTGCTGGGTCAGGGTGCTGGCACCGCGAATGCTGCCGCCGCGCTCGTTGTAGGCCAGCGCCGCCTGGATAGCCGGGATGTCGAAACCCCAGTGGTTGGCGAACTTCTGGTCCTCGCCAGCAATGACCGCGACCTTGAGGTCATCGGAGATGTTCTCCCACGGCTCCCAGTCGCGCTGCAGGTCGATCGGCTCGCCATTCACCCAGGACTGCACCTTGCGCTCGACCATCAGCGCCGTGCCG
Source organism: Pseudomonas sp. FGI182 (assembly GCF_000511325.1). NCBI lineage: Bacteria > Pseudomonadati > Pseudomonadota > Gammaproteobacteria > Pseudomonadales > Pseudomonadaceae > Pseudomonas > Pseudomonas sp. FGI182. The sequence goes on along the minus strand of NZ_CP007012.1, from coordinate 5,574,012 downwards.
GGTGGTGGCACCCAGCGGAACACCAGCACCAGCACGATGCTGCCGGCAGCGAACCAGAGCAGGGCGCGGGAGAGGCGGCGGAGAAGGGTTGGCAGCATGACGATGGCTTGGCCGTACGGGTGGAAGGGGCCATTATACAGACCCGATCCAAGGAGTCGTCCCATGCTTCGCAGCTTCCTGATGCTTGCCGCCTTTTTCGGCTTCACCGGTGTGGCCCTGGGCGCTTTCGCCGCCCACGGCCTGAAAAGCCGGCTGACGGCCGACTACCTGGCGATCTTCCAGACTGGTGTGACCTACCAGTTGGTGCATGCCCTGGCGATCTTCGCTGTCGCCGTGCTCTCGGTGCACCTGCCAGGGCGCCTGGTCGGCTGGGCTGGCGGCCTGTTTGCCGTGGGGATAGTGCTGTTCTCCGGTAGCCTGTACCTGCTGACCCTCAGCGGCCTGGGCAAGCTCGGCATCATCACCCCGATTGGTGGCCTGTGCTTCCTCGCCGGCTGGCTGTGCCTGGGCCTGGCAGCCTGGCGGCTCGGTTGACCGAGTGGTCCACAATCGCGACTAATGGCGTGCAGCGCCCTTGGGTTGCAGGGCGGTTCAGCGCTAGAATGCGGGCCCCCAAAGAACAATGGTGGCCGTGCGCATGCGCATTCAACTGAACGGTGAACCTTACGAATTGCCCGCTGGCGAAAGCGTCGCGGCCCTGCTGGCCCGCCTGGAGCTGACCGGGCGCCGCGTCGCGGTGGAACTTAACCTGGATATCGTGCCGCGTAGCCAGCACGACAGCACGCTGTTGAACGACGGCGACCAGGTCGAAGTGGTCCACGCCATCGGTGGCGGCTGATTCCGGCCGGCGATTCACCTGCAAGCCCAGCAACCTTTTCCCGAGGAACAACCATGAGCAACGTTCGTAGCGACAAGCCCTTCACCCTGGCCGGGCGTACTTTCCAGTCGCGCCTGCTGGTCGGTACCGGCAAGTACCGTGACATGGAAGAAACCCGCCTGGCCATCGAAGCCTCGGGTGCCGAGATCGTCACCGTTGCCGTGCGCCGCACCAACATTGGCCAGAACCCGGGCGAGCCGAACCTGCTCGATGTGCTGCCACCGGACCGCTACACCATCCTGCCGAACACCGCTGGCTGCTACGACGCGGTCGAAGCCGTGCGCACCTGCCGCCTGGCCCGCGAACTGCTGGATGGCCACAACCTGGTCAAGCTGGAAGTACTGGCTGACCAGAAAACCCTGTTCCCCAATGTGATCGAAACCCTCAAGGCCGCCGAAGTGTTGGTCAAGGATGGTTTCGACGTGATGGTCTACACCAGCGACGATCCGATCATTGCCCGCCAGCTGGCCGAAGCCGGCTGCATCGCGGTCATGCCGCTGGCTGGCCTGATCGGTACCGGCCTGGGTATCTGCAACCCCTACAACCTGCAGATCATCCTGGAAGAGTCCAAGGTGCCGGTGCTGGTCGATGCTGGCGTGGGTACCGCGTCCGACGCCACCATCGCCATGGAAATGGGCTGTGAAGCGGTGCTGATGAATTCGGCCATCGCCCACGCCCAGCAGCCGGTACTGATGGCCGAGGCCATGAAGCACGCCATCGTCGCCGGTCGCATGGCCTACCTGGCCGGCCGTATGCCGAAGAAACTCTATGCCAGCGCCTCTTCGCCGCTGGATGGTCTGATCAAGTAAGAGCCCCTGATGACTGAATCGCACGATACGCCGATCACCCCCGACGGCGAAGCCCGCCCGCACCGCCGCATCAAGAGTTTCGTGATGCGCGCCGGGCGCATGACCGAAGGCCAGCAACGTGGCCTGGAGCAGGGCGGCCCGCTGTACATCCTGCCGCTGGCCGACAGCCCGGTGGACTACGACCAGGTGTTCGGCCGCTCGGCGCCGCGCACCCTGGAGATCGGCTTCGGCATGGGCCATTCCCTGCTGGAAATGGCTGCTGCCGCGCCTGAACAGGACTTCATCGGTGTGGAAGTACACCGCCCGGGTGTTGGCGCGCTGCTCAACGGCGTGCTGACCCAGGGCCTGAAGAACCTGCGGGTATATGACTGCGATGCCATCGAAGTGCTGAACCGCTGCGTGGCGGACAACAGCCTCGACCGCCTGATGCTGTTCTTCCCCGACCCATGGCACAAGGCGCGCCACCACAAGCGCCGCATCGTCCAGCTGGAGTTCGCCGAGCTGGTACGACGCAAGCTCAAGCCCGGTGGCGTGTTCCACATGGCCACCGACTGGGAACCGTATGCCGAGTACATGCTGGAAGTGATGAGCGCTGCCCCGGGCTATCGCAACCGTGCGGCTGACGGTACCTACGTGCCGCGCCCGGAAGAGCGCCCGATCACCAAGTTCGAGCGCCGCGGCGAGCGGCTGGGGCATGGGGTTTGGGATTTGAAGTTCGAGAAGGTGGATTGACCGGCTGATACGGCCTTTCGATATGCCGATGCCTGCAGAAATGCAGGCGAAAAAAAACCGCCTTGAGAAGGGCGGTTTTTTTATGTGAGCGACAGGACTGAGTATCCTTCGCTCTGAGGTTTCACAGAAAACCCTCACACAGTTAGTTGATCATAGGCAGCGTAGCGGGGGAACGTCAATGCTCAGAAATATCCGGCATCACGTGTGTCGGAGCGGTTAACAGTCTTGGGTGAGCATTCCAAGTATCATCGCGCTGCTCCTGTGTGGATGAAATCAGTGATGGGCCGGGTAGGAGAAGAATTCTGCTTTCCGGCCCCTTCGACACGGCCTGAGAACCGTGCCGGTGCACCTCTTCGAAGGGCCATTGACCTGGCCACTTCACAGAAGACTCTCACACAGTTTTCGAAGGCATCGAAGTACCGGTTAGATGCTGGAAGATTGGCCCGCCAACACGGAGGCCAAGGCATATGAAGCGTTTGCTTGATGCGCTGAGCCGCGTTTGGACGTTCATCCGGATCTTGACTGTGCTCAAGACCGTTCGGGACTTCATGCGCGATCACTTTGATGATGCCCAGTAAGGGCTAGTCAGGTGGTAGGGCTGCCCTGGTTCACCGGGGCAGCTTTTACAACCCATCTCTGTACTCGCCAGATTACGCGGTCATTGTAGGAGCGGCCTTGTGTCGCGATGGGCCGCGTAGCGGCCCCAGGATGTCAGCGGTGAGGCAGCAATTGCTGGGGCCGCTTTGCGGCCTATCGCGACACAAGGCCGCTCCTGCAAGGTTCAGTGCAAGGCCGTGGCTCAGCCCCGTCGATCCGCCACCACCCCGATCAGCACCAGTACCACCAGCAACACCGGCGCCAGCGCGTAGTTGTTGAACTGGCTCAGCCCTTTCACCACCCAAGGCGTGGCATAGATCAGCGCCGCACCGCTGCCGATCATCACCAGCAAAGCCATGAACGGTACGCGCAGGGCACCCGCCAGGCCGCCCAGGCGCTGTTCCACCCAGCCCTTGATATCGGTGCCGAACAGCACCAGCAGGCAGCCTACCAAGGCCAGTGAAATCTCCGACAGATTGCTGCGGCTCCAGCGAGAAACCGTCGCGAGCAGATCAAGTACCAGATCCATGGGTCATCCTTAGGTCAAGAAATACTGCAGCAGGTCATTGAGGAACAACTGGCCCCTCGGCGTGGCCACCAGTCGATCCGGTTCGACCTGCAAAAGGCCCTTTTGTTCGGCCGCGCGGCGTGCCTCGCGCAGGTGTGCCAGCGGCAAACCGGTGCGCTGGGTGAACAGTTCGGCTTCCACCCCATCGGTCAGGCGCAGGGCGTTCATCAGGAACTCGAACGGCAGCTCGTCGACTGGCAGCAGCTTTTCGCCGGCCTTGAACGGCTTGGCCAGGTTCAGGTAGTCCTTGGGCAGGCGGGTTTTCCAGGTGCGCAGGATGCGCCCGTCGGCGAAGGTCAGCTTGCCGTGGGCACCAGCGCCGATGCCGATGAAGTCGCCAAAGCGCCAGTAGTTGAGGTTGTGCCGGGCAGCGCGCCCCGCCTGGGCATAGGCCGAGACCTCGTACTGGCGGAAGCCGTGTTCGGCCATCAGTGCCTGGCCGGCCTCCTGGATATCCCAGAGGATGTCGTCCTCGGGCAGCTCGGGCGGCTGGTTCCAGAACACCGTGTTCGGCTCCACGGTCAGCTGGTACCACGACAGGTGCGTCGGCCCCAGGTCGATGGCCTGGCGCAGGTCGCCCAGCGCGTCGTCGAGCGACTGGTCGGGCAGGCCGTGCATCAGGTCCATGTTGAAGTTGTCGAAGCCGGCGGCGCGCGCCATGCCGGCGGCGCGGACCGCTTCATCGCCATTGTGGATACGCCCCAGCGCCTGCAGTTTGGCTGGCTGGAAGCTCTGCACACCGATGGACAGACGATTGATACCGGTTTGCCGGTAGGCCTTGAACTTGTCCTGCTCGAACGTGCCCGGGTTGGCCTCCAGGGTGATTTCGATGTCCGGCGCAAACGGGATGCGTTGCTCTACGCCACGCAGCAGTCGGCCAAGGGCGTCGGCACTGAACAGGCTAGGGGTACCGCCGCCGAAGAAGATCGAGCTGATCGGCCGGCCTTGCACGGCGGCCAGTTCCTGGTCGAGGTCGGTCAGCAGGGCGGCGACGTAGGCATCTTCCGGCAGTTCAGGCCCGGCAGCGTGGGAGTTGAAGTCGCAGTAAGGGCATTTGCGTACGCACCACGGGATGTGGATGTACAGCGCCAGCGGCGGCAGGCTGGTGAAGCCCGCCGCGCCGGGGGTGGACAGCGTTTCGATCATGCCAGGCCCAGACGTTGGCGCAGCAGGGCCATGGCGCGGGCGCGGTGGCTGAGCTGGTTCTTGTCCACAGGGGCCAGGTCGGCGCTGGAGCAGCTGCGCTCCGGTACCCAGAACAGCGGGTCGTAGCCAAAGCCGTGCTCGCCACTGGCCTCGAACATGATGCGCCCGTGCCACAGGCCTTCGCACAGAATCGGCAGCGGGTCGTCGGCATGGCGCACCAGTGCCAGGACGCAGACGAACTGTGCGCCGCGCTCGGCTTCAGGCACGTCTTTCAGTGCTTCGAGCAGCTTGGCGTTGTTCGCCGCGTCACCCTTGCCGTCGGCATAGCGCGCCGAGTAGATGCCCGGCGCGCCGCCGAGGAAATCCACCGCCAGGCCCGAATCGTCGGCCAGGGCCGGCAGGCCGGAAATGCGTGCGGCATTGCGCGCCTTGAGGATGGCGTTCTCGACGAACGACAGGCCGGTTTCTTCCGGCTCGACCTGGCTGAACTCGCCGATCGAGCGCAGTTGCACGGACGCGCCGAGCATGGCCTGGAGTTCCTTGAGTTTGCCGGCGTTGTGGCTGGCCAATACGAGTTGCTGGAAATTCATCATTCGCCTGGGAAAACGTCCTGATTGAAGCTGAGGGAGTTGCTGATGCCGCCGGTTTCGATATTCAGGTCGAAGGTGACGGTTTCTGGCTGGTCGATCTTGAACTGGGCAATGTAGTACACCGCGCCCTGTTCGGTGATCTGCTTGAACGACAGCGGGCTGCTGCGCCCGGTCAGGTCCTTGACCGTGCCGCTGACCACAGCCGTGGCGGGCTTGTTGGCCTTGAGCACGGCGATGTTGAGTACGCCCTGGTTCTTGCTGCGTACCAGGCCGGTGGCTGCGGCCACCTCCGGTGTCAGCATGCTCGAGGTGAACGCGCTGTAGTGCACCGTCACGTCGCCAAACACTTCCTTGCGCTCGGGACGGGCAGCATCGGCAGCCAGTACCGGCAGGGCCAGGCACAGGCTGATCAGGAACAGGGCTAGGCGACGCATGGGGTGGTTCCTCCGGTGGGCGTCAGACCGCGAGCTGATGTTCTTGCAGGCCCGGGCTGCTGACGCGGTAGATGCCGATCTCACCTAGAAGATTAGGCCAAAGCCGGCCACCCCACCCGTTGCGGTGCAAGTGGTCGACCGCCAGGCGGTCTAGCACCTTGGCGCGGCGCTCGTGGCACAGCTCTTCGAAGTCGGCGAAGGTGCAGAAGTGGATGTTTGGCGTGTTGTACCAGGTGTACGGCATGAAGTCCGAAACCGGCATGCGGCCTTTGGTCGCCAGGTACCAGCGGCAACGCCAGTGGCCGAAGTTGGGGAAGGTGATGATGCACTGGCGGCCCACGCGCAGCATCTCGTCGAGGATGCGGTCGGGGTACTCCACGGCCTGCAGGGCCTGGGTCATGATCACCACGTCGAAACTGTTGCTGGCGAAGTTGCCCAGGCCCTTGTCCAGGTCCTGCTCGATGACGTTGACGCCCTTGGCCACGCAGGCGGCGATGTTGTCGGCGTCGATCTCCAGGCCATAGCCGGTGACCTGCTTGCGGTCGCGCAGCGAGGCCAGCAGTTCGCCGCTGCCGCAGCCCAGGTCGAGTACCCGGCTACCGGCGGGGATCCAGTCGTGGATGATTTCCAGATCGGCTCTCATGCTGTCCTCAGATGGCAATGCGGTTCATGTAGTTCGAGAAACCCTGCATGTAGCGAGGCGTGGGGATCAGGAAGGCGTCGTGCCCGTAAGGCGAGTCGATCTCCAGGTAGCAGACGTTCTTGCGCGCGGCCATCAGGGCGTCGACGATCTCGCGCGAACGGGCCGGGGAGAAGCGCCAGTCGGTGGTGAACGACATGATGCAGTAATCCGCCTTGACGTGGGCCAGGGTGGCCGCCAGGTCGCCGCCCTGGGCGGCGGCGGGGTCGAAGTAGTCCAGCGCCTTGGTCATCAGCAGGTAGGTGTTGGCGTCGAAGCGCCCGGAAAACTCCTCGCCCTGGTAGCGCAGGTAGCTCTCGACCTGGAATTCGACGCTGTGGAAGTCGTAGTTGAGCTTGTCGCTCTTCAGCTCGCGGCCGAATTTTTCACCCATCGAGTCATCCGACAGGTAGGTGATGTGGCCGACCATGCGCGCCAGCATCAGGCCGCGCTTGGGGATCACGCCCTGGTCCTGGAACGAACCACCGTGGAATTCGGGGTCGGTGAGGATGGCCTGGCGTGCCACTTCGTTGAAGGCGATGTTCTGTGCCGACAGCTTGGGCGCCGAGGCGATGTCGACGCAATGGCGCACGCGCTCGGGGTAGCTGATGGTCCACTGCAGCGCCTGCATGCCACCCAGGCTGCCACCGACCACGGCGGCCCACTGCTGGATGCCCAGGCGCTCGGCGAGGCGCACCTGGCTGTGCACCCAGTCTTCCACGGTCAGCACCGGGAAGTCGGCGCCATAAGGCTTGCCGGTGGCCGGGTTGACGCTGCTGGGGCCGGTGCTGCCGTTGCAGCCGCCCAGGTTGTTCAGGCTGACCACGAAGAAGCGGTTGGTGTCGATCGGCTTGCCAGGGCCGATGCAGCTGTCCCACCAGCCCGGCTTGCGGTCGGTGGTGGCATGGTAGCCAGCGGCATGGTGGTGGCCGGAAAGGGCATGGCAGATCAGCACGGCGTTGCTCGCGCTGGCGTTCAGGGTGCCATAGGTCTCGTAGACCAGTTCGTAACTGGCCAGGGAGCGGCCACAAGCCAGTGCCAGCGGTTCATCGAACCGGGCGGTTTGCGGTACTACCAGACCGACGGAATCTTCGGGAAAGACAGTGGACATCGACCCTGCTCACGCTTGACGGAGGCGTAAGTCTAAAGAGCGCTACCCCCAGCGGCAAGCAGAGGCTTGTCGCTGGAAGCAACCAGGGTCAGGTGAGGCTCAGATCATCCGCCACAGCTCTTGTGGCATGCCGGCATAGGCGGCCAGCGGCGGCATGACGAACGACTGGATCACCTGGATCGCGAGGAAGGCGAAGATCGGCGAGATGTCCATGCCGCCCAGGTTGGGCACGATGCGGCGGAACGGTGCCAGCACCGGTTCGCTGATCTGGTAGGCCAGTTCGGCCGCCGGGTTGTGGCTGTTGGGAGCAACCCAGGACACGATCACCATGACGATCATCGCGACCCAGAAAATCTTCAGGAACAGCGAGGTGATACCGATGATGGCCCACATCAGCAGGTGCAGGATGTCACCGAAGGTGCCGTAGGTGACCATCAGCACGAAAGCCATCAGCAACGCCTGGATGACCACCGACAACAGCAGCGACGAGGTATCCAGCCCACCAACGCTGGGGATGACCCGGCGGATCGGCTTGAGCAGCGGTTGTGTGGCGCGCACGGCGAACTGGCACAGCGGGTTGTAGAAATTGGCCTTGACCAGCTGCAGCACGAAGCGCAGCAGGACGATCACCAGGTACAGGCTGACCAGGGTTTGCACCACGAAGATCGCGGCGCCGGACAGTGCATTCATCTAAGGCTCCTTATTTGCCCAGTTGTTCGGCTAGCTCGGCGGAACGTGTAGCCGCAGCCTGCAGCGCCTGTTCGACGATGGCTTCGAAGCCGCTGGCCTGGAACGACTTGATCGCCGCTTCGGTAGTGCCGGCAGGCGAGGTGACACGGCGGCGCAGTTCGGCAGCATCGACATCGCTGGCAACCGCCATGCGTGCGGCGCCCAAGGCTGTCTGCAGGGTCAGCTGCGAGGCGGTTTCACGTGGCAGGCCAAGTTTCTCGCCTGCCGCGGTCATGGCTTCGATCAGCAGGAAGAAATACGCCGGGCCGCTGCCGGAGACAGCCGTCACGGCGTCCAGTTGCTGCTCCTGCTCCAGCCACAGGGCGGTGCCCACGGCCGACAGCAGTTGCTCGGCCTGTTGGCGTTGTTCGCTGGATACTTCCGCGGTGGCGTACAGGCCGCTGACGCCTTGGCGCAGCAGTGCCGGGGTGTTGGGCATGCAGCGCACCACCGGGCGAGCGCCGACCCAGCTTTGCAGGCTGGCGCAGGTGATGCCGGCGGCGATGGAAACGATCAGCTGGCCATCCTGCAGGTTTGGTTGCAGGGCTTGGCACACGGCTTTCATGACCTGGGGCTTGACCGCCAGGACGATGACGTCGGCACCATCGATGGCCTGGGCGTTGTTCTCGAAGGTTTCGATGCCGTGCTCGGCCTGGATGCGGCTGCGGGTCTCGGCGCCCGGGTCGCTGGCGCGGATCTGCGAGGCGTCCAGGCCCTGGGCACGCAGACCACCGATCAGGCTGGCGGCCATGTTGCCGGCGCCGATGAAGGCAATACGAGTCTTGCTCATGTCAGGTCCTTGTGGGAAAGAGTGAGTAAAGCATGGAATCAGGGCTGCCCGTAGTCGCGGGCACCGAACAGGGCGGTACCGATACGCACCCAGGTCGCACCCTGTGCAATGGCCGCTTCCAGGTCGTGGCTCATGCCCATGGACAGGGTGTCCAGGCCAAGGCCAAGGCCTTCCTGCAATTGGCGCAGGGTGGCGAAGGCGGCTTCCTGGGCGGCGCGGTCATCAGTGGGTTCTGGGATGGCCATCAGCCCGCGCAGGCGCAGGTTGGGCAGCGCGGCTACCGCCTTGGCCAGGGCCGGCAGGTCGGCGGGGGCGCAGCCAGACTTGCTGTCTTCGCCGCTGACGTTCACCTGCAGGCAGATGTTCAGTGGCACCAGCCCGGCCGGGCGCTGCTCCGAGAGGCGTTGGGCGATTTTCAGGCGGTCCACGGAATGTACCCAGTCGAAATGCTCGGCGATGGCTTTGGTCTTGTTCGACTGAATGGGGCCGATGAAGTGCCAGATCAAGGGCAGGTCGCCGAGTGCCTGCTGCTTTGTCAGCGCTTCCTGTAGGTAGTTTTCCCCGAAATCGCACACGCCGGCGGCGTGGATCTCGCGGATGGCGCTGGCTGGCTTGGTCTTGCTCACGGCCAGCAACTGGACGCTGGCCGGATCACGCCCGGCAGCCTGGGCAGCGCTGGCGATACGGGCGGAAATAGCGGAAAGGTTGTCTGCTAGGGTGGACATGGACTGATGCCGGCGGCTGTGGGGTTTGCGGCATTCTACCTACTTGAAGGCCTTTGGGGAGTCTCATGGATGTGACCGACCTGTTGGCCCGGGCCGTGGATGCGGGGGCTTCCGACCTGCACCTGGCGGCGGGCCAGATACCGATGCTGCGCCTGGATGGCGAGCTGCAGCGCATGGCCCTGCCGACCTTGGGCCCGGCTGCCTTGACCGAGGGCATGGCACCCATGCTGGATGAAGACCAGCGTCGACAGTGGACCCGGGGTGATGAGCTGGACCTGGCGCTGGAATTGCCGGTGCTGGGGCGCTTTCGGCTGAACCTGTTTCGCCAGTTGCATGGCCCTGCGGCCACCTTTCGCCTGATCCCGGGGCATATCGCCACGCTCGATGAACTCGACCTGGGGGATGTGTTTCAAGCTGTTGCGCAATGCAGCGATGGCTTGATCCTCGTGGGTGGGCCGACCGGCAGCGGCAAGTCCAGCACCTTGGCGACACTGCTTGACCAACTGAACCGCGATCGGGCTCTGCATATCATCACCCTCGAAGACCCTGTCGAAGTTATCCACAGTAGCCAGCGCAGCCTGGTCAACCAGCGTGAGGTCGGCCGCCATTGCGGTGGGTTCGCCCAGGGGCTGCGCAGTGCCCTGCGTCAGGACCCGGATGTGATCATGATCGGTGAGCTGCGCGACCTGGAAACCATTCGGCTGGCCTTGCGCGCGGCCGAGACTGGGCACCTGGTGCTGGCGACCGTGCATACGCGTTCGGCGGTGAGCAGTATTGACCGGTTGGTGGAGGTGTTCGCTGCCGAAGAGAAGCCGCTGGTGCGGGCGATGCTGGCCGAGTCGTTGCGCCTGGTGGTGGCGCAGGTGCTGGTCAGGCGTACGGGCGGTGGGCGGGTTGCTGCGCGGGAAGTGCTGGTGGTGACGCCAGCGGTGCGTAACCTGGTTCGGGAGGGGCGGATGGCGCAGTTGTGTTCGGTGATGCAGGCGGGTGGTGCGGACGGGATGCGGACGATGGAGGGGGCGATGCGGGGGCTGAGGGAGCGAGGGCTGATCGAAGACTTGTAGTGGCTGTACCGGCCCCTTCGCGGGCACGCCCGCTCCCACAGGTATGGCGCTGCCCGCGAGAGCGACGCGGTACCTGTGGGAGCGGGCGTGCCCGCGAAGAGGCCCGGACAGGAGAGCGCCGATCAGATCAGCGCTTGGCCAGGTTCAGCTGCTGCTGTTCTTTCGGCAGCACTCGCTTGGCCACCACGTAATGCTTCTGCCAGTAAGGCTTGCTCAGGGTGTCGATGCTTACCCGCTTGCCACGGCGTGGAGCATGGATGAAGCGGTCGTTGCCCAGGTAGATGGCAACGTGGTTCACCCGGCGGCTCTTGATGTTGAAGAAAATCAGGTCACCTGGCTTCAGGTCACCCTTGGCTACCTTGACGCCGTGGCCCTGGGCCATGGCATTGGAGGTGCGCGGCAGGTCGACGTCGGCGACGTCGTTGAAGGCGTATTTGACCAGCCCGCTGCAGTCGAAGCCTTTCTTCGGGCTGCTGCCGCCCCAGACATAAGGGGTGCCGAGCACATTCACCGCACGGCTGAGCACATCGCTGCTCTGCTTCGGCGACATGGCGGCGACCGGCGCACCGGGCACGCTGCGGCTGCTGGCGGCATTGCTTGGGCGGGTGCGCAGCGCGGTCTGCTTGACCGGTGCATGTCTTACCGAGGCATTGGTGGTGTAGCCGGTAAAACCATTGGGAAGACGTTGCTCACGATTGGTGGCGTGGGCGGCCAGGGGCAATAATAGGCAGAGGGTCAGCCATGTCTTGAGTAAAGGCGGCATAGATGAAGCTCTTATGAATAGTTATGTGTTGGGCGCGCAACTTTATAACAGCTTTTTGATCAATCTTTGATCCGTTGGTCGATTGTCCAGGTGCCGTACGTCGGCCTGCGACAAGAAAGTCACATTTTTTCTTAGAAAATTTTCGGATAACCCACGGGGGCTATGAATGAACAGTTATCAACAGGGGGCGCCGTTTCACGACACCCACAGCAAGACCATTGGCTACCTGCTATGGATTTTCGGCTTTACCGGGTCGCATCGTTTCTATTACGGCAAGCCAGTAACCGGCACCATCTGGTTCTTCACCCTGGGCCTGCTGGGCATCGGCTGGTTGATCGACCTGTTCCTGATCCCGTCCATGGACCGTGAAGCCGACCTCAGGTTCCAGTCCGGGCGCATTGACTACAACATCGCCTGGATCCTGCTGACCTTCCTCGGGGTGTTTGGGCTGCACCGGCTGTATCAGGGCAAGTGGATCACCGCGATCATCTACTTCTTCACCGGCGGGCTGTTCCTGGTGGGGGTGCTGTATGACTTCTGGACGCTGAACAGCCAGGTTTCCGAGCGGAATGCGGGGCGGGGTTGAGTTCACATGGGGGCTGCTTTGCAGCCCTATCGCGACACAAGGCCGCTCCTACAGGGATCGCGTAAACCTGACTTTCAGGTTTACCCGCACATTGTAGGAGCGGCCTTGTGTCGCGATAGGGGCGCAAAGCGCCCCCCGAAAGCAGGTTACTGACGGGTCTGCCGCTGTTGCAGCAGCAGGTTGCTGAAACCTGCCCCAGCCAGTTGCTTCTGCGCCCCGGTCAGCTGCTCGCGGTTGCTGAACGGCCCCACCAGCACGCGGTACCAGGTTTCGTCCTTGACCGTGCCCGACTCCACCTTCACCGACTGGCCCAGCAGGATGATCTGCGCGCGCACCTTGTCGGCATCGGCCTGCTTGCGGAACGAACCAGCCTGCAGGAAGAACTGGGTGGTTGCCGCCGGCTTGATCACCGGTGGTGCCGGTGGCGGGGTCTGGCCCATCAGCGCCGCCTGGGCTCGCGCCGTGTCGATCTTCGCCGCTTCGGCCGGCGTCACCGGGGTCACCGGCTGGGCCGGGACAGGTGGCGTCTTCTCTGGCACGGCCTCCGGCGGCACGATCACCTCCGACTCCGGCAGCAGCGTGTAGAAGTCGTACTTCGGCTTCACCGGCTGCTGCGGGGTGGCCTGCGCCGGCTTGCCGGCTTCGGCCACTTTCTCCGCCTTCTGCTGCTCGGGCTTGGTGCGCTTGATGTCTTCGCCACCGGGCTCGAGCTTCATCAGGAACACGATGAACGCGCCTACGGTCAGGCCGACCGCCAGCCATACCCAACCGGGAATCGGCTGCTTGGCCGGCGCCGTCTGGCGGCTGGCGCCGCGTTTGGGTGCGGGTTTTTTCTTGGCAGCCAACTTACATGCGCTCCAGGGTTTCCAGGCCGAGCAGTTCCAGACCTTGCTTGAGGGTGCGACCGGTCAGCGCCGCCAGGCGCAGGCGGCTCTGCTGCTGCTGCGGGGTTTCGGCGGCAAGAATCGGGCAATTCTCGTAGAAGCTGGAGAACAGGCCGGCCAGGTCGTACAGGTAGCTGCACAGCACGTGCGGCGTGCCCTTGTCGGCGACGTTGTTGAGGATTTCGCCAAACTGCGCCAGGCGCGCGGCCAGGTCCTGCTCGTGGGCAGCCTGCAGCACGATGTTGCCGTCGACTTCATCGAAGCCCTTGCCCAGTTTGCGGAATACGCCGGCCACGCGGGTGTAGGCGTACAGCAGGTAAGGCGCGGTGTTGCCTTCGAAGTTGAGCATCAGCTCGAAGTTGAAGCTGTAGTCGCTGGTGCGGTGCTTGGACAGGTCGGCGTATTTCACTGCGCCAATGCCAACCACTTCGCCGATGTGGCGCAGTTCTTCGTCGGCCAGGCTCGGGTTCTTTTCCTTGACCAGCGCGTAGGCGCGCTCCTTGGCCTCGGTGAGCAGGTCGATCAGCTTCACGGTGCCGCCGTCACGGGTCTTGAACGGGCGGCCATCGGCGCCGTTCATGGTGCCGAAGCCCATGTGCTCCATCTGCATCGGGTGGTCGACGAAGCCTGCGCGGCGTGCAACTTCGAACACCTGGTTGAAGTGCAGGGCCTGGCGCTGGTCGACGAAGTACAGGGCGCGGTCTGCCTTGAGCACGTTGCTGCGGTAGCGCACGGCAGCCAGGTCGGTGGTGGCGTACAGGTAGCCACCGTCGGCCTTCTGCACGATCACCGGCAGTGGTTCGCCTTCGCTGTTCTTGAACTCGTCGAGGAACACGCACTGTGCGCCCTGGTCTTCGACCAGCAGGCCCTTGGCCTTGAGGTCGGCGACCACGTTCGCCAGGTCGTCGTTGTAGGCGCTTTCACCCATCACGTCGGCCATGGTCAGCTTGACGTTGAGCAGCTCGTAGGTCTTCTGGCAGTGCGACAGCGAAATGTCCTTGAAGCGCGTCCACAGGGCCATGCAGTCCGGGTCACCGGCCTGCAGCTTGACCACCAGGCCGCGGGCGCGGGTGGCGAATTCTTCGGATTCGTCGAAGCGCTTCTTGGCGGCGCGATAGAAGTTTTCCAGGTCCGACAGCTCGTCGCTGGTGATCGGGTTTTCTTCCAGGTAGGCCAGCAGCATGCCGAACTGGGTGCCCCAGTCGCCCACGTGGTTCTGGCGGATCACGTCATCGCCGAGGAACTCCAGCACGCGCGCCACGCTGTCACCGATGATGGTCGAACGCAGGTGGCCGACGTGCATCTCCTTGGCCAGGTTGGGTGCCGACATGTCGATCACAACCTTTTGCGCAGGGCCGGCCTTGCGCGCGCCCAGGTGGGCGTCGGCCAGTGCGGCATCCAGGCGGTTGGCCAGGGCGTCGGTGTTCTGGAAGAAGTTGAGGAAGCCGGGGCCGGCGATCTCGACCTTGCTGATGTCGGCGCTGGCCGGCAGGGCATTGATCAGTTTCTCGGCCAGGTCGCGCGGCTTCATGCCGGCCGGCTTGGCCAGCATCATGGCGATGTTGCTGGCGAAGTCGCCGTGGGTCTTGTCCCGGGCGTTTTCCACCTGGATCGCCGGCGACAGCCCTTCAGGCAGCACACCGTCGGTGACGAGTTGGGTGAGGGCTTGCTGGATCAGCTGGCGAATGGTGTCTTTCATGGGGATCTCTTTTCGACCGCAAGCGCGGTGGAGCGCTTGGATGCGCAGGTGGAAAAACTGGGCATTATCCGTGGCTGGGGGCGGGTTGCCAACCTTTGGGGGTTGCTTGCCTTGAGAATGCCGGGGCCGCTTTGCGGCCCATCGCGACACAAGGCCGCTCCTACAGGCGTTACGCGCCCCCGTGTAGGAGCGGCCTTGTGCCGCGATGGGCTGCAGAGCAGCCCCAACGTCAGTACAGGTCGACTGGATCGACATCCAGCGACCACCGCACCTGGCGCCCGCTCGGCATCTGCTCCAACACTAGCAACCAGGCGCTGATCAGTCGATGCAAAGGCGCCCGCGTATTGGCCTGTATCAACAGTTGCGCGCGGAAGCGCCCGGCGCGGCGCTCCATCGGTGCTGGCACCGGCCCCAGCAACTCGATGCCGGGCAGGCGCTGTTCGGCCACCAGGCGCTCGGCGGCGGCGCAGGCCTCGTCGAGGAAACTTTCGGCCTGCCCGGGCTTGTGCGCTTCGGCGCGCAGCAGCGCCAGGTGCGAGTAAGGCGGCAGCCCGGCGGCGCGGCGTTCATCCAGGGCCTGCTCGGCGAAGGCGAAGTAGCCCTGCTCGGTAAGCTGCACCAGCAGCGGATGGTCGGCCAGGTGGGTCTGGATGATGACCTTGCCGGGTTCCTCGGCCCGCCCGGCCCGCCCGGCAACCTGCACGATCAGCTGTGCCATGCGTTCGCTGGCGCGGAAATCGCCGGAGAACAGCCCGCCATCGGCATCGAGGATGGCCACCAGGGTCACCCGCGGGAAGTGATGGCCCTTGGCGAGCATCTGGGTGCCGACGAGGATGCTCGGCTGGCCGCGCTGGATGGTGCTGAACAGGTTGTGCATGGCGTCCTTGCGCGCCGTGCTGTCGCGGTCCACACGCAGGATCGGGTAATCCGGGAACAGCACTTTCAGGCGTTCCTCGGCACGCTCGGTGCCGGCGCCGACCGGGCGCAGGTCAACGTGGTTGCACTGCGGGCACTGCTGCGGCAGGCGCTCGTCATAGCCGCAATGGTGGCAACGCAGCACGCCGGAGCGCTGGTGCACGGTCATGCGCGCATCGCAGCGCGGGCATTCGGACAGCCAGCCACAATCGTGGCACAGCAAGGTCGGGGCGAAACCGCGGCGGTTGAGGAACACCAGCACTTGCTGGCCCGCCTCCAGGGTTTGGCGGATGGCCTGCTGCAGTGGGCCGCTGATGCCGCTGTCCAGCGGCAGGCTCTTCACATCCAGGCGCAGCATGCGTGGCGGGCGGGCACCGCCGGCGCGCTGGTTCATGCGCAGCAGGCGGTAGCGACCGGTCAGGGCGTTGTGCAGGGTTTCCAGCGATGGCGTGGCAGAACCTAGCAGGATCGGGACGTTTTCCTGGTGGGCGCGCACCAGTGCCAGGTCGCGGGCATGGTAGCGCAGGCCTTCCTGCTGTTTATAGGAGCCGTCGTGCTCCTCGTCGATGATGATCAGGCCGGGATTCTTCATCGGCGTGAACAACGCCGAGCGGGTGCCGATGATGATGTCGGCCTCGCCGTCCCGGGCTGCCAGCCAGGCATCCAGGCGTTCGCGGTCGTTCACCGCCGAATGCAGCAGGGCGATGCGGGCGTTGAAGCGTTGCTCGAAGCGGGCCAGGGTCTGCGGGCCGAGGTTGATCTCCGGGATCAGCACCAGGGCCTGCTTGCCGGCTTCCAGTGTTTCGCGGATCAGCTGCAGGTACACCTCGGTCTTGCCGCTGCCGGTGACACCGGCCAGCAGGAAGGCGCCGAAGCCGCCAAAGCCTTCGCGCACGGCGTCGAAGGCGTCGCGTTGCTCTTCGTTGAGCGGCAGTTCCGGCTGTGCCAGCCAGTGTTCGTGGCGCAGCGACGGCAGGTGGCGGCGGACCTCGATCTGCACCAGGTCCTTGGCCAGCAGCAGGTCGAGGCTGTCCTTGTTCAGATTGAGCTTGGCCAGCAGGCTATGGGCCACGCCATGCGGGTGCTGGGCCAGGGTCTTGAGGGCATCGCGCTGGCGCGGAGCGCGGGCGATGCGCGGGTCTTCCAGGCGGGCGCCGGGGGCGACGTGCCAGAAGCGCTCCTGGCGCATCTCGGCGGGCTCGCCCTGGCGCAGCAGGGTCGGCAAGGCCCAGCTCAGGGTGTCACCCAGGCTGTGCTGGTAGTACTGGGCGGTCCACAGGCACAACTTGAACAGCGACGGCGGGATCGGCGACACCGGGTCGAGCAGGGCGCTGGCCGGCTTGAGCTTGTCGGCGGGTACTTCGCTCTGCTCGCACACCTCCACCAGCACGCCGATCATTTCGCGGCGGCCGAATGGCACGCGAATGCGCATGCCCGGGGTCAAGGCCTGGCGCGCCATGCTTGCCGGCGCCTTGTAGTCGAACAGGCGACGCAGCGGGGAGGGCAGGGCAAGGCGCAGGATGACGTCGGACACGCGGAAAGTCTCGGAGGGCGTTTCAAAGACTGGCGAGCCTAGCAGACGACGGTCGGTGCAAGCGACAACTTGCGTTGGCGTGATGCTCTGGTATTATTCGCCGCCTAATTACGTGCGGTATTCAACAATTGGTGTTGGGTGGCGGCACGCAGCTCGAGGAAGTGACCATGAAAGCAGATATTCATCCGAACTACGAAGTAGTTGCAGTCACCTGCAGCTGCGGCAACAAGTTTGAAACCCGTTCGACCCTGGGCAGCACCCTGGCGATCGACGTTTGCAACCTGTGCCACCCGTTCTACACCGGTAAGCAGAAAGTCCTGGACACCGGTGGTCGCGTACAGAAGTTCGCCGATCGCTTCGGTATGTTCGGTACCAAGAAGTAATCATGCGCATGGCGAACCCCTCGGGTTTCGCATTGCTGCAAAAAAAGGCGCCCCTTGTGGGCGCCTTTTTTATGGGCGTCATCTGGCATTTCCCGGCCCTGGCGTTCTGCCCGCTACCAGGCAGCCCTCAGCAGGTGGCGGTGCGCCAGGTGGTCGATGGCGATACCTTGCGTCTGGTCGATGGCCGCAGCGTGCGACTGATCGGCATCAATGCCCCGGAAATCGGCCGTAACGGGCGCACCAGCGAGCCCTATGCCGAGGCCGCCAGGCAGCGTTTGCAGGCCTTGGTCAAGGCCAGCGACGGGCGTGTCGGGCTGGAGCCGGGCGTCGAGTCCAAGGACAAATACGGCCGCACGCTGGCGCATATCTATGGCCGCAATGGCGACAATATCGAAGCACAGCTGCTCAGTGAGGGCTTGGGCTATCGCGTCGCGGTTGCCCCCAATGTACGCCTCAGCGCTTGCCAGCAGCTTGCCGAGCAGGCTGCGCGCAAGGCTGGCTCCGGGCTGTGGCGTCGTTCGCCGGTGGTGCGTGCCGGGGATGTCCGGCAGTCGGGTTTCGCGGTCATTGCGGGCCGCATCGAAGGCGTGGAGCGCAACCGTGGCGGGGTCTGGCTGAACCTGGACGGTGCGGTGGTGCTGCAGGTTCCCGCTCGTCTGCAGCGCAACTTCCCCGCCAGCTTCTTCGATAACCTCAAGGGACGCCAAGTCGAGGCGCGTGGCTGGGTGCTGGATCGTTCCCGCAAGGGCGGCCTCAAGCCCGGGCAGCGACGCTGGCTGTTGCCGTTGACCGATCCGAGCATGTTGGAGCGCATTTCAGGCTAAAAGATGTAGACATTTCGCTATTAGATTGTACACACTGTTAGCCGTATGCCCCGTGGGTTATAGCGTAAAGTCGTAGGCTAAAGGCCTTGACACAAGTGACCGACCAGTCTTGTGGCTCCCCGGCTCTTTGCGTATCCTCGGCGGTCCGTCAGAACAGTAAATAGCGGAATGCCCACCATGTCAGACCTGAAAACCGCCGCTCTCGAATATCACGCTCAACCTCGTCCGGGGAAACTGAGCGTCGAACTCTCCAAGCCCACCGCCACCGCCCGTGACCTCGCCCTGGCCTACAGCCCAGGTGTTGCTGAGCCCGTGCGTGAAATCGGCCGTGATCCAGAGCTGGCTTACAAATACACCGGCAAAGGCAACCTGGTTGCGGTGATTTCCGATGGCACCGCCATCCTCGGTCTGGGTGACCTCGGCCCACTGGCTTCCAAGCCGGTCATGGAAGGCAAGGGTGTTCTGTTCAAGCGTTTCGCCGGTATCGACGTGTTCGACATCGAAGTGGAATCGGAAAGCCCGCAGGCGTTCATCGACACCGTTCGCCGCATCTCGATCACCTTCGGTGGCATCAACCTCGAAGACATCAAGGCGCCTGAGTGCTTCGAAATCGAGCGCACCCTGATCGAACAGTGCGACATCCCGGTATTCCACGATGACCAGCACGGTACCGCCATCGTGACCGCGGCCGGCATGATCAACGCCCTGGAAATCGCCGGCAAGAAGCTGGAAGACGCCAAGATCGTCTGCCTGGGTGCCGGCGCTGCTGCCATCTCCTGCATGAAGCTGCTGGTGAGCATGGGCGCCAAGGTCGAGAACATCTACATGATCGACCGCAGCGGCGTGATCCACGCTGGCCGTGACGACCTGAACCAGTACAAGGCGCAGTTCGCCCACGCCACCGACAAGCGCACCCTGGCTGACGCCCTCGACGGTGCCGACGTGTTCGTAGGCCTGTCCGGCCCGAACCTGCTGAGCGCCGAAGGCCTGAAGTCGATGGCTGCCAACCCGATCGTGTTCGCCTGCTCGAACCCGGACCCGGAAATCTCGCCAGAGCTGGCGCATGCCACTCGCAGCGACGTGATCATGGCTACCGGTCGTTCCGACTACCCGAACCAGGTCAACAACGTACTGGGCTTCCCGTTCATCTTCCGTGGTGCCCTGGACGTTCGCGCCAAGCGTATCAACGAAGAAATGAAGATCGCCGCTGCCATCGCCCTGAAAGACCTGGCCAAGCTGCCAGTGCCGAAGGAAGTGTGCGACGCCTACGGCGTACAGGCTCTGGAATTTGGCCGTGAGTACATCATTCCGAAACCGCTGGACGCTCGCCTGATCACCGTCGTTTCCGACGCTGTGGCCAAGGCCGCCATCGAATCCGGCGTGGCTACCCTGCCGTATCCGAAGCACTACCCGCTGACCAGCGTGGATGACGTGTTCAAAGGCTGATTGCTGCCTGGCGACATAAAAAAGCCCCGGCTCGTATGAGCCGGGGCTTTTTGTTTACACGCTGCACTGATGATGCGGTCCCTTGTAGGAGCGGCCTTGTGTCGCGAAAGGGGTGCGAAGCGCCCCCGGGGTTCATGCATCAAGCAGACATTGCTGGGGCCGCTTTGCGGCCCTTTCGCGACACAAGGCCGCTTCTACACGGACGGCGTTGACCGCTGTGCTTCAGAACAGATCCATCGGCGCCGCTTCATCCGCCGGCAACGGGCTGCCCGGTGCTGCGCCAGTGCCCAGTTCGTCCACCGACGGCGGCGAGTCTTCGGCCTTGAACAGCTCGAAGTAGGCATTCGGTGTGCTCGGCGAAGCGGCACGGCCGCTGACCGGGTCGACGCGCAGGCTGAGGATGCCTTCCGGCTCTGCCGGCGCATGCGCAGGCTTGTCCTTGAGTGCCGCGCCCATGAAGCTCATCCAGATCGGCAGTGCCGCGGTGCCGCCGTACTCGCGGCGACCAAGGGTTTCGGGCTGGTCGAAACCGACCCACACAGTGGTCACGTAGTCGGCGTTGTAGCCGGAGAACCAGGCGTCCTTGGACTCGTTGGTGGTACCGGTCTTGCCTGCCAGGTCGGTGCGGCCCAGGGCCAGCGCCCGGCGGCCGGTACCGCGCTTGATCACGTCCTGCAGCATGCTGGTGAGGATGTAGGTGGTGCGCCCGTCGATGATCTGCTCGGCCACGGCCGGCGCCTGCGGTGCAGACGCCACCTGGCTGAAGGCGGCGGGTGCCTCGCCCGGCATGGCGGCGGTGCTGATCGGCTGTTCGGGCGCGGCCACACCTGCCTGGTCCTCGGCACCTTGCGGTACCCGGGCCGGGTTGGCGGTGAACAGTGTCTCGCCGCTGCGGCTTTCGATGCGATCGATCAGGTACGGGGTGATCTTGTAGCCACCGTTGGCGAAAGTACTCCAGCCTGTGGCGATTTCCATCGGGGTCAGGGTGGCGGTGCCCAGTGCCAGCGACAGGTTGCGCGGCAGGTCCTGCTTGTTGAAGCCGAACTTGGCGATGTAGTCGATGGTGCGGTCCACGCCCATTGCCTGCAGCAGGCGGATCGACACCAGGTTGCGCGACTTGTACAGCGCTTCGCGCATGCGGATCGGGCCAAGGAAGGTGTTGGTGTCGTTCTTCGGTCGCCAGACCTTGTCCAGGTACTCGTCGACGAACACGATCGGTGCATCGTTGACCAGGCTGGATGCGGTGTAGCCACTGTCCAGGGCGGCGCTGTAGATGAACGGTTTGAAGCTCGAGCCCGGCTGCCGCTTGGCCTGCATGGCGCGGTTGTAGTTGCTCTGCTCGAACGAGAAGCCGCCGACCAGGGCGCGGATGGCGCCGTTGTAAGGGTCGAGGGTGACCAGCGCACTCTGCGCGCCAGGTACCTGGCTGAACTTGAACTTGCCATCCTCCAGGCGCTGCAGGCGCACCAGGTCGCCGACCTGGGCAACGTCTGCCGGCGACTGCGGCGCACGGCCCTGGGAGTTGCTATTGATGAACGGGCGCGCCCATTTCATGGTGTCCCAGGCTACCAGCTCTTCCTGGCCGCTGCGGGTCAGTACCTTGAGGCCGGTTTTTTCTACCTGGGTGACGATGGCCGGCTCCAGGCCGCCAAGGCTGCGCTGCTTGCCCAGTTCCTGCAGCCAGGCCGCCTGGGTGCGGCCCGGGAAGCGTGCTTCGGGGCCGCGGTAGCCGTGGCGCTCATCGTAGTCGGAGAGGCCGTTGAGGATGGCCTTGTTGGCCATTTCCTGCATGTCGCTGGGAACCGTGGTGGTGACGCGGAAGCCTTCGGTATAGGCGTCGCTGCCGTAGCGACCGACCATTTCGGCGCGGGCCATTTCGGCGATGTAAGGCGCATTCACTTCAGGCGTGGGCACGTGGTAGCTGGCGTTGAGCGGCTCGGCCAGGGCTGCCTGGTAGCTGGCTTCGTCGATCTTGCCCAGCTTGTACATGCGGCCGAGGATCCAGTCGCGGCGCTCCTTGGCGCGCACCGGGTTGGCCAGCGGGTTGAAGCGCGAGGGTGCCTTGGGCAGGCCGGCGATCATCGCCATCTGGGCCAGGCTCACGTCGCGGATCGACTTGCCGTAGTACACCTGCGCGGCGGCATCGATACCGTAGGCGCGGTTACCCAGGTAGATCTTGTTCACGTACAGCTCGAGGATCTCGTCCTTGGTCAGCTCACGCTCGATCTGCAGGGCCAGCAGGATCTCGTTGGTCTTGCGCGAGAAGCTGCGCTCGCTGGTGAGGAAGAAGTTCTTCGCCACCTGCATGGTGATGGTACTGCCGCCGGTCTGGATATGGCCGGTTTTCACCAGCTGGGTCGCGGCGCGCATCAGGCTGCTGGGGTCGACGCCATAGTGGTTGAGGAAATTGTCGTCCTCGGCCGACAGAAGCGCCTGGATGAATTGTGGGGGAATTTCCGCGAAGCGGATCGGCGAGCGGCGCATTTCGCCGAACTCGGCAATCAGCTTGCCGTCGCTGCTGTACACCCTGAGGGGGATCTGCAACTGGATGCTTCTGAGCGACTCGACCGAGGGCAGGCTGGGGCTAAGATACAGAAACGCACCGCTCACACCGAGTACGAGCGCGCAAATGACTGCGACGGAAGACCACCAGAAGAACTTCAGCAGACGTATCAAGGCTTTTCGGTGTCCAGGTTGGGAGTGGATTGCACGCAGGTCCGGCGGACCAAAAAACGCTGGGCATTATAAGCATTTTTTCGCCTCTCCGGGTTACCGGCCAGGCTGCCCGTCGCCTCGATGGGCCGGCGCGGCCTAGTGTTGACGCGGGGTTGGGGCAGGTAGCCGCGACAGATGGCGGCGACAGACAACAAGGATGCCACGATGCTAGGACGCTTCGGCAAGGATGCCGGTTCACTCGTGGGGGTGGAAATTGCCCTCGACTCCGTTCGGATTGTGCAACTGCAGCGGCGTAACCGGCGCTGCCGTGTGCTTGCCTCGGTACAAGAACCGTTCGAATCACCGGCTGGCAGTGACTGGGCGGCAGAGCCTGGCGCCGTGGCGGCTGCCTTGAGGCGCGCCTACCGACGCAGCGGCCTCAGGCAGCGCCGGGTGGCGCTGGCACTGCCGGGCAACCAGGTGATCTGCAAGCTGTGCCACCTGCCGGTTGAACAGGGCGGGGCAGAAATGGAGGCGCAGTTGCTGGCTGACGCCGAACGGCTGTTTCCATTTCCGCTGGAAGACCTGGCCCTGGATTTTCAGGTCCTGGGAGGCTCTAGCGTCCAGCCAGGCTGCGCCGAGGTGATGGTGGCTGCGTGTCGACAGAGTGCACTGGCGCCACTTGAGGGCATCGTCGAGGAGGCCGGGTTGCAACTGGAGGCCGTGGAGGTCGACAGCATTGCCTTGGGGCGCATGCTGCCGCTGGCCAGGCACCAAAGCTCGGCGTTGCTGCGTATCGAGGCGCAAAGCACCACCCTTCATGGCTGGCAGTCGGGTCGGCCTCAGCAACGGCGTGAGCTGAACCTGGGGCTGTCGACGATAGCCGGGGCGCTGCCGGAGCGCCTGCTGGCCCTGCTCGCCGGTGAGCCTTTGCCCGATTGTCTGTTGATCGCCAGCCGTTCGCCGATCGAGCCGGGCCAGTTGCAGAGCCTCGGCTCCCGGTTGAACCTGCCGTGTCGCCTGGTACCCGACCTGGCGCGCGTGGAACACGTCGATGGCGCGATGATTCTGGCGTGCGCCCTGGCTCTCGGAGGGTTGCGCCGATGATGCGGCTGAACCTTCTGCCCTGGCGCGAACGGCAACGCCAGGCCGCCTTGCGGTCTTTCCGCAGGCGACTGGTCGCCGGCGCGTTGCTGGCCCTGTGTGGCGTGACGCTGGTCGACCAGCTGGCCCGCCAGCGCGGGCAGCAGCAGGCGCTGGCCAATATCCGGCACCAGGCGGCCCTTGAGGTGTTGGGCGAGCAATTGCAGCCGCTGGCCGATGTGCGTGCGCAGCATGAGGCGCTACTGGCACGTGCGGCGGCGCTGGAAGGCCTGCGTGCCAACCAGGATGTGCTGGCCGGGGTGTTCGCTGACCTCGAGCGGGCGTTGCCAGTGGGTGTGCAACTGCTCGACCTCAGCCTGGAAGACGGCAGCCTGCAGATGACCGGGCTGGCCACGTCCGGTGCCGTGGTCGCGCAGTTCATGCGGGACCTGAGCCGCTCGAGTGCGCTGGTTGGTCTGGAGCTCAAGCGCATCAGGAGCCTGCCGGGCGGCGATGAATTCCTGCTGGGCGCGCGCGTTTCGGCGTTCTGGTCGTGAATGCTGCACAGGTGCTCGGCTGGCTGGCCATGGCCGAACGCTCCAGCCGCTTCAGGCAGCTGGCGCCAGTGCTGATGGCCTTGGCGTTGTTCGGCCTGGGCTGCGCCATACGTCTCCCTGCAGTGCTGCAGCAGCAGGCGCAGGAGGAGGCCCGGCACGCCGAGTTGCACGAACAGCATTCAGCCGGCGCGGTGCAGCTGGCCGAACTGGAGCAGCTCCAGGCGTCTGTGGCCATTGCCGAGCGACGCTTGCGGGAGGCGTACTGGCACCTGGCGGCCGGGGAGGGCATGAGCGACCTGCTCGAGCGCCTGGCAGCGTCGGGGCATGCGCACGGCTTGCTCATCGAGCGCTTCGATGTACATGAAGATGAACAACAGGCGGGCTTGCGCAAGGTACCGCTGGAGCTACAGGTGGTGGGACGATACGCGGCCTTGCGCCAGTGGTTGGGCGACTGGTTGGGCCAGGCGCGTGTGCTGCGCAGCGGTGACCTGCAGCTGGCTGCAGCAGATGGCAAGTCTGGCCTGCTGCGCCTGCAGTTGCGGGTTGATGCCTATCAGGCGCTGGCGCCAGTGCCGGAGCCTGCGATGCTTGCGCGCATGCCGGCCAGGGGCGTGACGGCAGCGCCCCCGGTGGACCCGTTTGCGCCCGGGGCGACGCGATTGACGGGCAGCGGGTTGGCCGACGTGCCTTTGGCGCAACTGGAGATGGTCGGCAGCCTGTCGCGTGGGGCGGAGCACGAAGCACTGCTGATGGCGGCCGGCAGGCTCTATCGCGTGCGCCCTGGTGACCGGGTCGGGCGCGACCAAGGTGTGGTGGCGAGGGTTGATCAAGCCCAGGTCGAAGTACGCGAACGGCTGTTCATGGCAGGGGTGTGGCATGAACGCACGGCGTTCATCACACTCGCAAAGCACCTGGGCAAGGAGGCCCCGGACGACGATGAAAACATTGATGAAATGGATGCTGGCAGCCCTGCTGCCGGTCCCGCTGGCGTCGGCGACGCCTTATCAGGGTGAACCACTGTCGCTGAACTTCCAGGATGTGGAAGTGCGCTCGGTGCTGCAGGTGCTGGCTGACTATGCTGGCGTCAACCTGGTCGCCAGCGATGCCGTGCAGGGTAGCGTCACCTTGCGCTTGCAGGATGTGCCATGGGATCAGGCGCTGGACCTGGTGCTACGCAGCAAGGGCCTGGCCCGGCGCCAGGAGGGCAATGTGCTGCTGGTGGCGCCTGCGGCCGAGTTTGCCGCGCAGTCTGTCGATGCTCGTGTGGGCCAGGCGCTGGATGCGCAGTTGCAGCCGTTGCGCCGGGAGCTGTTGCCCATCCATCACGCCAAGGCCGCCGAACTTGCGGAGCTGCTGCTGGCGAGCCTGGCAGATGACGGCATCCTCACCGGTCGGGGCAGCCTGAGTGTCGATGAGCGCACCAATACGCTGGTGGTGCACCAGCCGGCCGACCGCCTTGCCGAGCTGAGGCAACTGGTGGCGCAGCTGGATGTGCCGGTGCGTCAGGTGGCGATCGAGGCGCGTATCGTCGAGGCCAACGTCGATTACGAAAAAAGCCTGGGGGTGCGCTGGGGTGGGCTGCTTTACGTTGAAGACCCGCTGCCGGGCAAGGACCTGTTCGTCGACCTAGGGGTGGAGCGGGTGGGCGGCAGCATCGGCCTGGGCCTGCTGCGTGGCGACGTGCTGCTCGACCTGGAGCTCAGTGCCATGGAAAAGAGCGGCAACGGCGAAATCGTCTCGCAGCCCAAGGTGGTCACGGCCGACAAGGAAACGGCCAGGATCCTCAAGGGTACCGAGGTGCCGTATCAGGAAACCAGCAAGAGCGGTGTCACCTCGGTAGCGTTCCGCGAAGCCTCGCTGTCGCTGGAGGTGACCCCGCAGATCACCCCGGACAACAAGGTGATCATGACCGTCAGGGTGACCAAGGACGAGCCGGATTACGTCAATGCCTTGAACAACGTACCGCCGATCCGCAAGAACGAGGTCAATGCCAAGGTTCGCGTGGTGGACGGTGAAACGATCGTGATTGGTGGCGTGTACTCGACTTCGCAAAACAATGTGGTCGACAAGGTGCCATTTTTCGGCGATCTGCCGTATGTTGGGCGGCTGTTTCGACGCGATGCATTACAAGAGAAAAAATCCGAGCTGCTGGTCTTCCTGACTCCGCGTATCATGAGTGACCAGGCGATTGCTGTGAGTCGTTGATTCTGTGCGAAATTTGATACTTGTGGGGCCCATGGGCGCTGGTAAAAGCACCATCGGACGCCTATTGGCCAAAGAGCTGCGCCTGCTGTTCAAGGATTCCGACAAGGAAATCGAACTGCGATGCGGCGCCAACATCCCGTGGATTTTCGACAAGGAAGGCGAGCCGGGTTTCCGTGACCGCGAGCAGGCGATGATCGCCGAGCTGTGCGCACTCGACGGCGTGGTCCTGGCGACCGGCGGTGGCGCGGTAATGCGCGAAGCCAACCGCCAGGCCCTGCACCAGGGTGGCCGGGTGATCTACCTGCATGCTTCGGTGGAACAGCAGGTTGGCCGCACCGCGCGTGATCGCAATCGCCCCCTGCTGCGCACCGCCAATCCCGAGGCGACCTTGCGCGCCCTGCTGGAAACCCGCGACCCGCTCTACCGCGAGATCGCCGACCTGGTAGTGGAAACCGACGAGCGGCCGCCACGCATGGTGGTGATCGATATTCTCGAGCGCTTGCAGCAGTTGCCGCCCCGTTAGCCCGGGACTATTCTCGGCCACCAGCGCCGAGGCGAGGTTCAACGTTACCGCGCGGGTGCCTGAACGGCGCCGCGCCCAAGTACATTGTGGGGATACATGCAGACACTAAAGGTCGACCTGGGCGAGCGTAGCTACCCGATCTACATTGGCGAAGGCCTGCTGGACCAGCCCGAGCTGCTGGCGCCGCACATCGCCGGGCGGCAGGTTGCCATCGTTTCCAACGAGACCGTCGCGCCCCTGTATCTCGAACGCCTGAGCAAGACCTTGGGTGCCTATTCGGTGCTGCCGGTGGTATTGCCCGATGGCGAAGCCCACAAGAACTGGGAAACCCTGCAACTGATCTTCGATGGCCTGCTGACTGCACGGCACGACCGTCGCACCACCGTGGTCGCCCTGGGTGGCGGCGTGATCGGTGACATGGCCGGCTTCGCTGCCGCCTGCTACCAGCGCGGCGTCGACTTCATCCAGGTGCCGACAACCCTGCTGTCCCAGGTTGACTCTTCGGTCGGTGGCAAGACCGGCATCAACCACCCGCTGGGCAAGAACATGGTCGGTGCCTTCTACCAGCCCAATGCGGTGCTGATCGACACCACCAGTCTCAAGACCCTGCCGGCGCGCGAGCTGTCCGCAGGCCTGGCCGAAGTGATCAAGTACGGCCTGATCTGCGACAAGCCGTTCCTCGCCTGGCTCGAGGACAATATGCAGGCGTTGCGCGCCCTCGACCCGGTGGCGTTGACCGAAGCCATCCGCCGCTCCTGCGCGGCCAAGGCCGCGGTGGTGGGGGCCGACGAGCGCGAGTCTGGCGTACGCGCCACGCTGAATCTGGGGCATACCTTCGGGCATGCCATCGAGACCCACATGGGTTATGGCGTGTGGCTGCACGGCGAAGCCGTGGCGGCGGGCACGGTGATGGCCCTGGAGATGTCCATGCGCCTTGGCTGGATCGACCAGGCCGAGCGCGATCGCGGAATCCGCCTGTTGCAGGACGCAGGTTTGCCGGTGGTGCCACCACAGGAAATGACCCCGGCGCATTTCATGGAGCACATGGCGGTCGACAAGAAGGTGCTCGACGGCCGTCTGCGTCTGGTGCTGCTGCGCCAGATGGGCGAGGCCGTGGTGACCGACGACTATCCGAAAGAGATTCTACAGGCCACGTTGTCGGCGGATTACCGCGCGATCGTGGCCCAGCTTTGAGGTTGTGACAGCGCAATGACCAGTTTGCATGCCGATGAGGCCTTTCTCGACCATTACCAGTTGAGCCACGATCCGTTCGCGCCCCGCGTGCCCGGCTTCAAGTTCTTCCCGGCCCAGCGCAAGCCCGTGCTCGGCCAACTGCACCACCTGGCGCGCTACAGCCAGCTGATGCTGGTTGTCACCGGCCCGCTGGGCAGTGGCAAGACCCTGCTGCGCCAGGCCCTGGTGGCCAGTACCAACAAGCAGGCGGTGCAGAGCGTGGTGGTGTCTGCCCGTGGCGCCAGCGATGCCGCCAGCGTACTCGGCCAGGTCGCGCAGAGCCTGGATGTGGCCGAGGCC
Organism: Pseudomonas sp. FGI182; assembly: GCF_000511325.1. Lineage (NCBI taxonomy): Bacteria > Pseudomonadati > Pseudomonadota > Gammaproteobacteria > Pseudomonadales > Pseudomonadaceae > Pseudomonas > Pseudomonas sp. FGI182. The sequence goes on along the minus strand of NZ_CP007012.1, from coordinate 5,545,571 downwards.
GAAATGCAGGCGATCCTGGCCAAGGTGGTGCAACTGGCACTGACCGGCCAGGAAGTGTACTTGCTGGTGGACGATGCGGAACAACTCGACGAGTCGGCACTCCAAGCGTTGCTGGAATTGGCGGCGGGTGTACCGGAAGGGCGCCCGCATGTGTTCCTGTTCGGTGAGCCGTCGCTGATTGCCGGGCTGGACGAGATCAATGTCGAGGAAGAACGCTTCCACATCATCGAACTCGCCCCCTACAGTGAAGAAGAAACCCGCGAGTACCTGGAGCAGCGCCTGGAAGGTGCTGGCCGGGGCATCGAGGTGTTCAGCCGTGAACAGATCGTCGATATCCATGAAAACTCCGACGGCTGGCCTGGCAACATCAACCAGGTCGCCCGTGACACTTTGATCGAAGCCATGATCGCCAGCCGTTCGACGGCCAAGCGACCATCCATGGGGTTCAAGATGCCTAAAAAACATGTGCTCGCGCTGTCCGCTGTGGTTGTGGTCGCCGTTGCGGCCGCGGTGTTGATGCCGAAGAAAGGTGACAAGGCGCCTGCCGAAGCGCCGGCCGCCCAGGCCCAGTTGCCGCTTGGCGAGGGCCAGGCCAATGGTGGCAACCCAGCCATCGAGTTCTCGGGTTCGTCCCAGCCGATGCCGCTACCGCTGGTTGGCCAGTCGCAGCCGGTGATGCGCGAGCCGTTGGCCCAAGCCGCGGGCATGGGTGAGGGTGAAGAGGGTAGCCCGGCCGGTGATACCGCCCTGCAGCCAGGCAACCCGCCGCCAACCGTGACCACCATCGCACCGCCGCAAGGTGTGCCGGCGGGCCCGGCACCGGTACCTGCCCAGCCAGTAGCCGCGGCGCCAGCCCAGCCGGTACAGCCGCAACCGCAGCCGGTTGCGCCTGCGCCAAAACCTGTCGCAACCCAGCCTGCCAAGCCGGTTGCGCCAGCCAAGCCTGCACCAGCACCGACCCAGGTCGCCGTGGCCAAGCCGGCCGCCAAGCCTGTCGAGAAGCCGGCCACCGGTGGCAGCGGTAACAGCGGCTGGTACGCCGGGCAGAAACCGGGCAATTACGTGGTGCAGATCCTGGGTACCAGCTCCGAGGCTTCGGCCCAGGCGTTCGTCAAGGCCCAGGGTGGCGACTATCGCTACTTCAAGAAAAACCTGCAGGGCAAGCCGCTGTACGTAGTCACTTACGGCAACTTCGCCAACCGCGACGCAGCGGTTGCGGCAATCAAGAACTTGCCAGCGAAGGTCCAGGCTGGTAAACCTTGGCCACGTACCGTCGCCAGCGTCCAACAAGAGCTGGCCTCGGCCCGCTGATACCTTCCGGGCGGCACCACCCCGCCGCCCAGTTGCTGAGCGATTACTGACTTTCGACTAGCCTGCTGCGTTGTCACGCGGCAGGCTTTTCTGTCCCAGACTGCCGGCCACAAGCCTTACTTGCAGTCATGGCTGAAACGCTTCAGACTCGAGCCAAGCCGCTATCACGGCGCATGGCGCAAAAACATTCAAAATTGCGACATAAATTTTCAATGGTGAGACATGAAAATTTGTGGGCATCGCTGTCGCTGTGCAACAATGGTTTTCCATGGCCACCGCAAAAAAGCTGGCGTTTGATCGGCGTGGATGGTAAGTGGTTGTTAAAAAAGAGATTTACCTCCGTTGAGAGGTGAACCTGGTGAGAATGTGTCTATGAAAACAGGTCTGTACCATCCCGAAGAATTCAAGGACAACTGTGGTTTTGGCCTGATCGCCCATATGACGGGCGAACCGAGCCACCACCTTCTGCAAACCGCCATGCAGGCACTGACCTGCATGACCCACCGCGGCGGTATCAACGCCGACGGCAAGACCGGTGACGGTTGCGGTCTGCTCATGCAGAAGCCCGATCAATTCCTGCGTGCCGTGGCCCAGGAGCACTTCGCTGTCGAGCTGCCCAAGCAGTACGCCGTCGGCATGGTGTTCTTCAACCAGGACCCGGTCAAAGCCGAAGCCGCCCGCGCCAACATGGACCGCGAAATCCTTGCTGCTGGCCTGAAGCTGGTCGGCTGGCGCAAGGTGCCGATCGATACCAGCGTGCTCGGCCGCCTGGCCCTTGAGCGCCTGCCGCAGATCGAGCAGGTGTTCATCGGCGGTGAAGGCCTGAGCGACCAGGAATTCGCCATCAAGCTGTTCAGTGCCCGTCGCCGTTCGTCCGTGGCCAACGCCCACGACGCCGACCACTACATCTGCAGCTTCTCGCACAAGACCATCATCTACAAAGGCCTGATGATGCCGCGCGATCTCGCGGCCTTCTACCCAGACCTGGGTGACGAGCGCCTGCAAACCGCGATCTGCGTGTTCCACCAGCGCTTCTCCACCAACACCCTGCCGAAATGGCCGCTGGCGCAGCCGTTCCGCTTCCTCGCCCACAACGGCGAGATCAACACCATCACCGGCAACCGCAACTGGGCCATGGCCCGTCGCACCAAGTTCGCCAACGACCTGATCCCCGACCTCGACGAGCTCGGCCCGCTGGTCAACCGCGTCGGTTCCGACTCCTCGAGCATGGACAACATGCTGGAGCTGATGGTCACTGGCGGCATCGACCTGTTCCGTGGCGTGCGCATGCTGGTACCGCCAGCCTGGCAGAACGTCGAGACCATGGACGCCGACCTGCGCGCCTTCTACGAATACAACTCCATGCACATGGAGCCGTGGGATGGCCCGGCCGGTATCGTAATGACCGAAGGCCGCCATGCGGTGTGCCTGCTCGACCGTAACGGCCTGCGCCCGGCGCGCTGGGTGACCACCAAGAACGGCTACATCACCCTGGCGTCGGAAATCGGCGTATGGGACTACAAGCCCGAGGACGTCATCGCCAAGGGCCGCGTCGGCCCGGGCCAGATCTTCGCCGTGGACACCGAAACCGGCCAGATCCTCGACACCGACGCCATCGACAACCGTCTGAAGTCGCGCCACCCGTACAAGCGCTGGCTGCGTCAGCACGCCACGCGCATCCAGGCGACACTGACCGATGACCAGGGCGTGGCCAGCTACGACGCTGACCAGCTCAAGCAGTACATGAAAATGTTCCAGGTCACCTTCGAAGAGCGTGACCAGGTGCTGCGCCCGCTCGGCGAGCAGGGCCAGGAAGCGGTCGGTTCGATGGGTGACGACACGCCAATGGCCGTGCTGTCGCAGCGCGTGCGTTCGCCGTACGACTTCTTCCGCCAGCAGTTCGCCCAGGTGACCAACCCGCCGATCGACCCGCTGCGCGAAGCGATCGTCATGTCCCTGGAAATCTGCCTGGGTGCCGAGCGCAACATCTTCCAGGAATCCCCGGAGCACGCTTCGCGGGTAATCCTCAGCTCGCCGGTCATCTCGCCCGCCAAGTGGCGTTCGCTGATGAACCTGGAGCGCGAAGGCTTCGACCGCCAGCTGATCGACCTCAACTATGAAGAGAGCGTCGGCCTGGAAGCGGCCATCCGCAACATCGCCGACCAGGCTGAAGAAGCCGTGCGCGCTGGCAAGACCCAGCTGGTGCTGAGCGACCGCTACATTGCCCCGGGCAAGCTGCCGGTGCACGCCTCGCTGGCCGTTGGTGCGGTGCACCACCGCCTGACCGAACAGGGCCTGCGTTGCGACAGCAACATCCTGGTGGAAACCGCCACCGCCCGCGACCCGCACCACTTCGCCGTGCTGCTGGGCTTCGGTGCCTCGGCCGTTTACCCGTACCTGGCCTATGAAGTGCTGGCTGACCTGATCCGTACCGGCGAAGTGCTGGGCGATCTGGACGAAGTCTTCAAGTACTACCGCAAGGGCATCTCCAAGGGCCTGCTGAAGATCCTGTCGAAGATGGGTATCTCCACCATCGCCTCGTACCGTGGCGCGCAGCTGTTCGAAGCCATCGGCCTGGCCGAGGAAGTGGTGGGCCTGAGCTTCAAGGGCGTTTCCAGCCGCATCAAGGGTGCGCGCTTCGCAGACCTGGAAAGCGACCAGAAGCTGCTGGCAGCCGAAGCCTGGAGCGCGCGCAAGCCGATCCAGCAAGGCGGCCTGCTGAAGTTCGTCCACGGTGGCGAATACCACGCCTACAACCCGGACGTGGTCAACACCCTGCAGGCCGCCGTGCAGCAGGGCGACTACGCCAAGTTCAAGGAATACACCACGCTGGTCGACCAGCGCCCGGTGTCGATGATCCGCGACCTGCTGAAGGTGAAAGTGGCCGACCAGCCACTGCCGCTGGAGCAGATCGAGCCGCTGGAGGCGATCCTCAAGCGCTTCGACTCCGCCGGTATCTCGCTGGGTGCACTGTCGCCAGAGGCCCACGAAGCGCTGGCCGAGGCGATGAACCGCCTGGGCGCGCGTTCCAACTCTGGCGAGGGCGGTGAAGACCCGTCGCGCTACGGCACCATCAAGAGCTCGAAGATCAAGCAGGTGGCCACCGGCCGCTTTGGCGTGACCCCGGAGTACCTGGTCAACGCCGAAGTGCTGCAGATCAAGGTTGCCCAGGGCGCCAAGCCCGGTGAAGGCGGCCAGCTGCCAGGCGGCAAGGTCAACGGCCTGATCGCCAAGCTGCGTTACGCGGTGCCGGGCGTGACCCTGATCTCGCCGCCGCCGCACCACGACATCTACTCGATCGAAGACCTGGCCCAGCTGATCTACGACCTCAAGCAGGTCAACCCGCAGGCCCTGGTTTCGGTCAAGCTGGTGGCAGAAGCTGGCGTCGGCACCATCGCCGCCGGTGTGGCCAAGGCCTATGCCGACCTGATCACCATCTCCGGCTACGACGGTGGTACCGGTGCTTCGCCGCTGACCTCGATCAAGTACGCCGGCGCCCCATGGGAGCTGGGCCTGGCCGAGACCCACCAGACCCTGCGCGGCAACGACCTGCGCGGCAAGGTACGGGTACAGACCGACGGTGGCCTGAAGACCGGCCTGGACGTGATCAAGGCAGCCATCCTCGGCGCCGAAAGCTTCGGCTTCGGTACCGCGCCGATGATCGCCCTGGGCTGCAAGTACCTGCGCATCTGCCACCTGAACAACTGCGCCACCGGCGTGGCCACCCAGAACGACAAGCTGCGCAAGGACCACTACATCGGCACCGTCGACATGGTGATCAACTTCTTCACCTTCGTCGCCGAAGAAACCCGTGAGTGGCTGGCCAAGCTGGGCGTGCGCAGCCTCGGCGAGCTGATCGGCCGTACCGACCTGCTCGACGTGCTGCCAGGCGACACCGAGCGCCAGCAGTACCTGGACCTGTCGCCGCTGCTGGGCAGCTCGCACATCCCGGCTGACAAGCCGCAGTTCTGCGAAGTCGACAAGAACCCGCCGTTCGACCAGGGCGAGCTGGCCGAGAAGATGGTGGAAATGGCCATGCCGGCCATCCGCGACCAGGCCGGTGGCGAGTTCAGCCTCGACATCTGCAACTGCGACCGCTCCATCGGTGCGCGGGTGTCGGGCGAAATCGCCCGCCTGCACGGCAACCAGGGCATGGCTGCGGCGCCGATCACCTTCCGCTTCAAGGGCACTGCGGGCCAGAGCTTCGGCGTGTGGAACGCCGGTGGCCTGAACCTGCACTTGGAAGGCGACGCCAACGACTACGTCGGCAAGGGCATGACCGGTGGCAAGGTCACCATCGTGCCGCCAGCCGGTAGCCCGTTCGAAACCCAGCACAGCGCCATCGTGGGCAACACCTGCCTGTACGGCGCCACCGGCGGCAAGCTGTTCGCCGCCGGTACTGCTGGCGAGCGCTTCGCTGTACGTAACTCCGGCGCCCACGCTGTTGTCGAGGGCACTGGCGATCACTGCTGTGAATACATGACCGGCGGCTTTGTCTGCGTGCTGGGCAAGACCGGTTACAACTTCGGTTCTGGCATGACTGGCGGCTTCGCCTACGTGCTCGACATGGACAATACCTTCGTCGACAAGCTCAACCATGAACTGGTGGAAATCCAGCGTATCAGTGGTGAAGCGATGGAGGCCTACCGCAGCCACCTGGCGCGGGTCCTTGCCGAGTACGTGGAAGAGACTGGCAGCGAGTGGGGGCGTGAGCTCTCGGAGAACCTGGACGACTACGTGCGGCGCTTCTGGCTGGTGAAGCCGAAGGCAGCCAACCTGAAGCAACTGCTGTCCAGCACCCGTGCCAACCCGCAGTAACAACAGCTGCAAGTGACGGCCCCGTGCGCGGGGCCTGTCGTGCTCAAGTGATCGTCTTGCAGCTTGCAGCCTGAGGCTGGCAACTGCGGTAAAGAGGTTTTGAAAAATGGCTGAACGTCTGAACAACGACTTCCAGTTCATCGAAGTGGGCCGCAAGGACCCGAAGAAAAAGCTGCTGCGCCAGCGCAAGAAGGAGTTCGTGGAAATCTACGAGCCGTTCAAGCCGCAGCAGTCCGTGGAGCAGGCGCACCGCTGCCTGGGCTGCGGTAACCCGTATTGCGAATGGAAGTGCCCGGTACACAACTTCATCCCCAACTGGTTGAAGCTGGTGTCCGAAGGCAACATCCTGGCCGCGGCGGAACTGTCGCACCAGACCAACACCCTGCCGGAAGTGTGCGGCCGCGTATGCCCGCAGGACCGCCTGTGCGAGGGGGCCTGCACCCTGAACGACGGCTTCGGTGCGGTGACCATCGGCTCGGTGGAGAAGTACATCACCGACACCGCCTTCGCCATGGGCTGGCGCCCGGACATGTCCAAGGTCAAGCCAACCGGCAAGCGCGTCGCCATCATCGGTGCCGGCCCGGCCGGCCTGGGCTGTGCCGACGTGCTGGTACGTGCCGGCGTGACCCCGGTGGTGTTCGACCGCAACCCGGAAATCGGCGGCCTGCTGACCTTCGGTATTCCCGAGTTCAAGCTGGAAAAGACCGTGCTCAGCAACCGCCGTGAAGTGTTCACCGGCATGGGCATCGAGTTCCGCCTGAACACCGAGGTGGGCAAGGACGTGACCATGGAGCAACTGCTCGCCGAGTACGACGCGGTGTTCATGGGCATGGGTACCTACACCTACATGAAGGGCGGCTTCCCGGGCGAGGACCTGCCGGGCGTGCATGACGCGCTGGACTTCCTGATCGCCAACGTCAACCGCAACCTGGGCTTCGAGAAGTCGCCGGAAGACTTCGTCGACATGCAGGGCAAGAAGGTAGTGGTACTGGGCGGTGGTGACACCGCGATGGACTGCAACCGCACCTCGATCCGCCAGGGCGCCAAGTCGGTGACCTGCGCCTATCGCCGTGACGAGGCCAACATGCCGGGTTCGCGTCGTGAGGTGAAGAACGCCAAGGAAGAGGGCGTGAAGTTCCTTTACAACCGCCAGCCTATCGCCATTGTCGGCGAGGACAAGGTCGAAGGCGTGAAGGTGGTCGAGACTCGTCTCGGCGAGCCGGATGCCCGTGGCCGTCGCAGCCCGGAGCCGATCCCGGGGTCTGAAGAGATCCTGCCGGCCGATGCCGTGGTCATCGCCTTCGGCTTCCGCCCAAGCCCGGCGCCGTGGTTCGAGCAGCATGGCATCCAGCTGGATAGCCAGGGCCGCGTAGTGGCACCGGAGAAGGGCAAGTTCAAGCACCAGACCAGCAACCCGAAAGTGTTTGCCGGTGGCGACATGGTGCGTGGGTCGGACCTGGTGGTGACGGCTATCTTCGAAGGGCGTACTGCTGCTGAAGGTATCCTGGACTACCTGGAAGTCTGATCGATTGTCGGGGCCGCTTTGCGGCCCATCGCGACACAAGGCCGCTCCTACAGGGGATCGCGTATGTCCTGTAGGAGCGGCCTTGTGTCGCGACGGGCTGCAAAGCAGCCCCAAAGGCATTTTTGTATACAAAAATCCTTGATCCATGGCATCCAATAGACAAAACGCATGGCCTTGACCGTGCCTTTTGCGCTGGCGTCTGAGAAAATGCCCGCACTATTTTTCCGGATGCCGACATGACTGCCCTGAAGAACGATCGTTTCCTGCGTGCACTGCTCAAGCAACCCGTAGACGTCACCCCGGTGTGGATGATGCGCCAGGCCGGCCGCTACCTGCCGGAGTACCGCGCCAGCCGCGCCAAGGCCGGTGACTTCATGAGCCTGTGCATGAACCCGCAGTTCGCCTGCGAGGTCACCCTGCAGCCGCTGGACCGCTACCCGCTGGACGCGGCGATCCTGTTCTCGGACATCCTCACCATCCCCGATGCCATGGGCCTGGGCCTGTACTTCGAAAGCGGCGAAGGCCCGCGTTTCAAGAAGGTCATCAGCACCCCGGCCGACATCGAAGCGCTGCCGATCCCCGACCCGCAGAAAGACCTTGGCTACGTGATGGACGCGGTCAGCACCATCCGCCGCGAGCTCAACGGCCGCGTGCCGCTGATCGGCTTCTCCGGCAGCCCGTGGACCCTGGCCACCTATATGGTCGAAGGCGGCTCGTCGAAGGACTTCCGCAAGACCAAGGCCATGGCCTACGACAACCCGCAGGCCCTGCACCTGCTGCTGGACAAGCTGGCCCAGTCGGTCACCAGCTACCTCAACGGCCAGATCCTCGCTGGTGCCCAGGCCGTGCAGATTTTCGACACCTGGGGCGGCAACCTGTCGGCGGCGGCTTACCAGGAGTTCTCCCTGGCCTACATGCGCAAGATCGTCAGCGGCCTGATCCGCGAGCACGAAGGGCGCAAGGTGCCGGTGATCCTGTTCACCAAGAACGGCGGCCTGTGGCTGGAAAGCATCGCCGAAGCCGGCGCCGACGCGCTGGGCCTGGACTGGACCTGCGAGATCGGCGATGCCCGCCGCCGCGTGGGTGACAAGGTGGCGCTGCAGGGCAATATGGACCCGACCGTGCTGTACGCCAAGCCCGAAGCTATCCGTAAGGAAGTGGCGCGTATCCTGGCCAGCTATGGCCACGGCACAGGCCATGTGTTCAACCTGGGCCACGGCATCACACCGGAAGTCGACCCAGAGCACGCCGGCGTGTTCATCAACGCGGTGCATGAGCTGTCGGCGCAATACCATCAATGAATTGATCTCTGAACACGAAAGCCCGGCCATGTGCCGGGCTTTTTGTTGCATTAAGTTTTAATTCAGCGATCGTCGTTAATCTGGTCCCATCGAAACCGAAACAGGACCTGTTCCTCATGAAAGCACATTATCTTGCGTTGATCCTCGCCCCCTTGTTCAGCACTGCTGCCTTGGCTGCCGGTTATACCGGCCCCGGTGCCCAGTCCGTCACCACCGTATCTGCGGCCAACGATGCTGCCGACGACACCCCAGTGGTGCTGCAAGGCTTCGTGACCAAGAAGATCAACAACGACGACAAGTACGAGTTCAAGGACAACACCGGCACCATCACCGTGGAAATCGATGATGAAGACCTGCCGCCGACGCCGTTCAACGACAAGACCAAGGTCAAGCTGACCGGTGAGGTGGAGAAGCACCTGATGAGCCGGGAAGTGGATGTGGATATGGTCGAGATCATCAACTAAGCCGAGATTTTGGGGCTGCTTTGCAGCCCATCGCGACACAAGGCCGCTCCTACAGGGAATCGCGTTCTGCTGTAGGAGCGGCCTTGTGTCGCGATGGGGTTCAGCTCGATTTCGGTGGCAGCTTGCTCAGGTGCAGCGCCACCAGCAACGCCACCGCCAGCAGGCTGCCAATGAACAGCCCGATGCCATTCCAGCCCCACTGGTGCCAGAACACCCCGCCCGCCGTACCGGCCACGCTCGACCCGGCGTAATAGCTGAACAGGTACAGCGACGACGCCTGTCCCTTGGCCTTCAAAGCCCTGCGGCCGATCCAGCTGCTGGCCACCGAGTGCGCGCCAAAAAAGCCGAAGGTGAACACCAGCATACCGACGATAACCATCACCAGCGGGCTGGCCAGGGTCATCAGCAAGCCGCCCGCCATCACCACGATACTGGCCCAGAACACCTTGCGCCGGCCCAGTTTGTCAGCCAGTGCGCCGACCTGCGCCGAGCTGTAGATGCCAGACAGGTACACCACTGACAGCAAGCCGACCAGCGCCTGGTTCATGTGATAGGGCTCGGCCAGCAGGCGGTAGCCGATGTAGTTGAACAGGGTGACGAAGGCGCCCATCAGCAGGAAGGCTTCGAGGAACAGCCAGGGCAGGCCGGCATCCCTGAAGTGCATGACGAAGCCATCCAGCAGGCTGCGTGGGTTCATCGCCTGCGGGCGGAAATTGCGCGATTCGGGCAGCACCTTCCAGAACACCAGCGCCGCCACCAAGGCCAGGCCGCCGATGGTCAGCATCGCCGTGTGCCAGCTGACGAAGTCGATCAGCACGCCGGTGATCAGGCGCCCGCTCATGCCGCCAATGGCGTTGCCGCCGATGTACAGGCCCATGGCCAGGCCAATGTGCTGCGGGTGGATCTCTTCGCTCAGGTAGGTCATCGCCACCGCTGCCAGGCCGCTCAGCGACAGGCCGACCAGAGCGCGGGTGGCCAGTACCAGCTCCCAGCTCGGCATCACCGCGCTGGCCAGGGTGGAAAGGGCGGCGCAGGCCAGGGCAAACACCATCACCGGCTTGCGCCCGATGCGGTCGGAGATCGGGCCGGTGATCAGCAGGCCGAACGCCAGCATGGCTGTGGAGACCGACAGCACCAGGCTGCTCTGCGCCGCATTGATGGCAAATTCCTTCGACAGCAACGGCATCATCGGCTGCACGCAGTACAGCAGGGCGAAGGTGGCGAAGCCGCCGCTGAATAGCGCCAGCACGGTCTTCATGAAAGCGGGGGTGCCTTTTTCGATCCACATTTCGTTCAGCGGGGCAGGTTCTGGCTCGGCGGGAAGGGGAGCTACAGCAGTTTTCACGGGCGGGTACCTCTGGCGCAATGAAAAAAAGCATATAGCTGGCTAATGATTAGATCCAATATATTGTTCGACCTATTTGAGATGTTTTACGACCTGTTTGGAGCTGATCATGGAACTGCGCCATCTGCGTTACTTCATCGCCGTGGCCGAAGAGCTGCATTTTGGCCGCGCTGCCCAGCAGCTGGGCATTTCGCAGCCACCCTTGAGTCAGCAGATCCAGGCGCTGGAGCAGGAACTGGGGGCCCGTCTGTTCGAGCGTACCAACCGTCGGGTCGAGCTGAGCGAGGCGGGGCGGTTGTTCCTCGAGGAAGCCCGCCAGGTGCTGGCGCAGGTGGAAAAGGCCGCCGATGTCGCCCGGCGTGCGCAGTTGGGGGAGCTGGGGGAGATGAAGATCGGCTTTACCTCCTCGGCACCGTTCACCTCGAAGATCCCCAAGGCCATCCACGCGTTTCGCCAGCGCTTCCCGGCGGTGCACCTGAACCTCAAGGAAATGAGCAGTCGCGACGTGGCAGAAGGGGTGTTCGACGAGTCCATCGAGGTCGGGCTGATGCGGCCGATGCCGCTGCCGGAAGGGCTGGTGGCCACCGAGTTGTTTCGCGAGCCGCTGGTGGCAGTGATAAATGCCTCGCATCCATTGGCCGAAGGCACGGAGCATGGCGTGCAAATGGCCGCGCTGGCTCATGAGCCGTTCGTGTTCTTCCCGCGCAGCTATGGCAGCGGGTTGCACGCACAGTTGCTGAGCCTGGCGCGCCAGGCGGGTTTCAGCCCGCATTTTGCCCAGGAGGCGGGGGAGGCGATGACCATCATCGGGCTGGTATCGGCAGGGCTTGGGGTATCGGTGCTGCCGGCGTCGTTCCAGCGCATGCGCATCGAGGGGGTGGTCTATCGCACGCTGCTGGATGAAGGGGCGATGTCGGCGGTGTGGCTGGTGCAGCGCGAGCGCGGGGGTTCGGCGATGGCCAAGGCGTTTGCCGAACTGGTCACCGGGCAGGCCTATATCTGACGGCTTGCTTTTTGTCAGGGCGGCCTCTGCAGACCACACGGCAAATGGCACTGGTCATTGCCGCAGCGGCGCCACATACTCGGGCATTCGTTGATACACGGAGGTCAATCATGCGGCGCGTGGTGTTCAATCAGAAAGGTGGTGTGGGCAAGTCGAGCATCGCTTGCAACCTGGCGGCGGTGAGCGCCAGCGAAGGTTATCGGACCCTGCTGATCGACCTGGATGCCCAGGCCAACTCGACCCAGTACCTGACTGGCCTGACCGGCGACGATATCCCCATGGGCATCGCCGACTTCTTCAAGCAAAGCCTGTCCAGCGGGCCGTTCAGCAAGAAGAACCAGGTCGATATCTACGAAACCCCGTTCGACAACCTGCACGTGGTCACCGCCACGGCCGAGCTGGCCGATCTGCAACCGAAGCTTGAGGCGAAGCACAAGATCAACAAGCTGCGTAAGTTGCTCGACGAACTGGACGAGGACTACGAGCGCATTTACATCGATACCCCGCCAGCGCTGAACTTCTATGCGGTTTCCGCACTGATCGCCGCCGATCGCGTGCTGATTCCTTTCGACTGCGACAGCTTCTCACGCCAGGCCCTGTATGGCCTGCTGGCCGAGATCGAAGAACTCAAGGAAGACCACAACGAAGACCTGGTGGTCGAAGGCATCGTGGTCAACCAGTTCCAGTCCCGCGCCAGCCTGCCACAGCAGATGCTCGACGAGCTGCTGGCCGAAGGGCTCCCGGTGCTACCGGTGTACCTGGGCAGCTCGGTGAAGATGCGTGAGTCGCACCATGCCAGCCTTCCGCTGATTCACCTGGAGCCCAGGCACAAGCTGACCCAGCAGTTTGTCGAGTTGCATTCGCTGCTCGAAGAGAACGCTTAGACCCCCTGGCTACGCAACCACTCCAGCAACGACTGGAGTGGAAACGCCCCGGCCTGACGGCTTACTTCACGGCCATTCTTGAACAGCAGCAGGCTGGGGATCGAGCGGATGCCCAGTTGCCCGGCCAGGTTGCGGTTGGCTTCGCTGTCGAGCTTGGCCAGGCGGCAGCGGCCGGCCAGTTGGCGGGCGGCCTGTTCGAAGGTGGGGGCGAAGGATTTGCACGGACCGCACCAATCCGCCCAGATGTCGACCAGCAGTGGCAGGTCGCCTTTGATCTGGCTGGCGTAGCTGGCTTCGGTGAGTTCGAAGGGGGTGCTCAGCAGCACGTCCTGTTTGCAGCGGCCGCATTTCGGCGCGTCGCCCAGGCGCTCGGCGGGCAGGCGGTTGAGGCCGTTGCAGTGGGGGCAGGGGATTACCAGTGGGTCGGACATGTCGTTTCCTTGAGGTTTTTGGGGCTGCTTTGCAGCCCATCGCGACTCAAGGCCGCTCCTACAGGAGTCCGCGTACCCTTGTAGGAGCGGCCTTGTGTCGCGATGGGCCGCGCAGCGGCCCCAGGATTCATGATGAGCAGCTGATTTCCAGGTGCTTGCCCCATTCCGGCGGGCGTTCGGCATAGCCCTGCATCCCGGCCTGCTCCTCGAACGGGCGGCTCAGCACCTCATGCAGCCGTCGCACTTCACTGTAATCCCCCGCTTCGGCCGCTTCGATGGCTTTCTGTGCCAGGTAGTTGCGCAGCACGTACAGCGGGTTCACCGCATGCATGCGCTCACGCCGCCCTTCGGCATTGGCCGCTTCGCGCTCGCAGCGGGCCAGGTAGTCCGCCCCCCAGGCATCGAAACCGGCCAGGTCGATGAAGTCGTCACGCACCACCTTCAGCGCCTCGGCCACGGGCTGATCGCCCAGCTTGCGGAAGAACAGGTTGTAGTCCACACCACCGCTCTGCATGCGCTGCAGCAGGCGCTCGACCAACGCCATGTCGTCCTCTTCCGCGGTGGACAGGCCCAGGCGCCGGCGCATCAGGTCAAGGTAGTGTGCCTGGTACAGCGGCAGGAACAGGCCCAACGCCTCCTTGAGCGGTTCGACTTCGATCACCGTGGTCAGCGCCTGGGCCAGTGCACTGAGGTTCCAGTGGGCGATCGGTACCTGGTTGGCGTAGCTGTAGCGGCCACGGTCGTCGGAGTGGTTGCAGATGAAGTTGGCGTCGAAGTCGTCGAGGAAGGCGTACGGGCCGAAGTCGAAGGTGATGCCGAGGATCGACATGTTGTCGGTGTTCATCACCCCGTGGCAAAAACCATAGGCCTGCCAGCGTGCGATCAGCTCGGCATTGCGCTCGACGATGGTGCGGAACATGGCCAGATAAGGCTGCTCGGCATCGCGGCATTCGGGGTAGTGCTGCTCCAGCACGTGGTCGATGAGCACGCGCTGCTGTTCTGGCTGCCTGGTGTAGTAGAAGTATTCGAAATGCCCGAAACGCACATGGCTCTGCGCCAGGCGGGTGAGCATGGCCGCGCTTTCGCGGGTTTCGCGCCACACCGGGGTGCTCGAGCCGATCACGCACAGTGCCCGGCTGCTGGGAATGCCCAGGGCGTGCAGGGCCTCGGAGGCGAGGAACTCGCGGATCGAGGAACGCAGCACGGCGCGGCCGTCGCCCATGCGCGAGTAGGGCGTCTGCCCGGCACCCTTGAGGTGCAGGTCCCAGTGCTCGCCCTGGTCATTCAGCACTTCGGCCAGCAGCAGGCCGCGGCCATCACCCAGGCGCGGGTTGTAGGAGCCGAACTGATGGCCGGAATAGACCATCGCCCGCGGGTCGGCCTCTTCCCATAGCTTGTGGCCGCTGAACAGCTCGGCGAAAACCGGCAGCTCTGCCTGGGCCGGGTCGAGGTCGAGCAGCGCCATGGCCGACTCGCTCGCTACCACCAGGCGTGGGTCTGCGATGGGTTCGGGCAGGACCTGGGTGGAGAACGCATCGCCCAGGCGGGCGAAGCGATTGTCGAAGGTGAGTTGGTCGAGGGCTTTCACGGGGCCGGCTCCAGAAATTGATGGACTGGGGCCGCTTTGCGGCCCTTCGCGGGCAAGCCCGCTCCCACAGGTATTGCGCAGTGCCTGAGAGCGGCGCGGCCCTTGTGGGAGCGGGCGCGCCCGCGAACGAGGGCGAAGCCCTCGCAGGGATTCTGCACAGAATAAAGTATTAGAGCCCACTCAGGCCGAAGCAGTGCCATCCGGTTTCGGCTGCTCCACCGGAATCAGCTGCTGTTTGCCGCCCTTCGGATCCATCAGAAACACCTCGACCTGGCGCACCGAGATCTTGATGTTGTGCGCCTTGAACTCGCGGTTGATGTAGCGGTTGATCTCGTCCAGCGTCGGGTTGCGGTCGCCCAGGTCGCGTACGTGCATGCGCAGCTCGTGGTCCAGCGAGCTCTCGCCGAAGTTGAGGAAGTACACGATCGGCTCCGGGTCCTTGAGCACGCGTGGGTTTTCGTGGGCACCCTTGAGCAGCAGGTCGCGCACCAGGTCCAGGTCCGAGCCATAGTCGATGCCCAGCTTCAGCGTTACCCGGGTGACCGTGTCGGTCAGCGACCAGTTGATCAGCTGACCGGTGATGAAGGTCTTGTTGGGGACGATGATGTCCTTGCGGTCGAAGTCGGTGATGGTAGTGGCGCGGATGCGGATCTTGCTCACCGTGCCCGACAGGTTGCCGATGGTGATGGTGTCGCCAATCCGCACCGGGCGCTCGAACAGGATCATGATGCCGGAGATGAAGTTGGCGAAGATCTCCTGCATGCCGAAGCCCAGGCCCACCGACAGCGCGGCCACCAGCCATTGCAGCTTGTCCCAGCTGACCCCGAGGGTCGACAGGGTGCTGACGATACCGACGCCGACGATGACATAGGACAGCAAGGTAGTAGTGGCATACGCACTGCCCTGGGCCAGGTTGAGCCGCGACAGCACCAGTACTTCGAGCAGGCCGGGCAAGTTCCGACCTAGCGCGAAGGTGATGCCGATGATGACCAGCGCACCGAGGAAGTCGCCCAGGCTGATCGGCACCATGCTGGCGGTGGCACCGGTGCCGCTGGAGTACTCGTACAGGGTGAAATTGTTGAGGTAGGCGAACACCGAGATCAGGTCCGACCACACCCAGTACAGGCCGGCGATGAAGCCGCCGAGCAGGGCCAGGCGGATCAGGCGCAGCGACTGCTGGTTGACCTGTTCGATGTCCAGAGTCGGTTCTTCGGTGATGACTTCGCCATCCAGCCCTTCCTTGGCCGCCGCCCGCTTGCTCAGCGCGCGCTGGTAGGCCAGGCGCCGTGCCGCCACCGACAGGCCCCGCACGAACGCGGCTTCGATCACCAGCCAGAACAGCAGCAGGTACAGGGTGTAGATCAGCCGGTCGGTAAGTTTGAGCGCGGTGTAGTAGTAGCCGAAGCACACGGCCACGAACAGGGCGATGGGCAGGGCGGTGAAGGCCACACCCACGGCCTTGCGGAACAGCGAGGTGTCTCGGTGCGCCGGGCTGCTGAGCAGCAGGCGGCTGAGCAGCCAGGCCATCAGTGCGTAGCAGGTCAGTACCACGCCGATACCCAGCACATCATCGGCCAGCGCCGAAGGCTGATGTTCGGCCACTGCCACCACGCCGACCAGTGCCAGTACCACGGTGCCCAGGCGCCGCACCCAGCCGCGCAGGAACTCGACCTGCGGCTTGTGCCAGCGGAAGTGGATTTCCGCCACGCCGCCCGGGGCTAGGATGCGGTAGGCGGTGTAGAACACCAGCCAGGCCTGGGCCAGTTGCCAGAGGGCGGCGCCGAGGTTGGCATTCTGCCCGCGGGCGTCGATCTGCAGGGCGTAGCTGCACAGGGCCAGGCCCAGGCTGACCGGCATCGCCAGCAGGATGTTGATGAGGATCGCCTGTGGCGTGTGCCACTGGCTGTCACGGCGGAAGTGGCCGATGTCCTGGTGCACCTTGCCCAGCCGTTGGTACAGGTACTTGCGCCGCCACAGCAGGGCGCCGATCACCAGCAGCAAGGGCAGGAACAGCAACGGTCGCTGGCCCAGCCCATCGGCCAGTTCCTTGAGGCCCGAACCCCAGGGCAGGCTGGCTACCTGGTCGGCGAAGCGTGCCGGCACCAGGCTCAGCCATTCCCAGTCCAGTGGCTTGTTGCTGGGAATCCAGAACATCTGCTCTTCGAGCGTGGTGCGCAAGCCCTGGGCGGTGCCGAGCAGCTGCTTCTGGTTGAGCTGCAAGGTGATCGATTCGTTGAGCAGTGCCGACAGCTCCCGGCTGAGGCGTTCGAGCAGGTCGACGCGGGTAATCATCACCTCCAGCAGCGCCTTGCGCAGCTGAGGGGTAACCTGCTCCTGCGGCTGGCCGAGCAGCAGGTTGTCGACGTACGCGGCGGGGCTGCTCATCTGCTCGCGTTGCTGGTTCACTTCGAACTGGTAAAGACGGATATCGGCGATCTGGTCAGCCAGGTCGCGGTCGACTTTCAGGTGCGGCAGGGCCTGTTTCTGCTTGTAGAGGATCTTGGACAGCAGCAGGCTGCCCTTGAGCACGCTGATCTGTTCATCCAGGGCCTGGTCGGCCTGGGTCAGGCTGTCTAGCTGCTGCTTGCTGCGCAGGTTCTGCTGGGTCAGCTCGTTTAGGCGGTCGGTGCTCTTGAGCAGGTAGTCGGACAGTTTCAGGTTGGCAGCGCTTTCGTTGGCCAGCAGGGTGCTGCCGCCGGCTTTCTGCGCTTCGATCGACTGCTGGGTGACCGCCTGTTGCGACTGGGCCAGGCGTTTTTCGTTGATCAGCGATTGCAGGTCCTGGATTTCCTGCTCCATTCGTGTGGCGCGCTCGATCAGCAGGTCGTGACGGGCATTGCCCAGGTCCTGCAGCAGGCCGTTGCCGGCCAGTTCCTGGCGGCGCAACGAGGTCAGGGCATTTAGCGACGCCAGCTCGGCATTGAGCCTGTTGCGTTGGTCGCTGTTGAGCGGCTTGCCGTTCTCCTTGCCGCTCTTGAGGCTGAGGTTGATCTGCTGGGTACGTGTCTGGTTGTTGCTGATTTCTGCCTGAGCCCGCTCTGGGCGGGTCTGCGAGTTGATGATCAGGCTGTTGGCATCCGACAGTGCCTTTTGCAGTTCGCCTTGTTGCGTACTGCGCTCGCTGAGCATCTGCTCCAGCTGTGGCACGTTCAGGGTGGCGTAGCGTTGAGCCACCGGCAGGGGCTTGCTGGCCTTGAGCTTGATCAGCTCGCGCTGGCTGTCGGCGGTTTCCTTGGGCGCGCCAGCCAATTGCTGCTTGAGTGCCTCAAGCTTCTTTTCGCTGTCTTCCTTGCTGAGCAGCAGTGCCAAGGTCTGTTCCAGCACCTGTTGCTGGGCCTTCTGCTCCGGTGTCTGTTGCGCAGCCTTGGGGTCGGCCTCGGCACCCTTGGGCTGGGAAATCTTGTTCAGGCTGCTCTGGATGCTGGTCGTGGTGGGAAGCTCGGCCGCACCAGCGGCGAACGAGAGAGACAGGCACAGCCCGAGCAGGGCTGTGCGGAGGTACACGCGCAGGGACATAGGCAGACTACTTGTGGATCCGGCAGAAACGAAGTTTAGAGGAACAATCCTGGTCCGGGTCGCGTTCCTTCGGGGAATCTGACGCCTACTTTCTGGATCTTGTTCCCGTCCATGGTGGCCACGGTCCAGATCGTGCCATGCCATTCGACCTGGTCACCTACTACTGGAGCGCCTCCGACCTTCTGTCGGATGAACTGGGCCAGCGGCATTTTCGCGTCCAGGCCGTCGAGTTTCAGGCCGTACAACGCTGCCACCGCACCCAGTTCGGCATCGCCTTCGAGCACGAAGTCGCCGAAGAAACGCAGGTCAAGGCCACGTTGTGGCGCCTGGCTGAACAGTTTGCCCAGGGCCGGCAGGTTATGTTCGTGGCCGATCACGCAGAGCATGTCGCCTACTTCCAGTACCGTACTGCCGGACGGGTGCAGCAGCTGCTCGCCCCGGAACAGCGCGGCGATCCGCGTGCCTTCGGGCATCTTCAACTCGCGCAGGGCGGCGCCGATGCACCATTTTTCGGCGCCCAGGCGGTAGACGAACATTTCCCACTCGCTGGTGATGTGCACTTCCAGGGCGGAGCGGGAGATTGGCGCCGGGTCTGGCGGTACTGTCACTTTCAACAGCTTGGCCATCCACGGCAGGCTGGTGCCTTGCACCAGCAGCGACACCAGCACGATGAAGAAGGCCAGGTTGAAGAACAGCTGGGCGTCCGGCAGGCCGGCCATCAGCGGGAACACCGCGAGGATGATCGGTACCGCACCGCGCAGGCCGACCCAGGAAATGAAGCCCTTTTCGCGGCCATGGAAAGCCTTGAACGGCAGCAGGGCGGCGACCACCGACAGCGGCCGCGCCACCAGGATCATCCACAGCGCCAGGCCCAACGCCGGCAGGGCGATGGGTAGCAGGTCGTGGGGTGTGACCAGCAGCCCCAGCACCAGGAACATGCCGATCTGCGCCAGCCAGGCCATGCCGTCGAGCATGTGCAGGATGCCGTGGCGGCTGCGGATCGGCTTGTTGCCCAGCACCAGGCCGCACAGGTACACGGCAAGGAAGCCGCTGCCGTGCAGGGCGTTGGTCAGCGAGAACACCACCAGGCCGCCGGCGATCACCAGAATGGGGTACAGGCCGCCAGCCAGCTTGATGCGGTTGACCAGTTGCAGCATCAGCCAGCCGCCGCCCAGGCCCAGCAGCCCGCCTATGCCGAATTCACGCAGCAGGTGGGTGAGCAGGCTCCAGTGCAGGCCGGTCTGGCCGCTGGCGATCATGTCGATCAGGGTGACGGTGAGGAACACTGCCATCGGGTCGTTGCTGCCCGACTCGATCTCCAGGGTGGCGGTAACCCGCTCGTTCAGGCCTTTGCCGCCGAGCAGCGAGAACACCGCCGCGGCGTCGGTGGAGCCGACGATGGCGCCGATCAGCAGGCCCTGGATCAGGCTCAGGTCGAACAGCCAGGCGGCGACCAGGCCGGTGAGGGCGGTGGTGATCATCACGCCGATGGTGGCCAGCGACAGCGCCGGCCACAGCGCCACGCGGAAACTCGCCACCCGCGTGCGCAGGCCGCCGTCGAGCAGGATCACGGCCAGCGCCAGGTTGCCCACCAGGTAGGCGGTCGGGTAGTTGTTGAAGATGATGCCGCCACCATCGACCCCGGCGACCATGCCGACGGCGAGGATGATGACCAGGATAGGGATGCCCAGGCGCGACGACAGCGAACTGACCAGGATACTTGCGCCCACCAGCAATGCGCCGATCAGGAACAGGCTGTTGATGGTGCTTGCATCCAAAGGCAGGTACTCCGGGGACCGCAGGGGGGAGGGGACTTGATAGCATGACGCTAGCAGGTCGCGTGCCAAATGATTCTAACCTGATGAATTGGCAGGCTGTAAAGCGTTTCTGCAGATGAAAAAAAGGCACCGCGGTGGGTGCCTTTTCTGGTGTTGCCTGGGTGGGCCTCTTCGCGGGCGCGCCCGCTCCCACAGGTGAATCACAAATCTCAAGTTCTGTGAGAATCCTGTGGGAGCGGGCATGCCCGCGAAAGGGCCGGTGCAGGTTTACGCCTGCTTGACCTCACGCATCGGCTTGCCCTTCACCGGTGCATCGCCCGCCACGTAGTACTTGGCGGTGCTGCGCGGCAGCGGCTTGCGGCCACGGATCTTGTCCGAGATTTTCTCGGCGATCATGATCGTGGTGGCGTTGAGGTTGCCGGTGATGATCAGCGGCATGATCGACGCATCGACCACGCGCAGGCCTTTCATGCCATGCACGCGGCCTTCGCCGTCGACCACCGCCATGTCGTCGGTGCCCATCTTGCACGAGCAGGACGGGTGGAAGGCGGTTTCGGCGTGCTCGCGGATGAACTTGTCCAGCTCTTCATCGGTCTGCACGTGCGCGCCCGGGCTGATCTCACGGCCACGGTACGGGTCCAGTGCCGGCTGGGCCATGATTTCGCGGGTCAGGCGGATGCCGTCACGGAATTCCTGCCAGTCCTGCTCGGTGGACATGTAGTTGAACAGGATGCTCGGGTGTTGGCGCGGGTTCTTCGACTTGGCCTGGATGCGGCCACGGGCAGGCGAACGCATCGAGCCCATGTGCGCCTGGAAGCCGTGTTCCTTCACGCCATTGGAGCCGTTGTAGTTAATGGCCACCGGCAGGAAGTGGTATTGAATGTTCGGCCACTTGAATTCAGGGCGGGTACGAATGAAACCACCGGCCTCGAACTGGTTGCTGGCGCCGATGCCGGTGCCGTTGAACATCCACTCGGCACCAATGGCCGGCTGGTTCCACCACAGCAGCGACGGGTACAGCGACACCGGCTGGGTGCAAGCGTACTGCAGGTACAGTTCCAGGTGGTCCTGCAGGTTTTCGCCAACGCCCGGCAGGTCGTGCACCACCGGGATGTCGAGGCTTTCCAGCAGGGCGCGCGGGCCGACGCCGGAGCGCTGCAGCAGTTGCGGCGAAGCGATGGCGCCGGAGCTGACGATCACTTCCTTGCGGGCGCGGGCTTCAACGCGCTCTTCGCTGTCACCGACCAGGTAGGTCACGCCGATGGCGCGCTTGCCGTCGAACAGCACGCGGTCAGTCAGGGCGTGGGTGACGATGGTCAGGTTCGGGCGCTTCTTGGCCTGGTCCAGGTAGCCACGGGCGGTGCTGGAACGGCGGCCGTTCTTGGTCACCGAACGGTCCATCGGGCCGAAGCCTTCCTGCTGGTAGCCGTTGAGGTCTTCGGTGCGCGGGTAACCGGCCTGCACGCCGGCCTCGACCATGGCGTGGAACAGCGGGTTATTGCCAGCCTTTGGCGTGGCAACGCTGACCGGGCCTTCGCCACCGTGGTAGTCGTTCGGGCCGATGTCGCGGGTTTCGGCTTTACGGAAGTACGGCAGGCAGTCCAGGTAGGTCCAGTCTTCCAGGCCTGGCAGTTCTGCCCAGCCGTCGAAGTCCATGGCGTTACCGCGGATGTAGCACATGCCGTTGATCAGCGACGAGCCGCCCAGGCCCTTGCCGCGGCCACATTCCATGCGGCGGCCGTCCATGTATGGCTCCGGGTCGGTCTCGTAGGCCCAGTTGTAGCGGCGGCCCTGCAGCGGGAAGGCCAGGGCGGCCGGCATCTGGGTGCGGAAGTCGAAGCGGTAGTCGGGGCCACCGGCTTCCAGCAGCAGTACGGTGACGCCGGCGTCTTCGGTCAGGCGGGTCGCCAGGGTGTTACCGGCCGAGCCGGCACCGACGATGATGTAATCGAATTCTTGGGACATGAAAGTACCCTCGTGTTGGCGGTGATCAGGGAGCGGGAACGCCCGTGCGCAGCGGCACGGGCGGGGCTATACAGGGTTTAGAAAACCGAGTTGTAGCCGCCCAGCTCGACCTGGACCGACTTGATGCGAGTGTATTGAGCCAGCGAGCTGACGCCGTTCTCACGGCCGACGCCCGACTGCTTGTAGCCACCGACCGGCATTTCGGCCGGCGATTCGCCCCAGGCGTTGATCCAGCAGATACCGGCTTCCAGCTTGTGGATGATGCGGTGGGCGCGGGTGATGTCGTTGGTGCAGACACCGGCGGCCAGGCCGTACTCGGTGTCGTTGGCACGACGGATGACTTCTTCTTCGGTTTCGTAGGTGAGGATGCTCATCACCGGGCCGAAGATCTCTTCCTTGACGATGGTCATGTCGTCGGTGCAGTCGGTGAACACGGTCGGGGCCACGAACGCACCCTTGGCGAAATCACCGGCGGTCAGACGCTCGCCACCGCACAGCACGCGGGCACCTTCTTCCTTGCCCTTGGCGATGTAGCCAAGCACGCTTTCCATGTGCTGGAAGCTGACCAGCGGGCCGAAGTTGGTGTTTTCGTCTTCCGGGTTGCCAGCGCGGATGCGGGCAACGCGCTCGACGATCTTGGCCTCGAAGGCAGCTTTCATTTCAGCCGGGATGAACACGCGGGTGCCGTTGGTGCACACCTGGCCCGAGCTGTAGAAGTTGGCCATCATGGCGATGTCGGCGGCCTTGTCCAGGTCGGCGTCGGCGCAGATGATCAGTGGCGACTTGCCGCCCAGTTCCATGGTGACTTCCTTGAGCGACGAGCTCGAGGCGCTGGCCATGACCTTCTTGCCGGTGGTGGTGCCGCCGGTGAAGGAGACTTTTTCGATGCGTGGGTGCTCGGTCAGCCAGGTGCCGACTTCGCGGCCGCTGCCGGTCAGGACGTTGAACACGCCGTTCGGCAGGCCGGCTTCGGTGTAGATCTCGGCCAGTTTCAGGGTGGTCAGCGAGGTGACTTCCGACGGCTTGAAGATCATCGCGTTGCCGGCGGCCAGGGCCGGGGCGGATTTCCACAGGGCGATCTGGATCGGGTAGTTCCAGGCGCCGATACCGGCGGTCACGCCCAGCGGCTCGCGGCGGGTGTAGACGAAGGACGATTCACGCAGCGGGATCTGCTCGCCTTCGATGGCCGGAACCAGGCCAGCGTAGTACTCCAGCACGTCGGCGCCGGTGACGATGTCGACGTAGCGGGTTTCCGAGTACGACTTGCCGGTGTCCAGGGTTTCCAGCATGGCCAGCTCGTCGTTGCGCTCGCGCAGGATCTCGACGGCGCGGCGCAGGATGCGCGAACGCTGCATGGCGGTCATCGCGGCCCAGACTTTCTGGCCACGCTCGGCGCTTTCGACGGCCTTCTCGACGTCAGCCTCGGTGGCACGTTGCACGTGGGCGAGGACTTCGCCGGTAGCCGGGTTGATGGCTTCGAAGGTGGCATCGCTGCCAGCGTCGACGTAAGCGCCATCAATGTAGAGTTTTTGCGTTCCGAAACGGGCCATAGTGTCCTCGCAAGTGCAGTGTGTGGTTTGGCTTGCGCGTCACGCTCCTGCCGGGTTGGCAAGGGCCGTGCGCGTTGGTTCAGCGGCCTGGTCGTTTGTACCCAGGGTGTGCTGTTTAGCCAGTTGTAGATCCATGTATTCGTAAGCAATCCGTATCGCCTGGTCGGTGTCGAATGCATCACCCGACAGGGCGCCACGCAGCCACAAGCCGTCGATCAAAGCTGCCAGGCCGCGGGCTGCCTTGCGCGCATGGTAAAGCGGCAGGGCGCGGCGGAACTGGCAGCACAGGTTGGAATACAAGCGGTGGTCGTTGATCCGCTGCAACCTGTGCAAATCGGGCTGGTGCATGCTGGAAGCCCAGAAGGCCAACCAGGTTTTCATCGCCGGGCCGTTCACCTGGCTGGCATCGAAGTTGCCCTCGATGATCACTTTCAGGTGGGCGCGCGGGCTGTCGTCCGTCAGGGCCTGGCGACGTGCTCTGACACCTTCGTTGAGCATGTTCATGATGTAACCCATCGTCGCTGCGATCAGGCCGTTCTTGTCCCGAAAGTAGTGACTGATGATGCCGTTCGACACACCGGCCAAACGGGCAATCAGCGCAATGCTGGCGTCGCCCAGTCCGACCTGATCGACCGCCTGCAACGTGGCTTCGATCAACTGCTGGCGGCGGATGGGTTGCATACCGACCTTGGGCATCTTGCTATCTCCTCAGGCCTGCGAGCAGACGACGGGCGGCTGACTCGGCGAAGGCCAGTCTATTTTGTTTTGATTGAACGTTCAATCAATAAAGAATAAGCTCTGCGACAATTTGTGCCATTGACAGTTTTTCAGGCGGTCGAGAAGGCACGGATTGACACCCCAGGAAATCGCGTAACCCCCGGAATACAAGGCGTTGACGGGCATGAGCGATGCGAAATGCAGATTCTGCCGTGCGGTCATGGACCCTGCGGCGGGCCCTTGGAGCGGGCGGGGTGATCTGTGACGAATGCGCGCACCTCGGCTGAGGCGTGGCATTTGCAGCAGGCCACCTGTCTGTTTTTTTGCAACGTATCGATTCGGGATCACGGTTTCCAGGGTGCTTTTATAACACCTGATGCAGTGGGGATATTCCACCAATTGCTCGGGAAAGACTGATTAGCCTCCACAGCTGTACTGCCCGGAGCATTCGTGCAATGAGTTCTGCCTCACTTACCAACCCTCCGGCCGAGAGGGTACGGGTCAACCGCGTGGTGTTCTTCACCTCCGCGCTGATGATCCTCGTTCTGACTGCCTTGCTTATCGCTGTACCCGAAACCGCCGGCCAGGTGCTGGGCGTGGCCCAGAAATGGCTGACGCGCACCTTCGGCTGGTATTACATGCTGGTAATCGGCGGTTACCTGCTGTTCGTCATCTACCTGGCCTTCTCCGACTACGGCAAGCTCAAGCTTGGCGGCAAGGATGACCAGCCCGACTTCAGCTACGGTGCCTGGGCCGGCATGCTGTTCTCCTCCGGTATCGGCATTTCGCTGCTGTACTTCGGCGCCTCCGAGCCGCTGGACCACTACTTCAACCCACCGGAAGGCACTTCTGCCAGCCTCGACGCAGCGCGCCAGGGCCTGCAGCTGACCTTCCTGCACTGGGGCCTGCATGGCTGGGCGATCTACGCCCTGGTCGGCCTGGCCGTGGGTTACTTCGCCTACCGCCACAACCAGCCGCTGGCGCTGCGCTCGGCGCTGTACCCGCTGGTGGGTGAGCGTTGGGTCAAGGGTGCTGCGGGCAACGCCGTGGACATCTTCGGCATGTTCGTAACCCTGCTGGGCCTGGTGACCAACCTGGGCATCGGCTCGATGCAGGTGGCCTCCGGCCTGGAATACCTGTTCGGCATGGACCACAGCAAGACCAACCTGCTGGTGGTGATCCTGGTCATGGCCGGCGTCGCCACCGTGGCGGCGGTCTCGGGTGTGGAAAACGGCATTCGCCGCCTGTCCAACCTCAACATCGTGCTGTTCAGCGGCCTGCTGATCTTCGTCCTGCTGGGCGGCGAAACCCTGCACCTGCTCAACGGCTTCGTGCAGAACATCGGCGACTACCTCAACGGCATCGTGCTGAAAACCTTCGACCTCTATGTGTATGAAGGCGAAGCCGGCAAGTCCGAGCGCTGGCTGGGCCTGTGGACCGTGTTCTACTGGGCCTGGTGGATTTCCTGGGGCCCGTTCGTCGGCATGTTCATTGCCCGTATCTCCAAGGGCCGCACCGTGCGCCAACTGGTCAGCGGCGTGTTGCTGATCCCGCTGGGCTTCACCCTGGCCTGGCTGTCGATCTTCGGCAACACCGCGCTGGACCTGGTGATCAACCAGGGCGCCGTTGAGCTGGGCAAGACCGCCCTGGAACAGCCGTCGATGTCGATCTACCAGCTGCTGGAATACTTCCCGGCGGCCAAGATCGTGATCGGTGTAGCGGTGTTCGTCGGCTTCGTGCTGTTCCTCACCCCGGCCGACTCCGGCGCGGTGATGATGGCCAACCTGTCGTGCAAAGGCGGCAAGGTCGACGAAGACGCCCCGCACTGGATGGTGGTGTTCTGGTCGGTGGTCATCACCTTGGTCACCATCGGCCTGCTGTTCGCCGGTAACTTCGAAGCCATGCAGACCATGGTGGTGCTGGCGGGCCTGCCGTTCTCGGTGGTGCTGGTACTGTTCATGTTTGGCCTGTACAAGGCAATGAAACAGGACGTGGCGGTCGAGCAGGAGCGTGCCGAGCTGGCCGCCCGTGGCCGTCGTGGCTTCAGCGAGCGCCTGACCCAGCTGGAACTGCAGCCGACCCAGGCCGTGGTGCAGCGTTTCATGGACAAGCAGGTCAGCCCGGCGCTGAAAGAAGCCGCCGCGCAGTTGCAGACCCTGGGCTTCGAGGTGGAAACCCGGGTTGGCCAGTCGCGCAACATGATGGGCCTGCGGGTGATGATGGAAGAGGGCAACCCGTTCGTCTATGAAGTGAGCCTGGATGGCTACCTGGCCGCGCCGAGCGAAGCGCCGGTGGAAGGTGAGCCGGAAGTGCGCCAGCGCTTCTACCGCGCCGAGGTGTATCTGCACGATGGCAGCCAGGAGTACGACCTGATGGGCTTTGCGCCGGAGCAGATCGTGCGTGATGTGCTGGATCAGTTCGAAAGCCACCGCCAGTTGCTGGGGCGTGTGTACAGCTGATCGCTGTTGAGGCAAAAGAAAACCCGCTCGCATGAGCGGGTTTTTTATGACCTGAAGATTGCGCGATCCTTTGTAGGAGCGGCCTTGTGTCGCGAAAGGGGCGCGTAGCGGCCCCGGGATTTCAGCTACGCAGCACAAATTGCCGGGGCCGCTTTGCGGCCCTTTCGCGACACAAGGCCGCTCCTACAAGGGATCGCGTCGGTGCTTGTATCAGCGATTGCTGTAGCGGCCATTCCGGCCATGCCCCGGCATCGCCTGATTGCTGCGCACGGCGATCATCTGCTTGAGCCTGATCAGTTCGATGCCCTGGCTCCTTAATCTTGGCAACTCCCGCTCCAGTACTCCCAGTGTCTGTGGATAAGGGTGCCCGATCAGCACCGCCGAGCCCTGCTTGTGCGCCAGGGCGATGCCCTGCTGCAACTGCCCGGTAATCGCTTCAACGGTGCGCACATCATCGAGGAATACATCCCGCGAAACATGCGCCAGCCCCTGCGCCTGGGCTTCGGCCGCTGCCACGGTGGCGGCGCTGGTGCGGCTGTCGACGAAGAACAGGTGTCGGCGCTGCAGTTCTCCCATCAGCCAGGCCATCGGCTCACGCTGGGCGGTCATGCGGCTGCCCATGTGGTTGTTGATGCCGGCGGCATACGGAACCTTGGCCAGGGCTGCGTCCAGGCGTTTGGCCAGTTCTTCGATCGGCGTGCCAGGGTGCCAGGCGTAAGGGCCGGTAGCCGGGTCCATGGGCATGTGCAGGATCACCGTCTTGCCAGCCTTGTGCGCCTGGCGGGCAAAGTCGGTGGCATGCGGGGTGTCGGGCATGATCGCCATGGTCACCGGACCGGGCAGGGCCAGGGTGCGGCTATCGCGCTCGCTGCTCTGGCCCAAGTCGTCGATGATGATGCTCATGTAGGCCTTGCCGGCCGGCGCCGCTTGCGCGACCCCGGCCATAAGGCAGAACAGCAGACACAGCAGATAACGCATGGGGTGGGTCAGTCGCCCTTGGTGATGTTCAGGCCTTTGAGCAAGCTCAGGGCCTGGCTCAGCTGGAAGTCGTCATCCTGCGGGCGCTCCTTGCGCTTGCCGCTGCCGGTCGGGCGGTCGGCACCGCCGTTGCCATTGCCCAGGTGGCCCTGCAGGTCGGCTTCCTTGAAGTTGTCGGTGTCGGCTTCGGCGGTGAGCTTGGCCGGGCGCACTTCGATGTCGGGGACGATGCCCTGGGCCTGGATCGAGCGGCCGTTGGGGGTGAAGTACAGCGCGGTGGTGAGCTTCAGCGCACGGTCGTTGGCCAGTGGCAGCACGGTCTGCACCGAGCCTTTGCCGAAGCTGTCGGTGCCCATCAGCACGGCGCGTTTCTGGTCCTGCAGGGCGCCGGCAACAATTTCCGAGGCCGAGGCACTGCCGCCGTTGATCAGCACCACCAGTGGCACGCCGTCGCTGGCGTCGGCCGGGTCGGCCGAGAAGCGCAGCTCGGAGTTGGCGATGCGGCCCTTGGTGTAGACGATCAGGCCCTTGGTCAGGAAGTGGTCGGCCACTTCCACCGCCGACTGCAGCACGCCGCCCGGGTTGTTGCGCAGGTCCAGCACCACGCCGCGCAGCTTCTTGCCGTTGTCCTTGCGCAGCTTGGCCAGGGCCTTGCCGACTTCGTCGCCGGTCTTGACCTGGAACTGGGTGATGCGGATGTAGCCGTAGTCGTTCTCCAGCAGCTGGCTCTTCACGCTCTTGACCTGGATGACCGCGCGGGCGAGGGTCACGTCGAAGGGGTTGCCGCCGTCACGCACCAGGGTCAGGGTGATTTTCTCGCCGACCTTGCCGCGCATCTTGTCGACCGCTTCGGTCATGGTCTGGCCACGGGTCGGGGCGCCGTTGATCTTGACGATCAGGTCGCCGGCCTGCACGCCGGCACGCGAGGCCGGGGTGTCATCGATCGGCGAGACAACCTTGATGAAGCCGTCTTCCTGGCCTACTTCGATGCCCAGCCCGCCGAACTCGCCGCTGGTGCTTTCCTGCAGTTCCTGAAAGTCCTCGGGGCCGAGGTAGGCCGAGTGCGGGTCGAGGTTGCTGAGCATGCCCTTGATGGCATTTTCCAGCAGGGTCTTGTCATCCACCGGCTCCACATAGGCCGCCTTGATGCGGTCCATGACCTCGGCGAAGGTGCGCAGCTCTTCAAGCGGCAGTGGCGCCTTGGCGGTCACCTCGGTGGCCGGTACTGCGGCCGGCTTGGCCGGCTCCGCGGCAGTGGCCAGGGGCGCGCCGACCGCCAGGGCGATGGACAGGGCCAGCTGGGTGAGACGAGGCGAGTGCAGCATGTCGAACGAACTCCTGATCCTGTAAGCGCTCCCTGGGGAGCATCGGCGCAGCCCGTGGGCTACCCCGTAGAAATTTGACTAGCCCCGGCACCACTGCGAAGGGTCGGTAGGCCGGCCCTGCTGGCGGATGGCGAAGTACAAGCCGGCAGCGTCCTGGCCGCCGCTGTCGCCAACGGTGGAAATGGCCTCGCCAGCCTTGACGATATCACCGGCGCTCTTGAGCAGGCTCTGGTTATGGCCGTACAGGCTCAGGTAACCGTTGCCATGGTCGAGAATGACCAGAAGCCCGGCACCGCGCAACCAGTCGGCGAACACTACGCGCCCGCCGTGCACGGCACGGACCTGGGTGCCCGGGTTGGCGCTGATCATCACCCCGTCCCACTTGGCACGGGCATCGCTGCCGCGGGCATCACCGAAACGTGCCAGCAATCGACCATTGACTGGCCAGGGAAGTTTTCCCCGTGCGGCAGAAAATGCGCCGCCGTAGTTCGCGCCGTCGCTGGAAACCAGCGGGCCCAGGGTGGTGCGGGCCTTTTTCGGTGGTTCCACCGGTTCGCGGGCCTGTTCGCGGGCGGCAGCAGCGGCCAGGGCTTCCTGCTGGCGGCGCTTTTCCGCTTCCTGCTGGGCCAGCAACGCCTTCTTGCGCGCTTCTTCGGCCTCGCGGGCCTGGCGGGCGAGGGTTTCCTCGATGGTCTTGAGTACCTTGGACAGGTCGGCCTGATCCTGCTCGCGCGATTGCAGCTTCTGGTCGCGGTCCTTCATGTCGCTGTTGAGCTTGGCCAGCACCTGCTGGCGCTTGCCACGCTCGGTTTCCAGGGCCTGGCGGCGGCTGTCGAGGTCGGCGCGCTGGGCCAGCAGCTGTTGCTGCTGGGTAGCGATTTCCTGTTCGACGTTGGCCAGCTGGCGCAGGGTCTCGTTGAAGGTGCGCAGTTGCTCCAGGCGCGCCTTGCTCAGGTAGTCGTAGTAGGTGAGGGTGCGGGCGAACTTCTCGGGGTTCTGCTGGTTGAGTAGCAGCTTGAGGTATTCCTCGCGGCCGTTCTGGTAGGCCGAACGGGCCTGGATGGCGATCAGTCGCTGTTGTTCAACGCGGGCGCTCTGGAGTTTTTTTTTCTCGGTATCAAGGCGCTCCAGCTCGCCCTCGGTCTTTTTTAGTTCTTGCTGCAGGGCCTCCACCTGCTTTTCGAGGTTGCCGATATCGGTCTCGGTGGCTTTGAGGTCCTTTTGCACACCGGCCTTTTCTTCCTGGAGCTTGCCCAGCGTCTTCTTGAGCTCGGCAATATCCTGACGGGTGGCGTCCAGTTGCTGCTGGGTCTGCGCACGCTCATCGGCAAAGGCCGGGCTGAGCAGGCAAGACAGGGCTAGGAGGATCAGGGCGCGAAGCATGGGGTTTGGCGTACCAAGGATGGAGACTGGCCTAGTATGCCCGCGCGGGCGGGCAAAAAAAACGCCTCGCTGCGGGTGCAGAGGGGCGTTTGTCTGGAATTCATGTGTTGTTGGGGCTGCTGTGCAGCCCATTCGCAGCACAAGGCTGCTCCTACAGGCATAGCACGAGCTCTTTGTAGGAGCAGCCTTGTGCTGCGAATGGGCCGCAAAGCGGCCCCCTTTGGCACCGAATCAGGCGTCGACCAGAATCGAGGTACCAGTCATTTCCACCGGCTTTTCCAGCCCCAGCAGCTTCAGCATGGTCGGCGCCACATCGGCCAGCACGCCGCCGTCACGCACCTTGACGTTGCGCTTGCCGACATAGATGAACGGCACCGGCTCGGTGGTGTGCGCGGTGTGCGCCTGGCCGGTGCACTCGTCTTCCATCTGCTCGACGTTGCCGTGGTCGGCGGTGATCAGCGCTTCGCCGCCTACCTTGTCCAGCGCCTCGACGATGCGCCCGACGCAGCCATCCAGGGCTTCGACGGCTTTCACCGCAGCTTCGAACACGCCGGTATGGCCGACCATGTCGCCGTTGGCGTAGTTGACCACGATCACGTCATAACGCTGCTGCTCGATGGCCTCGACGATGCGGTCGGTAACTTCCGGTGCGCTCATTTCCGGCTGCAGGTCGTAGGTGGCGACCTTCGGCGACGGGATCAGGATGCGCTCTTCGCCTTCGAACGGCTCTTCGCGGCCACCGGAGAAGAAGAAGGTGACGTGGGCGTACTTCTCGGTCTCGGCGATGCGCAGCTGGGTCTTGCCGTTCTTCGCCAGGTACTCGCCCAGCACGTTGTTCAGGCTGGCCGGGGCGAAGGCGGCGGGGGCCGGGATTTTCGCCGAGTACTGAGTCAGGCCGATGTAGGCGGCCAGTTTTGGCAGGCGGGCACGCGGGAATTCGTTGAAGTCGGCTTCGACGAACACGCGCGACAGTTCGCGGGCGCGGTCGGCGCGGAAGTTCATGAAGATCACCGCGTCGCCGTCTTCGACCTTGACTGCTTCACCGATACGCGTGGCCTTGACGAACTCGTCGCTCTCGTCGCGGGCGTAGGCCGCTTCCAGGCCGGCCAGGGCGGTGTCGGCGGTGTATTCGGCAGCGCTGTCGACGATCAGGTTGTAGGCGGCGCTGACGCGGTCCCAGCGGTTGTCGCGGTCCATGGCGTAGTAGCGGCCGATCAGGCTGGCGATGCGGCCCTTGCCCAGCTTGGCGAAGGCGGCGTCGAGCAGTTCGATGGACGACTGTGCGCTGCGTGGCGGCGTGTCGCGGCCATCGAGGAAGGCGTGCAGGTAGATCTTTTCCGCACCGCGCTGCGCGGCCAGTTCGGCCATGGCTACCAGGTGGTCCTGGTGGCTGTGTACGCCGCCGTCGGACAGCAGGCCGAGGATGTGCACGGCCTTGCCGGCACTGGCTGCCTTGTCCACGGCGCCGGTCAGAACCGGGTTCTCGAAGAACTCGCCGTCGCGGATGGCCTTGGTCACCCGGGTGAAGTCCTGGTACACCACGCGGCCGGCGCCGAGGTTCATGTGACCGACTTCGGAGTTGCCCATCTGCCCATCCGGCAGGCCGACATCCATGCCCGAGCCGGAAATGAGGCCATGCGGCTGGCTGGCGCGCAGGCGGTCATAGACCGGTGTTTTGGCGGCGTAGATGGCGTTGTATTCGGGGCTTTCGCTGTGGCCGAAGCCATCCAGGATGATCAGGACCAGGGGTTTGGGCGTACTCGTCATCAATCAAACTCACGGTTGTTCAAAGATGATAAAGACACGCATTTTAGGGCAAATGCGCCACCGGCGGCGAATATTCGTCCTGTTCCCTGACCAGCGTGGCCAATGTGGCAACATGAAGGTACCTTTCCGGCCGGCCCGTCGGGCTTTGGTGGCACTGGGGGGCTGTGTATACTGGCCGGCATTTTCAATCGCGTGGAACACCCCAGATGGTTGCTAACCTGATTCAATTTGCGACAAACCACTACATCCTGGTGGCGATCTTCGTTGTTTTGCTGGTCGCGCTGCTCGTCAACGAAATCCGTCGCGGCGGCCAGAGCCTGAGCAACGGCCAGCTGACTGCCCTGGTCAATGCCGAGAAAGCCCTGGTCATCGACATCCGCCCGACCAAGGAATACTCCGCCGGTCACATCGTCGGTGCGGTGAACATCCCGCAGGACAAGCTGGTCAACCGCATGAGCGAGCTGGACAAGCACAAAGAGAAGACCCTGATCGTCGTCGACTCGATGGGCCAGCAGTCCGGCACCATCTGCCGCGAGCTGCTCAAGGCTGGTTACAACGCCGCCAAACTGAGCGGTGGCGTTTCCAGCTGGAAAGCCGATAACCTGCCCCTGGTGAAGTGATATGAAGCCCGTCATCGTCTATTCCAGCGACTACTGCCCCTACTGCATGCGCGCCAAGTACCTGCTCGAGAGCAAGGGCGTGGCCTTCGAGGAAATCAAGGTCGACGGCAAGCCACAGGTTCGTGCCGAGATGAGCCAGAAGGCCGGCCGTACATCTGTGCCGCAGATCTGGATCGGCAGCACCCATGTCGGTGGATGCGATGACCTTTATGCCCTGGAGCGCGCCGGCAAGCTCGACGCGCTGCTGGCGGCCTGATTTGCACTGCATTCAAAAACATTAGGATAAGGATCTGCCATGACTGACCAACAGACCAACGGCGCTGCTGCAGAAGACAACAGCCCTCAGTTCTCCATGCAGCGCATCTATGTGCGCGACCTGTCGTTCGAAGCCCCGAAAAGCCCGCAGATCTTCCGTCAGACCTGGGAGCCGAGCGTTGCCCTGGACCTGAACACCAAGCAGAAAGCCCTGGAAGGTGACTTCCACGAGGTGGTGCTGACCCTGTCGGTTACCGTCAAGAACGGTGACGAAGTGGCCTTCATCGCTGAAGTGCAGCAGGCTGGTATCTTCCTGATCAAGAACCTGGACGCGGCTTCGATGAGCCACACCCTGGGTGCGTTCTGCCCGAATATCCTGTTCCCGTACGCCCGCGAGACCCTGGACAGCCTGGTGACCCGCGGTTCGTTCCCGGCCCTGATGCTGTCGCCGGTCAACTTCGACGCCCTGTACGCGCAGGAAATGCAGCGCATGCAGGAAGCTGGCGAAGCGCCGACTGTGCAGTAATAGCTGCTGGTATCAAGAAAGCGCCTCTCGGGGCGCTTTTTTGTTGCCTGTGCCGGCCTCTTCGCGGGCATGCCCGCTCCCACAGGTTCGCGTTCGGCGTCCTACCTGTGGGAGCGGGCGAGCCCGCGAAAGGGCCGGCACAGGCTATAGCTCAGCTCCCGGCAAACCCATTCTGCCGCCACGCCTCATACACCGTCACAGCCACGGTATTGGACAGGTTCAGGCTGCGGCACCCCGGCCGCATCGGCAGGCGCAGGCGTTGTTCGGCCGGCAGGCTGTCCAGTACCTCGGTCGGCAAGCCACGGCTTTCTGGCCCGAACAGGAAGGCATCACCCGGCTGGTAGGCCACTTCGTGGAACGGGTGCGAGCCCTTGGTGGTGAAGGCGAACAGCCGTGGGTTGCCCAGGCTTTCCAGGCATCCGGCCAGGCTCTCATGGCGCTTGAGCGTGGCATACTCGTGGTAATCCAGCCCCGCGCGCCGCAGGCGCTTGTCATCCAGTTCGAAGCTGATGGGCTCGATCAGGTGCAGGTCGCAGCCGCTGTTGGCGCACAGGCGAATGATGTTGCCGGTATTCGGCGGAATTTCTGGTTGAAAAAGGATGACGTGAAACATGCACGGCTCCAAGCGTGAAGATGACGGGCATTCTACCCCTGAACCGGACGTGCGTTCGAAGGCGTTCCCGCGGGTGATGCTGTCGCTGGCGATCGTCGGCTTGATGGTGGGGCTGATGATCGGCCGCCTGACCACGCCCGACGAGCGCGAGCTGCAGCAGGTGGAAGTGGTGCAGGATGGCCTGGAGCTGTGGTTCAACGAAGAGCCTCAGCTGCATGGCGAGAATGTGGAAGGTACGGTAGCGCTATTGTTCCAGGCCCAGGGCAAGGCCCGGCAAGGGCAACTGAGCCTGCAGGGCAAGCCTGTGAGCTGGCGGGTGCAGAATAGCAAGGAAGGTCTGTTGCTGACGGTGGTGGCCGCGCGCCCCCTGCACGGCGAGTGGGCCGGTGCAGAGGACGCTGGGCGCTGGCGGTTGCAGGTGAAACTGCACGAATAAAAGAGGGGATATCCCGGCCTGCCTGTACCAGGGTCCCCGAAAGGGGTACTGCGTATAAAGGGGGGATGGCCCGGCCTGCCTGTACCGAGGTCCCCAAAACTGGCGACGTTGCGAATAAAAGAGGGGTTCACCCGGCCTGCCTGTACCAGGGCCCCCGAAACTGGATATGTATGGGTTATTGCAGGGGGCGTGCCAGTTTTGAAAAGCCCGTGAATTATGGGTTTTCAGGGTGATTTGGCCGTTTTTGCGGGGGATTTGTGCCTTCGAGAGGTGCATCGGGCACAGGATCGGTGCATCGAAGGGCTGAAATGTTTGGGGTCGCTTTGCGGCCCATCGCGACACAAGGCCGCTCCTACAGGTGATCGTATTCTCCTGTAGGAGCGGCCTTGTGTCGCGATGGGCTGCGCAGCAGCCCCAAAGAACTATGGGTTTACCTGGAACTCAGTGCTCGTCCCCTTCCTCATCATCGCCACCCGCCACATTCATCCCCAGCTCCTTGATCTTGCGCGTCAGGGTGTTGCGCCCCCAACCCAGCAACAGTGCCGCATCGCGCCGACGGCCAGCGGTGTGCTTGAGCGCCGTTTCGATCATGATCCGCTCGAAGCTCGGCACTGCGCTGTCCAGCAGGCTGGTCTGCCCGCGCGCCAACGCCTGGTCGGCCCACTGGCGCAGGGCCTGCTCCCAGTTGGTTACTGGTGCGGCGTCCTGTGGCAGGTTCAGCAGCTCGGGCGGCAGGTCGCCGATCAGCACTTCGCGGCTGGAGGCCATCACGGTGATCCAGCGGCAGGTGTTTTCCATCTGCCGTACGTTGCCCGGCCACGGCAGGTTGCGGATGAATTCCTCGGTTTCCGGCTTGAGGATCTTCGGCTCGACCGCCAGCTCCTGGGCGGCGCGGGCGAGGAAGTGGCGGGCGAGGGCGGGGATATCCTCGCGGCGGTCGGCCAGCCGTGGAATGTGGATGCGAATCACGTTCAGGCGGTGGAACAAGTCCTCGCGGAACTTGCCGGCCTGTACCAGCGACTCCAGGTTCTGGTGGGTGGCGGCGATGATGCGCACATCGACCTTGACCGGCACGTGGCCGCCCACGCGATAGAACTCGCCATCGGCCAGCACTCGCAGCAGGCGGGTCTGGGTGTCGGCAGGCATGTCGCCGATCTCGTCGAGGAACAGGGTACCGCCGTCGGCCTGCTCGAAGCGCCCCCGGCGCAGGTTGGCGGCGCCGGTGAAGGCGCCTTTTTCATGGCCGAACAGCTCGGACTCCATCAGGTCCTTGGGGATGGCGGCCATGTTCAGGGCAATGAACGGCGACGCCGCACGCGGGCTGTGGCGGTGCAGGGCGTGGGCCACCAGCTCCTTGCCAGTACCGGACTCGCCGTTGATCAGCACGGTGATGTTGGAGTGGCTGAGGCGGCCGATGGCGCGGAACACCTCCTGCATCGCCGGCGCTTCACCGATGATTTCCGGGGTGCGCGCCAGGCTCTGCGGCACATCCAGCCCTTGTTGCTCCTGGGCGTGCTGGTTGGCTCGCTTGACCAGCGAGACCGCCTCGTCCACATCGAACGGCTTGGGCAGGTACTCGAAGGCACCGCCTTGGTACGATGCCACGGCGCTGTCCAGGTCGGAGTGGGCGGTCATGATGATGACCGGCAGGCGCGGGTGCTGCTCACGGATCTGTGCCAGCAGGTCGAGGCCGCTGGTGCCCGGCATGCGGATGTCGGAAATGATCACGTCCGGTTGCTGGCGTGCCAGGCGGCCCATCACGCCATCGGCGCTGTCGAAGCTCTGGGTGGTCATGCCTTCCTGTTGCAGGGCTTTTTCCAGGACCCAGCGGATGGAGCGATCATCGTCGACGATCCATACGGTTTCACTTCGGCTCATGAGGCGGTGGCTCCTTGTTCCAGGGGCAGGTAGATCGAGAAGGCGGTGTGGCCTGCATGGCTTTCACACTCGATCAGGCCCTGGTGCTGGCTGATGATGTTCTGGGTAATGGCCAGGCCCAGCCCGGTACCGTCCGGGCGGCCGCTGACCATGGGATAGAAGAGGGTGTCCTGCAGTTCCGGCGGGATGCCCGGGCCGTTGTCGATGATCTCCACTCGCGCCACCAGGCGATGGCGCACGTGGCCGATGGTGAACTGGCGCAGGGCACGGCTGCGCAGGGTGATGCGGCCCAGGCGCAGTTCGTTCTGCGAACTGATCGCCTGCATGGCATTGCGCACGATGTTGAGCACGGCCTGGATCATCTGCTCGCGGTCGATCAACACATCCGGCAGGCTGGGGTCATAGTCGCGCACCAAAGTGATGCAGCCCTGGCTTTCGGCCTCTACCAAACTGCAGACCCGCTCCAGCACTTCGTGGATGTTGGTCATGGCCAGCGACGGCAGCTTGTTCGAACCGAGCATGCGGTCGACCAGGTTACGCAGGCGGTCGGCTTCCTCGATGATCACGTTGGTATAGTCGCGCAGGCCTTCTTCAGGCAGTTCGCGTGCCAGCAGCTGGGCTGCGCCGCGGATGCCGCCAAGGGGGTTCTTGATTTCGTGGGCCAGGCCGCGCACCAGCATCTTGGTGGTTTCCTGCTTGCTCAGCTGGGCCTCTTCCTTGGTGATGCGCAGCAGCCGGTCGCGCGGGTGCACCTCCAGCAGCAGCAGGGTCTGGCCCTGGTGCAGGATCGGCGTTACCGCGTAGTCGACGGTGATGGTCTGCCCGGTCAGCGAGGTGAGCTGCGCTTCGCGCTTGGTGAACGGGTGCGCCTGCTCGACCGCCTGGCGCAGCGAGCTGAGGGCCTCGGTCGACTCGGTGAACAGTTCGCTGATGAACTGCCCATGGCTGCGCTGGCCACTGACCGCCAGGAGCATTTCCGCGGCCGGGTTCATGTACTCCAGGCGCAGCTCGGCGTTGAGCAGCAACGTGGCGGTGGTCAGGTTGTCCAGAAGCAGACGGTGCTGTGCATCGCTGATGGTCATAAGGCGTCGTTGACCTCTTTTGGCGCTTGGCTGGCATGGCGCGGCCATGGCCGGGCGCGCGGTGGATCCGCTGATGCGAGACTCTCTACCTGCTGGAAATGCAAGAAACAAACCAAAGCTCCGAAAAGAAGCGGGATTTGCCGATAAAGGCCTGAATCTGCGCAAATTCGGATCAGAAAGTCTTGATGAAACGTTTCATGTGAACCAGTTTGGGGAGCAAATAGGGGCACGGCGTTCAGCTGTGCACCAATATAGAGCATAGCGTGACGGGCGGGGTCTCTGTGGCTTCGTATGGTGCAGAAACGAAAACGGCCTCCCGAAGGAGGCCGTTCGTGATCATGTCATCGGCGCCAGGCGCCGATCAGATCAGCAGCTGTAGTACAGCTCGTATTCCAGCGGGTGAACGAAGGTGCGGACCTTGATTTCTTCTTCGCTCTTCAGCTCGATGAAGGCATCGATGAAGTCGTCGGAGAACACGCCGCCCTTGGTCAGGAACGCACGGCCCTTGTCCAGCTCTTCCAGCGCTTCCTTCAGGCTGCCGCAAACCTGCGGGATGTCCTTGGCCTCTTCAGGCGGCAGGTCGTACAGGTTCTTGTCGGCAGCATCGCCTGGGTGGATCTTGTTCTGGATACCGTCCAGGCCGGCCATCAGCAGGGCCGCGAAGGCCAGGTACGGGTTGGCCGATGGGTCCGGGAAGCGAGCTTCGATACGGCGGGCTTTCGGGCTGCCGACGTAAGGAATACGGATCGAGGCGGAACGGTTGCGAGCCGAGTAGGCCAGCATTACCGGGGCTTCGAAGCCTGGGACCAGACGCTTGTAGGAGTTGGTCGACGGGTTGGTGAAGCCGTTCAGGGCCTTACCGTGCTTGATGATACCGCCGATGAAGTACAGGGCGGTGTCGGACAGGCCGGCATAGCCTTCACCCGAGAAGGTGTTCTTGCCGTCTTTCCAGATCGACATGTGCACGTGCATGCCCGAGCCGTTGTCGCCGTACAGAGGCTTCGGCATGAAGGTGGCGGTACGGCCGTAGGCGTCGGCAACGTTGTGCACGACGTACTTCAGTGCCTGTACTTCGTCAGCCTTCTTCACCAGGGTGTTGAACTTGACGCCGATTTCGTTCTGGCCGGCAGTCGCCACTTCGTGGTGGTGAACTTCGACGGTCTGGCCCATTTCTTCCAGTGCGTTGCACATGGCGGTACGGATTTCGTGGTCGTGGTCGAACGGCGGAACCGGGAAGTAGCCGCCTTTCACGCCTGGACGGTGGCCTTTGTTGCCGCCTTCCACGTCAGCGCCGGTCATCCACGAGCCTTGCTCGGAGAAGATCTTGAACATCGAGCCGGAGATGTCCGACTGGAACTTCACTTCGTCGAAGATGAAGAACTCTGGCTCCGGGCCTGCGAATACGGTGTCACCGATGCCGGTGCTCTTCAGGTACTCTTCGGCGCGCTTGGCGATGGCGCGAGGGTCACGATCGTAGCCCTGCATGCTCGACGGGTCGACGATGTCGCAGGTGATGATCAGGGTTGGCTCTTCGGTGAACGGGTCCAGTACGGCAGTTTCGTCGACCGGCATCAGGATCATGTCGGAAGCTTCGATGCCTTTCCAGCCAGCGATGGAGGAACCGTCGAACATCTTGCCGACTTCGAAGAAGTCGTCTTCCAGCGCATCACGCGACGGCATGGTCACGTGGTGCTGAATGCCTTTGGTGTCCGTGAAACGCAGATCAATCCACTTGACGTCATGATCTTTGATGAGTTGAACCGACTTCGACATGTTGTCCTCCGGATGGTCTAGAGCGCGGTGGGCCGCTGCCCTGGAAAAAGGGTGTTGCCGGGCGCGGATAGTCGGCCAAGCTTACCTGCCTCACAAGGGAGCAAATTGCATGCCAGTGCCCGAAAATGGCGAGGGCGGGATAAAAGGGGGCGTTTGCGGGCATTTGGCGCAGGGTTGGCGGGTAAAAATGCACCCTTAAGATGCGAATTTTGGTAGCGGTGCACCAATAGTGTGCATTGCTTGAGTTGTGTGCTTTCTTTGAGGGCCTCTTCGCGGGCTCGCCCGCTCCCACAGGTAGGGCGTACGTCTTGAGAGCTGCGGATAGCCTGTGGGAGCTGGCTTGCCGGCGATGAGGCCGGCGCAGGCAATATAAATCCGACCTTCTGTACAAAAGTTGGTCAAATCCTGAGCAATTTCCGCTATAATTCGCGCCCCTCATTTTCGGCAGGCCCTGCGCGCGCTGTTAACCAATGAAACTTATCGTCAAAGTCTTCCCAGAAATCACCATCAAGAGCCGGCCGGTGCGCAAGCGCTTCATCCGCCAGCTCGGCAAGAACATCCGCAACGTGCTCAAGGACCTCGACCCTGAGCTCGTGGTCGATGGTGTCTGGGACAATCTCGAAGTGGTCACCCGCGTCGAAGACGAAAAAGTCCAGCGCGAGATGATCGAGCGCCTCACCTGCACCCCGGGTATCACCCACTTCCTGCAGGTAGAGGAATACCCGCTCGGCGACTTCGACGATATCGTCGCCAAGTGCAAGCAGCACTTCGGTCACCTGCTGGCCGGCAAGCACTTCGCCGTGCGCTGCAAGCGCGGCGGCCACCACGACTTCACCTCGATGGACGTCGATCGTTACGTCGGCAGCCAGCTGCGCCAGCAGTGCGGCGCAGCCGGCATCGAGCTGAAGAACCCGGAAGTGCTGGTGCGCATCGAAATCCGCGACCAGCGCCTGTACGTGATCCACAACCAGCACCAGGGCATCGGCGGCTACCCGCTGGGCGCCCTGGAGCAGACCCTGGTACTGATGTCCGGCGGCTTCGACTCCACCGTGGCGGCCTACCAGATGATGCGCCGTGGCCTGATGACCCACTTCTGCTTCTTCAACCTCGGCGGCCGTGCCCATGAGTTGGGCGTGATGGAAGTGGCCCACTACCTGTGGAAGAAGTTCGGCAGCAGCCAGCGCGTGCTGTTCATCAGCGTGCCGTTCGAGGAAGTGGTCGGCGAGATCCTCAACAAGGTCGACAACAGCTACATGGGTGTGACCCTGAAGCGCATGATGCTGCGCGGTGCCGCGCACATGGCCGACCGCCTGG
Source organism: Pseudomonas sp. FGI182 (assembly GCF_000511325.1). NCBI lineage: Bacteria > Pseudomonadati > Pseudomonadota > Gammaproteobacteria > Pseudomonadales > Pseudomonadaceae > Pseudomonas > Pseudomonas sp. FGI182. The sequence continues at coordinate 5,504,966 of NZ_CP007012.1, read as the reverse complement.
AGATCGACGCGCTGGTCACCGGCGAGGCGATTTCCCAGGTGTCCAGCCAGACCCTGCCGAACCTGTCGATCATCGATTCGGCCACCGACAAGCTGGTGCTGCGCCCGCTGCTGGCCAGCCACAAGCAGGACATCATCGACCAGGCCTACGCGATCGGCACTGCCGACTTCGCCAAGCACATGCCAGAATACTGCGGCGTGATCTCGGTAAACCCGACCACCCACGCCAAGCGCCACCGCATGGAGCATGAAGAGAAGCAGTTCGACATGGCCGTGCTGGAGCGCGCCCTGGAACGCGCCCGGTTGATCTCCATCGACCATGTGATCGACGAACTGGGCAAGGACATCGAAATCGAGGAAGTGACCGAGGCGCTGCCCGGCCAGATCGTCATCGACATTCGTCACCCCGATGCCCAGGAAGACGAACCTCTGGTGCTCGACGGTATCGAAGTCCAGGCCATGCCGTTCTATGCCATCAACAGCAAGTTCAAGCACCTGGATGCCAACCGCCAGTACTTGCTGTATTGCGACAAAGGTGTGATGAGCCGTCTGCACGCACACCACCTGCTCAGTGAGGGACATGCCAATGTGCGTGTTTATCGTCCGACATAAGACGCCAGGGCTGTATGGCGGCAGCATCCGCCATCGCCCTCCCGACCATCGGGCCCGCTGAGCCTCAAACCGTACATATTCGCCGCCTACACTGGCGGCAACCGAATCCTCTGATCGAGATACAGTTGTGATCGAAAATCTGCGTAACATCGCCATCATCGCCCACGTTGACCATGGTAAAACCACCCTGGTCGACAAACTCCTGCGCCAGTCCGGCACCCTGGAGCGTAACGAGCTCAACGACGAGCGCGTGATGGACTCCAACGACCAGGAAAAAGAGCGCGGCATTACCATTCTGGCGAAAAACACCGCCATCAACTGGAACGGCTACCACATCAACATCGTCGACACCCCCGGCCACGCCGACTTCGGTGGCGAGGTTGAGCGTGTAATGTCGATGGTCGACTCCGTGCTGCTGCTGGTCGATGCCCAGGACGGCCCGATGCCGCAAACCCGCTTCGTGACCAAGAAGGCTTTCGAAGCTGGCCTGAAGCCGATCGTCGTGATCAACAAGGTTGACCGCCCGGGCGCGCGTCCTGACTGGGTTCTGGACCAGATCTTCGACCTGTTCGACAACCTCGGTGCCACCGACGACCAGCTGGACTTCCAGGTTGTCTACGCCTCGGCCCTGAACGGCATCGCCGGTCTGGACCACACCGACATGGCCGAAGACATGACCCCGCTGTACCAGTCGATCGTCGACAACGTACCGGCGCCGAACGTTGACGTCGATGGCCCGTTCCAGATGCAGATCTCCGCTCTGGACTACAACAGCTTCCTCGGTGTTATCGGCGTTGGCCGTATCGCCCGTGGTCGCGTCAAGCCGAACACCCCGGTTGTTGCCATCGACACCGAAGGCAAGAAGCGTAACGGCCGTATCCTCAAGCTGATGGGCCACCACGGCCTGCACCGCGTCGACGTTGAAGAAGCCCAGGCTGGCGACATCGTCTGCATCAGCGGTTTCGACGAGCTGTTCATCTCCGACACCCTGTGCGACATGAACAACGTCGAGGCGATGAAGCCACTGACCGTTGACGAGCCGACCGTTTCGATGACCTTCCAGGTCAACGACTCGCCGTTCTGCGGCAAGGAAGGCAAGTTCGTCACCAGCCGTAACATCAAGGAACGTCTGGACAAAGAGCTGCTGTACAACGTTGCACTGCGCGTTGAAGAAGGCGACTCGGCTGACAAGTTCAAGGTTTCCGGCCGTGGTGAGCTGCACCTGTCGGTTCTGATCGAAACCATGCGTCGTGAAGGCTTCGAGATGGCTGTAGGCCGCCCTGAAGTGATCATCCGCGAAGTCAACGGCGTGAAGCAGGAGCCGTTCGAGAACGTCACCATCGACATCCCTGAAGAATCCCAGGGCAAGGTCATGGAAGAAATGGGCCTGCGTAAGGGCGACCTGACCAACATGGCGCCGGATGGCAAGGGCCGTGTACGTCTGGAGTACAACGTACCTGCTCGTGGTCTGATCGGTTTCCGTAACCAGTTCCTGACCCTGACCAACGGTGCCGGCATCCTGACCTCGATCTTCGATCGCTACGACACCATGAAAGCCGGCCAGATGTCTGGTCGCCTGAACGGTGTACTGGTTTCGATCGAGACCGGCAAGGCGCTGACCTACTCGCTGGAAACCCTGCAGGCTCGCGGCAAGCTGTTCATCGAGCACGGCCAGGACATCTACAACGGTCAGATCATCGGCCTGAACAGCCGTGACAACGACCTGGGCGTGAACCCGACCAAGGGCAAGAAGCTCGACAACATGCGTGCTTCGGGCAAAGACGAAGTCATCGCCCTGGTACCGCCGGTTCGCCACACCCTGGAACAGGCCCTGGAATTCATCCAGGACGACGAGCTGTGCGAGGTGACTCCGAAGTCGATCCGCCTGCGCAAGAAGATCCTGGACGAAGGCGAGCGTACCCGCGCTGCCAAGAAAGCCAAGGCTTGATCGTCTAGCTTGAGCTGAAACAAAAACGCCCCCGGTCGAAAGGCCGGGGGCGTTTTTGTTTGCCTGCAGATTTTGGGGCCGCTTTGCGTCCTATCGCGACACAAGGCCGCTCCTACAAGGGACCGCGATCTCCTGTAGGAGCGGCCTTGTGTCGCGAAAGGGCTGCAAAGTAGCCCCAGGATCTCAAATGCAAAGCAGGATCAGCGCCCGACCACCTTGGGCTTGTACGCACAATACCCCGGCCGCGGCCCGACCTTGGGGTGGTTGCGGCAGGTATCCGGCCGCTTGTCATAAATGGTGCACAGCCGGCTTTTACGATCCAGGTACAGGCAGTCATCATTGCTCATCCGGGTCAGGGTGAAGATCCCCGACTTCTGGTTGAAGCGTTCGATGATGCCGTCCTTCTGCAGGCGCTTGGCGATGTTCTTCGGCGGTTCGTCTTTCTCGAACTCGTCGACCACGCCGATACGGATCAGATCCTTGATCTTCACCTCCACCGGCAGGGTGCAGCAGGTCGAATGGCAGCCATGGCACATGTTGCTGGTATAGCGCTGCCAGGTCTCCAGGCGGTCGACTTCGGCCGCGGCGATCAGGGTCGTTTTCATCGTTATGGGGGTGTATCACGGTCTTGGGGCGCGCGATCATACCGGAATTGTTCAATTTATGAACAACCTTTTGCCGGAATCGCAGAGTGGGCATGAAAACTGCGAACGCTAACTGTCACTCCCTGTCGAAGGGTCTAGGCTCAACAGTCTCCCTCCGCTTTCGTCAACTTGCCCGAGGATGCCGCATGTCCCAGGAACCCAAAGCTCGTGACGCCGAGGTGGCCGAATTTCGCGCCGCTGTACTGGACAAGCTGACCTATGCGGTCGGCAAGGACCCGGAGCACGCTTTCGACCACGACTGGTTCGAAGCCATTGCACTGGCCGCGCGCGATCACATGGTCGATCACTGGATGGACCACACCCGCCAGGCTTATCGCCGCAGCCAGAAGCGGGTCTATTACCTTTCCCTCGAATTCCTCATCGGCCGCTTGCTGTACGACAGCCTGAGCAACCTGGGCCTGCTCGACATTGCCCGCGATGCACTGGAAGGGCTGGACGTGGACCTGGAGCGCATCCGCCTGCTCGAGCCCGATGCCGCGCTGGGCAACGGTGGCCTGGGCCGCCTGGCGGCGTGCTTCATGGAGAGCATGTCGACCCTGGGCATCGCTGCTCACGGTTATGGCATCCGCTACGAGCACGGGCTGTTTCGCCAGGCCATGGTTGATGGCTGGCAGCAGGAGCAGACCGAGAACTGGCTGGACTTCGGCAACCCCTGGGAGTTCGAGCGCGCGGAGGTGATCTACCCGATCAGCTTTGGCGGGAGCGTCGAAACGGTGCACGACACCCACGGCCAGCAGCGCCAGGTGTGGTGGCCGGGCGAGACCGTGCGAGCGGTGGCCTATGACACCCCGGTAGTCGGTTGGCGCGGGGCCAGCGTGAATACCCTGCGCCTGTGGCGTGCGCGGGCGCTGGAAGAGCTGCACCTGGAACGCTTCAATGCCGGTGACCACCTGGGTGCGGTAGCCGAGGTGGCGCGGGCCGAAAGCATTTCGCGGGTGCTGTACCCGGCCGATAGCACCGAGGCGGGCCAGGAGCTGCGCCTGCGCCAGGAGTACTTCTTCGTCTCGGCTTCGTTGCAGGACCTGCTGCGCCGCCACCTGAACATGCACGACAACCTGCTCAACCTGCCGGATGCGGCGGCCATCCAGCTCAACGACACCCACCCGTCGATCGCCGTGGCCGAGCTGATGCGCCTGCTGGTCGACCAGCATGAAATCCCTTGGGATACCGCCTGGGAGCTGACCGTCGGCACCCTGGCCTACACCAACCACACCTTGCTGCCCGAAGCCCTGGAAACCTGGCCGGTGGCGCTGATGGAACGCATGCTGCCGCGGCACATGCAGATCATCTACCTGATCAACGCCTACCACATCGACGCGCTGCGGGCGAAAGGCCTGCACGACTTCGATGTGCTGCGGGCCGTGTCGCTGATCGAAGAAGACAACGGCCGCCGAGTGCGCATGGGCAACCTGGCGTTCCTCGGTTCGCACAGCGTCAACGGTGTGTCGGCGCTGCACAGCAAGCTGATGAAAAGCACGGTGTTCTCCGAGCTGCACAAGCTCTACCCGCAACGGATCAACAACAAGACCAACGGCATTACCTTCCGCCGCTGGCTGTACCAGTCCAACCCGCAGCTGACCGCCATGCTGGTCGAGGCGTTGGGCCCTGAGTTGCTGGACGATCCGGAAGGGCGCCTGGTCAATCTGGTGCCGTTCGCCGACAAGAGCGGCTTCCGCAAGCAGTTCGCCGCGCAGCGCCTGCACAGCAAGCGTGCCCTGGCCAGCATCATCCAGGACCGCCTGGGCGTTACGGTGAACCCCGAAGCGCTGTTCGATGTGCAGGTCAAGCGCATCCACGAATACAAGCGCCAGTTGCTCAACCTGCTGCACACCGTGGCGCTGTACCAGGCGATGCGCAACGACCCCGGTACCGACTGGGTGCCGCGGGTGAAGATCTTCGCCGGCAAGGCCGCGGCCAGCTATCACCAGGCCAAGCTGATCATCAAGCTGGCCAACGACATTGCCCGGGTGGTGAACAACGACCCGACCGTGCGCGGCCTGCTGAAGGTGGTATTCCTGCCCAACTACAACGTCAGCCTGGCTGAAAGCATCATCCCGGCGGCGGACCTTTCCGAGCAGATTTCCACCGCCGGTTACGAAGCCTCCGGCACCAGCAACATGAAGTTCGGCCTGAACGGCGCGCTGACCATCGGCACCCTGGATGGTGCCAACGTCGAGATGAGCGAGCAGGTGGGTACCGAAAACATGTTCATCTTCGGCCTTACCGCGCAGCAGGTGGAGGCCAGACGGCGCGACGGGGACTTTGGCGCCAGTGCGGCGATTGCCGCGTCCAGCCGCTTGAACGACGTGTTGCAGGCTGTTCGCAGCGGGGTGTTCTCACCGGACGACCCGTCGCGCTACAGCGCGCTGATCGACGGGCTGGTGGCTCATGACCGCTTCCTGGTGTGTGCCGATTTCGATGCCTACTGGGATGCCCAGCGACGGGTCGAGGAGCTGTGGCACACGCCGCAGGAATGGTGGCGCATGGCGGTGCTGAATACCGCGCGGATGGGCTGGTTCTCCTCGGACCGGACCATTCGGGAATATGCCAGCGAGATCTGGAAGGCGCTGGATTGAGGTAGGCCTGTGCCGGCCTCTTCGCGGGTAAACCCGCTCCCACAGGGACTGCACAGGCCCTGAATCTTGTGAAGATCCTGTGGGAGCGGGTTCACCCGCGAATGGGCCTCACTCCGACCACCGGCCTGGCGCGCGCTGAACTACCGACCTATTGTGCCGTCTGAGAGCCGTGGCGAGTCTCATCACTCGCTAGCCCGCAACTCTCCCTGTAAACTGCGGGGGTTTTTATCCCCCCAATCCTTTCGGAGCCATACATGTCCCGCGTTACCCTGAGTCGCTATCTGATTGAGCAGACCCGCAGCAACAATACCCCTGCCGATCTGCGCTTCCTGATCGAAGTGGTGGCGCGTGCGTGCAAGGAAATCAGCCATCACGTGTCAAAAGGCGCCCTTGGTGGTGTGCTGGGCAGCATGGGCACTGAAAACGTGCAGGGCGAAGTCCAGAAGAAACTGGACGTGATTTCCAACGATATCCTGCTGGAAGCCAACGAGTGGGGCGGCCACCTGGCCGGCATGGCTTCCGAAGAAATGGACAACGCCTACCAGATCCCGGGCAAGTACCCGAAAGGCGCCTACCTGCTGGTCTTCGACCCGCTGGACGGCTCGTCCAACATCGACGTCAACGTTTCGGTCGGCACCATCTTCTCGGTACTGCGTTGCCCTAACGAATACCTGAGCCAGAACGAAACCCTGAACGAAAATGCCTTCCTGCAGCCAGGCACCCAGCAGGTCGCCGCCGGTTACGCAATCTACGGCCCGCAGACCATGCTGATCCTGACCCTGGGCAACGGCGTCAAGGGCTTCACCCTGGACCGCGAACTGGGCAGCTTCGTCCTCACCCACGAAAACATCCGCGTGCCGGAAAGCACCGCAGAGTTCGCCATCAACATGTCCAACCAGCGCCACTGGGAAGCCCCGGTTCAGCGCTACGTGGGCGAACTGCTGGCAGGCGAGACCGGCCCGCTGAAGAAGAACTACAACATGCGCTGGATCGCCTCGATGGTGGCCGACGTACACCGCATCCTGACCCGTGGCGGCCTGTTCATGTACCCACGTGACGCCCGCGAGCCGAGCAAGCCGGGCAAACTGCGCCTGATGTACGAAGCCAACCCGATGTCCTTCATCATCGAACAGGCCGGCGGCGCCTCCACCAACGGTTACGATCGCATCCTCGACATCCAGCCAGAAAGCCTGCACCAGCGTGTGTCGGTAATCCTCGGCTCGAAGGAAGAGGTCGAGCGCGTCACCGCCTACCACAAGGAGTAAGTCATGCTCGCACCTTGGCAGCCGTTGCTGGAGTGGTGGTTCGGTTGGGGCACCAGTCCCCAGGCCGTGGCTGACGAGAAGAGCACGCTGTGGTTCGGCAAGCATCATGATGCCGACGCCCATGCGCTGTTTGGCGACCTGGTCGAGCATGCCCTGGCGGGTGGGCTCGACGAGTGGCAGCAAAGCCCGCAGGGCTGGCTGGGCCTGCTGATCCTGCTGGACCAGCTGCCGCGCATGATCTACCGCGACACGCCGCGTGCCTTCGAGGGTGACCGGCGTGCCCAGGTGGTGGCGATGCAGGGTTTGCAGAAAAACTGGGATTACCAGCTGTTGCCGATCCAGCGGGTGTTCGTGCTGCTGGTGCTGGAGCATGCCGAGGTGCTGGACTGGCAGAACCTGTGCGTCGAGCGCTACCAGGTGCTGCTGGACGAGCAGCCCGAAGCCAACCGCCGGTTGTTCGAAGGCTTCCTCGACTACGCCGAGCAGCACCAGCGGGTAATTGCCCGTTTCGGGCGCTTCCCGCACCGCAACCTGGTGCTGGAGCGGCCGAGTACCAGCGAAGAGATGGACTTTTTGCTGGAGCCTGGGTCCAGGTTCTAAGGTTTCGTGGCCTGCTGCGCAGGCCGTCGCGACGCAAGGCCGCTCCTTCACGGAGCGGCCTTTTTGTTTGGGCGGGGTAATTCTTTGTGATTAATCGCACAGTAGTGGCCATCCGACCAATGGCGTAGGGGTAGAGGAGGGAGGTCAGGGAACCTGGGAGGGTTTTTACCGTCGAAGGTCACTGCAGGCCACTCGCCTGTATCCCCTCTCCAGGAGTGTCCTTCATGTCGTTGCGTTCCCTCGCCCTGTTGTCGCTGTGCGTCGTCCTGACTGCCTGCAGCAAGATCAACCAGGAAAACTATTCCAAGATCAAGGCCGGTATGAACAAGGCCGAGGTCGAGCAGCTGCTCGGCACGCCGACCGAGTGCTCTGGTGCGCTGGGGATGAGCAGCTGCACCTGGGGGGACGAGAAGAGCTTCATCAGTGTGCAATACGCGGCTGACAAGGTGCTCATGTATTCAGGGCAGGGTCTCAAATGAGGCACCTGTATCTGCTGATGGGGGTATGCCTGGCGTTGCTGCTGGGCGGTTGTGCCGGCTCCGTGCATGACCCGCTGGCGCCGAAAACCGCGGGCAACATCGACCTCAAGCGCTACCAAGGCAAATGGTACGAGCTGGCGCGCCTGCCGATGCGCTACCAGACCGGCTGCGAGCAGTCCGAAGCGCACTACAACCTCCGGCTCGATGGTAGCCTCGGCGTGCTCAACCGCTGCCGCACCATGGGTGACGAATGGCTGCGCGCCGAAGGGCATGCGAACATCCAGGAGCCGGGACACACCGACAAGTTGTGGGTCGAGTTCGACAACTGGTTCACCAAGCTGGTGCCAGGGGTGGCGAGGGGCGAGTACTGGATTCTTTATGTGGATGATCGCTACCGCACGGCGGTGGTCGGCAGCCCGGACCGCAAGCACTTGTGGATCCTGTCGCGTACGCCGACGCTACCTGCCTGGGAGCGCGAGAACCTGATGTCCAAGGCCCGGCAGCAGGGGTATGACACCAACCGACTGATCTGGCGTGCTTCGGACCAGCAGATCGTCAAGAGGCACTGAATTTCTGGGGGCTACTTTGCAGCCCATCGCGACACAAGGCCGCTCCTACAGGGGAACGCACATTCCTGTAGGAGCGGCCTTGTGTCGCGATGGGCCGCAAAGCGGCCCCAATGAACTCACCCCAACAGCTGTCGCAACACCTCGGCAAACGCCAACCGGCTTTGCTCTTCCTGCGCATGCCGCCCCTGGCGCACCACCCACTGCCCATTCACCATCACATCCCGCACCTGGCGATCGCCCCCGGCAAACAGCCAGCGGTTGAGAATCGCATCTCCATCGGCCATGGCGATGTAAGGGTCCTGCCCATCGAGCACCAGCCAGTCGGCGCGCTTGCCCACGGCCAGTTCCCCGACCGTCTGCCCCAGCGCCTGCGCGCCGCCCGCCAGGGCAGCGTCATACAGCGTGCGCCCGACCATCGGCTGGTCGCCGCGATACAGGCGGTTACGCCGCTGGTCGCGCAGCCGCTGGCCGTATTCCAACCAGCGCAGTTCCTCCACCACGCTCAGCGACACATGGCTGTCCGAACCAATGCCCATGCGCCCACCCTGCGCCAGGTAGTCCACTGCCGGGAAAATCCCGTCGCCCAGGTTGGCCTCGGTGGTCAGGCACAGCCCGGCTACCGCGCCACTGCGGGCCATGGCGGTGACTTCATCCGGCTCGGCATGGGTGGCATGCACCAGGCACCAGCGTGGGTTCACGTCCACGTGCTCGTACAGCCACTGCAACGGGCGCAGGCCGCTCCAGGCCAGGCAGTCGTCGACTTCCTTCTGCTGCTCGGCGATATGGATATGCACCGGGCACTGCTTGTCGCTGGCTGCCAGCACTTCGGCGATCTGCCCGGGCGTCACCGCGCGCAGCGAATGGAAGCACAAACCCAGTTGCTGCGCGGGTTGCGCGGCCAGCAGCGGGGCCAGCTGCGCTTGCAGTTGCAGGTATTGTTCGGTGGAGTTGATGAAGCGCCGTTGCCCGTCATTCGGGGCTTGGCCGCCGAAACCTGCGTGGCTGTACAGCACCGGCAGCAAGGTCAGGCCAATGCCGCTGTCGGCTGCAGCCGCGCTGATGCGGCGGGACAGTTCGGCCGGGTCGGCGTAGGCCTTGCCGGCCTGGTCATGGTGCACGTAGTGGAACTCGGCGACCGAGGTGTAGCCGGCCTTGAGCATCTCGATGTAAAGCTGACGGGCGATGACCTGCAGCTGCTCCGGGCTGATCTGGCCGACCAGGCGATACATCAGGTCGCGCCAGGTCCAGAAACTGTCGTTGGGGTTGCCGGCGACTTCCGCCAGCCCTGCCATGGCGCGCTGGAAGGCATGCGAGTGCAGGTTGGGCATGCCGGGCAGCAGCGGGCCGGCCAGCCGCTCGGCGCCTTCCGCCGAGGCACCTGGTTCGATGCGGGCCACATGGCCATCACTGGTGACCTCGATGCGGACATGGCTGGCCCAGCCCGTGGGCAGCAGGGCGCGTTCGGTGAAGTAGGCGGACATCGGTGAAAATCCTGTTATTGTTAACTTGTATATACATATACAGGCGTTTGCCTGCCGGGTAAACTGCGGCAAGCTACCGCTCATTCCATTTGCACAAGGATCCAACGCCGTGCCGACACCACCTGTCTCCGCGCTGGTTGCCCAGATGGGCGAGGGCCCGGCTCCGCTGTACGCCCGGGTCAAACAGATGATCATCCAGCAGATCGACAACGGCAGCTGGCCACCGCATCACCGAGTGCCCTCGGAGAGCGAACTGGTCAGCGAGCTGGGCTTCAGCCGCATGACCATCAACCGCGCCCTGCGCGAACTTACCGCCGAAGGCCTGCTGGTGCGCATGCAAGGGGTCGGTACCTTCGTGGCCGAGCCCAAGGGGCGTTCGGCGCTGTTCGAGGTCAACAACATCGCCGACGAAATTGCCGCGCGTGGCCACCAGCATAGCTGCCAGGTGATCACCCTCACCGAGGAAACGGCCGGTTCCGAGCGGGCCCTGGCCCTGGACATGCGCGAAGGCCAACGGGTGTTCCACTCGCTGATCGTGCATTTCGAGAACGGCGTGCCGGTGCAGATCGAGGATCGCTACGTCAATGCGGCGATTGCCCCCGACTACCTCAAGCAGGACTTCACCCGGCAGACGCCTTACGCCTACCTGTCGCAGGTGGCGCCGCTGACCGAGGGTGAGCACGTGGTCGAGGCAATCCTGGCCGAGCCGGAAGAATGCCGCCTGTTGCAGATCGAGCGGGGCGAGCCTTGCCTGCTGATCCGCCGTCGCACCTGGTCTGGCCGCCAGCCAGTGACCGCCGCGCGGCTGATCCACCCCGGTTCCCGTCATCGCCTGGAAGGACGTTTCAGTAAATGAGTCAGCTGCAGTTGTTGCGTGCGCAGGGCTACCCGCGCATGCCGTGGAAGAACGGTGGCGGTTTCACCGAAGAGATTACCCGCGACAGTGGCGAAGGCCTGGACGGCTTTGGCTGGCGCTTGTCGATTGCCGATATCGAGGAGTCCGGCGGGTTTTCCACCTTCGCCGGCTACCAGCGGATCATCACCGTGCTGCAAGGTGACGGCATGCGCCTGCTGGTCGACGGCCAGGCCAGCAGGCCGTTGCTGCCGTTCGATGCCTTCGCCTTCAGTGGCGAGAGTCAGGTCAGCTGCAAGCTGCTGGGTGGGGCGATCCGCGATTTCAACCTGATCTACGCACCGCAGCGCTACCGGGCGCGGTTGCAGTGGTTCGGTGGCACCAGCCGCTTGTACAGCTCGGCGTCGACGGTGTTGCTGTTCGCTGCCAGCAATCAGGTCGAGGTTGGCATTGCCGGGCGCGAGACGCAGCGGTTGGGGTTGTATGACTGCCTGCGGCTGGAGGGCAATGACCAGTTGCTGGGGTTGGATGTGCAGGGGCGGTTCTGCCTGATCGAACTCGTTTCACGTTGAGATAGTCGGGGGCCGCTACGCGACCCTTTCGCGACGCAAGGCCGCTCCTACACGCACCGCGCATGCTTTGGCTGGCGCGGTCCCCTGTAGGAGCGGCCTTGTGTCGCGAAAGGGTCGCGTAGCGGCCCCAGTTTTTTTGGCCGCTCAGCGGAAAAGTCCGATTATTTTGGTTGTCCATGCTTGTACATACAAGTAAAGGTGTGTTTGTATATCTACCACGACATACCCGCCCGCGGACGACCGCAGAGGACCTTTCCCGTGACCGACAACAACAAATACCGTGACGTTGAAATCCGTGCCCCACGTGGCAACAAGCTGACTGCCAAAAGCTGGCTGACCGAAGCGCCACTGCGCATGCTGATGAACAACCTCGATCCACAGGTCGCGGAAAACCCGAAAGAACTGGTGGTGTACGGCGGTATCGGCCGCGCTGCCCGTAACTGGGCGTGCTACGACAAGATCGTCGAGACCCTGACCCGCCTGGAAGACGACGAAACCCTGCTGGTGCAGTCGGGCAAGCCGGTCGGCGTGTTCAAGACCCACAGCAACGCCCCGCGCGTACTGATCGCCAACTCCAACCTGGTGCCGCACTGGGCCAACTGGGAACACTTCAACGAACTGGACGCCAAGGGCCTGGCCATGTACGGCCAGATGACCGCCGGCAGCTGGATCTACATCGGCAGCCAGGGCATCGTCCAGGGCACCTACGAAACCTTCGTCGAAGCCGGTCGCCAGCATTACGGCGGCAGCCTGAAAGGCAAGTGGGTACTGACCGCCGGCTTGGGCGGCATGGGCGGCGCCCAGCCACTGGCCGCCACCCTGGCCGGTGCCTGCTCGCTGAACATCGAATGCCAGCAGAGCCGCATCGACTTCCGTCTGGAAACCCGCTACGTCGACGAGCAGGCCACTGACCTCGACGACGCCCTGGCACGCATTGCCAAGTACACCGCCGAAGGCAAGGCCATCTCCATCGCCCTGCACGGCAACGCTGCCGAAATCCTGCCAGAGCTGGTAAAGCGTGGCGTGCGCCCGGACATGGTCACCGACCAGACCAGCGCCCACGACCCGCTGAACGGTTACCTGCCAGCCGGCTGGACCTGGGAACAGTACCGCGACCGCGCGCAGACCGAGCCGGCCGCAGTGGTCAAGGCCGCCAAGCAGTCGATGGCCGTGCACGTGCAAGCCATGCTCGACTTCCAGAAGCAGGGTGTCCCGACCTTCGACTACGGCAACAACATCCGCCAGATGGCCAAGGAAGAAGGCGTGGCCAATGCCTTCGACTTCCCGGGCTTTGTGCCGGCCTACATCCGCCCGCTGTTCTGCCGTGGCATCGGCCCGTTCCGCTGGGCGGCGCTGTCCGGTGATGCCGAAGACATCTACAAGACCGACGCCAAGGTCAAGGAACTGATCCCCGACGACGCCCACCTGCACCGCTGGCTGGACATGGCTCGCGAGCGCATCAGCTTCCAGGGCCTGCCGGCACGTATCTGCTGGGTTGGCCTGGGCCTGCGCGCCAAGCTGGGCCTGGCGTTCAACGAAATGGTACGCAGCGGCGAGCTGTCGGCACCGATCGTGATCGGCCGTGACCACCTGGACTCCGGTTCGGTGTCCAGCCCCAACCGTGAAACCGAAGCCATGCGCGACGGTTCCGACGCTGTCTCCGACTGGCCGCTGCTCAACGCCCTGCTGAACACCGCCGGCGGTGCTACCTGGGTTTCGCTGCACCACGGTGGTGGCGTGGGCATGGGCTTCTCCCAGCACTCTGGCATGGTCATCGTCTGCGACGGTACCGATGAAGCCGCCGAGCGTATCGCTCGCGTGCTGACCAACGACCCAGGGACCGGTGTAATGCGTCATGCCGATGCCGGTTACGACATCGCCATCGAGTGCGCCAAGGAGCAGGGCCTGGACCTGCCGATGATCACTGGCTGATCGCCACGCTTTGGATCGCACCCCACAAGGGGTGATACTGAACAACAAGAAGGAGCACGCAGGCACTCACAAACGGGCCTGCGGCTCCACGCGATTGGAGTAGTGAAGTGACCGAATTGACCCTCAAGCCCGGCACCCTGACCCTGGCCCAGCTGCGCGCCATCCATGCCGCGCCCGTGCGCCTGCAACTGGACGCCAGCGCCGCGCCGGCCATCGACGCCAGCGTTGCCTGCGTCGAGCAGATCATTGCCGAAGACCGTACCGCCTACGGCATCAACACCGGTTTCGGCCTGCTGGCCTCGACCCGCATCGCCAGCCACGACCTGGAAAACCTGCAGCGCTCGCTGGTGCTGTCCCACGCCGCCGGTGTCGGCGCGCCGCTGGATGACGACCTGGTGCGGCTGATCATGGTGCTGAAGATCAACAGCCTCAGCCGTGGCTTCTCCGGCATCCGTCGCAAGGTCATCGACGCGCTGATCGCCTTGGTCAACGCCGAAGTCTACCCGCACATCCCGCTGAAGGGCTCGGTGGGCGCCTCCGGCGACCTCGCCCCGCTGGCGCACATGTCGCTGGTGCTGCTGGGTGAAGGCAAGGCCCGCTACAAGGGCCAGTGGCTGCCAGCTACCGAAGCCCTGGCCGTGGCCGGCCTCGAGCCGCTGACCCTGGCCGCCAAGGAGGGCCTGGCCCTGCTCAACGGCACCCAGGCGTCCACCGCCTATGCCCTGCGTGGCCTGTTCCAGGGCGAAGACCTGTACGCCGCTGCCATCGCCTGCGGCGGTCTGAGCGTCGAAGCCGCGCTGGGCTCGCGCTCGCCGTTCGATGCGCGCATCCACGAAGTGCGTGGCCAGCGCGGTCAGATCGACACTGCTGCCTGTTTCCGTGACCTGCTGGGCGACTCCAGCGAAGTGTCGCTGTCGCACAAGAACTGCGACAAGGTCCAGGACCCGTACTCGCTGCGCTGCCAGCCGCAGGTCATGGGCGCCTGCCTGACCCAGCTGCGCCAGGCCGCCGAGGTACTGGGCATCGAAGCCAACGCCGTGTCGGACAACCCGCTGGTGTTCGCTGCCGAAGGTGACGTGATTTCCGGCGGCAACTTCCACGCCGAGCCGGTGGCCATGGCCGCCGACAACATCGCCCTGGCCATTGCCGAAATCGGTTCGCTCAGCGAGCGCCGTATCTCGCTGATGATGGACAAGCACATGTCCCAGCTGCCGCCGTTCCTGGTGGAAAACGGTGGGGTCAACTCGGGCTTCATGATCGCTCAGGTCACCGCTGCTGCCCTGGCCAGCGAGAACAAGGCCCTGTCGCACCCGCACAGTGTCGACAGCCTGCCGACCTCGGCCAACCAGGAAGACCACGTGTCGATGGCCCCGGCAGCCGGCAAGCGCCTGTGGGAAATGGCCGAAAACACCCGTGGCGTGCTGGCCATCGAATGGCTGGGCGCCTGCCAGGGCCTGGACCTGCGCAAGGGCCTGAAGACCTCGGCCAAGCTGGAGCAGGCGCGCCAGGCGCTGCGCAGCGAAGTGCCGCACTACGACCGTGACCGTTTCTTCGCGCCCGACATCGAAAAGGCCGTGGAACTGTTGGCCAAGGGTCGCCTGACCGGCCTGCTGCCGGCTGGTGTGCTGCCAAGCCTGTAATGCCCCCAAGGGCCGCTGTGCGGCCCATTCGCAGCACAAGGCTGCTCCTACAAAGGCGACGCGCTCCCTTGTAGGAGCAGCCTTGTGCTGCGAAAGGGCTGCAAGGCAGCCCCCCTCGATCTCACGACCACAAAAACAATTTAAGGACGTGACATGCAACAAGCTCAAGGTCTAAAGCGCGGGCTAAGTGCCCGCCACATCCGTTTCATGGCCCTCGGTTCCGCCATCGGCACCGGGCTGTTCTACGGTTCCGCCTCGGCCATCCAGATGGCCGGCCCGGCCGTGCTGCTGGCCTACCTGATCGGCGGCGCCGCCGTGTTCATGGTCATGCGCGCCCTCGGCGAAATGGCTGTGCACAACCCGGTCGCCGGCTCGTTCGGCCACTACGCCAGCACCTACCTCGGCCCCATGGCCGGCTTCATCCTCGGCTGGACCTACGCCTTCGAGATGGTCATCGTCGCCATCGCCGACGTCACTGCCTTCGGTATCTACATGGGCTTCTGGTTCCCGGAAGTGGCCCGCTGGATCTGGGTGCTGGGCATCGTCTTCCTGATCGGCGGCCTCAACCTGTGCAACGTCAAGGTCTTTGGCGAAATGGAATTCTGGCTGTCGCTGCTCAAGGTCGGCGCCATCGTGGCGATGATCCTGGCCGGCCTCGGTATCATGGCCTTCGGCTTCAGCCAGGTAGGCACCGGGCAGGCCGTGGGTGTCAGCAACCTGTTCGACCACGGCGGCTTCATGCCCAATGGCGTGGGCGGCCTGATCGCCTCCTTTGCCGTGGTGATGTTCGCGTTCGGCGGTATCGAGATCATCGGCGTCACCGCCGGTGAGGCCAAGGACCCGCAGCGGGTCATCCCCAAGGCGATCAACGCCGTGCCGCTGCGCATCCTGCTGTTCTACGTGCTCACCCTGTTCGTGCTGATGTGCCTGTTCCCATGGCCGCAAATCGGCAGCCAGGGCAGCCCGTTCGTGCAGATCTTCAGTAACCTGGGCATCGGCTCTGCCGCCGCGGTGCTGAACATCGTGGTGATTTCCGCCGCGATCTCGGCCATCAACAGCGACATCTTCGGCGCCGGCCGCATGATGTACGGCCTGGCCCAGCAAGGCCACGCTCCGCGCGGCTTCAGCAAGCTGTCGAAGCACGGCGTGCCGTGGATGACCGTGGTGGTGATGGGTGCTGCGCTGCTGATCGGCGTGCTGCTCAACTACCTGATCCCGGAGAACGTGTTCCTGCTGATCGCCTCGATCGCTACCTTCGCCACCGTGTGGGTGTGGCTGATGATCCTGCTCACCCAAGTGGCCATGCGCCGCAGCATGAGCCGTGAACAAGTGGCCCAGCTACAGTTCCCGGTACCGTTCTGGCCTTACGGCCCGGCCATGGCCATTGCGTTCATGGTGTTCATCTTTGGCGTGCTCGGTTACTTCCCGGATACCCAGGCGGCACTGCTCGTCGGCGTGGTCTGGGTGGTGTTCCTGGTGGCGTCCTACCTGCTGTGGTGCAAGCCGCGCGCAGGGCAGGGCAAACCGGTAGCGGAACCGGCCGAACTGCACCGCTAAGTACAGGAGTCAATGTATGAGAACCGTCTGGCAGCACTGCCATGTGGCAACCATGGCCGAGGGCCGTTACTCGGCCATCGAGGACGCGGCCATCGTCACCAACGCTGGGCTGATCGAGTGGATCGGCCCACGCGTCGAGCTGGCGTCGGTCGATGCCGAGCATACGGTGGACCTGGGCGGCGCCTGGGTCACCCCGGGGCTGATCGACTGCCACACCCACGCGGTGTTCGGTGGCAACCGCAGCGGTGAGTTCGAGCAGCGCCTGCAGGGCGTGAGCTATGCCGAAATCGCCGCACAGGGCGGTGGCATCGCCAGCACCGTGCGGGCTACCCGTGCGGCCAGCGAGGACGAGCTGTTCGCCAGTGCTCGCCAGCGGGTCCAGGCGCTGATGCGCGATGGCGTGACCACCATCGAGGTCAAGTCCGGCTACGGCCTGGACCTGGCCAACGAGCGCAAGATGCTGCGTGTGGCCCGGCGCCTGGCCGACGAGTTGCCGCTGGCGGTGCGCGCCACCTGCCTGGCAGCCCATGCCTTGCCGCCGGAATACGTCGGCCGGGCTGACGACTACATCGCGCACATCTGCGATGAAATGCTGCCGGCCCTGGCCGCCGAAGGCCTGGTGGACGCAGTGGATGCCTTCTGCGAACACCTGGCGTTCTCCCCGGCCCAGGTCGAGCGGCTGTTTATCAAGGCGCGCGAGCTGGGCCTGCCGGTCAAGCTGCACGCCGAACAGTTGTCGTCGTTGCACGGCTCCAGCCTGGCGGCGCGCTACCAGGCGCTTTCGGCTGACCATCTGGAATTCATGACCGAGCAAGACGCCATTGCCATGGCAAAAGCCGGCACGGTCGCAGTGCTGCTGCCGGGCGCGTTCTACTTCCTGCGCGAAACCCAGCTGCCGCCGATGGACGCCTTGCGCCGCCACGGGGTGAAGATTGCCCTGGCCAGCGACCTCAACCCTGGCACCTCGCCAGGGCTGTCGCTGCGGCTGATGCTGAACATGGGCTGCACCTGCTTCCGCATGACCCCGGAAGAAGCCCTGGCCGGCGTCACCGTGCACGCCGCCACGGCGCTGGGCCTGGGCGACAGCCACGGCTCGCTGGAAGTGGGCAAGGTCGCCGACTTCGTCGCCTGGCAGATCGAACGCCCCGCCGACCTGGCCTACTGGCTGGGCGGCGACCTGCCCAAGCGCGTGGTGCGCAAGGGCCACGAGATTTCCAACTGAGTGAGGCACGATGGACAAGGTACTGAGTTTTCACCAGGGGCGCCTGCCGCTGCTGATCAGCATGCCCCATGCCGGCCTGCAACTGTCGCCGGCGGTACGAGACGGCCTGGTCGACCAGGCGCGCAGCCTGCCGGACACCGACTGGCATATTCCACGGCTGTATGACTTTGCCCGTGACATGGGCGCCAGCGTGGTGGCGGCGGAGTATTCGCGCTTCGTCATCGACCTGAACCGGCCGGATGACGACAAGCCACTGTACGTCGGTGCCACCACCGGCCTGTACCCGGCCACGCTGTTCGATGGCGAGCCATTGTTCAAGGACGGGCTGGTGCCGACAGGCGAGGAGCGCAAGCAGTATCTGGAGCAGATCTGGCGCCCCTATCACGACACGATTCGTCGCGAGCTGGCGCGGCTGCGCGAGCAGTTCGGCTACGCCCTGCTGTGGGACGCCCATTCGATCCGTTCGCTGATCCCGCACCTGTTCGACGGCAAGCTGCCGGACTTCAACCTGGGTACCTTCAACGGCGCCAGCTGCGACCCGGCCCTGGCCGAACGGCTGAAAGAGGTGTGCGCCCAGGCCCAAGGTTACAGCCATGTGCTCAATGGCCGCTTCAAGGGCGGGCATATCACCCGGCATTACGGCGATCCGGCCAACCACATCCATGCGGTGCAGCTGGAGCTGGCGCAGAGCACCTATATGGAAGAGACCGAGCCGTTCGCTTACCGCGAAGACCTGGCACGGCCTACACAGGAGGTGTTGAAGCAGCTTCTGCAGGCAGTGCTGGACTGGGGCAAGGCGCATTACGGGCGGTGAAGTTCGCCAGTAAGAATGGCGACGCGATGCAGGCCATGCGCGTCGCCAGTCACTACGGGTCAGTTGTTGTTGATCTGCTTGATGGTAAGTTCGCGCAGTAGCTCCTTCTCTTCCTGGTCCTTGTC
This sequence comes from Pseudomonas sp. FGI182, assembly GCF_000511325.1. Classification (NCBI taxonomy): domain Bacteria; kingdom Pseudomonadati; phylum Pseudomonadota; class Gammaproteobacteria; order Pseudomonadales; family Pseudomonadaceae; genus Pseudomonas; species Pseudomonas sp. FGI182. The sequence goes on along the minus strand of NZ_CP007012.1, from coordinate 5,486,057 downwards.
ATCTTGCAGGCCTTGCTGCAAGTTCAACTCGTCCTGAAGCGAGTGGTCCTTGCTGGCCAGCTCGAGCACCCGCAGGCGGAAACGTGCGTCTATTTCGGCGAAGCGGTCGGCACACTCGGCGCGCAGGCGCGTGGTCCAGTCCGTATTCGCCAGCATGTAGTCGACCAGTGCATCGCTCAGTTCACTTTTCCGGACCTTTTCCAGCACACTGGATAGCTCATCGCGCGCCAGGTTCGCAGCACCTCGAAAACGCATGCTGTCGGCGATCGGCAGGTCCAGTTCCCTGGCCAGTTCCCGGCGGTAGGCCAGGCGTACCGAGACCAGGTCACCCGAGCCGGTCCGTTGGTTGGCCAGCAGCTCCAGCTGTTCGATCCGGAAAAGCTGTAACAGGCGACGACGCAGTGCTTGCAGGGAATCGCCGGCGTCGACCAACAGGCGTTGGCTCATCAGGTACAGTTCAATATTGTTGAACTCCTGCAGCGCTCCGTCATGGCAGGTCTGCGAGCCGGTTACCGGGTCTGGCAATGCCGCTGCGGCGATGCTCTCCATGATCGGGCGTTCGGTTTCGTTGCTTGCAGCCACCACCAGCATCAAGCGCACCCGTTCGCAGAAGGTGGCTCGCGTATTCGGGTCAACGTATGGGGCGGCATTGTGCAAACGGCCCGCCAGACGCAACAGATCACTGCCTTCGAGCCGCTCCCAGCAGTCCTGCAATGCGGCATTCTGTGCTTCGCTACCCAGCAGCCAGTCCTCCAGCCTGGGCGTATCATCGCCCAGCAGTGGGAAGTGAGGGTGGTCGAGAGATCCTTCGCTGGAAGAATCGAAGAACATCAGGTCGTCGGGGATATCCAGGGCAAAGGAATAGCTGTGCTGGCTGTCCGAGAAGGTGCGTACCCGCAGGATGGTTTCAAGAGGCAGTGGGTTGTCGAACAAGGCGATCGACGAGATTGGCATGGGATTGTTCAGGTTCGTCAGGATGTGCTCGGGCAACTGGGTGATGTTGTTCGAGCTCAGGTCCAGAAGTTCCAGTGGCAGCAAACTGTCACACCAGCTGGGCCAGGCTTGCAGGTTCATGTTGGTCAATGCGAGTGACTGCAGGTTGCCGGCCAGCGATGCGGGCACATGGTCGATGCTGCCTGCCCGGTTGCCCGACAGGTCCAGCGAGGTCAGGTTTCGCAGCCCTGCGAAAATGTCCATCATGGCCTGGTCGACCTCCAGCCCCATGTTGCGAAACTCCAGGTAGGTGAGTTGGGGAAGGCGGGCCAGGACGGATGCCAGTGAGGGCATGGCGGCCTGGTGTTCATCGATGGTCAGCCGGCTGATGTTAGGGAACCGGCTGAGTAGTTCATCGAGCTGTGAGGTGCTGCCTCGCAAACGCGTCAGGCTGAGTGCACGTACGCGGGCGCCGAAGAACGCTGGAAGCCGCCTGGGGAAATGCTCGATGGCCACGTCCTCGAGTTGCAGGCGCAGGTATGACTGGCCCTGCTCCTGCTGTTCCCAGAATTGATCGATCGCTGACGCGATACGTTGCCTGTCCGCCAGTGCGGCCTGGGTCAATGGGTTGCTCGAGCTTGAGGCCTGGGCCCAGCCATCGATCGCATCGCGCATCTGCCGTCGCTCATCGCGAATGCGTGCGAGCTGTTCGGAAAGTGCTGCTGGCTGGTCCGTGGTGATACCCGAGGTGTCGACATGCTCATTCAGCAACAAGCGCTGCAGGTGGGACTCATTGATGCTGTTGCCTTCCAGCGAGATCACCGGTGGGGTTGTCAGCATGTCCGCTTCATGAAGCAGGAACGTGGGCAACGACCTGAGATTGTTGTGGCGCAACGACAGATGGGAAATGCGCGCCAGGGCGTCGCTGCCAATCCCGATCGGCCATTGGGCCAATTGCATCTGGTCCAGGCCCAGGTAATCCAGGGTCAACTCATGGAAGCTTGGCCTGTTGCTCTGCGCCAGCCGGTTACCACTCAGGTCGAGGTATCTCATTTGGCGAAGCCCTGACAGCAGGTTCAGGTCGCTTTCGGAGAGCGTCATGTTCTGGTTGGTGAGCACCAGTCGTCGCAACCCTGGCAGGCACTCGGTGATGGTGGGCACGCTGAACAGGAAGGGCGAGGGTGTTGCCCTGGGGTCAAACGGACGGCTGATTTCCAGCGACTCGATCTGCGGCATCTGCCTGAGCAGGCGTTGCAGCAGGCGCTCGTTTTGCGCCCAGCCCGCCAAGGACCCTGACGGCAAGTCGATCAGGCTCAGGCTGCGCACGCGTGCGTTGAAAAAAGCGGGCAAGGTGAGGGGCACGTCGGCAAGGGGGACGCGGGCGATACGCAGTTCGGTGGTGGGCCCGGTGTTCTCGTCCAGCGCAGTGTCGTACCAATGTTGCATGATCGAGTCACGCAGGCTGTCGTAGTCCTGTGCTGCCTGGTCGCTTGCCGGCGAAATGGCTTCGCTCCAATCGTCCAGGCTGCTTTGCAGCTCGTTGCGCTGCTCCAGTAGTGTCTGCAAATGTTCGAATATCTGCAGTTGCGTACGGCCGCGGCTGGCAAGTGCCAGCAGAACCTGATCCGCCGAGCGGCCGGTGCGTTCGGCGAGCCCTGTGGCTTCGATAGCTTCGAACAGCTGCTGGCGGGTGATGCCATGGGTGGCCGGGCCGCCGCCACTGAGTGGGTAGCCCAGGCGGCCATCGGCCAGGCGCATGGGAGAACGGTAGCCTGGGCGTACGGGCTGCATGCCCAGCAGCACCCTCAAGGCCGGGCGGGGCAGCAACGGGCTTCCCTGTACAAGGCGCTGCAGCGCTTGCTGATCGGCGACGTCGATGCTTGCCATGGCCGCTGGCAGTGCCTCATACAATGCAGCGTAAAGGCTTGAATACACCTTGACCGCCGCGCTGGGCAGGCTTTCGTCGTGGACGATGTACCCTGCCTGGGCATGGGTGATGGTCTTGAATGGGCGGGTGTCCAGTGTGCCTATGGCATGATCCTGGGCCGGCCAGGACATGCGCTGGAGCAGCCGGAGCCTGGTCTGTGCAGGCCAGCCTGGCAAGCGTTCGAGCGTATGCACGATCAACAGGTCGCTATCCCAGTTCGGCACGCTGGACAGGTACAGCCCTTCGCAGGCGCGGGCAAGGCGAATTTGTTGCTGGTAGATGCGGGCCTCTTCGGCAAGGCGCAGTGGTACCTTGCCGTTGTCGAGTATCTGCAGTTCGTTGGCACTGGCCTCGCGCGCCAGCTCATTGGCGACTGCTGACGGCAATTTCGGATACGCCCTCTGGATGGCCTCGGCGCCCGGCGCCAGGTCGCGCGAAAGGCCGGCGTAGGCCCTGGCAAACTCAGCGGGCCGAGTGCTCTCGTCCGCCAGCTGGCGGACCGTTTCGTCCAGCTTGAAGCGTTGCAGGGTGTCTTCCAGCAAGGCCGGCAGCCGCTGGCTTTCGGCCAGGGCCCGGCGCAGCTCGTCTTCGTGTACGCCGCTGACGGCGATAATCCGTTGCAGCGTCGGCTCGTCGAAGTGCCCACTCAAGTGGCCGATGCGGCGCAGGAGTGTCATGCCCGACCAACTCAGTGGCTTATCGGTAACGTGCAACCATGCTCCGGCACCGTTGTGCCGCACTGGCGGCTGGTAACGGCGAGGACTTGCAGGGTGTTGCAAACGATATTCACCAGTCGTTGGCGTTTGGCTGACGATGTACTGATTGCCCTGCAGTACCAGCCAGCGTTTGCCTTGGTGATGCCGTAGGCCCAGTTCGTCCGGTACCAGGTCATGGGGCAGTGTCTCGAAGCTCTGGTAGGGCGTGAGGTCGGGTTTCCACAGCCTCATCTGACCATCGGATGTTTCCACGTCTTCCAGTTCTTCGATGAATGAAGGCGTTTCTACAGAAATACGGGCTATCCCTGGCTCCTCGTCCTCTGGCTCTTCTACCGCCGGACCTTCCGAAGCCGTGCCGGTTTCGCCGCCCTGCGAGCCTCTCAATGCTTTGGCTGCTGCGCTGAGGGCGGCCATGACGGCCACGTTTTCGATCACATCGACCAGATAGCCATAGGCAGTATCACGCTCGTCGTTTTCCCAGGCGTCGATCCCTTCATACACCTCATGGGCCAGCTGGGCCAGGCAAACGGCAAGCATTGCCTCGCCAAGCCCCGGCACGAAGAAGCCGGCGATGTTCAAGGCCGTAAGCACACGGCCGGCGATCAGTTCCCGGTGGGCTTGCGTGGTGCGCCGGTCGACGATTTCGGTGGGAGTGGCGTGGAACAGCACGTCCTTTTCATGACGCTGGGCCTTCTGGAAAGCCATCACGCCTTGGAAGGCGTGGCTGAAAGGCTTCATGACCGGATACAGGGTGGCGTGCGGGTCCGGAACACGTTCATGCAAGCCGCGGGCACTCCAGGCGAGGGGCATGAGCCGGTCCTTCAGGCGGGTGGTTATCGGCGCCTTGTCGCGGTCGGCGAGGTGCTTGTCCAGGTAGCCGATATCGGCCTGGAGCCTGTCGCGCAATTCGTCGTGCATGGCTTGCTGGCTGGTGAACTCCTTGAGGGGCGTGGTGCTGTCTTCAGGGATGTACAGCGCCACGGCCTGATGCCCTTCAGCTTGCAGGGTAATGAGCACAACGCCGGTCAGCTCGGCTTCCCACAACTCGAGCAAGCTGAATGTCACCGGCGAAGAGGGCGCTGGCGCCTGGTCAAGTGGTGTGGCGAGAGCGGCGGAATATAGCGCTTCGCTGATATCGCCCTTGAGGCGCGCGAAATGCAGGGATTGCCGGAATGCCGATACCTCGGCACGCCCCAGGGTTTCATAAACGGCCAGTGCGGCTTCATCGGCGCCGAGTGACGGCGTGGCCGCCGGGTAGTAGATGGCATGTACCTGTTCGTGATACTTGCCGCCGATATCCAGCGTGCGACACAAGTCGGCGAAGTCTTCGGCGGCGATACCCAGTGCATTGGTGATCGGCACGGTGCCCATGAAGCGCCGGTGATCGACGATGACCGACCTCTTGAGCAGGGAGGCGGGCGCGTCCATGCCGTGTTCGGCAGCGGCGGCCTGGTCGAAGCTGTGCAAGGCGCAGTGCAGCAGCGAGCGTGTAGCCCGGTCTACGGCCTGGCGGCTGTCGATGGCGTCGGTCGTTTCGATCAGGCGGGCATCGACGAGGTAGGTGTTGCGCACATCCAGGTCAAGCCTGAATCGCTGCTTGATGGCATCGGTGAGTGCCTTGGTGGCGTAGGTTTCCAGGGTTGGAAGCTGTTCGAACAGCTTGTGCACCTGCACCTGGTGCTCGCGGTGGCGTGCGTGCTCTTCCTGCCATGCCTTGGCGACTTCCGGTTGTTGCTGGAGTGCCGTCACCAGCCAGGCAGGGGGTTGATGCCAGTTGCGCATCGCACGTCGGGTTTCTGGTGGCGCGTGCTTGAGCCAGGTGGGGATTCTGCGCTCGATGGTGGCGTAATGAACACTAGGCGCGGCAGTGACTGCAGTTGGCATGGCGAGGCCCTTGCTTGATTTGGGGCGAGGGACTATCGCGGGCCTGCCTGAACTGCTGGAGGTAGATATATGTGCCCTTGAGGTGCGGCGGCATCAGCGCGGGCAGTGCTCAAAGCGCAATTCAGGTTTATGATGGCCCACGGCCGAATAATCCTCACACGGAGTGCGCAATGCAGACCCTGTACCCGCAGATCAAACCCTACGCCCGGCACGATCTGGCCGTGGAAGCGCCGCATGTGCTGTATGTCGACGAAAGCGGCTCGCCAGAAGGTCTGCCGGTGGTATTCATCCACGGCGGCCCGGGCGCCGGATGCGACGCCCAGAGCCGCTGCTACTTCGACCCGACCCTGTACCGCATCATCACCTTCGACCAGCGCGGCTGTGGCCGCTCCACGCCGCACGCAAGCCTGGAGAACAACACCACCTGGCACCTGGTCGAGGACCTTGAGCGCATCCGCGAGCACCTTGGCATCGACAAGTGGGTGCTGTTCGGCGGCTCGTGGGGCTCCACCCTGGCCCTGGCCTACGCCCAGACCCACCCCGAGCGGGTGCATGGCCTGATCCTGCGCGGCATCTTCCTGTGCAGGCCCCAGGAAATCCAATGGTTCTACCAGGAAGGCGCCAGCCGCCTGTTCCCCGATTACTGGCAGGACTACATCGCGCCGATCCCGCCGGAGGAGCGCGGTGACCTGGTCACGGCCTTCCACAAGCGCCTGACCGGCAACGACCAGATCGCCCAGATGCACGCGGCCAAGGCCTGGTCCACCTGGGAAGGCCGTACCGCCACCCTGCGTCCCAACCCGCTGGTGGTCGACCGCTTCTCCGAGCCGCAGCGTGCACTGTCGATCGCCCGTATCGAATGCCACTACTTCATGAACAACGCCTTCCTCGAGCCGGACCAGCTGATCCGCGATCTGCCGAAGATCGCCCACCTGCCGGCCGTGATCGTGCATGGCCGCTATGATGTGATCTGCCCGCTGGACAACGCCTGGGCGCTACACCAGGCCTGGCCGAACAGCGAACTGAAGGTGATCCGTGACGCTGGCCACGCGGCTTCCGAGCCGGGCATCACCGATGCCCTGGTGCGTGCCGCCGACCAGATGGCCCGGCGCCTGCTCGACCTGCCCCTGGAAGAAGCATGAGGGGCCTGCTGCAGCGCGTGCGTGGTGCGCGGGTGGAAGTAGCGGGGGAGGTGGTAGGTGCCATCGACCAGGGTTTGCTGGTGCTGGTGGCCGTCGAGCCTGAAGATTCCCGTGAGCAGGCCGACAAACTGTTGCACAAGCTGTTGAACTACCGGGTGTTCAGCGACGAGCAGGGCAAGATGAACCTGTCGCTCAAGGATGTGGGGGGAGGTTTGTTGCTGGTGTCGCAGTTCACCCTGGCGGCAGACACCCGCAACGGCATGCGCCCGAGCTTCTCGACGGCAGCGCCACCGGCCCTCGGCGCCGAGTTGTTCGACTATCTTTTGCAGCAGGCGAAGGCCCGGCACGCTGATGTGGCAAGCGGGCAATTCGGTGCAGACATGCAGGTGCACCTGGTCAATGATGGCCCCGTAACATTTATGTTACAAATGTGAGTGTAAAAAACCCCTTGTTCACAGGAAAACAAGGGGTTTTGTACGATAAATAGTTGTTCCAGCCTGATGCGTTGTCACGCGACCTGCTGGATAATCGCGCGCTGCATGGACCTGCGTTCGCAGGTTCGTTTCACTCTGACTCGAGCATTGTCTGGATCCGTTTGGGGAATCATTACGCCCTCACGGGGTCCGAACAGTGCTCGCCAACCCGGCATTTGTCGCTGGCCGTTGGTTTCATGATCTGTTTTCGGCGAGGGTTGCTCGTGATTGTTAGTCCCCAAAAAGCATCAAGAATCCCCGGTACCGGGCTGCGCAAGGCCCTGATGGCCAGTGTGGCACTGGTCGGCCTGATGAGCGCGGGCCAGCTGTGGGCATTCAATCTTGACGATGTTGCAGCCAAGGCAAAGGATCTGGCCGGCCAGAAGTACGAAGCACCGAAAAGCAACCTGCCGGCCGTATTCCGCGACATGAAGTTCGCGGACTACCAGAAGATTCATTTCCTGCAGGAAAAGGCCGAGTGGGCCAAGGACAAGACCCCGTTCAAGCTGTCGTTCTATCACCAGGGCATGCACTTCGACACTCCGGTGAAGATCAACCAGGTTACTGCCACCAAGGTCGAGGAAATCAAGTACGACCCGAGCCGTTTCGAGTTCGGTGACGTGCCACACGACCCGGAAACCACCAAGAACCTGGGTTACGCCGGCTTCCGCGTGTTGTACCCGATCAACAAGGCCGACAAGCAGGACGAGATCATGACCCTGCTTGGCGCCAGCTACTTCCGCGTGGTCGGCAAGGGCCACGTGTACGGCCTGTCGGCCCGTGGCCTGGCCATCGACACCGCACTGCCGTCGGGCGAGGAGTTCCCGCGCTTCACCGAGTTCTGGGTCGAGAAGCCCAAGCCGGCCGACAAGCACCTGGTCATCTACGCCCTGCTGGACTCGCCACGCTCCACCGGTGCCTACAAGCTGATCCTGCGCCCAGGCAACGACACCGTGGTCGACGTGCAGTCCCGCGTGTTCCTGCGTGACCATGTCAGCCGCCTGGGCATTGCCCCGCTGACCAGCATGTACCTGTTCGGCCCCAACCAGCCGTCCAAGGTCCTCAACTACCGCCCGGCCCTGCACGACTCCGAAGGCCTGTCGATCCATGCCGGCAACGGTGAATGGCTGTGGCGCCCGCTGAACAACCCGAAACACCTGGCCGTCAGCAACTTCAGCGTCGAGAACCCGCGTGGTTTCGGCCTGATGCAGCGCCAGCGCGCCTTCAGTGACTACGAAGACCTCGACGACAACTACCAGAAGCGCCCGAGCGCCTGGATCGAGCCGAAGGGTGACTGGGGCAAGGGCACCGTCGACCTGGTCGAAATCCCGACTGCCGACGAGACCAACGACAACATCGTGGCCTTCTGGAGCCCGGAGAAGCTGCCTGAGCCAGGCAAGCCATTCGAGTACGCCTACCGCCTGCACTGGACCATCGACGAGCCGAAGTTCCAGGCTTCCGAGCTGGGCTGGGTCAAGCAGACCCTGCGTTCCACCGGCGACGTCAAGCAGTCCAACCTGATCCGCCAGCCAGACGGCAGCGTGGCCTTCCTGGTCGACTTCGCCGGCCCGGCGCTGGCCGCCCTGCCGGAAGACACCGCCGTGCGCAGCCAGATCAGCGTGGGCGACAACGCCGAGGTGGTCGAGAACAACCTGCGCTATAACCCTGAGACCAAGGGCTGGCGCCTGACCCTGCGTTTGAAGGTCAAGGAAGCCAACAAATCGACCGAAATGCGTGCCGCGCTGGTGCGTGACGTGCCGGTCGAAGCCGCCAAGCCTGCCAAGGACGCCAAGCAGGACAAGGCTGCAGCCAAGCAAGCCAAGGCCGAGAAAGCTGCCAAGGCCGAACAACCTGCCGCCGATGCGGCGCCCACCAACGGGACCCCGGCCACCACCGAGAAGGTGCTGACCGAGACCTGGAGCTATCAGTTGCCTGCCGATGAGTAACTCAAGCGCAAGGCCGGAATCGCTTCGCGAGTACCTGGCCCACCTACCACTGAGCGACGAGCAACGGGCGGAACTCGCCAGCTGCACGTCATTCAGTGAGCTGCACCAACGCCTGGCGGCCAACCCGGCCGCCAGCTCTGCCGAGGCCGTGCAGGCCTCGGTGGGCCCGCGCCTGACCGTAGGCAGCGCCGCCGAGCTGGAAGACGCCGAAATGCTTGGTGTCGACGGCAGCGGCCGCCTGTGCCTGAAGATCGCTCCGCCGATCAAGCGCACCAAGGTCGTGCCCGAGCCATGGCGTACCAACGTGCTGATCCGCATGTGGCGGCGCATGACCGGCCGCACCAACGCCCCGCAGCCGCCCAAGCGCGAGCTGCCGCCAGCCCGCTGGCGTACGGTCGGCTCGATCCGCCGTTACATCCTGCTGGCGCTGATGATCGGCCAGACCATCGTTGCCGGCTGGTACATGAAGGGCATCCTGCCGTACCAGGGCTGGTCGTTCGTGGACTTTGACGAAGTCGTCAACCAGCCGCTGTGGGACACCGTGGTACAGGTTTGGCCGTATGCCTTGCAGACGTCCATCCTGGTTCTCTTCGGCATCCTGTTCTGCTGGGTATCGGCGGGCTTCTGGACCGCGCTGATGGGCTTCCTCGAGCTGCTCACCGGGCGTGACAAGTACAAGATTTCGGGTAGCAGTGCAGGCAACGAGCCGATCGCGCCCGAGGCACGTACCGCGCTGGTGATGCCGATCTGCAACGAAGACGTGCCGCGCGTGTTCGCCGGCCTGCGCGCAACGTTCGAGTCGGTGGCCGCCAGCGGCAACCTCGATCGCTTCGACTTCTTCGTGCTCAGCGACACCAACGACACCGACATCGCCGTGGCCGAGCAACAGGCCTGGCTGGACGTGTGCCGCGAAACCAAAGGCTTCGGCCGTATCTTCTACCGCCGCCGTCGGCGCCGGGTGAAGCGCAAGAGCGGCAACCTCGACGACTTCTGCCGTCGTTGGGGCGGCGAATACAAGTACATGGTCGTGCTCGACGCCGACAGCGTCATGAGCGGCGAGTGCCTGAGCAGCCTGGTGCGCCTGATGGAGGCCAACCCGGACGCCGGCATCATCCAGACCGGGCCTAAGGCCTCGGGCATGGACACCCTGTATGCGCGCCTGCAGCAGTTCGCCACCCGCGTGTACGGCCCGCTGTTCACCGCCGGCCTGCACTTCTGGCAGCTGGGCGAGTCGCACTACTGGGGCCACAACGCGATCATCCGCATGAAGCCGTTCATCGAGCACTGCGCCCTGGCGCCGTTGCCGGGCAAGGGTGCGTTCGCCGGTGCAATCCTCTCCCACGACTTCGTCGAAGCCGCGCTGATGCGCCGTGCCGGCTGGGGCGTGTGGATTGCCTACGACCTGCCGGGCAGCTACGAAGAACTGCCGCCGAACCTGCTCGACGAGCTCAAGCGCGACCGCCGCTGGTGCCACGGCAACCTGATGAACTTCCGCCTGTTCCTGGTCAAGGGCATGCACCCGGTGCACCGTGCGGTGTTCCTCACCGGGGTGATGTCGTACCTGTCGGCACCGCTGTGGTTCCTGTTCCTGGTGCTGTCGACCGCGCTGCTGGCGACCAACACGCTGATGGAGCCGCAGTACTTCATCGAGCCGTACCAGCTCTACCCGCTGTGGCCGCAGTGGCACCCGGAGAAGGCCGTGGCGCTGTTCTCCACCACCATCGTGCTGCTGTTCCTGCCCAAGCTGCTCAGCGTCATCCTGATCTGGGCCAAGGGCGCGACCGAGTTTGGCGGGCGTATCAAGGTCACCCTGTCGATGCTGATGGAGATGCTGTTCTCCATGCTGCTGGCACCGGTGCGCATGATCTTCCACACCCGCTTCGTGCTGGCCGCGTTCCTCGGCTGGGCCGCGACCTGGAACTCGCCGCAGCGTGACGACGACTCCACGCCGTGGAGCGAAGCGGTGCGCCGCCACGGCCCGCAGACCCTGCTGGGCATTGCCTGGGCGGCGCTGGTGGCCTGGCTGAACCCAAGCTTCCTGTGGTGGCTGGCGCCAATCGTTGGTTCGCTGGTGCTGTCGATCCCGGTCTCGGTGATCTCCAGCCGCACCCGCCTGGGGCTGGCGGCCAAGGACGAGAAGCTGTTCCTCATCCCCGAGGAATACGCTACTCCGCAGGAGCTGCTGGCCACCGACCAGTACACCCACGAAAACCGCTGGCATGCCCTGCATGACGGCTTCGTGCGGGCTGTGGTCGACCCGCGGCAGAACGCCCTGGCCTGCGCCATGGCCACTGCCCGTCATGGTCAGGCGGCGCCGATCGAGGCACTGCGCGTCGAGCGCGTGGCCAAGGCGATGGAGGTCGGGCCGCAAGGGCTGGACCTCAATACCCGCCTGGCCCTGCTCAGCGACCCGGTGGCGCTGACCCGCCTGCACGAGCAGGTCTGGGCCGAGCACAATGCGGCGTGGATCAACGTGTGGCGTGCATCGATCAAGAACGACCCGCATTCGCCGCTGTTGCCGCTGCATCCGGAGAATGAAGGCCAACCGGCACTCGTCGGCGCCTGATCGGCCCAGGGGCCGCTTTGCGGCCCTATCGCGACACAAGGCCGCTCCTACAAGGGAATGCATGCCCCTGTAGGAGCGGCCTTGTGTCGCGAAACGAGGGCAAAGCCCTCGCTAGCAATGTCCCTGCATGATGGATTTTGGCCAACAAAGTCCCCCCCGGCTCTAGGTCCCCGAGCCGCCATGCGTTAGCATCCCTCTCCGATATGACGCATCGGCCGCCACGGCCATGCCAACAATAAGATTCGCTACTTTTCTTGCTAGGGGACTTGGTGATGATCAAGAAATACCTTTCGCGACTGCTGGTCGGTGTCACCGCCCTGGTCGCCGTGACTGCGGCCCAGGCGGGCGCGATAGATGACGCGGTCAAGCGCGGCACCCTGCGGGTGGGCATGGACCCGACCTACATGCCATTCCAGATGACCAACAAGCGTGGCGAGATCATCGGCTTCGAAGTCGATATCCTCAAAGCCATGGCCAAGTCCATGGGCGTCAAGTTCGAGCCGGTATCCACGGCCTATGACGGCATCATCCCGGCCCTGCTGACCGACAAGTTCGACATGATCGGCAGCGGCATGACCCTGACCCAGGAACGCAACCTGCGCCTGAACTTCAGCGAACCCTTCATCGTGGTTGGCCAGACCCTGCTGATCCGCAAGGAACTGGCGGGCGAGATCAAGTCGTACAAGGACCTGAACAACGAGAAGTACCGCATCACCTCCAAGCTCGGCACCACCGGCGAAATGGTTTCCAAGAAGCTGATCGCCAAGGCCAAGTACCACGGCTACGACAACGAGCAGGAAGCGGTGATGGACGTGGTCAACGGCAAGGCTGACGCCTTCGTCTACGACGCGCCGTACAACGTGGTGGCAGTGGACAAGGCCGGTGCCGGCAAGCTGCTGTTCCTCGAAGAACCCTTCACCTACGAGCCGCTGGCCTTCGGCCTGAAGAAAGGCGACTACGACAGCATCAACTTCATCAACAACTTCCTGCACCAGATCAAGCATGACGGGACCTACGATCGTATTCACGACAAGTGGTTCAAGAACAAGGACTGGCTGAAGGAAATGGAATAAGGCCCAGGCCACAAGCCGGCTTTATGACCCCGACGCGCAGGCAAACCCTGCGCGTTCGTATTTACGGAAGTACCCCACGTGATCAAACACAAGAAAGCCCAGTGGCCCTGGCACGGTTTGACTGCCCTGGTCCTGGTGGGCCTGGCGTTCAGCCTGTACATGGCCACCTCGATGATTTCCTACGAGTGGCGCTGGAACCGCGTACCGCAGTACTTCGCCTACAAGGCCGAGGAAGCACAGCGCGCCGCCGGTTACGGCACCGTGCAGGACATCGTCATCTCTGGCGACAATGCCCGTGTCACGCTGAAAGACGAGAGCGGTGCCGAGCAGGTGCTCGATGTGGCCAAGGACAGCCTGCAGCTGGCCCGCGGCGACGATGTTTCCGAAGGCGACCAGATTGGCGTCACCCGCCACTGGGCGGCTGGCCCGCTGGCCTGGGGCCTGTGGACCACGCTTTGGATTTCGGTGGTATCCGGTGCCCTGGGCCTGTTGATCGGCCTGTTCGCCGGCCTCTGCCGCCTGTCCAGCAACCCTACACTGCGTGACCTGTCGACGGTGTATGTCGAACTGGTGCGCGGTACACCGCTGCTGGTACAGATCTTCATCTTCTACTTCTTCATCGGTACCGTGCTCAACCTGTCCCGCGAGTTTGCCGGGGTGGCGGCACTGGCGCTGTTCACCGGCGCCTACGTGGCCGAAATCGTTCGTGCCGGCGTGCAGTCCATCGCCAAGGGCCAGAACGAAGCGGCCCGCTCGCTGGGCCTGAACGCGGGCCAGTCGATGCGCCACGTGATCCTGCCGCAGGCCTTCAAGCGCGTGCTGCCGCCTTTGGCCGGCCAGTTCATCAGCCTGGTCAAGGACACCTCGCTGGTCTCGGTGATCGCCATCACCGAGCTGACCAAGAGCGGCCGCGAGGCCATTACCACCTCGTTCTCGACCTTCGAGATCTGGTTCTGCGTGGCAGGCCTGTACCTGCTGATCAACCTGCCGCTGTCGCACCTGGCCAGCCGGCTCGAGCGGAGGCTTGCGCAAAGTGATTGAAGTCCGTGACCTGCTGAAAGTCTTCGACACCCGTGGCCACGTGGTACGGGCCGTGGATAACGTCACCACCCAGGTCGCCAAGGGCGAAGTGGTGGTGGTGCTCGGCCCGTCGGGTTCGGGCAAGTCTACCTTCCTGCGCTGCCTCAACGGCCTGGAGCATTTCGACGAAGGTCATGTGGCCATCGACGGCCTGCAACTGGCCGACCCGAAGACCGACATCAACGCCTACCGCCGCGAAGTCGGCATGGTGTTCCAGCATTTCAACCTGTTCCCGCACATGACCGTGCTGGAGAACCTGTGCCTGGCACAGAAGGTGGTGCGCAAGCGCAACAAGGCCGACCGCGAGGCCAAGGCCCGGGCGCTGCTGGAGAAGGTGGGCATTGCGCAGAAAGCCAACGAATACCCGTCACGCCTGTCCGGTGGTCAGCAACAGCGGGTGGCGATCGCCCGTGCCCTGGCCATGGACCCGAAAGTGATGCTGTTCGACGAGCCAACCTCGGCGCTCGACCCGGAAATGGTCGGCGAGGTGCTGGACGTGATGAAGACCCTGGCCCAGGAAGGCATGACCATGGTCTGCGTTACCCACGAAATGGGCTTTGCCCGTGAAGTGGCGGACCGGGTGCTGTTCTTCGATCATGGCAAGTTGCTGGAAGATTCGGCGCCGGCCGCGTTCTTCGCCTCGCCGAAGGACCCGCGTGCGCAGGCGTTCCTGCGCCAGGTGCTTTAACCCGCACCGGCCTCTTCGCGGGCACGCCCGCTCCCACAGGTCCACCACCGCCTTGAAGGGGGGGATATACCTGTGGGAGCGGGCATGCCCGCGAAGAGGACGACTCGGTTTCAGATGTTGAACCGCCCCACCATCCCCCGCAACTGCTGCCCCAGTTGCTCCAGCTCCCCACTCGACGCCGCCGTCTGCTCACTGGCCGCACTGGTCTGATCCGACACATCGCGCACATTCAGCACACTACGGTTGATCTGCTCGGCGACCACGCTCTGCTCTTCGCTGGCCGTGGCAATCTGCTGGTTCATGCCCTGGATGCTGGACACCGTGTCGGTGATCTGGCTCAACGCATGCCCCGCCTTGCGGCTCAGCTCCACGCTTTGCTCGGTCAGGTTCTTGCTGTTGTCCAGCAGGCGGGTCACTTCGTCGGTGCCGTTGTGCAGGCTGTCGATCAGTTGGCCGATTTCCTCGGTCGCCGTCGAGGTGCGCTGGGCCAGACCGCGCACTTCATCGGCCACTACGGCAAAACCACGCCCGGCTTCACCCGCCCGTGCCGCTTCGATCGCCGCGTTCAGGGCCAGCAGGTTGGTCTGCTCGGACACTGACTTGATCACATCGAGGATGCTGCCGATGCGCTGGCTCTCGCCCGCCAGGTGCTGCATGGCCGCCAGGCAATGGTCCATCTGCCCGGCCAGCTGTTCGATACGGCCAATAGCTTCGGCCACCACCTGGTCGCCGATCTGCGCCTGCTGGTCGGCGTTGGTCGCCGCCAGCGAGGCCTGTTCAGCGTTCTGCGCCACTTCCTGCACGGTGGCGCTCATCTGGTTCATGGCTGTGGCCACCTGGTCGGTTTCCTCGCGTTGCTGGTTGATGCGCAGCTTGGTGTCTTCGCTGCTGGCCGCCAGCTGTGTGGCGGCCTGTGACAGGTGGCCTACGCCCTGGTCGATGCCACCGATCAGCTCGCGCAGGCTCAAGGTCATTTCGCGCATGCTGGTTTGCAACTGGCCCATCTCGTCGCGGCGTTGCACAGGTTCGACCTGGCTCAGGTCGCCCTTGGCGATGCACCCGGCCACGGCCAGGGTCTGGCGCAAAGGTTGGGTGATCTGCAGGGTGATCAGCCAGCCGGCCACGACGCCTACCACCAACGCCAGCAGGGCTACAGTGGTCAGCAGCGAACGGGCTTCAAGGGCTTCCCTGTCGCGCTGCTCGATCTTGCGTTTGCCGAGTTCCAGGCTTACCGCGCGCAGCTCGTTGCCCATGTTCTCCATATTGTTTTGCAGCTGTTCGACACGCACCGCAGCCCGACGATACTCATCCAGGCTGGCGCGGTACTTGGCCAGCTGCTCGCCGGGCTGCTGGGTGAGCGCACGGGGCAAGCCAAGTGGAGCAAGGCCTTTGAGCAGTTGCGCAAGGCTGCTGGCGGCGGCATCCAGGGAGGTGTCGCCGACCTTGGCGAAGCTTTCCACAGGGGAGAAGGTATAGGCCGGCACCAGGCTCTGCTGGTTGGCACCGTCGACATGTCGGCCAAGCGTGTCCATCAGCCCCAGCACACCGCCTTGCTGGCTGTCGGCAGGCATCCTCAGCAAGGCCTGGGTCTGGAGATCGTCGATCACTTCGGTGAGCTTCTGCTCATGGGCCTGCATGGCCTGGCGCAGGGCGATACGCTTGGCGACAGTATTCTCCAGCTCGCTGAAATCGTCGCGCAGGCGCTGCAGCAACGCCAGCTTTTCGGCCAGCATCTGCCGGGATTCATCCACGCTGCTACGTTGTTGCAAGGTGCTCAGCATGCTGTTGAGCTGGTCGAGAATGTTGGCTATCCGCGTTCTGCTGGCGTTGTCGTTGAGTACGCGGTAAGTAATGCGCTCTGCGCGCAAGTCTTTGGTCAGGTCGTTGATCAGGCCGATTTCGCTGAGTTGCTGCGAGCGCACAATGGCGTCATCCAGTGCACGCCAGCCACTGACGGTGGTGGCCAGGGTAAGCAGCAGGACTACGGCAAAGCCGAGGGCGAGTTTGGCTGCGACACTGATGTTGCCGAGCTTGCGGTTGAGGTAGCCGAGCATGAGGAATCTCCGTGCGATTGGGGGCGAGGATGCAGGCGCATTGCTGGCATCACACCTGTGCCAATCGGCAGCGGAGCTGTAGGACTTGACCTGATAATCAGGTAGGAAATTTCACTGGCAATTGTAAGAAGAATTACGTGGCGGCACGGTTTCTGTAGGAGTGGCCTTGTGTCGCGAAAGGGCCGCGAAGCGGCCCCGGCGATGGATGTAGCGAGGCTGAAATTCTGGGGCCGCTACGCGCCCCATCGCGACACAAGGCCGCTCCTACAGGGGGCGCGTGGCACCTTTGGTCAAAGTTTGAACCGCCTCACCAACCCTTGCAGGTGGGTACCCAACCGCGCCAGCTCCACGCTGGAGCTGGCCGTCTCTTCACTGGCCGCCGAGGTCTGGTCAGAAATATCCCGCACGTTCATCACGCTGCGGTTGATCTCTTCTGCCACGGCCGTCTGTTCTTCAGCTGCCGTGGCAATCTGCTGGTTCATGGCCTGGATCGACGATACGGTCCGGGTGATGGTTTCCAGCGAGCTGCCGGCACGGCGGGTCAGTTCGACGCTGCTGTCGGTCAACTGGCGGCTGCTGTCCATCACGCTGGCCACGCGCTGGGTGCCGCTTTGCAGGCCGGCAATCAGCTCTTCAATCTCTTCGGTCGATTGCTGAGTGCGCTGCGCCAGGCTGCGCACTTCATCGGCCACCACGGCAAAGCCACGCCCGGCCTCGCCGGCCCGGGCCGCCTCGATCGCCGCGTTGAGGGCCAGCAGGTTGGTCTGCTGGGCCACCGACTTGATCACGTCGAGCACGCTGCCGATCTTGTCGCTTTCGGCCTTGAGCTGGTTCATCGCTTCGCTGGAGTTGACCACTTCGCCGGCCAGGCGCTCGATCTGCGCCACCGCCTCGCCCACTACACGATCGCCCTCGCGGGCCTGCTGGTCGGCCATCAACGCAGCTTCCGAGGCCTGCTCGGCATTGCGCGCCACCTCATGCACGGTAGCGGTCATCTGGTTCATGGCGGTCGCCACCTGATCGGTCTCGACCTTCTGGTTGTTGACCCCGGCACTGGTCTGCTCGGTCACCGCCGACAGCTCCTCGGCAGCACTGGCGATCTGCGTGACGCCATCACCGATGCCGCTGATCAGTTCGCGCAGGCCCTGGGTCATGCGATGCATGCTGGCTTGCAACTGGCCCAGTTCGTCGCGGCGTTGTACCTGCAGGTTCAGGGTCAGGTCGCCACTGGCCACGCGTTCGGCGGCGTGCAAGGTCTGGCGCAGCGGGACGATGATCTGCCGGGTGATGGCCCAGGCCGCCAGCAGGCCGAGGGTCAGCGCCAGCACGGTGGCCACGGCAAGCACGGTCTTGGCCTGGGCCGCCCCGGCGTCGCGCACAGCGGTTTGCGAGGTGGTCATCGCCTGGCTGGTCTGCAGCAGTACCGTGCCGTGCTCGACCATGCTCTGCAGGGCCTGCTCACTGGCGACCTGGGCACTGCCGAACTGGGTGACCGCGTCGCGGTAGCCTGCCAGGGCGGTGGTGGCATCGTCCAGGCTGGCAGCATGCTCCGCCGGCACTTTGGCCGGTAGCGCGCGCAGTTCGGCCAAGGCCTGGTCGATAGCTTTCAGCGCCGTCTGCTGATAGTCGGCGTTGCCGCTGTAGGTGTAACCGCGTACCTGGAACCGCGCCTGTTGCAACAGGGCGCTGACTTCCACCGCGTGCTGGTACTGGCTGATATCGCCACCCTGCAGCAGGCCGCGTTGCACCCGGCCAATCAGCTCCGCGGCCTTGTCGGCAGTGTCGCCTAGCACGGCGCGGCTGGCCTCGCGGCGTTGGCCGGCCTGTTTCAGCTCGTTGAACGCCTGCTGGTAGCCGCGCACGGCCTCGCGCTGCTGCTCAAGGCGCTGGCTGTCAGCGGGCTGCTCGATCTGCCCGAGCATAAGCTGTACCTGGCGCTCGAGATTACCCAGGGCTTTTTCCAGCTCTGCCACCGAGGCTTCGTCAGGCTGTCGCTGGTAATGCTGGCGGGCGATGCGCAGTTCCTGGGTGTACTGCTGAATGACCGAGATGTTTCCCAGCTTGTCGCCACGGTTGATGATGCTGTCCATGCCGTGCCAGCCAGCCAGGGTAATGGCCAGGGTCAACAGCAGCACCAGGCCGAAGCCCAGCCCCAGTTTGCGATTGACGCTCACATTGCCCAATGATTGGGCGAACCATTGATACATGTACGACTCCCCGGCGCCTTGGCAGCACGATTAATTGTTGTGTTGCCAAGACAATCGGCCTGGGGAAGGGAAACTTTATGGGTAAAAGTTGACTTGAGTGTCAGAAAATCCGTGAAAGCAGCGCTGTTACCGCGGTCTCTACCCGCAGGATGCGGTCGCCCAGCTGGACCGGAGCCAGGCCTGCCTTGCCCAGCAGGTCCACCTCGTAGGGGATCCAGCCGCCCTCAGGGCCGATGGCCAGGGTCACGGGCTGCTCCACGGCGCGCGGGCAGGCGGGGTAGGGGCCGGGGTGGCCGACCAGGCCCAGGGTGCCTGCGGCGATGGCCGGCAGGCGGTCTTCGACGAACGGCTTGAAGCGCTTCTCGATGATCACTTCGGGCAGCACGGTGTCGCGGGCTTGTTCCAGGCCCAGGATGAGGTTCTCGCGAATGCTGTCCGGGTGCAGGAACGGTGTTTGCCAGAAGCTTTTCTCGACCTTGTAGCTGTTCAGCAGGATCAGCCGCGGCACGCCAAGGGTGGCCACGGTCTGGAACAGCCGGCGCAGCATTTTCGGCCGAGGTACGGCCAGCACCAGGGTCAGCGGCAGCTTGGCCGGTGGCTGCTGGTCAAAGGCGACTTCCAGTTCGGCTTCGTGCTTTTCCAGGCGCAGCACCGTGGCCTTGCCCATCAGGCCGTTGATGCGGCCCACGCGCAGGTTGTCGCCCACCGCCACACGGTGGATGTCCTGCATGTGGGTGAAGCGCCGGTCTGCGAGAACGACGCGGTCGGCCGAGACGAAGTCGGCCTCTTCAAGGAGCAACAGGTTCACGGTTGGGTCGCTGGTGGCTGGTCGTTGTGGTCGTTGGCGGTTTCGTCGTGGGCGCTGCGCTTGCGGATCAGGCTGCCGCACAGCACGCCGATCTCGAACAGCAGCCACATGGGTACGGCCAGCAGGGTCTGGGAGAAGATGTCCGGTGGGGTGAGGACCATGCCGACCACGAAGCAGCCGATGATCACGTAGGGGCGGATCTTCTTCAGGTACTTCACGTCGACCACGCCGATCCATACCAGCAGCACCACCGCCACCGGGATTTCGAAGGCCACGCCAAAGGCGAAGAACAGCGTCATCACGAAGTCGAGGTAGCTGGCGATGTCGGTCATCATCGACACGCCTTCCGGCGTGGCGCTGGCGAAGAAGCCGAAGATCAGCGGGAACACCAGGAAATAGGCGAAGGCCATGCCGGCGTAGAACAGGAAGATGCTCGACACCAACAGCGGAATGGCGATGCGCTTTTCATGGCGGTACAGCCCGGGTGCGATGAAGCCCCAGATCTGCTGGAGGATGAACGGTATCGCCAGGAACAGCGAGACGATCATGGTCAGCTTGAACGGCGTGAGGAACGGCGAGGCCACGTCGGTGGCGATCATCGTCGCATTGGCCGGCAGGTGCTCGCGCAGCGGCGCGGAGACCAAGGTGTAGATCTGCTGGGCGAAGGAGAACAGCCCGGCAAAGATCAGGAAAATGACGGCAACGCAGCGCAGCAGGCGGGTGCGCAGTTCGGTCAGGTGCGAAACCAGCGGCATTGGCTGGTCGTGTTCCGGATTTTCGCTCATGGGGCTCGCGGCGGTTGAGGCGGTTCAGAAGGCGTGGCCGGGGTGGCAGCGGTCTCGACCGGCCTGGCTTCGAGCCCGGCGGGGGGCTGAACGGTTGCGGTGGTGACAGGCGGCTGCGCCGGTGGCGTCATCGGGTTGAGGATGCGCTTGGCTTCCTCTTCCATCTGCAGGATGTGCTCGTTGTGCAGCTGGCGGCGGATTTCGTCGGCGCCGATTTCGCGCTCCACTTCCATCTTGATGCTGTTGAAACTGCGCTTGAGCCGGCCGATCCACAGGCCTGCCGTGCGCGCGGCACCGGGCAGGCGCTCGGGGCCGAGCACCAGCAGGGCGACCAGGCCGACGAGCAGCAGCTCGCTGAAACTGATGCCGAACATGGGTCAGTCTTTCCGCTGCGGCTCTTGAGCCGGCTGGGCCTGGCCTTCGATGGTGTGGCCCTGGTTCTGCTGGGCAGTGTTCTGCACCGGTGGAACGGGTTGGGCAGGCGGCGGGGTCTGCTCGGCCGGCTTGTTCTCTTCGTCGCTCATGGCCTTGCGGAAGCCCTTGATCGACTCACCCAGGTCACTGCCGAAGTTCTTCAGCTTCTTGGTGCCAAACACCAGGACCACGACCACCAGCAAGACGATCCAGTGTTTCCAGTCAAAGATACCCATTTCGTACTCCTGAAATTTACAGGTCAAGCGAATTGTTCTGGCAACGCGGCCCCTGTGGGAGCGGGTTCACCCGCGAACACCGGCTTAGCCGGTGCCATACACCGCGTCGCATTCTTCGCGGGTGAACCCGCTCCCACAAAAGAGAGGGGCACCGCGCACTTGAATTACATCAGGCAGACGGCTGTCGTGCAGCCTTCTCATCATGCCCGGAAAGCCCGAAGCGGCGTTCCAGCTCATCGAGCACGGCTTGCGGATGCTGGCCCAGCGCGCTGAGCATTACCAGGCTATGAAACCACAGGTCGGCGGTTTCGTAGATGACATCGCTGTAATCCTTGCTGACCGCAGCGTCCTTGGCGGCAATGATCGTCTCGACCGACTCTTCGCCGAGCTTTTCGAGGATCTTGTTCAGGCCCTTGTGGTACAGGCTGGCCACGTAGGAGCTGTCGGGCGCCGCTTGCTTGCGCTCTTCAAGCACTTCGGCCAGGCGGTTGAGGGTGTCGCTCATGTCAGTGTCCTGCGCTGTAGATGGCATCCGGGTCTTTCAGGACCGGGTCGACGGTTTTCCACTGGCCGTCTTCGAAGACGCGGTAGAAGCAGCTTTCACGGCCGGTATGGCAGGCGATATGGCCCAATTGCTCGACCATCAGGATGATCACGTCGGCATCGCAGTCCAGGCGCATTTCATGCAGCTTCTGCACGTGCCCGGATTCCTCGCCCTTGCGCCACAGCTTGCCACGCGAACGCGACCAGTAGATGGCGCGTTGCTCGGCGGCGGTCAGGGCCAGCGATTCGCGGTTCATCCAGGCCATCATCAGCACGCGTCCGGTCTTGTGGTCCTGGGCGATCGCCGGTACCAGGCCCTCGCTGTTCCACTTGATCTCGTCCAGCCAGTCTTTCATCGTCGACTCCAAAGCGGGCCCGCTCCTGTGCCGGGCCCTTTGCGCTAGTGTGCCAGCCATGGGCGCGGCTGGCTATTGGCGCACGATCAGGTAAAGGCCGGCGGCCAGCATCAGCCAGGCCGGCCAGGCGGCAGGGGCGGCCAGGCTGGCGGCCGCGGCGGCACCAGCGGCCAGTACCGCACCACCGCCGAGCAGGCCGGCGCCCAACAGGCGCAGCGCCCAGCGGTCGCCCTGGCGGCGCCGCTCCGGCAGTTGCGGATCGTGCAGGTGCGGTTGCGACAGGCGCTCGAGCAGGTCGCGGGCCATGTCGGCCAGGTGCGGCAGTTGCTCGACCTGGCTGTGGATGTTGCCGAGCACGGCCTTGGGGCTCATGCGGTCGCGCATCCAGCGCTCGAGGAATGGCTTGGCGGTGCTCCACAGGTCCAGCTCGGGGTACAGCTGGCGGCCCAGGCCCTCGATGTTGAGCAGGGTCTTCTGCAGCAACACCAGCTGCGGCTGCACTTCCATGTTGAAGCGCCGGGCAGTCTGGAACAGGCGCATCAGCACCTGGCCGAAGGAAATATCCTTTAACGGTTTTTCGAAGATCGGCTCGCACACGGTGCGGATCGCCGCTTCGAACTCGTTGACCTTGGTGTGCGCCGGCACCCAGCCCGAGTCGATGTGCAACTGGGCGACGCGGCGGTAGTCACGCTTGAAGAAAGCGATCAGGTTGCGCGCCAGGTAGTCCTGGTCCTCGGCGGTCAGGCTGCCGACGATGCCGCAGTCGATGGCGATGTACTGCGGGCTCCATGGTTTGACCGTGCTGACGAAGATGTTGCCGGGGTGCATGTCGGCATGGAAGAAGCTGTCGCGGAACACCTGGGTGAAGAACACCTCCACACCCCGTTCGGCCAGCAGCTTCATGTCGGTGCGTTGGTCGGCCAAGGTGGCCATGTCGGTCACCGGCACGCCGTAGATGCGCTCCATCACCAGCACCTTGGGGCGGCACAGGTCCCAGTACACCTGGGGCACGTACATCAGCTCGGAGCCTTCGAAGTTGCGCCGCAGCTGGCTGGCGTTGGCCGCTTCGCGCAGCAGGTCGAGCTCGTCGTAGATGGTTTTTTCGTAGTCGCCGACGATTTCCACCGGGTGCAGGCGACGGGCGTCGGCCGAAGCGCGCTCGGCGGCCTTGGCGATCAGGAACAGCCAGGCCAGGTCCTGGGCGATCACCGGCTTCAGGCCCGGGCGCACCACCTTGACCACCACTTCCTCGCCACTTTTCAGGCGCGCAGCGTGCACCTGGGCCACCGAGGCCGAGGCCAGCGGCTCGACGTCGAAGCGGCTGAACAGTTGCGTTACCGGGGCGCCCAGTTGCGCCTCGATCAGTGCCACGGCCTGCTTGGGGTCGAACGGCGGCACGCGGTCCTGCAGCAGCATCAGCTCATCGGCAATGTCGTTGGGCAGCAGGTCGCGGCGGGTGGACAACAACTGGCCGAACTTGATGAAGATCGGCCCCAGGTCCTGCAGGGCCAGGCGCAGGCGCGCGCCACGGCTGAGCTCGGACGGCTTGCGCGGCAGCCAGCGCCACGGCATCAGCAGGCGCAGGCTCATCAGCCACCAGGGCAGCGGCAGGTCGAACAGCAGGTCATCGAGACGGTAGCGGATCACCACACGCTGGATGCGAAAAAGACGGCGGACGGCGAGCAGCTTCATGCGTTATCGCTGGTATCAAGGGTTCGGGAAAGGCGCTTGAGGCGCGCCTCGAGGCGTTCTGTATCGAGCTTCAGGGCATCGAGCTCGCTGAAGGCGGCTTCGGCTTCGCGCTTGCCGACCAGGGTACGGGACTCTTCGGCCAGGTACTCGGAAAGGTTCTGGCTGAAGCGCGCCAGGCCCTGGCGGGTCCAGCGTGCACGCAGGCGGATGTGGCCCGCCAGCAGCGCCGTGGCGACCGGGCCGAGCCAGCGTTGCAGCTCGTGCTCCCAGTCCAGCTCCAGGTCCTGCAGCACACCGAACAGGTCGAGCAGCACGGCGCTGTCGCCATGCAGTTCGACTTGCGGGCTGTGCAGCACGGCAGTCTTGTCCCTGGCCAGGGCCAGTTGCGCCAGGCTGCCGGCCGGGGCGCGCAGGCTGCAGTCGACCTCGCCTTGCCAGTGGGCGGCGAGCATCAGGCCCTCTTCATCGGGCAGGATGAACACCTGCAAGGCCGGCTGGCGGCAGTCGATCTCGATGACCTTGCCCTCCAGCGCGGCCAGCCGCGGCAGGGCCGTGCTGTCCATGCGCAGGACGCGGTTCAGGCCATGTTCGACGCTGGCGAGCAGCCCGGCCAGCAGCATCAGGGCTTGATCCCCCGGTGCACGGCAACGATGCCGCTGGTCATGTTGTGGTAGGTGACGCGGTCGAAACCGGCCTCGACCATCATGGCCTTCAGGGTTTCCTGATCGGGGTGCATGCGGATCGACTCGGCGAGGTAACGGTAGCTCTCCGAGTCGTTGGTGATCAGCTTGCCGGCCAGCGGCATGAAGGCGAACGAGTAGGCGTCGTAGGCCTTGGACATCAGCTTGTTGGTCGGCTTGGAGAACTCCAGCACCAGCAGGCGGCCGCCCGGCTTGAGCACGCGCAGCATCGAGCGGATGGCTTCGTCCTTGTGGGTGACGTTGCGCAGGCCGAAGGCGATGGTCACGCAGTCGAAGTGGTTGTCCGGGAATGGCAGCTTCTCGGCGTCGGCCTGGACGAACTCGATGTTGCCGGCCACGCCACGGTCGAGCAGGCGGTCACGGCCGACCTTGAGCATCGACTCGTTGATGTCGGCCAGCACTACCTGGCCGGTCGGGCCGACCAGCCGCGAGAACTTGGCGGCCAGGTCGCCGGTACCGCCGGCGATGTCCAGTACACGGTTGCCGGCGCGTACGCCCGACAGCTCGATGGTGAAGCGCTTCCACAGGCGGTGCATGCCGCCGGAAAGCACGTCGTTCATCAGGTCGTACTTGGCCGCTACCGAGTGGAACACCTCGGCGACTTTCTTCGCCTTCTGGCTTTCAGGGACGTCCTGGTAACCGAAATGGGTGGTGGGTTCGGCGTGGTCGCCTTTGCGCTGGTCGTTCATATCGCTTCACCGGAAAAAATTACCGCCATTCTAGGGCGAACGGGCGGATTTGTCTTGGCGGGGTGTGCCTGTGGGCAGGGGCGGGCATAATGCCCATTATGTCTTCATCTTCAGGAACACCCGCATGACCCAGATCAGCGTCGAACGCAAACATTCCCTCGGCCGCGATGCCGCCCGTGCCAAGGCTGAAGCGCTGGTCGACAAACTGACCCGCGAGTACGACCTCAAGGCCACCTGGAACGGTGACCGGGTCGACGTGGCGCGCAGCGGTGCCAACGGCAGCGTGCACATCTTCGATGACCGCATTCGCGTCGAATTGAAGCTGGGCATGATGCTGTCGATGATGAGCGGCACCATCAAGGGCGAGATCGAGCGGGCGCTGGACAAAGCCCTGGCCTGACCCCTCCCCGGGCCATGCTCGTTCACCTTAGGGTGAAGATTCTAATTTCCCTCTCTACCTTGTGCTCAAGCCCAACCTCCATGGGCGGTTCCTCCTCCACTCATGAGCATGAGGTACAGAGCATGGCCAAAGTGACTGTGAAGAAAAAGGACGACGCCCCGGGTACGCTGGGCGAGGTGCGCGGTTACGCGCGCAAGATCTGGCTGGCGGGCATCGGCGCCTATGCGCGTGTGGGCCAGGAAGGCTCCGACTACTTCAATGAGCTGGTCAAGGCCGGCGAAGGCGTCGAGAAGCGTGGCAAGAAGCGCATCGACAAGGAGCTCGATGCTGCCAACAACCAGATCGACGAAGCGACCCAGGAAGTCAGCCGCGTACGCGGCAAGGTCGAAGTTCAACTGGACAAGATCGAAAAAGCTTTCGACGCGCGGGTAGGTCGCGCCTTGAATCGCCTTGGCATTCCGTCTAAACATGACGTTGAGGCGTTGTCCATCAAGCTTGAACAGCTGCATGAGCTGCTCGAGCGCGTCGCGCACAAACCATAAGGAGAGCAGGATGGCTGGCAAGAAGAATTCCGAGAAAGAAGGCAGCTCCTGGGTCGGCGGGATCGAGAAGTACTCCCGCAAGATCTGGCTGGCGGGGCTTGGTATCTATTCGAAGATCGACCAGGACGGCCCGAAGCTGTTTGACTCGCTGGTGAAGGATGGCGAGAAGGCCGAGAAGCAGGCGAAGAAGACCGCAGAAGATGTTGCTGAAACTGCCAAGTCTTCGACCACTTCGCGTGTGTCGGGCGTGAAGGACCGTGCGCTGGGCAAGTGGAGCGAACTCGAAGAGGCCTTCGACAAGCGCCTGAACAGCGCCATCTCTCGCCTTGGCGTGCCGAGCCGCAACGAGATCAAGGCCCTGCACCAGCAGGTGGACAGCCTGACCAAGCAGATCGAGAAACTCACCGGCGCTTCGGTTACCCCGATTTCGTCGCGCACTGCAGCCAAACCGGCTGCGAGCAAGGCGGCTGCCAAGCCACTGGCCAAGACGGCAGCGGCCAAGCCTGCGGCAAAAACCGCGGCAGCCAAGCCGGCAGCCAAGGCCGCAGCGGCTAAACCTGCTGCGAAGACTGCGGCGGCCAAGCCTGCGACGAAACCGGCAGCGGCCAAACCAGCTGTGGCGAAGAAGCCTGCAGTGAAGAAAGCACCGGCCAAGCCGGCAGCCGCCAAGCCGGCAGCTCCAGCGGCCAGCGCCGCTCCGGCCGCTAGCGCAGCTCCCGCACCCACTGCGGCTCCGGCCAGCAACCCGCCTTCGGCACAGACAGGCACCGGTACCCTGATCTGATACCGCGTCGCCTTCTTCGCGGGCTTGCCCGCTCCCACAGGTCCTGTGTGCACTCGAGCACTGCATTTCACCTGTGGGAGCGGGCATGCCCGCGAAAGCCGCGACACCGAAACAACAGGCTTACCCCTCCAGATACCGCACGGCCAACTGCTCCGCCGCCCCCCGCGCCTGGGCCTGCAGATGCGGCGCCACCAGCATCATCACCTGGTACACCACAATCCCCACATCCCCCTCGCGCCCCAGTACCCGCTGATAATCCAGCGAGAACATCAGTGTCAGGGTGATCTGCTCCACCAGTTGCCCCAGCGCCTGGGTCTCGCTCTCTACCAACCCTTGGCCCTTGAGGCTGGCCAGCAACGCCGCCAGCGTGCGCTTGAGCGCGTTGATCAGGCTACGCATGCCGCGGGCCAGTTTGGGCAGGCGCCCGGTCAGGTTCGACAGGTCCTGGAACAGGAAGCGGTACTGCGCCATGCGTTCGACGATCAGGTGCAGGAACAGCCAGTAGTCCTCGGCGTCCAGGCGTACCTCCAGCGGCGGGTCGAGCAAGGGCATCAGCGCTTCTTCAAAGCGCTCGAACAGCCCCAGCACCAACGGCTCCTTGCCGTGGAAGTGGTAGTAGAGGTTGCCAGGGCTGATGCCCAGTTCGTTGGCAATTTCCAGGGTGGATACGTTCGGTTCGCCCTGCTGGTTGAACAGCTGCAGGGCACATTCGAGGATACGGTCGCGAGTCTTCATCCAGTCGGCATGCTCATCGGGTCAGCACGTAGGTGCCCGGCGCGGGGCCCAGTGGTGGGTAGGTGGCATTGCCCAGTTCGCTGCGCGGTGCCTTGAGCGGGCCGGAGCGCGGGGTGATCCACTCCAGCCACAACGGCCACCAGCTGCCTTCGCTGCGCTTGGCGTCGTGGAACCAGGCACGCGGGTCGCTGGATAGCTTGGGGTTGGCCAGGTAGTAGGCCTTGGGGTTGCCGGGCGGGTTGATGATGCTCTGGATATGCCCGCTGTTGGCCAGCACGAAGCGTCGGTCGCCACCCAGCAGCAAGGCCGAGCGGTACACCGCATCCCACGGGGTGATGTGGTCGTTGCTGCCGGCCACGGTGAAACTGTCCAGCTCGACCTTCTGCAGGTCGATGGGGGTGCCGCATACCTCCAGGCCGGCGGGGTGGGTCAGCGGGTTGAGCTTGAAGAAGTCCAGCAGGTCGCCATGCAGCGCGGCGGGCAGGCGCGTGCTGTCGGCGTTCCAGTACAGGATGTCGAAGGCTGGTGGTGTCTTGCCGAGCAGGTAGTTGTTGACCCAGTAGTTCCAGATCAGGTCGTTGGGCCGCATCCAGGCGAAGATCCGCGCCACCTCGGCGCCATCCAGCACACCGCGCTGGTAGGAGCGGCGCTTGGCGGCCTCGATGGTCTGCTCGTCGGCGAACAGGCTGGCGGGGCTTTCGAACTTACTGTCCAGCAGGCTGACCAGGTAGGTGGCGCTGCGCACCCGGCGCAGCTGGTGCTTGGCCTGCAGGTGGCCCTGCAGTGCGGCCATGGTCAGGCCGCCGGCGCAGGCGCCCATCAGGTTGGGGTCGCGGTTGCCGCTGATGCTGCGGCAAGCGTTGAGCGCTTCTTCCAGGGCCTGCACGTAGCTGGACAGGCCCCATTCGCGATGGCGCGGGTCGGGGTTGCGCCAGCTGACCATGAACACCTGCAGGCCATTCTTGAGCATGTACTGGACGAAGCTGTTGGTCGAGCTGAGGTCGAAGATGTAGAACTTGTTGATCTGTGGCGGCACCACCAGCAGTGGCCGGGCGTGCTGCTTTTCGCTCATCGGCTTGTACTGGATCAGCTCCAGCAGCTCGTTGCGAAACACCACGGCGCCGGCGGTGGCGGCCAGGTTGCCGCCCACTTCGAAGGCGCGCTCGTCGACCTGGCGTGGCAGGCCGTCATTGTGGCGCAGGTCATCGAGCAGGTGGGCCACGCCGCGCACCAGGCTCTGGCCACCGCTGTTGAACAGTTCCTTGACCGCCAGCGGGTTGAGCAGCGAGTTGCTCGGCGCCAGGGCATCGTTGATCAGGTTGAACAGGAAGTGCGCACGGGCCCGGTCATCGTCGTCCAGGTGGCTTTCCTCGATCCACAGGCGGGTCTGCTTCTGCCAGGCCAGGTAGGCCTGCAGACCGCGACGGTAGAACGGGTTCTGGCTCCATGTCGGGTCGTTGAAGCGCGAATCGCGCGGGTTCGGCTGAAGCGGTGTGTCACCCAGTATCACCCGGCCCAGCTGGCCACCCAGGGCCAACAGGTGATGTGCGGTGTGCAGCGGGTGACGCAGGCTTTGGCGGCTGACATTGCGCAGCGTGGAAATCAGGTCACGGCCGCGCAGGCCGAGGATGGCGTTCTGCACGTTCATGCTGGTGGCGGGAAGCGTTGGCGTTCCTTTGGCCGGTTTGTCTTTCATGGCAACACTCCCTCGTCTAAGCCATTTCGCTGTCGAGACCTTCGCGGGCATGCCCGCTCCCACAGGTTCGGCGCCATCCCTGTGGGAGCGGGCGCGCCCGCGAAGAAGGCCGCATCGATTTACCCGCCCGAAGCCGGGCGAGGGTGCATGACGGCGCGCTGTCGTTCTTGCTGAAGGAACTTCATGATGATCGGGGCGACGGCCTCGGCCCGGGTGATCAGGAACAAATGACCGTCGTCGATAATGTGTAGCTGGGCATTGGGAATCCGCCAGGCCAGCAGGCGCATGTTGATCAGCGGGATCAGTGGGTCGTCGTCGCCGGCCAGCACCAGGGTCGGTTGCTGGATCTTGTGCAGCCAGTGGATGCTGGTCCAGCCGAGCCCGGCGAACAGCTGCCAGTAGTAGCCCATCTTGCCGCCGGAGCGCACCTTGGCGGCGTGCTGCATGGCCAGTTCGGGGTCACGCCGGAAGCCGCCGCCATAGATCGTCGGCGCAATGCGGATGACATGCGACGGCTGCACGTAACGCCGTGGGCTGGCCATCATCCACAACACCTTGGGCTTGCCTGGCACCATCACCGCACCGGCTGCGGTGGCGGCCAGCACCAGTTTCTTGCAGCGTTCGGGGTAATCGTGGGCGAACTGCTGGGCCAGGGCGCCGCCCCAGGACACACCGATGACATTGACCTGGCCGTAGTCGAGGTAGTCGAGCATGCGTGCCGTCAGCTTGGCCAACCCGGGAAAGCGGTATGGGTGGCGCGGCGTGGACGAGCCGCCGACCCCGGGTACGTCAAAGGCAATGACTTCCAGGTCCGGGTCCAGTGCTTCGATGAACGGAAACACCAGCTCCAGGTTGGCACCGATGCCGTTGAAGATCAGCAGCGGCGTCAGGTGCGGCTTGCCCGGGCGGACGGCGGTGCGGATGGACTGGTTGTCCAGCTCGACGGTCCTGAAGATGTAGGGTTGCGGCATGCGCGTGACTCATGGGGTGAAATGAACACCGTGGCGCCCCGCAGGGGGCCACGGCGCTGCAGCTCAACGCTCGTGAACGTAGGTGCCCGGGGATGCCTCGCCAGCGGCATAGGCACGGTTGCCCAGGCGGGTCGGCGCCTTTTTCAGCTCGCCGGCACGCTCGCCCAGCCAGCTTTGCCAGTGCAGCCACCAGGAGTCGGCATGCTTGGTGGCGTTTTCCTGCCAGGCCACCGGGTCACCCGGGCGATCGGCACCGGTCATGAAGCGCGCCTTGGGGTTGCCTGGCGGGTTGAGGATGCTCTGGATGTGGCCGCTGTTGGACAGCACGAACTCGATCTTGCCGCCGAACAGGTGCGCCGAGCGGTAGCACGACTGCCACGGGGTGATGTGGTCGTTGGTGCCGGCAAGGCTGTAGATGTCGCATTTGACCTGTTTCAGGTCGATCGGGGTGCCGCAAACCTCCAGGGCGTCCGGGCGGGTCAGCGGGTTGCTCTTGAACATTTCGATCAGGTCGCCGTGGAAGGCGGCCGGCAGGCGCGTGGTGTCGTTGTTCCAGAACAGGATGTCGAACACCGGCGGCTCGTTGCCGAGCAGGTAGTTGTTGACCCAGTAGTTCCAGATCAGGTCGTTGGGACGCATCCAGGCGAAAACCTTGGCCATCTCGCTGCCTTCGAGCACGCCGGCCTGGTAGGAGTGGCGCTTGGCGGCCTCCAAAGTCTGCTCGTCGACGAACAGGGCGACCTGGTTGTCCATGGTGGTGTCCAGCACGCTGACCAGCAGGGTCAGGGCATTGACCTTGTTTTCGCCGAGGGCGGCATAGTGGCCGACCAATGCCGTGCAGGTGATGCCGCCGGAGCAGGCACCGAGCATGTTCAGGTCCTTGCTGCCGGTAATCGCCAGCACCGCGTCGACCGCCTCCTTGAGCGCGTCGATGTAGGTGGACAGGCCCCATTCGCGCTGGGCTTTGGTCGGGTTGCGCCAACTGATGATGAAGGTCTGCTGCTGCGAGCGCAGGCAGTAGCGCGCCAGGCTCTTTTCCGGGCTCAGGTCGAATACATAGAACTTGTTGATCTGCGGCGGCACCACCAGCAGCGGGCGGGCATGCACCTGCTCGGTGATGGGGCTGTACTGGATCAGCTCCAGCACATCGTTGCGGTACACCACGGCGCCTTCACTGGTGCCCAGGTTCTTGCCCACCTCGAAGGCGTCCATGTTCACCTGGCTGGGCATGCCGCCGTTGTTGACCAGGTCCTTGGCCAGGTTGGACAGGCCATCGAGCAGGCTCTTGCCGCCGGTTTCGAAGAAGCGTTTGACCGCTGCCGGGTTGGACAGGGTGTTGGTCGGAGCCATGGCTTCGGTCATCAGGTTGATGACGAACTGGCCGCGGCTGATGTCCTGGGGCGACAGGTCGCTGTTGCCGATCCAGTCCTGCAGCTCCTTGCGCCAGGCCAGGTAGGTTTGCAGGTAGCGACGGTAAAGTGGGTTGTTGCTCCATGCCGGGTCATTGAAGCGACGGTCGTCGCTTTCCGGGGCAAGGCTGGACTTGCCCAGCAGCACGTTCTTCAGCTCCAGGCCAAAGTGGGCCACATGCTTGGCGCTGTGCAGCGG
Organism: Pseudomonas sp. FGI182; assembly: GCF_000511325.1. Taxonomy (NCBI): domain Bacteria; kingdom Pseudomonadati; phylum Pseudomonadota; class Gammaproteobacteria; order Pseudomonadales; family Pseudomonadaceae; genus Pseudomonas; species Pseudomonas sp. FGI182. The sequence continues at coordinate 5,454,408 of NZ_CP007012.1, read as the reverse complement.
TTGGCGCACGGCCTGGCGGAGCACGGTGCGTGCCGAGCTCAACAGGTCCTTGCGGCGGATACCGATGACCGGGTTCAGCCCCAGGGTGTTTTCCGAGGCCTGCCGCTGCAGCTCATCGTTGTTCTTGTTACTCATCTACGACGCTCCGTTGTCCTGAGACGAGTACCGGTTGCTGTGGCGGGTGCACAGTTCTGAGCCCGGTACTGCTACTCGGGTGACCAGTGATAAGGAACAGCGGTGCTGCGAGGGTTCTGACTACCTGCAATTTGATGCAGGGAACTTGCCACCCCCATTGGTTACCCGACTTTCATGTAATGCGCAAGACAGCCCGTCACTGGGCTGTCTGTAAGGCATTCAAACAGATGAATTTAGAAAATGCGCTCTAAATCCTGCAGGCCTTGCGCTAGAGCATGAGTTTGACCACCGACTCGGCAGGGTCGCGGGATTTCCCGGCCTTGTGCAGTTCGTCGAGGTACTCGGCCCACAGCTGTTCCTGGCGCAGGCACAGCTGCTCGAGGTATTCCCAGGTGAACAGGCCGCTGTCATGGCCGTCGTCGAAGGTCAGTTTCAGTGCGTATTGCCCGGCAGGTTCCAGGCCGCTGAGGCCGACGTTGATCTTGCCGAACTGCAGGATGGGGTTACCGTGGCCCTGGACCTCGGCGGAGGGGGAGTGCACGCGCAGGAATTCGGCGGGCAGGTGGTAGACCTCGCCGGGGGCGTAGGTGAGGCTGAGGGTTTTCGAGGCTTTGTGCAGGTTGATGGCGGTGGGCAGGCGGGCCATGGGCGGAATCTCTCGGGAGCTGATGGTGCACAGCTTCAGGAGATTCGGGGGATTGTGCAAGGGGGCTGCTTTGCAGCCCATCGCGACACAAGGCCGCTCCTACAGGAGATCGCGTTCCCCTGTAGGAGCGGCCTTGTGTCGCGATGGGCCGCAAGGCGGCCCCGTGCGGTCTTACAGGATGTAACGCGACAGGTCTTCGTTCTGCGCCAGCTCACCCAGGTGGCTGTTCACATACGCCGCGTCGATCTGGATCGGCGCTTCGTCATGGGTGCTGGCCAGGTCGCCAGCGCTGAACGACACCTCTTCGAGCAAACGCTCGAGCAGGGTGTGCAGGCGGCGGGCACCGATGTTCTCGGTCTTCTCGTTGACCTGGTAGGCAATCTCGGCCAGGCGCTTGATACCGTCGGCGAGGAACTCGATGTTCAGGCCTTCGGTCTTGAGCAGGGCCTGGTACTGTTCGGTCAGCGACGCGTGCGGCTCCTGCAGGATGCGCTCGAAGTCTTCCGGGGTCAGGGCCTTGAGTTCCACACGGATCGGCAGGCGGCCTTGCAGTTCGGGCACCAGGTCGCTCGGCTTGCTCAGGTGGAACGCACCCGAGGCAATGAACAGGATGTGGTCGGTCTTGACCATGCCCAGCTTGGTGTTGACGGTGCAGCCTTCGATCAGCGGCAGCAGGTCGCGCTGCACGCCTTCACGGGACACGTCGGCGCCGCCAACGTTGCCGCGCTTGGCAACCTTGTCGATTTCGTCGATGAACACGATGCCGTGCTGCTCGACAGCTTCCAGGGCCTTGGCCTTGAGCTCTTCCTCGTTGACCAGGCGGCTCGCTTCTTCATCGCGAACCATCTTCAGTGCTTCTTTCACCTTCAGCTTGCGCGCCTTGCGCTTGCCTTTGCCCATGTTGGCGAACAGGCTCTGCAGCTGGTTGGTCATTTCTTCCATGCCGGGCGGCGCGGCAATTTCGACGCCCACGGCATCGGCCACTTCGATCTCGATTTCCTTGTCGTCCAGCTGGCCTTCGCGCAGGCGCTTGCGGAACAGCTGGCGGGTGTTGGAATCGGTGCTGGTCTGCGCGGCTTCCTCGGCGAAGCTGCTGACCCGCGCCTGCGGCAGCAGGGCGTCGAGGATGCGGTCTTCGGCGGCGTCTTCGGCGCGGTGGCGCACGCGGATGATTTCTTGCTCACGCAGCATCTTCAGCGCGGCATCGGCCAGGTCGCGGATGATCGACTCGACGTCGCGGCCCACGTAGCCCACTTCGGTGAACTTGGTGGCTTCGACCTTGAGGAACGGCGCGTTGGCCAGCTTGGCCAGGCGGCGGGCGATCTCGGTCTTGCCGACGCCGGTAGGGCCGATCATCAGGATGTTCTTCGGGGTCACTTCGGCGCGCAGCTCGGCGGGGAGCTGCATGCGCCGCCAGCGGTTGCGCAGGGCGATGGCCACGGCGCGCTTGGCGTCGTCCTGGCCGATGATGTGGCGGTTGAGTTCGTGGACGATCTCGCGGGGGGTCATGGACATGATGAAAATGGTCCTCGGGCGGAATGAATCAGCGTGGAAAAGTCCCGCTCGCAGCGGGACGCCAGAACAACTGATTATTCGGCCAGGTCCTGCTCCTCGATGGTCAGGTTGTGGTTGGTGAACACGCAGATGTCGCCGGCGATGTTCAGGGCGGTCTCGGCGATTTCACGGGCCGAGAGGTCGGTCTTGTTCAGCAGGGCGCGGGCTGCGGCCTGGGCGTAGGCGCCGCCGGAACCCATGGCGATCAGGCCGTCTTCGGGTTCGACCACGTCGCCGTTGCCGGTGATGATCAGGGAGGCGTCCTTGTTGGCCACGGCCAGCATTGCCTCCAGGCGGCTCAGGGAGCGGTCGGTACGCCATTCCTTGGCCAGCTCCACGGCAGCGCGGACCAGGTGGCCCTGATGTTTCTCGAGCTGGCCTTCAAAGCGCTCGAACAGGGTGAACGCATCGGCGGTGGCGCCGGCGAAGCCCGCGATGACCTGGCCGTGGTACAGGCGGCGCACCTTCTTGGCGTTGCCTTTCATCACGGTGTTGCCGAGGGATACCTGGCCGTCGCCGCCCATGACGACTTTGCCGTTACGGCGGACAGAAACGATGGTGGTCAAGGGGAGAGTCTCCACGCAGCGGGGCGAAAGTGCCTGATGCAGACTCATATGGGGGTGGGGGGAAGGATTTCAACCGTGGGGGATGAATGGTCGGTGCAGGCTCAAGGTTGTACGGGGTCAATGTGGGAGCGGCCTTGCGTCGCGAAAGGGCCGCGCAGCGGCCCCAGGTTCTCGGCATCATGCATGGATTGCTGGGGCCGCTTTGCGGCCCTATCGCGACACAAGGCCGCTCCCACAGGGGCTACTCAGGCCTCGTGGCAGACATGCCCATCGACCAAGGTATAACGCACCGCACCCGGCAGGCAGTGGCCGATGAACGGGCAGTTCTCGCCGCGCGAGAACCACTGCTCGCCGGCCACGGTCGAGGCTTGCGGGTCGAACAGCACCAGGTCGGCCGCGCCACCCACTTTCAGCTCGCCGGCCGGCAGGCGCAGGGCCGCCGCCGGGCCGCTGCTCAGGCGGGCCAGCAAGGTTGGCAGGTCGAGCAGGCCGTCCTGCACCAGGGTCATGGCCAGCGGCAGCAGCAGCTCGACGCTGCTGATGCCCGGCTCGGTGGCGCCGAACGGGGCCAGCTTGGCGTCGCGCTCGTGCGGCTGGTGGTGGCTGGAGATCGCCTGGATCACCCCCGACTTCACCGCCGCACGCAGGCCGTCACGGTCGGCGGCGGTGCGCAGCGGTGGCTGCACGTGGTACAGGCTGGAGAACTCACGCAGCGACTCGTCGGTAAGGATCAGTTGGTACAGCGCCACATCGGCGGTCACCGGCAGGCCAAGCTGCTGGGCCTGCTCGATCAGCCGTGCGCCACGGGCGCTGGTGATCTGGGTGAAGTGCGCACGCACGCCGGTCTGTTCCACCAGCAGCAGATTGCGCGCCAGGGCCACGGTCTCGGCGGTTTCCGGAATGCCCGGCAGGCCGAGGAAGCTGGCCATGGCACCTTCGTGGGCCAGGCCACCCTGGGCCAGGTCGCGGTCCTGGGAGTGGAACACCACGGTCAGGTCGAAGGTGGCGGCGTATTCCAGGGCGCGGGCCAAGGTACGGTTGTTGGGGATCTCCTTCAGGCCATTGCCGAAGGCCACGCAGCCGGTGTCGCGCAGGGCCACCAGCTCGGCCAGTTGCTCGCCTTCCAGGCCCTTGGTCAGGGCGCCGATCGGGTAGACCTTGCTGTTGGCGGCCTCGCGGGCGCGGTCGAGGATCAGTTCGGCCACGGCCGAGGTGTCCAGCACCGGCTTGGTCTGCGGCGGGCAGCACAGGCTAGTGACACCGCCGGCGACGGCGGCGCGGGTTTCACTGGCGATGTTGCCTTTGCGGCTGTAGCCCGGCTCGCGCAGGGACACGCCGAGGTCGACCAGGCCGGGCGCGGCGACCAGGCCATCAGCCTGGATCGTGCGGCTGGCGCTGAAGCCGGCCGGGGCTGCACCGATGGCGGCAATGCGGCCGCCGTCCAGGTGCAGGTCGGTGACCTGGTCCAGGCCGCTGTTGGGGTCGATGACCCGGGCGCCGAGAATACTGATGGTCACTGGGCGTTCTCCTGGTCGAATTGACGTTGCGCGTTCTGCCCGCTCATGGCCATGGACAGCACGGCCATGCGCACGGCGATGCCGTAGGTGACCTGGTTGAGGATCACCGAGTGCTTGCCGTCGGCCACCGCCGACTCGATTTCCACGCCGCGGTTGATCGGGCCCGGGTGCATGACGATGGCGTCGGGCTTGGCCCCGGCCAGGCGCGCGGTCGTCAGGCCGAACAGGCGGTAGAACTCGCCTTCGCTGGGCAGCAGGCCACCGGCCATGCGCTCACGCTGCAGGCGCAGCATGATCACCACGTCGACATCCTTCAGGCCTTCGGCGAGGTCGGTGTACACCTTCACGCCGTACTGCTCGATACCGATCGGGATCAGGGTTTTCGGGCCGATCACGCGGATATCCGGGCAGCCCAGCGCTTTCAGCGCCAGCATGTCGGAGCGGGCCACGCGCGAGTGCAGGATGTCGCCGACGATGGCCACCGACAGGTTCTCGAAGCTGCCCTTGTGGCGGCGGATGGTGAGCATGTCGAGCATGCCCTGGGTCGGGTGCGCGTGGCGGCCGTCACCGCCGTTGATCACGGCAACTTCCGGGCACACGTGCTCGGCGATGAAGTGCGCGGCCCCGGAGTCGGAGTGGCGCACCACGAACATGTCGGCGGCCATGGCTTCGAGGTTGCGCAGGGTGTCGAACAGGGTCTCGCCCTTGCTGGTCGAGGAGGTCGACACGTTCAGACTGATCACGTCGGCCGACAGGCGCTGGGCCGCCAGTTCGAAGGTGGTACGGGTACGGGTGGAGTTCTCGAAGAACACGTTGCACACGGTCTTGCCGCGCAGCAACGGGACTTTCTTCACGGCCCGGGCACCGACTTCCAGGAAGGAGTCGGCGGTGTCGAGGATCTCGGTGAGCAGTTCGCGGGGCAAACCGTCGAGCGAGAGGAAGTGGCGCAGCTGGCCCTGATCATTGAGCTGCAGCGGGCGCTTGGCGTCGATTGGCGTCATCGCGGGGGACTCTTAAAGGGCGGAAGCGGAGGCGAGGTCCTGGCGCTCGAGAGCGAGCGGTGCGGGTCCGGTCAATTTTACCCGTTCATGGGCGGCCAGCGACAGGGTGGCGCCGAGTACATTCGGGCGGATTGGCAGTTCGCCGGCATCCAGGTCCAGCAGGCAGACCAGGGTGACGCTGGCCGGGCGGCCATAATCGAACAGTTCGTTGAGCGCGGCGCGCACCGTGCGGCCGCTCATCAGCACGTCATCCACCAGCACCAGGTGCTGGCCCTCGACCTCGAACGGCAGCTCGGACGGGCGCACTTGCGGGTGCAGGCCGTTCTGGCTGAAGTCGTCGCGATAGAACGACACGTCCAGAGTGCCCATGGGACTGGTGTCGCCCATGGCTTCCTGCAGGGCCTGGGCAACCCAGACGCCGCCGGTGCGGATGCCGATGTAGCGCGGTTCGGTAATTGCCCGGCGGGCCAGGTGGGCGCGAAGGTCGACGGCCATCTGCCGAATCAGTTCGGCTGGATCGGGTAGGCTCATTGCAGGCTCCTCGGAAGGGTGCGCCGGGCGGGCCCGGCGGCAAAGATGATCAGGTATTGGCCTCCAGCCAGCCTTGCAGCAACAGGGCGGCGGCGATGGCATCGACCGGGTTGTCGCGGTAGCTGCCGCGCTGGCCGCCACGGGCCATGCGCTCGCCCTTGGCCTCGAAGGTGGTCAGGCGTTCGTCGTGGGTGTGCACGGGCAGGTTGAAGCGGCCGTTCAGGCGGCGGGCGAACTTTTCTGCGCGGGCGCTCATTTCGCTGGGGGTGCCGTCCATGTTCAGCGGCAGGCCGACGACGATGGCGTCGGGCTTCCATTCGGCAATCAGCTTTTCCACCTGGGCCCAGTCCGGCACGCCGTTCTGTGCCTTCAGGGTGCAAAGCTCGCGGGCCTGGCCGGTGACCACCTGGCCGACGGCTACGCCGATCTGTTTGCTGCCGTAGTCGAAGCCCAGCAGCAGACGCAGTTCAGGGTGCAGTTCGGCCATCAGGCGTGGCCCGCCTGGCTGGTCAGCAGGTTCAGGTTGATCCCCAGGCTGGCAGCGGCGGCTTCCAGGCGCAGGTCGCTGGTCAGGCCGAAGATGATTTCCGGGTCGAACGGGCAGTTGAGCCAGGCGTTGTCGGCAAGCTCCGCTTCCAGTTGGCCCGCTTCCCAGCCGGCATAACCCAGGGTGATCAGGCTCTGTTTCGGGCCTACCCCGGCGGCGATGGCAAGCAATATATCCTGCGAGGTGGTCAGCGACAGCCCCTCCAGCGCCACGGTGGCCTGGAAACTGCATTCGCTGCTGTGCAGCACGAAGCCACGGTCGGTCTGTACCGGGCCACCTTGGTAGATCGGCACCTGCAAGGTGCTGGCCGGTGGCATTTCGTCCGGGCGCAGCTGCTCGAGGATGTCGGCCAGGTTCAGCTCCTGCGGCCGGTTGACCACCAGGCCCATGGCGCCATGGGCGTTGTGCTCGACGATGTACGTGAGGGTCTGGGCGAAGTTCGGATCGGCCATGTGCGGCATGGCGATCAGGAACTGATGCTTGAGGTAGCTCGGCGTGAGGGTTTTCATGGGGGATAGTGTGGCGCCAGGTGGCGAGGCTGACAAGGTGCGTAACGAGGCTTGCGCGTTCCCTGTGGGAGCGGGTTTACCCGCGAATGCGCCAGATCAGGCAATGATGTCGCTTAGTCGGAAGCTTTCGCGGGTAAACCCGCTCCCACAGGGACCGCGTAATGCCGCAGGTCAGTTACTGGACAAACGGTCCCCACGGGCAAATCGCCAGGTGCGGATGATCTCCAGCCGGTCAAACTCGGCCAGGTCCCCGGTAAACGGCGCAAACGGCGCCGCCAGCCGCACGATGCGCTGCGCCGCCTGGTCCAGCACCGGTTGCCCGGACGACTCCAGCACCAGCACCTCGTACAGCGAACCATCGCGGTTGATCGACACCATCATGCGCAGGTTGCCGTAGATCTGTTGCCGGCGCGCTTCGTCGGGGTAGTTCAGGTTGCCCACCCGCTCGACCTTCTTGCGCCACTCTTCCTTGTACCAGGCACCCTTGTCGCGCATGGTCGAGGCAGCATTGAGCCGATGGATGCGCGGGCGCTTGGCGTACATCTGCTGTTCGTTGGACAGCTCCGCCTCCAGGCTGGCGATCTGGCTGGACAACTGCGAGCTGTCGAAGTCCGGTGCCGGGGCTGCCGGCTTGGGCTGCGGCTTGCTTTCCCTGGGCTTGGGCTCGACCTTCTGTGGCTTGGGCGCCGTGGTCACTACCGCCGACTTCTGCGGGACAGGGGGCGGTACCACCTCGGGCTTCGCGGCGGGTGGCGGGGTGATCTTGTTGATCTTGCTGTCCTGGAACGGTGCCAGTTCGGTGGTCTTGGGCACCGCTTTCTTGTCCAGGGTGCCGCTGCCCTGCTGGTTGTCCTGGGCCTGGAAATCGGCCTTCTCCGGCGGTTTCTCGCTCTTGAAGGTGGCCAGGGTGATGTCCATGGTGTGGCGGATTTCGGCAGGCTTGACCACGCTGAAGCCGACGCCGAGGATCAGCGCCAGGTGCACCAGGGCAGCCAGGAACAGGGTAAAGCCGAGCCGGTCCACCGGGCGAACACGGGGGGGCAGCAGGTCGGCGGGGATGTCAGCGGGCAGCGTCATCAGGTTTCCAGCAACCGCAGGGCGGGGTAGCAGGCCAGGCCAAAAGGACCCGCATCATACCCCACTCTGGGTTGTTGCCGTGCGTCGGCGGTCAGCGCGCCTTCAGCTGGCGATCAATGGCATCCATCAATTGCCCGCCGATATCGGTGTTGTAGGCGGCATCGATCTCGCGGATGCAGGTGGGGCTGGTGACGTTGATTTCGGTGAGGTAGTCGCCGATCACGTCCAGGCCTACGAACATCAGGCCCTTCTCGCGCAGTGTCGGGCCGACCTGGGCGGCGATCCAGCGGTCGCGGTCGGTCAGCGGGCGTGCTTCGCCACGGCCGCCGGCGGCCAGGTTGCCACGGGTCTCGCCGCTGGCCGGGATACGCGCCAGGCAGTAGTCCACCGGCTCGCCGTCGATCATCAGGATGCGCTTGTCGCCGTCGACGATCTGCGGCAGGTATTCCTGCGCCATGATCTGCTGGTTGCCGTGCTGGGTCAGGGTTTCCAGGATCACCGACAGGTTCGGGTCGTCCTTGCGGTGGCGGAACACCGAGGCGCCGCCCATGCCGTCCAGCGGCTTGAGGATCACGTCACCACGGCTGTTGGCGAACTCGCGCAGGATGTCGACACGGCGGCTGACCAGGGTCGGCGCCATGCACTGCGGGAACTGGGTGGCGAACAGTTTTTCGTTGCAGTCGCGCAGGCTCTGCGGGCGGTTGACCACCAGCACGCCTTCGCGCTCGGCCTGCTCCAGCAGGTAGGTGCTGTAGACGAACTCCATGTCGAAGGGCGGGTCCTTGCGCATCAGGATCACGTCCAGCTCGGCCAGCGCGCTGTCCTGCTCGTCGCCCAGCTCGAACCAGCGGGCCGGGTCGGCGAACACTTTCAGCGGGCGCATTTGCGCACGCGCCTGGCCGGCGCCCAGGTACATATCGCGCTGTTCCATGTAGAACAGGCTCCAGCCGCGTGCCTGGGCGGCCAGCAGCATGGCCAGCGAGCTGTCCTTCTTGTAGGAGATGGACGCGATGGGGTCCATGACAATGCCGAGGCGAACGCTCATGGGGTGGTTCCTCTTGGCGGCGCGTGGCCGCGATGGATCGAAAGAAAAGTGGCTCAGGGTGGCGCCGTGAACGCCGCCGGTCAAGGGGCGCCGCAGATGGAACGGCCACCCGGAGTGTGCTAAAAATGCCAGTCATAGTGCTGAATGACAGGCCCATGGGGGCTGCTGCGCAGCCCTATCGCGACGCAAGGCCGCTCCTACAGGAGATTGCGGTCCCTTGTAGGAGCGGCCTTGCGTCGCGATAGGGGCGCGAAGCGGCCCCAGGAATTCGGCATAAGCAGCGACGGTAGCCCAAGTGATGGAACAACCCCTGAAGGTGATGGTGATCGACGATTCGCGCACGATCCGCCGCACCGCGCAGATGTTGCTCGGTGAAGCGGGCTGCGAGGTGATCACCGCCAGCGATGGCTTCGATGCCCTGGCCAAGATCGTCGACCACCAGCCCAGCATCATCTTCGTCGATGTGTTGATGCCGCGCCTGGACGGCTACCAGACCTGCGCGGTGATCAAGCACAACAGTGCCTTCAAGGACACCCCGGTCATTCTGCTGTCGTCACGTGACGGCCTGTTCGACAAGGCCCGCGGCCGGGTGGTCGGCTCCGACCAGTTCCTGACCAAACCGTTCAGCAAGGAAGAACTGCTCGACGCGATCCGCGCCCACGTGCCCGGTTTTGCCGCAGCCCAACAACACGCACCCTGACCGCGCCCCGCCATGGCACGGTCTTTCTTTCCTGATGGGGAACCAGCATGGCCCGAGTTCTGATTGTCGACGACTCGCCGACAGAGATGTACCGATTGACCGAATGGCTGGAAAAGCACGGCTACCAGGTGCTCAAGGCCAACAACGGTGCCGATGGCGTGGCCCTGGCCCGGCAGGACAAGCCCGACGCGGTGCTGATGGACATCGTCATGCCCGGCATGAACGGCTTCCAGGCCACCCGCCAGCTCAGCAAGGACCCGGAAACCAGCGCCATCCCGGTGATCGTGGTCACCACCAAGGACCAGGAAACCGACCGTATCTGGGCCACGCGCCAGGGCGCTCGTGACTTCCTGACCAAACCGGTGGAAGAGGACGCGCTGATCGCCAAGCTCAAAGAAGTGCTGGGGGCTTGACCACCCGCCCGCAGGGCGCGTCGCTGACCGCCTTCGAGTTGTTGCTGGACATCGACCGGCGCTGCCGCCTGCTGGTCGCCGACCAGCCGCCGCAGGACAACCGCCTGCAACAGTGGAGCGGCATTGGCTTTCGTATTGCCGGGCAATGGTTCGTCGCGCCCATGGGCGAGGTGGCCGAGGTGCTGCGCGAACCGCGCAGCAGCCGCGTCCCCGGTGTGCAGCCGTGGGTGTGCGGGGTAGCCAACCTGCGCGGCCGGCTGTTGCCGGTGATGGACCTGAGCAGCTTCTTCGGCTTGGGCCACGCCGCCCCGGGCAAGCAGCGGCGGGTGCTGGTGCTGGACCACGAGGACCTGTTCGTCGGCCTGCTGGTGGACGAGGTGCTGGGCCTGCAGCACTTTGCCCTGGACAGCCTGCAACTGTCGCCACCACAGCCCCTGATCCGCGCCGCTGCGCGTTTCGTGCAGGGGCACTTCCCGCGTGAACGCAACTGGGCGATCTTCAGCCCCTTCGCCCTGGCCCAGGCGCCGGGCTTTCTCGATGTGGCGTTATAGGACCTGCGAACGTGAACAAGCCTGCCACCCCCGTCACCACCGTGACCCCACGTACCCGCAGCATCGCGCAGATCACCGTGCTGTTCCTGATCCTGATCCTGTCGATCATCCTGCTGTTCGCCAACTTTGCCTACCTGAACACCCAGTCCAACTACGACAAGCAGTACATCGGCCACGCCGGCGAACTGCGGGTGCTGTCGCAGCGCATCGCCAAGAACGCCACCGAAGCCGCCACCGGCAAGGCCCTGGCCTTCAAGCTGCTGTCGGACGCGCGCAACGATTTCGAACGGCGCTGGGGCTACCTGCGTGAAGGTGACAAGTCCACCGGCCTGCCACCCGCGCCGCCCATGGTGCGGGACGAGATGGAAGCGGTACGCCGCGACTGGGAAAACCTGCGCAAGAACACCGATACCATCCTGGCCAGCGAGCAGACCGTGCTGTCGCTGCACCAGGTGGCGGCGACCCTGGCCGAGACCGTGCCGCAGTTGCAGGTGGAATACGAGAAAGTGGTCGAGATCCTGCTGCAGAGCGGCGCTCCGGCCAGCCAGGTGGCGGTGGCCCAGCGCCAGTTGCTGCTGGCCGAACGCATCCTCGGCTCGGTCAACACTGTGCTGGCCGGTGACGACACCGCGGCCCAGGCGGCGGATGCCTTTGGCCGTGATGCCGGGCGCTTCGGCCAGGTGCTGGAGGGCATGCTCAGTGGCAGCGCGGCGATCCAGGTGACCCGTGTCGAGGACGCCGACGCCCGTGCGCGCCTGGCTGAAATTGCCGAGCTGTTCCAGTTCGTTGCCGGCTCGGTGGATGAAATCCTCGAAACCTCACCAGAACTGTTCCGCGTACGCGAGGCTGCCGGCAACATCTTCAGCCTGTCGCAAACCCTGCTCGACGAGGCCTCGCACCTGGCCAACGGTTTCGAGAACCTGGCCGGCGGGCGCACCCTCGACACTGTCGGCGGCTATGTCCTGGGCCTGCTGGCGTTGGCTTCGATCATCCTCATCGGCCTGGTCATGGTGCGCACCACCAACCGGCAGCTGCGCGAGACGGCGGAAAAGAACGAACGCAACCAGCAGGCGATCATGCGCCTGCTCGACGAAATCGAAGAGCTGGCTGACGGCGACCTGACCGTGACCGTATCGGTGACCGAAGACTTCACCGGCGCCATTGCCGATTCGATCAACTATTCCGTGGACCAATTGCGCGACCTGGTCGCCACCATCAACCACAGCGCCGTGCAGGTCGCTGCCGCCGTGCAGGACACACAGAACACCGCACGCCAGCTGGCCAAGGCCTCTGAACACCAGGCCGAGCAGATCAGCGAGGCATCCGAGGCGGTCGGCGACATGGTCGAGTCGATCGACCGGGTTTCGGCACATGCCTACGAGTCGGCCAAGGTTGCCGAGCGCTCGGTGGCGATCGCCAACAAGGGCAACGAGGTGGTGCACAACACCATCAACGGCATGGACAACATTCGCGAGCAGATCCAGGACACCGCCAAACGGATCAAACGCCTCGGTGAGTCTTCCCAGGAAATTGGCGATATCGTCAGCCTGATCGACGACATTGCCGACCAGACCAACATCCTCGCCCTCAACGCGGCGATTCAGGCCTCGCTTGCCGGCGAGGCCGGCCGTGGGTTCGCCGTGGTCGCCGACGAAGTGCAGCGCCTGGCCGAGCGCTCGTCGTCGGCTACCCGGCAGATCGAGGCGCTGGTGCGCACCATCCAGGCCGACACCAACGAGGCGGTGATCTCCATGGAGCAGACCACCGCCGAAGTGGTGCGCGGTGCCCGCCTGGCCCAGGATGCCGGGGTGGCACTGGCCGAGATCGAAGGCGTATCGCAGAACCTCGCCGACCTTATCCACAGCATCTCCGATGCCGCCCAGCTGCAGACTTCGTCTGCCGGGCAGATCTCCCACACCATGGCAGTTATCCAGCAGATTACCGCGCAGACGTCCGCCGGCTCCGGCGCCACCGCCGACAGCATCCGCCACCTGGCACGCATGGCCAGCGAGATGCGCCGTTCGGTGTCCGGGTTCACCCTGCCGCCACCAGCAGAGCCCAAGTGAATAGCCCTACTGATGAGCTCTACTGAAAAGCCGCGCCGAGGAGTGCCCATGGCTGTAGCTGCAGTAAGCCCCGAGCGCCACGACACAGTGGCGCTGGCCTGGACCAAGGCCGCCATCCTCGACTGCCTGGGCCAGGCGCGCCAGGCGCTGGAGCGCTTTGCCGGCGAGCCTGGCGACCTGTCGATGCTGGCATTCGTGGTCGACAACCTGCACCAGGTGCACGGCTGCCTGCGCATGCTCGAACTGCGCGGCGCCACGCGCCTGGCTGAAGAACTGGAGCTGTTCGCCAGGGCCCTGGCCGATGGCCAGGTCAGCCCCCGCGGTGATTGCCTGGGCGCGTTGTTCCGCGGCCTGGAGCAATTGCCGTCGTATCTGGAGCGCCTGCGCGGCGCCCGCCACGACCTGCCACTGGTGATGCTGCCGCTGCTCAACCAGCTGCGTGCCTGCCGTGGCGAGGAGCCGTTGGCCCAGGCCAGCCTGATCAGCGGCGCCACCCAACGCTTTGCCGGTGCCGACGACCTGGCCAACCTCGACCTGTCGCTGGGCAACTGGCGCGAGCAGCTGCAGGCCGGGCCGGGCCGCGATGCCCTGCGCTCGGTGGTGACCGCGCTGTGCGACGACCTGATGCGCATCAAGGAGCGCCTGGACCAGTTCGTGCGTGGCGACCGCCAGCACAGCGAGCAGCTCGATGCCCTGCTGGCACCGCTGCGCCACGTGGCCGACACCCTGGCGGTGCTTGGCTTCCAACAGCCACGCCGGGTGATCATCGACCAGGTGCTGGCGTTGCAGGCCCTGGCCCAGGGCGAGCGGGCGGTGGACGACGCGGTGTTGATGGATGTAGCGGGGGCCCTGCTGTACGTGGAGGCCACGCTCAATGGCATGGTCGGCCCGCTGGAGGAAAACGGCCAGGGCGGCCTGCCGGGCTCGGACCTGGCCGAGATCCGCCAACTGGTGTTGAACGAGTCGCTGAACGTGCTGCAGCAGGCCAAGGACCTGATCGGCGATTGCCTGGAGTCCGGCTGGCCGCGGCAACGCCTGCAACCCTTGCCAGGGCTGTTGCAGCAGATTCGCGGTGCGCTGGCGATGTTGATGCTGCCGGCCGTGGCCGAGCTGTTTGCCGGTTGCGCCAGCTATGTACAGCGCTGGCTGCAGCACCTGGACGTGGAGCCGCCAGCCGATGAGCTGACGCACCTGGCCGAGGCCCTGAGCGCCGCCGAATGCTACCTGCAATGGCGGGTGGCGGACCCATTGGCGGATGGCCAGCCCTTCATCGACATGGCGCGCGCCAGCCTGGCGACGCTGGGTGTGCACTGCGCGCTGGTCGAGGCCACCGCGGGCCACGATGGCAGCGCTGATGGCATCGATGACGAGTTGCGTGAAGTGTTTCTCGACGAGGCTGGTGAGCTGCTGCCGGAAATCGAGCGCCACTGGCTGCGCTGGCGTGCCGACAACCAGCAGCGCGAGGCACTGGGAGAAGTGCGCCGCGCCTTGCATACGCTCAAGGGCAGCGGCCGCATGGTACATGCCGAGGCGGTGGCCGAGCTGGCCTGGGGCGCCGAGCACCTGCTGAACCGGGTGCTCGAGGGCCGTAGCGTGCTCAGCCCGGAAGGCGTGGTGGCCCTGCAGCAGGCATTCGTCTACCTGCCCGACCTGCTGGCCGACTTTGCCGCCGGCCAGCTGCCACAACTGACGGAAATCGAGCAGTTGGCCGGGCACCTACATGCCCTGGCCGAAAACGATGCCCCGGTGGCGGCCGACATCGACGGTCTCGACCCGCAATTGCTCGACATCTTCCGCAGCGAGGCGCAGGGCCACCTGGCCAGCCTGGATGCTTTCCTGCAGGGCGCCGACGGCCACGATACGCAGGTCAGCGATGGCCTGCAGCGCGCCCTGCATACGCTCAAGGGCAGTGCCGCCATGGCCGGGGTGATGCCGGTCGCCGAACTGGCCACCGCCTTCGACCGCCTGGCTCGTGAATACAAGGGCCACCAACTGCCCCTGCAAATGGCCGAGATCGAATGGCTGGAAGCTGCTCGCTCGCTGTTCCATCTGGGCCTGGCGCAACTCGACAGCACGCCGCTGGCGGCCATCCCCGGTGCCGCGGAGCTGATCGAGCAGGTCGGCCAGGCGGTGGACGCGCACCTGGTCAGCTTGCATGACGACCCGCAGCATGCGCGGCGCAGCAAGCGCGACCCGCAGTTGATTGCCAGTTTCCTGGCCCAGGCCATGGATATCCTGCTGGATGCCGAGTCGTTGCTGTCGCGCTGGCAGGAGCAGCCCGGCCAGCGCGATGCGCTGGACGCCCTGCTTGACGAACTGACCACCCTGGGCCACGCCGCGCACTTGGCCGACCTGTGGCAGATGGATGATGTGTGCGAGGCCTTGCTCGACCTGTACGGCGCCGTGGAGGAGGGCAGCCTGCCCGCCGATGCGCGCTTCTTCGCCCACGTGCAGCGGGCCCATGAAGCCCTGCTGGACATGCTCGACGAAGTGGCGGCCGGGCAGGACATCCCGCCAAGGCCGGAGCTGGTCGACAGCCTGCGCAACCTGCTGGGCCAGGCCCTGGCACCGGAGGCCACTGGCCTGGTAGGCATCGACACGGTCACGCCGCTGCACCCGGACATGGACCTGGCCGATACCCTTGGCCTGGGGCCGGCGCAGCACCCTTTGCTGCCGGCTGTGGCCGAGCCGCTGGTCGAAGAGCCGGAAAGCCCAGGCGAAGAGCTGCTGGAAGTCTTCCTCGAAGAAAGCTCGGACATCGTCGAGAGTGCCGCCGCAGCCCTGGCGCGCTGGCAGGCCGACCCGCGCAACAGCGTCGAGGTGGACAACCTGATGCGCGACCTGCACACCCTGAAGGGCGTGGCGCGCATGGTCGAAATCGCGCCAATCGGCGACCTGGCCCACGAGCTGGAGTTCCTCTACGAACTGCTGGCCGCTGGCCGTATGCCGCCGAGCGCGCCACTGTTCGCCTTGCTGCAGAACTGCCATGACCGCCTGGCGCACATGCTCGATGCCGTGCGCCTGGGGCAGCCGTTGCATGCCGCCACTGCGCTGATCGACTACATCCGCAACTTCAGCTTCTCGGCCCTGGCCGACAGCGCCGCTGGCCAGGGGCCTGTCGAGGCCGCGACCAGTGAGGCGCCGGCGGCGGCGCCGGAGCGGGCGCCGGGCGACATGGTCAAGGTCGATGCCGAGTTGCTCGACGAGCTGGGCAACCTGGCCGGTGAGCACTCGATCATCCGTGGGCGCATCGAGCAGCAGGTAAACGATGCGCAGTTCACCCTCAACGAGATGGAAACCACCCTCGAACGCATGCGCGACCAGTTGCTGCGCCTGGATATCGAGACCCAAGGGCGGATGTCCAGCCGGCAGCAGTTCGAAGGCGATGCCTATGACGACTTCGACCCGCTGGAAATGGACCGCCACTCGCAACTGCAGCAGCTGTCGCGGGCCCTGTTCGAGTCTGCCTCGGACTTGCTCGACCTCAAGGAAACCCTGGCACAGCGCGCCCAGGAGGCCTACAGCCTGCTGCAGCAGCAGGCGCGGGTGAACAGCCAGTTGCAGGAAGGCCTGACCGCGACCCTGATGGTGCCCTTCGAGCGCCTGGTGCCACGCTTGCAGCGCGTGGTACGGCAGGTGGCCAGCGAATTGGGCAAGCAGGTGGAGCTGGTGGTGGGCAATGCCGAGGGCGAACTGGACCGCAGCGTGCTTGAACGTATGGTGGCGCCGCTGGAGCATATGCTGCGCAACGCCGTCGACCATGGCCTGGAAAGCCGCGAAATGCGCCTGGCCGCCGGCAAGCCGGAGCAGGGCACCATTCACCTGAATCTGCTGCACGAAGGCGCGGACATCGTCATCGAAATGACCGACGACGGTGCCGGCGTGCCACTGGAAGCGGTGCGCCGCAAGGCCATCAAGCGCGGCCTGCTGGACCCGCAGGCGCAGTTGAGCGATCACGAGATCCTCCAGTTCATCCTGCGCCCGGGCTTTTCCACTGCCGAGAAGATCACCCAGATTTCCGGGCGTGGCCTGGGCATGGACGTGGTACACGAAGAGGTCAAGCAACTGGGTGGCTCGATGAGTATCGAGTCGGCCCAGGGCAAGGGCGCGCGCTTCCTGATCCGCCTGCCGTTCACCGTGTCGGTCAACCGTGCGCTGATGGTGCACCTGGGCGAAGAGCAGTACGCCATTCCGCTGAACACCATCGAGGGCATCGTTCGCGTGCCGCCGGCCGAACTGGCGGCGTGCTACCAGCTGGACGCCCCGCGTTATGTGTACGCCGGCCACGAATACGAGCTGCGCTACCTAGGTGAGCTGCTGCAGGGCATGCCACGCCCGGCATTGCTCGGGCAGAGCGTGCCGCTGCCGGTGCTGCTGGTGCATTCCCAGGAGCAGTCGTTCGCCATCCAGGCCGACAGCCTGTCGCCCAGCCGCGAGATCGTGGTGAAGAGCCTGGGGCCGCAGTTTGCCGCGGTTGCCGGGTTGTCGGGGGCAACGCTGTTGGGCGATGGGCGGGTGGTACTGATTCTCGACCTGCTGGGCCAGTTGCGTGGCCAGCAGCGGCGCCTGGCGCGCCTACCGGGTGGCGGTGCGGCCCGGCGCCAGGTGTTCGGCCCGGCGCCACGGCGGGCGTTGCTGGTAATGGTGGTGGACGATTCGGTGACCGTGCGCAAGGTCACCAGCCGCCTGCTGGAGCGCCACGGCATGAGTGTGCTGACGGCCAAGGACGGGGTCGATGCGATGGCCCTGCTGGAAGAACACCGCCCCGATGTGTTGCTGCTGGACATCGAGATGCCGCGCATGGACGGCTTCGAGGTGGCCACACGTATCCGCCGTGACGAGCGGCTGAAAGACTTGCCGATCATCATGATCACCTCGCGCACCGGGCAGAAGCACCGCGACCGTGCCATGGCCATCGGCGTCAACGAATACCTGGGCAAGCCGTACCAGGAGTCGGTCCTGTTGCAGAGCATTGCCCATTGGAGCCAGCCCCATGCTTGAACTGATCGCCGGCCAGCGCAGCAGCCTGACCGGGCTTTTGCTGCCGTTGGGTGACCGTACCCTGGTGTTGCCCAACGTGGCGGTTGCCGAACTGAGTGGCCAGCGCAATCTGGTGTGCCAACGCGGCGAGCCGGCCTGGCACCTGGGCTGGATCGACTGGCGCCAGCAGCGCCTGCCGCTGATCGGCTTCGAAGCCGCGTGCGGTGGTGAGACACCCTGCGGCGAGCGGGCACGCGTGGTGGTGCTCAATGCCCTGGGTGATACCGGCCTGCGTTACCTGGCGTTGTTGCTGCAGGACATACCGCGCTCGTGCAAGCTCGACAGCCAGCTGAACTACGTGGACGTGGCGCTGGGTCGCCTGGAGCTGGCGGCGGTGCAGGTGGGTGAGCAGGTGGCACGGGTACCGGACCTGGCTGCGCTGGAACGGCTGGTGCGTGACGCGGAACTGCAACCTGAGCTTGGGTAGGATGCAAGGCACAGGGCCTCTTCGCGGGTAAACCCGCGAAGAGGCCGGAACAGAAGGAAGCAGGAACCCAGCCCACCTCAGGAGGTCTGTGTTTGCATGTACTACGGTGAACGCTTCAACGCCTGGACCCACCTGGTCGGTGCCGTCCTGGCCTGTATCGGTGCCATCTGGCTGATCGTGGTCGCGGGCCTGCAGGGCGACCCGTGGAAGATCGTCAGTTTCTCCATCTACGGCAGCACCTTGCTGTTGCTGTACAGCATTTCTACCCTGTACCACAGCACTCGCGGGCGGGCGAAGGTGATCATGCGCAAGCTCGATCACCTGTCGATCTACCTGCTGATCGCCGGCAGCTACACGCCGTTTTGCCTGGTCAGCCTGCGCGGCCCCTGGGGCTGGAGCCTGTTCGGGGTGGTCTGGGGGCTGGCGGTGATCGGCATGCTGCAGGAGATCAAGCCGCGCTCCGAGGCGCGCATCCTGTCGATCATCATCTATGCGGTGATGGGCTGGATCGTGCTGGTGGCGGTCAAGCCATTGCTGCACTCGCTCGGCAGCGCCGGCTTTGCCTGGCTGGCCGCCGGCGGGGTGTTCTACACCGTCGGCATCATCTTCTTCGCCTTCGACAGCCGCTTCCGCCACTGGCATGGCATCTGGCACCTGTTCGTGATCGCCGGCAGCCTCATGCACTTCGTGGCGGTGTCGTTCTACGTGCGCTAGTTAAAAGTCGCCCCACAGTTGCTGTGCCACCGACAGTGCCACCACCGGTGCGGTTTCGGTGCGCAGCACGCGTGGGCCCAGGCGTGCGGCGTGGAAACCGGCAGCCTTGGCCTGGTCGACCTCCGCCTCGCTCAGGCCGCCTTCGGGGCCGATCAGGAAGGCCAGGGTGGCCGGCTTGGCGTGGCTGGTGAGTGGTTCGGCCACCGGGTGCAGGACCAGTTTCAGCTCGGCCTTGGCACTGTTCAGCCACTCGGCCAGGGTCACTGGCGGGTGGATGACCGGCAAGGTCGAGCGGCCGCATTGTTCGCAGGCGCTGATGGCCACCTGGCGCCAGTGGGCCAGGCGCTTGTCGGCGCGTTCGTCCTTCAGCCGCACTTCGCAGCGTTCGCTGACGATCGGGGTGATTTCGTTGGCGCCCAGTTCGGTGGCTTTCTGGATTGCCCAGTCCATGCGCTCGCCACGGGACAGGCCTTGGCCGAGGTGCACGTGCAGTGGTGAATCGGCTTGGCCGGCGAGGGCCTGGTCGAGGCTGACGCGCACGGTTTTCTTGCCCACTTCGAGCAACTGGCCGCGGTATTCCTGGCCACTGCCGTCGAACAGCTGCACGGCGTCGCCGGGGGCCATGCGCAGTACGCGGCCGATGTAGTGGGCCTGGGCTTCGGGCAGGTCATGCTCGCCAAGGCTCAGGGGGGCGTCGATGAAAAAGCGGGACAGTCTCATGGTTGAGCTCAAGCTAAAGGGAGAAGGTGGTCCCTGTGGGAGCGGGTTCACCCGCGAATGCGGCGGTGACTCCACTATTGCATTCGCGGGTGAACCCGCTCCCACAGAGTACGCGGCGGGCTTCCGGGCTTAGCCCGGGTCGCGGAAGTCGGGGTGGAAGTTGGCCGGTACGGCCACGCTGACGCTATCGCGGGTGGCAATGTCGATGCCTTCGCTGGCCACTTCTGCCAGGAAGTCGATCTGCTCTGGCGTAATCACATACGGCGGCAGGAAGTACACCACGCTGCCCAGCGGGCGCAGCAGGGCGCCACGCGTCAGGGCGTGCTCGAACACTTTCAGGCCACGACGCTCCTGCCACGGGTAGGCAACCTTGCCGGCCTTGTCCTGGACCATTTCGATGGCCAGGGCCATGCCGGTCTGGCGAATCTCGGCCACATGCGCGTGGTCGGCCAGGTGCGCGGTGGCGCTGGCCATGCGGGTGGCAAGGGCCTTGTTGGCCTCGATCACGTTGTCCTGCTCGAAGATGTCCAGGGTCGCCAGCGCCGCGGCGCAGGCCAGCGGGTTGCCGGTGTAGCTGTGCGAGTGGAGGAACGCGCGCAGGGTCGGGTAGTCGTCGTAGAACGCCTGGTACACCTTGTCGGTGGTCAGGCAGGCGGCCAGCGGCAGGTAACCGCCGGTCAGGGCCTTGGACAGGCACAGGAAGTCCGGGCGAATGCCGGCCTGTTCACAGGCGAACATGGTGCCGGTGCGGCCGAAGCCCACGGCGATCTCGTCGTGGATCAGGTGCACGTCGTAGCGGTCGCAGGCCTCGCGCAGCAGCTTGAGGTACACCGGGTGGTACATGCGCATGCCGCCGGCACCCTGGATCAGCGGTTCGACGATCACCGCGCTGATCGAGGCGTGGTGCTCGGCCAGGGTCTGTTCCATGGCCTGGAACATGGTGCGCGAGTGCTCTTCCCAGCTCGTGCCCTCGGGGCGCAGGTAGCAGTCGGGGCTGGGCACCTTGAGGGTGTCGAGCAGCAGCGCCTTGTAGGTTTCGGTAAACAGCGGCACATCACCGACCGACATGGCGGCGATGGTTTCGCCGTGGTAGCTGTTGGTCAGGGTGACGAAGCGCTTCTTGCCCGGTTTGCCGACGTTCTGCCAGTAGTGGAAGCTCATCTTCAGCGCCACTTCGATGCACGACGAACCGTTGTCGGCATAGAACACCCGGTCAAGGCCGGCGGGGGTCATGGCTACAAGGCGCTCGGACAGCTCGATCACCGGCTGGTGGCTGAAACCGGCCAGGATCACGTGCTCCAGCTGGTCGACCTGGTCTTTGATGCGCTGGTTGATACGCGGGTTGGCGTGGCCAAACACATTGACCCACCAGCTGCTCACCGCATCCAGGTAGCGCTTGCCTTCGAAGTCTTCCAGCCACACGCCTTCGCCGCGCCTGATCGGGATCAGCGGCAGCTGCTCGTGGTCTTTCATCTGGGTGCAGGGGTGCCACAGGACCTTGAGGTCGCGTTGCATCCACTGATCATTGAGGCCCATGGGCACTTCTCCTGGCTTTGCGGCTTGGTTCGACCGCGTAAGCCTAAGCAATGCCGCAAGGCAGGACAACCGCCGCTTCTCATCGGCTTGCCAGCTGAGCTTGCCACCGCGTGGAATCGCTGCAGGCAAAAATGTCAGTGGCGAAAAGGACTTGATGTCACTGCGCTGGCAGGGTCGGCGGACCTGACGTATTCTTAACGCATCTCTCCCGGGGCATTCCTGCCTCTCCCCGTTTCTGTAACCCCCTGACTCGGAGTTCGCCGACATGGCTGCTGCTTGGGTGCGCCTGTGCGCGTTGGTATTGATTGGTGTGTCCAGCGGCGCCGCGCTGGCAAAGGACAAGACACCTTCGGCGATCGTCGTGGGTGGCGGCCTGGCGGGCCTGACGGCCGCCTACGAGCTGCAGAACAAAGGCTGGCAGGTGACGCTGCTGGAGGCCAAGGCGGGCATGGGCGGGCGCTCGGGCCTGGCCACCAGCGAGTGGATCGGCAACGCCAAGGCGCAGCCGGTGCTCAACCAGTACCTCGACCGTTTCAAACTTGAAACACTGCCGGCACCGGAGTTTGTGCGTACCCCCGGTTACCTGATCGACGGCGAGTATTTCAGCGCCACCGACCTGGCCACCAAGCAGCCGGCTACAGCCGATGCGCTCAAACGTTACGAGAAAACCCTCGATGACCTGGCCCGTTCGATCGACGACCCGCTGAACCCGCAAGCCAACAGCACGCTGTTCGCCCTCGACCAGATCAACGTCTCCACCTGGCTGGACAAGCTGCAACTGCCGACCACCGCCCGTCAGCTGGTCAACCAGCAGATCCGTACCCGCTACGATGAGCCATCGCGCCTGTCGCTGCTGTACTTTGCCCAGCAGAACCGCGTGTATCGTGGCGTCAGCGACCGTGATCTGCGTGCCGCGCGCCTGCCCGGTGGCAGCCCGGTGCTGGCCCAGGCGTTCGTCAAGCAACTGAAGACCATCAAGACCAGTTCGCCGGTGACCTCCATCGTCCAGGACAAGGACGGTGTCACGGTCAAGGTCGGCAGCGTCGGCTACCAGGCGGATTACCTGGTCATGGCCGTGCCCCTGCGCGCCTTGGCCAAGATCCAGATGACCCCGGGCCTGGACAGCCAGCACCTGGCGGCATTGAAGGGCACCAACTATGGCTGGCGCGACCAGCTGATGCTCAAGTTCAAGAAACCGGTGTGGGAAAGCCGCGCGCGCATGTCGGGCGAAATCTTCAGTAACGCTGGTTTGGGCATGCTGTGGATCGAACCCGCGCTCAAGGGTGGCGCCAACGTGGTGATCAACCTGTCGGGCGACAACGCCCGTCTGCTGCAGGCGTTCGGCGACAAGCAGATGGTCGATCAGGTGCTGATCCGCCTGCATGCGTTCTACCCACAGGCCCGTGGCTCGTTCACCGGCTACGAGGTCAAGCGCTACAGCACCGACGCCGGTACCGGCGGCGCCTACCTGGCCTATGGCCCGGGCCAGATCAGCAAGTACTGGCGCCTGTGGGAGCGCCCGGTGCAGCGCATCACCTTTGCCGGTGAGCATACCGACGCCCTCTACCCAGGCACCCTGGAAGGCGCCCTGCGCAGTGGTCAGCGCGCGGCCAGCCAGGTGCAGGACCTGCTGGCCGGCAAGTCGTTCGACCCGGCCAAGGCGGCACCGGTGGCGGCGGCAGCAGCTGCAGGCGCCGTGGCGGCCAAGGAGAGCAAGGGCGGGTTCTTCTCCAACCTGTTCGGTGGTTCTTCCGACAAGGGCGACAAGGCTGACAAGGCCC
This sequence comes from Pseudomonas sp. FGI182, assembly GCF_000511325.1. Taxonomy (NCBI): domain Bacteria; kingdom Pseudomonadati; phylum Pseudomonadota; class Gammaproteobacteria; order Pseudomonadales; family Pseudomonadaceae; genus Pseudomonas; species Pseudomonas sp. FGI182. The sequence goes on along the minus strand of NZ_CP007012.1, from coordinate 5,431,332 downwards.
CGGTCAAGGCCGAGCCGAAGCCGGTCGATGAGGCCAAGCAGGATAAGCCGGGCTTCTTCAAGCGCCTGTTTGGTGGGGCGGACAAGCCTGAGGTGAAGGCCGAGCCGATTGCCAAGGCCGAGGAAGTGGCGCCAGCACCTGCGCCAGCGCCGCAAGCCGCACCGGCCCCGGTTGCGCCAGCGCCTGTGGCCAAGGAGGCGGCGGCCAAGCCTGCTGCTACCAAGGCTGCATCTGGCAAGCATGCACCGGCGCACAAACCGGCCCACAAGCCTGCCGAGGCCAAGAAAGCGACTGCCAAGTCCGAACCGGCCAAGAAAGCTGTAGCCAATACCCAAGCCAAGGCCGGTTAATTTATTGACAGTGCCGGCCCTTTCGCGGGTAAACCCGCTCCCACAGGTCCGGCACATGTATCAGGAACTGCGCCGACCCTGTGGGAGCGGGTTTACCCGCGAAAGGGCCGGCACTGGCATCCGCTGATTACCCAACTATCGTTAATGTTTCCTTAATGGGAAGCTTACAGAATAAATATCGGATTTCTCGATAATCCAAAGCAATTTTTTACGCTTTTATTCGATGCGTTACGCGTTAGTCTGTGCACAGCTTTCACGGGGAAACACGTCAACATGCAACTGCGCAATTCATCTTCTCGCTACGGCGTGGTCAGCATCGTCCTGCACTGGGGCGTGGCTCTGGCAGTCTTCGGCCTGTTCGGCCTGGGCCTGTGGATGGTCGGCCTCGACTACTATAGCCCTTGGCGCAAGGCCGGCCCGGACCTGCACAAGAGCATCGGCCTGGTGCTGCTGGCGGTGATGCTGCTGCGGGTGGTCTGGCGCTTCATCAGCCCGCCACCACCGGCACCGGCCAACCACGGCGCACTTACCCGCCTGGCAGCCAAGTTGGGCCACCTGGCCCTGTACCTGGGGCTGTTCGCGGTAATGATTGCCGGTTACCTGATTTCTACCGCCGACGGTGTCGGCATTCCGGTGTTCGGCCTGTTCGAAGTGCCGGCACTGGTCAGCGACCTGCCCGACCAGGCAGACCTGGCTGGCGTGATTCATCTCTGGCTGGCCTGGGGCTTGGTGATTTTTGCCGTGCTGCATGGCTTGGCAGCGCTCAAGCACCATTTCATCGACCGTGACGCGACCCTGACCCGCATGCTGGGCCGCAAAGCTTGACTCTCAACCTCAATTGCATAGGAAGGAAGTAAGGATGTTGAAAAAGACTTTTGCCGCTCTGGCGCTCGGTACCGCTCTGCTCTCCGCCGGCCAGGCCATGGCTGCCGAGTACAAGATCGACAAGGAAGGCCAGCACGCGTTCGTTGACTGGAAGATCAGCCACCTGGGCTACAGCTTCATTCACGGTACCTTCAAGGATTTCGACGGCAACTTCACCTGGGACAGCGCCAAGCCTGAAGCCAGCAAGATCAACGTCGACCTGAAAACCGCCAGCCTGTGGTCGAACCACGCCGAGCGTGACAAGCACATTGCCAGCGCCGACTTCCTCGATGTGAAGAAGTACCCGGAAGCCAAGTTCGTCTCCACCAGCGTCAAGTCGACTGGCGACAAGACCGCTGACGTGACTGGCGACCTGACCATGCACGGTGTGACCAAGCCGGTCACCTTCAAGGCCACCTTCAACGGTGAAGGCAAGGACCCATGGGGCGGCGAGCGCGCTGGTTTCAACGCCACCACCACGCTGAACCTGAACGACTTCGGCATCAAGGGCCCGGGCGCTACCTCGCAGACCCTGGACCTGGATATCAGTGTTGAAGGTGTGAAGCAGAAGTAATTCTTACCTGCTGAAAACTGAGGGGGCCGCTTTGCGGCCCTATCGCGACACAAGGCCGCTCCTACAGGGAATTACGTAACCCTGTAGGAGCGGCCTTGTGTCGCGATAGGGCTGCGAAGCAGCCCCCTCGGTGCTTCTGTCAGCCCTTGCGGGTCAGCAGCGCCGGGCGCTCACCGCGCGGGCGGCTCGGCAGGTCATCCAGCTGCTCTGGCGTCGGATAACGGTCGAGCTTGGATTCCTTGCGGATGATCACTGGCTGTTTTTCCGGCTGGCGCGGGTTGCGCACGGCCGGTTCCTGCCGGGCAGCATCGTCACGGGCCGGGCGACCACGGCCACCACCATCACGACGGGCGCCGCCACCATTGTTGGCGCGGGCCGGACGTTTCTCGCCGCCACCGCCACCGCCACTGCGACCCTGGCCGCTATTGCGACCCTGGCCACCGGCGTTGCTGCGCTGGCCATTACCCTGGCCCTGACCTTGGCCGGCACTGCCACCCGGGCGGCGATTGCGGCCCTGGTTCTTGCCCTGGTACGGGCTGACATAGTCGGCACGGTTGCCGAAGTTGTCGATATCGTCGTCCAGGAACTCTTCCGGATCACGGTCGACAGGCACTTTCGGCGCGCTGCTGTTGCTGGCCTGTTGCTGCTGGCGCGGCTTCTTGTCACGCGGCTTGCGTTGCTGCTGTTGCTTGTCGCCGCTCTTTTCCTTGTCGGCCGGCTTGTCAGCGGCCTGTTGCTTGGCCTTGCCTTTATCCTTGCCCTTGTCCTTGCGGCCGCCGTTGGCGTCTTTGCCGCCTTCGCCGCGGGCCTGCTGGTTGCGGCCACCACGGCCGTTGTTCTGCTGGCGTTCGCGTACTTCAGGCTTTTCGGCCTCTACCTGGCTGGCGTCGAAGCCCATCAGGTCGCCGTCCGGGATCTTCTGCCTGGTCACCCGCTCGATGCTCTTGAGCAGCTTCTCTTCATCTGGCGCGACCATGGAAATGGCCTCGCCCGAACGCCCGGCACGGCCGGTACGGCCGATACGGTGGACGTAGTCTTCCTCGACGTTCGGCAGCTCGAAGTTGACCACGTGCGGCAACTGGTCGATGTCCAGGCCACGGGCGGCGATGTCGGTGGCGACCAGCACGCGCACGCTGTTGGCCTTGAAGTCGGCCAGAGCCTTGGTGCGGGCGTTCTGGCTCTTGTTGCCGTGGATCGCGGCGGCGGTCAGGCCGTGCTTTTCCAGGTACTCGGCCAGGCGGTTGGCGCCGTGCTTGGTGCGGGTGAACACCAGTACCTGTTCCCAGGCACCCTGGGTGATCAGGTGCGCCAGCAGCGCGCGCTTGTGGCTGGCGGGCAGGCGGTAGACGCGCTGCTCGATACGCTCGACGGTAGTGTTCGGCGGGGTGACCTCGATACGCTCCGGGTTGTGCAGGAGCTTGTCGGCGAGGTCGGTGATGTCCTTGGAGAAGGTGGCCGAGAACAACAGGTTCTGGCGCTTGGCCGGCAGGCGGGCGAGGACCTTCTTGACGTCATGGATGAAGCCCATGTCGAGCATGCGGTCGGCTTCGTCCAGCACCAGGATTTCCACGTGGGCCAGGTCAACCTTGCCTTGGCCCGCCAGGTCGAGCAGGCGGCCCGGGCAGGCGACCAGCACGTCCACACCCTTGGCAATGGCCTGGATCTGCGGGTTCATGCCGACGCCGCCGAAAATGCAGGCGCTGACCAGTGGCAGGTCACGGGCATAGACCTTGAAGCTGTCATGCACCTGGGCTGCCAGTTCGCGGGTCGGGGTCAGGACCAGCACGCGAGGTTGGCGCGGGCCATGGCGCTGCGACTTGTCGGGGTGGCCGGCCGGGAACAGGCGCTCGAGGATCGGCAGGGCGAAACCGCCGGTTTTACCAGTACCTGTCTGTGCGGCGACCATCAGGTCGCGGCCTTGCAACACGGCGGGAATCGCCCGCTGTTGCACGGGGGTCGGCTGGGTGTAGCCCGCAGCCTCGATAGCGCGGACAAGAGCCTCGGAGAGACCGAGGGAAGCAAAGGACATGGGCAATCCTGTTCTCGTGTGGGCTGGGCCCGTTTGGGATGTTCTGCCTGGCGCGACGGGCATCGGTGGGATGCGATCGCGTCCGGTCCAGCTGGGCTTTCACTGCACATCCGGTTAGCGGAGGGTGGACGCGAAGGCGCGTCGATGCCGATCGGGATGCCTGTTGCTAGGCCGAGCGTCCGGGCGTGAGCCGGGCGGGAAGGCCCGAGTATAACAGAGCTATCGCGCTGTGCTGCTTTCCTGCTGCTCAACGGCGTTGAGAATGTTTCCGATGTCGCCTGTGTAGCGGTTGCTGATCGCTGCATAGGCCGGTTCCTGCTTGAAGCGCCGCAGTTCCACGGCGAAGGCCTGGGCCAGTGCCTCCCGCCCCGGCTTGCGCGCCAGCCCCAGGTACTGCGCCTGGCGGCTGATCACCAGCGGCAGCTCCTCGACCTGCTGTTGCAGGCCCAGATGCCGCAGCAGGTAATGTCCGACCCTGCGGTCGGTGATTGCCAGGTCGATGCGGCCCAGCATCAGTTTGCCGAAGTTGGCTTCATGGGTAGGCGCTGCTTCGCGCCTGAAATGTACGGCCTCGTTGAATGCGGCACCATAGGCGTAGCCGGGTGAGGTGCCGACGGTGAGGCCGGCAAGGTCATCCAGCGCCTTGACGGCATGGCGACGTGCGCTGGCCTGGAACAGGACGAACTCGACCTCCGACATGGGCTCGGGGGCGTACACCAGGTAGGGCTGGCGCGACTCGGTCTGGAAGATGTCCATGATGCCGTCGGCCGAGCCCTGCTCGATCATTGCCAGGCAGCGCTTCCATGGCAGGAACTCCCACTCCACCTCGACGCCAAGGCGTTCGAACACCTGGGTGGTGACTTCGTAGTCGATGCCGCGCGGCTGACCGTCGTGCTGGTACGCATAGGGTGCCCAGTCGTCGGTCACCAGGCGCAGGCGCTCGCCCAGGGCCAGCGGGCTCAGGCAGGCGAGCAACAGGATCCAGAACAGACGGGCGACGTGTGGCATGGCCGGAGATTACGCGCTCGGCCGCTGCATGGCCAGAGCCCGAGATTGAACGCGGCAATTGCCATAATCGAATACTGAAAGGCATGCGCGGCCCCTGTGGGAGCGGGCATGTCGAGGCGTCGAACCGCCGCGAACACCGGCAAAGCCGGTGCCATCTATCGCGTTGCCTGCTTCGCGGGCACGCCCGCTCCCACGGAATTGCGCAAGGCAGTGGTTTTGCGGGTACCTCAGCCTTGGGAGGTGCGCAGCAGATGCGCCTCGATATCCTTGCGCCGCTCGCCCAGTGACAGGCGCAACCCCGGGTGGCGCAGGCACTGGCGCAGTTGCTCGGGCTCCATGTGGCCATGGCGGGCGTTGAGGTTTTCCAGGGCCTTGTCCCACCAGGCCGGCGCGCAGGCACGGTCGAACTCATTGGGGTAGGGGTAGCAGCCATACAGCAGCTCGCGGGCGAACTGGCGCTCATGGCTGGGCAGGGTCATGCTCAGCGCCTTGTAACCCAGGCGTTGCAGGGCCGGCGGCCGTGGCAGCTGGTCATTGACCAGGGACACGTCGGCCAGCGCCGCGTGGCTCAGCGGGTCATGGCCGTGCTTGCGCAGCCAGGCCTGGATCTTGGCGCGGAACTGCGCCTTGCGGCTCCAGTAGTGGTGGATGACATCTGTGCATTCGGCCAGCTCCAGCGTGCGGTAGGCTGCCACCGCCAGGCAGAACTCCTCGAGGGTATAAGCCTCGCGAGCCAGGGGGTGGAACTCGTCCATCATGGCGATGGAGCGGTCCAGGGTGCCGGCGTCTTCGGCGCTGAGGCCGATCACCCCCGAGTTGACCAGTGGCATCTGGCAATCGGCCAGGCCCCTGGACTCGAGGATGGCCAGCAGGTTCTTGTACAGCAGGCACTTCTGGTTGCTGCCGTAGCGCGCACCGATGGCATTGCACAGCAGGCGGCCTGGGGCCACTCGGGCGAACAGCTCCAGCGGCGACTTGCGGAAGAAGGTGTCGGTGTCGATCAGCACTGCCAGCGGGTGTTGCTGCAGCACCTGACGCAACAGCACATGCTTGCTGCGAAAGTGATAACCGTGAGGGGCGTTCCATGCCTGACGCGTGGCTTCGTCCAGCAGGTGTACGGTGACCGGCAGGCCGGCATAGGGCTGCGGGTTGTCGGTGTAGACCTGGATGTCCATGGCTTCGCCTGTGCCCAGATGGGCGAGGGCGCTGATGATGCTGAAGCAGGCTTCCTGATGGTAGGTTGCCGGGCCAAAAGCCAGGTAGACGAGCTGTGGACGCGATGGCTGGAGGGGCTGCATGGCAGGCAAGACCTGTGTAACCGGAAAATGAATAAGGCTTTAGTCTATGACCAAAGCCTTAATCAAATCTTAAACAGATTTTGCAAAAAATTTCAGCGCGGCAGCTTCAGATTGTTCCAGATCGCCAGGCTCGGCTCGGCCTGGTTCAAGGTGTAGAAGTGCAGGCCCGGTGCGCCGCCTTGCAGCAGCTGTTCGCACATGCGGGTGATCACTTCTTCGCCGAATGCCTGGATGCTGGCGGTGTCGTCGGCATAGGCTTCCAGCTGCTTGCGGATCCAGCGCGGGATCTCGGCGCCACAGGCGTCGGAGAAGCGCGCCAGCTTGCTGTAGTTGGTGATCGGCATGATGCCGGGTACCACCGGGATGTCCACGCCCAGCTTCTGCGCGCGCTCGACGAAGTAGAAGTAGCTGTCGGCGTTGAAGAAGTACTGGGTGATGGCGCTGTCGGCACCGGCCTTGACCTTGTGCACGAAGTTGGCCAGGTCAGCCTCGAAGTTGCGGGCCTGGGGGTGCATCTCCGGGTAGGCGGCCACTTCCAGGTGGAAGTGATCGGCGGTTTCCTGGCGAATGAATTCGACCAGGTCGCTGGCGTAGCGCAGTTCGCCACTGGCCATGCCCATGCCCGATGGCAGGTCGCCACGCAGGGCGACGATGCGCTTGATGCCTGCAGCCTTGTATTCGGCCAGCAGGGCACGCAGTTCGGCCTTGGTGTCGCCTACGCACGACAGGTGCGGTGCGGCAGGTACCTTCACTTCGCTTTCCAGCTGCAGCACGGTGTTCAGCGTGCGGTCGCGGGTCGAGCCACCGGCACCGTAGGTGCAGGAGAAGAAGTCCGGGTTGTAGGCGGCCAGCTGGCGGGCGACGCCCATCAGCTTTTCGTGACCGGCATCGGTCTTGGTCGGGAAGAACTCGAAACTGTAACGGCGTTCCTGGGACATCAGGCGTTCCTCTGGCAGCAAGCTTCAAGCGGCAGGCTGCAAGTAAAAGCCAGATCGGTTATGGCCGGCCTGGCTTGGGCATCGTTCAAGATCCTTTATGCTTGAGCTGCAAGCGGCAACGGCATGGTCTGCCTTTGATTGCCGCTTGAAGCTTCAAGCTGCCGCTTAGTAGCGGTAGGCGTGCGGCTTGAACGGGCCTTCGACGGTGACACCGATGTAGTCGGCCTGCTGCTTGGTCAGCTGAGTGACCACGCCGCCGAAGCCGCGGACCATTTCCAGGGCCACTTCTTCGTCGAGCTTCTTCGGCAGTACTTCAACGGTCAGGCGCTCGGCTTTCTTCTCGGCCGACAGGTCGGCGAACTTCTGCTCGAACAGGAAGATCTGCGCCAGTACCTGGTTGGCGAACGAACCGTCCATGATGCGGCTTGGGTGGCCAGTGGCGTTACCCAGGTTGACCAGGCGGCCTTCGGCCAGCAGGATCAGGTAGTCGTCGTTCTGCGGGTCGAAGCTGCCAGCGCCGGTGCGGTGGATCTTGTGCACCTGCGGCTTGACCTCTTCCCAGGCCCAGTTCTTGCGCATGAAGGCGGTGTCGATCTCGTTGTCGAAGTGGCCGATGTTGCACACCACGGCACGCTTCTTCAGCGCCTTGAGCATGTTGGCGTCGCAGACGTTGACGTTACCGGTGGTGGTCACGATCAGGTCGATCTTGCCCAGCAGGGCCTTGTCGATGCTGGCTTCGGTGCCGTTGTTGATACCGTCGATGAACGGCGAAACCACTTCGAAACCGTCCATGCAGGCCTGCATGGCGCAGATCGGGTCGACTTCGGTGACCTTGACGATCATGCCTTCCTGACGCAGGGACTGGGCCGAGCCCTTGCCCACGTCACCGTAACCGATCACCAGGGCCTGCTTGCCCGACAGCAGGTGGTCGGTACCACGCTTGATGGCGTCGTTCAGGCTGTGACGGCAGCCGTACTTGTTGTCGTTCTTGCTCTTGGTGACCGAGTCGTTGACGTTGATCGCCGGGACTTTCAGCTCGCCCTTGGCCAGCATGTCCAGCAGGCGGTGCACGCCGGTGGTGGTCTCTTCGGTCACGCCGTGCACGCGCTCCAGCACTTGCGGGTACTTCTTGTGCAGCAGCTCGGTCAGGTCGCCACCGTCGTCGAGGACCATGTTGGCGTCCCATGGCTGGCCATCCTTGAGGATGGTCTGCTCCAGGCACCACTCGTACTCTTGCTCGGTTTCACCTTTCCAGGCGAACACCGGGATACCGGCGGCGGCGATGGACGCGGCGGCCTGGTCCTGGGTGGAGAAGATGTTGCAGGACGACCAGCGCACTTCGGCACCCAGGGCAACCAGGGTTTCGATCAGCACGGCGGTCTGGATGGTCATGTGGATGCAGCCCAGGATCTTCGCACCCTTGAGCGGTTGCTCGGCCAGGTACTTGCGACGCAGGCCCATCAGTGCAGGCATTTCCGATTCGGCGATGATGGTTTCGCGACGACCCCAGGCGGCCAGGGAGATGTCGGCGACTTTGTAATCGGTAAAACCAGCAGGCATGTTTGCAGCGCTCATGAGAGCCTCCATTCGTAGTGTGCGAATGGGCGCCGTTGTGCGTTAAGCGCCCGCGAGAGCGAGCAACGCCCCATCCGAGCCTGACAGGCCTAGCCTGCTGCAGCGCCCCTCGGACGGGTGGCGGGCATGGCGCCGCTGTGGGCGGCCATGTGAAGCGGCGGAGATTATAGCCGCGCCCGTCGGCTTGCCCAAGGTTTTCTGTCGATTAATCGCGACGATAGTCGATGTTCAATGGAGCGACAGCGGCCGCTCTGCCATCATTGCTACACGTTAGCCAAGCAGGTCAGGAGTACAGATGAACTTTCATACCCGCAAGTGGGTTAAACCCGAAGACCTCAACCCAAACGGCACTTTGTTCGGTGGCAGCCTGTTGCGCTGGATCGACGAAGAGGCGGCGATCTACGCCATCGTCCAGCTGGGCAACCAGCGCGTGGTGACCAAGTACATATCGGAAATAAACTTCGTCAGTGCCTCGCGCCAGGGCGACATCATCGAGCTGGGCATCACCGCCACCGAGTTCGGCCGCACCTCGATCACCCTCAAGTGCGAAGTGCGCAACAAGATCACCCGCAAGGCCATCCTCACGGTCGACAAGATGGTCTTCGTCAACCTTGGCGAGGATGGGCTGCCGGCGGCGCATGGGCGGACCGAGATCAAGTACATCCAGGACCAGTTCCCGGATTCTGCAGTGGAATGAACATTCTGGGGCTGCTTTGCAGCCCATCGCGACACAAGGCCGCTCCTACAGGGGAATGCAATCTCCTGTAGGAGCGGCCTTGTGTCGCGAAAGGGCCGCAAAGCGGCCCCAGGGTCTCAAGGCTGAGCGCTCACCTTGCGCACCACCCGCCCAATGCTCAACCCCTGCACCAGGATCGATGACAGCACCACGATGTAGGTGATCGACAGCAGCAGGTCACGCTCCTCGCCCAGTGGCAGCGACAGTGCCAGGGCAACCGACACCCCACCGCGCAGGCCACCCCAGGTCAGCACCCGTACCGTGCCCTTGGGCACCGGGCGCCAGCGCCGCAGTAGCACGATCGCCGGGGCCACGGTCAGCAGCCGCGACAGCAGCACCGCCAGCGCCAGCACGCTGCCGGCCGCCAGGTGCATCCAGTTGAATGGCAGCAGCAACAGTTCCAGGCCGATCAACGCGAACAGCAGGGCGTTGAGCATGTCGTCGATCAGTTCCCAGAAACCGTCCATGTAGCGACGGGTCATGTCGTTCATGGCCAGGTTGCGCCCCAGGTTACCGATGATCAGCCCGGCCACCACCATGGCGATCGGCGCCGAAACGTGCAGCTCGTAGCACATCGCCGAGCCGCCGATGACTAGTGCCAGGGTCAGCATCACTTCCACCTGATATTGCTCGACGCTCTTGATCATGCGGTAGGTGGCGTAGCCGATCAGGCCGCCGAACACCACGCCGCCGATGGCCTCGCGGGCGAACAGGATCGCGGTGTCGGTCATGCTCGGCGTCTCGCCCAGCTGGATGATGCCCAGCAACACGGTGAACACCACCACCGCAGTGCCGTCGTTGAACAGCGACTCGCCGACGATAGTGGTTTTCAGCGGTTTGGAGGCATTGGCGGTACGTAGCGCGCCCAGCACGGCAATCGGGTCGGTGGGCGAGATCAGCGCACCGAACAGCAGACAGTAGATCAGCGGCACCTGCCAGCCGAACAGGGCGAACACCCAGTGCGACAGGTAGCCGATGACCACGGTGGCAATCAGTACGCCGACGGTGGCCAGCAGGCCGATGGGCCAGCGGTAGCTGCGCAGGTCGGAGAGGTTGACGTGCAAGGCGCCGGCGAACAGCAGGAACGCCAGCATCCAGTGCATCAGCAGGTCGTTGAAGTCGATCTGATTCATCAGCCCTTCGACGCGCGCTTCCAGGCCAGGGAAGCCGATCAGGCTCAAGCCCTGCAGCATCAGGGAAAACAGCAGCGCCGTGACCATCACGCCGATGGCAGGGGGCAGGCCGATGAAACGGTAATTTACATAGGTGAGGAGGGTGGTAAGGCAGATAAACGCGGCAACTAGTTCAAGCATCCCGAATCCTGTAACAGTGGCTTCCAAGTCGTAACCCGAATGGCTCGGGCAGTTCTTTGATGACCTGGCGCGGGGTTCGGGACACAGGGTTTGACCGGATTCGTTTGAAACGTTCCCATCCAGAAGCTTGTATCGCATACCCTGACTTGTGCAAAACCCGAAGGCTGGCGCGGTCTCTGTGGGAGCGGGCATGCCCGCGAACACCGGCAAAGCCGGTGCCATGCACCGAGTTGCTTTCTTCGCGGGCATGCCCGCTCCCACAATGGTCCCCTCGAGCGCTGTATATTCACAAACGTAAAAAGCCACAAGGATAAGAAGGCGTGCTGGCAACTTCCCTGGTGTTGGTCGCTGCCCTGCTGCATGCGACCTGGAATACCCTGATCAAATTCAGCGGCGAGCGCCTGCTGGTGATCGCCAGCATGGATACGGTGGCGTTGGCCTTCGCGGTGCTGGCGGTGCCCTTCGTCGAGGTACCGCCGGCCAACATCTGGCCCTGGCTGCTGGCGTCGGCGCTGGCCGAGCAGCTGTACCGCTTCCTGTTGATCCAGGCCTACCGCGTGGGCGACCTGGGGCTGGTCTATCCTCTGATGCGCGGGCTGTCGCCGCTGGTGGTGCTGGGGCTGACCCTGGCCTTTGCCGGCGAATCGCTGAGCCAGCAGCAGATCATCGGCATCCTGCTGATCCCCTGTGGCATGGCCTGCCTGTTGTGGCAGGGCGGTGGCGGTGACCGGCTGCCCTGGTCGATGCTGCCGGTGGTTGCCCTGATCGGTCTGTGCATTGGTTGCTACACCTGGTTCGACGGCCAGGCCGTGCGCTTGTGGGGCAAGCCCTGGGATTACCTGGTGTGGCTGACCTTGCTCAGCGCCTGGCCCTTCCCGTTGCTTGCCAGCGTGGCGCGACGTGCGCCGTTCGTGTTGTTCTGGCGCCTGCAGTGGCGCCTGGGGCTGGCGGTGGGGCTTTGTGTATTGCTCAGTTACGCGCTGGTGCTGTGGGCCATGCACCTGGGGTCGGTGGCCGAAGCGGCGGCGTTGCGGGAGTTGAGCGTGATCCTGGTGGTGCTGCTGGGCATGCGCTACCTGAAAGAACCTTTTGGCGGACCGAGACTCCTAGCTTGCGGGCTGGTGTTGGCCGGCATGCTGGTAATGAAGCTTTGACCCGAAGACTGAACAAGGAGTCCTGTCCATGACTGTTGCCCTGTGGTGCATCCTGATTGCGCTGTTCTTGCCACCACTGTGTGCGTTGATCGCCAAAGTCGGTAGTGGCCGCTTCCGCTTGCGCGACAACCACGACCCGCGCGCCTTCCTGGATACCCTGTCCGGGTTGCCGCGGCGCGCGCATGCTGCCCAGCAGAACAGTTTCGAAGCCTTCCCGGCATTTGCCGCGGCGGTGCTGGTGGCGGATATCGTCGGCAATGCCGAGCAGGTGACGCAGGATGTGCTGGGGGTGATGTACATCACCAGCCGGTTGCTCTACATCATCTGTTACCTGGCCGACTGGGCCATGCTGCGATCGCTGGTGTGGTTTGCCGGTATGGCGATGATCGTGGCCTTCTTCGTGGTTTCCATCTGAGACCGCGTTGCCTTCTTCGCGGGCTTGCCCGCTCTCATAGAACTGCACATAACTCATTGAATTAGCAGGGACCCTGTGGGAGCGGCTTTAGCCGCGAACACCGGCGCAGCCGGTGCCATGCACCGCGTTGGATTCTTCGCGGCTAAAGCCGCTCCCACAGGGTACGAGGATCGCTTGCGAGTTCAGTTTTCTGTGCGACAGCGCAGCCCAAAGGGCTGGGCAATCTCCCACAGGTACATCACGGCCCTTGAATCCTGGGGTGTACCTGTGGGAGCGGCGGTGCGGCGGTCCGACGAGCCCGCGAAGAATCCACCGCCGATCAAGGCACTTTCGGCACCTCAGGCAGCGGCTTGCCCTTGGGCCACAGCATCCAGATCTGCCCCTGCTGCTTCATGTTCCCGGCCAGCTCTCCGGCTTGCGGCCCGGTGCCCCAGAACAGGTCCGCGCGCACCTCGCCGGTAATTGCCCCACCGGTATCCTGAGCCCCCACCGGGCGTACCACCGGCGTACCATCCGGGCGAGTGGTGGAAAGCCACAGCAAGCTGCCCAGCGGAATCACCTTGCGGTCGATGGCCACGCTGTAGCCAGCGGTCAGCGGCACGTTCAGCGAACCCCGCGGCCCTTCGTTGCTGTCCGGGCGGGTGCTGAAGAACACGTAGCTGGGGTTGCTGGCGAGCAGTTCCGGCACCCGCTGCGGGTTGGCCTGGGCCCAGGCATGAATGGCGCCCATGCTCACTTCTTCCTTTTTCAACTGGCCCTGTTCCACCAGCCAGCGCCCGATCGGCCGGTAGGGGTGGCCGTTCTGGTCGGCGTAACCCAGGCGCAGCTGGCGGCCATCTTCCAGTTGTACCCGGCCGGAACCCTGGATCTGCAGGAACTGCAGGTCCATCGGGTCGGTCAGCCAGGCCAGCACCGGTGCCTTGACGCCGTCACGGTTGATCACCTCGGCGGTGTCGTAAGGCTTTAGCACCCGGCCATCGAGGCGACCGCGCAGGCGCTTGCCCTTGAGTTCGGGGTACACGCTGGCCAGGTCGACCACGATCATGTCGTCGGGGATGCCGTAGACCGCCACGTGGTTGGTTGCCGATTGGCTCAGGCTGCCAGGGTAGACCGGTTCGTAGTAACCGGTGATCAGGCCGTTGGCATTGTTTTCGGCCGAACGCAGGCCGTATACCTGCAGGTTCTGTTGCAGGAAGGCGCGCACTTGCAAGGCATTGTCGGGCACGCTGGCGGCTGCTTCGCAGGTGCTGGCCCAGACGGTGTCGCGCTTGAGCTTTTCACAGCCGTTGCGCCAGGCCTGGAAGCCCGCCACCAGGTCGCTGTCGCTGACGGCAGGCAGGTCCTGCCAGGTGGCATTGGCGTAGGTGGCGATGGCATGGGGCTCAGGTTTGGCGCTTTCGCCACCGTTGCAGCCGGCCAGCAGGGCCAGCGCCGGGAGTGTCCAGGCCAGATGGCGCAGGGCAGATTTCATGAGTACGTTCCTGTCATGGGTGAACACGGATATTCGCCCCTGTTTTTTATGTGGCTATTGGTCTTTGGCCGCTGGGCAGCGATACTGGCCGCCCATTTGCGTAGGCCGAAGTGACCGTGATGTTGAAGCGATTGACCGTTGTTCTGCTGGCAGCACTGGCCCTGGGTGGTTGTGACCGGGTTGACCCGAACTCCCCGCTGGGCAAGCGCAAGGTGATCTTCAAGGACATGCTCAAGACCAGCGAAGACCTGGGCGGCATGTTGCGTGGGCGGTTGCCGTTCGACGGGGTGAAGTTTGCCGACGGTGCGCTGAAGCTGGACAACCTTTCGCACCAGCCCTGGCAGCACTTCCCACAGGCGCGTGATGGTGGCGACAGTAGCGCGCGTGCCGAGGTATGGGAACGTCAGGCACGCTTTCATGACCTGGCCCGGCAGCTGGAAGGCGTCACTGGCGAACTGGTCGATGTCACCCGCGGCCAGCCGCTGGACGCTGCGCAGCTGAAGGCGCCGATGGACAAGGTCGAAGCGGCTTGCAAGGCCTGTCATACGGAATTCCGCAACCATTGATGGACTGCATTGCCCTGTGTAGGAGCGGCCTTGTGTCGCGATAGGGCTGCGCAGCGGCCCCAGGATTTCAGCTGATGCACAAATCGCCGGGGCCGCTTTGCGGCCCATCGCGACACAAGGCCGCTCCTACAATGATCGCGTTTGCCCGGTCGGGGCCTCAGCGATCCAGATCTTCCACCGCTTCCTGCAGTTCCTTGCGCGACTCTGCCAGCTTGTCCTTGCGCTTGTTGATCTTCTCCGAATCGCCTTTCTTCTCGGCTTTCTTCAAGTCCCTTTCCCGCTGCGCCACTTCGTGACGGGCGTCGAGCACCTTCTGCTCACGTTCCTTGCGCAGACCGGCATCGGTGCAGTTGTCGACCCCTCGCAGCGCCTCTTCAAGCCCCGCGGCCTGATCGTTGTTGCCGTGGTCACGGGCAATCTTCAACTGGTTCTCGATGGCGCTACGCTTGGCGGCGCAACCGGTCAGGCCGGCATCCGGCTGGGCGGCTTGTACGGCGCCAGCGGCCAGGCCCAGTGTCGCGAGCAGGAAAAGGGTCGAAATACGTTTCATGAAAAGCCTCCTTGACGGGGCGGGGCAGCAAAAGTTGGGGGAAATCCTGCCTTGGTTTTGCCCATTTAGAAACCCTTGTTGCGGTTTTCCGGCTTAATCTCGGGATTTTCCTACGGGTAAATTGGTAAATAATCATTGCTCGATGCTTTGCCTGTCGATCCGGAATCCGTCGATCCCGGCCTTGGCCAGCTGCGTTGCAATGGCTTGAACCTCGGTGGTCGCAAAAAATCCTGCAAGCTGTTGCCCGCGCTTTTCGCCGATACCGGGCATGCCTTGCCATTCAAGGTTTGTGCGAGCAGCAAGCTCCAGCCAGTCGCCTGTCATCTGCATGCCGGTGGGCGTGGGTGCGCCCAGCCCGCGCAGCCACTGGGCAAAGGGCCGTGAGCGGGCTTGCTCGAAACTGCCCAGCAACTGCGCAGCCGTTGCGTCACTGATACCCGCTACCTGGCCCAGGCGCTCGGCATCCAGATGCAGCCAGTCCGTCATGGAGGTCACCAGCCCGGCAGCCACCAGTCGGCGCCAGGTGCCGGGGCCGGTGCGCGGCAGGGCCAGCCCCTGCTTGCCGCTGAGCCAGGTGAGGCGGGCAATGAACTGGTCCTCGCAGCCTTCGCTTGCCTGCCAGCAACTGTGGGCATGATGTTGGCCGGGCGCTGGTGCGGTTACCGGTTGGCGCTCGGCGGCGCGGTGCACCACTTGCTCCAGGCGCGGGATGGTCAGCCCGGCAAGGCTGACGGCCACTTGGTCACCGGGGCGGATGTCGAGCTTGAGCCAGCGAGCCAGCGAGCCCAGGCTCACCTGGGTGATTCGCCGGTCATCCAGGGTAACTGGCAGCACGTGCAACACTGGCGTGACCCTGCCTGTGCGGCCAACGCGGAAGCGTACTTCGCGCACTTCGGCCAGGGCCTGCGTGTACGGGTGCTTCCACGCCGCGATCCAGTAGGGTGCCTTGGCCTGCCAGCGCTCGGCCGGCGGCCGGACGCCTTGGCGCAACACCACGCCATCGGTGGCGAAGGGCAGGGGTGAGCGGTACCAGTACTCACGCCAGTGCGCGGCATCGTCCGCTGTTGCTATGGCGACGCTGTAATCCTGGCTGTGCGCAAAGCCCAGTTCCGCCAGCTTCGCGAGGCGTTCGGCCTGCTGCTCGGGGCCTTGCGGCCAGTCCCACACGAACAGGCCGATGCGCTCGCCTTGCTCACCACTCAGCTGCTTGCGAGCCAGCAGCCCGGCTACCGTACCTCTGGCGTTGGCGCTGCCAGCCCGGGCTTGCACATGCCCGTCCAGGCGCAGGTAAAGTTCGCCCTGCAGTTGCAGGTCGATGGCCTGGGGCAGTTGCCGGTTGATTGCGTCGAGCAGGGGGATGTGGCGGCTCCAGTCGTGCCCCTGCACGCCGTCCCCCCGGCTGATCAACTGCACCAGCCGGCCCTGTCGGTAGATGAGGGATACCGCTACGCCATCGACCTTTGGCTGCACCCAGACATCGGCCTTGCCGGCCAGCCAGTGTTCTACAGCCAGGCGGTCGGCCAGCTTGTCGACGCCGGTATGCGGCACCGGATGCGGGATTGGCCCGCCAGCGCTGGCCAGCGGGGACGGGGTGGCCGCGATGCCAAAGCATTGCTGCAGGTGCGCCAGGCGCTGGCGGCTCTGGTCGTACAGTTCATCGGCCACCAGTGCGATGCCCTGACGATGGTAATGGTCGTCCCAGCGGGCAAGCGTGGCGCGCAGTCGGCTTACTTCAGCCTCGACTTGTTGCGGGTTCCAGGTGGGGCATGTGGCGGCACGGGCCAAGGGAGCATTCAACGTCAACAGTAGGGCGAAAAGCAGCATGAGCGGCATGGCCAGCATCCTTGCATGGCGGGTGGGAGCCCTCAGCCTAGGCAGGTAGCGTGAGGGTCGCCATGCAGCGTTTGTCAGCCCATATGTCACAAAAAAGCCCCTGTCGATTGCTCGGCAGGGGCTTTCGTCCAGCGCCGTAGGAAACTTACAGGCCGGCAGCGTCACGCAGCGACTGGGCGCGGTCGGTGCGCTCCCAGGTGAAGGTGGTGAAGGTGTCGTCGCCGACCGTCTTCTGCTGCGGGGTGCGGCCGAAGTGGCCGTAGGCAGCGGTTTCCTGGTACATCGGGTGCAGCAGGTCGAGCATGGTGGTGATGGCGTAAGGACGCAGGTCGAAGCACTCGCGCACCAGCTGGATGATCTTGTCGTCGGAGACCTTGCCGGTACCGAAGGTGTTGATCGAGATGGAGGTCGGCTGGGCCACGCCGATGGCGTACGACACCTGGATCTCGCAACGCTCGGCCAGGCCGGCGGCGACGATGTTCTTGGCCACGTAGCGGCCGGCGTAGGCGGCGGAACGGTCGACCTTGGACGGGTCCTTGCCGGAGAACGCGCCACCACCATGGCGGGCCATGCCGCCGTAGGAGTCGACGATGATCTTGCGCCCGGTCAGGCCGCAGTCACCCACCGGGCCACCGATGATGAAGTTGCCGGTCGGGTTGATGTGGTACTGGGTGCCCTTGTGCAGCAGTTCGGCAGGCAGGGTGTGCTTGACGATCAGCTCCATCACGGCTTCCTGCAGGTCTTTCTGCGAAACCTCAGGGTTGTGCTGGGTCGACAGCACCACGGCGTCGATGCCGACCACCTTGCCATTTTCGTAACGGCAGGTGACCTGCGACTTGGCGTCCGGGCGCAGCCATGGCAGCAGTTTCGATTTGCGCGCTTCGGCCTGGCGCTCGACCAGACGGTGCGAGAAGCAGATCGGTGCTGGCATCAGCACGTCGGTCTCGTTGCTGGCGTAGCCGAACATCAGGCCCTGGTCACCGGCGCCCTGGTCTTCCGGGCGGGAGCGGTCGACGCCCTGGGCGATGTCCACCGACTGCTTGCCGATGATGTTCATCACGGCGCAGGTGGCGCCGTCGAAACCGACGTCGGAGCTGTTGTAGCCGATGTCGATGATGACCTTGCGCACCAGCTCTTCCAGGTCGACCCAGGCGGAGGTGGTGACTTCGCCGGCGATGATGGCGACACCGGTCTTGACCAGGGTTTCGCAGGCTACGCGGGCGTATTTGTCCTGGGCGATGATGGCATCAAGGACGGCGTCCGAAATCTGGTCGGCGATCTTGTCCGGATGCCCTTCGGACACGGACTCGGAGGTGAAAAGGGAGTATTCGCTCATCTCGAAGGTTCCTGAAATTTACCGATGTTGTATGTCGCCAGCCGTCCGCTGGAAATGGCGGACCTGAATCTGGAAACCGTTACGCAAGCCCACGTACAGGCTGTCCCCGGGGGCCAGCCCGGCGGCGTTGGCCCAACGGGCCAGGTCGTCCTGTTCGAAGCCAAGCCACAGGTCGCCGCAGGCTTCGCGCGCCCACCCCTGGTCATGGCTGCACAGTTCGGTTACCAGCAGGCTGCCGCCTGCCTTCACCCGTTTGGCCAGCTGGCGCAAGGCCAGGGCCGGGTCGCTGAAATGGTGCAGCACCATGTTCAGCACAACGCAGTCGGCGGCCACATCCGTTGCACCCAGTGCATCGGCCAACTGCAGGTTCACGTTGTCGAGCCCTTCGCGCTGGCACACCTGACGCGCCAGTTCGAGCATGGTCGGGCTGTTGTCCAGGGCGGTGACCTGGGCGAAGCGCCGGGCCAGGTCGGGCAGGAAGCCACCGTCACCGGGGCCGACCTCGAGGGCGCTGGCGGCCGGGTCGAAATTCAGTTTGTCGAGCAGCGCCAGCAGGCTTTCGCGGTACTGCGGCAGGCCGGCGATCAGGTCTTGCTGGGCGCGGAATTTCTCTTCCACACGCAGGAAGAAGTCCTGGCTGGTGGCTGCGCGGCGTTGCTGCACCTGGGCGATGCGCGCCTGCACGTCAGGCGGCAGGGCCAGGTCGTCCACTTCTTCAAGCAGCGCCGCGTGCAGCCGACCGCCCAGGCGCAGGCTGTCGGGCAGGGCGCGGCGGTAGAAGATGGCATTGCCCTCGCGGCGGGTCGCCACCAGCTCGGCCTGGGCCAGTACCTTCAGGTGGTGGCTCATGCCCGACTGGCCCACATCGAAGATCTGCGCCAGCTCCAGCACGCCGAACGAGTCGTTGGCCAGGGCGCGCAATACGTTCAGACGCAACTCGTCGCCACTGGCTTTGCACAGGGCTGCCAATGCTTCGCGTTGCTCGGGGATCGATTGCGCACGGAGGTTCATGGTGCGGCAGTCTAGACAGGCATCGTTGCCCTAGCAAGGGCAATATCAAAAAGTTTTGATATTGGCTGATGGGCGGAGGGCGAGGCTGCCATTGCTGGCCTCTTCGCGGGTGAACCCGCTCCCACAGGTTCAGCACTGCCCTCAGCCTTGGTGCGACCCTGTGGGAGCGGGTTCACCCGCGAAGAAGCCGGCGCCGATTTCCAGATTTTGCCCCGAAATCAGTGCCAATCAGAGGAAAATCCCCCGACTGCGACCATACGTCATTGCCCCAAGCCCCCCCAGTGGGCGAAAATGGCCGCCTTTTTTCGTGACACCACCTATTCAAGCCCCCCAGGAGATCAGCGATGCCCAGCCGTCGTGAACGTGCCAACGCCATTCGTGCCCTCAGCATGGATGCCGTGCAAAAGGCCAACAGCGGCCACCCAGGTGCCCCCATGGGCATGGCGGATATCGCCGAAGTGCTTTGGCGCGACTATCTGAAGCACAACCCGAGCAACCCGAGTTTCGCCGACCGTGACCGCTTCGTGCTGTCCAACGGCCACGGTTCGATGCTGATCTACTCGCTGCTGCACCTGACCGGCTACGACGTCACCATCGATGACATCAAAGGCTTCCGCCAGCTGCACAGCCGCACCCCGGGCCACCCGGAATACGGCTACACCCCAGGCGTCGAGACCACCACCGGCCCGCTCGGCCAGGGTATCGCCAACGCCGTGGGCTTCGCCCTGGCCGAAAAAGTGCTTGCCGCCCAGTTCAACCGTGACGGCCACAACATCGTCGACCACAACACCTACGTGTTCCTCGGCGACGGCTGCATGATGGAAGGTATCTCCCACGAAGTCGCTTCGCTGGCCGGCACCTTGGGCCTGAACAAGCTGATCGCCTTCTATGACGACAACGGCATTTCCATCGACGGCGAAGTGCACGGCTGGTTCACCGACAACACCCCGGCGCGCTTCGAAGCGTACAACTGGCAGGTGATCCGCAACGTCGACGGCCATGACGCCGACGAGATCAAGACCGCCATCGAGACCGCCCGCAAGAGCGATCGCCCGACCCTGATCTGCTGCAAGACCATCATCGGTTTCGGCTCGCCGAACAAGCAGGGCAAGGAAGACTGCCACGGCGCACCGCTGGGCAACGACGAAATCGCCCTGGCCCGCAAGGAACTGAACTGGAACCACGGCCCGTTCGAAATCCCGGCCGAGATCTACGCCGAGTGGGACGCCAAGGCTGCCGGTGCCAAGGCCGAAGCCGAGTGGAACCAGCGCTTCGACGCCTACGCCAAGGCCTACCCGGAGCTGGCTGCCGAGTTCAAGCGCCGTGACAGCGGCGAGCTGCCGGCCGACTTCAGCGAGAAGGCCCAGGCCTACATCAACGAAGTGGCCGCCAAGGGCGAAACCATCGCCAGCCGCAAGGCCAGCCAGAACGCCCTGAACGCCTTCGGCCCGCTGCTGCCAGAGTTCCTCGGCGGTTCGGCCGACCTGGCCGGTTCCAACCTGACCCTGTGGAAGGGCTGCAAGGGTGTCGAAGCCAACGACGCCAGCGGCAACTACGTGTTCTACGGCGTGCGCGAGTTCGGCATGACCGCCATCATGAACGGCGTTGCCCTGCACGGTGGCCTGGTGCCTTACGGCGCGACCTTCCTGATGTTCATGGAATACGCCCGCAACGCCGTGCGCATGTCGGCGCTGATGAAGCAGCGCGTGATCCACGTCTACACCCACGACTCCATCGGCCTGGGCGAAGACGGCCCGACTCACCAGCCGATCGAGCAGTTGACCAGCCTGCGCAGCACGCCGAACCTGGACACCTGGCGCCCAGCCGACGCGGTGGAATCCGCCGTGTCCTGGAAAAACGCCCTGGAGCGCAAGGACGGCCCTTCGGCGCTGATCTTCTCGCGCCAGAACCTGCAGCACCAGGACCGCGACGCCCAGCAGATCGCCGACATCAGCCGCGGCGGCTACGTGCTCAAGGACTGCGCCGGCGAGCCTGAGCTGATCCTGATCGCCACCGGTTCCGAAGTGGGCCTGGCTGTTCAGGCGCACGCCAAGCTGACCGAACAAGGCCGCAAGGTACGCGTGGTTTCCATGCCGTGCACCAGCGTGTTCGATGCCCAGGACGCTGCCTACAAGCAGTCCGTGCTGCCGCTGGAAGTAGGTGCGCGTATCGCCATCGAAGCCGCTCACGCCGACTTCTGGTACAAGTACGTCGGCCTGGAAGGTCGTATCATCGGCATGACCACCTACGGTGAGTCGGCGCCGGCTTCGGCACTGTTCGAAGAGTTCGGCTTCACCCTGGAGAACATCCTGGGTACCGCCGAAGAGCTGCTGGAAGACTGATACAAGGAAGGCGAGGGCCATGGCCCTCGTTCGCGGCACAAGGCCGCTCCTACAGGGTATTGCGCACGCCGTCCCCTGTAGGAGCGGCCTTGTGCCGCGAATGGGCTGCGCAGCGGCCCCGTTCAACTGCCGGAGTTCAAGAGCTACCTATGCCCCACCTGCGTCCCTACAAAGTTGCACTCAACGGTTATGGCCGTATCGGCCGCTGTGTCCTGCGCGCGCTGTTCGAGCGGGGGGCAAAGGCCGGTTTCGAGATCGTCGCGCTGAACGACCTGGCCGACCAGGCCAGCCTGGAATACCTGACACGC
The DNA here is from genome assembly GCF_000511325.1 of Pseudomonas sp. FGI182. Lineage (NCBI taxonomy): Bacteria > Pseudomonadati > Pseudomonadota > Gammaproteobacteria > Pseudomonadales > Pseudomonadaceae > Pseudomonas > Pseudomonas sp. FGI182. Next base: position 5,409,661 of record NZ_CP007012.1, on the reverse strand, counting down.
TTCGACTCCACCCACGGGCGTTTCCCCGGTGAGGTGAAGGTCGATGGCGACTGTCTGCATATCAATGGCGACTGCGTGAAGGTGATGCGCAGTGCCACCCCCGAAGGCATCGACTGGGCCGCCCTGGACATCGACCTGGTGCTGGAGTGCTCCGGCGCCTACCACACCCGCGCCGATGGCCAGCGTTTCCTCGACGCCGGCGCGCCGCGGGTGCTGTTCTCGCAGCCAATGGCCAGCGAGGCCGACGTCGATGCCACGGTGGTCTACGGCGTCAACCAGGCCTGCCTGACCGGCAACGAGCGCCTGGTGTCCAACGCATCGTGCACCACCAACTGCGGCGTGCCGCTGCTGCGCGTGCTGGACCAGGCATTCGGCATCGAGTACGTGCAGATCACCACCATCCACTCGGCGATGAACGACCAGCCGGTGATCGACGCCTACCACCACGAAGACCTGCGCCGCACGCGTTCGGCCTTCCAGTCGGTGATCCCGGTGTCCACTGGTCTGGCGCGTGGCATCGAGCGCCTGCTTCCGGAACTTGCCGGGCGAATCCAGGCCAAAGCGGTACGCGTACCGACCGTCAACGTCTCGTGCCTGGACATCACCCTGCAGACCGCCCGCGATACCAGCGCGGCCGAAGTCAACCGGGTGCTGCGCGAGGCGGCGCTGGAAGGCCCGCTGAAAGGCTTGCTGGCCTACACCGAGTTGCCCCACGCCAGCTGTGATTTCAACCATGACCCGCATTCGGCGATCGTCGATGCCAGCCAGACCCGTGTTTCCGGCCCTCGCCTGGTGAACCTGCTGGCCTGGTTCGACAACGAATGGGGGTTCGCCAACCGTATGCTCGACGTTGCCGAACACTATCTGCACGTCGTCCACCCAACCCGCAACAAACAGCCCTGAAGGACTGCATTCATGACCGTGTTGAAGATGACCGACCTCGACCTGCAAGGTAAGCGCGTATTGATCCGCGAAGACCTCAACGTGCCTGTGAAGGACGGTGTGGTAGCCAGCGACGCGCGTATCCTGGCAGCGCTGCCGACCATCAAGCTGGCCCTGGAGAAGGGCGCGGCGGTAATGGTCTGCTCGCACCTGGGCCGCCCGACCGAGGGTGAGTTCTCTGCCGAGAACAGCCTCAAGCCGGTCGCCGACTACCTGAGCAAGGCCCTGGGCCGCGACGTGCCGCTGGTTGCCGACTACCTGGACGGTGTCGAGGTCAAGGCTGGTGACCTGGTACTGTTCGAGAACGTGCGCTTCAACAAGGGCGAGAAGAAGAACGCCGACGAGCTGGCGCAGAAATACGCCGCCCTCTGCGACGTGTTCGTCATGGACGCTTTCGGTACTGCCCACCGTGCCGAAGGTTCGACCCATGGCGTTGCCAAGTTCGCCAAGGTCGCTGCTGCCGGCCCGCTGCTGGCAGCCGAGCTGGATGCCTTGGGCAAGGCCCTGAAGGCCCCGGCCAAGCCGATGGCAGCCATCGTTGCCGGCTCCAAGGTCTCCACCAAGCTGGACGTGCTGAACAGCCTGAGCTCGGTCTGCGACCAGCTGATCGTCGGTGGCGGCATTGCCAACACCTTCCTGGCCGCAGCCGGCCACCCGGTGGGCAAGTCGCTGTACGAGCCTGACCTGGTCGACACCGCCAAGGCCATCGCCGCCAAGGTCAGCGTGCCTCTGCCGGTCGACGTGGTGGTTGCCAAAGAGTTCGCCGAGAGCGCCGAAGCCACCGTCAAGGCCATTGCCGACGTTGCCACTGACGACATGATCCTGGACATCGGCCCGCAAACCGCAGCCAATTTCGCCGAGTTGCTGAAGTCGTCGAAGACCATCCTGTGGAACGGCCCGGTCGGCGTGTTCGAATTCGACCAGTTCGGCAACGGCACCAAGGTGCTGGCCAAAGCCATCGCCGACAGCGCCGCGTTCTCCATCGCCGGTGGCGGTGACACCCTGGCAGCCATCGACAAATATGGCGTTGGCGCCGATATCTCCTACATTTCTACCGGTGGTGGCGCCTTCCTCGAGTTCGTCGAGGGCAAGGTCCTGCCGGCCGTGGCAATCCTGGAAGAGCGGGCCAAGGCCTGATGACGTCGGCGCTTGGCAAAGGGAGCGGCCTGATGGTCAAGCAATTGCCTGTGATGATGCTGGCTGGCCTGCTGAGCGCATGCGCCGGCAGCCCGGCCTCGGATGCCGACCCGGCGCAACCGCCCAAGGGCGGTTGCTACCAGTCCGAGTGGCAGGCCGAGACCGTGCCGGTCATCAGCAAGCGCGTGGGCCCGGAAGGCCTGGAAAAGTACGACGAAGACCACCAGCGCAAGGCGCCGGGTTGCCCTTGATCGGGTAACAGGCAACCTGAAGGCTGATTTGTGGTCTTGAGGTAGGGGCCGCTGTGCGGCCCTTCGCGGGCTTGCCCGCTCCCACAGGTACAGCGCTTGACCTGTGGGAGCGGGCAAGCCCGCGAAGGGCTGCACAGCAGCCCCCAATCGAGGAAACTGAATGAAAGCGCTTTTGGCCGTGACGGCCCTGGCGACACTGGCAGGATGCTCGCTGCTGAAGCCGGCGCAACCCGCCCCGGCAGACGACTGGACCCGTTGGGTCTGCGACACCCAGGCTGAAGTGCTGTGGCGCTTCGCCGATGCGCAGCGCGACCAGGTCGATGTGCGCCTTGGTGGCGGAGACCAGGTCTACCGGCTCAAGGCCGAGCCGGGTGCCTCGGGTGCGCTGTACAGCGATGGCATGCTGGCCTTCCATACCAAGGGCGAAGAAGGCCTGGTGTACTGGGTGGCAACCAACGATCTGATTGGGCGGGGCTGCAAGGCACCGTGACTGGCCGGGCCGCGAGGGTGGCCCACACTACTTGAACAGCAACCGCCCCTGCGGCAGGCTTGCACGAAACAAACGACGCTTGTCGGGAGAGAGATACACAATGGCACTCATTAGCATGCGCCAGATGCTGGACCACGCCGCCGAGTTCGGTTACGGCGTACCAGCTTTCAACGTCAACAACCTCGAGCAGATGCGCGCCATCATGGAAGCGGCCGACAAGACCGACTCCCCGGTGATCGTCCAGGCTTCGGCCGGTGCCCGCAAATACGCCGGTGCCCCGTTCCTGCGTCACCTGATCCTGGCGGCCATCGAAGAATTCCCGCATATCCCGGTGTGCATGCACCAGGACCACGGCACCAGCCCTGACGTCTGCCAGCGCTCGATCCAGCTGGGCTTCAGCTCGGTGATGATGGACGGCTCGCTGGGTGAAGACGGCAAGACCCCGACCGACTACGAGTACAACGTCCGCGTTACCCAGCAGACCGTTGCTATGGCCCACGCCTGCGGCGTTTCGGTAGAAGGCGAGCTGGGCTGCCTGGGTTCGCTGGAAACCGGCATGGCCGGTGAAGAGGACGGCATCGGTGCCGAAGGTGTGCTGGACCACAGCCAGATGCTGACCGACCCGGAAGAGGCTGCCGACTTCGTCAAGAAGACCCAGGTCGACGCCCTGGCGATCGCCATCGGTACCAGCCACGGTGCCTACAAGTTCACCAAGCCACCAACCGGTGACGTGCTGGCCATCGACCGCATCAAGGAAATCCACAAGCGCATCCCCAACACCCACCTGGTGATGCACGGTTCGTCCTCGGTACCGCAAGAGTGGCTGGCGATCATCAACCAGTACGGCGGCGACATCAAGGAAACCTACGGTGTACCGGTCGAGGAAATCGTCGAAGGTATCAAGTACGGCGTGCGCAAGGTCAACATCGACACCGACCTGCGTCTGGCTTCCACCGGTGCCATGCGCCGCCTGATGGCGCAGAACCCGAGCGAGTTCGACCCGCGCAAGTTCTTCGGTGAAACCGTCAAGGCCATGCGTGACGTGTGCATCGCCCGTTACGAAGCCTTCGGCACCGCTGGCAATGCCTCGAAGATCAAGCCGATCTCCCTGGAAGGCATGTACCAGCGCTACCTGAAAGGTGAGCTGGCCGCCAAGGTCAACTGATTGCACTGGCAACACAAGAAACCCGCAGAAATGCGGGTTTTTTCATTTTTGGGTGTTAGAACCTTATGCCTGTGCCGGCAAAGCGACCGTTAGTCGGCTACCGTATAGTTGAGGCACTGATAGCGTTCTGATTGCATTGCGTGTTATCCGCTCAGGTCTAGAGTACTAGTGGATCCAACCGTATCTTGAAGTCGGTCACATAATAGAGAAGCAGCATGGATGGCGCTCACCCTCACCCCCAACCTCAGCCACTGGATGGCAGCTCGGTTCTTCTGGTGGTAGACGATTACCCCGAAAACCTCATCAGCATGCGGGCATTGCTGGCCCGTCAGGATTGGCAGGTGCTGACGGCAAACTCGGGGATGGAAGCCCTGAGCGCGTTGCTCGAGCACGATGTCGACCTGGTCCTGCTGGATGTACAGATGCCGGAGATGGACGGCTTCGAAGTCGCCCGGCTGATGCGCGGCAGCCAGCGTACCCGGCTGACCCCGATCATTTTCCTCACCGCCAACGAACAGTCCGAAGCGGCCGTGCTCAAGGGCTACGCCAGCGGCGCCGTGGACTACATGTTCAAACCGTTCGACCCGCAAATCCTCAAGCCCAAGGTCCAGGCCCTGCTCGACCAGCAGCGCAACCGGCGCATGCTGCAGCGGCTGACCCGCGAGCTGGAAGCGGCCAGGGCCTTCAACGCATCGATCCTGGAGAACGCCGCCGAGGGCATTCTGGTGGTGGATGCCCAAGGCATCATCAGCTTTGCCAACCCGGCCATTTCCCGTTTGTTGTCAGCGCCGGTGCAGCAGTTGCAGGGCGCCCATCTGCTCGACCTGGTGCAACTGACCAGTGCCAGCCTGTGGAACGAATCGGATTTCTACCAAGCCTACCTGGGGCGGCGTATCTTCCGCGTGCACGATGCCCAGCTGCGCACCCTTGGCGGCGAGCTGGTGCCGGTGGCGTTGTCCTGTGCGCCACTGCCGGCCGAGCAGCAGGCCATGGTGGTCACCGTGCTGGACATGTCGGTGGTGCGCAACCTGCACCAGCAGCTGGAGTACCAGGCCGTCACCGACCCGCTTACCGGCCTGCTCAACCGCCGCGGGTTCTACCAGGCCGCCGAAGGGGCGCTGCTGCGCAACGAGCGTTCGGACAAGGCGCAGGCGCTGATGTACATGGACCTGGATGGCTTCAAGCGCATCAACGACTCGCTCGGCCACGACGCAGGCGACCGGGTGCTGCACTGGGTAGCCGAACAGCTCAAGGATTGCCTGGGCAGTGAAGCGCTGCTGGCGCGCATGGGCGGGGACGAGTTCACCGCACTGTTTGACAGCCTGCCTTACCCGGAGCAGGCCGGGCGCTATGCCGAGCGGTTGCTGGAACGTATTTCCATCAGCCACCAGGTGGAAGGGCTGGATGTGAGCCTTGGGGTGAGCATCGGTATCGCCACCTATCCGGATTGCGGCGCCAATGTCGAAGGCCTCTTGCGTGCGGCCGATGCGGCGATGTACGCGGCCAAGCAGGCGGGGCGCCAGCAGTATCGCTTCTACGATCAGGAGCTCAACGGCCGGGCGCGTTCGCGGCTGATGCTCGAGGACAGCGTACGCACGGCCGTGGAGCAGCAAGACTTCACTCTGGTTTACCAGCCGCAGGTTGGCTTCAACGATGGCCGCTTGCGTGGCTTCGAGGCCTTGCTGCGTTGGCAGCATCCCAGTGTCGGCGACGTGCCGCCGGGGCTGTTCATCCCGTTGCTGGAAGAGGCGCGCTTGATCAACCGCCTGGCCAGCTGGATCTACCGCCAGGGCGCGGCTCAGCGCCAGGCCTGGTGCCAGCGTTTCCCGTCGGACCTGGTGCTGGGTATCAGCCTGAGCCGTGCGCAGTTCGCCATGCCAAGCCTGGTCGACGAACTGCACCGGGTCATCCAGCTTTACCAGCTGGACCCGGCGCAGCTGGAAGTGGAGGTGGCGGAAACCTCGCTGATGTACAACATCGATGCGGCGGTGAAACAGATACACCGCTTGCGCGAGCTGGGTATGCGGGTGGCGCTGGATGACTTTGGTGCCGGCGACTGTTCGTTGCGCATGTTGCGCGACCTGCCGATCGATACCCTCAAGCTCGACCGCCACCTGGTCGCGCGCCTGCCCGACTCGGCGGTGGATGCCGCGCTGGTGCGCAGCGTCATCGGCCTGTGCGCCGACTACAGCATCACGGTGATCGCCGAGGGGGTGGAAACCCCGGCCCAGGCGGCCTGGCTCAAGGCCAATGGCTGTGAGTACGTGCAGGGGTTCCTGGTGGCTTACCCGATGACCGCCACGGATGCCAGCAGCTTCCCGGTGATTTTCTCCTGGCCGGGGCCATGATTGGCTAGAATCGGCATTCGTTACACCGAATGCAGCGCCATGACCGTATTACGATACTTGCAAGCCTACCCCCCGCACCTGCAGCAGCAGGTGCGGGAGATGATCGACAGCGACCGCCTGGGCGAGTACCTGCATCGCCGCTACCCCGACCGCCATGACGTGCAGAACGACAAGGCGTTGTACGGCTATGCCCAGGATTTGCGCCAGCAATACCTGCGCAGCGCGCCGAACCTGGACAAGGTGCTGTTCGACAATCGTCTCGACCTGACCCATCGGGCCCTGGGCCTGAATACGGCGATATCAAGGGTGCAGGGCGGCAAGCTCAAGGCCAAGAAGGAAATCCGCATTGCCTCGCTGTTCAAGGAGGCCGCGCCGCAATTCTTGCGCATGATCGTGGTGCACGAACTGGCACACCTGCGCGAGCGCGACCACAACAAGGCGTTCTACCAGCTCTGCCAGCACATGGAGCCGGACTACCACCAACTGGAATTCGACCTGCGCGTCTACCTGACCTATCGGGAGCTGCCGGGCAACTGTTAAGGACCACGCAGCATGGAAGTGAGCAAGACCAAGAGCAGCTTCTACCGCCGCCTGTACGTGGCCTGGCTGATTGACAGCCAGACCGCGACCAGCGTGCCGGCCCTGATGGAGGCCACCGGCATGCCCCGGCGCACCGCCCAGGACACCATTGCGGCGCTGGCCGACCTGGATATCGTCTGCGAGTTCGAGCAGCAGGAAGGCGCGCGCAACCACGCCGGGCATTACCGCATTCATGACTGGGGGGCGATCGACAAGCAGTGGATCATCCAGCACCTGCGGCAGGTTCGCGAAGTGCTGGGGTATCCCTGATCCACTGGGGGCTGCTACAGGTAATCGCGTTCCCTTGTAGGAGCGGCCTTGCGTCGCGAAAGGGGTGCGAAGCACCCCCGGCGATCTCAACCCTTGCGCATCCCGATATGCGGAATGTCATCCTCAAGATATTCCTCGCCCACCACCGCGAACCCATGCCGGGCATAGAACCCCTGCAAATGCGCCTGCGCCGACAGATAGACCGGCACCCCCGGCCAGCAATGCTCCGCTGCCTCCAATCCCTTGAGCAGCAGGGGGTGCCCCAGCTTCAGCTCGCGCGCCGCAGGTGCAGTCACCACCCGCCCGATCACCACATCCCCACCCTGGGATTGCGGGTCGAGCAGGCGCAGGTAGGCCACCAGCTTGTCATCCTGCCAGCCCATCAGGTGCAGGGTATCGCCGGTCAGGTCCTGGCCATCGACTTCCTGGTAGGCGCAGCGCTGCTCGACCACGAACACTTCAGTGCGTAATTGCAGAATGGCGTAGAGCTGGTCCTTGCTGAGATCGGTGTGGTGCTTGCAGAGCCAGTCGATGGACATTGGCGCGAACTCCTTGAGTGGGCCGTCGATCATCGCATGATGTATGTGCCACGGCCAAAATAGAGGCTAAATGACATTATTGGCCGCTGCCCTCGGCAACGGCTTTGTGTAATCTCGTCGACAGTGTGTGCCCTCCATTGCGAAAGGACGTGAGCATGCGGCCACTGCTTTGTGTTCTGGGGTTGCTGGCAATGATGCTTGCAACACCCGCCCCGGGTTACGAAAAGCTACGCCTGGTGGCTGACAATTGGCCGCCGTTCACCGATGCCAGCATGCCGGGCGGTGGCCTGGCGACCAGCATCGTCACCACGGCGCTGGCCCGGGCCGGCTACACCAGTGGGGTCGAAGAGGCACCGTGGGCGCGGGCCCTGCTGGGGGTGAGCGAGGGGCGTTACGACGTGCTGATCAACGCCTGGTACAACGACTCGCGCGCCAGCATCGGGCAGTTTTCCAAAGCCTACCTGGTCAACCGCATTCGCCTGTTGCAACGCAAGGGCGAGGCGTTTCGCTACAAGCACCAGTCAGACCTGTACCCCTATAGCATCGCTGTGGTGCGTGATTACGCCTATTCCCCCGAGTTCGACCGCGACACCCGCCTGCACAAGGTGGCGGTGCGCAACTTTCCCTCTGCGGTACGCATGCTGGCGGCGGGGCGGGTGGACCTGGCGGTGGAGGACGAGTACGTGGCCCGTTACAACTTGCAGCGCGAACTGCCGGAGGTACGCGATGGGGTGATGCTGGTGGAGCCGCCGTTGGGGGAGAACACCCTGCATATCCTGGTCAGCCTGAAAAACCCGGAGCATGCGCGGATCGTCGAGCGGTTCGAGCAGGCGATTGCGGCGATGAAGGCGGATGGCAGCTATGCGCGGCTCATGCGCCAGCATGGCTTCTGAGCTATATCTTCTGTGCCGGCCTCTTCGCGGGTAAACCCGCTCCCACAGGTATTACACAGGTCTTGAAACTTGTGGGGTTCCTGTGGGAGCGGGTTCACCCGCGAAGAGGCCGGCACAGGCGATAGTACAACTCAGGCCGGTGCACCTTCCTTGATCAAATGCGCTGCCAAGGTCCGCAGCGGCCCCAGCTGCCGGCAGATCAACGCCAACTGCGTCTGCACCAGCCGCTGGTGCTCATCCAGCTCTTCCGGCATCTGCTCCAAGGCATTGGCCAGCGCTTCTTCGGCATCACTGTGAATCGCCACCGGCAGCCGCGCGGCCAGGCCGTTGGCAATCTCGTCCAGGCTGCTGGCCAGGCTTTGTCCGGCACCGTCGATCAACTGCTCCTGCACCTCCGCCGGCAAGGCGGTGTCGCGGTGCGCGCCCAGCCCCGAGAGGTAGCTGAGCAAGGTATGCGACAGCACCAGGAAACGGAAGCCGACGTCGGCCTCCTTCCGGAAATGCCCCGGCTCCATCAGCATGTTGGCCAGGGTGGTGGACAGCGCCGCGTCGGCGTTGTGGGCGTTGCGCCGGGCCAGGCGGTAGGCCAGGTCATCGCGCTTGCCGTGGGCATACTGCTGCATGATCTGCCGCAGGTACACGCTGGCGCAGGCCAGGGTATTGGCCAGCGCCTTGTTCAGCCGCCGCCCCTGCCAGTCGGGGAGGAACAGGAACACCGCGAGGATGGCGATCAGGCTGCCGACCAGGGTATCGAACAGGCGCGGCAGGAACAGGCCATAGCCATCGCCGATCTGGTTGAAGCAGAACAGCACCATCAGGGTGATCGCGGCCGTGGCCAAGGTGTAGCGGGTGGTGCGGTTGACGAAGAACACCACCCCGGCGACCACGGCGAACAACGACTGGATGACCGGGTTGGGGAACAGGTCGAACAATGCCCAGCCCACCGTCAGGCCGACGGCGGTGCCGGCTATCCGCTGCACCAGCTTGCGCCGGGTCGCACCGTAGTTGGGCTGGCACACGAACAGCGTGGTAAGGATGATCCAGTAGCCTTGGGTGGGGTGGATCAGGTGCACCATGCCATAGCCGATCGACAGCGCCAGCGGCAGGCGCAGGGCATGGCGGAACAGCAGCGAAGTCGGAGTCAATTGGGTGCGCAGGCGGGTCCACACATCCTTCAGCGAGCGTGGCGAGCGGTCGAGCAGGCTGCTATCGCTTGTGTCGGCAAGGCTGTCCGGGTTGCTGGCGGCGCTGAGCAGGCGGTCGAGCGTCGCCAGGTTGGCCGCCAGCGCCCGCAACGAGCGAAGCAGGCTACGCCAGGCCGGGTTGTTCTGCATGCGCAGGTGTTCCAGCGAGGCGTTGAGGTCTTCGAGGGCTTCGGGATAACCGCTGGCCAGCACGAACGGCTGGCGCAGGCGGATCGAGCGGGCCAGCTCCTGGCAGGACGAGCCCTGCTTGCGCAGCAGGCGCTGGCAGCGGAACATCACGTCGCTGTGGAAAAAAGCCTCGGTCAGGGCGTTGTAGGGATAGTGCGAGGCACTGACCCGTTCATGAATGTCCTGGGCCAGGAAGTACAGCTTGAGGTAGCGGCTGACCTTGGAGTTCGGCTGGCTGTTGCCCACCCGGTGCAGGATGATTTCCTTGGCCGCGTTGAGCGCCGCTACCACCTTGCCGTTCTGCTGGGCCAGCTCCAGGCGCCGGGCTTCGACGTCAAGGGTGCGGACGGGTTCGAACAGGCTGGCCTTGAGCTTGAGGTAGCTGCCCAGCTCGAAGAACAGCTTGGCCAGGCTCTGCTGCACCGGCTGGTTGGAAAACAGCGCCTGCCATAGCACCGACAACAGCCCATACCAGGCCGCACCCGCCACCAGCAGCAGTGGTTCGTGCCAGAAGTCGGTGACCTGGCCGCCGCGCTGGTCCACGCCGATCATGGTGTACACCGCAGTGATCAGGGTCGCTGAAGCGATGGCGCCATAGCGCTCGCCCAGGGCACCGAGCATGGTCAGGCCGAAGGCCGCCAAGGCCAGGGCAATGACGAATACCCACGGGTAGGGGAACAGCAGTTCGACCGCCAGTGCGGCGATGGCAAAACACACCAGGGTGACGGCCAGGGCGCTGAGGCGGCCCTGCCAGCTGTCATCGGTTTCGGCCAGGGCGCTGGCGATGATGCCGAGGAACAGCGGAATCAGCAGGGCCATTTCGTTCTGGTACCAGCACAGGGCCAGGCTGCCGGTGAGGGCGATGGTGACCCGGATGCTGTAGCTGAACTTGTCTTGACCCCACAGGCGACGCAGTGACTGACGGAACGAGCTCGATGACATGATGGCCTGCTAGGCAGTGATCAGAGAAATACCGTTCGAGGCCGTGTCATTGGGGCCGCTGTGCGGCCCATTCGCGGCACAAGGCCGCTCCTACAGTCGATCGCGTCCCCTGTAGGAGCGGCCTTGTGCCGCGAATGGGCTGCATGGCAGCCCCATGCGAATTTCGGCACTCCCAGCACGGGCCAGCAAGAAGCATTCCGTGCTGCTGAATGGATTCTACTCTACACGAACTGCGCCGCGGCGTTGGCGGAGGCCCAGGCCCACTGGAAATTGAAACCGCCCAAATGGCCAGTCACATCCAGCACTTCACCAATGAAATACAACCCGGGGCTCTTCAGCGATTCCATGGTCTTGGACGACACCTCGCGGGTATCCACGCCGCCCAGGGTCACTTCGGCAGTGCGATAGCCCTCGGTGCCGGCCGGCACCACTTGCCAGTTCGCCAGCTTTTCGGCGATCTGTGCCAGTTCCGCCGGGGTGTACTGCTTCATCGGCCTGGACTCGAACCACTGCTCGGCCAGCAGGTTGGCCAGCTTGCGGGTAAACACCTCACCCAGCACGGTCTTCAGCTCGGCGTTGGCGCGTTCGGCCTGCATCTGTTGCAGCCAGGTCAGTGCATCACGGTCGGGCAGCAGGTTGATCTCGACCGTGTCGCCGGCCTCCCAGAACGACGAGATCTGCAATATCGCCGGGCCGCTGAGGCCGCGGTGGGTAAACAGCAGGTTCTCGCGGAAGCTGGTGCCGTTGCAGCTGGCGGTGCAATCCAGCGAGGTGCCGGACAACTCGGTGCACAGTGCCTTCAGTTGGGGCTCGGTGATGGTGAACGGCACCAGCCCGGCGCGGGTTGGCAGCAGGGTGTGGCCGAACTGGCGGGCCACCTGGTAGCCGAAGCCGGTGGCACCCAGGGTCGGGATCGACAGGCCGCCGGTGGCGATCACCAGCGACTGGCAGGCGAACTGGCCGCCGCTGGTCTGCAGCAGGTAGCCGCCTTCGGTCTTCTCGATCTGCTCGATGCTGATGTGCATGCGGATCTCGGCGCCGGCCTCATCGCATTCGGCCAGCAGCATGTCGAGGATGTCACTGGCCTTGTTGTCGCAGAACAGCTGGCCGAGCTTCTTCTCGTGGTAGGCCACGCCATGCTTGCACACCAGCTCGATGAAGTCCCACTGGGTGTAGCGGGCCAGGGCCGACTTGCAGAAGTGTGCGTTCTGCGAGAGGAAGTTGCCCGGCTCGGTATACATGTTGGTGAAGTTGCAGCGGCCGCCGCCGGACATGAGGATCTTCTTGCCCGGTTTGTTGGCGTGGTCGAGCACCAGTACCCGGCGGCCACGGCGGGCGCTGAGCTGGGCGCACATCAGGCCGGCGGCGCCGGCGCCGAGGATGATCACGTCGGTGGAGTGCACGGTGTTACCTCTTCAGGATTGCTGGGGGCTGCTTTGCAGCCCTTTCGCGACACAAGGCCGCTCCTACAGGAGTTTGCGATCCCCTGTAGGAGCGGCCTTGTGTCGCGAAAGGGCCGCAACGCGGCCCCAAAATTAGTTCAGACGATGCGGACTTTCAGGGAGCGCCCCTTGATCTTGCCGCTGTTCAGGCGCTGCATGGCCTGCTTGGCCAGCGGTCGCTCCACGGCCACGAACGCCTGGAAATCGAAGATCGCAATCTTGCCCACCTGCTTGCCGGGGATGCCGGCATCACCGGTCAGCGCCCCGAGGATGTCACCGGGGCGCAGCTTGTCCTTGCGCCCGGCGGCGATGCACAGGGTGCTCATCAGCGGCAGCAGCGGCTCGCCACCCTTGTGCTTCAGGCTGTCCAGCTGGTCCCAGCGCAGCGGGCTCTTCTGCAGGTCTTCGATGGCCTGGGCGCGGTGGCCTTCGGCCGGTGCCACCAGGCTGACCGCAATACCTTTCTCGCCGGCACGGCCGGTACGGCCCACACGGTGCACATGGATTTCCGCATCACGTGCCAGTTCGACGTTGATGACCATGTCCAGGCCATCGATGTCCAGGCCGCGCGCGGCCACATCGGTAGCCACCAGCACCGAGCTGCTGCGGTTGGCGAACATGGTCAGCACCTGGTCGCGGTCGCGCTGCTCCAGGTCGCCATGCAGGGCCTGGGCAACGATGCCCTTGGCGGTCAGGTGGGCGACCACATCCTCGCACTGCTGCTTGGTGAAGCAGAACGCCACGCAGGACTGCGGCCGGTAGTGGCCGAGCACGCGGGTGACGGCCTCGAGGCGCTGTTGCGGGTCGATCTCGATGAAGCGCTGCTCGATCTGGTTGTCGGCGTGCAGGCTCTCGACCTTGACCTGTTGCGGGTTGCGCATGAAGTCGGCGGCCAGTTGCTTGATGCCGGCCGGGTAGGTGGCCGAGAACAGCAGGGTCTGGCGGCGCGACGGGGTCTTGCCGATGATGCTGGCGATGGCATCGAAGAAGCCCATGTCGAGCATGCGGTCGGCTTCGTCCAGCACCAGGGTGTTCAGCCCGTCGAGCACCAGGGTGCCCTTGTCCAGGTGCTGCTGGATGCGCCCTGGGGTGCCGACGATGATGTGTGCGCCGTGCTCCAGCGAAGCGATCTGCGGGCCCAGCGAAACGCCGCCGCACAGGGTCAGGATCTTGATGTTGTCCTCGGCGCGGGCCAGGCGGCGCAGCTCCTTGGCCACCTGGTCGGCGAGCTCGCGGGTGGGGCACAGCACCAGCGCCTGGCAACCGAAGTAGCGCGGGTTGATCGGGTTGAGCAGGCCGATGCCGAAGGCGGCGGTCTTGCCGCTGCCGGTCTTGGCCTGGGCGATCAGGTCCTGGCCCTTGAGGATGACCGGCAGGCTCTGGGCCTGGATTGGTGTCATCGAGGCATAGCCGAGGGCGTCCAGGTTGGCCAGCATGGCAGTGGACAGCGGCAAGGTGGCAAAGGCGGTGGATTCGGTGGTCACGAGGCGGGCCTGCGTTGCGAAGCGAAAAATGCCGCACAGTCTACCAGCCTCGTGGCCATTCGCCCTACGACTCCATGTGTTGTTCCGGACGACGGGCACGCCTTCCGTCCGTCGGCGACAGTTGCAGGAAGATCGCCGCCGCCAGCATGGCCATCCCGCCGATGGTGACGAAGGTCAGCTGGAATGCGCCCAAGGTGGTTTCCACGCCGTCGGCGCTGCCGGCTGCGGTAAAGCCGCCGAGCAATGCACCCGCACATGCCACGCCCAGGCTCAGGGCCAGCTGCGCGACCACCGACAGCAGGCTGTTGCCGCTGCTGGCGCTGGCGTCGTCGAGGTCGATCAGGGTTACCGTGTTCATCGCGGTGAATTGCATCGAGTTGACCGCGCCGAGCAGGCCCAGCTGAATCAGCAGCACGGCATAGGGCGTCTGTTCGTCGACCAGACCGAGGCTGGCAAGCAGCAGGCCCAGCAGCAGGGTGTTGCCGGTGAGGATGATGCGGTAGCCAAAGCGCTCGATCAGTGGTCGGGCAATGGACTTGGCCAGCATCGCCGCAGCCGCCAGCGGGATCATGCTCATGCCGGCCTGGGCCGGCGAGTAGCCCAGCGCCACTTGCAGCAGCAACGGCACCAGGAACGGCAGGGCGCCGCTGCCCAGGCGGGCGAACAGGTTGCCGAGGATACCAATGGCAAAGGTGCGCACGCGGAACAGGCTGGGCGAGAACAGCGGCTCCGGGTCGCGCCCGGCGCGCAGCCAGTAGGCCGCCAGGCAGGCCATGCCGGCGAACAGCAGCAACATTACCCGCAGGTGCGGCAGGTGCAGTTCGCCCAGGCCTTCCATGGCGATGGTGATCAATACCATCGCTGCGCCAAACAGCAGGAACCCGGGGCCGTCGAACGTGGTGCGCTCGGCGCCGCGCAGGTCGGGGATGAACTTCCACACGGCGTAGCAGCCGATCAGGCCGACCGGCAGGTTGAGCAGGAAGATCCAGTGCCAGCTCAGTATTTCCACCAACCAGCCGCCAACCGTCGGGCCCAGTAGCGGCCCGAGCAGGCCGGGGATGGTGATGAAGCTCATGATGCGCACCAGCTCGGTGCGCGGGTAGGCGCGCAGGACCACCAGCCGACCGACCGGCAGCATCAGCGCACCGCCCAGCCCTTGCACGACACGGGCAAAGATCAGGAAACCGAGGCTGTTGGCGGCGGCGCACAGCAGCGAGCCGAAGCTGAACAGCAGGATGGCGCTGAAGAAGATGCGCTTGGTGCCGAAGCGGTCGGCGATCCAGCCTGAGGCGGGGATCAGCAGGGCCACGGTGAGCATGTAGGCAATGATCACGCCCTGCATGCGCAGCGGGTCTTCGGCCAGCGAGCGGGCCATGGCTGGCAGTGCAGTGTTGAGGATGGTGCCGTCCAGGGACTGCATGAAGAAGGCGATGGCCACCACCCAAGGGATCCAGCGGGCGGTGACAGGGTCCAGCGGGGTGCGTTCGGGCATTTGATCCTCAAGTCATGTGCTGGATAGGCATGGGCAGTCTCATGTGCCGATGTGAATGCCGGTGAGTTCTCCCAGAAACATACCGGGTTCCTGCGGATTTCACCGCTTGATGCAGAGCCAGATCAATCTGGCGGTCCTATCACTTTTGCCAGTTGAGCCTTCGACGATACAGGCTGATTGTAGAGGGCTGCGTGATGGCATGCAGGTTTGTCGCCTCACGATTGCTGCGGGTAGAGGCGGGCCTTACCAGGGCGGGGACGGATGAAATGCTTTGTTTCTACGAAAATGGGTGTTTGGCCATGTGGATGCATTCCGCAGGGGCTGAACGCGTTGTGCGGTCTGGTCGGCTACCGCTTGTTCTGGGTCAGCCTGATTGTAGGCGATTGATAGCGACTGACTTCTCTTCATCAGTGCTTAGAGCGATCTGTGGCAGCGCAGGCCATCAGGCGCTCTGTTACGACACTTACGGCTGCGACGGCGTGCCTGGGGGGCATAAGCTTGGTTTGGGTTTCAATGGTGAGCATTATCTTCTACTGGCGACGCTTTATGCGTTGGGTAATGGCGAGCGTTTTTACAGTCCCAGGCTCCGACGCTTCTGCTCTACCGATAGATCTGGCCCCTTTACCTCGGCGGGTATAAATGGTTATGCCTATTGTGGAGGAGACCCCGTTAACTCGATCGACCCGAGCGGGCGTACTAAAATTCCTACTCTTCAATCATTGGCAGCTCGGAAAGTCGTATCCCGGGGTGGGCCTGGTATAGACTTAAGCACTGCGAGGAATGAGCTTTTAAATAATGGCAAATTGGTCTACAGTTATTCGAGCAAGCGTCTATCGTCGAAAACGATGGCTGGTCTGAATGATGAGGTAAATCATATTGCGGATAAGACTGCTAGTTACAAATCGAAGGCTTTTGATAACTATATAAAGCGCTTAGATTTGCAAAATCCTGGATTGGCGAATGAAATATCAGCCAGAGCTGTAGGAAATGTCATTGAATCAATCGCAAACGGGCTTCCCTCTAATCATATTTTCATCTCGCAAACTTTACCGGCATCAAGTCGGGACCGTTCAATAATAGACATTTCTTTTACAGGTATGACGAGGGCTCATGAAGTGAGGCTTCACGCGGCGATTGGGCCGTATAAGAATAACATTATACAACCTGGCACACCCATGAGAGACATGCAGCCCATCCCAGGGGTCCTAGAGTCTCCTGAAGTCAGGCGCTTGTTGAAAGATATTAACGTAATTCGAAGCAGTCATGGTTAGAAAATAGGGCCAGCAAGCATTGACATGGATTCGCTAGCACAGGGTGCCCATGGCAGTCTTTGCGTTAGACTTATTCGCGAGCTGGCCAGGCCCGCGAAGAGGTTGGTATTGCGCTTCATAGTGTCAAGGTCAGCCCTTTGACCAACGCCCCCGGCAAATGACTCGACCCGGTACTTCGCTGCTCATAGGTGCTAGTCGACAAGATCATCTCGCGCTCGCGGGTCAGGTCTTCCAGTTGGCTGCCCAGCAGGCTGTACAGGCTGTCATCGAAACGCATGGTTCTAACTGGCCCCTGAATCTGCCCGTTCTCCACCCAGAAAGTGGCGAAGCGGGTCAGCCCGGTCATGCGTGCTGCCGGCAAGTCGGAATAGTTCAGGTACCACAGGTTGCTGATGTACAGCCCGGTACCGAGCCGCTCCAGGATCTGCTCGCTCGGCAGGCTACCTGCTGCCAGGCTCAGCGCACACGGCGACTCGTAACTATCGGCGCCATTGGCCAGCAGCTCGAACTCGGCCGCACTGCGCGCACTGATCAATCGCTGCCGGGCCTCGCCTTGCTGGATCAACGGCACATCCAGGCGCGGCGAGCCTTCATCGGAAAACGCCGGGCTCAGCGAACCGCTGACCTGCTCGGTGAAGCTCACCAGCGGGCTCAGCCGCGCATCGCCGTTGTACAGGCGCTGCAGGGCGCTGTTGCCAGTGGCCAGGGCCTGTGCGGAAAAGCCGCCCCAGCACAGCATGCCGGCTATTTCGTCCATGGCCGCCGGGGCCAGGTAGGCACGGTAGCTGCCAGGTTTCAGCGTGACGGCAGGGCGGCCAAGGAAACCCAGCTGCTCCCGCGCCTGGCGCAGGCGTGCAGTGAAGTCGTCGGCGCTCCACACTTGCCCGGCATAATTGGCCTTCACCGCCTCGCCGTTTTCGTGGAACAGGCTCCAGTCGAAGTTGAAGCTGTTGGCCTGGTGCCAGCCGAAGGCCCCGAACGAGCTGGCGAAGCCCCGGCAGATGGGGCCGGCGGCGTAGATGCCGACAAGGTCCAGGTCGCCGGCTTCGCGCTCGAGCAAGGTCAGCACATCGCTCAGCTCGGGCAGCGGCTGCTCCTGCTGGCTGTGGCTGTGCCAGGCGCTTTCATCCAGGCGCAGGTACGGATCGACCGCCAGCAGTGGCAAGGTCTGGCGCAGTTGCTCCAGGGCCGTGACCAGGCGCTGGCTATCCAGTTGCGTGTCACCACTCAAGGTCACCTGTTGCTCTGCCTGGCGGCCATCGCGGATCAGCCGCAGTTGCGCGCCGGCCTGGTTCACGGTGCCGGCCTGGCGCACCTTGGCATGGTTGAAACGCACGAATTGCGACTGTTCGGCGCTGTAGCCGAGGGTGAACTGTTCGCCCGTCTGCAGGGCTTTGCGTACATCCCCGACTAGGGTTTCGAAAGCGTGTTTCATCAGGCGTCTCCTCCGAATACGTCGATCTGGCGGAACACGCAGGCCGGCGAGGCGTGGCCGACCCGCACCACCTGGTTGGGTTCGCCCTTGCCGCAGTTGGGCGTGCCCAGCACCTGGAAGGTACTGCTGTCGCCGACCGCCGCCAGGTTGCGCCAGAACTGCGCGGAGATGCCGCGGTAGTTGGGGTTCTTGACGATGCCCTTGAGCTCGCCGTTTTCGATCAACTGCCCCCATTCACAGCCGAACTGGAACTTGTTGCGCGCATCGTCGATGGACCAGGAACGGTTGGTGCGCATCAGGATGCCGTGCTCGATGCCCTTCACCAGCTGATCCAGGCTCTGGTCGCCCGGCTCGATGTTGAGGTTGGCCATGCGGTCGATCGGCGCACGGTTCCAGCCGCAGGCGCGGCTGTTGGCCACGCCGTCGAGGCCGGAGCGGAACTGCGACAGCGCACCACCCAGCGGGCGCAGCAGCAGGCCATCGCGGATCAGGAACTGCTTGCTGGCCGGGGTGCCGTCATCATCGAAGCTGTAGCTGGCCAGCTCTTCGCCGATGGTCGGGTCGAAGGTCACGTTGAGCAGCGCGGAGCCGTACTGCAGGTGGCCGAAGTCACCGGCCTTGACGAAGCTGGTGCCGGCGTAATTGC
Source organism: Pseudomonas sp. FGI182 (assembly GCF_000511325.1). Classification (NCBI taxonomy): domain Bacteria; kingdom Pseudomonadati; phylum Pseudomonadota; class Gammaproteobacteria; order Pseudomonadales; family Pseudomonadaceae; genus Pseudomonas; species Pseudomonas sp. FGI182. Next base: position 5,390,962 of record NZ_CP007012.1, on the reverse strand, counting down.
GCTCGTCGCCGAGAATGCGGTCCATCTCCAGCGGGTGGCCGATGGATTCGTGAATCTGCAGCATCATCTGGTCCGGCATCAACAGCAGGTCGCGCGGGCCGCTGGGGGTGTTCGGTGCCAGTAGCAGCTGCAGCGCCTCGTCGGCCACCCGGCGGGCAGCCCCGACCAGGCCACAGCGCTCGATGATCTCGAAGCCGCCCTGCTGGCCGAAGTTGTCGCGGCCCAGGCTGCGGCTCTGGCTGTCCTGGCCATCGCTGGCGGTCACGCCCAGGCCCGGGAACAGGAAGCGCTGGGCGTGGCGCAGCTCGGCGCCGGCCGAGTTCAGGTAGGTCTGCTCGACCAGGCTCAGGCCCAGGCTGGCCTGCCAGTCCACCAGGCGGCTGTCCTTGGGCACGCTGGCCGATTCGGCAGCGAGCAGGCCGAGGCAGTCGGCGAGGTTGGGCACGGGTTGGTCGAAGTTGGGCGAAATGTGGTCGTGGCGTGCGCTGGTCACCGGTTGCTCGCGCAGGTCCAGCAGGTTGTACCGGGCGATCTGGCGGGCCAGTGCCTCGGCGTGCTCCAGGGCACGCTGCAGGCCGGCCTGGGACAGGTCGGCGGTGGCGGCATAGGCTTCCACGCCATTCACCCGCACGGTGAGCATGGCGCCCTCGTCCTGGCTGAAGAAGGGTGGTTCCGCGACGTTGCGGCGAACCGACAGAGCCTGGTGCGACTGTTTCACATGGCGCAGGGAAAACAACTCGGCCGTACTGCGCAGCGCGGCAAAGCGCTGGCGCAGCAGGGCGCTGGTATCGAACATGTGGAAGCCTCCGTGTACACGGTGGCTCCCCCTTAGAACCACTCGTCCTGCATGGTGAGGCAAGTGTCGTCGCGTGCCTCGAGCAATGCCAGCTCATTATGGCAGCCAGGTACTTCCCAGGTCAGGAAATAAAGTGCGGTCAGCAAGGGCCTGGTGTTGCAGGTCCATCCTTGCGGATGGTGGCCTTCAACATTTCGTTCAGATGCGACGCAACATGGTGAGTGGTGTCCGTGAGCAGGTAGACGTGATGCTCGGCGAGCGCGGGGAAGCCCATGCCTTCCACGTACGCAAGTGATGTATCACCACTGTCCAGCCCCTCGACAATACCGACTGCCAGGCCGCTCCTCATGCAGGCTAGTACCGCATGCCAGTTGGCGCTTTCCAGCAGGATACGGTACGCAATGCCGTGTACCTTCAGTGCCTGCAAGGCTGCCTCCCTGTACGGACAGCCCTTCAGTTGCAGTGCCAGCGGCAAGGGGCGGCCAGGGTCGTAGTGGAAACCAGGGGCCGCAGCCCAGCGAGGTCTGGTCGAGCGAAGCCACTCCCCTTGTTCACAGGCCTCACTGCTGACCGCCACTGCCAAGTCCAGGCGCTGTCGCGCAAACAGCTCGATGAGCTCTGCGCTGGACCGCGCTACGGCCTCCAGTTCCAGCTTCGGATTACTGGCTACGAAAACTGGCAGGAAATCGCTCATGAGGCTGGCTGCATATCCGTCTGGTACCCCAAGGCGGACCTTGCCGGTCATCTGCTGGGGCGACAACGTAGCCAGCAGCCTGTCATGGGCCATCAGAAAACGTGTCGCTTCAACCAGCAGGTGTCGACCCGCCGGGGTCAGTTCTACTGATTGGTTGCTGCGAGCAAACAGCTGCTGCCCGATCTGTTCCTCCAGCTTCTGTATTTGCGTCGTCACCGCCGATGGGCTGCGATGGACATAGTCGGCGGCATCCTTGAAGCGGCCCAGCCGGGCTACTGCCTGGAAGGTTCTGAGTACGTTGATGTCGAGGCCTTTCCCCATTGAACCACCTGATTTAGCCGGATCGAACCAGCGCTTCGATTTAATCAACTGTACAGGCTTTATACCCCCTCTTACTGTGTGGGCAAGGCATAGCTACCCCCGAAATTGCAAAGGAATGATACGGATGAGCCTGAACGACTTCGTTGTAGATGCACTCGTGCGCACCCCCTCGTACCAGAACTCGCGGCTATGGACTGTCGAGAACCATGAGAAGTACTCGACCCTGGACCAGCCTGAGCTCCACCCCGAAGGCGGGAATCGTTTTAACCACGAAATATTTTTGCTCATGCGCGCCTTGAATGAACAAGGCGTGGGCGAGGACGGGCTTTGTGCCGACGCACGGGGGCAGGGTGCGCTCAAAAGTGTCATCGGCAGTGTTGCCGAGCGGTTGGCGGCGCTGAGCAGTGGGCGCCGACTGCACTACGTCGAGCTGGGCCCCGAGCCGATCAAGAGCACTTGCTTGCTGAAGCGAATAGCCCAGACTTCAAGCTCCATCCGCTACACCGCCATCGATATCAACCAGACCTCGGAACCCGCGATGAGCGATGCTGTGCGCCCCATCGTGCAAGCCGAAGGCAGCTTCAATTACATCGCCGCTGATTATCGTACCGTTACTCATGAAGCTTTGCGTCATGATCAAGAGCTCACCCTGATCACACTGCTTGGTTTTCAGGAGGGTAATGAGCTGCCCGTGAGCACGGGTAGACTGATCCGTAACCTTGCCGGTGAGACCACCTACATTCTTTCGGAAATGCAGGTCTACGAAGAAGGCCTGGAGCGGCCCATTCTTGAGTTCTACGCCAACCCCAACATGCTGCAGTTTTCCCGAATGGTTGCGCTGCAACAAGGCTTTACCCCGTCGGGCGAGCACGAAGCCATCCTCGTGCCTTTACGAATTCTGGATGAATCCGTCCATGTGGCCGTGACCCTGCAGCCTGTGCAGCGCCTGCGGCAACATGGGTACCTGCTGACCAACATCTGCCTCAAATACACGCCCGAACAGTTCCGTCGCATCAGAGCCCGGCACTGCAACTGCAGTGTGGTAGACGAGTTCGCCAGTGGGGACGGCTCGGTGCGCTATCAAATCGCGAAGTACCTCCAGTAGCGACCACCAACAGGGACTGACACTTCATGAACCACTCAGATACCTTACCCTTGTTCGAGCGCGGCGTAGGCCGCGTGAAGCTGGCGCTCAAGTCAACGTTGAAGCGCACGCCGCGAGCTTCGTCGATCTGCCTGGGCGAGCAGGTTGCCTGGCGGGATGATCTGCTTCGACGACAAGGGCCCACCGTCACGGACACCCGAACGCTGGGGGAACTGGGTTATAGCCAAAGCCCACACTCGAAAGTTGCGGTAGATGCCATCACGGGGGTCGCTGTCGTCCATCGGTTGTTCACGCTCGAGGGCGTCGCGGCCTTGCAAGACATCTGCGCCCGCCTGGAGGAAGGGGCGGGCGACAGCGACTGGATCATTTCCCGGCGCACACGAGGGGTGACGGGGCTGTCGTCGTTCATCAACGACATGATGTGCAGTCGCTCATTCCTGCTGGCCATCTCGCGCATCGCTGGCGTGCCGCTCGTGCCTTACCCCATGCTCAATGCCCGCTCGCAGATCAACTACTACTACCCCAAGCCTGTCGAGCAACAGCAGCAACTGGGTATGTGGCATACGGACGGCACCAATTATGTGCTGAACATCGTGCTGTCGGGGCCTGCCGATTACAGCGGTGGCGAGTTCCTGTTCCACAACGGTACTGTCGATACCTTTGATGCTCTGGATTACCGCACCTTCGAAACCGCACGCCTGGACGAGCCCGGCGATGCCTTGTTCATCTATGGCAGCCGCCTGTTCCACGGCGTTCGCCCGGTGCTCAGCGGGCGGCGCATGTCACTGGTGTTGTCCTTCCATTGCCCTTACTTCGGTGACGACTCCAACCGCTTCTGGCACCTAGCCTCCGACGACGGCATTCCCGCGACCATCCCCAACTGGTTGGGGTTGCGCTGGGCCCTGCAGCGATCAGCTGTTCGACAATACGCACGTATAGGCATCCAGCCGATTACGTTCGAGGAATTGCATCACATAGGGGCGTGAATATGCCAAGCAGTGCGCCATACCTGATCCTGCTGCAAGTCATTTTTGTCCTTTCCTGGAGTTCGGGCTTCATTGGCGCCCGGCTGGGCACGGAGGACGCTGGTGCAATAAACCTGCTGTTCTGGCGCTTTTTGCTGGTCTGCATCTGCCTGTTGCCCTTTGTCTTGCACCGACTGCGTGTACTGTCGTGGGCGCAGATACGTTACAACGCCGTGATCGGTTTTCTGGCCCAGTTTGCCTACCTGGTCAGCGTTTACATCGCCATCCGCGGCGGCCTGCCGGCGGGTATTGCTGCCATCATTTGCGCCTTGCAGCCATTGATCACGGCATCGATGAGCAGCAGGGACCACGGTGAACGCAGTGGCCGGCAGGAGTGGCTGGGGCTTGTGCTTGGGTTTGCGGGCGTCAGCGTAGTCATTCTGGGTGAGTACAGCCTGTCGACAGCCCGGCTTGAATTCTGGCTGTACGCTCTGCCGCTGATCGCTGCCATCACGCTGTCCATCGCCACGCTTTACCAGCGACGGCAATCGGTTCTGGAGACAGACCACAGCAAGGACGGTTTGCTGATGCCACTGTTTCTGCAATCGACCGCGACGCTGGTGTTGCTCACCGCTACAGGCTTGCCGTTGGGCTTGATCGAAGTGCCTGCCAGCACCCAGGCCTGGGTGGCTGTCGCCTGGCTGACACTGTTCTCAACGTTCATCGCCTATTTGAGCCTGTGGATATTGCTGACCAAGCTGACCGCGACCCGCGTGTCGGCGCTGGTTTATCTGGAACCGCCAGTGACATTGTTATGGGCTGCGTTGATGTTCGGCGACGCGATTCATTGGACAGCCTACCTGGGCATTGCGGTAGTCGCTGCAGGAATCGCTATTGCTCGCAACCCCCGCAGCTCGGCATCGCCCGCCAAGTGTACTCAGTGATTCTTCACAGGTGCTGTCTAGAACCACTCCTCTTGCATGGCGAGGCAGGTGTCGTCGCGCGCCCCGAGCAATGCCAGCTCATTATGGCAGCCCGGTACTTCCCAGGTCAGGAAATAACGCGCGGCCTGTAGCTTGCCGAGGTAGAAGTCGCGGTCGGCAGGGTTGCCCTTGAGCAGGCCAAGCTCGGCATGAATCGCCTGCTCCAGCCAGCGCCAGCCGATCACGCAGTGGCCGAAGGCCTTGAGGTACAGGGCGGAGTTGGCCAGGGTACCGGCGACCTTGCCTTCGGCCAGGTCGCCAAGCAAGGTCAGGGTCACACCTTGCAGGCGGTTGACCAGTTGCTCCAGCGGCTGGCGCAGTGGGTCGAGGTTCGGGTGGTGGCTGGCGCTTTCGCCGGTGGCGGCGATCAGGCGGATCAGCTGTTTGAGGCCGGCACCATTGTTCTGCGCCAGTTTGCGGCCGAGCAGGTCGAGCGACTGGATACCCTCGGTACCCTCGTGGATCGGGTTCAGGCGGTTGTCGCGGTAGTACTGCTCCACCGGGTATTCGCGGGTGTAGCCGTGGCCGCCGAGGATCTGGATCGCCAGTTCATTGGCCTTGAGGCAGAAGGCCGAGGGCCAGGACTTGACGATCGGGGTCAGCAGGTCGAGCAGCTCCTGCGCCTGCTTGCGGGCGCTGCCGTCGCTGGCAGTCTGGGTGTCGTCGAACAGGCGCGCGGCATACAGGCCCAGGTCGAAGGCGCCCTCCACGTAGGCCTTCTGTGCCAGCAGCATGCGTTTTACATCAGTGTGTTCGATGATCGGCACTGCCGGGCTGTGCGGGTCCTTGTTGTCCGGCAGCCTGCCCTGCGGGCGCTGGCGGGCGTAATCCAGCGAATACAGGTAGCCGGCGTAGCCGAGCATCACCGCGCCCATGCCGACACCGATGCGTGCCTCGTTCATCATCTGGAACATGCAGGCCAGGCCCTGGTGCGGCTGGCCGACCAGGTAGCCGACGCACCGGCCGTTGTCGCCGAAGTTCAGCGCGGTGGAGGTGGTACCGCGCCAGCCCATCTTGTGGAACAGCCCGGCCAGCAGCACATCGTTACGCGGGCCACGGCTGCCATCTTCGCTGACCAGATACTTGGGCACGATGAACAGCGAGATGCCCTTCACGCCGGGCGGAGCATCCGGCAGCTTGGCCAGCACCATGTGCACGATGTTTTCCGACAACTCGTGATCACCGCCGGAGATGAAAATCTTGTTGCCCTTGAGCCGGTAGCTTCCGTCACCGGCGGGTTCAGCGCGGGTGCGGATATCGGCCAGCGACGAGCCAGCGTGGGGTTCGGTCAGGGCCATGGTGCCGAAGTAGCGGCCTTCGATCATCGGCTGCAGATACAGGCGTTTCTGTTCATCGCTGCCGAAACTCTCGATCAGGTTGGCCGCGCCCATGGTCAGGAACGGGTAGGCCGTGGTGCCGGCGTTGGCGGCCTGGAAGTGGGCGAAGCAGGCCTGCGAGACCAGGCTCGGCAGCTGCATGCCGCCGACTTCGAAGTCGCGGTTGGCGTTGAGGAAGCCGGCTTCGAGAAAGGCGTCGACGGCGGGTTTCACTTCGGGGATCAGTTCGGCGCGGCCATCCACGTAGCGCGGCTCGTTTTCGTCGGCCTTGCGGTTGTGCGGGGTGAAGAACTTCTCGGCGATGGTACGGGCAGTTGATAGCGCCGCATCGAAGGTTTCGCGGCTGTGCTCGGCGAAGCGCGGGCGTTGGGTCAGGGCCTCGGCGTCGAGGACTTCGTAGAGTTCGAAGGCGAGGTTGCGGGGGCTGAGCAGGGTCTCGGGCATGATCGCGGTCCTGAGGCGGGATGCTGCGAGTGTAGGAGAGTGGTGGGGTGGGGGACAGGTTAATAGGTTTGGGTGATATGGGTTGAGAAAGAGTAATGAGACCTGCGGTCTGGCATCCGTACAGATGTTGTTTTCCATGAAACATGGAGAAATTTCCCACAACTTCATCAGAAGTGGTCCTACAGATTTTTTGAGCTAGTGAATGTAGACGTCGGTGCTCGGAATGGAGGATTGGCAATGGAAAAGCTCACTCGCTGGACGAACGTTCTAACGGATGACCTGTGTAGGGTCGAAGATCCATTCTTTTCGACCGGGATAATTAGAGATTATTTGCAAAGTAGGGGCTACGTACAAGAAATATTCGGCGTAACAGAACTCTTAAGGGAGTGCGGTTTGTATGACTCGGTTAGGCTGGCGAGTGATCAAATTGACAGAGTACTTAGGCCGGTTGCATCAGGTGAGTGGATGCTGATTAAAGATAGGCCATTCAAGCCGATAGATCTCGAAGAGAATTGGTATGCGAGAAATTGTCGTGAGAGCGATGATGGCGATTTTCTGATTAACACCGTTTCTGCGATGAGTGGTCCGGGCAAATGGAAAATAACCTCTATACGTGTTAATAAGCTTGCTTCGAGTGCTGCCTTTGTTGCGAACTTCCTGACATCAAGAGGAGATGAGGGGCGTGTCTTCTTGTCGTCAGGGAAAGATTTTGCGAATACGACGAGAACAGTTACGCAGGAATGGGTGCCGCTTTATGAAGAGGAACAGTATTTTTCGCCATCCTCCGCAATCCACAGATATGGAATGGAACGTAAAGTAACGCAAGTTTATGTGGAGGCTGATGATGCCTGGGATGTGTCGGGAACCTCATGGCATTGGCGACCAATAATAGCAAATGAAGAATATGAGTTGAAAGATAAATGAACTGGAGCATCGGTTTGATAAGGTCAACGCGTTTGGTCGGTTTGTTTTGGGGGTGTATGGATGCTTTTTACATTTTTTTCGTTGTGGTCAGTAGCCTGAATAGAGGTGTGATCCCCTTTGTCAGTGATCTCAATTCCGCTCTTGCAAACATGGAGCAGTGGGGGGGAGGGCTTGAGATCATGGTGTGGATGGGTCTGATTGTCCAGGTATCCCTTGTTGCCAGTAGCATATTACTTTGTATGGGGAGAAGATTAGGGCGTTATCTGGCTTTCGTTCAGTTTCCATTTCGTATCTTGTTTATAGTTCCGTCGTTTTCTTTGTTTCTATTATTGCCAGATACCAGTACGTGGGTTTGGTTGAGCCTTTTCGCAGCTTCTGAAGGGGCTAAAATCCTAAGCCTTTGGTGGTTCTGGCGAAGGCTCGGATGAGCGAGGGCATTAAAGGGTGCTTGCTTTGGTTCCTCCTAGATCTGTGCGACCGAGCGGCGAGCGGTCACACAGGCGCGCTGCAAAGGGCGAGGTGAAACCTGCCAGCCCTACCGCATTTCAGTCAGCACCCCGGCAGTTTTTTAGGTTTTCGCCTATTCCATGTAGTCCATTTCCCAAACATACTCCCAACCCCCTCCTAGCCATTGCGGTGCTCTGGATCGGGCCATAGTCTCGGGTGGTCGCTGCCAAATCAGTGACCGGCTTTGACAGGCCGACCAGAAAATTCTCATGGCTTTCGCCTTTATGGCGGCTGTGTATGGGGCACCTCGCGTGCGCCGGGCTTTTTGGATTTTTCTACCGGTCTGTCAACCCATGCACAGCTGCCACCCTCTTGTTTGACAGCAGATGGTGGTGGCCCAAACCGAGAAAAATACCAATGCTGAATATTGTCCCCGATCCACCCCTGAACGCCCATTCACTCGAGACGCCCTCATCCAGGCCACGGACTTCGCACTGAGGCTTATTGATGTGTCGCCTGGGCCGGCCCTTTCGCGGGCATGCCCGCTCCCACAGGTACGGTGCAAGTCTTGAAGCCTGTGGTGATCCTGTGGGAGCGGGTTTACCCGCGAAAGGGCCGGCCCAGGCAGTCGAGAATTATCAGGGGATTGAACAATGACAACAGAAGACACCCAATTTACCGTCGGCAAGACCACCTTCTACCAGGGTGAGAATGGCACCCACCCGCTGTTCCGCATCGAGCCGGGCATCCCGTGCCGGGACGCCCGCGAGCAGTCGTCGGAGTTGATGGGTTATGTCCGCGAATTGACCATTACCGGGCTGATGGATGAGAAGCCGATGATGATCTGGGCTGCCCATTACCTGAGTGCGATGGCCAAGGCACTGATGGATGATGCTGAGTTGGGGATGAAGCAGTGAGGGTTTGGCTTCAGATGGGGTGAAGGCCGCCATGTGTTCGCCACAACAATTCCTGCGCCTATGAGATCGAGCGCCGCCCGCGCGGCGCTTCGCGGGACAAGCCCGCTTGTGTCTTGATGGGGGATTAGAATTTGGAGTGAGAGCGGTGAATGGCAAGCTGAATGCCGTAGGTGCCTTGAGCACGTGTGGGAGCAAAAGCTGCCATTCACCGTTCCACTTTGGCGAGAGCCCGAACAGTTGGATGCGGCTCTGATCTCGAATCACAAGCGTGGGCCAAGCCAAAGTCCTCTCACTGTGTTGAGTTTAGGAGGTTTTGGTGATGGCTTCCTTCTTGGGTATCGATGTTTCCAGTCTCTCCCTTGATGCTGCGGTGCGGCCACAGGGCATCAAAATGCATTTAAGCAATGATCCAACAGGGTTTGAGGCGCTACTGGAGAGCCTTCGCAAGCTCAGTATCAAGCGCGTCCTGTTAGAGGCGACGGGTGGCTACGAGCGAGATGTCATGTGTTTTCTACAGGACGCTGGCTACAAGGTCATACGCGTCAATCCCAGGCGAGCCAGGTCATTCGCTGACTCTTTAGGCATCAAGGCCAAGACTGACGCCATCGACGCCGAGGTTCTGGCGCACTATGCCGAAGTCATTCCAGATCAACCCTCTCTGCGAGTCAGCCCCGAACGAGCGCTTCTGCGAGAGTTGCTTCAGCAACGTGATCGGATGGTTCAACAGCGAGATGACGACCTGCGGCGCCTGAAGCAGGTGCAATCGACTGCAGTTGCTAACTACCTGAATGCCAACCTGAAACACTTCAAGGCGCAGATCAAACGGGTTGAGTGTGAGATCGAACAGCAAATCGCGATGCTGAACGACGAACGGGTTGCCCAGCTGATCAAAGTGAAAGGCATTGGGATGGTGACAGCGGGCAAACTAATAGCGCTGCTGCCGGAGCTAGGTCGGGTTGAGTCCAGAGAAATTGCCTCCCTGGTTGGGGTGGCGCCCTTCAACCACGACAGCGGGAAATTCATGGGCAAGCGCTCTATCTCTGGCGGGCGATTTGCGGTCAGGCGATCGCTGTACATGGCATGCCTTGTGGCGATGAAATACAACCCAGCACTCAAGGCTCGTTATCAGTCACTGCGGGAGCGCGGAAAACTTCCCAAAGTCGCTATCGTGGCCTGCATGAGAACGTTCATCGTGCGGTTAAATGCCATGCTCAGAACGGGTACATCATGGCTCGATCTAGTGCTACCGCAGCCTGAAGGTACAACGTAAATCCAGAACGCAGCGTGAGCCGCCTGGAAGCGGGCTTGCCCGCGAAGCCAACACCGTGGTGGATGGCACGGGCTTCGCCCGTGTTCGCGGGCAAGCCCGCTCCCACAGGGATCGCGCCAGCTTTTTGAAATTGAGCAAGACAGTTGCTCCCACATTTGTTGCAACGTGGCCATGCCTGTGAGGCAATGGTCGTCAGCCTTGGCGCATGATTAAAGACATGTGGGGCGGCAGCCGCGCCAACGGGGGAGATATCGTCAGGCCAACAAAGCAGGCAACCATGGCCTGACAGGTTTGGCACGTTGCAACAAATGTGGGAGCGGGCTTGTCCCGCGAAGCGCCGCACGGGCGGCGCTCGATATCACAGGCGCAGAAAATTCTGTGGCGAACACCTGTCAGCCCAACCCAAGCCCTCATAAAAAAAGGAGAGCCGAAGCTCTCCTTTTTTCGTTAACAACCCCCAGCCTCAGCCAATGGTCATCAGGCTGGCATTACCACCGGCAGCAGCAGTGTTCACACTCACTGCCCGCTCGATCACCAGGCGCTCCAACGCAATCTGGTGGTCGCCGCTGGACAGCCCGTGCACACCCACGATCGCCCCGGCACGCTTGGCCACCTGCTGGCACACGCCACGCAGTTGATCCGAGTCGCCATGGTGGATCACGGCGTCGAACGCCACTTCATCCTTGTTCCAGTCCGCCACCAGCTTGACCTTGGCCTGCAGCTCTCGCGGCAGGCGGGCACGCAGGGCTTTGCCCGGCTCGCCGTCCGCCCATACCGCCGAGCTGCCAACGGCCAGCACTGCGGCGAACTGCGCCAGCAGGTCGGCTTCGTTGTCGGCCAGGCACAGCACGTGCTCACGCGGCAGGATGGTGTAGCTGTTGCGCTCGCCGGTCGGGCCTGGCAACAGGCGGGCGATGCCGCTCTGCGACTGGCTGGCGAACTGGCTGCACAGCGCGGCCAGGTCGGCCAGCTGGTTGCTCTCGGCCCAGGCCTTCAGGCCATGCAGTGGCTTGATCAGCTGTTCGTGCAGGGCACGGTCAGGCTTGCCTTCGCCGTCCTGCTGCTGGAAGTGGCGGCCAATCGCGTCGGCCGGGCGGGTCGACAACAGGCGGTACAGGTACAGCGGGCCGCCGGCTTTCGGGCCGGTGCCGGACAGGCCTTCACCACCGAAAGGCTGCACACCCACCACTGCACCGACGATGTTGCGGTTGACGTACATGTTTCCGGCGTTGGCGGTTTCCACCACCTTGGCGATGGTCTCGTCGATGCGGGTGTGCACGCCGAGGGTCAGGCCGTAGCCGGAGTTGTTGATCTGCTCGATCAGCTGGTCCAGGTTGCGACGGTTGTAGCGCACCACGTGCAGCACCGGGCCGAAGATTTCACGCTTGAGCTCGTCGAAGCTTTCCAGCTCGATCAGGGTCGGCATGACGAAGGTGCCGCGCTTGAGCTCGGCAGCATCGGCAATGGCCACCTGGTAGACCGAGCGACCTTTCTCGCGCATGCCCTGGATGTGCTTCTCGATGCCGGCCTTGGCTTCGGCGTCGATCACCGGGCCAATGTCTACGGCCAGGCGGTCCGGGCAGCCCAGGCGGCTTTCGGCCATGGCGCCCTTGAGCATTTCGATCACGCGGTCGGCGGAGTCTTCCTGCAGGCACAGCACGCGCAGTGCTGAGCAACGCTGGCCGGCGCTGTCGAAGGCCGAGGACACCACATCGATCACTACCTGCTCGGTCAGTGCCGAGGAGTCGACGATCATCGCGTTCTGGCCACCGGTTTCGGCGATCAGCGGGATCGGGCGGCCCTGGTTGTCCAGGCGGCCGGCGACGTTGCGCTGCAGCAGGCGGGCCACTTCGGTGGAACCGGTGAACATCACGCCCTTGACGCGCTCGTCACCCACCAGGCCGGCACCGACGGTTTCACCGCGGCCTGGCAGCAGTTGCAGCACGCCTTCAGGGATGCCGGCTTCCAGCAGCAGGCGCACGGCCTGGGCAGCGATCAGCGGGGTTTGCTCGGCCGGCTTGGCCAGCACCGGGTTGCCGGCGGCGAGCGCTGCGGCTACCTGGCCGGTGAAGATCGCCAGCGGGAAGTTCCATGGGCTGATGCACACCACCGGGCCCAGCGGGCGGTGGGCGTCGTTGCTGAAGTCGTTGCGTGCCTGCACCGCGTAGTAGCGCAGGAAGTCCACGGCTTCACGCACTTCGGCGATGGCGTTGGCGAAGGTCTTGCCCGCTTCGCGGATGAGCAGGCCCATCAGCGGCTGGATTTCGGCCTCCATCAGGTCGGCGGTGCGCTCCAGAATGGCAGCGCGCTCGGCCGGCGGAGTGGCCTGCCAGATCGGTGCTGCATTCAGTGCGCACTGGATGGCGTTGTCGACGTCGGCGACCGTGGCTTCCTGAACATGGCCGACCACGTCGCGGTGGTCCGCCGGGTTCAGCACCGGTGCGGCTGCGCTTTCGCTGGCGGCGCAGGCCAGCAGTGGCGTGGCTTTCCAGTCGTTGTGAGCGGTGGCCAGCATGGCGCAGGACAGCGATGCCAGGCGGTGTTCGTTGGCCATGTCGATGCCGGCCGAGTTGGCTCGCTCGCTGCCATACAGTTCACGCGGCAGCGGGATGCGTGGGTGCGGCAGGCCGATGCTGCCTTCCTGGGTGCCCATGCGCTCGATGCTGGCGACCGGGTCGGCGACCAGTTCCTGGATGGAGATCGAGTGGTCGGCGATGCGGTTGACGAACGAGGTGTTGGCGCCGTTTTCCAGCAGGCGACGTACCAGGTAGGCCAGCAGCGTTTCGTGGGTGCCGACCGGTGCATAGACGCGGCACGGACGGTTCAGCTTGCCTTCGGAAATCTTGCCGACCACCTGCTCGTACAGTGGCTCGCCCATGCCGTGCAGGCACTGGAACTCGTACTGGCCCGGGTAATAGTTCTGACCGGCGATGTGGTAGATGGCCGACAGGGTGTGGGCGTTGTGGGTGGCGAACTGCGGGTAGATGGCTTCTGGCACGGCCAGCAGCTTGCGGGCGCAGGCAACGTAGGACACGTCGGTGTACACCTTGCGGGTGTAGACCGGGTAGCCTTCCAGGCCTTCGACCTGGGCGCGCTTGATTTCGCTGTCCCAGTAGGCGCCTTTCACCAGGCGGATCATCAGGCGGTGGCGGCTGCGTTTGGCAAGGTCGATGACATAGTCGATCACATACGGGCAGCGCTTCTGGTAGGCCTGGATAACGAAGCCGATACCGTTCCAGCCGGCCAGCGAAGGCTCGAAGCACAGGCGCTCGAGCAGGTCGAGCGACAGCTCCAGGCGGTCGGCTTCTTCGGCGTCGATGTTCAGGCCGATGTCGTACTGCTTGGCCAGCAGGGTCAGCGACAGCAGGCGCGGGTAAAGCTCTTCCATCACGCGCTCGTACTGGGCGCGGCTGTAGCGCGGGTGCAGCGCCGACAGCTTGATCGAGATGCCCGGGCCTTCATAGATGCCACGGCCATGGGAGGCCTTGCCGATCGAGTGGATAGCCTGCTCGTAGGACGCCAGGTACTTCTGTGCGTCGTGCTCGGTCAGTGCGGCTTCGCCGAGCATGTCGTAGGAATAGCGGAAGCCCTTGGACTCGAAGCGGCTGGCGTTGGCCAGGGCTTCGGCGATGGTTTCACCGGTGACGAACTGCTCGCCCATCAGGCGCATGGCCATGTCGACGCCCTTGCGGATCATCGGCTCGCCGCTCTTGCCGATGATGCGGGTGAGCGAGGAGGTGAGGCCGGATTCGTTGTGGGTAGATACCAGCTTGCCGGTCAGCAGCAGGCCCCAGGTGGCGGCGTTGACGAATAGCGACGGGCTGTTGCCCAGGTGCGGCTGCCAGTTGCCGGTGCTGATCTTGTCGCGGATCAGCGCGTCACGGGTGCCCTTGTCGGGGATGCGCAGCAGGGCTTCGGCCAGGCACATCAGTGCCACGCCTTCCTGGGACGACAGCGAGAATTCCTGCAGCAGGCCCTGAACGATGCCGGCACGACCGCCAGCGCTCTTCTGGTTACGCAGTTTTTCGGCGATGCCGGCGGCCATCTTGTTGGTCGCTTCGGCCAGCGGGGCGCTCAGGCGCGCCTGCTCCAGCAGCATCGGTACCACTTCCTGCTCGGGGCGGCGGTAGGCGGCGGTGATCGCCGAGCGCAGCACCGACTGCGGCAGGATGCTCTCGGCGAACTCGAGGAAGCACTGGTGGCTGTGGTCAGGTTGGACCTCACCGGCGTCGTCGGCCAGGTTGCTGGCATGGCCGTTGAGTTCGGTCAGGGTGGCACCACCCTCGAGCTTCTCCAGGTAGTTGAAGATCGCTTGCTTGATCAACCAGTGCGGGGTGCGGTCAATCGACTGCGCAGCTGCCTTGAGTCGCTCACGGGTCGGGTCATCGAGTTTGACCCCAAGGGTGGTCGTCGCCATTTCTTATCCTCGTTATTGCCACGGTTGTGGCCTAAGCTGACGCCAAGAGTAGCTGTAGGACAATTCGGGTGCAACCAGGTGCAACCCGAATTTTTCATGGAAAAGGTGCAACTCGTCCGACCGTCATTTCCATGCTCGGAAAAGGGTCGTTTTCGGTGAGTTTTATTCTGAAAAGCGGGATTTTTGCTCCAAAAAGGAGCAAAAAATCAGTTTTGTCTGAAAATGCACGAGAAGGTGCAACTTGCAAATGAAAAATGGTTGCACCCGCTTTGCGTTGTTGCATACGATTCGCCGCCTGGGTGCAACCGCCATGGCTGCGGTTGTGCATGACATAAAAACAAACGCCAGGGCACACGCATGGGCAATCCACTAACGATCACTTTCGTGGTCTATATCGCGGCAATGGTGCTGATCGGCTTCGCCGCCTATCGCTCCACCAATAACCTTTCCGACTACATCCTTGGCGGTCGCAGCCTGGGTAGCGTGGTCACCGCGCTTTCCGCCGGCGCTTCCGACATGAGTGGCTGGCTGCTGATGGGCCTGCCGGGCGCCATCTACTTCTCCGGCTTGTCCGAAGCCTGGATTGCCATCGGCCTGACCGTCGGCGCCTACCTGAACTGGTTGTTCGTCGCTGGCCGTCTGCGCGTGCAGACCGAGCACAACGGCGATGCACTGACCCTGCCGGACTACTTCTCCAGCCGCTTCGAAGACAACAGCGGCATGCTGCGGATCATCTCGGCCATCGTGATTCTGGTGTTCTTCACTATCTACTGCGCCTCCGGCATCGTTGCCGGTGCCCGTCTGTTCGAGAGCACCTTCGGCATGCCGTACGAAACCGCCCTGTGGGCCGGTGCCGCTGCGACCATCGCCTACACCTTCGTCGGTGGTTTCCTGGCGGTGAGCTGGACCGATACCGTGCAGGCTTCGCTGATGATCTTTGCGCTGATCCTCACTCCGGTGATCGTGCTGATCTCCACTGGCGGCTTCGATACCACCTTCGCTGCCATCGATGCGGTCAACCCGGCCCACTTCGACATGTTCAAGGGCGCCACTTTCATTGGCATCATCTCGCTGATGGGCTGGGGGCTGGGCTACTTCGGCCAGCCGCACATCCTGGCGCGTTTCATGGCCGCCGACTCGGTGAAGTCGATCGCCAACGCCCGTCGTATCTCCATGACCTGGATGATCCTTTGCCTGGTCGGTACCTGCGCCGTGGGCTTCTTCGGCATCGCCTACTTCTCGGCGCATCCTGACCTGGCAGGCCCGGTCAGCGAGAACCACGAGCGGGTGTTCATCGAGCTGGCCAAGATCCTGTTCAACCCATGGGTTGCCGGTGTGCTGCTGTCGGCCATCCTCGCGGCGGTAATGAGTACCCTGAGCTGCCAGCTGCTGGTGTGCTCCAGTGCCCTGACCGAAGACTTCTACAAGGCGTTCCTGCGCAAGAATGCTTCGCAGGTCGAGCTGGTGTGGGTCGGCCGCCTGATGGTGCTGGCCGTTGCCCTGATCGCCATCGCCATGGCCGCAAACCCGGAAAACCGCGTGCTGGGCCTGGTGGCTTACGCCTGGGCCGGCTTCGGTGCTGCCTTTGGTCCGGTGGTGCTGATTTCGGTACTGTGGAAAGGCATGACCCGTAACGGCGCACTGGCCGGTATCGTGGTGGGCGCACTGACCGTGATCCTGTGGAAGAACTTCGACACCCTCGGGCTGTACGAAATCATCCCGGGCTTCCTGTTCGCCAGCATCGCCATCTTCGTGGTGAGCAAGCTGGGCAGCCCGTCGCAGGCAATGGTCAAGCGCTTCGAGACTGCTGATGCGGCGTATCACGCTGACAAGTAATACCCGTTGAGTCGGCGGCGCCTGCTTCGCGGGTGAACCCGCTCCCACAGGGATTGCACAGAACTCAAATTCTGTGAGGTGCCTGTGGGAGCGGGTTTACCCGCGAAGATGCCGTCGCCGATCAGCAGCCAGGCCTGACTCCGCCTGCAAGGCAAGGTAAACTTGCCACCCCCGCAGGAGTTGCCATGAACTATCGTCACGCCTTCCACGCCGGCAACCACGCCGACGTCCTCAAACATATCGTGCTGACCCGCCTCATCGCCCTGATGTCGCGCAAGGAGCAGCCGTTCGCCTACATCGATACCCATGCAGGGCTCGGTCTTTACGACCTGCAGGGCGACCAGGCAACCCGCACCGGCGAGTACCTGGAAGGTGTCGCACGCCTGTGGAATCGCGATGACCTGCCGGCCATGGCCGACGACTATCTGCGTATCATCAAGCGCCTGAATGCCGATGGCGAGCTGCGCTACTACCCCGGTTCGCCCGAGCTGGCCCGCCGCCTGATGCGCCAGCAGGACCGCGCCCTGCTCAACGAGAAGCATCCCGAGGACGGGCCTCTGCTCAAAGAGAACATGAAGAAAGACCCACGCGTGGTCGTGCACCTGGGCGAAGGCTGGCATGTGCCGCGGGCCTTGCTGCCCGTGCAGGAAAAGCGCGCGATCATGCTGATCGACCCGCCGTTCGAACAGGCTGACGAGCTCAAGCGCTGCACTACCGCAATGAAAGAGGCGATCAGTCGCATGCGCCAGACCGTCGCGGCCATCTGGTACCCGATCAAGGACCAGCGCTCGCTGACCCGCTTCTACCAGGACCTGACCAGCACCGGCGCACCGAAACTGCTGCGGGTCGAGTTGTATGTGCACCATCAGGACAGCCCGCAGGGGCTCAATGGCTCAGGTCTGGCCATCGCCAACCCGCCGTGGGGGTTGGAAGAAGAGCTCAAGGAGCTGCTGCCATGGCTGGCCAAAGAGCTGGCGCAAACCGCCGGCAGCTTCCGCATGGACTGGCTGATCGCTGAATAAGCTGCGCTGCGATCCCTTGTAGGAGCGGCCTTGTGTCGCGAAAGGGTCGCAAAGCGGCCCCGGCAATTTCTGCTGCGAAGCTGAAAGCCTGGGGCCGCTGCACGGCCCTTTCGCGACACAAGGCCGCTCCTACAACGACCGCGCAGTTCCTGATGTTTGCGTTATAATCCCGCCCTTTAGCCGCCACCCGCCCAAGAGGCCGCTGGCGCATTTCTACCGAATGAAGAGGCTAATCCCTTGGCATTGACGATTCTTGGCCTGTCCGGCGCCCTTAGCCATGACCCTTCCGCGGCCTTGTACATTGACGGCAAACTGATTGCCGCCGCCGAAGAAGAGCGCTTCGTGCGTGACAAGCATGCGAAGAACCGCATGCCCTACGAGTCGGCGAAGTTCTGCCTGGAACAGGCAGGCATCAAGCCATCCGACGTCGACGTGGTAGCCATCCCGTTCGCCCCGATCAGCCTGTTCGGCAAGGCGCGCTGGCACTATGCCAAGCGCTACTGGTACGCCCCGGACCGCGCCCTCGACGCCATCCTGATGGGCAACCGTCGCTACAAGCGCTACCGCAAGAAGATCGTCTGGTGCCTGGAGCAACTGGGCTTCGACCCGAAAAAGGTCAAGATCGAGCCGGTCGAGCACCACCTGGCCCACGCCTCCAGTGCCTACCACTGCTCGGGCTTCAAGGAAAAAACCGCAATCCTCGGCATCGACGGTAAAGGTGAATACGCCACCACCTTCTTTGGCTACGGCGAAAACGGCAAGATCCACAAGATCAAGGAGTTCTTCGACCCGGACTCGCTGGGCGGCCTGTACGGCGCAATCACCGAGTTCCTCGGCTTCGAGATGCTCGATGGCGAGTTCAAGGTCATGGGCATGGCGCCGTATGGCGATGCCAGCAAGTACGACTTCTCGCGCCTGGCCAGCTTCGAAAACGGCGAGCTGGTGATCAACACCGAGTACGCCAACGTCATCGGCCTGCGCCGCTATAAAGAGAAGGGCAAGGGCTTCTACTTCTCGCCGAAGCTGATCGAATGGCTGGGCCCCAAGCGCGAAGGCGACATCGCCGACGAGCCGTACATCCATTACGCGGCCAGCATGCAGGCGCTGTTCGAGAAGATCGCCCTGCAGATGATCGATCACTACCTGGGCGACGTCCTGCGTGAAACCGGCAAGCTGGCCTTTGCCGGCGGTTGCGCGCTGAACGTCAAGCTCAACCAGAAGATCATCGCCCGCCCAGACCTGAAAGAGCTGTTCGTCCAGCCTGCTTCCGGTGACGCCGGTACCGCCGTGGGTGCTGCCGCCTACGTTTCCCACGCCCGTGGCGTGCCGGTAGAGAAGATGGAACACGTCTACCTCGGCCCTTCGTACTCCAACGAAGACGTGATCGCTGCCTGCGCCCGTCACCCGAACGCGCCGAAGTGGCGCAAGCTCGACGACATGCCGCAGCGCATCGCCAAAATCATGGTCGACGGCAACCCGGTGGCCTGGTTCCAGGGCCGTATGGAATTCGGCCCTCGTGCTTTGGGCGGCCGTTCGATCATCGGTTGCCCGAGCGTGCCGGGCGTAGCCGACCGCATCAACGAGCAGATCAAATTCCGCGAACGCTGGAGACCTTTCTGCCCGTCGATGCTCGACACCGTCGCCCCGCAGATGATCAAGGTCGATCACCCCGCGCCGTTCATGACCTTCACCTTCGAAGTGGCTGAAGAGTGGAAGACCCGCGTGCCGGAAGTGGTCCACGAGGACGGCACTTCGCGTGCCCAGGTGCTCAAGCGCGAGTACAACCCGCGCTACTACGACATGATGAAGGCGCTGGAAGACCTGACCGGCAACGGCGTGTCGCTGAACACCTCGCTGAACCGCCGTGGTGAACCGATGATCTGCTCGCCGACCGACGCCCTGAACATGTTCTTCGGCTCGGACCTGCAGTACCTGATCATGGAAGACATCCTGGTTGTGAAGGACGGCGCGGCCCCGTATGACCAGCCGCTCTGAACCGCGCATCCTGCAGTTCTGCCATGGCTATGACGGGCCGTTCCTGGACTGCGCCCGTCAGTACGCCAGCCTGTTCCAGGGGCGTGGTTACCAGGTCACCACGGTGTTCCTCACCGGCGCCGCCGACCCGCAGGTAGCGGCTGGCTGCGCGTCGGACGAGGTGCTGTTCCTGGAGTTCAGCTCCAAGGCCGTGCGCGGCCTGAAACTCGGCGCCATCCGTGCATTGCGGCGGATCGCGGCCGAGCGCAATTTCGCCTTCTGCATTGCCCATCGTTTCAAGCCGATCTACGTGGCGTTGCTGGGCACCAGCTTGCCGGTGATCGGCGTGCACCATGCTTTCGGTGATTACGAGCGCAAGGGGCGACGCATCTTCGCCAACCTGTTCGGCAAGCGCCTGAGCTTGCTGGGCGTGTCGGATGCAGTGCGTGACGACATGCGCCGCTGTCTGCCGCAGTGGCCGGCAGAGCGTATCCAGACCTTGTACAACCGCATCGACATCGATGCCCTGCAAGCGGCCCTGGTGCCACGCGCCGAGGCCCGCCGGGCCTTGGGCCTGGATGCGCAGGCGTGGATTGTCGGTAACGTCGGGCGCCTGCACCCGGACAAGGACCAGGCCACCCTGCTGCGTGGCTTTGCCGAAGCGCTACCGGGGCTGCCGGCTGGCGCCCGCCTGGCAATTCTTGGCAAGGGGCGCCTGGAAGCCAGGCTCAAGGCCCTGGCCGCCGAGCTGGGCATTGCCGGGCAAGTGGACTTCCTTGGCCAGGTGCCGGATGCGCGCCGTTACTTCCAGGCATTCGACGTATTCGCCCTGAGCTCCGACCATGAGCCGTTCGGCATGGTCCTGCTCGAAGCCATGGTCGCCGGTGTACCGGTACTGGCCACGGCTTGTGGTGGTGCTCGCGAAGTGGTCGAGGGTGTTGGCGTGCTGTTCCCGCTGGGCGATGCCGGGCAACTGGCCCAGGGCCTGAAGCACATGGCTGTGCTCGATGGGCAGCAGCGCCAGGCCTGTGCCGAGCACATGCTGCAGCGCCTGCGTGAACGCTTCTCCGACCAGGCGGTGCGCGAGGCCTTCTGGCAGCTGCCGCAAGTCCGTGCGTTGGTGGGGCAGGCCTGATGCTCAACCGTATCCAGGCCTTCCGCGAACGCGGTTGGCAAGTTATCGACGCCAAGGCCTACGCCGAGGCATGGGCCCGCTTTGGTGGCAGTGTCGCCACCCATCCTTTGGTAGTCGAGCAGCTGGCGGACCTGGCACAGATCCCGGTGCGTTACCTGGGCTGGCACCAGGCCGGCGAGCTGAAGGCCGCCATCCCCACCTGGGGGCGTCACCTTGCGCTGTCCAAGGATGTGCTCAAGCGTGCCGGCAAAAAGGCCCTGTTCGACCTGGGCAATGCCGAGATCATCCTGCCGGCGGCGGCCGATGCTGCTGCACCGTTGCGCCATGCCGCGCGCTACCTGTCCGAACTGAACCAGGGGCGCTTCAGCGGCCTCAAGGCGCAGAAGGAACAGTTGGCCATGGCCCGCGCCCACGAAGACCTGTCGAAGAAGTTCCGCTACAACCAGCGCCGCGAACTGCGCCTGCTGGAAGAGGCGGGCGGTGTGGTGCGCCCGATTGGTGACTTCAGCGCGCAGGAAATTGCCAGTATGTACTGCGACCTGTTCCAGCGCCGCTGGGGCTTCCCTGCCACCGGTGCCGAGCGCATGGCCGAGGTGCTGGAACGCCTGCGCGAGCTGCTGATCGGCTCGGTGCTGCTGTTGGACGGCAAGCCGATTGCCATCCAGCTGGTTTACCGTGTCGAAGCGCCGGAATGGATCAGCGTCGAGTACATCAATGGCGGTGTCGACCCTGAAACCAAGGCCTTCAGCCCCGGCAGCGTGCTGAGCTTCATCAATACCCAGGCCGCCTGGGAAGACGCCCGTGCGCGCAATAAGCCGCTGCGGTTCTCGTTCGGCCGTGCCGACCGCGAGTACAAGGACCGCTGGTGCAACCCCGTGCCGGTGTATCAGGCGTGAGTCGCAAGCAGCAGCTGCTCAAGCGCCACCGGCGCAACAAGCGCCTGGGCCTGCTGGCGGGCCTGGTCGCGCTGGTGGCCGTAGGTGTGTTCAGCTGGTGGTGGTTGCCACTGTTGCTGTTGCCGCTGCTGTGGGCAGCCCATGAAGCCTGGTTTGCCGACCACCTGTTCTATGCGCCTGGCGAGGACTACGCCTACGACTTCGGCGAGCAGACCCGGCAAGCCCCTGCCAGCCTGAATGGCGGCCTGCTCAAGGCTGACTGCGCGCTGCTGGGCAACGAAACCCTGGTCCTCGAGCTGCGGGTAAAAAGCAGCTGGCTGGGGCGCTTCCTCGACCCGCAGGTCGAGCTGATGGCTGGTGAGCAGGCCGATCGGCAAACCTTCGAGCGCGGCGTCGATGGCGTGCGTTTCCTCAACTTGACCGGCCTCGCCGCACCTCTGCAGGCTGGCGCGTTGCGCCTGCGTGGCCGGCATTGCCGGCTGTCGGGCCAGCCGCGCTTGTGGATAACCCCGGCGGTCGAGCTGCAACGGCGCCGGGTGATGGTGATCGCGCCGCATGCCGATGATGCCGAGCTGGCCGCTTACGGTCTCTACAGTCAGGCCGACGAAACCTGGGTAGTGACCCTGACCGCCGGTGAGATCGAGGCCGAACACTATCAGCAGATGGGCCTGGCAAAGGCTGAGGCCGCGCGCCTGAAGGGCCGCCTGCGGGCCTGGGACAGTATCGCCGTGCCACGCTGGGCCGGTGTGGCGGAATCGCGTTGCGTGCAGCTGGGCTATTTCTGCCTGCAACTGCCTGCCATGCAGGCTGCGCCAGACCAGCCGGCCGCTTCCCGGGAGGCCGACCTTGCCGACATTCGCGTATTCCGCCGGTTCAACCCGTTCCCGCTGCCGGCCGACGACGATGGCGCGCCGACCTGGCGCAACCTGCTGGCCGACCTACGGGCCTTGCTGGAAATGGCCAGGCCAGAGGTGCTGGTGATGCCGCACCCGCAGCTCGACCCGCACCCCGACCACATATGTGCCCAGGCAGCGGTGCTGGAAGCCTTGCAAGGCTTGGCCTGGCAGCCGCAAACCCTGCTGTGCTACGCCAACCACCTGCATGACAACGACCGCTGGCCGATGGGCGACAGTGGTGACGGCGTGGCCTTGCCGCCGCAGCTGAGCGCTGCCCAGGCGTGGGCACCTTGCAGCCTGGTACTGGACCTGGCAACCCAGCGCGACAAGGCCATGGCCCTGGGCATGATGCACGACCTGCAGCCGCCGGCGCCGTTCAAGCGCCGCCTGCGCCGCTTGTTGCAGCGCTGGCTGGCCGGGCGGCGGCCGTCGCCTTACGGCGAGAACGAATTCTTCCGCAAGGCCGTGCGCCGACATGAACTGTTCTGGCGGCGTGAGTTGTAGCCGCGCCCCATGGTTGACCGCGATGGCGCAGAGCGCCCAAGGAACCCAATGAAAGTCCTATTTCTGGTGCAGAAGGAACAGCGGGCGATTCTCGACCGCCTGTACGATGGCGTCGCGGCCAACTGCGAGTGCGACCTGCGCTGGTTGACCAGCGAAGACCAGCGCAACCTGCGCCGCTATTTCAAGCGTGAAGTGCAGGTCGAGCGCTATGACCGCATTGTCTTCTTCCTGCGTTTCAAGCAGGAGATCCGCCAGGCGGCGTTCATCCGTACCGTGCCGAACCTGGTAATCCTCGAGCACGATGCCTACCAGAACTACATCCCGTGCAAATACACCGGCAAGTTCAGCGCCCATTACCGCAAGCTGCCCTGGGCGCGGGTGATCAGCTCCGGCTACATGGTCAGCGAGCGCTTGCGCCAGGAAGGTTTCGACGCCGTGTTCGTGCCCAAGGGCTACGACGAGCAGTTGCTGGCCGACCAGGGGCGTGAGCGCGACATCGAACTGGCCTTCGTCGGCAGCACCAACAGCGTGGCCTACAGCGGCCGCAAGGCATTGCTGGACGAGCTGGGCCGGGTCGAGAACCTGGTAGTGACCCGTACCAAGTCGGGTGAGGACTACTGCAACACGCTCAACCGGATCCGCTTCTTCGTCAGTGCCGACGTCGGCATGGGCGAATACATGATCAAGAACTTCGAAGCCATGGCCTGTGGCTGTGTGTTGCTGGCGTATGACCAGGGCGAGGAAGAGAACCGCGCGCTGGGCCTGCAGGACATGCACAACGTGGTGTTCTATGACAGCATCCCGACCCTCCAGGAAAAGCTCCGCCACTTGCGTGCGGAACCTGAACTTGCCCGGCAGATTGCAGAAAATGGCCGCCACCTGGCGGTTTCCCGTTTCAGTTTCGGCGCAGTTGGACGTAGCATCGTCGACCACATGCGCCCGGCGCTCAGGCCCCATCCGCCGTTGTCTGCATGGCAGCGGCTGCGCCTGAAGCTGGGCATCTAACATAAGAACTTTCGCGCCTGCGGAGCGGGCGTTGAAAGTCGATAGTCGCAATGCGGAGGGAGTCCGGTGCGCTTTTCAAATGAGAGTGACGTCACGCTCGTCGTGACCAGTTGTGGGCGGTTCGATCTGCTCAAAGATACCCTTGAGAGTTTCGATCGCTACAATACTGCGCCCATTCGCGAAGTGTTTATCACCGAAGACTCCGGTGACGATGCCGTGCATGCCGCTGTGCCTGAGCACTGGAAGCCGCACTGCAAGGGGTTGACTCTGGCGGAGGGTGCTTTGATCGGTATGGCTGTCAGCATCTTTGTTCAATGATGTCGCTGTCCCACCTAACATGAGCGGGAGAGGACTCATGAACATCGTCAATGTAATGTGGGCGGGCGGAACGCCGTACATGTCCATCCATAAGGTGCATCAGCAGGTGCTGTCGCATGCGGGGGCTGATGCCCGGATCAGTAACTGGCTACTGCTGGGTAGTGGGCTCTGCTGTGGGCTCGGTTCGACCCGGGAGTGGCATATGCCGTCACGGGCACTGAAAGGGCGGTACTTCTGGCGTTTGTTGCGTCCATGGTTGCGCATGCGCTTGCGCAAGGCGCTGAACGAGGCCCAGGCTGAAGTCGTACTGCTCGACGGTGTCGGTGTGGCGCGGCTGTTACTGCCGGCGTTGCTGCGGGTTCCCCAGGTGCGCGTCAAGGTCCTGTTCCACGGCGAGACGCGCCTGAGTGCCAGTGATGTGCGTTTGCTGCGCATGCTCCCGGCCGAGCGCCTGAGTGTCGCAGCGGTTTCGCAGACGCTGGCCGCGTCGTTGCAGCGTGACCTGGGCAGGCCAGTGCAGACCTTGCGCATGGCGCTTGACCCGCAGGCTTTTACCGCACCGTTGTTGAGCCGGGAGGCGGCCAGGCAGGCCTTGCAAATGCCCGAGGCAGGCGGGGTGGTGCTGGGTGCGGTAGGACGATTGGTGCAAAGCAAAGGTTTCGAGATGTTGATCGAAGCGTTCGCTAAAGCCAGTGCGTGCCAGCCGGACCTGCAATTGGCGGTCGTCGGCGGCGGGCCTCTGCATGCGGCGTTGCAGGCCCGCATCGACGCGCTGGGCCTGGCTGACCGTATTCATCTTAGCGGGCACCGCGACGACCTGCAGCAATTGTACCGGGCATTCGACTGGCTACTGGTACCCTCGCGCTCCGAAGGCCTGGGGCTGGTGGTACAGGAAGCGGTCATGGCCGATGTGCCGGTGGTATGCAGTGACCTGCAGGTATTCCGCGAGCAGTTGGGCGATACCGGCGGCTACCTGCCGGTTGGCGATGAGCGCGCCTGGGCCGAGGCGATCAGGCGTTGTGCCACCCTCAGCACTCCGTCAGCGGTCGCGCGGCAGCGCCAGGCGCTAGCCCCCGAGCAGGCCTGGCAGGCCTTCTGCACTGGCTCGCAGAGCCTGCTGCGCAGCTGACACTCAACGCGTCAGCAGGGCTGCCTGGAAGGCGGCGAGGGGGAACCGGTCGCCCAGGTTCTCCCGCTCGATATAGCGCACCATGTGCTGGACATTACGCCGGATCATGCGCGCCGACAGCGGCGGGCTCAGGAAGCGCATGTCAGCCACATCTATCAGCCCCAGGTGCTGGTCGGGAGTGACCACCACATTGCCCAAGTGCAACGAGCGGAAGTACACCCCACTGCGGTGCAGTTGGCGAATCAGTTCGATCAGCCGTGATAGGTGCGTGCCCCAACTGAACCCTTCATCGCGCGACATCTGCAGCAGGGTGCGCCCTGGCAGTGGACGGTACAGCACGGCAGTGCGACCTGGCAGGTCAAGCTTGTGCTGGCTGATTACCTCCAGGGTAGGGATGCCCATTTGCGCCAGGCGCGCAGCGTTGTCGACGAAACGTTGCGAATACGGGCGCAACAATGCGGATGAAATCAACCGCTTGCGGCGAAAAACTTTGAGGAAATTACCATTCGTAAGCAGGTAGACTTTGGCACCATGGCTATCTGCCTCTAGTACCTGTGCGCCTAGTGTCATCTGATCGAAGTCGACCTGGGTGAGCCGGGAGCATTGCATGAAAAGAGCCTTGTCGTCGGGCGAACAAAATGACCGACAATAATGCCGAAAATAATGTTTTAGCACCATTGGATGGTGTCTTTGATTCATCGGGGGAAAGGATGTTGTATCAAAAAAACTGGGCACGAGTCTGGTTGGGCTTGGGTCTGGTCTGGTTCCTGGCAGCGATTGCCCTGGCACCGAGCAACAAGATTTATCAGCAAGGCCTGGTGCTGTTCCTGTGGTTGCCGACGTTGATCCTGGCCTGGTCTGCCAGGCCGGTACTGGTGCAGGCCTGGAAACGTCAGCCGGCCTTGTGGGGGAGTGTGTTGTTGCTGCTGGCGTGGAGCGGTCTCAGCCTGGTCTGGTCGGCCGCAGAAAGCCCGGGGCGCGAGGTCAAGCGCCTGGTCTACATCCTGGTGTTCCTACTGACGTTCCCGCTGTTGGCCCAGCTTGGCCTAGCCCGCATTCGTCAACTGCTGCTGGTCGGCAGCGCTCTGCTAGCCATTGCCGCGCTGATCTCGATCATTCATTTCTACGGCGTGATGGGCATGCCTATGCTGGCCCGCCTGGAGGGCATTGGCGAGATATCGCACCCCATCCTGGGCACCTATGTCATTGGCTCGGCCGTGCTTTTCTTGTTGTATGAGCCGCCGCGCGAACGTGGTCTGCAATTGCTGTGGCTGGCTGCACTGGCTTGCATGGGGGCGTTCGCCGTGCTCAGTCAGAGCCGTGGAGCGATCCTGGCTCTGGCGATCACCGTGGTGATTGCGCCGCTGTGGTTCCGCGATCGCCACAGTCTGTTGTTTTCCATCCTGGCGGTCGTTGCCACCGGCCTGGCCTTCTACTGCGTGTACGACCTGATCGCCCAGCGTGGCTCGTCCTACCGGCCGGAAATTTTCCATGCTGTAGTCGACATGATTGCCGCGCACCCCTGGACCGGCCTGGGCCTGGGGGCTGCCTACGATGTGACGGCAGCGGGCATGCGCTTCGACCATAGCCACAACATGTTCACCCATGTCGCCGTGGAGATGGGCCTGCCTGGCATGCTGCTGTGGATATTGGTGTGGTTGTACACCCTGGGCGAAATCGTCCGCGCACGCGGCACGCTGTTCGGCAAGATCCTGCTCGGTTTCTGGGTGTACTCCACCCTGGCCATGCAATTCGATGCCGCCAGCCTTACCGGTACGCCACGTGCCGAATGGTTCATCAGCTGGCTGCCCGTGGGCCTGGCCATGTTGCTGCCATGGGGGCGTGCCGAAAATGATGCCTGTGGTAAAATTTCCGGTTCAACCTGAACAGCGAGCTTGATAATGGCCGAAACACCGCGACCGGCGGAACACACCTCCAGCCTGAAGATCTACTTCCGGCTGCTGAGCTATGTGAAACCCTATGTCGGCATTTTCCTGCTGAGCATCATCGGTTTCGTGATCTTTGCATCGACCCAGCCGATGCTGGCCGGGATCCTGAAATATTTCGTCGATGGGCTGAGCAACCCCGAAGCGGTGTTGTTCCCCAACGTCCCCTACCTGCGCGACCTGCAACTGCTGCAGGCTGTGCCGCTGCTGATCATCCTGATCGCCGCGTGGCAGGGCCTGGGCTCGTTCCTCGGCAACTACTTCCTGGCCAAGGTTTCCCTGTGCCTGGTGCACGACCTGCGTGTGGAACTGTTCAACAAGCTGCTGGTGCTGCCTAACCGCTACTTCGACAACCACAACTCCGGGCACCTGATCTCGCGCATTACCTTCAACGTGACCATGGTCACCGGTGCCGCCACCGATGCGATCAAGGTGGTGATCCGCGAAGGCCTGACCGTGGTGTTCCTGTTCGGCTACCTGCTGTGGATGAACTGGCACCTGACCTTGGTGATGGTCGCCATCCTGCCGGTGATTGCAGTGATGGTCAGCGTCGCCAGCAAGAAATTCCGCAAGCAGAGCAAGAAGATCCAGGTGGCCATGGGCGACGTCACCCATGTCGCCTCGGAAACCATCCAGGGCTACCGCGTGGTGCGCAGCTTCGGCGGCGAGGCCTACGAGGAGCAGCGTTTCGGCAAGGCCAGCCAGAGCAACACCGACAAGCAGCTGCAAATGACCAAGACCGGCTCGCTGTACACGCCGATGCTGCAACTGGTGATCTACACCGCCATGGCCGCGCTGATGTTCCTGGTGTTGTTCCTGCGCGGTGATTCCACTGCCGGTGACCTGGTGGCTTACATCACCGCCGCCGGCCTGTTGCCCAAGCCGATTCGTCAGCTTTCGGAAGTCAGCTCGACCATCCAGAAGGGCCTGGCCGGTGCCGAGAGCATCTTCGAGCAGCTGGACGAAGCGCCTGAAGTGGACAGCGGCACCGTCGAGAAGGAGCGGGTGGAAGGGCGCCTGGAAGTGCGCAACCTGAGCTTCACCTACCCGGGCACCGAGCGTGAGGTGCTGAGCGATATCAGCTTCGTGGCCGAGCCGGGCCAGATGATTGCCCTGGTTGGCCGCTCCGGCAGCGGCAAGTCGACCCTGGCGGCGCTGATCCCGCGCTTCTATCACCACGACCAGGGGCAGATCCTGCTCGATGGCGTGGAGATCGAGAACTATCGCCTGCGCAACCTGCGTCGTCACGTTTCGCAGGTGACCCAGCATGTCACCCTGTTCAACGATACCGTGGCCAACAACATAGCCTATGGCGACCTGGCCGGCGCCCCGCGCGCCGACATCGAAGCCGCTGCGGCCGATGCCTACGCCAAGGAGTTCGTCGACCGGCTGCCAAAAGGCTTCGATACCGAAGTGGGTGAAAACGGCGTGCTGCTCTCCGGCGGCCAGCGCCAGCGCCTGGCCATCGCCCGGGCACTGCTGAAGAATGCGCCGCTGCTGATCCTCGACGAAGCCACCTCGGCGCTGGATACCGAGTCCGAGCGGCATATCCAGGCTGCCCTGGACCATGTGATGCAGGGCCGTACCACGCTGGTGATCGCCCACCGCCTGTCGACCATCGAGAAGGCCGACCAGATCCTGGTCATGGACCAGGGCCGGCTGGTCGAGCGCGGCACCCATGCCGAGCTGCTCGCGGCCAATGGCCATTATGCCCGCCTGCATGCCATGGGCCTGGATGAGCCGGCCAAGGCCGATATCACCTGACCCCTCGTTGATCGGGGCCATCGCGGCCCCGATTGTCACGGGAATTTTCCTGGGGTGATCTGGCCATAAAGCCGTCGTCTACCCTGTGCTAATATCCTGCCCCTGTTCATTATTTCCATATGGGTTGCCCATGAAGTTGTCCATGCCGCGTTTCGATCAAGCCCCGGTACTGGTGGTCGGCGATGTCATGCTCGACCGCTACTGGCATGGCGGTACTTCGCGTATCTCGCCTGAAGCGCCAGTCCCGGTGGTCAAGGTCGATCAGATCGAGGATCGCCCCGGCGGCGCGGCCAACGTTGCCTTGAACATCGCCGCCCTGGGCGCGCCGGCTTCGCTGATTGGCGTCACCGGCCAGGACGAGGCCGCCGACAGCCTGGCCAACAGCCTGCAGGCTGCAGGCGTGCGCTCGGTGTTCCAGCGCATCGCGCACCAGCCGACCATCGTCAAGCTGCGGGTCATGAGCCGTCACCAGCAGTTGCTGCGCATCGATTTCGAAGAACCGTTCGCCACCGACCCGCTGTCGCTGGGCGCAGAGGTCGACAGCCTGCTCGAGGGCGTCAAGGTGCTGGTCCTGTCCGACTACGGCAAGGGCGCACTGAAAAACCACCAGAGCCTGATCCAGGCGGCGCGGGCCAAGGGCATTCCGGTGCTGGCCGACCCCAAGGGCAAGGACTTTTCCATCTACCGTGGCGCCAGCCTGATCACCCCCAACCTCAGCGAGTTCGAGACCATCGTCGGCCGTTGCGTCGATGAGGCCGAGCTGGTCGCCAAGGGCCTGCAGCTGCTGCAGGACCTGGACCTTGGCGCCTTGCTGGTGACCCGTGGCGAGCACGGCATGACCCTGCTGCGCGTCGGCCAGCCGGCGCTGCACCTGCCGGCGCGGGCGCGTGAAGTGTTCGATGTGACCGGTGCCGGTGATACCGTCATCTCCACCCTCGCCGCGGCCATCGCTGCCGGCGAGGACCTGCCCCACGCGGTGGCCCTGGCCAACCTGGCGGCGGGTATTGTGGTCGGCAAGCTGGGTACGGCTGCGATCAGCGCCCCCGAGCTGCGCCGGGCGATCCAGCGTGAGGAAGGCTCCGAGCGCGGCGTGCTGGGCCTGGAGCAACTGCTGCTGGCCATCGACGACGCGCGGGCGCACAAAGAGAAGATCGTCTTCACCAACGGCTGCTTCGACATCCTGCATGCCGGGCATGTCACCTACCTGGAGCAGGCGCGGGCCCAGGGCGATCGCCTGATCGTCGCGGTCAACGACGATGCCTCGGTCAGCCGCCTGAAAGGGCCGGGCCGGCCGATCAACAGCGTCGACCGGCGCATGGCCGTACTGGCCGGGCTGGGGGCAGTGGACTGGGTGATCAGCTTCCCCGAGGGCACGCCGGAGAACCTGCTGAGCCAGGTCAAGCCGGATGTACTGGTCAAGGGCGGAGACTATGGCATCGACCAGGTGGTGGGTGCCGATATCGTCAAGGCCTATGGCGGTACCGTGAAGGTGCTGGGGCTGGTCGAGAACAGCTCGACCACGGCGATCGTCGAGAAGATTCGCAAGAACTGATCGACCCCGGGGGCCGCTTTGCGGCCCATCGCGACACAAGGCCGCTCCTACACCAGGCCACGCAACTTCAAGGCTTGCGCGATCCTTTGTAGGAGCGGCCTTGTGTCGCGATGGGCTGCGAAGCAGCCCCAGAGTCTTACTTGTGCAATGAGGTCCGCGCCCGCTCCAGCAGTTCCTGCGCCTTGTCGCCAAACCGCTGCAGGTGCGATGCCCGTACCGGCTTGTTCTCCACCAACCCCTGCTGCTTCACCCAGTCCTTCCAGCGCACCCGCTCGTCCGTGACCACCCAGCCCTCCTGCCGGGCAAAACTTTCGGCCAGGTACAGCCCGCGTGTGCTCGCCGGCACCAGTTCATCCTTCTTCACGGTATACAGCTCAGCCAGTGGCTGGCCGTCCTTCAGTGGCATCAGGTACAGGTCTGGCCGTTTGCGGTTTAGCCGCGCCACCAGTTGGTCGCCCTCCAGCCGCTCATCAACGTGGAACAGGCTGAGCTTCTTGGCGTCCCGGGGTACCTGCAGGCGCATGTCGTAGATCAGTTGCAGCGAGGCGGTGGGCAGGTGCACATACGCCCGTGGCCGTTCCAGCAGCATCAGCTTGCCGCAGTGCACCGGGCGCGCGGCACCGGACTCCGGGGCCAGCACGAAGTGCGGCGTTTCGCGGTAGTGCAGGGCGGCAGCGTAGGGCACCGGCAACCAGGTGTCGTTGAAGCGCCCGCCCAGCCAGCCTTCCGGGGTTTCCAGCAGGCATTCCTCGGCCACTTCCTGCACGGCCGTGTGCAATGGCAGGTTCAGCTCCTGCGCCGGCACATAGCCGGAAATCAGTTTCAGCACCACATCGCCACGGTCTTGCCGGCGCTGACGTACCAGCACCCAATAATCGCGGTTCTGCCAATGCAGGGTAAGCCGCACCGACACGCCCAGGTTGGCCAGTTCGATCACGAAGCGCTGCACGTCGGGCAACTGGATGGCCTTGCGCCGTTGTTGGGTCTGGGCAAAGTTCAGCGGCATGCCGATGCTCTGGTAGATCAGCCCTTCGGGCGTGGCCTCGACATGCAGCGGCAGTGTCTTGAAGTTGCTCGGGTTCTTGCGGATCAGCGTTCGCGCCACGAGGCTCCTCCTTGCGTCGGGTCAGTCCAGGCCCGCGGGCCTGGGGCAACTCAATGCTGGCCCAGGATACGGGCGACGGTGGCCACGTTGTGGGCCAGGTGCAACGGATTGATGGTGCCGACGATAGCACTGCTGACGCCGGGGTGGGCGAACAGCAGCTCGAAGCTGGCCTGCACCGGGTCAATGCCCGGGGCCAGGCAGATATGCCCGCTGGCCAGGGCCTTCTTCACCAGGATGGCCTTGCCGTGTTCGGCAGCGTAGTCCAGCACCGGGCGTTCTGCCTGTTCGTTGAGGTTGTAGGTGACCATGGCGCAGTCGCCTTGCTCCAGCGCTTTCAGGCCGCCGGCGACGGTCTTGCCGGACAGGCCGAAGCCGAGGATCTTGCCCTCCTGCTTGAGCTCGGCAAGGGTCTGGTAGACCTCCTGCTGTTCCAGGATCGCCAGGTCGTTGCCGTCGGAATGCACCAGCACCAGCTCGATGCGGTCGGTTTCCAGGCGCCGCAGGCTGCGCTCCACCGAGCGGCGGGTGTGGGCGGCGCTGAAGTCGAAGTGCGATTGGCCATTGTCGAATTCTTCGCCAACCTTGCTGACGATCACCCATTCATCGCGCTGGCCGCGCAGCAGCGGGCCCAGGCGCTCTTCGCTGCGGCCGTAGGCCGGGGCGGTGTCGATCAGGTTGATGCCCAGCTCGCGGGCCTGGGCCAGTAGCAGGCGGGCTTCGTCATCGCCGGGTATGGTGAAGCCGGTGGGGTACTTCACGCCCTGGTCGCGGCCCAGCTTGACCGTGCCCAGGCCCAGCGGCGAAACCTTGAAGCCGGTGCTGCCCAAGGGGCGATGGAAGTCGTGCAGGGTCGGCAGGCTCATGGCAGCAGTTGCTCCCAGGCCGGTACGCCCAGCGGTGGGCGTGGCAGGTCGGCCAGGTCGGCCTGTTCCTGTGGGCGGATACCGTCGCGCTCCAGGTGGCTGATGACCCGGTCGCTGAAGTCCGGTGCAAGGGCCAGCTTGGTCGGCCAGCCCACCAGCAGGCGTTGCTGGTCGGCGAGGAAGGCGTTGTCCGGGCGTACCAGGCCCGATTGCGCCGGTTCCGCACGGTTGACCCGCAGGGTGGCCCAGCGCACCTGGCTCTGGTCGACCCATGGCAGCAGGCTGGCGATTTCTTTCTGTGCCGCGGCGATTTGCGCAGCCGGCTCGCGGGCAACGCCATCGGCTTCGGCCAGGTCGCCGCCCAGGTACCAGACCCACTGGCCATCGGCGGCGGGGTGGGTGGTAACCGTCACCCGTGGCTTTGGCCCGCCACCCAGGCAATGGGCGTAAAGCGGTTTCAGGTTGACACCCTTGGCCATCACCATATGTAGCGGGCGTGTCTGCATGGCTGGCTGGTTCAGGCCCAGGGCATGCAGCAGCTCTTCGGTGCCGGCGCCGGCGCTGAGCACGATGCGCTGGGCGCGGATGTCGCGCCCGTCGACGCGCAGGCCGACCAGGTCGTCGCCCTCGCGCAGTGGCTCGATGCGCTCACCGGCCAGCAGGCTGTCGCCTGCCAGTTCGGCCAGGTTGGCCAGCAGGCTGGGTACGTCGATGACCAGTTCGGCCAGGCGATAGACCTTGCCCTTGAAGGCGCGGTCCTGCAGCGCCGGCGGCAGTTGCTCGCCCTTCACCTGGTCGACCCGGCCGCGCACGGCCTTGCTGGCGAAGAAGCTGGTGAGGTTGCCGGCCAGCGTGCCTGGTGACCACAGGTAATGGGCGTCGGACAGCAGGCGGGTGCGGGTCAGGTCCAGCTCGCCGCTGCCGCTCAGCGCTTCGCGCCAGCGTCGCGGCATGTCGGCGATGGCTTCCGAGGCGCCGGTCAGGGCACCGTGCAGGGCGTACTTGGTGCCGCCATGGATGATGCCCTGGGACTTGATGGTCTGCTCGCCGCCAAGGCTGGCGCGTTCCACCAGTACTGTCGAGTAGCCCAGCCGGCGCAGGCGGGCATTGAGCCAGAGGCCTGCGACCCCGGCGCCGACGATCAGCACGTCAGTGGAAATGGCGGATGGCATGGCGGTACCTCGAAGACTGGGACAGCTGGCAAGTATACAGGGTCGGGCCGATGTGGGCTTTGCGTTCCTGGGGCTGCTGCGCAGCCCTATCGCGACACAAGGCCGCTCCTACAGGCCCCGCGCATGCCTCGGTCCCTGTAGGAGCGGCCTTGTGTCGCGATAGGTCCGCGAAGCGGCCCCAAAATCCATCAGGCAAACATCAATGCCCAGCAGTCTTCGAAAACAGCTGAATCACCACCACCCCACCCACAATCATGGCCATCCCCAGCATCGCAGGCACATCCAGCTTCTGCCCATAGATCACCAGCGCCGCCACACTGATCAGTACAATCCCCAGCCCCGACCAGATGGCATAGGCGATCCCCACCGGAATGCTGCGCACCACCAGGGTCAGCATCCAGAACGCAATGCCATAGCCAACCACCATCAGCAGCAACGGCAAGGGCGTGCTCAAGCCTTTCACCGCTTTCATGGAAGCGGTGGCGATGACTTCGGCGCAGATGGCGATGGCGAGGTAGGTGTAGGCATTCATGGCGGGATCCTCCGGTAACTGGTCGGGCATTCTAGACGTAACCTGGATGGGGTAAAGTCATTACCTATCACTATTGGAGATAGGTCGATGGCCGAGCAGTGGAACCTTGAACAGTTGCGTACCTTCCTGCGCGTTGCAGAACTGCGCTCGTTCTCTGCCGTGGCCCGCGAGCAGCGCAAGGCCCAGTCGGCGATCAGCAGCGCGATCGCTTTGCTCGAAACCGACCTGGGGGTCACCTTGTTCGAGCGCAGCAGTGGCCGGCAGCCCAAGCTGACCGAGAACGGCAGCGCCCTGCTGGAAGATGCCCGCGAACTGTTGCGTCAGTGCGAGCGCCTGGATGGCCGTGCGTTGGCGCTGATGCGCGGGCAGGAGGCCTTGTTGCGGGTCGCCCAGGACGAAGCCATGCCCTACCAGCCGGTCATCGACAGCCTCGACGAGCTGGCCAGCCGATACCCGTTCCTGGAGGTGCAACTGGCCAGCGGTGCCCAGGGCGATGTGGCGCGCAAGCTGGTGGAGCGGCGCGCTGATCTTGGCCTGTTCTTCCATCACGAGAGCATCCCGGCCTCGCTGGAGCGGCGCGCCCTGGGCAGTGTGGAAATGGTCACGGTGTGCGCGGTCGGCCACCCGCTCGCCGGCGAAGGCCGGGTTACCCGGCAGCAACTGGCGCGCCACCGACAATTGCTGATCGCCCCGCAGCAAAGCGGCTACCCCGGCGGCGAAGCGATAAGCCCGCAGGTGTGGCGCGCCGACAGCTTCTATGCCATGGCCGAACTGCTGATGCGCGGCCTGGGCTGGGCCTGGCTGCCGCGGCACGTGGTGCAGTACCCGACCTACCAGGCGCACATGGTCGAACTGGACAGCGAGTGGCGGCCACCGGCCTTGGTGGTGGAACTGGCCTGGCGCCGCGACGAGCCACTGGGGCCTGCCGCGCAGTGGCTGGCCGAGCGCTTTGCGGTGCACCTGCGCGCGATCGGGTAAACTCCGCGGCCATGAACAGAACTCTCTATACCTTGTTGTTTCACCTGGGCCTGCCGCTGGTTGCGCTGCGCCTGTACCTGCGCGCGCGCAAGGCGCCGGCCTATGGCCAACGCATTGGCGAGCGCTTTGCTTTCAGGCTGCCGGCCATGCGCCGGGGCGGCATCTGGGTGCACGCGGTATCGGTGGGCGAGAGCATTGCGGCGGCACCGATGGTGCGCGCCTTGCTCAAGGCCTACCCTGAATTGCCGATCACGCTTACCTGCATGACCCCGACCGGTTCCGAGCGCATTCGCGCCATGTTCGCTGACGAACCTCGCGTGCAGCATTGCTACCTGCCCTACGACCTGCCTTGGGCGGCAGGGCGCTTTCTCGACCATGTGCAGCCGAAGCTGGGCATCATCATGGAAACCGAGCTGTGGCCCAACCACATTCACCAGTGTGCGAAGCGCGGCATTCCAGTAGCGCTGGCCAACGCACGCTTGTCTGAGCGCTCGGCCCGTGGCTATGGGCGCTTTGCCAGGCTGACCCGGCCGATGCTGGCCGAGATGAGCCTGATTGCCGTGCAGACCGAAACCGAGGCCCAGCGCTTCCGTGACCTGGGCGCGCGTCCGGAGTGCGTGCAGGTCACCGGTTCGATCAAGTTCGACCTGAAGATCGATGAGCAACTGTTGCCGCGTGCCAAGGCATTGCGTGAACAATGGGGGGCCGAACAGCGCCCGGTGTGGATCGCCGCCAGCACCCACGAAGGTGAAGATGCGTTGATCCTGCAGGCACATCGGCAGTTGTTGCAGGTGCATGGCGATGCCCTGCTGATCCTGGTGCCGCGCCACCCCGAGCGATTCGCAGCGGTGCATACGCTGTGCAGCGAACAGTTCACCACCGTGCGGCGCTCTGCCGGCACGCCGGTTGATGCGCAGACTCGCGTATTGCTCGGCGATACCATGGGCGAACTGCTGTTCCTCTATGCCCTGGCCGACATTGCCTTCGTCGGTGGCAGCCTGGTGGCGACCGGCGGGCACAACCCGCTGGAGCCCGCGGCGCTGGCCTTGCCGGTACTGATGGGGCCGCATGTGTTCAACTTCCTCGAAATCAGCGCGATGCTGCGCGAGGCGGGGGCGTTGCAGCAGGTGGACGATGCCGACGGGCTGGCCGAAGCGGTGCGGCGGCTGGTCGAGTTGCCGCAGGATGCACAGCGCATGGGCGAGGCGGGCAGGGCGGTAATGCGGGCCAACCAGGGCGCATTGCAGCGCTTGCTCGATGGCCTGGGCAAACTCATCAGCTGAGTTCTAAACAGATGTCAGCAATGGTGCGGTCCTTGTAGGAGCGGCCTTGTGTCGCGAAAGGGCCGCAGGGCGGCCCCAGCAATCTGTGCATCACTGCTGATTCCCTGGGGCCGCTCTGCGGCCCTTTCGCGACACAAGGCCGCTCCTACAGCGACCGCTCGCCTTGGTCCAGCACTTTCAGGGGCGACGCTCGAAGTTCTTGGCCGCTGCAGCCGCCAGGTCCGGCGGCAGGAAGTCCTTGTCCGGGTTGTAGTCTGGCTTCAGGTACCGCTTGAGGTCCTGCAGGTCCTGCGGGCTCAAGGTGCCGGCCGCCTGTTTCAGGCTCAGGTTGTCGAGGATGTAGTCGTAGCGGCTGTTGTTGTAGTCGCGCACCGAGGTGTACAGCTGACGTTGGGCGTCAAGCACGTCGACGATATTGCGGGTACCCACCTGGTAGCCGATCTCGGTGGCTTCCAGCGCGCTCTGGTTGGAGATGATCGACTGCTTGCGCGCTTGCACCTGTTCCACGTCGGTGTTTACCGCGCGGTGCAGGTTGCGGGTGTTTTCCACCACCTGGCGGCGCAGGCTTTCACGCTGCTGCTCGCTCTGGCTCAGGCGCTGGTAGGCCTCGCGCACCTGCGAACTGGTCAGGCCGCCGCTGTAGATCGGGATGTTCAACTGCAGGCCGATGCTGGTCTGCTCGACGTCGCCGCTATAGCGCGAAACGGGGGCCGGCGCGGGGTTGGTGAAACCGAAGTTGTCGTTGTCACCCTTCTGATACTTGGCAACTGCGTCCAGGGTCGGCGCGTGGCCGGCCTTGCGCTGGCGCAGGGTTTCCTCGGCAGCGACGACCGCGTGGTTGGTGGCCAGCAGGTTGAGGTTCTGGCGCCCGGCGGTTTCGACCCAGGCCTTGGCATCGTTGGGCGTAGGGACCTGCACCGGCAGGGTATGGACCACGCCTTGAATCGACGTGTATTCCCGGTTGGTCAGGGTCACCAGGGCCTCGAACGCATCCTGTACCTGGCGCTCGGCAATGATCCGGTTGGCCCGCGCCGTGTCGTAGCTGGCCTGGGATTGCAGCACGTCGGTCTTGTCGGAGAGGCCGACGTCGAATCGTTCGTTGGACTGGTCCAGCTGGCGCTTGAAGGCAGCTTCCTCGGCCTTGGTCGCGGCCAGGTTGTCCTGGGCACGGAGCACGGCGAAGTAATTCTGCGCGGTTTGCAGGATCAGGTTCTGTTCGGTCGCCGACAGCTCCAGCGCTGCCTGTTCGTTGACCGCCTCGGCCGCCTGCAACTGGAACCAGCGGTCAGCGCGGAAGATAGGCTGCGCCAGGGTCGCGCTCCAGGTATTGCCGCTGCGGTTGCTGGTGGCCGAGGGTTCGTCCAGCTTGGTGCGGGTGTTCAGCATTTCGGCACCGGCCGAAAGGTTGGGCAGCAACCCGGCGCGAGCCTGCGGTACCACTTCGCGGCGGGCACCGTAATCGGCGCGGGCCGCAGCCAGGTCAGCGTTGTTGTCGACCGCTTCCTGATAGACGCTGACCAGGTCGGTTTTCACTGTAGTGGGCACGTCCGCTGCCCAGACCACTCCGTTGGACGCACAAGACACGGCTATTGCCAGTGAGAGTTTGCGCAGCATAGAGGCAATCCTTGTACGAAATTGAATTACTGAACTGTTGAGTATCGAGCGATGGGCCAGTGTAGTGCCATGCGCACCCGGCAACAATCGCTCGGGGTGCCTTTCATCATCCGCGCATTTACCTGCTTGGCTTTGCCGACCACTCCAGTCTAGACTGCGCATGTTCTTGTCGGGGTGCCTTGAAGCAAAGGCTGAGATCGCAAAGTTGCGGATCCCGTTGAACCTGATCAGGTTAGCGCCTGCGTAGGGAACAAGATTGCTCGCCTTCCCGGGGAGCCTCTTGTGCCAGGTCCGGGAATGTCGCAGCTGCATGCAGCTTCAGGCACCCCCATGTCCGGCACTGCACCCATCAAGGGTGCGTCCGCGCCTTTCAGGTTCACCCCGACATTCCACTGCTAGGAAGCCGTCTGGAGAGCCTGTGATGACCAAACAAGAAAAAGCGATCAACCTCAGCGAATCGGCACAAGTCGATCAGCAGTCCGTGCAACCGTTCCCGCGTTCGCGCAAGGTGTATGTCGAAGGCTCGCGCCCGGACATCCGCGTGCCCATGCGTGAAATCAGCCTGGACGACACCCCGACCGATTTCGGTGGCGAGTCCAATGCCCCGGTGCTGGTCTACGATACTTCCGGCCCGTACACCGACCCCAACGTTGTCATCGACGTGCGAAAAGGCCTGGCCGACGTGCGTTCGGCGTGGATCGAGGCACGCGGTGACACCGAGCGCCTGGCCGGCCTGAGCTCCGACTTCGGCCAGCAGCGCCTGAACGATGCCGAACTGGCCAAGCTGCGATTCGCCCACGTGCGCAACCCGCGCCGTGCCAAGGCGGGCGCCAACGTCTCGCAGATGCACTATGCCCGCCAGGGCATCATCACCGCCGAGATGGAATACGTGGCCATCCGCGAAAACATGAAGCTGCAAGAGGCACGCGCCGCGGGCCTGCTCGACGAGCAGCACGCCGGTCACAGCTTCGGGGCCAACATCCCGAAAGAAATCACCCCAGAGTTCGTTCGCCAGGAAATCGCCCGTGGCCGCGCGATCATCCCGGCCAACATCAACCACCCGGAAGTGGAGCCGATGATCATCGGCCGCAACTTCCTGGTGAAGATCAACGGCAACATCGGCAACAGCGCCCTGGGCTCCTCGATCGAGGAAGAAGTGGCCAAGCTGACTTGGGGCATCCGCTGGGGTTCGGACACGGTCATGGACCTGTCCACCGGCAAGCACATTCACGAAACCCGTGAGTGGATCATCCGCAACTCGCCGGTGCCGATTGGTACCGTGCCGATCTACCAGGCCCTGGAAAAGGTCAACGGTGTGGCCGAAGACCTGACCTGGGAGCTGTTCCGCGACACCCTGATCGAGCAGGCCGAGCAGGGCGTGGACTACTTCACCATCCACGCCGGTGTGCTGCTGCGCTATGTGCCGCTGACCGCCAAGCGCGTCACCGGCATCGTCAGCCGTGGTGGCTCGATCATGGCCAAGTGGTGCCTGGCGCACCACAAGGAAAACTTCCTGTACACCCACTTCGACGAAATCTGCGAAATCATGAAGGCCTACGACGTCAGCTTCTCGCTGGGCGACGGCCTGCGCCCCGGCTCGATTGCCGACGCCAACGATGCCGCGCAGTTCGGTGAGCTGGAAACCCTTGGCGAGCTGACCAAGATCGCCTGGAAGCACGACGTGCAGTGCATGATCGAAGGCCCCGGCCACGTGCCGATGCAGCTGATCAAGGAGAACATGGACAAGCAGCTGGAATGCTGCGACGAGGCGCCGTTCTACACCCTCGGCCCGCTGACCACCGATATCGCTCCTGGCTACGACCACATCACCTCGGGCATTGGTGCGGCGATGATCGGCTGGTTCGGTTGCGCCATGCTCTGCTACGTCACGCCCAAGGAGCACCTGGGCCTGCCGAACAAGGATGACGTGAAGACCGGCATCATCACCTACAAGATCGCCGCTCATGCCGCCGACCTTGCCAAGGGCCACCCAGGTGCGCAGATTCGTGACAACGCCTTGTCCAAGGCACGCTTCGAGTTCCGTTGGGAAGACCAGTTCAACCTCGGCCTGGACCCGGACACTGCCCGTGCCTACCACGACGAGACCCTGCCAAAGGAATCGGCCAAGGTCGCGCACTTCTGCTCGATGTGCGGGCCGAAGTTCTGCTCGATGAAGATCACCCAGGAAGTGCGTGAATACGCCGCCAAGATCGAAACCGTGGATGTGACGGTCGAGCAAGGCATGCGTGAGCAGGCCGAGCGGTTCCGCCAGGAAGGCAGCCAGCTGTATCACAAAGTCTAAGTCGCAGCGCTGACCCCTGTAGGAGCGGCCTTGTGTCGCGATGGGCCGCGAAGCGGCCCCGGCAATTTCAGCCGCGAAGCTGAAAACCTGGGGCCGCTTTGCGGCCCTTTCGCGACACAAGGCCGCTCCTACAGCGACCGCGTCCAATCCAATACCTTGCCGAGTGTCAAAGCATGACCACCCCCAGCCAATTCTCCCCCGACCACCCGGTCCCCACCGCCCAGCGCATCTTCGGCGCCCGCGACCTGTTCTCGCTATGGTTCTCCCTCGGCATCGGCCTGATGGTGCTGCAGGTCGGCGCCATGCTGGCCCCTGGCCTGGGCCTTGCCGGCGCGGTGCTGGCTATCGCCCTGGGCACCGGTGTGGGTGTGCTGCTGCTGGGGGCTGCCGGTGTCATCGGCAGCGATACCGGCCTGTCGGCCATGGGCACCCTGAAACTGAGCCTGGGTGGCCATGGTGCGCGTTTGCCGGCGATGCTCAACCTGCTGCAACTGGTGGGCTGGGGCGCGTTCGAGATCATCGTCATGCGCGATGCCGCCAGCCTGCTGGGCGCGCGGGCGTTCGGCGAAGCCAGCGCCTGGAACAGCCCTATGCTCTGGACCCTGTGCTTCGGCGCCCTGGCCACTCTGCTCGCGGTCGGTGGGCCGCTGGCGTTCGTGCGCAAGGTGCTGCGCACCTGGGGCATCTGGCTGCTGCTGGGCGCTTGCCTGTGGCTGACCTGGAACCTGTTCGCCAAGGCCGACCTGGCGGCACTGTGGGACCGTGCCGGTGACGGTTCGATGTCGCTGGCCGTGGGCTTCGACATCGCCATTGCCATGCCGCTGTCCTGGTTGCCGCTGATCGCGGATTACTCGCGTTTTGCCCGTAACGGCAAACATGTATTCGGCGGTACGGTGGTGGGCTACTTCATCGGCAACACCTGGCTGATGAGCCTGGGCGTGGGCTACACCTTGGCCTTCGCCGGCAATGGCGAAGCCAACGCCCTGCTGCTGGCCCTGGCGGGCGCCGGCATGGGCATTCCACTGCTGCTGATTCTGCTGGACGAGTCGGAAAAGGCTTTTGCCGACATTCACTCGGCAGCCGTTTCCACCGGTGTGCTGGTGCGCCTGAAGGTCGAGCACCTGGCGCTGGCCATTGGCGTGCTGTGCACGCTGATCGCCTTGCTGGCGCCACTGGCACAGTACGAGAACTTCCTGCTGCTGATCGGCTCGGTGTTTGCACCGTTGTTCGGTGTGGTATTGATGGACCATTACGTGATCCGTCGCCGCCGCTTGCCGGCACAGGTGCATGGCTTGCACTGGCCTGCACTGCTGGCCTGGGCGGTGGGCGTTGCCGCGTACCACCTGATCGCCGCGCAAGCGCCCGACCTGGGTGCGACCCTGCCGGCATTGCTGCTGGCAGGGCTACTGCACGGGCTGTTGAGCTTCAGCCGCGGCCGGGAAACAGCTCGGGCTTGAGCACGCCATTCAGGCGTGGGTACGGGATCTTCAACTCCACGTGGCCCATGGAGTAGGGCGCGATGGAATAGACCTCGTACTTGACCACCACCGCGCCGTACGTCAGGGCGACGTGCGGCGACTGCTTGAACGGCCAGGTCTTGATGAACTCGGCGTCCTTGTCCATGCCTACGCTGATCAGCCAGGCGCGGTGCGACTCCTCGACGGTTTTCCAGAAGGTGTCTTCCTGGCCGGGCACCAGCATGTCCTGCAGGGTCAGCACCTTGTCCAGCTTGCGCGAATAGTTGATGAAACCACGCCCGGGCATGCCATGGGCGCCGCCGCTGTCCAGGTAGCTGGACA
Source organism: Pseudomonas sp. FGI182 (assembly GCF_000511325.1). NCBI lineage: Bacteria > Pseudomonadati > Pseudomonadota > Gammaproteobacteria > Pseudomonadales > Pseudomonadaceae > Pseudomonas > Pseudomonas sp. FGI182. The sequence goes on along the minus strand of NZ_CP007012.1, from coordinate 5,348,717 downwards.
GTTCGATGATCACCAGTCCGTCATGCTGCTCGCGTACCTTGGCCTGCAGGTAGCTGCTGTTGCGCTTGTCGGCACTGGCCAGGTACTGCTGCTCGTAGGCTTGCAGGCTGGTCGGTGCGTTGCCGCGCTGGTTGTCTTCGGTCAGTTGCAGCAGGCGTTTCTCGACGATGCCATCGAGCTTGGGCAAGGCCGGGAAGTGGATCATGTCGATGTTCACCAGCGGGCAGTCGCTTTCGCTGCAGCCGGGTTTGACATGCTCCCAGGCATCACGCTTGACCTCGAGCGGCGCCCGGTAGTTGGGCGTGAACAGGCTTTGGCAGGCACCCAGGGCCAGGGCCAGCACAGCCACGGAAGTCAGTTTGACAAGTGTCATGAGGATCCTTGCAGAACAGGGAAAAGTCGGCCTTTGACCGTCTGCGCGGCCTTCAGTTCGCCACTAAGCTAACAGAGAGAAGGCGCGCTGTCCCGAGTGCGCGAACGGTTGCCGGAAAGGGATGAAACCGGCAGGCGTGCAGAGTAGGATGGCGCGATGCGGTATTCGAGGTAATGAGGATTTCCATGTCAGACGCGTTGAACTCAGTGCCCAAGGGCTTCGAAATCATCGAGCGGGCCAACTGCTTCCAGGGCTTTTACAAGCTCGACAAGCTACGCCTGCGCCACGAGTTGTTTGCCGGGGGCATGGGCCGCGAGATCAGCCGCGAACTGTTCGTGCGCCATGATGCGGTGTGCGTGCTGCCGTACGACCCGTTGCGCGATGAAGTGGTGCTGATCGAGCAGTTCCGCGTCGGTGCACTGGACAAGGTCGACAACCCCTGGCTGATCGAGATGGTGGCCGGGCTGATCGACAAGGACGAGCAACCCGAGGAAGTCGCCCACCGCGAAGCCGAAGAAGAAGCCGGCCTGGCCTTCAGCGCCCTGTGGCCGATGACCCGTTACTTCCCGTCGCCCGGCGGCAGTGACGAATACGTTCACCTGTTCCTCGGCCGTTGCAGCAGCGAAGGTGCGGGCGGCCTGCATGGCCTGGAAGAAGAGGGCGAGGACATTCGCGTGCGCGTGTGGTCGTTCGAGGATGCCATGCAGGCGGTGCGCGACGGGCGCATCTGCAACGCGGCGACCATCATCGGCCTGCAATGGCTGGCGCTGAACCGTGACGAAGTACGAGGTATGTGGAAGTGAACCTGCTGCGCGAGCGTTATCGGGTCGACCTGGTCGGGCTGCAGGCAGCCTGCGAGGCCAACTACGCCCGGCTGATGCGCCTGTTGCCCGACATGCGCACCACCCAGAGCTCGCGCCGCATCGGCATGACCCAGGGCGACCAGATGCTTGGCGTGCTGGTGCTCGACGTGGTGCTGGCCTGCCCGTATACCACCACCCTGCACGTGCGCCAGGAGCACAGCCTGCCGTGGTTGCCGGTGCCGCACCTGGAAGTGCAGGTGTACCACGATGCGCGCATGGCCGAAGTGGTCAGTGCCGAACACACCCGGCGCCTGCGCAGCATCTACCCGTATCCGAACGAGGCCATGCACCAGCCGGACGAAAAGGCCCAGCTCAACCTGTTCCTCGGTGAATGGCTGAGCCACTGCCTGGCTTGTGGTCACGAACTGGCGAGTGTTCGCTGAAGTGTGACGCAGGTCGTTCGTGGGTGTTTGCTCGCACCCGTTGTGCAGCCATAATTCGCGCTGAATCCGTTCGAGGAGACGGCCGTTGCCGCAGCCAGACCAATCGCGCCCCGTGCATGTGGTGCAACTGACCGATGCCCACCTGTTCGCCGACCCGGCCGGCAGCATGCTGGGCCTCAATACCCGTGACAGCCTGCGCCATGTAGTGGCCCAGGTGCGGCGGGAGCAACCGCTTGTCGATCTGCTGCTGTGCACTGGTGACCTGTCCCAGGACGCCAGCGTGGCGTCCTATGAAGCATTCCGTGAGCTGACCGCACCGTTTGCCGTGCCCACCCGCTGGTTGCCTGGCAACCATGACGAGGCCCGAGTCATGGCGCAAGTGGCGCCGGAGCTGGTACAGGCGGTGACCGATATCGGTGCGTGGCGCATCGTCATGCTCAACACGGCCGTGCACGGGGCGACGCATGGGCTGCTGGAGGGTGATCAGCTGGCAGTGCTGGAAACGGCCTTGCGAGAGGCGGGTGAACGGCATTGCCTGGTGTGCTTCCACCATCAGCCGGTGGATATCGGCTGTGCCTGGATCGCGCCGATCGGCTTGCGCAATGCCCAGGCGCTGTTCGATATCGTCGAGGGTTATCCACAGGTGCGGGCGCTGCTGTGGGGGCATGTGCACCAGGAATGGGATGAAGTGCGCGACGGCCGTCGCCTGCTGGCCACTCCGTCGACCTGCATCCAGTTCGCGGCGCGCAGCGAGGATTTCAAGGTGAGCGAGGAGCAGCCTGGATACCGCTGGCTGCGCCTGCACGCCGACGGGCGGTTGGAGACCGGGGTAGAGCGGGCACTGGATTTCAAGGTGAAGCTCGACTTCGATAGCCCTGGTTATTGAGCTGCGGCTGCAGACGCGCTCAATTGTAGGAGCGGCCTTGTGTCGCGATGGGCCGCAGAGCGGCCCCGGCAATATTTGTGGCGCAGCTGAAACCCTGGGGCCGCTTCGCGCCCCATCGCGACACAAGGCCGCTCCTACAGGGAACTGTGGTTGCGACTTCGGTGAAGAAATTGTTGCGAAACCCGTGACACTGCGTCAAAACCCGGCGAACGCGCTACACTGCGCGTCCCTGCGCCCATATCACCGGGCGCGAAGCCACAGATTCCGGGGGCAGCATGTCGGGTTCCATCCTCTATATCCATGGCTTCAACAGCTCGCCACTTTCGACCAAGGCGCGCCAACTCGAGGCCGTGATGCAGCAACTGGGCCTGTCGGCCCAACTGCGGGTGCCCGCCTTGCACCACCACCCACGGCAGGCCATCGCCCAGCTCGAAGCGGCCATCGCCGAGCTGGGCGCGCCACTGCTGGTGGGCAGTTCGCTCGGCGGCTACTATGCCACCTGTCTGGCCGAGCGCCACGGCCTCAAGGCCCTGCTGGTGAACCCGGCGGTAACACCGCACAAGCATTTCGACGGCTACCTGGGTACCCAGCACAATCACTACACCGGTGAAGCCTGGGAGCTGACCCACGATCACGTGCAGGCCCTGGCCGAGCTGGAAGTACCAGCCCCGGTGGACGCCAGCCGCTATCAAGTGTGGCTGCAGACCGCCGATGAAACCCTGGACTATCGCCACGCCGAGCGCTATTACCGTGCTTGTGCCCTGCGTATCCAGGCCGGTGGCGACCACAGCTTCCAGGGCTTCGCCGAGCGCCTGCCGGCACTGCTGGCCTTCGCCGGCATTGCCCGTGGGCAGTACGCAGCGCTCGATTTTTCTGTATTTTGACTTTTTTGCATTCACCAGACTGACGACGAGACCCTATGGCCACTCCCAGCGCTAGCGCCTATAACGCAGACGCCATCGAAGTCCTCTCGGGCCTTGACCCGGTCCGCAAGCGGCCGGGCATGTACACCGATACCAGCCGCCCCAACCACCTGGCCCAGGAAGTCATCGACAACAGTGTCGACGAAGCCCTGGCCGGTCACGCCCGTTCGGTGCAGGTCATCCTCCATGCCGACCACTCGCTGGAAGTCAGCGACGATGGCCGCGGCATGCCGGTGGACATCCACCCGGAAGAGGGCGTGTCCGGGGTCGAGCTGATCCTCACCAAGCTGCACGCCGGCGGCAAGTTCTCCAACAAGAACTACCAGTTCTCCGGTGGCCTTCACGGCGTGGGCATCTCGGTAGTAAACGCCCTGTCGACCCAGGTGCGCGTGCGCGTCAAACGTGACGGCAACGAATACCAGATGACCTTCGCCGATGGCTTCAAGGCCAGCGAGCTGGAAGTGGTCGGCTCGGTCGGCAAGCGCAACACCGGTACCAGCGTGTACTTCAGCCCCGACCCCAAGTACTTCGATTCGCCGAAGTTCTCCATCAGCCGCCTCAAGCACGTGCTCAAGGCCAAGGCCGTGCTGTGCCCGGGCCTGCTGGTCAGCTTCGAGGACAAGGCCAGCGGCGAGAAGGTCGAATGGCACTACGAGGACGGCCTGCGCTCGTACCTGGTCGACTCGGTAAACGAGTTCCAGCGCCTGCCCGACGAGCCGTTCTGCGGCAGCCTGGCCGGTAACAAGGAGGCAGTGGACTGGGCCTTGCTGTGGCTGCCAGAAGGCGGCGACAGCATCCAGGAAAGCTACGTCAACCTGATCCCTACCGCCCAGGGCGGCACCCACGTCAACGGCCTGCGCCAGGGCCTGCTGGATGCCATGCGCGAGTTCTGCGAGTTCCGCAACCTGCTGCCGCGCGGCGTGAAGCTGGCGCCGGAAGACGTCTGGGAACGCATCACCTTCGTGCTGTCGATGAAGATGCAGGACCCGCAGTTCTCCGGGCAGACCAAGGAGCGCCTGTCGTCGCGCGAGGCGGCGGCCTTCGTTTCCGGCGTGGTCAAGGATGCCTTCAGCCTGTGGCTCAACGCCCACCCCGAGCTGGGCATGCAACTGGCGGAGCTGGCGATCAGCAACGCCGGTCGCCGCCTCAAGGCCAGCAAGAAGGTCGAGCGCAAACGCATCACCCAGGGCCCGGCACTCCCCGGCAAACTGGCCGATTGCGCCGGCCAGGATCCGATGCGCGCCGAACTGTTCCTGGTCGAGGGTGACTCGGCTGGTGGCTCGGCCAAGCAGGCTCGCGACAAGGAATTCCAGGCGATCCTGCCGCTGCGCGGCAAGATCCTCAACACCTGGGAAGTGGACGGTGGCGAAGTCCTGGCCAGCCAGGAAGTGCATAACATCGCCGTGGCCATTGGCGTCGACCCGGGGGCCACCGACCTAGCGCAGCTGCGCTACGGCAAGATCTGCATCCTTGCCGACGCCGACTCCGACGGCCTGCACATCGCCACGCTGCTGTGCGCGCTGTTCGTCCAGCACTTCCGCGCGCTGGTCGAGGCCGGGCATGTGTACGTGGCCATGCCGCCGCTGTACCGCATCGACCTGGGCAAGGAAATCTACTACGCCCTCGACGAGGCCGAGCGTGACGGTATCCTCGATCGCCTGGTGGCCGAGAAGAAACGCGGCAAGCCACAGGTCACCCGCTTCAAGGGCCTGGGCGAGATGAACCCGCCACAGCTGCGCGAGACCACCATGGACCCGAACACCCGGCGCTTGGTGCAGCTGACCCTGGACGATGTGCAGGCCACCTGCGAGCTGATGGACAAACTGCTGGCCAAGAAGCGCGCGGGTGACCGCAAGAGCTGGCTGGAAACCAAGGGTAACCTGGCCGAGGTCATGGTTTGATTCGGCGGCTTCTGGCTGCCTGTCTGGCGCTGGTTGCCCTGCCGAGCCTAGCGGGCAACTGGCCAGAGTTGAAGCTGAGCGCCGAGCACCCGATCGAAGGCATGCGTGGTGGCAACCTGTCTGGCCTGGTGGAATGCCGGGGCGGGCTGTGGGGCGTTTCCGACCGCGACGACGACCGTATCTACCGCTTCGACCAGCAAAACCCGACCTGGCGCGCGCAGCCGCTCACCTTCACCCCGCCAGCGGTGCCGGAAAGTGGCCTGCCGTGGGGCCTGAAGTCGCGCAACTGGGCGGCGTCGTATATTCGTGGTGGCGAGCTGGATTTCGAAGGCATCAGCTGTGACCAGGCGGGTAACCTGTACCTGGTCAGCGAGGCGCATGCCGCGGTGCTGCAACTGCCGCTGGAAGGCGAAGCGGACTGGTTGAAGATCGACCCGGCCATGGTTCGTCAGGCCCGTGCCAGCGGCATGCTGCTGAACTTCAACGCCTTGTTCGAAGGCCTGGCGATCAACCCGGCGGGCGACCGCCTGTGGCTGGCCGCCGAGCGCGAGCGGCGGGGCCTGGTGGCCATCGAGCGCCAGCAATCGGTGTGGACCTGCGGCCGCAGTTGCGTGCTGCTGAGCGAGGCTGGCGTCGAAATGCAGCCGGCGCAGATGCCCAATGCCCAGGCACTGTCGCGCGACTTCGCTGACCTGGCCTGGTTCGAAGGCAAGTTGTTCACCCTCGAACGCAACGCCTACCGGGTCTGCCGTCGGGATACCGACAGTGGCAAGGTCGAGCGCTGCTGGTCGTTCGCTGCCGATGCCCTGGTCGAGTCGCGCCGCTATCAACAGCCGTTCGGCCTGGCCGAGGCCCTGGTGATCGATGCCAAGGGCGCCTGGATCGGTGTGGACAACAACAATGGCGCCCGCGCCGATGGCGAGGCACGCCCGATCGTCTGGCGCTTCGATGCGCCGGAAGGCGGATGGAGCGCCAAGCCATGAGCCAGGCACCGGGCAAGCGGGCTGGCAAGGTATTGATGATCGTCGCCTGGGCGGCGGCGCTGTTCCTTGCCACGCGTTTCTTCGGCCAATGGGAAGACAGCCAGCGCAACCCCAATGCCCAGGTGCAGTCGTCGCATGGCGAAGGCTTTATCGAGGTGCGCCTGCTGGGCAACGGCCAGGGCCACTTCGTGATGGATGGCGCAATCAACGGCCAGGTGGTGCACTTCATGCTCGACACAGGTGCCACCGACGTGGCCATCCCCGAGGCGCTGGGCCGCGAGCTGGGCCTGGAGCGTGGCAGCCCGGTGCAGCTCAGTACCGCCAACGGCCGTACCGAAGGCTACCGCACGCGCCTGGCCAGCCTGCAGCTGGGGGATATCCGCCTGCAGGACGTGCGCGCCATCGTGGTGCCGGGCCTGGATGGGCAGACCGTATTGCTGGGCATGAGTGCCCTGAAACAACTTGAATTTACCCAGCGCGGCGGCACCATGCTGCTGCGCCAGAACCTGAAATGACGAGGCCCGCATGAGCGACTCACTGGAACTCAGCCTGGACGGCGTGGAACGCCGCTCGCTGGCTGACTTCACCGAACAGGCCTACCTCAACTACTCCATGTACGTGATCATGGACCGCGCCCTGCCGCACATCGGCGATGGCCTGAAGCCGGTGCAGCGACGCATCGTCTACGCCATGAGCGAGTTGGGGCTCGATGCCGATGCCAAGCACAAGAAGTCGGCGCGTACCGTCGGTGACGTGCTCGGCAAGTTCCACCCCCATGGCGACTCGGCCTGCTACGAGGCCATGGTGCTGATGGCGCAGCCGTTCAGCTACCGCTATACCCTGGTCGACGGCCAGGGCAACTGGGGTGCGCCGGACGATCCGAAGTCGTTCGCCGCCATGCGTTATACCGAAGCGCGTCTTTCGCGCTACGCCGAAGTGCTGCTCAGCGAAGTCGGCCAGGGCACCGTGGACTGGGTGCCCAACTTCGACGGCACCCTGCAGGAGCCCGCCGTGCTGCCGGCGCGCCTGCCCAACATCCTGCTCAACGGCACCACTGGTATCGCCGTGGGCATGGCCACCGACGTGCCGCCGCACAACCTGCGTGAAGTGGCCACGGCCTGTGTGCGCCTGCTCGACGAGCCCAAGGCCACCATCGAGCAGCTGTGCGAGCACATCCAGGGGCCGGACTACCCGACCGAGGCCGAGATCGTCACGCCGCGGGCAGAAATTCTCAAGATGTACGAAAGCGGCCGCGGCTCCATCCGTATGCGCGCCGTGTACCGCGTCGAGGATGGCGACATCGTCGTCACCGCGCTGCCGCACCAGGTCTCCGGGGCCAAGGTGCTGGAGCAGATCGCCGCGCAGATGCAGGCCAAGAAGCTGCCGATGGTCGCCGACCTGCGTGACGAATCGGACCACGAGAACCCGTGCCGCATCGTCATCATCCCGCGCTCCAACCGCGTGGATGCCGATGAACTGATGCAGCACTTGTTTGCCACCACCGACCTGGAAAGCAGCTACCGAGTCAACGTCAACATCATCGGCCTGGACGGCCGGCCACAGCTGAAGAACCTGCGAGCGCTGCTGCTGGAGTGGCTGGAGTTCCGTACCACTACCGTCCGTCGCCGCCTGCAGCACCGCCTGGACAAGGTGGAGAAGCGCCTGCACCTGTTGGAAGGTTTGCTGACCGCGTTCCTCAACCTGGATGAAGTTATCCACATCATCCGTACCGAGGACCAGCCCAAGCAAGCCCTGATCGCCCGGTTCGACCTGACCGAAATCCAGGCCGACTACATCCTCGAGACCCGCCTGCGGCAGCTGGCGCGCCTGGAAGAGATGAAGATCCGTGGCGAGCAGGATGAATTGCTGAAAGAGCAGGCCAAACTGCTCGCCCTGCTGGGCAGCGATGCCAAGCTGCGCAAACTGGTACGCAGCGAGCTGGTCAAGGATGCCGAAACCTATGGCGACGACCGCCGCTCGCCGATCGTCGAGCGTGCCGAGGCCAAGGCGCTGTCGGAAAACGAACTGATGCCGACCGAGCCGGTCACCGTGGTGCTGTCGGAGAAGGGCTGGGTGCGCTGCGCCAAGGGCCACGACATCGATGCCACCGGCCTGTCGTACAAGGCCGGCGATGGCTTCAAGGCCGCCGCCGCCGGGCGCTCCAACCAGTTTGCCGTGCTCATCGACTCCACTGGCCGCAGCTACTCGCTGGCCGCTCACAGCCTGCCGTCGGCGCGTGGTCAGGGCGAACCGCTGACCGGCCGCCTGACGCCACCACCGGGGGCCACCTTCGAGTGCGTGCTGTTGCCGGACGACGATGCGCTGTACGTGGTGGCTTCGGACGCCGGCTATGGCTTCGTGGTCAAGGGTGAAGACCTGCAGGCCAAGAACAAGGCCGGCAAGGGCTTGCTCAGCCTGCCCAACGGTGCCAAGGTCATGACCCCGCGCCCGGTGGCCAACCGCGAGCAGGACTGGCTGGCGGCGGTGACTACCGAAGGCCGTCTGCTGGTGTTCAAGGTCAGCGACCTGCCTCAGCTGGGCAAAGGCAAGGGCAACAAGATCATCGGGGTGCCGGGCGACCGGGTAGCCAGCCGTGAAGAATTTGTTACCGATCTGGCTGTGATTGCCGATGGCGCGACACTTGTATTGCAAGCCGGCAAGCGTACCCTATCTCTGAAAGCGGACGACCTGGAGCATTACAAGGGCGAGCGCGGAAGGCGCGGCAGTAAGCTGCCACGCGGGTTCCAGCGGGTCGATGGGTTGCAGGTGGAAGTGCCGGCGTAACCGGTTGAAATGTCTGGAACGGCAATTTCAGCGTCGTTCCGGGCAGAAATGCTGGAGTCGGACGGTTATTTCGCGGATGATATGGCCCTTGCGGTGCCGGCGTGGCCGTGTGCCCGTTTGAATCTATGTGTATCACTGCGGTTGGCCTTTTGGCGACCGCCTGGATGGGATGATGAAATTTCTGCGCCTTCCATTTGCGCTGTTGATGACTGGCCTGCTGGGCCTTGGCGGGTGCACAATGCACCAGCCGGTTGCCCTGTACCAGCTCGACAGTGGTGATCCTGGCCAGCCTTCGCAGAGTGCGGGCATGGCCGTGGTGCTCGGCCCGGTATCGGTTGCCGATTACCTGCAACGTGAAACCTTCCTGCAGCGTCAGGCCGATGGCAGCCTGAGTTCGGCGACCGACGGTCGTTGGGCCGGCAGCCTTTCGTCGGATATCGACCAGCTGCTGGTGCGCCAACTCGCCTGGCGCCTGGACAGCCAGCGCGTGGTGCTGGCCCCGGCGGCGACCGGTTTCAACCCCGATGTACAAGTACTGCTGTCGATTACTCGCCTGGACTCGGGCAAGGACCAGCCGGCCGTCCTGGATGCCCAGTGGCGCTTGTTGGACCGCCGTGGCCATGTGCGTGACAACCGCATCGTTCACCTCGAGCAGCCACACGCGGGCAGCGAGGCGTCGCAGGTACAGGCCCAGGGCCAGTTGCTGCAGAAGCTGGCCGAACAGCTGAGCACTGCGGTCAAGCCGCTGGCCAACCAGCCGGCGATTGCCGAAGAGTCGCCAAAAAAGCCGGCTGCTCCGGTGCAGGTGAAAAAGACGCCGGAGAAGTCCAAGATCCCGATGGCTGCGCCGATTCGAACCGATATGGAAGTCTACCGGTTCTGATCCAACTGCCAGATACGAAAAAGCCCGCAACGATGCGGGCTTTTTCGTATCTGCTGTAAACCATACCCCACTGATTTTGCCGGGGCGTGTGGGAGCAGGTATGCCGCTTTGCGGCCCTTCGCGGGCTTGCCCGCTCCCACAGGTTTAGCGCGAGGCCCAGAAAATGCGTGGGGCCTGTGGGAGCCGGCATGCCCTAATGTCGTTCAGTTAAGCAAATTGGGGCCGCTTTGCGGCCCTTCGCGGGCTCGCCCGCTCCCACAGGTTTAGCGCGAGGCTCAGAAAATGCGCGGTTCCTGTGGGAGCGGGCATGCCCGCGAACACCGGCGTAGCCGGTGCCATACACCGCGGCGCTTGATTCGCGGGCACGCCCGCTCCCACAGGGGGCTGTATCAGGCCCGTCGTTCGTGCATCCGCGCCAACTGCCGCTCCAGCATCGACGGGTAGGGCTCCATCAGGCGCTCCACGCAGCAGGCGCCCTCGGGGCTGGCAATCGGGCGAATGCGGGCGCGCTGGCGAATCAGCGTGTCATCGCTGATCTGCCGCTCCACCAGCAACAGGTTGCGGCTGTGCTGCGACAGCGCCAGGGCGTCCTGGGCCTTTTCGGCCATCAGCAGGTCTACCAGCTCCAGCCCTTGCAGGTCGTTGCCCAGAGCCAGGCCCAGTTGCAGCTGCAGGGTAATGCCGCTGTCTGCCACCTCGATCTGCAGGGCATGGCCCAGGGCGCGCAACAGCTCGCCGCAGCAGATGGCGTTGGTCAGGTAGTCCTCGCCGCAGTCGCGGCTGTGGAACAGCACCAGGGTGCTGCCGTCGTTGAGTGTGTGGGTTTCGCCGTCGTAGAGCGAGGCGGCGTGCTCCAGGCAATCGCGGTAGCGCTCGGTCAGCTCGGTCAGGCGCGTGCGCGGCAGGCGACGCAGCTGCTCCTGCGAACCCAGTTGCACGGCGAGCACGGCGCTGTATTGCGGCTCGTCGGATTCGACCACGGCGGCCTTGGGCGCGCTTTCGTCGTCCAGCAGGCCGGCGAAGGCTTCATCGTCATCCTCGTCCGCCTGGGCGGCAAGCTTGGCGCGCGGTGCGGCCTTGGCTGCCGGGGCGGCGTCGTGCAGGTCGTCGAACTGCTCGTCGTCCTCTTCTTCGGGCTCCGGCTCAGGTGGCGGTGGCGGGGCCAGGCGCGCGTGCAGCTGGCGCGCGATGTCGCCGATCTCGTCCTGGCGGTCGGTAGCCGGGGTATAGGGTTGCGGGTCGCGCAGCCACACCCGCAGCTGCAGCAGCGGCAGGGTGATGAAGCGGCCCTGGCGCAGGCTCAGGGTCAGTGCCAGCACCAGCAGGATGGCGGCAAGGATGCCCATGCTCTGCAGGCTGATCAGCATCGGCTGCTGGAACTGGCTCATGTCCAGGCTGATACGCAGTTGCCCGGCGGTCACGTCCTGGAACGTGATCTTGGTCTGGTACAGGCCTTCGGCCTCGCCCAGCAGGCTATTGCGCGGGCGCTGGCCGGCCTCGGCGAGGATACGGTTGTCCACGCTGTAGATCGCCGCATGGGCCACCAGCGGGTTTTTCACCAGGTTGCCGAGCAGCACGTTGAGGCTGAGGATGTCGTTGGCCACCAGCAGCTCGGTCGCCGAGGTGGCGGTCTGGGTGGTCAGGCTCTGGCCCAGGGCATCGGCCTGCTCGTGCATGGCCTGCTTGAACTGCAGGCCCATCACGCAGGCGTAGATCACCAACGCCAGCGCCACCAGGAAAATGTTGGTGCAGGCGATGCGCAGTGCCAGCGGCACGCGACGTTGACTCAGGGCGCGATAGATCATCAGGAAGAAGTTGTCTGCTTTGACGGGCGTGGGCCGGTTCACTGAGCTCGGCTCTTAATGGCATGAAAGTGTGGGGCAGTATAGCGAGCCGGGTTTTGTCGGCAAAGTATCGTTGGCGCCCGACGGTCACGGAAAATCGGTAGAATGCGCATTTTTCATCGAAGTCGGAGCCAGGTTGTGCGCGAAATCGTCCTGATCAACATCACCGGTGAGGACCGTCCCGGTCTCACTGCGGCTATCACCGGCGTCCTGCTGCAGGGCGGTGTGAGCATCCTCGACATTGGCCTGGCAGTCATGCACGGTACCTTGTCGTTCGGCATCCTGGTCGATATCCCGGACAACGAAGTGGCCACCTCCCTGCTGCAGAGCGTGCAGGCCAAGGCCCACGAACTGAACCTGCAGGCCCGCTACACGCCGATTTCCGAGGCGGACTACCAGCACTGGGCCGATGGCCACGGCGAGGCGCGCCACATCGTCACCTTGCTCAGCCGCAAGATCACCCCCGAGCAGCTGCAGCGGGTGAGTGCGGTGATCAGCCAGTACGGCCTGACCATCGAGCGCATCGAGCGCCTGTCGGCCCGTGTGGCGCTGGATGCCGAGACCGACAAGGGCAAGGCGGCCATCGAGATTTCCGTGCGCGGCGTGCCGAGCGATGCCCAGGCGCTGCGTGCCGACTTCTTCGCCTTGGCTGAAGAGCTGAGCATCGACATCGCCTTCCAGAAGGACGACCTGTTCCGCCGCAACCGCCGCCTGGCGGTGTTCGACATGGACTCGACGCTGATCGAAGCCGAAGTCATCGACGAACTGGCCAAGGCCGCTGGCGTAGGTGAGCAGGTGGCCGCGATCACCGAGCGCGCGATGCGTGGCGAGCTGGACTTCCGTGCCAGCTTCAAGGAGCGCATGGCGCTGCTCAAGGGCCTGGATGTGGGCGTGCTGGACGAGATCGGTGCGTCGCTGCGCCTGACCGAGGGTGCCGAGAACCTGTTTGCCGAGCTCAAGCGCCTGGGTTACAAGACGGCGATCCTGTCCGGTGGCTTCACTTACTTTGCCCGCCAGGTGCAGGCGCGCCTGGGCATCGACTATGTGTTCGCCAACGAGCTGGAAGTGGTCGATGGCAAGGTGACCGGCGTGGCTGTGGAGCCGATCGTCGATGCCCAGCGCAAGGCCGAGCTGCTGCAGAAGCTGGCTAGCGAAGAAGGCTTGCAGCTGGAGCAGACCATTGCCGTGGGTGACGGTGCCAACGACCTGCCGATGCTGTCGCTAGCCGGCCTGGGCGTGGCGTTCCGCGCCAAGCCGCTGGTGCGCCAGTCGGCCAAGCAGGCGATTTCTACCCTGGGGCTGGATGGGGTGTTGTATCTGCTGGGCCTGCGGGACCGCGACGCGCGCGGCTGATCTGAGAATCCGGGGCTGCTTCGCAGCCCATCGCGACACAAGGCCGCTCCTACAGGGAATTGCATATCTCTTGTAGGAGCGGCCTTGTGTCGCGAAAGGGCCGCAAAGCGGCCCCAGGTTCCATCAGGTAATCAAGCCTGCACAGGCGCCGCCAACTGCTGCCCCATGCGCACCGCGGAACCAGCACCCAGGCTCTCCGCCCACTTCACCTGCTCCGGCCCGAACAGCACGATAGCAGTCGACCCCAGCTTGAAACGGCCCAGTTCGGCGCCTTTCTCCAGATGGATCGGCGCGCGGCTGGCTTCGTCGTAGCGGAAGGTCTTCAGTTCACGCTTGGGTGGCGTCACCAGGCCGGCCCACACGGTTTCGATCGAAGCGACGATCATCGCGCCAACCAGCACCACGGCCATCGGCCCGCGCTCGGTATCGAACAGGCATACCACACGCTCGTTGCGGGCGAACAGCTCGGGGACGTTCTCTGCGGTGGTCTGGTTGACCGAGAACAGGCGGCCCGGCACGTAGACCATTTCACGCAGGGTACCGGCCAGCGGCATGTGCACGCGGTGGTAATCCTTGGGCGACAGGTAGATGGTGGCGAACTCGCCGCCCATGAACGGCGCGGCCATGGCCGGGTCACCGCCCAGCAGCTCCTGCGCGCTGAAACCGTGGCCCTTGGCCTGGAAGATGCGGCCGTGCTCGATCGGGCCAAGCTGGCTGACGGCACCGTCGGCCGGGCACAGGATGGCGCCCGGGGTCTCGTCCAGCGGGCGGGCACCCGGCTTCAGGGCGCGGGTGAAGAATGCATTGAAGTGCTCGTAGGCGCTCAGGTCCTCGACCAGCGCTTCGCTCATGTTGACCTGATAACGCTTGGCGAACCAGGCGGTGAAGGCGTTCTTGAACCAGCGCACGCGGCACTCGGCGATGCAGCCGGCCAGCCGCGACAGCAGGTGGTGCGGCAGCAGGTACTGGCTGATGATGAACAAACGGGATTTCATGCAGGTTCCTTAGACTTCTACAGGCGTGTCCGGGTGGTTGCCCCATTCGCTCCACGAGCCGGCGTAGGCCTTGACGCGCGGGTAGCCGAGGGCCTTGGCCACCAGGTAGGTGAAACCGGAGCGGCGGTGGGTCTGGCAGTGGGTAATCACTTCCTTGTCGGGGGTGATGCCCAGTTTCTGCAGGACTTCGGCGATGTCCTGGCGGATGCGCAGGTGGTCGTTGAGGTCCATGCCGGCGGTCCATTCGAAGTTGATCGCGCCGGGGATGTGGCCGCCCTTGGCTGCCAGCACTTTCTCGCCGCTGAATTCCTGCGGGCCACGGGCGTCCCAGATGACCAGGTCGTCGGCGCCCAGGCGGCTTTGCAGGTACTCGCGGGTGGCGGTGGGCGAACTGTCGATGCGCAGGTGCACCGGCGTGTTGCCACTGGCGGGCACTTCTGTGGAGAGCTTGTCGGCGGGCCAGGCCTGGATGCCGCCATTGAGGTAGTGGTAACGCTTGTGGCCGATCACATCGAGCAGCCAGATGAAGCGCCCGGCCCAGCCGCCGCCCTCATCGTCATACACCACATACACGGCATCGTCGCGGTGGCCGAGTTCGCTGAACAGTTTTTCCAGCTCGCCCAGGGCCGGCAGCAGGCCGGGCGCGGGGGGCTGGCCAAGCTGGGTACGCTTGCCTTCGACAAAGCGTGCGCCGGGGATATGCCCGCTGACATAGCGGTTGGCGCTGCTCAGGTCGACCAGGATCAGCTGTGGCGAATCCAGGCGCGGCAGCAGGTCCGCGGCTTCGATCACCAGGGGCAGGCCGGAAAAGTCAGTCATCCACGGTCTCCAGTGTGGAAAGAGGGGCGATTGTAGCGCAAGGCTCAGGCCTTGCGGTTGGCAAACACCGACAGCGCCCGTTCGGTGCACTGTGCGGTCTTGCCGAAGGCTTGCACGCTGATATCGGCCAGCGGCCGGCAGCCCTGGTCAGCCACCATCAGCATCAGCACCTGGTCCGTCACTGCCAGCGAGCGCAGCAGCACGTGCTCGCTGCGGAACAAGGCACGCAGCGGGGCCGGCAGCAGGGCCGAGAACTGGCTGTGGTTTTCCGGGGTGATACGCAATTGCCCGGCCTTGGCCAGCAGCTTTTGCAGCAGTTTGTTCTGCGCCACCGGCAGCACCAGCGCCCCGGCTTCCTTGGGCAGGCCGGCCATCTGCTGCACGCGCAGCTCGTCTTTGGCCTTGTCCAGGCTCAGCAGCAGGATCCGCTGCATGCCAGAGGCCAGAAGGGCCTCGATAACCTGCGTGGCCAGGTGCACGCTGTTGGTGAACGGGCTGGGCTGGGCCAGAAGGTCCTGGCACAGCTTGCGCCAGCGCGCCAGTTCGTCGCTGGTGGGCGGTGGCGGAGCCAGCATGTCTGGGTGCGGGCGGCGCTGGTGCCAGGGCCAGATCAGCGCTTCGGCCGGGTGGAACAGGGCATGCTGGGCATGGCGGCGGGCGCTGGCCGCAGCCTGCTGGTGCACCTGCTGCTGCACGTCTTCCAGCGAGGTCTGCAGGTACAGTGCGGTCAACAGCTGCCAGCGCAGCAGGTGCGGGTTGTCCCAGCCCACCTGTGCCGCCAGGGCCAGGTTGTTGGCCAGCAGCACGGTGTTGGCCGGCTGGTTGAACCACCGGCGCAGGCCAGGCTCGGCGTCCAGGCGGTGTTGCTGGCTGAGCAGGTCCGGGTCGCGGGCGATACTGAGCACCTGGGCCAGTTGTTCGCGTTCTTCCAGCAGCAGGCGGTAACCCTGGGTCACCCATTGTGGCAGGCGCCAGTACTCTGCCATGGTCTGGCAAAGCTCCATGATGCGCACGCCAAACAGTTCTTCCTCGACATGGGCGGCGTCTTCGCCCTTGTGGATAACCCGCAGCTCCCAGGTATCGAGCAGCTTGGGGTAGGCCAGCGCCAGCGGCCAGAGTGGCGACAGGAACAACAGGCTGCCCCAGTGGATTTCCTGCCACAGCCGTGCCAGGCGGCTGGCGAACAGGCCGCTGGCCTGCTGCGAGGCGTGCTGGCTGATCAGCTGGAACTGGCACAGTACCGGTGGGATTTCTTCTACGGGCACAGCTGGCAGGCGTTTGAGCAGCTGTTCGCTGCGCTCCAGGCCCAGGCGGTTGAGGGCGACTTCCAGGCTTTCGGCGGGCTCTGCCAGGCTGGCATTGGTGGGGTGATTGGCTTCGCGCATCACCGACAGCACCAGTGCCGGGCTATCCTGCATCAGTTCGGCGATATCGCGCAGCGAGCGGCGGTTATCGTGGATGGCGGCCATGACCCGGTCGTAGCTGTGCTTCGGCACGGGGATGCGAACACTCTCGAGCAGCTTTACCCAGGCCTCTAGCGTACGTGGAGCCTGAGCGGGCACCTTGGTTTCAATTGGCATTTTGACATCAGTCCGAACTGGCTTTTCGCATTGAGTGGCTATAGTCTGGCGCAGTTCTGCCGATAAGTAGAAGAAGAGTTTTAAAGCTCCCGTCTCTTCCCCTGACCACGACAGCAAGTGCTTTGAACCTATGGCTAAAATTATCGGCATCATCGTCGTATTCGCGAGCGTGCTCGGCGGATACGTGCTTTCCCACGGCAAGATTGCGGCGCTGATCCAGCCGTTCGAAGTACTGATCATCGGCGGTGCGGCCTTTGGTGCATTCCTGCAGGCCAACCCTGGCCACATGACCATGCACGTCATCAAGAAGTCGATGAAGATGTTCGGCTCGCGCTTCACTCATGCCTTCTACCTGGAAGTACTGGGCCTGGTGTACGAGATCCTCAACAAGAGCCGGCGCGAAGGCATGATGGCCATCGAGGCCGACATCGAGGATGCCGCCGCCAGCCCGATCTTCGCCAAGTACCCGACGGTGCTGGCCGATGAGCGCATGACCGCGTTCGTCTGCGACTACCTGCGCATCATGTCCACCGGCAACATGGCCCCGCACGAGCTCGAGGGCCTGTTCGACATGGAACTGCTGAGCATGAAGGAAGAACTGGAGCACCCGTCCCATGCGGTGACCGGCATCGCCGACGGCATGCCCGGCTTCGGTATCGTTGCGGCGGTACTGGGTATCGTGGTGACCATGGCCTCGCTCGGCGACGGTGACCAGGCCTCCATCGGCCTCCATGTGGGTGCGGCACTGGTGGGTACCTTCTTCGGTATTCTGGCGGCCTACGGCTTCTTCGGCCCGTTGGCCAAGTGCCTGGAACACGATGCCAAGGAAGAGCTGAACCTCTACGAATCGATCAAGGCTTCGCTGGTGGCCTCGGCCTCGGGCATGCCGCCTTCGCTGGCGGTCGAGTTCGGGCGCAAGGTGCTGTACCCCAAGCACCGCCCAAGCTTCGCCGAACTGGAACAAGCGGTTCGCGGTCGCTGAGTCATGGAGAACAATCAGCCCATCATCGTCAAGCGCGTCAAGCGCTTTGGTGGCGGCCATCACGGCGGCGCCTGGAAAATCGCCTTCGCCGACTTCGCCACGGCGATGATGGCGTTCTTCCTGGTGCTGTGGCTGTTGTCCACGGCCACACCGGAACAGAAGATCGCCATTGCCGGCTACTTCAAGGACCCGATCGGCTTCTCGGAAAGCGGAACGCCCTACGTCATCGACCTGGGCGGCTCGCCTCAGCTGGCGCCGGAAAAGACCATCAACCCCGAAGCCAAGTCGGAGCCGACGCCTGATACCAGCATCCAGCTGGACAAGGACCAGGTGGAGACCATGGCCGAGCAGGTCGAGCGTGAGCGCCTGGAGTTGCTGCTGCAGGAACTGCAGAACAAGGTGGAAGAGAACCCGCAGCTGCAGAAGTTCAAGGACCAGATCCTGTTCGAGATCACCCAGGACGGCCTGCGCATCCAGATCATGGACGCCGAGAACCGGCCGATGTTCGACATTGGCAGCGCGCGCCTGCAGCCGTACTTCGAGGACATCCTGCTGGCCATGGCCGACACCATCAAGGCGGTGCCGAACAAGATCAGCATCAGTGGCCACACTGATGCCAAGCCTTATGCCGGCAGTGGCGAGTTCGGCAACTGGGAACTGTCGGCCAACCGCGCCAACGCCGCGCGCCGTGCACTCGTGGCCGGCGGCTACCCGGATGGCCAGGTGGCGCGGGTGGTGGGTTATGCCTCGTCGTCGCTGTTCGATCGCAAGGACCCGTTCAACCCGGTCAACCGCCGCATCGACATCATCGTGCTGACCAAAAAGGCCCAGCGCAATATCGAAGGCGAACAGGGCGCGCCGGAAGCACCGGCTGCCGAGCCTGCGCCGCCCGCCGCTGCGGCACCGGCGGCGCCAGGGGAGGCCGGGCAGGCCCCCATGCAGCCGCGTGAACTGCGCCAGAAGCTGAACATCTTCGAAGAGGGGACACTGAAGATGGATGAGGCCAAGGACCAGTAGGTTCTTGGGGCGCCCTGCACGGTCCTTGTAGGAGCGGCCTTGTGTCGCGATAGGGCCGCAAGGCGGCCCCCGGATCTCTGCATTTTGGCAAAGATTGCTGGGGCCGCTCTGCGGCCCTATCGCGACACAAGGCCGCTCCTACAGGCGTGTGCTGCAGCTGAACCTCGCGCCCACAGGGGTTAGTAAGCGTCTTCCGGCAAACTGGCAATGATAGAGCGGTAGCTGTTCATCCGTTGCTGCTTGATACGCCCCTCGTCCAGCGCCTTGAGCAGCGCACAGCCCGGTTCGCGATCATGCTTGCAGTCGCGGAAGCGGCAGGTGCCGAACAGGTCGCGGAACTCGATGAAACCATCCTCCACATCACTGCGGCTGACGTGACCCAGGCCGAACTCGCGGATGCCTGGCGAGTCGATCAGGTCGCCACCGTTGGGGAAGTGGTACAACCGCGCGGTGGTGGTGGTGTGGGTGCCCTGCCCAGACCACTCCGACAGGTCACCGACACGGGTGCCGGCGTCCGGCAGCAGGCTGTTGACCAACGACGACTTGCCCACCCCCGACTGGCCGACGAACACGCTGATGTGGCCGTCGAGCATCTGTTGCAGGCGTTGCATGCCGTCACCGTGGTGGGCCGAGACCTCCAGCAGCGGGTAGCCCAGCTCGCGGTAAACCTCCAGCAGCGCATGCAGGCCCGGGCCGTTCTCGTCGTTGATCAGGTCGGCCTTGTTCAGCAGCAGCAGCGGGCGAATGCCGGCGTGCTCCGCCGCCACCAGATAACGGTCGATGAGGTTGGGGTGCGGTTCGGGCGCGGGGGCGAAGACGATCACGATCAGGTCGACGTTGGCCGCCACCGGCTTCAGCTGGCCGTGGTTGTTCGGCCGGCACAGCTCGGTACTGCGCGGCATCTGCGCGACGATCACGCCAATGCCCTGGTTGCCCGAGCGCCATACCACGCGGTCGCCGGTAACCAGCGCCGGCAGGTTGGCGCGCAAGTGGCAGCGGAATACCTGGCCCGCGGCTTCGCCGTCCTGGGCTTCCACTTCTACCTGCACACCGAAGTGCGCAATCACCAGGCCCAGTTGCTCCGGTCCCAGGTCGCCACCCTCCAGTTCCTGCAACACGTGCTGTTCGCGTTTGGCCGCACGCGCGGCGCGCTCGTTCTGGATTTTTTCGATGCGCCAGTTCTGGCGGCGATTGAGCTGGCGTTTGGCCATGAAGGTTCCGTGCGTGGGGGCAGGTTGAAAACGGCAGGCAGTTTAGCACGCCAGGCGCCGGACCATTTGGCTTACCTTCGCGCCGTGAATGGGCGTGCCTTGGCCACTACGCTACTATGACGGCCTATACGAGGAGCCCCCGCATGCAAAACCCACAGAACCTGATCTGGATCGACCTGGAAATGACCGGCCTGGATCCGGACAGCGACGTCATCATCGAGATGGCCACCATCGTCACCGACAGCGAACTGAACACCCTGGCCGAAGGGCCGGTGATCGCCATCCACCACAGTGACGAAGTGCTGGCGCGCATGGACGAGTGGAACACCCGCACCCATGGCGCTTCGGGGCTGACCCAGCGCGTACGCGAGAGCAAGGTCGACATGGCCGCAGCCGAGGCGCAGACCATTGCCTTCCTCGAGCAGTGGGTACCGAAAGGCAAGTCGCCAATCTGCGGCAACAGCATCTGCCAGGACCGCCGCTTCCTCTACCGGCACATGCGCAACCTGGAAAACTACTTCCACTACCGCAACCTGGATGTCTCTACCCTGAAGGAGCTGGCTGCACGCTGGGCGCCTGATGTGCGTGACAGCTTCAAGAAGGGCAACACCCACCTGGCGCTGGACGACATTCGCGAATCGATCGCCGAACTGCGCCACTATCGCGAGCACTTCATCAAGGTGTGAGCCGAAAAGGCGCAGATATTGTATCTGCGCCCTCTTTTGGTGCCATGGGCAACTGGTTAGACT
Source organism: Pseudomonas sp. FGI182 (assembly GCF_000511325.1). Lineage (NCBI taxonomy): Bacteria > Pseudomonadati > Pseudomonadota > Gammaproteobacteria > Pseudomonadales > Pseudomonadaceae > Pseudomonas > Pseudomonas sp. FGI182. The sequence continues at coordinate 5,328,188 of NZ_CP007012.1, read as the reverse complement.
GCGCGCCTTTCTCGCACGCCCGCACGGACCCCGCACCATGTTGTTGATGCTCTACCTCATCGCCATCACCGCCGAAGCCATGACCGGCGCGTTGTCTGCCGGCCGCCGCGGCATGGACTGGTTCGGCGTGGTGCTGATTGCCTGCGTCACCGCCCTGGGTGGCGGCTCGGTGCGTGACGTGCTGCTCGGGCATTACCCGCTGACCTGGGTGAAGCACCCGGAGTACTTGGTGCTGACCAGTTGTGCGGCGCTGCTGACCATCTTCATCGCACCGATGATGCGCCGCCTGCGCTCGCTGTTCCTGGTGCTCGATGCCCTGGGGCTGGTGGCCTTTACCCTGATCGGCTGCATGACCGCACTGGAGATGGGGCAGGGCATGCTGGTGGCGTCGATCAGCGGGGTGATCACCGGGGTATTTGGCGGGATCTTGCGGGATATTTTCTGTAACGACATTCCCCTGGTATTCCGCCGCGAGCTGTACGCCAGCGTGTCGTTTGCCGCGGCTTGGTTCTACCTGGGCTGCGTGTATTTCAAGGTGCCGGCGGAGCAGGCGATGCTGCTGACCTTGTTTGGCGGCTTCCTGGTGCGGTTGCTGGCGATTCGGTTCCATTGGGAAATGCCCAAGTTCCACTACAACGACCAGCAGTAACGCAGTTCCGGCACAACATGGCCCCTGTGGGAGATTGCCCAGCCCTTGGGGCTGCGCTGTCGCACAGGGAACAAATTTCGAGAGTGTGTCACCTTCTTTGTGGGAGCGGGCGTGCCCGCGAAGCGGCCAACGCGGTGTATGGCACCGGCTCCGCCGGTGTTCGCGGGCACGCCCGCTCCCACAAGGGTGGCGCAAGCTCTGGGGCTGGGTCGCTATTGAACGCCGTGCTGCGCCAGCGCCCACTCCACATGCTCCCTCACCAGCTCCGAGGCATCCTCGCGCCGCGCCTTCAGCGCTTCGATCACCGGGATCGTCGATGGCGCATTGCCAAGCCCAACCGCCAGGTTGCGCAACCAGCGCTCATACCCGGCCCGGCGCAATGGCCCGCCTTCGGTCTTGCGCAGGAAGGTCCTTTCATCCCACAGGAACATTTCCGCCAGCTCGGCATTCTCCAGCCCGTGCCGTGGCTGGAAGTCCTGTTCCTGGCTGTGCCTGGCAAAGCGGTTCCACGGGCAGACGATCTGGCAGTCATCGCAACCGAACACCCGGTTGCCCATCTTCGAACGCAACTCGACGGGGATCGGCCCCCGCAGTTCGATGGTCAGGTAGGAGATGCAGCGCCGTGCATCCAGCACATACGGCCCGACGAAGGCCTGGGTCGGGCAGATGTCCAGGCAGGCCTGGCAGCGCCCGCAGTGTTCGCTGGTGGTGGCTTCGTCCACCGGCAGCGGCAGGTCGACGAACAACTCGGCGAGGAAGAAGTAGCTGCCCGCCTTGCGGTTGAGCAACAGGGTGTTCTTGCCGATCCAGCCCAGCCCGGCCTGCTCGGCCAGGGCCTTTTCCAGCACCGGAGCGCTGTCGACGAAGGCGCGGTAGCCGAACGGGCCGATGGCTTCCTGAATGCGATCGGCCAGGAACTGCACGCGCTTGCGCACCAGCTTGTGGTAGTCCCGGCCCAGGGCGTAGCGCGATACGTAGGCTTTTTCCGGCTGTGCCAGGCGCTGCGCCATCTGCGTGTCGCCGGGCAGGTAGTCCATGCGCAGCGATACCACACGTACCGTGCCGGGGATCAGTTGCTCTGGGTGCGCGCGTTTGCTGCCGTGGGCGCCCAGGTAATCCATCTCGCCCTGGTAGCCGGCGTCGAGCCAGCGCTGCAGATGGTGTTCGTGTTCGCCAAGGTCGACCCCGGCGATGCCGACATGGGCAAAACCGAGTTCTTGGCCCCAAATCTTGATCGATTGGGCCAGTTGGGCGAGGTCAGGCGTACAGGCGGACATGGATGGGCAAGGCAATACGGGCTCAGGTGCGTATAATTTTGCCAGAAACTGGAGACTTTGACCTGGTGCGCGTCAAGCTCTGTCCTTCGGCGGTGGAAGTCAATGTGGCGTTTGCTGCTCGGACGTATTGTCTTCCGTGGCGAAGGTCGTTGTCGTTGCTTATAGACCAAACTATATTATCCCCATGCAACGCCTCCAAGCCTTTAAATACGAACTGATGCCGTCCGGCCAGCAGCAGCGCGACATGCGCCGCTTCGCGGGATCGTGTCGGCTCGTGTTCAACAAGGCGCTGGCAATGCAGAGGGAACGCTACGAGCAAGGCGAGAAGAAGTTGGGCTATGCCGGCCTGTGCAAGGAGCTCACGGCGTGGCGCAACGGGCTGGAGACGCCGTGGCTCAAAGGTGCGCCGGTGCATCCGCTGCAACAAACGCTCAAGGACCTGGAGCGCGCCTATGCCAACTTCTTCGCCAAGCGCGCAGCCTTCCCGCGCTTCAAGAAGAAAGGCCAATCCGACAGCTTCCGCTACCCTGATCCGAAGCAGATCAAGCTCGATCAGGCCAATAGCCGCATCTTCTTGCCCAAGCTGGGCTGGCTGCGCTACCGCAACAGCCGCGAGGCGCTGGGTGCGGTCAGGAACGTCACCGTCAGCCTGAGCGCGGGCAAATGGTTTGTGAGCATCCAGACCCAGCGCGAAGTCGAACAACCCGTGCCGCAGGCCACCAGCGCCATCGGCATCGACGTCGGCATTGCCCGCTTCGCCACGATGAGCGACGGCAGCCACCTTGCGCCGCTGGCCCGCTTCAAGACGCATGAAGTCCGGTTACGCCACGCGCAGCGGGCGATGAGTCGCAAGACCCGATTCAGCAACAACTGGAAGAAGGCGAAAGCCCGAGTCCAGCGCATTCACGCCCGCATCGGCAGCGCCCGCCGCGACTACCTGCACAAGGCCACGACCGCCATCAGCCAAAACCACGCGATGGTGTGCATCGAGGACTTGCAGGTAAGCAACATGTCCAGGTCAGCGGCAGGCACGGTAGAAACACCGGGCAAAAACGTGCAGGCCAAGTCCGGCCTGAACAAGGCTATCCTCGATCAAGGCTGGTTCGAGTTCAGGCGGCAACTGGATTACAAACTGCAATGGGCGGGCGGGTTGCTTATTGCGGTGCCGCCGCATAACACCAGCCGTACGTGTCCGCAATGCGGCCATGTAGATGCGGCCAACCGCAGGACACAAGCGCAATTCCGGTGCGTGGCCTGCGGCCTCGAGGATAACGCCGATGCGGTCGGGGCGATCAACATACTGGCGCGGGGACACCGCGTTGCAGCCTGTGGAGAGACGGTGCAGTCAGGCCGCTCGATGAAGCAGGAACCCACCGAAGCGACTACGCGAGAACCCTCGTGTAGCGCCGTAGGAATCCCCTGCCTTTAGGCCGGGGAGGATGTCAACCCATGCCGCAGACCAAACACCCCAGCCATACCCCTCAATTGCTCAGCAGCGTGTCGGTCGCGCACCTGCCGGCACGGCATGCGCACGCCCATAAAGGCGACTTCGGCCATGTACTGGTGGTCGGTGGCGACCTTGGCACTGGTGGCGCCGTGCTGCTCAGTGCCGAAGCCGCCCTGCGCTGTGGCGCCGGGCTGGTCAGCGTGGCGACCCGGCCCGAGCATGTGGCCGCCAGCCTGGCCCGCCTGCCCGAAGTCATGTGCCTGGGCGCCAGTTCGGCCAACCAGCTGATGGGCGTGCTGGAGCGCGCTTCGGTGCTGGTGGTCGGCCCAGGCCTGGGCCAGGCAGCCTGGGGCCGCAGTCTGCTGTCGGCGGTGGCCAATGCCGAGCGCCCGCAGGTGTGGGACGCCGATGCCCTGAATTTGCTGGCGCGCACCCCGCTGGCCCTGCCCAGTGGCAGCATCCTTACCCCGCACCCCGGGGAGGCGGCGCGGCTGCTGGGCATTTCCACCGAGGCTGTGCAGGCGGACCGCGCGGGCGCCGCACGCAAACTGGCGCGCCGTTACAACAGCGTCTGCGTGCTCAAGGGAGCCGGCACTCTGGTGGCCGACCCGGCCGGGCAGCTGCTGCTGTGCGAACGTGGCCACCCGGCCATGGCCGGTGCCGGCCTGGGCGATGTGCTGACCGGTGTATTGGCGGCGCTGCTGGCCCAGGGCCTGGATGCCTGGCATGCCGCGGGGCTGGGGGTATGGCTGCACGCCTGTGCCGGCGAGCGTCTGGGCGTTAAAGGTAGAGGCCTGGCTGCCAGCGATCTGGCGCCGGTCATTCGTGAGTTGTTGGAGGAGCATTCTGCGTGTCTGGCTTAAACCTGTTTCTGGCCGATGAAGCGGCCACGGTCGAATTCGGCGCACAACTGGCCGGGGTGACCGGCGGTCACGGCGTGATTTTTCTGGAAGGTGACCTGGGCGCGGGCAAAACCACGCTGTCGCGTGGCCTGATTCGTGGCCTGGGCCATACTGGTGCAGTGAAAAGCCCGACCTTCACCGTGGTCGAGCCTTACGAGATCGGTGAGGTGCGGGCATTCCATTTCGACCTGTATCGCCTGGTCGATCCGGAAGAGCTGGAGTTCATGGGCATTCGTGACTATTTCGAGGGCGACCCGCTGTGCCTGTTCGAGTGGCCACAAAAGGGTGCGGGCGTTTTGCCAAAGCCCGACCTGACCATTACCATAAGCCCCCAAGCGGGCGGACGCTCGCTGATCCTTTCGCCGCAGGGGGCTCGCGGCGAGGCCTGGTGCGTGGCACTGGCCGAACACTATAAACAGTAAGTGGGGTAGGTATGCGCATACGCGCACTGGTCGCCATCGTTGGGCTGCTGCTGACAACGGTGACCGTTGACGCTCTGGCCGTCACTCAAGTCAAGAGCATGCGCCTGTGGCGCGCGCCGGACAACACGCGGCTGGTCTTCGACCTGTCTGGCCCCGTGCAGCACAGCGTCTTCACCCTGAGCGCACCTGATCGCCTGGTTATCGACATCAATGGCGCGACCTTGGCCGCGCCACTGAACGTGGCTACCTCCAATACGCCGATCAGCAGCGTGCGTTCGGCTCAGCGCACCCCGACCGACCTGCGCGTGGTGGTCGACCTGAAAAAGTCGGTCACCCCCAAAAGCTTCACCCTGGCGCCCAACGCCCAGTACGGCAACCGTCTGGTGGTCGACCTGTACGACCAGGAGGCTGACGCCATCGCGGCCAGCGCGCCGGCTCCGACCCCGACTCCGGCACCAACGCCCGCAACCACGCCAGCAGTACCGGTGACCCCGGCCCAGCCTGGCATCAAGCTGCCGCCGGTACCCAGCGGCAAGCGTGACATCGTGGTTGCCATCGACGCCGGTCACGGCGGCGAAGACCCGGGTGCATCCGGTTCGCGTGGCCAGCATGAAAAAGACATCGTGCTGCAGATCGCCAAGGAACTGCAGCGCCAGATCAACAGCGAAAAAGGCTTCCGGGCCGAGCTGACCCGTACCGGTGACTACTTCATCCCACTGCGCAAGCGCACCGAAATCGCCCGCAAGAAGGGCGCCGACCTGTTCATCTCGATCCACGCCGACGCCGCGCCGTCCCGCGCCGCCTTTGGCGCCTCGGTGTTCGCCCTGTCCGACCGCGGCGCTACCTCCGAGACCGCGCGCTGGCTGGCCGACACGGAAAACCGTTCCGACCTGATCGGTGGTGCCGGTAACGTCAGCCTCGACGACAAGGACCGCATGCTGGCCGGCGTGCTGCTCGACCTGTCGATGACCGCCACGCTCAGCTCCAGTCTCAATGTGGGGCAGAAGGTGCTGGGCAACATGGGCCGCATTACCTCCCTGCACAAGCAGCGGGTGGAACAGGCCGGCTTCATGGTGCTGAAGTCGCCGGATATTCCGTCGATCCTCGTGGAAACCGGGTTCATCTCGAACAACAACGAAGCCGCCAAGCTGGCCACCGCCAGCCATCAGCAGGCCCTGGCACGTTCGATCCACACCGGTGTGCGCCAGTACTTCCAGCAGAACCCGCCGCCTGGCACCTACATCGCCTGGCTGCGCGACACCGGCAAGATCGCCGCTGGCCCGCGGGAGCACACGGTGCGCCCTGGCGAGACCCTGGCGATGCTTGCCGTGCGCTACCAGGTCAGCGTGACCAGCCTGCGCAGCACCAACAGCCTCAAGACCGATGAACTGAAGGTCGGCCAGCGCCTCGATATCCCCGCTACCACGTTGGCCTCGCAATGAGTGGCGGTTCGCGCATCCAGCTGCTCAGCCCGCGGCTGGCCAACCAGATTGCCGCCGGTGAGGTTGTCGAGCGGCCGGCCTCTGTGGCCAAGGAGTTGCTGGAGAACAGCCTGGACTCCGGCGCCCGGCGTATCGACGTGGAAGTGGAGCAGGGCGGCGTCAAGCTGCTGCGGGTGCGTGACGATGGCAGCGGCATTTCCGCCGACGACCTGCCGCTGGCCCTGGCCCGTCACGCCACCAGCAAGATCCGCGAGCTGGAAGACCTGGAAGGGGTATTGAGCCTGGGCTTCCGTGGTGAGGCCCTGGCCTCGATCAGCTCGGTGGCGCGGCTGACCCTGACCTCGCGTACCGCCAGCGCTACCGAGGCCTGGCAGGTGGAAACCGAAGGCCGCGACATGACCCCGCGGGTGCAGCCGGCGGCGCACCCGGTGGGTACTTCGGTGGAAGTGCGCGACCTGTTCTTCAATACCCCGGCCCGGCGCAAGTTCCTCAAGGCCGAGAAAACCGAATTCGATCACCTGCAGGAAGTGATACGGCGCTTGGCGCTGGCGCGCTTCGATGTCGGCTTCCACCTGCGCCACAACGGCAAGAGCATCCTCAGCCTGCACGAGGCCCACGATGAAACCGCCCGTGCGCGGCGGGTGGGTGCCATCTGCGGCCCGGGTTTCATGGAGCAGGCGCTGCCGATCGACGTGGAGCGCAATGGCCTGCGCCTGTGGGGCTGGGTCGGCCTGCCGACCTTCTCGCGCAGCCAGGCAGACCTGCAGTATTTCTTCGTCAACGGCCGTGCGGTGCGCGACAAGCTGGTCGCCCACGCCGTGCGCCAGGCCTACCGCGACGTGCTGTTCAATGGTCGACACCCGACCTTCGTGCTGTTCCTGGAGCTGGAGCCCAACGGCGTCGACGTCAATGTGCACCCGACCAAGCACGAAGTGCGTTTCCGCGAGGGGCGCTCGGTGCACGACTTCCTGTATGGCACCCTGCATCGCGCCCTTGCCGATGTACGCCCGGAAGACCAGTTGGCGGCGCCTGCTGCCGTGCCCGAAGTGGTCCGCCCCACGGGCCAGCAGGCCGGTGAGTTCGGCCCCCAGGGCGAAATGCGCCTGGCCTCGCCGGTGCTCGAGCAGCCGCGAGCCCCGCAGCAGTCGTTTTCCAGTGGCGGCAGTGGCGCGGGTTACCAGTACCAGTACACCCCGCGCCCCTCGCAGCCGCTGCCAGCCGCCGAGGCGCAGGCGGTGTATCGCGAGTTTTACAAACCGCTGGATGAAGGCGCGGCGCCAACGGCGTTGCCCGAAAGCCAGGGTGACATTCCCCCGCTGGGCTACGCGCTGGCGCAGCTCAAGGGCATCTATATCCTGGCCGAGAACGCCATCGGCCTGGTGCTGGTAGACATGCATGCGGCCCATGAGCGCATCATGTACGAGCGCCTGAAGGTAGCCATGGCCAGCGAAGGCCTCAGCGGCCAGCCGCTGCTGGTGCCCGAGACCCTGGCCCTTAGCCAGCGTGAAGCAGACTGCGCCGAAGAGCACGCGCAGTGGTTCCAGCGGCTGGGCTTCGAACTGCAGCGGCTGGGCCCCGAGACCTTGGCCATCCGCCAGATCCCGGCTTTGCTCAAGCAGGCCGAGGCCAACCGCCTGGTGCAGGATGTACTCGCCGACCTGATGGAATACGGCACCAGCGACCGTATCCAGGCGCACCTCAACGAGCTGCTCGGCACCATGGCCTGCCACGGCGCCGTGCGCGCCAACCGGCGCCTGGCGATCCCCGAGATGAACGCCCTGCTGCGTGACATGGAAAACACCGAGCGCAGCGGCCAGTGCAACCATGGTCGCCCCACCTGGACCCAAATGGGCCTGGACGACCTGGACAAACTCTTCCTGCGCGGTCGATGAAATGAGCGGCAAGCCCCCTGCAATATTCCTGATGGGCCCGACGGCGGCCGGCAAGACCGACCTGGCCATCGAGCTGACCAAAGTACTGCCGTGCGAGCTGATCAGCGTCGATTCGGCGCTGGTCTACCGCGGCATGGACATCGGTTCGGCCAAGCCGTCGAAAGAAATCCTCGCCGCTCACCCGCACCGGCTGATCGACATTCGCGACCCGGCCGAGAGCTATTCGGCTGCGCAGTTCCGTGCCGATGCCCTGGAGGCCATGGCCGAGATTACCGCGCGCGGCAAGATCCCGCTGCTGGTGGGCGGCACCATGCTCTATTACAAGGCGTTGATCGATGGCCTAGCCGACATGCCGGCGGCCGATGCCGCGGTGCGTGCCGAGCTGGAAGCCCAGGCCGAAGCGCTCGGCCTGGCCGAGTTGCACCGCCAGTTGGCCGAGGTTGACCCTGAGTCGGCGGCGCGCATCCACCCCAACGACCCGCAGCGGTTGATCCGGGCGTTGGAGGTGTACCGGGTGAGCGGCGAGAGCATGACGGCACATCGACAGCGTCAATTCGCGGAAAGTCGCGGCGCAGACGCAGGCGCTGGCGGACATTTGCCCTATACTGTCGCGAGTTTGGCGATTGCTCCTACAGATCGTCACATTTTGCATCAGCGAATTGCGTTACGATTTTCACAGATGCTGGAACAGGGCTTCGTCGACGAGGTCCGATCGCTGCGAGCCAGAAGTGACTTGCACGCCGGGCTGCCGTCTATACGGGCAGTGGGGTATCGGCAGGTCTGGGATTACCTGGACGGCAAGCTGACTGAGAATGAGATGCGTGAACGCGGTATCATTGCCACCAGGCAGCTGGCCAAGCGGCAGTTCACCTGGTTGCGTGGCTGGCCCGAAGTACACTGGCTTGACAGCCTGGCCTGCGACAATCTGTCCCGCACCTTGAAATACCTTGGGGCCATCTCCATATTGAGCTGAGTCCCTGCTGATTGCCGTCTATTCTTGCGAAGGGGCGGCCTAATTTATCGATTTTCTTGATTTTCTATTATTTATCCTTACAGGAGTGCGGCATATGTCAAAAGGGCATTCGCTACAAGACCCTTACTTGAACACCTTGAGAAAAGAAAAGGTCCCGGTATCCATCTACCTGGTCAACGGCATCAAACTGCAGGGTTCGATCGAGTCCTTCGACCAGTTCGTGGTACTGCTGAAGAACACCGTCAGCCAGATGGTCTACAAGCACGCCATCTCGACCGTGGTTCCTGCCCGTCCGGTTCGTCTGCCAAGCCCGTCCGATTCCGAACACGGCGACAGCGAGCCAGGCAACGCCTGATAGGAGCCTGCATTGTTCTTTGAGCGCCACGGTGGTGGTGAGCGGGCGTTGCTCGTTCACTTGGAAGGTCAGAACCCTGAGGCGCGCGAAGACCCGCAGGAGTTCCAGGAGCTGGCATTGTCGGCCGGTGCCGACATCGTCTCGCTGGTCACGGTGGCAAGGCATCAGCCTTCCGCCAAATACCTGATTGGCAGTGGCAAGGTCGAAGAGTTGCACGACCTGGTCCATGCCGAACAGGTAGACCTGGTGATTTTCAATCACACCCTCACGCCCAGTCAGGAGCGCAACCTCGAACGTGTGTTCGAGTGTCGTGTGCTCGACCGTACCGGGCTGATCCTCGATATCTTCGCCCAACGGGCGCGTACCCATGAAGGCAAGCTGCAGGTCGAACTGGCCCAGCTCGAGCACATGAGCACGCGGCTGGTGCGCGGCTGGACCCACCTTGAGCGACAGAAGGGTGGTATCGGCCTGCGTGGCCCGGGTGAAACCCAGCTGGAAACCGACCGCCGCCTGTTGCGGGTGCGCATTCGCCAGATCAAGTCACGCCTGGAGAAGGTGCGCAGCCAGCGCGAGCAGGCGCGCCGTGGGCGCAAGCGTGCGGACATTCCGTCGGTATCGCTGGTGGGTTATACCAACGCCGGCAAGTCCACGCTGTTCAACGCCCTGACCGAATCCGAGGTGTATGCCGCGGACCAGCTGTTCGCCACCCTCGACCCGACCCTGCGCCGGCTCGAGCTGAACGACCTGGGGCCGATCGTGCTGGCCGACACCGTGGGCTTCATTCGCCACCTGCCGCACAAGCTGGTCGAGGCATTTCGGGCTACGCTCGAAGAGTCGAGCAACTCCGACTTGTTGCTGCATGTGATCGACGCCCATGAGCCGGAGCGCATGGAGCAGATCGAGCAGGTATTGGCGGTGTTGGGCGAGATTGGTGCCGAAGGGTTGCCGATCCTCGAGGTGTATAACAAACTCGACCTGCTCGAAGATGTCGAGCCGCAGATCCAGCGCAATGCCGATGGCAAGCCGGAACGGGTCTGGGTATCGGCACGCGATGGGCGTGGCCTGGAGCTGGTCGGCCAGGCGATTGCCGAGTTGCTGGGGGATGATCTGTTTGTCGGTACCCTGTGTCTGGAGCAGCGTTTTGCCCGCTTGCGCGCGCAATTCTTTGCCCTGGGTGCCGTGCAGAGTGAAGAGCATGATGAAGAAGGGCGCAGCCTGCTGAGCGTGCGACTGCCCATGGTCGAACTGAATCGCCTGGTCAGCCGCGAAGGCATGGAGCCGCAAGTGTTTGTCGAGCAACACACTTTGCAATAAATGCTCGTCGAGGTCGCCGGGCAGCAGTGACAGGCATTCTGTAGCATTGGACGGCGCGCCGTGGGCGCGTCTTTGCTTTATCAGATGGAGAGCGCTATGGCTTGGAACGAGCCGGGTGGCAACTCGAACAATCAGGATCCCTGGGGCGGTCGCCGGAATGGCGGTGGCGGCGGTGGTGACAAAAAAGGTCCACCGGACCTGGACGAGGCCTTCCGCAAATTGCAGGACAGCCTGAACGGCATGTTCGGCAGTGGCAAGAAACGTGGCGGCGGTGACCGCAATGTCGGCAAGGGCGGTGGCCTGGGCCTGCTGGGCATCGGCCTGGCGGTGCTGGCTGCTATCTGGCTGTACAGCGCCGTGTACGTGGTCGACGAGCAGGAGCAGGCCGTGGTGCTGCGCTTCGGCAAGTACTATGAGACGGTCGGTCCCGGCCTGAACATCTACTTCCCGCCGATCGATCGCAAGTACATGGAGAACGTCACGCGCGAGCGTGCCTACACCAAGCAGGGCCAGATGCTGACCGAAGACGAGAACATCGTCGAGGTACCGCTGACCGTCCAGTACAAGATCAGCAACCTGCAGGACTTCGTGCTCAACGTCGACCAGCCTGAGGTCAGCCTGCAGCACGCGACCGACAGTGCCTTGCGCCACGTGGTGGGTTCCACCTCGATGGACCAGGTGCTGACCGAAGGCCGCGAGCAGATGGCCGTGGATATCCGCGAACGCCTGCAGCGCTTCCTCGACACCTACCGCACCGGTATCAGCGTTACCCAGGTCAACGTGCAGAGCGCGGCAGCCCCGCGTGAAGTGCAGGAAGCCTTCGACGATGTGATCCGTGCCCGCGAAGACGAGCAGCGTGCCCGCAACCAGGCCGAGTCCTACGCCAATGGCGTGGTGCCGGAAGCCCGTGGTCAGGCCCAGCGCATCATCGAGGACGCCAACGGTTACCGCGACGAAGTCATCGCCCGCGCCAAGGGTGAGGCCGACCGCTTCACCAAGCTGGTCGCCGAATACCGCAAGGCACCTGACGTGACCCGTCAGCGTCTGTACCTGGAGACCATGCAAGAGGTCTACAGCAATTCGAGCAAGGTCATGGTGGCGACCAAGGACGGGCAGAACAACCTGCTCTACCTGCCGCTGGACAAGATGGTCGAAGGCAGCCGCAACCCGTCCGCGCCGACCGCCAGTGTGTCGCCATCGGTCAACGATGCGGCCGCGCGTGCGGCGCAGGACCTGCAACAGCAACAGCAGCCGCTGCGCACTAGGGAGAGCCGCTGATGAGCAACAGATCGCTGATCGCCCTGATCGCCGCCGTGGTCCTGGCCATCGTGGCCTGGAACAGCTTCTACATCGTGTCCCAGACCGAGCGTGCGGTACTGCTGCGCTTCGGTAAGGTGGTCCAGGCGGATGTACAGCCGGGCATGCACGTGAAGATTCCGTACGTGAACCAGGTGCGCAAGTTCGACGCCCGCCTGATGACCCTCGACGCCCCGACCCAGCGGTTCCTGACCCTGGAGAAGAAAGCGGTGATGGTCGACGCCTACGCCAAGTGGCGCGTCAAGGACGCTGAACGCTTCTACACCGCCACGTCCGGCATGAAGCAGATCGCCGACGAGCGTCTGTCGCGTCGTCTGGAAAGCGGCCTGCGTGACCAGTTCGGTAAACGTACCCTGCACGAAGTGGTTTCCGGTGAACGTGACGCGCTGATGGCTGACATCACTGCATCGCTGAACCGCATGGCCGCCAAGGAGCTGGGTATCGAGGTGGTCGACGTGCGCGTCAAGGCCATCGACCTGCCGAAGGAAGTCAACCGCAGCGTGTTCGACCGCATGAGTACCGAGCGTGAGCGTGAAGCCCGCGAGCACCGCGCCAAGGGTAACGAGCTGGCTGAAGGTATCCGTGCCGATGCCGACCGTCAGCGCCGCGTATTGCTGGCTGAGGCCTATCGCGAAGCAGAGGAAACCCGCGGTGACGGCGACGCCCAGGCGGCCGCCATCTACGCCAAGGCCTACACCCAGGACGCTGATTTCTATGCGTTCTACCGTAGCCTGCAGGCGTACCGCGAGAGCTTCTCGAGCAAGAGCGACGTGCTGGTCCTGGACCCGAAGAACGAGTTCTTCCGCTTCCTGGACAAGAGCAGGCCGTGATGCTCAGGCCCTGATTTTCATGCAGCGGCGCCCCGCCTGGCAGCTAAAACACCAGGCGGGGTGCATCCTGAATGAAAAGGGGTGTATGATGAGGCAGCCGGGAAATTTCCCGGCTTTTTTGCGTCTGCAAGGTTGATTGGCAAACCGCCAGTTGACGGTTTGGTCAGGTCGCAAGGCAATTCGAGGGTGTCGGGTACGGTGGCTGCGCTGGGATCAGTGCTGCCCGCTGCTGTGCGCGATACCGGCTTTACTGACGGCTAGCCTGCTGGCAAGCCGCCCGGACCAGAGGGGAAATGGCGTAATGGCAACGGTAGACCGCTGGCTGCTGCCAGATGGCATCGAGGAAGTACTGCCACCTGAGGCTGCGCGCATCGAGATCGCGCGCCGCCAGGTGTTGGACCTGTTCCAGAGTTGGGGCTACGAACTGGTCGTCACCCCGCATATCGAGTACCTGGAGTCGCTGCTCACCGGCGCCGGCCAGGACCTGGATCAGCGCACCTTCAAGGTAGTGGACCCGCAGTCCGGCCGCCTGATGGGCTTCCGCGCCGACTTCACCCCGCAGGTGGCACGTATCGACGCCCACACCCTGCGCCGTGAAGGCCCGAGCCGCCTGTGCTATGCCGGCAGCGTGCTGCACGCCCAGCCGCGTGCCCTGTCCACCTCGCGCAGCCCGATCCAGCTGGGTGCCGAGCTGTACGGCGACGCCAGCCCCACCAGCGATGTCGAAGTCATCAGCCTGATGCTCGCCACGCTGCAACTGACCGATGTGCCGGATGTGCACATGGACCTCGGCCACGTCGGTATCTACCGCGGCCTGGCCCGTGCTGCCGGCCTGTCCGGTGCGGTCGAGCAGCAGCTGTTCGACGCCCTGCAGCGCAAGGCCGTGGATGAAGTTCAGGTGCTGACCGCCGACCTGCCGAAGGACCTGGGCAACATGCTGCGCGCGCTGGTCGAGCTGTGCGGTGGCCGCGAAGTGCTGGCCGAAGCCCGCGTGCGCCTGGGCCGTGCCCCGGCCAGCGTGCTGGCGGCGCTGGACGACCTGCTGGCGATCGCCGATCGCCTGGCGTCGCGCTTCCCGGACCTGCCGCTGTACTTCGACCTCGGCGAGCTGCGCGGTTACCACTATCACACTGGCGTGGTATTCGCCGTGTTCGTGCCGGGCGAAGGTCAATCGATCGCCCAGGGCGGGCGCTATGACGACATCGGCGCCGATTTCGGCCGGGCCCGCCCGGCCACCGGTTTCTCCACGGATTTGAAGACCCTGGTCACACTGGGGCGAGCGGAGGTCGTATTGCCAACTGGCGGCATCTGGATGCCGGACAGTGGCGACGCGGCCCTCTGGCAGCAAGTCTGCCAGTTGCGCAACGAGGGCCAGCGTGTGGTCCAGGCCCTGCCTGGCCAGCCGTTGAGTGCTGCTCTCGAGGCGGATTGTGATCGGCAATTGATTCAGCAAGACGGGCGCTGGCAGGTTCTGCCGCTGGCCCAGTGAGTTTCTGCGCCGGCAGTAGGCCGGCAACCAAGTTTGCGTGAATGAGGACCAATGTAATGGGTAAGAATGTCGTCGTCCTGGGCACCCAGTGGGGTGATGAGGGCAAAGGCAAGATCGTCGATCTGCTGACCGAACATGCTGCCGCCGTAGTGCGCTACCAGGGTGGCCACAACGCGGGTCACACCCTGGTGATCAACGGTGAAAAGACCGTTCTGCACCTGATTCCGTCCGGCATCCTGCGTGAAGGCGTACAGTGCCTGATCGGCAACGGCGTGGTCGTTGCCCCGGATGCCCTGATGCGTGAAATCACCAAGCTGGAAGAGAAGGGTGTACCGGTGCGCGAGCGACTGCGCATCAGCCCGGCTGCGCCGCTGATCCTGTCGTACCACGTTGCCCTGGACCAGGCCCGCGAAAAAGCCCGTGGCGAAGCCAAGATCGGCACCACCGGCCGTGGTATCGGCCCAGCCTACGAAGACAAGGTCGCACGCCGCGGCCTGCGCGTGGGCGACCTGTTCCACCGCGAGCGTTTCGCCGCCAAGCTGGGTGAGCTGCTGGACTACCACAACTTCCAGCTGGTGAACTACTACAAAGAGCCGGCCATCGACTTCCAGCAGACCCTGGACGAATGCATGGCCTACGCCGAACAGCTCAAGCCGATGATGCTCGACGTCACCGCCGAGCTGCACAACCTGCGTCGCGCCGGCAAGGACATCATGTTCGAAGGTGCTCAGGGCTCGCTGCTGGACATCGACCACGGTACCTACCCGTACGTCACCAGTTCCAACACCACTGCTGGCGGTATCTCCACCGGTTCTGGCGTTGGCCCGATGTACCTGGACTACATCCTGGGTATCACCAAGGCCTACACCACTCGCGTAGGTTCCGGTCCGTTCCCGACCGAACTGTTCGACGAGACTGGCGCTACCCTGGCCAAGCGTGGCCATGAGTTCGGCTCCACCACCGGCCGTGCGCGCCGTTGCGGCTGGTTCGATGCCGTGATCCTGCGTCGCGCCATCGACGTCAACAGCATCTCGGGCATCTGCCTGACCAAGCTGGACGTACTGGATGGCCTGGAAACCATCAACATCTGCGTTGGCTACAAGAACGAGAACGGTGCCGTCATCGACGCGCCTTCCGATGCCGACAGCTACATCGGCCTGGAGCCGGTGTACGAAGAGATGCCAGGCTGGAGCGAGTCGACCCTGGGCGTGAAAACCCTGGAAGAACTGCCAGCCAACGCTCGCGCCTACATCAAGCGCATCGAAGAGCTGATCGGCGCGCCGATCGACATCATCTCCACCGGCCCGGACCGCAACGAGACCATCGTTCTGCGTCATCCGTTCGCCTGATCTGCCTTCCCGGCTGATCTGACGCCGTGGCCCTGAAAGGGGCTGCGGCGTTTTCATTTGTGGGGTATGCCTGTCCCGGCCCTTTCGCGGGTAAACCCGCTCCCACAGGTCCTGCACAGTCCTCAGTACCTGCGCGGTCCATGTGGGAGCGGGTTCACCCGCGCAGAGGCCCGTGCGGGCAACCTCATTGCTAGACCTTGGCACATTTCCCTGCTGCCCCCGGCACAACCCTTGCTGTAAGAAGTTTCTGAAGATGCCATCAAAATAGTGGCGCCAGAAAACACGAGGGTTACACCGTGTCTGCCATCCTCTCACTGTTACGAAGCCGCCTTTTGCGGCCTGTGTTTGTTGCCCTTGGTATCGCTCTTTTGGTGCAGGTGCTGGTCGCCGTTGCGCTTACCCGAAGCACGGTCACCGCCTTGGAAGCCGACCTGGGCGAACGCCTGGGCAATGACAGCCGCCAGCTCGCCAGTGAGCTGGAGCAAGCCGGGCAAGACGTGCGCTCAGGCCTCGACAGCCTCTCCAGCAGCACCCGCCAGCGCTTGAGCGTAGGTTTGTCGGCGCGCCTGCAAAGCGAGCAGCAGCAGCTGCGCAGCACGTTGGAAAAGAACCTCAAGGACTCCGCCAACGATATGGCCGAGCTGCTGGCGTCGGTCGCACCGCGGGCGATATGGGACAACGACGTGCCGGTGCTCTCCGACTTCGCCCGGCGTGCGCAGCGCAACCCCAACGTGCTGTTCGTGGTCTACGACGACGCCCAGGGCCAGCACCTGACTCGCTACCTGAACCGGCAAAACCCGATCAACCAGGCATTGATGGACAAAGGCCAGGGCGAGCGTGCGCTGGACAAGGTGATCGACGCGGCCCGGCGCGACCCGGCGGTGTACTTCGTCGAGGCCTCGATCAACCCCAATGGTGCAGAAATCGGCAAGGTGGTGATGGGCGTTTCCACCGCCGGCATCGACCAAGAGCTCAAGGCCCTCGACCAGCGCTTCGCCGCACTGATCGCCAGCGGCGAGCAACTGGTCGGCGACAGCCTGGTCGGTGCTGCAGCTGACAGTGGCAAGACCTTGCGCGAGCGCCTTGAAAAGGCGCAGGGCAGCGCAGCCGCGATGCAGGCCAATACCGCACAGACCGTGCGTGATGCTGCCGCCGAACTGCGCTGGCGCATCGGCCTGGGCCTGATGCTGGTCGGCCTGGGTGTGCTGGTGGTGGTGGCTGTGGTGCTTGGCCGCCGGGTGCTGAGCAAGCTGCGCCTGCTGATTGCTGCCCTCGATGACCTGGCGGCTGGTGAAGGCGACCTGACCAAGCGTGTGCCCCTCGACAGCCGCGACGAAATTGGCGACATGGCTTCGGCGGTGAACCGCTTTGTCGACAAGCTGCAACCCATCGTGCGCGAGGCGGGCGAGGTGGCGCAGCGCACCGGCGTTGAGATTGGCGCGATGGCCCAGCGCAATGCCGGTGCCGATGCTGCCGCTGCACTGCAACGCGACGAAGTGGCGGCCAGCCTGCGCGACCTGTCGAGCATGGCCGACGAGGCCCAGGCTGAAAGCCACGCGATGCAGGCCGCCCTGCAGCAGGTGGTGGATATCCGCCAGGCAACTGATGAAAACAGCCGCACATCGACCCAGCTAGCCGGTTTGATCGAAAACCTGGCCGGGCAGGTGGAGGCCGGCTCCCAGGTGATCGAGCGCCTGGCCAAACAGAGTGAGCAGATCGAAGTGGTGCTGACGGTTATCCACGGCATCGCCGAGCAGACCAACCTGCTGGCCTTGAACGCGGCCATCGAAGCCGCCCGTGCTGGCGAAACCGGGCGCGGGTTTGCCGTGGTGGCCGATGAGGTGCGGGCGTTGGCGAGCAAGACGCAAAGTTCCACGGGCGATATCCAGGCGCATATCGCCGCGCTGCAGAAGGGGGCCAAGGAGGCCGTGGCCACCATCAGCCAGGCCGGGCTCAAGGCCAGCGAAGGGCTGCTGGTGCTGCGTGACAACGAGCGCCGCCAGCAGTCGGTGCAGGCAGCGGTGGAGCAGGTGCACGCGGCCATCGGCCTGGCCACCCGGGCGGCCGAGCAGCAGGCGAGCGGGGCGCAGGCAGTGCGTGGACGGGTGGAAACCATACACGCCCAGGCCGAACGCTCGGCCGAGGTGGTGATGCAGACCACCGCCAGCAGCAAGGTGCTGGATGACCTGGCGGCACAGCTGCGTGCCAGTCTGGGCCAATTCAGAGCCTGACCCGATCATTGTGGGAGCGGGCGTGCCCGCAAAGCAGGCGACACGGTGGATGGCACCGGCTTCGCCGGTGTTCGCGGGCATGCCCGCTCCCACATCGATCGCGACACAGGGCCCTTGCCTTTGTGGGCAGCAGGGCTGCGCGGTATCTGTGGGAGCGGGCAAGCCCGCGAAGAAGGTTACGCCTTGTTCAGGTACATCCGCGTAGTCAGCAGATACACCGGCAACCCCGAAACCACAATCAACAACGCCGCATAAGGCGCTGCCGCCGCGAACTCGACGTTGGCCGTGTGCGCCCACACCTCGGTGGCCAGGGTGGTCATGCCGGTCGGGCTGAGCAGCAAGGTAGCTGTCAGTTCCTTCATGGCATCCAGGAACACCAGGGCAAAGGCTGCCGCCATGGCCGGGAAGATGATCGGCAGGGTCACCCGGCAGAACGCGGCAAAGCTGCTCGCGCCCAAGGTCCGTGCCGCTTCCTCCAGGGTAGGTGAAGCCTTGTTCAGTGCGGTGCGCACCGGCGACTGCGCCAGCGGCAGGAACAGTAGCGCATAGGCCAGCAGCAACAGTGCCGTGGTCTGGTACAGCGCCGGCACGTAATGCAGGGCGAAGAACACCAGGGTCAGGGCAATCACCAGGCCGGGCAGGGCGTGCAACAGGTATGGCAGGCGCTCGGCCCAGATTGCCAGGCGGCCCTTGTAGCGCACCACCAGGAAGCTGATTGGCAGGGCTAGCAACACGCAGAAACCGGCCCCCCCCAGCGACACCGACAACGAGGTGAACAGCGCCTTGGAAATGGCTGCCACAGGGAATGCCGCCGATGAACCCACGCTCAACCAGTAGCCGAGCATGGCCAGCGGAATACCGCTGCCCAACACCGCCAGGCCCACGCAGAATAGTTGCGCCAGCACTGCCCAGCCACGCAGCCGCACCGGTTGTGCTCGCCGCGCCACACCCTGGCCGATGCGCACATGACGGGCTTTGCCGCGTACCCGCAGTTCAAGCCACAGCATCACCAGGCACATCGCCAACAGTACGGCGGACAGCATGGCCGCGTTGGCATTGCTGAACTCCAGTTCGAACTGCTGGTAAATCGCCGTGGTGAAGGTTTGCAAGCCGAGGATCGACAAGGCGCCGAACTCCACCAGCATGTGCAGGGCGATCAGCAGCGCGCCGCCCAGCATCGATGGCCATAGCAGCGGCAGGGTGACCTTGATGAATACGCCCCAGCGGCTGCAGCCCAGCGTACGTGCCGATTCCTCCAGCGAGGTATCGAGGTTGCGCAGGGTCGCGGCTACCGGCAGGAACACCAGTGGGTACTTGGACAGGGCCATGACCATGATCGCCCCGCCCAGCCCTTCGAAGTCCGAGCTCAGCGACACCCAGGTGAAGCTGCTGACGAACGACGGCACGGCGAACGGCAGGCACAGCACCACGCCCCACAGCCGACGGCCGGCCAGGTTGCTGCGCTCAAGCAGCCAGGCCAGGGCCAGGCCGACCACCATGCAGGTCAGCGTCACCCCGACCATCAGCATCAGGGTGTTGCGCATCAGCCCCCAGACAAACGGCCGCCACAGCAGGTGCAAGGCTTCGCGCCAGCCAGCCTCCCAGGCTTTCATGGCAACGTACAGCAAGGGCAGCAAGCTCATCGCTACCAGGAACAGCACAGGCAGCACCACCCAGACAGAGGGGCGCTTGCGGCGCGGTACGAAGCGTACCGGCACCGGCTCGGACAGGGCGGCAGTCATCAGAGCAGGCCGACCTCGCGCTCAAGCTCGATCGCTTCCTCGGCATTGCCCAGGTCGGCTGGTGAGATCTTCGGTGGGCGCAGGTCTTCGAACGGCTTCAGGCCACGGTCGGAGACCATGCCTTTGTGCAGCGGGTACTCGGCGGTGGTCTGGGTGATCACGCGCTGGCCTTCTTCGCTGGCCATCCAGTTGAGCAGGGCCTGGGCTTCTTTCGGGTGCTTGCTGGCCTTGACCACGGCTGCGCCGGAAATGGTGACCAGGTTGCCGGCATCGCCATCGGCCAGGTAGTAGAGCTTGGTGTCCAGCTTGCCGCGCTCGCGCTCAAGCGCGTACCAGTAGTAGTTGTTCACCAGTACCGCAGCCACTTCGCCTTTTTCCACGGCTTTGAGGGCGACCATGTTGTTGGTGTAGGTCTTGCCGAATGCCTTCAGGCCGGTAAGCCATTCTTCGGTGGCTTCTCGCCCGTGCATCTTCAGGATGGCTACGGCCTGTTCCTGGAAGGCGCCGCTGGTGGGCACATAGCCGACGCGGCCTTCCCACTCGGGGTTGGCAAAGTCCATCACTGTGGTCGGCAGGTCTTTCTCGTCGACCTTCTTCGGGTTGAACACGACGATACGCGTACGGGCGGTGATGCCCATCCAGGTGCCGTTGGCGCCAACATACTCCTTGGGCATCATGTTCGCGGTGGCGTCATCGATCTTCGCCAGCAGGCCCAGTTCGCCCAGGTTGTTCAGGGGAGGGGACTCTTCGGTATAGATGATGTCGGCCGGCGAGCGCTCGCCTTCCTCGATGATCTGGCTGGCCAGCTGGTTGCTGCTGCCCTTGCGGATATCGATGTGGATGCCGGTCTTGGCCTCGTAGGCCTTGGCGATGGCCTCGCCGATTTCCTTGTGCTGACCGTTGTACATGGTCAGGGTGACCGGTGCGTCTGCCATGGCGGCCGGAGCGCCGATGGCCAGGCTCAGCACGGCGGCGGCCAAGGTACGCATCAGCGGTTGCGGGCGGATCGTCATGCGGGTACTTCCTCGCTTACGGCTACATATTTGGAAACAATGGTAAACGAAATCGTTTCTCAAGTGGCCGGGTGACGAGAAATTCATGGTCAGACCATGGTGCAAGAGTCTGAAGGTGTCAGGTATTTCACTAGCCGGAAGGCCTGTGATGATTCTGTGGGAGCGGGCGTGCCCGCGAAGAGGCCGGCACAGGTTTGCACCTATGACCGAAAGAGGAGGGATACAAAAATCGCAGGCAAGAAAAAACCCACTAGCAAGCTAGTGGGTTTTTGTATGGTGCCCAGGAGAAGACTCGAACTTCCACGACCGTTAAGTCACTGATACCTGAAACCAGCGCGTCTACCAATTCCGCCACCTGGGCAAAGCTTTACATCATCTGAAGAAGGCGACTATCGTTCGCTTTCACACAGTAGTAACAGATCCTTGGTCATCTGTTACTTGAAAATATTTGGTGCCCAGGAGAAGACTCGAACTTCCACGGCCGTTAAGCCACTGATACCTGAAACCAGCGCGTCTACCAATTCCGCCACCTGGGCACACATTCGAGATTACTTGATGCTTTACAGCGCCGCTCATCTCTACTACAACTTCGGGGTTGTCCGTCGTTGTGGTGCGCACTATACGGACGGTCCGGGGGGCTGTAAACCCCCCAAGCAAAAAAAATTTCAAAAAATTCAACTTGTTGATTCCGCAGGCCTATTCCTGCTCGCCGGAGGCGCCGGTGGGGCTGTCCAAGGCTGACATTTCCGGTTTCAATACGCCTATGCCAGAATTCATATCTATATACCCCAAGGTGAACCCCTTCTGATGGCCGATTGGCAATCCCTCGATCCCGAGGCCGCTCGCGAAGCGGAAAAATACGACAACCCCATTCCCAGCCGTGAGCTGATCCTGCAGCGCCTCGCCGACCGTGGCGAACCGGCCGCACGCGAGGAGCTGGCGGCCGAGTTCGGTCTTTACGACGAAGACCAGATCGAAGCCCTGCGCCGCCGCCTGCGTGCAATGGAGCGCGATGGCCAGCTTATCTATACCCGGCGCGGCACTTATGCCCCGGTAGACAAGCTGGACCTGATCTGCGGCCGCGTCTCCGGTCACCGCGACGGCTTCGGCTTCCTTATTCCGGACGACGGCAGCGAAGACCTGTTCCTCAGCCCGTCGCAAATGCGCCTGGTGTTCGACGGCGACCGCGGCCTGGCCCGCGTATCTGGCGTCGACCGCCGTGGCCGCCGTGAAGGCGTGCTGGTCGAAATCATCTCCCGTGCCCACGAAAGCGTGGTCGGCCGTTACTTCGAAGAAGGCGGTATCGGCTACGTGACCCCGGACAACCCAAAGATCCAGCAGGAAGTGCTGGTCACCGCCGGGCGCAACGGCGGTGCCAAGATCGGCCAGTTCGTCGAGATCAAGATCACCCACTGGCCGACCCCGCGCTTCCAGCCGCAAGGCGATGTGGTCGAGGTCATCGGCAACTACATGGCGCCGGGCATGGAAATCGACGTTGCCCTGCGCAGCTACGATATCCCGCATGTCTGGCCCAAAGACGTGATCAAGGAAGCGCGCAAGTTCCGCTCCGAAGTCGAAGAGAAGGACAAGGAGAAGCGCGTCGACCTGCGCCACCTGCCGTTCGTCACCATCGACGGCGAGGACGCCCGTGACTTCGACGACGCCGTCTATTGCGAGCCGCTGGGCAAGCTGCGCCTGTTCTCCGGCGGCTGGCGCCTGTATGTGGCCATTGCCGACGTGTCCAGCTACGTGCGCCTGGGCTCGGCCCTGGACGTCGAGGCCCAGCAGCGCGGCAACTCGGTGTACTTCCCCGAGCGCGTGGTACCGATGCTCCCCGAAGAGCTGTCCAACGGCCTGTGCTCGCTGAACCCGCATGTCGATCGCCTGGCCATGGTCTGCGAAATGACCATGAACAAAGCCGGCCAGATGGTCGACTACCAGTTCTACGAAGGCGTCATCCACTCCCACGCCCGCCTGACCTACAACAAGGTCAGCAGCATGCTCGAGCACTCCCGCACCCGTGAGGGCAAGGCGCTGCGCGAGGAGTACAAGGCAGTCGTGCCGGACCTGAAGAACCTGTACAACCTGTACAAGGTGCTGGTGGAGGCCCGTCACACCCGTGGCGCGATCGACTTCGAGACCCAGGAAACCCGCATCATCTTCGGTGACGAGCGCAAGATCGCGGAAATCCGCCCGACCGTGCGCAACGACGCCCACAAGCTGATCGAGGAATGCATGCTGGCGGCCAACGTGGCCACCGCCGAATTTCTGCAGAAGCATGGCGTGCCGGCCCTGTACCGCGTGCACGACGGCCCGCCGCCGGAGCGTCTGGAAAAGCTGCGCGCCTTCCTGGGCGAACTGGGCCTGACCCTGCACAAGGGCAAGGACCCGTCGCCGAAGGATTACCAGGCACTGCTGGCGAGCATCGCCGGGCGCCCGGACTTCCACCTGATCCAGACCGTGATGCTGCGCTCGTTGAGCCAGGCGGTGTACAGCACCGACAACAACGGCCACTTCGGCCTGAACTACGAGGCGTACACCCACTTCACCTCGCCGATCCGTCGCTACCCGGACCTGCTGGTGCACCGCGCCATCCGCAGCATCATCCGTTCCAGGGTCGAAACCCCGCACGTCAAGCGTGCCGGCGCCATGAGCATCCCCAAGGCGCGCATCTACCCGTACGACGAGAACACCCTCGAGCAGCTTGGCGAGCAGTGCTCGATGACCGAGCGCCGGGCCGACGAAGCCACCCGTGATGTGGTCAACTGGCTCAAGTGCGAGTTCATGAAGGACCGCGTGGGCGAGACTTTCCCGGGTGTGATCACCGCGGTGACCGGTTTCGGCCTGTTCGTCGAGCTGACCGATATCTACGTGGAAGGCCTGGTGCACGTCAGTGCGCTGCCGGGCGACTACTACCACTTCGACCCGGTGCACCACCGCCTGTCTGGCGAGCGTACCGGGCGCAGCTTCCGCCTGGGCGACACGATCGAGGTCAAGGTCATGCGCGTCGACCTCGACGAGCGCAAGATCGACTTCGAAGTGTCGGAAAAGACCCTCGCCGCCCCGATCGGCCGCAAGCAACGTGGCGCCGCACCGGCTGCCGGCCAGGCCGAGCAGGCCCCGGTCGAGGCCAAGGCCACGCCGAAGCCGCGCAGCCGCAAGAGCGAGACCGCCGAGGCGTACTTCCCGAAAGACGCTGTGCAGCGTAACGCCGAAGTACGCAAGAGCCGCGAAATGAAGAAGGCGCTGATGAGCGAGGCGCGCAGTGGCGGCCATGCCAGCAGCAAGTCGGACAAGGGTGGCAAGGCATCCGGCAAGCCGACCAAGCACCGTAAAGGCCCGTCGAAGTCCGGCGCGCCACGCAAGAGCAAGAGCAAGTCATGAGTCAGCTGGAAAAGATCTACGGCGTGCACGCCGTGCAGGCATTGCTGCAGCACCATCCGAAGCGGGTCAAGCAGATCTGGCTGTCGGAAGGGCGCAGCGAGCCGCGCCTGCAGGCGCTGCTGGCGCTGGCCGCGGAAAATCGCGTGGCGGTCGGCCAGGCCGAGCGCCGTGAGATGGATGCCTGGGTAGAGGGCGTGCATCAGGGTGTGGTCGCCGAGGTGAGCCCGAGCCAGGTCTGGGGCGAGTTGATGCTCGAGGAATTGCTCGAACGCACCGAAACACCCCCGCTGATCCTGGTGCTGGATGGCGTGACCGACCCGCACAACCTTGGCGCCTGCCTGCGTACCGCCGATGCCGCCGGTGCCACGGCAGTGGTGGTGCCCAAGGACAAGTCCGCAACCCTGACGCCGGTCGTGCGCAAGGTGGCCTGTGGCGCTGCGGAGGTGATCCCGCTGGTGGCCGTGACCAACCTGGCGCGCACCTTGGAAAAACTGCAGCAGCGTGGCCTGTGGGTGGTAGGTACCGCCGGCGAGGCCGAACAGGAAATCTACCAGCAGGACCTGACCGGGCCGCTGGTGATGATCATGGGCGCGGAAGGCAAGGGCATGCGCCGGCTGACCCGCGAGCATTGCGATTTCCTGGTGAAGTTGCCGATGGGCGGTAGTGTCAGCAGCCTGAACGTGTCGGTGGCGACTGGCGTGTGCCTGTTCGAGGCTGTGCGTCAGCGTCAGGCCAAGCGCTGATCTTCAGCCTGTACCGGCCTCTTCGCGGGTAAACCCGCTCCCACAGGGATCGCACAAGGCCTAAGCCCTGTGGGGTATCTGTGGGAGCGGGTTTACCCGCGAAAGGGCCGGCAGTCTGTAATGTGTTTCAGGCTGTTCAAATATTCACCAATCACCTTGCTTGTACGCCTCGCCTTCTCTACAATTGCGCCCCTTGCCGAGCTGGCAGGCGCGCATGTGCCTCCCCTCCGTGCAAGACATACAGTGTCATTCACTCCTTGTCTGACCAGATTCGCTGGCAGACTACTAACCCGTAAGGAGCATTCATGCGTCATTACGAAATCATCTTCCTGGTTCACCCGGACCAGAGCGAGCAAGTCGGCGGCATGGTTGAGCGTTACACCAAGCTGATCGAAGAAGATGGTGGCAAGATCCACCGCCTGGAAGACTGGGGCCGTCGTCAACTGGCCTACGCAATCAACAATGTTCACAAGGCTCACTACGTGATGCTGAACGTTGAGTGCACCGGCAAGGCCCTGGCCGAGCTGGAAGACAACTTCCGCTACAACGATGCCGTTATCCGTAACCTGGTCATCCGTCGCGACGAAGCCGTTACCGGCCAGTCCGAGATGCTGAAGGCTGAAGAAAACCGCAGCGAGCGCCGTGAGCGTCGTGAGCGTCCTGAGCATGCTGAATCCGCCGACGGCGACGACAGCAATGACAGCGACTCCAGCGATAACGCTGACGAGTAATCCACGGACCTTTAGAGGAGCCTATTAAATGGCACGTTTCTTCCGTCGTCGTAAATTCTGCCGCTTCACTGCTGAAGACGTGAAAGAGATCGACTTCAAAGATCTCAACACCCTGAAAGCTTACGTATCCGAAACCGGCAAGATCGTTCCAAGCCGTATCACCG
Organism: Pseudomonas sp. FGI182; assembly: GCF_000511325.1. Lineage (NCBI taxonomy): Bacteria > Pseudomonadati > Pseudomonadota > Gammaproteobacteria > Pseudomonadales > Pseudomonadaceae > Pseudomonas > Pseudomonas sp. FGI182. The sequence continues at coordinate 5,302,522 of NZ_CP007012.1, read as the reverse complement.
GTACCAAAGCTCGTTATCAGCGTCAGCTGGCTACCGCTATCAAGCGCGCCCGCTTCCTGGCCCTGCTGCCCTACACCGACAGCCACGGCCGCTGAGACCGGGTCGTCGACAAGCAGTAAGGGATTAGCATGCGAGCGTTAGCAAGTTTCATCATGCGCGGTCGTGTGCAGGCCACCCTGGTGGTGGTCATCAGCGCGGTACTGCCGCTGCTGTTCTGGTTGAGTGCCGCTGCTGGCAGCCTTGTGCTGCTGCGGCGTGGGTTCAAGGATGCTACAACGGTCATCGCCGGCGGCCTGCTGGCCGGGTTGGCCGTGTGGGTCATGGGCGATCCCATCACCTTTCTGGTGATTGCGGGTGCCTTGGGCCTGGCTGCGCTGTTGCGCGCCGAGCATCCCTGGAGCCGGGTGTTGCTGGTCAGTGCCGTGTTCGCCGTGGCTTTCAGCCTCGTGCTCGATCTGGCGCTGGCGCAAACCTTCGATGTGCTGGCCAAGGCGTTTGCCGAAGCCATGCCGAAAATCGAGGGGCAACCGGTGCTCTCCGGTGAGCTGATCCGCCCTGTGCTGGTCGCTTCCACAGCAGTGACGGTGCAATTGTTCAGTGTGCTGGCCCTGGTGCTGGCGCGCTACTGGCAGGCAGCGTTGTACAACCCTGGAGGCTTCGGTCGCGAGTTTCGCGCGCTGAGGTTGCCGAAACAGACCATGGCGGTCTTGGTGGCAGTGATGGTGGTGGCCCCGTTCATCGGGCCGCAGTTCATCGTCCTGGCATCGGCCTCGAGCCTGGTACTGGTGCTGGCCGGCATCGCCTTGATGCACGGGCTGGTGGCGCAGGGGCGACTGGCCGGTTTCTGGCTGGTGGGCATGTACGTGACGTTGCCGCTGATCATGCAGCTGATTTATCCGTTGCTGGTGGTTTTGGCCATTGTCGACAGCCTGATTGATTTTCGCGGTCGCAAGTCCCCCAAGGGGAATGACTCCGCGAACGGTGAAGGTTAAAAGTTAAGAGGTTTTACCAAATGGAACTGATCCTGCTGGAAAAAGTCGCTAACCTGGGCAACCTGGGCGACAAAGTAAAAGTTAAGGCTGGTTACGGCCGTAACTTCCTGCTGCCATTCGGCAAGGCCACCGTTGCCAACGCCGCCAACCTGGCTGCGTTCGAAGAGCGTCGCGCCGAGCTGGAAAAAGCAGCTGCTGACAAGAAAGCTTCGGCTGAAAGCCGCGCTGCCCAACTGGCCGAGCTGGAAGTGACCATCACTGCCACCGCTGGCGACGAAGGCAAGCTGTTCGGTTCGATCGGCACCCACGACATCGCTGACGCCCTGACCGCCTCCGGCGTTGAAGTGGCCAAGGCTGAAGTTCGTCTGCCGAACGGCACCATCCGTCAGGTTGGCGAATACGACGTAGCCGTGCACCTGCACAGCGACGTTGAAGCCACCGTACGCGTGGTCGTCGTAGCTGCCTAAGCTGCGCTGACTGGCTGGCTCCTTGTGGGTCAGGCGGTTAACATCGGGCACGGTCCTGTTTTCGACAGGCCGTGCCCTTTGTCTTTTTCATCCTCCAGAATTCTTTCGTGGCCATGAACGAGATCACCACCTCCGAACAGCTAGACCTGCAAACCGCAGCCCTGAAGGTACCGCCGCATTCCATCGAGGCCGAACAGGCCGTGCTCGGTGGCCTGATGCTGGACAACAATGCCTGGGAGCGGGTGCTGGACCAGGTATCGGATGGCGACTTCTACCGGCATGACCACCGCCTGATCTTCCGTGCCGTGCACAAGTTGGCCGACGCCAACCAGCCATTCGACGTGGTGACCCTGCACGAGCAGTTGGACAAGGAAGGCCTTTCTTCGCAAGTCGGTGGGTTGGCGTACCTGGCCGAGCTGGCCAAGAACACCCCGTCGGTAGCCAACATCAAGGCCTACGCCGCGATCATTCGCGAGCGCGCCACCCTGCGCCAGCTGATCAGCATCAGTACCGATATCGCCGACAACGCGTTCAACCCGCAAGGGCGCAACGCCGAAGAGATTCTCGACGACGCCGAGCGGCAGATCTTCCAGATCGCCGAGGCCCGCCCGAAAACCGGCGGCCCGGTGGGGGTCAACGAACTGTTGACCATGGCCATCGACCGCATCGACACGCTGTTCAACTCCGACAGTGACATCACCGGCGTGTCCACCGGCTTCACCGACCTCGACGAGAAGACCAGTGGCCTGCAGGCTGCCGACCTGATCATCGTCGCTGGCCGTCCGTCGATGGGTAAGACCACCTTTGCCATGAACCTGGTGGAAAACGCCGTACTGCGTACCGACAAGGCGGTGCTGGTGTTCTCCCTCGAGATGCCAGGTGAATCGCTGATCATGCGTATGCTTTCGTCCCTGGGCCGTATCGACCAGACCAAGGTGCGTTCCGGCCAGCTGGACGACGACGACTGGCCGCGCCTGACCTCGGCGGTGAACCTGCTCAACGACCGCAAGCTGTTCATCGACGATACCGCCGGCATCAGTCCCTCGGAAATGCGCGCCCGTACCCGTCGCCTGGCCCGCGAACATGGCGAAATCGCCATGATCATGGTCGACTACCTGCAGCTGATGCAGATCCCGGGTTCGGCCGGCGACAACCGGACCAACGAAATTTCCGAGATCTCCCGCTCGCTCAAGGCCCTGGCCAAGGAGTTCAACTGCCCGGTCATCGCCCTGTCGCAGCTGAACCGCTCCCTGGAGCAGCGCCCGAACAAGCGCCCGGTGAACTCCGACTTGCGTGAATCCGGTGCGATCGAGCAGGACGCCGACGTGATCATGTTCGTGTACCGCGACGAGGTGTACCACCCCGAGACCGAGCACAAGGGCGTGGCGGAAATCATCATCGGTAAACAGCGTAACGGCCCCATCGGCTTCGTGCGCCTGGCGTTTATCGGTAAGTACACCCGCTTCGAGAACCTTGCGCCAGGGATGTATAACTTTGATGATGATGAGTGATAACCACTAGCTTAATTAAAGCGGTCAGCCAGTGGGGCGTGAACTGCGAACACGTTATGCATGCTGAGTGCAGATACTACCAGTGTCTGCCGCCAGGCCCCGTATTTTCAGTTTTGTGGGGATTTCTTATGTTGCCCCGCCTGACTTTAGTTGCTGTGCCTAGCCCAATAAAATTAATTAATGGGTTGCTGAGGCGGTGGCTGAGGATTTTTCCACTTTTGTCGATTTCATCGACGACACTGACGCGGCCATCGTACCCTGAGGATTGTGCGCCTGTTAATTTGGCCATTTCATCAGCGACTGAATACCCTCCGTAAGACTCAGGTGTAGCAGAGTAGCAGGCTAAGAAATGTGTTTGTCTGCCGCGCATTTCAATACCCTTTTGTTTCAGTCTGACGAAAATATCCAAGGCTGAGTGGTTGAATTCGTTTCCCGTTAATACACCTGCCTCGCCATGGCTCAGGATGTAAATGGTGTCGAGATTGCCGTCTGTTCGACGCTTATCAGCGAATGCAGTTATACCATCATATTGCCATAGTATATCGCCGCGATACGTTTTCTTCGGGTTAAGTTTAGCGAAAAATCGAAGTATGGGTTGAGTGAACAGGCCGGTTGGGTCACTGTTGTTAATGGGGTCGTTCAGTGTAAATGCGTAGTAGTTAAGGCCGCCTTTGGAGAGTGGGCTTAAGGGGTCTGGGCTAGCAAAGCGCATGATGGTCGAGTTGTAGAGCCTGCGACCATTTCCAAGTAGGTAACCGTTGCTGATAGGGTCTTTCCGCTCGCCTTTAAAACCCCATTCGTTGTTAGAGGGGGCGCTGAATCCGAAAGCGCTGTAGCGGTAAGATATACCTTGGTTCGGGGCGTTGGTGAGAAATGGGGTATTAAAAGAATCAGTGCTCAGAAGCCATTGAGTGTTCTGCTGGTCTTTTAGCGAGAGGTTGTATCGACCGTGCCTGAAGATTGATTCGTTCGTGAATGTATATGCAATATGTGACAAAATATCGTTGCAATAAAAGAGGCGCATATTTTATCCTCACTGCTAGTAACTTTACAGTTTCAACTGTACCTCTGCAGTTGGCTTCGCGGTACTGACAAAAATGCTAGGCTCAGAATCGTCTATCAAATCTGGAAGCGCGCTCAGGGGGCGTCGTAAAGCCGATAAAGACCCAGCTTCGTTCGCGAAGCTCCGCGCGGGCGGCACTCGATTTGACAGGTGCGGCAAACCTGTCGGTATGCACCTGGCGGCCCTGGCAGGTTTCAAGGCGAAAGCCTTGCGAGACGCGCTACGGTTTCTGACCGGTTTGCTAGGAAATAACCAGATCTTTCCCGTTGCGCTTAGGCCATTTCTGAAATAGCTTCTTACCGCCTTTGCGGTATTGCGGTGGTTTTCGGGGCGGACTGGCCCTGTCGTGCTCAAGATTGTCCCCGATCCACCCCTCGATCCCCCTTTACCTGAAGACAACCCGGTGCAGGGCAAATGCACACTGTAAGGCTTCAGTGATATGTCGCCTGAGCGGGCCCTTTCGCGGGTGAACCCGCTCCCACAGGTTTCAAGGCATTTACCGACCCGCCCCAACCGTCGCCCACCCCACCAATCCCCACGAATCCAGTCGGATTTGGTCAAAATTTGTGCTATATTCCGCGCCCGCGATTTCCCTGCACACCAGAACCGGTCACTGACATGCAAGCAGCCAAACCACTCTACGACTATCCCAAGTACTGGGCCGAATGCTTCGGGCCAGCACCTTTCCTGCCGATGAGCAGGGAGGAGATGGATCTGCTCGGCTGGGATTCCTGCGACATCATCATCGTGACCGGTGATGCTTACGTCGACCACCCGTCGTTCGGCATGGCCATCATCGGCCGCCTGCTGGAGGCCCAGGGCTTCCGCGTGGGCATCATCGCCCAGCCGAACTGGCAGTCGAAAGACGACTTCATGAAGCTCGGCGAGCCGAACCTGTTCTTCGGCGTGGCCGCGGGCAACATGGACTCGATGATCAACCGCTACACCGCGGACAAGAAGATCCGTTCCGACGACGCCTACACCCCTGGTGGCCTGGCCGGCAGCCGTCCGGACCGCGCCAGCCTGGTGTACAGCCAGCGCTGCAAGGAAGCCTACAAGCATGTGCCGATCGTGCTTGGCGGCATCGAGGCCTCGCTGCGCCGCATCGCCCACTACGACTACTGGCAGGACAAGGTCCGCCACTCGATCCTGATCGATGCCAGCGCCGACATCCTGCTGTTCGGCAACGCCGAGCGCGCGGTGGTCGAGGTGGCCCAGCGCCTGTCCAACGGCGAGAAGATCGAGACCATCACCGATGTGCGCGGCACTGCTTTCGTGCGCCGTGACACGCCTCAGGGCTGGTACGAGATCGATTCGACCCGCATCGACCGCCCGGGCCGCGTCGACAAGATCATCAACCCGTACGTGAACACCCAGGACACCCAGGCCTGTGCCATCGAGCAGGCCAAGGGCGACCAGGAGGACCCGAACGAAGCCAAGGTCGTGCAGATTCTCGACAGCCCGAGCATGACCCGGGAAAAGTCGGTGATCCGCCTGCCGTCGTTCGAGAAGGTGCGTAACGACCCGGTACTCTATGCCCATGCCAACCGGGTGCTGCACCTGGAGACCAACCCGGGCAACGCCCGCGCCCTGGTGCAGAAGCATGGCGAAGTGGATGTGTGGTTCAACCCGCCACCCATCCCCATGAGCACCGAGGAAATGGATTACGTGTTCGGCATGCCCTATGCCCGTGTGCCGCACCCGGCCTACGGCAAGGAGCGCATCCCGGCCTACGAGATGATCCGCTTCTCGGTGAACATCATGCGTGGCTGCTTTGGTGGCTGCACCTTCTGCTCGATCACCGAGCACGAAGGCCGCATCATCCAGAACCGCTCGCACGAGTCGATCCTGCACGAAATCGAAGAGATGCGTGACAAGGTGCCGGGCTTCACCGGCGTGGTCTCCGACCTTGGCGGCCCGACTGCCAACATGTACCGCATCGCCTGCAAGAGCCATGACATCGAGAAGCACTGCCGCAAGCCGTCGTGCGTGTTCCCGGGCATTTGCGAAAACCTCAACACCGACCACAGCTCGCTGATCGAGCTGTACCGCAAGGCTCGTGCCCTGCCGGGTGTGAAGAAGATCCTGATTGCCTCTGGCCTGCGTTATGACCTGGCGGTGGAGTCGCCGGAGTACGTCAAGGAACTGGTCACCCACCACGTCGGCGGTTACCTGAAGATTGCCCCGGAGCACACCGAGCGTGGCCCGCTGGACAAGATGATGAAGCCGGGCATCGGCACCTATGACCGCTTCAAGCGCATGTTCGAGAAGTTCTCGAAAGAGGCGGGCAAGGAGCAGTACCTGATCCCGTACTTCATCGCCGCGCACCCGGGCACCACCGACGAAGACATGATGAACCTGGCCCTGTGGCTGAAGGGCAACGGCTTCCGTGCCGACCAGGTGCAGGCGTTCTACCCGTCGCCGATGGCCTCGGCCACGGCCATGTACCACTCGGGCAAGAACCCGCTGCGCAAGGTGACCTACAAGAGCGAAGGTGTGGATATCGTCAAGAGCGAGGAGCAGCGCCGCCTGCACAAGGCGTTCTTGCGTTACCACGACCCGAAGGGCTGGCCGATGCTGCGTGAGGCGTTGCAGCGCATGGGCCGCGCCGACCTGATCGGGCCGGGCAAGCACCAGCTGATCCCGCTGCACCAGCCGCAGACCGATACCTACCAGAGTGCACGCCGCAAGAACTCGACCCCTGCGGGTAGCCACAAGGTGGGCAAGGAGCAGAAGGTTCTTACCCAGCACACCGGCCTGCCGCCGCGTGGCAGTGATGGCAGCAAGCCGTGGGACAAGCGTGAAAAAGCCAAGGCCGAAGCGTTTGCGCGTAACCAGCAGGCGGCCAAGGAGCGCAAGGAAGCGGCCAAGGGTGGCAAGGGCAACAAGAAGCCGCGTCAGCCAGTGATCCCGCGTTAACTGGGCGATTCTTGGGGCTGCTTTGCAGCCCATCGCGACACAAGGCCGCTCCTGCAATGACCGTGCAAACCCGCCAATTCCGGGGGGCTCACGGTCGGTGTAGGAGCGGCCTTGTGTCGCGATGGACCGCAAAGCGGTCCCAAAAATCTCAGCTTCAGTCAGGCTTCTTGTCGACCCACTTCGGCGCCACCGGCGCAACGAAGCTGTCCATCCCGTCCAACAGCTCATCAGGCTGCTGCCCCAGCAGCAACATCGCCCGATGCTGCGGCCGCACGAAGCCTTCTTCGACGATATGGTCGAGGAACCCGCCCAGCTTCTCGTAGAAGCCGTTCACATCCAGCAGCCCCAGCGGCTTGGCGTGATAGCCCAATTGCCCCCAGGTCCATACCTCGAACAACTCCTCCAGCGTACCCAGCCCACCGGGCAGGGCGATGAAGGCATCGCTCAGCTCGGCCATGCGTGCCTTGCGCGCGTGCATGCCGTCGACCACTTCCAGGCGGCTGAGGCCCTTGTGGCCGATTTCGGCATTCATCAGGCTCTGGGGGATGATCCCGATCACTTCGCCACCGGCCGCCATGGCCGCGTCGGCGACGGTGCCCATCAGGCCAACCGCGCCACCGCCATAGACCAGGGTCAGGCCGCGACGGGCAATCGCCTGGCCCAGCGCGATGGCCGCTTCACGGTAGGCAGGGTTGGCACCAATGCTGGCGCCGCAGAACACACAAACGGAACGTACGGGCATTGCTCATCTCCAGTCACTCAGGCTGACAGGGTAAGGCCCATGTCCTACAGTTCCAAGGCTGGTTTCACTCCGGTCGGGAGAATTCGCAGATGGCGCCGGTCGCTCCATGGGCGTAGGCCGCCAGCAGGCTGTTCATCAGGCTACCAAGGGTCATTTCGTATTGCTCCTAAATGAGAGGTTGTCCCATCGTCCAATAAAAGGGCATGATGTGCCCTTGAATTGGTTGTATACAATCCATTGAACAATTCTACTGGCTGGCCTCTTGACAGCCCCTTGACCCATATCAGCAAGGGGCTGAACGGTTTCAGGCAGTCTCGCAATTGATAAAACCCTGCCAAGGAGATTCATGATGTTTGCGAAAGCTGTAGCGGTATCCCTGCTGACCCTCGCCAGCGCTTCTGTCTTCGCAGCCGAGTGCAAAGTCACCGTCGACTCGACCGACCAGATGTCGTTCAACACCAAGGAATTCACTGTCGACAAGAGCTGCAAGACCGTTGAAATCGAACTGACCCATGGTGGCAGCCTGCCGAAGAACGTAATGGGCCATAACCTGGTGATCAGCAAGACTGCCGACATGCAGGCAATCGCCACCGAAGGTATGTCGCAAGGCCTGGACAAGGACTACATCAAGGCTGACAACGCAGCGATCATCGGGCACACCAAAATGATCGGCGCTGGCGAAAAAGCCAGCATCAGCCTGGACACTTCCAAGCTGGAAGCCGGTGGCGACTACAGTTTCTTCTGCACCTTCCCGGGCCACATCTCGATGATGAAAGGCAAGGTCGTCGTCAAGTAATCAAAGGCTGACGGTGAGCCCTGTGGGAGCGGGTTCACCCGCGAATGCGTCGGTGGCTTCACCATGGCATTCGCGGGTGAACCCGCTCCCACAGGTCCGTCTATAGCCTTATCAAGGGGCGAACGGCAGTTCGCGCTTGTGCTGGGTCTTGCGGTAGGTGGCGACGATAATGTCGAACGCTTCCTGGTCAACCGGCTGCCCATGCAGGAAGGCATCGATCTGCTGGTAGGTCACGCCATGGGAGGCTTCGTCCGGCTTGCCCGGCGCCAGGTCTTCCAGGTCCGCAGTCGGGACCTTTTCCACCAATGACTCCGGCGCACCGAAGCTGCGCGCAATCGCCCGCACCTGGTTCTTCACCAGCCCGCTCAGCGGCGCCAGGTCGCAGGCACCATCACCGAACTTGGTAAAGAACCCCATCACCGCCTCGGCGGCGTGGTCGGTGCCGATCACCAGGCCCGCGCGTGCACCGGCGATGGTGTACTGGGCGACCATGCGGGTACGCGCCTTGACGTTGCCGACCACGAAGTCCACAAGCGTCGGCGAGCCGTTCTTCAACTCCACCACTTCAGCCGCCAGCGCCCGTACTGCCGGGGCGATATCCACGGTGTGCACTTCGTCGGCCTTGATCACTTCCAGGCACGCCTGGGCGTCATGCTCGTCATGCTGGACCTGGTAAGGCAGGCGCACGGCGATGAAGGTGTAGGCCTTGTCGCCGGTTTCGGCGCGCAGCTCGTTGATGGCGCGTTGGGCGAGCAGGGCGGCGGTCAGCGAGTCGACGCCGCCGCTGATGCCCAGCACCAGGGTCTTGAGCCGGGCGTTGGCCAGGCAATCCTTGATGAACGCCACGCGCCGGGCCACTTCGGCCTCGAGCGCGGCGGCGTCGGCGAACGGCGGCTGTACCTTCAGCGCCTGGGCAATCTCTTGCTGAACCGCTTGCATGGGTTACTCCTTGCTGGGGACTTTGAATACATGGCGCATGTAGGCGACGAAGTTCTCGTCGCGGCATTGGGTCTTGGCGGCTTCGTCCGAGATCTTCGCCACCGGCGCGCCGTTGCAGTCGGTCATTTTAAGCACGATGCTCATCGGGGCCACGCCCGGGATATCACAGGTCAGGTTGGTGCCGATGCCAAAGCTGACGTTGATGCGACCGCGCAGGGCACGGAAGATTTCCAGCGAGCGGGTCAGGTTGAGACCGTCGGAAAACACCAGGGTCTTGGTCATCGGGTCGATACCCAGTTTCTGGTAATGGGCAATGGCCTTTTCCGCCCAGGCCACCGGTTCGCCCGAGTCGTGGCGCAGGCCGTCGAACAGCTTGGCGAAGTACAGGTCGAAATCGCCGAGGAAGGCATCCATGGTGATGCAATCGGTCAGGGCGATACCGAGCAGGCCGCGGTACTCGCGCACCCAGCAGTCCAGCGCGGCGATCTGGCTGTCGATCAGTCGCGGGCCGAGTTGCTGGTGGGCCATGATCCATTCATGGGCCATGGTGCCCAGCGGCTTGATATCCAGTTTCCATGCCAGGTCGACGTTGCTGGTGCCGACGAAGCGGCCCGGGAAATCGTCGCGCAGCACACGCACCACTTCTTCCTGCACACGGCTGGAAAAGCGCCGACGGGTGCCGAAGTCGGCCACCTGCAGTTCGGCCAGTTCATCGTCGCTGGCATGTGCGCGCAGCCAGTCGAACTTGCGGTACAGCTGGTCGCGGGCCTCGGCCAGGCGCATGCGCGGGTGCAGATGGCGGTTGCGCACTTCGCTGATGATCGCCAGCAGCGGCACTTCGAACAGGATCACATGCAGCCACGGGCCTTTCAGGCGCAGGAACAGCTGGTCGTTTTCTATCCCCAGGCGTACGTAGCGCAGGTTGAAGCGGAACAGGCGCAGAAAGCGCAGGAAGTCAGGCTTGAGGAAGCTGATACGTTCGAGGAATGCCAGCTGGCCGTCATCCAGGGTGAGGTCGCTGAGCAGTTCGAGCTGGTTGCGGATCTCGCCGAGGTAGGGGCGCAGGTCCTCGCCGTTGCGGCAGCGGAATTCCCACTCGACGTCGGCGTCCGGGTAGTTGTGCAGCACGCCCTGCATCATGGTGAGTTTGTAGAAGTCGGTGTCGAGCAGGTTGTGCACGATGCGCTCGGCGAATGCGCTCTCGCTCATCAATGGGGCTCCGGAAGCGGCGAATGGCGGACATTGTGCCAGCCTTTTCGGCCTTGTTGTGCCTGTTGCGGCCCTATCGCCGGCAAGCCAGCTCCCACAAGTAACCCACACGGCCGAAATTTGCAGTGTTCCTGTGGGAGCTGGCTTGCCGGCGATAGGGCCGGAACTGCCAAAACAGAGGTGTTTTTTCGTGCACCAGCTAGCCTTGAAACGGTGCCGCCTGTAGCAGTCGCGCACCAGCTGTGTGCAGTTCGGTGACGTCCGCTGTTACAGGGCGGTTGCACGTAAACACTTGCCAGGGTTGCAATGATGGCACCCGATGGTTGCTCCTTGTCTGTACGTGTGGTGGCGCCTGCCGCGTGGCAGACGGTTGCACGCTCAATAAAGAAAAGGCCGTCGGTCGCCTGCCGGCAACCTGCACAGTGTGTTTTCCCGGAAGACAAAACCTATGGCACGGCCCTTGCTCAGAGCACAGGGCTGAGAAGTTGTAGTGCCAACCAAAAAAAACTCTAGGAGCACCACCTCATGTCGCAGACGTTTTACAAGAAAGGTTTCCTGGCTCTGGCCGTAGCTACGGCACTGGGTGTTTCTTCGTATGTTCAGGCCGACGTCAAGATCGGTGTAGCGGGCCCGATGACCGGGGCTAACGCAGCGTTTGGCGAGCAGTACATGAAAGGTGCGCAGGCAGCGGCCGACAAGATCAACGCCGCCGGTGGCGTGAACGGCGAGAAAATCGTGCTGGTCAAAGGCGATGACGCCTGCGAGCCGAAGCAGGCCGTGGCCGTGGCCAACCGCCTGGTCGACCAGGACAAGGTGATCGGCGTGGTCGGCCACTTCTGTTCCTCCAACACCATCCCGGCCTCCGAGGTGTATGACGAGGCTGGCGTCATCGCCATCACCCCTGGCTCCACCAACCCACAGGTTACCGAGCGCGGCCTGGGCGCCATGTTCCGCATGTGCGGCCGTGACGACCAGCAGGGCATCGTCGCCGGCGACTACATCGTCGACGTGCTCAAGGGCAAGAAAGTCGCGGTGCTGCACGACAAGGACACCTACGGCCAAGGCCTGGCCGACGCGACCAAGGCACAGCTGGAGAAACGCGGCGTCAAGCCGGTGCTGTACGAAGGCCTGACCCGCGGCGAGAAAGACTTCAGCGCCGTCGTCACCAAGATCCGTTCCACCGGTGCCGACGTGGTCTACTTCGGCGGCCTGCACCCGGAAGCCGGCCCGCTGGTACGCCAGCTGCGCGAGCAGGGCCTGAAGGACGTCAAGTTCATGTCCGATGACGGCATCGTCACCGATGAACTGGTGTCCACCGCCGGCGGCGCGCAGTACGTCGATGGCGTGTACATGACCTTCGGCGCCGACCCGCGCCTGCTGCCGGACAGCAAGGCGGTGGTGGAGGAGTTCCGCAAGGCCGGTACCGAACCTGAAGGCTACACCCTGTACGCCTATGCCTCGCTGCAGGCCCTGGCTGCTGCGTTCAACGGCGCAAAGTCGAACAAGGGCGAAGACGCTGCCAAGTGGCTCAAGGCCAACCCGGTGCAGACCGTCATGGGCGAGAAAAAGTGGGACTCGAAGGGTGACCTGACCGTGTCCGACTATGTGGTCTACCAGTGGGATGCCCAAGGCAAGTACCACCAGCTGGAAAAACAAAAATAACAACGGCCCACGGCCCGGGCGCGTCAGCCCCCGGGCCAAAGCCCCGCGGTACCTGTCTTTATCCGTAGATCTGCACAGTACTGCGCTGCGAGGGCCGCCTTGTCCCAGGCCCGCCGTGGTCGGCGCTCGTGCAATCTCAATCAGGTGAGATTGCGTTATGGATGGTATTTTCCTGCAGCAACTGGTCAACGGCCTGACCCTCGGGTCGGTCTATGGCCTGATCGCCATCGGCTACACAATGGTCTATGGCATCATCGGCATGATCAACTTCGCGCACGGCGAGGTGTATATGATTTCCGCGTACCTCGCGGCGATCAGCCTGGCATTGCTGGCTTATTTCGGTATCGAGTCGTTCCCCCTGTTGATGCTGGGCACCCTGTTGTTCACCATCGTCGTCACCGGTGTGTACGGCTTCACCATCGAACGCATCGCCTACAAACCCCTGCGCAACTCCACCCGCCTGGCACCGCTGATCAGTGCCATCGGCATCTCGCTGATCCTGCAGAACTACGCGCAGATCAGCCAGGGCGCCCGCCAGCAAGGCGTGCCAACCCTGCTGGAAGGTGCCTGGCGTGTCGAAGTGGGCACCGGCTTCGTGCAACTGACCTACACCAAGATCTTCATCCTGGTGGCAGCCTTCGTTGGCATGGGCCTGCTCACCTACGTGATCAAGTACACCAAGCTCGGCCGCATGTGCCGTGCCACCCAGCAAGACCGCAAGATGGCCTCGATCCTGGGCATCAACACCGACCGGGTGATCTCCTACGTGTTCGTCATCGGTGCTGTGATGGCCGCCCTGGCCGGCGTGCTGATCACCATGAACTACGGCACCTTCGACTTCTACGCCGGCTTCATCATCGGCATCAAGGCGTTCACCGCCGCGGTGCTCGGCGGTATCGGCTCGCTGCCTGGCGCCATGCTCGGCGGGATCATCCTGGGTATTTCCGAGTCGCTGTTCTCTGGCCTGATCAACTCCGACTACAAGGACGTGTTCAGCTTCTCGCTGCTGGTGATGATCCTTATCTTCCGCCCACAAGGCCTGCTGGGTCGCCCGCTCGTGGCTAAGGTGTGAACATGTCCATTGCCAAAACTGCCTCCGTTACTGAAACCAGAAGTTTCGACATCAAACGCAGCCTGCTGGAGACCATCGTCGCCGGCCTGCTGGCACTCATCGTATTTGGCCCTGTGGTCGGCGTGGTGCTCGACGGCTACACCTTCAATGCCGAGCCGCGGCGTGTGGCCTGGCTGGTCGGCGGGGTGATGCTGGGGCGCTTCCTGCTCAGCCTGTACCTGCAGACGGCCGCCGGCTCGCGCATGCTCCAGGGCTTCGAAAGCGGTGGCTCAGGCGTGCATGTGCGCGCGCCGGACTACGTATCGCGGCTGCGCTATATCATCCCTGCGCTGGTGGTGATTGCCATCGTCTTCCCGATCTTCGCCAACAAGTACCTGCTGACCGTGGTCATCCTCGGCCTGATCTACGTGCTGCTGGGCCTGGGCCTGAACATCGTGGTTGGCCTGGCCGGCCTGCTCGACCTGGGCTACGTGGCGTTCTATGCCATCGGTGCGTACGGCCTGGCGCTGGGTTACCAGTACCTTGGCCTGGGCTTCTGGAGCGTGCTGCCACTGGCGGCCATCGCCGCGGCGCTGGCGGGGTGCATACTCGGCTTCCCGGTGCTGCGGATGCACGGCGACTACCTGGCGATCGTGACCCTGGGCTTCGGCGAGATCATCCGCCTGGTGCTGAACAACTGGTTGTCGTTCACCGGCGGCCCGAACGGCATGCCGGCACCGGCGCCGACCTTCTTCGGCCTGGAGTTCGGCCGTAGGGCCAAGGACGGTGGGGTACCGATCCACGAGTTCTTCGGCTTCGATTACAACGCCAACCTCAAGTTCGTGTTCATCTACGCAGTGCTGTTCATCGTTGTGCTGGCCGTGCTGTACATCAAGCATCGCCTGACCCGCATGCCGGTCGGCCGTGCCTGGGAAGCGCTACGCGAAGACGAGATCGCCTGCCGCTCGATGGGCCTGAACCACGTGCTGGTCAAGCTTTCGGCGTTTACCCTGGGTGCCTCCACCGCCGGCCTGGCCGGGGTGTTCTTTGCCACCTACCAGGGCTTCGTCAACCCGTCGTCGTTCACCTTCTTCGAGTCGGCGCTGATCCTCGCCATCGTCGTGCTCGGTGGCATGGGCTCGACCGTAGGTGTAGTGATCGCGGCCTTCGTGCTGACCGTGGCGCCCGAGCTGCTGCGCAGCTTCTCCGAATACCGCGTGCTGCTGTTCGGTGTGCTGATGGTGCTGATGATGATCTGGCGACCGCGTGGGCTGATCCGCATCAGCCGTACCGGTGTGACCCCGCGTAAAGGAGTGGCGCCATGAGCGACGATATCATTCTCTCGGTCGACAACCTGATGATGCAGTTCGGTGGCATCAAGGCGCTCAGCGATGTCAGCCTGAAGGTCCGGCGCAACCAGATCTTCGCCCTGATCGGCCCCAACGGTGCGGGCAAGACTACTGTGTTCAACTGCCTGACCGGGTTCTACAAGGCCAGTGGCGGGCGCATCGAGCTGAACGTGCGCGGCAGCCACACCAATGTCATCCAGCTGCTCGGCGAGCGCTTCCAGGTGGCGGACTTCGTCTCGCCGGCGCGCTTTGCCAACCGCATGTACTACAAGATGTTCGGCGGTACTCACCTGGTCAACCGCGCCGGCCTGGCACGCACCTTCCAGAACATTCGCCTGTTCAAGGAAATGTCGGTGGTGGAGAACCTGCTGGTGGCCCAGCACATGTGGGTCAACCGCAACCTGCTGGCCGGGGTGCTCAACACCAAGGCCTACCGCAAGGCCGAGAGCGACGCGTTGGACCACGCGTTCTACTGGCTGGAGGTGGTCGACCTGGTCGATTGCGCCAACCGCCTGGCTGGCGAGTTGTCGTACGGCCAGCAGCGCCGCCTGGAAATCGCCCGGGCCATGTGCACGCGGCCGAAGATCATCTGCCTGGACGAACCGGCGGCTGGCCTGAACCCACAGGAAACCGAAGCTCTCAGCCGCATGATCCGCGTGCTGCGCGACGAGCACGACATCACCGTGGTGCTGATCGAACACGACATGGGCATGGTCATGAGCATTTCCGACCATATCGTGGTGCTCGACCACGGCAACGTGATTGCCGAAGGCGCGCCGCAGGATATCCGCCACAACCCGACGGTGATCGCCGCCTACCTGGGTGCCGATGAAGAGGAACTGGTATGAGTGCACCCATTCTCGAACTGAAGGACCTGGACGTGTTCTACGGCCCGATCCAGGCGCTGAAAAAGGTCTCGATGCACATCAACGAGGGCGAGACGGTCAGCCTGATCGGCGCCAACGGTGCCGGCAAGTCGACCCTGCTGATGTCGATCTTCGGCCAGCCGCGGGCGGCGTCGGGGCATATCGTGTACCGCGGCACCGACATCACTCGCAAGTCGTCGCACTACATCGCTTCCAACGGCATCGCCCAGTCGCCGGAAGGGCGCCGGGTGTTCCCCGACATGACCGTCGAGGAGAACCTGATGATGGGTACCATCCCCATCGGTGACAAGCATGCCGACGAAGACATGCAGCGCATGTACGAGCTGTTCCCGCGCCTGAAAGAGCGGCGTAACCAGAGGGCCATGACCATGTCCGGTGGCGAGCAGCAGATGCTGGCCATTGCCCGCGCGCTGATGAGCCGGCCAAAGTTGTTGCTGCTGGATGAGCCATCGCTGGGGCTGGCGCCGATCGTGGTCAAGCAGATCTTCTCGACCTTGCGTGAATTGGCCAAGACCGGGATGACCATCTTCCTGGTGGAGCAGAACGCCAACCATGCGCTGAAACTGTCGGACCGGGCTTATGTGATGGTCAACGGGCAGATTCGCATGAGCGGGACGGGGCAGGAGCTGTTGGTCAACGAGGAAGTGCGTAACGCCTATCTCGGCGGGCATTGAGTTGCATGCGGGGGCCGCTTTGCGGCCCATCGCGACACAAGGCCGCTCCTACAGGCGATCTGCGATTCCATGTGGCATCGCGGCCCCTTGTAGGAGCGGCCTTGTGTCGCGATGGGCTGCAAAGCAGCCCCGATTCCAAATGTGGACAACTTGTCGCGGGCCTGCCTCCATACACTCCAGCATCCCATCTCAAGCCCTTGTTTCCACAGGCCCGATCTTTTCCACGGATAATGTGGAACCGCCTGTGGAAAACATGGTGGCATCTCGCTCAAGCCCTTTGATACCAAGCCCTGCAGCTTCATGATCATTTTTTGATCACAGGTGACTTGTGGATGATTTTCCCAGGTTTTTCAAAGCCCTGCATTCATTCCAAGGCGCGCGCAAAACCTGTGGATAACCCTGTGAAAAAACCTTGGACAGACCGCTGCAGACAGCATGCTTGAAAGCCTTGCGCCATCACCGAAAAGATATCCACCGACCACAAGTCGCTGAAAGGGTTCCGCACCGTGGACAAGTTGCCCCCAATCCGTGGGGAAAGCCTTGTGGATAACATGCGCATAGCTGGTGCCGAGCCCTCTGCTGCAAGGGTTTGCCGCATATGATCAAAAAATGAACAGTGCCCCGGGCGGGTTGCTGCAAGCGCCCGGCGCGGGCATGCTGCAAGCCTGCCGATGACAATCCACCGTGAGGAACAGAGCATGACGTCCACCGTATTCATCACTGGCGCGACTTCCGGTTTCGGCGAGGCCACTGCCCGCCGCTTCGCCGAAGCCGGCTGGAAGCTGGTGCTCACTGGCCGCCGCAAGGAGCGCCTGGACGCCCTGTGCGCCGAACTGTCGGCCAAGACCGAAGTACATGGCCTGGTGCTCGACGTGCGTGACCGCAAGGCCATGGAGCAGGCCATCGCCAACTTGCCGGCCGGCTTCGACAAGCTGCGCGGCCTGGTCAACAACGCAGGCCTGGCGCTGGGTGTGGACGCGGCGCAGAACTGCAGCCTGGACGACTGGGAAACCATGGTCGACACCAACATCAAGGGCCTGATGTACACCACCCGCCTGCTGCTGCCACGGCTGATCGCCCATGGCCGTGGGGCGTCGATCCTCAACGTAGGTTCGGTGGCGGGCAACTACCCGTACCCGGGCAGCAACGTGTACGGCGGCACCAAGGCCTTCGTCGGCCAGTTCTCGTTGAGCCTGCGCTGCGACCTGCGGGGTACGGGCGTGCGCGTGAGCAACATCGAGCCGGGCCTGTGCGAGAGCGAGTTCTCGCTGGTGCGCTTCGGCGGTGACCAGGCCAAATACGACGCCACCTACGCCGGTGCCGAGCCGATCCAGCCGCAGGACATTGCCGAGACCATCTTCTGGATCCTCAACCAGCCGGCGCATATCAACATCAACAGCCTCGAGTTGATGCCGGTGAGCCAGGACTGGGCAGGGTTCTCGATCGACCGGTCGGTCAAAGACTGATCCGAGGGCCTCTTCGCGGGTAAACCCGCTCCCACAGGTACTGCACCGGTTTCAGAGCAGGCGCTATCCCTGTGGGAGCGGGTTCACCCGCGAATGCGTCAGCCCAGGCGCTGCAACCCTTCCAGGCAAGTCGCCAAGTGGTAGGGCGTAGTAGAAGGCATATCATGCCGGCTGACACTACCTTGCCCATCCCGGCACTCATACCAGCCCGCCTCACGCAGGAACCGCGCTTCCAGCGCCTGCAACTGCCCGGCCAGCTTCGCCTCGCCCCCTGTCCGCAACACCAGCGCCCGCAGGTATTCCGCCTGCGCCCAGATCCGCTGGGTGGCGTCGAGCACCTGGCCATCCACATCCAGCATCGCCAGTACCGCGGTGTCCTTCACCCCGTACTGCTCGGCGTAGCCGAAAGCCCGGTCGATGGACGCATGCAGCGGCGTATCACGCAGCAGTGGCGAGGTATGCAGCAGGTAGAACCACTCGAACTGGTGCCCTGGCTCGAACCAGTTATCCACAGTGCCGCGTGGCTTTTCCAGCATCAGGCCGTGGGCGGGGTCGATGAAGTGTTCCTGCAGCGCCTCGCACAGGTGCAGCAACGACTGCTGGGCATGCTCGTCGTCACGCACCGCCAGCACCTGCAGGAAGGCTTCGGCCAGGTGCATCTGCGGGTTCTGCAGCGGGCCGCTGCCAAGGTCGGCCCAGTCTTCAGCGAGGCTGGCTTCGTACAGGCCATCGTCGCGGGCGAACTGCTGGTCGATGATGTCCAGCGCGGCGTTCAGCGTGGACTCCACCAGGTTTTCACGCACCTTGCCCCAGTAATGTGCACAGGCGAAGACGATGAAGGCGTGAGTGTAGAGGTCCTTGCGCCGGTCCAGCGGTTTGCCCTGGGCGTCGATGCTGTAGAACCAGCCGCCGTGTTCGGCGTCGTGGAAGTGCTTCTGCAGCGAGCGGAACAAGGCGGCCGCACGCTCGGCTGCGCCCGGTTGCCCGATGCGGCTGCTGAACAGGTACAGCTGACGCGCGCAGGCCATGGCCCGGTAGCGCTGCACCGGCAATGGCTGGTGCTGGGCGTCCAGTGCCTCGTAGGGCAGGGCCATGTCGGCGTTCCAGCCCGGGCCTTGCCACAACGGCACGATGCGTTCGGCGAAGTGCTGGTTGAAGCGGGCCAGTTCGGGCAGGGTGGGGCGGGGGTCGGACATTTCGGCGCTCGTCGCTGTCGGGCAGGGCGCCATGGTAGCAGAACTGGGTTGTGGGTAGCCTGTGCCGGCCTCTTCGCGGGCACGCCCGCTCCCACAGGATCACCACAAGGTTCGAGCAATGCGGGGTACCTGTGGGAGCGGGCATGCCCGCGAAGAGGCCGGCACAGGCTACCGATCAGCCCGGGTTGCCCAACCCCTGCCAATGCCGCGCCCCCACGAAGATGAAGCGCAACTGCTGGGTGATCTTTTCCTGCGGCGTCAACGCCTGTGGATAACCCGCTTCGGGGCTGTCGATAAGCTCTGGCAGGGTGGCGAACACGGTTTTCACCACCAGGTCGGCCATCACCGCCAGCGCGGCGCTATCCAGGTGCTGCCAGCGCTTCATCCGCGCCAGGTCGGTGGCCAGGTCGTCGCTGATGTCCTGGCGCAGGCGGGCAATGGCTTGGCGTACGGCCTGCGAACCGCCGTACTGCTCACGGGCGAGGAACAGGAACTGCGCACGGTGGGCGGCAACCACGTCGAGGAAGATGCGCACCGAGGCGTCGGTGATGCCGCCCAGTTCGAATTCGTTCTGGCGCACCAGGCGGATGGTCTGGCGGAAGGTAGTGTCGACCTCGGCAACCAGGGCCAGGCCCAGGGCGTCCATGTCGGAAAAATGCCGGTAGAAGCCGGTGGGTACGATGCCGGCCGTCTTCGCCACTTCGCGCAGGCTGATACTGCCGAAACCACGGCCACTCTCCATGAGCTGGCAGGCGGCATCGAGCAGGGCCTGGCGGGTCTGTAGCTTCTGTTCGGCGCGCGGCAGCATGGTGCGGGCTTCTGTGGCGGTAAGGCTGGGCACTCTAGTTAAAAAAACAAAGCCCGGTCAATGGACCGGGCCTGGAGGGGAGCAAGTGTTGTGACAGAGGTTGTTCTTTTCGGCCATGGTGATCAGCTCACACGGCTGAGTTCAACCAGGCGATCGGAGCCACCTTCGGCAACGCGGCCACTACGTTCGATAAGGCGATCCGAGCCACCTTCGGCAACGCGGCCACTACGTTCGATCAGGCGATCGGAGCCACCTTCGGCAACGCGGCCACTACGTTCGATCAGGCGATCGGAGCCACCTTCGGCAACGCGGCCACTACGTTCGATCAGGCGATCGGAGCCACCTTCGGCAACACGGCCACTACGTTCGATCAGGCGATCGGAGCCACCTTCGGCAACACGGCCACTACGTTCGATCAGGCGATCCGAGCCACCTTCGGCAACGCGGCCACTACGTTCGATCAGGCGATCGGAGCCACCTTCGGCAACACGGCCACTACGTTCGATCAGGCGATCGGAGCCACCTTCGGCAACGGTTTTCAGCGGCTGGGCGATTTCGGCAGCGCTGGAGCGCGATTCGGCGGTCAGGTGTTGCTCGTCGGCTGGCAGGGCAAAAGCGTTGGCGGCCAGGATGGACAGGGTCAGGGTCAGCAGATGGCGTTTCATGATTTCGGTGCTCCTCTCGGGGGCTGGAAAGTGGGTACGGAGCCAATGCTACGCCGGGTAACGCCAGAGAGAAGTTCATACGGGTAATGGTAACAATCGACCGTATTGATAGAGGTTGCAACCTGCTCTAGAAAGCACTTTCCAGGCTGGAAGGTGGCAATTTGATGGCGATGTATGCGGGTAACACGTATGGCCTGGCGCGACGAATTGCTGAGCAAAAGGCCAGGAAAAACTTCGCTATCATGGCGCCATCGATAAAACCCCACGGGTTTTCATCAGTCCGAGATATTGAGTGCCACCGCTGCACCTGTTCTGTGCCATACCGCAAGGAGAATCACGCAATGACGCGTCCCGCCAGAATCCTCGTCTGGACCTTCACCAGCCTGCTGACCCTGCTGGCGATCCTGGTGGTGGTGATCGCCACCTTCGACTGGAACCGCGTCAAGCCCCTGCTCAACGAGAAAGTCTCCGAGGCCCTGCAGCGGCCCTTCGCGATCAATGGCAACCTTGCCGTGGACTGGCGCACCGAACCAGAAGAGGGGGGCTGGCGAGCCTGGGTGCCCTGGCCGCACTTCATTGCCGAAGACCTGACCCTGGGCAACCCCGAGTGGCTCAAGGAACCGAAGATGGTCGGCCTGGAGCGCGTGGCGTTCCGCCTGGCGCCGCTGCCGCTGCTGTTCCAGCAGATCAGCATCCCGCGCATCGACCTGACCAAGCCCACAGCCAGCCTCACCCGCCTGGCCGATGGCCGCGCCAACTGGGCCTTCGACTTCGGCCCCAAGGATGAAAACGCAGAGCCTTCCAAATGGCAGCTGGACATTGGCGCGATCGGCTTCGACCAGGGCAATGTCAGCTTCGATGACCAAACCCTGAAAACCAGCATGAAGGTGCAGATCGACCCGCTGGGCAAGCCTGTCCCGTTCAGCGACATCGTCGGCAAGGCCAGCGCCGAGAAGGCCGGTGCCGCGCAGGACTACGCCTTCGGGCTCAAGGCCCAGGGCCGCTACAAAGGCCAGCCGGTGTCCGGTACCGGCAAGATCGGCGGCCTGCTGGCCCTGCAGGACGCCAGCCAGCCGTTCCCGCTGCAGGCTGACGTGCGCATCGCCGACACCCATGTGGTGCTCGCCGGCACCCTGACCGACCCGCGCAACCTCGGCGCCCTCGACCTGCGCCTGCGCCTGTCCGGGGCCAGCCTGGGCAACCTCTACCCGTTGACCGGCGTAACCTTGCCCGACACCCCGGCCTATTCCACCGACGGCCACCTCAGCGCCAACCTGCACGCGGCGCAAGGGGCGACCTTCAACTACCAGGGCTTCAACGGCAAGATCGGTGACAGCGATATCCACGGCGACCTGGCCTTCGTTGCCAGCCAGCCACGGCCCAAGCTGTCCGGCAACCTGGTGTCCAACCAGTTGCTGTTCAAGGACCTGGCGCCGCTGATCGGCGCCGACTCCAACGCCGAGCAGAAGGCCCGCGGGGGTGCCAGCAAGCAGCCGGCGGGCAAGGTGCTGCCGGTGGAAGAGTTCCGCACCGAGCGCTGGCGCGCGATGGACGCCGACGTCACCTTCGCCGGCAAGCGCATCGTGCACAGCGCGCAACTGCCGTTCAACGACCTGTCGGCCCACGTGATACTGGAGGACGGCCTGCTGCGCCTGGAGCCCCTGCGTTTTGGCGTGGCTGGCGGCAACCTGGCTTCCAGGATCCGCCTGGATGGCCGCAACGTACCATTGCAGGGACGTGCCCGGCTGACGGCGCGGGGCTTCAAGCTCAAGCAGTTGTTCCCATCCTTTGCGCCGATGCAGACCAGCTTCGGTGAGTTGAATGGCGATGCCGATATCACCGGCCGGGGCAACTCGGTAGCCGCCTTGCTGGGCACGGCCAATGGCGACCTGCGCATGTTGATCAACGATGGCGCCATCAGCCGCAGCCTGATGGAGATTGCCGGGTTGAACGTGGGCAACTATGTGGTCGGCAAGCTGTTTGGTGATGAGGATGTGAAGATCAACTGTGCAGCGGCTGACGTGGGCATCAAGGATGGCCTGGCGACCACGCGCCTGTTCATCTTCGATACCGAGAACGCGATCATCTACATCAACGGCACGGCCAATTTCGCCACGGAGCAGCTGGACCTGAAAATTACCCCTGAATCGAAAGGGCTGCGGCTGTTCTCGCTGCGCTCGCCGCTGTATGTGCGCGGGCCGTTCGCCAAGCCCAGTGCCGGGGTGCAGGCGGTGCCGCTGGCGTTGCGCGGCGCGGGGATGGTGGCGTTGGGCGTGGTTGCCGGGCCGGCGGCGGGGTTGCTGGCGCTGATTGCGCCTAGCAGCGGGGATGATCCCAACCAGTGCACGCCGCTGTTGCAGCAGATGAAGGCGGGCAAGGCGCCGGCGGTGGTGAAAGAGAGGAAATAGCAGGGGGCCGCTTCGCGGCCCATCGCGACACAAGGCCGCTCCTACAGGGAATCGCGCAAATCTGCCGAGATGCGATCCCTCTGTAGGAGCGGCCTTGTGTCGCGATGGGGCGCAAAGCGCCCCCAGCAATCACAAGCCTTGCAACAGGTCGGACATATCGTCCGCGTGCTCTTCTTCCTGCGCGAGGATGTCTTCAAAAATCCGCCGCGTAGTCGGATCTTTATCCCCAATGTACCGAATGATCTCGCGATAGCTATCGATGGCGATCCGCTCCGCCACCAGGTCTTCCAGCACCATCTCCTTCAATGAAGTGCCCGCCACATATTGGGCATGAGACCGCTTGCTCAGGTTGTCCGGGTTGAAATCCGGCTCTCCACCTAACTGCACGATCCGTTCGGCAAGCTTGTCGGCGTGCTCGGCTTCCTGGTTGGCATGCTCGAGGAATTCATCGGCAGCCACGCTGGCCTTGATGCCGCTGGCCATGAAGTAGTGACGCTTGTAGCGCAGCACGCAGACCAGTTCGGTGGCCAGTGAATCATTGAGCAGGCGCAGGATCTGTTGGCGATCAGCATCGTAACCCTCGGTCACCGCACCTTGCTCGACATGCTGGCGGGCACGTTCGCGCAGGGTTTGCACATCGGTCAGTTCAGTCGCATTCATGTTCATCTCCTGGAACATCAGGGTGGTCATGGATATGGCCTGGAAGGCTCAGGCGCCGTGGACGGCGTCGCTGTCTTCTTCGCGTTGTTTGCAAGTCTTGAAGCCCTTGGCGTCGACATGGCCGGTGGCGTCGAAGCGCACGTAGTAGGGCTGCTGGTGGCCATCGTGGTTGAGGATGTAGTCGTTGCAGGTGCCGCCATGGGGGAGGTCGATCACGTTGGACGGGCTGCCGCCGATGGCGATGACTTTCTGCATGGTCATGCCTTTTTCCACCTGCTTGACCAGCGGCTCGTCGCGGTAGGTGACATAGTCCACCGGGTTTTCCGGGCGGCTGCCGCAGGCGGCGAGGGTGGCGCTTGCCAGAAGGATTGCCAGGGTCTGCTTGTACATGGTCCCGCTCCTTGCAAAGGGTATGTGTGGTTTGGAACCGCAGCGCGCGCCGGGAGTTCGATTGCGATGGTCATCAAGGCCGCTGTAGTGTTGGCCGGTCGTCCACGGAAAGGGGCTGGGGCAATGCAGCAGGAATTGGCCACGCGATACCCGTTGGTGCTGGTGCCGGGCATGCTCGGTTTTGTCCGGGTAGTGCTCTACCCCTACTGGTTCGGCATCGTGCCGGCCCTGCGCAAGGGCGGGGCGCAGGTGTTCCCGGTGCAGGTTTCGCCACTGCATTCCAGCGAGGTGCGCGGCGAGCAGTTGCTGGCCATCATCGAAGACATCTGCCTGCGCACCGGAGCGGAAAAGGTCAACCTCATCGGCCACAGCCAGGGTGCCCTGAGCGCGCGCTACGCGGCCGCCAGGCGGCCCGGGCGGGTGGCTTCGGTCACTTCGGTGGCGGGGCCCAACCATGGCTCGGAACTGGCCGACTACCTGGAGCGTACGGCACCGGGCGATTCCCCGCAGGGGCGCATCCTGAAGGCTGTGCTGCATGGCTTGGCCGTGCTGCTGGTGTGGCTGGAAACCGGCTGGCGCCGCGACCCGCTGCCGGTGGATGTACACGCCTCGCACCAGTCGTTGACCAGCGCCGGGGTGGCGCTGTTCAACCAGGCTTATCCACAGGGGTTGCCAGACACTTGGGGCGGGGAGGGGGCCTATGAGGTCGATGGCGTGCGCTATTACTCCTGGTCCGGCACCCTGCAGCCCGGCCTGACCGACCAGCGGCGCAACCGTTTCGACGGCAGCAGCCACTTCTGCCGCCTGTTCGCGCGCAGTTTCGTCAAGGAAAGGGGCCATTGCGACGGTATGGTCGGGCGCTTCAGTTCGCACCTGGGGCAGGTGATCGGCGACGATTACCCGCTCGACCACCTGGATATCGTCAACCAGTCGCTTGGTGCGGTGGGCAAGGGTGCCGAACCGGTGCGGCTGTTCACCGAACATGCCGCCCGGCTCAAGGCGGCAGGGCTCTAACGACGGATCGGTGTGGTCCAGCGCTCGGCCAGCACCACGCCCGCCAGGGTCAGCAGGCCGCCGACCAGGTGATAGCGGGCCAGCTGCTCGTCGAGCACCACGGCGGCGATCAGTGCCGTGACCAGCGGCAGCAGGTTGAAGAACAGCGTGGTGCGGCTGGGCCCCAGGCGGTGCACGGCCTGCATCCACACCAGGGGTGCGATCATCGAGGCCAGCACGCAGGCGTACAGCACCAGGCCGATGTTGCGGTTGTTCAGGCCAGTCTTGTCCGACAGCACGAACAGCGGCAGCAGCACGACGATGGCTACCAGCACCTGCAGGTACAGCAGCTGCATCGGTGGCAGGCGCAGCTGCCATTTCTTCAGCAGGAAGCTGTACAGCGCGTAGGCCAGTGTGGCCACCAGCATCAGCAGGTCGCCGCTGTTCAGGCCTTGTTGCAACAGGCTGGCGGGGTGGCCGGCGCTGACCACTTCAAGCACGCCGAAAAATGACACCAGCGCGCCCAGCAGGGCGCCGTAGCTCAGGCGTTGGCCCAGCCAGGCGATGGACAGTGCCAGCGACATCAGCGGCATCAGCGAAAGGATGATGCCCATGTTGGTGGCGCTGGTGATGCCGGCGGCGAAGTAGGCCAGGCTCTGGTACAGCGCCATGCCCAGCACGCCCAGCACGAAAACCTTGCCCAAGTGCGGGCGAATGGCCGCGCGATTGCGCCACACGGCGGGCAGCAGGAACGGGGTGAACAACAGCGCGGCCAGCAGCCAGCGGTAGAAGCCGATCTCGGCGGGGTGGATGGCGCCGGCGGACATCTTGGTGACCACGGTGTTGCCGGCCCATATCAGGATGGCGGTCAGGGGGAACAGGTAGTTCATGTAGCAGGTTACTCGTTTTGGACTGATTGGGGCTGCTTTGCAGCCCATCGCGACACAAGGCCGCTCCTACAGGTATCGCACAGGCCCGGAAGACAACGCGGGTCCCTGTAGGAGCGGCCTTGTGTCGCGATGGCCTGCGCAGCAGGCCCCGATGGCAGCCATTATCAACTGTCTGTCAACAAGCCTATACTCCTATCCAGACAACCCACCCCGCAAAGCAGACAGCATGCCGCGCAAATACCTCGACATTCCCCAGTTCACCCGGCTCCCGGCCCCGGTGTACTTCCGTCACGACGAGTTCGGTGCCGACACCCGCAGCGCCCTGCATCGCCACGCCTGGGGCCAGCTCAACTACACCGCCCACGGCGTGATGCATCTGGAGGTCGCCGGCCAGCACTTCCTGTCGCCGCCGCAATACGCCGTGTGGGTGCCGCCCGACACTGAGCATGGCTGCTACAACCCGCAGGCCATCGTCTACCGTTCTGTCTACCTGGACCGCAGCCTGTGCGCCGCACTGCCGCAGCAACCGTGCAGCCTGATGATCAGCGACATCCTCAAGGCCATCCTCGCCGACTTCGCCCGGCGCGACCTGCGGGTGGCCGAGGGCGAGCGCGACCAGCGCCTGGTGCAAGTGCTGCTCGACCAGTTGCTGCTGGCGCCCACCCAGGCCTGCTACCTGCCGTTTGCCCACAGCGAAGGCTTGCGCCAGGTGCTCGATGCCCTCGGTGCCGAGCCGGGCGACAACCGCCCGCTGGCCGACTGGGCCGCCAAGGTGCATGTCAGCGAACGTACCCTGGCCCGCCAGTTTCTGCGTGAGCTGGGCATCAGTTTTGGCGAATGGCGCCTGCGCCTGCGCTTTCTGCGCGCCATTGAAGCGCTGGAGGCCGGCCAGCCGATCCAGGCCATCGCCTTCGACCTGGGCTACAGCAGCGCCTCGGCGTTCATCGCCATGTTCCAGCGCCAGGCCCAGTGCACGCCCGAGCAATACCGCCGCCAGGCACGGGCAGGGCGTTGAAATTCTTGGCTACACTCAGCTCGACCCCCGTGCATCGGGCGCGGAGCCAAGGAGACTACTCCATGAAAGTGCTGCAAATCCCCTTACTGGTGTTGGCGGTGTTGTTCAGCGCCCAAGGCTTCGCCGCCAATACCGCGCAGCAGGAAAAGATGAAAACCTGCAACGCCGACGCCACCGCCAAGGCCCTCAAGGGCGATGAGCGCAAAGCCTTCATGAGCACCTGCCTGAAGAAGGATGTGCCGCAAACCCAGCAAGAAAAGATGAAAACCTGCAACGCCGACGCCACCACCAAGGCCCTGAAGGGTGACGAGCGCAAAGCGTTCATGAGCGACTGCCTGAAGAAGAAATGACCTGCGCCTATGCCTGCAGACGTAAGGCTGGCAGACTGCGGGTCTTTCCCGTTGTCTGCCGTTGAGGCTGTATGACCTTCACCCCCCGCCAGGTCACCCTGGCCAGCTGGATCATCGTGTTTGCCGGCCTGTTGCTGGCGTTGCCCCTGAAATTGCTGCCGAGCCTGCTGGCCGGCCTGCTGGTGTTCGAGCTGGTCAACATGCTCACGCCGCGGCTGCAGCCGCTGATTGCCGGGCAGCGTGCCCGCTGGCTGGCTGTAGCGCTGCTCGGCACGCTGGTGGTCAGCACCCTGACCCTGCTGTTTGCCGGTGCTTTCAGCTTTTTGCTGCACGAGGCGGAAAACCCCGGGGCTTCGCTGGACAAGTTCATGGCCCTGGTGGAGCGCGCCCGCGGGCAGCTGCCGCCGTTCATCGAAGGCTACCTGCCGGCCAGTGCGGCGGAGTTCAAGGTAGCCATCGGTGACTGGATCAAGAGCCACCTGAGCGACCTGCAGCTGGTGGGCAAGGGCATGGCGCACATGTTCGTCACCCTGTTGATCGGCATGATCCTGGGCGCCATCGTCGCCTTGCAGCGCATCCCCGACATCTCCCGGCGCAAGCCGCTGGCGGCGGCGCTGTTCGAGCGCCTGAGCCTGCTGGTGCAGGCGTTTCGCAACATCGTCTTCGCGCAGATCAAGATTTCGCTGCTCAACACTACCTTCACCGGCATCTTCCTGGCCGTGGTGCTGCCGATGTTCGACGTGCACCTGCCGCTGACCAAGACGCTGATCGTGCTGACCTTCCTGCTGGGCCTGCTGCCGGTGATCGGCAACCTGATGTCGAATACCCTGATCACCATCGTCGGCCTGTCGCTGTCGATCTGGGTGGCGGCGGCGGCGCTGGGTTACCTGATCGTCATCCACAAGGTCGAGTACTTCCTCAACGCGCGGATCGTGGGCGGGCAGATCAGTGCCAAGTCGTGGGAACTGCTGCTGGCGATGCTGGTGTTCGAAGCGGCGTTCGGGCTGCCGGGGGTGGTGGCGGGGCCGATCTACTATGCCTACCTGAAGAGTGAGCTGAAGCGGGCCGAACTGGTCTGAGATTGCTGGGGCCGCTTTGCGGCCCATCGCGACACAAGGCCGCTCCTACAGGGACCGCGCATTCATCTGATTACGCGGTCCCTGTAGGAGCGGCCTTGTGTCGCGATGGGCTGCAAAGCAGCCCCAGAAGGGATCAGGCTACGCCGTAACGCTTGCGCGCCTCGATGGCCAGCCCGCTACCAATGCTGCCAAAGATGTTGCCTTCCACATGCCGCGCATTCGGCAGCATCGCCGACACGCTGTTGCGCAGCGCCGGAATCCCGCTGGAACCGCCGGTGAAGAACACCGTATCGACCTGTGTTTCGCTCACTCCAGCCTTGGCCAGCAGTTCGCTCACGCTACCACGCACCCGCTCCAGCAACCCTTCGATAGCCCCCTCGAGCAGCGCTCGTGACAGGTCCACGCCCAGCTCGCGCTCGATGCGGCCGAGGTCGACGTGGCGGCTCTGCTGCTCGGTCAGCTCGATCTTGCTGGCCTCCACTTCCATCGCCAGCCAGTGCCCGGCACGCTCTTCGATCAGCTTGAACAGGCGGTCGATGCCCAGCGTGTCCTCGATGTCATAGCGCATGCTGCCCAGCGCCAGCTGCGACTTCTGCGAGTACAGGGCGTTGATGGTGTGCCAGGTGGCGAGGTTGAGGTGATAGCTGGTCGGCATCAGCGCGCCGCTCTTCATGCGGCTGCCGTAGCCGAACAGCGGCATCACGCCCTGCAGGCTCAGCTGCTTGTCGAAGTCGGTACCGCCAATGTGCACGCCGCCGGTGGCGAGGATGTCGCTCTGGCGCTCGGCCACCAGGTGGCGCTCGGGCGACAGGCGGATCAGGGTGAAGTCCGAGGTACCACCGCCGATGTCGACGATCAGCACCAGCTCTTCGCGGCTGATGCTCGACTCGTAGTCGAAGGCCGCGGCAATCGGCTCGTACTGGAACGACACATCCTTGAAGCCGATCTTGCGCGCCACTTCGGCCAGGGTGTCCTCGGCCTCCTGGTCGGCGGCTGGGTCTTCGTCGACGAAGAACACCGGGCGGCCCAGCACCACCTGCTCGAACTCGCGCCCGGCAGCGGCCTCGGCGCGTTTTTTCAGCTCGCCGATGAACATGCCCAGCAAGTCCTTGAATGGCAGGGCGCTGCCCAGCACGCTGGTGTCGTGCTTGATCAGCTTGGAACCCAGCAGGCTTTTCAGCGAACGCATCAGGCGGCCTTCGTAGCCTTCCAGGTACTCGTGCAGTGCCAGGCGGCCATATACCGGGCGACGCTCCTCGATGTTGAAGAACACCACCGAGGGCAAGGTGATCTTGCCGTCTTCCAGGGCAATCAGCGACTCGACGCCGGGGCGGTGCCAGCCGACCGTGGAGTTGGAGGTGCCAAAGTCGATGCCCAGGGCGCGGGCCGGGGATACGTCAGACATGGGGAATGAGCTTCCGGAGGCAAAACGGCCGCGCAGTGTATGCCAGTTGGCTACAGAATCAAGACCGGTCGTCTGCCATGGAGCAAACCCAAGGCGGTCTTGAAAGGCTATGCTTGACCCCTATCTTCTTTTGCAACACGCACATTCACATTGGTGATCCATAGATGGACTTCAAAGACTATTACAAGATACTCGGCGTAGAGCCCACGGCGGACGACAAGGCGATCAAGGCCGCGTACCGCAAGCTGGCGCGCAAGTATCACCCCGATGTCAGCAAGGAGCGCGACGCCGAGGAGAAATTCAAGGAGGCCAACGAGGCCTACGAAGTGCTGGGCGACGCGCAGAAACGTGCCGAATTCGACGAAATCCGCAAGTACGGCGGCCAGCATGGCCGGCCGTTCCAGGCACCACCGGGCTGGGAAAGCCGCGGCGGTGGCGGTGGTTTCGAAGGCGGTGATTTTTCCGACTTTTTCAGCTCGATCTTTGGTGGCCGGGGCGGCAACCCGTTCGGTGGTGCCCGGCAGCAGCAACGCAGCGCCGGCAGGCGGGGGCAGGATGTGGAGCTAGAACTGGCGGTATTCCTTGAAGAGACCCTGAGCAAGGAGTCCAAGCAGATCAGCTTCCAGGTGCCGCAGACCAATGCCATGGGCCAGCGCACTGGCTTCACTACCAAGACCCTGAACGTGAAGATCCCGGCAGGGGTGACCGACGGCGAGCGCATCCGCCTCAAGGGCCAGGGCGCGCCGGGCAGTGGTGGCGGGGCCAATGGCGACCTGTTCCTGACCATTCGCATGGCACCGCACCCGCTGTTCGATGTCGAAGGTCATGACCTGATCATCACCGTGCCGCTGGCACCGTGGGAGGCAGCACTGGGCGCCAAGGTGGCCGTGCCGACCCTGGACGGCAAGATCAACCTCACCATCCGCCCCGACAGCCAGAGCGGCCAGCGCCTGCGCGTGCCGGGCAAGGGCCTGGCCAACAAGAGTGGCGAGCGCGGCAACCTTTACGCGCAGCTGAAAGTGGTCATGCCGCCAGCATCCGACGAGTCTGCCCGCGAATTGTGGACCAAGCTTTCCGAGAAGGCTGCGTTCAACCCGAGGACACAATGGAGTAAGTGATCATGAGCAGCACCCTGATCGTTCAACTGGACATGCGTACCTTGTGTCAGGAGGCCGATATCACGGCTGACTGCGTGATCGAAATCGTCGAGCACGGCATTGTCGAACCTTCCGGCCGAACGCCGGAGGACTGGTTGTTCGACGATCAGGCGCCGTTGTTGGCCAAACGTGCGGCGAAGCTGCATCAGGAGCTGGAACTGGAGTGGGAAGGTGTGGCGCTGGCGCTGGAACTGCTGCAGGAAGTGCAGCAGTTACGCAGCGAGAACAACATGCTGAGGCAGCGGTTGGGCAGGTTTACCCAGATGTAGGCCGTTGCGGCTAACCCCTGTAGGAGCGGCCTTGTGTCGCGATGGGCTGCGCAGCAGCCCCGGCAATCTTGAGATGAAGCAAAGATCTGGGGCTGCTGCGCAGCCCATCGCGACACAAGGCCGCTCCTACAGGGATCGTGTGAGGCCTGGTTTCTCAGCTTGGTTCTGCCCCCGGGTTCAGCACCAGCTGCATGAAGGTCAAGTCCAGCCACCGGCCAAACTTCACCCCCACCTGCGGCATCTGCCCGGTCACCACGAAGCCCAGCCGCTCGTGCAGGCGCACCGACGCTGCATTGCCGCTCTCGATGGCCGCCACCATCACATGCTTGCCACACGCGCGCGCACGCTCGACCAGCGCCGCCATCAGCACCGGCCCCAGCCCCTTGCCACGCTGGTCGCCGCGGATATACACCGAATGCTCAACGGTAAGGCGAAAGCCCTCGAACGGCCGCCAGTCGCCAAACGACGCATAGCCCAGCACCCCGCTCTCATCCACCGCCACCAGGATCGGGTAACCCTGCTGCGCCCGTGCATCGAACCAGGCCAGGCGGTTGGCCAGGTCCACCGGGTTTTCGTTCCAGATCGCCGTGGTGTTGCGCACCGCGTCGTTGTAGATGTCGAGGATGCCCGGCACGTCGGAAGGCAGGGCGTCGCGGATTTCATGACTCATGACAGCGTCTCGCAGGGTAGTTGCTTGCAGATTAAATGGTTACCAGCCCGCGCACACCTTCGGCCTGCATGTTTTCACCGCGCCCCCGCTGGATGATCTCGCCACGGGCCATCACCAGATACTGGTCGGCCAGCTCCTCGGCGAAGTCGTAGAACTGCTCCACCAGCAGGATTGCCATGTCGCCACGCTCGGCGAGGCGGCGGATGACTGCGCCGATCTCCTTGATCACCGAAGGCTGGATACCCTCGGTGGGCTCGTCGAGGATCAGCAGGCGCGGGCGGCTGGCCAGGGCGCGGCCGATGGCCAGCTGTTGCTGCTGGCCGCCGGACAGGTCACCGCCACGGCGTTGTTTCATCTGTTCCAGCACGGGGAACAGTTCGTAGATGAAGGGCGGTACCTCCCGAGCTTCACGGGCGGGGAAGCGCGAAAGGCCCATCAGCAGGTTTTCCTCGACGGTGAGACGCGGGAAGATCTCGCGGCCCTGGGGCACGTAGGCGATGCCGGCGTGGACCCGTTGCTGGGGCTTGAGGCTGGTGATCGGCTTGCCTTCCCATTCGATGCTGCCGTCGCGGGCCGGGACCAGGCCCATCAGGCAGCGCAGCAGGGTGGTCTTGCCCACGCCGTTGCGGCCCAGCAGGCAGGTGACTTCGCCGACCTTGGCCTCGAAGGACAGGCCCCGGAGGATATGGCTGCCGCCGTAGTACTGGTGCAGGGTGTCGATCTTGAGCATGTGTGTATTCCTGAAATTGTTGCTGTGCCTGTGCCGGCCCTTTCGCGGGCTTGCCCGCTCCCACAGGTACTACACAGGGCTCGAAAACTGTGGGTTTTCTGTGGGAGCGGGCAAGCCCGCGAAGAGGCCGGTACAGGCTTCAAAAATTCAAATGCCGGTCACCGGCCCAAGTACACCTCGACCACCCGCTCATCCGCCTGCACCTGCTCCAGCGACCCTTCCGCCAGCACGCTGCCCTGGTGCAGCACGGTCACATGGTCGGCAATGCTGCCGACAAACCCCATGTCATGCTCCACCACCATCAGCGAATGCTTGCCAGCCAACCCCTTGAACAGCTCGGCGGTGAACTCGGTCTCGGCATCGGTCATGCCCGCCACCGGCTCGTCCAGCAACAGTAGTTGCGGCTCCTGCACCAGTAGCATGCCGATCTCCAGGAACTGCTTCTGCCCATGCGACAGCAAGCCCGCCTGGCGCTGGGCCAGCGGCAGCAGGCGCAAGGTGCCCAGTACCTCCTCGATGCGCTGGCGCTGCTCACCACCCAGGCGCGCTGCCAGGCTGGCCCATACCGACTTGTCGGTCTTCAGCGCCAGCTCCAGGTTTTCGAACACCGTCAGCGCCTCGAACACCGTGGGCTTCTGGAACTTGCGGCCTATGCCGGCCTGGGCGATCTGGTATTCGCTCATGCGGGTCAGGTCGAGGGTGTCACCGAAATAGGCCGTACCGTTGTCGGGCCGGGTCTTGCCGGTGATCACATCCATCATCGTGGTCTTGCCGGCCCCGTTGGGGCCGATGATGCAGCGCAGCTCGCCCACGCCGATGTACAGGTTCAGCGCGTTCAGCGCCTTGAAGCCATCGAAGCTGACGCTGATGTCTTCCAGGCTCAGCACCGTGCCGTGGCGGGTGTCGAGGCCGGCCTTGCGGCTGTGGCCCAGGCCGATGGCGTCACGGCTGGCGCCGAGGTTGTCGAACACCGGTTCGAGCATGAATTCCGGGTGGACCGGGGGCACGCCTCTCATGGCTGGCTCCTTTTCTTCAACAGGCCGACCACGCCCTTGGGCAGGTACAGGGTGACGAGGATGAACAACGCGCCGAGGAAGAACAGCCAGAACTCCGGGAAGGCCACGGTGAACCAGCTTTTCATGCCATTGACCAGGCCGGCGCCGAGCAGCGGGCCGATCAAGGTGCCGCGCCCGCCCAGGGCCACCCACACGGCGGCTTCGATGGAGTTGGTCGGCGACATCTCGCTGGGGTTGATGATGCCCACCTGCGGTACGTACAGCGCACCGGCCAGGCCGCACAGTACGGCGCTTAGCACCCACACCAGCAACTTGAAACCACGCGGGTCGTAGCCACAGAACATCAGGCGGTTTTCGGCGTCGCGCACGGCGGTGAGCAAACGGCCGAACTTGCTGCGGGTGAGGCGCCAGCACAGGTACAGGCTGGCCAGCAGCAGGCCGACAGTGAGCAGGAACAGCACCGCGCGGGTGCCTTGGGCGGCAATGTCGAAGCCAAGGATGGTGCGAAAGCTGGTAAAGCCGTTGTTGCCGCCAAAGCCGGTTTCGTTGCGGAAGAACAGCAACATGCCGGCGAAGGTCAGCGCCTGGGTCATGATCGAGAAGTACACGCCCTTGATCCGCGAGCGGAAGGCGAACCAGCCGAACACCAGCGCCAGCAACCCGGGCGCCAGCACCACCAGGCACAGGGCCCAGGCGAAATGCTGGGTGCCAGCCCAGTACCACGGCAGCTCGCTCCACGACAGGAAGGTCATGAACCCTGGCAGGCCGTCACCGGCGGCCTGGCGCATCAGGTACATGCCCATGGCGTAGCCACCGAGGGCGAAGAACAGCCCGTGGCCCAGCGACAGCAGCCCGGCATAGCCCCAGACCAGGTCCAGGGCCAGGGCGACAATGGCGTAGCAGAGGATCTTGCCGACCAGGGTCAGGGTGTAGGCCGACACTTGCAGGGCATGGTCCGCCGGCAGCAGCGACAGCAGCGGCAGGGCCACCAGCAGCAGGACGACGACGGCGCCGATGGCCAGGGTCAGGCGTGGCCCGGCCTTTTGCGTAGCGGTGACAAGCAGTGGCTGGTTCATCAGTCGATTACCCGTCCCTTGAGGGCGAACAGGCCTTGCGGGCGCTTCTGGATGAACAGAATGATCAACGCAAGGATGAGGATCTTGCCGAGCACGGCGCCGATCTGCGGCTCCAGCAGCTTGTTGGCGATGCCAAGGCCAAAGGCTGCCCACAGGCTGCCGGCCAACTGGCCGACGCCGCCGAGCACCACCACCAGGAACGAGTCGATGATGTAGCTCTGGCCCAGGTCCGGGCCGACGTTGCCGACCTGGCTCAAGGCCACGCCGCCTAGCCCGGCGATGCCCGAGCCGAGGCCGAAGGCGAGCATGTCTACGCGCCCGGTGGACACGCCGCAGCAGGCGGCCATGTTGCGGTTCTGGGTGACTGCGCGCACGTTCAGGCCCAGCCGTGTGCGGTTGAGCAGCAGCCAGGTGAGCAGTACCACGGCCAGGGCGAAGCCGATGATCACCAGGCGGTTGTATGGCAGCACCAGGTTGGGCAGCAGCTGGATGCCCCCCGACAGCCACGCCGGGTTGCTGACTTCGACGTTCTGCGCGCCGAACAGCAGGCGGATGGCCTGGATCAGGATCAGGCTGATGCCCCAGGTCGCCAGCAGGGTTTCCAGTGGGCGGCCATACAGGTGGCGGATTACCGTGCGCTCCAACGCCATGCCGACCCCGGCACTGATGGCGAACGCCACCGGCAAGGCGATCAGCGGGTAGAACTCGATGGCGCCGGGGGCGTAGCGCTGCAGCAGTACCTGGACCATGTAGGTGCTATAGGCGCCGAGCATCAGCATTTCGCCGTGGGCCATGTTGATCACCCCGAGCAAGCCGAAGGTGATGGCCAGGCCAAGGGCTGCCAGCAGCAGGATCGAGCCCAGCGATAGGCCGCTGAAGGCCTGGCCGAGCAGTTCGCCCACCAGCAGCTTGCGCTGCACCTGGGCCAGGCTGGTTTCGGCGGCGGTGCGCACGCCCGGGTCGGTTTCCGCGTCGGGTTGCAGCAAGGCTTCGAGGCGGGTGCGGGCCAGCGGGTCGCCGGTTTCGCCGAGCAGGCGCACGGCAGCCAGGCGTACCGCTGGTTCGCTGGCGCCCAGTTGCAGGTTGGCCAGGGCCAGGCCAAGGGCGGCGTGCACGGCGGCATCCGGTTCGCTGGCGAAGCGCCGGTCGAGGAAGGCCATTTGCGCCGGTTGCGCGCTTTTCTGTAGTTGTTGGGCAGCGGCCAGGCGGATGTCGCTGTTGTCGCTGAGCAACTGGTGGCTGGCCAGGGCATTGTCGATCAGGCCGCGCAGGCGGTTGTTCAGGCGCACCTTGCGCGTGTCGTCGGCGGCGATGCGGCCTTGGCGCAGGTTGTCCAGCAGCGGCAGGCGGGCGGCATCGGGTTGCGCGGCCCAGCCTTCGAGCAGGCGGGCTTGCTCGGCAGGCTTGGCAGCGAGGAAGAATTCGCCCTCGCTGGCCTGGGTTGCCAAGGGCATCAGCAGGAGCAGGGTGAGCAGCAGTCTGAGCATGCGGGTAATCCTGGAAATCGGCGTTGGATTCTTCGCGGGCATGCCCGCTCCCACAGGTTTCGAACCTGGCACCGAACCTGTGGGAGCGGGCGTGCCCGCGAATGGGCTGCAAAGCAGCCCCAGTACACTCAGTTACCTTTCACGGCGTAATCAGGGCGCTTGTCGTTGCCGGGAATGAACGGGCTCCATGGCTGCGCCCGTAGCGGTTGCTCGGTTTCCCACACCACGCTGAACTGCCCGTCATCCTGGATCTCGCCGATCATCACCGGCTTGTGCAGGTGGTGGTTGGTCTTGTCCATGGTCAGGGTGAAGCCGGACGGCGCCTCGAAGCTTTGCCCGGCCAGTGCCTCGCGCACCTTGTCGACATCGGTGGACTTGGCTTTCTCCACCGCCTGCGCCCACATGTGGATGCCCACGTAGGTGGCCTCCATCGGGTCGTTGGTCACCGCCTTGTCGGCGCCTGGCAGGCCCTTGGCCTTGGCGTAGGCCTTCCAGTCGGCGACGAATTTCTGGTTGACCGGGTTATCCACCGACTCGAAGTAGTTCCACGCCGCCAGATGGCCCACCAGCGGCTTGGTGTCGATGCCGCGCAGTTCTTCTTCGCCCACCGAGAACGCCACTACCGGTACGTCGGTGGCCTTCAGGCCCTGGTTGGCCAGCTCCTTGTAGAACGGCACGTTCGAGTCGCCGTTGACCGTGGAGATGACCGCGGTCTTGCCGCCGGCGGAGAACTTCTTGATGTTGGCGACGATGGTCTGGTAATCGCTGTGGCCGAACGGCGTGTACACCTCTTCGATGTCCTTGTCGGCCACGCCCTTGCTGTGCAGGAAGGCACGCAGGATCTTGTTGGTGGTGCGCGGGTAGACGTAGTCGGTGCCCAGCAGGAAGAAGCGCTTGGCGCTGCCGCCGTCCTCGCTCATCAGGTACTCCACGGCCGGGATCGCCTGCTGGTTGGGCGCGGCGCCGGTGTAGAACACGTTTGGCGACATCTCTTCACCTTCGTACTGCACCGGGTAGAACAGCAGGCCGTTCAGTTCCTCGAACACTGGCAATACCGACTTGCGCGATACCGAGGTCCAGCAGCCGAACACCACTGCCACCTTGTCCTGGGTCAGCAGCTGTCGGCTCTTTTCGGCGAACAGCGGCCAGTTGGAGGCCGGGTCGACCACCACCGGTTCGAGCAGCTTGCCGTTCACGCCGCCCTTGGCGTTGATCTGCTCGATGGTCATCAGCGCCATGTCCTTGAGCGAAGTCTCGGAAATGGCCATGGTCCCCGACAGCGAATGCAGGATGCCGACCTTGATGGTTTCGGCGGCCTGGATGCTCCAGCTCAGGCCCATTGCGGCAATCGATGCGCTAAGGGTGAAGGCCTTGATCAGACTGCGTCGCTTCATGTGCTCTCTCCGCTGAGTTTTTATGTGTTGGGCAAGCGGGGAGGGGTGTTGCAAGGGGTGTGCCTAACGGCGGAAGGTGCGCAATAGAGGGGTTGTGCGAGGTGTTGGGGCGTTGGTTGGATCCAGGTTGGTGCCTGATGGATTTGTGTGCACAGGATTGGGGCCGCTGTGCGGCCCATCGCCGGCAAGCCAGCTCCCACCTCGACCGCATCGGCCTCGAGCCATGCGCTGTCCCTGTGGGAGCTGGCTTGCCGGCGATGAGGCCGGTACAGGCAACACAAGACAGTTGTTAGCGCATGACTTGAGGTCGATGCGGTCGAGGTAGGAGCCTGGCTTGCCGGCGAAAGGGCTGCAGAGCAGCCCTCGAGGCCATCAGCCGTTACGCACAGCCGTGCGCGGATGGCGCTTGCTGCGCACACCCTGATAGGTCACCGCCAGCAGCACGAACCAGATCGGCGTCACCAGCAATGCCGCGCGGGTATCGTCTTCCAGGCTCAGCAACACCAGGATGAAGGCAAAGAACACCAGGCACACGTAGCACATGAAGCGCCCGCCCGGCATCTTGTACTTCGAGGCCTGGTGCAGCGCCGCGCGGTGCTTGCGATACTTCAGGTACGACAGCAGGATCAGTGTCCAGACGAACATGAACAGCACCGCCGAAACGGTGGTGACCAAGGTGAATGCCTCGACCACGTTCGGTACCAGGTAGATCAGCACTGCGCCCAGCAGCAGGCAGGTGCAGGAGAAGTACAGGCCGTTGGCTGGTACCGAGCGGCTCGACAGTTTCTCGAAGGCCTTGGGTGCGTCACCCTCCTGGCTCAGGCCGTAGAGCATGCGGCTGGTGGAGAACACGCCGCTGTTGGCCGACGAGGCCGCCGAGGTCAGCACCACGAAGTTGATGATGCTCGCCGCCGCCGGCAGGCCGGCCAGCACGAACAGCTCCACGAACGGGCTCTTGCCTGGCACCACGTCGCGCCATGGGGTCACGGCCATGATCGCGATCAGCGCCAGCACGTAGAACACGATGATCCGTACCGGGATCGAGTTGATCGCCCGTGGCAGGGTGCGCTCCGGGTTCTTCGCTTCGGCGGCGGTGGTGCCTACCAGCTCGATGCCGACGAAGGCGAACACGGCGATCTGGAAGCCGGCGAAGAAGCCCATCAGGCCATTGGGGAACATGCCACCGTCATTCCACAGGTTGGCCAGTTGCGCGGTGCGCCCGCTGGGCGAGGTGAAGCCGGTGATGACCATGTACAGGCCGGTGACGACCAGGCCGATGATGGCGACGATCTTGATCAGGGCGAACCAGAATTCCATTTCACCGAACATCTTCACCGTCACCAGGTTCAGCGACAGCAGCAGCCCTACGCAGGTCAGCGCCGGTATCCACTGCGGCAGTTCGGGAAACCAGAACTGCGTATAGGCCGCGATCGCGACCACGTCGGCGATGCCAGTGACTACCCAGCAGAACCAGTAGGTCCAGCCGGTGAAGTAGCCCGCCCAGGGGCCGAGCAGGTCGGCGGAGAAATCGATGAACGACTTGTAGTTGAGGTTCGACAGCAGCAGTTCGCCCATGGCGCGCATGACGAAGAACAGCATGAAGCCGATGATCATGTAGACGAAGATGATCGACGGCCCGGCCAGGCTGATGGTCTTGCCCGAGCCCATGAACAGGCCGGTACCGATCGCGCCACCGATGGCGATCAGCTGGATGTGGCGGTTGGTCAGGTTGCGCTGCAGATGCTGTTCATCTGGCGCTGTGGGTGAGGTTTGCGTCATAGGCTGCATTCCGTTGGACAGTCGGTCGTCTTGTCAGAGGTAGCCGGCTAGGCTAACACGCGCGTTCCAGTTCGGGGCGCGACAGATCGACTCGACTTTTGGGGAGCAGTGTTGTGCCTGTGCCGGCCTCTTCGCGGGCTTGCCCGCTCCCACAGGTACACCACAGGCCTCGAAATATGTGGTGACCCAGTGGGAGCGGGCAAGCCCGCGAAGAGGCCGGCACAGGCCAGAACTCAAGCGCTGGCCAGCACCCGACCGCGCCTCACCACCAGGCTATCCACCAGCCACATCACCACCATCGACACCCCCACCAGCGGGAACATCAACCCCAGCACCAGCATCACCCCTACCGCTACCTTCCAGCGCGGCAGGTCATGGCGCAGCGGCGGCACACCCAGCCCGCCGGCCGGCCTGCGCTTCCACCACATCACCAGCCCGCTCACCGAGCCCAGCAAGATCATCAGGCACACCAGCAGTATGATGATCTGGTTGAACGCCCCGAACATCTTGCCTTCATGCAGCATCACACCCAGCTCGGTGGCACGGGCGACCGGGCTGTAGTCCTGCCAGCGCACATCGGCCAGCACCTTGCCGGTGTACTGGTCGACATGCAGGGTGGCGTCGTTGCGCGGGTCGTCGGCGAATACGGCGATGGTGAACACGCCATCGGCCGTGGTCGGCGTGGTGATGCTGTAACCCGGTTCGACCTGGCGCGCGGTAGCGATGTCTTCGACCTGCTGCAGGCTTATCTGTGGCGCTGCCGGCGCGCTCGACATCATGTGATGCCCGGCATGTTCGGCGTGTGCACCGGACTGCGGCATCGGCGTGTTTTCCATCGCCCAGGGCACGGTCTGGCGGTGCGCGCTGTTGAGTTCACCCGCCTGCTGGTCCGACTTGGGCACGTCGTTCCACATGGCCGCCGGAAAGCGGTTCCACAAGTCGGCGTACTGCTTGCCCCACAGGCCGGTCCAGGTCATGCCGCTGACCAGCATCAGCAGCAACAAGGCCGAGCCCCAGAAGCCGGTCACCGCATGCAGGTCGCGCCAGAACAGTCGGCCGCGTGCCGACAGCCGTGGCCACAGCACGCCAGCACCATTGCGCCCGCGTGGCCACCACAAGTACAGGCCCGACACCACCAGCACGATGCCCCAGCCCGCGGCCAGTTCTACCAGGCGGTCACCGACCGTGCCGACCATCAGTTCGCCATGCAGGGCGCGGGCGATGGCCTGCAGGTTCTGCTTGCCATCCTGTTCGCCGAGGACTTTGCCGCTATAGGGGTCGACGAACACGTTCAGTTCGCGCCCGGAGTCATGCACCACGAATTGTGCGCTGCGTTCGGCGTCCAGCGGCGGCAGGTACTGGCCAACGTGGCCCTCGGGGTAGGCCTTGCGCACCTCGGCCAGCATTGTGTCCGCGCCCTGTCGGTGGTGGCCGGCTTCGACCACCATCAGCTCGCGGTACAGCAGCGGGTCGAGCTGCGGCTTGAACAGGTAGATGATCCCGGTAATTGCCAGCAGGATCATGAACGGGGCCACGAACAGCCCCGCATAGAAGTGCCAACGCCAGGCCAGGTTGTAGAAGTTGATGCGTGTTCCTCTCATGGGAACCTCCTGTTTGACCAGCAGATGGGCGCGACCTGCGCCGCGCCCGTTGTTGTTGTCAGAAGCTGAAGTCGACCTTGGTCCAGAAGGTCCTGCCTGGCTCGTTGACCGGCTGTGGATCGGTAGCCGGGTAGCCGAACCCGGCGTTCCCGGCCAGGTTCAAGTGCTCGGCGTAGGTCTTGTCGAACAGGTTGTCGACCCCCGCGCTGAGCTTGAGGTGGTTGCTTACCTTGTAGGCGCCATTGAGCGAGAACACGCCGAAGCCGGCGCTGTTGTCGTAGTCCTTGCCGACCACGTTGCCCTGGTCCTCGGCGATGCGGTTCTGCGCCGCCACCAGCCGCCACAGTGCGCCGACGCTCCAGACATCGCGGCTGTAGGTCAGGCCCAGGCGGCTTTCCAGGGGCGGCATTTGCGGTAGTGCCGTGCCGTCACTGCTGTTCTTGCCCCAGGCGTAGGCCAGCGTGGCATCGGCCTTCCAGTTTTCCGTCAGCTGGTAGGCCGCGCCCAGTTCGCCGCCCATGATGCGGGCGTCGATATTGCGGGCCCGGGAGCTCATCCCCTGGTAGTCGAACAGGATGTAGTCGCGGATCTGCCCCACGTAGCCGGAAGCCCAGGCTTCCATGCGCTCGTCGCGGTACTGCACACCGAAGTCGAGCTGGGTGGTCTTCTCCGGCTTGATGCTGTCGAAGGCATTGACCGAGCCAGTGGGGCCGCCCGCCGAGAACAGCTCCCAGTAGTCGGGGAAGCGTTGCGCATGGCCGAGGCCGATGTAGGTGGTGGCTGGCAGCGCCGCCAGGTCGTGCTCGTAGCGTACGAAGCCGCTGGGCAGGGTGTCGGCGCGGGTGTCGCCGTTGGTGGCGCTGGTCGCGCGGAAGTCACGGGCCGAGGCGCGGTCCAGGCGGGCACCGCTGATCAACCGGTCGTCACCGCTGACGTACCAGGTCAGCTCGCCGAAAGCACCGTAGTTGTGGAAGTCGGCGTCCTTGGTCCAGGCCTTGCCCTTGTGCGCGTCCACACCCATGCCACCGCGCTTGCGATGTTCGTTGGTCTGCGCGTCGATGCCGCCGATCAGTTGAACATCAGCCCAGCGCCAGGTGGCCTTGATGCGTGCGCCCATGGTGCGGCGGTCGACATTGCTGACCATCGGCATGCCCATCATGCCGCTGCCCGAAGGCGTGCGCAGGCTGTAGTTGTCCATCACGTGGTCGGCGTAGTTGTAGTAGACCTGCGCCTCGACCTTGTCGAGCACCTCGCCGAGGTTGGACTTTTCGAAACGCAGGCCCAGGCTTTCGCGCTTGAACTGCGAGCCGTCCATGCCGCGGCCGGCATAGCGGGCCTCGCCATCGCCCTTGCCGGCGGTGAGTTCCAGCAGGGTGTCCTGGTCGGGGGTCCAGCCGAGGGCGACATCGCCGTTCCACTTGTCCCAGCGTGACGGCACGGTGTTGTCACCGCCGTCGTGGTAGTCGTCCGAGCGCGACTGGTTGCCGACGAAGCGGGCGTAGGCCTGGTCGTTGCCGGCGGCAGTGTCCAGCACCTTGTCGAAGCGGCCGTTGGAGCCGGCCAGCAGGCTGGCATTGACCCGGCTGCCGAGGGTGCCGAACTTTTCCGGCTCGCGCTCGAAGAGGATGGTGCCCGCCGAGCCGCCCGGGCCCCAGATCACGCTTTGCGGGCCTTTGATGACGGTCAGGCGGTCGTAGGTTTCCGGCGAAATGTACGACGTGGGGGCGTCCATGCGGTTGGGGCAGGCGCCCAGCATCAGGCCGCCATTGGTGAGGATGTTCAGGCGCGAGCCGAACATGCCGCGCAGTACCGGGTCGCCGTTGGTGCCGCCGGCGCGGATGGCCGAGAAGCCGGGGATGGTTTTCAGGTAGTCGGCGCCATCGCTGGCCGGCACCGGCTGGCGCGGGTCTTTCGGGTTGGTGACCACGGTCAGCGGCGAGCTCGGGGCCACCGCGGTGATCACCGTCGGGCTCAGCTCGGGGGCGTCGTGTGCATGGCCTTCATGGCCTGGGTCGGCGGCCAGGGCCACGGGCGCGAGCAGCGAGCCGCACACGGCGGCGATGGTCCCACGCAGGGACAAGGCAAAAACAGGGGTGCAGCCGGACATAATGATTCCAGTCGATCAGTCATGAGTCAGCGCGAAGCCTCCTGGCTCCGTGCGCAAAAAATGTGGGTTCAGACGTTGATCGAGGAAGGTGGAGCGCGGCTGCGCGCGCCGGGGAATACAGCCTGCCGGGCATGGCCCTGGCGCGTGGGTGCGAACAGGTGGGTGGTGGGTACGACGCTGCCGGCACTGAGCGGGCTGAGGGCCTGGGGCAGGGCCGGGCAGTTGAACAACAGGCTGCAGTAACCGCACTTTTCCCACATCACATGCAGCTGGCCATCTCCAGCCTGGCCGTGATGGGTGTCGCCGCCATGCTGATGGGCGGTGGCCATCGGCATGTCCATCGGCATGCTCATGCCGGCGTGGTGGTCCATCGGCATCGACTGGGAAATCAGCGGGCCGATGAAGATCATCCACATGGCGAACAGGCTCAGCCATCCGCCACCGGCGCGCCTGCGGTCAGGGCGGGTGGTACGACTGATGCTGTTGCGCGGCAGGCTCATGGCGAGTGCCTTTCAGCGGGTGATCAGTGCGCGTGTTCGTGGGCTTGCGGCTGGTCCGTCGGCGCCTGCTTCTGCACGGCCACATCGACGGTGATATCGCCGGCCTTTTCGAAGTG
This sequence comes from Pseudomonas sp. FGI182, assembly GCF_000511325.1. NCBI lineage: Bacteria > Pseudomonadati > Pseudomonadota > Gammaproteobacteria > Pseudomonadales > Pseudomonadaceae > Pseudomonas > Pseudomonas sp. FGI182. The sequence continues at coordinate 5,259,034 of NZ_CP007012.1, read as the reverse complement.
CAGGGTCAACGGGAAGCGCTTGCCGTCGCTGAGCAGGCTGCGGTCCTTGGGCTGCATCAGCATCACATGGTAGGCGCTGGGGGCGAAGGTCAGGTCCTTGCCAGCGGGCACCACCACGCTGGGCACCTGCTGCATCTTCATGGCACCGCTGGCGCTCATGGCATGCTCGTGCAGTTGTGCGTCATCGCTGATGGGGCTGTCGACGCTGAGCAGGCGGTCGTCGGCCTGGCCGTTGTTGTGCACCACGAAATACGCCGCGACGTTGGGGGCGTTGGGGGGTAGCTGCAGTGACCAGGGGTGGGCGATGTGCAGGTCACCCACGCTGTATTCGTGGGCATTGGCAAAGGCGCCGGGCAGCAGCAGGGCGGCCATGACGAGGGCGTGCTTGAGCATGGTGAATCTCCGTTTCTGTTCAGGTTCAGGCAGACAGCGTGAAGAACTCAGGCCAGCGGAGAGGCACGGGGGTTGAGCGCCGGCCAGAGTTGGCGCGGCGTGGCGTGGTAGTCGGCGGGTGGCGGCAGCAGGCCGGCGAGCAGTATCGGCGGGTTGTGCAGCTGCGGCGGGTAGCCGGGCAGGGCCAGCAGTGGCGCGGCACCGGAGCAGCACCAGCAATTCATCATGCTGGCGCTGTCGTCGCTTTGCGGGCCGAGGTCGATCTTGGCCAGGGCCTGGACGTCGACCTTGGCCTTGTTGGCCATGCTGGAACAGAAGGCCCCCCACAGCAGCTGCTCGGCCGGGCCCTTGGGCGCGGCGGAAGACAGCGGCATGGCCAGCAGGTTGAACAGCACTGCAAGGCAGGCTATCCAGGCGATGTGCCGACGTGGGGGCATGGAGAGATCCGGTCAGGAATCGTGGTGGGTATTGTAAGGCGGAGTATAGGTAAAAATGGCGGGGTGCGGTGAAGTGACGCAGGCATGCTGTTGAAGCGGTGTCGCCTGCTTCGCGGGCACGCCCGCTCCCACAGGATTATCACCGGCCCAGGGGCAGCGGGTAACCTGTAGGAGCGGCCTTGTGTCGCGATGGGGCGCAAAGCGCCCCCAGCATTATCAAGCCTTGTTGCGGCCCATCAGCCCACGCACGGTCTCCTGCAGGTCCGCCGGCAGCACCACCACCTTGGCATTGCTGCTGCCCGCCAGGTTCTCCATCGCCCCCACATAGCGCTCGCCCAGCAGGTACATCGCCGGCACGGTCTCGTTGCCGACCGCGTCCTTGACCAGCGTAATCGCCCGCGCCGAGGCCTCGGCCAGGCTGATCTGCGCTTCGGCATCCAGCCTGGCAGCCTGCAAGCGTGCTTCTGCTTCCAGGATCGCCGCCTGCTTTGCCCCTTCGGCACGAGTCACGTCGGCCTTGCGCTCACGCTCTGCTGCCGCCTGGCGCTCCATGGCCAGTTGCATGTTCTCCGAGGGCTTGATGTCCTGGATTTCCACCGAGCGTACGGTCACGCCCCAGTCTTCGGTCTGCTCGGACATCGCCTCGCGCAGGCGCGCCTTGATCTGCTCGCGGCTGGACAGCGCTTCGTCCAGGTCCATGGCGCCGACGATGGCACGCAGCGAGGTCATGGTCAGGCTGGTGACGGCGAACGAGAAGTCCTGCACGCCATAAGAGGCCTTCTGCGGGTCGACCACCTTGGCGAAGCACAGGGCGTTGGCGACGATCACCGCGTTGTCCCGGGTGATGATTTCCTGCTGCTGCACATCGAGGATGATGTCCTTGGTCGGCAGGCGGTAGGCGACCACGTCCATGTACGGGATGACGATGTTCAGGCCGGGCTTGAGGGTGCTTTGGTAGCGGCCCAGGCGCTCGACGACCCATTCCTCGCCCTGGGGCACGATGCGCACCCCCTTGAACACGGTGATCAGGATGAACAGGGCAATGGCGACGACGACGATGAGGCTGGTCATGATGCGAAATTCCTTTTAGTGCGGATTCAGGCCCGGATGACCCGGGCGGTGTTCCCTTCGATGGCGGTCAGGCGTACCCGCTCGCCGGCCGCGATCTCGCTGTTGGCGACGCAGGTCCATTCCTCGTTGCCGAGGATAGGCTTCTGGAAGCGCACACGGCCTTTCTGGAACTCCGATACACCAGCAGTCAGCAGCCCCACTTCACCGATCACGCTTTCGGCGGTCCAGCGCACGTCTGGTTGCTTGCGCCGGAACAGCTTGAACCACAGTGCCGTGGTGACTGACGACATCAGCACCCACAGCAGCACCTGCATGTCCAATTGCAGGCTGGGGGCGGCCAGCGAAATGAGCGACACCAGCACGGCGCCGATGCCGAACCAGAGGATGAAGAACGTCGGCAGGACCAGTTCGAGCAGGATCAGCGCGATGCCGAAGACCAGCCAGATCCACCATTGCATTTCCATATGGGTAGCGCCTTCCGGGAGGGAGTGCCGAGTTTAAGGTAGCGGTGCGGCACATGGCCACTTCATGGTTTGAGAGAAAAGTCTGAACTTACTGTAGGCCACCCCAGTGGGAGCGGGCGTGCCCGCGAAAATTACGACTCGGTGCATGGCACCGGCTTCGCCGGTGTTCGCGGGCGCGCCCGCTCCCACAGTTATTGCAGGTCGAGTGCCGCAGCCAGGTCGGCTGGCGAGTCGAATGCCTGGTCCACATCCGGCAACGCCGGTCGCTTCAGGATCAGCACAGGTATCCCCAGCTCCCGCGCCACTTCCAGCTTCGGTTCGGTCGCCACGCTGCCGCTGTTCTTGCTGATCAGTACATCGATCTTGCGGCGCTGGAACAACGCCCGCTCATCGTCGATATGGAACGGCCCGCGCGCGCCAATCACTTCGCAGCGATCATTGCCAGGGCACGCCTCCAGCGCACGCAAGGTCCAGAACTGCTCCAGCGGTATCTCGTCCAGATGTTGCAGCGGCTCACGCCCCAGCGTGAACAATGGCCTGCGAAACGGCTTGAGTGCCTCGATCAACCCCGCCCAGTCCTCGACCTCGCGCCAGTCGTCCCCCGTTTGTGTCTGCCAGGCCGGGCGGCGCAAGGCCCAGCACGGAATACCGGCCAAGCGTGCGGCGTTGGCCGCGTTGCGGCTGATCTGCGCGGCATAGGGATGGGTAGCATCGATCAGCAACGTGATGCCTGCATCGTGCAGGTAGTTCGCCAGCCCTTCGGCACCGCCAAAGCCGCCGACCCGAACCTGGCATTGCAGGTCCTTCGGCACCCGGCCGATGCCTGCCAGGCTGTAGACGTGCTGCGGGCCCAGGCGGCGAGCGATGGCCAGGGCTTCAGTGACGCCGCCCAGCAGCAGGATGCGCCCGTTCATTGCACACCCGCCCGGCCGACAATGCCACCCTGGCGGTCGATGGCGAACACCTCCACCTGCACCTGCGCTGGCACCACGCTGCGGGCGAAGGCCAGGGCGTGGGCGCAAACCGCGTCACCCAAGGGGATGCCCGCTGCATGGGCGAGTGCCAGGGCCTGCTGGCTGGTGTTGGCAGTAATGATCGATGCCTGCAGCGCCTCGTCGGCGCCGATGTCCGCTGCCCAGCCGGCCAGTTGCGGCAGGTCGATGCTGGAGTGGCGGCTGTGCAGGTCCATGTGCCCGGCAGCCAGTTTGCTGATCTTGCCGAAACCGCCGCACAGGGTCAGGCGTGGCACCGGCACCTTGCGCAGGTGCTTGAGCACCGCACCGACGAAGTCGCCCATTTCGATCAGGGCTATTTCCGGCAGGCCATAGACGCGGCGCATGGTGTCTTCGCTGGCGTTGCCGGTGCATGCGGCGATATGCGTGTAGCCGTTGGTGTGGGCGACGTCGATGCCCTGGTGGATCGAGGCGATGTAGGCCGCGCAGGAAAACGGCCGCACGATGCCGCTGGTGCCGAGGATCGACAGCCCGCCGAGAATGCCCAGGCGCGGATTCATGGTCTTCAGGGCCAGTTGCTCGCCGCCCTGCACATTGACCGTGACCTCGAAGCCACCTGAGTAGCTGCATTCGTCCGCCAGGCGTTGCAGGTGTTCGCTGATCATGCGCCGTGGCACCGGGTTGATGGCCGGCTCACCCACCGCCAGCACCAGCCCCGGGCGGGTCACGGTGCCGACGCCGGTGCCGGCGACAAAACGGATGCCCGGTTCGGCCAGCAGGCGCACCTGGCTATAGAGCAGGGCGCCATGGGTCACGTCCGGGTCGTCGCCGGCGTCCTTGAGCGTGCCCGCTTCGGCACCTTGGCCGGTGAGGCGGCAGAACTCCAGGCGCATCTGCACCACCTTGCCCTTGGGCAGGGTGATGCTGACGGCGTCGTTGCTCTCGCCGCCCAGTAGCAAGCGCGCTGCCGCCAGGCTGGTGGCAGTGGCGCAGCTGCCGGTGGTCAGGCCGCTGCGCAGGGGGGCGGGCTGTTCGCGGGTTTCTTCACGCATTGGCGGGTTTCACCACGTCCAGCAAGGTGATCGGCAGCGCCTGGCGCCAAGTGTCGAACGCGCCCAATGGCTGGGCATGGGCGACATGGATGCGGGTCAGCTCGCCGCCATGGCGTTCACGGAAATGCGCCAGGGCCAGTTCGCTTTGCAGGGTCACCGCATTGGCTACCAGCCGGCCGCCGGGGCGCAGGCTTGCCCAGCACAAGTCGAGCACACCTTCGCGGGTGACGCCGCCACCGATGAAGATCGCATCCGGTTGCTCCAAGCCTTCAAGCACCGCCGGTGCCTTGCCGCGGACCAGTTGCAGGCCGGGTACACCCAGCGCATCACGGTTGTGTTCGATGAAGCCCTGGCGGCCTTCGTCGGCCTCGATGGCCAAGGCGCGGCAGGCCGGGTGGGCGCGCATCCATTCGATGCCGATCGAGCCGCAGCCGGCACCCACGTCCCACAGCAGCTCGCCGGGCTGTGGTGCCAGGCGGGCCAGGGTGATGGCGCGGACATCGCGCTTGGTCAGCTGGCCGTCATGCCGGAAGGCGCTGTCCGGCAACCCGGCCAGCCGGTGCAGGCGCGGCGCCTCTGGCGTGGCCAGGCACTCGATGGCTACCAGGTTGAGCGCGGCGACGTCGCTGTGCTGCCAGCCCTCGGCGGTGCCGGCCAACTCACGTTCGTCCACGCCACCCAAGTGTTCGAAGACCCGCAGGCGGCTTGGCCCGAAGCCCCGCTCGCGCAGCTGCGTGGCAATTGCTGCCGGGCTGTCGCCGTCGTTGCTCAGCACCAGCAGGCGCACGCCGCTGTGCAGGTGGGCATTGAGCGCTGCCAGGGGCCGAGCGACCAGCGATACGACTTGCACGTCCTGCAGCGGCCAGCCCAGGCGGGCGGCGGCCAGGGCGCAGGAGGAGGGCATCGACAGCACGCGTATTTCAGCGGCGGGCAGTTGGCGCGCCAGGCTGGCGCCGACGCCGTAGAACATCGGGTCGCCGCTGGCCAGCACGCATACCGGCTGGCCGCGCAGGGCCAGTACCGGGGCCAGCGAGAACGGGCTTGGCCAGCCCAGCCGTTCGCCGGCCACGCAGCGTGGCAGCAAGGCCAGCTGGCGCGGGCTGCCGAAGATCCGCGCAGCGCCCAGCAGCGCGCGCCGGGCCTGCTTGCCCAGGCCGCTGAAGCCGTCTTCGCCGATACCTACAACTGTCAGCCAGGGTGCCATGTATTTCATTCCGCCATTTTGGGGGCCGCTGCGCGCCCCTTCGCGGGCTCGCCCGCTCCCACAGGTACAGCGCAGCCGTTGAGGGCAGCGGTGATCCTGTGGGAGCGGGCATGCCCGCGAAGAAGGCGACGCGGTCCTGAATTTCTACTCGATCGTCGATGATGCTCGACCACCGGCTTTTCATGCCGCCGGACAAAGCAGGCATAATACCGCGCCTTCTACACTCAAGCGCATTTTCACAGATTGCCGGACGCCCCTTTGACCCAGGCCCATGCCTCCCATGTATCGCCCCGTCCCTCGGCCTGCCCGGGGTTGTGGCGCATCGTCAGTGCCCGTGATGGTGGCATCTGCCGCATCAAGCTGCCGGGCGGCCTGCTGCTGGCCGACCAGGCCGACGCAGTGGCGGCGGCTGCCGAGCGTTTCGCCGGTGGCGTGATCGAGGCCACCAACCGCGGCAACCTGCAGATTCGCGGCATCGGCAGCGAGCATCGCGGCCTGGTCGAGACACTGCTTGCTGCCGGCCTGGGCCCACGTGATGCCGCCGGTGACGATGTGCGCAACCTGATGCTCAGCCCGCTGGCCGGGCATGACCCGGCGATGCTGCTGGACGCTCGGCCGCTGGCCGGGCAGATCCTCGACCTGCTGGAAGGCACCCCGCGTTTTCACCAGTTGTCGGCCAAGTTCGCCGTGCAGCTGGATGCCGGCGAAAACCTGGCCATGCTCGAACACCCCCATGACCTGTGGCTGTCGGCCCTGCGCCTGGGGCAGCAGACCTGGCTGGCGTTTGGCCTGGCGGGTTGCCCGGCAGACGGCCAGGTGCTCGGCGCGGTGCCGGCGGACCAAGGCCTGGCACTGGTGCGTGCGGTGCTGGAGCGCTTCCTCGACCTGGCCACCCCGGCACAGTCGCGCATGCGCCAGTTGCTCGAGGTGTGTTCGGCAACCGATTTCATCGACGGACTCGGCCTGGCCATCCGCCGCGATGCCGCCGTGCTCGCATGGCGGCGTGCACCCCGCAGCGCCTCGTGGCTGGGCGTTCTGCCCCAGGCGCAGGGCGTCGCCTTGGGCGTTGTCCCGCCGCAGGGGCGCCTGACCCCGGCCATGCTGCGTGGCGCTGCGCGCGTTGCCCGTGAACATGGCGATGGCAGCCTGCGCCTGAGCCCCTGGCAAAGCCTGGTGCTGACCAACCTGCAAGCCCAACACATCGATCACGCCCAGGCCGGGTTGTCCGCACTGGGCCTGCTATGCCACGACCATGAGCCACTGGCACGCATAAGCGCCTGTACCGGCACCAGTGGCTGTGCCAAGGCCCTGGGCGAGACCAAGGCCGACGCCGTCACCCTGGCTGCACTGCTCGGCCCTGGCGTGCCCGGCAGCGTGCACTTGTCCGGTTGCCCCCGATCCTGCGCCGTGGCCCATGTTGCCCCGGCCACCCTGCTGGCCCGCGCGCCGGGCCGTTACGACCTGTACCTGCGTGATGCGCGCCTGCCGGGCTTCGGCGCCCTGCGCGCCACCGACCTTACCTTGAATGAAGCAGGCGCCATGCTCGACCTGCCGACGGAGCACCTTGATGATTGACTACATCCGCGATGGTCAGGAGATCTATCGCAATTCCTTCCGGATCATCCGCGAGGAAGCCCGACTCGAGCGGATCCCCGCAGACCTCGAAAAGCTCGCCGTGCGCGTGATCCACGCCTGTGGCATGGTCGACGCCATCGATGGCCTGCAGTTCTCCGAAGGCGCCGGCCGGGCCGGGCGCGAGGCGTTGCTGAACGGCGCGCCGATCCTGTGTGATGCGCACATGGTCGCCGAAGGCATTACCCGCGCCCGCCTGCCCGCCGACAACAAGGTCATCTGCACCCTGCGCGACCCGAGCGTACCGGGCCTGGCGAAAGACGCCGGCAACACCCGTTCCGCCGTGGCCCTGGAGTTGTGGCGACCGCACCTGGAAGGCAGTGTGGTGGTGATCGGCAACGCGCCTACCGCGCTGTTCTACCTGCTGGAAATGCTCGACGCCGGCGCCCCGAAACCAGCCCTGATCCTCGGCTTCCCGGTCGGCTTCGTCGGTGCCGCCGAGTCCAAGGCGATGCTCGCCGCCGACAGCCGTGGCGTGCCGTTCGTGATCATGCAGGGCCGCCTGGGCGGCAGCGCGATGGCCGCCGCTGCGGTCAACGCCCTCGCCACGGAGGTGGAATGATGGCGCCGCGTGGACGTCTGCTGGGCCTGGGCGTGGGCCCTGGCGACCCTGAACTGATTACCCTCAAGGCCCTGCGCCTGCTGCGTGAAGCGCCCGTGGTCGGCTACTTCGTGGCCAAGGGCAAGCGCGGCAATGCCTTCGGCATCATCGAGGCGCACCTGCAGCCCGAGCAGACCTTGCTGCCGCTGGTCTACCCGGTAACCACCGAAGCGCTGCCAGCGCCGCTGTCCTATGAACAGGTGATCAGCGACTTCTACGACGAGGCCAGCGTTCAGGTAGCCGAGCACCTGGATGCCGGCCGCGACGTGGCGGTGATCTGTGAAGGCGACCCGTTCTTCTATGGTTCCTACATGTACCTGCACGACCGCCTGGCGCAGCGCTACGAGGCCGAAGTGATCCCCGGCGTCTGCTCGATGCTCGGTGGCGCCTCGGTACTGGGCGCGCCGCTGGTTTACCGCAACCAGAGCCTGTCGGTGCTGTCTGGCGTGTTGCCGGCCGAAGAGCTCAAGCGTCGCCTGGCCGACGCCGACGCAGCGGTGATCATGAAGCTTGGCCGCAACTTCCCCAAGGTGCGCGAAGTGCTGGCCGAACTGGGCCTGGACGGGCGCGCGCTGTATGTGGAGCGGGCGACCATGGCCAACCAGAAGATCGTGCCGCTGGACCAGGTCGACCCACAGTCGTCGCCGTACTTCTCGCTGATCATCGTGCCGGGTGAAAAATGGCAGGGCTGAACATGCACCAGGCACCGGCGATCGTCATCCTTGGCCAGGGCAGCCTGGCCACGGCGCAGCGTATCCAGCAGTGTTATCCACAAGCATCGATCCATGGCCTGGAAGGCCGGGTCGAGGGTGCCGACCTTTGCTACACCGCGTTCGGCGATACCCTGCGTGGGCTGTACCAGCAGAACACGCCGATCATCGCCCTGTGCGCGGCGGGTATCGTCATCCGCAGCCTGGCCAGCCTGCTCAGCGAGAAAGGTGTCGAACCACCGGTACTGGCCGTGGCCGAAGACGGCAGTGCCGTAGTGCCGTTGCTCGGGGGCCTTGGCGGGGTGAACGTGATGGCGCGCGAAATCGCTGAAGCACTAGGCGTTGCTGCGGCCATCACCACCAGCGGCGAGCTGCGTTTCGGCACCTGTCTACTGAACCCGCCACAGGGCTATGCGCTGGCGGATATCGAGCAAGGCAAGCGCTTTGTCTCCGACCTGCTTGCTGGCGAGGCGGTGCGCATCGAAGGTGACGCGCCGTGGCTGCAACAGGCGCAGTTGCCTGCCAGCGAGGCGGCTCGGCGTACCATCCATGTGGGGCACCAGGCCCGCCCGGCCAGCCGCGACGAGCTGCTGATCCACCCGCGTTCGGTGGTAGTGGGTGTTGCTGGCGGCAGCCTGGCCAGTATCCGTGCGGCATTGCAGCAGGCCGGCATCGCCGAGCCTGCTGTGGCCTGCCTGCTGGCCGACGAGCAAGCCATGGCCGACAGCGCCCTGCACGAGGCCGCACAGGCCCTGGGGATTGCCTTGCGCTTTGCTGCCAGGACGCATGATCTGGCCGGCATGGTTGCTGCGGCATTGCCTGCTGCGCAGCTGATCGAGGTGGCAGACGTGGTCATCGCGGTGGCGCCTGCCCCGGTCGAGGTGGCGCAGATCGGTCGTCGTCGGGGTCGCCTGGCGGTCATCGGCCTGGGGCCGGGTGCAGCCGAGCTGATGGTGCCGGCGGTCAAGGCCGAACTGGCGCGAGCCGAGGATGTGCTCGGTTACGAAACCTACGTGCGCATGGCCGGCCCGTTCCGTGACGACCAGGTGCTGCACTGCACCGACAACCGTGAAGAGATGCAGCGTGCCCGGCATGCCTTCGAACTGGCGGCCCAGGGCCGTTCGGTGGTGGTGGTGTCGTCGGGCGACCCGGGTGTGTTCGCCATGGCAGCTGCGGTACTTGAAGCGCTGCACGAGTCAACGGACCCTGCCTGGCACCGGGTGGATCTCGAGATCCTGCCAGGGGTGTCGGCCTCGCTCGCGACCGCCGCCCAGGCGGGTGCACCGCTGGGGCATGACTTCTGCGTGATGTCGCTGTCGGACAACCTCAAGCCATGGTCGATCATTGAAAAGCGCCTGGATCTGGCGGCCCAGGCCGACCTGGTGCTGGCATTCTACAACCCGATTTCCAAGGCAAGGCCGCACCAGCTCGGGGTAGCGCTGGAGGTCGTGCGCCGGCATCGCGAGGGGAACACGCCTGTAGTCCTTGGCCGTGACATCGGTAGGCCGGGGCAGACGCTGAAGGTCGTCACATTGGCCGAGCTGCTGCCGGAAATGGTCGACATGCGCACCATGGTGCTGGTGGGTTCATCTACAACCTGCGTGTTTCCTCGCCTCTCGGGTGGGGTGTGGGCCTACACGCCGCGTTGGTACCCGTCGGCCGACTAGTTGCACCGGAAACCCTTCAGCGCGCTGCATCGTGGGCGCGCTGGCTAAGGTGGTTGCCCCTGACTCAAGGGGCAACCATCTAGGAGTTTCCACATGTCCGAAGAAACACAAGTCACTACCACTGACGCGGCCATTCTGGTCGAAGGCAACCTGCTGGCCTGCGGCGCAGGCATGTCTTCGCAAAGCCGTCATGACGTAAAGAATGCCTTCCACTTTGCCACCTTGGTGGCTGACAAATCCTTCGATGCCGAAAAGCAGAGCAGGGAGTGGTACGAGCGGTTCATCGATGTCATGCGTGATCTTGGCTTTACCATCCCCAAGCGTAGTTTCGAACTGGAAACCTCGGCGGAACTGTCTGTCACCGTAGGCGCTGTCGCTGTACGGGCGATCGGTGTGGTGGGGAATGCAATGCTGGGGGGTACCAAGTTGGGTGAGCTGGCCAAGATGGCCTTCGACAAACTGACTACCGTCGAAAATGACGCCAAGGTGCTCGACCACAAACGCAAGAACAAGGCCAGGGGCATGGTCGGCATGGCGGCCTGCATCGAAACCGATAACAACGATGTGGTCATGGTGGTGAGTTGCATCCAGGCGTCTGCCCCGCAGCTGGATGATGACATCCTGGGTATCCAGTGGAAGCTGGACAAGACCCACTACTACGCCGGCACGGCTGTGCTTACTCTCAACACCTTCGTCTACGACAAAATCCGCGAAACCGTGGAAAACAAACTCGGCGTGCGCAGTGTCGAGAACATTCTCCAGTACGACATCTGATCGCAGGGCGGCGTTGCAACGCCGCCTTGTTCGGGTCTTTGTGACGAGGCAACACAATGGACAGAGCAGCTGAACAACTCATGTTGATTGGCGGAACGGCATTACTGTATCGCGCAGACACTGGCCAGATTCAGCGTCAGGCTGCCTTCGACTCCATCCTTTACGCCCAGTTGGTGGCCAACAGGAATGCGGGGTCACGCTTTGACAACTATGAAGCCTGGTATGACGCCTATCGCGAGGCATATCGGCAACTGGGCTGGATCAAGCTGGCCAGTACGCATGACCTGAAACAGTTGGGGCAACCCGCGCGCAGCGCGCAGATACAGCCGCTCGAGGCGTGGCTGAAGATGCGCTCGATCCGTCATGAGGCCGTGCTGGCTGCAGTAAGAAGCGGCCTGGGCCGATCGATCGAAGGTTTTCGCCACCAGCTGAAGTTCAGCACGCAGGGTTCGCAGCTGGTGATCGAGCTTGGGCTGCTCAAGCCGGGGCCGGCGCTTGACCTTTGCAGTATCACCCTGCAATTCGACAAGCCGATCGCCGGCATCTCTCAGGACATGCTGCTGGTCGAAAAGGCGCTGGAGGGCGAAGCCAGGTTCAATGGCGTTTCCTTGCTGCTGGATAACGGGCGTTTCCAACGTCAGCGAGATGAACTGCAGGCATTGATGAAAACCAAGGATGCACTGGGGGAGTATCGGTTCGACCCTCATGCACCAGTAACAGGAGCACAACATGATTGAAGCCATATCTGCTGTGATCGGCGCAGGGATTGTTTCGTTTCTGCCGGGTATTTCCACTGCGCAGAAAAACAAAGTGCGGCTTGCCCTGGCGATGGCTGAGCGGGCCACCGAAACGGCTTACAAGGAAGGGCTGATCCAGGACTGGTTGGCCTACTACCGCAACCAGCTGAAATTCATGGGCTGGGACGCAGTTACTGCCGAGCAGGTGCACTGGCCTGAGGAGGACCGGGTCAGGCAAACCGACAAGGTGCTTGAAACCATTGCCGCAACCGCCGGCGATCATTTTGCCTCGGCAAGTGGTCAGTCCATGCGCAAGCTGTTGACCAAGCCGCCGGTTCTGCAATCGCTTGAGCGCTGTGCCTATGAGCGGCAGCATTTTCAATTGCTGCCCTGCGCGCCTGCAGGGGCGAATCGTGTCGACATGGTGCTGTATCACGAAACGGATAATCGTTCGGCGTTCCGGGCAGGCTTCATCAGCCACAAGCGCAGCCTCAAGAATGTGCGAGCGGAGTTGATACGCTTCAACATCCTGGCTTTCGAGCAGAGTTTCTTGCCCAAGGTGCAGGACCGCGTCGTGCAGGTTTCCTTGAAGCGCATACTGGATTTCGACATCTAGGGCGCGAGGTAGCCTTTGATGCCTGTGAAGATGATTTGTGCAGCCAGGGCGCAGACGAACAGCCCCATCAGGCGGCTGACGATCTGCAGGCCCTGGTCGCCGAGGATGCGCTCGATACGGTGCGACAGGTACAGCACCAGGCCCACGGTGAAGCAGGCCAGGGCGATACTGATGATGGCCAGCAGCTTGTCGTCCCAGTGCGGGTGGCCGACGCCCATTACCAGCAGTGCACCGATGGTGCCGGGGCCGACGGTCAGCGGGATGGTCAGCGGCACGATGGTGACATCCTGCTGCACGTTGTCGGCCTGTACCGCGGACTTGCCTTGGGCCATGCCCAGGGCCGAGATGAACAGCACGCTGCCGGCGCCGATGCGGAAGGCGTCGGCGGTGATGCCGAAAATGCCGAAGATCGCCCGCCCGAACAGGTACAGCAGGACACTGGAGATCAGCGCGGCGATGGCCACCTTCCATGCCAGCTGCTTGCGCTCCTTGCTGGAGTGGCCGCGGGTCAGGCTGATGAAGCACGACAGCACGAAGAACGGGCTGTAGAGCACGAGCATTTTCAGGTAGACGCTGAACAACTCATGGAGCATGGGGGCTAGTCCAGGCAGTTATGGCTGGGCAGAGTTTATCAGCAGATTCTGTTGATAGCCTGTGCCGGCCTCTTCGCGGGTGAACCCGCTCCCACAGGTACTGCATAAGGCCTGAAGGCAATGCTATCCCTGTGGGAGCGGGTTCACCCGCGAAGAGGCCGGCACAGGCGCCTCAGATCAGGAACTATGCACCGGATCCACCTTGGCTTCCCGGTGATTGGCCCAGTACTGGATCAGCTCTCGCAACTGCGACAGTTCCACCGGTTTGGCCATGTGCCCGTCCATGCCCGCCAGGCGGGCGCGTTCCTTGTGTTCGGCAAGTATGTGCGCGGTCAGTGCCACCACCGGGGTGCGCTGGCGCTGGTTGGCGGCTTCCCAGGCGCGCAGCTGCTGGGTGGCCGAGAAGCCGTCCAGTATCGGCATCTCGCAGTCCATCAGCACCAGGTCATAGCGCTGCGCCTTCATCGCCTGCAAGGCCTCTTCGCCATTGCTGGCGGTGTCGGGCTCGAGGTTGAGCTTGCCGAGCATGCCGCGGATCACCTTGGTCGAAATGCTGTTGTCCTCGGCGACCAGCACGCGGAAATCGCCGGGCAGGTCCAGTGCCTGGGGGATGCCGGGCAAACTGGCTGGTATGGCTTGCTCGCGGCCGCGCTGGGCCAGTTCTTCGGCCAGGGTGGTTTTCAGCGTGTAGCCGGCCACCGGCTTGGCGAGGATCCGCTTGACTCCGGCGTTACGCGCAATGACCTTGCTCGGCGCGTTGCTGATGCCGGTGAGCATCACCACCAGGATGTCGTGGTTCAGGCTCGGGTCTTCCTTGATCTTGGCGGCCAGCTGCATGCCGGTCATGCCTGGCATGTTCTGGTCCAGCAGCACGGCATCGAAGTAATCGCGCAGGTGGGCCTTGGTGCGCAGCAGGGCCAGGGCTTCCTTGCCCGACGGGACCGCGCTGACGTTCATGCCCCAGGCACTGCACTGCTGTACCAGCACCTTGCGGCAGGTGTCGTTGTCGTCCACCACCAGTACACGAGCATCGCGCAGCGGGCTGTCCAGGTCGGCCGGTGGCTGTTCCAGGCGCGAAGGGTCCAGCGGCAGCGTCAGCCACAGGGTGTTGCCCATGCCGGTGCTGCTCTTGATGCCGAACTCGCCCTGCATCAGGCCGATCAGCTGCTTGGCGATGACCAGCCCCAGGTGGCCGCCCAGCTTGTTGCTGGACAGGAAGTGGTGGCTGTGCAACTCGGCCTGCAACAGAGCTTCGCGGTCAGCGGCGGGCAACGGTTCGCCGCTGTCCTGCACGGCGATGCGCAGGCGCGGTACCTCGCCGCGCTGGTCCAGTGCCACTACCAGCAGGATCTCGCCCTGGTCGGTGTTTTTCAGGGCATTCTCCAGCAGGCTTGACAAGGCCTGGCGCAGGCGCGTCGGGTCGCCGCTGATCACCCGTGGTACCTGCGGCTGGGTGAAGCTGATCAGTTCGATGTTCTGTTGTTCGGCCTTGGCGCGGAAGATGTTCAGGCAATCTTCGATCAGCGCGTTGAGGTCGAACTGCACGTCATCGAGTTCGATCTGTCGGGATTCCAGCTTGGAAATGTCGAGAATCTCGTTGATCAGCGTGAGCAGTTCGTTGCCGGCGCTGTGAATGGTCTGCACGTAGTCGCGCTGCTTGACCGACAGCGGCGTGCCCAGCAGCAGTTCGGTCATGCCCAGCACGCCGTTCATGGGGGTGCGGATTTCGTGGCTGATCTTGGCCAGGAACTCGGCCTTGGCGTTGATTTCGGCATCGCTGGCGGCCAGGGCGCGGCTGGCGCTGAAGCGCTCTTCGCTCATGCGCCGCAGGCGTTCGCTGACTGCCAGGTTGAGCAGCAGGCCGCTGGCCACGGTCAGCCCCAGCAGGATGCACAGCAGCCAGGGCGTCGAGGTACGGGTCAGGCCCAGCAGCGCTGGCAGCAGCACCAGCCCACCGAGGTTGAACACCACCATGGCCAGGCTGAACAGGCGTGCGGGTGCATAGCCCTTGTACCAGTGGTAGCTGCTGACCAGCAGCATGCTCACGCTGCCCAGGGCCATCAGGGCGTAGGTCATCAGGTTCAGGGGCAGGGTGTCGACGAACAGCAGCACCAACCCGCTCAACCCGACCACCAGCATCTCGCCCTGCAGCAGGCGGTTGAGCCGTGGCGAGTTGCATGGCGAGAAGAAATGCTGGGTGAAACACAGCCCGGCCAGGCCGGCCAGGACCAGCGTCAGGTATGCGGCGGGCGTTTGCGCGCTGTGCCACACGTGCCACCAGGGGCCGCTGAGGTTCAGCAGGATCAGGCCGCTGAGCAGCATCAGGCCGTGGTACAGCGCCAGGATCAGGGTGGTGCTCGAGCGGCTGTAGAGGAAGCGGATCAGGTTGTGCATGATCAGCATCACCAGGCCGCCGAACAGCATGCCGAACAGCAGTGGCTGGCGCTGGTCGGAGGCTGCCACGGCCGCAGGCTCCAGGCTGATGGCCGGGCGCAGCTGGTGCTCGGAAACCAGGCGCAGGTAGATATCCAGGGGTTGCTTGCTGTTGGGCAGGGGCAGTACATGGTCGCTGCCACGCAGGGTCGGGCTGGCATTGCCGGCCTGGCGCCCGTGGTGCAGCTGACGCAGAAGCTGGTCGCCCTCGAGGGCGTAGAGGTCCAGGCCAGAAAGGTCTGGGGCGAAAACCCGCAGCAGTTGTTCCTGCTCGCCGGGCTCCAGGCGGTAGTGCAGCCACAGGGCCTGTTCCGCAGGGGCGGCATCCAGGTCGGCGAGTACCAGCGGGCTGAACTGGTTGCGGTAACGCTCGGAGCGCACGTCGCTCAGTTGCAGGTTGGCCTGTTCGTCGAGCAGAACGGCCCAGCCTCCGTCATGTTCGGCCGCAGCCGGGAACATGCAGAGCAAGGTCAGCAAGCTGACGATCAGAGCTGAGGCAATCCGAAGCCGACGCACTACGAAATCCCTTCTTAGCCAAGGTGCCGGGTATTAACTATGCGCGGCGCGCCAAGTCGAAGGCAAGGCCCCTCGGGGCCCTGTCGACGAGCCGGATGCCGCAGGCGCAAGGTGCTGGAGCGCGCTGCGGCAGCCCGGTACAACTTACTGCTGGTGCTCACCGCGCTCTCGGGCAATGGCCCGGTAGCCGATGTCGGTGCGGTAGAAGCTGCCGTTCCAGCTTACTTCCTTGGCCAGGCGGTAAGCTTGCTGCTGCGCGTCGGCAACGGTGCTGCCCATGGCGGTGGCACACAGCACGCGCCCGCCGTTGGTGGTCACCTTGCCATCCTTAAGTGCGGTACCGGCGTGGAACACCTTGCCTTCGATCTTCGCGGCAGCGTCCAGGCCGTTGATCACATCACCCTTGGCGTAGTCGCCCGGGTAGCCGCCGGCAGCCAGTACCACGCCCAGGCTCGGGCGCGGGTCCCACTGTGCTTCGACCTTGTCCAGCGCCTTGGCGAATGCGGCCTCGACCAGCAGCACCAGGCTCGACTCCAGGCGCAGCATGACTGGCTGGGTTTCAGGGTCGCCGAAGCGGCAGTTGAACTCGATGACCTTGGGGTTGCCCGCCTTGTCGATCATCAGGCCGGCGTAGAGGAAGCCGGTGTAGACGTTGCCTTCCTCGGCCATGCCGCGCACGGTCGGCCAGATCACCTGGTCCATCACGCGCTGGTGCACTTCGGCGGTGACCACCGGGGCAGGGGAGTAGGCACCCATGCCGCCGGTGTTCGGGCCGGTGTCCTGGTCGCCGACGCGCTTGTGGTCCTGGCTGGTGGCCATGGGCAGCACGTTCTGGCCGTCGACCATGACGATGAAGCTGGCTTCCTCGCCGTCGAGGAACTCCTCGATCACCACGCGGGAGCCCGCATCACCGAAGGCGTTGCCGGCCAGCATGTCACGCACGGCGGCTTCGGCTTCTTCCAGGGTCATGGCGACGATCACGCCCTTGCCCGCGGCCAGGCCGTCGGCCTTGATCACGATCGGCGCGCCTTTTTCCTGCAGGTAGGCCAGCGCCGGCTCGATTTCGGTGAAGTTCTGGTAGTCGGCGGTCGGGATCTTGTGACGCGCCAGGAAGTCCTTGGTGAAGGCCTTGGAGCCTTCCAGCTGGGCCGCGCCCTTGGTCGGACCGAAGCAGTCCAGGCCGCGGCTGCGGAACAGGTCGGCCACACCGATGACCAGCGGTGCTTCCGGACCGACGATGGTCAGGTCGACGTTCTTCTCGGCGAAGTCAGCCAGTTGCTCCAGGGCGCAGACGTCGATGGCGACGTTCTCGCACTTGGCTTCAATGGCGGTGCCAGCGTTGCCCGGGGCAACGAAGACTTTTTCCACGCGTGGGTCCTGGGCGACTTTCCAGGCCAGGGCGTGCTCACGGCCGCCGCTGCCGATGATCAAAACTTTCATGTCAAAACCTCGAATTCTGTCTGGCCGATCCCGCTTCCTGTAGGAGCGGCCTTGTGTCGCGAAAGGGGCGCGTAGCGGCCCCAGGTTTTCAGCTTCGCAGCAGAAATTGCCGGGGCCGCCTTGCGGCCCTATCGCGACACAAGGCCGCTCCTACAAGGGCCGGCGATCGGCCCTGCATCTGTTTAGTGGCGGAAGTGGCGCATACCGGTGAACACCATGGCGATACCGGCTTCGTCAGCAGCAGCAATCACCTCGGCATCACGCATCGAACCACCCGGCTGGATCACGGCGCTGATACCCACTTTAGCCGCATTGTCGATGCCATCACGGAACGGGAAGAACGCATCCGACGCCATGACTGCACCCTGCACCTGCAGGCCGGCATGCTCGGCCTTGATTGCAGCAATGCGCGCGGAGTTGACGCGGCTCATCTGGCCGGCGCCGACGCCGATGGTCTGGCGCTGCTTGGCGTAGACAATGGCGTTGGACTTGACGAACTTGGCCACTTTCCAGGCGAACACCAGGTCGTGGATCTCTTGCTCGGTCGGCGCACGCTTGGTGACGATCTTCAGGTCATCGGCGGTGATCATGCCGATATCGCGGCTCTGCACCAGCAGGCCACCGTTGACACGCTTGAAGTCCCAGCCGGCAGCGCGCTCGGCTGGCCACTCGCCGCATTCCAGCAGGCGTACGTTCTGCTTGGCGGCAACCACGTCGCGGGCAGCCTGGGAGATTTTCGGGGCGATGATCACTTCGACGAACTGGCGGTCGACGATGGCCTTGGCGGTTTCGCCGTCCAGTTCGCGGTTGAAGGCGATGATGCCGCCGAACGCCGACTCGGTGTCGGTGGCATAGGCCAGGTCGTAGGCCTTGCGGATGCCGCCTTCGTCTTCAGGTACCACGGCCACGCCGCATGGGTTGGCGTGCTTGACGATGACGCAGGCCGGCTTGACGAAGCTCTTCACGCACTCCAGTGCGGCGTCGGTGTCGGCCACGTTGTTGAACGACAGTTCCTTGCCCTGCAGCTGGATGGCGGTGGAAACGCTGGCTTCGCCTTTTTTCGCTTCCACGTAGAACGCCGCGCTCTGGTGCGGGTTCTCGCCGTAGCGCATTTCCTGGGCCTTGACGAACTGGCTGTTGAAGGTGCGCGGGAATTCGCTGCGGTCTTCAGTGGTCAGGGTCTCTTTGGCCTGGTCGATGGTGCCCATGTAGTTGGCGATCATGCCGTCGTAGGCAGCGGTGTGCTCGAACGCCTTGAGCATCAGGTCGAAGCGCTGGGCGTAGGTCAGGCCACCGGCCTTGAGGCCTTCGACGATGCCGGCGTAGTCGCTGGCGTTGACCACGATGGCCACGTCCTTGTGGTTCTTGGCAGCCGAACGGACCATGGTCGGGCCGCCGATGTCGATGTTCTCGATGGCGGTCGGCAGATCACAGCCAGGCTTGGAAATGGTGGCTTCGAACGGGTACAGGTTGACTACTACCAGGTCGATCGGCTTGATGCCGTGCTCGTTCATGATGGCGTCGTCGGTGCCGCGACGGCCCAGGATGCCACCGTGGATTTTCGGGTGCAGGGTCTTGACCCGGCCATCCATCATTTCGGCGAAGCCGGTGTAGTCGGCCACTTCCACCGCGTTGACGCCGTTGTCCTTGAGCAGCTTGTAGGTGCCGCCGGTGGACAGGATCTCGACACCGAGCTGCTGCAGCTCACGGGCGAATTCGAGGATACCGGTCTTGTCGGAGACGCTGATCAGGGCGCGGCGGACTGGCAGGCGGGTAGTCTGGTCGGTCATTTCGGGTTCCAATAACGCGGTGGAGTCAGCAAAAAAGGCGCCTCTGTTCAGGGAGCCGCCTTTTCTGGTTGGGATTCTGGCTTACAACAAGTCGTACTGCTTGAGCTTCTTGCGCAGGGTGCCTCGGTTCAGCCCGAGCATCTCGCTGGCCTTGGTCTGGTTGCCCTTCACGTAGTTCATCACGCTTTCGAGCAGGGGCGCCTCGACTTCGGAGAGCACCAGGTTGTACACGTCCGTCACGGTCGCGCCTTCCAGGTGGGCGAAGTAGTTGTGCAGCGCCTTCTCGACGCTGTCGCGAAGGGTCTGGCCCTCTTCGCTCGGCGTGTTGAGGTGCTGTTTCAGGTTGGCGTTGTCGCTCACGGGCGTTGTTCCACTCACAAATGTCTCGGTCATCATCGTCATGCGGCCACCCCTTGTCCGTCCTCTGTCTCAAGGCTCTGTCGACGTTCGCTGAAAAACGCGCGAACGTTGGCGCACTGCGCTTGTGTGTCTTCCAAAGCGTTGAACCGGGAGCGAAACTCCTTGCCGCCGGGTCGTGTTGTCAGGTACCAGCCAACGTGCTTGCGGGCGATACGTACGCCCATCACATCGCCATAGAAGGCATGCAGCGCGGCCAGGTGCTCCAGCAGGATGCGTTCCACTTCGTCCAGCTGCGGCGCTGGCAGGTGTTCGCCAGTGCGCAGGTAATGCTCGATCTCGCGAAAGATCCATGGCCGCCCCTGGGCGGCCCGGCCGATCAACAGGCCGTCTACCCCGGTGGCGTCCAGCACCGCCCGGGCCTTTTCTGGCGAGGTGATATCGCCGTTGGCAAAAACCGGGATCGACACCGCCTGCTTGATGGCAGCGATGGTGTCGTATTCGGCTTCGCCGGTGTACAGGTCGGCGCGTGTGCGGCCATGCACCGCCAGCGCCTGGATGCCGGCCTGCTCGGCGATCCTCGCCACGTTCAGGCCGTTCTTGTTCGCCCGGTCCCAGCCGGTGCGGATCTTCAGGGTCACCGGGACGTCCACGGCGCCGACCACGGCGTGGAGAATCTCGCTGACCAAGGCTTCATCTCTCAATAAAGCAGAGCCTGCGGCTTTGTTGCAGACTTTTTTTGCCGGGCAGCCCATGTTGATATCAATGATCTGGGCGCCAGCTTCGACGTTGGCCTTTGCCGCCGCTGCCATCATCTGCGCATCACCACCGGCGATCTGTACCGAGCGTGGCTCGGGATCACCTTCATGGATGCGGCGCAGGCTCGACTTGCGGCTGTTCCACAGGCTCATGTCGCTGGAGACCATTTCCGACACCACCATGCCGGCGCCCAGGTGCTGGCAAAGTGTACGGAAAGGCTGGTCCGTGACCCCGGCCATGGGCGCGAGGATCAGGTTGTTACGTAGTGTGTATGGGCCGATGCGTACCGCCGACATAGGTGATCCCTGTTGTGGGGCCGAATCTTGGAGTTCGAAAAAGGGTTGGCATGATACCCGCTCTCGGTGACCGGATAAAGATGGATTTGGATAAAATCTGAACAGTTGTCGGCTTATGACATTTGGTATGGGGGGAGGATCCAGGACCTTGCGCGGCCCCTGTGGGAGCGGGCGTGCCCGCGAAGCAGGCGGCGCAATGGATGGCACGGGCTTCGCCCGTGTTCGCGGGCACGCCCGCTCCCACAGGGTTGGTGGTTATTCCGGCGAGCGGAAGCTCAGGCTGTAATTGACGGCCTTCGGCCCCGGGTCGAGGATGTCCAGGGCGATGTGGATCGGGGTCTGGCTGGGCATTTCGCCGCGCCCGGCCAGTTCGCCGGACAAGTACTCGCTGGGCTTGAAGCGCCGGCTGGCGATCAGCTGGCCATTGAGGTCGGCGAAGCGCAGTTCCAGCAGCGGGAACGGCTGGGCGAACGGCGCGCGGTTGTAGATGATCGCATCGACGATCAGTGCGCCCTTGAAGTCCGGGTGGCTGCGTACCACCAGGTTGCTGCTCTTGATTCGGGCGATATCGACGCGGGTCGGCACTTCGCAGCCGACCAACGGGCAGACTTGCTGGAAGAGCGGCCGGTACTGGTCCTGGCGGGCCATTTCATCGAAGTGGAACCACACGTACTGGAACGCCAGCAAGCCAGCGGCCAGCAGGGTCAGGAAGCCCCACAGCAGGCGCTTGCCCCAGTTGGGTGCGGGCTTTTCCCAGCCCAGTTGCAGCGGGTCGTCGACCACGTCGACCAGCGGCTCCTTGCGCGCCGGGCGCTCGGCTTTGCCGGCAAGGCCTGGTTCCAGGCGTTCGCCGGGCAGCGGCTCGACAGGCTCGTCATCGCGCGCCGACAGGTGCAGCTCCAGCGGCTCGTCGTCGCGAGCGCTCAGGCCCTGTATCGGGGCTTCATCATCGCTGGCACGCAGCGGTTCGTTGAATTCGGGGTGTTCATCGATTTCGACGGCACGGGTTACCGGTGGCTCGTCGTCGATGTCCAGGTCCAGATTGCCACCTAACGTCGGCTCGGTACGCTCGCCCGGGGCGGGCTCCAGGTCCAGCTCCAAGGGCTCCGGCTCCCGCAGCACGGGCGCGGTTTCTATCGCCGGTTGCGGTTCGAACGGTTCATCGGTAGCCGTACCGAACAGGTCGTCGGCATGTTCGTCCGGGTGCAGTTCGTCACGCCGCGCCTGCAGGCCGTCATCCTGGCTGGCCGGGCGAGCCGTGGCCGGTTGGCCGCGGCGCTCCAGGCGCTCCAGTTCCATGTCGAGGTCGAGCGCGTCCAGCGCCTGGTTGGTGAGCGCCCAGTCCTCGTCCGGGGTGGTGCCGGGCTCGCTGGCGACAGGCTCGGGTGTGATCACCGGTTCGGCCAGCGGCTCGGCAGGGGCGGCAGGCATCGGTGCTGGCACCGCAGGTGCGCTGGCTCCGCCGGCGCGGTTCTGCTCCAGCAGTTGCTTGGCGGCGTTGAACACCTGCAGGCAGTGGCCGCAGCGCACTACACCGCGGGCCACGCTCAACTGGTGGTGGGTGACGCGAAAGCTGGTCTGGCAATGCGGGCACTGGGTGACGAAACTGTCGGTCATGCGGCAATCCGGGAGCTGTGCAGAAAAGTATTCTAGGCCCGCTTAACGGCGGCGACCACTGATGCGCACCCAGCCGTCGCGCACGACGATCGGGTCCAGCTCGAAGTCGGCGGCGTAGGCCGCGGCCACTTCCTCACCCTGCTCGGCGAGGATGCCCGACAGCGCCAGCAGGCCACCTGGGCGGACCAGACCGGACAGTTGCGGTGCCAGCGACACCAGCGGGCCGGCGAGGATGTTGGCGACCAGCACGTCGGCCTGCATGGCCGGCATGTGCTCGGGCAGGTACAGCGCCAGCTTCTCATCGGCGATGCCGTTGCGCTGGGCGTTGTCGCGCGAAGCCTCGATGGCCTGCACATCGATGTCGGTACCGACCGCCTCACGGGCGCCCAGCAGCAGCGCGGCGATGGCCAGAATGCCCGAGCCGCAGCCGAAGTCCAGCACCTGGGTGCCTTCGAGTTGCTGGCCGTCGAGCCATTCCAGGCACAGGGCGGTGGTCGGGTGGGTGCCGGTGCCGAACGCCAGGCCCGGGTCGAGCAGCAGGTTCACCGCGTCCTGTTCCGGGGCCTCGTGCCAGCTGGGCACGATCCACAGGCGGCGACCGAAGCGCATCGGCTGGAAGTTGTCCATCCAGCTGCGTTCCCAGTCCTGGTCCTCGATCACCTCGGCCTGGTGCTCGGGCAGCTCGGCACCGGTCAGCAGGCGCAGGTGGGCGAATACCTGCTCAGGATCGGCATCGGCCTCGAACAGGGCCAGCAGGTGGGTGTGTGACCACAGCGGGGTGGTGTTGAGGTCTGGCTCGAAGATCGGTTGATCCTCGGCGTCCATGAACGTGACCGAGACGGCACCCACTTCGAGCAGGGCATCTTCGTAGGTTTCGGCTTGTTCCGGGCTGATGGCCAGGCGTACTTGCAGCCAGGGCATGGCGGGCACCTTTGGTAAATCGACAGGGGCAGCCCTAGGCTGCGCGAAGGCTGGCAGTTTACGCGAGTGCGGTGGGTTTGTAGAGGAGGCCAGGCACGGACATCGTTGGGGTTAATGCCTTGCACAACATTGAAATCCTGGCATGCACCCTGTGGGAGCGGGCGCGCCCGCGAACACGGGCGAAGCCCGTGCCATCCACCGCGGTGCTTGCTTCGCGGGCTTGCCCGCTCCCACAGAAACTGTGGTGCATCAGACAAAACAGAGGGAAAGCGACTCAGCTATATAAGCAGGCTTCTCTTCTCCCTTGATCTCCAGCGTGGCAATCGCCTTGAGCAACCATTGCCCCGGCTTCTTCTCGGTCACCTCGGCCAGGTCCACCTTCAGCCGCACCTGGCTGTCGACCTTGACCGGCTGGATGAACCGCACACTGTCCAGTCCGTAGTTCACCACCATCTTCAGCCCTTCCGGCAGGATCAGGATGTCCTCGATCAGCTTGGGAATCAGCGACAACGTCAGGAAACCGTGGGCGATCGTGCCGCCAAACGGGGTTTTCGCCGCCTTTTCCGGGTCGACATGGATGAACTGGAAATCGCCCGTGGCTTCGGCGAACAGGTTGATGCGTTGCTGGTCGATCTTCAGCCAGGCCGAGTGGCCCAGTTCCTTACCAACGTACTGCGAAAGCTCTGTAACCGGTACATGGGGCATCGCGGACTCTCCAGGTTGTCAGTTGGTACGAAAGTGCAAGATCAGCACGGCGAACCGTTTCAGTCAAGTTGCGCGCTTTTCGACGAATATCGGTATATGGCGGCACATGCTTATAATGGCGGCCATGCCCGAGGGAGATGCTTATGCTGTTGCGTGGTTTGACCTGGCTGGTGCAGTTCCAGCTGCTGGGGACGGCGATCAACCACCTGTTGGTGCCGTTTTTGCCGGGGCCGATCATTGGCCTGTTGCTGCTGTTGTTCTTCCTCATGGCCCGTGGTGAGGTGGGCAAGCCGCTGAACGAGGCCGCCAGCAGCCTGCTGCGCTACCTGCCGCTGTTGCTGGTGCCGCCAGCGGTGGGGGTGATGGTGTATGCCAGGGATATCGCCGCCGACTTCTGGGCCATTGCCGGTGCCTTGCTGATCTCCTGCCTGGTGACCCTGGTGTTCGTCGGCGTGTTGATGCAAAAGCTCATCCACCGCCAGGGCCGGCGCGAGGAGCAGCCATGATGCTCGACTGGCAAGGCGCACTGGATGCGGTCGTTCATCATCCCTTGTTCGGTATCGGCATCACGCTTGGGGCCTACCAGGTGGTGCTGGCGGCCTACGAGAAGACCCGCTGGATCTTCCTGCAGCCGGTACTTGTGTCGATGCTGCTGGTGATCGGCGTGTTGCTGGTGTGTGGCATCGACTACCGCGAATACCGCAAGAGCACCGAAATCATGAACATCCTGCTGGGGCCTGCCACCGTGGCCCTGGCCGTGCCGCTCTACCTCAACCTGCGGCGTATCCGGCAGCTGTTCTGGCCCACATTTACTACGCTGGTAGTCGGAGGCCTGTTCGCCACGCTGTGCTGCCTGTTGCTGGGCTGGTGGTTCGGTGCCGAGCACATGATCCTGATGACCATGGCGCCGAAATCGGTGACCTCGCCGATCGCCATGCTGGTGGCCGAGCAGATTGGCGGTGTGGCGGCCCTGGCGGCGGTGTTCGTGTTGATTACCGGGGTGATCGGGGCAATCTTCGGCCCGGCGCTGCTGAGCCGTTTTGGCGTGCATAGCCCCGAGGCACGCGGCATGTCTCTGGGCGTGACCGCGCACGCGGTGGGCACTTCGGTGGCCCTGCAGGAAAGTGACGAATGCGGCGCCTTTGCCGCGTTGGCGATGAGCCTGATGGGGGTGGCCACGGCGGTGTTCCTGCCGCTGGCGGTCAGCCTGGTGGCTTGAGGACTTGTGATGACGCTACCGCTGTTTCCACTCAATACCGTGCTGTTTCCTGGTTGTTTTCTCGATTTGCAGATTTTCGAGGCGCGCTACCTGGACATGATCGGGCGCTGCATGAAGCGGGGCGAAGGTTTTGGTGTGGTGTGCATCCTGGAAGGCGAGCAGGTCGGCAAGGCGCCGCCGGTGGTTGCCTCGATCGGCTGCGAGGCGGTGATCCGTGACTTCGTGCAGCAGGATAACGGCTTGCTGGGTATCCGCGTCGAAGGTGTGCGGCGCTTCAACCTGGAAAGCACCGAGGTGCAGAAGGACCAGTTGCTGGTGGGGCAGGTGCAATGGCTGCCGGAGCAGGCGGACAGCCCGTTGCTCGAGGCGGACGAAGACCTGCTGGCGTTGCTGGTGGCCCTGGGCGAACACCCGATGGTCGAAGCCCTGGACATGCCGCGCCCGGTAGACGGGCGCCAGGCGTTGGCCAACCAGCTGGCGTACCTGCTGCCATTCATGGAAGAGGACAAGCTGGATTTGCTGACCCTCGACTCGCCACAGGAGCGGTTGGGGGAAATCCAGAAGCTGCTGGAGCGGATTCAGGGAGAGCTTTTTGCCTGATAGTGATGGGTTGCCAGTACCGGCCTCTTCGCGGGCTTGCCCGCTCCCACAGAGATAGCGCCCTCTCGGGCCGGTACCTGTAGGAGCGGGCAAGCCCGCGAAGAGGTCGGTACAGGCGACATCAATATTGATACCGCAGCAAAGCCTGCGGCAGCGCATGCATGGCAAAGAACGCCAGCAACGCGACACACGCCGGCAACACCAGCCACCACACCCGCAGCGGCAAGGCCGGCAGGGTCTGGTGGCGCTGCACCAATGCCAGGCTGAGCGCGCACACACAGCACGCCAGCAAGGCCCCGGCGAGGATGTCGGTCGGCCAGTGCGCCCCCAAATACACCCGTGACAGGGCAATCGCCAGCGCTGGAATACAGCCCAGCATCACCCAGGTCAGGCGCATCCGCGGCGGCTGCCCGCGCCCGGCCAGCACCGCCATCACCAGAAAGAACGCAAACGACGCCGAACTGTGCCCGCTGGGCATGCTGTAGCTGGTCAGCGGGTCACTCAGCACTTCCGGGCGGGCCCGGGCGAACAGCCACTTCAGCGTGCCGTTGGCAAGCGCCGTACCCATCAGCGCGCCCGCAGCGAACATGGCATGCCGCCACTGCCGGGCAAGCAGCAGCAGGCCCGTCAGCAGGCCGCCGAGGAACAACTGGGTGCGGAAATCGCCCAGCCGGGTCACCAGCACCACGGCGCCATCGATGGCCTGGCTGCGGTGTTCCTGCACCAGTGTCATCACGCCCTGGTCGAATTCGTGCAGGTAGGGCCAGCCGAGGAAGACCCCGGCCAAGGCCAGGAAACTCATGCCGGCGATCAGCCGGGTGCCGTGGCGTTGATCGCGAATGCTGGTGTTCAGGCTCAGCCCGATGATGACTGCCAGGGTGCCAGCGATGATCCCGGCATCCAGCCAGAAGCCTTCCGGCAGGGGCAGGCGCATGGCCGCGCCGGTAGCCCAGCCGGGCAGCAGGTAGGCCACCGCCCAGCCGGCACCGGCCACCAGGCTGACGGCGATGAAGCGCGGCAGTGGCATGTCGAACATGCCGGCGACCATCGGCAGCATTGGCCGCAGCGGCCCGATGAAGCGCCCTACCAGCAGGCTGGCGATGCCGTAGCGCTGGAAGTAGGCCTCGGCACTGCCGATCCATTCCGGATGGTGGCGCAGCAGGGGCAGGCGGCGGATGTTCTGGTGGAAGTACTTGCCCACCGTGTACGACAAGGCATCGCCCACCAGGCCGCCGAGAAAGCCCAGCAGCAGCGTTTCGCCCAGGCTGAAGGCGCCGCTGCCGGCCAGTACCGCGACCGCGAACAGCAACACAGTGCCTGGCACGATGATGCCGGCAATGGCCAGGCACTCGATGCAGGCCACCAGGAAAATCGCCAGGCCAAGCCACTGCGGGTTGGCGCTGAGCCAGCCGGTCAGGCTGTCGAGCCATTGGCCCATGGTTCAGCTTCCTTGTTCGATAATGAAGAAGTCGCGGCCTTCGACTTGGCCACGACGTAACGGGTTCCGCGTGCAGAAACGGGCGTATTCGGCATCGACGAAACGGTAGGGCAGATGCTCGTCGCGGCCATGCGGGATGCCCAGGCGGGTGGCCTGGATCACCCGTGGCACGGCGTTGCCGCAATCCTCCACGTACAGGCGCTCGGCGTCGAAACGCTGGGCGTCCCAGTGCGGCACCTTCAGGCCCAGGGCCCGGCACAGCAAGGTCTGGCCGGCGCACAGGCGCTCGGCCGGGCGGAGGTTGCCGCTGGTATCGGGGTTGTTCAGTTGCATCTGCGCCAGGCTGTTCGGCCCCGAGCGGGCGTCCTGCCAAGGATAGGCCGACTTGATCAGCACCGCGTTGCCCGGGCCGTGGGCGCTGAAGTTCAGCGAGTCGCCGCCGCGCGCGTAGTACATATAGATGTGCCCGCCATCGAGGAACAACGCCTTGCGTTTTTCGGTGTAGCCGAGCGAGGCGTGGCTGCCCTTGTCGGTGAGGTAGTAGGCCTCGGTCTCGATGATGCGCGCGGCCAGCCACAGGTCGCCGTGGCGATGGCGGATGACCTTGCCCAGCAGGGCCTTGGCCAGGGTCTGGGCGTCGCGGTCGAAAAAGCTGTCGGGCAAGGCTGGCATGCGGGCGGTTCGCGGTTGGGAGGCGGGGATGATAGCAATGAATGGCTTAATCGAGGCTGAATCGAGTGGGATGTTGGCAGTGCCGGCCCTTTCGCGGGCTCGCCCGCTCCCACAGGTACCTCGGAGGTCCCAGGCCTTGTGCAATCCCTGTGGGAGCGGGCGTGCCCGCGAAAAGGCCGCAACAGATGGTGGGTTTTTCGATAACCCCGGTTACATCTTTCCTACACAATGCCCCCAGCCATTTTCTACCATCCGCCACCCGCCGCTGGGCGTACACCTGCGCGGCAGTTATAATCAGCCGATTTCCCCTTCGCCAAGACACCGAACCCATGACTGAGTCCGTTCTTGACTATATGACCCGCCTGGGTCGCGCTGCCCGTGAGGCTTCCCGGGTGATCGGCCGTGCCAGCACCGCGCAGAAGAACCGCGCCCTGCAGGCTGCCGCCGATGCACTGGACGCCGCTCGTGCCGAGCTTACCGCTGCCAACGAGCTGGACCTGGCCGCCGGCCGTGCCAACGGCCTGGAGCCGGCGCTGCTCGACCGCCTGGCGCTGACCCCGGCGCGTATCGACGGCATGATCACCGGCCTGCGCCAGGTGGCCAGCCTGCCGGACCCGGTCGGTGCCATCCGCGACATGAGCTACCGCCCATCCGGTATCCAGGTTGGCAAGATGCGCACGCCGCTGGGGGTGATCGGGATCATCTACGAGTCGCGCCCGAACGTGACCATCGATGCCGCCAGCCTGTGCCTGAAGTCGGGGAACGCGACCATCCTGCGTGGTGGCTCCGAAGCCATCCACTCCAACCGCGCCATCGCCACCTGCATCCAGCGTGGCCTGGCCGCCGCCGGCCTGCCGGCAGCCGTGGTGCAGGTGGTCGAGACTACCGACCGCGAAGCCGTGGGCGCGCTGATCAGCATGCCGGAATTCGTCGACGTCATCGTGCCGCGCGGTGGCCGTGGCCTGATCGAACGCATCAGCCGCGATGCCCGCGTGCCGGTGATCAAGCACCTGGACGGTATCTGCCACGTCTACGTCAGCCAGCACGCCGACCTGGACAAGGCCTGGCGCGTGGCGTTCAACGCCAAGACCTACCGCTACGGCATCTGTGGCGCCATGGAAACGCTGCTGGTCGACCAGCAGGTGGCCGAGCGCTTCCTGCCGGAAATGGCCCGCCGCTTCCAGGAGAAGGGCGTCGAGCTGCGTGGCTGCGAGCGCACCCGGGCGATCATCGACGCCAAGCCGGCCACCGAGGCCGACTGGCACACCGAGTACCTGGACGCGATCCTGTCGATCCGTGTGGTCGACGGCCTGGACCAGGCCATCGAGCACATCAACCACTATGGCTCGCACCACACCGATTCGATCATCAGCGAACACCAGGGTGAAGCCCGCCAGTTCATGGCTGAGGTCGACTCGGCGTCGGTCATGCTCAATACCCCGACCTGCTTCGCCGACGGCTTCGAGTACGGCCTGGGTGCGGAAATCGGCATTTCCACCGACAAGCTGCATGCCCGTGGCCCGGTCGGCCTGGAAGGCCTGACCTGCGAGAAGTACGTAGTGATCGGCGACGGCCAGCTGCGCGGCCAGGAGTCCTGCTGAGTTGAGCAAGGCCCAGGCAGTCCGGCGCATCGGCATTCTTGGCGGCACCTTCGACCCCGTGCACATCGGCCACCTGCGCAGCGCGCTGGAAGTGGCCGAGCTCATGGGGCTGGACGAGCTTCGCCTGCTGCCCAACGCCCGGCCGCCGCACCGCGACACTCCGCAGGTGGCCGCGCAGGACCGCCTGGCCATGGTGCAAGGCGCTGTACAGGGCGTGCCCTGCCTGAGCGTGGATGCCCGCGAACTGGCGCGCGACAAACCGTCGTACACCATCGACACGCTGGAATCGATCCGCACCGAACTAGGCGCCAACGACCAGCTGTTCCTGGTGCTGGGCTGGGATGCCTTCTGTGGCTTGCCCGGCTGGCACCGCTGGGAAGAATTGCTGCAACACTGTCACATCCTGGTGCTGCAACGCCCGGATGCCGACGTAGAACCCCCTGACGAGCTGCGCAACCTGCTGGCTGCGCGCTCGGAGAGCGATCCCACCGCCATGTCCGGCCCGGCGGGAAACATTTCGTTCGTCTGGCAGACGCCGCTTGCGGTGTCGGCTACACAGATCCGACAGCTGCTGGCCAGCGGCAAATCGGTGAGGTTCCTGGTGCCGGACGCCGTACTGGCCTACATCGAGGCGCACGAACTGTATCGTGCACCTAACTGACGGTGCCTCTGGCGCCTCATCCAACGAGTTGAACGAGTTTTATATGACCAAGCAGAAAATCCACGGCGAAGAACTGGTCGCCCTGACCAAGGCAGCGCTGGAAGACGTCAAGGCCCAGGACATCCAGGTCATCGACGTGCGCGAAAAGCACAGCCTGACCGACTACATGATCATTGCCACCGGTACCTCCAACCGCCAGATCAACGCGATGCTGGAAAAGGTCCGCGAAGCGGTCAAGGCCAAGGGTGCCCAGCCACTGGGTGAAGAAGGCAAGGGCGACAGCGACTGGGTGCTGCTGGACCTGAACGACGTCATCGTGCACATGATGACCGCCGCTGCCCGCCAGTTCTACGACCTGGAGCGCCTGTGGCAGGGTGCCGAGCAAAGCCGTGCCGCCGATGGCAAGCACCACAGCCCGGACCATGCCCACGAGTACTCCGACAAGCTCAAGGACCGGGAATAAGGAAAGCGCTGTGCGTCTGCGCCTGATCGCGGTCGGCTCGCGCATGCCGAAGTGGGTCGAGGAAGGCTGGCATGAATATGCCAAGCGCCTGCCCGCCGAGCTGTCGCTGGAGCTGGTGGAAATCCCGCTGAACACCCGTGGCAAGAATGCCGACGTCGCCCGCCTGATCCGTCAGGAGGGCGAGGCCATGCTGAGCAAGGTTCAGCCAGGGGAACGCATCGTCACCCTCGAGGTCCATGGCAAGCCCTGGAGTACCGAGCAGCTGGCGACCGAGCTGGACCGCTGGCGCCTGGATGCGCGCACGGTGAATTTGATGGTGGGCGGCCCGGAAGGCCTGGCGCCCGAGGTCTGTGCGCGCGCCGAGCAACGCTGGTCGCTGTCGCCGCTGACCTTGCCGCACCCATTGGTAAGGATACTCATCGGCGAGCAGATCTACCGCGCCTGGACCGTGTTGTCCGGGCATCCTTACCATAAATGAGCCTGTAAGCAGTCCGATGTCGCAGCCGATCCGTCTCAAGGACCACGAGAAAGACGCCCGCCTGGTGCGCAACCGCGTCGTGGTCGGCGCAGTGGCGATCATGCTGCTCATTTGCGTGCTGATCGCGCGGCTGTACTACCTGCAGGTCATCCAGCACGACTATCACTCGACGCTGTCGGAGAACAACCGGGTGCATGTGCAGCCGATCCCGCCGACCCGCGGGCTGATCTTCGACCGCAACGGGGTGATCGTCGCCGACAACCGGCCCAGCTTCAGCCTGTCGATGACCCGCGAACGTGCGGGTAACTGGCAGGAAGTGCTGGATACCATCGTCGAAGTGCTGGAACTGACGCCCGACGACCGCGCCCTGTTCGAGAAGCGCATGCGCCAGGGCCGCCGGCCGTTCGAGCCGGTGCCGATCCTGTTCGAACTCAACGAAGAGCAGATCGCCCGCGTGGCGGTGAACCAGTTCCGCCTGCCGGGCGTGGAAGTGGTGGCCCAGTTGGTGCGCCATTACCCGCAGGGCGCGCACTTCGCCCATTCGGTGGGGTATGTGGGGCGGATCAACGAGAAAGAGCTGAAAACCCTCGACCCGGTGAACTACAGCGGCACCCACCACATCGGCAAGACCGGCATCGAACGCTTCTACGAAGCCGACCTGCATGGCCAGGTGGGCTACGAGGAAGTCGAGACCAACGCCCGCGGCCGTGTGCTGCGGGTGCTCAAGCGTACCGACCCGAAACCGGGCAAGGACATCGTGCTGAGCCTGGACATCAAGCTGCAGGAGGCCGCCGAGGCCGCCCTGGGTGGCCGGCGTGGTGCGGTGGTGGCGCTCGACCCGCGTACCGGCGAGGTGCTGGCGATGGTCAGCCAGCCCAGCTTCGACCCCAACCTGTTCGTCACCGGCATCGGCTTCAAGGCCTATGCCGAACTGCGCGACTCGATCGACCGACCGCTGTTCAACCGCGTGCTGCGTGGCCTGTACCCGCCAGGCTCGACCATCAAGCCGGCGGTGGCCATCGCCGGCCTGGACAGCGGCGTGGTCAATGCCGGCAGCCGGGTGTTCGACCCGGGCTACTACCAACTGCCCAACTACGACCACAAATACCGTAACTGGAACCGTTCGGGCGATGGCTGGGTCGACCTGGACACCGCGATCATGCGCTCCAACGACACCTACTTCTATGACCTTGCCCACAAGATGGGCATCGATCGGCTGTCCAGCTACATGAACAAGTTCGGCATCGGCCAGCGGGTTTCCCTCGACATGTTCGAGGAATCCGCCGGGCTGATGCCGTCGCGCGAATGGAAGCGCGCCACCCGCCGCCAGGCCTGGTTCCCCGGCGAAACCCTGATCCTCGGCATCGGCCAGGGCTACATGCAGACCACGCCGCTGCAACTGGCCCAGGCCACTGCGCTGATCGCCAACAAGGGCGTGTGGAACCGCCCGCACCTGGCCAAGACCATCGAAGGCCAGCCGCCGGTGGACGACAACCCCATGGAAAACATCGTGCTGCGTGACAAATCCGACTGGGCCAAGGTTACCCATGGCATGGAGCAGGTGATGCACAACGCCCGCGGTACCGCACGCAAGGCGGCCATCGGCTCGCAGTACCGCATTGCCGGCAAGAGCGGTACCGCCCAGGTGGTGGCGATCAAGCAGGGCGAGAAGTACGACCGCAACAAGCTCCAGGAGCGCCACCGCGACCACGCCCTGTTCGTCGCCTTCGCCCCGGCCGAGGACCCGAAGATCGTGGTTTCGGTGATGGTCGAGAACGGTGAGTCCGGCTCGGGCGTCGCCGCCCCGGTGGTGCGCCAGGTGATGGACGCCTGGCTGCTTGACGAAAACGGCCGGCTCAAGCCCGAGTTCGCGCCTGCCACCGTTACCCAGGAATCAGCCCTGTGATGAACAATTTCGATCGCATGCTCTCCAGCGAGGATGTGATGCGTCGGCGCGCCAGCTTTCTGCAGCGCATCCACGTCGACGGCCCTTTGCTGATCATTCTGCTGACCCTCGCGGCCGGCAGCCTGTTTGTCCTGTACTCGGCCAGTGGCAAGAACTGGGACCTGCTGCTCAAGCAGGCCACCTCGTTCGGCATCGGCCTGGTGTCGATGTTCATCATCGCCCAGCTGGAGCCGCGCTTTATGGCCCGTTGGGTGCCGCTGGCCTACCTGGCCGGGGTGCTGTTGCTGGTGGTGGTGGACGTGATGGGCCACAACGCCATGGGCGCCACGCGCTGGATCAACATCCCCGGGGTGATCCGCTTCCAGCCCTCGGAGTTCATGAAGATCATCATGCCGGCGACCATCGCCTGGTACCTGTCCAAGCGCACGTTGCCGCCGCATCTGAAGCATGTGGCGATCAGCCTGGTGCTGATCGGCGTGCCGTTCATCCTGATCGTGCGCCAGCCCGACCTGGGCACGGCGCTGCTGATCCTCGCCTCCGGGGCTTTCGTGCTGTTCATGGGAGGCCTGCGCTGGCGCTGGATCCTCAGCGTGCTGGCGGCTGCGGTGCCAGTGGCGGTGGCGATGTGGTTCTTCGTCATGCACGACTACCAGAAGCAGCGGGTACTGACCTTCCTCGACCCGGAAAGCGACCCGCTGGGCACTGGCTGGAACATCATCCAGTCGAAGGCGGCGATCGGCTCGGGCGGTGTGTTCGGCAAGGGCTGGCTGCTCGGCACCCAGTCGCACCTGGACTTCCTGCCGGAAAGCCACACCGACTTCATCATTGCCGTGCTCGGCGAGGAATTCGGCCTGGTCGGCATCTGCCTGCTGCTGATCGTCTACCTGCTGCTGATCGGCCGTGGCCTGATGATCACCGCCCAGGCGCAGACCCTGTTCGGCAAGCTGCTGGCGGGCAGCCTGACCATGACCTTCTTTGTATACGTGTTCGTCAATATCGGTATGGTCAGCGGCCTTCTGCCCGTGGTGGGCGTGCCGCTGCCCTTCATCAGCTATGGCGGAACTTCGTTGGTGACGCTGCTGTCAGCGTTTGGCGTTCTGATGTCGATCCACACGCACCGCAAATGGATCGCTCAGGTTTGAATAAGGTGAAGAATTTCATGCAAGCAGTGCGTAACTGGGCTGCCCGTTGTGCGCCGTGGATCGGCGCGGTGGGCCTGTTCGGCGCTGTACAGCTGGCCCATGCCGGCGATTATCAAGGCTCGCCCCAGGTGGCCCAGTTCGTTGGCGAAATGAGCCGCGACCATGGCTTTGCCCCTGAGCAGCTGATGGGTGTGTTCAGTGAGGTGCAGCGCAAACAGTCGATCCTCGACGCCATTTCGCGCCCGGCCGAACGGGTAAAGCCGTGGAAGGACTACCGGCCGATGTTCATCACCGACGCGCGCATCGCCCGCGGTGTGGACTTCTGGCGCCAGCACGAAGCGGTGCTGGCCCGTGCCGAGCAAGAATACGGCGTGCCGGCGCAGTACATCGTCGCCATCATCGGCGTGGAAACCTTCTTTGGCCGCAACACCGGCAACTACCGGGTGATCGATGCCTTGTCGACCCTGGGCTTCGACTACCCGCCACGGGCCGAATTCTTCCGCAAGGAGCTGCGCGAGTTCCTGCTGCTGGCCCGTGAGGAGCAGCTCGACCCGCTGACGCTCAAGGGCTCCTATGCCGGCGCCATGGGCCTGCCGCAGTTCATGCCGAGCAGCTTCCGCAACTTCGCGGTGGACTTCGACGGCGACGGCCACATCAATATCTGGAACAACCCGGACGATGCCATCGGCAGCGTGGCCAGCTACTTCAAGCGCCACGGCTGGGTGGCCGGCGAAGGTGTGGTCAGCCGTGCCTGGGTGGACGGTGGGCGCGCCGACGAAGGCCTGACTACCGGCATCGAGCCGGTAAAAACCGTTGGGGAGTTGCGCACGCTTGGCTGGTCGGTCCATGATTCGCTGCGCGATGATCTGCCGGTTACCGCCTTCCGTCTCGAGGGCGACAATGGCCCCGAGTACTGGATGGGCCTGAAGAACTTCTACGCGATCACTCGCTACAACCGCAGCGTGATGTATGCCATGGCGGTGCATCAGCTATCGGAACAGCTGGTTCAAGCACGGGGCGTCAAGTAATGCGCGCAATCTTCTCTGGCAACTCTTTCAAGCTGTTCACCTGCCTCGCCGTCGGCGTGGTGCTGGCCAGCTGTTCGTCCAACCGCCCTTCCCAGCAAAGCAGTGGCAACGTGGTGCGCACCCAGCCGGGCCTGGACATCAACCGGGCGCACAAGGACGGCGCGCCGTGGTGGGACGTGGATGTGAACAAGATCCCCGACGCCACGCCAACCGTGCACACCGGCAACTACAAGGCCAACCCGTACACGGTGCTGGGCAAGACCTACTACCCGATGCAGGACTCGCGCAACTATCGCGCGGAGGGCACCGCGTCGTGGTACGGCACCAAGTTCCACGGCCAGAACACCGCCAACGGCGAGCTGTACGACCTGTACGGCATGAGCGCGGCGCACAAGACCCTGCCGCTGCCGGCCTACGTGCGGGTGACCAACCTGGCCAACGGCCGCAGCGTGATCCTGCGGGTGAACGACCGTGGGCCGTTCTATTCGGACCGCATCATCGACCTGTCCTATGCCGCGGCGAAAAAGCTCGGTTATGCCGAGATCGGTACCGCGCACGTGCGCGTCGAAGGCATCGACCCGCAACAATGGTGGGCCCAGCGTGGCCAGACGCCACCGATGGTGCTGAAAGAGCCGCAGGTGGCCCAGACCCAGGCAATCCCGGCCAGTACCGGGCGCGTCGAGCAATGGACCCCGCCGCCCCAGCAGCATGCGGCGCCGGTGGTGCCGGTGCAGGTGGCTGGCAACAACGTGCCGGCCGGCAGTGGCGGCAGCTTCCTGCAGGTGGGCGCCTTCGCCAACCCGGACGCCGCCGAACTGCTGCGCTCCAAGCTCAGCAGCATGGTCAGCGCGCCCGTGTTCATCAGCTCGATCGTGCGCAACCAGCAGACCCTGCACCGCGTGCGCCTGGGGCCGATCAACAGCCAGGGCGAGATCCAGCAAGCGCAGGACAGCATCCGCCTGGCGAACCTTGGGCAGGCCAAGCTGGTCACAGCTGACTGACAGTGGAGCTCCAGCCTTGATGCGCTTTCTGTAGGAGCGGCCTTGTGTCGCGAGAGGGCCGCGCAGCGGCCCCAGGGTTTCTGCATGAATGCAAAAGTGGCTGGGGCTGCTTTGCAGCCCGATCGCGACACAAGGCCGCTCCTACAATGACCGCGTTCCCATTCAAGGCAACCGTTAAACTGTCGGTTTTGTCATGAATTGCCGGGCGCGGGCATGTACAATGTCGGCTTTTGCCCGCAGCGACATAAAGCCGCACTTTGCGAGCCTGGCCTACGGCCACAAAACTAGACTGACTGGCGCTGGGCACATGATCTTGCCCAGGGAACATCAGACCATTAGCGATTTTCGAGAGACGGATGAACATCACCAACCTTGCCAAACGACTTTGCCTGCCCGTACTGCTGATGATCACGCCTGCCGCCTTCGCGGCTGAGCAGATGACGCCGGCGCCACCGCAACTGGCAGCCAAGTCCTACGTACTCATGGATGCGTCCAGCGGCAACGTGCTGGTCGAGAACAACGGTGACGAGCGCCTGCCGCCAGCCAGCCTGACCAAGCTGATGACGGCCTACATCGCCACCCTGGACATCCGTCGCGGCCAGATCGGTGAAAACGACCCGGTTACCGTCAGCGAAAACGCCTGGCGTACCGGCGGTTCGCGCATGTTCATCAAGGTGGGCAGCCAGGTGACCGTCAGCGACCTGCTGCACGGCATCATCATCCAGTCCGGCAACGACGCCTCGGTCGCCCTGGCCGAGCACATCGCCGGCAGCGAAGACGCCTTCGCCGACATGATGAACAAGACCGCTGCCGACCTGGGCATGGGCAACAGCCACTTCATGAACCCGACCGGCCTGCCGCACCCGGAGCATTACTCGTCGGCCCACGACATGGCGACCCTGGCCCGTGCGATCATCAACGTCGACCCGGCCCACTACGCCATCTACTCGCAGAAAGAGTTCTTCTGGAACAACATCAAGCAGCCAAACCGCAACCTGCTGCTGTGGCGTGACAAGACCGTCGATGGCCTGAAGACCGGCCACACCGACGAAGCCGGCTACTGCATGGTGGCTTCGGCCGTTCGCGATGGCCAGCGCCTGATCGCCGTGGTGTTCGGCACCAACAGCGAGCAGTCGCGTGCTGCCGAGACCCAGAAGCTGCTGACCTACGGCTTCCGCTTCTTCGAAACCCAGACCTTCTACCAGAAGGGTACCGAGCTGACCAAGTCGCCGGTCTGGAAGGGCGCGACTGGCGAAGTGAAAGCCGGCCTGGCCAACGACCTGACCCTGACTATGCCTAAAGGCCAATTGAAGCGCCTTCAGGCTTCGATGACCATGAACCCGCAGCTCACCGCGCCAATCGCCAAAGGTGACGTGATCGGCAAAGTGGAAGTCAAACTGGACGAGAAAGTGGTTCACAGCGCCGACCTGATCGCCCTCGATGGCGTCGAGGAAGGTGGTTTCTTCCGCCGTATGTGGGATAGCATCCGTCTATTCTTCTACGGGTTGTTCAACTGATACGTGACCTGCATGCCCCCGCGTATCCTGCGGGGGCGTTGTTGTTGCCACGGCTTACGAGGCCGTTTCCGCCATGAGCGAACCAGACGTCAAGTCGCACAAGATCGAATTCCCCTGCGACGATTACCCGATCAAGGTCATCGGTGACACCGTTGTCGGCTTCAAGGACACGGTGATCGAGATCCTGAGCAAGCACGCCAAGGTCGACCTTTCCACCCTGGCCGAGCGCCAGAGCAAGGAAGGCAAGTACACCACCGTGCAATTGCACATCGTTGCCGAAAGCGAGAACCAGCTTCACGATATCAACAGCGCCCTGCGCGCTACCGGCATCGTGAAAATGGTGCTCTGATGTCCGCCTGCCTCGGTTTTCGCGAGCTTGGCCTGCAGCCCTACGAACCGGTGCTGGAGGCCATGCGTCGCTTCACCGAGCAACGCAGCCCGGACAGCCAGGATGAAGTGTGGCTGGTCGAGCACCCCGCGGTCTTCACCCAGGGCCAGGCCGGCAAGGCCGAGCACCTGCTGGTGCCGGGCGACATCCCGGTGGTGCAGACCGATCGCGGTGGCCAGGTGACCTACCATGGCCCCGGGCAGCTGGTGGCCTACCTGCTGCTGGATGTGCGCCGGCTGGGCTTTGGCGTGCGTGAGCTGGTCAGCCGTATCGAGCAGACCCTCATCGACCTGCTCGCCAGTTACGATGTCCAGGCCGCGGCCAAGCCCGATGCCCCGGGCGTCTATGTCGACGGAGCGAAAATCGCCTCCCTCGGCCTGCGAATCCGCAACGGCCGTTCATTCCACGGCCTTGCCCTGAACGTGGACATGGACCTCGCGCCATTCCGCCGAATCAACCCCTGCGGCTATGCGGGGCTGGCGATGACCCAGCTGCGCGACCTGGCAGGTCCGATCGAACTCGACGAGGTCAGGACAAGGCTGCGCGGACAGCTGGTCAAGCACCTCGACTACGCTGAGCAGACGACCCTCACGGGCGGAATCGACTGAATATGACAACTGTGCAAGAAGCCGTGCCGAACCTGATACCTACCCAGGATGCCACCCCGCGCCCAGCGCCGAAGAAGGTGGAAGCCGGGGTCAAGCTGCGTGGTGCCGAAAAGGTGGCGCGCATCCCGGTGAAGATCATCCCCACCGAAGAGCTGCCGAAGAAGCCCGACTGGATCCGCGTGCGTATCCCGGTGTCGCCCGAGGTAGACCGCATCAAGCAGTTGCTGCGCAAGCACAAGCTGCACAGCGTATGCGAAGAGGCATCCTGCCCGAACCTGGGCGAGTGCTTCTCCGGTGGTACCGCCACCTTCATGATCATGGGTGACATCTGCACCCGTCGTTGCCCGTTCTGCGACGTTGGCCACGGCCGGCCGAAACCGCTGGACCTGGACGAGCCGAAGAACCTGGCCATCGCCATCGCCGACCTGCGCCTGAAGTACGTGGTGATCACCTCGGTGGACCGCGACGACCTGCGTGACGGTGGTGCCCAGCACTTTGCCGACTGCATCCGCGAAATCCGTGCGCTGTCGCCGGGCGTACAGCTGGAAACCCTGGTGCCGGACTACCGTGGGCGCATGGATATTGCCCTGGAGATCACCGCGCAAGAGCCGCCGGATGTGTTCAACCACAACCTCGAGACCGTACCGCGCCTGTACAAGGCCGCACGCCCGGGTTCGGACTACGACTGGTCGCTGGACCTGCTGCAGAAGTTCAAGCAGCTGGTGCCGCACGTACCGACCAAGTCGGGCCTGATGCTCGGCCTGGGCGAAACCGACGAGGAAGTGATCGAAGTGATGCACCGCATGCGCGAGCATGACATCGACATGCTCACCCTCGGCCAGTACCTTCAGCCGTCGCGCAGCCACCTGCCGGTGCAGCGTTTCGTCCACCCGGACACCTTCGCCTGGTTCGCCGAGGAAGGTTACAAGATGGGCTTCAAGAACGTCGCTTCCGGCCCGCTGGTGCGTTCTTCGTACCACGCTGACCAGCAGGCTCACGAAGCCAAGATCAAGCTCTGAGCCAAGCACAGAGCCACGCATGCCGATGCGCGCCGAAGGGCGGCATCGGCATTTTTGTTTGTGCCACACGTGCTGCAAGGAGCCGCGATGAATTGCGCCGAAACCTTCCAACCCAGCCTGCCCGCCGCGCTGCCGCGTGATGCCTGTTTTGCCATTGTCGCCCCGGCGGGCGCGGCGCGGCTGGATACGCACAAGGTCAACCAGTGGTTCGTTGATAGAGGCTACAGCTGCCGCATCTATCCGGGAGCCCTTCAGGCCCAGGGCTATCTGGCGGGGCCGGACCTGCAGCGGTTACAGGACCTGCATGATGCCTTTGCCGACCCGGCCATCGACGCCATTCTGTGCATGCGTGGGGGGTACGGCAGCATGCGCCTGCTCGACCAGCTCGATTTCGAACTGATCCGGCGCAACCCCAAGCCGTTGATCGGCTACAGCGACATCACCGCGCTGCACACGGCGATCTACCGGCATACCGGGCTGCTCACCTTCCATGGCGGGATGCTCAATGCCGACCTGCTGGGGGCCAAGTTGCCGCCAACCGAGACTTCGTTGCTGGCGCAGCTGGGTGGGCATGTGCGAGCAGGGGAGCAGATCGTGCACCCTGCTGACTTCCCTTTGAGCAGCGTGCTGCATGGGGTGGCCAGCGGGCCGCTGCTGGGCGGCAACCTGTCGATGCTGGGCGCGACCCTGGGGACGATTGCCGAGCTGGATACGCAGGGCTGCATCCTGTTCATCGAGGACGTCAACGAGCCGCTGTACCGGGTGGATCGCTTGCTGACCCAACTGCGCCTGGCGGGCAAGCTGGAGGGGGTGAAGGGGGTGCTGGTGGGGGACTTTGCCGGGATTACCACTGCGGCGTTGACGCCCCTGCTGGAGGATATCTTCGCACCGCTGGGTGTGCCGGTGCTGGCCGGGTGGCGCAGTGGGCATTGTGACCCGAATGTGTGCTTGCCGTTGGGGGCTCGGGTAATGCTGGACAGTGATCGGCAGAGCTTGCTGCTGGAGCAGGATCTTTTCCAGGCTTGAGATTGTCGGGGCTGCTTTGCAGCCCATCGCGACACAAGGCCGCTCCTGCAGGAGACCGCGTTACCCCGATGGTTCGCGATCGCTTGTAGGAGCGGCCTTGTGTCGCGATGGGCCGCGCAGCGACCCCAAGATTCTCACTGCTGACGCAGGCTCTCGAGCAGTTTGTGGGTCGGATACCCATCCGCCGGCCACCCCAACCCCTGCTGGGCATTGCGGATCGCCTTGCGGGTATTGGCGCCAATGATGCCATCGGCATTGCCGGCTTCGTGCCCATTGCTGTTCAGCAGGTTCTGCAGCTCCATGCGCTCGCTGCGGCTGAGCGGCAGGTCTTCTTTCGGCCAGCTGCCGGCAATGAAGCCCCAGCCCGTGAAGCGATCACCCAGCAGGCTTACCGCCAGCGCGTAGGACGACGAGTTGTTGTACTTGAGGATGGCGCGGAAGTTGTCCAGCACCAGGAACGCCGGGCCGCGCGCGCCCGCTGGCAGCAGCAGGGCGGCAGACAGCTGGTTGCTGCCCACCGGCAGCTGGGTACCGGCAGGCAGTTTCACGCCCATCGCCAGCCACTCGCTCACCGGCTTGCGCAGGGCGCCATCGGCCTGCCAGTAATCGAAGCCAGGCGGCACCTGGACCTCGAAGCCCCACGGCTGGCCACGTTTCCAGCCCGAGCTCTGCAGATAGTGCGCGGTCGATGCCAGGGCGTCTGCCGTGCTGTTCCAGATGTCGCGTCGGCCATCGCCGTCGAAGTCCACGGCATGGGTGTTGTAGGTGGTCGGGATGAACTGGGTCTGGCCCATGGCGCCGGCCCACGAGCCGCGCATGGCTTCAGGCTGGATGTCGCCATGCTGGATGATCTGCAGCGCGGCGATCAGCTGGTCCTGGGCGAACTGCGGGCGGCGGCCTTCATAGGCCAGGGTAGCCAGCGAGCGGATCACCGACTTGTTGCCCTGGAACTGGCCGAAGTTGCTTTCCATGCCCCATACCGCGACCAGCACCTGGCGATCGACGCCATAGCGTTGCTCGATGCGGGTCAGCAGTTCGGCGTTCTGCTCCAGCAGTTTCTTGCCGTTGCGCACACGCAGGGGCGACAGGGCGCCTTCGAGGTATTCCCATACCGGGCGGGTGAACTCCGGCTGGCTGCGATCGGCCTTGATCACGTCCATGTCAGGGGTGATGCCGAGGAAGGCGCGGTCGAAGGTGTCCTGCGAAATGCCGGCTTGCAGGGCTTGCTGGCGGAAGCCGGCCTGCCATTGCGCGAAGGTTTGCAGAGGCTGGATTTCAGTGCTGGTGTCGGGCGTCGTGCCGGGCAGGGTCACCACCGGGGCGGGCTGGGCGGGGGCCAGCGGCAGGGCATCGGCGGCGGTGGGCTTTTCTGCGCAGGCCACGAGCAGGATGAAACTGGAGGCCGCGATCAGCTGACGGGTTTTCCAGCGGGGGAGAAGACTGAGGAGCATGCACAGATCCAGAATTGCAGGTCAGGTGACGACCATACCATGCCTGCGCTTTCGATGCTTTCATGCTGCCAAAAAGTAGGAAGCCTCCCAATCTCTCGATTGGAAGGCTTCGCGGCGGTAGCTGCCTTTGCCCTTGTTCGGCCGTTCCTGGCGGCAGCGGAACAGCGGTTGGGCGATGATCGACTTGGCCTTGTTGGGGCCGTGCTTTTTCGGCTTTTTGCTCATGGCGGGGTTCCCGGGTTGGGTGGGTTTCGCGGCGCACTGTAGGGCTTCGGGCAGGGTGGGGCCAATTGATTGTGTTTATGGTTCGAGATGTTGGGGACATTGCAGCCCTGTGGGAGCGGGCGTGTCGAGGCGTCGAACCGCCGCGAACACCGGCGAAGCCGGTGCCATCCACCGTGTCGCCTGATTCGCGGGCATGCCCGCTCCCACAGCGGCCCCAGTTACTCGGGAGGCAGTGTCAGGCGCTGGCCGGCCATCAGCAGCGACAAGCGCGCCAGGCCTGTCCAGGGCGAGCCCTCGGCCTGGCCTTTGATCTGTGCATCGATACGCTGGGCATCTTGCAGCAACTGCGCCCAGCGCTGCGCCGACAGGCGCTGCAGGGCCTTGCTGACCAGTGGCCGGCGTTTGTCCCAGATCGGCGGGCGGGCCTGGCTGAAGGCCTTGTCCAGCGGTACACCCTGGCTGAACTGCTGGGCCAGCCCGGCCAGCTGGCGCAGCTCACGGGCCAGGGCCCAGAGAATCACTGGTGGCTCCACGCCTTCACCGCGCAAGCCTTCGAGCATGCGCAAGGCATGCGCGGCTTCGCCGTTGAGAATGGCATCGACCAGGCCGAAGACATCGAAGCGGGCGCTGTCGGCGACGGCGGCCTGCACGGTCTCCACGGTGATCTGGTTACCTTCGGCAAGCAGCTTGAGCTTTTCGATTTCCTGCGCTGCAGCCAGCAGGTTGCCTTCCACGCGTGCGGCAATCAGGTCGACGGCGTCACGTTGTGCCGACAGGCCGGCCTGCTGCAGGCGCTGGTTGATCCACTGCGGCAGCTGGTGCACATCCACCGGCCAGATCTGGATGAACTGGCAGTGGGCGCCTTCGATCAGCGCCTTGCCCCACTTGGTCTTCTGTGCGCTGCCGTCGAGCTTGGGCAGGCTGACCAGCAGCAGGGTGTCTTCGGCGGGGTTGGCGCAGTATTCCATCAGCGCAGCAGCGCCCTTGTCACCGGGCTTGCCCGAGGGCAGGCGCAATTCCAGCAGGCGGCGCTGGGCGAACAGGGACAGGCTGGCGCCAGCCTGGAGCAGGGTGCCCCAGTCGAAGTTGGCGTCGGCACTGAATACCTGGCGTTCGTCGAAGCCCTGCTGGCGCGCGGCGTTGCGGATGGCGTCGGCGGCTTCCTGGCACAGCAGCGGGTCGTCGCCGCTGACCACGTAGACCGGTGCCAGGGCGCCCTGCAGGTGCTTGTTGAGTTGGGCGGGGGCGAGCTTCATGGGAAACAGGCGGGGCACCCGAAGGTACCCCGCTCGGGCTTAGCTGCCCGGCACTTCCAGTGGCGACTGCTGAGGCGTTTCGGCCTGCTGGCGGCGAGCGGCCTCCAGCGCAGCGGCTTCGGCCTTGGCACGTTCGTCGGCTTGACGCTGCAGCTCGTCC
Organism: Pseudomonas sp. FGI182; assembly: GCF_000511325.1. Lineage (NCBI taxonomy): Bacteria > Pseudomonadati > Pseudomonadota > Gammaproteobacteria > Pseudomonadales > Pseudomonadaceae > Pseudomonas > Pseudomonas sp. FGI182. Next base: position 5,215,437 of record NZ_CP007012.1, on the reverse strand, counting down.
AGCTGGGACGGGGTCAGCATCTGCAGGCGAACGACCATGGCGTTGACCAGGTCGCGACGCATTTCTTCGCGGGCGCGGTTGGCTTCCTGCTCGGAGCCGGTGATGTTCGAGCCGTCACGCAAGTAGATCTTGCGCACTTCCAGCTTGTCGCTCATCAGCTCCAGGTTGTTCAGGCCCTGGATGCTGTAGTTCAGCACGGTGGTCAGCTCGTACTCGGCGGTACGGTTGCCGCTGTTGTAGGTTGCCGAGCGCTCTCGCTCCTGCTCGTTGGTCAGCACCAGGCGGTACGGTGCGCCAGCGTGCACGTTGACACCGCTACGCTGCAGTACTTCACGCAGCTGGACCACGGTCGGGCCGTAGGCGTTGCGTGCGCTGACGTCCATTTCCTTCACGCTCAGCTCGGTGGAGCCGGTGCCGCGCAGCTGGAAACCGCAGGCGCTGAGCATGACCGCCAGGCCAATTACCAGCAAATTGCGTTTGATCATGTTGTTGCTCCCTTGTGGGCCTGTTCGCCCACCCGCAGTGGCTGCGGGCGGGCGTTGCCATCAGTTGGCGACGATGTTGACCAGCTTGCCCGGTACCACGATGACCTTGCGGATGGTCAGGCCATCGATGAAGCGCAGGACGTTCTCGTTGCTGCGCGCGGCGGCTTCGATTTCTTCGCGGCTGGCGGCGGCCGGCATTTCGACCTGGCCACGCAGCTTGCCGTTGACCTGCACCACCAGGGTGACGGTGTCCTGTACCAGGGCTGCCTCGTCGACGGCTGGCCAGCTGGCGTCGATGACGGCCTGCTGGTGGCCCAGCTGTTGCCACAGCTCGTGGGAGATGTGCGGGGTGATCGGTGCCAGCAGCAAGGTGACGGCCTCGAGGCCTTCCTGAAGCAGGGCACGGTCCTGTTCAGTGGCCTGCGGGGCCTTTTCCAGCACGTTCATCACGGTCATCACCTGGGCGATGGCGGTGTTGAACTTGTGGAACTGACCTACGTCGGTGCTGGCCTGCTTGATGGCGGCGTGGATGGCGCGGCGGATGACCTTCTGCGCGTCGTCCAGGGCGGCGACATCCAGCTTGCCCGGCAGGCCTTGGGCCACGTGGGCCTGGGCCAGGCGCCAGACGCGGCGCAGGAAGCGGCTGGCGCCTTCGACGCCGGAGTCGGACCATTCCAGGCTCATGTCGGGCGGCGAGGCGAACATCATGAACAGGCGGCAGGTGTCGGCGCCGTACTGGTCGATCATCGATTGCGGGTCGACGCCGTTGTTCTTCGACTTCGACATCTTCTCGGTGCCACCGATTTCCACCGGCAGGCCGTCGGTCTTCAGGCGGGCGCCAATGATCTTGGCCTTGGCATCGCGCTCGACTTCAACATCGGCCGGGTTGAACCAGTCCTTGCCGCCGTTGCTGGCCACACGGTAGTAGGTTTCGGCGACCACCATGCCCTGGGTCAGCAGGTTCTTGAACGGCTCGTTCGAGGTTACCAGGCCTTCGTCACGCATCAGCTTGTGGAAGAAGCGCGCGTACAGCAGGTGCAGGATGGCGTGCTCGATACCGCCGATGTACTGGTCGACCGGCAGCCAGTGGTTGGCCGCTTTCGGGTCGACCATGCCACCTTCGTAGTTCGGCGAGGCGTAGCGGGCGAAGTACCAGGACGACTCGACGAAGGTGTCCATGGTGTCGGTTTCGCGTTTGGCCGCGGTGCCGCATTTCGGGCAGCTGCACTCGTAGAATTCAGGCATGCGCGCCAGTGGCGAACCGGCACCGTCCGGCACCACGTTCTCCGGCAGGGTGACCGGCAGCTGGTCTTCCGGCACCGGTACGTCGCCGCAGGACGGGCAGTGGATGATCGGGATCGGGCAGCCCCAGTAGCGCTGGCGGCTGATACCCCAGTCGCGCAGGCGGAACTGGGTACGCGATTTGCCCAGCTCCTTGCGGATCAGGGCGGCTTCGATGGCGTCGAAGGCACCGGCGAAGTCCAGGCCGTCGAACTCGCCGGAGTTGATCAGCTGGCCGTGCTCGCCATAGGCGGCCAGCCACTCGTTGCCGACTTCGTCGCCAGCGCTGGTGCGCACCACGGCCTTGACCGGCAGGTTGTACTTGTGGGCGAACTCGAAGTCGCGCTCATCGTGGGCCGGCACGGCCATGACGGCGCCATCGCCGTAGTGCATCAGCACGTAGTTGGCGACCCATACCGGCAGCTTCTCGCCGGTCAGCGGGTGCTCGACCAACAGGGAAGTGGCCATGCCCTTCTTCTCCTGGGTGGCCATGTCGGCTTCGGCAACGCTGCCGCTCTTGCACTCGTCGATGAACGCCTGCAGCGCCGGGTTGCCCTGGGCGGCCTGGGTGGCCAGCGGGTGTTCGGCGGCGACGGCGACGTAGGTGGCGCCCATCAGCGTGTCGGGACGGGTGGTGAAGACCTTGAGGGTGCCTTCGTGGCCGATGCTGGCCAGGTCGAACGGGAACTGCACTTCCATGCCGCGCGACTTGCCGATCCAGTTGCGCTGCATGGTCTTGACCTGCTCAGGCCAGCCCGGCAGCTCGTCGAGGCTTTCCAGCAGCTCGTCGGCGTAGTCGGTGATGCGGAAGTAGTACATCGGGATTTCGCGCTTCTCGATCAGCGCGCCCGAACGCCAGCCACGGCCGTCGATGACCTGCTCGTTGGCCAGTACGGTCTGGTCCGCCGGGTCCCAGTTCACGGTACCGTTCTTGCGGTAGATGATGCCTTTCTCGAACAGGCGGGTGAACAGCCACTGCTCCCAGCGGTAGTAGTCGGGCTTGCAGGTGGTGACTTCACGTGCCCAGTCGATGGCCAGGCCCAGGCTCTTGAGCTGGGTCTTCATGTAGTCGATGTTTTCGTACGTCCACTTGGCCGGGGCGACGTTGTTCTTCATCGCCGCGTTTTCCGCGGGCATGCCGAAAGCGTCCCAGCCCATCGGCTGCAGGACGTTCTTGCCCAGCATGCGCTGGTAGCGGGCAATCACGTCACCGATGGTGTAGTTGCGCACGTGGCCCATGTGTAGCTTGCCGCTCGGGTACGGGAACATCGACAGGCAGTAGTAGGTGTCCTTGCCTGGCTGTTCAGTAACAGCGAACGATTGTTGCTCGTCCCAGAAGTTCTGGGCGGCGGCTTCGATATCACGGGGCGTGTATTGTTCGTGCATGGCTACTTTTTGCTGAGAGAGAAGAGACCTTGTTCCAGGCAGCGGAACCTCGCTGCGTCCGGCACTCCGGTGTCGTTTAGAGTGAACGCCGTAGCATACAGCAGCGCCGCGCATCGTGGGAAACCTTCGTTGCGAATGCCCGCTGGTCGCGGCACACGGCTGCTTTTTGCAGCGACGCTAAGCTCAGGTGTGGGGGGAGATATTCTTATCTTCAATGAGGTGAACGGATGGGAGAGACGCAGCTACCCGCAATCAGACCGGAGCTATACGAACGCCTGATCGACCGGCTTGGCCTGGCGCTGGAAGTGGCCAGGACCTCGGTGCGATTGCGCGACGAAATGCCAGCCGAGCTGGAGTTGCGTGGCCTGAGCCACGCAGAGTTCGAACTGATCAAGGCCTACCTGGATTCCCTCCCGGAGCGCCACAATGCCTGTGTCGGCAGTTACCCACAAGCGGAGCCGACATCGGCCAAGATCATCTGGCTCAAGGACAAGAAACGCCCCGCCAGCACGGCGAGATCCAGGACGCTGCCACATCGCTAGCCGTTCAGGACGCCAGGCGCAGGCTATCGCGCGCCGGTTCTTCAAAATTTGCACAGCTCACGATCGGCGCCGGCCGCACCCTTGTTGACCGGCGTCGATCCTTCTAGGCTGCACGCCTGCCAAGGAGGTGTGGCCAATGCCGATCCGATTCTTCGTCAAACAATGGCTGATGCCGCCAGGCGTCCTGTTCCTGCTGCTGCTTGTGGCGTGGTGGCTGCGCCGTCGCCGGCCCAGGTTGGCAGCGCTGTGTTTTGCCGTGGGCCTTGGTGGCCTGTGGCTGATGAGCCTGCCGCTGGTGGTGCAGGAAACCGCCCGTGCGCTGGAGACGGAAGCGCCGCTGGCGGTAAGCGATTGGGCCGGCCTGGCAAGCCGGGCGGATGCCATTGTGGTGCTGGGCGCGGGGCGTGAGCGGGGTGATCCGGCCTGGGGTGGTAGCGACCAGCCCACGGCCACGGCGCTGGAGCGCATGCGCTTTGCCGCGCGGCTGTCCAAGGCTTCGGGCTTGCCGGTGCTGACCAGTGGCGGGTTGCACTATGGCTCGCCGCCGAGCGAGGCGCAGTTGATGGCTGATCGCCTGCGTGAAGATTTCGGTGTCGAGGTGAAATGGCGAGAGGAGGGCAGCCGCACGACCTGGGAGAATGCCCGGCTGACGGCCAAGGTACTGCAGCCGTTGGGGATTCGCCGGGTGGTCGTGGTGACCCAGGCGTGGCACATGCAGCGCTCGCGCTGGAGCTTCGAGCAGGCGGGGTTCGAGGTGGTGCCGGCGCCGGTCGGGTTCCTCGGGCGCGATCATGCGCGGCCGTTCGGCGGGTTGCTGCCGGAGAGCCGGGCGATGTGGCAGAGCGGGCAGTTGCTCAATGAAGTGGCCGGGCTGGTGGGGTATCGGCTGTTCTACTGAGCCTTGTGTTGCCTGTGCCGGCCTCTTCGCGGGTGAACCCGCTCCCACAGGTATACCGCAGGCCATGGGCTTGTGCGGTCCCTGTGGGAGCGGGTTTACCCGCGAAGAGGCCGGTACAGGAAAACTCAAACGGTCTTGGCAATGCGCCCGGCCAGCAACGCCCAACCCAGCAGCAATGCGCAGACTATCGCCAGCGGCCACGACCGCCATTGCAGGTACGGCGTCAGTTTCTGCATCGGCACCACCTCGCCATACAGCACCGCCTGCTGGAACTGCGGTACCTGCGTGGTAATGCGGCCAAACGGGTCGATCAGCGCGGTCACGCCGTTGTTGGTGGCGCGGATCATCCAGCGGCCGGCTTCCAGCGCGCGCATCTGCGCCATCTGCAGGTGCTGCAACGGGCCGATCGAGGTGCCGAACCAGGTGTCGTTGCTGATGGTCAGCAGCAGGTCGCTGCGGGCCGCCAGGCCAGCGGCGAATTCGGGGTAGACCACCTCGTAACAGATGTAAGGCGCAATCTGGTAGCCCTTGGCCTGCAGCAGCGGCTGGTCTTCCGGCCCGCGGGCGAAGTCCGACATGGGCAGGTTGAAGAACTCGATCAGGCCGCGCAGCATGTCCTGCAGCGGCACATACTCGCCAAACGGCACCAGCTTCTGCTTGAGGTAGGTGCCATCGCCTTCACCGGTGACGGTGATGCCGTTGTAGTAGCGGCGCTGGTGGTGCACCACTTCACGCACCGGCACGCCGGTGATCAGCGCCGAATGCCGTTCGGCGGCGAACCGGCCCATCACATCGATGTAGCCCTGGGCCTGGTCCTTGAGCACCGGGACCGCGGTTTCCGGCCACACCAGCAGGTCCACCGGCCTGGAGCTGAAGCTCAGGTCACGGTACAGCGCCAGTTGCGCGTCGATGTGTGCCGGGTCCCATTTCAGGTCCTGCTCGACATTGCCCTGGATGGCCGCCACTTTCAGCGGGTCGCCCGCCGGCTTGGTCCAGGCATGGCCCTTGAGCGCCAGGCCCAGCACCCACGGGGCCAGCAACAGCAGGCAACCCACCGCCAGGAACGAGGGGCGGGCGCGCAGGCGGTGCAGGTTGCACAGCAGGGCAGCGGTCAGGGCCAGGGTGAAGGAAATCAGCCACACGCCGCCCAGCGGTGCCAGGCCGGCCAGCGGGCCGTCCAGCTGGCTGTAGCCGGCGTAGAGCCAGGGGAAACCGGTCAGGAACCAGCCGCGGAAGGCCTCTTGCAGCAGCCACAGGGCGGCGAAGCACAAGGCGTCGGCCAGTGGCGCCTCGGTACGCCGCAACCAGCGTGCCCAAAGCCAGGTGGGCAGGGCGAAGAACCAGGCCAGGGCGGCGAAGAACGCCAGCAGCAGCAGGATCGCCAGCAGCGGCGAGGCGCCGCCGTAGGTGTTCATGCTGACGTAGATCCACCAGGTGCCGGCACCGTACAGGCCGAAGCCGAACCACCAGCCACGCCACATGGCCTGGCGCGGGCTGAGCTCGCGCAGGCCAAGGTAGAGCAGGGCGATGGACAACACGGCGAGGGGCCAGATGTCGAACGGCGCCAGGGCCAGGAGGGTGGAGGCACCGGCCGCCAGGGCCAGCAGGTTACCGGGCCAGCCGGGGCGGGTGATCCAACGCATGTTTGTCCTTAACGGGTGATCGGTGTCAGGCGCAGCAAGTGTATCCGCCGGCTGTCGGCATTGAGAATACGGAACTTGTAAGGGCCGATCTCGGTGGTTTCGTTGCGCTTGGGCAGGTGACCGAAGGCGCTCATCACCAGGCCGCCGACCGTGTCGAACTCGTCATCGGAGAATTCGCTGTCGAAGAACTCGTTGAAGTTCTCGATCGGGGTAAGCGCCTTGACCAGGAAGTCACCGCTGGGCAGCGGCTTGATGTAGCTGTCTTCCTCGACATCGTGCTCGTCCTCGATGTCGCCGACGATCTGCTCCAGCACGTCCTCGATGGTGACCAGGCCGGCCACGCCGCCGTACTCGTCGATGACGATGGCCATGTGGTTATGGTTGGCGCGGAACTCGCGCAGCAGCACGTTCAGGCGCTTGGACTCGGGCACGAAAGTGGCCGGGCGCAGCAGGTCCTTGATGTTGAAGCTGTCGCCGTTCTCCTTGAGGATCAGCGGCAGCAGGTCCTTGGCGAGCAGGATCCCGAGCACATCGTCGTGGCTTTCGCCGATCACCGGGTAGCGCGAATGCGCGGCGTCGATCACTGCCGGCAGGAACTCGCGCGGCGACTGGCTGGCCTTGATGCTGATCATCTGCGAACGCGGCACCATGATGTCGCGAACCTGCAGGTCGGCCACCTGGATGGCGCCTTCGACGATGGTCAGCGCTTCGCTGTCCAGCAGTTTGTTCTGATGGGCTTCGCGCAGCAGTTCAAGGAGTTGCTGGCGGTTTTTCGGCTCATGGGCAAAAGCCTGGGTCAGTTTACCCAGCCAGGACTTCTGCCCGTTGCTCGATCGATCTTCGCTCATGGCGGTTCTCGTGATCCTTCGTGTATCAGTGTGTGATGGTGTCGGTTTCATCGTCGGCGTACGGGTCGGGATGACCCAGTTCTGCCAGCAATTCCCGTTCCAGGCCTTCCATTTCCTCGGCTTCCTCATCCTCGATGTGGTCGTAGCCGAGCAGATGCAGGCAACCGTGGATGACCAGGTGTGCCCAGTGCGCTTCCAGCGACTTGCCCTGTTCGGCGGCTTCGCGCTCGACCACCGGCACGCAGATCACCAGGTCGCCCAGCAGCGGGATATCGAGCAGGTCGTCGGGAACGTCGGCCGGGAACGACAGCACATTGGTCGCGTAGTCCTTGTGCCGGTAGGTGTGGTTCAGCTCGCGGCCTTCGACTTCGTCGACCAGGCGAATGGTCATTTCCGAATCGGCGCTGCGCTGGCGCAGGGCCAGTTCGCACCAGCGGCGAAAGGCGGTGTCATCCGGGGCGGCAGCATCCGTGGCCCGTTGAATATCGAGTTCAAGCATCTTTGCCGGGCGCCTCGGGCTTGGCCTGGCGGGCATCGAAGCGGTCGTAGGCCTCGACAATGCGCTGCACCAGTGGGTGACGAACCACATCTTTGGGTTGGAAGTGGGTGAAACTGATCCCCGGGACGTCCCTCAGCACCTCGATGACGTGCGCCAGGCCCGACTTGGTGCCACGGGGCAGGTCGACCTGGGTGATGTCACCGGTGATGACCGCAGTGGAGCCGAAGCCGATACGGGTGAGGAACATCTTCATCTGTTCCAGCGTGGTGTTCTGGCTCTCGTCGAGGATGATGAAGCTGTTGTTCAGGGTGCGGCCACGCATGTAGGCCAGCGGGGCGATCTCGATCACCTGGCGTTCGATCAGCTTGGCCACGTGTTCGAAGCCGAGCATTTCGTACAGGGCGTCGTACAGCGGGCGCAGGTACGGGTCGATCTTCTGGGCCAGGTCGCCGGGCAGGAAGCCGAGCTTTTCGCCCGCCTCGACCGCCGGGCGCACCAGCAGGATACGGCGCACCTGTTCGCGTTCGAGCGCGTCCACGGCGCAGGCCACGGCCAGGTAGGTCTTGCCGGTACCAGCCGGGCCGATGCCGAAGTTGATGTCGTTGGCCAGGATTTCCTTGACGTAGCGTTGCTGGTTGACCCCGCGCGGGCGGATGTTGCCCTTGCGCGTGCGCAGCGACACGCTGACCTCGGTGACGGCCGGGTTGTCGATGTTCTCGACGGTCGATTCCTGCAGGTACAGGTGCACGGTTTCCGGCGACAGGTCGCTGGCCTTGGTCTCGCGGTAGAGACGGCGCAGCAGCTGTTCGGCAGCGGAGGTGGTCTTGGGTTCGCCGATCAGCTCGAACTGATTGCCGCGGTTGCGGATCTCGATGGCCAGGCGCTGTTCGATCAGGCGCAGGTGCTCGTCGAACTGGCCGCACAAGTTGGCGAAACGGTGGGCCTCGAAAGGTTCGAGGATGAAACGATGGGGTTGTATGGGTGCGTTCAAGGTCGTTTTTAGCCGCTCGACGGCAATGGATGTGAACTCAAGAATAACCCTTGAATGGCAGTGGCGAAAGCACTGAAACGTTCAACGGTATGTATGGCCTGTTCCGGCCCTATCGCCGGCAAGCCGGGCTCCCACAGATACTGCACAGGCCTGAAGCTTGCGCAGTACCTGTGGGAGCTGGCTTGCCGGCGATGAGGCCGGGACAGGCAACACAGATCAGCAAACCTGTCTGCTATGATGCCCGCCTTTTCTTACGCATGTGTTATCCCGACGAACATGAGCAAACGCGAACCTGCCATCTATAAAGTGATCTTCCTCAACCAGGGGCAGGTCTTCGAGATGTATGCCAAGCAGATCTACCAGAGCGACCTGTGGGGGTTCCTGGAAATCGAGGAGTTCGTGTTCGGCGAGCGTTCGCAGCTGGTGGTGGACCCGAGCGAGGAGAAGCTCAAGAGCCAGTTCGATGGGGTGATCCGCAGCTTCGTGCCGATGCACTCGATCGTGCGCATCGACGAGGTGGAGCGCCTGGGCACGGCGAAGATCAGCGAAGCCAAGGGCGGCGGCAACGTGATGCCGTTCCCCATGCCGATGCCGGAAAAGTAACCCTCAGGGGAGTGGCGAGAACGGCGTGCGCCCTTCGGCGTTCTGCAGTTCCAGCAGGTACTTGCGGAAGATCTGGCCGAGCACCTGGGTGGCATGCTCCAGTTCGTCGCGAGGCATTTGCTCGGTCACTTCGTCGGCCATGTCCAGCGCATCCTCGGCGCCGTTGACCGCGGCCATCTTCAGCAGGATGTAGGCCTGCACATTGTTGGCCTTGACCCCTTCGCCACGGAAGAACATGGCGCCCAGGCGGTACTGGGCCTCTGCATGGCCTTGCAGCGAGGCCTTTTCGAACCAGTTCAGGGCTTTGCCCAGGTTTTTCGGCGTTTGCGTGTAGTAGTACTCGCCCAGTTCGAATTGCGCCTGGGCATCCCCCGCTGTTGCCGTCTGCTCACAAGCCTTGAGGGCGTTTGCCAGATCTTCAGGCTGGACATTCAAGGTGCAGCGGCCCGTCGCCGGAATGAGCAACGAGTTACCGCCCTCCGCCAGGGCCAGCAGGGGCTGAAGAAGCAACAGGCAGCCCAGGGTCAGGGCGCGGCCGGTGCGGTTCATGGGGATCGACTTACCTCTGCAAAGCTGCGGCCAATGTCTCTGGTGGCACATTATGGGATAAGCAGCGCCAACCTTACAAAGTTTTACTCGAATTTCTGCTTGGTTGGGGAAGTCAGCTGATTGTGCATGGGTATTTGTTGCCTGTACCGGCCTCTTCGCGGGTGAACCCGCGAAAGGGCCGGTACAGACACTGCATTACTTCAGCGATGCAAAAGCCTTTTCAGCCGCATCCAGGGTGATCTGCAGCTCCTTGTCGCCATGGGCGATGGAGGTGAAGCCTGCCTCGAATGCGCTCGGCGCCAGGTACACGCCACCATCGAGCATCAGGTGGAAGAAGCGCTTGAAGCGCTCGGCATCGCTGGCCATCACGTCTTCGAAGGTGACGATGTCGTCGGCACCGCTGAAGTACAGGCCGAACATGGCACCGGCCTGGGTGGTGACGAACGGTACGCCAGCAGCATCGGCGCGCTGTTGCAGGCCGTCGAGCATGCGGCTGGTGTAGTCGGTCAGCTCGGCGTGGAAGCCCGGGCGGCTGATCAGCTTCAGGGTGGTCAGGCCGGCGGCCATGGCCAGCGGGTTACCCGACAGGGTACCGGCCTGGTAGACCGGGCCGAGCGGGGCGATGCAGCCCATGATTTCACGCTTGCCGCCGAAGCAGCCGACCGGCATGCCGCCACCGACGATCTTGCCGAAGGTCGACAGGTCCGGCTTGATGCCGTAGTGGCCCTGGGCGCCGCCGAGCGAAACGCGGAAACCGGTCATCACTTCGTCGAAGATCAACACCACGCCGTGCTTGTCGCACTGCTCGCGCAGGCCTTCGAGGAAGCCTGGCGCCGGCGGTACGCAGTTCATGTTGCCGGCTACCGGCTCGACGATGATGCAGGCTACGGTCTGGCCGACTTCGGCCAGGGTTTTCTCGACGGCGGCGATGTCGTTGAACGGCAGGGTCAGGGTGTGCTTGGCGAAGTCCGCCGGCACGCCCGCCGAGCTCGGCACGCCCTGGGTCAGCAGGCCGGAGCCGGCTTTTACCAGCAGGCTGTCGGAGTGGCCGTGGTAGCAGCCTTCGAACTTGATGATGGCGTCACGGCCGGTGTAGCCACGGGCCAGGCGGATGGCGCTCATGGTGGCTTCGGTGCCCGAGCTGACCATGCGCACCATCTCCATGGACGGCACCAGCGAGCAGACCAGGTCGGCCATCTCGGTTTCCATGGCGGTCGGGGCACCATAGGACAGGCCGTGCTCCAGCTGCCTGCGTACCGAGTCCAGTACCTCCGGGTGGCCGTGGCCGAGGATCATCGGGCCCCAGGAGCCGACGTAGTCGACGTAGCGCTTGTCATCCTCGTCAACGACGTAGGCGCCTTCGGCATGCTTGAAGAACAGCGGCGTGCCGCCAACGCTCTTGAAAGCGCGGACCGGCGAGTTGACGCCACCGGGGATGTGCTTCTGGGCTTGGGCGAACAGGGCTTCGGAACGGGACATGGGAGGATCTCTCGAATCAGGATGCGAACAAGGCGTTGAAGGCGCGGGCGCGGCGGGTGACTTCCTGCGCGCTGTCGGCACCGAACAGGCCGTGGATCACCGCCAGCAGGTCGGCGCCATGGGCGACCAGCGGGGCGGCGTTGTCGAGGGTAATGCCGCCGATCACCGCGATCGGCAGTTTCACCTGGGCGCGGGCCTGCTCCAGCAGTTCGATGTTGGCAGCGGGTGCACCCGGCTTGGTGACGGAATTGAAGAAGCGGCCAAAGGCCACGTAGCTGGCGCCTTCGCTGGCAGCCTGGGCGGCCAGTTCGAGGCTGGCGTGGCAGGTGGAGCCGATGATCGCCTGGCGGCCGAGCAATGCGCGGGCCGGGGTCAGCGGGCCGTCGGTCTGGCCCAGGTGCACGCCGACGCCCAGGCGCGCGGCCAGTTCGGCGTCGTCGTTGATGAGCAACTGGGTGCCGTAGCGCTCGCAGAGCTTCAGCAGCCCTTCGGCTTCACGCAGGCGGCGCGCCGCGTCGTCACTTTTGTCGCGGTACTGCAGCAGGCACACGCCGCCTTCCAGTGCCGCCTCGACATGGGACAGGAAACGGCCAGCGAGCAGCTGGCTGTCGGTGATGGCGTACAGACCGCGTAGCTTCATTGGAGGCCTCGTGTCAGGAGCAGAAATCCAGCGGCAGGCGGCGCGGCACGAACTGGCCCTTGCCCAGCTGTTCGGCGTCACGCAGGGTGCGCCAGGTGTAGTCCAGGGCGCTGCGGACGGCGCTTTCCAGCTGCTCGCCGAGGGCCAGACGGCCGGCGAGGGCGCTGGCCAGGGTGCAGCCCGAGCCGTGGTAGCTGCCCGGCAGGCGCTGGCAGGTCCAGGTGTGGTGCTGGCCGTCGCGGCTGTACAGGCGGTTGTGAATTTCGTCTTCGTCGCCGTGACCGCCGGTAATCAGCAGGTGTCTACAGAACGGCAACAGTTTCTCGGCACACTCGTCGGCGGTGCCTTCGGGCAGTTCGGCAAGGATGCGGGCTTCGGGCAGGTTCGGTGTGGCGATGGTCGCCAGCGGCAGCAGGCGTTCGCGCAGGGCGTAGCCCACTTCGTCCTTGCCCAGGCGACCACCACCACCGGCACGCAGCACCGGGTCGCAGACCAGCGGCAGGTGCGGGTGGGCGGCCAGCAGCTCGGCGATGGTGTCGACCATTTCGATCGAACCGAGCATGCCGAGCTTGACGGCGGCCACCGTGGAGTCGGCCAGCACGGCGTTGGCCTGGGCCAGCACCCACTCGCGGTCGAGCACGCGGAAGTCGGAAACGTTGACGGTATCCTGCACGGTCAGGGCGGTCACTGCGGGTGCGGCGTGACAGCCTTGGGCGATCAGGGCTTCGATATCTGCCTGCAGGCCGGCGCCGCCACTGGGGTCGTGGCCGGAGAGACAGAGGACAACGGGGCGGGAGCTGTAGGTATTCATGGTCGGCGAGCTTACCACCAATCCTGTTTGGGCGGATCGTCCTACAAACGAGTTTTGTTGATCATAAGGTCAGTTTTTTGCCGGTTTAATTTCTGAAAGCATTGATTTAGAGCCTTTTCTTTGTGATTGGATATGGTCGATTGCCAGGTTGCGAAGCTATGCTAGAGTGCTCGGATAACTCTACAAACGGGTTCTGCCGGATCGTGTCGTCTCAAACGGATGGGAGGCAACCGCGACTCGACCGGACAGGCCATGCTGGGGCTGTATGCGCTATTTGCTGATTGTGCTTCTGGGCTTGCTGCCCGTGCTGGCCGGGGCAGTCGATTTCGACGACGCTACGCGGCATCTTCCGCTGGGCAAGGCCATGCAGGTTTATGAAGACCTCGATGGCAGCGCCAGCATCGCCCAGGTCAGTGCCCCTGGGTTCGCCAAGCATTTTCGCCCCCACCATGAAGACGTGCTGAACGCCGGTTACTCCACCTCGGTGTTCTGGCTCAAGGTCGAACTGCGCCCTGTCGCCGCGCCCGGCGCCGCCCCACGGCAATGGCTACTGGAACTGGCCTATCCGCCGCTGGACCACCTCGAGCTGTACCTGCCCGACAGCAGTGGCAGTTACCGCCTGGCCCGGCGCACCGGCGACGCCTTGCCCTACCAAAGCCGGCAGATCCTGCAGAACAACTACCTGTTCGAACTGCAGCTGCCGCCTGGCCAGGTGACCACTGCCTACCTGCGCCTGCACAGCCAGGGTTCGGTGCAGGCGCCGCTGGCGCTGTGGTCCGCCCAGGCCTACATGGAGGAGCAGCCCACGCGCCTGTATGTGCTGGGGATGATCTACGGCGTGCTGCTGGTGATGCTGGTGTACAACCTGTTCATCTACCTCAGCGTGCGCGACGTCAGCTACCTCTACTACATCCTCTATATCGCCTCGTTCGGCTTTTACCAGGTGTCGGTGAATGGCGCCGGTGTGGCCTACTTCTGGCCGGACAGCCCGTGGTGGGCGAATGCTTCGACGCCGTTGTTCATCGGGGCCGCTGGCCTGTTCGGCTGCCAGTTCGCCCGGCATTTCCTGCAACTGGGCAGCATCAGCCGTGGTTTCGACCGGCTGCTGCAGCTGCTGATGCTGGGTGGCGCGCTGGTCATGGTGCTGGCGGTGAGCATGCCCTACGGCGTCGCCCTGCGCATGGCCACGGTGCTGGCGTTGCTGTTTACCGTGAGCATCTTCGCTGCCGGGCTGTACGCCTGGTGGCGTGGCTTGCGCGTGGCACGCTGGTTCATCATCGCCTGGACGGCATTCCTGCTTGGTGGCCTGGTCAACACCCTGATGGTGCTGGGCTACCTGCCGAACGTGTTCATCACCATGTATGCCAGCCAGCTGGGGTCGGCGCTGGAGGTGGCCTTGCTGTCGCTGGCGCTGGCCGACCGCATCAACAGCCTGCGCGAGCAGCAGGCGCAGACCTTGCGAGACACCGGGCGCACGCTGGAACAACTGAACCTGCAACTGGCCAGGAGCAACCGGCTGAAAGATGAGTTCCTGGCCAGCGTGACCCATGAGCTGCGCACACCGATGAATGGTGTGATCGGCTCGCTGGAGCTGATGCATACCCTGCCGATGGAGGCCGAGATGGCACAGTACCACCGCACGGCGGTGGGCTCGGCCCAGGGCATGATGGATATGGTCGATGCCATTCTTACCCTGTCCGAGCTGCAGGCCGGCCGCCTGCGCGCGCAGCCGGCGCCGTTCAGCCTGCGTGACCTGCTGCAGGGCGTGCGTGCCGGTTATGCCGGGCAGGCTTTGGGCAAAGGCTTGTACCTGAGCCTGGACATCCCGGCCGATGTGCCGGACGGGTTGCTGGGCGATGCTCAGAAGCTGGCCCGCTGCCTGGGGTGCCTGGTGGACAACGGTTTGAAGTTCACCCACCAGGGCGGGGTGATGATCCAGGTGCGCGGGCGCCGGGTGGGGCCTGACGACCTGGCGCTGACCTTCATGGTCAGCGACAGCGGTATCGGCTTCGATGACCTCGATCAGGCGACCCTGTACCAGCGCTTCTTCCAGGTCGATGGCTCGATGACCCGGCGTTATGGCGGGCTGGGGATTGGTTTGTCGATCTGCCGGCAGATGGGGGAATTGTTGGGGGCACGGTTGTCGCATGAGTCGACGCGGGGGTTGGGGAGCCGGTTCGAGTTGAGTTTGAACATGGCTATTGCGCAGGTGCAGATGGCATCGAATGTTCTGCAGACGCGACGGTTGCTTTAGAGATTTTCGCAGGCTTTGTTGGGGCTGCTTTGCAGCCCTTCGCGGGCACGCCCGCTCCTACAGGTTTGGTGCTCAGCCCAGATAAATGCGCGATCCCCTTGTGGGAGCGGGCGTGCCTGCGAAGGGCCGCAAAGCGGCCCCAAGAAACCCACAGGCTACAACAACTCCAGACTCTTCCTACGCACTGGCACTGGAAACTGCGCCAACTGCGAAATACCCTACAACCCCTGTCGACACGCGTCTGATTGTTCCTGCAAATCCCGCGCTCTAGGCTTTTCCAGTCGCTGACGGTTCAGCGATCGGGTGTGGAAACCTGGCAAGACCTATGGTGCGTGTCGTTACGACAGCTGTACGCGGGAGGCCTTTGGGCCTACCGGGTTCGCACCATGCCTGGTTTTCCACCCCGTGTGCAGCTGTCACCCCTATGTGTGGAAACGGACGGGTGGCACATATCTCCATGGTGCCGAACTCATGAACGACGAAACCAAAACCACCCCTGGCGTTACCTACTTCTACCAAGGCGAAGGCCAAACCCATCCACTGTTTCGCATTGCCGAGGGCATCCCCTGTCGCAGCGCCCGTGAGCAGGCCTCGGAGCTGATGGGGTATGCGCGGGACTTGTCGCTTACCGGTTTGATGGATGGCGACCAGCAAATGATGTGGGCTTCACACTACTTCGCAGCAATGGCCAAGGCGCTGCTGGATGATGCCGAGCTGGGTTTGATGCGCTGACCCCGGTATTAGCCCCACCGGCCCTTTCGGGAGCAAGCCCGCTTTCACAGGGATGAAAGGGTACACGATCCCTGTGGAAGCGGGACATTAGTTGTGTAGATGGTACGTTAATCCAAACCAAGCTGCGCCAAAGTATAGTAGATAATTGCAAGTCAGTAGCTGTCTTTTCAAGGCTTTCGGGAAGTTATCAATATCTCTTTGGTTTAGTTTGTGGTTACGAATATGCAGATTTTTTATGGGGAAGAATAATACGGCTGACACGGTTCCGATGAGGTGTAGCCTCGAGCGAAGGCTCTTCTTTCCCCATATTTCAATATTCAGCTTCAACCAATAGCTACTTGGTAATGCAGAAATCATAATCTCGAGGTTCTTAGACCAAGCCAAACGAGCATAAAGTGCCAAGCCAGTCATGATCATGAGGCATGGCACTGCTGCCATTAACAGTTTTATGGTTTTTGATGACAAGTCAATGAAATCCTGCCTGCGTTGTATTTTCATAATGGTTTTGCTAAGCCATCCGACTGATCGGCTGTTTCATTTGTGAGTCGGTTTTTTGGGGCTAATAATAAATATCGGTTAGTGTTAGCAAGAGTGACCCAGTTAATAGCAGCCATAACGCAGTGCGCATTCTGTTTTTTAGATGGGCGGGAAAGGCGGATGCTTCTTTTGTGTCGAGAAGATTCCTTTTTAGAAAGAAGCTAGGGAATAATGCAACTCCGGTCAGAGTGGCGACGACTGATGTTCGAGAGCGCAGGCTTTTATTGCCCCATATCTGAACTGCACGTTTTAGGCATTGGCTTTTTTTAAAGGATGTTTCGATGTTTCGATAGTTTGGTTTTCGAGCAAGATTTATTAGCATGGTTAGCCCTGTTAGTATAAGTGTGAAAGGTGTGGCCAGCAAAAATAAACGCCATATATCGTCTTGTAAGTCAATCATGCTCGACGAACTCATACAGCTTTTCTCCAAGATATTCCCCTCTGTGCATACCAATTTCGCTCCCTGCGAAGGATCCTGTACCTACAATTACAATCGTGCATACACTTCCGCTTAAAGCCCCGAGGCTGAGGCAGGCAAAGCTTGCGACTGTTTTCCCGATGTATGCTCCTGCCGTACCTCCTGCGAGACCTCCTGCAAAACTTCCTGCCTCGGTAAATTTTAGTTTTTTACATGCATTGCTGTTCCCCGAGTTGCAGGCTTCTTGAATTTTCAGTAATGATGAGCCTCCGCCCAAAACTACGCCTACATATCCCCCGGATTGGAGGTATTTGGACATGCTTGCCACCTTGTTAAGGTGCGTTGAATATCCCGGTATCTGCCCAGGGGCGCCAGCTTTGGTCCAATGGTGAACAAGACTCCGGCTTGATATCCCCAATCCTCGACGTAAAGTGTCATGACTACCGAGGTTCATATGCTTGTTAAGTAGACCAACTCTCAATTTTGCGTCCAGTTGCCTGAACAGCTCTTTACGCTCGGCAAAGAACTCCGGACTGCGTAGGTGCCCATGCTTCGAAAACTGCTGCTGGTGCAGGTTTTCAATATTGCGCAACGTGGTGCCCAATTCATCCAGTGACTTGGCCATCATGGCTTGGCTTACCCCCATCGCCAGGCTTACATCGCTGAGCAGCCCGGCAATTTCGGCTTGGTGCCGCATCATGAAATCGGCTTCTTCGGGGGTTAGTTCTGCTAATGCTTCGCGTGCGAATTCCGCCGCACTCATCGCGTGCATTTCCTGACGCGTGCAGGTGTAACCGTTGCGAGGGTCACCAATGATGAATATTTCGCCTGCCTTGAAGCCCTGTTGATAAGTCGGGTTTAGCCGCTTCAACATCGCGTCCGGAAGGATTGACAGTGTATCTCTGAGGTTAGCCAGGACCTGCTCGTACGACATGCTACGAGGGATGATATAGAAACCAGGCTCAAGCTCCGGCAACTGGGAGTGCTCCTGACGAACGACGGGTTGGTAGTAGTTGCTAGCCGGTGCGTTGCCCATTCGAGATGCAGCCTCTGGCATGGCCGATGCGGCTGGTGTGCTGCGTGGTAGAGGGCGCTGGTGCATAGGGGCGACAACTCGATTGTTGCCGATGGGGCATCCGCACCTGACCAGTGAGCCATCCACGACGGTCGCTTTACCGTCCTGCGTCCATCGGCTTTCGCCTTCCACGATGGTGCCTTCGCTACCGCAGAGAGGGCAGGGGGTGGTCTTGTCGCCTTTGAGCAGCCAGTCGCTGCCGTGTACACGGCCCCTGGCCTGGCCGGCAATGCAGATGGCGCCAGTGGTGGTTTCGTCCCCGTCCAGGCCCTGGCCTCGGCCGAAGATGTTCATGCGCATGCTCATGGCTTGCCTCTTTTTTAAAAGTGAAAGCCAGGAACCTAGCAGCCTGTAGGCGGGTATTTTCAGGCAGGGGAGGGTTTAGGAAGGGTCCTACAATGGATAGGGATTTGGACTACAGCGCTTTCTGATGACAATGCGGGAATCGGGTCAGGGCTGACATGCGCCCCCCACCACATGTTTAGTCATTAATGTCACTTTGACTGACCCGCGGGGAGTGCTTCACTGGGGCTCTCAAGCTACCCGGATCCAGGAGCCCCCGATGAACCTGCACCAGTACGCTGAAACCCACGAAGTCACCAACCAGCCACCGCCCCTCGATGGTGCCAACCTTTACCGCCTCGACCTGCCGCTACAGGAATGGTCGCGACGTTTCGGTGCGGGTTGGGCCGAATCGCGGATCGATGCCTACGGTGCCCTGGCCGGTGGCCCGCTGATGCAGGCGGGCTTCCTGGCCAATGCGCACAAGCCGGAGTTCAGCAGCCACGACCGCTACGGCCATCGCATCGACCTGGTCGAGTTCCACCCCGCCTACCACGAACTGATGCGCACCGCCGTCGAGCACGGCCTGCCTTCGCTGCCATGGGCCGAACCCCGCCCAGGTGCCCATGTGGCGCGAGCTTCGATGACCTACCTGCACAGCCAGGCTGAGGCCGGTACCGGCTGCCCGCTGACCATGACCTTCGCCGCTGTGCCAGCGCTGCGGCTGCAACCCGAACTGGCCGAATACTGGTTGCCGAAAATCCTCGCCTGCGAGTACGACCCGCGTAACGTCGGCGACCGCCACAAGGCCGGGGTCACCCTGGGCATGGCCATGACCGAGAAGCAGGGCGGCACCGATGTTCGGGCCAACACCACCCGGGCTTATCCGGTCGGCGCCGCTGGCCCGGGGCAGGCCTACGAGCTGGTCGGCCACAAGTGGTTCTGCTCGGCGCCCATGTGCGATGCCTTTCTGACCCTGGCCCAGACCGAAAAAGGCCTGAGCTGCTTCCTGCTGCCGCGTCACCGCCCGGACGACAGCCGCAACCAGTTCTATATCCAGCGCCTGAAGAACAAGCTGGGCAACAGTTCCAACGCTTCCAGCGAGGTGGAATTCCGCGGTGCCCTGGCGTGGATGGTCGGGGAAGAAGGGCGGGGCGTGCCGACCATCATCGAAATGGTGGCCATGACCCGCTTCGACTGCATGGTCGGCTCCAGCGCCCTGATGCGCCAGGCGCTGACCCAGGCGACCCACCATTGCGCGCACCGCAAGGTCGGCGGGCGGCTGCTGAGCGAGCAGCCGTTGATGCAGAACGTGCTGGCCGACCTGGCGTTGGAAAGCGAGGCCGCGCTGGCCCTGAGCCTGCGCATGGGGCAGGCGCTGGAGCAGCTGGAAGACCCGCAGCAGGCGCATTTCGCCCGGCTGGTCACGGCGGTGGGCAAGTACTGGATCTGCAAGCGCGCGCCGGCGATGATCAACGAGGCCGCCGAGTGCCTGGGCGGGGCGGGTTATGTGGAAGACAGCATCCTGCCACGGCTGTACCGCGAAGCGCCGGTCAACTCGACCTGGGAAGGCTCGGGCAATGTGCAATGCCTGGACGTGCTGCGGGCCTTGTCCAAGGAGCCGGGCGTGCTCGATGCGCTGTTCGCTGAGCTGGGCGATGGGCACGGGGACCCGCGCCTGGCAGCGCACATCGGCAACCTCAAGGGGGCGTTTGCCGACACTGGCGACATGCAGTACCGCGCGCGGCAGCTGACCGAGGATATTGCCCTGGCGCTGCAGGCCAAGCTGTTGCTGGAGGCGGGCAATGCGGTGGTGAGCGATGCGTTTATCGACAGCCGCTTGACGGGGGGCGGGCGCGTGTATGGGGCATTGCCGAGGGGTGTGGATGTGGAGGCATTGGTGGCCAGGGCGACGCCAGCACAGGACCTGTAGGAGTGGCCTTGTGTCGCGATAGGGCTGCGAAGCAGCCCCAGGGGATCAGCGCAGATGCACAAATTGCCGGGGCTGCTTTGCAGCCCTATCGCGACACAAGGCCGCTCAGGGACCAGCGCTGGCCTGCTGATTAACACCGATCAATGGGGGTGTATTTAGCCAAGAAGGCAGGCAAGATGGTTCACATGCATGTCCAGACAGGAAGCACAGTGTGAGCCAAGCTTTTGTAGTCGTTGATACCCCCGAACAGGCCGTCGACCGTCTGGCGGCCCTGCATGACCAGGCCACCGGGGCCCTTAGCCAGGCCCTCAAGCGTTACCTGAAGGACCGTACCGAGCCGGGCGTCGAAGAGCGCGACCTGTTCCGCTACCCGGCGCTGCGCCTGACCTATTACAGCCACGGTGAAGTCGCCGCCACCACGCGGGCTTACGCCAAGGTTCAGGTGGCCGGTACCTACAGTGTCACCATCACCCAGCCGGCTGCTTTCCGTGGCTACCTGCTGGAGCAACTGCGCCCGCTGATGCACGACTACACCGTCACGGTAGAGGTCGGCGTCAGCGAACAGAACATCCCTTACCCCTACGTGGTCGACCAGGGCGACGAACTGGCCGGCAGCGGCATCACCGCCGCGCAGCTGGCGCGGGTGTTCCCCAGCACCGACCTGTCGGCTGCCACCGACAACATCGCCGACGGCCTGTATGACTGGGGCAGTGCCGAAACCCTGCCGCTGGCGCTGTTCGATGCCGCGCGTGTCGACTTCTCGCTGCGCCGCCTGGTGCACTACACCGGTAGCGACTGGCGCCATGTGCAGCCGTGGATCCTGCTGACCAACTATCACCGCTATGTCGACCAGTTCATCAGCCACGGCCTCGACCAGTTGCGTGACGACCCGCGCTTCGTGCGCATGGTGCTGCCGGGCAACGTGGTGATCGAAAAGGGCATGGACCACGGTGAAACCCAGGCCCTGGTGGCCAGCGTGGTCTGGCACCGCTACCAGATGCCGGCGTATCACCTGATCGCCGCTGATGGCGACGGCGTCACGCTGGTCAACATCGGCGTCGGCCCGTCCAATGCCAAGAACATCACCGACCACCTGGCCGTGCTGCGCCCGCACTGCTGGCTGATGATCGGCCACTGCGGCGGCCTGCGGCAGTCGCAGACCATCGGCGATTATGTGCTGGCACACGCCTACATGCGCCGTGACGGCATTCTCGACCGGGTGGTGCCGCCTAACATCCCGATTCCGGCCCTGGCCGAAGTGCAGCTGGCCTTGCAGGAAGCCGCCGCGCAGGTCACCGGCGAGCGTGGCGAACAGCTGAAAAAGCGCCTGCGCACCGGCACCGTGCTGACCTACGACGACCGCAACTGGGAGCTGCGCTGGGCCCAGGAGCGGCCGCTGATCAACCTGTCGCGTGCCGTGGCGGTGGACATGGAAAGCGGTACCATTGCCGCCCAGGGTTACCGCTTGCGCGTGCCGTACGGCACCTTGCTGTGCGTGTCCGACAAACCGCTGCACAGCGAGATCAAGCTGCCGGGTTCGGCCAACGCCTTCTATAACCGGGCGGTCAGCCAGCATCTGAAGATCGGCATTGCCGCCCTCGACCTGCTGCGCACCGAGCTCAACTCGCTGCACTCGCGTAAACTGCGCAGTTTCGATGAGCCGCCGTTCCGCTGAGGATCCATGTCACTGCCACCCCGTTCCAAGCCGCGCCGCCCCCAGGCGCGGCCTGCCACCGGCCCGCGTCGCCAGCCCAAGGCGCCACCGGCCGAGCCGCGCCTGATCCTTTTCAACAAACCGTTCGACGTGCTGACCCAGTTCAGCGACGGCGACGGGCGCGCGACGCTCAAGGACTACATCGACATCCCCGGCGTTTACCCGGCCGGGCGGCTGGACCGCGACAGTGAAGGCCTGTTGCTGCTGACCAACGATGGCGGCCTGCAGGCGCGCATTGCCGACCCGAAGCACAAGCTGGCCAAGACTTACTGGGTTCAGGTGGAGGGGGAGTCGAGCGAGGAGCAGTTGCAGCGCTTGCGCGATGGCGTGGAACTGAACGATGGGCCGACCTTGCCGGCCGAGGCGCGGCGCCTGGACGAGCCCGAGCTGTGGCCGCGCAACCCGCCGGTGCGTTTTCGCAAGAGCGTGCCGACCAGCTGGCTGGAGCTGGTTATTCGCGAAGGGCGTAACCGCCAGGTGCGGCGGATGACGGCGGCGGTGGGGTTGCCGACCTTGCGCCTGGTGCGGGTGCGGATTGGCGACTGGGCGCTGGATGGGTTGGAACAGGGCTGCTGGCGAGAAGTCCCGGCGAAGTTGCAGCGCTAGGGGGCCGCTTTGCGGCCCATCGCGACACAAGGCCGCTCCTACAGGTGCAGCGCAAACTCAGGCATTGTGCGATCCCTGTAGGAGCGGCCTTGTGTCGCGAAAGGAGCGCAAAGCGCTCCCGGCTTTCTTGAGCCTTACACCCCTTCGAGAAACCCTACCACCACGCTCTTGATGATAAAGGCCAGCACCCCCAGCCCCAGCACGAAGAACAGGATCAGCGTCCCGAACCGCCCGGCCTTGGACTTTTTCGCCAGGTCCCAGACGATGAAACCCATGAAACCGATCAACACGGTGACCAGGATGATCATCATCCACTCTTCGAATACGGCGGGATCCATCGGTGTTCTCCAGGCGGGTTGAGCGTCCGATTATACGCTTGCTGGCGCAGGCAATTAACGCAGGTGGGTCAAGGGCAGCTCGGTGCTGGCCAGCACCTGGTTCAGCACGAAGCTCGAACGTACGCTGGTGACGCCTTCAATGCGGGTCAGGCTGCCTAGCAGCAGTTTCTGGTAGTGGTCCATGTCGGGCACCACCACCTTCAGCTGGTAGTCGGCATCCATGCCGGTGACCAGGCTGCATTCGAGCACCTGTGGCAGGTTGCGGATGGCCGCCTCGAAGGTTTCGAAACGCTCCGGGGTGTGGCGGTCCATACCGATCAGCACATAGGCAGTCAGGCTCAGGCCCAGCTTCTTGCGGTCGAGCAGGGCCACCTGGCGCGAGATGTAGCCATCGTCCTCCAGTTGCTTGACCCGACGCGAGCATGGCGAAGGCGACAGGCCGATGCGTTCGGCCAGTTCCTGGTTGGAAATGCGCGCATCGCGCTGCAATTCGGCGAGGATGCTCAGGTCGTAGCGGTCAAGTTTGCTCATGGTTTATGCCTTTTCTGTTCGGATTGCGGTGAATTATCAATCCAGGGTGAAAAATTGCGCAAGTGCTATTTATCCGAGCAATCTTCGCAATCATCTGCCGCAGCCTGTCCGGTATCTTTATCCACAGAATCACTGCCCGGACATCAGTCCACGGCGACGCGCCCTAGGCGGGCGGTCGCGGCCAGCCATCCAACAGGATCTGCAGGCCCCCGGGCTACACACCTTCCAGAAGACGGTGTGAGGTGAGCCGGCGCCACAAGTGCCGAGCACGGACGACAATTCCTGAAGGGAGGCCCAGCGGCCTCCCTTTTTTCATGTCCGGAAATTTAATTGGCCTGCGTGACAGGCGCGGTAGACTGGCTGAGGTTGCCGTATTTTCTACCGAGAGGAACAGCATGAAGTCGCGCATCTGGCAGTTGGCAGGTGTTGGTGTGTTGGGGTTGAGCATCAGCCTCGGGGCCATGGCCGAAGGGCCGGGCGAGGGGGCGCCGGGCCGCTCGCTCAATTCGCGTGACGAAGTGCAGCAGACCCAGCCGCCACGCCAGGGCTATTACCAGGACATTCCCCGCCGCCATGGCGATAACCGCCATTGGGAAGCCGGTGGCCCGGGGCAACGGCCTGGCGGTGACTGGCAGGGGCGTCCGGATGGTCATGGCAATGGCTGGGGGCCGGGGCCGCAGTATCGCCCGGGGCACACCATCGATCATTTCCCGGACCGCTACTGGAAAGTGCCCTACCGTGGCGATGACTACTTCTACTCCGGTGGTTACTGGTACCGCCCCCATGGTGGCCATTATGTCGTGGTGACTCCGCCCCGTGGCGTGCGGGTCGATTACCTGCCGCCCTATGCGCGGGAAGTCTGGCTGGGCGGGGCGCTGTTCTTCCTGGTGGCCGATACCTATTACCAGTACGTGGCCGACAGCCGCGAGTACGTGGTGGTCAACCCGCCGGTTGCGGCGCCGGCACCTGTAGGCGGTGGGTATGACGTGGTGGCCTACCCGATGTATGGGCAAGGGCAGGAGCAGCAGGACCAAGACCGTTACCAATGCCACCGTTGGGCGGTGAGCCAGTCAGGGTTCGACCCGGCGACGGCAACTTATGCACCTTCGGCCAATGTGGCGGACAACTACCGGCGGGCGCTGGGCGCTTGTTTCAGCGGCCGAGGTTACAGCATCAACTGAAGCGGGACACGTCCCGGCAATGGACCTGTGTGGCTCACGTATTGATTGAAGCCGGCGCAGAGCCCTGTGGGAGCGGGTTTACCCGCGAAGAATGCGATGCGGTGCATGGCACCGGCTGTGCCGGTGTTCGCGGGTAAACCCGCTCCCACAGTTACGCTCACTGATTCACACCGGATCCGCGTGCACCATCACATCCGCCTGTGGATAACGCTGGCGGATTACCTTCGAGGCCTCCACGCACAAGGCATGCGCTTCATTTAGCGGCAATTGCCCCGGCATCTCCAGATGCAACTGCACGAACCACTGGTTGCCCGACACCCGCGTACGCAGGTCGTGCACGCCTTTGACCCCGGGAATGGCCAGCACCAGCGCAGCCATGTCCTCGCCAACATCGCCGGGCAGTTCCTGGTCCATCAGGATGGCCGTACTCTCCCGGGCAATCTGCAGCGCGCTCCAGAGGATATAGACAGCGATGCCCAGGCCGAACAGCGCATCCAGCTGCGGCCAGCCAAAGCGTGCCAGCAGCAGGGCCAGCAGGATGCTGCCGTTGAGCAGCAGGTCCGAGCGGTAGTGCAGGGAGTCGGCCCGTACCGCCGTGGAGCCGGTCAGGCGGATGACCTTGTGTTGCAGTGCCAGCAGGGCAAGGGTCAGCACCAGCGACAGCAGCATTACCCCGATACCGACGGCGGTATTGCCCAAGGGTTGCGGGGTGTGCAGGCGTTCAACCGCCTGCACCCCGATCAGCACCGCACTGACCCCGATGAACAGCGCCTGCGCCATACCGGCCAGGGCCTCGGCCTTGCCATGGCCGAAACGGTGGTCGTTGTCGGCCGGGCGCAGGGCGTAGTGCACGGCGAGCAGGTTGAGGAACGAGGCAACGGCATCCAGTGCCGAGTCGGTCAGCCCGGCCAGCAGGCTGACCGAGCCGCTCAGCCACCAGGCCAACGCCTTGCTCAGGACCAGGATGCTGGCCACCGCCAGCGATGCGCGAGTGGCCAGGCGTAGCAGGCGCTGGTGTTCAGCCGGGGTGGTCATCATCCGTGGGTAGTGTCCTTGTGCTTCAGGCTGCAGGCACCAGGCCCAGGCTGGCCAACTGCTCGATGCTGCCGCGATGCTGGATCAGCCGTGGGTCGTTCAGCGGCAGGCGCTGGCCCAGTTCGCTTTCCAGAATGGCCTGCAACTTCAGGTTGTCGACCTTGCCATCGGGGCTCACGGCTTCGCGCAGTTTGACCGGGTCGACCTGGGCGGATCGCCCGCCTGAGTAATAAATGGCGCCCGTGGCGAAGTCGATACCGAAGGCGATCAGCCCCGGGATCACGTAGAACAGGATGCCGATGGCATCCATTGCGGCAACCACTGGGTCGATCTTGCCGCCGATCTGGCCACGACGTTCCGGGTACAGAATGGTGCCGCAGGCCGTCAGTTGGGTCAGCAAGGTGACGATGAGGGCGCCACCGATGACGCGGGATGGGATGCGCATGTAAAAACTCCGAAAAGGTATTCAGCAGGGCAAGCGAAACGCCTGCACCTGAAGCTAAGACCATGATAGGGCAGCTTGGGTTCGCCGTTATACTCGCCAGACTGTTCGAGGACCACCATGATTTCATTACCGATCGATGCTGTCTTGCCCGCCCTGCGCCAGGCCTTGGAAAACCGTGACGAAGCGGTGCTCGAAGCGCCACCTGGCGCGGGCAAGACCACCCGCGTGCCGCTGGCGCTGCTCAACGAGCCGTGGCTGGCTGGGCAGAGCATTCTCATGCTCGAGCCCCGCCGCCTGGCAGCGCGGGCTGCGGCCGAGCGCCTGGCCAGCGAGCTGGGCGAAAAGGTCGGCGAAACCGTGGGCTATCGCATCCGCCTGGACAGCAAGGTCGGGCCGAACACCCGCATCGAGGTGGTGACCGAAGGCATCCTGACCCGCCGCCTGCAGGCCGACCCGGCGCTGGAGGGTGTGGGGCTGGTGATCTTCGACGAATTTCACGAGCGCAGCCTTGATGCCGACCTGGCCCTGGCATTGAGCCTGAATGGCCGGGAGTTGCTGCGGGAAGATCCGCCACTGAAGGTTTTGCTGATGTCCGCGACCCTGGAGGGCGAGCGCCTTTCGCGGCTGCTGAATGATGCCCCGGTGGTCAGCAGCGAAGGTCGCATGCACCCCGTCGACATCCGTTGGGGGCGGCCTTTCCAGCCGGGTGAGTTTATCGAGCCACGGGTAGTGGACAGCGTGTTGCAGGCACTGGCCGACCAGGCCGGCAGTGTGCTGGTATTCCTGCCAGGTCAAGCCGAGATCCGCCGGGTGCACCAGAGCCTGCAGGAAGCGCTGGGCGAGCGCCCCGAGGTCCTGCTTTGCCCGCTGCATGGCGAGCTCGATCTCGACGCCCAGCGTGCGGCCATCGACCCGGCGCCCAAGGGCCTGCGCAAGGTGGTGCTGGCCACTAACATCGCCGAGACCAGCCTGACCATCGACGGCGTGCGCGTGGTGATCGACGCAGGCCTGGCCCGGGTACCGCGTTTCGACCCCGGCAGCGGCATGACTCGTCTGGACACCCAACGCATCTCCCGTGCCAGTGCCACTCAGCGCGCTGGCCGTGCCGGCCGCCTGGAGCCCGGCGTGTGCTATCGCCTGTGGTCCGAGGCCCAGCATGACCAGCTGGCCGCCCACGGCAGCGCCGAGATCATGCAGGCCGACCTGGCTGGCCTAGCCCTGCAACTGGCGCGCTGGGGTGTTACACCCGAGCAGTTGCGCTGGCTCGACCAGCCCCCCACGGCCGCCTTCGCCCAGGCCCAGGACCTGCTGGCGCGGCTCAACGCCTTCAAGCCCGGGAGCCGTGACAACCTCAGCGAACACGGCCAGGCCATGGCCGAGTTGCCGGCGCATCCGCGTATCGCGCATCTGCTGTTGCGCGGCCAGGACCTGGGCCTGGCACAGATGGCCTGCGATGTGGCTGCGCTGCTGGGCGAGCGGGATATCCAGCGCGGCGGTGGTGCCGATCTGCACAGCCGGCTGGCGCTGGTCAGTGGCGAAAGCAAAGCTGCTCGTGGCAGCCACGGCGGTGTGCAGCGTGCGCGCCAACTGGCTCGCCAGTACCGTGGCCTGCTGCGTGGCAAACCAGGCGCGCCGGTTGCGGACCCCGATCACCCGCGCTGGCTGGGCGCGCTGCTGGCGCTGGCCTACCCCGACCGCGTCGCCCAGCAGCGCCGCGAGGGTGGTGCGGAATATCGGCTGGCCAACGGCCGTGCGGTGCTGTTTGCCGAAGTCGATGCACTGATGAAGTGCCCGTGGCTGGTGATCGCCGACCTGGGCAGCCGCCAGGGGCAGCGCGAAGAACGCATCTATCTGGCCGCCGAGTTCGAGCCGGCGCTGCTCGAGGGCGTGCTGGCCGAGCAGGTCGAGCGGGTCGATATCCTTGATTGGGACGAGCGTGAGCAGGTGCTGCGTGCAGAACGCCAGACCAAGGTCGGCGAGCTGGTGCTCAGCCGCGAACCGCTGCCCGGCCTGGATGACGAAGCGCGGGCTCGCGCACTGATTGGGCTGGTCCGGCGCAAAGGCTTGAACCTGCTGACCTGGACTCCCGAGCTGCGACAATGGCAGGCGCGCGTGGCCTTGCTGCGTCAACTGGATCTGGCCAAGGACGGCCACAGCGAATGGCCCGACCTGGCTGACGAGGCCTTGCTCGCCAGCCTGGAAGACTGGTTGCAGCCCTATCTGGGCAAGGTGTCGCGCCTCAGCCATTTCGCCGCACTGGATTTGCCGTCGATGCTGCGCAACCTGTTGCCATGGCCGCTGCCGCAGCGTCTGGAGGAGCAGGCCCCCGCGCACCTGGCGGTACCGTCCGGCTCGAACATCCGCCTGGACTACAGCGAAAACCCGCCGATCCTCGCGGTGCGCCTGCAAGAGCTGTTCGGCCTGGCCGATACCCCACGCATCGCCAATGGCCGCCAGCAGGTCAAGCTGCACCTGCTGTCACCGGCACGCCGCCCGGTGCAGGTGACCCAGGACCTGGCCAACTTCTGGCGTACGACCTATGCCGAGGTGAAGAAAGATCTGAAGGGGCGTTATCCGAAGCATTACTGGCCGGATGACCCACTAGTGGCTGAGGCGACGGCACGGGCCAAACCCAGAGGTACCTGACATCGCATGGCCGTGTACCTCGGGTTTTCCAGGGGCAACCTGTCAGCTATCGGCGCGTGATAAGAAATGTCGCGATGTCGCCATCGTTCGTATTCAGATAGACATTGCTGTCCGGAGGCATGTGATACAGCGTTTTCACGGTACGGCCTGTATGGTCGCGCAGGCGGCAGCGCAGTGTGTCAGGGCCCCATTCCAGCGGTTCGAGTTTTATCAGGTCGACCGGTGAGTTGGTTCGGTACAAGCCAAGATAACCGTTTCGGCTGATCTCGACCTTTCTGTCGCTGTCGGTGCCCGTGCCGTTGATGTAGACATGGATCCGATCCGTAGTCTCGGAGTGGTATTCGATGTTGAACATGGTGGGCGCTGCTTGGCGTCCGGTGATCAGCCAGCCCTCCTCCAGGACGAGCCCGGAAGCGTCGCTCAGCCGGACTGGTTCATCTTTCCCTTGTGAGTCGAACATCATTATTTCTTTGTACCTGGCTTGGGCGGCGTCCCAGTATTTCCAGGCCGACTGACAATATATGTGCACCTTGAAAGATTTTGCTTCTGCGATCCAGTTGGTAATGCTGTTACTCATGACTGTTCTCCACCAATGAGGGAGGTGAGCTCCCTCTGCGTGGGTACAGTAGTAAGGCTGCGGACCGGGCCGAAGCCTGAAGTACTTCCTTGTTCGAGACACCTGAAGTTACCGTAGGCAATGAGGTTATCCAGGCCTGGCATTCTCGACTTCGCAGTTTCGAAGTTCGGCGCCAGGCACTGCCCATTTTCGACTTGAGTCGGAAATGCTATTGGGGGAAATGATTCGGTTGTCGCTAAAAGCTGCAGCCATTGTTCAATGGAAAACGTGGCGATAAATTAATTTGATGCGATGTTGCGCCATGGCATTGAAGGTGTCCATGTAGATTGGCATGTCAGCGACATTCGCTTTCCATGTATTCATTACATGGGCTAGCCCCCTGTGCGTTCGCAGAGATCAACTTCCGGATTTGCCCCCTTCAGCAGTTTCGGTCTGGGCGGTTTTTTTCGAATCTTCATGGGTTTTAGCTAGCACCTCACGATCATGCCGCTGTTTTTGCAGAAGGAAGGTCTGCCTGTTGTGCTCCTGGAATTTTCTTGCGTTTTCCATCCCGTCTTCAGCATGGGCAAGATACGGAATGGAAATTGCCACGGCCACGGCGATGTATTTCGACAGCTGTTTCATAAGAACTCCTCATAGGTAAAGTTTTGGGCTACAGGCAGCCAGGGGCGCCCATATCGAGATTATGGAAATGCTTGAAGTCGAAGTTTGGTTGGGCTTGGTACGTGGGCAAGATTGAGGGGCAATAGTTAAATAAGGATTAAGAAGTTTCCCTTTCTTGATGTGCTGTTGAACGGTCGACTGGGTACCTTGGCGCAGCAGTTGGCGAACACTTGCGACGGTGCAGGTAGCGCCAGGGGGACAGCTCGTCAAGCAGATTGACGGCTGTCCCTCGTGGCCTCAGGCGCCGGCTTCGCCTTCCAGCAACATGAACAGGCGGTACAGCACTACGGTGCTGAACAACTGCAGGAAGCCGCTGAGGCTGTCCATGGCCAGCTCCATGCCGGGCGATGGCTCGGGGAAGGCCATCAGCAGCAGGCCGTCGATCAGCCAGATCGGCGCCAGCACGCCCAAGACACAGATCATGATGCGCATGAAGTGCCCGGTGGTCATGCTTGCACTGTCGCGCATCGACTGCACCACCGGCCGACCGCGCAGTACCAGCAGGTACTCGGCGAACACCAGGTTGATCATGATCCACACGCCCGGGAAGATGAACAGCGCCAGGCCGGCCATGATCAGCAGCGAGCTGATCAGGATCAGCAGGGCCAGCTGCGGCCACAATTGCAGGGCTCGGGCGAACAGGTCGCGCTTGGCGATTTCCTGGCCGTTGCTGCGGGTGTCGAGGTACAGGATCAGTGCGGCGCTGTACAGCGGGTAGAACAGCAGGCTGACCAGCATGCCGTAGGCCGGCGATGCCTGATCGCCCATCTGCCGGTACAGCAGCTGGGTGAGCAAGGCTTCCAGCACCACCAGCGGCAGGCACAGCTGGAGGATGTTCGGCAGGTGGCGGCGGAAGAAGTACAGGGAGTCGCGCAGGACGCTCAGCGGGTTCATCAGTCTACATCGCATGGCAGTAAAAACAGGGGCATAACTTTAGCCCAAAGCAGGCCTGGGGCTGTCACTTGCTGAAAAAAGTTTCACGCCGCCGGTGATTGAATCCCACGCCTGTACGCCCCATCTTTGACGCTGTCCGTTGTCCGCTACCCCACGAGGTCGCCCCATGAATACTGAAGAACAAACCCTGATCGACGGCCTGTTCGGCCGCCTCAAGCAAGCCGAGGACCCGAGCCAGCCACGTGATGCGCAGGCCCAGGCATGCATCGAGGAACATGTGCGTCAGCAGCCGGCGGCGCCTTATTACATGGCCCAGGCGATTCTGGTGCAGGAGGCAGCGATCAAGCGCCTCGACGAGCAGAACAAGCAACTGGAAGCCGAACTGAAGCAGGCCCGTGCCCAGGCCGAGGCCGCCCGTGCCGGCAGCGCGCCGAGCAATGGCGGTGGTGGTTTCCTGTCCAGCATCTTTGGTTCGTCTGGGCGCAATGCGGCCCCGGCCGTGCAACCGCAGCGTCCCGCTGCAGCCCCCGTGGCATCTGGCGGTGGCTGGCGTGAGCCGTCGGCGCCGGGCTTTTCCCAGCCACAAGCGCAGCAGCCTGGCTTTGGCGCCGCACCGGCCCGCAGTGGTGCCAGCAGCTTCCTCGGCGGCGCGATGCAGACTGCGGCCGGTGTGGCGGGTGGTGTGTTGCTGGCGCAGGGCATCAGCAGCCTGTTCAACCACAACTCGCAGCCGGAGGAGGTGGTAGAGGTGATCAAGGAGGAGCCGGCGCCGGCCAGCGACAGCGGTGGCTGGAACGACTCGGGGGCGCAGCAGCAGGTGGCTGACAACAGTGGTTGGGGCAACGACCAGGGTGGTTATGCCGACAGCGATTATGGCAGCGATGATGGTGGGTTCTTCTCGGACGACGATTCGTACGTCTGACAGGTCTGGCATACTGCTGGCAATTTTGGGGGCGCCTTGCGCCCCTTTCGCGACGCAAGGCCGCTCCTACAAGGGTACGCGAACCCCTGTAGGAGCGGCCTTGTGTCGCGAAAGGGCTGCAAGGCAGCCCCCAGCATTCCAGGCCGACCAAGGGGTTCCAAGGTGAAAAAGATCGCGCTGTTCGCCGATGTGCAGAACCTCTACTACACCGTGCGCCAGGCCCACGGCTGCCATTTCAACTACACCGCTCTGTGGGCCGATGTCAGCCGCGAAGGCCAGATCGTCGAGGCCGTGGCCTATGCCATCGACCGTGGCGACAGCAAACAGCAGCAGTTCCAGCAGATCCTGCGCAATCTCGGTTTCGATGTGCGCCTCAAGCCCTTCATCCAGCGCAGCGATGGCTCGGCCAAAGGTGACTGGGATGTGGGTATTACCCTGGATGTGATCGACGCCGCCAGCCGCGTCGACCAAGTGGTACTGGCCTCCGGCGACGGCGATTTCGACCTGCTGCTGGAGCGGGTGATACAGCGCCATGGCACCGAGGCAGTGGTGTATGGTGTGCCCGGGCTTACCGCACTGTCGCTGATCCGTGCCGCCACCCGCTATGTGCCCATCGAGGGTGCGCTGTTGCTAAAACACTGAGATTTTTCATGGAACGTATCGCTGTCATCGACTTTGAAACCACCGGCATCAGCCCCGGCGCCGGCTGCCGCGCCACTGAGGTGGCGGTGGTGATGCTGGAGGGCGGGCGCATCGTCGAGCGCTACCAGAGCCTGATGAACGCGGGCGTGCCGGTACCGGCCTTCGTCGCCGGGCTGACTGGCATCACCACCGCCATGCTGCGCAGTGCGCCGCCTGTGGACAAGGTGATGAGCGAAGTGGCCGAGTTCGTTGGTGGTACCCCGCTGCTTGCACACAATGCCGCCTTCGACCAGAAGTTCTGGGACTACGAACTGAGCCGCATCGGCCGTAGCCGCAGCCAGGCCTTCGCTTGTTCCCTGCTGCTGTCACGGCGCCTGTTGCCGGCGGCACCGAACCACAAGCTGGGCACCCTGACCCGCTGGGCCGGGCTGCCGGATACCGGTACCGCGCACCGGGCCATGGCCGATGCCGAAATGGCCGCCAACCTGCTGCAACACCTGGCTGGCGTGCTGCGCCAGGGCCATGGTGTACAGCAACTCTCGCACGACCTGCTCTGCCGCCTGCAGAAAACCCCTGCCGCGAAGGTTCGTGAAACCCTGGCCAGGTTCTGTTAAGGCTTCTTCTCCAGTTGCGCCAGCGGCACCCGCCGCTCCACAGCGCTGGAGAGAATGATCGAGGTCTTGCTGAAGCCGAACTGCGCGACCCGGTTGATCAGTTCTTCCAGCTCCGGCATCGAACCCACCGCTGCCTGCATGATGACGCAGGGGTCGCCGGTTACCCGGTGGCATTCGGTCAACTGGGGAATCTGGGTCAACGCTTCGTAGGCCTGCTGGTTGCCGTGGCTGGCCAGGCGCAGTTCGATCACGCACTGGATCGGCAGGCCGATCTTGCTCATGTCGACCTTGGCCTGGTAGCCGGTGATAACCCCGCTGGCCTCGAGCTTGGCCACCCGCTCGGCCACCGCCGGCGCCGACAGGTTCACCTGGCGCGCCAGTTGGGCGAAGGTGGCGCGGCCATTGTCGAGCAGGGCGGCGAGCAGCATGCGGTCATACTTGTCCATGGGTTATTCCTGCCTGGTTTCGATTCGATTGAAAAGCATCCGAATAACCATGCAATGCAAAGTGTTCGGGTGATTTAAAGCTGTTTTGTAACTTAAGTTTACACGGTGGCCTTTCTAAACTAAGCCACCCGTAAACGGATTTCGAGTGTTTCCCATGCCTGCCTCCCGTCGCTTCCCGTTGTTGCTCATTGGCGCATTCCTGGCCCTGTACCTGGTCTGGGGCTCCACCTACCTGTTCATTCGCATAGGCGTCGAGAGCTGGCCGCCGATGCTCATGGCCGGGGTGCGCTTCCTGATTGCCGGGGGCCTGCTGTATGGCTTCTTGCGCTGGCGCGGTGTGCCGGCACCGACCTGGCCGCAGTGGCGGGCTGCGGGGGCGATCGGTTTCCTGCTGCTCAGCTGTGGCAACGGTGGCGTGACCGTGGCCGAGCATGCCGGTGTGGCCTCGGGCGTGGCGGCACTGGCGGTGGCGACGGTGCCGCTGTTCACCTTGCTGTTCGGCCTGCTGTTCGGGCACCGCAATTCGAAGCTGGAGTGGGCGGGGATCGCCCTCGGGCTGGTGGGTATCGGCCTGCTGAACCTGGGCTCCAACCTGCAGGCAAGCCCGATTGGCGCGGCGCTGATCATCTTTGCGGCAGCGTCGTGGGCATTCGGCTCGGTATGGAGCAAGACCTTGCCGCTGCCTCAGGGGCCTATGGCCAGCGCTGCGGAAATGCTGGTCGGTGGCGCCGTGCTGCTGCTCGGCAGCGTGCTGTCTGGCGAGCGCATGACGCAGATGCCGACCGCTGCCGGCTGGGGGGCACTGGCCTACCTGGTATTCTTCGGTTCGATCCTGGCGTTCAGTGCCTACATGTACCTGCTCAAGCACGTGCGCCCGGCAGCTGCCACCAGCTATGCCTACGTCAACCCGGCAGTGGCCGTTCTGCTGGGTATCGTCTTTGCCGGTGAGCAGATTGGTGCAGAAGAATGTGTGGCCATGGCGGTGATCATCGGCGCAGTGGTGCTGATCGGCCTACCGCAGTGGCGCAAGGCACCAGAGCCGGCGCAGCCATTGAAAGGCGAAATCTGCAAGTAGGCAGGGGTGATGCGGTAAACTTGCCGCCTTCGCTGAACCCCCTGACGGTATTGCCATGAATTTCGCCAAACTCGGCCTGATCGAACCGCTGCTGCGCACCCTGCAGCAACTGGACTACACCACCCCGACCCCGGTGCAGGCCAAGGCCATCCCCGCCGTGCTGGCCGGCCGCGACCTGATGGCCGCGGCCCAGACCGGCACTGGCAAGACCGCGGGCTTTGCCCTGCCTGTGCTGCAGCGCCTGGCGCTGGAAGGCGAGAAGGTGGCCAGCAACTCGATCCGCGCGCTGGTGCTGGTGCCCACTCGTGAGCTGGCCGAGCAGGTGCACAACAACGTGCGCGAGTATGCCGAGAACCTGCCGCTGAGTACCTACGCGGTGTATGGCGGGGTCAGCATCAACCCGCAGATGATGCGCCTGCGCCGTGGTGTCGACCTGCTGGTGGCCACCCCGGGGCGCTTGCTCGACCTGTTCCGGCAGAATGCCGTGAAGTTCAACCAGGTGCAGACCCTGGTGCTGGACGAAGCCGACCGCATGCTCGACCTGGGCTTTGCCGAAGAGCTGCAGTCGGTGTACGCCGCGCTGCCACGCAAGCGCCAGACGTTGCTGTTCTCCGCCACTTTTTCCGACCAGATCCGCATGCTGGCGGGGCTGGCCCTGAACGACCCGCTGAGCATCGAAGTCAGCCCGCGCAATGCCACGGCCACCAGCGTCAAGCAGTGGCTGGTGCCTGTGGATAAAAAGCGCAAGGTCGACCTGTTCTGCCACCTGCTGCGCAAGCAGCGCTGGAAGCAGGTGCTGGTGTTCGCCAAGACCCGCAATGGCGTCGATCAATTGGTGGAGCGCTTGCTGGCCGAGGGGGTGAATGCTGACGGTATCCACGGTGACCGCCCGCAAGCCACCCGCCAGCGCGCGCTGGACAGCTTCAAGGCCCGCGAAATCCAGGTGCTGGTGGCGACCGATGTGGCGGCCCGCGGCCTGGATATCGACGACTTGCCGCTGGTGGTCAACCTTGACCTGCCGATCGTTGCCGAGGATTACGTGCACCGCATCGGGCGTACCGGGCGGGCGGGCAACAAGGGCGAGGCGATCTCGCTGGTGTGTGCGGATGAAGTGCAGCTGCTGGCGGCAATCGAAGTGCTGACCCGGCAGACCCTGCCCCGTCATGAAGAGCCGGACTTCATCCCTGACCACCGGGTGCCGATGACCGACGCCAGTGGCCAGGTGATCAAGAAGCCGAAGAAGCCCAAGAAGCCGAAGGAAAACAGCGCCAAGCGAGGGTTGGGGCGCTGGATGGACAGTGCTGAATCAGGCAGTGCGGAGCCGGCGGTGAAGGCGGTGCGCAAGGTGCCGAGCTTCAATGGTGGGGCGCGCAAGCGTAAGCCGTAGATTTGCAGTGTACGCGGTCTCTGTGGGAGCGGGTTTACCCGCGAAGAATGCGACTCGGTGCATGGCACGGGCTTCGCCCGTGTTCGCGGGTAAACCCGCTCCCACAGGGGACAGTGTCAACCTTTGGATTTGAGCCAATCCGCCGCCGCCCGCCCGGCGCGCAAGCCGCTGGCAAAGCACGCTGTCAGCAGATACCCCCCAGTCGGTGCCTCCCAGTCCAGCATCTCGCCGGCACAGAACACCCCCGGCATGCCCTTGACCATCAAGCCCTCATCCAGCCCCTCGAAACGCACCCCACCCGCGCTGCTGATCGCTTCATCCAGCGGCCGCGTGCGCACCAGCGTGATCGGCAATGCCTTGATCGCCCTAGCCAAGGCACCAGGGTCGGCAAAGGTCGCCTGATCGGTCAGCTCGCGCAACAGCGCCGCCTTGACCCCATCGATACCCAGCTGGCTGTGCAGGTGCTTGGCCATGGAGCGCGAACCCCGTGGCTTGGCCAGCGCCTGGGCAATCTTGTCCACAGGCTTGTCCGGCAACAGGTCGAGCAGCAACATCCCGTGGCCCTCACGGTTGATGGCCTCGCGCACCAGCGCTGACCATGCATACACCAGGCTGCCTTCCACACCCTGCGCGGTGAGGATGAACTCGCCCTTGCGCGACGCGCTGCCGGGAACGCTGAGAGCAATGTTCTTCAACGGCGCACCGGCGAACTTGTCCTTGAGCAGCGCGCTCCAGCCTGCCACTTCAAAACCGCAGTTGCTGGGCTGCAAGGGTGAGATATCCACAGCCCGTGCGGCCAGCAGCGGCTGCCAGCTACCGTCCGAGCCCAGTCGCGCCCAGCTGCCGCCACCCAGCGCCAGCACCACCACGGCGGCCTTCACCGCCCGCTCACCTTGTGGATAAGCAATCCGCAATGCACCTTCGGCATTCCAGCCCAACCAGCGGTGACGGGTGTGGATAACTACCCCGCTGTCGCGCAGGCGCTTGAGCCAGGCGCGCAGCAGTGGCGCGGCTTTCATGTCGGTGGGGAACACCCGGCCCGAGGTGCCGACGAAGGTTTCGATGCCCAGGCCGTGAATCCACTGGCGCAAGGCGTCGGCATCGAAGTCGTGCAGCAGCGCGGCGATTTCGCCCTGGCGCTCGGCATACCGGCTGACGAACGCCGGGTAGGGCTCGGAATGGGTGATGTTCATGCCACCGACACCCGCCAGCAGGAACTTGCGGCCCACCGAAGGCATGGCATCGAACACCTCGACCGCCAGGCCCGCCTGGGCCAGTGCTTCGGCGGCCATCAGGCCGGCTGGGCCGCCGCCGATGACGACAGCGAGGGGAGGGGAGGCGGGGCTCAGATCAGGCATGGTGGGCAGCAGGCTGTGGAAAAGAGGCGCATTCTAGCGCAGCGCGGCGTGCAGAAGCACTGCTCAAAAAATGATCAGTACTCTGCAAGCCTTGCCTGTAAAGGGCTGCAGCGCCTTTCCCGCAGGTTATCCACAAGCGGTTCCACAGTCATTGTGAACAACCGATGACGCGTGCCGCGCTGTGATGAAGGATGCCATGGCGCCTGGCCAGGGCTGCGCGGTCCTTGCTGTAGCCACCGCCGATCACGCCCACCACCGGGATGTCGCGGCCCAGGCAGTGGCGCAGCACCGCTTCGTCACGGGCGGCAACGCCTGCATCGGTCAGTTGCAGGTAGCCCAGGGCGTCGTCCTTGTGCACATCGACCCCGGCGTCGTACAGCACCAGGTCGGGTCGATAGAGCGGCAGCAAGTAGTTGAGGGCGTCGTCCACCACCTTCAGGTAGGCCATGTCGCCCATGCCGCGGGGCAGGGGGATGTCCCAATCGCTTTGTGCCTTGCGCGCCGGGAAGTTCTGTTCGCAGTGCAGCGACACGGTGATGGCGTCTGGTGTGTCGTGCAGGATGCGCGCGGTGCCGTCACCCTGATGCACATCGCAGTCGAAGATCAGCACCCGGTGTACCCGGCCAGCCTCCAGCAGGTAGCGGCTGATCACGGCCAGGTCGTTGAAGATGCAGAAACCGGCAGGGTGGTCGTAATGGGCGTGGTGGGTGCCGCCGGCAAGGTGGCAGGCGATGCCGTGTTGCAGCGCCATCTCGGCGCTCAGCAGCGAGCCGCCTACGGCGCGCACGGTACGCCGGGCCAGGGCCTCGCTCCAGGGCAGGCCGAGACGGCGCTGGTCCTCACGCGACAGGTCGCCGTTCATGTAGCGCTCGATGTAGCTGCGGTCGTGGGCCAGGGCGAGGATGTCGTTGGGGCAGATGTCCGGGCGCAGCAGGGCCTGGTCGGTGGTCAGCCCGCTGTCGATCAAGTGGTCGTGCAGCAGGCGAAACTTGTCCATGGGGAAGCGGTGTTCGGCAGGGAACTCCGGGCTGTAGTCTTCGTGGTAGATCAGCGGCAACGGCATGGGTGGGGTCGCAATCGGGGCCAGTGCT
This sequence comes from Pseudomonas sp. FGI182, assembly GCF_000511325.1. NCBI lineage: Bacteria > Pseudomonadati > Pseudomonadota > Gammaproteobacteria > Pseudomonadales > Pseudomonadaceae > Pseudomonas > Pseudomonas sp. FGI182. Next base: position 5,177,386 of record NZ_CP007012.1, on the reverse strand, counting down.
GATCTTGCCATGGCTGGAGACTGCTGTGGGAGAACCTGCCTGGCATCAATCTCCTGGCCAGCGCCGGCCTTTGTAGGAGCGGCCTTGCGTCGCGAAAGGGCTGCGCAGCAGCCCCGGGGTATCAGCGCAAATGCACAAACTGCCGGGTCTGCCGCGCAGCCCTTTCGCGACGCAAGGCCGCTCCTACAGGGCGTGTTTGCCATGAGGGGGCGTTATTTCGTGGTACTGGCCAGCACCCGTTGCCAGTCCGGCTCGTTCAGGCGGCCGAGGATGCGCGTCTTGCCATTGCCATCCACCGAAACGAACAGCGCACTGGCATAGCCGCTCTCACGCTCGCCCCCCGCAACTTTCTGCTGGCGGGCAAAATGGTCGATGCAGCCGTTGTGGGTCACCAGCACCAGGTTATGCCCCGGTCGTTTGTGTGCCAGCGCTTCGCTGGCGAACTGGCTGTCACAGCTTTCCAGCCAGTCCTCACTGGCCACCGCCTGGCCAAGTATGAAATGCGCGGTTTGCCGTGTGCGCAGTTTCGGGCTGCTGAGCATATCGGCGTTGTTCAGGCCCAGCTGGTGCAGCCCTTGGCCAACACGTCCGGCAGCCTGGCTGCCGGGCACGGTGATGCCGGTGGGGTCGTCCAGGCACGGGCCGGGGGCGCTGTCGCAGCGCTCGGCGTGGCGGATCATCACGATCACCGCACCGTCGGCCCAGTCCTGCAGCAGGCCGCTGTCACTCAATTGTCGTTCGTTGCCAAGGTCCACGATGTGCGTCCTCGTCGCCAGCCAGGTGCTCAACGCCGCCACGACCATGCACAGGCCAAGGGCGGCACCGAGGGCTTTGCGGGTCAGGCGTCGCTTGCGCCGGGCGTGGATGGCTGGGTGCCCCAAGGTGTTGCTCGATAGCATGCGTTGCTCCGTTGGCATGGTCGCGGCTGGCGCGGCGGTATTGGCTGGCATCCTGCCAACAGGCCTGTCGGGGGGCGGTGAAGGGCGTGTGAAAATTGCATTCGGCTGCGCCGGCTGGGTGAAACCTGCACCCGCGCCTACGCTGTAAACTGCAAGACGGTAAAACCGGAGCACGCCCGATGACCCCTATCCTGCAACTGGAAAGCGCGCGGCTGGTGCTGCGCCAATGGCACGACGACGACTTGCGCGAGTTCGCCGCCCTGTGTGCCGACCCGCAGGTGATGCGCTACTTCCCGGCGCCGCTGACGCGCGTGGAGGCAGCCGCGCTGATCGGCCGCGTGCGCGGGCATTTCAATGAGTACGGCTTTGGCCTGTGGGCCCTGGAGCGCAAGGACAGCGGTGCCTTCATCGGCATGACCGGGTTGCTGCACGTGGGCTTCGATGCCGATTTTGCGCCGGCGGTGGAGATCGGCTGGCGCCTGGCACGCCGCCACTGGGGCCTGGGTTTCGCCAGCGAGGCGGCGTGGACATGCCTGCGCTGTGCTTTCGCCCAATTGCGCCTGGAGGAAGTGGTGTCGTTCACTAGCGAGAGCAACCTGCCCTCGCAGAAGGTCATGCAGGCCATCGGCATGCAGCAGGACCTGAGTGGCAGTTTCGAACACCCCCGTCTGCCCGTGGGCCATCCGCTGCGCCCGCATGTGCTGTACCGCATCGACCGCGCACACTGGGAGCGTACCCTGCGCGCCTGAATGCATGGCCATGCCCGGCGCGAATGACAAACCCTGTATCATTTGCCTTCATAAGAGTGCTGTAGAGACCTGTTTGCCTTGCTAGGAGAACCCCCGATGAGTCATGTGTTGGACGACCTGGTCGACCTGTTGAGCCTCGAGTCCATCGAGGAGAACCTGTTCCGTGGCCGCAGCCAGGACCTGGGCTTCCGCCAGCTGTACGGTGGGCAGGTACTGGGCCAATCGTTGTCGGCGGCCAGCCAGACGGTCGAGGATGCACGCCATGTGCATTCGTTGCACGGCTACTTCCTGCGCCCTGGCGATGCCAGCCTGCCGGTGGTGTATTCGGTGGACCGCGTGCGCGATGGCGGCAGCTTCAGCACCCGGCGGGTGACTGCGATTCAGAAGGGCCAGCCGATCTTCACCTGCAGCGCTTCGTTCCAGTACGACGAGGAAGGTTTCGAGCACCAGGCGCAGATGCCCGAGGTGGTCGGCCCGGAGAACCTGCCCACTGAAGTCGAGCTGGCCCGGGCCATGGCCGACCAGTTGCCCGAACGCATTCGCGACAAGGTGCTGTGCGCCAAGCCGATCGAGATCCGCCCGGTCACCGAGCGCGACCCGTTCAACCCCCAGCCTGGCGACCCGGTGAAGTACGCCTGGTTCCGCGCCGATGGCAACCTGCCCGATATCCCCGCCCTGCACAAATACATGCTGGCCTACGCCTCGGACTTCGGCCTGCTGACCACTGCGTTGCTGCCCCATGGCAAATCGGTGTGGCAGCGTGACATGCAGATCGCCAGCCTCGACCATTCGCTGTGGTTCCATGGCAACCTGCGTGCCGACGAGTGGCTGCTGTACGCCACCGATAGCCCCTGGGCGGGCAATGCCCGTGGCTTCTGCCGCGGCAGCATCTTCAACCAGGCCGGGCAACTGGTGGCGTCGTCGTGCCAAGAAGGCCTGATTCGCCATCGCAAGGACTGGGCATGAGCCTGGGCGAGGTGCGCAACTGGGTGTTCGACATGGACGGCACCCTGACCGTGGCCGTGCACGATTTTGCCGCCATCCGCGTAGCGCTGGATATCCCGGCCGAGCACGACATCCTCACCCACCTGGCAGCCTTGCCGGCGGACGAGGCGGCGGCCAAGCATGCCTGGCTGCTGGAGCACGAGCGTGACCTGGCGATTGCCTCCACGGCGGCCACCGGGGCGGTGGAGCTGGTGCGCGAACTGGCCCAGCGTGGTTGCCGGCTGGGCATTCTGACCCGCAATGCCCGTGAGTTGGCACATGTGACGCTGGAGGCCATCGGCCTGGCGGACTGCTTCCCGGTGGAGCACATTCTGGGGCGTGACGAAGCAGCGCCCAAGCCAAGCCCGGATGGGCTGCTGAAGATTGCCAATGCCTGGGGTGTGGCACCGGGTGAGCTGGTGATGGTGGGGGATTACCGGTTTGACCTGGACTGTGGGCGGGCCGCAGGGGCGCGCACGGTGCTGGTGAACCTGCCGGACAATCCGTGGCCGGAGCTTGTGGATTGGCATGCGGCCGATTGCCGGGCATTGAAGGTGATGCTGGGCTGAGTTTTTGTGTCGCCTGTGCGGGCCTCTTCGCGGGCTTGCCCGCTCCCACAGGTACTGCACTGCTGTTGAGGGTGGTGAAGATCCTGTGGGAGCGGGCAAGCCCGCGAAGAGGCCGGACCTGTCTATGCTGAACCCCAATCTATTCCCTGAACGGAGACCTATCCATGACTAGCAAGGCCATCTACGTAAAACCCGGCGGCGGCTACGACAAGGTCGAGGTCGGTACCAGCGAGGCTCTCGCACCTCAGGCCGGCGAAATCACCGTGCGCCTGCACGCCAGCTCTCTCAACTACCACGATTTCGCCGTTGTCAGCGGCATGTGGGGCCCGAGCGAGCGGCGCATCCCCATGGCCGATGGCGCTGGCGAAGTGGTCGCGGTGGGTAGCGGCGTCACCGAGTTCCAGGTCGGCGACAATGTGGTCAGTACCTTCTTCCCCGACTGGCTCGACGGCCAGGCCAATGTGGAAGGCTTCGCCAGGGTGCCCGGCGACGGTATCGATGGTTACGCCCGTGAACAGGTCACCGCTCGCGCCACCGCCTTCACCCTGGCGCCCAAGGGCTTCAGCCATGCTGAAGCTGCCACGCTGACCACGGCCGGTCTCACGGCCTGGCGTGCGTTGATGAGCGACGACCACCTCAAGCCCGGCGATACGGTGCTGGTGCAGGGCACGGGCGGTGTGTCGATCTTCGCCCTGCAGTTTGCCAAGCTGGCCGGCGCGACGGTGATCGCCACCTCGTCCAGCGACGCCAAGCTGGAGCGCCTGAAGGCCCTGGGTGCCGACCACCTGATCAACTACAAGAGCACCCCGGCGTGGGGTGAGAAAGTGCGCGAGCTGACCGGCAACCGCGGTGTCGACCATGTAATCGAAGTGGGTGGCCCGGCGACGCTGGAGCAATCGATGATTGCCGCGCGCATTGGTGGGCATGTGTCGTTGATCGGCATCCTCACCGGTGTGGCCGGGCAGTTGCCGCTGGTGCAGGCGCTGGTGCGGCAGATTCGCCTGCAAGGCGTGCTGGTGGGCAGCCGCGCCCAGCAGCAGGCGATGGTGCGGGCGATCGATGCCAACGGCCTGCGGCCGGTGGTGGACAAGCATTTCGAGCTGGAACAGATCGTCGAGGCGTTCCGTTATCAGGAGAGCAATCGGCATTTCGGCAAGATCTGCCTGACCTGGTAACAGGGCCTGATGCGGTTCTCTTTGTAGGAGCGGCCTTGTGTCGCGAAAGGGCCGCAAAGCGGCCCCCGGCCTGCAATTCTGTAGCTGAAATCGAGGGGCTGCTGTGCAGCCCTTCGCGACACAAGGCCGCTCCTACAGGGGATCGTGTCAGACCTGTTCGGGCAGTAGTCGGTCGCGGCTATTGGACAGGTGCAGGCACACCGCTGCCCGCGCCGCGTCCGGGTCCTGCCGGCGGATGGCATTGAGGATCGCCTCATGCTCGAGGTTGGCCAGGTACGCCTGCCGCGCCAACTTCGCCCCGCTGCGTTCGGCCAGGGCCATGCGGTTGCGCGGGATCAGGCCGTTGCCCAGCTGCAACAGCATTTCAGTGAAGTACAGGTTGCCAGTGGCCTCGGCAATCAACAGGTGAAAGCGCCGGTCGGCCTCGATGCAGCTGTCGCCGGCGGCGGCCAGGTCCTGGTAGTCATCCAGCGCCTGGCGCATGCGCCTCAGGTGCCCCTCGTCACGGCGTAGCGCGGCCAGGGCGGCGGCCTGGCCTTCCAGGCCGATGCGCAGCTCCAGCAGGTCGCGCACATTCGCCGCGCTTTCCGCAGCGATGCGCAGGCCGGCCTGGGCCTGGCGCTCCATCACGAACGTACCGATACCGTGGCGTGGCTCCACCAGCCCCGAAGCCTGCAATTTCGACAGGGCCTCGCGGACCACGGTGCGGCTGACCCCATGCTCGCGCACCAGGCTGTTTTCCGAGGGCAACTTGTCGCCTGGCTTGAAGGTACCCAGCAAGATCTGTTGGGTCAGGCTGGAGACCAGGTCATGGGCACGGCTGTGGCCGCGTTTGTGGGCTTGTTCGGTGGCCATGGTGTGATCCGATTGTTGTTGTGCTTGTACGACAAGTTAATCGATAAAAATATTTCTTGCCGATTTTTCCAGCGGTCAAGCCAGCGAGTAGTTTGTCTGTTTTTGCAAGATCGACGCATATTGGCTTTGCAGTAGCTTGTATTTTGTGATTTTGCCGATGTTGTTGATCTTGTCGTACAACTGCGCTGCGCATATGCTCCTCCCCACTGCCATGTCAGACAACCTCGACCCGCACAAAAACAATTAGTGGGAGATCCGCAAGTGAACGATACCCTCGCTCCGTCTGCCCGGAATGAAGGCGACGCCCTGGCCAGCGCCGTGGCCAAGGTCAAGCGCCACGTCCTGCCGCTGTTCGTCATCATGTTCATCGTCAACTACCTGGACCGCGTCAACATCGGCTTCGTCCGCCCCCATCTGGAAAGCGACCTGGGCATCAGCGCCGCGGCCTATGGCTTTGGCGCCGGCCTGTTCTTCATTGGCTACGCGTTGTTCGAAGTGCCCTCGAATATGCTGCTGCAGAAGGTCGGCGCACGGCTGTGGCTGACCCGCATCATGTTCACCTGGGGGCTGGTGGCCACAGCCATGGCCTTCGTGCAGAACGAAACCCAGTTCTATGTGCTGCGCTTTCTGCTGGGCGTTGCCGAAGCGGGCTTCTTCCCCGGGGTGATCTACTACTTCACCCGCTGGTTGCCGGCCGCCGAGCGTGGCAAGGCAATTGCCATCTTCCTCAGCGGCTCGGCATTGGCGTCGCTGATTTCCGGGCCGCTGGCCGGCGCGCTGATGCAGATCCAGGGCCTGGGCATGCATGGCTGGCAGTGGATGCTGTTCATCGAAGGCATGGCCTCGGTGACGCTGTGCTTCTTCGTGTTCTTCTGGCTCGACTCCAGGCCGCAGGACGCCAAGTGGCTGAGCCAGGCCGAGCAGGAAGCACTGGTGGGCGCCATCGATCGCGAGCAGCTTGAGCGCGAAGCGGTCGGCGCGGTCAGGCCATCGGCCTGGAGCTTGCTCAAGGACCGCCAGATCCTGCTGTTCTGCCTGATCTACTTCTGCATCCAGCTGACCATCTACGCCGCCACCTTCTGGCTGCCGAGCATCATCAAGCGCATGGGTGACCTCAGCGACCTGCAGGTCGGCTTCTTCAACTCGATCCCGTGGCTGATCTCGATCCTGGCCATGTATGCCTTCGCCGCCGGCTCGGCGCGCTGGAAGTTCCAGCAGGCCTGGGTCGCAGGTGCGCTGGTGATCGCTGCCATCGGCATGTTCATGTCCACCACGGGTGGGCCGGTGTTCGCCTTTGTCGCGGTGTGCTTCGCGGCCATCGGTTTCAAGTCGGCGTCGTCACTGTTCTGGCCGATCCCGCAGGGCTACCTGGATGCCCGCATCGCCGCTGCGGTGATCGCCTTGATCAACTCGGTCGGCAACCTCGGCGGCTTCGTCGCCCCCACCACCTTCGGCCTGCTGGAGCAGCAGACCGGTTCGATCCAGGGCGGCCTGTACGGCCTGGCGGTGACCTCGGTGCTGGCGGCCATTGCCATCTTCTTCGTACGCACTCGCCCAAAGGGCGTCCCTTCCGATGACCTCAAGGCCCCTTCGGCCCTGGGTCAGAGCCATTGATGACTGCGAGACAACAACCATGAACATGCAGACCCTTCACACCAGCACCCCCGTGGTCACTGATCTGCGCGTGATCCCCGTCGCCGGGCACGACAGCATGCTGCTCAACCTCAGTGGTGCCCATGGCCCGTTCTTCACCCGCAACGTGGTGGTGCTGCGTGACAGCGCCGGCAATACCGGGTTGGGCGAGGTGCCGGGCGGCGAGAAGATCCGCCAGACACTGGAGGACGCCCGCAGCCTGGTGGTCGGCCAGCCGATCGGCCATTACCAGCGCGTGCTCAATGCCATGCGCCAGACCTTCGCCAACCGTGACTCGGCTGGTCGCGGCCTGCAGACCTTCGACCTGCGCATCACCGTGCATGCGGTGACGGCCATCGAGTCGGCGCTGCTCGACCTGCTCGGCCAGCACCTGAACGTGCCGATGGCGGCACTGCTGGGCGAGGGGCAGCAGCGCGAGGCGGTGAAGATGCTCGGTTACCTGTTCTACATCGGCGACCGCCAGCAGACCGACCTGGCTTACCGCAACGAAGCCGATGCCGAGGACGACTGGTTCCGCCTGCGCCATGAAAAGGCCCTGACCCCGGACGCGGTGGTGCGCCTGGCCGAGGCCGCCAAGGCGCGCTATGGCTTCAGCGACTTCAAGCTCAAGGGCGGGGTGTTGCGCGGCGAGGAGGAGATGGAAGCGGTAACGGCGCTGGCCGAACGGTTCCCCGAAGCCCGCATCACCCTCGACCCGAATGGTGCCTGGTCATTGAAGGAGGCCATTGCCCTGTGCCGCGACAAGCACGATGTGCTGGCCTACGCCGAAGACCCGTGCGGTGCCGAGAACGGCTACTCGGGCCGTGAGGTGATGGCCGAGTTCCGCCGTGCCACCGGCCTGCCCACCGCCACCAACATGATCGCTACCGACTGGCGGCAGATGGGCCATGCGATCCAGTTGCAGTCGGTGGACATTCCGCTGGCCGACCCGCACTTCTGGACCTTGCAGGGTTCGGTACGGGTGGCGCAGATGTGCAACGACTGGGGGCTGACCTGGGGTTCGCATTCCAACAACCACTTCGATATCTCGCTGGCAATGTTCACCCAGGTGGCGGCTGCGGCGCCGGGTGAAATCACTGCGATCGACACCCACTGGATCTGGCAGGACGGCCAGCGCCTGACCCGCGAACCACTGCGCATCGTCGACGGGCATGTGCACGTGCCGGCGCGGCCGGGGCTTGGGGTGGAGCTGGATGAAGACCAGCTGGCCAAGGCGCATGAGTGCTACCGCAACATGGGGTTGGGCGCGCGGGATGACAGCGTGGCAATGCAGTTCCTGATTCCGGGGTGGAGCTTCGATAACAAGCGGCCTTGCCTGGTGCGTTGAGGCTGCTGGCCCTTTCGTGGGCTTGCCCGCTCCCACAGGTACTGCATCAGGCTCCAGGCCTGCATTTATCCTGTGGGAGCGGGCGAGCCCGCGAAGAGGCAGGCACAAATCAACCTGCTTCGAAAAACTTCCGCGCCATCGCCACGAATGCCCCCAGCACCGGGTTGGGGTTATCCCGGCAGAACGCCAGGAAAATCTCCGCCTGCTGCTCCATCCCCACCAATGGCTTGAACACCACCTGCTCCAGGCGCAATGCCTGCGCCGAGGCCGGCACTACCGCGCAGCCCAGCCCCACATTGACCAGCCCCAGTATCGAGTGAGTCTGCCCCAGTTGGTGCAGGTACCGCGGCTGCACCTCATGTCGAGCAAACAGGTTGGCGATGCGGTCATGGAAGTAGCGCCCTTCGTTGGCGCTGTACATCACGAATGGTTGTTCATCGAAATCGCTCGGCCTGAGCCGCTCACGTGCCACCAGCGCATGCCCGGCGGGCAGGGCGGCGATGAAGGGTTCGCGGTGGATCGGCAGGTACTCCACACGCGCGCTGGGCAGCACCTGGCGCACCAGGCCAACATCGATCAGCCCTGCCTCCAAGTCATGCACCTGGGTGCTGGAGACGCGTTCGCTGAGCACCAGTTCGATGTCCGGCAGCGCCTGCCCGGCATGCACCAGCAAGCGCGGGATCATGCTGTAGGCACCCACAGCGGTGAAACCCAGGGTCAACCGGCCCGCTTCGCCATGAGCGATGCGCCGCGCCGACTGGCTGGCCGACTCGGCGATCTGCAGGATGCGACGGGCGTCTTCGAGAAAGCTCTGGCCCGCCAGGGTCAGCCGCGCCTGGCGGTTGTTACGCTCGAGCAGCAACACGCCGAGGGCATGTTCCAGCAACTGGATCTGCCGGCTCAAGGGCGGTTGGGTCATGTGCAGGCGGGTGGCGGCGCGGCCGAAATGCAGCTCTTCGGCCACGGCCACGAAACAGCGCAGCTGATGCAGCTCCATGATTCAATTCCTGAATTATTCGATCCAGCATCTATATTAGACCTGTATCAAATGCCGGCCTAGCATCGAGTCATGTCTTCGAACTGCCGGATGCCCACCATGAACGAAAACCCCATCGAAGTGCTGTTGACCCAGCCAGTACCAGAGGCCATCGATGCCCGGCTGGTCAGCGCCTATCGGGTACATCGCCTGTATCAGCATTCCAACCCGCAACAGTTGCTCGACGAAGCCGGCCCGCGCATTCGTGGTGTGGTTACAGGCGGTGCCAAGGGCCTGTCCAATGAGCTGATGGAGCAACTGCCCGCGCTGGAGATCATCGCTATCAGCGGCATCGGCACCGATGCCGTGGACCTGCGCCATGCGGCCAGCCGCGGCATCCATGTCACCACTACGCCGGGCGTGCTCACCGCCGATGTGGCCGACCTGGCCATGGGCTTGATCATTGGCACCTTGCGCCGCCTGGGCGAGGGTGAGCGGCTGGTGCGTGATGGCTTGTGGGGCAAGGTCGACCTGCCATTGGCGCGCAAGGTCAGCGGTATCGAACTGGGCATCGTCGGGCTTGGCGAGGTGGGCAAGGCTATCGCTCGGCGTGCCGCTGCATTCGACATGCGCATTGCCTACAACGGGCGGCGCGAGCAACCAGAAACCGGCTACCGCTATGAGGCCGACCTGGTCGAGCTGGCGCGCTCGGTGGATGTGCTGGTGGTTGCAGCTGCCGCCGATGGCGGCCAGGTGCTGGTGACGGCCGAAGTGCTCGATGCACTGGGGCCGGGGGGGTACCTGGTCAATGTGGCGCGCGGCAAGTTGGTCGATGAGGACGCGCTGGTCGAGGCATTGCGTGAGCAGCGCATTGCCGGGGCTGGGCTGGATGTGTTTGTCGATGAGCCGCATGTGCCGCCGGCGCTGCGTGACCTGAACCAGGTCGTTCTGCAGCCACATCGAGGCAGCGCCACGCTGCAAACCCGGCTGGAAATGGGGCGCATGGTCTTGCTCAACCTGGAGGCTTGCTTCCGGGGTGAGATGCCGCCGAATCGGGTGATCCACCCCTAAGGCCCTTTCGCGGGCTTGCCCGCTCCCACAGGGACACCACAGGTCCTGAGGTTTGTGCAGCACCTGTGGGAGCGGGCAAGCCCGCGAAGAGGCCGGTACAGGCAACACCAGGCCCCAAGGGCCACACCTTCTCCGCACAAGAACAATCGCTTCCACCGAGAAGCAAGAGGGTCCACATGAACAGCAAATCCGCCGTCGCCGCACCGCAGGCCGTGGCCGGGATCGGTCGCCATCGCTTCCTGGTCCTGGCACTGATCTTCGTCATCACCGTCATCAACTACGCCGACCGCGCCACCCTGTCGATTACCGGCACCGAGGTGCTCAAGGACCTCGGCCTGGACCCGGTCATGCTGGGCATGATCTTCTCTGCTTTCGCCTGGGCCTACGCCCTGGGCCAGGTACCTGGCGGCTGGTTGCTCGACCGCTTCGGCGCCCGCCGGGTCTACGGCATCAGCCTGATCCTCTGGTCGCTGTTCACCCTGCTGCAAGGGACCGTGGGCTGGATGGGCCTGGCTGGTGTGTCCGCCGCCGTGGCGCTGTTCTCCATGCGGTTCATGTTGGGCCTGGTGGAGTCGCCGGCCTTCCCGGCCAACTCGCGCATCGTCAGTTGCTGGTTCCCCACCCGCGAGCGCGGCACCGCCTCGGCACTGTTCAACTCGGCGCAGTACATGGCCGTGGTGGTGTTCGCACCGTTGATGGCGTGGATGACCCATGCGCTGAGCTGGGAGCAGGTGTTCATCTGGATGGGCGTGCTGGGGCTGGCGCTTAGCGTGGTGTGGTTCCGCTTGTACCACGAGCCGCACAGTGCGCCAGGGCTGAGCCCCGAAGAGCTGGACTACATGCGTGAAGGCGGCGCCCTGGTCGACCTGGAAAAGGAACGCAAGACCGCCAAGAGCAAACCGACCCGGGCCGAGCTTGCGCAACTGTTCACCAGCCGTAACCTGTGGGCGGTGTACCTGGGCCAGTACTGCATCACCGCGCTCACCTACTTCTTCATCACCTGGTTCCCGATCTACCTGATCAAGGGCCGTGGCATGACCATCATGGAGGCCGGCTGGGTGGCCGCGTTGCCGGCAATCTGCGGTTTTACCGGTGGCATTCTCGGTGGCTTCGTGTCCGACTGGCTGATCCGCCGTGGCGTGCACCCGTCCAGGGCGCGCAAGACCCCGTTCATCATCGGCATGGGGCTGTCCACCAGCCTGGTGCTGGCCAACTATGTGGACGGCAATGCCGCAGTGATCGCCCTGATGACCCTGGCCTTCTTCGGCAAGGGCCTGGCGGCGGTGGGCTGGGCGGTGTTGTCGGATGTGGCGCCGAAGAAGATGGTTGGCCTGTGCGGTGGCGTGTTCAACGGCATCGGCAACATCGCCGGTATCGTCACCCCGTTGGTGATCGGTTATGTGGTGGCCAGCACCGGCTCGTTCCACAACGCACTCTGGTTCGTGGCCGCCCATGGCGTGCTGGGGATCCTCGCTTACCTGTTGCTGGCCCGACGCTTCGAGCGTACCGGGCAGGCGTAGGCAGACGCCTGGCAACAGAGGCCCCGGGAGACCGGGGCTTTTTTGTGGCTGGCAGAAAGTGGTGATGCCTGCACCGGCCCTTTCGCGGGCTTGCCCGCTCCCACAGGTACACCACAGGTTTGAGGGGCGTGGAGTACTTGTGGGAGCGGGCGAGCCCGCGAAAGGGCCAGTACAGCCACAAACACACCCAAATGAAAAACAAAAGCTCCAGACGGCCTGGTGACGCGATCGGGCATGCCATTCGCGACATCTGGCGTTCATGGAAATGCCCTGTCGTGATCGAACAGTTCCGGGGCGTTCTCGTGTAATTTCCCACAGCCCTGCGGGGCTTAAATGAAGCCCGACCTGCACTGACACGTTGCTCTGTGACGCGTGCCAAATATCAACAACAGAGCGCGAGTAACGTGTCGACTTATTGATTTCAAAGGAGATATTTTCGCCTACACCTGCCCGTCCATCCTTGTGTCAGCAAAAAGAGAACAACATCAATGAACACCGTGGGATCTGATGGCAACCTTGCACAAGGTTTCAAGCCACGTCATGTAACGATGCTGTCCATCGCCGGCATCATCGGCGCCGGACTTTTCGTCGGCTCTGGCCACGCCATCGCGGCAGCCGGGCCAGCTACCATAATTTCCTATTTCGTGGCCGGGACCCTGGTGGTACTGGTCATGCGCATGCTCGGCGAAATGGCCGTGGCACACCCGGACACCGGATCGTTTTCCACCTACGCCGAGCAGGCCATCGGCCGCTGGGCCGGCTACACCATCGGCTGGCTGTACTGGTGGTTCTGGGTACTGGTAATCCCGATCGAAGCACTGGCCGCCGGGCATGTGCTGAACGCCTGGTTCCCGCAGGTGGACAGCTGGATATTCGCCCTGGCTTCGGTGCTGCTGCTGGCTGGTACCAACCTGTTCAGCGTGGCCAAGTACGGTGAGTTCGAGTTCTGGTTCGCCATTCTCAAGGTCACGGCCATTCTCGGTTTCATCGGCCTGGGATTCGCCGCACTGATGGGCTGGCTGCCCAACCGCGAGGTCAGCGGCCTGAGCAGTTTGATGGCCGAGCACGGCGGCTTCGCGCCGAAGGGTTGGTCGGCCGTGGTTGGTGCGTTCATCACCGTGATGTTCAGCTTCATCGGCACCGAAGCGGTGACCATCGCCGCGTCCGAATCCAGCGACCCGTCGCGCAACATCGCCAAGGCCACTCGCTCGGTGATTTGGCGCATCAGCACCTTCTACATCCTGTCGATCTTCGTGATCATTTCGGTGGTGCCGTGGAACGACCCGCAGCTGGCGGTGGTGGGTTCCTACCAGCGTGCGCTGGAGATCATGAACATCCCCAACGCGGCCTTCATGGTCGACCTGGTGGTGCTGGTGGCAGTGACCAGCTGCATGAACTCTTCGATCTACATTGCCTCGCGGATGATGTACTCGCTGGCCAAGCGCGGTGACGCACCGGCCATGCTCAACAAGACCTCCAAGGTCGGCGTACCACGCGCTGCGGTATTCGGCAGCACGCTGATCGGCGCGGCCATTGCCATCCTCAACTACTTCGCGCCGAAGGGCGTGTTCGAGTTCCTGCTGGCCAGCTCCGGCGCCATTGCCTTGCTGGTGTACATGGTCATCGCCATTTCGCAGCTGCGCATGCGCCGCCGCCTGGAGCGGGAAAACACCGAGCTGAAGTTCCGCATGTGGCTGTTCCCGTACCTGACCTGGGCGGTGATCCTGTTCATTGGCGGAGCACTGGCGGTCATGATGTTCACGCCTGAACACCGGGCGGAAGTGAGCTCGACATTGGGCCTGGCGATCGTGATTTCCTTCCTGGGGATCGTAACCACGCGGGGCAATGCGCAACCTGTGGGGGTGCGTTCGATGGGGTGATTGAGTTCACCTGGCGGTAGGGCAAAGGGCACCAGTGGATGGGTGCCCTTTGTTTTTTCAGCCTTTCATCATCTTGATGTATCTGATTGCCGCCGGCGCTTTCTCGAAGCGCCGGTGGATCAGGCTAAGCCACGAGCTGGTCTGGCAGTCGACAATACGCCGGTAGTTCACCTGCGGCAGGCTGATGCGCTGCACCACCGATTCCGGCACCACTGCGATGCCTTGGCCGAGTGACACCAGGGTGATCACCGCCACCAGGCTGCCTGGTTGGGGGCCGAGCCTCGGGACGAAACCACCTTGTGCGGCCACCTCCAGCGTGCCGGAGATCTGTTCGGGCAGGATGAAGGTTTCATTGGCCAGGCGCGAGGCCGGGATCTGCGGCACTTCATTTATCCGCGAGCTGGCGGGCAGGGCGAGGACGAAACCTTCCTGGTGCAAGGCGATGGCTTCGAGCTCCTCGGGCAACTCCATCGGTGAGCGCACATAGGCAAGGTCGAGCAGGCCGTCGCGGACCATGCCGGGCAGTTCGGCCATGGGCAGTTCGCGAATGTTCAGGCGTACGCCGGGGCAGGTTTCGTTATAGCGGCTGACTTGCTGCTGGAGCATGCCCGAGTACGCGGCCGAGGCCACATAGCCCAGTTCTATGCGCCCGCTTTCGCCTCGGGCCGCCCGTTGCGCGCCCAGTTGTGCAGCATCGAACTGGCGCACGGCATGCTCGGCCTCGACCAACAGCGCCTGGCCCGCTGCGGTGAGGTTGACCTCGCGCTGGTTGCGTTCGAACAGGCGCACGCCCAGTTCGCGCTCCATGTCCTGGATCTGCCGGCTGAGGGTGGGCGGGGCGATGCCCAGCTGTTCGGCGGCACGGGTGAAGTGACCGTGGCGGGCGACGCAGAGAAAGTAGCGGAAATGGCGGATTTCCATGGGTGTTACCTGCAGGGTAATGACGCGGGCCGCCGGGGCTAACAAGCCTGGGGGCTGGCGGCGTTATGGTGAGGCCAACACTACAAGGCTGGTGGCTTGGCGGCAAAGGCTGCCTGGGAATTGCAGGGGACCGCTTTGCGGTCCATCGCAGGCAAGCCAGCTCCTACAGGTATTGCGCAATCCTTGAAGGCGGTGCGGTCCCTGTAGGAGCTGGCTTGCCTGCGATGGGCTGCAAGGCAGCCCCGGCGATTTGACCAACCAGCCCTGCATCCGGAGCCTCACCATGCCCTCTGCGCGTTTCACCCTGCTCACCGCCTCCCTGGTCTGCGCCCTGATCATCCTCGACACCAACATCGTCGCGGTCAGCCTGCCCAGCATCGCCCGCGACCTGTCCGGCTCGTTCGCCGATATCGAATGGGTGGTCAGCGCCTACCTGCTGGCCTTTGCCGCCTGCCTGCTGCCCGCTGGCAGCCTGGCCGACCGTTTTGGCCGCCGCTGCATGCTGCTGCTCGGCCTGGCCCTGTTCGGCATCGCCTCGCTGGCCTGTGGCGCGGCGCCCAACCTGCTGTTCCTCGACCTGGCCAGGGCAGCCAAGGGCGTTGGTGCGGCGCTGCTGCTGACCTCGGCCCTGGCCGCGATCGGCAACCGCTTCCACCAACCCCAGGAGCGCATGCGCGCCTGGGCCTTCTGGGGCGCCTGCATGGGCGCCACCATCACCTTTGCGCCGCTGCTGGGCGGGGTGATCGCCAGCACCCTTGGCTGGCGCTGGATCTTCTACATCAACCTGCCGTTGGTGGCAGTGCTCGCAGTGATGGTGCTGCGCAGTGTCGAAGAGTCCCGTGACAGCACTGCGGCCCGGCTCGACCCATGGGGCAGCCTGACTTTCGCCGGCAGCCTGGGTTACCTGATCTGGGCAATGATCGATGCCAACCAGGTGGGCTGGGGCAGTGCGCAAACCCTGGGACGGCTGGTGATCAGCGCCTTCCTGTTCGGCCTGTTCGTCATGGTCGAACGCAGCCAGGATCGGCCGATGATCGACCTGCGGCTGATGCGTAGCGGGCGTTTCGTTGGTGCCTTGCTGGGCATGTTCGCCTACGCGGCCTGCGCCCAGGTGATGATGACCCTGCTGCCGCTTTACTTGCAGAACGGCCTGCAGCTGTCGGCCCTGGCCGCAGGGGCGGGCATGTTGCCGTTTGCCGTGGCCATGCTGCTGACGCCACGCCTGGGCATGCGCCTGGCTGCGCACTTGAGCCCGTCGCAGGTGTTCGCACTCGGCCTGGTATTGGTCGGGGCGGGTAACCTGCTGTGTGCCTGGGCCACGCAGCAGGGCGGTTACGGTGGATTCGCCCTGGCCAGCCTGGTGCTGGGTGCTGGCGCCGGGCTGCTGAATGGCGATACGCAGAAGAACATCATGGCTTGCGTGCCGCGTGAGCGCACCGGCATGGCTTCGGGGTTGAGCACAACCACGCGGTTCGGGGCGATCGTGCTGGCCATCGGTGGGTTGGGTGGTGTGCTGGCTGCACGTAGTGGGCAGTTGCTGTATGAGGCCATGGCTGCCGTGGCGCCTGGGCAATCGGGCCAGGTTGCCGCAATGGCTACGCGGGTTGCCGCGGGGGATTTGCAGGCGGCGTTGGCGTTGCTTGAGCCCGGGTTGCGGGAAACGGTGGCACCCTTGGCCCGCCAGGCGTTCATCGGGGGCTTCGAAGCCGTGTTGCAGGTCGCCGGTGTGGCGGCGCTGCTGTTCGCGATGCTGGTCGGCGTGTTGCTGAGCCGGCCGCTGCCGGCCATACCGGAGGTGTTGCTGGCCGAGGGGCAATCATGAAGCGTGCGGCGGGGCACCACGACACAGCGACTGGGGGCATCGAGCCCCTCGTCGCGGCATTCGACAATCAATCATTCAACAGCCATGGCTTCAGTTCCTTGAGGTTGCTCACCACCAATTGCTGCGCCTCGGGAAGTACTGCCAGGTTGCGGTGGTCGATCTGGTAACGCTGCAACACGTACTTCACCAGCGCCCTGCGGCTGGGCACCACCAATTGCCCCTGCGTCATGCCGAAGTCGGTTTCGATGATTGCCTTCTGCGCCGCGTTCAATCGCCCGTCAGGTTCGAAGATGACCGGCACCTCGACATTCCAGTCTTCATCCTGCTCGCGGGTGTTCGGCGATTGGTCGAGCAAGTCTGGCTGCCCACGCAGGCGGCTGAGGACGAAGTCGCGATACTGGCCGTTCTTTTCGCAGTAAGCCCTCACGTGCCAGCGCATGCCGGTGTAGACCAGCGTGTGCGGGGCGATGAGGCGCACCTCCACGTTAGGGGTGTTGAAGGACACGTATTCGGTTTCCAGGCGCAAACCTTCACGGCAGGCCTTGAGCAAGGGGCGCAGCACTTCCGGGCGAATAGGCCGGTCCGGCACTTCCAGCACCCGGGTATGCGCATAGGCCAGTGCCAGCCCGTCGATGTGCGGGGCCCGCTCATTGTTCTGATAAAGCAGGTGCAGGTAGGCGCTGGCGCTGTCGTCGATGAACAGCGGCTTGAACTGCTTGCTTGGTACATAGCCCTTGAGCTGCTTGTCATATGTCAAGTTTTTGGGCGCATGTTCGGTGATGTAGGTATTGATGTCCTTCGACGCCTGCTGGCGGCTGATGCCAAAGCTCTGCATCAGGTGGCCCGTGGTCAGCCGGCCTTCCCACCAGGCAACGGTCTCGATCAAGCGATAGCGAAGTGCCAGGTCCCAGCGTACCTGCTCGATGGATTGCTTGCGTTTCATACCCTCTCCATGTGCGCGATAACTTTACCTGTATAAGTCTACATTCTAGACCTGTCACTAAACACTACATATCGTGTTCCTGTCTTCGAAATAAATTGAAGTCACGAAAGGAAGTGGACATGACCATGTCTGAAGCGGTTTCAACAGGAGCGTTGGTGTTGATCGGGGTGATCCTGGTGGTGCTCCTGATGCAGTACCTGCGGTTGCGAGAAATCTGGCACCTGGTTTTCGCCTGTCGCCAGGACGCGCGTTGGGCGCGGATATGGGAGATGGAAAACCGGGAGCTACGTGCGGCACAGCGTGCCGACAAAGCGCACATCGCACAGCTGCAAAGCAAGCTGGTGCTTTTGCAGAACCTGGTCTCTGCAGAAGAGTGACAAGGGAAGACATGAACAGACTTGAACGGATCAAAGGCTGCCTGCTAGGTGGCGCAGTGGGAGACGCGCTTGGCGCCCCCGTGGAGTTTCTCGAGTGGCCTGTGATCAAGGCCAGGTTCGGCGCGCAGGGCATCATTGATCTTGCCCCGGCCTACGGCATCACCGGTGCGATCAGCGACGATACGCAGATGATGCTGTTCACCGCTGAAGGCTTGCTGCGGGCTTATGTGCTTGGGAGTTCACGGCAGCGCTGTCATGTTCCCAGCATTATTCATCACGCGTTGCTGCGCTGGCTGATGACACAGGATTACCCCTCGACGATACCGGTGACCACGGATGGCTGGCTGATCAAGCACGTGGAGCTCTGGTCGCGCCGCGCCCCCGACGCAACTTGCCTGAATGCGCTCAAGAGCAGCGGGCGGCTGGGTGCGGTTGCCGAAAACAACAGCAAGGGCTGCGGTGCCCTGGTACGGGTTGCACCCTGTGCATTCTTTGCCCATGCATTTGACTACGCAGCGCAGTCCGGGCGACTGACGCACGGACATCCAACCGGTTACCTGGCGGCAGGGCTGTTCGCCGACATTCTCCAGCGCATTGTCGATCGACAAGATAGCGTGGAGCACGCTGTGACTCAGAGCCTGGCCAGGTACGGGCAGGTGCCTGGCATGGAGGAAACGCGCAGCCTGATCGAGCGCGTGCTGTTCTTCTATTACGAGGGCTATACACCCACCCCGCAACGCATTGACGATTTTGGCGCTGCATGGGGCGCTGACCAGGTGCTGGCGGTTGGGTTGTGGTGTGCGCTGACAGCTCGGTCACTCGAGGAAGGGGTAGCCATGGCGGTGAATCACAGCGGCGACAGCAGCAGTACCGGGTTGGTCGCCGGGCACTTGCTGGGTGCGCAACATGGTGCTGCCGCTATTCCTGGCCGCTGGCTCGAGCGCTTGGAACTGCACCAGGTGATTGCGCAGGTAGCCGAAGATATCGAGCGCATTCCGCGGGAGTATTGTGGGGTTGGCGGGGAGTTCGATCAGCAGATCGAACTGGCTTATCCGGGTAGTTGAGCGCAGTGAAGGCCATGAGTTTGCGCGGGGCCGAGGAGCCGGGATGTTTCGTTTTACAGCCCGCTCCCGGTTCTCGAGTCGAGTGGATGATATTGATATCCACTCGAAATTCGTCGATGAGCCTGTTGATCGCTTGGTCGCCACTGAACTGGGTAGCCGAGATGCCTATAAAAAGTAGACCAATCCGTCAAGATGCTGGTCCGGTGGTTTTGAAACTTTATGTTGCAGCTGTTAATCGGTATCATTAAGATTAAATTTCAGGACGCAAGGAGAGCATTGTCCATATAAAAAGAAGGTCATAAAAATAATGCTGAAAATGCTCCTCGTGTATGTTCATCTGCTCGCCACCTGTATTGCCCTCGGTAGGGTCTTGCTTGCCGATCACAAGCTTTGGAGTTGGCGCAAGGAAGCGCTGGATCAGGCAAAGCATGAGTACCTGGAAGAAACCAGGAAAATTGCCACCCTTGCGTTACTGGCTCTTTGGGGCAGTGGTCTGCTGTTGATACTTCAGGGATATCTTCTCGAGGGCGCAGCGTATTTGCTCAACCAGAAGCTCTGGGCCAAGGTTGCGGTTGTCGCGTTGCTGACATTGAACGGCGGCCTGTTGCATCGCATCGGCTTCCCGTTGTTGCAAAAAGCCCCTTTCGTCTTGTTACCGGGTTCCGACCGCGGTCGCCTTGCACTCTTGGGGGCGTTCTCCATGAGTGGTTGGCTGTTCGCCGCTTTTCTGGGGGTAGCCCGAGCCTGGAACCATGTCATGCCATGCATGCATGTGATGGCGGTGTTCACGGCATTCGCTTTGCTGGCTTGTATCGTGGCGCTTGTGGTCGCCAGCACGGCAGGCACCATGGAAACTACGGCTTCATAGTGGCTGTGACACAACTCAAGCGTAAATAGCATGAAACTTCCCGGGCGCAGGAACCAGGCAGCGTATTCGTACCCCCCCGACTTCGGGGTGAGTTGCCCCACTAATGGGCGTGATACCCCAGCAGTTTGTGGGCCCCATTAACTGAGCGCTTCAAGCGCTGAACAATACCTGCTGGTCTTCCTGTTGCCCCGACATGTTTTTGCGGGGCTGGCAAGCCAATTGCTGAGTGAGCATATCCTGTTCATCAAAGGTGCAGAGTCGGGAAGCAGCGAAGCTGACAGTACCTATTGAGTGATTGCAGGTAACCATCGGTTGGCGGCACAAATACCCCTGGCTACTCAATAGAAGCATTGCTGCGCGCCTCTACAACCGCCCAGGGGAGATGCTTATGAGCCACTCCAGGCATACGTTTGTGCGGCGGGCGTTACCGAAGTTGTGTTTTCTGGCCTGCCTGCTGATGGCAACGCTGGTGGTGGTAGCCGACGAACTTCAAGGCAATGACAATCCAGGTAACGAAAAGTGGCTGGAGCCGGCGCGCTCCAGGCTCATGCATGTGACTGGCGCGATGCCGTTCTTTCCACATCGGGCCAATACCACCGGCAACCTGGTTCTCAATGTGCAGGACTTCGACAACGCCCAGGTATGCGGCGCTTGCCATACGGAAATCTACAAGCAGTGGCGCTCATCAATGATGTCCCAGGCCTGGGATGAACCTATCTATCGGGCGTTGCTCAAGCGTGCGAGTGCAGCCACGGAAGGCAAGGTCGACAACTTCTGCACCGGCTGCCATACCCCGATCGGTCTCACGACCGGGCAGATCAATTCGCAAGTCAATCGCTCCTCGATTGAAGACAGCGCCAAGAATCATCCGATGCCAGGGGTCGATTGCGAGTCCTGTCACAACATCAGTGCCCGTACTGGGCTTGATAACGGCGCCTATGTTCTGAGCCCTCGGGCACATGGTAAACCGACCAAGTTCGGCCCGCGCAAAGATGCCGTGTCGCCTTATCACGACACCGTATATTCCGACCTGCACACGCGTTCGGACTTTTGCGGCACCTGCCACAACGTCACGCATCCTTTCAGCAGCGTGGCGGTCGAACGCACGTATGACGAATGGCAGGAGAGCGCGTACAGCCTCAACGGTGTCACCTGCCAAAGTTGCCATATGCCAGGTTTTGCGGGTAAGGCCGCGATCATGGGGCCGGACCGCGAAGATGTTGCCTCGCATTGGTTCAGCGGGGCCAACGCCATGATGCTCAAGCATCTTGGGCAGGAAGAGGGCGCGCAACGCGCGCGCGACATGCTTGCGCGCGCAGCGGAAATAACCTTCCAGCAACTGCCGGCAGTCATCACGCCCGGGCAATACACCTCGGTAGCCGTCAAGGTTGCCAACGTCGGCGCCGGGCACAAATTGCCGACCGGCTTTCCGGAAGGCCGGGAGATGTGGATCGATTTCCAGGTGCTGGATGCCAGTGGTCGAGAGCTCTATCGGCTGGGCTCGATCAAGGACGGCAAGACCGAGGACAACACGCGAAACTTCAAAGTGCACATAGGCGACAAGGACGGTAATCCGTTGGATGTGGAGGTGTGGAATGCCACGCAAATACTCTCGGACAACCGCATACTGCCCAAGGGTTACGAAATCGGCGAGTTCTCCTTCCTGGTACCGACCGACGCTGTCGGGCCGTTGACCCTGACTGCCACCCTGAACTACTGGCCTTTCTCGCAGAAACTGGCCGACTACCTGCTCGGCAAAGACCAACTGCAGGTGGAAATCACCCAGATGGCCAAAGCCACACAGAGCGTCCCCCTGTCCCCGATCACTGCGTACCGACCCTAGCGGCATATGTTCATGCGTTTGTGGTGACGGTATGGATCGGAAACGCCTGCCATATGGCCAGGCTGGAGGACGCGCTACACCGATCAGCCCTTGGCGTCATTGGCTGGCTTGGCTTTGCTTTCAGCTATAGCGGCTTCTGCTTTCTGTTTCTCGGCGAGCTGGAAGGCCTGCATCGAGGCTTTGCGGGCTGACTCCATGCGTGCGAAGGTCCGATCACCACCGCCGGAGGCCATCGCCAGAGTAGAAGCGGACAGGGCGGCGGCAACGAAGAGAACTTTCATGGTTTTCATCTGGATATCCTCAAGTAAAACTTTGTGAACTGCTCAGCATGACACTCAGCACTGTTTGGCTAGAGTGTGCTGTTGTTGGCTGTAATTGAATTTCAGCTTTTTCTGGTTATTAACTTGCAGGGTTAGGCTGTCAAGGTAATGGTGTTTCTCGCGAATGAACTTTTAGTCATTCGCTCATGTCCGTTTTCGAGTGATGGAAACATCATTCGCACTGAATGCGTATGAGGTTTGACTTCCGTTTCTGGGGGGCTTTAACGTTGGGCGGATCAGGCCACGCCAGTAGGAGCTGCGGGGCTTCTACCCCATTCGAGGAAGCGGATCTTGTGAATCTCGCCCTTGCTGTCTTCATAAACTACGGTTACCGGTACCACACCGGTCTTGTCGGTTGTATCGGTGCGTTGCAATACGCGTTTCACATCGATGTTCATCCCGTAGTGGTATTCGACGGCAGAAATATGCGCGCCGGGTTCTTGCAGGCTGTTATGGTCAAAGACACTTGGTGCGAGACTGGAAATCACGGCACTTACAATTGTGGCCATGCTCATAAGGCTGTACCTCTACTGAAGTTCGCTTGACAAGGACCTAATCTGACACGCCGAGAAAGTGAAGTTCATTTCACCACGACGAACGCGCTTGGCTGAAACGCCAGTAGTGGCAAAAAACTCCCAGCAACTCCCCGTGCCTGACACATTTCGACCATTCGTCCTTTGACCCCCGTATCTGTTGGGAGAATTCCGTTTTTGGGTCTGGCCGAGCACGGGGAAGGGCAGTGTGCTGTTCAGCGCATCATGCCGAGTTCGGCATCATCCAGCAGTGCTTTGCCCAAGGCGCAGAGGTAGTGCGCGGCCCAGATCAGCTTCGGTTTGTCTTCCATCAGGCCGTCGATGGTCAGGTCCCGCGCGTAGCCCATCAGTTCCGAGGCTTGTTCACGGGCGTTCTGGCAGGGTATGCCGGGTTCGATGCGGAACAGTGGATGGGTCTGGTTTTCACCTTGGTAGAAGATGGTTTTACCGACTGTGCATTGGGTGTCTTCGTTGGCCATTGATCGATCTCCCTGGTAGTGATTCAGTGCACGGCTTGCGGGCCCGCTGGCTTGTGTATTTGCGCCAGCGCTGATTCGAGTAATTTGCGCAGGGCTTCAAGCTCGTGCATCGACGCCATGATCAACAATGACGCTGGCGATCGCGGCTGCATCAGCATTGCCTGCTGCGCTACGGCTTCTGCACAGAGCGCGTAGTCCGAGGCCAGCATGATGGTGTCTTCCAGGGAATGGAGATGGTGGGGTGGATCGGGGACTATCTTCAACATGATTGCTTCCATTTCAGGGCCGTCACCATCTGCTGTCAAACAGAGGGTGGCAGCTGTACGCGGGTTGACAGACCGGCGGAAACAACAAGTTCCGGCGCACGCAAGCGTGCCCGCACGTACAGCTGCCATAACGACGAGCCGTTTTGTTGTTTACCGTCGCGACCTGTCAAAGTCATGCCGTTGATGAGCAACGACCCACCGAGCCTAGAACGCTGAAAAAACGACCGCAACGGAAAACAGGCGTTGGGAGTATCTTTGGGAAACGCCCTACACGGAAGGGATGAAATCTGATTTTGGGGCTCGCGCACCCCAAAAAGCAGGCACAAAAAAAGACGCCCGAGGGCGTCTTCGTCTTTGGAATTTGGTGGAGCCGGGGGGATTTGAACCCCCGTCCGCCAGTACTCCGCTGTCGGTACTACATGCTTAGCCGTGTCTACTGATTTAATCCGCAGCCGCCCGACGGGCAGGGTGCTTTGGATGAGTTGTGTAAGTTTTAGTCACTTCGCCCACAACGTGCTACGCGACGATCCTGTTCTGTATGACAATCAGTTCGGGTTTACAGGCATCCCCTAGTGATTGCTGGAGCCGAAGCTACCAGAAGCAACGGGTCAAATTGATCGCTTAAGCGACCAGCTTGAGCTCCGCGCCGTAGTTATCGTCATTGGCAACTATAAAAGTTGCAACAGTGGATTTACGAGTTCTGTTACCAACTCGGCATGCACCTAGAGTTTCGCTACCGGCGTCGAATCCTAATCGGCCCCACACTAGCTCTTGGCTAACGCACCTTACGGTACGTGAGGCGGAGTATACGCCATTGCGCGGGCGACGTCGACAGCCGGTCCGGTCGCCCGCTTTTGGGCTCACGCGCCGCTACCGCCGCCGCTGGTGCCGCTGCCTTTCTCGGTTTTTTCCAGGCGCTCCAGGACTTTGCTGGTAATGGCGATGCATTCCTTGGTGTCGCCCGAGGCTTGGGCCGCCTTGGCTTTGTCGACGTGCTCGGTGATGGCCTTGTCCAGGCCTTCGGAGGTGGCGCCGGCGGTGGCCATGCTGTCGTCGATCTTTTGCAGGTTGGCGGTGCACAGGTCTTCGGCAGCGAACACCGGCGAAGCCAGCAGGGTGGCGGCCGCGAACAGGGCCGAAAGCGCGGTACCTTTCATGGGAGTCTCCTTCTGGGCCTCTGGAAGGTGGGCCTGTAACGGTGGACTGTGGGGGATTGGCGGGGGTTCAATCGGGATGCTGGCGGGATGGCACCGGCTTTGCCGGTGTTCGCGGCTGAAGCCGCTCCCACGGGGATTGCGGCAGCTATCAGGTTTTGCGTTAAACGGACAGGCCAATGCCGGTGTACAGGTACAGCTTTGGACCCAAAGCCGGCGCGGTACCTGTGGGAGCGGGCATGCCCGCGAAGCAGGCTGAGCGGTGTATGGCACCGGCTGCGCCGGTGTTCGCGGGCTTGCCCGCTCCCACAGGGAATGCGGCAGCTATCAGATTTTGCATTGAACGTTCGGGCCAATGCCGGTGTACAGGTAAAGCGTGGACCCAAAGCCGGCGCGGTACCTGTGGGAGCGGGCGTGCCCGCGAAGCAGGCAGTGCGGTGTATGACACCGGCTGCGCCGGTGTTCGCGGGCTTGCCCGCTCCCACGGGGCATTGCGGCAGCTATCAGGTTTTGCGTTAAACGGTCAGATGCTACGCGGCCGGGTGACGCGGTCTACCAGGTAGACCAGCCCGTGGTAGTCGATGCCGCTATGGCTGGACAGGCCGATCTCGCAGGTGCGGCTGGTGGAAATACCTTCGCTGCAATACTGCACCGCATCCTTCAGGCTGCGCAGCGAGTGGGCGTTGAGCTCGGGGGTGGTGAAGCCTTTGTCACCGGCAAAGCCGCAGCAGTGTATGCCCTCCGGGATCACCACCTGTTTGCTGCAACGCCGCGCCAAATCGATCAGTGCCTGGCTTTCGCCCAGGTGCTGGGTGCTGCAGGTCACATGCACAGCCACTGGTTCGTCCTGGGGGGTGAATTCCAGGCGCTCGAGCAGGTGGGTGCGGATGAAGCGCACCGGGTCGTACAGGTCCAGCCGGGTGTCGCTCAGGTCCTGCACCAGGCGCAGGGTGCAGGGGCTGGTGTCACAGTAGATCGGGTCGAGGCCGCCGCGGCTTGCGTGCAGCAGGGCGGCAATCAGTTCCTGGCGTTTGTGCTCGGCCTGCTCGGGGTAGCCCTTGGAGGCGAACGGCTGGCCGCAGCACAGGCTGTCGGCGTTGTCGGGGAACACCACTTGGTAACCGGCCTTTTCCAGCAGGGCGCGTGTCTTGTCGAGCAGCGAACTCTGCTCGCGGTCGGCATAGGCCGGGCCCATCACCCGCGAGACGCAGGCGGCCAGGTACACCACGCGAGGGCGGGCATCGTTGCTGGCCGGGCCGAAGTCCAGTGGGCGCAGGGGTTGTGGCATCGCCGGGGTCCACTGTGGCAGGCGGCCTTTGCTGGCTTTGTTCAGCGAGGCGCTCAGGCGGCCCAGGCGTGGGGCGCCGAGCAGCTTGCGTGCGGTGTTGGCGGCGGTCAGGGTCAGGCGCGCGCCGCCCAAGGCAGTGTGGAAGTGTTCGGCCAGCCAGTCGGCGGTTTTTTCGTGCTCGGCGGCCTGGCTGCGCAGTTTCTTCACCAGTTCGCCGGTGTTGATGCCGACCGGGCAGCGCTGGGCGCACAGGCCGGTGGCGGCGCAGGTGTCGATGCCCTGGTACTGGTAGGTCTGGCGCAGTTCGCGGGTGTCGATGCCGGCGCGCTGTTTGGCCTGTATGTCACGCCACATGACGATGCGCTGGCGCGGGCTGAGGGTCAGGCCTTTGGACGGGCACACCGGTTCGCAGAAGCCGCACTCGATGCACTTGTCGACGATCTCGTCGGCAGCGGGCAGCGGCTTGAGGTTCTTCAGGTGAATGTCCGGATCCTCGCTCAGCACCACGTCGGGGTTGAGGATGCCGTTGGGGTCGAGCAGGCGCTTCAGCTTCCACATCAGTTGGTAGGCGTCATGGCCCCATTCCAGCTCCACGAACGGTGCCATGTTACGCCCGGTGCCGTGCTCGGCCTTGAGCGAGCCGCCGAACTCCACCGCCACCAGTTGCGCCACATCGTCCATGAAGGCCTGGTATCGGGCGACTTCCTCGGCACTGTTGAAGCCCTGGGTAAAGACGAAGTGCAGGTTGCCTTCCAGGGCATGGCCGAAAATGATCGCTTCGTCGTAGCGGTGCTTGTCGAACAGCTGGATCAGGCGGTTGACGCCTTCGGCCAGTTGCTCGATGGGGAAGGTGACGTCTTCGATGATGACAGTGGTGCCGGTCTGGCGCACGGCGCCGACGGCAGGGAAGGTGTCCTTGCGGATTTTCCACAGCTGGTTGTACACGGCCGGGTCTTCGCTGAAGTCCACCTGCTGTTCCAGCGGGAAGTCGGCGATCGAGGTCATCACCTGTTGCAGCTGTTCATGCAGCAGGCTCTGGCTGGCGGCACGGGACTCGATCAGCAGGGCGCAGGCATTGTCCGACAGGCCTTTTACCCACAGCGGCATGCCGGGCATGTTCTGCACCGAACGCAGGCTGCGGCGGTCGAGCAGCTCCACGGCCGAGACCGGCTGGCGCTTGAGTACGGTCACCGCGCGGCAGCAGCTTTCCACGTTGGGGAACACCACCAGGGCGCTGGCCTTGTGCGGGTGGTCGGGCACGGTGTCGTAGGTGACGGCACTGATGAAGCCCAGGGTGCCTTCGGAACCGACCAGCAGGTGCTGCAGGATATCCAGCGGTTGGTCGTAGTCCACCAGTGCGTTCAGCGACAGGCCGGTGGTGTTCTTCAGCCGGTACTTGTGCCGGATGCGCTCGGCGAGTGCAGTGTTGGCGCGGGTCTCGCGGCCCAGGCGGGCCAGTGCTTCCAGCAGGTCGGCGTGGCTGGCCTCGAACGCGGCGACGCTGGCCGGGTCTTCGCTGTCCAGGCGCGTGCCGTCGGCCAGCACCAGGCGCAGGCCGGCCAGGGTGTGGTAGGTATTCTGCGCGGTGCCGCAGCACATGCCGCTGGCGTTGTTGGCGACGATGCCGCCGATCTTGCAGGCGTTGATCGAGGCCGGGTCGGGGCCGATCTTGCGCCCGAAGGGGGCCAGCCAGGCATTGGCCTGGGCGCCGATGACGCCGGGCTGCAGGCGGATCTGCTCGCCTTGGCCGCGGATTTCACGGCCGTTCCAGTTATCGCCCAGCACGATCAGCACCGAGTCGCTGATGGCCTGGCCGGACAGGCTGGTGCCAGCGGCGCGGAAGGTGACCGGCACCCGCTCGCGCTGGGCCAGTTTGATCAGGCCGACCACTTCGTCTTCGGACTCGACGCGCACCACCAGCTTGGGGATCAGCCGGTAGAAGCTGGCGTCGGTGCCGAAGGCCAGGGTGGAGGTGGGGTCGTCGAAGCGGCGTTCGGCGGGGATCAGGCGCTCGGCATCACGCAGGAACGCGGCGGGCAGGCTCATGCAGTCTCCTCGCGGGGCCGCGGCGTCTGTGCGCCACATGCCCCGGGTCAATCAGGCGGTCGTTCTTGCGGGCGTTCAGGCGCCCAGTTCGCGTACCAGCGAGTCGCGGGTGATTTCGCTGATCGACTTGGCGCCGGTCAGCACCATCGCTACGCGCATTTCCTTCTCGAACAGCTCCAGCAGGTTCTTCACCCCGGCCTGGCCGTGCACGGCAAGGGCGTAGAGGAAGGCGCGGCCGATCAGTACGGTATCGGCGCCCAGAGCGATCATGCGCACCACGTCGAGGCCGCTACGGATGCCGGAGTCGGCGAGGATCTTCAGGTCACCTTTGACCGCATCGGCAATTGCCGGTAGGGCACGGGCGCTGGACAGCACACCGTCGAGCTGGCGGCCGCCGTGGTTGGACACGACGATGCCGTCGGCACCGAACCTGACCGCATCGCGGGCGTCATCGGCATCGAGGATGCCCTTGATGATCATCGGGCCGTCCCAGAACTCGCGGATCCACTCCAGGTCTTTCCAGGAGATCGACGGGTCGAAGTTGTTGGCCAGCCAGCCGATGTAGTCGGCAAGGCCGGTGGGGTTGCCACGGTAGGTGGAAATGTTGCCCAGGTCGTGCGGGCGCCCCATCACGCCGACATCCCATGCCCACTCGGGGTGGGTCATGGCTTGCAGCACGCGGCGCAGCGGGCCGTTCTTGCCGCTCATGCCAGAGTGGGCGTCGCGGTAGCGGGCGCCGGGGGTCGGCATGTCGACGGTGAACACCAGGGTCTTTACCCCGGCGGCCTTGGCCCGCTCCAGGGCGTTGCGCATGAAGCCGCGGTCCTTGAGCACGTACAGCTGGAACCACATCGGCCGGTCGATGGCCGGGGCCACTTCTTCGATCGGGCACACCGACACCGTGGACATGGTGAACGGAATACCGTGGGCAGCCGCTGCGCGCGCCGCCTGCACTTCACCACGGCGGGCGTACATGCCGGTGAGGCCGACCGGGGCCAGGGCCACCGGCATGCTCAGGGTTTCGTCGAACAGTCTGGTCTGAAGGCTGAGCTCGGACATGTTCTTCAGCACGCGCTGACGCAGGGCAATGCTGGCCAGATCCGAGACGTTGTGGCGCAGGGTGTGCTCGGCGTAGGCGCCGCCGTCGGCATAGTGGAACAGGAAGGGAGGCAGCTTGCGTTGGGCCGCGGCGCGATAGTCGGTAGAGGCGGAAATGATCATGGATTCTCGCAGCGTTGCGTGTGGGGATTGCCGGGCGCGCGATGGCGCCCGGCCCCTTTCACTTTAGTGATGAACCAGCATGCCGGTCAGCCAGTAGGCCTGGATCAGGGTAATCAGGCCGACGATGGTGGCGAAGAACAGGCTGTGCTTGACGGTGAAGCGGAACAGGTCGGACTCCTTGCCAACCAGGCCGGTGGCGGCGCAGGCCACGGCGATCGACTGCGGCGAGATCATCTTGCCGGTCACGCCGCCGCTGGTGTTGGCCGCTACCAGCAGAGTGTCGTTGACCCCGATCTGGTGCGCAGTGGTGGCCTGCAGCGAGCTGAACAGGGCGTTGGACGAGGTGTCGGAACCGGTCAGGAACACGCCCAGCCAGCCGAGGAACGGCGAGAAGAACGGGAACGCGGCACCGGTGCCGGCCAGTACCAGGGCCATGGTCGAGGACATGCCGGAGTAGTTGGTGACGAAGGCGAAGGCCAGCACCATGCCGATCGACAGGATTGGCCAGCGCAGCTCCCAGAAGGTTTCCTTGAAAGTGGTCAGACCAGTTTTGAAGTTGATCTTCAGCACGGCCATGGAGATCAGCGCCGAGAGGAAGATCGCGGTGCCGGTGGCAGAGATCGGGTCGAGCTTGAACACCGCTGGCATGGCGGTTGGCGCGGCGACGATCGGTGCGGTCTTGATCACCAGTTGGTCGAGGTGCGGGATGGCGAAGTTGAACACGAAGTTGTACATCGCGCCGCCCGGGGCGAAGGCCGCCTTGAACGGTTTCAGGGTCCAGATGGTGACCAGCACGGTGAGGATCAGGAACGGCGACCAGGCCTTGAAGATCTCGCCAAAGCTGTAGGGGCTTGGCTGGCTGCCGCTTGGCTGAACCACGGCGGCGCCGACGCTGCCTTTGGCTTCGGCGAACGAACGCTTGGGCTGCCAGACTTTCAGGAACAGGGTCAGGGCGATCAGGCTGGCCAGGGCCGAGGTGATGTCCGGCAGCTCCGGGCCGATGAAGTTCGAGGTGAAGTACTGGGTGACGGCGAAGCTCAGGCCGGCGACCAGGGCGGCAGGCCAGGTTTCCTTCACGCCACGCAGGCCGTCCATCATGAATACCAGCCAGAACGGCACGAACAGCGACAGTAGCGGCAGCTGGCGACCGGTCATGGCGCCGATGTGGAAGGCGTCGATGCCGGTGACCTGGCCGGCCACGATGATCGGGATGCCCAGGGCGCCGAAGGCCACTGGCGCGGTGTTGGCGATCAGGCACAGGCCGGCGGCGTACAGTGGGTTGAAGCCCAGGCCCACCAACAGCGCGGCAGTGATTGCCACCGGTGCGCCAAAGCCTGCCGCACCTTCCAGGAAGGCACCGAAGCAGAAGCCGATCAGCAGCACTTGCAGGCGCTGGTCGTCGGTAATCGACAGCACCGAGCTGCGGATCACTTCGAACTGGCCGCTCTTGACCGTGAGTTTGTACAGGAACACCGCGGCAACGATGATCCAGGCAATCGGCCAGAGGCCGTAGAGGAAGCCATAACCCGCAGCGGCGAATGCCATGTCGACAGGCATCTGGAAGGCGAAGATCGCCACCAGGATCGACAATGCGAGGGTGATGCTGCCGGCCACGTGGCCTTTGAGGCGGAATACGGCGAGGGCGAGGAAGAAGAAGACGATGGGAATGACCGCCGCCAGTGCGGACAGGCCAAGACTACCAAGCGGACTATAGATTTGTTGCCAGGTTTGCATATGGGGTGGCCCCTAATTGTTGTTGGTCAGGCACTGGCATTGGATAATTGGTAAGACCAATTTACAATGGCTGGGCGCTAGGTTAAAAGCGTCTTCGTGGGTGTGTCAATTTGTCCCGTGCAAAACTTTGGTCGCGTGCCGATGAGCGGGCGCCTGGTGGGCAGGGAAAATCGTCGCCTGGTGGGTGTTTGCGCGATCTGGATCGGCGAGAATAGGCGCCCCCTGAAATCTGCCGGGGGTTTGTGGAGAGCATGTGATGGTTTTTGATCAGGTCCGCCAACGGCGCCTGTCCGACGACATTGTCGATCGGTTGGAAGGGATGATTCTGGAAGGCACGCTGACCTCGGGGCAGCGGCTGCCGGCCGAGCGCGTCCTTGCCGAGCAGTTCGGCGTGTCCCGCCCGTCACTGCGTGAGGCGATCCAGAAGCTGGTGGCCAAGGGGCTGCTGGTCAGCCGCCAGGGTGGGGGCAATTTTGTCGCCGAGTCCCTGGGGTCCACTTTCAGCGACCCGTTGCTGCAGCTGCTCGAGCACAGTGCCGAGGCGCAGCGTGACCTGCTTGAATTCCGCCATACCCTGGAGGCTTCCTGCGCCTACTACGCGGCCCAGCGCGCGACCCAGCCGGACCGGGCGCGGCTGAAGGCGGCGTTCGATGCGCTGCAGGACTGCTATGCCAGGGCCGACGAAGTGACCCGGGCGGAGGAGGGCGCGGCCGATGCGCGCTTCCACCTGGCGATTGCCGAGGCCAGCCATAATGCCGTGCTGCTGCACACCATTCGGGGCTTGTTCGACCTGCTCAAGCGCAACGTGGTGACCAACATCGGCGGCATGTACCAGCAACGGACCGAGACCCGGGACATGCTGATCAGCCAGCACCGGGAACTGTACCTGGCGATAGTCGAGGGCAGGGCGGAGGATGCGCGGGAAGTGTCCAGCCGGCACATTCTGTATGTGCAGGAGGTGCTGGAAGAGGCGCACGAAGAAGCGCAGCGAGTGGCGCGGGCGGAGCGGCGTAGCGGGCGTTGAGATCGGTGTTGGAATCTTCGCGGGCTTGCCCGCTCCCACAGGATATGCGCCGTACCTGAAGGTGGCGCGATACCTGTGGGAGCGGGCGAGCCCGCGAAGAGGCCGGAACAGGCTAAAGAAAAGGTATTACTCTTCCTTGCCCTTGTTCCGCACAGCCCGCTGCAGCTCGCGGTTGGAATCGCGCTCGCGCATGGTGTCGCGCTTGTCGAATTCCTTCTTGCCCTTGCCCAGTGCGATTTCGCACTTGATCAGGTGCTTGCTCCAGTACAGCGCCAGGGCCACGCAGGTGTAGCCCTTTTGCGCCACAGCCGCTTCCAGGCGCTCGAGCTCGCGCTTGTTCAGCAGCAGCTTGCGAGTGCGGATGGGGTCGGCGATGACGTGGGTGCTGGCCGTGGTCAGCGGGGTGATGTGGCTGCCGAACAGCCAGGCCTCACCGTCTTTCAGCAGCACGTAGCTGTCAGTCAGGTGCGCCTTGCCGGCTCGCAGGCTTTTTACTTCCCAGCCGGACAGGACCAGTCCGGCCTCGAACTTGTGTTCGATGAAGTAATCGTGTCGCGCCTTCTTGTTCTGCGCGATGGTCCCGGTCGGATGTTTCTTTTGTTTAGCCATAGGGGCGGCATTATAGGCAGTCGCCGCGTCGTCGGCTATGGGATTTCGGTGTGCTTGAGCCACTGCAATGAATACCGGACAATACAGCCCCTGTCTTTGCGACAGAACCTGTTTTCGGCACGCTGCGAAGCGCCGCCACCCAGCCTTGGAAGTGATGCCTGGATGACTACCCATATTCAACGCTCCGCCCTGCTGCCATACCCCGCCCAGGCGCTTTACGATCTGGTTAACGATGTGGCCAGCTATCCGCAGTTCCTGCCTTGGTGCTCGGCCTCGACGGTGATCGAAGCCAGCGACACGCACATGCGCGCCAAGCTCGATGTTGCCAAGGGCGGCATGAGCCAGCACTTCGTCACGCGCAACGTACTGGTGCCGGGGCAGTCCATCGAGATGAACCTGGAAGAGGGGCCGTTCACCCAGTTGCATGGCCTGTGGGTGTTCAAGCCGTTGGGTGACAAGGCCTGCAAGATCAGCCTGGACCTGTCGTTCGATTATGCCGGGCCGCTGGTGCGCGCGACCCTGGGCCCGCTGTTCAACCAGGCGGCTAATACGCTGGTGGATGCTTTCTGCCAGCGTGCCAAGCAGCTGAATGCCTGACTGAAAAGGTGGCAACAAAAAGCCCGGACCAGGTCCGGGCTTTTTTTGTATCTGCTCGCCGCTTATTGAGGCGAGGTCTCCAACGGAGCCGGAGTCGGGACCGGGGTGGTCTCGATGGTGTCGATCTCGCGCTGGATGGATTCTTCCACCGAGCCTGGCTTGGCCGGTTTTTCTTCAGGCTGCACGGTTGGTTGCTCTGGCTGGTTGGCCGGGCTGACCGTGGTGTCGCTGCTGCCGCCGAGGATTTCCTGGTCGCGGCTGACGCCTGGCATGAAGTCGCCAGAAAGGCTGACCAACTGGTCGCTTTCGTTGAAGAACACGCTCATGCGTTCTTGCTGGCGCTTGCCGCCGCCTGGCTGCAGGCTGTACAGGTAATCCCAACGGTTGGTGTTGAAGGTGTCCTGGATCAGCGGGTTACCCATGATAAACCTTACTTGCCGGCGGGTCATTCCGGGGCGCAATTGGTCTATCATGTCTTGCGTAACGACATTGCCCTGCTGGATGTCGATTTTGTAAACCCCGGGAAACGAGCAACCGGCGAGTGCGAGCAGTCCCACTAGGGTGAGGCTGGTTAGCAAGAGCTTGGTGTTTTGCATCGGTGGGCGACTTCCACTATCTTGGCTGGACAACGTAAACCCCGATCATACCCGTATTAAGAGAAGCTGCGAAGCAGCATCGGCGAGAAAGCTGACCATGGTTGAAAATAGCGAATTGCGCAAAGCCGGTCTCAAGGTGACCCTGCCTCGAGTCAAGATCCTTCAGATGCTCGACTCCACCGAGCAGCGTCACATGAGCGCCGAGGATGTCTACAAGGCGCTGATGGAGGCTGGCGAGGACGTGGGCCTGGCCACCGTCTACCGCGTACTGACCCAGTTCGAAGCGGCGGGTCTGGTGGTTCGCCACAACTTCGACGGCGGTCATGCGGTGTTCGAGCTGGCCGATGGCGGTCACCACGACCATATGGTCAACGTGGAGACCAGTGAAGTCATCGAGTTCATGGATGCCGAGATCGAGAAACGCCAGCGCGAAATCGTGGCCGAGCATGGCTACGAGCTGGTGGACCACAATCTGGTCCTGTATGTGCGTAAAAAGAAGTAACGATTTTTTATCGTTATGAATGACAAAGGCGACCTTCGGGTCGCCTTTGTGCTTTCTGGGGCTGGAAGATGTGTTGTCGGTGCTGGCCTCTTCGCGGGCACGCCCGCTCCCACAGGATGATCACAGGACCTGAAATCTGTGGCGTACCTGTGGGAGCGGGCGTGCCCGCGAATTGTCCTGAAAAATGAGGGCTCAGGCCTTGCCGCTTACCACCATCTTGCGCGCATGCGCCAGGGATTCCTTGGTCAGGTCTATGCCGCCCAGCATCCGCGCCACTTCCTCCACTCGCTCACGTTTGCCCAGGTTGGCCACGGCGGTGTGGGTGGTGTCGCTGTTGCGCACCTTGTGCACGAACAGGTGGTGATGCCCTTGTGCTGCCACCTGCGGCAGGTGGGTAACGGTCAGCACCTGGCCGCGTTCGCCCAGGCGGCGCAGCAGTTGGCCGACGATTTCGGCAGTAGGCCCGCCGATACCGACGTCGACTTCGTCGAACACCAGGGTTGGAATGCGTGAGGTCTGCGCGGTAATTACCTGTATCGCCAGGCTGATGCGGGACAGTTCGCCACCTGAAGCCACCTTGGCCAGGCCCTTGAGCGGTTGGCCAGGGTTGGCGCTGACCAGTAGCTCGATCTGCTCCAGGCCATGAGGCGAAAGGTCTGCTCCCTCATTGGGGGTAAGTGCGATGCAGAAGCGCCCGCCAGGCATGCCCAGGCGTTGGATCTCCTGCTCGACGGCCACTGCCAGCTGCTGGGCAGCCTGTTGGCGCAGTGCGCTGAGCTCGCGAGCCTTCTCTTTATAGTGTTGGGCGAAGGCGGCCAGCTCTTCACCCAACCGCTCGATCGACTCGTCACTGGCGTTCAGGCCCTCCAGCTCTTCCATCAGCTGCTGTTGCAAGTGGGGCAGTTCGGTGGGGTGCACACGGTGTTTGCGCGCCAGCGTATAGATAGTGTCGAGGCGTTCTTCCAGTGCCTGCAGGCGCATGGGGTCGGCGTCGAAGTTGTCGAGAAAGCGGTTGAGCTCGCCCACGGCTTCCTCGACCTGGATCTGCGCACTGGCGATCAGGTTGGCTGCTTCGCCCAGTGCCTTTGGCGAGTTGGTGGCGGCACCCAGGCGGTTGAGGCTGGAGGTGAGGGCGCTGAGCACATTGCCCGAATCGCTCTCGCTGCACTGGTCGATGACCTGGCGGCAGATGCCGAACAGGGCTTCGGCGCTGGTCAGGTTCTTGTGTTCCTGCTCCAACTGCTCCAGTTCGTGTTCGCCCAGGCCGAGGTTGTCCAGTTCCTCCAGCTGATAGCTCAGCAGCTGATGGCGGGCGCGCTGCTCATCGCCGGAGTTGGACAGGCGCTCCAGTTCCAGACGGGTCTGGTTCCAGCGCTTGGCTGCCAGCTGTACCTGGCGGGCCAGGTCGACGGCGCCGGCGTACTCGTCGAGCAGGCGGCGGTGGGTGTCGGTCTTGAGCAGTGACTGGTGCTCGTGCTGGCTGTGGATATCGATCAGCAACTCGCCCAGCGCCTTGAGGTCGCCGAGCGGGCAGGGCGTGCCATTGATGTAGCCGCGGCTGCGGCCTTCGGCGGTGATCACCCGGCGCAGGATGCACAGGCCGTCGTTGTCCAGGTCGCGCTCGGCCAGCCAGGCATGCGCCTCGGGGATGTCCACCAGATCGAAGGTGGCGAGGATGTCTGCCTTGTCCGTGCCGGGGCGCACCACGCCGCTGTCGGCCCGGTCGCCCAGTGCCAGGCCGAGGGCGTCGAGCATGATCGACTTGCCGGCACCGGTCTCGCCGGTAATGACGGACATGCCGCGAGCGATTTCGAGGTCGAGGTGCTCGACGATGGCGTAGTTGTGAATGGACAGGTGCACCAGCATGGGGCGGCTCCCGAAAGTCAGGTCTGGTTATTTATACAGTACTTTTTTCAGGCCTGCCAATGCCCCTTGGCAGATTCTGTTGCAGCGGGGAAAACCACCTTGCCCCTTGAAGCTGGTTTTTCCGGCCCCATATAGCCGACATCCAAGGCGAGCCTGGCTCGCAGTCCACAAAATTGCGCAGGAGAGACCCCATGGCTGACGAACAGCTGAACGAGAAAGACCTTAACGTCGAAGAGACCGGTGCAGGTAATGCTGCCGACGCCCGCGTCCTGGAACTCGAGGAGCAGCTGGCCGCCGCCAAGGACCAGGCGCTGCGCGCCGTTGCCGACGTGCAGAACGCTCGCCGTCGTGCCGAACAGGACGTCGAGAAAGCCCACAAGTTTGCCCTCGAGAAGTTCTCGGGCGACCTGCTGCCTGTGATCGACAGCCTGGAACTGGCCCTGGCGCACTCCAGTGCCGACGATGAGCACGTCAAGCAGATCCGCGAAGGCGTCGAGCTGACCCTGAAGATGTTCCAGGACACCCTCAAGCGTTACAACCTCGAAGCAGTCGACCCTCACGGCCAGCCGTTCAATCCAGAGCATCATCAGGCCATGGCCATGCAGGAGAACGCCGAAGTCGAGCCGAACAGCGTGCTGAACGTCTTCCAGAAGGGCTATCTGCTCAACGGCCGCCTGCTGCGCCCTGCCATGGTGGTGGTCAGCAAGGCGCCGAGCGCGGCGCAGCCCTCGATTGATGAAAAGGCTTGAAATCCTTCCGGGCATCCCCATCTAGGTGTCAAGCCTTCAAGTATTACTGCAGTTGGCCAAAGTAGTCGCTGCTACCAAATTCAAGTTTCGGGAGAGTTAACATGGGTAAAATCATCGGTATCGACCTGGGGACCACCAACTCGTGCGTCTCTGTTCTGGAAAACGGTAACGTCAAGGTCATCGAAAACGCCGAAGGTGCGCGTACCACCCCTTCGATCGTGGCCTACGCCAATGATGGCGAAATCCTGGTTGGTCAGTCGGCCAAGCGTCAGGCGGTCACCAATCCGCACAACACTCTGTTCGCAGTGAAGCGCCTGATTGGTCGTCGCTTCGAAGAAGACGTGGTGCAGAAAGACATCAAGCTGGTGCCTTACAAGATCGTCAAGGCCAGCAACGGCGACGCCTGGGTAC
This sequence comes from Pseudomonas sp. FGI182, assembly GCF_000511325.1. NCBI lineage: Bacteria > Pseudomonadati > Pseudomonadota > Gammaproteobacteria > Pseudomonadales > Pseudomonadaceae > Pseudomonas > Pseudomonas sp. FGI182. Next base: position 5,140,495 of record NZ_CP007012.1, on the reverse strand, counting down.
AAGCCAGCGGCAAGGACATGGCTCCGCCGCAGATCAGCGCCGAAGTCCTGAAGAAAATGAAGAAAACCGCCGAAGACTACCTCGGCGAGCCAGTTACCGAAGCGGTCATCACCGTTCCGGCCTACTTCAACGACAGCCAGCGTCAGGCCACCAAGGATGCCGGTCGCATCGCTGGCCTGGACGTAAAACGCATCATCAACGAGCCGACTGCCGCTGCGCTGGCTTACGGCATGGACAAGGCCAAGGGCGACCACACCGTCATCGTTTATGACCTGGGCGGCGGTACCTTCGACGTTTCGGTCATCGAAATCGCCGAAGTCGATGGTGAGCACCAGTTCGAAGTACTGGCTACCAACGGCGACACCTTCCTGGGTGGCGAAGACTTCGACATGCGCCTGATCGACTACCTCGTCGACGAGTTCAAGAAAGAGTCCGGCATGGACCTGAAGAACGATCCGCTCGCGCTGCAGCGTCTGAAAGAAGCCGCTGAAAAGGCCAAGATCGAACTGTCCTCCGCTCAGTCGACCGACGTGAACCTGCCGTACATCACTGCAGACGCTACCGGTCCGAAGCACCTGAACGTGAAGATTTCCCGCGCCAAGCTGGAATCTCTGGTCGAAGACCTGGTTGCCCGTACCATCGAGCCTTGCCGCATCGCTCTGAAAGACGCTGGCATCGATGCCAGCAAGATCGACGACGTGATCCTGGTCGGCGGTCAGACCCGCATGCCGCTGGTGCAGAAAGCCGTTGCCGACTTCTTCGGCAAGGAAGCGCGCAAGGACGTCAACCCGGACGAAGCCGTGGCCATGGGTGCTGCCATCCAGGGCGCCGTGCTGGCCGGTGACGTGAAAGACGTACTGCTGCTGGACGTCAGCCCGCTGACCCTGGGTATCGAAACCATGGGTGGCGTGATGACTTCGCTGATCGAGAAGAACACCACCATCCCGACCAAGAAGTCGCAGGTGTTCTCGACTGCCGATGACAACCAGGGTGCCGTGACCATTCACGTGCTGCAGGGTGAGCGCAAGCAGGCTGCCCAGAACAAGTCGCTGGGCAAGTTCGACCTGGCTGACATTCCGCCGGCTCCGCGTGGCGTGCCGCAGATCGAGGTAACCTTCGACATCGACGCCAACGGCATCCTGCACGTCAGCGCCAAGGACAAGGCCACCGGCAAGTCGCAGTCGATCGTGATCAAGGCCAACTCCGGCCTGTCGGACGAAGAGATCGAGCGCATGGTGCGTGACGCCGAGGCCAATGCCGAGGAAGACCGCAAGTTCGAAGAGCTGGCCGCTGCCCGTAACCAGGGTGATGCGCTGGTTCACTCGACCCGCAAGATGGTTGCTGACGCTGGTGACAAGGTTACCGCCGAAGAGAAAACCGCCATCGAGGCTGCCGTTGTTGCCCTGGAGGCCGCTGTCAAAGGCGACGACAAGGCTGCCATCGACGCCAAGGTCGAAGAGCTGTCCAAGGTATCGGCACCGGTTGCCCAGAAGATGTACGCCGAGCAGTCGGCCGAACAGCCTCAGGGCGGCGCGCAGCAGGCCGAGCCGGAAGCCAAGCACGATGACGTGGTTGACGCTGAGTTCGAAGAAGTGAAAGACAACAACAAGCAGTAATCCCTGCATGTTGTCGGCCGGTTCACCGCCGTTTGGTGGTGAGCTGGTAGGATGTCGCCGCGCGGGGGCTTGCTCCCGCGTTGGCGTATCTGGAATTCGAGAATTTTTACAGCATCTGTCAGTGGCCCTGGTGGGCAAAAGGCAGGTGCTGATGGCGCGGCGCAGATGCCAGACGCCCAACAAGGTGCAAATGACCTATGTCCAAGCGTGATTATTATGAGGTACTGGGTGTCGAGCGCGGCGCCAGCGAAGCTGACCTCAAGAAGGCTTACCGCCGCCTGGCGATGAAGTACCACCCGGACCGAAACCCCGGCGACAAAGAGTCGGAAGACAAGTTCAAGGAGGCCAACGAGGCCTACGAAGTGCTGTCTGACGCCAGTAAGCGTGCGGCCTTCGACCAATACGGCCATGCGGGTGTAGACCCGAGCATGGGTGGCGGTGGCGCCGGTTTCGGCGGTGCCAACTTCTCCGACATCTTCGGCGATGTGTTTAGCGACTTCTTCGGTGGCGGCCGCGGCGGCTCGCGTGGCGGCGCTCAGCGCGGCAGCGACCTGCGCTACACCCTGGAGCTGAACCTGGAAGAGGCGGTGCGTGGCACTACGGTCAGCATCCGCGTGCCCACCTTGGTCAACTGCCAGCCTTGCGACGGCTCCGGTGCCAAGAAGGGCTCGACCCCGTCCACCTGCCCGACTTGTGGCGGTATCGGCCAGGTGCGCATGCAGCAGGGCTTCTTCTCGGTACAGCAGACCTGCCCGCGCTGCCATGGCCAGGGCAAGATCATTACCGACCCCTGCACCTCGTGCCACGGCGAAGGCCGTGTCGAGGAATACAAGACGCTGTCGGTCAAGGTGCCGGCAGGTGTCGATACCGGCGACCGCATCCGCCTGTCGGGCGAGGGCGAGGCCGGTACCCATGGTGGCCCGACTGGCGACCTGTATGTGGTGATCAACGTGCGTGAGCACGAGATTTTCCAGCGTGATGGCAAGCACCTGTACTGCGAAGTACCGATCAGCTACACCGATGCCGCCCTGGGTGGCGAGCTGGAAGTGCCGACCCTGGATGGTCGGGTGAAGCTGAAGATCCCGGAAGGCACCCAGACCGGCAAGCAGTTCCGCCTGCGCGGCAAGGGTGTTGCCCCGGTGCGTGGTGGTGGTGCGGGTGACCTGCTGTGCCGCGTGGCGGTGGAAACCCCGGTCAACCTCAGCCGCCGCCAGCGCGAGTTGCTCGAAGAGCTGCGTGATTCGCTGGAAGGCGATAGCTCCCACTCGCCCAAGGCCAGTGGCTGGTTCGATGGCGTGAAGCGCTTCTTCGGCGATCTCTGACAAGGAAATGGCTATGCGACGTATTGCAGTGATGGGCGCGGCAGGGCGGATGGGCAAGACCCTCGTCGAAGCCGTGCAGCAGCAGGCTCCCCAGGCGGGCCTGACGGCGGCGATCGACCGCCCGGACAGCTCGCTGGTAGGGGCTGATGCTGGTGAGTTGGCGGCCCTGGGTCGTATTGGTGTGCCGATTTCCGACGACCTGAGCAAGGTGGTCGATGAGTTCGACGTGCTGATCGACTTCACCCACCCTTCGGTAACCCTGAAGAACCTGGCGTTCTGCCGCAAGGCGGGCAAGGCGATGGTCATCGGCACCACTGGCTTCACTCCAGAAGAGAAGCAGCAGTTGGCCGAAGCCGGCAAGGAAATCCCTATCGTCTTCGCTGCCAACTTCAGCGTTGGCGTCAACCTGTGCCTGAAGCTGCTGGATACCGCGGCGCGCGTGCTGGGTGACGATGTGGATATCGAAATCCTCGAAGCGCACCACCGGCACAAGGTCGATGCGCCGTCGGGCACCGCGCTGCGCATGGGTGAAGTGGTTGCCCAGGCGCTGGGTCGCAACCTGCAGGAAGTGGCCGTGTATGGCCGTGAAGGGCAGACCGGTGCGCGTGAGCGTCAGACCATCGGCTTCGCCACCGTGCGTGCCGGTGATGTGGTGGGTGACCATACCGTGCTGTTCGCTGCTGAAGGTGAGCGCGTCGAGATTACCCACAAGGCTTCCAGCCGCATGACTTTCGCCAAGGGCGCTGTGCGTGCGGCGCTGTGGCTGGACGGGCGTGAGCCTGGCCTGTACGACATGCAGGATGTGCTCGAGCTGCGTTAAGTAGTTGGAGCGGTGTTGGCTTCTTCGCGGGTAAACCCGCTCCTACAGGTACAGCGTTGCCCTCAGGCATGGCGCTATCCCTGTAGGAGCGGGTTTACCCGCGAAGAAGCCGGCACAGATGTCAGCCTGTCGCATTGATGTGTTTTAGAGGCACATCCGCGGTAGACCGAAAACGCACTTTTCTGTAAGCTACAGCTTTAGTGTGTCCACTAAAAGCGCGCAGCGAATTGAATTCAGCACATGAAAGCGGGGTGACGTGTCCATACGTCACTCCGCTTTTTTGCAACCTGCGATCGCCCTTTCATGCTTGATTTACGGGAGGTCTTCTTGACAAAGCCAGCCATACTCGCCCTTGCCGACGGCAGTATTTTCCGCGGTGAAGCTATCGGTGCCGACGGTCAGACCGTTGGTGAGGTGGTATTCAACACCGCTATGACCGGCTACCAGGAAATCCTTACAGACCCTTCCTACGCGCAGCAAATCGTTACCCTGACCTACCCGCACATCGGCAACACCGGTACTACCCCGGAAGACGCCGAGTCGAACCGCGTCTGGTCCGCTGGCCTGGTCATTCGTGACCTGCCGCTGCTGGCCAGCAACTGGCGTAACACCCAGTCGCTGCCTGAGTACCTCAAGGCCAACAACGTCGTCGCCATCGCTGGCATCGACACCCGTCGCCTGACCCGAATCCTGCGTGAAAAGGGCGCTCAGAACGGTTGCATTCTCGCCGGTGACAACATCAGCGAAGAAGCCGCCATCGCCGCTGCCCGCGCCTTCCCGGGCCTGAAGGGCATGGACCTGGCCAAGGTCGTTTCCACCAAGGAACGCTACGAGTGGCGCTCCAGCGTGTGGGAACTGAAGACCGACAGCCACCCGACCATCGAAGCCGCTGACCTGCCATACCACGTGGTCGCCTTCGACTACGGCGTCAAGCTGAACATCCTGCGCATGCTGGTTGCCCGTGGCTGCCGCGTGACCGTGGTGCCGGCCCAGACCCCGGCCAGCGAAGTGCTGGCACTCAACCCGGACGGCGTGTTCCTGTCCAACGGCCCTGGCGACCCCGAGCCGTGCGACTACGCCATCCAGGCGATCAAGGACATCCTCGAGACCGAGATCCCGGTATTCGGCATCTGCCTGGGCCACCAGCTGCTGGCCCTGGCTTCTGGCGCCAAGACCGTGAAAATGGGCCACGGCCACCACGGTGCCAACCACCCGGTCCAGGACCTGGACACCGGCGTGGTCATGATCACCAGCCAGAACCACGGCTTTGCCGTTGACGAGGCCACCCTGCCGGGCAACGTCCGCGCCATCCACAAGTCGCTGTTCGACGGCACCCTGCAGGGTATCGAGCGTACCGACAAGAGCGCGTTCAGCTTCCAGGGCCACCCTGAAGCGAGCCCAGGCCCGACCGACGTCGCGCCACTGTTCGATCGTTTCATCGATGCCATGGCCAAGCGCCGCTGAGCATCCTGCTTCAAGGCCCCGGGCCGGCTTGCGCCGCGCCCGGAAGCGCCTGACCCAGATTGTTCAAAGCGGCTTGCCGACTGACCCCGGATTTGAGTGACAACCATGCCAAAACGTACAGACATCAAAAGCATCCTGATTCTCGGCGCTGGCCCGATCGTGATCGGCCAGGCCTGCGAATTCGACTACTCCGGCGCCCAGGCCTGTAAGGCCCTGCGTGAGGAAGGTTTCCGCGTCATCCTGGTGAACTCCAACCCGGCCACCATCATGACCGACCCGGCCATGGCCGACGCCACCTACATCGAGCCGATCAAGTGGCAGTCGGTGGCCAAGATCATCGAGAAAGAGCGCCCGGACGCACTGCTGCCGACCATGGGTGGCCAGACTGCACTGAACTGCGCCCTGGACCTGGAGCGCCACGGCGTTCTGGAAAAGTTCGGCGTGGAAATGATCGGTGCCAACGCCGACACCATCGACAAGGCCGAAGACCGCTCGCGCTTCGACAAGGCGATGAAGGACATCGGCCTGGAGTGCCCGCGCTCCGGTATCGCCCACAGCATGGAAGAAGCCAACGCCGTCCTCGAGCGCCTGGGCTTCCCGTGCATCATCCGTCCGTCGTTCACCATGGGCGGCACCGGTGGTGGTATCGCCTACAACCGTGAAGAGTTCGAAGAAATCTGCGCCCGTGGCCTGGACCTGTCGCCGACCAAGGAGCTGCTGATCGACGAATCGCTGATCGGTTGGAAGGAATACGAGATGGAGGTGGTCCGCGACAAAAAGGACAACTGCATCATCGTCTGCTCGATCGAGAACTTCGACCCGATGGGCGTGCACACCGGTGACTCGATCACCGTTGCCCCAGCACAGACCCTGACCGACAAGGAATACCAGATCATGCGCAACGCCTCGCTGGCGGTGCTGCGTGAAATCGGTGTGGAAACCGGCGGTTCCAACGTGCAGTTCGGTATCTGCCCGAACACTGGCCGCATGGTCGTGATCGAGATGAACCCGCGCGTTTCGCGTTCCTCGGCGCTGGCCTCCAAGGCCACCGGCTTCCCGATCGCCAAGATCGCTGCCAAGCTGGCTGTCGGCTACACCCTCGACGAACTGCAGAACGACATCACCGGCGGCCGCACCCCGGCGTCCTTCGAACCGTCGATCGACTACGTCGTCACCAAGCTGCCGCGTTTCGCCTTCGAAAAATTCCCGAAAGCCGACGCCCGCCTGACCACCCAGATGAAGTCCGTGGGTGAAGTCATGGCCATCGGCCGTACCTTCCAGGAGTCCCTGCAGAAAGCCCTGCGCGGCCTGGAAGTCGGCGCCTGCGGCCTCGACCCGAAAGTCGACCTGGCCAACCCTGAAGCCAGCAGCATCCTCAAGCGCGAGCTGACCGTACCGGGCGCCGAGCGTATCTGGTACGTGGCCGACGCCATGCGTGCCGGCATGACCTGCGAGCAGATCTTCGACCTGACCGGCATCGACATGTGGTTCCTGGTGCAGATGGAAGACCTGATCAAGGAAGAGGAGAAGGTCAAGACCCTGGCCCTGTCGTCGATCGACAAGGACTACATGCTGCGCCTCAAGCGCAAGGGCTTCTCCGACCAGCGCCTGGCCAAGCTGTTGGGTATCACCGACAAGAACTTGCGCCGTCACCGCCACAAGCTGGAAGTGTTCCCGGTGTACAAGCGCGTCGACACCTGCGCTGCCGAGTTCGCCACCGACACTGCCTACCTGTACTCCACCTACGAGGAAGAGTGCGAGGCCAACCCGTCGACCCGCGACAAGATCATGATCCTGGGTGGCGGCCCTAACCGTATCGGCCAGGGTATCGAGTTCGACTACTGCTGCGTACACGCCGCACTGGCGCTGCGTGAAGACGGTTACGAGACCATCATGGTCAACTGCAACCCGGAAACCGTCTCCACCGACTACGACACCTCCGACCGCCTGTACTTCGAGCCGCTGACCCTGGAAGACGTGCTGGAAGTGTGCCGCGTCGAGAAGCCGAAAGGCGTGATCGTCCACTACGGCGGCCAGACCCCGCTGAAACTGGCCCGCGCCCTGGAAGAAGCCGGCGTACCGATCATCGGTACCAGCCCTGACGCCATCGACCGCGCCGAAGACCGCGAGCGCTTCCAGCAGATGGTTCAGCGCCTGAACCTGCTGCAGCCGCCAAACGCCACCGTGCGCAGCGAAGAAGAAGCCATCAGCGCCGCTGGCGGCATCGGCTACCCGCTGGTAGTGCGCCCGTCGTACGTGCTGGGCGGCCGTGCCATGGAAATCGTATACGAACTGGACGAGCTCAAGCGCTACCTGCGTGAAGCCGTGCAGGTGTCCAACGACAGCCCGGTATTGCTCGACCACTTCCTCAACTGCGCCATCGAGATGGATGTGGATGCGGTGTGCGACGGCACCGACGTGGTGATCGGCGCGATCATGCAGCACATCGAACAGGCCGGCGTTCACTCCGGTGACTCGGCGTGCTCGCTGCCACCTTACTCGCTGAGCAAGGAAGTGCAGGACGAAGTCCGCGTACAGGTCAAGAAAATGGCCCTGGAGCTGGGCGTGGTCGGCCTGATGAACGTGCAGCTGGCCCTGCAGGGCGACAAGATCTACGTGATCGAAGTCAACCCGCGCGCTTCGCGTACCGTGCCGTTCGTCTCCAAGTGCATCGGCACCTCCCTGGCGATGATCGCAGCCCGCGTCATGGCTGGCAAAACCCTCAAAGAGCTGGGCTTCACCCAGGAAATCATCCCGAACTTCTACAGCGTCAAGGAAGCCGTCTTCCCGTTCGCCAAGTTCCCGGGGGTTGACCCGATCCTCGGCCCTGAGATGAAATCGACCGGTGAAGTCATGGGTGTCGGTGACAGCTTCGGTGAAGCCTTCGCCAAGGCCCAGATGGGTGCCAGCGAAGTGCTGCCGACCGGCGGTACCGCCTTCATCAGCGTGCGTGACGACGACAAGCCGCAAGTGGCTGGCGTTGCCCGCGACCTGATCGCCCTGGGCTTCGAAGTGGTTGCAACTGCCGGCACTGCCAAGGTTATCGAAGCGGCTGGCCTGAAAGTGCGCCGTGTGAACAAGGTGACCGAAGGTCGCCCGCACGTGGTCGACATGATCAAGAACGACGAAGTGTCGCTGATCATCAACACCACCGAAGGCCGCCAGTCGATCGCCGATTCCTACTCGATTCGTCGCAATGCGCTGCAGCACAAGATTTACTGCACCACTACCATTGCGGCCGGTGAAGCCATCTGCGAGGCGCTGAAATTCGGTCCGGAAAAGACCGTTCGTCGCCTGCAGGATCTGCATGCAGGACTGAAAGCATGAGCATTACCAAGTACCCGATGACCGTCCAGGGCGCTCGCGCCCTGGAAGAGGAGCACCTGTTCCTGAGCAAGACCGAGCGCCCGCGCCTGAGCCAGGCCATCGGCGAAGCGCGCGAACTGGGCGACCTCAAGGAAAACGCCGAATACCATGCCGCCCGTGAAGAGCAGGGCATGGTCGAGGCGCGTATCCGCGATATCGAAGGCCGTCTGCAGAACTCGGTGGTGATCGACGTGACCACCATCCCTCACACCGGCAAGGTGATTTTCGGTACCACCGTGGTACTGGCCAACACCGAAACCGATGAAGAGGTGACCTACCAGATCGTCGGCGAGGATGAAGCTGACGTGAAGCAGGGCAAACTCTCGAGCGGTGCGCCGATTGCCCGTGCCATCATCGGCAAGGAAGAAGGTGATACTGTCGTCGTCAAGACGCCTAGCGGGACGGTCGAGTACGAGATTGTCGAAGTCAAGCACATCTGACCGGCGCCTGCGGGCGCCATCCCTCGAGGGGATCCTATGGCAGCTGGCCCAGGTTTTCTGGGTCGGTGGCTTGTGGGTGTTTCACGTGGGGCTGGTGCCCGCGCTCAAGGTCAGTGGCCTGGCGCCGCTGCTGGTGCAGGATATCGCCGGGCAGATCGACCGCTGGTTGATCGGTGTGGCGCTGCTTGGCTTGTTGACCCAGCTGGCGGTGCTGGCAAGGGTGGACGGCCTGTCGGCCTGGTGGCAGCAGTTCCGTGGCCAGATGCTGTTGCTCGGCTTCGGTGCCTGCGTGGGGTATTACACCTTGCGCTACGGTATTTCCGTTGGCGAGCGCTGGCAGCTGCTCTGTTTCCTGGTGCTGGGCTTTTCCGGCATCGTGCTGGTGGCCCAGCCTGTTCCGGTCAAGGTGCGCCGCTAGCCTGGGCTGTCGCGGTCCTTGTAGGAGCGGCCTTGTGTCGCGATGGGCTGCGAAGCAGCCCCGGATATCAGCTTTGCCGCAGATACTGCAGGGGGCTGCTTCGCAGCCCATCGCGACACAAGGCCGCTCCTACAGGTAGCCCGCCGATCCGGGCGTCCAGCCGTTACTTGTAACGGTGGATATTGGACAGCTGCTTGTTCGGCTGTGGGTTCTTGCGGTAGATCAGGGCTTTCTTGCCAATGGTCTGCACCAGCTCGGCACGGCCGGCCTTGCACAGTTCGGCAATGGTCTCGGCCCGCTCTTCGCGGTCTTCCGAGCGAATTTCGACCTTGATCAGCTCATGGTCGACCAGGGCGCGCTCCAGTTCGGCGATGACGCCTTCATTCAAACCGTTGCCAGCAACGATCAGGACCGGCTTCAGGTCATGACCAATGGACTTGTATTGCTTCTTCTGCTCGTTATTGAGCGGCATAATCTGACCCTTTCCGTCTGATTCTGTAAAATTGACCGGCATTTTACCCGAGGGCCACCGGCTCCGCCCAGTCAATCACGACGCATATCATCGAGGTGCCCCGTGGTACAACGTTCCAAAAGCAGCGCTAACTGGCTGCGAGAGCATTTCAACGATCCTTTTGTGAAACAGGCACAAAAGGATGGCTACCGCTCGCGTGCGAGCTACAAATTGCTGGAGATCCAGGAAAAGGACCGGCTGATCCGCCCAGGCATGAGCGTGATCGACCTCGGCGCGGCTCCTGGTGGCTGGTCGCAGGTGACCAGTCGTCTGATTGGTGGCCAGGGCCGCCTGATTGCTTCCGACATCCTGGAGATGGACTCGATCCCCGATGTGACCTTCATCCAGGGCGATTTCACCCATGATGAAGTGCTGCAGCGCATTCTCGAGGCCGTCGGCGATTCGCACGTGGACCTTGTGATTTCCGACATGGCCCCCAATATGAGTGGTACGCCTGCGGTGGACATGCCGCGTGCCATGTTCCTCTGCGAGCTGGCCCTCGATCTGGCAACCCGCGTGCTAAAGCCCGGCGGCGATTTCCTGATCAAGATTTTCCAGGGCGAAGGTTTTGACGTGTACCTCAAGGACGTGCGCAGCAAGTTCGACAAGGTACAGATGCGCAAGCCGTCGTCGTCGCGTGACCGTTCCCGCGAGCAGTACCTGCTGGGCAGGGGTTTCAAAGGGGCATGAAAGGCGTGAAGCGTGGTGGCCGATAGTTATTTCCAATCGGCCGCTGCGTCAGGATCGTCCGAACTTCGTGTAGTCTAGCTTTCACAAAGGGTTACAGACGGTGCCTGCGGCTGCGTAGGTAATGTAGTAAGTTAGGGCGATGAATATCATGCGAGGAACGGCTGCGTCGTGCGCCGACCTCAGAGGGTAGCGAATTGAACGACATGGCAAAGAATCTGATCCTGTGGTTGATCATCGCAGCTGTCCTGGTGACAGTGATGAACAACTTCTCCAGCCCTAACGAGCCGCAGACCCTCAACTATTCCGACTTCATTCAGCAGGTCAAGGATGGCAAGGTCGAGCGTGTGACCGTCGACGGCTACATCATTACCGGCAAGCGCGCCGACGGCGACAATTTCAAGACCGTTCGCCCGGCCATTACCGACAACGGCCTGATCGGCGACCTGGTCGACAACCACGTCATCGTCGAAGGCAAGCAGCCTGAGCAGCAGAGCATCTGGACCCAGCTGCTGGTGGCGAGCTTCCCGATCCTGGTGATCATCGCCGTCTTCATGTTCTTCATGCGCCAGATGCAGGGCGGTGCGGGCGGCAAGGGCGGGCCGATGAGCTTCGGCAAGAGCAAGGCGCGCCTGCTGTCCGAAGACCAGGTCAAGACCACCCTGGCCGACGTTGCAGGTTGCGACGAAGCCAAGGAAGAAGTCGGCGAGCTGGTCGAGTTCCTGCGCGACCCGGGCAAGTTCCAGCGCCTGGGCGGCCGTATCCCGCGTGGCGTGCTGATGGTCGGCCCGCCCGGTACCGGTAAGACCTTGCTTGCCAAGGCCATCGCCGGCGAGGCGAAGGTGCCGTTCTTCACCATTTCCGGTTCGGACTTCGTGGAAATGTTCGTCGGTGTCGGTGCCAGCCGTGTGCGCGACATGTTCGAACAGGCCAAGAAGCACGCCCCGTGCATCATCTTCATCGACGAGATCGACGCCGTTGGTCGCCACCGTGGCGCTGGCATGGGTGGTGGTCACGACGAGCGTGAGCAAACCCTCAACCAGTTGCTGGTAGAGATGGACGGCTTCGAGATGAACGATGGCATCATCGTCATCGCCGCTACCAACCGTCCGGACGTGCTCGACCCGGCTCTGCTGCGCCCCGGCCGCTTCGACCGCCAGGTGGTGGTTGGCCTGCCGGACATTCGTGGTCGCGAGCAGATCCTCAAGGTTCACATGCGCAAGGTGCCGGTCGGCGAGAACGTCAACCCGGCGGTCATTGCTCGTGGTACCCCTGGCTTCTCTGGTGCAGACCTGGCCAACCTGGTCAACGAGGCCTCGCTGTTTGCCGCGCGCGCCAACAAGCGCCTGGTCGAAATGAAAGAGTTCGAGCTGGCCAAGGACAAGATCATGATGGGCGCCGAGCGCAAGACCATGGTCATGTCCGAGAAAGAAAAGCAGAACACCGCCTACCACGAGGCTGGCCACGCCATTGTCGGTCGCCTGGTGCCTGAGCACGATCCGGTCTACAAGGTTTCGATCATTCCGCGCGGTCGTGCCCTGGGCGTGACCATGTTCCTGCCGGAAGAAGACCGCTACAGCCTGTCCAAGCGCGCACTGATCAGCCAGATCTGCTCGCTGTACGGCGGCCGTATTGCCGAAGAAATGACCCTGGGCTTCGACGGTGTCACTACCGGCGCGTCCAACGACATCATGCGTGCCAGCCAGATCGCCCGAAACATGGTGACCAAGTGGGGCCTTTCCGAAAAACTCGGCCCGCTGATGTACGCCGAGGAAGAAGGCGAGGTGTTCCTGGGTCGCAGTGCTGCCAGCCAGCACGCCAGCGTTTCTGGCGAAACCGCCAAGCTGATCGACTCGGAAGTGCGCAGCATCATCGACCAGTGCTACGCCACGGCCAAGCAATTGCTCACCGACAACCGTGACAAGCTCGATGCCATGGCCGAAGCGCTGATGAAGTACGAGACCATCGACGCCGAGCAGATTGACGATATCATGGCTGGCCGTACCCCCCGCGAACCGCGCGACTGGGATGATGACTCGGCTTCGGGCAAGCCTGCTGCCCAGGGTGATCGCCCGGAATCGCCGATCGGCGGTCCAGCGGCTCAACACTAAGGGCATCTATGAGCTCAGCGCAGTACCCGACCCGGTTGCCTTGCGGCAACCGGGTTCTTGATTTGTCGCGTACCCATGTCATGGGTATTCTCAATATCACCCCTGATTCCTTTTCTGATGGTGGGCGCTTCAACCAGCGCGACGAGGCGTTGCGTCATGCCGAAGCGATGGTTGCCGCAGGCGCCACGCTGATCGACATCGGCGGCGAGTCCACGCGGCCGGGCGCGCGCGCGGTATCGGTGACCGAGGAGCTGGAGCGGGTAGCCCCCATGGTCGAGGCGATCAACAGCCGCCTCGATGTGGTCATCTCGGTCGATACCTCCACCCCGGCGGTCATGCGTGAATCGGCGCGCCTCGGTGCCGGGCTGATCAACGACGTGCGAGCCCTGGAGCGCGATGGCGCCCTGGACGCTGCCGCGGATACCGGCCTGCCGGTATGCCTCATGCACATGCGCGGCGAGCCGGGTAACATGCAGGACGACCCACATTACGAAGATGTGACTGCCGACGTTACGCGTTACCTTGAGCAGCGAATGGCCGCCTGCGCTGCGGCGGGCATTGACGCAAACAGAATCATCCTTGATCCGGGCTTCGGTTTCGCCAAGACACTGGCGCACAACCTGAGCTTGTTCAAGCATATGGAAGCGCTCTATCGCCTTGGGCGCCCGCTGCTGGTGGGTGTTTCACGCAAGAGCATGATCGGCCTGACGCTGGAACGTCCGGTCGGCGAGCGGTTGTACGGCAGCCTTGCGCTGGCGGCGTTGGCCATGACCAAGGGGGCGAGCATTCTTCGTGTCCATGATGTGGCCGAAACCGTTGATGTGGTGCGCATGATCGCTGCGGTGCAAAGCGCCGAATAAGAACATTGGAGCCCCTATGAGCAGAAAATACTTTGGTACCGACGGCATTCGTGGCCGCGTCGGAGAATACCCGATCACGCCTGACTTCATGCTGAAGCTTGGCTGGGCAGCCGGCATGGCCTTCCGCAAGCAAGGCCACTGCCGGGTGCTGGTTGGCAAGGACACGCGTATTTCCGGCTACATGTTCGAGTCCGCACTCGAAGCCGGCCTGTCTGCGGCGGGTGCCGACGTGATGCTGCTCGGGCCGATGCCTACGCCGGCCATCGCCTACCTGACGCGTACCTTCCACGCCGAAGCCGGTATCGTCATCAGCGCCTCGCACAACCCGCACGATGACAACGGCATCAAGTTCTTCTCGGGCCAGGGGACCAAGCTGCCGGACGAAGTCGAGCTGATGATCGAGGAATTGCTCGACCAGCCGATGACCGTTGTCGAGTCGGGCAAGCTGGGCAAGGTTTCGCGCATCAATGATGCCGCCGGCCGCTACATCGAGTTCTGCAAGAGCAGCGTGCCGAGCAGCACCAGTTTCGACGGCCTCAAGCTGGTGGTCGATTGCGCCCATGGCGCCACCTACAAGGTCGCGCCAAGCGTGTTCCGCGAGCTGGGTGCTGATGTGACCGTGCTGCATGCCCAGCCCGACGGCCTGAACATCAACGAAGGCTGTGGCTCGACTCACATCGAATCGCTGCAGGCTGCCGTGCTGGTCGGTCATGCCGACCTGGGCATCGCCTTCGACGGTGATGGCGACCGGGTGCTGATGGTCGACCACACCGGCGCCATCGTCGATGGTGACGAACTGCTGTTCATCATCGCCCGCGACCTGCAGGAGCGGGGCAAGCTGCAGGGCGGGGTAGTGGGCACGCTGATGAGCAACCTGGGCCTTGAGCTTGCGCTGAAGGACCTGGATATCCCGTTCGTGCGGGCCAAGGTCGGTGACCGTTATGTCATGGCCGAGCTGCTGGAGCGTGAGTGGCTGGTCGGTGGTGAAAACTCTGGTCACGTCGTGTGCTGCAATCACACCACCACTGGTGACGCGATCATCGCTGCGCTGCAGGTGCTGATGGCACTCAAACGTCGTGGCGAAACCCTGGCCCAGGCTCGTCAGGCCCTGCGCAAGTGCCCGCAGGTGCTGATCAATGTGCGCTATGGCGCCAGCAAGGTCGACCCGCTGGAGCACCCGGCGGTCAAGGAAGCCAGTGCCAAGGTGACCGAGGCCTTGGCCGGCCGCGGCCGCGTGCTGCTGCGCAAATCCGGTACCGAGCCGTTGGTGCGGGTGATGGTCGAGGGCGAGGACGAAAGCCAGGTGCGTGCGCACGCAGAAGCGTTGGCCAAACTGGTCGGCGAAGTTTGTGTCTGAAGGCGCTTGCCAGCGCAGATAGGGTTGGGTACTATCTGCGCCCACTTTGACCGACGAGGTAAAGCATGCGTCGCCCTATGGTAGCTGGTAACTGGAAGATGCACGGTACCCGCGCTAGCGTCGCTGAGCTGACCGAAGGCTTGAGAAATCTGGCCTTGCCGAGCGGAGTGGAAGTCGCGGTGTTTCCACCGGCCTTGTTCATCAATCAAGTGATCGATGGCCTGGCAGGCAAGGAAATTACTGTCGGCGCACAGAATTCTGCAGTACAACCCGAACAGGGTGCGCTGACCGGAGAAGTTGCTCCGGAACAGCTGGTTGAAGCAGGCTGCAAGTTGGTGTTGATTGGTCATTCGGAGCGTCGCCAGATCATTGGTGAAACCGACGAAGTGCTCAATCGCAAGTTTGCAGCGGCCCAAGCCAAAGGTTTGAAGCCAGTGCTTTGCATCGGGGAAACCCTTGAAGAGCGCGAGGCCGGCAAAACGCTCGAAGTTGTCGGGCGTCAACTAAGCAGTATCATCGAGGCATTCGGTGTTAAGGCTTTTGCCAATGCAGTAATTGCCTATGAGCCTGTATGGGCCATTGGCACTGGCCTTACGGCCACGCCACAGCAGGCCCAGGATGTGCATGCAGCCATCCGCGGCCAGCTGGCGGCAGAAGATGCTGAAGTGGCTGCGAAGGTGCAGTTGCTCTACGGCGGCAGCGTGAAGGCGGCCAATGCGGCCGAACTGTTCGGCATGCCGGATATCGATGGGGGGCTCATTGGTGGAGCTTCCCTGAACGCAGACGAATTCGGTGCAATTTGTCGCGCCGCAGGAAACTGAACAAATGCTGGAAACAGTCATCGTTGTTTTTCATCTGTTGGCAGCGCTGTCGCTTGTAGTGCTGGTTCTGTTGCAACAGGGTAAAGGTGCGGAAGCAGGAGCATCTTTCGGCGCGGGTGCTTCAAATACCGTGTTCGGGAGCCAGGGCTCTGCAACGTTCCTGAGTAAATTAACTGCTATACTCGCTGCCACTTTCTTTTTGACAGCACTTGGGTTAGGATACTTCGCGAAGCAACAAGCTCACCAGCTTAGCCAAGCAGGTCTTCCAGATCCAGCAGTGCTAGAAGTGAAAGAGCCGCAGAAACCGGCAGTTAATGATGATGTACCGGTGCTCCAGCAGCAGAAGAGCGAAACCACTCCTAATACGGGTGATGTACCTCCTCCGGCACAAGAGCAGAAGTAACGGGTTTCAAGTAGTAGTATTGCCGAGGTGGTGGAATTGGTAGACACGCAACCTTGAGGTGGTTGTGCCCATAGGGTGTAGGGGTTCGAGTCCCCTTCTCGGTACCAATTAAAGCTTGAGAGCCCGCTTTAGCGGGCTTTCTTGCAGGTGAAGGTTCGGATTTGACCCTCAGGAGGGTTCGGTCTTATACTTTTGCCCCAGCTTTGTCGCGGGGTGGAGCAGCTTGGTAGCTCGTCGGGCTCATAACCCGAAGGTCGTTGGTTCAAATCCAGCCCCCGCAACCAGCTTCAGCGGAGCCCCTTTTCAGGGGCTTTTTGCTAACCGAACAGTTTTCGGCGTCGTTGTCCAACGGCGCTTTCAGGGATGGGCGCTTCGCCCATTTTTTATTTGCACAGCATGCACGAGGGGGTTCAGGTGTCGAGCAAGCTAGAACAGTTGCAGGCCTTGTTGGCCCCGGTTGTCGAGGGTCTGGGCTATCAATGCTGGGGGATCGAATACGTTTCCCAGGGTAAGCATTCGGTACTGCGCATCTACATCGACAAGGAAGGCGGCATCCTGGTGGACGACTGCGAAGCGGTCAGCCGTCAGGCCAGCGCAATTCTCGATGTGGAAGATCCGATCAGCAGTGAATACACCCTCGAGGTGTCTTCTCCAGGCATGGATCGCCCACTGTTCACTCTGGAACAGTTTGCCTCGCATGCCGGCGAACAAGTGAAGATCAAGCTGCGCTCACCCTTCGAGGGTCGTCGTAACTTCCAGGGCCTTCTCCGCGGTGTGGAGGAGCAGGATGTGGTGGTCCAGGTGGACAATCAAGAGTTCCTGTTGCCGATCGACTCGATCGACAAGGCCAATATTATTCCCAGTTTTGACTGAGACGTGCCGGGCCCGGCGGACTATCCGGGCCCAATGGCTTGCGCAAGGCGAGGCGTACGATGAGCAAAGAAGTACTGCTGGTTGTTGAATCGGTATCCAACGAAAAAGGTGTACCGCCCGGCGTCATTTTCGAAGCGCTGGAAGTGGCACTGGCCACTGCAACCAAAAAACGTTTTGAAGACGAAGTCGACCTGCGTGTGGAGATCAACCGCCACACCGGTAGCTACGAGACCTTCCGTCGCTGGACCGTGGTCGACGAAGCCGATCTTGATGATCCGGCGATCGAGACCTGGTTGAGCAAGATTCACGAAACCCACCCTGAAGCCAAGGTCGGTGACGTGATCGAAGAGAAGATCGAGTCCATCGAGTTCGGTCGTATTGCCGCCCAGACCGCCAAGCAGGTCATCGTGCAGAAGGTCCGTGAGGCCGAGCGTGCCCAGGTGGTCGATGCCTACCGCGAGCGCGTTGGCGAGATCATCTCCGGCACCGTCAAAAAGGTTACCCGCGACAACGTCATCGTTGACCTGGGCAACAACGCCGAGGCCCTGCTGGCCCGCGAAGACATCATTCCGCGTGAGACCTTCCGTGTTGGCGTGCGCCTGCGTGCGCTGCTCAAGGAAATTCGCACCGAGAACCGTGGCCCTCAGCTGATCCTGTCGCGCACCGCGCCACAGATGCTGATCGAGCTTTTCCGCATCGAAGTGCCGGAAATTGCCGAAGGCCTCATCGAAGTCATGGCTGCCTCCCGTGATCCGGGTTCGCGAGCCAAGATCGCCGTCCGCTCCAAGGACAAGCGCATCGACCCGCAAGGCGCCTGCATCGGCATGCGTGGTTCGCGCGTCCAGGCCGTATCCGGGGAGCTGGGTGGTGAGCGTGTGGATATCGTCCTGTGGGACGATAACCCGGCGCAGTTTGTCATCAACGCCATGTCGCCGGCTGAAGTCGCGGCGATCATCGTTGATGAAGATGCCCATGCCATGGACATCGCCGTTGCCGAGGACAACCTGGCCCAGGCCATTGGTCGTGGCGGTCAGAACGTTCGCCTGGCCAGTCAGCTGACCGGCTGGACCCTGAACGTGATGACCGAGAAGGACATCCAGGCCAAGCAGCAGGCCGAAACCGGTGACATCCTGCGCAATTTCATCGATGAACTGGAAGTCGACGAGGAGCTGGCCCAAGTGCTGGTCGACGAAGGCTTCACCAGCCTCGAAGAAATTGCCTACGTACCGTTGGAAGAAATGCTCAACATCGATGGCTTTGACGAAGATATCGTCAACGAGCTCCGCGCTCGAGCCAAGGACCGTTTGTTGACCAAGGCCATCGCTACCGAAGAAAAACTGGCAGACGCCCATCCGGCTGACGACCTGCTCTCGCTCGAGGGCATGGACAAGGACCTGGCGGCGGAACTGGCGGTGCGCGGCGTGGTTAACCGCGAAGACCTGGCCGAGCAGTCGATCGACGATCTGCTCGACATCGACGGCATCGACGAAGAGCGTGCCGGCAAGTTGATCATGGCCGCCCGAGCCCACTGGTTCGAGTAATTAGGCGCGGCCTGAGGAGAGAAGTGCATGACGCAAGTCACGGTGAAAGAACTGGCCCAAGAGGTCGAGGCACCGGTAGAGCGCCTGCTGCAGCAGATGCGTGAGGCAGGTCTGCCGCACACCGACGCCGGTCAGGTAGTGACCGACAATGAGAAGCAGACCTTGCTGACTCATTTGAAGAGCAGCCACAAGAGCAAGGCGGAAGAACCGCGCAAGATTACCTTGCAGCGCAAAACCACCAGCACCCTGCGTGTCGCCGGTAGCAAGAGCATCAGCGTAGAAGTACGCAAGAAGAAAGTATTCGTGCAGCGCAGCCCGGAAGAAATCCAGGCTGAGCAGAAGCGTGAACTGGATGAGCGCCGCGCGGCTGAAAATGCCGCTCGCGAGAAGGTCGAGGCCGAAGTTCGCCAGCGCAACGAAGAGCAGGCTCGCCGTCAGGCCGCCGATACCGCTGCTGCAGCCCCTGCGCCTGCCGCCAAGCCAGAGGCGGCGCCTGCCGCTGCCCCGGCCCCGGTAGTTGCCGACGCCCCGGCGTCCGAAGACGCCGCAGCCCGTGCTGCCGAGCGCAAGAAGGACGAAGCCCGTCGCAACGAAGGCCGCACCCGTGACGAAGACCGTCGTGGTGGCGAGCGTCGTGGCGAGGCCCCGCGCGTGTCGATCAAGGTCAAGGTCAAGGAGAAGGAAAAGGCTCCGACTCCTCGTGCCGCACCGCGCACCACCGATGAAGAGAGCGATGGCGTACGCCGTGGCCGCGGTGGCAAGAGCAAGCTGAAGAAGCGCAACCAGCACGGCTTCCAGAACCCGACCGGTCCAGTCATCCGTGACGTGACCATCGGCGAGACCATCACCGTCTCGGAACTGGCCCAACAGATGTCGGTCAAGGCCGCTGAAGTGGTCAAGTTCATGTTCAAGCTGGGTACCCCGGTCACCATCAACCAGGTGCTCGACCAGGAAACCGCTCAGCTGGTCGCCGAAGAACTGGGCCACAAAGTGACCCTGGTCAGCGATACCGCCCTGGAAGACTCCCTGGCCGAATCGCTGAAGTTCGAAGGTGAAGTCGAATCGCGTGCGCCGGTCGTTACCGTCATGGGTCACGTTGACCACGGTAAGACCTCGCTGCTCGACTACATCCGTCGTGCCAAGGTTGCCGCTGGCGAAGCCGGTGGTATTACCCAGCACATCGGTGCCTACCACGTGGAAACCGACCGCGGCATGGTCACCTTCCTCGATACCCCAGGCCACGCTGCGTTCACCGCAATGCGTGCCCGTGGTGCCAAGGCTACCGACATCGTCATCCTGGTGGTGGCGGCGGACGACGGCGTGATGCCGCAAACCCGCGAAGCCGTTCAGCATGCCAAGGCAGCTGGCGTTCCGCTGGTGGTTGCGGTGAACAAGATCGACAAGCCGGGTGCCGATATCGATCGCATCCGCAACGAGCTGGCCGTCGAAGGCGTGACCTCCGAGGACTGGGGTGGTGACACTCCGTTCGTCAAGGTTTCGGCGAAGATGGGTACCGGCGTCGACGAGCTGCTCGAAGCTGTCCTGCTGCAGGCCGAGATCCTCGAGCTGACCGCTACCCCGACCGCTCCAGGTCGTGGCGTGGTTGTCGAATCGCGTCTGGACAAGGGCCGTGGCCCGGTGGCTACCATCCTGGTTCAGGACGGTACCCTGCGTCAGGGCGATATGGTCCTGTGCGGTTCCAACTATGGCCGCGTGCGCGCCATGCTCGACGAGAACGGCAAGCCTGTGAAGGAAGCCGGCCCGTCGATCCCGGTCGAGATCCTCGGCCTGGACGGTACCCCGGAAGCCGGTGACGAGCTGTCCGTGGTTGCCGACGAGAAGAAGGCCCGTGAAGTTGCCCTGTTCCGTCAAGGCAAGTACCGCGAGGTCAAGCTGGCCCGTGCTCACGCCGGCAAGCTGGAAAACATCTTCGAGACCATGGGTCAGGAAGAGAAGAAGACCCTCAACATCGTCCTCAAGACCGACGTGCGTGGTTCCCTGGAAGCACTGCAGGGTTCGCTGTCGGGCCTGGGCAACGACGAAGTTCAGGTACGCGTGATCGGTGGCGGCGTCGGTGGTATCACCGAAAGCGACGCCAACCTGGCGCTGGCTTCGAATGCAGTACTGTTCGGCTTCAACGTGCGTGCCGATGCCGGCGCGCGCAAGATCGTCGAGCAGGAAGGTCTGGATATGCGTTACTACAACGTGATCTACGACATCATCGAAGACGTCAAGAAGGCCCTGACCGGCATGCTCGGCAGCGATGTTCGCGAGAACATCCTGGGTGTCGCCGAAGTACGTGATGTGTTCCGTTCGCCGAAGTTCGGCGCCATCGCTGGCTGTATGGTCATCGAGGGTACCGTGTACCGCAACCGTCCGATCCGCGTACTGCGCGAAGACGTTGTGATCTTCGAAGGCGAACTGGAGTCGCTGCGTCGCTTCAAGGACGACGCCTCCGAAGTGCGTAACGGCATGGAGTGCGGTATTGGCGTGAAGAGCTACAACGACGTCAAGGTCGGCGACAAGATCGAAGTCTTCGAGAAAGTCCAGGTTGCTCGTACCCTCTAAGGGTGAGCAGGGCGCCAGCCCCCGCCGCAGGGCGGTGGGCAGTGCCTCAGTAGGTAGCGCCCGGTCAGGCATCAGCCTGACCGGGCGTTTGCCGCTTTAAGTTACAGGTAGCAAGAATGGCCAAAGAATACAGCCGTACCCAACGTATCGGTGATCAGATGCAGCGCGAGCTGGCCGAGCTGATCCGCCGTGAAGTCAAGGACCCCCGCGTCGGTCTGGTCACCATCACCGCTGTGGATGTCAGCCGCGACCTAGGCCATGCCAAGGTCTTCATCACCGTCATGGGCGAAGAAACGCCAGACGCAGTGCAGCAGTCGCTCAAGGCCCTGAACAGCGCCGCCAGCTTCCTGCGTCTGCACCTGGGCCGCTCGATGCAGCTGCGCAGCGTGCCGCAACTGCATTTCCACTTCGACGAAAGCGTCAGCCGCGGTGTCCACCTGTCGGCACTGATCGAGCGCGCGGTCGCCGAAGACCGTCTGCACAAGGATGCCGACAAGCCGGACGCCGAGGAGTAAGCGGTGGCCCAGGTCAAACGTATCCGCCGCAACGTCAGCGGCATCATCCTGCTCGACAAGCCGCTGGGCTTCACCTCCAACGCCGCGCTGCAAAAGGTGCGCTGGCTGCTCAATGCGGAAAAAGCCGGCCACACCGGCAGCCTCGACCCGCTGGCAACCGGCGTGCTGCCGCTGTGCTTTGGCGAAGCGACCAAGTTTTCGCAGTACCTGCTCGATTCCGACAAGGGCTACGAAACGGTCATGCAGATGGGGCAGACTACCAACACCGGTGATGCCGAAGGTGAGGTGCTGCAGACCCGCGAGGTGACCGTTGGTCGCGCCGACATCGAGGCCCTGCTGCCGCGGTTTCGTGGCCAGATCAGCCAGATACCGCCGATGTACTCGGCGCTCAAGCGTGACGGCCAGCCGCTGTACAAGCTGGCACGTGCAGGAGAGGTAGTGGAGCGCGAGGCGCGTTCTGTTACTATTGGCCGCTTGGAGTTGCTCGAGTGCGAAGGCACCCGTGCACGGTTGAGCGTAGGATGCAGCAAAGGCACCTATATCCGCACCCTGGTGGAGGATATCGGCGAGGCCCTTGGCTGTGGCGCCTATGTCGCCGAGCTGCGCAGGACCCAGGCCGGGCCTTTCGCGCTGGCACAGACGGTCACCCTCGAGGAACTCGAACAGGCCCACGCCGAAGGCGGCAACGAAGCGCTCGACCGCTTCCTCATGCCCTCGGACAGCGGCCTGCAGGACTGGCCGCTGGTGTGCCTGTCCGAACACAGTGCGTTCTACTGGCTGCATGGGCAGGCGGTACGCGCACCGGACGCGCCACAATTTGGCATGGTCCGGGTACAGGATCACAATGCACGCTTCATCGGTATCGGTGAAGTGAGCGAAGACGGGCGCATTGCGCCGCGTCGGCTGATTCGGTCGGAATGACCGAAACCGCGGGGCCAGGCAGTTGCCAGGCCCCACGGCACCAAGGGTGGCTGTCAGTAGGCACGGTCACACCTTTTTTATTAATACAGGGATTTGTCCCTGGCCTATTGGACCCCGCATGCGGGATCCGTTATCAGGAGAAGCCAAATGGCCCTCAGCGTTGAAGAAAAAGCTCAGATCGTTGCCGAATACCAGCAAGCCGCCGGCGATACCGGTAGCCCGGAAGTGCAGGTTGCTCTGCTGACCGCCAACATCAACAAGCTGCAAGGCCACTTCAAGGCCAACGACAAAGACCACCACTCCCGTCGTGGTCTGATTCGTATGGTCAACCAGCGTCGTAAGCTGCTGGACTACCTGAAGGGCAAAGACACCACTCGTTACAGCGCCCTGATCGGTCGCCTGGGTCTGCGTCGCTAATAGCGGCCTGGCCAGTGGTGTGCATGGCGTGTCGCAGGCTTCGGCAGGGCTGTTTTGCAGTGCTGCAGTTGGACACGCCACGCGTATCTCCGAGGTTGGCAGCCTGGCAATGCTGAGCGGATTTTCCGCTTGGTGCCAGGCTCCCAGCCTCGTGTTGTATCTGGACGGTCAATGGGGCCGATTCCCCGTTCTGCCCAAGAATTCGCAAGAAACCAGTTCCCCCAAGAGCCACTGAAAAAGGTAGGAAACCGTGAACCCGGTAATCAAGACTTTCCAGTTCGGTCAATCGACCGTTACTCTCGAAACGGGCCGTATTGCCCGTCAGGCAACCGGCGCCGTGCTGGTGACCGTCGACAACGACGTCACCGTGCTGGTGACTGTGGTAGGCGCCAAACAGGCCGATCCAGGCAAGGGCTTCTTCCCGCTGTCGGTCCACTACCAGGAAAAGACCTACGCCGCCGGCAAGATCCCGGGTGGCTTCTTCAAGCGTGAAGGCCGTCCTTCCGAGAAAGAGACCCTGACCTCGCGCCTGATCGACCGTCCGATCCGTCCGCTGTTCCCGGAAGGCTTCATGAACGAAGTGCAGGTCGTCTGCACCGTGGTTTCCACCAGCAAGAAGACCGACCCGGACATCGCTGCGATGATCGGTACCTCGGCTGCCCTGGCAATTTCCGGCATTCCATTCGAAGGCCCGATCGGCGCCGCTCGCGTTGCCTTCCACGAAAGCACCGGCTACCTGCTGAACCCGACCTACGAGCAACTGGCTGCCTCGAGCCTGGACATGGTCGTTGCCGGTACCTCCGACGCTGTACTGATGGTTGAATCGGAAGCCAAAGAGCTGACCGAAGACCAGATGCTGGGCGCCGTACTGTTCGCCCACGACGAATTCCAGGCCGTGATCCAGGCCGTCAAGGAACTGGCCGCCGAAGCCGGCAAGCCGACCTGGGACTGGCAGCCAGCCCCAGCCAACGTCGAGCTGATGAACCTGGTGCGTGGCGAGTTCGGCGAAGCCGTTTCGCAGGCCTACACCATCACCCAGAAGGCTGACCGTTACAACCGCCTGGGCCAGCTGCGCGACGAGGCTGTTGCCCGTCTGAGCAACGAAGAGACCGGCCCGTCCGCCGGCGCCATCAAGGACATCTTCGGCGAGCTGGAATACCGCACCGTCCGCGAGAACATCGTCAACGGCAAACCGCGTATCGACGGCCGTGACACCCGCACCGTGCGCCCACTGAACATCGAAGTCGGCGTATTGCCGAAGACCCACGGTTCGGCGCTGTTCACCCGTGGCGAAACCCAGGCCCTGGTCGTCGCGACCCTGGGTACTGCCCGTGACGCCCAGCTGCTGGACACCCTGGAAGGCGAGAAGAAAGACCCGTTCATGCTGCACTACAACTTCCCGCCATTCTCGGTGGGTGAGTGCGGCCGCATGGGCGGCGCCGGCCGTCGTGAAATCGGCCACGGCCGCCTGGCCCGTCGTGGCGTGCAGGCCATGCTGCCGAGCGACAGCGACTTCCCGTACACCATCCGCGTGGTATCGGAAATCACCGAATCCAACGGTTCCAGCTCCATGGCTTCGGTCTGTGGTGCTTCCCTGGCCCTGATGGACGCCGGTGTACCGATGAAGGCACCGGTTGCCGGTATCGCCATGGGCCTGGTCAAGGAAGGTGACAAGTTCGCCGTCCTGACCGACATCCTGGGTGACGAAGACCATCTGGGCGACATGGACTTCAAGGTAGCCGGTACCGCCAAGGGTGTTACTGCGCTGCAGATGGACATCAAGATCAACGGCATCACCGAAGAGATCATGGAAATCGCCCTGGGCCAGGCCCTGGAAGCGCGCCTGAACATCCTCGGCCAGATGAACCAGATCATCGCCCAGTCGCGTAGCGAGCTGTCGGCCAACGCCCCGACCATGATCGCGATGAAGATCGACACCGACAAGATCCGTGACGTCATCGGTAAAGGTGGTGCCACCATTCGCGCCATCTGCGAAGAGACCAAGGCTTCGATCGACATCGAAGACGACGGCTCGATCAAGATCTTCGGCGAAACCAAGGAAGCGGCAGAGGCTGCCAAGCAGCGCATCCTGGGCATCACCGCCGAGGCCGAGATCGGCAAGATCTACGTCGGCAAGGTCGAGCGCATCGTCGACTTCGGTGCCTTCGTCAACATCCTGCCTGGCAAGGACGGCCTGGTGCACATCTCCATGTTGAGCGATGCTCGCGTCGAGAAAGTCACCGACATCCTGAAAGAAGGCCAGGAAGTCGAAGTACTGGTACTGGACGTGGACAACCGCGGCCGTATCAAGCTGTCGATCAAGGACGTTGCCGCGGCCAAGGCCTCGGGCGTCTAAGCGACTGCCACGCAACAGGAAAAGGGCCCTTCGGGGCCCTTTTTTCATGGGCGAAAGGGAACCTTTTGCGGACTTGCATCTTGCATGCAGGTTTACCGTGCAGATTGCAAAATGCACGACGACGGGAATGCTGGTTTTTCGCTAACTTATTGATTTGAAAGGAAACAAGCGAAGCGGAAAATCTGGCACAGCGCGTGCAACTACCTTCATACCTGACGCCAGGACATACGGCGCAGACCTTTCGAAAAACAGGAGTGACTCACATGAAGAAGTTCGCCATTGCTGCCGCTACTGCTACCGCCCTGACCCTGACCATGGCTAACGGCGCGTTCGCTGCAGAGCCAACCCAGGCTCCAGTCATGTTGGCCGCCAATACCGTGGACAACGCCAAGCAGGAAGGTTCTGACACCTGGATCACCACCAAAGTGAAAGCGGACCTGCTGACTGAAAAAGGTATTCCAGGCAGCGACATCAAAGTCGAGACCAGCCAAGGTGTCGTCTCGCTGTCGTCTGACGTGGCGGTGACTCAGTCCCAGAAAGAAGAAGCTGTTCGTATTACCAAGAACATCAAAGGCGTCAAAAGTGTGATGTCGGACGGCCTGAAAGCCGAATAAGGAATGTCCCGTCGGCCAAAAGGATTTGGCCACCTTCGCTCCGAGCCCCGGCTATTTGCCGGGGCTTTTCATTGGTGGCTAGTACACCGGATTACGCGCAATCACATCACTCTCGAAGCATTCCTGTTCGACGATCAGCGGCTCGACCAACGGCCGGCTATCGCGAAAGTGCGCAGTCTGCGTATGCGCGTCATACGCCGCATCATCGCGGTATATCTCGTACAGGTAGATCACCTCCGGGTCGACCCGGTCCTGCGACACATCGAACACCAGGCAGCCAGGTTCGTTGGCAACGGAAGCCGCGGCATTGTCCTTGATCGCAGTCAGAAATTCATCGGCGTAACCGGGCTTCACTCGGGTCTTGATGAACAGGCTATACACAAGGCTCTCCTTTTGTTTTAAATTCTATTATGAATTGTATACAAAAATGGAGCCTCGCCAATGTCCGAATTGCCTGCACGCCCTGGCCGCCTGAACGGCCTGCGTCATATTGCCTTGTTGGTACCCAACCTGGAGGAGTGTGAACGCTTCTACGTCGATGTGCTGGGCATGGAAGTGCTGAACCGCGCCAACGAAGACCTGGTGTACCTCACTTGTGGTAACGACAACCTGTCGCTGGGGCGCGGGGCAGGGGCGGCCAATGGGTTGCAGACCCTGGACCACTATGGGTTCATCGTCGATAGCGTGGAGGAGCTGGAAGCCTGGTATCAGTACTTCAAGGCGCACGGCGTGACCTTGCTGGACCGGCCGTTCAACCATGGTGACGGGGCGCGCAGCTTCCACCTGCTGGACCCGGCAGGGAACAAGGTGCAGCCGTTGTACCATCCGGCGGTGTCGGGGCAGCGTTTGGTGTGAAGCCTGTACCGGCCTCTTCGCGGCGGTTCGGCGCCCCGATGAGCCCGCTCCCACAGGTACTGCACAGGCCTTGAACTGTGTGCGGTCCCTGTGGGAGCGGGC
This sequence comes from Pseudomonas sp. FGI182, assembly GCF_000511325.1. NCBI lineage: Bacteria > Pseudomonadati > Pseudomonadota > Gammaproteobacteria > Pseudomonadales > Pseudomonadaceae > Pseudomonas > Pseudomonas sp. FGI182. Next base: position 5,113,537 of record NZ_CP007012.1, on the reverse strand, counting down.
AAGCCCGCGAAGAGGCCGGACCTGCTAGTAGAAGTTACTCGGCATCCAGATGCATCGGCGTCACCACCCGCCCATCGCTCTCGGCCTGGCCCAGGTTGGTATCGATGAAGTACACCCGGTCATCTTCCAGCTGGCCCTTGTCCACCAGGTAATCCTTGATGCTGCTGGCCCGCTCCTGGCCCAGCGTGCGCAGTAGCGCAGTACTCTCGGCCCAGGACTTGATCACCGCCTCGCGCAGCTTGGCGGTGCGCTCGTCGCGGCCCAGTTGCTCCCATTCGGCAGGCGGCTGCTGCTTCAGGCGGTTACGGTAGATGCCTTCGAGCATCGCCGGTTTGTCACTGTCGTCGACCACCAGCATCGAGGCATTGGCCGGCACCTTGTCACCGCGACGCTGCAGGATCTTGTACCAGGTGGCCTGGTACTCGCGCTCCAGGCGCTGCTGGGCGATCAGCGGGCCATCGCTGGCCTGGGCGCTGGTGCCTTCGATTTCCAGGCGCAGTTCCGGGCGTTCCTTCAGGGCCGACGCCAGCTTGTCCAGCGATGCCTGGGCGTCGCTACCGAGCTCGCTGGAGCCCGGGGCGAAGGCCACGTTGCCCAGGTCTTCCGAGCCACCGCCGGCAACCAGCCCGCCAATGAACTTGAACGGTGCCTGCGCCGCACGCAACACCAGGTTGCGCAGGGTTTGCCAGACGATCGGCATCACGCTGAACTGCGGGTTGTTGAGGTCGCCGGACACCGGCAGCTCGATCGAGATCTTGCCTTCGGTGTCCTTCAGCAGCGCCACCGCCAGGCGGATCGGCAGGTCCACTGCGTCCGGGCTGTCGACCTTCTCGCCCAACTGCAGCTGCTCTACCACCACCTTGTTTTCGGCCTTCAGCTGGCCATTGGTGATCAGGTAGTGCAGGTCGAGGTTGAGCCGGCCCTTGCGGATGCGGAAGCCGGCGAACTTGCCGGAGTAGGGGGTGAGTGTGGTCAGCTCGACCCGCTTGAAGCTGGTGGCGATGTCCAGACTGGCCAGCGGGTTGAACGGGTTGAGGGCGCCTTTGATGGTGACCGGCGCGTAGCGGTCGACCTTGCCCTTGACGTCGACCTTGGCCGGCAACGGCTTGCGGTTGTCGATGGTGCCGATCCGGCCGTTGAGCTGCTGGATGGCCGTGGCGAAGTTGGGGGTGAGGGACAGGTCGGCGAAGTTGGCCGAGCCGTCGTTGATGTCGATCTGGCCGATGTGGATGCCCAGCGGCTTGTCGTTGCTGGCAGCGGCCGGCTTGGCCTGGCTGGTCGCCGGGGCGCCGGCCGGCTGCGGGATCAGCAGGTCGTTGATGTTGGTGGTGCGGTCCTCGTTGATGATGAAGCGCGCATAGGGTTGCAGCAGAGTCACCTTGTCGATCGACAGCGCATCGCCGTGCACGTAGGACAGGCCGTCGACATTCACCTGCTGCCATTTGACGAAGTCACGGCTCTTGATGGTGTCGAGGGTGTGCAGCTGGCTGACCTGTGCCTTGCCGGTAACGCTGAAGGCCAGCGGTGCGGTGTTCTTCAGGTCGACCTTGAGGTCGCTGGCGAGCATGCCGCTGCGCAGCTCCAGCAGGATGAACGGGCTGATATAGGCCTGGGCCACTCGCAGGTCGATGTCGCGGGTGCTCACGTCCAGCTTGGCCCAGATGGGTGCCAGGTTGACCTGGCCGGCCGCCTGCAGTTTGCCTTGCTTGCCCACGCCGGTATCGAGCTTGAGGGTGAAGGGCGACTTGTTGAGACTGTCGAAACCTTGCAGGTCGGCGTTGAGCGGGCCGACGTCGAGGGCCACCGGCTCCTTCTGGGTACGGTCTGCCAGGTGCACCAGGTAGTTACGCAGTTGCACATCCTTGAGCAGCACCTGCCAGGGTTTGCTCGGCTCCTTGGCGGCTTGCTGTTCGGGCGTGGGTTCGGCGGCTGCCGGCTCGGCCTTTTCCTTCGGCGTAGCCTTGGCCGGCTGGCTGGCGAACAGCTTCTGCCAGTCAAGCTGGCCGTCCTTTTCCAGCGCAGCCCAGGTTTCCAGTTTTTCGCTGCGGATCTTGCCCACGGTGACCAGCTGCTTGACTAGGTCGACCGAGGTTTCGCTTACTTCCAGGCTGGCCAGGCGTGCCAGCGGGCGACCATCCGGGGCCTTGATGGCAAACGGGGCGATGCGCACCGACGCGTTGTCCAGCAACAGTTCGGTCTGTTTGGCAAGGTTGAGCTTGTAGTGGGTGTCGAGGCTGACCACGCCCTCTTCCAGCACCAGTGGCACGGCATCGCGCACATAGGGCCAGAATGCCTTCATCTTGCCTTCGGTGATCTTCAGTGTGCCTTCAGAGGCGATCGGCGCCAGGCTCAGGGTACCTTTCCAGTCGATACGCCCGCCGTTGGGGCCAATGGCCACCAGGGTCATGTCGGCATTGTCGTTGGGCAGGGTGCTGAGGTTTTTCAGCTCCAGGTTCATGTTGTCGTAGAGGAACTCGATCGGCTCGCTCGGGCGCAGGTCCTCGAAGTGCAGGTAGCCGTCGCTGAGCTTGATGCTGCCGATACGTAGCGGGAACGGGTCGCTGGGCGGCTCGTCAGGCTTGGCTTCGCTGGCTGGCAGCTTGAACAGGCGGGTCAGGTTGAGGGTACCGTCCCTGGCGAACAGTACTTCGTTGCGTGGTTTGACCAGTTCCACGGCGTCCAGGTGCAGGGCACCGCTCCACAGGCTGTCGAGCGAGAGGTTGGCGTACAGCCGCTCGAAGCCGACCTGCTCCTTGCCCGGCTCGCCGATCTGCAGGCCCCACAGCGTCAGCTCGAGGCTGAAGGGGTTGAGCTCGATCCGTTCGAGGTGGGCAGGCACGGTCGCGTACTGGGCCAACTGCTGGTTGGCGATGCGCAGCGCGACACCGGGGAGAACGAGAAAGCCGAGAAGGCTGTAGAGGGCTACGAGGGCCAGCAGTGCGCCAGCGGCGCGAGTCAATCCTTTGTACATGTGTCGCTTCGTCTGTCTAAGCAGGAGAGCTTGGAGTATGGCACGTTAAATCAGTTCCGCTGAGGCGACCATCTGACCTCATTCGATACCCATGCGCCGTTTGGCCCGATGCGCCGAGCCGTCGCGCATCGCCCAGCGCAATATCGGCGCGGTGCGTTGCAGGCCCAGGCGGATCATGCGCCGCTGCAACGGGCCGTGCTGCAGGTCGAGCATGGCCTGGGCCCAGGCCGGCAGCAGGTCGATGCCGGCGTGCAGCATCAGCTTGCCCACCGGCTGTGCCAGGCGGCTGGGGGCGGGGGCATCGAGCAGGATGCTGACCACCTCATGGCTGCGGGCGTCGCAGTGCAACTGCGGCCGCATGCGCTGCAGGTAGTCCTCGACTTGCTGGCACGAGCGCGGCACGTCGCGGGCGCCAAGGCGCTCGGCAATCAGCGCGATCTCTGCGTAGTAGGCATCCTGCTCGGCGCGCGCAAGGTGCGGGTTGCGGTAACGCAGGTGGGCGGCGAGGAAGCTGCTGACTTCCGCCACATGCACCCAGGTCAGCAGGTCCGGGTCGCTGGCCGCATATGGGCGGCCATCCGGCGCGGTGCCGGTCACCTGCAGGTGGATGGTGCGCACCTTGTCGATCAGCCACTCGGCATCGCGGGTGGCGCCGAAGGTGGTGCCGGAGATGAATTGGCTGGTGCGGCGCAGGCGGCCGAGCAGGTCTTCACGGAAGTTGGAATGGTCCCACACCCCGGCCAGGGCCAGCGGGTGCAGCAATTGCAGCATGAGGGCGCTGATGCCACCGACTAGCATGCTCGGGAAGTCGCCATGTACCCGCCAGCTGATGCTGTGCGGGCCGAACAGGCCAGGGTCGCCCTTGGGCGATTCCAGATCGAGCTGGCCGAGGGCCAGCCCGGTAAGGCTCATGACCTGGGTTTCGATGCGGCGGCGAAGGGCTTCCATGGCGACCTGTGGTTCAGGGCGGCCATGAACAGCGGCCGCCGGTTACTGGTTGAGGCGTTTGTCGATCAGGCCCTGCACCACGCTTGGGTCGGCCAGGGTCGAGGTATCGCCCAGGTTGTCGAGTTCGTTGCAGGCGATCTTGCGCAGTATACGCCGCATGATCTTGCCTGAGCGGGTCTTGGGCAGCGCCGGGGCCCACTGGATCAGCTCGGGCTTGGCGAAACTGCCGATTTCCTTGCTGACCAGGGCCAGCAACTCGGCCTTGAGCGCGTCGTCCGGCGTTACGCCATTCATGGGCGTGACGAAGGCATAAACGCCCTGGCCCTTGAGGTCGTGGGGGTAACCGACCACCGCCGCTTCGGCGACACTGTCATGCAGCACCAGCGCGCTTTCCACTTCGGCGGTACCGATACGGTGGCCGGAAACGTTGATCACGTCATCGATACGCCCGGTGATCCAGTAGTCACCATCGGCATCGCGGCGGGCACCGTCGCCGGTGAAGTAATAGCCGGGCATCGGCTTGAAGTAGGTGTCGACCATGCGCTGATGGTCGCCATAGACGCTACGGATCTGCCCGGGCCAGCTGGCCTTGATCACCAGCAGACCGGCACCGGGGCCTTCGATGAGCTTGCCCTTTTCGTCCAGCAGCACTGGTTGCACGCCGAACATGGGCTGGGTGGCACAGCCGGGCTTGAGCGACTGCGAGCCGGGCAACGGGGTGAGCATGATGCCGCCGGTTTCGGTCTGCCACCAGGTATCGACGATGGGGCAGCGCTTTTGCCCGACTTCCTCGAAATACCACTCCCAGGCTTCGGGGTTGATCGGCTCGCCGACGCTGCCCAGCAGGCGCAGGCTCTGGCGTGAAGTGTTTTGCAGCGGCGCGGAGCCTTCGCGCATCAGCGCGCGCAGGGCGGTCGGGGCGGTGTAGAAGATGTTCACCTGGTGCTTGTCCACCACTTGCCAGAAGCGCGAGGTGTCCGGGTAGTTGGGCACGCCTTCGAACATCAGCGAGATCGCGCCATTGGCCAGCGGGCCATAGACGATGTAGCTGTGCCCGGTGACCCAGCCGACATCGGCGGTGCACCAGAACACCTCGCCGTCACGGTAGTCGAATACCACCTTGAAGGTGAGGGTGGCCTGCAGCAGATAGCCGCCGGTAGTGTGCAGCACGCCTTTGGGTTTGCCGGTGCTGCCGGAGGTGTAGAGGATGAACAGCGGATCTTCGGCGCCCATCGGCTCGGGAGCGCAGTCGTCGCCGGCTTTTTCCGTTGCCTCGTGGTACCAGAGGTCACGGCCTTCGGCCCAGGCGACATCGCCGCCGGTGCGGCGCACCACGAATACACTGCTGACCGCGGGGCAGCTGGCCAGGGCCTTGTCGACGTTCTGTTTCAGCGGGATGCGTTTGCCGCCGCGCACGCCTTCATCGGCGGTGATCACCGTACGGCAGTCGGCATCGAGGATACGGTCGCGCAGAGCATCTGGCGAGAAGCCGCCGAATACCACCGAGTGGATGGCACCGATGCGGGTGCAGGCAAGCATGGCGAAGGCGGCCTCGGGGATCATCGGCATGTAGATGCACACCCGGTCGCCTTTCTTCACCCCGCGTGCTTTCAGCGCATTGGCCAGGCGGCAGACCTGGCGGTGCAGTTCGCGGTAGGTAATGGCCTTGGAGTCCTTGGGGTCATCGCCTTCCCACAGCAGGGCGGTCTGTTCGCCGCGTCGGGCCAGGTGGCGGTCGATGCAGTTGTAGCTGACGTTGAGCTGGGCGCCGTCGAACCAGCGGGCGCTGCCGGTCTTCAGGTCGCATTGCTGCACGCTCGACCAGGGTTTTATCCAGTCCAGGCGCTTGGCCTGTTCGGCCCAGAAGGTGTCGGGGTCATCCACCGACTGGCGGTAGAGGCGGCGGTACTCGTCGGGGGTGAGGGCGGCGGACTGGCTGACGGCCAGGGCCTGGGGGTAGTTGCGGATATCGAACATGGCGGGTGGTCCTGCTCTTGTAAGGGGCGATGGACTGCAACGGCTATTCGATAGGACAGTGTAGCCAGAGGTGATGTTCCTTGAGGGTAGACTCGGTCCCTGTAGGAGCGGCCTTGTGTCGCGATGGGCCGCAGAGCGGCCCCGGGATCTCAGCGCTGGCGCATCAATTGTTGGGGCCGCTCTGCGGCCCATCGCGACACAAGGCCGCTCCTACACGGAGCGACCGTGTGACGGCTTTGGGATCAACCGCGGTGACGGCCGCGGAAGTAGTTGATCAGGCCTTGGGTAGAGCCATCTTCGGCGCTGTCTTCCAGGCTGCCGACCAGGCGTTGGTAAACGCCCTTGCCCAGCTCCTTGCCCAGCTCCACGCCCCACTGGTCGAAGGCGTTGATGCCCCAGATCACGCTCTGTACGAAGACCTTGTGCTCGTACATCGCCACCAGCGCGCCCAGGCGGCGTGGGCTGATGCGCTCCACCACCAGGGTATTGCTCGGGCGGTTGCCCGGGATCACCTTGTGCGGGGCCAGCTTTTCGATGTCCGCTTCGTTCAGGCCTTTGCCACGCAGCTCGGCTTCGGCTTCTTCGCGGGTCTTGCCCAGCATCAGCGCCTGACTCTGCGACAGGCAGTTGGCGTACAGCCACTGGTGATGGTCGGCCACCGGGTTGAAGCTCACCACCGGCACGATGAAGTCGGCCGGAATCAGCTGGGTGCCCTGGTGCAGCAACTGGTGGTAGGCATGCTGGCCGTTGCAGCCGACGCCGCCCCAGATCACCGGGCCGGTGTCGGTTTTCACCGGGGTGCCGTCCTGCAGCACGCTCTTGCCGTTGGACTCCATGTCCAGCTGCTGCAGGTGCTTGGTGATGTTGCGCAGGTAGTGGTCGTACGGCAGGATCGCGTGGCTCTGGGCGCCCCAGAAGTTGCCGTACCACACGCCCAGCAGGGCCAGCAGTACCGGCATGTTCTTTTCGAACGGCGCGGTCTGGAAGTGCTGGTCCATGGTGTAGGCACCGGACAGCAGTTCTTTGAAGTTGGCGGTACCGATGGCCAGGGCGATCGGCAGGCCGATGGCCGACCACAGCGAGTAGCGCCCGCCCACCCAGTCCCACATCGGGAAGATGTTTTCTTCGCGGATGCCGAAGGCCACGGCGGCGGCCTTGTTGCTGGAAACGGCGATGAAGTGGCGGTACAGCTCGGCTTCCGAGCCGCCCTGGGCCAGATACCAGGTACGCGCGGCCATGGCGTTCTTCAAGGTCTCGAGGGTGTTGAACGACTTCGACGAGACGATGAACAGGGTGGTTTCGGCGCGCAGGTTGGCAGACAGCTCGTGGAACTCACTGCCGTCGATGTTCGCCAGGTAGTGGCAGCGCACGCCGCGCTGGGCGTAGGGCAGCAGCGCCTCGGAGACCAGTTCGGGGCCGAGGAACGAGCCACCGATGCCGATGTTGACCACGTCGGTGATCGGTTTTTCGCTGTAGCCGCGCCACAGGCCGTCGTGGATGCGGCCGACCAGTTCGGTGATCTGGTTGAGCACCTTGTGCACTTCCGGCATGACGTTCACGCCGTTGACGCTGAGCTTGTCGCCCACCGGCCGGCGCAGGGCGGTGTGCAGCACCGGGCGGCCTTCGGAGGCGTTGATGATTTCGCCACTGAACATCGACTTGATGGCGTCCTGCAGGCCCACTTCGTTGGCCAGGTTCACCAGCAGGTCGCGGCTTTGTTCGGTGATCAGGTTTTTCGAGTAGTCGAGGAACAGGCCGCAGGAGCTCAGGGAGAACTGGTCGAAGCGCTTGGCATCGGCGGCGAAGGCTTCGCGCATGCTGAAACCTTGCATGGCGTCGCGGTGTTGCTGGAGCGCCTGCCAGGCGGGCAGGGCCGTGACATCGTGGGGTGTACGGTAATACGCCATTGCGCGGGGTTCCCTTGGTGCGTGGTGAGACCTTGGACACGGCACTCATTGCCGGGTTCAGGCTGGCACCATTATAGGCAAAGGCCACTTGCAGGGAATGGGTATGGCGGGGGAATTTGGGGGGCGCTTTGCGCTCCTTCGCAGCACAAGGCTGCTCCTACAAAGGAAGGCGATCTTCTGTAGGAGCAGCCTTGTGCTGCGAATGGGCTGCAAGGCAGCCCCAGGCCGTTACGCGGTCTTCTCTTCCAGATGCAGGTACAGGTTGTCGATCAACCGTGTGTTACCCAGGTAAGCCGCCGCGATTACCACCAGGTCTCGATCATCGATCACTGCCGGGCGCAGGCTCACGGCATGACGCACTTCCAGGTAATCCGGCCGGAAACCAGCGGCGGTCAACTGCGCCTGGCCTTCGGCAACCAGCGCGGCAAAGTCCCGTTGGCCACGGCCGATGCCAGCAGCGATGTGCTGCAGCGTGCGGTACAACGCTGGCGCCGCAGCACGCTGCTCAGGCGTGAGGTAACCGTTGCGCGACGACAGCGCCAGGCCGTCCTCGGCCCGCACGGTGGGCTCGCCGATGATCTGGATCGGCATGTTCAGGTCGCGCACCATGGCACGGATCACCGCCAGCTGCTGGAAGTCCTTTTCACCGAACACGGCAAGGTCGGGCTGGACCATGTTGAACAGCTTGCTGACCACGGTGGCCACGCCTTCGAAATGCCCGGGCCGGCTGGCGCCGCACAGGCCTTCGGAAAGGTGGGGCACGCTGACGCGGGTTTGCACGCTCATGCCGTCGGGGTACATCTCTTCGACGCTGGGCGCGAACAGCAGATTGCAGCCAGCCTGGAGCAGGCGCTCCTGGTCGGCGGCCAGGGTGCGCGGGTACTTGTCGAGGTCTTCGTTGGCGCCGAACTGCAGCGGGTTGACGAAGATGCTGGCGACCACGAAATCGGCGCGCTGCGCAGCCTTGGTCACCAGGGCGGCATGGCCGCTGTGCAGGTTGCCCATGGTCGGCACGAAGCCGATGCGCTTGCCTTCACCGCGGGCGCGGGCGACTGCGGCGCGCAGTTCGCGGACGGTCTTGACTGTATTCATGCACTGAACCCGTGTTCGCTGCCTGGGAAGCTGACTTGCTTGACCGCCTCGACGTAAGCGACGAGGGCGCTGTGGATATCCGGCTGGCCTTGCATGAAGTTCTTCACGAACTTCGGTACCCGGCCGCTCAGCGACAGCCCGAGCATGTCGTGCAGGACCAGTACCTGGCCATCGGTGCCGCTGCCGGCGCCAATGCCGATCACCGGGATGGATACGGCACTGGTGATTTCCGCCGCCAGTTCGCTGGGCACGCATTCGAGCAGCAGCATGGCTGCACCGGCCTGTTCCAGGGCGATGGCGTCGGCGCGCATCTGCCGGGCCTGGGCTTCCTGGCGGCCCTGCACCTTGTAGCCGCCCAGCACGTTGACAGTCTGCGGGGTCAGGCCCATGTGCGCGCACACCGGCACGCCACGCTCGGCCAGCAGGCGGATGGTCTCGGCCAGCCAGGCAGCGCCTTCGATCTTGATCATGTGGGCGCCGGCCTGCATCAGCGTGGCGCTGTTGGCGAAGGCCTGCTCCGGGGTGGCGTGCGCCATGAACGGCAGGTCGGCGAGGATCAGCGCGCCGTCGTTGCCACGTTTGACGCTGGCGGTATGGTAGGCCATGTCCGCGGTGGTCACCGGCAGTGTGCTGTCGTGGCCTTGCAGGACCATGCCCAGCGAGTCGCCCACCAGCAACACTTCGACACCGGCCTGGCTGGCGGCCTTGGCGAAGGTCGCGTCGTAGCAGGTCAGCATGGTGATTTTTTCACCCTTGGCCTTGAGGCCATTGAGGGTGGTCAGGGTTACTTCAGGCATGTAGGAAATTCCTCGTTCAGGCGCTGTAAGAAACGACTGCATTCAACGCGTGTAGTCATCTTCCGGAGCGGCACATCATCGCGCGTGATGTTCGGGCACAGGTCCGTCCGGGCCTAAATACGGGTATGCGGCACTTTGGTGCCACACGGGACGCCTATAGTCGTGAGCGAGGTTGGGGAAGTCAATCACCCTGTTACCGCATTGTTACGATCAGGGTGTTACTGGCGTTACCGCGCCAGTGTGCAAGGCTGGAACGCCCGGTTTACAGGCGTTCCAGGCCGACGAACGGGCAGTCGTCGAGCAGTTGCGCGAGGGCGCGGCCGTCGGCCAGGCGGAAATCGCCCGGTACCAGTTCCGCCAGCGGGTACAGCACGAAAGGGCGGGCATGCATGTGGTAATGCGGCACTTTCAGGCGCGGCTCATCGAGCACCTGGTCGCCGAACAGCAGGATGTCCAGGTCCAGTGTGCGCGGGCCCCAGCGTTCCTTGCGCACGCGGCCCTGATCGTTCTCGATGGCCTGCAGTGCATCGAGCAGGGCCAGCGGTGGCAGGGCAGTGTCCAGGGCGGCGACGGCGTTGGTATAGCGCGGCTGGCCGGGCAGCAGCGAATCGCTGGTGTACAGGGCCGAGGCCGCCACCAGGCGCGTGGCTTCGACCTGGTCGAGGGCCTGCAAGGCGCTGCGCAGCTGCTCGGCAGGTGCGTTCAGGTTGCTGCCCAGGCCGATATAGGCGCGGGTACTCACTCGAACGCCTCGTCGCCACTGCGCTTGCGCTTGCCACCGCTACGCTTGCGTTTGCGCGGGCCGGCGCCGGTGCCTTCGTCACGGCTGCCCAGCTCTCGGATCATCTCGCGGCGCTCGCTGTCGTTGGCATCCTGGTAGTCGGTCCACCACTGGCCGAGGTCGTCGGTTTCTTCGCCGGCGCTTTCGCGCAGCAGCAGGAAGTCGTAGCCGGCGCGGAAGCGCGGGTTGTCCAGCAGCATGTCGGCGCGCTTGCCGCTGCGGCGTGGCAGGCGCTCCTGCATGTCCCAGATCTCGCGGATCGGCAGGGTGAAGCGCTTGGGGATGGCGATGCGTGCGCATTGCTCGGCGATCAGGTCGTGGGCCGCACCGTTCATGGCCGGGATCGGCGGCACGCCCTGGTTCTGCAGATGCAGCACGCGGGCCGGCAGGGCTGGCCACAGCAGCGCGGCGAAGAGGAAGGCCGGGGTTACCGGTTTGCCTTGCTTCACGCGCAGGTCGGTGTTGTTCAATGCCTGGCTGATCAGCGTGTGGGTGTAGGTCGGGCGCTCGTCCAGGGCATGCGAACTGGCCGGGAACAGCGGCTCGAACAACTGCAGGTCGACCAGCATTTCGAAGACGATGGCGCCCTGGCCGGAGAGGAACAGCTTGAGGCTCTCTTCGAACAGGCGCGCTGGCGGAATCTCGCGCAGCAGTGGGGCCAGCTCGCGGATCGGCTGGACCGTGTGCTTTTCGATGCCGAAGTCGAGCTTGGCGGCGAAACGCACCGCGCGCAGCATGCGCACCGGGTCTTCCTGGTAGCGGTGGGTAGGGTCACCGATCAGGCGCAGCAGGCGGTTGCGAATATCGTGCACGCCGTTGGCGTAATCGAGGATGCGCTCGCTGACCGGGTCGTAGTACAGGGCGTTGATGGTGAAGTCGCGACGTTGCGCGTCCTCTTCCAGGGTGCCGTACACGTTGTCACGCAGGATGCGGCCACTGGCATTGTGCGACGAACGGTGGCTGTCGCCCTGGTCGTCTTCCGAGTGGTGGGCACGGAAGGTGGCGACTTCGATGATCTCACGGCCGAAATGCACGTGGACCAGCTTGAAGCGGCGGCCAATGATGCGCGCGTTGCGGAACTCGGCACGGACCTGTTCGGGGGTGGCACTGGTGGCGACGTCGAAGTCTTTCGGCGTGATACCCAGCATCAGGTCGCGGACACAGCCACCGACCAGGTAAGCCTGGTAACCGGCGCTCTGCAGGCGTTCCACGATGTTCACCGCATGGCGGCTGAACTGGTGGCGTTGCAGCGAGTGCTGGCTCTTGTTGATCACCTCAGGCGTGGTGCGCCTGTGGTGCGGGCCCGGTACGGGCGGGCGGAACGACTGGAACAGCTTCTTCAGCATGGGATGCACTGTTTGAAGGAATGTTCGGCCAAGAATAGGAGAATGGCCGCATGATGGGCGGGGATTCTAGCATTTACTCAAGGAATGGTGTAGGCGGGTAGCAGGATGCCTGCCGGAAGGGTAGAAACGACAAGGGGAGCCTAAGCTCCCCAAGAAGTCGTTGCGTGCTCTTATTGTTTTTTTGCTGGGCTTCTTGTTTTTGTTGAGTGCCCTGTCCACAAATCTCGAAGCTTGTGGACGACCCCCAATCCAGGGGTTAAGAGCAAACGGATTGCTTTGGTCGCTGATGTCACGTTGATCTGTCGATCCAACCAGTTCAGGCGCTGCTTTTTAGTGCAGTTTTTATTGTTCTCTGCCTGGTTGTGGGGCAAGCCCCAAACACGCATCCTCTCCAAAAGAATCAGTTAGCTGCGCCTCCGCCGTCTTGTTTTTATTGTGCGTGAGCCGTTTCGTCTTGTTCTTATTCTGAGTTGCAGTGCTTGTTATTGTTCTTGTACCAGACATATAGCAGGTGCCGTGCCAACTTTTGCAAACCCAGTAAAATCAAGGGCTTGGAGGTGGCGAGCAGTTTTTCAGCGGTCGAAAATGTCGAAATTTCGTTACCGTACGCCTCGGGAACTGTTACGGCGGAAAGCTTGGGTAACAGATTTTTGCGGGGGCTGAGGTGTTACCTGGGTGTTCGCCGTGACACGTTCAGCGCCTGTGAGATCGAGCGCCGCCCGCGCGGCGCTTCGCGGCACAAGGCCGCTCCCACATCTGTTTCGGGCCAGTCTCTCCTGTGAGGTCTCCTCTGCCCGCCTTGTCTGTTCCATTCGATATCAAGGGGGGCGCGACAGCTCTTCATCAACTTCAGCCATGCACCAAGGCTGCAACCCATCTGGCACAGGAATGATTGGCCCGAAACAGATGTGGGAGCGGCCTTGTGCCGCGAAGCGCCGCGCGGGCGGCGCTCGATCTCACAGGCGCCACATAGGCTGCGGCGTACGGTGGCGGGCAGGTTGAGTTACTCGCTGGTAGCGTTGCTCTTGCGCCGCGGGATACCCAGGCGCTGGCGGCGTTCCCACAGGCACTTGCGGCTGACCCCGAGCTTGCGGGCCAGTTCGGTCTCGGTCATGTGGTCCTGGTGCTCGAGCACGAAGTGCTGGAAGTAGTCTTCCAGCGACAGGTCCTCGGTCGGCTCATGGCTGGCGTTCGCCGAACTGGCCACGACCAGGGCGTTGTCGAGGATTTCGTCCTCCTCCAGGTCACCCAGCTCGATGTCGATGCCCAGCAGGTCGGCGGAAATTTCTGCGCTCTCGCTGAGGATCACCGCACGCTCAACGGCGTTTTCCAGCTCTCGCACGTTACCCGGCCAGCTGTAGTGACGAATGGCCTGCTCGGCTTCGGCCGAGAAGTGCAGGTCGTCGCGGCCGATGCGCGCGCTCTGGCGGGCGAGGAAGGCGCTGGCGATTTCGTTGACGTCGCTGCCGCGCTCGCGCAGGGCAGGCAGTTTCAGGGCGATCACGTGCAGGCGGTAATACAGGTCTTCACGGAACTGGCCGGCCTTGGCCAGGTTCTTCAGGTCGCGGTGGGTCGCGGCGATCAGGCGTACATCGACCTTTTGTGACTGTACCGAACCCACCCGGCGAATCTCGCCTTCCTGCAGCACGCGCAGCAGGCGGGCCTGGGCTTCCAGCGGCAGTTCGCCGATTTCGTCGAGGAACAGGGTACCGCCATCGGCAGCTTCCACCAGGCCGGCGCGCCCGGCGCTGGCGCCGGTGAACGCGCCTTTTTCGTGGCCGAACAGCTCGGACTCGATCAGTGTCTCGGGGATGGCTGCGCAGTTCACCGAAATCATTGGTGCCTTGGCCCGACGCGACAGGTTGTGCAGGGCGCGTGCGACCAGCTCTTTACCGGTGCCCGACTCGCCCTGGATCAGCACGTTGGAATCGGTGGGCGCGACCTTGCGGATCTTGCTGTACATGTCCTGCATCGGCGGGCACGAGCCGATGATGCCGATTTCGCCATTGGCGGCTGCCGTGCTGCCTTTGTCGGCCGGGGCGGCCTTGCCATTGGTGGCGCGTGGCTCGGCCGCCGGTGCGGCAGCCGGGGCGTTCTGCCGGTCGCGCAGGATACGCGCCACCGCTTGCAGCATCTCGTCGTGGTCGAAGGGCTTGGCGATGTAGTCCACCGCGCCCATTTTCATCGAGTCTACCGCCGAGCGCAGGCTGGCGTAGCTGGTCATGATCAGCACCGGAGTGCCCTGGCCGAGCTTGATCAGTTCGGTGCCGGGCGCGCCTGGCAGGCGCAGGTCGCTGACGATCAGGTCGAAGGTGGCAATGCTGAAGCGTTCCTGGGCTTCCTGCACCGAGCCGGCTTCGCTGACCTGGTACTGGTTCCGTTCGAGCAGGCGACGCAAGGCCGAGCGGATGATGGTTTCGTCTTCGACGATCAGAATGTGCGGCATTGATTCAATTCTCTCGACGGTCTCGAATTTCAGGGGACGTCGCTACGACATGCCGGGGCAGGGTCACGCGGATCCGGGTGCCACGTTGCCGTTCGATATCGGCCGGGCTGTCGATGGTGATTTGCCCATAATGCTCTTCCACGATGGAATAGACCAGAGCGAGCCCCAGTCCGGTTCCTTCGCCCGGGTCCTTGGTGGTGAAGAAGGGTTCGAACAGGCGGTCCATGATGTTCTTCGGGATCCCGCTGCCCTCATCCTCGACGATCAGGTCGACGGTGTGCTCGCTGACTTCGCTGCGCACGCGCACGGCGCTGCCGGGCGGCGAGGCGTCCCGGGCGTTGGAGAGCAGGTTGATCAGCACCTGGGCCAGGCGCTGCGGGTCCCCTTCGGCCCAGTGCTCCGGGTCGCAGAGGTTGAAGAACTGTACTTCGAAATTGCGCCGGTTCAACGCCAGCAGACCGATGGCGTCCTGTGCCACTTCAGCCAGGCATACCGGCTCTTCGCTGTTCTGGTGGCTGCCGCCGGCATGGGCGAAGCTCATCAGCGACTGGACGATGCGCGATACCCGTTTGGTCTGTTCGAGAATCTGGCTGGACAGCTCGATGATTTCGCCATCGCCCTCACGCTCCTCGCGCAGATTCTGCGCCAGGCAGGCGATGCCGGTGATCGGGTTGCCGATCTCGTGTGCCACGCCGGCAGCCAGGCGGCCGATGCTGGCCAGGCGTTCGGAGTGCACCAGCTTGTCTTCCAGCGCCTGGGTTTCGGTAAGGTCCTCTACCAGCAGCACCAGGCCGCTGTTGCCCGGGGCCAGCGGCTCGTCGATGGCCGCCTTGTGCAGGTTCAGCCAGCGCGGCTGGCCGTCCAGCGCCAGGCGCTGCTTGTGCAGGTGCTCGTCGGGCACGTTGATGAAGCCTTGCAGCAGGCCGCGCCAGGGTTCGCTGATGGTGACCAGGCGCGAGCCGACCACGTGCTTGGCAGCGATGCCGGTGAGCTCTTCCATGGCCTTGTTCCACATCAGGATTTCCTGGTCCTTGGCCAGCGAGCAGACGCCCATGGGCAGTTCCTGCAGGGTCTGGCGGTGGTAGCGGCGCAGGGCGTCGAGCTCGGCGGCCAGGCCGGTCAGGCGCGAGTGGTAGTCTTCCAGGCGGCTTTCGATGAAGTGGATGTCCTCGGTCACGTAGTTCTCGTTACCGGACTTGTACGGCAGGAAGGTCTCGACCATGTCCTGGGCTACGCTCGGCCCCATCAGGCCGGACAGGTTGGCCTCGATGCGGTCGCGCAGGCGGCGCAAGGCATAGGGGCGGCGCTCGTCGAATGGCAGGTAGAGGTCGCGCAGGGCCTGCTCCACCTCCTTTTGTGCGGCCTTGGCGCCCAGCGGCTTGGCCAGTTGGGTGGCGAACTCCTGTGGCGAGGCGGCGTGCAGCTCGCGGCGTTGCGGGCGGCGCACGTTGTCCACCGCGCAGGCTTCGGCGGCGCTGACTTCTTCGTTGCTGGCGTTGGTGAACAGCGAGATCAGGGTGAACAACAGCACGTTGGCCGCCAGCGAGGCGATGGCCGCCATGTGCCAGCTGGTGTCGTCCAGCACGTAGATCATGTCCAGCAGCGGGATGTAGAAGCCCTGCAGGTTGCCCAGCAGGGGCAGCAGCATGGTCACCATCCACACCAGGGTGCCGGCCAGCAGGCCGGCGATGAAGCCACGGCGGTTGGCAGTCGGCCAGTACAGTACCGACAGCACGCCCGGCAGGAACTGCAACGTGGCCACGAAGGCGACGATGCCCAGGTTGGCCAGGCTCTGATGGTTGTTCTGGGTCAGGTAGAACATGAACCCGGCGGTGATGATGGCGACGATCAGCGCGCGGCGGGTCCACTTCAGCCAGCGGTAGATGTTGCCTTCGGCCGGCGGCTGGTACAGCGGCAGCACCAGGTGGTTGAGGGCCATGCCCGACAGCGCCAGGGTGGTGACGATGATCAACCCGCTGGCGGCCGACAAGCCGCCGACGTAGGCCAGCAGCGCCAGTGCCTGGTTGTTGGCGGCAAGCCCCAGGCCCAGGGTGAAGTACTCGGGGTTGGTGGTGGCGCCCAGGCGCAGGCCGGCCCACAGCACCAGCGGCACGGCCAGGCTCATCAGCAGCAGGAACAGCGGCAGGCCCCAGCTGGCGCTGACCAGCGAGCGCGGGTTGAGGTTTTCGGTGAAGGCCATGTGGTACATGTGCGGCATGACGATGGCCGAGGCGAAGAACACCAGCAGCAGGGTGCGCCATGGGCCTTCCTGCAGTGGCGTATGCAGAGCCGCCAGGGCGGTCTGGTTCTGCAGCAGCCACACTTCCAGTTCGTGCGGGCCGCCGAACACGCCATACAGGGCGTACAGGCCGATACCGCCCAGGGCCAGCAGCTTGATCACCGACTCGAAGGCGATGGCGAACACCAGCCCTTCGTGCTTTTCGCGTGTGGCGATGTGCCGCGAGCCGAAGAAGATGGTGAACAGGATGATCAGCGCACAGAAGGCGAAGGCTACCCGTGCCTTGACCGGTTCACCGGTGAGGATGCTGATCGAGTCGGCCACCGCCTGGATCTGCAGGGCCAGCAAGGGCAGCACCCCGATCAGCATGATGATGGTGGTCAGCGCCCCGGCCCAGGTGCTGCGGAAACGGAACGCCAGCAGGTCGGCCAGCGAGGACAGCTGGTAGGTACGGGTGATCTTGAGGATCGGGTAGAGCAGCACCGGCGCCAGCAGGAACGCGCCGGACACCCCCAGGTAACAGGCAAGGAAGCCGTAGCCGTACTGGTAGGCCAGGCCCACCGAGCCATAGAAGGCCCAGGCACTGGCGTATACGCCCAGCGACAGGGTGTAGGTCAGCGGGTGGCGAATGATCGAGCGCGGGATCAACCCCCGCTCGCTGATCCAGGCCACGCCGAACAGCACCATGAGGTACGCGGCGCTGATCAGGATCATCTGGGTCAGGCTAAAGCTCATCGGCATCTCGTTGGCTCTGCAGGATGAAGGTGACGACGATCAGGATCAGCCAGAGCAGGTAAGGGCGATACCAGGCTCCGGTCGGTTCGATCCACCAGTCCATGATGGCCGGGGAGAACAGGTAGATCCCCACGACCAGAAGCAGGACCAAACGATAGATGTACATGCTGGCCTCGATGGTTGGGCGCTGCGGGCTTGGACTTATTATTGGCGCAAATGGCTGGGCGGATGCTAGCGGGAATCCATGGTGTTCGCCAAGAGGTTGAATTTATTGGTCTTTTGTTTTTGGGGGTGGGTTGCCTGTGCCGGCCTCTTCGCGGGCGCGCCCGCTCCCACAGGTAAACCACAAATCTTGAAGGTGGTGTAGTTCCTGTGGGAGCGGGCGTGCCCGCGAAGAGGCCGGTAATGCCTCAGCGCAAATCAGCCTCAGGCACCGTGGTCCGCTGCGCAATCGCCTCGGGCCGCCACTGCTTGCGAGCTACCGCCAATACCTCCGCCGGCGTTGCCAGCAACAACTCGGGGTCTGCTTCCTGCCCTAGCGCCCGCAGCGCCCGCAGCAACAGCGGTGTCGCCTGGTCCGCCTGCAGCGGCGGCGAGCGGTACGACTTGCCCAGCTTGTGCCCGTCCGGCTGCACGATCAGCGGAATATGCAGGTAACGCGGCTGCGAAAAGCCCAGCAACTCTTGCAGGTACAGCTGGCGCGGGGTGTTGTCGAGCAGGTCGGCGCCACGCACGATGTCGGTAACACCTTGCCAGGCATCGTCCAGTACCACCGCCAGCTGGTAGGCATACAGGCCGTCGCGGCGCTGGATGACGAAATCGCCCACTTCACGCCCCAGGTGCTGCTGGAACTCGCCCTGCACGCGGTCGGTAAAGCGGTAGATCAGCTCTGGCACGCGCAGGCGGATCGCCGCGCCTTCCCGAGCATGCCCGGCATTGCGGCAAAGGCCCGGGTAAACGCCGTTGTAACCCTCAAGCTGCTTGCGCGAGCAGGTGCAGGCGTAGGCCAGGCCCATGTTGAACAGGCGGTCGACCACCGCGGCATAGGCATCGTGCCGCTGGCTCTGGAACACCACTTCGCCGTCCCACTCCAGGCCGTAGCGCTCCAGGGTCTGCAGGATCGCATCGCGAGCACCGGGCATTTCCCGAGGCGGGTCGGTGTCTTCCATGCGCAGCAGCCAGCGGCCGTTCACGGCGCGGGCATCGAGCCAGGACGCGAGGGCTGCGACCAGCGAGCCGAAGTGCAGGAAGCCGCTGGGGGTGGGGGCGAAACGCCCGATATAGCTTGATTCGGTCATGGTCAGGCTGGGCATATAAATGAAACGGGGCGCATGATGCGCCCCGTTCAGGTGGAAAGAAAGATCAGCCTTTGCCGACCGTCTTTTCCTTTTTCTCGGCGATTTCCTTGCAGTCGAAGCACAGGTCGGCGGTAGGGCGGGCCTCCAGGCGACGCAGGCCGATCTCGATGCCGCACGATTCGCACCAGCCGTACTCGTCGGCCTTGATCTTGTCGAGGGTCTTGTCGATTTTCTTGATCAGCTTGCGCTCGCGATCGCGGTTGCGCAGCTCCAGGGCGAATTCTTCTTCCTGGCTGGCACGGTCGGCCGGGTCGGGGAAGTTGGCTGCCTCGTCCTTCATGTGGTCCACAGTGCGGTCGACACTGTTCATCAGCTCTTGCTTCCAGGCGCCGAGAAGCTTGGTGAAGTGCTTTTTCATGGGCTCGCCCATGTACTCTTCACCCTTGGTTTCTACGTAGGGCTCGACACCGTACATGGTCTGGGCTTTTTGCTTTTCTACGGTGGACATGAATAGACCGCCTCTCACTCATCTGATCCAATGCGCAGGCTGCTCCATCTCCGGCACCCGCCGGCCCTGCGACTGCGAGCCGCCGAACTTACCAGATAGATCGGGGGTGCGCTACCCCGCCCGATCCTGGTAATTGACAGCGGCGCAAGCCGCACGTTCGGTGGCGTGCAGAGGTAGAATCTCCAGTTTAGACCCAATTGAGAGAAGGTCATGGCCCACCCCTACAGTGCGCGCAGCCGCGCCATCGAACCCTTCCACGTCATGGCGCTGCTGGCCCGGGCCAACGAGCTGCAGGCGGCCGGGCACGACGTGATCCACCTGGAAATCGGCGAGCCGGACTTCACAACGGCCGCGCCCATCGTTGCCGCCGGCCAGGCAGCATTGGCTGCCGGGCACACCCGCTACACCGCCGCACGCGGCCTGCCGGCACTGCGCGAAGCCATTGCCGGGTTCTATGGCCAGCGTTACGGCCTGAGTGTCGACCCTGAACGCATCCTCATCACCCCGGGTGGCTCCGGTGCGCTGCTGCTGGCCAGCAGCTTGCTGGTAGACCCAGGCAAGCACTGGCTGCTGGCCGACCCAGGCTACCCGTGCAACCGCCACTTCCTGCGCCTGGTCGAGGGCGGGGCGCAGCTGGTGCCGGTGGGCCCGGACGTGCATTACCAGCTGACTGCCGACCTTGTCGACCGCTACTGGGACAAGGACACGGTCGGAGCCCTGGTCGCCTCGCCGGCCAACCCGACCGGCACCGTGCTGGGGCGTGACGAGCTGGCCGGCCTGTCCCGCGCCACCCGCGAACGGCATGGCCACCTGGTGGTGGACGAGATCTACCACGGGCTGACCTATGGCATGGACGCACCCAGCGTGCTGGAAGTGGACGACTCGGCATTCGTCCTGAATAGTTTTTCCAAGTATTTCGGCATGACCGGTTGGCGCCTCGGCTGGCTGGTGGCGCCTCCTGGCGCGGTGGCCGACCTGGAGAAGCTGGCACAAAACCTGTACATCAGTGCGCCCAGCATGGCCCAGCATGCCGCGCTGGCGTGTTTCCAGCCCGAGACCCTGGCCATTTTCGAGGAGCGCCGGGCCGAGTTCGCCCGCCGCCGCGACTACCTGTTGCCTGCCCTGCGCGAACTGGGCTTCCGCATTGCCGTCGAGCCGCAGGGGGCGTTCTACCTGTATGCCGACATCAGTGCCTTTGGCGGTGACGCGTTCGCCTTCTGCCGGCACTTCCTGGAGACCGAGCACCTGGCCTTCACCCCGGGCCTGGACTTCGGCCGTCACCTGGCCGGCCACCATGTGCGCTTTGCCTACACCCAAAGCCTGCCGCGCCTGGAAGAGGCGGTACAACGGATCGCCCGCGGTCTGCGGAGCTGGCAAGGCTGATGCAATTCCATCCCCCACTCGAACAGGGACGCCTGCTGCGCCGCTACAAACGCTTTCTGGCGGATATCGAACTGCCCGGCGGCGAACAGCTGACCATCCACTGCCCCAACACCGGCTCCATGCTCAACTGCATGCGTGAAGGCGGGCAGGTGTGGTTCAGCCGCTCCAACGACCCCAAGCGGAAGCTCCCGGGCACCTGGGAAATCAGCGAAACCCCGCAGGGGCGGCTGGCCTGTGTGAATACCGGGCGGGCCAATACGCTGGTCGAAGAGGCCCTGCGTGCCGGTATCATCGCCGAACTGGCCGGCTTCAGTGCTCTAAGGCGTGAAGTGGCCTACGGCGAGGAAGGCAGCCGCATCGACTTTCGTCTGGAATTCGACGGTGCCCCGGCCTATGTCGAGGTCAAGAGCGTGACCCTGGGCTACCCAGACAGCACGGTCGCGGCCTTCCCTGATGCGGTGACCCAGCGCGGTGCCAAACACCTGCGCGAGCTGGCGAAGCTGGCCAGGCAGGGCGTGCGGGCGGTGCAGTTGTATTGCGTGAACTTGACCGGTATCGACGCGGTGCGCCCGGCCGAGGAAATCGATGCGGCCTATGCCCAGGCCCTGCGCGCGGCGGTGGCGGACGGGGTGGAGGTGCTGGCCTACGGCACGCGCCTGGACGCCGAAGGCATCGTCATCGACCGCCGCCTGCCGGTGCTGCTTACCCCTTGAACCAGATGCCCTGGCTGTCCTCGTGGCAGCCTAGGGCCTGCAGTTGCTCGCCCTCGCACGGCCCGGCCACGCATTCGCCGCTTTCGATCAGGAACAGCGCGCCATGATGGGCGCAGTGAATCAGGCTGGCGCTGTCATCGAGAAACGCATCTTCCGCCCAGTTCAGCGGGATGCTGCGGTGCGGGCAACGATTGCGGTAGAGGTACACCTGGCCCTGGCGGCGTACGCCGAACAGTTCGATGCCGTCTACGCTGAAGGCGCGGCTTTGGCCTTCGGCCAGGCCGTGGGAGGTACAAAGGAAGTGCATGGCAAGGATGACTCGTGAAACAAGTGGTAGCTTGACGCGTCAATGCGAATAATTATCAAATTGCCCGCATTCGCTGCGCCCGGCTGCTTATGGTGCGCAGTTCCGTCGCCCGCCACAAGGCGCGCGGCCCGCCTGCAGAAGGAACCCGATGATGCGCCGTCCCGTCGCCTTGCTCGCCCTGTGCGCGAGCCTTGTGCTCTCCACCCAGGCCCCGGCGGCCGAGCTGCCGCAGCGTTGGGTCAGCGCAGGTGGTGCACTAAGCGAATGGATCAGCGCGCTGGGTGGTGAAGCGCGGTTGGTGGGTGTGGACACCACCAGCCAGCATCCGCCATCGCTGAAGTCACTGCCTAGTGTCGGCTACCAGCGGCAGCTGTCTGCGGAAGGCATTCTCAGCCTGCGCCCGGATGTGCTGGTGGGCACCGACGAAATGGGGCCGCCACCGGTACTGGCGCAAATCCGCAAGGCTGGCGTGCGGGTCGAACTGTTCTCCAGCAAGGCCGAACTGGCGGCGGTGGATGAAAACCTCAAGCACCTGGGGCAGTTGCTGGGCGCAGAACAGCAGGCCGCGGTCCTGGCATCGGGCTACCACCAGCAGCTCGATGCCTTGCAGGCCAAGGTCAGGCAGGCCCGGGCGGAGCAGAAGGCACCAGGGGTGTTACTGCTGGTCGGGCATGCCGGGGCCAAGCCGCTGATCGCCGGGCAGGGTACTGCCGGTGACTGGCTGCTGAGCCAGGCAGGTGGGCGCAACCTGGCAGAACATCAGGGCTACAAGAATTTCTCCAGCGAAGCACTGGCGGCGCTGGACCCGGATGTGATCGTGTTTTCCGACCGGGCGCTGGCCGATGAGCGGGCCTTGCAGGCGTTGCTGAAAGAAAACCCCGCGCTGGCGGCCTCGCGCGCCGTGCGCGAGAAACGCCTGGTATCGCTTGACCCGACGCTGTTGGTCGGTGGGCTCGGGCCACGCCTGCCGGCAACACTGCAGTTGCTTGCGGCCACCTTCTATCCGGCTGCCAAGGCCGGCCTCGCCCAATGAAACAGCGGGTCCAGCCACGCACGCTGTTCGTTTGCCTGAGCCTGTTGTGCCTATTGGCGGTGTGGTTGTCATTGGCCCTGGGGCCGGTCAGCCTGCCGCTGTTCGATACCCTGCGTGCCGGCCTGCGCCTGCTGGGGCTGCCCATTGCCGCCGACGGCCTGCAGCAGGCCGAGATGATCCTCGGCCAGATCCGCCTGCCGCGCACCTTGCTGGGGTTGGCGGTGGGCGCGGTGCTGGCGCTGTCCGGTGTGGCGATGCAGGGGCTGTTCCGTAACCCACTGGCCGACCCTGGGCTGGTAGGGGTTGCCGCCGGGGCGGCGGTGGGCGCGGCGGTGGCCATCGTTGGCGGCAGTTGGCTGGGCGGCATGCCGGATGTGCTTGCCCCTTACTTGTTGTCGCTGTGTGCTTTCATCGGTGGGCTGGGCGTGACTGCGCTGGTCTATCGTCTGGGGCGGCGCGACGGCCAGACCAACGTCGCCACGATGCTGCTGGCTGGTGTGGCCATGACCGCGTTGGGCGGTGCTGCCGTGGGGCTGTTCTCCTACCTGGCCGACGACGCCACGCTGCGCACGCTGACGTTCTGGAACCTGGGCAGCCTCAATGGTGCCAGTTACCAGCGGCTGTGGCCGTTGCTGCTGGTGGCTGCTGGCGTGGCAGTGTGGCTGCCACGCCGGGCCAAGGCGTTGAATGCCATGCTGCTGGGTGAGTCGGAGGCGCGCCACCTGGGCATCGATGTGGAGCGGCTCAAGCGCGAGCTGGTGTTCTGCACGGCGCTGGGCGTGGGTGCGGCGGTGGCGGCTGCCGGGTTGATCGGTTTCATCGGCCTGGTGGTACCGCACCTGGTGCGCTTGCTGGCCGGGCCTGATCACCGTGTGGTGCTGCCAGCTTCCTTGTTGGCGGGCGGTGTGCTGATGCTGTTCGCCGATTTGGCGGCGCGGCTGCTGCTGGCGCCTGCCGAGCTGCCGATCGGCATCGTCACGGCCTTTATCGGTGCACCGTTTTTCCTGTTCTTGCTGATACGAGGGCGCAGCTGATGTTGCAAGCCGAGGGCCTGTACTTGCGGCGGGGCAGCAACCAAGTGCTGCATGACATTCATTTGCAGCTGAGCCCGGGGCAGGTGGTGGGCGTGCTCGGCCCCAACGGTGCCGGCAAGAGCAGCCTGCTGGGTGTACTGTGTGGTGAACTGATGCCTGATCGCGGATGGGTGACGCTACAGGGCAGGCCGCTGGCCAACTGGGCCGGGCAGGAGCGGGCCAGGCGCCTGGCGGTGTTGCCGCAGGTGTCCAGCCTGGGGTTCTCGTTCCGGGTCGAGGAAGTGGTGGGCATGGGGCGCATGCCCCATGGCACCGGGCAGCGGCGCGATGCGGAAATCGTCGAAGCGGCCTTGCGGGCGGCAGATGCCTGGCACCTGGTGGAGCGCAGTTACCTGGCGTTGTCTGGCGGCGAGCGGCAACGGGTGCACCTGGCTCGGGTGCTGGCGCAGCTATGGCCGGGCGAGGCGGGTACCACGCTGCTGCTCGACGAGCCAACCTCGATGCTCGACCCGTTGCACCAGCACACCACCTTGGAAGCCGTGCGCCGCTTTGCCGACCGTGGTGCCGCGGTGCTGGTGATCCTGCATGACCTGAACCTGGCGGCGCGCTACTGTGACCGTATCCTGCTGCTGGAGCAGGGGCGCTGCCATGCCTTTGCCGCACCCGAAGCAGTGCTGACGCCGGCGGCGTTGAAGGCGGTATACGGGATCGATGTATTGGTACAGGCGCACCCGCAGCGTGGGCATCCGCTGATCATCACTCGCTAACGCTGGCGCGATCTTTGTAGGAGCGGCCTTGTGTCGCGAAAGGGCTGCAGAGCAGCCCCGGCAATTTGTGCATCACTGCTGAAAATCTGGGGCCGCTTTGCGGCCCTTTCGCGACACAAGGCCGCTCCTACAAGGGCTCGTGCAGGCCATGAATGGAGGTACTGCCCATGCGACATCCGCTGCTGTCCGCTTTCTCGCTGTGCCTGGTGCTGGTACTGGGTGGCTGCCAGGCCAGCCTGCCACCGCTGCCCGCCTGGCAGAGCAGTGAGGGGCGCAGCCATGCGGAGCTGGGGCATATCGTCGATCTCGCCGATGGCCAGCTGATCAGCCCTGAGCAACTGGTGCAGCGCCTGTCTGCCGCCCCCCGGGTGCTGGTCGGCGAGAAACACGACAACCCCGACCATCACGCACTGCAGCTGTGGCTGCTGCGCGCCCTGCAAGGCCAACGTGTGCAGGGCAGCCTGCTGCTGGAAATGCTGCAGCCCGAGCAGCAACCGCTGCTGGACAAGCTCGCGGGGCAACCTTTGCCGGCAGACCTGCCCAATGCCCTGGCTTGGCAGGACGGCTGGGATTGGCAGCTGTACGGGCCAATCGTGACTGAGGCTTTGCAGCAGCGGGTGCCTGTGCTGGCCGCCAACCTCTCGCCCGGCGAGATGCGCCAGGCCTATCGACAGCCAGCTTCGTTACCGGGCGAACGCTCCAATGCGCCGACGGTCAAGGCCGCCTTGCTGGAGCATGTGCGTGCCGGGCATTGCGGGATGCTGCCAGAAAGCCAGTTGCCGGCGATGCTGGCCGTGCAGCAGCAGCGCGACCGGCGCATGGCCGAGCGCTTGCTGGCGGCGCCGCAGCCGGCACTGCTGCTGGCCGGGGCTTATCACGTGCGCAAGGACCTGGGTGTGCCGTTGCACCTGGCTGACCTGCAAGCGCAGGGGGAGAGCAAGGTACTGCTGTTGGCAGAGGTCGGTGAGCAGGTCGAGGCAGGCGAGGCTGATTTTGTTTGGTACACGGCAGCGATGCCGGAGCAGGACTATTGCGCGCAACTGCGGTGACAGGGCTGCAAAGAGGCAAAAAAAGACCCGGCAAATTGCCGGGTCAATAACCGTGATTAGCCTGATGAGGAGATAATCTGAGAGTCCGAACCAGGGGCTCTTAGCTTATCCAACCAGTCTCGCGACCAGTTGTGATAATCATAACGATTCTCATTTCGTCGTCAATCCCCTTCCTGAAATTATTTCTGATTTTTTTGCGCAGGGCTTTTCGCATCCAGTTGTTGGTTGAGCGCTTCTTTGCGCTCCAGCGGCAAATCGTTCCAGTGCATGTCCAGCAGGGCGCCTTCAATGGCATACAACAGCACCTTCGATGCGCGGAACCCTCGTGTCTTCACGGCCTGGTACGCACCCACCGCGCCCAGGCGGCGCAGATCCGATGCACTGTGGATGCCGGCTGCATGCAGCCACTGCGCAGAGGTCTTGCCAAGGTTCTTCAGATGCTGCAATTCATCGTTCATCGAGCCTCCTTGCGATGGCTGAACGGGGATTGGGGGATAAATCGCGAGCAGGTCAGAGAGGAGTGTAGCGGGGGATGGGAAATGCGCGGCCTTTTGCCATAGGGGGCGACGAGATGTCCCGCACTGGCCTCTTCGCGGGCTTGCCCGCTCCCACAGGTGAGGCACAGCTTCAAGGACTGTGCTGTACCTGTGGGAGCGGGCAAGCCCGCGAAGAGGCCGGCCCAGGAAATCGCTGACCTTACAGCCCAGGCAAGCGCTGGCGAATCTGCTCGATCACCTGGTCCATGCTCCCGGCACTCTGGGTATCGACGCGGGTGCTCTGCACCAGCTCTTGTGCACTCAGCGGCTCACGGCTGGCCTGCTGGGCCTTGACCACTTCCAGGGTGGCATCGGACGGGTCGGTGTTTTCTGCCCGACGCTGCTCCAGCCAGCTGGCGATGACCGCGTCCGGCGCATGGCAGTCGAGGATCAGGAATGGCACGCCGGTCTGGCTGGCGATGTCCGCCGCGGCCTGGCGCTGATCACGCTTGAGGTAGGTGGCATCCAGCACCACCGGGAAGCCGGCTCGCAGCACGGTCGCCGCCACCTCGTGCAGGCGCTGGTAGGTCGCGACACTGGCGTCCTGGTCATAGATGCCGCTACTCAGCTGGCCAGCGTCAGCCTGCTGCTGGTCGCCGAACAGGCGTTTGCGCTCCACATCCGAACGCACGCGGACCGCACCCAGGGCCTCGACCATGCGCATGGCGACGTGGCTTTTGCCCACTGCCGAAACACCGTGGGTAATGGCCAGCAGGCGCGACGGGATGGCGCTGTAGCTTTCTGCCAGGTTGGCATAGTTGCGGTAGGTGCGCAGGGTGGTGGCGCGCTGCACGCCATCGGCATCGGCTGGCATGCTGAACAGTGCAACCTTGGCCCGCACCAGCGCGCGGTAGGCTTTGTAGAAGTTGAGCAGTTCCAGGCCTTCGTAGTCGCCGGTCAGTTCCAGGTACTGGCTGATGAAGCGGCGGGCCAGGCATTTCAGGCCGCGGTCTTCCAGGTCCATGGCCAGGAAGCCGGTGTCGGCATACACGTCGGTCAGACGGAACGGTTCGTTGAACTCGATGCAGTCGAAGATCACCACCTTGCCGTCGATCAGGGTGGCGTTGCCCAGGTGGATGTCACCGTGGCATTCACGGATGAAACCATTGGCCTTGCGCTTTTCCAGCAGGCCATGCAGGCGCTCGAAGCTGCTGCGTGCCCAGGCCTGCAGGGCGTCGAGTTGCTGCAGGTCGGCCTTGTCGCTGAGGAACGGGCGAATCTGCTCGAAGTTCTGTTCCACCGGCGCCATCACGCTGTCCGGCGTGCCGAGCGGGTGCTCCACCGGAACGCGTGGGGCCTGCAGGTGGAACTCGGCGATCTGCCGGGCCATCTGGTCGATGTGCGCGGCGTTCAGTTCGCCATTGGCCTGCAGGGTGTTGAGCATCTGCCCCTGGGGGAACTGGCGCATCTTCAGCACGTACTCGATGGCTTCGCCTTCACCACCGATCTGCGGCGCGTCGACGCTACCGGTGATCGGCAACACTTCCAGGTACAGGCCGTCGGTCAGGCGCTGGTTCAGGCGCAATTCTTCGTTACAAAAATGCTGGCGCTGGTCCAGGCCGGTGAAGTCGAGGAAGCCGAAGTTCATCGGCTTCTTGATCTTGTAGGCATACTCGCCAGTGAGCAGGACCCAGGAGATATGCGTCTCGATGAGCTGGAACCCATCCACGGGGTGAGGGTACAGGGCGGGGTTCTGCAACGCAGTGATAAGGGCTTGGCTCACGGGAAATCCTTCCGGGGGCAGGGAATTCGAATGCGCCATTATGGTCAATGGTGCCGTCCCTGCCTACCGCCGGGGGCGTCTGCCCAGCCTTTATAAAGTGCGTATAATCCGCCGCCATGACCCGAACCCGAAATCCCCGTACCCCTCAGAAACGCCCGACCGGCCGCTCCCGCGCCTGGCTGGGCTGGGCTTTGAAGCTCAGCCTGGTCGGCCTGGTGATCATCGCCGGCTTCGCGGTTTACCTTGATGCTGTCGTCCAGGAAAAGTTTTCCGGCAAGCGCTGGACCATCCCGGCCAAGGTGTATGCCCGGCCGCTGGAGCTGTTTTCCGGCCAGAAGCTGAGCAAGAACGACTTCCTCACCGAGCTGGACGCGCTCGGCTACCGGCGTGAAAGCGCGGCCAACGGCCCGGGCGCGGCGGCAGTCAACGGCAACACCGTCGAGCTCAATACCCGTGGCTTCCAGTTCTACGAGGGCATGGAGCCGGCGCAGTTCGTGCGTGTGCGCTTCTCCGGCGATTACGTGGCGGGCCTTTCCGGCGCCAACGGCAAGACGCTCGACGTAGTGCGCCTGGAGCCGCTGATGATCGGCGGCATCTACCCGAAAAACCTCGAAGACCGCATCCTGATCAAGATCGACCAGGTACCGCCGTACCTGCTCGAAACCCTGGTGGCGACGGAAGACCGCGATTTCTACAGCCACTTCGGGGTGTCGCCCAAGTCCATCGCCCGGGCCATGTGGGTCAACACCTCGGCAGGTTCCATGCGCCAGGGTGGCAGTACCCTGACCCAGCAGCTGGTGAAGAATTTCTACCTCACCAGCGAGCGCAGCCTCAGCCGCAAGCTGACCGAGGCGATGATGGCCGTACTGCTGGAGCTGCACTACGACAAGCGCGAGATCCTCGAGGCCTACCTCAACGAGGTGTTCGTCGGCCAGGATGGCCAGCGTGCGGTGCACGGCTTCGGCCTCGCCAGCCAGTTCTTCTTCAGCCAACCGCTGTCGGAGCTGAAACTGCACCAGATCGCCTTGCTGGTGGGCATGGTCAAGGGGCCGTCCTACTACAACCCGCGTCGCTATCCGGACCGCGCCCTGGCCCGCCGCAACCTGGTACTCGACCTGGTGGCCGAGCAGGGCGTGGCCAGCCAGGCAGAAGTCGATGCAGCGAAGAAGATGCCGCTGGGCGTGACCAAGCGCGGCAGCCTGGCCGACAGCTCGTTCCCGGCATTCCTCGACCTGGTCAAGCGCCAGCTGCGCCAGGACTACCGCGATGAAGACTTGACCGAAGAAGGCCTGCGCATCTTCACCAGCTTCGACCCGATCCTGCAGATGAAGGCCGAAACCTCGATGAGCGAGACCTTCAAGCGCCTGGCGGGCCGCAAGGGGGCGGACGAGGTGGAGTCGGCGATGGTCGTGACCAACCCGGAAACCGGTGAAGTGCAGGCGCTGATCGGCAGCCGCCAGGCCGGTTTCGCCGGCTTCAACCGCGCCATCGATGCCGTGCGGCCGATCGGCTCGCTGGTCAAGCCGGCGGTCTACCTGACCGCGCTGGAGCAGCCGACCAGGTACACCCTGACCAGCCTGGTGCAGGACGAGCCGTTCTCGGTCAAAGGTGCCGACGGCCAGGTCTGGCGCCCGCAAAACTACGACCGCCGCCCGCATGGCACCATCTACCTGTACCAGGGGCTGGCCAACTCCTACAACCTGTCGACTGCCAAGATCGGCCTGGATGTGGGCGTGCCCAACGTGATCAAGACCATTGGCAGGCTGGGTGTGAATGTCGACTGGCCAGCCTTCCCGGCCATGCTGCTGGGTGCCGGCGGCATGTCGCCGATGCAGGTCGCGACCATGTACCAGACCATCGCCAACGGCGGCTTCAACACCCCGATGCGCGGTATCCGCAGCGTGCTCACCGCCGAGGGCGAGCCGCTCAAGCGCTACCCGTTCCAGATCCAGCAAACCTTCGACCCGGGGGCCATCTACCTGGTGCAGAACGCCATGCAGCGGGTGATGCGCGAAGGCACCGGCCGCTCGGTGTACAACACTTTGCCGCGCAATCTCACCCTGGCGGGCAAGACCGGTACCAGTAACGATTCGCGCGACAGCTGGTTCTCCGGTTTCAGCCAGGACCTGCTGGCCGTGGTATGGATGGGCCGTGACGATAACGGCAAAACGCCATTTACCGGTGCTACCGGTGCCCTGCAGGTGTGGACCAGCTTCATGAAGAAGGCCGACCCGCTGCCGCTGGACATGCCGCAACCGGACAACGTGGTGCAGGCCTGGATCGACCCGTACAGTGGCCATGGGTCTGATGGCAGCTGTCCGGGAGCGGTGCAGATGCCGTATATTCGCGGCAGTGAACCGCCCGCCGGCGCGACCTGTGGCGGCGAGCAGGATCCAGTTGAATCGGTCATGGACTGGGTCAAGGGCTGGATGAATTAAGCACAGGCTGCATTGATGAGGTGTGACGTGAACAAGTGGCTGTTTCCTGCCGTGACGGCGCTGGCTGTGCTCCAGGGGTGCGCCAGCGTCCCGCGCGGCAATATTCCGGTGGTCGACTCGAGCACCCGCGTGTCCAACAGCGAACGCGTGACGGCCAACCGCTCTGCGGGTGGCTATAACGCGGGCACCGCGCAGGCGCAAACGCTGCCTGAAGACTCCGGCGTCACCGTGATGATCCCGCAGGGCGCTGGCGCTTCGGGCATCCAGACGTTCCCGGCGGCCAATGGCGCGGCGCCGATCAGCACCTCGCCGATTACCCCGGGGCCGATCACCCCAGGACCGATTACCACAGGGCCGGTCACTTCTGCACCGATGACCACCAACCCCAACCCGATCGCCGACGAACCCTTCGACATCGCGGCGATGAACAGTGCCCCGCAAACCACCAGCGCGCCAACCGGTATCCCGCGTAGCAGTGCCGCTGCAGGTGGCCTGTCGGCCGACGAGCAGCTGGACGGCCCGGTGCTGGCGCTGCTGACCACCGCGAAGACCCAGCAGGGCAGTGGCGACTTCAACGGTGCCGCCTCGAGCCTGGAGCGTGCCCAGCGCATTGCGCCGCGCGAGCCGCAGGTGCTGTACCGCCTGGCCCAGGTGCGCCTGTCGCAAGGTGATGCGCCGCAGGCCGAGCAGCTGGCGCGTCGTGCCCTGACTTACGCCAATGGCCGCCCGAGCCTGCAGGCCGAGCTGTGGAACACCATCGCTCAGGCCCGCGAGAAGCAGGGTGATAACGCCGGCGCCGCACTGGCCCGGCAAAAGGCACGGGTCAATTCGTGATGATCGAACAGCGCATTCTGGATATTGCCGACCACCTGCTGCTGATCGAGCGTGAGCTGCAGGTGCAAGGTTGGTGGGATGACGAGCCGCCAAGCGACGAGGCACTGGCCAGTACGGTGCCTTTCGCTGTCGATACCCTCAGTTTCGAGCAGTGGCTGCAATGGATCTTCCTGCCGCGCATGAAGAT
This sequence comes from Pseudomonas sp. FGI182, assembly GCF_000511325.1. Lineage (NCBI taxonomy): Bacteria > Pseudomonadati > Pseudomonadota > Gammaproteobacteria > Pseudomonadales > Pseudomonadaceae > Pseudomonas > Pseudomonas sp. FGI182. Next base: position 5,082,488 of record NZ_CP007012.1, on the reverse strand, counting down.
CATCATCGAGCTGGGCCACCCGTTGCCCAACGCCTCCGGCATCCTGGTCATGGCCGAAACCGTGTTTACCGACCGGCCAGAGCAAAGTCGTGAGCTACGCCGCCTGTTGGCAGCATTTGACCAATTGATTGCTCCTTCCGCCTGATTTCTTCAGTTTTTCCTTCAAGGGCCGCAGATTGTGGCCCTTTTTTGTGGAAATCTTATTTATTCTGCTGCTGAAGCGATTTTTAGTGGTGGCAGGAATTCATCTTGGGGAAAAATTGGCAATAATTTTTCTTGACTTGTTGGCGCCGAATCAGAAGAATCCAATCTCCGCTGTAGAGGGACTGCCAGAAGCAGACCCGCTAAGCAGATCATGAGGCGCACACCCGCGCCGACCTGTTACACCCCGCAACGCGTTACCTCGCGCTGGGTGGGAAAACCCCGCAACACTCTGGGGCGCTCCCAATACTTGCTCAGTCAGTGCTGACGTTCGCTCATGCTCTGCTTGGCAGTAAACCTATTAAGACCCGTCCAGTGAGGGCGGTATTCTGGCGTTTTAGAGGTGAACAACGTGGAGCTTTTATCTGGCGCTGAGATGGTCGTCCGCTTCTTGCGTGACGAAGGCGTTAAGCACATCTACGGGTACCCTGGTGGTGCTCTCCTGCATGTTTACGACGCGCTGTTCAAGGAACCGGAAGTCGAGCACATCCTGGTTCGTCATGAGCAGGCAGCTACCCATATGGCGGACGGTTACGCCCGCGCCACCGGCAAGGCCGGCGTGGTGCTGGTAACCTCCGGCCCGGGCGCGACCAATGCCATTACCGGTATTGCCACCGCCTACATGGACTCGATTCCGATGGTCATCCTGTCCGGCCAGGTGCCTAGCACCATGGTGGGTACCGATGCCTTCCAGGAAACCGACATGATCGGTATTTCGCGGCCGATCGTGAAGCACAGCTTCATGATCAAACATGCCAGCGAAATCCCCGAAGTTCTGAAAAAAGCATTCTACCTGGCGCAATCCGGTCGCCCAGGTCCGGTCGTGGTCGACATTCCAAAAGATATGACCAACCCGGCCGAGAAGTTCGAATACGTCTACCCGAAAAAGGTCAAGCTGCGCTCCTACAGCCCGGCGGTACGCGGCCACTCCGGCCAGATCCGCAAGGCTGCCGAGATGCTGCTGGCGGCCAAGCGCCCGATCGTCTACTCCGGTGGCGGCGTGATCCTCGGTGGTGGCTCCGAAGCCCTGACCGAAATCGCCAAGTCGCTGAACCTGCCGGTCACCAATACCCTGATGGGTCTGGGTGGCTTCCCGGGTACTGACCGCCAGTTCCTCGGCATGCTCGGCATGCACGGCAGCTTCACTGCCAACATGGCCATGCACCATGCCGACGTCATCTTCGCCGTCGGTGCCCGTTTTGACGACCGCGTGGTCAACGGCCCGGCCAAGTTCTGCCCGAACGCCAAGATCATCCATATCGACATCGACCCGGCGTCGATCTCCAAGATGATCAAGGCCGACGTGCCGATCGTCGGCCCGGTCGACAGCGTGCTCAGCGAAATGCTCGGCATCCTCAAGGAAATCGGCGAGCAGCCTGACAAGGCGGCGCTGGATGCCTGGTGGAAGCAGATCGACGAATGGCGTGGCAATGGCGAGCTGTTCCCTTACGACAAGGGTGACGGCAATGTCATCAAGCCGCAGAAAGTCATCGAGACCCTGTGCGAAGTGACCAATGGCGATGCCTTCGTCACCTCCGACGTGGGCCAGCACCAGATGTTCGCGGCGCAGTACTACCGCTTCAACAAGCCGAACCGCTGGATCAACTCCGGTGGCCTGGGCACGATGGGCTTCGGCTTCCCGGCGGCGATGGGCGTCAAGCTCAACTTCCCGGACCAGGACGTGGCCTGCGTGACCGGCGAAGGCAGCATCCAGATGAACATCCAGGAGCTGTCCACCTGCATGCAGTACGGCCTGCCGGTGAAGATCGTCAACCTGAACAACGGTGTGTTGGGCATGGTCCGCCAGTGGCAGGACATGGCCTACAACGGTCGTCACTCGCACTCGTACGTCGAGTCGCTGCCTGACTTCATCAAGCTGGCCGAGGCCTATGGCCATGTGGGTATCCGCATCACCAGCCTGAAGGACCTCAAGCCGAAGCTGGAAGAAGCGTTTGCGATGAAGGACCGCCTGGTGTTCATCGACATCGCGGTTGACCGCAGTGAGCACGTCTATCCGATGCAGATCAAGGATGGCTCGATGCGTGACATGTGGCTGAGCAAGACGGAGCGTACCTGATATGCGGCACATCATCTCCCTGCTGCTGGAAAACGAACCAGGTGCGTTGTCCCGCGTGGTCGGCCTGTTCTCCCAGCGTAACTACAACATTGAAAGCCTGACCGTGGCGCCGACCGAAGACCCGACCCTGTCGCGTCTGACGCTGACCACCGTTGGCCATGACGAAGTGATCGAACAGATCACCAAGAACCTGAACAAGCTGGTCGAAGTGGTCAAGCTCGTCGACCTGTCGGAAAGCGCTCACATCGAGCGTGAACTGATGCTGGTCAAGGTCAAGGCCACCGGTGCCCAGCGCGCCGAGATCAAGCGCACCACGGATATCTTCCGTGGCCAGATCGTCGATGTGACTGCCAGCGTGTACACCGTGCAGCTGAGCGGCACCAGCGACAAACTGGACAGCTTCATCCAGGCGATCGGCACTGCATCGATTCTCGAAACCGTGCGCAGCGGCGTTACCGGCATTGCCCGTGGCGACAAAGTGCTCAGCATCTAAATTCAAAAATTAGCGATGGCTCCGCAGGGGCCGAGATATAACCAGGGGTATTTTCATGAAAGTTTTCTACGATAAAGACTGCGACCTTTCCATCATCCAGGGTAAGAAAGTCGCCATCATCGGTTACGGTTCCCAGGGCCACGCTCAGGCGTGCAACCTGAAGGACTCCGGTGTAGATGTCACCATCGGTCTGCGTAAAGGTTCGGCCACCGTTGCCAAGGCAGAAGCCCATGGCCTGAAAGTGACCGACGTTGCCTCTGCCGTCGCTGCTGCCGACCTGGTCATGATCCTGACCCCGGACGAGTTCCAGGGCCAACTGTACAAGCAGGAAATCGAGCCGAACATCAAGAAGGGCGCTACCCTGGCCTTCTCCCATGGCTTCTCGATCCACTACAACCAGGTTGTTCCACGTGCCGACCTCGACGTGATCATGATCGCGCCGAAGGCCCCGGGCCACACCGTTCGCTCCGAGTTCGTCAAGGGCGGCGGTATCCCTGACCTGATCGCCATCTACCAGGACGCCTCCGGCAACGCCAAGAATGTTGCCCTGTCGTACGCTTCGGGCGTAGGCGGCGGCCGTACCGGCATCATCGAAACCACCTTCAAGGACGAGACCGAAACCGACCTGTTCGGTGAGCAGGCTGTTCTGTGCGGCGGTACCGTAGAGCTGGTCAAGGCCGGTTTCGAAACCCTGGTCGAAGCTGGCTACGCGCCGGAAATGGCCTACTTCGAGTGCCTGCACGAACTGAAGCTGATCGTTGACCTCATGTACGAAGGCGGTATCGCCAACATGAACTACTCGATCTCCAACAACGCCGAGTACGGTGAGTACGTAACCGGTCCGGAAGTCATCAACGAAGAATCCCGCAAGGCCATGCGCAACGCCCTGAAGCGCATCCAGGACGGCGAGTACGCGAAGATGTTCATCTCCGAAGGTGCTACCAACTACCCATCGATGACCGCCAAGCGCCGCAACAACGCCGCTCACGGCATCGAAATCATCGGCGAGCAACTGCGCTCGATGATGCCGTGGATCTCGGCTAACAAAATCGTCGACAAGACCAAGAACTAAGTCTTATCGAAAGATGAAAAACGCGGCTTCGGCCGCGTTTTTTCGTTCTGACAGTCAGCTTCTGGTATAAAGCAGACCAGTGGCCTGCCGTCAGAACCTGTTTTGCAGGCCCGTGTCGAACATTTTCCATCCTGTTGCAAGGTACCCTCCATGAGCGAACGTCCCGAAGAGCCGAACAAGCCCTCCGACGCCGAAAGCCTGCTACCTGTCGATGAGCACGTTGAAGAAGGGCATGACGCCGAAGGGCGCAAGGTGCGCCATCGTGGCATCTACCTGCTGCCCAACCTGTTTACCACCGCCAACCTGTTTGCCGGTTTCTATTCCATCATCAGCTCGATGAGCGCGCAGAGCGCCCTGAGCGCCGGTGACCCGCGCGAGGCGAGCAAGTACTTTGCCTTCGCTGCCATCGCCATCTTCGTGGCCATGGTGCTCGACGGCCTCGATGGCCGGGTCGCGCGCATGACCAACACTCAGAGCGCCTTTGGTGCCGAGTACGACTCGCTGTCGGACATGGTCGCCTTCGGTGTGGCTCCGGCCTTGCTGGCCTTTGGCTGGGCGCTGGGCGACATGGGCAAGGTCGGCTGGATGGTCGCCTTCATCTATGTGGCCGGTGCAGCACTGCGCCTGGCACGCTTCAATACCCAGGTCGGCACCGCCGACAAGCGCTACTTCATCGGCCTGGCCAGCCCGGCTGCCGCGGGCGTGGTCGCGGGTACCGTGTGGGCGTTCAGCGACTATGGCATCCAGGGCTCCAAGCTGTCGTTCCTGGTGGCGCTGCTGGTGGCTGCTGCCGGCATGCTGATGGTCAGCAACATCAAGTACAACAGCTTCAAGGAGCTGGACCTCAAGGGCCGTGTACCGTTCGTGGCTATCCTGGCCGTGGTACTGGTGTTTGCCGTGGTGTTCAGCGACCCGCCGCGTATCCTGCTGCTGATCTTCCTCGCCTATGCGGCTTCGGGGCCGATCCAGTTCCTGCTCAAGGCACGCCGTCGTAAAGCGTGACAATCATTTAATGCAGGAATAACCCGCCGGCTCCATAGTCTTACTGGTACATCCGTTATCCAGTGCTGTGGAGCCGCTCATGCTCATCAAGCTACCCAGGTCTTCCGAATGCAAGGCGTCGGAGATCACCCCCGAAGGCATTTACTTCTCCCGTCGTACCCTGCTGGGTGGCTCTTTGGCCGGCCTGGCGCTGGGTGCCTTGCCGAGCATGGCGCGCGCAACTGAAGCCAGCCGTTACGCCGATGTCGAGGCGGGCAGGGCGCCTGGCTGGTTCAGTGAAAAGCTCGCGGCCACCCGATGGCAGGCAGTAACGGTCAAGGGTGAGTCAATCACGCCGTTCAAGGATGCCACCCACTACAACAACTTCTACGAGTTCGGGCCCGACAAGGGCGACCCGGCGGCCAATGGCGACAGCCTGAAAACCGAACCGTGGAGCGTTGTGGTCGATGGTGAAGTGGGTAAGCCCGGGCGCTATGCACTGGAAGACTTCGTCAAGCCGTACCAGCTTGAGGAGCGCATCTACCGGCTGCGTTGCGTCGAGGCATGGTCGATGGTCATTCCGTGGCTGGGCTTCCCGTTGGCGCAGTTGCTCAAGCAGGTCGAGCCGACGTCCAAGGCGCGCTATGTGCGCTTCGAAACCCTGAAAGACCCGGAGCACATGCCGGGGCAGCGTTCGGGGTTCGCCTTGATCGACTGGCCTTATAGAGAAGGCTTGCGTCTGGATGAGGCGATGCATCCTTTGGCGATCCTGGCGGTCGGCATGTATGGCCGGGAGCTGCCCAACCAGAATGGCGCGCCGTTGCGGCTGGTGGTGCCGTGGAAGTATGGCTTCAAGAGCATCAAGTCGATCGTGCGTATCAGCCTGGTGGCCGAGCAACCGGGCACCACCTGGGAAGGGCTGGCGCCGGATGAATATGGGTTCTATGCCAATGTGAATCCGACGGTCGACCACCCCCGTTGGAGCCAGGCGCGTGAACGGCGGCTGCCCAGCGGGCTGTTCAGTCCCAATGTGCGGGAAACCCAGATGTTCAATGGCTATGCCGATGAAGTGGCGTCGCTGTATACCGGGCTTGATCTGCGGAAGAACTATTGATGCGTTACCCCTGGTTTCGTCTGGCCATCTTCATCGTGGGGTGCCTGTTCCCGGTCTGGTGGTTGTATGAGGCGGCGATGAATCTGCTAGGGCCTGACCCTGGAAAGATCATGATGGACCGGCTTGGGCTCGGGGCGCTGACCTTCCTGCTGGTTACCTTGGGCATGACGCCGCTGCAGAAGCTGACGGGATGGTCGGGCTGGATCGTGGTGCGCCGGCAACTGGGGTTGTGGGTGTTTGCCTATATCGTGCTGCACATCCTGGCTTACCTGTTCTTTATCCTTGGGCTGGACTGGGGGCAGCTGGCGGTTGAGTTGCGCAAGCGGCCTTACATTATTGTGGGTGCGCTTGGGTTTCTTGGGCTGCTGGCCCTGGCGGTTACCTCAAATCGGTATAGCCAGCGGCGGTTGGGTGCGCGTTGGAAGAAGCTGCACCGGTTGGTGTACGTGATACTTGGGTTGGGGTTGCTGCATTTCTTGTGGATCGTGCGCTCGGATCTGCGGGAGTGGGCAATCTATGCGGTTATTGGGGGGGTGTTGATGGTGTTGCGGGTTCCTGCTGTTTCGCGGGTGCTGCCTAGGGTGGGCCGGAGGCAGGGGAGGGCGGTTTGAGGTTGGGTGGGGCCTGTCTTGGGATGCGATTGGCTTTCAGAGGTGCCTGCCTTAGGTTCTCTGGCGCCTGTGAGATCGAGCGCCGCCCGCGCGGCGCTTCGCGGGACAAGTCGGATCGCCGCACCGCCGCTCCCACATTTGTTGCAACGTGCCGAACCTGTCAGGCCATGGTTACCTGCCTTGGTGCTCGTCTTGAGGCAGGTGGGGCGGCACCAATGTCCACCTCGAGATCCAGTCATGCCAACAAGGCTGACAACCATGGCCTGACAGGCATGGCCACGTTGCAACAAATGTGGGAGCGGGCTTGTCCCGCGAAGCGCCGCGCGGGCGGCGCTCGATCTCATAGGCGCTGAAGGTGTTGCGGCGAGCGCCTGGTGGCCTTGATAAGGTCTTCGCCTGGAACATTTCAAATAAATGAAATTAAAGGTTGACGCCCTCTCGAATCCCCTTATAATGCGCCCCACTTCCAGCGACATCGGAACGACAAACTTCTTGAAATTCAATAGGTTAGGTTGTTCGGAAAGAGCTGAAAGGGCTACGATCAAATGATCGGCAGCGGTTGAGATGATGGTTGACAGCACTTCTCAGCGCTGTATGATTCGCCTCCCGCTACGAGAGATCGCAGCGAGTCAAGTGTTTGAAGCTAAACGAGTTTCTCGCAAAAAAACTTCAAAATAAACGCTTGACAGCAAATGAGGAAAGCGTAGAATGCGCGCCTCGGTTGAGACGAAAAGCTCTTAACCAAACGCTCTTTAACAAATCGAATCAAGCAATTCGTGTGGGTGCTTGTGAGTACGGACTGATAGTCACAAAGATTATCAGCATCACAAGTGGCCATGCGAGAAATCACATAGTCATTTGAGATTGCTGAGCCAAGTTTAGGGTTTCTTAAAAGCCCAAGCAGTATTGAACTGAAGAGTTTGATCATGGCTCAGATTGAACGCTGGCGGCAGGCCTAACACATGCAAGTCGAGCGGATGACGGGAGCTTGCTCCTTGATTCAGCGGCGGACGGGTGAGTAATGCCTAGGAATCTGCCTGGTAGTGGGGGACAACGTTTCGAAAGGAACGCTAATACCGCATACGTCCTACGGGAGAAAGCAGGGGACCTTCGGGCCTTGCGCTATCAGATGAGCCTAGGTCGGATTAGCTAGTTGGTGGGGTAATGGCTCACCAAGGCGACGATCCGTAACTGGTCTGAGAGGATGATCAGTCACACTGGAACTGAGACACGGTCCAGACTCCTACGGGAGGCAGCAGTGGGGAATATTGGACAATGGGCGAAAGCCTGATCCAGCCATGCCGCGTGTGTGAAGAAGGTCTTCGGATTGTAAAGCACTTTAAGTTGGGAGGAAGGGCAGTAAGCTAATACCTTGCTGTTTTGACGTTACCGACAGAATAAGCACCGGCTAACTCTGTGCCAGCAGCCGCGGTAATACAGAGGGTGCAAGCGTTAATCGGAATTACTGGGCGTAAAGCGCGCGTAGGTGGTTCGTTAAGTTGGATGTGAAAGCCCCGGGCTCAACCTGGGAACTGCATCCAAAACTGGCGAGCTAGAGTACGGTAGAGGGTGGTGGAATTTCCTGTGTAGCGGTGAAATGCGTAGATATAGGAAGGAACACCAGTGGCGAAGGCGACCACCTGGACTGATACTGACACTGAGGTGCGAAAGCGTGGGGAGCAAACAGGATTAGATACCCTGGTAGTCCACGCCGTAAACGATGTCAACTAGCCGTTGGAATCCTTGAGATTTTAGTGGCGCAGCTAACGCATTAAGTTGACCGCCTGGGGAGTACGGCCGCAAGGTTAAAACTCAAATGAATTGACGGGGGCCCGCACAAGCGGTGGAGCATGTGGTTTAATTCGAAGCAACGCGAAGAACCTTACCAGGCCTTGACATGCAGAGAACTTTCCAGAGATGGATTGGTGCCTTCGGGAACTCTGACACAGGTGCTGCATGGCTGTCGTCAGCTCGTGTCGTGAGATGTTGGGTTAAGTCCCGTAACGAGCGCAACCCTTGTCCTTAGTTACCAGCACGTTATGGTGGGCACTCTAAGGAGACTGCCGGTGACAAACCGGAGGAAGGTGGGGATGACGTCAAGTCATCATGGCCCTTACGGCCTGGGCTACACACGTGCTACAATGGTCGGTACAGAGGGTTGCCAAGCCGCGAGGTGGAGCTAATCTCACAAAACCGATCGTAGTCCGGATCGCAGTCTGCAACTCGACTGCGTGAAGTCGGAATCGCTAGTAATCGCGAATCAGAATGTCGCGGTGAATACGTTCCCGGGCCTTGTACACACCGCCCGTCACACCATGGGAGTGGGTTGCACCAGAAGTAGCTAGTCTAACCTTCGGGAGGACGGTTACCACGGTGTGATTCATGACTGGGGTGAAGTCGTAACAAGGTAGCCGTAGGGGAACCTGCGGCTGGATCACCTCCTTAATCGACGACATCAGCCTGCTGATGAGCTCCCACACGAATTGCTTGATTCATGGTTGAAGACGATCAAGACCCTATATAGGTCTGTAGCTCAGTTGGTTAGAGCGCACCCCTGATAAGGGTGAGGTCGGCAGTTCAAATCTGCCCAGACCTACCAATATGCGGGGCCATAGCTCAGCTGGGAGAGCGCCTGCCTTGCACGCAGGAGGTCAGCGGTTCGATCCCGCTTGGCTCCACCACTTTCGCCGTACGCAGTAGCTTGTCAGAACTTAGAAATGAGCATTCAGATCGAATGTTGATTTCTGACTTTTGTCAGATCGTTCTTTAAAAATTCGGATATGTGATAGATATAGACTGATGACCAGTTTCACTGCTGGAAATCAGGCTAAGGTAAAATTTGTGAGTTCTGCTCGAAAGAGCAACATGCGAATTTTCGGCGAATGTCGTCTTCACAGTATAACCAGATTGCTTGGGGTTATATGGTCAAGTGAAGAAGCGCATACGGTGGATGCCTTGGCAGTCAGAGGCGATGAAAGACGTGGTAGCCTGCGATAAGCTTTGGGGAGTCGGCAAACAGACTGTGATCCAGAGATCTCTGAATGGGGGAACCCACTCAGCACAAGCTGAGTATCTTGTACTGAATACATAGGTGCAAGAGGCGAACCAGGGGAACTGAAACATCTAAGTACCCTGAGGAAAAGAAATCAACCGAGATTCCCTTAGTAGTGGCGAGCGAACGGGGACCAGCCCTTAAGTTGATTTGAGATTAGTGGAACGCTCTGGAAAGTGCGGCCATAGTGGGTGATAGCCCCGTACACGAAAATCTCTTGTCAATGAAATCGAGTAGGACGGAGCACGAGAAACTTTGTCTGAATATGGGGGGACCATCCTCCAAGGCTAAATACTACTGACTGACCGATAGTGAACCAGTACCGTGAGGGAAAGGCGAAAAGAACCCCGGAGAGGGGAGTGAAATAGAACCTGAAACCGTATGCGTACAAGCAGTGGGAGCCTACTTTGTTAGGTGACTGCGTACCTTTTGTATAATGGGTCAGCGACTTATATTCAGTGGCGAGCTTAACCGAATAGGGGAGGCGTAGCGAAAGCGAGTCTTAATAGGGCGTTTAGTCGCTGGGTATAGACCCGAAACCGGGCGATCTATCCATGGGCAGGTTGAAGGTTAGGTAACACTGACTGGAGGACCGAACCGACTACCGTTGAAAAGTTAGCGGATGACCTGTGGATCGGAGTGAAAGGCTAATCAAGCTCGGAGATAGCTGGTTCTCCTCGAAAGCTATTTAGGTAGCGCCTCATGTATCACTCCAGGGGGTAGAGCACTGTTTCGGCTAGGGGGTCATCCCGACTTACCAAACCGATGCAAACTCCGAATACCTGGAAGTGCCGAGCATGGGAGACACACGGCGGGTGCTAACGTCCGTCGTGAAAAGGGAAACAACCCAGACCGTCAGCTAAGGTCCCAAAGTCATGGTTAAGTGGGAAACGATGTGGGAAGGCTTAGACAGCTAGGAGGTTGGCTTAGAAGCAGCCACCCTTTAAAGAAAGCGTAATAGCTCACTAGTCGAGTCGGCCTGCGCGGAAGATGTAACGGGGCTCAAACCATGCACCGAAGCTACGGGTGTCATCTTTGATGACGCGGTAGAGGAGCGTTCTGTAAGCCTGTGAAGGTGAGTTGAGAAGCTTGCTGGAGGTATCAGAAGTGCGAATGCTGACATGAGTAACGACAATGCGAGTGAAAAACTCGCACGCCGAAAGACCAAGGTTTCCTGCGCAACGTTAATCGACGCAGGGTTAGTCGGTCCCTAAGGCGAGGCTGAAAAGCGTAGTCGATGGAAAACAGGTTAATATTCCTGTACTTCCAGTTATTGCGATGGAGGGACGGAGAAGGTTAGGCCAGCCTGGCGTTGGTTGTCCAGGTTTAAGGTGGTAGGCTGAAATCTTAGGCAAATCCGGGATTTCAAGGCCGAGAGCTGATGACGAGTTGCCGTTAGGCGACGAAGTGGTTGATACCATGCTTCCAAGAAAAGCTCCTAAGCTTCAGATAACTGGGAACCGTACCCCAAACCGACACAGGTGGTTAGGTAGAGAATACCAAGGCGCTTGAGAGAACTCGGGTGAAGGAACTAGGCAAAATGGCACCGTAACTTCGGGAGAAGGTGCGCCGGCGAGGGTGAAGGACTTGCTCCGTAAGCCCATGCCGGTCGAAGATACCAGGCCGCTGCGACTGTTTATTAAAAACACAGCACTCTGCAAACACGAAAGTGGACGTATAGGGTGTGACGCCTGCCCGGTGCCGGAAGGTTAATTGATGGGGTTAGCGCAAGCGAAGCTCTTGATCGAAGCCCCGGTAAACGGCGGCCGTAACTATAACGGTCCTAAGGTAGCGAAATTCCTTGTCGGGTAAGTTCCGACCTGCACGAATGGCGTAACGATGGCGGCGCTGTCTCCACCCGAGACTCAGTGAAATTGAAATCGCTGTGAAGATGCAGTGTATCCGCGGCTAGACGGAAAGACCCCGTGAACCTTTACTATAGCTTTGCACTGGACTTTGAATTTGCTTGTGTAGGATAGGTGGGAGGCTTTGAAGTGGGGACGCCAGTTCTCATGGAGCCATCCTTGAAATACCACCCTGGCAACTTTGAGGTTCTAACTCAGGTCCGTTATCCGGATCGAGGACAGTGTATGGTGGGTAGTTTGACTGGGGCGGTCTCCTCCCAAAGAGTAACGGAGGAGTACGAAGGTGCGCTCAGACCGGTCGGAAATCGGTCGTAGAGTATAAAGGCAAAAGCGCGCTTGACTGCGAGACAAACACGTCGAGCAGGTACGAAAGTAGGTCTTAGTGATCCGGTGGTTCTGTATGGAAGGGCCATCGCTCAACGGATAAAAGGTACTCCGGGGATAACAGGCTGATACCGCCCAAGAGTTCATATCGACGGCGGTGTTTGGCACCTCGATGTCGGCTCATCACATCCTGGGGCTGAAGCCGGTCCCAAGGGTATGGCTGTTCGCCATTTAAAGTGGTACGCGAGCTGGGTTTAGAACGTCGTGAGACAGTTCGGTCCCTATCTGCCGTGGACGTTTGAGATTTGAGAGGGGCTGCTCCTAGTACGAGAGGACCGGAGTGGACGAACCTCTGGTGTTCCGGTTGTCACGCCAGTGGCATTGCCGGGTAGCTATGTTCGGAAGAGATAACCGCTGAAAGCATCTAAGCGGGAAACTTGCCTCAAGATGAGATCTCACTGGGATCTTGAATCCCCTGAAGGGCCGTCGAAGACTACGACGTTGATAGGTTGGGTGTGTAAGCGCTGTGAGGCGTTGAGCTAACCAATACTAATTGCCCGTGAGGCTTGACCATATAACACCCAAGCAATTTGCGCACGAAAGCCAAATTGTGGTGGTGAAGACGAAAGAACCGAAAGTTCGCAACATCACAAATATCGCATATCCGAATTCGCTGGGCTGTCCATCTGGACATTCTGGCAACAGAATTTCTTGACGACCATAGAGCATTGGAACCACCTGATCCCATCCCGAACTCAGCAGTGAAACGATGCATCGCCGATGGTAGTGTGGGGTTTCCCCATGTGAGAGTAGGTCATCGTCAAGATTCATTTCGCAAAACCCCTATCTGCGCATGCAGGTAGGGGTTTTGTCTTTCTGGCCCTATAAAATTCAGGCCTCACTCAAATCCCCCGACCCTACCTTGTGCGAATCCCCCGGCCTTGTGCGATCCCTGTAGGAGCGGCCTTGTGTCGCGATCGGGCGCGCAGCGGCCGTAAAGCCTGTATCCCGGGTCTCACAGGTAAACCGCGGCGCCTGGATTGCGGCCGCTGCGCGCCCGATCGCGACACAAGGCCGCTCCTACAAAGGTCGCGCAGGCCCGCTGTTATGTTGCCTCCCACAATTCAGACGGTTAATGGCACTACGCCATACTCTCCGTATGGTACCTACGTGATATCGTTTCCCCTCATCCCCCAGCGCCAGCCAGAGACCTCCCGATGCCCAACACCACCAACCTCCACCCCGGCTTCATGATCGTCCACGGCAACCGCCTCGACGACCTGCGCAGCCTGGTGGTGAGCTGGATGCGTCGCTATCCCTTGGCACCTCTGGAAAACGAAATCGCCCTGGTGCAGAGCAATGGCATCGCCCAATGGCTCAAACTGGCCCTTGCCGAAGACCCTCAGGACGATGACCAGGGTGGTTGTGGCATCGCCGCCGCCATCGACGTGCAACTGCCAGGCAGCTTCATGTGGCAGCTGTACCGCAGCGTGCTGGGCCGTGACGAAATTCCCGAAGTCTCCCTGCTCGACAAGGCACCGCTGACCTGGCGTCTGATGCGTCTGCTCCCGGCCTTGATCGAACGCCCGCATTTCGAGCCGTTGCGACGCTTCCTCACCGACGACAGCGACCTGCGCAAGCGCTATCAGCTCGCCGAGCGCCTGGCCGACCTGTTCGACCAGTATCAGGTCTACCGCGCCGACTGGCTCAAGGACTGGGCCGCTGGCGAGCACATCCTCAACACCGCTCGCGGTGAGCGCAAGGCGCTGCCCCCGGGTAACCGCTGGCAGGCCGAGTTGTGGCGTGCATTGCTGGAGGATGTTGGCGAGCAGGGCATGGCGCAGAGCCGTGCCGGCGTACATCAACGCTTCATCGAACGAATCAACAGCCTGGAGCAGGCACCTGCCGGTCTGCCGGCCCGGGTGATCGTATTCGGTATCTCCTCGCTGCCAGCCCAGGCCCTTGAGGCACTGGCCGGCCTGGCACGCTTCAGCCAGGTGCTGCTGTGCGTGCACAACCCCTGCCGCCACCACTGGGCCGATATCGTTGCCGACAAGGACCTGCTGCGCCACCAGTACAAGCGCCAGCAACGCAAGCAGGGCATGCCCTTGCAACTGGACGACCAGTCGCTGCACCAGCATGCCCACCCTTTGCTGGCCGCCTGGGGCAAACAAGGCCGCGACTACATCAACCTGCTCGACAGCTACGATGACCCCGGCAGTTACCAAGGCGTGTTCAGCGATGGTCGCATCGACCTGTTCAGTGACGGCTCGCCCACCACGCTGCTCAACCAGTTGCAGGACGACATCCTCGAACTGCGTCCGCTCGCCGAAACCCGCGAGCAGTGGCATCCAGTCGACCCGGCGAAGGACCGCTCGATTCGCTTCCACATCGCCCACAGCCCGCAACGTGAAGTGGAGATCCTTCACGATCAGTTACTGGCCCGGTTCAGCGCCGACCCAACCCTGCGCCCACGTGACGTGATCGTCATGCTGCCGGCCATCGATACCTATGCGCCGCATATTCGCGCCGTATTCGGCCAGTTGCAGCGCAACGATCCGCGCTACATCCCGTTCACCCTGACCGACCAGGGCCAGCGTGGCCGCGAACCCTTGCTGATTGCCCTCGAACACCTGCTCAAGCTACCGGATAGCCGCTTCGCGGTCAGCGAAGTGCTCGACCTGCTGGATGTGCCGGCAGTCCGCGCCCGTTTCGGCATACGCGAAAACGACCTGCCCACGCTGCACCGCTGGATCGAGGGGGCTGGCATCCGCTGGGGCCTCAATGCCGAGCAGCGGGCCAGCCTGGGCTTGCCCGCTGGGCTGGAACAGAACAGCTGGCGGTTCGGCCTGCGGCGCATGCTGCTGGGTTATGCCGTCGGCGTGGGTGAGGCCTGTGACGGCATCGAACCCTACGATGAAATCGGTGGCCTGGATGCGGCACTGATCGGCCCGCTGGTCGCCTTGCTGGACGCCCTCGAAGTGGCCGGCCAGGCCCTGTCCGAGCCTGCCACTGTCAGCCAGTGGGGCGAGCGCCTGCATGCCTTGCTGCAAGTGTTTTTCCTGGCTGAGGGCGAGCACGACGAGTTCCTGCTGATGCAGTTGCAGGATCTGCGTGATAGCTGGCTTGAAGTGTGCGAGGCCGTCGGCCTGCAAGACCCATTGCCGCTGACCGTAGTGCGCGAAGCCTGGCTGTCGGGCCTCGACCAGGGCAAGTTGTCCCAGCGTTTCCTCGCCGGCTCGGTGAACTTCTGTACCCTCATGCCGATGCGCGCCATCCCGTTCCGGGTGGTCTGCCTGCTGGGCATGAACGATGGCGATTACCCCCGCGCTCAGCAGCCGCTGGACTTCGACCTGATGGCCAGCGACTACCGCCCCGGTGACCGCTCGCGCCGCGAGGATGACCGCTACCTGCTGCTCGAAGCATTGTTGTCGGCCCGCGACCAACTGTATGTCAGCTGGGTCGGGCGCAGCATCCGCGACAACAGCGAACGCCCGGCCTCGGTACTGATCGGCCAGTTGCGCGATCACCTTGCAGCCGGCTGGCAGCTGGCAGGCGCGGAGCAGGGGCAGCCAGCGGAACCGGGCGAGCAATTGCTGCACGCACTGACCCAGGAGCACCCGCTGCAACCGTTCAGCCCACGCTACTTCCAGAAGGGCAGCCCGCTGTTCAGCTTTGCCCACGAATGGCAGGTGTTGCACCAGCAGGGCCATGAGGACCAGCAGGCTGACCCCGGCCTGCCGCCATACCATGACAATGAGGCCTTGAGCCTGACCCAGCTGAATGATTTCCTGCGCCACCCGGTGCGGCACTTCTTCAGCCAGCGTCTGAAAGTCTACTTCGAAGCGCTGGAAGCACCGACCCCGGACGAGGAACCCTTCGTCCTCGATACCCTGCAACGGTACGGCGCCAGTGAAAGCCTGCTGGGTGCAGCGCTGGCCGAGCCGGACAATGCCGAACAGGCCCTGCAGGCCCAGGCCCGGCGTTTGCAGGCCTGTGGCGTGCTGCCACTGGCCGGCTTCGGCGAACTGCTGCAGCGCGAGCTGATCGAGCCGCTGCCAGACCTGCTGCAACGCCACCGCCAGCTATTGCAACGCTGGCCGCAGCTGGTCGAGGGGGCATTGCCAGTGCATTTCGAGCACGGCCAGCATCGCCTCGAAGGCTGGCTGGGGCGGGTGTTCCAGGCGGATGACCAGAGCCTGCTCAGCATCACCACCGTACCCAACACCATCAGTGCCGGGCGTAACGCCCTCAAGTGGCACCGCCTGATCGCGCCCTGGGTCACGCACCTGGTGGCCTGCGCGGCGGGCTACCCCTATAACAGCGCGCTGGTGGCCAGCGACCTGACCCTGCTGCTTGCGCCACTGCCGCAAGCGCAAGCGGCGCAATTGCTGGGCGACCTGCTGGTAGCCCGCCAGGCGGCGATGAATGCGCCGTTGCCGGTCGCGGCCAAGACCGCGTTCGCCTGGCTGGCCCAGGACGATAGCGACAAAGCCCTGGCTGCTGCTGCCCGCGCCTACGAAGGCGACGAGCGCACCAGCTTCGGCGAGCGCAGTGAAAGCATCGCCCTGGCCCGGCAGTTCCGCGACTTTGCCGCGCTCACCGCTGATGAAACCTTCGAAGGCTGGTGCGAAGCCTTGTACCGCCCATTGTTCAACGCCCCGTGGCAGACCCTGGGCAACCCGGAGAAAGGCGCATGACCCAGGACCGTCCCCTGGCACTGAGTTTCCCCCTGCACGGTAGCCAGCTGATCGAGGCCAGCGCCGGCACGGGCAAGACCTTCACCATTTCGGCGCTGTACCTGCGCCTGATCCTCGGTCACGGTGGCGAGCAGGGCTTCGACCGCGAGCTGCTACCACCGCAGATACTCGTGGTGACCTTCACCGACGCCGCCACCAAAGAGCTGCGCGAACGTATCCGCGCCCGCCTGGCCGAAGCTGCGCGGTTCTTCCGTGGCGAGCTGGATGCGGCCGACCCGCTGCTGCACCAGCTGCGTGACGACTACCCGGAAGAAACCTGGCCACGCTGTGCCGGGCGCCTGGAAATCGCCGTGCAGTGGATGGACGAGGCAGCGGTATCGACCATCCACGGCTGGTGCCAGCGCATGCTGCGCGAACATGCCTTCGACAGCGGCAGCCTGTTTACCCAGACCCTGGAAACCGACCACAGCGAACTGCTGGGCCAGGTCATGCGCGACTACTGGCGGCGCTTCTGCTACGGCATGCAAGGCGACGCGCTGGCCTGGGTGCGTGGCCACTGGGGCAGCCCCGACGCCTTGCTGCCGCGGATCCGCCCACTGTTCGGTCGCGTGCGCGCCCAGCACGACGGGCCCGAGCCGGCGGCACTGATCCAGGCATCGCTGCAGCAGCGTGGCGAGCAGTTGGCCCGGCTAAAGGCGCCTTGGGCGCAATGGGCCGAGGAGTTGCGCCAGATCTGCCGTGATGCACTGGCCGCCAAACAAGTCGATGGCCGCAAGATGCAGGCCCGTTACTTCGAGCCCTGGTTCGATAAGCTCTGCGCCTGGGCCGCAGCCGAACAACTGGTGGAGCTCGACCTGGGCACCGGCTTTACCCGCCTGACCCCGGCGGGCATGGCCGAAGCCTGGAAGGGCGAGCCACCCGAGCACCCGGCCCTCAATGCCATGCAGAGCTTGCAGCAACAGCTCCAAGCCCTGGACAGCCCGGATGCCCCATTGCTCGAGCATGCCGCCAACTGGGTATCGGCACGCTTCGAAGTGGAGAAGCGTCGGCGTGCGGAAATGGGCTTCGACGACATGCTCCTGCGCCTGCAGCACGCCCTTGCCAGCGAGGCCGGCGAGCGCTTGGCCAGCCTGATCCGCGAACAGTTCCCGGTGGCGTTGATCGACGAGTTCCAGGACACCGACCCGGTGCAGTACGGCATCTTCGAGCGCATCTACCAGATCAGCGAAAACCGCGCCGAAACCGGCCTGTTCATGATCGGCGACCCCAAGCAGGCGATCTATGCCTTCCGTGGCGCCGACATCTACACCTACCTCGCCGCCCGCCGTGCCACGAGTGGTCGCCTGCACAGCCTGGACACCAACTACCGCTCCAGCAAGGCTATGGTCGCGGCGGTCAACCAGGTGTTCCTGCAGGCCGAGGCGCGTGAGGCAGGGCGTGGCGCATTCCTGTTCCGCGAGGCCGATGACAACCCGCTGCCGTTCATCGAGGTCCGCGCCAAAGGCCGTGGCGAGCAGCTGTTGATCGACGGTGAAGCCTGCGCAGCCCTTCAATGCTGGCATCTGGAAAGCGAAGAGCCGGTCTCCGGCAGCGTTTACCGGCAGCAGCTGGCCGCCAGTTGCGCCAGCCATATCGTCGCCTTGCTCAATGGCGGCCAGCAAGGCACGGCTGGTTTCCAGAATGCCGAGGGCGAACTGCGCCCGTGCCTCCCATCGGACATCGCCATCCTGGTGCGCGATGGCCATGAAGCGCAGATGGTCCGCGCCGAGCTTGCCGCGCGCGAGGTGCGTAGTGTGTACCTGTCCGACAAGGACTCGGTATTCGCCGCCCAGGAAGCCCACGACCTGTTGGCCTGGCTAAAGGCCTGCGCCGAACCCGACTCGGAGCGCCTGCTCAAGGCCGCTCTGGCCAGCCTTACCCTCGATCTGTCGCTGGCTGCGCTGGACCGCCTGAACCAGGACGAGCGGGTCTGGGAAGACTGGGTCATGCGTTTTCGCCGTTACCGCGACACCTGGCAGCGCCAGGGCGTGTTGCCGATGCTGCGGCACCTGCTGCATGACTTCCAGCTGCCGCGCACGCTGATCCGCCGCAGCGATGGCGAGCGGGTGCTGACCAACCTGCTGCACCTGGCCGAGCTGTTGCAACAGGCTGCCGGCGAACTGGACGGCGAACAGGCGCTGATCCGCCACCTGGCCGAGCACCTGGCCAGTTCCGGCCAGGCTGGTGAAGAGCAGATCCTGCGCCTGGAGAGTGACGAGCAGTTGGTGAAAGTGGTGACCATCCACAAATCCAAGGGCCTGGAATACCCCTTGGTCTACCTGCCGTTCATCTGCACCAGCAAACCAGTGGACGGCAGCCGCCTGCCGCTGGCCTGGCATGATAGCCAGGGCAACGCCCATCTCACCCTCACACCAGACCAGGAACAGATCGAGCGCGCCGACGACGAGCGCCTGGCCGAAGACCTGCGCCTGCTCTATGTGGCCCTGACCCGCGCCCAGCATGCCTGCTGGCTGGGTGTCGCCGACCTCAAGCGGGGCAACCAGAAGAGCTCGCAACTGCACCGCTCGGCGTTCGGCTACCTGCTGGGTGGCGGCCTCGCCCTGCCGGGCTCGCAGCAGCTGACGGACTGGTTGCAGGCCTTGGCCAAGACCTGCCCGCACATCTCTTGCCCGAGCCTGCCGCCGGCAGATGAGCAGGTGTATCGCATGCCGCACGCAGAGCATGAGCTGCTACCTGCCCGCAAACCGCGCCGCGCAGCGGGCGCCGAGCATTGGTGGATTGCCTCGTACAGTGCCCTGCGCGTCGGCGACCAGACCCTCGGTGCCGACAGTTCGCAGGCCCAGCAGTTACTGGATGATGAAGTGGTCGATACCCAGGTGCTGCGCGAGGTCCCGGCCGACAGTGGCGATATTCACCGCTTCCCGCGCGGGCCCAACCCGGGCACCTTCCTGCATGGCTTGCTGGAATGGGTTGGCCGCGAGGGCTTCAGCCAGGTCAGCGGCAATGCACGGCTGATCGAGCGAACCGTTGGCCAGCGCTGCAACCGTCGTGACTGGACCGGCTGGATCCCCACCCTGACGCACTGGCTGCAGCGCCTGCTGGGCGAAGCGCTGCCGTTGCCGGGCAACGACCTCGGTGTGACGCTCGGGCAGCTGCGCCACTACCAGATCGAAATGGAGTTCTGGTTCGCCAGCCACCAGGTCGATGCCGAACAACTCGACCGCCTGGTGGCACGCCACACCCACCCCGGCCTGGCACGCCCGGCGGCGCAGCCGACCGTGCTCAATGGCATGTTCAAAGGTTTCATCGACCTGGCCTTCGAGCTGGACGGGCGTTACTACGTGACCGACTACAAATCCAACTGGCTGGGCCCGGATATCCAGGCCTACGATGCCCTTGCCATGGAAAAGGCCATCCTCGAGCATCGCTACGACCTGCAGTACGTGCTGTACCTGCTGGCCCTGCATCGCCAGTTGCGCGCCCGCCTGCCTGACTACGACTACGACCGCCATGTCGGTGGCGCCCTGTTCATCTTCCTGCGAGGTGCCAGCAGCAGCGGCCACGGCGTTTACCACGCCAAGCCACCGCGTGAGCTGATCGAAAGCCTCGATGCGCTGTTCCGTGGTGAGCATCCGCCCGTACAGCAGGACCTGTTTGCCGGAGCCGTGATATGAGCCGAAGCCTCGTCGACCTGTTGCCCACTCCGCTGCACGCCGAGCACCTGCTCGCACTGGCGCCGCAGCATGACAGCGGTGACCTGCTGCAACTGCTCGACCGCTGGGTAGAGCGGGGCTGGCTGCGTGCCCTGGACCGTGCGTTCGTATCGTTCCTTGAGGAACGAGCCCCCGGTAGCGACCCCCTGCTGTTGCTGGCCGCCGCCCTGGCCAGCCACCAACTGGGCCACGGCCATGTCTGCCTCGACCTGCAGCAAACACTGGCCGAGCCCGATTTCGCCCTGTCGTTGCCGCCTGAAGGCGACGCCTTGACCGGCCCCTTGCTGCTGCCCTCGCAGTTGCTGGCCAACCTCGACCTGCACGCCTGGCGCCAGCGCATTACCGCCAGCCCGCTGGTGGCCGCCGGGGATACCCCGGGCCAGCAAGCGCGGCCTCTGGTCCTCAGCGGCGAGCGTTTGTACTTGCGCCGTTACTGGAGTTACGAGCGGCGCATCGACCATACTCTTCGCCAGCGCCTGACCCAGGCCGAAGCGCCTCCGGCCGACCTGCCTGGCCGTCTGGCGCAACTGTTCGACGGTGGCGCGCCGGCAGGCCAGGTGGACTGGCAGAAGCTCGCCTGCGCCCTGGCCACCCGCGCAGGCTTCAGCATCATCACCGGCGGCCCCGGCACGGGTAAGACGACTACCGTGGTGCGCCTGCTGGCCTTGCTGCAGGCGCCGGCGGTAGAGCAGGGCAGGCCATTGCGCATTCGCCTGGCCGCGCCGACCGGCAAGGCGGCCGCGCGCCTGACCGAATCCATTGGCCAACAGGTCGAGCGCCTGCAGGTCAGCGCCGAGGTGCGCGGGCAGATCCCCACCGAGGTCAGCACCGTGCACCGCCTGCTCGGCAGCCGCCCCGGTTCGCGGCACTTCCGTCACCATGCCGGCAACCCGCTGCCGTTGGACGTGCTGGTGGTCGACGAAGCGTCGATGATCGACCTTGAGATGATGGCCAACCTGCTCGATGCCCTGCCGCCACGGGCACGTCTGGTACTGCTGGGCGACAAGGACCAGCTGGCCTCGGTCGAAGCCGGTGCGGTACTGGGTGACCTATGCCGAGATGCCGAGGAGGGCTGTTACTCGCCGGCGACCGAGGCATGGCTGGAGCAGACCGGCGGCGAGTCGCTGGCGGGCAGCGGCCTCAAGGCCGGCGATGAGCAACGCAACCCGTTGGCCCAGCAGGTGGTGATGCTGCGCTTCTCGCGGCGTTTCGGCGAAGGTAGCGGCATTGGCCAGCTGGCCCGGCTGGTCAACCGCCAGGACGCCCATGCGGCGCGCAACCTGCTGGCCGCGCCGCCGCCCGATGTGTACAGCCTGGCCCTGAAGCACGAACAGGACCGCGCCTTCGACCGCCTGTTGCTCGACGGCCTGAACCGCGGCAGCGACGGCCCGCAGGGTTATCGCAGCTACCTGCGCACCCTTGGCCGCTTCCGCCCGGCACTCGATACCGCCGTTGACGACCCCGCGTGGGAGCAATGGGCGGGCAAGGTGCTGCACAGCTTCGAGGACTTCCAGTTGCTGTGCGCGGTACGCCGCGGCGCCTGGGGTGTCGAAGGCCTCAACGAGCGGGTGGCGCGGGTACTGCACAATGCCGGGCTGATCGACAGCCAGCAGCCTTGGTACGAAGGGCGCCCGGTGCTGGTAACCCGCAACGATTACGGCCTGGGCCTGATGAACGGTGACATCGGCATTGCCCTGCGCCTGCCGGACGAGCGCGGCGAACCCCTGTTGCGCGTGGCCTTCCCGCGTAACGACGGCAGCGGCGGTGTGCGCTTCGTCCTGCCCAGCCGGCTGAACGAAGTGGAAACGGTATTCGCCATGACCGTGCACAAGTCCCAGGGCTCGGAGTTCAGCCACACCGCGCTGGTGCTACCGGATGCGCTCAACCCGGTGCTGACCAAGGAGCTGGTATACACCGGCATCACCCGCGCCAAGCACTGCTTCAGCCTGGTCGAGCCCCGCCAGGGTATTTTCGAAGAGGCGGTGGCGCGCAAGGTACGGCGAATTTCCGGGTTGATGCTGGAGCAAGTCTGACACCGGACGCAGTCCTCTGTAGGAGCGGCCTTGTGTCGCGAAAGGGCCGCAAAGCGGCCCCCGGATCTCAGCAGCGCAGCAGATATCGAGGGGCTGCTATGCAGCCCTTTCGCGACACAAGGCCGCTCCTACAGGGAACGTAAATGCCTCCGCGCCTTTCATACAGGCATGCGGCCATGTGCTATCGTTGCGCCGATATTGGAAAGGACCTTAAGAGATTTCCCACATGAAAGTGGCCGCAAGGCGAGTGACGAGCTGTGCGCTTTCGCTATTGCTGGCCGCCCTGTTCCTTTCCGCAGGCCCGGCCCGGGCAGACCCCGCCATAACTGCCGCCCAGGCGCAGCAACGTGCCAAGGCCGTCACCCAGGTGGTGCTGGGCATCTTCAGCTACGCCCGCTGGCCCGTCGAACCCTCGCCCTTGCGCCTGTGCCTGGTCGGCCCGACCGAATACGCCGATGACCTGATCAAAGGCCATGTGCAGGAGTCCGGCCGACCGCTGCAGGTGCGGCGGCTGCTGGCAGACGATAGCCAGGTCGCCCAGGCCTGCGACGCCATCTACATCGGCAAACTCGACCAGGGCCAGCGCGACCGGCTGTTCGAGCGCGTCAGTGGCCACCCGGTGCTGAGCATCAGCGAGGCGGACGACCCGTGCACGGTCGGCAGCCTGTTCTGCTTGCGGGTCAGCGACCAGCAGGTAGCCTTTGAAGTCAACCTGGACTCGGTGGCACGCTCCGGCGTGCGCATTCACCCCAGCGTGCTGCAATTGTCGCGGCGCCGGGCGGTGCAACCATGAAACCAACCCGCAAGCGCGGCGTGCGCCCGACCCTGCGCTCGGTGCTGGGCCGTGGCCATCTCAGCGTCGCCTTGCTCGCCGTGGGCCTGGCCGGCATATCCCTGACCCTGCTGGGCGTGCTCGCCCTGCGTGTCTACGCCAACGACAACCTGCACCTGATCGCCCGCTCGATCAGCTACACCGTGGAAGCGGCGGTGGTGTTTGACGACAGCGCTGCGGCCAATGAATCGCTGGCGCTGATTGCCAGTGCCGAGGAAGTGGCCGAAGCCAGGGTCTTCAACAACGAAGGCGAGCAACTGGCGCATTGGCAGCGCAGCGATACCGGCGTGCTCGCGCGGCTGGAGGCGCAGGTGGCCACCGCCTTGCTGGATGAGCCGATCAACCTGCCGATCACGCACCAGCAACAGCAGGTCGGGCGCATCGAGCTGGTTGGCCAGGGGCGTAGCCTGTTGCTGTTCCTGTTCAGCGGGCTGGCCGGCATCCTGTTCTGCACGGTGCTCAGCGCCCTGGCTGCTCAATACCTGTCACGGCGTCTGCTCAGCGATATCGTCCGCCCGCTGCGTGGCCTGGCCAGTGTCGCCCACGCCGCCCGCCGCGAGCGCAGTTTCGACCGACGCGTGCCGGAAGCGCCGATTGCCGAGCTCAACGAACTGGGCAATGACTTCAACGCCCTGCTGGATGAGCTGGAGGTATGGCACAGCCACCTGCAGAGCGAAAACCAGACCCTGGCGCACCAGGCCAGCCACGACAGCCTGACCGGCCTGCCCAACCGCGCCTTCTTCGAGGGGCGCTTGAGCCGCAGCGTGCGCAATGCAGAACGGCAGCAAGATCACCTGGCGCTGCTGTTTCTCGACAGCGACCACTTCAAGCAGATCAACGACACCCTCGGCCATGCGGTGGGCGACGAAGTGCTGATCAGCGTGGCCGACCGCGTGCGTGCCCAACTGCGCGAGCACGACCTGGTGGCGCGCCTGGGAGGCGATGAGTTCGCCGTGCTGCTGACGCCTTTGCATTCGCGCCAGGACGCCGAGCACATTGCCGAGAAGATCGTTGCCAGCATGAAGTTGCCGGTACAGCTGGACAGTGGCCGCAGTATCGCCACCTCGTTGAGTGTCGGTATTGCCTATTACCCGGATGACGGTGCTGACCCCGCCAGTCTTCTGAATGCCGCCGATGCGGCGATGTACCAGGCCAAGCGCAAACGCCGTGGTCATTGGCAAGTGGCGCAGACGGAACGGTCCGCCAGCGAAATCAAGAACAGGAGTTGAACCCGTGATACAGGCTTTGCGTTTCCCCCTATGGGCCTTGTTGCTCGCCGTGCTGGCGCTGACCGGCTGCCAGAGCGCTCCGCCCAAGGGCCTGACCGCCGAGCAGATTGCCGTGCTCAAGCGTGAAGGCTTTACCCCGACCGACGAAGGCTGGGCCTACGATTTGTCCGGCAAGGTGCTGTTCGGCAGCGACCTGGACAGCCTCAACAGCCAGAGCCAGGCGATTGTCGAACGCATTGGCAAGGCGCTGCTCGGCGTTGGCATCCAGGGCGTGCGGGTGGATGGACATGCCGACTCGTCCGGCAAGGCGGCGTATAACCAGCAGCTATCCGAGCGCCGCGCGCAGAGCGTTGCCAAGGCGCTGGTCGGGGTAGGCATGCCGGCGCAGAACATCCAGAGCCGTGGGTTGGGCAGTAGTCAGCCGGTGGCGGACAACCGCACCAGCGCCGGGCGTACCGAGAACCGGCGGGTGTCCATTGTGGTGGCTTCCTACTGACCACAGCCTACGGGCTATCAGATATCCCTGTGGGAGCGGGTTCACCCGCGAACACCGGCGAAGCCGGTGCCATGCACCGAGTTGTCTGCTTCGCGGGTAAACCCGCTCCCACATTATCTGTGTTACCCCTGGGGTTTCAGCGCAGATGCACAAATTGCCGGGGCTGCTCTGCAGCCCTTTCGCGACACAAGGCCGCTCCTACAGGTACAGCGACAACCTCGAGATCAACGCTGCACCCGTGGGAGCTGGCTTGCCGGCGATGGGCTGCAACGCAGCCCCCTTATTCCTGAGCAAACCGCATCTCTCGGGTCTCGCCCATCAACAACGGCGCATTCGCCTCCGTCACCCCGCGAATGTAATCCCACAACAGGGTAATCCGCTTCAGCTTGCGCAAATCCTCCCGGCAATACATCCAGAACTGCCGTGTCACCTCGATCTCCTCCGGCAACACCGTCACCAGACGCGGGTCCTGTGCCGCCAGGAAGCACGGCAAGATAGCCAGCCCACGCCCCTGCAACGCAGCCGTGTACTGCGCAATCACGCTGGTACTGCGCAAATGCGCGCTGGCGCTGGGGATCAGGTTGGCCAGGTACAGCAGCTCCGAACTGAACGCCAGGTCGTCCACGTAGCTGATGAACGGGTGCCTGGCCAGGTCCGCGATCTGGTTGATCGGTGCGTGGCTGTCCAGGTAGCCCTGGGTCGCGTACAGCCGCAAGCGGTAGTCGCACAGCTTGCAGCACACATAAGGCCCATGCTCCGGCCGCTCCAGGGCGATGACGATGTCCGCCTCGCGCTTGGACAGGCTGATGAAGTGCGGCAGCGGCAGGATATCCACCGAAATCGCCGGGTAGGCATCGACGAAGTGGCTTAGCTGCGGGGTGACGAAGAAGCTGCCGAAGCCTTCGGTGCAGCCCATGCGCACATGCCCCGACAACGCCACGCCCGACCCGGACACCTGCTCGCAGGCCATGTGCAGCGTGCTCTCGATCGACTCGGCATAGCCCAGCAGGCGCTGGCCCTCGGCGGTGAGGACAAAGCCGTTGGTCCGGGATTTCTCGAACAGCAAGGTGCCCAGCGCCCCCTCCAGCGAGCTGATGCGCCGCGACACCGTGGTGTAGTCCACGCTCAGGCGCTTGGCGGCGCTGCTGGCCTTGCGGGTACGCGCCACTTCAAGGAAGAACTTCAGGTCGTCCCAGTTGAGCGCGCTCAGGGATGTGAGGTCTTTTTGCATGATGATCCGGTTTTTTTGTGCGTTCTTGTTGGATGTTTGCACATCTATACTCGAAACAAGCCTCAGGACGCCACCTCGCGTTTGCACGGCGCTGGCGATCTCGTCCCGACAATAATTCCAAGGAGAACGCAGATGAACGCACCGCAATCCCCTAACCAGACCAAAATCGAGCAGGTCAAGCTGCTGATCGACGGCCAATGGGTCGAGTCCAAGACCACCGAATGGCGCGACATCGTCAACCCGGCCACCCAAGAGGTGCTGGCGCGCGTACCGTTCGCCACCGTCGAAGAAGTCGACGCGGCCGTCGCCGCTGCCCACCGCGCTTTCCAGACCTGGCGTAACACGCCGATCGGCGCGCGCATGCGCATCATGCTCAAGCTGCAGGCGCTGATCCGCGAAAACACCAAACGCATCGCCCAGGTCCTCAGTGCCGAGCAGGGCAAGACCCTGGCCGACGCCGAAGGCGATATCTTCCGCGGTCTGGAAGTGGTCGAGCACGCCGCCTCCATCGGCACCCTGCAGATGGGCGAATTCGCCGAGAACGTTGCCGGCGGCGTCGATACCTATACCCTGCGCCAGCCGATCGGCGTATGCGCCGGCATCACACCGTTCAACTTCCCGGCGATGATCCCGCTGTGGATGTTCCCCATGGCCATCGTCTGCGGCAATACCTTCGTGCTCAAACCGTCCGAGCAAGACCCGCTGTCGACCATGCTGCTGGTCGAACTGGCGCTGGAAGCCGGCATACCGGCTGGCGTGCTCAACGTGGTGCATGGCGGCAAGCAAGTGGTGGATGCCATTTGCACCCACCAGGACATCAAGGCGATTTCCTTCGTCGGCTCCACCGAAGTGGGCACCCACGTGTACAACCTGGGCAGCCAGCACGGCAAGCGCGTGCAGTCGATGATGGGCGCGAAGAACCACGCGGTGGTGCTGCCCGATGCCAACCGCACGCAAACCGTCAACGCCTTGGTCGGCGCCGCCTTCGGTGCAGCAGGCCAACGCTGCATGGCCACCTCGGTGGCGGTGTTGGTGGGCAAGGCCCGCGAATGGCTGCCGGATATCAAGGACGCGGCCAGCAAGCTCAAGGTCAATGCCGGTTGCGAGCCAGGCACCGATGTCGGCCCGGTGGTTTCCAAGCGCGCCAAGGAGCGTGTGCTGGGCCTGATCGAAAGTGGCATCAAGGAAGGCGCCAAGCTGGAACTCGACGGCCGTGACGTCACGGTGCCGGGCTACGAGCAAGGCAACTTCATCGGCCCGACCCTGTTTTCGGGCGTGAAGACCGACATGCAGGTTTACACCCAGGAAATCTTCGGGCCGGTGCTGGTGACCCTGGAAGTCGATACCCTCGACGAGGCCATCGCCCTGGTCAACGCCAACCCGTTCGGCAACGGCACCGGCCTGTTCACCCAGAGCGGCGCGGCAGCGCGCAAGTTCCAGAGCGAAATCGACATCGGCCAGGTCGGCATCAACATCCCGATCCCGGTCCCGGTACCGTTCTTCAGCTTCACCGGTTCGCGTGGCTCCAAGCTCGGCGACCTCGGCCCGTACGGCAAGCAAGTGGTGCAGTTCTACACTCAGACCAAGACCGTCACCGCCCGCTGGTTCGATGATGACAGCGTCAACGACGGTGTGAACACCACCATCAGCCTGCGCTAAGCCATCAGCCTGCGCTAAGGAGAGAGTCATGCGTATCGCATTCATCGGGCTCGGCAACATGGGCGCACCCATGGCCCGCAACCTGATCAAGGCCGGGCACCAACTGAACCTGTTCGACCTGAACAAGGCCGTGCTGGCCGAGCTGGCAGAACTGGGCGGGCAGATCAGCCCTTCGCCAAAGGACGCGGCGGCCAACAGCGAGCTGGTGATCACCATGCTGCCGGCTGCTGCCCATGTGCGCAGCGTGTACCTGAACGAAGACGGCGTGCTGGCCGGCATTCGCCCCGGCACGCCGACCGTGGATTGCAGCACCATCGACCCGCAGACTGCGCGTGATGTGTCCAAGGCCGCAGCGGCCAAGGGCGTGGACATGGGCGATGCGCCGGTGTCCGGCGGCACCGGCGGCGCGGCGGCAGGCACCCTGACCTTCATGGTCGGCGCCAGCACCGAGCTGTTTGCCACCCTCAAGCCGGTACTGGAGCAGATGGGCCGCAACATCGTGCACTGCGGTGAAGTCGGCACAGGGCAGATCGCCAAGATCTGCAACAACCTGCTGCTGGGCATCTCGATGATCGGCGTGTCCGAGGCCATGGCCCTGGGCAATGCGCTGGGCATCGACACCAAAGTGCTGGCCGGCATCATCAACAGTTCGACCGGGCGTTGCTGGAGCTCGGACACCTACAACCCATGGCCGGGCATCATCGAAACCGCGCCGGCATCGCGTGGCTATACCGGAGGCTTTGGCGCCGAGCTGATGCTCAAGGACCTGGGGCTGGCCACCGAGGCTGCACGCCAGGCGCATCAACCGGTAATCCTGGGGGCCGTGGCCCAGCAGCTGTACCAGGCCATGAGCCTGCGCGGCGAGGGTGGCAAGGACTTCTCGGCGATCGTCGAGGGTTACCGCAAGAAGGATTGACGAGCGAGGACTTCATCGCGGGCCAGGCGGCCTTCCCTCTGTAACTGCGCACCAGAGGGAAGGGCGTCTGATCCGCGATTTTTTTTGCCCGAATGCCAGGCTCGGATTAGCTTGTAGGAGCAGCCTTGTGCTGCGAAGAGGCCTGATCCGGCCCAGCACATGTGTTGCCATGACTGGCCTCTTCGCAGCACAAGGCTGCTCCTACAGGGCTATGTGCGGCGTGTGAGATCAGGCAAAGACAAAGTACTTGCGCACGGTCTCGACCACTTCCCAGGTGCCTTTCATCCCCGGTTCGATCACGAACACATCACCCGCTTTCAGGTGCTTCGGCTCTTCGCCTTCCGGGGTGATGATGCAGTAGCCATCGAGGAAGTGGCAGAACTCCCACTTCTCGTAGTTGACCTCGAACTTGCCTGGGGTGCAGATCCAGGTGCCCATGATCTTGCTGCCGTCGGCCGACAGATAGGCGTTGAGGTTGACGGTGTGCGGATCGCCGCCGATGCGCTTCCACTTGGTGGCGTCCACGACCGGCGTCGGGCAGGTTTCGCGCAGGACGGTGATGAAATCGGACATGGCACAACTCCTGGTGACTGGCTGAATGACTCGTCACCATAGGGCCATCGGCCGAGCCGCAGTTGCCTGGGCTCGACGTCCAGCTGTCTGGTCGCGCTATGCCAGGCGGTTGACCTCGACGGTGATGTGCGCCAGTTCTTCATGTACGCCCAGGGCCTGGCGCACGCTGTCGGCGCTGAGTTCGGCCCGGGCGGCCAGGCCGAGAATGCAGGCGTACTGGTCCTTGCCCACGCGCCACACGTGCAGGTCGGTGATACTGGCCGGCACCGGCAGCTGCGCGACCACCTCGCGGATTTCCTCCACTACCGGCGCGTCCATCTCCGCATCCAGCAGCACCCGCCCGGTATCGCGCAGCAGCCCGCGGGCCCACAGCGCCACCAGCAGCGCACCGACCAGGCCCATGACCGGGTCGAGCCAGCCGGCGCCCCAGTACTTGCCGGCCAGCAGGGCGACGATAGCCAGCACCGAGGTGGCGGCGTCGGCCATCACGTGCAGGTAGGCCGAGCGCAGGTTCAGGTCGTGGTGATGGTGGCCATGGCCATGGTCATGGTGATGGTCGTGGCCATGGTGATGATGAACGTGATGGTGATGGTCGTCACGCAGCAGCCAGGCGCAGATCAGGTTGACGGCCAGGCCCACGACGGCGATGAAGATCGCCTCGTCATAGTGGATCGGCCCCGGTGCCAGCAGGCGCTCCACCGACTGGAATACCATCAGCCCGGCCACGCCCAGCAACAGCAGGGCGCTGGAGTAGCCGCCGAGAATCTCGATCTTCCAGGTGCCGAAGGCAAAGCGCCGGTCGCCGGCATAACGCCGCGCGGCGGCATAGGCCAGCAGCGACAGGCCCAGGGCCAGGGCGTGGGAGCTCATGTGCCAGCCGTCGGCCAGCAACGCCATGGAATTGAAGAACCAGCCCCCGGTAATTTCCGCCACCATCATCACGGCGGTCAGCCACACGGCCAGGCGCGTCTTGCGCTCGGCCCCCAGGTTGCTGGTATGGAACTGGTGACTGTGCTGCCAGCGGTCTGAGGTTTGTGTCGCCATGGTTTATCATGCTCCCGGAACGTCGAGAAATATACTATACCCCAGTATACCTAGCATGGTGTGAAACCCAATGGCACATACCCTGAAGAGCAAGAAGCAGCTGCTGACCCGGGTGCGCAAGATCAAAGGCCAGGCCACCGCCCTGGAGACAGCGCTGGAGCAGGACAAGGACTGCCTGGCGATACTGCAGCAGATCGCCGCCGTGCGCGGTGCGGTGAACGGGCTGATGGCCGAAGTGATGGAAGGGCATATCCGCGAACACCTGGTGGCGGACGGGCTGAGTGCCGAGGAGCGGCAGGAGGAGGCGGACAAGGTGGCGACGTTGCTGCGGTCGTATCTCAAGTAGCAGACCGGCGGCACCGATACCCTAGGGGGTATTGGTACCCGAAGGTACTTGCTGATTTCCTACGTGTCAGAAGGCATGTTCTTACTTTGCCATCCAATCTGTCCGCTAGTCGCGACGCGTGTGCATAGTGTGTAGTGCGCTTTGTTCTGGTCAATTCGGTGTGTATGTCAACGGAGGTAGTCAATGAAATTCCCGGTCGTATTGCACAAAGACGCCGACTCGGACTACGGCGTGACCGTACCTGATGTGCCCGGTTGCTTCAGCGCCGGTGCCACTGTTGCAAAAGCATTGGAGAATGTTCAGGAAGCGCTGGCGCTGCATTTTGAAGGGTTGGTCGCAGATAACGAGGCGTTGCCGCAGGCACAGGAAGTCGATGTCCATGTGGCGAACCCTGACTATGAAGGTGGGGTCTGGGCTGTTGTGGATTTTGATGTCACCCCGTACCTGGGCAAGGCGGTTCGCTTCAATGCAACGCTGCCGGAAAACCTGCTTCAACGAATCGACGAAAAAGTGAAGCGTGATCATCGCTATGCGTCCCGCTCCGGTTTTCTGGCGTCGGCTGCACTGCGAGAGTTGGCCCTTTCGCACTGATCGGTACGCTCACTTTCGCTACGCCCACCAATACCGCACAAAGTGGAAGAATACCGGCGCGGCAAAGCACACCGAATCCATGCGGTCGAGCATGCCGCCGTGGCCTTCGATCATATGCCCCCAGTCCTTCACCCCACGGTCGCGCTTGATCGCCGACATCACCAGCCCGCCGAAGAAACCCATGGCGTTCACCGCTAACGCCATGAGTGCGGCCTGCCAGAAGGTGAAGGGGGTGATCCAGCAGAGCAGGGCGCCGATCAAGGTGGCCAGTGCCACGCCGCCGGCCAGGCCTTCGACGGTCTTGGATGGTGACAGGTTGGGCGCTACCTTGTGCTTGCCGAACAGCTTGCCGCACACGTACTGCAGCACGTCGCTGATCTGCACCACCAGGATCAGCCAGGCAATCAGCAGCAGGTTGCGGCCCTCGTAACCCGGGATGTCCAGGGTCATCAATGCCGGCACCGACGACACGCAGTACACCGCGATCATCAGCCCCCACTGCACCTTCGAGGCGCGCTCGAGAAAGCGCGTGGTGTCGCCGCCGAAGCTGGCCAGGATCGGCAGCAACAGGAACAGGTACACCGGGATGAAGATGCTGAACAACCCGTACCAGTCCATGGCGATCAGCACGTACTGCACCGGCAGCGCCACATAGAACGCCGCCACCAGTGCCGGGTAGTCGCTGCGCCGGGTCGGGGTGAGCGTCATGAACTCGCGCAAGGCATAGAACGATACGCCGTAGAACAGCACGATCACGCCGTACTTGCCGAACAGGAAGGCGATGCCGATCACCAGTACCATCACCCACCAGGCGTTGATGCGGGCGTTGAGGTTGTCGATCACCGCGTGCGGTGCCGGGCCGGCGCGCCATTTGAGCAGGCGGCCGATCACGCTGGCGAGCAGCAGCAGGGCGCCGATGCCGGCGAACAGGGAAAGGGTGTTGTCGTCCATCTCAGGCATCCTTGGGGGCCAGGTTCAGCAGGGCCTGGCTGGCCCGCTCGAGAAAGGCTTGCTTGCTTTCATCCGCCTGCAGGTGCAGCGGCTCGCCAAAGCTCAATGTGCACAACAACGGCAACGGCAGGGCGCGACCCTTGGGCATCACCCGGTTGAGGTTGGCGATCCATACCGGCACCAGTTCGACTTCGGGGTTGGCTGCTGCCAGGTGGTACAGCCCGCTCCTGAACGGCATCAGCGGCTCGTCGCCGAGATTGCGAGTGCCCTCCGGGAAGAAGATCAGCGAGTCGCCCTGGGCCACGGCTTCGAGGATCGGCTGCAACGGGCTGCCCTGGCCGGCGCTGTGTTGCCGGTTGATCAGCACACCATTGAAGACCTTGCGGATGAGAAAGTCGCGAATGCCCGGCTTGGCCCAGTAGTCGGCGCCGGCTACCGGACGGGTACGCTTGCGCAGCGGTTGCGGCAGCGAGGCCCACAGCAGTACGAAGTCGCCATGGCTGCTGTGGTTGGCGAAATACAGGCGCTGCACCGGCAGCGGCGTGCAGCCCAGCCACAGGGCGCGGGCGCCGGTGATCAGGCGGGCGGCGGAAGTGATGAGGTAGGCGGTCAGGTTGGCGAGCATGGATCGGTAGTCATCCCTTCAAAGGCAGTGTCAGCAGGGTAGCCAAGACCAGCGACAGCTGCAGGCCCAGGCACACTGCCTGGCGGCGTAACAGGGCCAGCGCGGCCTGGCTGCGGGCAGGCCAGGCGCGGGAATCGGTGGCCTGCGGTTTGAGTTTCAGCTCGAACAGGGCATGGTCCAGGGCCTGGGTGTCCGCCGCCAGGTCGCGGCTGGCGGCGAGGCGGGCGAACAGTTCGGCATCCAGGGCCACGCGAATGGCCCAGTACTTGTGCAGCAGGCCTAGTACCAGCAGCGCAATGCACAGCAGGTTGGCCAGTGGTTGCAACTGTGCACCCAGCAAGGGCGCCAGGCCGTAGGCCAGGGCCAGCAGGGTGAGGCTGTCCGACAGGCGTTCCAGTTGTTTGCCACGGCCCAGCAGGCTGGCCACCACGTACAGCGTCATGGTTGTGTCCCTAGCTGTTGCAAGGCTTGGCGATGTGCGCTGTGCAGGACCACGCCGGGGCGGGCCTTGCGGATCAGCGCCTCGGCCTGGCGAGCATCAGTGCAGCGGCCCGTGAGCACCAGCCAGGCGGCCACGGCGCTGGCACTGCGCGAATAGCCCAGGGCGCAACAGACCAGCACCGGGCCTTGGGAGCGCAGGCGTTCGATGGCGATGGCGGCCTGGTGCAGCAATGGGCTTTCCGGGGCGATCAGATCCAGGGTAGGAAAACATGCGTAGCCAACGGCGGACGCGACCTGTGTAGGAGCGGCCTTGTGTCGCGAAAGGGCTGCGAAGCGGCCCCAGATTTTCAGCTTCGCAGCAGATATTGCTGGGGCCGCTTCGCAGCCCTTTCGCGACACAAGGCCGCTCCTACAATTGTCCGCGCTGTCCTGAACATGACACGGTAGCTCTGCGCACAAATCGACCACCGCAGCGAAATGCGCGGCACACCCAGGAATCCGCCCAAGGTAGACACCATCACACACTTCATCCGCCTGCGGGTGCCGCCAGGTCCACAACCTCGAGTTGACCCACGCCCCCACCAAGTATGGCGCCAGCAGCCAGCTGGCTGCATTCGACAAGCGCCCATCGGCGCCTTTCTGAAACCCGCCTGCA
Organism: Pseudomonas sp. FGI182; assembly: GCF_000511325.1. Taxonomy (NCBI): domain Bacteria; kingdom Pseudomonadati; phylum Pseudomonadota; class Gammaproteobacteria; order Pseudomonadales; family Pseudomonadaceae; genus Pseudomonas; species Pseudomonas sp. FGI182. Next base: position 5,048,663 of record NZ_CP007012.1, on the reverse strand, counting down.
CCGAGCACGCCATAGTTCAGCGCCACCAAAGCCAGCGACACGGCCGGCCAGGTCAACCACAGCCAGGTGCCGCCCAACGCAACGACAGGCACTGCGCACAGCAGCCCACCCACTGTATAGAACAACGCCAACCGCCAACGCTTGGCATCCCGCGCAAGGCGCACCTGCTGCCAGGGCAGTTGCCCTTGATGTGGCCACAACCAGACGCAGACGAACCCCGCCAATGCCCCGGTCGGCACGTCGATGAAATGGTGCTGCCAGGTGGTCAGCACCGACACCCCGATCAGTGCCATCCAGCCATGCATCAGCCAACGCCAGGGCTGGCGTTGTACGTGCCGGGCAAACATCGTCCAGATGATCACCAGCAGGGCGATATGCAGTGAAGGCGCCTGGTTGAACGGCTTGTCGAAGCCCATCAGCACATCGAACATCCAGCCGAACACCCCGCCCAGTTCCGGCCGCTCGAAGGTGAAGCGCAGCGGCCAGAGCAGGAAGCAGCTGACGCTGATCAGCTGTGCGGTTAGCAGCGCCAGCGCGTGCCGGTCCATTTCCTGGCGCGTACGCGGCAGCAGGAAAGACAAGCCGTAGAGCAGGTCGATCGACCAGTACGGGATGATCGTCCACGGCCACAACGGCATGCGGCTTTCCCAGCCGAACACCAGGCTGCCGACATCACTGCGCCCGGCGGTGTGGTTGTTCGCCAGCCCGTAGCTGAGGAAAAACAGCGGCCCCAGCAGCAGAAGCCAGAATACGCCCCGGCGGATCAGCCCGGGCTCGCGTGATGGGCTCATTCAGCGCACCCGTTGTGCCAGGCTGACGCTGAAAATGCCCCATTCATCGATGCGCTGGGCCAGCTTGCGGAACCCCGCCGCCTCTATCAGTTGGTCCATTTCGGCCTGGCTGCGGCGGCGCATCACCCAGGCCTCGCCGCCGCGGTGGCTGGTGAGGGCGCGGGCGATCATTTCCAGTTGCGGGTGCCACGGCTGGCCGGTGTAGACCAGGTAACCGCCATCTTCCAGCGCATCGGCCAGGCCGGCCAGCGAGTTGCCTACCAACTGGTTGCTGGCGAACAGTTCGTACAGGCCGGAGACCACGGCCAGGGTCGGTGGTTGTTCAAGGGTGGCCAGGCTCTGGCGGTCGAAGGCATCGCCCTGGACGAAGCGGGCGATGTCGGCCAGGCCCTTTTCGGCAATCAGTGCGCTGCCTTGCTGCACGTTCAGTTCGCTGTAGTCGCGCAGCAGGATCGAGTCCGGCAGTTGTTCGAGTCCCTGCAGGGACTCGAGGATGTAGCGGCCATGGCCGGCGGCGATATCGACGATGTGCACCGGCCGCTGCTGTTCGCGCAGGCGGGCGATGGCCAGGCGCAGCAGTTCCTCTACGTGCAGCTTGCGTTGGCGGATGCCGCGCCAGCCGATGGCGTCGAGGTAGTTCTGGTCGACCAGGCGGCCGAGCTTGCCTTTGCCGGTCGGCTGGTTGCGGTACACGTAGTCCAGGGTACTGCCCGAATCGAAACCGGTATCGAAACCCAGCTTCACACCTTCGGACAGCCCCTTGCCCAGGCGCAGCCCGGCGCGGGTAGCGCGCCAGTAAAGGTCGCGGGGCGAGTTGCGCGGCAGCGGTGCGGCCAGGCTTTCGGCCTCGGCGCAGCTGGCGCCGGTCTTGTCGGCATCGAGCAGTGACGGCAGGGCAGCGGGGCTGGCGAAGCAATGTTCGACGAACCGCTCGATACGCCGCAAGGCATGGGCCCGATCACGCTCGCCAAGGGTGTCGTGGAAGAAGCCTGGCAGGATGTGCATTTCCTTGCGCGCACTGCCCAGGCGTTCGAAGAAGCGTTCCTGCGGCTGGCGTTCGACCACGAAGTCGGCACCGGACACCAGCAGCTGGGTCGGCAGCTGGATGGCCTGGGCATCCGCCACCACCCGGTCGGCGGCTTCGTACAGGCCCAGCAACATGGTTACCGAAATCGGCCGGCTGATCAGCGGGTCGGCCACATACGACATGACCCGTTCGGGGTCGTGGGTGAGCAGGCGAGGCTTGACGTAGCTGTTGACGAAGAAGTTGCCGCGCAGGGCCTTCAGCAGTTTCAGGCCGGGGCGGGCGAACGGCACGTACAGCTTTACCTTGAACGCTGGCGAGGCCAGCACCAGGCAGCGCACCTTCGGCGCGTAGTCGTGGGCCCAGGTGGCGACCAGCACGGCCCCGACGCTCTGCGCCAGCACCACCAGGTCCTGTTCGGCAATGCCATGGCGGGCCTGGATGTGCTCGATGAAGGTCTGCACGTCGCGCACGCTGGTGGCGAACCCCGGGCTGTCGCCGCGCGCGCCCGGCGACTGGCCGTGGCCACGGGCATCCCAGGCGAAGAAATCGTAGCCCGGCATGTCCAGCTCATCGGCCAGGTGGGCCATGCGCCCGCCGTGTTCGTGGCCGCGGTGGAACATCACCACGGCCCGGCGTGGTTGGTGTTGGTTACGGGTGGCAGGCCAGTGACGGTAGTGCAGCTCGACGCCGTCATGGGTGGAGAAGTGCAGCGCTTGCGCTTGGCGCATGGTCGACATCCTTTTACGACGGCAGTGGGCTCAGCGGGTTTCGGCCAGCCCCTGGCGAACCCGGTTGTAGAGGGTATAGAGCGAGAGTGCGAGGATGACCAGCAACAAGCCGTTGATCCAGGCGCCGTTCAGCACGCCGAAGGCGACGCCGGTACCCAGCACGCCGAAGGCGAACGCCCGGTCGCTCTTGCCCATGGGGCCGTCGTAGCGCCGTGAGGCGCCGGCCAGCGGGCCCATGACACCGGCGTATTCGCTGAAGGTGGCGCTGAGCACCACGAGTACGACCAAGGTTGGCGATACACCGGCCAGCAGGGCGAAGGGCAGGTACAGCGCGGCATCGGCGATCACGTCGCACAGTTCGTTGAGGTAGGCGCCGAGGGTGGATTGCTGGCCGAACTCCCGGGCGAGCATGCCGTCGACGGCGTTCAGTGCCATGCGCAGCAGCATCCAGACTGGAGTCAGGATGAATAGCCAGGTGAGATGGGGCAGGGCGGCCAGCAGCAGGCCCAGCAGGATTGACAGCAGGGCGGCGGCGACAGTGACCTGGTTGGCGGTGACACCGCGGTCGTAGAGGCGCTGGACAGCAGGGCGGAGCAGGGCCTGGAAGCGCGGTTTGAGCTGGTAGATCGATGCCACTGGAAAGTCCTTTTCGGTGGTGCGATGGGAGGATTGTGTGCGAGCGGCCGAAAAAATGCACTTACTGTGTGGGAGCGGCCTTGTGTCGCGAAAGGGCTGCGCAGCAGCCCCGGCAATTTCTGCTGCAACGCTGAAAATCTGGGGCCGCTTCGCGACCCTTTCGCGACGCAAGGCCGCTCCTACATCGATCGCGTTGGCTTCAAGTCATGCGCAGCACAGGCAACATACTGATCGCGTCAGCGGGTGAGGGTGGTTACCAACCCTGCGGCATACCCCGGCAATGCCGCAAAATCGCGTGCACACACCAGCAACCGGCGATTGGCCCATGGTTCCGTCAGCGCCACCCAGTGCAACGGCAACACCCCTTGCCAACGCTTCACCGCAGCCAGCGGCACCACCCCCACCCCGGCCCCGCCCGCAACCATGCGGATCACGCCATCGAACCCCTCGGCACGCACTCGAACCCGCATGCGCCGCCCCTCGCGCAGTGCCTGCTCTTCCAGGTACAACGCCAGTGCACTGCCAGCCCCCAGGCCGACATAGCCATGGGCCAGGCTATCGATGAAGCTCGGCGCGACCTCGTTGGCCAGCGGGTGGTGCTGCGGCGTTACCAGCACCAACGGGTCTTCGCGAAACGGTCGGGTCTGCAGGTGCGCGCTGGGTGCGGCGGTCGAAACGATGCCCAGGTCTGCCATGCCTTGGGTAATCGACTGCACGATGCGCAGGCTCGGCAACTCCTGCACATCCACGCTGACTCCAGGGTTTTCAGCCAGGTAGCCGGCCAGTAGTTCCGGCAGGTACTCCGTGAGCGCAGCCGTGTTGCACAGCAGGCGCACCTGGCCCTGCTGCCCTTGCGCGTACTGGCCCAGGTCGAACTGCAGGCGCTCGACCTGCTGCGTTATCAGCCGGGCATGCTGCAGCAGCGCCTGGCCTGCCGGGGTCGGCTGCACGCCACGGCGGTTGCGTTCCAGCAAAGGGATGCCCAGCGATGCCTCCATGGCGCGGATGCGCGCACTGGCTGCTGCCAGCGACAGATGGCTGCGGCTGGCACCGGCGGTGATGTTGCCGCACTCCAGGGTGTGCTGGAACAGCCTGAGGTCGATCAGGTCGAAATGCATGTGGCTCTGTCCTGGCAAGAGTCTGGCTGAGTATATGGCAGATTTTCACCCCGGCCGGCGCACGCCATCATCGGCCCATGAATACCTTGCTCGCTTTCTACCAGAACATTGGCCCAGCGCTGTCGCTGCTGGTGGTACTGACTTTCCTGCTGGCCGGCGCGGTGAAGGGCGTGATCGGCCTCGGCCTGCCAACGATCGCCATGGGCCTGCTGGGCCTGGCTATGTCACCGGCGCAGGCTGCGGCGTTGCTGATCGTGCCTTCGACCCTCACCAACCTGTGGCAGCTGGCCAGCGGTGGGCACCTGCGGGGCTTGCTGGCACGCCTGTGGCCAATGCTGGCGATGATCTTCGTCGGTACCTTGCTGGGCAGTGCCTGGCTGGGGATCAACAGCGGCCCTTGGGCCGCACATGCACTGGGCGCGGCCTTGATGGTGTATGCGCTGTACGGGCTGGTCGGCCCGGGCCTGCGCCTGGCACCGGGGCGGGAGCCTTGGCTGGGGCCGCTTTGCGGGCTGGTTACGGGCGTGGTCACGGCGGCGACCGGGGTATTCGTGATACCGGCTGTGCCCTACCTGCAGAGCCTGGGTTTGAGCCGGGAACAGATGATCCAGGCCCTGGGCCTGTCGTTCACGGTTTCGACCCTGGCCTTGGCCGTTGGCCTGGCCGGGCAGGATGCCCTGGGTGGCCAGGCACTGGGGGCTTCGCTGCTGATGCTGGCGCCGGCCTTGCTCGGCATGCTGGCCGGCCAGTGGCTGCGTCAGCGCATCAGCGCGCTGCTGTTCAAACGCTGCTTCTTCATCGGCCTGGCCGCACTCGGCGGCCATTTGCTGATCAGCGGTTAGCGCTTGATGCGCTGAGCATGTCGATCATCTGGATGTCGAAGTCGCGTTCCAGGTAGTCCATGCGCTTTTCGAAGAACGCGGTCATGTGCGGCAGGGCCGAATGCACATCCAGCGCGGCCTTGTCGGCCCAGACCTCGAAGAACACGAACAGGCTCGGGTCCTGCTTGTCGCGCAGCATGTGGTATTCGATGCAGCCCGGCTCCTGGCGGCTTGCTTCGACGTAGGCGCGGAACAGGGTTTCGAACGCTTCAGCCATTTCCGGGCGGGTCTTGGCTTTGAGGATGAAGGCGTACTGCTCACTCATGGGTCGCTACTCGTTGATGGGAGGTGATGCGATTCTAAGGCAATAATGTATTGTTGATTCGTGACTTCAGGTCAATTGTATTTTGCCTATGCATTACTGTATCCCGCGCCCGCGAGCCCCTAACCTGCCGGCCTGAATTTTCCGCGAGGCCCGCATGAAGAAGATCCTTTTGCTCAACGGTGGTAAACAGTTCGCTCACTCCGGCGGTCGCCTCAACGCGACCTTGCACGAAGCGGCCATCGCTCACCTGGACCGGGCCGGTTTCGATGTACGCCAGACCTTCATCGACGGCGGCTACGACGCCCGGGAAGAGGTGGAGAAGTTCCTCTGGGCCGATGTGGTGATCTACCAGATGCCCGGCTGGTGGATGGGCGCGCCATGGACCGTGAAGAAGTACATCGACGAGGTGTTCACCGCAGGCCACGGCAGCCTGTATGCCAACGACGGCCGTACCCGTGCGGACTACTCGCAGAAGTACGGCAGCGGAGGCCTGGTGCACGGCAAGCAGTACATGCTTTCGCTGACCTGGAATGCACCGCAGCAGGCATTCGACGACCCGAGCGATTTCTTCGAGGGCAAGGGGGTGGACGCGGTGTACTTCCCGTTCCACAAGGCCAACCAGTTCCTCGGCATGACCGGGCTGCCGACTTTCCTGGCAGTGGATGTGATGAAGCGGCCGGATGTGCCGGCTGCTTTGGCGGCCTATGAGGCGCATCTGGACAAGGTATTTGGCAAGGCACAGTAAGGTTTTTCCTGTGCTGGCCTCTTCGCGGGTAAACCCGCGAAGAGGCCCGTACAGGCACCGCTGGACTTGGCCTCGACAAGCGGCTATCTAATCCCTGCAGAGACCAACCACAGGCGCAGATGTGAAAACCCGATCCGAAGAACTCCAGGTATTCGTCGCCGTCATCGACTGCGGCTCGATTTCCGCTGCTGCCGAGCAGATGGGCCAGACCCCGTCCGCCGTCAGCCGTACCCTGTCGCGCCTTGAGGGCAAGCTGGGTACCACGCTGGTCAACCGCACCACTCGGCGCATGGACCTGACCGAGGAGGGCCGCTTCTTCCTCGAACGCGCGCGGCTGATCCTGGAGCAGATGGACGAGATGGAAGAGCGCCTGTCGATGAACCGCCAGACCCCCACCGGGCGCCTGCGCATCAACGCCGCCGCGCCGTTCATGCTGCACGCCATCCTGCCGTGGATCGGCGAGTTCCGCCGCCAATACCCTGGCATCGAACTGGAACTCAATACCGACGACCTGATCATCGACCTGCTGGAGCAGAGCACCGATGTGGCGATCCGCATCGGTGAACTGGCCGACTCCAGCCTGCACGCACGCAGCCTGGGTTGCAGCCCGGTACAGGTGCTGGCCAGCCCGGCCTACCTCGAGCAGCACGGCACGCCGCAGCGGGTCGAGGACCTGGCCAACCACTGCCTGCTTGGCTTCAGCCAGCCCGAATCGCTCAACCACTGGCCACTGCGCCATGCCCAGGGTGACCGCTGGAGCATCCGCCCGGCGCTGATCGCCTCCAGCGGCGAGACCTTGCGCCAACTGGCGCTGGCCGGCGAGGGCATCGTCAGCCTGTCGCACTTCATGACCCACGAGGACATCCGCACCGGGCGCCTGCAAGTGCTGCTGAGCGAAGCCAACAACGGCTACCGCCAGCCGATCCATGCGGTGTACTACCGCAACACCCAGCTGGCGCTGCGTATCCAGTGCTTCCTCGATTTCATCCAGCGCAAGTTGGCGATGTACGCCAGCTGAGTTGTCTGAACGCGACAGATCCTGCCCACAGGCGGCGAAACTTCCTGCGGTTGATTGCACAGTCGAAGCGCTTCGGCCTTACTGACTGCTCAACAAAAACAACACCAAGGAAGTGTCATGCGTATTGCTCCGTTCCAGTACCTGGCTCTCGCAGCCGCGATCCTGAGCTGTTCCTCGGTTCATGCCGCCAACCTTGAGGGCGGCGCGGTGGCCGCGCCCGATCAATATGGTGCACAGGTGGCCGCCGACATCCTCAAGAAAGGCGGCAACGCGGTGGATGCGGCAGTGGCCACGGCTTTCACCCTGGCGGTGACTTATCCCGAGGCCGGCAACATCGGCGGTGGCGGGTTCATGACCCTGTTCGTCGACGGCAAACCCTACTTCCTCGACTACCGCGAAGTCGCGCCCCAGGCCGCCACGCGCAACATGTACCTGGACGAAAAGGGTGAGGTCATCGAGAACCTCAGCCTGGTCGGGGCACGCGCTGCTGGCGTACCGGGCACGGTGATGGGGTTGTGGGAGGCGCACCAGAAGTTCGGCAAGCTGCCCTGGAGCGAGCTGCTGACCCCAGCCATCGGCTATGCGAAAAACGGCTTCAAGGTGGCCGCAAAGCAGTACCAGTACCGCAACGATGCCCAGGGCATGTTCAAGACCGCGACCAATTTCAACGACTACTTCGGCAACATGAAGGTCGGCGAGCTGTTCAAGCAACCGGAAATGGCCCAGACCCTGGAACGCATCGCCGACAAGGGCGTGAGCGAGTTCTACCAGGGCAAGACCGCCGACCTGCTGGTGGCGCAGATGCAGGCCGACAAGGGCCTGATCACCAAACAGGACCTCAAGGACTACAAGGCCGTTTGGCGTGAGCCGATGGCTGTGAGCTGGCGTGGCAACGTGGTGTATACCGCGCCACCGCCAAGCTCCGGTGGCGTCGCCCTGGCCCAGCTGCTGGGCATCAAGGAAAACCGCGCGGCGGACTTCAAGGGTGTGGCGCACAACTCGGCGCAGTACATACACCTGTTGGCCGAGATCGAGAAGCGTGTGTTCGCCGACCGCGCCGATTACCTTGGCGACCCGGCCTTCACCAAAGTGCCAGTGGATCAGCTGGTGGCCAAGGATTACCTGGCCAAGCGCGCCGCGCAGGTCAACCCGAAGGCCATTTCCGACACCGACAAGGTCAAGCCGGGCCTGGAGCCGCACCAGACCACGCACTTCTCGATCGTCGACAAGCAGGGCAATGCGGTCAGCAACACCTACACCCTCAACCTCGACTACGGCAGTGGTGTGGTGGTGAAAGGCGCCGGCTTCCTGCTCAACGACGAGATGGACGATTTCAGCGCCAAGCCGGGTGCGGCGAACGCCTTTGGTGTGGTTGGCGGCGATGCCAATGCCATCGCCCCGGGCAAGCGCATGCTGTCGTCCATGAGCCCCAGCCTGATGACCCGTGATGGCAAGGTCGAGCTGGTCATCGGTACCCCGGGTGGCTCGCGGATCTTCACCTCGATCTTCCAGGTGATGAACAACCTGTACGACTACGACATGCCGCTGGACAAGGCGGTGGCGGCGCAGCGCGTGCACCATCAGTTGCTGCCCAAGGACACCATCTACTTCGACAGCTATGCGCCGCTGACCGGGCCGGTGGCTGATGAACTGAAGAAGATGGGCTATGTGCTGGAGGACCAGGGCTGGGAAATGGGGGATATCCAGGCGATCCGGGTTGATGGGACGAAGCTGGAGACCGCTTCGGATCCGCGTGGGCGTGGGGTAGGGATGATCGTCAAGTAATACCTGTTCCATCGCTGGGAGGGCTTTACCCTCCTTTCGCGACACAAGGCCGCTCCTACAGGAGATCGCGGTCCCTTGTAGGAGCGGCCTTGTGTCGCGATGGGCCGCAAAGCGGCCCCAGATTCCAGGATCAGACGCGGAACTGGCTGACCAACGTCTGCAACTGCCCACCCAACCGCGCCAGCTCCACGCTGGACGCCGCCGTCTCGTCACTGGCCGCCGCCGTCTGCTCCGACACATCGCGCACATTCAGGATGCTGCGGCTGATCTCCTCCGCCACCGCACTCTGCTGTTCCGCCGCTGCGGCAATCTGCTGGTTCATCGACTGGATGCTCGACACCGTGCTGGTGATGCTCTCCAGCGAAGCCCCGGCCTTGCGCGCCAGCTCGACGCTGCTGTCGGTCAGGGTACGGCTGCCGTGCATGGCCGTAGCTACTTGCTGGGTCCCATGCTGCAGGCTGGCGATCAGCTCTTCGATCTCTTCGGTAGATTTCTGCGTGCGCTGGGCCAGGCCGCGCACTTCATCGGCCACCACGGCAAAACCACGCCCGGCCTCGCCGGCACGCGCCGCCTCGATCGCTGCGTTCAGCGCCAGCAGGTTGGTCTGTTCGGCCACCGACTTGATCACGTCCATCACGCTGCCGATCTTCTGGCTTTCCTGCTGCAGCAGGTTCATGGCTTCGGTGGAGCGGTGCATGTCCTCGGCCAGGCGTTCGATCTGGCCAATTGCTTCGCCCACCACGCGGTCGCCGGCACGGGCTTCGTCATCGGCACCGGTCGCGGCATGCGAGGCCTGTTCGGCATTGCGCGCCACTTCCTGAACGGTAGCGGCCATTTCGTGCATGGCGGTGGCTACCTGGTCGGTCTCGACCTTCTGGCTGTTGGCGCCGGCGCTGGTCTGCTCGGTCACCGCCGACAGTTCCTCGGCAGCGCTGGCGATCTGGGTGACGCCGTCGCGGATGCCGCTGATCAGTTCGCGCAAGGTGGTGCCCATGCGGGCGATGCCTTGTTGCAGCACGCCCAGTTCGTCGCGGCGGGTGACGCGCAGATGCTGGGTGAGGTCGCCGCTGGCGATCTTTTCCACTGCCACCATGGTGTCGCGCAGCGGGCGGGTGATTTGCCGGGTGATCAGCACTGCCGCCAGCACGCCGACCAGCAGCGCCAGCAGCGTGGCGATGGCCTGCAGGCTGCGGGCCTGGGTGCTCTCGATGTCGCGGCGCTGCAGCTGGATCTGGTACAGCGCGTCGCTGCGCTTGACGATGTCCGCACCCTGCACGGTCATTTCGGCGCGCGCAGTGGTGATGTTGGCGACCGCATCGCGGAACTGGCGCACGGCGTCACGGTAGGCCAGCACCGAGCCTTCGAACTGTTGCAGGCGCGTGTCTTCGGCCGGCAGCTGGCGCTTGAGGTTGTCGATTTCGGCCAGGGCGGCGTCCAGCTGGCGCAGGGCGGCCTGCTCGTTGGCAGCGCTGTTTTCGGCAATGTAGCCGCGTACGTCGATGCGCACCTGCAGCAGTTGCTGGCGGGCCTTGCTGATCAGCTGGTACTGGGCCAGGCGCACGCTGTCGGCTTCGGGGCGCGCCATGACTTCCTGGCTGAGGGCGTCCATGGCCTGGTCGGCGCGGCTGGCCGAACCGTCCATGGCCGTGCGCGCGGTGCGGGTGGCGTCGTAGCCCTGGCGCATCTTGTTCAGCGACACCTTGTAGGCGCTGATGGTCTCGCCCAGTTCACCCAGCAGCTTGATGTTTTCCGGGCTCTTGAAGGTGCTGGCCAGGTAGGCCTGCTGTTTGCTGAAGGCGTCCAGCTTGGTCTGGGTGTTGGCGGCGGCGGCATCGTCGCCGTTGGCGATCATGTACTGCAGGCGGGCAATGCGCAGGTCGGTCAGGTCCTTGTTGAGCTGGCCGATATCGCCCATCCAGTTGCTGCGGTCGATCAGGCTGCCCAGGCTGGTCCAGCCGGTCAGGGCCAGCAGGCCGGTGAGGATCAGTACCAGGCCGAACCCCAGGCCGAGTTTGAGGTTGACGCTGATGTTGGCGAACCAGCTGTTCATGCACGCTCTCCAGAAGTTGTTTTCGCTCGCTTGATCTTCGATCGCCAGGCGTTGTTGTTCTGGATGCCCGCTGATTCGTGCAGGGGTTATCGGCAGTGATGGAGGAAGCTGAAACGCTTTTTCAGCAGATTTGTAACTGGCTTGATTGGGGCTGCCTTGCAGCCCCATGAAGCCTCAGAGGTTGCGCGCGCTGAAGGTATCGCAGCGGTTCACTTCGCCCTCGGCAAACCCGGCCTTGAACCAGCGCACCCGCTGCGCCGAGGTGCCGTGGGTGAACGAGTCTGGTACCACGCGCCCGCGGCCTTGCTGCTGCAGGCGGTCATCGCCAATGGCATTGGCCGCGTTCAGTGCCTCTTCGACGTCGCCCGGTTCCAGCCAGTTCAGGCGCTTCTGCGCCTGGTAGGCCCATACACCGGCCAGGCAGTCGGCCTGCAGCTCTTGGCGCACCAGCAGGCCATTGTCGCCTTCCATGCGTTGGCCACTGCGGCGCGCGGCATCGACTTTGGCCGACACGCCCAGCAGGGTCTGTACGTGATGGCCGATTTCGTGGGCGATCACGTAGGCCTGGGCAAAGTCGCCGGCTGCGGCGAAGCGGGTTTCCATTTCGCGGAAGAACGACATGTCCAGGTAGACCCGTTGGTCTGCCGGGCAGTAGAACGGCCCCACCGCCGCCGAGGCAAAGCCACAGGCCGAATTGACCTGGCCGCTGAACAGCACCAGCTTGGGGTCGCGGTACTGCTTGCCGCCCTCGGCGAACAGGGCTTTCCAGGTGTCTTCGGTGTCGCCCAGGATCGAGGCGACGAACTCGGCCTGCTGGTCGTTGGCCGGCGGGGCCTTGCCGCCCGCGCTGCTGGGGGCCTGCTGTTGTTGCTGCTCCATCTGGCCGGCGAGCTGGCCAAGAATCTGCAACGGGTCCTGGCCGGTGAGCCAGCCAATGCCGACAATCAGCAGCACCGCACCAAGCCCCAGCCCCTTGCCGCCGCCGAAACGCATGCCGCCGCCACCACCTTCGCCTCGGGCATCGACCACATTGTCGCTGCGTCGGCCTTTTCGCCAATCCATGAATGCTCTCCGGAGCGTGAAACAAGAAGACAAAGATTAGTCCACGACGGCGACGAGTGTCAGGCCAAGGTGCTTATGCATAACCAAATGGTTATGTTTGATGTGGCTGATTTCAATATTCATTGCACGCTACCTGCCTGAAACTGCATGTGGGAGCGGGCTTGCCCGCGACAGGGTTTCAAAGAACCCCCCGCGCATTTCCATAATTCCAAGAGAGGAAACCGGCATGCCCGCCCAGGACAACAGCCGCTTCGTGATCCGTGATCGCAACTGGCACCCGAAAGCCCTTACGCCTGACTACAAGACGTCCATTGCCCGCTCGCCGCGCCAGGCGCTGGTCAGCATCCCGCAGTCGATCAGCGAAACCACCGGCCCGGACTTTTCCCACCTGGGCTTCGGCGCCCATGACCATGACCTGCTGCTGAACTTCAACAACGGCGGCTTGCCGATCGGCGAGCGCATCATCGTCGCCGGCCGTGTGGTCGACCAGTACGGCAAGCCTGTGCCGAATACCCTGGTGGAAATGTGGCAGGCCAATGCCGGCGGCCGCTACCGTCACAAGAACGACCGCTACCTGGCGCCGCTGGACCCGAACTTCGGTGGCGTCGGCCGTTGCCTGACCGACCGTGATGGCTACTACAGCTTCCGCACCATCAAGCCGGGCCCGTACCCATGGCGCAACGGCCCGAACGACTGGCGCCCGGCGCACATCCACTTCGCCATCAGCGGCCCGTCGATCGCCACCAAGCTGATCACCCAGCTGTACTTCGAGGGTGACCCGCTGATCCCGATGTGCCCGATCGTCAAGTCGATCGCCAACCCGCAAGCCGTGCAGCAGTTGATCGCCAAGCTCGACATGAGCAACGCCAACCCGATGGACTGCCTGGCCTACCGCTTCGACATCGTGCTGCGCGGCCAGCGCAAGACCCACTTCGAAAACTGCTGAGGACCCCGCCATGCCAATCGAACTGCTGCCGGAAACCCCTTCGCAGACCGCCGGCCCCTACGTGCACATCGGCCTGGCCCTGGAAGCGGCCGGCAACCCGACCCGCGACCAGGAAATCTGGAACCGCCTGGCCAAGCCGGACGCGCCGGGCGAGCACATCCTGCTGATCGGCCAGGTGTATGACGGTAACGGCCACCTGGTGCGCGATTCGTTCCTGGAAGTGTGGCAAGCCGATGCCAACGGCGAGTACCAGGATGCCTACAACCTGGAAAACGCCTTCAACAGCTTCGGCCGCACCGCCACCACCTTCGATGCCGGTGAGTGGACCCTGCACACGGTCAAGCCGGGTGTGGTGAACAACGCTGCGGGCGTGCCGATGGCACCGCACATCAACATCAGCCTGTTTGCCCGGGGGATCAACATCCACCTGCACACGCGGCTGTATTTCGATGACGAGGCCGAGGCCAATGCCAAGTGCCCGGTGCTCAACCTGATCGAGCAGCCGCAGCGGCGCGAGACCCTGGTGGCCAAGCGTTGCGAGGTGGACGGGAAGACGGCGTATCGCTTCGATATCCGTATTCAGGGGGAAGGGGAGACGGTGTTCTTCGACTTCTGAGTCGGGCCTCGGGGCCGCTTTGCGGCCCATCGCGACACAAGGCCGCTCCTACAGGGAATCGCGTTCTTCCTGTAGGAGCGGCCTTGTGTCGCGATGGGCTGCAAAGCAGCCCCGGCGATCTGAAGGTCAGCGCCGAACCAGCAAAACCCCACTCTCCATATGGTGGGTATAGGGGAACTGGTCAAACAACGCACACCGTTCGATGCGGTGGGTGTCCTGCAACTGGGCAATGTTCGCCGCCAGCGTTTCCGGGTTGCACGAGATGTACAGGATCCGCTCGAAACGCCGGGTCAGCTCGCAGGTGTCCGGGTCCATCCCCGCCCGTGGCGGGTCGACGAACACCGTACCGAACGCGTAGCTCTTCAGGTCGATGCCTTCCAGACGGCGGAACGGCCGCACCTCATTCAGCGCCTGGGTCAGCTCTTCTGCCGACAGGCGCACCAGCCGCACGTTATCCACAGCGTTCTCGTCGAGGTTGCTCAGCGCGGCATTGACCGAGGTCTTGCTGATTTCCGTGGCCAGCACCTGGCGCACGCGGGTGGCCAGCGGCAGGGTGAAGTTGCCGTTGCCGCAGTACAGCTCCAGCAGGTCGTCATCGCGCTCGCCGATGGCCTCGAAGGCCCAGCTCAGCATCTTCTGGTTCACCGCGCCGTTGGGCTGGGTGAACGCGCCTTCCGGCTGGCGGTAGCTGAACACACGGCCAGCGACGTCGAGTTTTTCCACCGCGTAGTCACGGCCGATGACCAGGCGCTTGCCCTTGGAGCGGCCGATGATGCTCACGCCCAGGTCCTCGGCCAGCTGCCGTGCGGCCGTTTCCCAGGCCTCGTCCAGTGGGCGGTGGTAGCACAGGGTGACCATGGCATCGCCAGCCAGGGTGGTGAGAAACTCCACCTGGAACAGGCGGTTGCCCAGTTCCTCGCTGGCCTGCCAGGCCGCCTTCAGGCGCGGCATCAGTGCATTGATGCGCTGGCTGGCGATGGGGAAGTCGTCGATCAGGATCGCCTTGTGCTTCTCGCCCGGGGCGAACATGGCGTAGTGGCGCTGGCCATCCTCGCGCCACAGGCGGAATTCGGCGCGCAGGCGGTAATGCTCGCGCGGCGAGTCGAAAACGGCCGGCTCCGGCGCGCCGAACGGCGCCAGCAGCTCGCGCAGCCGGGCCACCTTGGCGTCCAGCTGGGTGGTGTAGGAGGAGGGGTCGAAAGCAGCACTCATGCGTTGAACCAGCCCAGCTTGATGACGAACAGGATGGAAAGGATCACCAGGGCCGGGTTCAGGTCGCGGTGGCGGCCGGAGATCAGCTTGACGGCGGTCCAGGAAATGAAGCCGAAGGCGATGCCGTTGGCGATCGAGTAGGTCAGCGGCATGGCCAGGGCGGTCACTACCACCGGTGCGGCTTCGGTGACGTCGTCCCAGTTTATTTCTGCCAGGCCCGAGGCCATCAGCACCGCGACGAACAGCAGCGCCGGGGCGGTGGCGAAGGCCGGCACGCTACCGGCCAGCGGGGCGAAGAACAGCGCCAGCAGGAACAGCACGGCGACCACGATGGCGGTCAGGCCGGTGCGGCCACCGGCGCTCACGCCCGCGGCGGAT
Source organism: Pseudomonas sp. FGI182 (assembly GCF_000511325.1). Classification (NCBI taxonomy): domain Bacteria; kingdom Pseudomonadati; phylum Pseudomonadota; class Gammaproteobacteria; order Pseudomonadales; family Pseudomonadaceae; genus Pseudomonas; species Pseudomonas sp. FGI182. The sequence continues at coordinate 5,033,405 of NZ_CP007012.1, read as the reverse complement.
TCGATGTAGCTGGTGGTGGTCGAGGTGCCCAGCAGGGAGCCGGCCATGGCTGCGGTACTGTCGGCGATCAGGGCACGGCCCATCTTCGGCATGTGGCCGTCCTTGCCCATCAGCCCTGCGCGCTTGGCCACGCCGATCAGGGTGCCGGAGTTGTCGAACAGGTCGACGAACAGGAAGGCGAAGATCACGCTGACCAGGCCCACGTCCAGCGCGCCGGCGATGTCCAGCTGCAGGAAGGTCGGGGCCAGCGATGGCGGCATCGAGACCACGCCGCCGAAGGGCGTCACGCCCATCAGGATCGAGGCGATGGTTACGGCGAGAATGCCGATCAGCACGGCGCCGCGCACTTTCAGCGACTCGAGGCCGACGATCAGGAAGAAGCCCAGGGTGGCGAGGATCGGTGCCGGCTGCTTGAGGTCGCCCAGGCCCACCAGGGTGGCTGGGTTATCGACGACGATGCCTGCGTTATGCAGGGCGATCAATGCCAGGAACAGGCCGATACCCGCGGCAATGGCCGAACGCAGCGGCAGCGGGATGCTGTTCACGATCCATTCGCGGATGCGGAAGATCGACAGCAGGAAGAACATCACCGCCGACAGGAACACCGCACCCAGTGCCACCTGCCAGGTGTGGCCCATGTGCAGGACCACGGTGTAGGTGAAGAACGCGTTCAGGCCCATGCCCGGCGCCAGGGCGATCGGGTAGTTGGCGATCAGGCCCATGGTCACCGAGCCGATGGCCGCGGCCAGGCAGGTGGCGACGAAGATCGCGCCCTTGTCCATGCCGGTCTCGCCGAGGATGCTCGGGTTGACGAACAGGATGTAGGCCATGGCCAGGAAGGTGGTGACGCCCGCGAGAATCTCGGTGCGCACATTGGTGTTGTGTGCTTTTAGTTGAAACAGCCTTTCCAGCATGCCCGCTCCCCAAGGCGCCCCCGGCGCCATGAATGTATCGACCCCATCAGCAAAGCACAGACCGTACCGGTTGCCGTGGTTTTGTGTGGGGCGGAAAAAAGCCGCGCATCATACCAGCATGCTTGGCGGGGGCCTATGGCCGTTGGGGAATGGGTTCTCTATAGCCTGTACCGGCCCTTTCGCGGGCTTGCCCGCTCCCACAGGGACACCACAGGGCCTGAGGGCGGCGCGGTCCTTGTGGGAGCGGGCAAGCCCGCGAAGAGGCCGGCACAGGCGAGCGATCAACCGTTATGCAACCGGTCCCGCTTGGCCAGTGTCGGGAACAGCTTTATCCACACCCCGGTCACCACCAAAGTGCCCACCCCACCCAGCACCACCGCTGGCACTGTGCCAAACCAGTGCGCGGTCACCCCCGATTCGAACTCGCCGAGCTGGTTCGAAGCACCAATGAACAAGCCGTTCACCGCGCTCACCCGCCCGCGCATTTCATCCGGCGTCTCCAGCTGCACGAAGGCGCCTCGGATAACCATGCTGATCATGTCCGCCGCGCCCAGCACCACCAGCACTGCCAGCGAGAACCAGAACGAGGTCGAAAGGCCGAAGGCAATGGTCGCCACGCCGAACACGCCCACTGCCGTGAACATGGTCCGCCCCACGTTGCGCTCGAACGGGAAGCGCGCCAGCCACAGCGACATCAGCAATGCCCCCACCGCTGGCGCCGAGCGCAGCAGGCCGAGGCCCAGCGGGCCGGTCAGCAGGATGTCCTTGGCGAACACCGGCAGCAGCGCGGTGGCCCCGCCCAGCAGTACGGCGAACAGGTCCAGCGAGATGGCGCCGAGGATGTCGGGCCGGCTGCGAATGAAGCGGATGCCGGCCAGCAGCGATTCGATGCTGGCGCGCCCGCGCTGGGCCACCTGGCCGCGTGCCTGCAGGCTCAGGGTCAGCACGCAGGCGATGGCGTACAGGGCCACGGTGGGGCCGTATACCCAGATGCTGCCGAAGGCATACAGGAAACCGCCCACCGCCGGCGCCACAATGGTTGCCGACTGGGTGGCCGAGGCCGAAGCCGCCACCGCGCGTGGGAACAGCCCGGCCGGTACCACGTTGGGCAGCAGCGCCTGGGTCGCCGGCATTTCGAACGAACGCGTGGCACCGAGCAGGAAGGCGAGGGCGAAGATCAGCTCGCGGGTGACGTTGTCGGTGGCACTGCCCAGCGCCAGTGCCAGGGCTATCAGCCCCTGCAGGCTCTGGCACAGCGCAGCGACCTTGCGCCGGTCATAGCGGTCGGCGACATGCCCGGTGTGGAGCATGAACAGCACCCGTGGGGCGAACTCGACCAGGCCGACCAGGCCCAGGTCCAGCACATTGCCGGTCAATTGGTAGAGGTGCCAGCCAATGGCCACGGTGAGCATCTGGAAGCCGCTGGCGGTGAACACGCGGGCCAGCCAGAAGGCCAGGAAAGGGCGGTGGTGACGCAACAACTGCGGTGCGGAATCGGACATCGGAAACCAGGGGCCTCGGCGCAGTAGAGGGGTGCGCAGCGTATCATCTGTTTGTAACAAACGGTTACTGTTTGCCGGGGTCGGCACTTTTTCACGCGTCATGAAAGGGGGTGGGGCAACCGGTCACGCGGCAATCAACCACACGGCCCGGCGGGCCATTCAGGACTATGCTTCCTAGCAATCGTTGATCTGGGTCAATCGTTCCAGATGTAACGATCGGGCCCTTGGGCCGAAATCCCTGCGATCGAACAGAACAATTCCAACGCGCCGCACTCGACTACCGTGGGGGCAGTGGGCGACGGGGCCAGCGGCCCGGACGCCGGATTATCTGAAGAGGAAGCACCATGTTCGGAATAGAGGCCTTAGAGCTCGCCCGAATGCAGTTTGCCTTTACCGTGTCGTTCCATATCCTGTTCCCGGCCATCACCATTGGCCTGGCGAGCTACCTGGCAGTCCTCGAAGGCCTCTGGCTGCGGACCAACAACCAGGTCTACCGTGACCTTTATCACTTCTGGTCGAAAATCTTCGCCGTCAACTTCGGCATGGGGGTGGTTTCCGGCCTGGTCATGGCCTACCAGTTCGGTACCAACTGGAGCCGCTTCTCCGACTTCGCCGGCGCCATTACCGGTCCGCTGCTCACCTACGAGGTGCTGACCGCGTTCTTCCTCGAGGCTGGCTTCCTGGGGGTCATGCTGTTTGGCTGGAACCGCGTCGGCCGTGGCCTGCACTTCTTTTCCACGGTGATGGTGGCGCTCGGCACCCTGGTCTCGACCTTCTGGATCCTTGCCTCCAACAGTTGGATGCAGACCCCGCAAGGCCACGAGATCATCGATGGCCGGGTGGTGCCGGTGGACTGGCTGGCGGTGGTATTCAACCCCTCGTTCCCCTACCGCCTGATGCACATGGCCACGGCCGCGTTCGTTGCCACCGCGTTCTTCGTCGGCGCCTCGGCGGCCTGGCACCTGCTGCGCGGGCGTGACAACCCGGCGGTGCGCAAGATGCTGTCGATGGCCATGTGGATGGCGCTGATCGTCGCCCCGATCCAGGCGGTGATCGGTGACTTCCATGGCCTCAACACGCTCAAGCACCAGCCGGTGAAAATCGCCGCGATCGAAGGCCACTGGGAGAACGTGCCCGGCGAGCCGACCCCGCTGATCTTGTTCGGCATTCCCGACATGCAGGCCGAAACCACCCGCTTCAAGCTCGAGATCCCGGCGCTCGGCAGCCTGATCCTGACCCATAGCCTGGACAAGCAGGTGCCGGCGATGAAGGAGTTCCCGCCCGAAGACCGGCCCAACTCGACCATCGTCTTCTGGTCGTTCCGGATCATGGTCGGGCTGGGCTTCCTGATGATCTTCGTCGGCCTGTGGAGCCTCTGGCTGCGCAAGCGCGGCACGCTCTACACCTCGCGGCCGTTCCTGTACCTGGCCCTGTGGATGGGCCCTTCCGGGCTGATCGCGCTGCTGGCCGGCTGGTTCACCACCGAAATCGGCCGCCAGCCCTGGGTGGTGTATGGCCTGATGCGCACGGCAGACGGTGTGTCCAACCACAGTTACGCCCAGCTCGGCTTCACCCTGGTGGCCTTCGTGGTGGTGTACTTCGCCCTGTTCGGCACCGGCCTTGGCTACATGATGCGCCTGGTGCGCAAAGGGCCGCAGACCGGTGAGGGTGACGAGCACAAACCTGGTGGCCCTGGCACCAAACGCACGCCGGCGCGGCCGCTGTCCGCCGCCGATGATGGCCGAGAGGCCAACTCCGCCAGCCTGAGCAAGGGGAACTGAGCCATGGGTATCGACCTTTCGCTGATCTGGGCCGTGATCATCATCTTCGGCGTCATGATGTACGTGGTGATGGATGGTTTCGACCTGGGGATCGGCATGCTCTTCCCGTTCGTCAAGGGCGAGCAGGACCGAGATGTGATGATGAACACCGTCGCCCCCGTGTGGGACGGTAACGAGACCTGGCTGGTGCTGGGCGGTGCCGGGCTGTTCGGGGCGTTCCCGATGGCTTACTCGGTAGTGCTGGAGGCCCTGTACCTGCCATTGATCCTGATGCTGATCGGCCTGATCTTCCGCGGCGTGGCCTTCGAGTTCCGCTTCAAGGCCAAGGCCGACAAGCGCCACATCTGGGACAAGGCGTTCATCTGGGGTTCGTTGATCGCCACTTTCTTCCAGGGCGTGGCGCTGGGTGCCTTCCTCGAAGGCTTCAAGGTGGTCGACCGGCATTTCGCCGGTGGCACCCTTGACTGGCTGACCCCGTTCAGCCTGTTCTGTGGCCTGGGGCTGATCGTTGCCTACACCCTGCTGGGCTGCACCTGGCTGATCATGAAGACCGAAGGGTCGCTGCAGCAGAAGATGCACGACATCGCCCGGCCGCTGGCGCTGGTGCTGCTGGTAGTGATCGGCATCGTCAGCCTGTGGACACCGATCGCCTACCCGCAGATCGCCGACCGCTGGTTCAGCATGCCTAACCTGGTCTGGTTCATGCCGGTGCCGATCCTGGTGCTGGTGACCTTCTACGGGTTGCTCAAGGCGGTGGCGCGCAATGCGCACTACACGCCGTTCCTGCTGACGTTGGTGCTGATCTTCCTCGGTTACAGCGGCCTGGGCATCAGCCTGTGGCCGAACATCATCCCACCGTCGATCTCGATCTGGGATGCCGCGGCGCCTCCGCAGAGCCAGGGCTTCATGCTGGTGGGCACACTGTTCATCCTGCCGTTCATCCTCATGTATACCTTCTGGAGCTACTACGTGTTCCGCGGCAAGGTGACCCATGAAGACGGCTATCACTAGGAGGGGTGCATGATGACCGGCAAGCATGGCTTGGACGAGAAGAAACCCCTGTGGCAGCGGCTGGGCTGGCTGCTGCTGATCTGGGCGATGAGCGTGGCGGCCCTGGGCGTGGCGGCCTACGTGATGCGCCTGTTCATGGGGGCTGCGGGGCTGACCACCCATTGAACCAATGGGGGCGCTTTGCGCCCCTTTCGCGACACAAGGCCGCTCCTACAGGGACCGCGATCATTCAGATTGTCGCGTCTCCCTGTAGGAGCGGCCTTGTGTCGCGATGGGCTGCAAAGCAGCCCCCAAAGCCTATTTACGAGCTTTAAGGATGACGAACTTGGGCGTTGCCGCCACCTGCTCCACCCCCCGGAACAACCGCGCCAGCTTGCTGTGATAGCCCAGGTGCCGGTTACCCACGATATACAGCGCCCCACCCACCACCAACGCTTCACGCGCCTGCTGGAACATGCGCCAGGCGAGGAAATCGCCCACCACCTGCTGCTGGTGGAACGGCGGATTGCACAGCACCACGTCCAGCGACTGCTTCTCTACCCCCGCCAACCCATCGGCTGCCTCGAACACCGCCGGGCGCTCGCCCAGCGCGGCCTGCCAGTTCTCCCGCGCCGATTGCACCGCCATGTACGACTCGTCGACCAGGGTGTACTGGGCATCCGGGTTGGCCAGGGCGCTGGCGATCGCCAGCACGCCGTTGCCACAGCCCAGGTCCGCCACCCGCGCGCGGCCCAGTTCGCGAGGCAGGTGCGGCAGGAACGCCCGCGTGCCGATATCCAACCCCTCACGACAGAACACGTTGGCGTGGTTCAGCAGCTCCAGCGCCGGCGCGTCGAGGCGGTAGCGGCTAGGGTAGGGCGAGCGGGCGACCGGCCGTTCGGCCACCGTCGCGGTCAGCAAGCGGGCCTTTTTCTGCGCCAGCGAGGCTTGCACCGGGCCGATGTACTTCTCCATCAGGTCACCGGCCGCCCGTGGCAGGTGCTTGATCATCGCCCCGGCAATCACCTGCGCACCGGGCGCCAGGTGGCCTTGCAGGCGGATCAGCTGTTCTTCGAGCAGGGCCAGGGTCTTGGGCACGCGCACCAGTACCCGGTCGAACGGGCCTTGCCACTGCTCGCTGGCCGGCACGAACGGCACACTGTCGAATGGCAGGCCGTTGCGTGCCAGGTTCTTTTCCAGGGCCAGGTGCGCCAGGTGCGAATCGCCACTGCTGACTACCTGCAGCTTGCCCGCCAGGCTGGCGGCCAGGGCGCCGAAGCTGTCATTGAGCACCAGTACCCGGCAGTCGGCCCCTGGGGCCTGTTCGTGCAGCTGCGCAAGCAGGTACTCGTCGGCGGCATCGAAAGCCTGCAGCGGGTCGTTGGCCTGTTCCGGCTGGCGGATCAGGTCGAGTTCGGCGTAGGGGGTGGTCAACAGGGGCATGGCGTCTGGCTCGGGTACGAAACTGCCCGTTGCGGTTCGCCCCGGGCTTTGCCGGGCGATTCTACAGGGCTTTGCCCAAGGTCGCAGGGTCAGATCCAGCCACGCATGACGGCGATGGCGATGGCGGCGGCCTTGTTGGCGGCGTTGGTCTTGGTGATGACACTGCGGATATGGAAGTTTACCGTGCTTTGCGACAGTGACAGGATGCAGGCAACGTCGGCGGCGGTCTTGCCGGCGGCCGACCATTTCAGCACTTCCAGCTCCCGCTCGCTCATTTTCGGCTGCGGCGGGCATAGTGCAGCGAGGTGATGTGCGCTGATCACCTCATGCAGTTTGTGACTCAGCCACTGCACATTGCCGGCCTTTCTGTAGAGTTCGGTAATGCTGATGGACCTTGTGGACCTGGCCACGCTTATCTGGCTTTCGTTGTGCTGCTGGTCGTGCAATGACTGCGTCCAGCCATGGCGCAAACCACTCTGGCAGGCAGCTTTACGAAATTGCGGAGCCTCGCGGTACAGGTCATCGGTCCACAGCACTGGCATGGTCGAGCCGTGGCTCGCATTTGCGGCTGAATCCTGCTTGTAGAGGTCATCGCGCTGGTAGCGCTCGATCCATTCCTGGGGGTAGTTGCTGTACAGGAACAGGTGGGGTGTTTGCGTAGCGATCTGGATGCGAATGTTCAGCGCCACGTACTGCATGCCCAGATCCTGCACCATATTCACGGCCATGCCGAACAACTTCTGTGGGCAATGTTCTTCGGCGAACGCACGAAGATACTCGGGTTTCCAGTGGCGCATCTGAAATACTCCTTGTGCCTCAGGTCCAGTCCGTTTGGATGCCCGGATGATTGTAGGAAAAGACCTACCAATGTGCTGAGATTTTTTTGTTATAGCGGTCAGGATCCGATGCGACTTCGGCAGGATCGCCGCAGATGAGGCCCTACAAAGCAGTGGTTTTTATCCGCGCCACTTTGCGCGACACTGTGCGCACGCCAAACCTGGAGCCCGATATGACCGCTAGCGCCGAAAAGTTCACCCGCCAGACCCTGCTCGATGTTCAGCCACTTACGCCGAACCTCTTCAGCCTGCGGGTTACGCGCGATGCGGGGTTCCGCTTCCGTTCCGGCCAGTTTGCCCGCCTTGGCGTGACCAAGGCCGATGGCAGCGTGGTGTGGCGCGCCTATTCCATGGTCAGCGCGCCCCATGACGAGCACCTCGACTTCTTCTCCATCGTGGTGCCAGGTGGGGAATTCACCAGCGAGCTGAGCCGGTTGGGGGCAGGCGATACCCTGTTGATCGACCGCCAGGCCTTCGGCTTCCTCACCCTCGACCGCTTCGTCGGTGGCCGCGACCTGTGGTTGCTGGCGACCGGTACTGGCATTGCGCCGTTCATGTCGATCCTGCAGGACTTCGAGGCCTGGGAGCGTTTCGACAACATCAAGCTGGTGTATTCGGTGCGCGAAGCGAAAGAGCTGGCTTATGTGGATGAAATCGCCGGGCTGGAGCAGCGCGATTACCTGGCCGAATTCGCCGGCAAGTTGCAGTTCATTCCGGTGGTGACCCGTGAACCGCACCCGGGGGCGTTGAACCAGCGGATTACCACGCTGATCGAGAATGGCGAGTTGGAGAAGGCGGCGGGGTTGGAACTGTCGCCGGAACATTCGCGAGTGATGCTGTGTGGCAACCCAGAGATGATTGATGAAACGCGCAAGGTACTGAAGGCGCGCGACCTGCAATTGAGCCTGAGCAAGCGGCCGGGGCAGGTGGCTGTGGAGAACTACTGGTAAGGCCGTGGGGGCCGCTTTGCGGCCCATCGCGACACAAGGCCGCTCCTACAGGAACCGCTATTTCCTGGGAGATGCAAAAACCTTGTAGGAGCGGCCTTGTGTCGCGACAGGGCTGCAAGGCAGCCCCTGGCAATCTCAAGGCAAGCGGTTCTGATTCTGCGCCTTGAGCAAGTCGCGGATCTCGGTCAGCAAGGTCTCTTCTGCAGTCGGCACAGGCGGTGCAGTCGGCGCCACGGCCTCTTCACGCTTGAGCTGGTTGATCGCCTTCACCCCCATGAAGATGGCAAAGGCCACGATCACGAAGTCGATCACGGTCTGGATGAACTTGCCATACGCCAGCACCACGGCCGGAATGTCACCTTCGGCAGCCTTCAGAGTAATTGCCAGGTCGCTGAAGTCCACGCCACCGATCAACAGGCCCAGTGGCGGCATGACCACGTCACCGACGAAAGACGAGACGATCTTGCCGAAGGCCGCGCCGATGATGATACCAACCGCCATGTCGACGACATTGCCTTTGACCGCGAAGGCCTTGAATTCACTGATCATGCCCATGTTTGGTTCCTTGTAACAAAAGGTAAGGTTTACGCAGTGTAAGCCACTCAAACGCTTCATGCGTTGTGCTCAGGGCCACAGACTGCTGTTAGAACGAATAGTTTTGTCGCATCCCGAGGCGTTCGAGGCACGTCCGGCTCGGCTATCATGGCGGTTTTTTTCCAGGAGACCCCAGCCATGGCCAAGGCCAAGCGCTTGTATGGCTGCACCGAGTGCGGTGCGACCTTCCCCAAATGGGCCGGCCAGTGTGGCGAATGCGGCGCCTGGAACACCTTGGTCGAAACCATGATCGAAAGCGGCGGTGCCGCTGCGCCCAGTAGCGGCCGTGCCGGCTGGACCGGGCAGCAGGCGCAGATCAAGACCCTGGCCGAAGTCAGTGTCGAGGAAATCCCGCGCTTCACCACCAGCAGCACCGAACTGGACCGCGTGCTGGGCGGTGGCCTGGTGGATGGCTCGGTGGTGTTGATCGGTGGTGACCCCGGCATCGGCAAGTCGACCATCCTGCTGCAGACCTTGTGCAACATTGCCGTGGGCATGCCGGCGCTGTACGTCACCGGCGAGGAGTCGCAGCAGCAGGTGGCCATGCGCTCCCGGCGCCTGGGCCTGCCCCAGGACCAGCTCAAGGTGATGACCGAAACCTGCATCGAGACCATCATCGCCACGGCCCGCGTCGAGAAACCGCGGGTCATGGTGATCGACTCGATCCAGACCATTTTCACCGAGCAGCTGCAATCGGCACCCGGCGGCGTGGCCCAGGTGCGCGAAAGCACGGCGTTGCTGGTGCGCTACGCCAAGCAGAGCGGCACGGCGATCTTCCTGGTCGGCCACGTGACCAAGGAAGGCTCGCTGGCCGGCCCGCGGGTACTCGAGCACATGGTCGACACCGTGCTGTATTTCGAGGGCGAGTCCGATGGCCGCCTGCGCCTGCTGCGGGCGGTGAAGAACCGCTTTGGCGCGGTCAACGAGCTGGGTGTGTTCGGCATGACCGATCGTGGCCTGAAGGAGGTGTCCAACCCCTCGGCGATCTTCCTCAACCGCACCCAGGAGGAAGTACCGGGCAGCGTGGTGATGGCGACCTGGGAGGGCACCCGGCCGATGCTGGTGGAGGTGCAGGCGCTGGTCGACGACAGCCACCTGGCCAACCCGCGCCGGGTGACCCTGGGCCTGGACCAGAACCGCCTGGCCATGTTGCTGGCAGTGCTGCACCGCCACGGCGGTATTCCCACCCATGACCAGGATGTGTTCCTCAACGTGGTGGGCGGGGTGAAGGTGCTGGAAACCGCCTCGGACCTGGCGCTGCTGGCGGCGGTGATGTCCAGCCTGCGCAACCGGCCCCTGGCCCATGGCCTGCTGGTGTTTGGCGAGATCGGCCTGTCGGGCGAGGTGCGGCCGGTGCCCAGTGGCCAGGAGCGTTTGAAGGAAGCCGCCAAGCATGGTTTCAAGCGGGCCATCGTGCCCAAGGGCAATGCGCCGAAAGAGGCTCCGGCAGGGTTGCAGGTGATTGCCGTTACCCGGCTGGAGCAGGCCCTGGATGCGCTGTTCGAATAATTCGTGGCCTGTACCGGCCTCTTCGCGGGTAAACCCGCTCCCACAGGTACCGCATCAGCTTCAGGATTGCGCAAACCCTGTGGGAGCGGGTTTACCCGCGAAAGGGCCGGCACAGGCAAAACGAAAAAGGGGCCGACGATGCGCGTCGGCCCCCCCACCTCACCGCTCAGTCAGCGGTCAATGCTCGGCAACCGCACTGCGCCTGACCGTTTCATTGCCATGCTCGTCCAGTTCCAGCATCGGCACTTCATTACCCTCGGCATCGAACAGCTTGCCATCCTTGAAGTAGTCGCCATCACGCAGCGCTGAAATGTCCGAGTACTGGATGGTGCGCTCGTACGCGGCGGCAAACACCGACTGCTGGTCCGAGTTGCCGGCGGTGAAGTGGTTGAAGATCAGGTTCAGCAGGATGGCCATGATCGCCGCCGAGCTGATGCCCGAGTGGAAAATGGTCTCGAACCAGTTCGGGAAGTGGTGGTAGAAGGTCGGTGCGGCAATCGGGATCATGCCGAAGCCCAGCGAGGCAGCGACGATGATCAGGTTGACGTTGTTCTTGTAGCTGACCTTGGACAGGGTGCGGATACCGCTGGCCGCCACGGTGCCGAACAGCACGATGCCCGCGCCACCCAGTACCGGAGTAGGGACTGCGGCAATCACCCGGCCCATGATCGGCAGCAGGCCGAGCACCACCAGGATCACGCCACCTGTGGCCACCACGTAGCGGCTCTTGACCCCGGTCACGGCTACCAGGCCGACGTTCTGGGCGAACGCGCTCTGGGTGAACGAGCCGAAGATCGGCGCCAGGATGCTCGAGGCCATGTCGGCGCGCAGGCCGTTGCCCAGGCGCTTGGAGTCGACCTTGGTGTCGATGATCTCACCCACGGCGAGGATGTCGGCCGAGGTTTCCACCAGGGTCACCATGATCACGATGCACATCGACAGGATCGCGGCGATGTGGAATTCCGGCATGCCGAAATGGAACGGCGTGGGGAAGGCGAGCATCGGGCCTTCGGTGACCTTGCTGAAGTCGGCCATGCCCAGCGCCCAGGCGATCAGGGTACCGACCACCATGGCCAGCAGGATCGACAGGCGCGAGATCGCCGCGCTGCCCAGCTTGCTCAGCAGCAGCACGATGGCGAAGGTCAGGGCTGCCAGGCCGATGTTGGCCACGCTGCCGAATTCCGGTGAGGCGCTGTTGCCACCCATCACCCAGCGAGCGGCCACGGGCATCAGGGTCAGGCCGATGGTGGTGATGACGATGCCGGTTACCAGCGGCGGGAAGAACTTGGTGATGCGCGAGAATACCGGGGTGATCAGAAAACCGATCAGCGAGGCTGCCATGACCGCGCCGAGCACGCCTGGCAGGCCACCGCCGCCCTCGCTACTGAGGATTGCACCCATGGTTGCCACACCGGCGAACGAAACGCCCTGCACCAGCGGCAACTGGCAGCCGAAGAACGGCAGGCCGAGGGTTTGCAGCAGGGTGGCGAGGCCACCGGCAAACAACGAAGCGGCGATCAGCATGCCGATTTCGGCACCGTTCAGGCCCGCGGCCTGCCCCAGGATCAGGGGTACCGCGACGATCCCCCCATACATGGTCAGCACATGCTGCAGACCATAGGCCAGGTTGGCACCAAGGCCGAGGTTTTCATCCTCGGGGCGCTTGGCGGGAGACGTGCTAGGGGACGTAGTCATGGAGCAGGCTCTCTGTTTATTGTTGTGGTGCTACTGTAGACACTTCCTACAAATGATTGCCACAAGAATTGTATACAATATTTTGATCGGAGCGCGCACAAGAGCGCCCGCAAGGTGTGCGAGAACCCAATGCAGAAGGCGTACCAACTCGTCAGAGGCTGTGCTAGAGGGGTGTGTACAAAACGCTGCTACCCAGGCTTAAAGCTGTCTGGGTAGACAGGAAACACAAGGTGGGGAAGCCATTAGCTAGCTAAGAGATTTCATTATTCGATGAGTTCGCGCAGCTCACGCATCATTTCGGTGCTGTCGGCCACGTTCAATTCCACAAGACGGTGCAAATGGCTCATCGACTCGACGTCGATGTACAGGCAGATGAAACCCAGGCGGTCTGGTTCCTCATGGCGCAGTTCAACCTGCATCTGTACCCGTGCATCGGGGGCCAGGTGAATGATGGCATCGAAATCCTGGGTCAGGTCGGCATCCCAATTTGCCGGGCGTTCGATCAGCAAACCTTTGAGTGAAAGGTCCAGCAGCTTGGCAGGCCAGCGTTGCACGCCCTGGCGCAGTTCGGTTGGGGCGTCGAAGTCGATGCGCTGGAAACGGCGGCGTTCGTCGTGATCGCTCATGGGGTAGATCCTCGCATAGGTCCTCAGGTGACATCCTGACTATAGTTAGAGTGGTATGTACATCAGGTACCGCAATCTGGCCGCAGAGGCTCTAGACCAAAGCAAGTGTGGCAATGCGCGATGACTCGCCCTAGACTCGATGGGCGGTCTTTTCCAATCCACCAGCTGGAAGCAAACCATGAACAACAATAATAGCCTGCTACGCCACATTCCGTGGCTGGCGCTGGCAGTCATAGGAGCCTGTGCGCTGGGTGTGGTTGCCCTGCGTCGCGGCGAGGCGATCAATGCCTTGTGGATCGTGGTCGCGGCAGTGGCCATCTACCTGGTCGCCTATCGCTACTACAGTCTGTTCATCGCCACCAAGGTGATGCAGCTCGACCCACGCCGTGCCACCCCGGCGGTGCTCAACAACGACGGCCTGGACTACGTCCCGACCAACAAACACATCCTCTTCGGCCACCACTTCGCCGCCATCGCTGGTGCAGGGCCCTTGGTCGGCCCGGTACTCGCCGCGCAGATGGGCTACCTGCCCGGCACGCTGTGGCTGATCGCCGGCGTGGTGCTGGCTGGTGCGGTGCAGGACTTCATGGTCCTGTTCCTGTCCACCCGCCGCAACGGCCGTTCGCTGGGCGACATGGTGCGCGAGGAGATGGGCCGCATCCCGGGCACCATCGCCCTGTTCGGCTGCTTCCTGATCATGATCATCATCCTCGCGGTGCTGGCGCTGATCGTGGTCAAGGCCCTGGCCGAAAGCCCGTGGGGCATGTTCACGGTGATGGCGACCATCCCGATCGCGATGTTCATGGGCATCTACATGCGCTACATCCGCCCGGGCCATATCGGTGAGATCTCGGTCATCGGCGTGGTGCTGCTGCTGGCTTCGATCTGGCTGGGGGGCCAGATTGCCGCAGATCCGACCTGGGGCCCGGCGTTCACCTTCACCGGCGTGCAGATCACCTGGATGCTGGTGGGCTATGGCTTTGTCGCCGCGGTACTGCCGGTATGGCTGGTACTGGCGCCACGTGACTACCTGTCGACCTTCCTCAAGATCGGCACCATCGTCGGCCTGGCCATCGGTATCCTGATCATCGCGCCCGAGCTGAAGATGCCGGCGCTGACCCAGTTCACCGACGGCACCGGCCCGGTGTGGAAGGGCACCCTGTTCCCGTTCCTGTTCATCACCATTGCCTGTGGCGCGGTGTCCGGCTTCCACGCGCTGATCTCCTCGGGGACCACGCCGAAGCTGCTGGACAACGAAACCAACGCCCGCTACATCGGCTACGGCGGCATGCTGATGGAATCGTTCGTTGCCATCATGGCCATGGTCGCCGCCTCGGTGATCGAGCCAGGCGTGTACTTCGCCATGAACAGCCCGGCCGCAGTGGTCGGTGCCGACGTGGCGTCGGTTGCGCAAACGGTGAGCAGCTGGGGCTTCCTGATCACCCCTGAGCAGCTCGAGGCCACCGCCCGCGACATTGGCGAGCACACCGTGCTGGCCCGTGCCGGTGGTGCGCCGACCCTGGCCGTGGGTATCGCGCAGATCCTGCACCAGGTGCTGCCGGGTGAAAACACCATGGCCTTCTGGTACCACTTCGCGATCCTGTTCGAGGCGCTGTTCATCCTCACCGCAGTGGACGCCGGCACCCGTGCCGGGCGCTTCATGCTGCAGGACCTGCTGGGCAGCTTCGTGCCGGCGCTCAAGCGCACCGAGTCGTGGACTGCCAACCTGATCGGTACTGCCGGTTGCGTGGCCCTGTGGGGCTACCTGCTGTACCAGGGCGTGATCGACCCGCTGGGTGGCATCAACACCCTATGGCCGCTGTTCGGTATCTCCAACCAGATGCTGGCCGGTATCGCCCTGATGCTCGGCACCGTGGTACTGATCAAGATGAAGCGCCAGCGCTACGTCTGGGTCACCCTGCTGCCGGCCGTGTGGCTGCTGATCTGCACCACCACCGCAGGCCTGATCAAGCTGTTCGACCCGAACCCGGCAGTCGGCTTCCTGGCCCTGGCCAAGAAGTACAGCACCGCGCTGGACGCCGGCCAGGTACTGGCCCCGGCCAAGGACATCGGGCAGATGCAGCACGTGATCTTCAACGCCTACACCAACGCCGGCCTGACCGTGCTGTTCCTGGTGGTGGTGTTCAGCGTGCTGTTCTTCGCTGTCAAGGTCGGTTTCGCCGCCCTCGGCCGCAAGGAGCGCACCGACAAGGAAACCCCGTTCCAGGCCCTGCCTGACGCTTGAGAGGACTGCTGCGATGTTCAACGACCTGGGTCGACTGGGTAAGTACCTAGGGCAGGCAGCCCGCCTGATGGTCGGCATGCCCGACTACGACAACTACGTCGAGCACATGCAGACCAAGCACCCGGACAAGCCGGTCATGACGTACGAGGAGTTCTTCCGCGAACGCCAGGAAGCGCGTTATGGCGGCAAGTCCGGGCCCAAGTGCTGCTAAGTCCAGGCTAGCGCGGTACTGTGTAGGAGCGGCCTTGTGTCGCGATCGGGCCGCAACGCGGCCCTGGCAATTTTGGCTGCGAAGCTGAAAAGCCGGGGCCGCGTTGCGGCCCGATCGCGACACAAGGCCGCTCCTACAGGGATCGCGCTCCCCCCGTCCATTTCACTGCACAGGAGATGTTCTGCGTGCAGACGCCTATTCCCGTAACCGTACTCACTGGCTTCCTCGGTGCCGGCAAGACCACCTTGCTCAAGCACATGCTCAAGGCCGAGCACGGCCTGAAGATCGCCGTGATCGAAAACGAATTCAGCGAGGCCGGCATCGACAGCCAGCTGCTGGGCGACGAGCCGGTGCAGGTGATGACCCTGGCCAATGGCTGCGTGTGCTGCAGCATCCACGGCGACCTGACCCGCGCCTTGTACCTGCTGCTCGAACGCCTGGATGCCGGCGAGATCGCCTTCGACCGCCTGGTAATCGAATGCACCGGCCTGGCCGACCCGGCGCCAGTGGCACAGACCTTCTTCATCGACGAAGAGCTGCGTGAGCGCTACATCCTCGACGGCATCATCACCCTGGTCGATGCCGCCCACGCCGAGCTGCACCTGACCCAGACCATCGCCCAGGCCCAGGTCGGCTTTGCCGATCGCCTGCTGCTGAGCAAGACCGACCTGGTCCAGCCCGCTGCGGTCGAGGCCCTGCGCGAGCGCCTGGCCCGCATCAATGGCCGGGCTGCGATCCGCGTGGTCGAGCATGGTCGCATCGACCTGGCCGAGCTGCTGGATGTGCGTGGTTTCAACCTCAACCCCGATCTGGGCGCGAACCTGAAGCCAGCGCTACGCCCGCTGCTCAAGCCCGCTACCCCGGACCGGATCTCCACCTTGGTGCTGCGCACGGAAAGCGCGCTGGATATCGACCGCCTCAGCGACTTCATGAACGAACTGCTGGAAACCCACGGCAAGCAGCTGCTGCGCTACAAGGGCGTGCTGAACATTGCCGGTGAAGCGCGCAAGCTGGTGTTCCAGGGTGTGCTCAAGCTCTATGGCTTCGACTGGGACGCCGAATGGGCCGAGGGTGAAACCCGCGAGAGCGTGATGGTGTTCATTGCAGACGAACTGCCCGAAGCTACGATTCGGGCTGGGTTCGAGGCGCTGGCTGCGGGCTGAGCTGACGCGGCGTCTGGGCCTGAAACCACTGCGGCCATGAGCTGCGGTGGCGTGTCTCGAGCTCGATGCACGGGATCAGGCGCTCGGTCAGCAGCGCCGTCTGCCGCACCGCCTTGGCGGTGCGATACTTGACGCTGTGGATGCACTCGCGGTCGCCGAACTCGCAGCGGTTCAGCGCGGTGCCGCCGCAGGGGCCGTTGGCCAGGCCCTTGGGGCAGGTTTCCGGGCAGATGTACAGGGTGTCTTCCAGGCGGCAGCGGCCGCAGGTGTCGCAGCCTACCAGCGGGTGCTTCACCGCGTGCTCCACCTTGTGCAGCACCTGCGCGCCAAGGCGGGTAGCCCACATCGGTTGGCGCACGGCCCAGCCAAATGTCTTGCTCAGGCCATTGCGGCGGCTGAACAGCAGCGAATGCATGCCGTGCATCAGGTGATAGCGCGCTTTCTCCTTGAACGAGGCATCGACCCGTGACTCGCCCTGGCGCCAGCTTGCCTGCGGCGGATGGAAGCTGACTGCCGGCAGGCCGGGCATCTGCCAGCTGGCCTGCCAGGCCGGCGCCCATTGTTCCAGTGTGTGGATTTGCGCCTGCCAATGCTCGATGCGTGCCTCCAGGGCCAGCAGTTGCTTGAGTTCGTGAACCCCCGACAGATGCACGCCGGCGTAGCCCATCAGCTTCACGCCGATGATCTGCAAGGCCAGGCGGTCGACGCTGCGTGCCTGGGCAAAGGCCTTGGACTGCGCCGCTTCCGCTTCCAGCATGTCGCGCATGGACGGCGTGACGGTCACGCCGGCCACGTGCTCGAGCATCGTCGCGCGCCCGTGAGTGAGGCTCATCAGGCAGGCCAGCATCGGCCTGGGCGCGGCCTGGCGGTTCATCCAGTGCATGGCTTCCTGGTGTTTGCCGGCATCGAAACCCAGTTGCAGGGTGAGGAAGTCGGCGCCCGCCGCCAGTTTTTTCTCAGCCTTGAAGTATTGGGCGCCGCCTTCTTCCTCGCAGTACTTGAACGGGTTGAGCGCCGCGCCAAGCAGCCAGTGCGGGCAGGCCTGGCGGGCGATCTGCAGGGCTGCGACCGATTCCAGGTAGCGCACCGGGCGCTGGCCGGGCTGGTGGCCCGGCAGGCGGTCGCCGGTGAGCAGCAACAGCTGGTCGAGGCCGGCGGCATCCATGCGTTGCAGTTGGGCGAGCAGGTGGTGGCGTTCGCGGTCCTTGCCGGAGAAGTGCGGCAGGGCGGGTACCGGGTTGCTGAACGAGGCGAGGGCGTCTAGTGGCGACATGTCCAGCGGGCTGCCGACGCGGTCGCCGATGGCCACGGTCATCGGCCAGCCGCACAGGTGCGAACGGGCCAGGATCGCCTCCATGGCGGCGAAGCGTTCGGCGGAGGGCTTGGGGACGAACTCCATGACGCAGACGAAGGTGTTTTCGCGCAGCGCGGTTTTCAGCAGGCTCATGGGGCCGGGTACCTGGTTTGGTCAGGGTGGCATTGTGCGGCAGAAGGCGGGTGGGGTCATGTCCGGATGCGCAGGGTGGTGCTCTGAATGAGACATCCGGGTTTGCCTGTGCCGGCCCTTTCGCGGCTAAAGCCGCTCCCACAGGGTGGCGCGGTACCTGTAGGAGCGGCTTTAGCCGCGAAAGGGCCCGTACAGGCAGCACAACAACATGAACATGAGAAAACCTTGAGTTCATCTTAAATTTAATGAGTTTGTCTCAAGATACCGGCGCCCGGAAAATCCCCTCATTCATTTATGCATGCTGAGGGACAAGACATGGCACTGGCACACAACCTGGGCTTTCCACGTATCGGCCGCGACCGCGAGCTGAAAAAGGCCCAGGAAGCCTTCTGGAAGGGTGAACTCGACGAAGCCGGCCTGCGCGCCGTCGGCCGCGAGCTGCGTGCCCGCCACTGGCAAGTGCAGAAAGACGCCGGCATTGAACTGCTGCCGGTCGGCGACTTCGCCTGGTACGACCAGGTGCTGACCCACTCGCTGACCTTCGGCGTGATCCCGCAGCGCTTCCGCAGCCACGACGCAGCCAGGCCCACTCTCCAGACCCTGTTCGCCATGGCCCGTGGCGCAGTGGGTGACAATTGCTGCGGCGGCGCGCACGCCCAGGAAATGACCAAGTGGTTCGACACCAACTACCACTACCTGGTCCCCGAATTCACCGCCGACCAGCAGTTCGCCCTGAGCTGGGAGCAGCTGTTCGAAGAAGTGGCAGAAGCCCAGGCCCTGGGCCACGCGGTCAAGCCGGTGGTTATCGGCCCGCTGACCTACCTGTGGCTGGGCAAGGCCAAGGGTGGCGATTTCGACAAGCTGGAGCTGCTCGATCGCCTGCTGCCGCTGTATGACCAGATCCTCAACCGCCTGGCTGCCCAAGGCGTGGAATGGGTGCAGATCGATGAGCCGATCCTGGCCCTGGACCTGCCTCAGGACTGGAAGAATGCCTACGAGCGGGTCTACAACATCCTTCAGCGGGCGCCACTGAAGAAGCTGATCGCCACCTACTTCGGCGGCCTGGAAGACAATCTGGGCCTGGCCGCCAACCTGCCGGTCGATGGCCTGCACATCGACCTGGTACGTGCGCCCGAGCAGTACCCGACCATCCTCGACCGCCTGCCGGCCTACAAGGTGCTGTCGCTGGGCCTGGTCAATGGCCGCAACGTCTGGCGCTGCGACCTGGAAAAGGCGCTGGAGGTGCTGCGCCATGCCCATGAGCGCCTGGGTGAGCGGCTGTGGGTGGCGCCATCCTGCTCGCTGCTGCACAGCCCGGTGGACCTGGACCGTGAAGACCAGCTCGATGCCGAACTGCACAGCTGGCTTGCCTTCGCCGTGCAGAAATGCCAGGAAGTAGCGCTGCTGGCCAAGGCCATCAATGCCCCACAAGCCGACGACGTGGCCGCCGCATTGGCCCAGAGCCAGGCCGTGCAGGCCAGCCGCGCCGCTTCGCCGCGTATTCACAAGCCGGCCGTGCAGGCCCGCCTGGCGGCCATCAAGCCCGCTGATAGCCAGCGTCAGTCGGCGTTTGCCCAACGTATCGCCAAGCAGCGTGCGGGGCTCGACCTGCCGGCGTTCCCGACCACCACCATCGGTTCGTTCCCGCAGACCTCGGCGATTCGCCTGGCACGCCAGGCCTACAGGCAGGGCAAGCTGACCGAGGCCGATTACGTCGAGGCCATGCACAGCGAGATCCGCCATGCGGTGAAAATCCAGGAGGACCTGGGCCTGGATGTGCTGGTGCACGGCGAGGCTGAGCGCAACGATATGGTCGAGTACTTCGCCGAGCAGATCGATGGCTATGTGTTCACCCGCTTCGGCTGGGTGCAGAGCTATGGTTCGCGCTGCGTGAAGCCTGCGGTGATCGTTGGCGACCTGAGCCGGCCGAAGGCCATGACCGTGGAATGGATAAAGTACGCCCAGGGCCTGACCAGCAAGGTGATGAAGGGCATGCTGACCGGCCCGGTGACCATGCTGATGTGGTCGTTCCCGCGTGAAGACGTGAGCCGCGAAGTGCAGGCGCGCCAGCTGGCGCTGGCGATCCGCGACGAAGTGGTCGACCTGGAAGCAGCGGGTATCAGGATCGTGCAGATCGACGAAGCGGCCTTCCGTGAAGGCCTGCCGCTGCGCCACGGCGCCTGGGCCCATTACCTGGAGTGGGCCACCGAGGCCTTCCGCCTGTGTGCCTCGGGGGTGCGTGACGAAACCCAGATCCACACTCACATGTGCTACAGCGAGTTCAACGACGTGATCGAGTCGATCGCGGCGATGGATGCCGACGTGATCACCATCGAGACCTCGCGCTCGGACATGGAGCTGCTGGCGGCGTTCGAGCGGTTCGCCTACCCCAACGAGATCGGCCCGGGAGTATATGACATTCATTCGCCACGGGTGCCGACCCGTGAGGAAATGGTCAAGCTGCTGCGCAAGGCCGCCCGGCGTATCCCGGCCGAGCGCCTGTGGGTCAACCCGGATTGCGGGCTGAAGACCCGTGGCTGGCCGGAGACCGAGGCAGCGCTGGTGAACATGGTCGCAGCTGCCCGCGAGCTGCGTGCCACTGCCTGATTCTTCGCTGGCTGTACCGGCCTCTTCGCGGGTAAACCCACAGGGCCCCCACTGGATTCAGCTTCAGTGGGGGCCCTGTGGGAGCGGGCAAGCCCGCGAAGAGGCCGGGCCTGCTTGAATCAGCCCGAGATCAACGCTCGATTGCCAAGGCCACGCCTTGCCCGCCACCAATGCACAGGGTTGCCAGGCCTTTCCTGGCGTCCCGCTTGATCATCTCGTGCAGCAGGGTCACCAGCACCCGGCACCCGGACGCACCAATCGGGTGGCCAAGGGCAATCGCCCCGCCATTCACGTTGACCCGCGCGGCATCCCATTCCAGCGCCTTGCCCACGGCTAGCGCCTGCGCGGCAAAGGCTTCGTTGGCTTCGATCAGGTCCAGTTCAGCCAATTTCCAGCCGGCCTTGTCCAGGCAGCGCTGGGTGGCCGAAACCGGGCCGATGCCCATGATCGCCGGGTCTACACCGGCACTGGCGTAAGCCGCGATCCTGGCCAGCACTGGCAGGCCCAGGGCCTTTGCCTTGGCGGCGCTCATCAGCAGTACGGCGGCGGCGCCGTCATTCAGGCTCGAGGCGTTGCCAGCGGTGACGCTGCCATCCTTCTTGAACGCCGGGCGCAGTTTGCCCAGGGATTCGGCGGTGGTATCCGGGCGTGGCTGCTCGTCCCGCGCGAACACCTTGGGTTCTCCCTTTTTCTGCGGCAGCACGATCGGGGTGATTTCATCATCGAAGCGGCCGGCCTCCATCGCCGCTACCGCCTTGCGCTGCGACTCGGCGGCAAAGGCATCCTGCTGCTCACGGCTGAGGCCGTACTGGTCCACCAGGTTTTCGGCAGTGATACCCATGTGGTAGTCGTTGAAGGCATCCCACAGGCCGTCGGTGATCATGCTGTCGATCAACTGGCCATGGCCCATGCGCTGGCCGGTGCGGGCCGACGGCATCACGTAGGGGGCAAGGCTCATGTTCTCCTGGCCGCCGGCGATGACTACCTCGGCGTCGCCGCAGCGGATGGCCTGAGCGGCCAGGTGCAGTGCCTTAAGGCCCGAGCCGCAAACCTTGTTCAGGGTCATTGCCGGTACGCTGAAGGGCAGGCCGGCCTTGATCGCGGCCTGGCGTGCCGGGTTCTGCCCGGCACCGGCGGTAAGCACCTGGCCGAGGATGACTTCGTCGACCTGCGCCGGGGCCAGCCCGGTCTGTTCCAGCAGGCGTTTGATCACTGCGGCACCGAGGTCTACTGCGGGCACAGTGGCCAAGGCGCCCTGGAAGCTGCCGATGGCGGTACGGGTTGCGGCGACGATGACCACGTCGTTCATGTTGTTGTTCTCCGTGCGATGGGCGTGATGCCTCAAGCATCGGTGGCTTTGGCTCATTTGTTAAGTTTGTTTTTCTTTGCGATTGATGTGTAAAGCAAATGAATGAGCGTAAAGCGGCCTGCAGAACTATGCTGAGGGATGCGCTTTTACACTCATCTGAATGGAGTTCATGCCCATGCGTACATTGATCGCCATGACCCTCTTGATCGCCAGCAGCACCGCATTCGCGGCCACCGAATGCACCACCGCTGACAAAAGCACCTGGCAGGATCAGGAAAAATTCCAGGCGCAGCTCAAGGAGCAGGGCTACAAGATCAACAAGTTCAAGGTCACCAAGGGTAACTGCTACGAGATCTACGGTTTCGACAAGGATGGCAAGAAGGTCGAGATCTACCATGACCCAGTGACGGGCAAGGCAGTCAAGACCGAGTACCACGATTGAACAGCGACGGCACGGTACAGCTGTGGGACCCCCTACTGCGGCTGTGCCACTGGTCGATCGCCGTGGTGTTCTTCGCCAACTACTTCTTCAACGAAGAAGGTGAAGACTGGCACCAGTGGCTGGGTTACTACGCACTGGCCGTTGTGGTGGTGCGTGTGATCTGGGGCTTTGTCGGGCCACGCAGCGCGCGTTGGGCCGACTTCTGGCCAACCCCGGCAAGCCTGGTCGGGCATGCCCGGGCGCTGCTGCATGGGGAGCTTGACCATCACATGGGGCATTCGCCGATTGGCGCCCTGGTGATGATGCTGATGTTGACCTGCATTGCCGGCCTGGGCCTTACCGGGTGGGCGTCGCAGGAGGTGGACGCGCTGTTTGGTGTCGACTGGCCGATGGACCTGCACAGCTGGCTGGCCAACGCGCTGCTGGTGCTGGTTTGCGTGCATGTGCTGGCGGCCATCTACGAGAGCGTGCGCATGCGGGAAAACCTGCCGTGGTCGATGATCACGGGGCGCCGTCGGCACCGCGATTGACTGTGGCGGGCTCTTCGCGGGCAAGCCCGCTCCCACAAGGACTGTGCAAAACTCAAGGTTTGCGCAGTACCTGTGGGAGCGGGTTTACCCGCGAAGAGGCCAGCACAGGCAACACCTGCTACACCGCCGGGCACTGATGGGTCACACAGTGAATCCCCCCGCCCCCCGCAGCAATGGCATCGATATCCAGCTGTACGATATCCCGCCCCGGATACAACGCCGCCAGCAGCCCCCGCGCTTTCTCGTCCGCTGCCCCATCGCCAAACTGTGGCGCAATGATCGCGCCATTGATCACGAAGTAGTTGATGTACCCAGCGGCAAAGTCGTCATTGCCTTTGCTGAACCTGTTGCGCCGCCCGTGCAGCGGCGGCGACACGACGTGCACCTGCAACCTGCGGCCCTCGGCATCGGTGGTTCGCTTGAGGATCTCCAGGTGCTTGCGCGTCACGGCGTAGTCATACGAGTCCGGGTCGTTATCCAGGTTGGCAATCACCACCCCCGGCCTGACGAAGCGGGCATAGAAGTCCACGTGCCCGTCGGTGATGTCCTGGCCGGCGATGCCCGGTAGCCAGATGATCTTGCTCAGCCCCAGCCGTTCCTTGAGCTCCGCCTCGACCTCGGCCTTGCTCCAGCCCTTGTTGCGGTTGGCGTTGACCCAGCTGCTCTCGGTCATGATGCCCGTGCCGTGGCCGTCCACCTCTATGGCGCCGCCTTCACCCACCAGGTCGCTGCGCTGGTAGCGGGCACCGGCCAGCGTGGTTACGCGCCTGGCCAGTTGGGCATCGTTGCGGTGACGTTGCTTGTTGCCCCAGCCATTGAAATTGAAGTCCACCGCCGCCAGGGCTCCGTCATCATCGACGACGAAGTTGGCGCCGATGTCGCGCATCCAGATGTCGTCCAGCTCGCACTCGACGAAACTTGTGCGCTGGCTGGCACAGTGTTGCTCGGCCAGTTCGCGCTCGCTGGCCCGGCAGAACACCGTCACTGGCTGATAGCGCGCAATGGCCTGGGCGATGCGACCGAGGGCGGCCTGCACATCGGCGGTGAAGTCCTCCCAGATCGCATCCTGGGCGCCGAAGGCGATGAATGCGCGTTGCTGCGGCTCGCCTTCGTCCGGCATGAACCAGCGCCCCGGTTCTTCGGCGCGGGCCAGGCCCAGCGGCAGGCCGAGGCTGGCACCGAGGCCGGCGGCGAGCGAAAGTTGCAGGAAGGTTCTACGGCTTGGCATGGCTCAGTCCTGTGCAGTCTTGAAGCGGGTCCACACGCGCATGCGTGCACGCATGTCGGCCTGTGGGATATCGCGGCCCGGGATCAGCCGGGCATAGGTGGCTTGGTCGAGGTAGATATCGGGGTTGTCGCGCATGCGCGGGTCCACTGCCTGGCGTGCCTTGGCGCTGGCGGTAGGGTAACCGGTGAAGTTGCTGATGGCCGCCATGTTCGCCGGGCGCATGACGAAGTTGATGAAACGATAGGCGTAATCCGGGTGCTTGGCATCGGCCGGGATGGCCATGGTATCCATCCACACCGTGGTGCCTTGGCGCGGCACGCGGTACTGGAAGTCGAGCTGCTTGCCCGCGGCGTCGGCGGTACGCTGCGCCTGGATCACGTCGCCACTGTAGCCCAGTGACAGGCACAGGTTCTCGTTGACCAGTTCGGTCACTGGTTGCGACTGGAACTTGCGCACGTACGGGCGAATCGCCTTGAGCAGTTCGCTGGCTGCGGCCAGGTCCTCGCGCTTGGCACTGCGTGGCTCGCGGCCCAGGTAGTTGAGGACCACTGCCAGCACTTCGTCGGGCGAGTCGATGACCGAAATACCGCAGTCGGCGAACCTGGCTGCCAGCTCCGGCTTGAACAGCAGGTCGAGGTTGTCCAGCGGTGCATCGGGCATGCGCTGGCGGACTTTGTCGGCATTCACCGTCAGGCCGATGGTGCCCCAGGTGTAGGGCACGGTCGCCTGGCTGGCCTTGGGGTACCGGGCGTGCAGCTGACGCAGCCCGGGCTCGATGTCGTCCAGGGCCTCCAGGCGGCTGTGGTCCAGTGGCTGCAGGCTGCCGGCGCGCATCAGGCGCTCGGCGACGGTATCACCGGGGAAGACCAGGTCGTAGCCACTGCGCCCGGACATCAGCTTGGCCTCGAGCACTTCGCTGCCATCCATCACGTCGTAGATCACCTGGATGCCGGTTTCGGCCGTGAACTGCTTGAGGGTGTCCTCGGCAAAATAGTCGGCCCAGTTGTACAGGCGCAGCACGGGCTGCTCGGCCTGAGCCTGGCAGGCGCAGACGGCCAGCGCCAAGGCGGCCAGAACGTGGCGTTTCATGCTCATGCCCTCAGGGTGTGTGGGTGGGTGCCGTCCAGGGTCAGCAGCGGTGCGTACATCTCCGGGCGGCGATCGCGGTAGATGCCCCAGCTCAGGCGGTCTTCCCGCATGCCGGCCAGATCCAGGTCGTGCAGCCAGATGCCACTGCTGTCGCGGTCGGCTTCGGCGAGCATGGCGCCCTTGTGGTCGCAGATGAACGACGAGCCATAGAAGCGCATGGCCAACGATGCGTCGCTGGCTGCGACTTCTTCGCCCACCCGATTGGCCGCCACCACCGGCAACAGGTTGGCGGCGGCGTGGCCGCGCATGGCCACCTGCCAGTGGTCGCGCGAGTCCAGTTCGGCACAGCCGGGCTCGGAGCCGATGGCGGTGGGGAACAGCAGCACTTCGGCGCCCATCAGTGCCAGGCAGCGGGCGGTCTCGGGGAACCACTGGTCCCAGCAGATGCCGATGCCCAGGCGGCCGAAGGCGGTGTCCCAGACCTTGAAGCCGGTATCGCCGGGGCTGAAGTATTCCTTCTCCTGGTAGCCGATGGCGTTGGGGATGTGGGTCTTGCGGTAGACGCCAAGCAGGCGGCCATCGGCATCGGCCACGGTCAACGAGTTGAAGAAGGCATTGCCGGCGCGCTCGTACCAGCTCAGCGGCAGCACCACGCCCAGCTCGCCGGCCAGTGCGGCGAAGCGCTGCAGGATCGGGCTGGCAGGGTAGGGCTGGGCGAGTGCCTGGTGCTGGTGGTCCTGTTCGATGCAGAAGTACGGGGTGGCGAACAGCTCCTGCAGCAGGATCACCTGGGCCCCCTTGGCGGCAGCCTGGCGAACCAGCTGTTCGGCGCGGTCGAGGTTGCCAGGCAGGTCCCAGCTGCATGGCATCTGGGTGGTGGCGATGCGCAGCAGGCTCATGGCTGCACCTCGGGTTGTTGCTGGGTGATGCAATGAATGCCGCCACCGCCATGGGCGATGTGGTCGATGCGCACCGGTACGATCTCCCGGCCCGGGAAGGCGTGGGCCAGTTGCGCGGCGGCTTCCTGGTCGGCGGCGATGCCATAGGCCGGCATGATGATCGCGCCGTTGGCGATGTAGAAGTTGGTGTACGAGGCGCAGAATACCTCGGCGTCCTGGTCGACGGCGGCGCTGGCTTCATACAGGTCGAGCAGCTCGAAGTGCCGGCCTTGCGCGTCGGTGGCCAGTTCCAGGGCGCGGCGGTTTTCCCGCACGACTTCGGCGTACACCGAATGCGGGTCATGGGTGGCGTCGACCAGCAGCACGCCAGGGCGGGCGAAGGCGCATACACCGTCGACGTGGCCGTCGGTCATGTCGCCGGTGATGTATTGTGGGTCGCCCGGTAGCCAGATGGTCTTGCGGATGCCCAGGTAGCGGGCGAAGCAGGCCTCGAACTCGGCCTTGCTCACGCCAGGGTTGCGGTTGGGGTTGAGCAGCACCGACTCGGTGGTGATCAGGGTGCCTTCGCCGTCCACATGAATCGCCCCGCCTTCGTTGCACAGCGCCGTGCTGAAGCCATCCAGGCCCAAGTGGTCGAGGATGCGCCGGCCGAGGCTGCGGTCCTGGCCGTGTTGCGACTTGCCTCCCCAGGCGTTGAAGCGCCAGCTCAGGCCGGCCAGGCCATGCTGTGGGTGGCAGACGAAGCTAGGGCCGCTGTCCCGGCACCAGCTGTCGTCCACGGCCATTTCGACCAGTTCGATATTGGCGCCGCAGAGGGCACGTGCGCTTTGCAAGGCCGAAGGGTCGACCACCATCTTCACCGGCTCGAAACGGGCGATGGCCGCCGCGACCCGGGCGTAGTCCTGCTGTACGTCGGCCAGGCGCACGTGCCAGCCGCTTTCCCACAGGGCCTGGTTGTGTGGCCAGACCATCCAGGTGGCAGCGTGGCGGGCCCATTCGGCGGGCATGCGCCAGCCGCTGTCGAGGGACAGGTGCATAGAGAACTCCGATCAATTAAGGATTTTTATCAACGAAGCCCGCCGTCGCGGGTGTTGATGTCCATGCTATGGCTAGGCTTGGCCTGCGACAAACGATAGATTTAGCGCACATCTGATCAGCGGGGCTTATCAATCATGCTCAAACACTGGCCACCCCTGAATGCCCTGCGCGGCTTCGAAGCCGCTGCGCGGCTGGGCAGCTTCCACAAGGCCGCCGAAGCGCTGAACCTGACCCAGTCGGCCATCAGCCAGCAGATTCGCAGCCTGGAAACCTACCTGGAGCAGCCGCTGTTCCACCGCAGTGGCCGCAGCGTGAGCCTGACCGACGCCGGGCACGACCTGCTCAGCACCACGCAGTCGCTGCTGCAGCACCTGGCGGTGGGCATTCGCCGGCTCGACCAGTACCGCAAGCCCAACCAACTGGTGGTCAACACCAGCCCGGCCTTTGCCAGGCACTGGCTGCTGCCGCGGCTGGCCGACTTTCACCAGCGCTGCCCGGATGTCGACTTGTGGCTGTTCACCAGTTTCGAGGTGCCGGACATGGCGACCGAGACCATCGACCTGGCCATCCGCGACGACCTCAGTGCCCAGGCCGAGTGCAGCTTCAACGTGCTGCACCAGGACCAGCTGTACCCGGCCTGCCACCCGGCGTTGCTGCAGACGCCGATGTCGCGGCGCACCACCTTGCATGGCGAGCGCGAGATGGACTGGAGCCACTGGCAGCTGGAGGGTGGCGAGGATGTGGGGCAGCAGGGCAAGGGGCTGAATTTTTCCGACCCCGGGCTGCTGCTGGATGCGGCGAGCGAGGGGTTGGGGGTGGCCCTGGTCAGCCAGTTGCTGGCGCGGCGGGCGGTGGAGGAGGGGCGTTTGCAGGCTTTGTCGGCGCAGCGCGTGCGTGGGCCGGCGTGGGCGTGCCTGGTGCATCGGGATAGCCAGGATGATCCGCTGGCCCGGCAGTTCCTGGAATGGCTGAAAGGGGCTCTCTTGTCAGATTGATGTTGCCTGCACTGGCCCTATCGCCGGCAAGCCAGCTCCCACAGGTCCCTCACAGGGCTCAAGTTTTGCGCCGTCTTTGTGGGAGCTGGCTTGCCGGCGATAGGGCCGGTACAGGTAATCCACCGTTTTGCATCCCCAAGATCACCCCGTAATATGTGTCGGATAACCTGCGGGGGTAGTCTTACCCTCTGATCAACCGGAATCGCCCAAGGCGGCGCTTCCCCCGGCATAAACCTGACGAGGTACAGACATTGGCCATCATTCATCCTAAGGTCCGCGGCTTCATCTGCACCACGACTCACCCGAAGGGCTGCGAGCTCAACGTCCGTGACCAGATCGAAGCCACCCGCAAGCTGGGCGTGCGCGAGGATGGCCCGAAGAAGGTCCTGGTCATCGGTGCTTCCAGCGGCTACGGCCTGGCAGCCCGCATCACCGCGGCGTTCGGCTTCAAGGCCGACACCCTGGGCGTGTTCTTCGAAAAGCCAGGCACCGAGACCAAGGCCGGCACCGCTGGCTGGTACAACGCTGCAGCCTTCGACAAGTTCGCCAAGGCCGAAGGCCTGTACAGCAAGTCGATCAATGGTGACGCTTTCTCCGACGAAGCCCGTGCCAAGGTCATCGAACTGATCAAGAACGAAATGGGCGGCAAGGTCGACCTGGTCGTCTACTCGCTGGCCTCGCCAGTGCGCAAGCTGCCGCAGACCGGTGAACTGGTGCGTTCGGCCCTGAAGCCGATCGGCCAGCCGTACAAGTCGACCGCCATCGACACCAACAAGGACACCATCATCGAGGCCAGCATCGAGCCGGCTACCGAGCAGGAAATCGCCGACACCGTCACCGTCATGGGTGGCCAGGACTGGCAGCTGTGGATCGACGCCCTGGCTGGCGCCAACGTGCTGGCCGAAGGCGCCCGCACCGTGGCCTTCAGCTACATCGGCAGCGACATCACCTGGCCGATCTACTGGCACGGTGCGCTGGGCCAGGCCAAGCAGGACCTGGACGAAACCGCCCTGCGCCTGGACAAGAAACTGGCCGGTGAAGTCAAGGGCGGCGCCAACGTGGCGGTGCTGAAGTCGGTGGTTACCCAGGCCAGCTCGGCCATCCCGGTGATGCCGCTGTACCTGTCCATGGTGTTCAAGATCATGCAGGAGAAGGGTGTTCACGAAGGCACCCAGGACCAGCTGGACCGCATGTATCGCGACCGCATGTACCGTGCCGACGGCGCGCCGGCCGAGGTCGACGAGAAGGGCCGCCTGCGCCTGGACGACTGGGAACTGCGTGATGACGTACAGGACGCCTGCAAGGCGCTGTGGCCACAGGTGACCACCGAGAACCTGTTCGAGCTGACCGACTATGCCGGCTACAAGAAGCAGTTCCTCAACCTGTTCGGCTTCGAGCGCGCTGACGTCAACTACGACGAAGACGTGGCTACCGATGTGAAGTTCGACTGCGTCGAGCTGTAATCGCTGTCGGCCTGTACCGGCCCTTTCGCGGGTAAACCCGCTCCCACAGGGATCCCTTTTAAATTGAGGGAAATGGAGTACCTGTAGGAGCGGGTTTATCCGCGAAGAGGCCGGTACAGGCTATAAAATCTTTGCTAGCTTTGGCGCACAACAACAGGGAATGTGCCATGAGCAGCCTCACCCAACCCGCCACTGCCTTTCGCCACACCGCAGCCGACGGCTACAGCCTCGGCGGCTTCCGCTGGCGCCACGCCCGACCTGACCCCCAGCGCCCGCTGGTGATCATCAACGCTGCCACCTCGGTACGCTGCCGCTACTACTCGCGTTTCGCCGACTACCTGTTCGCCCAAGGTTGCGATGTGCTGACCTACGACTACCGTGGCATCGGCGAATCCCGCCCGGCCTCGCTGCGTGGCTTCCAGGCATCCTGGAGCGACTGGGGCCGGCTGGATTTCGAAGCCATGCTGGTGCATGCCGCAGAACATTTCCCCGGCCAGCCGGTGGATGTGGTGGGGCACAGTTTTGGCGGCTGCGCAGTGGGGCTGGCACCGTCGGCGAGCAAGGTTCGCCGGGTGGTGATGGTTGGTGCGCAATTCGCCTATTGGCGCGATTACGCGGCTGACCAGCGTTGGCAGCTGTTCGGCAAGTGGCATGTGGTAATGCCGCTGCTCACCCGGGTGTTCGGTTACTTTCCCGGCAAGCGCCTGGGTTGGCTGGAGGACACGCCATCCGGCGTGGTGCACGACTGGACCACCCGTACCCCGCGCTATGAGCACCGCCCCAGCGGGCGTGCACTGGAGGCACTACCGTTCGCCCAGGTGCGGGCGGCGACGCTGGCCATCAGCCTGACCGATGACCCCTTTGGTACCGTGGCGGCGACCGAGCGTTTGCTGGGTTATCTGCAGGGCGCCGAGCGCCAGCACCTGCGCATTGCGCCTGTGGATATCTCGGTCGATGAAATTGGCCATTTCGCGTTCTTCCATGACCGCTTTCGCGAAAGTTTGTGGCCGGTGGCCTTGCAGTGGTTGCGGCAGGGTGGGTTGGCGGGTGGGGTGCCGGGAACCATCATCAGCTGAGGTTGGTTTCGAGATTTTGGGGCCGCTCTGCGGCCCTATCGCGACACAAGGCCGCTCCTACAAGGGAACGCGGTCTTCTGTAGGAGCGGCCTTGTGTCGCGATGGGCTGCAAAGCAGCCCCGGCTATCTCAAGCCTTGCGCGCAAGCGGCAGCTCGGCAAACTTGACGCCCGCCAGCCCATGCTTGATCAGCGCACGGATATTGCCATGGTCGCTGCCCTCGGGCGTGGCCACCACGTCACGGTAGTGCTCGCCAAAGGCCAGCAGTGCTTCCTGGTCGCTCAGCCCTTCCAGCAGCGCCAGGCCCAGGGTCTTGCACGAACCTTCGTTCTGCCCGGCCGCATTCGCCACGCCGCCATTGTCGAAGGCCTGTGGCTGGTAGCTGTAGTTGTCGGCAATGAACGCCAGGGTGTCGGCAAACACGTGTTGGCCGCTGGCCAGGCTGGCGCGCAGGGTGTTCAGGTCAGTCACGGGGTTTTCCTTTTTCGAACGCCGCTTGTTGGTCGGCGCTGGCTTCTTTCTGGTATTGGGCTTTCCACTCGGCGTAAGGCATGCCGTACACCGCTTCGCGGGCGTCATCCAGGCTCAGGTCGAGCTGGCGCTCGTCAGCCGCGGCCTTGTACCACTTGGACAGGCAGTTGCGGCAGAAGCCGGACAGGTTCATCAGGTCGATGTTCTGCACGTCGGTGCGCTTCTGCAGGTGTTCGACCAGGCGCCGGAACGCGGCGGCCTCGAGTTCGAGCTGTTGCTGTGGGGTCATGGGCTTCTCTCAGGTCATGCGGTTCTTCAGGTGGCGGCCACCGTTGATGACCACCTGGCTGCCGGTGCTGTACTGGCTGGCGAGCAGGTACTTGACCGTCTCGATCAGCGGGCCGGCGCCGGGTTCGAACTCCAGCAGGGCCTTTTTCAGGGTCTGCTGGCGGTAGCTTTCGTCACCCCCTTCCTTGAGGATCAGCAGCCCCGGCAGGATACCGTTCACATGCACCTTGGGCGCATATTTTTCGGCGAACGACAGCACCATGTTCTGCAACGCGGCCTTGGTCGCGGCGTAGCCGATGTGGCTTTTGCTGCCGCGTGAAGAGGTTTCGTCGCAAATGTGGATGATGTCGGCCTTTTCCACCTTGGCCAGCAGGTCGCCCAGGGCCAGGTTGAGGTGGTAGGGCGCTTCGACGTGCAGGCGGAACATGGTCTCGAGGTTGTCAAGGCCATCGTCGAGCCACAGCGAGGCGTTGTGGATGATCGCGCGCAGGCCGTCGTAATGGTTGTGCAGATAGTCGATCAGGGCCTGGCGGTCGGCCGCCTGGCACAGGTCGGCCTGGAACTGCACGATGTTCGGGTGGGCCGCCTGTGGCTGGACGCTGCGGCTGGCACTGACCACCGTATGGCCGGCCTGTGCCAGTTCAAGGGCCAGGGCCAGCCCGACGCGCTGGCTGGCTCCGGTAACGAGAATGGGGCTGTTCATGTTCGGGGCGGTCAACTTGTCTGTCCTTTGGTTGCCGCCCAGCATACCCGAACTGTCTACCGCGTGTACGGCCTGGCCTCAGCGGCTGCGCAGGGCGCCAGCAGGGGCCGGGGATGCATGCAGCCATCCGGCCAGCAGGCGGGTGGAAAGGGGGATGAACAGGTAGACCATCACCGGCGTCAGGCCCAGGGTGCTGAGCAGTACCCGGGGCACCAGGTCCAGTGCTGCGAGCCAGTGGCCGAACACCAGGTTGAACACCAGCGAGACGGGGAAGAAGGCCAGCCAGATGGCCACGGCCTGCTTCCAACGTGGTGGTTTTTGCACCATATTGGTGCCAAACCAGTCGTCGATGCCGCTTACGCGCGCCTCTTTGGGGCGTTCGAACAAGCCGTTGCCGCGCTGCAACCAGGCCCGGCGCGAGGCGGAATGCTCCCAGGCATGCAGGGTCGGCTCGTCGCTGAAACGGAAAATGATCTGGAATTCGTCGCTGTCGCGGGGTGGCGCCAGGATGCCCGAGCCAAGGTAGCCGGGGAAGTCGGTGGCCAGCTGTTCGCCTTCATGCAGCCAGGCCAGCAGGTCCTGGTAGCGGCCATGGGCGGCGCGGCGCGACACCATCAGGGTGACGGGTGGGGTAGACATCGTGTATCTCCTGGCAACGGGGCTGGCGGGTAGCCGGCCCTTTTGGCTGTGTGGCCCGGGGTGGTGGGCGACGCAGGCGTGCATGCAAGAATCGGGCGCGGATTATCGCCCATGTGCGATCTTCGGCAACTGTCAGCCGGCAAACGGTTGCCGTAGTAGACTAGGTGTTCAACTTGGGCACACAGGGTACCCCTTGCAGATGAACGAACAGGGACTGAACCCGGTAATCGATGCGAGCCTCGCGCAGCAGGACCTGTTTCCGATCCGTGAGGTTTCCCGCCTGACCGGCGTCAACGCCGTGACCTTGCGCGCCTGGGAGCGCCGCCATGGCCTGATCCAGCCAACCCGCACCGACAGTGGTCACCGCCTGTACTCCCAGGCCGACATCGATGACATCCGCCGCATCCTTGGCTGGCTGGAGCGCGGCGTGGCGGTAAGCAAGGTCGCCAGCATCCTCGCCCGCGACCATGCCCTAGCCGGGCAGGCAGGTGGCGCGACGGGCGCCTGGGTGCGCTGGCAGCAGCAGATTCGCCAGGCGCTGCAACGTTTTGACCTGGCCGGCCTGGACCGCCTGTTCGACGAAGTGTTTGCCGCCTGCACCCTGGACCAGGTATTCAGCGAAGTGTTCATGCCGGTGTGGCATGACCTGGCGGTCGGGCAGGGCGGCTACGGGCAGGCCAGCGAGTGGCTGTTCCTCGATCAGTTCCTGCGTGGCCGGGTGTTCGCTCGCTTGCAACTTGCCCGTGTACTGCGCAGCCGCATGGTGCTGCTGGCACCGTTGCCGGGGCAGTGCCACGAACTGGAGTTGCTGGTGACCAGCCTGATCCTGGGCAGTGATGAAGTTGGCGTGACACCACTGGCGAGCGGGCAGCCGCTGGCAGAACTGGCGCTGGTCTGCGAGCGCCTGAAACCGGATGCCTTGGTGCTGTTCTCCCACCAGCCGCCCACGGCGGAACTCACCCGGCGCCTGACGCGCCTGGTGGCAGGGCTGGAATGCCCGTTGTTACTGGCGGGTGAAGCGGCGGAACTGGCACAGGACAGCCTGGCTGGCAGCCCGATCGCCTGCCTGGGCGCACAGGGTAGTGTGATGCGCCAGCGTTTGCGGCAGTTTCTGGCCGGTCAGTTCGATACCTGAGTGTGTAGCTCGGGGTGGGCCCGGCGATGGGCCTGGAGAATGTAGTCGCGCAGGCGTTCGATCTCTTCGGCCGGGCTTTGGCTGAGGTCGTAGGCGGCCAGGTCCGGGCCGATGCGCCGGCCCAGCACACCATGCAGTTCGATGGGGGGGATGCCGCCAGGGGCGAAGCGCAGTTCGAAGCGGGCTGGTGCCGCTGGCAGGCCACGGACTTCCAGCAATGTACCCTTGAACGAAATATCGCGAACCCACAGGCCGCTTTCCTGCCCATGGGCATCGAGCAGCGCGCTCGGCTGCTCCATCGACAGGCGCCAGGGGCGCAGCATGGGCCCGTCTTCGTAGATTTCCGGTGAGCCCAGTTGCAGGTGCAGGGCATGGAACTCGTCTTCCACCAGTTGCAGCGGGAAGCTGATCTGCTGGTTGTTGAACTGGGCCTGCAGGGTTACCTGCTCGTTGGCCACCAAGCGGGTAAGCAAGCTCTGGATGCGGCGGTCGCCATTGACCAGCAGGCTCGACATGGGGTCGGCCAGGTTCAACTGCGGCGAATGCTGCATGTTCTGTATGAAATCCAGCTCGTCCTGGGTCAGGAGCGCTTCTGCTTGCATGATCGAACTCGATGGCGATTTCTTCAACGGGATTGACCGTGCTTGGCGTACTTGGTTCAGGTGCGTTCGTCGGGTTTCGGACGAACGCGCAGTTGCGCCAGTTCCCGCTCCAGTTCGACCTGGCGAGTAACGTCTTTCTGGATACCGATGAAGTAGGTGCGCTGTTCGGCGTCGCGCCTTACCGGGGTGATCGACAGTTCGTTCCAGAAAGCGCTGCCATCCTTGCGGTAGTTGCGCAGCACTTCGCGGCACGGTCGGCCTTCGGCCAGGGCCTTGCGGATGCGGGCGCGGCCAAGCTGGTCGCGGTCGTCGGCCTGCAGGAAGCGGCAATCCTGGTAGAGGATTTCGTCACGGCTGTAGCCGGTCAGGCGTTCGAAGGCCGCGTTCACGTAGATGAGGATGGTGTCGTCGCCTTCCTGTTCGGCGACCACGATGCCGTCATTGGACGCATCGACCATGGATTGCAGTAATTGCGCGTTGATCATGTTCGGGCCATTGAATAAACAAGGGTGCGAAGCAGGGCTGAGGAGGGTGACTTTGGTAGAGGCGGCCTTTTGCCAGCGCCGGATGCTAGTATCCTACGTTTTCACTCAGTTTCGGAATCCTCTACCCGATGAAAGTCGCCATTATTTCCGGATCGGTCTACGGCACCGCCGAAGAAGTCGCCCGTCACGCTGAATCGCTGCTCAAGGCTGCGGGCCTGGAGGCCTGGCATGCGGCGCGCGCCACTTTGCAGGACCTTGAAGGTTTCGCCCCCGACGCCTTGCTGGCCGTGACCTCGACCACTGGCATGGGCGAACTGCCGGACAACCTCATGCCGTTGTACAGCAGCATTCGCGATACCCTGCCTGCGGCCTGGCGTGGCCTGCCGGGTGCGGTGATTGCGCTGGGTGACAGCAGTTATGGCGATACCTATTGCGGTGGTGGCGAACAGATGCGCGAACTGTTTGCCGAACTGGGCGTGCGCGAAGTGCAGCCGATGCTGCGCCTGGATGCCAGCGAGACGGTGACTCCGGAGGCGGATGCAGAGCCTTGGTTGGCTGAGCTTGTTCAAGCACTGAAGGCCTGACTAGAGGCTTCACGCGATCCCTTGTAGGAGCGGCCTTGTGTCGCGAAAGGGCTGCGCAGCAGCCCCAGGATTCGGCAGCGCAGCAGATATTGCTGGGGCTGCTTTGCAGCCCTTTCGCGACACAAGGCCGCTCCTACAGGGATCGCGTCAGCCGTGGAGCTCGCGCAACAACGCCAACCACGCCTGCGCCGCCCGTGACAGATACGCCCCGCGCCGCCAGATGAACGCGATATCCCAACGCAAATCCCCCGGCGAGCGCAGCGGCAAGCGCACCACACCGGGGCGCTCCAGCGCTTTCGCCACCACACGGGGCAGCAGCACCACGCCCTGGCCCGCCGCCGCCAGCGCCGCGAGGAAGTCCGCCTGGCCACTGCGCCCGCCTTCCTTGGGGGTAAAACCCTGCTGCTGGCATGCCTTCAGCAACCGGTCATTGAGCACGAAGCTGCGCTGGTAAAGCAGGAACGGGGTATCGGCCAGCTGCTGCAGGTCCACCCCGTCCTGGCCCGCCAGCTCATGGCCCGCAGGCAGCAGGGCATCCAGTGGTTCGTTGCAGAACGGCTGGTAGTCGAACGCCTCGTCACTGGGCGTCAGGCTGCCACCCAGTTCCAGTTCGCCACTCTTGACTGCCTGTTCGATGCTGCGGCTGCCGCCTTCGAGCAACTGGACCGCGATGTTCGGGTGACGCCGCCGATACTCGGCGAACAAGCCGGCGAACAGCGCGTCGCTGCCCAGCATCGGCAAGCCCAGGCGCAGTTCACCGCGGCCCATCTGGCTGAGGTCGTCCAGTTCGCTGAGCAGCGCCTGACGTTGGCGCAGCAAGGCTTCGCCACGCTCCAGCACGATGCGCCCGGCAGCGGTCAGGTGCAGCTGCGAGGCCTGGCGCTCCAGCAGCGGCTGGCCCACATCTTGCTCCAGCTGGGCCACCTGTTTGCTCACCGCCGACTGGCTGATGTGCAGGGTCTGAGCCGCCTGGGTAAAACCGCCGCGGTGGACCACTTCGATAAAGCTGCGCAGCTGTTTGAATTCCATGATCGCAATTCCATTCTGGAATGGCGTTCAGTCTAACAATTCGCTTCTGGCCTAGGCAGCCAAATCTTAAAATGAGGGCCTGTCGAGGAACCCCCCCATGAAACCCGCGTTATTGAAAAAAACCCTGCGCTTGCTCGTCGAGCTGGCGATCCTCTGTGCCTTGTTCCTGTTCGGTGGCCAGCTTGCCACCTGGCTGGGCTGGCCGATACCTGGCGGCGTGATGGGCCTGGCATTGCTGCTGTTGCTGTTTGCCTCGGGTGTGCTCAAGCCGGCCATGCTGCAACTGGGCGCCGGCTGGTTGATGGCTGAGATGCTGCTGTTCTTCATCCCGGCGCTGATGAGCCTGCTCGATTACGGCGCCCTGATCCGTGACGAGGGCTGGCGCATCCTGCTGGTGATCGCCGTGAGCACCCTGATGGTAATGGTGGTGACCGCCTTGACCGTGGAACTGGTGTGCCGCTGGAGGTTGCGCCATGAGCCTTGAACCCATGCCGCTGTTCTGGCTGGCCCTGACCTTGCTGGCGTACCTGGGCAGCCGCTGGCTGTACCGGCGCAGCGGGCGCTACCTGCTGTCGCCGCTGATCCTGGTGCCCGTTCTGTTGCTGGCGGTGGCCGTGCCGCTGCACACCGCCTATGCCGAGTACGCCCGCAACACCCATTGGCTGATGAGCGTGCTTGGTCCGGTGACCGTGGCCTTCGCGGTGCCGATCTGGCAGCAACGGGCCATGCTGGCGCGCCACTGGCCGGCACTGATGGTGGGCATGGTCGCCGGCAGCAGCGCTTCGATCGCCAGTTCCTGGGGGTTGGCTCATATGTTGGCGCTGGACAGCGCGACCAGCCTGTCGCTGGTGCCGCGTTCGATCACCACGCCCTTTGCCATGCCATTGGCCCATGACCTGGGTGGCGTACCGGAACTGACGGCGGTGTTCGTGATGTTCACCGGCGTGCTGGGCGCCATGTTCGGCGGCGTGCTGCTGCGTTGGTTGCCGTTGCGCACGCCGCTGGCGCGGGGCGCGCTGTTCGGCGTCGGTGCGCATGGCGCCGGTGTCAGCCGGGCGCAGGAGGTAGGCCGCGAGGAAGGCTCGGTGGCCGGCCTGGTCATGGTCCTGACGGGGCTTTTGAACCTGTTCGCGGCACCGCTGCTGGCCATGCTGCTCTGACCGTTCGTGCCACTGACTCGCCAAGTCATCAAGCTGGCTGGCAACGCAAGTTCCAGCCCATGGGCTGCTGGCTAGACTCAGCCTCGACATAGAGAGCACATGTAAGTGCCGAGGTGACATGCAATGACCGCAGCCTTGCTCTATTCCACCAACACCACTTCACCGGGACCGTTCTGATGCCCATGGCCGAAATTCCATTGTGCGTCTGGCGTACCCGGGGACAGAGTTTCAGCTTCCGGGGCCAGAGCATCCGCTACTGGACCGCAGGGCAAGGAGAGCCCCTGCTTCTGTTGCACGGCTTCCCCACCGCCAGCTGGGATTGGCACTACCTGTGGGGGCCTTTGGCCCAGCGCTTCCGGGTGATCGCCTGCGACATGCTTGGCTTTGGCGATTCGGCCAAACCGGTCGATCACGTGTACAGCCTGATGGAGCAAGCCGACCTGCAGCAGGCCTTGCTCGCCGAACTGCAAGTCGACCAGCCGGTGCATCTGCTGGCCCATGACTACGGCGGCAGTGTGGCCCAGGAACTGCTGGCACGGCATCATGAACAGCGCGCCAACATCGCCAGTTGTGTGTTTCTCAACAGCGGGCTGTTCCCCGAAAGCTGCCGCATGCTGCTGATCCAGAAGCTGTTGCTCAGCCGGCTGGGCTGGCTGGTAGGGCGCTCGTTCGGGCGTGACGACCTGGTGCGCAACGTGACTCAGGTCTACGGCCCTTGCACCCACCCAAGTGAAAGCGCGCTGGATGACTTCTGGAGCCTGATCGCCGCCAACCGTGGCACGCGCATCCTGCACAAGCTGGTGTGTTACATGCCGGAGCGCAGGTTGCACCGCGAACGCTGGGTTGGCGCGATGCAGCACGAAGGCGTGCCGCTGCGCTTGATCAATGGCGTGGTCGACCCGCTGTCCGGCGCGCACATGGTGGAGCGCTACCGGCAACTGGTGCCGGAGCCGGACACCGTGCAGTTGCAGGGCATCGGCCATTACCCGCATACCGAAGCGCCAGTGCAGGTGCTGCGCCATTACCTGGCCTTTCGTGAACAACCGCTGAGCTGTTTCCAGCAGAAGGTGGCCTGGTCCTGACAGGGCCTCATCGCCGGCAAGCCGGCTCCCACAGGTACAGCGCAGGCCTGGAGGCCGGCGCGGTTGGTGTGGGAGCTGGCTTGCCGGCGATGGGCCGCACAACGGCCCCATAACCATCGTGCTGCGTTATTGCCAGGCATTCAGCCTGCGTGAGCTTGATTGTCCGCCCGCCGCTGGCGGCGGACACTCGGCTGACCTGAACCTGCCTGGAGCCATGAGCATGAGCGAGCCTGTCCGTCTGCAAGATCGCGTGGTGATCGTCACCGGAGCCGGGGGCGGCCTGGGCCGGGCACATGCGCTGCTGTTCGCTGCGCGTGGTGCGCGGGTGGTGGTCAACGACCTCGGCGGCTCCACCCACGGTGAAGGTGCCAGCGCCTCTGCCGCCGACCGGGTGGTAGCGGAGATCCGCGCCGCTGGTGGCAGTGCCATTGCCAACCATGACTCGGTCAGCCACGGCGCGCGTATTGTCGAGCAGGCCCTGGACAGCTTCGGCCGGGTCGATGTGCTGGTGAACAATGCCGGCATCCTGCGTGACAAGACCTTCCACAAGATGGAAGACAGCGACTGGGAGCAGGTGTATCAGGTGCATGTCGAGGGGGCTTACAAGGTCACCCGTGCCGCCTGGCCCCACCTGCGCGAGCAGAATTGGGGGCGGGTGATCTTCACCGCTTCCACGTCCGGTATCTACGGCAACTTCGGCCAGGCCAACTATGGCATGGCCAAGCTGGGCCTGTATGGGCTGACTCGTACCCTGGCGATCGAAGGGCGCAAGCACGGCATCCTGGTCAACGCCATCGCCCCCACCGGTGGTACCCGCATGACCGAAGGGTTGATCCCGCCCCAGGTGTTCAAGCGGCTCAAGCCAGAGCTGGTCAGCCCGCTGGTGGTGTACCTGGGCAGCGAGCAGTGCCAGGGCAGCGGTGAGCTGTTCGAAGTGGGCGGCGGCTGGGTGGGCAAGGTGCGGTGGGAGCGTAGCCTGGGGGTAGGCTTCGATCCGCGCGAAGGCTTTACCCCGGAACAGGTGGCGGAGAACTGGGCACGAATAGGCGACTTCGATGGGGCAGTGCACCCACAGGACAGCTTGCAGGCGTTGCAGCAGATGATGGCGAACTTGCAGAAGTATCCGCTGGGCTGAGCTTTGTACTACCTGTGCTGGCCTCTTCGCGGGCTTGCCCGCTCCCACAGGGATCTCACTGCCCTCAGGCTTGGTGATATCCCTGTGGGAGCGGGCAAGCCCGCGAAGAGGCCAGCACAGGCGACGGAAATTTTCAGGGCAAATAAAAAAGGCCGCTGCAAGCCGCAGCGGCCAATCGAGACGTCAGATCAAGGAGCTTCAAAATCTACGTCGGTGAACCTCGCAGGCCTGAAAGGCGGGGGGGGAGAGCCCTTCATGCCGGCCAGTGAGTTAAGAATAAGCGCCTGATCCTGTAGGAAAAATAGCCGCTTATGACATTCACCTTTACGTATCGGGCAATAGTGCCGCAAGCGCTCAGCCGGCGGGCGAATAGCCCATGCGCCAGCTGGTTTCCCGCGCTGCCGCCAGCAGCCGTTGCGCCGCCGGGCCATGCTCGTCGGCATGGAAGATCGACGTCGGCCCGACCACGGTCATCACCGCGGCGACCTGCCCCATGGCATTGAACACCGGGGCCGACAGCGCATCCACGCCCGGCATCAACAGCCCGTGCACATGGTGCAGGCCACGTTCACGAATGCCCGCCAGTACCGCCTGGTAGTCGGCGGCGCTGTGCTGCAGGGCGGCCAGTTCCCGGTCACGCAACTCCACGGTCTCGCGCTCGGGCAGGTAGGCGGCGAACACCAGCCCGGTGGACGACGTGAGCAGCGGCAGTACCGAGCCGATCTGCGTTACCACGGTGACCGCGCGTACCGCCGGCTCGATGCTGACCACTGTCGCGCCCTGGTTGCCCCATACGGCAACGAAGCAGCTCTCGTTCAGTTCATCGCGCAGCTGCGACAACGGTAGCGCGGCAATCTTCAGCACATCGATACTGCCCAGCGCCGCCAGCCCCACCCTCAGTGCCTCGCGCCCCAGGCCGTAATGGTTGGTGGCCGCATCCTGCTCGGCAAAACCGCTGGCGATCAATGCCTGCAGGTAACGGTGCACCTTGCTCGCCGGCATCTGCACATGTTCCGCGAGGCGCGACAGGGAGGTGGACGGGGAGAGCTCGGCAAGGGCCTTGAGGATGTCGGTGCCGACCTCTGCCGAGCGGACTTTCTGCTTGCCGTTGTCGGCGGGGGAGCTGGCTTTGGCCATGGACATCTTCTTCCGGATTCGTCGAGTCGCGCCTTTATAGCTTGACGCATTGCCCGTAGCAAATTACGTTATTCGTAATCTGATTACGATAAAAACAATGCAGACGCGCTGCCACCCCGCCCCGGGCCAGCAGCCAGCTGCCAGCAACGGCTCGGCCAGAGCCCGGAGGCATCGATGAATCGCGATACGTCACCCGACCTTCACTACCTCAGCGGCTTCGGCAACGAGTTTGCCAGCGAAGCGCTGCCAGGGGCCTTGCCGGTCGGGCAGAACTCGCCGCAGAAGGCGCCCTATGGTCTGTATGCCGAGCTGCTCTCGGGCACGGCGTTTACCATGACCCGCAGCGAGCTGCGCCGCACCTGGCTGTATCGTATTCGTCCGTCTGCCTTGCACCCGCGTTTCGAACGCCTGGCGCGTCAGCCGCTGACCGGCCCGCTGGGGGCCATCACCCCCAACCGCCTGCGCTGGAACCCCCAGCCGATCCCCGTCGAACCGACCGATTTCATCGAGGGCTGGCTGCCCATGGTGGCCAACGCCGCTGCGGAAAAACCGGCCGGCGTGAGCATCTACATCTACCGCGCCAACCGGTCCATGGAGCGGGTGTTCTTCAACGCCGACGGTGAACTGCTGCTGGTGCCGCAACAGGGCCGCCTGCGTATTGCCACCGAACTGGGGGTGATGGAAGTCGAGCCGCTGGAAATCGTGGTCATCCCGCGTGGCATGAAATTTCGCGTCGAACTGCTCGACGGCGAGGCCCGCGGCTACATCGCCGAAAACCACGGCGCGCCGCTGCGCATCCCGGACCTGGGCCCGATCGGCAGCAACGGCCTGGCCAACCCGCGCGACTTCCTCACCCCGGTGGCGCACTACGAAGAGGCCGATGGCCCGGTGCAGCTGGTGCAGAAGTTCCTGGGCGAACATTGGGCCTGCGAACTGCAGCACTCGCCACTGGACGTGGTCGCCTGGCACGGCAGCAACGTGCCGTACAAGTACGACCTGCGCCGCTTCAACACCATCGGTACGGTCAGCTTCGACCACCCGGATCCATCGATCTTCACCGTACTTACCTCGCCGACCAGCGTGCATGGCCTGGCCAACATGGACTTCGTGATCTTCCCGCCACGCTGGATGGTGGCTGAGAACACCTTCCGTCCACCATGGTTC
Source organism: Pseudomonas sp. FGI182 (assembly GCF_000511325.1). Lineage (NCBI taxonomy): Bacteria > Pseudomonadati > Pseudomonadota > Gammaproteobacteria > Pseudomonadales > Pseudomonadaceae > Pseudomonas > Pseudomonas sp. FGI182. Next base: position 4,991,210 of record NZ_CP007012.1, on the reverse strand, counting down.
CACCGCAACCTGATGAACGAGTTCATGGGCCTGATCAACGGTGCCTACGATGCCAAGGCCGAGGGCTTCCTGCCGGGCGGTGCCTCGCTGCACGGAGTGATGAGCGCCCACGGCCCCGACGCCGAAACCTGCGAAAAGGCTATTGCCGCCGACCTGGCGCCGCACAAGATCGACAACACCATGGCCTTCATGTTCGAGACCAGCCAGGTGCTGCGCCCGAGCCTGCAAGCCCTTGAATGCCCGCAGTTGCAGGCCGACTACGATAGTTGCTGGGCCACCTTGCCGAGCACCTTCAACCCGAACCGGAGATAACCCATGAACCAGACCGCCATCGCCCGTAGCTGGGTCGAGCACGCCAACGGGCACAGCGACTTCCCGCTGCAGAACCTGCCGTTGGGCATCTTCAGCCGGCCGGGTGAAGCCAAGCGCTGTGGCGTGGCCATTGGCGACGCGATCCTCGACCTGGAGGCGGTGCTGGCCGCCGGCCTGTTCGACGGTGCCGCCAAGGCCGCTGTCGAGGCCACCCGTGGTGGGGCCTTGAACGCATTTTTCGCCCTCGGCCGCAATGCCCGCGTCGCCCTGCGCGAGCGCCTGCTGGTGCTGCTGGGCGAACACAGCGAACACCAGGCGGCACTGCAGGCCGCCCTGTACCCGGCCAGCGCCTGCCAGCTGCATGTCCCGGCGCAGATCGGTGACTACACCGACTTCTACGTGGGCATCGAGCACGCCAAGAACGTCGGCAAGCTGTTCCGCCCCGACAACCCGCTGCTGCCCAACTACAAGTACGTGCCGATCGGTTATCACGGCCGCGCCTCGACCATCCGCCCGTCCGGCACTGATGTGCGCCGGCCCAAAGGCCAGACCCTGCCGGCCGGGCACACCGAGCCAAGCTTCGGCCCCTGCGCGCGCCTGGACTACGAGCTGGAGCTGGGTATCTGGATCGGCCAGGGCAACGACATGGGCCAGGCGATCCCGGTAGGCGATGCTGCCGAGCACGTGGCCGGTCTGTGCCTGCTCAACGACTGGTCGGCGCGCGATATCCAGGCCTGGGAATACCAGCCGCTGGGGCCGTTCCTGTCCAAGAGCTTCATCACCACCATCTCGCCCTGGGTGGTTACCGCCGAAGCGCTGGAGCCGTTCCGCTGTGCCCAGCCGGCACGCCCGGAAGGCGACCCGCAGCCACTGTCGTACCTGCTGGACAAGCGCGACCAGGCCGCCGGTGCATTCGATATCGAGCTCGAGGTACTGCTGCTGACCGAGCGCATGCGTGAGCAGGGCCTTGCCCCGCACCGCCTGACCCTGAGCAACACCCGCAGCATGTACTGGACCGTGGCGCAGCTGGTCGCGCACCACAGCGTCAACGGCTGCCAGCTGCAACCGGGCGACCTGTTCGGTTCGGGCACGCTGTCGGGCGCCACGCCAGGTTCGTTCGGCAGCCTGCTGGAGATCACCGAAGGCGGCAAGCACCCGGTGGAACTGGCCAGTGGCGAGGTGCGCAAGTTCCTCGAAGACGGCGACGAGATCATCCTGCGTGCCCGCTGCGTGCGTGATGGCGTGGCCAGCATTGGTTTCGGCGAATGCCGCGGCACGGTCATCGCGGCCAACTGAGGAGGCACGGGCATGGAGCTGTACACCTATTACCGTTCCACCTCGTCCTACCGGGTGCGCATTGCCCTGGCACTGAAGGGGCTGGCCTACCAGTCCCTGCCGGTCAACCTGTTGCAGGGTGAGCAGCGCGGTGCGGACTATGTCGCGGTCAACCCGCAGGGCCGTGTGCCGGCCTTGCGCACCGATGGCGGTGAGCTGCTGGTGCAATCGCCGGCGATCATCGAGTACCTGGAGGAGGTTTATCCACAGCCTGCCCTGCTGCCTGCTGCGGCCGAGGCGCGCGCCAAGGTACGGGGCGTGGCGGCGATCATCGGCTGCGACATCCACCCGCTGCACAACGTCAGCGTGCTCAACCGGCTGCGCCAGGCTGGCCAGGACGAGAGCCAGGTCAACCAGTGGATCGGCCACTGGATCAGCCAGGGGCTGGCGGCAGTGGAGCAGCTGATAGGCGATCACGGCTTCTGCTTCGGTGATGAGCCGGGCCTGGCGGATGTCTACCTGATCCCGCAGTTGTACGCGGCCGAACGCTTCAACATCGACCTCGACAGCTTCCCGCGTATCCTGCGGGTTGCCGCCCTGGCGGCGGGGCACCCGGCGTTCGCCCAGGCCCACCCAGCACAGCAGCCGGACAGCCCGGCTCAGTGAATGGAACGGTTCGCCGCCGGAAGCTTGCCGATACGCTCGGACAGTTTCAGGCGCTGGACCGGGTCCTCCGTCAGCAATAACGCATGCTCCAGGTCGAAGCGCTCGGCCTGCGGGCAATCCAGGTGCTGGTAGAGCGAGGCGCGGGTTACATAGTCGCTGACCTGCACCGGGCCCAGTTGCATGACCCGCTCGGCATCGATCAGCGCCGCCAGGTGGTTGTCGTTGCTGATGTGCAACTGGCGCAGGTTGCGTGACAGGCGTTGCAGCATCTGCAGCGGGCTGGCACTGCGCATGTGCTCGGCGGTCAGCGCTACATGCGGGCCAAACTGGCGAGCCAGCAGCTCGCGGCAATCGTTGGGGTACAGGCGGCGGCCACCACAGGGGTCGAGCAGGTGATCCGCACCTGGCACGCGCAGCAGGAAGTGGCCAGGGAAGCCTACGCCCTCAAGGGGGATGGACAGGCGCCGGGCCAGTTCCAAGGCGAGGATGGCCAGGGCCAGCGGTTGGCCACGGCGGCGCTGCAGCACCTTGTCCATCATCGCGGCATGCGGGCGCAGCGGGTGATATTCATCCTGCTGGAAGCCCAGGGCATTGAGTTGGCGCAGCAGTGGCTGGGCCAGTTCGCACAGCGGCAGCATCGGCAGGTTGGCGCTGATCTCACGCTGCAGGTCATGCAGCTTGGCAAGGCTGGCCGCGGGCTCGACGCTGCGGTCGTGCTCGGCGGCAATCCATAATGCGGCTTCCAGCAGGGCGACGGGCTCGCGTTCCAGGCAGGCCAGGCAGGCTTGACGTGGCTTCATGGGGCTTCTCCACACACGCTTGAGTATTAGCCGCGGCGCGCGGTTTCGTCCAGTGGTCCGGCGGCGGTGCCAGCCCAAGGGCCATGCCTATACTGGAAGGAGCACCTCGTAGGGGAGCCTGTCGATGTTCGCGCTGATGCAAAGCACCCGTACCCAGTCGCTGCACTTGTTCACCCACCCGCCCACCGGCCTGAAGGCCGTGGTGGCTATTCACAGCGAGCAGTTGGGCCCGGCCATGGGCGGTTGCCGCTACCTGCCTTATGCCGATGATGAAAGCGCCATGACCGACGCCATTCGCCTGGCCCAGGGCATGAGCTACAAGGCGGCGCTGGCTGGCCTGCCACTGGGGGGCGGCAAGGCGGTGATCATGCGCAATCCGCATGTGGAAAACCGTGCCGCGCTGTTCGAGGCCTTTGGCCGCTTCATCGACACCTTGCAAGGGCGCTTCATCATCGCCGTGGACAGCGGCACCTCGACCCTGGACATGGACTGCATTGCCCAGAGCACACCCCATGTGACCAGCACCACGGCCTCGGGTGACCCCTCACCGCATGCGGCGATGGGGGTTTTTGCCGGCATTCGTGCCACCACTTCGTTCCGCCTTGGCAGTGATGACCTGCAAGGGCTGCGGGTTGCGGTGCAAGGGCTGGGCAATGTCGGTTATGCGCTGGCGGAGCAACTGCATGCGGCGGGTGCTGACCTGCTGGTGAGCGACCTGGACCCTGGGCGGGTGCGGTTGGCGGTGGAGCAGTTCAATGCCCATCCGGTGACCAACGATGCGTTGATCAGCACCCCTTGCGACATCTTTGCCCCTTGCGGCGTGGGGCCGGTGTTGAACGGGCAGAGCGTGATGCAGCTGCGTTGCGCGGCGGTGGCGGGGGCGGCGAACAACCAGCTGACCACTTTGCAGGTAGCCGACCAGCTGGAGTCGCGCGGGATACTGTATGCGCCCGATTACGTGATCAATGCCGGTGGGTTGATCTACGTGGCACTTACCCATCGTGGCGAAGACCTGGGCACCATCACTGCGCACCTGGCGCGGATACCTTCACGGCTGACCGAAGTGTTTGGCCATGCGCAGGCAGAGAAGCGCTCGCCGGCGCGGGTGGCGCAGATGCTGGCGGAGCGGTTGCTCTACGGTTGAGGGGCGATACCGGCTTTGCGGGCCTCTTCGCGGGCACGCCCGCTCCCACAGGAATACCTCCCTGTTCTGCCCAAAACCTTGAAACCCACGCGGTCCCTGTGGGAGCGGGCGTGCCCGCGAACACGGGCGCAGCCCGTGCCATCCACCTTGAGCGCGCTGAACCTCAAGCCAGAAGCGGCCAGTGCAGGCAATTACTCGGCCGCTGGCGCTTCGAGCAACTCGGCCAGCGCATCCGGCTGGCTCTTGAACGCCCGGGCGAACACATCGCGGTTCTTGGCCATGTAGATACCGGCTTCCTCGACCTGTTTCTCGCTCAGCGAGGGCACTGCCTTGTGCAGTACTTCGGCCAGGCGCTCGGCCAGTTCGAGCATCTTGTCGTGACGGTCTGCTTCGGCCTTATCCATGAACAAGCGCTCCGGGTCGCGGCTGCTGCGGTACACCACTTCGACGGCCATTCATCACCTCTATGCCTTTTGCTGGTTGCGTTTCGATTTACTGTATCTATATACAGTAATGGCAATGTTGATTGCTTCGCAAGCAGAAATTGTAGCGTGGTGCAGAGGGCTTACTGCTTCATGCCCAACTCAGCATCATCCATCAGCGCCTTGGCCATCCGGGCCCTTTCGCGGGTGAACCCGCTCCCACAGGTACTGCATCTACCTCAAAGGCCTGTGGAGGTCCTGTGGGAGCGGGTTTACCCGCGAAGAGGCCAGCCCAGACAACGCAACACTCAAACCTCAGTGCAAAGTCCGAGGCTCAGCGGGCCTCTGCACCTGAACCAGTGCCGACTCAAGCAAAGCCCGCAACGTTTCCAGCTCATGCATTGAGGTCATCATCAGGATCGAAGCCGGCGATTTGGGCTGCAGTAGCAAGGCCTGATGCACCACGGTGGCTGCTCGCTTCTGGCAACTTGCCACGCCTCAAGGTGCCTTGCGGCAATCGGTCGCCTTCCAAGGCAGGGGCCTGGCCTTTTAACTGCATGGCACAAGCGTCACGCCGGTGACGCATCATCCTTCAAGACGTATCGGGGAATGGAACATCGTGAACATCAAATGGGCAGAAAAGCTGCGCAAGGGCCTGCACGGCTCGGCCGACTCGCTGGGCAACCTGTGCGTCGAGGCATTCCATTACCTGGCGCTGTTTGGCATTGGCGCGATCACCGCCTATGCGGCAGTGATGACGTTCCTGGACATGCTCGGCAAGGGCGGGGTCAGTGTCGATGACATCCTGCTGCTGTTCATCTACCTGGAGCTGGGGGCGATGGTCGGTATCTACTTCAAGACCAACCACATGCCGATCCGCTTCCTGCTGTACGTGGCCATCACCGCGCTGACCCGCCTGCTGATCGGCGACGTCTCGCACCACAAGGCGCCGGACGTAGGGCTGTTGTACGTGTGCGGTGGCATCCTGTTGCTGGCGTTCGCGATCCTGGTGGTGCGTTACGCCTCGTACCGCTACCCCTCGACCAAGGTACTGGATGCCAACGGCAAGGAAGTGGAGGAGGGCAAGTAGCCCTCAGTTGGCGATGAAATGGCGCGGCTCGTGGCGGGCGTCACGGGTCAGCGCGGCCAGCACCTGCAGAGGGTTCTGGCTGTGTTCGATGGCCAGGCCCAGGCGGATGCTGTCGATCACCCGCTGCAGGCGTACCGGGTCATTGCGCTGGGCCTGGGTGATGAGGCGCTTGGCGACCACGCCAGCGTCGTCGGACAGGGTCAGCATGATGCTGCCGTCGAGGTTTGCAATGCTCAGGTTGACCCGGTATTCGGGGGCGAATGCAGCACTGATTCGTTCGAATGGGTTGTTCATGGTCATGCTTCTGCGGTGAATGAGTGCAGAAGTTGACCGGGGAAATTACCTGTTGGTTCAGCGCCATCGATCGATACAAACGAAAACGCCCGGCATCAGGCCGGGCGTTTGCATTGCCGATCAGGCGTCCGGGTCACTCAGTTCCAGGGCTCCGCGCTTGCTGCGCAGCTTGCCGTAGAAGTGTTCCAGCGCGTGGTTGAGCTTGGTGGCGGCACCATCGACCGCCTGGTCCAGCGAAGTGGCGGTGTGGGTCACGGAAATCGGTTGGTGGCCTTTGGGGCGAGCCTCCATCTGGCAGCGTTTGTCATGCGGTCCGGGCTTGGCGCCGTTCTCGTCGCGCAGGTGAACCTCGATGCGGGTGAGGTCGTCTTCGTAACGTTCCAGCGAGTTCTGCAGTGTGCTGCGGACCCACTGGTCGAGCCGGGCGTTGCCTTCGAAATGGTTGCTGCTGTTGACCTGGATTTGCATGATTCAATCCTTATTCAGCTTGCTCGCATGGAGACGCGCCTAGGCCTTTGAGACCCTTGGAATTTCTGCGCCTCTTGACTCTAAGGTCAGGCAACGGCGAAACGAATTCAAGCCCTTTTTGAAAATAAATTTCTTGTTGCATTCAAGGCGGCAGGCGGCTCATCGCTCGGCCTTTGCTTATGAGAATTGAAATCATTATTATTGCAGGCCCGAAAACGCCCGGACCTTCGCCATGACGCGCAAAACCGCCGGTCTCTCGCTCAGCTATCGCCTGGCCGTGACTTCACGCAGCCTGGCCGCGCTGCTGGGCGGCTACCTGCTGGCGTCCGTGGCCAGCGTCTGCATTACCCTGGTAGCGCCGCTGCCACAGGTCGATGCCACGCTCACCGGCCTGCTGCTGTCATTCGTCTTCTACCTGCTAGCGTTCATCTGGTGCTTCGCCTGCCGCAGCGCTTTGCGCGCCTGGCTGGGCGTGCTGGCGCCAAGCGTGCTGCTGGGGGTGATCAGCGGGTTGGCCTACTGGATGAAAACCCCATGAAAGAAGGCTTCCGCCAAGCCATGGCCTGGCTGCACACCTGGACCGGCCTGATCTTCGGCTGGCTGCTGTTCGCCATCTTCCTCACCGGCACGCTGTCGTATTTCAAGGAAGAAATCACCCACTGGTCGCAGCCGGAAGTGCGCAGCCATGCACTGGACCCGACCCATAGCCTGGAGGTGGCCCAGCGGTACCTGCAGGACAACGCCGGGCATTCGGGCACCTGGCTGATCCGCATGCCCAACGCACGCGAGGCCGCCTTGAGCGTGGGTTATCGCGACCCCAATGGCGGGCCACGCGGCTTCGTCACCAAGACCCTCGATACCCAGACCGGCCAGCCGGTGGAGGCACGCGACAGTCGCGGTGGCGAGTTCTTCTACCGCTTTCACTTCCAGCTGCAGATGCCATACCCCTTTGGCCGCTGGCTGTCGACGTTCTGCGCCTTCATCATGCTGCTGGGGCTGGTCACCGGCATCATCACCCACAAGAAGATCTTCAAGGAGTTCTTCACCTTCCGCCCCGGCAAGGGCCAGCGTTCCTGGCTGGACGGGCACAACGCCATTGGCGTGCTGGTGCTGCCGTTCCACCTGATGATCAGCTACAGCAGCCTGGTGCTGTTCATGTACATGGTGATGCCGGCGGGCATCATGGCCAGCTACGGCAATGACACCGGCAAGTACTTCAACGACCTGTTCGGCCGTAACGATGCGCCCAAGGCGGCCCATGTGGCCGCGCCGCTGGTACCGTTGCCGAGCCTGTACGCCAAGGTGCAGTACCTGCAACCGGGCGCGCGTATCGGCCGTATCCAGGTGGAAAATGCCGGCGACAGCAATGCCCGCGTTACCTTCACCCAGTCCGCGGCCGACCATGTGGCCTATCGGCGCAGCGCCAATTGGACCTTCGATGGCGCCAGCGGTGTGCTGTTGAGCCAGGGTAAGCCGGAGAGCGGGACAATGATGACCGCCTTCAGCTTTGCCGGCCTGCACATGGGCAATTTCGCCGGGCCCTGGCTGCGCTGGCTGTACTTCTTCTTTGGCGTGGCCGGTACCGCGGTGATCGGCACCGGGCTGGTGATGTGGCTGGGCAAGCGTCAGCTCAAGCATGCGAAGAGCGAACGCCTGCCGGGCGAACTGCGCCTGGTCGAGGTGCTCAATATCGCCAGCATGAGCGGCCTGTTGCTGGCCGTGGCGGGCTTCTTCTGGGCCAACCGCCTGATCCCGATGGGTGTCGAAGGCCGGGCCGATTGGGAGGTCAACGCCTTCTTCACCGCCTGGGGCCTGTCGCTGGTGCACGCTGTGCTGCGCAGCGGGCGGCGGGCATGGGGCGAGCAACTGGCGCTGGGCGCGCTGGCCTTCGCCTTGCTGCCGGCGCTCAACGGCCTGACCACCGGCCAGGGCCTGAACCATTCGCTGTCGGCGGGTGACTGGGCGATGGCCGGCTTCGACCTTACAGCGTTGGGCACTGGTCTGTTCCTGGCCTGGCTGGCCGGCAAGATGTTGCACAGCCCGAAACCTGTGGCCAAGCGGGCCCCTCGTGCAGCAAAGAAGCCGAGTACTGAAACGGCGGAGGCGAGCTGATGCTGGGTAATGCACTGATCGCTTACGCCGGCTTCGTTGCCCTGTGCCTGGCCATGGAGAAGCACTTCGTCGACCTGCTCGGGCGCAAGCCGCGCCCCGGGCAGTTGCGCCTGTTGCGCAGCGCCGGCTGGCTGTTGCTGGTGCTGTCGCTGGTGCTCAGCGTGCACCTGCGTGGCTGGGCCCATGGCCTGGTGGAGTGGACCGCAGTGATGATGGCCGGGGTGACCCTGTGGGTGTTCGGCCTGCCATACCAGCCCCGCCTGTTGCTGGGCCTGGCCGCCGCCAGCGTGGTGCTGGGCCCGTTGCTGGCCGTGTTCGCCGAGTGATCAGGTGAGCGAGCCGGGCGACATGATCGAGGCGGGTGCTGAAAGCGGCGGCGGGCGTGCGCGCTTCGTCCAGGTGTTCCAGGCCCAGCGGGCACGCATGGAGGCCCTGGTGAGCCGCCGGGTCGGCTGCCGGGCCACGGCATCGGACCTGGTCCAGGAACTGTTCCTGCGCTTCTGGCGTCGCCCCGAGGTCAAGGTCGAGGCGCTGGACACCTACCTGCTGCGCTGCGCCGGCAACCTGGCCATCGACCACCTGCGCAGCGAAGGCAGCCGCGAGCGCGTGGCCGAAGCTGTGCTGCCGCTGGATGAAGCGGCCATGGCCCAGGCCCCGGAACAGGCCGTGGAGGTCGATCACGACTTGCAGCGCATCGACGCTGCCTTGCGCGCCTTGCCCGAGCGCACCCGGCAGATCTTCCTGCTCAACCGTATCCACGGCTGCAAGTACGGCGAGATCGCCAAGGCCATGCAACTGTCCCAGAGTGCTGTGGAAAAGCATATGATGCGCGCCCTCGAAGCGTGCAAGGCGAGTGTTGCCGAGCCCGCGTCCACCCCACGCCGGCCAGGGAATGCCCGTCGATGAGCCGTTTACCGCCGATCACCGAGGCGCAGTCCCGGGCTGCACTGCGATGGCTCAGCCGCATCAACGAGCAGCCTGCGCAAGCCGAAGGCGCGGCGTTCAAGCGCTGGCTGCTGGCCGACCCTGGGCACCGTGAGGCCTACGCCCAGGCCCAGGCGCTGTGGCAGAACAGCGCCGCCCCGGCGGCGCGCCTGGCTGCTGAAGAACAGGCAAGCCTGCAACGTTACCTGGATGCGATGGCCAGGCCACCGGCCAGGCACCCCTGGCGGCAGCGGGTCGCGGCGCTGGCGGTGGCTGCGTGCCTGGTACTGGCCGTGGGCGTTGCCGGTGGTTGGCACCCGGGCCTGTGGCTGCAGGACCTGCAGGCCGACTACAGCAGTGCTGGTCAAGTTAGCCAGGTGACCTTGGCCGACCAGTCGCAGGTGACGCTGGATGCGGGAAGCGCGATTGCAGTCGATTTTGTGCAGGGCGAGCGCCGCGTGCGGTTGTTGCATGGTGCGGCGTTCTTCCAGGTCACGCATACCGGCACGCCGTTCGTGGTGGAAGCTGCCGGTGGCGAGGTGCGCGTGCTTGGCACCCAGTTCGAAGTGCGCGAGCAGGACGAGGGGGCCCAGGTCACGGTACGCAGCGGGCGGGTGGCGGTGAGCCCGGCGCCGGGCGCAGCAGCGCGTGAACTGACGGCCAACCAGCAGGCGGCCTACGCTGCCGGCCGAGTCGGCGACACCCTGGCGGTGGACAGCGACAACCGCCTGGCCTGGCGCCAGGGCTGGCTGAATTACTACCAGGTGCCGCTGGCGCAGGTGGTCGAGGACCTGGGGCGTTATTACCCGGGGCGCATCCTGCTGCTCGATGATGAGTTGGGGCGGCGCAAGGTCAGTGGCAGTTTCCCCGTGGCCGAGCCGTTGCTGGCGCTGGACTCGCTGGGCAAGGTGATGGGCTTTTCGCGGCAGACTGTGCTGGGGCGGTTGACTGTCATCCGATAGTTGCCTGTGCCGGCCTCTTCGCGGGCTTGCCCGCTCCCACAGGTACTGCACCGGATTCGAGACTTGTGCAGTCCCTGTGGGAGCGGGCAAGCCCGCGAAGAGGCCGGCACAGGCAAAAATATTTTCAGGTAGCGGGTGAGGTAACAGGACGTGGCATCCGTGTAATGAGTGGAAGTGCGATTCATTCGCAGTCATATCCCTCTCACAGGTCAGCGTCCATGAAGTTCACCCCGCGTTGCGTCCCTCTCTGGCTCGGCCTTTCCGCGCTCCCGGCATTCGCTGTCGCCCCCCTGGCCTGTGCCGCCGAGCAGCAGCAGGCGTACACCTTCGCCCAGCCAGCGCAACCCCTTGCCCAGGCACTTGGTGCCTTCAGCCGCACCACCGGCCAGAGCGTGGTCTACACCCTGGAACTGCCAGGCGTGCAGGCGCCGGCGCTGAACGGCAGGTTCAGCGCCGAACAGGCCCTGCAACAGCTGCTGGACACTACCGGGCTGGCCTGGCGCCGCGTCGATGCACGCACGCTCACCCTCGAAGCAGTGGACACCTCCGGCGCGCTTAACCTGCAGGCCATCACCGTGACCTCGCAACTGGACGACTACAGCTACCAGCCCCCGGCTACCGCCTCGATCATGCGCGGGCAGGGCCCTAGCCAGGACATCCCCCAAGCCATCAACGTGGTGCCGGCCCAGGTCATCCGTGACCAGGCTCCGCGCAACCTCGATGACGCCCTGGCCAATGTCAGCGGCATCACCCAGGGCAACAATTTCGGTGGCACCTCCGACACGGTGATGAAGCGCGGTTTCGGCGACAACCGCGACGGCTCGATCATGCGCGATGGCATGCCCATCGTGCAGGGCCGCAGCCTCAACGCCAGCACCGAGCGGGTTGAAGTGCTCAAGGGCCCGGCTTCGCTGCTGTACGGCATCCAGGACCCGGGCGGGGTCATCAACGTGGTCAGCAAGCGCCCGCAGCTCGAGCAGTACAACGCCCTGACCGTGCGCGGGTCGACCTACGGCAGCGGCAAGAACGGCAGCGGTGGCGGGTTCGACAGCACCGGCGCGCTCGGCGACAGCAACTTCGCCTATCGCCTGATCGTCGACCACGAAGATGAAGACTACTGGCGCAACTACGGCGTGCACCGCGAATCGCTGGTAGCGCCGTCGCTGGCCTGGCTGGGCGAAGACACCCAGGTGGTACTGGCCTACGAGCACCGCGAATTTCTCTACCCCTTCGACCGTGGCACGGCGTTCGGCAACAACGGCCACCCGCTGGATATCCCAGCCACGCGGCGCCTGGACGAGCCCTTCAACGACATGGAGGGGCGTTCCGACCTGTACCGACTGGAAGTCGACCACCAACTGGCCGATGACTGGAAGCTGCACTTCGGCTACAGCTTCAACCGCGAAACCTATGATGCCAGCCAGGTGCGGGTGACCGGCGTGAATGAAAATAGCGGCACGCTGTCGCGCAGCATCGACGGCACCCACAACGCCATGAGCCGTGACCAGTTCGCCACCCTGAGCCTGGCCGGCAATGTGCAACTGGCCGGGATGCAGAACGACCTGCTGTTCGGTGTCGATCATGAAGACCGCAAGATCTTTCGCGGGGACCTGATCCGGCAGAGCGCCCAATCTACCTTCAGCTACATGAACCCGATCTACGGGCAGGAAGTGGAGGGCACCACCGTCAAAGCCAGTGACAGCGACCAGACCGACAAGCTACGCACCGACGCGTTGTTCGTGCAGGACGCGCTGCACCTGGATGATCACTGGATCCTGGTGGCCGGTGCGCGCTTCCAGCAGTTCGACCAATACGCCGGCCGCGGCCGCCCGTTCAAGGCCAACACCGACATCAATGGCCAGGCGTGGGTGCCGCATGCAGGTATCGTCTACAAGGTGGACGAGCAGCTGTCGTTTTATGGCAGCTATAGCGAGTCGTTCAAGCCCAACTCCACCATCGCGCCGCTGGTCGGCAACGTGGTGCTTGACTCGTCGGTGGCGCCGGAGGAGGGCAAATCGTGGGAGCTGGGCGCCAAGCTCGACATGCCAGGCCGCCTTACCGGAACCCTGGCGTTGTTCGACATCACCAAGCGCAACGTGCTGGTTTCCAACTTTGATACCAGTACGCGCGAAACGGTGTACAGCAATGCTGGAGAGGTCAGCTCACGGGGTGTCGAGCTGGACCTGACTGGTCAGTTGAGCGAGCGATGGAGCCTGATCGGCAGCTACGCCTTCACCGATGCGCAAGTGACCAAGGACCCGGACCTCAAGGGCAACCGCCTGCAGAACGTGGCCCGCCACAGTGGTTCGCTGTCGGCAGTGTATGACTATGGCAGCCTGTTCGGCGGCGATCGCCTGCGCATTGGCGCGGGGGCCCGATACGTGGGCGAGCGCGCTGGCAACCCGACCAACACCTTCGACCTGCCGTCCTATACCGTGGCCGATGCCTTTGCCAGCTACGAGACCAGGCTCGACGAGCACAAGGTGCTGTTGCAGCTGAACGTGAAGAACCTGTTCGACAAGGTTTACTACAGCTCGGCGGTGAACCAGTACTTTGTGGCCATTGGCGATGCGCGGCAGGTGAGCTTGTCCAGTACCTTCGAGTTCTAGGCATTTGGGGCTGCTTTGCAGCCCTATCGCGACACAAGGCCGCTCCTACAGGGAAACGCGTACCCCTGTAGGAGCGGCCTTGTGTCGCGATAGGGCCGCAAAGCGGCCCCAGTTTCACGAATTGAAGGCCAGACGGTACTCGCCAGGCGTTGCACCGACCGCCTGGCGGAACCGGTTGCTGAAATGGCTGGCACTGGCAAACCCGCACAACAGGGCAATCTCCCCCAAAGGCATCAACCCCAGCCGCAACAGCTGGCAGGCCCGGTGCAGCCGCCGGGCGAGCAGGTACTGGTGCGGCGGCAGCCCGAAACTGGCGCGGAACATGCGCGCAAAGTGGTATTCGGACAGGTTGCAGCGCAAGGCCAGTTCACCCAGGGTGATGGGCTGGTCGAGGTGCGCTTCGATGTAGTCGACCATTTGCCGGCGCAGGCTCGGTGCCAGCCCGCCTTTCAGCCGCAGGCCCTGGCGCAGCCCGACCTGGTTGAGCAGCGCATGGTCGACGATCTCGTGCGCCAGGCTGCTGGCCAGCAAGCGTTCGCCAGGTTCATCCCAGTCCAGGGTTATCAGCTGGCGAAAGCGCTTGGCCTGCTGCGGGTCATCGAGAAAGGTCGCTTCCTGCAGTTGCAGCTCACGCGGTTCACGGTCGAGCAGGCGCACACAGCCCAGGGCGAATTGCGCCTCGCTGACATACAGGTGCGCCAGGCGGATCGCGCCATTGACCACCCAGTTCGATTCCTGCCCGGCGGGCATCACGCACAGCTTGTCGGGCGCCCCTTTGTCGCCGGGGCGCTGGCGGCGAAAGGTGCCGGTGCCGTCGGCGATGTAGCACGACAGGGTGTGATGGCTCGGTGCCTGGTAGTCGCGGGCATCGTCGCGGTTGCTCCACAACGCCGCCGCCAGCCCGTCGCCCAGGTGCGCGCTCAGCTCCAGCCGGGCGTGGGGCGAGGCGTGCATGGCGTTGAACACTTGCAGCTGGGTGAGTGGCGTCATGGGCGGTTCCTCTTGCCAGCCATCCTACTGCGCCTTGGGCAGGCTTACAGCTACCCGCGGGACAAATGCGCAAGTTTGTGCAAGCCGGGGAGGGGCCCCCGGATGAAACTGGAGGCCTCGGCGAGGGCTGCGCCCTCGATCGCAGGCAAGCCAGCTCCTACAGGGACCGCGCCAGCCTCGAGCTTGGCGCTGTACTTGTGGGAGCTGGCTTGCCGGCGATGGGCCGCATCGCGGCCCCGGGATGCATGGTCGATCGCCTGAGGAGCCCCACCGATGAACCTGTCACTCTACTTGCTAACCGTCCTGATCTGGGGCACCACCTGGATCGCCCTTAAACTCCAGCTGGGTGTGGTCGCCATTCCGGTCTCGATCGTCTACCGCTTCGCCCTGGCCGGGCTGATCCTGTTCGCCTTTCTGCTGCTCACCCGCCGCCTGCAGCCAATGAACCGGCGTGGCCACCAGATCTGTCTGGCCCAGGGCCTGTGCCTGTTCTGCGTCAACTTCATCTGCTTCCTCAGCGCCAGCCAGTGGATTGCCAGCGGCCTGATCGCCGTGGTGTTCTCCACCGCCACCCTGTGGAACGCACTCAACGCGCGGATCTTCTTCGGCCAGAAGATCGCCAGCAACGTGCTCGGCGGCGGCGCCTTGGGGCTACTTGGCCTGGGGCTGCTGTTCTGGCCCGAGCTGTCCCACCACTCGGCCAGCCGCGAAACCCTGTACGGCCTTGGCCTGGCGCTGCTCGGCACGCTGTGCTTCTCGGCCGGCAACATGCTGTCGAGCATGCAGCAGAAGGCCGGGCTCAAACCCATGACTACCAATGCCTGGGGCATGGTCTACGGGGCGGTGATGCTGGCGGTGTTCTGCGTGGTCAGCGGCGTGCCATTCAGCATGGAGTGGAACGTGCGGTACATCGGCTCGTTGCTGTACCTGGTGGTGCCGGGCTCGGTGATCGCCTTTACCGCCTACCTGACCCTGGTCGGGCGCATGGGGCCGGAGCGGGCAGCGTACTGCACGGTGCTGTTCCCGTTGGTGGCGTTGAACGTGTCGGCGGTGGCCGAGGGGTATCAGTGGACGGCGCCGGCCTTGTTGGGGTTGGTGGCGGTGATGGCGGGGAATGTACTGGTGTTTCGCAAACCCAAGGCCAGGGTGGCTGAGGGTGTTGTGGTGGCCAAATAGGTGATGGGTTGCCTGTGCCGGCCCTTTCGCGGGCTCGCCCGCTCCCACAAGTACTGCACAGGCCTTTAGGGCGGTGGTGTACCTGTGGGAGCGGGCGAGCCCGCGAAAGGGCCAGGGCAGGGAGCAGGGGGCTATCAGCCCTTCCACACCTGCGGGTTCACCAGGTCCCGCGGCCGCTCACCCAGCAGCGCCGCGCGCAGGTTGTCGATTGCCCGGTTGGCCATGGCCTCGCGGGTTTCGGCAGTGGCCGAGCCAACGTGCGGCAAGGTCAGGGCATTGGGCAGCTTGAACAGCGGCGAATCGCTCAGCGGCTCTTTCTCGTACACGTCCAGGCCCGCACCGCGAATGGTGCCGTTCTGCAGTGCCTCGATCAGCGCCGCCTCGTCCACCACCGGCCCGCGGGCGATGTTGATCAGGAACGCGCTCGGCTTCATCAGTTGCAACTCACGCGCACCGATCAGCTTGCGGGTGGCATCGGACAACGGCACCACGATGCAGACAAAGTCGGCTTCGGCCAGCAGTTGCTCCAGGCTGCGGAACTGCGCGCCCAGCTCTTGCTCCAGTGCGCTCTTGCGGCTGTTGCCGGAATAGATGACCGGCATGTTGAAACCGAACCGGCCGCGGCGGGCAATGGCGGCACCGATGTTGCCCATGCCGACGATGCCTAAGGTCTTGCCGTGCACATCGCTGCCGAAATGGGCCGGGCCCACGGTAGCTTGCCAGTTGCCGGCCTTGGTCCAGGCATCCAGCTCGGCGGTGCGGCGGGCGCAGCCCATGATCAGCGAGAAGCCCAGGTCGGCGGTGCTTTCGGTCAGCACGTCGGGGGTGTTGGTCAGGGCGATGCCGCGTTCGTTGAAGTAGTCCAGATCGTAGTTGTCGTAGCCGACCGACACGCTGGATACCACCTCCAGCCTGGCCGCCCCTTCAAGCTGCGACCGGCCGAGCTTGCGGCCAACGCCGATCAGGCCATGGGCCTCGGGCAGGGCTTCGTTGAACTGGGCATTGATGTCGCCGAGCTTGGGGTTCGGCACGATCACGTTGAAGTCTTGCTGCAGGCGTTCGGCCATGGCCGGGGTGATACGGCTGAAGGCCAGGACGGTCTTTTTCATCGGGCAACTTCTCTGCAAGGCGTGGGACGGTGGGGGCTTCTTCGCGGGCACGCCCGCTCCCACAGGTACCGCACAGATTGAAGGCCTGTGCATTACCTGTGGGAGCGGGCGTGCCCGCGAATGGCCTGACAATGGTTAGCAACCTACCATTGTCCGCCCTCGCAATGCAGCAGCTTTTTAGTTGGCGATCATCACCTGATGGGTTTTAAGGTCCGCCTCATGGGCTGCCAGAATCTCCGGCAGCGAGTTGCGCAGGTACTCCACCCAGGTCTTGATCTTGGCATCCAGGTACTGCCGCGACGGGTAGATGGCGTACAGGTTCAGCTCCTGCAGCCGGTACTCGGGCAGCACCCGTACCAGGCTGCCATCGCGCAGCCCGTCGATGGCCGAATAGATCGGCAGCACGCCCACGCCCATGCCGCTGCGGATGGCGGTTTTCATGGCATCGGCAGTATTGACCATGAACGGCGAGCTGGTGATGTTGACCATCTCCTGGCCTTCCGGCCCGTCGAACAGCCATTTCTCCAACGGAATCACCGGGCTGACCATGCGCAGGCAGGCGTGCTTGAGCAGGTCGGCAGGCTTGTGCGCAACGCCGTGGCGGGCGATGTAGGCGGGCGAGGCGCAGACGATGCTGTAGGTGATGCCCAGGCGCTGGGACACGAACCCCGAGTCGGGCAGTTCGGTGGCCAGCACGATGGACACGTCATAGCCCTCGTCGAGCAGGTCGGGCACGCGGTTGGCCATGGTCAGGTCGAAGGTCACGTCCGGGTGCGATTCGCGGTAGCGGGCGATGGCGTCGACCACGAAGTGCTGACCGACCCCGGTCATCGAGTGCACCTTCAACTGCCCGGCCGGGCGGGCATGGGCGTCGCTGGCCTCGGCCTCGGCTTCTTCGACATAGGTAAGAATCTGTTCGCAACGCATCAGGTAGCGCTTGCCGGCTTCGGTCAGCGCAATGCGGCGGGTGGTGCGATTGAGCAGCCTTGTTTGCAGATGGGCTTCCAGGTTGGAGACCGCCCGCGACACGTTCGCGGTGGTCGTATCCAGTTGCCCGGCGGCAGCGGTAAAGCTGCCGAGTTGGGCTACGCAACTGAAAGCACGCATGTTTTGCAGGGTGTCCATGGGTCACTCTCGATGTAGAGGACAAAATTGTGTCACGAAGTAACGTAAAAGAGATGAAAAGTTGCCTTCGACCAAAGGCGGATTATCGCTGTTTTGGTAACAAAGATTCGCAGGAATCCACGCTTATCGCCAGTGCTGCCGCCCCCTAGAATTGCCCGGCCCCTTTACCTCTTCCTCGGGAAATCGCAGCTGTGCCGCGTCGCATCATCAGAACGCTCAATGCGTTCAGTGCCTGTGCCCTTGCCCTCACCTTGAGCGGCTGTATCGGAACCTGGGGCATTGCCCCGCAAAGCAAGACGCTGCAAGCCAACACCCTGACCACCGACGCGGCCATACGCGAAGCCGCGACCGACGCGCACTGGCCCGACCAGCAGTGGTGGCACGCCTATGGCGACCCCCAGCTGGACCGCTGGGTTGCCCTGGCCGTGGCCGGCAGCCCGAGCCTGGCCATGGCTGCGGCGCGGGTGCGCGAAGCCAAGGCCATGGCCGGCGTGGTCGAATCGGCGGAAAAGCTCCAGGCCAACGGCCAGGCCTCGCTCAAGCGCCACAATTGGCCTGAAGACCAGTTCTACGGCCCGGGCGCGCTTTCCGGTGCCAACACCTGGGACAACAACGCCGCCATTGGCTTCAGCTATGCACTCGACCTGTGGGGCCGCGAACGCAACGCCAGCGAGCAGGCCGTGGACCAGGCGCACATGAGCGTGGCCGAAGCCCGCCAGGCGCAACTGGAGCTGCAGAACAACGTGGTGCGCGCCTACATTCAGCTGAGCCTGCACTTCGCCCAGCGCGATATCGTCAAGGCCGAGCTGGAACAGCAGGAGCAGATCCTCGCCTTGGCCAAGCGCCGCCTGGATGCCGGCATCGGCACTCACTTCGAAGTCAGCCAGGCCGAAGCGCCGTTGCCGGAAACCCACCGCCAGCTCGACAGCCTGGACGAAGAAATTGCCCTGGCCCGCAACCAGCTGGCCGCCCTGGCCGGCAAGGGCCCGGGGGAGGGCGCGCAGTTGCAGCGCCCGAGCCTGGCCCTGGCCGCGCCGCTGAAGCTGCCGTCGAACCTGCCGGCCGAACTGGTCGGCCAGCGCCCCGACGTGGTCGCCAGCCGTTGGCAGGTGGCCGCCCAGGCGCGGGGCATCGATGTCGCCCATGCCGGCTTCTTCCCCAACGTCGACCTGGTCGGCAGCCTTGGTTTCATGGCAACCGGCGGCGGCCCGCTGGAGTTCCTCACCGGGCGCAAGTTCAACTACAACGTCGGCCCGGCCATCAGCCTGCCGATCTTCGACGGTGGCCGCCTGCGCTCGCAGCTGGGCGTGGCCTCGGCGGGCTATGACGTGGCCGTGGCGCGCTACAACCAGACCGTGGTCGGTGCGCTGAAGAACATCTCCGACCAGCTGATCCGCCGTGAGTCGATGAAGGAGCAGTCGCACTTCGCCGCCGAGTCGGTCGCGGCCGCGCAGAAAACCTACGACATCGCCATGGTCGCCTTCCAGCGTGGCCTTACCGACTACCTCAACGTGCTCAACGCCCAGACCTTGCTGTTCCGCCAGCAGCAGGTGCAACAGCAGGTGCAGGCTGCCCGCCTGATTGCCCATGCCGAGTTGGTCACCGCCCTGGGCGGCGGCTTGCAGGCTGGTCAGGATGTGCCGAAAGAGGAGCGCCAGGCCGCACCGAAAACCCCGGCCACCCTGGCCATTTTCGACAAGAAGCCGGATAACGCCGAATGAGCACTTCCAGTTTGCCCGTGCGCTGGCTGCAGAGCCTGGAATGGCGCCGGGGCTTCTTTGCCTGGGCGCGCACCGACGGGGTGACCTGGGTGTACATCTTCAAGGTGCTGGCCGCTGCGTTCATCACCCTGTGGCTGGCCATGCGCCTGGAGTTGCCACAACCGCGCACGGCGATGATCACCGTGTTCATCGTCATGCAGCCGCAAAGCGGGCATGTGTTCGCCAAGAGTTTCTACCGGGTGCTCGGCACCCTGGCCGGCTCGGCGATGATGGTGGCGCTGATCGCCATATTCCCGCAGAACACCGAGCTGTTCCTGCCCAGCCTGGCCCTGTGGGTAGGCCTGTGCTCGGCCGGTGCCATGCGCTACCGCACCTTCCGCGCCTATGGCTTCGTGCTGGCCGGCTACACCGCGGCGATGATCGGCCTGCCGGTGCTGGAGCACCCTGACCAGGCGTTCATGGCGGCGGTATGGCGGGTGCTGGAAATTGCCCTGGGCATTCTGGTGTCGACCTTCGTCAGCGCCGCGATCTTGCCGCAGTCGGCCAGTGCCGCCATGCGCAACGCCCTGTACCAGCGCTTTGGCGTGTTCGCCGGGGTGGTGGTCGAGGCTCTGCGCGGCGAAAGCCAGCGGGACCGCTTCGAGAGTAGCAACGTGCGCTTCGTCGCTGAAGCAGTGGGCCTCGAGAGCCTGCGCAACGTCACCGCCTTCGAAGACCCGCACATGCGCCGGCGCTCTGGTCGCCTGGTGCGCATGAACAGCGAGTTCATGGCCATCACCACGCGCTTCAATGCCCTGCACCGGTTGCTGGAGCGCCTGCGCGCCCGCGGCCCGCTGCAGATCGTCGGCGCCATCGAGCCGGGCCTGAACACCCTGGTGGAGCTGTTGCAGCCCTACGTGGGCCGGGCGCTGACCGACGCCGATGCGTTACGCCTGACCCTGGAGCTGGCCGCCTACAAGGAAGGCTTGCAGGCACAGGTGCGCGGCCTGCGCGCCGAGTACCTGGCAACCGAGCCGAGCGAGTCCGACCTGCTCGACTTCCACACCGCCTTCGAGCTGCTCTACCGCTTCGTCGACGAGATGTACGGCTACGCCGAAACCCACGCCTCGCTGGCCGCGCACCGGCACGAACGCGAGCAGTGGGATGAGCCCTACGTGGCGCAGACCAGCTGGCTGGTATCGTTGGCCGCCGGTGTGCGCGCCTCGGCGGTGCTGTTGCTGCTGGGCAGCTACTGGCTGTTCAGCGACTGGCCCAGCGGCGCCATGATGACCCTGATCGCCACCGTCACCGTGGGCCTGTCGGCAGCCTCGCCGAACCCCAAGCGCATGTCGTTCCAGATGGCCTGCGGCACGGCGATTGGTGCCTTCGTCGGCTTCTTCGAAACCTTCTTCGTGTTCCCCTGGATCGACGGTTTCCCGCTGCTGTGCATGGTCCTGGCACCGGTGTTCGTGCTGGGCGCGTTCCTTTCGTCACGGCCGGCTTATGCTGGCTACGGCATCGGCCTGCTGGTGTTCTTCGCCATCGGTTCGGTGCCGAACAACCTCACCGTGTATGACCCATACACCTTCATCAACGACTACATCGGCATGGTCATCGGCATGTTCGTCTGTGCCGCTGCCGGGGCGATCATCCTGCCGCCCAACAGCCGCTGGCTGTGGAGCCGCCTGGAGCAGGAACTGCGCGAGCAGGTGCTGTTCGCCATCAGCGGCCGCCTGCGCGGCATCGGCACCGCCTTCGAAAGCCGCACCCGTGACCTGCTGCACCAGGCCTATGGCCTGGCAGCCGGCAAGCCGCAGGTACAGAGCCAGTTGATGGGCTGGATGTTCACCGTGCTGGAAATCGGCCACGCCATCATCGAGCTGCGCAAGGAACAGGCCCGTGCGCCGGTGCACCCGGCCTACGCCGAGTCGCAGCCCTGGCGCCAGGCGATCCGCGTGATGGGCCGTGCCCTGGCCCGGCTGTTTTTGCAGCCCAGCGCCAGCAACCACGAACGCGCGCTGGTGGCGGTGGACCACGCCATCGCCCGCGTGCAGGCCACCGACGAGCCCTTCGCCCGCCACTTCGACACTTCGGTGCTGCGCCGCGCGCAAAGCTACCTGCACTTCATCCGTTCTTCCCTGCTCGACCCACAGTCGCCGTTGGCACCGGCGAAAGGACTGCACGATGCTCCGTGAAACCATGCCCCGTGAAATCGCTTTCCATGGCGTGTACATGCCCACCATGACCTTGATGTTCCTGTTCGCCCTGGGCCTGGCCTGGGGCCTGGACCGGTTCATTGCCAGCCATGATGGCTACCGCTTCTTCTGGCACCCGGCGCTGCTGCGCCTGAGCCTGTTCGTCTGCCTGTTCGGCGCTTTGGCGCTGTCGCTCTACTGGTGAGAATCCTTCGATGAAAAAGTTCTTCAGCCTGATCGCCACCTTGTTGGTGCTTGCCGCTGCCGTGGTGATCGGTCGCCAGTTGTGGCTGCACTACATGACCACGCCATGGACCCGCGACGGCCGTGTGCGTGCCGACATCATCAACGTCGCTGCCGACGTGCCTGGCTATGTGGTGGACGTGCCGGTCAAGGACAACCAGCGGGTGAAGAAGGGCGACCTGCTGATCCAGATCGACCCCGAGCATTACCAACTGGCGGTCGACCAGGCCAAGGCGCTGGTCGCTTCGCGCAAGGCCACCTGGGAGATGCGCAAGGTCAACGCCAAGCGCCGTGCAGACATGGACAACCTGGTGATCTCCAAGGAAAACCGCGACGACGCCAGCAACATCGCCAACTCCGCCCAGGCGGACTACCAGCAGGCCCTTGCCGAACTGGCAGCCGCCGAACTGAACCTCAAGCGCACGCATATCGTGGCCACGGTGGACGGATACGTGACCAACCTGAATATCCACAAGGGTGACTATGCGCGTACCGGTGAAGCGGTGATGGCGGTGGTCGACGAGAACTCGTTCTGGGTATACGGGTTCTTCGAGGAGACCAAGCTGCCGCATGTGAAGGTGGGTGACCAGGCTGAGCTGCAGATGATGAGCGGCGAGCGCATCAAAGGGCATGTGGAGAGCATCGCCCGCGGCATTTACGACCGCGACAACCCACAGAGCCGCGAGTTGATCGCCGATGTGAACCCGACTTTCAACTGGGTGCGGCTGGCGCAGCGGGTGCCGGTGCGCATTCATATCGATGAGGTGCCGGACGGGTTTTTGCTGGCGGCGGGGACGACTTGTACGGTGGTGGTGAAGCCGAGTGAGGGGTGATCACAGCTTAGGTTGGACTTTTTGGCGTCTTTAGGAAAAGGACTACACGAGGGTAGGAAGCGGATGTCATGAGTCGCCTGTAGCTCGCGCTGCACAATGCCGTTTTCGAGTCGCCTGCAGCTTGCTCTGGCAGTGAGTCGGAAAAGGAATGGCCCCGCAATGCGGGGCCATTGATACGTACCTAGCGTCATCACCAGCATGACCATCAGGTCTTCTGGGAGAGGGCGACATAGGGCTGCATCGCGAATGCTAATACAGGAGGGACGAGTTTGACAAACCAGGACTGGAGCCAATTTCTTGAGCAGGCTTTTTCCAAGCCTCGCCTTGCTCGATACGCCATCAACCCTCGTAAAACCGCCGCCGCTACTGCGTATGCCCATAACATGCTGCTCGGGCAAGCAATCTACCCGTGCCTGCACGTACTGGAGGTCAGTCTGCGCAACGCCCTGAATCAGGCTTTGCGGCTCAAGTACGGGCGAGCCGATTGGTGGGAGGCGGCGGAGTCACTCACCGCTGTCGACAGGTCAGAAATTGAGAAGGCCAAGGCATCGATCAAGGTGAAGCGCCATGCCGCAACACCCGACAAAATCGTTTCTGATCTTAGCTTTGGTTTTTGGGTCTCCCTGCTTAACACCAGGCACGAGCAGGCGCTCTGGAAGGAGTTACGCCTTGCTTTCCCCCGGTGCCCGAAGAAAAGGCGCCAAAGAAATGAAATTTCAAAGGTGTTGAATCTGATTCGGGATCTACGCAATCGAGCAGCTCACCACGATGCCTTGCTCTGGTTGGAACCCGATATTCGGCAACGGCATCTTCTCTGCCTTGAAGTTATTGGTTGGGTAAGCCCGGAGTTGAAGCCTTGGCTTACCCGCTATGATGGTTTTTCCGAAGCATGGTCAAACTGGGTTTGCTGCACCGCCTATGACTGCTAACCAGCAGCCCCCACCAATACTGGTACCTTCACCCGATCAATCACCTTCGCGCTGATCGACGGGTCCAGCATCCGCCCCAGCCGCGAAAGGTGGCGGTGGCCCATGATGATCAGTTCACAGTTCAGTTCCTGTGCCTTGGCCACGATTGCCTCGACCGGCTGCCCGGCCACCATGCAGCCCCGGCTGGCGAAGCCGGCTTGCTGCAACTCGCGCACCGCCTCGGCCACGGCTTGGTCGGCCTGGTGCTGCTCTTCGCAGGCGGCGGGGTATTCTTCCAGTTCTTCTGCGGTGTAAGGCGCGGGTTGGTCGTGGACGGCGAAGGTAGTGTCGATGGCCAGCAGCACGTGCAGTTCGTGCTCGTCGGCGCGGCAGTAGCGGCGGGCGAGGGTGAGCAGGGCGGTGGATGCAGGGGAGGCGTCGATGGCGATCAGGACAGGGCTGGGCATGTGGAATCCTTGTTTCAGGCTGGCTAAGGGGTTGTCTGTTCTGGCCTCTTCGCGGGTAAACCCGCTCCCACAGGTGCGCCACAGTATTCAAAGCCTGTGCAGTCACTGTGGGAGCGGGTTCACCCGCGAAGAGGCCGAACCTGCCATTCCTCATTCTTGGCTCAATCCACCCTCAGGATAAATGCCCCACCACGCACGAGCGCATTGCGTCTGGTGCAATCCAGCAACCTGCTACCATCGCCATTCCCCACAGCTGTAACGGAAAACGGCCATGCAACTCCCGGACATGAACCTGCTCGTCGCCCTCGATGCCCTGCTCGACGAGGGCAGCGTGGTCGGCGCGGCGCAGCGCATGAACCTGAGCCCGGCGGCGATGAGCCGGACCTTGGGGCGTATCCGCGATGCGTTGGGTGACCCGATCCTGGTGCGCGCCGGTCGCGGCCTGGTGCCGACACCGCGGGCGCTGGCCCTGCGCGAGCAGGTGGCGGCGTTGGTGGAGCAGGCCGGCGAGGTGTTCCGCAGTGGCGACGAGGTCGACCTGCCCAAGCTTGACCGGGCCTTCAACATCCGCACCAACGACCTGTTCATCGCCCTGTACGGTGCCCAGTTGCTGCGGCGCATGCACGAGCAGGCACCGCGCACGGTGCTGCGCTTCGTGCCGGAAAGCCCCGGCGGCGATGATGACAGCGTGCTGCGCGACGGGCGTACCGACCTGATCATCAGCTCGACCGTGGACCTGGGGCCGGAGATCAAGGTGCAGAGCCTGTTCCAGACCTACTACGTGGGCCTGGCGCGGCGCGACCACCCGATTTTCGAGCAGCCGATCACGGCGCACAGTTTTGCCAGTTATCCACAGATCAGCGTGTCCCGCCGTGGCCGTGCCAATGGGCCGATCGATGTGGAACTGGCCAACTTCAAGGTGCAGCGGCGGGTGGCGCTGATTACCCCGAGTTTTCACTCGGCGCTGTTCTCGCTGCCGGATTCCGACCTGATCCTGCCGATGCCGGCCAACATCCTCAACAGCGTGCACAAGCTCGGGCTGCCGCTGCGCTCGTTCGAGATCCCGGTGCCGCTGGAGCGAGTGACCGTGCTGCAGGCATGGCACCCCCGGTTTCACAATGACCCGGCACATCGGTGGTTGCGGCAGACCCTGAAGGCTTGCTGCAGCGTCGACCCTTGATACCAGGTTGGCTTCTTCGCGGGCATGCCCGCTCCCACAGGTACACCACAGCCCTCAGGCCCTGTGATTTTTCTGTGGGAGCGGGCGCGCCCGCGAAGCAGGCGACTCGGTTTCGAAGTGGATTGCGCCTGACGCAACATAAACCTACCGATAAGTCAGTTTTCGTCAGCATTCGACCTTCTTAGACTTGCTCCAGTCGCAAATTTGTTGCTGGAGATGTCTGCCCATGAGTTCCCTGTCCGCCCCATCTGCCGCGATTGCCGCTGCCCCCGCGCCGGCCGCGCCTGCGCAGACTGCGTTCGGCCTGCAGGTAGTGGTCGGGCTGTTCGGTGTGCTGCTGGCCGTGTTGTGCGCGGGCCTCAACGAGTCGGTGACCAAGATCTCCCTGGCCGATATCCGTGGGGCCATGGGCATCGGTGCCGACGAAGGCGCCTGGCTGCTGGCGGTCTACAGCGCCGCCTCGGTTTCGGCCATGGCCTTCGCGCCATGGCTGGCCACCACGTTCTCGCTGCGGCGCTTCACCATGAGCGCCATCGGCCTGTTCGCCGTGCTCGGCCTGCTGCAACCGTTCGCCCCCAACCTGCACAGCCTGATGCTGCTGCGTGTGCTCCAGGGCTTCGCCTCTGGCGCCTTGCCGCCGATGTTGATGAGCGTGGCCCTGCGCTTCCTGCCACCGGGCATCAAGGTCTATGGCCTGGCCTGCTATGCCCTCACCGCCACCTTCGGCCCCAACCTCGGCACGCCGCTGGCAGGGCTGTGGACCGAATACGTCGGTTGGCAGTGGGCGTTCTGGCAGATCATCCTGCCCTCGGCGCTGGCCATGTTCTGCGTCGGTTGGGGCCTGCCGCAGGACCCGCTGCGCCTGGAGCGCTTCAAGCAGTTCGACTGGCGCGGCGTGCTGCTCGGCCTGCCCGCCATCAGCTGCATCGTGCTGGGCCTGTCGCTGGGTGACCGCTGGGGCTGGTTCGATTCGCCGCTGATCTGCTGGCTGCTCGGCGGTGGCCTGCTGTTGCTGGTGCTGTTCATGTACAACGAATGGTCCGAGCCGCTGCCGTTCTTCCAGTTGCGCATGCTGTCACGGCGCAACCTGAGTTTCGCCCTGGTGACCCTGGCCGGTGTGCTGATCGTGCTCTCGGGCGTTGGCAGCATTCCGTCGGCCTATCTGGCGCAGATTCAGGGATACCGCCCGGCGCAGACCAGCCCGCTGATGATGCTGGTGGCCATGCCGCAGCTGATCGCCCTGCCGCTGACGGCGGCGCTGTGCAACATCCGCGCGGTGGACTGCCGTTGGGTGCTGGGCATCGGCCTGGCGATGCTGGCGGCGTCCTGCGTCGGCAGCAGCCTGCTGACCAGCGAGTGGATCCGTGGCGACTTCTACCCGTTCTACCTGCTGCAGGTGTTCGGCCAGCCAATGGCAGTGCTGCCGCTGCTGATGCTGTCCACCAACGGCATGACCCCGCAGGAAGGCCCGTTCGCCTCCAGCTGGTTCAACACCGTCAAGGGCCTGGCCGCGGTGATCGCCGGTGGCCTGCTGGACGCCCTTGGCACCCTGCGCCGGCACTTCCATTCCAACCACCTGGTGGACAGCCTGGGCAACGCCCCGCTGGTCGACGGTAACGCAGCCGGCCTGGCCAGGCGCATCCACGACCAGGCGCTGGTGCTGACCTCGGCCGACCTCTACCTGGTCATGGCCTGCATTGCCGTGGCCCTGATCTGCCTGATTCCTTTCGTGCCTACCCGGGTCTATCCGCCGCGCGCGGTGGCCTGAACCCTGGATGAATTCGAGAACCACTGAAATGACCAACAACCGCAAAACCCTGTTCATCGGCTCGGTGCTTGCCGTGGCCGTCCTGGCCGGCATCGCTGGCCCCTGGATGTTCGGCAGTGACCACCGCCAGAGCACCAATGACGCCTATGTGATCGCCGACTACACCGTGGTCGCGCCCAAGATCGCCGGCTTCATCAAGGAGGTGCTGGTGGAGGACAACCAGCAGGTCAAAGCCGGCCAGTTGCTGGCGACCATCGATGCCCGTGACTACCAGGCCGCGCTGGATGCCGCGCAGGCGCAGTTGCTGGTGGCCCAGGCGCAAAGCGCCGATGCCCGTGCCACTCTCGAGCGCCAGGCGTCGCTGATTGCCCAGGCTGAGGCCGCAGTGAAAGCGGCCCAGGCCGAAGCTGCGTTCGCCGACCATGAGGTCAACCGCTACAGCCGCCTGGCCGAGCAGGGTGCCGGCACCGTGCAGAACGCCCAGCAGGCGCGCAGCGGGGTCGACCAGGCCCGCGCACGCCTGGCCAATGCCCAGGCGGCGCTGGTAGCGGCACGCAAGCAGGTGGATATCCTTGCCGCCCAGGTGGCCAGTGCCGACGGCCAGCTGAAGCGGGCCGAGGCAGGGCTGGAAAAGGCCCAGCTCGATCTGTCCTACACCCGCATCACCGCGCCGGTGGACGGCATGGTTGGCGAGCGCGCCTTGCGTGTCGGTGCCTACGTCAACCCGGGCGCCCGCCTGCTGTCGGTGGTGCCGTTGCAGCAGGCCTACGTGGTCGGCAACTTCCAGGAAACCCAGCTGACCCACGTACAGCCTGGCCAGGCCGTGAGCATCAGCGTCGACACCTTTGCCGGTGAGAAGCTGCAAGGCCATGTGGAAAGCATCGCCCCGGCCACTGGCGTGACCTTCGCCGCGGTCAAGCCGGACAACGCTACCGGCAACTTCACCAAGGTGGTGCAGCGCATCCCGGTGAAGATCGTTTTCGATGACGGCCAGCCGCTGCTTGCCCGCCTGCGCGTGGGCATGTCGGTGGAAGCGACCATCGACACCCGTGGCGACAAGCTGGACGGCAAAGAGGTAAGCGCACGATGAAACCGGCACTACGCTTGAGCCCGTTGCTGCTGGCCGTATTGATGGCTGGCTGCACCCTGGGGCCGGACTTCCAGCGCCCTGACAGCCAGGCACCGCAACAGTGGGCGCCGCTGCAAGGTGAGGCGGCGACCAGCCAGCCGCAGGCCGAACCGCTGGAACTGCGCTGGTGGGAGAGCTTCCACGATACCCGCCTTAGTGCCTTGATCCAGCGTGTTGCCGAGCGCAACCTCGACCTGCAGATGGCCAGTGCCCGCCTGCTGCAAAGCCGCGCCCTGCGCAGCACCGTGGCTGCCGACGAAGTACCGTCGGTGGATGTGAACGCTGGCTACAGCCGCTCGCGCAACAGTGCCGAAGGCCTGAGTGACCCGTCCGGCAAGGCGGGCAAGGAAGCCTTCAACCTCTGGCAGGGCGACCTGGTGGCCGGTTGGGAGCTGGACCTGTGGGGCCGTGTGCGGCGCCAGGTCGAGGCTGCCGATGCCACGGTCGAAGTGGCCGAGAACGACCGCCGCGGCGTGCTGCTGGCATTGCTTTCGGAAACCGCCGGCAACTACATCCAGCTGCGCGCCGTGCAGCACACCATCGATGTGACCCGCGACAACCTCAAGGTCGCCCAGCACAGCCTGAAGTTGTCCGAGAACCGCCAGGCCGAAGGTGTCGCCACGCGCCTGGACGTGGCCCAGGCCAGTGCCCAGGTCGCCTCGATCGAGTCGCGCCTGCCAAGCCTGGAAGCGCGGCGCGACGACTTGATCAACGCCCTCAGCCTGCTTGCCGCCGAACCACCGCGCAGCCTGCAGGCCGAGTTGCTGCAGGGCGGCGAACTGCCAGCGCCGCAGCAGAAGTTCGCCATTGGCCTGCCGTCCGAACTGGCCGAACGCCGCCCGGACATTCGCCAGGCCGAGGCCCGCCTGCATGCTGCCACTGCCAGCATTGGCGTGGCCAAGGCCGACTTCTACCCCAGCATCCGGCTGTCGGGCAGTGTCGGGTTCCAGGCCATGCAGCTGTCCGATTTCGGCGCCTGGGATTCACGCCGGTTCGCCTTCGGGCCACAGCTGTC
Source organism: Pseudomonas sp. FGI182 (assembly GCF_000511325.1). Taxonomy (NCBI): domain Bacteria; kingdom Pseudomonadati; phylum Pseudomonadota; class Gammaproteobacteria; order Pseudomonadales; family Pseudomonadaceae; genus Pseudomonas; species Pseudomonas sp. FGI182. The sequence continues at coordinate 4,962,294 of NZ_CP007012.1, read as the reverse complement.
GCTGCCGATCTTCGAGGGTGGCCGGCTCAAGGGCACCCTGGAACTGCGCGAGGCGCAGCAGCAGGAGGCGGCGCTGAACTACCGCAAGGTGGTGCTGGGTGCCTGGCATGAAATCGACGATGTGCTACGCCTGTACAACGCCAGCCAGCTGCGCCGCGACCACCTGGCCGAGGCGGTGCGGCAGAACCGCATCGCCCTGGAAACTGCCCAGCGCCAGTATGTGGAAGGGGCGGTGGACTTTCTCAATGTGCTGACGGTGCAGGGTGCCCTGCTGGCCAGCGAGGAACAGTGGATCGACAGTTCGGCGGCGGTGTCGCAGGCGTTGGTGGGGCTTTACAAGGCCCTGGGTGGTGGCTGGCAGGCGTTTGATGAGCAGCCTGTGAAGAAAGTGTGATTTTTTGGGGCCGCTTTGCGGCCCATCGCGACACAAGGCCGCTCCTACAGGAGATCGCGTCCGCATGTAGGAGCGGCCTTGTGTCGCGATGGGCTGCAAAGCAGCCCCGGCAATTGTCCTGATTACCGAGGAGGCACAGATGCACATTTCCCTGAACGGCAAGCGCGCCATCGTCAGCGGCTCCACCGCCGGCATCGGCCTGGCCATCGCCATCGGCCTGGCCGAGGCGGGGGCCGAAGTGGTCCTCAACGGTCGCACCCAGGCCCGGGTCGACGAAGCCCTCAAAGTTGTGCGCGAACGCCTGCCGCAGGCGCGCATCATCGGCATCGCTGCCGACCTGGGCACCCAGGCCGGTGCGCAGAAGTTGTTCAACCAGGTGCCGCACACCGACATCCTGGTCAACAACCTGGGCATCTTCGAGCCCAAGCCGTTCTTCGAGATCGGGGATGAGGACTGGCAGCGTTTCTTCGACGTCAATGTGCTCAGCGCCGTTCGCCTGTCGCGCCACTATGCCCAAGGCATGGCCGAGCGCAAATGGGGGCGGGTGGTGTTCCTGTCCAGTGAGTCGGCGCTGCAGATCCCGACCGAGATGATTCATTACGGCATGACCAAGACTGCGTTGCTGGCGGTGTCGCGCGGGCTGGCCGAGACCCTGGCCGGCACCGGGGTGACGGTGAATTCGGTGCTGCCGGGGCCTACGCGTTCGGAAGGTGTGGGCGACTTCTTTGCCAAGCTGGCCGAGGAGCAGGGGGTGTCGACTGAAGAGCTGGAAGCCAACTTCCTGGCTGAGCACCGACCGACCTCACTGATCAAGCGGCTGGCGACGGTGGAGGAGGTGGCGAACATGGTGGTGTACCTGGCATCGATGCAGGCCAGTGCCACTACCGGGGCTGCCTTGCGGGTGGATGGCGGGGTGCTGCGTTCCATTGCCTGATCTGTTTTGCCTGTACCGGCCTCTTCGCGGGTGAACCCGCTCCCACAGGGATCGCACGGGACTCAAATTCTGTGGGGTACCTGTGGGAGCGGGTTCACCCGCGAAGAGGCCAGCACAGGCAACCAAACAATCAGAGTGGGCGCAGTAGGCCAAACCGCTTGCGCAACGCCCAATCCAGCACCCGCCGCGGCAGTAGCCGGGCCATCAACGGCAACGCCGTACTGCCGTTCCCCAACCGCACCACCGCTGGTACCGGCGATTTCCCGACCGCCGCCAACACGCCCTGGGCAAACACTGCCGCCGAGGTGGGCTTGTCCTGCGAAGCCCGTGCCCGTGCCTGCACGTGCTCGCGCAACGGCCACCACGCCGAATCCGCCGCCAGCACCTGCTCGGCCTGGCGCTGGGCATTGCTGGCGAACTGCGAGGCAATCGCCCCTGGCTGCACTTCCATTACCTGCACACCAAACGGCGCCAGTTCCAGGCGCAAGGCATCGCTCAGGGCATGCACGGCTGCTTTCGAGGCGCAGTAGGCGCCGGCGAACGGCGTGACCAGCACGCCTGATACGCTGCCGATGTTCACCACCAGGCCCCGTGAACGGCGTAGCTGTGGGAACAATGCGCGGGTAACGCCGACCACTGCGAATACGTTGGTTTCGAACTGCTGGCGCAGGGCATCCACACCGCCATCGAGCAGCGGGCCCATGGCGCCGTAGCCGGCGTTGTTGATCAGGATATCGAGGTTTACCAGTTCCTCGGCCAGGCGGGCCAGCGCTTCGCTGTCGTTCACATCAAGTTGCCGGGCGGTGAAACCGGCGGCGTTCAGTTGCTCGACATCCTCAGGTTTGCGAGCGGTGGCCCAGACATGGTGGCCGGCATCGCGGAAGGCGTCGGCCAGGGCGCGGCCGATGCCGCTGGAACAACCGGTGATCAGGACGGTGGGCATGGTTGGGGCCTGTTGTCAGGGGAAGTTGATGTTGCCAGTGCCGGCCCTTTCGCGGGCTTGCCCGCTCCCACAGGTACTGCACAGTACTCAAGAGCTGTGCAGTACCTGTGGGAGCGGGCAAGCCCGCGAAAGGGCCGGCACTGGCGATACATTAGTTGGCAAACGTACCTTGCAGATGCTCTGCACGAAACTCCAGGGTCTGCGGCCGGTACCCGGAGCGCAGTGGCGGCAGTGGCAGGCAGTCTTTCCATTCGGCCCCTGGCTGCAGCTCACCCGGCCCACGGTAGCGCGGGGCATTGTAGGTGTTCTCCGCCAGGTTCACGGTATCCCCCGGTGCATACGCCGCCACCCGCCAGCGCAGCTCGGTCAGCGGCACGTCGTTGCCGTTCTTCATGCGCACCTGCAGGGCGCGGTCGGCGGGGCAGTGTTCGGGGGCGTAGGTCAGGCGCAGGTCCAGGCGGGCCAGTTGCGAGGTTTCGCGGGTGTCCTGCCAGACGACGAACAGGGCCACCAGGCCCAGGCCACAAACGGCAGCCAGCGAGATCGGCAGGGCCTTGGCCGGGTAGCGCAACAACAGCACCAGCCAGGTGAGGATGAGGAAGGCACCGATGATCATGGGGCGGGCAGACCTTGATTGCGCGGGGTCTGACCATCGTAGCCCGAAATGGGGAGTGGCTCAAAAAGCGGGGCCGCAAAGCGGCCCCAGGGGTTGCATTACTGCGCGATGGTCTTCACCGAAACACCACGCTCGATGGGTGTAGAGGTACGCCCGTACACATCCTCGAAGCGCTCGATATCATCCTCGCCCAGGTAGCTGCCGGACTGTACTTCGATGATCTCCAGCGGGATCTTGCCCGGGTTGCGCAGGCGGTGCACCGAGGCGATCGGGATGTAGGTGGACTGGTTCTCGGTCAGCAGGAACACGTTCTCGTCACAGGTCACCTCGGCGGTGCCGGACACCACGATCCAGTGCTCGGCGCGGTGGTGGTGCATCTGCAGCGACAGGCTGGCGCCCGGCTTGACGGTGATGTGTTTGACCTGGAAGCGGCCGCCCATGTCCACCGAGTCGTACGAGCCCCACGGGCGATACACTTCCAGGTGGTTCTGGGTTTCGCTGCGGCCCTGCTCGTCGAGGGTCTTGACCATCTGCTTGACGCCCTGGACCTTGTCCTTGTGGGCAATCATCATGGCGTCCTTGGTCTCGACTACCACGATGTTCTCCAGGCCGATCACCGACACCAGCTTGCCGTTGCCGTGGATCATGCAGTTGTGGCTGTCCTGCACCACCACGTCGCCCTTGGTGACGTTGCCGTTGTCGTCCTTCTCGTGCACTTCCCACAGCGACGACCAGCAGCCCACGTCGCTCCAGCCGGCCGACATCGGCACCACGCAGGCGCGCTGGGTCTTTTCCATCACCGCGTAGTCGATGGAGTTGTCAGGGCAGCAGGCGAAGGTGGCTTCGTCGATGCTCAGCACATCACCGTCTTCCTGGCTGCGCTCCAGGGCCAGCACGCAGGTGTCGTAGATGTCGCCGTCGTGCTTTTTCAGCTCTTCGAGGAAGCGGCTGGCACGGAACAGGAACATGCCGCTGTTCCAGAAGTAGCCGCCGGCCTGGACGAACTCGGCGGCGCGTTTTTCGTCGGGCTTCTCGACGAACTGCGCCACGCGCGCCACGCCTTCAGGCAGCAGGGCGTCCTGGCTGGAACGGATGTAGCCGTAGCCGGTTTCCGGCTTGGTCGCCGGCACGCCGAACAGCACCATCTCGCCACGCTCGGCGGCCACGGTGGCCAGGGCCAGGGCGCGTTGCAGTGCCTTCTGGTCCTCGATCACGTGGTCGGCGGGCAGCACCAGCATCAGCTCGTCGCGGCCTTCGTTGACCAGTTTCATGGCAGCCATGGCTACGGCCGGCGCGGTGTTGCGGCCGAACGGTTCCATCAGGATGCCTTGGGTTTCCAGCTTCAGCGCGGCCAGTTGCTCCTGGACGATGAACTTGTGGTCCTTGTTGCAGACCACGATCGGTGTGTCCATGCCTTCGAACACCAGGCGCTCGAGGGTTTGCTGGAACAGGGTGTGTTCACTGGTCAGGGCCAGGAACTGCTTGGGGAACTGCTTGCGCGACAGAGGCCACAGACGGGAACCGCTACCACCAGAAAGAATTACCGGGATCATCATGTTTCTCCAATAGTCGTTGAGAGGCAGGGGAATCAGTTGCTAGCCACGGGGCGAGTTACCCACACCGGCGACAAGGCGTTGCCGGAACCCGTTACGTACAGCACTGCGGCTTCGCCGCGCTCCAGGGCGACGGGTTTGACGTCACCCACTTTCTTGTCTCCTTGGTACAGCGCCAGGTTGACCTTGACCGGGTTGATTTCGCGTTCGCCACGGCCGTTGGCGGCCACCGGCTTGACCACTTCGGTCTTGCCGTCGGCGGTCTTCAGGGTCAGTTGCTGGTCACTCAGGTTCTGCACGCGAACCAGGGCTTTCTGCTTGTTCTTGAACGGCGGCTCTTCGATCAGCTGCGGGTTGCCGTTGGCGCTGTTGACCAGGGTGTAGTACTTGTCCGCAGCCAGCTTGACCGGCACGCTCTTGCCGCCGACCTGGGCGGTGTAGTCACCCCCTGGCAGGAAGCTGAAGTCGCTGCTGGCCTGGGCGCCAACCTGCTTGATCTGGGTGTTGCCGACCGAGGCTGCAGCCGGTGCGCCGGAGGCGTTGTACAGGCGCACGAAGGTCGAGCCTTTCGGTGCGCTCGGGCCATAAAGCGCGGCGTCGGCACCGGCGAAGGCCTGCATGGAGGCCAGGGACAGGCCGGCTGCGAGGGTGAGGGCTTTGGCAATGGAAGTCTTGGTAGTCATATGTATGTTCCTCTGATTAGTGGTTAGTCCGGGTGGACGACAAAGCCAGGTTTTCTTCGGATTTACGGGTGTTCTTCAGCTGGGCGATCCACTGTGGATCGAAGCTGCTGAGGTCGTTCTTCATTGGCAGATAACGTTCGGGGAATTCCCACACCACCACCTGGGGTGCGGCGTTCTTGAAGGCATCGCTTTGCAGGTACTTGAGCATCGGCAGTAGCGGGCCATGGCCGTCTTCGGCGTAGTTGGCCACGTCGCTGCGCAGGGCCTGCTGCAGCGCACCGAGGAAGTTCCAGTGCGGATTGGCGCTGTAGCTGGTACCCACCAGCGCAACCGGGATCTGCGTGTCGGCGAACAGTGCGTCCCCGGCTTCACCTTCGGCCTCGACCGGGCGAGTGGTACGTTGCTGCAGGTTGTCCGGGGCTGGCAGCAGGTTGCTGAACAGCGGGTCCAGTGGCAGGAAGTTGGTCAGGTCGCCCTTGTATGGCGCGGTGCTGCCGGCTTCGGTGATGAACGCCTGCGGGTCGCCGTTGAGCAGGCTCTGGCGGTTGACCGCTTCGGCCAGTGCCTGCGCCGCCACTTCGGCGCCCATCGGCGTCCAGTGGGTGTCGGTGCGCAGGAACACCTGGCCGCGGGCCTTGGCCTGCTCCATGGGTGCCATCAGGTCCGGGGCGAACACGTTGGCCTGGCGTGCCTGGGCATGGAACTGGTTGTACAGGTCGTCATGCAGGCTGGTCGGCAGTTCCTTGCCCAGGTACTCGGCATACACCCGCGCCTTGGCCGGCACGATCGCCAGCACCAGCTGGCTGCCGTGCTGCTGCAGGGTGTCGCGCACGCCACGGATCAGCGCCAGGTTTTCCTGCATCAGCTGCTCGGCACCGGCGGTGGGCTTGAACTCTTCGTCACTGAACAGCCACTGGTCGCGGCCCAGCACCACGCCGGGGCGGCCTTCGTTGAACAGCTTGAAGTCCATCGCCGCCCATAGGTTGGTACCCAGGCGCTTGATCGGGAACTGCTCGTCGTAGTGGGTCTCGGCGGCCTTGGCCAGCTTGCCGTTGAGCAGGGTCATCTGCTCGGTACGCTGGAAGCTTTGCAGGCCACCGGTGGACCAGACGCCCATGCCCACCAGCAGGCCGAGGAACGACAGCGAATAGGTAATGCGTAATGTCCGGGTCATGTCATCAACCTCAGAACTGGAAGTAAAGGAACGGCGAGTAGCTCTGCGCCGAAAGCTTGAGGATCGAGGCCACGAACAGCAGCAGCACCAGGGCGCGGGTCATCACCCGGGTCCAGTCCAGGCCGATCGAACCGTCGCTGTTGACCTCCACCGGGGTGGCCTTGGGCGTTGGCCTGGCGTTGCGGTAGAAGTCGCGCAGGCCGAAGAACGCCAGGGTGATGTAGGCGACCACCAGGGTGGCTACCTGCAGGCCGGTGAGCTGGGCACGGTTGAGTTCCGACAGCTGCCAGTCGCCGAAGCTGAACATGGCGCCGTACATGCGACCGGCCACCTCCAGGTTCTCGGCACGGAAGATCACCCAGCCGACCACCACCAGCAGGAAGGTGAATGCCCACTTCACCGGGTTGAAACGCTGCGGGTTGGTGTCGATGCCCAGCGCGCGCTCGATGGCCAGCCACATGCCGTGCCAGGCGCCCCAGATGATGTAGGTGAAGTTGGCGCCGTGCCACAGGCCGCCCAGCAGCATGGTCAGGAACAGGTTGCGGTAGGTGTTGAAGGTGCCTTTGCGGTTACCGCCCAGGGTGATGTACAGGTAGTCGCGCAGCCAGGTCGACAGGCTGATGTGCCAGCGCCGCCAGAACTCGGTGATCGACTGGCTGATGTACGGCTGCTTGAAGTTCTCCATGAAGCGGAAGCCCATCATCAGGCCCAGGCCGATGGCCATGTCGCTGTAGCCGCTGAAGTCGAAGTACAGCTGCGCGGTGTAGGCCAGGGCGCCGAGCCAGGCATCGCCGGTGGTCGGGTTCTGCAGGGCGAAGCAGTGGTCGGCCACTACCGCCAGGGTATCGGCGATGAACACTTTCTTGATGAAGCCCTGCATGAAGCGGGTGCAGCCTTCGGAGAACTTGTCCAGGGTGTGGGTGCGGTTGTTGAACTGGTCGACCAGGTCCTTGAAGCGCAGCACGGGGCCGGCGATCAGGTGCGGGAAGATCGCCACGAACGCCGCGAAGTCGATCAGGTTGCGGGTGGCCGGGGTGTCGCCGCGGTACACGTCGATGATGTAGCTGATCGACTCGAAGATGTAGAACGAGATACCGATCGGCAGCAGCACGTGGGTGAGGATGAACGGCTCCAGGCCGAACGAGGAGATGATCGCGTTGAGGCTGTCGACGCCGAAGTTGGCGTACTTGAAGTAGCCGAGGATCGCCAGGTCGACACCGACGCCGAGCAGCAGCCAGCGCTGCGCGGGCTTGGTGCGCACACCGGCGGCGCCGACTTTCAGGCCGATCCAGTAGTTCCACAGGGTGACCCCGGCAAACAGGGCCAGGAAGTCCACCCGCCACCAGGCGTAGAAGATGTAGCTGGCGACCAGCAGCAGCAGGTTGCGATAACGTTGCCCGCTCAAGTAGTACAGGCCGAGGAAGATCGGCAAGAACAGGAACAGGAACACGTTGGACGAGAAGACCATCCCGGTTCTCCTTTTTGTTCACAGCATCCGGGGCAAAGCGCCCCCCAAACCCCCCACTCAAAAAGTGGGGGAAGCCTTGGTACCTGTGGGAGCGGGCATGCCCGCGAACAAGGGCGAAGCCCTTGCCATGCACCGCGGTGCCATCTTCGCGGGCATGCCCGCTCCCACAGGTTCCGACCCCAAAAAGGGGTTCAACTCATTTCTTGCTCTCTGCGCTCGGGTCGTAGACCCGGGTCAGGTCGCCGCCCAGCCGGAAGCTGTTGAACGGCTGCATACCGCGCTTGCGTTGCAGGGTGTCGCCACTGCACGCATACAGGCTGCAGTAGGGCTCCATCCACGAGTACTTGCTGTCGATCTTCAGGTCTTTCATGTCCTGTTTCTCGCCATTGCGGGCTTTGAACTCGCTGGGGTCCTTCGACCCGTTCAGCACCCGCTGCGCCAGGCGCTGCAGGGCGTTGTTGTTCTCGCCGCGCACATCCACGCCATTGACCTGGGCGAAGCTGGCGATCATCGCCAGCGGCGGCAGGGCGTAGTTGTGGTAGGCCAGGGCGCGTTGCTTGCGCTTCAGTTCGTTGGGCAGGAAGCCCTGCTCGTCGACCTGGTTGGCGCCAACCCGGTATTCCTTCACGGCCCAGTCGAACAGGTCGCGACGGTCGGTGGCCACGGCGCTGGCCATTACCGCCCAGGCAGCCCAGTAGCTGTGGTTGTTGATCTTCTCCAGTGGCAGGTCGCTCCAGTCGCGCACGGTCTGCTCGGCCAGGCGGGCGAACCATTTTTCGATCAGCTCGGCCTCGGCCTGGTGCGCGGCCAGCGGCTGCGAATTGGAGAACTTCAGGCGCAGCCAGGAACCACTCATGCTGCCCAGCGCCCATTTGCGCATCGACTTGCCGGTGTGGTTGTAGTCGGTGGACATCAGCGCATCGGCGCGGGCCCAGTCGCCTAGCCAGGCCAGGGTGCAGTCGAGTTGCGCCGGGCGGCCGTCACGCATGTACTGGCCGATCATCTTGCTCACGCCTTTCTCGAGGGTGGTGATGTCTTCGGTGGACTTGCGAAAGGCCTTTTCCGAGTCGGCATTGAGCGTTGCCCGTGCCTTGTCCGAGCCTTCGTACTTGCTGCGGAACTGCAGGGCACCGGTGTATGGCTTGGGGGCAGCCTCGCAGCGGAAGTTGCCGTCGCCGGTCTTGAGCTTTTCGATCCCCTCGTAGTAACCCTGGGGCGGTACCAGCGCGGCGTGCGCGGCACCGCCGCACAACGCCAGGGCAAGCAGGGCGGGGCGGGAAATTCGCTTGAACGGGATCATGGTCGCCTCACTGGCCGGCCTGCGCGGTCTGCGCGGGCACGGCGAAGTTGTTGCGTTTGCAGAGCTTGGCTTCGACCTTCTGGGTACCGCTTTCCGGCCCCTGCACCTCGAACGCCAGCAGGCTCTGGCTGGCCCAGTCCTCGTCTTCGCGCATCTGGAAGACGAAGCGGCCGTCGGTGTCGGAGGTTTCCGGTTTTTCCAGCTTGATGTCCTCGTGGCGGCCGTTGAGGTACCAGAGGGTGGCCTGCAGCACCTTCACCGACGGGTCTTCGAACTTGACGTCCATCTGCATGTTGCGGTTGATCAGGTCTTTGATCACGCCGCCCTTGCCGTTGACCATCAGCTCGTTCTTACCGGGCTTGAGGGTGGCGCTGGCGCTCATCAGGGCCGGGCGGTCATCGCAGCCGTCGTCGAGCAGGCCAAGGATTTGCCGCCAGATGGTTTCCTGGTCCAGGCGATACAGCGGGGAGAATTCCCAGATCAGGATCTTCGGCGGGTTCTTCTGGAATTCCTCGCTACCCAGGTACTGGATCATCGAACCTTCCAGGCCACCGCCAGGGAAGGCCACGTTGAGCACGTCGGCGCCGATGTACTGCTCGAGGAAGCCGGAGAAGTTGTAGTTCTTGCCACTGTGGCTGGTGCCGACCAGGGTGATCTGCGCGTTGCCGCCGTCACCGAACAGGTCGTCGCCGCCGCCGGTGGAGCCTTTCGGCTCGGTGGCGAACTGGTCCATGTACTGGACGGCGTAGCTGGTGCCGCACAGCTGGCCGGCCACGTTATGCAGGGTGCCGGTCTTGCCCATGCGCCCGGACTTTTTCGTTTCGAATTCCTTGCGCGGGATGCCTTCGAAAGCCGGCATCTTGTGCACGGTATCGGCCACGATCTTGGCCGCGCGCTCGGCGCCGTAAGGCGTCCAGTGCTGGTCGCCACGGAAGTAGAAGTCCTTGCCCTGGTCGGCAGCGGCCAGCTGTTCGTTGGTCAGCGGCGACAGGTCAGGCACGTTGTAGCCCATGCTGGCAAAGCGCTTGAGCATGGCCTGGTAGTTGCCCAGGGCCTTCTGGTAGTCGAAGGCAGCCTTTTCCGCCGGGTTGAGCATGTTGCGGTTCACCAGGCCACGGGTCGGCTGGTACACCACCACCAGTTCCACGCCGCGCTTCTTGAACGCGTCGTGCACTTGCTGCAGGCGCTTGTAGCCGGCCGGGGTGGTATTGAACTCGGTGCGCAGGTCTTCGCGGGTACGGAACAGCCAGTCGCCCTGGGCCTGCACCAGCGTGGTGAAGTTCTGCTGGTAACGGGTGGTGTAGCGGCTGGCGTCATGCGCTTCAGGGCACAGCTGGCAGCAAGGCTCGGCGCTGAACGTAGGGGCCTTGACGTCTTCGGCGCGCACGCCCTGGCTGATCGCCAGGAGGGCAGCGGACAGGCCCAGCAGTTTCATCAGATGTGGAGTCATGGTCTGGGCTTCCTTAATCGATCATTTCGGTCTGGCGTTCGACCGGGTCGATCAGCACAGCCTTTTGCTGGCGTACCAGCAGGTCGAGGATTTCGTCCTGGCGCTCGCCGAGGATGCCGTTGAGGCTGATGCCGCTGGCCTTGCGCGGGGCGAGCATGGACACCTTGTACAGCTCGACCGACAGCGGCGAGTCGATCGACAGTGGCCCGGAGCCGTTGGCCGCCAGTTCGCCACCGACCAGGATCAGCGACACCTTGGTGTCAAACGGGTCGAGGGCGATGTCGCGGTCGGTGTTGGACAGGTCCTTGATGTGGCCGTACACGCCGACCAGGCCGTTGGCCATGGCGACGTTTTCGTACAGGCGGATGTTCACGCTGTTACGCACGCGGATGCCGTGGCGGCGGTTGTTGATCAGCTTGTTGCCCCAGATCAGGTTGTCGCCACTTTCGTACAGGGTGATGCCGTCGGTGTGGTTGCGGTAGATCTCGTTGTAGGCGATCAGGTTGTTGACGCTGTTACGGTCGATCACCACGCCCGAGAGCTTGTTGTCGAAGCTCTTGTTGTTGATGATCCAGCTGTCGTTGACCTCACGCGAAACGATGATGCCGTGCTTCTTCTTGGTGCCGTACACCGTGTTGCCGGCGATGATCAGCCGGTGCGAGCGGTCGTGCGGGTCGATGCCGTAGACGATGTTGTCGCGGTAGGTGCTGTCCTTGACCACGAAGTCCTGGGTCTCGTAGCAGTAGAAGCCGTACCACATGTCGCTGAACTCGGAGCCGATGATCCAGCCGGTGGGTTCCGGGCGGCCCATGCGCTTGGCCATGTTCGGCGTGTACTGCGAGATGCTCACGCCGTACGACTTGGACTTGGCGTAGCCGAAGCTGGCCATCTTGGTATTGACGATGTAGGTCTCGGTGCCGCCCCACGACAGCAGGAACGGGCGGAATTCCTTGGGCGAGCGGAAGGTCGCCGGGCCGTTTTCCTTTTCTCGCCAGCCGGTCACCTGGGTGTCGGTGACGAACAGCTTGCCGTCGTTGACCAGGAACGAACCGCCTTCCTGGGACAGGCGCAGCTGCTTGACCTTGCCGTCGATCTCGAGGATGCCCTTCTGCCCGACCACGATCGGCAGGCGCGCCAGGTACACACCCGGCTCGACTTCGCTGAGGTACTGCTTGGGTACCTTCTTGCTCAGCTCGACCAGGTCGACATGGCCGTCATCGACGAAGATCGCCTGCGGAATGCCATGCTGGCGCTGGACCCACTCGGCCGCCTTGTTGTCGCCGCCGACGAATTCCTTGAGGGTATCCTCCTGGAACATGCGGCGCAGGCTGACCTTGCCCTTGTGGCGGCGGTCGATTTTCTTCTGCACCGCTTCGGCGGTGTAGCCGGTCAGGTCGGGCAGCTTCGGCGGGTCCATGTGCAGCGGCTCGATCGGCGCGCTGGAGACCGTGTAGGTCTTGGCCTGCTGCAGTTCCTTGGCGATCACCTGGGGCTCTGCGGCAGCCACCAGGCCGCTGGCCAGCAGCAAGGCGCTGGCCAACAGGCTGTGACGTAAGTGCGGGTGAAGGTTCATAACGGTAAGTCCTCTACCGGCCTCAGAAGCGCCAGATCACATCGACGAAGGCGCGGTGCATGTACGAGTCCGCTTCCTTGCCGTAGGCATCGCCCGGCTTGAACACGCCAGCACGCAGGCGCACCAGGGCAGATGGCTCGTCGATTGCCTGGCTCATCGAAGCCGGCAGCAGGCCTTGCTTGAAGTACTTGGTCACGACCACGTCCATTTCCTGGCCAAGGTCTTTTTCGCCATCGACCAGCGGGCGGTTCACACCGTTGTCGTTGACCACCGCGTTGATGCCGCTGGAACCGATGTTCTGGTTGCCATCGACACGCCAGAACTTGTGGTAGATGAAGCTGGCGTCGTAGTCGTCGCGCAGCTGCCAGGAGGCGAACAGGGTGGCCGCCTGCAGGTTGCCCAGCTCGCCACGGAAGGCTTCACCGAAGCGGTGCACGCGCGAACGGGTACCGGTGTAGTTGGAGCGGTTGCTCTCGAGGCCGGTCTGCTCGTAGTTGCTCGAACCGTCGTCGCCACCACCGCCGCTGCCACGGGCGTAGGCCGCACCGACCTGCCATTGCGGGTCGAGGCGCAGGCGGATGCCGAGGTCGGTGGCCCAGGCGTTGACATCACCGCTCTGCTTGCCGGTGGCCACGGTTTCGTCACCGACGACCTGGCTGCTGAGGGTGTCGCGATCACCGGTCAGCCAGGTGACGCTGCCCCAGTAGTTGACGGTGTGGTCGTTGCGCCAGTTGTAGGCGTCGCTGTTGGCTTCCAGGCCCAGCCAGGTGAGGTCGCCGGTGCGGGTCTTGTCCAGCGCATCGACGGTTTCGCCCGGGTTCTTCAGGCTGCCGCCGTCGTGGGTGTGGTGGGCGCGTACGCCGACCCAGTGGCCAGGGGTCCACTGCGTGGCGACGTTGCCGTAGAGGTGCGTGCGGTCCTTGTCTTCCGGGGCCAGCTCGGTGAGGTCGGTGCGGTATTCGCTGAAGCGCTGGGCCACGCCCAGGTCGGCCTTGAGCAGGGTGGTGTCGAAGGTCCAGTTCAGCGCCTCGATGTTGGTGTCACGCCACATGCCATCGTCGCTGCGCAGGCGCTGGCGACCGAAACGCAGCTGTTCGCCGGGGTAGGCGGTGAGGCCGCTGTAGCCGACCCAGAATTCGCGCATGGCCAGGTAGCTCTTGTCCTGTTCACGGCCGTCGGCAGCGGTGTCGGTGCTGGTGCCGTCGTCGTTCTGGCGCAGGGTGTCGGTTTCGATGGTGTCGGTCGCGGTGACGGCCTGGCCCATGGCATAGGCGCTCCAGTTGCCACGCTCGCCATATACCCAAGGGCGCAGATCAAGACCGAGGCCGTTGACGTCACCGCCGGAGCGGGTGCCCAGGTCACGGTCGTCTTCCGACTGGCCGGTGATTTTCACATCCAGGCCGAAGTTCTTTTCAGCGGTCATTTCCGCCAGGGTCGGGCAGGACCACAGCAGGGCGAAGCTCAGGCCGATGCCAGCTTTCACGAAGGGATTGAGCGTCATAGCGAGTCCTCACCGGTTACTTCTTTTTCGTCGTCTTGCAGGGCTTCGATGGCCAGGGTGCTGTTGGCGCCCTGGCTCATGCTGCCGCGCGCCTGCTTTTCTTGGGCCAGCAGTTGCTGGGCCTGGCTGCGCTGGTCAGGCGTAAGTTGCTGGTCGAGTTGCTGCAGCAATTCAGCGGACTGCGGCGACGGGTTGGCCTGGGCCAGCTGGGCGAATACCCAGGCGTTGCCCGGTTGCGGGCGAATGCCGTGGCCTTCGCTGAACAGCTGGGCCAGGGCATAGTCGGCGCTGTTCTGCCCACCACGGGCGGCGGCCAGCAGGTGGTCGACGGCCTTTTGTGGCTCGACGTTGCCCAGGTAGCCGCGGCGGTACAGCTGGCCCAGGTAGTAATGGGCGCTGACTTCGCCGGCGTCGGCGGCAGCCTGCAGGTGTTGTTCGGCTTTGGCCGCGTCCGCAGGCACGGTCTTGCCTTCGTAGTACAGGCGGCCCAGCAACAGTTCGGCGCGTGGCTGTTCGGCTTCGCGGCCCTTGTCGATGTAGGCCATCAGCTGGTCGGTATCGCCCAGCTCGGGGAAGTCGTACATCAGTTGCGCCAGGCTGACCCAGGACGCCGGGTTGGCCGGGGCAACCTGCTCGAGCAGGTCCTTGGCGGTTTTCTCGTCGGTCTGGCCGAGGCTGCGGTCAGCCAGTACCCGGGCAACGCTGTCGACCCGAGTGGCCGGTACTGCGCCACGGGCGTAGGCAGCCTTGAGCTGGCCGAGCAGGGCAGCCTGCTGGTCGGCCTGGCCGCGCTTCTGGTACACGGTGGCTAGTTCGACGTAGCAGATGTCGGTGGTGTTCAGCGCGGCCTTGCAGATTTTCTCCACTTCGCCCAGGTGCTGGTCGTAGGTGCCCTGGGTGCGGTACAGCAGCACCTGGGCCAGGCCCGCTTCCGGGTTGCCGGCGGCGCGCCACTGGTCGATCTGCTGCTGAGCGTTGACCTTGGGGAAGCTCTGCGGGTAGCTCAGGTAGAGCATCGCCAGCGGGATCAGGGTGTTGCTTTCGCCCTGCTTGGCGGCTTGCTTGAGCAGGGTTTCGGCTTCTTCGCGCTCGGCCTGGGTGCTGTCGGGCTTGGCCACCAGCAGGCGACCAAGGCGTGCCTGGGCACGCGGCGAGATGGCGGCCGCGGCACGGTAGGTGGCCTCGGCTTCCTTGATTTTCGCCGGATCGCGGGTGCCGACCTTGATGTCGGCCAGGCCCACTTGCGCTTCGCTGTAGCCCAGGTCGGCCAGCGCCTTATAGTTGCGCTCGGCCAGTGCCGTGTCACCGCGCTTCATGGCTTCGTTGGCCAGGCGCTGGTCGGGCAGGCCCGCACAGCCGGCCAGGGTGATGGCAGCAGCCAGGGCACACAGGCCCAGGCTGGCGCTTTTCTTGTGGGGAATCATGTCGTGATCCTCTTACAGCCCACGGGCCATGGCTTTGTCGATCAGCCAGTTCAGCGATGGGCCACGGTCGCTGTTGACCGAAGCCGGGCGACCGGCGAGTTCGGCGGGCAGGGCGCTGTCGGGCTTGATCTGCACGCGGATGTCGGCGGCCAGGTCTTCGCTGTTGAGGCTGGCGCTGCTGACGATCTGGCCGGTGCGTACTTCGTCTTCGCCGGCTACCTGGAAGTTGACCCGGGTACCTGGCTTGACCTCGTCGAACTGGCGGTAGGTGAAGCGCGCCTCGATCATCGGGTTGGTGGTGCGCGGGATCAGCTGGAAGATCGGCTGGCCCTTGGCGGCGTACTGGCCGTTGTCCACGAGCTGGCGGGCAACCACGCAATCACACGGGCTGGTGAGGGTGCCGGACAGTTGCTTGCCGAACAGTTCCTCGATCTTCGCCGGCTCCAGCTGTGCGTCTTCCAGGTTGCCCTTGAGCATGTCCAGCATGCTGGTGGTGAAGCTGGCCAGTGGCGCGCCCTTGGCGATCTGCCCACCGCTTTCGACCAGGCTGTTCACGGTGCCGTCGCGCGGCATGGTGACGTTGGTGGTGGGTACCGCGACCACGCCGGCTTCGGCATGGCTGACGAAGTACATGCCGTACAGCGACTTGGCGATGAAGCCGAAGGCGGCGACACCGACCACGAACACGCCGAGGGTGACGGTGACCGCCTTGAGGCGGCCGAAGGCGCTCAGGCCGGCACCGCCGTCCTTCTGCTTGCGCGCCTTGGTGAAGTTGTCGCGCTGCAAGGTGCTGAGCACATCGCCGGCAGTGATCAGCTCACCCGACAGGTGCGAGGTGATGATGTGGCGCAGCGTGGCGATATCGCGGGGCTCGAGGTTCTGGAACTGGGCGCCGGTACGGCCACTGCCCGGGTTGTAGGAGCGCACCTGGAACTCGATGTCCATCGACAGGCCGAGGTTGTCGACCGTGAACTGCAGCCGCCCGCGGAGCACGTCGCCAACCGACAGTGGTTGCTTGGTGTGGAAGCTCAGGCCACCGGCGGAGAGGTCGTCGACCTTCACATCGTGGGCCTGGCGCTGAGGGTCGAGGAACCGCAGCTTGGCGGGGATGCGTACCCGGGCATGCTGGCGCTGGGCTTCGGACTCATGCACGACGTTGACGTTCACGGCGGTATTCATGTGGTTTGTTCCTGTTAGTTCCGATCCGGGTTGGGCTCACACGACCATGAACAGCACAGCAACGAAGATGCTGGCAGCCGAGAAGGTCATGGTCCGCGAGGACCAGGTGTTGAACCATTGTTGAAAGCTGGCGAGGTCACGCTTGAGGGCAGTGGGCTGACGCGTCCAGGACTGCTTGTCGAGGCGGAAGAACACGTAGATCTTCATCAGCGCGCCGATGATCTGGTTGTAATAGAGAATCAGCGGGTAGGCCGGGCCTACGTTGTGGCCGGAGCACAGCAGCATGATGGTGAGGATCAGGCGGGTGATGCCGATCCACAGCAGGTACACCAGCAGGAAGCCCAGGCCGAACTTGAGGCTGGCGATCACCGCCACGGTCAGGCCCAGCAGGCTGGTCCACATCGACACGCGCTGGTCGAACAGCACGATGCTGGTGAACAGCCCCAGGCGGCGCAGGCCCAGGCCAAGCGCGCGGGAGTTCTGCCGCAGGTTGTTGCCGTACCAGCGGTACATCAGCTTGCGGCTGGCCTTGAGGAAGCTCTTCTCCGGCGGGTGCTCGACCGTGTTGATGGCGGCGTCCGGCACGTAGAAGGTGTCGTAGCCCAGGCGCATCAGGCTGAACCAGCTGGACTTGTCGTCACCGGTGAGGAACTTGAAGCGGCCCAGGCGCCAGTGCATCAGCGAGTCGCTTTCGACGTCGGCGATGAACTCGGGGTTGGTCACCACGCTGGCGCGGAACATCGACATGCGCCCGGTCATGGTCAGCACGCGCTTGGACAGGGCCATCGAGCACATGTTGATGTGGCGCTGGGCAAAGCGCAGCTTGTGCCACTCGCTCATGATGTAGCCGCCACGCACTTCGCAGAACTCGTTGGTGGTCAGGCCGCCGACGTTGGGGAACAGCTTGAACCACGGCACGGTCTTGCGTACCACGCCATCGCCCAGCACGGTGTCGCCGTCGATCACCGCCACCACAGCGTTCTCGTCCGGCAGCATGCGCGAGATCGCACGGAAACCGTAGGCCAGGCCGTCACGCTTGCCGGTACCGGCGATGCGCACGATGTCCAGCTTCACGTGGGCTGGCGGGTTGTATTTGGCCCACAGGCTTTTCACCAGCAGTTCGTCCGACATCTCCACCAGCGAGCAGACCACGGTGGTGGGGAAGCCACAGTTGATCGCCTCGCGGATCACCGAGCTGTACACCTGGGCGGTGGTGAGTGCTTCGATGCGGAAGCTGGTCACCATCAGGTACACGTGGGACGGGTCGGCAGCCTTGCCCATCTTCTGCACCTTGCGACGCAGGTACGGGTACACGCCGTAGAGGAAGATCATGCCGCGGATGAAATGGGTGGCGCCCATGGAATAGCGCCAGATGCCGACTGCGCCGACCAGGAAGATGAAGTGCTTCGACTGCGAGTCGAAGATATCGGCTGGCAGGGCCAGGGCGATCAGCATGAGCAGACTCATGTAGAGCAGCCAACCGGCGCACTGCAACAGCACTGTCTGGATCCTTTGCATGTTCAGCATCCGTCGAGAATTCGGGAAAAGGTGGGCAGCGGGGGTGGGGAGGCCCCCGCTGCCCGGCCAGCACTTACCAGCAGATGCCTTCGGTACGGCTGGTGGCGCAGGTCGGTTTGCTCATGAAGCCGACCAGGTCGATCACGTGCTTGCCGGCCGGCGCTTGCTGGGCCAGTGCACGGAACTGCTCGTCACGGTTGCCCAGGACGATGATGTCGGCGTTGTCGATCACCTTCTGGAAGTCGGCGTTGAGCAGCGACGACACGTGCGGGATCTTCGACTCGATGTAGTCCTTGTTGGCGCCGTGGACGCGGGCGTACTGGACGTTCTCGTCGTAGATGTCCAGCTGGTAGCCCTTGCCGATCAGGCGTTCGGCCAGTTCCACCAGCGGGCTTTCACGCAGGTCGTCGGTGCCGGCCTTGAAGCTCAGGCCGAGCAGGGCGACCTTGCGCTTGTCGTGGGCTTCGATCAGCTCGAAGGCGTTCTGCACCTGCGATTCGTTGCTGCGCATCAGCGAGTCGAGCAGCGGAGCGCGTACATCGAGGCTGGAGGCGCGATAGGTGAGGGCGCGTACGTCCTTGGGCAGGCACGAGCCGCCGAAGGCGAAGCCAGGGCGCATGTAGTACTGGGACAGGTTCAGCACTTTGTCCTGGCAGACCACGTCCATCACGTCACGGCCATCCACGCCTACGGCCTTGGCAATGTTGCCGATCTCGTTGGCGAAGGTGACCTTGGTGGCGTGCCACACGTTGCAGGTGTACTTGATCATCTCGGCCACTTCGATCGGCTTGCGGATGATCGGTGCGTCGAGCTCTTCGTACAGGGCCTGCAGGATGTCGCCGCTGGCGGTGTCCAGTTCGCCGATGACGGTCATCGGTGGCTGGTCGTAGTCCTTGATCGCGGTGCTTTCACGCAGGAATTCCGGGTTGACCGCAACGCCGAAGTCGACGCCGGCTTTCTTGCCCGAGCAGTCTTCGAGGATCGGGATCACCACGTTCTTCACGGTACCCGGCAGCACGGTGCTGCGTACCACGATGGTGTGGCGGCGCTCGCTGTCACGCAGCACGTAGCCGATTTCGCGGCACACCGACTCGATGTACTCGAGGCCCAGGTCGCCGTTCTTCTTGCTTGGGGTACCCACGCAGATCATCGATACGTCGCTGGCACGGATGGCTTCGGCGAAATCGGTAGTACCGCGCAGGCGGCCGTTGGCGATGCCCTGTTGCAGCAGTGCTTCCAGGCCAGGTTCGACGATGGGCGACTTGCCCTGATTGATCAGGTCGATCTTGGTGCTGGACACATCCACACCGATCACTTCATGGCCTCGCGCCGTCAGGCAGCCTGCACAGACCGCACCCACATAACCCAAACCAAAGATGCTGATACGCATCGCTATCACCTCATGTGTTTATCACGCCGGCGCCTCCGGAGAGAGCCGGACTGGGTTGATTAACAACAGTTTTCGGGCGCACGGATCCATGGCGAAATGCACACTTCGCCGAGCGCAGGCAAAATAAATCCGGAGCGCAAAAAGTTATGCACTCAAATGTGGCAGTAAAAAGCCATTAATTAAAAAACGTGCCCTGGAATGCAGCCGTCTTTATTGCAAGGCGCTACGTGGCGCTTTGCTGTGCTTGTTTTTTCAAGTGGAAAAATCCTTTGAAATCAACCACTAGGACGAATTGAAAGGGACGCGTCTCTCCTGCATGGACAGGGTCTTCGGGGGTTGCCCGTCATACCTGTCGAAGTTGTTGGGGCTGGTAGTGGATACCTGCCGTTGTCATCTGTAAGTCATCTCTCACAGCCCGGGGGCAGGAAAATCGTTACGGCACTATGAGCGATTCGTCGTAGCAGAAGTTCCGGGGTGGGTTCGGCGTGGATGAAAGATTTCTAAATATTTTTTCAGTGGCAGACAATTTCAATCTGATAGCACACGGGTGTTTTGTCCCTATATATAAAGGGCGAAACTGTTGCGAGATATTTTTATGCCAGCATCGAAAAATATTTTGAAAAATTCGTCAAAAAAGCTACGAACGGTCTTATGGCGTTTGGCTATAAGTTGCGGTGTGTCGATTTTTTGGCGTCGGATTTGTGGCGTAATGGCGCTTTGCGTCGTGCCCTGTTGCGGGGCGGAGGGGGTAAGTAGGGGGCGCTTTTTGTTGGAGCGGCCTTGTGTCGCGAAAGGACCGCGCAGCGGCCCCAGGATTTCAGCATCAAAGCAGAAATTGCCGGGGCCGCTATGCGGCCCTTTCGCGACACAAGGCCGCTCCTACAAGGGATTGTGTATTGCCTGACTATTCGGAAGGATGATCCCGCAGGAACACCAGGTGGTCCGGCTTCGACTGTTCGGCACTGTAGTAGTACCCCTGCTCATCGAATTGCTTGAGCTGCTCCGGGTCGCTGATGCGCTGCTGGATGACGAAGCGGCTCATCATGCCGCGGGCTTTCTTGGCGTAGAAGCTGATGATCTTGTACTGGCCGTTCTTCAGGTCCTTGAAGTCGACGTTGATCACCCGGGCCTTCAGCGCGCTGCGTTTCACCGCGCTGAAATACTCGTTGCTGGCCAGGTTCAGCAGCACGTCATCGCCCTGTTCGGCCAGGGCCTGGTTCAGCCATTCGCTGATGCGCGTGCCCCAGAAGGCGTACAGGTCCTTGCCGCGGGCGTTGGCCAGCTTGGTGCCCATTTCCAGGCGGTAGGGTTGCATCAGGTCGAGCGGGCGCAGCAGGCCATACAGGCCCGAAAGCATGCGCAAGTGCTGCTGGGCGTAGCTGAAATCGTCCTCGCAAAGGCTTTCGGCGTCGAGGCCGGTATACACGTCACCCTTGAACGCCAGCAGCGCCTGCTTGGCATTGGCGGGGGTGAAGTCCGGGGTCCAGCTGCCGAAGCGCGCGGCATTCAGGCCGGCGAGCTTGTCGGACAGGTGCATCAGTTCGCTGATCTGCGCCGGCGACAGGTCGCGCAGCTGCTGGATCAGCTCCTGGGAGTCGTCCAGGTACTGGGGCAGGGTGAAACGCTCGGTCACCGGCGGGGTGTCGTAGTCGAGGGTCTTGGCGGGGGAAATCACCGTCAGCATCGGGTCGGCTCCTGGCATCGTTGGCCGGGAATTCTACGGGCTGGACGGTGCAAGTCCAAACTATGGCGACTATAGTCACAGACCATGGCCGGTGCAGAGGCTATAGTGCGCGTTTCGCCGTTGCGGAGCCTTCAACCGTGCGTATTGCCTCTGCCTTGCTGGCCGCTCTGCTGAGCCTGGCCGTGCAAGCCGCCCCTTCACCCCAGGTGAGCCTGGACCGCAGCCTGTGGCCCGAAAAGCTGGACAGCCCGGCGTTGTTCGATGTGGCCTCGCGGGCCGAGATCCTCTCGTTCGCCCAGGTGCTGCACGAAAGCGAACTGCTGGACGACGCGGCGCTGGCGGCACGCTTGGGGCTACGGCAAGTCAACCTGCAGAAGGTGCGCCTGGTGCGGGCGCGCATGTGGCAGCGGTTATGGGAAGGTTATCAACAGGCGCAGCGCAGTTGCGAGCAGGATGCGTCGTTCTGCTACCCGGTGACGTCGATGGCGGAGTTGCGTACGCAAGCGGCGACGTTCGCTGCCGATGTCGGCACTTTCTACACCGATTGGATCGAGCCGAGCCACCAGTTCCATGTGCGTTACCTGGACGAACAACTGCGCAAGGCGGCGTTGCTGCCGCAGACCAGCAGCGAGGTGGAGCGGCTGTCCTCACGCGAGCGCAATGGGGATGAACTGAACGACCGCATGTTCCTGCTGACCTTCGTCGGCGGGCCCGGGCCGGATGGCGGCAGTACCGACCTGCTGGCTGATTACCTGCGCCGGCAAAAGCTTGAAGGCACGTTCTTCGTGCTCGGCAACCGCCTGCAGCAACGGCGCGACGCCGGGGCGGCAGATGCCTTGCGCCAGCTCTATGGCGGGCAGTGCGTGGGGATACAGGGTTGGGAGTACCGCTCCCATGCGCAGTGGACAGGCTGGCAGGACTCGCTGCGGCGTAGCCAGGCGCGGGTGCAGGCCGACCTGCCGGAGCAGTATGTGCCGTTGTTTCGCCCGCCTTACGGGCAGCGTCGGGCCGATGGCGAGGCGTTCATGGCCAGCCAGCAGTTGCAGGTATCGTTGTGGGACATCGATGCCCAGGATGATGGCGCACTGAGCGCCGAGGCCTCTGCCCAGCGGGTGCTGACCTTGATGTTGCTGTGGCGCAAGGGGGTGATCCAGTTCCATGACAGCCTGCCCAAGGCGCAGCCTGCGGTGGAGTGGTTGTTGCGCAATACGGCGCAGAGCGGGATTGGTTGGGAAGATTGCCAAGCTTATGGCTTGAGGGGGTAGGGGGCCGCTTTGCGGCCCATCGCGACGCAAGGCCGCTCCTACAAGGTCACGCGATGCCTGTAGGAGCGGCCTTGTGTCGCGATCGGGGTGCGAAGCGCCCCTCAGCAATGCCAGCCTGATTTTTGACTGTAGTCCTCACGCGCCCCCTCGCCAACCCCTGTTCGTCATTTGGAAAAATAAACTTCACCTGCACGTAAAAAGACTTTTTTTAGTCATCATTTTTGCGGTATGAAGAAACCAGACAGCCGATTCCTGCAGCACAGGTGGCGTCATCCAGGCCCACCTAGCCAGGTTCGCTTCCCGCCCGTAACAACGCGGATACGGGGACAGCGGCAGTCACTCTGCGGCGTAACAGACCACGCCGTGTGGCTTCGACATAAGGTGACCGAGTATGGATGACCAAGGACGCAACCCTTCCTCCAGCAAGCCTATCCTGTATGTGCTCGATACCAACGTCCTGATTCACGACCCCAACGCGTTACTGAACTTCGAGGAGCACCATGTCGCCATCCCGATGACGGTGCTGGAGGAACTCGACAAGCTCAAGACCGGCAAACAGACCATCGCCGCCGAATGCCGCCAGGCCATTCGGCTGATCGACCAGACCCTTGGTGACGCCTCGCCCAGCGATGTCGAGCAGGGCGTGCCGATCCAGCGTGGCAAGAGCGGGCCCAAGGGCTTCCTGTCCATCCTGATGACTCCGCGCAACGAGCCGAACAAGCTGCTGCCGGAAAACCTCAACGACAACATCATCATCAACCAGTTGCTCGAAGTACGGGCCCGGCGCACCGACCTGGACGTTGTGCTGGTCACCAAAGACATCAACATGCGCCTGAAGGCGCGTGCCTGTGGCATCGCGGCCGAGGACTACAGCACCGACCAGCTGGTCGATGACGTGTCCTTGCTGTCCAAGGGCTACCATTCGGTCACCGGCTCGTTCTGGGACCGGGTGAGCAAGGTCGATACCCGCCAGGAGCGTGGCCGCACCTGGCACCGCGTGCAATTGATCGACAACCTGCCGGCGGTTCACGTCAACGAGTTCATCATCGATGAACAGGGCTTCGTCGGCTGGATCAAGGGTATTCGCAACGATGAGCTGCTGTTGCTCGACCTGCACCAGGAACCGCTGCTGCACCAGGAAGCCTGGGGCCTTAAGCCGCGTGACATCCACCAGAGCCTGGCGCTGTTCGCCCTGCTCGACCCGGATATCCACCTGGTCAACCTGACCGGCGCCGCCGGTTCCGGCAAGACCATCCTGGCCCTGGCCGCGGCCATCGAACAGACCATGGTCAGCAAGCGCTACCGGCGCATCATCGCCACCCGCAGCGTGCAGGGGCTGGACCAGGAGATCGGCTTCCTGCCGGGCACCGAGGCCGAGAAGATGGAACCCTGGCTGGGCGCCATCACCGACAACCTCGAAGCCTTGCACATGGATGACGAGAGCACCCATGGCAGCGTCGAGTACATCCTCGAGCGCGTGCCGTTGCAGTTCAAGTCGCTGAACTACATCCGTGGCCGTAGCTTCCAGCAGAGCCTGATCCTGATCGACGAGTGTCAGAACCTGACGCCGCACCAGATGAAAACCATCATCACCCGTGCCGGCTCCGGGTCCAAGGTGGTCTGCCTGGGCAACCTGGCGCAGATCGACACCCCCTACCTGTCCGCGACCAGCTCGGGCCTGACCTACCTGACCGAGCGCTTCAAGGACTTCCCCCATGGCGTGCACATCACCCTGCAGGGCGTGCCACGCTCGGTGCTGGCCGAGTACGCCGAGTCGCATCTGTAACCCTCTTCGCCGGGCGGTTCGCCGCCCGGCCTTTTCGCGGGCACGGTTGACGCACCCCTCTGCTCAAACCTGACTCACAGGTTTACACTGCAAGTTCCCTTCACAGGAGCAGAGCAGTGCTGACACATCTTGATTCCCAGGGGCGGGCCAACATGGTCGACGTCACTGAAAAGGCCGTGACCGAGCGCGAGGCCACCGCCGAGGCGCGGGTGCGCATGTTGCCGCAGACCTTGCAGATGATCGTCGACGGTGAACACCCCAAGGGCGACGTGTTCGCCGTGGCGCGCATTGCCGGGATCCAGGCGGCGAAGAAGACCAGCGACCTGATCCCGCTGTGCCACCCATTGATGCTGACCAGCGTCAAGGTCGAGCTCAGCGCCGAGGGGCAGGACGCCGTGCGTATCGTCGCCCGCTGCAAGCTGGCCGGGCAGACCGGCGTGGAGATGGAGGCGCTGACCGCCGCCAGCGTTGCCGCGCTGACGATCTATGACATGTGCAAGGCTGTGGATAAAGGTATGGTCATCGAGCAGGTGCGCCTGCTGGAAAAACTCGGTGGCAAGAGCGGCCACTACAAGGTGGAGGCGTGATGAAGGTCAAGGTGATGTACTTCGCCCGTTACCGCGAACTGCTGGGCGTGGATGCCGAGCGGGTGGAGGGCGCGTTCACGGTGCTCGACGATGTGCGCCAAGCCCTGGTGGCCAAGGGCGGGCAGTACGAAGTGCTGGCCGAGCAGAACCTGATGTGTGCGCGCAACGAAGAACTGTGCAAGCTCGATGAGCCGCTGGAAGAGGGCGATGAAGTGGCGTTCTTCCCGCCGGTGACCGGAGGCTGAACATGGCTGTGCGAGTACAGGAGGGCGCGTTCGACCCGGGGGCCGAGACCAATGCCATGCACGCGGCGAATGTCGGCGTGGGCGCGGTGGTCGGTTTTGTCGGCTACGTGCGGGATTTCAACGACGGCCGCGAAGTGGCGGGGATGTTCCTCGAGCACTATCCGGGCATGACCGAAAAGGCCCTGGCCAAGATCGTTGTCGAGGCCGAGCAACGCTGGCCGCTGCTCAAGGTGGAGGTGCTGCACCGCATCGGTGCGCTGGAACCGGGCGAGCCGATCGTGTTCGTCGGTGTGGCCAGTGCCCATCGGCAGGCGGCGTTCGATGCCTGCAACTTCATCATGGACTACCTGAAAACCCGGGCGCCGTTCTGGAAGAAGGAAAATACCCAGGAAGGGGCACGGTGGGTGGAAGGGAAGCAGAGTGACCAGGATGCCGCTGGGCGCTGGTAGCCAAGGCTGCGCTGATTCCTTGTAGGAGCGGCCTTGTGTCGCGAAAGGGCCGCATGGCGGCCCCAGGATTTCAGCATTAATGCAGAGATTGCTGGGGCCGCGATGCGGCCCTTTCGCGACACAAGGCCGCTCCTACAGAGGGCAGGCCAGCGCTGATGAATCAGTGGTGCTTGCGCGGCACTGGCTTCAGCAGCTCATCCGGTGGCATTTCACACTTGATCTTGCGCCCCAGCAGCTCTTCGATCGCGGGCAGCTGGTACGAGTCATCCTCACCGGCAAAGCTGATCGACACACCACTGGTGCCCGCACGGCCTGTCCGGCCAATGCGGTGCACGTAGTCGTCCGGGTCTTCCGGCAGGGTGAAGTTGATCACGTGGCTGATGCCATCGATGTGAATGCCACGCCCCGCCACGTCGGTGGCCACCAGCACGGTGATGCGCCCTTCGCGGAAGTTCTCCAGGGTACGGATACGCTTGTGCTGCGGCACGTCGCCCGACAACTGCGCGGCATTGATGCCGTCGCGCACGAGTTTTTCCTCGATGCGCCGCACTTCGTCCTTGCGGTTGGCGAACACCATCACCCGTTCCCACTTGTTCTGGGTCACCAGGTTGTACAGCAGTTTGTACTTGTCGCTGCCGGCCACCGCATAGACGTGCTGCTCCACCGTTTCGCTGGCAACGTTCTCCGGCTCGATCTCGACGATGGCCGGGTTGGTGGTCCATTGCTTGGCCAGGTTCATCACATCGTCGGTGAAGGTGGCGGAGAACAGCAGGGTCTGGCGCTCGCTTTTCGGCGGCGTCTGGCGAATGATCTGGCGCACCTGGGGGATGAAACCCATGTCGAGCATGCGGTCGGCTTCGTCCAGCACCATCACCTCGACCATGTCCAGGTGCACCTCGCCGCGCTGGTTGAAGTCCAGCAGGCGGCCCGGAGTGGCCACCAGGATGTCGCAATGGCGCGCTTCCAGGGCCTTGAGCTGCTTGTCGAAGTCCATGCCGCCGACGAAGCTCATCACGTTCAGGCCGGTGTACTTGGTCAGGGCGATGGCATCCTTGGCGATCTGCACCACCAGCTCGCGGGTGGGCGCGATGATCAGCGCGCGTGGCTCGCCCATGTAGCGTTCCTTCGGCGGCGGCGTCTGCTGCAGCTGGGAAATGATCGAGATCAGGAACGCCGCAGTCTTGCCGGTACCGGTCTGGGCCCGGCCGATGGCGTCCTGGCCACGCAGGGTGTAACCCAGCACCTGTGCCTGGATCGGCGTGCAGTACGGGAAGCCCAGGTCGTGGATGGCGTGCATCACCTCGTTGGACAGCTTGAAGTCGTGGAAGCGAGTCTTGCCTTCCTGCGGCTCGACCACGAAGTCTTCCGGTTTCCACAGGCTGGCCTGCGGCTTGGGCTTGCGCTCGCGACGCGGTTTGTCCTTGGCCGGCTTGTCGGCGGCTGGCGTAACGGCGGCAGGCTGTTCGGCCTGTGGTGCTGGGGTGGCGCGTGGGGCGGCCGGTTTTGCCGCAGGCTGGGCCTCGCTGGCGGGTGCGGGCGCAGGCAGCGTCACGCTGGCAGCAGGAGCGACGGCCTGTGGCGCGGCGTCTCCCTTGCCGAAAATTTTCTTGAGTGCCTTGAGCACGATCGTCTCGTCAACTGGTTAAGGAATGTACGCCGGGCAGTGTAAAGCAAGATTCAGGCGCGGCGTAGTGGAATAGCCTTACAACTACAGGCGGCCCTGGCTTATTGCAATTGCTTGCTCAGCCAGTCGTGGATGTCGCTCAACTCTTCCACCACCACTTCATGTTCCATCGGGTATTCGTGCCAGCGGGCGGCGACGCCCCAGGTATTCAGGTACTCGAAGGCGGTGCGGCCCATGGAAGGGATCACCACCGGGTCGTGCACGCCGTGCAGGCACAGGGCCGGGGTGCGTTGCTGGCAGGCGCTCAACTGATGCTGGTCGTTGAAGGTGGGGGCGTAGGTGGACAGGGCGATCACGCCCCCCAGCGCTTCTTGCCACTTTATATAGGCAGTGTGCAGCACCACCGCGCCGCCCTGGGAGAAACCGGCCAGGAAGATCCGCGACAGGCTGATGCCTTTGGCCTGCTCGGCCTTGATCAGGGCAATGAGCTGCTCGGCCGATTCTTCCAGCTGCGCCTCGTCGATGGCACGGGCCGGGGTCATGGCCTTGATGTCGTACCAGCTGGGCATGGCGTAGCCGCCGTTGATGGTTACCGGGCGGGTTGGAGCCTGGGGCATGACGAAACGGGTGCTGAGCAGGCGCTCCTGCATGAATTCGGCCACTGGTAGGAAGTCGTAACGGTCGGCACCCAGGCCGTGCAACCAGATCACACAGGCATCGGCGGTTTTCTGCGGTTCGAGAATCAGCGGGTTGGTCATGACTGCTCCGAAAGTGTGCGGGTCTTGTTATGGCGTGCGTGAAAAGAAGGCGCTGGAAATGATTGTCGGAAAAAGAATGTCGCAACGATACAACTTTCCCTACTTGACGAGCGCTTAAACGCTACAGCCGTAAATTCTGGTACGCGCTTTGCAATTCAACCAATGATGCAAAGGGCAGGCCGTGACGGTAACACCCTTTGCACGCGAAGGCTGTCACAGAACAGTCCATTGCGCCATTGACCCAATAACAAGCCAATACGGGTCGGATACGCCTCAAAAGGGTGCGGTGCAATTCCGGCTCGATACAACAAGAGCGATTTGGAGGTTGTGAATGAAGATGTTGAAAACCACCCTGGCAGTCCTGACCGCTGCCGCCGCGCTGGGCGCCGTGAGCAACGCCCAGGCCGGCGCCACCCTCGATGCGGTAAAGAAGAAGGGCTTCGTCCAGTGTGGCGTGAGCGACGGTCTTCCAGGCTTCTCGGTACCTGATGCGCAGGGCAAGATCGTTGGTATCGACGCCGACGTGTGCCGCGCCGTGGCCGCCGCCGTGTTCGGCGACGCCACCAAGGTCAAGTTCAGCCAGCTCAACGCCAAGGAACGCTTCACCGCCCTGCAGTCGGGCGAAGTCGATGTGCTGTCGCGCAACACCACCTGGACCAGCTCGCGTGATGCCGGCATGGGCCTGGTATTCGCCGGTGTTACCTACTATGACGGCGTCGGTTTCCTGGTCAACAAGAAGCTGGGTGTTTCCAGCGCCAAGGAGCTCGATGGCGCGACCATCTGCATCCAGGCCGGTACCACCACCGAGCTGAACGTGTCGGACTTCTTCCGCGCCAATGGCCTGAAATATACCCCGATCACCTTCGACACCTCCGACGAAAGCGCCAAGTCGCTGGAGTCCGGCCGTTGCGACGTGCTGACCTCGGACAAGTCGCAGCTGTTCGCCCAGCGCTCCAAGCTGGCCGCGCCGACCGAGTACGTGGTACTGCCGGAAACCATCTCCAAGGAACCGCTGGGCCCGGTGGTGCGTAAAGGCGACGAGGAGTGGTTCAGCATCGTCAAGTGGACCCTGTTCGCCATGCTCAACGCCGAAGAGGCGGGCATCACCTCGAAGAACGTCGAGGCCGAGGCCAAAGGCACCAAGAACCCGGACGTCGCCCGCCTGCTGGGTGCGGACGGCGAGTACGGCAAGGACCTCAAGCTGCCCAAGGACTGGGTAGTGCAGATCGTCAAGCAAGTCGGCAACTATGGCGAAGTGTTCGAGAAGAACCTGGGCCAGGGCACCGACCTGAAGATCGACCGTGGCATGAACGCCCTGTGGAACAACGGCGGCATCCAGTACGCGCCACCTGTGCGCTGATGGCTGCACCCTGCGGCGGCATCCCGCCGCCGCAGGCTGTTCGAATCCCTACTGTCCGGGGCACTTCATGCAAAATCAAATCGGCGCACCCAAGGGCTTGTCCCTTAACGATCCGCGTGTGCGCGCGTGGCTGTTCCAGATTCTCACGATAGTCTTCGTGGTCGGTCTGGGCTGGTATCTGTTCCACAACACGCAAACCAACCTGCAACACCGGGGCATCACCTCGGGCTTCGACTTCCTCGACCGCAGTGCCGGTTTCGGCATCGCCCAGCATCTGATCCCCTACGTGGAATCCGACAGCTATGCGCGAGTGTTCGTCATCGGCCTGCTCAACACCCTGCTGGTGACCTTCATCGGCGTGGTGCTGGCGACCATTCTCGGCTTCATCATCGGTGTGGCGCGGTTGTCGCCGAACTGGATGATCAACAAGCTGGCGACCGTGTATGTGGAAACCTTCCGCAACATCCCGCCGTTGTTGCAGATCCTGTTCTGGTACTTTGCCGTGTTCCTGACCCTGCCGGGACCGCGGGGCAGCATCAATATCGACGACACCTTCTTCATCAGCAACCGTGGCCTGAACATGCCCGGCGCGTCCATGGCCGAAGGCTTCTGGCCGTTCGTCGTGGCCCTGGTCCTGGCGCTGCTGGCCATCGTGGCGATGGTGCGCTTTGCCAACAAGCGCTTCGACGAGACCGGCGTGCCGTTCCACAAGTTCTGGGTGGGGCTGGCGCTGTTCATCGCCATTCCGGGCGTTTGTGCACTGCTGTTCGGCAGCCCGGTGCACTGGGAAGTGCCGCAATTGAAAGGATTCAACTTCGTCGGTGGCTGGGTACTGATCCCCGAGCTGCTGGCGCTGACCCTGGCATTGACCATCTACACCGCTGCGTTCATCGCCGAGATCGTGCGCTCCGGTATCCGTTCGGTCAGCCATGGCCAGACCGAGGCCGCGCGCTCGCTGGGCCTGCGCGAGGGGCCGACCCTGCGCAAGGTGATCATCCCCCAGGCACTGCGGGTGATCATTCCGCCGCTGACCAGCCAGTACCTGAACCTGGCGAAGAACTCGTCGCTGGCGGCCGGTATCGGCTATCCGGAGATGGTCTCGCTGTTCGCCGGTACCGTGCTCAACCAGACCGGCCAGGCCATCGAGGTGATCGCCATCACCATGAGTGTCTATCTCGCCATCAGCATCAGCATTTCGCTGCTGATGAACTGGTACAACAAGCGCATTGCGCTGATCGAGCGGTGAGGATACGCCCGTGAATGCCCATGTTTTCAAACCCGACATGCCGCCACCGGTAAAAACCGTAGGCGTGCTCGCATGGATGCGTGCCAATCTGTTCTCCAGCTGGCTCAACACGCTGCTGACCCTGTTCGCCATCTACCTGGTGTGGCTGATCGTGCCACCGTTGCTGCAGTGGGCGTTGCTTGACGCCAACTGGGTCGGTACCACCCGCGCCGACTGCACCAAGGAGGGCGCCTGCTGGGTGTTCGTGCAGCAGCGCTTCGGCCAGTTCATGTATGGCTACTACCCGGCCGAGTTGCGCTGGCGCGTGGACCTGACCGTGTGGCTTGCCGTGCTCGGCGCCGCGCCGCTGTTCATCAAGCGTTTCCCGCGCAAGGCCTTCTACGGCCTGGGCTTCCTGGTGCTGTACCCGCTGCTGGCCTACGCCCTGCTGCACGGGGGCGTGCTGGGCCTGGAAAACGTACCGACCAGCCAGTGGGGCGGGCTGATGCTGACCCTGGTGATCGCCACCGTGGGCATTGTCGGCGCATTGCCGCTGGGCATCCTGTTGGCCCTGGGCCGGCGCTCGAAGATGCCGGCGGTGAAGGTGGTGTGCGTGACCTTCATCGAGTTCTGGCGCGGCGTGCCACTGATCACCGTGCTGTTCATGTCATCGGTGATGCTGCCGTTGTTCCTGCCTGAGGGCATGAGCTTCGACAAGCTGCTGCGGGCGATGATCGGCGTGATCCTGTTCCAGTCGGCGTACATCGCCGAGGTGGTGCGTGGTGGCCTGCAGGCCATCCCCAAGGGCCAGTACGAAGCTGCCGCTGCCATGGGCCTGGGCTACTGGCGGGCGATGGGCCTGGTGATTCTGCCGCAGGCGCTCAAGCTGGTGATTCCCGGCATCGTCAACACCTTCATTGCCCTGTTCAAGGACACCAGCCTGGTGATCATCATCGGCCTGTTCGACCTGCTGAACAGCGTCAAGCAAGCCGCCGCCGACCCGGCCTGGCTGGGCATGGCTACCGAGGGCTACGTGTTCGCCGCCCTGGTGTTCTGGATTTTCTGTTTCGGTATGTCCCGCTACTCCATGCACCTGGAGCGCAAGCTGGACACTGGCCACAAGCGTTAGGAGTTTCGAAATGAGTGAAGCGATCAAGCAGCCTGCCGGCCCCGAAGGCATCATCCAGATGCAGGGCGTGAACAAGTGGTACGGCCAGTTCCATGTGCTCAAGGACATCAACCTGAACGTGCGCCAGGGCGAGCGCATCGTGCTGTGCGGGCCGTCCGGCTCGGGCAAGTCCACCACCATCCGTTGCCTCAACCGCCTGGAAGAGCACCAGCAGGGGCGCATCGTGGTCGATGGTGTGGAGCTGACCAACGACCTCAAGCAGATCGAGGCCATCCGCCGCGAAGTGGGCATGGTGTTCCAGCACTTCAACCTGTTCCCGCACCTGAGCATTCTGGAAAACTGCACCCTGGCGCCGATGTGGGTGCGCAAGATGCCGCGGCGCAAGGCCGAGGAAATCGCCATGCACTACCTGGAACGGGTGCGTATTCCGGAGCAGGCGCACAAGTACCCGGGGCAGTTGTCCGGTGGCCAGCAGCAGCGTGTGGCGATTGCCCGCGCGTTGTGCATGAAGCCGAAGATCATGCTGTTCGACGAACCGACCTCGGCGCTGGACCCGGAAATGGTCAAGGAAGTGCTCGATACCATGGTGGGCCTGGCCGAGGATGGCATGACCATGCTCTGCGTGACCCACGAGATGGGCTTTGCCCGGACCGTGGCGAACCGGGTGATCTTCATGGACAAGGGCGAGATCGTCGAGCAGGCGGCGCCGGATGACTTCTTCGACCGGCCACGCAGTGACCGGACCAAGTTGTTCCTGAGCCAGATCCTGCATTGATGCAAAAGGGGCCGCTTTGCGGCCCATTCGCAGCACAAGGCTGCTCCTACAAGGGAAATGCGATCTCCTGTAGGAGCAGCCTTGTGCTGCGAATGGGCTGCGAAGCAGCCCCAGAAACCCGATCGCGGCCTTACTTCTCTTCCTTGGCGACTGCCGGCGCCGGTGGCGGCCGCAGCCCCACCTCGGCGATCAGCTTCAACTGCTGCCCATTGCGCATCACCTCGATGGTGATCTTCTCGTTGGGCTTGATCCGCGCCACCTGGTTCATCGACTTGCGCCCGTCACCGGCCGGCTCGCCGTTGATGCTCAGGATCACGTCACCCAGCTGCAACCCGGCCTTTGCCGCCGGCCCTTCGCGGAAGATACCCGCCACCACGATGCCCGGGCGGTCCTTCATGCCGTACGATTCGGCCAGCTCCTGGCTCAGCGGCTGTACTTCGATACCCAGCCAGCCACGGATCACCTGGCCGTGCTCGATGATCGATTTCATCACCTCCAGTGCCAGTTTCACCGGGATGGCGAAGCCGATGCCCTGTGAACCGCCGGATTTGGAGAAGATCGCCGTGTTGATGCCGATCAGGTTGCCGTTGGCATCCACCAGCGCACCGCCGGAGTTGCCCGGGTTGATCGCGGCGTCGGTCTGGATGAAGTCTTCGTAGTTGTTCAGGCCCAGCTGGTTGCGGCCGGTGGCGCTGATGATGCCCATGGTCACGGTCTGGCCGACCCCGAACGGGTTACCGATGGCCAGCGAAACGTCGCCGATGTGAATGTTGTCGGAGCGGCCGATGGTGATCGCCGGCAGGCTCTTCAGGTCGATCTTCAGCACCGCCAGGTCGGTTTCCGGGTCGCTGCCGATGACCCGGGCCAGGGTCTCGCGGCCATCCTTCAGGGCCACGACGATCTGGTCGGCACCGCTGGTGACGTGGTTGTTGGTCAGCAGGTAGCCCTCGGGGCTCATGATCACCGCCGAGCCCAGGCTCGACTCCCAGCGGCGCTGCTTGGGCAGGTTGTCGCCGAAGAAACGGCGGAACTGCGGGTCTTCGAACAACGGGTGGGCGCTCTTGTTCACCACCTTGGTGGTGTACAGGTTGACCACCGTCGGGGCGGCCAGGGTCACGGCGTCGGCGTAGGATACCGGGCCCTGCATGATCCGCGAGGTCTGCGGCGCCTGTTGCAGGTTGACGTCCTGACTGGGCAGGCCCACCCATTCCGGGAAGCGCTGGATGATCAGCATGGCGATCAGTACGCCGGTAAGCAGGGGCCAGCCAAAATAACGCAAAGCCTTGAACATGAATGAATCCTGGAAAGGGCCGGGGGACGGTGACCGTGCGGTGGGGCATGAGCGCGCGCGATCATACACCGGTTCCCCCAGTGCCGGCGACGGCCCATAATGGCCGGCATTATACGGGCGTTGCATGGGCGTTGTGCCCGAGAAAAACGCAGATTTCGAGGAGATTTTCATGGCCGTCGCTCTGAACACCCTGGTCGAGGAAGCCGAGCGTTACCTGGGCAGCGCGAAGATCCAGGATTATTGCCCCAACGGCCTGCAGGTCGAAGGCCGGCCGCAGGTCAGCCGCATCGTCAGCGGCGTTACCGCCAGCCAGGCGCTGCTGGATGCGGCGGTCGCGGCCGAGGCCGACCTGGTGCTGGTGCACCATGGCTACTTCTGGAAGGGCGAGAATCCGTGCGTCACCGGTATCCGGCAGCGCCGGCTGAAGACCCTGTTGAACAACGACATCAGCCTGCTGGCGTTCCACCTGCCGCTGGATGTGCACCCGGACGTGGGCAACAACGTGCAACTGGCGCGGCAGCTGGACATTACTGTCGAAGGGCCGCTGGACCCGGAGAACCCCAAGGTAGTCGGCATGGTCGGCTCGCTGGCCGAGCCGATGACCGCCCGCGACTTCGCCCGGCGGGTGCGGGAGGTGCTGGGGCGTGAACCTTTGCTGGTCGAAGGTGAGCAGATGATCCGCCGGGTCGGCTGGTGCACCGGGGGCGGGCAGGGCTACATCGACACGGCGATCGCGGCCGGGGTGGACCTGTACCTGACCGGCGAGGCGTCGGAGCAGACCTACCATAGTGCCCGCGAGAATGGCGTCAGCTTCATTGCCGCCGGGCACCATGCCACCGAGCGGTATGGGGTACAGGCGCTGGGTGATTACCTGGCGCGGCGCTTTGCCGTGGAGCACCTGTTCATCGATTGCCCGAACCCTATCTGATCTTCGCGGGCGCGCCCGCTCCCCAAGGACTCCGCTGCACCTGTGGGAGCGGGCGTGCCCGCGAAGGGCCGCAGAGCGGCCCCAATTCCAGCCCAAACCCCCAGTCATATCGTTAGACTTTTTCGATCTAGCCAGCCTCCTAAATAGAAGCAGCCGCTGTGATAAAGTGGCTCGCTCGAACACGGCCCGCAGGCCGTCCATAAGATCGTTTTTCGTGAGTAGCCATGGTCGACAAACTGACGCACTTGAAACAGCTGGAGGCGGAGAGCATCCACATCATCCGCGAGGTGGCCGCCGAGTTCGACAACCCGGTGATGCTGTACTCGATCGGCAAGGATTCCGCCGTGATGCTGCACCTGGCGCGCAAGGCCTTCTTCCCGGGCAAGCTGCCGTTCCCGGTGATGCACGTCGACACCCAGTGGAAATTCCAGGAGATGTACAGCTTCCGCGACAAGATGGTCGAGGAAATGGGCCTGGAGCTGATCACCCACGTCAACCCTGAGGGTGTGGCGCAGGGCATCAACCCGTTCACCCATGGCAGCTCCAAGCACACCGACATCATGAAGACCCAGGGCCTGAAGCAGGCGCTGGACAAGCATGGTTTCGACGCCGCCTTCGGTGGTGCGCGCCGCGACGAAGAGAAATCGCGGGCCAAGGAGCGTGTGTACTCGTTCCGTGACAGCAAGCACCGCTGGGATCCGAAGAACCAGCGCCCGGAACTGTGGAACGTGTACAACGGCAAGGTCAACAAGGGCGAGTCGATCCGCGTCTTCCCGCTGTCGAACTGGACCGAGCTGGACATCTGGCAGTACATCTACCTCGAAGGCATCCCGATCGTGCCGCTGTACTTCGCCGCCGAGCGTGAAGTCATCGAGAAGAACGGCACCCTGATCATGATCGACGACGAACGCATCCTCGAACATCTCACCGATGAAGAGAAAGCGCGCATCGTCAAGAAGAAGGTGCGTTTCCGTACCCTCGGCTGCTACCCGTTGACGGGTGCTGTCGAGTCGGAAGCCGAGACCCTGACGGACATCATCCAGGAAATGCTCCTGACCCGTACGTCCGAACGCCAGGGCCGTGTCATCGACCACGATGGCGCCGGTTCCATGGAAGACAAGAAACGCCAAGGCTACTTCTAATTTCAGGGTTACTCCATGTCGCACCAATCTGATCTGATCAGCGAGGACATCCTCGCCTACCTGGCCCAGCACGAGCGCAAGGAACTGCTGCGCTTCCTGACCTGCGGCAACGTCGACGATGGCAAGAGCACCCTGATCGGGCGCCTGCTGCACGACTCGAAGATGATCTACGAGGACCACCTCGAGGCCATCACCCGTGATTCGAAGAAAGTCGGCACCACCGGCGAGGAAGTCGACCTGGCACTGCTGGTCGACGGCCTGCAGGCCGAGCGCGAGCAGGGCATCACCATCGATGTCGCCTACCGCTACTTCTCCACCGCCAAGCGCAAGTTCATCATTGCCGACACCCCGGGCCACGAGCAGTACACCCGCAACATGGCTACCGGCGCGTCCACCTGCGACCTGGCGATCATCCTGGTCGACGCCCGCTACGGCGTGCAGACCCAGACCCGCCGCCACAGCTACATTGCCTCGTTGCTGGGCATCAAGCACATCGTCGTCGCGGTCAACAAGATGGACCTCAAGGGCTTCGATCAGGGCGTCTTCGAGTCGATCAAGGCCGACTACCTGAAGTTCGCCGAAGCCATCAACCTGACCCCGAGCAGCCTGCACTTCGTGCCGATGTCGGCGCTCAAGGGCGACAACGTGGTCAACCACAGCGAGCGTTCGCCGTGGTACGCCGGCCCGACGCTGATGGAAATCCTCGAAACCGTCGAAGTGTCGGCCGACCGCAACTTCACCGACCTGCGCTTCCCGGTGCAGTACGTCAACCGTCCGAACCTGAACTTCCGTGGCTTCGCCGGCACCATCGCCAGCGGCGTGGTGCACAAGGGCGACGAAATCGTCGTGCTGCCGTCGGGCAAGAGCAGCCGCGTCAAGTCCATCGTCACCTACGAAGGCGAGCTGGAAAACGCAGGCCCTGGCCAGGCCGTGACCCTGACCATGGAAGACGAGATCGACATCTCCCGTGGCGACCTGCTGGTGCATGCCGACAACGTCCCGCCGGTCACCGACCAGTTCGACGCCATGCTGGTGTGGATGGCCGAGGAGCCGATGCTCCCGGGCAAGAAATACGACATCAAGCGCGCCACCAGCTACGTGCCGGGCTCGATTGCCAGCATCACCCACAAGGTCGATGTGAACACCCTGGAGCAGGGCGCTGCCAGCGCGCTGCAACTGAACGAGATCGGCCGCGTCAAGGTGTCTCTGGACGCCTCGATCGCCCTGGACGGTTACGACAGCAACCGCACCACCGGTGCGTTCATCGTCATCGACCGCCTGACTAACGGCACCGTCGGCGCCGGCATGATCATCGCCCCGCCAGTCCTGCCGCACGGCAGCACCGGCCATCATGGCAAGCTGTGCCATGTGGCCACCGAAGAGCGCGCCCTGCGCTTCGGCCAGCAGCCTGCGACCGTACTGTTCAGCGGCCTGTCCGGCGCTGGCAAGAGCACCCTGGCCTACGCCGTGGAGCGCAAGCTGTTCGACATGGGCCGTGCGGTGTACGTGCTCGACGGCCAGAACCTGCGCCACGACCTGAACAAGGGCCTGCCACAGGACCGCGCCGGCCGTACCGAAAACTGGCGCCGCGCCGCCCATGTGGCGCGCCAGTTCAACGAAGCCGGCCTGTTGACCCTGGCCGCGTTCGTGGCCCCGGATGCCGAAGGCCGCGAACAGGCCAAGGCGTTGATCGGCAAGGAGCGCCTGGTAACCGTTTACGTCCAGGCCTCGCCGCTGGCCTGCCGTGAGCGTGACCCGCAAGGCTTGTACGCTGCTGGTGGCGACAACATCCCGGGCGAAAGCTTCCCGTACGATGTGCCGCTGGACGCCGACCTTGTGATCGACACCCAGGCCACCAGCGTGGACGAGGGCGTGAAACAGGTGCTGGACGTGCTGCGTCAGCGTGGTGCGATCTAAGCGCTAGCCTGCAAGAAAAACCCCGCTTCGGCGGGGTTTTTTGTTTCTATGCCCGGCATGTGTACGCATTCCCTTGTAGGAGCGGCCTTGTGTCGCGATGGGGCGCGCAGCGGCCCCGGGAATTGAACTTCGCCGCTGATATCGGCAGGGCCGCGTTGCGGCCCGATCGCGACACAAGGCCGCTCCTGCAAGGATTGCGCAAGCTTTGGGGGCTTGAACAAGACAGTCCCGTTCAGATGTGTTTTTCCGACACCGGTATCACCCGCCGTTCCTTCACCGCCTTATAGGAAAAACTCGAGTAGATCTCCTTCACCCCCGGCAACCGCTGCAGCACTTCCCGGGTGAACTCGCCAAACGACTCCAGATCCCGCGCCAGAATCTCCAGCAAGAAGTCGTAGCGCCCGGAGATGTTGTGACAGGCGACAATCTCGGGAATTTCCATCAGCCGCTGCTCGAACGCCAGCGCCATGTCCTTGGTGTGCGAGTCCATCATGATGCTGACGAACGCGGTCACGCCAAACCCCAGCGACTTGGGCGAGAGGATGGCCTGGTAGCCGGTGATGTAGCCGTTGTCCTCCAGCAACTTGACCCGCCGCCAGCACGGCGAGGTGGTCAGCGCTACCTGGTCGGCAAGTTCGGCAACGGTGAGGCGGGCGTTGTCCTGCAGGGCAGCGAGCAGGGCGCGGTCGGTGCGGTCGAGGGTTGAAGGCATGTTTTGCCCTTCTGGTCCGGTAATTATTGTTTTTGTTCCAACAAGCACACGAAAGCGTGGGCCATTTTGGAAAAAATCGGGCAGCTCAGTGGCATAAGCTTATAGCAAACCACAAGAGGCTGTTGCCATGCGCGACTCCCATAACAACACCGGTTTTTCCACGCGGGCCATTCACCATGGCTACGACCCGCTTTCCCACGGTGGCGCCCTGGTGCCGCCGGTGTACCAGACCGCTACCTATGCCTTCCCCACCGTGGAATACGGCGCTGCCTGCTTCGCCGGGGAGGAGCCGGGGCATTTCTACAGCCGCATCTCCAACCCTACCCTGGCCCTGCTGGAACAGCGCATGGCCTCGCTGGAGGGCGGTGAGGCGGGGTTGGCATTGGCGTCGGGCATGGGGGCCATCACATCGACGATCTGGACCCTGCTGCGCCCCGGCGATGAGCTGATCGTCGGGCGTACTTTGTACGGCTGCACCTTTGCTTTCCTGCACCATGGCATTGGCGAATTCGGGGTGAAGATCCGCCATGTCGACCTGAACGACGCCAAGGCCCTGAAAGCGGCGATCAACAGCAAAACGCGGATGATCTACTTCGAAACGCCGGCCAACCCCAACATGCAGCTGGTGGATATCGCCGCGGTGGCCGAGGCGGTGCGCGGGCATGATGTGCATGTGGTGGTCGACAACACCTACTGCACGCCCTACCTGCAGCGGCCGCTGGAGCTGGGGGCGGACCTGGTGGTGCATTCGGCGACCAAGTACCTCAGTGGCCACGGTGATATCACTGCCGGGCTGGTGGTGGGACGCAAGGCGCTGGTCGACCGCATTCGCCTGGAAGGGCTGAAGGACATGACCGGGGCGGTGCTGTCGCCCCACGATGCGGCGCTGCTGATGCGCGGGATCAAGACCCTCGCCTTGCGCATGGACCGCCATTGCGCCAATGCCCTGCAGGTAGCGGAGTTTCTGGCCCGGCAGCCGCAGGTGGAGCTGATTCACTACCCGGGGTTGCCGTCGTTTGCCCAGTACGAGCTGGCGCAGCGGCAGATGCGTTTGCCGGGCGGGATGATCGCCTTCGAGCTCAAGGGTGGTATCGAGGCCGGGCGCAGGTTCATGAATGCCCTGCAACTGTTTGCCCGTGCGGTGAGCCTGGGCGATGCCGAGTCGCTGGCGCAGCATCCGGCGAGCATGACGCACTCCAGCTATACCGCGAAGGAACGGGCGCATCACGGGATATCGGAGGGGCTGGTGCGCCTGTCGGTGGGGCTGGAGGATGTGGAGGACCTGCTGGCGGATGTCGAGCAGGCATTGCGGCACCTGTAGGAGCGGCCTTGTGTCGCGAAAGGGGCGCGTAGCGGCCCCAGGATTTCAGCCAGCCTGCAAGATCGCCGGGGCTGCTGCGCAGCCCTTTCGCGACACAAGGCCGCTCCTACAAGGGATCGCGCCCAGGCAGGAAGACATGCCCACAAAAAAGGCCTCTTGCGAGGCCTTTTTCATGTTCGGCAGATCAGCGCTTGAGCCCGTAGCTCTCGTCGAGCATGCCCGGCGAGTTCGGCGCTTTCGGCGCGTAGTCGCGCGGCACTTCGGCAGTGTCCTTCGGCGGGGTCAGGCGGTCACGTGGGCCCTGGCTGCCTTCGGAATGCAGGGCGGCCAGCAGGCGCTGACGGGTCACATCGTCGAGGGCCAGGGTATTGGCGCCGTCGGCCAGGTGATCCTGGACGTCCTGATAGCTCTGGGTCAGTTTCTTGACCAGCACGGCGGTGCTGTTGAAGTGGGTGACCACTTCGTTCTGGTAGCTGTCGAAACGCTTCTGGATGTCATCCAGCTGACGCTGGGTGCTGCTCGGCGCGGCATTGGGCAGCAGGCGAGCGACGACGAAACCGACTACCACGCCGATGACCAGGGCCAGGGTCGGCAACAACCAAACAAGGAGCGAGAGTTCCACGAGTCCTTCCTCTATAAACGGCTTTGCTTTACGTTAACGGCTCAGACCTGCGCTGTATACCGCGAGCGATCGCAAATCAGAACAGAATTCCTCACCTAGACGAATCGACCCCTTCCGAGGTCACGGAGTAGTGCCTTGCTTGTCCGCGAAACCCCCTTGTTCATCGATGGCCCCAGCGGCCAGCTGGAAGCCTTGTACCTGGACGTGGCCAATGCACGTGGCGCGGTGCTGATCTGCCACCCCAACCCGGTCCAGGGTGGCACCATGCTCAACAAGGTGGTCTCGACCCTGCAACGCACCGCCCGCGACGCCGGCTACGTGACCCTGCGGTTCAACTACCGTGGCGTCGGGCAGAGCGCCGGCACCCATGACATGGGCGCTGGCGAGGTGGCCGATGCCGAGGCCGCTGCGGCCTGGCTGCGCGAAAAG
This sequence comes from Pseudomonas sp. FGI182, assembly GCF_000511325.1. Lineage (NCBI taxonomy): Bacteria > Pseudomonadati > Pseudomonadota > Gammaproteobacteria > Pseudomonadales > Pseudomonadaceae > Pseudomonas > Pseudomonas sp. FGI182. Next base: position 4,921,945 of record NZ_CP007012.1, on the reverse strand, counting down.
CATCTGGGCCTGCCGCTGGTGCTGATGGGCTTCTCGTTCGGTGGCTTCGTCGCCACCAGCCTGGCCGGCCGCCTGGAGGCCGCCGGTGTAGAGCTGCAGCAGCTGTTCATGATCGCCCCGGCGGTCATGCGCCTGACGGCGGATTTCCCGCTGCCGCAGCGCTGCCCGCTCACCGTGGTGCAGCCGGACGCCGACGAAGTCGTCGCCCCGCAGCTGGTTTACGAATGGTCCGACAGCCTGTCGCGCCCCCATGAGCTGCTGAAAGTGGCAGAATGCGGACACTTCTTCCATGGCAAGCTGACCGATCTGAAGGATCTGCTGCTGCCGCGCCTTTCGAACTGAGCCAAGCCTGAATAAGCGAACACCCATGACCACGCGCATTCTTACCGGTATCACCACCACCGGCACTCCGCACCTGGGCAACTACGCCGGCGCCATCCGCCCGGCGATCCGTGCCAGCCAGCAGCCCGGTGTCGACTCGTTCTACTTCCTGGCCGACTACCACGCCCTGATCAAGTGCGACGACCCGCTGCGCATCCAGCGTTCGCGCCTGGAAATCGCCGCCACCTGGCTGGCCGGTGGCCTCGATCCGGACAAGGTGACCTTCTACCGCCAGTCCGATATCCCGGAAATCCCCGAGCTGACCTGGCTGCTGACCTGCGTCAGCGCCAAGGGCCTGCTCAACCGCGCGCACGCCTACAAGGCCTCGGTGGACAAGAACCTGGAAAACGGCGAAGACCCGGATGCCGGCGTGACCATGGGCCTGTACAGCTACCCGGTGCTGATGGCCGCGGACATCCTGATGTTCAACGCCAACAAGGTGCCGGTCGGCCGTGACCAGATCCAGCACGTGGAAATGGCCCGCGACATCGGCCAACGCTTCAACCACCTGTTCGGCCAGGGCAAGGACTTCTTCGCCCTGCCGGAAGCGGTGATCGAGGAGAGTGTGGCGACCCTGCCGGGCCTGGACGGGCGCAAGATGTCCAAGAGCTACGACAACACCATCCCGCTGTTCACCAGCGCCAAGGAGATGAAAGACGCCATCTCGCGCATCGTCACCGACTCGCGTGCGCCTGGCGAAGCGAAAGACCCGGACAACGCGCACCTGTTCACCCTGTTCCAGGCCTTCTCGACGCCGGCGCAGTGCGCCGAGTTCCGTGAAGAGCTGCTGCAGGGCCTGGGCTGGGGCGAGGCCAAGCAGCGCCTGTTCCAGCTGCTGGACGGCCAGTTGGCCGAGAAGCGCGAGTACTACCACCAGCTGATCGCCCGCCCGGCGGACCTGGAAGACATCCTGCTGGCCGGTGCCGCCAAGGCTCGCAAGATCGCCACGCCATTCCTCGAGCAACTGCGCGAGGCCGTTGGCCTGCGTTCGTTCCGCAGCAGCGTGCAGGCCAGCACCGAAGTGAAGAAGAAGGCTGCCAAGAGTGCGCGTTTCGTCAGCTTCCGCGATGAAGACGGCAGCTTCCGCTTCCGCCTGCTTGCCGCTGACGGCGAACAGCTGCTGCTGTCGCGCAGCTTCGCCGACGGCAAGAGCGCCGGCGCCGTGAGCAAGCAGCTGCAGCAAGGCGGCGAGGCGGATGTGCGCGTCGAAGGGCTGGGCTTTGGGCTGTGGCTGAACGGCGAACAGGTTGCCGACGGGCCGCAGTTCGACAGCGCCGAAGCCCGTGATTCGGCCATTGAAAGCCTGCGTGCAGCGCTTGCGCCTCAACCGGACTGAGGCATTTCGCCTGTAGGAGCGGGTTTACCCGCGAACACCGGCAAAGCCGGTGCCATCCAGCACTTAGTTGGTCTGGATGAGGCATATTGACGCAAGTCGCATTGCCATTAAGCGGGCCTGTCGCTACAGTGACGGCCCGTTTTTTGTTGCCTCGCTAACGAATCATGACGCCCCTAGAACGATATCAAGCAGATCTGAAACGTCCCGACTTCTTCCATGACGCGGCGCAGGAAACTGCGGTGCGTCACCTGCAGCGCCTGTACGACGACCTGGTGCACGCGCAGAACAACAAGCCGGGCGTGTTCGGCAAGCTGTTCGGCAAGAAGGAGCAGACCCCGGTCAAGGGCCTGTACTTCTGGGGTGGGGTAGGGCGAGGCAAGACCTACCTGGTCGATACCTTCTTCGAGGCGCTGCCGTTCAAGCAGAAGATGCGCACGCACTTCCACCGCTTCATGAAGCGTGTGCACGAGGAAATGAAAACCCTCAAGGGTGAGAAGAACCCGCTGACCATCATTGCCAAGCGCTTCAGCGAAGAAGCCAAGGTCATCTGTTTCGACGAATTCTTCGTATCGGACATTACCGACGCGATGATCCTCGGCACCCTGATGGAAGAGTTGTTCAAGAACGGCGTATCGCTGGTGGCTACTTCCAACATCGTGCCGGACGGCCTGTACAAGGACGGCCTGCAGCGCGCGCGCTTCCTGCCCGCCATCGCCATGATCAAGCAGTACACCGAGGTGGTGAACGTCGACAGCGGGGTCGACTACCGCCTGCGTCACCTGGAGCAGGCCGAGCTGTACCACTACCCGCTCGATGAGGCGGCGCACCAGAGCCTGCGCGCCAGCTTCAAGGCGCTGACCCCTGAATGCACCCAGGCGGTCGAGAACGACGTGCTGATGATCGAGAATCGCCCGATCAATGCCCTGCTTACCTGTGACGACGTGGCCTGGTTCGACTTCCGCGCCCTGTGCGACGGCCCCCGCAGCCAGAACGACTACATCGAACTGGGCAAGATCTTCCATGCCGTGCTGTTGAGCAACGTGGAGCAGATGGGTGTCACCACCGACGACATCGCCCGCCGCTTCATCAACATGGTGGACGAGTTCTACGACCGCAACGTCAAGCTGATCATCTCGGCCGAGGTGGAGCTGAAGGACCTGTATACCGGTGGGCGCTTGGCCTTCGAGTTCCAGCGTACCCTGAGCCGCTTGCTGGAGATGCAGTCGCACGAGTTTCTGGCGCGGGCGCACAAGCCCTGAGAATCCGGGGCCGCTTTGCGGCCCTTTCGCGACACTTGTGTCGCGATGGGCTGCAGAGCAGCCCCATTGGCCTCAAGCCTCCTGCATGAACTGTTGCCGATACTGGTTCGGCGACAACTCGGTGTGCTGACGGAACAGCCGCGCAAAGAAACTGGCATCGTCATATCCGACCTCATAGCTGATGGTCTTGATGCTCTTGCGCGTACTCGACAGCAACCCCTTGGCCGTCTCGATCCGTAGCCGTTGCAGGTAGTGCAGCGGCTTGTCACCCGTCGCGCCCTGGAAGCGGCGCATGAAATTGCGAATGCTCATGCCGTGGTTGCGGGCCACGTCCTCGAAGCGGAACTTGTCGGCGAAGTGTTCCTCCAGCCAGTGCTGGATCTGCAGGATGATCAGGTCCTGGTGCAGCTTCTGCCCGCCAAAGCCCATGCGCCCGGGGGTGTAGTTGCGTTGCACTTCGTAGAGGATGTCCCGGGACACGGCGCGGGCCACGTTGGCGCCACAGAAGCGTTCGATCAGGTAGATGTACAGGTCGCAGGCCGAGGTGGTGCCGCCGGCGCAGTACAGGTTGTCGGCGTCGGTCAGGTGCTTGTCCTGGTTCAGCCGGATCTTCGGGAAGCGTTCGGCAAAGCTGTTGAAGAAGCGCCAGTAGGTGGTCGCTTCCTTGCCGTCGAGCAGGCCGGACTCGGCCAGCCAGAACACGCCACTGGCCTCGGCGCACAGCACAGCGCCACGTGCATGCTGTTCACGCAGCCACGGTAGCACCTGTGGATAACGTTGCAGCAGGTTGTCGAAGTCGTCCCAGAATGCCGGGAGGATGATCACATCGGCGTCGTCCAGGCCGCCTTCGACCGGCAGCTGCACATTGCTGAAGCTGTCCACGGGCTGGCCGTCCGGGCTCACCAGACGGATCTCGAACATGGGCTGAAGGCCCAGGCCCAGCTGCTTGCTGTAGCGCAAGCTGGCGAGGTGGAAGAAATCCTTGGCCTGCATCAAGGTCGAAGCGAACACCTTGTCAATGGCCAGGATGCTGACGCGCCGCAGCGACGCGGAGGGTTGGGTAAACATCATTGTCATTGTTCTTATAGGGTAGAGTGGTCAATCACCGGCTGGATCGTCTTATTTTTTGGCGATTGTGTCTAGCCTGCTACACCGCGCTGGTTTCTTCGCGGGCTTGCCCGCTCCCACAGGTACCCCGCAGGCCTGAGGGGCGGTGAGGTCCTGTGGGAGCGGGCGAGCCCGCGAAGAAACCAGCACAGGGTCCGGCTCAAGGCGCCGGGTTCGGTTGCTCCTGGTGAATCGCCTCGATCGCCGCCAGCAGTTCATCACTCAGGCTCAGCTCGAGGCTGGCAAGGTTGCTGTCCAGCTGCTCGAGGCTGGTCGCGCCAATGATGTTGCTGGTCACGAACGGCTGCCGGGTGACGAACGCCAGGGCCATCTGTGCCGGGTCCAGGCCGTGCTCGCGGGCCAGCTGCACATAGCGGCTGCAGGCCGCCACGGTCTGTGGGTTGGAGTAGCGGGCAAAGCGGCTGAACAGGGTCAGGCGTGCGTTTTCCGGGCGTGCGCCGTTCTCGTATTTGCCGGAAAGCATGCCGAACGCCAGCGGCGAATAGGCCAGCAGGCCGCACTGCTCGCGGATGGCCACTTCCGCCAGGCCCACCTCGAAGCTGCGGTTGAGCAGGTTGTACGGGTTCTGGATCGACACCGCTCGCGGCCAGCCGCGGCTTTCGGCCAGTTGCAGGAACTTCATGGTGCCCCAAGGCGTTTCGTTGGACAGGCCGACGTGGCGGATCTTGCCCGCGCGCACCTGCTCGTCGAGCACTTCGAGGGTTTCTTCCAGCGGGGTGAAGTGGTCCTGTGGCAGGTGCTGGTAGCCCAGCTTGCCGAAGAAGTTGGTGCTGCGCTCGGGCCAGTGCAGCTGGTACAGGTCGATGCGGTCGGTCTGCAGGCGCTTGAGGCTCTCGTCCAGCGCGGCGACGATGTGCTGGCGGTTGTGCTTGAGCTGGCCGTCGCGGATGTGGCTGATGCCGTTGCCGGGGCCGGCGACCTTGCTGGCCAGCACCCAGTCGTCGCGATCGCCATTGGCGCGGAACCAGTTGCCGATGATGCGCTCGGTGGCGGCGTAGGTTTCGGGGCGGGGCGGCACCGGGTACATCTCGGCGGTGTCGATGAAGTTGACCCCGGCGGCCTTGGCCCGGGCAATCTGCTCGAAGGCCTCGGCCTGGACGTTCTGCTCGCCCCAGGTCATGGTGCCCAGGCACAGGGCGCTGACATTGAGGTCGGTACGGCCGAGCTGGCGGTATTCCATCGGGTAGACACTCCTTGACAAAGAAGCCCATCAAAGCAGGTTGAAATTTTTCGCGCAATCTGGATAATTCGGCCCCTCTCCGTGTGGCGGAAGTGATGCACCACCACGCAGGAAGAACCCCGTCGAACATTGGCGTGCCTGACCCGAGCCCCCAAAAGCGTCAGCGTTCGGCTGCGCGCTTGCCCTTGGCAAGCTGTGCACTATCCAGTAAGATTCGCCGTCTATTTTTCGCTGGGCGGCCTCTGAGGCTTTAGAGAATGAAAACTTTTACTGCTAAACCGGAAACAGTAAAGCGCGAGTGGTTCGTAGTCGACGCCGCTGGCCAGACCCTGGGTCGTCTGGCTACCGAAATCGCTAGCCGTCTGCGTGGCAAACACAAACCAGAATACACCCCTCACGTTGACACCGGCGACTACATCGTCGTCATCAACGCCGAGCAGGTTCGTGTGACTGGTGCCAAGTCTTCCGACAAGATGTACTACTCCCACTCCGGTTTCCCGGGCGGTATCAAGGAAATCAACTTCGAGAAGTTGATCGCCAAGGCCCCTGAGCGTGTTATCGAAACTGCGGTCAAAGGCATGCTGCCGAAGAACCCGCTGGGTCGCGACATGTACCGCAAGCTGAAAGTGTACGCGGGTGCTGCTCACCCACACACTGCTCAGCAGCCTCAAGAACTGAAGATCTAACGGGATAGTTCATTATGTCGGCGACTCAAAACTACGGCACTGGCCGTCGCAAGACCGCAACCGCTCGCGTATTCCTGCGTCCGGGTACTGGTAACATTTCCATCAACAACCGTTCTCTGGACGTGTTCTTCGGTCGCGAAACCGCTCGCATGGTTGTTCGTCAGCCGCTCGAGCTGACCGAAACCGTCGAGAAGTTCGACATCTACGTCACCGTTTCCGGTGGTGGTGTCAGCGGTCAAGCCGGTGCGATCCGTCACGGTATCACCCGCGCTCTGATGGAATACGACGAAACCCTGCGTGGCGCTCTGCGTCGTGCTGGCTACGTCACCCGCGACGCTCGTGAAGTTGAGCGTAAGAAAGTGGGTCTGCGTAAAGCGCGTAAGCGTCCTCAGTACTCCAAGCGTTAATACCGCTTCGGCAGTCGAAAAAAGCCCGGTTCCTTGGAACCGGGCTTTTTTTATGTCTTGAACTAACCTGTCAGCATGTCGGTGACGACTTGCCGCATAGACGCAGATCAAGCAAAGCGAGGGTTGTAGCCCGTTCCCCGGGTAATCACCTTGTCAGTGTGTGGATTTGTTTCTTACCATGGCGGCCAATTTTTAGTGCCACAGACATTACCTAAGTACAGGCCAGGTCCAACTGGCCAAGCAAGCTGATGGGAGAGGACTGAATGAGCAATGACGGCGTCAACGCAGGCCGGCGCCGCTTCCTCGTAGCCGCGACATCTGTAGTCGGGGCAGCGGGGGCAGTGGGGGCTGCGGTACCGTTCGTGGGGTCATGGTTTCCCAGTGCCAAGGCGAAAGCCGCGGGTGCACCGGTGAAGGTCAATATCGCCAAGGTCGAGGCCGGGCAGCAGATGGTGGCCGAGTGGCGTGGCCAGCCGGTGTTCATCGTGCGGCGAACGGACGAGATCCTCGGTAACCTGAAAAAGGTCGTCGGTGACCTGGCTGACCCCGAGTCCAAGGCCTCGGTACAGCCCACCTACGTCGACCCGCAGGTTCGTTCGATCAAGCCGGAAATCCTCATCCTTGTCGGCCTGTGCACACACCTGGGCTGCTCGCCCACCTTCCGTCCGGAAGTCGCACCCGCCGACCTTGGCCCGAAATGGGTCGGTGGCTATTTCTGCCCGTGCCACGGCTCCCACTACGACCTGGCCGGCCGCGTCTACAAGTCGCAGCCGGCGCCTCTCAACCTGCCCGTGCCACCGCACTCTTACGAGTCGGACGAGATCGTCGTCATCGGCGTTGACCAGGAGAACGCATGATGAGCAAGTTCATGGACTGGATTGATGCTCGCTTCCCCGCCACCAAGATGTGGGAAGACCACCTGAGCAAGTATTACGCGCCCAAGAACTTCAACTTCCTGTACTTCTTCGGCTCCCTGGCGCTGCTGGTGCTGGTCAACCAGATCGTCACCGGTGTGTGGCTGACCATGAGCTTCACGCCCTCGGCGGAAGAGGCGTTCGCCTCGGTCGAGTACATCATGCGTGACGTGGAATACGGCTGGATCCTGCGCTACCTGCACTCGACCGGTGCATCGGCGTTCTTCATCGTGGTCTACCTGCACATGTTCCGCGGCCTGCTCTACGGCTCCTACCAGAAACCGCGTGAACTGGTGTGGCTGTTCGGCATGCTGATCTACCTGGCGCTGATGGCCGAAGCCTTCATGGGCTACCTGCTGCCGTGGGGCCAGATGTCGTACTGGGGTGCCCAGGTGATCATCTCGCTGTTCGGTGCCATTCCGGTAATCGGTGGCGACCTCACCCAGTGGATCCGCGGTGACTACCTGATCTCGGGTATCACCCTGAACCGCTTCTTCGCCCTGCACGTGGTTGCCCTGCCGATCGTGATTCTCGGCCTGGTGGTGCTGCATATCCTCGCCCTTCACGAAGTGGGTTCGAACAACCCCGATGGCGTCGACATCAAGAAGAAAAAGGACGAGAACGGTATCCCGCTGGATGGTATCCCGTTCCACCCGTACTACACCGTCAAGGACATTGTCGGCGTGGTGGTGTTCCTGTTCGTGTTCTGCGCCGTGGTGTTCTTCTTCCCGGAAATGGGCGGTTACTTCCTGGAGAAACCTAACTTCGAGCAGGCGAACGCCTTCAAGACACCCGAGCACATTGCGCCTGTGTGGTACTTCACGCCGTTCTACGCGATCCTGCGTGCGGTGCCTGACAAACTGATGGGCGTCATCGCCATGGGTGCGGCCATTGCCGTGTTGTTCGTGCTGCCCTGGCTCGACCGCAGCCCGGTGCGCTCCATGCGCTACAAGGGCTGGATCAGCAAGCTCTTCCTGCTGGTGTTCTGCGTGGCCTTCGTCATCCTCGGCGTGCTGGGCGTACTGGCGCCGACACCTGGGCGTACCTTGCTGTCGCAGGTGTGCACGGTGTTGTACTTCGCCTACTTCCTGCTGATGCCGTTCTACACAAGGCTCGAGAAGACCAAACCGGTTCCGGAAAGGGTGACTGGCTGATGAAAAAGTTGATTGCAGTATTTTTGCTGGCAGTGATGCCTGCCTTTTCCTTCGCGGCCGAAACGGGCCTGGAGCTGGACAAGGTCGAGATCGACCTGGGCGACAAGGCCGCCATGCAGGACGGTGCGCGTACCTTTGCCAACTATTGCATGGGTTGCCACAGTGCCAAGTTCCAGCGTTACGAGCGGGTGGCCGATGACCTTGGCATCCCCCACGAGCTGATGCTCGAGAAGCTGGTGTTCACCGGTGCCAAGATCGGTGACCACATGCAGATCGGCATGAAGCCCAGTGACGCCAAGACCTGGTTCGGCGCCGCACCGCCAGACCTGACCCTGGTGGCGCGGGTGCGTGGCACCGACTGGCTGTACACCTACCTGCGCAGCTTCTATGAGGACCCGTCGCGGCCTTATGGGGTGAACAACAAGGTGTTCCCGAACGTTGGCATGCCAAACGTGCTGGTTGGCCTGCAGGGCAACCAGTACGTCGGCTGCAAACAGGTGCAGACCGTGACCGATGGCAAGAAGCAATTCGACCCGTTGACCGGCGCCCCGATCACCCATGAAGCCTGCGACCAGCTGACCATTACGCCGAATTCCGGTACCCTGACGACCGAGCAGTTCGACGAGAAGGTCAAGAACCTGGTGACCTTCCTGGCCTATTCGGCCAACCCGGTCAAACTGGAAAGCCAGCGCATCGGTACCTACGTGTTGCTGTACCTGGCTTTCTTCTTCGTATTCGCCTACTTGCTCAAGCGTGAATACTGGAAGGACGTGCACTGATCACGCAGTAGTTTCTGGTTGTTGAACGCGCCCGTGGTGGCCTGGCAGATCTGCCAGGTCACCACGGGCGCGTTTTCATTTACAGTTTCACAAGCATCCCGTGCGAGGAGGCGCTACATGGGCGCAACCAACAGGTTAGCCTGCTATTCCGACCCCGCTGATCACTATTCTCATCGGGTACGCCTCGTGCTGGCCGAGAAGGGTATCAGCGTGCAGGTCATCGATGTCGACCCCAGTCGCCTGCCGCCCAAGCTGGCCGAGGTGAACCCTTACGGCAGCGTGCCGACCCTGGTCGACCGTGACCTGGCGCTGTATGAGTCGACCGTGGTGATGGAATACCTCGAGGAGCGTTATCCACATCCGCCGCTGATGCCGGTGTACCCGGTTGCGCGGGGCAACAGCCGCTTGCTGATGCACCGCATCCAGCGCGACTGGTGCTCCCTGGCCGATACCGTGCTCGACCCGCGCAGCAGCGAGGCTGGCCGAGCCGAAGCGCGCAAGGCGTTGCGTGAGAGCCTGACCGGGGTCTCGCCGTTGTTCGGCGAGTACGCCTGCTTCATGAGTGAGGAGCAAAGCCTGGTCGATTGTTGTCTACTGCCCATCCTCTGGCGTCTGCCGGTGTTGGGTATCGAGTTGCCGCGGCAAGCCAAGCCGCTGCTGGATTACATGGAGCGGCAGTTCGCCCGCGAGCCTTTCCAGGCGAGCCTGTCCTCTGTAGAACGTGAAATGCGCAAGCTTTAAGGAGCCGTTGATGAACTCCAGTCGCCCCTATCTGGTTCGAGCACTGTACGAGTGGATCGTCGACAACGATTGCACGCCCCATATGCTGGTCAATGCCGAATTCCCGAAGGTCCAGGTCCCGGACGGTTTCGCCAGTGATGGCCAGATCGTGTTGAACATCTCGCCAAGTGCAGTGCGCAGCCTGCACATGGACAACGACGCGGTCAGCTTCGAGGGCCGCTTCGGTGGCGTGGCTCACTCGCTGTACGTGCCGGTTGGCGCCATCCTGGGTATCTATGCCCGCGAAAATGGCCAGGGTATGGTCTTCGAGCTGGAGCCGCCCGTGATGGATGACGATGAGCCGGAAGATGATGATGTGCAGCCGGACGACAATGGCCCGCCAGAAGGTGGTGGCCAGCCGCCACGCCCGACTGGCCGGCCAAGCCTGAAAGTGGTCAAGTAACAAAAAAGGCGATCCAACCGGATCGCCTTTTTCTTTACCAGCCCTGACTTACAGGTCGCTGATGGTGCGTACCTGGTCCTTGTTGATGCGGGTACGCTTGCCGTCGAGTTGCTGGAACTCGTAGAAGCCGGCGTCGCGGTCGAATTCCGGTACGTCGACGGCCTGGATTTCACGACCATCGTTGAGGGTGATCAGGCTTGGTGTGGAGCAGCCGGCCAGGGTGGCGAAAGTGCCGAACAGCAGGGCAGGCAGCAGAAGCTTTTTCATGCGGTGTTTCCTGGATTTCTGAAAAGACAAGGTGTTGTGCTTGCCTGTACCGGCCTCTTCGCGGGCTTGCCCGCTCCCACAGGGTTTAGCGTATCCCTGTGGGAGCGGGCAAGCCCGCGAAGAGGCCGGTACAGGCTAATGAATCAGTCGATGTACTCGAACAGCTTGACGATCTTCTGCACACCCGAAACGCCCTGTACCACGGCAGTGGCCGAGTTGGCCTCCTGCTGGGTCACCAGGCCGAGCAGGTAGACGATGCCGTTCTCGGTAATCACCTTGATGCGCGAGCTGGGCACGGCATTGTCGGTCAGCATCTGGGTCTTGATCTTGGTGGTCAGCCAGGCGTCGTTGTTGCGCGCCAGGATGGAGGAGGGCTGCATCACCTGCAGCTCGTTGTGCACTTTCTTGACCCGCTGTACCTGGCTGGCAGTCTGCTCGGCAAGGCTCTTGAGGTCGGCGCGCGGGGTCTGGCCGGCCAGCAGGACGATGCCGTTGTAGCTGCTGACAACGATGTGCGAACCTTTGTCCAGGTCAGGGCTGGCCTTGGCGATGTTGACCGAGGCCTTGGTTTCGATCAGCGAGTCGTCGATCTTGCTGCCGATGGTGCGCGTGCCGCGATCGTCCTCGATTGGCGAATTGCGGGTAGAGGTCAGTACCGAGCTGCAACCAGTAACGCTCAGGCACAGGGTCAGGGCCATAAGGCCGAGGCGCATAGGGGTCATTCTTCACTCCCGAACAGTTGGCTGTCGATCAGATCACACAGGCAGTGGATCGCCAGCAGGTGGACTTCCTGGATGCGCGCGGTAACCGTCGAAGGTACGCGGATTTCCACGTCTTCGGGCAGCAGCAACGAAGCCATGCCGCCGCCATCGCGACCCGTCAATGCTACGACAATCATTTCGCGGTCATGTGCGGCCTGGATCGCCTGGATCACGTTGGCCGAGTTGCCGCTGGTGGAGATCGCCAGCAGAACGTCACCGGGCTGGCCCAGCGCGCGGATCTGCTTGGAAAAGACTTCGTTGTAGCTGTAGTCGTTGGCGATCGAGGTCAGGGTCGAGCTGTCGGTGGTCAGCGCGATGGCCGGCAGGCTCGGGCGTTCGCGCTCGAAGCGGTTGAGCAGCTCCGAGGAAAAGTGCTGGGCATCGCCGGCCGAGCCGCCGTTGCCGCAGGCGAGCATCTTGCCCTCGTTGAGCAGTGCATTGACCATGACCAGGCTGGCCTGCTCGATGTGCGGTGCCAGGATGTCCATTGCCTGTTGCTTGGTATCGATGCTGGCCTGGAACAGCCGGCGAATTCGGGATTGCATGTCCATCTGGTGACCTTAAGTGGGGCGGTGGCCTTTGCTACGCGCAACAACGACCAGCCCGCGAAACATAGAGCAAAAAAATCGGAGTGGGTTCAGCATTCGAAGGCGTTTTTCAGCCATTGAAGCGGTCTGCCTGCATGGTGGCTGCCCTGCAGGGCGACTACGTCGAAGCGGCAGGGGTGGTTGCCCCAGTGGGGCTCCTTCTGCAGGAACAGGCTGGCGGCGAGCACCAACCGTTTCTGCTTGCGCCCGTCGATACTGCCGAGGGCGCCACCGAAGCCCGCGTGCAACCGGTAGCGGACTTCGACGAATACTACTGTATCGGCGTCGAGCATGACCAGATCAAGCTCACCGCCTTTGCATCGCCAGTTGCGCGCCAGCAGTTGCAAGCCCTGCCCTTGAAGGTATTCAAGGGCCTGGGTTTCCGCTGCCTGCCCGGCGCTGGTGGGCGACGCTGCTGCCATCAGCGGGCGGTGTCAGGCAGGCGCTGGACCTGGCCGCCGACGAACTCGGCCCAGGGCAGCTGGCGCTCGACACGCTGGTTGGCGTTCATGCTCAGGCTGCCCGAAAGGCCCAGTACGCGGTTGTCCGGCAGCGCTTTCAGTTGGCCCAGGCGCGGCGCCAGGCTGTAGGCGTCGACGCCCATGGCATACAGGCGGCCCAGGCTGCCGGCGGCTTGCGGCCACTGCTGCACGACCTGCTGGCGCAGGCTGTTGCTGGTATCGAGCAGCCACGGGGTTTCGCAGAAGCGGATACCGTTCATGTCGTTGTACTGGTTGACGTCACCACTGGCGCTGTACAGGTTCGAGGTGGCGTAGACCGGTACGTCACCGGCGTACTGGAAGTTCAGGGTCGGCTTGATCTGCTGGGCCTGTTGCGGGGTCGAGGCGAGGAAGATGAAGTCGATGTCCTGGCGGCGCGACGGCTGCGCGGCGATGCTGCCACCTACCGTGCTCTGCAGGCTCTTGGCGCGGCCTTCGCTCTGGCGCAGCTGGAACAGGTCGGCAATCTGCTGGGCCAGTGCGACCGGCTGGGCGATGCGCTCGGCGGCGAGCAGGGTGCCACCATTGCCTTCCCAGTCCTGGCGGAAGGCGGCAAGCACGCGGTCGCCCCATTCGCCGCTCGGCACCAGGGCCACGGCGCGGACCATGCCATCGGCGCGGGCGCGGCGGGCCACTTCACGGGCTTCGTCTTCGGCAGCCAGGCCGAACTGGAACAGCTGCGGCGGCGCCTTCTGGCCGGCGTCGGCGTAGTTCAGGGCCAGGGTGGTGATCGGCAGTTGTGGCTTGGCAGCCAGTTGCTTGACCAGCGGTTTTTCCAGTGGGCCGATGACCAGCTGTACGCCTGCGGCCTGGGCCTGGCGATAGAAGTCGTCGAGCGAACCGATGCGCGAGCTGTCGAATACCTGCACGGCTGGCGCCTGCTGGCCGGCTTGCTGGGCCTGGAAATGCGCAGCCATGAAGCCGTCACGCAGGGCGCGGGCAACACCGGCCAGCGGGCCTTCCTGAGGCAGCAGCAGGGCAATCTTGGTCAGCGGCTGGCTGGCCAGCTCCTTGAGCTTGGTCAGTGCCAGCGGCAGTTGCTGGGCGGCCGGGTGGTCCGGGTGCTGCTTGACCCAGGCGTCGATAGCCGCTTGCTGCTGTTCCAGGGTGCCGGCGCTTTTTACCGCGAAGGCCAGGCTGGTCCAGCCGGCCAGGGTCTGGTCGTTGCCAGGCTGCTGCAGTTGCTCTGCCGGCAGCGAGGCGACCAGGGCCCAGATGGCGTCATTGTTGGCGCTGGCGGCCTGGCCGCTGAGCAGCGGGGCCAGCAGCACGCGCTGTTGCGCGGCGGCCAGGGCCTGGCCATCGGCTTCGAGGGCGGCCGCGTGCACGCTGTAGGTGCGCGCTTGCTGTTCTTCCGGCAGTTCGGCGACGCGCTGCAGGCTCGGGTGGGCCAGGGCGGTCAGGGCAGCCTTGGGCTGGTTGCGGCTCATGGCCAGCTCGGCACCGAGGGTGCTGGCGAACACTTGCTGCGCCGGCTTGAGCGTGTCCAGCGGCACCTGCTCGAGGATGCGTGCGGCGCGTGGGAAATCCTTCTGCTTGTAGGCCAGGTCGGCTGCGCTCAGGCGCAGCAGGGCGGCGTCTTCCGCGGACTTGCTGGAAGCAGCCTTCTCGAGCAGTTGCTCGATGCTGGCGTCCGGGGTGCGTGGCAGTTCGCCCAGGCTGGATGAGGGCGAGCTGGCGCAGGCTGCCAGCAAGGCAGCAAGGCAGAGGGCTGTGAACAGCCGCAGGCAAGCGATCATGTAAAGGTCCTGTTACTCGATCAAGGTGGCCGGCAATTGTACCCAAGCGCTGGCCGGGGCGCGATGTTGCCGTGTCGATCCTTCACTATAGGAGGCCTGCCATCGGTCGTCGGCGAAGTTCTTTGCGCCCTGTTGCAGGCGCTCGGGCTACAATGGCGCCTTTGATCCGAACGACAGGTGTGCGCAGTGACTGATGTGGCAGGGGCTTCGAAATCCACCGTGGGGACGCTGTATGTGGTCGCAACCCCCATCGGCAACCTTGACGACATGAGCGCCCGGGCGCTGAAGGTGCTGGCGGACGTGGCCCTGATCGCGGCGGAAGATACCCGTCATTCGATCCGCCTGCTGCAGCACTTCGGCATCGACACGCCGCTGGCGGCCTGCCATGAGCACAACGAGCGCGACGAGGGCGGGCGTTTTCTCACCAAGCTGCTGGCGGGCGAGAATGTGGCGTTGGTCTCCGATGCCGGCACGCCGCTGATTTCCGATCCGGGGTACCACCTGGTGCGCCAGGCGCGGGCTGCGGGTGTGAACGTGGTGCCGGTGCCGGGCGCCTGCGCTCTGATCGCCGCGCTGTCGGCGGCCGGCCTGCCTTCGGACCGCTTCATCTTCGAAGGCTTCCTGCCGGCCAAGGCAGCGGGACGCCGGGCGCGCCTGGAGCAGGTAAAGGAAGAGCCGCGCACGCTGATCTTCTATGAGGCCCCGCACCGTATCCTGGAATGCCTAGAGGACATGGAGGCGGTGTTCGGTGGCGAGCGCCCGGCGCTTTTGGCGCGCGAGCTGACCAAGGCCTTCGAGACCCTCAAGGGCCTGCCCCTGGCCGAGCTGCGCGCGTTCGTTGCCGGCGACAGCAACCAGCAGCGCGGTGAGTGCGTGGTGCTGGTCGGTGGCTGGAGTGCGCCGGAGGGCGAGCAGGCGATCAGTGCCGAGGCGCAGCGGGTGCTCGACCTGCTGCTGGCCGAGTTGCCACTCAAGCGGGCGGCGGCGCTGGCCGCGGAAATTACCGGGGTGCGCAAGAACCTGCTGTATCAACTGGCCCTGGAAAAGCAGAAAGCCGAGTAGTGGCAAATTGATGTAGATGTCGGTATTGCTTGTTCTCGGGCGCGCGTGCCGTTAATCTTGGCGGCGGAGAGTCGATCGGACAGTCGCTGCCTGCTTTTGTTCCGCAACAGCAGGGGGAGGAAAGTCCGGGCTCCATAGGGCAGAGTGCCAGGTAACGCCTGGGAGGCGCGAGCCTACGGAAAGTGCCACAGAAAATAACCGCCTAAGCACTTCGGTGCCGGTAAGGGTGAAAAGGTGCGGTAAGAGCGCACCGCACGGCTGGCAACAGTTCGTGGCTAGGTAAACCCCACTCGGAGCAAGACCAAATAGGGTTCCATCAGGCGTGGCCCGCGTCGGAACCGGGTAGGTTGCTAGAGGCGTCCAGCGATGGCCGTCGTAGAGGAATGACTGTCCTCGACAAAACCCGGCTTACAGATCGACTCTCCACCTTTCCCTCCCTGCTTTATTCGATAGCAGATGCCCTCTGGTAATACCGAAAAAATCTTACTCTTAATAAATCACTTTAACTTCGAACTCCATTCGCCTGCGTGGGTTTGATTTTTCTCGTGTTTTTTTCTCCTCGGTAGTCCTTCCGCATTCCTTTATTGCGCTAAATCTCGGTCCTGTAAGGCTTTTCCTTCCGAACGTGCCTTGACGGTGCTGCGGGCGGATTCCTATAGTGTGCGCAAGTGGCAGAAAGTGGGATGAAGTGGGTTTTCTGGCACAAAAAAGCTAACATTGTGGGGAATCGCAGCCGTGTTCCGCGGAGCCAACGCCGTCAGCCTCGATGCCAAGGGCCGTCTCGCCATGCCGAGCCGGTACCGTGACGAGCTCGATTCGCGTTGCAATGGTCAACTGATCGTGACCATCGACGCCGTTGACCCCTGCTTGTGTGTTTATCCCCTCGATGAGTGGGAACAGATAGAAGCCAAGTTGCGTGCCTTGCCATCGTTGCGTGAGGAAAACCGCCGCCTGCAGCGTTTGCTGATCGGTAATGCGGTTGACCTGGAGCTCGATGGCAGCGGGCGTTTCCTGGTGCCGCCCCGTCTGCGTGAGTACGCCAAGCTCGACAAGAAGGCGATGCTGGTGGGGCAACTGAACAAATTCCAGCTGTGGGATGAAGATGCCTGGAACGCGGTTTCGGCAGCCGACCTTGCAGCTATTCAACAACCGGGCGCCATGCCCGACGAATTGCGTGACCTGATCCTGTGACCATAGATAGCGGCTTCAACCACATTACCGTCCTGCTCGACGAAGCTGTCGAGGCATTGGCCCTGCGCGCCGACGGTTGCTATCTGGACGGCACTTTCGGCCGCGGCGGGCACAGCCGGCTGATTCTCAGCAAGCTCGGGCCGCAAGGGCGGCTGCTGGGTTTCGACAAAGATCCACAGGCGATTGCCACGGGGCAAGCGCTGGCGGCCGAAGACGGCCGCTTTGTCATTGTGCAGCGCAGCTTTGCCGAGCTGGGCGCGGAAGTGGCCGAGCGCGGCCTGGATGGCAAGGTCAGCGGCGTATTGCTGGACCTGGGCGTTTCCTCGCCGCAGCTGGATGATCCCGAGCGTGGCTTCAGCTTCCTCAATGATGGCCCGCTGGACATGCGCATGAACCCGGACCAGGGCATCAGCGCCGCCGAGTTCATCGCCACTGCGCCGGTGGAAGAGATCGCCCGCGTATTCAAGGAATACGGCGAGGAGCGCTTTGCCGGGCGCATGGCGCGTGCTGTGGTGGAACGCCGCGAAAAGCAGCCGTTCACCCGTACCGCCGACCTGGCGGAAGTGCTCAAGGTGGCCAACCCGGCTTGGGAAAAGGGCAAGAACCCGGCTACCCGTGCCTTCCAAGGCCTGCGCATTCACGTCAACAACGAGCTGGGCGACCTAGAGACCGGTCTTGAGGCAGCGCTCGAAGCGCTGGAAGTTGGCGGGCGCCTGGCAGTCATCAGTTTCCACTCGCTGGAAGACCGTATCGTCAAGCTGTTCATGCGCAAGCTGGTCAAGGGCGAGGCCGACAACCTGCCACGCAACCTGCCGGTTCAGCACAAGGCCTTCGAGCCGAAAATCAAGCTCATCGGCAAGGCCCAGTTCGCTTCCGAAGCCGAGCTCAAGGCCAACCCGCGGGCGCGCAGCGCCGTGATGCGGGTGGCGGAGAAACTGCGGTGAGCAGGCTGTTTGCCAAACCCTTGCCAGGCGGAAGCTTCCTGATGCTTCTGCTGTTCGTTGCCGTGCTGATTTCGGCCATCGCCGTGTCCTACAGCGCGCACTGGAACCGTCAGTTGCTCAACACCCTGTACGGCGAGTTGAACGAACGCGACAAGGCCCAGGCCGAGTGGGGCCGGCTGATCCTCGAGCAAAGCACCTGGACCGCCGCCAGCCGCATCGAAAACCTGGCTTCCGAGCAACTGAAGATGCGCGTACCTTCGGCTGACGAAGTACGGATGGTGGCGCCATGATGAAGCTCGAAGGCGCACTCTACCCATGGCGCTTCCGCGTGGTGATCGGCTTGCTGGCGCTGATGGTCGGTGCCATCTGCTGGCGCATCATCGACCTGCAGGTGGTCGACCGTGACTTCCTCAAGGGCCAGGGCGATGCGCGCAGCCTGCGTCACATCCCTATCCCGGCTCACCGCGGCCTGATCACCGACCGTAACGGTGAACCGCTGGCGGTCAGTACCCCGGTCACCACCCTGTGGGCCAACCCCAAGGAAATGCAGGCCTCCAAGGACCGCTGGCCACAGCTGGCGGCAGCGCTGGGGCAGAACCCGCAGCAGCTGACCGAGCGCCTGACCCAGCAGGCCAGCAAAGAGTTCATCTATCTGGTCCGCGGCCTTACCCCGGAGCAGGGCCAGCATGTACTCGACCTGAAAGTGCCGGGCGTGTACGGCCTGGAAGAATTCCGCCGCTTCTACCCGGCCGGTGATGTCACCGCGCACATGGTCGGCTTCACCGACCTCGACGACCACGGTCGCGAAGGGGTGGAACTGGCCTATGACGAGTGGCTGGCCGGCGTACCCGGCAAGCGGCAGGTGATCAAGGACCGGCGCGGCCGGCTGATCAAGGACATCCAGGTAACCAAGAACGCCAAGGCCGGGAAGACCTTGGCGTTGTCGATAGACCTGCGCCTGCAGTACCTGGCTACCCGCGAGCTGCGCAACGCCATTGCCGAGCAGGACGCCAAGGCCGGCAGCCTGGTGATCATGGACGTCAAGACCGGTGAGGTGCTGGCGATGGTCAACCAGCCGACCTACAACCCCAACAACCGTCGCAGCATGTTCCCGGCCGCCATGCGTAACCGCGCGATCATCGACGTGTTCGAGCCGGGCTCCACGGTCAAGCCGATTTCCATGAGCGCGGCACTGGAAAGTGGCCGCTGGAAGCCGACCGACAAGGTCGAGGTGTACCCGGGCAGCCTGCAGATCGGCCGCTACACCATCAAGGACGTGTCCAGGAGCGAGGGCCCGATCCTCGACCTGACCGGCATCCTCATCAACTCCAGTAACGTCGGCATGAGCAAGATCGCCTTCGACATCGGCGGCGAGGCCATCTACCGGGTCATGTCCCAGGTCGGCCTGGGTCAGTACACCGGCCTTGGCTTCCCCGGCGAACGCGTCGGCAACCTGCCCAACCACCGCGAGTGGCGCAAGGCAGAGACCGCGACCCTGTCCTATGGCTATGGCGTGTCGGTCACCGCCCTGCAGCTGGTGCATGCCTACGCGGCGCTGGCCAACGACGGCAAGATGGTGCCGCTGTCGATCCTCAAGGTCGACAAGGCCCCGGAAGCGGTGCAGGCCATTCCGAAGGAAACCGCCGAAACCGTCCAGGGCATGCTGCAGCAGGTGATTGAAGCACCGCGCGGCGTGTTCCGCGCCCAGGTGCCGTTCTACCACGTGGCCGGCAAGTCCGGTACCGCGCGTAAAGCCACCGTGGGCTCCAAGGGCTACACCGAAAACGCCTATCGCTCGCTGTTCGCCGGCTTCGGGCCGATGAGCGACCCGCGCTACGCCATCGTCGTGGTCATCGACGAACCAGGCAAGGGCGGCTACTTCGGCGGCCTGGTTTCGGCGCCGGTGTTCAGCAAGGTCATGTCCGGCACCCTGCGCCTGATGAACGTGCCGCCAGACAACCTGCCGCCACCAGCACCCGTCGAACAATCGCAAGTCAATGCAGCAGCAACCGCCAAGGGAGGGCGTGGATGATGACAATGCCATTGAGCAAGCTTTTCGCTCACGCCAGCCGTGACCCGCTGATCCGTGAACTGACCCTGGACAGCCGCAATGTGCGCCCGGGCGATCTGTTCCTGGCCGTGCCGGGCGCCAAGGTCGATGGCCGCGAGCATATCGCCGATGCCCTGGCGCGTGGCGCTGCCGCCGTGGCCTATGAAGAGCAGGGCGCGAGCGTCCTGCCAATCACCGACGCGCCGCTCATCCCGGTCAAGGGCCTGATCGCCCAGCTTTCGGATATCGCAGGGCGCTTCTATGGCGAACCGAGCCGCCAGCTGAACCTGGTGGGCGTGACCGGTACCAACGGCAAGACCAGCGTCACCCAGCTGGTGGCCCAGGCGCTGGACTTGCTTGGCCAGCGTTGCGGCCTGATCGGCACCCTGGGTACCGGCTTCTATGGTGAGCTGCAGAGTGGTCGCCTGACCACGCCCGACCCGATCGCCGTACAGTCGACCCTCAACGACCTCAAGAAAGGTGGCGCCAAGGCCGTGGCCATGGAGGTTTCCTCCCACGCCCTGGAGCAGGGCCGGGTCGCCGCGCTGGAATTCGACATTGCGGTCATGACCAACCTGTCCCGCGACCACCTGGACTACCACGGCAGCATGGAGGCCTACGAGGCCGCCAAGGCCAAGCTGTTCGCCTGGCCGAGCCTGCGCTGCCAGGTGGTCAACCTGGATGACGATTTCGGCCGTCGCCTGGCCGCCGATTTTGCCCGCCGTCCGAGTGTCGACCATATCGAGACCCGGTTGCTCAGCTACAGCCTGGAGAACCCGGAGGCCTCGCTGTTCTGCCGCGAAGCCGTGTTCAATGACGATGGCGTGCGTGCCACCCTGGTCACCGCCCAGGGCGAACGTACCCTGCGCAGCCAGTTGCTGGGCCGCTTCAACCTGAGCAACATGCTCGCCGCCGTGGCGACCCTGTTGGCGCTGGACTACGCGCTGGACGAAATCCTCAAGGTCACCCCGCAGCTGCAGGGGCCGATCGGCCGAATGCAGCGCCTGGGTGGGGGCAACAAGCCGCTGGTGGTGGTCGACTATGCGCACACCCCGGACGCCCTGGAGAAAGTGCTCGAAGCCCTGCGCCCGCACGCGCACGGCAAGCTGCTGTGCCTGTTCGGCTGCGGCGGCGACCGAGACCGCGGCAAGCGCCCGCTGATGGCCGAAGTGGCCGAGCGCCTGGCCGACCGCGTGCTGGTCACCGACGACAACCCGCGTACTGAAGACCCGCTGCGCATTTTCGATGACATCCGCCCCGGTTTCGCCAAGCCTGCCGAGGTCGAGTTCGTTGCTGGTCGTGGTGAAGCCATCGCACACCTGATCGCCACTGCCGCTGCCGACGATGTGATCGTGCTGGCCGGCAAGGGGCACGAGGATTACCAGGAGATCAATGGCGAGCGCCATGACTTCTCCGATTTGACCGAGGCCGAAAAGGCACTTGCAGCCTGGGAGGCTCCACATGCTTAAGCCGATGTCACTCAGCCAGCTGACCACAGCACTGAGTGGTCAACAAGTCGGTGCCGACGCCACCTTCACCGGCGTCAGCATCGACAGCCGAAGTGTTGGCGCCGGGCAACTGTTCGTCGCCCTGGCCGGCCCGCGCTTCGATGGCCACGACTACCTGGCCGATGTGAAGGCCAAGGGCGCTGTCGCGGCCCTGGTCGAGCGTGAAGTAGCCGATGTCGACCTGCCGCAGCTGCTGGTCGCCGATTGCCGCCTGGCCCTCGGCCAGCTTGGCGCGCTGAACCGTGCTGCCTTCGACAAGCCGGTGGTGGCCATCACCGGTTCCAGCGGCAAGACCACGGTCAAAGAGATGCTCGCCAGCATCCTGCGCACCCGTGGCCTGGTGCACGCCACCCGCGGCAACCTGAACAACGACCTCGGCGCGCCGCTGACCCTGCTGGAGATCGCTCCCGAGCACAGTGCCGCGGTGATCGAACTGGGCGCCTCGCGCATTGGCGAGATCCGCTACACCGTCGGCCTGACCCAGCCCCAGGTGGTCATCATCAACAACGCCGGTACCGCCCACGTTGGCGAGTTCGGCGGCCCGGAAAAGATCGTCGAAGCCAAGGGCGAGATCCTCGAAGGCCTGGGCGAGGGTGGTATCGCCATCCTCAACCTGGACGACAAGGCCTTTGATATCTGGAAGGCACGCGCCGGCGCGCACAAGGTCTTCAGCTTCGCCCGCAGCAATGCAAAGGCCGATTTCCATGCCACGGACATCGGTCGCGATGCCCGTGGTTGCCCGTCGTTCAAGCTGCACGGCGCTGGTGACGTGGTAGACGTGCAACTCAATGTGCTCGGTGAGCACAACGTCAGCAATGCCCTGGCCGCCGCCGCCGCTGCCCATGCCGTTGGTCTGAGCCTGAGCGGCATCGCCGCCGGCCTGGCTGCCGTGCAGCCGGTCAAGGGCCGTACCGTGGCGCAGATCGCGCCGAGCGGCGTGCGCGTGATCGACGACAGTTACAACGCAAATCCCACCTCCATGTGCGCGGCCATTGATATACTCGCCGGCTTTTCCGGACGCACCGTCCTGGTGCTTGGAGATATCGGCGAACTGGGGCAATGGGCGGAAGAAGGCCACCGTCAGGTGGGTGACTACGCGCGTGGCAAGGTCGACGCCCTGTACGCAGTGGGTTCCAACATGACACACGCGGTCAAGGCGTTCGGCGCCAATGGCCGCCATTTCGCTACTCAAGCTGAGTTGATCGACGCAGTTGGCGCCGAGAATGCCAGCGACACCACTATCTTGATCAAGGGCTCGCGCAGCGCTGCGATGGAAAACGTCGTGGCGGCATTGTGCGGTGCCAGCGGGGAGAAACATTAATGCTGCTGCTGTTGGCCGAGTATCTGCAACAGTTCCACAAAGGCTTCGCGGTCTTCCAGTACCTGTCCCTGCGCGGGATTCTGGGTGTGCTGACCGCGTTGTCCCTGGCGCTGTGGCTGGGGCCGTGGATGATCCGTACCCTGCAAATCCGCCAGATCGGCCAGGCCGTGCGTAACGACGGCCCGCAATCGCACCTGTCCAAGTCCGGCACCCCGACCATGGGTGGGGCGCTGATCCTGTCCGCCATCGCCGTCAGCACCCTGCTGTGGGCCGACCTGACCAACCGCTACGTGTGGGTGGTGCTGATCGTTACCCTGGCATTCGGTGCCATCGGCTGGGTCGACGACTACCGCAAGGTGATCGAAAAGAACTCGCGTGGCCTGCCAAGCCGCTGGAAGTACTTCTGGCAGTCGGTGTTCGGCCTGGCTGCAGCCATCTTCCTGTACAAGACCGCGCCGACCAGCGTCGAAACCACGCTGATCCTGCCGTTCATCAAGGATGTCACCATTCCGCTGGGCATCGGCTTCGTCGTGCTGACCTACTTCGTCATTGTCGGTTCGAGCAACGCGGTCAACCTCACCGACGGCCTCGACGGCCTGGCGATCATGCCGACGGTGATGGTCGGCGGTGCCCTGGGCATCTTCTGCTACCTGTCGGGCAACGTGAAGTTCGCCGAATACCTGCTGATCCCCTATGTGCCGGGCTCGGGCGAGCTGATCGTGTTCTGCGGCGCGCTGATCGGTGCCGGCCTGGGCTTCCTGTGGTTCAACACCTACCCGGCGCAGGTATTCATGGGTGACGTCGGCGCGCTGGCGCTGGGCGCCGCGCTGGGCACCATCGCCGTGATCGTCCGCCAGGAAATCGTGCTGTTCATCATGGGCGGCGTGTTCGTCATGGAAACCCTGTCGGTGGTGATCCAGGTTGCCTCCTTCAAGCTGACCGGCAAGCGCGTGTTCCGCATGGCGCCGATCCACCACCACTTTGAACTCAAGGGCTGGCCAGAGCCACGGGTGATCGTCCGCTTCTGGATCATCACCGTGATCCTGGTGCTGGTCGGCCTTGCAACCCTGAAACTGAGGTAGATGAGCGTGTCCCTGATCGCTTCCGACCAATTCCGCATCGTTGTCGGCCTCGGCAAGAGCGGCATGTCCCTGGTTCGCTTCCTGGCGAGCCGGGGCATTGCCTTTGCGGTCGCCGACACCCGCGAGCAACCGCCGGAACTGGACACCCTGCGCCGTGATTACCCGCAGGTGGAAGTGCGCTGTGGTGAACTGGACGTGGACTTCCTGTGCCGCGCCAACGAGCTGTACGTCAGCCCCGGCCTGGCCCTGGCCACCCCGGCCCTGCAGCTGGCGGCCGCGCGTGGCGTGAAGCTGTCCGGTGACATCGAACTGTTCGCCCGCCACGCCAAGGCCCCGATCATTGCCATCAGCGGCTCCAACGCCAAGAGCACCGTCACCACCCTGGTCGGCGAAATGGCCGCCAAGGCGGGCAAGCGCGTGGCGGTGGGCGGCAACCTCGGTACCCCGGCGCTGGACCTGCTGGCCGATGACGTCGAGCTGTACGTGCTGGAACTGTCCAGCTTCCAGCTGGAAACCACAGACCAGCTCAACGCCGAAGTGGCCACCGTGCTGAACATCAGCGAAGACCACATGGACCGCTACAGCGGCCTGCCGGCCTACCACCTGGCCAAGCACCGGATCTTCCGTGGTGCCCGCCAGGTCGTGGTCAACCGCCAGGACGCGCTGAGCCGGCCGCTGCCGGTGGAAGGCCGCCCATGCTGGACCTTCGGCCTCAACCAGCCGGACTTCAAGGCCTTCGGCCTGCGCGAAGTGGACGGCGAGAAATACCTGGCGTTCGAATTCCAGGCGCTGATGCCGGCGCGTGAGCTGAAGATTCGTGGCGCCCACAACCAGAGCAATGCCTTGGCGGCACTGGCCCTGGGGCATGCTGCCGGCCTGCCGTTCGAACCGATGCTCGAGGCACTGCGCGAGTTCGGCGGCCTGGCCCACCGTTGCCAATGGGTGCGCGAGCGCAATGGCGTTAACTGGTACGACGATTCCAAGGCCACCAACGTCGGTGCTGCCCTGGCCGCCATCGAAGGCCTGGGTGCCGACATCGAAGGCAAGCTGGTGCTGATCGCCGGTGGCGATGGCAAGGGCGCCGACTTCGCCGCGCTGCGCGAGCCGGTCAAGCGCTTCTGCCGCGCCGTGGTACTGCTTGGCCGTGATGCCGAGCGCCTGGCCGAAGCCCTGGGCGATGGCGTGCAACTGGTCCGCGTGAAGACCCTCGACGACGCCGTGCAGCAATGCGCCGAACTGGCCCAGGCGGGTGATGCCGTGCTGCTGTCGCCGGCGTGCGCCAGCCTCGACATGTTCAAGAACTTCGAAGAACGCGGGCGCCTGTTCGCCCAGGCAGCGGGAGGCCTTGCATGATCTTCGGCATCCTCAAGCCCTATCCGTCGCCGCTGATCAGCGGCCGTGGCATCGACCTGGACTTCGCGATGCTTGCCGGCTGCCTGGCATTGCTGGGCCTGGGCCTGGTGATGATCACCTCGGCGTCCTCGGAAGTGGCTGCGGTGCAGTCGGGCAACCCGCTTTACCACATGTTTCGCCACCTGGTGTACGTGTTCCTCGGCCTGGTCGCCTGTGGCGCCACCATGCTGGTACCGATCGCCACCTGGCAGCGCATGGGCTTCATGATGCTGCTGGGTGCCTTCGGCCTGCTGGTACTGGTGCTGGTGCCGGGTATCGGCCGCGAAGTGAACGGCTCCATGCGCTGGATCGGCTTCAGCTTCTTCAACGTGCAGCCTTCGGAAATTGCCAAGGTGTTCGTGGTCGTCTACCTGGCCGGCTACCTGGTGCGCCGGCAGACCGAGGTACGCGAAACCTGGATGGGCTTCTTCAAGCCGTTCATCGTGCTGCTGCCCATGGCTGCCCTGCTGCTGATGGAGCCGGACTTCGGTGCCACCGTGGTGATGATGGGCGCGGCGGCGGCCATGCTGTTCCTCGGCGGGGTGGGGCTGTTCCGCTTCAGCCTGATGGTGGTGTTGGCAGTGGTCGCGGTGTTTGTCCTGGTACAGGCGCAGCCTTACCGGATGGCGCGCCTGATTACCTTTACCGACCCGTGGTCCGACCAGTTCGGCTCGGGCTACCAGTTGACCCAAGCGCTGATTGCCTTCGGCCGTGGCGAGTGGCTGGGCGTTGGCCTGGGCAACAGCGTGCAGAAGCAGTTCTACCTGCCTGAAGCGCACACGGACTTCGTGTTCTCGGTACTGGCCGAAGAACTCGGCGTGGTCGGCTCGCTGCTGACTATCGCGCTGTTCGTATTCGTGACTGTACGTGCCCTGTATATCGGCCTGTGGGCAGAAAAAGCCAAGCAGTTCTTTGCCGCTTATGTTGCCTTCGGCCTGGCCTTCCTGTGGATCGGCCAGTTCCTGATCAACATCGGTGTGAACGTCGGCCTGCTGCCGACCAAGGGCCTGACCCTGCCGTTCCTCAGCTACGGGGGCAGTTCGCTGGTGATCTGCTGTGCCTGTGTGGGCCTGTTGCTGCGTATCGAGTGGGAAAGCCGCACGCACCTGGGCAGTGAGGAGCACGAATTCAGCGAAAGCGATTTTGCCGAGGAGACCAATCATGGCCGCTGACGGCAAGAACGTACTGATCATGGCGGGCGGCACCGGGGGCCACGTGTTCCCGGCCCTGGCCTGCGCCCGTGAATTCCAGGCGCGCGGCTACAGCGTGCACTGGCTGGGCACCCCGCGCGGTATCGAGAACGAACTGGTGCCCCAGGCCGGCCTGCCGCTGCACCTGATTCAGGTGAGTGGCCTGCGCGGCAAGAGCAAGCTGTCGTTGCTCAAGGCGCCGTTCACCCTGGTCAAGGCCGTGCTGCAGGCGCGGCGTATCGTGCGTGAGCTCCAGCCGGTATGCGTGGTCGGCTTCGGTGGTTATGTGACCGGCCCCGGCGGCGTGGCCGCACGCCTGTGCGGCGTACCGCTGGTGATCCACGAGCAGAACGCCCGCGCCGGTACCACCAACCGCCTGCTGCTGCCGCTGGCTGCGCGTGTTTGCGAAGCCTTCCCGGCCACCTTCGCCGCCAGCGACAAACTGCGCACCACCGGCAACCCGGTGCGCCCGGAACTGTTCATGGACGCCCTGCGCGCGCCCCTGGCCGAGCGCCGTGCGCGCCTGCTGGTGATGGGCGGCAGCCTGGGTGCGGAACCATTGAACAAATTGTTGCCTAAGGCCCTGTCCGAAGTGCCCGCCGCGCTGCGGCCAGAGGTATTCCACCAGGCCGGCAAGCAACACGCGCCGATCACCGCCGAGCGTTATCACGAGGCGGGCGTCGAGGCTCAGGTAGAGCCCTTCATCAAGGACATGGCCCAAGCCTATGGCTGGGCCGACATTGTGGTGTGCCGGGCCGGCGCCCTGACCGTCAGCGAGCTGGCGGCAGCGGGCCTGCCTTCGATGCTGGTGCCATTGCCCCACGCGATCGACGACCACCAGACCCACAACGCCCAATATCTGGCCCGGGAAGGCGCAGCCTTCCTGATGCCACAAGCGACAACTGGCGCAGCGCAGCTCGCTGAACGCCTGAACGAGGTGCTGATGCAACCCGAGAAACTCAACGTCATGGCAGGCACCGCACGGCGCCTGGCCAAACCTGCCGCAACCAGCACCGTGGTCGATATCTGCCTGGAGGTGGCCCATGGTTGAGAGCCAGAAAGCCATGCCCCAGCCGAAGATGGGCCGTATCCGCCGTATCCACTTCGTCGGTATCGGCGGCGTGGGCATGTGCGGCATTGCCGAAGTGTTGCTGAACCTGGGCTATGAAGTGTCCGGTTCCGACCTGAAGGCCTCGCCGGTTACCGAGCGCCTGGAATCGTTCGGCGCCGAGATCTTCGTCGGCCACCGCGCCGAGAACGCCGCCACCGCCGATGTGCTGGTGGTGTCCAGCGCCATCAACCCGGCCAACCCCGAAGTCGCCACCGCCCTCGAGCGGCGCATTCCGGTGGTGCCGCGTGCCGAGATGCTCGCCGAGCTGATGCGCTATCGCCATGGCGTGGCCGTTGCCGGCACCCACGGCAAGACCACCACCACCAGCCTGCTGGCCTCGGTGTTCGCCGCTGGCGGCCTGGACCCGACCTTCGTCATCGGTGGCCGCCTGACCGCGGCCGGCACCAATGCCCAGCTGGGTACCAGCCGCTACCTGATTGCCGAAGCTGACGAGAGCGATGCCAGCTTCCTGCACCTGCAGCCGATGGTAGCCGTGGTCACCAACATCGACGCCGACCACATGGCGACCTACGAAGGTGACTTCAACAAACTGAAGAAAACCTTCGTCGAGTTCCTGCACAACCTGCCGTTCTACGGCCTGGCCGTGATGTGCCTGGACGACCCGGTAGTGCGCGAGATCCTGCCACAGGTCAAGCGCCCGACCGTGACCTATGGCTTCAGCGACGAGGCCGACATCCGCGCCATCAACGTGCGCCAGATGGGCATGCAGACCCACTTCACCGTGCTGCGCCGTGACCGCGAGCCGCTGGAGGTGTCGGTGAACATGCCCGGCAACCACAACGTGCTCAACGCCTTGGCCACCATCGCCATCGCCACCGACGAAGGCATCACCGACGAAGCCATCGTCCAGGGCCTGTCCGGCTTCCAGGGCGTCGGCCGCCGCTTCCAGGTGTACGGCGAACTGCCGGTCGAAGGCGGCAGCGTGATGCTGGTCGACGACTACGGCCACCACCCGACCGAAGTGGCCGCGGTGATCCAGGCCGTGCGCGGTGGCTGGCCAAGCCGTCGCCTGGTGATCGTCTACCAGCCGCACCGCTACAGCCGTACCCGCGACCTGTACGACGATTTCGTCCAGGTGCTGGGCGATGCCAACGTGCTGCTGCTTATGGAGGTCTACCCGGCCGGCGAAGAGCCGATCCCCGGCGCCGACAGCCGCCAGCTGTGCCACAGCATCCGCCAGCGCGGCAAGCTGGACCCGATCTACATCGAGCGTGGCGTCGACCTGGCGCCGCTGGTCAAGCCACTGCTGCGCGCTGGCGACATCCTGATCTGCCAGGGTGCCGGTGATGTCGGCGGCCTGGCCCCTCAATTGATGAAAAGCCCGCTGTTCGCTGGCGCCAAGCAGGAGAAGTCGAAATGACCAGCGCCTACGACAAACTGCACTCGACCCTGGACGTCAAGGCGTTCGGCCGCGTCGCGGTGCTGTACGGCGGCAAGAGCGCCGAGCGCGAAGTGTCGCTCAAGTCCGGTGCCGCAGTGATCGACGCGCTGACCACCGCCGGTGTCGACGTGGTCGCCATCGACGTGGGTGACGACCTGCTCGACCGCCTGCAAAGCGAGAAGATCGACCGCGCTTTCATCATCCTCCACGGCCGTGGCGGTGAAGACGGCAGCATGCAAGGCCTGCTCGAGTGCCTGGGCATCCCCTACACCGGTAGTGGCATCCTTGCCTCGGCACTGGCCATGGACAAGCTGCGCACCAAGCAGGTGTGGCAGAGCCTGGGTATTCCGACCCCGCGCCACGCGGTGCTGGCGAGCGAAAGCGATTGTTTGCAGGCCAGCACGGAACTGGGCTTCCCGCTTATCGTCAAACCCGCCCATGAAGGTTCCAGCATCGGCATGGCCAAGGTGAACAGCGCCCAGGAACTGGTCGCCGCCTGGCAGGATGCCGCCCGATACGATTCCCAGGTACTGGTGGAGCAGTGGATCCACGGGCCGGAGTTCACCGTCGCGGTATTGCGCGGCCAGGTGCTGCCGCCGATCGCCCTGGGTACGCCGCACGTGTTCTACGACTACGACGCCAAGTACATCGCCAACGATACCCAGTACCGCATTCCGTGCGGCCTGGACAGCGTCAAGGAACAGGAACTGATCGACCTGACCGCACGTGCCTGCGATGCCATCGGCATCGAAGGCTGGGGGCGGCTGGACGTGATGCAGGACGAGCAGGGCCGGTTCTGGCTGCTCGAAGTCAACACCGCACCCGGCATGACCGACCATAGCCTGGTGCCCATGGCGGCCCGCGCAGCCGGCCTGGACTTCCAGCAACTGGTGCTGGCGATCCTGGCCGAAAGCGTGGCGACGCGAGGTTAACAACCATGCAAGGCGCGATGATACGTCAGCAGCAACCCGTTACCGGCCGTAGCAAGCCGGTGCCGCGTGGTGCCAGCCGGCTGGTGGCCGACGAGCCCGTATCGGCGCGCCTGCCGCGGCCAAGCCTGGGTGGTCTCAAGCGCCTGCTGTGGCCGGTGCTGCTGGTGGCGGCCGGGTTTGGCGCCTACGAGGGCGCCATTCGCCTGATGCCGTACGCCGACCGGCCGATCACCAAGATCGACGTGCAGGGCGACCTCAGCTACATCAGCCAGCAGTCGGTGCAGCAGCGTATCGCGCCCTACGTGGCAGCGAGCTTCTTCAGTGTCGACCTGCCGGCGATGCGCGCAGAGCTCGAGCAGATGCCGTGGATCGCCCACGCCGAAGTGCGCCGGGTGTGGCCCGACGAGGTGGTGATCCGCCTGGAAGAACAGTTGCCGGTGGCGCGCTGGGGTGACGAAGCCTTGCTCAACAACCAGGGCCAGGCCTTCACCCCGCGCGAACTGGCCAACTACGAGCACCTGCCGCAGCTGGCCGGGCCGCAGCGTGCTCAGCAACAAGTGATGCAGCAGTATCAGGTATTGAGCCAGATGCTGCGCCCCCTGGGCTTTTCCATCGCTCGCCTGGAGCTGCGCGAGCGAGGCAGCTGGTTCCTGACCACGGGCGCGAGCAGCGCCGGGCCGGGTATCGAGCTGCTGCTGGGGCGCGACCATCTGGTGGAGAAGATGCGCCGTTTCATTGCCATTTACGACAAGACACTCAAAGACCAGATCAGCACTATCGCCCGCATTGATCTGCGTTACTCCAACGGACTTGCCGTTGGTTGGCGGGAACCGATTGCACCGACGACGGCCCAACCCGCCGTTGCGAAGAATTAGAGAGAGGCAGGACCATGGCAAACGCGCATAGCGGCAAAATGATCGTCGGGCTGGACATCGGCACCTCCAAGGTGGTGGCGCTGGTGGGTGAAGTGGGCGAGGACGGCACCCTGGAAATCGTCGGGATCGGTACCCATCCGTCCCGCGGCCTGAAAAAAGGCGTGGTGGTGAACATCGAGTCCACCGTGCAGTCGATCCAGCGCGCCGTGGAAGAAGCGCAGCTGATGGCCGGCTGCCGCATCCACTCGGCCTTCGTCGGCGTGGCCGGCAACCACATCCGCAGCCTGAACTCCCACGGCATCGTCGCCATTCGCGACCGCGAGGTCAGCCTGGCCGACCTGGAGCGCGTACTCGACGCCGCCCAGGCCGTTGCCATCCCGGCTGACCAGCGCGTGCTGCACACCCTGCCGCAGGACTACGTGATCGACAACCAGGAAGGCGTGCGCGAGCCGCTGGGCATGTCTGGCGTACGTCTGGAAGCCAAGGTCCACGTGGTCACCTGCGCGGTCAACGCGGCGCAGAACATCGAAAAATGCGTACGCCGCTGCGGCCTGGAAATCGACGACATCATCCTCGAGCAACTGGCCTCGGCCTACTCGGTGCTGACCGACGATGAAAAAGAGCTGGGCGTGTGCCTGGTGGACATCGGTGGTGGCACCACCGACATCGCCATCTTCACCGAGGGCGCGATCCGTCACACCGCGGTGATCCCGATTGCCGGCGACCAGGTGACCAACGACATCGCCATGGCCCTGCGTACCCCGACCCAGTACGCCGAAGAAATCAAGATCCGCTACGCCTGCGCCCTGGCCAAACTGGCTGGCGCCGGCGAGACCATCAAGGTGCCAAGCGTGGGTGATCGCCCACCGCGCGAGCTGTCGCGCCAGGCCCTGGCCGAGGTGGTGGAGCCACGTTACGACGAGCTCTTCACCCTGATCCAGGCCGAGCTGCGCCGCAGCGGCTACGAGGACCTGGTGCCGGCCGGCATCGTCCTCACCGGCGGCACCGCCAAGATGGAAGGCGCCGTGGAACTGGCCGAGGAAATCTTCCACATGCCGGTACGCCTGGGCGTGCCGCACAGCGTTCGGGGGCTCAGCGACGTGGTTCGCAACCCGATCTATTCCACCGGCGTGGGCTTGCTCACCTACGGCCTGCAGAAGCAGACCGAAGACCTGCCCCTGACCGGTAACAGCAGCAACAACAGCTATGGCGATGAACCGAAGGCTCCAGTGCTTGAACGCTTCAAGCGCTGGGTCCAGGGCAATTTCTAAGTTTCAAAGCAGTAGTGGTAGGCGCGACAACTAGAGAACTGTAAGGAGAGGGAAAATGTTCGAGCTCGTAGACAACGTCCCGCAAAGCCCGGTCATCAAAGTGATCGGTGTTGGCGGTGGTGGCGGCAACGCCGTCAACCACATGGTCAAGAGCAGCATCGAAGGCGTGGAATTCATCTGCGCCAACACCGATGCTCAGGCGCTGAAGAACATCGGCGCGCGCACCATCCTGCAATTGGGCACTGGCGTGACCAAGGGCCTGGGTGCCGGTGCCAATCCGGAAGTCGGCCGCCAGGCCGCGCTGGAAGACCGTGAGCGCATCGCTGAAGTGCTGCAGGGCACCAACATGGTGTTCATCACCACTGGCATGGGCGGCGGTACCGGTACCGGTGCAGCGCCGATCATCGCCGAAGTGGCCAAGGAAATGGGCATTCTCACCGTTGCCGTGGTGACCCGTCCGTTCCCGTTCGAAGGCCGCAAGCGCATGCAGATCGCCGATGAAGGCATCCGCATGCTGGCCGAAAGCGTCGACTCGTTGATCACCATCCCCAACGAGAAGCTGCTGACCATCCTGGGCAAGGATGCCAGCCTGCTGTCCGCCTTCGCCAAGGCCGACGACGTACTGGCCGGTGCCGTGCGCGGTATCTCCGATATCATCAAGCGCCCGGGCATGATCAACGTCGACTTCGCCGACGTGCGTACCGTGATGGGTGAAATGGGCATGGCCATGATGGGTACTGGCTGCGCCAGCGGCCCGAACCGTGCGCGTGAAGCCACCGAGGCAGCGATCCGCAACCCGCTGCTGGAAGACGTCAACCTGCAGGGCGCCCGCGGCATCCTGGTGAACATCACCGCAGGCCCTGACCTGTCGCTGGGCGAGTACTCCGACGTGGGTAGCATCATCGAAGCCTTCGCCTCCGACCACGCCATGGTCAAGGTCGGCACCGTGATCGACCCGGACATGCGTGACGAGCTGCACGTGACCGTAGTGGCCACCGGCCTGGGCGCGCGCATCGAGAAGCCTGTGAAGGTGGTCGACAACACCCTGCAGACTGCCCAGCAGGCATATGAGGCTTCCAACCCGGCTCCGGTTCGCCAGGAGCAGCCTGCGGTCAACTACCGTGACCTGGAGCGCCCGACCGTAATGCGCAACCAGGCCCATGCAGGTGCTGCTGCAGCCGCTAAACTGAACCCTCAGGATGACCTGGATTACCTCGATATCCCGGCATTCCTGCGTCGTCAGGCTGATTAATGGAATTTATCAGGGGTATAAAGGTGATTGGTATTCATCAAAGGTTGGGTCTGTTATCATCCCCAGCCTTTGTTGATACCTGTTCGCAATTTGCGCTGAAGCGGCCAATGCCATGATTAAACAACGCACCCTGAAGAATACCATCCGTGCCACAGGTGTCGGTCTGCACTCCGGGGAGAAGGTTTACCTGACCCTCAAGCCTGCACCTGTTGACACCGGCATCGTCTTCCGCCGCGCCGACCTCGACCCTGTGGTCGAAATCCCGGCGCGCGCGGCCAACGTCGGCGAGACAACCATGTCGACGACGCTGGTCAACGGTGACGTCAAGGTCGATACGGTCGAGCACCTGCTCTCCGCCATGGCGGGCCTGGGCATCGATAACGCCTACGTCGAGCTCTCCGCCTCGGAAGTGCCGATCATGGATGGCAGCGCCGGACCCTTTGTATTTCTGATTCAGTCTGCCGGCCTGGAAGAACAGGACGCAGCCAAGAAGTTCATCCGCATCCTGCGTGAGGTAACCGTGGAAGAGGGCGACAAGCGCGCCACTTTCCTGCCTTTCGACGGTTTCAAGGTGAGCTTCGAGATCGACTTCGATCATCCGGTCCTCAAGGGCCAGACCCAGAGTGCGGTCGTCGACTTCTCCAGCACCTCGTTCGTGAAGGAAGTCAGCCGCGCCCGTACCTTCGGTTTCATGCGTGACATCGAGTACCTGCGCAAGCACAACCTTGCGCTGGGCGGCAGTGTCGAGAACGCCATCGTGGTCGACGAGACCGGTGTGCTCAACGAAGACGGCCTTCGTTCCGATGACGAATTCGTCAAGCACAAGATCCTCGACGCCATTGGCGACCTTTATCTGCTGGGTAACAGCCTGATCGGCGAGTTCAAGGGCTACAAGTCCGGCCACGCGCTGAACAACCAGCTGTTGCGCAAGCTGATTGCCGAAACCGATGCCTGGGAAGTGGTCACTTTCGAAGATGCCAGCACGGCACCGATCTCGTACATGCGCCCTGTTGCGGCCGTGTAAGTTCGAACACTCTCTAGTTCATTAAGGCCACCTTCGGGTGGCCTTTTTTATGGCTTGCCCTGGGCGTGGGCGGCCAATCGTTCCAGTGCTGCGCGCAGCTTGGGGTCAGTGATGCCCTCGGCGGTATCGCGCAGGCTCTCGGCTGCGTTATTGGACAGTTCCGCAGCATGGCCACCACGCTTGGCTGGCACCAGCGGGGGCTGGACCTTGTACAGGATGCGCCTGAGATTGGCGAACGCCTCCATGGCCTGTAATGCCGACATCAGGCGTTTCTGCTGATAGCGCAGGCGGGTTGCCCAGTGGCCGTCGGTTACCACCAGCAACAGTGTGCCATCGCGCCACGACGCCACATGGCAGTGCTCGCGGGCGGCTGGTTGCAGCTGGCTTTCCAGCAGGCGCTGCAGGTGTTCCAGGCGTTCGGCCTGGTTCAGCAGCAGGCGCAGCGGGCGCACCTGGCGTAGCAGGGCGGAGGGCGGCTGGGCGGGGGAGGGTTTGTAGGCCATGGGTATGTGCATGAGGTTACAAGATCAGCAGTTTAACACCTCTATAGCCTGTACCGGCCTCTTCGCGGGCTTGCCCGCTCCCACAGGCATTACACAACACTTGAGGTCTGTGGTGATCCTGTGGGAGCGGGCAAGCCCGCGAAGAGGCCGGTACAGGCAACACAAGACAAGACTCATTCTCGATACGTTTCATCTTCCCGAACCTTGAACTCAGGGAAAATGCCCCTATCTAAAACAAGCCCCCGCCAAAACGCTGTACAAGCATCGTGGAAATCCACCACTTTCCTCACCATCGTTTCCGGGTAGAATGCTCGTTCGCATGCGGCCTCAGGGCTGCACGGGCGACTCATGGGGCCGCCCTCCATCCCTACGTGTGGAAGATCCTGCCGATATGTTTGCGCCTTTGTTAAAGAAACTTTTTGGAAGCAAGAACGAGCGTGAAGTTAAACGCATGCTCAAGACGGTGAACATCGTCAATGCTCTCGAAGAGAAGATGGTGGCCCTCTCCGACGAGCAACTGCGGGGCAAGACCGCAGAGTTCAAGGAGCGCCTGGCCAAAGGCGAGACACTGGACCAGTTGCTGCCTGAAGCCTTCGCCGTGGCCCGTGAGGCCGGCAAGCGCGTGATGGGCATGCGCCACTTCGACGTGCAGCTGATCGGTGGCATGACCCTGCACGAGGGCATGATCGCAGAAATGCGTACCGGTGAAGGCAAGACCTTGGTCGGTACCCTGGCCGTGTACCTCAACGCATTGTCCGGCAAGGGCGTGCACGTGGTCACCGTCAACGACTACCTGGCCCGCCGCGATGCCAACTGGATGCGCCCGCTGTACGAGTTCCTCGGCCTGTCGGTCGGCATCGTCTCGGCCTTCCAGCCGCCGGAAGAAAAGCGCGCCGCCTACGCGTCCGACATCACCTACGGCACCAACAACGAATTCGGTTTCGACTACCTGCGCGACAACATGGCGTTCAGCCAGGACGAGAAGTTCCAGCGTGAACTGAACTTCGCCGTGATCGACGAAGTCGACTCCATCCTCATCGACGAAGCGCGTACCCCGCTGATCATCTCCGGTCAGGCCGAGGACAGCTCCAAGCTGTACATCGAGATCAACCGTCTGATCCCGCGCCTTACCCAGCACATCGAAGAGGTCGAAGGCCAGGTCACCCAGGAAGGCCACTTCACCATCGACGAGAAGAGCCGTCAGGTCGAGCTGAACGAAGCCGGTCACCAGTTCATCGAAGAGATGCTCACCCAGTCCGGCCTGCTGGCCGAGGGCGAGAGCCTGTACTCGGCGCATAATCTGAGCCTGCTGACCCACGTCTACGCCGGCCTGCGCGCGCACAAGCTGTTCCACCGCAACATCGAATACATCGTCCAGGACGGCCAGGTCCTGCTGATCGACGAGCACACCGGCCGTACCATGCCGGGCCGTCGTCTGTCCGAAGGCCTGCACCAGGCCATCGAAGCCAAAGAGAACCTGAACATCCAGGCCGAGAGCCAGACCCTGGCTTCGACCACCTTCCAGAACTACTTCCGCCTGTACACCAAGCTGTCCGGCATGACCGGTACCGCCGACACCGAAGCGTTCGAGTTCCAGTCGATCTACGGGCTCAACGTGATGGTCATTCCGCCGAACAAGCCGTTGGCGCGTAAAGACTTCAACGACCTGGTGTACCTGACCGCCGACGAGAAATACGCCGCGATCATCGCCGACATCAAGGAAAGCATGAAGCAGGGCCGCCCGGTGCTGGTGGGTACTGCGACCATCGAAACCTCCGAGCACATGTCCAACCTCCTGAAGAAGGAAGGTATCGACCACAAGGTGCTCAACGCCAAGTACCACGAGAAGGAAGCCGAGATCATCGCGCAAGCCGGTGCGCCAGGTGCCCTGACCATCGCCACCAACATGGCCGGCCGTGGTACCGACATTCTGCTGGGCGGTAACTGGGAAGCCGAAGTGGCTGCCCTGGAAAACCCGACCGCCGAGCAGATCGCCCAGATCAAGGCCGACTGGCAGAAGCGTCACCAGCAGGTGATCGAGACGGGTGGCCTGCACGTGATCGCTTCCGAGCGCCACGAATCGCGCCGTATCGACAACCAGCTGCGTGGCCGTTCCGGCCGTCAGGGCGACCCGGGCTCCAGCCGCTTCTACCTGTCGCTGGAAGACAGCCTGATGCGTATCTTCGCCTCTGACCGGGTGAAGAACTTCATGAAGGCGCTGGGCATGCAGTCCGGCGAGGCCATCGAGCACCGCATGGTCACCAACGCCATCGAGAAGGCCCAGCGCAAGGTCGAAGGCCGCAACTTCGACATCCGCAAGCAGTTGCTGGAATACGACGACGTGGCCAACGAGCAGCGCAAGGTGATCTACCACATGCGCAACAGCCTGCTGGCCGCCGAGAACATTGGCGACACCATCGTCGAATTCCGCAAGGAAGTACTGGACGCTACGATCAGCCAGCACATTCCGCCGCAATCGCTGCCAGAGCAGTGGGACGTGGCCGGTCTGGAAGCTTCGCTTGCCAGCGATTTCGCCATGAAGCTGCCGATCCAGCAGTGGCTCGACGAGGACGATCACCTCTACGAAGAGACCCTGCGCGAGAAGCTGCTGAACGAAATCACCACCGCGTACACCGAGAAGGAAGACCAGGCCGGTATGGAAGCCCTGCGTACCTTCGAGAAGCAGATCCTGCTGCGCGTGCTGGATGACCTGTGGAAAGACCACCTGTCGACCATGGACCACCTGCGTCACGGTATCCACCTGCGTGGTTATGCGCAGAAGAACCCGAAGCAGGAGTACAAGCGCGAATCCTTCAGCCTGTTCCAGGAGCTGCTCGAGTCGATCAAGCGCGACACCATCCGTGTGCTGTCGCACGTTCAGGTACGCCGCGAAGACCCGGTCGAAGAGGAAGCCCGCCTGCGCCGCGAGGCCGAGGAACTGGCCAGCCGCATGCAGTTCCAGCATGCCGCTGCCCCGGGCCTGGAAAGCGAGCAACTGAACGAGGAGGGCGCCGAAGTGGCCGTCGCCTCGGCACCGGTGCGCAACGAGCAGAAGCTGGGCCGCAACGAGCCGTGCTGGTGTGGTTCGGGCAAGAAGTTCAAGCATTGCCACGGGCAGATCGAGTGATCTGACCTGAATGGGGCCGCTTTGCGGCCCTGTCGTGACACAAGGCCGCTCCTACAGGAATCGCAGTACTCTTGTAGGAGCGGCCTTGTGTCGCGATGGGGCGCGAAGCGGCCCCGCTTTTTGCAATTCAACCGTATTTTCTAGGAGCGCTCTAATGGCTGTTGGTCTTGGTCCTTTGCCCACCCTGCACCCGGTTCCGGGTTTTGAACTCGGCATCGCTTCTGCCGGCATCAAGCGCCCGGGGCGCAAGGATGTGGTGGTCATGCGCTGCGCCGAAGGCTCCAGCGTGGCTGGCGTGTTCACCCTCAACGCCTTCTGCGCAGCGCCGGTGATCCTGTCCAAGCAGCGTGTGCAGGGCACCGTGCGCTACCTGCTGACCAACACCGGTAACGCCAACGCCGGCACCGGCGCGCCAGGCCTGGCCGCCGCCGAGCGCACCTGCGCCAAGCTGGCCGAACTGGCTGGCGTACCGGCCGAGTCGGTACTGCCGTTCTCCACCGGCGTAATCGGCGAGCCGCTGCCGGTCGAGAAGATCGAAGGCGCGCTGCAGGCCGCCCTCGACAACCTGTCGGAAAACCACTGGGCCGAAGCCGCCACCGGCATCATGACCACCGACACCCTGCCCAAGGGTGCCAGCCGCCAGTTCCAGCACGATGGCGTGACCGTTACCGTCACCGGCATCAGCAAAGGTGCAGGCATGATTCGCCCGAACATGGCTACCATGCTCGGCTACATCGCCACCGACGCCAAGGTTGCCCCAGCGGTACTCAAGGACCTGATGCTGGACGGCGCCAACAAGTCGTTCAACCGCATCACCATCGATGGCGACACCTCGACCAACGACTGCTGCATGCTGATCGCCACCGGCAAGGCCAACCTGCCAGAAGTCACCGAAGCCAGCGGCGCATTGTTCGAAGCGCTGAAGAAGGCGGTGTTCGAAGTGTGCATGGAAGTGGCCCAGGCCATCGTCCGTGACGGCGAAGGCGCCACCAAGTTCGTTACCGTGCAGGTCAACGGCGGTGGCAACCACCAGGAGTGCCTGGACGTCGGCTACGCCGTGGCCCACTCGCCGCTGATCAAGACTGCGCTGTTCGCTTCCGACCCCAACTGGGGCCGTATCCTCGCCGCCGTTGGCCGTGCCGGCGTACCGGAGCTGGATGTGAGCCTGATCGATGTGTACCTGGACAGCGTGTGCATTGCCAGCAAAGGCGGCCGCAGCCCAAGCTACACCGAAGACCAGGGCGCCAAGGTAATGGCCCAGGAAGAGATCACCATCCGCATCGAGCTGGGCCGTGGCCAGTGCAGCGAAACCATCTGGACCACCGACCTGTCCCACGAGTACGTGAAGATCAACGCCGAGTACCGTACCTGATGTAATTGGGGCCGCGTTGCGGCCCATCGCGACACAAGGCCGCTCCCACAAGGACCTGCGTACACCGCCCCATGTGGGAGCGGCCTTGTGTCGCGAAAGGGCTGCAGAGCAGCCCCAAAATTCCCAAACGATGGAGCCGAACCATGAGCTATCACCTGATCATCGGCGACAAGCTGTATTCCTCCTGGTCGCTGCGTGGCGCCCTGGCCCTCGAGCTGGCTGGCGTGCCTTACGAAGAAACACTGATCAAACTCAACCAGCCTGACACCCGTCAGCGCATCCTCGCCTTCTCTGCTACCGGCAAGGTACCGCTGCTCAAGACCGAGCACGGTGTGATCGCCGACTCGCTGGCCATTGCCGAATACCTCAACGAACGCCACCCCGACGCCCAGCTGTGGCCTGCCGACGTGGCGGCCCGGGCCCAGGCCCGTTCGGCCTGCGCGCAGATGCACAGCGGCTTCTTCGCCCTGCGCGGTGCCATGCCGTTCGACCTGTCGCGCGACCAGGCGCTGGACAGCGTGCCGCTGGAGGTTCAAATCGATATCGACCGTATCGTTGCACTGTGGTCCGAATGCCGCTTGGTGGCCAAGGACAGCGGCCCGTTCCTGTTCGGCAAGCCGAGCCTGGCCGATGCCTTCTTCGCCCCGGTGGCCGTACGCCTGCGCACCTACCGCGTGGAAGTGCCTGCGGAGGCGGCGGCCTATATCGAAACCATTTACCATTGGCCGGCCTTCCAGGCCTGGCAGCAGGCTGGCCTGGCGGAGCGTGAAGGGTGAAACGGATTCATGTTGTAGCCGCTGTCATTCGTGGTACTGACGGCCGCATTCTGATCGCACGGCGTGCCGATACCCAGCACCAGGGCGGCCTGTGGGAATTCCCGGGCGGCAAGGTGGAAGAGGGTGAGGGCGTCGAGGCCGCGCTGGCCCGCGAGCTGCGCGAGGAGCTGGGCATCGAGGTAAGCCGTTCGCGTGCGCTGATCAAGGTCAGCCACGACTACCCGGACAAGCAGGTGCTGCTGGACGTGCGCGAGGTCGAGGCGTTCACCGGCGAGCCGCATGGCGCCGAGGGCCAGCCGCTGGAATGGGTTGCCCCACGTGATTTGCCCCAGTACGAATTCCCCGAGGCCAATAAACCGATCGTTGCAGCCGCGCGCCTGCCGGACCAGTACCTGATCACCCCCGATGGCCTGGAAGTGCCGCAGATGCTCAAGGGCATCCAGAAGGCGGTGGCCAGCGGCATTCGCCTGATCCAGTTGCGTGCCCCGGACATGTACGACCCCAAGTACCGCGATGTGGCGGTGGATGCGGTCGGCCTGTGCGCGGGCAAGGCGCAGTTGATGCTCAAGGGGCCGCTGGAGTGGCTGGGTGACTTCCCAGCCGCGGGTTGGCACCTGACGGCTGCACAACTGCGCAAGTATGCCGCCAACGGCCGGCCGTTCCCCAAGGAGCGCTGGCTGGCGGCGTCCTGCCACAGTGCCGAAGAGCTGGCGCTTGCGGAGCAGATGGGCGTGGACTTCGTCACCTTGTCGCCGGTGCAGGCAACCCTGACACACCCTGAGGCGGTGCCGCTGGGGTGGGACGAGGCACAGCGGTTGATTGCCGGGTTCAACAAGCCGGTCTACCTGCTGGGTGGGGTAGGGCCGGGTGAGCGCGAGCAGGCCTGGGAAGCGGGGGCACAGGGTGTGGCCGGGATCCGGGCGTTCTGGCCCGAGATCTGAGTCGCCTGTAATTGGGGCCGCTTTGCGGCCCATCGCGACACAAGGCCGCTCCTACACAGGAATCGCGTAATCCTGAATGAATCGCGACCCCCCTGTAGGAGCGGCCTTGTGTCGCGATGGGCTGCGCAGCAGCCCCAAAAATATCAGCCCTGCGGCTTTTCAGCAGGCTGCCACAAAACCTCAGCCACCCCCTGCCGCCGCCCAATGATCCGCGCCGCCACGAACAGCAGATCCGAAAGCCGGTTGATATACGCCAACCCAACCCCCGCCAACGGCTCCAGCGCATTCAGCTGCTGGCACCGTCGCTCCGCACTGCGCGCCAGGCTCCGGCACACATGCGCCTGCGCCAC
This sequence comes from Pseudomonas sp. FGI182, assembly GCF_000511325.1. Taxonomy (NCBI): domain Bacteria; kingdom Pseudomonadati; phylum Pseudomonadota; class Gammaproteobacteria; order Pseudomonadales; family Pseudomonadaceae; genus Pseudomonas; species Pseudomonas sp. FGI182. The sequence goes on along the minus strand of NZ_CP007012.1, from coordinate 4,881,008 downwards.
CAGCGCCGAGCCACTGGGCAAGATGAAGTTCTTCAACGGCCCCAGCTCTTCATTCCACACATCGATCGCTGCTTCCAGGCGTTCCACTTCCGCCAGGTTCAACGCCTGATAACTGGGCATCGCCAGCTCACCGCCCAGGTCAAACAGGCGGTGCTGACACGGCGCCAACACCGCGCTCACTTCATCCAACCCTTGTTCGGCCAGCCCCGCCAGCAGCACACCCAGTTGGCTGTTCAGGCTGTCCACCTCGCCAATCGCTTCGATCCGTGGGTGGTCCTTGGGCACCCGACGCCCGTCGCCCAGGCCGGTTTCGCCTTTGTCGCCGGTGCGGGTGTAGATCTTCGACAGGCGGTAACCCATGTCATTTCTCCGTTTTGGCCGGCGCCGCCGCTGCCGGCTGGCCGAGGGGCAGGCGCAGGGTGAAGCAGGTACCCTGGCCGGGCGTGGATTGCACTTCCATCTGCCCCTTGTGGTTGTTGGTGATGATGAAGTACGAGACCGACAGGCCCAGCCCGGTGCCCTGGCCGATTTCCTTGGTGGTGAAGAACGGCTCGAAGGTGCGTTTGCGCACCCCCTCGGGCATGCCGACGCCGTTGTCCTCGACCTGGATTTCCGCCCATGGCGGGCTCAAGCGGGTGCGCAGGGTGATGCGCCCGGGCTCGCTCGGCTGCGGCCGCTGGTGGATGGCCTGGGCGGCGTTTTTCAGCAGGTTCAGCAGCACCTGCTCCAATTCGTTGGCGGTGCACGGCACCTGCCCCAGTTCTGGGTCGAACTGGCGCACGATGGCCTGGCCCTTGAAGTCGAAGCCGATGGCCAGGTCGAAGTCGTTGCCGGCAATCTCCACCGCCTGATCGATCAGCGCCGGCAGGTCGCACGGCGCCAACTGGCGGTTGCTGCGGCGGCTGAAACTGAGCATGTGGGTGACGATCTTCGCCGCCCGCGCACCGGCCTGCTGGATGCCGTCGAGCAATAGCGGCACTTCGCGGCTCTCCAGATAGCGGTTGACCGTGGGCAGGTCGATGCCCAGTTCCTCGGCCTGCTCCTGGTTGCGCGGCAGCTCGGGTGACAGGCGCCGGCGGATGTTCTGCACGTTATGCAGGATCGCGCCTAGCGGGTTGTTGATCTCGTGGGCCATGCCGGCGGCCAGGCCGCCGACCGAAAGCATCTTCTCCGATTGCACCATCATTTCCTCCAGGGACAGGCGCTGGGTGATGTCGTCGATACGGATGACCACGCCACGGCCGCCGCCACCGGTCAGCGGGTAGAAGGTCAGGGCGTAGTGGCGCAGGTCGTCGCCCTTGGGCCAGGTGACCCGCTCGATCTTCGCCACCCGGTGCTTTTCCACGGTTTCCTTCAGCTGTGGCAGGAACGGCTTGAGCGGTTCGAAGGCGATGAAGATCGGCTGGTTCAGCGCTTCGTCCAGTGGCGTGCCGGAAAGCACCGTGGCTTCGTGATTCCACTGGGTCACGTAGAGCTGTTCGTCGAGAGCGATCAGCGCCGAAGGCATCGAGTCGATGATGCTGTTGAGGTAATTCTGGAAACCGGTGAGTTTCTTCTCGATCTTGCTGCGCACCTGGACTTCCAGCTCCAGCTTGCGGTTGGTATGGCGGGTTTCCTCGGCCAGCCCCTGGGCCTGGTCATAGGCCTCCTGGAACTCGTCGCGGGTGCGCTTGAGCTGCTGTTCGCGGGCTTCGATGCGCGAAAGCATGGTATTGAACGCTTCGGCCAGGCTGCCGATTTCGTCGTCGTTGCCGCGGTGCGCACGCAGGGCATAGCTTTCTTCGCGGGTGACCTGGCGGCTGAGCTCTTCGAGCTGGTTGATCGGCTGGGTGATCAGGCGTTTGATCTGCCGGGCGATGACGATCCACAGCAGGATGCTGAACACCAGGATGCCCAGGCTGGCGCTGAGGGTGCCGGTGTAGAAAGCCGTGGGCAGTTCGCTGCTGGCCACCAGCAGCAGGTGCGCGGGCGGGTTGGCGTCGCGTGGCATGCGGATCAGCTGGGTGCTGCGAAACTCCATCAGGCGCCAGCCGTCGATGTCGCGAAAACGCCTGGGCAACGCCAGCGGCTCGCCGTGCTGCAGTTGCGCCAGTATGCGGCCATCGCCACCGTAGATGGCGGCGGCGCGCAGCGGCGTGTAGCTGTCCAGTTCCTTGAGCAGGGCGCTGGCGGTGTCCGGGCTGTCGCCGGCGCGGGCCGCCAGCTGCGGGTTGGCCACCAGCCGGCCGATGGTGTGCAGCGCCTGTGGCGCCATGCTTTCCTGGGTGATCCAGTAGGCGGCGCTGATGAAGGTGAGGTTGGCCACCAGCAGGATGGTCACCAGCAACACCAGCAGGGCCGCCAGCAGCTTCTGCCCGACCGGGAGGTTTTCCAGGCGTTGGCGCAAGGTCATGGGCTAGGCAATGTCCATATCCGGTTGAAAGGGCCGCGTCAGTCGCAGGGCAAACCACGCACGCGCAGGTTATCGACCAGGTGCTGCAGCAGGCGTTCCAGCTGTGGCAGCTGCAGGCCATGACGGCTAGCGGCGCGGCAGGCGTGGCCAAGCAGGTAGTGCACCTCGGTGCGCCGGCCAGCGCGTACATCCTGGTACATGGAAGAGTAGTTGGCTGCGGTGGCGAGGATCACCCGCTGTACTTCTTCGTCCAGCCCGTTTGCCGCTTCTGGCTGACCACAGTGGCGCAGCAGCTGGGCCAGCTCGACGCACAGGACGTCCACTTCGCCCAGGTGCCCCAGCAGCCCGCCGTTCTGGCAGTCGTGCAGCACGGTCAGCGGGTTGATGGCGCAATTGAGCGCCAGCTTGCGCCACAGGCGGGTGAGGATATCCACCGTCCACTCGGCGGGGATGCCGGCCTCGTGCAGGTCATCGAACCAGGTCGGGATCGTCGGGTTGCGTGGGTCGCCCAGCCAGTTGAAGCCGTGGCCGGCAAAGCGTACCTGCCAGTCACCCTCGCGGAACGCCCCTTCGGTACTGGAGGCGAAGATGCAGCGCGCGTGGGGCACCAGGTCGGCGACTTCGTCCTGGCTGCCCAGGCCGTTCTGCAGCAGCACCACCTCGGCGCCCTCGGCCAGGCGCGCTGCCACGCCGGCAATGGCCGGGGCAGCGTCGTAGGCCTTGCAGGCCACCAGCAGACGGTGGATCGGGCCGTGTGCCTGCGCGGTTTCGGCGGGGATGGCGTAGTGGCGGGGCTGGTCCTGTTCGACCAGGGTAAGGCCGCCGGCCTGCTGGTAGGCCTGCAGCCGTTGCCCGTCGCGCAGGATCAGGCGTACTGCCTTGCCCGCGCGCGCCAGGCGGCAAGCCCACAGGCTGCCCAGGCTACCGGCGCCGAGAATATGCCAGGTGCTGCTCATATGCGTTTCGCAACCCGTTATAATGAGCCCGCATTTTAACCGTCAAACCCAGCGCGCTCCATCTTCAGCCTGAGCGCGCTTTTATTTTGGGAGAACAACCATGCCTTCGTTCGACGTGGTATCGGAACTGGACAAGCACGAAGTGCAGAACGCGGTCGACAACGCCATCAAGGACCTGGACCGCCGCTACGACCTCAAGGGCAAGGGTACCTTCGAGTTCAAGGACAAAGAGCAGACCGTGATGCTCACCGCCGAGGAAGAGTTCCAGCTCGAAGCGATGCTGGAAATCCTGCGCCTGGCGCTGGTCAAGCGCAAGATCGACGTGAAGTGCCTGGAAACCAAGGACCCGTACGCCTCGGGCAAGGAAAAGAAACAGGAAGCCAAGTTCCGCGAAGGCATCGACAAGGACCTGGCGAAGAAGATCGTCGCCACCATCAAGGATGGCAAGCTGAAAGTGCAGGCCGCCATCCAGGGCGAACAGGTACGCGTTACCGGTAAAAAGCGTGACGACCTGCAGGAAGCCATTGCCCTGCTGCGTACCAAGGAATTCGACATGCCGTTGCAGTTCAACAACTTCCGCGACTGATGTGGGCACCACCCGGAACCCCGATGGCGAAATGATGTCCATGGGGGCCGGGGCTGCGCAATCGCGCGCGGCCTGTTCTACCGTGTACTTGCCGCTCGGCATCAGGAGATGAATATGGATTTGAACGCTGAAGTCGATCAGCTGGTCCGCCAATCGCAGACCTGGATTCCCTTGATCATGGAATACGGCAGCCGTGTGCTGCTGGCGCTGCTGACCCTGGCGGTCGGCTGGTGGATCATCAACAAGGTCAGCGCCCGCCTGGGCAGGCTGGTTGGCCTGCGCAACGCCGACCTGGCGCTGCAGGGCTTCATCAGCACCCTGTCGAATATCGTGCTGAAGGTGCTGCTGTTCGTCAGCGTGGCATCGATGATCGGTATCGAGACCACCTCGTTCGTTGCCGCCATCGGTGCCGCGGGCTTGGCCATCGGCCTGGCCTTGCAGGGCAGCCTGGCGAACTTCGCCGGCGGTGTGCTGATCCTGATGTTCCGCCCGTTCCGCATCGGTGACTGGATCGAGGCGCAAGGCGTGGCTGGCACCGTCGACAGCATCCAGATCTTCCACACCGTGCTGCGCACCGGTGACAACAAGACTGTGATCATGCCCAACGGCAGCCTGTCCAACGGCATCATCACCAACACCAACCGCCAGCCGACGCGCAAGGTGGTGTTCGATGTGGGCGTGGACTACGACGCCGACCTGCAGAAGGCCCGCAACGTGTTGCTGGAGCTGGCGCAGGACCCGCGTGTACTTCCCGACCCGGCGCCGCAGGCGGTGGTCGCGACCCTGGGCGACAGCTCGATCACCGTGTCGTTGCGCTTGTGGACCAAGACTGCCGATTACTGGGATGTGATGTTCATGCTCAACGAGCATGCGCGCGACCGGTTGAAGGCTGAAGGGATCGACATTCCGTTCCCGCAGCGGGTGATTCGCGTGGTGCAGGAGACTGCAGCGCAGTAATACCGCGTTGTCATCGGTTGGGGCCGCTTCGCGCCCCTTCGCGACACAAGGCCGCTCCTACAGGGAATCGCGTAACCCTTGTAGGAGCGGCCTTGTGTCGCGATGGGGCGCGAAGCGGCCCCGGCTTTTTACACTTGTTCACAGCAATACCCCGCCATTTCTGGCATATAGCCTGACCCCACCTGCCACACCCGATACGCCATCATGAAACCACTGCTGTACATCACCCCCCTGCGCGCCTTGCTGTTCGGCCTGACCCTGGCGCTGTTCGAGCTGCTCACCTACCTGGCCAGCGACGCCGTCATGCCGGCCATGCCGGTGGTGGTCGGCGACCTGAACGCCAGCCCCGAATACATTCCCCACGCCCTCAACCTGTACCTGCTGGGTGGCGTGGTGCTGCAATGGCTGATCGGCCCGCTGGCCGACCGCTATGGCCGGCGCCCGTTGCTGCTGATCGGCTGCGCGTTCTTCGGCCTGGCCTGCCTGGCCACCTTCTGGGTCCACGACATCGGCCTGTTCAACTTGCTGCGTCTGCTGCAGGGCATCGGCCTGGGCTTTGTGGTCACGGTCAGCTACCCGGCCCTGAACGAAGCCTTCAGCGAAGCGGACGCCGTGCGCATGATGGCCCTGCTGGCCAACATCGCCTTGCTCTCGCCACTGCTCGGGCCGCTGGTGGGCACCTTGCTGCTGCAGTGGCTGGACTGGCGTTGGCTGTTCGTGGCCTTTGCCATCGGCGCGGTTCTGGCCTGGCTGCTGCTGCACCGGCTGATGCCGGAAACCCTTGGCGTGGAACGCCGTGATGGCTCGCGCCTGGCATTCACGCCCATCCACCTGCTGCCGCTGCTGGCCGGTTACGGCCAGTTGCTGGCCAACCGCCGCTTTGTCGCAGGTAGCGCGGCTCTGGGCCTGGTCGGTCTGCCGCTGATTGGCTGGATCGGCCTGTCGCCGGTGCTGCTGATACACGACGAGGGGCTGAGCACCATGGAGTACGCCTTGTGGCAGTTGCCGGTGTTTGGCGGGCTGATCCTGGGCAACCTGATCATCAACCGCATCGCCGACCGCTATCCGCTGCCGGCGCTGGTGCGGGGTGCGTTGTGGCCATACCTGGCCGGCCTGTGCCTGATGGTGCTGGCGACCTGGTACTGGCCGAGCGTGACCAGCGTGGTGGCGGGCATGTCGCTGTACGCACTGGGGTTGGGCGTGGCCAACGCGGTGCTGTATCGCATGACGCTGTTCGCCAGCGAGCAGAGCAAGGGCTTGGTATCGGCCATGCTGGGGATGATCACCATCGCCTTGCTGGGGTTGGGTGGGGCGGTGTTGGCGATGATTGGCGCCGGGGCCAGCTTGCTGCACTTTGCCCTGGCGGCGGGTGTGGCGGGGGCCTTGGCGCTGTGGCCGCTGTGGTTTGTGGTGGGTGGGCGGCCTGGTGAGGGGGCTGTTGCTCAGTAAACTTTATAGCCTGTACCGGCCTCTTCGCGGGTAAACCCGCTCCCACAGGTACAGCACTGCCCTCGAGAGCTGTGCAGTCCCTGTGGGAGCGGGTTTACCCGCGAAGAGGCCAGTACAGGCAATACAAATCTGTCAGGGCCGCTCGGCCGCCGAACCTTCCTCTGCCACCGGTTTGCCCGGCCCGGCCTCCTGGCGCCACTGCAGGGCGATCAGGATCAAGGTCGGCACGCCCAGCAGGGCAGTGATCAGGAAGAAGTCGTGGTAACCGAACTTCTCCACCATGACCCCCGAATAACCCCCGATCAGCCTTGGCAACAGCAGCATGATCGAACTGAGCAACGCGTACTGGGTAGCCGAGAACTTCAGGTTGGTCAGGCTCGACAGGTAGGCGACGAAGGCCGAGGTGGCCATGCCGGAGCTGAAGTTGTCCAGCGAGATGGTCACCACCAGCATCTGCAGGTTCGGGCCCATGTCGGCCAGCATCAGGAACAGGATGTTGGTGCCCGCCGAGGCCACACCGCCGATGAACAGGATCGGCATGATGCCGAAGCGCACGATCAGCAGGCCACCAACCCCGGCGCCGACCAGGGTCATGATCAGGCCGAAGATCTTGCTGACGCTGGCGATCTGGTCCTTGGTGAAGCCCATGTCGATGTAGAACACGTTGGCCATCACGCCCATCACCGTGTCCGACATGCGATAGGTGGCGATCAGGCCGAGCAGCAGCAGGGCCTGCCAGCGGTAGCGGGCGATGAAGTCGTTGACCGGGGTCAGCACCGGGGCCAGGCCGCGACGACCCAGGCTCGACAGGCACGCCCAGGTCAGCAGCACGTAGAGGATCAGGCGCAGGAAGGCGCGGTCTTCCAGCAGCAGGTCCAGTGGCGTGGCATCACCGGAGATGACGCTGGACCAGCCGGTATTGAACATCTGGGTGAAGCTGGCCGGTACCGAAACCAGCAGGATGATCAGTACGAACACCGAGGCCAGCTGGTGCACCAGCCCATAGCGCGCTGCCGACAGCTGGGTACGCATGGGTACGGGCGGTTCGCGCATGATCAGGGTGGTGAACACGGCGGGCAGCATCATTACTGCGAACATGACGTAGGTGCCGGCCCAGGCCTTGTGCAGGTAGCTGAAGCCGGTGGAGCCGAACCACTCGGCGAAGAACAGTGCACCCGCCGTGGCCAGCAGGGCCGCCACGCGGTAGCCGGCCATGTAGCTGGCAGCGAGCGCAGCCTGGCGCTGGTCGTCGGCGATTTCCAGGCGGTAGGCATCGACGGCGATGTCCTGAGTAGCGGAGGCGAAGGCCACCAGCACCGCCAGGGCGATCAGCCATGACAGGTGCTGCTGCGGGTCGCACAGGCTCATGCCGACCAGCCCGACCACCACCAGCGCCTGCGACAGCAGCAGCCACGAACGCCGACGCCCCAGGCTGCCGAGCAGCGGCAGGCGCCATTGGTCGAGCAGCGGCGACCACACCCACTTGAAGGCGTAGGCCAGGCCGATCAGGCTGGCGTAACCAATGGTCTCGCGGGCCACGCCGGCTTCGCGCAACCACACCGAAAGGGTGGAGAACACCAGCATGTAAGGCAGACCGGCAGCGAAGCCGAGCAGCAAAAGTACCAAGGTTGACGGGCTGGCATAGGCAGCAAGCGCAGCGCGCCAGGTTTTACGGGGCATGGGCCAACATCTGCCTCAAGTTTGCGAAAACAAAGCGCGCACTCTAACCGCTGTGCTCCATCGGGCGCCAGCCATGGCGCGTCATATCCACACGATTGTTGGTTACATTCACACCCTCCGCACGCAGTCGCGCCCGTTGTTCATCCCCAGACGGGGTACCCAGTGCCAGGCTCAGCCGGCCACCTGCGCCAAGCACCCGGTGCCAGGGCAGGCGAGTGTCCGCGGGCAGTTGCCCGAGGGTACGCCCGACCCAGCGTGCCGCCCGCCCAAGCCCCGCCAGCTCGGCCAACTGGCCATAGCTGACCACCTTGCCGGCCGGCACTTGGCCGAGTACCGAATACAGCGCCATTCGTCGGCCCTCGGCGGAGTCCAGGGCATGCTCATATCCGTCAGACATCAGGCCCCCACTGGGCTGCAGATGAAACCGGACCGGCGGTCTGGCAAATGAGAGTTGAACTCAACGGCATGCTCCCGGTCTTTCCTTGCTCTGGTCGTGGTTATCTGGATAATGCCCGGCTTTTTTCGCCAAATCGAACCCGTAGTCCGCAAATCATAGCCCGCTTATGAATTCTAGATCCTTGTTGTGCCTGCTTGCTGTTTCCCTGTGCGCCTCCCCGGTGTTCGCCGACACCGTGTGGATGAACAACGGCGACCGGCTCAGCGGCAAGATCAAAGTCTTCGACGGCGGCAAGCTGCTGCTGGAAACCCCCTATGGCGGTTCCATCGCCCTGGACTGGAAAGAAGTCCAGACCCTGGAGAGCGACCAGGAGATGCTGGTCAAGCAGGACGCCTACAGCGGTGAGCGCGCCAAGTCGCTGAAGGCCGCCGAGCCCGGCAAGGTGACCTTGGCCAATGGCGAGGCGCCAAAGACCGTGGAACTGGCCAGCATCGAGCAGATCATGAAGCCCAAGCCACTGGTCGAAGACTTCGTGTGGAAGGGCAACGTCGACGTGGCGCTGGACTACAAGCGCGCCGAGAACGACACCGACGACTACGACGTCGGCTTCAAGACCAGCGCCCGCCATGGCCGCTGGCGGCACAACGCCGAAGGCGAATACAACCGCGAGACCAAGGACGACGTCACCACCACCGACAACTGGAGTGCCGAGTACGCCCTGGACCGCTTCCTCACCGAGAAGTGGTTCTGGCAGGGGCGCGTGGAGTACAAGCGCGACCGCATCGAAGACCTCGCCCGCCAGCGCACCGTGGGTACCGGCCCGGGTTACCAGTTCTGGGACGACGAACTGGGCGCATTCTCGCTGGGTTCGCTGATCAACCGTACCGACTTCGAATACCAGGATGGCGCCAAGGACAACTTCTATTCCGCGGCGGTGAAGTGGGACTACACCCGCTACCTGATTGGCAAGAACGTGCAGCTGTTCACCAACGGCGAGTTCGCCAAGCCGCTGGGTGGCGTGGCCGACTACGCGCTGGATGCCGAGATTGGCCTGCGCTACAAGGTCACCGAGTGGGCCTCGCTCAACCTCAAGGCGGAGAAGGACGTCATCACCGGTACGCGTGACAGTGACCTGGACAAGACCCGCTATACCGCAGGCTTCGGCGTTACCTGGTAAATCTTTGCGGCCTATCGCGACACAGGATGTACGCGATCTCTTGTAGGAGCGGCCTTGTGTCGCGATGGGCTGCAAAGCAGCCCCATTGGCACTGGATCTGATAATGCTTATCTTGTCCCATCCAGCCCGATATCAGGAGCCGCCCCCAAGTGAGTACCAATGCCATCCGCCCCGCCCGGGAGCTGCTGCTCAAGGAATACCGCGGCGTGCTCTCGACCCATTCCAAGTCGATGCCCGGCTACCCGTTCGGCTCGGTCGTGCCGTACTGCCTGGACGCCCAGGGCAACCCGCTGATCCTCATCAGCCGCATCGCCCAGCACACCCACAACCTGCAGAAAGACCCCAAGTGCTCGCTGCTGGTGGGCGAACGCGAAGCCGAGGACGTGCAGGCCGTGGGGCGCCTGACGGTGATGGCCGAGGCGCACAAGCTGGTGGAGGAGGCCGCCATCGAGGCCGCCGCCGAGCGCTACTACCGCTATTTCCCGGACGCGGCCAACTACCACAAGGCCCACGACTTCGACTTCTGGGTGCTGCAGCCGGTGCGCCACCGCTACATCGGCGGCTTCGGCGCGATCCACTGGCTTGACCAGGTAACCCTGGCCAACCCGTTCGCCGGTAAAGCCGAGGCGAGCATGGTCGAGCACATGAACAACGACCACGCCAACGCCATCGCCCACTATGTGCAACTGACCGAGCTGCCAAGCCATGCGCCAGCGCAGATGGTCGGGGTAGACAGCGAAGGCATGCACCTGCGTATCGGCCAGGCGGTGCACTGGTTGCCTTTCCCAAGTACTTGCAACACGCCGACACAAGTCCGCGAAGCCCTGGTTTTGCTGGCACGCGCCGACCAGTGGCCGGTTGCGACGGAAGTCGAGGGTTGAAAAGCCGAGCGCCCGCATCCATTTGTTGGTCTTACAGGAAGGGTCTCTTCCGACGAGGAATGCTTTGATGCGTGCTTTTCTACTGTTGTTTCTACTGTTTCCCGTGCTGGAGCTGTTCGTCTTCGTGAAGGTCAGTGCCGCCATCGGTTTCTTCCCGGCGCTGCTGCTGATCATCGCCGGCTCCGCCCTGGGTGTGCTGGTGATGCGCGTGGCCGGGCTGGCCACCGCACTGCGCGCCCGTGAAAGCCTGCAGCGTGGCGAACTGCCCGCCGAGGACATGTTCCAGGGCATGATGCTGGCCGTTGGTGGTGGCCTGCTGTTGCTGCCAGGTTTCATCAGCGACGTGCTGGGCCTGCTGTGCCTGCTGCCATTCACCCGTCACCTGGCCGCGCGCAAGATGCGCGAGCGTGCCGAGGCCCAGGCCATGCGCCAGCGCGCCTTTCAGGACGACCCGTTCCAGGCCCGGCCGCAGGATGGCGGGCATCGGCCGAATGTGATCGAAGGCGAGTACGAGCGCCGCGACAAGTAATAGCCGGGGGCCGCTTCGCGCCCCTATCGCGACACAAGGCCGCTCCTACAGAGTATGCGAACCCCTGTAGGAGCGGCCTTGTGTCGCGATAGGGCTGCGAAGCGGCCCCAAGCTTTTCAGGCTAATGAAAAATTTTCTGAAACAAGCCTTGTAATTGAATATGGCGGCCTCATGTATGTGGTCACCGCAAGGTTTCTGGTGGCGACACCAGACATTACACAGGTGCTTCGCCCATTGCGGATCACCCCCGGCAACGCCGGACTGCATCAAACCGCCGGTGTCGACACCGGCCGATGAAAACCACTATTTGGGAGAGATCGACAATGAAGCTTCGTCCTCTGCATGACCGCGTCGTTATCCGTCGCAGCGAAGAAGAATCGAAAACCGCTGGCGGTATCGTCCTGCCGGGTTCGGCCGCTGAAAAACCAAACCGCGGCGAAGTTGTCGCCGTCGGCACCGGTCGCATCCTGGACAACGGCGAAGTTCGCGCGCTGGCCGTGAAAGTGGGTGACAAAGTGGTTTTCGGCCCTTACTCGGGCAGCAACACCGTGAAAGTCGATGGCGAAGACCTGCTGGTCATGGCCGAGAACGAAATCCTCGCCGTTATCGAAGGCTGATTTCCCCGACTTCCCGTTACTCCAAAGAATTCCAAGGATTAAACGATCATGGCTGCTAAAGACGTAAAATTCGGCGATTCCGCTCGTAAGAAAATGCTGGTTGGTGTCAACGTTCTGGCTGACGCAGTAAAAGCTACCCTGGGCCCGAAAGGCCGCAACGTGGTACTGGCCAAGAGCTTCGGCGCGCCGACCATCACCAAGGACGGCGTTTCCGTCGCCAAAGAAATCGAGCTGAAAGACGCTTTCGAAAACATGGGCGCCCAACTGGTCAAGGAAGTTGCTTCCAAGGCCAACGACGCTGCCGGTGACGGCACCACCACCGCTACCGTTCTGGCTCAGGCCATCGTCAACGAAGGCCTGAAAGCCGTCGCTGCCGGCATGAACCCGATGGACCTGAAGCGCGGCATCGACAAGGCCACCGCTGCCGTCGTCGCCGAGCTGAAGAACCTGTCCAAGCCATGCGCCGACTCCAAGGCCATCGCCCAGGTAGGTACCATCTCCGCCAACTCCGACAACTCCATCGGTGAAATCATCGCCGAAGCCATGGAAAAAGTCGGTAAAGAAGGCGTGATCACCGTTGAAGAAGGCTCGGGCCTGGAAAACGAACTGTCGGTCGTGGAAGGCATGCAGTTCGACCGTGGCTACCTGTCGCCGTACTTCGTCAACAAGCCGGACACCATGGTTGCCGAGCTGGAAGGCCCGCTGCTGCTGCTGGTCGACAAGAAAATCTCCAACATCCGTGAGCTGCTGCCAGTTCTGGAAGCCGTTGCCAAGGCCGGCCGCCCACTGCTGATCGTTGCTGAAGACGTTGAAGGCGAAGCCCTGGCTACCCTGGTAGTCAACAACATGCGCGGCATCGTCAAGGTTGCTGCGGTCAAGGCTCCGGGCTTCGGCGACCGTCGCAAGGCCATGCTGCAGGACATCGCCGTCCTGACTGGCGGCCAGGTCATCTCCGAAGAAATCGGCCTGTCCCTGGAAACCGCTACCCTGGAGCACCTGGGTAACGCCAAGCGCGTCATCCTGTCCAAGGAAAACACCACCATCATCGACGGCGCTGGCGCCGACGGCGAGATCGAAGCACGCGTCAAGCAGATCCGTGCCCAGATCGAAGAAACTTCCTCGGACTACGACCGTGAGAAGCTGCAAGAGCGTCTGGCCAAGCTGGCTGGCGGTGTTGCCGTGATCAAGGTCGGTGCCGGCACCGAAGTTGAAATGAAAGAGAAGAAAGCCCGCGTTGAAGACGCCCTGCACGCTACCCGTGCAGCCGTTGAAGAAGGCGTGGTGCCTGGCGGTGGTGTGGCCCTGGTTCGCTCCCTGGCTGCCATTGCCGACCTCAAAGGCGACAACGAAGACCAGAACGTCGGTATCGCCCTGCTGCGTCGCGCCGTTGAAGCGCCGCTGCGCCAGATCACTGCCAACGCCGGCGACGAGCCAAGCGTTGTCGCTGACAAGGTCAAGCAAGGTTCGGGTAACTTCGGTTACAACGCTGCTACCGGCGAATACGGCGACATGATCGAGATGGGCATCCTGGACCCAGCCAAGGTCACCCGCTCGGCGCTGCAAGCTGCTGCTTCGATCGGCGGTCTGATGATCACCACCGAAGCCATGGTTGCCGACCTGCCGGAAGACAAGCCAGCTGCTGGCATGCCTGACATGGGCGGCATGGGTGGCATGGGCGGCATGATGTAAGCCAGCCTTACCCCCTGCAACATGAAAAGCCCCGGTTCGCGAGAACCGGGGCTTTTTTGTTTTCCTTGTGAGGGCCCTTTCGCAGCACAAGGCTGCTCCTACAGACGATCTCGTACTCTTGTAGGAGCAGCCTTGTGCTGCGAAAGGGCCGCAAAGCGGCCCCTGGGTCAGGCGACGCTACGCTCGGCAGCAGGCACCTCAGCCATTCCCCGACGATACAGAACCAGGTAATACGACCCCAAGCCGATCAACCAGCAGAACACCGCCGTCCACACGTTGTGCGAAAGGAAGTGCGCCCCTTGCATCATCCGCCCCAGCGACAGCACCGACCCGGCGACGAAGGCCACCGTCAACGCCACCCGCGCCAGCCTCGGCTTGCGATCACGCAGCATGAAGAACAGCCCGAACAGGCAGAACCCGGTGGCGGCATGCCCGCCCGGCCAGCACAGCCCGGGCTTGTCGGTCGCCGGCCGCGGTTCCAGCAGCTTGCTGTAGGTTTCCTTCCCGCCAAACTGGGTCAGGCTCCACGGGCATTGCACCTGGGTCACTTTCTTCAGCGGTGTGACAAACGCCGTGGACAGGCCCAGTGCCAGCACCAGGCAGCCCAGCTCACGGCGCCAGCCGAACAGGCGCTTCCAGAAGAAGCTGGCAGCAAAGGTCACCAGCGACATCACGCCCAGCAGGATCACCCCCTGCTTGACCCGGTCATGCAGGATGTTCTCCAGCAAATAGCTGTGGCGGCCGATGAATTGCCCGGCAGCAGGGTCGAAGAACAGGTTGGCAATGTCCATGTCGACCGAGGTCAGTTCCAGCAGGATCAGGCCAAGCGCGGTCGCCAGGGGTAGCCCAAGGTACAGCCAGAAATTGATCGGGCGAGGGCGGGTTGGTTGCTGCATGACGGCTCCAGGGCGCGAAAAAGATCGGGCATTGTCGGCCGCCCGCTATCCTGTGTCCGTGAAGGATCAGTGAAAAAACCGTCAAGTGCGCTGAATTTTCCCTGGGGCTGGCACCCTGCAGGCATAGGCCTTAAGCTGCGCCTGCCGCGCACCACAGCGAGAAGCGCCGCACAGGAGAAACCGATGCGCATTCTTTTGGTTGAAGACAACCGCGATATCCTGGCCAACCTGGCCGATTACCTGGGCATGAAGGGCTACACCGTCGACTGCGCCCAGGATGGCCTGTCCGGCCTGCACCTGGCAGCCACCGAGCACTACGACCTGATCGTGCTCGACATCATGTTGCCGGGCATCGACGGCTACACCCTGTGCAAGCGCCTGCGCGAAGACGCCCGCCGCGATACGCCGGTGATCATGCTCACCGCCCGCGACCAACTGGACGATCGCCTGCAAGGCTTCCGCTCCGGTGCCGACGATTACCTGCTCAAGCCCTTCGCCCTGTCGGAGCTGGCCGCTCGCATAGAGGCGGTGCTGCGCCGGGCCCAGGGTGGCGGGCGCCGCACCTTGCAGGTGGCCGACCTCAGCTATGACCTCGACACCCTCGAAGTCACCCGCCAGGGCCGCTTGCTCAAGCTCAACCCGGTCGGCCTCAAGCTGCTGGCGGTGCTGATGCAGAAGAGCCCGCACGTATTGCGTCGCGAAGTGCTGGAAGAAGCCCTGTGGGGCGATGACTGCCCTGACAGCGACAGCCTGCGCAGCCACGTGCACCAGCTGCGCCAGGTGATCGACAAGCCGTTTGAAAAACCGCTGCTGCATACCGTCCATGGCGTCGGCTATCGCCTCGCCGAGGGCCGTGATGGAGTTTAAGCAAAGCCTTGCCCAGCGCATCATCATCGCCTTTGCCCTGATGAGCGCGCTGGTGGCCGGGGCCTTCGCCTTCGGCATCGTCGGCACCGTGCACCTGGTCGAAGAGCGGCTGATTTCCTCGGTGCTGGGCGGTGACCTGCAACGCCTGCTGCGCATGGACAGCGTCAGCGACTGGAGCCACCGGCCACGCCCCGACCAGTTGTTCTACTTCAGCGGCGGGCGTGACGACTTCGAGCTGCCCAAGGACCTGCGCCACCTCGACCGCGGCTTCCACGAGGTATTCCGCGATCAGCTGTCGTACCACGCCATGGTCGAGATCGTCGATGGCCGCCGCTATGTGCTGCTGCAGGACCAGAGCGACTTCGAGGAACGCGAGCGCGTGCTGTTTGCGGTGGTGGTGGTGGGCTTCCTGCTCAGCCTGGTGCTGGCGGTCATCCTCGGCTGGCTGGTGGCGCGCCGAGTGATGGCGCCGGTGATCCGCCTGGCGCGCCAGGTACGCCACCGTGACCAGTTGCTGGGCCTGGCCCCGCCGCTGGCGCCGGACTATGCCGCGGACGAAGTCGGCCAGCTGGCGGTAGCCTTCGACGATACCCTGGGCCGCCTGCGCGATGCGCTGACCCGCGAACGGTTGTTCACCAGCGACGTCAGCCATGAACTGCGCACGCCCTTGATGGTGCTGGCCACCTCGTGCGAACTGCTGATGGAAAACCCGACGCTGGACGCCCGCTCGCGCAGCCAGGTGGAGCGCGTGGCGCGGGCCACGGAAGAAATGCGCGAACTGGTCAAGACCTTCCTGATGCTGGCCCGGGCACAGCGCGACGAGGGCGCCGTGGCTTCGCGGGCCACCCTGCGGGAAGTGGCGGACGAACTGGTCGGGGTTTGGCGCGACACCATCGAGCAAAAGGGCCTGGCCCTGTATTTCGATGGTCGCGTCAGTGCCAGCCCGGTGCTGTACAACGCCACCTTCCTGCAGTCGGTGATGGGCAACCTGCTGCGCAATGCCGCGCACTACACCGATAGCGGCTATATCCGCCTGAGCCTGGAAGCCAACGGCTTCAGCGTGGAGGACAGCGGCGTAGGTATCCCGGAGGAGCAGCGCGAGGCGATGTTCCGGCCGTTCGTGCGCGGCGACGAGCGGCGCGGCGAGGGCCTGGGCCTGGGCCTGTCGTTGGTACAGCGGATCTGCGACGACCAGGGCTGGCATGTCACCCTGACCTCGACCTTGCCGCACGGCTGCCGTTTCATGGTGGACCTGAGCAATACCGCGGCCAAGGGCGACCCAGAGGCTTTGGTCGAGTAATCTGTTGTAACAGGTCATTCGGCGCTCAACATATTTTTCACATCAGCATGACCTGATTCCTACGCTTGCTTACCTAATGTGGGCGGAATGGAGTCAGGAGATGCCCAATGCGTAGCCCCATCAAGCTTGAATTTTCCGAGAAGTACGACAAAGAACATGCGCGCGAGTACTTTCTCAAGCACCAGGATGGCCTGGCGCGACGCCTTTCCCACAAGCGTGATGAGCAGCTGGCGCGTCGCGCCTTGGCATTGGCTGGTGAGCCTGGGCTAGTCCTCGACCTGCCATGCGGTGCCGGCCGCTTCTGGCCATTGCTGGCAGAAAAGCCCAACCGGGTGATCATCGGCGCCGACAACTCCGAAGCGATGATCGAGACAGCCTGTACCGCGCAAGCGCCAGAGGTGGTGGCACGGGTACGGCCTTTGCAGACTTCGGCATTTGCCATCGACTTGCCGGACAACTCGGTGGACAGCATTTTCTGCATGCGCTTGTTCCACCACATTGGCGAAGCGGCGCACAGAAAGACCATTCTTTCGGAATTTCAACGGGTTAGCCGTGATAGTGTGATCCTGTCCTTGTGGGTAGATGGCAACTTCAAGGCCTGGCGCCGGAAAAAACTGGAACAGCGTCGCAGCGCCAGGAAGGGCGACCAGGACAATTACCAGAACCGTTTTGTGTTACCGGCCGACACGGTCGAAGAAGAATTCCGAGCCGCCGGCTTCAGAATCCAGGAACGCCTCGACTTCCTGCCGTTCTATGCCATGTGGCGGGTATATGTATTGCGTAAGGGGTAGTGTTTGATGGCTGTAGCCCAGAGAGGGGAGTCGCGGTTCGATTTTTACTGGCGCCAGCAGGGCGAGTGGGTCGAGGAGCCTAACCAGCGCCGTGGTGGCGAGAGTGGTGTGCAACGCCTCGACGATGGCAATGGCAAGTTGCTGTATGCCAAGCGCCAGGTCGGGCATATCTACCGTAGCCTGCTGCACCCTTTCGGCCGGCCGACCGTATTGCGTGAACTCGATGCGTTGAACAGCTTCGAGCAACTGGGCGTGCGTGTACCGCGCATCGTCTTCTGTGGCGCCGAGCGTGGTGCCGACCAGCAGTGGCGTGCGCTGCTGGTGAGCGAAGCACTCGACGGCTTCGTCGAACTCGACACCTGGCATGCCGAAGGTGCCCGCGAGCGTTACCCGCAGGTGGTGCATGAACGCATGCTCAAGGACCTGGCGGACAACCTGGCGCGCATGCACCTGGGGCACTGGCAGCACGGTTGCCTGTATGGCAAGCACGTGTTCATCAAGGTGATTGGCGAGGGCGAGCAGGCCAGGGTCGAAGTCGCCCTGCTGGACCTGGAAAAATGCCGGCGGCGCATCAGCTGCCAGCGCGCGGCGGGCAATGACCTGCGCCAGCTGCGCCGCCATTCGTCGATCAATGACGCGGAATGGCAAACACTGCTCTACTTTTACCAGATGGCGTTTGGCAGCGCTGTCAAAGGGTTAGGGCAATGAAACTAGAAATAGCTCGAGCTTTGTTCCTGGTAGCTGGCCTGGCGGTGACCACCGTGGCGGTGGCTGCGTGGGAAGAGCCGAGGCCGACAGTGTTCAGCAAGGCCGAACTGGCCGACCAGTGCGCGTTGCCGCGGGATGTGAAACCGCAGCAACAGGCCGAGGCCGCGCCGGATCAGGACCTGTTGCTGTTCCTGTTCGGCATGCGCCAGGGGTTGCGGCCGTTCGGTTGAACCCGGTGTAGATGGAAATGCCAGAGGCCTCGCGATTGCGGGGCCTCTGGCATTTTTGCATCTGCCTTGCCGGCCTCTTCGCGGGTGAACCCGCTCCCACAGGTACTGCACCCATTCCGGATCCGGTGCCGCACCTGTGGGAGCGGGTTTACCCGCGAAGAGGCCGGTTCAGGCAACCGATGTCGCTCTGGCCACCTCTTTGTGCGCCAGCAGGGTGTAGATACAAGGCAACACGAACAGGGTAAACAGCGTGCCGATCGACATCCCGGTGGCAATCACCGTACCGATGTCGAAGCGGCTGACCGCCCCCGCCCCGGTCGCCAGGATCAGCGGCACCATGCCGAACACCATCGCCGCCGTGGTCATCAGCACCGGCCGCAGGCGAATCGCCGCGGCTTCCTCGATCGCCTCGCGCACGCTCAGGCCGCGCTCCTCACGCAACTGGTTGGCAAACTCGACAATGAGGATGCCGTGCTTGCTGATCAGCCCGATCAGCGTCACCAGCCCGACCTGGGTGTAGATGTTCATGCTCGATACGCCCAGGAACAGCGGCAGCAGCGCGCCACAGATCGACAACGGCACCGTCACCAGAATCACCAGCGGGTCGCGGAAGCTTTCGAACTGCGCCGCCAGCACCAGGAAGATGATCGCCAACGCCAGGCCGAAGGTCACCCACAGCGCGCTGCCTTCCTGCACGTACTGCCGCGCCACGCCGGCATAGTCGAAGGCGAAGCCTTCCGGAGCCTCTTCGCGGGCGATGCCCTGCACGGTCTGCAGCGCCTCGCCCAGGCTGACCATGGGCACGCCCTGGATGATCGCCGAGTTCAGCTGTTGGAACTGGTTGAGCTGGCGCGGGCGGGCGCGGTCGGTGAGGGTGATCAGGGTGGATAGTGGCAGCAGCTGGCCCTGGTCGTTCTTCACGTAGTAGTTGTTCAGCCAGCCGGGGTTGTCGCGGTACGGCCGCTCGACCTGGGCAATTACCTTGTAGCTGCGGCCTTCGAGGGTGAAGCGGTTGATTTCCGCCTCGCCCAGCAAGGTCGCAAGGGTGCTGCCCAAGGTGTCCATCGACACCCCCATCTGCGCCGCCTTGGCCCGGTCGATATCCACCACCACCTCGGGCTTGTCGAAGGCCAGGTCGATGTCGAGGAAGGCGAACTTGCCGGATTCCTGGGCGCGAGCCTTGATGCGCTGGGCCACATCCAGCAGTGCCGGGTAGTCGCCAGCGCTGTTGATCACGAACTGGAATGGCAGGCCCTCGCCGGTGCCGGGCAGCGACGGCAGGTTGAAGCCGAAGATCTGCAGGCCACTTATTTCCTCGAGCTTGCTCTGCACCAGCGGCAGCAGCTCCATCTGTGTGCGCTCGCGCTCGTTCCAGGGCTTGAGCAGGAAGCCGCCGATGCCGGTCTGCACGCCATTGAAACCGTTGATCTGGAACGACGAGTAATACTCGGGGAAAGCCTTGAACAGCGGGGTGAATTCGTCGGTATAGGCGTTGAGGTAATCAAGGTTGGCCGGCTGCGGCGAACTGCTCATCATGAAGATCACCCCCTGGTCCTCGTTCGGCGCCAGTTCGTTCTGGGTGAACTTCAGCAGTACCGGAATCAGGCACAGGATGATCACGGCAAATACCAGCACGACGGGCCGGCTGTCGAGGGTGGTGTGCAGC
The DNA here is from genome assembly GCF_000511325.1 of Pseudomonas sp. FGI182. Classification (NCBI taxonomy): domain Bacteria; kingdom Pseudomonadati; phylum Pseudomonadota; class Gammaproteobacteria; order Pseudomonadales; family Pseudomonadaceae; genus Pseudomonas; species Pseudomonas sp. FGI182. Next base: position 4,861,240 of record NZ_CP007012.1, on the reverse strand, counting down.
AGGCGCTGGTAGCGCACCTTCAGGCGTTCGAACAGCACGTCCAGGCGGTGGGCCAGGCCGCTGGGGTTCTGTTCCTGGCGCAGCAGCAGGGCGCACATCATCGGTGACAGGGTGAGGGCAACGATGCCGGAGATGATCACCGCACCGGCCAGGGTCAGGGCAAACTCCTTGAACAGCGCGCCGGTGAGCCCGGTAAGGAAGCCGATCGGTGCATACACCGCCGCCAGGGTGATGGTCATCGACACCACCGGCATGGCGATTTCGCGGGCGCCCTCGAGGGCGGCGTCGAACGGCGACTTGCCTTCTTCCATGTGCCGGTGGATGTTCTCCACCACGACAATTGCATCGTCCACCACCAGGCCGATGGCCAGCACCATGGCCAGTAGGGTCAGCAGGTTGAGCGAGTAGCCCATCATCTGCATGAAGAACAGCACGCCGATCATCGACAGCGGGATGGTCACCACCGGGATCAGCACCGAACGCAGGGCACCAAGGAACAGGAACACCACCACGATGACGATCAGTACCGCTTCGCCGAGGGTCTTGATCACTTCGTCGATGGAGGCCTGGATGAACAGCGTGGCGTCGTAGGCGATCGATACCTTCAGTGCCGAGGGCAGCTGGCTTTCCAGCTCGGGCATGATGCGCCGCACTTCCTTGATGACGTCCAGCGGGTTGGCGGCCGGTGTGGCCTTGATGCCGATGTACACCGATGGGGTGCCGTCGAACGAGCTGACCGTGTCGTAGTTTTCCGCCCCCATCTCGACCCGTGCCACATCGCCCAGCAGCACGCGGCTGTCGCCACTGGTCTTGACCGGCAGGGCGGCGAACGCCTCGGCCGACTTCAGCTCGGTGCTGGCGTTGATGCTGGTGACCACGTATTCGCCCTTCACCTCGCCGGCCGCGGAAAGGAAGTTGTAGCGGCGCACGGCATTGGTCACATCGGTGGCCGACAGGCCATAGCCTGCCAGTTTCACCGGGTCGATCCAGATGCGCATGGCGAACACCTGGTTGCCGAGGATTTCCGCTTCGGCCATGCCCGGCAGGGTCGCCAGCTTGGGCTGGATCACCCGTGACAGATAGTCGGTGATTTGCGGGTTGCTCATCTCCTTGCTGTAGAAACTGATGTACATCAGCGCCGAGGCATCGGCGGCTTCCTTGCTCAGTACCGGGTCTTCCGAGTCCTGGGGCAGCTTGTTGCGCACTTCGTTGGCCTTGGCCAGCAGTTCGGTGAACAACCGGTCACTGTCGGCGCCGATGCGGGCGTAGATGGAAATGATCGAGAAGTTCTGTCGGCTCACCGAGGTCATGTAGTCGATGCCTTCGGCGCTGGCCAGGCTTTGCTGCAGCGGTTGGGTGATATAGCCCTGGATGGTCTCGGCGTTGGCGCCGGGGTAGGCGGTGGTCACCGTGATCAGGGCGTTTTCCATTTGCGGGTACTGGCGGATCTGCAGCTTGTTCCAGGCCTGGAAGCCCAGCAGCAGGATCAGCAGGCTGACCACGCTGGCCAGCACCGGGCGGCGGATGAACGGGTCGGTGAACGCCATGCCAGCCTCCTGTCAGTCCTTGCCCGGCGCGCCCTGTGCGGGCTTGAGGGCTTTGTCCTGGCCGATGCGGATCGCGGCGCCGGGGGTGAGCTTCAGCTGGCCGGCGGTGACCACCTGTTCCCCGGCCTGCAGGCCCTTGCTGACCACCACCACGCCGTCACGGCGCTCGCCGGTCTGCACCGTGCGCTGCTCGGCGGTGAGCTGCGGCTGGCCCTTGTCGTCGTTTTCCGGCTTGCCGTCCTTGTCCTTTTTCGGCGTGGCGACGTACACCGAGTTGCCATACAGGGTGTAGGTGATGGCGCTTTCCGGCACTACCACTTGTGGCTGCGGGTTGGGTAGCAGGATCAGCAGGCTGGCGAACATGCCCGGCAGCAGCTTGCCGTCCGGGTTGGCCATGGTCGCGCGCACCAGCAGGTTGCGCGTGGTTTCCTCGACCTTGGGGTTGATGGCGCTGAGGCTGGCGGGGAAGGTCTGGCCCTGGTAGGCGGCCACCTGCACCAGCACCTGCTGGCCCAGGCTGAGGTGCGGCAGGGCCTGTTCCGGTACGTTGAAGTCGACGTAGAGGCTGGATGTGTCCTGCAGGGTGGCGATCACCGTGCCGGCGGCCAGGTAGTCGCCGACGTCCACCTGGCGAATGCCGATGGTGCCGCTGAACGGGGCGCTGATGCTCTTCTTGGTCTTCGATGCCTTGAGCTGGTCGACCACCGCCTGGTTGCGCCGGTACTGGGCGGTGAGGCGGTCGAACTCGCCGCGGGAGATGGCCGAGTCGCCGACCAGCTGGCTGCCGCGGCCGAAATCTACCTTGGCCAGGCCCAAGTCAGCCTGGGCGGTGCCGAGCAGGGCGGTTTCCTGGTCGTCGTTGAGTTGCAGCAACAGTTGCCCGGCCTTGACCTGCTGGCCCGAGTCGAAATGCAGGGCCTTGACGATGCCTTCCACCTCCAGGCTCAGCTCCACGCCCTGTAGCGCCTTGAGGCTGCCGACGGCGGGCAGGCGCTCTTGCCACGGGCGCTGTTCGGCCAAGGCGGCCGCCACGGTGATGGGCGGCTTGGGGGCAGTGAACATCTGGATCTGCTGGTAGATCGAAAAGGCTTTGTAGCCCCCCAGGGCCAGCACGATCAGCAGAACCACGGCCAACATGATGAGCATGCGGCGGCGCAGCATAGGTCCGGTTCCTTGGATGCGGTTGTTATTCGCTTAGACACGACAACGGGCGATCCTGCCCACGTGTGGATGGGGGAAGTATTGACTGTTTTTTGGGGGAAGGGGAGTGGAATGCCTGGGCCGGCTTCTTCACGGGCACGCCCGCTCCCACAGGAACCGCGCAGTCAGTGGGTTGCGCGTTCCCTGTGGGAGCGGGCGTGCCCGCGAATAGGCCGGTAAATGCAGCAGAAAAATCAGACCAGATGCAGGTGGTTGTCCCAGAAACCGGACGGCAGGTTCATCGGTTGCCCGACCAGCTCGGCCTTGCGGCAATCATAGAACCGGCAACGGCCCTGCCCGGAGGTGACGACAAAGCCGTCCTGTACCGCGCCCACCCCCGCGCAATCGGGCATTGGCGCATCCAGCCGCACCGCGCCGCTGTCCAGGTCCCAGACGAACAGGCGGTTGGCCCGTGGCGCGGTCAGCGCGACCAGCCGCAGCTCGCTGTGGATAGCCACGCTGGCGGTGTACTGGGCCATGGCCTGCAACTGCCGCTCCGGCACCGGGAAGGCCTTGAACGGCTCGCCCGGGCGCTTGATCGCCAGCAGCTCTGCGGTTTCATCGGCATCGCCCATGAACTGTTGGCAGGCGGCGATGGTGCCATCGCTGCCTACCGCCAGGTGTCGCACGCTGTTCATCTGCTGGGCCAGGGTTTCCTTGCTCAGCAGGGTACCGTCGCGCTGCATCAGTACTAGGCTCGGTTCCATGGCGTCGAGGTTCATCTCCACCCGGCTTTCGGCTTCGGTGCGGATACCGCCGTTGGCCACGATCAGCGTTTCGCCGTCCGGCAGCCAGGCCACTTCGTGCGGGCCGATACCGTGGGTCGGAATCTCCCCGCTGTGCACCAGGCGCTCGCCTTCGAAGCGGTACACACCGAGTACGCCACGCCCCGGGTCGGTGGTGTCGTTCTCGGTGGCATACAGCCATTCGCCACCTTTGTGGATGACCGCGTGGCCGTAGAAGTGCCGGTTCGGTTGCGAGGTGACGGTCTGCAGCAGGCGCCCGTCGCGCAGGTCGACCAGGTAGCTTTCGGTGCCGGGACGGCGGGCGACGAACAGGGCGATCGGCAGGTCCGGGTGATGGATGATGGCATGGCAACGTTGGGCGACCTGGGTGCTGAACACCTGGGTGCCGTCCAGGCGGAACCCGACCGCATAGTGCTTGCCGTCGCCGTCGTCACGCGCCGACAGCAGCAGGGGCTCGCTGCCTTTGTTGCGAAACAGGCTCCAGCCGCCCAGGGTGAGGGCGCTGAGCAATACGCTACCGAGTTTGAGGGCCTGGCGTCGCAGCATGATCAGTCACCGTCGTTGGCATTGAAGCCCAGCTGGATGTTCAACGCCTTGGCCAGCTCGCCTTCGTGCAGGCGGTGGACGGCGTTGAGGCTGTCGTAGATCTGGTTCAGGGTTTGCTGGCCGGCGTCGTCGGCCAGCAGCTCGCCCAGGGTCTTCTGGTTGGCGGCCAGCAGTTTGAGCGAGGCAGCGTAGGCGGCATCGATCTTGTCCGCCAAGGCTTTCTGATCGCTGGACAGCAAGCCGCGCAGGCCTTGGTTGTCGACCCCGACCCAGACCGCTTCGGCGGCCTTGAGGCTGGCCTCCAGGCTCTTGAGCGAGCTGTGGCTGCGCCAGGCTTCGGCCTGCAGTGGCTGCGGGATACCCTTGCTCTGGCGGCCCATCGGCGCACCGAGCTTTTTCTTCAGGCTGTCCAGGGCGGTGACCTGGGCGCGCAGCAGGTCGGCGATGGCCTCGTGGGAGTCGGCGTAGCGCTGGTTGGGGAACTTGGTCATCTGCGAGAGCATGCCGTCGGTGCTGTTCCAGCCCTTGAGGATCTCTTCGGCCAGGGCCTTCTGGTGTTCACCAATGGCGACCAGCAACGGGCAGTAGCGGGCTTTCTGCTCGGCTGTGGCGATGTCCGGCTTGCTGTCGAACAGGATGTACTCGTAGGCCGACAGGCCACGTACCACCACGCTGGCCTTGCCCAGGGCCGCGGCATCGACCGGCTGGTCGGCGTTGACCAGCTGCTCGACCTGGCGGCCGACCAGGTTCTTCTTGTCGGGCCAGAACTGTACCTGCCAGGCGCGGTTGCCTTCGGCCAGCGGGCCGACCAGCAGCGGTTGCAGTTCGGCCCAGGCCTTTTGCGCGTTGAGGAAGTCGGCACGGGCCTTGTCCAGGGTTTCCTTGCCTTCGCAGTAGGCCAGGGCGCTGGCGGCCAGCGTGCGGTCGGCTTCGACCCAGCGGCTGTAGGTGGGCAGGATCACCTGCTTGGCGATGGCAGCGGAGGTCACGGCTTGCGGGTCCTGCGGCGAGCAGGCGCCGAGGGCGAGTGCGGCGAGGCTGGTGAACAACAGTTTGGGTCGGAACATGCCCGGCTCCTTTGCGCTTTTTAAAGTGAGTTCAGGAAAGCCAGCAACGCGGCACGCTGCTCGGCATTGAAAGTGAGTACGAAATTGCGTGCCGCCTCGGCCTCGCCACCGTGCCAGAGCACGGCTTCGAGCAGGTTGCGGGCGCGGCCGTCGTGCAGGAACTGGCTGTGGCCACTGACCGTTTCGCTCAGGCCGATGCCCCACAGTGGCGGGGTGCGCCAGTCCTGGCCGTTGGCGGCAAATTCGGTGCGCTCGTCGGCCAGGCCCGGGCCCATGTCATGCAACAGCAGGTCGCTGTAGGGACGGATCAGCTGGTTGGCCAGCTCCGGCTCGGCGGCATTGGCGGCGGTGGTGAACTGCGGTGTATGGCAGCCCTGGCAGCCGGCCTGGTAGAACAGGTTCTTGCCCGCCAGCACCTGCGGCGAGCCCACGTCGCGGCGGGCCGGCACGGCCAGGTTGCGGGTGTAGAAGGTGACCAAGCGCAGGATGTTGTCGCTGACTTCCTTCTCGCCATTGGCACCGTCGCCGTTGGGCGCGGCCAGGCAGTCGGCCTGCGCCGGGGTACAGTCGTCGTTGGGCTGCAGGGTGGTGGTCAGGCCCATGTCGCCGGCAAAGGCGTGCACGTTCTGCTGGTTGACGTTGGGCTGCCCGGCCTTCCAGCCGAAGCGGCCGACCACGGTCTTGCCTTGGGCGTCGTCCCACACCCGGTTGGCCCGGCCGCGGATGCCGTCGCGGTTGCGGTCATCCGGGTCTTCGTTGGCCAGCAGGTCGGCTTCGGGGATGGCTTCGAGCAGGCCCAGGCCGATCATCGGCGGCGCCACCCGCGCCGAAAAGCGCGTGTCGGGGTGCATCACGCCATAGCCGAGCTGGGTGATTTGCAGGGCCGGCTTGCGCAGCTCGACCTGGTGGCCGTCCTCGAACGACACCGTTTCGCTGGTGTAGCTCACCCGCACCTTGCCTTCCGGCGTCACGCCAGGGATGGCCATGTCCTGCAGCTGGGTGCCATAGACCGGCTCCGGCACCACGCCGAGGCGTTCGACCACCTTGGCCAGGTAGGGCTGGTCGGGGATCGACAGGCGTACCAGCATCGATACGGCGTTGCTGTCGCCCGGCTCTGGCGGGTGGCCGCGGCCGTCGCGCACGTGGCAGTTCTGGCAGGCATTGGTATTGAACAGCGGGCCCAGGCCGTCACGGGCGGTGGTGGTGGACGGGGCGATCACCCAGGGGTTGCGGAAGAAGCTGTTGCCTACGGCGAAGTCCAGGCGCCGCTCGGGCGAGAGGTTGGCCGAGGGTAGGGAATAGGCATTGCGGTCAGTGCGCTGCACGGTGGCTTTGCCGCCCGACAACGCTTCGCCGGGCTCGGCCTGGGTGAAACGCGGGGCGTCGTCACAGGCGGCGAGGGCAAAGGCCAGCAGCAGGGGGGAGAGTCGGGACAGCGACAAGGACATCGAGAATCCTGGGCGTGAGCGAAAAACCGGCGTGCAAGCTTAGCAGGGTGAGGGAGTTTGAATAAGAGCAATTTGCAATTGCTGGATGAAATCGGTGTCAGTTGGCCATGTCGGCAGCATTGGTGCGGGCTCTTGTAGGAGCGGCCTTGTGTCGCGAAGGGCCGCAAAGCGGCCCCAGGACCATCGCGTCAAGGTCGAGATAGCTGGGGCTGCTTTGCAGCCCTTCGCGACACAAGGCCGCTCCTACAGGGGGCCGTGCAGCTTGCAAAGAAAAAGGCGACCCGAAGGCCGCCTCTTTCAGAACCGCTACAGCAGGATTAGAACTCGTGATCCGCGGTATCCGGGTTCAGGTTGGCAATGCCCAGCTTGCCCGCGGCCTGCTCGATCGCACCGGTCTGCTTGACCAGGGAGGCGATGGCGTCACGCACGATCTGGTTGCCGGCTGCGTTGTCGGCAGCGATCAGCTGGTCGTAGTGCTCGCCCTTGAGGGCGTGGTCGACGATCACCTGGATCTTGGCTTCGGTGGCTTCCAGGTCGGCCTTGAGGGTGGCGTCGGCGGCCGGGTCTACCTTGGCCACCAGCGACGACAGGCTCGGGCCGGTCACCTTGCTGCCGTCCGGGCGGGTGTACTCGCCCAGGTAGACATTGCGGATGCCCTTGGCGTCGTAGAAGTGCGAGTAGTGGGTGTTGTCGCTGAAACAGTCGTGCTCGTCTTCCGGCGAGTTGGCTTCCAGCGAAACCTTCATGCGTTCGCCAGCCAGTTCACCCAGCGACAGGCTGCCCATGCCGAACAGCATCTTGCGCAGGCCGTCGTTGACCGACTCGGCTTCCAGCTTGGCGCGGTAGTTGTCGGCGACGTTCGGTGCCCAGTTGCCGACCATCTCTTCGAGGTCCTTGACCAGCAGGTCGGTGACCGCTTTCAGGTAGGCACGGCGGCGGTCGTTGTGGCCGCCGGTGGCGCCCTTGCCTTCCAGGTAGTCCGACGCCGGACGGTTGCCCGCGCCCGGGCCGGTGCCGTTCAGGTCCTGGCCCCAGAGCAGGAACTCGATGGCGTGGTAGCCGGTGGCGACGTTGGCCTCGGAGCCGCCCAGCTCGTTCAGGCTGGCCAGCTTCTCGGGGGTGATGTCCTTGACGTCGATCTTCTCTTCGCCCACCTGAATCTCGGTGTTGGCGATGATGTTGGCGTTGGCCGCCGGGTTGCCCAGGGCGTGCTCATAGCTCTTGTCGACGTAGTCGATCAGGCCTTCGTCCAGCGGCCAGGCGTTCACCTGGCCTTCCCAGTCGTCGATGATGGTGTTGCCGAAGCGGAAGGCTTCGCTCTGCAGGTACGGTACGCGCGAGGCGACCCAGGCTTCTTTGGCTGCCTTCAGGGTTTCGTCGTTGGGCTTGGCCAGGAACGCGTCGACTGCGGTCTGCAGGGTCTTGGCGGTGCTCAGCGAATCGCTGTACACGGCGTAGACCAGCTCGGCGTAATGTTTGACCACGGCTTTGCCGGCGGCTTCGTCGACAGCCCCGGGCGCCGCAGCGGTGGTGCTGGCGGCAGCAGGTGCCTGGGCTTGCGGCGCGGCGGCCTTGTCGTCCTTGCCTTCACCGCAACCGGCGAGAGCGATGGCAATGGCCAGCAGACTGGCGGAGGCCAGAGGCATTCGAATCATTATTGGTTTTCCTGCGTCGTGTGGTTGGACCAAGGGGTGGACCGTGCGCCGTGGCACGCGAAACCGCAACATCATGCGAAAGATTTGCATTTGCTGTAAAGGGGGCGGGCATGCAATTCGTGTAAATGCCGGTCACGGCCTGTAACCGGGCAGGCGGCTCAGAGCATCGAAACCTGGTTTCGCTGTGCCTGCTTGAGGAAGTTGGTCAGCTCACGGGCCGACAGCGGCTTGCTGTAGTGGTAGCCCTGGCCCTCGTGGCAGCCCTGGGCGACGATGTAGGTTTCCTGTTCGGCGGTTTCCACGCCTTCGGCGATCACCTGCATCCCCAGGCTCTTGCCCAGCTGGATGATGGCGCGAACGATGGTGGCGTCATCATCGTCGTCCAGCAGGTCCTGGACGAAGCTCTTGTCGATCTTGATCTTGTCCAGCGGCAGCGATTTCAGGTAGCTGAGCGACGAGTAGCCGGTGCCGAAGTCGTCGATGGCAATCAATGCTCCGGAGCGGCGCAGGCTCAGCAGGTGCTGGGCGGCGGTGCTGATGTCTTCCATCAGGCCGGTCTCGGTGACTTCCAGTTCCAGGCTGCGCGGCGGCAGGCGATAGGCTTGCAGCAGGTTGTTGACCACCCGCGGCAGTTCGCTGTGGTGCAGCTGCACGGTGGACAGGTTGACCGCCATGCGCAGCTCGCTGAAGCCCATGTCGTGCCATTCGCGCAATTGCCGGCAGGCCTGGTCGAGCACCCATTCGCCGATGCTGATGATGCTGCCGTTCTGTTCGGCCAGGGGGATGAACTGGTCTGGCGGCACCATGCCCAGCTCCGGGTGCTGCCAGCGCAGCAATGCCTCGACACCGACCACGCGGTGGTCGCGGTAGCTGATCTGTGGCTGGTAAACCAGGTACAGCTGGTTGCGCGGCAGGGCTTCGCGCAGGTCCTTTTCCAGCTCGCGACGGCGGCGCATCTCGCTGTCGACGCTGGCGATGTAGAACTGGTAGCGGTTGCGCGAACGGGCCTTGGCCAGGGTCATGGTCTGTTCGGCTTTCTGCAGCAGCTTCTCGGTGCTGTCGCCGTCTTCCGGGAACAGGGTGATGCCGATGGTGGCGCGCAGGCGGATCTGCTGGTGGTGGTCGAGGTCGAACGGCACTTCCAGGTCGTCGAGGATACTCTGCGCCAGTTCGGCCGCCTCGTAGGGCTGCTCGATATTGGCCTGCACCAGGGCGAACTGGTCACCACCCAGGCGTGCCAGGGCGCCCAGGCGGCCACTGTGGGCGCGCAGGCGGTCGGCCAGGGCCAGCAGCAGCTGGTCGCCGACCTGGTAGCTGAACTGCTCGTTGATGCCCTTGAAGTCGTCCAGGCCTACGCACAGTACCGCCACGCGGTGTTGCAGGCGGCCGCCGTCGACGAGGATCTTGTCCAGTTGCTGCTGCAACTGCTGGCGGTTGGGCAGGCCGGTGAGGAAGTCGTACTGGGCCATGCGTTGCAGGCTGTTTTCCGCCTCGTGGCGCAGATGGGTGTTGCGCTCGATCGAGGCCAGCAGCTGGTTGGCGGTATTTACCCACAGGCCCAGCTCGTTCTTCTCGTGGCCCTTGAGCAGCGGCAGCTGGTGCTGGCTTGGGCGGTCGGGGTTGATCTGGGTGAGGTGCTCGATGATCTTCGACAGCGGTTTGGTCAGCAGCCAGTGGTAGACCAGGTACAGCACCAGGCCCATGGCCAGGGCCCGTAGCACACCGGAGATGAAGATGATCACGGCGTTGATCAGGAAGTCTTCGCCGTAGGACGAGGTGTCCAGGGTGATGCTCAGGTCGCCGTAGTATTCGCTGTAGGGGCCGCGGCCGACCAGTTGCGTGGTGTAGGTACGTTCCTGACCGAGGATCAGGTCGGTCAGCCAGCGCATGGACATGTCCTGCAGCGGGCGGGACTTTTCCGCCAGCATGGTTTCGTTGGGGTGGCCGATGGAGGCCATGCGTACCGATTCGTCCTGGAACAGGCCTTCCATCACCTGCATGCCCATTTCGCGGTCGAGGCTGTATACCGCCTGGGTCGAGGGGTCGCGGAACATGTCGAGAATGCGCTGGGCATCGTTGTTCACGGCCTGGCGGGTCTTGTAGGTGTCGTAGACGATTTGCGCACAGCTGAGCACGACACCGACCGCTAGCGCCGACAGCAGCACGACCCTGAGCAACTTGACCGACAAGCTGTTCCGCAATTCCAGCTTCAATGGGGTTTCCTTAATCCATGCGCATGGCATCATTTTGCCATCAACGATGACGATACACTATCGGCCGACCATCAATAGTGTATCGGTTGCCTGACCCCGCAACTTGAATGCGCTGTAACAATCTTCCAGAGGTTTGATGTTAGCGTGCTATGCGGGCTGAGCAAGCAAAACCGTGCTGGCTTTTTCGCGGGTAAACCCGCTCCCACAGGGATAGCATCAAGTCCACAAGCTGCGCCGTACCTGTGGGAGCGGGTTCACCCGCGAAGAGGCCGGTACAGGCATAAAAAAACCCGGCACCGGGCCGGGTTTTTCGTTCAGGGCTGAATGACTCAGGCCTTGAAGGTCTTGCCTTCGAACTGTTCGGCAACGAAGGCCCAGTTGACCAGGTTCCAGAACGCCTCGACGTACTTCGGACGCAGGTTGCGGTAGTCGATGTAGTAGGCGTGTTCCCAGACGTCGCAGGTCAGCAGCGGGGTGTCGCCGCTGGTCAGCGGGCAGCCGGCGCCGATGGTGCTGGCCAGGGCCAGGGAACCGTCAGCCTTCTTCACCAGCCAGCCCCAGCCGGAACCGAAGGTGCCAACCGAAGTCTTGGTGAACTCTTCCTTGAACTTGTCGAAGGAACCGAAAGCGGCGTTGATGGCGTCAGCCAGGGCACCGGTCGGCTGGCCACCGGCGTTTGGTGCCAGGCAGTTCCAGTAGAAGGTATGGTTCCAGACTTGAGCGGCGTTGTTGAAGATGCCGCCCGAAGAGCTCTTGACTATCTCTTCCAGGGTCTTGCCTTCGAATTCGGTGCCTGGGACCAGGTTGTTCAGGTTCACGACATAGGTGTTGTGGTGCTTGTCGTGGTGATACTCCAGGGTTTCCTTGGAGATGTGCGGCTGCAGGGCATCGTGGGCGTACGGCAGCGGCGGCAATTCAAAAGCCATGGTGGATCTCCTGATTCAGGTCTGTTTGCGGTTTGCGCAAGGCCGATCACGGGCGGCCCGATGAGCGTCGGCGAGTTTGTACTCTTTGCGACGCAAGGGCTGGATCATAGCACCGGGCCCGGCGCATAACCACGCAACAAAGATAGGGAATAGAGGTTCCAGAGCGGTCGGGGCGTGCCGACCGGTGGTGTTCGGCTTATCCCTTGTGGCGCCTGGCAGATCGAGCGCCGCGCGGGCGGCGCTCGGTCTCACAGGCGATAAAGATGTTGTGACAAGCCCAGCTCAGTTGAAGATCAACTGCGCCGCCACCGCGAACATCATCACCGCCACCATCAGGTCGAGCATGCGCCAGGTCGCCGGCCTGGCCAGCCACGGTGCCAGCCAGGCGGCACCGATCGCCAGGGTCGAGAACCACAGCAGCGAGGCGCTGGCAGCGCCGGCCACGTAGGCGCCAGGCGCAGCCTGCTGGGCGCCCAGCGAGCCGATCAGCAGCACCGTGTCGAGGTACACGTGCGGGTTCAGCAGGGTCACCGCCAGGGCGCTGAGCAGTACCGCGCGGCGTGAGCGCGCACCCTGGCCTTGCTGGTGCTGCAGGCTCTGCCTGGAGCAGGCGCTGCGCAAAGCCTTGGCGCCGTACCAGATCAGGAACACCGCACCGCCCCAGCGGGCGATCGCCAGCAACGTCGGGTTGTGCGCCAGCACGGTGGCCAGGCCGAACACTCCGGCCGCCACCAGGATGGCGTCACAGACGATACACAGTGCCGCCACCGGCAAATGATGCTCGCGGCGCAAGCTCTGGGCGAGGACGAAGGCGTTCTGTGCACCGATGGCCATGATCAGGCCGAAGGCCACGAGCATGCCGTTGAGATAGCTTTGCCACATGGCGTGCTCTCCAAAGAGTCCAAAAGATGCTGGTCATTGTGATAAACCACGCTGTATAAGAAAAACAAATAGAGCTGATCCGTCATTAGGAAAATCGATGTTCGACTACAAGCTGCTGGCCGCCCTTGCCGCGGTGATCGAGCAGGGCGGTTTCGAACGCGCGGCGCAGGTGCTGGGCTTGTCGCAGTCGGCCATCTCCCAGCGCATCAAGCTGCTCGAGGCGCGGGTCGGCCAGCCGGTGCTGGTGCGTGCCACACCGCCAAGCCCGACCGAAGTCGGCCGCCAGTTGCTCAACCATGTGCAGCAGGTGCGCCTGCTCGAACGCGACCTGCAGCGCCAGGTGCCGGCGCTGGACGAGGAGGGCATGCCGGAGCGCCTGCGCATCGCCCTCAACGCCGACAGCCTGGCTACCTGGTGGGCCGGCGCAGTGGGCAACTTCTGCGCACAGCAGAACGTGCTGACCGACCTGGTGGTAGAAGACCAGGAAGTGGGCCTGAAACGCATGCGTGCGGGCGAAGTGGCGGCCTGCCTGTGTGGCAGCGAGCGGCCGGTGGCCGGCGCTCGCAGCCTGCCGCTGGGCGCCATGCGCTACCGGGCGCTGGCCAGCCCCGGGTTCATGGCGCGGCATTTTCCGCAGGGCTTCGCTGCCAGCCGCCTGGCCCGTACCCCGGCGATCGTGTACGGCCCGGACGACTTCCTGCAACACCGCTACCTGGCATCGCTGGGCATCGAGGATGGCTTCCTGCACCACTTGTGCCCGTCGTCCGAAGGCTTCCTGCGCATGACCGAAGCCGGCCTGGGCTGGGGCCTGGTGCCGGAACTGCAGGCTCGCGAGCAACTGGTCAGCGGCCAGTTGGTGGAAATCTGCAGCGATACCCCCATCGATGTGCCGCTGTACTGGCATCATTGGCGCAATGGCGGGCAACTGCTCGCGCAACTGACCGACCACCTGCGGCACACCGCACGGCAATGGCTGGTGCCCTTGTAGCCACGGCTGGCGTCAGTTGCATCTGAAATCTGGCAAGACGGAGTCTTACATGCGAATTCTGGTCACCGGCGCGAGTGGCTTCATTGGCGGGCGCTTTGCGCGCTTTGCCCTGGAGCAGGGCCTGGACGTGCGGGTCAGCGGCCGTCGAGCCGAAGGGGTCGAGCACCTGGTCAAGCGCGGCGCCCAGTTCATCCCCGGCGACCTGGGTGATGCCGAGCTGGCACGCCGCCTGTGCCAGGGCGTCGAGGCGGTGGTGCACTGCGCCGGCGCAGTGGGCAACTGGGGGCGCTACCAGGACTTCTATCAAGGCAATGTGGTGGTCACCGAAAACGTGGTCGAGGGCTGCTTGAAGGAGCACGTACGGCGGCTGGTACACCTGTCGTCGCCGTCGATCTACTTCAATGGCCGCTCGCGCCTGGACATCCGGGAAGACCAGGTGCCGCGCCGCTTCAATGACCACTACGGGCAGACCAAGCACATGGCCGAGCAGAAAGTGTTCGGTGCCCAGGAGTTCGGCCTCGAGGTGCTGGCGCTGCGCCCGCGCTTCGTCACCGGCGCCGGCGATGCCAGTATCTTCCCGCGGCTGATGCAGATGCAGCGCAAGGGGCGTGTGGCGATCATCGGCAACGGCCTGAACAAAGTCGATTTCACCAGCGTGCACAACCTCAACGAAGCGCTGCTCAGTGCCCTGTTCGCTGACGACCGGGCGCTGGGCCAGGCCTACAACATCAGCAACGGCCAGCCACTGCCGCTGTGGGACGTGGTCAACTACGTGATGCGCCAGATGCAGTTGCCGCAGGTTACCCGGTACCGCTCCTACGGCCTGGCCTACAGCCTGGCCGCGCTGAACGAGGCGGCCTGCATGTTGTGGCCGGGGCGCCCGCAACCGACCCTGTCGCGCCTGGGGATGCAGGTGATGAGCCGCGATTTCACCCTGGATATCAGCCGCGCCCGGCAGTACCTGGACTACCAGCCCAAGGTCAGCCTGTGGACGGCGCTGGATGAATTCTGTGCCTGGTGGAAGCACCAGCCGCCGGGGCAGTGAAGCCGCTCGGCTGACAATGGTCATCAACGCGCCGCGCTGGCGGTTTATACTCGTGCCTCTTTGCGACTACCGCGGTTGAATGTATCCATGCGTAACCATGCTCACGATGACTACGATGACGTGCCTACCCTGCGGGCCGGCACCCATGACGATGACGAACTGATGCCGGCGCACGTGGTGCGCAGCCGCCAGAAAGCCGCTCGCGGTGCCAGCACGGCGCCGCTATGGGCATTGCTCGGGGCCTCGTTCATCGCCTTGGCGGGCCTTGGCTGGTGGAGCTTCCAGCAGATCTCGCTGATGGAGCAGCAACTGGTGGCGACCCAGGAAAGCTTTGCCCGCATCAGTGAAGAGGCGGCCGGGCGCCTGCAGGCGATCAGCGGCAAGGTGGCGGCCAGCGAATCCGGCGCCACTACCAACAGCGAGGCGTTGAAGCTGCAGCTGCGCCAGTTGCAGAAGGGTGTGGCCGGGCAGACCGGCGACCTGGGCAAGCGCCTGGAGCAGGTGCTGGCCGATACCCGTGAACAGCAGAAGGCCGTGACCGAGCTGCAGAGCCAGTTGCAGGCGCAACTGAAGGCGGTGAATGGCGAGCTGGCCGCGTTGCGCTCGGGCCAGGTCGATGGTGGCAAGCTGGATACCCAGTTCAAGGGCCTGAACGAACAGGTTGCTGCGCTGAAGGCCGCGCAGGCTGATGGCGCCAAGCTGGACGGGCAGCTCAAGAGCCTGGGCAACGAGGTGGCAGCGCTGAAGAAGCAGGGTAACCCGAGCGCGGCCATCCAGGACCTGGAGCAGGACATCCTGGTGCTCAAGAGCCAGATCGACAACCGCCCGGCCGCGGCGGCGTCCAGTGGTGCTTCGGTGCAGGAATTCGACGCCTTCCGGGCGCAGACGACCCGCAACCTGAATACCTTGCAGAGCCAGATCCAGAACCTGCAGCAGCAGATCAATGCCCGGCCGTGACATTGCAGGGGAGGGCTTTGCCCTCCTATCGCGACACAAGGCCGCTCCTACAGGAAATCGCGTTCCTCTGTAGGAGCGGCCTTGTGTCGCGAAAGGGCCGCAAAGCGGCCCCGGCGATTTCAGTTACAACCGCGGATAATCGATGTACCCCACCGGCCCCTTGCCATAGAAAGTCTCCGGCCGCGCCTCGTTCAACGGCGCATCCGCCGCCAGCCGCGCCGGCAGGTCAGGGTTGGCAATGAACGGCACGCCAAACGCCACGGCGTCGGCCTTGCCATTGGCCAGGGCTGCATTGGCACTGGCCTTGTCAAACCGCTCATTGACGATGTACGGGCCACCGAACGCCTCTTTGATCAGCGGGCCGATACTGTCATCGGCTTCCTTTTCCCGCGAGCAGATGAAGGCAATACCCCGCTTGCCCAGCTCACGGGCCACGTAGGTAAAGGTTTCGGCACGGTCGGCATCGCCCATGTCATGGGCATCGGCACGCGGCGCCAGGTGCACGCCCACGCGGTTTGCGCCCCACACCTCGATGGCCGCATCGGTCACTTCCAGCAGCAGCCGCGCACGGTTTTCCAGCGAGCCGCCGTAGCGGTCGGTGCGCTGGTTGGTGCTGCTCTGCAGGAACTGGTCGAGCAGGTAGCCGTTGGCACCGTGGATCTCCACGCCATCGAAACCGGCAGCCTTGGCATTCTCGGCACCGCTGCGGTAGGCCTCGACGATGTCGATGATTTCTTCGGTTTCCAGCGCGCGTGGGGTGGGGTAGTCGCTGAGCGGGCGCACCAGGCTTACATGGCCCTTGGGCTGGATCGCGCTGGGGGCCACCGGCAGCTCGCCGTTCAGGTAGCTGGGGTGGGAGATGCGGCCAACGTGCCACAGCTGCAGGAAGATGCGCCCGCCAGCGGCATGCACGGCCTTGGTCACATTGTTCCAGCCACGCACTTGCTCGTCGTTCCAGATACCAGGGGTATCCGGGTAGCCGACGCCCATGGCGCTGACCGAGGTCGCCTCGCTGAGGATCAGCCCGGCGCTGGCGCGCTGCACGTAGTACTCGGCCATCAGCGCATTGGGCACGCGGCCTTCGTCGGCCCGGCAGCGGGTGAGCGGGGCCATGATGATGCGGTTGGGCAGTTGCAGGTCGCCCAGGGTGATCGGATCGAAAAGCGTGGTCATGACGGTTACCTGCCTGTTCAGAGTGCTTGGCGCAGTTGTTCGAGAAACGCCTGGATAGTGGCTTCGTTGCGTTTGAAGAAGTGCCATTGGCCGATCTTCTGGCTGCTGATCAGCCCGGCGCGCTGCAGCGTGGCCAGGTGGGCGGAGACGGTCGACTGCGACAGGCCGCAGCGTTGGTCGATCTGCCCGGCACACACACCGTTCTCGGTGCTGTGGTACTGGTCGGGGAATTGCGTTGCCGGGTCCTTCAGCCAGCTGAGGATTTCTCGCCTGACCGGGTGGGCCAGCGCTTTTATGATTTCGTCGAGATCGAGAGGCATGGGTTGAGGCTCGTTGTAGCGGTATATCGCGATAGGGCGAAATGTAAATCGTGGATTCCCGATATACAAATATGAAGAGGTTCTGAGCTGAGCACGAATCGCTATATCGCGTTATAACGATATAGGGGGCGGCGGTGCTAGACTGCGCTCATGAACTACCTCGCACACCTGCACCTTGGCGGCCCGGCGCCGCAACAACTGCTTGGCAGCCTGTATGGCGACTTCGTCAAAGGCTCGCTGGAAGGGCGCTTCCCGCCTGCGCTGGAGGCGGCCATCCGGCTGCACCGGCATATCGACAGCTATACCGACCAGCATCCGTTGGTGCTGGCGGCACTGGCGCGCTTTCCGCGGGAGCGGCGGCGCTTTGCCGGCATTGTTCTGGATGTGTTTTTCGACCATTGCCTGGCCCGGCATTGGCGGGATTATGCCGAGCAGCCGCTGGCGCAGTTCACCGGGGACTTTTATCGGGTGCTGCTGGCGGAGCCCGAGTTGCCGGGGCGGCTTGCGCGGATTGCGCCGTTCATGGCGGCGGATGACTGGCTGGGGGCGTATGGCGACTTTGCCACGCTGGAGCAGGTGTTCAACGGCATTGCCCGGCGCTTGTCGCGGCCGGAGGGGATGGCTGGGGTGATGGGGGAGCTGGAGCGGCTGTATGAGCCATTGCTGGCGGACTTCAGGGAGTTTTATCCACAGTTGCAGGCGTTTGCAGCGGCTGGCCGGTTGTCTGGCAGTTAGTCCTGCGCTGGCTTCTTCGCGGGCTTGCCCGCTCCCACAGGTTGGCGCAGTTCTCAAGATATGCGCGGGCCCTGTGGGAGCGGGCAAGCCCGCGAAGAGGCCGGTACTGGCAGTGCAAGAATTCAGGCAGCCCGCGCCTGCCGCCGTGGCGCCAGCTCAACTTCTTCAACCCCGAACAACGCCAGGTGAATCGCCTGCTGCGCCTGCAGCGCCAGCACCGCTCGCTCCTTGCCCACGCTGCCGATCGGCTGCAGCAGGTGAATGCATACCTCGCCCCGCGGCAGGGCAAACAGGCGCATCAGGTGCGACACCAGGTCATCGTCACCAATGAACGGTGCAATCGGGTCGATCTGGCCATCGCGCAGGTACTGGATAGCGACCGGCTGCACCGCCACGCCACGGTCGATGGCGCCTGCCAGCAGGCGACCATGGAAGGTGCGCAGGGTACGGCCGCTGGTGGTGGTGCCTTCCGGGAAGATCAGCAGCGGCCGGGCAAGGCCCAGCTGCCCGGCGATCTGTTCACGCAGGCGCTGGCTGTCGCCCCCGCCACGGCGGATGAACAGGGTGCCGGCCTTTTCCGCCAGCCAGCCGGCCACCGGCCAGTGGCGCACTTCGGCCTTGGACAGGAACGACAGCGGCAGCAGCATGCCGAGCAGCGGGATATCGGTCCAGGACACGTGGTTGCTGACCCACAGCATCGGCCGCTGCGGCAGCTCGCCGACCACCCGCACATCGAAGGGCAGGGCCGCGACCAGGCGCTTCATGAACAGGCAGGTCCAGCGCTGGCGGCGCTCGATCGGCGCCTTGAACCCCAGGCGTTCGCCCAGGGCGATCACGCTGGCCATCAGCATGCCCAGCAGCAGTACCAGCAGCAGTCGAGTCAGGCGGGCCATTACCCGCAGCTTCGGCATCAGACCGCTGCCTTGAAGTGGCGGGCGTAGCGTGGGCACAGTTCGTCGCGCTTGAGCAGGATGAACACGTCGGCCACCTGGAAGTCTTCGTCCCAGCACGGCTCGCCGCAGATCTTCGCGCCCAGGCGCATGTACGCCTTGAGCAGCGGTGGCATTTCGGCAATGACGTTGTTCGGCAGGGCCAGGTTGGGCAACGGGTTCTTCGGCTCGGCGCGCAGGTGCTCGGTGCACAGGTAGCGGTCACGCAGGCGCTGCATCACCGCGTGGGCCTGCACCCCGCCATCCTGCATGGGGATGCTGGCGCAGCCCATCAGGTAGCTGTAGCGGCCTTCGTTGAGCACTTCGGCCAGTTCGCCCCAGAGCACGGCGATGGTGCCGCCGTTGCGGTAATCGGGGGCTACGCAGGTGCGGCCCAGCTCCAGGATCGGGCCCTGCAGCTGCAACAGGCCGTGCAGGCTGAATTCCTCTTCGCTATAGAAGCGGCCCAGGCTGCTGGCGGCCTGATGGTCGAGCAGGCGGGTGGTGGCAACCAGCTCGCCAGTGCTCAGGTCGCGTACGCCAATGTGGCGGCAGTGCACGTCGTAGTCGTCCATGTCCAGGCCTTGCTCGGCTCCTTTGAGCTTGGCCTTGAATTCGGCGCTGAACACTTTGTAGCGCAGGGCCTGGGCTTCCTGCAGGGCCGCAGCGCCAACCAGGCGTTCGGCTTGCAGACGGCGTTCGGTGCTGTTGTCGCCAGCGTGAGCGATCCGAGTCATTACGAGTCTCCATAAGCCAGCCATGAAGGGTTGCGGCCGGTCGGCTTTGTTGTGCAAAGTCAGCCTAGGTAGATGGGGTGTCACCCCTGTGAATCTTTGGTGATGCTTGCGTGACACCCCCTGAGCCTCAACTGAAAGCCCCTCAGCAAGGAGCCGACCGATGGCCTGGTTGCAACGACTCAACGACCCGCTTCGCCAAGCGCTGGCGGGCACCCTGGGCGAAACCTATGCCGCGCTGCTCGAGCGCCTTGGCCCGGTTGCCCCGTTCGAACTGGCGGTGCTCGGCGGGCGCGCGATGGCCACCCCGGGCCTGGCCTTCCTGGTCGGCTACCAGGCCGCCTTGCGCGTGCTGTGGCCCAGTGCTCCACCCAGCCTCGGTGCCCTGTGCGCCACCGAGCGGCGCAGCGTGCGGCCGGCGGACATGCGCACGCGCCTGGACGGCTTGCGGCTGACCGGCAGCAAGGACTTCGTCACTGCCGGCCTGGAGGCGGAATGGCTGCTGGTGGCGGCGCGCTGCGAGGCGACGGGCGCGGCGCCGCAGTTGAACCTGGCGGTGGTCTACCCCGGGGAGCCTGGTGTGACGCTGGAAGCGCTGCCGACCCTGCCGCTGATGCCGGAGGTGGGCCATGGGCGACTGGTGCTGGAGCAGGCGGCGTGCGAGTTGCTGGCCGGTGATGGTTGGGATGCCTATGTGAAGCCGTTCCGTTCGCTGGAGGACTTGTATGTGCTTACGGCGTTGACGGCCTGGCTATATGGCGTGGGGCAGGAGTGCGCCTGGCCGCAGGCCCTGCGCCTGCAGTTGCTTGGGCTGCTGGCCGGGTGTGCCGAAGGTAGCCGGCAGTGCGCCGATAGCGTTGGTTGCCATTTGTTGCTAGGGGGATTGTTTGCACAGTTCCAGGCGCTGCGAGGGGAGATCGATGCTGCGTTGGCGGCGGGGCCGGCGCAGTGGGCGCAGATCTGGCAGCGTGACCAGGGGGTGATGGCGCTGGCGGCGGCGGCGCGGGAGAAGCGGCTGAACAAGGCTTGGGCTGCTGCGGGATTGTCATGAATGCCTGATAGGTTTGTGTGATCCGATGAATCCTGGGGCCGCTTTGCGGCCCTTTCGCGACACAAGGCCGCTCCTACAGGTACAGCGTCAGCCTGAACTTGACGCGTTCCTCTGTAGGAGCGGCCTTGTGTCGCGATAGGGCTGCGCAGCGGCCCCAATAACGGCGATCACGATGAAGGTACTGTTGATCATCCTGATAATGGTTGCGGGTTGTGCCCGGGCCGAAGACTGGCCCGAACCCGACTGGCCAATCGACAACACCCCCCTCGACTGGCAAGCCGTCGACGCCTACGCCTTCCCCGCACACGCCACCCCCGAACGCAGCGGCATCCGCACCGACGCCCTGCTGATCATCCGCGACGGTCGCATCCTCCACGAACGCTACGCCGCCCCCAATACCGCCGCCACCGCCCACCTGACCTGGTCGATCAGCAAGAGCGTACTCGCCACGCTATTGGGCGTAGCCCAGGGCGAAGGCCGCTTCCAGCTGCAGGACCCGGTCACCCGCTTCTACCCGGCCATGCACGCCCATCCCGGCGTGCGCATGGCCGATCTGCTGCATTGGGCCAGCGGCCTGGACTGGCAGGAAGACTACGAGTACGCCCCGCTCAAGTCCTCGGTGGTGGCCATGCTGTATACCCGTGGCCGCGAGGACATGGCGGCCTATACGGCGGCGCGGGAAGCGGCGGCCAGCCCGGGCCAGCGGTTTCTCTATTCCAGTGGCGACAGCAACCTGCTGGCCGCCGCGTTGCGCGGCATGCTCGATGCCGGTCAGTACCCCGACTACCCCTGGCATGCGCTGTTCACCCCGTTGGGGATCGACAGCGCGGTATGGGAGCGGGACCGCGCGGGTACCTATGTGGGTTCGTCCTACCTGTACCTCAGCGCTCGCGACCTGGCGCGCATCGGCCTGCTGATGCAGCGCGACGGGCGCTGGCAGGATCGGCAATTGCTGCCCAAGCCCTGGGTGGCTTTCAACCGCACGCCGTTTGCCGAGGCCGAAGCGCTGCCCGGCGAGGCCAACCCCGGTGGCCACTGGTGGCTCAACCAGCCGCTGGCCGGCGCTGCACGGCCTTGGCCGAGTGCACCCGCGGACACCTACGCAGCCCTTGGCCACTGGGGCCAGGCGCTGTACGTGCTGCCCGCGCAAAAGCTGGTGATCGTGCGTTACGCCGATGATCGCGACGGCAGCTACCAGCACGACGAACTGCTCAAGCGGATACTCGCGGCGCTGGCCGGGGAGGGGGCATGAAGCGGGTGCTGCTGGTGGTGTTGCTGGGGCTGGTGTACTGGGCCTGGCACGAGCGCCAGGCCTTGGCGGACTTCCCCGGTATCCTTTCGGCCTACTCGGCCAAGGAATATTGCTCGTGCCGCTTCGTCATGGGGTTCGAGCCGGCGTATTGCCAAGGCTACGTGAAGCAATGGCTGCCGCTGAGCCTGCTGGAGGAAGACAGCCAACAGCGGCAGGTCACCGCTGAAGGCCTGGGCCGTCGCAATCAGGCCGCCTGGCAAGGCCCGCGCGAGGGCTGCCGCTTGCTGCCGTGAAGGCGGGCGGGTAAGGTTGGCGGCCTGGTTTCACGAGATCTGTCATGTTCAAGCTGCCCCGCCTGCTGCCCGCCTTGTTGCTGGCTTTTTGCCTGCCCGCCCATGCCAACTGGCACCTCGATGGCGAGTCTTCGCGCCTTTCGTTCATTACCGGCAAGAACGGTAACACCGCCGAAGTGCACCGCTTCCTGGTGCTGCATGGCACGGTCGACCGCAAGGGTGTGGCCGGGTTGAGCATCGAGATGGACTCGGTGAGCAGCGGCATTCCGCTGCGTGACGAACGCATGCGCGAGGACCTGTTCGAGGTCGAGCGCTTTGCCGAAGCCAAGGTGCAGGCGCAACTGGACCTGCGGCCGATCAACGACCTGGCCAACGGTGCCCAGATCGAACTGCGCCTGCCACTGACCGTGACCCTGCATGGCCAGTCGCACAGCTACAACGCCCTGCTGCTGGCCACCCGCCTGGACGAGCGACGCTTCCAGGTGGTGACCCTTGAGCCCCTGGTGCTGCGCGCCGAGGATTTCGGCCTGCTGCCGGGGCTGCAACGCCTGCGCAAGCTCGCCGGGCTCAAGTCCATCAACCCGTCGGTGCCGGTTAGCGCGGTGCTGATCTTCACCGCCCGCTGACATGCCGGGGCCGGTCTTTCCCTGGCGGGATGGCAACCAGTTCGAGCTGCTGATCGACGGCCCCGAGTTTTTTCCGCGCATGCTCCTGGCGATCATGCGCGCCGAGTTCCAGGTCGACCTGGAGCTGTACCTGGTCGAGGCCGGTGACTGCGCGGATGCGGTGGTCGAAGCGCTGGAGCAGGCTGCCCGACGTGGCGTGCGGGTGCGCTGCCTGTTCGACGACTATGGCTCGCTGGCTTTCAACAGCCAGTTGCGTCAGCGCCTGCTGGACGCAGGTGTGTACCTGCGTTGGTACAACCGCCTGCGCTGGAAGCGTGGCCTGCGCAACCTGTACCGCGATCACCGCAAGTTGCTGCTGGTGGACGAGCGCTGGGCAGTGGTGGGCGGCACGGGCGTCACCGACGAGTTCTGGACACCGGGCGAGGCGACCAGTGAATGGCACGAGGTGATGGTGCAGATGCAGGGGCCGGTGGTAAGCGACTGGCAGTTGCTGTTCGACCGCCAGTGGCACGCCAACAACCGTCGCACTGCCTGGCGCCCCGCCGAGGGCTTTGGCCTGCCGCGCCTGCCCAAGGTGCCTGCGCAGGGGCAGGGCATGGGCCGGGTGGCCTATGCCGACGCCCGCCAGCACCAGGACATCCTGCATTCGCTGGTGCGGGCGATCAACAGCGGCAAGCAGCGAGTTTGGCTGGCCACGCCTTACTTCCTGCCGACCTGGAGCGTGCGCCGGTCGCTGCGCCGGGCTGCCGGCAAGGGGGTCGATGTGCGGCTGCTGCTGACCGGGCCGCGCACCGATCACCCCTCGGTACGTTACGCCGGGCACCGCTATTACCCGCGTCTGCTGCGCGCCGGGGTGCGCATCTATGAGTACCAGCCGTGTTTCCTGCACCTGAAGATGGTGCTGATCGACGACTGGGTCAGTATCGGCTCATGCAACTTCGATCACTGGAACCTGCGCTTCAATCTCGAGGCCAATATCGAGGCACTCGACCCGCCGCTGACGGCTGCCGTGCAGGCCAGTTTCGAGCGTGATTTCGCCTTGAGCGAGGTGGTCGACCTGGGCCACTGGAATGCCCGGCCGCTGTGGCGCCGGGTGAAGCAGCGGTTGTGGGGGTGGCTGGACCGGTTGGTGGTCAACTTGCTCGACCGTCGCGACTGAGACCGGCTATCGTGCAGTGACTGTCTCAAGGCAATCGAAGGAGTGGGTGCGATGACGGCGAAGAAAATTCTCATGCTGGTCGGCGACTACGTCGAAGATTACGAAGTCATGGTGCCGTTCCAGGCGCTGAGCATGGTCGGGCACACGGTGCATGCGGTATGCCCGGAAAAGGTCGCGGGGCAGACCGTGCGTACCGCGATTCATGATTTCGAGGGCGAACAGACCTACAGCGAAAAGCCGGGGCACAACTTTGCCCTGAACTACGATTTCGTGCGGGTGCGTGCCGAGGGTTACGACGCGTTGCTGATCCCGGGTGGACGTGCACCGGAGTACCTGCGCCTGGATGAAAAGGTCCTAGAGCTGGTGCGCGCATTCAACCAGGCCGGCAAGCCGATCGCGGCGGTATGCCATGGTGCCCAGTTGCTGGCGGCGGCCGGCGTGCTGGAAGGGCGCGAATGCAGTGCGTACCCGGCGTGCGCCCCGGAAGTGCGCTTGGCGGGCGGGACATTCATCGATATCGCGGTGGACCAGGCGCATGTGGACGGCAACCTGGTGACGGCACCGGCATGGCCTGCACATCCGGCGTGGTTGGCGGCATTCCTCAAGGTGCTTGGTACCCGTATTGCCTGACAGGGCCTCTTCGCGGGCATGCCCGCTCCCACATGTACCTCACTGCTCTCAAGTCGTGTGGGATCCCTGTGGGAGCGGGCATGCCCGCGAAGAGGCCAGTACAGGCAATACACTCTAATCAGGCCACCTGCTCAACCCAGTCATTGAGGTTGTAGTAGTTGGTCACCCGGGCAATCTTCCCGCAATGGATATAGAAGAACGCCCCCGCCGGCAGTACATAGGTCTGCCCGTTGGCCGCCGGCAACCCTTCGTCATCGGCCAGATATTCCCCATGCACGGTGAACTCCGCCGCCGCACGGCTGCCGTCGGCGTTCTGCATCACCACGATATCGGCCAGGCGCTCGCGGTAGCAGCGGTTCATCTTGTCCATGAACGCTGCAAACCGGGCCTTGCCCATCTGCCGCTCGCCCTGGTTGATGTCGTGGATCACATCCTCGCTGAGCAGGGCGAGAAAGGCCGGCATGTCGCCAGCGTTGAAGGCGGCGTAGTAAGCATTTACCAGTTCGGTAGCGGTCATGGAACAATACCTGTCGTGGAGGGAAAAGGCGGGTCGTTGCTCCGGATGATAGGGTTTCCCCTCAAGCCCGGCTTAGCCGAGCGCGTCATCCACATCGACAAAACGACCGCCAAGCATGGAAATACGCCTGTTGCACGGCGCCGCTATCGCGCCTTACATCGATGACCTCGCTCGCCTGCGCCTTACCGTGTTCCGCGAGTTTCCCTACCTTTACGACGGCACCCCGGAGTACGAGGCCGACTACCTGGCCACCTATGCCCGCTCCGGGCGCAGCCTGGTGGTGCTGGCACTGGACGACGGCAAGGTCGTTGGTGCCTCCACCGGCCTGCCGCTGGTGGATGTCGCCCCCGAGTTTCAGCAGCCGTTCCTGGCCCAGGGGCGCGACCCGGCCAGCGTGTATTACTTCGGTGAATCGGTGGTACTGCCCGAGTACCGTGGCCAGGGCCTGGGGGTGCGCTTTTTCATCGAGCGCGAGTCCTACGCCCACAAGCTGGCCGAGTTCGACTACTGCGCGTTCTGTGCGGTCGAGCGGCCAGGCGTGCATCCACGGCGGCCAGCGGACTACAAGCCATTGCATGGCTTCTGGCGTAACCGCGGCTTCCTGCACGACCCGTCGCTGCGCACCAGCTACGCCTGGCGCGACCTGGACGAGCAGGAAAGCTCCGACAAGCTGATGTCGTTCTGGCTCAAGGAACTGCCGATATGATCCGCCTGGCGGCCTGCCAGTACGCCATCGAGCTGCATGAAACCTGGGAGGCCTACGCCGACCACCTGCAAGGCCTGTGTGCCGAAGCGGTGGAGGCGGGGGCCCACCTGCTGCTTTTGCCGGAGTACGCCGGGCTGGTGCTCAGCGGGCAGCTGAGTGCCGAGCAGCGGGGTGACCTGAAGGCCTCCATCGCCGGCATCCAGCCGCTGATCGAGCCCTGGAAGGCGCTGTGCGAAGGCATTGCCAGGCGTTGGGGTATCTACCTGCAACCGGGCAGTATGCCGGTGCTGGACAGCGATGGGCGCTACCGCAACCGTGCCTGGCTGTTCGGCCCCAAGGGTGTACTGGGTTACCAGGACAAGCTGATGATGACCCGTTTCGAACGTGAGCAATGGGACATCGCGGCGGGCCAAGGGCTGCAGGTGTTCGACACCGAACTGGGGCGCCTCGGCATCCTGATCTGCTACGACAACGAATTCCCGATGCTGGCGCGGCGCCTGGCCGAGGGTGGTGCCGACCTGATCCTCGCCCCGAGCTGTACCGACACCGAGGCGGGTTACCACCGGGTGCGTATCGGTGCCCAGGCGCGGGCGCTGGAGAACCAGATTGCGGTGTTGCAGAGCCCTACGGTCGGGCTGGCGCCCTGGTCGCCGGCGCTGGACGAGAATATCGGCCGGGCAGGGCTGTTCGTGCCTCCGGATCATGGGATGCCGGGGGATGGGGTGGTGGCCTTGAGTGAAGAATCGAGCCCTGCAACCAGTCAGTGGCTGGTCTGTGAGGTGGACCTTGAGGAAGTACGGCGGGTGAGGCGGGAAGGGCAGGTGTTTACCCGCAGGGATTGGCCGGAGCAGTTTGACCGGATCTGCCCCCTGTAGGAGCAGCCTTGTGCTGCGAATGGGCCTGTGCTCACCCAAATATCTGTGGGTGACACAAGGCCTCTTCGCAGCACAAGGCTGCTCCTACAAGGAGCAGGGCCGTGACGCTTTTGCAGCAGATTTACTTCACTTCGACTGCCAGGCTCTGGGCAATCTTGCTCTGCCACAGGGCAGGGCCAGTGATGTGTACCGACTCACCGTTGCTGTCCACGGCAACGGTCACCGGCATGTCCTTGACCTCGAACTCGTAGATCGCTTCCATGCCCAGCTCGGCGAAGGCCAGGACCTTCGACTTGCGGATGGCCTGGGCCACCAGGTAGGCAGCGCCGCCGACGGCCATCAGGTACACGGCCTTGTTGTCCTTGATCGCTTCGATGGCCGCAGGGCCGCGCTCGGACTTGCCGATCATGCCCAGCAGACCGGTCTGCTCGAGGATCTGGCGGGTGAACTTGTCCATGCGGGTGGCGGTGGTCGGGCCGGCTGGGCCTACCACTTCGTCACCGACCGGGTCGACCGGGCCAACGTAGTAGATGAAGCGGCCTTTCAGGTCCACCGGCAGCTCTTCGCCACGGTTGAGCATTTCGACCATGCGCTTGTGCGCGGCATCGCGGCCGGTCAGCATCTTGCCGTTGAGCAGGATGGTTTCGCCCGGCTTCCAGCTGGCGACCTCTTCCGGGGTGATGGCGTCGAGGTTGACGCGACGGGCGCTCGGGCCGGCTTCCCAGACGATTTCCGGGTAGGCGTCCAGCGACGGCGCTTCCAGCTCGGCCGGGCCGGAGCCATCGAGCACGAAGTGGGCGTGGCGGGTGGCGGCGCAGTTGGGGATCATACACACCGGCAGCGAAGCGGCGTGAGTCGGGTAGTCCATGATCTTGACGTCGAGCACGGTGGTCAGGCCACCCAGGCCCTGGGCGCCAATGCCCAGCTGGTTGACCTTCTCGAACAGCTCCAGGCGGATTTCTTCCAGGCGGTTCTGCGGGCCACGGGCTTTCAGTTCGTGGATGTCGATGGACTCCATCAACACTTCCTTGGCCATCACGGCGGCCTTCTCGGCGGTACCGCCGATGCCGATGCCGAGCATGCCAGGCGGGCACCAGCCAGCGCCCATGGTCGGGACGGTCTTCAGTACCCAGTCGACGATCGAGTCGGACGGGTTGAGCATGGCCATCTTCGACTTGTTCTCCGAGCCGCCGCCCTTGGCTGCGACATCGACCTCGACCTTGTCGCCGGGGACGATGGAGTAGTGGATCACTGCCGGGGTGTTGTCCTTGGTGTTCTTGCGGGCACCGGCCGGGTCGGCCAGGATCGAAGCGCGCAGGACGTTTTCAGGCAGGTTGTAGGCGCGACGCACACCTTCGTTGATCATGTCGTCGACGCTCAGGGTGGCGCCGTCCCAGCGCACGTCCATGCCCACGCGCACGAACACGGTGACGATACCGGTGTCCTGGCAGATCGGGCGGTGGCCGGTGGCGCACATGCGCGAGTTGATCAGGATCTGGGCGATGGAATCGCGCGCAGCAGGCGACTCTTCACGCAGATAGGCCTCGTGCATGGCCTGGATGAAATCGACGGGGTGGTAGTACGAGATGAATTGCAGGGCGTCGGCGACGCTCTGAATCAGGTCGTCTTGCTTGATCACGGTCATGCAGCGCGCTCCTCTTAAAGACGGGAACATTCATTACGGCGCTCGACGGTGCCGACCAGCGTGTCGAAGCGCCTTGCAAGGCGCCGGCAGGTCAGGCCGACGGAAAAAGGCGCGGCAGTATAGCGCGCATCCGTGCCGGGCACACCTGCGGCCGGTCTGGACCATGGTCGGCAGGTGGCAGGCATTGTTCTTGCTGACTTGTTGTAGAGATAGGATGCTTGGAGGGGGCTGCCCTGCAGCCCCTTCGCCGGCAAGCCAGCTCCCACAGGATTGCACCAGGCCTGAAGCCTGCACATTACCTGTGGGAGCTGGCTTGCCGGCGAAGGGCCGCAAAGCGGCCCCAGAAACTCAAGAGCTGGAAGAGATAGCTGAAAATGCCCGAACTTTGCGTGGGCGAGCGCCGCTGGGCGGTGCCGACCGGCAGCAACCTGCTCGATGCCTTGAACGAGGCCGGGCTGAATGTGCCCTACAGTTGCCGCGCTGGCAGTTGCCATGCCTGCCTGGTGCACTGCCTGGGCGGGCAACCGCTGGATGCCATGCCTGAGGCCCTGGCGCAGGACAAGCATGCCCAGGGCTGGCGCCTGGCCTGCCAGTGCCGGGTAGTCGAGGACCTGCGCGTGGCGCTGTTCGACCCGCAGCAGGATGGCGTGCCGGCGCAGGTCTGTGCCCTGGACTGGTTCGGCGATGTGCTGCGCGTGCGGCTGCGGCCCGAACGGGCAATGCGTTACCAGGCGGGGCAGCATGTGGTGCTGTGGAATGGTGCGGTGGCGCGGCCTTACTCCTTGGCCAGCCTGCCGGGCGAAGATGATTTCCTCGAGTTTCATATCGACTGCCAGCACCCCGGCGCCTTTTGTGACAAGGCCCGTGGCTTGCAGCTGGGTGATGAGCTGCGCCTGGGCGAGCTAAGGGGTGGGGCCTTGCATTACGACCCGGACTGGCAGCAGCGGCCGCTGTGGTTGCTGGCGGCGGGGACCGGGCTGGCGCCGTTGTGGGGCATCTTGCGCGAGGCTCTGCGGCAGGGGCACCAAGGGGAAATCATGGTCATGCATGTGGCGCGCGAGGGCGTTGGGCATTATCTGGCCGAGCCGTTGCGGGAGATGGCGGATGTGAATGTCGAGCTGGTACTGGCAGAGCAGCTGGATGAAGCGTTGGCCGGGTTGCGGCCGTCATCGCGGCAGACGGTGGCGCTGGTGTGCGGAGCGCCGGGGAGTGTCGAGCGGTTTGCCCGGCGGCTGTTCATTGCCGGGGTGCCGCGGGGGCAGGTGTTTGCCGATGTGTTTGTCGAGCATGCCTGAGTGAGCAGGGGAGGGCTTTGCCCTCCTTTCGCGACACAAGGCCGCTCCTACAGGGGAATGCGTATCCCTTGTAGGAGCGGCCTTGTGTCGCGAAGGGCCGCAAAGCGGCCCCCTTTCAAGCAGGATCAACCGACCAGCGGATCACCGACATGCAGGATCTTCATGCCATTGGTGCCACCGATGGTGTGGTAGCTGTCACCCTTGGTCAGGATTACCCAGTCACCTTGCTCCACCAGGCCACGCTTGAGCAGTTCGTCGACCGCTGCCTGGCTCACCTTGTCGGCCGGCAGCGAGGCCGGGTCGAAGGCGATCGGGTACACGCCGCGGAACATGTTGGCACGGGCCTGGGTAGCGCGGTGCGGCGACAGGGCGAAGATCGGCACGTGCGAACGCAGGCGCGACATGATCAGCGGGGTGTAGCCACTCTCGGTCAGGGCGATGATCGCCTTCACGCCCGGGAAGTGGTTGGCGGTGTACATGGCCGCCAGGGCGATGCTCTCGTCGCAGCGCTCGAAGGTGGTGTGCAGGCGGTGGCTGGACTTCTGGCTGGTCGGGTGCTTTTCGGCACCCAGGCAGATGCGGGCCATGGCCTGGACGGCTTCGATCGGGTAGGCACCGGCGGCACTCTCGGCCGACAGCATCACCGCGTCGGTGTTGTCCAGCACGGCGTTGGCCACGTCGGACACTTCGGCACGGGTCGGCATCGGGTTCTGGATCATCGACTCCATCATCTGGGTCGCCACGATCACCGCCTTGTTGTTGCGGCGGGCGTGTTGGATGATCTTCTTCTGGATGGCGATCAGCTCGGCGTCGCCGATTTCCACGCCCAGGTCGCCACGGGCGACCATAACGGCGTCGGAGGCGAGGATCAGCTTGTCGAGGGTTTCGTCGTCGGCCACCGCTTCGGCGCGTTCGATCTTGGCCACCAGCCAGGCGCTGCCGCCAGCTTCGTCACGCAGCTTGCGTGCGTATTCCATGTCGCTGGCGTCACGCGGGAAGGACACGGCCAGGTAGTCCAGGTCCATTTCCGCGGCCAGCTTGATGTCGGCCTTGTCTTTCTCGGTCAGGGCAGGTGCGGTCAGGCCGCCACCTTTACGGTTGATGCCTTTGTGGTCCGACAGCGGGCCACCGATGATCACCACGCAGTGCAGGGCATCTGCGGTGGCGGTCTCGACGCGCATCACCACGCGGCCATCGTCGAGCAGCAACTCGTCACCAACGCCGCAGTCCTTGACCAGGTCGGGGTAGTCGATACCGACGATGTCCTGGTTGCCTTCGGTCAGCGGGTGGGCGGTGGAGAAGGTGAACTTGTCACCGATCTTCAATTCGATGCGCTTGTTGGCGAACTTGGCGATGCGGATCTTCGGACCCTGCAGGTCGCCCAGCAGTGCAACATGGCGGCCGTTCTTGGCGGCGATGTCACGGATCAGGCGCGCGCGGGCCTTGTGCTCGTCCGGAGTGCCGTGGGAGAAGTTCAGGCGTGCCACGTCCAGGCCGGCGAGGATCAGCTGTTCGATCACTTCCGGCGAGTTGCTGGCGGGGCCAAGGGTGGCGACGATTTTGGTACGGCGGATGCTCATGCACAGACTCCTATAGTGAAGCGCAGCGAAAGGCTACTCCTGAATCTCGCTGTAGTCATTGTTCCGTTGCACTACCTGCGACCATGGCAGGGTGGCATTTGAACGGGCAGGGTATCCTTGCAAAAGGGTGTGAAGATTTGCCGGCAAAGGCCGATACACTGGCATCAAAGGAGACCCCCATGCGAGCCCTGATCGTTTTAGCCCTGGCGGCCAGCGCCGTCGGCTGCACCCGCTGGTCCATGGACCACCACCTGAACAATGCCTACCGCGCCTACGACCGTGGTGATTGCGCACGGGTCATGCTCGAGCTGTCGCAGGTCGACCGCACCAGCCGTGCGCGACCGTTCATCCACCCCGAGGTGTCGCTGCTGCGCGGCCAGTGCCTGGAGCGCCAGGCCTTGTACGTGGATGCGGCGCAGACCTACCAGTACCTGATTCAGCAGTACCCGGGCAATGAATACGCCTATCGTGCCCAGGCACGCCTGCAGACCCTGGAGAAACTCGGCCATTTGCGCGGCGCCGAAGCCGCTGTGGCAAACCCGGTGACCGCCGCACCTTGGCGTTAACACCAAGGTGTGATTTATTTCACGGGATTTGCCGCGCGTGCTGCGCTAATCTGTAACTCAGCTGTTACAACAACCGCCAGTTCCACGTATTCCTGGCATCGGATACGGACTGCACTTGCGATCATGTTCAACAAGCGCCATATCGAACGCCATCAGCTGCCTTGTGTTCTCAAGGTGTTCAACCGCATTACCGGCCAGGCCATCGGCCAGCTGGGCAACGCCTCCGAAGACGGGCTGATGCTGATAAGCCAGCTACCTGTGCTGGTCGGGCCCGACTACGATCTGCAATTACGCCTGCCGCTGGTTGGTGGCGGGCATCAATTCGTCAACCTTACCGCCAGCTGCCTGTGGTGCCGTGAAGACCAGACGCCCGGGCACTACGATTCGGGCTTCATGCTGCTGCAGGCGCCCCGCGAGTACGACGAATTCGTCCGCTCGTTGCGCGACTATTTCAGTTTCCGCCCCGCCAACGCCTCTGCCTGAGCCTCGGGCCCAGGCTCGCTGGAGTCGCGCCAGAATCGCGCTAGAATCGGGTCGACCTCGATACAGGACGACCCCGTGACCTCCAGCATTTTCTGGCACGACTACGAAACCACCGGCATCAACCCGCGCTGCGACCGGCCGCTGCAGGTGGCCGGCGTGCGCACCGACTTCGACCTCAACGAAATCGACGAGCCGATCAGCCTTTATTGCCGGCCCTCCGACGATATCCTGCCGCACCCGGCCGCCTGCCTGGTGACCGGCATCACCCCGCAACTGCTGGCCGAGCAGGGCCTGTGCGAAGCCGAGTTCATGACCCGGGTGCATGCGCAGCTGGCGCACCCTGGTACCTGTGGCGCCGGCTACAACACCCTGCGCTTCGACGACGAAGTGACCCGCTACAGCCTGTACCGCAACTTTTTCGACCCTTATGCCCGAGAGTGGCAGGGTGGCAACAGCCGCTGGGACCTGATCGACATCGTACGCACGGCCTATGCATTGCGCCCGGAGGGCATCGAGTGGCCGCAGCAGGACGGGCGCACCAGCCTGCGCCTGGAGCTGCTGAGCAAGGCCAATGGCATCGACCATGGGCATGCCCACGAAGCGCTTTCCGACGTGCGGGCAACCATCGCCCTGGCCCGCCTGATCCGGCAGAAACAGCCCAAGTTGTATGACTGGCTGTTCCAGTTGCGCAGCAAGCATAAAGTGATGGAGCAGATTCGTTTGTTGCAGCCACTGGTGCATATATCCGGGCGCTTCTCGGCGGCACGCAATTACCTTGGTGTCGTATTGCCACTGGCCTGGCACCCGCGTAATCGCAATGCACTGATTGTGTGCGACCTGCATCAGGAAACCCTACCGTTACTACGGGAAAGTGCTGAAGTTCTACGCCAGCGTTTGTATACCCGCCATGAAGAACTGGCCGAAGGCGAATTACCCGTGCCGCTCAAACTGGTGCAGATCAATCGCTGCCCGGTACTGGCGCCACTTTCGGTATTGCGCCCGGCTGATCAACAACGGTTGGGCCTGGACTTGACGTTGTTACAATTGCGCGGCGAAGAATTGGCCAAGCAACAGGCGCAATGGCAAGACAAGCTGGAACACATCTACGGCAAGGAAGACTTCGCCCCGAGTGAAGACCCGGAACAACAGTTGTATGACGGTTTTCTGGGGGATCGTGACCGCCGCTTATGTGAGCAAGTTCGTGCACTGGAACCGGCGCAGTTGGGCCGTGGGCAGTGGATGTTCGATGACCCGCGCCTGCCTGAACTGTTGTTCCGCTATCGGGCGCGCAACTTCCCCGAGACCCTGACCGGCGAAGAGCGGCAACGCTGGTTCAGCTTCTGCCAGCAGCGCCTGAGCGACCCGCATTGGGGCGCGCCGAATACGCTGGGCGACTTCGAACAGGCGCGGCAGCAGGCCTGGGAGGGCGCCGACGAGGCGGGGCGGCGCGTGCTGGACGCGTGGCAGGTACATGCCCGGCAATTGCAGGCACAGTTTGCAATTGGCTGAGCGCTGACACAAAACGCGGACAAACAAAAACGCCGGCAATATGCCGGCGTTCTTGTTGCGATAAGCAGCAGGCGTGTGCGGACAATCAGTCCAGCAGGGTCGCCCAGCTTTCAACCACATCGCCACCCCACTTGGCTTTCCATTCTTTCAGGGTCTTGTGGTTGCCGCCTTTGGTTTCGATCACTTCATTGTTGTGCGGGTTCTTGTATTGCTTGACCTTGCGTGCACGCTTGGTGGCGGTAGTCTTGACCGCACCACGAGGTGCCTTGCTCAGTTTCGACTCTGGGTCGAGCAGGGCAATCACGTCGCGCAGCGACTTGGAGTACTCGCCCATCAGTGTGCGCAGTTTGCCTTCGAACTCCAGTTCTTTCTTCAGCTTGTCATCCTGCGACAGGTTGGCCAGGCGGGCCTGAAGTTCCTTGATGGCTTCTTCGGTAGCGCGGTACTCGTTGATCAGGGACATGGAGTGTTCCTTAATGCGTGTTCAGAAATGTGTGGGGCAATAATAGACAGGCAATACTCGCAAGTAAACATATTGTTGGGCAATTAACTGTTAACTAAGCTGTGACAACCATTTTCTACGTGAACAAAAATTTACAATTAACCCTGCATTTCGTCATGTCTGTCAGAGAATGCTGGCAGTGCATTTCGTCAGGAACACAGGCCACGGCCGCTGCGATCAATACTGCGTTTTTCCTGGCGGGCCGCTAGAATGAGCGCCTTTGCGAAGTTCTGGAGTCTCATTCATGCGCACCTATCGTCTGGTGATCGCCTGCCCCGACCGTGTTGGCATCGTGGCGAAAGTCAGTAATTTCCTGGCCTTGTACAATGGCTGGATCAACGAAGCCAGCCACCACTCCGATGAGCAGAGCGGTTGGTTCTTCATGCGCCATGAAATCCGCGCCGAATCGCTGCCATTCGGTATCGAAGCCTTCCGCGAGGCGTTTGCGCCGATCGCCGAAGAGTTCTCCATGACCTGGCGCATTACCGACTCGGCGCAGAAGAAGCGCGTGGTGCTGATGGCCAGCCGCGAGTCGCACTGCCTGGCCGACCTGCTGCACCGCTGGCACACCGATGAGCTGGACTGCGAGATCCCTTGCGTGATCTCCAACCACAACGACCTGCGCAGCATGGTCGAGTGGCACGGTATTCCGTTCTTCCATGTACCGGTCGACCCCAAGGACAAGGCCCCGGCCTTTGCCGAAGTGTCGCGCCTGGTGCAGGAGCACGCCGCCGACGTGGTGGTGCTGGCCCGCTACATGCAGATCCTGCCGCCGCAACTGTGCCAGGACTATGCTGAAAAGGTGATCAACATCCACCACAGCTTCCTGCCGTCGTTCGTCGGTGCCAAGCCGTATCACCAGGCCGCCCTGCGTGGTGTGAAGCTGATCGGCGCGACTTGCCACTACGTCACCGAAGAGCTGGACGCCGGCCCGATCATCGAGCAGGACGTGGTGCGTGTCAGCCATGCCGACAGCATCGACGACATGGTCCGTTTTGGCCGTGATGTGGAGAAGATGGTGCTGGCCCGTGGCCTGCGTTATCACCTGGAAGACCGGGTGCTGGTGCATGGCAACAAGACTGTGGTGTTTGACTGATACAGACTGGTTGCCTGTGAGGTTCTGGGGCTGCTTTGCAGCCCATCGCGACACAAGGCCGCTCCTACAAGGGATCGCGTTCCGGCACTGCGTCGCGTAACTCCTGTAGGAGCGGCCTTGTGTCGCGAAAGGGGCGCGAAGCGCCCCCAGCAATCTGAGGGATAAGCCGATGGCCAAGCAGCGCAACCAACCCACCGCCTCACCCCCACCCACACTAGGTGAAGGCTGCCTGGCCCGCTACGACCCCGAAGCCCTGGCCGACACCGATGGCACCGATTTCCCCGGCGCCGCCGAACTCTGGCAGCAGCTCAACCCGCCTGACGCCGCCAACGCTCCAGCAGCGGGCGCGCCAGCAGCCACACAAACACCGGCCCACCCGCCAGCAGATAAAAGTAGTAAGTGACCGCCCGCCATATCAGGATCGCCGCAGCCGCGGTCGAACTGCCCACCAGTGGCGTCAGCAGGCTGGCCGAAGTCAGCTCGGCGGCACCGGCACCGCCAGGCAGCAGGCTGAACTGGCCGGCACTGAGCGAGAGCATCTGCACCAAAAAGCTGGGGATCCACGCCAGGTCTACCCCCAACCCCCTCAATACCAGATACAACACGCTGTAGCGCAGGCCCCAGTGGGCGCAGGTCAGGGTGAACACCAGGGTCAGCGTGCGCTTGGGCAGGCGCCAGGTCTGCGCCAGTGCGTCGATGAAGCGCAGCAGCTTGCGCGCCCAGCGCCACTTGCGCTGGCGGCTCATGCCCAGGCGGCGCAGCAACCTGCCGTTCACGCGCATCACCGTGCGCCGATAGCGCAGCAGGCCGATCACCCCGGCCAGTGCCGTGCACAGCAGCAACGCGCTGCCCAGCAACATGCTTTCCTGGCTGCGGCCCAGGCTGTGGAACAGTGCATAGCCGGCAATCGCCAGCATCGCGCAGAAAAAGAACACCAGGTCGTTCAGCTGGTCCATGGCAAACACCGCGCCGCTGCGCGCCGGGCCGATACGGTCGCGTGCCAGCAGGGCCATCAGGGTCAAGGGGCCGCCGCTGCCGCCGGGGGTGGTACAGATGGCGAACTCGGTGGCCATCACCACACCCAGGCTGCGCAGGCGCCCAAGCCTTGCTCCTTGCTGACCGAGCAACAGGCGCAAGCGGATGGCGTTGATGACCCAGCACAGCAGGATCATGCTCAGCAGGGTCAGCATCAGGCTGGGGGCGAAGCGCTGCAGCCTCGGCAGCAACTCGCTGCCACCGAGCAGGGCTGGCACCAGCACGGCACCCAGCAGTGCCAGGGCCAGCCAGGCCAGGCGGTTCATGCGCTGGCCTGGCGGTCGAGCCAGGTGGACTTGGTCAGGGGCTCGCGGCCCTGTGCCAGTAGCGTGTGCAGGGTGTTCAGCCAATAGTCGCGGGACGCGCGATGGCGCATGTCCACCGGGTGCAGGCCCAGGCGCAGGGTCTGGGCGTCACGCCAGCGCCGGCATTGCCAGTCGCACAGCACCCGTGACAGGCCGCGACGCCAGGCGCTGCGGGCACTCCAGACCAGCCCAGGGGCCTTGATCGCGGTGAAGTCTGGTAAACGGTACAAGTGCTGTGGCGTGCTGGTGTAGCGCAGCGGCAGGCGGCGCAGTGCCTGGCGGGTGCCTTCGCTCATCAGCCAGGCAGGCGCGACGAAGCCGGCCACCGGCCAGCCCTGCTGGGCGAACAGGGCCAGGCCGTGCTCCAGGCGTTGCAGGGCCTGCTGCTGGTCCAGGGCGTAGAACTCGCCTTCATGGGTATAGATGCGGCGCATGAAGTATTCGCCGGGCGTGCGTGGTGGCGGGCCGTTGTCGGCATGGTAGAAGCCGTGCAGGGCAAGCTCGTCGCCCTGGGCCAGGCGCCGTTCGAGCAAGCGGCAGAAGGTGGGCGAGCGCTGCAGCGGGTTGCGGTGGTGAAAGTCCGGCACCACCAGCCAGGTCATGGGGATGCCGCCGATGGCGTCGACGGCCTGGACGAAGGGTTGATAGTCGGGCCAGGTCTCGGGCGCGACATCGTGCAGCACCAGCATCAGGCTGCGCGCTGGCGGCAGTGGCTCAGCCATGGGCACGGACCTGCGGCTGGTGGCCAAGCACGGCCTGGTAGTGCTGCAGCAGGCCGGCGACCACGTGGTCCCACGAATACTGCTGCTCGGCATGGCGACGGGCCTGAGCCCCGAGCTTGCGCACGCCGGCCTCGAACGCCTCCTGCACGGCCGTCGCCATGGCTTTGCTATCGTTGGGGCGGCACAGGCGCCCGCACTGTTCGTTGACGATTTCGCCGAAAGCACCGGCGCGCACGGCCACCACCGGCGTGGCGCTGGCCATCGCTTCGAGAATGACCAGGCCGAAGGTTTCCTGGTCGCCGGCGTGCACCAGCAGGTCGGCGCTGGCCATCAGCCGGGCGACTTCCGGAGCCGGGCAGAAGTGATCGATCACACTGACGTTCTGCGGCACGTTGGCCGGCATGTTCGAACCCACCAGCAGCAAGTGGTAGGGGTGGCCCAGGTGCTGCATGCACTCGAGCAGCACCGGCAGGTTCTTTTCCCGCGAGCCACGGCCGGCGTAGATCAGCAGGCGACTGGTGTCGGCAATGCCCAGTTCGGCACGCAGCTGCGGGTCGCGCTGGCTGGGATGGAAGGTGGCCAGGTCGACGCCCAGGCGCTGCACGTGCACATCGCGCACCCCCAGGCGGCGCAACTTGTCGGCCATGACCTGGCTGGGGGCCAGGACCCGGTCGAAATTGCCGTACAGCTTGCTGACATAGGCCTCTACATTGGGGGTGAACCAGTTACCCATGCGGTTGCTGACCAGCAGCGGCAGATCCGAATGGTAGAAGCCGATCACCGGCACATCGAGCTTGCGCCGCGCTTCCAGCGCAGCCCAGGCGGTCAGGTAGGGGTCGCCGACTTCGATCAGGTCGGGCTTGAGCCTGCGCAGTACGTTGCACCATGGGGCCAGGCGCACCGGGAAGCGGTAGCCATTGCCGAACGGCAGCGGCGGTGCGGGCACCTGGTAGATGCCATCGGCGTGCTGGGCGCTGGCACCGGGTATCAGCAAGCTGTGGCGGACGCCCTGGATGGCGTCGAGGCGGTGGTGTTTGGCATCAAGATAGGTACGTACGCCGCCGCTGGCGGGGGCGTAGAACATGGTGATGTCGGCGATGTGCACGATCAGCATCCCTCCGGGATCGTCTTCGGGTCTGTCATCCGGCGCTAACGGGCCGGCGATGACGCGCCTAAAGGTTGACCTATCAGAAGGATAGTTTGTTCGATCGGGGTTGGGCGGGGCGGGGGAAGGCGGGGGATCGGTGTGGGCTTCTTCGCGGGCTTGCCCGCTCCCACAGGGATCACCACGCATTCAAGAGCGGCGGAGATCCTGTGGGAGCGGGCGAGCCCGCGAAGCAGGCGACGCGGTTTGCGATCAGATACGGAAGCTGCCCACCAGGTGCTTCAGGCGGCCGGCCTGCTGCTCCAGGTCGGAGCAGGCGCGCAGGGTGGCCTGCAGGTTTTCCACGCCTTCCTGGTTGAGCATGTTGATCTCGTTGATGTCCATGTTGATCGCTTCGACCACGGCGGTCTGCTCTTCGGTGGCGGTGGCCACCGACTGGTTCATGCCGTCGATCTCGCCGATGCGCACGGTAACGCTGTCCAGCCGCTCACCGGCCTGGTTGGCGATCTGCATGCTGTCCTGGCTGTGGCGCTGGCTCTGGTCCATGGTCTCGACCGATTCGCGCGCGCCGACCTGCAGTTCTTCGATCATGGTCTGCACCTGTTGCGCCGACTCCTGGGTGCGGTGCGCCAGGTTGCGTACTTCATCGGCGACAACCGCAAAACCACGCCCGGCTTCACCGGCGCGGGCCGCTTCGATGGCCGCGTTCAGCGCCAGCAGGTTGGTCTGCTGGGAAATGCTGGTGATCACCTCGAGGATCTGGCCGATGTTGACGGTCTTGCTGTTCAGCGTCTCGATGTGCGCGCTGGAAGTGACGATCAGGTCGGACAGGCGGTTCATTGCCGCAATGTTGCGTTCCACCACCTGCTGCCCTTCTTCGGCCAGCAACCGCGCCGAACTGGCGTGCTGCGAAGCCTGGGCGGCGTTGCCGGCAATTTCCTGGGCAGCGGCACCCAGTTCGTTGATGGCGGCGGCCACGCTGTTGGTGCGGTTGGACTGTTCGTCGGAGTTGGTCATTGACGAGTTCGAGGCACTGATGACCCGCAGGGCTACTTCGTTGACCTGCTCGGTGGCCGAGGACACTTCGCGGATCGAGCTGTGAATACGCTCGACGAAACGGTTGAAGGCGCTGCCCAGGATGCCGAATTCGTCGTGGTTGTGAATACGCAGGCGCTTGGTCAGGTCGCCTTCACCTTCGGCGATGTCTTCCATGGCGCGGGTCATGGTGTGCAGCGGCTGCATCAGCACACGGATCAGCAGGCCGAGCAGGCCGATGATGATCACCACCGCCACCAGCGTGGCGATCACCGCCGAGGTGCGGAAGGTGCTGAGCATCGAGAATGCCTTGTCCTTGTCCACCGACAGGCCGATGTACCAGTTGGCCG
Organism: Pseudomonas sp. FGI182; assembly: GCF_000511325.1. Classification (NCBI taxonomy): domain Bacteria; kingdom Pseudomonadati; phylum Pseudomonadota; class Gammaproteobacteria; order Pseudomonadales; family Pseudomonadaceae; genus Pseudomonas; species Pseudomonas sp. FGI182. Next base: position 4,821,792 of record NZ_CP007012.1, on the reverse strand, counting down.
AAGGCAGGCCGGTGATCGGGGTGAAGGTCAGCAGGCGGGCCTGGCCTTCGCTCTGCACTTCGGTCAGCTCACCGGTCAGTTTCGGCGTGTGCTGCGGGAACAGGTCCGACAGCGACTTCATCACCAGGTCTTTGTCCGGGTGCACCAGGATCTTGCCCTGGTCGTTCACCAGGAAGGCGTAGCCCATGCCGCCGAAGTTCAGCGAGTTGATGATCTGTACCAGGCCGTCCAGGGCCAGGTCGCCACCGACCACGCCGACACTGGCGGAAACCTTGCTGAGGATGCCGATGACCATCTTGTTGGTGGTCATGTCGATGTACGGCTCGGTCAGGGTCGCGCCGGCGGCATTCATGCCGTCCTTGTACCAGGGGCGGGTGCGCGGGTCGTAGCCGTCGGGCATTTTCGAATCAGGGCGCACGCTGAAGCCGCCGTCGACCTTGCCCAGGTAGACGGTGAGGAAGCTGGAAACCAGCGCATTCTGGCCCATCAGGGTTTCGGCGTTGGTCGGGTCCTGGGCTATGTTCTGTGCCAGGTTTTCCACCAGCTTGATACGGCCTTCGAACAGGTTGCGGATATTGGTCGAAGTGGAAGCGCCCATTTCAGCCAGATAGTTTTCGAGGTCCTCGCGGATCGCATTACGCTGGAGGTAATCGTTGTAGAGCGTGAAAAGGCTGAAGGCGAGTATCACGATCAGTGACGCTGCCAAAAGAATCTTGTGGCTGAAACGAAGGCTTTTGTTCATGGCGTAATCGGTTCCGCTAAGGTTTCATATCAGGCGTTTGCACGCGTGGAGTCGCAAAGCAGTGCAACATCCCGAAAAAGTCCCTTTTCGGTTGTTCCTCTCTATTAAGGCGAATATCACCCACAGGTATCGGCCGAATTACGGTAAAGCTTGAGCAGAGGATTAAAGAGATGTCGGAAATTTCGACCATCGTTGTAGGCGCTGGCCCGGATGGCCAGCCGGTTGGGCAAGCCATGAGGCTGGCCAACCGCCATGGCCTGGTAGCGGGTGCAACGGGTACTGGCAAGACTGTCACCCTGCAGCATCTGGCGGAAGCGTTCAGTGACGCGGGGGTTGCGGTGTTCGCCGCCGATGTCAAAGGTGACCTGTGCGGCCTGGGCGCTGCTGGTGCGCCGCAGGGCAAGGTGGCCGAGCGCATCGCCGGCATGCCCTGGCTGGGGCACAGGCCCCAGGCTTACCCGGTGACCCTGTGGGACATTGCCGGGCAGTCCGGCCACCCGCTGCGCACCACCCTCAGTGAAATGGGGCCGCTGCTGCTGGGCAACCTGCTGGAACTGACCGACAGCCAACAGGCGGCGCTGTACGCGGCGTTCAAGGTGGCCGACCGTGAAGGCCTGCTGCTGCTCGACCTCAAGGACCTCAAGGCGCTGCTCGCGCACCTGAAGGACAACCCGCAATTGCTGGGTGAAGACAGCGCGCTGATGACCACGGCCTCCACCCAGGCGCTGTTGCGCCGGTTGGCGACCCTGGAGCAGCAGGGCGCCGAGGCGTTGTTCGGTGAACCGGGGTTGCAGCTCGAGGACCTCCTGCGGCCAGACCCGGATGGCCGTGGGCGTATCCACCTGCTGGACGCCAGCCGGTTGGTTCACGATGCACCGAAGGTGTACGCGACCTTCCTGTTGTGGCTGCTGGCCGAGTTGTTCGAGCAACTGCCCGAGCGCGGTGATGCCGACAAGCCGGTGCTGGCGTTGTTCTTCGATGAAGCGCACTTGTTGTTCAACGATACGCCCAAGGCATTGCAGGATCGCCTGGAGCAGGTGGTGCGGCTGATTCGTTCCAAGGGTGTGGGGGTGTACTTCGTTACCCAGTCGCCGGGGGATTTGCCGGATGCGGTGCTGGCCCAGTTGGGCTTGCGCATTCAGCATGGCTTGCGGGCGTTTACCGCCAAGGAGCAGAAGTCGCTGCGGGCGGTGGCTGATGGCTTCCGCCCCAACCCGGCGTTCGACACCCTGGCGGTGCTGACTGAACTGGGCATTGGCGAGGCGCTGGTGGGGACGCTGGAAGAGAAGGGCACGCCAGCGATGGTGCAACGGGTGCTGATTGCACCGCCGCAGTCGCGTATCGGGCCGTTGAGTGCGGCTGAGCGCAGTGCGCTGATTGCCGATTCGCCGCTGGCGGGGCGTTACGACAAGCCGGTGGACCGTGAGTCGGCGTATGAGATGCTGACCCAGCGCAAGGGCGAGCCGGTGGAGCCCGCGCCGCAACCCAAGGCAGATGAAGAGAGCTTTGCCGACAAGGCTGGTGAGTTCTTGCAAAGTGCGGCAGGGCAGGCCATCAAGTCGGCGGTGCGCCAGGCGGCCAACCAGTTGGGGCGGCAGTTGGTGCGTGGGTTGATGGGGTCGTTGCTGGGGGGCAAGAAAAGGTAGTTTGCCTGTACCGGCCCCCATCCACAGGCCTGCGCTTTACCTGTAGGAGCGGCCTTGTGTCGCGAAAGGGCTGCGAAGCAGCCCCGGGATTTCAGCGCAGATGCACAAATTGCTGGGGCTGCTCTGCAGCCCTTTCGCGACACAAGGCCGCTCCTACAGGAGGCGTGTGTGTTGCGGATACGAAAAAGGCGCCCGAGGGCGCCTTCTTCTTATTGCGGTATCACTCAGCCAATGGCTTTGGACGCCAGCCAGAACAGGCCGGCCGCCAGGCCCATCGACGCAGGCAGGGTCAGAACCCAGGCCAGCAGGATGGTCTTCACGGTGCCGCCTTGCAGGCCGCTCTTGTTGGCGACCATGGTGCCGGCCACACCGGACGACAACACGTGGGTGGTCGATACCGGCAGGGCGAAGATGTTGGCCATGCCGATGGCGCAAGCCGCGGTGATCTGCGCCGACATGCCCTGGGCATAGGTCATGCCCTGCTTGCCGATCTTCTCGCCAACGGTCAGTACCACACGCTTCCAGCCGACCATGGTACCCAGGCCCAGGGCCAGAGCGACGGCCACGATCACCCAGAACGGGGCGTACTCGGTGGTGGCGGTCAGGTCTTTGCGCAGTTTTTCCAGGTCGGCCTTTTCACGGGCTTCCAGGCCTGGCAGCTTGCCGACCTTCTTCGCCGTGTCGTCCAGGCACAGCAGGTAGCGGCGCACTTCGACACGCTTGTCGGCACTCAGGCTGTGGTAGTCGGTCACGCCCTGCAGCGAGGACTGCAGCGCGGCAATGGTCGGCTCGGTCTGCTGCGGGTTGCAGCTGAACTGCTCCGGCAGGTCGCTGGCCTTGGCCTTGCCCAGTGCCAGGAACTCGCCCAGGGTGGCGGCGTTGCGCTGGTAGAACTGGCTCATGTGCAGGGTGGCGTCGCGGGTACGCTCGATCTGATAGGTGGTGCTGTTCAGGTCGAGAACGAACTTGGCCGGAACGATACCGATCAGCACCAGCATGATCAGGCCGATGCCTTTCTGGCCGTCGTTGGAGCCGTGCACGAAGCTCACGCCCATGGCCGAAACCACCAGTACCAGGCGGTTCCAGAACGGCGGGTGCTTCTTGTCGTCGAGCTTGCGGCGCTGCTCGGGGGTCTTGTGCATCTTCGACAGCGGGCGCCACCACTTCAGGCCGATCAGTACCAGGGCGGCAACGGCGAAGCCGGCCATCGGCGAGACCACCAGCGACATGGCGATGTCGATCGCCTTCTGCCAGTTGACGCCGTCGCCCAGCGGGATGTCGTTGATCAGGGCATTGGCCAGGCCGACGCCGAGGATGGAGCCGATCAGCGTGTGCGAGCTGGAGGCGGGGATACCGAAGTACCAGGTGCCCAGGTTCCAGGTGATGGCCGCAGCCAGCAGCGAGAAGACCATGGCCAGGCCGTGTCCGGTGTTCACATTGATCAGCAGCTCTACCGGCAGCAGGTGCACGATGGCATAGGCCACCCCGACACCGCCGAGCAGAACGCCAAGGAAGTTGAACACGCCGGAGAAGAACACGGCGAGGTGCGGCGGCATGGCTTTGGTATAGATGACGGTAGCTACCGCGTTGGCGGTGTCATGAAAGCCATTGATGAACTCGAAGGCGAGCACGAAGGTCAAGGCGAGCAGCAGGCTCACCAACACCCAGGCATCCAGTCCGCTGAATAATTCGATCATGAAGGTTGTCTGGCGGTCTTAGGGGGGCGGGATTATGCCAGAAAACCTTGGCAATCGATGCATCCGCGACAGACCGACGGCAATCTTCCTGTCGGGAGCGTGATGTGCACGGAGGGGCGTGCAGGAAGGGAAATGTCCGCTAAAACGCGCAAAACCTGGCGAAAACCGGCAAAAAGCTGGCGAAAAAGCCGCTTCGCTTCTGTTCAAACGACCGTATGAAATTTGTGTAATTCCATTTCACCTTCGGCCGGACAGTAAAGATCGACCGCGCCCGGGCTGGCCGGGCGACGACGCGCTGGCGTGGTCCCGGGGGTCAGGGAGTGTCGCTGCGCAGTTCTTTTTCCATACGTTCCAGTTCCTGGCTGAAGGCCTGGTCGCGCACGCTGGCGCGCTTGCGCCAAGGTTTGCGTTCCGGATCCGGTTGTGCGGCGTAAGTGGTGACTTCGCCACCGTAAACATCCTTGTAACGTTCAGCCTGGCGCTCGAGTTCCGCGCGCAGTTCATCTTTCGTCACAGTAGTACCTGAATTAAGTTTGATGAGTGTTGTTATGCGCTGTGCAGCGTGCACATGCCTTGCTGGCCGCAACGGCTTGATACAGCGGAAGGTTCCATTGCCACGGCATCGTCGAGGCCTGCGCAATCGATTATAGCAACCGATATTTCGCCGAACATCGTTATTTACCCAACCCTGACATCACCAGACGCAAGTAACGCAATGCATCCGACAACAGTTTGGGCCTTTCGTACAAGTTTGAAAGGCAAGACGGCCAAAAGTTCGTTGCAGTGCAGCAGCGGGACCGTCGACCGGCAGGGTAATGAAAAACGGCCTCGCCAAAAGGCGAGGCCGTTGCCTGGGGACTTCTACGGTGGGTACCTGACCAGTCTCTCCAAAGAAGCCACAAGTGGCATGAGAAAGGTATAAGTAAAAGTGTCAGCGGTCAATTGCGATTATCGGCCGTTTGTTCGATAATCGCACGAGTGGGCGTTTTTTTTGAGGTGTGCGATGAGTGACGAAACCCTGGCCAACGATTCCGTCAATCCAGAGTCGGGCAACCCGGAGCAGGGGCGATCTGCCTCGGCAGCCCTGGCACCACCGATCGTGGCTTCCCCGGCAAAGCGCATCCAGGCCTTTACCGGCGACCCGGACTTCATGACCTCCTTGGCGCGAGGCCTGGCAGTCATCCAGGCCTTTCAGGAACGCAAGCGTCACCTGACCATCGCCCAGATCAGCCACCGCACCGAAATCCCCCGTGCAGCGGTACGCCGTTGCCTGCACACGTTGATCAAGCTGGGTTACGCCACCACCGACGGGCGCACCTATTCGCTGTTGCCCAAAGTGCTGACACTGGGGCATGCGTACCTGTCGTCGACGCCGCTGGCGATTTCCGCCCAGCCTTACCTGGACCGCATCAGCGACCAGCTGCACGAGGCGGCCAACATGGCCACGCTCGAAGGTGACGACATTCTTTATATAGCCCGTTCGGCCACCGTGGAGCGGCTGATTTCGGTCGACCTGTCGGTGGGCGGGCGCCTGCCGGCCTATTGCACATCGATGGGGCGCATTCTGTTGGCGGCCATGGATGACACCAGCCTGCGGGAATACCTGGAACGTGCCGACCTGAAGGCGCGTACCAGCCGTACCTTGCATGACCCTGAGTCGCTGTTCGCCTGTATCCAGCAGGTGCGCGCCCAGGGCTGGTGCGTGGTAGACCAGGAGCTGGAGCAGGGGCTGCGCTCGATTGCGGTGCCGGTGTATGACGCCTCGGGGCAGGTGTTGGCGGCGTTGAATGTGAGTACCCATGTCGGGCGGGTGACGCGCAGTGAACTGGAGCAGCGGTTCTTGCCGATCCTGCTGGCGGCCAGCCGGGACCTTTGCCATCAGTTGTTTGGCTGAAGTGCCCCGGGGGCGCGTTGCGCCCCTTTCGCGACACAAGGCCGCTCCTACAGGTAGATCGCGTAACCCTGTAGGAGCGGCCTTGTGTCGCGATGGGCCGCAAAGCGGCCCCAAAATAAAACAGTAAAAACCGTTTCCTGTGCGATAAACGCACAGTGTCGTTCGCGGTCAATTGCGCCACCACCGCCCGCTGATTAATGTCTCTCGCAACGGTCGGCTGTGCCGACCGAACAAGAAAAACATAATAAGAGGCACTTACATGAATACTGTCCCCTCGCTGCCGCGGCCGCACCCGCGCGCGGTACCGTTATATCCAGGCTGACGCCGGCCGCATTCCTTCAAACTATCGTCCTCTGTACCGGTTTATCGCGTGCAGTGGCCTGGCTGTGCCCCTCATTCTGGATAACAACAATGAACCAAGCGCAAACCAACGTCGGCAAAAGCCTCGACGTCCAGTCGTTCATCAATCAGCAGCCGCTGTCCCGCTACCAATGGCGGGTGGTGTTGCTGTGCTTCCTGATCGTCTTCCTCGATGGCCTGGACACCGCCGCCATGGGCTTCATCGCCCCGGCCCTGTCGCAGGAGTGGGGGATTGACCGCGCCAGCCTCGGCCCGGTCATGAGTGCTGCATTGATCGGCATGGTTTTCGGTGCCCTCGGCTCCGGCCCGCTGGCGGACCGGTTTGGCCGCAAGGGCGTGCTGGTGGGGGCGGTGCTGGTATTCGGCGGCTTCAGCCTGGCCTCGGCCTATGCCACCAACGTCGACCAGTTGCTGGTGTTGCGCTTCCTGACCGGCCTGGGCCTTGGCGCAGGCATGCCCAACGCCACCACGCTGTTGTCTGAATACACCCCCGAGCGCCTCAAGTCGCTGCTGGTGACCAGCATGTTCTGCGGCTTCAACCTGGGCATGGCCGGTGGTGGTTTCATTTCCGCCAAGATGATCCCGGCTTACGGCTGGCACAGCCTGCTGGTGATCGGTGGCGTGCTGCCGTTGCTGCTGGCGCTGGTGCTGATGGTATGGCTGCCGGAGTCGGCGCGGTTCCTGGTGGTGCGCAATCGGGGCACCGACAAGGTGCGCCAGACCTTGTCGCCCATCGCGCCACAGGTGGTGGCCGAGGCGGGCAGCTTCAGCGTGCCGGAGCAGAAGGCGGTGGCAGCGCGCAACGTGTTCGCGCTGATCTTCTCCGGTACCTACGGCATGGGCACCATGCTGTTGTGGCTGACCTACTTCATGGGCCTGGTGATCGTCTATCTGCTGACCAGCTGGCTGCCAACCTTGATGCGCGACAGCGGCGCGAGCATGGAGCAGGCTGCCTTCATCGGCGCACTGTTCCAGTTCGGTGGCGTGCTTAGTGCCGTCGGCGTGGGTTGGGCCATGGACCGCTTCAATCCGCACAAGGTGATCGGCATTTTCTACCTGCTGGCCGGGGTGTTCGCCTACGCCGTGGGGCAGAGCCTGGGCAACATCACCGTATTGGCCACCCTGGTGCTGGTTGCCGGCATGTGCGTGAACGGCGCCCAGTCGGCGATGCCTTCGCTGGCGGCGCGCTTCTATCCGACACAGGGCCGCGCCACAGGGGTATCGTGGATGCTGGGTATCGGCCGCTTCGGGGCGATTCTCGGGGCCTGGAGTGGCGCAACGCTGCTGGGGCTGGGCTGGAACTTCGAACAGGTGCTGACGGCGTTGCTGGTGCCGGCAGGGCTGGCGACCGTGGGTGTGATCGTGAAAGGGCTGGTGAGCCACGCTGACGCGACCTGAAGCCCGAGGGCCGCTTTGCGGCCCTTCGCAGCACAAGGCTGCTCCTACCGGGAAACGCGATCCCCTGTAGGAGCGGCCTTGTGTCGCGAAAGGGCTGCGCAGCAGCCCCAGAATCAAGATGAGTAGCAGGACAACAAATTGTTCGATAATCGCACAAATAGTCGATTATCGGATTGTAAGCCACCCACCAGTCTCCTTAATCTGAGCTCACCGAAGCACCCTGACCAGGAGTCTCCAAATGGCTGCAATTCTCCCGCTTCACGAAGCCGTGAAGCAGTTCATCCAGGATGGCGATACCGTCGCCCTCGAAGGTTTCACCCACCTGATCCCGACTGCCGCCGGCCACGAGATCATCCGTCAGGGCAAGCGCGACCTGACTCTGGTGCGCATGACTCCGGACCTGATCTACGACCAGCTGATCGGCGCCGGTTGCGCCAGCAAGCTGATCTTCTCCTGGGGTGGTAACCCGGGTGTCGGTTCGCTGCACCGCCTGCGTGATGCCGTCGAGAAGCAGTGGCCACACGCCATCGAAATCGAAGAACACAGCCACGCCGACCTGGCCAACGCCTATGTCGCCGGTGCTTCTGGCCTGCCGTTCGCCGTGCTGCGTGCCTACGCCGGCTCCGACCTGCCGAAGGTCAACCCACTGATCAAGAGCGTCACCTGCCCGTTCACTGGTGAAGTGCTGGCAGCCGTGCCGTCGGTGCGCCCGGACGTGACCGTGATCCACGCGCAAAAGGCCGACCGCAAGGGCAACGTGCTGCTGTGGGGCATCCTCGGTGTGCAGAAGGAAGCCGCCTTGGCCGCCAAGCGCTGCATCGTCACCGTCGAGGAAATCGTCGACGACCTGCAGGCGCCGATGAACGCCTGCGTGCTGCCGACCTGGGCGCTGAGCGCGGTATGCCTGGTACCTGGTGGTGCGCACCCGTCCTATGCCCACGGCTACTACGAGCGTGACAACCGCTTCTACCAGGCCTGGGACCCGATCGCGCGTAGCCGCGAATCGTTCACCGCCTGGATCGACACCTACATCCGTGGCACTGCCGATTTCAACGAATTCAAGGCCAAGCTGGCCAGCACTGCGGAGGCCGCACAATGAGCTACTCCACTTCCGAAATGATGACCGTCGCCGCAGCCCGTCGCCTGCGCAACGGTGCTGTGTGCTTCGTCGGCATCGGCCTGCCATCCAAGGCTGCCAACCTGGCGCGCCTGACCTCGTCGCCAGACGTGGTGCTGATCTACGAATCCGGCCCGATCGGCGCCAAGCCAAGCGTGCTGCCGCTGTCGATCGGCGACGGCGAGCTGGCCGAAACCGCTGACACCGTGGTGCCGACCGGCGAGATCTTCCGCTACTGGCTGCAAGGTGGGCGCATCGACGTCGGCTTCCTTGGCGCCGCCCAGGTCGACCGCTTCGGCAACATCAACACGACTGTGGTCGGTGACTATCACGCCCCGAAAACCCGCCTGCCGGGTGCCGGTGGCGCACCGGAAATCGCCGGTTCCGCCAAGCAGGTGCTGATCATCCTCAAGCAGTCGCCGCGTGCCTTCGTCGACAAGCTGGACTTCATCACCTCGGTTGGCCACGGTGAAGGCGGCGACTCGCGTAAACGCCTTGGCCTGCCAGGCGACGGCCCGGTCGGCATCATCACCGACCTGTGCATCATGGAGCCGGAAGCCGGCACCCACGAATTCGTCGTCACCGCGATCCACCCGGGTGTGACCCGCGAGCAGATCATCGCCGCCACTGGCTGGGCGATCCGCTTTGCCGACGATGTGCAGACCACTGCCGAACCTACCGAAGTCGAGCTGTCCGCCCTGCGTGACCTCGAAGCCCGTACCGCCGCGGCCCATGGCCAGGTGGCAGGAGAAGCCTGATGCGCGACGTATTCATCTGTGACGCCATCCGTACCCCGATCGGCCGCTTCGGCGGCGCCCTGGCCGGCGTGCGGGCCGACGACCTGGCCGCCGTGCCGCTGAAGGCGCTGATCGAGCGCAACCCGAGCGTGCAGTGGGATCAGGTTGACGAAGTGTTCTTCGGCTGCGCCAACCAGGCCGGTGAAGACAACCGCAACGTGGCGCGCATGGCGCTGTTGCTGGCCGGCCTGCCGCAGAGCATCCCGGGCGTTACCCTGAACCGCCTGTGCGCGTCGGGCATGGATGCCATCGGCACTGCCTTCCGCGCCATTGCCAGCGGCGAAATGGAGCTGGCGATTGCCGGTGGCGTCGAGTCGATGTCGCGTGCCCCGTTCGTCATGGGCAAGGCCGAAAGCGGCTATTCGCGCAACATGAAGCTCGAAGATACGACCATCGGCTGGCGTTTCATCAACCCACTGATGAAGAGCCAGTACGGTGTGGATTCCATGCCGGAAACCGCCGACAACGTGGCCGACGATTACCAGGTTTCGCGTGCTGACCAGGACGCCTTCGCCCTGCGCAGCCAGCAGAAGGCAGCTGCCGCCCAGGCCGCCGGTTTCTTCGCCGAAGAAATCGTGCCGGTGCGTATCGCGCACAAGAAGGGCGAGACCATCGTCGAGCATGACGAGCACCTGCGCCCGGAAACCACACTGGAAGCCCTGACCAAGCTCAAGCCGGTCAACGGCCCGGACAAGACCGTCACCGCCGGCAACGCCTCGGGCGTGAACGACGGTGCCGCGGCGTTGATCCTGGCCTCGGCCGAGGCGGTGAAGAAACACGGCCTGACCCCACGTGCCCGGGTACTGGGCATGGCCAGTGCCGGTGTTGCACCGCGGGTGATGGGCATTGGCCCGGTGCCGGCAGTGCGCAAGCTGACCGAGCGCCTGGGTGTGGCGGTGAATGATTTCGATGTGATCGAGCTCAACGAAGCCTTTGCCAGCCAAGGTCTGGCGGTGCTGCGTGAGCTGGGTGTGGCCGACGATGCACCGCAGGTGAACCCCAACGGCGGTGCCATCGCCCTGGGCCACCCGCTGGGCATGAGCGGTGCGCGCCTGGTGCTGACTGCGCTTCACCAGCTGGAGAAGAGCGGTGGGCGTAAAGGTCTGGCGACCATGTGTGTGGGCGTAGGCCAAGGTTTGGCGCTGGCCATCGAGCGGGTTTGACCTGTACCGGCCTCTTCGCGGGTAAACCCGCTCCCACAGGGAACCACGCATCCCCTGTGGGAGCGGGTTTACCCGCGAAGAGGCCGGCACATGCGACTCAAGGCTAATTGCCAGCCAGATAGCGGAACGAGTGTGTTACCAGGTGTGTCTAGAATTACCTGCGACCCTCCAGGAGTAAACTCACCATGACCTCAGCCTATTACACCGGCGAAGAACGCAGTAAACGCATCTTCGCTATCGTTGGTGCCTCTTCAGGCAACCTGGTGGAATGGTTCGACTTCTACGTCTATGCCTTCTGCGCGATCTACTTTGCCCCGGCTTTCTTCCCCTCCGACGACCCCACCGTGCAGTTGTTGAACACGGCAGGCGTGTTCGCCGCGGGCTTTCTGATGCGCCCCATAGGTGGCTGGATCTTCGGCCGCCTCGCTGACCGCCATGGTCGCAAGAATTCCCTGATGATCTCGGTGCTGATGATGTGCTTCGGCTCCCTGATGATCGCCTGCCTGCCCACCTATGCCAGCATCGGCACCTGGGCCCCGGCGCTGCTGTTGCTGGCCCGGCTGATCCAGGGCCTGTCGGTAGGCGGCGAATACGGCACCACTGCCACCTACATGAGTGAAGTGGCGCTGCGCGGCCAGCGCGGCTTCTTCGCCTCGTTCCAGTACGTGACCCTGATCGGCGGCCAGTTGCTGGCGGTGCTGGTGGTGGTGATTCTGCAGCAGCTGCTCACTGAAGATGAACTGCGCGCCTGGGGCTGGCGCATTCCGTTCGTGGTCGGCGCCATTGCCGCGCTGATCTCGCTGATGCTGCGCCGCTCGCTGCATGAGACCAGCAGCGCCGAAACCCGCCAGGACAAGGACGCCGGTACCATCAAGGGCCTGTTCCGCAACCACGCGGCGGCTTTCATTACCGTGCTCGGCTATACCGCGGGCGGTTCGCTGATCTTCTACACCTTCACCACCTACATGCAAAAGTACCTGGTCAACACCGCTGGCATGACTGCGAAAAACGCCAGCTACGTGATGACCGGCGCGCTGTTCCTGTTCATGGTGCTGCAGCCGTTCTTCGGCATGCTCTCCGACCGCATCGGCCGGCGTAATTCGATGATGCTGTTCGGCGCCCTGGGTACGCTGTTCACAGTGCCACTGCTGATGGCGCTGAAAACCGTGAGCAGCCCGTTCATGGCCTTCGTGCTGATTACCCTGGCGTTGTGTATCGTCAGTTTCTACACCTCGATCAGCGGCCTGGTGAAGGCCGAGATGTTCCCGCCGCAGGTGCGTGCGCTGGGCGTGGGCCTGGCCTATGCAGTGGCCAACGCGGCGTTCGGTGGTTCGGCCGAATACGTTGCCCTGGGCCTGAAGACCTTGGGCATGGAAAACACTTTCTACTGGTACGTGACAGCGATGATGGCGATTGCCTTCCTGTTCAGCCTGCGCTTGCCGAAGCAGGCCGCGTACCTGCACCACGATGATTAAGGACGTGGCATGACCAACCAACTGTTCGACGCCTACTTCACCGCACCGGCCATGCGCGAGATCTTCTCCGACCGTGGCCGCCTGCAGGGCATGCTCGACTTCGAAGCGGCGCTGGCGCGGGCCGAGGCGGCTGCCGGGCTGGTCCCGCATAGCGCGGTAGCGGCCATCGAGGCGGCGTGCCACGCCGAGCGCTATGACGTTGGCGCGCTGGCCAATGCCATCGCCACTGCTGGCAACTCGGCGATCCCGCTGGTGAAGGCGTTGGGCAAGGTGATTGCCAGTGGCGTGCCCGAAGCCGAGCGCTATGTGCACCTGGGCGCCACCAGCCAGGACGCGATGGACACCGGGCTGGTCCTGCAGCTGCGCGCTGCCCTCGACCTGATCGAAGCCGACCTCGGCAAGCTGGCCGATACCTTGTCGCGCCAGGCCTTGCAGCACGCCGACACGCCGCTGGTGGGGCGCACCTGGCTGCAGCATGCCACCCCGGTGACCCTGGGCATGAAACTGGCCGGTGTGCTGGGCGCCTTGACCCGTCACCGCCAGCGCCTGCAGGAGCTGCGCCCACGCTTGCTGGTGCTGCAGTTCGGCGGTGCCTCGGGCAGCCTGGCGGCTTTGGGCAGCAAGGCGATGCCGGTGGCCGAAGCCCTGGCCGAGCAGCTCAAGCTGACCCTGCCCGAGCAGCCCTGGCACACCCAGCGCGACCGCCTGGTGGAGTTTGCCTCGGTGCTGGGCCTGGTCGCCGGTAGCCTGGGCAAGTTCGGCCGTGATGTCAGCCTGCTGATGCAGACCGAGGCGGGGGAACTGTTCGAGCCTTCCGCGCCGGGCAAGGGTGGGTCTTCGACCATGCCGCACAAGCGCAACCCGGTGGGCGCCGCGGTGCTGATCGGCGCCGCGACCCGCGTGCCGGGGCTGGTTTCGACGCTGTTCGCCGCCATGCCCCAGGAGCATGAGCGCAGCCTCGGCCTGTGGCATGCCGAATGGGAAACCCTGCCGGACATCTGCTGCCTGGTATCTGGTGCGCTGCGCCAGGCCCAGGTGATTGCCGAGGGCATGGAAGTGGATGCCGCGCGCATGCGCCGTAACCTCGACCTGACCCAGGGCCTGGTGCTGGCCGAAGCGGTGAGCATCGTCCTTGCCCAGCGCCTGGGCCGCGACCACGCCCACCACCTGCTGGAGCAGTGCTGCCAGCGCGCCGTGGCCGAACAGCGCCACCTGCGCACCGTGTTGGGTGAAGAGCCGCAAGTCAGCGCCGAGTTGTCCGCCGAAGAACTCGATCGCTTGCTCGACCCTGCCCATTACCTGGGCCAGGCCCGCGTCTGGGTGGCGCGCGCCGTGTCCGAACATCAACGTTTCACTGCCTGAAGGAGACCGCTGTGGCGCACTTGCAACTGGCCGATGGCGTTTTGAATTACCAGATCGATGGCCCGGAAAACGCCCCGGTGCTGGTCCTGTCCAACTCGCTCGGTACCGACCTGGGCATGTGGGACACGCAGATTCCACTGTGGAGCCAGCACTTGCGCGTGTTGCGCTACGACACCCGTGGCCACGGTGGGTCGCTGGTCACTGAAGGCCCTTACAGCATCGAACAGCTGGGCCGTGACGTGCTGGCCCTGCTCGATGGCCTGGATATTGCCAAGGCGCACTTCGTCGGCCTGTCGATGGGTGGCCTGATCGGCCAGTGGCTGGGCATCAATGCCGGCGAGCGCCTGCACAGCCTGACCCTGTGCAATACCGCCGCCAAGATCGCCAACGACGAGGTGTGGAACACCCGTATCGACACCGTGCTCAAGGGCGGCCAGCAGGCCATGGTCGACCTGCGCGATGCCTCCATCGCCCGCTGGTTCACCCCGGGCTTCGCCCAGGCCCAGCCAGCGCAGGCCCAGCGCATCTGCCAGATGCTGGCGCAAACCAGTCCGCAAGGTTATGCCAGCAACTGCGCGGCGGTGCGTGATGCCGATTACCGCGAGCAACTGGGCCGTATCCAGGTGCCGGCGCTGATCGTTGCCGGTACCGAGGACGTGGTGACCACTCCGGAGCACGGCCGCTTCATGCAGGCCGGTATCGCGGGTGCCGAGTACGTCGACTTCCCGGCGGCGCACCTGTCCAACGTCGAGATCGGCGAGGCGTTCAGCCGCCGCGTGCTCGACTTCCTGCTGGCTCACTGAGGGATACCGCCATGGACGAGAAACAACGTTACGACGCCGGCATGCAAGTACGCCGCGCAGTGCTTGGCGATGCCCACGTGGATCGCAGCCTGGAGAAGCTCAACGACTTCAACGGCGAGTTCCAGGAGATGATCACCCGCCACGCCTGGGGTGACATCTGGACTCGCCCGGGCCTGCCGCGCCATACCCGTAGCCTGATCACCATCGCCATGCTGATTGGCATGAACCGCAACGACGAGCTGAAGCTGCACCTGCGCGCGGCGGCCAACAACGGCGTGACCCGCGACGAGATCAAGGAAGTGCTGATGCAGAGCGCGATCTATTGCGGCATTCCGGCGGCCAATGCCACCTTCCACATGGCTGAGTCGGTGTGGGATGAGCTGGGCGTGGAGTCGCGTACCTGACCACTACGCGGTCCCTTGTAGGAGCGGCCTTGCGTCGCGATGGGCCGCAAAGCGGCCCCGGCAATATTGGCTGCGAAGCTGAAACCCTGGGGCCGCTTCGCAGCCCTATCGCGACACAAGGCCGCTCCTACATAGAGCGCGCCACCACGGGCCCGGCGTTGGCCTCGACGGCGCGTTTCAGGGCCGGGCACAGGCCAAGCATGAATGCCGCTTCTGCCACCACGAACAACGGCCCGATGATCAATCCGCTGACATCGTCGACAAACGCCGGCTTGCGGCCTTCGTAGTAATGGCCGACGAACTGGATGATCCAGCCCACCACGAACGCCCCCAGCCCGGCACCGAGCCACAGCGCTGTCGTCTGCATCGCCAGCACCTGGCCGACCCACAGGCATAGCCCAAGCAACAACCCCATCACCAGGCCGAAGCGCAGGTCCAGGCGCAGGTAGAACCAGACCGAGGCTGCCGCCGCCGGCAGGGCAGGGGACAGCCACATGCCGGCTACCTCCCAGCCAGGGCGCGACAGCAGGATGGTGACCGCCAGCACGATCATCGGGATGCCGACGAAGTGGGTGGCGATGTTGCGTGGGTCGCGGTGGTAGCTGGCGTATTGGCTCAGGTGGTCGACGAGGGTTTTCATTGTTGTGCCTCCCTGTTCAGCTTTGTTTTGCCTGAACCGGCCTCTTCGCGGGCTTGCCCGCTCCCACAGGATCACCACAGTTTTCAAGCCAGGTGGATTACCTGTGGGAGCGGGCGAGCCCGCGAAGAGGCCAGTACAGGCAACCTGTGACCGGATAGTGATCAGGATAGCCCGCAGCCACCACCATCATCAGCTCAGCGAATGGCAGCAGCCCGCACTGGCATATCCAGCCCCACCAGCGTCTCGATCATCGCTCGCGCCGCCGGCGACAGCCGGTAACCGCTGCGGCTGACCACGCCACAGCGCACGCTCAGCACTTCCAGCGCCGGTGGCAGGTTGCGCCAGTGCAGGCGCACCAGGCGGCCGCTGGCCAGGTCTTCGGCCACGGCTTCCTCGCTGGCGGTGCCGATGGCATCGCTGGCCTCCACCACGCTGCGCAGCACGGCCAGGTGCTCGGTTTGCAGGTGCGGGGTGAAATCGCTGCGCCCGCTCAGGTTGGCCAGGCGCTTGCGCACGCCGGGGGCTAGCAGGGCGCTGGCCAGCGGGTAGCTGAACAGGTCGTTGGTCGACAGGCTGTCCTTGGCCAGCAATGGGTGCCCTGGGCGGCAGAAGAACAGGCCGGGGCGTGGTGAAAGGGGCTCGGTGTGGAAGTTGGGGTCGGCTTCGAACGGGCGGATATCGTCGACGAAAAACTCGATCTGCTCGCGGCGCAGAGCCTGGCCGAGGCGTTCGGCGTTGTCCACCAGCAGCGAGGTGCGGATGCCCGGGTGGCGTTCGAGAAAGTGGCGCAGGGCGTCGGGCACCAGGCGCACAGCCAGCGCCGGGCCGCTGCCGAAATGCAGCTCGCCGGCGTCGAGCTTGGTCATCTGCAGCACTTCGTTGCTCAGCTGCGCGGCACCTTGTACCAGGCGCCGGGCATGTTGCAGCACCACCAGGCCTTCGGGGGTGGGCGGCAGGGCTTTGCTGGCGCGGTCGACCAGTGGGCAGCCGAAGCTGTGTTCCAGGCTCTGGATGGCACGGCTGAAGGCGGGTTGGGTGATGCCCATGGCCTCGGCGGCACGGACGAAGCTGCGGTATTCGGTGAGGGCGATGAAGTAGCGCAGCTGACGGAGGTCCATGTCACGGCTCTGGGGCGGGGATCAGGGGCCTATTCAAGCGGTTGCTGCATATGTCGTCAAAGAAGGTTTATTGATTTGTTTATAGCTTATGGTTATTTGTTGTGGCTTCTGGCCTCTTCGCGGGTAAACCCGCTCCCACAGGTTCACCACAGATTCTGAAACTGTGGTGAACCTGAAGAATTCAGAGGAGATTCAGCGGGTAACTCACGATCAACCGGTTCTCATCGAACGAGTTGGTGCTGAAGTCGCGGCGCATGGTGGAGTTGCGCCACTTCACCGACAGGTCCTTGAAGCTGCCCGACTGCACCACATAGGCCAATTCGGTTTCTCGCGCCCATTCCTTGCCATCGTCCACGCCGCCTGCGGTGACGTTGTCCCCCTTGATGTAGCGGTTCATCAGGGTCAGGCCTGGCACGCCAACGGTGGCGAAGTTGAAGTCATGGCGCACCTGCCAGGAGCGCTCCTTGGCGTTGTCGAAGCTGGAGTTGTAGCTGTCGTTTGCCAGGGTGCCGCCGCTGGTACCGTTGACCCGCATCCAGGCGTCGTCGCCGCTGACTTTCTGCAGGCCGACGTAGAGGGTGTGGCCCTGATAGCGTGCCGAGAGCATGGCCGAGGCGGTGCGGTTGTCCAGTTCGCCAGCGCGTTCGGCGCCGTCTTCCTTGCCGATGAAGTAGCCCAGGTTGGCGCCCAGGGTCCAGTCGCCCAGGGGTTGGCTGTGCACCAGGTTGAGGTACTGCTGGCGGTAGATGTCCTTGAGCTGGGCATCCCACAGGCCGATCATGGTGCGCTTGTCGTTGAAGGTGTACTCGCCGCCGCCAAAGTTGAAACGGTCGGAGGTGAATGCGGCCTTACCGTTCAGCGACATGTCTTCCATGCTGGCGTCGTTGCGCGGGCTGTTGCCGCGGAACTGGCCGGCGTACAGGGTCAGGCCGGCGATTTCCTTCGAGGTCAGCTGGCCGCCGCGGAAAGTCTGCGGCAGCGAGCGGCCATCGTCCGAGCGCAGGATCGGCAGTACCGGCATCCATTCACCCACTTTCAGCTCGGTTTCGGACAGCTTGGCTTTCAGTGCCACGCCCAGGCGGCCAAAGTCATCGGCCGGGCGGCCATCATCGTGCACCGGCAGCAGGTGGGTGTTGGTGGTGCCTTTGCCGCCGTCGAGCTTGACCGAGTACAGGCCCAGTACGTCCACGCCGAAACCGACGGTGCCTTGGGTAAAGCCGGAGCGGGCGTCGAGGATGAAGCTCTGCGTCCACTCCTCGGCCTTGGCCTGCGGGTGGGCCGGGTCGACGAAGTTGCGGTTGATGTAGAAGTTGCGCAGGTTGAGGGTGGCCTTGGCGTCCTCCAGGAAACCACCTTGGTCGGCGGCGAACACGGGGAGTGCGCAGGACATGGCCAACAGGCCGGGCAGCAGCTGGCGTGCGGGTTGCAAAGTGCTCATCTGTCGTGGATCTCTTGTTTTTATGGGCGAGCCGGTACGCTGCAGGATGCGGCCTGCAGGTGCGGGTCTTTTGGGATGAACCGGGGCAACGTTGCGTGGGAGGATGGTGCGGGGTAGGGCTGGGGTGAGGCAATTCGCCACAAACGGAAGCGGGCGATAATCGAACGGAATGTTCTGGTTGGTTAATTGTTCTCCTGGACTGGCCTCTTCGCGGGTAAACCCGCTCCCACAGGTACTGCACAGCCTTCAGCATTTATGCAAAACATTGTGGGAGCGGGTTCACCCGCGAAGAGGCCGGTTCAGGCAACACAAAACAAAAAGCCCACCGCGAGGGTGGGCTTGATGCTTTGACAGCTTCAATCAGCTCTTCGGTGCTTCCACCGCTGCCTGCTGGTTGTTGGCCTGCCCGGTCTGCTCGTACCAGCCACCGCCAAGCGCCTTGTACAGGTTGACTTCGCTGGTCAGCTGCGACAAGCGGTCGCCGATCAGCGCCTGCTGGGCGCTGAACAGGTTGCGCTGGGCGTCGAGGAAGGTCAGGTTGCTGTCGATACCAATGCGATAGCGGCGTTCGGCCAGGCGGTAGTAGTCCTGGTTCGCCTGCACCAGGTCGCGTTGCGCCTGCAGCTGCTCTTCGAAGGTCTTGCGCGCCGCCAGGCCATCGGAGACTTCCTGGAAGGCGGTCTGGATGGTCTTTTCGTACTTGGCGACGTTGATGTCCTTCTGGATCTTCGAGTAGTCCAGGCTGGCCTTCAGGCTGCCGGCGTTGAAAATCGGCAGGTTGATCTGCGGCTGGAACAGCCAGGTGCCCTGGCCGCCCGAGAACAGGTGGCCCATGTCGGGGCTCAGGCTGCCGGCATTGGCGGTCAGGCTGATGCTCGGGAAGAACGCTGCGCGGGCCGCGCCAATGTTGGCATTGGCGGCCTTGAGCAGGTGCTCGGCTTCCTGGATGTCCGGGCGACGCTGGAGGATGTCCGACGGCAGGCCGGCCGGTACTTCGGCCAGCTGGTCGGCATTGAGCTCCAGAGGCTTGGCCAGGTCGGCGGGAATGCCGGTGCCCAGCAGCACGGTCAGGCTGTTGACGTCCTGGGCGACCAGGCGCTGGTACTGCGAGTACTTGACCCGGGCGCCTTCCACGGCGGTACGCGCCTGGCTGACGTCGAGTGCCGAGGCTACGCCGACTTCGTTGCTGCGACGGGTGAGGTTGTAGCTTTCCTCGTAGGTCTTCAGCGTTTCTTCGGTCAGCTTGAACAGCGCCTGGTCGGCCTGCCAGGTGTAGTAGGCGTTGGCCACGCTGGCCACCAGGCTGATCTGCGTGGAGCGACGCGCCTGCTCGCTGGACAGGTAGGTTTCCAGGGCCTGCTCGGTCAGGCTGCGCACGCGGCCGAACAGGTCCAGCTCATAGGCGCTGACGCCCAGGGTGGCCGAGTACTGGCTGGTGATGCCCGCTTCGCCCGTCTGCGACATGTTCGCCGGTACGCGCTGGCGGCTGCCGCTGCCGGTGGCCGAAACCGCCGGGAACAGGTCGGCACGCTGGATGCGGTACTGCGCACGGTAGGCGTCGATGTTCAACGCGGCAACGCGCAGGTCGCGGTTGTTGACCAGCGAAGTCTGGATCAGCTGCTGCAGCGCCGGGTCGTGGAAGAACTGGCGCCAGCCCTGCTCGGCGGCGGCAACTTCCGCCGATTGCGTCGGCGAGTACGCAGGGCCTTGCGGCCACTGCGCAGCCACCGGCGATTCCGGGGTCTGGTAGTCAGGGATCAGCGAGCAGCCGCCAAGAATGAAAGCGGTTACTGCCAGGGACAACAAAGACTTGGTCATTGCCCAGCCTCATAACGTGGAGTTTCAGGGGTGACGTCTTTTTCCGGCTCTTTGCTGCCGAACAGTGACGACACTGCGACGAAGAACAGTGGTACCCAGAAGATAGCCAGCACGGTCGCACTGATCATGCCGCCGATCACGCCAGTACCGATGGCGTGCTGGCTGCCGGCGCCGGCGCCGCTGGCGATAGTCAACGGTACCACGCCGAGGATGAACGCCAGCGAGGTCATGATGATCGGGCGCAGACGCATGCGGCACGCCTCGATCGCCGCGTCGTACAGGCTGCGGCCTTGCTCGTGCAGTTCCTTGGCGAATTCGACGATCAGGATGGCGTTTTTCGCCGCCAGGCCGATGGTGGTCAACAGGCCGACCAGGAAGTACACGTCGTTGGACAACCCGCGCAGGCTGGTGGCGATCAGGGCACCGATGATACCCAGCGGTACTACCAGTACCACGGCGATCGGGATCGACCAGCTTTCGTACAGGGCTGCCAGGCACAGGAACACGAACAGTACCGAGAGGGCGAACAGTGCCGGCATCTGCGAACCGGAGAGTTTTTCCTCGTAGGACATGCCAGTCCAGGAGAAGCCGATGCCGCTTGGCAGTTCGCCAGCAATGCGCTCGACCTCGGCCATGGCTTCACCGGTACTGTAGCCCGGGGCCGGAGCACCGAGGATTTCCATTGCCTCGACGCCGTTGTAACGCGACAGCTTCGGCGAACCGTAGGTCCATTCGCCCTTGGCGAAGGAGGAGAACGGCACCATTTCGCCGGCGCCATTGCGCACGTACCACTTCTGCAGGTCTTCCGGGCTCATCCGCGCGTTCGGCTCGCCCTGGATGTACACCTTCTTGACCCGGCCACGGTCGATGAAGTCGTTGACGTAGCTGGCACCCAGGGCAATCGACAGGGTGTTGTTGATGTCGGCGATGGTCACGCCCAGGGCGCTGGCACGCTCGTCATCGATGGTCAGCTGGTACTGCGGCTCGTCGTTCAGGCCGTTCGGGCGCACGGCGCTTAGGATCTTGCTCTGCGCGGCCTTGGCCAGGAACTGGTTGCGCGCTTCCATCAGCTTGGCATGGCCGACACCGCCGCGGTCCTGCAGGAACACGTCGAAGCCGGTGGCGTTACCCAGTTCGAGCACCGCAGGCGGGGCAAAGGCGAACACCATCGCATCGCGGAAGGTGAAGAAGTGCTGCTGGGCGCGCTGGGCAAGGGCGAACACGCTGTTTTCCTTGGAGCGCTCATCCCACGGCTTGAGCATGATGAACGCCATACCCGAGCTCTGGCCACGGCCGGCGAAGTTGAAGCCGTTGACGGTGAACACCGAAGCCACGGTGTCGGCCTCTTCGCTGAGCAGGTACTCACGCATCTGGTCGACCACCACCTGGGTGCGCTCGGCACTGGAGCCGGCCGGGGTCTGTACCTGGGCGAACAATACGCCCTGGTCTTCTTCCGGCAGGAACGCGGTAGGGATGCGGGCGAACAGCCAGATCATGCCGACCACGATCAGCGCGTAGGCCAGCAGGAACGGTACCTTGTTGCGCAGGATGGTGCCCACGCTGCGCTCGTAGCCGGTTACGCTGCGGTCGAAGTTGCGGTTGAACCAGCCAAAGAAGCCACCCTTGGCCACATGGTGCTCGCCCTTCTTCAGCGGCTTGAGCATGGTGGCGCACAGGGCCGGGGTGAAGATGAGCGCCACCAGCACCGACAGGCCCATGGCCGAGACGATGGTGATGGAGAACTGCCGGTAGATCACACCCGTGGAGCCGCCGAAGAACGCCATGGGCAGCAGTACCGCCGACAGCACCAGGGCGATACCCACCAGGGCACCCTGGATCTGCTCCATCGAGCGCTTGGTCGCTTCCTTGGGCGGCAAGCCTTCCTCGGACATCACCCGCTCGACGTTCTCCACCACGACGATGGCGTCGTCCACCAGCAGGCCGATGGCCAGGACCATGGCGAACATGGTCAGGGTGTTGATGCTGAAGCCGGCAGCGGCAAGGATGCCGAAGGTACCCAGCAACACAACCGGTACGGTCATGGTGGTGATGATGGTGGCGCGGAAGTTCTGCAGGAACAGGTACATCACCAGGAACACCAGGACCACGGCTTCGATCAGGGTGTGGATAACGCCACTGATCGATTCGGTGACCACCGGGGTGGTGTCATACGGGAATACTGCTTTCACCCCAGGCGGGAAGAACGGTTCCAGGTCGGCGATGGTCTGGCGCAGGGCCTTGGCGGTGTCCAGGGCGTTGGCACCGGTAGCCAGTTTAACTGCCAGGCCGGAGGCCGGCTTGCCGTTGAACTGGGCGCTGACGGCATAGTTTTCACCACCCAGGCCAACCTGGGCGACATCACCCAGACGCACCTGCGAACCGTCGCTGTTGACCTTGAGCAGGATCTTCTCGAACTGCTCGGCAGTCTGCAGGCGGGTCTTGCCGATGATGGTGGCGTTCAGCTGGGTACCCGGCATGGCCGGCAGGCCGCCGAGTTGGCCGGAGGACACCTGCACGTTCTGCGCGGCCACGGCGGTCTTGACGTCGACCGGGGTCAGCTGGAACTTGTTCAGCTTGGCCGGATCGAGCCAGATGCGCATGGCGTACTGTGCACCGAACACCTGGAAGTCACCCACACCCGCGGTACGCGAGATCGGGTCCTGCATGTTGGAGACGATGTAGTTGGCCAGGTCGTCCTTGGTCATGCTGCCGTCTTCGGACACCAGGCCGATCACCAGCAGGAAGTTCTTCACTGCCTTGGTGACGCGGATACCTTGCTGCTGCACTTCCTGCGGCAGCAGCGGGGTGGCCAGGTTCAGCTTGTTCTGCACCTGCACCTGTGCGGTGTCTGGGTTGGTGCCCTGCTCGAAGGTGGCGGTAATGGTCATGCTGCCGTCGGAGTTACTTTCCGACGACACATAACGCAGGTTGTCGATACCGTTGAGCTGCTGCTCGATCACCTGTACCACGGTGTCCTGCACGGTTTGCGCCGAGGCGCCCGGGTAGGTCACGGCGATGGCGATGGCCGGCGGCGCGATGCTGGGGTACTGGTTGATCGGCAGCTTCAGGATCGACAAGGCGCCGACCAGCATGATCACCAAGGCGATCACCCAGGCGAAGATCGGGCGATCGATAAAGAACTTCGACATGGTTTACTCCGCTTTGGCGTCTGCTTTCGCCGCGTTGGCCTGAACAGGGCTGGCCGGCTTCTTGACGTTGGTGGCTTCGCTGACCTTGACCTCGACGCCCGGGCGCACGTACTGCAGCCCTTCGGTGATCAGGCGGTCACCCGGGTTCAGGCCTTCCTCGATCAGCCAGTCGCTGCCCAGGGTACGGTTGGCCTTGAGCTGGCGCAGTTCGACCTTGTTCTCCTGGTTGACCACCAGTGCGGTCGGCGCGCCTTTCAGGTCGCGGGTCACGCCCTGTTGCGGGGCCAGGATGGCGTTGGCGTTGACCCCGGCCTTGAGCCGCGCATGCACGAACATGCCTGGCAGCAGGGTGTGATCGGGGTTGGGGAACAGGGCGCGCAGGGTGACCGAGCCGGTGGTCTCGTCGACCGCGACTTCGGAGAATTCCAGGCGGCCTTCCTGCTTGAACAGGCTGCCGTCTTCCAGCACCAGCTGCACCGAGGCGGCGTTGTCGCCGGCCTTTTGCAACTGGCCGCTTTCCAGGTCACGGCGCAGCTTGAGCAGCTCGGCGGTGGACTGGGTGACGTCGACGTAGATCGGGTCGAGTTGCTGGATGGTGGCCATGGCGTTGGCCTGGCCATTGCTCACCAGTGCACCTTCGGTGAACGAAGAACGGCCGATACGGCCGCTGATCGGTGCCAGGACCTTGGTGTAGCGCAGGTCGATCTGCGCGCTTTTGAGCGAAGCCTCGGCCTGCAATCGTTTGGCATTGGCGTCGTCGTATTCCTGCTTGGAGACAGCCTGTTCGTCGATAAGCTGCTTGTAGCGCTCGGCCAGCGAGCGGGTGGCCTGCAGGTTGGCCTGGGCATTGGCCAGGGTGGCTTCGTACACGGCAGGGTCGATCTGGTACAGCTGCTGGCCTTCCTTGACCTCACTGCCTTCCTTGAACAGGCGCTTGAGGATGATGCCGTTGACCTGCGGGCGCACTTCGGCGACGCGGTAGGCACTGGTACGCCCCGGCAATTCCGAGGTCAGGGTGAAGGCTTGGGGCTGGATGGTCACGACGCCGACCTGAGGAGCCTGCGCCGCTGGCGCTGCTTCTTCTTTCTTACAGCCACTGAGCAGGGTTGCCAGGGCGACGGCGGAAACCAGAGCGGTAACGGCTGGCTTGAATTGCATGAGGATCCTCGGGTCGCTGGAGCTGGGAGACGCTCAAGAGTAATGGAAGAGTCTTGATCTGGAAAAATTGCTATCCGGTGGATAAATAGCTTGCTAAGGAATATACTTACATTCATGGTTGTTTGTAAATACCGCTGGGTTGTACTCGGGTACTGCCACAGCCCTTGATTAGCTCCTCCGCGAGGCACCCTGCAGAGGTGCCCCCGGAGTGTTCCCCGCACGCGCCGCGCGTTCGGGGCAGATGAGGTTTGTACTGCCATGGTCCGTCGAACCAAAGAAGAAGCCCAGGAAACCCGCGCCCAGATCATCGAGGCGGCGGAAAAGGCCTTCTACAAGCGCGGGGTTGCGCGAACCACCCTGGCCGACATCGCCGAACTGGCGGGTGTGACGCGGGGGGCGATCTACTGGCACTTCAACAACAAGGCCGAGTTGGTGCAGGCGCTGCTCGACAGCCTGCATGAAACCCATGACCACCTGGCGCGGGCGAGCGAAAGCGAGGACGAAGTGGACCCGCTTGGCTGCATGCGCAAGCTGTTGCTGCAAGTGTTCAACGAGCTGGTGCTCGATGCCCGAACCCGGCGTATCAATGAAATCCTGCATCACAAGTGCGAGTTCACCGATGACATGTGTGAAATTCGCCAGCAGCGCCAGGGTGCGGTGCTGGATTGCCACAAGGGCATCACCCTGGCGTTGGCCAATGCCGTGCGCCGGGGCCAGTTGCCAGGCGAGCTGGATGTCGAGCGCGCGGCGGTGGCCATGTTTGCCTATGTCGATGGCCTGATCGGGCGCTGGCTGTTGCTGCCTGACAGTGTCGATCTGTTGAAGGATGTCGAAAAATGGGTCGACACCGGGCTGGATATGCTGCGCTTGAGCCCGGCTCTGCGCAAATGACACTTTGTTAAGGATTGTGAGGGAGTGTTACCCCTTTGTGTTAAGGGGGGATTAATGCTTTCGGGTGACTGGCATAAGGTGCAAATCCTGTAGGAGCGGCCTTGTGTCGCGATAGGGCTGCAGAGCAGCCCCAGGTTTTCAGCATCAATGCATGAATTGCAGGGGCTGCTTTGCAGCCCTATCGCGACACAAGGCCGCTCCTACAAAAATCGCGCAGCTCTTAGCGCCCGCGCAGTTGCCGATCCGGCAATGCCACCGCCGCCAGCAGCCCGAGCAGTGCAACCAGCGCACTCCCCATCAACAGTTGCCGGAACGTCTCGAGCAACCGCCCCTGTGTCACCAGGTCCACTTCTCCGGCCTTCAGGCTCCCCAGCAAGGGATTACCCAGCGACTCGAACCCGCCCTGGTGCAGCAGCGCCAGCAGCAGGCTGGACATGCACGCCACCCCCATGGCCCCGCCCAGCGAGCGGAACAGGTTGGTGGTGCTGGTGGCCACGCCGATATCCTTGCTGTCCACCGCGCTTTGCGTGCCTACCAGCGAGGTCGGGAACTGCAGCCCGCACGCGATGCCGGTCAGCAGCATGAACAGTGCACTGAGCAAGGCCGACTGCGGCGGAGTCAGCGCCATGGCGAAAATGGCCAGCGGCATCAGCAGTGCGCCGGCCAGGATCTGCGGCTTGTAGCGCCCGGTCAGGCTGGTCATGCGCCCGCCGGTAAAGGCACCCATGGGCAGCCCCATCACCAGCGGCAGGAGGTGTAGGGCAGCGCTGTCGGCACCGGCGCCGGTGATGCCCTGGTAGCGCAACGGCATGAGCATGGTCAGGGAGATCGACTGGAAACTGGCGAAGAAGATCACGCCCCAGCACAGCACCGCCACGCGGTTGCCGAACAGGCCGAGTGGCAGCAGTGGCTCCGGGCAGCGGCGCTCATGGGCGATGAACAGCACCAGGCCCAGCGCGGCGCAGGCGAACAGGGCCAGCACGGCCGGGTCGGCCCAGGCGTGGCCCTGGCCGACCAGGGTAATGCCCAGCAACAGGCTACCCAGGCCGAGAATCAGCAGCACGGCGCCAAGGTAGTCCACCTGCGCCTCGCGGCGCTGCGCCGGCATGCCGCCGAGGGCGCGGCGGATCGCCCACAGTGCAACCAGCCCCAGCGGCAGGTTGATCCAGAACACCCAGCGCCATGACAGGTATTCGGTCAGCCAGCCGCCCAGCACCGGCCCGGCGACGCTGGCCACCGCGTACATGCTGCTGAAATAGCCCTGGTAGCGGCCGCGCTCTCGCGGGGGCACGAAGTCGCCGATGATCGCCTGGCTCACCGAGACCATGCCACCGGCGCCAATGCCCTGCAGTACCCGGGCCAGCACCAGTTGCTGCATGTCCTGGGCCAGGGCGCAGGCGATCGAGGCCAGGGTGAACAGGCTGATGCCGGTGAGGATCATCCTGCGCCGCCCGTACAGGTCGCCCAGCTTGCCGTAGATCGGCACGGCCACAGTCATTGCCACCATGTAACCGGAGATGACCCAGGCCAGCAGGCCGACATCGTTGAACTGCGCCGAGATCGCCGGCAGCGAGACGGCAACGATGGTCTGGTCCAGGGCGCCGAGGAAGATCGCCAGCATCAGGGCGGTGAGCACATTGCGCAGGGTGGTGGGGGGCAGGGCGGCGGTCACGGGGATACCTTGTTTATCGGTTGAGGCCTCTTCGCGGGCATGCCCGCTCCCACAGGTACAACACAGGGCTTGATGGTTGTGGTGTACCTGTGGGAGCGGGCGTGCCCGCGAAGGGGCCCCGAAATTGTAACCTGAGTTAGGTAGCTTCCTATGTACTATCTGCATCCCCTATGCAAGATCGGCATTGGCGCATTCATCCAGTGCTGCATGGCTGCGTGATATCGTTGGTATGCCACAGAGGCTGAAAACCGGGGGCTTGCACCAGCTTGGTGCAACATTATGCCGCAGGTTTTCGCGCCGCTGTCTCCCACACCTTTTATTCCTCTGCCTGCATGTCGAGCATGACCGCCCAGATGGCGACGGTTGGAACAGGCCAGGTAGACCCGATTACAGGGGTCGGTAGTTACCGTTCGAATTTCAACTTATTTTGCGGAGTGATCATGCCCAAGGCTTCCCATCAAGATCTGCGTTTTGCCTTCCGCGAGCTGCTCGCTTCAGGTTCCTGTTATCACACCGCATCGGTGTTCGACCCGATGTCGGCACGCATTGCCGCAGACCTGGGCTTCGAGGTCGGCATCCTCGGTGGTTCGGTCGCTTCGTTGCAGGTACTGGCTGCACCGGACTTCGCCCTGATCACCCTCAGCGAGTTCGTCGAGCAGGCCACCCGTATTGGTCGCGTGGCGCAACTGCCGGTGCTGGCTGACGCCGACCACGGCTATGGCAACGCGCTGAATGTCATGCGCACGGTCATCGAACTGGAGCGTGCCGGCGTGGCTGCGCTGACCATCGAGGACACCCTGCTGCCTGCCCAGTTTGGGCGCAAGTCCACCGACCTGATCCCGGTTGAAGAGGGCGTCGGCAAGATCCGTGCGGCGCTGGAGGCGCGGGTCGATTCGTCGCTGTCGATCATTGCCAGGACCAACGCTGGCGTGCTCACCACCGAAGAAATCATCGTGCGTACCCAGAGCTACCAGAAGGCCGGAGCCGACGGTATCTGCATGGTTGGGGTGAAGGACTTCGAGCAACTCGAGCAGATTGCCGAGCACCTGACGGTGCCGCTGATGCTGGTGACCTACGGCAACCCGAGCCTGCGCGACGACGAGCGCCTGGCACGCCTGGGCGTGCGCATCGTGGTCGATGGTCACGCCGCCTACTTTGCCGCGATCAAGGCCACCTACGATTGCCTGCGGCTGCAGCGCGGCCAGCAGAACAAGTCGGAAAACCTCAGCGCCACCGAACTCTCGCATACCTACACTCAGCCCGAGGACTACATCCGCTGGGCCAAGGAATACATGAGCGTCGAGGAGTGACAACGCCATCCCTGTAGGAGCGGCCTTGTGTCGCGAAAGGGCTGCGTAGCAGCCCCGACAATATTTGATGTGGCCAAGATCCCGGGACCGCTGCGCGGTCCTTTCGCGACGCAAGGCCGCTCCCACATGGGCCTTACAAGTCCTGATCCCACTCCGGTTCGTCCTTGAACCGCTGCACCAGAAAATCCAGCATGCTGCGCAAGGTCGCCGGCATGTGCTTGCGTGAGGTGTACACCGCATTCAGGTTCAGCTCGCGTGGCCTGGCTTCGGGCAGCAGGCGCACCAGTTCACCCCGGCGCAGGGCCTCCGCGGCCTGGTAGGTCGGCAGCATGGCGATACCTGCGCCGGCCAGCGCCGCCTTCTGCAGTGTCATCGCCTCGTTGGCACTGATGTTCCCCGCCACCGGCACGGCGACTTGCTGGCCGGCGACCTCGAAATGCCACAGGCTGTGGCCGAAGTAGGCATGGGTCAGGCAGTTGTGCCGGCTCAGCTCCTCGACCCGTTGCGGCGTGCCGTGCTCGCGCAGGTAGGCCGGTGCCGCACACACTGCCGAGCGGCACACACTCAGGCGCCGGGCGATCAGGTTGGGGTCCAGGTCATTGCTGGTGCGGATGGCCAGGTCGATGCGCTCGTCCACCAGGTTGACCGTGCGATCGAGCATCTGCAGTTCCACCTTCACCCCGGGGTAGCGCCGGACGTAGGCGGCCACTGCATCCACCAGCTGGGCCTGGCCGAACGAGGTGCTGACGCTGATGCGCAATGCGCCCTTGGGCGCGTCATCCGGCTGCTGCACCGCGGCCTGCAGGTCGCCGGCCAGTTCCAGCAGTTGCCGGCAGCGAGGCAGGGTTTCCTGGCCGGCGGCGGTGAGGCTGAGCTTGCGTGTGGTGCGCTGCATCAGCCGTGCGCCAACCCAGTCTTCCAGCTCTGCCAGGTAGCGCGACACCACCGGCCGCGACAGTTGCAGATGATCCGCCGCCGCCGACTGGCTGCCCAGGTCGACGACGGTGACGAATACGCGCATGGCGTTGAGACGGTCCATGATTTGCCCGGTTTCAGAAACAAACTATGTTCGAGCATCGCATTTTTTGTCACGGATTGGGCAACTAAGCTGTTGGGCATTGTTCATCTGACGGGCGTTTGCGATGTCTCTTTTCACTCCCTTGCGTGGCCTGCTGCTGGCCTGTGTGACCCTGGCCGGCCCGGCGCTGGCTGCCGACCCCTTGCGGCTGGAGGTTTACAACCCCGGGCATGAGGCGATCTTCCCGGTCAGTTCGGTGATCGTCAGCGGCGAGCACGACGCCATCCTCGTCGATGCCCAGTTCGGCAAGGCCCAGGCCGAGCAGCTGGTGCAGCGCCTGCGGGCGGGTGGCAAGCAGCTGACCAGTATCTACATCAGCCATGGCGACCCGGACTACTACTTCGGCCTGGATACCCTGACCCAGGCCTTCCCCGAGGCCAAGGTGCTGGCGTCGGCCGCCACGGTTGCCCATATCCGCCAGACCATGGATGCCAAGCTGGCCTACTGGGGCCCGCAGATGGGCGCGGACAGGCCGGCGCGGCTGGTGCTGCCGCAGGTGCTCGAAGGCAACCGCCTGACGCTGGAAGGGCAGGCCCTCGAGGTGGTCGGCCTGGACGGCCCGCAACCTGACCGCAGTTTTGTGTGGATCCCGTCGATCAAGGCGGTGGTCGGTGGCGTGGTGGTGTCGGAGAACATTCATGTATGGATGGCCGACACGCAAACGGCCAAGTCCCACGCCGACTGGCTCGGCACCCTGGCGCACATCGAAGCGCTGGCGCCGCGCACGGTCATCCCCGGGCATTACCTGGAAGACAGCAGCCGATCGCTGCAGGCCGTGCGTTTCACGGCGAACTACATTCGTGATTTCGATGCCGAGACCGCCAAGGCGAAAGACGCCGGTGCGTTGATCGCGGCAATGAAGCGACGTTACCCAGGGCTGGCCGATGAAAGCTCGCTGGAGCTGGGGGCCAAGGTCGCCAAGGGCGAGATGAAGTGGTAATTCCGTTCAACTGATGGAGAGTATCCCATGAGCAAGATTGCAATCATCGGTGCCACTGGCCGCGCTGGCAGCCAGTTGCTGGAAGAGGCCCTGCGCCGTGGCCACAGTGTGCTGGCCATCGCCCGCGACCCGTCCCGGTTGCAGGGGCGGGACGGGGTGACGGTCAAGGCGCTGGATGCCAAGGACAGCGCGGCCTTGCAAGCGGCGGTCGCGGGTGCGGATGCGGTGCTGAGTGCGGCGCATTTCTCGACCATCGAGCCACACGCCATCATCGAGCCGGTCAAGCGGGCCGGGGTCAGGCGCCTGCTGGTGGTAGGTGGGGCCGGTAGCCTGTTGCTGCCGTCGGGGCATCGGGTGATCGACAGCCCGGACTTCCCCGAGGCATACAAGGCCGAGGCCACTGCCGGGGTGCGTTTTCTGGAAGCGTTGCAACGGGAGCCGAACCTGGACTGGGCCTTCCTGTCGCCGTCGGCGGAGTTCGTTGAAGGTGAGCGCAGCGGGCATTACAAGCTGGGCAAGGATCATCTGTTGATCGGCGCGAATGGCAAGAGCTGGATCACCTTTGCCGATTACGCGATTGCCATGCTCGACGAACTGGAAAAGCCGCAGCACTCGCGGCAGCGGTTCACGGTCGGGTACTGAGTCGCCTGCTTCGTTTGCATGAATGTATCTGGTGCAGGCAGCTCGCCTGTAGGAGCGGCCTTGTGTCGCGAAAGGGTCGCGCAGCGGCCCCAGGATATCCGCCAAGGTGCAATATCGCCGGGGTTGCTGCGCAGCCCTTTCGCGACACAAGGCCGCTCCTACAAGGGCTTGTGCACATCGGCGAATAGGGAAAACGGGCCTTAGAAGCTGGCCTGTTCCTCCAGCCAATCCAACAACTCCACCAGCCCCGGCGGCAAGCTCTTGGCCTGGCTCACCAGGTAATACCCCTTGCCGGTCATCACTTTCAGCGCAAACGGCATGCACAACCGCCCCCCGCGCAAGTCATCGCCGATCAGCGACCAGTCGCCGATGGCCACGCCGGTGCCCTGCGAGGCCATGGCCATCGCCATGTCCAGCGTCTCGAAATGCTGCTTCGGCCCTTGAGTGCCCAGCGTCACCCCGGCTGCCTGCAGCCATAACCGCCAGTCATGCTCATCCCGCGACGGGTGCAGCAGCATGTGTAGCGCCAGGTCCTCGACCTGCTGCAACGGTACCGGCCCTTGGCGCAATGACGGCGCGCACACCGGCGTCAGCTGCTCATCGAACAGCTTGCGCACGCGCAGCCCATGGTTCGGCGCATCGCCATACACCACCGCCGCATCGAAACCCTCGCGGCGAAAGTCCACTCCATGTTGCACCGTGGTGGTCAGCTCTACAGGCACATCCGGGCGTAGCGCCTGCCATTCCATCAGGCGTGGCAGCAGCCAGCGCATCACGCAGGTCGGTGCCTTGAGCTGCAAGGTAGTGCTGCGCCCACCCACCTCGCGCACCCCTTGTTCGATCAGCGCGAACACCTGCTGCACCCTTGGCAGCCAGTCCTGGCCTTCACGGGTCAGGCTCAGCCCACGGGCCTGGCGCTGGAACAAGGCATAACCCAGATGCTCTTCGAGGGCCGCGATCTGTCGGCTGACGGCGCCCTGGGTGATATGCAACTGCTGCCCGGCACGGGTGAAATTGCAGTGCTGGGCGGTGACCAGGAAGGTATGCAGGGCGGGCAGGGGCGGGAGGCGTTTCATTGTGCTGAGCCATGATTACAGGACATGGCTAGTATGTGTTTTTTTGCATTGTGGTGATAGCCGTGGCTGGGTCCAATAAGGGCATAACCCAACCAAGATTCATGGTGAAACCCGATGGCAACCTGCGGCGAAGTACTGGTAAAACTCCTTGAAGGCTATGGCGTTGACCATGTCTTCGGCATTCCTGGTGTACATACCGTGGAGCTCTATCGCGGCCTGGCGGGCTCGTCCATCCGCCATGTCACCCCGCGCCACGAGCAGGGGGCCGGGTTCATGGCCGACGGCTATGCGCGGACCCGCGGCAAGCCCGGGGTGTGTTTCATCATCACCGGCCCGGGCATGACCAACATCACCACCGCCATGGGCCAGGCCTATGCCGACTCGATCCCGATGCTGGTGATTTCCAGCGTGCAGGCCCGCGACCAGCTGGGCGGTGGCCGCGGCAAGCTGCACGAGTTGCCCAACCAGGCAGCGCTGGTGTCGGGTGTGGCGGCGTTTTCCCACACCCTGATGAGTGCAGATGACCTGCCGCAGGTGCTGGCCCGGGCATTCGCCGTGTTCGAAGGCGCCCGGCCGCGCCCGGTGCATATCGAGATCCCGCTCGACGTGCTGGTCGAACCGGCCGATCACCTGCTGCCGGGGCGCGTGGTGCGCAGCAGCCGGGCGGGGGCAGCGCCGCAGGCCGTGGCGCAGATGGCCGAGCGCCTGGCCAATGCACGGCGGCCATTGATCCTGGCCGGGGGCGGCGCATTGGCCGCGGGCGCTGCGCTGGCGCGCCTGGCCGAACACCTGCAGGCGCCGGTGGCGCTGACCATCAATGCCAAGGGGCTGCTGCCGGCCAGCCACCCGCTGCAGATTGGCTCGACCCAGTCACTGCCAGCCACGCGGGCGCTGGTGGCCGAGGCCGATGTGGTGCTGGCGATCGGCACCGAACTGGCCGAAACCGACTATGACGTTACCTTCAAAGGTGGTTTCGAGATCCCGGGCAGCCTGTTGCGCATCGACATCGACCCGGACCAGACCGTGCGCAATTACCTGCCGACGCTGTCGCTGGTGGCCGATGCCGAACTGGCCGCCGAGGCGCTGCTTGGCGCCTTGCAGGCACTGCCGCAACCCGTGCGTGAAAGCACGTGGGGCGCGGCCCGGGTGGCCAAGCTGCGCCAGGCACTGGCGGCGGGTTGGGACCAGCCGACCCTGAGCCAGACACGTTTGCTGAATGCAATTATCGAGCGCCTGCCCAATGCCATTCTGGTGGGCGATTCGACCCAACCGGTGTACACCGGCAACCTGACCCTGGACATGGACCAGCCACGCCGTTGGTTCAATGCCTCGACCGGCTACGGCACCTTGGGTTATGCATTGCCGGCGGCCATGGGCGCCTGGCTGGGCAGCGCGGAGCAGATCGGTGAGCGTGCGCCTGCGGTGTGCCTGATTGGTGATGGCGGTTTGCAGTTCACCTTGCCGGAGCTGGCCAGCGCGGTGGAAGCGCAGGTGCCGCTGATCGTGCTGCTGTGGAATAACCAGGGGTACGAGGAAATCAAGAAGTACATGGTCAACCGGGCCATCGAGCCAGTCGGGGTGGATATCCATACGCCGGACTTCATCGGTGTGGCGCGGGCCCTGGGCGCGGCGGCGGAGCAGGTGGCAGATGTGGCGCAGCTGCAGGTGGCGTTGGGGCAGGCAGTGGAGCGCAAGGGGCCGACCTTGATCCAGGTTGACCAGAATCAGTGGCAGGGGGCTGTGTTGGGTTGAAGTGAAGCTATTGTCTGTACCGGCCCTTTCGCGGGCTTGCCCGCTCCTACAGGATTTTGCACAGGCTCTGAACGCTGTGCTGTACCTGTGGGAGCGGGCAAGCCCGCGAAGAGGCCGGTACTGCCAGCCAAAATTTCAGCCAGCAGTCGCCCGCAACCTGGCCACATCACGAATCGGCGGCGCGCCATACAGCCGGCTGTATTCACGGCTGAACTGTGACGGGCTTTCATACCCCACCCGGTAGGCCGCCACCGCCGCCTCGAGCCCGTCATTCAGCATCAAGCGCCGCGCCTCCTGCAGGCGCAGTTGCTTCTGATACTGCAACGGGCTCATCGACGTCACGGCCTTGAACCGGTGGTGCAAGGTCGAGGTGCTGAGGTTGACCTCCCGCGCCAGGTCCTCGATGCGCAAAGGCAGTTGGTAGTTCTGGTTGAGCCAGGTAATGGCCTGGCAAACCCGGTGGGTCTGGCTGTTGGCCAAGGCGATTTCGTACAACCGATAGCCCTGCGGCCCGCGCAGCAGGCGGTACAGAATCTCCCGGCGGAACAGCGGCGCGAGCATCGCGATGTCGCGAGGGGTGTCCAGCAGGCGTATCAGCCGCAGCAAGGCGTCGAGCAACGCGGCATCGGTTCTTTCCACATACAAGCCACGACCGGAAGGCCGGTTGGGCACCAGCATCGGCCCGCTTTCGGCGATCAGCTGGCTGATTTCGGCCGGGTCCAGGTCCATGCGCAGGCCAAGGCTAGGGTGCTCGGGGCTGGCGTCGAGCTTTACGCCGCTAAGCGGCAAGGTTACCGAGACCACCATGTAGTGCAGCGGGTCGTAGGCGTACTGCTCGTCACCCAGGAACAGGCTTTTGCTGCCCTGGGCGAGGATGCACAGCGCGGGTTGCGCCAGGGTCGGTACCGAGCGCACGTTTTCGGTGTAGCGCACCAGGTACAGGTCATCGATGGCCGATGCCGGGCCGTGGGGCTCCCCGGCGTGGCGGCGGATCAGCTCGGCCAGCTCCTGGCGTTGCAGTTCCAGGCTCGGGTCGATGGACGTGGCGGTGGTCATGATGGCTTTCCTCTGCTGACCGACGCAGCATAGGTTTGGGCAATGGCGGGCGCTAGTCAAAAGCTGCACGCCGATTGCCTGATCCTGCCGCGCTGCAGGATCAGGCAATCGGCGAGCAGTAATGGCCTAACGCGTCGCGCGGGTGAGGCCCTAACCTTGGCAGCCTGGCTTTTCCGTCCGCCTGCTTCAAGGAGATTGTGCAATGACCCCGACACAACCGGTCACCCACCTTGCTTTCATCCGTGCCAGCAGCGGGCGCTCGGCGGAGCTGGGCGCGCGCCTGCGTGACCTGCTCGAGCCCTCGTTGCGGGCACCGGGCTGCCTGAGTTTCACGGTGCAGCGTTCGCAGGCTGATGCCGATTTATGGTTGCTCAGTGGCAGCTGGCAAGACCAGCAGGCGATGACTGGCTACTTTGCTTCGGCAACGCTGGAAGTGTTTGGTGAGTTGGTGCAGGAACAGGTGGTCAGCAGTCTGGATCTGCATACCTTTGATTGAGGTATTGCCTGTTCTGGCCTCATCGCCGGCAAGCCAGCTCCCACAGGGTCATCACAGGTCTTGAGGGCGGTGCAGTACCTGTGGGAGCTGGCTTGCCGGCGATAGGGCCGGTGCAGGTGAATGGGGTAAGATGCTGCCCTTGATCAACCAGGTAGATAGCAACATGGCACGTAGAGAATTCCCGCATTTCGAAGCGGTTTCGGCGATGGTCCCGGTGGAAGGTGGCGGCTACAACGCGGCCATCGCGGTCAAGGCCCTGGGCATGGGCGGCGCGCCGCGCTTTCACAAGATTCTCGACGGCCAGGTGTTCAAGGGCGCCGTGGCCGCCGATGAAGCGGCCACGGCCGAGCTGCAACGCCTGCAGGGCGTCAGCGAAGAGGGTGAGCTGATCTGGTGATCAGGCCGGCGGGCGGGCCATCTTGAACAGGTTGCCCAGCTCGAAATAGTCTGCCGGGCCACCGCCACGCAGGATCGGCTCGGCGGCAGCGGTATCGTAGATACCGTTCTTCAACAGGTGCTCGGCAATGTGCACCGCCACCACTTCACCCAGGATCAGCCAGCTGGGCACCAGTTCCTGGTCGGCCCGCTTGAGCTGGACTATCTGGCTGACCTTGCACTCGAAGGCCACCGGGGTTTCGCCGACACGCGGCACGTTGACGATGTTCGACGGCTTGGCGGTGAGGCCGCTCAATTCAAATTCGCTTATCTCGGCGGCAACCGGTGCGCAGCTCTGGTTCATCTGCTCGGCCAACGGGCGGGTTGCCAGGTTCCAGACGAATTCGCCGGTCTGCTCGATGTTGTTCAGGCTGTCTTTGCGCCCGACGCTGCAGAAACCGATGATCGGCGGGATGTAGTTGAAGGCATTGAAGAAGCTGTAGGGCGCCAGGTTCAGGCGGCCTTCGCGGTCCTGTGAGGAGATCCAGCCGATAGGGCGGGGGCCGACGATGGCGTTGAACGGGTCGTGGGGCAGGCCGTGGCCTTTGGCGGGTTCGTAGTAATACATCTGTGCTGGGCTTGCTGGCCCTACCTCCTGGTGGACAAGGCGCCTAGTGTGCCAAGCCTGTGCCCGCCTGCAAATGATCAAGCCCGGCCGAAGCCGGGCTGGGTGCTCGCATCAGGGATCAGCTGATGCGGTGGGCGTTGGTGCGATCGAAGCCATCTTCGGCGAAACGTTGGCCGCCAGTGCGGTCGAAGCCGTCTTCAGCGAAGCGCTGGCCACCGGTGCGGTCGAAGCCGTCTTCAGCGAAGCGCTGGCCACCGGTGCGGTCGAAGCCGTCTTCGGCGAAACGCTGGCCACCGGTGCGGTCGAAGCCGTCTTCGGCGAAACGCTGGCCGCCAGTGCGGTCGAAGCCATCTTCAGCGTAGGCAGCGGATTGGCTCTGGGTCGCTGCGAAGGTGTGGGCGTTGGTGCGGTTGAAGCCATCTTCGGCGAAGGCGCCAGCAGCGAAAACCGAGAGGGCCAGGGTGAGGATCAGTTTGTTTTTCATGGTCGTTGCTCCAGGGGTTCTTGAGGTTGTTTTGTTTCTATGGGTTTAATCCTACGCCGATTAACTTGATTAAAAAGCGCAAATAATAGCGCTTAAAAATCGAATAATTAGATATATGTTGGCGCGCATCTTGGGGCTCTGGCAGCGGTTTTGGCTCAGGATGTGTCTGCCCATGCGCCGACGTTCTGCCAGCCATTGCAGCTTGAGGGGGTGGAATTAATGGGGCGTTAAGGATGAAAAATCTGTCATTGAAGGCTGCTCAACGCATTTTTCATACATCACCAACCGATTTTTCAAATGCTGCTCAGCACCATCGCCGCACCTCAAACCGGAGCGGCACAACAATGAACAAACTTCCGCAAATCACCTTGGCCTTCTGGGTCATGAAGATCTGCGCTACCACCCTTGGCGAAACGGCGGGTGATTTGCTGTCGATGACCCTGAACATCGGCTATGCCCTCAGCTCGCTGCTGCTGATCAGCGTGTTCCTGCTGACCTTGCTCGGCCAGCTGTACTCGCGCCGCTACCATCCGATGCTGTACTGGCTGGTGATCCTTTCCACCAGCACCGCCGGCACCACCATGTCCGACTTCATGGACCGCACCCTAGGCCTGGGCTACGCCGCGGGTTCGGCCATCCTCATCGGCATCCTGCTGCTGACCTTCCTGGTATGGCGCCTGAGCGGCAACCCGCTGGATGTCACCCGCATCAAGAACCGCACGGGCGAATTGTTCTACTGGGTGGCGATCCTGTTTTCCAACACCCTCGGCACCGCGCTGGGCGATTACCTGGCCGATGACTCGGGGCTCGGTTTTGCCGGTGGCGCACTGTTGATCGGCAGTGCCATCGCCTTGGTAGTGGTGGCCCGCTACTGGACACGCATCCCTGGCGTGGTGTTGTTCTGGGTTGCGTTCGTGCTTACCCGCCCGTTCGGCGCCACCTTGGGCGACTTCCTCACCAAGCCCCACGAGAAGGGCGGCCTGGACTTCGGCACGGTCGGCTCTTCGGCGGTGCTGGGCGGGGTGTTGCTGGTACTGGTGCTGATGGCCACCTGGTACCAGCGCCGTGAGCCGCGTCAGGCGTTGGAGATGTCCTGAGTCTTGATGCGGTAGCGGGTACTGCGGCCCCCGCCAGGCAGGCGAACCAGGCAGGCCTTGTCGAGCAGATCGGTCAGGTGGCGGGTCGCAGTGGCCTTTGATACCTTCGCCACCGCCTGGTATTGCGCTGCGTTGATGCCTTCCTCGAATCCTCGGGGGCCGCCATCGAGCAACCTGTTGAGCACCTTTACCTGTTCGGGCAGCAAACCATCTGAGCGATGTGCTTGCCAGAACCTGGCCTTGGCCAGTATCCGGTCGATATTGGCCAGGGCCTGTTCCAGGCTGCGCAGCAGGGTAGCAAGAAACCAGGATAGCCAGCGGGTGATATCCAGGTCGCCTTTCTGGCTGTTCTCCAGCACTTGGTAATAGCCGGCCCTGTCTTCGAGGATGCTGGCAGACATGGCATAGAAACGAATGGCCTGTCGCTCACCTTGCGCCAGCGCCAGGTCGGTGATTGCCCGAGTCAGACGGCCATTGCCATCGTCGAACGGATGCAGGGTGACGAACCAGAAGTGGGCGATGCCAGCACGTAGCAGTGGGTCCAGGCTGGTGGAATCGCGACTGTTGGCAAACCAGTCGAGAAACTCGTTGAGTCGGGCTTCCAGGCCATCGCGCGGTGGTGCTTCGAAATGCACGGTAGGCTTGTCGAGCCGGCCGGAGATCACCTGCATGGGCATTTCATCACGCAACTGGCCGACCAGTATCGCTTTGCTCAAGGCGCCTTGTGCCAGTGGGAACAGCCACTGGTGCCAGGTGTACAGGCGCTGCAGGGTCAGCGGTCGGTCATACCCTTGCGTTGCATCCAGCATCAGCTCCGCCAGCCCTTCACTGCGGGCATTGGTAGGTCCTTGCTCCTCGATGCCCAGCCGGCGAGCGAGGGAAGAGCGGACAGAACCCACGTTCAACTGCTCACCTTCGATTGCCGAAGAGGTGACGATGTTTTGCAGCAGCGTATCGAGGATGTTCTGGCACTTGCTGAGCGCATCGACGCTGCCGATCTTGCCCAGCAGGCGTCCTTGCATGTCGATGCAATTGCGTAGCGTTGGCGCGATGGCTTCGTTTTGCCAGGTGAAGCGTGGCCAGGCAGGTTGCTGCCAGATCCATAAGGGGCTATTCATGATCCGTCCCATGAGCCGAATGAGCCGGCTATTCGGCTCATCTTGTGAGCCGAATAATAGCGCTATTCGGTTCATTCTGTGAGCCGAATAAGGCCGTCAATCGGCTCACAGGCTGCCGCGTATCACAAAAAAGGGGCGCCCCATGCACTGGAGCGCCCCTTTTCAGTACTGCCAGGCCAGCATCACTCAGTGGTAATCCGCGAGTGCTGCTTGGTGTCCTTCATGGTCGCGTAAACCAGCAGCGAGCAGGCGATGCAGGCGGTGACGTACCAGTAGAAGCCACTCTCCATGCCGGCGCTCTTGAACCACAGGGCCACGTACTCGGCGGTGCCGCCGAAGATCGACACGGTCAGGGCGTACGGCAGGCCCACGCCCAGGGCGCGGATTTCGGTGGGGAACAGCTCGGCTTTGACCACGGCGTTGATCGAGGTGTAGCCGCTGACGATGATCAGCGCCGCCATGATCAGGAAGAACGCACCCCACCAGGTCTGGATGGTGTGCAGGGTGCTGAGGATCGGTACGGTGAACAGGGTGCCGAGTACACCGAAGGCGATCAGGATCGGGCGTCGACCGATCTTGTCGGACAGGCCGCCGATCAGCGGCTGCAGGCACATGAACAGGAACAGCGTGGCGGCCGAGATGGTGGTCGAGTCGCTGATGCTCATGCCCACGGTGTTGACCAGGTACTTCTGCATGTAGGTGGTGTAGGTGTAGAAGGCCAGGGTGCCGCCCATGGTCAGGCCGACCACGGTCATCAGCTCCTTGGGGTGGCGCAGCAGGGTGCGCATCAGGCTTTCCTTGGCCTTTTCCTTCTTGGTGAAGGAGGCGGTTTCTTCCATGCCGCGACGCAGGTACAGGGCCACCACGGCGCACAGCGCACCGATCACGAACGGTACGCGCCAGCCCCAGGCATACAGCTGCTCGGTGGTCAGGGTCTGTTGCAGGACGATCAGTACCGCCAGGGCGATGAGCTGGCCGGAGATCAGGGTCACGTACTGGAAGCTGGAGAAGAAGCCACGGCGGTCCTTGCTGGCCATTTCGCTGAGGTAGGTGGCCGAGGTACCGTATTCACCACCCACCGACAAGCCCTGCAGCAGCCGTGCGATGACCAGCAGGATTGGCGCGGCGACGCCGATGGTTTCGTAGCCCGGGGTCAGGGCGATGACCAGCGAGCCGGCGCACATCAGCAGCACCGAGGCCATCAATGCGGCCTTGCGGCCTTTGCGGTCGGCGTACAGGCCCATCAGCCAGCCACCGATCGGGCGCATGAGGAAGCCCACGGCGAAGATCGCGGCGGTATTGAGCAATTGTGCGGTGGAATCGCCGGCTGGGAAGAAGGCCTTGGCGAAGTACAGCGAGAATGCGGCGTAGACGTACCAGTCGTACCATTCGACCATGTTGCCGATGGACCCGCTGAAGATCGACTTCAAGCGGCTGGCGGTGGTTTTTTCTGTGGCAGGCGCGGTGGCCGCCCCGGCTGGCAGGGAGGTGGCATTATCCATCAGGGATACCTTCTCGTTGTTTTTGTGGAGCGCGCCGTGGCGCAGCTTGCCAAGGCAATTGCAGAAGGTGTGCCAAATGGGTGCATTGGGCTTCAAATGGGGGCGCTGCGCGCCCCTTCGCGGGCACGCCCGCTCCCACAGGGACCGCGTGACGTCTGAATCTTCGCGTTTCCCTGTGGGAGCGGGCGTGCCCGCGAAGGGCCGCAACGCAGCCCCAAAAGAATCCTGTTAATGAGCGGTTATTTGCTTAGTGATCGAGCGCGATAGGCGGATTTCCGCTCATTCCCGCCCAATGAAGTCCTCGCGCACCAACCCGTGCCGCTGCATCTTTTCGTTCAGCGTGCGCCGCGGCAGCTGCAACGTTTCCATCACTGCATTGATCGCGCCCCCGTGCTGGCGCAGCGCCGCGCGCAGGCATTGCGCCTCGAACGCTTCCATCTGCTCGCTCAGCGACTGCCCGGCAGGCGCCACCTCGATGTTCGGTGAGCCCAGCCCCAATGCATGGCGTTCCGCCGCGTTAGCCAGTTCACGCACGTTGCCCGGCCAGTCGTGTGACAGCAGCTGCGCCAGTTGCGCACCCGACAGTGGC
This sequence comes from Pseudomonas sp. FGI182, assembly GCF_000511325.1. NCBI lineage: Bacteria > Pseudomonadati > Pseudomonadota > Gammaproteobacteria > Pseudomonadales > Pseudomonadaceae > Pseudomonas > Pseudomonas sp. FGI182. The sequence goes on along the minus strand of NZ_CP007012.1, from coordinate 4,780,907 downwards.
GGGGTTGCGCGGCCAAGCTTTTCGCCGGCGGCACGGGCAAAGTGCTCGAACAGCAGTGGAATGTCCTCACGCCGTTCACGCAATGGCGCCAGGCGCAGCTCGGCAACGTTCAGGCGATAGGCAAGGTCTTCGCGGAAGCGCCCGGCGCGGGCTTCTTCGAGCAGGTCGGGCTTGGTCGCGGCAATGATGCGCAGGTCGACGCTGATGCTCTGGTTGGCCCCCAGGCGCTCCAGCTTCTGTTCCTGGATCACCCGCAGCAGCTTGGCCTGTTGGGCCAGCGGCATGCTTTCGATTTCGTCGAGGAACACCGTGCCGCCGTTGGCGTACTCCAGCTTGCCGATGCGCTTGCCTTGGGCACCGGTAAAAGCGCCGCTTTCATGGCCGAACAGCTCGGCCTCGAACAGCGACTCGGGGATGGCTGCACAGTTGAGGGCGACGAACGGCTTGTCGGCGCGCGGGCCAAAATCGTGCAGGCAGCGGGCCACGCGCTCCTTGCCACTGCCGGTTTCGCCGCGGATCAGCACATTGACCGGCAGGCTGGCCAGATCCAGCACTTGCCGGCGCAGCTGTTGCAGGCCTTGGGACATGCCAAGCAGCGTGCCTTCCAGGCGTGACTTTAGGTCGGCCTGCTCGTGCAGGCGGCGGTTTTCCAGGACCAGCTGGCGCTTTTCCAGGGCCCGGCGCAGGCTGCCCAGCAGGTGCTGCGGGGTAAAGGGTTTTTCCAGGAAGTCGTAGGCCCCGCTGCGCATGGCTTCCACTGCCATGGGCACATCGCCGTGGCCGGTCAGCAGGATCACCGGCAAGTCGGGGTCGTCCGCCTGCAGGCGTTCGAGCAATTGCAGGCCATCCATGCCCGGCATGCGTACATCGCTGATGATTACCCCGGGAAAGTGCCGTGGCAGGTGTGCCACGCATTCTTCGGCGCGGGCGAACAGTTGCACGCTGAAGCCGGACAGGCTCAGCCATTGCTCGACCGCGGTGCGGATACTGGCTTCATCATCGACGACGATCACTGAATTCAACATACAGGCTCCAGGTCACGGGGCAGGGTAAGGCTCAGGCGCGCGCCGCCAGGCAGGTTTTCGGCCTGTAGCTGGCCACCGGCCTCGTGGACGATGCCGTAGGAAATGGCCAGGCCCAGCCCCAGGCCTTCGCCCACCGGCTTGGTGGTGAAGAACGGGTCGAAGACCTTGGCCAGGTCGGCCTCGGCAATGCCGCCACCCGAATCCAGCACGCTCAGGCGCCACAGCTCGCCGTCGGGCTCGATGCGGATCTCCAGGCGTTTGTAGCGCTTGTCGGCCATGGCGTCGAGGGCATTGCGCAGCAGGTTGATCAGCACCTGCTCCAGGCGAATGGCATCGCCGCGCACCCAGGCCGGGCGCGCCAGGTACAGGGCTACTTCCACTTCTTCGCTGCGAATGCGTGCTTCCAGCAGGTGCAGGGCCTGGTCGACCACCGTGGCCAGGTCGAGGCGCTCGCGCAGGCCGACCGGGCTGTTGCGGGCGAAGGTTTTCAGGTGGCTGGTGAGCGCGGCCATGCGTGTGAGCATCTGCTCCAGCGGCTCCAGTGCCTGGCGTGCTTCGTCATGTCGGCCATGGTCGAGCAGCAGGCGCAGGGTCTCCAGCTGCATGCGCTGGGTGGTCAGCGGCTGGTTGATTTCATGGGCCATGGCTGCCGACATCTGCCCCAGCGCCGCCAGCTTGGCCGATTGCACCAGCCCCTCCTGGGCGGTGCGCAGCTCACGGGTGCGCTCCTCGACCTGGCGCTTGAGCTCCTCCCGGCTGCGCTGGCGCAGGCGGGCCAGGCGCAGGCGCTGGCTGACGAACAGCGCAGCGAACACCAGGCTCAGCCAAACGGCGGCGGCGCCGAGGGCGGCATTGCGACCGTCGGCGGCCACCTGCGGCTTGCGCAGCAGGTGCAAGGTCCAGTTTTCACCCTCCAGTGGCAGGCTTTCCCACAGGTACTCGGCGCTGCCCTCCGGGCCTTGCACCCGGCTGAGGGTGCTGTTGGCGGCAAAGCGGGTCAGCACCTGGTGCTGCAGCGGCACCAGCGGCTGCTTGTCGTACTGACGGGTTTCGGCCAGTTCGGCACGGTCGGCACCACTGAGTGGCTGCAGTTCGCGGTAGCGCCAGCCGTCCTGGTTGGCGATGAAGGTGATGCCGCGGGCATCGCTGACCAGCAGGATGTCGCTGCCCTGGCGCCACTCGCGCTCCAGCTCGGGGAACTCCAGCTTCACCACCATGGCGCCGAGGAAGCGGCCATGCTCGTCGTTCACCGCGCTGGCGAGGAAGTAGCCCGGCACGCCACTGGTCACGCCCACGGCGTAGAAGCGGCCACTACCTTGGCTGCGGGTCTGCTTGAAGTAGGGGCGGAAACCGTAGTTGGAGCCCACGTAGCTGCTGGGCAAACGCCAGTTGCTGGCGGCGATGGCCAGGCCGGTGCGGTCGAGCAGTTCGAGGGTGGAGGAGTTGGCGGCGCCATTGATGCGTTCGAGCTTGCGGTTCAGGGCGTCCTGCACCGGTTCGCTGACCGGGCCACGCAGGGCGGCGATCAGCTCCGGGTCCAGTGCCAGCACGGCGGGCAGGGCGCGGTAGCGGTCGATCAGCGTGTGCAGGGCATTGGCGTACAGGCCCAACTGCTGGCTGGCACGCTGGGCGTCGGCTTCCATGGCCTGGCGCTTGGCCTGGTGCATGGCCCAGCCGGCGCTGAGGGCGGTGCCCAGCACGATCAGCAGGGTGATCAGCCCCAGACGCAGGGCGCGAACGGAAAAGGGCATGGGGCGGGTCCGGATGAATGGAGTATCAGGGCCGGCCTCTTCGCGGGCTTGCCCGCTCCCACAGGAGATTCACAGCCCGATGGACTTGTGCAGTACCTGTGGGAGCGGGCAAGCCCGCGAAGGGGCCGGTACAGGCAAACCGGTCAGTTACAGCAGTTCAAAGCTCTGCTGCTGCACCGCCTGGGAATCCAGCCCGACCTGGACATTGAATTCCCCTGGCTCGGCAACCCGCTGCAGTTGGCCATTGTAGAACTTCAGGTCTTCTTCGCTGATGCGGAAGCTCAACGTGCGCGATTCGCCAGGCTTGAGCATCAGCTTCTGGAAGTTCTTCAATTCCTTCACCGGGCGGCTCATCGATGCCGATACATCCTGCAGGTACAGCTGCACCACGGTCTCGCCTGCCACCTTGCCGGTGTTCTTCACCGTCACCTTGGCTTCCAGCGTGTCGCCACGCTTGAGGTCCTTGTTCGACAGCTTCAGCCCCGACAGCTCGAAACTGCTGTAGCTCAGGCCATAGCCGAACGGGTACAGCGGGCCATTGGGCTCTTCGAAGTACTGCGAGGTGTAGTTGCCCGGCTTGCCCGGCGTGAAGGGCCGGCCAATACGGGTGTGGTTGTAGTACATCGGGATCTGCCCGACCGAGCGCGGGAAGGTGATGGCCAGCTTGCCGGACGGGTTGTAATCGCCGAACAGCACGTCGGCAATCGCGTTGCCGCCTTCGGTACCGGCGAACCAGGTTTCCAGAATGGCGTCGGCCTGCTCGCGTTCCCAGGCAATCGACAGTGGGCGGCCGTTCATCAGCACCAGCACCAGCGGCTTGCCGGTGGCCTTCAGGGCCTTGATCAGTTCCCGCTGGCTGGCCGGGATTTCCAGGGTGGTACGGCTCGACGACTCGTGGGACATGCCGCGGGATTCACCGACCACTGCCACCACCACATCGGACTGCTTCGCCGCCTTCACCGCCTCGTCGATCAGCACCGCGGGCGGGCGCGGGTCGTCGACGATTTCCGGTGCATCGAAGTTGAGGAAGTTCAGGTAATCGAACATCGCCTTGTCGCCGGTGACGTTGGAACCTTTGGCGTAGACCAGCTTGGCCTTGCCCTCCACGGCGCGGCGCAAGCCTTCGCGCACGGTCACCGAGTGCACTGGTTTGCCGTCGGCTGCCCAGCTGCCCATCATGTCGATCGGGGCATCGGCCAGCGGGCCGACCAGGGCGATGGTGCCGGCCTTTTTCAGCGGCAGGGTCTGGTTGCGGTTTTCCAGCAGCACCAGGCTGCGGCGCGCCACGTCACGCGCGGCATCGCGGTGCAGGCGGTCGTTGCCGTAGTAGTCCTTCAGGTCGGTTTCGGCCTTGCCGATGCGCACGTACGGGTCCTTGAACAGGCCCATGTCGTACTTGGCACCCAGCACTTCGCGCACCGCCTGGTCCAGTTCGCCCTGGGTCACTTCGCCGGACTTCAGCAGGCCTGGCAGCTCTTCGCCGTACAGGGTGTCGTTCATGCTCATGTCGATGCCGGCCTTGATCGCCAGCTTGGCGGCTTCGCGGCCATCGCGGGCGACGCCATGGCGGATCAGCTCCTGGATGGCGCCGTGGTCGCTGATGGTCACGCCCTTGAAGCCCCACTCCTTTCGCAGCAGGTCGTTCATCAGCCAGGTGTTGGAGGTGGCCGGCACGCCGTTGATCGAGTTCAGCGCCACCATCACCCCGCCGGCACCAGCGTCAAGCGCGGCGCGGTAGGGCGGCAGGTAGTCGTTGTACATTTTCGGCAGGCTCATATCGACCGTGTTGTAGTCGCGCCCGCCTTCCACCGCGCCATACAGGGCGAAGTGCTTGACGATGGCCATGATGCTGTCGGGATTGGCCGGGCTGCTGCCCTGGAACGAGCGGACCATCACCTGGCCGATCTTCGAGGTCAGGTAGGTGTCTTCGCCAAAGCCTTCACTGGTGCGGCCCCAGCGCGGGTCGCGGGCAATGTCGACCATCGGTGCGAAGGTCATGTCCAGGGCGTCGGCCGCGGCTTCGATGGCGGCGGTGCGGCCGACCTTGGCGACGGCGTCCATGTCCCAGGTCGCGGCCATGCCCAGGCCGATCGGGAAAATGGTGCGTTCGCCGTGGACGGTATCGTAGGCGAAGAACATCGGGATCTTCAGGCGGCTGCGCATGGCCGCGTCCTGCATCGGCCGGTTCTCGGGCGCGGTACGCGAGTTGAAGGTGCCACCGATGCGGCCGGCGGCGATTTCCTCGCGAATCTTGTCGCGGGGCATTTCCGGGCCGATGCTGATCAGGCGCAGCTGGCCGATCTTCTCGGCTTCGGTCATCTGGCTGATCAGATGGTCGATGAACGCCTGCTTGTCCTGCAGGGGCGGGGCGGAGGGGGCGGCGAGGGCCGCCTGACTGGCAAGGCCCATGGCCAGGCCCAGCAAAGACAGTTTCATCATCAATTCCGTTGTGGGGCCTCTGCCGTATCCACGGTGATACGCGCGCGGCCGAAGTTTTCAGGCGGCTATTGTTGTACGATTTGCAGGCATTTCTTCCAGCGGCGGATTATGCCTGAATATGTCGCCTGCGGACGAAGCCCCGAATGCCGGGACAACAACTATAAGAACGCTCAAGAGACCGACGGCATGACCCCCCTCGACGAATACCATCAGCGCCAGATCGCCGAAGCCATTGCCCGTGCCGAACGGCGCACCGATGCCGAACTGGTGACGGTGCTGGCCCGCCGGGCCGATGACTACGCCTACTGGCCGTTGTTCTGGGCCGCCGTGCTGGCGCTGGCCGTGCCGGCCCTGTTTCACTGGCTGCTGGGTTGGCCCGGAGTGCGTGGCTTGCTGGTGGCCAATGTGCTGTTGTTCGTCGGCTTGTGCCTGCTGCTGCGCAGCCCACGCCTGGCCGGCTGGCTGATCCCCCGAGCCCTGCGCCGCTGGCGCGCCTCGCGCCTGGCCCGCCAGCAGTTTCGCGAACAGAACCTGCAGCGCACTGCTGGTGCCACGGGCGTACTGATCTTCGTCAGCGAGGCGGAGCGGCATGTGGAGATCCTGGTCGACCGCGGCATCGAGCACTACCTGGATGCCACCGCCCGCGCGGCCATCGTCGCCCGCTTTGCCGAACAGGTACGCCAGGGCCGCACCTTGCAGGGTTTTGTCGAGTGCATCGAGGCGTGCGGCGAACTGCTCAGCGAACATGTGCCGCCTACCCATGCACGTAACGAGTTGCCCAACCGGTTGGTGATTCTCGATTGAGCCCTAATGCCAGTCAGTTAAGCAAATGGGGGCCGCTTTGCGGCCCTTCGCGGGCTTGCCCGCTCCCACAGGTGTGCCGCTGAGCCCATGATTTGCGCGACCCCTGTGGGAGCGGGCAAGCCCGCGAAGGGCTGCAAAGCAGCCCCAATTAAACAGGCAGACCTTAACTGACTGGCATTAGGGCAAGCCCGCTCCCACAGGAAGTTGAGCACCCTGTAGAATGCGTGCATTGCGCCATGCGCTCCCCGCTATCCGAGGCACCGTTTTTCCATGTCCGCCAGTTCTTCTGCCCCATCCGCGCCGGATGCGCGCACCCAGTTTCTCGACCTGCTGAAAGCCGCCCTGCATGGCAATACCCTGGTCAAACTGGTATTGGCGCGCCATGTCGGTGCCGACCAGACCTTGCAACGGATCATTGCCAAGCCGCTGCAGGTCAAGGGCCAGCCGTGCCTGTCGCTGGTCTATCGCCACCAGACCCGCGACATCACCCGCAACCTGGCGCTGGACCAGGCCCAGGCGCTGGTCGCCGAGCTGCTGCCGGACAGCTTCCGCAACGCGCACCTGTTCGATGCCGACGGTGAAGTGCAGTTGACCTTCAGCAAGAAGGGCAAGCCCATGCTCCAGCGCCACGGCGCACAGGCACCGCGCGAAGCTGCCAGCAGCAGCGGCCATGACCGCGAGAAGAAGCGCTACCTGGAGCTGTCGCGGCCGTTCCTGCGTGACCTCGGCGTGACTGACGCACAAGGCGCGCTTATCCCGTCCATGTCGCGCAAGTGGAAGCAGATCAACAAGTTCATCGAAGTCTTCGACCATGCCCTGGCCAGCGCCCCGGTGCCGGCGGAGCAGGCGCTGCGGGTGGCCGACTTCGGCTCTGGCAAGGGCTACCTGACCTTTGCCATGCACGACTACCTGCGCAACAGCCTGGGCCGCGAAGCACAGGTAACCGGCGTCGAGCTGCGCCAGGACATGGTCGACTTGTGCAACGCCGCCGCCTTGCGCCTGGAGCACCCAGGCCTGGAGTTCCAGTGTGGCGACGTGCGTAGCGTGGTGCCCGAGGCCATCGAAGTGATGATCGCCCTGCATGCCTGCGACATCGCCACCGACTACGCCATCCACACCGGCATCCGCTGCAACGCCGCGATCATCATGTGCTCGCCGTGCTGTCACAAGCAGATCCGCCCGCAACTGCACAGCCCAGGGTTGTTGCAACCGATGCTGCAGTACGGCCTGCACCTGGGCCAGCAGGCCGAGATGCTGACCGACAGCCTGCGCGCGCTGTACCTGGAAGCCTGCGGGTACGAGACCAAGGTGTTCGAGTTCATTTCGCTGGAGCACACCAACAAGAACAAGATGATTCTTGCGGTGAAGCGGCGCCAGGCAGGGGACAACGGCGCGTTGCTGGAGAAGATCGGGCAGCTCAAGGCGTTTTACGGGGTGCAGGAGCATTGCCTGGAGACGTTGTTGCAGGCGGACGGGTTGCTCTGACAGCACTGCTTGCTTCTACGGGCCTCTAAAACATTCTTCGGGTCAAAGTCCCGATTCCGCGTAGGACAATTCCCAACAGTTACTTACAGCGACTCCCAGCATCATCAATTCTGTAGTGTGGCGTGCACGCTTGCCGATTGGGTGGTTGTCATTTGACAACCTTTGGCATGCAAGTCCACACTGGAGAAAATCTGATGTCACGCCCCAGTCACGCCAGGAAGGAGGTTGAGCAGGCCTTGAGGCACGCTGAGTCAAAGGGATGGAGAGTAGTGGTGGGTGGGGGGCATTGTTGGGGGAAAATGTACTGCCCGTGGAACGATGCCCATTGTCGGTGTGGGGAGTTTTGCATTACCAGTATCTGGAGCACCCCGAGGAGCCCTGGCAATTTGGCGCGTCAGCTGAGGCGTGTGGTTGATAACTGTTCGGGCAGCAAAGTTGCCTCAGGCGCACCAAATGCCGGAGAGGAGTAGAAGCCGTGGAATATGAGTTCACCCTCAAGTATCAATTGAGCGAAAACGAAGACACCGATGCGCTACTGGAGCGTCTGGCTGAAGGCGGATGCGATGATGCGGTGGTTGGCGTAGGTCAACCGGGCCGCTTGGCGCTTGCCTTCATCCGCGAGTCCCCTACTGCGAAAGAGGCTATCGAGAGCGCTTTGAAAGATGTTTGCAGAGTGGTGCCAGGCGCTCGCCTCATCGAAGCGACCCCCGATCTTGTAGGGCTTTCCGATGTGGCTGAAATCATAGGCGTATCTCGGCAAAACATGCGGAAATTGATGTTGGCGCATTCACATAACTTCCCTGCCCCCGTGCACGATGGCAGCACTGCTCTCTGGCATCTTGCCGACATTCTGGTTTGGTTGCAGGCGCGGGGTAGCTACTCAATTGGCCAGGGCACCCTTGAACTGGCTCGCATAGCGATGGCAGTCAATATTTCAAGCGCATATGAACGGGTAGTGCTTCAGCGATACTTGTGAGTCCCCGCACCCTGCAACAAATTGTCTGCCACGGCTGCATTGGTATCTTTCAAGGGCTCGGTTTCGCTGGCCGTCGCTTCGAGCTGGCGGGCCTGGCGGTATTCGCTGGGCGTGCAGTTGCTGACCTGCTTGAAGGTGCGGGCGAAGTAGGACGGGTCCTTGAAGCCTGCCTCATAGCCGATGCTGGTAATCGGCATCTGGCTGTTGACGAGCAGGTCCATGGCTAGATTCATGCGCTTGCTCAGGATGTAATCCAAAAACCCAACGCCGTTGACTTCCTTGAACAGGCGGCTGAAGCGGGCCGTGGTCATGCCGCAGCGCTGCGCGAGGTCTTTTTGATCGACACATTCGCGGAAGTGCTGGTCGATGTAAGGCATGACCTTGCTCAGCGCCTGGTGCTTGTGGTGTTCGCCGGTCAGGCGAATGCTGTCCGGCAGGGAGGGAAGATGATCGATGCGCTGCGCATTGCCTGAGGCCTTGCTGGCGCGGCGTATGTCGCAAAGCTGCTTGAGGACATCGATGTAGCGACTTTTCTCACCGCTTGTCAGCGGCAATACCAGATACTCCCAGACCCGCGAACGCATGGCCCAGACGGCCAACTCTTCGGAGTGCTGCACGGTGAACATGGTGACCGGGATGGATGGTGAGTTGCGTTTCACTTCCAGCAGCAGGTTGAGGTTGAGGGTGTCGGGGCGATCGAAATGCATGCAGATCATGTCTGCATGCTGGCGTTCGGAATGCGCGACGGCCTTCGCCAGTTTGCAATCGCAGACATGACTAAACTGTGCCATCAGCGCTTCGGTGGAACGATCGCGTGTCAGATCGAACCACAACAACAGCGGCTTTGTGCCCGGGTTAGACATCGTGACTTAACCTTATGCTGGGGAGTTTCCCTACGAGCAGCAGTATTGTCAAAACACTATTAAGTCGCCGAGCAATTTGGTTATTACCTTAGATCGTTTTTGCTTAAGGGGTTCTATGGGTTTTGTAAAACCCTGATGTTAGACAGGTTCCGCAGTCAGGCTGGTCTTTGATCATGGCGACCGTTTGTCGGCTTTGAACAAACGTGCCAGAACCTTTCCCTGAGCCGGCTGCAAATGCGTACGAAAGTGCTTCTCATATTCGGGTTTCCTGCCTGTTTTACTGGTGGCCTCGCCCACCTTTTCGATGCTGGCCAATGGCCGCAAAAAAGTCCTAGCGATTCGCAAAAATCTCCTAACTACTGCTGTCACCCTCTGACTAGGATTCGCAACAGGTAGTGCAAAACACCACTGCCCGGGAAGAAAAATAATGTCCTTAGCGAGGTGAGCGAAATGAATCTGCAAACTATCAAGGCTTCGGTTATGAAGTTCGTCAAAGACGAAGATGGGCTGACCATTGTGGAGTACGCGGTAGCTGGTGGGTTGATCACTCTTACCGTTGTGGGTGCTTTCCAACTGTTGGGCGGGGCAGTCAACACCAAGATCACCGGACTGAAAGATGCTGTTCTCAACGCGCCTGCCGCGCCTGCCAACGGGGGTTAACCAATATTCGGCCCGATGGGAGATGCAGCAATGTCCGCAGAATCTCTGTTCGCCATTGTCGTGCTGCTAGGGCTGGTAGGTATTGCGGTGGTGGGGGATCTTCGCCACCACCGCATTCCCAACGTCCTTATCTTGCTGGGATTGGGTTTGGGCTTGGCGGGTCAGGCTTACTCCGCCGGGCTTATTGGGCTGGGGCATGGCGTGTTGGGTATGTTTATTGGTTTTGCCATTTTCCTGCCGATGTACGCGCTGGAGGGGATGGCCGCTGGCGACGTAAAGTTGATGGCCATGGTCGGAGCCTTTCTAACACCGTATGACGCACTTTCGGCTGCACTTTTCAGCCTGATAGCCGGTGGAGTTTGCGGAATCCTGATAGTGCTCATACGTGGCCAATTACAACGGACTTTAGAACGCTATTGGCTGATGTTGACGGCGCGGGCTTACTTGGCGCCGATGGAGGATGAGGTGGCAGGTAAGCCTTTCCCTTATTCGGTCGCAATTTTGTCTGGAACCCTTGTCAGCCTTTTCGGGCTACCGCTTGGCCTATAGCCTGGGAGGCTAACCATGTACGCACTTAGAGACAGTGGTGCCTGCGCCTGTGACAAGGATGCAGTGCAGAGCCTGGCACCGCAGCCACGTACAGTCCGTGAGACTGGCTTGGCAGAAAGCTTTCTCGGTGATTTGCTGTGCAAGCACCTGCACGACGCCGGTACGCTGGACCTGTCGCGCCTGGTGGAGCGCTTGGCACTGACCGGTGCGGTGGTAGAAGAAGTACTGGCCTTTCTGCGTAAGGATGGCCGCGTCGAAGTACTGGGCCAGGTAGGTGTGCAAACGGGGGGGCAGGTGCTGCGATACGGCTTGACCGAGCGCGGCCGCGGTACCGCCCGGGATGCATTGGCGCGCAGCGGCTACATCGGCGCGGCGCCCTTCCCCGTAAGTGCCTACCGTGACCTGCTCAAGCTGCAGACCATCCACCATGGCCGCATTAATACGCAGGACATGCACACGGCCTTCGCTGGCGTAGTGCTCTCGGAGAGCATGCTCGATCAACTGGGCGTAGCGCTGAACTCCGGGCGCGCGATCATGATTTACGGCCCCGCAGGCACCGGCAAGACCTACGTCAGCAGCCGGTTGATTCGCCTGTTCGCCGAATCCATCTGGGTACCGCATGCCATAGAAATCAATGAGTCGGTCATCGAGGTGTATGACCCTCAGGTGCATCAGCGCCTGGAGGAGGAGGAGGGTCAACCCACCAGCCTGTTGCTGAACGAAGGCATCGATCGCCGGCTGGTGCGCTGCAAACGCCCGGTTGTGATCACTGGCGGTGAGTTGGGCATGGAGCAACTGGACGTCCGCTTCGATCCCAGTACCCGTCAATATCAGGCCTCCCTGCAACTCAAGGCCAGCAACGGCCTGTTCATCATCGACGACATGGGGCGCCAGCGCATGGCTCCGGCCGAACTGCTCAACCGCTGGATCGTGCCGATGGAAGAGAAGCGCGACTTCCTCAACCTGGGTGGCGGGCGCCATTGCGAGTTGCCGTTCGATCTGGTGCTGGTTTTTTCCACCAACCTCAATCCCCTGGAGCTGGCCGACGAAGCCTTCTTGCGGCGCATTGGCTACAAGCTGCAGTTCAGCTACCTGAAGGTCGATGAATACGAACGTATCTGGCGCCAGGAGTGCGAGCGCCTGGGCCTGGCTTACGACCCGTCGCTGTTGCGCCATGCGCTACAGGCGCTGTACGAGGCCGAAGGCGTGCCGCTGGTGCCATGCCACCCTCGCGACCTGCTGAACATGGCGCTCGACCGCCAGCGTTACCTGGGGGGCGAGGGGGCGCTGTCGCCGCAGGAGCTGGAATGGGCCTGGCGTAGCTACTTCGTCCAGATCGACTTCCTTGGATAAGGAGATGCAGACATGAGTGCCCGTACGCTGACCCTGGTTGCCGTTTCCCTGACCTTGGGGCTTGGTGCCGCCTTGATGGCCAACAACTGGCTCAATGGTCGTCTCAACGCCGCCCCGGATGACAACATGAAGAATGTGGTGGTCGCCACGGTGGAGATCCCGTTCGGGCAGATGATCGAGGCCCAGCAGGTCGCCATCGTGCGCATGCCCAAGGATGCGGTGCCCGACGATGCCTTCGACAGCAATGAAAAGGTGGTTGGCAAGATTGCCACTTTCGCTCTGTTGCGCGGCGATGTGCTGCGCAGCGCACGCGTGGCTGAGCACTTGGGTGGCAGTACCCTGGCGTCGTTGATCGCCCCCGACAAACGAGCCATTTCGGTGCGTGTGGATGACGTGGTCGGGGTGGGTGGGTTCCTGTTGCCGGGCAACCGGGTCGATGTACTGGCGACCAAGCGCAGCGACGGTAACAGTAATGACTCAGAGTCCAGGACCATCCTCCAGGACTTGCGCGTACTGGCCGTGGACCAGACGGCGGGGACGGACAAGACACAACCGGTGGTGGTGCGTGCCGTGACCCTGGAAATGTCGGCCAAAGAGGCCGAGGTACTGGTCAAGGCGCAATCGGAAGGGAAGTTGCAGCTGGCCCTGCGTAACCCGCTGGATGCTCAGAAACAATCGCAAGCCGTTGCCGCTGTCGCGCCGGTCCAGGCTGCGCCACCAGTAGCCAAACCCCAACCAAAACCGGTGGCAAAAGGTAACGGTGGAGTAGGCTCGGTCACCATCATCCGCGGGACTGAAGTTGAAGTAGCGAAAGCAAGGTTTTAAGGCGGCTGGCGTCCGAATGGCTAACTTTCGGCAGGAACAAGAACACCTCGCAAGGAGTTGTGCATGAATACTTTGCAGAGATTAGGGATGTACCTGTTGTGCGGGCTGGGTACGCAGCTGCTGTTCGTCGGTGTGACGCAGGCTGCAGAACCGGGATCGGGATACAGCGCCATGCCGGCGGCCAACACCAATATGATCCAGGTACCCATCTACAAGTCGCGTACGATCAGCGCTCGTACGCCGGTGAGGAAAATCTCGGTCGGCAATCCGGATATCGCCGATATCCTGATCACCAGCCCGACCCAGCTCTACCTGCTCGGCCGTTCCCTGGGCACTACCAACGTGCTGCTGTGGGACAGCAACAACCGCTTGATCGAGACCATGGATGTGGAGGTCGTGCATGATCTCACCGGGCTCAAGACCAAACTGCACCAGCTGCTGCCCGAGGAGAACATCGAGGTGTTCAGCGCACAAGGCGCATTGGTACTGCGTGGTCAGGTGCGTAGTGCCGCGGCCATGGACACAGCGATGAAAGTGGCCAAGACCTATGCCGCGCAGACCTCGAGTGTGGTGCAGGGCAAAGGTGAAGCTGCCGCAGCGGCCCCGGCCCAGTCCCTGGAGGTGATCAACCTGCTCAGCGTCGGTGGCAGCCAGCAAGTGATGCTGGAAGTGAAAGTGGCCGAGATGCAGCGCAGCCTGATCAAGAACCTCAACGTGCGCTTCAATGCACTTGGTTCATCCGGCAACTGGAGCGGTGGCGGGTTCAACAATGGTCAAGGGCTGGGCCTGACTCCAGGCGGTGGGTCGATCCTTTCGCCAGGTTCGCTGATTGGTGGCGGCAAAGGCTTGTTCGCCCAGTTCCTGTCCGACGATTTCCTCTTCAACGTGGTGCTGGAAGCGTCCAAGGACAATGGTTCGGCCAAGGTGCTGGCAGAACCCACCCTCACCACGCTGACCGGCCAGCAGGCGGAGTTCATTTCCGGTGGCGAGTTCCCGGTGCCGATTACCGAGGATGATGGCATCACCATCGAGTACAAGGAATTCGGTGTCGGCGTGAAGTTCCTGCCGGTAGTGCTCGATTCGGGGCGTATCAACCTCAACCTGAATGTCTCGGTAAGCGAGCTTTCCAACGTCAACTCGTTGGTACTCGACACGGGCCTGAACAGTATTCTGGGCGATGGTGTTACCCAGGTCATTCCGTCGCTGACTAAGCGCAGCGCCGAGTCCACGGTCGAACTGGGCAATGGCCAGACCATCGCCATCGCCGGTCTGATCAGTGAAAACACCCGCGATTTCGTCAGCCGTTTCCCCGGGCTGGGGGACCTGCCGATACTCGGGCACCTGTTCCGCAGCCAGTCGTTCATCAACGGTGAAACCGAACTGGTGATCCTGGTGACCCCGCACCTCGCCAAGCCTGTGGACGCCAAGGCGGTGCGCCTGCCCACCGAGAAATTCGTCGAACCCAGTGACCTGGACTTCTACCTGCTTGGCAAGACCAAGAGCAGTGAGCCCGGGCGCTCGGTGCCTGTCAGCCTCGGCGTCAGCGGTGGCAACTTTGGCCATGATCTGAACTGATCGGAGAGAACCAGCATGAGAACCATGATCGTGTGTTGCGCGCTGCTGTCGGGGTTGTCCGGTTGCATGTCATACGACGAGGGGCGCGTCGGCCCGCTGGGTTACAGCGTCTACCAGACTACCTACCAGCAGATTGCCGATAAGCAGGTAGCTGCAAACCCTGGTACCGAACTGCCTGTTGTGGGCGCCGATGGGCCATTGCTGGAGAAGGTGATGAATAGTTATCGGGGGACGACCGGCGATGCCCAGCAGGTCGGTCAGCCGATTCAGATCCAACTGAGTAATGATTGAGGGCGTGACCATGACTCCTCGAGCTCAACGGATGTTCACCGCGCCGCCAGGTCAACAGCGGGGGGCAGTGACTGTCATCATCGTGATCGCCCTGGTTGCGATTTTGATGATGGCCGCGTTGGTGCTCGATGGTGGTCACATGTTGTTGAATAAGACCCGACTGCAAAATGCCGTGGACGCTGCCGCCCTGAGTGGTGCAAAGACCCTGAGCCAGGTGATGGGTTCTGGCAATGCCGCCACTACCGCGCGTGATGCCGCGCTCTTTACCCTGAACGAAAATGCCAAGGCCGCGGGCAACAAGGAACTGTTGACGGCAATTGGCGGCAAACTTGGAACATTCGCTGTCGTGGAGCTGGCAGACAATGTCTATGGGCCTTTCTCGTTCCCTGGGCCGGCCAATGCCACCTATGTGCGGGTCAAGGTATTGAATTACTCACTGGCAGGCTTTTTCTGGAGCTTTGCCCAGTCAATCGGTACAGGTGCTGTTGGGACCAAGAGCGTGACGGCGATTGCCACCGCTGGGCCGAGCCCGACCAGTCCATGTGATCTTGCGCCTCTGCTGGTGTGTGGCGACCCGACCAAATACAACCCGGACACCGGCATGTTCTGGGGGTATCGCTTTGGTGACCTGGAGGTCTTGAAATCAGCTTCCAAGGACAACGACCCGATTGGCCCGGGCAACTTTCAGCTGCTCGATTTTGGCTCGGGCGGCAAGGAGGTGGGCGAACTCATGGCCGGAGGCGCCTCGGTTTGCCGCAATGTCGGTGACAACGTCACCACCAAGCCTGGCAACACGGTTGGCCCTGCCGTCAAAGGCCTGAACACGCGCTTCGGCGAGTACGCCGGGTCGCTCAATAGCACGGACTATCCGCCCGACCTGGTTACGAGCTATAGCAATCCGGCGATGAAGTACAACGCCAAAACTGAAAAGGTGGAGCACCAAGGCCAAGTCGTCACTTCGAGCAATGGCAACCTGTCTGCTGGCAGTACGCCGCTGTTCGACTACAACGACTATGCCGCGCAGACAGCCGCATGTATCGCAGGCGGTACGGGTTGCCAGTCGGGTGGGGTTTTCGAGCGACGGATGCTGAAGATCGTGGTGGGCGACTGCTCGGGCAAAAACTCGGGGGCATCATCGATTCCGGCCCTCGGTTTCGGTTGCTTCTATGTGGTGCAGCCGGCCGACAACTCGGGTAAGGATTCGCAGATATTCGGCCAGTTCGTCAAGCAATGCGAAGGCGACGGTGTGCCTGGGCCTACGCCGCAAGACGATTCCGGCCCGCAGATCATCCAGCTGTACAAAACCTTTATCAGTGGCAGTGGCACACCGAGCACCGACTCCTAGGAGCGTGTCATGGAACTTTATCGGCTCAAGCGTGCGCAGCGTCAGCAAGGGGTGGCAATCGTCGAGTTCACCATCACTCTGCCACTGTTGCTCCTGACCTTGCTGGCCTTCGGCGAATTTGGCCGCATGCTTTACCAATACAACAGCTTGCTGCAGGGCAGCCGGGATGCCGCGCGCTTTGTGGCCAGCCAGGCCTGGAACTCGACCTTGGGCAAGGTCGAGGTGAGCACCGACCTCGAGTGCATGACCAAGAAAGTGGCGGTGTACGGTGCACCTTCCGCGCCGCCTTGCAGCCTGACCGGGATGCCGGCCAATACCACCGTGCAGGTTGCCAAGGTGGCGGGCACCAACGACCACGTGCAGGTGACCATCAGCGCGGTCTTTTCCCCACTGATCGCCAGCGGCATTCCGGCCTTTATCGGCAACGGCACGGCACTGAACTTCCCGTTGGTCGCTACCACCGTGATGAGGGCACTGTGATGAAGCGCAGAGGCATGCAGGGCGTTTACGTGGTGGAGTTCGCCATCGTCAGTGCGTTGATGTTCACGCTGCTGTTCGGGGTGCTTGAAATAGGCCGGCTGTACTACACCGTGAACGTGCTGAATGAGTCCGTTCGGCGTGGTGCACGTCTGGCGGCGGTGTGCAATATCAGCGATCCGGTGGTGCTGCGCAGGGCGATATTCAACACTGCGGGCGACAGTGGTGCCAGCAGCCTGCTGGCCGGCCTGGACACCTCGGATCTGACTCTGCGTTACCTGGACAAGAACGGTGCACAGGTCGCCAACCCCGGTGATCTGGTAAGTGCCACCGGGTTTGCCGCTGTCCGCTATGTGCAACTGACGCTGCAGAACTTTCAATTCAGCCTGTTTATTCCAGGGTTTGGCGTGCCCATTACCTTGCCAGTATTCAAGGCGACCTTACCTCGCGAGAGCCTCGGGCGTCATACCGAGGCGGATGTCGTACCGGAGATCACGCCATGCTGAATCTAAGGGAGTCTTCCGTATCCGCTACCTCCATCAAGCCCGGAATGCGTCTGTTGATCAGCAGTTCCGACGCCCTGGCCTTGCGCCAGTTGCAAGAAATCTGTCAGCGCATCTCGGGTCTGGAGGTGAATGTTCGCCAGGTGAGCAATGGGCATTGCGACCCTCTGTACGGGCTGGACCGGATGCCCGATTTCTTGCTGCTGCGCGTTGGCCAGCTGTGGCGTGAGGAGCTGGCGGCCCTGTTGCAACGCCCGGCACATGAGCGCCCGCCGCTGCTCGTATGTGGCCAGCTGGACGATCGGGAAGGCATGCGCCTGGCTATGCAGGCTGGTGCGCGCGATTTTCTGCCGGAGCCTATCGTTGCCTCGGAGCTTATCGCAGCATTGAACCGTATGGTCATGGAAACCCAGACCAACAGCACGGCAACAGGCAAACTGATCGCGGTGATGAATGCCAAGGGGGGCTCCGGCGGCACTGTGCTGGCCTGCAACCTGGCGCATCAGCTCAGCCTCAAGGGCAACGCCCTGTTGCTTGACCTGGACCTGCAGTTTGGCAGCGTGTCGCATCATCTGGATGTGGCGCAGTCGCACAGCCAACTGGACGTGTTGCAGCAGATAAAAGAAATGGATGGTGTTGCACTGCGCGGCTTCTGCAGTCATTTCAGCCCGTCCTTGCATGTGCTTGGCAGCCGCGCCAATGAGCTGTGCCTGCCGCAGGATGTCCAGGCCGAACAGCTCGATGCGCTGCTGCAACTGGCGCGGGCCAACTATGACTGGGTTGTGACGGACTTGCCGCGGCAGATCGATCACATCACCGCCTCGGTGCTGGAGCAGGCCGACCGGGTGTACGTCGTGGTGCAGCAGAGCGTCAACCACCTGCGCGACGCCAGTTCCCTGGCACGCATTCTGCGCGATGACTTGGGCGTGCGCGGCAATCAGCTGGAGGTGGTGGTCAACCGCTACGACAAGGCGGCACCGGTCAGCCTCAAGGACATCGGCGAGGCGCTGCGCTGCACCAATATCGTGAAACTGCCGAATGACTTCAGCGTTATCAACCAGAGCCAGAACACGGGTGTGCCATTAGGTCTGCAAGCACCTCGCTCCGCGATCACCCAGGCGCTGCGTGGGCTGGCCGAGGAATTGGTTGGCAAGCAGGTGGACACTGAAAACGGACTGTTCAAACGCGCCTTCAAGCGTGTTTTTCGGGGGTGAACCATGCTTAGCGATTTCCGTAACCGTTTGCGCAAACAGGCAGCCATCCCCGAGGCATCGACGCCGTCGAAGCAGGGTGGCGGCGCGAAGGACCCGGCAGAGGCGCTGATGGCGTGGGAACATTCAGCACCGGATGTTCTGTTTGAAACGAAAAGCCAGGTCACATCGGTAGAAGCCGAGTGGCGGGAAAAAACCTATGCGCAACTGCTCAAGGTCATGGACCTGTCCTTGCTCGACTCGCTCGAGCAGGCCGAGGCCGTGCGGCAGATCCGCGATATCTGCCAGCGTCTGCTCGATGAGCATTCGGCGCCGGTGAGCTCTGCCAGCCGCCAGTTGATCATCAAGCAGATCACCGATGAAGTGCTTGGCCTTGGCCCGCTGGAGCCGCTGCTGGCCGACCACACGGTGTCCGACATTCTGGTCAACGGGCATGACTCGGTGTATGTCGAGCGGTTCGGCAAGTTGCAGCGCACCGATGTGCGCTTTCGCGATGATCAGCACCTGCTCAACATTATCGACCGCATCGTCTCCAGCCTCGGCCGGCGAATCGACGAGTCTTCGCCGTTGGTCGATGCACGACTCAAGGACGGTTCGCGGGTCAATGCGATCATCCCGCCGCTGGCCATCGATGGGCCAAGTATCTCGATCCGCCGCTTTGCGGTGGACCTGCTCAATACCGACAGCCTGATCCAGGCGGGCGCCCTGACGCCGGCCATCGCGTTGCTGCTCAAGGCGATCGTGCGGGGCCGGCTGAACGTGCTGATCTCCGGCGGCACTGGCTGCGGCAAGACCACCATGCTCAATGTGCTGTCCAGTTTCATTCCCCATAACGAGCGCATCGTCACCATCGAGGACTCGGCCGAACTGCAACTGCAGCAGCCGCATGTGGTGCGCCTGGAAACACGGCCGGCGAACATCGAGGGACGTGGGGAGGTTGGCCAGCGTGAGCTGGTGCGCAACAGCCTGCGGATGCGCCCCGACCGCATCGTGATCGGTGAGGTGCGTGGTGCCGAGGCGCTGGACATGCTGACGGCGATGAACACCGGCCACGATGGTTCACTGACCACGATCCACGCCAATACCGCGCGCGATGCGTTGGGCCGGGTCGAGAACATGGTCTTGATGTCTGGCGCTACGTTCCCGATCAAGGCCATGCGCCAGCAGATCGCATCGGCCATCGATGTGGTAATCCAATTGGAACGGCAGGAAGACGGCAAGCGGCGGTTGGTCAGTGTGCAGGAGATCAACGGTATGGAAGGTGAAATCATCACCATGACCGAGATCTTCTCATTTGTCCGCAATGGTGTGGGCGAGCAGGGCCAGGTGCTTGGTGACTTCCGGCCAAGTGGCATGGTCCCCGCGTTTCGCGATTCTTTGGCCAAGCGCGGGATCGAGTTGCCGCTGACGATGTTCAGACCTGAATGGATGGAGGCTCGTCAGCCATGAGCCAGATACCCGTTGAATACATCCTGATATTTCTTGGCATGGTGTTCGTTGCCGTGTTTCTTCTCAGCCAAGGCCTGGTGGTGCCGGTGTTCGGCGAGGCGGGTAAGGTACGCAAGCGTATCCGTAGCCGACTGGTGATCCTGGAGCGGGCAAGTCATCTGCCGAACATGCAGACCGTGCTGCGGCAGAAGTACCTGACACGCTTGTCGCCGCTGGAGGCGCGGCTCGAGCAGTTGCCCTTCATGGCGTCGCTGACGCAACTGATCGAGCAGGCTGGGCATGAATACCGAGCCTATCGGGTATTGCTGCTGGGGTTCGTTCTGGCTGCGGCTGCCGGGATGCTGGCCTGGTTGTTCTTTCCTTACTGGTGGCTGGCGCTAGCGGCAGCGTTCGTGGCGTTCTGGCTGCCGCTGCTGAAAATCACTGCTGATCGTGGCAAGCGTTTCGCCAAGTTCGAGGAGGGTTTGCCGGATGCGCTGGAAGCTATGTGCCGGGCGTTGCGCGCTGGGCACCCCTTCAATGAAACCCTGCGCCTGGTGGCCGATGAACACAAGGGGCCAGTGGCGCACGAATTCGGCCTGACCTTCGCCGATATCAACTACGGTAATGATGTGCGCCGGGCCATGCTTGGCCTGCTGGAGCGGATGCCGAGCATGACCGTGATGATGCTGGTGACCTCGATTCTTATTCATCGCGAAACCGGCGGCAACCTGACCGAAGTACTGGAGCGCCTGAGTAGTCTGATCCGGGGGCGTTTCCGCTTTCAGCGCAAGGTCAAGACAATGTCGGCCGAAGGGCGAATGTCGGCTTGGGTATTGGTGGCCATACCATTCCTGTTGGCGGCAGCGATCATTGCCACGACCCCGGAGTATTTGACGTTGCTAATCAAAGATCCTACTGGGCATAAGCTGATCATGGGGGCTTTTGGCTCCATGTTGGTCGGGATTTTCTGGATTCGTAAAATTATCCGTATCCAGATTTAAGCAGTACTGGCATAGGGGGTATCGGTCATGGATTATTTGCTCGGTTTGATGAGTAGGGTGACGGACAATGAGGCTCTGACACGACTGCTGATCGTCGGTGCGATCGGGCTGAGCACTGTCATTGCGGTGATGACCGTGACTTTACTAGTGCTGGGACTGCAGAGCCCTCTGCAACGCCGACTTGCGTTGATCAAACAGGGCCATTCCAGCGCTGCAGCCGGACGGGAAGCGCCAAGCAACCTGCAGCTTTTACTGGAACGGGTCGGTCGGCGTGTTACCCCGTCTGCTGAGGGGCAGGCGTCGGCCACCCGAACCCTGTTGACTCATGCAGGTTACGGCTCGGGGTCAGCGGTACAGGTGTACTGGGCGGTGCGTTTGCTGTTGCCGTTGATGCAGCTCGGTATCTCGGTGCTGATACTGCCGTTGGTACCTAACCTCTCCTCGATCACGATCATAGGCTTGGTGCTGATGGGGGCTGGCGCCGGATGGCTGCTGCCGGCAGTGTATGTCGAAAAGCGCAAGAAGGCTCGGCAGGGGCGGTTGCGTGCGGCATTTCCTGATGCCCTGGACTTGATGGTGGTTTGCGTGGAGTCGGGTCTGGCATTGCCCCAGGCTATCGAGCGGGTGGCCGAAGAAATGTCGGTCAGTCAGGCCGAGCTGGCCGAGGAACTGGCCTTGGTCAATGCGCAGATCCGCGCCGGTATTTCCAGTACCGAAGCGCTCAGGCAACTGGCTGATCGCACCGGCCTGGAGGACATTCAAGGCCTGGTCAGCCTGTTGGCGCAGAGTATCCGCTTCGGCACCAGCGTAGCGGCTACTTTGCGCATCTATGCCGAGGAGTTTCGTGACCGGCGCATGCAAGCCGCCGAGGAAATGGGCGCGAAAGTCGGAACCAAGCTGATTTTTCCGCTAATTTTCTGTTTGTGGCCAAGCTTCTTTCTGGTTGCCATCGGCCCGGTGATCATCGGGATACTTAACACGTTCGGGAAGCCATGACATGAACAGGATCAGCTTGCTGTTGACCATGATCGCCGTGCTCTCGGGTTGCCAGAGCACAGGGCCAGACTTGAATGGGGTGCGTTCTGTCTACTCCGGTGGCAATTCGGTGCTCTACCAAGTGCAGTCGCAGAGCAACTCGCCCGACCAGGCAATGCAGATGGCCGCGATGGCTTATCAGGCCGGTGACCTGGACCAGGCGCTGTACCAGTACCTGCGCGTCCTCGAGCTGGCGCCCGAACGTTATGAGGCCCTGGTCTGGGTTGGCCGTATCCACCGCGAACGCGGCAATAACCAGCTTGCCGAGATGGCTTTCACCGAGGTACTGAGCAAGGCGCCGGAAAACCCTGATGCGCTGACTGAAATGGGCCTGCTGAACCTGTCCATGCGTAAACATGAGCAAGCCAAGGTGATGCTGTTGAAGGCAGTTGCCGAGGATCAGAAACGCTTCGCCAAGGACCCAGCCAATACCCAGACAGGAGCGGCTGCGCTCAGGGTCGACAGCAAGTCACCACTCAAGGCTTACAACGGGCTCGGGGTGCTCGCGGATCTGGCCGACAACTTCGCCGAGGCGCAGACCTACTACCGCCTGGCCGAGCTCATCGACCCACATTCGGCGTTGGTGCAGAACAGCCTGGGGTACTCCTATTACATGGCCGGGCAATGGGCCGATGCCGAGCTCCGGTACAAACGTGGTGTGAGCTACGACGGCACGTACAAACCGCTTTGGCGCAACTATGGGTTGCTGCTGGCTCGCATGGGGCGCTATGAGGAGGCGGTGTCTGCCTTTGAACAGGTCGAAAAGCGTGCCGAGGCCAGCAATGATGTCGGCTATGTCTGCCTGGTGGAAGGCAAGCTGGATGTGGCTGAGCAGTTCTTCCGCAGCGCGATCGAGTTGTCGCCGGGGCACTATCCAGTCGCCTGGGAAAACCTGAACAGGGTCCAGCAGATTCGGCAAATCCGCCAACTGGGCGCCGATGTAGCGATGCCCGAGCCGGTTGCAGTTGGCCCGGCCGTGCAGGTGACAACCGCGTCGGCGCCTTGATGCCTGACATATAGCGTAGACGGGGCTGCTACGCAGCCCATCGCCGGCAAGCCGGCTCCCACAAGTACCGCGCAGAATTCAGGCGTTGCGCGATCCCTGTGGGAGCTGGCTTGCCGGCGATGGGCCGCAAAGCGGCCCCCAATTGGTCCACTTCACCTGTGGGTCAGCGGTGCTTCAATAGCCAACGCTGCTTGCCCCAACGGATGCGTACTGGCATCGAAGAAATGCAGCACGGTCCCGGGCATATCCCCGAACCTGTCGACAAAATGCTGCTTCTGGTTGATCACCGATGCCTCGCTCAATGGCCGTATGGCAATCGACAGATGCTTCGGCCGGGCCTGTCGGATGGCTTCGAGCAGATGCTGGTCACTGCTGTCCAGGTGCAGCCCGAACAGGCATAGCCCCTGGCTTTCCCGCGCCAGTTGCCCCAGGCACCAGCCCAGGTAGTCAGAGTTGCGGATGGCGCGCAGTTTCTCGTCGCTGCGGTCTTCGTTGACGAACAGCGGCACTTCGCCCGGGATGTTCACGGCAAAACCATCGAGCAGTTCGGCGCTGTCGGCGCTGCGTTGGCGGGTGGTGCCGTCCGGCAGCTTGAGCAGGTGCAGGCCGCCATGCAGATGCAGCACCCGCGTGCCTTCGCCGTTGGTGCGGCGCACGTCGAAGAAGCCTTGCTCGTCGAACAGTTCGGCGAAGCCGTGCGGTGCGTGTTGCACGGCCCACGGTAGCAGCAGGTCGTAGTTGCTGGTGTAGACGCTGCGGTAGCCGCGCAGGGCCTGGTTGAGGGTTGCCAGGGTCGTGGCCGGCATGAGTGGCCACGGCAGGTGCACCGTGCGTACCGCGTGGATCAGCGCTTCCTTGATCGAGTAGTAGCGGTTCAGCGGCGCGGTGGAGTTGATGGCCAGCGCGGCGTTGGTGCGCACGGTGGTGTTGAGGGCGCTGAGCACCGGCTCGAACAGTTCCGTACCCAGCGACTTGAACAGTGCCTGGTCGCTGACGGCCAGGCCTTTCTTGCGGCCGGCACGTTGCGCTTCCTCGAACAGCGAGAAGTAGCCGAACGGCTTCCACAGCACGCGGCTGGCGCCGTTGCCCAGCAGCAGGGCGTCGCAAGGGTGGCGGGCGGCGAGTTCCGGCCAGGGGGTGAGGGTGGCGTCTAGTGCGGGCATGCTGGGGTCCGTTGGGTGGAGCGGGAACGGGGGCGACTTTAGCATGTCATGCAAGGTGTGCGAGGGTTGTATCCAGGCAAGGGCCTTGTGTCGGCAATGCCGGCCCCTTCGCGGGCACGCCCGCTCCCACAGGAATTACACTGCCCATGAATTCAATGCAGTACCTGTGGGAGCGGGCGTGCCCGCGAAGGGGCCAGAACAGGCAGCGCAAGGTTCACAGAACGATAAAGGACTTATCCATGCGCAATCCCATGTTCAGTTTCTTGGCTTTGACCACTTTGCTCACTGTATCGGCCGCTTCCGCCAGCAATGGCAAGGCCCTGGCCACCGCCCACGGCATTGCGCACCCGGCGGTGATCGCCCACCGCGGCGCCTCGTACGATGCCCCGGAATCCACCACCCCTGCATACCTGCTGGCCCGCGACCAGGGCGCCGACTACCTGGAACTCGACCTGCAACGCAGCAGTGACGGCGTGCTGGTGGTGGTCCATGACGATGTGCTGTCGCGTACCAGCGATGTCGCCGAGCGCTTCCCAGAGCGAAAGGACAGCCCGGTCAGCGCCTTCACGCTCGCCGAGCTGAAGTCGCTGGATGCTGGCAGCTGGTTCAACCAGGCCTACCCGGCGCGCGCCCGGGCCTCTTTCCGCAAACTGCCGATCCTCACCTTGGACGAGGTCATCGACATCGCCGAAGGCAACCCCGAGCGGCACCCCGGGTTGTACATCGAGACCAAGGTCCCCAAGCAGTTCCCGGGTATCGAGCAGGACCTGAAGGCGCGCCTCGCAGCCCGCGGCTGGCTCGACCGGCCAGGCCGTGTGGTGTTGCAGACCTTCGACCGCAACAGCCTGGCGTTGCTGCACGAGGCCATGCCGCAGGTGCCGAAGGTACTCCTGCTGTGGGTGGGGACAAAAACCATCGAGCCCGCTTCCGGGCAGGATTTCGCTGACTCGGGTGAAACCGACAAGGCCGCGTTCTATGCCCGTCAGCAGCCGAAGGACCAGGCAGAATTCCTGCGCTGGCTCGATCAGGCCAGGCAGGGCGGTGCGGTCGGTACGGGGCCTTCTGCCATGCGCACTCATCTGGGCGAACAGAGCTATGCCGACCTGATCCAGCCCTGGATGAACCAGGCCAGCCAGGCGCGGGATTTGCTGGTGCATGCGTACACCCTCGACGACCCGGTGGACTTCGACAAGGCGATGAAGGCAGGTGTCGACGGGATTTTTACCAACCGCACGGGGGCGTTGCTACGGTTCTATCAGCGTCCGGCGGAGCCTGAGGTGGTGATGCTGGAGAGGTTGGGATACTGATGAATGCATGCGTACTGGCACTAGGTTGCTCCTACAAAGGGACCTGCGTCGGATCCTGAACTTGTGCAGGTGTCCTCTCACTGCGACTCCTGTTGCGCCAAACCCGATAGGCGCGAATGCCCGCCCGCACCGAGCCGAACAGCAGTTTGTCTTCCATCTCGCGGGCCATCCCCGAGCGCACCAGCATGCGCAGGAAGGTGCCGCGGGCGCGGGCGATGGCGAAGAAGATGCCCTGGGCGGCCAGGGTGTCGCGCACTTCGCGCAGGGCGGCGATACCGCTGACGTCGATGCTGGTTACCGCTTCGGCATCGAACAGCACGGCCTTGGGCTGGTCCTGGCTCTGCACCGCCTCGAGCAGGCGCATCTTGAAGTAGTCGGCGTTGAAGAACAGGATCGCGTCGTCGAAGCGGTACACCACCAGGCCTGGCACGGTGCGGGCATCCTTGTGTTTGCGGATGTCCACCTGGCCTTCGGTGCCCGGCAGCCAGCCCAGCACCGCGTCGGTGGGCTGATAGATGCTGTACAGCAGGCGCAGGATCGCCAGGGTCACGGCAAACACGATACCGGGCAGCACACCCAGGCTCAGAACGCCGACCGTGGTCAGCAGGCACAGCCAGAACTCGAAGCGGCTCAGGCGGCGAATGTGCCCCAGCGACTTGATGTCGATAAGCCCCCAGCCGGCCATCAGCAGCACGGCACCCAGCGCGGCCTGCGGGATCCACGCCATCGGCGCGGTGAAGAACAGCAGGATCAGGGCGATGACCAGCGCGGCGATGATGCCCACCAGTTGGCTCTTGCCACCGACCATGTCGTTGACCGCCGTGCGCGAGTCTGCGCCGCTGATGGCAAAGCCCTGGGAAACACCGGCAGCCAGGTTGCTTACGCCCAGGGCGACGAATTCGTGGTTGGCGTTGATCGCGTAGCCGTGCCGGGCGGCAAAGCTGCGTGCGGTGAGCATGGCGCTGCAGAAGCTGACGGTGGCGATACCCAGGGCGTCGCGCAGCAGGCTTTTCATTTCTGCCAGGTTACTGTGTGGCCAGGCCAGTTGCGGGATGCCTGCAGGCACCGGGCCGAGAATGGCGACGCCGAAGCGGTCGAGGCCGAACAGGCCGACCAGCAACATGAACAGCGCCACCACCGTCAGCGCCGCAGGCAGGCGGGGGTAGCGCCGTGGCAGCCAGATCAGCAGGCCCAGTGCGGCGAGGCCGATGAGCAGCGTCACCCAGTGGATTTCACCCAGGCGCTGGAAGAAGTTGATCAGGCTGAGGATGAAGCCATCGCCCTCGATCTTGAACCCCACCACCTTGGACAACTGCCCGGCGATCAGGCTCAGGCCGATACCGTTGAGATAGCCGATCAGGATCGGCCGCGAGAAGAAGCTGGCGATGAACCCGGCCCGGGCCACCCCGGCCGCGATCAGCATTACCCCGACCAGCAAGGTGACGATCACCGACAGTTCGGCAATCCGGTGCGGCTCACCCATGGCCAACGGCGCCACGGCGCCGGCGATCATCGCGCAGGTGGCAGCGTCAGGGCCGACCATCAGCTGGCGCGAGCTGCCGATCAGGGCGTAGACCATCATCGGCAGCACACAGGCGTACAGGCCGTACTGCGGCGGCAGGCCGACGATCTGCGCGTAGGCGATGGCTATGGGAATCTGGATCGCTGCCACCGAGAGGCCGGCCTGCAGGTCGGCGTGGAACCACTCGCGGCGGTAGTGCAGCAGGTTGGCAAGGCCCGGTAGCCAGCGGGAGAGAAACATACGTCGTCCTTTCGAAATGCTTCACGAATCCATCCACGCATTGAAGCGGATCGGCAGGCAAATGGCCATGGGGCAGGTCAAAGGGAGGGGGGAGAAACGAAAAAAGGAGCCTGGGCTCCTTTTGACAGCGATGACGTTGCGGGAACGCCATGCGGGAATGCGATGTGGAGCGGGTAGAGGGAATCGAACCCTCAACTAAAGCTTGGGAAGCTTTCGTTTTGCCACTAAACTATACCCGCGTTTGCGCAGCACTTTTTACCAGAACCCTCAACGAATTAGAAGCCCAAGTTATAAAAAAGCTTGTCGGCGCCCCCTGGCTTGCGGGTCTCAACCACAGGACGCCGAGCTGCTCAGATGGCCAATGCATGCTGCCCCTGTTTTACCGGCTGGTAACGGTGACGAGGTTCACGCATGGTTGGCTTCAGGAACCCCAGCATGACGCTGCGGGTATCCTCGCAAGCGGTCTTGTTTTCCATGTCCAGGAAGTGGCCTGCGTCGCGGATCACGCTGAAGTGGCTGCGGCCCACGTGCTTGCTGAACTGCCGTGCATCTTCGACCGTGGTGTACTCGTCGCGGTCGCCGTTGATGAACAGCACCGGGATGTCGATATTGCGCGCACCATCCAGCGCCCGCTCCAGGTCATGTTGCAGCACCTCGTTGATGTGGAAGTGCATCTGCGCGTACTCGTGGCTGTCCAGGCTGCTGACGTGGCGGTAGTTGAAGCGCTTGAACAGTGACGGCAGGTGCTTGCCGATGGTGTCGTTGACCAGGTTGCCGACCTGATAGCGGTCGCAGGCGGCCAGGTACTGGCAACCACGGTCCAGGTAGTCGCGCATCGGTTCGTTGATCACCGGCGAGAACGAACTCACTACAGCTTTCTTCACGTGCCGCGGCTGGTGCGCCAGCGCCAGCAGCGTACTTGCGCCACCCCACGAGAACGACATCACGTGGTCCGCCTGGAAGTGCTCGATCAGCTCGAGGAGGATATGCGCTTCGGTCTCCTTGCTGATAAGGCGCTCTTGGCGATTGTGCGGCTTGGATTTGCCCGCGTATGGCTGGTCGAACAGTACTACGTTGAACTGCGGGTGCAGGTTACGTACCGTTTGGGCGAACGAGGCCGTGGTGGCCAGCGAGCCATTGATCAAAATGATCGTATTCTCGGCCGCGTCCGCGCGATAGAGCTCCGTGTAAACCCGATACTGACCTTGGATATCAAGTACAGCGATTTCTGGCCTCATGTCATCGACTCCTGGCGCAAAAAGGGTATTCGCGTCACCTAGGGTGCACGTTCTTTATGACAGGTAGGCATTTGCCTGAAGAGAAACCGGGGGGCCCTGTGTCGATCCTTGGCACTTGCGTCGACGGTATTGTTTTTGGCGGGCAATTTGCCGTGCCCCAAGGCATCGAGGCCCTGGGTGGCCGGCAAAAGGTGTCTTCGACTGCGGGCGTGACTTGGTAGTCACATGCAGACTGACGATTTGGATTCAAGCAGTGGGTCGGGGATCCCGCAAGTGCCGTTCGGGGGAAAATGTGACTTTTGTCGCTGAGCGGTCGTATGACGACTCTGATCTGTCTGGTCCGGCCTCTTCGCGGGCTCGCCCGCTCCCACAGGGATCACACCAGCCCGGAGGCCTGTGGTGTACCTGTGGGAGCGGGCGTGCCCGCGAAGAGGCCGGTACAGGCTGATTAGACCGTCGCTATTTCATCCGCCGTCAGCTCACGAAACGCCCCTGGCACCAACCGCGGGTCCAGCCGGATCGCCCCCATGCTCTCCCGATGCAACCCCACCACCTTGTTGTCGAAATGGCCGAACATGCGCTTCACCTGGTGATAGCGCCCTTCGACGATCGCCAGCCGCGCCTGGCGCGGCCCGAGGATGTCCAGTTGGGCGGGCAGGGTGGTGAGGTCTTCGAAGGCGAAGTAGAAGCCCTCCAGGAACTTGGCCACATAGTGCTCGCCAATCTCGTCCTCGGTTTCCACCAGGTAGTGCTTGGGCAGCTTGGTCGTGGGCTGGGTAAGCCGCCGTGACCATTGGCCATCGTTGGTCAGGATCATCAGGCCGGTGGTGTTGAAGTCCAGGCGCCCGGCAATGTGCAGGTCCTCACGCAACGCGGCTGGCAGCAGGTCGAGCACGGTGCGGTGTTGCGGGTCCTGGGTGGCGCTGACGCAGCCAGCGGGCTTGTGCAGCATCAGGTAGCGCGCCGGGCGGCCAGCCTGCAGCAGCTGGTCGTCCAGCTCCACGCGGCTGAATTCGCGCACTTCGGCCAGTGGATCGCTGACCACCTGGCCATCCAGCCGCACGCGGCGTTGCGCCAGCATCAGGCGGACTTGCTGGCGGTTGTGGCTGGGCAGGTTGGCGAGGAAACGGTCGAGGCGCATGGCAAACGGTCAGTCGGAAGCGGGGGAGCGAAGTTGTTCTTCGACGGCGGCGCAGCGCGGGCACAGGCAGGCTTTGTCGCGTAGCTCGGCGGGCAAGGCCTCGAGCACGGCAGGGTCGATGGTCACGCTGTAACACCAGCAGGCCTGGGTGGCCCGGCGCGGGTCGGCCAGGCTGCACTGGTTGAGGGCGCCACAAGCGGGGCAGTGCTGGTTGTCGGGCATGGCTGCCGCTCACCTGTATCAAATTGTTGCAGAAATGGCACTGCACCTTGGCGGCACTGTCTTATTCAATGTCGATGATCGCATTTCGCATCGATGCTCGCCAGCGCCGCTGTTCGGGCACTCCAGCGGTCCAGGAGGCCGCCATGTCCTATCGAATCCTGTTGATCGCCCTGCTGGGGCTGATGACTTCCGCCTGCGTTCCGTACTACGAGAGCGGGGGCTATTACCGGTCGGACCACTACTATTCCGACCGTTATGTGTCACCGGATTATTACCGCTATGACCGCTATTACGTAACGCCGCAACAGCGCTATTACTACCAGCCGGCACCGCGCTACTACTACCGCTCGGCGCCTGCGCCTCACTACCGGTCTCACCCACAGCCGGGGATGAAGCAGTGGCATGGCAACCCACGCTATGACTATGGCAACCGCCAGCGGTATGACTATGGGCGCGACCGTGACCGTCATGATTATCGCGGTGGCAGCCAGCGCTACCAGCAGAATGACCGTTGGCACTCCAACGGGCGGGGGGATGGTGACCGGCGCGGGGACGGGCGGCGTGGGCATGGGCAAGGAGGGAACTGGCAGCGGTAGGTGAATTGAAAATCGGGGGCGCGTTGCGCCCCTTTCGCGACGCAAGGCCGCTCCCACAGGGGACCGCGATCCGCTTGTAGGAGCGGCCTTGTGTCGCGATGGGCTGCAAGGCAGCCCCAGCTTCTCGAAACTACCCGAGATCCGCCAGCGGATGCCGCCCCTCCCACACCTTGGCAAAATGCGCCTCCACCACCGCCGCCGGCACTTGCGCCACATCGGGCCAGTGCCAGTGCGGCTGGTTGTCCTTGTCCAGTAAGCGCGCACGCACGCCTTCGCTGAATTCCGGGTGGCGGCAGCAGTTCAGGCTCATGCTGTACTCCATCTGAAACACCTGCGCCAACGACAGGTGCCGTGCCCGGCGGATCTGTTCCCACACCAGATGTGCGGTCAGCGGGCAACCTTCATGCAACCGTTGGCCGGCATCTGCCAGCAGCGGGTCGTCGTGGTGCTTTAGCCCCTCCAGCGCACGCCAGGCGGCGGCTGCGTCGGCCACGTCGAGCAACTGATCGATTACCTGTCGCCGCGGCAGCCACTGGGCCTCGGGCAACTCGGCGCAGGCGCGGTGCTGTTCGGCCTTGAGCAGGCTGTTCAGTTGCAGGGCAGTTTGTTCCTGCCAGTTCAGTTGCAGCAGTTCTTCGATCAGCGCCTCTTGCTGGTACTCACCCAGAAAGCGGTCGGCCAGGCCCAGGTCCAAGGCGTCATGAGCATTGATCGGCGCGCCTGTCAGGCCGAGGAACAACCCCAGCTTGCCCGGCAGGCGGGCAAGGAACCAGCTGGCGCCTACGTCCGGGTACAGGCCGATGCTGATTTCCGGCATGGCCAGCCGACTGCTGGGGGTGACGATGCGTACATTGGCGCCCTGCAGCAGGCCCATGCCGCCGCCCAGCACATGCCCGTGCCCCCAGCACAGCAGCGGCTTGGGATAGGTGTGCAGGGCAAAGTCCAGGCGATATTCGGCGGCGAAGAAGGTGGCGGCCAGCGGGGGGACGCTGCCGGGGTGGTCGCGGCAGGCTTGCACCAGCGCACGCACATCGCCGCCGGCGCAGAAGGCCTTGGCACCATTGCCGCGCAGCAGCACGCAAACGATCCCCGGGTCGCGAGCCCAGGCGTGCAACTGTTCGCCCAATACCTCGATCATCGGCAGGTTCAGGGCATTGAGCGCCTTGGGCGCATCCAGGGTGGCGATGCCGATGCGGGCGCCATCGGCGCCGGTGAGTACCTCGCAGTGAATGGTCATGGACTACCTCGCGCAAGTCATCGGACAAGTATGGCTTGCCTGGCCGAACATGCCGGTCGTCGGTCGGATCGTTTGACAAGCGGGAAGGGCTTACCTAGTGTCGCGCCATTGTTTATGGAAGGCCCCATGACTGACGACGATCGCATCAAACTCGAACCCAGCTGGAAGGCCGCCTTGCGCGCCGAATTCGACCAGCCCTACATGCATCAGCTGCGCGAGTTCCTGCGCGGCGAGTACGCCGCCGGCAAGGAGATCTACCCGCCAGGGCCGCTGATCTTCAATGCGCTCAACTCGACGCCGCTGGACCAGGTGAAGGTGGTCATCCTCGGGCAGGACCCGTACCACGGGCCGGGCCAGGCGCATGGCCTGTGCTTCTCGGTGCAGCCGGGCGTGGCCACGCCACCGTCGCTGGTCAACATCTACAAGGAGCTGCAGCGCGACCTGAACATCCCGATTGCCAACCATGGCTACCTGCAGAGCTGGGCCGAGCAGGGCGTGCTGTTGCTCAACACGACCATGACCGTGGAGCGCGCCAATGCCGCGTCGCATGCCAAGAAGGGCTGGGAGTTCTTTACCGACCGGGTCATCCAGGTGGTCAGCGAGCAGTGCCCGAACGTGGTGTTCCTGCTGTGGGGTTCGCATGCGCAAAGCAAGCAGAAGCTGATCGACGGGACCAAGCACCTGGTGCTGAAGTCGGTGCATCCATCGCCGTTGTCGGCTTACCGTGGGTTCCTGGGGTGCGGGCATTTCAGCCGGACCAACAGTTTCCTCCAGCAGCGCGGGCTGGCGCCGATCAACTGGGCGTTGCCACCGTTGTGATCACCTGAGAGAACGCGTCGCCTGCTTCGCGGGTGAACCCGCTCCCACAGGTACTGCACCGCCCTCAAGGCAGGTGCTATCCCTGTGGGAGCGGGCAAGCCCGCGAAGCAGGCGACGCGATTATTCCGAGTTGGTGTTCCACACCCGGAACAACGGCTCTGCCAGAAACAGCACGAACAACAAGCGCATCACCTGCAGCGCCGTCACCAGCGGCACCGACAGTTGCAGGGTCTCTGCCGTCAGGCTCATCTCGGCAATTCCGCCCGGCATCATCCCCAATGTCAGCGAACGCAGGTCCAGCGCGGTCATCACGCTCAATACCCAAGCGGCGCTGCCGGCAATCGCCATGCACAACGCCGTGGCCACCAGGGTACGCCCCAGGAACGACGGTGCTCGGCGGAAGAACGCGCGGTTGAAGTGGCAGGCCAGGCCACTGCCGATCAACCACTGGCCGATCTGGCTGGCGCCATTGGGCAGGGTTATCTGCAGGTTGCCCGCCAGGCTCACGGTGGCTGCCACCAGCAATGGCCCGAACAGCCACGGGTTGGGCTGGCGCAAGCGCTGCCAGAGCAGGGCGACGGCAACGCCCAGCGGAGCAATCAGCGCCAGCCAGCCCCAGCTCACACTGCCGGTGTGATTCAGCGGTACCCCGTCGCCCAGCAGGAACTTGAACAGCGCCGGCACGCACAGTACCACCGCCAGTACGCGCAGGCTCTGCGCCGCCGCTACCTGGCTGAGCACAGCGCCGTTGCGCGCGCCAAGGTTGACCATCTCCCCCGAACCGCCCGGCATGCTGGCGAAGAACGCCGTGGCACGGTCTTCACCGGTGCGCCGCAACAGCCATACGCTGATCACGCTGGACAGGGTGGTGAACAGCGCGCCGAAGAAGATCAGCGCGAAATGGCTGGCCACCTGCTCGATCACCGCCGGGGTGAAGTGCAGGCCGATACCGATGCCGATGATCCACTGCCCGCATTTGCGACCATTGGGGATTTCCGGCAGCTGCCAGGGTGTCATGCAGCGCACCAGGATGATCGCCAGCAACGAGCCGACCATCCACGGCAAAGGCCAGCCGACCTTGCTGGCGGCAAAACCGCCAGCGAGGCCGACCAGCCCGGTCGCGACAAACAACGGCAACGAGCGATCAGGCATCGGCCATCGCCCGGCGCTGCTGGCTGCGTTTGCGCCAGATGCGCAGCAGCGGCAGGGTCAGCATGCAAATGGTCAGTACCCATACCGACATGCTGATCGGGCTCGACCAGAGGATGCCCAGTTCGCCGTTGGAGATCGACAGCGCCCGGCGCAGGTTCTGCTCCATCAGCCCACCGAGGATGAAGCCGAGCAGGATCGGCGACAGCGGGAAGTCCAGCTTGCGCAGGATATAGCCCATGATGCCGATGCCGACCATCAGGAACAGGTCGAAGGTGGTGGCATGCACGGCGTACACCCCGATCCCCGTGATGATGGCGATCACCGGCACCAGCGCCCAGTTCGGCACGGCGAGGATGCGGGTGAAGATGCGGATCATCGGGATGTTGAGGATCACCAGCATGATGTTGGCGATGAACAGCGAGGCGATCAGGCCCCAGACGATGTCTGGCTGCTGTTCGAACAGCAGTGGGCCCGGGGTGATGTTGTACAAGGTCAGTGCGCCAATCATCACCGCAGTGGTGCCCGAGCCGGGTACGCCCAGGGTCAGCATCGGTACCAGGGCGCCACAGCAGGAGGCGCCGATGGCGGTTTCCGGGGCGGCCAGGCCGCGGGCGTCGCCCTTGCCGAACTTGCCCTTGTCGCCTGCCAGGCGTTTTTCGGTCATGTAGGCCACGGCGCTGGCCAGTGTTGCACCGGCGCCAGGCAGCACACCCATGATGAAGCCCAGCAGGCCGCAGCGGATGTTGACCACGAA
The DNA here is from genome assembly GCF_000511325.1 of Pseudomonas sp. FGI182. NCBI lineage: Bacteria > Pseudomonadati > Pseudomonadota > Gammaproteobacteria > Pseudomonadales > Pseudomonadaceae > Pseudomonas > Pseudomonas sp. FGI182. The sequence goes on along the minus strand of NZ_CP007012.1, from coordinate 4,746,911 downwards.
CACCGAGGCCGCTTCCTTGAAGTTGAACAGCATGCGCCCGGTGGCCTTGACTGCCTGGTGGCCATGGTGGGTCTTTTCCAGCAGCAGGAGGATTTCGCTGATGGAGAACAGGCCCAGCACCAGCACCACGAACTGGATGCCGTCGGCCAGATGCACGCTGTCGCCGGTGAAGCGGTACACGCCACTGTTGGCATCGATGCCGACTGCCGACAGGAACAGGCCGATCAGTGCGGCAATGAAGGTTTTCAGCGGCTTGTCGCCGGCCATGCCACCGAGGGCGACGATGGCGAACACCATCAGCACGAAGTACTCCGCCGGGCCGAAGGCGATTGCCCATTTCGCCAGCAGCGGGGCGAACAGCACCATGCCGCAGGTGGCGATCAGCGCACCGATGAACGAACTCCAGGCCGACAGCGACAGCGCTACGCCAGCCAGGCCATTGCGGGCCATCGGGTAGCCATCGAGGGTGGTCATCACGGTCGAGGCTTCGCCGGGGATGTTCAGCAGGATCGAACTGATGCGCCCACCGTACTCACAGCCCAGGTACACCGCCGCCAGCAGGATCAGCGCCGACTCCGGCGGCAGGCCGAGGGCGAAGGCGATGGGGATCAGCAAGGCCACGCCGTTGATCGGGCCCAGGCCCGGCAGAAGGCCGACCACGGTGCCGATCAGCGTGCCGGAGAGGGCGGTGACCAGGTTGTAGGGGGACAGGGCGACGCCGAAGCCCTGGCCCAGGTAGCTCAAGGTATCCATGTGTCAGTTCTCCAGTACGCTCAGCAGTCCAAGGGGCAGGGGCACGTCCATCACGCGGTCGAACAGCCAGTAGAGGAACAGGCTCATGCCCACCACCACGATGGCGCTGTGCAGCCAGCGGCCGCCGTACAGGCGGGCCATGGGCACGCCGACCAGGATGGCGCTGAGGATGAAGCCCAGGGCTTCGAAGGTGCTGGCGAAAACGATCAGCAGGCCGACGCAGGCGGTGATCTTGATCAGGGTTTCGCGGTCCAGTTCCGGTTCGTCGTCCTTGCGCACGATGGGCGTGGGGCGGAACACCAGGTACAGCAGGCCCAGGCCAAGCAGGCCGAGCATCAACAGCGGGTAGGCGCGCGGGCCCACCGGTTCATAGGAAAACGCCGCCTGGTAAGGCCAGGCCATCACGGCCAGGGCGGTGCACACCGCCAGCAGGGCCAGGGCGAAGATGCGTTGCAGGATCATGAAGGAATCCTCGTTGTTCATCGGCAAGACGCAGATCCTTTGTAGGAGCGGCCTTGTGTCGCGATGGGTCGCAAAGCGGCCCCAGGATTTCAGCATCGCTGCACAAATCGCTGGGGCTGCTTCGCAGCCCTTTCGCGACACAAGGCCGCTCCTACATAGGAGCGAACGTCGGTGGCGGCTTACTGGATCAGGCCAAACTCCCTGGCCAGTGCCTTGTAGTCAGCCACTTGCTTCTTCACATAGCCGTCCAGCTCTGCACCGGTCATGGCGAAGGGGAACAGTTCGCGCTGGTCACGCAGCTTGGCGAAGTCTTCCGAGGCCAGCATCTTGTCGAATGACTGTTTCCACCAGGCGTAGTCCTCGTCGCTCACCTTTGGCCCCAGGTAGAAACCGCGTACCACCGGCCAGACGATGTCGTAGCCCTGTTCCTTGGCGGTGGGGATGTCTTTCATCTCGGGCTCGTCCAGGCGGTTTTCCGAGAACACCGCGAGGATGCGCATGTTGCCGCTCTGAATGTGCGGCATGGAGTCGGAGATATCGGTCGAGCCTACCTGGATATGCCCGCCCAGCAACGCCGTGGCGATTTCTCCGCCGCCTTCCAGGGCCACGTAGCGCAGGTCACGCGGGTTGATGCCGGCGGCCTTGGCGATCAGGGCGGTCTGCATCCAGTCCTGGCTGCCGACGGTACCGCCGGAGCCGATCACCACCTTGCTCGGGTCTTTCTTCAACGCCGCGACCAGGTCGTCGAGGGTCTTGTAGGGCGAGTCGCTTTTCACTGCGATGGCGCCGTAGCTGGTGCCGACGGCGGCCAGCCATTTCACCGCGTTTTCGTCAAAGCGGCCGAACTTGCCCTGGGCCAGGTTCAGCAGCGAGCCGCTGGACCAGGCCACCAGGGTGCCGGCATCGGCCGGGCGCTGGGCGACCACGGCGTTGTAGGCCACCGCGCCGACACCGCCGGGCATGTAGGTGACGCGCATCGGCTTGGTGAGGATCTTTTCCTGCACCAGGGCGCTCTGCACCAGTTTGCAGGTCAGGTCGAAGCCGCCGCCGGGCGAGGCGGGGGCAATGCATTCGGGGCGTTTCGGTTCGGCAGCGAGGGCGTTGCCGGCCAACAGCAGGCAGCCGGTAGCGAGGACGAGGCGGCGCAGTGAAAAGGTCATCGTCTATCTCCGTGAGCGTTGTTGTTATCAAGTTATCGCTATGGGGTTACCACAGCGCCACGCTGTAGCTCACCAGCAGCCGCACCTCGTCCGCGTCGCGGGCGAAGTTGGAGCGGAAGGTGGCGTTGCGCAGGCGCACGGCGACGTTCTTCAACGGGCCGCTTTGTACCACGTACTTCAGTTCGGTGTTGCGCTCCCACTCCTTGCCCTCGCCACCGGCCGCGCGGCTGACGTTGTCGCCGCTGATGTAGCGAGTCATGAAGGTCAGGCCCGGCACGCCGAGTGCTGCGAAGTTGTAGTCGTAGCGCGCCTGCCAGGAGCGCTCGTCGGCGCCGGCGAAGTCGTTGATCTGGACGAAGTTGACCAGGTACGGGTCGGCACCATCGACGTACGGGAAGGCGCTGTCGCCGGACAGCTGCTGCCAGGCGGCGCTGACCTTGTGCCCACCCAGGGCGTAGCTGAGCATGCCGTTGACGGTGGTGTTGTCGATGTTGCCGGCCTTGGCGGCGCCAGCGTCGTCACTCACCGCCAGGCGCAGGTCGGCGCCGAAGGTGCCCGGGCCCCATGGCTGGGTGGCGACCATGCCGATGAAGTGCTGGCGGTAGATATCGTCGAGCTGGGCAAAGTGGTAGCTGCCGGTGATGCGATCGGTGAACTGGTAGTCGAGGCCGGCCAGGTCCAGGTTGTCGGCGCTGAACGAGCCACCGAAGCGGCCGTTCTTGTTGTTCAGGGCCAGGTCTTCCCAGTTGGTGTCGTTGCGGTCCTTGGCCTTGTCCAGTCGGCCGCCGGTGAAGGTAAGGCCCTTGACCTCCTTCGAGGTGAGCAGGCCGCCTTCGAAGGTTTGCGGCAGGATGCGCCCATCGTTGGGCTGCAGGGTCGGCAGTTCGGGGATCAGCGTGCCGATCTTCAGTTCGGTCTGCGACACCTTCACCTTGCCGGTCAGGCCGAGCTTGGAGTACTCGTCGGCGGCCTTGCCGTCATCGTGGGTCGGCAGCAGGCCGGTGTCGGTGCGGTCGGGGCTGGAGTCGAGCTTGATGCCGAGCATGCCCAGCGCATCCAGGCCGAAGCCCACGGTGCCATCGGTGTAGCCAGACTCGAAGTTGAGCATGAAGCCCTGGGCCCACTCGTCGCGCTTGGATTGCTGCGCACTGGTGCCGTCGCGGAAGTCTCGGTTGAAGTACATGTTGCGGGTTTCGAAGGTAGCCGTGCTGTCTTCGAAGAAGGCGGCCTGGCTCATCGGGGCGACACCGGCAAGCGCAAGGGCGCTGGCGATGGCGGAGGGGCGTGCGGCAAAGGAACGGGTAGGCGCGAACGCCTGCGGCTGCGATGACAGCATCACTGATGGCTCCGTTTATTGTTCTTATTCGTTGCACCTTGCTGGTGCTTTTTTCGGCGCGAAGGGCGACCGTGGTGCGATGCTAGGTAACCAACCTTTCGCTAACCTTTCAGCGTGAAAGGTTTGTCGACAGGGCTTCACAGGCCTGCCGACAGCGGTACACTCCGCGCCACCGTCCCACCCGAGCAGGGAGAATCCGATGCGTGTGCTGCTGGTCGAAGACCACCTGCAACTGGCCGAAAGCGTGGCCCAGGCCTTGAAAAGCCATGGCCTGACCGTGGATGTGCTGCATGACGGCGTGGCCGCCGACCTGGCCCTGGCCAGCGAGGAATACGCCGTGGCCGTGCTGGATGTCGGCTTGCCGCGCATGGACGGCTTCGAGGTGCTGGCGCGCCTGCGCGGCCGTGGCAAGACCCTGCCGGTGCTGATGCTGACCGCGCGCAGTGACGTCAAGGACCGGGTCCACGGCCTGAACCTGGGCGCCGACGACTACCTGGCCAAGCCGTTCGAGCTGACCGAACTGGAAGCACGGGTCAAGGCCCTGCTGCGGCGCAGCGTGCTCGGTGGCGAGCGCCAGCAACGCTGCGGGCCGCTGGTGTACGATCTGGACACCCGGCGCTTCGCCCTGGGTGGCGAAAACCTGACCCTGACCTCGCGCGAACAGAGCGTACTGGAAGCGCTGATCGCCCGACCGGGCCGGGTGATGAGCAAGGAGCAACTGGCCGCCCAGGTGTTCGGCCTGGACGAAGAAGCCAGCCCCGACGCCATCGAAATCTACATCCACCGCCTGCGCAAGAAGCTCGACGGCCACCCGGTGGCCATCGTCACCTTCCGTGGCCTTGGCTACCTGCTCGAGCACCGCGATGCGTGACAACGGCAGCCTGCGCGGGCGCTTGCTCGGCAACCTGGCCTTGCTGCTGGTGGTGCTGATGCTGGCCAGTGGCCTGAGCGCCTACTGGAACGGCCGCGAGGCCGCCGATACCGCCTACGACCGGACCCTGCTGGCCTCGGCGCGGACCATTGCCGCAGGCCTGTCCCAGCGTGACGGTTCGCTGAGCGCGGATGTGCCCTACGTGGCCCTGGACACCTTCGCCTACGACAGTGCCGGGCGCATCTACTACCAGGTGCTGGACATCCAGCAGCGGCTGATTTCCGGTTACGAGAACCTGCCAGCGCCGCCGCCGGGCACGCCGCGTACCGACGACTATCCGGCGCTGGCGCGGTTCTACAACGCCACCTACCTGGGCCAGGACGTGCGCGTGGTCAGCCTGTTGAAGCCGGTGAGCGAGCCGAACATGAACGGCATGGCGGAGATCCGTGTGGCCGAGACCGAGGAAGCGCGGGTGCGCATGGCTCGTGGCCTGATGGCCGATACCCTGCTGCGCCTGGGGATGCTGGCGCTGGGCGCGCTGGTGATGGTGTGGTTTGCCGTGAGTGCCGCGTTGCGGCCGCTGGAGCGCCTGCGCACGGCGGTGGAAGAGCGCCAGCCGGACGACCTGCGGGCCTTGCCGGTGGTGCAGGTGCAGCGTGAGCTGGGCCCACTGGTGCGGGCTTTGAACCATTTCACCGAGCGTTTGCGTGGCCAGTTCGAGCGCCAGGCGCAGTTCATCGCCGACGCCGCCCACGAGTTGCGCACGCCACTGGCCGCGCTGAAGGCACGTGTCGAGCTGGGCCTGCGTTCGGCCGAGCCGCAGGAGTGGCGGCAGACACTGGAGTCCGCGGCCCAGGGCACTGACCGCCTGACCCACCTGGCCAACCAGCTGCTGTCGCTGGCGCGGGTCGAGAACGGTGCGCGGGCGATTGCCGAAGGCGGGGCGCAGCGCCTGGACCTGAGCCAGTTGGCTCGTGAGCTGGGCATGGCCATGGCACCGCTGGCGCACAAACGCGGGGTGGCGCTGGCCCTGGAGGCCGAGGCGCCGGTGTGGCTGAAGGGGGAGCCGACGCTGCTCAACGAGTTGTTGAGCAACCTGGTGGACAATGCCTTGGCGCATACGCCGGCTGGCGGCAACGTGATCTTGCGGGTGCTGGCGCCGGCGGTGCTTGAGGTGGAGGACGACGGGCCGGGGATTCCCGAGGCCGAGCGTGAGCGGGTGTTCGAGCGCTTCTACCGGCGCAGTGCGCAGGGCAGTGGGCTTGGCTTGGCGATTGTCGGCGAGATCTGCCGGGCGCACTTGGCGCAGGTGAGCCTGCATGACGGTGCGAAGGGCGGGTTGCGGGTGCGGGTGAGTTTTATCGCGGATTGATGTGTGGCCTGTACCGGCCCTTTCGCGGGTGAACCCGCTCCCACAGTGACCGCGCCGCTGCTGAAGGCTGCGCTATACCTGTGGGAGCGGGTTTACCCGCGAAGAGGCCGGCACAGGCTGACACCGGTCAGCGCAACATGCTCCGCGCCTCGATCAGTTCACCTACTTCAAGCTCGGTGCCGTACGGCAGGCCCAGGTGGCGGTATGCCGGTAGTGCTGCCAGCGGCCGGTGGCGCCCGCGCTGGCTGATGCAGCGGGCGATCTGCACGATGTCGATGTAGTCGATCTTGTCAGTCTGCCGGTCCAGGTCCTGCACCTGGCTCGGCAGGTTGACCAGTTGCTCCGGAAATTCCCAGGCCTTGAGGATCTTGTCGCCCAGCACCGGCTGGATCTGCTCGATCACATAATGCAGGCACACCGGGTCGGACAGCAGTTCGTTGTGCTCTTCGGCATAGATTAGCACCGGTAGTGCGCCAATCTGGTTGACCAGCCCGCCGAGGGTAGCCTGGTCGGGCTTGAGCTGTGTATAGCGGCGGCAGATTTCGTAGCTGATGCCCGCCACATCCAGGCTGTTGGCCCAGATATCACGTAACTTCTGCTCCACCGCCGGCGCCCGGGCGTGGAAAATCTGCTCGATCACCAGGCCAATGGCCAGGTTGCAGCTGTAGTTGATGCCCAGCCGCGTGATGGCGGTGTGCAGGTCGGTGACCTCGACCGCCGCGCGCAGCAGTGGGCTGTTGACGACCTTGATCAGGCGCGCTGAAAGGGCCGCATCGCGACCGATCACCTTGCTCAGGGCCGCTACGCTGATTTCGCTGTCTTCCGCCGCCTCGCGGATGCTCAAGGCAACCTCGGGCAGGGTCGGCAGGACCAGGTCATCCTTTTCGATGGCATCGAGCAACTGTGCTTGAACCATCTCGGCCAGCTTGTTCATGGGCGTGTCTACCGCAGTGGTGGTGCGGCCCCGCCACGTAGGCGGGGCAGGCTGGTCAACGCTGGATTTCCCGGTCGCGGTCCAGTTCGTAGGGCAGGGTCAGCACCTGCAGGCGTGGGCCTTCCAGGCTGCCCAGGTGCAGGTTGTCGTCTTCCACCGCTTCGGCGCTGAGCACGGCGAGCAGTTCGCAGCCTGTGCCGTTGCTGGCAGCAATGACCACTTCACCGACCGACGAACCATGGGTGGGCGAGAAGATCTCGGCGCCCGGGGCCGGAATGGCCTGCTGGTCCAGTGCCAGACGGTACTGGCGGCGCTTGAGCTTGCCCAGGTACTGCATGCGGGCAACGATTTCCTGACCGGTGTAACAGCCCTTCTTGAAGCTGACGCCGTCGACGGCCTGCAGGTTGATCATCTGCGGGATGAACAGCTCGCGGGTCGGCCCCATTACCTGGCCGATCCCGGCGCGAATCTGCCCCAGCAGCCAGTCGCCGAGGCTACCTTCGGGCAGTGCGGCGGCCAGCGCCTGGCGAACGCTGTCGGCTTTGTCTGCCGGTACCCACAGCTCCACGCGGCCAGCGGACACGGCAATGGCGATCAACCCGTCGTGGCGCACGGTGCTGCCAGCTGCCGCAGGCACATCGAGCCCCAGGGCCTGCAGCGCCGCATCGCCGCCTTGCAGGCCGAAGCGTGCCCAGGCAGCGCTTTCATCGGTCAGCGTCGCCTTGGAGAACACGGCGTACTTCTTGAGGTCGGCCAGCTGGGCGTCGAGCAGCTCGCTGGCCATGGCCAGCAGGTAGCCGTTGCCTTCGGGCAGGATGCGGAAACTCGACTGCATGCGCCCCTTGACCATGCAGCGGGCGCCGAGGCTGGCGTGTTCCGGGCTGAGGTAGTTGATGTTGCAGGTCAGCTGGCCTTGCAGGAACTTGCCTGCATCGGAGCCGCGGACGGCGAGGATGCCCTCGTGGGACAGGGGGCAGAAGAAAGCGGAATCGGCCATGGGTCATCGCGGTGGCTAAAGACTGGCGGCCATCATAGAACGCCGGTAACAAAATAGGTAGGTGACTAGACCAACGCCCGGTGTCGCTTCGCTCGCCTGGCTGTATACTGGCGGGCCATTCGAGGAGGGCCCCATGGTCGAACAAACTGAACTCAACCGGCTTTTCTGGCACAGCCGCCGCGGCATGCTGGAACTGGACGTACTGTTGGTGCCTTTCACCCAGGAAGTCTACCCCACGCTCAACGAAACCGACCGCGAACTCTACGTGCGTCTGTTGAGCTGCGAGGATCAGGACATGTTCGGCTGGTTCATGGAGCGCACCGAGTCCGAAGACCCGGAGCTGCAGCGCATGGTTCGCATCATCCTGGACCGTGTCCAGCCCAAGTGAGTGCTTCGAGTGCCGCTGGCAAGGCTCGCGCCTGCTGCTGGCGGCCTACCTGGGGGGCCAGGTACTGGCGTGGTTCGCCATATGGGCGAGCCCGCTGTCCGGGTGGTCGGCCCTTGCTGTTGTCGCCGCCTGTATTGCCCACGCTGGCTGGGCCATTCCCCGACGTATTCTGCTGACGCATGAGCATGCCGTTGTTGGCCTGCGCCGTGATGTGCGCGGCTGGCAGGTGTTCAGCCGTGCCCGTGGCTGGCAGCCGGTGCGCTTGTGCCGGGACAGCGTGGCGTTGCCGGCGCTGGTGGTGTTGCGCTTTGTGCGGGCGGGGCGCTGGTTGGGGGAGAGCCAATGCGTGCCACGGGATGCGCTGGGGGCTGATGAGCACAGGCGCTTGCGGGTGCGGTTGAAATTCAGCCGGCGTAGGTGGGCAGGGGTGAGCCGGGCATAAAGCCATACCTAGTTGGCTTCTTCGCGGGCTTGCCCGCTCCCACAGGTACTGCGCAAGCCTGCGAGGCAGTGGGAATCCTGTGGGAGCGGGCGGGCCCGCGAAGGCCGCGACGCCGATTTCAGATCGGGCTGAGGATGGTGTCCTTAGCCTCGTCCAGCATCCCCGGGTAATCCAGGGTGTAATGCAGTCCGCGGCTTTCCTTGCGCTGCATGGCCGACAGGATCATCAACTCGGCCACCTGCGCCAGGTTGCGCAATTCGATCAGGTCGCGGCTGACCTTGTAGTTGCTGTAGAACTCGTCGATTTCGTCCAGCAGCAGGCGAATGCGGTGCTGCGCTCGCTGCAGGCGCTTGCTGGTGCGCACGATGCCGACGTAGTCCCACATGAAGCGCCGCAGTTCGTCCCAGTTGTGCGCAATGATCACGTCCTCGTCCGAGTCGGTGACCTGGCTGGCGTCCCAGCCGGGCAGGGCCTTGGGCATGGTCACCTCATCCAGGTGCGCCTGGATGTCGGCGGCGGCGGCACGGCCATAGACGAAGCATTCCAGCAGCGAGTTGCTGGCCATGCGGTTGGCACCGTGCAGGCCGGTGAAGCTGGTTTCACCTATGGCATACAGGCCCGGCACGTCGGTGTGGCCGCGGTCGTCGACCATCACTCCGCCGCAGGTGTAGTGCGCCGCCGGTACTACCGGGATCGGCTGGCGGGTGATGTCGATGCCGAAGGCCAGGCAGCGCTCGTACACGGTGGGGAAGTGGCTCTTGATGAAGTCGGCCGGCTTGTGGGTGATGTCCAGGTACACGCAGTCCACACCCAGGCGCTTCATCTCGTGGTCGATGGCGCGGGCCACGATGTCGCGCGGGGCCAGTTCTTCGCGGGGGTCGAAGCGTGGCATGAAACGCTCGCCATTGGGCAGGCGCAGCAGGGCACCTTCGCCGCGCAGGGCTTCGGTGATCAGGAAGCTCTTGGCCTGTGGGTGGTACAGGCAAGTCGGGTGAAACTGGTTGAACTCCAGGTTCGCCACCCGGCAACCGGCCCGCCAGGCCATGGCGATGCCGTCGCCGCAGGCACCATCGGGGTTGCTGGTATACAGGTAGACCTTGGCCGCGCCGCCAGTGGCCAGCACGGTGAAGCGCGCACCGAAGGTGTCCACCTCGCCGGTGTTGCGGTCGAGCACATAGGCACCCAGGCAGCGCTCGCCGGGCAGGCCGAGGCGACGTTCGGTAATCAGGTCGACCGCCACGCGCTGCTCCAGCAGCTGGATGTTCGGGCGTTTGCGGGCCTGCTCCAGCAGCGTGGTGAAGATGGCTGCGCCGGTGGCGTCGGCGGCGTGGATGATGCGCCGGTGGCTATGGCCGCCTTCGCGGGTCAGGTGGAACTCGAAGCCACCGTCGTCGACGCTGTAGTGTTCGTCGCGGGTAAAGGGCACGCCTTGCTCGATCAGCCACTCGATGGCTTCGCGGCTGTGCTCGACGGTAAAGCGCACAGCTTCTTCATGGCACAGGCCGCCGCCGGCATTGAGGGTGTCCTCGACATGCGACTGCACGGTATCGGTATTGTCCAGCACTGCCGCGACACCGCCCTGGGCCCAGAAGGTCGAGCCGTTGGCCAGGTCGCCCTTGCTGAGCACGGCGACTCGCAGGTGGCTGGGGAGGTTCAGTGCCAGGCTGAGACCGGCGGCACCGCTGCCGATCACCAGGACATCATGTTGGAATTGTTGGCTCATGTCGGGACACTAGTATTCTTTGGAAGGGGCGCGGCACAATAGTCACGCGCCGATGGCATTGTGAAACTATCGTTAAAGCTGGCCGGGTTGCCTTTATAGCAGCCCCGGGTGGCCCATTTCCATGCCACTTGCCTGGTCGCGACAACCTTTGTGGGAACTTTCCGACATGGCCGGAAATCCTATGAAGGCTGCCCACGCGCCACAACTTGCCGCGGCGACGCAGGGCGGCAGGCCTGTCCGGGCTGTCCCTGCGTACTCGAAACCTGATTATCGACGTAGCCGGCCGTGACCGTGCCGCGTCTTCCGTGCAACCCGACCAAGGGCTGCAGGAAACTTGCTTGGAGGGGAGAACTTTTGCGCAAAGCCCGAGTCTATGGTTGCAAGCCTGAACGATGGCTGTTGCAACGCTCCTTCGAGTTCACTGAGGAGTGTTCATGCTAACCCAGGAAGAGGATCAGCAGCTTGTCGAGCGCGTTCAGCGCGGTGACAGGCGAGCTTTCGATCTGTTGGTGCTGAAGTATCAGCACAAGATTCTCGGGTTGATCGTGCGGTTCGTTCACGATACCCACGAGGCCCAGGATGTAGCACAGGAAGCCTTCATCAAGGCCTACCGTGCGCTTGGCAACTTCCGCGGAGACAGTGCGTTCTATACGTGGCTGTACCGCATCGCCATCAACACGGCGAAGAACTACCTGGTGTCCCGTGGAAGACGGCCGCCAGACAGTGATGTGAGCTCCGAGGATGCGGAGTTTTACGACGGCGATCATGGTCTCAAGGATCTCGAGTCCCCAGAACGCTCGTTGTTGCGGGATGAAATCGAAGGCACTGTCCATCGCACCATCCAGCAACTGCCTGAAGACCTGCGCACGGCACTGACCCTGCGCGAGTTCGACGGGCTGAGTTACGAAGACATTGCCAGTGTCATGCAATGTCCGGTGGGTACCGTGCGCTCTCGAATCTTCCGCGCTCGGGAGGCCATAGACAAAGCCCTGCAACCTTTGCTGCAGGAAACCTGAGACAGCGGCGACAGCCAAGAGAGGAACCGCCATGAGTCGTGAAGCTTTGCAGGAATCGCTGTCCGCGGTGATGGATAACGAAGCGGACGAGCTTGAACTGCGTCGTGTGTTGAACGCCGTAGACGATGCTGAAACCCGTGCCACCTGGTCGCGTTACCAGGTTGCCCGCGCAGCCATGCACAAGGAGCTGTTGCTGCCCAACCTGGATATCGCCTCGGCGGTGTCTGCAGCGCTGGCTGACGAAGCCGTGCCGGCCAAGGTCAAGAAAGGGCCATGGCGCAGCATTGGCCGCCTGGCGGTAGCTGCCTCGGTCACCGTAGCGGTGCTGGCCGGTGTGCGCATGTACAACCAGGACGAGATCACTGGCGCCGAGCTTGCTGCCCAGCAACCTGCCCAGCAAGGCCTGAGTGTGCCACAAGCACAAGGCCCGGCCGTTTTGGCAGGCTATAGTGAGAGCAGTGAGCAACCGACCGGGCCGATGGCCAACGGCGTGCTGCAGAACCAGGCCGGCTGGGACCAGCGTCTGCCAGGCTATCTGCGCCAGCATGCCCAGGAATCTGCGCTCAAGGGCACCGAAACCGCATTGCCGTATGCCCGCGCCGCCAGCCTGGAAAACCGTTAAGTAAGGAGGATCATGCGCGCGCTACCTCTCCTGTCGCTGCTGATTGGCAGCTGCATGACGGTGCCAGCATTGGCGGCCAATTCCTCGCCTGAGGCGAGCGAGTGGCTGAGCAAGCTGGCACAGGCCGAGCAAAAGCAGAGCTACCAAGGCTCTTTTGTCTACGAACGCAATGGCAGCTTCTCTTCCCACGAGATCTGGCGCAGGGTCGACGACGGCAAGGTCAGCGAGCGGCTGTTGCAGCTCGATGGCGCCGCCCAGGAGATCGTGCGCGTGGATGGCAAGGTAGAGTGCGTCAGCGGGGCCTTGGCCAGTGGTGTGACGACGCCCCCGGACACCGCGCAGCGTGTGCTTGATCCGCTGAAACTGATGGGCTGGTATGACTTGAGCGTGGCGGGCAAGTCACGGGTCGCTGGGCGCGATGCCGTGATCGTGACGCTCACCCCGCGCGACCAGCACCGTTATGCCTTCGAATTGCACCTGGACCGTGCTACCGGCCTGCCGCTGCGCTCGTTGATGGTCAACGACAAGGGGCAGTTGCTGGAGCGGTTCCAGATGACCCGTCTCGATACCGAAGCACCTAGCGACGACGACCTGCGCGCCAGCGCTGCGTGCAAGCCGGTGCAGCATGTGGCCGCTGCCGCCAATGACACGGTCGCCGGCTGGCGTTCGGACTGGCTGCCGCCTGGCTTCGAACTGGTCAACAGCTCGGTACGCCGCGACCCCAAGAATGACAGCACGGTCAGCAGCCTGATGTACGACGATGGCCTGGCGCGCTTCTCGGTGTTCCTCGAGTCGGTAAAGGATGAGGGCGGGACCGACATGCGCACCCAGCTTGGCCCGACTTCGGCGGTCTCGCGTCGGCTGAACACGCCCAAGGGCAAGGTGATGGTCACAGTGGTCGGCGAGATTCCGCTGGGTACCGCAGAGCGTGTGGCGCTGTCGATGCGCCCCCAGGATGGCCAGGCGCGCCAGTGATGGCGCGCATTTGCGGGCCTGGCGTGCGGGCCATGCCAAGGCGTGCGGAAATGCCTCTGAAATGAAATTAAAGCATTGTCATTTGCAATCCATCGGCAAATTTTCTATAGGTCAGGCTTCTTGGAGCCTGGCCTTTCCTGCTTTGTGCAGGGGCCTTTCTAAACTACCGCTCGTTGTGACGGGAGCCGTATGTCAATACCACGCTTGAAATCCTACCTATCGATGTTCGCCGCCGTGCTGATGCTCGGCCAGGTGCTCAGCGCCCAGGCCGAGGAAGCCCTGCCGGACTTCACTACCCTGGTCGAGCAGGCCTCGCCAGCCGTGGTCAACATCAGTACCAAGCAGAAGCTGCCGGACCGCCGCATGGCCGCCGGGCAGATGCCCGACCTGGAAGGCCTGCCGCCGATGTTCCGCGAGTTCTTCGAGCGCAACATGCCGCAGCAGCCGCGCTCGCCGCGTGGCGACCGCCAGCGCGAGGCCCAGTCGCTGGGTTCGGGCTTCATCATTTCCAGTGATGGCTACGTGCTGACCAACAACCACGTGGTAGCCGATGCCGACGAAATCATCGTCCGCCTGTCGGACCGCAGCGAGCTGCAGGCCAAGCTGGTCGGCACCGATCCGCGCACCGACGTGGCCCTGCTCAAGGTCGAGGGCAAGAACCTGCCGACCGTCAAGCTGGGTGATTCCGAGAAGCTCAAGGTGGGCGAGTGGGTACTGGCCATCGGTTCGCCGTTCGGCTTCGACCATTCGGTGACCAAAGGTATCGTCAGCGCCAAGGGTCGCACCCTGCCCAACGACACTTACGTACCGTTCATCCAGACGGACGTTGCCATCAACCCGGGCAACTCCGGCGGCCCGCTGTTCAACATGAACGGCGAAGTGGTGGGTATCAACTCGCAGATCTTCACCCGTTCCGGCGGTTTCATGGGCCTGTCGTTCGCCATCCCGATCGATGTGGCGATCGATGTCTCCAACCAGCTGAAGAAAGACGGCAAGGTCAGCCGCGGCTGGCTGGGCGTGGTGATCCAGGAGGTCAACAAGGACCTGGCTGAGTCGTTCGGCCTGGACAAACCGGCCGGTGCCCTGGTGGCCCAGGTGCTGGAAAACGGCCCGGCAGCCAAGGGCGGCCTGCAGGTGGGTGATGTGATCCTGAGCATGAACGGCCAGCCGATCGTCATGTCGGCCGACCTGCCGCACCTGGTCGGCAGCCTCAAGGACGGCGAAAAGGCCAAGCTGGAGATCATCCGCAACGGCAAGCGCCAGAACCTCGACATCAGCGTTGGCGCACTGCCGGACGACGATGCCGACATCGGTACCGGCGCCGAAGGCAGCGCCGAGCGCAGCAGCAACCGCCTGGGCGTCTCGGTGGCCGACCTGACCGCCGAGCAGAAGAAAGCCCTGGAGCTCAAGGGTGGCGTGGTCATCAAGGAAGTCCAGGATGGCCCCGCCGCGATGATCGGCCTGCGCCCGGGTGACGTGATCAGCCACCTGAACAACCAGGCCATCGGTTCGGCCAAGGAATTCACCGAAATCGCCAAGGAACTGCCGAAGAACCGTTCGGTGTCGATGCGCGTGCTGCGTCAGGGCCGTGCCAGCTTCATTACCTTCAAGCTGGCTGAATAAGCGGCTTGGCAAGGAGAAAAGGGCAGCTTCGGCTGCCCTTTTTCATGAAAGTTCACAATTGCAGGGACGAATGCTGTGTACAGTCCGATAGAGGAATCTCCCATATCCCGGCAGCTTAAGGTACAATTCCCGGCTATTTTTCGGCGGGCGTCCGGCTCGCAGCCTTTTCGAGTGTTGACCCGTGAGTGATTTGAGTCATATCCGCAATTTCTCCATCATCGCCCACATCGACCATGGCAAGTCGACGCTGGCCGACCGTTTCATCCAGATGTGCGGTGGCCTGTCGGCACGCGAGATGGAAGCCCAGGTGCTCGATTCCATGGACCTGGAGCGTGAGCGCGGTATCACCATCAAGGCCCACAGCGTCACGCTCAACTACAAGGCGCAGGACGGCAAGGTCTACCAGCTGAACTTCATCGATACCCCCGGCCACGTCGACTTCACCTACGAAGTCTCGCGTTCGCTGGCGGCCTGTGAAGGCGCGCTGCTGGTGGTGGATGCCGGCCAGGGCGTCGAGGCCCAATCCGTAGCCAACTGCTACACCGCCATCGAGCAGGGCCTTGAGGTCATGCCGGTACTGAACAAGATGGACCTGCCCCAGGCCGATCCGGATCGCGTCAAGGACGAGATCGAGAAGATCATCGGCATCGACGCCACCGACGCCGTGGCCTGCAGTGCCAAGAGCGGCATGGGCGTGGACGAGGTGCTCGAGCGCCTGGTACAAACCATCCCTGCGCCGGAAGGCGATATCGAGGCGCCGCTGCAGGCACTGATCATCGACTCCTGGTTCGACAACTACCTGGGCGTGGTCTCGCTGGTGCGCGTGCGCCACGGCCGCGTCAAGAAAGGCGACAAGATCCTGGTCAAGTCCACCGGCAAGGTGCACCTGGTTGACAGCGTGGGCGTGTTCACCCCGAAACACACCCAGACCGCCGACCTGAAGGCTGGCGAAGTGGGCTTCATCATTGCCAGCATCAAGGACATCCACGGTGCCCCGGTCGGTGACACCCTGACCCTGTCCTCGACCCCTGAGGTCGAAGTGCTGCCAGGCTTCAAGAAGATCCAGCCGCAGGTCTACGCCGGCCTGTTCCCGGTCAGCTCCGACGACTTCGAGGACTTCCGCGATGCGCTGCAGAAGCTGACCCTGAACGACTCGTCGCTGCAATACATGCCGGAAAGCTCCGACGCCCTGGGCTTCGGCTTCCGTTGCGGCTTCCTCGGCATGCTGCACATGGAGATCATCCAGGAGCGCCTGGAGCGCGAATACGACCTGGACCTGATCACCACGGCGCCAAGCGTGATCTACGAGCTGGAACTGAAAACCGGCGAGACCATCACCGTCGACAACCCGTCGAAGCTGCCAGACGTCTCGGCGGTCGCCGATTTCCGCGAGCCGATCGTCACTGCCACCATCCTGGTACCGCAGGAACACCTGGGCAACGTCATCACCCTGTGCATCGAGAAGCGTGGCGTGCAGCGCGACATGCAGTTCCTCGGCAGCCAGGTGCAGGTGCGCTACGACCTGCCGATGAACGAAGTGGTGCTGGACTTCTTCGACCGCCTCAAGTCCACCAGCCGCGGCTATGCTTCGCTGGACTATCATTTCGATCGCTACCAGTCGGCCAACCTGGTCAAGCTGGATGTACTGATCAACGGCGACAAGGTCGATGCCCTGGCATTGATCGTGCACCGCGACAACGCGGCCTACAAAGGCCGTGCGTTGACCGAGAAAATGAAGGAACTGATCCCTCGGCAGATGTTCGACGTGGCGATCCAGGCAGCTATCGGCGGCCAGATCATCGCGCGGACAACCGTCAAGGCGCTCAGAAAGAACGTACTGGCCAAGTGCTACGGTGGTGACGTCAGCCGTAAGAAGAAGCTGCTGGAGAAGCAGAAGGCCGGTAAGAAACGCATGAAACAGGTGGGTAACGTGGAGATTCCACAGGAAGCCTTCCTCGCCGTGCTCAGGTTGGATAGCTAGGTCCTATGTCGCTAAATTTCCCGCTGTTGCTAGTCATCGCCGTCTTCGTCTGCGGCCTGCTGGGCTTGATCGACCTGCTGTTCCTGGCTCCGCGCCGGCGTGCGGCAATCGCCAACTACCAGGGCAGCGTCAGCCAGCCCGAGATGGCGGTGGTCGAGCGCCTGGGCAAGGAACCGTTGCTGGTCGAGTACGGCAAGTCGTTCTTCCCGGTGCTGTTCATCGTGCTGGTGCTGCGTTCGTTCCTGGTCGAGCCGTTCCAGATCCCTTCGGGGTCGATGAAGCCGACCCTGGAAGTGGGCGACTTCATCCTGGTGAACAAGTTCTCGTACGGCATTCGCCTGCCGGTGATCGACAAGAAGGTCATCGAGGTGGGTGACCCGCAACGCGGTGATGTGATGGTGTTCCGTTACCCGAGCGACCCGAACGTCAACTACATCAAGCGTGTGGTAGGCCTGCCGGGTGACCAGGTGCGCTACACCAGCGACAAGCGGTTGTTCGTCAACGGCCAGCCGATTGCCGAACAACTGGTGGGCACCGAGCCGGGCACCCTGGGCAGCGCCGAGCTGTACAAGGAAAAGCTCGGCGAGGCCGAACACCTGATCCGCAAGGAAATGAGCCGTTACCGCATGCCGCCGGACCAGCAATGGACCGTGCCGGCAGGCCATTACTTCATGATGGGCGACAACCGCGACAACTCCAACGACAGCCGTTACTGGGATGACCCGAACATCCCGAAGGAACTGCACGGCATGGTTCCGGACCGGAACATCGTCGGCAAGGCCTTCGCGGTGTGGATGAGCTGGCCAGAGCCCAAGCTCAGCCACCTGCCCAACCTGTCGCGGGTCGGTCTGATCCATTGATACCCATCGGCGCTGGCCAGCAGGCAGCGCCGAATGCATTTCTGACATAGGCTGTGTTCTCAGGGATCGGGAGATTCGCCGCACATCGCGGCGGGCCACAGCCAAACAGTCTTTCAGGATGTTGATTTGAACAACGCGTTGAACAACGAACGGGTGGCTGCATGAGTGCTCCCCTTGCCCGTCTGGAGCGAAAGCTCGGTTATACCTTCAAGAACCAGGACCAGATGCTCCTGGCACTGACCCATCGCAGTTACGCCGGGCGCAACAATGAGCGCCTGGAGTTTCTCGGTGACGCCATTCTCAACTTCGTCGCCGGCGAAGCGCTGTTCGAGCGCTTCCCGCAGGCCCGCGAAGGCCAGCTGTCGCGCCTGCGCGCGCGCCTGGTCAAGGGTGAGACCCTGGCCCGCCTGGCCCGTGGTTTCGACCTGGGCGATCACCTGCGCCTGGGTTCGGGTGAGCTCAAGAGCGGTGGCTTCCGCCGCGAGTCGATCCTGGCCGACGCCCTGGAGGCGCTGATTGGCGCCATCTACCTGGACGCCGACATGGAAACGGCCCGGGAGCGCGTGCTGGCCTGGCTGGCCGATGAGTTCGAAGGCCTGACCCTGGTCGATACCAACAAGGACCCGAAAACCCGCCTGCAGGAGTTCCTGCAGTCGCGCAGCTGCGAGCTGCCGCGTTACGAAGTGGTGGACATCCAGGGCGAACCGCACTGCCGGACCTTCTTCGTCGAATGCGAAGTGGTGCTGCTGAACAACAAGAGCCGTGGCCAGGGCGTTAGCCGGCGTATCGCCGAGCAAGTCGCTGCCGCGTCTGCACTGATCGCCCTGGGCGTGGAGAATGGCAATGACTGATAGCAACCCGACCCGCTGCGGCTACGTAGCCATTGTCGGCCGCCCGAACGTGGGCAAGTCGACCCTGCTCAACCACATCCTCGGCCAGAAGCTGGCGATCACCTCGCGCAAGCCGCAGACCACCCGCCACAACATGCTCGGCATCAAGACCGAGGGTGACGTGCAGGCGATCTACGTCGATACCCCCGGTATGCACAAGGCCAACGACAAGGCCTTGAACCGCTACATGAACCGCAACGCTTCGGCGGCCCTGAAGGACGTCGACGTGGTGATCTTCGTGGTCGACCGCACCAAATGGACCGACGAGGACCAACTGGTGCTGGAGCGCGTGCAGTACGTGACGGGCCCACTGATCATCGCGGTCAACAAGACCGACCGCATGGAAGAGAAGGCCGAACTGATCCCGCACCTGCAATGGCTGCAGGAGCAGTTGCCGAACGCCGAAGTGATGCCTATTTCCGCGCAGCAGGGGCACAACCTGCAGGCGCTGGAAGCACAGATCGCCAAGCACCTGCCCGAGAACGAGCACTTCTTCCCCGAAGACCAGATCACCGACCGCAGCAGCCGCTTCCTGGCCGCCGAACTAGTGCGCGAGAAGATCATGCGCCAGCTGGGTGCGGAATTGCCGTACCAGATCACCGTGGAAATTGAAGAATTCAAGCAGCAGGGTCATGTGCTGCACATCCATGCGCTGATCCTGGTCGAGCGCGACGGCCAGAAAAAGATCATCATTGGCGACAAGGGCGAGCGCATCAAGCGCATCGGCTCCGAGGCGCGCAAGGACATGGAGGTGCTGTTCGACTCCAAGGTCATGCTCAACCTGTGGGTCAAGGTGAAAGGCGGCTGGTCCGATGACGAGCGCGCCCTGCGCTCGCTGGGCTACGGCGACCTCTAAGCCTCGCACGGCCGGTCTCTGTAGGAGCGGCCTTGTGTCGCGACGGGGCCGCAAAGCGGCCCCGGATTTTCAGCTTCGCAGCATAAATTGCTGGGGCTGCTGCGCAGCCCTATCGCGACACAAGGCCGCTCCTACAAGGGCCAGTGCAACCCCTGGGGCACGTATTTTCCATGGAACAACCTGTCGGCCAGCCAGCCTACGTGCTGCACAGCCGTGCCTACAAGGAAACCAGCGCGCTGGTGGACTTCTTCACCCCGCAGGGCCGCATGCGCGCCGTGCTGCGCCGTGCGCGTGGCAAAGGTGGCAGCCTGGTGCGGCCGTTCGTGCCGCTGGAGCTGGAACTGCGTGGGCGTGGCGAGCTGAAGAATGTCGGGCGCATGGACAGTGCCGGCATCGCCGCCTGGCTGCATGGCGATGCCCTGTTCAGCGGGTTGTACCTCAACGAACTGCTCATGCGCCTGCTGCCCGCCGAAGCGCCTTTCCCGGCTTTGTTCGAGCACTACACCCTGACCTTGCAGGCCTTGGCCGCCGGTCGCCCGCTGGAGCCGCTGCTGCGCTCCTTCGAATGGCGGCTGCTGGACGAACTCGGTTACGCGTTTTCGTTGCACCACGACGTCAATGACCAGGCGATCGCGGTCGATGGCCTGTACCGCTTGCGTGTGGATGCCGGCCTGGAGCGGGTCGAGCTGGTGCAACCCGGGCTGTTCCGCGGCACCGAACTGCTGGCCCTGGCCGAAGCCGACTGGGATGCCCCAGGTGCCTTGCTCGCTGCCAAGCGCCTGATGCGCCAGGCACTGGCGGTTCACCTGGGGGCAAAACCGCTGGTCAGCCGGGAACTGTTTCGCAAGCGCTGATCACGACGTATGCTGTGGGGCTCAATCTTCAGGAGAGCCTTTCGTGACTCACAGCAACCGCATGCTTCTCGGCGTAAACATCGACCACGTGGCGACCCTGCGCCAGGCCCGGGGCACGCGTTACCCTGATCCGGTCAAGGCTGCCCTGGATGCCGAGGAAGCAGGCGCCGATGGCATCACCGTGCACCTGCGTGAAGACCGCCGGCACATCCAGGAGCGTGACGTGGTGCTGCTCAAGGACGTGCTGCAGACGCGCATGAACTTTGAGATGGGCGTCACCGAAGAGATGATGGCCTTTGCCGAGAAGATCCGCCCGGCGCACATCTGCCTGGTACCCGAAACCCGACAGGAGCTGACCACCGAAGGCGGCCTGGACGTGGCGGGCCAGGAAGCACGGATCAAGGCTGCGGTTGAGCGCCTGTCGCGTACCGGTGCCGAAGTGTCGCTGTTCATCGATGCCGACGAGCGGCAGATCGAGGCTTCGCGTCGCGTTGGCGCGCCTGCCATCGAACTGCACACCGGGCGTTACGCCGATGCCGAAACCCCGACCGAAGTGGCCGAGGAACTCAAGCGTATCGTCGATGGCGTGGCGTTTGGCGTGGGGCAGGGGCTGATCGTCAATGCCGGCCACGGCTTGCATTACCACAACGTCGAGGCGGTGGCGGCAATCAAGGGCATCAATGAGCTGAACATCGGCCATGCGCTGGTGGCGCATGCGCTGTTCGTCGGCTTCAAGGCCGCTGTGGCCGAGATGAAGGCGCTGATCGTGGCGGCTTCGCGCTAATCGTTGGTCGCCTGCACCAGCCTCTTCGCGGGCTTGCCCGCTCCCACAGGGATTGCACAAGCTTCAAGGCCTGTGGGGTACCTGTGGGAGCGGGCAAGCCCGCGAAGAGGCTGGTGCAGGCAGCCGATCACTCGGCAGGAAACACCAGGGTAAACCGGGTAGGCCCCAAGGGGCTGCTGCTGACCTCGACCCGCCCACCATGCAACTGCATGATCGATTTCACGATCGCCAGCCCCAACCCGGTCCCTCCCTCCAGCCGCGAGCGCCCCGAGCCCACCCGGTAAAACCGTTCGAACAAGCGCGACTGGTGTTCTTCAGCAATACCAGGCCCCTGGTTTTCCACCGAAAGCCGAACTTCGCTGCCCACGCGCTCGATACGTAGTTCCACAGGCTTGTCATCGGGGCCGTGCCGAATGGCATTGCTCAACAGGTTCGACAGTGCCCGCTGAAACATCAGCCGATCACCCTGCGCCGTCCCCCAGCCTTGCATACGCAACTCAACCCCTTTCAGCTCGGCACTGAACGCAAACAGCTCGACAACCCGCGCCGTCTCGTCGGCCAATGTCATGGGCTTGAGCGCGACCTGGGCCTGGGGTTGGCTGACCTGGGCGAGAAACAGCATGTCATTGATGATGCGGTTGAGCCGGGTCAGTTCTTCGATGCTGTCTTCCAGCACTTCCCGGTAATTCGCGTTGTCCCGTTCGCGGGCCAGCGTCACTTGCGCCTTGCCCATCAGGTTGCTCAACGGTGTGCGCAGTTCATGGGCCAGATCATCGGAGAACTGCGACAGCTGGCTGACGCCCTGATCGAGGCGGTCGAGCATCACGTTGATGCTGCTGGCCAGCTCTGCCAGCTCCAGCGGCAGGCCGGTAGCGGGAAGACGATGTTGCAGGTCCTGGGCCGACACCCGCCCGGCAATGCGCCGGAAGTGCCGCAGTGGCCTCAGGCCGCGCTGCATCAGCCACCAGGCACCGGCCCCGATCAGCAACAGCAGCAACGGCAGCGCGAGCAAGGTGGAGTGCAGGTAGGCCTGCAGCAGGGCGTTGTCGTCGGCGCGGTTGAGCGACATCATCACCTTGACCGGGGTGTCGTCGCGCAGGCGCATCAGCCGGGTCACGGTGAGTATCTGGTTGCCATTGCTGTCGCGCCACGCATGAAAGGCCAGGCGGGCATCGGTGCGCAGATCGCCTACCTGCGATTCCAGCGCTGGCCCCAGGCTGAGCAGGTGCGGGTGGCGGCCTTCGAGGGCCAGCACGCTGAGGCTGAGGTTGTCGTGCCCCATCACCAGGTCGAGCAAGGGATGGGCGCGGCTGCCCAGGTCTTCGCTACGCAGGTCGACCCGCAGGTTGTGCTCGACCTGCAGCATCTTGCGCGCCAGGTCCTTGCGTGCGCGGCTGTCCAGTTCGTGATCGAGGGCGAACACGGCCAGGCAGGCCAGCAGCAGCACCAGTGCGGCGCCCATCAGCGTCACGCTCAGGCCCAGGCGCAGTGACAGGCTGGCGTTTTTCAAAAGCGTGCCTCGAGCACGTAGCCGACGCCGCGCAGGGTATGGATCAGTTTGTTGTCGAACGGGTCGTCGAGCTTTGCCCGCAGGCGCCGGATCGAAACCTCGACCACATTGGTGTCGCAGTCGAAGTTCATGTCCCACACCAGCGAGATGATCTGGGTGCGCGACAGCACCTCGCCGGTCTGGCGCATCAGCAGGTGCAGCAGGGCGAATTCCTTGGCGGTCAGGTCTATACGCTGGCCGGCGCGGTAGGCGCGGTGGCGGCCGGGGTCCAGCTCCAGATCTGCGACGCGCAGGGTGCTGGGCTGCAGTTGCTGGTCGTTGCGGCGCAGCAGGCTGCGGATACGGGCCAGCAGTTCCGGGAACTCGAAAGGTTTGAGCAGGTAATCGTCGGCCCCCAGGTCCAGGCCCTTGACCCGGTCGGCCAGGCGGCCGTGGGCGGTAAGCATCATGATGCGCGTGGCCGATTCGGCGCGCAGCCGCTGCAGCACGGTCCAGCCATCGAGTTCGGGCAGATTGACGTCGAGGATGACCAGGTCGTACGGCTGCTGGCGTGCCAGGTGCAGGCCATCTGTGCCGGTGTGGGCGCAGTCGACCACGTAGCCGTTCTCGCGCAGGCCCTGTTGCAGGTAGTCGGCGGTACGCAGTTCGTCCTCGATGATCAGTAGACGCATGGGTGGGCTCGGTGTGATGAAAGGGGGGCGATTCTCGACCCTGTAGTGGCATCAGGGTCAAGGCGCAGGATGTTACGGCATGAGTAAGGACGCGCGGCGCAGATAACGGATTTGTAATCCTGGTGTTATCTGGCTGTCTGTTAGGGCCCTTTCGCGGGTAAACCCGCTCCCACAGGATTTTCACAGACGCTGAAATCCGTGCAGTTCCTGTGGGTTTACCCGCGAAGAGGCCAGCACAGACAACACAGGGCCACATTGCAAGACTGTAATCCCCGCCTCACCTTGCCGTTAGCTAGCCCTCGCTAGGATGGCCCTGTCTGATCGGTTATCACGAGGCAACCACGATGAACCTGACCAAATACCTGCTGTTGGCCACCCTTGCCCTGGGCAGCGCCAGTGTTTACGCCGAGGGCGGTGCGGAACGTTCCAAACAATTCTGGCAAGCGTTCCGCGAAGACCAGCAGCGCCTGCACGGCGACAAGCAACAGGCCGTTGCCGAGCGTGAGCGCAAGGCACAGGAGAAGGCCCGCGAGTTGGCCAAGGATTGAGTGACAGCACCTACGCCGTGAAAGCTCCTCGGCGCGGGTGTATTCAGGCGCCCATCCGGGCGCCTTTTTTATTTGCGCGCCAGCAGGGTGGCGCGGCGTGGGGCCGGCAGGCCTTCGATGGTCTTGCTGTGGTCGTTCGGGTCGAGGAAGTCGCCCAGTGACTGGTAGCGCATCCATTCGGTGCTGCGCTGTTCCTCGACGCTGGTCACGCTTACGTCGACGCAACGCACGTCGCTGAAACCGGCACGGCGCAACCAGCGCTCCAGGGCAGGCACCGACGGCAGGTACCAGACGTTGCGCATCTGTGCATAGCGGTCCTCAGGTACCAGCACCTGGTTTTCGTCACCCTCGATCACCAGGGTTTCCAGCACCAGTTCCCCGCCTTTGACCAGGCAGTCCTTGAGCGCCAGCAGGTGCTCGATGGGCGAGCGGCGGTGATAGAACACCCCCATGGAAAACACCGTGTCGAAACCTTCGAGGTTGGCCGGCAGGTCTTCCAGGGCGAATGGCAGGTGCCAGGCGGGCAGCTCTGGCAGGTATTGCTGAACGGCCTGGAACTGGCAGAAGAACAACCAGTTGGGATCGACGCCAATCACCATGTCGGCGCCGGCACCGAGCATGCGCCACTGGTAGTAGCCGTTGCCGCAGCCCACGTCGAGCACGCGCTTGCCCTTGAGGTCGAGGTGCGGGCCGACCCGGGACCATTTCCAGTCCGAACGCCATTCGGTGTCCACATGCACGCCGAACAGGTCGAATGGCCCTTTGCGCCAAGGGGACAGGCCCATCAGTGCCTGGCGCATCTGCGCGCGGGTGGCGTCGTCGCAATCGCAGTCCAGGCGCAGCCCGTTGACCAGGTCGATTTCGCTCGGTTGCAGGGCGGGCAAGGCTTCCAGCGCACCGCGCCAGCGGTCGAGGTCACCGTGACCCTTCTCCAGCTTGGCTTCCAGTTGCGCTTGCAGGCCTTGCGACCAGGAAGCCAGGGGCGTACCCGCCAAGCGGCGGACGAGGGGGGACAGATCGATCATGGCAGGGCAATCAAAGAGGCGAAGTTAAGGCATTGGAACCAGGGCACCACCTTCGAAAAACCGGCTGCGCGCAGGCGCGCCTGGTGGGCTTCGAGGGTGTCGGGCCTCATCACGTTCTCGATGGCGCTGCGCTTCTGGGCAATTTCCAGTTCGCTGTAGCCATTGGCACGTTTGAAGTCCAGGTGCAGTTCATTGAGCAGGTCCTGCTGTTCATCATCGGCGAAGCGCAGTTTTTCCGAGAGGATCAGCGCACCACCGGGCAACAGCGCCTGGCGGATGCGGCCGAGCAGCTCCAGGCGCTGGTCGGGGGCGATGAACTGCAGGGTGAAATTCATCGCCACCACCGAGGCGGGCTCGAAGGGCAGGGCCAGGATGTCGGCTTCCAGCACCTGCACCGGCAGCAGTTCCTGGAACATCGAGTCCTGGGCGGTGAGGTACTGGCGGCAACGCTCGACCATCGCCGCGGAGTTGTCCACGGCGATTACCCGGCAGCCGTCACTGCGCACATGGCGGCGCAGCGATTGGGTAACGGCACCCAGCGACGCACCCAGGTCGTACAGCGCGGTATGCGGCTGGGCGAAGCGCGCGGCCAGCACGCCGAGGTTCTCGACGATGGTCGGGTAGCCCGGCACCGAGCGCTTGATCATGTCCGGGAACACGCGCACCACGTCCTCGTTGAAGACGAAGTCGGGCACTTGCTCCAGGGGCTGGGCGAAAAGGCGGTCGGGTTGTTTGCTCACGGCGGGCTCGATACAGGGTGAAACGGAGGCGCATTTTAGCCAAAGGCCACGCGTCTTGCCATGGCAATGCTTCAAGAGGGCTGGACGGTTACCCCAGAATAAAGCGAAGTTTCCCACATCGTTACTTTATCAAAGCGACAGTATCGAGTTCGACGAACAAACAAAATTCAAGTGCATGACTGTGCATGCTGTCGTCAATATCTTGAGGTGAGTAATGACTGTCGCAACTGACTTGGAAAAGTATACCGTAGATGAAATGGATCCGCTGAGCAAAGTTAAAATGCTACCGGAGCGCTATTTTGAGTTCCTTGGAAGCCGACTGAGCAATGGTCAGCAAGCAGGCAGCTTGTTGACTGCGGAGAATCTGAAAGCAATAAAGAGGTATGCCAACGTAGTAAGCCAGTTGCCGCGTACCTTGGACCAGGTCGAAAAGGAAGCTGACTATGCAGCCTTGAGGCTGGACGCTTCGCTTGTGTATGAGCTTTATCGTGCGCTACACAGGCATATTGATGTATGGGACGAGCTCGAACGAAGCGTCAAGCAACTTGGCCCGGAAATTGAACTGTTCGCCGAAAGCCTGGTACAGCGTGGCAGTACCCTGTTGAACAATCTGGAAAACAGCGATGTGTTTCTGACGATCAAGAGCACCAGGGCCGAACAGGGTGACGACGTGTATATCACGGCGTTGAGTGAAGATGAGCAGGCACAGCTAAGGAATGTACTGGCACCTGGTATTACCGAATTGGTAAGGGAAATCGAAGGCACTCGTCGTCGCATCGATGAAGTCGACGCCCGCGCCAATTGGTTCAATAGTGAAATCAAACGCGAGATCAAGCCGCGCCTGGGTCGCTTGATCACGCATTTCGACGAAAAGGCTTCCAGTGACGTCATCGTGCAAAAGCGGCAGCAACTCGATAAATGGGATGAAAAGATCGATCAGCTGGCGTCAGATTATTCTGCCAACGTGGGCTATGCATTCACCGGGCTTTGGTTCGGACCGATCGGTGTAGCCGTGACCGGAGGCGTTTTCGGCTCCAAAGCGGAAAGCATTCGGGCAGAAAAGAATGCACTGATCGAGAAGCGTGATGAGCTGGCGCAGGAAATGGCAAAACTCTTGCCGGCCCTCCAGGACTTCGAGCGTATCTCGACATTGGTCAGGGATTTACAGTTCAGGTGCAAGGACCTGTCATCGGCAACTCGGCGTCTGGCGGACGTCTGGTTGTTCATGGCTTCGTATGCCAATAGCTCGGTAAACGAAGCAAAGGAATTGAAGGATATAAAACAGCTGGAGGCGTTCGTTCATGATTTTTCGGAAGTCATCAGGCCTTGGGAAAAAATAGGGAGCATCTGCCACACCTTGTCTGAACTGTTTGATG
Organism: Pseudomonas sp. FGI182; assembly: GCF_000511325.1. NCBI lineage: Bacteria > Pseudomonadati > Pseudomonadota > Gammaproteobacteria > Pseudomonadales > Pseudomonadaceae > Pseudomonas > Pseudomonas sp. FGI182. Next base: position 4,720,142 of record NZ_CP007012.1, on the reverse strand, counting down.
AGCTCGTTGAAGAGTATGAGGATGCCTGACATGGACGTAGTAGATATCAAAGCCGCTGTGCCCGACTTCGTACGCATGCAGCAAGTGCAAGATCAGATATTCAGCCTTGAAGACGCATGGGGCATGAAAGTGCTACCGCGGGCGCGAGAGCAACTTGGTGAGTTACGAGTGCTGTTGCTGGCAGTCGAGCGTTCTTTCAAGGAAAGCCTGATAGGCGCTATCGTGTTGCTGGAGGACCGGCAGTTTATTTCAAGCCAACCAGGTGCTGAGACCCACCACAGGTTGGCAACTGTTCTGAATCGTCTGAGTCAGCTTCACTCGGTACTGGCCAGGCAAAATCAGCGTCTGGAACTTTTCTCGTTAGCCGCCTTGATTGAGGCATTGCCGGAACTGGAAAGCCGCGTCGACCTGCATAGGCAGCAAGTAATGGCGTTCGATGAACGCTTGAATGAACTGCGGCAAAAACAGACAGATATCGTCGCGGCTATCGAGGTACTGGAAAAGCCCTCTGTTGCCAGTGCCTTGAAGGGGCTGATACCGAACGATGACGAGATTGACCAGATAATCGGCTTGATCACGGATCCGAAAATCGATTCGAGTGTGCTCAAGGCGGCAACGCAAAAGCTGCACAAGCATGCTGATGTGCTGGAAGGGGTCAAGACATTCAGGGACTTGAGTGACGCCCGCAGCAGGCTTGATGCAAGAATCGAGGGGGCACTGAGTGACCGGCGGCATGCTCAGCAAACCTTGGAAAGCACCCTGGATGAGCGCGATGCCGTCAAGGCATTGGCCGGGGTCGAGCCACTCAAGAATGAGTGGCTGCAAGAGCTTCGCAAGTTGGAACTGCAGTGGCAGGGTCAAGCTGCAAAGCTCGACCCGACGATGGCTTTGCCGGATGGCACGGTCGCGTTGCAAGATCTCTGCGAGTACCTGAAGGTGGTTCAGATGGCGTATGACCGCAGCTGATTGCCCTTAACGGACGATAACTTTGCATTCGAAGGTCTGCACCGGGGCGACGTCTTTAGCCCAGGGTTGTTGGTAAAGCAGCAGCAACTGGGATGTGCCGACACTGCTGGCCTTGTAGCGCCAGGTAGAGACACCGGCGCTGCCGACCATGTCTTCCTCGGGTGCGTTGTACACCTCCGGGCCAAGGCTTTTCAGCACATTCGAGGCGGGGTTCTCGACGCGCCAGCGGTAGCCGGTGGACGGGTTGCTGGGCAAGCTCAGGGTCAGCGCCTGGCCAACCTGCAGGCGCGTCGGGCATTCGCTTTCGGCGTCCAGTTCGACGGGTTGCGTGGGCTGTTGGGCGCAGGCGGAAATCAGGGCGAAGCTCAGGGGAACGAGCAGACGAGGGGCGGTCATGTTGGCTCCGGAGGCTGACGATGGCCTGAGGATAACCGATGATCGAGGAGATTTGTGTTGCCTGTGGCGGCCCTTTCGCGGGTAAACCCGCTCCCACAGTGATCTCACTGGGCTCAAGCCCTGCGCTATCCCTGTGGGAGCGGGTTTACTCGCGAAGAGGCCGGTGCTGGCTAGAACAGTACTTTGGCCACGTCGGCAAAGCGCTTGGCGAAATGCACGGTCAGGCCTTCGCGCAGGTAGTCCGGCAGCTCCTCATAGTCCCCACGGTTAGGCTCCGGCAAGATCAGCTCGAAGATCTTCTGCCGCCGCGCCGCAATCACCTTCTCGCGCACACCGCCAATCGGCAGTACCTGCCCCGTCAGGGTCAGCTCGCCGGTCATGGCCACGCCCTTCTTCGGCGCCTGGTCTCGGGCCAGCGACAGCAGGGCGCTGGCCATGGTGATGCCGGCACTCGGGCCGTCCTTGGGCGTGGCGCCTTCGGGCACGTGCAGGTGAATGAACGCTTCGTTGAAGAAACCAGGGTCACCACCAAACTGCTTGAGGTTGGAGCTGACGTAGCTGTAGGCGATTTCGGCCGACTCTTTCATCACATCACCCAGCTTGCCGGTCAGCTTGAAGCCGCGGTTGAGGGTGTGGATGCGGGTGGCTTCGATCGGCAGCGTGGCGCCGCCCATGCTGGTCCAGGCCAGGCCGGTGATCACGCCTTTGCCAGCCAGTACCTGCTCGCTGCGGAACACCGGCATGCCGAGCGCGGCTTCCAGGTCCTTGGTGCCGATCTTCAGTTTGGCCTCGGGGTTTTCCAGCAGCTTGACCACGGCCTTGCGCACCAGCTTGCCCAGTTGTTTCTCCAGCTGGCGTACCCCGGCTTCGCGGGCATAGCCTTCGATCACCGCGCGCAGGGCGCTGTCGCTGATGCCGAGGCTGGTCTTGGCCACGCCGGCCTTTTCCAGCTGCTTGGGCCACAGGTGGCGCTTGGCGATGGCCAGTTTCTCTTCGGTGATGTAGCCGGACAGGCGGATCACTTCCATGCGGTCGAGCAATGGCCCGGGGATCGAGTCCAGGGTGTTGGCGGTGCACACGAACAGCACCTTGGACAGGTCCAGGCGCAGGTCCAGGTAGTGGTCGAGGAAGTCGACGTTCTGCTCCGGGTCCAGGGTTTCCAGCAGCGCTGAAGCCGGGTCGCCCTGGTAGCTCTGGCCCATCTTGTCGATCTCGTCGAGCATGATCACCGGGTTCATCACCTCGACGTCCTTCAGGGCCTGCACCAGCTTGCCGGGCTGGGCGCCGATGTAGGTGCGGCGGTGGCCCTTGATCTCGGCCTCGTCCCGCATGCCGCCGACACTGAAGCGGTAGAACGGCCGGCCGAGCGATTCGGCGATGGATTTGCCGATGCTGGTCTTGCCTACCCCGGGCGGGCCCACCAGCAGCACGATCGAGCCGCTGATCTCGCCTTTCCAGGCGCCCACGGCGAGGAATTCGAGTATGCGCTCCTTGATGTCGTCGAGGCCGGCGTGGTGCTGGTCCAGGACCTTGCGTGCATGCTTGAGGTCGAGCTTGTCCTTGCCGTACACGCCCCAGGGCAGGGCGGTGGCCCAGTCCAGGTAGTTGCGGGTGACGGCGTATTCGGGCGAGCCGGTTTCGAGGATGGCCAGCTTGCCCATCTCTTCGTCGATGCGCTTGCGTGCCTGGTCCGGCAGGGTCTTGCCTTCGAGGCGCTGCTCGAACTGCTCGAGGTCGGCGCTGCGGTCGTCCTTGGTCAGGCCCAGCTCCTGCTGGATGACCTTGAGCTGTTCCTTGAGGAAGAACTCGCGCTGGTGCTCGCCGATCTGTCGGTTGACCTCGGCCGAGATCTCGTTCTGCAGGCGCGCCACCTCGACTTCCTTGCGCAGCATCGGCAGGACCTTTTCCATGCGCTTGAGCATGGGTACGCAGTCGAGTACCTCCTGCAACTGGTTGCCGGTGGCCGAGGTGAGGGCGGCGGCGAAGTCGGTGAGCGGCGACGGGTCGTTGGGGCTGAAGCGGTTGAGGTAGTTTTTCAGCTCTTCGCTGTACAGCGGGTTGAGCGGCAGCAGCTCCTTGATCGCATTGATCAGCGCCATGCCGTAGGCCTTGACCTCGTCGGTCGGCTCGGCTGGCTGACGCGGGTATTCCACCTCGACGAGGTACGGCGGGCGGTGGTGCTTGAGCCAGGTACGGATGCGTACACGGGTCAGGCCCTGGGCGACGAACTGCAGCTTGCCGTTTTCGCGGCTGGCGTGGTGCACCTTCACCAGCGTGCCGTACTGCGGCAGCGCCGATGTGTCGAAGTGGCGGTGGTCTTCTGGCGGGGTATCCATGAAGAACAGGGCCAGGCTGTGGTCTGGCGACTTGGCCACCAGGTCGAGGGTTTCTGCCCAAGGGTCTTCATTGACGATGACCGGCAGCACCTGGGCCGGGAAGAACGGGCGGTTGTGGATCGGAATCACATAGACCTTGTCCGGCAGCTGCTGGCCGGGCAGGGCGAGGGCGTGGCCGGTTTCGGCCTGGGGAGTGGTGTGTTCGACTTCGCTGTGTTCGTCGGGATGTTCCGGGAAATCCTGCTGGTCGCTCATGGGGCACCTGCGTGAATGACTATGGTGCTTAGATGGGGCGGGGGGGGATGGGTTTCAATGGTAGATGAAGGGTGCAGAGAGGAGTGATGCCTGTACCGGCCTCTTCGCGGGTAAACCCGCTCCCACAGGTACGGCGCCGAGCTTGGGGGCAGCGCCATACCTGTGGGAGCGGGTTTACCCGCGAATGCGGCAGCAGGTTCACTGCCGCATCTCTGGATTACTCAGCCAGTTTGTAAGCGATGATGTAGTCGCCCATCCTGGTGCCCAGCGAGCCATGCCCGCCGGCAGTCACCAGCACGTACTGCTTGCCATCCTTGCCGCTGTAGCTCATCGGCGTGGCCTGGCCACCCGCTGGCAGGCGGGCTTTCCACAGTTCCTTGCCGTTGTTCACGTCATAGGCGCGCAGGTACTGGTCCAGGGTGCCGCTGAGGAAGCCGACGCCACCGGCGGTGACGATCGAACCACCCATGCTCGGCACGCCAACCGGCAGGCCGATCGGCACCGGGGTGCTGTCGCGGGTGGTGCCGTTCTTGTGCTTCCACACCACCTTGTTGGTGAACAGGTCGATGGCGGCGACATAGCCCCAGGCCGGGGCCTGGCACGGTACGCCCAGTGGCGACATGAACGGGTGCATGGTCACCGCGTACGGCGCACCGGTGTTCGGCTGCACGCCGCTGGTCTCGCTTTCGCGCTTGCTGCCCTCGGCCACCTGCTCACGCGGGATCATCTTCGACACGAAGGCCATGTAGTTGGGCGAGGTGAACAGCAGTTGGCGCACCGGGTCGACCGACACGCTACCCCAGTTGAACACACCGACGTTGCCCGGGTAGATCAGCGAGCCTTGCTCGGACGGCGGTGTGTACTGGCCTTCGTAACGCAGTTCGCGGAACTGGATGCGGCACAGCATCTGGTCGAACGGCGTGGCGCCCCACATGGCCTGTTCGGTCAGTTCAGGGCCGAGCAGGTTGAGGTCGGAGCGGGCCTGGGTCGGCGAGGTGTGGTCGCCTTTCACCGCACCTTGCGGGGTGGGGATCTCGCGGATCGGCACGATCGGCGTACCGTCGCGGCGGTCGAGCACGTACAGGCTGCCTTGCTTGGTCGGCACGATGATTGCCGGCTTCACGCCATCGTCGGTCTTCAGGTGGACCAGGGTAGGCTGGCTGCCGACGTCCATGTCCCACAGGTCGTGATGGGTGAACTGGTAGTTCCAGCGAGCCTTGCCGGTGGCAAGGTCCAGGGCGACCACGCCGGCGCTGTACTTCTCGGCACCCGGGGTGCGGTTTGCGCCCCACTGGTCCGGGGTCTGGTTGCCCAGTGGCAGGTAGATCATGCCGAGGTCTTCGTCGACGCTGGCGATCGACCACATGTTGGCCGAGTTGCGGCTGTACATCTTGCCGGGAGCCAGTGGCTGGGTGTCGTCCGGGTTGTTGCTGTCCCAGTTCCACACCAGGTGGCCATCGTGCACATCGTAGGCGCGGATCACGCCGGATGGCTCATTGGTCGACTCGTTGTCGGTGACATGGCCACCGATGATCACCAGGTCTCGGGTGACCGCGGCTGGCGAGGTGGAGTAGTAGCCGCCGGCGGTGAACGGGCCGATGCCGGTGGTGAGGTCGATCACGCCCTGGTTGGCGAAGCCTTCGCAGACTTTACCGTTATCGGCGTTGATGGCGATCAGGCGGGCGTCTGCGGTGGGCAGGTAGAGGCGGCGCGGGCAGGCCTGGGCCACGGCCTGGCCGGCGTCGGTAATTTTCGGTACCGGGCTGCCGTCGCGGCTGACGTAGCGGTTTTCGTCATAGTACGAAACGCCACGGCAGGTCATGTGGGCGAAGCCCTTGAAGGTGCCGACCGGGCTCTTGACCTGCGGGTCGTAGCGCCAGATTTCCGCGCCGGTGTCCGGGTCCAGGGCCAGCACGCGGCTGTGCGCGGTGCAGGCATAGAGCATGCCGTTGACCTTCAGCGGGGTGTTCTGGTTGGTCAGCTCCACCGGGTCGTTTTCGGTCGGCAGGTCACCGGTGCGGATGCGCCAGGCCTCTTCCAGGCGGTAGGCGTTCTGCGGGGTGATCTGGCGCAGCGGCGAATAGCGGTCGCCGTGCTCGGTGCGGCCGTAGGCCTGCCATTCGCCGTCGGGCATGGCCGGGGCGGCGCTGGCCATTTCGCTGCTGTCGCGGCCCAGTTCGCCGAACACTTCACCGGGGTGGGTGAACTGGCTGCCCAGGGCGCAAGCGCCCGAAGCGACCACTGCAATGCCGAGCAGCGCAGTGTTGGCCGTGTTGGCCGGGCCGATCAGCGGGCGACGCGCCCAGGGCAGCAGCAGGACCACACCGATGGCAAACCAGATGGCCAGGCGCGGTACCAGTTGCCACCAGTCCAGGCCCACTTCGAGCAGGGCCCACACGGTGCTGCCCAGCAGTACCAGGCCGTACAGGCCCAGGGCGATGCGGCGCTGGGCCAGCAGCAGGATGCCCGACAGGGCAAAGCCGATACCGGCGATCAGGTAGTACAGCGATCCGCCCAGCTGGCTCAGCTTGATGCCGCCGGCCAGCAGGGCCAGGCCCATCAGCAACAGCAGCGCGCCGATCAGGCGCGGTAGCCAGCGGCTTCCATTGTTGGCACCTTCAGTGCTCATCGTAGGTTCTCCGTCAGGTCAAAAAGGGGGTTAGAAACTGCTCTGGATCTTCAAGCCGCCGATCAGGGCGCCATCGACCTGCGACACCCCGCCCGGGTGGCGGATGTACTGCAGGTTGGGGCGGACCGTGAGCCAGTCGGCCAGGTGGATGCCGTAGTACAGCTCGGCGCTGTACTCGGTGTCCTGCACCGGCAGGAAACCGGGGTTGTCGTAGTCGTAGAGGCCGGCGGCCTGGTTGGCCAGGCGCGCGTTCTTGCGATAGGCAGGGTTGACGTGCACACGGGCCAGGGCGAAACCGATGTCGTCCTTGGCGCGGGCGTCGAAGGGCCCTTTGTATACCAGTCCTGCCTGCACATAGTTGTCGATGGCATTGGTCTTCTTGTCGTGCACCGTGGCGTTGGCGAACAGGCTCAGGCCACGCGACTGGTCGGACGCCAGCGAAGTCACCTGCTGCTGGGCGCCGAGCCACAAGCCGTGCTTGCTCGAACTGCTGCGGTAGGCGGCGCCGCTGAGGGCTGCCGGCTGGCCGTTGCTGTCCTTGAGAACATCCTGTGCCTTGGCATTACTGTAGTAGTAGCCGGCGCGATATTCCCCTTTCAGACCATTGACCTGTGGACTCCATACCAGTTCTATCGGCATTACCGCGCCTTGGGTGCCGCTGCCGCTGAGCTTGAAGCCGTTGCCCGATTCCAGGTTCGTGGGGTTCTGCTCGAACACGCCGACCTGGGCGTAGAGCGCGTCGCTGAGGTTGTAGCGCACGCGCAGGGCCCACTGGCTGACCGGCCAGTTGTACCAGATGCCGCCCACCCAGTTGCCTACCTGCGAGCCGCAGAAGGCCAGGTTCTGGAAGTCGCACGGGAAGCTGTTGAAGTCCTCGCCTTCGCCGAAACGGCCGAATTTCACGTCCAGTGCGCCATCGAAGTACTTCTGCTTGATCCACATCTGCGTCAGCCGCCAGGTTTCGCCACGGCCCCATACCTCCTGGGCCGAGGTGAAGCCGCCGACACGCGGGTCGTTGATGCGGTCGTTGCTGATGTTGTCGCCGTGGCGCTCGGTAATGGTCAGCTGGAATTCGGTGTCGTGCCAGCCAAGGATCTTCTCCAGGTCCAGGTGGCTGCCGAAGGTGAACTGGTCGCTGTAGCGCGCGGTGCGGTCGTGGTCGTAGCCACCATGCAGGTTGCTGCCCATCTCGCCGGTGTAGCCGAGGGTGAAGTCGTAGCCTTTTTCCAGCAGTTCGCTGCGGGTGCCACCCCAGTCGCCGAGCATCCAGGGGGAGTCGCTGGCGAACATCTCGCTGGCGCCGGTGGGTGCCGCCAGGGCGCTGAGGGCAAGGCCGATGTAACAGGTTCTGGGCAGTTGGAGCATGAGATAGCGCTATCTTTTGATTATTGAATAAACGGCAAGCGCATCGAAGGGCGGGCCCTTCAATGGAAATGACGACAAGATGGTTTCGGTGAAGCGATTCAGCTTGCGGCGGGGAGGATATAGGGGAAGTTGTAAGAAAAAAAGACAAATTGTCGCAGTGGATTGTTGCTGATATGGCAACAGTCCAGAGCTTGCGAGCTCTTTGTGGGAGCGGGCGCGCCCGCGAACACCGGCGGAGCCGGTGCCATCCACCGTGTCGGCTTCTTCGCGGGCATGCCCGCTCCCACAGTTACTGATTTGCAATCAGAAGGTGGTACGCAGGCCCACTTCCACACTACGCCCCGGCGCCGGGGCGATATCGCGCAGGATCGAGCTGGCATAGCGCACGGTCTGGTCAGTCAGGTTCTCGCCGCGCACAAACGCCAGCCACTGGCTCTGGCCAACTTCGAAGCGGTAGCCAACGCTGGCCCCCAGCGTGGTGTAGCCATCGGTGCTGGTTTCGTTGGCCGGTTTGCGATGCTGCGACGCAGCATGCTGCACGTCGACCCGCGCCTGCCAGCGGTCCAGCTCCCAGACCAGGCCGCTGTTCAGGCGCAGTGGGGCGATGCGTGGCAGCGGCTCGCCACTGTCGAGGTTTTTCGCCCGGGTGTAGTCACCGGAGAGCTCCAGGGCAAAGCTGCCATAGCGGTTCTCGGCCAGTTGCCAGCGGTCCTGGGCCTCGATGCCATAGAAGCGCGCCCGCACGCCCTGGTACTGGTATTCCGGGAAACCGTCATGGTCGTGATCGTGGTCATGGTCATCCTCGCCATGGTCGTGGTCATGCCCCTCGCGGGTGTTGCCGGTGCCGATCAGGCCGATGTAGTTGCGGAAGTGGCTGTAGAACACCCCGACACTGCCCTTGTGGGTGCCGTTGTCGAAACGCAGGGCCAGGTCGGCGGAAATGGCCTTTTCCTTGTTCAGGCTGGCATCGCCGACTTCAAAGGCTCCGGTGGCCACGTGGGCACCATTGGCATACAGCTCGTAGAAGGTCGGGGCGCGCTCGGTGTAGCCGAGGTTGGCGGCCAGCGACCAGATCGGGTCGAGCTGGTACACCGCCCCGGAAGACAGGCTGAAGGCGTTGAAACTGCTGGCGCTGTCGGCGTCGGCGAAGTTCTCGTTGCCTTTGGCATCCGGGTCGACCCGGGTGTGCTCCATGCGTGCGCCCAGGCTCAGGTTCAGGCGCTCGGTGGCTTGCCACTGCTCCAGCATGAACAGCGCCAGGCTGTCGGTGTCGGTGTGCGGGACGAAGGCTTCCTCGCCCAAGGCGGAGAATTCGTTGCGGCTGACCTGGGCGCCGATCACGCCTTCTACCGGCCCGAGCGGTTGGTGGCGGGCTTCGATACGTGCTTCATAGCCCTTGTTCCTGAAGGTGGTGTGGACTTCGCCTTCTTCTATTTCACGGTGCTCGTAGTCGGTGTAGCCGGCATCGACCTTGACCGAAGTGAATGGGCCGTCCAGGTCACGCAGTTCGGAGGCGAAGGCGTAGTGGTCCTGCTTCATGTCCAGGCGCACACCTGGCTCGGCCACCGAGCCATAGTTGCTGTCGTAGCGGCTGTACGACAGGCCGGCGTAACCGTGGTCCCAATGGTAGGCGCCACCCACGGCGCCACCGTCCTGGCGGCCGTCGCTGTTTTCCAGGCGGTGCTTGCTGCCGGGTTCGTCGGCGTCGCGCACCTTGGAACTGCGCGCGTAACCGGGGATGCGCAGGTCGTTGAACTGGCGGCTGTTGGCATCCAGGTGCAGGGCGAAGGCACCGTTGCCGGCCTCAAGCTTGCCAGCGCTGCTGCGGGTGGTATCGGCGCCACCGTAGCGCAGTTCACCGGCACCTTGGATGCCCTCGATGGGGGTATCCGGGATGCGATTGTCGAAGGTATTGACCACACCTCCGATGGCGTTGCCGCCGTAGAGCAGGGCAGCCGGGCCACGGACGATCTCGACACGGTCGACGGTCACCGGGTCCAGCGGCACCGCGTGGTCGTAGGACAGCGATGAAGCATCCAGGGCGCCGACGCCATTGCGCAGGATGCGAATACGGTCGCCATCCAGGCCACGAATTACCGGGCGACTGGCGCCAGGGCCGAACCAGGTGGAGGCGACCCCAGGCTGCTTGTTCAGGGTTTCACCGAGGCTGCCGTGCTGCTGTTGCAGCAGGTTGTCGCCTTCGAGCACGGTGCTGGGTGCGGCCAGCTGGCTGTTGCCCAAAGGGTTGGCGGTGATGACCTGGGGTTCGAGTTCTACGGCGTGGCTGGGTGATGCGGCCAGCCACAGCGCGACGGCGAGGGGAGAGAGGCGAAGCGGTGTGTACAGCATGGGAATGGGGCGTTCCTTGGCAGATGCTTTTGTATTGTTACAATATAACATCTCTATTTCAGCACAGAGGTTTTGCGCCTGGCCAGCGGTTTTTCTGTCGACTCACCTGATCCCACCCACCACTACACTCGTGTAAGGTGCGCATCTTTCCTACGGAGCACTGGCATGAGCACGGCCCAACACAACGCGCTGCACGGCAAGACCCTCGAACAGATCCTCACCGAGTTGGTGGCGCACTACCAATGGCAGGGCCTGGCCGAGCGCATCGATGTGCGCTGCTTCAAAAGCAACCCGACCATCAAGTCGAGCCTGACCTTCCTGCGCAAGACGCCGTGGGCACGGGAAAAGGTCGAGCAGCTGTACGTGAAGCTGCAGCGCCAGGCCTGACATGCCGCGCCGTCCCTGGCTGACCGGCATGGCCGTGCTGGGTTGGTTCGGCCTGGCCGTGCAGGTGTACCTGGTGCTGTTGGCGCGTTGGCAGGAACAGGCGAGTCTGGTGGGGGGCCTGATCAATGTGTTCGGGTATTTCACCGTGTTGACCAATACCCTGGTGGCAACGGTGCTCAGTTATGCGGCGTTCGGCCGGGAAGGCCGTGCCAGGCGCTTTTTCCTGTCGCCTGCGGTGAGTTCCGCGGTGGCCGCCAGCATCGTGCTGGTGGCATTGGCCTACAGCGTGCTGTTGCGTCACTTGTGGCAACCGCAGGGCTGGCAATGGCTGGCGGACGAGTTGCTGCACGATGTGATGCCCGTGCTATATGCCTTGTACTGGTGGTGCGAGGTGCCCAAGGGCAGGTTGCGGCTATGGCATCTGCTGGTCTGGGCGGTGTACCCGGCGACGTATTTTGCCTACGCGCTGTGGCGGGGGAGCGAGATTGGCGTGTATGCCTACCCGTTCATCGATGTGGCGAGCCTGGGGTATGGGCAGGTATTGCTCAATGCCCTGGGGGTGTTGGCGGGGTTCTGGGGGATTGGGCTGGTGTTGCTGGGGCTGGACAGGTGGCGGGGGCTGCACAGATTGGCTTGACCTGCACTGGCCCTATCGCCGGCAAGCCAGCTCCCACGAGTACAGCGTTGATCTCTAGGTTGTCGCTGTACCTGTAGGAGCGGCCTTGTGTCGCGAAAGGGCCGCAACGCGGCCCCAGGATTGATGCGCAACAGTTGAAATTGCTGGGGCTGCCTTGCAGCCCTTTCGCGACACAAGGCCGCTCCTACACCCCTCAGCGTTCAAGGGCTGCGCGATTCCTGTGGGAACTGGCTTGCCGGCCAGTGCAGGCAATAAACAATCATTCGTCGTCCGCAGTCCCGTCGGCACGCCAGTAGGCCACAGCCTTGAGCGCATCCTCAGGCAAACCTTTCTCCAGCAACAGTGCCTTGGCCTGCCGGGTCAGGGCTTTTTCCAGTGCCACCCAGCCATACAACCGGCCTTGCGGCAAGGTCAGGTTCTTCACCAGCGCCAGCAGGTCTTCCTGTTGGCGACGTACCCAGATCACTTCCACCTGTGCCTTGCTCGGCAGTGGCTGGCGTTCCCGCTCGTCATCGATCTGGATAACCGCCAGTACCTGGCGGCCCGCTGGCAATTCCTCCAGGCGGCGGCCAATGGCCGGAATGGCGGTTTCGTCGCCGATCAGCAGGTAGCTGTCGAAGATGTCCGGCACCACCATCGAAGCCCGCGGCCCGGCAATGTCCAGGGTTTGCCCGGGTGCAGCCTGGGCTGCCCAGGTAGAGGCAGGGCCATCGCCGTGCAGCACGAAGTCGATGTCCAGCTCATTGGTCACCAGGTCGATGCGCCGTGGCGTGTATTCGCGCATGGTAGGCCGCGCGCCACCTTCTCGGCCCAGGTTACGAGCCTCGATGGCTTGCTGTTGCTCCGGCGTTTCGGCAAACAGCAGCTTGATATGGTCGTCGCTGCCCACGCTGGTGAAGCCCTGCAGCTCGGCCCCCCCGAGGGTGATGCGGCGCATGCGCGGGGTCAGTTCGGTGACCCGCAGCACCTGCAGGCGGCGTTGGCGGATTTCGTGGTTGACGCGGTGAATGGTGTCACTCATGGGGTGTCTCCCTGACAGGTTCGGCCGGCCCGGAGGCGATGGCCTTGGCGGTGTGGTTGAGCAGCTCGCGGACCCGCTCGATTTCTTCCGGTGTCCAGCGGCCACTGTGCATGTGCAGTGCGTGGCGCAGGTTGCCGACCGCTTCATGAATCTCTGGTGGGCGGTCGTGGCCGCGCAGGGCGCGCTTGCTGACTTCGATGCGCATGCGCACGCCGTCCAGTGCGACGGCCTGTTCGGCCAGGGCGGTGCGGCCGGCTTCGGTAATGGCATAGAGGCGTTTGCTGCCCTGCACCTGGCCGCTGATCAGCTCGGCCTCCTCGAGGAAGTTGAGGGTGGGGTAGATCACCCCGGGGCTTGGGCTGTAGCTGCCGTCGAACAGGTTTTCGATCTGGCGGATCAGGTCGTAGCCGTGGCCTGGCTGCTCGGCGAGCAGGGCCAGCATCAGCAGCTTGAGGTCGCCGGGGGCGAAGACGCGCGGGCCGCGTTCGCCACGACCTGGGCGCCGCTCGAAGGGGTCATGGGGGGTATGTTCACGCATGGGGGCAGGGCTCCGTCGTTTGCGATATATCTTAAGATATTACTCAAGATATATCTAAAGACAAGCCCTTAATTGCAGATGATTATCATCTAGTTGTTCGATGTATCCCCTTGCGGCGTGGCTGTGTGCATGGCCACCTGCGGCGCTTTGCACTCATTCGGATTGCCCGGTTGCAGGTATGGCATGAGGATCGGAGCCATGCCCTTGAGTACCTGCACCGGCAGCGCCGAGGTGAACTTGAAGGCCTCTGCCGAGCGCCCCGGCACGAACGCGGTCAAGGTGCCGAAGTGGTTGTCACCCAAAAAGAACACGAAGGTGGCGGTACGGTTCAGCGAGCGTGAGCCGATCAGCCGGCCGCCAGCACCAAAGCTTTCGATGCGGTTGTCACCGGTACCGGTCTTGCCACCCATAACCAGTGGCGTGCCGTCCTGCAGCTTGAAACTGCCGGAAATACGCCGCGCGGTACCCGCATCCACCACCTGCGACATTGCGCCTTTGAGGGCGCGCGCCACTTCGACCGGCAGAATCCGCACACCCCGGTCCGGGTCGGTGACCAGCTTGGTTTCGTAAGGCGTGTTGGCAGCGAAGTGCAGGGTGTCGATACGCAAGGTCGGCAGGCGCACGCCGTCGTTCTGGATGATGCCGACCAGTTCGGAGAGGGCGGCGGGGCGATCGCCCGAGCTGCCGATGGCGGTGGCCAGCGAGGGTACCAGGTGGTCGAATGGATAGCCCACGCGCTTCCAGCGCTGGTGAATGTCGAGGAACGCTTCGATCTCGACCATGGTGCGAATGCGGCTGTCACGGGCGCCCTGATGGCGGCTCTTGAACAGCCAGCCGTAAACCTCCTGGCGCTCGAAGCGGCTGGCATTGACCATTTCGGTCAAGGTAGAGCCGGGGTTCTTCAGCAGGTAACCCAGCAGCCACAAGTCCAGCGGGTGGACCTTGGCGATATAGCCCTGGTCGGGCAGGTCGTACTTGCCCGGGCCATAGGCGTCGTACATCTCCGACAGGCGGCCATCGGTCAGTTTGCCCAGGACGATCTTGTCACCCTTGAGGTGGGCGCGGACGAAGGCGTTGAAAGTTTCCTGGCCAGCCTCGGGGAACAGGTAGCGGTGCACGGCCGCCAACCGTTGCGGGGTCACGCGCATGCTATCGAGGAAGGTGTCCAGGCGCTGCTGCGAGGTCTTGCGCTGGTATTTCTTCCAGAAGCGCATCAGGTAGTTGGTGCCTTCCTTGTCGGCGAAACGGGCCAGGTATTCCTGGCGGCGCGGGTCGGAGTCGTCCTTGAGCAGCGGCACGCGGTTGTATGGCTGCTGGTAGGTCACGTAGCGCACCAGGTCGCGCATCAGGCGGATGAACGGCAGGTTGATCGACTCGCGCAATGCATCCTTGAGGGTTGGGTTGCGGCTGTTGTCTTCCTTGCGGAAGTTGTTGAACACATGCATGCCGCCGCCGGTGAAGAAGGCTTCGCCGGTGTTGGCCGAATACTTACGTTCCAGCGCCGCATCGAGCATGGCGTCCAGGCTCTGGTTCTTGCTGTTCTGCGCCAGCCATTCCAGCGACCACTGGCTGATGCGGTCGAGTTCGGCGACTTCGACTTTCTTCAACTCGGCGGCTGGCTTGCCGGCGTACTTGTCGTGCAGTTCGGCGATGATCTCCAGGTAGGTGGTGAGCACCCGCAACTTGGCGGTCGAACCCAGCTCCAGCTTGCTGCCTTCGTTGATGTCGAATGGCTGGTCGGTGCTGTCGGTCTGCACCCGCACCCGCGAGCCGTCAGCGGTGCGCTCGAACAAGGTGAAGCTGTAGCTCACCTGGTCGGTGGTCTTGGCGGTAAGCAGGCGTTCGCCGATCAGGCCGATCTGCGCTGCGAATTCAGGGTCGGCAAGGTTTTTCAGGTACTGGCTGACCTGCAGCTGCAAGTCGGACTGCAGGGTACTGGTGGCCGACACGTCGAGCCGGTCGAGGTCGTACAGCGGGCGGTTGAGCATGGCCGCCAAGCGGTTGCGTGCCAGGCTGATGCCCTTGTTGGTGACGATCGGCACAATGGTCGGTTGCGCCACCCAGTCGCGGTATACCGCCTTGCTGGCCAGTGCCGCGTCGGCCAGTGGCTGCTCGATGACCTTGTTGGCGGTCAGCACGCGGATGTGCGCGTCGGTCAGTTCGGCCAGTTCGAGCCGCCCCTTGGACAGGTAGTGCGACGGCCGGCGCTGGGCAATCATCAGTGACAGCACCTGGCGCAGGGCCAGGCCGCGTGCGGCCATGCTCTCGGGGTCGCTGGCGGTGGAATTCAGGGCCTGGTTGACCTGGTCGAAGTCGGCGCCGTACCACACCCGCAGCCCCTCGGCCATGCCATGCACTTCGCCATGCCCAGGCACTGCCGAGAGCGGCACACTGTTGAGGTAGTCCCGCACGATGCGCTGGCGCGCCTCGGTGGTGTCAGGGCCTCCCTGGTAGGCGCGCACGCTGGCGGAAATCATCTGGCGGATCTTCTCGGCGCCGGAAACGGTCAGGCCGTCCGGTGAATGGCGGTACTTTTCCAGCTGCGTGGCCAGGGTGCTGCCGCCAGCGGACTGGCCGGGCAGGGCCAGGTACTTGGCCACCTGGCTGTAGGCGGCCTTGGCGAAGCGCGGCCAGTCCACGGCCGGGTTGTTGCGCGGGTCCTTGGTGTCGAGCAGGTCGCGGTTCTCGATGAACAGCAGGCTGTTGACGATCACCGGCGGGATCGCCGCAAAGTTCGGGTACAGGTGTTGCGGGTAGTTGTACTGGTACAGCATGTCGCCGCGGCAGTCGGTGATCGACAGGCCAGCCTGGATTTTCTCGATATAGGGGGCGAACAGCCCATGATCGACGTAGTGCATCAACGCCGGCGAGAACTTCACCTGCTCGCTGATCAGGTAGTCGCGCTTGAGCAGGCGCGGCAGGAATTCGCCCAGCGCGCTGTAGCCCAGGCGTTTGTCGAACGGCCCTTCGCCGGGGTAGACGATGGCATCGCTGGGGCCTGGTTGCAGCGAATAGGTGAGGGTGCTGGCCAGCTTGCTGAATTCCCGCGACTGCAGGTTGGAGGTGCGGAATTCGTCATACGCAGCGAAGCCGATGGCCACCAGCGCCACCAGCAGGATGAGGATGATCAGCCGCCACCATAGCCGACGCTGACGGGGGGACTTGGGTTGTGGCGTCTCGGCCGGAGGTATCTCGGGTGCTTCCGTTCTGCTTGGTTCCGATTGCCACAGTGCGCCCATAGTCTTCTATCCGGCCAGGTATTTTCGTCTTGCTTGTCTGAAGCTTAGACGTTGAGCGGGTCAGGTGAAAAATTTGTAAGAGGCGGAGAAAAGTGGCGTAGGGCTATGCGGCTTTGGTGTGGGTTTTTTCGTAAGGCGATATTGCTATGGTGGGCGGGGCGATTTTGGGGCTGCTTTGCAGCCCTTTCGCGACACAAGGCCGCTCCTACAGGAGACCGAGCACGCTTGTAGGAGCGGCCTTGTGTCGCGAAAGGGGCGCGAAGCGGCCCCAGAGATCTTGCTGAATTTTCCTGTTTATACAGCGAAAACCCCTACAACGGTCTTCCTATACTGCTCGCCCCCTTCGCCTTGCCGGGCGCTCTATTCCGGCACACGGGCCGGCCCACAAGGCCAGCTCGGCAAGCCAACGCCACGCCTATCGGCCTGGCCGGTGCTGCACGAAGGTCAAATCCAATAACAAAATGAGGTTGTATTGCTATGCCAGTCGGCAACCACCCTGCCCACGGCCAGGCCACCGAAGGCGGCCCGCTCAAGCGTGAACTGGGCGAACGGCACATCCGCCTGATGGCGCTGGGCGCCTGTATCGGTGTCGGTCTTTTCCTCGGTTCGGCCAAGGCCATCGAAATGGCCGGCCCCGCCATCATGCTGTCCTACATCATCGGCGGCCTGGCCATTCTGGTGATCATGCGCGCCCTTGGCGAAATGGCCGTGCACAACCCTGTCGCCGGCTCGTTCAGCCGTTATGCCCAGGACTACCTCGGCCCGCTGGCGGGCTTCCTCACCGGCTGGAACTACTGGTTCCTGTGGTTGGTGACCTGCGTTGCCGAAATTACCGCGGTGGCCATCTACATGGGCATCTGGTTCCCCGACGTACCACGCTGGATCTGGGCCCTGGCGGCGCTGGGCAGCATGGGGGCGGTCAACCTGGTGGCCGTCAAGGCGTTTGGTGAGTTCGAGTTCTGGTTCGCCCTGATCAAGATTGTCACCATCATCGCCATGGTCCTTGGCGGCATCGGCATCATTGCCTTCGGCTTCGGCAATGACGGCGTGGCAGTGGGTATCTCCAACCTGTGGAGCAACGGCGGCTTCATGCCCAATGGCGTGACCGGCGTGTTGATGTCGCTGCAAATGGTGATGTTCGCCTACCTGGGCGTGGAAATGATCGGCCTGACCGCCGGTGAAGCACGCAACCCGCAAAAGACCATCCCACAGGCCATCGGCTCGGTGTTCTGGCGCATCTTGTTGTTCTATGTCGGTGCGCTGTTCGTGATCCTGTCGATCTACCCGTGGAGCGAAATCGGCAGCCAGGGCAGCCCGTTCGTCATGACCTTCGAGCGCCTGGGCATCAAGACCGCCGCCGGCATCATCAACTTCGTGGTCATCACTGCAGCGCTGTCGTCGTGCAACGGCGGCATCTTCAGCACCGGGCGCATGCTCTACAGCCTGGCGCAGAACGGCCAGGCCCCGGCGGCCTTCGCCCGTACGTCGAAGAACGGCGTGCCGCGCAACGCGCTGCTGCTGTCGATCGGCGCGCTGCTGCTGGGCGTGCTGGCCAACTACCTGGTGCCGGAAAAGGTCTTCGTCTGGGTGACTTCGATCGCCACCTTCGGCGCGATCTGGACCTGGGTGATGATCCTGCTGGCGCAACTGAAGTTCCGCGCCGGCCTGAGCTCCACTGAACGCAAGGCGCTGAAATACCGCATGTGGCTGTGGCCGTTGAGCTCGTATCTGGCGCTGGCCTTCCTGGTGCTGGTGGTCGGCCTGATGGCGTACTTCGAGGATACCCGCGTGGCGCTGTACATCGGCCCGGCGTTCCTGGTGCTGCTGACGGTGCTGTACTACGCATTCCGCCTGGCGCCGAAAGATGCGCAGGGCGTGGCCAGTACTGCTTCCTGATCTGAAATGGCTGGGGCCGCTTTGCGGCCCTTTCGCGACACAAGGCCGCTCCTACAGGCGACCGCGCCAGCTGCATGGGTCGCGGTCGCCTGTAGGAGCGGCCTTGTGTCGCGATGGGCTGCGTAGCAGCCCCAGGGTTCTATCAGGCCGCCACTTCGCTGTTCGGTTCAAAGCTGTCCGCCCGCGCCAATTGCCACATGCGCGAATAGAACTGCCCGTTCACCTCGCCAGTCAGCAGCTCCCCCGGCTTCAGGAACACATGCATCTGCGAGAACAGCTTGATCTCGGTGGCCGAGATGCGCCGTACCAGGTGCTTGGCCTCCAGCTGCGCCGGGTGCTCCAGGCCTGCTGCCGCAAGCATTTCGGCCAGGGCACGCAAGGTATTGTGATGGAAGTTCAACACCCGTTGGGCTTTGTCCGGCACCACCAGCGCACGCTGGCGCAGTGGGTCTTGCGTGGCCACACCGGTCGGGCACTTGTTGGTGTGGCAGCTCTGTGACTGAATGCAGCCGATGGCGAACATGAAGCCGCGCGCCGAGTTGGCCCAGTCGGCGCCAATGGCCAGCACGCTGGCAATGTCGAATGCGCTGACGATCTTGCCGCTGGCGCCCAGCTTGATCTTGTCGCGCAGGTTCAGGCCGACCAGGGTGTTGTGCACGAACAGCAGCCCCTCGCGCAGCGGTACGCCAATGTGGTCGGTGAACTCCACCGGCGCTGCGCCTGTGCCGCCTTCCTTGCCGTCGACGACGATGAAGTCGGGCAGGATGCCGGTTTCCAGCATGGCCTTGGCGATGCCCATGAACTCCCAAGGGTGGCCCAGGCAGAACTTGAAACCTACCGGTTTGCCGCCAGACAGCTCACGCAGCTGGGCGATGAACTGCATCATCTCGATGGGGGTGGAGAAGGCGCTGTGGCGCGACGGCGATATGCAGTCTTCGCCCATCAGCACGCCACGGGTTTCGGCAATTTCCCGAGTCACCTTGTGCTTGGGCAGGATGCCGCCATGGCCGGGCTTGGCGCCCTGGCTCATCTTGATCTCGATCATCCGCACCTGCGGGCTGCGCGCCTGGGTGGCGAAGCGTTCGGGGTCGAAGCGCCCGTCCGCCGTGCGGCAGCCGAAGTAGCCGCTGCCCAGTTCCCAGACCAGGTCGCCACCGTGCTCGCGGTGATAGGGGCTGATGCTGCCTTCGCCGGTGTCATGGTGGAAATTGCCCAGCTTGGCGCCTTGGTTGAGGGCGCGGATGGCGTTGGCGCTGAGCGAGCCAAAGCTCATCGCCGATATGTTGAAGATCGATGCCGAGTATGGCTGGCTGCACTGCGGCCCGCCGACGATGACCCGGAAGCTGGCCGGGTCGGCCAATGGCGCCGGGCGCATGGAGTGGCCGATGAATTCGAAGCCGGACTCGTACACGTCGATCAGGGTGCCGAAGGGTTTGTCCGAGGCTTCGTTCTTCGCCCGTGCATACACCAGCGAGCGCTGGGCGCGGGAGAACGGCAGGGCGTCGCTGTCCGCCTCCAGCAGGTACTGGCGTATTTCCGGGCGAATGGCCTCGACCAGATAGCGGATGTTGCCCAGGATCGGGTAGTTGCGGCGTACTGCATGGCGTTGCTGCAACAGGTCGAACAGGCCGATCAGGCTGAGGATGGCGGTGCTCAGGGTGAACGGCCACAACCATTCGTGGTGGGTGAAGGGCAGGCTCGCCAGGGTGAACAGCACACAGGCGGCGAAGAAGGCATAGCGGCTGAGAAGTGACAGGCTCATACAGGGTCCTTGCGATGGCGCGGTCAGGCTCAGGGCCTGGGGCAAACCCCGACCATAGCCAAGTTGCACGTCTGTGCAAATTAAAATCGGGGTAGCGAAAATCATTCTCGCAGAGCCTGGCAATAGTCTTCAGGCCAGCACGGGCTTTTGTAGGAGCAGCCTTGTGCTGCGAAGAGGCCAGCAGGGATACGGATTGTCTTCGGCAATAATGGCCTCTTCGCAGCACAAGGCTGCTCCTACAGGTGCTATGCATGCCCGAAGTCGGCAACAAGGGATTCAGATAGTGTCGCGCAGCAGCTTCTGCCGCCAGCTTTCCTGCTCTTGCGCCGGCGCTTCGTCCAGGTACGAATAGTGCCCGGCCACCCGCACCGCCACCGGCACCCCGTCGCGATACAACAGGCGGTTGCCACTCACCGCCGGCACTTTTACCCCCGGCAGCAGCGACCCGACCAGGTTCAGCGGGTCACTGGCACTTACCACCACCAGTGCCCCGTCCAATTCACGCTTGCGCACCTGCCGCAGCAGCCCCACCGCCTCCGGCAGGGCGAACTGTTCGCCGGCCAGCCCGGCAATGAAACGCCCGCCACGAATCTCGCCACGCGCTTCCAGCCGGTGATAGCAGCGCAGCAGTTCGCGCCAGGGCGGCAGCACATCGCTTTCGCGCTCCAGCAGGCGCCAGCACACCACGCCATAGCGCCGAAGCAGGGCCCGGGCGATGTGCTCCAGGCGCTGGCTGTCGTCTACAGCGCCCCTGCGCAGCAAGGCCCAGCGCCCGGCATGGGACATGCTGCTGGACAGCGGCGGGTGGCCGCGTCGGCTGTTGCGCGATGTGCGTTTCGCCGCCGGGGTGATCAAGCTGCACAGGCCGGTGAAGCTGTCGGCCCCCACCAGGCCTGCGCCTACCAGCTCCTGCAAGGCAGTTTCCAGTTCGCTGGGCAGCAGGTGGGCATCGTGTGTCAGCTCGTCGAAGAACAGCGCGCCATGTGCGTTCAGCACCTCGTGGACGCGTTGCGCCCGTGCGCCGAGGCTATCCAGGGTTGGCACGGGGGCAAGGCTGCGCCACAACCCAAGATGCTCGCGCGGCAACAGCACCAGCGGTGTGCTCGCCAAGGTGTTGCTCGACACGGTCGCCGCCAGCCGGCTCCAGGCGAACTGCCCGCTACGGCAGGCATCGTCGAGCCAGTGCGGGCTGTAGTCCTTGATACGTGCCGGCAGCAGTTCGGCCTCCCAGGCTCCGGCTGCACTCGGGAACCCTTGCAACTGGCCAAGTACCTCAGCCACGGCTTGCGGGCCGCGCAGGCGCGTGTCGTCAGCCAGGTGCTGCCAGTCGAACAGAAAGCGCACGAAGTCCTGCAGGCTGACCGGCTCGATCTCCCGGCGCAGGCGTTTGACCGTGTAGCGGTGGATGCGCGCCAGCAAATGGCGCTCGCACCACTGCAGTTCGCTTGCGCCGGGGCTGAAATGCCCACGCAGCACGTAGCCTTCGGCCTCCAGGCGGGCCAGGGCCTGTTCGATGGCCGGCAGCGGCTTGCCAAGTGCTGCCGCAATCTGCGCACGGGTCAGCGGGCCATGGCCGCTCAGGCGGGCTCGCAATAGTTCGACCAGCGCACTGTCCGGCTCGATGGCCTGATCGAAGCCTGGCAGTGCCTGCAACGCAGGTTCCAGCCGGGAGTTGGGATACAGCACTTGCAGCAGGTTCAACCGCTCACGCGCCAGCCACAGCTTTTCATCCACCAGGCGCAAGGCCCGGCCGGCCTTGGCCAACTGCCTGAGCAGCGGCTCCCAGCTGGCATTGTCTTGCACTTCGCCCTGGCTGATGGCACCCAGGCCCATCAACGCTTCATGCATTTCGTCGGCATTGCCCGGTTGCGGCCAGGCCTCGGCTGCGACGGCGGCAATGGCATCGGCGTCCAGCGCGCCCAGGTCGTCGCCGCTCTGCACTTCGCTCCAGCGCCGGTTGAGCACCGCCTGAGTGCGCCGTTCTTCCAACGGCGCGTCATCCAGGAAGGCATAGGGCCGTGCATTGAGGATGGCCGCCGCCAGCGGCGAAGGGGCGGGCAGGTCGCGGCACAGCAGGCGCACCGTGCCGCTTTCCATACGCCGCAACAGCGCCAGCCAGCCTTCGCTGTCCATCGCCTCGTGCAGGCAGTCGTCGAGGGTTTGCTCGACCAGCGGATGATCGGGAATCTGCCGCTCGCCGACGATGTTCTCCAGGCAGGCGATCTGATCGGGGAATACGGCGGCAATCAGGTCTTCACTCTTCATCCGCTGGATCTGTGGCGCCACCTTGCGACCGCCGACAAAGCGCGGCAGGGCCATGGTCACGCTGGCGTTCCAGCGCCAGCGCACGCCAAACAGCGGCGCATCGAGCAGCGCCTGGACAAGGATCGGCTCGGCGCTGCGGCTGTTCAGGTAACGCCACACGTCGTCCAGTTCGAAACTGTGGCTGGAGGACAGCGACAGCACGATGGCGTCCTCGCTGGCCGCCGCCTGCAACTCGAAGTTGAAGGTGCGGCAGAAGCGCTTGCGCAGGGCCAGGCCCCAGGCGCGGTTGATGCGGCTGCCGTAGGGCGAATGGATGATCAGCTGGGTACCGCCGGACTCATCGAAGAAGCGCTCCATCACCAGCGTGTCCTGCGAGGGCAGGGCGCCGAGCACTTCGCGGGTGCGGGCCAGGTAGTCGAGCAACTGGCCGGCGGCGGCTTCGCCCAGTTCGAAGGTGGCCTGCAACCATGCCAGCACCTCGGCCTGGTTGTTGTCAGCCAGCTGTTGGTCGATCTGCGCCTGCAGCCGGGCCACCGCGGCAGACAGCTCGTCGCTACGCCCCGGCGCCTCGCCCAGCCAGAACGGGATGGTCGGTGGCAGGCCCTGGGCATCCTCCACCCGCACCCGGCCTGGCTCGACCCGCAGGATGCGATAGGAGGCATTGCCCAGTTGGAAGATATCGCCGGCGATGCTTTCCACCGCAAAGTCTTCGTTGACGCTGCCGATGTTCAGCGCCTGCGGTTCGAGCAGCACGGCGTAGTCGGCGTTGTCGGGGATGGTGCCGCCGCTGGTCAGGGCGGTCAGCTGGCTGCCGCGGCGGCCACGCAGGGTACCGCTCACCGCATCGCGGTGCAGGTAGGCACTGCGCACGCCCTGGCGGCCGTTGTAGCCCTCGGCGAGCATGCGCAGCAGGGCCTGGTAATGTTGCTGGTCGAGCTCGGCGTAGGGTGTGGCCTGGCGCAGGCAGTCGAACAGGGCCTGTTCGTGCCAGGGCTGGTTGCTGGCTTCGGCGACGATCTGCTGGGCCAGCACATCCAGCGGCGCCCGGGGAATGTGCAGTTCATCCAGCTCGCCCCGGCGTATGCAGTCGAGCAGGGCCACGCATTCGATCAGGTCATCGCGCGAGGTCGGGAACAAGCGCCCCTTGGGCACGCCATCGACCTGGTGTCCGGCGCGGCCGACCCGCTGCAGCAAGGCCGCGATCGAACCTGGCGAAGCGATCTGGCAAACCAGGTCGATGTCGCCGATATCGATGCCCAGCTCCAGCGATGCAGTGGCCACCAGCACCTGCAGTTGGCCGTTCTTCAGGCGTTGTTCGGCATCCAGGCGTAGCTCCTTGGCCAGGCTGCCGTGGTGCGCGGCAACCGCCTCCTTGCCCAGGCGGTCGCTGAGGTGGCGGGTGATGCGCTCGGCCAGCCGTCGGGTGTTGACGAACACCAGGGTGGTGCGGTGTTCGCGCGCCAGGGTGGCCAGGCGGTCATAGACCAGGCCCCAGACATCGGTAGCCATCACTGCACCCAGCGGCACTGGCGGCACCTCGATGGCCAGGTCG
This sequence comes from Pseudomonas sp. FGI182, assembly GCF_000511325.1. NCBI lineage: Bacteria > Pseudomonadati > Pseudomonadota > Gammaproteobacteria > Pseudomonadales > Pseudomonadaceae > Pseudomonas > Pseudomonas sp. FGI182. Next base: position 4,696,549 of record NZ_CP007012.1, on the reverse strand, counting down.
CGCTGCCGAGCATGGCCGACATCGACGATTGCGCAGGGGCGGCCGTTGCCGACCAGAAATTGCGCCACCCGCTCGACCGGGCGTTGCGTGGCCGACAGGCCGATGCGCCGCAACGGCCGGTTGCACAGGGCCTGCAGGCGCTCCAGGGTCAGTGCCAGGTGGGCGCCCCGCTTGTTGCCTGCCAGGGCATGGATCTCGTCGACGATCACCGTGTGCACGCTGGCCAGGCCTTTACGGCCAGAAGCCGAGCCCATCAGCACGTAGAGCGATTCGGGGGTGGTCACCAGGATGTGCGGCGCCAGCTTGCGCATGGCGGCACGCTCCTTCTGTGGGGTGTCGCCGCTGCGCACGGCCGTGGTGATGCGCGGGGCGTTCAGGCCCTGGTCCGCGAGGGCCTGGCTGATGCCTTCGAGCGGGGCTTGCAGGTTCAGGCGGATATCGTTGGACAGCGCCTTGAGTGGCGAAACGTAGACCACCTGGGTTTGCGCTGGTAGCTCGCCCTGGTGCTCCAGGCCTTGGCGGAACAGTTCGTCGAGCACGGCCAGAAACGCACTGAGGGTCTTGCCCGAACCGGTCGGCGCGGCCAGCAGCATCGACTGGCCCGCATGGATCAACGGCCAGGCCTGGGCCTGGGCATCGGTCACCGTGGCGAAGTGGCGACGGAACCAGGTGCGCACGGCGGGGTGGAACAGCTCGAGCACCGGGTGGTGTTTGGCGGGCAGGTTCATGCGTTGGTTATGGAGGGTGTGGGGCGGGTTGGCAAGGGGCCGTTCGTCTGGCCGGTCGGCTATATCCTGTGCCGGCCCTTTCGCGGGCATGCCCGCTCTCACAGGTACTGCGTTGCTTTCAAGAGCTGTGGAGGACTTGTGGGAGCGGGCGCGCCCGCGAAAGGGCCGGCACAGGAAACACTGGCCTTGTCAGGCCAGGAACCCCATGGGATCCTCCCCGGCCATTGTTTCAGGTGAGCCCAGCCCATGCCCAACACCATCCGCATCGCCGCCGCCCTGCTGATCGACCCCCAGGGACGCACCCTGCTGGTACGCAAACGCGGCACCCAGGCCTTCATGCAGCCCGGCGGCAAGATCGATGCTGGCGAAACCCCGGTGCAGGCGCTGGTGCGCGAGCTGCATGAGGAGCTGGGCCTGCACATCGACCCGGCCCAGGCCGTGCACCTGGGCCAGTTCAGCGCCCCGGCCGCCAACGAGCCGGGCTTCGAGGTACAGGCCGAACTGTTCCGTGTCGACAGCGCCGCAGCCGTGCTGCCGGCCGCGGAGATCGAGGAGGTGGTGTGGCTGGCCGCAGACCAGGCATCCGCCATGCAGCTGGCACCCCTGACCCGCGACCTGATCCTGCCGCTATACCGCCAGGCCGTCAGCGCACCGCGCTGACGCCATCGAGGGTGGCGAACGAGGTGTCCTTCGCAGTCAGCAGGAAGTCGCGCATGTATGGCGCATCGAGCATGTCGGTGCGCACAGCGGCATAAAGCGTGGCGAACAGGCCTTTTTCACCCAGGCGCTTGCCCTTCACATACCCGCGCGAACTGTACTCGTGCAGCGCCCAGTGCGGCATGCCGCACACGCCACGGCCGCTGGCCACCAGTTGCATCATCATCACCGTCAGCTCCGAGGTGCGCACGGCGGCGGGCTCGATGTCGGCCGGCTCCAGGAAGCGGGTGAAGATGTCCAGGCGGTCGCGCTCCACCGGGTAGGTGATCAGGGTCTGGTCAAGCAGGTCCTGCGGCACGATGTAGGGCTTGCTGGCCAACGGATGCTGGTTGGCCACCGCCAGCATCGCCTCGTAGGTGAACAGTGGCACGTAGGTGATGCCCGCCAGGTCCAGCGGGTCGGAGGTCACCACCAGGTCGAGGTCACCGCGGGCCAGGGCCGGCAGTGGGGCGAAGGCAAAGCCGGAGGCCAGGTCCAGCTCCACCTCCGGCCAGGCGTCACGGAACTGGTCGATGGTCGGCATCAGCCACTGGAAGCAGCTGTGGCATTCGATGGCCATGTGCAGGCGCCCGGCGGTGCCACCGGCCAGGCGCGCGATGTCACGTTCGGCGCCGCGCAGCAGCGGCAGGGTGGCATCGGCCAGTTGCAGCAGGCGCAACCCGGCGCTGGTGAAGCGGATCGGCTTGGTCTTGCGCACGAACAGCGGCAGGCCCAGGCGCTCTTCCAGCTCCTTGAACTGGTGCGACAGCGCCGACTGGGTCAGGTGCAGGCGCTCGGCGGCCTCCACCAGGCTGTCGGCCTCGCGCAGGGCATGAAGGGTTTTCAGGTGACGGATCTCCAGCACAGCTGACTCCGGTGTGTGGACTTGAGGAAACAGGTAATGAGTTGAGTTTCCCTCATGTTGCCGCGCCTGTCGACTGGGCGTACCGCCGCACCGCCTGGCGGGAGTCATCAAACTGTCACTGAACTGTGGCAGCGCGCCCGAACAGAATTCATCAGACTCGCGCTCTACTGGGGATCTGCATTCTGGTGTTTCTTTCATGCGGGCTTTTTGGCTTTTTCTTTTCTTTGTATTCGGCGTACCTGCAAGTTTCGCTGAACAGCGTTGTGACGCCCACGTGCCGGTGCAGCGTGCCGAGCTGGGCGCGGTCAGCCTTGTCTACCAGAGCGTCGGTGCGCCACGCGACCCGGCCTTGCTGCTGGTGATGGGCCTTGGCGGGCAGCTGATCCACTGGCCGGACGACGTGGTTGAAGCATTGTGCCGCCAGGGCTTTCGGGTGATTCGCTATGACAACCGCGATGTCGGCCTGTCACGCTGGAGCCAGCTGCCACCGTCGGCCAACCTGACGGTCGAACTGCTGCGCTACAAGCTGGGCCTGCCGGTGGCTGCGCCCTATACGCTGACCGACATGGCGGACGATGGCCTGCGGCTGATGGATGCGTTGGGCGTGCGCCAGTTTCATGTGTTGGGGGTGAGCATGGGCGGCATGATTGCTCAGCACCTGGCCGCCATGGCGCCCGAGCGCGTGCGCAGCCTGACGCTGGTCATGTCCAGTTCAGGGGCGGCGGGGTTGCCAGCGCCGGATCCGGCGCTGGTGCAGTTGCTGGCCCGGCGCAGCGCGCCGAACCGCGAAGTGGCCATCGAACAGCAGGCCGACCTGCTGGCGGCGCTGGGTAGCCCCGAGGTGCGTGACGACCGTGCGGCCTTGCTGCAGCAGGCGGCGGTGGCCTATGACCGGGCGTTCAACCCGGAGGGGGCCAAGCGCCAGATCATGGCGATACTGGCCGAGCCGAGCAGGGTCGAGTTGCTGAACCAGTTGCGGGTGCCGACCTTGGTGGTGCATGGCACGGCCGACCCGTTGCTGCCGGTGATGCATGGCGTGCATCTGGCGGCGCATATCCAGGGCAGCCAGCTGCGCTTGATACCGGGGTTGGCGCACCGCTTCCAGGAGCCGTTCAAGGCGCCGTTGCTGGGGGCGGTGTTGCCTTACCTGCAGGCACATCGGCAGGATGTCACGCATATCGCAGGGCTCTGAATTCCCATGCTTCCAGGCTGATGCGATCCCCTGTAGGAGCGGCCTTGTGTCGCGAAAGGGCCGCAAAGCGGCCCCGGCAATATTCGCGTCGAAGCTGAAATCGGGGGCCGCTACGCGCCCCATAGCGACACAAGGCCGCTCCTACACGGACCGCGTCAGCCGTCGCGGCTGCCAGGTACACGAAGTACGGAATGATCGATCACATGCCGAACAGGATGGTGGTCCTCAGGTCGGCAATCAGGGCGAATTTCCATGCTTCCAGGCTGATGCGATCCCATGTAGGAGCGGCCTTGTGTCGCGAAAGGGCCGCAAAGCGGCCCCGGAATACTCGCGGCGAAGCTGAAATCGGGGGCCGCTACGCGCCCCATCGCGACACAAGGCCGCTCCTACATGGACTGCGTCAGCCGACTGGCCTCAGTGCATCCGCACCCACAAGGTCACCAGCACGGTCGCCGCCATCAGCCAGGCCACCGTGGCCAACGCCAGCGTTGCCTCCAGGCGCATGCGGTCGACCAGTACATACAAGGTCGCCAGGTACACGAAGTACGGAATGATCGACCACATGCCGAACAGGATGGTGGTCTTCAGGTCGGCAATGCTGCGCCCCTTGCCGACGATGTAGTGGGCAATCAGGGCGAAGGTGGGGAACAGCGGCACCAGCCCGGCGATGTAGTAATTGCGCGTCTTCGACAGCACCGCCAGCAGCACCACCACGCCAGCGCCCAGGGCAGCTTTGAATACCAGGTCCACGTTGTCTTTCCAGGTTGGGGTTGAGGTCAGCCGAGGCCGTATTTCTTCACTTTGTCGAACAGCGTGGTCTTGGCCATGCCCAGCTCCTGGCTGGCCTGGCTCAGGTTGCCGCCAGTGCGTTGCAGGGCATCGCCGAGCAGGTTGCGCTCGAACGCTTCCACCGCCTCGGCAAAGCCCAAACCTTGGCTGGCACCACCGCTGGGGCCTTTCTTGAACGCTGGCAGGCCGAGGGCATAGCGTTCGGCGACGTTGCGCAGTTCACGCACGTTGCCCGGCCAGTCGTGGGCCATCAGGCGCGACAAGGTCTGGCTGTCCAGCACAGGCGTTTCGCGGTCGAAGCGCAGGGCCGACTGCTGCAGAAAGTGTTCGAACAGCTGCAGGATATCTTCGCGGCGCTCGCGCAGCGGCGGCAGCTCCAGGGTCACCACGTTCAGCCGGTAATACAGGTCGCTGCGGAACTGGCCGCTCTGGCCCATGGCATCCAGGTCGGACTTGGTGGCCGCGATCACTCGGCAGTCCACCGGAATGCTCTGGTTCGAGCCCAGCCGCTCCAGGGTGCGCTCCTGCAGCACGCGCAACAGCTTGATCTGCAGGTTGATCGGCATGCTCTCCACCTCGTCGAGGAACAGCGTGCCGCCATTGGCGTGTTCGATCTTGCCGATGCGGCGTTTGCCGGCACCGGTGAAGGCGTTGGCCTCGTGGCCGAAAATCTCGCTTTCGAACAGGTTTTCCGGCAGGCCGCCACAGTTCAGTGCCACGAACGGCTGGCCCTGGCGGCGGCTGAAATCGTGCAGGCAGCGGGCGACCAGTTCCTTGCCGGTACCGGTTTCGCCTTCGATCAGCACGTTGGCCGAGGTATCGGCGACGTTGGCGATCAGTTCGCGCAGGTGCTCCATGGCCGGCGAGCGGCCAATGATGCGCCCCTCCAGGCTGCTTTGTTCGGCCAGCTGGCGGCGCAGGGCCACCACTTCGCGCGACAGCCCGCGCTGCTCAAGGGCGCGGCGCACCACGTCGACCAGGCGCTCCGGGGAGAAGGGTTTTTCCATGAAGTCGTAGGCGCCATTGCGCATGGCGCCGACCGCCATGTCGATATCGCCGTGGCCGGTGATCAGTACCACCGGCAGGCTGCGGTCGCGGGCCTTGAGGCGGTTGAGCAGCTCCAGGCCATCGATGCCCGGCAGGCGGATATCGCTGACGACGATGCCGGCGAAGTCGTCGCCGATGCGTTCCAGCGCCTGCTCGGCGCTGCCTACGCCTTCGCAGGCGATGTCTTCCAGGGCCAGCGCCTGTTGGCAGCCGAGCAGCACATGCGGGTCGTCTTCGACGATCAGGACGGTAAGAGGCGCTTGGTTCATGGGTGCTCTGCCGATTCGCTAGGGGGTGAGACCAGGGGCAGGGCGAGGACGAAGGCCGTGCCGCCGCTGGCGGGGTGCTCGACGTTGAGGCTGCCCTTGGCGGCGGCGGCAAGGCTCGCGGACAGGGTCAGGCCCAGGCCCAGGCCGTGTTCGCCCGGTTTGGTGGTGAAAAAAGGTTCGAACAGGTGCTTGCGCGCCTCGGCGTCGATGCCGTGGCCATTGTCGCGCACCTGCAAACGGTACTTGTCGCCCTGCAGCTCACCTTCCAGCCACAGTTGCGGCAGCGGCTGGGCGGCCATGGCATCCAGGGCGTTGCCGATCAGGTTGACCAGGATCTGCTCCAGGCGGGTCTGGTCGATGGCCAGCTGCTGGTCCTCGAACTGATTGTGCAGCTGCAGGTGACAGGCGCTGATGCGGTTGGCTAGCACCTGCAGGGTAGCGTCCACCGCCTTGGCCAGCGAGGCCTGGCCGCTGTCGTCACTGCGTCGGGCGAACGAGCGCAGGCTGGCGGTGATGCGGCCCATGCGGTCGATCAGGTCGTTCATGGTGCGCAGGTTGGTGCTGGCGGTTTCCAGTGCCCCACGTTCGAGGAAGCGCACGGTGTTGCCGGACAACGTGCGCAGTGCGGCCAGCGGCTGGTTCAGTTCGTGGGCAATGCTGGTGGACATCTGCCCGATGGCGGCCAGCTTGCCGGCCTGTACCAGTTCGTCCTGGGCGTGGCGCAGGGTCTGCTCGGCATGCCGGCGCTCGCGAATCTGGCCCTTGAGGCGTTCATTGCTGGCGCGCAGGTCGGCCGTGCGTTCGGTAATCCGTCGTTCCAGCTGGCTGTTGGCTTCCTGCAGGGCCTCGCGGGCTGCCAGGCGGGTGGCGATGACCTTGCGCCGTTCGTTCCAGGCGATGCCGAGGATCGCCAGCAGGGCGAAGGCCACGCCTACCAGGATGCCCTGTACCATGGATTCGCGGCGCAGGTCCTGCAGTGGGGTCAGCAGGGTGAAATGCCAGGGCGTGTCGACCAGGCGCCGGGTCTGGGCCAGGTAGGCCATTTCGCGGGCCTTGCCCTGTGCGGTTTCGCTGTTGGCCGGGAAGGTCAGCTTTTCCACACCATCGGCCAGGGTTTCCCGGGCCAGAGGCTGCAGTTCGTTCAGCGGCCACCAGTAGTATTGCAGGCTACGGGCCAGGCGCTCCTTGATCTGCGGGGTCAGCGGGCGTACCGACTTCAGGCGCCGGGCTGGGTCGCTGGAGAGGATGATGATGCCGTTCTCGTCGCTGACGAACGCTTCCAGGCGGGCACGCTGCCAGCGCTCCTCGAGGGTGTCCAGGCGCACTTTGATCACCGCTACGCCAATGATCTTGCCGTGTTCCTCCAGGCCGTGGGCCAGGTAATAGCCGGCCTCGCCGGTGGTGCTGCCGATACCGTAGAAGCGCCCGGGCTCGCCGCGCACGGCGGTCTGGAAGTAGGCACGGAACGACAGGTCCTCGCCGAGGAACGAGTCGGCATCGCGCCAGTTGCTGGTGGCCTGGACCCGGCCATTGGTGTCGAGGACGAAAATGGCCCGGCTGCGGCTGCGCCGGTTCAGGCCTTCGAGGTATTCGTTGACGATCTGCCGCGAGCCGCCATCAGGATCGGTGAGCAGGTGCGAGACGCTGTCTTCCAGCTCCAGCAGGCTCGGCAGGTAGGTGTACTTGCTGATTTCGCTCTCGACCGTGCGCGCGTGCAGCTCCAGCTGGCGCTCGCCGTTTTCGCTGAGGGTGCGGATACCGTTGCTCTCGCTGATCAGGTAGCCAGCCATTCCCAGGCCGACCATCAGCAGGATGATCAGTGGCGGCAACAGCAATTGGCGGAGCAGGCGGGATTTCACGGCAGGCTTGGCAGGGAGAAGAAGCGAAGGATCGCATTTCATCACAGTGGCCTTGTCACGACCAGCGCCTGCTGCCCGAAAGGGCAGCGGCGCCGACCGCTTCAGTGAAGCAAAATCAGTGTTGCAGGATCTTGCTGAGGAAGTGCTGGGTACGCTCGTGGCGGGCGCTCGGGTTGCCGAAGAAGTCTTCCTTCTGGCAATCCTCGATGATGTTGCCCTTGTCCATGAAGATCACGCGGTTGGCCACCTTGCGGGCGAAGCCCATTTCGTGGGTCACGCACATCATGGTCATGCCTTCGTGGGCCAGTTCGACCATCACGTCCAGTACTTCGTTGACCATTTCCGGGTCCAGCGCCGAGGTCGGTTCGTCGAACAGCATGACGATCGGGTCCATCGACAGGGCACGGGCGATGGCCACGCGCTGCTGCTGGCCGCCGGACAGCTGGCCGGGGTGCTTCTTGGCGTGGGCACCGAGGCCGACACGGTCGAGCAGGGCCAGGCCCTTCTTGGTCGCTTCCGCTTCGCTGCGGCCAAGCACCTTGCGCTGGGCAATGGTCAGGTTCTCGGTGATGGACAGGTGCGGGAACAGCTCGAAGTGCTGGAACACCATGCCGACGCGCGAACGCAGCTTGGGCAGGTTGGTCTTGGGGTCGGCGATCGAGGTGCCGTCAACCACGATGTCACCTTTCTGGAACGGCTCCAGGGCGTTGACGCACTTGATCAGGGTGGACTTGCCCGATCCTGACGGGCCGCATACCACCACCACTTCACCCTTCTTGACCTCGGTGCTGCAGTCGGTCAGTACCTGGAAGTCCCCGTACCACTTGTTGACGTTCTTGATGGAAATCATACGGTGATCCTTTTTTGCAGGCGCTTGACCAGCCACGAAGCGGAGAAGCTGATGAGGAAGTACACGACACCGGCGAAGATCAGGAACTCATGGGAGCGCCCGATGATGTCGCCGTTGGAGCGTGCCGAGTTGAGGAAGTCCACCAGGCCCACGGTGTATACCAGCGAGGTGTCCTGGAACAGGATGATGCTCTGCTGCAGCAGCAGTGGGGTCATCTTGCGGAAGGCCTGGGGCAGGATGATCAGGCGCATGGTCTGGCCGTAGGTCATGCCCAGCGCCTGGGCGGCGCCCATCTGGCCCTTGGAGATCGACTGCACGCCGGCGCGGACGATTTCGCAGAAGTACGCGGCCTCGAACATCATGAATGCCACCACGCAGGAGGTGAAGGCACCCACCGGGGTGTCCTCGCCGGTGATCCAGCGCAGCACGAACGGTACCGCCAGGTAGAACCAGGTGATGACCAGCAGCAGCGGGATCGAGCGGAAGTAGTTGACGTAGGCGCCGGCCACGTTCGACAGCAGCTTGCTCGACGACAGGCGCATCAGGGCCAGGATGGTCCCCAGCACAATGCCGCCGACCACGCCCATGACCATCAGCTGCAGGGTCATGATCATGCCTTCCCACAGGGCAGGCAGGGCCGGGATGATTTCGCTGAAATCCATGTCCATTTATTTGCCCCCTACGGAAATCAGGCCGGGCACCGAGACTTTCTTCTCGACCATGCGCATCAGCAGCATCAGGCCCATGTTCAGGGTGAAGTAGATCAGCGTGGCCAGGGTGAAGGCCTCGAACAGGTTGGCCGAGAATTCGGCGGTCTGCTTGGTTTGTGCCAGCAGTTCCATCAGGCCGATCAGCGACGCCACCGACGAGTTCTTGAACACGTTCAGGAATTCCGAGGTGAGCGGCGGAATGATGATCCGGTAGGCTTGCGGCAGCAGCACGTTGGTGTAGATCTGCGACAGGCTGAAGCCCATGGCGCGGGCGGCGGCTTCCTGGCCGCGGGGCAGCGCCTGGATGCCGGTACGCACCTGTTCGCACACGCGGGCGGCGGTGAACAGGCCCAGGCAGATGACCACGCTGATCAGCGCTGAGGTGGTCGGGTTGAGGTCCTGCTTGAACCATTCCTGCAGGCCTTCTGGCAGCAGGTCCGGCACCAGGAAGTACCAGATGAACAGCTGCACCAGCAGTGGTACGTTGCGGAACAGCTCCACGTAGGCGGTGGCGATACCTGCTACCACACGGTTCGGCACGGTACGCATGACACCGAGGACCGAGCCCAGCAGCAAGGCGATGATCCAGGCGGAGATGGCGATGGCGATGGTCCAGCCCAGGCCGGTGACGTACCAGTCCAGATAGGTTTCGCTGCCCACGCCGGTGGACTTGAAGAACACGCCCCAGTCCCAGTTGTAATTCATCGGGATTTCCCCTCAGACGATTGTTTCACGGGCACCTTCGAGCATCCGAGAGCGCTTGGCGCCCTCGGATGAAAGGTTAGACACTAATGAGTGGCCTGCAGTATTGATTGGTGCTGTTGAGCACCAGGCCACTATCTGAGAGTCAGGACTTCTTCTCGTCCGCAGCCTTGTCGGTCGGCTCGGCGATCAGTTTCTTAAGCTCGTCGCTCATCGGGAACTGCAGGTTCAGGCCCTTTGGCGGGATTGGCTGCTGGAACCACTTGTCGTAGCTCTTGTTGACTTCGCCCGACTTGAAGTAGCCGACGATGGCGTCATCGACCGCTTTCTTGAAGGCCGCGTCATCCTTGCGCACCATGCAGCCGTAGATTTCGTACGATTGCGGGGTACCGGTGATGACCCAGTCCGATGGTTTGCGAGCCTTGGCCATTTCGCCGGCGAGCAGGGCGTCGTCCATCATGAAGGCCACGGCGCGGCCGCTTTCGAGCATGTTGAAGGCTTCACCGTGGTCCTTGGCGGAAATCACGTTCATCTTCATCTGCTTGTCGGCGTTCATCGCCTTGAGGATGCGCTCGGAGGTGGTACCGGCGGTGGTCACCACGTTCTTGCCGGCCAGGTCCGGGAAGTCCTTGTATGCCGGCTGACCGTCCTTGACCTTGGTCAGCAGGCGGGTACCGACTTCGAAGATACCGACCGAGAAGCCGACCTGCTGCTGGCGCTCGACGTTGTTGGTGGTGGAGCCGCACTCGAGGTCCACGGTGCCGTTCTGCACCAGCGGGATGCGGGTCTGGGAGGTGACGAGGTTGTAGCGGACCTTGATGTCCGTGCCCAGCTGCTTCTTCAGGGCGTCGACGACAGCCAGCTGGATGTCGTGCGAGTAGCCCACGGGCTCGGGCTTGCCGGCCAGGTAGGAAAACGGGATGGAGGAGTCTCGGTGGCCCAGGGTGATGGTGCCCGAATCCTTGATCTTCTTCAGGGTGCCGGTCAGTTCTTCGGCCATGGCCGGCGAAGCGATCACAGCGGCCGCGATGGCGGCGCCCAGCAATTGACGAACGATGCGCATCAAATTTTCCTCGACGTGTTTGTTTTTTTTATGGAGCCGTTGGCGGACTCTTCGTTCAACGAATACAGAAGTAAACGATTGCATTCGGCTACCAAGTGTAGAGCATGAGTCGTGCCAAGCCCTGTGTTCGATGATAACGCCGCGAATTTGCTGGGAATCAATCTTTTTTGACCATTGTATGACGGTGAGTTTCGTGCGCATTTCCGAACGAATTGTTTTCGGTCATTCGGAAATCCGAACGCATATCTCGTCATACGCTGCCGCAACCAACCCGGTCAGGCCACGGTCCAGGCAGCCTGACCGGGGCAGCGTTCGAGGATCAGCGCTGAAGCGGGCGGTCCACGTCAGCCAACCTGGCACGTGCCCACGCCTCGGCCGTCAAACGGCGAATCAAGGTCGACTCCTCTGCCGCCAGCTCGTGCATCAGTGTTCTGGCACGGTCTTCGTAGTCGCCTTCCTGGCCCGCCGTGGCCTGCGCTTCGAGCGCTTCCATCCGATCGTGGTAAGGCCCGGCCATCGCCTCGAAACGCTCCGCATAGGCTTCACGCAGGTAGGTCTGCCAATAGGGGCGGGCGGCGAGCGCATCCAGCATGGGTAACGACTCGTAGGTGCCAAGCACTTCCAGTTGCGCATCATTCAGGTCTGCGGACGTCACATGCGCGTACGAAGCGAAATGCATTTCATCGGGCGGTACTGGCAGGTCGAGGGCGTCTGCAAGGCGCAAGCGATAGAACAGGCGGACTTCGATTTCATCCGGCCTGCGCCCTGCCTGGCGCAAGCGCTGGACATGGCGATTGGCAATGGCATCCAGCAGGTCGAGACGATGCAACTGCTCCCCCAGGTGCAGCAAGCTTGCCTCTCTCCTTGCAGCAGGTACGCCTTCGACGCCCTGATAGGCCATGACGCCGACCTCCATCTGGTTGAGCATCAGCAGCAGGCGGTCATCGCAGCTGCGTGGTCCATCGGCCTCGCGAAACAGCTGTTCACGCAGCGCTTCGTTGTTTTCGCAGGCTTCCAGGATATGCCAGGCGCGCCGACGATAATGGCGAGGATTGTCCTGGAAGTCCTCGCTTTGGGCGAAGTCGGCCAGGAACCGGAACATGCCTGCCGAACCAGGCTCCTCTATCAGGCGGTCCCAGGCTGCCTCGCGTTGAGCGCGGAGCAGCTCGTTCCTGGACGCTACCCAATTGGCGCGGGTGTCCTCGTCGATCACCCCATGTGTGTAGCTGGCGCTGCCCCTGCCACCGGCATCGGTGACGCCGCGCGCTTCGTCGAGGTACTCGATACTGCTTTCGCTCAAGGGGTTGTCGTGCAGGTTGAGACGCTGCAGACGCAGGCGCAGCCCGCGCATTTCCCGCTGTAGCTCGCTGATCCTGTTGTCGCGCAGATCGACATGGGCGCGCATCGTTATCAACTGGTGAATCTGGCTGATGTCTGCCTGGCCCGTGGCGCGCAGCTGCAGGTCACGCACATGCGGCAACGCCGACAGGTCAGGCAAACCATTGAGCGGGTTGTAGCTCAGTATCAACGTATCGAGGCGCTGCAGTTGGGCCAGGCGGTTGCTTGCCGTCTGGTCCAGGGTGATCCGGTTGTTGCCAAGGTTCACGCGTCGGAGCTGGGTAAGGCTTTCGATACCCTCGGGCACCTGGGTCAGCCGGTTGCCGCTGAGGTCCAGATCGACGATGTTGGGAAAACGCCTGAGGAATTGGGCATCGATGTGTTCCAGATGCATGTCGCGCAATGTCAGCCGGCGCACATGCCCGTATTCGATGCCGGCTGGCAACGCTGGCAGTGTCGGTACGGACTCGCCGTCTATGAACAACTCGTACTGGTCGTTGCCATCCACCAGCTTGCGCCGCCAGCTGCGGCGAAGGGCATCGACGATACGGCGGCGGCGGATGGCGTCGACCGGCGACTGCCAGTCGGCCTGCCAGGCCCGTAGCGTCTCGCGTAGTTCGCCAAGCTGGCGTTGCAGCATCTGATAATGGCTCCACAGGTTTTCGCCTCGCTGTCGCACGGCGTTCAGGTAGGCGTCCAGTTGCAGTTCGCTCAGTGTCGGGAAGATCTGATGGATGCCTTGGCGAATGGCCTGCCGGCTGCTTTCGCCGCCACCGCTGAGTGGGTATCCAAGCCTTCCATCGGCAAAGCGCCTGGGCGGCCGCAGATTGGCACCGATACGGGGGAGCCCGAGGATTTCCGCCGTGCGTTGCCGATCCTGCACCGCGGCCACAAGGAGTTGCTGACGGAGCTGCCTGGCCTGCAAATTGCGGTTTCCAAGCTTGGTTTTCTGCTGCTCGTCAAAGGTGCGCAGTACCGTTTCGAGCAAGGTACCGTTGGCCAGGTGATTCGCGTCATTGGCCAGCCTGTAGCCGTCTGGTTGTCGCACGATGATCGACACCTGGCTGTTCTGCGTATCTGGGCTTGCATACAACAGGCGACCTTTCTGGTGACCTTCACGCAGTTCCACACGCAATGCGGCCGGCCAGGGTGCTTGGCGCTCGATCAGCCCCATCGCCAGTTTTTCGCTGTCGGCTGTACCCAGCGCCGCCAGGCGCATGCCAAGGCAAGCCCGGTCGATACGGCTGTCCCGCTCATACCAGCGGGCACGTTCCGCCATGCCCAACGGCACACGCCCGGTTGCCTGGAGTTTTTCCAGCTGGGAGGAGCTGCTGTGCTCGATGATTTCCTGGGCACCCCTCGGTGAGAGATACCTGAAGGCATTCATCAATGTTCTCTGCTCATCGGAAACAGCTTGGCGACGGGCGAGCAATTGCTCTTCGAAGGCCGCGCCGCGTAGCCCTGGGTGGTCGGTATGCAGTGCAATACGTTCGTGGATGTCGAGCAGCCGCGCTGGCGGCGGGGCGTGTTCCAGGCACAGCTGGCGTAACTGCTCCGTGGAAAAACCGGTGACATCCAGCAGCATGCTGGCGCTCGACTCCTGAAGTTCACCCAGGTGGTTGCCTTGCAACCCCTGCAGCAGTACCGACGCGTTTTCCTCGGCTGGGAAGTAGTGAGGAGAGTGAGCCAGTTTGACTTTGCCTTCAGGAAGCGGCCTTGGCGCCAACCCATCGACAAAAGGTACCCGCCGTATTGCCTTTATCGCGCCTGCGCTGGCACCGGCGAACACCAGTCCCTGGGCCACGGTGAACAGGTGATCCAGAGCCCCTTGGCGATCACCCAGTTGCCAGTCCTGATAGCCTTCGTAGACCTCATCCAACAGTTGCGCAGCGCTCAGCACCAGCATCAGGTCGCCTACGACGGGTACGACGAATGCAACCAGCCCCAGCAGGTCCAGTCCTGCGCTGAGCATGGCCTGCAAGCGCCTGTGCCTGCTTAGACGGTCTTCCTGATCGGTCGCTACGGCCAGATAGGCGGCATCGTCGAAGATCCTGGTGATCAGCAACGCCTGCACGTGTGCGAACACATCACCGCTCACGGCGAGGTTGCGCCCGTCTAGTTCCGGGGCGTGCTCCTTCTTCGATGCAGCCAAAGCCCGCGAGAGAGCCTGGTCGAACTCGCTCCTGTCCTGCGCCTTGACGAAACGCCGCAAAAAGGTCTGGAACGACCGGTGTTCAAGGCGCCTGGCAAGGTCGTCGTAGAGCTCGCGCCACGAGTCGTAGAAACGCAGGCTTCGGTCAGGGTCATCAGGGATCCAGACGATGATCTCATCGAGGGCGGAATCTGGCAGCGGTCGCCATTCGAGCGCGATGATGCCGACCATGCACTTGCCCAGCACATACAGTTGGCGCGGGATCAGGCTGCCTTTGCCATGCACCGGCTGGGCAGGGGTCGCAAGCACCGGTAGCAACCGCAGCAGATCCTGCTCATCCAGTTGGCCCTTGAGCCTGCCTTCATGAAGCGCGGCTCGCATGCGCGAACGAATACCGCGCTGAAACTGCTGTTCCACCTTGATTTGCGCCTGATCCGCTGGTTGGCCTCGGCCTGCTCTGGGTTTGAGGATGCGGTTCAGAAGGGCTTGGTATCGTCCGCCGATGTCCAGCGTGCGGCACAGGCTGGCAAAGCGCTCGAACGTCATCGCCAGGCGCCTGCCCTTTTCGTCTACCAGATGCGCCTTGCGCAGCCACCAGGGCTGGGTTTCGTGTGCTTCGAAGTTGTGTAGCGCGGCGGCTAGCAGGCTCTGTCGTGTGGTGTAGGTAATGGTGGGTTGGTAGAGCTTTTCTGCAGCAGATGGCAACTGAAACGCTTCGCTGATGACCACGTAGGTGGACCGAGGGTCGATCTCCCCAAGCCCTTCTGCAAGCAAGGCGCCTTCGAGCAGAGGGACGGCGAATTGTTCAATGTCCGGTATCGAGGCAAGCAGATGCTTGAGGCTGTCGGCTGCTTGCTGCTGTTCGCTCAAGGCCTCGCGAAAGGCTTCACGGTGCTGTGCATCCGCGCGGGTCAACCAGTCAGGAAGCTGCTGCGCGATCAGGTGGTCGATGGAGTCGGACGGGGTACTTTCGATGGGCGGCACGTGGTGATCTCCAGGGCTGAAAAAGCCACCAGAGCATCACGCTGGGAACCTGGCTTGGCGGTAGATAGTGCTGCTTGAGCTGTTTGCGGTGCCGGCAGGGGCGATGACGGCCAGCCGGGAAACCAAGGTTTGATCCATGAGCATTATCTAGCGCCCATGCCCGGTGCGCAGGTGTTGAGGTGGCCGCCCATTGCCGCTGGAGACACCACATGACATCCGTTGATTTCCCCCCTGACTCGATCGATACGCTGATTGCCCGCCAGTTGCCCGATTGGCTCACCCATGCCCCAGCCGACCGACGGAGCACTTTCCTGAAGGCCTTGCGCCAACAGGAACAGACCACCCGCAACCTGGGCAAGGTGCTACACAAGATTCCATCGCTGGAAGCGTTTGCCCGGCAACTGCTTACCGCTGGCCTGCAGCAAGCCGGGGTCAGCAATGAGCAGGCGTGGCGCTGGCAGGTGTTCCAGCAGGAATCGGAGTTCCAGCCATCCGTGCAACCGGGGATACGCAAGGCATACCCTGTCAGTTGGTCTACACGCAATTTGTTGACCGCCGCGCTGCACAACTATCACGTAAACGAGACAAAGGCTGACTCCCTGCGGAAAGCCTATTTCCTGGACGGGAATGGCAGGAGGCTGCCATTGAAGTTCGAGGTGTTCGCGAAGCTGTGCAGGCAACTGGACGTGGGTGGAAGATACCAGGCCAAGCTCGATACCTGCCTGAAACCGAGTGATCCGCAAGGTGCCGCGCCGGGGCAGGCCGAGCGCGAGGTACACAAACTGTTCGAAGACAATCAGCGCGCGCATTTTCAGGTCGCTGTGTACATGGCTTTGTTCAAGGGCGCGCTGGACGAACGCAGCTATCTGCAACTGTTGCCATTGTTGGCTGAAACCCCGGTGGTGCCGGCATTGCCCCAGGTGACCACGGCGCGGCAGCTCTATCTGCTGGGGAAATGCATCCGCGGTGTAGTGGCCCTTGAGGTGGCACAGGCAGGCGGCGATGGTATCGAGGGGGTCATTGCCTGGATTCCCGGCGATCCGATCACCCCTGTCGCTCGGTTTGCCACCTGGCAAGCACTATACGCTGCACTGGCCGTTCGTTTGCAGAGCCCGGGCTACCGTGCATTCTTCGCTCGGTTTGTCAGTGAGCGGGACCGAGGCCGTTTCTTTACCCTGTTGACCGAGCGCCTGGCGAAGAGGGCGGGTTCGGCTATCGAGCTCGACGGTCGCCACCTGGCTGTCAGTGAACCGCTGTACGTCCACCTGCGACGCTTGCAGATAGGCAAGATCTACGACGATGCCCGCCTGCTCGCCGTGCCCACGGGCGACGAAGACCAGCAGGCGCGCAACGAGCGGTTCAATGCCTATGCATCACTGGGGTTGGACCTGCTCAACCTGGCGGGCCTGTTCGTGCCGGTGCTTGGGGAGGCATTGCTGGCGGTGGCTGCGGTGCAGGTGGCTTCTGAAGTCTATGAGGGCTACCAGGACTGGCGTATCGGGGATCGCGAGGGCGCGCTGGACCACCTTTTTGGTGTGGCGGAAAACGTCGCCACCGGTCTGCTCCTTGCCAAGGGCGGCGCGGCAGTGATCCAAGGCTTGAAGCGAGTCGCCTTCGTCGATGGCCTCGTACCGTTATCTGATGGCTTGGGCAAGGTAAGGCTGTGTTCGCCAAGTCTCGAAGGATATGGCGTGGATGCTGCCGAGGCGAAATTGGCCGACGCTGGGGGCGCTTCCGATTACCGTCTGCTGCGCAGTGAAGAGTCGGCCTTTCAGGTCTGGGACGATCCGCAGGACGGGATACCGCGTATTCGTCACCCGGACCGCGCCGAGGCATTTGCGCCGTGGGTGGAGGACAACGGCGGTGGTTGGCATCATGCGCTCGAGCAGCCTCAGCGTTGGCAGGGCGCTGCTCGCCTGATGCGGCGCCTGGCGGCGAGCCTGGCAGAAGTGCCTGATGAAACGGCGCACCAGCTGTTGCAGATCACCGGCCTGAAGCTGGAGCAGCTTCGCCGGCTGCGTGTGGAGAATGCTCCGGCTCCGAGCCGTTTGCTGGACGCCTTCGAGTTCCATCAATTGCATGAGCAGATGCCATTGTTACGGGGGGCAGCGCTTGATCGCGTCTTCACCGAGCGCCAACCCAAGCCCAGTGCCGAGGCAGCTGCCGTGCTTGTGCGTGACTTCCCCACGTTGTCTGCGCACGCGTTGGACGAGTTGCTTGGCCAGGCTTCTGGTGTGCAACTCGATAACCTGGCCCAAGGTCGGCGAGTACCGCTGGCGCTGGCGGAACGTGCGCGCTGGCTACTGCATGACACTCGTCTCGATCGGGCCTGCGCCGGCGTACGCCTGCTGCGCGCGGCCAATGCAGACAGCGAGGCCTTGGCGTTGGGGCTTGTATCGCAAACTGCCCCGTGGCCGGAATCGGTTCGCGTGGAGCTGCGTGAGGCGCAGCTAAATGGCCGGCTCTTGATGGCTTTCGGTGCCGAGCAAGCTGCTGACGTGCGTTGCATCGTCAGAGGCGAGCAGGGATACCATCTTGCTGACGCTGCCAGCCAGAATCTGGAGCTTTCACAAGTGCTGCTGCGCCTGCTCGAGGACGATCAGAAAGGGTTGCTCGGCGGTATCGAAGGGGAGCAGGGCCTGCGTGATTCCCTGGCTACCCTGGCCGCTGCCGACCGTGAACGGGCCGCGCGGCTGATCGGCTTGGCGCCGGTCGGGCAGGGGCTGCGCCCGGTGCACAGATTTGCCGACGGGCGCATCGGTTACCCTCTCAGTGGCCGTGCCGAAAGCAGCCGGCAGGCAATCAGAAGCGGTATTCACCAGGTTTTCCCGACGTTGACCGATGAGCAGATGGACGCCTACCTGGCGGAGCTCATGCAACACTCGACAGGGCTATGGGAACACTTCAGCCAGCTCCAGCAGCAGCTTTCCCGGTTGCGGGAGGCATTGCATGGTTGGTGCGCCGAGGCTCCAGGGGTACTTGAGTATGCCAGGCGACGCAGGGTGGCCCGGCAGGTACGGCGAAGCTGGCGGCGGAAAATAACCAATCACGCCGGCGAATATGTTCTGACAATCGACGGAGAGCGGCTTGGCTCCCTGCCGGTGCTGCCCGCTGGGCTGGATTTCGGACACGTCAGCAGGCTGGTGCTGCGCAACATGAACCTGAGCGAAGTCGGTGCAGACTTCCTGTCACGTTTCGGCAACCTGATCGAGTTGGACCTCGGTGGCAATCGTCTCGAGCAAGTGCCTGTCGGGCTCGAGCGACTGTCGCGTCTGCTGCGTTTGAACCTTTCCGGCAACCGTATCGTGATGAATGTCGCCAGTGAACGGCGCCTGGCCAGCCTGGGGCGGCTGGCGATGCTGGACCTGAGCCACAACCCGTTGGGGCGCGCGCCTGTGCTGACCGGCTTGCACCAACTTACTGATGTTCGGCTGCGCGACGCAGGCCTGGAGACGACGCCCGCGGACGTGATCCTGCGTGGGCATGTGGACTTGAGGGAAAACCGTATTCGCCAGTTGCGCCAGGAACTGAACGGCTTGGGCGAGCGATTGCAGTCGCTCAGCCTGCACGACAACCCGCTCGATGCCCAGGGCGAGGCCGCGCTTGATCGGGCTGCCGGTGTTGACCGCGCCGGCAGCAGGGGTGGTGGCTCGTTCCGCCATCGTGCTGTTGACCAGGCTGTCCGCGATGCCTGGGTCGGCAAAGACGGTGCATTGAAAGCGCCCAAGGCCGCATTGTGGGAGTCGTTACATCAGGAGCCCGATGCGCAAGGGCTGTTCCAGTTCCTTGCGGACTTCCTCGACAGCGACGATTTTCATGAACATCCCGGTTATTTCCGTAAACGCATCTGGCGCATCCTTCAGGCATGCGAGCAACATGAACAGCTGCGGTTGCGGGTGTTTGCCGAGGCCTCGTCCCCCCGCACCTGCGAAGACCAGATGCTGTTGATTCTGGAGCAACTGGAGTTGAGCTTGCTGGCGGAGCGGGTGAGCAGCCGTGTTCCACCAGCGGAACTGGAAGGAGGGCTGGTTCGTCTGGGGCGGCAACTGGCTCGCCTGGATGCCGTCGACCGGTTCGCCGTCGCGCATATCAGGCAGTTGCGCAGAGGGGATGCGTCGATCGTGGACGATATCGAAACGAGGCTTTTTTTCAGGCTGCGCCTGCGACAGCCGCTTGACCTGCCAATCGTGCCGGACACGATGCACTTCGAAGAATTCGCGAGAGTCACCGAGCAGGACCTGCGCAGCGTTCAGAATAGTGTGCTGGAAATGGAAAACCGAGAGGACCTGATCGTCTCGCTCGCCCAGCGCCCGTTCTGGGAGGTGCATGTGCGCCAGCGTTACCCGGGTCGCTTCGACGAGGTGCGGCAGCGCTTCGACCTGCGCCTGGAACAGATCGAGGCGGACCTGGCAGCGCAGCGCATCGATGAATGGACCCACGTACAACGCGGCAGGACGGTCATGAGTGATTATCAGGTTGCCGAACGTGACTTGATAAGCACGTTGGCCAGGGAAGCTTATGACCGGTTGAACCTGTGACTGCAGCGGTTACGCACCCGGTGCGCACTCACGGACGGCTTGCTCGCCGTTCCGTGGGTGCGGGCAGGCCACGGTCACGCCGCTTGGGTGCGCGCCTGCTGCTCTCGTTGCAGATAGTCTGCTAGCGCCTGTTGCTCGCCGGTGCTGGTGAACAGGCCCAGCTTGGTGCGACGCCAGAGAATGTCTTCAGCGCTGCATGCCCATTCGTTGTGTGCAAGGTAGTCCACCTCCCGGCCGAACAACCCACCGCCAATGGCCTGGCCCAGGTCTTCCGGCCCTTGCACGCCATCCAGCAACTGCCATACGCGGCTGCCATAGGTCAGCACCCAGCGCCTGGCGATATCGACCGGCAACCAGCCACAACGCGCCAGCACCGCATCGACCAGAGCCTGCACCGTGGTCATCTGCTCACCACCTGGTAGCGGCGCGCCAGCGGTCCAGCTGCCGCGCATCTGTGGGAAGTGTGGCTTGAGCTCGGCCATGGCCGACTCGGCCAGTTTGCGGTAGGTGGTCAGCTTGCCACCGAAAACCGAGAGCAACGGCGCTTGCCCTTCACTGGCGGACAGCGCCAGGGTGTAGTCGCGGGTTACCGCGGACGGATTGTCCGATTCGTCGTTGCACAGTGGGCGCACGCCGGAATAGGTGTGCACGATGTCGCTGCGGCTGATCTGGTGGTTGAAATGGGCGTTGACCACCTTGAGCAGATAATCGGTTTCCTGCTCGGTGATCGCGACTTTGGCGGGGTCGCCGCTGTATTCGCGATCGGTGGTGCCGATCAGCGTGAAGCGCTCCAGGTACGGGATGCAGAAGACGATGCGCTGGTCCTCGTTCTGCAGGATGTAGGCATGTTCGCCTT
This sequence comes from Pseudomonas sp. FGI182, assembly GCF_000511325.1. Classification (NCBI taxonomy): domain Bacteria; kingdom Pseudomonadati; phylum Pseudomonadota; class Gammaproteobacteria; order Pseudomonadales; family Pseudomonadaceae; genus Pseudomonas; species Pseudomonas sp. FGI182. The sequence goes on along the minus strand of NZ_CP007012.1, from coordinate 4,675,911 downwards.
CGTACATGCGCGGCACGATGATATGGCTGCCCTGGATCAGGCGGATGCCGTAGGGGGCATCGAGCTTGAGGTCATCCTTGATGAAGCTGGCCACCCACGGCCCGGCGGCATTGACCAGGGCGCGGGCGCGAATGGTCTGCAGGCGGCCGTCAGCGTGCTGCAACTCCACCTGCCACAGGCCATCCACACGCTCCGCACGCAGGCAGCGGGTACGGGTATGGATATGGGCACCTTTTTCCCGTGCGGCCATCGCATTCAGCACTACCAGGCGGGCGTCGTCCACCGCGCAGTCGGCATATTCGAAGCCACGGCTGATTGCAGGCTTGAGCGGGTAACCAGGGCCGAAGCGCAGGCTGCGCGAAGCACCCAGGCGCTTGCGCTTGCCCAGGTGATCGTAGAGGAACAGGCCGGCGCGAATCATCCAGGCCGGGCGCAAGTGCGGGCGGTGCGGCAGCACGAAGCGCATCGGCTTGACGATGTGCGGGGCTTTGGCCAGCAGCACTTCGCGCTCGGCCAGGGCTTCACGCACAAGGCGGAACTCGTAATGTTCCAGGTAGCGCAGGCCGCCGTGGATCAGTTTGCTGCTGGCCGACGAGGTGTGCTGGGCCAGGTCGTCCTTTTCGCAGAGGAATACCTTGAGGCCACGCCCGGCGGCGTCGGCAGCGATGCCCACGCCATTGATGCCGCCGCCGATCACGGCGAGGTCATAGCAGTCGGCGACTGGGGGCTGGGACGAAACGGGCTGGGACACGGGCAAGGCCTCCTGGGGCTGTTCACATCGAATATGAACATTGATGTTCGTTTTCGAAAATACTAGCGCAACAGAAAGCCGGTCGCCAGTCAGTCTTTATAGAAAAAACTGATCAGATGACAAAGAAATGAACATTTACGAAAATTTTGGATGATCGGTTTGAAAAGTGTGGCGTCTGTGGGATCGAGCGCGGCGCGGGCGACGCTCGATCTCACAGGCGCGACAAACCTCGCGGCATGCGCCTGTCAGCCCTCAAACCACCTCAAGCCGGATCTTGTACTGGTTCAGCAGCTGGGTGAGGGCGGGGGTTGGCGCCTGGTCGGTCACCAGGCAGTCGACCAGGCTGATCGAGCCCATGCGCACCATGGCGTTGCGCCCGAACTTGCTGGAGTCGGCGGCAAGGACCACTTGACGGGCATTGGCAATGATCGCCTGGGACACCCGCACTTCCTGGTAGTCGAAATCGAGCAGGCTGCCATCTTCGTCGATGCCGCTGATGCCCACCAGGGCGAAGTCGACCTTGAACTGGTTGATGAAGTCGACACTGGCCTGGCCGACAACACCGCCATCACGGCGCACCGTGCCACCTGCCACCAGCACTTCGAAATCGTCCTTGGCGGCAAGGATCGCGGCCACGTGCAGGTTGTTGGTGATGACTTTCAGGTGGTTGTGGTTGAGCAGCGCCCGGGCGATGGATTCGGTGGTGGTGCCGATATTGATGAACAGCGAGGCATGGTCGGGAATCTGCCGGGCCACGGCTTCGGCGATGCGTTGCTTTTCGTCACGCATCTGGTCGGCGCGCATGGCGTAGGCGGTGTTCTCGATGCTCGAGTCGTAGGCTGCGCCCCCGTGGTAGCGGCGTAGCAGATTGAGCTCGGCCAGCTGGTTGATATCACGGCGGATGGTTTGTGGTGTGACGACGAACAGCTGCGCCATTTCTTCGATACTGACGTAACCGCGTTCGCGCACCAGTTCGAGGATTTGTTGTTGGCGAGGGGGCAGATTCATGGGCGGTCCTTTGGGGCTGCCGGACAAATGCTGCAATGATGCCGTAGGACGCGGACTACGACCAGTAGACTATCGGGCCGGCCGCGGGGACGAATGCCCTGCATCGATTTTGTGGCCTGCGCTGGCGCTTTTTGTAGGAGCGGCCTTGTGTCGCGAAAGGGCCGCGAAGCGGCCCCAGGATTTTCGCGTCATAGCAAATGTTGCTGGGGCCGCTTCGCGGCCCTTTCGCGACACAAGGCCGCTCCTACACGTGGTGTAGCGCCTGTCAGGCAGGATCAGGCCTCATGATCTTCCCAGTCACGGGTACGGTCGACTGCCTTCTTCCAGCCGGCATACAGCTTCTCTTTCTGCGTTTCATCCAGCTGCGGGCTGAACTCGCGCTCGATGATCGCCTTGTCGCGCAGTTCGTCCAGGCCGCTCCAGAAGCCACAGGCCAGGCCTGCCAGGTAGGCCGCACCCAGCGCCGTGGTTTCGCGCATCTTCGGCCGCTCCACGCAGGTGCCGAGGATGTCGGCCTGGAACTGCATGAGGAAGTTGTTGGCCACCGCACCGCCGTCCACGCGCAACTCGGACAGGCGCTGGCCGCAGTCCTGCTGCATGGCGTCGAGCACATCGCGGGTCTGGTAGGCGATCGATTCTAGAGCAGCGCGGATGATGTGGTCCACCTTCACGCCACGGGTCAGGCCGAACAGTGCGCCACGGGCATACGGGTCCCAGTACGGGGCACCCAGGCCGGTGAAGGCAGGCACCAGGTATACGCCGTTGCTGTCCTTGACCTTGCTGGCAAAGTATTCGGTATCCAGTGCGTCGTTGACGATCTTCAGTTCGTCACGCAGCCACTGCACGGTGGAACCACCATTGAACACCGCGCCCTCCAGCGCGTAGGCCACTTCGCCTCGCGGGCCGCAGGCGATGGTGGTGAGCAGGCCATGGGACGACTTCACCGCCTGGTCGCCGGTGTTCATCAGCAGGAAGCAGCCGGTGCCATAGGTGTTCTTGGCCTGGCCCGGCTCCACGCACATCTGGCCGAACAGTGCCGACTGCTGGTCGCCGGCGATACCGGCAATGGCGATGCCGCTCTTGGTGTGGCCGTAGACCTCGGAGGAAGGGCGTACCTCGGGCAGCATCTGCCGTGGGATGCCGAGGATTTCCAGGAGCTTGTCGTCCCACTGCAGGCTGTGGATGTTGAACATCAGCGTGCGCGAGGCGTTGGTGTAATCGGTGACATGCACCTTACCGCCGGAGAACTTCCAGATCAGCCAGGTATCGATGGTGCCGAACAGCAGTTCGCCGCGCTCGGCGCGTTCACGGGCGCCCTCGACATTGTCGAGGATCCACTTCAGCTTGGTGCCGGAGAAGTACGGGTCGGTGACCAGGCCGGTGGTTTCGCGAATGTAGTCTTCATGGCCGTCGCGCTTGAGCTGGGCGCAGATCTCGGTGCTGCGGCGGCACTGCCAGACGATGGCGTTGTACACCGGGCGGCCGGTTTCCTTGTCCCATACCACGGTGGTTTCACGCTGGTTGGTGATACCCAGTGCGGCGACCTGGGCGTGGCTGATGCCCGCCTGGGCCAGGGCCTCGACCATGGTCGCGCTCTGCGTGGCGAAGATTTCCATCGGGTCGTGCTCGACCCAGCCCGCTTGCGGGTAGTGCTGGGCGAATTCGCGCTGGGAGGTACCCACCACATTGGCGTCGCGGTCGAAAATGATGGCCCGCGAACTGGTGGTGCCCTGGTCCAGGGCGATGATGTAGTTCTTATCCTGGGTGTCTGTCATGGTCGTAGGCCTTGCGAAAATAGGGGTTCAGGGCTGGGCGTGATGCCGGTGTCAGTTGACTTGAGTATCGCCCTGGCGATTGTCATTTGTCTCAGGGTTCACGGCGGCTGCCATTGGCAGGTTGCGGGCGATCAGGCCGCGATAGGTCGCGGCACCCAGGCAGGCGCCAAGGATCGGTGCGAACACCGGAACCAGGAAATAAGGCATGTCCCGACCGCCAGTGAAGGCGATTTCGCCCCAACCGGCCAGGAAGGTCATGAGTTTTGGTCCGAAATCGCGGGCCGGGTTCATGGCAAAGCCGGTCAACGGGCCCATGGCGCTGCCGATCACGGCGATCAACAGGCCGATCAGCAGCGGGGCCATGGCGCCGCGCGGCAGGCCGTTGTTGTCGTCGGTCAGGGCCATGATCACGGCCATCAGGATGGCGGTGATGATCACTTCGACCAGGAACGCCTGGCCGGTGGACAGCGATGGGTGCGGATAGGTAGAGAACACCGAGGCCAGTTCCAGACTGGCTTCGCTACCGCGCAACATGGCGTGGGCCTGTTCGAAATCGAAGAACAGGTTGCTGTACAAGGTGTAGACCAACGCTGCGCCACAGAATGCGCCGCATACCTGGGCCAGCATGTAGAAGGGCAGCTTGCGCTTGTCGAAACCGGCGAACAGGGTGAGGGCGATGCTCACCGCAGGGTTCAGGTGCGCGCCGGAAACACCGGCGGTGAGGTAGATCGCCATGCTGACGCCCACGCCCCAGATGATACTGATTTCCCATAGGCCGAAGCTGGCGCCCGCGACCTTGAGCGCGGCGACGCAGCCGGTACCGAAGAAGATGAGCAGGGCAGTGCCGAGGAACTCGGCCAGGCATTGGCTGGACAGCGCGGGTTGGCGTAGAGCAGTCGTCATGTATGACCTCGTTTTTTTTTGTTGTGAGGCGCGTGGCGCTCGACAGCAAAGCCTGGAGTCTATCCCCGTTGACCCCGGGCAGATGTAGGAAATGCACCTTAAAAGTGCACCATTTATTCAGAAACGAAAAAATATAGACAAGAAACGCTGATGTCAAAGGTCGAAAGTGAACGGTCGGTCACGATCTGGATGCTGATTTCAGGTGCGGATCCGCGTACTAGAGGCGCGCAGTTGCGGTGCGCTGGCTGCGGTGTGGGAATTGTCCTAAAGTAGCCGCCGAGCTGTCCCCGACCGGAGCCCCCGCATGACCCCCGCCCTAGACCTGTTGAAGAAACACCGTGCCGAGCATCGTGTGCACAGTTACGAACATGACCCCAAATCGGCGTCATATGGCCTGGAGGCGGCGGAAAAGCTCGGTCTCGACCCACAGCAGGTGTTCAAGACCTTGCTGGCGAGCAGTGAGAAGGGTGAATTGCTGGTGGCGGTGGTGCCTGTGGTGGGTACGCTCGACCTCAAGGCCCTGGCCCATGCTGCCGGGGTGAAAAAGTGCGAGATGGCCGACCCGGCGGTTGCGCAGCGGGCCACGGGCTACCTGGTGGGCGGGATCAGCCCGCTGGGGCAGAAGAAGCGCCTGCGCACCTTCATCGATGACTCGGCGCAGAACTTTGCAACCATCCATGTCAGCGCCGGGCGGCGTGGGCTGGAGGTGGAGTTGGCGGCCGCGGTGCTGGCGGAACACACCCAGGGCAAGTTTGCCGGGATTGGTCGGGGCTGAGATTTCTGGGGCTGCTTTGCAGCCCATCGCGACACAAGGCCGCTCCTACAGGGGGGAATACGTACCCTTGTAGGAGCGGCCTTGTGTCGCGATGGGCCGCAGAGCGGCCCCAAAATTTCGAATCAGGTCGCCGAACTGTACCGGCGCACCCCGTTCTCCTGCCGCGGCAACTGCGCCGCCACGCTGCCCGGCACCGGGAACAGCACCAGGTGATCGGCCTTGACCGCAATCCCCACATCCTCACCGACCTGATGGTCGTTATGGCTAGGGAAGATCGCTTCCAGCTGGCTGCCGGTCGGCAACTGCAGGCGGTACAGGGTCGATGCCCCAAGGAAGCTCTTGCCGACGATGTTCGCCTGCAGCGCGCTGCCCGGTGCGTGGACGATATCGTCAGGGCGCAGCAGCACATCCACCGAGCTGCCCGGCGCCATGATGTAGGCACGGTTGCCGCGCAGTTCACCCAGCTCGGTATTGACCGCTTCGTGGCTGATCATCTGCCCACGGATGAAATACCCCTGGCCAATGAAGCTGGCCACGAACGGCGTCTGCGGCTCGTGGTAAAGGTTGTAGGGCGTGTCCCACTGCTCCAGGCGGCCTTCCTTGAACACGCCAACCTGGTCGCTGACGGCAAAGGCCTCTTCCTGGTCATGGGTCACCAGGATGGCGCTGGTGCCGCGGCTCTTGAGAATGTCGCGAACCTCATGGCTCAGGCGCCGGCGCAGCTCCACGTCGAGGTTGGAGAATGGCTCGTCGAGCAGCAGCAGTTGCGGCTCCGGTGCCAGCGCACGGGCCAGGGCGACCCGTTGCTGTTGGCCGCCGGACAGTTCATGCGGGTAGCGCCCGCCCAGGCCGCCCAGTTTGACCAGCTCGAGCATCTCTTCGATGACCTCGGCCTGGCGCGGGTGCTTGGCGATGCCGAAGGCAATGTTCTGCGCCACGGTCAGGTGCGGGAACAGCGCGTAATCCTGGAACACCATGCCGATGCGGCGTTTTTCCGGGGCCAGGGTGAAGCCAGCCCGGGAAATGACCTCGCCAGCCAGCTGGATCTCGCCGTCGTGCACGGGTTCGAAACCGGCGATGGCGCGCAGGGTGGTGGTCTTGCCGCAACCGGATGAACCCAGCAGGCAACCGATGTCGCCTGCGTTCAGGTGCAGATTGAGGTTCTGGACGATGCGCTGGTCGCCATAGCCGCAGGCCAGGTTGCGCAGGTTGAGCAGTAGGGGTTGACTCATGCGTGGTGGTAAGCCGGTTCTACAAGGAATTCGAGAAGGGCCTTCTGTGCATGCAGGCGGTTTTCAGCCTGGTCCCAGGCGACCGAACGTGGGTCGTCGAGCAGGTCATGGCTGATTTCCTCACCACGGTGGGCTGGCAGGCAGTGCATGAACAGGGCGTCGGGTGCCGCCAGGTCGAGCAGTTCGCGGGTGACCTGGTAAGGCGCGAAATGCGCCAGGCGCCGTGCAGTTTCCTCCTCCTGGCCCATGGAAGTCCAGACATCCGTGGTCACCAGATGGGCGCCGCGCACGGCTTCCTTCGGGTCACGCACGATCTGCACGTGGTCACCACCAATGGCCATGAAGCGTGGGTCCGGCTCGTAGCCTTCCGGGCAGGCGATGCGCAGCTGGAAGTCGAACTGCCTGGCTGCCTCGATGTACGAGTTGCACATGTTGAAGCCATCGCCGATCCAGGCCACGGTCTTGCCCTGGATCGAGCCGCGATGTTCGAGGAAGGTCTGCATGTCGGCCAGCAGCTGGCACGGGTGCGACTCGTCGGACAGCGCGTTGATCACCGGCACACGCGAGTTGGCGGCGAATTCGGTCAGGGTGCTGTGGGCGTGGGTACGGATCATCACCACATCGAGCATGCTCGACAGCACGATGGCACTGTCGCCGATCGGCTCGCCACGGCCCAGCTGGGTGTCGCGCGGGGACAGGAAGATGGCCTGGCCGCCGAGCTGGATCATGCCGGCCTCGAACGACACGCGGGTACGGGTCGAGGACTTCTCGAAGATCATGCCCAGCACGCGGTTCTTCAACGGCTCGAACAGCACGCCTCGCTTGCGCAGGTCCTTCAGCTCGATGCCGCGGCGGATCACCCCGAGCAATTCGTCGGTGGTGAAGTCCAGCAGGGAGAGAAAGTGCCTAGCGCTCATGATTGACTACCTTATCTGCAACGGTATGCAGGTCGACCGTATGGTTTTTTTTGACAACGGGAGTGACCTGCGGCGTAAGCCGCACGGGGGCGGACGAAATAGGGAAAGGCGCAATACTATAAGTAAATGTCGCCTGAAGCCAAGAGGGGAAACAGCTGCCCAGTACCAAAGGGTGTTGCAAAGGGTGTCTTTACCCGACGGGCAGTGCTGTTTTTTATTTGCTACAGAAGGTTGTACACGGCTTGCCGGCAATTTGGCAAATGGCTGTCGCAAATCGTGTGCCTGATGTCGGTGGATTCACGCCGCGAAGCGCGCTGGCCGGCGGCGGGGGCCGGGAGCATAGTCGATGTTCGACAACCCTCTACACATCCTCCACGACAACAAGGCAGAGGCGGCCATGACCAAGACCCTGCATCACCGTGCCTGTCACCTGTGCGAAGCGATCTGTGGGCTGAACATCGAAGTCAGCCATGACGACGACGGGCGGGCGCTGATCAGTTCGATCAAGGGCGATCCCCAGGACCCGTTCAGCCGCGGCCATGTCTGCCCAAAGGCCGTGGCCCTGCAGGACATCCAGAACGACCCCGACCGCCTGCGCCAACCGCACAAGCGGGTGGGCGAGCACTGGCAGGCCATCGGCTGGGACGAGGCCTTTGCCCTGGCCGCCGACAGGCTGTGGGCGATCCAGCAGGCCCATGGGCGCAATGCCGTGGCGGTGTACCAAGGCAACCCGAGCGTGCACAACTTCGGCCTGATGACCCACAGCAACTACTTCCTGGGCCTGCTGAAAACCCGCAACCGCTTCTCTGCCACCTCGGTGGACCAGTTGCCGCAGCACCTGGTCAGCCACCTGATGTACGGCCATGGCCTGCTGCTGCCGATCCCGGACATCGACCAGACCGGTTTCATGCTGATCCTCGGCGGCAACCCGCTGGCCTCCAACGGCAGCATCATGACCGTGCCGGACGTGGAAAAGCGCCTGAAAGCGCTGCAGGCCCGGGGTGGGCGCCTGGTGGTGGTGGACCCGCGGCGCAGCGAAACGGCGGCGATGGCCGACAGTCACCTGTTCATTCGCCCTGGAGGGGATGCGGCCTTGTTGTGCGGCTTGCTCAACACCCTGTTCGCTGAAGGCCTGGCGCGCGGCTCGCACTTGCCGGTCGCGGGTCTGCAGCAGGTGCGCGAAGCGATCGCGCCGTTCAGCGCGGAGGCCATGAGCGCGCACTGTGGCATTGCCGCGACAGACATTCGCCAGCTGGCACGGGACTTCGCTGCGGCCGACAAGGCGGTGTGCTACGGCCGCATGGGGGTTTCGACCCAAGCCTACGGCACCCTTTGCCACTGGCTGGTGCAACTGATCAACCTGGTGACCGGCAACCTTGACCGTGAAGGCGGCGCGTTGTGCACCGAGCCTGCCGTCGACCTGGTGGCGACCACCTCGGGTGGCCATTTCAACGCCTGGCAGAGCCGGGTGTCGGGCTTGCCCGAGTACGGCGGCGAATTGCCCGTGGCGGCCTTGGCCGAGGAAATGCTGACACCCGGCGAAGGGCAGGTGCGCGCGCTGGTGACGGTGGCTGGCAACCCCGTACTGTCCACGCCCAACGGCCGCCAGCTGGACGTGGCGCTGGAGGGGCTGGAGTTCATGCTCAGCATCGACCTGTACATCAACGAAACCACCCGCCATGCCGACCTGATCCTGCCCTCCACCTCGGCGCTGGAAAACGACCATTACGACTCCACGTTCAACTTGCTGGCCGTGCGCAACGTGACCCGCTTCAACCGGGCGATCCTGGCCAAGCCCGAAGGGGCATTGCATGACTGGGAGATTTTCGTCGGGCTGGCACAAGCGTTCGCCAAGCGCGCCGAGCTGGAATTGAAGCCGACCTGGGCGCCAGCGCAGATGATCGACCTAGCCCTGCGCAAGGGGCGCTATGGTGAAGCGACACCCTGGCAGTTGTCGCTGGCAGCGCTGGACGAGCACCCGCATGGCCTCGACCTGGGGTCATTGCGCGCCAACCTCGCAGCGCGCCTGACGACTGCCAGCAAGGCTGTCGAAGCGGCGCCCCAGGTGCTGCTGGACGACCTGGGTCGGCTGGCGCAACAAGCCCCTCCGGCGCCGGGCGAACTGCTGCTGATCGGCCGTCGCCATGTACGCAGCAACAATTCGTGGATGCACAATTTTCATCGGCTGGTGAAAGGCAAACCGCGACATCAGTTGTTGATGCACCCGCAGGACCTGCAGCAGCGGCAGCTGCAGGACGGCCAGCGGGTTCGTATCCGCTCGCGTACCGGGGAGCTTGAAGTCGAGGTGCAGGCCTGCGAGGACATGATGCCGGGCGTGGTGAGCCTGCCCCATGGCTTCGGTCACTCTCGTCGGGGCGTGCACATGCAGACCGCCCAGGCGCAACCTGGCGTGAGCGCCAACGACCTCACCGATGAGCGCCTGCGTGATCAGGTTTCCGGCAATGCCGTCCTCAATGGCGTACCCGTGCAGGTAGAAGCCGCGTAAGGAACGGTAAGGCCGAGCATGCTGCTCGGCTTTCCGTTACAATGCGTCACCGTGCCGACGACCGCGTCGGAAAGTTCAGCCGAGGTGCTACATGGATATCATCGAAACGATCAAAGAGCAGATTGCCAACAACACCATTCTGCTTTACATGAAAGGCTCGCCGAATGCCCCGCAGTGTGGCTTCTCTGCGCGTGCATCGCAGGCCGTGATGGGTTGTGGCGAGAAGTTCGCCTACGTCGACATCCTGCAGAACCCGGAAATCCGTGCGAACCTGCCAAAGTACGCCAACTGGCCGACCTTCCCGCAACTGTGGGTAGCCGGTGAGCTGGTCGGCGGCAGCGACATCATGCTGGAAATGTTCGAGAAGGGTGAGCTGCAGACCCTGATCAAGGAAGCGGCTGCGAAGGCCAAGGCTTCCGAGGCCTGAATTTCCGGCAAGCATGAAAAAACCCGCTGATCGCGGGTTTTTTCATGGGGCGAATATTTATTCTTCGCCCATCTGCGACTGCAGGTAGTTCTCGATACCAATCTTGTCGATCAGCCCCAGTTGGGTTTCCAGCCAGTCGATGTGTTCTTCCTCGGACTCGAGGATGTCTTCGAGCATGTCACGCGAGCCGAAGTCGCCAGCGGTTTCGCAATGGGCGATGGCTGCTTTCAGGTCGACCAGGCCTTTCTGTTCGATCTTCAGGTCGCACTCGAGCATTTCCTTGGTGTGCTCGCCAATCAGCAGCTTGCCCAGGTCCTGGACGTTGGGGATACCTTCGAGGAAGAGAATACGCTTGATCAGTTTGTCAGCGTGCTTCATCTCGTCGATGGATTCCTTGTACTCGTGCTTGCCGAGTTTGTTCAGGCCCCAATCTTCGTACATGCGTGCGTGCAGGAAGTACTGGTTGATCGCGACCAGCTCGTTTCCGAGGATCTTGTTGAGATGCTGGATGACGCTTACGTCGCCTTTCATGTCGGGTTCCTGCCCTGTAGAAGTGTGCCAATACAGTGAAGTTTGAGCCCGATACTTAGGTGTGTCAAACCTAAGTTCTTGAATAATAAGTGAAAATTAATGGAAATAAGAATGTTTGTGAACCGCGTTGGAGCGCTAACTTATTGAATTGCGGGCATAAAAAAACCGGACGCAAGGTCCGGTTCTTGGAATTCTGGGTTTTCAGGCTGCGGTAAATTCCACGGGGTAGGGCAGGGCTGCCTGGCTGACCTGGAGTTCGGTCAGGGTCTCGCGGACCACCTGCTTGGCCACGCAGGCACATTTGCCACACTGGCTGGCGACATTGGTCGCGGCTCGCACTTCCTTGTAGCTGCAGCATCCTTCATAGATCGCATCGCGGATCTGTCCGTCGGTAACGCCGACACAAAGACACACATACATAAAGGCTGACCATCGTTGGTGGGCTCGATGGGGTGGAGCTTAATGTTAATGAGAATGCTTGTCAAAGGAGTTTCTGAAAGGGGCGTGCTTGAGCGACCGGCGGTTGCTTCGTCGTTGGAGTCGGCCTGTCACCAGAAGCCGTGTATGATGGTCGGCCTTTGTTGGATGTCGGGCAAGCCCGTCTGGCCCGGCAAACGGTTTTTCACCCTCATCAGGAGATTACAATGAGCGTACTCGTTGGTAAGAAAGCCCCCGATTTCACCGTTCCGGCCGTGCTGGGCAATGGCGAGATCGTCGACAGCTTCAACCTGGCTTCGGCCATCAAGGGCAAGTACGGCCTGGTGTTCTTCTACCCGCTGGACTTCACCTTCGTCTGCCCGTCCGAGCTGATCGCCCTGGACAATCGCATCCCTGACTTCCAGGCGCGCAACGTGGAAGTGATCGGCGTGTCGATCGACTCGCACTTCACCCACAACGCCTGGCGTAACACCCCGGTCAACAACGGCGGTATCGGCCAGGTCAAATACACCCTGGCTGCCGACATGACCCACGAAATCTGCAAGGCCTACGACGTCGAGTCCGAAGGCGGCGTGGCCTTCCGTGGTGCCTTCCTGATCGACACCAACGGTGTTGTCCGTTCGCAGATCGTCAACGACCTGCCACTGGGCCGCAACATGGACGAGCTGCTGCGCCTGGTCGACGCCCTGCAATTCCACGAAGAGCACGGCGAAGTCTGCCCTGCCAACTGGAAAAAAGGCGACAAAGGCATGAACGCTTCGCCGGAAGGCGTTGCTGCCTACCTGAGCGAGAACGCTGGCAAGCTGTAATTGCCGCGTGCATGAAAAAACCGGCCCTTGTGGCCGGTTTTTTTGTGCCGTCCTATGCCGGCCTCTTCGCGGGTAAACCCGCTCCCACAGGTACCCCACGGGCCTCAGCCATTGTGCGATCCCTGTGGGAGTGGGCAAGCCCGCGAATGCTTTTTCAACTCAATCGTTGAAATCGCGCCAGCCGCCCATCTCTTTCCAGCGGTTGACGATGCCGCAGAACAGCTCGGCCGTCTTCTCGGTGTCATAACGCGCCGAGTGCGCCTCACGCCCGTCGAAGTCGATGTCGGCGCTCTGGCAGGCCCGCGCCAGTACGGTCTGGCCGTAAGCCAGGCCCGCCAGGGTAGCGGTGTCGAAGCTGGAGAACGGGTGGAACGGGTTGCGCTTCAGGTCATTGCGCGTTACCGCTGCATTGAGGAAGCCCAGGTCGAAGCTGCTGTTGTGGCCGACCAGGATCGCCCGCTTGCAGCCATTGGCCTTGAGCGCCTTGCGTACGCCGCGGAAGATGTCGGTCAGCGCACTTTCCTCGCTGACCGCCATGCGCAGCGGGTGGTCCAGCTTGATCCCGGTGAACTCCAGCGCGGCCGCCTCGATGTTGGCGCCCTCGAATGGCTCCACCCGGTGGAAGTAGGTGTGCTCGGGGAACAGAAAGCCCTTTTCGTCCATGCCGATGGTGACAGCGGCAATTTCCAGCAGGGCATCGGTAGCGCTGTTGAAGCCGCCGGTTTCAACATCCACTACTACCGGCAGATAGCCGCGGAAGCGCTCGGCCATCGGGTGGCGCGAGCCGCTGCTGCCTTGGGTGTCCAGGTCGTCTTCGTAGAGGTCTTCGCTCACGCGTTTTCCTCCAGCAGGCGCCAGCGCAGTTTTTCGCCGGCGCGCAGCGGGACCACGGTCTGCTCGCCAAACGGCAGGCTGTCCGGGGCGGTCCATTCTTCGCGGACCAGGGTAATGGTGTCGGTGTTCGCCGGCAGGCCGTAGAACGCCGGGCCGTGCAGGCTGGCGAAGCCTTCCAGCTTGTCCAGCGCGTTACGCTGCTCGAATGCTTCGGCGTACATCTCGATGGCCGCGTAGGCGGTGTAGCAACCGGCACAACCGCAGGCGGCTTCCTTGGCGTGGCGGGCGTGCGGGGCCGAGTCGGTACCCAGGAAGAACTTCGGGTTGCCGCTGGTGGCCGCGTCCAGCAGCGCCACCTGGTGGGTGTTGCGCTTGAGGATCGGCAGGCAGTAGAAGTGCGGGCGAATGCCGCCAACCAGCATGTGGTTGCGGTTGTACAGCAGGTGCTGCGCGGTGATGGTCGCGCCGACGTTGGCCGGGGCCTCGGTGACGAACTGCGCGGCATCGCTGGTGGTGATGTGCTCGAATACCACCTTCAGCGTCGGGAAGCGCTCGACCACACGGCGCATGTGCTCGTCGATGAAGCGCTTCTCGCGGTCGAACACGTCGATCTCGCTGCGGGTCACTTCGCCATGCACCAGTAGCGGCATGCCAACTTCCGCCAGCGCCTCGATGGCCGGGAAGATGTTGTCGATGCTGGTCACGCCCGAGTCGGAGTTGGTGGTGGCGCCGGCAGGGTACAGCTTGGCGGCGTACACGAAACCGCTGGCCTTGGCCGCGCGGATGTCCTCGGGGCTGGTGCGGTCGGTGAGGTACAGCACCATCAGCGGCTCGAAGCGGCTGCCAGCCGGGCGGGCGGCCAGGATGCGCTCACGGTAGGCGCCGGCCTCGACGGCATTGCGTACCGGCGGAACCAGGTTGGGCATGATGATGGCACGGGCGAAAGTACGCGCCACGTCGCCAACGGTGTGGGGCAGGACGGCACCATCGCGCAGATGGATGTGCCAGTCGTCGGGACGCAGGAGGGTCAGGCGATCGGACATTGGGGATTCCAGGCGGGTCGAACTCAAGCCTCAATGCTACCGGAAAACCCTGGGTGGAGCACGGCTATCAAGTTTTCCGGCAGGCGTCCGATAGCCTGCAGGTAAGCCGTCAGAATTTGTGGAGCCGCCCGTGCGCCAGCGTTACCTAGCCCTGTTGACCCTGTTCGCCAGCCTGCCGGCCGGCGCGCTGACCTTCCAGACGCGCATGGAGAACATCGCCTGGAAGGTCGAGGGTGACCAGTTCGAGTGCCGGCTGATCCAGCCGATCGACGGCTTCGGCAGTGGCGAGTTCGTGCGCCGCGCGGGCGAGCAGCCGGTGTTCCAGCTGCGTTCGGACAGCAACGTTCTGGGGGCGGGCACAGCCACCTTGCTGGCAGCCGCTGCGCCGTGGCAACCCGGGCGCAGTGATATCAACCTGGGCAGCGTGCGCATGGCTCGCACCGGGGTGCTGTTCAGTTCGTCCCAGGGCCAGGCCAGCCGCCTGATCAACGGCCTGCTCGATGGCCGCAGCACGGTGGTACGCAATTACGCCGGCGAGGCGGGCAGGCCGATGGAAGTGCGTGTGCTACCGGTCAGCTTCGCCAAGGCCTACAGCGACTATCAGGCCTGTGCCGGCAAGCTGCTGCCGATGAATTACGACCAGGTGCGCCAGACCCAGGTGGGCTTCCCCGGGGGCGGCTTCGAGCTGGATGGTGCGGCCAAGGCGCGGCTGGACGTGATCCTCGACTACATGAAGGCCGACCCGACGGTGAACCATGTCGAGCTCAACGGCCACTCCGACAACAGTGGCAACCGCCTGACCAATCGCGACATGTCGCGCCGCCGGGCACTGGCGGTGGCCGACTACCTCAAGGCCCATGGCGTTCCGGAAGAGCAGATTACCGTGCGTTTCCATGGCGAGCGTTACCCATTGGCGAAGAACACCAATGCTGCCAACCGGGCGCGTAATCGTCGGGTGAATATTGAACTGGATCGGGTGACGGTGATCGAGAAGCCGGTGGAGAAGCCTGTCGAAAAGGCCCCTGAGCCAACACCTGCCAAGTCCTGAAGGTTGCGGAGCTTTCTGTAGGAGCGGCCTTGTGTCGCGATGGGCTGCGCAGCAGCCCCTGGATCTCAGCTATGCAGCGAAAACTGCCGGGGCTGCTGCGCAGCCCATCGCGACACAAGGCCGCTCCTACACGGCATTTCATACTTTCCGACGGTAAGTCGCCCTTCCGAAACTTCCTGTCGCTTTGTCGTCAGAAGCTGTCGCCCCACTGTAAATTTATCCGTAACGTCGTTAGAATCGATCCCTTTCCGTACAACCCCGTGGAGTGATGGCATGGCGGACGTAAAAAAGGTCGTACTGGCGTATTCCGGCGGCCTTGATACTTCGGTGATTCTCAAGTGGCTGCAGGATACCTACAACTGCGAAGTGGTGACCTTCACCGCTGACCTGGGTCAGGGCGAAGAGGTCGAGCCGGCTCGTGCCAAGGCCCAGGCAATGGGCGTTAAAGAGATCTACATCGACGACCTGCGCGAAGAGTTCGTGCGTGATTTCGTGTTCCCGATGTTCCGCGCCAACACCGTCTACGAGGGCGAGTACCTGCTGGGTACTTCGATCGCCCGTCCGCTGATCGCCAAGCGCCTGATCGAAATCGCCAACGAAACCGGCGCCGACGCCATTTCCCACGGCGCCACCGGCAAAGGCAACGACCAGGTGCGTTTCGAACTGGGTGCCTACGCCCTGAAGCCAGGCGTCAAGGTAATCGCCCCATGGCGTGAGTGGGACCTGCTGTCCCGCGAGAAGCTGATGGACTACGCCGAGAAGCACGGCATCCCGATCGAGCGCCACGGCAAGAAGAAGTCGCCGTACTCGATGGACGCCAACCTGCTGCACATCTCCTACGAAGGCGGTGTCCTGGAAGATACCTGGACCGAGCACGAAGAAGACATGTGGCGCTGGAGCGTCTCGCCCGAGAACGCCCCGGACCAGGCTACCTACATCGAGCTGACCTACCGCAACGGTGACATCGTTGCCATCGACGGTGTCGAGAAGACCCCGGCCACTGTCCTGGCCGACCTGAACCGTATCGGTGGTGCCAATGGCATCGGCCGTCTGGACATCGTCGAGAACCGTTACGTCGGCATGAAGTCGCGTGGCTGCTACGAGACCCCAGGCGGCACCATCATGCTCAAAGCCCACCGTGCCATCGAGTCGATCACCCTGGACCGCGAAGTCGCTCACCTGAAGGATGAGCTGATGCCGAAGTACGCCAGCCTGATCTACACCGGCTACTGGTGGAGCCCGGAGCGTCTGATGCTGCAGCAGATGATCGACGCTTCGCAGGTCAACGTGAACGGCGTGGTACGCCTGAAGCTGTACAAGGGCAACGTAACCGTTGTCGGCCGCAAGTCGGACGACTCGCTGTTCGATGCCAACATCGCTACCTTCGAGGAAGATGGCGGCGCCTACAACCAGGCGGACGCAGCGGGCTTCATCAAGCTCAACGCCCTGCGTATGCGCATTGCTGCCAACAAGGGCCGCTCGCTGCTCTGATCGCTGGCATGTGAAACAAGAACCCCGGCCCAGGCCGGGGTTTTTTTGTCTGTGATATCAATGGCCGTCGTTCGCCTGCTGTCCATCAAGCGCGCTGATCGATAGTTGTGCGCACTGGCGTCTATCCAGGTTGCAAAAGCGCCACGTGCGCGCTTGCTGCGGCGGTTGGGCAAGGGCGGACAGCAATTGCTGCTCCATCATGCGATAGGCATCGGGGCCGGAAAACATGAATGTGACAGGCTCGCCCTGCAGCGCTTCGCTGGTATTACCAGGCATTGCATGTTTGGCCACATCGCTCTGTGTCGACGTGTTGTCATTTGCCGTCCTGTTTGATGAAGGGTCGTAGAACGACTTGTAATTGAAGTTGAGCGTGAGGAAGAACAGTGCCGTCAGGAAGAATGGGAAGCCCACCAGGAACCAGGTATAGAGCTTTTGGCTGGATTCGCTGAGAAACGGCAATGTGGCAAGGGCGGAGGCTTCGATAATCCCTGCGAAGATGGCAATGATCGTCAGCGGGGCGACAGGTTGTACTTGGTGCATATGGGGTCGTCTCCAGCGATTTTGCACATCTTTACCTTACGGCGATGCTCAACTAAAGGCTGGATCGTTTCCCGGGTGAGAATAATCGCTCGAAATCCTGATGACGGTGTTTGTTCAGCGCATTTGAACTGAGTATTTCCCGAGGTGTCGGCCGGTTTTCAACTGGTGCACTTTTACCGGCCGGTGATACCGTTCATTCGGTAGCAGGGAATTTGATTGTTACAAGTGCATCAGTTGAGTGTAGGAAATTTCTGTAAGTGTTGTAGGTTCTATCTGTTCATATATTTCGTCGGTAAATCACCGCGCCAGTAAGCGTTCTGTAGGTTATCTTGGCGGGCCATAGCAAAAGCAATGAATGGATATCGCATGAATAAAGTGCTTATCGTGGATGATCATCCGGTCATACGCCTGGCCGTACGCATGCTGATGGAGCGGCATGGGTATGACGTCGTGGCGGAAACCGACAACGGGGTGGCTGCGCTGCAACTCACACGGCAACACCTGCCGGATATCGTGGTGCTCGATATCGGTATCCCCAAGCTGGATGGCCTGGAGGTTATCGGTCGCATGACAACTTTCAGCCCGGGCAGCAAGGTGCTGGTGCTGACATCGCAGGCCCCAGGCAACTTCTCGATGCGCTGCATGCAGGCGGGGGCGGCGGGGTATGTGTGCAAGCAGCAGGAACTCACCGAGCTGCTGAGCGCCATCAAGGCCGTACTGTCGGGCTACAGCTACTTCCCCAACCAGGCCTTGCATGTGTCACGTGGCAGGGGCGGAAGCGAGACGGATATGGTCAACCGCCTCTCGGCGCGCGAGATGACCGTGTTGCAACAGCTGGCGCGAGGGCGTTCCAACAAGGAGATTGCCGACAGCATGTTCCTCAGCAACAAGACGGTCAGTACCTACAAGTCGCGCCTGTTGCTCAAGCTCAATGCGCGCTCGCTGGTCGACCTGATCGAGCTGGCGCAGCGGCAAGGGTTGAACTGACCGCCAAGGCCGTAAAGCCTCCAGCCAGGAGGCTTTGCCAGGGTTACAGATCGTAGTCGAAGTCGGCCAGCTGCTTTTGCAGGCGCCTTTCTTCCAGCATATTATCGATGGTGCGGCGCTTGCTCAGGTTGGTCTTTGCGGTTTCTACCTGGGGTTCCGCTTCGTCATCCGCGGCAACAAAATCATCTTCGATCGACAGGTCGTCTTTATCGCTACTCATGAGTCGCTCCAAGCCAAGGGGCCATTGGCCGTCCTTATAACCAGAAAGCAGACGCTGGTAAAAAAGATTTTTTCAATCGCTGCAGGTGGTTTCCAGCTATCGACTCAATCGTCGGAGGTCTTGTGCTTGTACTCGCACAAGTCTTCGATCCGGCAACTGCCGCAGCGCGGCTTGCGTGCCTGGCACACATAGCGCCCGTGCAGGATCAGCCAATGGTGGGCGTCGAGCAGGTAATCCTTTGGCACGAACTTGATCAGCTTTTTCTCCACTTCCAGCACCGTCTTGCCTGGCGCAATGCCTGTGCGGTTGCTGACCCGGAAGATATGGGTATCCACCGCCATGGTTGGCTGGCGGAACGCCGTGTTGAGCACCACGTTGGCTGTCTTGCGGCCCACGCCGGGCAGCGCCTCCAGGGCTTCGCGGGTTTGCGGTACCTGGCTGCCATGGCGTTCGATCAGCAGTCGGCAGGCTTCGATGACGTTCTTGGCCTTGCTGTTGTACAAGCCAATGGTCTTGATGTACTCGCTCAGGCCTTCGACGCCCAGCGCATAGATGGCCTCGGGGGTGTTGGCGACCGGGAACAGGCGTGCGGTGGCCTTGTTGACGCCGACATCGGTGGACTGCGCAGACAGTGTCACGGCGACCAGCAGTTCGAACGGGGTGGTGTAGGCCAGTTCGGTCTTTGGGTCGGGGTTGTCTTCGTGCAGCCTGCGAAAGATCTCCAGGCGTTTGGCGGCATTCATGAAATCAGAGCTTTCCTTGACGACGTGGTTGGGCGGGGCCCGGACGCAGGCGATTGTACAAGGCCAACAGCAGTCCGAGCAGTAGCAAGGCGCCCGGGGCCAGGCTGGCCAGGTGCAGGCCGGTACCGTCGGCCAACCATTGGCGGCTGGCGCCGAGCAGCAGGCATGTGGCAAGCAGCGCACAAAGGTGGCCAGCGAGCAGGCGCCAACGCCCTTGATCGGGCAGAAGGTGGTCAGTGGCCAGGCATTGCAGGCACAGCAGTGCTGGGTAGTGGCCGAGGGCAAGTGCCACTGGCAGCAGCCAGGCACGCAGTGCCAGTTGCAGGCAACTGGCCAGGGCCGCCAACAGCAGCAGGCTGGCCAGCACATAGGTCCAGGTGGCAAGCCGCTGGCGCAGGGGGGCCAGCAATAGCTGGTGAAGGCTGCTCATCAGCACCGCACACACGCCGATGGTGGCGCCTTCGCTCAGTGTTCGGGTGGCGCCCAACAGGGGCACCAGGCTTGCGCCGAGCAGGCAGAACCTATTCATGCATGGCGCCCTCCAGCAATACGCTGCGCTGCTCATCGAAGTAGCTCAGCGCCTCCTGCAGCGCGCCGATCACCGCCCGTGAGGTCACGGTTGCGCCGGCCAACTGGTCAAAGTCGCCCTGGTCGCGCTTCAGCGCCCAGCGATCGCCCAACTGGCGGTTGGCAAATTGCCCAAGCCAGTTCAGCTGCGGATCACCCAGGCGTGCACCCAGCCCGGGGCTTTCCTGTTGCTCGACCACCTGGCTGCCGATCAGCCGGCCGTCCGGGGTGATGGCCACGCTCAGCACGATCGGCCCGGCATAGCCCTGGGCCTGGGTGACCAGGATGATGGCGGCCGGCTTGCCTGCCAGCGTCGCCCGGTAAGCTGCCAGGATACGGCTGTTTGGCCGCTGTGCGGCGGGCCTGGGCAGCGGGCTGTCCAGGGGCTGGTTGTCGTAACTGCCTTCTGGCAGCACTGCCAGCCGCTGACGGCTATTCAGTTGTTTCTCGGCGTCGGCGATGGCCGCGCTGGTCCAGTGCCGCCAGGCCAGGGTGGCCGACAGTGCCAGTACCCCGATCAGTAGCAACAGGCCCACATCACGTACCAGGCGCTTCATCGTGCAACCTGCTGGCGCTGCAAAGCCAGGCGTTCGAGGCTCGGCGCCATGAGGTTCATCAGCAGGATGGCGAACGCCGTACCGTCCGGGTAGCTGCCCCAGGTGCGGATCAGGTAGATCAGCAGGCCCGCCCCCAGGCCAAACCCCAGCTTCGCCCACTCCTGCCGGGGGCCGGACACCGGTTCAGTGGCAATGAAGAACGCCGCCATCATGGTCGAGCCGGAGAACAGGTGCAGCAGGGGGGAGCCGTTGGAGTCCGAACCCGACCCATTCCAGCCCAGCAGGCTGAACAGGAACAACCCTGCCAGCAGGCCAACCGGCGCATGCCAGCTGATCACCTTGCGTTGCAGCAAAAACAGGCCGCCCAGCAGGAACGCCAGGTTGACCCATTCGCTGCCCTGCCCACCGATGCTGCCGAAGCCCGGGTGGCTGGCGAACAGTTCATCGATGGTCAGGCTGCGGTTGTGGCGCAGGCCGTCGAGCAGTGTCGGCCGGGCCCAGGCATCGATCTGCTCGCCGCCGGCGAACACCAGCTGCAGGCTGTCGAGCAGGCCTGGTGCCGGCCCTGGCCAATGGTTCATCTGCAACGGGAAGCTCAGCAGCACGAAGGCGTAGCCGACCATGGCCGGGTTGAACAGGTTGCGCCCGACCCCGCCAAAGGCCTGCTTGCCGATGCCGATGGCAACACTGGCTGCGACCACAGGCAACCACCAGGGCGCCAGGGTGGGCAGGGCGGCGGCCAGCAGCACGGCGGTCACCAGCGCGCTGCCGTCGTTCAGCGCCGTGCGCAGCGGTTGTGCTCGCAAGGTAAGCAACAGCGCCTCGCACAGTAGCGCGGCGCTGGCGCACAGCAACAGGTTCAGTAGCAAACTCCAGCCATGCAGCCAGAACAGCGCCAGCAGGCCAGGTACGCAGGCCAGCAACACCAGGCCCATGCTGGTGCGTAGCCGCGGGTCGGGCTTGCCGGTCATTGGGCGAACAGCCCGTTGAAGCCGGAAAACGCCATGGCCATTACCCCGGCCCCAAGCAGTTCGATGGGCAGGCCGCGCATTGCCCCGGGGACGTCGGCATGAGCGCTGCGCTGGCGCAGGTCGGCGAACAGCACCAACGCCAGCCAGAAGCTGCCGCCGGCCAGCAGGCCTTGCAGCAAGATAGCGAGCCATGTGCTGTCGTCGCTTGCCTGTTGCAGGGCCAACCCCAGTACTACCGCGTTGCTCAACAGCAGCGCGGGCAGTTGCGTCACCGGCCAGCTCGGGCGCCACCTTGTCAGCAGCCATGGCACGCCCCAGGCAAGCACGGCCAGCCAGGGCAGCAACAGGAACAGGGCAAGGTCCTGGGCCTGCAGCGGGGCAAGCAACCCGCGCACCAGTAGTTGTGCGCCGATCACCCCCAAGGCAATGCACAGTGCGCAGGCGAGGCCGTGCACGTGGAGGTGCAGCCTGGGGAATGGCTGTTGTTGCAGGCACAGGTGATTGACCAGCGCAGCGCTGATCAGGACCAGGATGTAGTCGCTCATGAGATGACGATAGCCGGGAATCGGGGCGATTGTCCGGGTTTGGCATCAAGGGGCCGGAGTCATTGTGAGAGCGGGCGTGCCCGCGAACACCGGCAACGCCGGTGCTATGCACCGCGCAGTCAGTTTCGCGGGCACGCCCGCTCCCACAAGGTCCAGCAGGTTTTGTTACTTGATGCGCTGGCCCGGCTTGGCACCGCTGTCCGGGCTCAGCAGGTAGATCTCTTCACCGCCAGGCCCGGCCGCCATGACCATGCCTTCGGACACGCCAAAGCGCATCTTGCGTGGCTTGAGGTTGGCCACCATCATGGTCAGGCGGCCTTCCAGCTGGGACGGGTCGGGGTAGGCCGACTTGATGCCGGAGAACACGTTGCGGCGCTCGTCACCGATGTCCAGGGTCAGTTGCAGCAGCTTGTCGGCACCCGGCACGGCCTCGGCCTTGACGATCAGCGCCACGCGCAGGTCGACGGCTGCGAAGGTGTCGAACTCGATTTCCGCCGACAGCGGGTCCTTGGCCAGCTCGCCGTTGCCGGCCGGGGCCTTGGCTTCGGCGGCCAGCAGGTCTTCCTTGCTGGCGGCGACCATGGCTTCGACCTTGGCCGGTTCGATACGGCTCATCAGCGCCTTGAACGGGTTCAGCTGGTGGTTTTCCAGGCGCGACAGGTGGTCGTTCCAGGTCAGCGGTGCCACGTTGAGGAAGGCCTCGGCGTCGGCGGCCAGCACTGGCAGGACAGGCTTGAGGAAGATCACCAGTTGGCGGAACAGGTTGATGCCCTGGGCGCAGATGGCCTGCACTTCATCCTGCTTACCTTCCTGTTTGGCCAGCGACCATGGGGCCTTGTCGGCGATCCAGGCGTTGGCACGGTCAGCCAGCGCCATGATTTCGCGCATGGCACGGCCGAAGTCGCGGCCTTCATAGGCGTCGGCGATCGACGGGGCAGCCGCCAGGAAGGCTTCGGTCAGCTCCGGTGCGGCATCGCCAGCCACCATCACGCCTTCGTTGCCTTTGTGGATGAAACCGGCGCAGCGGCTGGCGATGTTGACCACCTTGCCGACCAGGTCGGAGTTGACCTTCTGCACGAAGTCTTCCAGGTTCAGGTCCAGGTCATCGACGCCACGGCCCAGCTTGGCCGCGTAGTAGTAACGCAGGTATTCCGGCTGCAGGTGGTCGAGGTAGGTGCGGGCCTTGATGAAGGTACCGCGCGACTTGGACATCTTGGCGCCGTTCACAGTCAGGTAGCCGTGCACGTTGACCGCGCTCGGTTTGCGGAAGCCGGCGCCTTCGAGCATGGCTGGCCAGAACAGGGCGTGGAAGTTGACGATGTCCTTGCCGATGAAGTGATACAGCTCGGCCTTGGAGCCCTCGTTCCAGAACGCGTCGAAGTCCAGCTCCGGGCGGCGTGCGCAGAGGTTCTTAAAGCTGGCCATGTAGCCGATCGGTGCGTCCAGCCACACGTAGAAGTACTTGCCTGGCTCGCCCGGGATCTCGAAGCCGAAGTACGGCGCGTCGCGGGAGATGTCCCATTCCTGCAGGCCCGAGTCCAGCCATTCGGCCAGCTTGTTGGCTACCGCGTCCTGCAGCGTGCCGCTACGGGTCCACTGCTGCAGCATGGCCTGGAAGTCTGGCAGCTTGAAGAAGAAGTGCTGGGAATCACGCAGTACCGGGGTGGCGCCGGAGATCGCCGACTTGGGGTTCTTCAGCTCGGTGGGCGCGTAGGTGGCGCCGCATTTTTCGCAGTTGTCGCCGTACTGGTCTTCGGCCGCGCACTTGGGGCAGGTGCCCTTGATGAAGCGGTCGGCGAGGAACATGCCCTTTTCCGGGTCGAAGTACTGGGTCACCGAACGGGTGGCGATGTGCCCGGCGTCACGCAGGCGCGCGTAGATCAGGCCCGACAGCTCGCGGTTTTCTTCGCTGTGGGTGGAGTGGAAATTGTCGAAATCCACCAGGAAGTCGGCGAAGTCGCTGCTGTGTTCGGCCTGGACGTTGGCGATCAGCTGTTCCGGGGTGATGCCTTCCTTCTCGGCGCGCAGCATGATGGCCGAACCGTGGGCGTCGTCGGCGCAGACGTAGATGCACTGGTTGCCGCGCAGCTTCTGGAAGCGGACCCACATGTCTGTCTGGATGTACTCGAGCATATGGCCAAGGTGGATCGATCCGTTGGCATAGGGCAAGGCGCTGGTGACGAGAATCTGACGTGGCTCGGACATGGTGGCTCGGCTACTTATCTGGCGACGGGGTAAAAATGAGGTTGATCGGCCACTATAAAGGGCTGGCGAAGATATTTCACCCCGCATGCGCATCTGCTGACGATTGACGGGTTAGGATAGGCGTCTGTTTTACATTCAGTTTGCCATTGGGAGTCTCCATGAGTGCCGTCACCCGTGCCGCCGTCGAGGGCGTGCTTCGCCAGTACACCGACCCCTACCTGAACCAGGACCCGGTCAGCGCCGGCTGCGTGCGCGCCATCGATATCCAGGGCGGGCAGGTCAGCGTGCAGTTGCAGCTGGGTTATGCCGCAGGGCTGTTCAAGAACGGCTGGGCCCAGGTGTTGCAGACCGCCATCGGCAACCTCGAGGGCGTCAGCGGTGCCCAGGTGTCGATCGACTGCGTGGTGGCCGCGCACAAGGCCCAGGCCCAGGTGCCGGCAATGGCCAACGTCAAGAACATCATCGCCGTGGCCTCGGGCAAGGGCGGTGTGGGCAAGTCGACCACCGCGGCCAACCTGGCCCTGGCGCTGGCCCGCGAGGGTGCGCGGGTGGGTATTCTCGATGCCGATATCTATGGCCCCAGCCAGGGCGTGATGTTCGGCATCGCCGAAGGCACCCGTCCGCAGATTCGCGAGCAGAAGTGGTTCGTGCCGATCAAGGCCCATGGCGTGGAAGTCATGTCCATGGCGTTCCTGACCGACGATAATACGCCGATGGTATGGCGTGGCCCGATGGTTTCCGGCGCGCTGCTGCAGCTGGTGACCCAGACTGCCTGGGACGACCTGGATTACCTGGTGATCGACATGCCGCCGGGCACCGGTGACATCCAGCTGACCCTGGCGCAGAAGGTACCGGTGGCCGGTTCGGTGATCGTCACCACCCCACAGGACCTGGCCTTGCTGGATGCCAAGAAGGGCGTGGAGATGTTCCGCAAGGTCAACATCCCGGTGCTGGGCGTGGTGGAGAACATGGCCGTGCACATCTGCTCGAACTGCGGCCATGCCGAGCATCTGTTCGGCGAAGGCGGTGGCGAGAAGCTGGCGAGCCAGTATGGCGTCGACCTGCTGGCATCGTTGCCGCTGTCGATGCTGATCCGCGAGCAGGCCGATAGTGGCAAGCCGACGGCGATCGCCGAGCCGGAAAGCCAGATTGCCATGGTCTATCAGGAACTGGCCCGCCAGGTGGGCGCGCGGATCGTGCTGCAGGAAGCTGCTGCGCCGGCGATGCCTAGCATTACCATCAGCGAAGATTGACTGGCAAACCGAGTCGCCTGCTTCGCGGGTAAACCCGCTCCCACAGGTACAGCGCAGCCTTCAAGTACCGCGCGGTCCCTGTGGGAGCGGGTTTACCCGCGAAGAGGCCGACTCGGTCTTTCGGCCAGGCATAAAAAAACCCGCCAGAAGGCGGGTTTTTTGAAAGCTAGGAAGCTTCGATCGACTTAGGCGATCTGAACTTCTTCAGCCTGCATGCCTTTCTGGCCGCGGGTAGCGACGAAAGTAACAGCCTGGCCTTCTTTCAGGGTTTTGAAGCCGTCAGCTTGGATGGCTTTGAAGTGCACGAACAGGTCGTCGCCCGACTGAGGGGTGATGAAGCCGTAGCCTTTCTCATCGTTGAACCACTTAACAACACCGGATTGACGGTTGGACATTTTTCTGTCTCCTTGGACAATTTGATAACGGTCAGGAAAAACCCTGGCCGGGACTGAGCGCAAAGAGAGCAGAAAATTCAGCGATGGGCCGATCAGGATCGTGCATCAAACTAGAGATTCTCGGTGTCACGTGCAGCACAGTGGCGCCACCTTACCCCACTTTCCGCAACCTGCCAATGGTCAGAAGGCGCTTTACGCAAATTCGGATCGACGGCGGCTGCAGCCCCCGCCCGGCGCGGGATGAGGCATGGAACTTTAACCTGGGCGCCGGGACCGGTAAGATGCGCGTCTCGAATTTTCACCTCGCAACTCTTCAGGACACCCCGCCATGAGCATCAAATCGGACAAGTGGATTCGCCGCATGGCGCAGGAACACGGCATGATCGAACCGTTCGTCGAGCGCCAGGTGCGCGGCGAACAGGACAGCCGGGTGATCTCCTTCGGCGTCTCCAGCTACGGCTACGACGTGCGCTGCGCCGACGAATTCAAGGTGTTTACCAACATCAACTCGGCCACCGTCGACCCGAAGAACTTCGATGCCGGCAGTTTCGTCGACATCAAGAGCGACGTATGCATCATCCCGCCGAACTCCTTCGCCCTGGCGCGCACCGTCGAGTATTTCCGCATTCCGCGTGATGTGCTGACCATCTGCCTGGGCAAGAGCACCTACGCCCGTTGCGGCATCATCGTCAACGTCACCCCGCTCGAGCCCGAGTGGGAAGGCCATGTGACACTGGAGTTCTCCAACACCACCACGCTGCCGGCGAAGATCTACGCCAACGAAGGTGTGGCCCAGATGCTGTTCCTGCAGTCCGACGAAGAATGCGAAGTGTCGTACAAGGACCGTGGCGGCAAGTACCAGGGCCAACGCGGCGTCACCCTGCCGCGTACCTGAGCCGACGAGCGCGGGGAATTCCCCGCGCCTTTGGCACTCCAACTGGATAACGCCGGTGCGCATGATGCGCAGCGGCCTTGTCAGGAGCAGCCAATGAAACTCCACCCCGCAATCAGTGCCAAGCTGGCAGGTCTGCAGCCCAACCACGTCGGGTTGCTGCCATGGTCTCTGCTGGCACACCCGCTGCCCATGCAGGCGGGCGGCGTACCCCACCAGCCTGACCCGGATACCCCGCAACCGCCGGAGCCCGGTGAAACACCACCCATGGAACCGGGCGAGCCAACCTTGCCTGATGAGCCTCCTCCGGCGCCTGTAGCCTGAGTTAACTCCGCTAGAGCGCCCAGACACGGTCTGCCCCTGCCAGGTACACCCGGCTGGCGCTCGTGGGCGCGATTTCCCAACCCCCGGTGAATTCACCGAACGCCGGCAACAGGCTGACCTGGCCATCGATCAGGAAGCAGGGCAGTCGCAGGCGTTGCCGAGCCTTGCCACGCAGTACAAATACCGGATGTACATGGCCTGCCAGTACCGGGTGGCTGGGGTGCGGTTCGGGTTCGTGCTGGAGCGCGAAGGGTTCAAGCAGCCAGGGTTCGTTCATGACTTCTATTTCGAGCGACACGGGTGGATCACCGGCGTTGCGATCATGATTGCCGCGTATCAGCACGATTTTCAGGGCCTTGTGCCGTTCCCTCCATGTCTGCAGCCTGGTGAGCGTTGCTGGCGCCCGCGCTGTTCGTGCATGCAGGAAATCGCCAAGAACGATCAGTTGCTCGCAATCATGCGCGGCCAGCAATGCATCCAGGCGCTCGAGTGTCGCTTCGGTGGTGCCGCGTGGCACCGGTTGGTGCAGGGCACGATAGCTTGCTGCCTTGCCGATGTGCACGTCGGCCACCAGCAGGGCACGACGGGCTGGCCAGTAGATGGCCTTGTCCGAAAGCAGCCAGAGCACCTGGCCATGGTGTTCGATGGATAGGAAGTTGGTCATTCCGTTGCGTCCGCCGCACTGTTCAGTTCCGCGACCATCCTGGCAATCCGGTCCGCCAGTTTCTCGGTGCTCAACGTTTCGCGCATGCCTTCCACCAGCAAGGCAAATGCCAACGGCCCGGGCCGCTCAAGCTGGCGCAGTTCCAGCCGTAACTGCCCCATTTTCAGCAATTGACGGTGCAGCCGCTCGATCTCCAGTTCCTCATTCAGCACTTCGTCCCGTGCCTGAGCCAGCAGCAAGTTGCCGGCGTCGTGCTTGAGAAATACCTCATAGAACAAACCGCTGGAGGCCTGGATCTGCCTCAGGCTTTTCTGCGCCGCCGGATACCCGCCAAACACCAGCCCGGCAATCTGCGCGATCTCGCGAAAACGGCGCAATGCCATTTCTCCAGCATTGAGGCTGGCCAGCACATCCTCCAGCAGGTGTTCGGTACCCAGCGCCTGCGGCAGGTGCGTTGCCCAGTCCACGTTGCCCGGGCTGAGCAGTTCGAACCCGTAGTCATTGACGGCAATCGAAACCGAAAGCGGCTGCACGCGGCTCACTCGCCAGGCAATCAGGTTGGCCAGGCCAAGGTTGGCCATGCGTCCGGCGAACGGGTACAGGAACAGGTGCCAACCTTGGCGCGACTTGAAGGTCTCGGCCAGCAGCGTGCCGGGGGTGGGCAGCGCCGACCATAGCGCCTGCAAGGTCAGCAGAGGGCGCACTGCACGCATCTCCGGGCCTTGGAAGCACCCTTGGGATGCTGCGCCAAGCTGCTCGACCAGTGCGTCGGCCAGTTCGCTGGAAAGCGGCATGCGGCCACCATTCCAGCGAGCGACCGCTGCCTTGCGCGCGGTGCTGCGGCGTACGTAGGCGGTCATGTTTTCCACGCGCACCAGTTCCAGCACTCGCCCGGCGAACACCAAGGTATCGCCAGGGCGCAAACGGGCAATGAACGCCTCTTCGACGCTGCCCAGCTCCTTGCCTCCGCCGCCCTTGCTCCAGTACTTGAGCTGCAGGCTGGCGTCGCTGACGATAGTACCGATACTCATGCGGTGGCGACGTGCCAGGCGTTCGCTGGCAACCCGGTAAGCACCGTCGGCCTGGCGCTCGACGCGCTGGTAGTCCGGGTAGGCGCTGAGTGAACTGCCGCCATGGCAGACGAAGTCCAGCGCCCATTGCCACTGGCTGTCGCGCAACTCGCGAAAGGCCCAGGTGCTGCGCACTTCGGCCAGTAACTGCTCCGGGTGAAAGCCACTGCCCAGGGCCATGCTGACCAGGTGTTGCACCAGCACGTCCATGCACAAGCGCGGCGAATGACGGGCCTCGATGTGCCCGGCTGCCAAGGCCTGCCTGGCGGCGGCTGCTTCCACCAGTTCCAGGCTGTGGGTGGGCACCAGAGTAACCCGGGAGCGCCGCCCCGGCGCGTGGCCGGAGCGCCCGGCCCGTTGCACGAGGCGGGCAATGCCCTTGGCGGAACCGATCTGCAGTACTCGCTCCACGGGCAGGAAGTCCACCCCCAGGTCCAGGCTGGAGGTGCAGACCACTGCCTTCAGGCTGCCTTGCTTGAGGCTGCGCTCGACCCAGTCACGGGTATCGCGGGCCAGCGAGGCATGGTGCAAGGCAATCAGGCCGGCCCAGTCGGGGCGTGCTTCGAGCAGGGCCTGGTACCAGAGTTCGGCCTGCGCCCGCGTGTTGGTGAATACCAGGCAACTGGTGCTGGCATCGATCTCCCGGCTGACCTGGTCGAGCATCTTCAAGCCCATGTGCCCGGCCCAGGGGAAGCGCTCGATAGCCGTTGGCAGCAGGGTATCGACCTGCAGCGGCTTGTCTTGTCGGCCTTGTACCAGCAAGCCGCCTTGTGGCAGCAATACGTCCAGCGCATGTTGAAGATTGCCGAGGGTGGCGGACAGGCCCCATGTCGGCAGGCTCGGGTGCCAGTGGCGCAGGTGGGCCAGGGCCAGTTGCAGTTGTACCCCGCGCTTGTTGCCCAGCAGTTCGTGCCATTCGTCCACCACTACCAGGCGCAGCGTGGCGAAGTCTTCGCGGGCTTGTGCCCGGGTCAACAGCAGCGTAAGGCTTTCAGGGGTAGTGACCAGTACGCTGGGCAGGCGCCGTGCTTGCCGGGCACGTTCGGCGCTGCCGGTGTCGCCGCTGCGAACGCCCACGCTCCAGGGCAGGCCCAGGTCGTCCAGCGGCATCTGCAGCGCGCGGGCGGTGTCGGCGGCCAAGGCACGCATGGGGGTAACCCACACCACCTGCAAGGGTGCAGCATGACGCCCCTGGGCTTCGGCCTTGAAGGCCCGCAGCGCGGCGAGCCATACCGCGTAGGTCTTGCCGGCACCGGTACTGGCATGCAGCAAGCCGGATTCGCCCCGGTCCACGGCCGCCCATACACGGCGCTGGAAAGCGAAAGGCTTCCAGCCACGCTTGGCGAACCAGGCCTTGGCGAGGTCGGTGGCGGCGGGCATGGGGCATAGGGTCCGTCGGTGGCTGTGTTTCTACAGACAACCAGCCAGGTGCAATGGTTTTACCGGATCAGTTTGCCAGCAGGTAGCCGCTGCGGCACACCTGCTCGCCTGCGACGTGGGCGATGACCATGCCGGCGGTAGCCATGCGCCGTACGTTACGTGCATACAGCAGGCCGGGCTGGCTGTTGTGGATGGCAGTCACCCGGTCGCTGAGCGGGTCGATGACTTCGGCGATCAACTGGCCCGCTTCCAGGTGCTGGCCTGGCCGGGCGTGGTACACCAGCAGCCCGCCCAGTGGCGTTATCACCGGTTCGACGGCGGCCAGCGGCGTGGCCGGGCAGCGCAAGTCGGGCAGGGCCGGGCTTGCGCCTTCGATGACCCCCGCATGGGTCAGGAAATCGAGAATCGCCTGGCAGTCCTTGCTGGCCAGGTCGTGGCTGACATCGGCCTGGCCGCGCAGCTCGACGGTGACCGAGCAGCAGCCCAGCGGAATCGGGAACCGTTTGCCGAAGCGTTGCTGCAACTGCCACCACACCAGGCTGAAGCATTCATCGAACGACTGCCCGCCCGAATCGGTGGCCAGCAGGCTTGCCTGGGCTCCCAGGTAGCGGGCCAGCGGTTCGATCTGCGGCCAGGCGTCTGGCGTGGTGTACAGGTGCTCGACCGCCTCGAAGTCGCAGTGCAGGTCCAGCACCATGTCGGCATCGCAGGCCAGGCGCTGCAGTATCAGGCGTTGGGCCTGCAGCGGTGTGCGCGCCGGGTGTGCGTCCAGCCCCCGGCGCAGGTATTCGCGGATCAGTGCGAGGTTGTGTGCCGGGTCGTCGGTCAGGTGTTCTTCGATCTGGTCGCCGATGCTGTCGGAAAGGTCGACGAAGTTACGGTTGAAGTTTTCGCCACTTTGCAGTTCGAAACGCCCCAGCGGCGCGTCCAGCAGCACCTGTTCCAGGCCGACCGGGTTGGCCACCGGCACCAGGATGATCTCGCGCTGCAGGCGGCCTTGCTGTTCCAGTTCACCCAGGCGGCGCTTGAGGTGCCAGGCCACCAGCATGCCGGGCAGCTCGTCGGCATGCAGCGAGGCCTGGATATAGACTTTGCCGCCACCGCGAGGTCCGAAGTGGAAGCTGTGCAACTGGCGGGTAATGCCCGGAACGGGCGAGAGCAGGTCGTGAGTTGAATGGTGCATGGTGGTCCTGGGTGCGTGGCGAAAACGGTCTGCGACACGGGGCGGCACACAGATAGAAGCACAGTTTTTGGCCTTGCGCCTGCATCGGTGCCCTCCTGGCCACCGCGCTGGCTTCTTCGCGGGTAAACCCGCTCCCACAGGGAAAGTGCATTGCCCGAGGCTTGCTCGGTACCTGTGGGAGCGGGTTTACCCGCGAAAAAGCCAGCACGGTCCAGAAATTGTTTCAGGCCAGCAGCGCCTGCAATGTAGCCAGGTCATCCGCTTCTTCCACTGGCTTGTCCAGCCGCCAGCGCAGCATCCGCGGAAAGCGCACGGCAATGCCGCTCTTGTGCCTCCTGGACAGGGCGATGCCCTCGAAGCCCAACTCGAACACCAGCGTCGGCGTCACGCTGCGTACCGGCCCGAAGGTTTCAACCGTCGTCTTGCGGATGATGGCGTCGACCTTGCGCATCTCTTCGTCACTGAGCCCTGAATAGGCCTTGGCAAAGGGGACCAGTGCCCGCCCCGGCGTACCGGCTGGCGCGTCCCACACGGCGAAGGTGTAGTCGCTGTACAAGCTGGCCCGCCGGCCGTGGCCGCGCTGGGCATAGATCAGCACGGCATCGACGCTGAACGGGTCGATCTTCCACTTCCACCAGGTGCCCATGTCCTTGGTGCGCCCCACGCCATACAAGGCCTCGCGCTGTTTCAGCATCAGCCCTTCCACCCCCAGGCTGCGGGACTGTTCGCGCTGGCAGGCAAGGTCGGCCCAGTCCCGGCCTTCGAGTAGAGGCGAGAGCAACACCGGGGCCAATGGGTGCTCCTCAAGCAGGTGTTCCAGCTGTTGGCGGCGTGCATGCTGCGGCCGGCTGCGCCAGTCCTCGCCTTGCCATTCCAGCAGGTCATAGGCCTGCAGCACGACCGGCGCGTCGCTCAGCAGCTTCTTGCCCAAGGTTTTGCGACCCAGGCGCTGCTGCAACATGGCAAAGGGTTGTACAGCCAGTTCAGCCGCTGAGCCGCCGGGTTTCCACACCAGGATCTCGCCATCGAGCACGACACCGTCGGGTAGCGTCTGCGCCAGGCTGTGCAATTCGGGAAAGCGTTCGGTGACCAGTTCCTCACCGCGTGACCAGACCCACAGCTGGCCTTCGCGCTTGACCACCTGGGCGCGAATGCCGTCCCATTTCCATTCGATCTGCCATTCGCTCGGCGGCCCGAGCAGTGCATCGAGCTGCTCGGTTGGTACCTGCAGGGGGTGGGCCAGAAAAAACGGGTAGGGCTGGCCGCCACGCTGGCTGTGTTCATCGTCTGATTCCGGGGCTATCAGCCGTTGATAGCTGGCTGTCGTCGGGCGGTGGCTGATGTCGGTGTAGCCAACCAGGCGCTGGGCCACGCGTTTGGCATCCAGCCCGGCCAGTTGTGCGAGGGCGCGAGTGACCAACAGCTTCGATACCCCCACGCGAAAGCTGCCAGTGATGAGCTTCAGGCAAAGCATCAGGCTGGGGCGGTCCAACTGGGCCCAAAGAGGCGGCAGGCGTTGCTGGATCTCCTCGACCGGCAGGCCACGCAATGGCAACAGATGGGCTTCGACCCAGCGGGCGAGGCCGTCGTCGCCAGGGTGGTGGCTTTTCGGTACCAGCAGGGAAATGGTTTCGGCCAGGTCGCCAACGGCCTGGTAGCATTCCTCGAACAGCCAGTCAGGCAGCCCCGCCAACCTGCCGGCCAGCTCCCGCAGCACGCGTGTCGGCACCAGTTGGCGGGGGCGGCCACCTGCCAGGAAGTACACCGCCCAGGCGGCATCCCCAGCCGGGGCGGTGCTGAAATAGTCGCGTAGCGCCGTGAGCTTTGCAGTGCTGGAGGTAGTCGCATCCAGCCTCAGGTACAGCTCGGCGAATGCTTTCATGCGTCTGGCTCCGCGGCTACCACGTCATCTTCCTCGCCGTACTCTGTCACGAAAGCGCGGGCATCGAGGCCTTGTTCGATGAGGTAGCGCACCAGCACATTGACCGAGCCATGGGTGACCATCACGCGTTCTGCGCCAGTCTGGCCGATGGCCCAGAGCAACCCCGGCCAATCGGCATGGTCCGAGAGCACGAAACCTCGGTCTACCCCGCGCCGGCGGCGGGTGCCGCGCAGCAGCATCCAGCCACTGGCAAAGGCATCGCTGTAGTCGCCGAAACGGCGCATCCAGCTGCTGCCACCCGCCGAAGGCGGTGCCAGGACCAGTGCCTGGCGCAGCAGCGGGTCGTTGCGTGGGATATCGCCCACATAGCGGGTTTGCGGAAGGTAGACGCCAGCGTCCCGGTACACCCGGTTTAGTGGTTCGACAGCGCCATGCACGAGGACGGGACCAATGTTGGCGTCCAGCCCGTGGAGGATTCGCTGGGCCTTGCCGAAGGCATAACAGAACAGCACGCTGGCTTTGCCCTGTTCGCTATTGGCGCGCCACCAGTTATTGATGCCGGTGAAGATCTCGCCCTGGCTGGGCCAACGGTAGATGGGCAGGCCGAAGGTCGATTCGGTGATGAACGTGTGGCAGCGCACCGGTTCGAACGGCGTGCAGGTGCCGTCGGGTTCCACTTTGTAGTCGCCGGAGGCGACCCAGACCTCGCCCTGGTACTCCAGGCGCACTTGCGCCGAGCCCAGTACATGCCCGGCCGGGTGCAGGCTCAGGGTTACGCCATGGTGCAGCAGGCGTTCGCCGTACGGCAGGGTTTGCAGGTTGATGTCCTGGCCCAGGCGGCTGCGCAGGATGCCGGCGCCTGGGGCGGCGGTGAGGTAATGGCGGTTGCCGACGCGGGCATGGTCGCCGTGGCCGTGGGTGATGACGGCACGCTCCACTGGCCGCCAGGGGTCGATGTAGAAATCACCGGGCGGACAGTACAGGCCTTCGGGGCGGGCGATGACGAGGTCCATGGCATGGGCGCTGGTGGCCGAGGTTCTTGTTAGGAGCGCGGGAATGTCATGAGAGTTCGAACGTTTTAACAAGCGAAATGGACTACTTGCCATTCAGAAATGCCGAACCGCCTTTTGCGGTTAACTGTGTCCTCAGGTCGAAGGGGTGCAACAAAAATGTTGCGGTCTGTCGGCGCATGATGCACATTGGTTCGACAAAGGCTGATATGAAATACAGCGAATTTCGCCGATGGCTGCGCGGCCAAGGCGCTACGTTTGTCGCTGCCAAGGGTAGTCATTTCAAGGTCTATCTAGGTAATCGCCAGACGATTTTCCCAGATCACGGGGCGAAGGAAATAAGCGAAGGCCTGAGACGGAAGATCCTGAAGGACCTAGGGTTGAAATCATGAACGGTTTAGGGGAGCACGTGATGGTATTCGAATATCCGGTAGTCGTTCATCTGGAAGACGGCAGTGTCTGGGTGAGTTGTCCCGATGTGCCTGAGATGGCCTGCGCAGGTGACACTTCGGAGGAAGCTCTGTTCGATGCCGTGGATGCCTTGGAGTCCGCACTTTCGTTCTATGTGGATCAAAAAATAGCTATTCCGCTGCCTGCAACACCAACCGAAGGTCAACCCGTCGTACGTCTGCCAGCCCTGACCGCCGCGAAGGCAGCGTTGTGGAATACGATGGTTGCACAAAAAATCAGCAAGACCGAGATGGCGCGCCGACTTGGAGTGAATCGTCCCCAGGTCGATCGTCTGGTCGATCTGCTGCACCGTTCCAAGATCGAGCAGGTCGAGCATGCGCTGCACGTGTTGGGACAGCGGATCGAGCTTTCAGTCGTAGCTGTTTAGTGCATAGTCCAAGCCGCCACAGGTGGCGGCTTGATTGAGAGGTTTACTTGCCGGGCACCAGGGTCAAACGCTGGTTGCCATACGCCCGCCCGAAGTTCTGCTGCTGCAGTGGCAGGCTCATGAAGCGCCCTTTGAACCAGGCATCCAGCCCGTCGCTGTAATGCGTGCTGGCCGGGTTGCCGGACTGCCCGCTGCTGGTCAGCACCTGCAATGGCTCGGCCTGGCCGAAGTCGACGATCATCCGCGCCGAGGCCGGCAGGCGGGTGTCGAAGTCGCTGCCCCAGGCGTATGGCGTCAGGGCCAGGGTGGTGAAGTCGCCACCGGCAGCCAGCGGCGAGCGGCCGAGGGCGTCGCCCAGACCATGGTAGGCCGGTGCAGGCCAGCGGTATTGGTGCAGCTTGCCCCACTGCCAGGCGCGGCGGTCGGCGCCCAGTTGCGCGGTGCCGGCATCCACCGCGCCAGCCAGGCTGCGGGCGAGAATGGCCGGCTTGTCTTCTTTCTGCGGCGTGCTGCGGTCATCCCAGAACGGGCTGTCGTCGCGGCCCAGCAGGTGGTCGGCCTGCGCCGAGAACGACAACCGCGCATTGCTGACGAAAGCCTGCCAGGCCGGGCCGGATTCCGGGCCCAGGTCGTCGAGGAAGGTTTGCCGGGCCACTTCCTGGAGGAACAGCTCGTACAGTGCGGCATCGGCCGATACCGGGCTCAGGCGGCCATCGAAGGCCTTGAGCCGGGCCAGCGCGTCGCGGGCCTTGTCGCGCTGTGCGGCGGGCAGGGCGTCGATCGCCTGCTTGAGCGGCTGGGCCATGCCCGGGGCGTCGAACATCTGCTTGAGCTTGTCGGCCAGCAGTGTGGTCTGGTCGTTCTGCAGGGCCATCAGGCTGCGGCTGTCGTGGCGGCCATTGCCGGCCAGCTGGGCCAGGCGCTCGGCGCGCTCGGGGTAGTACCAGGTGCTGGACAGCTGCATGCCATAGCCACGCGGCAGGCTGCGCTGGTTGGCGTGGCCGATCCAGCCGGCGGGCGGGTCCTGGTCGTAAGGGTGCAGCATCGGGTCGGCATAGCCGTCCCAGTCGTAGCGCCCGTCCCAGCCCGGCGAGGGCAGCAGGCCCTGGCCTTCGCGGCGGTTGGGGTAGCGGCCACTGACTTGCCAGCCGATGTGCTCGGGTTCGGCGAAGACGAAGTTGAGGGCGGCGGCGGTCACTTCACGGGTGCTGTCGAAGGCACGCTCCAAGCTCTTGGCACGGGTCAGGTCGAACAGCGCATCCAGGCTGCGGTCGCCCTTGAACTGTGGCAGGTTCAGCGCCAGGCCCAGGCTGGCATTGCCTGGCTGGGCCAGCAGGGTGCCGTGGCGGGTGTCGTACATCACCTCGCGCAGCGGGCGCTGGCCGCGGACGAAGAAGGTTTCGCTACGGGCGCGGGCCGGCAGCCATTTGCCGTCGGCCAGGTAGCTCAGCTGGCTGCCCTGGTGGCGCAGTTGCTCCAGGTACAGGTCCTGGTTGTCGGCCATGACCGCGCTGCTGCTCCAGGCCAGCTTGCCGTTGTAGCCGGCCAGCACGATTGGCAGGCCGGGCAACGACAGGCCGGCGACCTGGTACTTGCCGGTGTGGATCTGTACCGGGCTCAGGGCCCAGGCGGCTCGGCTGTCGCTGGCCAGCAGGCTCTTGCCGCTGCGGCTGCGCTGCGGCGCCAGGGCCAGGTTGGCCGAGCCCGGGCTGCCCAGAAGGTCGAGGTCGGCCAGTTTCTGGCTGGCAGCTGCCAGGGCCGGCAGCCCCGGCAACTGGCTGGCCAGGTTCAGGCCCTTGAGCTTGTCCACTTCGGCTTCGGCCAACGGCTCGTCCGGGGCACCGGGTAGCAGCCAGGCCAGCTTGTCGCTGCCGGCTTTCTGCGCCAGGGTCAGGGCGCTCAGTTCTTCCTGCAGGTTCACCGACTGGCTGAACGCATACAGGCTGAAGATCAGTGCCGAGTCTTCGGGCTTCCAGTATTCGGGGCGGTAGCCACTGCTGGCCAGGCCGGCGGGCAGCTTGTCGCGGTAGCGGAACAGGTAGGCGTTGACCCCGCGTGCATACACTTCGAAGAAGCGCTTGAGCCGTGGCGACGCGTCGGCGTACTGCTGGGCGGCGCTCTGCTTGAGGTTGGCCGCGCGCATCAGGCGGTCGATGTCCAGCGCGTCGCTGCCGGCCAGTTCTGCCAGGCGGCCCTGGGCCAGCAGGCGCATGGCGACCATCTGCTCGATGCGGTCGCCGGCATGCACATAGCCCAGGCTGAACAGGGCGTCATGGAAGCTGCTGCTTTCGATCAGTGGTGCGCCCATTGCGTTGCGCCGTACCGAGACGTTCTGCGCCAGGCCCTTGAGCGGCTGCACGCCGCTGGTCGGTGGCACGCTGCCCTGGTAGCCGCCCGTCTGGCAGCCGGCCAGCCCGAGCATGCCGAGCAGCGTGGCAGCGGTTGCGAACCGCGGGCGGAATGGAGGAAAGGCGGAGGCGGCCATGACAAGGGCTCCTGCAAGGCGTGGCGGGTTTCGAAAGGCGCTAAGGTAGTGAGCGCGCAGGCGCCGTGCAAGGTCCCTGGGCGCTTTATTTTTTGTGCCTGGCGTGGGTTGTGTGGCGCCTGTGAGATCGAGCGCCGCCCGCGCGGCGCTTCGCAGCACAAGGCTGCTCCTACATCTGTTTCGGGCCAATTATTCCTGTGAGGTCTGTGCGCGAACGCTTTGGCGCATGGCTCGATATCGCGTTGTACGAACAAGGCGGTCGCGTGCACTGGCACAGGCGTGACTGGCCCGAAACAGATGTAGGAGCAGCCTTGTGCTGCGAAGCGCCGCGCGGGCGGCGCTCGATTTGCGCACCACCTCAAAAATCAGGACAGGCACTCAAACCTTGAAATGTTCGGCCACGGCGTCGGAAAAGTGCGTGCAATTGATGCGAGCAAGGCGTTGATAGTCACGGCTGACGGCGAAGGCCGAGCCTGGCATCAATAGCACCTTGTGCTGTTCCAGGCGACGCATGAAAGGCTGCAGGTCGGCCAGTTCGGGGTGGTAGACCCACAGGAACATGCCGCCTTGGGGCGTTATGTCGAACTGCCAGCCACGCGCCCGCAACAACTGCTGGGTCTGCGCCTGCTGCCGGATCAGGCGCTGCTGCAGGTCTTGCATGTGCCGGGCATAGGTGCCGTCGGACAAGATGGTGTTGACGAAGCGTTCGCAAAACGCCGGCACCGCCACGCAGGTCAGCAGCTTCAGGCGCGTCAGCGGCTCTATCAGCTCTGCCGAGCAGGCGATGTAGCCCACGCGCAATGAAGCGGACAGGCATTTCGAGAAGCTGCCGATGTAGATGACCCGCTCAAGGTTGTCCAGTTCGGCAAAGGTCTGGCGCACACCCGGGCAGAAGTCGCCGTAGACATCGTCCTCGACCACGAAGAAATCGTGTTCCACCGCCAGGCGCAGGACGCTGAAGGCATTGTGCGGGCTGATGTTGCCGCCGGTCGGGTTGTGGAAGGTGCTGTTGCAGAAGAACGCCTTGACCTTGTGCCTGGCCAGGTGCTCCTTCATGTCTTCCACGCTTGGTCCGTCCTGGGTTCGGCGCACCCCGACCACGTGGCCGCCGGCCAACTGGATCAGTTTGATCAGGTTGCCGTTGCCGGGCTCGTCGACGAACACGTGATCGCCTGGCTTGATCAACAACCGCGCCACCAGGTCCAGCGCTTGTGTGGCGCCCAGTGTAGTCAGCAACTGGCTTGGCCGGGCATCGACACGGGTCAGGCGTTTCAGGTGCACGCACAGCTGTTTGCGCATGGGCAGGTAGCCCTGGATGTCGCCATATTCCGCCAGCGAGCTCTGCTCCAGCCGCGCCGTGCGCCGAATCGCCTTGGCCAGCAGCTCGGTGTCACGCCAGGCGGGTGGCAGCCAGCCGCTGCCCAGTTTGATGTAGTGCTGGCCCCCCTGCAGCAGCTTGAACAGTGGGTCGCCGGCCATGCCTGCGGGCGCATCCACTGCGCCGGTTTGCCGTGTGTGGCTGGCGACGAAGTAGCCGCGGCCAGGAATGGCAGTCAACACACCTTCGCTGACCAGCCGGGCATAGCTGGAGACGACATCGTGGTAGCTGCAGCCAACCGCCGCCGTCAGCTTGCGGATGGACGGCATGCGCTGGCCGGGCAGCCATTCGCCGGCTTCGAGGCGCTGTTTCAACTGGTCATGAAGGCTGTGCGGGCGCATGGCGGGTCCAGCAGCTGTTAGAAAAAACAGCCTAACAGTTAACCGGAAAGCGCGTCGACTGTTCGAATTTCAGGGCGCGGCAGATGCGACCATGCACCTGTCGGCATCTTTCCCAATACCGAAATCGACCCGTCCACCAACCGTGAGCACACGCTATGTCGAGCACACTTCCGCGGCGCACGTACCTGTATTTCACCGCGCAATCGATCAACCTGACGACTGCGGTCATGTCCGTGACCATGGCGGCCATTGTCGGGGCGGCGCTGGCGCCTGCCGCCACGTGGTCCACCGTGCCCTATGGTTTCCAGTTCCTCTGCCTGATGCTGGCCACCTATCCGGTCTCCAGGCTGATGAGCCGTATTGGCCGCAAGCGCGCCTTCATGCTGGGCTCGATCCCTTTGGCGGTGTCTGGCATCAGTGGTTACCTGGCGGTGCAGTACCAGCAGTTCCCGATGCTGGTGATCAGCCATTCGGCATTGGGCATCTACATTGCGTTTGCCAACTTCAACCGCTTCGCGGCCACCGACAATCTGGCCCAGAACCTGAAGCCCAAGGCGCTTTCCCTGGTGGTGGCCGGTGGGGTGATCGCCGCCGTGGTCGGGCCGGCGCTCACCGAGTGGTTGAGGGACGTTGGTGGGTATCCGCTGTTTTCGCTGTGCTACGCCGCTTTTGTCGGCCTGGCGGTGATGTCGTTGCTGACAGCGGCCTGCCTGCCCGGCGATACCGGCACCGCCAGTAACGACCGTGCAGCGAAACCGGCTGGCACGACCGCCGAGCCGCTGAGCCCGGTGGTTGCCGTGGCCATGGCAGTGGCCGCGCTGGGCTACGGGATCATGAATTTGCTGATGATCCAGGCGTCCATGCACATGAAACACATGCATGAGGACTTTTCCGACGTTCGCCTGGCGATTCAATGGCATGTGATTGCCATGTTTGCGCCGTCGTTCTTCACCGGCGCCATCATCCACAAGCTCGGCATCCGGGCCACCATCTGTCTCGGCCTGGGCCTGCTGATCGGTTGCACGGCCATGAACATGTGGTCGCACAGCTACGCGATGATGACCTTGTCACTGATAGCCCTGGGCCTGGGTTGGAACCTGACCTACGTGGGCGGTGGGGCGCTGTTGGCGCAGACGCTGCAAAACAGCCCGGCAGCGATGCAGATGCAGGGGAAGAACGATCTGGCCATCGCGGTGTTCGCGACCATTGGCGCATTCAGCCCGTCGCTGTTGCTGGGCACGGTCGGTTGGGATGGCACCAATGCCATCTGCATGGCCCTGTGCATCGTGCTGCTCATGGCCACCGCAGGGGTGCTGCAGCGCAAGGTTTCAGGGCCTGCCAGGGCCAGCTAGGCCCCGGCTACCCACTGCGCGGCCCGCGGCAGGGACGCGCAAGTGCTGTTCAGGTCAGGCGCCGTGGCACTTCTTGAACTTTTTCTGGCTACCGCACGGGCACGGGTCGTTACGGCCAACGTCCTTCAGGGCGTTGCGTACCGGCTCCTGGTGGCCGTGGTTGCAGTGCGGGCCGTGTACATGGCCATGATCGTGGTGGTGATCATGATCGTGGTTGCAGTCAGGGCCATGAACGTGGGGTTGCTGGGACATTGCAGGGTTACTCCGGTTTGTAATCGCCGGGGATTATCTCACCACTGCGCGACAAGTGCAGGTCCCGATGGATGAGCAACCCGGTCGCCAGCTCGCCCTGCAGGCTGTAGTGCAGCGGTTGTTCGCTTTTCAGCAGCTTGGCCAGTGGTTTCAGGTGCTGCCACAGGTTGGTCCGCGCGGTAATCTTGAAAGTACGCCGGGCATGCCCGCCGACACTGCGCCACACGCTGGTTTCATCCTGCACCAGCAACAGGTCGTTGAGGCGTATGGCATACGACAGGTTGCGGATGAACAGGCGGCTGTCATTGGGGTTGTCGATTCGCAGATGCAGCACGAACTCCTGCTCCAGCAACCTGGCCTTGACCGTCTCCACCTCGACCAGGTGCACCTCGGGTTCGCGCCAGTCGTCACTGCCCCAGCTGGCGCAGCCCGCCAGCAGTGCCAGCCATGCCATCAAGGTGGCGAGCAGCAGCGGGCGAGTGCGGGCGATCATGTTCAGCTACCCACGTAACTGGCGCAGCATTTCTTGAACTTCTGGCCGCTGGCGCAGGGGCAGGGGTCGTTGCGCCCGGCCTTGAGCCCGACCGTGGGGTCGATGAAGTACCAGCGCCCGGCATGCTGGACGAATGCCGAGCGCTCGCGGTGCTGATGGTCACCCTCCTGGTCGTGCCAGCGTGCAGTGAAGGTGACAAAACCGTGCTCCGGCTGGCCGCCCAGCACCTCTGCGCTTTCCACCTCCAGGCCCAGCCAGGTGCTCTGGGCGCTCCAGGCGGCCATGGCGGCACGGTCCAGGCCGGCTTGCTGGGCGGGCAGGGTGGTGGCCACCAGATAGTCGACCAGGCCCAGCACGTAGGCGCTGTAGCGTGAGCGCATCAGCGCCTGGGCATCAGGTGCCGGGGTGCCAGCATGGTAGTGCCCGCAGCAGGCGTCGAGCAGGTTGCCACTGCCACAAGGGCAGACCGAGACACTCATCATCACCACCAGTACTTGCCGAAGTTTTCAGGGTTGGCCCAGAACTTGGCATTCAGCCAGTCCGGTACCTGCTTGTAGTCATGTAGATCATAGGTGAACAGGCTCAATACCTGCTGGTCACGGCGGAATTTCTCGCTGGCCGACAGGGCCAGGGCAAAGAAATCGGTGTCTTGCCAGCCACAGGCGGCCAGGTCGGCCAGCACCGCGACCCGGCTGGCATTGAGGTTGCGAATGCCGCCGAGCAATTCCAGGCCGGTGCGTTTGGGCAGGTGCTCCAGGCAGTCCACCAGTACCGCCAGGTCAAAGCGCTGGGCTGCCAGTTCGGCCGGCAGCGGGC
This sequence comes from Pseudomonas sp. FGI182, assembly GCF_000511325.1. Taxonomy (NCBI): domain Bacteria; kingdom Pseudomonadati; phylum Pseudomonadota; class Gammaproteobacteria; order Pseudomonadales; family Pseudomonadaceae; genus Pseudomonas; species Pseudomonas sp. FGI182. Next base: position 4,634,080 of record NZ_CP007012.1, on the reverse strand, counting down.
CTGGGGCGGCCGTGGCGATGGTTACCTGTGGGTGCGCCTGGGCGAAGGCGTCCAGCGCCGGGAAGCGCGTGCCCACCAGCAGCAGGCGTTGCGGGGTGAAGCGCTCGAGCAGGGCCGCCAGGGCCTGCTGCGGGGTGCGCTGGGAAAAACCGTCGGTCATTGGCAATCCTCGTTGAAGTCGTCCAAGACTAGCGGGCCGCAGCGTGCGGGCAAAGAGGCATGTGACTGTGTCGTGGCTTATTGGTGGCAGGGATCAGATGCTCGGTCTTTACTCCCTGAAATCGGCCTTATGCCGATTCCCCCTAGGAGAAGCAATGAAATGAGCATAGTACGCACAGCGATACCCCTGGTTCTGCTCACCAGTGTGTTGACTGGTTGTGCAGGTTTGCAAAAGACCGACTGGCCGAAATGTGCCGCCGTCGGGGGTGTAAGCGGCGCTGCCCTGGGCGCCATCGAGAGCTCCAGCTGGGCTGGTTGGGGCGCGTTGCTGGGCGGTGGCCTGGCGGCGGGCTATTGCTGGGCCCATGGCGATGGCGACGAGGATGGCGACGGCGTGCCGGACAGCCGTGACAAGTGCCCAGGTACTCCGCGCGGTGTGCAGGTCGATGCCAACGGCTGCCCGCCGGAGCCAGCCGCGGTGGTCGAGGAAGTGGTGGTGCAGAAGGAAGAGGTCATCGTCATCCGCGATGTGCACTTCGAGTTCGACTCTGCGCGCCTGACCGCCAGCGACAAGGAGCGCCTCAACACCATTGCCACGCGCCTGAAACAGGAAGCGCCGTCCGCCCGCCTGAGCGTCAGCGGCCATACCGACAGCGTCGGCTCCGACAGCTACAACCAGAAACTGTCCGAGCGCCGTGCCCACTCGGTGACCGATTACCTGGTCGAGAGCGGTGTGCCGCGCAGCAGCTTCGTGTCGGTGGTCGGTGCCGGTGAAACCCAGCCGGTGGCAGACAACGCCACGGCCGATGGGCGCGCCATGAACCGCCGTACCGAGATCAAGATCCAGCGATAGAAACGCGTGCGCCCGTGCCTTGAGCAGTGGTGCGGGCGCGTCTTCACGGCGGTCAGCCGTCCGTGGCCAATGACACAGGAGCATTCAGCATGAGTGTGACGTCGAAGGCGGCGCTGCCGCTGTTGGTGGCTGCCAGCCTGCTCGCGGGCTGCGCCACCCACAGCGATGGCAGCGCGCCGCTCAACCAGAGGACCTGGCCCATCTGCAGCCTGCTCGGCGGCCTGGTCGGTGGTGGCCTGGGCGCCATCGAAAGTTCGAGCTGGGCGGCTGGCGGCGGAGCCCTTGGCGCCATTGCCGGGGGCCTGATCTGTTACGCCCAGGATGGCGACGAAGATGGCGACGGTATTTTCGACCGCCGCGATCGTTGCCCCGATACCCCCGCCAACACTGCGGTCGACCACATGGGTTGCCCGTTGAAGGTGTACCCCGCATCGCCGCCTGCCACTGAACCTGAACCCTCGCCAGAGGTGATCATCCTGGATGACAACGGCGCGGTGATGTTCGCCTTCGATTCCGCCGAGCTGACCCCGGCGGCCCAGCAGCGCCTGCAAGGCCTGGTGGCGAAGCTCGATTCACCGACGGTGGCGAAAGTAAGCGTGATCGGGCATACCGACAACGTAGGCTCCGACAGCTACAACCAGGCACTTTCCGAACGCCGCGCCAGCAGCGTGGCCGTTTACCTGATCAGCCAGGGGCTGGAGGCGGGCAAGGTCACCAGCCAGGGGCGCGGCGAGAGTGAACCGCTCACCGACAACGAAAGCGAGGAGGGCCGCGCCCGCAACCGACGGGTGGAACTGCACCTCAACTGAGTGGTGCTGGCGTCTGTCCTGGCATTGCAGTTAATGTTGGTCGCACGGCCCGCTTGAACGGGCCGTCTCGACATAACAACAATCCATGGGGGCGGGACATGAAGTTCATCCTGGGCTTGGGCAAGGTCCTGACAGTCGCTTTCTGGGGTGTGGTGTTGTTCAATCAGTTGATGCCACAACCCTTGCCCTTCAATCTGCTGATCAACGCCGCCGGCATCACCTTGCTGGGCCTGCACCTGCTCGAAGTGCTGTTCTTCAATGGCAGCCTGCGCGGCCGCAGCCACCGCTGGTTCGATCGTTTGCAGATCCTGTTGACGGGTATCTTCCATGTCATGTCCATCCCCCGTGTGCAGGAGGCGCCGCGAAATGCGTAATCTGATGTTGCTGGCCATGTTGGCCGTTCCCCTGGCCCAGGCCGAAAGCCTGGAGGTCGCTGCAAATTCCATGCTGCGCCTGCCCGACAAGTCGGCAAGCGTGCACCTGGCACAGTTGCGTGTCGCCGATGCCGCAACCCTGCTGCTGCCTGCCACGCTCGCTGAGTTGAAGGTCGACCAACTGGAGTTGGGGCGCGATGCACGTATCGCCATTGCACCGTCCGATAGCCCGTTGCTGATCGAGGCGCGCAGTGCGCGGCTGGGTGAGGGTAGCGAATTCAGTGCGCCGGGAGCGGCGGGTACTTACCAGCGGGGAGCCCGGTCGGGCCGCAGCCTGGACCTGAAACTGGCTGAAGTGGATGCCGAGCGCCTGGCCATCGATGCCCGTGGCGGTGCCGGTGCGCCGGGGTACGTGGGGCTCGATGGCGGCAACGGCCAGGCCGGTGGCTGCACCTGGGGCCAGGCCAGCCGCGGTGCCAATGGCGATGACGGCGGCAACGGGCACGATGGTGCGCCGGGTGGGCGCATCCGCTTGAGCGTGCCGCAGGGCTTCCCGCAAGAACGCATCGTGGTGCGCCTGGACGGCGGCGCACCGGGCAAGGCCGGGGCTGCTGGCAAGGCCGGCAAGGGCGGGGCTAGCAAGGGTTGCCTGGTGTACCGCACAGACGCCGGCGCCAACGGCCGGCCGGGGCAGCCGGGCCAGCCTGGATTGGCCGGGGCTGCAGGAGAGCTGATTCTGCAGCGCCTCTGAAGTCTTGCCGCGCCCCCTGTAGGAGCGGCCTTGTGTCGCGATGGGCTGCGCAGCAGCCCCAGGATTTCAGCGCCTTCGCACAAATTGCCGGGGCTGCTGCGCAGCCCATCGCGACACAAGGCCGCTCCTACAGGGGCCGAGCAGATCCTGTCAGAGCATCAGCCGCGAACTGGCCACGGCTACCACCGCCAGGCCCAGCAGCAGGTTGATCCCCACCATCCGCCGAATCCGCCCCAGCACTGCCGCACCTGCCGGCCAGTCTTCGGCCTGCACCGCCGCCCTCAACTCCGGCAGCAGCAACGCCTGGATGCGCATGAACAGGGCAAACATGGCGATGCCTCCACCGATCATCACCTGCACATACTTCGGTGCAGTCTCGAAGCCGCTGAAGCGCATGTGCAACATGCCGATACCACTTATCGCCAAAATCGCCACGGCCAGCCAGACCCAACCGAAGAAGCGTCGGAAAACTTCCACCCACAAGCGCAGCCGGGCAGGCCCTTCAAGGGCTGCAACCGTTGCCGGGCGCAGCACCAGCCAGGCGAAGAACATGCCGCCGACCCACACCAGGGCGGCCAGGACATGCAGTGTGTAGGGCAGGGCAAAGGCAAGCATCCGGATCTCCATGCGGCATAAAGGGCAATAGCGGGGTATGATAGCCGCCCCATGCGAAACACTGAAAATATATCCAGCCCTCCGGGCGCCTGCAGACCATGATCAGCAACGAACTCAAAGCCACCATCCAGGGCGCCTATACGCGTTTTCTCGAAGCCAAGAGCCTCAAGCCGCGCTATGGCCAGCGCCTGATGATCGCCGAAGTGGCCAAGGTGCTCGGCGACATCGCCTGCGACGAAGAAGGCCGCCGTGCCGGCGAGCCTGCCGTGGTGGCAGTGGAGGCGGGCACCGGTACCGGCAAGACGGTGGCCTACAGCCTGGCTGCCATTCCGGCCGCCAAGGCCGCCGGCAAGCGCCTGGTGATCGCCACCGCCACCGTGGCGCTGCAGGAGCAGATCGTCTTCAAGGACCTGCCCGACCTCATGCGCAGCAGCGGGCTGAACTTCAGCTTCGCCCTGGCCAAGGGCCGTGGCCGCTACCTGTGCCTGTCCAAGCTCGACATCCTGCTGCAGGAGGGCCACGCCCAATCGGCCACCGCCCAGCTCTTCGAGGAAGAAGGCTTCCACATCGAAGTCGACGAGCGCAGCCAGAAGCTGTTCAACAGCATGATCGAGAAGCTTGCCGGCAACCGCTGGGACGGTGACCGCGACAGCTGGCCCGAAGCCCTGGAAGACCAGGACTGGGCGCGACTGACCACCGACCACAGCCAGTGCACCGGCCGTCATTGCCCGAACTTCCAGCAGTGCGTGTTCTACAAGGCCCGCGAAGGCATGGGCAAGGTCGACGTGATCGTCACCAACCACGACATGGTGCTGGCCGACCTGGCCTTGGGCGGCGGCGCGGTATTGCCCGACCCGCGCGACACCATGTACGTGTTCGACGAAGGCCACCACCTGCCGGACAAGGCCATCGGCCATTTCGCCCACTATTCGCGCCTGCGCTCCACTGCCGACTGGCTGGAACAGACCGCCAAGAACCTGACCAAGCTGCTGGCCCAGCACCCGCTGCCCGGTGACCTGGGCAAGTACATCGAACAGGTGCCGGAGCTTGCGCGGGAAGTGCGCACCCAGCAGCAGTTCATGTTCACCCTGTGCGAGCAGGTTGCCGACTTCCGCCCCAGCGAGGACAACGAAGGCCGTGAGCGCCCGCGCTACCGCTTCGAAGGTGGCGTGGTGCCGGAGCAGATTCGCGAAGTGGGCATCGAGCTGAAAAAGGGCTTTGCCCGCCTCAACGACCTATTCACCCGCCTGGCCGACCTGCTCAAGGAAGGCATGGATGGTGAGGTCAACATCGGCATCGCCAGCCACCAGGCCGAGGAGTGGTACCCACTGTTCGGTAGCCTGGTCACCCGTGCCCAGGGCAACTGGGAGCTGTGGACGGCCTTTACCGCCGAAGACCCGGAAGACAGCCCGCCCATGGCCCGCTGGCTGACCCTGGCCGAGAGCGGTGCGCTGTTCGACATCGAAGTCAACGCCAGCCCCATCCTGGCCGCCGAAATGCTTCGCCGCAGCCTGTGGAGCGTGGCCCATGGCGCGCTGGTGACCTCGGCGACGCTGACCGCGCTGGGCAAGTTCGACCGCTTCCGCATGCGCTCGGGGTTGCCGCGTGACGCGGTCACCTGCGTGGTGCCCAGCCCGTTCGTGCATGGCGATGCCGGCCTGCTGCGGGTCCCCGACCTCAAGGCCGACCCGCGGGATGCGGCGGCGCATACCGCAGCGATCATCCGCGAACTGCCGAACATCGTCGAAGATGCCCGCGGCGCGCTGGTGCTGTTCTCCTCGCGCAAGCAGATGCAGGACGTGTTCGATGGCCTGGACCGTGACTGGCGCAAGCTGGTGCTGATCCAGGGCAACCTGTCCAAGCAGGAAACCCTTAACAAGCACAAGGCGCGGGTCGACGATGGCCAGCACAGCGTGCTGTTCGGCCTGGCCAGCTTTGCCGAGGGTGTCGACCTGCCGGGTGCCTACTGCGAGCACGTGGTGATCGCCAAGATTCCCTTTGCCGTGCCCGACGACCCGGTCGAAGCGGCGTTGGCCGAGTGGATCGAAGCTCGCGGCGGCAACCCGTTCATGGAAATTGCCGTGCCCGACGCCTCGCTGCGGCTGATCCAGGCCTGCGGCCGCCTGCTGCGAACCGAACAGGATCGCGGTGTCATCACCTTGCTTGACCGGCGCCTGGTCACCCAGCGCTACGGCAAGGCTATTCTCAATGCGCTGCCGCCGTTCCGGCGGGAGATTTCCTGACCGCCGGAGCACACTTGCTCCGGCGCGTTGTCCATTACTCAGTCGTGGGCCATGAGGGCCCTGAAGGAGAGCCCCAGCCTTATGGTCCGCCGTACCCTGCCCGCCATTTTCGCCCTGTTGTTCAGCTCGCCCTTGCTGGCTGGGCAGCAGACGCTGTTCAGCTTCGTGCGCCCGGCCTCGGTGGTCAACGTGGCGACCGAGGATGCCGGCATGCCGCAGTACAACGCGGAGCAGACGGCCGAAGGCGAAGTGTTGCGGCGCGTGGTGTTCAACCCGGCCCAGCGGCCGACCCTGCGCCTCAGCCCGCAAAGCGGTGTGTGGGACTGGTCCGGCGGTCAGTTCCTGACCTTGCGCCTGCAAAGCGCGATGGATTGGGCGCTGACCGTGGACGTCATGGTGCAGGGCAGTGATGGCCGCACGTTGACCAGCCGCATCGACCTTCCGGCCGGTCCTGCGCAAACCGTGATGGTACCGCTGACGGCCAGCTCGCCGCTGAGCCAGGGCATGCGTGCCGGCCCGCCCATGCCCTGGAACCATGGCGGCCAGCGCCTGCTGCTGACCAGCAGCGCCGGCGCGGTCGACCTCAAGCAGGTGGCGTCGGTCAGCCTGAGTATCCCCAACCCCAAGGTGGCGCAGAACCTGCTGATCGAGCGGGTCGGCATCCAGGATGACGACCAGGCCTACAAGGCGGCCTACCATGAGCTGATCGATGCCTATGGCCAGTCCACCCGCGGCCATTGGCCTGAAAAGGTTGCCAATGACGAGCAGCTCAAGGCGGCCGATGCACGCGAGCAGCAACAACTCAAAGGCTGGCTGGCAGAGCGTGGCAAGCAGCAGCTGGATGCATACGGTGGCCTGCTGGCCGGGCCGGCGTTCGAGGCCAAAGGCTTCTTCCGCACCGAAAAGCGTGACGGCCGCTGGTACCTGGTAACGCCCGAGGGGCATCCGTTCTATTCCCTGGGGGTGAATGCCGTGGCCGCGGATGGCGGGCGTACCTACGTCGCCGGGCGTGAAGGGATGTTCAAGGCGTTGCCGGGCGAGGGTGATGCACTGGCCGCATTCTATGGCGACGGCAACAACGACGACGGCAACCCCTCGTCGCAAGGGCGCAACTTCAAACAGGGGCGCTGGTTCGATTTCTATGCCGCCAACCTGCAGCGCACCTATGGCAAACCCTGCCCGCCCGCGGTAGAAGGGCAGCCGGCCAACTGCCCACCATTGGCGCTGGATACCGCCCGCTGGCAGGCGCATGCGCTCGACCGCCTGCAGGCCTGGGGTTTCAACACGGTCGGCAACTGGAGCGAGCCGGCCCTGGGCCAGTCCAGGCGCATGCCGTACACCTTGCCACTATCGATCGTGGGGGATTACGCCAGCATCAGCACCGGCATGGACTGGTGGGGTCGCATGCCCGACCCGTTCGACCCGCGTTTTGCCATGGCCACCGAGCGCGCCGTGGCCATTGCCGCCCGCGATCACCGTGACGACCCCTGGCTGATCGGCTATTTCGCCGACAACGAACTGGCCTGGGCCGCCCCCGGTAGCGACCCGAAGGCGCGTTATGGCCTGGCCTACGGTACCTTGCGCCTGACCACCGATGTACCGGCCAAGCGCGCCTTCCTCAAGCAGTTGCGTGACAAGTATCGCAACCAGGAAGGGCTGTCCAAGGCTTGGGGCATCGAGCTGACCGCCTGGGAACTGATGGAGGACCCGGGCTTCGAGGCACCGTTGCCCGGCCCGGAGCACCCGGAAATCGAGCGTGATTACCAGCACTTCCAGCAGGTGTTCGCCGAAACCTACTTCAGGACCATTGCCGACTCGTTGAAGTGGCATGCGCCCAATCACCTGCTGCTGGGGGGCCGCTATGCCGTCAGCACGCCGGAGGCGGTCAAGGCCTGCGCGGAGTTCTGCGATGTGCTCAGCTTCAACTTCTATACCCTCAAGCCGCAGGATGGCTACGACTTCGCCCGCCTGGCCGAGCTGGACAAGCCGGTGTTGGTGTCCGAGTTCCAGTTCGGCTCGCGCGATCGCGGGCCGTTCTGGCCGGGGCCGCTGGAAGTGGCGCGGGAAGAAGACCGTGGCCCGGCCTACGGCAACTTCCTCAAGGCGGCCCTGGCGCAGCCGATGATCGTTGGCGCGCACTGGTTCCAGTACCTCGACCAGCCGGCCAGCGGCCGCCTGCTCGACGGCGAGAACGGCCACCTTGGGTTGGTGGCGATCACCGATATGCCATACCCGGGGTTTGTCGATGCCGTGCGCAAGAGCAACTTGCAGGCAATGAGCCAGCTGCGCGCCCAACTGGAAAAACCGGCGCCCTAGCAACCGGCTGACGCGGTCTGGTGTAGGAGCGGCCTTGCGTCGCGATGGGCTGCGCAGCAGCCCCGGCAATTTGTGCATTGCGGCTGAGATCTTGGGGCTGCTGCGCAGCCCATCGCGACACAAGGCCGCTCCTACAGTGGCACCGTTCGTCCTGGCTGCCATTCGTCGCGACCACTTGGCCCAAGCCAGTTTGCAAAACACGCAACTACTGAAACAATGCACACCATTTTCGGAATTGGTCGTACGGAGAACAGCGGGTGCAGATCCAGGGTCACTATGAGCTGAAGTTCGAAGCAGTGCGCGAAGCCTTCGCCGCGCTGTTCGATGATCCCCAGGAGCGTGGCGCCGCGCTGTGCATCCAGGTTGGTGGCGAAACCGTGGTCGACCTGTGGGCCGGCAGTGCCGACAAGGACGGCCAGCAGGCCTGGCACAGCGATACCATCGCCAACCTGTTCTCCTGCACCAAGACCTTCACCGCTGTCACCGCCCTGCAACTGGTCGGCGAGGGCAAGCTGGCCCTCGATGCGCCGGTGGCCAACTACTGGCCCGAGTTCGCCCAGGCAGGCAAACAGGCGATCACCCTGCGCCAGCTGCTCAGCCACCGTGCCGGCTTGCCGGCCATCCGTGAGCTGCTGCCGGCCGAAGCGCTGTATGACTGGCAGGCCATGGTCGATGCGCTGGCTGCCGAAACGCCCTGGTGGACACCCGGCACCGAGCACGGCTATGCCGCCATTACCTACGGCTGGTTGATCGGCGAGCTGATCCGCCGTGCCGACGGCCGTGGCCCCGGCGACTCGATCGTGGCCCGTACCGCTCGGCCGTTGGGGCTGGATTTTCATGTCGGCCTGGCTGACGATGAGTTTTATCGCGTGGCGCACATCGCCCGTGGCAAGGGCAACGCCGGGGACGCTGCGGCGCAGCGCCTGCTGCAGGTGACCATGCGCGAGCCCGAGGCCCTGTCGACCCGTGCCTTCACCAACCCGCCGGCGATCCTGACCAGTACCAACAAGCCGGAGTGGCGGCGCATGCAGCAGCCAGCGGCCAATGGCCATGGCAATGCACGCAGCCTGGCGGGCTTCTATGCCGGGTTGCTGGACGGCAGCCTGCTCGAATCCGAACTGCTCGACGAACTGACCCGTGAGCACAGCCTCGGGCAGGATCGCACCCTGCTCACCCAGACCCGCTTTGGCCTGGGCTGCATGCTCGACCAGCCCGACGTGGCCAACGCCACGTTCGGCCTCGGGGCCCGCGCCTTCGGCCACCCAGGTGCCGGTGGCTCGGTCGGTTTCGCTGATCCGGAACACGATGTGGCCTTCGGTTTCGTGGTCAATACCCTTGGCCCTTATGTGCTCATGGACCCGCGAGCCCAGAAACTGGTACGTGTCCTTGCCAGTTGCCTTTGATCGGGTAATGCGGGTGTTGCCCCACCCCTTTGACTATCCTCAATGCCAACGCCTGAAAGGCGTAGGCAAAATTTCTTTCTATTTCATGGTGTATCGCTGATGTCTTCACACAAAACCTTAGCACTCGCCCTGTGCCTGACCGCCGTTACCGGCTGCGCCAGCCACTCCCAGGACGGCTCGAAGGACAGCGCCTCGAGCTGGTGGCCCTTCGGTTCGGACAAGGTTGCCGAGCAGGAAGTGAAGCAAGCCGTCACGGAAAACGTGGCCAAGGCCGACGCCAAGTCCGACAACGCCAGCCGTTGGTGGTGGCCGTTCGGCGGTGAAGAGAAGCAGGCAAAGGGGCCGGTGGTACCGAAGATCGACCAGAAGGCCACCCAGGCCTGGCTGGACGAGTACGAGCCCAAGCTGCGTGAGGCGATCAAGGGCAGCAAGCTGGAACTGGAGCGCCGTGACAACGTGCTGGCCGTAACCATCCCGGTGGACAGCTCGTACAACCCTGATCGTCCGAACATGCTGCTGCCGATGACCCTGGGCCCGATCACTCGTGTGGCCAAGACTGTCGAGGGCGATGCCAAGACCGCCGTGCTGGTGCTCGGCCATGCCGACAGCAGCGGTGTCGCTGCCGCCAACCAGAAGCTCAGCCTGGAGCGCGCCGCTTCGGTGTCGGCCATTTTCCGCCTCAGCGGCCTGCAGCGTGATCGCCTGAACCTCAAGGGTATGGGCTCGGAAATGCCGCGCGCCGCCAACGACAGCGCCGAGGGCCGTGCCCTGAACCGCCGTGTGGAAATGCTGCTGACCCCGCAGAACACCATGGTCGCCCTGCTGGCCAAGTACCAGCAAGCCGCCCCGGCGCGGGCCCCGATGGTGGCGGTGCAGGACGTCAAGGCGCCTGCCGCCAAGGCTGCCGACAGCAAGCCGGCCACCAAGGCTGCGGCGAAAAAGCCTGTGACCAAAGCCAAGGCCAAGGCGCCAGCCAAGACCACGGCCAAGAAAAAAGCCGCGCCGGCCAAGCCCGTCGCCAAGAAAGCTACCACTGACAAGAAAGTAGCTGCCAACAGCCCTGCGAAGACCAACTGATCGTCAAGGAACGCAGCAATGACCCAATCCCTGGCCGATATGCGCCGCGACTACACCCGTGATGGCCTGGCCGAAGCCCAGGCCCCGGGGGAGCCGTTCGCCCTGTTCCACCAGTGGTTCGCCGATGCGGTGAAAACCGAGCAGGTACCGGTGGAAGCCAACGCCATGACCTTGGCCACTGTCGATGGTGAAGGCCGCCCTCACTGCCGTATCTTGCTGCTGAAGGGGCTCGATGAGCGTGGTTTCACCTTTTTCACCAACTACGATAGTGCCAAGGGCCAGCAACTGCTGGTAAACCCTTTCGCCGCCATGACCTTCTTCTGGCCGGCACTGGAGCGCCAGGTGCGCATCGAAGGGCGGGTGGAAAAGGTCACGCCCCAGGAGTCGGACGCCTACTACCAGGTGCGCCCGCTGGGCAGCCGCCTGGGGGCCTGGGCTTCGCCGCAGAGCCAGGTGATTGCCGGCCGTGAGGAACTGGAGGGGCTGGTCAAGGCCACCGAGGCGCGCTTTTCCGACACCCAGCCGCATTGCCCGGAACATTGGGGTGGGTATCGTTTGCTGCCTGAACGCATCGAGTTCTGGCAGGGGCGTGCCAGCCGCCTGCATGACCGACTGAACTACCGGCTGGTGGATGGGCAATGGCTGCGGGAGCGGTTGGCGCCCTGAGATTGTTGGGGCCGCTTTGCGGCCCTTTCGCGACACGAGGCCGCTCCTATAGGAGATCGCGATCCCGGCAACGGACGCGGCTCCCTGTAGGAGCGGCCTTGTGTCGCGAAAGGGCTGCGCAGCAGCCCCGGCACTCCACCAGGCTACCCCGGATACCCCGCAGCCTCCCGCTCCAACCACCCCGCCAACTGCTTGCGCCCCACCTTCTCCACCCGCGCCTGCTCCAGCCTTTGCAGCATATACGTGCGTTTTGCAGGGTCCGCCCCAGCCAGCGACAACGCCAGGTCACGGTCCATCCAGCGGCGCATGCGCACATACAGCCACCAGTGGAAGTACAACCCCGCAACGGTGGTGACCACGACGATGAAGTAATCCATGGCTATCCTTGGTCTCACTTGAAAGGCCTCGACACAGCCACGCAGGCTGTCCCTTGGCTGAATGAAAACAATTTTATTACGTTTGTACCGTGACAGCCGTCAACGTGCAGCGTCTAATGAGCACCTGACTTATGGAGACTTTACCCATGCGTAAATCCGCTTTGCTGGTGGCGACCTTTACCACCATGTCGTTGTTGCTGGGTGGCTGTGCCTCGAGCCTGACCGGTGACAGCTACTCCCGTGATGAGGCCCGCCGCGTGCAAACCGTGCGCATGGGCACCATCGAGTCCCTGCGCCCGGTCAAGATCGAGGGCACCAAGACCCCGATCGGCGGTGGTGCTGGCGCCATCGTCGGTGGCGTGGCCGGCAGCGCCGTGGGTGGGGGCCGTGGCAGCATCGTCGCCGCCGTGATCGGTGCCGTTGCCGGTGGCCTGGCCGGTTCCGCCGCCGAAGAAGGCCTGACTCGTACCCAAGGTGTCGAAATCACCGTGCGTGAGGATGATGGCAGCATGCGTGCCTATGTGCAGGCCGTGCAGCAGAACGAGATCTTCCGCGTTGGCGACCGCGTACGCATCATGACTGTCGATGGCACCAGCCGCGTCACGCACTGACCGTAGCCCAACAAGACAAAACCCCGACATGGCGCTCGCCAGTCGGGGTTTTTTCATGCTGCGGCCAGGTCAGCCGACGTTGGGCTTGCGGCTGGCAATGGCGGTTACCGCATAGCCGATCACGGCGGCGAAGAACGAGCCGGTGAGAATACCCATGCGGTCCATTCCGGCGTAATCACTGCTGCCAGGCACAAAGGCGAGCGAGCCAACGAACAGGCTCATTGTGAAGCCGATACCGCAAAGTATTGCCACACCCAGCAATTGCCCCCAACTGGCGCCTGCAGGCAGCGCGGCCAGGCGCAGCTTGACCGCGACCCAGGTCAGGCCGAAGACACCCACGGTCTTGCCCAGCAGCAGCCCGACGGCGATGCCCAGTGGCACCGGGTGGGTGAAGCTTTCTACGGTCATGCCTGCCAGGGATACACCGGCATTGGCGAAAGCGAACAGCGGCAGGATGGCGTAGGCGACCCAAGGATGCAGGGCGTGCTCCAGGGCGAGCAGTGGCGAGCGTTCGGCATGGCGCGTGCGCAGCGGGATGCACAGGGCCAGGGCAACCCCGGCCAAGGTGGCATGCACACCGCTCTTGAGCACGCAGACCCACAGGATCAGGCCAACGACCATGTACGGTCCAAGCTTGACCACGCCAAGCCGGTTCATGGCCACCAGCACTACCAGGCAGGCGGCGGCCAGCAGCAGCGACACGCTCGACAGGGTGCCCGAGTAGAACAGGGCAATGACGATGATCGCACCCAGGTCGTCGATGATCGCCAGGGTCATCAGGAACAGTTTCAGCGACACCGGCACGCGCTTGCCCAGCAAGGCCAGTACGCCGAGGGCGAAGGCGATGTCGGTGGCGGTGGGGATCGCCCAGCCGGCCACGGCCGCCGGGTTGTCACGGTTGATGAACCAGTAGATCAGTGCCGGTATCACCATGCCGCCCACGGCGGCGGTGGCAGGCAGGATCACCTGGGAGGGCTTGGACAGGTGGCCGTCGACCACCTCGCGCTTGACCTCCAGGCCGATGAGCAGGAAGAACAGGGCCATCAGGCCGTCGTTGATCCACAGCAGCAGCGGTTTGGCGATGTGCAGCGCGCCGACCTGGACGGCGACGGGGACGTCGAGCAGGCCGCTGTACAGGTAGGACAGCGGCGAGTTGTTGATGACCAGGGCCAGGATGGCCGCAGCGATCAGCAACAGGCCGCTGGCGGCTTCGAGCTGGAAGAAGCGGGTGAACAGGCTACGCACGGGCTATAGGCTCTCCATGAGCAGTTGACGATGGAACGGGCGTACACCCTAGCCTGTGACGATATGCTTTCAAACAAAAACTATATTCGTTTTTGTTATATGGTGTTACTGGCTGGGCTGAGGGAAGCCTAGATGCAGATGGGGAAGGAAGGGGGAGGGAGAGTCTGATCTCTGGGTTGGATAATTCTGATTCCTGTCAGGGCCTATTCGCGGGCTTGCCCGCTCCCACAGGTACCGCGCCACATTCAGATCTGGCGCGGCACCTGTGGGAGCGGGCGAGCCCGCGAAAGGGCCCTGGCATGTAATAAAGGCTCAGAGGCCGAGTATATCCCGCGCCACCGCCTCGGCGATGCGAATGCCATCGACACCCGCCGACAGGATCCCGCCCGCATACCCGGCCCCTTCACCCGCCGGGAACAGCCCCTTCAGGTTCAGGCTCTGGAAGTCCTCACCGCGGGTAATGCGCAGCGGCGACGAGGTGCGGGTCTCGATCCCGGTCAACACTGCATCATGCAGGTTGTAGCCCTTGATCTGCCGGTCGAACGCTGGCAGTGCCTCGCGAATGGCCTCGATGGCGAAGTCCGGCAGGCTCGGCGCCAGGTCGCCCAGGGTCACGCCCGGTTTGTAGGACGGCTCGACACTGCCCAGCGCAGTCGACGGCCGGCCGGCGACGAAGTCACCCACCAGCTGCGCCGGGGCCTGGTAGTTGCTGCCGCCCATCACGTAGGCGTGGGCTTCCAGGCGCTCCTGCAGTTCGATGCCGGCCAGCGGGCCGCCCGGGTAATCGCGTTCGGGGTCGATGCCCACGACGATGCCGGAGTTGGCGTTGCGCTCGTTACGCGAGTACTGGCTCATGCCGTTGGTAACCACCCGGCCTGGCTCGCTGGTGGCGGCGACCACGGTGCCGCCCGGGCACATGCAGAAGCTGTACACCGAACGGCCGTTCCTGGCGTGGTACACCAGCTTGTAGTCGGCGGCACCAAGTTTCGGGTGACCGGCGTACTTGCCCAAACGCGCCTTGTCGATCAGCGTTTGCGGGTGTTCGATGCGGAAGCCCACCGAGAACGGCTTGGCTTCCATGTACACGCCCTTGGCGTGCAGCATGCGGAAGGTGTCGCGGGCACTGTGGCCCAGGGCCAGCACCACATGGCGCGAGTGCAGCTGTTCGCCGCTCTCCAGCACCACGCCGGTCAGCTGCCCATCCTCGATCAGCAGGTCGGTGACCTTCTGCTGGAAGCGCACTTCGGCGCCAAGGGCGATCATGTCCTGACGCATCTGCTCGACCATGCCGGTGAGGCGGAAGGTACCGATGTGCGGCTTGTTGATGTACAGGATCTCGTCCGGCGCACCGGCCTTGACGAACTCTTCCAGCACTTTGCGGCCGTGGTGCTGCGGGTCCTTGATCTGGCTGTACAGCTTGCCGTCGGAGAAGGTACCGGCGCCGCCTTCGCCGAACTGCACGTTGGACTCGGGGTTGAGCACGCTCTTGCGCCACAGGCCCCAGGTGTCCTTGGTGCGCTGGCGCACTTCCTTGCCGCGCTCGAGGATGATCGGCTTGAAGCCCATCTGTGCCAGCAACAGGCCGGCGAAGATGCCGCACGGGCCGAAGCCGACCACGATCGGGCGCTCCTGCAGGTCGGCAGGGGCCTGGCCGACGAACTTGTAGGTCACGTCTGGCGCCGGGCCGATGTTGCGATCGTCGGCGAACTTGCTGAGCAGCTCGGCTTCGTTGCTGGCTTCCAGGTCGATGGTGTAGATGAACAGCAGTTCGCTGTTCTTCTTGCGCGCATCGTAGCTGCGCTTGAACAGGTTGAAGCTGAGCAGTTGCTCGTCGCGGATGCCCAGGCGCTGGACGATGGCTTCACGCAGGGCTTCGTCGGGATGGTCCAGGGGCAGCTTCAGTTCGGTGATTCGTAGCATGGCAGGGTCCAGTATCCCGGCCATGGGCGGCCGGCGGCTTTACACAAACCGCCAAGTATAAGCTGTTCGCCGCCCCGACTGGCAGGATAAAAGCGCCCGGCGATCAGTTGTCGCGCGCACCGCCGTAGTAACCGCAGCCCTGCAGGGTCTTGCCGTCGATGCGCAGTTCGGCGCGCAGGTGGTGGATGGCACCGGTGGCGGTGTCTACGCAGCGTTGTGGCGCGACCCACAGCTCCACGTGCTGGCCGTTGGCTTCGCTGGTCAGGGTCAGGCCGCCGCCGGGCACTTCTTCTTCCAGGAAGGGCAGGGGCAGGGGTTCCTGGCCGACGCGGTTGAGCACCATGCCTTTGCCACTGGCCTTGATGTCCCATTCCGGCTCGTGGCCGTTGGCGCGCAGGGTCAGCTGTTTGAAGTTGGGGTCTTCACAAGCGCGGGTGGAAGGTTCCAGGCGGTACAGGCGACGAACTTCCAGCTGGCCGTCGTTGTTGGCCTGCCTGCTGCCGGTGAGGCGGCCACGGACGTCGGCGAACAGCTTGTCGTTGGCGTCCTTGGCGAGGTTGGCGGCTTCCTGCAGGATGCCGGTGGCGGCGACGTCGTTGATCACGAAAGTGCGGTTTTCGCTGCACGGCTTGAACAGCAGCTGGCCTCCGGCAGCACGCAACTCGCCCTGCATGCGCGTGGTGCCGATGTTTGGGTCGCTGGGGGCGTCAGCCATGAGCTGGCAGCCGGCGAACAGGGGCAGCAGGGCGGTGAGCAGCAGGGTGGGGGTGAGGCGCATGGGGCGGGCTCCGGGATCTTCCAAAGAGCTGGCCACGTTACTCAGGCTGGGCGGGGATCTCAAGTTTTTGCTAAACCTGTACCGGCCTCTTCGCGGGCTTGCCCGCTCCCACAAGTACGGCGCAGGCTTCGAATACTAGGCGGTACCTGTGGGAGCGGGCAAGCCCGCGAAGAGGCCAGTGCAGGCAATACAAATCCGGCGGGCAGAAAAAAGGGCCCGAAGGCCCTTTTCCCATCAACCCCCCAGGTACGCGTCGCGCACCTTCGGGTCGGTCAACAGTGCTTCCCCAGTACCCTGCATCACCACCCGGCCGTTCTCCAGCACATACGCCCGGTCAGCGATCTTCAGCGCCTGGTTGGCGTTCTGCTCCACCAGGAACACCGTCACGCCATCACGGCGCAGCTGTTCGATGATGTCGAAGATCTGCTGGATGATGATCGGCGCCAGGCCCAGCGAGGGCTCGTCGAGCAGCAACAGCTTGGGTTTGCTCATCAGCGCCCGGCCAATGGCGAGCATCTGCTGCTCGCCACCGGACATGGTGCCGCCACGCTGGATATAACGCTCCTTCAGGCGCGGGAACAGCTGCAGCACCTTGTTCAGCTGCTCCTGGTAATCGCCCTTGTCGGTGAAGAAACCGCCCATCGCCAGGTTTTCTTCGACGGTCAGGCGGGAGAACACGCGGCGGCCTTCCGGCACCACCGCGATGCTCTTGCGCATGATGTGCGAGGACGGCTGGCCGACCAGTTCTTCACCCAGGTACTTGATGCTGCCGCTGTGCGCCTGCGGCGAGCCGCACAGGGTCATCAGCAAGGTCGACTTGCCGGCACCGTTGGCGCCGATCAGGGTAACGATCTCGCCCTGGTTGATCTCCACGTTGACGCTGTGCAGCGCCTGGATCTTGCCGTAGAAGGTGGAAACGTTCTCGAACTTTAGCATTTACGCTTCCCCCAGGTAGGCTTTGATCACGTCAGGGTTGTCGCGGATCTCTTCCGGCGTGCCGTGGGCCAGGGGGGTGCCCTGGTTGATCACCACGATATGGTCGGAAATGCTCATCACCAGCTTCATGTCGTGCTCGATCAGCAGCACGGTGACGTTGTGCGACTCACGCAGGTAGGCGATCAGCGCCTTGAGGTCTTCGGTCTCCTTAGGGTTCAGGCCCGCTGCCGGTTCGTCGAGCATGATGATGCGCGGCTGGGTCATCATGCAGCGGGCGATTTCCAGGCGGCGCTGCTGGCCGTAGGCGAGGGTGCCGGCGGTACGGTTTGCGAACTCGGTCAGGTTGACCTTCTCCAGCCAGTACTGCGCGCGCTCCATGGCCTCCTTCTCGCTGCGGCGGAAGTTCGGGGTCTTGAACAGGCCGGCGAAGAAGTTGGTGTTCAGGTGGCGGTGCTGGGCGATCAGCAGGTTTTCCAGCGCGGTCATTTCCTTGAACAGGCGCACGTTCTGGAAGGTCCGCACCACGCCCTTGCGGGCGATCTGGTGCCCGGCCAGGCCCTGGATCGGCTGGCCATCGAGCAGGATGGTGCCGCCGCTGGGCTTGTAGAAGCCGGTCAGGCAGTTGAACACCGTGGTCTTGCCGGCGCCGTTCGGGCCGATCAGTGCCACCACCTGTTTTTCCTTGACGGTCAGGCCCACGCCGTTGACCGCCAACAAGCCGCCGAAGCGCATGCTCAGGCCGCTGACTTGCAGAATTTCGCGGCTCATCGACGCAGCTCCATGTGTGGACGTTGCATAGGCAGCAGGCCTTGCGGACGCCAGATCATCATCAACACCATCAGCGCACCGAACATCAGCATCCGGTATTCGCTGAACTCACGCATCAGCTCGGGCAGCAGGATCATCACGATGGCCGCGAGGATCACGCCCAGTTGTGAGCCCATGCCGCCGAGCACGACGATGGCGAGGATGATCGCCGACTCGATGAAGGTGAACGACTCCGGCGTCACCAGGCCCTGGCGCGCAGCGAAGAAGCTGCCGGCGAAACCGGCGAAGCAGGCGCCCAGGGTGAATGCCGACAGCTTGATCACGGTCGGGTTCAGGCCCAGTGCACGGCAGGCGATCTCGTCTTCGCGCAGGGCTTCCCAGGCGCGGCCGATCGGCATGCGCAGCAGGCGGTTGATCACGAACAGCGCCAGCAGGGCCAGCAGCAGGGCCACCAGGTAGAGGAAGATGACCTTGTTGATCGAGTTGTATTCCAGCCCGAAGAACTCATGGAAGGTCTGCATGCCCTCGGCGGCACGGCGTTCGAAAGTCAGGCCGAAGAGCTCTGGCTTGGGGATGTTGCTGATGCCGTTGGGGCCGCCGGTCCAGTCGGTGAGGTTACGCAGGAACAGGCGGATGATCTCGCCGAAGCCGAGGGTCACGATCGCCAGGTAGTCACCGCGCAGGCGCAGCACCGGGAAGCCGAGCAGGAAGCCGAAGGTAGCGGCCATCAGGCCGGCGATCGGCAGGCATACCCAGAAGCTCCAGCCCAGGTAGTGCGAGAGCATGGCGTAGCTGTAGGCGCCGACGGCGTAGAAGCCGACGTAACCGAGGTCGAGCAGGCCTGCCAAACCGACCACAATGTTCAGGCCCAGGCCCAGCAACACGTAGATCAGGATCAGCGTGGCAATGTCGACCGCACCGCGCGAGCCGAAGAACGGCCACACCAGTGCCGCGACGATCAGGCCCATGATCACGTAGCGCTGGGTTTTCGGCAGGGTCAGGTAGTTGCTGACCGCCGGCGGGATCAGCTTGCGATCCGAACGGCGGCCCATTACCGAGTTCCACTGCTTGTCGAACAGCACGCGCAGGAACATCAGCACCGAGCACAGGGCAATGATGCTGAGGTTGAACGAGCCCTGGCTGTGCACGGACAGGCTGATGCCGTCGATGCTAAGTTTCAGGCCCAGTACCGGGAAGGCCACGGCCCATACTAGCAAGGCGCTGAAGAACGCCTGTTTGAGATTTCTGTTCATACTTTTTCAACCTCCGGGCGGCCCAGGATGCCGGTCGGCCGGAATAGCAGGACAAGAACCAACAAGCCGAATGCCACCACGTCCTTGTACTGGTCGCCGAAGATATCGGCACCGAACGCTTCGGCCACGCCCAGCACCAGCCCGCCGAGCATGGCGCCCGGGATGCTGCCGATGCCACCCAGCACCGCCGCGGTAAAGGCCTTCAGGCCAACCAGGAAACCGGCGTTGGGGTTGATCACCCCGTACTGCATGCTCAGCAGCACGGCCGCCACCGCCGCCAGGGCGGCACCGATGACGAAGGTGAGGGCGATGATGTTGTTGGTGTTGATGCCCAGCAGGTTGGCCATCTTGATGTCCTCGGCGCAGGCGCGGCAGGCGCGGCCCAGGCGGGAACGGGAGATGAACAGGGTGAGGCAGGTCATGGCCACCAGGGTGACCACGAACACCAGGATCTGCATGTAGCTGATCAGTACTTCCTCCGCGCCGCCCGGCCCGAACGAGAAGCTTCCGGGGATCAGGTTGGGGATGGACTTGTCCTTGGAGTCTTGCGAAAGCAGGACGGTGTTCTGCAGGAAGATCGACATGCCGATGGCGGAAATCAGCGGGATCAGTCGGTTGCTGTTGCGCAGGGGGCGGTAGGCAACCCGTTCGATGCTGTAGCCATAGGCACTGGTGACGAAGATCGTCGCGACGAAGGCGACGGTCATCAGGATCGGCAGCGAATGGATACCCATCATGGCCAGGCCCGCCAGGGCGATGAAGGCCACGTAGGAACCGATCATGTACACCTCGCCGTGGGCGAAGTTGATCATGCCAATGATGCCGTACACCATCGTGTAGCCGATGGCGATCAAGGCATAGGTGCTGCCGATGGTCAATCCATTAACCAGTTGTTGGAAGAAATGGTAGATCTCAGGCATTACAGCGCTCCTAAAAACCTGATTTGCATTTCGCTGGCGGGGGTAGGCCAGGAAACCGCGGGTGACGGTTTTAAGATTTTCAGGTGAGCCTGCCCCCGGATCGCGGGGATCAGGCCCATGAACCTCGTAAAACAAAGCCCACTGCTCGCACAGTGGGCTTCTACGGTCAGCTATTAGTCACGCAGTTACTGAGGGGAGACTTCGGTCTTCGGCTTGCCGAAGTGCCATTCGTAGACCACGAACTTGAAGTCTTTCAGGTCGCCCTTCTCGTCGTACGACAGGGTGCCGGTCGGGGTCTTGAAGGAGCCGGCGTGGATGGCCTCGGCCACCTTCTCGGCGTCTTCGGACTTGGCGGCCTTGATGCCCTGGGCGATCAGCTCGACAGCCGAGTAGGCCGGGAACACGAACGGGCCGCTTGGGTCCTTGCCGTCAGCCTTGATGGCGTCGACGATCTTCTTGTTGGCAGGGTCCGCGTCGAACGACTTCGGCAAGGTCACCAGCAAGCCTTCGGAGGCGTTCTGGGCGATCTGCGAGATGGAGTCGTTGCCCACGCCTTCCGGGCCCATGAACTTGGCTTTCAGGCCCTTTTCCTGAGCCTGGCGCAGGATCAGGCCCAGCTCTGGGTGGTAGCCGCCGTAGTAGACGAAGTCGACGTTGTTCTGCTTGAGCTTCTGGATGATCGAGGAGAAGTCCTTGTCACCGGCGTTCAGGCCTTCGAACACGGCAACCTTGGTGCCTTTGCCTTCCAGGGTCTGCTTGACCGCGGTAGCGATGCCTTCACCGTACTGCTGCTTGTCGTGCAGGACGGCTACCACCTTCGGCTTGACGTGGTCGGCGATGTAGTTGCCGGCAGCCGGGCCCTGGGCGCTGTCCAGGCCGATGGTACGGAAGATCAGCTTGTAGCCGCGGGCGGTGATTTCCGGGGAGGTGGCGGCCGGGGTGATCATGATCACGCCTTCGTCTTCGTAGATGTCGGACGCAGGCTGGGTGGAGCTGGAGCACAGGTGGCCAATCACGAACTTGACGCCGTCGTTGACCACTTTGTTGGCGACTGCAACGGCCTGTTTAGGGTCGCAGGCGTCGTCGTATTCCTTGGCTTCGAGCATCTTGCCATCCACGCCGCCCGCGGCGTTGATATCCTTGATGGCTTGCTTTGCGCCGATGAACTGCATGTCGCCGTACTGGGTCACAGGGCCGGTCTTGGGACCTGCAATCCCGATCTTGATGGTATCGGCGGCAAACGAATGGCTGGCTACCCCTGCCAGAACCATTGCGGCGAACAGCTTGGAAATCTTGATCATAGTGCTCCACTCATTCTGTTGTAATTCTTATAGTCCTGGCGGCCAGGGCTACAGACCGGGCGGGATTTGCGGCGTGGCCATGCCAACGCGCAAGCCCACCTTCCCCCGGAACATGTCCCGGAACTGTACCGGTACAGTGTAGAGCGCTGTTCGAGCGCTTGAAAAGCGGTCGAAAAGTGCCTGCTTCCTGGGTTGTCGCATGATCGACACAAAGATACAGAAAGGCGCCATCAAACTGCCTGCATCTGCGACCCCGCCCCACAAGTTCGGGATCAATCGACCAAATTACATATTTGAAACCGGGTTTTTCTGCAAAAATGCCGACCTTTTTTATTGGCCGATTTTTGCGGAAACCACCCATGACTGATCAAACAAGCACCCTCTATGCCAAATTGCTTGGCGAGACGGCAATCATCGAGTGGAAAGCGCTGGAGCGTTTCTGGGCCAAGGGTGACCTGATTTGGGTCGACCCGAGCCTCGACCTGATCGCCGTTGCCGAGGCGATGGCCGAGAATCGCAGCGAGATCTTCGCCAAGTGGCGTAGTGATGGCACTGTTGGGCCGGTGACCGCCGAGCAGGCCCATGACCTGCAAAGCCGCGATCCAGAGATCTGGGCGGTAGTGGTTTCGCCGTTCATCGTGATCCAGGTGAAGCCCCCGGCAGAGGCGTGATCGCTTTTGGTGCGCGAAAATGCGCAGCAGCCCCGTTTTGGTGCTCGAGGGCGCTCAAGGCGGGTAGAGGGAAGTAACAATTCGGCGTGGCGGTAACAGTTTACGGGATGCGTAATGCCCCACCGTTCTGCCAGGCAACGCGAAACCTGTAGGTGCGGCCTTGTGTCGCGATGGGCTGCGCAGCAGCCCCGGCATTTTTTGCATCGATGCGGAAATCTGGGGCTGCTGTGCAGCCCATCGCGACACAAGGCCGCTCCTACAGGTTCCTGGCCCGCATGGGTAATGTTCGAACCAGTCAGGAGTCATTGATGAGCACTGCACTACCTTCGCTTGGATTCGCCGGCATCGGCCTGATGGGCCTGCCCATGTGCCGCCGCCTGCTGGCCGCGGGTTACCCGCTGACGGTATGGAACCGCAGCCCGAACAAGTGCGCTGCACTGGTCGCCGCCGGCGCGCGCCTGGCAAGCAGCCCTGCCGAACTGTGCCGCGACAGCGACATGCTGCTGCTGTGCCTGGCCGACACGGCCGTGGTCCGCGAAGTGGTGTTCGGCGAGCAAGGCATCGCCCAGGGCGGGCGCAGCGGCCAGTTGCTGATCGATTTCTCCAGCCTGGAGCCAACCGCCACCCGTGAAATGGCCGCCGAACTGGCAGCGCTGTGCGGCATGGCCTGGTTGGACGCGCCAGTTTCCGGCGGCACGCCGGGGGCCGAAGCCGGCACTCTGGCGATCATGATCGGTGGCGAGGCGGCCGACCTGGAGCGGGCGCGCCCGGTACTGCAGGTACTCGGCCAGCGGGTGACGCACATGGGGGCGGTGGGCGCAGGCCAGGTGACCAAGGCCTGCAACCAGATGATCGTGGCCTGCAATGCCCTGGTGATTGCCGAAGTGGTGGCCTTGGCTGAACAGTCCGGGGTCGATGCGACGCTGATCGCCGAAGCGCTGGCGGGCGGCTTTGCCGATTCCAAACCGTTGCAGATCCTCGCCCCGCAAATGGCCGAAAGCCGCTTCGAGCCGATCAAGTGGCACGTGCGCACGCTGCTCAAGGACCTCGATGGCGCGGTCAAGTTCTCCCGCGAGCAAGGCTCGGCGACGCCACTCAGTGGCCTTGCCGCACAATTGATGCGCCTGCACGCAAGCCAGGGGTACCTGCAAAAAGATCCGGCGACCCTGGTTGAGCTGTATCGCAGCAAGGGCTGAACACACCGCCCTGGTGCTGCAGCCGCTCCAGCAGCGAGCGCAGTTCGGCAAGCGGCTCCGGGCGGCCCAGCAAGTAGCCCTGCAGGTAATCGCAGCCGTGGGCTTCGAGAAACGCCAGCTGTTCGGCGGTTTCCACGCCCTCGCTGACCACCTGCAGATGCAGGGTATGCGCCATGACGATGATCGCCTGGACGATCTCGCGGTCCTTCTGGCTGCCCGGCACATCCTGCAGGAAGCTGCGGTCGATCTTCAGCACGTCCAGCGGCAGGCGCTTGAGGTAGGCCAGTGACGAGTAGCCGGTGCCGAAGTCATCGATCGACAGCGCCACGCCCAGGGCGCGCACGCGCTTGAGCAGGTTGACCGTGCGCTGGATATCACCCATCAGGGCGTTCTCGGTCACTTCCAGTTCCAGCTGCCGGGGTGCGAGCCCGGCGTGGAACAGCGCCTTTTCCACTTCGTTGGGCAGTTCGTCGTGGCTGAGGGTGACGGCCGAGCAATTGACCGTGACCTTTAGGTTGCCATGGCCGTGTCGCTGCAGGTAGGCCAGGTCGGCGCAAGCGTGGCGCAGCACCCACAGGTCGAGGTCGATGATCAGCCCGTTGGCTTCGGCGATGGCGACAAAACGATCGGGCCCAAGCAGGCCGTGTTGCGGGTGTCGCCAGCGCACCAGGGCCTCCAGTTTGGCCACTTGCCTGCTGCGCAGGTCGAAGATCGGCTGGTAGTGCACGCACAGCCCATGCTCCTCGAGCAGGGCCACCCGCAGTTCCTCTTCCAGTTGCAGGGCAATCGAGGCCTGGGTCTTCAGGCTGTAGTTGAAGAAGTTCAGGCTGTTGCGCCCGTTGCCCTTGGACTGGTACAGGGCGAGGTCTGCATGCTTGAGCAGCTCTTCGGCGGTGGTGCCGTCGTCGGGGAAGATGCTGATGCCGATACTGGTGGTCATGACCATGCGCCGGCCGCCCAGGTTGATGGGCTCTTTCATCCTCTGCATGATGCGCTTGGCCAGGTGGCGGGCTTCGTCGCGGTTGTTGAGGCTGGTGACCACGCAGAACTCGTCGCCGCCAAAGCGTGCGACCAGGTCGTGGTTGCGAGTGGCGGCCTTGATGTGGCTGGCGATCACCTTGAGCAGTTCGTCGCCGGCGTCGTGACCGAGGCTGTCGTTGATGCGCTTGAAATGGTCGATGTCTAGGAACATCACTGCCAGGTGGCTTTCCGTGGCCTGGTGTTCGGCCAGGCGTTCGGCGAACACCTGGTTGAAACCGCGGCGGTTTACCAGGCTGGTCAGGGCATCGTAGTGCGCGGCCTGCTGCAACGACGCGCGGGCCTGGTCGAGCTGGCTGAGCAGCACGCTGACCCGGCGCAGGTCGTGCTCCTTGCTTTGCAGCTTCTTGTCGGCCAGCGCAGTACTGACGCTGGCAGCACTGATCAGCAGGGTGATGAAGCCGATGCCCAGCGCCAATTGCAGGCTGTTGTCGCCAGAGGGCAGGCGCAGGGCGGTGTCGGCCGGGATGACCAGGGTCATGGCCGACATCGCGGTGAAGTGGGTGGCGACGATACCGCCGGCCATCAGCAGGCTGGCGCCGTACTTCATGGCCTGGTGCAGGGTACCGCTGCCATGGCGGAAGTAGCGGGCCAGGTACAGCGCGGTCAGGCTGGTGAGCAGGGCAATGGTGGCCGAGGCCAGCAGCAGGCCGGACTGGTAGTACTGGCGGGCGCCGGTTTCCAGGGCGGCCATGCCTACGAAGTGCATCACGATGATACCCAGGCCGATCAGTACCGCACTTTGCAGGTAATGGTGTGTTTGCATCTGGCTGCGGTCGAGGCTGTGCATGGCCAGCCAGGCGACGGCCAGGGCGATGAGCAGCGAAAGGATGGTCAGGGACGCGTCGTAATGCACTTCAACTGGCGCCTGGAAGGCCAGCATGCTGATGAAGTGCATGGCCCAGATGCCACCAGCAAGGCAGCAGGCACCGAGCATGTTCCATTGTCGGTGGGCGGTGGGGTCTTCGCTGTGGGATTGGCGCTCGGCCATGTCCAGGGTGGCGAAGCAGGCCGCACAGGCGACGAAGTAGGCGAGCAGAACCAGGAACGGTTCATGCCTGCAATCAATGACGATGCGCCCGGTTGCCGGCAGGTCGGCGAACAGTTGCAGCCCCAGCCATTCCATGGAATGCCTCATGATCGAGTTTTCACTCGTCTGCGCTACAACCCTGTGCAGACTGTCCAGAGGCAGTATAGGAAGAGGTGTTTAACCCTTCCTGACTAATGGCACATTGATTCCTACGATTTGGTTATGAACCTGATCGCAGCCTGGAATATGTAAATGGGTCTGAAAATTGGCCGCCTGTGGGAGCGGCCTTGTGTCGCGAAAGGGCTGCAAAGCAGCCCCAGCAATTTCAACTATTGCGCGTCAATTCTGGGGCCGCGTTGCGGCCCTTTCGCGACACAAGGCCGCTCCTACACGGGTGCGGGGAAAGACTTAGCCAGCCACCAGCACGCGAATGGCTTCCAGGCGCAGGGCGGCCTTTTCCAGCATCGCCAGGCCCTCTTCGCGCTGCTTGCGCAGCGCTTCGATCTCGCTGTCGCGCACGCTCGGGTTGACCGCTTGCAGCGCGACCAGACGCGCCAGTTCTTCGTCGGCTTCAGCTGTGAGGCGACGCTGGGCCTCGGCCACGCGCTCGACGTGGGCCGGCATGACCTTGGCCTCGCCACTGCTGATGCGCTGGGCAAGCACGTCGCGCTGGGCCTGGACGAACTTGTTGGCGCTGGCGCGCGGCACGCTTTCCAGTTGGTCGTTGAGGGTTTCGAAGGCCACGCGGGACGCCAGGTCGTTGCCGTTGGCGTCGAGCAGGCAGCGCAATGCCGCCGGTGGCAGGTAACGGCCCAGTTGCAGGCTGCGCGGTGCCACCACCTCGCTGACGAACAGCAGTTCAAGCAGCACGGTGCCGGGTTTGAGCGCCTTGTTCTTGATCAGCGCCACGGCGGTGTTGCCCATCGAGCCGGACAGCACCAGGTCCATGCCGCCTTGCACCATCGGGTGCTCCCAGGTGAGGAACTGCATGTCCTCGCGCGACAGCGCCTGGCCACGGTCGTAGGTGATGGTCACGCCTTCGTCGTCGCCCAGCGGGAAGCTGGCGTCGAGCATCTTCTCGCTCGGCTTGAGGATCAGGGCGTTCTCGGAATGGTCTTCGCTGTCGATGCCGAAGGCGTCGAACAGGGTTTCCATGTAGATCGGCAGGGCGAACTGATCGTCCTGTTCGAGAATGTCCTCGACCAGCGCCTGGCCTTCGCCGGCACCGCCGGAGTTGAGTTCCAGCAGGCGGTCACGGCCGGTATGCAGTTCGGCTTCCAGGCGTTCGCGCTCGCTGCGGGCATCGGCCACCAGGGTTTCCCAGGCCTTGCTTTCGCCACCTTCGAGCAGCGGCAGCAGGCGCGGGCCGAACTGGTGCTGCAGGGCGTTGCCGGTAGGGCAGGTGTTGAGGAAGGCGTTGAGGCCTTCGTGGTACCACTGGAACAGGCGCTCTTGCGGGCTGTCCTGCAGGTACGGGATATGCAACTGGATGGTGTGCTTCTGGCCGATACGGTCGAGGCGGCCGATGCGCTGTTCGAGCAGGTCGGGGTGCGCCGGCAGGTCGAACATCACCAGATGGTGGGCAAACTGGAAGTTGCGGCCTTCGCTGCCGATCTCGGAGCAGATCAGCACCTGCGCGCCGAACTCTTCGTCGGCGAAGTAGGCGGCGGCGCGGTCGCGTTCGAGGATGCTCATGCCTTCATGGAACACCGAGGCCGGGATGCCGGAGCGCACGCGCAGGGCGTCTTCCAGGTCCATCGCGGTTTCGGCATGGGCGCAGATCACCAGCACCTTGGTGCGCTTGAGCATCTTCAGGGTGTCGATCAGCCAGTCGACGCGCGGGTCGAAACGCCACCAGCGCTCGTCATCGGCCACCTCGCCCTGGGCCTGGAAGGCGACTTCCGGGTACAGCTCGGCATGTTCGCCGGCTGGCAGGTCGCGGTACTGCTCAGGCGTGGCCAGTGGGTAAGGGTGCAGCTGGCGCTCAGGGAAGCCCTGGATCGCCGCGCGGGTGTTACGGAACAGCACGCGGCCGGTGCCGTGGCGGTCGAGCAGCTCACGGATCAGGCGCGCGCTGGCCTGGGTATCGCCGTCGCTGACCGCGGCCAGCAGGGCTTCGCCTTCGGCACCCAGGAAGCCCTGGATGGTGGCGTGGGCCTTGGGCGACAGGCGGCCTTCGTCGAGCAGTTCCTGTACGGCTTCAGCCACCGGGCGATAGTGCTCGCTCTCGGCGCGGAAGGCCGCCAGGTCGTGGAAACGGTTGGGGTCGAGCAGGCGCAGGCGGGCGAAGTGGCTGTCCTGGCCGAGCTGCTCCGGGGTGGCCGTGAGCAGCAGCACGCCCGGGATCACCTGGGCCAGCTGTTCGACCAGGCCATATTCGGCGCTGACCTGGTCTTCGTGCCAGACCAGGTGGTGGGCTTCGTCCACCACCATCAGGTCCCAGCCGGCGGCGAACAGCGCGTCCTGGGCCTTTTCGTCGTCGACCAGCCACTCCAGGGCCACCAGCGCCAGCTGGGCATCCTCGAACGGGTTGCTGGCGTCGCTTTCGATGAAACGCTCGGCGTCGAACAGGGCCACCTGCAGGTTGAAGCGGCGGCGCATTTCCACCAGCCACTGGTGCTGGAGGTTTTCCGGTACCAGGATCAGAACGCGGCTGGCGCGGCCCGACAGCAGCTGGCGGTGGATCACCAGGCCGGCTTCGATGGTTTTGCCCAGGCCCACTTCGTCGGCCAGCAAGACGCGCGGCGCGCTGCGGTCGGCGACTTCGCGGGCGATGTGCAACTGGTGAGCGATGGGTTGGGCACGGCAGCCGCCCAGGCCCCACAGTGCCGACTGCATCTGCTTGCTGGTGTGCTGCAGGGTGTTGTAGCGCAGGCTGAACCACGACAGCGGGTCGATCTGCCCGGCGAACAGGCGGTCGCTGGCCAGGCGGAACTGGATGAAGTTCGACAACTGGGTTTCTGGCAGGGTGCGCGGCTGGTTCTGCCCGTCCAGGCCGTGGTAGACCATCAGCCCGTCGATGTCCTCGACCTCGCGCACGGTCAGCTTCCAGCCTTCGAAGTGGGTGATCTGGTCACCTGGCGAGAAGCGCACGCGGGTCAGCGGCGCATTGCGCAGGGAATACTGGCGGGTGTCGCCAGTGGCCGGGTAGAGCACGGTCAACAGGCGGCCATCCTGCGCCAGGATGGTACCCAGGCCGAGCTCGGCTTCGCTGTCGCTGATCCAGCGTTGCCCCGGTTGATACTGCTGCGCCATACTGCCTGAACTCCCGCGATGAAAAAGCCGGTTATGTTAACGGATCGGCCGGTCAGACCAAAGTGCCGAGCGCATCGAAAGGTGCCGAAGTGCGATAGGTAGCAACAGTCTAGCCGCTTCATCGCCCCCCACCGTGCTGCCGACGAGGGCCCCGGATCAACATGTCTGCCAAGCACCGCTGGATCAGCACTTCGATGGCCGTGGGCAGCCTGTTGCTGCTGGCCGCCTGCGAGCAGAAAAACTTCGAGACCTTGCCCGCCATCCCGATCGAGCAGCTCGAGGTACTGGGTGTGCAGACACCGATCAAGAGCGTGCACTTTCGTGACCGCGACGGTGAAGGCCTGCTGGTATTGAGCCGCAGCGATGGCCAGGCCAGCGACCCGGAAAGCGAGCAGGAAGTGGACAAGGTGGTACTCAAGGCCACGCTGTACGGGCGCACCGCCGAAAACGACGCGTTCAAGGCGCGCTGGCAGATCGAACAGGAAACCACCTGCCCGGGCCTGGACCTGGACGTGGACTTCTATAACGACGTAAGCGATGTCGGCGACCTGAACAAGGACGGTGTCGCTGAGGTGACGGTTGCCAGCCACGCCTTCTGCGGCGGTGGCATCGACCCGCACGACATCGCCATCGAGATGCGCGAAGGGCAGGCCAGCTACAGCATCACCGGCCAGTCGCTGATCACCCCGGCGGGTGAAGAGCCGATCGGCGGTGAGCGTGAGGACAGCGCTTCGCTCAAGGCCGCGCCGCAGGTGCTGCGCGAGCACATGGACGCGGTCTGGCAGCAGGTGTACAAGCGGCCCTGGAGCGAGGCCAGCCCGCCAAGCGACGACGACCCTGACGACGAAGCCGAATAAGTGTTGTGCCTGCCATCAAGGTAAGCCCGCGCCTGCCGATACAGGGGGCATAGGAGAACGTCCATGCTGCCACCGATCATTCCGCTCAGTGCCGCGCCGGTGACCTCGCAACAGGACCCGGCCAAGCCGACACCCGACATCAAGCCGGTGGTGCCGACGCAGCCTGCATCCGGTGAAAGTGCCATCGACCTCAAGCACCAGCGTGACCCGCAGGAGCAGGCGCTGCTGCTGCGCGACGAGCAGCGCCGCCAGCAGCAACGCCGGCACAAGGGCGACGACGAACGCTACAGTGCGATGCCCGGTGACGAGGTCAACGCCGACAACACCGTGCCGGTGGCGCCGTTGATGGGCGAGCATGTCCGCCAGGGGCTGCTGGTGGACATCGAAGTCTGACATGGGGCTGGTCAGCGCCAGCGCCTGGCTTCATCATGCAAGTCTCAGTTGATCGTCGAGCCCACCCATGAGCCAAGACAACCTCATCGATTTCGATGCCGAACGCGCCAAGCGCGTCCACGACCTCAAGGAAAAGCGCCTGAACGAGATGCGCAATGCGTTCGAGCAGGCCCTGCCGTTGAACACCGCCAAGAAAAAGAAGCCCAAGGGCAAGCCGAAGAAGCGCTGAAACTTGACGCAGGTCAACCCTGCACCCGCCTCGCGTGCCCGGCCCCGGGCACCATTGACACCGATCAATTTTCCCCGCCCCCACATTGGTTACCTTGCACCCATCGGACAACGGCAAACGAATGGGGAGGCCAGCATGTTCTTCGACAACGTGGTTATCGCCGGAGTGGTAACGGTCGGGTTGATGGTCGTCTTCTTTGCCGGTCTGGGCATTTTCATCTGGAAGGACTCGAACAAGCGCAAGCCGCGCTGACCTTCCGGGTACACGAGCACGCAAGGCATTTAGGGCGACTTCGGTCGCCCATTTTTTTGCCTGCAATTTTGGTGTTGCCTGTCCCGGCCCTTTCGCAGCACAAGGCTGCACCTACACAGTATCTGTAGGAGCAGCCTTGTGCTGCGAAAGGGCCGGGACAGGACCATCTGCACCTCTTATAAAGATGATTAGCTAGCTAATTAATCGTTTCCGCTTTATCCTTCCCACCATTGTCTATCTTTCTACAAGACCATCCCCGCAAGGTCCGTCTCGTGCCCATCACCCTCCAGGCCCTGTTCGCCCCCAGCAGCCTCGCCCTCAAGTTCGCCATCAAGACCCTGCTCGGTGGCGGCCTGGCGCTGTGGCTGGCGATGCGCTGGGGCCTGGAGCAACCGTCCTGGGCACTGATGACCGCTTTCATCGTCGCCCAGCCGTTGTCGGGCATGGTGGTGCAGAAGGGCCTGGCGCGGTTGGCCGGTACCTTGGTCGGCACGTTTGCGTCGGTGCTGTTCATCGGCCTGTTTGCCCAGACCCCATGGCTGTTCCTGCTCACCTTGGCCCTGTGGCTGGCCCTGTGCACCGCCGCCTCCACCCAACTGCGCAGCGCCTGGGCCTATGCCTTCGTGCTGGCAGGCTACACCGCGGCGATCATTGCCCTGCCGGCCATCGACCACCCGTTGCAGGTGTTCGACCAGGCCGTGGCGCGCTGTACCGAGATCTGCCTGGGTATCTTCTGTGCCACCGCCAGCAGTGCCTTGCTTTGGCCCATGCGGGTAGAGCAGCAACTGGGCGGACAGGCCCGCCAGGCCTGGCAGAACGGCCTGCAGGCCGCCAGTGCCATGCTGGGCGGCGAAGACGAGGCGCGCAAAGGCCTGCTGGAAAGCCTGGGGCGTATCGTTGCCATCGACAGCCAACGCGAACACGCCTGGTTCGAAGGCAACCGCGGGCGCCAGCGCGCTCGTGCCATTCGTGGCCTGAGCCAGAAACTGATGGTGCTGTTGCGCATTTCCCGTTCGGTGCGCCGGCAGTGGCGGCAACTTGATGAGCGCGAGGCCGAACGCCTGGCACCCTGGCTGGAGGAAGTGCGTGCACTGTTGGGCAAGCCCGACCAGCCGAGCCTGTTGTTGCTACGCCAGCGCATCTGGGATGCTGCCCACGATGAACAGATCAGCCCGGCGGAGCACTTCTGCCTGGCGCGCATGGCGCTGCTGCTGGATTACGCCATGGCTGCCAGCCAGGCGCTGGAGGATGTGGAGGCGGGCAGGGCGCCCAAAGATGTGTCCCAAGGCCTGGCCGCGCACCGCGACTGGTCTCTGGCCTTGCTGTTCGGTTCACGCAGTGCGCTGGCCTTTCTGGTAATGAGCGGCTTCTGGCTGGCCACCGCCTGGCCTTCGGCACCAGGTGGCCTGGTGCTGACCTGCGTGGTCTGCAGCCTGTTCGCCAGCCGCGAGAACGGCGCGCAGATCGGCCTGAGCTTCTTGCGTGGGATTTTCCTGGCGATACCGGCGGCGTTTCTGGTCGGGCAGATTCTGCTGCCGCAATGGAGCAGCTTCGCCATGCTCTGTCTGGGAATGGGCGTGCCGCTGTTTCTTGGTGCGCTGGGCATGGCTCACCCGCGGACCGGGGCCACGGCCACCTCCTATTGCCTGCACTTTATCGTGCTGGTGTCGCCGCTCAACGCCATGCAGTTCGGCGTGGCCACCATGCTCAACAGTGCCTTGGCCATGCTCGTGGGTGTGTCGGCAGCGGTGATGGCCTTCCGTTTGTTGGTGTTTCGCCACCCGGCCTGGCTGGGCCGGCGCCTGCGTGCGGCGACCCAGAGCGACCTGGTACGCCTGACCCGGCGCGACCTGCGCGGGGCCGACAGCTGGTTTGGCGGGCGCATGGCCGACCGCCTGATGCAACTGGCGCGGCATGCCGGCGAACTGCCCGAGAGCGAACGCAAGCGCTGGGACGACGGCCTGCACGGCCTGGATATCGGCGACGAACTGGTGCACCTGCGCATGTGCCTGGCGGTTGCCCAGGCCCCGTTGGGGCGGGCCGAGCGCGATTACCTGCAGCAGGTAGAGGCCGTGCTGGCCAAGGGGCCGGCGCCCGGGCGTGGTCAGCGCCTGGATGCCGCCAGCGAACAGTTCATTGGCGCCTTGCGCCGTCTACCCTCCAGCGATCCGCTGCGGTTGGCCGAAGGGGCGGTGCTGCAACTGCAGAAAAGCTGGGGCAAGTGGTGCCGCTGGCAGGAGGAAGCCCATGGGGTTGCGTGAGTGGGAAGTGGGCGGCGTGCTGTTCAGCCCCTTCCTTGTTTATGTGTTGCTGGCGCTGGTGCTTACCGGGTTGTTGCGTCTGGTGGTGCAGGCCACGCCGTTGGGGCGCTGGATCTGGCATGAAGCGCTGTTCGACGCGGCGTTGTTCGTTTGTGTGCTGTTCCTGGTGGTGCGACTGCTGGGAGCTTTATAAAGGAGTGTTTCGATGCGTGCGGCCGTACGTACCCTGGTCACCTTGTGTGTGGTGGCTCTTGCCGTGTTCGCCGGCTATCAGCTGTGGCAGTACTACATGCTCACCCCCTGGACCCGCGATGCCCGTGTGCGCGCCGATGTGGTGGTGATCGCCCCTGATGTGTCCGGCTGGGTGCGCGAGCTGAAGGTCCGTGACAACCAGCAGGTCAAGGCCGGCGACCTGCTGATGAGCATCGACCGCGAACGCTTCCAGGCGGCCTTCGACCAGGCCAGCGCGGTGACCGAGACCCGCACCCAGCAACTGCGCCTGCGCGAGCGTGAAGCGGCCCGGCGTACCGCCCTGGGGCCGGAGGCGATCAGTGCCGAATTGCGGGAAAACGCCCAGATCAATGCGGCCATCGCCCGCGGTGAGCTGCATGAGGCCGAGGCACAGTTGCAGGTTGCCAGAATCAACCTGGCGCGCAGTGAAGTGCGGGCACCGCGCAGCGGGCATATCACCAACCTGCGCCTGGCCGAGGGCAACTATGTGAACACCGGGGAATCGGTGATGGCCCTGGTGGACGATTCAACCTTCTATATCCAGGCCTACTTCGAGGAAACCAAGCTGCCGCGCATTCGTGTGGGGGATGCGGTGAAGGTCTGGCTGATGGGCGCAGGCGAGCCGATGCAAGGGCATGTAGAGAGCATCAGCCGTGGTATCACCGACCGCAACAGCAACCCCGACAGCCAGTTGCTGCCGGAGGTTGAACCGACCTTCAACTGGGTGCGCCTGGCGCAGCGGATACCGGTGAGGATCCGCCTCGACCAGGTGCCGGAGGGCGTGACCCTGAGTGCGGGGATGACGGCCAGTGTGCAGGTGCATGAGGAGCAGAATCGGCCGTGAGGGCCAAGGGGGTTGCTGAGCAGCCCATCGCGACACAAGGCCGCTCCTACAGGCGATCGCGTATTCCCCGTGCGATTGCGTATTCTTGTAGGAGCGGCCTTGCGTCGCGATGGGCCGCAAAGCGGCCCCAAATTCTCGATTTCAGAGGAACATCCCGCCCGACACCTCCAGCCGTTGCCCGTTGATCCAGCCATTGCCATCTTCCAGCAACAGCGCAATCGCTGCCCCGATATCATCCGGCAAGCCCACCCGCCCCAGCGCCGTGTTGCCGGCAATGTATTCATTCACCTGGCGGTTATCCCGCACAACGCCGCCGCCAAAGTCCGTCTCGATCGCCCCCGGCGCCAGAATGTTCACGCGAATACCACGCGCCCCCAGTTCCTTGGCCTGGTAGCGGGTCAGTACCTCCATCGCCCCCTTCATCGCGGCATAGGCGGCATACCCCGGCAGCGCAAAGCGGGCCAGGCCAGTGGAAATGTTGACGATGCGGCCATTGTCGACCAGCAGCGGCAGCAGGCGCTGGGTGAGGAAGAACGGTCCTTTCAGCTGGATGTTCAGCAACTGGTCGAACTGTGCCTCGCTGGTTTCGGTGTATGGCACGTTCAAGCCGATCCCGGCATTGTTCACCAGAAAGTCGAAACGCTCGCGACCGAAGTGTTGCTGCAAGGTTGCTCCCAGGCGTTCGGCGAAGCCGGCAAAGCTGGCGCTGTCGCTGACGTCCAGTTGCAACATGGCGGCCTTGACCCCGGCCTGCTCCAGCCGCACGGCCACGGCCTGGGCTTCCTCGGCCTTGCTGTGGTAAGTGCCGATGACATCGATGCCGCGTGCGGCCAGGTGTTCGGCGGTGTTGCGGCCCAGGCCGCGGCTGGCGCCAGTGATCAGGGCAATCTTGCGGGTCATGGTGAAAACCTCATGGTGGGCTGATGAGCACAGGTTATTGGTCGGTGTTGTGCTGTTAAATCCAGCAAATATGGAAATACTGTTCGGTAAAACCGGATAGACGAGGTTCAAGTGAACAAGCTGGAGTTGTTGCGCACCTTTGTGCGGGTGAGCGAGGTCAGCAGTTTCACCCTGGCTGCCGAGAGCCTGGGGCTGCCCCGTTCGACCGTGTCGGAGCAGGTCAGGGCGCTGGAGCGTTTGCTGGGTACGCAGCTGTTCAACCGCACTACCCGCCGGGTGCAGGCAACCCAGGATGGCGCCTTGCTGTACGAGCGCAGCAAGGACCTGCTGTCGGGCATGGACGAGATCGAGAGCCTGTTCTGCGCCGACGACGCCGAGCTGGCCGGGCGCCTGCGGGTCGACCTGCCGACCATGATGGCCCGTCGGGTCATCATCCCGGCGCTGCCGCAGTTTCTGCAGCGCTTCCCGCGCCTGGAGGTGGAGCTCAGTTGCACCGACCGCCAGGTCGACCTGCTGCGTGAAGGCTTCGATTGTGTGATGCGCATTGGTACCCTGCATGACCTGGACGTGGTGGCGCGCCCGGTCGGGCAACTGAGCATGCGCAACTGTGCCAGCCCTGCCTACCTGGCCCGCCATGGCGTGCCGCGCACGCTGCAGGACCTGGCCGAGCACCACCTGGTGCACTACGTGCGCACCCTTGGGGGGCGCAGTGCCGGTTTCGAATACCTGCAGGACGGTGAACTGCACTTCCAGGCCATGGCCGGAGTGGTCACGGTCAACAATGCCGAGGCCTACTCGGCGGCCTGCCTGGCCGGGCTGGGGCTGATCCAGGTGCCGGCGGTGGGCGTGGCCGAGCACCTGCAGCGCGGTGAGCTGGTTTCGGTACTGGAAGGCTGGCGGGCTCCGGCCATGCCCGTGTCACTGCTGTATGCCCGACAACGGCATGTGCCACGCCGGGTGCAGGCCTTCATGCAGTGGCTGGGCGAGGTGCTGCATTCGCAGGTTGACGGTGGCCGCTGATCGATGAAAAGCGTGGCGCCTGTGCGACGGCTTGCGTTAGGCTGCCAGTCACGAGTTGCCCGGCAGAGGCAACCACCCCCGCCTGGCGTGCGTATCTTCCGATTTCATTGCGAGGTTACGTCATGGCCATCACTTCCCAGGACATCTGCAACGCTGCCGACCAGCTCAAGGGCTTCGTCGGTTTTCATGGCAAGCGCGGTGTGCACATCGTGCGTTTTTCCGAAGATTCGTTCGGCATGGACGTGGCCGACGCCAGCATCACGCCCTGCAGCGAGTTTGTCTGGCGGCCCGAGCAAGGGCAGCGCATGGCCCTGTGCCGCGAACGGCTGGCGCTGTTGCTGGAGCAGCATGTGGATGACCGTTTGAACATCGGTGAACCGCTGCGCACCTACCTGCGCCGGCGCGACCTGCCGGAAATCGTGGCAGAGCGCAGTTTGCAGCAGCTGTGCTGAAAATCCCTGTGGGAGCGGGCGTGCCCGCGAAGAATGCAACGCGGTGTATGGCACCGACTTCGCCGGTGTTCGCGGGCACGCCCGCTCCCACAAGGACTGCGCAAGCTTTCAAACTTACGCTACAGGTAGGGCGCCGAGCGCTGGGATGCCTGCTGCATCAACGCCTCGAGCCCCGCACTGTCCAGCGGCCTGCTCAGGTAATAGCCCTGCACTTCATGGCAGCGGTCCTTCTGCAGTGCCCTGAGCTGCTGCTCGCTCTCCACCCCTTCGGCCGTCACCGTCAGCCCCATCGCTTCGCCCAGGTTGATGATGGCCTGGACCACGGCGCGGTCGCTGCCAGCGGTGTTGTTCAGCCCGCCGATGAAGCGTTTGTCGATCTTGATGCTGTCGAACGGGTAGGTGCGCAAATAGCCCAACGACGAGTAGCCGGTGCCGAAGTCGTCCATGTTCAGGCGCACGCCCAGCTCCTTGAGCGACAGCATGGTGCCCAGCGCGCCTTCGATGTCATTGAGCATCACGTTCTCGGTAATTTCCAGCTCCAGGCGCTGGGCAGGGAAGGCGGTTTCCAGCAGGATCTCGCGTACATCGGCCACCACATCGCTGCGCAGGAACTGCGCCGGTGACAGGTTCACGGAAACCAGTACATCGGTGGGCCAGTCATGGGCGGTGCGGCAGGCTTCGCGCAGCACCCAGCGGCCCAGCGCAACAATGATGTCACTCTGTTCGGCCAACGGAATGAAGGTGTCCGGCCCCAGCAACCCTTCCTGCGGGTGCTGCCAGCGCAGCAAAGCCTCGACCGCGACGATGCGCAGGTCGCTGAGGCGATAGCGCGGCTGGTAGTGCAGCTCGAATTCCTGGTTGCGCAGGGCCCGCCGCATGTCGTTCTCCAGTTGGCGGCGGTACTGGATCTGCTGGTTCATTTCGGCAGCGAAATAGCGCCAGGTGCACTTGCCGTCGGCCTTGGCCTGGTACAGGGCGATATCGGCGCAGCGGATCAGCTCGCCGGCATCGAAGCCTTGGGTACGGGTCTGGGCGACACCGATACTGGCGCCAACGTGCAGGGGCTGGTTATCGAAGATGATCGGTTGCTGCAGCAGGCTGATCAGGCGCGCACAGAAGCGGTCGATCTCGCTGCGGTTGTCCATGCCGCCGAGCACCAGGAGGAACTCGTCGCCGCCCAGGCGCGCGACCAGGTCGCCATCGCGGGTGCTGTCGCGCAGGCGTGTTGCTACCTCCTGCAGCACGGCGTCACCGGCGGCATGGCCAAGGGAGTCGTTGATCGGCTTGAAGTTGTCCAGGTCAAGCAGCAGCAAGGTCAGTGGCGGCGAATCACTGCCGCGCAACAAGGCCTGCTCGAGGTGCCGGGCGAGCTTGTTGCGGTTGGCCAGCCCGGTCAGCGGGTCGTGCAGCGACAGGTGCTGGATGCGCGCATGAGCGTCTACTTCGTCGGTGATGTCGCTGGCGGTGCCGCGAAAACCGACGGGTTTGCCGTCGTACCAGATGGCGCGGGCCGATATCCGGCAGTAGCGGTTCTGGCCATTCTGGTCGCGGTAGGTGCAGCGCAGGTTGGCCAGTTGTTGCGGGTCGGCCGCGGCCAGGGCATCCAGCCACGGCGAGAGCGGCGTGGTATCGCAGGCCAGCAACTGATTGAGCGGGTGGCCGAGCCAGTCGTCCACCGGGTAGCCGGTGACATTGACGAAGCGTTGCGAAAGGTAGGTCAGGCGTTGTTGCCGGTCGGTTTCCCAGATCCAGTCGGAGGCCGACTCGGCCACCGCGCGAAAACGCTGCTCGCTGGCCTCCAGGGCCTGGTTGCTCTGCTGCAGATCGGCGAGCGTGAGGTCGATCGCCCGCGAACTGCGCAAGGCATGGCGAAACAGGTACAGCATGACCAGGCCGAGTATCAGCAAGGCACCCGCCAGCGGCGGCAACACCGCGCGCAGCAACTGGTGCCCTGGCAGCGGGCTGCTCCAGGACAGGTGGTAGCCGGTATCGCCGAGGTCGATGCGCAGGTGGCCGTGCTCCCCCACATCATCGTTTTCCACGTGCATGCCGGTCAGGCCGGCGCCGCTGCTCAGCTGTGCCAGCTTTTCCTCGGTGAGCTGGTCGACGAACAGCATCACCGGCGCCTGGCGCACCTCGCTATCGGTGACATCCCGGTCCGGGCGCACCGCCGCGGCACTGAGCACTGCCGGCCAGCCGTTGAACAGGACGAAACGGGTGATCTGTTCACGTGGGATGGCTGCCGCCCGGGCCTGGTCGATGATTGGCTGCAGCGCTGCATCAATATAGGTATTGGCCGCCGCCTGGGTCGGCTGGCCTTTGAACAAACCGTAGGTGGTGCGAGCGTCCTCCACCACGAACACCCCTTCATAGCCGCTGGCGCTGTAGAGCGACTCGCCCACGTTCTTTTCTTCGTAGGCCCATTTCCAGTCGGCCTGGCCCGCCAGGTGTTCGAAGGCAGCATCCCACACGGCGTAGCTGGACAGGAACTGGCGCGAGGCGAGCAGCCGTTGCTCCAGCGCCTTGGTTGCCTGCGAGGCACTGCGCTGGCGCTCCTGATGGTCAAGAGTACCCGCGATATTGAACAGGGCGCCGAGGATGATCAGGCAGGCCAGGCCGAAAACTGCGCTGAAGCCGGCAATCAGGCGACGCACCTGGAAGCGTGGTGTGGGGCTGGCGGGTGGAAGGTTGGCGGTCCTGGCCATGCGCGAGCGGCTCCTTCAGGCAGCCTCCCGCCAGTTAGTCAGGAAGGAGGTTCAATCAGGATAGGCCAGCCTGAGCGCCGCAGCGTCTCTGTGGGCAAAATTGACCTGGTCGCGCCCGGCATGCTTGGCGGTGTACAGCGCCTTGTCCGCCTGTTCGAGCCAGTGTTCGGGTGACTCCAGGTCGGCCTCGAATGCCGAAAGGCCGATGCTCAGGCTGATGCGCAGGTGCGGCAACTGCGGGTTGCGGTAGCTGGCGATCCGTTCGCGCAGGCGCTCCATGGCCTGGCAGGCTTGGGCCTCGCTGGTGTCCGGCAGGATCACGCAGAATTCGTCACCGCCGTAACGCCCGGCCTGGTCGCCTTCGCGCAGATTGCGCCGCAGCTCGGCGCCGAGCTGGCGCAGCACACAGTCGCCGACCACGTGGCCGAAGGTGTCGTTGATGGTCTTGAAGTGGTCGATGTCGATCAGGGCAATCACCGCGTGCCCCTGTTGCTGCTGGCAAGCCTGGAACTTCAGCAGCAGCAGGTCTTTCCAGGCGCCGTGGTTGAGCAGACCGGTCAGGCTGTCGGTAAGGCTCAGGGTGCTCAGCCGGCGCTTGTGGTCGGCCAGCTTGATCGCCAATTGGTAGCAGACCCAGCCCAGCGCCAGCGGGTAGAGGGTCAACATCGGCAGGCAGGCATAGACCTGCAGGGGCGTCGCGTTCAGTTGCAGGCCGGGGCCCAGCAGCAGGATGGCGACGAGCATGCCCGTTAGCTGGGCCAGCACCCCGCGAACGACCATGCGTTTGCCGCCGGCGGCGACGTTGTTCATGGTCATCATCGACAGTACGGTCACGCTGGGCAATGGATTGAAATGCATGGCGGCGGTCCAGAACCCACCCATCAGGGAGTCCAGCACCAGGTTGCGCTGTTCTGCCTGGTAGGGCATGGCCGAACGGGCGGCCCACAGGTAGGCCACATGCGGCCACACCAGGCCGTTGAACAGTACCAGCAGCCATGCCCAGGTGGGCGGTGACAGCGGCGCCATGGCGGCCATGACGCTGAACAGGCCGATCCCCAGGCCGATGACCCGCGGCAGGTAGATGCGTTTGGCGAATGAAAGTCCTTTGCCGCTGCGTTTATCCATATTGGTCATCGTTCTTCTGCTGAAGCACCGTTTATCGCATAACTCGCATGAATATTGTTGAACAGTGTTTCATCGACGAAAAATGACCTTACAAGCCAATTCACGGTTGATCCGATCACTGTGGGGTAACATGAAGGCTTTCCTGTTGCTCGGAGTGTTGCTGATGGTCCCTTTGGCCAACCCTGCCGGCGAGCCGGCGCCTCAGCGGGAAGGGCGCTTTCACAATCAGGCGTCGTTGCCACAGGATGGCGTATTGAAGAAACTGCGCATCGGGCTCAAGTACCTGTTCCTGCGCAAACCGCCGGAAACCCGGCCGGCCACACCGGTCAGCCTCCAGCCCATGACCCGCCAACAGGTGCTCGATGCGCCCGACCGCAGCCTTTGGCGCCTGGGCCATTCCACGGTATTGCTCAAGCTGCGCGGGCGCTTCTTTATTACCGACCCGGTATTCGCCGAGCGCGCCTCGCCGGTGCAGTGGGCCGGCCCACTGCGCTTCCATGCGCCGCCCCTGGCGCTGGACCAGTTGCCGCCGTTGGCTGCGGTGGTACTGTCCCACGATCACTTCGATCATCTTGACGAACAGGCGATTCGCCAACTGGCATCGCGCACCAGTGTGTTCCTGGCGCCGCTGGGCGTAGGCAACCTGCTGATGACCTGGGGCGTAGCACCGGCAAAGGTGCGGCAGCTGGACTGGTGGCAGGAAAGCGAGGTCGAGGGCGTGCGCTTTGTCGCCACCCCGGCTCAGCACTTTTCCGGGCGTGGGCTGCTGGACAGCAACCGGACCTTGTGGGCGTCGTGGGTGATCGTCGACGAGGATGTGCGGGTATTCTTCAGTGGCGATACCGGCTACTTCGATGGGTTCAAGCAGATTGGCGAGCGCTTCGGGCCGTTCGACCTGACCCTGATCGAGACCGGGGCCTACAACGTCGCCTGGCCCGATGTGCACATGCAGCCGGAGCAGAGCCTGCAGGCCCATCTGGATCTACGCGGGCGCTGGCTGTTGCCGATTCACAACGGCACCTTCGACCTGTCCATGCATGGCTGGCAGGAGCCGTTCGAGCGCATCCTGGCGTTGGCCAACCAGGCGCAGGTGCGTCTGAGCACGCCGCAGATGGGGGAGCGGGTCAGCCTCGACTCTCCGCACGCCGGGCAGAACTGGTGGCAGCCGCGGCCTGTGCGTCAGCGCGGCCAGGCGAACGAGCGCGTGGTAGCGGCACGCTGAAGTTCATTTGTTGCCGTTGTTGCGGCGCGGGGAGGGTGGCCGGTCCTCTTTCAGTAGCCGTGAGGGCGGTTTGCCGCTGTCGCTGCGCACCTGTGCATGGCTGATCAAGCCGAAGATGAAGCTGCCGCCGATGATGTTGCCCGCCAGTGTCGGCAGGGCGAACTCCAGCCAGAAGCTGCTCCAGGTTTCATCGCCGGCCCAGACCAGATAGGACACCTCGACCGAGCCGACCACGATATGGGTGAAGTCGCCCAGGGCCATCAGGTAGGTGATCATCAGGATGATCCAGATCTTGGCGTGTTCCATCGACGGGATCATCCAGACCATGGTGGCGATCATCCACCCCGATACGATGCCTTTGGCGAACATCTGGCTGATATCGTTCTTCATGACCTTGCGGCCCACCTCCAGGAAGGCCACGTCGGTCTTGCTGTCGAAGATCGGCAGTTCCAGCATTACCCAGGCCACCAGCAAGGTGCCGGCGAGGTTGCCAAGCAGTACAACGCTCCAAAGGCGCAGCAGGCGCCCGAAGTTGGCCAGGGTGGGGGCGGTCATTACCGGCAACACGGCGGTCAGGGTGTTTTCGGTGAACAACTGCTGACGCGCCAGTATCACTGCAAGGAAGCCAGCGCTGTAGCCGATGCTGGCGATTACCTGAGCGCTGTCCCCCTCTGGCAGGCGAGCATAGAAAAGGCCCATGGCCATGAGCGACAGCCCCATGGACAAGCCTGCGGCCAGTGCCGACCACCACAGTGCGGCGAGTGTACGTTCCAGTTCCTGGTCGCCCTGGTAACGAATGATCTCGTGCAGTACTGCCGCGCGGGGCGGCTGGCTAAGGCTGACTTCCTGCTCCTCGTCCGCCGACAGGCCCGGGGTTTTCTCGCTTTGCGCATCGCTCATGGCCGCTACGCTCCGTGGTGGTGTTTCTCTACAGATTCGCGGCGCTTTCATTAGTTGCCGGCGAGGAGACAAACGCCGGCAGAAAGTTTTTTCAGATCAAGGTGTTGACTCTGATTTCAAAGCGCGTATTATTCGCCTCCTCGCAGCGATGAACGCTTCGAGGCAAGCGGTAAGTTGTTGAGGTTGAAGGGTTTCGAAAGAAACCAGCTGTAAAAAACTTCAAAATAAACGCTTGACAGCAAATGAGGAAGGCGTAGAATGCGCGCCTCGGTTGAGACGAAAAGCTCTTAACCAAACGCTCTTTAACAAATCGAATCAAGCAATTCGTGTGGGTGCTTGTGAGTACGGACTGATAGTCACAAAGATTATCAGCATCACAAGTGACCATGCGAGAAATCACATAGTCATTTGAGATTGCTGAGCCAAGTTTAGGGTTTCTTAAAAACCCAAGCAGTATTGAACTGAAGAGTTTGATCATGGCTCAGATTGAACGCTGGCGGCAGGCCTAACACATGCAAGTCGAGCGGATGATGGGAGCTTGCTCCTTGATTCAGCGGCGGACGGGTGAGTAATGCCTAGGAATCTGCCTGGTAGTGGGGGACAACGTTTCGAAAGGAACGCTAATACCGCATACGTCCTACGGGAGAAAGCAGGGGACCTTCGGGCCTTGCGCTATCAGATGAGCCTAGGTCGGATTAGCTAGTTGGTGGGGTAATGGCTCACCAAGGCGACGATCCGTAACTGGTCTGAGAGGATGATCAGTCACACTGGAACTGAGACACGGTCCAGACTCCTACGGGAGGCAGCAGTGGGGAATATTGGACAATGGGCGAAAGCCTGATCCAGCCATGCCGCGTGTGTGAAGAAGGTCTTCGGATTGTAAAGCACTTTAAGTTGGGAGGAAGGGCAGTAAGCTAATACCTTGCTGTTTTGACGTTACCGACAGAATAAGCACCGGCTAACTCTGTGCCAGCAGCCGCGGTAATACAGAGGGTGCAAGCGTTAATCGGAATTACTGGGCGTAAAGCGCGCGTAGGTGGTTCGTTAAGTTGGATGTGAAAGCCCCGGGCTCAACCTGGGAACTGCATCCAAAACTGGCGAGCTAGAGTACGGTAGAGGGTGGTGGAATTTCCTGTGTAGCGGTGAAATGCGTAGATATAGGAAGGAACACCAGTGGCGAAGGCGACCACCTGGACTGATACTGACACTGAGGTGCGAAAGCGTGGGGAGCAAACAGGATTAGATACCCTGGTAGTCCACGCCGTAAACGATGTCAACTAGCCGTTGGAATCCTTGAGATTTTAGTGGCGCAGCTAACGCATTAAGTTGACCGCCTGGGGAGTACGGCCGCAAGGTTAAAACTCAAATGAATTGACGGGGGCCCGCACAAGCGGTGGAGCATGTGGTTTAATTCGAAGCAACGCGAAGAACCTTACCAGGCCTTGACATGCAGAGAACTTTCCAGAGATGGATTGGTGCCTTCGGGAACTCTGACACAGGTGCTGCATGGCTGTCGTCAGCTCGTGTCGTGAGATGTTGGGTTAAGTCCCGTAACGAGCGCAACCCTTGTCCTTAGTTACCAGCACGTTATGGTGGGCACTCTAAGGAGACTGCCGGTGACAAGCCGGAGGAAGGTGGGGATGACGTCAAGTCATCATGGCCCTTACGGCCTGGGCTACACACGTGCTACAATGGTCGGTACAGAGGGTTGCCAAGCCGCGAGGTGGAGCTAATCTCACAAAACCGATCGTAGTCCGGATCGCAGTCTGCAACTCGACTGCGTGAAGTCGGAATCGCTAGTAATCGCGAATCAGAATGTCGCGGTGAATACGTTCCCGGGCCTTGTACACACCGCCCGTCACACCATGGGAGTGGGTTGCACCAGAAGTAGCTAGTCTAACCTTCGGGAGGACGGTTACCACGGTGTGATTCATGACTGGGGTGAAGTCGTAACAAGGTAGCCGTAGGGGAACCTGCGGCTGGATCACCTCCTTAATCGACGACATCAGCCTGCTGATGAGCTCCCACACGAATTGCTTGATTCATGGTTGAAGGCGATCAGACCCAGCATGGGTCGAATGTTGTTCCTGATCAGAACTCGGAAATGAGCATTCGCTTCGAATGTTGATTTCTGACTTTTGTCAGATCGTTCTTTAAAAATTCGGATATGTGATAGATATAGACTGATGACCAGTTTCACTGCTGGTTAATCAGGCTAAGGTAAAATTTGTGAGTTCTGCTCGAAAGAGCAACATGCGAATTTTCGGCGAATGTCGTCTTCACAGTATAACCAGATTGCTTGGGGTTATATGGTCAAGTGAAGAAGCGCATACGGTGGATGCCTTGGCAGTCAGAGGCGATGAAAGACGTGGTAGCCTGCGATAAGCTTTGGGGAGTCGGCAAACAGACTGTGATCCAGAGATCTCTGAATGGGGGAACCCACTCAGCACAAGCTGAGTATCTTGTACTGAATACATAGGTGCAAGAGGCGAACCAGGGGAACTGAAACATCTAAGTACCCTGAGGAAAAGAAATCAACCGAGATTCCCTTAGTAGTGGCGAGCGAACGGGGACCAGCCCTTAAGTTGATTTGAGATTAGTGGAACGCTCTGGAAAGTGCGGCCATAGTGGGTGATAGCCCCGTACACGAAAATCTCTTGTCAATGAAATCGAGTAGGACGGAGCACGAGAAACTTTGTCTGAATATGGGGGGACCATCCTCCAAGGCTAAATACTACTGACTGACCGATAGTGAACCAGTACCGTGAGGGAAAG
This sequence comes from Pseudomonas sp. FGI182, assembly GCF_000511325.1. Classification (NCBI taxonomy): domain Bacteria; kingdom Pseudomonadati; phylum Pseudomonadota; class Gammaproteobacteria; order Pseudomonadales; family Pseudomonadaceae; genus Pseudomonas; species Pseudomonas sp. FGI182. Next base: position 4,589,349 of record NZ_CP007012.1, on the reverse strand, counting down.
GCGAAAAGAACCCCGGAGAGGGGAGTGAAATAGAACCTGAAACCGTATGCGTACAAGCAGTGGGAGCCTACTTTGTTAGGTGACTGCGTACCTTTTGTATAATGGGTCAGCGACTTATATTCAGTGGCGAGCTTAACCGAATAGGGGAGGCGTAGCGAAAGCGAGTCTTAATAGGGCGTTTAGTCGCTGGGTATAGACCCGAAACCGGGCGATCTATCCATGGGCAGGTTGAAGGTTAGGTAACACTGACTGGAGGACCGAACCGACTACCGTTGAAAAGTTAGCGGATGACCTGTGGATCGGAGTGAAAGGCTAATCAAGCTCGGAGATAGCTGGTTCTCCTCGAAAGCTATTTAGGTAGCGCCTCATGTATCACTCCAGGGGGTAGAGCACTGTTTCGGCTAGGGGGTCATCCCGACTTACCAAACCGATGCAAACTCCGAATACCTGGAAGTGCCGAGCATGGGAGACACACGGCGGGTGCTAACGTCCGTCGTGAAAAGGGAAACAACCCAGACCGTCAGCTAAGGTCCCAAAGTCATGGTTAAGTGGGAAACGATGTGGGAAGGCTTAGACAGCTAGGAGGTTGGCTTAGAAGCAGCCACCCTTTAAAGAAAGCGTAATAGCTCACTAGTCGAGTCGGCCTGCGCGGAAGATGTAACGGGGCTCAAACCATGCACCGAAGCTACGGGTGTCATCTTTGATGACGCGGTAGAGGAGCGTTCTGTAAGCCTGTGAAGGTGAGTTGAGAAGCTTGCTGGAGGTATCAGAAGTGCGAATGCTGACATGAGTAACGACAATGCGAGTGAAAAACTCGCACGCCGAAAGACCAAGGTTTCCTGCGCAACGTTAATCGACGCAGGGTTAGTCGGTCCCTAAGGCGAGGCTGAAAAGCGTAGTCGATGGAAAACAGGTTAATATTCCTGTACTTCCAGTTATTGCGATGGAGGGACGGAGAAGGTTAGGCCAGCCTGGCGTTGGTTGTCCAGGTTTAAGGTGGTAGGCTGAAATCTTAGGCAAATCCGGGATTTCAAGGCCGAGAGCTGATGACGAGTTGCCGTTAGGCGACGAAGTGGTTGATACCATGCTTCCAAGAAAAGCTCCTAAGCTTCAGATAACTGGGAACCGTACCCCAAACCGACACAGGTGGTTAGGTAGAGAATACCAAGGCGCTTGAGAGAACTCGGGTGAAGGAACTAGGCAAAATGGCACCGTAACTTCGGGAGAAGGTGCGCCGGCGAGGGTGAAGGACTTGCTCCGTAAGCCCATGCCGGTCGAAGATACCAGGCCGCTGCGACTGTTTATTAAAAACACAGCACTCTGCAAACACGAAAGTGGACGTATAGGGTGTGACGCCTGCCCGGTGCCGGAAGGTTAATTGATGGGGTTAGCGCAAGCGAAGCTCTTGATCGAAGCCCCGGTAAACGGCGGCCGTAACTATAACGGTCCTAAGGTAGCGAAATTCCTTGTCGGGTAAGTTCCGACCTGCACGAATGGCGTAACGATGGCGGCGCTGTCTCCACCCGAGACTCAGTGAAATTGAAATCGCTGTGAAGATGCAGTGTATCCGCGGCTAGACGGAAAGACCCCGTGAACCTTTACTATAGCTTTGCACTGGACTTTGAATTTGCTTGTGTAGGATAGGTGGGAGGCTTTGAAGTGGGGACGCCAGTTCTCATGGAGCCATCCTTGAAATACCACCCTGGCAACTTTGAGGTTCTAACTCAGGTCCGTTATCCGGATCGAGGACAGTGTATGGTGGGTAGTTTGACTGGGGCGGTCTCCTCCCAAAGAGTAACGGAGGAGTACGAAGGTGCGCTCAGACCGGTCGGAAATCGGTCGTAGAGTATAAAGGCAAAAGCGCGCTTGACTGCGAGACAAACACGTCGAGCAGGTACGAAAGTAGGTCTTAGTGATCCGGTGGTTCTGTATGGAAGGGCCATCGCTCAACGGATAAAAGGTACTCCGGGGATAACAGGCTGATACCGCCCAAGAGTTCATATCGACGGCGGTGTTTGGCACCTCGATGTCGGCTCATCACATCCTGGGGCTGAAGCCGGTCCCAAGGGTATGGCTGTTCGCCATTTAAAGTGGTACGCGAGCTGGGTTTAGAACGTCGTGAGACAGTTCGGTCCCTATCTGCCGTGGACGTTTGAGATTTGAGAGGGGCTGCTCCTAGTACGAGAGGACCGGAGTGGACGAACCTCTGGTGTTCCGGTTGTCACGCCAGTGGCATTGCCGGGTAGCTATGTTCGGAAGAGATAACCGCTGAAAGCATCTAAGCGGGAAACTTGCCTCAAGATGAGATCTCACTGGGATCTTGAATCCCCTGAAGGGCCGTCGAAGACTACGACGTTGATAGGTTGGGTGTGTAAGCGCTGTGAGGCGTTGAGCTAACCAATACTAATTGCCCGTGAGGCTTGACCATATAACACCCAAGCAATTTGCGCACGAAAGCCAAATTGTGGTGGTGAAGACGAAACGAACCGAAAATTCGCAACATCACAAATATCGCATATCCGAATTCGCTGGGCTGTCCATCTGGACATTCTGGCAACAGAATTTCTTGACGACCATAGAGCATTGGAACCACCTGATCCCATCCCGAACTCAGCAGTGAAACGATGCATCGCCGATGGTAGTGTGGGGTTTCCCCATGTGAGAGTAGGTCATCGTCAAGATTCATTTCGCAAAACCCCTATCTGCGCATGCAGGTAGGGGTTTTGTCTTTCTGGCAAAAAAAATCCCAGGCCTGCACAACCCTCCTCTGTGGGAGCGGGTTCACCCGCGAACACCGGCAAAGCCGGTGCCATCCACCATGTCGCCCGCTTCGCGGCGGTTCGACGCCTCGACATGCCTGCTCCCACCCCGACCGCAAAATATCTTGGCTGCGACAATATTCCCGTCACATTCACGTGACTTTCCCGCGCCCACCCTACGTCAAGACTTTGGTTCGGGGCATTCCTGGCCCCGGGCTGAGCGATGCCAGCGTACCGTGCTGCGCATTTCCGGACTTCCACCGTCCCATCACTTGAGGTAGCAAGCAAGATGGCCAAGGCCGCCGATGTCGTTGTGCAATGCCTGGAAAACGAAGGTGTCGAGTATGTATTCGGTATTCCCGGTGAAGAAAACCTCGATCTGCTCGAATCCTTGCGCAAGTCGAAGATCAAGCTGGTACTGACCCGTCACGAGCAGTCCGCAGGCTTCATGGCAGCCACCTACGGCCGCCTGACCGGCAAGACCGGCGTCAGCCTGTCGACCCTCGGCCCTGGCGCCACCAACCTGGTCACCGCCAGCGCCTATGCCTACCTGGGCGGCATGCCGATGATGATGATCACCGGCCAGAAGCCGATCAAGAAGTCCAAGCAGGGCCGTTTCCAGATCATCGACGTGTGCGGCATGATGGACCCCATCACCAAGTACACCCACCAGTTCGCCTCGGCCGACAACATCCCGGCCCGTATGCGCGAAGCCTTCCGCCTGGCCGAAGAAGAGAAGCCGGGTGCGGTCCACCTGGAGCTGCCGGAAGACATCGCTGCCGAGCAGACCGAAAGCCTGCCGATTCCGCCTAGCCTGAGCCGCCGCCCGCTGGCCGAGCACAAGGCCATCGAAGCCGCCGTGGAAAAACTGCAGAAAGCTCGCAGCCCGATCCTGGTGATCGGTGCCGGCGCCAACCGCAAGATGACCGCCAAGGTCCTCAAGCAGCTGATCGACAAGACCGGCATCCCGTTCATCACCACCCAGATGGGCAAAGGTGTGGTCGACGAGCGTCACCCGCGCTTCCTGGGCAACGCCGCGCTGTCGTCGGGTGACTTCGTGCACCGCGCCGTCGAAGCCGCCGACCTGATCGTCAACATCGGCCACGACGTGATCGAGAAGCCGCCGTTCTTCATGGTCCGTGGCGGCACCGAAGTCATCCACATCAACTTCCGCTCCGCCGAAGTCGATGCCGTGTACTTCCCGCAGGTGGAAGTGATCGGCGACATCGCCAACGCCGTGTGGCAGATCAGCGAAGCGCTGACCGACACCACACACTGGGACTTCACCCGCCTGATGGCCATCCGTGAAGCCAACGAAGCGCAGATCGCCGAAGGTGCCGACGACAACCGCTTCCCGGTCTACCCGCAGCGCATGGTCGCCGACATCCGTCGCGTGCTGCCGTCCGAAGGCATCGTTGCCCTGGACAACGGCATCTACAAGATCTGGTTCGCCCGCAACTACAAGGCGCACAAGCCGAACACCGTACTGCTGGACAACGCCCTGGCGACCATGGGCGCCGGCCTGCCATCGGCCATGGCTGCGCACCTGGTGCACCCGGACCGCCCGGTGATCTCGGTTTGCGGCGACGGCGGCTTCATGATGAACAGCCAGGAGCTGGAAACTGCAGTACGCCTGGGCATGCACATCACCGTGGTGATCCTGCGTGACGACGGCTACGGCATGATCCGCTGGAAGCAGGCGAACATGGGCTTCACCGATTTCGGGCTGGACTACGGCAACCCGGACTTCGTCAAGTACGCCGAAGCCTACGGTGCCAACGGCCACCGCGTGGAAAGCGCCGAAGGCCTGCTGCCGCTGCTCGAGCACTGCATCAAGACCCCGGGCGTGCACGTGATCGACTGCCCGGTCGATTACAGCGAGAACGACCGCATCCTCAACAGCGAGCTGCGTGAGCGCGCGCTGGCGGTGTAAGGCGTAACGGCTTTATTGACATCAACCCGGCCACCATAGATCTCTCACGATCCTGTGGTGGCCGGTTGGTGCTAATTAACAACCTCCTCACGCATCTCTTGACTGATCATTCTCATGTTCCCAACTCATTGAGAACACGAGACCATGACCATCGGCTCAACACACAACCATCCTGCTGATCTGGCTATCGAGCCATCCCTGTCCGTAAAGCCGTGGGCTGCGCGTTACCCTAACCCTCCTGATCTTTGCTTTGATTATCGCCGTCTACTCGAACAAGAGGGCGGAGTTGCATACGCCACTCAGCCGGATCACCGGATCTGTATTGTCGGTGCTGGTGTTACCGGGCTAACTGCAGCCCGAGAATTGCTACGTTGCGGCTTTACCCGTATCACCTTGATCGAGCAGTCCCGACGTGTGGGTGGGCGTCACCTTACGCTGGTGAATAACGCAGGAAATCACAAGCAGCCTGTAACCCCTTTTGAAATGGGGGCCATGCGCATGCCGTTCTTCAACAGGACTGGTGAGCCCCCAAAAGATGGGCGTTCGCTTATGGCCTATTACGCCAAGCTGTTCGAGCTACGAATTTCCGATTTTCCAAATCCCGGGACACCTTGGGTGAATGCCACTGGAATATATCTTCGTGACGGGCAATTAGCGGGTGACAGAGACCCTGCGCTGTTGATCTGGCGCAATCCCGAAGGAAAGACACCACCACCCACTGCGATGCTTCAGCAGGTCTACGATAAATGGCGCCATTTTGCGGAGCAGTTCGCCGAGCGTATTGCTGCGGTTTATGGCACTTATGGTTGGGAGTCGATGTGGTCGGCGATCGTCGAGCGCTATCATCGATTATCGTTTAGAGATCTGGTGCATTTATCCGCTGTTACGGCTTGGGACCCTGCAAACCCTGGTGATTTTGGCGGGCTAGGCATGAGTGGCGACGAGTCGGCCATCTTCTATGCAATCGGTATTGGAGATGGTAGCTGGGGAGCGTTTTATGACGTCTGCTGCCTTTACCCGCTGCGTACAGCAATCTTTGGCTTCAGCAGTCACTTGCAGTTGGTACATGGGCGTGTTGACCAGGACGGTGTGCCTTACGCTGCGCCCCATCTTGAAGCCAGCAGCGTCCCTGACAGTAAAGGATTGATGTTTCAGGGGCCAGCCTATATCGGGCTTGCGGCGATGGATGAAAGCCTCATGTTTCTGGACGTCGGGATGGGCGGTTCCTCGCTGTATGACCACCTGCTGCAACGAGATGATGGGTTACTGACCGACACTTCGGTCTGTTCCCTACAAAAGCTGGAGGATGGTCGCGTACGGGTCGGATACCGTTGGCATTGCAGTGATCCGGTGCAGGGGAACGTCCAATACGAAGACTTCGACAGCGTGATCTTGACCATCCCTTCCTGGCTGATCGAAACCAACATCCGCCTCGACGGTTTCAGCCGTCAGATATTGCCGCAGACGATCATGGATACCTGGAAGCATGCTCATTGGGAGACAAGCTGCAAGGTTTATGCTCCGCTGAAGAAGAGCTTCCTGGACCGCAACCCAGCTTTTCCGCAAATCCTGGTCACTGACAGTTTCGTTCACGATGTCTATGCCTATCGCTACAACGACCATTACGCTGATGACTGCATCTTGCTCAGTTACACCTGGGAAGACGATGCAACGAAACTGGCCGCGTTCTCAGATGAAGAACTGGGCGACAAGTGCGTGAAGGAACTCGATCGGATCCTCCTTCGCTGCAGCAACGTGGCTGAACCCATATCGCCTTACATCGATACCCGAAACATTCGCATACAGCGTTGGATGACTGATCGAAACGCGCTTGGCTGCGCAAAGTTGTATCGGGCTGGGACCTATTACGATGCAGTGAGCCTGATGAAGTACAACCGTGATCTGAGTGCCAGTTCAGGGTTGTATCTGGCTGGAGAGTCCTTCTCTGTTGACGCCGGTTGGACCGAGCCGTGTTTACGCACGGCGCTTGATGTGGTCATCAACCTGTGCAATAGAACATCGGCTTCGTTCAATGGTGGCTTTACCCTGAACCACTACCCACATTATCAAGCTGGGAAATAGCTGCATCCGGGAGTTTTTGTGGGGAATTTCCTACTGGAACACTTCTCTTGTCCTTCGATCCCATAGGAACTCCCCGACTGTCATTCCCCCGCCCAACCCCGCTTTACTGGCGCCCTTCCACAACAACCATAAAAGGAAGCCGCCATGTCTGATCACTGCACGCCCGTCAGCCCCGTACGTATCGCTGTCATCCAGTACGACCCTCAGGTCGGGCTGGAGCATTGCGATGGCAACCTGAGCAAGGGCCTGGCATTGGCCCGGTGCGCGGCGCGTGAAGGCGCCAACCTGATCGTGCTACCCGAGCTGGCCAACACCGGCTACACCTTCCACACGCGTGCAGAGGCCTATGCCCACGCCGAAACGCTGGAGGATGGGCGCAGCCTGAAAGCCTGGGCGGATTTCGCCAAGGAGTACCAGGTATATCTGGCGGCGGGTTTTGCCGAACGCGAGGGACTGAAACTTTTCGACAGTGCCGTACTGTTCGGTCCGCAAGGCTTGCTCGGGCATTACCGCAAGGCGCACCTGTGGAACCAGGAAAAGCTCTGGTTCACCCCTGGCGACCTGGGTTTCCCAGTGTTCGAGACACCGATCGGTCGTATAGGCCTGCTGATCTGCTGGGATATCTGGTTCCCGGAAGTGCCGCGGCTGATGGCTGCGCAAGGCGCCGACATCATCTGCAGCCTGAACAACTGGGTATGGACGCCACCACCACTGTTCGATGAATCAGGGCGCTGCATGGCGTCCTACCTGACCATGACGGCGGCACACACCAACAACGTCTACATTGCTGCCGCCAATCGCATAGGTAGCGAGCGGGGCGGTCGCTTCCTGGGCTGTTCACTGATTGCCGGTACCAATGGCTGGCCCATCGGCGAGGTGGCCAGTGCAGAGGAGGAGGGCATTCTCTACGCCGATGTCGACCTCAGCAGCGCCCGCTCGGCGCCGATCTGGAACAGCCTTAACGACTTGCCGCGAGACAGGCGCACCGACCTTTACGATGCGACGCTTGGCTATCGCCTTCATGCACCTATGCCCCGCTGAGGAGTTGCACATGAAAACGCTACTCTTCCCCAACCGGCAGCGTTCGTCGGTGTTGATCCTTGCCTGCCTGCTGGTGCTCCTGGCTGCCAGCCTCGTACAGGGCCAATGGCCGGACTACACGCAACTGGCCGCGACGCTCGATCAGCCGTTAAGCCGCCTGCGCTGGATAGTTGGTGATATCAGCGAAGTGGCCTTCTACAAGCATGAGTTGCCCGCCTTGGGCTTGCTACTGGGAGCTTGCCTGGCGCACTGGGCCCATGTGCATGGGTATCGCTGGCACGGCTTTGCCATCTGCTACGGCAGCGGATTATGGCCGTGGGTATTCACCAGTTCGCTGCTGGGTTTGTTGCTCAGTCACGCGTTGTGGGGATGGACCTTGGCCAGTGGCACCTGGCAACCAACCTTCGTTGCTTTCGTATCGTTGCCAGCAGCCATGGTGCTGTTTTTTGGTGCGGGTTGGCAGGTGACCATCAGCGGCGCACTGCTGGGAGCGCTGTTGGTAACGCCAGCCAGCCTGTTCATGGTCAATTACCTGTGCTACCCCCTGCAGTTGCCGGTGGTAGTCGGCAACGTAAGTGGCATGGCACTGGCAAGCGTGGTGGCGTTCATGCTGTGCCGGCGGTTTCCATCATGGGTACGGCCCAGCCAACCGCCCGCCGCACCTGAACCCGTTGCGGCCCAACCCGATTACGGTGTGGCCTGGACCTTGCGGCGCGTACTGGCCGATTTCAGCGAAGCGCCGTTCTTTGGTAATGAACTGGCCAGCCTCGGGCTGCTGTTGGGGGTGTTCCTGGCATACATGCTGGCCCCCGCTGCGCCAGTCTACGGTTCGCTGCTGCTGATACCGATGGTTGCCGGGCAGGCGCTGGCATCACTGGTGGGAGTCGTGCTGTGGCGTCGCCAATGGCAGGCGCGAGGCTGGTACCCCACTTACATTCCCATCGTCTCTATCGTACCTGCCGCTGTGCTCACCCACGGTGGAGGCTGGCAAGTGGTCGTAGCCAGTGCAGTGCTTGGCGCGCTGGTAGCGCCACCGTTGGCGGTGGCCATCACTCAGCGCTTGCCGGCCTACATGCATGGTTACATCGGCAATGTAGTGTCGATGGCCATCAGCACACTGGCGATCGTTCCGCTGGTCGGGCTGCTTGCTGGAGGTGGCGTATGAAAGCGCATGCAAACCTGCCCAGGTTGTCGATCGCCAGCCTGGGAGGGACGGTGAGCATGCGGGCAAGTGCAAGCGAATGCGGGGTGATGCCCAAGCTTGACTGCGCTGAGCAACTGGCCGAGTTGCCACAACTGCGTGAGATGGCCCAGCTTGAAGCTGCCACTCTGGGTCTGCTCCCCAGTGCCTCGCTGGGCTTTGCGGCGATGCTCGAGGTGCTGGCCTGGGCCCGGGGCGAGGTCGCTCGCGGAGCACACGCGGTGATACTGACCCAAGGTACCGACAGCCTCGAGGAAACGGCGTATTTCCTCGATCTGCTCTGGCCGTTCGATGTGCCATTGGTAATGACCGGTGCCATGCGCGCGGCCAGCCAGCCGGGCAACGACGGCCCGGCCAACCTGCTGGCTGCGGCGCAGGTTGCACTGGCGCCGGGCAGTCGTGGGCGCGGCGTTTTGGTGCTGATGAATGATCAGGTTCACTGTGCAGCAAGGGTTCGCAAGACGGCAAGCCTTGCAATGGCTGCATTTGAATCACCCGGGTACGGAGCGCTGGGTGATGTTGTGGAAGGTACCGTGATGTATCGTCAGCCGCCTGGCCCACGGGAGGTGCTGCCGTTACCGCATCGCACCGAGCATCGGGTTGCAATGCTGGAAGCGTGCCTGGACGCAGATACGGCGTTGTTGAAGGCTACAGCGACACTGGGCTACGAGGGGCTGGTCATCGCCGGTTTTGGTGCAGGCCACGTTTCCGGTAGCTGGTCCGAAGTGCTTGGTCATCTCACGCCCACCTTGCCGGTGATTGTTGCTACCCGCACAGGCAGTGGCCCAACAGCCACGGCCTCTTACGGATTTGCCGGTGCCGAGATCGATCTGCAGAGCAAGGGGGTACACATGGCGGGGCAGTTGTGTCCGCGCAAGTGTCGCATTCTGCTATGGCTGTTGATCGGTATCGGCAGGCAGCAGCAGCTGCATGGCTGGTTGCCACGTTAAGCAATCTGCCCGCAAAGCTGTAAGCGCGGGCAGCCCTTCGGGCGTTGCTGTGCTAGGGTGCACACACTTTTGCTTCCCAGGATGTTCACCCATGCTCCCCGCACTCAGCGAAAAAGAACTCGACCGCCTCGAAGACCTGCTGATCACCTACGGCAATGACTACTCGGTACTCAACCTGGCCGAGCTCAATGGCTTTTTCACTGCACTGGCCAGCTCACCGACCACTGTCACTCCGGAACAGTGGCTGCCCGCGGTGGCTGGTGGCAAGGTGCCGAAATTCAAGAAGCCGGCACATGAAGAGGCGTATACGGCATTGATGCTGCGCTATGCCAGCCAGGTGGCGGAGGAGTTGGGCGACGATGTCGACCATTTTGAGCCGCTGTTCGAAGAAAGCGAAGGCGAAGAGGGCAGTGTGATCATCATGGAGGAGTGGTGCTTTGGCTACATGCGCGGTACTCAGGTCGCTGGTTGGGCCGAGCTGCCGCCAGAGCAGGACCAACTGCTCAAGGCCATTTCGCTGCATGGGCTCGAGGACAACTTCGAGTTGCTGGACCAGATGAGCGAAGAGGACATCCAGGCCTGTGTGCCGCAGGTGATCGAGGCTGCGCGTGGGTTGTTCCGGTATTTCAACAAGCTGCGCTGATCTTGCACCTGCCTTTGTAGGAGCGGCCTTGTGTCGCGATAGGGCCGCAAAGCGGCCCCAGGATTTCAGCAGCGATAAACCATAGTCGGGGGCCGCTTTGCGGCCCTATCGCGACACAAGGCCGCTCCTACACAGGGGATACGCAGATCTGGATATTTCCATTGTTTCGCCCTGCGAAATTATGGTTTCCCCGCCACACGGATTCTGCTGCCAGCCGAACCGGTGCAGCATGTGCTCCACCAGCCCACCCCGGTGCTGACCAGGAGCCAAGCCCATGTCGAACCCGATCAAGCTTTACAACTTCCCCAAGTCCGGCCACGCCCATCGCATCGAGCTGATGCTTTCGCTGCTGAACCTGCCCACCGAGCTGGTGTTCGTCGACCTGGCCAAAGGCGCGCACAAGCAGCCGGACTTCCTGGCCCTCAACCCGTTCGGCCAGGTCCCGGTCATCGACGACAACGGCACGGTGGTCGCCGACTCCAACGCCATTCTGGTGTACCTGGCCAAGAAGTACGGCAACGGCACCTGGCTCCCCGAGGAACCCGCTGCCGCCGCCCGCGTCCAGCGCTGGCTGTCGGTCGCTGCCGGCCCGTTGGCCTTCGGCCCTGCTGCCGCGCGTCTGGTCACGGTGTTCGGTGCCTCGTTCAACACCGACGAAGTGATTACCCGCGCCCATACCCTGCTGAAGGTGATCGACGCCGAGCTGGCCAACACGCCCTTCCTGGTCGGTAGCACACCCACCATCGCCGATATCGCCAACTACTCCTACATCGCCCACGCACCGGAGGGCAATGTGTCGCTGGAGCCCTATGCCAACGTACGCAGCTGGCTGGCGCGGATCGAGGCGCTGCCGGGCTTCGTGCCCATGCCACGCACCGTGATCGGCCTGCAGACCAGCGCCTGACATCCCGCCACTGCGAGGAACGCCGCCATGCAACAGAACCCGGACCATCACTCCTCGCCCTGGCATGCGGGGGAGAAGACCCTGCAGGAAAAAGCCGGTGTCGCGGAGCGCATGGAGGCGTTCGGGCAGAAGGTCATTCGTGACTACATGCCCGACCAGCATCGTATTTTCTATCACCAGTTGCCGTTCATGGTCGCCGCCAGCGTGGACGCACTGGGGCGGCCCTGGGCAACGCTGTTGGAAGGGCCGGAAGGTTTCGTCAGCTCGCCGGACCCGCGCCAGCTGACGATCGACACTCAACTGCCAGCAGACGATCCCGCCACCCCGGGGCTGGCTGCCGGGCAGGCGGTCGGCCTACTGGGGATCGAACTGCACACCCGCCGGCGCAACCGCCTCAACGGCCAGATCCACCAGGCCGGCGACGGGCAACTGCAGGTGACTGTGGAGCAGTCGTTCGGCAACTGCCCGCAGTACATCCAGCTGCGTGACTACACCCGTGTCGCGGAACCCGCCCAAGGGCGTGTCGATGCGACGACACTCGATGCCTCGGCTGTCAGCATGATCCAGGCAGCCGACACCTTCTTTGTCGCCAGCTATGTCGAGCATGGCGACGGCCAGCGCTCGGTGGATGTCTCCCACCGTGGCGGGCGGCCCGGGTTCGTCAAGGTCGAAGGCAACCGCCTGACCATTCCCGATTATGCTGGCAACCTGCACTTCAACACCTTGGGCAACCTGCTGGTGAACCCGCAAGCAGGGTTGCTGTTCATCGATTTCAGCAACGGCAACGTGTTGCAGCTATACGGGCATGCCGAGTTGCTGCTGGACAGCCCCGCCATCCAGGCATTCGAAGGTGCCGAGCGCTTGTGGACGCTGGAGGTCGAGCAGGTGGTGTGGCGCCCGGCTGCCGTTTCCCTGCGTTGGGCCTTCAAAGAGTACGCGCCGACCAGCCTGATGACCGGCACCTGGGCCGAGGCCGACATACGCCTGCAGCAACGCCAGCGGCAGCGCCAATGGCAGGCCTGGCGTGTGCTGCGGGTGGAGCAGGAAAGCCGTGATATCCGCTCGTTCTACCTTGAGCCTCCTGCTGGCAGTGCGATGGCCTTTGCGCCGGGGCAGCATGTTCCGGTGCAAGTCCAGCTCGACGGTGAGGCGGCGCTGATCCGCACCTACAGCCTGTCCAGCGCGCCTTCCGACGGTTACCTGCGCATCAGCGTCAAAGCTCAGGGCCCGGCTTCGCGGCACCTGCATGAGCACATCGTGGCAGGCGATATGCTGAACGTGCGCTCGCCAATGGGCAGCTTCACGCTGGACCAGCAGAGCACTCGGCCGCTGGTGCTGATTGGCGCGGGTGTGGGTATCACGCCGTTACTGGCCATGCTGCGCGAGCAGTTGAGCAAGGGGCAGGCACGGCGTATTCATCTGTTCCATGGTGCGCGCAGCCTGGCCGACCTGCCGTTCCGTGAGGAGCTGGCAAGCTTGCGGCAACAGGCCGGCGGCCTGCTGCACGTGCACCGCGCCCTGAGCCAGCCGGAAGAGCATGCGCTGGCGGGGCGTGATTACGAGTTTGCCGGTCGGCTGGGTATCGAACAGGTCAAGGCGACGCTGGCGCTGGACGACTACGATTTCTATCTGTGCGGCCCGGGCAGTTTTACCCAGGACCTGTATGAAGGGCTGCGCGGGGTGCATGTGCCGGATGCGCGGATCCATGCCGAAGCCTTTGGCCCGTCGACGCTCCGGCGGCACACCGACGATGACCAACCCACCCTGCAACAGCCACCCGCTGCCAGCGAGCCGGTACCGGTGTACTTTGCGGCTTCAGCCAAGGAGGCGCGCTGGGCGCCGGGTGGCGGGACGCTGCTGGAGCTGGCCGAGGCTCGCGGATTGTCGCCGGAGTTCAGTTGCCGAGGTGGGTCGTGTGGTACTTGCAAGACCCGCTTGGTCAGTGGTCAGGTACATTACCCGAACCCGCCGGCCGAGTTGCCGGAGGCGGGGTCGGTGCTGATCTGTTGTGCCGTGCCGGCCCGGCCGGAGGAGGGGGCGCAGGCGTTGGTGCTGGATATCTGATCGTGCGCGGTCCCCTGTAGGAGCGGCCTTGTGTCGCGAAAGGGCCGCAGCGCGGCCCCAGGATTTCAGTAGTGAAGCATCAATTGCTGGGGCTGCTGTGCAGCCCTTTCGCGACACAAGGCCGCTCCTACAAGGGACCGCGTACGGGACAGAGGCAACACAAAACGCTCAGATGAAAGATAATCCCGGCACTTCATAGCCCCAGGAGCCCGCATGGACCAGATCCACCTGATGAAGGTGTTCGTCGCCGTAGGCGAGCTGGAAAGCTTCGCCGCTGCTGCCCGCCGCCTGGACATCTCTCCAGCTGCGGTCACCCGTGCCGTCAGCGCCCTGGAGGATCAGCTGGGGGTCAAGCTGCTGCTGCGCACCACCCGTAGCGTACGCCTGACCGAAGCCGGGGGCCGCTACCTGGAAGACACCCGGCATATCCTCGCCAGCATCAACGAGGCCAACGAAGCCGCCGCCGGCATCAACGCCACGCCCAAGGGCGACCTGGCCGTCACTGCGCCCATCCTGTTCGGCAAGAAGTTCGTCATGCCGTGCATCGTCCACTACCTGCAGCAGTACCCCGAGGTTGACGTTTCCGCCTACTTCCTCGACCGCATCGTCAACATGGTCGAAGAGGGCATGGACGTAGCCGTTCGTATCGGCCCCTTGCCCGACTCCGGGCTCAAAGCACTGCGGGTGGGCAGGGTCCGGCGCATGCTGTGCGCCTCTCCCGAGTACCTGGCGCGCCATGGCGTGCCGAAGCACCCGTCCGACCTAGCGGAGCATGCGGTGATCGGCACCACCAACCTGTCGCCGCGAGCCGGCTGGCGTTTCGGAGTAACCGATGAGCCGACTTTGGTGCGCATGAAGCCTCGCTTGACGGTGACCAGCAATGACGGGGCAATCGCCGCTGCCAGTGGCGGACTGGGGATTGCCCGCCTGCTGTCGTATCAGGTCGCGGATGAGGTGGCCAGTGGGCAGTTGCAGGTGATCCTTGCCGAATACGAAGAGGCGCCGTGGCCAATCCATATACTGCACCGGGAGAGCAAGTACGGTTCGGCCAAGGTCCGCGCCTTCATTGACATGCTGGCGCAGGAACTGAGGGCTCGGCAGCTGGACTGATTCAACCGAGCAGGGTGAATGTAAAGCAACCTGGGCACTGCTGTTCCAGCCACTCCTTGGCCCGTTCGCTCAGGAAGTACCCACGATAGACATCCCCTTTGAAGAAATCGGCTTGCTCGTCGGCCTTGAGCACCTTGAGATACTGGCCGAGGTCGGCAGGGTCATGCTGCGGGTCCTTGAGCAGGTTGAGCTTGCCCACCACGAATGCCTGCCAGTACTCCGGCATACGCGCGGCAAGCTCAGGGTCATGCGGCAGGGAGTCGATGATCGAGCTCGGCCCGCCTTCCAGATCGAGGTAATCGGTAATGGGCTTGCTGGTGTCCCAGTGCAGCCAGTCGATGTGAACGATATGGGTCTTCTCCAGATGCTCGTAACGCCCGATCCCCTTCAAGCCGCTTTTTTCCAGGGCTTCCTTGACCGGCTGGGTGAGCACCAGCGAACCCGAACGTATGTAGGCGGCCGGGGTGTACGGGCCGGCCCGCTTGATGCTGTCTACATCGGTATCTTCGTCCCAGGCGATCATGCCCTGGACCAGTGTCGCGCCCCAGTCTCCCCACGGGGGTGGCGCATTGTCGAAATGGTAGATGTTCAGGCGAGCCTCCTCAGCCCTTGCTGCTCTTGTATGGGAGAGATACAAGGCTTTGAAATTGGTAGCCCATTCAGGCGTACTGAACAAAAAAGAACCCGGCTTCGTCACCTTGTTTTTTCCGCCGGGCTTGCTTGTCCACATAGATGTAACCGATGCCATCCAGGAAGATCCCTTCCTGTTGGGGAGCCCAGCGGCTGATTTCGTAGTCGGTCAGTTGCAAAAGGAGCAAATGCCGGCTTGAAACATAGATGGGATCTTGCATCCAGGCTGCTCGACCGAGTTGCTTGCTGATGCCCAGACCTGAGTGCTCGTCAGCGTGCTCTTTGGCGAATTCCTCTTCGGTCATTGGCTCGAAGTCGATATAACGGCGCTCAAGCAAGAATGTTTCAGGCGGGGCTGGTAATTCCTCTTGGCAGAGCCGGTGGAGAATGAAGCGTGCATAACCATTATCGATGCCGGGTAGCTCCGCCTGGTCATGAAGTGAGTAGCGACTGACGACAGACTGGTTGAAGCCGCCGCCCTGTTTTTGAGCTGTGATGAATACCGTGGCAGCCATGCCGGGCGGAAAGATTTTAGCTGGCAGGAAGTTTTCCGTGACCGTACACAAAGGCGTCATCGGCTGCTGGGTGTCGGGCGCCAAAGGCCAGAGGGCCGGGTCGTCCATACGGACGCTGCCACCCACCTGACCGAAGCCCTTGTCTTCTTCGGTAAACACGATTTTCATTGAATTCAAGTCAATAACACCCTTTGCTTTTTGCGTATGACCGGGCTAGCCGCCTGGCGGTGCGGAGTTGGTCCTGGGTCACGATATTACGGGTCACCAATGTGTTGTAAATAGCTTCGGACATTAGTCGGATTTCCAGTTTGCCGCGCTTGAGCATCTGGTTTGGCCCCAGCCCTCGTAGTGCTCGCAAGCGGCGCTCCTCGTTGTGCACCATGGTGTGGTTGCTACGTTTGAGTGCCATCGCCGGGTTGCCTACCACCCTCGAGGTCTTGGCAATGCCTTTGTCCTGCATGAACTTGTGGCGCATGATTTCATGCGCATCGTGACCATCTCCTTCATGAGGTTTGGTGCCGAATCCAGCGACTTCTCCTTCCTTGAGTTTCCTGACATTCGCCAGCCCCCATGGATCCAACCATGTGAACGGGTTCGGTGCGTACTGGTACAGGTTTAAACCACCGGCCAAACCGATCGGGTCTGGCTGGGTAAAACGGCCTATATCCGGGTCGTAGAAGCGGAACAGGTTGTAGTGCAGGCCGATTTCGCGGTCCAGATACTGGCCCTGAAAGCGCAGGTTCTGTTCTTCCGGCAGGCGGGGGGCGCGCTGTTCATCCCAACTTGCGCCCCAGGTCAGGTAGCGCGCCGACCACACTACCTCGCCGGTGTCATCGGTCAACTGCTCCGGCAGGCCGTTGATGTCATTGTGGTAATGCAGCACTTGCTGGTGAGCCCCCAGGCCATCCACCCGGGCCAGCGGTTCGTGGCCATCGTCTTCATACAGGTACAACGCCTGCCGGCCATTGTGCTGCTCACCTAGCAGGCGCAGGCCACTCCAGTTGAAGCGGGTGCGGCCGACCACCTGGCCGTCGAGCGTCGATTCGATCTTCTCCGTGCGCCGGCCCATCGGGTCGTAGCGCATGTCGATGATGCGCTCCCGCCCGGCTTGCAGGTTGCGTACCTGGACCAGCCGGTGCTCGGCGTCATAGCGAAAAAGCTGCGTGCCGCGTCGGCGGCTGCGCTTTTCCACCAGGCGACCGAAGCCATCGTAGCGATAGCGCTTGTCCTCGAAGGTGAGCACACGGTTGTGCCGGACCAGCCCGGCACTGGCCGCCACCGGGTCGAGCAGGTTGCCAGCCGGGTCGTAGCAGAACGCTTCGCGCTGGCCAGACGGGCTGTCCTGACGGCCCAGGACATAGCCGCAGCCATCGTGCTGAAAAGCCTGTAAATACCCGTTGCCTGGGTGTTGCACCTCGCGTACGGCCAGTTGGTCGGCTGCGTCGAACTGATAACGCTGCTGGTCTGGCGCTGGCAGCCGGCTGGGTTGCGCTGCCGGGCGGCGGAGCAGGGTGCGCAGGCGCCCGCCACGGTCGTACTGGCGTTGGATCGCCAGGTTGCCCTGCAGTCGCAGTGTTTCCCGGTGAACACGGTCACGCTCGAAATCGCACACCACCGTGCCATCGAGGTTGACCTGGTGCAGATGCCCGCTGCCGTAGTACAGGCGGTTGATCCAGCGGCCGTCGGGCACCCGCGTGCGGGTGACATTGCCGAGCGGGTCGTACTGGTACTGCACGCTGCCCTGCGCGCTGTGTTCTTCGAGCAACTGGCCCAGTGCATCGAAAGCGAAGCCCAGTTCCTCGACCTGGCCATCCACAGTGGTACGACGTATCGCAACCACGTTGTCCAGTGGGTCGTTGCAGTAGTCGGTGCGTCCCTCATCGGTATGACGGGTCAGCAGGCGACGGCCTGCGTCATACGCCATGCGGTGAATGATGGGCGCCTCCTCGCTGCCTGGCGCAGGTAGGAAGGTGACCTGTACAAGGTTGTCCAGCGGGTCGTACTGGTAGCGCCTCAGGCCACCGTCCAGATCGCGCTCGGCAATCAGCCGGTCGCCTGCATCCCATTCGAAGCCGTAGGCCTCGCCATTTTCGTTGTACAGCGCGAGCAGGCGCCCATAGTCGTCATGGTGGTAGCGTACCTGCCGGCCGAGCGCATCAATGCGCAGCTCCAGCTGGCCGCGGCGGTTACGCCGGTATTGGGTAACGTGACCTGCCGTGTCGATGTGCTGGGCCAACAGGCCGCTGGCATCGAGGGCAAATGCTTCGCTGCGGCCATCGGGCAAGGTCACGCTGCGCAAGCGACCTTTGTCGTCATGCTGGTAGTCGGTGCGCTCGCCCTGGGCGTCGGTAATCGATTGCAGGTGGCCCAAGGGGTCGTAGGCGAGGCGGGTCAGGTAGCCGGAGCAGTCCCGCTGTTCGACCACCAGGCCCCGTTCGTTCCAGCGCAGGTGACGGCTGGAACCGTTGGCATCGACGATTTCGACTGGGTTGCCCTGGCTGTCATGGCGATAGCGGGTGTGCTGGCCCAACGGGTCGGTCTGGCGCGTGCAATTGCCGCGTTGGTCATAGGTGAAGGTCCAACGTTGCCCTGCCGAGTCTGTCTGGCAGCGAGGCAGCGACCAATGCTCAAGCCACTCGGTCGACTCGCTACGCCCCAGCGGGTCGACGGTCTCGGCAAGGTTGCCCGACTCATCGTAGAAGAACTGCCAGCGTCCATCCATGGGGTCGCTGGCCGCAAGCAACTGGCGCTCGTCATTCCATTCGAAGCGCCAGGTCCGCTCAAGGGCATCGGTATAGGTGGTGATCTGGTACTGCTGGTTCCAGTGGCGCACGGCAATGCGCCCAAGACTGTCGGTCACCCGGGTGATGCCTGCGGTCACGTCGTATTCGAAGGCGTAGGTGTCGCCACCGTTGGTCCAATGCCGCACCACCCGCCAACCGTCCTCGTGCTGCGCCCATTCGTAGAAACAGCACAGGCCGCCGCCGGTACGGTGTTCGATCATGCGTCGGGCGGCGTCATAGGCGAAACTGCGCAACGGCTGGCCTGTGCCATCCAACACCTGCGCGAGGTCGCCATTGGCGTCATGGCCATAGCTGGCCAGGCGTTGCGATTCGCCGCTCGCCGCGTGGAAGTCGATGTGGCTCACCCGTTGTGGCCATTGTTCGCTGTAGCCCAGGCTGACACGCACCTGGTCGAAGGTGTCGCGCAACTGGCAAAGGCGGCCCTGGTTGTCGTAGTCCAGATAGATCCGGTTGTCGTTGCGATCACCGATCTGGCTCAGGCGCAGTCGATCGGGGCGCCCCGGGGTCGGCTGGAACAGCCGATACTCGCCTTCGCGGCTTTCGGTCAGCAGTTCGCCGTTGTGCGCCCGGCGTACGCTCAGCCCTTCACCGACGCTGAACACCGCATCACCCAAGGTAATGATGCCCATGTCCACTCGGCGTGCCTGCTCGTCGATCAGCACCAGGTGATCGTCTGCACCAACCTGTACCGAAACTTCGTAGGGCACGCTCCAGCCCGCGCCGAACAGGCCGTCGACCCGCTCGTCATGGCTGTTGTAGAAGCGTTGCCAGGCGATTGGCAGGGTTGCCTGCACGGTGAAGTCGAGGTCTTCATCACCACACAGGACCTTGCCGCCGGTAGCCGCATGTACCGGGTTGGGCGAACCGGCCATGGCCTGGGTGAGGGCGCCGGTCACCTGGCCGGTAACCACGCTGCTCACGCCGCCCACCAACATGCAGCCGAACTTGCTGTAGAACTTGCCGCCACGCCCGCGCAGCAGCATCAACGCGGTCACTGCCAGGCCGATGCCCGGCGTCTTGCCGCTGCGAATCTCGCGCACCACGATCGGCTCGCCGCCGATGCGCACGTTGTTCGACACCAGGCCGCCATCGACGATCACCGCTTCGCAGGTGCTGCGGTCACCGCTGCGGCAGGCCGGGTGGCCATTGATCAGCACCTTGCTGGACCCCTCGGCCAGGTACTGCGGTGGCATCGGCGGGTGCTTGCTGCAAAGTACCTTGTCGTCCGGTGCCGGCAAGGTATTGGCGGCGGGCGTGGCCACGGTCGGCCGCCACATTTGCGAGAAGAAGCCCTTGGCCATGTCGAGGAAGGTTTCTTCCTTCGCCTCGCCAGCCTCGGCGCCGGCCTGCGCCAACGGTGCTGGCGGGCCGGTGACGACGCCGGCAGCACGTGCCGCGCGCTTGCCGTTGGTGCGAGTGTTCGACGAGCCACTGATGATGTTGGCCTGCACCGACGGCGGGAACAGGAAATTGCCGATGCCCTCGCATAATCGGCTCAGGCCTGTATCGGCGCCGGTCTTGGCCATGACCACACCGACCACCAGGCCGACCACCGCGCCCAGCACGAAGCAGCCCAGGCCGCCAGTGGCCACGGTCAGGCCGAATGCCGCCGCCACTGCGGCAGTGGCCAGGGCGCCGATGGCCACCGTGGCGGCGATTTCCAGCACACCCCCGACGATGTCGGCCAGCATCGAGGTGTGCATCAGCGCGTCGCCTTCGCGGGCGGCCCACAGTGCGTCGGACATGGTGCGCGATCAGCCCAGGCTGTCGAAGTCGAGCGACTGCTTGATGCTTGCCCAGTGCGCCGCTTCGGCCGTGCCCAGCGGGCTGGCCTTGACGTAGCTCAGGGCAAACATCTTGCGCGTGCCGGGCAGCACCAGGGCCAGCTGGTACTGATAGACCTTCTCCTGGCCCTTGCTGAACTGGCTGCTCAGCTCGATGGCGGCGATCGCCTGCCCGGCGCCTACCTGCACCGCCTGGGCGGGCTGCATGCGCAGGTCCTTGACCTGCTGCTGCAGGCGCTGCAACTGGCCATCGAAATTGCTCTGCAAGGTCTCGCCTTCGGCCAGCAGGCTGCGGCTGATGATCAGCGAGGTGGCCAGCGCCTCGAAACGCAGGATGTTGATACTGCTGTCCTGCACGGCGGCATCGGGCAGGGCCAGGCGGAATTCGTTGACGCGATAACTCATGACAGGTCTCGTTACTGGTCGGAGCCGGAGAAGATCGCCTTCACCGAGTCGTCGATGGTCTTTTTCACACCCTGGTTGTCGGGCGCGGTCTGCGCACCACTGCCGACGTTCAAGTCGAGGGTGCCGTCGGTGTTGATCTCGCCGTTCTGCCTGGCATGGAAGCTGAACTGCTCGCAGCTGATATTGATCTGGCCGCTGGCGTTGAGCTCGATCACGCTCTTGCCGCACACCAGGCGCAGGTTTTCGCCCACTTCGATCAGGTAGCTGGTGCTGACGCTATCGGTCTTGCTGGCGCCGACCAGCAACATGTCGTCGCGGCGCACGGCGCGGATGCGATCCTGGCCGATGGTGATGGTTTCCAGCATGCCCACCGTCTGGGTACGGTTGATGCCGACGGCCAGCGTCTCGCTCTGCTCGACCACGGTGTCCATGTTGCGCTCGGCATGCACGTAGATCTGCTCGGCGCCCTTTTTGTCTTCCATGCGGATTTCATTGAAATTGGCCGGGCTGCCGCCTTTGCTCGAGCGGCTCTTCATGCCGCTTTGCGTAGCATTGGCGGGCAAGTCGTAGGGCACGCTCTGTTCGGCGTTGTAGACGCGGCCAGTGATGATGGGCCGGTCGGGGTCGCCTTCGAGGAAGCTGACGATCACCTCCTGGCCGATGCGCGGGATCTGCATCGAGCCCCAGTTCTTGCCGGCCCAGGCCTGCGATACCCGGATCCAGCAGGAGCTGTTCTCGTTGGACTGGTCGTGGCGGTCCCAGTGGAAGTGCACCTTCACCCGGCCATATTGGTCCGTCCAGATCTCCTCGCCAGCGGGCCCGACCACCACGGCGGTTTGCGGGCCCTTGACGATCGGCCGCACGGTGCTGCCCTGCGGGCGGAAGCTCTGCTGTGCGTCGATGCAGCTGAGGTTGCTTTCGAATTGCGCTGCGCTGCTGCCTGTGCCGCTTTCCAGGCGCTCCTGATGCACGTAGTAGCGTGCGCCGACGATCAGGTACTCGCGGTTCTGGTCCTGGCGGGTGAACCCGCTGAGGCTGAACAGGTGGCCACTGCCCAGGCCGCGGGCGTTGCCGCGCAGCTCGACCCGCTCGTGCTGGCTCTGCAGCGACTCCAGGCGAGTACGCGCATAGTGTTCGCCATCCTGGCTTTGCTGGTAGGCGCCGGGGTAGTCGTACAGTGGGTAGTCACCGGCCTGGTGCGGGCGTGGCATGGCCGAGCGCACGTCGATGCGCGCGCTGGGGCGCTGGAAGTCGTAGTCGTTGAGCTCCAGGGAACCTGGCTGGACTTCCTGGGCCAGGTGCCAGTCGTTGATGTGGTCACGCTCGCGGTGCTGCCCGTCCGGCGGGTAGAAGGGCACGCTTTCGTAGCCAGGCACTTGCGGGTGCGCGCCATAGGCGTCGGCCAGCACCAGCACGTGGCGCTGCGCTTCGTGGCGGAAGAAGTAATAGATGCCTTCCTCTTCCATCAGCCGGCTGACGAAGTCGAAGCTGGTCTCGCGGTACTGCACGCAGTATTCGCGTTCGCGGTAGCTGCGGCTCAGGGCATCCTCGAAGTCGGAAAAGCCCAGGTCGCGAAACACCTGCTTGATGATCTGTGGCGCGCTCAGGTGCTGGAAGATGCGGCAGTCGCTGGTGCGGGTCAGCAGCCACAGCCACGGGCGCAGGGTGACCCGGTAGCTGGCGAACTGGCCCTGGTCCACCGACTGGCTGCAGCGGGCGACGATGCCATGGAAGTAACGTGATGTGCCCAGGCCCTGCTGCACGCTCAGGCTCATCGGCTTGCCCAGCAGGGCATTGAGGTCGATGGCCGGGTCGTCGCTGGTCAGCTGCAGCTCATAGTCGAACAGGCGGCCGAGCTCGTCGCTGCCACCCATTTCGGCCAGGATCAGCTTGTCCGGCCCCAACGGGCTGTTGATCTGCGCCAGGCGCGTGAACTGCGTGAACAGCATGGTCCGTCCTGTCAGTCGGCTGCGCCGAAGTCATAGTGCAAGTCGTTGTCGCGGCGGCTGATGCGCACGCTCGCCAGCGGCTTGCCTTCGAGCATGCGGGTGAGGAACTCGCGGCTCATGTCCGGCAGCAGGCCGTTGGTGAGGATGGCGTCGATCATGCGGCCACCGCTTTCGGTTTCGGTACAGCGCGAGACGATCAGCTCCACCACTCCTTCGTCGTAGGCGAAGCCGACCTTGTGCGTGCCTTCCACGCGCTTGCGGATGCGCTCCAGTTGCAGGCGGGTGATGGCCTTGAGCATGGCGTCGCTGAGCGGGTAGTAGGGGATGGTCACCAGGCGGCCGAGCAGCGCCGGCGGGAAGATTTCCAGCAGCAGCTTGCGCAGCTGGCTGGCCACCGCGTCCGGGTCGGGCAGGGCCTGTGGGTCGCTGCAAGTGCGCGCAATGAGCTCGGTACCGGCGTTGGTGGTGAGCAGAATCAGCGTGTTGCGGAAATCGATCTGGCGGCCTTCGCCGTCCTCCATCACGCCCTTGTCGAACACCTGGAAGAAGATCTCGTGCACGTCCGGGTGGGCCTTTTCCACCTCGTCCAGCAGCACCACGCTGTACGGCCGGCGGCGCACGGCCTCGGTCAGCACACCGCCTTCGCCGTAGCCGACGTAGCCAGGCGGGGCGCCCTTGAGGGTCGAGACGGTATGGGCCTCCTGGAACTCGCTCATGTTGATGGTGATCAGGTTCTGTTCACCGCCGTACAGCGCCTCGGCCAGGGCCAGTGCGGTCTCGGTCTTGCCCACGCCAGAGGTGCCGGCGAGCATGAACACGCCAATCGGCTTGTTCGGGTTGTCGAGGCCGGCGCGGGAGGTCTGGATGCGCTTGGCGATCATTTCAAGCGCGTGGTCCTGGCCAATGATGCGCCTGGCCAGCAGGCTGTCGAGGTTGAGCACGGTCTCGATCTCGTTGCGCGCCATGCGTCCCACCGGAATCCCGGTCCAGTCGGCCACCACCGAGGCGACTGCCTGGTAATCCACGGTCGGCAGGATCAACGGGCTCTCGCCTTGCAGGGCGCTCAGGCGCCGTTGCAGGTCGGCCAGCGTTTCGCGCAGTTCCGGGTTGCCTGGCACCTGCGCGTCCTGGTCGACCACCCCGGCCTGGTCGCGCAGCTGGGCGCGGGTGGCCAGCAATTGGTCGACCAGGGCCTTTTCTTCGGCCCAGCGGCTTTCCAGCGTGGCCAGGCGTTGGCGCTCTTCGGCCAGCAGGGTGTCGGCCTGGGCCTGGCGCTGCCCGGTAGGCACACCGATGGCGGCTTCACGGGCGATGATCGCCTGCTCGACCTCCAGCGCCTCGATACGCCGGCGGCTGTCGTCGACCTCGGCCGGCACCGCGTGCAGGCTGATGGCCACGCGCGCGCAGGCGGTATCGAGCAGACTTACCGATTTGTCCGGCAGCTGGCGCGCCGGGATGTAGCGGTGCGACAGCTTGACCGCGGCTTCGAGTGCTTCGTCGAGGATCTGCACCTGGTGGTGCTGCTCCATGGTCGATGCCACCCCACGCATCATCAGCAGCGCCTTGGCTTCGCTCGGCTCGTCCACCTGCACCACCTGGAAGCGGCGGGTCAGGGCCGGGTCCTTCTCGATGTGCTTCTTGTACTCGGCCCAGGTGGTAGCCGCCACCGTGCGCAGGCTGCCACGGGCCAGTGCCGGCTTGAGCAGGTTGGCGGCATCGCCGGTGCCGGCGGCGCCACCGGCACCGACCAGGGTATGGGCTTCATCGATGAACAGAATGATCGGTTTGGGCGAGGCCTGCACATCCTCGATCACCTGGCGCAGGCGCTGTTCGAACTCGCCTTTCATGCTGGCGCCGGCCTGCAGCAGGCCGACGTCCAGGCTGCGCAGCTCGACGTCCTTGAGCGCCGGCGGCACGTCGCCAGCGACGATGCGCAAGGCGAACCCTTCGACCACGGCGGTCTTGCCGACACCGGCTTCACCGGTAAGGATCGGGTTGTTTTGCCGGCGTCGCATGAGGATATCGACCAGCTGGCGGATCTCTTCGTCACGGCCGACGATAGGGTCGAGCTTGCCGCTTCGGGCCTGTTCGGTAAGGTCGACGGTAAAGCGCTTGAGCGCCTCCTGCTTGCCCATCGCCGCAGGCGCCACGGCGCCGCTGGCCTCGCCAGGCTGCGCAGCGCTGAAGCCGTCGGTGGCGGCCAGGTGGTTTTCCGGTGAGTCTCCCACGTACTCGTCGAAGCGTTCGCTCAACGCCTCGACCTTCAGCTTGGCGAACTCGTTCGACAGCCCCAGCAGGGCATGGCGCAGGCCAGGTGTCTTGAGGATGCCGACCAGCAGGTAGCCGCTGCGCACCTGGCTCTCGCCGAACATCAGGCTGCCGTATACCCAGCCGCGCTCGACGGCTTCTTCCACCTGCGAGGAAAGGTCGGTGATCGAGGTCGAACCGCGTGGCAGCCGGTCCAGCGCATCGGTCAGGTCGCGGGCCAGGCGCGCCGGCTCGATATCGAACTGGCGCACGATACGGTGCAGGTCGCTGTCCTGCAGTTGCAGCAACTGGTGCAGCCAGTGCACCAGTTCGACATAGGGGTTGCCCCGCAGCTTGCAGAACACCGTTGCGGCCTCGATGGCCTTGTAGGCGACGCTGTTGAGTTTGCCGAACAGCGCGGCGCGGCTGATTTCACCCATGGTCCTGGTTCCTTGTATGGTGGGCGGCGGCCGGCTGGTCGGCGTAGTACCGGGCCAGCTTCAGGTCGCGTGCATCGTGCGGAGGGCGGCCGAGCCAGGTATCGAAGCCCAGGCGTAGGCCGGCATTGAGTTGCAGCGCAGGCACCTGGTCCTGCGCGAGGATCAGGTTGAGGTCCCAGTCCAGTTCCTGGCCCAGGTATTCGGCGACCCATGCCGCCAGTTCGACGAAGGCCTGTCCGCCGGGCAGCAGGGCGTGGTACTGGTCGATGCTGAGCGGGCCGAGGCACAGCCGGAACTTGTGCTGGCGGTCCCAGGCGTAGCGGCCCAGGCACAGGTCCACGCCCAGGCGGTTGGCGCGCACGCCGAGCTGGCTGCGTTCGGGCAGCTCAAGCCACTGGCCGACGTACTCTTCCAGCGTCACAGGCACGCCGAAATACCCGCTGAGGATGCTGCACAGGCCATCCGGGTAGCGCGTTTGCGCGCTCAGGTGGCCGGACCAGTGCAGTTTGGCGGTGTCGGCCAGCGCGCCCTGGCCTTGCAGTTCGGGTTGGCCACGGCCACTGAGCGCCGCCAGGCGCGCGGCCCAGTAGTCATCACCCGGGCGATCGTGGCTGACGGTCGGTCGGGCTTCGGCCCAGGCACGGTAGAACAGGCTCAGCAGGCGGTGATGGAAGACGTCGAGGAACGCCTTGCTGGTCGAATCGGCATGGTTGCGCTGGCGCTCGCGCATGTATTCGGTCAGGTGCAGTGGCAGCGGCCCGTTGGGGCCACCGAGGCCGAAGAAAAACTGCTCCAGGCGCGCCGGCTGGTTGCCGTCGGCGCTGACCGAGGCCAGGGTCGACGGGGCGAACCCGCAGTCCAGGCGCTGGCCCAGGCGCACAGGCTCGTCGGCCAGGCGCAGGGAATGACCGAAGCGTGGCAGCTCGGGGTATTGCGCTTCGAGGCGGCGCAGCGCCTGGAAGAAGTCGTACGCCCAGGGCTCGTCCTGCATGGCCTGCAAGGTGTTCATAAGGTCGGCCTGCGCCCCGGTTTGGCCGACCAGCGCATGATCTCGCCGCGTTCGCTGGTGCGCAGTACCGTTTCGGTGAAGCTGTTGATCGACACGTAGCGGGTCAGGAAACGCTCGAACACCGCGCCGAGCAGGAACACGCCGGTCCCGCGGAAGGCGTTTTCGTCGAAGGTCAGGGTGATCTCCAGGCCACGCCCGAAAACGATCGGCCCGGGCATCGGCAGGCGTCGGGTGCAGGGCTTGCTGCTGACGTCGCGCAGGCCGTCGATCTGCAGGTTCAGGGCGCTGTCCTGCGGGTCGCCATACAGGCGCAGCAATTCGCGCAGGGCGGCGGCGCCCTGGCCGTGCTCGGCCAGCGACAGGTAGTTCAGCGACAGCTGGCTGATCAGGCGCCAGGCGCGGTTGTCATGGGCATGGCTGGCTTTGGGCCGGCTCGGGCCGGCCAGGCAACGCACGCCGGCAACCGGTGCGCTGTCGGCCAGGCTGAAGTCGCTGCGCCCGTCGCCAACACTCATGAACAGTGGCAGGTCGCGGTTGCTGCACAGGGCGCTGATACCCAGCTGGCGCAGGTCGTGGCGGTAGGGTGCCTGCTGGCCGTCGACCAGGCTGATGAACGTTTCGCTGCCCATGTAGCTGGAGCGGGTGCCATTGCGTCGCTGGTCGCTGGACAGCACCCGCGGCTCCCGGCGCACGATGTAGTAGGCCTGGTCGCGGCCGTAGCGCGAAGGGTCGCGCACCGCGTAGAACGGCAGGAATTCCTGATCCGGCCCGGTGCCGTGGCCGGTGACCCGCTGCAGGGAATGGATCTCGAAATCGGTGGGCCGGGTGCGGTCGGCGATCACGTGGTGCTCATGCACCCGATCGGAAAGGTGCAGGCGGTCGACACGGCGCGGGAACAGGTTGATCGCCGGGGTGCAGAACGGCACGAACTGGCTCGCGCCGACGCTGCTCTCCAGGCTCTGGTCGAAGCGTTCGAACAATACCAGCACTTCCAGCGTCTGGCCGGTGCAGCGCTGTACGGCCTGCTCCAGCCCGGCAAAATCGACGAACAGGAAGCGCTGCGGCAGGGCGAAGTACTCTTGCAACAGGCGGTAGCCCTGGAAGGCCTGGGGCACCACCGGCAACGCCGCTTCACGGTCATCGAAGCCACACGGGCGCAGGGCCTGTTCGACCGGAATACGTTCCACCCAATCGGCGCCGGGTTGGCGCACGAACACCGCACAGGCGCTGCCCAGCAGTTGCTCGTAGAGGCGGAACGGGGTTTCGTCGGCGCCGTTGAGGT
The DNA here is from genome assembly GCF_000511325.1 of Pseudomonas sp. FGI182. NCBI lineage: Bacteria > Pseudomonadati > Pseudomonadota > Gammaproteobacteria > Pseudomonadales > Pseudomonadaceae > Pseudomonas > Pseudomonas sp. FGI182. The sequence continues at coordinate 4,561,597 of NZ_CP007012.1, read as the reverse complement.
ACAGCGGCAGATGGCTGAGCGGCAAGCTGGCGAACGGCACCTCGGCGCCACTGCGCAGGGTCAGGCGCAGGCCGGCGCGGGCTTGCGGCACGCTGCTGGCCAGGCGCCCGAGCACCGCGCCAGGGTTGCCGAAGTACTCGGCGCGGGCTACCTGCAAGGGCCAGAGGGTGACGTCCTGGGTGCTGCGGAACTCGCACGGGGTTTGCGAGTTGCGCCCCAGGTTGGCGCGCAGCACGCTGTCACGCGGCAGGCGGAACCCGGCGGCCAGTGAACCCTCGTCGGGGTCGGTCTGCAGTTGCACCACGGTCATCGACGGGGTCGGCGCCAGGTAGTGCGGGTAGGCGATCTCCAGCAGGTTATGGGTGAAGGTCGGGTACTCGGCATCCAGCTTCAGTTGCACCCGCGCGGTGAGGTAGGCGAAGCCTTCGAGCAGGCGCTCGACATAGGGGTCGGCACACTCGATCCCGGACAGCGTCAGGCGCCCGGCGATCTTCGGGTATTCCCGGGCGAACTCCGCCGCACTTTCGCGGATGTGCTGCAGCTCCTGGTTGTACAGCTCGAGCAGGCGCGGGTTCATGCACGCCTCCGGCGTTCGGCAGGGGCCACGCGCACATGGCCGGACTCAAGGTCCACCTCGGTCTGCAGCAGCAACGGCAAGGCCGCCGGCTGGGCCCACAGGTCACCTTCGATTTCGAAACTCAGGGCGTTGGCATTCATCTCGCCGGGTGCGGCCTGGGCACGCACCTTCAAGGTATGGGCGAGGATGCGTGGCTCGTAGGTAGCGATGGCCTGGTGGATGATGCGCTCCAGGGCGGCCAGGTCGATGTTCGAGGCGCTGTTGCCGGCCAGGGCCGGCAGGCCGTAGTTGATCACCGAAGCCCCGGCCGGGGTGCCCAGAGTCGCGGCGCTGTCGAGCAGCGAAGTGGTGTTGAGCAACCAGGCGAGGTCGCGCAGTACCGAGGCCTTGAGCTGGTGCAGGCTGAGCACGCGCTTGTCCGGCGCTTCCTGCGGGTTGCCCGGGTCGTCGTCGGTCAGGCGGTCCAGCAGCGAGGGCTGCAGACGGTCGCGGGCGGCGATTTCGGCTACCACTCGAACAGCCCCACGAAGTTCTTCTGGTCTACAGGGCCGTTCGAGCAGCTGGCGCCACGTGCCAGGATGGAAGGCTCCAGGCGCTCGCCCAGTTGGCGAACAGCCTGGTACTGGCTTTCGCAACGGCCGGGTTGTGACGGGTCTGGCTGCACATGGCTGACAATGATGATCTGCGCGCCATTGAACTGCTCCACGCGAGGCTTGCCGCCATCTCGCTCCGGGCTGAGCTGGCAGGGCCAGGGCATCTCCAACTGCAACAGCGAGGCATCGGCCTTGCGCAGCGCGCAGCGGCCTTCGTGGTTCACCAGCACGAGCTTTTTCCCGGCAAGGCTGACCTCCGGCGCCGCGTTCGGCGAGGGAGCGGGGGGCTGTGCACAGGCATTCAGGGCGAACGCGACCAGCAGGGCCGGCATGGCTTTGGGCGCACGTTTCATTTCAGCTCCCAGAACCAGACGGCCTTGGAACGATGGGCCTGGTCGGCGAAATAGCCCGTGACCCGGCCTCTGTCCCACAGGTCGATGTGATCGCCAGTACGGTTTTCGAATGCCTGCCCGGCACGGGCGAAGCAGTCCTTGAAGAAGATGATGCCGCGCTTTTCGCCGAGCTTGAGGCGGTCGCTTGCGCTGCCGCTCAGTTGCAGCGGGGCGCCGAGATGGTGCTTCCACAGCCAGTTGGCCAGCGATTCGGCACCCCGGGCATGGCCATGGGCACAACGTGGTTCACTGTAGGTACCGGCGTTCACCTTGATGGTGTGCTCGCCGTTGAGCGCGATACTCATGCGGATGGCGCACTGGTTGTCCCAGCCGCCGTCGCAAGGCGAGGAGTCGGTCGGGTAGGCATTCCAGAGGTTGATGAAAGAAGGCTTGGCCATGGGGTTCACCGTGAGCGGGTGAGGTGGGGGAAGGCGCCCGCGCCAGCCAAGGCGGCGCGGGCGCGGTCGGTCAGATCTTGACGTTGGAGCGGATGTTCCAGCCGTACTTGATCGGGCCGCCTTCCTTGGTGCCGTCGGCTTTCTGCGGCTGATAGTCGACGGTGACCTTGGCGAAGTTCAGGGTCACGTGCTCGGTCAGGCGGTCGTCGCTGCCCGAGCCACCAGTGCTCAGCGAGCTGATGATGACTTCTTCAAGGTTGATGATCAGGTACTCGACCTGGCTCTCGCCCCCGGCCTTGCGCACGGTCAGCTTGACCTTGTCGATGTGCTTGCCGCTGGAGCAGTGGGCCATCAGGTTGGGGCTGGCCTTGTCGATGTACTTGGTGATCGACAGGTCCTGGATGTTGACCTTGCCCGAGCCGCCGCCGCTGCCCATGTGCATGTTGCCGGACTGGGACATGCCCCAGCTCCAGTTGAGCACGTCGATTTCGTCCTTGTGGGCCTTGTCGTGGGACTCGCCCTTGATGTCGCCGATCTTGATGAAAATATCTACAGCCATGGTGTCCTCGGTATTACGCGTCAGGTTGGCGGTTTGGTGCAGTTGGGGCTGCTGCGCAGCCCTTTCGCGACGCAAGGCCGCTCCTACAGAAGCTGCGTCGGTCTCTCACTCAACACACGACGTCGGCCCTCTGTGCAGGAGCGGCCTTGCGTCGCGAAAGGGCCGCTAAGCGGCCCCGAAGTCTGTCAGGCCCCTTTGGCCGAAGGCAGCTTTGATACCAGGCGCAGCGACACGGTCAGCCCTTCGAGCTGGTAGTGCGGGCGCAGGTAGAAGCGCGAGTTGTAGTAACCCGGGTTGCCTTCGACGTCCTCGACCACAACCTCGGCGGCTGCCAGCGGGTGCTGGGCCTTGGTGGTCTCGGTGGAGTGCGCCGGGTCGCCGTCGACGTAGTTGAGGATCCAGTCCTGCAGCCAGCGCTGCATCTCGTCCTTCTCCTTGAACGAGCCGATCTTGTCGCGAACGATGCACTTGAGGTAGTGAGCGAAGCGGCAGGTGGCGAACAGGTACGGCAGGCGCGCGGCCAGGTTGGCGTTGGCGGTGGCGTCCGGGTCGTCGTACTCGGCCGGCTTCTGCAGCGACTGGGCACCAATGAAGGCAGCGAAGTCGGTGTTCTTCTTGTGCAACAGCGGCATGAACCCGTTCTTGGCCAGCTCCGCTTCGCGGCGGTCGGAAATGGCGATTTCGGTCGGGCACTTCATGTCCACGCCACCGTCGTCGGTGGGGAAGGTGTGCGCCGGCAGGCCCTGCACTTCGCCACCCGACTCCACGCCACGAATGCGCGAGCACCAGCCGTAGTACTTGAACGAGCGGTTGATGTTCACGGCCATGGCATAGGCGGCGTTGGCCCAGGTGTACTTGCTGCTGTCGGCGCCGTCGGTGTCTTCTTCGAAGGCAAATGCCTCGACCGGGTCGGTCTTGGCGCCATAAGGCAGACGCGCCAGGAAGCGTGGCATGGTCAGGCCGATGTAGCGCGAGTCTTCGGACTCACGCAGCGAGCGCCAGCCAGCGTATTCCGGGGTAGTGAAGATCTTGGTCAGGTCGCGCGGGTTGCTCAGCTCCTGCCAGGAGCCCATGCCCATCACGGTCGGCGAGGCGGCGGCAATGAACGGCGCGTGCATCGAGGCGCAGACCTTCGACATCTCGCCCAGCAACTCGACGTCGGGTGGCGACTGGTCGAAGTAGTAGTCGCCGACCAGGCAGCCATAAGGTTCGCCGCCGAACTGGCCGTACTCTTCCTCGTACAGCTTCTTGAACACCGGGCTCTGGTCCCAGGCAGTGCCCTTGAATTTCTTCAAGGTCTTGTGCAGCTCGGTCTTCGAGACGTTGAGCACGCGGATCTTCAGCTGCTCGTCGCTCTCGGTGTTGTTGACCAGGTAATGCAGGCCACGCCAGGCGCTTTCCAGCTGCTGGAAGTCGTCGTGATGGATGATCTGGTTGACCTGTGCGGTCAGCTTGGCGTCGATGGCGGCAATGATCTGCTCGATCGAGCCAATGGCATCGTTGGACACCAGGCTGGTCTGCGCCAGGGCCTGCTCGGCCAAGGTACGCACGGCGCTTTCGACCGCTTCCTTGGCACGTTCGGTCTTGGGCTTGAACTCCTGCAGCAGCAGGGCGGCGAACTCGCTCGGGTCCTGGGTGGCAGCTCCCGGCTGGGCCTGGGCGTCGCGCAATGGATCGTTCATGGGCTGTCTCCTCAGGCCTTGGGCTCGTTGTCGACGGGTTTCGGTGCGCTGGCCAGGGCTTGCAGCAGGGCCGGGTCCTTGATGGCCTTGAGGATGATGTCCTCGGCACCGGTCTTGCCGTCCATGTAGGTCAGCAGGTTGGCCAATTGGGTGCGGGCCTCGAGCAGCTGGTTGAGGGCGTCGACCTTGCGCGCCACGGCGGCCGGGCTGAAGTCGTCCATGCTCTCGAAGGTGATGTCCAGGCTCAGGTTGCCTTCGCCGGTCAGTTCGTTGGGCACGTTGAAGGCCACGCGTGGCTTCATCGCCTTCAGGCGCGAGTCGAAGTTGTCGACGTCGATTTCCAGGAACTTGCGCTCGGCCACCGCTGGCAGCGGCTCGGCCGGCTTGCCGGCAAGGTCCGACAGCACGCCCATGACGAACGGCAACTGGACTTTCTTTTCGGCGCCGTAGAGCTCGACGTCATATTCGATCTGCACCCGCGGCGCACGGTTGCGCGCGATGAATTTCTGGGAGCTGTCTTTCGCCACGTTGTTCCTCCTGGTCGCCGGTACGGCGGCGCTGTTCGTTGCGGGCGTCGGTGTTGATGCGGGCCGAGGACGTCAGTTGTCCTCGGGGCCGCGCAGGTTCTCGAATTGCGACCAGCCATCGGGGATCAGGTCGCGCACAATGGTTGCGAAATCGGCATGGACCAGCTTCTTCGCCCGGTGCAGCAGTACCGGCAGCGGGCTTGATGGTTCGTGGCGGGCGTAGTACTGCAGCAGGCGGTCAAGGCTCTGCTGCACGTCTTCGCGGCTGTTGACTTCACCAGGGCGGGCAGCCGGCCGTGTGCCCGGGGCGGCACTGGCAGTCGCCTGCCGCTCGTCATCGCGCTCGGCAGCCGACGTGTCATCGGCTTGCGGGGCTGGGCCCGCCCCGTCGGGGCAGTAGTCAGCCAGTACCTGCTGCACCTGGCGCAGCGGCTGGCGCAAGGCTGACAAATCGATACCGCTGGCCGACCCGACCTGGTCGTTGACCCGGCTCTCGATGGCGTCCACCGCCTCGCGGGCCAGCCGCAGCGCCTCTTGGCATTGCTGCAGCTGGTCGGCGTCGGCGTCACGCAGGGCGGCGGCCAGTTCCTCGGCGCTGAGCTGTTCGCTGGCGAAATGCTGCACGCCTGCGGCGTGCAGTGCCGCGCGCAGGGTGACCGGGCCAAAGGCACGGGAGCGCACCAGCACGGCGTCACGCAGCAGCGCGATGTTGGTGTCGCAGGCCAGGCCGGCCAGGGCGTTGACCCGTACCGTAGGGTCGTTGTCGTCGGCGGCGTCCAGTTGTGGGTGTAGGTGCAGCCAGTATTCGCCGAGCAGATCGCGGATCAGTTCCAAGCTGGCGGCAAGCCCTGGGAGGCCGTGCAGGGCCAGGTTGGCCTGAAGCAGGAAATGGGTGATGCGCAGGTCCTTGCTGCGTTGCAGCAGGGTCGTGCTTGCCTGCTCGATATCGCGCCACTGTGGTGGCTCGGCAGGCTGGACGGCGTCGCCCATGACGCGCTCGGGGCGGCCCTGGGCGTCACGCTCCAGTTGCAGAAACTCGGCGTCATATTCGAGGTCATCGCCGCAGGGAAAGTCAGCGGAAACAGCGGCGAGCAGCGGCGATGCGTTCACCAGAATTCGATCTCCATATCGGCCCTTGGTGAGGGCGTGTTGTTGTGCGAAGTTGCAAGTGTGAACTGGCGCACAAACTTTCCAAAGAGTGCCGGGGTGATATCATGGTGATATTATTTTGGCACTTCGAAGTTGCGCATTTATGGTTTATTTATTCGCGAGTGTCAAGGTAAGCTACGCGCCCCCGAGTGCCAGCTGTGAATCCGTTGGCAGTTACCGAGCACCACTCGTCCGATTCCATTCGGTTAGCCTCGGCATTAGCGTTGAATAGCCGTCGTATGTTCGGTTGTGTGCACGAAGCCCCCGTAAATCAAGGGGTGCAGCTGTATTTGAGTGGTTGTGGGGAAACAACTCAAATGGATGGATTGATGTTTTAAATGGATGCATGGAGGCGTGATGGCACTTTGCCTAACTATCACTAGTTACCACAAGATTACTCCCGGGCAATGCCCGGAGATGCGGCTGGAAACCGGTGCCATCACGCTTGGCCGTGCGGCGGATAATGACTGGGTACTTCCTGACCCCGAGCGGTTGGTATCGGCCCGGCATTGTGTGATCCAGTTCAAGGACGGGCGATATTTTTTGACCGATGACAGTACGAACGGTGTGGAATTAGTTCGTGCCGGTATTCGCTTGCGTCGCGGTAACAGTGAGCAGTTGCTGGATGGCGAAGTTATCCGTATTGGGGAATACGAGATACAGGCGCGCATCGACGTGAACCTGCCTGGCGCCCTGGAGGGCGAACCCCAGGTACACAGTTTCGAGGCGCTGATGGCCAACCAGGTGGCGGCCCCGGCCGTTCCCGCCCCGCCGATTTCCGGTGCGCCGGCTGCGTTCCTGCAAGGTGCGTCGAACCACGACACGCTGCCTGACCTGTTCGACTTCCTCGGCCCCTCGAGCGTGCCGCCGGTCAGCCAGCCCGACCATGTGCCGGCTCAGCAGCACGACTTCCGCCCGCCAACCCCGGTGGTGGCACCTGCCCCGGCCGCCGAACCGGCTGCGCCGGGGATGATCCCGGAAGACTGGAACCTGTTCGGCTCGGCACCGGCTCCGACCCCGACCCCGACCCCGACCCCGACTGCGCCGCCTGCGCCAGCCGTTCCTGCAGTGCCTGCACAGCCTGCTGCAAGCGAACCAGTCGCCGCACCTGCGCCAGCCGCAAGCAGCGATGCGTTGCTGCAGGCGTTCCTGCGCGGCGCCGGTATCGAGCACCTGCGCATCGACGCCGCCGACGCCGCCGCGCAAATGGAGGCCATCGGCCAGAGCTACCGCTTGATGGTGGAGGGCCTGATCGACGTGTTGCGTGCACGCAGCAGCCTGAAGGGCGAGTTCCGCATGCAGCAGACCACCATCGCCCCGGTGCAGAACAACCCGCTGAAGTTCGCCCCCAATGCCGACGAGGCGTTGCTGCTGTTGCTGCGTCACGGTAACCAGGCGTTCATGGCGCCGGACCAGGCCGTGCGCGAAAGCTTCGATGATGTGCGCGCCCACCAGCTGGCGGTGATGGCGGGCGTGCAGGCCGCAATCAAGCACCTGCTCGCGTGTTTCCAGCCGGCGCGCCTGGAGCAGCGCCTGGCACCTGCGGCGGGGCTGGCCAAGTTGTTCGGTGGCTCGCGCCAGGCCCACTGCTGGCAGCAGTTCACCGAGCTTTACGGGCAGATCTCCCGTGAAGCCGAAGACGATTTCCAGGAACTGTTCGGCCGCGAATTCAGCCGCGCCTACGAGGCCCACAGCAGCCGTTTGCAACGTAGTTGAGCGCCCCCAGGAAGACCACGGTACGTCAAGAGGACAAGGATGAAAGCAATACGACTGGTCGCAGCCCTGAGCCTGGTGCTGCTGGCTGCCTGCAGCAAGGACACGCCGGTTGCCCCCGCTGCCGACAGTGCACCGGACAGCGCAGCCGTGACCCTGTATTTCAGTGCCGCCGAGGGGCTGAACCCGGGCCCTGGCGGCACGCCTGCGCCGGTACGGGTGCGCCTGTACGAGCTGAAGAACAGCGCCGCATTTGCCCGCGCCGACTACTTCGCCCTGGCCGAGCGCGCCCAGGCCACCCTCGGCGCCGACCTGATCGACCAGGACGAAGTGCTGTTGCAGCCCGGCGGCCAGTTGCGCCTGGAACGTCCGCTCGACCCTGCCACTCGCCACATCGGCCTGGTGGTCGGTTACCGCGAGATCGACCAGGCCCAGTGGCGCAGCGTGCTGCCGGTGCCGCCGCGGGACTATCAGATCAGCCTCGATGTGCGTGCCGTGCGCAGCGCCGTGGCCACCCCACAACCTGAACCTGCCCGCTAGGCAATCGGAGTCCCCATGTCCTGGAACAATCGCGTGGTGTGGTCGGAAGGCATGTTCATCACGACCCAGCATTTCCAACAGCATGATCGCTACCTCGAACACCTGGTCGACGCCCGCAACCGGCCGCTGAGCGTGGCCGCCTGGGGTTTCTCCGAGCTGCTGCTCGACCAGGGCCTGCTTGCCCAGGGCAAGGTGGCGATTCTCAGCGCCCGCGGCTTGCTGCCCGACGGCACGCCGTTCGACATCCCCCGCGACGACCTGCCACCTGCGCCGCTGGAAGTGCCCGACGATCTGCGCGATGGCGTTGTCCACCTGGGGCTGCCACTCAAGCGGGCGGGGGCCCGCGACACCGTCGACGAGGGCGAAGCCGTCGCTGGCGCCCGCTATGTCAGCCGTGTCAGCGAGGTGCGTGACGACAACGCGCCGTTCGAGAACCGTGCCCCGCTGGCCCTCGGCAGCCGCGCCCTGCGCCTGCTGCGCAGCGAGGACGGCCTGAGCGACTACGCCGCCCTCGGCATGCTGCGCATCCGCGAAAAGCGCGCCGACCGCGCGCTGGTGGTGGATGACAGCTACATCCCGCCGGTACTCGACGTGGCGGCCAGCCAGCAACTGTCCGGCTTCTGCGGCGAGCTGCTGGGCCTGCTGCACCAACGTGGCGAAGCGCTGGCGGGCAGGGTGGTCGCCTCGGCCAATGGCGGGGCGTCGGAAATTGCCGACTTCATGCTGCTGCAACTGGTCAACCGCGCCCAGCCGCTGGTCGAACACCTCAACCAGCTGAGCCCGCTGCACCCCGAGCGGCTGTACAGCGAGCTGGTGGCCCTGGCTGGCGAGTTCGCCACCTTCACCCGCGATGGCCGCCGCCCGCACAGCTTCCCGGTGTATCAACACGACGACCTGGCGGCGACCTTCGCGCCAGTGATGGCAGCCTTGCGCGAGGCCTTGTCGACGCTGATCGACAGCAAGGCGGTGGCCATTCCCATCGTCGAGAAGGCCTACGGTATCCACGTTGGCATGCTTGCCGACCGCAGCCTGCTCGACAGCGCCAGTTTCGTCCTGGTGGTGCGTGCCGATGTGCCCAGCGAGACGCTGCGTAGCCGCTTTGGCCAACAGAGCAAGATCGGCTCGGTGGAGCACATCCGCGACCTGGTCAACCTGCAACTGCCGGGCATCGGCCTGCTGCCGTTGCCGGTGGCGCCCCGGCAGATCCCGTTCCATGCCGGCTCCACCTACTTCGAGCTCGACCGGGGTAGCGAGCACTGGAAGCAGTTGCAACACTCCGGTGGCTTTGCCTTCTACGTCGCCGGCGAGTTCCCCGGCCTGAGCCTGGCCTTCTGGGCCATTCGAGGATAACCCGTGATGCACCCGGAAGATCCGCAGGCCAACGACCGTACCCAGTTCATGCCGCGCCCCGGTGGCCGTGCTGCCCCGCAACCCGCCGCGCCAGCGCCGCAGCCGCCGCCGTTGCAGGTACCGGCCGAGCCCCTGGCGCCTGGCCAGGGCGTGGGTGTCAACCCGCTCGAGCAGGCGGCCGGGCCGTTGCTGGCCTTGCTTACCCGCCTGCGCAACACCATCGCTCATTCGGCGCCGGCCAGCCTGCGGGCGCAGTTGCTGGCCTATCTGCGCCAGTTCGAGACCCGTGCCGAAACCGCCGGGGTGGTGCGCAACGAGGTGCTGCTGGCGCGCTATGCGCTATGCACCGCGCTGGACGAGGCAGTGCTCAGCACGCCGTGGGGCAGTGCCAGCGACTGGAGCCGCCAGAGCTTGCTGATCACGGTGCACAACGAGGCCTGGGGCGGTGAGAAGGTGTTCCAGCTGATGGAGCATTGCCTGCAGAGCCCGCGCGAACGCCTCAACCTGCTGGAGCTGTTGTACCTGTGCACCAGCCTCGGCTTCGAGGGCCGCTACCGGGTCATGAACGATGGCCGCGCCCAGCTCGAAGCGCTGCGCGAGCGTACCGCTGCGGCAATTCGCAGTGCCCGTGGCGAGCGTGAGCGCGAACTCTCGCCACACTGGCGTGGGGTGGCTGTCAGCCGTGACCGCCTGGCCCAGTTCGTGCCGCCATGGGTGGGCCTGGCGGTGGCAGCGGCATTGCTGTTGCTGCTGTTGTTCGGCCTGCGCCTGAAGCTGGCCGCCGATGCCGAGCCGGTGTTCCGGGGTATCCACGCGCTGGGCGAAATCCCGGTACAAGCCATGGACCGCCCGGTGCTGCAGCCCAAGCCCGTGGAGCGCCCGCGCCTGGCCGGGTTCCTCGCCGATGACATCAAGGCCGGCCGGGTTTCCGTCGAAGACGCGGTCGACCGCTCGGTGGTGACCATTCGCGGTGACGAGCTGTTCGCCAGCGCCAGCGCCAGCATCAAGGGCGATTTCCAGCCGCTGATGCTGCGCATCGCCGAGGCTGTGGCCAAGGTCAAGGGCAATGTCCGGGTCACCGGGCACAGCGACAACCAGCGCATCGCGACGTTGCGCTTCCCGTCCAACTGGGCGCTGTCGCAAGCGCGCGCCGAAGAGGTCAAGGGCATCCTCGCCGCGCGCACCGGGCAACCCGAGCGCTTCAGCGCCCAAGGGCTGAGCGACACCGAACCACTGGCGTCGAACGACACCGCGCAGGGCCGGGCGAAGAATCGCCGGGTTGAAATCACCGTTCTGGCGGAGGGCGTCGAGTGAAGGCGTTTTTCAGTTTTGTCATTCGCTGGGTGATCCCGCTGCTGGGCCTGATCGCCCTGAGCCTGATCATCTGGTTCGTCGGGCCGTTGCTGGACATGCTGGCGTCGCCCACGCCACGCTGGCTGCTGATCGTCCTGCTGTTCGCCCTGTGGGGCGGCTACCGCGCCTGGCGCATCGTGCAGGCGCGCCGGCAGGCGGCCAAGGTCATGCAGAGCCTGGCCGCAGAAACCGCCCCGGACCCTGCCAGCGTGGCCACCACCGAAGAGCTGGCGGCGCTGCGCCAGCGCATGGACGAGGCCTTGGCCCTGTTGAAGAAGGCCCGTTTGGGCGGTGACGAGCGTCGCAATCTTTACGAGCTGCCGTGGTACGTGATCATCGGCCCGCCCGGCTCTGGCAAGACCACCGCGCTGGTCAATTCCGGCCTGCACTTCCCGCTGGCCGCGCAACTGGGCGAGGGCGCCATCCGCGGTGTGGGCGGCACGCGCAACTGCGACTGGTGGTTCACCGACCAGGCGGTGCTGCTCGACACTGCCGGCCGCTACACCACCCAGGACAGCCACGCCCAGGTCGACAAGGCGGCCTGGCTGGGCTTTCTCGACCTGCTCAAGACCCAGCGCTCGCGCCGCCCCATCGACGGTGCATTCATCGCCATCAGCCTGTCCGACCTGCTGCTGGGCAGCGACGCCGAGCGCGCCGCCCACGCCGCGGCGATCCGCGCGCGCATCCAGGAGCTGTACAGTCAGCTGGGCGTGCGCTTCCCGGTGTACCTGATGCTGACCAAGCTCGACCTGGTGCCGGGCTTCATGGAGTTCTTCGACAACCTGGGCAAGGACGAACGCGCCCAGGTGTGGGGCATGACCTTCCCGCTGGATACTCTCGAGCAGGGCGCTGACGGCCCGTTGGCGCAGTTCGACAACGAGTTCGCATTGCTCGAACGGCGGCTCGGCGAGCGCCTGGTCGAGCGCCTGCAACAGGAACGCGACCCGGCCCGACGCGACCTTGTCTATGGCTTCGTGCAACAGTTCGCCGCCCTGCGTGGCAACCTCAAGGCCTTCCTCGACGGCATCTTCAAGCCCAACGCCTTCGAGGCACGGGCGTTACTGCGTGGTGTGTACTTCACCAGCGGCACCCAGGAAGGCAGCCCCATCGACCGGCTGATCGGCAGCATGGCCCAGAGCATGGGCCTGGATCGTGCGCACCTGGCACGCCAGAGCGGTAGCGGGCGCAGCTATTTCATCGAGCGGTTGTTCACTGCCGTGGCCTTCGCCGAGCGCGGCCTGGTTGGCAGCAACCCCAAGGTGGAGCGGCGGCGCCGGTGGATCGCCCGTGGTGCGCTGGCCGTGAGCGTGGCGCTGGTGCTGCTGGTCGGGACCTTGTGGGCCCTCAGTTATCGGGCCAACCAGCAATACATCGCCGAAGTCGACAGCCGCCTTCAGCCACTGGGCAAAAGCGTGCAAGGCCTGAGCCCTGCGCAGCGCAACGTGGTCGACGTGCTGCCGCTGCTGAACGCCGTCCGCCACCTGGCCGACGACCCTCCCAACTGGGCCGAGGGCCTGGGCCTGTACCAGGGCGACATGCTCGAAAGCGAATCGCAGAGCCTGTACCGCAAGCTGCTGATCGCCATTTTCGCCCCGCGCCTGGTCACCCGCATCGAGGAACAGCTGTATGCCGGGGGGCCATCCGATTACCTCTACGAAGGGCTCAAGGCCTACCTGATGCTGGCCGATGCCGAGCACTACGACCCAGACTTCATCAAGGCCTGGATCACCCTCGACTGGGAGCGCCAGTTACCCCGCGACCTTGCGCCCGACCTGCGCCAAGCCCTGGGGCAGCACCTGGCGGCGCTGTTCGAGAAACGTCCGCCGAACGCACGCCTGGACCAGCGCCTGATCGACGACACCCGTCGCCAGCTGCAGCAGTTGCCGGTGGCCCAGCGTGTTTACGACCGGGTCAAGCGCCAGAAGCTGCCAGGCGGGGTCGAAGACTTCCGCGTCAGCGACGCTGCCGGGCGTGATGCCGCCCTGGTGTTTCGCTTCAAGAGCGGCAAGCCGCTGAGCGAGCCGCTGCCGGGGCTGTTCACCGTGCAGGGCTACCGCCAGGCATTTCTCGCCGCCAGCCTGGCGCAGAGCACCACGCTGGCCGAGGAACGCTGGGTACTGGGCCGCGCGCCGGGCGAAGCGGGCGATGCCAAACGCCTGGCCGACGATGTGCAGCAACTCTACTACCAGGATTACATCCGCCACTGGGATGCCCTGCTCGACGACCTGGACGTCGTGCCTGTCACCAGCGTTGGCCAAGCCGCCGACGTGCTGCGGGTGCTGTCCGGGCCGACCTCGCCGATGAAGCAGCTGCTGCAGGCGGTGGCCCGTGAAACCAACCTGGCGCAGCCGACCACGCTCGACAAGGTCCAGGACAAGGCCGAGCAGGCCGGTGTCGACCAGCTGCGCCAGCGCCTTGGCGGGCTGCTCGGCGACGCGCCGCTGCCCGTCGACAGCCCCGCAGCCCGCACGCAGGACCCGGTGACCGCGCACTTCGCCGAGCTGGCCACGCTGGTTGGCAGCGGTGAAGGCCAGCCCGCCGCCATCGACGGCTTGCTCACCGACCTCAATGCGCTCTACGTGCAGGTCAGCGCCATGGTCGGTGCCAGCGGCGACGCCTTGCTCGGCGAGGCCAAGAACCAGGCCCAGGCTGCGGCGCAACGGGTAGCCCTGGGCGCGGCGCGCCAGCCCAGGGTGGTGCAGAACCTGGTCAGTTCGGTACTCGGCTCGACCCATGGCATCGTCATGGGCGGGGTGCGCAACCAGCTCAATGCCGCCTGGGCCAGCGAAGTGCTGAATGTCTACCGCCAGTCGCTCAGCGGCCGCTACCCGCTGGTGGCCGGCAGTTCGCGCGACGCCACCCTGGAAGACTTCGGCCAGTTCTTCGGGGTCGGTGGGGTGATGGACAACTACTTCCGCAAGTACCTGCAGCCCTACGTCAATACTTCCAGCACGCCCTGGAGCTGGCAGCCGGGCGCTGCGCAGAAGCTCGGGATCAGCGGCAATGTGCTGTACACCTTCCAGCGCGCGGCGACCATCCGCGATGCGTTCTTCCGCAGCGGTAACGGCCTGCAGCCAAGCGTGCGTTTCGAGCTCAAGCCGGTGGCGATGGACGCGAGCATCACCCAGTTCCTGCTCGATCTCGACGGCCAGCAAGTCAGCTACGACCACGGCCCGAGCCGCCCGGTGGCGTTGCAGTGGCCCAACCCGAACAGCATCGGCGTGGTTCGCCTGTCGATCGCGCCGCCATCGGCCAGCGGCCGTTCGGGGCTGACCGTGGAGGGCCCATGGGCGTGGTTCCGCCTGCTCGACCAGGCCGACCTGGTGGCTGGCAGCTCGCCGGAGCGTTTCAACCTGCGTTTGCGCGTGGATGGCGCCAGCGTGTCGTACGAGCTGCGTGCCAGCAGCGCCTTCAACCCGTTCCGCAGCCGAGTGGTCAGCGGTTTCAGCCTGCCGGAGCATCTGTGAACGACGTGGGTTTCTACGGAAAACTGGCCTGCCGCGGCGACTTCGTCAGCCGTGGCTTGCCGCAGACCTTCATCCAGCCCTGGGACCAGTGGCTGGCCGCCGGTATCCAGGCCAGCCAGCAGGCGCTTGGCGAGGCCTGGCTGCAGGCCTACCTGGTCAGCCCGTTGTGGCGCTTTGCCCTGGCGCCTGGGGTGTGTGGCCCGGACGCGGTGGTCGGCGTGCTGATGCCGAGCATCGACCGGGTGGGGCGGTATTTTCCGCTGAGCGTGGCGCAGGTGCTGGAGCCCGGGGTGGCGATCGCAGGCATCGTTGGTGGGGCCGATGAGTGGTTCGAAGGTGTCGAGGCGGCGTTGCTGGGCACGCTTGAAGCGGATGCGGCTTTCGAGCATTTCGAGGCAGCCTTGCAGCCTTTCGACCAACCCCGGCCGCTGCTGCAGGGGCCACGTCTAGCCGTGGGCGGGTTGCAGCGGCTCGACGGCAGCACGCCGCAGGGCAGGGCGTTGGCCCTGGCCGAATGTGCCTGCGAAGGCATGAGCCTGTGGTGGGGCCTGGGCAGCGAGCGGATCGCACCTGGCCTGCTGCGTAGCCAGGGCCTGCCGCGCAGCGAGCAGTTCGCCGCGTTCCTGCTGGGCAGCGAGGCGAGTCCAGCATGAGCCGCGTGCACTACAGCGCGGCCAGCTACAGCCATGTAGGCATGGTCCGCAAGATCAACGAAGACGCCTGCCTGGAGCTGACCTGGGATGGCCTGTGGGCCGTTGCCGACGGCATGGGTGGGCATGCCGCCGGCGACTATGTGAGCAGCCTGGCCGTGGACAGCCTGCGCCAGTTGCCGCTCATCGATGGGTTGGAGGATTTCACCCAGGCCCTGCGCGACACCTTGGCCCAGGTCAATAGCGCCGTACGCGAGGAGACCTTGCGCCGGGGCGTGGCGATGATGGGCAGCACGGTGGTGATCCTGGCCGCCCGCGGCGACCGGGCGGTAGGCCTGTGGGCCGGTGACAGCCGCCTGTATCGGCTGCGCGATGGCCGCATCGAGCGCCTGTCGCACGACCACAGCTATGTCCAGGAACTGCAGGACAGCGGCCTGCTCAACGAGGCCGAAGCCCGCGTGCACCCGCGCGGCAACATCGTCACCCGCGCCATCGGCGTCGAGGACCAGCTCGAACTCCAGGCGGTGGATGTGCAGGTACAGCCGGGCGACACCTACCTGCTGTGCAGCGACGGCTTGAACAAGACCGCCGAAGACCACGAGATCGCCGACGTGCTCGGCCACGCCGACCCCTATCAGGTGGTCCGCAGCCTGGTGCACCTGGGGCTGACCCGTGGCGCCCCTGACAACATCACCGCCGTGGTGGTGAAGGCGAAATGAAGAGCACCCCGAACATGCAGATTCCCGGATTCGACATCGACAGCGAGATTGGCCAGGGCGCCATGGCCAGCGTCTACCTGGCCACCCAGCGCTCGCTGCAGCGCAAGGTGGCGCTGAAGGTGATGGCCGCGAGCCTTGCCGCCGACCCTACCTTCTGCGAGCGCTTCCTGCGCGAAGGGCGCACCCTGGCGCGGCTGGCGCACCCGCACATCGCCACCATCCATGACATCGGCAACGTCGGCGAGCTGTACTACATGGCCATGGAGTACCTGCCCAGCGGCACCCTCAAGGAGCGCATCGCCGCCGGGCTTGCACCCGAGCAGGGCTTGCTGTACGTGCGGCAGATCGCCCAGGCGCTGGGTTATGCCCACGGCCAGGGGTTGGTGCACCGCGACGTGAAACCGGCCAACATCCTGTTCCGCGCCGATGGCACGGCGGTGCTCTCGGACTTTGGCATCGCCAAGTCGCTGGATGACCGCACCCAGTTCACCCAGGCTGGCTTCGCTGTCGGCACCCCGAGCTACATGAGCCCGGAGCAGGCGCGGGGCATGGACATCGACGGCCGCGCCGACCTGTATGCGCTTGGGGTGGTGCTGTACGAGATCCTTGTCGGCGAGCTGCCCTACCGTGGCACCGATGCGTTGTCGACCGCACTGGCCCACCTGACCGAGCCACTACCGGAGCTGCCCATCGAGCACGGGCGCTACCAGGGCATCCTGCGCGGGCTGCTGGCCAAGGACCCCGATCAACGCTTCGCCGATGCCGACGCGTTGCTGGCCGCACTCGACCGCTTGCCTGCCGATGACCAGGACAGCACAGTGGTCCGGCCGTTGCCGGTCGCGATGCCGGGCAAGGCAGACCTTGGCGGCCTGACGCCGGTGTCCATCGATATTCCGCAGGCCACGGCCGAGCCGGTCGCCTCACCCACGCCTGCAAAGGAGCCGTCCCGGCCCAGGCCCGCTGCGCCGCCGAAACCAGCCTCGGGCATGCCGGCCAAGGCCATGCTGGCCGTGGCCATAGCCGCGGCGCTGGGCCTGGGCGCGACCTTGTTCTGGTTGCGCAGTGGCAGCGACCAACCGGATGTGCAGCCACCCGTGGCGCAAACCGCGAGCGAACCGCTGACGCCAACCGCTCCACCGCCAGCGGCCAGCGAAGACGGCCGGCCTTTGTTGATGCCGGGCAAGAAAACCCTGTTCCAACGCGTGCTGAGCAAGCCCGAAGCGCAACTGCGCGCGCGGCCCGGTGACAGCGCCGGTGAACCGCTGCCGGCGTTCTCGGTGCTGTACGTGTACCAGCGCAAGGACATCGACGGCCAGCCCTGGCTGGAAGTTGGCGCCTCCAGCAGCGGCCAGCGCGACGGCTGGTTGCCTGCGGCACAAACCAGCGACTGGAAGCAAAGCCTGGTGCTGAAGTTTACCGAGCGTTCCGGCCGTTCACCGGTGATGTTCATGCGCCAGGCCGATGACCTGCAGCAACTGCTCGACGACACCGGCAAGGCCCGCGCCGACCTGCTCAAGGCGCAGAACGAGCCCGACCAGGTGCCCCAGGTGCTGGCCCTGGAGCCCGCCGCCAGTGCGGTGCCGCAGAACCAGTTCTACCTGATGCCGATCTTCGACTACCGCGAAAGCTTCGGCGCCGACGGCCAGCCGGTGCAGTTGCTCAACGTCGCCTCCATCGACCCCGGCAGCAGCGTTCGCAGCCAGGCGGCCACGGCTGCCGGTGCGGCCGTGGCAACGGACAACCGCTTCCGTACCGGCATCGTCCTGGTGGTCGACACGTCGGTGTCGATGCAACCCTACATCGACCGCGTGCGCCAGGTGGTCAGCGAACTGCAGGCGCAACTGGCTGCACGGGGCGAGCTGGGCAATGTCAGCTTCGGCCTGGTGGGCTTTCGCAACAGCGTCAAGCGCACCCCGGGCCTGGACTACCTGAGCAAGACCCTGGTCAGCCTGGAGGAGGGCCGCGACCCGGCGCGCTTCCTCAAGGCTGCCGCGCAGGTCAAGGCCACCAGCGTCTCCAGCCATTCGTTCAACGAAGATGCCTTTGCCGGCGTGATGCAGGCCGTGGAGGGCATGGACTGGTCGGGCTATGGCGGGCGCATCGTCCTGCTGGTCAGCGATGCCGGTGCCCTGCGCAAGAACGACCCTTACAGCAGCACGCAGATGAACGAGGCCGAGGTTCGCCAGGCTGCGTTGAGCAAGCAGATCAGGATCTACGCCCTGCACCTGCGCACCCCGGCCGGTGTGAAAAACCATGGCGCTGCCGAAAGCCAGTACCGCGTGCTTACCGCCGACAGCAACCCGCAGATCGGTGACCTGTACGTGGCTGTGCCGGGCGGCGATGTGGGCGCCTTTGGCGAGCGCGTGCGCGAGATCGGCTCGACGTTCGCCGAACTGGTGCACCAGGTGCGTGAACAGCAGCCACAGCCGTTGCCCCAGTTGGGCTCGGGCGCGAGCCTGGCGGCGAAGTCCCAGGCGATCGGTTATGCCATGCATATGGACTTCCTCGGCCGTAACGGCGCCAGCCAGGCGCCGCAGCTGGTCAGCGCCTGGGCCGCCGACCATGACCTGGCCAACCCGGCGTTGCCGAGCCTGCAGGTGTGTGTGATGCTGACCAAGCTGCAGCTCAATGACCTGCAGCAGTCGCTGAAGCTGATCGTCGATGCCGCGCGCAAGACCCGCAGTTCACCGGGTGATTTCTTCAACGAGATCGCCAGCGCGAGCGCCTACATGAGCCGCGATCCGGGTGCCCTGCGCAAGGGCGCAAACCTGGCCCAGGGCGGGGTACTGGGCGAATACCTCGAAGGCCTGCCGTACCGCAGCAAGTCCCTGAGCATGACCGAGGACCTGTGGCTGTCGCTGTCGGTGGCCGAACAGGAGGATTTCATCGACGAGCTGGATTCGAAGATCCGCCTGTACGAAACCTTCCACAACGACATGGCCAACTGGGTGCGCTTCGGCAAGGCCGAGCCGGGCGATGCCCTGTACCGTGTACCGCTGTCGACGCTGCCGTGATGATCAGCCTGCACGCGGTGCACAAGACGCGCGGCCAGGGTGCCCAGCGCTACAGCCTGCAGATCGACCGGCTGCAGCTGGCGGCAGGCGCACGGGTGGCCCTGGTCGGCCCCAGCGGCTGCGGCAAGAGTACCTTGCTCGACCTGCTGGCGCTGGTGCTGGCGCCGGATGCCGCCGAGGGCTTCGTCTTCGCCGGCGCCGATGTGGCTGGCCTGTGGCGCCAGCGCCGCCTCGACCAGTTGGCGGCGCTGCGCAGCCGCCAGCTGGGTTACGTGCTGCAGGCCGGCGGATTGCTCGGTTTCCTCGATGTGCGCGGCAATATCCGCCTGCCACGGCAGCTGTTGGGGCTGGGCGAGGACGGCAGCGTCGAACGCCTGGCCGAGGCGCTGGACGTGCGTGACCAGCTGGCCAAGAAACCTGCCGCGTTGTCGCTGGGGCAACGTCAGCGTGTCAGCTGCGCCCGGGCCCTGGCGCATGCGCCGGCATTGTTGCTGGCCGACGAGCCTACCGCAGCGCTGGACCCGGTGAACGCCGAGCGGGTCATGCAGTTGCTGCTGCGCGAGGCACAGGCGCGCCAGGTGACCTGCGTGCTCGCCACCCATGACGAAGCGCTGGCGCGCCGGGCCGGGTTGAGCGTGCTGCGCATGGCCTGCCGGCGCGATGCCGACGGCGGCGTCACCGCCACCTTGGCGCAGGCCGTCTGATGCGCCCGTGGCTGATCGCCGGCCTGGCCTGGCAGGACTACCGCAACGATGCGCGGCTGTCGGCGTGCAGCGTGCTGGCGCTGGTCGCGGTGATCGCGCCGTTGCTGGTGCTGTTCGGTCTCAAGTTCGGCCTGGTCGGCAGCCTGACCGAGCGGCTGCAACGCGACCCGAGCGTACGCGAGATCATTCCCTTGGGCGGGGGCCGTTTCCGCGCCGATTTCATCGATGCCCTGGGGCAGCGACCGGACGTCGCCTTCGCCATCGCGCGGACCCGGCAGATCGCCGCCACTGCAGAGCTGCTGCTGCCTGCCAAGGGGCGTGCGGTAACCGTCGAGATGCTGCCGACCGCTGCCGGTGACCCCTTGTTGCAACAGGTGCCGCCGCCGCAGGGCCTGCAGCAGGTGGTACTGAGCTTTACCGCTGCCGAGAAGCTCGGTGCCGCTGCCGGTGATGAGCTACAGGCCAGCTTCAGCCGGCAGCAGGCCGGCCAGGTGCAATGGCGCCAGACGCGCCTGCAGGTAGCTGCCGTGCTGCCGTTGGCGGCGTTCGAGCGCGATGGCCTGTTTGCTTCCCTGGCCCTGCTCGAAGCGGTCGAGGACTACCGCGACGGGCGCGGCGTGCCGGCGCTGGGCTGGCCGGGGGAGGCCGCAGGCAATGATGCGCAGCGGATATACCCGGCGTTTCGCCTGTATGCCCGTGGGCTGGCTGATGTCGAGACGCTGCGCGCCTATTTCGCCGAACGCAAGTGGCTGGTATCGACCCAGGCAGCGCAGATCGCCCAGGTGCAGGCCCTGAGCCGCAACCTTGACCTGGTGTTCTGGATCATCACCAGCCTGGCCGTGGCCGGTGCCGTGGCAGCCATCGCCGCTGGCGCGGTGGCGGCGGTACAGCGCAAGCAGCGTGAGCTGGCGGTGCTGCGCCTGCTGGGGTTCGGCACGGCCGCGCTGCTGCTGTTCGTGGTGCTGCAGGCGCTGTACAGCGGCGTGCTGGCGGCCGCAGTTGCCGGCGCCCTGTACCTGCTGGCCGAGCAGGGCCTCAACCGGATCTTCACGCAGGTGCCAGGCGAATACGCCAGCCATCTGTTGCCCATGCATTACTTCGTTGCGTTGTCTGCGGTGCTGCTGGCCAGCACAGCCGCTGCTGCCCTGGGTGGCTGGCGGGTAACGCGCATCGATGCCAGTCAAGGAATTCGTGATGTCTGAACTTCGCCTCGGGGCTACGGCCCTGCTTCTGACCACGCTGGGCCTGGCGGCCTGTTCGCCGGGTACCGACGAGCCGCCTGCCAAGCCGGCCAACGCCGCTGCCGCCAGCGCCCCGGCACAGCCGGTCGACACCAGCAAGCTGGACAACCCCAAGCCCTTGCCGGGCGACGTCAGCCTGCCGCTGCCATGCGGCGGCGAACTGGTACTGCGCAGCGTCTACGTGCTGGCCCAGGGTAGCCTGGACGACCGCGAGGTCAACCTCGGCTACCCGTTCAGCGAGGGCGAGGCCGGCTACCAGCAGTCGTTCATTTCCGGTTATCGGCGTGACTTCATCAATGGCCAGTTCAGCCTCCAGGACCTTTCGCCCGCCTGGCAGAAGGCCGTCGCCCCCAGCCTGCCCGAACTCGACCAGGCTGGCCCGCTCAAGCCGATGATGTATTTCATTGGCAAGTACGAGGTCAGCGCCCGGCAGTATGCCCAGGTGATGGCTCAGGCCCAGTCGCTGGCCAGCGGCGAGGCGGCGCCGGCCTGTCAGCCCGATACCACGGCGGCGGGGCGGCTGCCCAAGGTCAAGCTGTCGCGTTTCGAGGCCGAGCGCTTTGCCGCGGTCTACAGTGCCTGGCTGCTCAAGCATCACCGTGACCTGCTGCCGGTCAGTGGCCGGGGCAGCAAGGCCGAGGACGGCGGGGTCGGTTTTGTGCGCCTGCCCACCGAAGTGGAGTGGGAGTTCGCTGCCCGTGGCGGCTCTGCGGTAAGCCGCCAGGAACTGGAAGGGCGGCTGTTCCCGCGCAAGGTCCAGGGCAGTGACAGCGACGGGCCGCTTGGCGACTGGGCAGTGTTCAACCAGGTGGCTGGCGGCACCGGGCAGGCCGCACGCCTGATGCCGATCGGTACCCGGCTGCCGAACCCGCTGGGGCTGTTCGATGTGATCGGCAATGCCGCCGAAATGGTTCAGGAGTCGTTCCAGCTGGTGCATGCCGGCCGCTTGCAAGGCGCCTATGGCGGCTTCGTGGTCAAGGGCGGCAACTACCTGGAAGGCGAGGGCACGCTGTTTACCGGCATGCGCCGCGAGTACCCGCTGTTCGGCGCTGACGGTACCGAGCAGCGCAACGAGACCACAGGCTTCCGGGTGGCCATCGGCGCCTTGTCGGCACCCCGTTCGCGTTACCAGGAACTGTTCGAGCAGTGGCAAAAGGAAGGGCGCCTGGCCAGCCTGACCGACGATATTGATGCCGTGCAGGACCCGACCGAGCGCCTGGACAGCATCATCGCCGCCACCGCCGACCCGCGCCAGCAGGCCGAGCTGGGGCTGGTCAACGAAGAACTCAAGCGCAGCGTTTCGCTGATCGGTCGCCAGCGCGAAGAGGCTGCCGGCAACTTGATCCAGTCCGCCGCGCTGGTGGCCGAGACCATCAACAACTACAACATTCGCCTGACCAACCTGCGCAACACCCAGGCCGAGGCCAAGGCGCGTGGCGACCAGACCACCGTGAGCATGTACGCCGCAGCCATCGCCAACGGCCGCGCCGCCCTCGATGGCGCCGTGGCGATCTACATCGACAACCTGGCCAGTGGTACGCGCTACACCGATGCGGTGATCCAGGCGCAGTTCCAGCGGGTCAAGGAAGAACTCAATCGCAAGCCGGTCCTGGGCAAGAGCCTGGTTAGCCGCGCGACCCTGTTCGTTCGCCATGTTGGGGAGTACCGCCAGAACCGGCGCGCCGACCCGGCAACGATCCTCAAGGAGCTCCTGGCATCGGCCGCCGCGCGGCCTTCGTAGTGGCTTCTGCCTGACGCAACCGCGGGGTGGCATGAAGCCCCCCGTTTTAACCACCCACGTGAGAAAGTGACATGTTCAAGACCATCTTCACGGCTACTCATGCCCGTTCCGCCCTGCTGCTCGCCGCCGGTTTCAGCACTGTCCTGCTGGCGGGCTGCTCCAGCTCTCCGGTGTCCAAGGTTGGTGCCACGACCAAGGTCGAGTACTACCCGAGCTGCTACGAGCCCGTGCAGCACCTGCGCTCCACCGACGGTGACATGACCCGCTCGGTTGCCACAGGCGCCGTCATCGGGGCCCTCGGCGGTGCCTTGACCGGCGCCCTGGTCGATGGTGACAACCGCGGCCGTAACGCTGCCATCGGTGCGGCGGGTGGTGCCTTGGTGGGCGGTGCGGCCGGTTACTACACCGAGCGCCAGAAGCAGATCAGTGACGACAAGCAGCGCATTGCCTCGTACGCCACCGACATCGACAAGAGCGCTGCCGACCTGGACCGCACCACGGCCTATGCCAAGGCTTCGCAGAGCTGCTACCAGCGTGAGTTCACCAGCCTGATCGACGGCCGCAAGGCCAACCGCATCAACGACACCGAAGGGCGCAAGCGCCTGGCCGAGATCGTCTCGGGCCTGCAGGAGTCGAACAAGCTGCTGGCCACCGTCAACGGCCGCGTTGCGGAAAACCTCGACAACTACACCCAGGCCTACGAGCAGGACCTCAAGCAGGTTGGTGTGGCTCGTACCGATGTGGCAACCGTGGCTGAGCCGCCAAAGACCACCACTGGCAAGAAGAAGACCCAGGCCGTCAAGGTGAACACGAACGTGCCGCAAGAGGCGGTCGCCACCGAGAAGACCCTGCAGAAGGCCACTACCAAGAAAGCCGAGGCCCAGCAGGTGGCCAATGCTGGCGTCGACCAGGTCAACAAGATGTGCCGCAGCCCCGACATGGGTGACTGGGCGCCGGTGCCTTGCCCGAACGTGTAACCCACGCTCCGTTGCGCTCGCGCCGGTGCACGTGCAGCCCCTGGCAGGTCGCCTGACCTGCACGGGGCGTGCGTGGGCCGGCGCAGCGGCTTTTCGAATCAAGGAGAGTTGTCGTGACTGATCTGATGTCCGGCGCCCTGGGCGGTTACCGCCAGCAAATGGCGCGTCAGCGGCTGTTGTTGACCGTCGACCAGCAGAAGCTGTTCAGGGCCATCGATGCCGACCCGGGTATCGTGGGTGCTGGTGTTGTCTATATCGATGCCGAGTACAACGTGATCGTCCTGCGCGAATTCAAGCCTATCTGCAGCATTGCGCCCAAGCGTGTGATTCTGCAGGAGGCAGCACCTTACAAGTCACCTGAACAGTTCATGACCCAGCTGCAAACCGGCGCGCGTGAGCGCAAGGTGATGGCAGAGGCCGTGAACGCCAGTCTGGGTTGCCTCTCGGCCTACCTTGGTTGGGTCGTCATGTTCAGTGGCACCATTGCCGTACCGTTCACTGGCGGCGCCAGCATGGTGTTGACGGCGGTCGGTTATGCCGCCGCGGCTGCGGGTACCGGGCAGTGCATGATGGGCGGGTACCGAGTGTTCAACGAAGTGTTCGACCCAGGGCAGAACGACTGGCTCGACAGTAACGACACGGTCCAGACCGTGATGAGCATACTGGACGGCGTCGCGCTGGCAGGTGTGGGCGCATCGAGCCTGAACACCGTGCGGTTCCTGCAGGCTCGCAAAGCGGCTACCGGCAAGGGCTGGAGGGAGCTGTTCCATAGCCTGTCGCGGCAGCAACGCAAGGCGCTGGCCGAGGAGCTTCTGCTCATCAAGCATCCGTCGCTCACTGCCAAGCAGCTCAAGCTGAAGCAAGCGGCGGGAACTGCGATCAAACGTTTTACCCCTACCGAAATTCAGCATGCCACGCGTACCTTGATCAAAGACTCGATAGGCGGCTTGTCGGGCTTTGGCAGCAGTAGCTTCGTGCAATCGGTTGCCGTGGGGCTTTACGAGGAGATTACCGAGTGACCCGTGACCAGGAGCTGCAAGCGTTTCTTTCCCGTTATTTCGGCGTGTTCATTGCCGAGTTTTTCTTTTCCTGCATGGCGCTGGGTGGCACCGTCTCGCTGGTGTTCTCCACCTATATGCGCAGCTCAGACCCTGAACTCTCGGTGATGGTGCTGGCGGCAGCCGGTGTAGTGAGTGCCGCCTCGCATATCGCCATGGTGCGTGGCTTTGTCTGGGGCGTGCGCGGTGTGATCGGCATCCTCGTGGTTGCCTTGCTCGCCGCATTGCCCAGCTACGGTTATCGCCCGCACATGGGGGCGTACATTTCCGTCCTGGTGTTCGGTTTGCTGGCTCTGCTGATCATCAACAGCCAGCGTTACCGCGAGATGCGCGTGCGCCTGGTGGAGTATCGGGACATCCGTAAATTCAACCGTCGCGCGGCAAAAACCTCTAAATGACACCTTTCTCTGATGTAACGAGGGGATCGGGATGAATCTGCGCCGAAAGCGTACCTGGCTCGGTGGTTTGCTATTGCCCTTGCTCGTTGCTTGCAATGGCCATAAGGTCGAGCGTGTCGTGGTCTATGAGAATAACGTCCATCACTGGCGCATCGAGCACGTGGTGGAGCAGAACTGGCCGGTGGGGCCTCGCCAGTATTATCAGGTGTTTCTCAAGGACCGCCTGCTGATCCTGCCTGCCAATGTGTTCAACGACGAGCGCGACATTAGTGAGTTCGTTGCTGCGGGCGGTTTCGACATCAGCAACTGGCGCAACGAGACGATCATCGTGGCGTTCGAGAACGTGCAAAAGCGCGAAGGTGGCAACGAGCATTTTGTCCGCTCGCTGATGATCACCCCGGAGTACAAGGAAGGGGAGGTGATACTGAGCGACATGGCGAGCCATATGCAGATCGTGGTGCAGCGGGTGGAGCCGGTTGGGGAGGGGAAGTAGCAGGGCAGTGGTGTTGTAGGCAAGCAAATGAACTAGCTGTGGATGGCACCGGCATTTGTGGGAGCGGGCAAGCCCGCGAAGCAGGCGACGCGGTGGATGGCACCGGCTGCGCCGGTGTTCGCGGCTAAAGCCGCTCCCACAGGTACAGCGTGATCCTGAAGCCAGCGCAGTACCTGTGGGAGCGGGCAAGCCCGCGAATCAGGCGACGCGGTGCATGGCACCGGCTGCGCCGGTGTTCGCGGCCACGGCCGCTCCCACAGGTACAGCGTGACCCCGAAGCCAGCGCAGTACCTGTGGGCGCGGGTTCACCCGCGAAGAGGCCCGCCCAGGCAAAACCGCCGCTTAAACCCCATGCAACCGCAGCGCCCGCTGCGCACACTCCCGCCAACTCAACTTCGGCCTCTCTACCGGCGGCAGCTGTTGCACCTCCCCTGCCAGCACCACCGGCATATCCCGCATCCTCACCCAAGGCTCACTCTGCCAATACAACAACGTCGCGCTCCCCCCCCCCAGGCCAGCACATCTGCCCCAGTCGCGGGACATCCTCCATCCCGTCCGTCTGCCGATCACGCAGCACCGCCACCACCTCATGCGTCAGCCACCAGCGCAAATGCCGGTTCTCCGGCACATGGTGATGCGCCAACAAGGTATACGCCCCGGATTCGCTGACCATCGTGGTTTCCTGGTATTTGCCATAGCGCAGCAACTGCACGGAGCGGTACTGATCCGGGTCGAGTTTGCGCATGCAGTGTTCGTCGTAGAAGTGACCACTCAGCCGGGCGAGTTCGTGGGCGCAAAACCAGGCTTGGGATTCGAGCCAGAGGGTGTGGAGGGGGCGGTTGTGGCGGGTGAAGAGGGTAGGTGTATCGAAACTGTCCATCTTGGCCATCCTGATTTGGAGAGCCGCTGCTAACGGGAACGGAATACCGCTGCGTGAGCGTTCTTAAGCGCCGGCAGACGTTATCGCGACGATACAAAAGTCACAATGAGAACCTTGTAGGAAGCTTCCTCTTCGGCTTCTTCCTGCCAATCGGCAGCCTTCCCTATGCTTCGCTCGGCCCCACTTTCCACGGAGCTTAGAAAAAAGGCCACTGATATTTAAGTATAATTTCATGATGACTTGACTCTAAATGTCAAATATTTCTGAGTTTTTATTGGTACTGTCAATATGAGGTGGCTATGTATGACCTAGTACGATGAGACTGCGGATGCAGTTGGATCTCAGTAGGGAGGAATGAATCGCCCCTGGTTTTGTAAACACCTCCAAGCCTCATAATGAAGCCAAAATAGGAGATGCCATGAGTCGTCAGCGTTACCCCGAAGAGTTCAAGATAGAAGCGGTCAAGCAAGTGGCCGAAAAAGGCGATCCTGTCGCCGATGTCGCCCAGCGCCTAGGCGTGTCCGTGGACAGCCTTTACGCCTGGATCAAGGTCTACAGCAAGCCCCAAGAGCAGCGTCAGCAAGACGATGATCAGCAGGCCGAATTGCGCAAGCCACGCGCTGAACTCAAGCGCGTGACTGAAGAGCGAGACATCTTAATAAAGGCCGCCGCGTACTTTGCCAAGGAGTGCGGCTGAAGTATGCCTTCATCAAGAAGCACTCGACTGATTACCCGGTGCGGCGCCTTTACCAAACCCTCAAGGTGCACCCCAGCGGCTACATGACAATGCCGTAGCCGAGAGCTTCTTCCAGCTTTTGAAGCGGGAGCGAATCTGACGAAAGATCTACACAACCCGTGAAGAAGCCCGAAGTGATATTTTCGATTACATCGAGATGTTCTATAATCCAAAACGTCGACACAGCAGTGCTATGCAGCTGTCTCCAGTAGAGTATGAGAAACGCTATTTCCTGAGCTTGGAGAGTGTCTGGGGAACCAGAGGTGATTCAGTGTCTTACTACGTAATTTTTGTAAAACTGCGAAAGCAGGTCGATAAAAGTAAATGCCTGATAGCATAGTTAATGAAAGTGTGACTAGTATGCTTGTTGTGGCTACTCAGGATGTTTCATGGCTGATGTCGTGTATCAAGTTGTGTTTTGTTCAGGAGGCTATGGCGGTGGACAAAAGTACTTCAGAGCGCATTCCAAGCTTTGAGGAGCAGTACGCGATTTTTGAAGTCTGCTCTGAGCCGGAGGTGGAAGACGCTTACAAGCGCTATATGGAGCGATCGGATATTCTGAAGGACTGGCGCATTCTCTATGCGTCAGAGCGGAACGATGGCCCATATCCCATTCGCCGAGAGCAACTCTTGGATGATGGAATCGTTGCAACCCTTTTCCGTGGGCGTTCACTTTGGTGCTTGGACGCCGAGTTCGCCTCTGCGGGTGACAATCGGTATGAAATGAAGATGGGGCAGTGTGCTTTCGTCGACTCCAACGTTGCCTCCTACATCCGAAGTATCGCTTACAAGAAACCGTCTGAAGCGCGCGAAAAAATCAGAGAGCGGCTGGCTTCAAGCTTGACCCCGGACGTGTTGCAGAACATCAATCCCTATTTGTATCTGTGGGAGGCACACCGGAACTGGAACGCTACGACCATGGAGTGTTGCGAGCAAACTGTTGCAGCACTTTATGGCCTGAGTCTATGCGATAGTCCGCTGGACGCAGGATGGGGAGAGCGCTACCGAACGCAATATGTCGAAGAAGCAGAGGCCCATGCGAAAATCCTGATAAAAGATTTTTCCAAAACGTTAGAAAGTTCGCTGGGGCAGGCCTTAAAAATACATTCTGCCGCCGTTGAATGTATGCTGCTACGGGCTAAGATATTGGACTCTGACAAGAGGATGACTCC
This sequence comes from Pseudomonas sp. FGI182, assembly GCF_000511325.1. Classification (NCBI taxonomy): domain Bacteria; kingdom Pseudomonadati; phylum Pseudomonadota; class Gammaproteobacteria; order Pseudomonadales; family Pseudomonadaceae; genus Pseudomonas; species Pseudomonas sp. FGI182. The sequence continues at coordinate 4,533,514 of NZ_CP007012.1, read as the reverse complement.
TGAGTCGAAAATGTTAGAGCTCATAAGGTTCATGGATGAAGATCTGGCAATCGTCATGAATCGGGAGCTGATCATATGTGCAGATATATTTTTTAGAGGTGGGCGTTGCAATACATCAAAAAAATTGAATTCGTTGCTCACTGCAGATGATCCGCTGGATAGAATCAAGAACTGTGCGTGGGATATTTACATATTCAGGATTTTGGACTCGCTCTCATTCTCTAAGAAGTTTCCGGATGTTACATTTTTCGTGGATAAAATTATTACCAACGATAAGGATGTGGCGGACATAGTGAGGCTTGCTGAACTGCGAGCAATGATGATAAATAGACGGACTGGTTTGGTTTTGCCATTCTACAACGACAATATTGTGCAGTGGCTAAATAACTTGGTCGGGGAGAAAGGTTTTAATTTGATTTCGGAGCGACTCCAGGAGGACGCTTTCCGTCGTCGTGCCAATTCAAGAAGCTATGAATCCATTCTCAGAATATTAGCGGCGGATCAACAGCATCTCATGAGCCTAGTAGCGTCAGCGAAAGGAGTATTGACGTCCTGACGGTAATTACGAAGCCGCTGGATACCTCGATAATGGGCAACTGGTGCCCTCATTGAATTGCCTTGGAGAGGCATTTCAATGGTGGCAGCTCAGAAAGCTCATGCTCTTCAAGCTTCGGCGGCCGCTAGCCGTCGTTGCTATCTAGTCTTACCTACGAAACTCTAGAATTAGGTGGGATGAGTCAAGTACATGAAAAATCGGAGTATGGCACTCAAGGTCTAGAAGATGTGGAGTGGAGAGAGCTACGGCACCTTCCGTTCTTCATAAGTAAGAGGGTCCGAACGTAGTGTTGGACTGGGCCAACACCAGAGAATCGGGCGCGATTCGGATGACAATCTCAGCGACTGCTTCTAATGTCAACAGCAGACGCAGATGGTGGATGTAAGGAGCGGTTTGTGTGGAGGCGTGAACCGTTGGCCATAACGCGTCGGGGGGGACAGCTACCCAAAATCGCCGCCAGTAATATCCGGTTGGTACTGGTGGAAATTGACAAATTGGCGATTATATGGCGTTGTGCAGCATTCGATGCCCAATGCTGAAAATTGGCGGCTGGCCTACAATTGGATCGCTCAAGTCAAAGGGTTTGGATTTCTTCATGATTAATAAGCTGGCAGAAGTTTTAGGTCGAGCCCGGTTGCTGGCTGGAAAGGATTTCACAGGGTTAGGGGTTGTTGTTTGTGATTCAAGTGCTGAGCTTCCTGTGTTTCCACTGAGGCTAGATGTTGAGATACCGATTGAGGATGATGTGGCTACGATTTTAGCTGGTCTATCTACAGTGGATAGTGACCTGCATGACGGGTTTCATGTGTTGAGTCCGGATTTAAAATTGATTGCACTGTCACAGTACTTCTCTCCTTCGATAGCGATGTCGGCAGTTATCAATAGGTCGCGAAAATTTGGTGGGCGATATGTTGCCGCCATATTTGGCTCCATGTTGCCGGGTGTGTGCCTGTGCGGGATATCAACTAAATCATTGGGTGTTGTGATTTTCAAGGATGGACGTGAAGTTTATTTTGAGGGGGTATGAATGTTCTTGTTGATATATCCAGTGCGGGTGATCGTATTTTTATGCGTTTTTTATGGTGTATGCGTGTTTGGTGTCTACACCCTATTGGATTTCTTCTGCCTCCAGCGTGATTCCAGTCCGCTCACCATGGCCTTTAGCGGTGGAGCTGTTTTAAATCTTGGATTGCTAGGTTTCTGCTATTGGGGATGGCGAAAAGTATGGTCATGCATCCCTGCACTGAACTCTCTACTTTTTCCTGATCTAAATGGTGTCTGGGAAATGAAAATTCATTACCGTAATGCTGAAGTGAGCGGATCTGTATCAGCTACGGCCGTGATCAAGCAGAACTGGCTGAGTATGAGCATGGAAGTTCTTTCGGAGAATTCGGAGTCACAGACGCTCGCTATTGTTCCAAAAAAGGACCAGGAGTCGGGGCGTGCCCAGATTTTCTATTTTTACCGGGTTACCCCCAAGAAAACTGATGTCGAGGCGAAAGAGCCATATGAAGGATCTGCCAATCTTAAATTTTCTGCGCTAGGCATTAATAAATTAACCGGTAATTATTACACCAGCGCAGCGACAGATGGACACTTTGAGCTGAGCCGGCAGGATTGACCAAGAGAGCTAAGAGTGTCCCTGAGCTTAGCCTGCGAGCGTCTTTAGCATGGTACTAGAGGCGTTCGCAGGTTGCATCTACAGGGGCGGACTCGAGGTTCCGCGCGGAGCCAGAGAGCAGTAAGTCACTTTATCGAGACGTGTGAACGATCACGGGTTGATTGTGCTCATGGGAGGGTAGGGCGACTCCCCACGGATAGACTGGCACGGAGGACCGCTCATATTGATAGATGATCGCGGTCGGCAAGAGCCTTCTGTCGTAACTACGTCCCAGATTGAACACCACGCTGTTCGGAGCTGCTAGGACCAGGTGGATGGTCTTTGTGCCCTGTCCTGAAAGTAGCTTAACTGCCTGCAGGAACTGCTCCGCTAAAGCGGATTGTTTCTCCTGAGACCAGTGCGCATTTGAGGACAGCTCTTGCATTTTCAGGTGCATGATCGGGAAGCTTGGAAAAGTAGCTGCGATGCCTGCCTCGTCGACCGGATAGGAAATTGATATCGCCAAAACCACTTCATCGGCTACGCCGTTGGGCGAAGCTACGATTTCCAGCCGTCGCCCATCATCAACCCCCTTTTCGATAAGGCGCCATTGACCGGCTCCGAACCGATCCCAGTCAAAGACCTGTACGCTTCCTCCCTCGTCATCCAGGAGGTAGCCCGTAAGAAAAGTGAATGGTACAGCCATCAGTCCACCGTAGGCGATCTTGACGTCATTTTTGTTCTCGCCCTCCAACCGACGAACCAGATCGCCTCGACCTTCCACCACCTTCTGCAGCGCAATCTCTGGGCTCGATATGCGACCTTCCGTCAACCCTTCACGGATGTCGACGAGGATCCGCTCGACGTTACCGCCAATGGTATCTCGCACCGTGCTATCCAGCGGGGTATCGATCTTGAACAATCCTTTCTGCTCCAGAAGAACGACGCGCTGCCGGGCGAGTTGTTTACGGTCGTGCAGATTGAAGCCTGCTCCGGCAATAATCATCACTAGACCTACCGCGAAGGCGGTAATGACCATCCAGGCAGCAGGCCCGCCAGTCGTATCAACGCTTGCTTGCAGTTGCACTGAGGCGCTGACGAATATGATTTTTCCAATTAAGCCTCCGGCCAGCGAAAGGCCTATCAACACGACTCCGTTGCGGATAAGGCTGAGTCCAAAATTCTTGGGACGGACGAACCAATCGATCAGCTTCCTTCCCCAGTTCAAGATTTCTTCCTTAACCATCAATTCTTCCTTTCTATTCAAAGCAGTATTCTGCAGGGTGCATGCTGTCAGTCAATGATCACGGATGGCATGATCTAAAGCTACTATTGATGAAGGCTTTTCCACGTGTTTGGCACACTAGGGGATGCTTTCTGCAATATGTACGGTCCGATTGTAAAAGAGGTATGGAGAAATGGTTAAGCTCTCAGCGGGGCGAGCGAACCAGCTTGGATTAGGACAAGATGATAAACTCACATGCTCGATAATGTTCCGGTGTTGGGGGATGAGATGAATACTCAAGAACTTTTTATTTCTGTTGATATCGAGGCTTCTGGCCCCATTCCTGGGGAGTACAGCATGCTTTCCTTGGGGGCCTGTGTGGTCGGGCGGCCAGAGCAGAGCTTTTATATGGAGCTGAAACCCGACAGCCCCAAGCACGACCCTGAGGCTTTGGGCGTGACGGGCTTTCATCTTGATGAGCTGAGCCGCACAGGGCTTGAGCCTGTCGACGCCATGAAGAAGTTTTCCGCCTGGGTTGCTGATGTCGGAGGTAGTGAGAAGAAGCCCGTCTTAGTAGGGCTCAACGCTCCTTTTGACTGGTCATTCGTAAATTACTACTTTCACAAATATGTTGGAGAGAACCCGTTTGGGTTTACTGCACTCGACATCAAGGCCTACTACATGGGCGCTTTCAATCTCGAATGGAGACAGACCAAATCCTCGCATATGGTCGAAAATCTCCAGCCCCGGAGTGCCTCTACGCACAATGCGCTCGAAGACGCACAGCATCAGGCCGAGCTCTTCGCCTTGATGTTGAAGCGCAGAGAAGAGCAAGGCTGAGTCAGTCGGCCAAGGTTGCCTCGATGCAAGACTCGCCGTGGAATAGCCAAGCCTTGATACCGTTGCGTTCGGACGAGAGACCCACAATCACAGCGATCGGATGGGGCAGTTCGTTTGCATAGCGCGCGGCAAACCTCTTGAAGCTTTTGACATCGGTGGGAGAGATCATGGGAATGGCCTGGGGGTGGGTATGCCAATAGCCGACAAGCCGAAGCCCTTGTGCGTTCGCAATTTCTATCTCGCGCCGGCAGCGTTCGGCGTCGAGCTCCAACCATGTCCAGCCCGCCCTATCCCGGGCATGTGGCGGTGTGGCCAGACTGATCATCAGTCCGGTGGGATCGTCTAAATCCAAAAACAGCTGGCCACCCCGTTCGGACCTTGATGATCGTTGCCGATACTGATCAAGTACATCGGCAACGGCTTGTGTCACAGACAATCTGCAACCGAGGCAACGCCACTCCCACGTCCAGGCGACGGCTGTCATTGGCCTTGGTCCTCGACGGTTGGCCACTCGCGTTCTAGAACGATGTGCTGAACGCCTTCTGCCACTTCGGGTCCGTGATAGGTGCCGCCACGGCTGGCAATGTCCTGAGGTCGATAGATCGTTGTGCTCCAAACCGGCTGTTCGAACTTCTCGGTCAATGATCTCAGTGCGAGTTGCACCACCATTGCCGCTACATTAGCCATTCCTGAAGCGCCGCCAGGGATGAAAGTCTGACCGCAGGCTGGAAGTTGTACGACTCCTTCTCCTTGAGGCCACTCCGTGTACTTATTCAGAAAATTCCCTGAATGATCGAACAACGATCGCCCATCAAAGTTTCCATCAGGAGCTAGCAGAGCATGTCCAATGTAGGAGTGAGGCTCACTCCAGGCTTGGATCAGGTTCCTTGGGGCGCCGTTTGACTTGCTAGCCCATAGTGCAACTTCTGAATCCCAGTCTGCGGTCGTCACGATCACGAGGTCAGCATCTTTGATCAGCGATGGTTTAGCCTGCATGACTGTTTCAGAGCGCGCGGGGATTGGGGTGACCTTCACTATAGGGAGGTCACGCCTGAGCTTTTCAGCCAGCGCTTCTGCTTTGGGCTGTGCCAGATCATCTGTGCCAAGCACGTGACGGCCTAGGTTGGCGGACTCCAGCACATCGGGATCAATCAGAATGAGTTCCCCCACGCCCGACTTGGCCAACTGCAATGAAACTGGGCTGCCCAATGAGCCGACGCCAATCATGACAACACGCGCCTTTTCGAGATCTGATGCGGTACCGCTGAGGTCGCGTGAGAGTATGTCGTCTCGGTCGAGGATATTGAGCGTTGTAGTGCGCACAAGTACAGGGGCGTGGGCTGGCTGGTGCTTACCCGACCAGCGTCTGGCAGACCTAAACCCGTGCCAGCGTCCATAGTCTGGTTGCTTGCTGTAGGAGCGAACTTCCAAGCAGTACACAGGCGCTCCCTGTCCACCTGGTAACTCAAGCATGATCCAGCGGTCAGCGACTGAGCCTTTTCCCGAAAACCAATTGAGAAATTGTTTAGCGTCGTCTGCGCTCAGGTGTGGGGTCAACCAATCCAAAAGGGCTTCAGGGGTTGGAAAGCGTATATCAGGATGGGTCTGCAGTTTGACATAAAACCCAGCCGCGGACGGCGCTCGGATTTTCCCAGCGTGACCGATCACTTGCTTCAGACGGCCTTTCAACAAGTCCTTGCTTGAAGCAAGCCATGCTGTGCGATTGCGTCTACCTGGCCGTGGATCGCTGATCGCAAATAGCTGAGTTGCGGTTTTTGGGCGTTCAAGCAACAGGAGATCCTGTGGTGCGGAGTCCAATTGCAGGCTCCAATACGTGGTGCACTCGTTATGAAATTCGGTATCACGCAGAGCTGGATCTGCTCCTTCGGCTACCAGTCGCAAGATCGATGAGAGGCGAGAGAGACTATCCCTCACGATCTCTTCTGGCGTTCCAGTGATCGGTTTTTCACGAAAGCCGTGGAGGCAAAGACCGGACTCCATTGCGTGAGGCCATTTAAGCCAGGGAGAGGGCTGGACATGCAGCTGGAGTGATGCTTGGGGGAAATGGGTTGGGAATGAAATGCGTACTCGACGCTCTATCCCGGTGTAGTCAGCCGGTAGTGGGAATGTGAAACTCTCCGCCTCGCCCTTCTGCCTCGGAGTAGGTTGAAGAAGGTAGGCGGCTTCTTGGCCAATGAAATCTTGGAGGGCGGCGATGCCGCGCTCCAAGAGGGTGGGGGTAGACTCAACCGAGGCGTTCAACTGGTTCCACACCGCTTTGAGATTTGGACTGACTTGCACCGCTATAAAATACTGCAGCGGCCGCCTTATTTCGGGTTGTTCCCGGGGTGCGTCCAGGCATCGTCCATGAGCCTGGTATCTGCCTATTCACTTCGCTGATCAGCGCGTTACCGATACCAAAGGTAGAGTTCATGGCGCGGGCGAAAGCATCTTCACTTTCGTGGCTTTTCAGACCAAGCTGAATCGCGACTTCGGCGCTGGCATGCCAGTTGTTGAATGCCGCGCGATACTTTTCGCCCTCTCCAGGCTTGTTCCACTTTTCGGCGAAATTTTCACCGCGATCCTCCGGGTTCAAGACCTGATACTCCCCCTCGTTGAACCCGATGAACTGACGCATCTTCTGGACGATTTTGATAATCGCCTCGACAGGCGTCAGTGGAGAGGCTTTGGACTCTTGAACAACCCTGAGGTAGGCGTGCGTCGCCAGAGTAGTAATGACTGCCGAGATAGGGCGATGGTTCGTAGCACCAGTCTCAATAGCCCATTCGTCACGGTGCCGTTTCAACAGCTTTACCGTAGCCCGAAGCGGATCGAGCTTGTCGTATTCCTGGTAGGTAGGTAATGGCTCTTGGGTCGTGGCCGAGTCGAGCGTTCGACTATAGCTTTCCATCGCCGCAACCAGCTCTCGCTCTAGGGTGATGTGCTGTTCCGAGGCATCGTTCAGCCAGTCCGCGTAAGAAATTGGACTGCTGGGCTTCCAGTCTTGAATGTCACGATCCGGCACCTCAAGTTTCCCTTTGCCGTCCCGTTCGAAATTGCCTCTCACATTCCGGGCAGGAGTGATGTCGATGTGGAAACCAGGATTCTCATCAGCATATTCGATACGGATGCCGCGGCGCAGGGGTTTAATGGCTGACTGCACCCTGCTGCCTTCTTTGAAGCGTTCTTCGATTGCGTTCATCACCGTCATGGCATCAGCGTTTGCTGCATTGGGCAGCCAGATGATGGCATCGGCATCAATGGTCCCAAGGTCTTTGGGAGCTCCAGTGACAGGGTTGATGGTTGTTCTCAAACGCATCGACCCTTGAACGAAAATGTGAGCTCCTGCAAGGAGCGGATTGGTCGAAACCGACAGGATTTTCTGCAGTTGAGTGTACCTATCATCAATCGTCTGGTACTGGCTCGGAGTCAAGGAAATGCGATTGGCAGCGCGTAGAAGGAGCAGTTCCCAACTGCGTTGCCTGGTGCGTTCATCTTGGGTAATCAACGTCATGGTCATTTCTCGTCAGTAGTGGGACCCAGATTTAAAATACGTTGGAATCCGTTCTCTTCAGTCTTGTCCCGGTCGTAAACCGCATAGGAGTGCTGGTGCTGAGTCGTCAGAAGAGCACCGAACTCTATTGCGAACGCGGCGGGGATTGCTGCAAATACGTGGATTTCTTCGAGGGTTTGGGCCTCCAGTTGGCTGATTTGAATCTGTAATGCATCGCGAAATGCATGAATGACACGACGATTGCGTACCATCGCGTAGCTAGGTTCCTTGATAGTCAGTGTTGCGATTCGAGCATTGGGTAGTGCCTTGAAAATGTCCCTGGATGGAATTTCGGCAGAGATGGACAGCACCAACGCTATCGGTCCATTGCTTGGTGGTGGGAGCGTAATAGTGAATTCAGGAGGTTCTGCTTTGAGATCCGGCCACTTAAGACGATGCTCTCGACTGGATGAAAACAGGTAGCGATTGAACCGATCTCCCAATGACTGCCCCAACACCATAAGGGTCGGGATGTCTGCGATGCCAACAATGGCTAGAGCAGGGATATCTCCAAAGCTCCCACCACGTAACCGAAGTTGCTTTTCAATTGCGAACTGGACATCGTCCTTGATGCTTTGCCAATAAAGATTGTCTCGTCCACGTGGGCCTGGGGCTGCAAAAATGTGCTTAACAACAGGGCCAAATGCGACCAAGCCCTCGGCTGACATCGCTGTCAAAAGCTCTCGCTCTGAAATGTCGTTGTGAGTGGCGTGGTGCTGACTTAGAACAATCAAGGCCACCGCGCGTCCAGCATCTGGCGCGGTTGCAGCCAAGCGAATTCGCTCAATGTAGGCCTCATGTAGACTGCTGAGGTCTTTCTCTGGATAACCCTCATCGTCGCGATCAATTTTTTCGTGACAATTTGGGCATAGCAGCATGAGGTTGCTTACGTCATTAGTAAGGATCTGAGCCAGGGCTGAATCGCACTCTGGTCCTCCCCTTGGTCCTTTTGGGCTTGCAGGAAGAATATGAGCAACTTCAGCCCAATTCATCGATGCTCCAACGCGAAAGTCTTGCGTTAGATCAAGTCCACATAGCTCACAATGCCCAGCAGACCGGGTCCATACCAATCTTTTGACGTCAGCACTAGTATTGAATCTTCCACTTTTGACGGCGGTTTTTTGACTTTTGACAATGTCTGAAGTTTGCTCGAAATCCATGCGGACCTCAACTCATTCACTGGCTAAGAGCGATTTATGTATCTAAGATGGTTGTGATTTGATCACGATTTTGTGGGGGAGTCAAAGAAATTGAATGGATTTTTTTAGTTCAATGGACTGCGACTTAATATGTCGCAGTCCATCCGTTTGAGGTGATTCTGTGTGTTTTTGTCATTCGTTCGGAAGTTGTAATGTGTGTGCTCTAAGTTGATTGTTTAAAGGGTCGGTTTGGCTAAGCGTGTGTGCTTTTCGCTTGTTCGCTGCTCACCGAGCTTCACCAAAACTTGAATACAAGGATTAGCACATGGAACGCAAGTTAGCCTTTGGCTCGGCGCTAAAGTCTGTCCGAGTTCAGAAGGGGATAGCCCAAGAGCAGATTGGCGCTAGTCAGTCATTCGTCAGCACCGTTGAACGTGGAATTCGCAGTCCAACGATTGAGAAGATGGAAAAGTTCGCTGAGCGACTGGGGGTGAACCCTGCGACCTTGATTATCTTGATGCAGGTTGATCAGGAAGGAGGGGAGGAAAAAATAATCGAAAAGGTTCGGGGGTGAACTCAGAGCCTTGAAGGACTCGATTCCGCCGGTTTGAACTTAATGTTGAGCGAGGCGCTGGGGCAATTCAACCCTGGCGTTATGCTGAAAAGCCACCTGCGCCTTAACGGCTCAGGTGACTTTTCATTTTTTGCCCTATCTGCTGCGGAAACTCACTGAAGACGAGGGCTAGGGAGTTCCACTTTCAAGTCATTGTGACTTCGTGATCAACGATCGTGACAAGTGGGGCTCGGATAATCAATCCCAGCTCAACGCCCCACCAGTCTGATACTCGATCACACGGGTCTCGAAGAAGTTCTTCTCTTTCTTCAAGTCCATGATCTCGCTCATCCACGGGAACGGGTTGGTAGTCCCTGGGTACTCTTCCTTCAGACCAATCTGGGTCAGGCGACGGTTGGCGATGAACTTGAGGTAGTCCTCCATCATCGCTGCGTTCATGCCCAGCACGCCGCGTGGCATGGTGTCACGGGCGTATTCGATCTCCAGCTGGGTCCCTTGCAGGATCATCTGGGTCGCTTCTTCCTTCATCGCCGCGTCCCACAGGTGCGGGTTCTCGATCTTGATCTGGTTGATCACGTCGATACCGAAGTTCAGGTGCATCGACTCGTCACGCAGGATGTACTGGAACTGCTCGGCCACGCCGGTCATCTTGTTGCGGCGGCCCATGGACAGGATCTGGGTGAAGCCGCAGTAGAAGAAGATGCCTTCCAGTACGCAGTAATAGGCGATCAGGTTGCGCAGCAGCTCTTTGTCGGTTTCGACGGTGCCGGTGTTGAATTCCGGATCGGAGATGGCGCGGGTGTACTTCAGGCCCCAGGCGGCTTTCTTCGCTACCGATGGGATCTCGTGGTACATGTTGAAGATCTCGCCTTCATCCATGCCCAGCGACTCGATGCAGTACTGGTAGGCGTGGGTGTGGATCGCCTCTTCGAAGGCCTGGCGCAGGATGTACTGGCGGCACTCCGGGTTGGTGATCAGGCGGTACACGGCCAGGGCCAGGTTGTTGGCTACCAGCGAGTCGGCAGTGGAGAAGAAGCCGAGGTTGCGCATGACGATGCGACGCTCGTCTTCGGTCAGGCCGTCCATGCTCTTCCACAGGGCGATGTCGGCGGTCATGTTGACCTCTTGCGGCATCCAGTGGTTGGCGCAGCCGTCCAGGTACTTCTGCCAGGCCCAGTCGTACTTGAACGGTACCAGCTGGTTGAGGTCGGCGCGGCAGTTGATCATGCGCTTTTCGTCAACACGCACGCGGGCGCCGGAGCCTTCCAGCTCGGCCAGGCCTTCGGCGATGTCGAGGTCGTTCAGGGCAGCCTTGGCGCGCTTGACGGCGTCGGAGTCGTCAGCGGTAGCGGCACGGGCTTCCAGGGCGGCGGCACCACCGGCGCTGTCGAGCTTGTCGAGGGTGGCGGCGGCAGCGGCCTGCGCAGGGGTGTTGCCTTTGGCGGCTACTTCGCCGTCTTCCTTGTCGAATTCGTCCCAGCTCAGCATGGTTTGGCTCCTGCTTGAGGGTCGCCCTGGGGCAACCGGTTGGATTTTAAGAATGTGATGCCTGACGCAAGGCCGTTACGGCGAATGGACAGCTCGAGAGGCTGACTCTCGTTTACATCTGGTGTGTTCTGGCTTGTACCTGGCCAGGCCTCTCGGAGGGGCCAGGACAATTGAAAGGTGCCCTTTTCAGAGGGGGCGCAGTATACCGGAATTCGCCTTCGATCGGGGTGCGTGTCTGGCGGGCGAGGGTAACTTTTTCGACCGTTTTGGCGTGCGTCCGTTCACGAAGCGTGTGTCATCAGATACAGGGGGGAAGTGTAGCGGTAAAACGCGAAAGGCACTATATGTTGTGGTTATTTATTTTTTAAGCACAGGATGTGGTGTTGGCGCGATCTTTGTAGGAGCGGCCTTGTGTCGCGATGGGGTGCGAAAGCGCCCCCAATATTGCAGCTTCGCCACATACATCGCCGGGGCCGCTTTGCGGCCCATCGCGACACAAGGCCGCTCCTACAGGAACCGGGTCAATCCGCAGCTACCGAGTTGTATGCAACGTTTCGGCAATGCGTGTCTTGAAATGCCTGCGTGCTTCTTCGACCGAAGTGACGCGGCCGGTTTCAGCGCAGGGCGGATACAAAAATGCCGCGCGGGGCGCCCGTGGGCACCCCGCGCGGCACTCAGGCCTTACTGGCAGGCTTCGCAGTCAGGCTCGTCGATCGCGCAGGCCTTCGGCACTGGCGCAGGGCCGGCTGCCTGGACCGGGGCGCTGTCGCCACCGCTGGAAACGGCGTTGAGCTTGCCGGTGTTGATGGTCGACTTCTCGGTGCTGGTCGCGGCCAGGGCACGGAGGTAGTAGGTGGTCTTCAGACCACGGTACCAGGCCATGCGGTAGGTCACGTCCAGCTTCTTGCCCGAGGCGCCGGCGATGTACAGGTTCAGCGACTGGGCCTGGTCGATCCACTTCTGGCGACGCGAGGCGGCATCGACGATCCACTTGGTCTCGACTTCGAACGCGGTGGCATACAGGTCCTTCAGCTCTTGCGGGATACGCTCGATCTGCTGCACCGAACCGTCGTAGTACTTGAGGTCGTTGATCATTACCGAGTCCCACAGGCCACGGGCCTTCAGGTCGCGGACCAGGTACGGGTTGATCACGGTGAACTCGCCCGACAGGTTCGATTTCACGTACAGGTTCTGGTAGGTCGGCTCGATGGACTGCGACACGCCGGTGATGTTGGCGATGGTCGCGGTCGGCGCGATGGCCATGATGTTCGAGTTACGGATACCTTTCTTGACGCGCTCGCGCACCGGGGCCCAGTCCAGGGACTCTTCCAGGTTGACGTCGATGTACTTGGCGCCACGGGCCTCGATCAGGATCTGTTGCGAATCCAGCGGCAGGATGCCCTTGGACCACAGCGAACCCTGGAAGGTCTCGTACGCACCGCGCTCGTCGGCCAGGTCGCAGGACGCCTGGATGGCGTAGAAGCTGACCGCTTCCATCGACTTGTCGGCGAACTCGACGGCAGCATCGGAGCCGTACGGAATGTGCTGCAGGTACAGCGCATCCTGGAAGCCCATGATGCCCAGGCCGACCGGGCGGTGCTTGAAGTTCGAGTTACGCGCTTGCGGCACCGAGTAGTAGTTGATGTCGATCACGTTGTCGAGCATGCGCACGGCGGTGTTCACGGTGCGTTGCAGCTTGGCGGTGTCCAGCTTGCCGTCGACGATGTGGTTCGGCAGGTTGATCGAGCCCAGGTTGCAGACCGCGATCTCGTCCTTGTTGGTGTTCAGGGTGATCTCGGTGCACAGGTTCGAGCTGTGGACCACGCCCACGTGCTGCTGCGGCGAACGCAGGTTGCACGGGTCCTTGAAGGTCAGCCACGGGTGGCCGGTCTCGAACAGCATCGACAGCATCTTGCGCCACAGGTCTTTGGCCTGGATGGTCTTGAACACCTTGATCTTGTTGTACTCGGTCAGGGCTTCGTAGTACTCGTAGCGCTCTTCGAAGGCCTTGCCGGTCAGGTCGTGCAGGTCTGGCACTTCCGAAGGCGAGAACAGGGTCCACTTGCCGTCATCGAAGACACGCTTCATGAACAGGTCAGGGATCCAGTTGGCGGTGTTCATGTCGTGGGTACGACGACGGTCATCACCGGTGTTCTTGCGCAGCTCGATGAATTCTTCGATGTCCAGGTGCCAGGTTTCCAGGTAGGCACACACGGCGCCCTTGCGCTTGCCACCCTGGTTGACGGCAACGGCGGTGTCGTTGACCACTTTCAGGAACGGAACCACGCCCTGCGACTTGCCGTTGGTGCCCTTGATGTAGGAGCCCAGTGCACGCACAGGGGTCCAGTCGTTGCCCAGGCCACCGGCGAATTTCGACAGCATGGCGTTGTCGTGGATTGCGTGGTAGATGCCCGACAGGTCGTCCGGCACAGTGGTCAGGTAGCAGCTGGACAGCTGCGGGCGCAGGGTGCCGGCGTTGAACAGGGTCGGGGTCGAGGCCATGTAGTCGAAGGACGACAACAGGTTGTAGAACTCGATGGCACGGGCTTCTTTGTCTTTCTCTTCCAGCGCCAGGCCCATGGCCACACGCATGAAGAACACCTGTGGCAGCTCGAAGCGCACGCCATCCTTGTGGATGAAGTAGCGGTCGTACAGGGTCTGCAGGCCCAGGTAGGTGAATTGCTGGTCACGCTCGTGGTCGATGGCCTTGCCCAGGCGGTCCAGGTCGTAGCCTTTCAGGGCCGGGTCCAGCAGCTCGAACTCGACGCCTTTGTCGATGTAGGCCGGCAGGGCCTTGGCGTACAGGTCGGCCATTTCGTGGTGGGTGGCGCTCTCGGCCACGTTCAGGAAGCCCAGGCCTTCGGCGCGCAGGGTGTCCATCAGCAGGCGGGCGGTAACGAACGAGTAGTTCGGCTCGCGCTCGACCAGGGTACGGGCGGTCATCACCAGGGCGGTGTTGACGTCCTTGATGGCCACGCCGTCGTACAGGTTCTTCAGGGTGTCGCGCTGGATCAGGTCGCCATCGACTTCGGCCAGGCCTTCGCAGGCTTCGCTGATGATGGTGTTCAGGCGGGCCATGTCGAGCGGCGCCAGGCTGCCGTCGGCCAGGGTGATGCGGATGCTTGGGTGCGGCTCGACCACGGACTCGGTGTTGACGCGGGTGGCACGCTCCTTGGCGCGCTGCTCGCGGTAGATCACGTAGTCACGGGCGACTTTCTGCTCGCCGGCGCGCATCAGGGCCAGTTCGACCTGGTCCTGGATCTCTTCGATGTGGATGGTGCCACCCGATGGCATGCGACGCTTGAACGTGGCGGTGACCTGCTCGGTCAGGCGCGCGACGGTGTCGTGGATGCGCGACGAAGCGGCGGCGGTGCCGCCTTCAACTGCGAGGAACGCCTTGGTGATGGCCACGGTGATCTTGTCGTCGGTGTAGGGGACGACAGTGCCGTTACGCTTGATCACACGCAGTTGGCCGGGAGCGGTGGCGGCCAGATCCTGGTTGGAATCGGCGGCCTGCGGCACCTTGGCCTGCGGGTTCTCGCGAGTTGTGTCGGTTTGCATGGGTGGGTGTCTCCACAGTTTCTATATTGTTCAGGCGCCTTTTGGGCGCCCACCGTTCCGTCCACTTGCTCGATGGCCCGGCGGGGATGGGCAATGCGTGCGCATCCGCCCGCGCGGGCGTACCAACTTCGGGACAGACTCAGGAATAAGGGCAATTGGTTCGCCGCTCCCTGGCCGAAGTCAAAGGTTCTGGGCCGGGCCCAAAAACTGTTGCTGATGGATGCCAGGCCTGGCCTGTAACACCCATACCCGAACAAGGCCCTGGAAGGGCTTGCCTCGGTCGCCTCCGCAGGAGCGGTTTGGCTGCTGGAATCACTTGAAGTTCACCCGAAAAAATCGCTTGATTTTGCGGGTTGACTTTTGTGTGTGATTTTGCACGAACCCCTATATCTAGTGGTTCGCTGCGATCGGGATACAAGATAATGCGGTATCGGGGGCTTTGCAAGGCGAGCGCCTGTGGATAACTTGTGCGTACTTTGTGAGTGAATGGTGGGTATTCGCTGTAGGCCTTGTGCCAAGTGGTTTGCAGTATTTTTCTGCGCCTTGCTGCCCCGGGGCAGAATTTTTCGGGCGCGAACCCTATCACAAAAAACGGTTCAGTCGAGGGGCTGCTGGCAGGTTGGCAGTACCGGATGGCAGCCGTAGTATTCCGAGGGGATGTTGCTTTTTGGTTAAAGGGTTATGTTGCCTGCACCGGCCCCTTCGCGGGCACGCCCGCTCCCACAGGTACTGCACAGGGTTCGAAAGCGGCTCGATCCCTGTGGGAGCGGGTTCACCCGCGAAGGGGCCGGCACAGGCCATAGAAAAACAACAAACAAAGGCACAAGCCATGGACCACCCCGCACCCCGCATCCTCATCGTCGAAGACGACCAGCGCCTGGCCGAGCTCACCGCCGAGTACCTGCAGGCCAACGGCTACGAAGTCAGCGTCGAGGGCGATGGCGCGCGCGCCGCGCGGCGCATCGTCGACAGCCAGCCCGACCTGGTCATTCTCGACCTGATGCTGCCCGGCGAGGACGGCCTGAGCATCTGCCGCCGGGTGCGCAGCCAGTACCCCGGCCCGATCCTCATGCTGACCGCCCGCAGCGATGAACTCGACCAGGTCCAGGGCCTGGACCTGGGGGCCGACGACTACGTCTGCAAACCCGTACGCCCACGCCTGCTGCTGGCACGCATTCAGGCCCTGCTGCGCCGCAGCGAAGCACCTGACAGCAAGCGCCAGGACCTGGCCTTCGGCGCACTGCGCATCGACAATCGCCTGCGCGAGGCGCGTCTGGGGGAACAGCTGATCGAGCTGACCGGCGCCGAATTCGACCTGCTCTGGCTGCTGGCCAGCAACGCCGGGCGGGTGCTGACGCGCGAGCAGATCTTCACCGCGCTACGTGGCGTCGGCTATGACGGCCAGGACCGCTCCATCGACATACGCATCTCCAAAATCCGCCCCAAGATCGGCGACGACCCGCTCCAGCCGAGGCTGATCAAGACCCTGCGCAGCAAGGGCTACCTGTTCGTCGGCGAGGCCCCATGAACAACTCGATCTTCCTGCGCATCTATGGCGGCATGCTGGCCGTGCTGGTGCTGGTGGCCCTGCTCGGGGTGCTCAGCCTGCACCTGGTCAACGAAGTGCGTGCCGCCCAGCACCGCGAGGGCCTGGCCCAGGGTACCTTCAGCCTGATGGCCGACAACCTGGCGCTGCAGAACGACACCGAACGCAAGCGCTCGCTGCTGATCTGGGAGCGCCTGCTCGGCGTGCCGCTGGCGCTGCAACCGATGACCGCGCGCACACTCGATGGCGGCCAGCGGGCGCGCCTGTACCGTGGCCTGGTGGTGGTCGAGAAGACCGGCCCGCATGCGGCCCAGGTGCTGCGCAAGGTCGGCCAGGAAGACCTGATGCTGGTAGCGCAGATCAAACAGATCAGCGAGCAACTGGCGCGGGCCACCCTCTATCTGTTGGCCGACGAACTGGTGCGCTACCCGGTGACCGAACAGCAGCAGCGCCTGGCACAGATCAAGCAAGAAAAGGGCTTCGGCTTTGGCGTGGCCCTGCAGCGCATCGAGCGGGTGAGCCTGGACGATGACCAGCGGCGCCGGGTCGAGGAGGGCGACACGGTCATGGCCCTGGGCAAGGATGGTGACTCGATCCGCGTGTTCGCAGGGCTGGCGGGTTCGCCCTGGGTGCTGGAAATCGGCCCGCTGTACCAGCTCAACCCGTATCCGCCGCAGTTGCTGGTCCTGATCACCTTTCTTGGCCTGTGCCTGATCGGCCTGGTGGTCTACCTGCTGGTGCGCCAACTGGAGCGGCGCGTGTCGGGCCTGGAGATTGCCGCCACGCGCATTGCCCAGGGCAGCCTGGACACCCGTGTGCCGGCCGGCGACGCCGACTCGGTGGGGCGCCTCGCCGCGGCCTTCAACGGCATGGCCGAGCACCTGCAGCGCTCGCTGACCATGCAGCGCGAGCTGGTGCGGGCGGTTTCCCACGAGCTGCGCACGCCGGTGGCACGCCTGCGCTTTGGCCTGGAGATGATCGAAAGTGCCACCACCGAGCAGGCCCGGGCCAAGCACCTGGCGGGCATGGACGGCGATATCCAGGACCTCGACAAGTTGGTCGACGAGATGCTCACCTACGCCCGCCTGGAGCAGGGCGCACCGGCGCTGAAGTTCGAGCGGGTAGACCTGGACGCCTTGCTCGACCGGGTGATCGAAGAGCTTGCGCCGCTGCGTGCCGAGGTACGGGTGGTGCGCGGTGAGTGCCAGGGCGCGGATGGCGAAGGCGCCTGGGTCGAAGCCGAACCGCGCTACCTGCACCGGGCCCTGCAGAACCTGGTGGGTAACGCCATGCGCCACGCAGAGGCCGAGGTGCGCCTGAGCTACCAGTTGGGGCAGCAACGCTGCCGCATCGACGTGGAGGATGACGGCCCGGGCATCCCCGAGGGCGTCTGGGACCGTATCTTCACACCGTTCACCCGCCTCGACGACAGCCGTACCCGCGCCTCGGGCGGGCATGGCTTGGGCCTGTCTATCGTGCGGCGGATCATCTACTGGCACGCGGGGCGGGCCACGGTGGGGCGCAGCGCCGCGCTGGGCGGTGCCTGCTTCAGCCTGAACTGGCCACGGCAGCAGGCACCGTCGTGACGGTCAGACGCTGACCAGGCTGAGCAGGTGGCCGTCCTGCAGGCAGAACTGGCCCTGCAGTTCGGCGCCATGCCGCCACTGCGGCGACAGGTCGGTGAGCAGGCGCAGGCGGGCCAGGCCTTCGGCGGACCAGTCCAGCACTTCGGCGTGCTCGAAGTAGAAGCGCTGGCGGGTCAGCGGGTAGAGCGTCTTGAACAGGCTTTCCTTCAGCGAGAAGGTCAGGGTGACGGCAAGGCCGAGCTGGCGGCGGTCCAGGCGCTCGAGTTCGGGCGGGGTGAGGATTTCACCCATCAGCCGCTCGGCACGCTGGTCATCCAGCAGTGCTTCCTGATCCAGGCCCAGGCCCTGGCAACTGCCCTCGGCAGCAACCACGGCGGCCGCCCAGCCTTTGCCGTGGGTGATCGAGCCGTGGATGCCGGCGGGCCAGATGGGCGAACGGTCCTCGTGGGTACCGGGCACGTAGTCACGGCCGTCCAGGTGCTGCAGCGCGGCGCGGGCACATACCCGGCCGGCCAGGTACTCGGCCTGACGCTTGGCCACCGAGCGCTGCAGGCTGGCGCCTGGCACGACGCCGGCGCGCTGGAAGTCGTCGGGTGCCAGGCGGGCGGGGTCGAAGTAGCAACTGACCAGCACCGCGCCGGGTAGTGGGCGGGGCAGGGGCCAGTGGTGCTGGAGCGGGGCGCAGCAGGCGGGGAGTGTGTTCATGGGGGATATTGTGCCAGCCGCAGCGGTGGTGTGGGAGGTGGAATAGCTGGGGCTGCTTTGCAGCCCATCGCGACACAAGGCCGCTCCTACACAAAGCGACGCGGTACCTGTAGGAGCGGCCTTGTGTCGCGATGGGCCGCAAAGCGGCCCCGGCACTCCTTACTTGAACACCTTCTTGAAGAACGCCTGCATATCCGCCCAGGAACTGGCATCCGCCGCCTTGCTGTAAGCAATATCCGGCCCGCCATGTTCACCGTGCCCCATGCGGTCCGAATCCGGGTTGCTGAACCCGTGCTTGGCCCCGGGAATACTGACGAACTGGTAGTTGACCTTGGCTGCATCCATTTCCGCCTTGAACGCTTCCACCTGCTGCTCGGGCACCAGGGTGTCCGCCGCACCATGCTCCACCAGGATATCGGCCCGCACCACGCCCGGCCTGGCCGGTGTCTGCGTGCCCAGCGGGGCGTGGAAGCTCACCACGCCATCGAGCTTTTCCCCTCGCCGCGCGGCATCCAGCGCCACCTTGCCGCCAAAGCAGTAACCCACTGCCCCCAACTGGTGCTTGTTGGTATTGGGCTGCAGCTTGAGCAGCTCCAGGCCGGCATCGAAGCGCCGCTCCGCGGCCTTGGGGTCTTTCGTCGCCGCTGTCATGAACGCCTTGGCGTCGTCAGGGTGTTCGGTTTGCTTGCCGTCGCCATACATGTCGATGGCCAGCGCGTTGTAGCCCAGCGCCGCAAGCTCGCGGGCGCGGCGCTTGACGTAGTCGTTCAGCCCCCACCACTCATGCACCACGACGATGCCGGGGCGCTTGCCTTCGATGGCGTCGTCATAGGCGTAGTAGCCGACCAGGCGGTTGCCGTCGGCGTCCTGGTAGGGGATCTCGCGGGTTTGTACCGCCGCTTGGGCGAGGGCGGCGCTGCACATCAGGGTCAAGGCCAGCAGGGCGCGCATGGTCACTACTCCTTGTTCTGCAAACGGTTCGTTCAGCCGAGGTTCAGCCAGGGTTCAGTCGCGGTTCAGGGTGCCCTGCTTACTCTAGCTTCCAGACCGAAACAGCGCACTCAACTGGAGTATCCAGCCATGAAAACCTTCAACACCCTGCTTGCCGCCATGGCCGTCTGCGCCGCTGGCATCACCACTGCCCAGGCCGCTGACGACAACTTCGCCAGCCTGACCTACGGCCAGACCAGCGACAAGGTTCGCAAGTCCGGCCTGCTGCAGCGCAACACCGACCACCTCAACGCCGACGGCATCATCGGCAAGGACGACACCTGGGGCGTGCGCGTGGGCAAAATCAATGACCAGGGCCGCTACTACATGACTTACGACAATGTCTCGGGCGACCACAGCGGCCTGAAGCTGCGCCAGGAAAACCTGCTGGGCAGCTACGACCTGTTCCTGCCGGTGGGTGATACCACCAAGCTGTTCGGCGGCGGCAGCCTGGGCGTGACCAAGCTGACCCAGGACTCGCCGGGTGCCAGCCGGGATACCGACTACGGTTACGCGTATGGCCTGCAGGCCGGCGTGATCCAGGACATCACCGACAAGGCTTCGGTTGAACTGGGCTACCGTTACCTGCGTACCAACGCCGCCACCGAAGTGGGTGCGCACGGCGGGCCGAAGGACGGCACCCTGCGCCTGACCAGCAGCGCGCAGACCTACCTGGCTGCAAGCTACAAGTTCTGACGGGCGAGCCGGGTTATCCTGTACCGGCCTCTTCGCGGGTAAACCCGCTCCCACAGGGATCGCGCAGTTCTTCAAACCTGTGCAGTACCTGTGGGAGCGGGTTTACCCGCGAAAGGGCCGGTACAGGCAATACATATCAAGGAGCTGCACATGAAACTGCTGGTGGTCGAGGACGAAGCCCTGCTTCGCCATCACCTCTACACCCGCCTGGGCGAGAGCGGCCATGTGGTCGAGGCGGTCGCCGATGCCGAGGAGGCGCTGTACCAGGCCGGGCAATACCATTTCGACCTTGCCATCATCGACCTGGGCCTGCCCGGCATCAGCGGGCTGGAGCTGATCACGCGCCTGCGCAGCCAGGACAAGACCTTCCCCATTCTCATCCTTACCGCCCGCGGCAACTGGCAGGACAAGGTCGAGGGCCTGGCCGCCGGTGCCGACGACTACCTGGTCAAGCCGTTCCAGTTCGAAGAACTCGAGGCACGCCTGAACGCCCTGCTGCGCCGCTCCAGCGGCTTCACACAGTCGACCATTGCCGCCGGCCCGCTGGTGCTCGACCTCAACCGCAAGCAGGCGACGCTGGACGAGCAGCCCCTGGCCCTGACCGCTTACGAATACCGCATCCTCGAATACCTCATGCGCCATCACCAGCAGGTGGTGGCCAAGGACCGCCTGATGGAGCAGCTGTACCCGGGTGACGAGGAACGCGACCCCAATGTCATCGAAGTGCTGGTCGGCCGCCTGCGGCGCAAGCTCGAGGGCGAGCACGGCTTCAAACCGATCGACACCGTGCGCGGCCTGGGCTACCTGTTCACCGAGCGCTGCCGATGATCCGTTCGCTGCGGGTGCGCCTGATGCTGGCGGCCGCGGTGCTGGCGCTGCTGTTCATGCTGGCGCTGCTGCCGGCCTTGCAGAAGGCCTTCAGCCTGGCCCTGCAGGAGTCGATCGAACAACGCCTGGCCTCGGATGTGACCACGCTGATTTCCGCTGCGCGCATCGAGCACGGCCAACTGCAGATGCCTACGCTGCTGCCGGACGAGCGTTACAACCTGCCGTACACCGGCCTGCTCGGCTATATCTTCGACCGCGACGGCAAGCTGGTCTGGCAGTCGCGGGCAACCGCCGCGCAGAACGTCAACTACCGCCCGCGCTACGACGGCCGAGGCAACGAATTCGCCCGCATTCGCCAGGCCAATGGCGAAGAGTTCTTCGTCTATGACGTCGAGATCAAGCTGCTGGGTGGCCAGAGCGCCGCCTACAGCATCGTTGCCCTGCAACCGGTGCGCGAATACCAGCACACCCTCGATGGCCTGCGCGAAAAGCTCTACCTGGGTTTTGGCGCGGCCTTGCTGGCGCTGCTGGTGCTGCTGTGGGCCGGCCTGACCTGGGGCCTGCGTTCGTTGCGCCGGCTCAGCCGCGAGCTGGACGATGTGGAGTCGGGCGTGCGGGATGGCCTGAGCCGCGAACACCCACGGGAGCTGCTGCGCCTGACCGGCTCGCTGAACCGCCTGTTGCGCAGCGAGCGCGAGCAGCGTCAGCGCTACCGTGATTCGCTCGATGACCTGGCGCACAGCCTGAAGACGCCGCTGGCGGTGTTGCAGGGGGTGGGCGAAAGCCTGCAGCAGCGTAGCGGCGAGCGCGAGCAGGCGCGCGTGCTGCAGAGCCAGATCGAGCGCATGAGCCAGCAGATCGACTACCAGCTGCAACGCGCCAGCCTGCGCAAGAGCGGCCTGGTACGCCACAGCGTGTTGCTGCGGCCGTTGCTCGAAAGCCTGTGCAGCACCTTGGCCAAGGTGTACCGGGACAAGCGGGTGGATGTGACGCTGCAACTGCCCGATGCGGCGCAGGTGCCGATGGAGCAGGGCGCGTTGCTGGAGCTGCTGGGCAACCTGCTGGAGAACGCCTACCGCCTGAGCCTGGGCCAGGTGCGCGTGAGCCTGGAGCAGGCGCCTGGGCAGTTGACCTTGTGCATCGAGGACGACGGGCCGGGGGTGCCGGCGGACCAGCGCGAGCGGATTCTGGAGCGTGGGGAGCGGCTGGACAGCCAGCACCCGGGGCAGGGGATCGGGCTGGCGGTGGTCAAGGATATCGTCGACAGCTATGACGCCGAGCTGAGCCTGGGGGATTCTCCTCTGGGGGGCGCGGCGTTCAGGGTTACCTTCAACCTCGAGTGATTTACTGGGTTGGCCGGCCTCTTCGCGGGTAAACCCGCTCCCACAGGGGGCGCACTGCACTCGAGCCCTGTGCAGTACCTGTGGGAGCGGGTTTACCCGCGAAGAGGCCGGCACAGGCAAACCACAATGGGCGGATTCCCGCCAATGCCCCTGTACAAATCCCGCCACCGGGCGGAAATCCGCCAGCCTTCCTCAGGCAAACCGCCCCGTCGTTGGGCGTTTATCCCTCGCAAATACAGCCTTTGCACCTTTGATGGGCATTTTGGCACCACCCTTGCTATTGATCCTCGCAGAGGCCTGCCCAGGCAGCTCGAACACAACGACAAATCCCTCCAGGTGCAGGAGGGTTAGCGATTCAGGTGCCCCATCGCCCTGGGAAGGGTGAACCGGCACACTTGAGGAAAATTAGCCATGACGACACGTCAGCCGCTGTACAAATCCCTGTATGTCCAGGTGTTGGTCGCCATCACCATCGGCATCCTGCTCGGCCACTACTACCCAGAGACCGGCGTCGCCCTCAAACCCTTGGGTGACGGCTTCGTCAAACTGATCAAGATGGTCATCGCCCCGATCATCTTCTGTACCGTGGTCAGCGGCATCGCCGGCATGCAGAGCATGAAGTCGGTCGGCAAGACCGGCGGCTACGCGCTGCTGTACTTTGAAATCGTCTCCACCATCGCCCTGATCATCGGCCTCGTCGTCGTCAACGTGGTCAAGCCGGGCGCTGGCATGCACATCGACGTCAGCACCCTGAACGCCAGCAGCGTGGCTGCCTACGCCGCCGCCGGCGCGCAGCAGACCACTGTCGGCTTCCTGCTCAACGTCATCCCCAACACCGTGGTCGGCGCCTTCGCCAACGGCGACATCCTGCAAGTGCTGATGTTCTCCGTGCTGTTCGGCTTCGCCTTGCACCGCCTGGGCAGCTACGGCAAGCCGGTGCTGGACATGATCGACCGCTTCGCCCATGTCATGTTCAACATCATCAACATGATCATGAAACTGGCCCCGGTCGGTGCCTTCGGTGCAATGGCCTTCACCATCGGCCAGTACGGCGTTGGCTCGCTGGTGCAACTGGGCTACCTGATGGCCTGCTTCTACATCACCTGCCTGCTGTTCGTGCTGGTGGTGCTGGGCGGTATCTGCCGCGCCCACGGTTTCAGTGTCCTCAAGCTGATCCGCTACATCCGTGAAGAACTGCTGATCGTGCTGGGTACTTCCTCCTCGGAGTCGGCCCTGCCACGCATGCTGGCCAAGATGGAGCGCCTGGGTGCGAAGAAGTCGGTGGTTGGCCTGGTCATCCCGACCGGTTACTCGTTCAACCTCGATGGCACCTCGATCTACCTGACCATGGCTGCGGTGTTCATCGCCCAGGCCACCGACACCACCATGGACATCACGCACCAGATCACCTTGCTGCTGGTGCTGCTGGTGGCCTCCAAGGGTGCTGCCGGCGTTACCGGTTCGGGCTTCATCGTCCTGGCCGCCACCCTGTCGGCCGTTGGCCACCTGCCGGTTGCCGGCCTGGCGCTGATCCTCGGCATCGACCGCTTCATGTCCGAAGCCCGCGCCCTGACCAACCTGGTTGGCAACGCCGTTGCCACCGTGGTCGTGGCCAAGTGGGTGAAGGAAATGGATAACGACAAGCTGGCATCGGAGCTGGCCTCCGGTGGTGCGCCGCTGGTCGATACCCGTCCGACCGACGACCTGGGCGTGGCTGAAGGCCCGGCTCGCTGATCGCGGGATGGTGAAAAGAAAAAGGCGACCTCAGGGTCGCCTTTTTCATGTGCCTTCATACCTGTGCGCGGTCCTCTGTAGGAGCGGCCTTGTGTCGCGAAAGGGCTGCGTAGCAGCCCCGGCAACCTTGCAGGATGGCCGAGATCCTGGGGCCGCTACGCGCCCCTTTCGCGACACAAGGCCGCTCCTACAAGGGACCGCGTACAGGCGCGAAGACCGCGCACAGTCCAGAGGTCAGGCCAGCACCACCTCCAGCACCCGGATCACGTCCGGCTGCGGGTAATGCCACCTTACCTGCACATCCCAGAACTTCACCCCATACACCCGCTCGGCCGGCGGCACCTGGTAGGCCGGCCGTGGGTCCTGCGCGAGGCACTGCTGGATCAGCTCCACCAGCGGCTCACCCAGGCGCAGTGCATGTTCGCGGGCCTGGGGCAGGGCATTGTCGCCCCACTGCACGGCGATCGCGGCGGGCGCTTGGCTGGCCATCTGGTTGCTGGCGCCAGCGATGCTATCGGCGTACGGCACATACGGCTTGATGTCCAGCACCGGCGTACCGTCGAGCAGGTCGATGCCAGACAACAGCAGGCGCCCTGGCTCCACGCCTTCCAGGCGTACCACCGACTGGCCGATGCCATTGGGCCGGTGAGTGGCGCGGGTGGCGAACACACCCATACTCTTGTTGCCGCCCAGGCGCGGTGGCCGCACTTTCAGGCGGGGTTTGTCTTCCAGTGCCTGGTGGAACAGGAACAGCAGCCAGACATGGCTGACCTGGTCCAGCCCCTCGACCGCATCGCCCTGATCGAACGGCGGCAGCAGCTCGAGCACGCCGCGTGCGGCGGGCGCCAGTTGCGGCTGGCGCGGGATGGCGAACTTCTCCTTGAAACAGGAGCGGATGATGCCGACCGGGGTAACCGTATGCTGCATGGCCAATCAGCCGCGCACGCGCAGGGTCAGGCCCTTGAGGAAGTTGCGCAGCAGCTGGTCGCCGCAAGGGCGGTAGTTGTCATGGCCGGCCTTGCGGAACAGCGCGCTGAGCTCGGGTTTGCTGACCGGGAAGTTGACCGACTTGAGGATCGCATGCAGGTCATCTTCCTTGAGCTCGAAGGCCACCCGCAGCTTCTTGAGGATGAGGTTGTTGGTTACCGGCAGCTCGATCGGCTGCGGCGGGCGGCTGTCATCCTTGCCGCGGCGGTGGATCACCAGGCCGTCGAGAAAGTGCGCCATGACCCGTTCCGGGCACCGCACGAAGCCTTCCTCGTCTTCCTTCTTCAGGTAGGTGGCCAGCACCAGGGGATGCACGTCGAGGCCGGATAGCCCGATGATTTCGGCCATCTTGGCGTCATTCACCTTGAGCATGTAGCGCAGGCTGCGCAGGACGTCGTTGTGGTTCATTGTTGCAGAATCCTGTTCAGGTGCCGCACCTGTGGCGCGGCGTATTGCTTAGAAACGTTCGGTAGTGGCCAGGTAGCGCCACTGGCCCAGGGGCAGCTTGCCCATCGATACGCCACCCAGGCGAATGCGGCGCATGCCTACCAGCTCCAGGCGCAGGTAGGCGCACAGCTCGGCGATCTGCCCTGGCTGCGGGTTTTTCAGGGCCATGCGCAGGTGGGTTTCGTTCTGCCAGCTGGCCTTGGCTTTAGGCAGCTCGCGGTCATTGCGGGTGGCACCGCGCGCCAGGCGTTCCAGCGCCTGGGGCGTGGTCTCGCCGCGCACTTCAACGATGAATTCCTGTTCCAGGCGGCGCAGGTCGGCGTCGATCTTGCGGGTTACCCGCCAGTCCTGGGTGAATACCTGCAGGCCGCTGGCGCCGCGCTCCAGCGGCGCCACGCAGGCCTGCCGGGCAAAATGCCCGTGCAGTGCGCGCACGCCTTCGCGGTGGGCTTCGCTGAGGTTGCTCATGTTCATGCTGGCGCGGGCGGTCTCGCTGTCCACGCTGGCCGGCTGGTTCAGCAGCAGGGTTACCGGTTCCAGCGTTTCGGCACGGGCACCCGGCAGCAGTTCGACGCGCTGCTGCTCGACCTTGAACTGCGGTTGCTCGACCACCACGCCATCGACCGTGACCCAGCCGCCCTCGATATACAGCTCGGCCTCGCGGCGGGAGCAGCCAAGCTGCTCGATAAGGCGTTTGGACAGGCGGACGGGTTCGGACATGACGGCAATTCGCAAAGGCAGGGAAAGACCTGCATTGTACCTGCCCGCGCGGCAGAGGGGCTGGGAATCTGTGTCATTTACGCCGTTTTGCGCAGGCGCATGTGCAGCAGCGGGTAGGGTTGCCCCAGGCCGTCGGTTTCCGAACGGCCGATCACCTCGAAGCCCTCGTGCAGGTAGAAGCCCAAGGCTTGCGGGTTCTGTTCGTTGACGTCCAGGCGCTCGGCATTCAGTTCGTCGATCGCATAGTGCAGCAGGCGCTTGCCAACCCCTTTGCCACGGTACTTCGGTGCGACGAACAGCATGTCCACGCGCCCGTTGGCGACCCCGGCGAAGCCGCAGATGCGCTGGCGGTCCTTGCAGCAGATCAGCATCACTGCATCGAGGTAGCGACGCAGCACCTGGTCGCGCAGCAAGACGATGTAGCAATCCGGCAGGAAGTCGTGGGTGGCGCGTACCGAGTCCTCCCACACCTGTACCAGTTCGCCGTAGTCACTCAAGCGCGGGGTTTGCAGCGTCAGTACCGAATGCATGCCGGTGTTCCTCCATGACGATAAGGCAAACATAGCAGGCCAACCACCGGTCGGCTTCTCCGTGCGCTGCTTGAACCTCGGGGTTTGGCGGTCTATTACTTTCCCGTGGGAAAAATTCCCACGCAATGAAAGGCAAGAACCGAACACAGGATTCCCGGCTTGATTTGGCGTTTCTCATGGCGACGACCTGGAGACGAAATATGCAAATACATGTGCTGTTCAAAAAGGCGCTATTGGCGGTTGCCGTTGCTGGCGTGCTGTCGACTTCCATCGTTCTGATCCCGGACTCGATATCCAATGGCTCCAGCGCCTACGCCAAGGATGGTGGTGGCGGTGGTGGTCACGGAGGTGGTGGCGGCGGTGGCCACGGTGGTGGTGGAGGTGGCCACGGTGGTGGTGGAGGTGGTCACGGTGGCGGCGGTGGCGGCCACGGTGGTGGCGGCGGTGGCCATGGTGGTGGCGGCGGTGGTCACGGTGGTGGCGGTGGTGGCCATGGCGGTGGCGGCGGTGGTCACGGTGGCGGCGGTGGCGGCCATGGCGGTGAAGGCGGCGGCCACGGCGCTGGCGGGGATGGAGATGGCCATGCCGGCAACAGTGGGCGCGGCCATGACGGCTCCTCGAACTCTGGGCGCAGCGGCAACCACGCTGAAGCGGGTGATGATCATGGCAACCACGTTGGCGGTGAGCCTGGGGACGATCACGGCAATCACGTTGGCGGTGAGCCCGGTGACGATCATGGCAATCACGTTGGCGGTGAGCCCGGGGACGATCATGGCAATCATGTTGGCGGTGAGCCTGGCGATGACCACGGCAATCACGTTGGTGGTGAACCTGGTGATGATCGTGGCGACCATCTGGGTGGCGAACCGGGTGATGACCGCGGTGAGCATGCCGCAGGCGAACCGGGTGATGACAACAGCAGGAGCTGACTGGCTCTGAACGGTCTCATGCAGTGCCCACGGGGCGGGCCTGCATGAGGCCGGGTTCGGATACACGGCAGCCCACTCAACGCGAATGCAATGAGCGCCGACGACTATCCCTCATCTCGTCAGGGATATGGTCACAGTTGGTGTGGGATCTTTTCCCGCGTCGTATACTGGGTTCATCTGTCAAGGAATGCGCTCAATGCAATCGCCTACCATCCCCCCTTCGATGTTAAGCGCACTGCGGCGTGTCATGCGTCCTCTGGTGCGCCTGATGCTGCGCAAAGGGGTCACCTACACGATGTTCGCCGACCTGCTCAAGGAAGTGTTCGTCGACGTGGCCCATCGCGAGTTTCGCCTGGACGGTACAGCGCCGACCGACAGCCGCATCAGCTTGCTCACGGGCGTGCATCGCAAGGATGTCCGGCGTTTGCGCAGCGAGGGGGGCGTATCGCTCGCCGCGCTGCCGGGAAACATCACGTTAGGTGCACAGTTGGTCAATATGTGGACCACTGGCAAGCCGTTCTGCTCGGCGCCTGGCCAGGCGCTGCCGTTGCCGCGCCTGGCGAGCGTTGGCGGCGATTGTTCCTTCGATGCGCTGGTGGCGAAGATCAGCACCGACATCCGCGGGCGGGTGGTGCTGGATGAGTGGTTGCGCCTGGGTATCGTCCGGCTCGACGACCAGGACTGTGTTCACCTGGAGGCCCAGGCATTTGTGCCGCAGAAGGGCTTCGACGAAAAGGCCGCGTACTTTGGCCACAACCTGCATGACCATGCCTGCGCAGCAGTGCACAACCTGAGTGGGGACGGCCAGCCGTTCTTTGAACGCAGTGTGCACTACGACGCCTTGAGCCCGGCCAGCGTCGACCATCTGCGTGCGGCGGTGGACAAGGACGGCATGCAGATGCTGCTTGCCTTCAGTCGGCTCGCATCAGACCTGGAAGATGCCGATGTGCCCAGCGCCGAGCAACGTCAGCGCATCACGGTAGGGCTTTATTTCTACACTGAAACTACCGACCCCGATTTGTCGAAGACACCCGACCCATGACTTCCCTCGCGCGCTGCCTCAGTGTCGTCACACTGGTCCTGGGTTTCGGGCTGAACCTGGTGGCGCCTGCCGAGGTGGCCGCAGCACCGGTATGTGTCAGCCGTGACGAAGTGGGTATGGCGGGGGCGGCGGGCTTGCAGTTTCCGGGCGGTATTGGTGGTACCGGGGCCAGGACGGGCGGGGTCGGTGGTACCGGTGTACGCAGCGAAAACGGCGGAGTGGGTGGCACCGGTGCGCCGCTGCCGCAGCGTCCCGGCGGTACAGGCGGGACCGGTGCGGTGGCCGACGGTGTGGACGGCACCTTCATCGATCACGGCGGGGTAGGCGGTACCGGCGCACCGATCCTGCGCCCCGGCGGTACCGGTGGCACGGGCATCGTCGGCACCATCACCGGGTTTGCCTCGATTTGCGTCAATGGCCTGGAAGTGCACTTTGGCAAGGACGTGCCGGTGAGTGAAAACGGTGCGCCTGCCAGTAGCGCTCACCTGGCAATCGGCCAGGTTGTCGCGGTGGAGGCATTTGCCGGCAAACGCGGCCTGCAAGCAGGGCGCATCTCGATCCTCAACGTTTACGAAGGGCCGCTGACGGCACTGCCCAATGCTTCGGCCCCCCTGCGGGTCATGGGCCAACCTGTGCGGCTTGCAGCAGGGGCGCGGGTGGCTGAAGGGCTGCGCCCGGGCGAGCCGGTCAGGGTCAGTGGCCTGCGCGATGCCAGGGGCGAAGTGGTAGCCAGCCGTATCGAGCGGGCGCCGGGGCTCAGGGAAGCCAGTGCCATCGGTGCGGTTGACCGTGCCGGCAGCCTCCAGGGGCTGAAGCTGGGAACCCGTGTGGCACCTGCGCGGGAAGTGCTGGTACGTGGGCAGTGGACCGGACGGCAGCTGGAAGTGGCGCAAACCCGCCCAGACCCGAGCCTGCCTTTTGCTGGCCGTGTGCAGACGGCGGTGATCGAGGGGCTGGTACAGCGCAGCCACGCTCAACAACTGGTGGTGGCAGGCATCAAGGTGACGCTGGGGCAGGGCACCGTAATCGTCGGCAAGCAGCCCGCGGCATTGGCGCTCGATCAACGTGTGCGGGTGAGCGGGGTGTTCAATGGTAGGCACGAGCTGCGGGCAACCCGCGTGGAGTTCGATGACGACCGTGCTGACAACCCGGACAGAGGGCATTCGGGGCGTGCCAGCGAGCACGGCACCCGTGACGCTGAAGCTTCCAGCAATAGCGGGCATGGCGGACGCGATGCGACCAGTGATCGCATTGAAAGCAGCGATGACCACAGCGGGCACGGCGGTGCTGACGATTCCAGTGGTCGGGACAGTACTGAAAGCGTGGACAAGTCCGGAAAGTCGGAACATGTCGACACCGTGGAGCAACCCGAGAGCAGCAATAGTGGAAGCTCTGACCGGGTAGAGAAGGTCGAGCTTGAAAAGGTGGAAAAGATTGAAAAAGCAGAGAAGGTTGAAAAGGTAGAGAAAGTAGAAAAAGTCGAGAAGATCGAGAAAGCCGAGAAGCCCGAAAAGGTCGAGAAGATCGAAAAGCCTGAGAAAGTCGAGAAGGTAGAAAAAGTAGAGAAGGTCGAGAAAGTAGAGAGGGTTGAAAAGGTCGAAAGGCCCGAGACAGTAGAGAAAGTCGAAAAAGTGGAGCATCCAGAGCGATCCGGGCATTAGGCAACTAGGCTGGGTAAGTGCTATCACCCTTCCCGTCCGGGATACCGAGGTGCAGATGAGACCCACGCTCCCTCTTTTCGCCTGCTTGCTGTCATGCGCCAGTGCGTCGGTGCTGGGCGATACCTTCAGCGCCGCCATAGGCATGGACTATTCAAGTGGCGACTATGGCACGGGTACAACCTCGGAAATCTGGTACGTCCCCGTGGTCGGCAAGTATGAAACCGGCCCAATGACCTATAAGGTCACCGTGCCTTGGCTGCGCATCACCAACCCTGAAGTGGGCCCGAATGGTGACCCCTTGCCCGGTGGCTGCCGGGATGTGGAAAGCGGGCTGGGGGACACGGTTGCCAGCGCCGGTTATGCCCTGCTCGATGGCAGTGACGGCGGCCTGATGCTGGACCTGATCGGCAAGGTCAAATTCCCCACTGCCGATGAAGACCAGTGCCTGGGCACCGGTGAATACGACTACACCGGCCAGGTCGACATCGCCAAGGCCTTTGGCCCGGTGACCGGCTTCGCGACCCTGGGCTGGAAGAAGTTCGGCGACCCGCCCGACAGCGATTTCGACGACCCGATATTTGCCAGTCTCGGCTTCGCCATGCCCGTGGCTGCAGGCACTTCCGCGGGCGCCTCCTACGACTGGCGGCAGAAGGTCGTCTCGACGGGCGCGCAGATCAAGGAACTTACCCTGTTCCTGACACACAAGCTCAACCAGCAGTGGAAAGTGCAACTCTATGCAGTCAAAGGCTTCTCGGATGCCAGCCCGGATGCAGAGGGCGGCCTGATGCTTTTTCACGCGTTCTGACGAAAAAGCCCCTGGCCCGGCAGTTCCTTGTGGGGAATGGCGGGGCAGGGGCTTTTCAGTTTGCAGCTGTGTTAGATGGGTTCAGCCCACATGTCGTATTCGTCGGCATCCACCACGCGGCAACGCACCTTGTCACCCGGCTTGAAGCCGTGGTCGCCATCGATGAACACGCTGCCGTCGATTTCCGGGGCATCGAAGAAGCTGCGGCCAACCGAGCCTTGCTCTTCCACTTCATCGATCAGCACGTCGATTTCCTTGCCGATGCGCAGTTGCAGGCGGGCGGCGCTGATGGCCTGCTGGTGGGCCATGAAGCGGTCCCAGCGGTCCTGCTTGACGTCGTCCGGCACTTCTTCCAGGCCCAGGTCGTTGGCCGGGGCGCCTTCCACCGGCGAGTACTGGAAGCAGCCCACGCGGTCCAGTTGGGCTTCGGTCAGCCAGTCCAGCAGGTACTGGAAGTCTTCCTCGGTCTCGCCCGGGAAGCCGACGATGAAGGTGGAGCGAATCACCAGCTCCGGGCACTGCTCGCGCCAGTTCTTGATACGTGCCAGGGTGCGGTCTTCGAAGGCCGGGCGCTTCATGGCCTTGAGCACTTTCGGGCTGGCGTGCTGGAACGGGATGTCCAGGTACGGCAGGATCTTGCCGGCGGCCATCAGCGGGATCACGTCGTCGACGTTCGGGTACGGGTACACGTAGTGCAGGCGTACCCAGGCACCCAGGCTGCTCAGGGCTTCGCACAGCTCGAGCATGCGGGTCTTGACCGGGCGGCCATTCCAGAAGTCGGTCTTGTACTTGACGTCGACGCCGTAGGCGCTGGTGTCCTGGGAAATTACCAGGATCTCCTTGACCCCGGCCTTGACCAGGCGCTCGGCCTCGCTCAGCACTTCGCCGACCGGGCGGCTGACCAGCTTGCCGCGCATCGACGGGATGATGCAGAAGCTGCAGCTGTGGTTGCAGCCTTCGGAAATCTTCAGGTACGCATAGTGGCGCGGGGTCAGCTTGACGCCCTGGGGCGGTACCAGGTCGATCAGCGGGTTGTGGTCCTGGCGTGGCGGCACCACTTCGTGCACGGCGTTGACCACCTGCTCGTACTGCTGCGGGCCGGTGACCGACAGCACGCTCGGGTGCACGTCACGGATGCTGCCTTCCTCGACACCCATGCAGCCGGTAACGATGACCTTGCCGTTTTCCTTGATCGCTTCGCCGATCACTTCCAGCGACTCGGCCTTGGCGCTGTCGATGAAGCCGCAGGTGTTGACCACCACCACGTCGGCGTCCTCGTAGGTGGGCACGACTTCATAGCCTTCCATGCGCAGCTGGGTCAGGATGCGCTCGGAATCGACCAGGGCTTTTGGGCAACCCAGGCTTACGAAACCTACCTTGGGGGTGGCGGGCGTGGTGGACATGACTAACCTCGGTATTGAATGCAGGTCGCCCGACCGGAATCGGGGGCGATCTTGACGGGCGCTTTTGGCGCCTCTGATCAAAAAGTGCGCAATTCTAGCGAGCGCAGGGTCGCTTGACCAGCAGAAATGCGACGAACGCTGCGCTATGCTTCGCGCCATTGTGTCGGGGGTATCAGTATCACCTGGCGCATGGGGAATTCTACTGGCCTTGCAAGGCCGTCTGCGGGAGTGGTCGATGGTTCAGGCAAGCAGTCACGCCGAGGGCGGGCACGAGGGGAAGCAGGGCGCGACGCGGTCGCTGAGCCTGCTCGTGGCGGCGGTCGGGGTGGTTTATGGCGATATCGGTACCAGCCCGTTGTATACCCTCAAGGAAGTCTTCAGCGGCGGGTACGGAGTGCCGGTCAACCATGACGGCGTGCTGGGGATCCTGTCGCTGATCCTGTGGTCGCTGCTGTGGGTGGTGTCGTTCAAGTACGTGATGTTCATCCTGCGCGCCGACAACCAGGGCGAGGGTGGCACCATGGCACTGACTGCACTGGCGCGGCGGGCCACGGCGGCCTACCCGAGGTTGCGTACGCTGATGGTGGTGTGCGGGTTGATCGGCGCTTCGCTGTTCTATGGCGACAGCATGATCACCCCGGCGGTGTCGGTGCTGTCGGCGGTCGAGGGCATGGGGCTGGCCTTCGAAGGCATCGACCACTGGGTTGTGCCGATTTCGCTGGTGGTGCTGGTGGCGCTGTTCCTGGTGCAGAAGCACGGCACCGAGAAGATCGGCAAGCTGTTCGGCCCGATCATGGTCACCTGGTTCGTGGCGCTGGGCGTGCTCGGGGTGCATGGCATCTCGCAGAGCCCGGAAGTGCTCAAGGCATTCAACCCGGTCTGGGCGGTGAACTTCTTCGTGGTTCACCCCGGCATGGGCGTGGCCATCCTCGGCGCGGTGGTGCTGGCGCTGACCGGTGCCGAGGCGCTGTACGCCGACATGGGCCACTTTGGCCGCAAGCCGATCGCCCGCGCCTGGTTCGTCCTGGTGCTGCCGGCGCTGGTGCTCAACTACTTTGGCCAGGGCGCGATACTGCTGCAGGACCCGGAGGCGGCACGTAACCCCTTCTACCTGCTGGCGCCGGGCTGGGCACTGCTGCCGCTGGTCGGGTTGGCCACCATGGCCACGGTGATCGCCTCGCAGGCGGTGATCTCGGGGGCCTTCTCCCTGACCCGCCAGGCCATCCAGCTGGGCTACATTCCACGCATGCAGATCCAGCACACCTCCAGCGACGAGCAAGGGCAGATCTACATCGGTGCGGTGAACTGGGCGCTGATGGTTGGCGTGGTGCTGCTGGTGATCGGCTTCGGGTCGTCCGGCGCCCTGGCGGCAGCCTACGGCGTGGCGGTGACCGGTACCATGCTGATGACCACGCTCCTGGTCTCGGCGGTGATGTTGCTGCTGTGGAAGTGGCCACCGGTGCTGGCGGTGCCGATCCTGCTGGGTTTCCTGTTTGTGGATGGGCTGTTCTTTGCCGCCAACGTGCCGAAGATCATCCAGGGCGGGGCCTTCCCGGTCCTGGCCGGCGCTGTGCTGTTCCTGTTGATGAGCACCTGGAAGCGCGGCAAGCAGATCCTGATGGAGCGTATCGACGAAGGCGCGCTGCCGCTGCAGCTGTTCATCAGCAGTATCCGCATTCAGCCGCCGCACCGGGTCGAAGGCACGGCGGTGTTCCTCACGGCGCGCTCCGATGCGGTACCCCATGCGCTGTTGCACAACATGCTGCATAACCAGGTGCTGCACAGCCAGGTGGTGCTGCTGACGGTGGTCAGCGAGGATCGGCCACGGGTGCCGGAGCAGGAGCGCTTTGAGGTGGAGGCCTATGGCGACGGTTTCTTCCGCGTGTTGCTGCACTTCGGCTTCATGGACGAACCAGACGTGCCGGCGGCGTTGAAGCTGTGCCACCTGGAAGACCTG
This sequence comes from Pseudomonas sp. FGI182, assembly GCF_000511325.1. NCBI lineage: Bacteria > Pseudomonadati > Pseudomonadota > Gammaproteobacteria > Pseudomonadales > Pseudomonadaceae > Pseudomonas > Pseudomonas sp. FGI182. The sequence continues at coordinate 4,499,069 of NZ_CP007012.1, read as the reverse complement.
GACTTCAGCCCGATGCGCACCACCTTCTTCCTCAGCCGCGAGACCGTGATCGCCTCACGGCTGGAGGGAATGTCGCGCTGGCGGGGCAACCTGTTCGCGTTCCTGCTGAAGAATGCCAACGGCAACTTGCGCTTCTTCAACCTGCCGCTGAACCGGGTAATCGAGCTGGGGACCCAGGTCGAGATCTGAGGGGCAACACAGATTTCAAGGCAGTACCCGTCCCATGTGGGAGCGGGCATGCCCGCGAACACCGGCGAAGCCGGTGCCCTACACCGAGTTGCCGGCTTCGCGGGCACGCCCGCTCCCACATGGACCGCATAGCTTTCAAAGCTTGCGCTGTACCTGGACTGCCCCCGAAAAGTTGGACAGTTTTAGCCAGTGGCCTGAGTCCTGTAGCTGACAGGGCTCAGGCCATTGAGTTTCAGCCTGATGCGGTCATGGTTGTAGTAATGGATGTACTCTTCCAGGCCCGCCTTCAGCTGTTCGACGCTTTCAAAGCGCTTCAGGTAGAAGAACTCTGACTTCAGTGTGCCGAAGAAGCTTTCCATCGCTGCATTATCCAGACAATTGCCCTTGCGAGACATGCTCTGCTTCACACCGCGCGCTGCGAGCTTATGGCGGTATTGGGGCTGCTGGTAATGCCATCCCTGGTCTGAGTGGATCACTAGCTTGGGCTTTTCACCCAACCCATCGAGCGCCTTTTCCAGCATGTTCCCGACCAAGCCATAGGTAGGCCGGCAAGCTGTTTCATAGGCGATGATCTCACCGTTGTACAAGTCCATCACGGGCGACAGGTAGAGCTTTTGTTGGGCCACTTTGAACTCAGTGACATCGGTCACCCACTTCTGGTTGGGGCGTTGCGCGACGAAATTACGCTCAAGCAAATTCATGGCCACCTTGCCGACAATGCCGCGATAGGATCGATACTTCTTCGGGCGTACAACGGACTGCAAACCAAGCTCAGCCATCAACCGTTCAATGACCTTCTTGTTGACCAAGGTCCCCTGATTCCTGATGGCAAGGGCAATGCGGCGGTAGCCATACAGCCCTTTCTCCTCGTGATAGACACGCTGCACCAACTCCTTGAGCGAGGCGTGCCTGTCCGGCTTTTGCTGGCACTTGACCTGGTAATAAAAGGTACTGCGTGGCAACCCCACCATCTGCAAGAGGTCAGGCAGCGGATATTTATGTCTGAATTTGCAGACGATCAGGGCTTTTTCGTCCGTGTTCGCTCCTTCTCCTCTCGCAGAGCCTTTAACTCCTTTAGGACATCATTCTCCATGCGCAGATACTCGAGCTCGCTCAACAACTGCTCACGAGATTTCTCTGCGTCATTGGTGTCTGTCGGCTTGATGGGCTTAATTTTCTTCGGCACGGCTGATTTTCTTTGTTTGGCGAGAGTGGCTACAGGACTGCCACTGTAGTGCTGCCGCAGCCAAATGCCTATCTGTGAGGACTGTCCAAGGTCAAAGTGCGCCGCTGTTTGGCGCAGGGACAGGCGATGCTCAAGCATGTACTTGAGCACCCGCCGCTTGAATTCCTCGGTGTAGCGGCGACCATGCGAGCGAGGGCTGAGGCTGGCATCGACTTGGTAGCCAGCAACCCAGCGCCGAAGCAGGCTGAAATCGATGCCAAAGTGTTGTGCCACCTTGCGAAAGCCCCGGCTGCCCTCTAGGTAAGCGGTGATAGCCGTGAGCTTGAACTGCTCTGTGTATTTACCCATAGATCCCCCAAGGGTTGGATTGGTGTCCAACTTCTTGGGGGCAGTCCATACCTGTGGGAGCGGGTTCACCCGCGAATGGGCCGCAAGGTCTTATCAGTTCTGCTCTGCCACGCTGGATTTGCCCTGGCGCGTCTCGATCTCGCCGATCAAGCGCTTGGCCAGTGCCGGGTAGTTTTCGTCGAAGTGGTGCCCCCCCGGCAGCTTGAGGCGTTCACCCACCGCAGTCTTGTCGGTGCAACCGCTCTCGTCGGTTTCTTCCACACCATACACGCACACCACCTTGGAGGCCGGCAGCCTGGCCATTTCCGGCCCGGTTGGCGCTTCCTGGCCTTCCTTGCCCAGCCAGCCCTCGACTTCGATCTCGAAACTGCCGCTGCGGGCAAAGGCCAGCAGCATCACCGCGTCGATACGCTGCTGGTCCTCGGCCGGCAGGCGGTTGTAGATCGCCGGCAGCACGTCGGCACCGAACGAATAACCGGTCAGCACGAAGCGCTTGGTGCCCCATTTCTGCCGGTAGTGCTGCATCAGCTCGGACAAGTCGGCGGCGCTTTGTTCCGGGGTCTTGTGCTGCCAGTAGTAGCGCAGCGTGTCGATGCCCACCACCGGGTAGCCAAGCTTGGCCATTTCCCCGGCCACGTCGCGGTCCAGGTCCCGCCAGCCGCCATCACCGGAAAGGAACAGGGTGACCGTGTCGGTGGTCTGCCCGGCTGGCACCTCGACCACCGGGATGGCCAGGGCGTTGCCGTCGTGGCCGACCAGGGCCTGGGTCAGCTGGGCCTTGAGCACTTGTGGCAGGTGAATGTCGTAGTCGCTGATGCTGGTTTCGGCATTGGCCTGGTCGCGCACGAAGGCGGCGCTGGCGTCATCCGGGTTGTCGTTCCAGGCGACGTTCCAGTGGCCGTGGGCGGCCGACTTCGGCAGCGCTGCCTGGCAGCCGGGCTGTTCCAGGCTGAAGTCCACGGAAATCGCCCGCGCCTTGTCGTTGTTCTGGCTGGCCAGCCAGCGCCACGCCTGAGAGGCGCCAGGGCCGATACCGGCGACCAGGGTCGGTTTCTCCGGCAACTGGCCCATGGCCTGGTCCAAGGCCTGTTGCTGCTTGCTGCAGTCGTTGGGCGGCAGAATCACCTGCACCAGTTGCGCTTCGCCTGCCTGGGCCAGGTCCAGCAGCTGCCTGTCGGTCAGCGCCTGGTCCTGGGGTACACCGATGGCCACTCGGGCCTTGGGGTGCACGCCCGGGGTCACACGGGTGATGCGGGTGTCATTGATGCTCAGTTGTTCCAGGCGTGCCTCGGGGGCAGGGCGGGTCCATAGCCAGAACGCCAGCGCGCCTCCCAGGGCGGCCAACAGCAGGGGAACCAGCAGGTACAGCCAAAAGCGTCGGGTCATCAACGTTTCACCAATCCAGTCAGGCCGCCTGCGATCAGGGCGGCGGTGTCGGCCAGTGCCACCAGCGGGTCGAGCCCGGCCGGCACGGCCATGTAGCGGGGTTCCCAGTCCGGTTGGAACTTGTCCTTGAAGCGTCGAAGCCCCTGGAAGTTGTACAGCTGCTCGCCACGGCGGAACACCATCGAGCCCAGGCGCTGGGTCAAGGGCGCCCCACGCCGCGGCTGCAGGCCGGAGAGCGGCACCATGCCCAGGCTGAAGCGGGCGTAGTCATGGCTTTTGTAGTGCAGGATCAGACCGATCATCATGAATTCCATGGTCAGCTTCGGGGCCTCGGGGTGCGCACGCATCAGGTCGAGGCTGGCCAGTTCGTTGCCATGGGTTTCCAGCAGGTTGGCGAAAGCCACCGGGCGGCCCTGGAAGCGGATCAGGGCAATGCGAAAATGCTGCAAGTATTCAGGGCTGAAGCGCCCCAGCGAGAAGCCTTTCTCGCGCACGTTCTTGCCGCCAAGCCAGGCGTCGGATATTTCCTTCAGCTCTGCCAGCGGGGCATGCCCGGGTTCGTGGATTTCCAGGCTCAGGCCGTCACGGCCGCCACGGTTCCAGGTGTAGCGCAGGTCCTTCATCTCCTTGCCCTTGGCTTCGAGGTCGAAGCGGCGCAAGTCGACCCGGGCTTCTTCGCCCAGCTTCAGCGCGGTCAGGCCGATGTCCATGTAGAACGGCAGGTTCTCGGCGCGCACCTGATAGAACACCGGGCGGGCATGGTGCAGGTCGCACAGGTCGCGGAATTGCCAGATCATCTCGGCGCGCTCCTGGGCCGGGCCGATCGGGTCGTACAGCGCCACCAGGCTGCGGCCGCGACGGGCGTACATGAGGAAGGCGTTGTCGCGAGGGTGGAACAGCAGCGCCTTGTCGCCGGTCAGGGCCAGGCCGCCATCGGGCTGGTCGGAGGCCAGCAGAATGCGGTTGGCACGCAGCAGCTCTTCTTCGTCAGGCAGGTGGATCACCGGTGGTGCGGTGCGCAGCAGCCAGGTCAGGGCCACGGCCGCCAGCAGCACTGCGCTGCCCATGGCGGCGCGCAGGCCACGCGGGGCATCGGCATCGAGGGTGAACTGCCACCACAGCTGATGGCTGTAGGGCACATCCTGGTAGGCGAACAGCAACAACCACACCGATGCGCCGACCACACAGGCGCTGGCCACCAGAAACACCGGCGAGAACGGCAACTCGAGCAAACGGCTGGGGCGGTAGAAGGAACGGCGGAACAAGGCGAGCAGGGCGGCAGTGAGGGTCAGCAGGCAGGCCTCTTCCCAATCGAAGCCCTTGAGCAGCGACAGCAGGGCGCCGACCAGCAACAGCACGGTGGTCAGCAGCCAGGCGGCGGACAGGCGCCGGCGCAGGCCCTGGGCCAGCAGCAGGCACAGCACGCCGATCAGGCTGGCGCCGAAGTGCGAGGCGTCGATCAGGCGGTGCGGTACCAGGAAACCCATGTGCTCCAGGCGGGTGTCGATCTCGGGCGTGGCCCCGGAGAACAGCAGCACCACCCCGGACAGGAACACCAGGATCGACAGGATCGGCGCGGCCAGCCCGGAAGCGGCCTTGATAGCCTGTTGCGCGAACAGCAGGCGCCGGGCCTCGTTGGCCAGCAGCAGCACGCAGGCCAGCAGCAGCGGCAGCACCACGTAGATCAGCCGATACAGCAGCAGGGCCGCGGCCAGCGGCGCGGCGCCGAGTTGGTCGGCAAAAGCTGCCAGCAGGATCGCTTCGAATACCCCGACACCGCCCGGTACGTGGCTGAGCACACCTGCGGCCAAGGCCAGCAGGTACACCAGCACAAAGGCACCGAACGGCGGTGCTTCGGGCAGTAGCAGATACAGCACGGTGGCGGCAGCGGCGACATCCAGTGCGGTGATCAGCAATTGCAGGGCTGCCAGGCGTGCGCCAGGCAGGCGCAGTGTGCGGCGGCCCAGTTGTACCAGCAGGCTGTTGGCCAGTGGTTGCTCAGCCAGGCGCCGGCGGTACAAGCCGAACACCAGCACGCTGCATACCAGCAGCACGGCTATTGCGACACCCGCCAGCAAGCCAGGCGCCAAACCCAGTGCGGCAGACGCCGCCGGCAGGTCGCTCAAGGTCGCCAAGGCGGCCAGGGGCGGCAGCGCGCAGCCCAGTGACAGGCTGGCAAAAACGGTCATCCGTGCAACTTCACCTGCGCCAACCCCCTGGCGTGCATACAGGCGGTAGCGCACCGAACCGCCCGAAAGCATCGATAGGCCGATGGCGTTACCGATGGCAAAGGCGCTGAAGCCGCCCAGCACCAGGCTGCTCGCCGGCAGCTTCACGCCGGCATAGCGGCTGGCCGACCACTCGTAGCCCAGCAGGACAACGAAACCGAGCACGGTAGCCAGCAAGGCGCCAAGCAAGGACTGGGTCGGCACGCTGAGCATGGCATCGTGCAAGGCATAGATGTCCAATTCGCTCAACAGGTGGCGGCAGGCGATCAAGGCCATGGTGAACAACACCAGGGTCACTACCAGGCCGATGGGCTGGCGGTAGCGGCTCAAGCGTTCGAGCAAGGGCAGGCGTTGCACCGCGCCGGGTAGGGCCGAGGCAAGCGGCACCGGGGGTTCGGGGTTGTGCGAAGTCATGGATTGCCCCGGGCTTGCAGCGCGAGGTGAGGGAGAGGTGTGGCCAAGTGAGAGTCCCTTAGGAAAACGTATCCAATGTTACTCCGGCCTCAAGCGCTTTCAGCGGCCTGGCAGGGTTAAAGATAGTTCATCCTGGGCACGACCTCTCAAGCCTGCGGGTTGGCTGGAGGCGGGGGAATTGGAGGGCGACGAAAAGCAGGAGGGGGAATGCAACAAACCCCGCGCTGCTGTTACACAGACGGGGTTTGTTCTGACGAATATGGTTGCGGGAGCCGGATTTGAACCGACGACCTTCGGGTTATGAGCCCGACGAGCTACCAGGCTGCTCCATCCCGCGTCAGTGGGGCGCATTCTACAGCTTTCAGAATGGGTGTCAAGCGCTAGTCATTGATTTTTTTGAAATTTCTTTCAACGCATTATTTGACGCAAAAGAAAAAGGCCACTGTGTGAACAGTGGCCTTTTCTCGAATCTGGTTGCGGGAGCCGGATTTGAACCGACGACCTTCGGGTTATGAGCCCGACGAGCTACCAGGCTGCTCCATCCCGCGCCTGTGAGATCGAATTCTACGGATTTACCCGTGGGTGTCAAGCTTTTTTCTGAAAAAACCTTTCCTGTTCAAACTCTTAGCGTTTGAATATAGCGCGCAGCTCAGGCGCGACGGGGCTTTCAGGCCGATTATCGACCAATGCCGGGCACAGGCTGCATGCCTCGAAGGCACATGCGATACTATCTGTATGAATTTACAGTGCTGACGGTCATCCATGTCCTTGCGCAAGATCATCCACGTCGACTGCGATTGCTTTTATGCCGCGATCGAAATGCGTGACGACCCGCGCCTGGCCGGGCGGCCCATGGCGGTGGGGGGCTCGGCCAACCACCGTGGGGTGATCGCCACCTGCAACTATGAAGCGCGTGCCTACGGCGTGCGTTCGGCCATGTCGTCGCGGCACGCCCTTAAGCTGTGCCCGGACCTGCTGATCGTCAAGCCGCGCTTCGAGGCCTACCGTGAGGCCTCGCGGGAAATCCACACGATCTTCCGCGACTACACCGAGTTGATCGAGCCACTGTCGCTGGACGAGGCCTATCTGGATGTGAGCGACAGCCAGTGGTATTCGGGCAGCGCCACGCGCATTGCCGAGGATATCCGCCGGCGCGTCGCCCGCACCCTGCATATCACTGTCTCGGCCGGTGTGGCGCCGAACAAGTTCCTGGCCAAGATCGCCAGTGACTGGCGCAAGCCCAATGGCCTGTTCGTGATTACTCCGGGCGAAGTGGAGGCGTTCGTCGCCGCCCTGCCGGTGGCCAGGCTGCACGGGGTAGGCAAGGTAACGGCAGACAAGCTGGCGCGGTTGGGTATCGAAACCTGCCTGGAATTGCGCGACTGGTCGCGCCTGGCGCTGGTGCGCGAGTTCGGCAGCTTTGGCGAGCGTTTGTGGGGGCTGGCGCGGGGTATCGATGAACGTGCGGTGCACAATGACAGTCGCCGGCAGTCGGTCAGCGTGGAAAACACCTACGACACCGATTTGCCGGACCTGGCCAGTTGCCTGGCACGGCTGCCCGAGCTGCTGGAAAGCCTGAACGAGCGTATCGCCCGAATGGACAGCAGTTACCGACCGGAAAAGCCCTTCGTCAAGGTCAAGTTCCATGACTTCAGCCAGACCACCATGGAACAGGCGGGGGCGGGCAGGGACCTGGAGAGTTATCGACAATTGCTGGGGCAGGCGTTTGCCCGTGGTGGCAAACCGGTGCGCTTGCTGGGGGTAGGCGTGAGGTTGCGCGACTTGCGCGGGGCGCATGAGCAGCTGGAGCTGTTCCCGCCTCAATAAATGGCCCGCCAATTTAACGCGGTCCCTGTAGGAGCGGCCTTGTGTCGCGATGGGCTGCGAAGCAGCCCCATGATTTCAGCCTTGATGCGTGAATTGCCGGGGCTGCTTCGCAGCCCATCGCGACACAAGGCCGCTCCTACAAGGTAATGCGTGATGCCGGTTATTGCGCGCCCGGGTCGGCCACCAACCGGCCAGTGGCCTTGGTCAGCGACTGCAGAAACTCCTGCTGCAACTCCGGATCGTTGCGGGTCAGTTCGATCAGGCTCTGTTCCATTTCACTGGCTTCCTCTTCCAGGCCCAGTTCGGACAAGCGCTTGACCCGGTGTACCCATTGGCCGACATCGTCATCTTCGAGGTCATCGAAGATCAGTTCATGGGCTTCGAGCAGCTTGTTGCGCAGGGTGGCGCTGACCAGCAGGCTGGCATCGCCACGTACCGCGTTGTCCTCGTCCAGCACCTGCAGGTGCAGGGTGCCGATGTGGTTGAGGTTCTGCTCGGAGAACGGGCTGTCGAGCAGGTTCAGGCGCAGCACGCCGTTCCTGTCGGTGGTCAGCTCGTGGGTCATCTTGCCGGCCTTGACCTCGACCAGGCGCTCGCTCCAGGGCACGCTGGTAGATTCCTCGCGCTTGCCTTTCTGTACTTCGCTGATCCCGGCCAGGTTCTGCTGGGCACGGCCGTTGGACGGCACGTTCATGAACGGGTTGAGCCCGTCCACGCCATAGCTGAGCCAGTCGTGGGTGATGCTTTCCGGCAGGTTGCCCAGGGCGAAGACATTGACCACATTGGCACCCACGCCTGCCACCACGGCCACCGCACCCAACGGGATCTCGTAGATTTCCCGCCAGGGTTGGTAAGGCGTGTAGCGGTCATAGCTGCGGGTGACTTCGAACTCGGTGACTTCGAAGCGCTTCTGCTCATGCACGCGCACACGTCGTTGCGGAAGCTCCATCACCTTCGGCTCGCCGACATCGATCTGCAGGGTGTGCTCGAGCAGTTTGCGCTCGACGCGCTCCTCATGGTCGCTGCGCTGGGACATCTGGTTGGCGCAGCCGCTGACGAGCAGGGCGCCGCACAGTGCGGCGCCCCCCAGGGGAAAGGTACTTCGCTTGAACATGATCACTCGTGCATTGGTTATCAGCGGCGAACGCGGGCCTGCAGGAAGGTCAGCACTTCATTGAGCGGCAACGACTGGGCGTCCTGCTCGGTGCGGTGCTTGTACTCCAGGTTGCCTTCGGCCAGGCCGCGATCGCTGACGACGATGCGGTGCGGGATGCCGATCAGCTCCATGTCGGCAAACTTGATGCCTGGGCTGGTCTTCTTGTCACGGTCGTCCAGCAGCACTTCGTAGCCGGCAGCAGTCAGCTCGGCGTACAGCTTGTCGGTCGCCTCGCGAACTACCTCGGTTTCGTAGCGCAGCGGTACCAGGGCGATCTGGAACGGGGCCAGGGCGTCGTTCCAGATGATGCCCTTGTCGTCGTAGCTCTGCTCGATGGCAGCTGCCACCACGCGGGACACACCGATACCGTAGCAGCCCATGGAAAGGGTTACCGGCTTGCCGTTCTCGCCCAGTACCTGGCACTTCAGCGCCTCGCTGTACTTGGTGCCGAGCTGGAAGATGTGGCCCACTTCGATGCCGCGCTTGATCACCAGGGTACCCTGGCCGTCCGGGCTCGGGTCGCCTTCGACCACGTTACGCAGGTCGGCGACCTGTGGAACCGGCAGGTCGCGCTCCCAGTTCACGCCGAAGTAGTGCTTGTCGTCGATGTTGGCGCCAATGCCGAAGTCGCTCATCAGGGCAACCGAACGGTCGATCACGCACTCCAGTGGCAGGTTCAGCGGGCCGAGCGAGCCGGCGCCGGCACCGATGGCCTCGCGCAGTTCGGCGTCGGTGGCCATGACCAGCGGGTCGGCAACCTGTTCCAGCTTGGCCGCCTTGATTTCGTTGAGCTCATGGTCGCCACGCACGATCAGTGCTACCAGCTTGCCTTCCTCGGCACCGCGCACGATCAAGGTCTTGACGGTCTTCTCGATCGGCAGGCCGAAGTTTTCCACCAGCTGGGCGATGGTCTTGGCGTTCGGCGTGTCGACCAGGCGCAGCTCCTCGGTAGGGGCCGGGCGCACGGTTTCACGCGGGATGGCCTCGGCCTTCTCGATGTTGGCGGCGTAGTCGGAGCTGTCGCTGAAGATCACGTCGTCTTCGCCGGACTCGGCCAGTACGTGGAATTCGTGCGAGTAGCTGCCACCGATGGAGCCGGTGTCGGCCTGCACTGGGCGGAAGTCCAGGCCCAGGCGGGTGAACACGTTGCTGTACGCCTGGTGCATGCGGTCGTAGGTTTCCTGCAGGGAAGCCTGGTCGGCATGGAACGAGTAGGCGTCCTTCATGATGAACTCGCGGCCGCGCATCAGGCCGAAGCGCGGGCGGATCTCGTCACGGAACTTGGTCTGGATCTGGTACATGTTGAGCGGCAGCTGTTTATAGCTGGACAGCTCGTTGCGGGCCAGGTCGGTGATCACTTCTTCGTGGGTCGGGCCGACGCAGAAGTCGCGCTGGTGGCGGTCCTTCAGGCGCAGCAGCTCCGGGCCGTACTGTTCCCAGCGGCCGGATTCCTGCCACAGTTCGGCGGGCTGGATGCTGGGCATCAGCACTTCCAGGGCGCCGGCGGCGTTCATTTCCTCACGCACCACGGCCTCGACCTTGCGCATCACCCGCAAGCCCATCGGCAGCCAGGTGTACAGGCCGGAGGCCAGTTTGCGGATCATGCCGGCACGCAGCATGAGCTGATGGCTGATGACCACTGCGTCGGCAGGGGTTTCTTTCTGGGTGGCGAGCAAATATTGACTGGTGCGCATGGTGAGCCGTGTCGATTGCCTAAGACATTGAAATGACCCCGCATTGTACGGGGGCGAAACGAAGGCGTACAGGATGCCCCAGGGCGTGACGCTTGTCAGCCAAGAAAAAACCCGGCGTGATCGCCGGGCTTTTTCAGGTGCGGGGCACTGCAAGCCAGGCTTACAGGATGCTCAGCGGGTACTCCACGATCAGGCGCAGTTCGTCGATCGATGGGGAGTCGTAGTAGGTGCCATCGGAAGAACGGTAGGTGGCTTGACGCACGCGGAAGCTCAGGTCTTTCGCCGGGCCGCTCTGCAGCACGTACTTGATATCGACGTCGCGTTCCCATTCCTTGCCGTTGCTGGTGCCGGTGACGTTGGCATCGGTACCGCGTACATAACGGGTCATGAAGGTCAGGCCCGGGATGCCGTATTCAGCAAAGTTCAGGTCGTAGCGAGCCTGCCAGGATTTCTCGTCTTCGGCGTTGAAGTCGGAACGGGCCACGGAGTTGGCCAGGAAGATGGTGCCGCCACCGTCGATGCCATAGCCATAGTCGCCGTCGCCGGTGACTTTCTGGTAGGCCAGGGTGAAGGTGTGAGCGCCGATGTTGTAGGCGCCCGACAGGCTGAATGCGCGGTTGTCCAGCTTGTCGCCATCGAATGCGCGGTACTCGGCCGAGCCTTCGCTCTTGGTGTCATAGATGTTGAAGTCGAACACCAGGCCTTGTTTGTCCGAGATCGGCAGAGCCCAGTTGACGTTGGCGTAGTATTTGCGCCAGTAGTCTTCAACCTTCGAGTAGTACAGGCTGGTGCTGAGGTTGTCGGTGAACGCGTAGGTACCACCTACCACGTTGGCTTCCTTCAGGCGGAAGCTGTCGCGGTTGGTCTGCTCCTGGGCGGTCAGGCTGGTGAAATGACCAGCGTGCAGGGTCAGGCCCTCGATCTCGTTGCTGGTGATCAGGGTGCCCTGGGCGATTTCCGGCAGCAGGCGGCTGTCGTCAGTGGCGAAGACCGGCAGAGCGGTGAACTGGTCACCCACTTTCAGTACGGTGTCGGAGATGCGGAATTTAACCGCGCCGCCGGCCTTGGAGTAGTCATCCTGCGAACGGCCGTCGGAGCCGGTCGGGAACAGGCCGGTGCCGGCGCGGCCCTTGCCGCTGTCCAGTTTCAGGCCGAGCATGCCGATGGCATCAACACCCACACCCACGGTGCCCTGGGTGAAGCCGGACTCGAAGGTGCCGAGGAAGCCCAGGCCGGTTTCTTCGCGACGGCTCTGGCCGCCTTCGTTGTTACGGAAGTCACGGCTGAAGTACAGCATGCGGGTCTTGACGTTCAGCTTGCTGTCTTCGATGAAACCTTTGGACTCGTCCTGGGAAGAGGCCAATGCCAACTGCGAGGTCCCTGCCGCAACGGCCAGGGCGATCATGCTCCACTTCATCACGCGCATCGTGATTTGCTCCTTTGGTTTTTAGGAAGAGTACCGCTGCGTCCAAGTGTTTTAGTTATATGGGGCAGCTCTTTCTTGTTATGTCGGCGAAAATGTATAGCACGCTGACTGTTGTTGGCGATATGGGTATAAACATCCTTTTCGGAACTTTTTCACCATGTCGCTTTTAAGTATTTCCATGTCGCAAATCACGCCCCGGTTTAAGGGCCGTACAACACCAGCGCTGTTTCTTTCACCGTAACGAACCTGTAACTACCGATTCCGGTTGGGGAAACTCCCTGGTAACCAATGCCGCTGTTGTTATTTGTCGCGTACACCTGTCGATGCAGATGTCGTGCCGACTTGGCGTGAAAGGAATGCAACAAGCGTGCTCAAAATTCGCAACGCTTCATGAAATTTTCACAAAACCTGCTACCGGGGGTCGGAAAGTGCCGTAAACACGGGGCGGGAGCCGCCTGACGGGGTGTCACAGTCAAGAATCATTAAAATTTGAAAAGCTGTCATGAAAGTCAATGTGTTACCGCAACTTGTTCATGCAGCGTCACCTTTGGGGTGGCAAGTGTGGTGCGAGGTGTACGGGTGGCCTCATTTTGGTGCGAAAAGTAGCGCTGTGTTACCGGGAACGTGCAGGGTATCCTTGCAGGCCTGTTTTCCGCGTGACGCGGGTTGGTTCTGCCTGAAGGAGATTTGCCGTGTTCGTCCTCGATTCGCGTTTGCAGCAGGATTCGCTGGTGCTGGGGGAGTTTGCGCTGTGCCAGTTGCTGCTGAGCAAGGATGCCAACTATCCATGGTTCATCCTGGTGCCCAAGCGCGCCGGTATCAGCGAACTGTTCGAGCTCGATGCTGCGGAGCAGCAGCAGTTGTGGCAGGAAACCACCAGCCTGGCCGAAGCGCTGAAAGCCAGCTACAGCGCCGACAAGATGAACGTGGCCACCCTGGGCAATGTGGTCAGCCAGTTGCACATGCACGTGATCGTGCGCCAGCGCGACGACGCCGCCTGGCCGGCACCGGTGTGGGGCAAGTGCCCGGCGGTGGCCTACACCGACGACCAGGTGCAAGCCATTCGCCAGCGCCTGCGCGGGCTGCAGCTCGCCGGCTACCAGGAGGCCTGACATGTCGCTTGAATCGCGAGTGGTCGAACTGGAAACACGCCAGGCGTTCCAGGATGACACCATCCAGGCGCTGAATGACGTGGTGGTCGAACAGGGGCGGGTGATCGAGCGGCTGCAGTTGCAGATGGCCGAGCTGATCAAGCGTTACGAAGAGATGGTTGGCCAGTACGGCAGCGAAGGGGACGAGGCGCCACCGCCTCATTATTGATACCTGGACCCCTGCAGAAGCGGGCATGCCCGCTCCTGCAGGGGGTGGTTTCTGCAAGCTGGATCAGCGGCGGGTTACCGCAACCACATCCTCGGCCTGCAGGCCCTTGTCACGGTGCATCACGGAAAACTCCACGCGCTGGCCTTCCACCAGGATGCGGTGGCCTTCGCCGCGAATGGCGCGAAAGTGCACGAAGATATCATCGCCCGAGTCGCGGGAGATGAAGCCGAAGCCTTTGGACGTGTTGAACCACTTCACGGTACCGGTATCACGATTGCCGGCGTCCTGCGCCGCGTGCTGGCTGGCGCGTGCCTTGCGCGGGATGCGGGCAAAGCCCACGGCCAGGTGCACGGCCACGGCCAGCGCCGCGCAGACCAGTGCGGCCAGGTTGCCCATTTCCGGGCGGGCCAGCAGTGTCAGGGTCTGCAGCACCACGGCCACCACCAGCAGGGCACAGGCCAGGTGCTGCAACTGCTGTCGCGCGCCGCGGTAGTACAGTGGTACGACCGGGGCCAGCACCAGGTTGAGCAGGCCGAGCAGGGCAAGGTAGACCGCGTCGGGTTGTTGCAGGAAGGGTGTCGCATCGGTTTTCAGGCTGGGTATGAGCGATAGCAGCAAGGCTGCCACGCCCGTCACCAGATGGACGATCTTGAACATGGGGTTGGCTCACAGTTGATAAGGCCGATCACAGGAAGAGCTGGCAGCACGGTGCGCATGAGGTGTAGAGCGCGAACACGTGGCAGGCCAGCCTATGCACCCGGCAATGACAATCCGCACGGGTGGCACCATGCCTATTTAACAGTAAAGCCGCAGGCTACTCAAACCGCAGGCCGCGACGGGCGATGTGTTGCGCCATGTCACATGCGGCGTGTACCAAGTGTTGCTACAGTGGTCGTCACCTGCTTGGGTCTCAAGCCTTATGGAAAGGGGAACTTCATGGCAATCGATATCGGTATCAGTGAAGAAGATCGCAAGTCCATCGTCGATGGGCTGTCCCGCCTGTTGTCGGATACCTACGTGCTGTATCTGAAAACCCATAACTTCCACTGGAACGTCACCGGTCCGTCGTTCCGCACCCTGCACCTGATGTTCGAAGAGCAGTACAACGAACTGGCGCTGGCGGTCGACTCGATCGCCGAGCGCATTCGCGCCCTGGGCTTTCCGGCGCCGGGGGCTTATGCATTCTATGCGAGGCACTCCTCGATCAAGGAGGAAGAAGGGGTGCCGCCTGCCGACGAGATGATCCGCCAGCTGGTTCAGGGCCAGGAAGCCGTGGTGCGTACCGCGCGCAGCATCTTCCCGGTGGTGGACAAGGTCAGTGACGAGCCGACCGCCGACCTGCTGACCCAGCGCATGCAGGTGCACGAGAAAACCGCCTGGATGCTGCGGGTGCTGCTCGACGGCAAGTAGATACCCAACGCTGTACCGGCCCTTGTAGGAGCGGTCTTGTGTCGCGATGGGCTGCGCAGCAGCCCCGGCAATTTGTGCAATTGCACTCAAACCCTGGGGCTGCTTCGCAGCCCATCGCGACACAAGGCCGCTCCTACAGGTCCTGCGCAATTTTGTGTGGGAAGATTTTGCCGCTGCTTTAAGCTCGCCCATCAGCGCTTCATAGGCCACCTGGTACCTGTGACGAGGAAGTGTGGCGCATGATGCAAGCAAGCAAACGTGTGGCTGGCCAGGGGCGTTGGCCGGGTAAACAGTGCATCGACCCGTTCAAGGCGGATTTCGACATGTTGCAGACCCAGCCGGTGTCACGCTCGGTGCGGCTCAACGGCTTTTCCACCTGCCTGCGGCTGGAGGCCGTCTACTGGGGCATCCTGGAGCGCATCGCCGCGGCCAACCGCTGCTCGGTCAGCGCGGTGCTGTCCTACGTCGACCGCGAGGTACACCTGCGCCAGGGTGGGGTGCGCAACTTCAGCGGGCTGATCAGGGTGATCTGCGTCGCCTGGCTGCTGGACCCGCCAAGT
This sequence comes from Pseudomonas sp. FGI182, assembly GCF_000511325.1. Lineage (NCBI taxonomy): Bacteria > Pseudomonadati > Pseudomonadota > Gammaproteobacteria > Pseudomonadales > Pseudomonadaceae > Pseudomonas > Pseudomonas sp. FGI182. The sequence continues at coordinate 4,483,925 of NZ_CP007012.1, read as the reverse complement.
GTGCGCTGATCGCCTGGCGGGCTGCGCAGTGCTTGCTAACCATATATAATCCCGCTTTTTGCTGCCCCGGCAGCCAGCGTTGTGGTTGACGAGAGACACCCATGCCCCTTTATGACTATCAATGTGCATCCTGCGAGCACCGCATGGAAGTGCTGCAGAAGATCAGCGCCGCGCCGCTGACCGATTGCCCGGCCTGCCAGGCGCCGGCGCTGAAAAAGCTGCTGTCGGTGCCAGGCTTCCGCCTGAGCGGTAACGGTTGGTACGAAACCGACTTCAAGACCGGGGCGAAAAAGAATCTGGCAGGCGGCGACAAGGCCGACTGAGTTGAATGCTGTGACCGGGTCTTGCAGTATTAGCCCTCTGCGGGCGGCCAAGGCCTCCACCGAATACACGAATCACGAGAAGCGAAACCACCATCATGATGCGCAGCCATTATTGCGGCCAACTGAACGAGAGCCTGGACGGCCAGGAAGTCACCCTTTGCGGCTGGGTCCATCGTCGCCGCGACCACGGCGGGGTGATCTTCCTCGACATCCGTGACCGCGAAGGCATGGCCCAGGTCGTGTTCGACCCGGATCGCGCCGAAACCTTCGCCGCTGCCGACCGCGTGCGCAGCGAATACGTCGTGCAGATCACCGGCAAGGTCCGCAAGCGCCCTGAAGGTGCGGTGAATGCCAACATGGCTTCCGGCGCCATCGAGATCCTCGGCTACCAGCTGAACGTGCTCAACGAAGCGGAAACCCCGCCGTTCCCGCTGAACGAATACTCCGACGTCGGCGAGGAAACCCGCCTGCGCTACCGTTTCATCGACCTGCGTCGCCCGGAAATGGCCGACAAGCTGCGCCTGCGTTCGCGCATCACCAGCAGCATCCGTCGCTTCCTCGACGAGAACGGCTTCCTCGACGTCGAGACGCCGATCCTGACCCGTGCCACCCCGGAAGGCGCGCGTGACTACCTGGTGCCTAGCCGTACCCACGCCGGTAGCTTCTTCGCCCTGCCGCAGTCGCCGCAGCTGTTCAAGCAGCTGTTGATGGTCGCCGGCTTCGACCGCTACTACCAGATCGCCAAGTGCTTCCGTGACGAAGACCTGCGTGCCGACCGCCAGCCGGAATTCACCCAGATCGACATCGAGACCAGCTTCCTCGATGAAAGCGAGATCATGGGCCTGACCGAAAGCATGATCCGCAAGCTGTTCAAGGAAGTGCTGGACCTGGAATTCGGCGAATTCCCGCACATGACCTTCGAAGAGGCCATGCGCCGCTACGGTTCCGACAAGCCGGACCTGCGGATTCCGCTGGAACTGGTCGACGTTGCCGATCAGCTCAAGGATGTCGACTTCAAGGTGTTCGCCGGCCCGGCCAACGATCCGAAGTGCCGCGTTACCGCCCTGCGCCTGCCAGGCGGCGCCAGCATGCCGCGCAGCAAGATCGACGAGTACACCAAGTTCGTCGGCATCTACGGTGCCAAGGGCCTGGCCTACATCAAGGTCAACGAGCGCGCCAAGGGCGTCGAAGGCCTGCAGTCGCCGATCGTCAAGAACATCCCCGAGGCCAACCTCAACACCATCCTCGACCGCGTTGGCGCCGTTGACGGCGACATCGTGTTCTTCGGTGCCGACAAGTTCAAGGTGGTCAGCGAAGCCCTGGGCGCGCTGCGTATCCGCCTGGGTCACGACTTCGAGCTGCTGACCTGCGAGTGGGCACCGATGTGGGTGGTCGACTTCCCGATGTTCGAAGAGAACGAGGACGGCAGCTTCACCGCGCTGCACCACCCGTTCACCGCGCCGAAGTGCACCCCGGAAGAGCTCGAGGCCAACCCGGCCGTGGCCCTGTCCCGTGCCTACGACATGGTCCTGAACGGTACCGAGCTGGGTGGCGGTTCGATCCGTATCCACCGTAAAGAGATGCAGCAGGCCGTGTTCCGCCTGCTGGGCATCGAGGCGGCAGAACAGGAAGAGAAGTTCGGCTTCCTGCTCGACGCCCTGAAGTTCGGTGCACCACCTCACGGTGGTCTGGCCTTCGGTCTGGACCGCCTGGTCATGCTGATGACCGGCGCCCAGTCGATCCGTGAAGTGATCGCCTTCCCGAAAACCCAGAGCGCCGCGTGCGTCATGACCCAGGCCCCTGGCATGGTCGACGCCAAGGCCCTGCGCGAGCTGCACATCCGACTGCGCGAACAGACCAAGGTCGAGTAAGCAGTCCCCGGGCGCATCCACATGGATGCGCCTTTGCGTTTCGGCGCAGGCAATTTCCCGTCCCGCCCCGTACAGGGGCGGGGCTGTTTGTGATTCAAAGGATTCGGAGTCGTTATGGCTGGTCATTCCAAGTGGGCGAACATCAAGCACCGCAAAGAGCGCCAGGATGCCAAGAGAGGCAAGATCTTCACCAAGTGGATCCGTGAACTGACGGTCGCTGCCAAGCAGGGTGGTGCTGACCCGGCATCCAACCCGCGCCTGCGTTTGGCGCTGGACAAGGCCCTGGGCGCCAACATGAGCCGCGACATCATCGATCGTGCCGTGGCCCGTGGTGCCGGCACCAACGAAAGCGACAACGTCGAAGAGCTCAGCTACGAAGGTTACGGCCCGGGTGGCGTGGCGATCATGGTCGAGGCCATGACCGACAACCGCAACCGTACCGCCGCTGCCGTGCGTCATGCCTTCACCAAGTGTGGTGGCAACCTGGGCACCGACGGTTCGGTGGCCTACCTGTTCGAGCGCAAGGGGCAGATCAGCTTTGCCCCGGGCGTGGAAGAAGACGCGCTGATGGAAGCGGCGATGGAAGCCGATGCCGATGACGTGGTGGCCAACGACGACGGCTCGTTCGACGTGTTCACCTCGTTCAACAGCTTCTACGCCGTGCGCAATGCCCTGGAAGAGGCGGGCTTCAAGGCCGCTGACGCGGAAATCGTCATGCAGCCGACCACCAGCGCCGAACTCGACCAGGACGGTGCCGAGAAAGTACTCAAGCTGATCGACATGCTCGAAGACCTGGATGACGTGCAGAACGTCTACTCCAATGCCCAGATTTCCGATGAGATCATGGAAAACCTCGGCTAAGGTGTCCTGGCGATCCATGCCAGTTCTTCAAGTTTGTCAGCGCCTGTACCGGCCCTTTCGCGGGTAAACCCGCTCCCACAGGTACTGCACCACATTCAGAGTCGGTGCAGTACCTGTGGGAGCGGGTTTACCCGCGAAAGGGCCGGTACAGTTTGCAGAGATGCATCAATTTTTCGACAGGCACTATGACTCTGATTCTTGGTATCGACCCCGGCTCGCGCATCACCGGCTATGGCGTGGTACGCCAGACCGCGCGTGGTTGCGAGTACGTGGCGTCGGGCTGCATCCGCACCGGCAGCGGCGAGCTGCACGAGCGGTTGCAGATCGTTTTTCGTGGCGTGGGTGAAATCATCGCCCAGCACGGCCCGGTAACCATGGGCATCGAACGGGTGTTCATGGCCCGTAACGCCGACTCGGCGCTCAAGCTCGGCCAGGCCCGTGGCGCAGCCATCGTCGCCGCCGCCGAAGCCGGCCTGGAAATCGCCGAATACAGCGCCACCCAGGTCAAACAGGCGGTAGCCGGTACCGGTGGGGCCAACAAGGAGCAGGTGATGATGATGGTCATGCACCTGCTGAAACTGACGCAGAAGCCGCAGATCGACGCCTCCGACGCCCTGGCCATCGCCCTGTGCCACGCCCATACCCGTTCCAGCCTGGTGCCGCATGGCCTGGCCACGGCACGGCGACGCGGCGGGCGCTTGCGTCTGTAGGCGCTTCATGCGCTGATACACATTTTGTTCGGGTGATGCGTTCACCCGCTGCATTTGCTGATAGGGTTGAGCGGTCTTTGACCGGCTCCCCGAGAGGAAGGATCGGAACGTGATTGGACGTTTGCGCGGCACCCTGGCGGAAAAACAGCCGCCGCACCTGATTATCGACGTCAACGGCGTAGGTTACGAACTGGAAGTTCCCATGACCACGCTGTACCGTCTGCCCAAGGTGGGCGAACCCGTAACCGTGCACACCCACCTGGTGGTGCGCGAGGATGCTCACCTGCTCTACGGTTTTGCCGAAAAGCGCGAGCGCGAACTGTTCCGCGAACTCATTCGCCTGAATGGCGTAGGGCCGAAGCTGGCCCTGGCGCTGATGTCCGGGCTGGAAGTGGACGAGCTGGTGCGCTGCGTGCAGGCTCAGGACACCTCGGCCCTGGTGCGCGTGCCCGGTGTTGGCAAGAAAACCGCCGAACGCCTGCTGGTCGAGCTCAAGGACCGCTTCAAGGCTTGGGAAACGTCCCCGGCCATGTTCACCCTGGTCTCCGACGGGCCGCTGCCGGTCGCCAGCGCGTCCACGGCCGAAGCCGATGCCGTCAGCGCCCTGGTTTCCCTGGGCTACAAGCCGCAGGAAGCCAGCAAGGCGATCGCCGCGATCAAGGACAAGGCCGGCCTGAGCAGTGAGGAGCTGATCCGCCGCAGCCTGAAAGGGATGATTACCAAGTGATCGAAGCCGACCGCCTGATCGCCGCCAGTGGCCGCGACCGTGAAGAAGTCCAGGACCGTGCGATCCGCCCGCTGCGGCTGGACGAGTACATCGGCCAGCCGGTGGTGCGCGAGCAGATGGCGCTGTTCATCCAGGCCGCCCGTGGCCGCAGCGAGTCGCTCGACCATACGCTGATCTTCGGCCCGCCCGGCCTGGGCAAGACCACCCTGGCCAACATCATCGCCCAGGAAATGGGCGTGTCGGTCAAGAGCACCTCGGGGCCCATCCTCGAGCGCCCGGGCGACCTCGCGGCCATGCTGACCAACCTCGAACCGCACGATGTGCTGTTCATCGACGAGATCCACCGGTTGTCACCGGTCGTCGAAGAGGTGCTGTACCCGGCGATGGAGGACTTCCAACTCGACATCATGATCGGCGAAGGGCCAGCGGCCCGTTCGATCAAGCTCGACCTGCCGCCGTTCACCCTGGTCGGAGCCACCACCCGTGCCGGCATGCTCACCAACCCGCTGCGGGACCGTTTCGGTATCGTCCAGCGCCTGGAGTTCTACAGCGACAAGGACCTGGCCACCATCGTCAGCCGTTCCGCCGGCATCCTCGGCCTGGCCATCGAAGACCAGGGTGCCTACGAGATCGCCCGCCGGGCCCGTGGCACGCCACGTATCGCCAACCGCCTGCTGCGCCGCGTGCGCGACTACGCCGAAGTGCGCGGCAAGGGCCATATCACCAAGGCCGTGGCCGACATGGCGCTCAACCTGCTGGACGTCGACGAGCGCGGTTTCGACCACTCCGACCGCCGCCTGCTGCTGACCATGATCGAGAAGTTCGACGGTGGCCCGGTCGGCGTGGACAACCTGGCCGCGGCCATCAGTGAAGAGCGCCACACCATCGAGGATGTGCTCGAGCCGTACCTGATCCAGCAAGGCTACATCATGCGCACGCCGCGCGGCCGCGTGGTCACCCGGCATGCGTACCTGCACTTTGGCCTGAACGTGCCCGGGCGCCTGGGGGAGGGTGGGGATTTTTCCGAAGCGGGCGATGAGTGACAGATCGAAAACGGCTTTTCGTGGTCCTACCGCTGGCATGCCGAGGGTGCGCTGGCAATAAGACATTAATGAAGAAAAAACAGTTGCCACAGCGGATTGGCAAGCTGAGGAGTAAGCACTAGAGTATGCGCGCGCAAAATGGCCTGGAACCGTTCGCACACCGTTGTCGCGTCTATTACGAAGATACCGATGCCGGTGGCGTGGTGTATTACGTCAATTACCTGAAATTCATGGAGCGCGCGCGTACCGAGCGGCTGCGGCACCTGGGCTTTTCCCAGGCGCAGCTGGCCGAAGACAACCTGCTGTTCGTGGTCCACTCCAGCGAAGCGCGCTATCACGCGCCGGCGCGGCTGGACGACGAGTTGCGGGTCACCGCGCAAGTACTTGAACTCAATCGCGCCAGCCTGCGCTTCGTGCAGCAGGTCTGGCGGGAAAAGGATGAAACGCTGCTCTGCGAAGGGCAGTTCCTGGTGGCCGCCGTGCGCGCCGACACTTTCAAACCCCGAGCCATACCCCCGGAGCTGCGTGACGCCTTTGCGGCGGACGGCTCGGGTACTCAATCGAATGCAGGAGAATAAGCGTGGAAGCTAACGTCGTCGACCATACCTCCATGTGGAGTCTGGTCAGCAATGCCAGTGTGCTGGTACAGCTGGTAATGCTGACCCTGGTGGCCGCCTCGGTCACCTCATGGGTCATGATCTTCCAGCGCAGCACCATGCTGCGCGCCGGTCGTCGTGCGCTGGATGCCTTCGAGGAGCGCTTCTGGTCGGGCATCGACCTGTCCAAGCTGTACCGCCAGGCAGGCAGCAACCCAGACCCGGATTCCGGTGTCGAGCAGGTCTTCCGTGCCGGCTTCAAGGAATTCTCGCGCCTGCGCCAGCAGCCGGGCGTTGACCCGGACGCGGTCATGGAGGGTGTTGCCCGTGCCATGCGCGTAGCCATCTCGCGCGAGGAAGAAAAACTCGAGCAGAGCCTGCCGTTCCTGGCCACCGTCGGTTCGACCAGCCCGTACATCGGCCTGTTCGGTACCGTATGGGGCATCATGAACTCCTTCCGCGGCCTGGCCAGCGCCCAGCAGGCCACCCTGGCCACGGTTGCCCCGGGTATTGCCGAAGCGCTGATCGCCACCGCCATCGGCCTGTTCGCGGCAATTCCGGCGGTCATCGCCTACAACCGCTTCTCGGCCCGCAGCGAAGTGCTGATCGGCCGTTACTACACCTTCGCCGACGAGTTCCAGGCGATCCTGCACCGCAAAGTGCACACCAGCGAAGAGTAATCAGGTAGAAGCCCATGGCCCGAGTTCGCCACAAACGCAAGCCCGTCGCCGAGATGAACGTGGTGCCCTACATCGACGTGATGCTGGTACTGCTGGTCATCTTCATGGTGACGGCGCCCATGCTCAACCAGGGCGTGAAGGTAGACCTGCCCAAGGTTTCCAGTGAAGCCTTGCCGCAGGACAACAACGTCCAGATCCTCACCATCTCCATCAAGGCCGACAAGACCTACTACTGGAACCTCGGCAGCGAAGTCGATACCGACAAGCAGATGGACAAGGCCATGACCTTGCCTGCCATGACCGACGCGGTGACCAAGATCATTGCCGCCGGCCGTGACCAGGGCAAGCAGACCCAGGTGTTCATTCGTGGCGACAAGGCTGTCGACTATGGCGCGGTCATGGGTGCCATGGGCGGGTTGCAGAAGGCCGGTGTCGGTAACGTTGGCCTGATTACCGAGGCGCCCTGATGCAACAGCGAGAGCCATCCGCCTCGGAAAGCTACTTCTGGCCCAGTATCTGGGCCATCGGCCTGCATGTGCTGGTGTTCGCCCTGCTGTTCGTCAGTTTTGCCATGACGCCTGAGCTGCCGCCATCCAAGCCGATCGTCCAGGCTACCCTGTACCAGCTCAAGTCCAAGAGCCAGGCGACCACCCAGACCAATCAGAAGATTGCCGGGGAAGCGAAGAAAACCGCTTCGCGCCAGACCGAGGTCGAGCAGCTGGAACAGAAGAAGGTCGAGCAGGAGGCCGTGAAGGCCGCGGAACAAAAGAAAGCCGACGCCGCTCAAAAGGCCGAAGAGGCTCGCGAGGCCGCCGAAGCCAAGAAAGCCGAGGCAGCTGCCGAAGCCGCCGAGGCCAAGAAAGCCGCCGAAGCCAAGAAGGCCGAAGAGGCGAAGAAGGCTGCCGAGAAGCAGCAGGCCGACATCGCCAAGAAGAAGGCCGAGGAAGAAAAGAAAAAAGCCGAAGAAGAGGCCAAGAAAGAGGCCGCTGAAGAGGCGAAGAAACAAGCCGCCGAGGACGCCAAGAAAAAGGCGGCCGAAGAGGCCAAGAAGAAAGCAGCCGAGGACGCCAAGAAGAAAGCGGTAGCCGAGGAAGCGAAGAAGAAGGCAGCTGAAGAGGCCAAGAAAAAGGCCGCTGCAGATGCCCAGAAGAAAAAGGCACAGGAAGCGGCCCGCAAGGCGGCGGAAGACAAGAAAGCCCAGGCCCTGGCCGAGCTGTTGTCCGACACCACCGAACGGCAGCAGGCGCTGGCCGACGAGCAGGGTGACCAGGTGGCCGGCGACTTTGACGACCTGATCCGCATGCGCGCGGCTGAGGGCTGGGCACGTCCGCCTTCCGCGCGCAAGGGCATGACGGTGGTCCTGCAGATCAACATGTTGCCGGACGGTACCATCACCAGCGTCAGCGTGGCCCGGTCCAGTGGTGACGGCCCGTACGACAGCTCGGCGGTGGCAGCAGTGAAGAACATCGGTCGTCTGACCGAGATGCAGGGTATGAAGCCGAGCGATTTCAACCAATATCGTTCGTTCAAGATGACATTTACACCTGAGGATCTAGCGTTGTGATTAAACGTCTGAGAGGACTGCTGGTCATGCTGTGCTGCGTGGCAGGCATGGCCGTGGCAGAGGAAAAGAACATCCTGGTCACCAGCGGCAGCGACCGGGCCACGCCCATCGCGGTAGTGCCGTTCGGTCTGCAGGGCGGCAGCGTGCTGCCGGAAGACATGGCCGACATCATCGGCAACGACCTGCGCAACTCCGGCTACTACTCGCCGATTCCGCGGCAGAACATGATCAGCCAGCCGTCGCAGGCCAGCGAAGTGATCTTCCGTGACTGGAAAGCGCTGGGCGCGCAGTACGTGATGGTCGGCAGCATCGTGCCGTCGGGCGGTCGCCTGCAGGTGCAGTACGCGCTGTTCAACGTCGCCACCGAGCAGCAGGTGCTGACCGGTAGCGTGGCGGGCAGCGTCGACCAGCTGCGCGACATGGCGCACTACATTGCCGATCAGTCGTTCGAGAAGCTCACCGGCATCAAAGGTGCGTTCTCCACCCGCATGCTGTACGTGACGGCCGAGCGCTTCTCCACCAACAACACCCGCTATACCCTGCAGCGTTCGGACTACGACGGTGCACGTGCGGTTACCCTGCTGCAATCGCGTGAACCGATCCTGTCGCCACGCTTTGCTCCGGATGGCAAGCGCATCGCCTATGTGTCGTTCGAGCAGAAGCGCCCGCGCATCTTCGTCCAGCACATCGATACCGGTCGCCGCGAGCAGGTCACCAACTTCGAAGGCCTGAACGGTGCGCCAGCCTGGTCGCCGGATGGCACGCGCCTGGCGTTCGTGCTGTCGAAGGACGGCAACCCGGACATCTACGTGATGAACGTGGCTTCGCGCCAGATCAGCCGTGTCACCGCCGGCCCGGGCATCAACACCGAGCCGTTCTGGGGCAAGGATGGCAACACCCTGTACTTCACCTCCGACCGTGGCGGCAAGCCGCAGATCTACAAGCAGTCGGTCGGTGGCGGTGGTGCCGAGCGTGTAACTTTCGTGGGTAACTACAACGCCAACCCGAAACTGTCGGCGGACGAAAAGACCCTGGTGATGATCCATCGCCAGCAGGGCTTCACCAACTTCAAAGTTGCGGCCCAGGATTTGCAACGCGGAAGTGTAAAGATTCTCTCGGAAACGAGTCTTGATGAGTCTCCCACTGTTGCGCCAAACGGCACCATGCTAATCTACGCCACCCGCCAGCAGGGCCGGGGAGTCTTGATGCTCGTGTCGCTTAATGGCCGCGTGAGGCTCCCACTTCCTACCGCTCAAGGCGAAGTCAGAGAACCGTCCTGGTCCCCTTACCTGAACTGATTGCGGCGTAATACTTTTGCTTAACACACTGGGGTTTCATTAGGAGTTTCACGATGGAAATGCTGAAGTTTGGTAAATTTGCTGCGCTGGCTCTGGCCATGGCCGTAGCTGTAGGTTGCTCCTCGAAGGGCGGTGACAACGCAGGCGAAGGCGCTGCTGTAGATCCGAACGCTGGCTACGGTGCCAACACTGGCGCTGTTGACGGCTCCCTGAGCGAAGAAGCAGCCCTGCGCGCAATCACCACCTTCTACTTCGAATACGACAGCTCGGACCTGAAGCCAGAAGCCATGCGCGCTCTGGACGTTCACGCCAAGGACCTGAAAGCCAACGGCAACCGCGTTGTCCTGGAAGGCAACACCGACGAGCGCGGCACCCGCGAGTACAACATGGCTCTGGGTGAGCGTCGTGCCAAGGCCGTTCAGCGCTACCTGGTTCTGCAGGGCGTTTCCCCTGCTCAGCTGGAACTGGTCTCCTACGGTGAAGAGCGTCCGGTTGCCACTGGCAACGACGAGCAGTCCTGGGCTCAGAACCGTCGCGTAGAACTGCGTAAGTAAGTTCTTATGCGTATGTGCCGCCGTGTAGTAACCGTCCTCGCACTCAGCCTGCCGCTCGCGGCCTGGGCTGAGGTCCCTGTAGTTGATGACAACGCAGGCAGCTATCCGCCTGCGGGTTATGGCACGAGCGGCGCCTATGCCGGGTCAGGGGCTTCGGCCCCTGCCTCTGCACAGGGCCAGCTGTTCATGCAGCTGCAACAGATGCAGGATCAGCTTTCCCGCCAGCAAGGCATCATCGAAGAGCTGCAGAACGATGTGTCGCGCATGAAGCAGGAAAACCTGGAGCGTTACCAGGACCTGGACCGTCGCATCAACAGTGGCGCCGCGCCTGCCGCGACCCCTGACAATTCCTCCGGTGGTGGTGCATCCAATGCCGCCCCCGATGCAGCAGCAGGTGCTGCTGCGCAACAACCGGCCGCCAGTAGCGAGCCCGGTGATCCGGCGAAAGAAAAGCTCTACTACGATGCCGCTTTCGACCTGATCAAGCAGAAAGACTTCGACAAGGCCAGCCAGGCGTTCAACGCCTTCCTGCGCAAGTACCCCAACAGCCAGTACGCCGGCAATGCACAGTACTGGTTGGGTGAAGTGAACCTGGCCAAGGGCGACCTGCCGGCTGCCAGCCAGGCCTTCGCCCAGGTCAGCCAGAAGTATCCGAAGCACAGCAAGGTGCCGGATTCGCTGTACAAGCTGGCCGACGTCGAGCGCCGCATGGGCCACACCGACAAGGTCAAGGGTATCCTGCAGCAGGTAATCACCCAGTACCCCGGCACCTCGGCCGCGCAACTGGCCCAGCGTGACCTGCAGAAGCTCTAAGCAGTACCGCTTGAAAGAAACCCGCGCTTGTCGCGGGTTTTTTCGTTAGAATCACTGCCCTTTTTTCGTAAACACGCTGCTGCGGATAACGCTATGTCGAGTCCGCGACAGTGCCTGACGGAGGCGGGCAGCCTGTTTAGCTGTCACGCCCGTGGCGAGCATGCAAGACACATTACGCATCACCGAAGTCTTTTACTCCTTGCAGGGTGAAACGCGAACGGCTGGGTTGCCCACGGTATTCGTGCGCCTCACCGGTTGTCCCCTGCGCTGCCAGTACTGTGACAGTGCCTATGCCTTCAGTGGCGGTACCGTCCGCACCCTCGATTCGATCCTTGAGCAGGTCGCCGGCTTCAAGCCGCGCTACGTCTGCGTCACCGGTGGCGAGCCATTGGCCCAGCCCAACGCCTTGCCGTTGTTGCAGCGCCTGTGTGATGCCGGTTACGAGGTGTCGCTGGAAACCAGCGGCGCGCTGGATATTGCCGGCACCGACACCCGCGTCAGCCGCGTGGTCGACCTGAAGACCCCTGGCTCCGAAGAGTCGCACCGTAACCGCTACGAGAACATCGAGCAGCTGACCCGCAACGACCAGGTCAAGTTCGTCATCTGTTCCCGCGAGGACTACGACTGGGCGGTCTCCAAGCTGATCCAGTACAACCTGGCCGAGCGTGCCGGCGAGGTGCTGTTCTCGCCCAGCCACCACCAGGTGAACGCCAGCGAGCTGGCGGACTGGATCGTTGCCGACAACCTGCCCGTACGCTTCCAGCTGCAGCTGCACAAGCTGCTGTGGAACGACGAACCCGGACGTTGATTGAGGAGCAAGCACACATGACCGACAAACGCGCAGTAATCCTGTTGTCCGGTGGCCTGGACTCGGCCACCGTGGTCGCCATGGCCAAGGCCGAAGGCTACAGCTGCTACACCATGAGTTTCGACTACGGCCAGCGCCACCGCGCCGAACTGAACGCCGCCGCCCGCGTTGCCCGCGACCTGGGCGTGGTCGAGCACAAGGTGATTGGCCTGAACCTGGACGGCATCGGCGGCTCGGCATTGACCGACAGCAGCATCGACGTGCCGGAAACCCCGGGTGAAGGCATCCCGGTCACCTATGTGCCAGCGCGCAACACCGTGTTCCTGTCCCTGGCCCTGGGCTGGGCAGAGGTGCTGGAAGCCCGTGACATCTTCATTGGTGTGAATGCCGTGGATTACTCCGGCTACCCCGATTGCCGCCCCGAGTTCGTCGAAGCCTTCGAGCGCATGGCCAACCTGGCGACCAAGGCTGGCGTCGAAGGGCAGGGCTTCCGCATCCAGGCGCCGCTGCAGAACATGAGCAAGGCGCAGATCGTGCAGGCCGGTATGGCTCGCGGCGTGGACTACAGCCTGACCGTTTCCTGCTACCAGGCCAACGATGACGGCCGTGCCTGCGGCAAATGCGACAGTTGCCGCCTGCGTGCCGACGGCTTCAAGGCCGCCGGAGTCGAAGACCCGACGCGGTATTTTTGAAAAAAGTTTGATGGGGTGTTGATTTCCCGTTAGAAATCAGTATTATACGCGCCATCCAACGGGTCGTTAGCTCAGTTGGTAGAGCAGTTGGCTTTTAACCAATTGGTCGTAGGTTCGAATCCTACACGACCCACCATACGCAGTACGTCAAAGCCCGCTACCGGCAACGGTGGCGGGCTTTTTCGTTTTCCGTTGGCCGAGTTTTTTTGCTCGGTTTGCGCGATCGCCTGTAGGAGCGGCCTTGCGTCGCGATCGGGCTGCGCAGCAGCCCCAGGGTTTCAGCAAAAATGCAAAAATTGCTGGGGCTGCTGCGCAGCCCGATCGCGACGCAAGGCCGCTCCTACAGGGGCTGTGCAGACTCCAGATGGCTTACTCAGCCCACTCCGGATCCCCGGTAAATACCACGGTCAGCCAACGGTCCGGACCTTCACCACCCACGGCATCACCGATCTCGTTACGCCACGCATCCCATTCATCGATGGTTTTCGCGGCCATGGCCTTCGGCACGATGAAATACAGTTCGATCTCCCGCGAGCGCCCGACCTTGGCCACATAGGCGCGGTACGACTGCAACCCATGGCGTGCGACGAAGGCCTTGGCGACTTCATCTACGTGCAGTTTGAGGTCGCCAGGGGTCACCAGGAAAATTTCCGAAAGGGCCTGGCGCACCACCGACATCGGCAACGGCACGATCACCAGGCAGACCAGCGCCAGCACCGCCGGGTCGATATACGGCGACACCCACTCCAGCGATGTGCCCTGCACTGCATAGCCAAAGCAGAAGGCGATCAGCAGCGCGGCGGTGATGCTGGCCGACATCACCCAGCCCTTGACGTCCATGCGCACGAAGTCCGAGCCCAACTTGCGGTTGGCGCGGGCCTCGACAATGGCGATGGTCACGCAGGCGATCACGGTCAGTACCGCGTAGACCATGGCGATGCCGAACTCCAGGTGGCGCCCGCCTTGCAGCAGGCTGCTGACGGCGTTGATCAGCGCATAGATGGCCACGCCGCTGAGCAGGATGCCGTTGAGCGCCAGCACCATGGGCTCCAGGTGCCAGAAGCCCATGGTGAAGCGCTCGCGCAACTTGCGTGACATCTGCACGCTGGTGGTGTGCGCGGTAATCAGCCTGACCACCACCAGCGACAGCCCGCTCATGCTGGCGTCGACCAGCGAATAGACGCCGTCGAACACGATGGAGAACGAGCCGGAGGCCAGGCCGAAGGCGATGCCGATGACGGCGATGAACAGGGTGACGGCGATCGAGGTGCGTAACAGGCCCTGTTCGCTGGTGATGTCGAAGAAGGTGGGTTGAGTCGGGTTTTGCATAGGTTGTGCTCGATAAAATCAATAATGCTGTATTGCCTGTTGGGGCCTCTTCGCGGGCTCGCCCGCTCCCACAGGGTATGGCGCCACCCCGAAGGGCTGGGCATTTCCTGTGGGAGCGGGCATGCCCGCGAAGAAGGCGCACCGGCCCTGACAGGTTAGACGCGGAACTGCTCCATCAGCGCCTGCTGCTGGTTGGCCAGCCGGTTCAGGGCCTGGCTGATCCGCGCTGACTCATCGGCCTGGCCTGCCAGCGACTCGGTCACATCGCGAATGCCGGCCACATTGCGGTTCACCTCTTCGGCTACGGCGCTCTGCTCTTCAGCCGCCGAGGCAATCTGCAGGTTCATGTCGCTGATCACCGCCACTGCCTCGCCAATACGTTGTAGCGCTGGCAGCGCCTGTTCCATCCGCGCGGCGCTGTCCTGGGCTTGGCGCTGGCCTTCGTGCATGGCGCCCACCACATCCTGGGTGCCTTGCTGCAAGCCTTCGATGACCTGGCGAATTTCCTCCACCGACACCTGGGTACGCTGGGCCAGGCCGCGCACTTCATCGGCCACCACGGCAAAACCACGCCCGGCTTCGCCTGCGCGGGCGGCTTCGATGGCGGCGTTGAGTGCCAGCAGGTTGGTCTGCTCGGCAATGGTGCGGATCACTTCCAGCACCGAACCGATCTGCCCGCTGCGGCCTTCCAGCGCGCGTGCCTCGCCCATGGCGGTGTTCATGCCGGCGGCCAGTCGGTCGATGCCCTGGCGGGTGCTGTCGATCAGTTGCAGGCCCTCGCGGCTGGCTTGGTCGGCAGCGCGCGCGGCCTGGGCCGCCTGCGAAGCGTTATGGGCGACATCCAGGGCGGTGGTGCTCATTTCATTGGCGGCGGTGGCCACCTGTTCGATTTCGCGGTGCTGTTGCTGCATGCCGTTGCTGGTCTGGCTGGCGATGGCTGCCGACTGGTCGGCGGTGCCGCGGGCTTCCTGCAGTGAATCTTTGACCTGGGCTATGACCGGCTGCAGCTTGTCGAGAAAGCGGTTGAACCAACCGGTAAGCTGGCCCAGTTCGTCCTGGCGGGCATAGTCCAGGCGGCGGGTAAGGTCGCCTTCGCCGCTGGCGATGTCTTCCAGGCGCGCGGCCACGGCCAGGATTGGCCGGGTCACCCCGCGTGCGGTCAGCCACACCAGCAGCAAACCGACTACCGCAGCGCCCAGGCCAACCAGCAGGCTGGTGAGGTTGGCGCTGTGGTTGTGCGCATCCAGGCGCTGGTTGAGGGCGACGGCAGGCGCCTGCAGCACGCTTTCCGGCAGTTCCAGCAATACCTGCCAAGGGGCGGCATCAGGGATTGGCGTGAACGGGTGGGCAACACGCAGCAGGCCGTCGGCTACCGCCTTGTCCATGGGCTCGCCGAGCTTGCTGTCGTCGCGGCTGTTGCCGGCCAGCAGGCCGGCTGCGCTGGCGATACTGACCTGGCCCTGGCCGTCGAACAGCTCCCGGCGGCCGTCCAGGCTCAGCTGTTGCAGGTTGGCCAGGCCAATGTCCAGGCCGACCACGCCGACCACCTTGCCGTGCTCCAGCAGCGGCAGGGCAATGCTGGTCATCAGCACCTGGCGGCCATTCACTTCGTCGAGGTATGGCTCGAGCATGCAGGTTCTGGCGGTATCCTGCGGGCAGGTCAGCCAGCGGTTCTTCGCCACACCGTTGCTGCCGATGCTGGCGTCACCGAGCATCGATTCCGGCATGGCTTCAAGCTCCAGGGTGCCGGGGCTGGGTTGTGACCAGTACAGCGAGAAACGCCCGCTCTCATTGCTGCCCATTGCATCCTGGCCGAGGTACTGGCTGTCCGGGTCCAGGGCGTTGGGCTGGAACACCAGGTACAGGCCGATCACATCCGGGTTGCCGGCCAGGCTGGCGCGGGCCTGACGCGTCAGTTCGGCGCGCAGGTCGTTGCCGCCACGGGCCTTGAGCACCTGCACCAGGCGGGCAAAGCCATTGCCGTACTGGTAGGCGTCCATGAAATAGCGCTGGATGCGCAGGGCCTGGGTTTCGGCATGGGCCTGCAGGCGCAGGCGTGCGCTGCTGTCGAGCATTTCGGTGTTGGCCTGGTTGACCAATGCCGCGCTGCGCCGCGCCTGGGCCAGCGATGTGGTTACCAGCAGGGCGACAATGGCCAGCAGGCACAGGCCGGCTAGCAGGGTGATCTTCCACTGGATGGAGAGGCGACGCAGCGGCATGAGGGCTTTCCTTTTCGATCAAATGCAACGCCCGCGATCAGGCGCGGGCGTTGTCGGCAGCATGGGTCATTCAGCGATGTAGTTGGGCGGGGAGTCCCTGAAGGCTTTGGTCAGCCAGGCCAGGTACAGCAGGCCGAGCAGTGCCCAGACGCCACCGAACAGCAGCGAGTGTGCGTTCAGGTCCAGCCACAGCGAGACGATGATGCAGAAGCCGATGGTGGGTGCCACCAGGTATGTCAGCTGGTTGGCCAGGCCCTGGCGCTTGCCTTCGCGCAGGTAGCAGTGGTTGATCACCGACAGGTTGACGAAGCTGAACGCGACCAGCGCACCGAAGTTGATGATCGAGGTGGCGGTGACCAGGTCGAAGAAGATCGCCGACAGCGAAATCAGCCCCACCACCGCGATGTTCAGCACCGGCGTCTTGTAGCGCGAGTGCAGGCGGGCGAACAGGCTGGCCGGGATCACGTTGTCGCGGCCCATCACGTACAGCAGGCGCGACACGCTGGTCTGCGAGGCCAGGCCCGAGGCGATGGTGTTGATCACGGTGCAGGCGATGAAGATCGACTGGAACAGCTTGCCGCCGACGTACAGGGCGATTTCCGGCAGTGCCGCTTCCTGGTCGTGGAAGCGGGACATGGTTGGGAAGTAGGCCTGGATGAAGTACGACACGGTGATGAACACCAGGCCGCCAATCAGGGCGGTGAGGAAGATCGCGCGAGGGATGGTCTTGCCCGGGTCGCGGGTTTCTTCGGACAGGCAGGTGACCGCGTCGAAGCCGAGGAACGAGAAGCACAGGATGGTCGCACCGGCGGCCAGGGCGCTGAACTGGGTCTGGTCGTCGGCGAACGGCAGCAGGCTCCAGGCGGTACCCAGCCCTTCACCCTGGTCCAGGCCGCGCACGCACAGGTAGATGAACACGGCGATGATCGCCACCTGCACGGCCACGAACAGCAGGTTGAAGTGCGCCACCAGGTTCACGCTGCGCATGTTGATCAGGCTGATCAGGGTGACGAAGCCGGCCACCCACATCCACTCCGGTACTTCCGGGAACATGGCCGAAAGGTACAGCTTGGCCAGCAAGGCGTTGACCATTGGCAGCAGCAAGTAGTCCAGCAACGACGACCAGCCGACCAGGAAGCCGACGTGCGGGTTGATCGCGCGCTGGGTGTAGGTATAGGCCGAGCCCGACTGCGGGAAGCGCCTTACCAGGGTGCCGTAGCTCACGGCGGTGAACAGGATCCCGGCCAGTGCCAGGATGTAGGCGCTGGGTACGTGGCCGGCAGTAATCCCGGAAACGATACCGAAGGTGTCGAACACGGTCATCGGGGTCAGGTAGGCCAGGCCGATGATGATCACGTGCCAGAGACGCAGGGTTTTACGGAGTTGGCCGTTGCCGGAAGCGCTGTGGTCAGGCTGCATGCTGGCATGGCTCCTGCGGCTGGGCGTAAACGGCGGGCACGGTGTACTGCGCATGCGGCAAGGGCGAGCGGGTGGGCTCCATGTTGTTCACCTTTATTGTTGGAGCAGCGGGGACGCGGGGGGGAGCGCGCAAAGTGGTGAAAATAAAAAACGATGGGTAGCTTAGTGTCAAGTTAAACATGACAAGATGTTGCTGGATTGAAATATTTATCGATTAAAGTGGGGTTTTGTTCGGTTTTTGCGCGTTTTTTTGCGGTTATGATCAATTCTGGTGTTCGCAAAAATTAACGAATGCCGGTTTCCCTTGGAAGGTCTGTCAGGCGTTTCCCAAAAACCGGATTTCTCGAGCCTGGCCAGCGCCAGGGCTGGGCTGCAGTGGTACTCTTGGCGTCCTGTGTGGCCCTTGGCCGCCTACGAAGCCCATATGGACAGCAATCGGTTCTATTCATGAAGAAATCAGTTGGCATCCTTTCCGGCCTGGCTATCGCCATCGCCGTCGCAACCACCGCTGGCGCCTGGTACACCGGCAAGCAGCTGCCTGCGGAGCTGGACAACGCCCTGGTCCGCAGCAACGCGGAACTCAAGAAGGCCCTGGTGAGTACCGGTGGCAGCATGAGCATCGAACGCGTGTCGCTGGAGCAGCATTTCTTCAGCAGTACCGCCCAGTACCGGCTCAAGGCCCGCGATATCAACCTGGGCGAAGGCGAAGTGGTGAATTTCGACGTTGGCGTGACCGACCAGATCGAGCACGGCCCGTTCCCCTGGTCGCGGGTAAAGGCACTGAAGCTGATGCCGGTGCTGGCAGTCAGCAACAGCACGTTGCAGAAGGACGACGCCACCGCGCCGTGGTTCGCCGCAGCGGGCGAGCAGGCCCCGGTCAGCGCGCAGACCAGCCTGGGCTACGACGGCAATGTGGTCAGCCAGGTGCAGCTGGCACCGGTCAAGCTCGACGAAGCGGATGGCAACAGCCTCGACTTCTCGGGCATGCAACTGCAAGTCAGTGGTGACCAGGAAGGCAAGGCCTCGAGCTTCCACGGCCAGGCCGATCGGTTCGTGATGAAACTGGTACGCGATGACCAGCCGCCTGCCACCTTCGAGCTCAATGGCCTGAAGGTCGGCGGCCAGCTGGCGGCCACCGCGCACCAGGCCATCTACGTGGGCAATGTCGACCTGGCGCTGGCCGAAACCAAGGTCACCCTGGGGCCCAAACAGCAGGTGCTGGTGGTCAAGGGGCTGGAGCAGAATGCCCTGCAAACCCTTGACGGCCCGGATACCGTGGGTGGCCGCGTGGAGTACAAGGTAGGGGATATCACCTGGGATGGTCGTGCGGTGGGCAAGGCGCAGATGGCGGTGAGCATCACGTCAGTCAACGCGCCGGCGCTACAGGCGCTGTCGACGTGGTACCAGGCGCACCTGCCGGAATTCGAGGCCGCGGCTGCCGCTGGCCAGCCGGTGCCGGAAATCCAGATGGACGATGAGGAGAAGGCCAGGTTCCAGGGCGAGCTGCAGAAACTGCTGGCTGCCAAGCCCCGGGTGGCGGTGGAAAACCTGTCGTTCAGGACCGCCAATGGCGAAAGCCGCTTTGACCTGTCGATGGGCTTCTCCGCCCCGGCCAGCTTCGACCTGCCGCCTGACCAGTTGAGCAAGCAACTGATCACCGAGGTGAAGAGCAAGCTGTCGTTGTCCAAGCCGATGATCGGTGACCTGGCAACCTTGCAGGCACTGCTGGATGGCCAGACCGACGCCCAGGCCATTGCCATGCAATCGAGCCAGGCCGGGGAAATGGTCGGCATGATGGCGCTGCAGAGTGGCATGGCCACCGTGCAGGGCAATGATGTGGTGAGCAGCCTGCACTATGCCGACGGCATGGTCGACTTCAACGGCAAGAAGATGACCGTGGAAGAGTTCGCCATGCTCATGGCGGCGCAGCTGGCGGCCCTGTCGCCGCAGGGCTGATCGTTTCTCCTGTTCCTCCCACAGGTTACTCTTTGCCCCCGAGGGCAGCGCTGTACCTGTGGGAGCGGGCGTGCCCGCGAAGAGGCCAGCACAGGCAACACAAAAACCACTTTAGAAATCGCTGGATTGTCTGTAGCCTTCGGCCTCCGATAATAATCCGCGCCCGCAGAGGGCCGTGGCGGCCTTTGTGCCGTCCGGCACCCTTAGCCGATCTGTCAGGGCCGGGTGATACACTCGATTTGACGCGCGCACGCGCCTGCAGGTCCAGCGATCATGACCCAGATTTCCGAACGCCTGTTGGTTCAGGCCCACCTCGACGCCAAGCAGCCAAACCCGCTGACAGCCGAGCAGGAGGCCGAATACCGTGCGGCCATCGCTGCCGAGCTCAAGGCCCAGAACGCCGTGCTGGTCGCCCACTATTACTGCGACCCGGTCATCCAGGCGCTGGCCGAAGAAACCGGCGGCTGCGTGTCCGACTCGCTGGAAATGGCCCGCTTCGGCAAGAACCACCCGGCCGAAACCGTGATCGTTGCCGGTGTGCGCTTCATGGGCGAGACGGCGAAAATCCTCACCCCGGAAAAACGCGTGCTGATGCCCACCCTGGAGGCCACCTGCTCGCTCGACCTGGGTTGCCCGGTAGAAGAGTTCTCGGCCTTCTGCGACCAGCACCCCGAGCGTACCGTGGTGGTCTACGCCAACACTTCCGCTGCCGTGAAGGCCCGCGCCGACTGGGTGGTGACCTCGAGCTGCGCACTGGAAATCGTCGAAAGCCTGATGGACAACGGCGAAACCATCATCTGGGGCCCGGACCAGCACCTGGGGCGTTACATCCAGAAGCAAACCGGTGCCGACATGCTGCTGTGGGACGGTGCCTGCATCGTTCACGAAGAGTTCAAGTCGCGCCAGTTGGCCGACATGAAGGCGCTGTACCCGGATGCGGCGATTCTGGTGCACCCCGAGTCGCCGGAAGCGGTGATCGAGCTGGCCGACGCGGTGGGCTCCACCAGCCAGCTGATAAAGGCTGCCCAGACCCTGCCGAACAAGACCTTCATCGTCGCCACCGATCGCGGCATCTTCTACAAGATGCAGCAGCTGTGCCCGGACAAGGAGTTCGTCGAAGCCCCCACCGCCGGTAACGGCGCGGCGTGCCGCAGCTGTGCGCACTGCCCGTGGATGGCGATGAACACCCTGGAGCGTGTGCTGGATTGCCTGCGTAATGGCACGAACGAGATCTTTGTCGACCCGGCGCTGGTGCCGAAGGCGATCAAGCCGCTGAACCGGATGCTGGACTTTACCCAGGCAGCGCGCCTGAAGTTGTCTGGTAACGCCTGACGCCAGACCGCGTCGCTTTCTTCGCGGGTAAACCCGCTCCCACAGGTACAGCGCAGCGCTCACGGGCGGTGCGGTCCCTGTGGGAGCGGGTTTACCCGCGAAAGGGTCCTCAGCGCCCCATCATTTCCTGAACCATGCGCTGCTGCTCCATGATCTCGCGCTGGCGCTGGTCAATCTGTGCCGCCAGCGGGAAGTTCCCACCCGACCGGCGCTTGGCGTAATCCAGCTGCTGGATGGCCTGGTCGAAATCGCCCACCAGGGTGAAGTACTCGGCCCGCGCCCGGTGCAAGCCAATGGTATTGCCCGAAAGGCCCCGCACTTCGGCCATGTCGTACCATACGTCCGGGTCATCCGGCCGGCTCTTCACCAGTTCGTTCAGCACCTTTTCCGCCTCGGCGGGCTTGTTCAGCTTCACCAGCAGATCGGCACGCACTTGCTTCAGCGGGTAGTTGCCCGGGTACAACCCCTGCATGCGTTCGGCGCGCTGCTGCGCGTCGGCCAGGCGATTGTTGGTGATGTCCAGGTCGATCTGCGCCAGGTTGTAGGTAATGTCGTTGGGCGCCTTGGCCAGCAGCGGCTTGAGCAGTTCACGCGCCTCGTTCAGCTGGCCGCCCTTGATCTGCGCCAGGGCCAGGCCGTATCGCGCGGCGTCCAACTTGGGGTCTTCGTCCAGCTGGGCGCGGAAGCGTTTGGCCGCCAGCCCCGGGGTGCCTTCGTAGGTCAGCGCCACCCGGGCACGGATCAGCTGGTAGCGCATGCTGTCCTCGACGCCGCCCTTGGGGGCCTGCTCGGCGCGGTTGCGGGTGTCGGCGATACGCGATTCGGTTACCGGGTGGGTCAGCAGGAACTCCGGCGGCTTGGCGTCGTAGCGGTACTGCCGGGCCAGGCGCTCGAACATGGTCGGCATGTTGCGCGGGTCGTAGCCGGCCTTTTCCAGGTTCTGGATGCCGATGCGGTCGGCTTCCTGTTCGTTCTGCCGCGAGAAGCGCCGCTGTTCCTGGATCGCCGCCGCCTGGGTGCCGGCGATCACACCGATACCGGCATCACCGCCGCCACCGGCCGCCAGCACGATACCGGCCAGCAGCGCTGCCATCATCGGCAATTGCATGCGCTGCTGGGCCTCGACGCCGCGGGCGAAGTGGCGCTGCGACAAGTGCGCCAGTTCGTGGGCCAGTACCGAGGCGTACTCGCCTTCGGTCTGGGCGTTGAGGAACAGCCCGCCGTTGACCCCGACGATGCCGCCGGGGGCGGCAAAGGCGTTGAGCTCGCGGCTATCGATGAGGATGAATTCCAGGCGGCGGTCCTGCAGCTGGCTGGTTTCGGCCAGGCGGTACACGCTGGTTTCGACGTAGTCCTTCAGCTGCGGGTCGTTGAGCTGGTTGACCTGGCCGCGCAGCAGGCTCAGCCAGGCACGGCCGAGCTGGTGCTCCTGTTGTGGCGAGACGATCGCGGAACTGGCGTCGCCCAGTGATGGCAGGTCGTCAGCATGGCCGGGAAGGGCCAACAGGCAGGCCAGCGTCAGCAGGGTAGGGCGCAGTAGATTCATGCATGAAGCTCGCGTCGGTCAAAGATACCTACTGTAGCGGGCTCACACGTTGGCGACCAGTGGCGCTATCCTAGCCGGCCAAATCCAGATACAGCCTGGCAATGCCTTTGGAGAGCCCCGCAATGAGTGAAACCCTGACCTGTGACGCCGAACTGGACGCCAGCGGGCTGAATTGCCCTTTGCCGCTGCTGAAGGCCAAGATGGAGCTCAACCGCCTGGCCAGCGGCGCGGTGCTCAAGGTAATCGCCACCGACGCCGGCTCCCAGCGCGACTTCCGCACTTTCGCCCAGTTGGCCGGTCATACCCTGCTGCGGGAAACGGCCGAGGCCGGTACCTACACTTACTGGCTGCGCAAGGCCTGAGTCTTTCCAAGGATCGTCAATGTTCAAAGTGCTTCGCGACTGGATGCAGCGCTACTTCTCCGATGAGGAAGCGGTGGTGCTGGCGGTCCTGTTGTTCCTGGCTTTTAGTGCGGTACTCACCCTCGGTGGCATGCTTGCGCCGGTGCTGGCGGGCATGGTGCTGGCGTTTCTGATGCAGGGGCTGGTCAATGCCCTGGAGCGCTTGCGGGTACCCACCCGGTTGGCGGTGATGCTGGTGTTTACCCTGTTCATGGGCGCGCTGGCGGTGTTCATGCTGGTGCTGGTGCCGCTGCTGTGGCACCAGTTGATCACCCTGTTCAACGAACTGCCGGGCATGCTCGGCAAGTGGCAGTCGCTGTTGTTGCTGTTGCCCGAGCGCTACCCGCACCTGGTGTCGGACGAGCAGGTGCTGCATGCCATCGAGTCGGTGCGCGGGGAAATCGGCAAGTTCGGCCAGTGGGCGCTGACCTTCTCGCTATCGAGCCTGCCGCTGCTGGTCAACGCCATGATCTACCTGGTGCTGGTGCCGATCCTGGTGTTTTTCTTTCTCAAGGACCGCGAACTGATCGGCCGTTGGGTCAGCGGCTACCTGCCACGCCAGCGCAGCCTGCTGAACCGGGTGGGCAGCGAGATGAACCGGCAGATCGCCAACTACATCCGCGGCAAGGGCATCGAGATCCTGATCTGCGGCATCGCCACCTACATCGCCTTCATCAGTCTGGGGCTCAACTACGCCGCGTTGCTGGCGTTGCTGGTGGGGCTGTCGGTGGTGGTGCCTTACGTGGGCGCGGTGGTGGTGACCGTGCCGGTGACGTTGATCGCATTGTTCCAGTGGGGCTGGGGTGACCAGTTCATCTATCTGATGACGGTGTACGCGATCATCCAGGCGCTGGACGGCAACGTGCTGGTGCCGCTGCTGTTCTCCGAGGCGGTGAGCCTGCACCCGGTGGCGATCATCTGCGCGGTGTTGCTGTTTGGCGGGTTGTGGGGGTTCTGGGGGATCTTCTTTGCCATCCCGCTGGCGACGCTGATCAAGGCCGTGCTGGATGCCTGGCCGCGGCAGGAGCCTAGTGTGTCACCGATGCTGTAATTTTGGGGCTGCTTTGCAGCCCATCGCGACACAAGGCCGCTCCTACAGGGATACGCGATTTCCTGTAGGAGCGGCCTTGTGTCGCGAAAGGGGCGCAAAGCGCCCCCAACGATCTCAAGCCTTGTTCAGGGCCTGGGCAGCAGCCAGTACTGCATCCACATGCCCGGGCACCTTCACCCCGCGCCATTCCTGGCGCAGCACACCGTCCTTGTCGATCAGGAAGGTGCTGCGGTCAACGCCCATGTATTCCTTGCCATACAGCTTCTTCAGCTTGATCACATCGAACAGCTGGCACAGGGCTTCGTCCTTGTCGCTGATCAGCTCGAACGGGAAGCCTTGCTTGGCCTTGAAGTTCTCGTGCGACTTGATGCCATCGCGCGACACGCCGAACACCACGGTGTTGGCTGCGGCAAAGGCATCGTGCTGGTCACGGAAACCCTGGCCTTCGGTGGTGCAGCCTGGGGTGCTGTCCTTCGGGTAGAAGTACACCACCACTTGCCGGCCCTTGAGCTCGGCCAGGCTGACGGTCTGCCCGCTGGTGGCCTGGGCCTGGAAGTCGGCAACGGGTTGGTCGAGTGCTACGGCCATGGTCGGTTTCCTTACATTGGGTTCTGTGGACGCCATGGCTCGATCAGCGCATCGAGGTTCAGGGCATCGGCAAAGTCCAGGAACTGGTCACGCAGCCAGCTGATCTGGGTGCCGGCCGGCAGAATCACGGTGAACTGGGCATTGAGCATGCTGCTGCCGGTCTGCGGTGCCAGGTAGGTATCGCAGGTCATGGCTTCCAGCTCGACGCGGTGGTCGAGGAAGAACTGGCACAGCTCGTTGATGATGTCCGGCCGGTAGGCGGCGCTGACGTAGGCCACGTAGGGCAGGGCCTGCGGGCGCACTTCCTGGTCGGCGCTGCGCACCACGTCCAGGGTCAGGCCGTGCTTCTTGCCCAGGCCCGGCAGCATGGCTTCGAGGCGCGCCAGGGCGTCCCAGCTGCCACCTACCTGCAGTACCAGGGCGCTGGTCTCGCCGTGGCGGCTCAGGCGCGAGGTGACCACCGCGCAGCGGTTTTCGAAGGCAGCGCGGCTGAGGACGTTGGCCAGCTCCATGGGGTTGGGGCCCAGGGCACTGATGACAAGGAATTGTTCGCGGACGGTGGGGGTGGACATGCAGCATTCCTAAAGCGATGAGCGGTCGGCACAGGACGGGCGAAAGCCTCCTGTCGGCAGGGCCCGGGGCTCGCATGCGAGGTCGTGGACGCTGGCGGGGAGCAAGGTCGACGGCCCGGCGGGCCGCGCTGCACCGATCAAAGCATCAAGGGTAGCGAAATAAGGCGCCGAGGGGAATGCTCCGCCCGCCTGCTTCGCTTGTGCAAGGCCGATGCCCCCAGTACCATTACCGCTCTCTTTTTCCGGCAGGAGCAGTTACATGATTGCGGGCAGTATGGTGGCATTGGTCACTCCCATGGATGCACAAGGGCGTCTCGACTGGGAAAGCCTCGACAAACTTGTAGACTTCCACCTGGAAAACGGCACCCATGCGATCGTCGCTGTCGGCACCACCGGTGAGTCCGCCACGCTGGATGTCGAAGAACACATCCTGGTCATCAAGCACGTGGTCGAGCGCGTCAAGCGCAGCACCCGCCGCATCCCGGTCATCGCCGGTACCGGTGCCAACTCCACTGCCGAAGCCGTGCACCTGACCCAGAACGCCAAGAGCGCCGGCGCCGACGCCTGCCTGCTGGTAGTGCCGTACTATAACAAGCCGACGCAAGAAGGCCTGTACCAGCACTTCAAGCACATCGCCGAAGCCGTCGACATCCCGCAGATCCTCTACAACGTACCCGGCCGCACCTCCTGCGACATGCAGGCCGATACCGTGATCCGCCTGTCGAAGGTCAAGAACATCATCGGTATCAAGGAAGCCACCGGCGACCTGGTACGCGCCAAGGCCATCCTCGATGGCGTCGACAAAGACTTCATCGTCATGTCCGGCGACGATCCGACCGCCGTCGAGCTGATCCTGATGGGCGGCAAGGGCAACATTTCCGTCACCGCCAACGTCGCCCCGCGCGAAATGGCCGACCTGTGCGAGGCCGCCCTTGAGGGCAATGCCGAGAAGGCCCGCGCAATCAACGAAAAACTCATGCCGCTGCACAAAGACCTGTTCTGCGAGTCCAACCCGATCCCGGTGAAATGGGCACTCGTCGAAATGGGCCTGATGCACAAAGGCATTCGCCTGCCGCTGACCTGGCTGAGCGAAGGCTGCCACGAAAAAGTCCGTACTGCCTTGCGCCAGTCCGGCGTACTGGTTTAAGAGGAAGTACACCGCATGAAGCGACTGGCTGGTCTTTCCGCCCTTGCCCTGATCATCTCCAGCACCAGTGGGTGTGGCTGGCTGTGGGGCGAGGATGGCTATTTCCGCGACCGCGGCAGCGATTACCTGCAGGCGCGCCCGACTGCGCCGATGCAGCTGCCGCCGGACGCCAGCAACGTCAAGCGCCTTGACCCGCTGCTGCCGATCCCGCGCAACGTCGCCGACGACAGCGCAACCGGCGAGTTCGAGGTGCCGCGCCCGCAACCGATGACCGGTGGCGCCGCCCAGGTTACCGACTACAGCCTGCAGCGCAGCGGCAGCAGCCGTTGGGTGCTGGCCCAGCATTCGCCGGCCGAGGTATGGCCGGTGGCTCGCCAGTTCTTCGAGGACAACGGCTTCCGCATCGCCGAAGAGCGCCCGCAGACCGGTGAATTCAACACCACCTGGCAGCGTTTCGACGAACTGTCGGCTTCGCTCGGCCAGCGCCTGGCCAGCACTGCCAGCAGCGCTGACAGCGAAGTGCGCGTGCGTGTACGCATGGAGCCTGGCGTGCAGCGCAACACCTCCGAGGTGTATGTGGTCAGCGTCGAGCGCCCGGCTGGCAGCACTGCCGAGCCCGATTTCCCGTCCACCTCCAGCAACACCGGTGCCGATGCCCTGCTGGTCGACGAAATGCTTGCCAGCATGAACCGCAGCGCCGAGAAGGGCGGTTCGGTATCGCTGCTGGCCGCGCGCGATTTCGACGCGCCAAGCCGCGTCAGCCTGAGCGAAGACGGCAGCGGCAACCCGGTGCTGTACCTGGGCGCCGACCTGGACCGCGCCTGGTCCAGCGTGGGCCGTGCCCTGGAGCAGGGTGGCGAGTGGCGTGTCGAGGACATCAACCGCAGCCTGGGCCTGTACTACATCAACCTGTCTGAAAAGCCTGAAGACAAGCAGAACCAGCCTGGCTTCTTCGGCCGCATGTTCGGCAGCGAGCCGACCAAGGAAGAGCGTGAAGCCCGTGCCGAGCGCTACCAGGTTCGCCTGAGCAAGGTGGGTGAGAGCGTGCAGGTCACGGTCGAGAAGAACATCAACACCGTGGCCCCGGCCGATGTCGCCCGCCGCGTGCTGAGCGCCATTCAGGACCACCTGGGCTAAGTGCGCTTCGCGGTACTCGGAAGCGGCAGCCAGGGAAACGGCACGCTGATCGCCAGTGGTGACACGTTCATCCTGGTCGATTGCGGGTTTTCCCTGCGCGAGACCGAGCGGCGCCTGGCGCTGCTCGGCGTGTCGGCGGCCCAGCTCAGTGCGGTACTGGTCACCCACGAACATGCCGACCACGTGCATGGGGTCGGCTTGCTGTCACGGCGCTACAATGTACCGGTCTACCTCAGCCAGGGGACCTTGCGCGGCATGCGCAAGCCGGTGGAGGTGGCCGGTTTTCTCGCTTGTGGCGAAAGCCTGCGTATCGGCAGCCTGGAAGTGACCGCGGCGCGGGTCGAGCACGACGCCTACGAGCCGCTGCAGTACGTGGTCAGCGACGGCCAGCGGCGCTTCGGCATGCTGACCGACCTGGGCTCGTACGACGCGCTGCTGCTGGAGCGTTATCAGGGCCTGGATGCACTGCTGATCGAGGCCAACCACTGCCGCGACCTGCTGGCACGCGGTCACTACCCGGCCTTCCTGAAGCAGCGGGTGGGTGGCATGCAAGGGCATTTGAACAATCACCAGGCCGCGCGCCTGGTGCACGAGTTGGGCTGGAGCAACCTGCAACACCTGGTGCTGGCCCACCTCAGCAGCAAGAACAACCTGCCACACTTGGCTCGCCAGTGCTTCGTCGACACCCTTGGGTGCGACCCGGACTGGCTCCAGGTGGCGAATCAGGAACACGGGCTCGACTGGCGCGAAATCGCCTAGCCCAACACCTCAAGCAAGCGGAGCCCAATCATGGAAAAACGCGACGAACTCTACCGCGGCAAGGCCAAATCGGTTTACAAGACCGACGACGCCGACCGCTTGATCCTGCTGTTCCGTAACGACACTTCGGCGTTCGACGGCAAGCGTATCGAACAGCTCGACCGCAAAGGCATGGTGAACAACAAGTTCAACGCCTTCATCATGCAGAAACTGGAAGAAGCCGGCGTGCCGACCCAGTTCGACAAGCTGCTGGGCGACAACGAGTGCCTGGTGAAGAAGCTGGACATGATCCCGGTCGAGTGCGTGGTGCGCAACTACGCCGCCGGCAGCCTGGTCAAGCGCCTGGGCGTGGAGGAGGGCATCAAGCTGGAGCCGTCCACCTTCGAGCTGTTCCTGAAGAACGACGAGAAGGGCGACCCCTTCATCAACGAATCCCACGTTGTCGCGTTCGGCTGGGGCACCGCCGAGCAATTGGCCGAAATGAAAAAGCTGTCGCTGAAGGTCAACGAAGTGCTGAGCAAGCTGTTCGATGACGCCGGCCTGCTGCTGGTCGACTTCAAGCTGGAGTTCGGCGTATTCCACGGCCAGATCGTGCTGGGCGACGAGTTCAGCCCGGACGGCTGCCGCCTGTGGGACAAAGAGACCCGCAAGAAAATGGACAAGGACCGCTTCCGCCAGGGCCTGGGCGACGTGATCGAAGCCTACGAAGAAGTTGCCAAGCGCCTGGGCGTGCCGCTGTAAGCGGCACGTTCACGCAAGCGCCTGATACCACGCGATTTTTTTTAAAAAAGGTTTGCGTTTTAGAAGAACGCTGGTATGATGCGCGGCATTGGAGAGATGCCGGAGTGGTCGAACGGGACGGATTCGAAATCCGTTGTACTGGCAACAGTACCTAGGGTTCAAATCCCTATCTCTCCGCCATACAAGATAAAGCCCCTGGGAACGAAAGTTCCCAGGGGCTTTTTCGTTGTGCCTTATTTTTTCATCATCCCCAATTCAGCATCATCCAGCAGCGCCTTGGCCATCGCACTCAGGTAATGCGAGGCCCAGATCAGCTTCTGGTCGCCATCCATCAAACCGGTGATGATCAGGTCGCGGACGTAGCCCATCAGTTCGGATGCTTGTTCGCGGGCGTCCTGGCAGGGGATGCCGGGTTCGATGCGGAACAGCGGGTGGGTGTTGTTTTCGCCTTGGTAGAAGCAGGTCTTGCCGACTGTGGTGGGTTGCTTTGTGTCGTCGGTGGGCATTGTTTTCTCCCTGGAATCTTGGGTGTCTGGGCCGGCCTCTTCGCGGGCGCGCCCGCTCCCACAGGTACTGTGCAGTACTTGAGGGCAATGATTACCCTTGTGGGAGCGGGCGTGCCCGCGAAGAGGCCAGGCCTGCTAGTGCAAAGTTCGTGGCTCAGCCGGTAAATGGGCCTGCATCTGCAATTGCATCAATGCCGACTCGACCAGGCCCTGTACCGCCTCCATTTCATGGATCACGGCCTGCATCACGATCGAACTCGGGGCCGTGGGTTTGAGTTGCACGGATTGGCGGGCCACGAACAGGGCGCAGAGTACGTACTCTGAGGACTGGACCAGGGTGTCTTGCAGAGCCTGGGTGGAATCGAGGGAGTGGGGTGGATCGGGGACCATCTTGCGCATAGTTAGCTCCAGAGTCAGTCGAGCTGCTACGGACTTGCTGTCAAACAAGAGGGTGGCAGCGGTACGCGGGTTGACAGACCGAGGACTCCGGAGACTCGGCGCACACGAGGTGCCCCACGTACTGCCGCCATAACGGGTGTACGTGCACGGAGAAGTTGTCGGCCTGTCAAAGCCGGTCGTTGAGTTGACAACGACAAGCCGAGACTAGAGCGCGACCCAATCCGTCGCAACAGTTTGAGCGGGTTGGCAGTATGTTTGGGAAATGGCCTACAGGGAAGGGGATAATTCTGAGTTTCAGCTGTAGGACCGGGGGCCGCTTTGCGGCCCATCGCGACACAAGGCCGCTCCTACAGGGGATTGCGCACAGGTCCAGCCTGGTGCGATCGCTTGTAGGAGCGGCCTTGCGTCGCGAAAGGGGCGCAAAGCGCCCCTCGGCGCATCGCTGCCAACCACTCGAACATAGTGTTGCGAGGACGCCAAGGTAGTGATATCAGCAGGGGGGTAAGTTCTTCAAGGCCGCTGCTGAAGTTTGGTGGCCTTGCTCTTCATTTGAGGCTTTCCTGGCTTGATGGTGCGGTGCTCGAACAAACTGATAAGTGTCCCTGTAATAGCAATCAATGCCAGTATGAATAATGCGATATCTGGGCTTTCCATAGGCTCTGTCCTGCAAGATGGCTTTTAAAGCAGAGGGCAAGCGGAGCTTCTTGGGGCAAGGTATTGCCACTCGAAATTACCGACTTTCCAAGTCATGAGAGACTATCGGCTTTGCTGATCAAGTTGTTGTTGATTTTCTGTCGGGTGGCGTAAAGGCTGAATAAAATCTATTTGAAAGCCGTTCGAAAATACCGCTGATCACCCAACCCCCGGGGTTCCATATCGCGGGTGAACACTTTTATTTGTTGGACGACCTGGGCGTGTCTTTCGTTAAGTACGCCAACCGGCCAAGCGTGATCCTGAACGGTTGGACGGTTGCCCTGTACAGCACCCCGTGCCGACATGGGCGTCGAGTCAGTAGAACAACAACAAGCGCCTTTCGGCGTCCACCTAAACAAGAAAGGGAAGCTTCTACGCTTCCCACCCGCCGCGCGGCCACTCTGCCTTGGTCGACTCGGCGCACGGGAGTTCCCTATGCAAACTGCAGTCAGTCTCTGGCCGCTGCTTGGCGTCCTTGTGATCGTCATCGGCTTCATCCTGCGTTTCAACCCGATGCTGGTAGTCGTACTTTCCGCCGTGGTGACCGGCCTTGCCGCTGCCATGCCGGTGGAGACGATCCTGGCCTCCATCGGTAATGGCTTCATCAAGACCCGCATGCTTCCCTTGATCATCCTCCTGCCTCTGGCAGTCATTGGCATGCTCGAGCGGCATGGCTTGCGCGAGCACGCGCAGAACTGGATCTCGCGTATCCAGACCGCTACCGCCGGGCGCCTGCTGGTGCTCTATTTGTTTGTCCGGGAAATGACCGCGGCGGTGGGGCTCACCAGCCTGGGCGGGCATGCTCAGATGGTGCGCCCATTACTGGCGCCGATGGCCGAGGGTGCGGTGGAGAACCGCTACGGCAAGCTGCCTGACGACCTGCGCCACAAGCTCCACGCCTTCTGCGCTTCGACCGATAACGTAGGGTTGTTCTTCGGCGAGGACATCTTCGTTGCCTTTGGTGCCATCGCCCTGATGCATACCTTCCTGATCGGCAACGGCATCGATGTGGAGCCGATTCATATTGCGCTCTGGGGTATCCCCACGGCGATCTGCGCCTTCCTCATCCATGCCGCGCGTATACACCGATTCAATACCCGCCTGGAGCGCCGGCTACAGTCGCAATCCCCCGCACAGATGCAACCGCAGTCGCTGGCCGCGATCCAGGAGTGATGCCATGATCCTTTCGATTCAATACCTGTACTGGCTGGCGGGCTTCGTTCTGGCCATCACCGCGGCAATGACCTTTGCCGACAAGCAACATGGCAAGCGCTGGAGCACCGGCCTGTTCTGGAGCCTGTTTGCCCTGGCCTTCCTGGTGGGCGACCAGTTGCCGCCGGTGCTGGTGGGCGCAGGCGTTCTGCTCATGGCGCTGATCGCCGGATTCGGCGGCGTCGGCCTGGGGCGCTATGACGAACTCGCCGCCGAGAAGCGCCAGGCCAGCGCGCGGCGGCTGGGCAGCCGACTGTTTATCCCGGCACTGGCCATTCCGGTCGTCACCGTATTCGGCACCCTGGTCGGCAAGGACTTCTCGATCGCTGGCGTGCCGTTGCTGGACCCGAAGAACATCACTTTCGTTTCACTGGGGATTGGTAGCCTGGTCGCCTTCTGCATGGCTTGCTGGATGGTCCGGGAAGGCCCCGTGCAGGGGCTGCGCGAGTCGCGACGCCTGACCGAGGCGCTGGGCTGGGCATTGGTATTGCCGCAACTGCTGGCCATGCTCGGCCTGTTGTTCAACGATGCTGGCGTCGGCAAAGCCGTTGCCCATGTCGCCACCGCTTATATCGACATGGACTTCAAGTTGGTCGCGGTACTGGTGTACGTGCTCGGCATGGCGCTGTTCACCGTGATCATGGGCAATGGTTTTGCGGCTTTCCCAGTGATGGCCGGTGGTGTCGGTGTGCCGGTGCTGATAGGCCACTTCAGCGGCAACCCGGCGGTAGTCGCGGCGATCGGCATGTTCTCCGGCTACTGTGGCACGCTGATGACGCCCATGGCCGCGAATTACAACATCATACCGGCGGCATTGCTGAACCTGCCTGACCGAAACGCGGTGATCAAGGCCCAGGTACCTACGGCCCTGATGGTGCTCGCCTGCAACGTGGTGCTGCTGTACGTGCTGATGTAGCGCATTGCCGCAGGTATGAAAACGAGCAAGCCCTGCACCAGCAGGGCTTGTTCGTTTTGGCACAGTGGCCTGCTACAGATTCGCTACCTCGCCCGTGTGGGCGAGTGTCACGCGATGCGGGCCCATTTGCTCGGCATATTGCTGGACGACCTCCTGGGCCAGGCGCACGACCTGCTCCACCAGCCCCAGCCCGACCCCGCTGCGCCAGGTGGCGATGATTTCCATCGCCGCCGGTTTGGGTACATTCTCCAGCACCGTCATCCTGCCCTGCTCCAGCTCCTCGGCGACCAGCGAAGCGGGCAGGGCGCCGATGCCGAAGCCGTCGCGAATCAGCCGTGTCATGGCCGCTACCGAGTTCACGCAGTTGATGCGTGGGTTGGCGATGTTGCTGGTGTGCAGCAGGTTGAGGATGTCCTGATGCGGCCGCGAGTTCTTCGAGAAGGTCACCACACGCTCCCGGGTGAGTTCTTCCAGTGAGTTGTAGGTACGGTGGTAGAGCGAGTTGGTGGAGACGATCCACTCCACCGGATAATGGGCCAGCGCCTGGTTGCGCAGGGTATCGCCGCGCACTACGTCCGTCTGGAACACCAGGTCCAGATAACCCTTGTGCAGTTGTTCGTTGAGATTGCGCGCGGTGTCGGCAGTCAGCTCGATCTCCACGCCCGGATAGCGCTCCATCAGCTGCGTCACGAGCAGGCTCAGCCAGGTGTGGATCACCGAGTCCATCGCGCCCAGCCGTACCAGCCCCTTCACGTTGCCGGCATTGCTGATCGACCGCTTCAGTGCCTGCAGCGTATCCATCATGTGCTCGGCGTATTCGAGTACCCGCTGCCCTTCGGGCGTCAGGGTGACGCCTTTGGAATCCCTCAGGAACAGGCGTGCGCCCAGCTCGTCTTCCAGCGCGGCGATGCGGCTGGAGATCGAGGCCTGAGTGCTGAACAGCTTCTCGGCGGTGAGACGGAAACTCTTCAGCCGGGCGACCCAGACGAAGGTTTCTAGAAAACGCATGTTCACGGGAAATAGCCCTCCGGCGCCTGGCCGCTGTGTCGCATCCAGAGAAAAACGTTTTGGCGTGGGAATCAAGTGGTGCGCCAGCCTCACGCATCTGGCGAGTGCGGGGACAACGGAAAATTTTTATGGCATGCGGCCGGATTTTCTCGTTGGACGGCAAAAGGCTACCTCCAAATAATCGCCCGGCGGCCGGGAAACCAGCAAGCGAAAAACAATCACAAGAACAGTATCCGGAATGCGCCCAGCCAGGCAGGCAAACGCCCCTTGCCGCGCGTCCTGGAGCCAGGAGACCACACCGCATGACTCCCTTGAAGCGCCTCGCCGGCATATTGATCACAGGCAGTGCCTTGCCGGGCCTCGCCCACGCTGACTTCTTCGCCGACAGCAAGGCCAGCCTGGATTTGCGCAATTTCTACTTCAATCGTGACTTCCGTAATGGGCCGCCAACCAGCCAGCGCGACAAGGCTGAGGAGTGGGCGCAAGGGTTCATGTTCCGATTCGAGTCGGGTTACACCCCGGGCACCATCGGTGTCGGTCTCGACGCGCTGGGCATGCTTGGAGTGAAGCTTGACGGGGGCGATGGTACCGGCGGTACGGGGCTGCTCCCGGCTGATCTCGGTTCGGCCCATGGGCGTGGTTCGCAGGATGAGTACTCCAAGCTCGGCCTGACCGCCAAGGCCAGGGTTGGCAAGTCGGTTGCGCGTATCGGCACGCTGGCGTTCCGCAGCCCGGTGGTGTCGAACAACGACACGCGGTTGCTGCCCGGTACCTTCCGCGGGGCAATGGTTACCTCGCAGGATGTCGACAACCTGACCCTGCAGGGCGGCAAGATCGACCGGATCAAGTTCAACAGCTCATCCGACTTCGTCGAGATGTCCGCCAACCGCATCGGTGGTACCAGCGATTCGTTCGTGTTTGCCGGCGGCGACTACCGGCTGACCCAGCAACTCACCACCAGCCTGCACTACGGCAACCTCGAAGACATCTACAAGCAATACTACGGCGGCTTGCAGTACCTGCTGCCGCTGGCCGACAAGCGTTCGCTCAAGCTCGACCTGCGCTATGCCCGCAGTACCGAGGACGGCAACTTCCGTGACCTGGACAACAAGGCGCTGGGCGCCATGGTGACCTACGCCGTGGCTGGTCACGCCTTTGGCGCTGCCTACCAGCGCATGGACGGCGACGACCCCTTCCCGTACATCGCCAACAGCGACCCGTACCTGGTCAACTTCGTGCAGATCAACGATTTCGGCAACACCCAGGAGCGCTCCTGGCAGCTGCGCTACGACTACGATTTCGCTTCCCTCGGTGTTCCGGGGCTGACCTTCATGACCCGCTATATCTCCGGCGACAACGTACTGGTCGGCAGCAGCAACTCGGGCAAGGAATGGGAGCGCAACATGGACATTGGCTACGTCATCCAGAGCGGCCCGTTGCGCAACGTCGGCATCAAGTGGCGCAATGCCACGGTGCGTTCGAATTTCGGCAACGACCTGGATGAGAACCGCCTGATCCTCAGCTACAGCCTGGCCCTCTGGTAGCGCGGGCTCTGCCCGGCAAGCGGGCATGCCCGGCCGTTCCGACCGGGATCGCCATTATCTGCCACATCGCGTTTTCTCATGAGGAGTCGATACGCCATGACCCTGCCGATGAAGTTCAGCCAGAAGATCCTGCTGGCTGCCTCTGCGGTGATCATCCTCGTTTTCGTCGTGTTCGCCGGCTACAACGATTACCGCCAGCGCAATGAGATCCGCAACGAGGTCGAACACAGCTTGCGCAACATTGGCGAGGTACTGGCGCTGAACATTCAGAGCTGGCTGTCGGGGCGGCTGCTGCTTACGCTGGGTATGGCCCAGGCGATAGCGGTGGACGACTCGCGGGAGCGTGTGCTGGCCCTGCTCAAGTCGCCGGCGCTGACTGACACTTTCGTGGCGAGCTACGTCGGGCGGGAGAGCGGCGAGTTTGCCATCTATCCGCCGCGGACCATGCCCGATGGCTACGATGCCCGACAGCGCTCCTGGTATCAGGACGCGCTGAAGAGCGGTCCGGCTCTTACCACACCCTATATAGGTGCCGGTACAGATTACCTGGTGATCACCCAGGCCGCGCCGATCCGCGCCGGCGACCGGACGCTGGGTGTGCTGGGCGTCAACCTGAACCTGGACAGGATGGCGCAGATGATCAACGCGCAGGACTTCGATGGCGTGGGCTATGCCTTCCTGGTCAGCGCCGACGGCAAGATCCTTGTCCACCCGGACAAGCAATGGGTAAGCAAAAGTCTCGCCGAGCTATTCCCGGCAGGTTCGCCATCCCTCGACGGCGGTTTCAGCGAAGTGGCGGAAAATGGCGCCACCCGTCTGGTCGGTTTCGTGCCAGTACAGGGGCTGCCCTCGGTGAAGTGGTATGTCGGGCTCTCGCTGGACAAGAGCAAGGCCTATGCCGCGCTGACCGACTTCCGCGTTTCCGCGGTCGTCGCCACGCTGGTTGCCGTGCTCATCACCCTGTTGCTGCTGGGCATTTGGATTCGCCTGCTGATGAGGCCGCTGCGTGCCATGGACTGTGCGATGCAGGATATCGCCGATGGCGAGGGTGACCTGACCCGGCGTCTTGCCGTCCGCAGCAACGACGAGTTCGGTCGGCTGGCTGGCGCCTTCAACCGTTTCGTCGAGCGGATACATACCTCGATCTGCGAGGTAGCCACTGCCACCTCCAGCCTCGGCGAGGTCGCCCGGCAAGTACTGGAGGCCTCCAACTCTTCGTTGACCAAGTCCGACGGCCAGGCGGCCCGTACCAACAGCGTTGCCACTGCCATCGAGGAGCTGGGGGCCGCGGCCCAGGAAATCGCCCATAACGCCGCGGATGCCTCGTCCAGGGCCTCGGACGCCCGGGTGCAGTCGGATGAGGCGCGCCTGGTGGTCGCGCGTACCATTGCCGCGATGAACGACCTGTCGGCGAGCATCGAGGGTTCGCGCGGGCATATCGAAGCGCTCAATGGCAAGACCGCCAACATCGGGCAGATCCTCGACGTCATCAAGGGCATTTCCGAACAGACCAACCTGCTGGCACTCAACGCCGCCATCGAGGCGGCGAGGGCCGGGGAGGCCGGACGCGGGTTCGCTGTGGTTGCCGATGAGGTTCGCAACCTGGCGCATCGTACCCAGACCTCCGCGCAGGAAATCCACCGAATGATCGAGGAGCTGCAGGTCGGTTCCCGCACCGCGGTCGACACCATGGCCGAAAGCCGGCAACGCAGTGTCGAGAGCGTGCAGATCGCCAACCAGGCGGGCGAGCGGCTGCTGGCTGTGACCGGGCGGATCGGTGAAATCGATGGCATGAACCAGTCGGTCGCCGCCGCCACAGAGGAGCAGACCTCGGTGGTGGATATGGTCAACCGTGAGGTTACCGAAATCACCATGCTCAACCAGGAGGGTGTAGAGAACCTGCAGGCCACCCTGCGAGCCTGTGCCGACCTCGAAGCTCAGGCACAGCGTCTGCGCGAACTGGTGGGCAGCTTCCGTATCTGATTGCCTGGGCCGGCCTCTTCGCGGGCATGCCCGCTCCCACAGGTTCAGCGCAGTACTAGGGAGGCAGTCATCCACCCTGTGGGAGCGGCCTTGCGTCGCGAAAGGGGCGCAAAGCGCCCCCCAGGGCCTTCAGCGCATTGCCGCCAGTTTGATGCCAAACCCCACCAGGCAAGCCCCCGCCAACCGCTCGAACATATTGGCAATCCGTGGATTGGCGCGCATGCGTTCGGCCAACTGGTGCGTCAGCACCACCGCAATCAACCCGTACAGGAACGTCACCACCGCCACTGTCGCCGCGAGGAAGCCGAAGGTCACCAGCCCCTGGTGCTTCACCGGGTCGACGAACAGCGGGAAGAACGCCATGTAGAACATGATCGCCTTGGGGTTGAGCAGGGTGATCATCATGGTCTGGCGCAGGTACTGGCCGTTGTCCATGCGGCTGGCCCGCGGCGCGCCTCCGGGTTTGCTCAGCAGCATGCGCAGGCCCAGGTAGGCTAGGTACGCAGCACCGGCCCACTGCACCACGTGGAAGGCGGCAGGGTAGGCCGCCAACAGGGTGGCAACGCCAGCCACCGCCAGCCACAGCAGCACCTGGTCACCCAGGATCACCCCGCAGGTCGCGGCCATGCCGGCCTTGATCCCGCCCTTGCCGGTGGCGGTGATCAGGGCGAAGTTGCCCGGGCCGGGGATGGCCAGGACGATGATGAAGGCGATGACGAACGCGCCGTAGTCGGTGACGCCGAGCATGGGGAACTCCTGTTGGTGGTGCGTAGGCAGAGCTCAAGACTATCGTCGCCACCGGCCCGCTTTTCAACCGTCTACCAGGAAATTGGAAACAAGCTCTGAATTTTCAGAAGTGCGAGAAATTTCCTACAAGGGCAACTTGTTGTTGCACACGTGCAACCAGCCAGTGCACTTTGCGGCTTGGATCCAATGCCTGGGTTCTGTATCATCCCGCCGCCATCAGAATGATGGCCGAAGATGATTCATTTAAAGGACTTAGTATGAAAAAGCTGTTCAAGGCTACCGTAGCCGTTGCTGTCGTTTCGGGTGTTGCCCTGCTGTCGGGTTGCACTGGCCAGGTTTACAACCAGCCGAAAAACTGCACCTACGACTACCTGTTCCACCCTTC
This sequence comes from Pseudomonas sp. FGI182, assembly GCF_000511325.1. NCBI lineage: Bacteria > Pseudomonadati > Pseudomonadota > Gammaproteobacteria > Pseudomonadales > Pseudomonadaceae > Pseudomonas > Pseudomonas sp. FGI182. Next base: position 4,445,795 of record NZ_CP007012.1, on the reverse strand, counting down.
GGTTTCCATCTCCAAGATCATCGGTGGCTGCGGCCCGATCGATAAACTGCCTCAGCAGCAGTAATCTTGGCGGTACCCTGATCGCGACGCTTGCGGCGTGATCCAAGGCCCCCGGTCATTTTACGTGATTGGGGGTTTTTGTTTTTCCGCGTGACAATCTGCCACTGAGGCAACCCGTCGCCTTGACGCTCCGGGTGGCAATTTGTTTGTGCTGGCATTTAAGCTACAATCGGAAAAACGATTCAGCCTTGTCGGTCAATTCGACAAAAGGCCGAGTCGTTTTCTGGTTCTCTGGCTGCTGAACAATGATCAACAACAAGCCTGCGCTGCAGAACATGCTTTACCTGGGCCAGCCACAGGCCCGCCCCCTGTTCTCCTGACTGGAATCGATCAATGTTCAAGAAAGCTGGCAAGACCTTGCTGGGTCTGGCTGTCGCTGCAAGCGTCATGCAAGCGCACGCCGCAGAAACCAAGAAAGTAGATGTGCTGCTGGTCGGCGGCGGCATCATGAGCTCGACCCTGGCCGTGTGGTTGCACGAGCTGGAGCCAAGCTGGTCGATGGAAATGGTCGAGCGCCTGGATGGCGTGGCTGAAGAAAGCTCCAACGGCTGGAACAACGCCGGTACCGGCCACTCCGCGCTGGCCGAGCTGAACTACACCCCGGAAGACAAGGACGGCAACGTCAACATCACCAAGGCCATCGAAATCAACGAGGCCTTCCAGATCTCCCGCCAGTTCTGGTCGTGGCAGGTCCGCCAGGGCGTGCTGAAGAACCCGCACTCGTTCATCAACACCACGCCGCACATGAGCTTCGTGTGGGGCGATGACAACATCAAGTTCCTGAAGAAGCGTTACGACGCACTGCAGGCCAGCCCGCTGTTCCGCCCGATGCAGTACTCCGAGGACCACGCGCAGATCGCCAAGTGGGTCCCGCTGATGATGGAAGGCCGCGACCCTAACCAGAAGCTGGCCGTGACCTGGACGCCAATCGGCACCGACGTCAACTTCGGCGAGATCACCCGCCAGTTCGTCGGCCACCTGAAAACCCAGGAAAACTTCGACCTGAAGCTGTCCAGCGAAGTGCAGGACATCACCCGCAACAAGGACGGCTCGTGGCACGTCGAGTACAAGAACCTGAAGGACGGTAGCGAATCGGCCACCGACGCCAAGTTCCTGTTCATCGGTGCCGGCGGCGGCGCGCTGAAGCTGCTGCAGAAGTCGGGCATTCCTGAAGCCAAGGAATACGCAGGCTTCCCGGTGGGCGGCTCGTTCCTGGTGACCGAGAACCCGACCGTGGCCATGCAGCACATGGCCAAGGCCTACGGCATCGCCTCGACCGGTGCGCCACCCATGTCGGTTCCGCACCTGGACACCCGCGTGCTGGATGGCAAGCGCGTGATCCTGTTCGGCCCATTCGCCACCTTCTCGACCAAGTTCCTGAAGAACGGCTCGTACCTGGACCTGCTGAGCAGCACCACCACCCACAACGTGTGGCCGATGACCAAGGTAGGCATCGATCAGTATCCGCTGGTGGAATACCTCGCTGGCCAGCTGATGCTGTCTGACGACGACCGCTTCGAAGCCCTGCGTACCTACTTCCCGAACGCCAAGAAGGAAGACTGGCGCCTGTGGCAGGCCGGTCAGCGCGTGCAGATCATCAAGCGTGATGCCGAGAAGGGCGGCGTGCTGAAGCTGGGCACCGAAGTGGTCGCTTCCGAAGACCGCACCATCGCCGGCCTGCTGGGTGCATCGCCAGGTGCTTCGACTGCGGCACCGATCATGCTGAACGTGCTGGAAACCGTGTTCAAGGAGAAGGTCGCTACCCCTGAGTGGCAGGCCAAGATCAAGCAGATCGTGCCGAGCTACGGCACCAAGCTGAACGACTCGGCGGCGGCCACCCAGAAAGAGTGGAACTACACCGCTGAAGTGCTGCAGCTCGAGAAGCCACCGGTGATCGACGAAAGCGTCGGCACCACGGTTGCACCGAGCCAGTCGGTCGAAAGCAAGCCTGAGAATGACATGGCGCTGTAAGCGGCCATTGTTGTGACAGAAGCCACGGGGGAGACCTCGTGGCTTTTTTGTTGCCTGTACCGGCCCTTTCGCGGGCTCGCCCGCTCCCACAGGTACATCACGGTTCTCGAAAGCTGTGGTGTACCTGTGGGAGCGGGCAAGCCCGCGAAGAGGCCGGTACAGCAGAACCACTGATCTGAAATCTGGGCTGAATCCAATAAAAACATATTTTGATGCTTAAATTAATCTTGTCAGTCGATCCCCCTCCAGGAGGGTGCCGTCATGAACATCAAGATTGCCGCCTTACTGCTGCTCGCCCTGTGTACCCAGCCGGCATGGAGCCAAAGCTACTCCTACTCCAGCGAAACCCCCGCCGCCAAACCCGCCGAATCTGCTGCAATGACCACGCGCATGGCCCTGCGCGACCTTTGGGTCGAGCACATCTTCTGGGTGCGCAACTATGCTGTCGCCAACCAGGCCGGCAACGCCAAGGAGGCTGAAGTCGCTGCCAAGGAGGTGGTTACCGACGCCACCAGGATCGCCAACAGCATTGCCCCGCTGTACGGCCAGCCCGCCGCCGATCAGTTGCTGAAACTGCTGGCCGGCCACTGGGGCGCCATCAAGCACTACAGCGACGCCGCCGTGGCCAAGGACAAAAAAGGCCAGCAAGCCGCGGTCAATGAGCTGACCAGCAATGCCAAGGCCATCGCTGCGTTCCTGGCCAAGGCCAACCCGAACCTGCCCGAGCCGACCCTGCTGACGCTGCTCAGCGCCCACGGCGGGCACCACGTGGCCCAGATCGACCAGCTGGCGGCCGCTGACTACGTGGGCGAGGCGCGCACCTGGGCGATGATGCGCGAGCATATTCTGACCCTGTCCGACGCCCTGGCTGCGGCGTTGGTCAAACAGTTCCCGGACAAATTCTGATGCTCGAAGGCTTGGGCCGTACCCAACAGGACCTGCTCCATGCGTTGCTGCTCCAGCCGGCCGGCATGAGCATCGACGACCTGGCGCAGGCCCTGGCCATCACCCGCACGGCGGTGCGCCAGCACCTGGCGGCTCTGGAGCGCGACGGCCTGGTCAAGCGTGGCGCTACCCGGCCCACCGGGCGCCGCCCGGAGCAGCTGCACGAGCTGACCGAACAGGCCCGCGAACTGTTCCCGCGGCAGTATCCGTTGCTGGCCAACCTGCTGATTGCGGAAGTGGCCGGCTTGCTGGGGCAGGAGGCGTTGCTGGCGCTGATGCGCCAGCTGGGGCGCAAGCTGGCGGCGGACCTGGAGCATCAAGTGGTGGATGAAGCACGCATCGTCGAGCACATGAACAATGCCGGGTACGAGGCGCAGGTGTTCTTCCGCTCGGGGGGTGAGCCGCAGATCGTTGCGCACAATTGCGTATTCCATCACCTGGCCAAGGCGCACCCGGTGGTGTGCGAGCTGGACCTGGCGCTGATCGGGGCCTTGGGTGGGGCCGAGGTCAGCCATGAGGAGTGCATGCTCAGGGGAGGGCAGGTGTGCCGGTTTGCCCTGGGCAAAAATAACCCTGCTGTCCATTCCAAACCTGCAGGCTGATGCGGTCAGTGTAAGAGTGCCCTCGTGTCGCGAAAGGGCCGCAAAGCGGCCCCGGCAATTTGAGCGGCGAAGCTGAAAATCTGGGGGCGCTACGCGCCCCTTTCGCGACACAAGGCCGCTCCTACAAGGACCGTGTCAGCCTGGCAGATCAAACTTGGCGCAGAATGCAGTCCAGCAACCCAGGAAACCGCTCCCCCAGCATCTCGCTACGCAACGAATTCATATGGGTAGTCCCCACATTGCGGGTATGCACCAACCCCGCATCACGCAGCACGCGAAAATGGTGGGACATGCTCGACTTCGGCCGGCCACCGTCCAGCTCGCCGCAGCTGGCTTCGGCCACGCCCGCCAGGTGGCGCACGATACCCAGGCGCACCGGGTCGCTCAGGGCATAGAGCAGGCGTTCCAGGGTGAGGTCTTCAGAATTGGGATGTTGATAGGCTCGCATGGTCGTCATGATAACGGGGCTATCATTAATTGCCATAGTTCGATTATGATCGAACTATCGTAATCAGATAACCCGGGAGCTTGCCCATGTCCGCTTTGTTCGAACCCTATACCCTCAAGGACGTCACCCTGCGCAACCGCATTGCCATTCCGCCGATGTGCCAGTACATGGCCGAGGACGGCATGATCAACGACTGGCACCACGTGCACCTGGCCGGCCTGGCCCGTGGCGGTGCCGGCCTGTTGGTGGTCGAGGCCACTGCCGTGGCACCGGAAGGGCGCATCACCCCCGGTTGCGCCGGTATCTGGAGCGATGCTCACGCCCAGGCTTTCGTGCCGGTGGTGCAGGCAATCAAGGCCGCCGGTTCCGTGCCGGGTATTCAGATTGCCCACGCCGGGCGCAAGGCCAGCGCCAACCGCCCGTGGGAAGGTGACGACCACATTGCCGCCGACGACGCTCGCGGCTGGGAAACCATCGCCCCGTCCGCCATCGCTTTCGGCGCGCACCTGCCACAAGTGCCGCGCGAGATGACCCTGGACGACATTGCCCGGGTCAAGCAGGACTTCGTCGATGCCGCCCGCCGTGCGCGCGATGCCGGTTTCGAGTGGATCGAACTGCACTTTGCCCATGGTTACCTGGGCCAGAGCTTCTTCTCCGAACACTCCAACAAGCGTACCGACGCTTACGGTGGCAGCTTCGACAACCGCAGCCGCTTCCTGCTGGAAACCCTGGCAGCGGTGCGTGAGGTATGGCCAGAGAATCTGCCACTGACCGCGCGTTTTGGTGTGCTGGAGTACGACGGCCGGGATGAGCAGACGCTGGAAGAGTCGATCGAACTGGCGCGCCGTTTCAAGGCTGGCGGCCTCGACCTGCTGAGCGTGAGTGTCGGCTTCACCATTCCCGACACCAAGATCCCATGGGGCCCGGCGTTCATGGGGCCGATTGCCGAGCGCGTGCGTCGTGAGGCGAAGCTGCCGGTGACCTCGGCGTGGGGGTTTGGTACGCCGCAACTGGCGGAAGCGGCGCTGCAGGCCAACCAGCTGGACCTGGTATCGGTAGGGCGTGCGCACCTGGCAGACCCGCACTGGGCTTACTTTGCGGCCAAGGAGTTGGGCGTGGAGAAAGCCTCCTGGACCTTGCCGGCACCGTATGCGCACTGGCTCGAGCGTTATCGCTGAGTGATGCCGGGGGCTGCTGCGCAGCCCTTTCGCGACACAAGGCCGCTCCTACAAGCGTACGCGGTCCCCTGTAGGAGCGGCCTTGTGTCGCGAAAGGGCCGCAAAGCGGCCCCCGAATCTAAAACCGATCCAACCGGTAAGCCGCCATATCAGCACCGCTGTCCCTGTCGGCCAACCGCCCCACCCATTCCGCCGTCACCGCCGCCTGGGTCAACCCCAGGTGCTGATGCCCGAACGCCAACAGCACCCGCCCATCACACACCCGGTCGATCACCGGCAACGAATCTGGCAACGAAGGCCGGAAGCCCATCCACGGCGTCGCTCCCTCAACACTCAGGTCCCTCCGGAACAACCCCTTGCTCAAGCGGTGCAACTGCCACGCCCGCTGCATGCTCGGCGGCGCGTCCAGCCCGGCGAATTCCACCGTGCCGGCCAGGCGCAAGCCCTCGGCCATGGGCGTCATGATGAACTTGCGCTCCAACGATGTGACTGCAAACGGCAAACGCTGATGCTCGCCAGGCAACATCAGGTGGTAGCCGCGCTCGGTGTCCAGCGGCACCTGCTTGCCGGTCAGCACGCCGGTCAACCGCGCAGAATGCGCGCCACAACTGATCAGCACCTGGCGGGCCTCGAGCGTGCCCTGGTCGCTGGCCAGGCTGACCCCACCGCTGTGCAGCCGCCCGCCATCGACCTGCGCCTGGATAAAGCGCACGCCACTGGCCTTGGCCGCTTCGAACAGTTCGCACACCACCCGGTAAGGGTCGATGAAGTGCCCGGTACGTGGGAAGAACAGCCCACCCTGCAACGACGGGCTCAGTTGCGGCGCCGCCTCGCGCACGGTGTCGGCCGACCAGAAGTCCACCGGCACCGCCTGCTGTTGCATGCGTGCGCGCAAGGCCTCCAGGGCCTGGCGCGACTCCGGCCGCTCGAACACCAGCAACGAGCCATCTTCCTGGAACAGCTCGCTGCGCCCGATCGAACCCAGCAGCCGCTGCCAGGCACCCAGGCTGCCTTCGTTCAACGTGCGGATGCCGGCCACGCTGCGCTGAAACGGGCCCGGGCGCAGGTTGAGCAGCAGGCGGGTGAACCACGGCATGGCCTTGGGCAGGTACTTCCAGTCCAGGCGCAGCGGGCCCATCGGGTCCAGCAGCATGCGCGGCAGGCGTTTGAGAATCGACAGGTCGGCAATCGGGAATACCTGCTCGGTGGCCAGGTGCCCGGCGTTGCCGTAGGACGCGCCCTGGCCGGGTGCCTGGCGGTCCACCAGGGTTACCCGGCGGCCCTGGCGGGCCAGTTGCAGGGCACAGGCGACGCCGACAATGCCGGCGCCGACCACGGCGATATCGGTTTCAGCGGTTTCGACCATGCTCAGCCTTCCCGTTTACCGTCGAGCAGGCGCCGCAGTTGCAGCGGGTTGCCGTGTTTCAGCGCCTGCGGCAGCAGGGCATCGGGGAAGTCCTGGTAGCACACCGGGCGCAGGAAGCGCAGGATCGCCGCCGTGCCCACCGAAGTGGTACGGGCATCGGAGGTGGCCGGGAACGGCCCGCCGTGGACCATCGCGTCGCATACCTCTACACCGGTCGGCCAGCCATTGACCAGGATGCGGCCAGCCTTGCGCTCAAGGGTCGGCAGCAGCGCGCGGGCGCTGGCGATGTCGGCATCGTCCAGTTGCAGGGTGGCGGTCAGTTGGCCTTCCAGATGCTCGGCCACCTGGCGCACTTGCTCATCATTGGCGCAGGCGACCACCAGCGACGCCGCACCGAAGACTTCGGCCTGCAACGCCGGGTCGGCGAGGAACGCTTCGGCCTGGGTCACGAACAGCTGCGCCTGGCACTGGTTGGGGCCTTGCCCGGCTTGGCCACTGGCGGCGGCCTGGGCATTGGCGTTTGCGGCCAGGGCGCCGACACCGGCCTGGTAGGCACTGAATATGCCCGGGGTGAGCATGGTCTGCGCCGCAGCCTGGCGCACGTGCTCGCTGGCGGCGTCGATGAAACGCTGCAACGCCGGCCCCTGGCGGGCAATCACCAGGCCGGGGTTGGTGCAGAACTGGCCGGCACCCTGGGTCAGCGAGGCGACGAAGCCTTGTGCCAATGCCTCGGCGCGGGTCTGCAGGGCGGTGTCGAACAGGAACACCGGGTTGATCGAGCTCATTTCGGCGTACACCGGGATCGGCTCCGGACGGGCCTGGGCCGCCTGGCACAACGCAATGCCACCGCTGCGCGAGCCGGTAAAGCCGACGGCCTTGATGCGCGGGTCGCTGACCAGCGCAATGCCCACTTCACGACCGGAGCCGTACAACAGCGAAAACACACCGGCCGGCAAGCCGCACTGCTTCACGGCCTTTGCCACTGCCTGGCCGACCAGCTCGCTGGTGCCCGGGTGGGCACCGTGGGCCTTGACCACCACCGGGCAACCGGCGGCCAGGGCCGAGGCGGTGTCGCCACCGGCCACCGAGAAGGCCAATGGGAAATTGCTGGCGCCGAATACCGCCACCGGCCCCAGGGCCACCTGGCGCTGGCGCAGGTCGGCACGCGGCAGGGGCTGGCGCTCGGGCAGGGCGTTGTCGACCCGCACGTCCAGCCATTCGCCGGCCCGCACCACACGGGCGAAGGTGCGCAGCTGGGTGCAGGTGCGGCCACGTTCGCCCTGGATGCGCGCCTTGGGCAGGCCGCTTTCGGCCACGGCGCGATCGATCAGGGCATCGCCCAGCGCTTCGATCTGCATGGCGATGGTTTCGAGGAATTGTGCCCGTTGCTCGAGCGAGGTTTCGCGGTAGGCATCGAACGCCGCCCAGGCCAGGGCGCAGGCCTGGGCCACGTGTTCGCCGGTGCCGCCGAGGTAGGCCGGTTCCAGCGCCTGGCCGGTGGCCGGGTCGATGGCACGGATGGCTTCGCGGCTGCCGGTTACCGGTGTCTGGCCGATCAGCAGGTTGCCTGTGAGGGTCATGGAGCCTCCTTTGGAAATCACATGCAGTTGCAAGGGTGTACTGCTTACCCTGTGGGAGCGGGCACTTTCTGAGCCTCGCACCAAACCTGTGGGAGCGGGCGAGCCCGCGAACACCGGCAAAGCCGGTGCCAGGCACCGAGTCGCCTGCTTCGCGGGCATGCCCGCTCCCACAGAGAAAGCAGTGGCTGCTTAGGCGATGTTCTGCTCAGCTGCCCAGCTGGCGTACCAGCTGCGGAACAGTGCGTACTGCTGCTCGGCATAGTTGCGCTGGGCGTCGGTCAGCACGTCGGTCTCGTTGAAGTGCAGGCTGTATTCGCTGTCACCGTTCAGCACCATCAGGTGCTTGTAGTAGAGCACCAGGTCACAGCCTTCATCGAACGACGACAGCACCGCCAGCGCCGCCTCCAGCTCACGCGCCAGGCGGCGAGCCTTGGCATCACCCTTGGCCGCCTGCTTGCTCAGGCTCACCAGGTGCAGCACCTCACGCGGCAGAGCGTTGCCGATGCCGGTGATGGCGCCGGTGGCGTTGCAGTTGACGAAGCCATGCACCACCTGGGTGTCGACGCCGACCATCAGGGTCACGTCGTCATCCTTGGAGGTGATGTGCTCGGCGGCGTAGCGCAGGTCGGCACCGCCGCCGAACTCCTTGAAGCCGATCAGGTTGGGGAACTCGCTGCGCAGTTCGAAGAACAGGTCGGCGCGGGTGGCGAAGCCGTAGTACGGGCTGTTGTAGATAACCGCTGGCAGCTTCGGCGCGGCTGCCAGGATGGCCGAGAAGTGGTGCTTCTGGGCAATCAGCGAGGCACCGCGGCTGAGCACGCGGGGGATGACCATCAGGCCGGCGGCGCCAACCTTGGCCGCGTGGGCGGCGTGGGATACTGCTTCACGGGTGTTCACCGCGCCGGTACCGACGATGGTCGGGATGCCGGCGGCCACCAGGCGCGCTACACCTTCCTGGCGCTCGGCTTCGGTCAGCAGCGGCCAGTCGCCCATCGAGCCGCAGTACACCACGGCACTCATGCCGGCCTCGATCAGCTCGCGGCCCTTGCGCACCAGGGCGTCGAAGTCCGGCTTGCGCTCGGCGGTGCAGGGGGTCATCAGGGCGGGCATGGTGCCGGTGAAGATGTTGTTGGTCATTGTTGTCACTCCTCGCGATATTCGATTTTTTGGAAAAAGCCGGGGTCAGATGCCCCAGGCGAACGGGTCCTGTTCGTCGATCAGCAGGGTGCTGTCGGCGGTCATGTAGGCGCGGCCGGTGATGAACGGGCGAATGCGTTCGCCGTCGCGCTCGTAGCGGCCCTGGAACTGGCTGCCGGTGATACTGGCCTGTACCCAGGTCTGGCCTTCGTCGAGCTTGCCGTCGGCGGCCAGGCAGGCCAGCTTGGCGCTGGTGCCTGTACCGCAGGGCGAGCGGTCGTAGGCCTTGCCGGGGCACATCACGAAGTTGCGGCTGTCGGCGTTGGCGTCGTCGGCGAACAGTTCGACGTGGTCGATGGGGGCACCGTTTTCACCGGTGATGCCCTGGGCTTCGAGGGCCTTGAGCATCGCCCAGGTGTACTCGGTCAGCGCCTCGCGGTTGCCCAGCTCGATGCGCTGGCCGTGTTCGGAGACGAGGAAAAACCAGTTGCCACCCCAGGCGATGTCGCCGCGCACCAGACCATGGCCGGGCACGTCCACCAGCACCTGCCGGCGGTAGCGGTAGGACGGCACGTTGCCGACGGTTATGGCGCCGTCTTCATGCAGGGTGGCGCTGACCTGGCCGACCGGGGTGTCGATCTTGTGCACGCCCGGTGCGATCAGGCCAAGGTGCTGCAGCGAGGCGACCAGGCCGATGGTGCCGTGCCCGCACATGTTCAGGTAGCCAGCGTTGTTGAAGAAGATCACCCCGCACGTGGCGTCGGCCGATACCGGTGGGCAGTACAGCGCACCGACCAGCACATCGTTGCCACGTGGCTCCAGCAGGCAGGCGCGGCGCCACTGGTCGTGCAGCTCGCGCAGCTCGTCGCGCTGCTCGGCCATGTTGCGGCCATGCAGTTGCGGGAAGCCTTTCATCACCAGGCGGGTTGGTTCCCCGCCGGTGTGCGAGTCGATGACGTGAACATGTTTCATGGGGATATCCATTCGAGAGTGGGTCAGGAGGCGACGGCGGCAGGGCGCTGGCCTGGGTAGCTTTCGGAGGAGGCTTCGCTTTCATCCTCACCTTCCAGGCGCACCAGGTGGGCAGGCACGCCGGTGGCAGCGCCCCAGTAGTAGATGCCCAGCGCACAAGCGGCCACGACCACGGTGTCGAACGGGTGGCCGAGTACTCCCAGGCCGCCGAAGCTGCCCAGCCACGACAGCAGGATGGTCACCGCGTAGAAGCCGATCAGCCACGCCGACGAGCGCACTTGCTGGGCCAGCGACAGGTGCTGGGTCGGCACGAAGCGGCCGCACAGCAGGTACAGCACGAACATCACGATCTGCAGGGCCAGCAGCCACGACACGGTCTTCCAGCCCGACCAGTACACGATCAGCGCGGCGATGATGAACGACAGCGGGCCGAGCACGCCCATGCCCTTGACCCGGAACGGGCGCGGCATGTCGGGGGCGTTGCGGCGCAGGGCGGCGACGGTGACCGGGGCCACGGCGTAGCTCAGTACCAGGGCGGCGGAAACCACGTTGATCAGCGCTTCCCAGGACGGGAACGGCAGGGTCCAGAACACCGACAGGCCAAAGGTCAGCCACAGCGCCGGGCGCGGGATGCCGGACTCGGCGTCGATACGGGTGAAGTACTTGAAGAAGGTGCCGGTCTGCGCCCAGCCATAGACCACGCGCGGGGTGGCGTTCATGTAGATGTTGCCGCAGCCGCTGGGCGAGATCACCGCGTCGGCCACCACCAGGTAGGCCAGCCAGCCCACACCCAGGGCCAGGGCGATGTCGCGGTAGGGCAGGGCCAGTTCCTTGGTCACTGCGGCCCAACCGTTGCTCAGCATTTCGGTCGGCACGCTGCCGAGGAAGGCCAGTTGCAGCAGGGCGTAGATCGCGGTGGACAGCAGTACCGAGAGGATCAGCGCGATGGGGATGGTGCGTTGCGGGTTCTTCACCTCGCTGGCCACCGAAATGATCGGCGTCAGGCCCAGGTAGGCGAAGATGATGCCACCGGCCGATACCGCCATTTCAACGCCGGACAGACCGAACGGGGCAAAGCCCTGGACCTCGAAGTTTTCCGGCTTGAAGAAGGTGAACAGCACGCCGATCACCAGCAGCGGTACGATGAACTTGAACACACTGACCAGGTTGTTGGCCTTGGCGAAAGTTTTCACGCTGCGGTAGTTGAGGAAGAAGAACAGCCCCAGCAGGGCGAACTGCACCAGCCAGCCGAGTACCGTCGGGTCGCTGGAGCCGGCCTTGGTCAGCCCGGGGAACCAGGCGGCGGCGTATTGGCGCGAAGCGACCACTTCGATGGCGATCAGGCTGGAAAAGGCGATCAGGGTGATGAAGCCCATCAAGTAGCCCAGCAGCGGGCCGTGGGAGTACACCGGGTAGCGCACCACGCCCCCGGCACGCGGCAGGGCGGCGCCCAGTTCGCAATAGACGATGCCCAGCAACAGTACGGCGAAGCCGCCAAGGAACCAGGACAGGATGCCGGCCGGGCCGGCGATGGCCGAGACGTGGCTGGCGGCGAACAGCCAGCCGGAGCCGAAGATGGCGCCTAGGCCGATGAAGGTGAGGTCCAGCAATGACAACTGTTTTTTGAATTTACCTGACATGGGTTCGCCTTTTTGTTGGTTATTGGATAGGCAGGTCTGATGTCACGAGATGCGGCTTTTTGGGCCGCGCTCTTGTAGGACTTGGGGCGGCTTGCGTGGGGCATAGAGTGGACCGATCGGGGCGGCGGTTCTTGATGGTTTTCTGCAGGGTGGATGACGAAATCGGCACAGTTGCAAAAAAGAAATGGCGGGATGGCAAGGTGGTGGATAGGCTGTAAGCCATACCGAGCAAGGGCTGTAGAGGTATGTGGGTATCGTTGGCCTCTTCGCGGGCGCGCCCGCTCCCACAGGTACGGCACAGGATTCGAGATTTGTGGGGTCCTGTGGGAGCGGGCGTGCCCGCGAAAGGGCCGGCACAGCCAACAGAGAACCGACAGATGACCAACACCCCCCTGGCAACCCTGTACCAGTCCCTCGACCAGCACCGCCCCGCCAACCTCGAGGCCCTGCTCGCCGGTGTGTCCCTGCTGCTGCCGATCCTCGACGCCATCCCCAACGCCGCGATCTTCATCAAGGACCCGGCCGCCCGCTATGTGCTGGCCAACAACACCCTGGTCCAGCGCTGTGGCCTCAAGCGCTTGCAACCGCTGCTGGGCAAGACCAGCGCCGAAGTGTTCCCGGCACAGCTGGGCCCCGGCTACACCGAGCAGGATCGTCGCGTTCTCAAGGAAGGCCTGGTGCTGGAAGACCAGCTGGAGCTGCACCTGTACGGCAGCCGCGAGCCTGGCTGGTGCCTGACCCACAAGCGCCCGCTGTACAACCAGGCCGGCGAGATCATCGGCCTGGTCGGCATCTCGGTCGACTTGCAGTCAGCCGCCGACAGCCACCCCGCCTACCAGCGCCTGGCGGCGGTGGACGAGCATATCCGTCGGCATTTCCACCAGCCGATCAGCATGGGCGAGCTGACCCGTATCGCCGGCATTTCCGTGGCCCAGCTGGAACGCTACTGCAAGCGGGTGTTCCACCTCACGCCACGGCAGATGATCCACAAGGCGCGCCTGGAGCACGCCCACCGTTTGCTGCACTCGGAACTGCCGATCACTGAAGTGGCGATGTGCTGCGGCTATACCGACCACAGCGCCTTCAGCCGCCAGTTCAAGCAACTGACCGGCTTCACGCCGAGGCAGTATCGGCGGGCGATGGCGTAATGGGCGAGGGCGTTGCCTGTGACTCGGACGGAGTGCGGTTCTGCCACTGCTGGTACAGCGATTGCGCCCTCTGCATACGGGCAAGCTTCAGTACCAGCAAAATCAATCCCATCATACTGGCGAACGCTATGCCAGCCAGTAACGAACGTTGCGCCTCAAGCCCTTTCGTCACGTGTGATTCGTAGGCAGGGTCCATAAAAAACGAGCAGACGGTGTCCAGCTCCTTTTCAGGAAAGTCTTCTATAAAGGGTTTCAAGGTTTCGGCTGAGCGGCATTGTTCTGGCATTAGAACCCTATCTGGCCACATTTTGAACTTGATGTTGTCTGAAGATAGGTAGAACGAGGGCGTGTCGGGTGAGTTCTTCAACGAAACCATCAAGTACTTCGAATTCCCGAAAAGCGAAAACGGCGTAAATGCCCCGATGAGCAAAAGCATCGATGTTACAACCAGCGTGTATTTCCACCAAGTGAACCGCTTGACCGCAAATGTTGGAGAATCAAAATCGCTCCAATCCATGTATCTGCGGCTGCGGCCGATATCGCTTGGGGCAAAACCGTTGGCGACGATCCAGCGATGAGCGAGTCGTGCTTCGCGCAAGTTGTTTGCAGGAATATTGAATTCGTATCTGAAAAACTCGATTTCACGTAACTCTCTGCGCATCTGGTTCAGCTCCGAGAGGTCGTCGAACTCTTTTTTTCCACCAAAACTTCGCCAGATTAGATCGCGCAGAAAATAGAGCGACCCGGCTCTGCTTTGGATAAACCACACCAGCAACAGAACCATCCCTAGAAGGCCGAGCCCTCCCAGCGGGGCTAAGTTTTCGGCACTCCATACCAATGGCGTGGCAGCGGTTGGAGGTGTCGTCATGTCAGATCCTTGGACAATGGGATAAGAAACGGCTGCGCGTTCTCGCACCGCCTGGTGAGCGAAGGAGGATAAAAGCGGGGAGAGCGTCTTGTCGCTAGCGAAATGTCCTATGTTGCAGTAGGAAAATTCGCTAGCCAGTGAATTAGCACGTGACGAACAGCGCCCGTGCCTCATCGAAGCACTGCTCGGCAATTGCCGAACGCGGCTCGCTACGGCGTAGCAGCAGGCCGACCGGGCTGTGGATGGCGGCGTCGGCCACCGGCAGGATGCGCAGGTGCTCGCTCAGGTCTTCCAGGCCGCAGCCCAGCGGCATGACCGCGCAGCACATGCCGGTGTTGATGGCCTGGATCAGCTGGAAGCTCGAGTCGCTTTCCAGTACCGCATTTGGCTCCAGGCCACGGCTGCGGAAACTCAGGTCCAGCGACTGGCGGTAGTGCATGCCCTTGCTCAGCAGGCCCAGCGGAATGTCGCCCAGCTCGTCCCAGCGCAGGGTGTCGCTGGTGAACTTGAAGTGCCGGGTATCGTGCAGCAGGCCCATGGTGGTGGTGCCAAGCTCGATCACTTCGAAGAAGCTGGTGTTGACCTGGTCCAGGTAGCAGATGCCCAGGTCGAGCTGGTTGCGGCTGAGCCCGTCGATGACCTGTTCCGAGCTGAGCGAGCTGATCTGGAAGTGCAGCTCGGGGTATTTTTCACGCAGCGGCAGCAGCAGGTGCATGGGGTTGAAGCTGGCCAGCGGCACCGTGCCCAGGCGCAGGCTGCCGACTACCTGGCCGCGGCAGCTGGCGGCCTCGGCCTGCAGGCCGTCGTGGGCGGCGAGCAGCGTACGGGCCCAGGCCAGGATGCGCTCGCCGGCCTCGGTGAAGCCTTCGAAGCGCTGGCCGCGCTTGACCAGCACCAGGTCCAGTTCGTCCTCCAGGTTGCGCAGGCGCATGGACAGCGTCGGCTGGGTGATATGGCATAGCGCCGCCGCCTGGCCGAAGTGGCGTGTCTGGTCGAGCGCGATGAGGAATTTGAGCTGCTTGATGTCCATGGAAGTGCCTGGTATCGGGTTATGCAGACCTTAACCCACGTCTGCGATAGATGTCATTGATCAGTCGGTACGCCATATCGATTGGACGCCCCCGGGCCATGCCACTAGCGTGGCGGCACTGCCACTCGAGGAGCCCCACCGTGCGCGTCCAACCCGACGCGGTCTTCGTACCGCTCAACATCGCCGTGCTGACTGTCAGCGACACCCGTACCTACGACAACGACACCTCCGGTGAGCTGCTGGCCAGCCGCTCGGTGGAGATCGGCCACCGCCTGGTGGCGCGGGCGTTGCTCAAGGACGACCTTTACAAGATCCGCGCCCAGGTCGCCACCTGGATTGCCGACGAGCAGGTGCAGGTGGTGCTGATCACCGGCGGTACCGGTTTTACCGGGCGTGACAGCACGCCGGAAGCGGTCGAGTGCCTGCTGGACAAGCGCATCGATGGCTTTGGCGAACTGTTCCGGGCCCTGTCGATTCTCGATATCGGCACCTCGACCGTGCAGAGCCGGGCGCTGGCCGGGCTGTCCAACCGCACGTTGGTGTGCTGCCTGCCGGGCTCCACCGGGGCCTGCCGTACGGCGTGGGAGGGCATCCTGGCGGAGCAGCTGGATGCGCGGCACCGGCCGTGCAACTTCGTCAAGCACCTGAAGCCGATCGAGGCCTGTGCAAGCCGGGGCTGAGTTTTCGCCTGTACCGGCCTCTTCGCGGGTAAACCCGCTCCCACAGGTACCGCGCAGGGTTCGAAACCTGTGGCGGCCCTGTGGGAGCAACTGTCTTGCTCAATTTCAAAAAGCTGGCGCGATCCCTGTGGGAGCGGGCTTGCCCGCGAACACGGGCGAAGCCCGTGCCATCCACCACGGTGTTGGCTTCGCGGGCAAGCCCGCTTCCAGGCGGCTCACGCTGCGTTCTGGATTTACGTTGTACCTTCAGGCTGCGGTAGCACTAGATCGAGCCATGATGTACCCGTTCTGAGCATGGCATTTAACCGCACGATGAACGTTCTCATGCAGGCCACGATAGCGACTTTGGGAAGTTTTCCGCGCTCCCGCAGTGACTGATAACGAGCCTTGAGTGCTGGGTTGTATTTCATCGCCACAAGGCATGCCATGTACAGCGATCGCCTGACCGCAAATCGCCCGCCAGAGATAGAGCGCTTGCCCATGAATTTCCCGCTGTCGTGGTTGAAGGGCGCCACCCCAACCAGGGAGGCAATTTCTCTGGACTCAACCCGACCTAGCTCCGGCAGCAGCGCTATTAGTTTGCCCGCTGTCACCATCCCAATGCCTTTCACTTTGATCAGCTGGGCAACCCGTTCGTCGTTCAGCATCGCGATTTGCTGTTCGATCTCACACTCAACCCGTTTGATCTGCGCCTTGAAGTGTTTCAGGTTGGCATTCAGGTAGTTAGCAACTGCAGTCGATTGCACCTGCTTCAGGCGCCGCAGGTCGTCATCTCGCTGTTGAACCATCCGATCACGTTGCTGAAGCAACTCTCGCAGAAGCGCTCGTTCGGGGCTGACTCGCAGAGAGGGTTGATCTGGAATGACTTCGGCATAGTGCGCCAGAACCTCGGCGTCGATGGCGTCAGTCTTGGCCTTGATGCCTAAAGAGTCAGCGAATGACCTGGCTCGCCTGGGATTGACGCGTATGACCTTGTAGCCAGCGTCCTGTAGAAAACACATGACATCTCGCTCGTAGCCACCCGTCGCCTCTAACAGGACGCGCTTGATACTGAGCTTGCGAAGGCTCTCCAGTAGCGCCTCAAACCCTGTTGGATCATTGCTTAAATGCATTTTGATGCCCTGTGGCCGCACCGCAGCATCAAGGGAGAGACTGGAAACATCGATACCCAAGAAGGAAGCCATCACCAAAACCTCCTAAACTCAACACAGTGAGAGGACTTTGGCTTGGCCCACGCTTGTGATTCGAGATCAGAGCCGCATCCAACTGTTCGGGCTCTCGCCAAAGTGGAACGGTGAATGGCAGCTTTTGCTCCCACACGTGCTCAAGGCACCTACGGCATTCAGCTTGCCATTCACCGCTCTCACTCCAAATTCTAATCCCCCATCAAGACACAAGCGGGTTTACCCGCGAAAGGGCCGGCACAGGCCAGTGCATTCAGTCAGCTCAATACATGGTCCACCGGCAACAACGCCGGCGGTAGCTGTTGTTCCCCCAACCCCGCCAGCACATCGCGCTCCACGGTCCGCACCATGGCATCGGTCGGCAGGTCGTTCTCATCGCGCCCGAACGGGTCTTCCAGTTCGTTGCCAATCGCGTCCAGCCCGAAGAATGTGTACCCCACGATGGTGGTGAACAGCGGCGCCAGCCAGCCCAGCGGCTCGGCCAGGGCAAACGGCAGCAGCAGGCAGAAGATGTAGATGGTGCGGTGCAGCAACAGCGTGTAGGGGAACGGCAACGGCGTGCCCTTGATCCGCTCGCAGGTGGCCTGCACTTCGGTCAGGCCCACCAGCCGCTGCTCCAGCAGGCTGTAGCGCCAGTCACTGATCTGCTGCTGTGCTGCCAGCCGCGAGCAGTGCCCGCCGATTTCGCGCAGGATGGCGTCGCACACGTTGTGCGGGCTGATCGCTTCGGGCCGGGCCAGCCAGGGCCGGGCGGCGGCCAGTTCGTCCTCGCTGCGCAGCCGTGCATTCAGCGCATGGGCAAAGCCGCACAGGCTGCGCAACAGTTCGGCACGCAGGGTTTCGTCGGTAATTACCAGGCTTTCGCGCACGAACGAACGGGTTTCGATGATCAGCTTGCCCCAGGCCTTGCGCCCCTCCCACCAGCGGTCATAGCAGGCGTTGTTGCGAAAACTCATGAAAATCGACAGCGACAGGCCCAGCAAGGTGAACGGGGTGGCGCTGACCGGGTAGAAAAACGCCGGGAAATGTCGCTCGACCAACACGATCAGCGCGGCCAGCAGGGTGACCGTCAGGCAGCGCAGGGCAATGCGTTTGACGATCGAACCCTTGAGGGTGAACAGCACACGCAGCACATCGGGGGTGGGGTGGACGATCATGGAAATCCAGAGACGGCTGCCTAGCCGCCGGTCATGTTCATGAAGCGCAGGATCTGCACGTCGCCACCGACTTCGAAATGATGGCGGTAGGGCTTGAGGTGCAGCGAGTCACGAATGGCCTTTTCCAGGCGTTCAGGGTTGCCGGGGTGGGCGCGCAGCACCTGCTTCAGGTCCACCGAGTGTTCATTGCCCAGGCACAGCAGCAGACGGCCTTCGACGGTGAGGCGTACGCGGTTGCAGGTGGAGCAGAAGTTGTGGCTGTGTGGCGAAATGAAGCCGACCCGAGTGTTGGCGGCTTCGGCCAGGCGCCAGTAGCGGGCCGGGCCCTGGGACGACTCGGTCGATTCGACCAGGGTGAACTGCTCGGCCAGCAGCGCACGTACTTCATCGCTGGAGCAGAACGACTCGCCGCGTTCATGTTCGCTGATCACGCCCAAGGGCATTTCTTCGATGAAGGTAATGTCCAGTTCGCGGTCGATGGCAAAGCGCACCAGGTCGACCAGTTCATGATCGTTGCGGCCCTTGAGGACCACGCAGTTGAGCTTGGTGCGCTTGAAGCCGGCCTGGCGGGCGGCGTCGATGCCGGCGATGACCTGGTGCAGGTCGCCGGTGCGGGTCAGTTGCTTGAAGCGCTCGGCGTCCAGGCTGTCGAGGCTGATGTTCAGGCGCGTGACACCGGCGTCGAACAGCGGCTGGGCCAGGCGCCCGAGTTGCGAGCCGTTGCTGGTCAGGCACAATTCGCGCAGGCCGGGCAGGGCGGCGATGCGCCCGCACAGGTCGACGATGCCTTGGCGCACCAGCGGCTCGCCGCCGGTCAGGCGGATCTTGCGGGTGCCAAGGGCGACGAAGCGCTCGGCCACCTGGAACAGTTCCTCGAGGCTGAGAATTTGCTGGCGCGGCAGGAACTGCATGTCTTCGGCCATGCAGTACACGCAACGGAAGTCGCAGCGGTCGGTGACCGACATCCGCAGGTAGTCGATTTTCCGGTTGAAGCCGTCGATCAGGGCCCGGCTGTTCTGTTCCACGTTCGCGCTCGAATGGGTAGGGACTCGATTCAAGCTATAACTTGGGCGCAGGGCCGTCAAATTGCTTTGTCCGACCGATTGATCGATGGCCTCTATCATGGCTGCAGGGCACGTATTTCAAAGTGTTGACCGCGGCGCACCGTTCGCGGGCATGCCCGCTCCCACAGGGTTACCGCTGCTCTCGGGAACTGCACTGTACCTGTGGGAGCGGGCGCGCCCGCGAAGGCCGTGACGCGGTTCCAGCCCGTGATCGAAACCGCCTATCACCCCGTAAGATCTTTCGATTGGACGGCTCTACCCCACGCTCCATAGGCTGAAAAAAAGCATCGAAGCGTGAGGATTCATCGCATGAGCCAGGACCAACACATCAGGGACTACAAGGGTGCCGCCGCCGGCTGGGGGGCGCTCAAGAGCGTGACCAAGAGCTGGCTGGGCAGCGACAATGCCTTCAAGAACCTGCGGGCCATGCTCAAGACCAACCAGAACGGCGGCTTCGACTGCCCAGGCTGCGCCTGGGGCGAGTCGCCGGAAAACGACATGGTCAAGTTCTGCGAGAACGGCGCCAAGGCAGTCAACTGGGAAGCCACCGGCCGCTCGGTGGACCCGGCGTTCTTCGCCAGGTACAGCGTCAGTGCGCTGGCCGAGCAGACCGACTACTGGCTGGAGTACCAGGGCCGCCTGACCCACCCGATGCGCTACGACGCGGCCACCGATCACTATGTGGAAACCAGCTGGGAAGAAGCCTTCGCGCTGGTTGCCCAACACTTGCGCGCACTCGAATCGCCCGACCAGGCCGAGTTCTACACCTCGGGCCGGGCCAGCAACGAGGCGGCGTTCCTCTATCAGCTGTTCGTCCGCGCCTACGGCACCAACAACTTCCCCGACTGCTCGAACATGTGCCATGAAGCCAGCGGCGTGGGCATGTCGGAAACCCTCGGCGTGGGCAAGGGCACCGTGGTGTTCCACGACCTGGAGCTGGCCGATGCCATCTTCGTCATCGGCCAGAACCCCGGCACCAACCACCCGCGCATGCTCGAACCGCTGCGTGAAGCGGTGAAGCGTGGTGCCCAGGTGGTCTGCTTCAACCCGCTCAAGGAGCGCGGCCTGGAGCGCTTCCAGCACCCGCAGCACCCGTTCGAGATGCTCAGCAATGGCTCCGAACCAACCAACACGGCCTACTTCCGCCCGGCCCTGGGCGGCGACATGGCAGTGATGCGCGGCATTGCCAAGTACCTGCTGCAGTGGGAACGCGAAGCCCAGGCCAATGGCGAACCGGCAGTGTTCGACCATGCCTTCATCGCCGAGCACACCAGTGGTGTCGACGCATACCTGGAAACCGTGGATGCCACGCCCTGGGCGCACATCGTCGAGCAATCGGGCCTGACCCAGGCCGAGATCGAACTGGCCGCGCGCATGTACCGCAAGGCCGAACGGGTAATCATGTGCTGGGCCATGGGCGTCACCCAGCACCGCCACTCGGTGCCGACCGTTCAGGAAATCGTCAACCTGCAGCTGCTGCGCGGTAACGTCGGCAAGCCCGGTGCCGGCCTGTCACCGGTGCGTGGCCACAGCAATGTGCAGGGCGACCGCACCATGGGCATCGACGAGAAGCCCGGGGCTGTGCTGCTCGATGCCATCGAAAAACGCTTCCAGTTCCGCGTGCCGCGTGCCCACGGGCACAACGCGGTGCTGGCGATCAAAGCCATGGAAGAGGGGCGGGCCAAGGTGTTCATCGGCCTGGGTGGCAACTTTGCCCAGGCCACGCCGGATACGCCGCGCACCCATGCGGCCATGCGCAATTGCGCGCTGACCGTGCAGATTTCCACCAAGCTCAACCGCTCGCACCTGGTCACCGGCCGAGATGCGTTGATCCTGCCGTGCCTGGGCCGTACCGAAATCGACATGCAGGCCAGCGGGCCGCAAGGCGTGACCGTGGAGGACACCTTCAGCATGGTGCACATCTCCCACGGCCAGCTGCGCCCGCGCTCTCCGCACCTGCGCTCGGAGCCGTGGATCATCGCCGGCATGGCCCAGGCGACCCTGGGCAAGCAGCCGATCGACTGGGAGTACGCAGTTGCCGACTATGGCCGTATCCGCAGCATGATTGCCGATGTGATCCCCGGCTTTACCGATTTCAACGAGCGCCTGCAGCACCCGGGCGGCTTCCACCTGGGCAACAATGCCGCCGACCGTACCTGGCGCACGGCCACAGGCAAGGCGCGCTTCAGCCCGCACCAGCTGCCGGAGCAACTGGTGAATGCCAAGGTGCTGGCGCGCGGTGACAAGCCCGACCTGATCCTGCAGACCCTGCGCTCGCACGACCAGTACAACACCACCCTGTATGGCCTGGACGACCGTTATCGCGGGGTGTTCGGCCTGCGTGAAGTGGTGTTCGTCAACGAAGTGGACATCCGCCGGATGGGCTTCGAGCCGGGCGAGCATGTGGACCTGGTGTCGCTGTGGGAGGATGGCGTGGAGCGGCGCGTGTCAGGCTTCCGCCTGGTGGCGTATGACGTACCCGAGGGGCAGGCGGCGGCCTATTACCCGGAGACCAACCCGCTGGTGCCGCTGGAAAGCTATGGCGAGGGGACCTATACCCCGACCTCGAAGTTCGTGGCGATCAAGGTCGAGAAAGCCAAGGCCGGGAACCGGATTGCGGCGGTGCTGGCCGCGGATTGATCGGTTGCCTGTGCTGGCCTCTTCGCGGGCTTGCCCGCTCCCACAGGGACCCCACAGTTTTCAGCACCTGTGGTACTCCTGTGGGAGCGGGCAAGCCCGCGAAGAATCCAGCACCGATCAGGAACGATGCACCGGGTAGGCCGTGGTGTACTTCATCTGCTCCATGGCAAAACTGGAAGTGATGTTCGACAGCCCATCAGTACTGGTGATCAGCTTTTTGTAAAACCGGTCATACGCCGCAATATCCCCCACCACCACCCGCAGCATGTAATCCCAGTCCCCCGACATGCGGTAGAACTCCATCACTTCCTCGAACCCGGTCACGGTCGCGGCAAACTGCTCCAGCCAGTCGCTGTCGTGGCGCTGGGTCTTGAGCTGGACGAACACCGTCAGCCCCAACCCCAGCCGCTCCGGGTCGAGCAGGGCGACACGGCCGACAATGTAGCCGTCTTCCTCCAGGCGCTTGACCCGCTTCCAGCACGGCGTGGTAGACAGGTTTACGGCCTCGGCCAGGTCCTTGAGCGAGATCGAGGCGTCGCGCTGAAGCAGGGTGAGAATGTGCTGGTCGAAGCTGTCCATATCGCGCGTGGGCCGTGGAGAAAAATATTTCACAGATTACCCCAAGGCTAGAAGATTTGGGTTGTGCGATAGTTGCAGCTTTCACTCTGCCAATGGGCCTGACCATGTCCGACAAGCCGCGCAATTTCGCCACCCGTACCATTCACGCCGGTGAGCAGTTCAGCGTCGCCGATAACGCTATTTTCCCGGCGATCGTCACCGCCAGTTCGTTTACCAAGCGCAGCCTGGACGACAAGCCGGAATACTCCTACAGCCGCGTCGGCAACCCCACCCGGCATGCCTATGAAACCTGTGTCGCCGCCCTGGAAGAGGGCGTTGGCGCGGTCGCCTGCGCCTCGGGTGTGAACGCCACCGCCACCGTGCTGGAGCTGCTGCCCAAGGATGCCCACGTGGTGGTGATGAACGGCGTGTACGGCGGCACCTTCCGCATCATGGAAGACTACCGCAGCCGCACCTCGGGCCTGACCACCACCTACGTCGACCTCAACGACCTCGAGGCGGTGGCCGCCGCCATCAAGCCGGAAACCCAGCTGATCTGGATCGAATCGCCGACCAACCCGTTGCTGCACCTGGTCGACATCAAGGCGGTGTGCGACCTGGCCAAGGCGCGGGGCATCCTCACCTGCATCGACAACACCTTCTGCTCGCCGTGGAACCAGCGCCCGATCACCCTGGGCGTGGACTTGGTGATGCACTCGGCCAGCAAGTATATCGGCGGCCATTCCGACCTCACCGGTGGCGTGGTGGTAGCTGCCAATGATGCGCTGTTGGCGCGCCTGCGCCGCATCAGCATGGCGATTGGCGCGGTACAGGGGCCGTTCGACTGCTACCTGGCCCTGCGCGGTCTGAAGACCCTGGATGTGCGCATGGAGCGCCAGTGTGCCAATGCCCTGCAGGTGGCTCGCTTCCTCGAAAGCCACGCGCAGATCGAGCAGGTGTATTACCCGGGGCTGGAGAGCCACCCGCAGCATGAGCTGTGCAAACGGCAGATGCGCAGTGGCGGGGCGGTGGTGGCGATGAAGGTCAAGGGCGACCGCGCCGCGCTCAACCGCCTGGTGGAGGCGCTGCAGATCTTCGTGCTGGCCGACTCGCTGGGCGGGGTGGAAAGCATGATCAACCACTCCTGGAGCATGTCGCACTGCTCGCTGAGCCCGGAGCAGAAGGGCGTGATGGGGATCAGCGAGAACCTGCTGCGGTTGTCGGTGGGGATCGAGGATTACCGTGACCTGGTCGACGACCTGGATGGGGCGTTGAAGGCTGCGGCTGCTGGCTCGTGATGATGCGGTTGTAGGAGCGGCCTTGTGTCGCGATGGGCTGCGCAGCAGCCCCAAAATCTATGTCTCTGTCGAGATTTTCGGGGCTGCTGCGCAGCCCATCGCGACACAAGGCCGCTCCTACAAGGGCCGTGCAGACCTGTGGTATCTATCAGGATTTGGGCGGATGAATGATCCGTTCGATCTTGTCCTTGATCAGCAACCGTTCCTTGCGCAGGCGGTTGACGGTTTCGTCGTTGGTGCCGTTGCCTTCGGCAGCGACCACCTCTTTGTCTTTTGCGTTGTATTCCTTGTGCAGTGAGTGCAGCGTCTGGTCCTTGTCCATGAGCGCCTGGAATGCATCAGCGGTAACGTGCAGGTCAGCGAGCAGATCATGCGGAACTGGCATTTCTTCACCTCTGTCGGGGGTTGGCGGATGGTTCTGACCTTTGAGGATAGCCGTCTTTGCGCAGGTAGGGGACTGGGGTAGGCTGTCGCATCTCCCCGTGACCCGGAACCTGCGCCATGCCTCACCTGAACCTGGAATACAGCGACAACCTGCGCGAGCTGAATGTCGATACCCTGCTGCTGCGCCTGAACCATGCCCTGGTCGGCAGTGGCCAGTTCGCCGACGAGGCCGACATCAAGAGCCGCGCCCAGGCCTTCGGCCAGTTTCGCGTGGGCACCGCGCCCGGCGAGCGTGCCTTTGCCCATGTGCGCCTGGCCATCCTCAGCGGGCGCTCGCCCGAGGTGAAGAAGCAACTGTCCGCCAGCCTGCTGGATGTGCTGCGTGAGGCCATCCCCGAGCAACCGGGGCTGGACATCCAGCTGTGCGTGGAAGTGCTGGACATCGACCGCGAGCCGTATGCCAAGGAACGCCTGCCAGGCTGAACAAGCGCTGAATGAACTTCTTTTAATGTAGAAAAGGCGCCTGCTCACGAATTTGTTGGCGTCTTTTTCACAAAATATTGATGGCACGCTTTCTAGAGTTCAGCCAAGTTTCCCCGGTGCCGCGCAGGCCCTCGGGCTGATAATCACTCTTGATTGCGAACACTGATGCTCAACTTCAAATCCCTGCGGACTGAATGGGTCACGCTGCTGGCCAGCCTTTACCTGCTGATCGGCTTCAATGTCTTCCTCTGGCAGCATCTTGAACAGGTCGTGCCGCCCGGTTTGCCGGGGCTTTGGCTGAGCCTGGCGTTTGCCGTGCTGATGCTGTTCGCGTTCAACCTGATCCTCACGTTGTTCGCCTTCCGTTATGTATTGAAGCCAATACTTATCGTGTTGTTCATGAGTGGCGCGGGTGTGGCTTACTTCATGAACCAGTACGGCGTACTTATTGATGCGGGCATGTTCCGCAATATCGCGGAAACCAACGTGGCGGAAGTGCGTGACCTGCTTTCGTTGAAGTTTGCCTTGTATATCCTGGGCCTCGGTGTAGTGCCTTCGGTGCTGTTGTGGAAGGCGCCGATCGCCTATCGCGCCTGGCACCGTGAACTGCTCGGCAAGCTGGTGGTTGGCGGTGCCTGCGTGGTGGCCCTGGGCTCGGTGGCACTGGTCAACTACCAGGGCCTGTCGTCGCTGTTTCGCAACCACCACGAACTGCGCCTGATGCTCACCCCCAGCAACATCGTGGGTGCCTCCATTGGTTATGTCAGCGAGCGCGTCGGTACCGCATCGCGGCCCTTCCAGCATTATGGTGAAGATGCCAGGCGTGATGCCGCCTGGCAAAAGCACGAACGCAAGTCGCTGACCGTGCTGGTGGTGGGCGAAAGTGCGCGGGCAGACCACTTCGGCGTGCTTGGCTACAACCGCGATACCACACCGAACCTTGCCAGGGAACAGGGCCTGCTGGCGTTCTCCGATGTGCACTCCTGCGGCACGGAAACCGCCGTTTCGGTGCCGTGCATGTTCTCTGGCATGAAGCGCAAGGACTACGATGCCCGCGTGGCGAAGAACCGCGAAGGGTTGCTGGACATCCTCCAGCGTACCGGCCTGGCGGTGCAGTGGCGTGACAACCAGTCGGGCTGCAAGGGCACCTGCGACCGCGTGCAGTTCATAGATGTCAGCAAACTCAAGGACCCGCAGTTGTGCGCTGATGGTGAATGCCATGACCAGATCCTGCTGCAGGGCTTGGGTGAGCTGATCGACAACCTCGACAAGGACACCGTGCTGGTGCTGCACCAGATGGGCAGCCACGGGCCTGAATACTTCAAGCGCTACCCCGGCGCCGACCAGCGCTTTGCCCCGGTGTGCCAGAGCAACGCGCTGGACCAGTGCAGCGAGCAGGAAATCGTCAACGGCTACGACAACACCCTGGCCTATACCGACAAGGTGCTGGCCTCGCTGATCGACACCCTGCGCAGCAAGCAGGACAAGGTCGACACGGCGATGATCTACCTGTCCGACCATGGCGAGTCGCTGGGTGAATACAACCTGTTCCTGCACGGCACGCCTTACGCCATCGCTCCCGAGCAGCAGAAGCACGTGCCGCTGCTGACCTGGTTCTCCGACAGCTACAAGGAGGACTTCGGCGTCGACACCGACTGCCTGGCCAAGCTCAGCGATGCACCGCTGTCGCAGGACAACCTGTTCCACTCGGTGCTCGGCCTGCTGCAGGTGCACACCGAGGTCTACCAGCAGTCGCTGGACATGTTCGCCAGCTGCCGGCCATGGCTGGCGGCCAAGCGCTAAGGCGAAGCGCATTCAAAAAACGCTAGCTTGCGCGCTCTTTGTGGGA
Source organism: Pseudomonas sp. FGI182 (assembly GCF_000511325.1). Classification (NCBI taxonomy): domain Bacteria; kingdom Pseudomonadati; phylum Pseudomonadota; class Gammaproteobacteria; order Pseudomonadales; family Pseudomonadaceae; genus Pseudomonas; species Pseudomonas sp. FGI182. Next base: position 4,419,553 of record NZ_CP007012.1, on the reverse strand, counting down.
GCGGGCATGCCCGCGAAGCAGGCGACGCGGTGGATGGCACGGGCTTCGCCCGTGTTCGCGGGCATGCCCGCTCCCACAGGGATCGCGAAGCTTGCGGATTTTGCGCACGAGAGTTGCTGCTGCCTGAACACGCACAACAGCACCGCTGATCGATATCAAGGATGGCCCGGGTTTCACCAGCAGTGCCCGCGCCGTATATACTGCGCGCCAATGTTAGTGGGAGAGCCTCGTGGCCATCGAAATACACTGGATCCGTGACGACCAGAGCCTGGCCGAACACTGCCGCGACTGGCATCAGCTGCCCTTTGTCGCCGTCGACACCGAATTCATGCGGGTCGACACCTTCTACCCGAAAGCCGGGCTGATCCAGATCGGCGATGGCCAGCGTGCCTTCCTGATCGACCCGTTGCTGATCGGCAACTGGCACCCCCTGGCCGAACTGCTGGATGACAGCGGCGTGGTCAAGGTGCTGCACGCCTGCAGCGAAGACCTCGAAGTGCTGCTGCGCCTGACCGGCAAGCTGCCACAGCCGCTGTTCGACACCCAACTGGCCGCCGGCTACCTGAACCTGGGCTTCTCCATGGGCTATTCGCGCCTGGTGCAGGAAGTGCTGGGTATCGACCTGCCCAAGGGCGAAACCCGTTCCGACTGGCTGCAGCGCCCGCTCTCGGAAACCCAGGTCAGCTATGCCGCCGAGGATGCCGTGCACCTGGCCGAGCTGTTCACCGTGTTGCGCCCGCGCCTGAGTGACGACAAGTACGCCTGGGTGCTGGAGGACGGCGCCGAGCTGGTGGCCGCATTGCGCCGCGAAGTCGAGCCCGAAAGCCTGTACCGCGACGTCAAGCTGGCCTGGAAGCTGGCCCCCCAGCAACTGGCAGTGCTACGCGAGCTGTGCGCCTGGCGCGAGCGTGAAGCGCGCAACCGCGACGTGCCGCGCAACCGCATTCTCAAGGAGCACTCGCTGTGGCCCATGGCCAAGAGCCAGCCGAACAACCTGTCGGCGCTGGCCAAGATCGACGAGATGCATCCACGCACCATTCGTCAGGACGGTGAGTTCCTCATCCAGCTGATCAAGCGTGCCGCCAGCCTGCCAGCCGAGCAATGGCCACAGGCCTTGCCCGAGCCTTTGCCGATCGAGGCCAGCGGCATCCTCAAGCAGCTGCGTGCCATCGGCCAGGCCGAAGGTGAGCGCCTGGGCATTGCCCCCGAGCTGATGCTGCGCAAGAAAGCCCTGGAAGCGCTGCTCAAGAGCGGCTACCCCAATGGCCCCTATCAATTGCCCGATTCGCTGCGCGGCTGGCGCCGTGAGCGCATGGGCCAGGCCCTGCTGGACAGCCTGGCAGGCGCCGGAGAGACCCGATGAAACGCATTTGCTCTATCTACAAGAGCCCCCGCAAGAACGAAATGTACCTGTACGTGCTCAAGGCCGACGGCCTGGAGCGCGTGCCCGAAGGCCTGCTGCCGTTCTTCGGCACCCCCGTGCACGCCTTCGACCTGGTGCTTACCCCCGAGCGCAAGCTGGCCCGCGAGGATATCGCCAAGGTGCTGGAAAACCTCGACAACCAGGGTTACCACCTGCAGATGCCGCCGCCGGAAGACGACTACATCGAGCATCTGCCCGAAGAGTTGCTGCGCCGTAACGACCCTGCCTGACCATGCGAGTACTGATTGCTGAGCATGATCATGCTCGATACGCCGAGATTTTGCGTGCAGCCGCGCCTGAGCTGGAGATCCTGACCAGCGGCGACTCCGCCGAACTGGCCGGCCAGGCGCCACAGTGCCCGGTGTGGCTGGGCCAGCCGGACCTGCTGGCAAGCCTGCTGCGCCAGGGCCACAAGCCGGCCTGGATGCAGTCCACCTGGGCCGGTATCACCCCGCTGCTGGCCGAGGGCCTGCCGCGCGACTATCGCCTGACCCGCGCCGTGGGCATCTTTGGCCAGGTGATGGCCGAGTACATGCTTACCTACATGCTCGGCCATGAGCGCGAGGTGCTGTCGCGCCTGGTCAGCCAGGTCGAGCGGCGTTGGGACGACCGCCCGGGGCGTACCCTGGAAGGGCGCAAGGTGCTGATCGTCGGCACTGGCGACATTGGCCAGCGGGTGGCCGAGTTCCTGCAAGCGTTTGGCGTGGTGCTATATGGCGTTGCCAGCAGCGCCCGCGAGCAGGCGCCGTTCGTCGAGGTAGCGGCGTTGGCCGACCTGCCGCGCATGGTTGGCCAGGTCGACTACGTGCTCAACCTGCTGCCGGATACCCCGGCCACCCACGACCTGTATGACGCGGCACTGTTCAAGTGCTTCCAGCCCACGGCGCTGTTCATCAATGCCGGGCGTGGGGCGGCGGTGGTCGACGCTGACCTGGTCGAGGCGCTGAAGGAAGGGCACCTGGCGGGGGCGGTGATCGATGTCTGCCGGCAGGAGCCGTTGCCCAGGCAACACCCGTTCTGGACGGCGTGGGGCTTGCTGCTGACCGGGCACAGCTCGGCGCCCACCTCGCCGGCGGCGATGGTGCGGTTGTTTGTCGAGAATGTGCGGGCGTATGTGGCGGGGCAGGGGTTGCGAGGTGAAGTGGATTTCGCCCGGGGCTATTGATTTTGTAGTGCCTGTACCGGCCTCTTCGCGGGTAAACCCGCTCCCACAGGATCTCCACTACCCTCAGGTCCTGTGGGAGGCTGGTGTTGGCTGTGCTGGCACAGGATCAACACAGGCCCCATGGGGCAGTGGAGATCCCTGTGGGAGCGGGTTTACCCGCGAAAAGGCCGGTACAGCCAATGCAAGGCTTACAGGCTGAAATCACCCTCGGCAGCCAGCTCGCTCAGTGGCTTGCGCGGGCTCGGTACTTCACGCGCCTGCAGGGCTTCGTTCAGGCTGGCCTTGTCGCCCAGCTTGCCGATCGCCACCATGGCATGCAGCACGTAGCCTTCAGGAACCTTCAACTCCTGACGCGCCAGTTCCTGGTCGAAACCGGCCATGCCATGGGTATGCCAGCCGCTGATGCTGGCTTGCAGGGCCAGGTGCCCCCAGGCAGAGCCGGTGTCGAAGGTGTGCCACAGCGCCGGTCTTTCTTCCGTGGCGCCCGGGGCGGCGTAGGTGGTCTTGGAAATTACCAGCACCAGCGCCGAAGCCTGTTGCGCCCAGCTGCGGTTGGCCGGCACCAGCAGGTTCAGGTAACGCTCCCAGTTCGGCGTGTCACGGCGGGCATAGAGGAAGCGCCAAGGTTGCGAGTTGTTCGCCGACGGCGCCCAGCGTGCAGCTTCGAGGAAGCTCAGCAGGGTTTCTTCGCTGATCGGCTCGGCGGTGAAGGCACGTGGCGACCAGCGGTTGATGAATTGCTCGTTGATGGCGTAATCGGCAATGCGGGGGGTGGCGCTCATGGCGGCTCCTGCAAAAGGACGGGAAACGCGCACGCTACTGCGTCGCGTCGCGACTGACAAGCGGTCTGGCTTTGCCGAAGGCCAGGCTCTAGACTGGCGCCGCCGCGCGCCGTGGCCCCAAGATGAATGCAGGAAACCCGTGTCATGATCGCTGAAAACGCGCCGTTCTGGCGGCGTAAGACCCTCGAACAACTCAGCCCGCAAGAGTGGGAGTCGCTGTGCGACGGCTGCGGCCTGTGCTGCCTGCAAAAGCTCGAGGACGAAGACGACAACAGCGTCTATTACACGCGCATCGCCTGCAAACTGCTGGATCTGCACACCTGCCAGTGCAGCGATTACCCCAACCGCTTCGCCCAGGTACCTGACTGCATCCAGCTCACCCCGGGCAAGGCCGACCAGTTCAAGTGGCTGCCGAGCACCTGCGGCTACCGCCTGGTCAGTGAGGGCAAGGACCTGCCGGCCTGGCACCACCTGGTCTGCGGCGATCGCCAGCAGGTCCATGAACAGCGCATTTCCCAGTCGGGGCGCATGCTCAGTGAACACGATGTGCACGAAGACGACTGGGAAGACCACCTGATCTTCCGCGCCAGCTGACCGGCGCGGCCCGCTGCCACGGGGAAACAAGGAGTTTCTGTATGCGTTGCCAGCTGTTGTTGCTGTTTGGCCTGTTGGCCAGTTCGCCGGCCTGGGCGAAAAAGGTCGACCTCGACTACCAGGTGCGCCTGTTGCCGGCCAGTGGCCAGGCGGAGGTCCGCCTCACCTTGGCCGAAGGCAGTGCCGTGCGCAGCCTGGACTTCGACCTGGGCAAGGCCGGGGCCTACAGCGGCTTCCAGGCTGATGGCCAATGGAAACTGCAGGGCCAGCGCGGCGTGTGGCAACCGGCGGCCGGCAAGACCAGCCTCAGCTACCGCGTGCAGCTGGACCAGAAACGCGGCAGCGGCGCCTATTCGTCGCGCATCACCCCGCATTGGGCGCTGTTCCTCGGCGACCAGCTGGTACCGCCTGCGCGCCTCGACCAGCAGGATGGCACCGAGCTGGTGGCGCGGTTGGCGTTCGACCTGCCCGAAGGCTGGAAGAGCATCGAGACCTCCTGGCCGCGCATCGGCAAGGACAAGTTCCGCATCGACAACGTTTCGCGCCTGTTCGACCGCCCCACCGGCTGGATGCTCGCCGGCGACTTGGGTAGCCGCCGCGCCCGCCTGGGCGAAACCGAGGTCACCGTGGCCGCACCGGTGGGGCAGGGTATGCGGCGCATGGACAACCTGACCTTGCTGACCTTTGTCTGGCCGCAATTGCAGGCGGTGTTCCCGCGCAACCCGCCGAAGCTGCTGTTGGTCGGTGCCCGCGACGGCATGTGGCGCGGGGCGATGGCCGCGCAGGGCTCGTTGTACCTGCACAGTGCCCGGCCTATGGTCAGCGAGAACGGCAGCAGCCCGTTGCTGCGCGAAGTGGTGCAACTGTTTGCGCAGATCCATGGGCGTGACGGCAGTGACTGGCTGGTGGAAAGCCTGACCGACTACTACGCCAGCGAGTTGCTGCGCCGCTCGGGCGGGGTGAGTGACGACCGTTACCAGGCCTGGCAGGCGCGCCTGAGCAAGCAGGGCGCCAAGGTCACCCGGCTCAAAGGCGAGCATGCCACCCCGGCGCAAGTTGCGCGGGGGGTGATGTTGCTGCAGGCACTGGACAAGGAAATCCGCATCCACACCCAGGCCAAACGCTCGCTGGACGATGTGGCACGCGGGCTGATGCGCCTGCCCAGCGTCAGCACCGAAGACTTCATACAGATCAGCGAGAACGTGCTGGGGCGGCGCTCCGAGGTGTTGCAGAGCAAGGCGTTGCGCTGAGCACCTCTTTCGCCCGTACCGGCCTCTTCGCGGGTGAACCCGCTCCCACAGGTTTCTCGTTGCCCTGCAGGAGGAGCCTTGTGCTGCGAAGAGGCAATTACAGCCGCAGACCCTCTTTGATCATACTGGCCCTTTCGCAGCACAAGGCTGCTCCTACAGGTAATGTACTGCCCTCAAGACGGCGCCGTCCCTGTGGGAGCGGGTTCACCCGCGAAGAGGCCGGCACAGGCAGTGCAAAACTCAACTGCCAGCCAACGGATCCTTCCCGGTCACCGTCACCCCCTGCGTCGCCGCGTCGGCACTGGCCCGCAACGCCTCCAGCTCCTCCGCACTGCGCTCGATGTCCGCACGCAGCCGCTGGTATTCCTGGCGATGCCGCTGCCACCAGGCCTTGGTCGAACAATGCCCGCTGACCCCGCGGGCCACCGCCAAACCTCCCACCACCATCTGCAGCAAGCCGACCAGGCCGCCATGGCGCATCCCCTTGCTGAACATCAGCGCCCCCCCGGCCAGCGAGCTGACCCGTTCCAGCCCATGAACATTGTGCTGCGACGATGCCGTCGCGGAATGGATATCGAGCATGGCAAGGCCTCCTCGTGAAGTGTAAGCAGCTGACCCGCTGGCCGCCGTCATCGTTCACTCGGTATGCCGAACGACATCCTCTGTCGCATAGAAGGCTCTGCCATGCACCTTTCAAAGGAGCCGATGTCACTTATGGTCAAGTCCGTGGCGGATCCAGGCAACTTGACCGCCCCCTCGCTGGCGTACCGTGACCGGGCGCGAAGCTCATCCACGCTGGGTTTCGATCCAGGAGCTTCACGTCCCCCACAAAGAAAACAAAAGCAGGGATCAGGATGACAATGACAAGCGCGAGTGGCGCCAGCAATCAGCTGGCGCAAGGCTTCAAGCAACGCCATGTGACCATGCTCTCCATCGCCGGGGTGATCGGTGCCGGGTTGTTCATCGGCTCCGGGCACGCCATTGCGGCGGCCGGCCCTTCAGCCATCGTCGCCTATGCACTGGCCGGCGCGCTGGTGGTGCTGGTGATGCGCATGCTCGGGGAAATGGCCGTCGCCAGCCCCGATACCGGCTCGTTCTCCACCTACGCAGACCGCGCCATCGGCCGCTGGGCCGGCTTTACCATCGGCTGGCTGTACTGGTGGTTCTGGGTGCTGGTGATTCCCATCGAAGCCATTGCCGCCGGCGTGGTGCTCAACAACTGGTTCCCGCACATCGATGCCTGGTTCTTCGCCCTGAGCATGACCGTGCTGCTGACCGCCACCAACCTGTTCAGTGTGGCCAAATACGGCGAGTTCGAGTTCTGGTTCGCCATGCTCAAGGTCATCGCCATCGTCGCCTTCATCGCCCTGGGCGCCGCAGCCCTGGCCGGCGTTTTGCCGGGGCGTGAGGTCAGTGGCCTGCCACTTCTGCTGGAGCAGCAGGGCGGCTTCATGCCCAATGGCTGGACCGCGATCATCGGTGCCTTGCTGACCACCATGTTCAGCTACCTGGGCACCGAAGCGGTCACCATCGCCGCCTCCGAATCGAAAGACCCGGCGCGCAACATCGCCAAGGCCACCCGTTCGGTGATTTGGCGCATCAGCGTGTTCTACCTGCTGTCGATCTTCGTGATCATCTCGGTGGTGGCGTGGAACGACCCGCTGCTGCCGGTACAGGGTTCGTACCAGCGGGCGCTGGAAATCATGAACATTCCTTACGCCAAGCAACTGGTGGACATCGTGGTACTGGTGGCGGTGGCCAGCTGCCTGAACTCGTCGATCTACATTTCGTCGCGGATGCTCTACTCGCTGAGCAAGCGCGGTGATGCGCCAGGCTTCATCCAGCGCACCTCGAAGGTGGGCGTACCACGTGCGGCGGTGATCGGCAGCACGCTGATCGGCATGCTGGCGACGATCGTCAACTACTTTGCCCCGGCCGAGGTGTTTGCCTTCCTGCTGGCCAGTTCCGGGTCGATCGCGTTGCTGGTGTACCTGGCGATTGCCTTCTCGCAACTGCGCATGCGCGCCATCCTGCAGCGGCAGAATGTCGAGATTGCCTTCCGCATGTGGCTGTACCCATGGCTGACCTATGCAGTGATCGGTTTCATCATCTTTGCCCTCGGCACCATGTTCGTCATGCCCAAGCACCGCATGGAGGTATCGCTGACCCTGGCGCTGGCCCTGGTGATCCTGGTGCTGGGGGTGATTACCAGCAAGCGGCATGCGCGGCGGGAGGCCTTGGCAACCGCGTGAAGGGATTTGTGTGAATGGAAGAGAGCCACCTGCCTGCAGGTGGCTTTTTTGTTTGTGCCGGCCCTTTCGCGGGCTCGCCCGCTCCCACAGGTACAGCGCAGGTCTTGAAGGCTGTGCCCTACCTGTGGGAGCGGGCGAGCCCGCGAAAGGGCCGGCAGATTTCTACCTGTCTGTCTTGTCTGGCGAATTTTTTGTCCGGTTTGGCAATGCAGCCCCAAGGGTGTTTAATCTCACCCTTGAACCCGCTGGACCCCCTGAAAACAAAGGCCCAGACAGATTTCACCGTTCATCGAAAATGCTGTAGACATATTGTCTAACAGTGCCCTATAGTCGTTATACAAATAGTAGACATAGCTCTATGACAACAAAGAAGGCCGCCATGAAAGCCACCGTTCAACCACTCAGTGCAGAAGTGCCGCAGGACCGCAAGGCCGTCCTCGCCGAAGCGCTGCGCCGCCGGATCCTCAGCATGGAACTGGCCCCGGGCGCGGTGGTGGACGAACTGGCCCTGTGCGACGAGTTCGGCCTGTCGCGCCCGCCAGTGCGTGAGCTGCTGCGCCAGATCGCCGCCGAAGGCTACATCGAACTGGAAGCCAACCGCGCGCCACGTGTCGCTGCCATGAACCACGAGTCGCTGCACAGCTTCTTCGTCGCCGCCCCGCTGATCTACGTCGCCACCACCCAGCTGGCCGCCACCTATGCCAGCGCCGCCGAGATCGAAGTGCTCAAAGGTATCCAGGCCATGTTCCGCCAGGCCATCGAAGAGCGCGACGTGGAAAACCGTGTGCTCTACAACGACGCCTTCCACCTGGAAATCGGCAAGATGGCGCACAACGACTACCTGCTGCCAAGCCTGCGTCGCCTGCTGATCGACCACACCCGGCTGGGCAAGATTTTCTACCGCCACCCGACCACCGATGACATGCAGCACGACCTCGAGATGGCCTGCGAGCAGCACGAGCAGATGATTCAGGCCATCGAGCGCCGCGACCCGCAAGCTGCCGGCCAGCTGGTGCGCGAGCACTTCGAGCTGTCGCGCCGGCGCATGGCCGAGTACGCCGCGCCGCAAGGGCTGGATGTACCGATTCAGATATGAGTTACCAAGGTCAGGCAACTGGCGCTGACCACCCGTCGACAACAAGAACCAGGTTAGTGACATGACAAGAATTAGTTCGTTACCTGCCGATGATGCCACCTGTGGCTGGTATCACCTGAGCAAGCCCCGCACGCCAAGGCCGGCCCACAGTGGCCACAGCCAGGCGCGCTGGGTGGTGGTCGGCGCCGGTTTCACCGGCCTGGCTGCCGCACGGCAGCTGGCAACGAACTTCCCGGACGACGAGATCGTGCTGATCGAGGCCCAGGAGGTCGGCTTTGGCACCTCCGGGCGCAACGCCGGCTTTGCCATCGACCTGCCGCACGACATCGGCGCCGAGGACTACATCGGCGACATCGACATCGCCAAGACCATCCTCAAGCTCAACCTGGGTGGCCAGTCCTACCTCAAGGAGCTGATCGAGCGCTACGACATCGAGTGCCAGTTCCGCCACTGCGGCAAGTACCAGGCGGCCGTCGAAGACCGCGGCATCGCCGTGCTGGATGCCTACCGCCGCGGCCTGGACAAGCTCGGCCAGCCCTATGAAGTGATCGAAGGCCGCGACCTGCCCGAGCACATCGGCACGCATTTCTACCGCAAGGGCCTGTTCACCCCCGGCACCGCCTTGCTGCAGCCGTCGGCGCTGGTCAAAGGCCTGGCCGACAGCCTGCCGTCCAACGTTTCGCTGTATGAACGCACGCCCATCACCGAGGTCGACTACGGCGACAAGGTAGTGCTGCGTCATGCCAACGGTTCGATCACCGCCGACAAGCTGGTGCTCACCACCAACGCCTTCGGCATGAGCTTCGGCTTCCTCAAGGGCCGCATGCTGCCGGTGTTCACCTACGGCAGCATCACCCGCCCGCTGACCGAGGAAGAGCAGGCGCGCCTGGGCGGCAAACCCTACTGGGGCGTGATCCCGGCCGACCCGTTCGGCACCACCATGCGCCGCACCGTCGACAACCGCCTGCTGATCCGCAACAGCTTCAGCTACAACCCCGACGGGCGCAGCAACCGCAAATACCTGGACCGCTTCGTCCAGCGCCACCGCGAATCGTTCGCCCGGCGTTTCCCGATGCTGCCCGGGGTGAACTTCGAATATACCTGGGGCGGCGCACTGGCACTGTCGCGCAACCACATGGGGTTCTTTGGCAAGTTGGCGCCCAATGTTGTCGGCGCACTTTGCTGCAACGGCCTGGGTGTTACCCGTGGCACTGTCACCGGCAAGTTGCTGGCCGACTGGCTGGCCGGCGACAAGAACGAACTGATCGAGTTCTTGCTCAATGCTCCCGGGCCTTGTGCAAACCCGCCGCAACCCCTGGTTTCCCTGGGCTTGAACGCCAACCTGATGTGGGGGCAGTTCCGCGCTGGCAAAGAAAGCTGACCGCTGACGGCGTTGCAACTATGAACACTTGATGCCGGTGGCGATTTAGCCGGCACGGGCACCCTTTGCCCGAAATTGATGATCGGCCAACAGGCCGGTCACCCGGGGCTGAACGCTGTTTTCAGTTTCGCGGGCACGCTCGCCTTGAATATGTGCATGTAACAGAAGTGGCAGGAACAACAATGACAAGTCCAAATGTTTCGATTGAAGATGTACCGATCAACAACTTTCACCAGTTGCTGACCCTGCGTTCCGGTGGCGGCTCGTTCGTCGATGGCTATGTATTGAGCATCATCGGCGTTGCCATGGTGCAGATGTCGGCAGGCCTCAACCTGACCAGTTTCTGGCAGGGCATGATCGCCGCTTCGGCGCTGATCGGCATTTTCTTCGGTGGCTTCTTCGGCGGCTGGTTGACCGACCGCTTCGGCCGCAAGCGCGTGTTCTTCGTCGGCCCGACCCTGTTCATCCTGGCCTCGATCGCGCAGTTCTGGGTGGAATCGGCGATGGTCCTGTTCCTGCTGCGCTTCGCCATCGGCATCGCGGTAGGCATCGAATACCCGGTGGCCACCTCGCTGCTGGTGGAGTTCCTGCCCAAGAAGAACCGTGGCCCACGCCTGGCCACCCTGACCGTGCTGTGGTTCGCCGGTGCCGCCTGCGCCTACATGGTCGGTGAAGCGATCCTGCGCCACGGTGGCGACGATGCCTGGCGCCTGGTGCTGGCCAGTGCCTCGGTGATCGGCGCGCTGCTGTTCGCGATTCGTATAGGCACCCCCGAATCGCCGCGCTGGCTGATCAGCAAAGGCCGTTCGGCCGAAGCCGAGCAGGTGATCAAGCGCGTCTACGGCAGAGATTTCTCGCTGAAGAACCTGCCGGAAGAGCCCAAGACCCGCAAGCTGTCGTTCCTCAGCCTGCTGCACTCCGGCTATGGCAAGCGCATGCTGTTCGTCACCATGTTCTGGACCTGCTCGGTGATCCCGGTGTTCGCCGTCTACGCCTTCGCTCCGAAAGTGTTGGGTGCACTGAACCTGAAAGGGGACTGGGCCGCCATCGGCTCGGTCGCCATCACCTGCCTGTTCGTGGTCGGTTGCATCATCGGCACCCGCCTGCTGAACACCATCGGCCGCCGCACCACGCTGCTGCACAGCTTCTTCTGGTCGGGGCTGGCGTTGCTGGGCCTGGGCGCTTTCAGCAACGGCAACGAGATGCTGATCCTCGCCCTGTTCGGTGCCTACGCTTTGTTCATCGGTGGCGCCCAGGTGTTGCAGCTGGTGTACCCCAACGAACTGTTCCCTACCGAAATCCGTGCCGGTGCCGTTGGCGTGGGCACCTCGATGTCGCGGGTCGGTGCTGCGGTCGGCACCTGGCTGGTGCCCATCGCCCTCGATAGCTATGGCATCGGCGCCACCATGTATGCCGCCGCCGCGGTGACCTTCGTCGGCCTGGCCTTCTCCGTTGCCCTGGCCCCGGAAACCCGCTCGCTCAACCTGCAACAAGCGGCTTCGCTGAGCTGAATTCATGACGACCCGCCGCAGCGTCGATCCGCTGCGGCCTTTACAACACTGAGCAACGCACTGGAGAACCTACCGTGAAATTCGAAGGCATCTACACCCCGGCAATCACTCCGCTGGCTGCGGACGGCTCGATCGACAAGGCGGCGTTCGCCGAGGTCCTCGAATACCTGGTCGAGTCTAAAATCCACGGCGTCATCATTGGTGGCTCCACCGGCGAGTACTACGCCCACACCACCCAGGAGCGCATCGACCTGGCCGCCCAGGCCAAGGACGTGCTGGCCGGCCGCCTGCCACTGATCGTCGGCACCGGTGGCATCCGCACCGAAGACGCCGTGGCTTTCGCCCAGCACGCCAAGGAAATCAAGGCCGACGCACTGCTGGTGGGCACCCCGCCGTACGCACTGCCGACCCAGCAGGAAATCGCCCTGCACGTCAAAGCCGTCGACGCCGCCGCCGGCCTGCCGATCATGCTCTACAACTACCCGGGCCGCATGAGCGTGAGCATGGGCGAAGAGTTCTTCGACGCCGTGGCCGACGTGAAGAACATCGTCGCCATCAAGGAAAGCTCCGGTGACATGGGCCAGCTGCACCGCCTGGCTATCCAGCGCCCGAACATCCAGCTGTCGTGCGGCTGGGACGACCAGGCCCTGGAGTTCTTTGCCTGGGGTGCCAAGAGCTGGGTCTGCGCCGGCTCCAACTTCATCCCGCGCGAGCACGTGGCCCTGTACGAGGCCTGTGTAATCGAGAAGGACTTCGACAAAGGCCGCAAGATCATGGGCGCCATGATGCCGCTGATGGACTTCCTCGAAGGCGGCAAGTTCGTCCAGTCGATCAAGTACGGCTGCGCCCTCAACGGCCTGAGCACCGGTGGCGTACGCAAGCCGCTGTACGACCTGGATGCCGCCGAGAAGCAGGAACTGCAGCGAGTGGTCACCGAACTCAAGCGCAACATCGCACAGATCACCGGAGGTGCCTGAAAATGGCCGATTTGCTGAGCAAGGAACAATACGCGGCCCTCGCCGCCGAACTGCAACTGCGTACCCAGGCGTTCATCGACGGTGAGTTCCGCGATGCCATCTCGGGCAACACCTTCGTCACCACCAACCCGGCCACCGGCAAGCAGCTGGCCGAAGTCGCCGCCTGCGACGTCAACGACGTGAACGTGGCCGTGGCCGCCGCCAAGCGCGTGTTCGAACAGGGCACCTGGTCGAAGATGCAGCCGAACGACCGCAAGCACGTGCTGCTGAAGTTCGCCCAGCTGCTGGAAGACAACGCCCACGAGCTGGCCGTGCTGGAAGCGCTGGACAGCGGCAAGCCGGTCAGCGAGTGCCAGAACGTCGATGTGCCGGAAACCATCCACACCATCCGCTGGCACGCCGAGCTGATCGACAAGATCTACGACGCCACGGCCCCGACCGGCAATGCCGCCGTGACCATGGTGGTGCGCGAGGCCATCGGCGTGGTCGGCCTGGTGCTGCCGTGGAACTTCCCGCTGCTGATGCTGGCCTGGAAGATTGCCCCGTCGCTGGCCGCCGGTTGCTCGATCGTGGTCAAGCCAGCCAAGGAAACCACCCTCAGCGCCCTGCGCGTGGCGGAACTGGCCCACGAGGCGGGTATTCCTGCAGGCGTGTTCAACCTGGTACCTGGCGGTGGCCGTGAAGTGGGCGAGGCCATTGGCCGCCACATGGACATCCCGATGGTCAGCTTCACCGGCTCCACCGACACTGGCCGCCTGTTCCTGAAGTACGCCGCCGAGTCCAACCTCAAGCGCATCGTCCTGGAGCTGGGTGGCAAGAACCCGGCCGTGGTCATGAACGACTGCGAGGACCTGGACGAAGTGGCCCAGTTCGTCACCGCCGGTGCGTTCTGGAACATGGGCGAAAACTGCTCCGCTTCCTCGCGCCTGATCGTGCACAAGGATGTGAAGGACCAGCTGCTGGGCCTGATCGCCAAGCACCTGAAGGACTGGAAGCTGGGCGACCCGCTGGACCCGGACAACCGCCTGGGCGCCATGGTCAGCAAGTCGCACTTCGAGAAGGTCAAGTCGTACCTGGAATACGCCGCCGAGCACAAGCTCAGTATCGTCCAGGGTGGCGAGACCGAGGACGGCGTGTTCGTGCAGCCGACCATCGTCGACAACGTTGGCCGCGACAACAAGCTGTTCGTCGAGGAGATCTTCGGCCCGGTGCTGAGCGTGACCAGCTTCGAGACCATCGACGAGGCGATCGAGCTGGCCAACGACACCGTCTACGGCCTGGCGGCCTCGGCCTACACCGGCAGCCTGCGCAATGCGCTGCGCCTGTCGCGTGAAATCCGCGCGGGCGTGGTTACGGTCAACTGCTTCGGCGAAGGGGATGTCACCACGCCATTCGGTGGCTACAAGGAGTCCGGCTTCGGTGGGCGCGACAAGTCCATCTGGGCCCATGACCAGTACACGGAGCTGAAGACCATCTGGATCAACGCTTCGTGACCTGAGCAAGACCGGTGCTGTTCTGACGGAGTTCGGCACCTGGCCGCCCTGTGTTGTCCGGGCTGGCCTCTTCGCGGGCACGCCCGCTCCCACAGGGACCCCACAGTCTTCACGGCCTGTGCAGTACCTGTGGGAGCGGGCGTGCCCGCGAAGAGGGCGGCTCTGCCAGTACAAGGCGGCCTTTTTATTTGAACTTGGGCCCCGAACGGGTATTCAGCCCTTTGGCCATGCGGTCATACAGCACCACATTCACCGTCGCTGCCAGGTTCATGCAGCCCTCGGTCGGAATGTAGATGGTCTCTTCGCACCACGCCCGCACATCGGCACTGAGGCTGCCGTCTTCCGGCCCGAAGATGTAGATGGCCCGGTCCGGGTGGGTGTATTCCGGCAATGGCCGCGCGCCTTCCACCAATTCCACGGCCACCGGCGTGCAGCCCAGCGGGATGATGCGCTGCAGGTCGTCGATGCCGATCAACGGGATGTCGTAGTGCACGCGCTTGGTGTCGGTGACGAAGTCACGGGCACGCTCGTAGCGTTTGCCGGTGTAGAACACCGAATTGACGCCGTAGCAACCCGCGGCGCGCATCACCGAGCCGACGTTTTCTGCCGACTTGGGGTTGAACAGGCCGATGCAGCTGTATCGTTTGTTTGCCACGTACCGGGGCCCTTCGCGAAAAAAAGCGCGATTATACGGGCTGCCCGGTAGCAGCGGGGGGCGAATCGATGGTCAGTCTTTCTTCAGCATGCCCGCCAGCCCGGCGAACGGGTTGTGGGTGGCCTTGGCGATGCTCGGGGTGCTGGTGGAGCCTTCGCTGAAGTACTGCTGGTCGGTGTAGCGCGAGTGCTCGTTGTCGTGGCAGTACAGGCACAGCAGCTCCCAGTTGGAGCCGTCCTGCGGGTTGTTGTCGTGGTTGTGGTCGCGGTGGTGCACGGTCAGCTCGCTCAGGCGCTTGCCGGAGAACTCGCGGGCGCAGCGGCCGCAGACGTGCGGGTACATTTTCAGGGCCTTGTCGCGGTAACCCATTTCCTTGTCGCGCTTGGCATCGGCCAGGATGCGGTCCAGGCGCGCGGTGGCGGCGGCGGAAGAGGTGGAGCTCATGGTGTTTCCTTTGTTCTGATCAGGCAAATGACGGTTATGCATTGAGTCTAGCGCGCTTGCGGGGCAGGCGGACAGGCGAAAGCCGTGATTTAGGCGTAGCCTGTAGGAAGGTTCCCGACAGGAGGTTGCTGATGTTTCGCACGATCCTCGTTGTGCTGTTGTTGGCCGGCCTGCCCATGGCCGAAGCTGCCAGCACGCCACCCCGGTTGAGCACGCCGGTGCCCGGTGCACCGGGTACGCCTACGCCTACGCCATATCCGCAGATTACCCCGAGTACGCCGCCCAAGGCCTATGACAGCCAGCCGGGGGCGCCCCTGTTGCCGCCGATGCCGGTGCCCGGGCCGCCGAAGGACCAGCCATTGCCGGGGTTGCGCCAGGACCCGCCGAAGCCGGCGGGGCAGGATGATTGACTTAGAGGGCCGTGTTGGCTGTGGGATTTTGGGGCTGCTTTGCAGCCCATCGCGACACAAGGCCGCTCCTACAGGGATCGCGCAGGATTCAGGACATGCGCTATCCCTGTAGGAGCGGCCTTGTGTCGCGAAAGGGGCGCAAAGCGCCCCCAGCTTTCTCAAACGATACCTAGCTCACCAAACACGAACGCATATTCCAAGGCCACATCCTTGAGCCCCTGATACCGCCCGCTCATCCCGCCATGCCCAGCCCCCATCTCGGTCTTGAGCAGCAGCAGGTTGTCGTCGGTCTTGCGCGTACGCAGCCGCGCCACCCACTTGGCCGCTTCCCAGTACTGCACGCGGCTGTCGTTGTAGCCCGCCACCACCAGCATCGCCGGGTAGGCCTGTGCCTTCACGTTCTCGTACGGTGCGTAGGCCTTGATCCGCTCATACACCTCCGGTTCCTCAGGGTTGCCCCATTCGTCGTACTCGGTCACGGTCAGCGGCAGCTCGGGGTCGAGCATGGTGTTGAGCACGTCGACGAACGGCACTTCGGCAATCGCACAGCGGAACAGCTCGGGGCGCAGGTTGAGCACCGCGCCCATCAGCAGGCCACCGGCGCTGCCGCCACTGATGGCCAGGCGGTCGGCAGCCGTGACACCCTCGGCGATCAGGTGCTCGGCACAGGCGATGAAGTCGCTGAAGGTGTTGTGCTTGTGCTCCTGCTTGCCGGCGCGGTACCAGGCTTCGCCCAGTTCGCCGCCGCCACGCACATGGGCGATGGCAAAGGCCACGCCGCGCTCCAGCAGGCTCAGGCGCGCGTGCGAGAACCACGGGTCGAGGCTTTCGCCATAGGCGCCGTAGCCATACAGGTACAGCGGCACGGTCTGGCCCAGGTCCTGGCGGCGGCGCACCAGGCTGATCGGTACCCGGGTGCCGTCCGCTGCGGTAGCCCACAGGCGCTCGCTGACATAGTCGTCGGCATCGAATGGCCCCAGCACCGGGGTTTGCTTGAGCACCGCCTGGGCACCGCTGGCCAGCTCCAGCTGGCGTACCTGGGCCGGGCGGTTGAGTGCTTCGTAGCGCAGGCGCAGGCGTGGGCTGGCGAACTCCAGGCTGTCCTGCACGTACAGGCTGTAGGCCGCGTCGGGCAGTTCGACGCGGTAGGCCGCCAGGCCCTGCGGGCGTACCTCGATGATCGGCAGGCCGCCTTCGCGCAGGCTCAGGGTCAGCGCGCCGGCATTCAGGCTGAGGCCTTCGAGCATGATCGCGTCGCGGTGCGCTACCAGCACCTGCCATTGCTCACGGCTGGGCACTGGTGCGACCGGGGCGTGGTACAGGGCGAAGTTGATGCCGTCCTGGTTGGTGCGGATGAACCAGCGCCACTGGCCGTCGAGCTGGCCGTGGTCGGGGAAGTACTCGTGGCCTTCGACCCGTGGCGCCAGGCAGGTGAACGGTGCCTGCGGGGTTTCCGCGTCCAGCACCCAGGCTTCGCTGGTGGTCTTGCTGTTGAGCAGCAGCACCAGCTGGCGTTCGGAGCTGGTGCGGTAGCAGTGCAGGAAGAAGCGCCCATCGGGCTCCTCGAACACGGTCTGCGCGCCTTCGTTGCCCAGGGTGTGGCGACGCAGGCGCCACGGGCGGTGGGTGTCGTCCAGTTCGGCGAAGAACAGCGTCTGGCTGTCGTTGGCCCAGGTCAGGCTGCCGTCGCAGTCGTCGAAGGGCAGGGTAGTGACGCTGCCACTGGCCAGGTCCTTCACGTACAGGGTGAAGATTTCGTCGCCGCTGGTGTCCAGGCTGTAGGCCAGCAGGCGGTGGTCGGGGCTGACGTTGAACGCGCCGAGGGACAGGAAACCGCCATTGGCCAGGGCGTTGGGGTCGAGCAGCAGTTGTTCCTGGCTTTCATCGACCGTGTTGGAGTCGTCGGCCGGGCGCGGGCAGCGGTAGTGGCGCGGGTACTCGTCGCCCGCGGTGGTACGGGTGTAGTACAGGTAGGGGCCCCAGGGCGCCGGCAGCGACAGGTCGGTTTCCAGGATGCGGCCCTTGATCTCTTCGAACAGTTGTTCGCGCAGCGGCGCCTGGTCGGCCAGGCAGGCTTCCTGGTAGGCGTTCTCGGCCTGCAGGTAGGCAAGCACCTCGGGGGTGTCACGCTGTTGCAGCCAGGCGTACGGGTCGGCGGCCTGGGCCTGGTGGGCAATCGGGGGTTGGGGCTTGGTTGGCATTGAGGATCTCTTGATTGGGGTTGCCTGTGCCGGCCTCTTCGCGGGCTTGCCCGCTCCCACAGGCACTGCACAGTTCCAAGATCTGTGGTGAACCTGTGGGAGCGGGCAAGCCCGCGAAGAGGCCGGCACAGGCAAACGCTGTCTGCGCCCGGAAAAGTGTTTATCATAGGCATCTCTTTGCCTGGCTTGCACGAACACCATGACCGAGAACGACTACACCCTCGCCTGGGGCCTTTACGCTGTTGCCGCCCTGGGCTGCCTGATGGTGGGCTTCAAGCTCACCGGCTGGATGTGGCGCTGGCTGCGCGAACCGCTGCGGGTGGTGCTGGCGGTGCTGCTGCTGACCCCGACCATCGTCGACCCGGTCAAGGACAGTTTCGCCCCGGCCATTGCCATCACCGCCCTGGATGTCGCCTTCAAGGTCGGCAACAACGCCTGGCGCGCGGTGTCCGACTTCGCCATGTACGGCATGGGCGCGTTTTCCCTGTATTTCCTTTTCGTACTGCTGCGTTTGCCGCTGGAAAAGCGCGCCCGCGAGCGCCGCGCGCAGGCCGAGGCCGCTGCCCAGCGCCAGGCTGCCGAAGATGACCAGCTTGGCGCCCAGGGCCCGCTGGCCGCAGAGCGCCGCGACCGTTACCGTGATGCGCCACCCCCTGCCGCCCCAGCCGTCTCCCGAGGCGGCGGCCGGGTCGAGCCCCGTCTGTAAGCGGAGACACGCCTATGTGCGAACTGCTGGGCATGAGTGCCAACGTCCCCACCGACATCGTCTTCAGCTTCACCGGCCTGATGCAGCGCGGCGGCCGTACCGGCCCGCACCGTGACGGCTGGGGCATCGGCTTCTACGAAGGCCGTGGCCTGCGCCTGTTCCAGGACCCGGCCGCGAGCAGCGAGTCGGAAGTGGCCAACCTGGTGCAGCGTTACCCGATCAAGAGCGAAGTGGTCATCGGCCACATACGCCAGGCCAACGTCGGCAAGGTGTGCCTTTCCAACACTCACCCGTTCGTGCGGGAGATGTGGGGCCGCAACTGGTGCTTCGCGCACAATGGCCAGCTGGGCGACTTCAAGGGCCAGGCCAGTTTCTACCGGCCGGTGGGCGATACCGACAGCGAGGCGGCCTTCTGCGACCTGCTCAACCGCATCCGCAGCGCCTTCCCCGAGCCTGTGCCGGTGGAACAGCTGCTGCCGGTGCTGGTCGAAGCCTGTGCCGGCTACCGCGGCCAGGGCGTGTTCAACTGCATGCTCAGCGATGGCGACTGGCTGTTCTGCTTCTGTTCGACCAAGCTGGTGCACATTACCCGCCGGGCACCCTTTGGTGCGGCGCGGTTGAAGGATGTCGACCTGATCGTCGATTTTCACACCGAAACCACCCCTAACGACGTGGTCACGGTGATCGCCACCGAGGCCTTGACCGAGAACGAGATCTGGCAGCGCTACGAGCCGGGGCAGTGGGCCCTGTGGCGGCACGGCGAGTGCGTGGCGCACGGCCAGAGCTAAGGACGCGGCATGTTCAGAAGTTACCTGCGGTTGCTGCTGTTCACTTTCGGCCTGCTGGCCGGTATCCAGGTCCCGGGGCTGGTGAAGGACTACAGCCAGCGGGTCGAGGCGCACCTGTTCGAATCACGCGAGGCGCTCGACGGCTTCCGGCAGACCGCCGAACGCTTCTTCAATGGTGACCTGCAGGCGCTGCTGCGGCATTACCGCAGCAGCGACGACCCGGTGTTCAACAGTGATGCCAACAGCATCGAAAGCCTGATGATCCGCAACGAACTGCTGGAAAACGAATGGCAGGCGCTGCAAGCGCCATGGGCGCAGCGTACCTGGCACGTGCTGGTACAGGCCGACCCGCAGTTGCGCGAAGAAACCCTCAATGGCTACAGCTACCAGATCCTGCTGGTGCCCGAGGCGGTTGGCTGGGGGCTTGGTGCAGGGTTTGTGCTGGCCTTCGTGGTCGAGAGCCTGTTGCTGGCGATTGGCTGGGTCATCCTGGGCGGGCGGCGTGGGGCGGTGAAAGAGAGCTGGCGCTGAGCTGATTCGATTTGCCCGAGCGACGCGGTCCTTGTAGGAGCGGCCTTGTGTCGCGAAATGGCCGCAAAGCGGCCACAGGGTTCTGCAGCGCTGCACAAATTGCTGGGGCTGCTCTGCAGCCCTTTCGCGACACAAGGCCGCTCCTACAGGGGCTGCGCCAGTCGTTCAAAAGTGAGTCAGCAGGTGAAAAGGTATTCAGTCAGACCAACACGATCCGCTGCCCACCCACATCCCGCGCATACCGCTCCAGCACCTGCCGGCAAACCCCGACCACTTCATCCACCAACGCCACCCCGGTCTGCCAGGCCACCACCAGCTCCAGGCTCGGCGGCGGTTGCAGCCCCTGCAGCAATACCAGCTCACCCCGGCTCAACTCGGCATCCACCAGCGCCGGCGGCAACGCACCAATGCCAAACCCGTCGCGCAACAGCCGGGTAATCGCCGCCACCGAGTTCACGCAATTCAGCCGCGGCGTTTCGGCCCCGGCACTCAGCAGCAGGCTCAGCACTTCCTGGTGCGGCCGCGAGTTCTTCGAGAAGGTGATGATCCGCTCACGCCCAAGCTCGGCCAGTGAGGCGTAGTCGCGGTGCTGGTGCGAGCCGGCGGCCACCACCCAACCCATCGGGTAGCGCGCCAGGTCCAGGCTGCGGATCGACTGCTCGCGCAGCAGGTCGGTCTGCAGGATCACGTCGAGAAAGCCCTTCTGCAATTGCTCGCGAAGGTTCAGCGCAGTGTCGGCCACCAGTTCGATTTCCACCTGCGGGTAACGCTCGGTCAGCTCCGCCACCAGCGCGCTCATCCAGGTGTGGATCACCGTGTCCATCACCCCGATACGGATGCGCCCGACCTTGGCCCGGTCGCTGTCCAGCGACTGCTTCATGGCCTTGGCGGTTTCCAGCATGCGCTCGGCATATTCCAGTACCTTGCCGCCCTCCGGGGTCAGGCTGACACCGCGTGAATCGCGCAGCAGCAACTTCACGCCCAGGTCGGCTTCCAGCGCGGCAATGCGGCTGGACACCGAGGCCTGGGTGGTGAACAGCTTTTCCGCGGTCAGGCGGAAGCTCTTGAGCCGGGCGACCCAGACGAAGGTTTCGAGGAAGCGAAGGTTCATGATCAGTTTTTCTTGTTCCAGACCGGCGGTTTTTCTCGTTGGACGCAAATGGCGCGGCGTCTGAACAATGGCAGCCAGGCCGCGACTCATTGTCGCCCATAAAACAATACCAACAAGCCGAGGCAAGCATGAACCCCACCGGCGTGCAGCAGCAGGTCAGCTCCCCATCTTCGTCCGGGCCTTTCGCCTGGTATCGCGACATCGACTCACAGCAGCGCCGGACGTTCTGGAGCTGCAAGATCGGCTATGGCCTGGATGGCATGGACACACAGATGCTCAGCTTCGTCATTCCGACGCTGATCATGCTGTGGGGCATCACCACCACCGAAGCCGGGTTGATCCACACCAGCACCTTGATCGCCTCGGCCGTGGGTGGCTGGGTGGCCGGCATTCTCTCCGACCGCATTGGCCGCGTGCGCACCCTGCAACTGACGGTGCTGTGGTTTGCCTTCTTCACCTTCCTCTGCGGCTTCGCCCAGAACTACGAACAGCTGCTGATCGCCCGTACCCTGATGGGCTTCGGCTTTGGCGGTGAGTGGACCGCCGGCGCGGTGCTGATCGGCGAGGTGATCCGCGCCCAGGACCGTGGCAAGGCGGTGGGCATGGTGCAGTCCGGCTGGGCGCTTGGCTGGGGCCTCACCGCCATCCTCTACGCGCTGCTGTTCTCCTGGCTGCCGGCCGAGCAGGCCTGGCGCGCGCTGTTCCTGCTGGGCCTGGTACCGGCGATCTTCGTGATCTTCGTCCGCCGCCTGGTCAAGGACCCCGAGGTATACCGCGAGGCCAAGGCGGTGGAAAACGCCGAGGCACCTGCGCAGTTCTACGAAATCTTCGCCCCGGGCATGCTCTGGACCACCGTGCGTGCGTCCCTGCTGACCACCGGCGCACTGGGCGGCTACTACGCCATTACCTCGTGGCTGCCGACCTTCCTCAAGAACGAGCGCGGCCTGAGCGTGCTGGGTACCGGTGGCTACCTGGCCATGGTGATCGTCGGCTCCTACGTCGGCTATGTGGTCAGTGCGTACCTGTCCGACCTGCTGGGGCGCAAGAAGAACTTCATCCTGTTCGCCGTGGGCTCGTTCGTCATCGTGCTGCTGTACACGCAAATGCAGGTCAGCGACGGCGTGATGCTGTGGCTGGGCTTCCCGCTGGGCTTCTTCGCCTCGGGCATCTTCAGCGGCATGGGCGCGTTCCTCACCGAACTGTTCCCCACGCGTATCCGCGGTTCGGGGCAGGGCTTCTGCTACAACATCGGCAAGGTCATCGCGGCACTGTTCCCGCTGCTGATCGGCGTGCTCGGCCAGAAGGTACCGCTGGGCCTGGGTATCGGCGTGTTCTCCGCCGTGTCCTACGGGGTGGTGATCGTGGCGGCGCTGAGCCTGCCGGAAACCCGCGGCAAACAGCTGCAGGCGCGTTAAGGTAGGCATATGAACAACGACAACGGAGGCCGTGCGGTGGAACGCCTGCTACTCAATTGCGACATGGGCGAGAGTTTCGGCAGCTGGCGCATGGGCCTGGATGCCGAAGTCATGCCCTACATCGATTGCGCCAACATCGCCTGCGGCTACCACGCCGGCGACCCCAGCATCATGCGCCGCACCGTGGCCCTGGCGCTGGAGCACGGCGTGACCATCGGCGCGCACCCGGCCTACCCGGACCTGGTCGGCTTCGGCCGCCGTTCCATGGCCTGCAGCCCGGAGGAAATCCGCGACCTGCTGCATTACCAGATCGGTGCGCTGGACGGCATCTGCAAAGTGTTGGGCGGCCGCGTGGCCTACGTGAAACCCCATGGTGCGCTGTACAACGACATGATGGCCGACCCGCTCAAGCTGCGTACCGTACTGGAGGCTGTGGCGGCCTATGGCGGCGGCCTGCCGCTGATGCTGATGGCTACCGCCGACAACCGCGCCGCCCAGGCCCTGGGCGATGAAATTGGCGTGCCGCTGTGGTTCGAAGCATTCGCCGACCGCGCCTACACCGCCAGTGGGCACCTGGTGTCGCGGCGCCTGCCCGGCGCGGTGCACCACGACCCGGCGCTAGTGGTGGAGCAGGCCGTGCGCCTGGCCCGTGGCGACACGCTGGTGGCGGACGATGGCAGTGCGTTGAGGCTGGTGGCCAGCACCCTGTGCGTACACGGCGACAACGACAGTTCGGTTGCGGCAGTGCGGCAGATTCGCCAGGCCCTCGATGCCCTGGAGTCGCGATGAAGCCGCGTATTGAAGTTGTGGCCATCGACAGCCTGATGGTGCGCCTGTTCGATTCCATCGACGAGGGCAACATGCCGTGGATGCTTGCTGCCAGCCAGCGCTTGCGTGCGGCGTTCGGCGAGCACTTGCTGGACCTGGTGCCGTCCTACACCACGCTGATGGTGCAGTTCGACCTGCCACCGGGTGAGGCGAGGGCACTGATCATCCGTGCGCTGGAAGGCTTGCAGCCAGACACGGGCAGCGGTGGCCGCCGCCATGAGATCCCGGTGTGGTACGACGCCAGCGTCGGCCCGGAGCTGCCGGTGTTGGCGGCCCGCAGTGGCTTGAGTGAAGCAGAGGTGATCCGCTTGCACAGCGAGCGCGAGTACCCGGTGTTCGCCCTGGGTTTCGCCCCCGGTTTCGGCTTCATGGGCCTGGTGGACGAACGCCTGGCCAGCCCGCGCCTTAGCACCCCGCGCAAGCGCGTGGCGGCCGGCAGCGTCGGCATTGCCGAGCGCCAGACGGCGGCCTATCCGGCGGTATCGCCGGGGGGCTGGAACCTGATCGGGCGTACCCCGGTGCGCCTGTTCGACCGTGAACGCGAGGGCTACAGCCTGTTGCAACCCGGTGACCGGGTGCGCTTCGTGCCGGTTTCGCGCAGCGAGTTCGTGGCGTTGGGCGGTGATGTGGAGGCACAAGCATGAAGCAGTTGAAGATCGAGGCCAGTACGCCGCTGTGCCAGTTGCAGGATGCCGGGCGCTTCGGCGTACGCCACCTGGGCGTGACCCAGGGCGGGGCGCTGGACTGGGTGGCGATGCACTGGGCCAACTGGCTGCTGGGCAACCCGTTGGCGGCGCCGGTGGTCGAGGTGGCGCTAGGTGGTTTCTGTGTGGTCGCAGAGCAGGATTGTGTGCTGGCCCTGGCCGGTGCCGACCTGGATGCGCGGGTCGATGATCAGCCGCTGGCGCCCTGGCGCAGCTTTGCGTTGGTCAAGGGGCAGCGGTTGACCCTGAAGCAGCCGAAGCAGGGCGTGCGGGCCTACCTGGCAGCACCTGGCGGCTTCCTGGGCGAGGATGTGCTGGGCAGCCGTGCCACGGTCGTGCGGGAGGAACTGGGCGGTATCGATGGCCAGGGCTCTGCGCTCGGCAAAGGCCAGCTGCTGGCATTTTCCAGCGCTTCAGCGGCCTTGCGTAAGGTACCGGCAGCGCTGCGGCCACAGTACGCACAAAAGCCAGTGCTTGACCTGGTGATCGGCGCACAGATCGGTGACTTCAGCGGTACCAGCCTGTTCGAGGCGTTCAACCGCGAGTGGACGCTGGACAGCCGTGCCGACCGCATGGGCATCCGCCTGCTGGGGCCGCAGCTGGTCTACCAGGGCGCGCCGATGATTTCCGAGGGGATTCCGCTGGGGGCGGTGCAGGTGCCGCCGGATGGGCAGCCGATCGTGTTGCTCAATGACCGGCAGACCATTGGCGGCTATCCGCGGCTGGGGGCATTGACGCCGTTGGCGCTGGCGCAACTGGCGCAGTGCATGCCGGGGGCTGTGGTGCGGTTCCGGGCGGTGGTGCAGGATGAGGCGTGGCGGGAGCAGCAGGCTTACGGTGCGCGTTGGCATTGAGATTTTTGGGGCTGCCTTGCAGCCCTATCGCGACACAAGGCCGCTCCTACAAGGTTACGCGATCTCCTGTAGGAGCGGCCTTGTGTCGCGATAGGGCCGCAAAGCGGCCCCATACTTACTTGGATAGATAGCGCATCCCTTCCTCCAACCCCTGCAAGGTCAGCGGGTACATCTTGTCCTCGATCAAGTCCCGCACCAAGTGGGTCGATGCGGTGTAGTCCCAGGCCTGCTTCGGGTACGGGTTGATCCAGATGATCTTCCTGAATTTTTCCATGAAACGCTGCATCCACACATACCCGGCCTCTTCGTTCCAGTGCTCCACGCTGCCACCCGGCTGGGTAATCTCGTAGGGCGCCATGGCCGCATCGCCAACGAACACAACCTTGTAGTCATCGCCGTACTTGTGCAACAGGTCGAAGGTGGAATAGCGCTCCGAGGTGCGGCGCAGGTTGTTCTTCCACACCGACTCGTACACGAAGTTGTGGAAGTAGTAGTACTCCAGGTGCTTGAACTCGGTCTTGCACGCCGAGAACAGTTCTTCGCAGACCTTGACGTGGGCGTCCATCGAGCCACCGATGTCGAACAGCAACAGCAGCTTCACCGTGTTGCGCCGCTCGGGGCGCATCTGGATGTTCAGCAGCCCGGCATCCCGCGCGGTGTGGTCGATGGTGCCGTCGATGTCCAGCTCTTCGGCGGCGCCTTCACGGGCGAACTTGCGCAGCCGGCGCAAGGCCAGCTTGATGTTGCGCGTGCCCAGCTCCACCTGGTCGTCCAGGTTCTTGTATTCGCGCTGGTCCCACACCTTCACCGCCTTGCCCTGGCGCTTGCCGGCCTCGCCCACGCGGATGCCCTCGGGGTTGAAGCCGCCCGAACCGAACGGGCTGGTGCCGCCGGTGCCGATCCACTTGTTGCCGCCTGCGTGACGCTCCTTCTGCTCCTCGAGGCGCTTCTTGAACTCCTCGATCAGCTTGTCCAGGCCACCCAGCGACTGGATCTGCGCGCGCTCCTCATCGGTCAGCGAACGCTCGAACTCCTTGCGCAGCCAGTCTTCGGGGATCAACGCTTCGATGTGCCGGTCCAGGTTCTCCAGACCTTTGAAGTAGGCGGCGAAGGCGCGGTCGAACTTGTCGAAGTGGCGCTCGTCCTTCACCAGGATGGCGCGGGCGAGGTAGTAGAACTCGTCCATGTCGGCGAACACCACGCGCTTTTGCAGGGCCTGATGCAGGTCGAGCAGTTCGCGTACCGACACCGGCACCTTGGCCGCGCGCATTTCATTGAACAGGTTGAGCAGCATGGCCCGGCTCCTGTCAGCGGTTGCCGCGCCGGCTCATGAAGGCCAGGCGCTCGAGCAGTTGTACGTCCTGCTCGTTCTTCACCAGCGCGCCGGCCAGCGGTGGAATGGCCTTGGTCGGGTCGCGTTCGCGCAGCACCGCTTCACCGATGTTGTCGGCCATCAGCAGCTTGAGCCAATCGACCAGTTCGGAGGTGGAGGGCTTTTTCTTCAGGCCTGGTACCTTGCGCACGTCGAAGAACACGTCCAGCGCCTCGCTGACCAGCGACTGGCTGATGTTCGGGTAGTGCACGTCGACGATCTGCTGCAGGGTGGTGCGGTCGGGGAAGGCGATGTAGTGGAAGAAGCAGCGGCGCAGGAAGGCGTCCGGCAGCTCTTTTTCGTTGTTGGAGGTGATGATGATGATCGGGCGCTGTCTGGCCTTGATGGTCTCGTCGATTTCGTAGACGTAGAACTCCATCTTGTCGAGTTCTTGCAGCAGGTCGTTGGGGAACTCGATGTCGGCCTTGTCGATTTCGTCGATCAGCAGGATGACCCGTTCCTCGGCCTCGAAGGCCTCCCACAGCTTGCCCTTCTTCAGGTAGTTGCGCACATCGTGGACTTTGTCCACGCCCAGCTGCGAGTCACGCAGGCGGCTGACCGCGTCGTACTCGTAGAGGCCCTGGTGGGCCTTGGTGGTGGACTTGATGTGCCAGGTGATCAGGCGCGCACCGAACGAAGCTGCCAGCTGCTCGGCGAGCATGGTCTTGCCGGTGCCGGGTTCGCCCTTGACCAGCAAGGGGCGTTCGAGGGTGATGGCCGCGTTTACCGCCAGTTTCAGGTCGTCTGTGGCGACGTAGTCGCGGGTGCCTTCGAACTTCATGGGTCTGTCCTCTGCCGTATGCCTGTCAGGGCCTCTTCGCGGGCACGCCCGCTCCCACAGGAATTGCACAAACTTATGGATCTGTGGAGTACCTGTGGGAGCGGGCGTGCCCGCGAAGAGGCCCAACACCTGTTTTCGATTTGTCACCGACTATAACGCGGGGTTCGCCGACTGGAAACGCAGACCAGGTATTCAGTCCCTGAATGCCCCGTCACGCCCGCTCAGTCAGACTTCGGCGTCGGCTGCTCGTACTGCGCATTGAACGCCCGGATAAAGCCGTTGCGCAGTATCTGCAAGAACGCCTCGAAGGCGCTGATATCCTGCTTGCGCACGCTGCCATTGAGCTCCACCCGGGTGGCAAACTGGTTTTTCGGCTGGTTCTTCAGCACGGTCTGGGTCGCACCCACCAGCGCTTCCCACACCGAGCGGAGAAAGCCTTTGTCCTCTTCCTGCACATCCTGGTGCCAGTTGAATACGTCCACATCGCGCAGCAGCGGCTTGATATAGCCAGTCAGCCGGCCATTTTCGGCCTGGGCCTCGATCACCAGGTCGCCGTGCCCGGCATTGAAGTCGAACTTGCCGTAGGCGCCGGAAAAGTCATTGAGCTTGCGCAACTCGATGCCCGTGGCGCGCAGGCGGAACTGGAAGTCGTCGAAATCGCTGAACGGGTCGAAGGTGGCGCGGCTTTCCACCTTGGCATCCCCCAGCAGCAGGGCGCTGGCATCCAGGCTGGCGTCGCGCCGGCCCTTTTTGTCGCGTACGTTGGTCAGGTTGCGGATGTTGGCGTCCAGCTGGGTGGCCTTGAGGTTGACCGGTGGCTTGGAGTTGAAGTTGCGGAAGGTAAGCACCCCGTTGTCGACACGCACCTCGTTGAGGGTGATCGGCAGCAGTTTTTCCAGCTGTTGACGCCAGTCGGTGCCCTGGCCAGTCTGCGATGCCTGCTTGCTGCCACCGTCGACGAAGTTCAGCTCGGGCCGCACGAAGGTCACCTTGGCCACCACGGCCCTGTCATACCACAGCGAACGCCAGCTTACCGACAGGTCGATCAGCGGTGCATCCAGCAGCGGCACTGGCACCTTGCCGCTGGTCTTGACGATCTTCAGCCCGTTTATCTTGTAGGCACCGCGCCACCAGGCCAGGTCCACATCGGCCACCTGGCCGCGGTAGTCGCCCATATCGGCAAGTTTGTCGTTCAGGTAGTCCCGCACCAGATAGGGCAGGGCCAGGTGCAGGGCCACCAGCAACACGACCAGGCTGGCCAGGGTGACCAGCGGCCAGCGGTAGTGACCTTTCATCGCAGGCTCTCCAAGGTGGGCTCATAAAGACGCTTGTTTGGTTGACCGCAGGCTTTGCCACGGAGTTCGAACAGGCTTTACGGGCCACCGGCCCGGGCTTACCCTTGAGGTCTTTCCCTGCTTTTTTTCATGCCAAGGACCCCTGCCATGAGCCGTATCTTTGCAGACAACGCCCATTCCATCGGTAACACGCCGCTGGTGCAGATCAACCGCATTGCCCCGCGCGGCGTGACCATCCTGGCCAAGATCGAAGGGCGTAACCCGGGCTATTCGGTCAAATGCCGCATCGGCGCGAACATGGTCTGGGACGCCGAAAGCAGCGGCAAGCTCAAGCCGGGCATGACCATCGTCGAACCCACCTCGGGCAACACCGGCATCGGCCTGGCTTTCGTCGCCGCCGCCCGTGGCTACAAGCTGATGCTGACCATGCCCGCCTCCATGAGCCTGGAGCGCCGCAAGGTGTTGAAGGCGCTGGGTGCCGAGCTGGTGCTGACCGACCCGGCCAAGGGCATGAAGGGCGCCATCGAGAAGGCCAACGAAATCGTCGCCTCCGACCCGGCCCAGTACTTCCTGCCGGGCCAGTTCGAAAACCCGGCCAACCCGGCGATCCACGAAAAAACCACCGGCCCGGAAATCTGGAACGACACTGACGGCGCGGTCGACGTGCTGGTGGCGGGCGTCGGCACCGGCGGCACCATCACCGGTGTTTCGCGCTACATCAAGCATACGCAGGGCAAGGCGATCCTGTCGGTGGCGGTGGAACCAGTGGCATCGCCGCTGATCAGCCAGACCCTGGCCGGCGAAGAGCTCAAGCCCAGCCCGCACAAGATCCAGGGCATCGGCGCAGGCTTTGTGCCGAAGAACCTCGACCTGTCGATCGTCGACCAGGTGGAAACGGTGACCGACGAAGAGTCCAAGGCCATGGCCATCCGCCTGATGCAGGAAGAGGGCATCCTCTGTGGCATTTCCTGTGGTGCGGCGATGGCAGCGGCCGTGCGCCTGGCCGAAAAACCGGAAATGCAGGGCAAGACCATCGTCGTGATTCTGCCGGACTCCGGCGAGCGCTACCTGTCGAGCATGCTGTTCAGCGACATGTTCAGCGAGCAGGAAAACCAGCAGTAAGTTCTGGGGCTGCTTTGCAGCCCATCGCGACACAAGGCCGCTCCTACAAGGGAATGCGACCTGTTGTAGGAGCGGCCTTGTGTCGCGAACGGGGCGCAAGGCGCCCCCAGGTTTCATGCCCTACTGCTGACCCGCAGCAATGCTCGCCAGCGTGGTTTATTGCAAAATCTTCATGATTGAGTTGCTGCCCGGGCTGTTTTTACCCTGGCGGCATCAGTTTATGATGGCAGGATGATTTATCGGAGTGCAGGGCGCGCAGCCCTGTTTCTTCCTCAAGGAGTGAAAGCATGACCTTTTCCTTTGCAGCCAAGGCGGGTGTCTTGCTGGTGTTTTTTGGCAGCGTGCTGTTCGTGCACCTGCGCGGCAAGGCTCGCTTGCCGGTGTTGCGCCAGTTCGTCAACCATTCGGCGTTGTTCGCCCCTTATAACAGCCTGATGTACCTGTTTTCCGGCGTACCGTCCAAGCCCTACCTGGACCGCCAGCGCTTCCCCGAGCTGGACGTGCTGAAGGACA
The DNA here is from genome assembly GCF_000511325.1 of Pseudomonas sp. FGI182. Taxonomy (NCBI): domain Bacteria; kingdom Pseudomonadati; phylum Pseudomonadota; class Gammaproteobacteria; order Pseudomonadales; family Pseudomonadaceae; genus Pseudomonas; species Pseudomonas sp. FGI182. Next base: position 4,389,899 of record NZ_CP007012.1, on the reverse strand, counting down.
ACTGGCAGGAAATCCGCGAAGAGGCCATGCGCCTGTTCGACGAGGGTTACATCCGCGCCGCCGAGAAGGATAACGACGCAGGCTTCGGTTCGTTCTTCAAGAAAGGCTGGAAGCGCTTTTACCTGAAGTGGTACGACAAACCGTTGCCTTCAGCCGAAACCCTGTGCCCGCGTACCGTCGAGCTGGTCAGCAGCATCCCCAACGTCAAGGGTGCGATGTTCGCCCTGTTGCCCGGCGGCAGCCACCTGAACCCGCACCGCGACCCGTTCGCCGGTTCCCTGCGCTACCACCTGGGCCTGTCCACCCCCAACTCCGATGCTTGCCGCATCTACGTCGATGGCGAGGAATATGCCTGGCGTGACGGTGAGGACGTGATGTTCGATGAAACCTACGTGCACTGGGTCAAGAACGAGACCGACATTACCCGGGTGATCCTGTTCTGCGACATCGAACGCCCGCTGAGCAGCCCACTGATGACCCGCATCAACCGCCAGGTCAGCGCCTTCCTCGGCCGTGCCACCGCGCCGCAGAACACCGACGACGAGCGTGTGGGCGGGATCAACCAGGCCTACGCCTGGAGCAAGCGCTTCAGCAACCGGATCAGTAGCAAGGTCAAGCAGTTCAAGCGCGCCAACCCCAAGGCCTACCGGGTGCTGCGGCCGGTGCTGGCGGCGGTGGTGGTGTACCTGTTGTATCACTGGTTGTTCTGATTCTGCCTGTTGGGGCTGCCTTGCAGCCCATCGCGACACAAGGCCGCTCCTACAGGTGATCGAGTACCCCTGTAGGAGCGGCCTTGTGTCGCGATAGGGGCGCAAAGCGCCCCCCGGCGTCCTCTCAGAAAACCACTCAGGCAAGACCTTCCAGCAAACCGTCCGCTCGCACGATATCGACTATCACCTGTTCATCTACCGCGTACACCCCCCGCGATGCTTTCCACACCAGGTTCTTGTCCTGCAAGGCGATAAGCGCTTGCTGCACCCCCGGTACCTCGGCCTTCACTTCGCTCGCATCCACGCCAGCCTGTTCCATCGCTTTGGCGTACAGTGCCAGGGTCGGGGCCTCGAACGGCGCGTAGTCGTTCCCCTTTGCGCACATGACACGTAGAACCGCAGCCTGGATAGGTGTGAGGCTGTGGATCACCTTTTTCAGGTTTGCGTTCAAGTCATTGGCTTGTGCCTGAACAAGCTCTCTGAATCGTGCCGGAATGGCCTCGGGTTCAATGCCGAAGTCGAAGCGGATTTCATCCGCGGCCGCACCCAATAGCTCCGGGCGATAGCCGCTTTCCTTGAAGAGCTGAAACACCTCCGTTGAATCGAGTGCGCATGGCAGGTCGATATTGGCGCACAGCCAGTCGATGAAGTCCTGGTCCAGCGTCGGGAACTGCACCATGGAGGCGCCGAAGAACGCCTGGTCCTTGCTGTTGCGCAGCATGGCCAGCTTGTCCCGGTTGGAACCGGTGCAGACGATGCGCAAGCCATGGTGCTTCGAACTGTTGAGTTCGTCTCTGGCTGCCTTGAGGGCGAACAGCGCCGCTATTCCTTGCTCGGTCGTGATTGCATGCTGTGCTTCGTCGATGATCAGTACGATGATCTTGCGGGATTCATCGGAGAGCGCCACCAGGGCGGTGGTCAGGTCGACATCTTGCCCCAGCCCGATCTTGTCCACGCTGAAGTTCAGGCCGCCGAAAGAGACCTTCTCCATGCCAGATGACTTTGCCAGCCGCGTGATGAAGCCTTCGTTACGCCCGACCGCCTCACGCACCGCTTCTACGATGACTTGCCCGGGATCTTTGGTCAGGTCTTTCCACAGATCGGCATACAGCACAATGGCCCCGGCTGTTTCGAGGGCAGGGCGCAGGTCTTCGCGGGCAAAGGTGGATTTGCCGGTACGTCGTGGCGCAGCGAGAAACACACCAGAGCTTGCTGCACTGCCCACGGCGACTTGCAGGATCAATTTCGACAGGCGGGACGCAAGCGCCGGGCGGTGATAGACAGTTTCAGGCATCTCGGCCCCTCCGTTTCAATTTATAGTCGATTATAGATTGATTATAGAGGCATTATAGATCTGGCAGGGGCGGTGTTTATAGGGAATTATAGACAGACTATAGAGCGATTATAGATTGTGGTTGATGAGGGGGCGCGCAGCCCCCCTTTGCTGCCTCAAGCCGGCTCCAACGCCTCCACCACTTTCCCCCGGCTAAGGTGCACCACCTTGTCCGCCGTATCGAAATACCGGTCATCATGCGAAATCACGATGATGGTCTTGCCCAAACGCTTCAGGTCCGGCAGCAGCTCGGTGTAGAACACCCGGCGGAAGGTCGGGTCCTGGTCCGCCGCCCATTCGTCGAACACCAGCACTGGCCGCCCGTCCAGCCAGGCATTGACCAGTGCCAGGCGCTTGCGCTGGCCGGTCGACAGGTCGGTGGTGGTAAAGGCACCATCGCGCACGCTCACCTTGTGGGCGATCTCCAGCCGCTCCAGGTAGCGTGTGGCATCGTTGGGCAGGCTGTGTTCATGCTCGGGCAGGTCGTCGAACAGGTAGTAGTCGGCGAATACCGTGGTGAACAGCTGGCGATAGTCATCCAGCCCCTCCGGGCCGACGGCCTTGCCGTTCAGGCGCACTTCGCCGCGTTGCGGGGTGTACAGGCCCAGCAGCAGCTTGATCAGCGAAGTCTTGCCGCAGCCGTTCTCGCCGACGATGAACAGGATCTCGCCCGGTTCGATGCTCAGGTTCACCGGCCCGACGCGGAACGGCTCGTTGCCGTCCACCGGCGGGTAGGCGTACTCGACGTCGTGCAGCTCCAGATGCGCGCTGGCCGGGGCGGCGCGCTTGACCGGCGGCTCCAGCAGCAGGTGCGGCTCGGGCGAGGAGAAGCGCTCGGACAGGTCGGCAATGCGGCGGAACGCCACCTGGGCGCGGCCGAGGATCGGCAGGTTGCCGATCAAGGTTTCCAGCGGGCCTTTCATGTACAGCAGCACCAGCACGAAGCCGCTCATCACCGCCGGGTCGTTGCTCGGCCATAGCGATTGCAGGGCCAGGGTCAGGCCGATGACCACGAAGAACAGCATCGACCCCAGGCTCTTGGCCGCGACGAAGATGTTGATGGCGCGGATATGGGTGTTGGCGATGAAGTCGGCGGTGCCCTGGATGTTGCGGGTCAGCATGGCGTGGCGGCGGCGGCGGTCGATGCGCAGTTCCTTGGCGCCCTCGGCGATGGCCGAGTAGTGCTTCTGCAGGTTGTCTTCGGCATCGCGGGCGGCGTTGAAGCCGGCCACGCCTTTCTGCCTGGCCACGTATTGAATGCCACTGCCAATGCCGATGGCCGCCAGGGTGATGAGGAAGATCGGCCACGACAGCCAGGCCAGGTAGGCCATGCAGCCAGTCACGGTGGTGAGCGAGATGGCCAGCGGGGCGAAGGCGAAGGCAAAGTCGCTGATGGTGTCGACGTCGCGCGTCAGCACCGGGATCAGGCGGTGGGTGCGGTAGCGCTCGATCTGCTCGATCGGCGCCGACAGCACCTTGGCGCCGAGGTCCTTGCGCAGCCTGGCGATGACTTTCTGCCCAACGTAGTTGGTGCCGCTGTCGGCCGCCACGCTGCTGACCAGGGCCAGCACGCACAGGCCGGCGAAGGCCAGGATCACGCCCTGGCTCATGCCGTCAGCGGCATGCAGGCCCTGGTTGACGGTGGCCAGCAGGGCGGTCACGGCCAGACCGCCGAGCATGCCCAGCAGCACCGAGACGATTACCGCCGGGCGGTAGGGTTTCAGCAGGCCCAGCAGTTCGCGGATGGCCCCGGGGGAGGAGGTTTTCATGAAGCGTGATCTCGCTGGTGAGGTGGGGGCGGGTCAGCTGCCTAGGGTCAGGGAGCCTTTCATCAAGGTGCCGTGGAACGGGAACGAGCAGTAGAAGCTGTACGCGGTACCTGCCTTCAGCGACCGGACGTCGAGGCTGATGCTGTCTGTTTCACCGCCGCCGATCAGGCGGGTGTGGGCGATAACCCGGGTGTCGCCGGGCTTCACGTAGTCCAGTGCCTCGCCGGCTTTCTGGCCGTCGTCGAGCACGCCTTGCATGTCGGCCTGGGTACTCAGCACCCAGTTGTGGCCCATCACGTTCTTCGGCATGTCGCCAGGGTGGGTGAGCGTGACGGTGAACACGGCGCAGGCCTTGGGCACGGTGATGGCGGCCTTGTCGAAGGTCATCTGGTCGGTGCCATGGATTTCCACGGCGCATGGCTCTGCCGACCACGCGGCAGGGGCCACGGCGAGCAGGGCGAGGAGCAGAAGCTGGCGAGTCATGTACGGTTCCTGGGCGATAGAAGGGTGCACATCGTTCAGACGAACCGGCGCGCGCCGGCTTTACCTGTGTGTGCGGCCCAGGTGAATTTCCCCATCGCCCGCTCGTTCATTCAGTCAGGCGCCGACATGGCGCACATCCCGATTTCGCCGCCTATGCGGCCCTGGCCTGAGGTGACCGGACATGAGTGAACTGCTGAGCTTTGCGATCGAACCCCTGGACGCCGCACGCGGCAACCTGCCACTGCTGGTGCGCGCGCCGGAGCCGGGTATCGACCTGCTGGAAGCCTTTGCCGAGTTGCAGCCGCTGGTGGACCGGCACCTGCTGCAGGCTGGCGGCATCCTGTTTCGCGGCTTCGAGGTGGGTGGTGCCGAAGCTTTCCGCCAGTTCGCCGCTTCTTTCGGTCACCCGCTGCTCAACTACGAGTTTGGCTCCACCCCGCGCAGCAACGTGACCAAGGGCGTGTACACCTCCACCGAGTACCCGGCGCACCAGAGCATCCCCCTGCACAACGAGCAGGCCTACACCCTGGAATGGCCGATGAAGATCTGGTTCTACAGCGTGATCCCCGCCGAGACCGGTGGCGAGACGCCGATTGCCGACAGCCGCGAGGTGTACCGGCGCATGCCGGCGCGCATTCGTGAGCGGCTGGTGGAGAAGGGGCTGATGTACGTGCGCAACTACGGCAACGGCCTTGATGTGGAATGGTCGCAGGTGTTCAACACTGAAGACCCGCGCCAGGTCGAGGCCTATTGCCGGGCGCATGCCATCGAGTGCATCTGGAAGGATGACGGCGAATTGCGCACCCGCCAGCGCTGCCAGGTGGTGGCGCGCCACCCGGTGACCGGGGATGACGTGTGGTTCAACCAGGCGCACCTGTTCCATGTGTCGAACCTGCAGCCAGAAGTGCGCGAGTCGTTGATGGACATCGTCGAGGAAGAGGACCTGCCGCGTAACGTGTACTACGGCGACGGTACGACCATCGAGGATTCGCTGCTCGATGAAGTGCGCGGGGTGCTGGATGAATGCACCATCAGCTTCCCTTGGCTGGAGAACGATGTGCTGATGCTGGATAACATGCTCGCGGCGCATGCGCGGTCGCCGTTTACCGGCAAGCGCAAGGTGGTGGTGGCGATGGCGCAGGGGTATAGCGAGGGGTTGGGCTGACAGGTGTATGCCTTGGGTTTTGCAGCGCCTGTGAGATCGAGCGCCGCCCGCGCGGCGCTTCGCAGCACAAGGCTGCTCCTACATCTGTTTCGGACCAGTAACGCCTGTGCCAGTGCACGCGACCGCCTTGTTTTTCTGACACGATATCGAGGTGAACGCCAAGGGGCCGCGTGCTTGTATCGCAGGAATAACTGGCCCGAAACAGATGTAGGAGCAGCCTTGTGCTGCGAAGCGCCGCGCGGGCGGCGCTCGATCTCATAGGCGCTGAACCTGTCATGGCGAACGCCTGTCAGCCCAGATGCATTCCCCAGACATGCCTCCTGCAGCCTACAAAAATCCCAGACTCTTCCTACGCCTCGGGACTGGCAACTCCACCCCCTGCGAAATACCCTACAACCTCTGTCGACACGCGTCTGATTGTTCCTGCAAATCCCGCACTCTAGGCTTTGCCCGTCGCTGACGGTTCAGCGATCGGGTGTGGAAACCCGGCAAGACATATGATGATTGTTGACACGACAGCTGTACGCGGGAGGCCTTCGGGCCTACCGGGTTCATCATATGCCTGGTTTTCCACCCCGTGTGCAGCTGTCACCCCAATGTGTGGAAACGGACGGGTGGCACATAACTCATATGATGACCATTCCATGACCGACGAAACCAAAACCACCCCCGGCGTTACCTACTTCTACCAAGGCGAAGGCCAAACCCATCCGCTGTTCCGTATCGCTGAGGGCATCCCCTGCCGCAGCGCCCGCGAGCAAGCCTCGGAGTTGATGGGCTATGCACGCGACTTATCACTGACCGGTTTGATGGATGGCGATCAGCAGATGCTCTGGGCATCGCATTACTTTGCAGCCATGGCCAAGGCGTTGTTGGATGATGCCGAGTTGGGTTTGATGCGCTGATCCTTGTATTGGCTGGGCTGGCCCTTTCGCGGCTAAAGCCGCTCCTACAGGGATTGTGCATGCCTCAGGGTATGCACAACTCCTGTGGGAATGGGTTCCTCTGGGGCAGGTTCCAGCAGGCAATGTCTGGCTGATCGAGTTATTTCGTGAATGGTGCGTAACCTGACAAGAATCCAAAGAGCGCGGCCATAGGCATCCAGCAAGCAATTAACCACATAACATTTGCCCAAGTTATTTGTGAGTTTTGCAGCCCGCACGCATCACCTTCGCATACATTGACTGCCTATTGTTTGGCGAACTCTCAGATGGTGCATTGCGTTGTCTCTGTTGTGGCTAAATAATGAAGTGGTTTATGACTAGCCAAGTGAATCCGGTTGTGCTTAACCATGATGCGATAACTATTTTGGTTTTCAATGGCTTGGGGAATTGCTCATAATCTTCTTTGTCAAGTAGGCCTCTGCGAATACTTGAAATTGGGAAAGTGATGGCGCCTGCTACCATGAAAATCACCAGCATTCTTGAACGTATGCCTTTCTCTCCCCAAAGGGTTATGGCGTATGAAAGACATGGGCTTCGGTGAAGTGCTGTGACCATTTGTTTATATTGCTGAGAAATTGCAATGTGAAAGTCCATTGCAAGTGCGGTCAAGCCGAGGCAGAAAGGTGAGGCTACTATAAATAGCCTTAATTTTATGTCCAGATGATCAATCATCTTGAAAGGCCTCGAAGATTACTTCACCTAATTCTTCGCCGCCGCCCATGCCTGCAATGCCCTCGACGATGGTGCCCGCTTGTCCACATAGCGGGCAGGGTGTAGTCGGCTCGCCTTGAAGCAGCCAGTTGCGGCCATGCACACGGCCCCTGGCTTGGCTGGCAATGCAGATGGCGCCTGTGGTGGTTTCGTCACCGTCCAGGCCTTGGTATCGGCCGAAGATGTTCATGCGCATGCTCATGGCTCGCCTCTTTTTAAGGTGGAAGCCAGGAACCTAGCAGGCTGTTGGCGGGTATTTTCGGGGTGGAAGGGATTTAGGAAGGGGCCTACAAGGAATAGGGATTTGGACTACATGTTTTGTTGTGGCAATGCCCCTATGACTGCACCAGTCCGTTCCTCGGCTGTGCTTGCTTTGCCTTACCTTCGTCTCAAGACTTTTTACACAGAGCCTTGGTGCTGCAAGGGAACATACAGCTGTCTATCGCTGCTGTATGTTCCCTTGCAGCACTCGGCCTCTCCCATGGGCTATGCTTCGGTCGAGTTAACTCCAGAATTGCATGCGCTTCAGTTTGATCAGTACGGCGGCTAACACTGCCCAGGCAAATGCTGCTAGCAATAAACAGAATGCAATACGCATTTTGGTTTTTAAGTTGGTTGGAAAACTAGAAGCATCATTTTGATCGAGAAGTCCTCTTTTCAAGAAGAATTCGGGGTCTAGCGCGATTCCGCTCAGTGTGGCTACGACTGATACCCTTGAATAAAAACTACGTTCTCCCCACCAGTGCGTAGCTCGTTTCAAACATTCACTTCTACTCAAAGCGTGTTGGATATTCCGGTAGTTAGGCAGGTAAGCGAGTTGCGCTGTCATTGACAGTCCTGCTAAAGAGAGTGCGAAAGGCATGGCCAGAAATCCCAAACCCCAGAGAGACTCCAGAAATTCATTCATGTTCGGTTAATTCATAGAGCTCTTCCCCTATGTACTCGCCCATGCTCATGCCAGCTACGCTCCCGGCGTACGAACTAGCGCCTACGACTGCAATGGCGCATGCTGCTCCACTTATGGGCCCAAGGCTCACGCAGGCAAAGCCTGCTATCGCTTTTCCAGCTACTCCCGCAGCGGCACCTACTGCTAGTCCTCCTGAAAAGTTGCCTACCTCAGTGAATCTTATTTTTCTGCATGATTGAGAATTGCCTGATCTACATACTTCTTGAGTTTTCAGCCAAGACGATCCACCACCGATTGCCAGACCTACATATCCACCTTTTTTTAGGTGGTTAGATAAGCGTGTCAACTTGTCCAGATGCGTTGAATATCCAGGGATGCCTCCGGGTGCTCCAGCCTTGCTCCAGTGATGTACTAGGCTTTTTGAGGAAATGCCTAAGTCGCCCCGTAATCTGTCATGGCTTCCGAGGTTCATGTGCTTGTTAAGAAAGCCCATCTTCAGTTGCGCATCCAATTGTCCGAGTAGCTTTCTACGTTCAGCAAAAAACTCCGGACTACGTAGATGTCCATGCTTGGAAAACTGATGCTGATGCAGCTCTTCGATCTTGCGCAACGTCGCGCTAAGATCATCTAGCGCCTGAGCCATCATGGCGCCGCTCACTCCCATTGCCAAGCTGGTACTGCTCAACAAACCTGCTATTTCAGGCAAGTGACGCATCATGAAGTCAGCTTCTTCCGGCGTGAGATTTGCCAAGTCCTCTCGCGCCTGTTTGGCCGCACTCATCGCATATTGCTCTTCACGGGTGCAGGTCGGGCGACTGTAACCATCGCCAATGACAAAGATCTCGCCCGCCTTGAACCCCTGCTGATACGTCGGGTTCAGCCGCTCCAGAATTGACCGAGGCAGGTTGGCCTGCGGCGCGCCCAGCTCTGCCAGGACTTCCTCGTATGACATGCAGCGCGGAACGATGTAGAAGCCGGGCTCCATGCCTTGAGGAGTGGGCGAGGGCTGAACCACCTCAGGCTGATAGGTACTTCTTATTGTGTTACCCGTCTGGGCGTGTGCTGGTGCCTCACGAACAGGCTCAGATGCGGGTGCCCCGCGCGAAGCCGGAGGTGCGTACCCACTTGCAACCAGGCGATTGCTGCCCTGTGGGCACCCGCATTGCACTAGTGCTCCGTCCAGAGCCGTGGGAATACCATCCTGTCGCCAGCGGACTTCGCCCTCGACGATGGTGCCCGCTTGTCCACATAGCGGGCAGGGTGTGGTCGGGTCGCCTTGAAGTAGCCAGTTGCGGCCATGCACACGGCCCCTGGCTTGGCTGGCAATGCAGATGGCGCCTGTGGTGGTTTCGTCGCCGTCCAGGCCTTGGTATCGGCCGAAGATGTTCATGCGCATGCTCATGGCTCGCCTCTTTTTCAGGTGGAAGCCAGGAACCTAGCAGGCGGTTGGCGGGTATTTTCGGGGTGGTGGGGGTTTAGGAAGGGTCCTACAAGGAATAGAGATTTGGACTACGTTATTTCATTGATGGCAATGCCGGCCTCTTCGCGGGCATGCCCGCTCTCATAGAACAACACATGACTCATTGGTTTGGCGAGGTTCTGTAGGAGCAGCCTTGTGCTGCGAAGAGGCCGGTACTGACAAAGCCTGTCTGTTGCTTGTACCGGCCTCTTCGCAGCACAAGGCTGCTCCTACAACGGACGCGTCAGGCGAGCGATATTTGTTCTCTGCGCGACAGCGCAGCCCAAAAGGGCTGGGCAATCTCCCACGGGGGTAGCGTCCCGTCCTGGCTGGCGCCATTCCTGTAGCGGTTATGGCCTTGCTCAGAGACCTTGAAACCTGCGCGGTCGGTGTGGGAGCGGGTTTACCCGCGAACACCGGCACAGCCGGTGCCAGCCACCCCGTCGCTTGATTCGCGGGCACGCCCGCTCCCACAGGGATGGTGCTGGGCCTAAGGTCGGCGCCACTAAATCAACCCCCCACACCTTCGTCTGACAGTTACCGCTCGACTGCCAGGACACCGCTCGACATGAATGCCGACCAAACGCTCAAGCTCGCCCGCCGCTTCATCGAACTCAGCCCCGACAAGCGCCGCCTGTTCCTCAAGGCGCTGCAGGGCGAGGGCATGGATTTTTCCGTGCTGCCGATTGCGCCCGGGGTGGAGGTGGCCGAGCGTGATCAGCTGTCGTACGCCCAGCGGCGCATGTGGTTCCTCTGGCAGCTCGACCCGCAAGGTGCGGCGTACAACCTGCCCATGGCCGTGCGCCTGACTGGCCCGCTGGACCTGGCAGCCCTGCAGCACGCCTTCGATGCCCTGGTGGCCCGCCACGAAACCCTGCGCACCCGCTTCGTCGCCGACGGCGATGACGTGCGCCAGCAGGTCGATGCCAGCGCTGCCCCGTTGCAGCTGCACCAGGATGCCCTGGCCGGCCTGGACGAAGGCGCCCGTCAGGCCGCCATCGAAACCATCGCCGAAGCCGAAGCCCTTGCCCCCTTCGACCTGGCCAGCGGCCCGCTGTTGCGGGTGCGCCTGCTGCAACTGGCGGCACAGGAGCACATCCTGCTGCTGACCCTGCACCACATCGTCGCCGACGGCTGGTCGATGAACGTGCTGATCGACGAATTCCTGCACCTGTACGACGCCGCCGTGGCCGGCAGCGAAGCCCGCCTGGAACCCCTGCCGATCCAGTACCGCGACTACGCCCTGTGGCAGCGCAGCTGGCTCCAGGCCGGTGAGCAGGAGCGCCAGCTGGCCTACTGGCAGGCGCGCCTGGGCGACGACCACTCGCCGCTGGAGCTGCCACTGGACCGCAGCCGCCAGGGCCGCCCCAGCTATCGCGGCGCACGTCACGAGTTCCCTGTCGCTACAGATGTAGCCGAACGGCTGCGCGGCCTGGCACGCAAGCATAACGTCACCCTGTTCATGGTCCTGCTGGCCGCCTTCAAGCTGCTGCTGCAGCGCTACAGCGGTCAGTCGGCGATCCGTGTCGGCGTGCCCATCGCCAACCGCAACCGCGGCGAAAGCCAAGGGCTGATCGGCTGCTTCATCAATACCCAGGTACTGCACACCGAAATCGACCCACTGCTGGACATCACCGGCCTGCTCCAGCGCGTGCGCGAAACCGCCGTAGGCGCGCAAAGCCACCAGGACCTGCCGTTCGAGCAACTGGTCGAAGCCCTGGACCTGCCGCGCAGCAGCGAGAGCCCGCTGTTCCGCGTGTTGTTCAACCACCAGGCGCAGGTGGCGGATGTGCAGGCCATCGAGACCCGCTCCGGCCTGAGCCTGGCGCCTGTCGTGCTGGCAAAGCACAGCGCCCGCTTCGACCTCGCGCTGGACACCCATGAGCGAGCGGGGCAGCTGCACGCAGCGTTCACCTATGCGACCGACGTGTTCGATACGGCCACCGTCGAAGCCCTTGGCGAGCAGTGGCTGGCCCTGGTGCAGGCATTGGCCGACGAAGCGGGTGGCGCAGTCGGGGAGCTGCCATTGCCAGGCCTGGCCCCTGCCATTGGCGCGCCTGCGCAGGCTGACGCAACGCTGCTGGTTCACCAGCGCTTTGCCGCCACCGCCAGCCGCCACCCCGAACGCACGGCGGTGATGGCTGCGGGCGAGCAGGCCAGCTTCGCCGAACTCGATGCCCGCGCCGAGGCCATTGCAGGCCGGCTGGTGGAAGCCGGAGCAGGGCCGGACACACTGGTCGGCGTGCTGGCCGACCGCAGTGTCGGCATGCTCGCCAGTATCCTCGGCGTGCTCAAGGCCGGTGGCGCCTACCTGCCACTGGAGCCCGAGCAGCCGGCCGAACGCTTGGCCTACATGCTTGCCGACAGCGGCACGCGCCTGGTACTGGCGCCCGGTAACTGGCAGGCCGAACTGCCCGAGGGCGTGCAGCGCCTGGACTGGGCGCAAACCTACAACGGTAGCGCCGCCCGCATCGCCCCGACGCCGGCCAACCTGGCCTACGTGATCTACACCTCCGGCACCACCGGCCAGCCCAAAGGCGTGGCGATCAGCCACGGCGCCCTGGCCAACTACGTCGAAGGCATCGCCGCGCGCCTGCCGCTCGAGCGTATCCGCAGCATGGCCCAGGTCTCGACCCCGGCTGCCGACCTCGGCCACACCATGCTGTTCGGTGCCTTGTGCGGCGGCCATACCCTGCATTTGCTGCTACGCGAGCAGGTGCTGGATGCCGAAGGCTTTGCGGCCTACCTGGCCGAGCACCAGGTAGACGCGCTGAAGATTGTACCGTCGCACCTGGAGGCCATGTTGGTGGCTGGCCGCTCGGCGCTGCCGGCACAGTGCCTGGTGCTCGGCGGCGAGGCCATCAGCCCGAGCCTGCTGGGCAAGATCCGCAACCTGGCCCCGGCGCTCAAGGTGTTCAACCACTACGGCCCGACCGAAACCACCGTCGGTGTGCTGGTCGCCGAACTGAACGGGCAGGCCAGCCTCGGCCAGCCCCTGGCCAACACCCGCGTCGCGGTGCTCGACCGCTGCCTGCAACCCCTGCCGGCCAAAGCCAAGGGCGAGCTGTACATCGGTGGCGCTGGCCTGGCCCGTGGCTACCTGAACCGCCCGGCACTCACAGCCGAGCGCTTCGTCCCCGACCCGAGCGGCAGCCACGGCCAACGCCTGTACCGCAGCGGTGACTGGGTTCGTCAAGGCAGCGACCTGCAGTTCGCCGGGCGCATGGATGGCCAGGTGAAGGTCCGCGGCTATCGCGTGGAACTGGCCGAAATCGAAAACCAGCTGCGTGCTCTGGGCGGTGTCGCCAATGCCCTGGTGCGCGTGCATGGCCAGGCGCCGCAACTGCAACTGGCTGCCTGGCTGGTGCCCAGCCAGATGCCGGCCGACAGCCTGGCCTGGCAGGAATCGATCCGCGCCAGCCTCAAGAACCTGCTGCCCGAGCACATGGTGCCGACCCACCTGATAGTGCTGGAGCACCTGCCGGTCACGGTCAACGGCAAGGTCGATGTCAAGGCGCTGCCGGAGCCCGTCGCCACCCAGGTGGCCTATCAAGCGCCGCAGACCCCGCTGCAAACGCAATTGGCGCAGATCTGGGCGCAAGTCCTGCAAGTACCGCAGGTAGGCCTGGGTGACAACTTTTTTGCCCTTGGCGGCCATTCGCTGCTGGCCACCCAGGCGGTATCGCGGATACGCAAGCAGCTGGGCGTGGATATTCCGCTGCGCAGCCTGTTCGACACCGTCGACCTGCAGGCCTTTGCCCAGGCAGTGGCCGAAGGCGAGCAGGGCGCAGGCCTGGACATCGAGATCCTCGATCGCCAGCAACCGCTGCCGGTGTCCCGCTCGCAAAACCGCCAGTGGCTGTTCTGGAAGCTCAACCCCCAAAGCCTGGCCTACAACACGCCGATGGCCGTGCGCATGCAGGGCCACCTCGACCACTGCGCCGTGCAGGCTGCGCTGGATGCCTTGGTAACCCGCCACGAATCGTTGCGCACGGTGTTCGTCGAGGCCGACGGCCTGCCCTGGCAGCGCATCCTGCCGGCCGCCACGGTACCGATCGGTTTCGAAGACCTCAGCGGCCAGGACCACGCCGCGCAGATGCGCAAGCTGGAAGCCGAAGCCTTCGTCCCGTTCGACCTGGAGCACGGCCCGCTGCTGCGCGCACGGCTGTTCAAGGTGCATGCGCAGGAGCACCTGCTGTCGCTGACCTTGCACCATATCGTCTCCGATGGCTGGTCGATGAGCCTGCTGGTGCGCGAGTTCGCCGCCGCCTACAACGCCGCCGCCACGGGCCAGGCGCAAACCATCGAGCCACTGCCGGTGCAGTACGCCGACTTCGCCGCCTGGCAGCGCAAGTGGCTGGCCGAGGGGCAGATGCAGGCGCAGATCGACTACTGGAAGGCCCGCCTGGAAGACGACTTCGAAGTGCTGGAACTGCCTGCCGACCGCATTCGCCCGCAGGTCAAAAGCTACCAGGGCAGCCGCTTCGACGTGCGCCTGCCACAGGCCCTCACCGAGCGCCTGCGGGCACTGGCGGTGGCATCCAACGCCACGCTGTTCCATGTGTTCCTGGCGGCCTATGCCATCGTGCTGTCGCGCTACAGCCGCAAGGGTACGCTCAACATCGGCGTGCCGGTCACCAACCGCAACCGCCTGGAGCTGGAAGGGCTGATCGGCTTCTTCATCAACGTGGTGGTGGCCCGTATCAGTGTCGATGGCAGCCAGCCTTTCGCGCAGTTGCTGGCGGCAATCAAGGAAACCACCTTGCAGGCCCAGGCCAACAAGGACGTGCCGTTCCTCGAGGTAGCCGAGGCGCTGTACCCCGACCGTGGCCAAGGTGTGAACCCGTTCTTCCAGGTGCTGTACAACCACCTGCGCGACCTTGGCGAGCAGGTGTCCAGCGATGCCCTGCACGGCCTGCAGGTCAAGGAAGTGGACCTGCTGGAGCCGGGCGCGCAGTACGACATTTCGCTCAATACCCTGGAGCGCTCCGACGGCGTTACTGCCTCGTTCAACTATTCCACCGACCTGTTCGATGCCGCACGTATCGAGCGCATGGCCGGGCATTGGCAAGCACTGCTGGAAGCCATCTGCGCCGAGCCACAGCGCTGCATTGCCGAGCTGGACTTCCTTGGCAGTGCCGAACGCCAGCAGCTGACCCACGGCTGGAACCCGGCGCCCCAGGCTGGCAGCGGCTTGTGTGCGCACCAACTGCTGTCACTCCAGGCCCACGAGCGGCCGGATGCGCTGGCGCTGATCTTCGACGACCAGCAGATGACCTACGCCGAACTGGACCGCAGCAGCAACCAGTTGGCCCACCGCCTGCGGGCGCTGGGCGTGGGGCCGGACTGCCTGGTTGGCGTGGCTGTCGAGCGCGGCCTGGGCATGGCCCTGGCGCTGATCGCCATTCACAAGGCGGGTGGCGCCTATGTGCCGCTGGACCCGGACTACCCGCAAGAACGGCTGGCCTACATGGTCGAGGACAGCAATATCGGCCTGCTGCTGGCCGACGCGCCCTCGCGTGAGCGCCTGCAACTGGGCAAGCAACTGCCCTGCGTGGTACTGGAGCCCGGCACCGAGTGGCTGCACGCCTGGCCCGCCGAACCGCTGGCCAACCTGGCGGCGCCGCACAACCTCGCCTACGTCATCTACACCTCCGGCTCCACCGGCATGCCCAAGGGCGTGGCCATCGACCACCATGCCCTGTCGCTGTTCTGCCAGGTGGCCGGCGACTATTCGCGCCTCACCCCGGGCGATCGCGTGCTGCAGTTCGCCACCATCAGCTTCGACGGCTTCATCGAGCAGTTCTTCCCGCCGCTGGCCCAGGGCGCCTGTGTGGTGCTGCGCGACCTGCGGCTGTGGGACACCGCCACCCTGCTGGACGAGATCAACCGCCACGGCGTGACCGTGGCCGACCTGCCGGCGGCCTACTGGCGCCTGCTGGCGCTGGAGCGCCGCGCCCCCGAGGCCTATGGCCGGCTGAAGCAGATTCACGTGGGGGGGGAGGCGGTGCCGGAAGATGCCCTGCGCGCCTGGCTGGCCGACGGCCCGCCAGCGGTGCGCCTGCTGAACACCTACGGCCCGACCGAAGCCACCGTGGTCGCCACCACCTACGACTGCTCGCAGATGACCGTGGAGCAGATCAGCCAGGGCGGTGTGCCGATCGGCCGTGCCTTGCCGGGGCGTACCCTGCATGCCCTGGACGATGGCCTGGCGCCGACACCGGTGGGCGTGCCCGGCGAGCTGTTCATCGGTGGGGCAGGGTGCCTGGCTCGCGGTTATCACCAGCGTCCGTCACTCACCGCCGAGCGTTTCATCCCCGACCCGTTCGACCCGGTTGGCGGTGGCCGCCTGTACCGCACCGGCGACCTCGGCTGCTACGACGAAAACGGCCAGCTGGCCTATCGCGGCCGGGTCGACCACCAGGTGAAGGTGCGCGGCTTCCGTATCGAGCTGGGCGAGATCGAGCAGTACCTGCGGGCGCACCCGGACGTTCGTGAAGCCACCGTGCTGGCCATCGACCTGCCCAGTGGCAAGCAGCTGTGCGCCTATGCGGTGCCGGCCGAAGGTTACCGCGGCGATCTGCGCCAGGCCCTGAAGCAGTACCTCAAGGCCAGCCTGCCGGACTACATGATCCCGGCCTACCTGGTGACCCTGCCGAGCATGCCGCTGACCCCCAGCGGCAAACTCGACCGCAAGGCCCTGCCACTGCCAGACCCGAACCAGCCACAGCATGAATATCAGGCGCCGCAGACCGAGCGGCAGCAGCAGCTGGCGAACATCTGGGCACAGTTGCTGAACGTTGCCCGGGTCGGCCTGAGCGACAACTTCTTCGAGCTGGGCGGCCACTCCTTGCTGGCGGCCCAGGCAGTGTCGCGGATCAACGTCGAGCTGGGGCTGGACATACCCCTGCGGCTGATCTTCAGCCACCCCGAACTACGCGCGTTCGCCCAGGCACTGGACGAGCAGGGCCTGTCGCTCTCCGACGATGGCCTGAGCGATATCGAACAAATGATGAATGCATTCACAGAGGCCTGACATGGAACTCACTGCCGCACAACGCATCGCCCAACGTTTCGTTGGCCTCCCCGTGGAGCAACGCCAGCAGATCCTGGAAAAGATGCAGGCCACCGGGCAGAGCTTCCGCCTGCTGCCCATCGTGCCCGCGCGCCAGGGCTTGGCGCGCATTCCGCTGTCGTACGCCCAGCAACGCCTGCTGTTTCTCTGGCAGCTGGAGCCCGACAGCCCGGCCTACAACGTGCCGATGGCGGTACGCCTGAAGGGCGCGCTGGACCAGGCGGTGCTGCAGCAGGCGCTGGATGCGCTGGTGCAACGCCACGAATCGCTGCGCACGCGCTTCTCCTCGGAGGAGGGCGAGTTCTACCAGGAAATCCTCGAGCACTGCCCGCTGGCGCTGGAACGGGTGATGTCCGACGGTGCCGCCGACGAGGCAGCGCTGAGCGTGGCCGTGGACGCCGCCCTCAAGCAGCCCTTCGACCTGCTGGCCGGCCCGCTGCTGCGGGTGACCCTGCTGCGCGTGGCCGCCGATCACCACGTGCTGGCGCTGAGCATGCACCACATCATCTCTGACGGCTGGTCCAGCGATGTGCTGGTGCAGGAATTCATCCAGCTGTACAGCGCCCTGGCCGAAGGCCGGCAGGCCGAGTTGCCGGCGTTGCCGATCCAGTACGCCGACTACGCCATCTGGCAGCGCGCCTGGCTCGAGGCCGGTGAAGCGCAGCGCCAGCTGGCCTACTGGCAGGCCCAGTTGGGCGACGAGCAGCCGGTGCTGAGCCTGCCGCTGGACTTCGAGCGCCCGGCCACGCCCAGCCAGCGTGGCGCGGTGGTGCGCGTGGATATCGGCGCTGAACAGACCGAGGCCTTGCGTAGCCAGGCGCGCAAGGGTGGCCACACGTTGTTCGTGCTAGTACTGGCGGCCATGGCGGTGGTGCTGTCGCGCTACAGCGGCCAGGCCGACATCCGCATCGGCGCCCCGAACGCCGGGCGCAACCGCAAGGAGCTGGAAGGCCTGATCGGCTTCTTCATTAACACCCAGGTGCTGCGCGTGCAGGTGGACGAGCGCGCCACCTTCGCCGTGCTGCTGGAGCAGGTAAAAGACGTGATCGGCGGCGCCCAGTCGCACCAGGAACTGCCGTTCGAGCACTTGGTCGATGCCTTGCTGCCCGAGCGCAACCTGGCCCACAACCCGCTGTTCCAGTTCAAGATCAACCAGCACGTGGCCGCCAGCGATGCAGGGCGCAAGCGCCTGGGCGCGCTGGAGGTGGAAGGCTTTGCCCGTGACGGCGGCGATGCCCGCTTCGACCTGGCGTTCGACTTCTCCGACAAGGCCGACGGCATCGAAGGCTACTTCACCTACGCCACCGACCTGTTCGAGCAGGCCACCATCGAACGCATGGCCGCTTCGCTGCGCCAGGTGCTGGATGCGCTGATCCGTGACCCGCAGCAGGCGATCGTCGACAGCCCGCAAGTGGCGACGCTGCTGCCGGCGGCCACGCAGGCCTACCCGCACGGCAACTTCCTCGCTTTGTGGCGCCAGGCAATGGCGCAAGGCCAGGCCCACGGCGGTGTGCGCGCCGGTGACCGGTTCATGACCCAGGCCGGGCTGGAGGCGGCGTCCAACCGCCTGGCCGACTACCTGCGCCAGTACGGCGTCGGTGCCGGCAGCATCGTCGCCCTGTGCCTGCCGCGCTCCATCGAGTGGGTCGGCGCCTTGCTCGCAGTGCTCAAGACCGGCGCCGCCTACCTGCCGCTGGACACCCAGCAGCCGCAGGAGCGCCTGCAACAACTGATTGCCGACAGTGGCGCCGCCATACTCCTGCATGAGCCGGGCGACCAGCGCTTCGCCGGCCTGGACGGCGTGCAGCTGATTGCCTGCGATCACACCGCCTGGGCAACCTGCAGCGACAGCCCGGTCGAGGTGGCTATCGCCGCCGAACAACCGGCCTATCTGATCTACACCTCGGGCTCGACCGGCCAGCCGAAAGGCGTGGTAGTCAGCCACGGGGCGCTGGCCAGCTACACCCAGGCGGTGCTGGAGCGCCTGCAACTGCCGGCCGCAGCGAGCATGGCGATGGTGTCCACCACCGCGGCCGACCTGGGCCACACCGTGCTGTTCGGTGCCTTGGCCTCGGGCCGCCTGCTGCACCTGTTGCCACAGGAACTGGCGTTCGACCCGGATGGCTTCGCCAGCTACATGGCGCAGCACCAGGTCGGCGTGCTCAAACTGGTGCCGAGCCACCTGCAAGGCTTGTTGCAAGCGGCCCGCGCCGCCGATGTGCTGCCCGCCGAGGCATTGATCCTGGGTGGTGAGGCATGCAGCTGGGGCCTGTTGGAAAAAATCCGCGAACTGCGCCCGGCCTGCCGGGTCATCAACCATTACGGCCCGACCGAAACCACTGTCGGCGTGCTCACCTTCGAGCCGGGGCAGCCGCTGCCAGGTTGCCGCACGGTGCCGGTCGGGCGCCCGCTGGGCAACGCCTGCGCCCAGGTGCTGGATGGCTACCTCAACCCGTTGGCGGCGCAGGTGCCCGGTGAGCTTTACCTGGGCGGTCAAGGCGTCGCCCAGGGCTACCTGGGCCAGCCAGCGTTGACCGCCGAACGCTTCGTGCCGACCGAGGGTGGTGCCCGCCTGTACCGCACCGGCGACCGCGCGCGGCTGACTGCCGATGGCCTGGTCGAGTTCATCGGCCGTGCCGACGACCAGGTGAAGATTCGTGGCTATCGCGTGGAGCCAGGTGAAGTCGGCCGGGTGCTAGCCGGCCTGCCCGGTGTCAACGAGGCCGTGGTACTGGCCTTGCCACTGGAGGGCGATGCCGAGCGCTTGCAGCTGGTGGCCTACGGTGTTGCCGACGCAGGCGTGACCGTGCAGCAACTGCAGACGCAATTGCAGGCACGCCTGCCGGACTACATGGTGCCGGCGCAGATACTGCTGCTGGAGCGCCTGCCACTGACCGCCAACGGCAAGCTCGACAAGCGTGCCTTGCCGGCACCGGGCGCGGTCAGCCGTGGCTATGTGGCGCCGCAAGGCGATATCGAGGAGAAGCTGGCTGCAGTGTGGGCCGATGTGCTCAAGCTGGAGCAGGTCGGCAGCACCGACAACTTCTTCGAACTGGGCGGCGACTCGATCCTCAGCCTGCAGATCATCGCCCGGGCCAAACGCCAGGGCATCAGGATCACCCCCAAGCAGTTGTTCGAACAACAGACCATCGCCCAGCTGGCCCAGGTAGCCAAGCGCATCGAGGCCAAGCAAGCGGTTGCGACCGCAGCCGTGGACACCGCCACCAGCGGCGAGGTGGCGTTGCTGCCGGCCCAGGCGCGTTTCTTCGAGATGGAGATCGCCCAGCCGGCGCATTGGAACCAGTCGGTGCTGCTCAAGCCGGCCAGCCCGGTGCAGGTGCAACATCTGCAGGCAGCCCTGCGCGCCGTGGTCGAGCAGCACGATGCCCTGCGCCTGCGCTTCAGCCGTGGCGAAAGCCAGTGGCAGGCGCGCTTCCAGCCGCTGGACAATGCACCACTGCTGCGCCAGCGCAACCTGGCCGCACTGAGTGAGCTGGACGCCGCCGGCAACCAGGTGCAGGCCAGCCTGAACCTGGAGCACGGGCCGCTGCTGCGTGCCGAACTGTTCGATTTCGCCGATGGCCAGCAGCGCCTGCTGCTGGTGGTCCATCACCTGGTGGTCGACGGTGTGTCGTGGCGGGTGTTGCTGGAAGACCTGCAAGCGGCCTACCGGCAATTGCTGAACGGTCAGGCTGTGAGCCTGCCCGCCAAGACCACCTCGGTGAAGACCTGGGCCGAGCGCCTGGCCAGCCATGCCGGCAGCCCGACGCTGCAAGCACAGCGCGACTACTGGCTGCAGGCACTGGCCGGCGACCACGCCGAACTGCCGCGTGACAACACGCAGGGCAGCCTGGCCAACACCCATGCTCGTACCGCCGCCACACGGCTGGATGCCGAGCGCACCGCCAAGCTGCTGAAGCAGGCCCCGGCGGCCTACCGCACGCAGATCAACGACCTGCTGCTGACCGCGCTGGCGCGCACCCTGTGCCAGTGGAGCGCACAGGACAACGTGCAGGTACTGCTGGAGGGCCATGGCCGCGAAGACCTGTTCGACGACCTCGACCTCAGCCGCACCGTGGGCTGGTTCACCAGCCTGTTCCCGGTGCGCCTCACACCCGGCCAGGACCTTGGCCAGTCGATCAAGGCGATCAAGGAGCAACTGCGCGGCGTGCCGGACAAAGGCCTCGGCTACGGCTTGCTGCGTTACTTCGGCGATGCTGAAGTGCGTGACCGGCTCGAGCGTGCCGCCCAGGCCCGTGTCACCTTCAACTACCTGGGCCAGTTCGATGCCAGCTTCGATGCCGAGGCCGGCGCCCTGTTCACCCCGAGCGGGGAAAGCGCAGGCCGTACCCAATGTGTCGGCGCACAACTGGGCAACTGGCTGAGCATCACCGGCCAGGTGTACGGCGGCGAGCTGTTCCTGGAGTGGACCTACAGCGCCGATGTTCATCACCCGGCCACCATCGAGAAGCTGGCCCAGGCCTACGGGCAGGCCTTGGCAGAGCTGGTCGAGCACTGCTGCGATGCGCGGCACCAGGGCGTGACGCCGTCGGACTTCCCGCTGGCCGCGCTGACCCAGGCGCAACTGGACAGCCTGCCGCTGGAGGCCAGGCAGATCGCCGATGTGTACCCGCTATCACCCATGCAGCAGGGCATGTTGTTCCACACCCTTTACGACCAGCAGGCCGGCAACTACATCAACCAGCTGCGCGTGGATGTGGATGGGCTGGATGTGCAGCGTTTCCAGCAGGCCTGGCAGGCCACGCTCGATGCCCACGACATCCTGCGCAGCGGTTTCGTCTTGCAAGGCGAGCTGGAGCAGGCTGTACAGGTGGTACGCAAGGCCGTCGAATTGCCGTGCAGCGAGCAGGACTGGCGTGGCCAGCCGGCGCTGGAGCAGGCATTGCAGGCCCTGGCCGAGGGTGAGCGCCAGCGCGGTTTCGACCTTGCTGCCGCGCCGCTGCTGCGCCTGGTACTGGTACGCACGGGCGATACCCGTCACCACCTGATCTACACCAACCACCACATCCTGATGGACGGCTGGAGCACCTCGCGCCTGTTGGGCGAAGTGCTGCAGCGCTATGCCGGCCTGGCGCCGCAGGCACAGGCCACGCACTACCGCGACTACATCGCCTGGCTGCAGGGCCAGGACGCGGCCGTTGCCGAAGCCTTCTGGAAAGCCCAGCTTGCGGCCCTGGACGAGCCGACCCGCCTGGCCCAGGCCATCGCCGGCAGTGCAGGCGCAAGCGGTAGCGGTCATGGCGACCACCGCCTGGCCTTCGACCCTGAGCAGACCGCGCGCATCGAAGCCTTCGCCCGGGCCAACCGGGTCACGGTCAACACCTTGGTGCAATCAGCCTGGCTGCTGCTGTTGCAGCGCTGCACCGGCCAGGCCAGCGTGTGCTTCGGCGCCACGGTCGCCGGCCGCCCGGCAGACCTGCCGGGGGTAGAGGAACAGATCGGCCTGTTCATCAACACCTTGCCGGTGATCGGCACCCCGCGTGCCGAGCAGACCGTGGCCGAGTGGATCGGCCAGGTGCAGGCCGGCAACCTGGCCGTGCGCGAGTTCGAGCACACCCCTCTGTACGATGTGCAGCGCTGGGCGGGGCAGGGCGGTGACGCCTTGTTCGACAGCATCCTGGTGTTCGAGAACTACCCGGTGGCCGAGGCGCTGCAACAGGGCGCGCCCGGTGGCCTGCGCTTCGGCGATGTGGCCGTGCAGGAGCAGACCAACTACCCGCTGACCCTGGTGGTGGAACTGGGCACCACGCTGTCGATGCAGTACAGCCATGACCGTGCGCTGTGGAGCGACGAGAGCATTGGCCGCCTGGCTGGCTACTTTGCCAACCTGCTGCAGGCGCTGACGGAGAATGCTGACGCGGTGATTGGCGAGCTGCCAATGCTGGGCTTGCCAGAACAGCAACAGATGGTCGAAGGCTGGAACGAAACCCAGGCGACGTACCCGGACGAGCGCAGCATCCACCAGCTGATTGAGGCCCAGGTGTTCGCCACCCCGGATGCCCCGGCGCTGGCCTTTGGCGAGCAGAGCCTGAGCTATGCCGAGCTCAACCGTCGTAGCAACCAGCTGGCGCACAAGCTGCGCGAGCAGGGCGTGGGCCCGGACGTGCTGGTGGGCATCGCCATGGAGCGCAGCCTGGAGATGGTCGTCGGCCTGCTGGGTATCGTGAAGGCCGGTGGCGCTTATGTGCCGCTGGACCCGGAATATCCCCAGGACCGCCTGAGCTACATGTTCGAGGACAGCGGCATCGCCTCGCTGCTGACCCAGTCGCACCTGCACGAAGCCTTGCCGATCCCGGCCGGCCTGCGCAGCCTGGACCTGGATACCGAGAACTTCGACGGCTACAGCGATGCCAACCCGAACATCGACGTGGCCCCGCTGAACCTCGCCTACGTGATCTACACCTCCGGCTCCACCGGTCGCCCGAAAGGCGCTGGCAACAGCCATCAGGCGCTGGTCAACCGCCTGTGGTGGATGCAGAAAGCCTACGGGCTGGACGCCGGCGACAGCGTGCTGCAGAAAACCCCGTTCAGCTTCGACGTGTCGGTGTGGGAGTTCTTCTGGCCGCTGATGACCGGCGCGCGCCTGGTCGTGGCCCAGCCGGGCGCACACCGCGACCCGCAGCTGCTGGTCGAAACCATCAACCATTACGGCATCAGCACGCTGCACTTCGTGCCGTCGATGCTGCAGGCGTTCATGACCCACGAAGCGGTCGAGAGCTGCGTCAGCCTCAAGCGCGTGGTGTGCAGCGGTGAGGCGTTGCCGGCCGAACTGGCCCGCCAGACCCTGCAACGCCTGCCGGCGGCGGGCCTGTACAACCTGTACGGCCCGACCGAAGCGGCGATCGACGTGACCCACTGGACCTGCCAGCCGGACGAAAGCATCAGCGTGCCGATCGGCCAGCCGATCGACAACCTCAAGACCCACATCCTCGAAGGCAGCCTGCAACCGGCCGTGCGCGGCAGTGCCGGCGAGCTGTACCTCGGCGGCGTAGGCCTGGCGCGTGGGTACCACCAGCGCCCGGCGCTGACCGCCGAGCGCTTCGTGCCGGACCCGTTCAGCGACAACGGTGGGCGCCTGTACCGTACTGGCGACCTGGCACGCTACCGCGCTGATGGCCTGATCGACTACGCCGGGCGCATCGACCACCAGGTGAAGATCCGCGGCCTGCGCATCGAACTGGGCGAGATCGAGGCGCGCCTGCTGGAGCTGCCGAGCGTGCAGGAAGCGGTGGTGCTGGCCCAGGACGGGCCAAGCGGCAAGCAGTTGGTGGGTTATGTGGTGCCTGCCGACAGCTCGCAAGACGAAGGTGCATTGCGCGACAGCCTGCGCGAAGCACTCAAGGCCGGTTTGCCGGGCTACATGGTGCCGGCGCACCTGCTGCTGCTCGGCAAACTGCCGGTGACGCCGAACGGCAAGCTGGACCGCAAGGCCCTGCCGCAGCCGGATGCCAGCCAGTCGCAGGGCGAGTACATCGCGCCGCAGAGCGATCTGGAGCAGCAGATCGCGGCGATCTGGGCGGATGTGCTGAAGCTGGAGAAGGTCGGCCTGACCGACAACTTCTTCGAGCTGGGCGGCGATTCGATCATTTCGCTGCAGGTGGTCAGCCGTGCGCGCCAGGTGGATATCCAGTTCACGCCCAAGGACCTGTTCGAGGCCCAGACGGTGCAGGCACTGGCCCGGCTCGCCAACCGCGGCGACAGTGTATCGATCGATCAGGGTGCGGTAACGGGCGTGACGCCGCTCACGCCGATCCAGCACTGGTTCTTCGAGCAGCCCATTGTCGTGCGCCATCACTGGAACCAGTCGGTGCTGCTCACGCCCGGTGAAGCGCTGGACCCGGCGACGCTCGATGCGGCATTGCAGGCATTGCTCGAACATCACGATGCCCTGCGTTTGCGCGTGTTCGGCCATGGGGTGGGCTGGCAGGCTGAATTTGCCGATGCAGGCTACTCCCAGTTGCTGTGGCATCGCGATTTCGCCAGCGTCGAGCAGTTGCAGCAAGCCGCCAGTGAAGCCCAGCGCAGCCTTGACCTCGAGCATGGGCCGTTGATGCGTGCCATGCTCGCTGCGCTGCCTGACGGTAGCCAGCGGCTGCTTTTGGTCATCCATCACCTGGCGGTAGACGGTGTGTCGTGGCGTGTGCTGCTGGAGGACCTGCAGCAGGCCTACCAGACCCTGGCTGCCGGGCAGCCACTGCAGCTTCCGGCCAAGACCACTTCGTACAAAGCCTGGGCCGAGCGTTTGCAAACCTATGCCGCCGCGCCCGCATTGCAACAGCAACTGGGCTACTGGCAGGGGCAGTTGCAAGGGGTCAGCGAAATGCTGCCCTGCGACAACCCGCAAGGCAGCCGGCAACTGAAGCATGCGGCTTCGGTCAGCACGCGCCTCGACGTGGCAAGCACCCGACGGCTGTTGCAGGATTGCCCGGTGGCTTATCGCACGCAGATCAACGACCTGCTGCTGACGGCCCTGGCGCAAGCAGTTGGCCGCTGGAGCGGCCAGCCCGAAGTGCTGGTGCGCCTGGAAGGGCATGGCCGTGAAGACCTGTTCGCGGGTATCGACCTGACGCGTACGGTGGGCTGGTTCACCAGCCTGTACCCGGTAAAGTTGAGCCCGCAGGCAGACCTGGCAAGTTCGATCAAGACCATCAAGGAACAGCTGCGCGCCGTGCCTGACAAAGGCCTGGGCTATGGCGTGCTGCGCTACCTCGGTGATGCCGCGAGCCGCGAGGCCCTTGCAGCATTGCCTGAAGGCCAGATCGTCTTCAACTACCTCGGGCAGTTCGACGGCAGCTTCGATGGCGAAGCAGGTCTGTTCACCCCCGCCAAGGAGAACGATGGCGCCAGGCAGGATGCCGAAGCACCGTTGGCCAGCCTGTTGACCGTCAACGGTCAGGTATATGGCGGCGAGCTACGCCTGGAGTGGACCTTCAGCCAGGACATTCATCGCCGCGAAACCATCGAGCAGCTGGCCCAGGCTTACCAGCGGGCCTTGGCTGAAATCATCGAGCATTGCTGTGAGGGTGGACATCGCGGCCTGACCCCGTCCGACTTCCCGTTGGCCGACCTGACCCAGGCGCAGCTCGACCAGCTGCCGGTTGCCGTGGCGCAGATCGCCGACGTCTACCCGCTGTCGCCGATGCAGCAGGGCATGCTGTTCCACAGCATCTACGAGCAAGGCAGCGGCAACTACATCAACCAGATGCGCGTGGATGTGGATGGCCTGGATGTACAAGCCTTCCGGCAGGCCTGGGATGCTGCCTTGCAGGCCCACGAAATCCTGCGCAGCAGCTTCATCTGGCAGGGGGACCTGGGCCAGGCGGTGCAGGTCGTGCGCAAGCAGGTGACACTGCCGTTCAGCGAATATGACTGGCGTGCCGAGGATGAGCTGGCGCGGGCGCTGGACAGCCTGGCGGATGCCGACCGGCAGCGTGGCTTCGACCTGGTCGAGGCACCCTTGTTGCGCCTGGTGCTGGTGCGTACGGCGCAGGCACGTCATCACCTGATCTTCACCTGCCATCACATCCTGATGGATGGCTGGAGCACCTCGCAGTTGCTGGGTGAGGTGTTGCAGCGTCATGCCGGTAAACCTGTGGTGGCAGCGGCGGGCAGCTACCGTGACTACATCGCCTGGTTGCAGCGCCAGGATGGGGCGGCGGCAGAGCGGTTCTGGCAGGGCCAGATGGCCAGCTTCAACGAGCCGACGCGTCTGGCCCAGGCCGTGCGCAATGGTGAGCCTGATGGCCATGGCCATCACGTTCATCACCAGGCATTCGATGCAGGGCGTACCGATCGGGTTGAAGCCTTTGCCCGTGCCCAGCGTGTCACCGTCAACACCTTGGTACAGGCTACCTGGCTGTTGCTGTTGCAGCGCTATACCGGGCAGTCGTCGGTCTGCTTCGGGGCCACGGTCGCCGGCCGGCCAGCGGAGCTGGCGGGCGTGGAGGCGCAGATTGGCTTGTTCATCAACACCCTGCCGGTGGTTGGTACACCGCAAGGAGAACAGAGCGTCGCGCAATGGATCGGGCAGGTGCAGGCCAGCAACCTGGCCATGCGTGAATACGAACATACGCCGCTGTACGATGTGCAGCGCTGGGCCGGGCTTGGCGGTGAAGCCCTGTTCGACAGCCTGGTGGTGTTCGAAAGTTACCCGGTGTCCGAGGCCCTTCGGCAGGGTGCACCGAGTGGCTTGCAGTTTGGCCCAGTGCAGGTGCGCGAGCAGACCAACTATCCGCTGACCGTGCTGGTGAGCCTTGGCGACAGCCTGGCTATCCAGTACCGGCATGACCGTGCGCACTGGAGCAGCGAGGCGATCGAGCAACTGGCCCATCACTTCGGTACGCTGCTTGACGCGCTGGTGAGTGACCCGTGTGCTGCACTCGGCGACCTGCCGCTGCTCGATGCCGCACAGCATCAGCGTATCGTGCAGGACTGGAACCGCACGGCGGCCAGTTACCCGGCCGACCGCTGTATCCATCAGCTGTTCGAGGCGCAGGTGGTTGCTGCGCCAGGTGCAGTGGCACTTATCCACGGCGAGCAGACGCTCACGTATGCCGCGCTCAATGTGCGGGCCAACCAGCTGGCCCACAAACTGCGCGAGGCTGGCGTGGGCCCGGAGGTGCTGGTAGGTGTCGCCATGGAGCGTGGCCTGGACATGGTGGTCGCGCTGATGGCCATTCTCAAGGCGGGCGGCGCCTACGTGCCGCTCGACCCTGGCTACCCGCAGGACCGCCTGGTGTACATGCTCGAAGACAGCCAGTCGATCCTGCTGCTGTCGCAGTCGCACCTGCTGGAGCGTGTGCCGGCCAGCTTCCAGGCGCGCACGCTGCTGGTGGACCAATTGCTGCTCGACGGCTACGAAGCGGCCGACCCGGTGTGCGTGAGCACGCCGGACAACCTGGCGTACTGCATCTACACCTCAGGCTCCACCGGCAAACCCAAGGGCGTCCAGATCGAGCATCGCAATGCCGTGGCAATGATCGGCTGGGCGCAGTCGGTGTACAGCCAGCAGGACCTGTGTGGCGTGTTGGCGTCCACATCGATCTGTTTCGACCTGTCGGTCTGGGAGCTGTTCGTGACCCTGGGCTCGGGTGGTTATGCGGTACTGGCGGCCAATGCCCTGGAGCTGCCAAACCTGCCGGCCAAAGACCAGGTACGCCTGGTCAACACGGTGCCATCGGCCATCAAGGTGCTGCATGAAACCGGCCAGCTGCCGTCCGGTGTACGCATCATCAACCTGGCGGGTGAGGCCCTCAAGCAGGGGCTGGTCGACGCGCTGTACGGCACTGGCCATGTGCTCAAGGTATACGACCTGTACGGGCCTTCGGAGGATACCACCTACTCGACCTTCACCCTGCGCACCCAAGGTGGCCAGGCCAATATCGGCCGGCCGCTTTCCAACAGTGCCGTGTACCTGTTGAGCGAGGCCGGAACGCCGCTGCCGGTAGGGGTGGTGGGGGAGCTGTACATGGCGGGTGCGGGCCTGGCGCGTGGTTACCTGGCGCGCCCTGGGCTTACCGCCGAACGCTTCATCCCCGACCCGTTCGGTGGGCAGGGTGGCCGCCTGTATCGCACCGGCGACCTGGCGCGCTATGACGCCGACGGGGTCATCGAATATGCCGGGCGTATCGACCATCAGGTGAAGATTCGCGGCTTCCGTATCGAACTCGGCGAGATCGAGGCGCGCCTGCAACAACAGGACGCAGTCCGCGAAGCCGTGGTACTGGCGCTGGATGCGCCGGGCGGCAAGCAACTGCTGGGCTACGTGGTGCCAGCCGATGCAGCGTCGGTTGCCAGCGAGGAAGCCCGGGCGGCGCTGCTTGACACCCTGCGCGCCAGGCTGAAGGCCAGCCTGCCGGACTACATGGTGCCCGCGCACCTGTTGCTGTTGGAACGCCTGCCACTGACACCGAACGGCAAACTGGACCGCAAGGCCCTGCCACAGCCTGACGGCAACCTGCGCCGGGCGGCCCATGTGGCGCCGGAAACGGAGCTTGAGCGGCGGATCGCAGCGGTATGGGCTGAAGTTCTTGGCCTGGAAAACGTATCTCTTACCGACAACTTCTTCGAGCTGGGGGGCCACTCCTTGCTGGCAACCCAGGCGGTAGCACGACTGCAGATCGAACTGGGTACGAACCTGCCACTCGCGTTGTTGTTCCAGACAGAGAACCTGCAGGCCTTTGCACAAGAGGTCGGCAGTCTCGGTACCCGAAACGACGGAGACCTGGATGAGCTCCAGGACTTCATGGCAGAGCTCGAGGCGGTTTGAGATGCACACGGACAACAGAAACGCAGACCTGGTTTATCGCTTTATCCGTCTGCCCCTGGCACAGCAGAAGCTGTTTCTCGAAAAACTGGCGTCCAAGGGCGTCACGCTCGCGCAACTGCCCATCCCGGTGGCCAGGCACGATGTCGAACGCCCTGTGCTGTCCTATGCCCAGCAACGCCAGTGGTTTCTCTGGCAACTGGAGCCCACCGGCTCGGCCTACAACATTCCGACCGCGCTCAGGTTCAGGGGGCAGCTCGACCTGGCAGCCCTGCAGCGCAGCTTCGCGACGCTGATCCAGCGTCATGAAGCCTTGCGCACGACCATTGCCGAGGAAGATGGCCAGCTGATGCAGGTCATCCACCCGGACCAGCCTTTCCAGCTGGCCCGCCAGGCCTTGGGGGCCGTGGAGGAGCAGGTTTTGCAGGCGCAGGTCGCGCTTGAGGTCCAGAAGCCGTTCGATCTGGTCCATGGGCCGCTGCTGCGGGTAAAACTGCTGGAACTGGCGCAGGACGAGCACGTGCTGGTGCTCACCTTGCACCATATCGTCGCCGATGGCTGGTCGATGCCCTTGCTCATCGATGAGTTGGTGCAGCTTTATGAGGGCTATAGCCAAGGTCGGGAGGTGGCGCTGGCCGAACTGCCGATCCAGTACGCCGATTATGCGATCTGGCAGCGTGCCTGGATGGACGCCGGCGAGCGTGAGCGTCAGCTGGCGTACTGGATGGCGCAGCTGGGCGACGACCACCCGGTGCTGGAACTGACCACCGACAGGCCACGCCCGGCGCTGCAAAGCTACCGCGGTGAGCGGATCGACGTTGACCTGGGTGAAGCGTTGAGCCAGTCACTCAAACAGCTGGCGCAGCACCAGGGGGCGACACCCTTCATGCTGCTGCTGGCGAGTTTCCAGGTATTGTTGCACCGCTACTCCGGGCAGGCCGATGTGCGCGTGGGCGTGCCCATCGCCAACCGTAACCGCGTAGAGACCGAGCGGCTGATCGGCTTTTTCGTCAATACCCAGGTGATGCGTGCCGAGTTCGACACGCAACTGACCTTCACCGAGCTGTTGGCGCAAGTGCGGCAACGAGCCTTGGGCGCACAGGTGCATCAGGACCTGCCATTCGAACAGCTGGTCGATGCCTTGCAGCCTGAACGCAGCCTGAGCCACAGCCCGTTGTTCCAGGTGATGTACAACCACCAGACCCGGGGCAAGGGCGAGCACCGCAGCTTGCCCGGCCTGGAGGTGGAGGGCCTGCAATGGAACGTGCACGCGGCGCAGTTCGACCTCACGCTGGACAGCTTCGAACATGAGCAAGGCATCAGCGCCACGCTGACCTTTGCAACCGACCTGTTCGATGCCTCGACCATACAGCAGATGGCGCGACACTGGCTGAACCTGCTACACGGCATCGTCGCCAACCCAGGCCAGCGAGTGGCTGAGCTGCCATTGCTGGATGACGGGGAGCGGCAGCAGATCGTGCATGGCTGGAATGCCACGCAAGCCGATTACCCAGGCGAAGCCAGCATCCACCAGCTGGTCGAAGCCCAGGTACTCGCCACCCCGGATGCCCCGGCGCTGGCCTTTGGCGAGCAGACCCTGAGCTATGCCGAGCTCAACCGTCGTAGCAACCAGCTGGCGCACAAGCTGCGCGAGCAGGGCGTGGGCCCGGACGTGCTGGTGGGCATCGCCATGGAGCGCAGCCTGGAGATGGTCATCGGCCTGCTGGGCATCGTGAAGGCCGGTGGCGCCTATGTGCCCCTGGATCCTGAGTATCCCCAGGACCGCCTGAGCTACATGTTCGAGGACAGCGGCATCGCTTTGCTGCTGACCCAGTCGCACTTGCGCGAGACCCTGCCGATCCCGGCCGGCCTGCGCAGCCTGGACCTGGATACCGAGAACTTCGACGGCTACAGCGATGCCAACCCGAACATCGACGTGGCCCCGCTGAACCTCGCCTACGTGATCTACACCTCCGGCTCCACCGGTCGCCCGAAAGGCGCTGGCAACAGCCATCAGGCGCTGGTCAACCGGCTGTGCTGGATGCAGAAGGCCTACGGGCTGGACGCCAGCGACAGCGTGCTGCAGAAAACCCCGTTCAGCTTCGACGTGTCGGTGTGGGAGTTCTTCTGGCCGCTGATGACCGGTGCGCGTCTGGTCATGGCCCAGCCCGGCGCGCACCGCGACCCGCAGTTGCTGGTCGAAACCATCAACCATTACGGCATCAGCACGCTGCACTTCGTGCCGTCGATGCTGCAGGCGTTCATGACCCACGAAGCGGTCGAGAGCTGCGTCAGCCTCAAGCGCGTGGTGTGCAGCGGTGAAGCGTTGTCGGCCGAGCTGGCCCGCCAGACCCTGCAACGCCTGCCGGCGGCGGGCCTGTACAACCTGTACGGCCCGACCGAAGCGGCGATCGACGTGACCCATTGGACCTGCCAGCCGGACGAAAGCATCAGCGTGCCGATCGGCCAGCCGATCGACAACCTCAAGACCCACATCCTCGAAGGCAGCCTGCAACCGGCGGTGCGCGGCAGTGCTGGCGAGCTGTACCTCGGTGGTGTCGGCCTGGCCCGTGGTTACCACCAGCGCCCGGCGCTGACCGCCGAACGCTTCGTGCCGGACCCGTTCAGCGACAACGGCGGACGCCTGTACCGCACCGGCGACCTGGCGCGCTACCGCGCCGATGGTGTGATCGACTATGCCGGGCGCATAGACCACCAGGTGAAGATCCGTGGCCTGCGTATCGAACTGGGTGAGATCGAGGCGCGTCTATTGGAACTGCCGAGTGTGCAGGAAGCCGTGGTGCTGGCCCAGGACGGGCCAAGCGGCAAGCAGCTGGTGGGCTATGTGGTGCCTGCCGACAGCACGCAAGACGAAGGCGCATTGCGCGACAGCCTGCGCGAGGCGCTGAAGGCCGGTTTGCCGGACTACATGGTGCCGGCGCATCTGCTTCTGCTCGGCAAGCTGCCAGTGACGCCGAACGGCAAGCTGGACCGCAAGGCCCTGCCGCAGCCGGATGCCAGCCAGTCGCAGGGCGAGTACGTCGCGCCGCGGAGTGATCTGGAACAGCAGATCGCGGCGATCTGGGCGGATGTGCTGAAGCTGGAGAAGGTCGGCCTGACCGACAACTTCTTCGAGCTGGGCGGCGATTCGATCATTTCGCTGCAGGTGGTCAGCCGTGCACGCCAGGTGGATATCCAGTTCACCCCCAAGGAGTTGCTGCAGCATCAGACCGTGCAGGGGCTGGCCTCGGTTGCCCGGCGCAGCGAAGCACAAGCGCTGGAGCAGGGCGTGGTCACCGGGCCTCTGCCACTTGTTCCGGTGCAGCACTGGTTCTTCGAGCAAGCGCTTGTAGCACGTGACCACTGGAACCAGTCGGTGTTGCTCGAGCCTGGTGAGGCACTGGATGCGCACCTGTTGAGCATGGCGCTGGGCAACCTGCATGCCCATCACGACCTGCTGCGGCTCAATGTCTGGCAGAGTGCCGAGCGCTGGCAGGCCGCGATCGGCGCGCCGGTATCGACCGAGCTGCTGTGGGTACGCGAATGCGTTGATGCAGAGGCGCTGCAACGCTTGGCTGATCAGGCCCAGCGCAGCCTCAACCTGGCTCAGGGGCCACTGTTGCGCGCCGTGCTGGCAACGCTGGCAGACGGCAGCCAGCGGCTGCTGCTGGTCATTCATCATCTGGTGGTCGATGGCGTGTCATGGCGGATCCTGCTGGAAGACCTGCAACAGGCCTACCAGGCGCTTGCCCTCGGCCAGCCGCTGAAGTTGCCGGCCAAGACCAGCGCGTTCAAGGTCTGGGCCGAACAGCTGCAGGCCTATGCCAGCAGCCAGGCACTGCAACATGAACTGCACTACTGGCGTGATCAACTGCAAGGCGCCAGCGATGCTTTGCCTTGCGATCATCCCCAGGGCGAAAACCGGCAGAAGCATGCAACGTCGGTCAGCACTCGCCTGGACCCGCTCTGGACCCGCAAGCTGTTGCAGCAGGCACCGGCAGCCTATCGCACGCAGATCAACGACCTGTTGTTGACGGCATTGGCCCGTGTGGTCAGCCGTTGGACCGCGCAGCCGCAGGTACTGGTGCGCCTGGAAGGTCATGGCCGCGAAGACCTGTTCGACGGTATCGACCTGAGCCGCACGGTGGGTTGGTTCACCAGCATGTACCCGGTCAACCTCAGCCCTCAGCCCGAGCTGGCCAGCTCGATCAAGACCATCAAGGAGCAACTGCGCGCGGTGCCCCACAAGGGTCTTGGCTATGGTGTGCTGCGTTACCTGGGGGCTGGTGAAGCTCGGCAGACGTTGGCGGCGCTGGCCCAGGGGGCGATCATCTTCAACTACCTGGGGCAGTTCGATGGCAGCTTCGACCAGCAGGCGAGCCTGTTCAAACCGGCCAGCGAGAATGCCGGGCTGAACCAGGATGAGGACGCGCCATTGAGCAGCCTGCTGGCGCTCAATGGCCAGGTGTACGGCGGCGAGCTGACACTGGGCTGGACGTTCAGCCGTGAAGTCTTCGATACCTCGACCATCCAGCAACTGGCCGATGCCTATGCAGAAGAACTCAAGGCCTTGATCAACCATTGCTGCCAGGATGACACCCAAGGTCTCACGCCATCGGACTTCCCCTTGGCCCGTCTGAACCAGGCGCAACTGGACGACCTGCCGGTACCTGCCGCTCAGATTGCCGATATCTACCCGCTGTCGCCGATGCAACAGGGCATGCTGTTCCATACCCTGCAGGAGAGCGACGCCGCGCTGTACATCAACCAGACTGCGGTCGATGTGCACGGCCTGGACATCGACCGCTTCGTCGCGGCCTGGAACCAGGTGATCGCCAGCCACGACATCCTGCGCACGGTCTTCTTGTCATCGGCCCGGTGGGCGGAGCCCTTGCAGGTGGTGCAGCGTCAGGCCAGCCTGCCGCTGCGCGTGCTCGACTGGCGTGGGCGTGAGGTGACCAGCGACGCCTTGCTGGCGCTGGCAGCCGAGGAGGCTGCCGAAGGCTTCGACCTGGCGTGTGCCCCCCTGATGCGGCTGACGCTGGTTCGAGTGGATGAGCAACGCCTGCACCTGATCTGGTCGCGCCACCACATCCTCATGGATGGCTGGAGCAATTCACGGTTGCTGGGCGAGGTGTTGCAGGTTTATCACGGCCGGCCCGCCAGCCATGCGGGGGGGCGCTTCGGTGACTACATCCGTTGGCTCGCCGAGCAGCCGATGGGCAAGCTGGAGCAGTTCTGGAGCGAGAAGCTGCGTGCCCTGGAGGGGCCGACGCTGTTGGCCGACAGTGTTGCGCCGCAGGCGGACGGCAAGCTTGTCGGGCACCATGCGCTGTATCTGCATTGGGATGCGCAGCGCACGCAACACCTGCGTGACCAGGCCCGGCGCCTGAGGGTCACGCCCAATACCCTGGTCCAGGCCACCTGGCTGTTGCTGCTGCAACGCTACACCGGCCAGGCCAGCGTGTGCTTCGGCGCCACAGTGGCCGGGCGCCCCAGCAGCCTGGCCGGTGCAGGCGAGATGCTGGGGCTGTTCATCAACACGCTACCGGTGGTGCAGGCGCCGCAACCCCAGCACATTGTCAGCGACTGGCTGCACCAGCTGCAGCACTACAACCTGGAGTTGCGCGACCACGAGCATGCAGCGCTGGCCGATGTGCAACGCTGGGCCGGGCGGCCAGGGCAAGCGCTGTTCGACAGCATTGTGGTGTTCGAGAACTACCCGGTTGACGACCGCCTGCGCGAGGGCGGCGGCGGAACGTTACGCTTTGGCGAAGTCCGTAACCGCGACGTCACCAACTATGCCATGGACCTGGCCGTGCAATTGGGCGAAACCTTTTCGGTAGAGTTCCTGTACTTGCGCAACCGCTTTACCGAAGCCGCTGTCGAGTGCCTGCGCGGTAGTTTCGAAAGCCTGCTGAGCGCCATGCTGGACAATCCCCAGGCCACGCTGGGCAGCCTGGGCATGCTGACGCCGGCGCAGGCAAGGCACGCCGACCTGCGCAACCAGCTTGCGGCACCTGGGCGCGAGCAGCCGCTGCTCGCCGAGCGTATCGCCGGGCATGCCCGTGAGCGTGGCGAGGCCATGGCGGTAGTCTGCGGCGGCCAACAGTTGACCTATGCCCAGCTGGACGCGCGCGCCAACCGCCTTGCCCACCACCTGATCGCGCAGGGCGTGCGCCCGGAAAGCTGCGTGGGCATTGCCCTGGAGCGGTCGGTGGAGGTGATCGTGGCCTTCCTGGCGGTGATGAAGACCGGCGCAGCTTATGTGCCACTGGATATCGACTACCCACAAGAGCGCCTGCAGTGGATCGTCGAGGACTCGGCAATGCACCTGCTGGTCACCAGCAGTGGCCTGCGCCAGCGCTTTACCCAGGTAGCGCGGTGCGTCGAGCTCGACCAGCAAGCGCTGGACCATCTGCCTGCTACTGCACCTGAACAGCGCGCGTGCGCGGATAACCTGGCTTATCTGATCTACACGTCTGGTTCCACCGGCAAGCCCAAAGGTGTGGCGGTGAGCCACGGCCAGATTCGCATGCACTGCCAGGCCATCGCCGGGCTGTACGAGATGGACCTGCAGACCCGCGAGCTGCTGTTCATGTCGTTCGCCTTCGACGGGGCGCAGGAACGCTGGCTGTCGACGTTGTCCTCGGGTGGTTGCCTGGTGGTGCGTGACAACCGGCTGTGGACGGCAGAAGAAACCTGGCAGACCTTGCATGCCCAGCGTATCGACATCGCCTGCTTCCCGCCGGCCTACCTGCAACAGTTGGCCGAATTCGCCGACAGCCAGCAGCAGCCTGCGCCAGCGGTGCGGGTGTACTGCTTTGGCGGCGATGCGGTACCGGACGCCCTGTTCGAGCACGTCAAGCGCACGCTGCGTCCGCGCTGGTTGACCAACGGCTATGGGCCGACGGAAACCGTGGTTACGCCTCTGCTGTGGAAAGTGCCGGTGCAACGAACCTGTGAGGCTGTGTACGCGCCGATCGGCGACCGCGTGGGCGAGCGCACGCTGCACGTGCTGGACCAGCACCTCAACCCGCTGCCCGATGGTGTGGCCGGTGAGCTTTACATCGGCGGAGAGGGCGTGGCGCGTGGCTATCACCAGCGGGCTGCTCTCACGGCCGAGCGCTTCGTGGCCGACCCGTTTGCCACGGGGGGCCGCCTGTACCGCACCGGTGACCGGGTGCGTCGCCGCGCCGATGGTGTCATCGACTTCCTCGGGCGCCTGGACAACCAGCTGAAGATTCGCGGATTCCGCATCGAGCCGGGAGAAATCGAGGCACGCCTGCGCAACCTGGCTGGCGTGCGCGATGCCGTGGTGGTGGCGCGTGACATCAGCACGGGCAAGCAACTGATCGGCTACGTGGTGACGGACAATGCCGATACCCGCGCCGAGCAATTACGTGATGCCCTGCGCGCCGACCTGCCGGATCACATGGTGCCGGCACAGCTTGTACTGATGCCGGCGCTGCCGCTCACCCCCAATGGCAAGATCGACCGCAATGGCCTGCCTGCACCCGAGTTTGCCGCAGGCCGGGCATGGGTTGCCCCGCGTAATGCAATCGAGCAGGCGCTCGCAGCGATCTGGCAGGAAGTGC
Source organism: Pseudomonas sp. FGI182 (assembly GCF_000511325.1). NCBI lineage: Bacteria > Pseudomonadati > Pseudomonadota > Gammaproteobacteria > Pseudomonadales > Pseudomonadaceae > Pseudomonas > Pseudomonas sp. FGI182. Next base: position 4,353,459 of record NZ_CP007012.1, on the reverse strand, counting down.
TGCAAGTCGAGCAGGTCGGTGTCGATGACAACTTCTTCGAACTGGGTGGTGACTCGCTGCGCGTGCTGAAGATGCTGTCCAAGGTCCGTGCCCGCGAGGATTTGCCTATCGAACTGAAACTGCGTGATGTGATTGCCCGGCCGACCATCGCCGAGTTGTCGGGTTATGCCCCCGACGATGCCAGCCTGGACCCGCTGTTGTTGCTGAACAGCCGAGTGAACGCGAGTACGCCGCTGTTCTGCCTGCATGCCGGGTTTGGCACGGTGTTCGATTACGAGCCATTGGCGCGCCGGCTGGAAGGCCGTTGCACGGTTTATGGCCTGCAATGCCGGATGCTGCTGGATCACGCCTGGGTGGATGATTCGCTGGAAACGATGGCTATCGATTACGCACAGTACATTCGGCAGAAGCAACCTGAAGGCCCTTATCAGCTGGCAGGTTGGTCGCTGGGCGGCACCCTGGCGGTGTTGGTGGCCAAGGAGTTGGAAAGCCAGGGGCAGCGGGTTGCGGTGCTGGCCTTGGTCGACAGCTTCGTGCCCTCGGCCAGGCAAGCCGTGCAGGAAAGTGACTGGAGCGCCGACCTGCGTGGCTTCCTGGCGGTGATTCTCGGGGTTTCGGCCGATGCACTGGTGCTGCCGGTCGTGCCGGTCGGCAGTACTCAGGATGCCCTGGAGCGCGTGATCGAAACGGCACGGGCCGCACAGGCTGTACAGTCGGCCTATGCCGAAATCGGCAACGCTGATCTGGCGCAGACCTTTGTCGTGGCCATGAAACTCAAGGCGCTTTCGCGTCAGTTGCGCCAGCTACCGTCTACCGAGGCAGCGGCAAGTTGCTGGTGGGCGGGGGAGGGCGCGCACACGGGTGGCATCTCGGGTAGCTGCCAGGACATTGCTGTTGATGCCGGGCACTATGACATCCTTGAGCAGGTGGATGTCCTTGAGGGGATGATTGCCAGGCTGTTGCTGGCAGATACGATCAGCCAGTAAACCTGCTCACTCTGTGTAGGAGCGGCCTTGTGTCGCGAAAGGGCCGCAACGCGGCCCCGGGGGCTCAGCAGTGATGCAGGAATTGCCGGGGCTGCCTTGCAGCCCTTTCGCGACACAAGGCCGCTCCTACAACGGACTGCCTACCGACGCGAAGACCATGCAGGCATGAAAAAGGCGACCTCCAGGGTCGCCTTTTTTCGTTCTGCTGATCAGAAATCGTAGCGCAGGTTCAGCGTCGCGTTCCTCGGCGCGCCATAGTGGCCATAGTTGCCGGCCAGGCCTGCGTAGTACTTCTTGTCGAACAGGTTGTCCACGTTCAGCGTGGCGGCCAGGTGCTCGCTGATCTTGTAGCGGGCCATCAGGCTGGCCACGGCGTAGTCTTCCTGGGTAATGCGCGTGTTGTAGCGGGTGGCCAGGGATTGCTTGGAGTTCCAGTTGACCCCACCACCAACAGTCAGGCGCTCCCATTCGCCGGGCAGGCGGTAGGTAGTCCACAGGCGGAATGTATCCAGCGGCAGTTGAGGCGTCAGGCGAGTGCCATTGGCATCTTCCGTGCGGGAGTGGCTGTAACCCGTATGAACTTCCAGCCCGCGAGCCACTTCGCCGGACAGTTCAAGATCAATGCCCTTGGTTTCGGCGCCGCTGACCGCGCGGTAAGCGGTGGAGTTAGGCACGCCCGGTACGCTGAAGCCGGTGTCTTCCTCTGCAAGGTTGTCGCGCTTGATGAGGTAGATCGCCGCGTTGGCGTTCAGGCGACCATCGTAGAATTCACCCTTCCAGCCCATTTCATAGTTCTGCCCGATCACAGGGTCCAGCACCTTGCCGGTACGGTCGCGGCTGGTCTGGGGCTTGAAGATATCGGTGTAGCTGGCGTACACCGATTGCTCATCGGTCAGGTCGTAGATCAGGCCGGCGTACGGTGTTACCTCTCCGTGCTCCTTCAGTTGCGTGGGGTTGCCGTTGCCAGTGGTCAATACCACCTGGTTCGAGTCCGAACGGTAATTGGTGGTACGGGCACCGAGAATCATGTGCAGGTCGTCGGTGAAGTTGAGCCGGGTGGCAATGAAGTAGCCGGTCTGGCGGATGGTCAGGTCGTAGTCCAGCAGTGGCGAATAGTTGCCAGGTTGCGGTATGCGGTTGCCCCAGGTGTAGAAGTTGAATGTGGCTTCCCCAGCTGTCCCGGTGAAGTGGTTGTTCTCGTAATCCATGTAGTCGAAGCCGGTAACCAGTTCGTGGGTCTGGCCAAACAGCTCGAAAGGCCCCTGCAGCGTGATGTTCATGCCCCGCTGAACCTGGTGGGCATCGACTTGCAGCAGGTCGGACTTGGCGTTGCCGGTGGCTTGATCGAGAGTAGATACCCCGGCACCGGTGCGATAGAACGCCGACAGCGAGTCGCGATCGACATCCATGTAGTTGCCGGCCATCTTCAACTGCCAACCATTGCCTAACTCCTGGTCCAGGCCGAAGGAGTAGTTCTTGGTGGTGTAGTCTTCATACATCCAGCGCGGCCCGGAACTGGTCGAGCGGGAGAAGTTGGTGGGCTGGCCATTGCTGAAGAACAGCGGCACACCTGGCGCGCCATTGGCGTCGTAGGTCTGGTAGTCCATGCCGAAGCGCACGGTGGTGGTATCGGTCAGGTCTGCTTCGAGCACGCCGTAGACCAGGTCACGGTCCTGGCTGTACCAGTCCATGTAGCTCTGGTTGCTCTGCTTGGCGGCCACCAGGCGGCCGCGCAGCTTGCCGCTTTCGATCAGTGGGCCGGACACGTCGGCCTCGGTGCGATAGTAGTCCCACGAGCCCACACCGGCCTGCACATACGACTGGAATTCACGCGTGGGGCGCTTGCGTACCATGTTGACCACACCGTTGGGTTCGCCCGCACCGGTCATCAGGCCAGTGGCGCCGCGGACGATCTCGATGCGGTCGAACATGGCCATGTCCATCAGGGTGTTGGGCATGTTGCGCGTCAGGTAGTCCTGCGCGGTGTTCACGCCATCGAGCTGGTAGGTGCTGATTTCCGAGCCGCGCGAATAGATATGAAAGCGCTCGCCACCGTCCTGGGACATGGTGATGCCCGGGTTCTGCTTCAGCACGTCGGTAATGGTCGCCAGGTGCTGGTCGTCCATTTGCTGGCGGGTGATGACGCTGATGCTTTGCGGTGTTTCGCGTATCGACAGGTTCATGCGGGTGGCCGTGCTGGTCACGCCGGTGGTGTAGGAACCCGTGCCTTCGGTAGTGGCCCCCAGGCCCACGCTATTGACGTTGGTCGCCGAAAGCTCGACCTGGCCGTCCTTTGCGGCTGAACCCGCTGTTACCGTCACGGTGTTGCCGTCGATCTGATAACGCAGCCCGCTGCCGCCCAGCAGGATGCGCAGGGACGAAGCGAGGTCGTGGCGCCCTTTGAGTGCGGAGGAGCGCAGGCCACCGATATCTTCCGGGCTGTACAGCAACTGGGTATCGGTCTGCCTGGCCAGTGCCTGCAACGCCGAATTCATCGACTGCGCAGGAATATCCAGGGTCCACTCCTGTGCCTGCACTTGGGCAACCATCGCAGCGGATATCGCCAGGCCCAGGCCGATGCGTGTGAACGCGCGCTGGGGACGAAGGGAATGACGGATCAGTAATGCTTTGGCAAGCGGGTTGAGCGGGCCGGGGAGGGATTTGGACATCTATTGCGGTCTCGTTGGCAGAGGGTTTTTTTCTATGTCAGCTATAGGACGCAGCACCTGTGAAAAACCGGAACGATTCTTATTGGCGATTTTTTTGGCCGGTGCTGCGTTAACCGCGTCACAACTTCACAGTTCGCGTGCTACGCGAAAGCCGAGGAAATCCCCGCGGGTGGTCTTGAGGCGGTCGTTGCGGTTGGCCGAGCGGGAGAAGATCGGCGGCTCGCCCCAGTCGTTGCCGCGCATGTGCGCGCGGATGCACTTGGGGTCCTGGATCCAGGCGCTGCCGTCGGTGGGGGCGCCTTCGTAGCTGTCGTGGTAGCAGTCGGCGACCCATTCGTAGACGTTGCCGTGCATGTCGTACATGCCGAAGGCATTGGGCGGGTAGCTGCCCACCGGGGCGGTGAAGGTATGCCCGTCCTTGGGGCCATAGGTGTTGGCGTGCTTGCTGATCTCGTACTTGCCCGGTTCGTCGAAGGGGAAGGGGAACGGGCCGCTGGAGCCGCCACGGGCGGCATATTCGCGTTCGGCTTCGCTGACCATGCGGTATGGCTTGCCGGTGGTTTTCGCCAGCCATCGGGTATAGGCCTGCACTTCGTCGTAGTCGACGCACACCGCCGGCTGGCGGGGGCCTTGCTTGTAGCTGGGCTTGCTGGCTTCGCACCAGCGGCCGGGGCGGTCGTCGCCGCTCTTGATGACGGTGCCGGTGGCCTTGATATAGGCGTCCAGCTCGCCGGCGGTTACCTGATAGCGGCTCATGGCGAAGGGCTTGGCGAAGGTCACGGTGTGCAGCGGGCCCTCGTCGGGCTGGCGGCCGACTTCGTCGTCGGGGGCCCCCATGACGTAGCTGCCGGCGGGCAGCACGACCATCTCGGGGCAGTCCTTGCAGTCTTTGAACACGTCGCCGGGCTTGGCGGCGTGGGCGTAGGCGCTGACCAGCAGCAGGCAGGTGATCTGGGCTGGCCGGTAGAGCCAGGCGGATACGTTCATCGGTGGTCCTCGAAACGGGTGAATGCGGGCTGCGTTTCGCATTCAGACGAATCGGGGTGGTGAGAAATTAACCAATAGAGACGCGGCCCCTATGGTCGCGGCTGGCTTGCTCAAAACTTGAAGGTTGCGTAAACCCCTGTGGGAGCGGGCATGCCCGCGAAGCAGGCGACGCGGTGTATGGCACCGGCTTCGCCGGTGTTCGCGGGCGCGCCCGCTCCCACAGGGATCGCGGAAGCTTCGAGATTGAGCAGGACAGTTGCCCCACTGTGATATGCGCAAGGTTGAGTTTGGGGAGGTTGCCAGCTGCCTGGCACCGGGCTATAGTCCAGCCCACTGCATTCTTCCCGAAGACCTGTTCATGCCAGCCAGCCCAACCACCACAAGCTTTGCCATCGCGCCAGTCGCGGGCATGGTCGTGCGTGGCTGCCAGCAGCCGGCGATGATCAGTCACTATCCACCACCACCTGTCAGTGGCGTCGTAGGCGGCGTAGCTCCGCCTCCTTGCGTGGTCGTGCTGGGCTGATCGGCTTCTGGCCGCATCCCTTCGCACACGCAACCTACTGAACACGGTCGGCGACTTCCCACGCTGAAGCGCACGCCGTCCGTCTGGCTTATTCGCCTTGAATCAGGTGGCAATACATGTCTGTCTTTAGCAAAGCATCCGTGGCCTCGGCGGCCACTACCAGCCTGTTCGTCCTGCTGTGGAGCAGCGGGGCAATCGTCTCCAAACTCGGCCTGGCGCATGCCAGCCCGTTTGCCTTCCTGCTGTTGCGCTCGGCGCTGGCCCTGGCCGGCCTGCTGCTGATCGGCCCGTTGCTGGGGCTGCGCTGGCCGCGCAGTCGCGGGGCCATCCTGCGGGCCATGGGCACCGGCTGTGTGCTGCTCGGCGCCTACCAGATCTTCTACCTGCTGGCGCTCGATACCCATGTCACCCCCGGCATCATGGCCACGGTGATGGGGGTACAACCGATCCTGACCGTGGTGCTGATGGAGCGCCGGCGCTCCTGGAGCCGCTTGTTCGGCCTGGGGTTGGGGCTTGGCGGGTTGATCATGGTGGTCTACCAGGGCATCAACCTGGGCGGGGTGTCGCTGGCGGGGATGCTGTTCGCCTTGCTGGCGCTGGCCAGCATGACCTTTGGCTCGATCCTGCAGAAGCGCATCACCGACAACCCCATGGGCACGCTGCCGCTACAGTACCTGGCCGGCTTTGCCATGTGCGCATTGTTCGCGCCGCTGCAGCCGCTGCATGTGGAGTGGACTGGCGGTTTCGTCGGCGCGCTGCTGTGGATGGGGCTGGTGGTCTCGCTACTGGCGACCCTGCTGCTGTACCGGCTGATCGCCAAGGGTAACCTGGTCAATGTCACCAGCCTGTTCTACCTGGTGCCGGCAGTGACCGCGGTGATGGACCTGCTGATCTTCGGCAACCGCCTGGCGCCGCTCAGCCTGCTGGGCATGGGGCTGATCGTGGTGGGCTTGCTGTTCGTGTTCCGCAAGCCCGCCGCGCGCCTGGCCGAGGCGTAGGCCCTAGCGGAATTCTTCGGGGATGGCGTGGCGCAGTACGCCTTCCTCGAAGTCCAGCAGGCCGGCTTCGCGCTGGGTGAGCAGGTAGTAGAGCAAGGTGTCGAGCGAGCGCTGCGGCGGGACCTCGACCGCCAGCATCTTCACCGCCTGCTCGGTTTCGCAGTTGCAGCCGAAGTCGTGCAAGGCCGCGCGTACCTGGTCAAGGGTTTCCGGGGGCTTGACGATAACCCGGAACACCGAGCTGCCGCTGCTGTGGCGCAGTTCGGCGAACCAGGTTTCGCCGGCTTCCTCACGGGTGCCGATCACGTCGCCCGGGGCGATGCCGTAGACATGGAAGGGAATGTTGTCGACGGCATAGCCGCCTTCCACGGCCTTGGCCCACAGGCCCTCGACCGAGGCGGGCGGGTAGCCGTTTTCGTCCTGCTCCAGGCGGAACAGGACCTTCTTGTACGCGTCGTTCATCCTGTACCCCCCGCTTCAGCTGCGTGCCGGGCGCAGCACCAGCCACAATGCCAGGCCAATCAGCAGGCCGCCGTACAGGTGCGCCATCGACAACGGTTCGTCCAGCAGCCACGCCCCCCACAATACGCCGAATACCGGGATCAGGAAGGTCACGGTGCTGGCCTTGACCGGGCCGATCTCCTCCAGCAGGCGGAAGTACAGGATGTAGGCGAACGCTGTGCACAGCAGGCCCAGCCCCAGCAGCGACAGCCACACCTGCCAGCCGCCCCAGCTGGCGGGTGGCTGGCTCAGCGCGCTCCAGGCGAACAGCGGGCTCAGCATCAGGGTGGCGCCGAGCATGCTGCCCAGTGCCGACAGGCGGCTGTCCAGGCCGCTGACCCAGCGGCGGGCGAGGAAGCCGGCAAAGCCGTAGCAGGTGGTGGCCGCCAGGCAGGCGAGGGCGCCTTGCAGCAGGGCCAGGTCCAGGGCCACCGGGCCGGCGCCGCTGAGGATGCCGACGCCGAACAGGCCCAGGAAGATGCCGCAGAGCTTGGCCAGGGTCATCGGTTCGCGGAAGAACAGCACGCCGATCAGCACACCCATCAGCGGCGTGGTGGCGTTGAAGATTGCCGAGTAGCCGGCGGGCAGCACCTGGGCGGCCACGGAGTAGAACGTGGCGGGGATACCGGAGTTGATCATGCCCAGCACCAGGCAGGCGCCGAGCTTGCCCTGGAAGTCCCAGCGCACGCGGGCGGCAGCGAGCAGTGCAACCAGGCCCAGGCAGGCGATGGACACACGGAAGAACGCCGTCGGCACCGTGCCAAGCTCGGGGGCGATGATGCGCATGAACAGGAAGCTCGCCCCCCAGACGGCGGCAAGGGTCAGCAGGCGGGCTAGGGCGATGGGGCTCACAACGGTCTCCGGAGGCAGGGCAGGGGCGCGAGTGTACGCCAGGGGGGCTGGGGATTCTTGTGCTTTCTTGCGGTGTAAACCTGTGCCGGCCTCTTCGCGGGCACGCCCGCTCCCACAGGTTCTCTGCAATGCTCGGCCCAGTGGTAATCCTGTGGGAGCGGGCAAGCCCGCGAAGAGGCCGGCACAGGCTCCGCAAAAACCAAGAGGCGACTAAGCTCTGTAACTCAACACCGCACCGAGGTCCTCGCATGCCCCAGCCCTGGCCCGCTGTCGAAATCGCCCGGATGATCCTCGCCGGCTTCGACAACTACCGCGACCATTTCCAGCGCATCACCCTCGGTGCCCGCAAGCGCTTCGAGCAGGCGCGCTGGCAGGATATCCAGCGTGCCTCCGCCGCCCGCATCAATCTCTATGAAGAGAAGGTTGCCGAGGTCAACGGCTGGCTGCGCCAGGGCTTTGCCGAGGACGTGCTGCTGGATGTGGAACAATGGCCGCTGGTGAAGAACGCCTATATCCACCTGATCGACCCAAGGCTGGACGACGAGCTGTCCGAGACCTGGTACAACTCGCTGTTCTGCAGCCTGTTCAGCCACGACCTGATCAGCGACGGCTGCATGTTCATCCACACCACCCGACCGTCCATGCGCAGCCGTGAGCGCGCCGCGCAAACCCGTACCTATCGGCCTGATGCTGGGCTCAAGAGCCTGCTGCGGGCGGTGTTCAGCGATTACCCGTTCGAAGTGCCGTACGGCGACCTGGAAGGCGACCTGGCGCGCCTGGAAGATCAACTGCGTGACTGCCTGCCGGACTGGGTATGCAAGGACCCGACCCTGGCGGTGGAGCTGTTTTCGCCGGTGCTGTACCGCAACAAGGGCGCCTACCTGGTCGGCCGGCTGTTCAACAGCGACGAGCAGTGGCCGCTGGTAATCCCGCTGCTGCACCGCGAAGGGCACGGTATCGAGGCCGATGCGCTGATCACCGACGAGGCCGAGGTGTCGATCATCTTTTCCTTCACCCGCTCGTACTTCATGGTCGATGTGCCGGTGCCGGCGGAGTTCGTCAACTTCCTCAAGCGCATCTTGCCGGGCAAGCACGTGGCCGAGCTGTACACCTCCATCGGTTTCTACAAGCACGGCAAGTCGGAGTTCTACCGGGCGCTGATCAACCACCTGGCCAGCAGCGACGACCGCTTCGTCATGGCGCCCGGGGTTCGCGGCATGGTCATGAGCGTGTTCACCCTGCCGGGCTTCAACACCGTGTTCAAGATCATCAAGGACCGCTTTTCACCGTCGAAGACGGTCGACCGTGCCACGGTGATCGACAAGTACCGGCTGGTGAAAAGCGTCGACCGCGTCGGGCGCATGGCCGATACCCAGGAGTTCGCCGATTTTCGCTTCCCGCGCAGCAAGTTCGAGCCGGAGTGCCTGGCCGAACTGCTGGAGGTGGCGCCATCGACCGTGGCGCTGGAGGGTGACACGGTGCTGATCCGCCACTGCTGGACCGAGCGGCGCATGACGCCGCTGAACCTGTACCTGGAGCACGCCAGCGAGGGCCAGGTGCTGGAGGCCCTGGAGGATTACGGCCTGGCCATCAAGCAGCTGGCGGCGGCGAACATTTTTCCTGGCGACATGCTGCTGAAGAACTTTGGCGTTACCCGCCATGGCCGGGTGGTGTTCTATGACTATGACGAGATCAGCTTCCTGACCGAGGTGAACTTCCGCCATATCCCGCCGCCGCGTTACCCGGAGGACGAGATGTCGGGCGAGCCGTGGTACTCGATCGGGCCGCATGACGTGTTCCCCGAGGAGTTCCCGCCGTTCCTGTTTGCCGATATCGGCCAGCGGCGCTTGTTCAGCCGCCTGCATGGGGAGTTGTACGACGCGGATTACTGGAAGGGGCTGCAGGCGGCGATTCGTGACGGGAAGGTGATCGATGTGTTTCCGTATCGGCGCAAGGGGCGGTGACTGGGCTTTGGCAGGCCTGACCCCTTCGCGGGTAAACCCGCTCCCACAGGTACGGCACAGGATTCGAAACCAGTGAGGTCCCTGTGGGAGCGGGCAAGCCCGCGAAGAGGCCGGGCCAGCTTTTCCCAATTACCCCTTCAAACACTTCAATTCACTGAAATCGGTACGCACCTTGCCCAACCGTTCCTGCAGGTACCGCCGCTGCTGCGGGGTACTCTGGTGCACCAGGTCCACTAGCAAGCTGCGCGCCTGCTGCTCGGTATTCTGATACGCCGCCCGGTACTCCGGCGTCCACAAACTCTCCTTGCGCTGCAACAACGTCGCCAGGCGTGGCTCGAAGCTGGCGTCGTTGCGCTGGTTCATCGCCAGCAGCAATTGCTGCTGCCAGTGCGCGCGGTTGGCGATCCATTCGCGGTTCTGGTCGCCCAGCGCCTGGGACCAGGCCTGCACGCGCTGCTTCTGTACCGCGGTCAGCTCGCCAAACCACGGCGTCAGGCGTTTCTCCATGCGTTCGGAACGGCGGGCGATCTGCTTGTCCAACGGCGTATCCACATACTTCTTCTGCCGTTCGCTGATGTCCTCGCGGAATGCCTCGCGCATCTCCGCCACCTGGCTATCGCTCATGCCGCGCAGCAACTCGGTGGCCGAAGGGGTGATTTCCTCGGCTACCCGGCCAATCGCCTCGCGTGCTTCGCGGGTACGCTGCTGCAGGGCCTGGTCGGTCACCTGGTCGTCGGCGACCATGCCGCGTACCCGGTCCAGCCAGTCGAGGTAACCAGGCAGCTGGGTCTTGCAATGCCAGGCCAGGTGCTCCCGCAGGCGGTCGTCAAGCATGGCCTTCTGCTCGCTGTTCATGGCCAGGTAGTCGCCCAGCGACCACGGCACCAGGCGGTCGAGGTTGCGGTAGGCCAGGTCGATACGGCTGCAGGCGGCCAGGGCCAGGGCGCAGCCGATGGCGACGAGCAGGGCTTTGGACAGGCGTAGCGGCATGGGCTGTTCCTTGCGGTGCTGGCCAGACGGTAGACGCAAGAGGGACGCTGACGGTTCCACTGCATCAGCGGTCGGGCGGCGCGCTGGCTTCAGGTGTAGAATAGCCGCCTTGTCTTGAGGAACATCGGAAATGGCTCTGCTTGGGCGTTACAACAGTTTGCAAATCGTGAAACACGTGGACTTCGGCCTGTACCTGGACGGCGGCGCCGACGGCGAGATCCTGCTGCCCGGGCGCTACATCCCGAAAAACGCCGAAACCGAAGTGGATGACTGGCTGAACGTGTTCATCTACCTGGACAGCGAAGACCAGCTGATCGCCACCACCGAGAAGCCCAAGGTGCAGGTTGGCGAGTTCGCCAGCCTCAAGGTCAAGGACATCAACGGTGCCGGCATCTTCCTCGACTGGGGCCTGTCCAAGGACCTGCTGATGCCGTACTCGGAAGAGGCGCGGCCGCTGAAGATCGGCGACTACTGCGTGGTGCACGTGTACCTCGACAAGCGCACCCGCCGCATCACCGCCACCTCACGCCTGGACCGTTACCTGGACCGCACCCCGGCGGACTACCAGGTAGGCCAGCCGGTCGAGCTGCTGGTGGCCGGCGAGACGCCGATGGGCTTCAAGGCGATCATCAACAACCGCCACTGGGGCCTGATCCACAAGAACGAGGTGTTCAAGTTCCTGCGCTCGGGCATGCACGAGAAGGGCTTCATCAAGGAAGTGCGCGCGGACGGCAAGATCGCCTTGAGCCTGCAACCGGTGGGTGCTGCACTGGCCGACAGCCTGCAGGAGCAGATCATGGCGCGCCTGGAGGCCGAAGGCGGGGTGCTGGGGGTGTGCGACAAGAGCGACCCGGCGCTGATCAGCAAGCTGTTCAACGTCAGCAAGGGCAACTTCAAGAAGGCCATTGGCGGGTTGTTCAAGCAGGGCCGCATCGTCATCCATGACGATCGCATCGAGAAGGCCTGATCAGGCCTGCACGAAGGTACGGAAGTCCAGCTGCTCGCCACCCGGGCGGGTGTCGCGCAGCAGCGAGTCGCGGTCGGCGCTGAGGGCCAGGCTGATGGTCGAGCGGCGCTTGCCGGGGTTGCGCACTTCCATCTGTTCCTGGTGAGCGCGCAGGAAGTTGGTCGGCACCTTCAGGTGCTGCAGCTCGTCGCTTTCCGGGGTGTGCAGCAGCAGGTTGACCCAGTCGGGCTGGCCCTTGCGCAGCAGCGCCACCGGCACCTCGAACCACCACAGGTTGCGCTTGCGATCGAGGATGGCGAACAGGGTGTTGCTGCTGGTTAGCACCGGGCGGGCCAGTGCTTCGTTACGCCGGGCGATGGCGGCGGGTTTGTCGAGTTTCATGCAGGTTCCTGCGGGTTGACGCTATGAAGGCCTGCATTGTGAGGGGTGGCGGGTAGCGGGGCAAGGTTTGCCAACCGCCTTGCCGTTCGGCTCGAGGGCGAAAAAACTGTTGGAACGCTTGGCGAAGGCGTCGGGTCCACCGACTGTCGGCACGGTCCACGTGCCCCCAATTGCAGGAGTTTTGCCATGAGCGGTACCAAAGACAAAGCGAAAGGCCTGGCCAACGAAGCGATCGGCAACGTCAAGCAGGGTGTCGGCAAAGTGACCGACAACGAGCGGCTGCGGGCCGAGGGAGAAGCGCAGGAGCTCAAGGGCGAGGGGCAACAGATCAAGGGCAACGTGAAGGACGCGGTGAAAAAGCCTTGATGTGAGTGGCCTGTCCCGGCCTTTTCGCGGGCTCGCCCGCTCCCACAGGTACCGAACAGATTTCAAGCACTGTGCAGTACCTGTGGGAGCGGGCGTGCCCGCGAAGAGGCCGCTACTGGCGTAAGCAAATTCTTGCAGCATGGCCGGGATCAGCACAGCAGCGGCATGGTCTATTAGACTTACCGTGGTACACACGAATCGAGCGGCGAAAGGAGACGCTATGATTTTCCCCGACCTGCGCGGCCTGCCCCTGCACCGCGTGCTGGTACGCACCGTCAAGGAATTCCTCGACGACGAGATGTCGACCTACGCTTCCGCACTGGCCTACCAGATGCTGTTCTCGTTGTTCCCGTTCCTGCTGTTCCTGATCGCCCTGATCGGTTTCCTGCACCTGCCGGACTTCTTCTCCTGGCTGCGCCTGCAATCGGAACTGGTGCTGCCACCCCAGGCGCTGGAGCAGGTGAACCCGGTGATCGACCAGTTGCAGCAGTCCAAGGGCGGGCTGTTGTCGGTGGGTATCGTGATTGCCTTATGGACCGCATCGGCCGGTGTGCGCCTGATGATGAGCGCGATGAACGCCGCCTACGATGTGCCCGAGGGCCGCCCGGTGTGGAAGCGCATTCCGTTGTCGATCATCTACACCGTGGGCATTGCCGGCATGTTGCTGGTGGCTGCGGCGCTGATGGTGCTGGGGCCGCAGGTGATGGAGTGGATTGCCGCCCAGGTCGGCATGCAGGAGGTGATCGTCACGGTGTGGACCATCCTGCGCTGGCCGGCGATCATCATCCTGATGATGGTGGCGGTGGCGCTGATCTACTACGTGATGCCCGATGTGAAGCAGCAGTTCCGCTTCATCACCCCGGGCTCGGTGCTGGCGGTGGTGGTGTGGATCTTGGCCTCGCTGGGCTTTGCCTACTATGTGAAGACCTTTGCCGACTACAACGCCATGTACGGCAGTATCGGTGCAATCATCGTGCTATTGCTGTATTTCTATATCTCCGCCGCCGTTTTGCTGCTGGGCGCGGAGATGAACGCAGTGATCGAGCACATGTCGAGCGAGGGCAAGAACCCTGGCGAGAAGGACGCCGATGAGCACAAGGCCCGCGAAACCATTACCGTGCTGGGCCATGAGCACCCTGTACCGAGCGAGCAGCAATCTTCCGAGCCGAACCCCCGATGATCCGTGACATTCTCAAGATGGGCGACGAACGCCTGCTGCGCATCGCCCCGCCAGTGCCCGAGCACATGCTCGGCAGTGCCGAACTGCAGCAATTGATCGACGACATGTTCGAAACCATGCGCCATGTGGGCGGCGTGGGCCTGGCCGCACCGCAGATCGGCATCGACCTGCAGCTGGTGATCTTCGGCTTCGAGCGCAGCGAGCGTTACCCGGATGCCGAACCGGTGCCGCAGACCATCCTGCTCAACCCGGTCATCACGCCGACGTCCAGCGAGATCGAGGACGGTTGGGAAGGCTGCCTGTCGGTACCCGGCCTGCGCGGCGTGGTGCCGCGTTTCAAGCACATCTGCTATGAAGGCATCGACCCCCAGGGCAACCCGATCAATCGCTTTGCCGACGGCTTCCATGCGCGGGTGGTGCAGCATGAATGTGACCACCTGATCGGTCGGCTGTACCCGTCACGCATCCAGGACTTTTCCCGGTTCGGCTACACCGAGGTGCTGTTCCCCGGGCTCGACGCCAGCGACGACTGACCCCGTTGCAGTGCCACCAGCCGCTTGCTGCGCTGGTAGCGCTGCAGGCGGCCAGCCAAGGCTTCCGGCAGCTGCTGGGCGATGTCGAAGCCCACGCGCTGGTAGAAGGGCGCAAGGTCCGGGTGGCAGAACAGCCAGGTGGGCCCGCCAGCCTGCGCCAGCGCCGCCTCGACCAACCGCCCGGCCACACCTTGGCTGCGCCGCTGCGGGTCGACGAACAACCCGGTCAGCCAGAAGCCATCGCCCACCGGGCTCAGGCTCAAGCCTGCGATGATGCCGGGGCCCCGCGCCACCCACAGCTCAGCATCGCCCGCAGCACGCATGCGTGAGCCGTGCTGGCGGTAAAAGTGGTCCAGCAGCCGGCGTTCCGGGGCCGAAAGTTTTGAACAGTACAAATTTTCAGAAATTGCGCGACCTGCCCTGAAAGGTGGCCAGAGGCTCTGGCCCAATGTTTTGCGGTGAACTTGTCGCAGATTGTTGCATATCTGGCAAGGGTGAATGTCCGAGTTCGGGGTTCAACTATTCTAGGCCGGGAGTAGACTTTTACCCATCCCCACTGGCAGTACGAAGCGGGATCGGTACTTCGTGCCATCTTCACCGCAGATGGCAACTTCTCCGCGCCGGGCACGGCAATAGAAGTCAATCGATCAGCTTGAATGCTCAAAAGGCAAACTCACATGAAACCATTACTGATTCTTGCATTGGTCGGTATGTCCTCGTTCGCCCTCGCCGATGAGGCCAGACCCGTCTCCAGCGAGCCCGTCGCCCAGCAGTACGACTACTCCATGAACCTGGACATCAAGCGGGTGATCAACCTGTCGACCATCCCCAACGTCTGCGAAGTGGTGCCTGCGACCATGACCTACGAAGACCACCAGGGCCAGGTGCACACCATCCAGTACCGGGCCATGGGTGAGGGGTGCCAGCAGGGTTGAGCCCGCCAAGGGCCCGCCACAGCATTTTCAGCGCCTGTGAGATCGAGCGCCGCCCGCGCGGCGCTTCGCAGCACAAGGCTGCTCCTACATCTGTTTCTGGCCAGTAACGCCTGTGCCAGAGCACGCGAACGCCTTGTTTGTCCGACACGATATCGAGGTGGACGCCAAGGGACCGCGCGCCTTTGCCTCAGGATTAATTGGCCCGAAACAAATGTAGGAGCAGCCTTGTGCTGCGAAGCGCCGCGCGGGCGGCGCTCGGTCTCACAGGCGCCACATCACCCAAGGCATGCACCTTGTCGCCCCTACGCAATCCCCCGATATGCATTTCAAACCACACCCAACCCAGAATAATTTCCTCGACCTGTCGATTCCTCCGTCCCCCGTTCGACCATAGGTGAGAGCACGTTGCACCCCGTGCCCAATCACCCATGACCTGTCGGAGGAACCCCCGATGAGCACCGCAGCCGAAACCGAGATCCGCCAATTGATCGAGCGCTGGATGCAGGCCGTGCGCGACCGCGACATCCCCAACATTGTCGCTCCCTATGCCGACGATATTGTCGCCTTCGATGCCATCCAGGCCCTGCAATTCAAAGGCAAGGCAACCTACCAGGCGCACTGGGAAATGTGCATGGGCATGTGCCCCGGCCCGATGGTTTTCGAATTCGCCGAACTTACCGTGCATGCCGCTGGCGACCTGGCCCTAGCGCACTGGCTTAACCGCTGTGGCCCCGCGGACAACGAAAGCCAGTGCGGCTTCATGCGCGCCACCGTGGGCTATCGTCGTCAAGGTGGCCAGTGGCAGGTAATCCACGAACACTGGTCGGCGCCATTCGACATGGAAACCCAGAAAGCCCTGTTCGATCTCAAGCCCTGAGCCGTTATCGCCAAACGCACTTTGCCAATGCCCTGGAGGCGACCATGAAATACCTGTGCCTGGTCTATTGTGACGAGGGGCTGTTGCACAGCCTGCCCGACAGCCCGGAAGACGCCGAATGCATGGCGTATGCCGAATCCATCCAAGGCTCCGGGCGAATGCTGGCGGCCGAGGCGCTGAAGCCGGTGCAGACCGCCACCACAGTGCGCATGCGCAACGGGCACATGAGCCTGACCGACGGCCCGTTCGCCGAGACCAAGGAGCAACTGGCGGGCTTCTACCTGGTGGAAGCCCGCGACCTGAACGAGGCGCTGAACATCGCCAAGGGCATCCCCGCCGCGCGGGTCGGCAGTGTCGAGGTGCGGCCGGTGCGCGAACTGCAACCCTGACAGCAATGGAGACCTACCAGCATGAGCCTTGCACACCCCGCGCAAGCGCAACACGAGTTGTCCATCAGCCGCCTGATCGACGCGCCACCGGCCAAGGTGTTCCGCGCCTGGACCGAGCCCCAGTGGCTGATGCAGTGGTGGGGGCCGCACGGCATGACCACCCCGGAGTGCGAGATGCAGTTGTGGACCGGTGGCCTGTTCCGCACCCTGATGCGGGCGCCGGATGGCAGCGAGTACCCGAACCAGGGCGTGTTTCTGGAGATCGCCGCGCCGCGGCGGCTGGTGTTCACCGATGCCTTCGGCCCAGGCTGGGTGCCTTCGGACAAGGCCTTCATGACTGCCGTGATCAGTTTTGACGAGGAGCAGGGCAAAACCCGCTACACCGCCCGCGCCTGGCACTGGAATGCCGCCGATTGCCGCGCCCATGAGGAAATGGGCTTCCACCAGGGTTGGGGAGAGAGCCTGGACCGCCTGGTGGAGGTGGTGACCCAGCGGATGCCCGACTGATGACGGCACTGGCGCAGGTGCGCGCCGAGGTCGAGGCGGTCTACCGGAGCGAGTCACGGCGCATCCTGGCGACGCTGATCCGCCTGCTGGGTGATTTCGACCTGGCCGAGGAGGCCATGCACGATGCCTTCTTCATCGCCGTCGAGCGCTGGCAGCGCGACGGTATCCCCGATAACCCGCGGGCGTGGCTGGTGTCCACCGGCCGCTTCAAGGCCATCGATGCGCTGCGCCGGCGCGCCCGTTTCGACCGTTCCCAGGCGGACCTGAGCATGCTGCTCGACGGCCAGGCGCAGGACCCCAGCGAGGAAGAACTGCTGGCCGACGACCGCCTGCGGCTGATCTTCACCTGCTGCCACCCGGCCTTGTCCGCCGATGCCCAGGTGCCGCTGACCCTGCGTGAAGTCTGCGACCTGACCACCGAGCAGATCGCCCGTGCTTTCCTGCAGAGCCCGGCCACCATCGCCCAGCGTATCGTGCGCGCCAAGGCCAAGATCCGCGATGCCGGCATCCCTTATCAGGTGCCGGAGCTGAACGAACTGCCCGAGCGCCTGGAGAGCGTGCTGCGGGTGATCTACCTGGTGTTCAACGAGGGCTATTCGGCGTCGTCGGGCGAGGCGTTGTTGCAGCAGGAGCTGAGCGATGAAGCCATTCGCCTGGCGCGCCTGCTGGTGCAGTTGCTGCCCGACCCGGAGGCGGTCGGCCTGCTGGCCCTGATGTTGCTGCAGGCGTCCCGGCAGCGGGCGCGTACCGATGGCCGGGGCAACCTGGTGTTGCTGGAGCAGCAGGACCGTAGCCTGTGGGACCGGCAACGCATTGCCGAAGGCTGTGAACTGGTGCGCCAGGCCCTGCAAAGCCGGGCGTTCGGTGCCTATACCGTGCAGGCGGCGATTGCGGCGGTGCATGCCGAGGCGGCTACGGCCGAAGCGACCGACTGGGCGGAGATCGTCGGGCTGTATGACGTGCTGCAGCGGCATTGGCCGTCAGCAGTGGTAGAACTGAACAGGGCCGTGGCGCTGGCGAAGCGGGATGGGCCGGAGGTTGGGCTGCGGGTAGTTGAAGGGATTCTGGCGAGGGGAGAGTTGCTGGACTATCACCTGGCGCATGCGACGCGGGGTGAGCTGCATTTCCAGCTGGGGCATATGGAAGAGGCCCGGGCGGCCTGGCGGCAGGCTCTGGCGCTGACCCGGCAGGAGCCGGAGCGCAGGCATATCGAGCGGCGGTTGCAGGCTATCGAATGATGTTGGCTGGACTGGCCTCTTCGCGGGCACGCCCGCTCCCACAGGGATTGCATACCCTTCAAACCAGTGGAAAACCTGTGGGAGCGGGCGTGCCCGCGAAGAGGCCGGTACTGCCTACATCACTTTTCAGCTAGCCACAAAATTCGGCGGCGACACCAGCTCGACGGTCTGCTGCTTGCGCGGTGCGAGGATCTCGGCCTCGCCCTGGACCACCAGCTCATCATTCTGGTTGTACACATTGGTGGCGATGCGCACCTTGAACTTGGGCAGCTTCTCCAGGATTTCCAGGCGCACGGTCAGGGTATCGCCAATTTTCACCGGCTTCTGGAAGCTCATCTGCTGGCCCAGGTAGATGGTGCCAGGGCCAGGCAAGGTGCAGGCCACTGCAGCACTGATCAGCGCGCCGCTGAACATGCCGTGGGCAATGCGCTCGCGGAACATGCTCTTGGCAGCGAACTCGGCGTCCAGGTGTACCGGGTTGTGGTCACCGGACATCGCGGCGAACAACTGGATGTCGCGTTCTTCGACGGACTTCTTGTACTCGGCCTTCTGGCCGACTTCGAGGGCTTCGTAAGGCGTGTTGGTGACCTGGGACATCGGGGCTTCCTTAAGCGGTAGGCGAGGGCGGCTGTCATTCACTGCGCACAGGGCGGCCAAGAGCCAGCGCCTGTTCAAGCCAGCCGAGAATATCGGCGGTGACCTCGTCACGGTTGGTTTCGTTGAGTACTTCGTGCCGCGCCTCAGGATAGACGCGCAGCTGTACATGTCGATTGCCGGTCGCGCGCAGGGCGTCGGCCAGGTGGGTGAGACGCTTGCCGGCACTGACCGGATCACATTCACCACCGATTACCAGCAGCGGCAGGTTCGGATCGATCTGCGCGAGGTTACTCGGCTGGCTGATCTGCGCCAAGCCTTGCAGCAGGTCAAGCCACAACTGGTTGCTGCAGCGAAAGCCGCAAAGCGGGTCGTTGACGTACAGGTCGACCTGCGCCGGGTCGCGGCTGAGCCAGTCGAACGCCGTGCGGTTGGGCTTGAAGGCCTTGTTGAACGAACCGAACGACAACCACTCGATCAGTGCGCTCTTGCCCAGCGGCCCCTGGCGCCAGGCTTCCAGCCGGGCAATCAGCCGCGCCATGTGGTACAGCGCTGCCGGCTGGTAGTTGGAGCCGCTGAGGATCGCCCCATGCAGGCTGCCACTGTGGTGCAGCAGGTAGGCCTGGGCGATGTAGCTGCCCATGCTGTGGCCGAACAGGAACAGCGGCGTGCACGGGTATTGCTGGCCGATGTGCTGGGCCAGCAGCCCGATGTCGTTGACCACGGCATTCCAGCCATGATGGCGGGCGAACAGGCCGAGGCTGCCCAGTTCGGCGGTGCGCCCATGGCCGCGCTGGTCGGCGGCGAACAGGGCGAAGCCGGCCTCGCTCAAAGCATGACCCAGGTGCTGGTAGCGCCCGGCATGCTCGGCCATGCCATGGGCCAGCAACACCACGGCTTTTACCGGTGTGGCCGGCAACCATTGGTGCACGTACAGGCTGCAGTGCTCGCTGGCGGGCAGCCAGAAGGCGTCGTGAGGCATGGCGGGTCCTTGTGCGCACAGGTACCCGAACAGTGTATGCACAACCGACCGGATTGCAGGAAGGGCACAAATAAGATTCACAATGTTAATGGCGGCACTTGGCGTATATGCCGCCTTGGGCTTACCTGCTAACGTCGGATCAACGCCTTTTCGCTTTCAAGCGGGCAGGTGAAAGGACTACAGGACTTACAGCAGGTCCAGGCAGAGGAACAATAATAAATGCAAGCCGACTTCTGGAATGACAAGCGCCCGGCGGGCGTGCCTTCCACCATCGATATCAATGCCTACACCTCGGTCGTCGAGGTGTTCGAGCGCTCCTGCAAACGTTTCGCCGACCGCCCGGCCTTCAGCAACCTGGGCGTGACCCTGACCTACGCGGAGCTGGAGCGCCACTCGGCGGCCTTCGCCGCCTGGTTGCAGCAGCACACAGACCTCAAGCCGGGCGACCGCATCGCGGTGCAGATGCCCAACGTGCTGCAATACCCCATCGCCGTGTTCGGTGCCCTGCGCGCAGGCCTGATCGTGGTCAACACCAACCCGCTGTACACCGAGCGCGAGATGCGCCACCAGTTCAAGGACAGCGGCGCGCGTGCGCTGGTGTACCTGAACATGTTCGGCAAGCGCGTGCAGGAGGTGTTGCCCGATACCGGCATCGAGTACCTGATCGAGGCCAGGATGGGCGACATGCTGCCCACCGCCAAGGGCTGGCTGGTCAACACCGTGGTCGACAAGGTGAAGAAGATGGTGCCGGCCTATCAGCTGCCCCAGGCGGTGTCGTTCAAGCAGGTGCTGCGCCGGGGCCGCGAGCTGTCGCACAAGCCGGTGCCGCTCAGCCTGGACGACACTGCCGTGCTGCAATACACCGGTGGCACCACCGGCCTGGCCAAGGGCGCCATGCTCACCCACGGCAACCTGGTGGCCAACATGCTGCAGGTGCTGGCCTGCTTCTCGCAGCACGGGCCGGACGGGCAGAAGCTGATCAAGGACGGCCAGGAAGTGATGATCGCGCCGTTGCCGCTGTACCACATCTATGCCTTTACCGCGAACTGCATGTGCATGATGGTCACCGGCAACCACAACGTGCTGATCACCAACCCGCGGGATATTTCCGGCTTCATCAAGGAGCTGGGCAAATGGCGTTTCTCCGCCTTGCTGGGCCTGAACACGCTGTTCGTCGCACTGATGGACCACCCGGGCTTCCGCCAGCTCGACTTTTCGGCGCTGAAGGTCACCAACTCCGGCGGCACCGCGCTGGTCAAGGCCACGGCCGAGCGCTGGGAGGCGCTTACCGGTTGCCGCATCGTCGAAGGCTACGGCCTGACCGAAACCTCGCCAGTGGCCAGCACCAACCCCTATGGCCAGCTGGCGCGCCTGGGCACGGTTGGCATCCCGGTGGCCGGCACCGCCTTCAAGGTGATCGACGATGACGGCAACGAGTTGCCGCTGGGCGAGCGGGGCGAGCTGTGCATCAAGGGCCCGCAGGTGATGAAAGGCTACTGGCAGCAGCCCGAAGCCACGGCCCAGGCCCTGGATGCGGAAGGCTGGTTCAAGACCGGCGACATCGCGGTGATCGACCCGGACGGCTTCACCCGCATCGTCGACCGCAAGAAGGACATGATCATCGTCTCGGGTTTCAACGTGTACCCCAACGAGATCGAGGATGTGGTGATGGGCCATCCCAAGGTTGCCAACTGCGCGGCCATCGGCGTGCCGGACGAGCGCTCCGGCGAGGCGGTGAAGCTGTTCGTGGTGCCGCGCGAGGGCGGGCTGAGCGTGGATGAGCTGAAGGCCTACTGCAAGGCCAATTTCACCGGCTACAAGGTGCCCAAGCACATCGTGCTGCGCGAGTCGTTGCCGATGACGCCGGTGGGCAAGATCCTGCGGCGGGAGCTGCGCGACATAGCTTGATACCGGGTTGG
Source organism: Pseudomonas sp. FGI182 (assembly GCF_000511325.1). NCBI lineage: Bacteria > Pseudomonadati > Pseudomonadota > Gammaproteobacteria > Pseudomonadales > Pseudomonadaceae > Pseudomonas > Pseudomonas sp. FGI182. The sequence continues at coordinate 4,332,121 of NZ_CP007012.1, read as the reverse complement.
CTTCTTCGCGGGCTTGCCCGCTCCCACAGGTACTGCACAGCATTCGAGAACTGTGAGGTCCCTGTGGGAGCGGGCAAGCCCGCGAATGCCGTGAAACCGCTCTAACAGGCTATTTATAGCCCGATCTGCGACATTTTGGATAATTACTCTAAAAATGACCTGTATTGTTCATTGAGTCATTTTTGTGACCGTGAGGCCTGTTTTGGCCTCTAGGCGACCCCAGGCAAAGCTGTTACTCTCGGCCCGCTTTCAGATGATCCGGTTTGCAACGAGCCGTCATCTCATATCAATAATAAGCGCATCGACGCGTGAATCGAACTTCGCTGTTGCTGAAGGAGTGGGCTTCCATGATCGAACATTTTTGGAAGGATAAGTACCCAGCCGGGATTACGGCGGAAATCAATCCTGACGAATTCCCCAATATCCAGGCGGTACTCAAGCAATCCTGCCAACGCTTTGCCGACAAACCGGCCTTTAGCAACCTGGGCAAGACTATCACTTATGGCGAGCTGTATGCGCTGTCGGGGGCGTTTGCCGCCTGGTTGCAGCAGCATACCGACCTCAAGCCGGGTGACCGCATTGCCGTGCAGCTGCCTAACGTACTGCAATACCCGGTGGCGGTATTCGGTGCCATGCGTGCCGGGCTGATCGTGGTCAACACCAACCCGCTGTACACCGCACGGGAAATGGAACACCAGTTCAACGACTCCGGCGCCAAGGCCCTGGTGTGCCTGGCCAACATGGCCCACCTGGCCGAGAAGGTGGTGCCCAAGACTCAGGTCAGGCACGTCATCGTCACCGAAGTGGCCGACCTGCTGCCGCCGCTCAAGCGCCTGCTGATCAACAGCGTGATCAAGTACGTGAAGAAGATGGTGCCGGCCTACAACCTGCCGCGTGCCGTACGCTTCAACGACGCCCTGGCGCTGGGCAAGGGCCAGCCGGTGACCGAGGCCAACCCGCAGGCCAACGACGTGGCGGTGCTGCAATACACCGGTGGTACCACCGGCGTGGCCAAGGGCGCGATGCTGACCCACCGCAACCTGGTGGCCAACATGCTGCAGTGCCGGGCGCTGATGGGCTCCAACCTGCACGAAGGTTGCGAAATCCTCATTACCCCGCTGCCGCTCTATCACATCTACGCCTTTACCTTCCATTGCATGGCAATGATGCTGATCGGCAACCACAACGTGCTGATCAGCAACCCGCGTGACCTGCCGGCCATGGTCAAGGAGCTGGGCAAGTGGAAGTTCAGCGGCTTCGTCGGCCTCAACACCCTGTTCGTTGCCTTGTGCAACAACGAGGCGTTCCGTGCCCTGGACTTCTCGGCGCTGAAGATCACCCTGTCCGGCGGCATGGCCCTGCAACTGAGCGTGGCCGAGCGCTGGAAGGCCGTGACCGGCTGCGCCATCTGCGAAGGCTATGGCATGACCGAGACCAGCCCGGTGGCTGCGGTGAACCCGGCGGAGGCCAACCAGGTCGGCACCATCGGTATTCCGGTGCCGTCCACCCTGTGCAAGGTCATCGACGACAACGGCAACGAGCTGCCGTTGGGCGAGGTGGGCGAGTTGTGCGTCAAGGGCCCGCAGGTGATGAAGGGCTACTGGCAGCGCGAAGAGGCCACTGCCGAGATCCTCGACAGCAATGGCTGGCTGAAGACCGGTGACATCGCCGTGATCCAGCCGGACGGATACATGCGCATTGTCGACCGCAAGAAGGACATGATCCTGGTCTCCGGCTTCAACGTGTACCCCAACGAGCTGGAAGATGTGCTGGCGGCCCTGCCGGGCGTGCTGCAGTGCGCGGCCATCGGTGTGCCGGACGAGAAGTCCGGTGAAGTGATCAAGGTGTTCATCGTGGTCAAGCCGGGTATGACCGTGACCAAGGAACAGGTGATGGAGCACATGCGCGCCAACGTCACCGGCTACAAGGTCCCGCGCCAGATCGAGTTCCGCGACGCGCTGCCGACCACCAACGTGGGCAAGATCCTGCGCCGCGAACTGCGCGATGAAGAGCTGAAGAAACAGGGCTTGAAGAAGATCGCCTGACGTCCAGCCAGCGCGGTCTGTGTAGGAGCGGCCTTGTGTCGCGATCGGGTCGCGAAGCGGCCCCAGGTTTTCAGCCGTGATGCTGAAATTGCTGGGGCCGCTTCGCGGCCCGATCGCGACACGAGGCCGCTCCTACAGAGGTTGCGCAGGCCTCAGGTTCAGCGCAGTTTCTCCAGCATCTGGTAGTACCACATCCCCGCCGCCAGCAGCGGGTTGCCCAGCAAGTCCCCCAACGGCACCCGCACATGCTTGCACTGGGCAAAGGTGTCGAACTTCTCCAGCGTCCCGGTCAACGCCTCGGCCATGATCTCGCCCATGATGTGGCTGGTGGCAATGCCGTGCCCCGAATAACCTTGGCAATACCACACGTTGTCCGACAGCTTGCCCAGCTGTGGGATGCGGTTGACCACGATGCCCATGGCGCAGCTCCACTGGAACTCGATCGGCACGCCTTTCAACGCCGGGAAGGTGCGCTCGATGCACGGGCGCAGTTCGCCTTCGATATCCCGTGAATCACGGCCGGAATAGTTGGCGCCACCGCCGAACAACAGGCGCTTGTCGGCGGTCAGGCGGTAGTAGTCGAGGACGAAGCGGCAGTCGTACACCGCCAGGTCCTGCGGGTTGATCTGTTCGGCCAGTTCCCCCAGCGGTGCGGTGGTGACGATGCCACCCATGGCCGGGAAGATCTTGCCCTTGAGCTGGCGCTTTTCCAGTTTGTGGTACACATCGCCGGCCAGCATCACCTGGCGCGCCTCGACCCGCCCGTGGGTGGTGACTACCGCCGGGCGCGGGCCGTGGACGATGTCCAGCACTTCGGAGTTTTCGAAAATCAGCGCCCCCAGGCCATGGGCGGCACGGGCCTCGCCCAGGCACAGGTTGAGCGGGTGCAGGTGCAGGTTGCGCAGGTTCTTCAGCGCGCCCAGGTACAGCGGGCTTTGCAGGTGCTCGGCCATGGCTTCGCGGTCCAGCAATTGCACCTGCTCGCCCATGCCGCGCCGCCGGGCCTCGGCTTCGAATGCGCGCAGCTCGTCCATGTGCGAGGGCTTCATGGCCGCGTGCAGGTGGCCGCGCTTGAGGTCGCAGTCGATGTTGTAGCGTGCCACGCGCTGCTCGATCACCTGGTGGCCGCGCCAGCGCAAGTGCCAGATGAAGTCATCGACCTCGGCACCCAGGCGGTTGCGCATCTGTGTGCGCATGGCCTCGTCACCCGACAGGCTGCCGGTGACCTGGCCGCCGTTGCGCCCGCTGGCACCCCAGCCGATGCGGTTGGTTTCGACGATGGCCACCTTCAGGCCACGCTCGGCCAGTTCCACCGCCGTGGCCACGCCGGTGAAGCCGCCGCCGATGATCGCCACATCCACCTGTACCGTGCCCTTGAGCTGCGGGTACTCGGTGTGGTCGTTGAGGGTGGCGCTGTAATAGGACGGCGCGCGCTGCGCCGGGCCCTTGTTCAATGCTGCGTTCATGGGGGTTCCTTGTTATCTGGGGGCTCAGGCCTGGTGCAGGTACCAGCGCCAGTCCTGCTCGCTGACTTCGGCCATGAACTGGCGGTACTCGGCGCGCTTGACCTTCAGGTACACGCCAAGGAAGTCCTCGCCCAGTGCTTCGCGAGCCCAGCTGGAATGCTGCAGGGCGTCGAGGGCAGTCAGCCAGTCGGTGGGCAGGTGTTCGGTGGCCTGGGCATAGCCGTTGCCTTCCACCGGTGCCCCTGGGTCCAGCTGTTCGCGGATGCCCCGGTGGCTGGCGGCAAGGATCGCCGCAGCGGCCAGGTAGGGGTTGGCGTCGGCGCCGCAGATGCGGTGCTCCACATGCCGGCTGTTGGCCGGGCCGCCCGGTATGCGCAGGCTCACGGTGCGGTTGTCGACGCCCCAGGTTGGTGCCAGCGGGGCATAGCTGTTGGCCTGGAAGCGGCGGAACGAGTTGGCGTTGGGGCAGAACAGCAACAGCGAGTCGCGCAGGTGGCGCAGCATGCCGGCCACGGCCTGGCGCAGCAGCGGGGTGCCTGCCTTGTCCTCACTGGCGAACAGGTTGTTGCCGGCGCTGTCGGCCAGGCTCAGGTGCATGTGCATACCGGTACCGGCCAGTTGCGCGAATGGCTTGGCCATGAAGCAGGCCTGCATGCCATGGGCGTGGGCAATGCCTTTGACCAAGCGTTTGTAGCGCACGGCCTGGTCCATCGCCTGCAGGGCGTCGCCGTGCTCGAGGGTGATTTCCACCTGGCCGGGGGCGTATTCCGAAATCGCCGTGCGGGCCGGGATGCCCTGGGCCTTGCAGGCGGCGTAGAGGTCGGCGAGGAACGGCTCGATCTGCTCCAGTTCGCGCAGGCCATACACCTGGGTGGTGCGTGGGCGGCCGCCGTCGTTGTCCAGCGCCGGTTGCGGGCGGCCCTGGGCATCACGTTGCTGGTCGAGCAGGTAGAACTCCAGTTCGCAGGCCATCACTGGATGGTAGCCGTCGGCCTTCAACGCCTCGATGGTACGCAGCAGCACATGGCGCGGGTCGGCGATGCTGGCCGGCAGGCCCTCGTTCGGGTGCATGCTCACCTGCACCGCGGCGGTCGGCACCCGGCGCCAGGGCAGGCGTACCAGGCTGCCTACAAGCGGGTAGGCGCGGCAGTCGATATCGCCCACGTCCCACACCAGGCCGGAGTTTTCCACGTCGTCGCCGTTCAGGGTAAGGCCGAGAATGGTGCTGGGCAGCGGCCGGCCGGTCTGGTACACGGCCAGCAGTTCCTCGCGGTGCAGCAGCTTGCCGCGCGGCACGCCGTTGGCGTCGAGGATGAACAGTTCGAACAGTTCGATATCGGGGTTGTCGGCCAGAAAACGGCTGGCCTGCTCTACAGGTGCAAAGTGCATGATGGATTCGCTCACGGGCGCACGGGCCACCGCGCATGCAGGCGGCCCGGCTGAGTCAAACGGCCGGAAGACGGCCGGGTCTGGTCACAACGGCGTGAACGAGAAATCCGGTGGGCGTGCGTGACGGCAGTGCCACAGTGCCCAGAAGGCGAGGATGATATGGACCAGCGGATTCTCACCGGCACGGCGCCGGGCCTTCGCTTGCGAAGGGCGGGACGACGGTGGGGCGATGGGCTGGACGGGAGTCATGCCTTTGATACTCACATGCGGCGTAAGGTTGATTAAAGCAGTGAATGGCAACCTTTACATAAGCCCTTGCTAAACTTTCAGCCGCCGTGCGATCCCTGTAGGAGCGGCCTTGTGTCGCGATGGGCTGCGGCAGCAGCCCCGGCAATTTGTGCTGGAGCGAAGATCCTGGGGCTGCTGCCGCAGCCCATCGCGACACAAGGCCGCTCCTACAGGGGCAGCGCCAGCCTGGACAGCAAAGCAGGCTCAAATCTGCGACAATCGCGCATCCTTCGAATGCCGATCATGAAAAAGCAGGCTCACCTGCATCACTAAAAAGCCCCATGACTGACCACGCCATCGACAAACTGCTGCAAAACCTCGACCACGCCATGATCGCCGACCGCCATCGCCTGCGCCGGCAATTGCACGAACTGCGCAAGCGCCCCGACGAGGCGAAGCTGGCGCAGTGGGTGGAAAAGGTCCAGGCGTCCTGCGCCCAGGTCACCGCGCGCCAGCAGAGCGTGCCGACCGTGCGCTACGACGACAGCCTGCCCATCGCTGCCAAGCGTGACGAAATCAAGAAGGCCCTGGCCGAGCACCAGGTGCTGGTGATCGCCGGCGAAACCGGCTCGGGCAAGACCACCCAGTTGCCGAAGATTTGCCTTGAACTGGGCCGTGGCAGCCATGGCCTGATCGCCCACACCCAGCCACGCCGGATCGCCGCCCGCAGCGTTGCCGCGCGGGTCGCCGAAGAACTGGGCACGCCCCTGGGCGGGCTGGTCGGTTACCAGGTGCGCTTCGAGGACCAGAGCGACGCCAACACCCTGGTCAAGCTGATGACCGACGGTATCCTGCTGGCCGAAACCCAGCATGACCGCTTCCTCGAGCGCTACGACACGATCATCGTCGACGAAGCCCACGAACGCAGCCTGAACATCGACTTCCTGCTCGGCTACCTGAAGACCCTGCTGCACCGCCGCCCGGACCTGAAGCTGATCATCACCTCGGCGACCATTGACCTGGAGCGCTTCTCCAAACACTTCGACGGCGCGCCGATCATCGAGGTGTCCGGGCGTACCTTCCCGGTGGAAACCTGGTATCGCCCACTGACCAGCGAGCAGGACGAGGAGGGCAACCAGATCGAGGACGACCTCACCGTCGACCAGGCCATCCTCGCCACGCTGGACGAGCTTGCGCACCACGAACGAAGCGAGGGCAAGGGCCCCGGCGATGTGCTGATCTTCCTGCCGGGCGAGCGGGAGATCCGTGATGCCGCCGAGATCTTGCGCAAGGCGCAACTGCGCCACACCGAGATCCTGCCGTTGTACGCGCGCCTGTCGCCGGCCGAGCAGCAGCGCATCTTCCAGCCACACACCGGACGCCGTGTGGTGCTGGCCACCAACGTTGCGGAAACCTCGCTGACCGTGCCGGGCATCCGCTATGTGATCGACACCGGTACCGCGCGCATCAGCCGCTACAGCTACCGCGCCAAGGTGCAGCGCCTGCCCATCGAGGCCGTGTCGCAGGCCAGTGCCAACCAGCGCAAGGGCCGCTGCGGCCGGGTCGAACCGGGCATCTGCGTGCGCCTGTACAGCGAAGAGGATTTCAACAGCCGGCCGGCGTTCACCGACCCGGAGATCCTGCGCACCAACCTGGCGGCAGTGATCCTGCAGATGCTGCACCTGCGCCTGGGCGCAATCGACGCCTTCCCGTTCATCGAGCCGCCGGACGGCAAGGCCATCAGCGATGGTTTCAACCTGCTGCAGGAGCTGTCGGCGGTCAACCGCGAAAACCAGTTGACGCCGATCGGCCGCCAGTTGGCGCGCCTGCCGATCGACCCGCGGCTGGGCCGCATGCTGCTCGAAGGCGCCCGCCTGGGCAGCCTGCAGGAAGTGCTGATCGTCACCAGTGCGCTGTCGGTGCAAGACCCGCGCGAGCGCCCGCCGGAGCGCCAGCAGGCGGCCGATCAGGCGCACGCGCAATGGAAGGATGTGGATTCCGACTTCGCCGCGCTGGTCAACCTGTGGCGTGGCTTCGAGGAACAGCGCCAGGCGTTGACCGCCAACCCGCTGCGCAACTGGTGCCGCAAGAACTTCCTGAACTACCTGCGCCTGCGCGAATGGCGCGATGCCCATCGCCAGCTGGCACTGATCTGCCGTGACCTGCAGCTGACAGTGAACAAGGACCCGTCCGACTACCCGAAAATGCACAAGGCCATTCTCAGTGGCCTGCTCAGCCAGATCGGCCAGAAGACCGAAGAGGGCGACTACCAGGGTGCCCGTCAGCGGCGCTTCTGGGTGCACCCGTCGTCGGGCCTGGGGCGCAAGCGCCCGCAGTGGGTGATGGCGGCCGAACTGGTCGAAACCACCAAGCTGTACGCACGCATGGTGGCCAGGATCGAGCCGGACTGGATCGAGCCGCTGGCCGGCCACCTGGTCAAGAAGAACCACTTCGAGCCGCACTGGGAGAAGAAGCGCGGGCAGGTGGTGGCCTACGAGCAGATCACCCTGTACGGCCTGATCCTGGTCGGCCGTCGGCCGGTGCATTTCGGCCCGATCGACCCGGTCACCTCGCGCGAGCTGTTCATCCGCGAAGGTCTGGTGGGTGGCGAAATCCAGTCGCGGGCCAAGTGCCTGGCGGCCAACAAGCGCCTGCTGGAAGAGCTCGACGAGCTGGAGGCCAAGGCCCGCCGCCGCGACATTCTTGCCGACGAAGAGACGCTGTACGCCTTCTACGAAGCGCGTCTGCCGGCGGAAATCCACCAGACCGCGACCTTCGACAGCTGGTACCGCATGGGCAGCCAGAAGGACGCCAACCTGCTGATCATGCGCGAGGAAGACGTGCTGGCCCGCGAGGCCAGCGAAGTCACCGCCGCGCAGTACCCCGACAGCATGCAGGTGGGCGAGCTGCGCCTGCCGCTGAGTTACCACTTCGAGCCCGGCCACCCCCGCGATGGCGTGACCGTGCGGGTGCCGGCACCGCTGTTGCCGAGCCTGCCGGGCGAGCGCCTGGAGTGGCTGGTGCCCGGCCTGCTGGAAGCCAAGTGCGTGGCGCTGGTGCGCAACCTGCCCAAGGCCCTGCGCAAGAACTTCGTGCCGGTGCCGGACTTCGTCAAGGCCTCGCTGGCGCGCATGACCTTCGGCCAGGGCGCATTGCCGCAAGCCCTGGGCCAGGAACTGCTGCGCATGACCGGCGCCCGTGTGCCCGACGAGGCCTGGGACGAGTCGGTCAACCTGGTTGAAGGCCACCTGCGCATGAACATCGAAGTGGTCGATGGCCAGGGCAAGTTCCTGGGTGAAGGCCGCGACCTGGCCGAGCTGACCGCGCGCTTTGCAGCAGCCAGCCAGGCAGCGTTGGCCGTGCCGCGTGACGCCAAGAGCGAGCAGCCGGTGCAGGCCAAGGCTTTCAGCGAGGTGAAGCAGACCGCGCAGCAGAAGATAGCCGGCCTGTCGATGACCGTGTACCCGGCGCTGGTGGAAGAGGGCGGCACCGTGCGCGAAGGGCGCTTCTCGACCCAGGCCGAGGCCGAGTTCCAGCACCGCCGCGCCTTGCAGCGCCTGTTGCTGCAGCAGCTGGCCGAGCCGGCCAAGTACCTGCGCGGCAAGCTGCCGGGGCTGACCGAGCTAGGCCTGCTGTACCGTGAAATGGGCCGGGTCGAGGCGCTGGTCGAGGACATTCTGCTGGCCAGCCTGGACAGCTGCATCCTCGAAGGCGAGCAGCCGCTGCCACGCGATGGTGCGGCCCTGGCTGGCCTGGCCGAGCGCAAGCGCGGCAGCTGGGCCGAGCATGCCGAGCGCCTGGCACGGCAGACGTTGGAAGTGCTGAAGCTGTGGCATGGGCTGCAGAAGCGCTTCAAGGGCAAGATCGACCTGAGCCAGGCGGTGGCGCTGAACGACATCAAGCAACAGCTCGGCAACCTGGTGTACCCGGGCTTCGTGCGCGAAACCCCTGGGGGCTGGTTCAAGGAGCTGCCGCGTTACCTCAAGGCGGTGGAACTGCGCCTGGAGAAGCTGGGTTCGCAGGTGCAGAAGGACCGGGTGTGGAGCGGTGAGCTGGCCAACCTGTGGGCGCAGTACAAGGCCCGTGCCGACAAGCATGCCCAGGAAGGCAAGCGTGATGAGCAACTGACGGTGTACCGCTGGTGGCTGGAGGAATATCGGGTTTCGCTGTTTGCCCAGCAGTTGGGGACCAAGGTGCCGATTTCCGACAAGCGATTGAGCAAGCAATGGAGCCAGGTGGAGGGCTAAACTTCCACAGTTGTGGCAATATTGATGCAATTTGGGGTCGCCTGGCGGCCCCTTCGCGGGTACAGCAGTGTCCTCGGGAGCGGCGCAACCCCTGTGGGAGCGGGCGTGCCCGCGAACGAGGGCGCAGCCCTCGCCTATAAATTGGCACTAAAGTGCCATTAACCTGTCATGTTTCCAGCCAGCGCCCCGTGGCGATGGCCTTTGACCAGAGGAACGACCGTGCATAACGTCGTGATCAGCGGCACCGGCCTGTACACCCCGGCCCAGAGCATTTCCAACGAAGAACTGGTGGCGTCCTTCAACACTTGGTCGCAGCAGTTCAACCAGGACAACGCCGCCGCCATCGAGCGCGGTGAAGTCGAGGCGGCGCCGCTGTCCGATGCCGCGTTCATCGAAAAGGCCTCGGGCATCAAGAGCCGCTTCGTCATGGACAAGGCCGGCATCCTCGACCCGCAGCGCATGAAGCCGCGCCTGCCAGAGCGCTCCAACGACGAACCGTCGGTGCTCTGCGAAATGGCCGTGGCCGCTGCCCGCCAGGCCCTGGAGCGCGCCGGTCGCACGGCAGCCGATGTCGACGGGGTGATCGTCGCCTGCTCCAACCTGCAGCGCCCGTACCCGGCCATCGCCATCGAAGTGCAGCAGGCGCTGGGCATCCAGGGTTTTGCCTTCGACATGAACGTGGCCTGCTCGTCGGCCACTTTCGGTATCCAGACCGCCGCCAACAGCGTGGCCCTGGGCCAGGCGCGCGCGGTGCTGATGGTCAACCCGGAGGTGTGCACCGGCCACCTGAACTTCCGTGACCGCGACAGCCACTTCATCTTTGGTGATGCTGCCACTGCGGTATTGCTCGAGCGTGCCGACAAGGCCACCTCGGCGCACCAGTTCGACATCGTCAGCAGCAAGCTGTGGACCGAGTTCTCCAACAACATCCGTAACAACTTCGGCTTCCTCAACCGCGCGGCGGAAGAGGGCGAGGGCGCGGCGGACAAGCTGTTTATCCAGGAAGGCCGCAAGGTGTTCCGCGAGGTGTGCCCGAAGGTGGCCGAGCTGATCGGTGAGCACCTGCAGGAAAACGGGCTGCAACCAAGCGATGTGAAACGCTTCTGGCTGCACCAGGCCAACCTCAGCATGAACCACCTGATCGTCAAGAAGCTGCTGGGGCGTGAAGTGGCCGAGGAAGATGCACCGGTGATTCTCGACCGTTATGCCAACACCAGTTCGGCGGGGTCGGTGATTGCCTTCCACCTTTACCAGGACGACCTGGCCAAGGGCTCGCTGGGCGTGTTGAGCTCGTTCGGTGCGGGGTACTCGATTGGTAGCGTGATCCTGCGCAAGCGCTGATTGCTTCGTCTGATCCGAGATTGCCGGGGCCGCTCTGCGGCCCTATCGCGACACAAGGCCGCTCCTACAGGAGATCGCGTACCTGCAACGGACGCATTCTCTTGTAGGAGCGGCCTTGTGTCGCGATAGGGCTGCAAGGCAGCCCCCTGCAATTTCACAGGCAAAAAAAAGCGGGAAATGCCGGATGGGGTCGGCATTTCCCGCTTCAGGTGAAGCAGTGCAGCGTGTCGCTTAGAACTTGGCTTCCAGGTCTACCTGCAGCGTGTCTACGTCAGCATCGCTGTTCGGCAGGTTGGAGAAGTCGGTCTTGGCCATCATGTAGGCCGCGCCAAGGGCGAAGTTCTTGTCGATTTCGTAACCCACCTTGAACTTGTGGCCACGGGAACCGGTGAAGCCGTTACCGAAGTCAGAGTCGGTGAACAGGCTGACTACACCGTTACGCTGCACGTCGCGGTAGTTGTAGTCCAGGCTCCAGGCGCCGATCTTGCTCTTCAAACCAGCCAGCCAGGCCTTGTCCTTGCCATCGGTGCTTTCGGTGTTCTTGACGAACTGGCCGTAGGCCGACAGCGGGATGGCGAAGCCGGTGAAGTCGACCTGGCCGAAACCTTCCACCAGCTGGAACTCGTTGGTGGTGTTGCCCAGCGAACGCAGGGCAGCAGATTCCTTGTCGTTGTCGTAGCCGTAGATACTGCCGCCGACGGTGACCTTGACAGTGTCAGCCGCGTTGAACTTGGTACCCAGCTGGGCCGCGTACAGCTGTGCGTCGTGCTTGAACTGCACGCCGTCGCCGTCGACGTTGTCCTTCAGGTTGTAGTGGCCGATGCTGCCGAACACTTCGGCCGGGCCGAGGTTGGTCTTGTAGGTAGCGGCCAGGCCTTCCGGGTTGATGTCGCTGTCCCAGATGATGTCGCCCATGCTCACCCATGGCTGCAGCATCTTGCCGCCGATCAGGTGCAGGTTCGGGACGGCAGTCGGGTGCCAGTCGAGGTAGGCCAGGTCGACCCACAGCGATTTCTTCTCGAAGTAGTTGTCCAGGCTCTGGTTGGTCGAGCGGGCATCGGCGCTGCTGCCGGTGGCCACACGCACGCCGGCGTCGACCTGCGGGTTGATCTCGCTGTAGAAGCCGACACGGGCACGTACACGTTCACGGTCCTGGTTGCCGCTGCGAGCGATCGGGTCGTCGACGTTGACGTCTTCGTAACGCAGGCGCACATCACCCTTGATCTGGGTCTTGGCGGCCCATGCCACTTTCTGTTCAAAGGAGCTCATCCGTTCGGACTGAGCTTTCTGAGCGGCCTTTTCCTTGGTTTCTTGAGCCAGGTCCGCCTGCAGTTCGTTGTACTGCGCCTGGTTGATCGAGCCATTGGCGCGGAGCATTTCGAGCAGCTTGGCGTCGACAGCTGCACTGGCCGGAGTACTCAGAGCCAGCATCATGCCGGTGAGGCTCACTCCGGTAAGTGTAGAAACAAGACGCATAAGGTTCTCCCTGTTGAATAAGATGGGGGAGGCTCAAGCGCCCGCCCCTGTGTTGGCATGTCTTCGGAAAGGGCCTGAATAGACAGGTTCTGGGGTTCCGGAAAACAGGCGCAAGTATTGCGGGGGCGAATGACAGATTAATGTCGAATTAGTGGCACTGCGGTTAAGTAATTGAGAATAAAAGGATCTGTCCCGGCTATCGTGATTTGAGTGGCGGGCCTTCCTTGGGGATACTGGGTACCTTGAAACAGCGAGCCGAAACCGTGACCAGCCTGTACAGCCTTGCCCATCTGCGTGATCTACCGGCGGCCACCTGGGATGCCCTGGTGCCGGCCGGCCAACCGTTCCTGCGCCATGCGTTTCTCAGCGCCATGGAGGACAGCGGCAGCGTCGCGCGCAACACCGGCTGGGCCGCCGAGCACCTGGTGCTGGAACATGACGGGCAGGTACGGGCGCTGCTGCCGGCGTACCGCAAATGGCACTCGTTTGGCGAGTACGTGTTCGACCATGGCTGGGCCGATGCCTGTGAGCGGGCCGGCATTGCCTACTACCCCAAGCTGCTCGGTGCCGTGCCGTTCAGCCCGGTCAGCGGCCCGCGCCTGCTCGCCGCCGACCCAGCCGATGGTCTGCTGGTGCTGCAGGCGTTGCCGGAGTACCTGGGCAAGGGCGGGCTGTCTGGTGCGCACATCAATTTCACCGAGCCGGCGCTGGACGACCAGCTGGCCGGCCTGCCGGGCTGGATGGAGCGCCTGGGCTGCCAGTTTCATTGGCGCAACCACGGCTACCGTGACTTCCAGGATTTTCTCGACAGCCTGAGTTCGCGCAAGCGCAAGCAGATGCGCAAGGAGCGTGAACAGGTGGCCGGGCACGGTATTGAATTCCGCTGGTACCGTGGGGGTGAACTGGATGAGGCGCAGTGGGATTTCGTCTACCGCTGCTACGCCAATACCTACGCGGTGCGCCGCCGTGCGCCCTACCTGACACGCGAGTTCTTCAGCCTGCTGGCCGAGCGCATGCCCGAAGCGTTGCGCGTGGTGATGGCGCGGCAGGGTGGCCGTGACGTGGCCATGGCCCTGAGCCTGGTGGGGGGCGACAGCCTGTTTGGCCGCTACTGGGGGTGCATGGACGAATTCGACCGGCTGCATTTCGAAACCTGTTTCTACCAGGGCATGGACTTTGCCATTGCCGAAGGGCTGCAGCGTTTCGATGCCGGGGCGCAGGGGGAGCACAAGCTGATTCGCGGCTTCGAGCCGGTGCTGACGCGGTCGTGGCACTACCTGCTGCACCCGGGGCTGCGGCGGGCGGTGGAGGATTTTCTGGCGCAGGAGCGGGAAGGGGTGCGGGCGTACGCCGAGGAGGCCAGGGGGATGTTGCCCTATCGCCGGGACTGATCCTGGCTCAAGGCCGGCGCAAATCCTGTAGGAGCGGCCTTGTGTCGCGAAAGGGTCGCAAAGCGGCCCCAGCTATTTCTGCTGCGAAGCTGGAAACCTGGGGCTGCTGCGCAGCCCTTTCGCGACACAAGGCCGCTCCTACAGGAAGCGCGCTGTTGCCCTGATCAGTCGACCCCGACAAACCCCCCGGTCTGGTGATGCCACAACCGGGCATACAAGCCTTGCTGCTCCAGCAGTTCACTGTGGCTGCCACTCTCGACAATCCGCCCCTTGTCCAGCACCACCAGCCGGTCCATCCGCGCAATGGTGGAAAGCCGGTGGGCAATGGCGATCACTGTCTTGCCCTGCATCAGCGTCTCCAGGCTTTCCTGGATTGCTGCCTCCACCTCCGAGTCCAGCGCCGAAGTGGCCTCGTCCATGATCAGGATCGGTGCATTCTTCAGCAGCACCCGGGCAATCGCGATGCGCTGGCGCTGGCCACCCGACAGCTTGACCCCGCGCTCGCCCACATGGGCATCGAAACCGGTGCGCCCCTGGGCGTCCGACAACTGCGGGATGAACTCGTCGGCGCGGGCCCGGCGCACCGCTTCATGCAGCGCCGCCTCGCTGGCACCGGGGCGACCATACAGCAGGTTGTCACGGATCGAGCGGTGCAGCAGCGAGGTGTCCTGGGTGATCATGCCGATCTGCGCGCGCAGGCTGGCCTGGCTCACTTCGGCAATGTCCTGGCCGTCGATGAGGATGCGCCCGCCCTGCACGTCATACAGCCTCAGCAGCAGGTTGACCAGGGTCGACTTGCCTGCCCCGGACGGGCCGATCAGGCCGATCTTCTCGCCCGGGCGGATGTCCAGGTCGAGCCCTTCGATCACGTTGGCGGCCTTGCCGTAATGGAAGTCCACGTCATCGAAACGCACCGCACCGCGGCTTACCTTGAGCGCCGGTGCGTTGGGCCGGTCGGTGACGGTGACCGGCTGGGCGATGGTCTGCAGGCCGTCCTGGACCATGCCGATGTTCTCGAAGATGCCGTTGACCACCCACATGATCCAGCCCGACATGTTGACGATGCGGATCACCAGGCCGGTGGCCAGGGCGATGGCGCCGACGGTGATCAGCGACTGGCTCCACAGCCACAGCGCCAGGCCGGTGGTGGCGACCACCAGCAGGCCATTGAGGGTGGTGATGACCACATCCATGCTGGTGACCACGCGTGCGGCCAGCTGGGTTTTCTCTGTCTGCTCGCGGATCGCTTCGCGGGCGTACTGCTGTTCGAAGTCGGTGTGGGCGAACAGCTTGAGGGTGGCGATGTTGGTGTAGCCGTCGACGATGCGCCCCATCAGCTTGGAGCGGGCGTCGGAGGAGATCACCGAACGCTCCTTCACCCGGGGGACGAAGTAGAACAGCGCGGCGATGTAGCCGGCGATCCACAACAGCAGCGGCAGCATCAGGCGCCAGTCGGCCTCGGCGAACAGCACCAGCGAGGTGATGGCGTAGATCAGCACATGCCATAGCGCATCCACCGCCTGCACCGCAGAGTCGCGCAGTGAGTTGCCGGTCTGCATGATGCGCTGGGCGATGCGCCCGGCGAAGTCGCTCTGGAAGAAGTTCAGGCTCTGCTTGAGCACATAGGTGTGGTTCTGCCAGCGGATCAGGCTGGTCATGCCGGGGTTGATGGTCTGGTGCACCAGCAGGTCGTGCAGGCCGAAGAATACCGGCCGCAGCAGCAGGATCACCACCAGCATCCAGATCAGCTCGCCGCTGTGTTCGCTGAAGAAATTGGCATTGGGCGTACCCTGGGCCAGGTCGATGATGCGGCTGAGGTAGCTGAACATCGCCACCTCGATCAGCGAGGCGACCAGGCCTACCACCAGCAGGGCGACAAAGCTCGGCCACACCTGGCGCAGGTAGTACAGGTAGAACGGCCACACCTGGCCGGGTGGTGACTCGCTGGGCGCGTCGCGGAAGATGTCGATCAGTTGCTCGAAACGGCGGTACAGCATGGGTGACAAGACTCCTGTGCTACCCGACCCCGGAAGGTTTCACGTCCCTGTGAAACCTGCGGTCAGTCGATGCGTTTGGCGGACTTGATGAACACCGGGTCTGCCGGGACATCGCGCATGCCTTTCTTGATGGTAGTTGGCGAGTTGACGATCTGGTCGACCACCTCCATGCCCTTGGTGACCTTGCCGAACACCGCGTAGCCACGGTCGCGGCCCGGGTTGAGGAAGTCGTTGTCGGCAACGTTGATGAAGAACTGGCTGGTGGCCGAGTTCGGGTCGGAAGTGCGCGCCATCGACAGCGTGCCGCGGGTATTCTGCAGGCCGTTGCCGGCCTCGTTCTGGATTGGGTCACGGGTCTGCTTCTGTACCATCTGCTCGGTGAAACCGCCGCCCTGGACCATGAAGCCCGGGATCACCCGGTGGAAGATGGTGTTGTTGTAGAAGCCGCTGTCGACGTACTCGAGGAAGTTCTTGGTACTGACCGGCGCCTTCTCGGCATTCAGTTCGATTTCGACCTGGCCGAAGCTGGTGTCCAGCAGTACGTGCGGGGTCTTGTCGGAGGCCATGACGCTGGTGGCGAAGGCGACCGAGCAGGCGGTGAGCAGGAGTTTTTTCAGCATGGGCTCAAAGATCCTTGAGAGGTGGAAGCGGCTGCAAGGAACTGCAGCAGGGTCTGGTTGAAGACCTCGGGTTGGTCGAGGGGTGTAGCGTGCCGGGAATCGTCGATGACCACCAGCCTGGCGTGGGGCATCAGGGCGACGTAGCGTTCTTTCAGTTGTATCGGGGTGTAATCGTGGTCGGCGGCGATCACCAGGGTAGGACAGTGGATCTGGCCGATGCGTTCCTGCACGCCCCAGTCGACGATGGCGTCGAAACTCTTGAGGTAGGCGCGCTTGTCGTTGCGTGCCCAGCGCTGGGCCATCTTGTGCCGCAGTTCGGCCTGCTGCGGCTTGGGGAACAGCCGCTCGGCCAGGCCCTTGCCGACGGTTTCGACACTGAGCAGGCGCGCCAGGCCCCAGCGCTTGAGCCACCATGCCCAGTCACTGCGGGTGCGGCGCTTGACCTCGGGGGCGCTGTTGACGATGCACAGGCTGCGCAGCCACTGCGGGTGATCGACGGCGAACTGGAAGCCGACCATGCCACCCATGGACAGGCCCACGATGTGCACCGGGCCGGTGTGCAGGTGTTCGAGCAGGGCCAGCAGGTCGGCACTGAAGGTGGCGATCTGGTAACCGTCGCGTGGCTTGTCGGAGCGGCCGTGGCCGCGGATGTCCATGAGGATTACCCGGTAGTGGCGGCTGAGCACCGGCACCTGCAGCTCCCAGTCCTGGCAGCTGGAGCCCAGGCCATGCAGCAATACCAGGGGTTCGCCCTGGCCATATTCCTCGTAATGCAGTGCGCATCCTTCATGTTCGAAATAGGCCATGGGCGCGGTCCTCTCAGGCTTGTGGGGGGGCTGCGAAGGGCACGTCCAGTGGCGCGGTGTCGAAATTGCGCAGCAGGTCGATGAGAATCTGCGTAGCCGGGCCCAAGGTCTTCTCTTTGCTCGAATAAAGGTAGAACAGTGGATGGCGGCTGCCACCCTGATCCAGCGGCAACGGCTTGAGCACGCCTTCGCGCAGCTCGCGCTCGATCATGTGGCGGGGCAGCCAGGCAAAGCCCAGGCCACTGCTGACGAAGGTAGCGGCGGTGCCCAGGCTACCGACGGTCCAGCGTTGCTCGGCACCCAGCCAGCCGACATCGCGCGGCTGGGCGCGGCCGGAGTCGCGGATTACCACCTGCAACTGGCTTTCCAGGTCCTGGAAGGTCAGTTCGCGGCCCAGGCGGTGCAGGCTGTGTTCGGGGTGGGCGACGGCGACGAACTCCACCGCGCTCAGTTCGGCGCCCAGGTAGCCGCCGATGCTGTAGCTGCTGATGGCCAGGTCGGCGATGCCTTCGTGCATCACTTCCTCGACGCCAGACAGCACTTCTTCACGCAGGCGCACCCGGCAGCCACGGCTCTGCGGCATGAACGCGGCCAGGGCGCGTACCAGGCGGGCACTGGGGTAGGCGGCATCGACCACCAGGCGTACCTCGGCCTCCCAGCCCTGTTCCATGTGGTGGGCAAGGTCTTCGAGCTGGCTGGCCTGCTTGACCAGGTGGCGCGAACGGCGCAGCAGGACATTGCCGGCCTCGGTGAGCACCGCCTTGCGGCCGTCGATGCGCAGCAGCGGCACGCCCAGTTGCTCCTGCATGCGGGCCACGGTGTAGCTGACCGATGACTGCGAGCGGTGCAGTGCCTCGGCGGCCTGGGCAAACCCACCGTGATCGACCACTGCCTGCAGGGTTCGCCACTGGTCAAGGGTTACGCGCGGCGCTTTCATCTTTCGCTCCTGTTGTCCTAAGCTGCGCTCTTTCAAGGAGAGCGGCCCATGAAGAAATGTTGTGCGGCAATACTGATGTGCCTGCCCCTCGGGGCCATGGCTTATCCCATCGACGTTGAGAAGGAACTGACCGGGGTAAAGCTCGACTACACCGCCTATGACACGGCCTATGACATTGGCGCCATCACCCTCAATAACTATGGGCAGGTACCGGCTGCGTGCAAGGTGACTTTCCGTAACGGCCCGGAGGCACCGCGGGTGCGACGGGTGAACGTACCGGCCGGTAAAAGCGTCGATGTCACTGCCAAGTTCAACCGGCAGATCATCAAATTACGGATCGCCTTGAACTGCAGTGCAGAATAAACTGATAAATCGATAGATTGAACCCACTTTTTACGCTTTTTTATCGATAGGTCAAGCCGTAATCTCACCTCCATCGAATCGCAACCCTTTTTGCCGATGGAGGCCCCCCATGTCCCGCGTACTGATCATCGAAAGCAGCGCCCGCCAGCAGGATTCCGTTTCCCGTCAGCTGACCCGTGATTTCATCCAGCAGTGGCAGGCCGCCCACCCGGCCGATCAGATCAGTGTGCGCGACCTGGCCGTGAACCCGGTGCCGCACCTGGACGCCAACCTGCTGGGTGGCTGGATGAAGCCCGAAGAACAGCGCAGTGCTGCCGAACTGGACGCCTTGGCCCGCTCCAACGAACTGACCGATGAGCTGCTCGCCGCCGACGTGCTGGTGATGGCTGCGCCGATGTACAACTTCACCATCCCCAGCACCCTCAAGGCCTGGCTGGACCACGTGCTGCGTGCCGGCATCACCTTCAAGTACACCCCCACCGGCCCGCAGGGCTTGCTGACCGGCAAGCGCGCCATCGTCCTGACTGCCCGTGGCGGCATCCACGCCGGCGCCACCAGCGACCACCAGGAGCCGTACCTGCGCCAGGTAATGGCCTTCATCGGCATTCACGATGTCGACTTCATCCATGCCGAAGGCCTGAACATGAGCCCTGACTTCCACGAGAAGGGCGTCAACCAGGCCAAGGCCAAGCTGGCGGCGGTGGCCTGAGGCTTAGCGAATTCCCAACCCTGACACCTGTTGTTGCTCCTTTGGGTGTACCTGCCCGGCCTGCATGGCCGGGCTTTTTTATATTTGTGCACATGCGGTCTGCTTTTGCTCTGTGTAGGAGCGGCCTTGTGTCGCGAAAGGGCTGCAAAGCAGCCCCGGCAATATGTGCTGCTGTGCTGAGATCCCGGGGGCGCTTCGCACCCCTTTCGCGACACAAGGCCGCTCCTACATAGACCGCGTGCGCTGCCGTCCTTACATTCCTCATGGTTGAACTCATTCCCCGCAACCCGCTAAGGTCGCGGCCTTGATCCACGAGAGGCAACCATGGGCTACCTGATAATCGTCGCGCTGATCCAGGCGTTTTCCTTCAGCCTGATCGGCGAGTACCTGGCCGGGCACGTCGACAGCTACTTTGCCGTGCTCGCGCGCGTGGTGCTGGCTGGCCTGGTGTTCCTGCCGCTGACCCGCTGGCGCCAGGTCGAGCCGCGCTTCATGCGCTCGATGCTGCTGATCGGCGCGCTGCAGTACGGCATCACCTACGTCTGCCTGTACCTGAGCTTTCGCGTGCTCACCGTGCCGGAGGTGCTGCTGTTCACCATTCTCACGCCGTTGCACGTGACGCTGATCGAAGACGCCATGAACCGGCGCTTCAACCCGTGGGCGCTGCTGGCAGCGCTGGTGGCGGTGGCCGGCGCGGCGGTGATCCGCTTCGACACCATCAGCGGCGAGTTCTTCATCGGCTTCCTGCTGCTGCAACTGGCCAACTTCACCTACGCCGCCGGCCAGGTGCTGTACCGCCACCTGGTTGCACGCCACCCCAGCGACTTGCCGCACTACAAGCGCTTTGGCTACTTCTACCTGGGCGCGTTGATCGTGGTGTTGCCGGCCTTCCTGCTGTTTGGCAACGCCCAGCACCTGCCGACCACCGATGTGCAGTGGCTGGTGCTGCTGTTCCTGGGCCTGTGCCCGACGGCGCTGGGGCTGTACTGGTGGAACAAGGGCGCCTGCCTGGTTTCGGGCGGGACGCTGGCGGTGATGAACAACCTGCATGTGCCGGTAGGGTTGCTGCTCAATTTGCTGATCTGGAACCAGGACGAGCCATTGGGCAGGCTGTTCATCGGCGGGGCAGTGATCCTGGCGTCGGTGTGGATGAGCCGCCTGGGTACCCTGACGTTATCAAGCAAGCCATGGCGCAGCCAGCTATGACGCGTTCGTTACTGAACCCAAATTCCGCCGGTCCCTACCCGATAATCCGGAAAACCAAATCGGGAGACCGGCGTGAAGCTAGAAACGCGAAGTATCGAATTTGTCCCACACGCCGAGCGTTATGGCACGCCTAAACGATTGTTCACCATCTGGTTCAGCTCCAATTTCCAGATAACCGCCCTGATGGTCGGCACCCTGGGCGCTGCGTCGGGGCTAAGTCTAAGTTGGACCTTGCTGGGCCTGTTGGTCGGCAACCTGATCGGCACCGTGTTCATGGCCGCGCATTCTGCCCAGGGGCCTCACCTGGGCGTGCCACAGATGATCCAGAGCCGGGCCCAGTTCGGTGTCCATGGTGCCGCGCTCCCTCTGCTGGTGATGGTCACGGCCGCAGTCCTGTTCCTCGCCGCCAGCGGCGTGCTGATGCGCAATGCCCTGCAGGCGCTGATGCCCATGAGCGATGACCAGGCGATCGTGGTGGTCGGCTTGCTGACTTTTGTCATCGGCTTTGTCGGCTACGAGCTGATCCATCGCCTGGGCGCGTGGATGAGCCTCTTGTCCACACTGGTTTTTGCTGGCGCCCTGGTGCTGATCCTGCTGCACCCCGGCGACATGGCAACCACAACGGCAGTGAGTACCGGCTTCTCGTTCACCGCCTTCAACCTGATCGTGGCCCAGTCGGCTTCCTGGACGCTGGGGTATGGCCCCTATGTAGCCGATTACTCGCGCTACCTCCCGGCCAACGTCAACCCACGCGCCACCTTCTGGGCCACCTATTGCGGTTGTGCGTTGGGCTCCTTCGCCATGATGGCACTGGGCGCGCTGGTGGCAGTGGAGTTGCCCTCGGCACTGGGGCACGACCCGGCCACAGCCATTGCCGCGTTGTTTGGCCCGTGGGCGCCGCTGGCGCTGGCAGTGATCGCGCTGGGGGTGATCCAGTACAACGTCCTGTGTCTGTACAGTGCCTACATGTCGTCGGTCACGATCTTTGGCGCCTTCAAGACCATCCGGCGCGTGACCGCGACGGCCAAGGCCATGGTGATGGCTGGGCTGACCGCAGCGGCAACGGTGATCGCCATCGCTACCCAATACAATTTCGATACGTTCTTTGCCGACATCCTGATCGGCCAGCTGTACCTGTTGATCCCATGGAGCGCGATCAACCTGGTGGATTACTACTGGGTATGCCGAGGCCACTATGATGTGGGGGCGCTGTATGACTCCAAGGGGCGTTATGGATGCTTCAATCGTCGAAGCCTGGCGGTGTACGCCGTGTCGATCATCGGTACCATCCCGTTCATGAAACTGTCGTTCTACACGGGGTTCGTGGCCGAGTGGCTGGGGGCAGACATCAGTTGGGCGATGGGGTTGATCCTGGCCGGTGCGCTGTATTGCATGGTCCATGGGCGCGAGAGCAACCGGCTTTCGACAACCATGAATGCGCACCCCTGACTCGGTCCTGACACAGAAAGGGGCTACTTAAACACAACCTTAAGGCGTCATGCCTGTCAGTCAAACAATTTTGGGCCGCTTTGCGGCCCATCGCCGGTAAGCCAGCTCTCATTGAACTGCACATAACTCATTGAATTAGCAGGGGCCCTGTGGGAGCGGCTTCAGCCGCGAACACCGGCGCAGCCGGTGCCATGCACCGCGTTGGATTCTTCGCGGCTAAAGCCGCTCCCACAGGATACGCGGATTGCTTGCAGTTTCAGTTATCTACGCGACAGCGCAGCGCAAAGGGTTGGGCCATCTCCCACAGGTACAACGAAGATCTCACGATCTGCGTGACCTCTGTGGGAGCTGGCTTGCCGGCGATGGGCTGCGAAGCAGCCCCGGCAATATCAAGCCTCGTTCATGTCTTCCAGCCGACGCGGCACAGGCTCTTGCGATACACGCCCGCTCAACCCCACCCGCATGTCGTTGCCACTCGGTTGCTGGTACAGGCTCAGCCCAAACTCCGGCAACACCGCCAGCAGATAATCGAAGATATCCCCCTGAATCCGCTCGTACTCAGCCCAGGCCGTGGTGGTGGTAAAGCAGTAGATCTCCAGCGGTACACCCTCGGCGGTGGTCTGCATCTGCCGCACCATGCAAGTCATGTTCGGGTGCACGTTGGGGTGGTTTTTCAGGTAGGCCAGGGCAAACGCCCGGAAGGTGCCGATGTTGGTCAGCTTGCGGCGATTGGCCGACAGCTCGGCCACTGGCCCCATGGCCTCGTTCCAGCGCTGCAGCTCCTGGCGCTTGCCGGCCAGGTAGTCGGCCAGCAAGTGCACCTGGCTCAGCCGCTGTTCTTCCTCGCGAGTCAGGAACCGCACGCCGGCTGCATCGATGAACAGGCTGCGCTTGATGCGTCGTCCACCGGACTGCTGCATGCCGCGGTAGTTGCGGAACGACTCGCTCATCAGGCGCCAGGTGGGGATGGAGACGATGGTCTTGTCGAAATTCTGCACCTTCACCGTGTGCAGGGTGATGTCCACCACATCGCCATCGGCGCCCACCTGGGGCATTTCGATCCAGTCGCCCACGTGCAGCATGTCGTTGCTGGTCAGCTGCACGCTGGCGACGAACGACAGCAGGGTGTCCTTGTACACCAACAGCAGCACCGCCGACATGGCACCCAGGCCCGACAGTAGCAACAGCGGCGAGCGGTCGATCAGGGTGGCGACGATGACGATGGAGGCGAAGATCCACAGCATCATCTTGGCCAGTTGCACGTAACCCTTGATCGAGCGGGTGCGGGCGTGTTCGGTGCGGGCATAGATGTCGAGCAGGGCATCCAGCAGGCACGACAGCGCCATGGTCATGAACAGCAGGGTAAAGGCCAGGGCGACATTGCCGAGGAAGTGCTGGGCGGTGTCGGACAGCTCGGGCACCAGTTTCAGGCCGAACTGCAGCACCAGTGACGGCGTGGTCTGTGCCAGGCGGTGGAACACCTTGTTGTTGCGCAGGTCGTCCAGCCATTTCAGCGCTGGCTGGCGGGCCAGCAGGCGGGCGCCATGCAGCACCAGGAAGCGTGCCAGGCGGCCGATGACCAGGGAAATGAGCAGCAGCACCGCCAGGCCAATGGCCGCGTGCAGCATCGGATGTTGGTCAAGGGTGCCCCACAGGTCGAGGGAGTCACGCCAGATTCGTTGGATATCCATGGGCTTGCGTACAGTCTTGTCGCCAAACGAAGCGCCATTAGAGCGCGGATGGCGACAAAGTTGCCAAAAGAAATTCGGCTAAGGCGGCAGAAAACGTTACCCTATGCAACTGAATTTTCCGCACTTGCCTGAGGTTACCTCCGTGTTCTCCCAATTCGCCCTGCACGAACGCCTGCTTAAAGCCGTGGCCGAGCTTAACTTTGTCGAGCCAACCCCGGTGCAGGCCGCGGCCATCCCCCTGGCCCTGCAAGGGCGTGACCTGCGCGTGACCGCGCAGACCGGCAGCGGCAAGACCGCGGCCTTTGTGCTGCCGCTGCTCAACCGCCTGGTCGACCTGCGCGAGCGCCGCGTCGAGATCCGTGCGCTGATCCTGCTGCCGACCCGTGAACTGGCCCAGCAGACCCTCAAGCAGATACAGCTGTTCTCGCAGTTCACCTACATCAAGTCGGGCCTGGTTACCGGCGGTGAAGACTTCAAGGAACAGGCCGCCATGCTGCGCAAGGTGCCGGATGTGCTGATCGGCACCCCGGGCCGCCTGCTCGAGCAGCTCAATGCCGGCAACCTCGACCTGTCCCACGTGCAGGTGCTGATCCTCGACGAAGCCGACCGCATGCTCGACATGGGCTTTGCCGAAGACATGGAGCGCCTGTGCAAGGAGTGCGAGAACCGCCAGCAGACCCTGCTGTTCTCCGCCACCACCGGTGGTGCGGCCCTGCGCGACATCATCGGCAAGGTGCTGAAAGACCCAGAGCACCTGATGCTCAACAGCGTCTCGCAGCTGGCCGAAGGCACCCGCCAGCAGATCATCACCGCTGACCACGACCAGCACAAAGAGCAGATCGTGCAGTGGCTGCTGGCCAACGAAACCTTCGACAAGGCGATCATCTTCACCAACACCCGCGCCCTGGCCGACCGCATCTACGGCCACCTGGTGGCCAAGGACGTGAAGGCCTTCGTGCTGCACGGCGAGAAGGACCAGAAGGACCGCAAGCTGGCCCTGGACCGCTTCAAGCAGGGCAGCTCCAAGGTACTGGTGGCTACCGACGTTGCGGCCCGTGGCCTGGACATCGACGGCCTGGACCTGGTGATCAACTTCGACATGCCGCGCAGCGGTGACGAGTACGTGCACCGCGTGGGCCGTACCGGCCGTGCCGGTGGCGAAGGCCTGGCGATCTCGCTGATCACCCACAACGACTGGAACCTGATGTCGAGCATCGAGCGCTACCTCAAGCAGCAGTTCGAGCGCCGGGTGATCAAGGAGGTGAAGGGCACCTACAACGGGCCTAAGAAGGTCAAGGCCTCGGGCAAGGCAGCTGGCAGCAAGAAGAAAAAGGTCGAGAAGAAGACCGGTGACAAGAAGGCGGCCGCCAAGCGCAAGCCAACCGCCAAGCCGAAGGCCAATGCACCGCTGGCCAGCGCTGACGGCCTGGCGCCGCTGAAAAAGCGCAAGCCTGCGGCTGAGTAATCAGCACTCTGTCAGGTTGGTGCGTCCTTTGTAGGAGCGGCCTTGTGTCGCGAAAGGGCTGCGAAGCAGCCCCCTCGATTTCGTGAGTGACGCATCTATCCGGGGGCCGCTTTGCGGCCCTTTCGCGACACAAGGCCGCTCCTACAGGGCGCGCGTCACGCGGCCATTGATCATTCAGCCTTTTTCTCCGCCTCTTTCAACTCCTTGATCCGCTTGTCGATCAGCTGACACTTGTCGGGCAAATCCTTGCTCGCCGTCCCCAGCTCCATCCCTTGAAGCTCGTCATTGATCTCCTTGGCCTTCTGCGGGTTCTGCTCGGTCAACTGGGTGACCAACCCGGCCAGCTCTTCGCGTTTCTGCGTCGCTTCTTCCGGTGTGCAGGCCCAGGCGGGCAGGGCGCAGAACAGGGCAGTGGCGCAGGCAATGGGCAGCAGCAGTTTCATCCTTCCTACCTCCGGCGGTGGTGATGCCCGGTGGAGGCATGTGCCTGGCCGTTAGTTCAGCGCCTTCGACCGGTGGCTATACCCCTGGGTATATTTACCGCGCTCTTCCTCGGCTCTAGTTTGAAGCCACAAACATGACAACCGAGGAACACACCCATGGATCGATTGAAAGGCAAGGTGGCACTGATTACCGGCGGCGCAGGCGGTTGTGGCCTGGCCGCGTCGGAACTGTTCGCCGCCGAGGGCGCCAAGGTGGTGATCCTCGACTTGCCGACCAGCCAGGGCGAAGCCATGGCGGCGCGCATCAATGCGGACGGCGGCCAGGCGCTGTTTGTCGCCGCCGATGTGTCGCAGGCCGACCAGGTGCACGGCGCCGTAACCCAGGCCCAGGTGCACTTCGGCCCGATCACCGTGCTGATGAACCACGCCGGGATCATCGCCGCCGGCCCGTTCCTCGAAACCAGCGAAGCGGAATGGGACCGGCTGATGAGCGTCAACGTAAAAAGCATGTTCCTGGTCACCAAGGCGGTGTTGCCTGGCATGCTCGCCGCCGGCGGCGGCAGCGTGATCTGCACCTCGTCGATCTCGGCGGTGGTCGGCACGCCAATGGAGGTGCTGTATTGCACCACCAAGGGCGCCTGCCACATGTTCGCTCGCGCCCTGGCCGTGGAATACCGTGACCAGAACATCCGCAGCAACGCCATTTGCCCAGGCTTCATCGGCACCGCCCATGGCCGCCGCGAACTCGACCTGCTGCGTGGTTTTGGCGTGGATGCTTCCGACGAAGCGATCAAGACCATGCAGGGGCGCCTGTGCGACCCGGCCGAAGTGGCCAACGCCGCGTTGTTCCTGGCCAGTGACGAGTCGAGCTTCGTCAGCGGCTCGCACCTGTTCGTCGACAACGCCTACACCGCCATGTAATGCCCGGCCGGCAGTACCCTGCCGGCACCAACAAGAACAATACGCAGCACCCTTCAATTCTGCCCACAAAGCCAATTCCAACAAGACAGAGGCAGCAGATGGAAAACATAGGCACTTACGTCATCTACGTGATCATGGTGTGCGCCGTGATCGGCGCGATCGCATCGATCGTCAATGCGGAATCCGAGCTGGCCAAGGAGTTCACCGCCGGCCTGCACAGCATTGGCCCGATCTTCATCCCGGTGGCCGGGATCATGGCCGCCATCCCGTTCATTTCCAGTTTCATCAGCCAGTTCATCGGCCCGCTGTTCCTGGCCATGGGCGCCGATGCCGGCATTGCCGGGCCGATCTTCATCGCCTCGGACCTGGGCGGTTACCAACTGGCCCAGGCGCTGTCGCATAGCCCCGAAGGCTGGATCCTCGGCCTTATCACTGGCTTCCAGTGCGGTTCGACGGTGATCTTTGTCATCCCGGTGGGCCTGGCCATGCTCAACAAGGCCGACCACAAGTACATGGCGCTGGGCATCATGGCCGGGCTGCTGAGCATCCCGATCAGCATCGTGTTGATCGCCATGGGCATGCAGGCCATGGGCCTGGGCGTGCGCCCGGACATCGCCACGGCAGGCGCTGCGACCCAGGCGCTGCACTTCACCCTGCCGACCCTGCTGCGCAACCTGTCGCCGCTGATCCTGTTCTGCGTGGCACTGGCGGCGGCGCTGCGCTACTTCCCCAACCTCATGGTCAGCCTGTTCCTCAAGCTGGGCCAATTGATGTACGCCGCCGTGACGCTGGTGCTGGTGGCTTCGATCGTCGAGTACTTCACCGGTGCGTTCACTTCGCTGTTCGGTGGCTGGGGCTTCGCCCCGATCATCGCCGACAAGGACGACCAATTCCGGGCGCTGGAGATTGCCGGCTACGTAGGCATCATGCTGTGCGGTGCGTTCCCGATGGTTTACCTGATCAAGCGTTTCCTGTCGCAGCCGATCGAAAAGGTGGCGTCGAAACTCGGCCTGTCGCCGGTGGGCGCGGCCGGTATCCTCGCGGCCTCGGCCAACATCCTCGCGATGTTCCGCCTGGTGGCTGACATGCCGCCGAAAGACAAGGTGCTGGTGATTGCCTTTGCCGTGTGCGCCGCCTTCACCTTTGGTGATCACCTGGCCTACTCGGCCAACTTCCAGCCCACGCTGATCGGGCCGCTGATCATCGGCAAGCTCGCCGGTGGCCTGCTGGGCATGCTGCTGGCCTACTGGCTGGCGGTGCCCAAGGCACTGGAACTGGGTCGCCAGGAAGAAGAGGCCGGCCTGCTGCCCGCCAGTGCACCGTTGCACTGACAGGGCCAGGCATCGTTCAATGCCGTTCGGGCTTGCACAGCCGGGCGGCATTTGCGCCTTCTCCCACACCGCACGGGCCTCCGCAATGAACAGCGACAACGCCAACCGCCTGGGTGCGGTCATTCGCAGCATCGGCAGCGATGCACTGGGCCCGGCCCTCGACACCGCGCTCAAGGGCGTGGTCGATTTCGACATGAGCTGCGCCTACCTGTTTCGCTTCAACCAACCCGCGCTGCTGATTCATGACGGCTACAACCAGCGAGTCGCCGAACGTACTCTGAAAGCCTACCTGCGCGGCGGCTATCTGCTCGACCCGTTCTACGTCGCCTGTACCAACAACCACCCGGGTGGCCTGTGGCGGATGCGCGAACTGGCCCCGGACAGCTTCTTCGCCTCGGGCTTTTCCATCTCCCACGACATCCACCCCTGCGTCTCGTCGCACCACGGCAGCCTGATCGAAGAGATCGGTTTCATCGTGCCGGTAAGGCCACGGACCGCATTGGTGTATTCGTTGATGCGTGGCCTGGACAAGGGCGCGTTCGAGGCCGAGGAGGCGCAGCGGCTGGCAGCGTTGACGCCAGTCATCGATGCCATTTTCAGCCAGCACCTGCGCCTGGCACATGCCGATGACCTGGCCGACCCGCAGGAGTCCGACAGCCAGTTGGAAGATGCTTTCGTCGATATCCTCCAGGGCCAGCTGACCGAAACCCAGCGGCATGTGGCCAAGCTGATCCTGCAAGGGCACAGCAGCCAGTCGATCTCACGTGAGCTGGGCATCTCGGAGGGCACAGTGAAAGTACACCGGCACAACATCTGGCAGCGGCTGGGGATTGCCGGGAATGCGGAGCTGTTTCGATTGTTCATCAACTATCTGGTCAAGCAGTAACCGAGCCGCGCAGGCCGGTTGCCTGGGCGCCAGCGCTAACATCTTTTCTCCCGGCCTGTGCGGGCCCTTGTAGGAGCGGCCTTGTGTCGCGAAAGGGCTGCAAAGCAGCCCCAGCAATTTTTGCATTTGCGCTGAAACCCCGGGGCTGCTTCGCAGCCCTTTCGCGACACAAGGCCGCTCCTACACCTGAGCGCGTTAACCGATCAGCTGAGAGCCGACGCGTTCGTTTATCAGCCAGCGAGGTGAGGCCGCGCCGTCATGTCTATTCCCAGCGCCTTCATCACGGTCAGGAACGACTTCAGAGTCGGGTTGCCATGCTCACTGAAAGACCGATAGAGCTGCTCGCGCGACAGACCGGTTTCTTTAGCCAGCTCGCTCATGCCTTTTGCACGCGCTACCACGCCTACAGCCTTGGCGACATAGCCGGCATCCCCGGTTTCGAGTGCGTCGGTCATGAACTGCGCGATCGCTTCAGGGGTAGTGAGGTACTGGGCGGGGTCGAAATCAGAGAAGGTTTCAGTCATTTTGCATCCTCCACGAACGCAGAATCTGGTGGGCTGCCTTGATGTCGCGCTGTTGGCTGCCTTTGTCGCCGCCGCAAAGCAGAATGACAAATGTGCTGCCAGCCTGATGGAAGTACACCCGGTAGCCAGGCCCATAGTGAACCCTGAGCTCACTGACGCCGTGGCCAACCGGTGATACGTCGCCAGGCAGGCCCTCCATCAACCGGTTGATCCGAGAAATGATTCGGGCTCTGGCACTAACGTCTCGGAGACCGGTCACCCAATGTCTGAAACTGCTGGATTCGATTTTTTTCATCGAGTGAATGTAGTTTATAAACTACAGGTGGCTAGACAGCAAATGGTTTCTGCCTGTTGCGGTACCAGCGGCTTCAGAGCGTGGCGTATCACCGTGCAAGATCTTTCGGAACACCACGGCTCACCGAAAGGTCCCAACCTGTGTACCCCTTCCGTCCACAGCAGGAGCCCGTAGCCATGAGCATCGCCTACGACTGGGACCTGATCGAGCGTTTGCTGCACGAGGTGCAGAACGGCGCCGGTCACAGCTTCACGCCACGCCCCTATGCCGAGCAGCACGCTGCGGCACTGGCTGCCAAGGGGGAGCCGGTGGGCGACCTGGACCACCTGAAAACTTGTGCCTGCGAGTACGAAAGGTTGTTGTTCGAGCGTGGTTTCATCGAAACCCGGCCCGAAGAGGATGGCGGCAATGGCGAGAACTTCGTGCTGACCGAGCGCGGTTCGCGGCTGATGAGCCTGATCGACAGCAGCATTCCCGGCTTCGAGCACCCGCGCCAGGTGCTGGACGAGCAGGAGGATGCGCTGGACGAAACCACCTTCGAGCAGGTGTCGGCGAAGGCACAGATTGCCTGAGGTCGTTTTGAGGCTGGCAAGGGCGGCCATGGAAACCCGATAATCGGTAGTTCCTGAACACTGCCGAGCCCTTGCCCATGCCAATGACCACCACAGAGGCCCGCCTATGAGCGCGGTCCGCAAGAACCCCGATGCCTTTGCATTCCAGGTGATGCTGGGGCTGTGCCTGATCTGGGGTTGCCAGCAGGTGTTGATCAAGACTGCCGCCATCGATATCGCGCCGGTGATGCAGGCGGCCCTGCGCAACGGTATCGCCGCCGTGCTGGTGGGCCTGTTGCTGTGCTGGCGCGGGGGCTGGGAGCAGGTCGGCAGCACCTGGCGTGCCGGGGTGGTGGCGGGCGGGCTGTTCGGCCTGGAGTTCCTGTTCATTGCCGAGGGGCTGAAGCTGACCTCGGCGGCGCACATGTCGGTGTTCCTCTATACCGCGCCGGTGTTTACCGCGTTAGGCCTGCATTTCAGGTTGCCCAGCGAACGCCTGCGGCTGCTGCAATGGCTGGGGATCCTGCTGGCCTTCGGCGGCATTGCCATGGCGTTTGCCGGCGGCATGTCGTTCGAGCACATGGATGGCCGCACCCTGCTGGGGGATGCCTTTGGCGTGATCGCCGGGCTGGCCTGGGGAGCGACCACGGTGGTGGTGCGTTGCTCGCGGCTGTCGGAAGCACCGGCGACCCTGACCCTGTTCTATCAGCTGGCGGTGGGCTTTGCCGGGTTGCTGCTGATTGCCTTGCTCAGCGGCCAGATCGGCGCGGTGACGCTGACGCCGCTGGCGATGGGCAGCGTGCTGTTCCAGGGGATTGTGGTGTCGTTCATCAGCTACCTGACCTGGTTCTGGTTGCTGCGCAAATACCTGGCGTCGAACCTGGCAGTGTTCTCGTTCATCACCCCGCTGTTCGGGGTGACCTTCGGCGTGTTGTTGCTGGATGAGCCGCTGAGCCTGAACTTTGTGGTTGGCGCGTTGATGGTGCTGCTGGGGGTAGTCCTGGTGAGTGCCGAGCCTTGGGTTAAGCAGCAGTTGCGTAAGTTTGTGGGGTGAGTTTTAGCCTGTTACGGCCTCTTCGCGGGTAAACCCGCTCCCACAGGGGCCGCACAATCTTCAAGGCCTGTGCAGTACCTGTGGGAGCGGGTTTACCCGCGAAGAGGCCGGCACAGGCAGCCACGATTCAGGATGCTGCCTTGGCCTGACAGGCGCTGCCCTGCTGTGCAGAGCTACCAAACAGCACCAGCCCCCCAGCCACCACCAACCCACCCGCAGCCACCATCAGCGCCGGCTGCAGCCCGCCGCTGTAATGGCTGCTGACCGCCGCCAGCAATGGCCCACTCAACTGCCCCAGGGCAAAGCAGGCTGTCAGCAGCCCGGCATTGCGCTGCGTGGCATGCGGCGCCAGCTCCCGCGAACGTTGCATCACCAGCTGCATGCAGGCCAGGAACGGCCCGCCACACAGCACCACGCCCAACGCCAGCCCGACACCCCCGCCCATCAGGCAGGCCAGTACACCCAGCCCCTGCAGCCACAGGGTGGCAGTGAGCCAGGCCGAGGTGCGGCCGCCACGCCGCAGGCTCACCAGCAGCACCCCCAGCGCCGCCGCCAGGCCGAACGCCGGCCAGAACAGGTCGGCCAGCCACTGCCCGTGGAACTGCTGGTTGGCCATTTGCGACAGGAAGGTGGCCGGCAGGATGTAACCCACGCCATACAGCGCATACACCAGCCCCAGGCGGCCGATGCCGACACTGCGCGTCGGGCCCTGGCGTGCAGCCGACGGCACCGGCGCCGCTTGCAGCGCCCTTGGCAGCCAAGGCCGGACCGCCAGCAGCATCACCAGCGCGGCCACGGCATAGATCAGCCACAGTGCTGCCGAGCCCAGCCCCCACAAATGCGCCACCAGCGCCAGCAAACCCGTCAGCGCAATGCCCAGGCCGGGCCCCGCGAACACCAGGGCACCCAGGCGCTGGCGGTTGTTTGCATTGGCCACCTGTTGGCTGAGGCTGGTGATCATCACCAGCACCCAGGCGCTGGCCACGCCGGTGCCGAAGCGCAGCAGCAGGTGGCTCCAGAACCCGTCTGCGGCCCATGAGGCCAGGGTCAACAGCACGCACAACCACAGCCCACCGTGCAGGCGCAGGCGCACCTGGCCCGGCGAGCGGGCGAACATGGCATCGACCGCGCCGATGAAGTAACCCAGGTAGTTGGCCGCGGCCACCAGCCCGGCGACCGTCAGGTCGAACTGGCCTTCGGCGATCAGTTGCGGCAGCTGCGGGGTCAGGGCGAAACGGCCGATGCCCATGGCCATCATCAGCGCCACGGCGCTGGCCAGCAGTTGAATGAGTGGCGACATGACGAGTCTCCTGCACGGATGTAAGCGATGGCTGGCAGGTTAGGGCGGTTTCTTTTTCAATAAAATTGAATAATGATGATCAAGTTGTTCTGTTTTGGAGAATGCCGTGGAATTCAGCCAACTGCGTATCTTCCAGGCCGTGGCCGAGGAAGGTTCGGTCACCCGTGCCGCAGAGCGCCTGCATCGGGTGCCGTCGAACCTGTCGACGCGCTTGCGCCAGCTCGAGGAGCAACTGGGTGTCGAGCTGTTCCTGCGCGAACGCCAGCGCCTGCAGCTGTCGCCGGCGGGCAAGGTGCTGCTGGATTACGCCAACCGCATGTCAGCCTTGCGCGACGAGGCACTGGCCGCCGTGCGGGGCGGCCAACCGGCGGGGGACTTCGTGCTGGGGACCATGTACAGCACGGCGGCCACCCATTTGCCGGGGTTGCTGGCGCGTTATCACCAGGCCTACCCGGCGGTTAACCTGCAGGTGCGTGCGGCGCCCAGTGGCGAGCTGCTGGAAGGCCTGCTCAACCACACCTTGGACGCGGCCCTGGTGGACGGGCCACCGAGCCTGGCCGGGCTCGATGGCGTGCCGCTTTGCGATGAGCAACTGGTGCTGATCACCAGCCCCGAGCACCCGGCGGTACACACTGCCAAGGACGTGGCGGGCAAGGCGGTGTTCACCTTCCGCCAGGGCTGCTCGTACCGCATGCGCCTGGAGGCCTGGTATGCCCATGCCCATACGCCCATGGGCCGGGTGATGGAAATCGAGTCGTACCAGAGCATGCTGGCCTGCGTGATCGCCGGCGCGGGTGTGGCGATGATGGCCAGGTCGATGCTGGACAGCCTGCCCGGGCGCGACCAGGTGCGGGTGCACCAGTTGCAGGCGCCGTTCGATCAGGCGGTCACCTGGTTGATGTGGCGCCAGGGCATGCGCGGGGCAAATTTGCAGGCCTGGATCGACCTGCAACAAAGCGAAACGATTAACCAGTCGTCGGAATGCGCCATTACGGCTTGATCCGTATCAAAATGGCCCGTATCTGTAGGTTTAGAGGCATGCGTAATACAGGACATAGGGCTATGATCTGTATGAAACATCGCAGGATTGAATTGCCGTGAGGCTGACCCGTCAAGGGGGCATTATGAATAAACCACTGTCCAACTGGCTCCACGACCTGGCTGTCGCCTTGGGGCTGATTCCACCACCCTTGCAGCCGGTGCCGATCCCGACTGATGAAGAGCAGCGCAAACGCCAACCGCGTCGTCGCTGATACAGACAAAGGCCGCTGCACCTGGGTGGGTGCAGCGGCCTTTTTGTGTCTGCCAGTTGTGTGTTGCCTGTACCGGCCTCTTCGCGGGTAAACCCGCTCCCACAGGTACCCCACAGCACTCGAGGCCTGTGATATTCCTGTGGGAGCGGGTTTACCCGCGAAAGGGCCAGTACAGGCAGCCGCGATCTATCAGGCCAGCTTCACCGCCGCCACCGATTTACGCGACATCAGGCTGACCACCACAAAGCTCACCAGACCAACCGCCAGGCTGTAGTAGATCGGCGTATTGGCCTCCAGCCCATCCTTGAACATGAACAGCAGCGCGGTGGCAAAGCCCAGCGACATGCTGGCGATAGCCCCGGCGGTGGTAGCGCGCTTCCAGAAGATCGCGCCGATCAGCGGGATCAGCATGCCGCCGACCAGCAGGTTGTAGGCCAGGGTCAGGGCATTGATCACATCGTTCACCACCAGGGCGATGCCCAGCACCACCAGGCCGGTGAGCAGGGTGAACAGGCGGCTGACGCCCAGGCTCGACGCCTTGCCGCCACGCAGCTTGGGCAGCAGGTCTTCGGTCAGGGTGGTCGACGCAGCCAGCAGGCCGGCGCTGGCGGTGGACATCATGGCGGCCAGCGCCGCTGCCATCAGCAGGCCACGGATGCCATCGGGCAGGGTGGTCTTGATCATCTCGGCAAAGGCATTGTTTGGGTTGGCCAGGTCGGGCATCAGCACATGCGCGGCCATGCCGATCGCGGCGCAGGCCAGGCCGTACAGTACGCAGTACACACCGGCGGTGGTGCCGGCGCGCTGGCAGACCTTCTCGTCACGGGCAGTGAACACCCGCTGCCAGATGTCCTGGCCGATGAGGATGCCGAAGAAGTAGATCAGGAAGTAGGTGATGATGGTGTCCCAGCCGATGGTGGTCAGCTGGAAGCTGGCCGCCGGCAGCTTGGCCACCAAGGTGTCCCAGCCACCGGCCTTGTACAGGCACACTGGCAGCAGGATGAACATCAGGCCGACGGTCTTGATCACGAACTGGACGATGTCGGTCAGGGTGAGCGACCACATGCCGCCAATGGTCGAGTACAGCACCACCACACCACCGCCCAGCAGCAGCGAGGCCCAGAACGGCAGGTCGAGCAGCACCTGCAATACGGTGGCCATGGCCAGGGTCGAGGTGACGCCGATCATCAGTGCGTAGGCCAGCATGATCACGGCGCTGGCCTGGCGTGCGGCCGGGTTGTAGCGCTGCTCCAGCACCTGGGTCACGGTGAAGATGCGCAGGCGCAGCAAGGGTTTGGCGAGGAACAGGTTGAGGGCGATGATGCCCAGGCCCAGGGCTGCGCACAGCCAGAAGCCGGAGATGCCGTGGACGTAGCCCAGGCGCACGGTGCCGACGGTGGAAGCGCCACCGAGCACAGTGGTGGCCATGGTGCCCATGTACAGGACCGGGCCGAGGTTGCGCCCGGCCACCAGGTAGTCCTCGTGGGTTTTCGCGCGCCGCATGCCATACCAGCCAAGCCCGAGCATGCCGGCGGTATAGATCATTACAACAATGATGTCCAAGGCCATTGGGGGTCTCCCGATTATCTTTATTATGGCGAGATCGACCACGCGGGCGGGTTCACGGCGCCCGGCGGTCTTGTCGTGTTGTTGGCGGGCCTCAATGGCCCTCCCATATGGCTCCTGCCGGGGTGTAGCAAGTACTGCGGGCGCTTTCTGTAGGAGCGGCCTTGTGTCGCGATCGGGCCGCAGAGCGGCCCCGGCAGCCTATGCGACACCGCAACAGTCCGGGGGGCGCCTTGCGGCCCGGTCGCGACACAAGGCCGCTCCTACAAAGGGCCGTCGTTTACCGGCGGACAACGCCCGGAAGCACGCAGAGCATCTCGAACAGCAGGTTGGCACCGAGCAGCGAGGTGTTGCCGGTGGTGTCGTAAGGCGGGGAGACTTCGACGAGGTCACAGCCGATCAGGTCCAGGCCGTGGCAGCCGCGAATGATCTCCATCGCCTGGATGGTGGTCAAGCCGCCGATTTCCGGGGTGCCGGTACCAGGCGCCCAGGCCGGGTCGATACCGTCGATGTCGAACGACAGGTACACCGGGCCACCGCCGACCTTTTCGCGCACTTCGGCCATCAGCGGTTCCAGCGACTTGTGCCAGCACTCTTCGGCCTGGACTACACGGAAGCCCTGACGGCGGCTCCAGTTGAAGTCATCGGCGGTGTAGCCCTGGGCGCGCAGGCCGATCTGCACCACGCGCTCGCAATCGAGCAGGCCTTCTTCCACGGCGCGGCGGAAGGTGGTGCCGTGGGCGATCTTCTCGCCGAACATGTGGTCGTTGACGTCGGCATGGGCATCGATGTGCACCAGGCCGATCTTGCCGTGTTTCTTGTGCAGCGCGCGCAGGATCGGCAGGGTGATGGTGTGGTCGCCACCCAGGGTCAGCGGGATGATGTTGTGCTCGAGGACCTCGTCATACGCTTCTTCGATGATGCGCACGGCGTCCAGCAGGTTGAAGGTGTTGATCGCCACGTCACCGATATCGGCCACCGACAGCGAGTCGAACGGTGCAGCCCCGGTGGCCATGTTGTACGGGCGGATCATCACCGATTCGGCGCGGATCTGACGCGGGCCGAAGCGGGTGCCGGAGCGCAGCGAGGTACCGATGTCCAGTGGCACGCCGATGAAGGCGGCGTCCAGGCCTTGGGCACTTTGCAGGTGGGGGAGACGGAGCATGGTGGCGATGCCGCCGAAACGCGGCATTTCGTTGCCGCCCAGTGGTTGGTGGAGGATCTTGTCCACGGTGGGCCTCATCAGTCGGTCGATTGTTCTGTTTGTTCGAACCTGTGCCGCCGCGCGCCTTCCAGGTGTGGTCTTGCCGGCGGGCAGGGACATTTCGGCCAAGTCTGCTGAAGGTAGTGCCGGGGAAAAATCGCTACCGGCAAATACTTAGTTCAGGAATTTCTGAACTAAAGGCCGGCAGAGCGGTTAGACTGCGCGCAAACACCCTTGCGGAACCGTTGCACCATGGCCTCGACCTTGCCCGACCTGAAACTGCTGCGCATCTTCGTCAGCGTGGTGCGCCACCAGGGCTTTGCCAATGCCCAGCGCGAGCTGAACCTGTCGACTTCGGCCATCAGCACCTACATGAGCCAGCTGGAAGGTGCCCTGGGGATCGTACTGTGCCACCGCGGCCGTGGCGGCTTCAGCCTGACCAGCAAGGGCGAGCTGTTCCACCAGGAAACCCTGCGCCTGCTGGCCGAGCTGGACGGTTTCGAACAGTACGCCGCCGCCCTCAAGGGTGAGTTGCGCGGCACCCTCAACCTGGGGGTGATCGACTCCACGGTCGGTGACCAGGCCTTGCCGCTGGCCGAAGCCATCGGCGCCTACAGCCAGGAACACCCGGCGGTGCACCTGCACCTGTCGGTGTCCAGCCCTTACGAGCTGCAACTGGGCGTGCAGGACAACCGCCTGGACCTGGCGATCGGGGCGTTTTCCTCGCGCATGAGCGGGCTGCTCTACCAGCCGCTGTACCGTGAGCAGCACTGGCTGTACTGCAGCAGCCGCCACCCGTTGTATGCCGAACGGCGCATCCCCGAGCAGGTGGTGACCCAGCAGCGCATGGTCGGGCGTGGCTACTGGAGCCAGGCCGAACTGGCCCGGCATGGCTTCAAGCACAGCGCGGCGACGGTGGAGAGCATGGAGGCGCAGTTGATCCTGATTCTCTCCGGGGCCTACATCGGCTACCTGCCCGAGCACTATGCCCAGGCCTGGGTCGACAAGGGCGACTTGCGCGTGCTGTCGCCGTCCACCTTTGGCTACCAGGCACCGTTCTCGCTGATCATTCGCCGCGGGCGCAGCCGCGAACCGTTGATCCAGACTTTCCGCGACCTGCTGAAAAGCCAGCTCAACGTGGGTTGAAGTCCGGCACATGCTGTATTTCGTCGGCCCCCGTTAAATTGTTGGTGCCGCTGACCGACAACATAATGGCGCCCTGCTATATATCAAATCAGTGTGTGCTGCTGACTTCCTCCCTTTAATCCTGCAAGGATTGCCCAAGATGCGCATGAATTTGCCCGTCACTGAGCACGAAAGAACCTTTCCCAACGATCAGCGCCTGATTTCCACCACTGACCTCAACAGCCGCATCACCTACTGCAACGACGCTTTCGTGGCGATCAGCGGGTTCACCTACGACGAGCTGGTCGGCCAACCCCACAACCTGGTGCGCCATCCGGACATGCCTCCGGCCGTGTTCGGCCACATGTGGGAAACCATCAAACAAGGCAAACCGTGGATGGGCGTAGTCAAGAACCGGGCGAAGAACGGTGATTACTACTGGGTCAGCGCCTATGTCACGGCCGTCTACGAGCAGGGCCGCATCAGTGGCTACGAGTCGGTGCGCTCGGTGCCCACCCGTGAGCAGATCCGCCGCGCCGAGGCGTTGTACGCGCGCTTGCGGGCTGGCCGCGCGCCGGTGCCGTGGGCGGCCCGTCTGGGGTATGGCCTGGGTCACGGTTGGCCATTGATCGGTGCGGGCCTGCTGTCGGCGGCGGGCTACCTGTGGCTACCGCCCTACGCGGCGCTCGGGGTGCTGATGGCCAGCCTGCTGCTGGCCTGGTATCTGGTCGAGCACCGGCAGAACCAGGCCATCCGCCGCACGCTGGCCGAGCACCCCAAGGCCTTCACCAGCCCGCTGGTGGCACTGACCTACAGCGATAACCCAGGCCTGCAAGGCCAGCTGGATCTTGCCATCATCAGCGAGGAAGCACGCCTGCAAACGGCCTTGACCCGCCTGGTGGATGCCGGGGTCGGGGTGAAGTCGCGGGCGGCGCAGTCGTCCGACTTGTCCGATGCCCAGGCACAGATGCTCGACCGCCAGCGCAGCGAGACCGATCAGTCCGCCGCCGCCATCGCGCAGATGGCGGCGACCATTCAGCAGGTTACCCATAACGTGCAGAGCACGGCGCACGCAGCGGGCGATGCCGACCAGCTGGCGCAGCAGGGCAGCGAGCTGGCGATGCAGAGCCTGCAGGCCATGGGCAGCATGAGCAATGCGGTCAACGACATCGGCCAGGCGGTCAATGCCCTGGCCGAGCAGACCCAGTCGATCGGCAGCGTGGTCGATGTGATTACCTCGATCGCCGAGCAGACCAACCTGCTGGCGCTCAACGCAGCCATCGAGGCGGCGCGTGCCGGCGAACAGGGGCGCGGGTTTGCCGTGGTGGCGGATGAGGTGCGATCGCTGGCCCAGCGCACCCGTGCCTCGACCGAGGAGATCCACCAGATCATCGCCTCGTTGCGTGCCGGGGCAGAGCGCGCGGTGAGCACCGCCAGCCGTGGCGAGCAGATCTCTCGGGACAGCGTGCACAGTGTCGAGGCGGTGCAGGCAGCGTTGAGCGGGATTGCCCAGGCGGTCAGCCGCATCACCGGCATGAGCCAGCAGATGGCGACGGCGTCGGAGCAGCAGAGCCATGTGGCCGAGGACATCAACCAGCAGATCGTGCGCATAGCCCACCTGTGCGATCAGAGTGCCGGGCAGGCCAGGCAGGGCGCGGAAATCAGCCAGGACCTGGAGCGCATGGCGGAGTACCTGCATAGCCTGGCGGAGCGGTTCAATCGTTGAGATTGCCGGGGCCGCCTTGCGGCCCTTTCGCCGGCAAGCCAGCTCCCACAGGTATTGCACAAGGCTCAGGCCTGTGGTGATTCTGTGGGAGCTGGCTTGCCGGCGAATGGCCCGCAAAGCGGGCCCCGGTTCTGTGGCAAACTGTTCCCGCCAAGGAGAACCCCATGCCCAGACCCCGCTGCGAGCGCTGCCAGCGCCCGCTCGACCATTGCCTCTGCCCACTGATCCCCGCACTCGACAGCCGCACCCGCGTCATCCTGCTGCAGCACCCCAGTGAAACCACCCATGCCCTGAATACCGCCCGCCTGGCCGCCCTTGGCCTGAACAATGCCGAGTTGCGGGTAGGCGAGGTATTCGATGACCTGAATGAATTGCTGGCGACCCCTGGTTACCGGCCAGCCCTGCTGTTCCCGGGTGACGACGCCCAGGAATTGCTGGCCTATGGCGAGACGGACGACCAACCCTTGCTGTTGATCGTGCCCGACGGCACCTGGCGCAAGGCGCGCAAGTTGTTGTACCTGAACCCGTTGCTGGAGGCGTTGCCGCGGGTGACGCTGGGGGCTGTCGCGCCTTCACGCTACCGCTTGCGCAAGGCGCCGGAGGCGGGGGCGTTATCGACTATCGAGGCGGTGGTGAGAGCGCTGAACGCGTTGGAGCAGCCTGCCTGTTTCGATGCGCTGCTGGCACCGTTCGAGGCGTTGATCGAGGGGCAGATCAGGGCCATGGGTTTGGAGACGTTCCAGCGTAACCATGGTAGCGAGTGAGGGCAGGGGGCTGCTTTGCAGCCCATTCGCAGCACAAGGCTGCTCCTACAGGAAAGCGCGCAACATCTGTAGGAGCAGCCTTGTGCTGCGAATGGGCCGCAAAGCGGCCCCGGCTATCTCGAACCCGATCAACGCATATCAGGCAAACGTGCCTCGGTGCGTACTTCGGTGGTAGCCAGCGCTTCCGGCGGCAGCGAAATACGCTGCTTGCTCAGCAGCTCGCCCATGGTCGCCAGCACGCGGTAGCGCGAGAACTCCTCGGTATAGCGCACCTCGGTGTAGCGGCGGTCGGCGTTGTACAGCTCGTTTTCACTGTCGAGCACGTCGAGCAGGGTACGTTGGCCCAGGCCGAACTGGTCCTGGTAGGCGGCACGCACGCGCTTGGTGGTCTCGGCGTATTCACGCGCGGTCGGCAGCTGCTTGCTGGCGTTGTTCATGGCGTTCCACGCCAGGCTCAGGTTTTCGGTCAGCTCACGCAGGGCGTTGTTGCGGATGTCCAGGGCCTGGTTGATCTTGTGCGCGTCGGACTGCAGGCGGGCCTTGTCGCTGCCGCCGCGGAACAGGTTGTAGTTCATCTCCACGCCAGCTTGCCAGTCGTTGTTGTTGTGGCCTTTCTCGCCGCTGGTGTTGTTGTTGGCACCGGTAGCCAGAATGGCGTCGAAGCGAGGGTAGAAGGTCGACTTGGCCACTTCGTATTGCTGCTCGGCAGCATTCACGTCAGCCTGGGCAGACTTGATGTACGGGTTGTTCTGGCGCATGCCGTCGCGGGCTTCGTCGAGGGTGCCAGGCACCTCGCCCTTGATGGTCTGCGGGCTTTCCAGCTCGTCCGGCATGCGGCCGACGACGCTGTAGAAGTTGGCCTCGGCATCGGCCAGGTCGACTTCGGCGGTGTCCAGGTTGTTTTCCGCCAGGGCGCGACGTGCGCGGGACTGGTCAAGGTCGGCGGTGCTGCCGACGCCACGCTCGTTGCGCAGGCCGATCTGGTCGTTGACTCGCAGGTGGGCTTGCAGGTTGTTCCTGGCCAGGGTCACCAGTTCACGGCGCTTGAGCACTTCCAGGTACACCTCGACTGCACGCAGGGCGACATCCTGGGCAACGGCCTGGGTGTAGTAGGCGCGGGAGGTGGAGACTGCTTCGGTGCGGCCCACTTCATTCGAGGTGTTGAAGCCGTCGAAGATCATCTGCCGCAGGCGCAGTTCGGACTGGGTGTAGTTGAGGGTTTCCTTGTTGTGGTTGCCCTCGGCACGCGTCGTGGTGTTGTCCGAACGCTGGCGGCCATAGCCGGCGACCAGATCCACGGAAGGGTAGTAGCCACCACGCGCGAACTTCACATCTTCATCGGCCGACAGCTTGCTGTTGCGGTTGGAGCTGACCTGCGGGTGGTAGTCCACGGCGCTCTGGACAGCCTCGGTGATCGACATCGCCTGTACGTTGGCACTCGCCAGGGCCAACAGTAATGCACTGGTGATGGGGTTCAAAACGCGCATGGTACATCTCCCTGATCCTGGAATTTATCCTGCTGCTCGCCAAAAAAATGACGATAAAGTTATTGCATATAGTGTTGCAGGTTTTTAATAACACAGCTAAGTACATTCAACGCGATAGATAAGAAGATTTATTCATATCAAATTGCCATATCATATATAAATTGTCTAATAGGCTCGCAGAAGAACCCAGGGAATGGCAGCGGAAAAGTCCATGAAAGCCAATCAATACGGGGGTTTAACGGAGTTCCAGAATCATTTCGGATAAGGAAAATAATCGTTAGGCGAAATTGATATTTGGCGACAGAATATT
Organism: Pseudomonas sp. FGI182; assembly: GCF_000511325.1. NCBI lineage: Bacteria > Pseudomonadati > Pseudomonadota > Gammaproteobacteria > Pseudomonadales > Pseudomonadaceae > Pseudomonas > Pseudomonas sp. FGI182. The sequence goes on along the minus strand of NZ_CP007012.1, from coordinate 4,290,555 downwards.
GTCACTTTGGCTTGTGCAAAGTTTTCTGGCTGAGGATGTACAGGCTTACCAGTACGGCGCTGGTCAACATGAAGGTGCGCGCCCAGAACAGGGGCACCAGATAGCACGACAGGCCGATGCTGGCCCACATCAGGCCGATGGCGTAGACCTTGCCCTTGAGGGGGATGCCTTCACCACTGAGGTAGTCGCGGATCCATGGCCCGAGCTTGGGGTGATGGACCAGCCAGTGGTGAAAGCGCGGCGAGCTGCGGGCAAAGCAGGCGGCCGCCAATAGCAGGAACGGGGTGGTGGGCAATACCGGCAGGAATATCCCCAACACCCCCAACGCGACGCTGAGCCAGCCAGTGGCCAGCAGCAGGTAGCGCACAGGCGACTCAGTGGTGGCGTGGCTTGAGCAGCGCCGGTTTTTCGTCTGGGGCATGCAGCAGCAGGAACAGCGCCGTCAGCGCTTCGGGGATCTGTACGATCATGTCGTCCTGCAGGTTGGCGTTGCTGGCGATGTCGGCGAACTCCGGCTGCTCGTCGAACAGGCCCGAGCCGACCATGATCGGCAGCAGCATCTCGCTGACTTCTTCCTCGGCGTTCTCGAACCAGGCCTCTTCACGCAGGAATACGCCTTCCATGAAGCCGATGCACCAGCCGCGCAGGTCGGAATCGTCCGGCTCGTCGGTCAGGTCGAGGTCGCATGGCAGCTCGAACTCGTCGTCGCTGGCCAGCTGGCGGGCGATGTGCGCTTTCAGCGCCACCAGGGTGGCCTCGATCTCGGTACGCTGAGCATCGCTGGCGTAGTGCGGCTCTTCAGCGAACAGGGCGTCGATCCACTCGCGCTCGGGCACTTCCTCGGCATTGATCGAGAGGGCGGTGAGGTAGCCGTGGGCGGCGACATAGTCCAGCGCTTCCTCGTGCAGCTCGTCGGCGTCGAGGAAGGCTTGCAGGCGGGTCAGTTGCTCGGCGAAGGACATTACAGGGCTACCTTGGGGAATAAACGATAACGAATTCTAGCACCTTGCGACGGCGGCGGGGTAAAGGGAACGTCTATCGCCGTGGTGTCCTGCGCGGGGCGGTGCTGCGGTATACTCCGCGATTTTTCATCCAGGGGCAGGGTTTGCCGGCTACCTGGCAAAAACCGCTTACGCATTTGGCGTGTGCGGGGCGGGTTTTTCGTCCAGCCTGTATCCGGGATGGTACGGCGATTTGTGGAGTTGCACATGCTCGAACAGGCTCAGCGCGTTCTCAAGGACGTCTTCGGCTACGACAGTTTCCGCGGGCGCCAGGCAGCGATCATCGACTGCGTGGCCAATGGCGGCGATGCCCTGGTGCTGATGCCCACCGGCGGCGGCAAGTCATTGTGTTTCCAGGTGCCGGGGCTGCTGCGCCCGGGCCTGACGGTGGTGGTCTCGCCACTGATCGCGCTGATGGACGACCAGGTCGCCACGCTCGACGAACTGGGTGTGCCGGCCGCTGCGCTGAACTCCACGCTGACCCCGGAGCAGCAGCGTGATCTGGCCGGGCGCCTGCGCCGTGGCGAAGTGAAGATGCTGTACCTGGCGCCCGAGCGCCTGGTGCAGCCGCGCATGCTCGACTTCCTGCGCGATCTGGATATCTCGCTGTTCGCCATCGACGAGGCCCACTGCGTGTCGCAATGGGGCCACGATTTCCGCCCCGAATACCTGCAACTGGGCCAGCTGGCCGAGCTGTTCCCCCATGTGCCGCGCATCGCGCTGACCGCCACCGCCGACATGCGCACCCGCGAGGAGATTGTCCAGCGCCTGCACCTGCAAGGCGCAGAGCGCTTCCTGTCGAGTTTCGACCGGCCCAACATCTTCTACCGCATCGTGCCCAAGGAGGCGCCGCGCAAGCAGCTGATGGCGTTCCTCGGCGAGCGCCGCGGCAACGCCGGTATCGTCTATTGCCTGTCGCGCAAGAAAGTCGACGAAACCGCCGCCTTCCTCTGTGACCAGGGCTTCCCCGCGCTGCCGTATCACGCCGGCCTGGCTGCCGAGACGCGTGCAGCCAACCAGCACCGCTTCCTCAACGAGGAAGGGCTGATCATGGTCGCCACCATCGCCTTCGGCATGGGTATCGACAAGCCCAACGTGCGCTTTGTCGCCCACCTTGACCTGCCCAAGTCGCTCGAGGCGTACTACCAGGAGACCGGCCGTGCCGGCCGTGACGGGTTGCCGTCCGATGCCTGGATGGCCTACGGGCTGCAGGACATGGTGATGCTCAAGCAGATGCTGCAGAACTCCGAAGGTGACGAGCGCCACAAGCGCATCGAGCAGCACAAGCTCGACGCCATGCTGGCCCTGTGCGAAGAAACCCGCTGCCGCCGCCAGTCGCTGCTGGCCTATTTCGACGAAACCCTCGAGCAACCGTGCGGGCACTGTGACAACTGTGTCGACCAGGTGCAGACCTGGGACGCCACCGAGCCGGCCCGTCAGGCGCTGTCGGCGGTGTTCCGCACCGGCCAGCGCTATGGCGTCGGTCACCTGGTCGATGTGCTGTTGGGCAAGGACACCGAGAAGGTGCGCAATTTCGGCCACGAGAAGCTCTCGGTGTTTGGCGTCGGCAAGGGGCTGGCCGAAGTCGAGTGGCGTTCGCTGTTCCGTCAGCTGGTGGCGCGCGGCCTGGTCGACATCGATCTGGAAGGCTACGGCGGCCTGCGCCTGTCCGACAGCTGCCGGCCGCTGCTGCGTGGCGAAGTGACCTTGCAGCTGCGCCGTGACCTCAAGCCGCAGACCACCGCCAGGACTTCGTCGTCCAGTGGCGGCAGCCCGGCCAGCCAGCTGGTGCGTGCCGAAGAGCGCGAACTGTGGGAAGCGCTGCGTACCCTGCGGCGCAAGCTGGCCGAGGAGCACAGCGTGCCGCCCTACGTCATCTTCCCCGACTCGACGCTGCTGGAGATGCTGCGCAGCCAGCCGGCCAGCCTCAGCGACATGGCCCAGGTCAGCGGCGTGGGCGCGCGCAAGCTGGAGCGTTATGGCCAGGCCTTCCTCGAGGTGCTGAACAACAGCGGCGGCACCGACGAAGCGCCGAAAGTGGTACTCGACCTGCGCCACGAACTGGTCAGCCTGGCCCGTGCCGGCATGACTCCGGCGCAGATCGCCGGGCAGCTCAACTGCAGCGAGAAGAACGTCTACAGCCTGTTGGCCGAGGCGTTGGGCCGCCAGGAACTGAGCCTGGAACAGGCCCTGGACCTGCCGGAAGACCTGTTGATGGAAGTGCAGGATGCCTTCCTCGATGGCGAGGGCGAGCTTCCACCGGTATCGGCGATTGCGCCACTGTTCGGGGCGCGGGTACCGGAGGGCGTGCTGTACTGCGTGCGGGCTGCGCTGGCGGCCGAGTTCGAGCTGTAAGTGACGACAGGATCGAAGGCAGAACTGCCATCTGCTGACCTTTGTCATGTTTTTTGACGATTATCGAACATTCCAGGGTGCCCGAGCCTTGCCTCGTGGGACGGGCCATGGTTAGCTGCCTAATAATTAGATCTGTTCAATGAGTTGCTTATGCCCCTGACCGACAACCAACACCGCTTCGGCATGCAGCTGGCCCAGATGTCCCGGGGTTGGCGTGCCGAGCTGGACCGCCGCCTGGCCGGGCTCAACCTGTCCCAGGCGCGCTGGCTGGTGTTGCTGCACCTGGCCCGTTTCGAAGAGGCCCCGACCCAGCGTGAGCTGGCCCAGAGCGTGGGCGTCGAAGGCCCGACCCTGGCGCGCCTGCTCGACAGCCTGGAGGCGCAGGGGCTGGTACGCCGGCAAGCGGTGCTGGAAGACCGGCGGGCGAAGAAGATTGTGCTGTGCCCGCCGGCCAAACCGCTGATCGACCAGATCGAGACCATTGCCAATCAACTGCGGGTAGAGCTGTTCACCGGGGTTGACGAGGCGGAGCTGCAGGTGTGCATGCGGGTGCATGCCAAGATCCTGGCCAACCTGGAGAAATCCTGAGGGGCCTGGGGCCGCTTTGCGGCCCATCGCGACACAAGGCCGCTCCTACAGGGGATCGCGTACTCCTGTAGGAGCGGCCTTGTGTCGCGATGGGCTGCAAGGCAGCCCCGACGGTTCAGAAGGTATGCCCAAGGTTCAGGTACACCGCCTGCTCATGCGCACTGTTGGCCCCGTAGCTCAGGTTCAACGGCCCCAACGGCGTCTCCAGCCCCAGGAAGATGCTCGCCGCATTGATGTAGCCACTGTCGAACTCGTTGTCGTTGTTCCACGCCCGCCCTCGCTCCAGCGACCCGCCGATGTACAGCGGGAAGTCCAGCGGCACGTAGGCCCGTGGTGTCAGGCGGCGGTAGTAGACCATGCGCATCAGGCTCACGTTCTGCCCCGACACCGAGTCCTGGCGGAAGCCTGACAGCTCCCGCGCGCCACCCAGCACGAAGCTCGAGGTCACCACTTCGGTATCATCCAGCGTGCGCCCGTAGCGCCCGCCCAGCACGAAGGTGTTCGGCCCGCTGCTGAGGGCCTTGTCCAGGTTGAACATCCACTGCCGGTAATCCTGGTCGGAATCCAGCGACTGGTCATACTTGCGCAAGGTCAGGCCGATATCCTCGCCGCTGTGCGGGAAGTACACGTTGTCGAGGGTGTCGAACGAGTACTTCAGCTCGTAGAAACCTTCGTTGAAACTGACCTTGGGCAGGTCTTGGTCGCCGATGCGTACCTCGGCCTCGCCCCAGGCCTTGCCCACGCCCAGGCGCACTTCGCCGTTGGTACCGATCTGTCGCCCCACGTTAAGGCCAAAGCCGTAACGCTCCAGGCGGTACTCGGCCACCGGGTCGTTGTCCAGGGTGGCTTCGATGTTCTGCGAGCTGAAGTCCAGGTACGGCGCGATGAAGTAGCGCGAGCCCACGTCCAGCGGCTGGTAGAACTCGCTGTACAACTCCTGCTGGTCGCCGATCTGGCCACGGGTCAGCCATTCGGCGCCGAGGCTGTTGATGCCGTTGACCCGGTAGCTGGCGCCCAGGTTGAAGGCGCTGTCGCCGCGCAGGTCGTCCGACAGGTTCAGGCCCAGGCGCAGGTAGTCGGTGCCACCGCGTCGGCCGCGGGCGTTGATCACCAGGGTGTTGTCGTCGCCCTTGTGCACCACGCGGTACTGCACCCGGTCGAAGTAGTCCAGGCCGTACAGCGTGCCCATGTCGGTCTGCAGGCGGCCTAGCTCCAGCGGCGCATCGATCGGTTGGCGGATGTACGAGCGGATGACCTCGTCGCTGACCTTGGAGTCGTTTTCGATCCTGATCGCGGTGATCGTCGGCGTGCGCTGGCGCGGCGAGCGAGCCACGGCCAGGCTGCTGTCACCTTCGGGCTGGCGCAGGGCGGCAAGGCGCGGGTCAAGCAGGCGGGTGGCGCGGTAGCCGGCCTCGATCATTTCCCGGGCGCGGCCAAAATCGGTGACGCCAAAGGCGGTCAGCGGTGGCTGGATGAGGATGTCGTCGCTGTGCAGGCTGGCCAGTTGTTCTTCCGAGTTGCGCCGGGTCATCAGGGTGATCGACTGGTTGAGCACATCGACCACCGTGGCCAGCTGCTTGCGGTCACGCAGCGGGGTGCCGATGTCGACCACGATGGCCAGGTCCACACCCATTTCGCGGGCGACGTCCACCGGGATGTTGTCGACCATGCCGCCGTCCACCAGCAGCCGGCCGTCCAGTTCGACCGGGGCGAACACCGCCGGGATCGACATGCTGGCGCGGATCACCTGGGGCAGGTGGCCACGGCGGAACACCACCTTTTCGCCACTGGCAATGTCGGTGGCCACTGCGCGGAAGGGAATGGGCAGCTTGTCGAAGTCCCGGGTGTCGGCGGTATGCGCCAGCTTGCTTTCCAGCAGCAGCGCCAGGTTCTGGCCCTGGATCACCCCCAGCGGCAGGCCCAGGCTGCCGTCGTCGCGAAAGCTGAGCTTCTGCTTGACCAGGAAGTCGCGGTCATCCTGCTTGCGCCGGAACGGCACATCCTTGCGCGGCGGGGCGTCGGACAGCGCCTGTTGCCAGTCGAGGGTGGTGGCGAGTTTTTCCAGCTCTTCGACACTGTAGCCCGAGGCATACAGGCCGCCGACCACCGCGCCCATGCTGGTGCCGGCGATGGCGTCGATGCGCACGCCCTGTTCCTCCAGGGCCTTGAGCACACCGATGTGGGCCAGACCACGGGCCGCGCCCCCCGACAGCACCAGGCCAACCTTGGGCCTGGCCGGTTCGGCGGCAAATACCGTGAGGGAGGTGAGGGTGAGCAGGAAACAGAACAGCAAACGGCGCATCGTGAGTCTCAAACCGTGGGCTAAAGACCGCTAGTATAAGCGGCCCCTCACCTGGAGATGCCTCACCATGGCCGACAGCAAACCGGAAATCGTCATCACGTATTGCACGCAGTGCCAATGGCTGCTGCGTGCCGCCTGGCTGGCCCAGGAACTGCTCAGCACCTTCACCGACGACCTTGGCCGGGTGGCCCTGGAGCCTGGCACCGGCGGTATCTTCCGCATCACCTGCAATGGCGTGCAGATCTGGGAGCGCAAGGCCGACGGTGGTTTCCCCGAGGCCAAGGTGCTGAAGCAGCGGGTGCGCGACCAGATCGACCCGCAGCGTGACCTGGGCCACAACGACCGCTGAATCAGGCGCCCTCGGCCAGTGGCCGCTGCCTGGGCGGTTGCTCGGCGGCCAGGCGGCTGGACAGCACGATGGCGAAGATGATCAGCGCGCCGCCCAGCAGCATGCGCAGGGTCGGGGTTTCGGCGAACACCACCCAGGCCACGGCAATGCCGTAGACCGGTTCCATGCCGAACACCACGGCGGCGGTGCGCGCCTTGATCACCGACAGGCTGGCGACGAACAGGCTGTGCGCCACGCCGGTGCAGAAGATGCCGAGCAGGGCGATCCACAGCCAGTCCATGGTGGCTACGCCGGCCAGGTCCGGTGCCGCGAACGGCAGCAGGCACAAGCCCACCACCAGGTTCTGCCACAGCGCCGCCTGCACTGCAGGCAGACGGCCGGAGCCGGCGCGGTTGGTGAGTGACAGCAGGGAGAACAGCAGCCCCGACAGCAATGACCAGAGCAGGCCGCCGGTGGCTTCACTGGCCAGGTCGAATGCTGGCGTGACCAATACCAGGCCGATGCTGACCAGCAACACCAGCAAAGCCTCGTTGCGGCGGATGCGTTCGCGGAACAGCAGGCCTTCGAGGATCACGGTAAAGGCCGGGAAGCTGGCGAAGCCGAGGGTGGCGATGGCCACGCCGGCGACCTTTACCGCGATGAAGAAACTGACCCAGTGCCCGGCCAGCAGCACGCCGCCGAGCAGCAGGCGACGGGCGTCCTGGCCGCTCAGGCGTTGCCAGCCCGGCCCGGCCAGGCTGGCGAACAGGGCCAGGGCGAGCACGGCGAAGGCGGCGCGGCCGAAGACGATGATCGCCGGGCTGGCGCTGGCGGCCAGTTTGCCGAAGACGCCGGTGAGGCCGAAGAACAGCGCGCCGATGTGCAGGGCGCCGAGGGCGGTGCGGTGGTTCATGGGTGGTCCTTGCTCAAGATCTCTACTGGCTGTGCCGGCCTTTTCGCGGGCATGCCCGCTCCCACAGGTACTGCACAGGTGTTGAAAACGGTGCAACACCTGTGGGAGCGGGCGCGCCCGCGAAAGGGCCGGTACAGGCTCAGTGTATAGGCTCAGAAGAATGCATTCTGTCGCAAGGCTAGTGTGAGTTGTCGCCAGACTCTCGCCGCAAAGCCAACGGCGTACACCCGAACGCCCGCAACATCGCCGCCGAAAACGCACTTTGCGAGCTGTACCCCACCTGCGCCGCAATCTCCCCCATCGGTAGCAAGGTCTGCATCACCAGCCGCCGCGCCTTGAGCAAGCGCCGCTGGCGAATGTAGTCCATCGGCGTCATCCCGCATTCCGCGGTAAAGCGCGCATGCAGGCGGGCACTGGACAACCCGGCGATGCGCGCTAGGTCAGCTACTTGCAGCGGGTAGGCGGCATGCCGCTCGATATGCGCATCGAAGGCGGCATAGGGCAGGCGCTGGCTGGCTGCGACGCTGGCTGCTGCCGTGGGGTTGAGGCTGGCCAGCAGCAGCGCTGCCCCTTGCCGGGCAATCAGCGGGTCGTGCATGGGGCTGGTCGCCAGCCAGTCCACCAATTGCTGCTGACGCTCGTCCAGGCCCAGAGCGGCGGGGCGGTCGAGCAGGCGGCGGCTGGCGTCGGCATGTTCGCCCAGTTGCTCGCGCAACCAGTAGTCCCCTGGTACATCCAGCACCAGGCAATCGCTGCCGCCATCGCTGGCGCAGGTGTGATGGGCGCCCGCCGGTACCACGATCAGCCCCTGTCGATCGATCCCGGCGCCATGTCCCTGCACCTCGAACTCCAGGCGCCCGCGCAGGCCGAACACCAGTTGCGGGTGTTCGTGGCTGTGGGCGATCAGGCTGTCGCGGTAATGGCGCAGCGAGAGGATCGGGCCGGCGGTCATGGGGAGAGTCGTCCTCGCAGGGCAGAACCGCATTGTGCCTCATTCCCTGCAGTCCATCACTCGTAACGGTTTTGCCACTGCGCTGTCATCCGCGCCTGCCAGTCTCCAGCAAACTGCGCCGGAGCCTGCCCATGACCCATGCCGAACTGTCCCGTCCCTCGCGCAAGCAACGCGTGCGTACCCTGTGGATTTCCGATGTGCATCTGGGCACCCGCGACTGCCAGGCCGAACACCTGTCGCAGTTCCTCAAGGGCTGCCAGGCCGACCGCATCTACCTGGTGGGCGATATCATCGATGGCTGGAAGCTGCGCGGCGGGATCTACTGGCCTCAAGCCCATACCAACGTGATCCGCCGCCTGCTGACCATGAGCAAGCGCGGCACCGAGGTGATCTACGTCACCGGCAACCATGACGAATTCCTGCGCCGTTACTCCAAGCTGATGCTCGGCAACATCCAGCTGGTGGACGAGGCCGAGCACCTGACCGCCGATGGCCGCCGCCTGCTGGTGATCCATGGCGACCAGTTCGATGTGATTACCCGTTACCACCGCTGGCTGGCGTTCCTCGGTGACCGTGCCTACGAGTTCACCCTGGTGCTCAACCGCTGGCTCAACCACTGGCGTGCCCGCTATGGATACGGCTATTGGTCGCTGTCGGCATACCTGAAGCACAAGGTCAAAGGCGCGGTGAACTTCATCAGCGACTTTGAGGATGCCATTGCCCACGAGTGCACCCGCCGCGGTTTTCATGGGGTGGTGTGTGGGCATATCCACCATGCCGAGATTCGCCAGGTGGGGGAGGTGGAGTACCTCAATTGCGGGGATTGGGTGGAGTCGTGCACGGCGCTGATCGAGCATTGGGATGGCACGATCGAGCTTTATCGGCTGGCGGAGGCGCAGGCGCGTGAAGCGCAGGCAGCGGCGGCGGTGCGCGAACCGGCGTAGGGGTTGAGGGCCAAGGGGGCTGCCTTGCAGCCCATCGCGACACAAGGCCGCTCCTACAACGACCGTGTAAGCCCGGAATTTACGCGGACCTTGTAGGAGCGGCCTTGTGTCGCGATGGGCCGCAAAGCGGCCCCAAAAAAATCTACAGGCTGATCTTGCCCAGCAGGATATCCCTGAACATCACGAAATCCCCGATCAGGCTATACAGCGGATGGGTAAAGGTCGCAGGCCGGTTCTTTTCGAAAAAGAAATGCCCGACCCAGGCAAAGCCGTAGCCGAACACGGGCAAGGCCAGCAGCAACAACCATTTGCCACTGCCGATGATATAGGCCAGCAGGGCTATCACCAGGCTGGTGCCGACAAAGTGCAGGCGGCGGCAGGTGGGGTTGCTGTGCTCCCCCAGGTAGTAAGGGTAGAACTCGGCAAAACTGCGAAACTGCGCTGTGCGGTTCATGACAGTGCTCCGGGATTAATACTTCTGGACAAGATGCACGGCGTGGAGCCTGAATCGAGTCTAGAGTGACTGGCGAGGCCTATCAGTGACAATAGGCGCCAATTGAATATCCTTGGGGTTCACCGCAGGAGCGGTCAGCATAAATGCCTGTCATGAGCGAAAGAACCACGTCAGCCAGCTGGGCATCAGGGATCGTGAAGGCACTCGAGCTGGAAGGGCTGGACTGCCGGGCCATGTTCAAGCAGCTGGGGCTGGATTTCGCTGCCCTCGACGACCCCGACGCGCGCTTTCCCCAGGACTCCATGACCCGGCTGTGGCAACTGGCAGTGGAACTGTCGGGCAACGAGGCCATAGGCCTGAACATGGCGCGGGTGGTACGCCCGGCGTCGTTCCATGTGGTGGGCTATGCGTTGATGTCCAGCCGCACCCTGGCCGAAGGCTTCGAGCGCCTGGTGCGTTACCAGCGCATCATCGCCGAAAGCTCCGACCTCAGCTTCGTCCTCGGCCCCGAGGGCTATTCGCTGATCCTGACCGTACACGGCGACCATCTGCCACCGACCCGGCACAGTGCCGAGGCATCGCTGGCCTGCGCGCTGGCGCTGTGCAGCTGGCTCAGCGGTCGGCCGGTGCAACCGCGCCGGGTGCTGGTGCAGGGGCCGCAGCCAAAGAATATCGAGCCGTACAAGGTGGCGTTCCATTCGCCGCTGGTGTTCGGGGCGCCGCACGATGCGCTGGTGTTCGAGCGCGCCGACATGGAGGCGCCGCTGCCCACCGCCAACGAAGCCATGGCCATCCTGCATGACCGCTTTGCCGGCGAATACCTGGCGCGTTTCTCGGAAAGCCGGGTCACCCACCGCGTGCGCCAGGTACTGTGCCGCATCCTGCCGCAGGGCGAGCCCAAGCGCGAAACCCTGGCCCAGGCCCTGCACCTGTCGCAGCGCACCTTGCAGCGGCGGCTGCAGGAAGAGGGCACCAGCTTCCAGACCCTGCTCGACGATACCCGCCGCGAACTGGCCGAACAGTACCTGGCGCAGCCAGGCATGACCCTGCTGGAAACCGCCTACCTGCTGGGTTTTGCCGACCCCAGCAACTTCTACCGGGCGTTCCGCCGCTGGTTCCATGCCACACCCAGTGAGTACCGCGCCCGCCTGGGTGCCGAGCCTGAGGTGGTCAGTGACGCCAGAACGCCGGCATGCACAACACTAGCACGGTGATGATTTCCAATCGGCCGAGCAGCATGCCGCTGGCGAGAATCCACTTGGCAGCGTCCGGCAGCGTGGCGTAGTTGCCCGACGGGCCGATCACTTCACCCAGGCCCGGGCCCACACCCGAGACCGTGCCTGCAGCGCCGGTCAGGGCGGTCATCCAGTCCACGCCAAGCAACGACAGCAGCAGCGCCATGACGCAGATGGTGATGGCGAAGAAGAACGAGAAAGTCAGGATCGAACGCACGATTTCTTCGTCGAGGCGGTGGCCGTTGTACTTCTGCTTGATCACCGCGCGTGGGTGGATCAGCTGGTTGAGGCTGGCCTTGAGCAGGATGTAGGCGACCTGGAAGCGGAAGATCTTGATGCCACCTGCCGTCGAGCCGGAGCAGCCGCCGACGAAGCCCAGGTAGAAGAACAGCATCAGCGAGAAGTTGCCCCACAGGCTGTAGTCACCCAGGGCGAAGCCGGTGGTGGTGACCACCGAAGTCACGTTCAGCGCCACGTGGCGCAGGGCGTCGAGCCAGTGCAGGTTGGTGGTGGCCCAGTACCAGGTGCCAAGCACCAGCCAGGTGACCACCAGCATGCCCAGCAAACCCTGCACCTGCTGGTCGCGGATCAGTGCCTTGCGGTTGCCGCGCAGGGTCGCCACGTAAAGGGTGAAGGGCAGGCTGCCGAGGATCATCACCACCACCGCGACCCAGTGCACGGCCGGGATATCCCACTTGGCCAGCGACTGGTCGGAGGTGGAAAAACCGCCAGTGGAAATCGCCGACATGGCGTGGTTGATCGCATCGAACGGGCTCATGCCGGCCCACCAGAAGCCCAGCGCGCCCAGGATCGAGAAGCCGACGTATACCCCCACGATCGACTTGGCGACCATGTGCGAGCGCGGCATGACCTTCTCCGAGCGGTCGGACGATTCGGTCTGGAACAGGCGCATGCCACCGATGCGCAGCAGCGGCAGGATCGCTACCGCCATGCCGATGAAGCCGATGCCGCCGAGCCAGTGCAGCATCGAGCGCCACATGAGGATGCCCGGTGACATGTTGTCCAGCCCGCTGAGCACCGTGGCGCCGGTGGCGGTGATGCCCGACATGCTTTCGAAGAAGGCGTCGGTGTAGCTGATGTGCTGGGTCAGCAGGAACGGCAGGGCGGCGAACACGCACACCACCAGCCAGCTGCTGACGGTCAGCAGGTACATGTCGCGCGGGCGCAGGTGCACATGTTCGGGGCGGCCCTGGAGCACCAGGGCCAGGCCGGCGATGAAGGTGATCAGGCTCGACCAGAGGAACGACGGCATGTCACGGGTGCGTTCGAAGATCACCAGGGTCGCCATGGGCACGGCCATGCTGACGGCGAGGGTAATCAGGAAGATGCCGATGATGAAACCAATGATCCTTAAGGTCGGCAACGCCATGTGATCTGCTCTGACTCGAAACGGAAGGGCGCCATTCTACCTATGGGTCTGGTGATGTAAACGCTAGAATGGCGGCACATTTACCTGCCAGGAGGGTAGCCGATGGAGGCTCTCGACGCATTGCTCAACCGTGTTTCCGTGCCACGCCTGACCGACCCGGCGCCCAATGCCGCCCAGCGCGAGGCGCTGTTCCAGGCCGCCCTGCGCGCCCCGGACCACGGCCAGCTGCGGCCGTGGCGCTTTCTCACCATCGAAGGCCAGGGCCGCGAGAAGCTGGGTGAGCTGTTCGCCGAAGCGCTGCAGCACAAGGGGGATGCCAGCCAGGCTGCCCTGGACAAGGCCCGCGCCATGCCCCTGCGGGCGCCGTTGCTGATCGTGGTGGTTGCCAAGCTGCAGGACCACTTCAAGGTGCCCAAGTCCGAGCAGCGGCTGGCGGCAGGCTGTGCGGCGCACGGCATCCTGATTGCGGCGCATGCGCAAGGTATCGGTGCGGTGTGGCGCACCGGGGATATGGCTTTCGATGCCCATGTGCACAAGGGCCTGGGGCTGGCCGCGAACGAGGAGCTGATCGGGTATCTGTATGTGGGTACGCCGCTGACCGAGCCGCGCACCGCGCCGATTCTGGAAACCGCTGATTTCGTCAGTGCCTGGGGCGAGTAACGCGGCCTTGGGCTGATTGCTCCATAGGGGCAGATGGCCTCTTCGCGGGCTCGCCCGCTCCCACAGGTACTACACAGGCCTTGAAGGCAGTGTTGTACTTGTGGGAGCGGCGGTGCGGCGACCCGACAAGCCCGCGAAAGGGCCGGGAGCATTTACATCAAATCAACTGCCTGTCGCTTCAGTCACAGGCAACTCCAGCCGCGCCACAAAGCCCCCTTGTGGATGGTTCTCCAGCACCAGGCTGCCGCCATGCCGCTCTGCCGCCTTGCGTGCAATCGCCAGCCCCAGCCCATGCCCCGGCGCTTCCTGCCCCGGCGCACGGAAGAACGGTTCCCCCAGCTGCGCCAGGTGTTCCGCCGCCGCTCCCGGCCCATGGTCACGCACGCTGATCACGATACGGTCTTGCTCGCGCACGGCGCTGACTTCGATCGGCTGCCCTTGCGGGTTGAAGCGCAGGGCGTTGCGCAGCAGATTGTCCACGGCACGCTCGATCAGCGTTGGCCAACCCTGCAAGGTCAACCCCGGTTGTGCCTCCAGGCGCACGTCCTGCTCTGGTGCGCTGAGCTGGGCGTCCTTGCGCACGCTGCCGAGCAGGGCGTTGAGGTCGACCGGCTCGGCATGGGCCTGTTCGGCATCGACCCGCGCCAAGGCGAGAATTTCGCTGATCAGGTCTTCCAGGCGGTCGCATTCGCGGGTCAGGCGTGGCCACAGCGCCTCACGCTGCTCAGGCTCGGCGCGCTCGGCCAAGGCCAGGGCGATACGCAGCCTGGCCAGCGGCGAGCGCAGTTCATGGGACACATCGCGCAGCAACTGGCGCTGGCTGCCGATGGTGCTTTGCAGGCGCGCCCCCATCCTGTTGAAGTCCTTGGCCAGCACGCCGAACTCGTCACGCCGCGCCGCCAGCTGCGCCAGGCTGTTCTGCTGGTAGGTGGTCTGGCCCAGGTCATGCACGGCGCTGCGCAGGCGGCTGAGCGGGCGGGTGATGGACAGGGTCACCAGCAGGCTGAACAGGGTCAGCACCACCAGGGCAATGCCCAGCGCACTGAGCGGCCACAACAGGCTTTCGCGGTGCCAGGCATCCAGCGCCGGGTGGGGGATGCGGTAGATCAGCAGGTACGTCTCGCCGGTGTCGGGGCTGGTGTATTCCTCGGTCAACCGGCGCCACGGCAGGCGCCGCTGGTCATTGTGCTGGCGTGCCTCGAAGGCCGCCGCACGGCGCGGGAAGGTGCCGGGCACCACGGCTTCGCCACTGTCGTCGAGCACCTGCACGTCGATCTTGTAGCGGTCCTTGCGCCGTTCCAGGAAGTGCTGTGCCGAAGCCAGGCCTTCCTGTTCGTAATGCTTGGCCCACTTGCTGGCCAGGGTATTCAGGCCCGGGTGGCGGCTGAGGATCCAGGCGTCCTGGTTGAGCATATGGCCCAGCAGGATCGACAGGCCCGCGACCAGGGTGATGGCCAGCCAGAAACTGGCCAGGATGCGCCAGAACAGTGAACGCAAGTGCACCTCCTGCAAACAAGAAAAGCCCGGCTCGCACTTAGGCGGGCCGGGCATCGGGCGGACAGCTTACTGGGCCTTGTTGCCTTTTTCAGCTTTCCAGGCCTGGAACTCCTGCCACTCGGCTTTCTGTGCGGCGCGTTCCTTCTGCAGTTCGTCGAACTTCTTCTGCTGCTCAGGCTTGAGCAGGGCACGGACCGCGCTGTCGGTCTTGTCGCGGTTGGCCTGCAGTTCGTCCTTCATTGCCTTCTGGTCGGCGGCCGGCAGTTTGGACAGGTAGCGCTCGGTGATGTCGCGGCGCTGTTTCATTTGCTCGCCCATCAGTTTGCCGATCTGCTGGCGCTGGTCACGGCTCAGGTCCAGTTGGTGGAAAGGCGCATCACCGCGATGATGTGGGCCGTCGTGGCGCGGGCCGCCTTCAGGCATGGCCATGGCCACGGTCGGCAGGGCGGCGGCGAACATCAGGGCGATAAGGGTCTTGCGCATGGTGTCTCTCCTTTCATGGGCCGGTGGTTACCGGATGAGCACAGTCTAGGGAGATCACCGTCAAGCGCGGTCAGTGGATGGTAAAGGCTCGGTAAAGATGTTCAGAGGCAGTAGTAATAACCACGGCTGCGCAGGGCGACGATGCGCGGCCGGCCATCGGCGTGGGGGCCGATCTTCTTGCGCAGGTTGCTGACGTGCATGTCCAGGCTGCGGTCGTACAGGGTCAGCTTGCGGCCCAGGCCGATCTGCGCCAGTTCCTGCTTGTCCAGGGGCTCGCCGGGTTGGCGCAGCAGGGCTTCGAGAATGCGGCTTTCGGACAGGGTCAGGGTCATTTCGCGGCCATCGATGCTGGCCACGCCACGGGCAGGGCTGTAGACCAGGTCGCCCAGCTCCACCTGGCTGGTGGTGGCGGTGGGGTGGCTGCGGCGTAGCACGGCACGCAGGCGAGCGGTGAGTTCACGCGGGTCGCAGGGTTTGGCCAGGTAGTCGTCGGCGCCCAGTTCCAGGCCGAGGATGCGGTCCAGCGGCTCGCCGCGGGCCGAGAGCATCAGCACCGGCAGTTCGGCATGCTCGCTGCGCAACTGCTTGAGCAGTTCCAGGCCACTGCCGTCGGGCAGCATCACGTCCAGCACCACGGCCGCCGGGGCATGTGTGGCCAGGGCCTGGCGTGCGCTCTGGCCATCGTGGCAGGCGCGCACGGTAAACCCTTCCTGGGTCAGCCAGCTGCCGAGCAGCTCGCACAGCTCCTGGTCATCATCTATCAGTAACAGCTCGCTCATGACTCACTCAATTCAACCATTGACGGCGGCTATTCGGCCCGCCAGTGGCAAAGATACCGCAGACTGATGGCAACAGTATAACTGCCGGTACCGCGTGGGCTTCTTCGCGGGCTTGCCCGCTCCCACAGGTAACCCACAAACCTCAGATCCCGTGGTGTCCCTGTGGGAGCGGGCAAGCCCGCGAAGAAGCCCACGCGGTCTCAGATCAAGGCAGCACTTGCTTGAACGGCTTGACCACCACCTTGTCGTACACGCCCGCGGCAATGTAAGGGTCGGCATCGGCCCAGGCCTGCGCCGCGGCCAGGGAGTCGAACTCGGCAACGATCAGGCTGCCGCTGAAACCCGCTTCGCCCGGGTCGTTGCTGTCGATGGCCGGGTGCGGGCCGGCCAGTACCACGCGGCCCTCGGCCTTCAGCTGCTGCAGGCGTTCGATGTGCGCCGGGCGGGCGGCCAGGCGCTTTTCCAGGGAGTTTGCGACGTCGCTGGCGATGATGGCGTAGAGCATGTCAATCCTTGGGTTTGGAGGTAGAAGGGTCGTCGTGCAGGTGGCGCGACAGGTACACGCCCTGCGCTACCAGGAACATCACGGTCATGCCCAGGCTGCCGAACACCTTGAAGTCGACCCAGAAGTCCTGGAAGGTGAAGGCGACGAACAGGTTGGCTGCGCCACAGAACAGGAAGAAGCCGATCCAGGCCAGGTTCAGGCGGGTCCAGATGGCATCGGGCAGGCTCAGGGCGTGGCCCATGATGCGCTTGATCAGCACCCGGTCGCCGATGAAGTGGCTGCCGGCGAAGCCCAGGGCGAACAGCCAGTTCACCACCGGCGCCTTCCACTTCAGGAAGGTTTCGCTGTGGAAGGTCAGGGTCAGGCCGCCGAACACCAGGCAGGCCACCAGGGTCAGCCACTGGCCCTTTTCCAGCTTGCGCTGGCGCAGGAACAGCGCGCCGTAGACCACCAGCGAGCTGATGATCAGCATGGCCGTGGCACTGTAGATGCCGCCGAATTCGAAGCTGTGGCCGGCGACTTCCATGGGGCGCGGGTCGAGCTTGTAGACGATGAAGAACAGCAGCAGCGGGATGAAATCGATGAATTGTTTCACAATGGCAGCCAGAATCGGGATGTGACGGCATAATAACAAACATCGATTCCAGCGAAAGCGCTCCTCCATGAATGTTGATCTGCACTGTCACAGCACGGCCTCCGACGGCGCCCTGTCGCCCTCGATACTGGTCGCCCGGGCCCATGAGCATGGGGTGCAAACGCTGGCACTGACCGACCATGACACCATCGAAGGCCTGCCCGAGGCGCGCCAGGCGTGCCGCGACAAGGGCATGCATTGGGTCAGCGGGGTGGAGCTGTCGTGCACCTGGGGTGGCGCGACCATCCATGTGCTGGGCTATGACTTCCCGCTCGACGCACCGCCCCTGCTGGCGGCGATCGAAGCGCTGCACCGTGGCCGCTGGCTACGCGCCGAAGAAATCGACAAACGGCTGGCGGCCAAGGGCATGCCCGGTACCCTCGACGGCGCTCGCGCCGTGCAGCACGAACTGGGCGATAGCGGCAACGCCCCGGCGCGCCCGCATTTTGCCGAGTACCTGGTGCGTGCCGGGCACGTCAAGGACCGCGGCGAGGCGTTTCGCAAATGGCTGGGCGCCGGCAAGCTGGGGGACGTCAAGCAGCACTGGCCTACCCTCGATGAAACCGTCGCCACCCTGCGCCAGTCCAACGCTTGGGTGAGCCTGGCGCATCCCATGCACTACGATCTGACCCGCAGCAAGCGCAGAAGGCTGATTGCCGACTATATTCAGGCAGGCGGGCAGGCGCTTGAAGTGGTCAACGGGATGATGCCTGCCGAGCAGGTGGGCACCATGTCCATCCTCACCCGTGAGTTCGGCCTGCTGGCAAGCGCTGGCAGTGACTTCCACGGCCCCGGCACCTGGGGCGAGATCGGTGCCTACCGGCCTTTGCCCGAGGACCTGCCACCTCTGTGGCGCCGATTCAGCCATGAACAGCCTTTGGCGGTATGAACAGGACGACTACGTGAGCCAATTTTTCCAGATTCATCCGGAGAACCCGCAGCAGCGCCTGATCAAGCAGGCCGTCGAGATTATCCGCAAGGGCGGTGTAGTGGTGTACCCGACGGATTCGGCCTATGCGCTGGGTTGCCAGATGGGTGACAAGGCGGCCATCGAACGGGTGCGGCGCCTGCGCGGGCTGGACAAGACCCACAACTTCACCCTGATGTGCTGCGACATGTCGCAGCTGGGGTTGTACGCCAAGGTCGATACCGGCACCTTCCGCCTGCTCAAGGCACATGTGCCGGGGCCTTACACATTCATCCTCAACGGTACGCGCGAAGTGCCGCGCCTGCTGTTGCACGATAAACGCCGCACCATCGGGCTACGGGTGCCGGCCCATGCCATCACCCTGGCGTTGCTGGCGGAACTGGGCGAGCCGTTGATGAGTGTGAGCCTGATCCTGCCGGGCGACACCGAGCCAATGACCGACCCTTACGAGATCCGTGAGCGCCTGGAGCACCATGTCGACCTTGTGATCGACGGCGGTTTCGGTGACCTCAAGGCATCGACCATCATCGACCTGTCCGGTGATGAACCCGAACTGGTCCGTGAAGGCTGCGGCGACCCCACGCCGTTCCTGGTCAACGCGTGAGCCAGGTGGAAGCGCCCGAGGCGCCGGCCGAACAGGCCGAGGTGCCTCGCCAACTGCAATTGGCCCTGGTCTATGGCGAAGCCCTGACCGAGCTGCCGCTGGACCTGTACATCCCGCCGGACGCCCTGGAAGTCATCCTCGAAGCCTTCGAAGGCCCGCTGGACCTGTTGCTGTACCTGATCCGCAAGCAGAACATCGACATCCTCGACATCCCGGTGGCGGAAATCACCCGCCAGTACATGGGCTACGTGGAGCTGATGAAGAGCGTGCGCCTGGAGCTGGCCGCCGAATACCTGGTGATGGCTGCCATGCTCGCCGAGATCAAGTCGCGCATGTTGCTGCCGCGCTCGGCCGACGTCGAGGAGGAGGAGGGCGACCCGCGCGCCGAACTGATCCGCCGGCTGCAGGAGTACGAGCGGTTCAAGGCCGCCGCCGAAGGTATCGATGAATTGCCACGGGTTGGCCGCGAGGTGGTGGTGCCGCGGCTGGAGGCGCCGCAGGCCAAGGTGCGCAAGCTGTTGCCCCAGGTCAGCCTGGAGGAGCTGCTGGTGTCGATGGCCGAGGTGATGCGCCGCAACGACCTGTTCGAAAGCCATCAGATCACCCGCGAGACCTTGTCCACCCGCGAACGCATGAGCCAGGTGCTGGAACGCCTGAAGGGCGGCGGTTTCGTGCCGTTCGTCGAGCTGTTCGCCGCCGAGGAGGGCAAGCTGGGTGTGGTGGTGACGTTCATGGCGATTCTCGAGCTGGTGAAGGAATCGCTGATCGAACTGGTGCAGAATGAACCCTTCGCCGCCATCCACGTGCGGCTTCGCCCCGCGCTTGTTGAAGAACCTGATGAACCTGAATGAACCCCGCGACCTGGCGTCGCTGATCGAAGCCTTCCTGCTGGCTTCGGGCAAGCCGCAATCCCTGGAGCGCCTGTACGAACTGTTCGAGGAAGCCGAGCGACCGGAGCCCAAGGTCTTCAGGCAGGCTCTGGAGCTGCTGGGCAAGTCGTGCAATGGCCGCGCCTTCGAGCTCAAGGAGGTGGCCAGCGGTTACCGCCTGCAGATTCGCGAGGACTTTGCGCCGTGGGTCGGGCGCCTGTGGGAAGAGCGCCCGCAGCGCTACTCGCGCGCGCTGCTGGAAACCCTGGCCCTGATCGCCTACCGCCAGCCCATCACCCGTGGCGAAATCGAGGATGTGCGTGGCGTGGCGGTTAACAGCAACATCATCAAGACCCTGATGGAGCGCGAGTGGATCCGCGTGGTCGGCTACCGCGAAGTGCCCGGGCGGCCGGCGATGTTTGCCACTACCAAGGCGTTTCTCGACCATTTCAACCTCAAGAGCCTGGACGAGCTGCCAGCCTTGGCCGAGCTGCGGGAGATGGAGCCCGAGCCGCTGCTCGACCCGGATGATGCGCCAGTGCCGGCGCACCTGCAGGCATTGGCGGATGCCAGCCTTGGGGAAGAGGAAGAGGTTGCCGAGCCGAAGGAGGAGACCAGCTTCCGTAGCCTGCTGGTGGAGCTGGATGCCATGGAAGAGGGGCTGAAGACCGATTTCGATGACTTGCGCGAGGAAGAGGCTGAGGCCTCGGTGGAAGAAGAGGGCAAGTCACTGCCCTGATTCCTTTGTTGCCTGTACCGGCCCATTCGCGGGCTCGCCCGCTCCCACAGGGATATCACAGGTCCTGAGGGCGCGCAGTACCTGTGGGAGCGGGCGTGCCCGCGAATGGGCCGGCCATGCCAATACATAACCATTAGGCAGAAACCCCTCGCAATGCCCACAAAACCCTCTACCCTCCAGTGCGTTCCCGCACCGAACCGCGTATGATGCGCGACCTTTTGGCGCGTTCGTCGCCAGAACCCTTATTTCATTCCTACACCGGGAGGTGCCCAGATGAGTGAGCAAGACCTGCAAGATACCGAAATCACCCCTCCATCCGGCGAAAAGCTGCAGAAAGTGCTGGCGCGCATTGGCGTTGGCTCGCGCCGTGACGTCGAGGCCTGGATCAGCCAGGGCCGCATCAAGGTCAACGGCGTCGAGGCCACCCTCGGCCAGCGCGTCGACCTGCACGACGCCATTGCCGTGGATGGCAAGCTGATCAAGCGCGAAGAGGCCGCCGAGGCCACCCGCCGGGTGATCATGTACAACAAGCCCGATGGCGAAATCTGCACCCGTGACGACCCGGAAGGCCGCCCGACCGTGTTCGACCGCCTGCCACGGCCGAAAGAAGGCCGCTGGATCAACATTGGCCGCCTCGACATCAACACCACCGGCCTGCTGCTGTTCACCACCGACGGTGAACTGGCCAACCGCCTGATGCACCCGTCCTACGAGATGGACCGTGAATACGCGGTACGTGTGCGTGGTGAGGTCGACGACGAGATGATCGAGCGCCTGAAGGCCGGCGTGATGCTGGAAGATGGCCCGGCCAAGTTCACCGACATCCAGAAGGCACCAGGTGGCGAAGGTTTCAACCACTGGTACCACTGCGTGGTGATGGAAGGCCGCAACCGTGAAGTGCGTCGCCTGTGGGAGTCTCAGGGCATGGTGGTCAGCCGCCTGAAGCGCGTGCGTTTCGGCCCGGTGTTCCTCAACTCCGACCTGCCGATGGGCCGCTGGCGTGAAATGAGCCAGGGCGAAATCGACATCCTCGCTGCTGAAGTGGGCCTGCAGCCGGTGGCGCTGCCAGCCATGAAGCTCAAGGCCAAGGACAAGATGGAGCGCCTGCAGCGCAAGTCGACCCGCCCGCTGGGCCGTGGCGAGCGCGTGCGCAGCCTGCGCCCGGCCCACGAAGGTGCTGCTGCCGGCGAACGCCCGGCGCGCCAGCCGCGTGAAGAGGCCCCGCGCAAGACCGGCCGTGGCAGCACCGTGGCCGAACGCCCTAGCGAGATGCGCAAGCGTCCGGCCAAGCCTGAAGGTGACAAGCCGGCAGGGCGTGGCCGCGGCAAACCGCGTGGCTGATTGGCCTTTGCGTTGAAAGAGAACCAGCCTTCGGGCTGGTTTTTTATGCCTGTGAGAATTTGGGGCTGCTGCGCAGCCCATCGCGACACAAGGCCGCTCCTACTGAAATTGACGCGGTCCCTGTAGGAGCGGCCTTGTGTCGCGATGGGCCGCAAAGCGGCCCCAAGACATTGAACAAAAAGAATTTTCGGACGACTGGCAAGTTCCCGAACCACCCTGTAAAGAAAATTGTACGAATGTGGTCGGTTTCAGCCCGGATTTCAGATTAGGTCGAATCGTGTAAACAAACCTTGCCGCTGACTCCCCGTCAAAACCGCCGACCAAGCCCCACCCACCCTTGCTCAAAGCCCCGCCCCACGGTGTTATAGCCGCCATTGCCGTGTGCAAAAGCCTGTCCACAGAGCCAGGCTGACAAAACAACAAATGGAGGCGCCATGTACGCCGATCACTTCGCCTTTCAAGGCCCACACCACAGGATCGCTGCGTTTTTTCCCGAGGAAACGATGCAACGCGTTGACGCCTGCGCGTTTGCAGGGGTATACAGTGCGCCGCGTTTTACCTGTGACTCCCTTGCGTACCGCGCACTCTTGATCACGCCTGGTTGACCCGCCCCGGCGGCACCTGAGGTCAGGAAACCCAAGGTAACCACCTTGCCCATTCCGCTGCGCCACGAGCGCGGTGGGTCCGATTCCGTCACAGATAAAAACAATGCAGGTGACTTCGTTCATGAGTGGACAAAACATGCATTCAGGCGAGCTCAAGCGGGGCCTGAAGAACCGCCATATCCAGTTGATCGCCCTCGGCGGTGCGATTGGTACCGGCCTGTTCCTCGGCTCGGCAGGCGTGATGAAATCCGCTGGCCCGTCGATGATCCTTGGCTACGCCATCTGCGGCTTCATCGCCTTCATGATCATGCGCCAGCTCGGCGAAATGATCGTGGAAGAGCCGGTGGCCGGCTCGTTCAGCCATTTCGCCCACACCTACTGGGGTGGTTTCGCCGGCTTCCTGTCGGGCTGGAACTGCTGGGTGCTATACATCCTGGTGGGCATGTCGGAGCTTTCGGCGGTCGGCAAGTATGTCCACTACTGGTGGCCGGAGATCCCTACCTGGGTCACGGCGGCAGCGTTCTTCGTGCTGATCAACGCCATCAACCTGATGAACGTGAAGTTCTTCGGTGAGGCCGAATTCTGGTTTGCCATCATCAAGGTGGTGGCCATCGTCAGCATGATCGGCCTGGGTGCCTACCTGCTGACCAGCGGCAGCGGCGGCCCTGAAGCCACCGTGGCCAACCTGTGGTCGCACGGCGGCTTCTTCCCGAACGGTGTAAGCGGGCTGGTGATGGCCCTGGCCTTCATCATGTTCTCCTTCGGTGGCCTGGAAATGCTCGGCTTCACCGCCGCCGAGGCCGACAAGCCGAAGACCGTGATCCCCAAGGCGATCAACCAGGTCATCTACCGTATCCTGATCTTCTATGTCGGTGCCCTGGTGGTGCTGCTGTCGCTGACCCCATGGGACAACCTGGTCGCCAGCATCGATGCGTCCGGCGGCAGCTATGGCAGCAGCCCGTTCGTGCAGGTGTTCTCGCTGCTGGGCAGTGACGTGGCTGCGCACCTGCTGAACTTCGTGGTCCTGACTGCAGCGCTGTCGGTGTACAACAGCGGCACCTACTGCAACGCCCGCATGCTGCTGGGCATGGCCGAACAAGGTGACGCCCCGGCGTCGTTGGCCAAGGTCGACAGCCGCGGTGTGCCGGTGCGCTCGATCCTGGCGTCGGCAGGCGTGACGCTGATCGCGGTGCTGCTCAACTACCTGATGCCGCAAAACGCGCTGGAGCTGCTGATGTCGCTGGTGGTGGCCACCCTGGTGATCAACTGGGCGATGATCAGCTACTCGCACCTGAAGTTCCGCCAGCACCTGGACCGCACTGGCCAGAAGCCGCTGTTCAAGGCGCTGTGGTACCCCTATGGCAACTACATCTGCCTGGCGTTCGTGGTGCTGATTCTGGGCATCATGGCGATGATCCCGGGTATCCAGGTTTCCGTGTATGCGATCCCGGTGTGGCTGTTCGCCATGTTCGTGGTCTACATGGTCAAGCCGCGTCGCAAGGCGCAGGCGCTTGGGGCTGCTGGTAGCGTGGCCAAGTAAGGCGCTGCGGCGATAGAAAAACCCGAAGCCGGGTGACTGGCTTCGGGTTTTTTGTTGCCTGTGCCGCCCCTTTCGCGGGCACGCCCGCTCCCACAGGATCACCACAGGTTCCAGTTCAGCGCGGTCCCTGTGGGAGCGGGCGTGCCCGCGAAAGGGCCGGTACAGGCAGCCCAGACATTCAGATCTGCTCCAGCAACCAACTGCGAAACGCCCGCAGCGACGGCAACGCCTCATTGCGCGGCGGGTAGATCAGGTAATAACTGCGCTGGCTGGCAAATGCCACCCCGGGGCTGTACAGCTCACCCTTGGCCAGTTCTTCCTCCACCAGTATGCGCGGCACCAGGCCGATGCCGATCCCGGCGCGTACCGCCTGGATCAGGTGCGAGGTCAGCTCGAAGCTCGGCCCCAGGCGCATCGCCCGGTGCGCCAGGCCATGGTGCGAAAACCACTCGCCCCAGGCATGCGGGTTGTTGGCCACATTCAGCAGCACTTCTTCACTGATGCGTGCAGGGCTCCAGCCCTGGCTGTCCGCGCCAGCCTCCGGCGGCAATATCACCACCAGTTCCTCGGCATGCAGGCGATGGCAGATCAACCCCGGCAGGTCGTGACTGGCCACGCCGATGGCGGCATCGATCTCGCTGGTGTCGAAGTTGATGGCTTCGATGCGTGAATGTATGTGCACCAGCATGCCCGGGTGGGCGCTGTAGAAGGCGTGCAGCCTTGGCAGCAGCCATTTCGAGCCGAAGGTGGGCAAGGTGGCCAGGCGCAAGGTGCCCACCCCCGACTGGTAGGCCAGTGCCTGCAAGGTGGCGCTGCGAATGCGCCCAAGTGCCTCGCTGAGCTCGCGCTGGTACAGGCGGCCGACATCGGTCAGCTGCACCTGGCGCCCTTCGCGGCGGAACAGGGTCAGGCCCAGTTGCTGCTCCAGCGCCTGCACCTGGCGGCTGACCGCGCTCTGGGTGAGCGACAGCTCGGCGGCGGCGCGGGTGTAGCTTTCATGCCGGGCGGCAGCCTCGAAAGCCAGTAGCAGCGACATGGACGGGGTGAGATGGCGGTAATTCATTCATGAAAGTCATTAATAGCGGCAGGATTATCCGTTTGCCCCTAAAGCGAAACTACAGGAACATTGGCCTGCACGTCACCTCCGCATGCCATCACCCATGCCGGAACGACAGGAATCCCGTGAATTAGCCAATATCAAGAGGCCATCCTTCGATGATCGCCCAGCTGCCGACCGTTGCCCCGAGCGCCAACTACCCCGAATTCCTCGAAGCCCTGCGCAACAGCGGCTTCCGTGGCCAGATCAGTGCCGACTACGGTACCCGCACGGTGCTGGCCACCGACAACTCGATCTACCAACGCTTGCCACAGGCGGCGGTGTTCCCGCTGGACGCCGACGATGTGGCGCGGGTCGCCACGCTGATGGCCGAGGAGCGCTTCCAGCAGGTCAAGCTGACCCCGCGCGGCGGTGGTACCGGCACCAACGGGCAGTCGCTGACCGACGGGATCGTCGTCGACCTGTCGCGGCACATGAACAAGATCCTCGAAATCAACGTCGAGGAACGCTGGGTGCGGGTGCAGGCCGGTACCGTCAAGGACCAGCTCAACGCCGCGCTCAAGCCGCACGGGCTGTTCTTCGCCCCCGAGCTGTCCACCTCCAACCGTGCCACTGTCGGCGGCATGATCAACACCGATGCCAGCGGCCAGGGCAGCTGCACCTATGGCAAGACCCGCGACCACGTACTGGAGCTGCACAGCGTGCTGCTCGGGGGCGAGCGCCTGCACAGCCTGCCGATCGACGATGCCGCGCTGGAACAGGCCTGTGCCGCGCCCGGCCGGGTCGGCGAGGTGTACCGCATGGCGCGGGAGATCCAGGAAACCCAGGCCGACCTCATCGAAACCACCTTCCCCAAGCTCAACCGTTGCCTGACCGGCTACGACCTGGCGCACCTGCGCGACGAGCAGGGCCGCTTCAACCTCAACAGCGTGCTGTGCGGTGCCGAGGGCTCGCTGGGCTATGTGGTCGAAGCCAAGCTCAATGTGCTGCCGATCCCCAAGTACGCCGTGCTGGTCAACGTGCGCTACACCAGCTTCATGGATGCCCTGCGTGACGCCAACGCGCTGATGGCGCACAAGCCGCTGTCGATCGAGACCGTCGACTCCAAGGTGCTGATGCTGGCGATGAAGGACATCGTCTGGCACAGCGTTGCCGAATACTTCCCGGCCGACCCCGAGCGCCCGACCCTGGGCATCAACCTGGTGGAGTTCTGCGGCGACGAGCCGGCCGAGGTCAATGCCAAGGTGCAAGCGTTCATCCAGCACCTGCAGAGCGACACCAGCGTCGAGCGCCTGGGCCACACCCTGGCCGAAGGTGCCGAGGCGGTGACCCGCGTCTACACCATGCGTAAACGTTCGGTGGGCCTGCTGGGCAACGTCGAGGGCGAAGTACGCCCGCAACCGTTCGTGGAAGACACCGCGGTACCGCCGGAGCAACTGGCCGACTACATCGCCGACTTCCGTGCACTGCTCGATGGCTACGGCCTGGCCTACGGCATGTTCGGCCATGTCGATGCCGGCGTGCTGCACGTGCGCCCGGCACTGGACATGAAGGACCCGGCCCAGGCCGCACTGGTCAAGCCGATTTCCGACGCCGTGGCGGCGCTGACCAAAAGCTATGGTGGCTTGCTGTGGGGCGAGCACGGCAAGGGCCTGCGTTCGGAATACGTGCCGGAGTACTTCGGCGAGCTGTACCCGGCGCTGCAGCGCCTGAAGGGCGCCTTCGACCCACGCAACCAGCTCAACCCCGGCAAGATCTGCACCCCGCCAGGCAGCGCCGAGGGCCTGACCAAGGTCGATGGCGTGACCCTGCGCGGCGACCTCGACCGCACCATCGACGAACGCGTGTGGCAGGACTTCCCTAGCGCCGTGCACTGCAACGGCAACGGCGCTTGCTACAACTACGACCCCAACGACGCCATGTGCCCGTCGTGGAAGGCCACCCGTGAACGCCAGCATTCGCCCAAGGGCCGTGCTTCGCTGATGCGCGAATGGCTGCGCCTGCAGGGCGAGGCCAACATCGACGTGCTGGCGGCGGCGCGCAACAAGGTGTCGTGGCTCAAGGGCCTGCCGGCACGCCTGCGTAACAACCGTGCGCGCAGCCAGGGCCAGGAAGACTTCTCCCATGAGGTGTATGACGCCATGGCCGGCTGCCTGGCGTGCAAGTCGTGCGCCGGGCAGTGCCCGATCAAGGTCAACGTGCCGGACTTCCGCTCGCGCTTCCTCGAGCTGTACCACGGCCGCTACCAGCGCCCGCTGCGTGACTACCTGATCGGTTCGCTCGAGTTCACCATCCCGTACCTGGCTCACGCGCCAGGGCTGTACAACGCGGTGATGGGCTCGAAGTGGGTGAGCAGGCTGCTGGCCGACAAGGTCGGCATGGTCGACAGCCCGCTGATCAGCCGCTTCAACTTCCAGGCCACCCTGACCCGCTGCCGCGTCGGCGTGGCCAGCGTGCCGGCCCTGCGTGAACTGACCCCGGCCCAGCGCGAGCGCAGCATCGTGCTGGTGCAGGATGCCTTTACCCGTTACTTCGAGACACCGCTGCTGTCGGCCTTCATCGACCTGGCGCACCGCCTGGGCCACCGGGTGTTCCTGGCGCCGTACAGTGCCAACGGCAAGCCACTGCACGTTCAGGGCTTCCTCGGTGCGTTCGCCAAGGCGGCGATCCGCAATGCCACCCAGCTCAAGGCCCTGGCCGAGTGCGGCGTGCCGCTGGTGGGCCTGGACCCGGCGATGACCCTGGTGTATCGCCAGGAGTACCAGAAAGTGCCGGGCCTGGATGGCTGCCCGCAGGTGCTGTTGCCGCAGGAGTGGTTGATGGATGTGCTGCCGGAGCAGGCACCGACCGCGCCGGGCAATTTCCGCCTGATGGCGCACTGCACCGAGAAGACCAACGTGCCGGCCAGCACCAGGCAGTGGGAGCAGGTGTTCGCCCGCCTTGGCCTGAAGCTGGTGACCGAGGCGACTGGCTGCTGCGGTATGTCCGGTACCTATGGGCACGAGGCGCGTAACCAGGACACCTCGCGGACCATCTTCGAGCAGTCGTGGGCGACCAAGCTGGACAAGGAAGGCGAGCCGCTGGCGACCGGTTACTCGTGCCGCAGCCAGGTCAAGCGCATGACCGAGCGGCAGATGCGCCACCCGCTGGAAGTAGTGCTGCAGTACGCTCAGCGCTGAGCTTCAGGGCCCCGGGGGCTGCCTTGCAGCCCCATCGCGACACAAGGCCGCTCCTACAAGAGATCGCGTTTTTCTTGTAGGAGCGGCCTTGTGTCGCGAAAGGGGCGCAAAGCGCCCCCCCTGTTTTTAAAGACCCCGCTGACGCCGCACCTGCCTGTACAGATACAGGCTCAGCACCAACCCGCAAGCCGCCGCCGCTGCCGCAAACAGAAACATCGAAGCAAACCCGAACCCCGCCGCCACCGCGCCCACCAGCGGCCCGGTCACCCCCAGCGACAAATCGATGAACAGCGAATAAGCCCCCACCGCCGCCCCGCGGTTGGCCGCCGACACCTGGTTCACCGCCTCCACACCCAGTGCCGGGAACACCAGCGAGAAGCCGAACCCGCTCAGCGCGGCCCCCGCCAACGCCAGTTCGGCGCTGGGCGCCAGCCACAGCATCAGCAGCCCGAGCGTTTCCACCGACAGGCAGGCAATCGCCACCCGGAACCCGCCAAGCCGGTTGATCAGGTTGCCGAACAGCAGTCGCGCACTGATGAAGCTGGCACCGAACAGGCTCAGGGTCAGTGCCGCATTGGCCCAGCCACGGCTGGCGTAATACAAGGTGATGAAGGTGGCGATGGTGCCAAAGCCGATCGAGCCCAGGGCAAGCCCCGAGCCGTGCGGGAACACTTTGCCCAGCACCCGCAGAAACGGCAGGCGCACGCCACTGACGATCGGTGCGGCCTGTTTGGGCCAGGCCAGCAGCAACCCGAGCGCACACAGCAGGATGATGCTCACGCCCATGCTCCACAGGCCCAGGCTCTTGACCATCAGCACGCCCAGCGGAGCACCGATGGCCAGCGCACCATAGCTGGCGATGCCATTCCAGGAAATGACCTTGGCCGTGTTTTCGGCACCTACGCGGCCGATGCCCCAGCCAATGGCACCGGAGCCCACCAGGCTTTCCGCACTGCCAAGTACCAGGCGGCCGACCAGCAGGCAGGCCAGGCTCAGCCAGGGCAGGTGGGTGAGGAAGGCGCAGGCCAGCATGAACACCCCGCTGAGCCCGCAGCCGACCAAGCCATACATGACCGCCTTCTTGCTGCCGTGGTTGTCGATGATGCGGCTGGCGGTGGGCCGGCTGAGCAGGGTGGCCAGGTACTGCACGCTGATCACCAGGCCCGCGACCACGGCACTGAAGCCCAGATCGTTGTGCACATAGCCGGGCAAGACGGCCAGCGGGATGCCGATGTTCAGGTAGCCGATGAAGGTGAAGAGGACGATGGAGACGACTTGCAGGGTGACCGCAAGGGGGCGCGGTGAGTGGGGCATGAGGGCCTACGTGGGTTCTGGACGGTGTGAAAACGTGATGACGGGGGTAGCCCGCAGGTCAGCCGTTTTCACACAGTCGGGGATGCGCGGTTATTCCTGGTCAGCGCTGGATTGATCGTCACCATCCTGCTCGACGGCAGCTGCCGGTTCGGCATGAACGGTAACGGTTGGCTCTTCTGGGTTCAGGCTTGGGAAGGGAAGATTCGGGATTTCATGCATCTCGTCGTTCCTCGCAAGTGTGAGTGAAAAGTCTGCGCCAGGCGCGTTTGAAGCTTCGCAAAGCTGGGGCAGGATACACAAGTCTGGATGACAGTTTGGGTTTTTTTGGCGGTCGCTTGTCGGTTTTGCGGGCGAACAGCGGACATTTTTCCCATAAAAAATGGGGCCGCTTCGCGCCCCTTCGCGGGCACGCCCGCTCCCACAGGAAGTCGCGAAAGCCAGGGGCGACGCAGTCCCTGTGGGAGCGGGCGTGCCCGCGAAGGGGCGCGAAGCGGCCCCAGTACTCAGTGCTTACTTGCGGCCTTCAGCCGTCTCCGCCACCTTGTCGGTGCGTGCGCACATGATGAAGTCATTGCGGTGCAGGCCTTTGATCGAGTGGCTCCACCAGGTCACGGTAACCTTGCCCCACTCGGTCAGCAGGCCCGGGTGGTGGCCTTCGGCCTCGGCGATCTCGCCCACGGCATTGGTGAACGCCAGGGCGTGCTTGAAGTTCTTGAACAGGAACACGCGCTCCAGCTCCATGTGGCCGTCACGTACTTCGATGTTCCAGTCCGGGATTTCGCGAATCAGCTCGGCCAGCTCTTCGTCGGTGACCTTTGGTGCGTCGGCGCGGCAGGCTTCGCAATGGGCTTGGTTCAAGGCATTCATGTGGTGTTTTCCGGTTCGAGTTGTTATCGGCAAGGTCGCTCAGGCAGCGACCTTGGGTGGAAACTTCGGTGCGTGCAGGCCCAGCTGCATGGCTTTGTGAACCATGCCCATGATGTCTTCGTGGGCCAGGTCGAACAGGCACTTCATGTTCGGCAGCACGAAATACAGTGGCTGCAGGATGTCGATGCGATACGGTGTGCGCATGGCCTCGATCGGGTCGAAGGCCTGGTGCTCGGGCTCGCCAGACAGACTGTAGACGGTCTCCTTTGGTGACGAGAGGATGCCGCCGCCATAGATCTTGCGGCCCTGCGCGGTTTCCATCAGGCCGAACTCGATGGTCATCCAGTACAGGCGCGCCAGGTACACGCGTTGTTCCTTGGTCGCGGCCAGGCCGAGCTTGCCGTAGGTGTGGGTGAATTCGGCGAACCAGGGGTTGGTCAGCAGCGGGCAGTGGCCGAAGATCTCGTGGAAGATATCGGGCTCTTGCAGGTAGTCCAGCTCTTCCGGGGTACGGATGAAGGTGGCCACCGGGAAGCGCTTGCTGGCCAGCAGTTCGAAAAAGGTCTGGAAGGGGATCAGCGCAGGGACCCGGGCAACCTGCCAACCGGTGGTGGCGCCCAGCACCTTGTTGATCTCGCCCAGTTGCGGAATACGGTCATGAGGCAGCTTGAGCTGGTCGATGCCGTCCAGGTATTCCTGGCACGCGCGGCCTTCGATCACTTTCAGCTGACGGGTGATCAGGGTGTTCCATACCGCATGTTCTTGCTGCGGGTAATCGATAAAACCATGCGCATCGGGCTCGCGTGCCACGTATTGCGTCTGTTTCATGTGGCTCTCCTGGTGAGGGCTTTTCTTGTTATGTGCAGGACATGCCTTAGG
The DNA here is from genome assembly GCF_000511325.1 of Pseudomonas sp. FGI182. Lineage (NCBI taxonomy): Bacteria > Pseudomonadati > Pseudomonadota > Gammaproteobacteria > Pseudomonadales > Pseudomonadaceae > Pseudomonas > Pseudomonas sp. FGI182. The sequence continues at coordinate 4,259,613 of NZ_CP007012.1, read as the reverse complement.
AATATCCCTTCACTGGCCGCTTTGCACGGGGTTGGCCAGTGGGCGGGGTTGGCTTTGGGCGACGTTTTCGTAACGATAATTTTACAAAAAGGCGCAGGTGTCGGAAAATCCGAGGCATCTGGCTGAAGCTTCGGCTGTTTTTGTCAGCTTATCTTTACGACTTTTCCGCGCGGTGTTGAAAAACATTGGCGCTTCGAGAGCCCTCATGCGTATCAAAGTGCATTGCCAGAACCGTATTGGCATCCTGCGCGACATCCTCAACCTGCTGGTGGAGTACGGCATCAACGTGCTGCGCGGCGAGGTGGGCGGTGACCATGGCAACGCCATCTACCTGCATTGCCCGAACCTGATCAATCTGCAGTTCCAGGCGCTGCGGCCGAAGTTCGAGGCGATTGCCGGGGTATTCGGTGTCAAGCGCGTGGGGCTGATGCCCAGCGAGCGCCGGCACATGGAGCTGAATGCGCTGCTGGGGGCGCTGGACTTCCCGGTGCTGTCGATCGACATGGGTGGCAGCATCGTCGCCGCCAACCGGGCCGCTGCGCAGCTGCTGGGGGTGCGGGTGGACGAGGTGCCGGGCATGCCGCTGGCGCGCTATGTGGAGGACTTCGACCTGCCAGAGCTGGTGCGCGCCAACAAGTCGCGCATCAATGGCCTGCGCATCAAGGTCAAGGGTGATGTGTTCCTGGCCGATATCGCGCCGCTGCAGTCCGAGCACGACGACAGCGAGGCACTGGCCGGCGCGGTGCTGACCCTGCACCGTGCCGACCGTATCGGTGAGCGCATCTACAACGTGCGTAAGCAGGAGCTGCGCGGTTTCGACAGTATCTTCCAGAGCTCGCGGGTGATGGCTGCGGTGGTACGCGAGGCGCGGCGCATGGCGCCGCTGGACGCACCATTGCTGATCGAGGGCGAGACCGGCACCGGCAAGGAGTTGCTGGCGCGTGCCTGCCACTTGGCCAGCCCGCGCGGCCAGTCGCCGCTGATGGCGCTGAACTGCGCCGGGTTGCCCGAGTCGATGGCCGAGACCGAACTGTTCGGTTACGGGCCCGGGGCATTCGAAGGGGCGCGGGCCGAGGGCAAGCTGGGGCTGCTGGAGCTGACCGCCGGTGGCACGCTTTTCCTTGACGGGGTAGGGGAGATGAGCCCGCGCCTGCAGGTGAAGCTGCTGCGTTTTCTGCAGGATGGCTGCTTCCGTCGTGTCGGCAGCGATGAAGAGGTGTACCTGGATGTACGGGTGATCTGCGCGACCCAGGTGGATTTGTCCGAATTGTGTGCCCGTGGCGAGTTTCGTCAGGACCTGTATCACCGGCTCAATGTGTTGTCGCTGCACATTCCGCCATTGCGCGAATGCATGGATGGCCTGGAAGGGCTGGTGCAGCACTTTCTCGACCAGGCCAGCCGACAGATCGGCTGCGCCATGCCGCGCCTGGCGCCGGCGGCGATGGACAAACTTGGCCAGTATCATTGGCCGGGTAATGTAAGGCAGTTGGAAAACGTGTTGTTCCAGGCGGTTTCGTTATGCGAAGGCGGCGTGGTCAAAAGTGAACATATACGTTTGCCGGATTACGGTGTGCGCCAACCGCTGGGTGAGTTTTCGCTGGACGGGGATCTTTCGCAGATTGTCGGGCGCTTTGAAAAAGCGGTGCTGGAAAGTTTAATGGGGGAATTCCCGAGTAGTCGGGCTTTAGGTAAAAGACTGGGTGTTTCGCATACGACCATTGCCAACAAGTTGAGGGATTATTCACTTGGCAAGTCTGCAGATTAATCCGCCTTTATAAAAGGCGGGACTGCTGCGCAGTCCTTTCGCGACACAAGGCCACTCCTACAAAGGCCTGCGTACGCCTATCATTGTAGGAGCGGCCTTGTGTCGCGAAAGGGGCCCGTAGGGCCCCCAATTCACAAGGTGTCAGCCGTTCGAGCAGCCGTTCCCCATCACGCGGTATTCGAGAATGTGCTTCTGGCCCTTGGAGTCCTCGTAGGTCATACGGGCTGGCACGACTTCGCACACATTGGGCACTTCGCTCATGGAAATGACGCGGGCAATGTCCAAGTGCTGCGAGTAACTGTACTGTTCAACCGGAATCTGCTCGGCATCTTTTGCTTCGCCGGCCATCGCCGCGCCGCAAAGACTGCCAAGTACCAATACCAGTAAAGCTTTCATTTTCAATTTACCTGTCTAAGGTCGTGAGGGGGCACGCGGCGCTTATGGCGCCGCGAGTATTGCTAGTTTTAACTATCGGGTTTGGATGGGGATTAACGGTTGCCTTCGTGGGGGCTGTTACCAGTTGTTAATCGCCTTGCCGTTGCTGGCGAGGTGAATTTTATGGCTGGGGCCAAGGCCGAAACAGTGGGTCTTTTGATAAAGTGTTTTGACAGAATCTGTAACAATCGTCTGGTAAAGGGCCCCATTTTTTCCTCGCCATGGCTGTAAGGTGCGTGCCAGAGCGCTTTGTCGGGACGGGCGTACCAAATTACTACCAACGTCGAATGGCTTTTGTCGCTCTGGTACAGTTACAAACGGTTCCATACAAAAACAACTATTACACCGAGGTAACACAGATGAGTGCGGCTCCACTGTATCCCGTTCGTCCCGAGGTTGCGGCCACCACCCTGACCGACGAGGCCACCTACAAGGCCATGTACCAGCAATCGGTGATCAACCCGGACGGCTTCTGGCGCGAGCAGGCCCAGCGCATCGACTGGATCAAGCCGTTCACCAAGGTCAAGCAGACCTCCTTCGACGACCACCACGTCGATATCAAATGGTTCGCCGACGGCACTCTGAACGTTTCCTCCAACTGCCTGGACCGCCACCTTGAAGAGCGCGGCGACCAGCTGGCCATCATCTGGGAAGGCGACGACCCTTCCGAGCACCGCAACATCACCTACCGCGAACTGCACGAGCAGGTCTGCAAGTTCGCCAACGCCCTGCGTGGCCAGGATGTGCACCGGGGTGACGTGGTCACCATCTATATGCCGATGATCCCCGAGGCCGTGGTCGCCATGCTGGCCTGTGCCCGTATCGGTGCGATCCATTCGGTGGTGTTCGGCGGCTTCTCGCCCGAGGCGCTGGCCGGCCGTATCATCGACTGCAAGTCCAAGGTTGTGATTACCGCCGACGAAGGCGTGCGCGGTGGCCGGCGTACCCCGCTCAAGGCCAACGTCGACCTGGCGCTGACCAACCCTGAAACCAACAGCGTGCAGAAGATCATCGTGTGCAAGCGCACCGGTGGCGACATTGCCTGGCACCAGCACCGCGACATCTGGTACGAAGACCTGATGAAAGTCGCCTCCAGCCACTGCGCGCCAAAAGAGATGGGTGCCGAGGAAGCGCTGTTCATCCTTTATACCTCTGGTTCCACCGGCAAGCCGAAGGGCGTGCTGCACACCACTGGCGGCTACCTGGTATACGCCGCGCTGACCCATGAGCGCGTGTTCGACTATCGCCCGGGCGAGGTGTACTGGTGCACCGCCGACGTGGGTTGGGTCACCGGCCACAGCTACATCGTCTACGGCCCGCTGGCCAACGGCGCCACCACCCTGCTGTTCGAAGGCGTGCCGAACTACCCCGACATCACCCGCGTGTCGAAGATCGTCGACAAGCACAAGGTCAACATCCTGTACACCGCGCCAACCGCCATCCGCGCGATGATGGCCGAAGGGCAGGCTGCTGTTGAAGGTGCCGATGGCTCCAGCCTGCGCCTGCTGGGCTCGGTGGGTGAGCCGATCAACCCCGAAGCCTGGAACTGGTATTACAAGACCGTGGGCAAGGAGCGTTGCCCGATCGTCGACACCTGGTGGCAGACCGAGACCGGCGGCATCCTGATCAGCCCGCTGCCGGGCGCTACCGGCCTCAAGCCGGGCTCGGCAACCCGCCCGTTCTTCGGCGTGGTGCCGGCGCTGGTGGACAACCTGGGCAACCTGATCGAGGGCGCTGCCGAAGGCAACCTGGTGATCCTCGATTCCTGGCCGGGCCAGTCGCGTTCGCTGTACGGCGACCACGACCGTTTCGTCGATACCTACTTCAAGACCTTCCGTGGCATGTACTTCACCGGTGACGGTGCGCGCCGCGACGAGGATGGCTACTACTGGATCACCGGCCGCGTGGATGACGTGCTGAACGTGTCCGGTCACCGCATGGGTACTGCCGAGATCGAAAGTGCCATGGTGGCGCATGCGAAAGTGGCCGAGGCCGCGGTGGTGGGTGTGCCGCACGACATCAAGGGGCAGGGCATCTATGTGTATGTCACCCTCAACGCCGGTATCGAGGCCAGCGAGCAGCTGCGCCTGGAGCTGAAGAACTGGGTGCGCAAGGAAATCGGCCCGATCGCCTCGCCGGATGTGATCCAGTGGGCGCCGGGGCTGCCGAAGACCCGGTCGGGCAAGATCATGCGCCGCATCCTGCGCAAGATTGCCACGGGTGAGTACGATGCCCTGGGCGATATCTCGACCCTGGCCGACCCGGGTGTGGTGCAGCACCTGATCGATACCCACAAGGCCATGAGCCTGGCTTCGGCCTGATAGTGGGGCTGGACGCGATCCGTTGTAGGAGCGGCCTTGCGTCGCGATGGGTCGCGAAGCGGCCCCAGGATTTCGGCTTCACAGCCTGAATTGCCGGGGTCGCTTTGCGACCCATCGCGACACAAGGCCGCTCCTACAGGGGCGTATGCCGCCAACAAAACCCCGTCCGGGCAACCGGCGGGGTTTTTTGCTTTACTGTTACCCGACATTCATCGGTAACTGTTCTGTCACCGGCGCCGCACAATATCGGGGCGCCAGGAAACAAATCCGGCCTGTTTCAGTGCGTTTTCGCAGCCTTTTTTGCGACACGGCACGCTGCACTTGCCGTAATACAAGGCTTTGCCAATAATAGGCCCGGGAATTGCTAGTACTATAGGTTCTATTTCTTGCGCTCTTGCATATTTTGCAATGGCTGTCAACATCGCCCGCTGCCGTTTCAAGCGCTTCTGTAAGTAGTTGTCGCTTTGAAGAAATATCGACTACCGGGCTGTCGTTAAAATGCCAATCACTCGCTCGTGGTCTGCGACCTTGGTCGAACCCTGCGCGGCTCGCGTTGTACCCATTCGCATATCGGGCAGCCGTTACCTGCCTTGTATTGCTTCGTACCGATGGAGTTACCTGATGAAGAAGCTCGCACTGCTTGGCGCCCTGGCGCTGTCCGTGTTTTCCCTGGTGTCGCAGGCCGATGAAAAACCGCTGAAAATCGGCATCGAAGCCGCTTACCCACCGTTCGCCTTCAAGCAGCCAGACGGCAGCATTGCCGGTTTTGACTACGACATCGGCAACGCCCTGTGCGAAGAGATGAAAGCCAAGTGCACCTGGGTCGAGCAGGAGTTCGACGGCCTGATCCCGGCGCTGAAAGTGCGCAAGATCGACGCCATCCTGTCGTCCATGTCGATCACCGAAGACCGCAAGAAATCGGTCGACTTCACCAAGCGCTACTACCTGACCCCGGCGCGCCTGGTGATGAAGGAAGGTACCGCCGTCAGAGACAGCCTGGATGAGCTCAAGGGCAAGAAGATTGGTGTGCAGCGCGGTTCGATCCATGACCGCTTCGCCAAGGAAGTGCTGGGCGCCAAAGGTGCCACCGTGGTTCCTTACGGCACCCAGAACGAAATCTACCTGGACGTGGCAGCTGGCCGCCTCGATGGCACGGTGGCTGACGCCACCCTGCTGGAAGACGGCTTCCTCAAGACCGACGCCGGCAAGGGCTTCGCCTTCGTAGGCCCGTCCTTCACCGACGCCAAGTACTTCGGTGACGGCATCGGTATTGCCGTGCGCAAGGGTGACAAGGCCAACGTCGAGCGCATCAACGCTGCCATCGACGCCATCCGTGCCAACGGCAAGTACAAAGAAATCGAGAAGAAGTACTTCAACTTCGACATCTACGGTCCAGACTCGAACTAAGACGTCGGGTTTCACCTGTGCAATGGTGCAAACAGCAGAGGCTCTGAGGTTTGCACCATTTTTCATTCTCTAGGTCGAGGACCTCATCATGTTGAAAGGCTACGGGGCAGTCATCCTCGACGGGGCGTGGCTGACGCTTCAGCTCGCCCTGTCGTCGATGGCCCTGGCCATCGTGCTCGGCCTGATCGGTGTGGCGCTGCGCTTGTCGCCGGTGCGCTGGCTGGCCTGGCTGGGCGATCTGTATTCCACGGTGATTCGTGGTATTCCGGACCTGGTCCTGATCCTGCTGATCTTCTACGGCGGGCAGGACATCATCAACCGCGTTGCGCCGCTGCTCGGTTATGAAGACTACATCGACCTGAATCCGCTGATCGCGGGTATTGGTACCCTGGGCTTCATCTTTGGTGCCTACCTGTCGGAAACCTTCCGCGGTGCGTTCCTCGGTATTCCGAAAGGCCAGGCCGAAGCGGGCGTGGCGTATGGCATGAGCAACCGCCAGGTGTTCTTCCGCATCCAGGTGCCGCAAATGATTCGCCTGGCGATCCCGGGTTTCACCAACAACTGGCTGGTGCTGACCAAGGCCACCGCGCTGATTTCGGTAGTGGGCCTGCAGGACATGATGTTCAAGGCCAAGCAGGCGGCCGACGCCACCCGCGAGCCTTTCACCTTCTTCCTGGCGGTGGCGGCCCTGTACCTGGTGCTGACCAGCATCTCGCTGCTGGCCCTGAAGTATCTCGAGCGCCGCTACTCGGTGGGCGTCAAGGTGGCTGAACTATGATCTTCGACTACAACGTCGTCTGGGAGGCACTGCCGATGTACTTCGGCGGCCTGCTGACCACCCTCAAGCTGCTGGCGATTTCGCTGTTCTTCGGGCTGCTGGCGGCCATTCCGCTGGGCCTGATGCGGGTGTCCAAGCAGCCAGCGGTCAATCTCGTGGCGTGGCTGTACACCTACGTGATCCGCGGCACGCCGATGCTGGTGCAGCTGTTCCTGATCTACTACGGCCTGGCGCAGTTCGAGGCGGTGCGCGAAAGCTTCCTGTGGCCGCTGCTGTCCAGCGCTACCTTCTGCGCCTGCCTGGCGTTCGGCATCAACACCAGTGCCTACACCGCCGAAATCATCGCCGGCAGCCTCAAGGCCACGCCCCATGGCGAAATCGAGGCGGCCAAGGCCATGGGCATGTCGCGCATGAAGATGTACCGGCGCATCCTGCTGCCGTCGGCCCTGCGCCGGGCGCTGCCGCAGTACAGCAACGAAGTGATCATGATGCTGCAGACCACCAGCCTGGCGTCGATCGTCACCCTGATCGACATCACTGGCGCTGCGCGCACGGTCAATGCCCAGTACTACCTGCCTTTCGAGGCCTATATCACGGCGGGCGTGTTCTACCTGTGCCTGACCTTCATCCTGGTGCGCCTGTTCAAGATGGCCGAACGCCGCTGGCTCGGCTACCTGGCGCCGCGCAAGCACTGACCGCTTTGTGAGAATCGACAGCATGTACAAACTCGAAGTCCAAGACCTGCACAAGCGCTACGGCAGCCATGAAGTGCTCAAGGGCGTGTCCCTGTCGGCCAAGGCAGGCGATGTCATCAGCATCATCGGCTCCAGCGGTTCGGGCAAGTCGACCTTCCTGCGCTGCATCAACCTGCTGGAGCAGCCGCACGCCGGCAAGATCCTGCTCAACAACGAAGAGTTGAAGCTGGTGCCGGGCAAGGACGGCGCGCTCAAGGCCGCCGACCCGCGTCAGCTGCAGCGCATGCGCTCGCGCCTGTCGATGGTTTTCCAGCACTTCAACCTGTGGTCGCATATGACCGCGCTGGAAAACATCATCGAAGCGCCGGTGCACGTGCTGGGCGTGAACCGCAAGGAAGCCCTGGAAAAGGCCGAGCACTATCTGGCCAAGGTGGGTGTCGCTCATCGCAAGGACGCCTTCCCGGGGCACATGTCCGGCGGCGAGCAGCAGCGTGTGGCAATTGCCCGGGCGCTGGCCATGGAGCCGGAGGTCATGCTGTTCGACGAGCCGACCTCGGCACTGGACCCGGAGCTGGTGGGCGATGTGCTCAAGGTGATGCAGGCGCTGGCCCAGGAAGGCCGCACCATGGTGGTGGTGACCCACGAAATGGGCTTTGCCCGTGAGGTGTCCAACCAGCTGGTGTTCCTGCACAAGGGCCTGGTGGAAGAAACCGGCTGCCCGCGCGAAGTGCTGGCCAACCCGCAGTCGGAGCGCCTGAAGCAGTTCCTCTCCGGCAGCCTGAAGTAAAAACTGCATTTTTGCACCAGAATAGGGCATGCTGCGCGGCGAGCGCAGCCTGACCCGGCGCACAGACTCGAACGACCTCAGGTTTCGGACCGCACCCTATGACCACCCAGCGAATCGGTTTTCTCATCTGGCCCAGCACCCGGCCCTTGACCCTGGCGCTGGCCGAGGAAGTGTTGCAGGTGGCGCAGCGGGTGCACCCGGAGGTGGTCTACGAGCTGGTCTTCCTGCAGGCGGAGCCGGCGCAAGAGGGCAGTTGGCGCCTGCCGGGCGAGCCGTGGAGCGGCCGCCTTGAGGGGTGCCACAAGCTGTTCCTGTTGGCTGACGAGCAGCCGCCGGCGGTGGGAGCTGCGTTGTCGGCGGCGCTCAAGCAACTGGCGCGCAGTGGCTGCATGATCGGCGGCCTGTCGGCCGGGGTCTACCCCTTGGCGATGCTGGGCCTGCTCGACGGTTACCGGGCTGCGGTGCACTGGCGCTGGCAGGATGATTTTGCCGAGCGTTTCCCCAAGGTCATCGCCACCAGCCACCTGTTCGACTGGGACCGCGATCGCCTGACCGCTTGTGGCGGCATGGCCGTTACCGACCTGCTGCTGGCGGTGCTGGCCCGTGACCACGGGGCGGAGCTGGCCGGGGCAGTGTCGGAGGAACTGGTGGTCGAGCGCATCCGCGAGGGTGGCGAGCGCCAGCGCATTCCGCTGCAGAACCGCCTGGGCTCCAGCCACCCCAAGCTGACCCAGGCGGTGCTGCTGATGGAGGCCAACATCGAAGAGCCGCTGACCACCGACGAAATTGCCCAGCACGTGTGCGTTTCGCGCCGGCAGCTGGAGCGTATCTTCAAGCAGTACCTGAACCGCGTGCCGAGCCAGTACTACCTGGAGCTGCGGCTGAACAAGGCGCGGCAGATGCTGATGCAGACCAGCAAGTCGATCATCCAGATCGGGCTGTCCTGCGGCTTCTCCTCGGGGCCGCATTTTTCCAGTGCCTACCGCAACTTCTTTGGCGCAACGCCGCGGGAGGATCGCAACCAGCGGCGTAGCAGCAGCCCGTTCGAACTGAGCTCGGCGCCTGCCGAAAAAGGCTGATATTTCGGGTGGGTTCGGGGCGTATGCCTTGGGTTTGATGGTGCGGCGGAAATCGAGCGCCGCCCGCGCGGCGCTTCGCGGGACAAGCCCGCTCCCACATTTGTTGCAACGTGCCGAACCTGTCAGGCCATTGTTGTCAGCCTTGTTGCCTTGACGCGGTTTCCCGGCTGGCGCTACCGCCGTCTCGCCAGTCTCAAACTCTCCGCCAAAGCTGGCAACGCCTTTCCCACAGGCATGGCCACGTTGCAACAAATGTGGGAGCGGGCTTGCCCCGCGAAGCGCCGCGCGGGCGGCGCTCGGTCTCACAGGCGCCGCCCCCGTTTCGCCGAACATCCCTGGCCCCTCACAAACCTGTGTGAACACCCGTTCACCCAGCCCCCTCTCTCCCGTACACTGCGCGATTGCGACAGTGTTTGTCGCATTGCCGAAAGCCTTGTCAAAACTGGGTTTTGCGCTGTAACAAGTTGTCGCTTGGCCGCAAGGACAGGCGCGGATCAGTCCTTACAATCCCCCCATCGCTCGCCACTTCCAGGCCAGCGTTCCTCTTCAGGAGACTCAGATGTCCGTTGAGCAAGCCCCGGTGCAACGTGCCGATTTCGACCAGGTCATGGTCCCCAACTATTCTCCGGCGGCCTTCATTCCTGTGCGAGGCGAGGGTTCCCGCGTCTGGGACCAGTCGGGTCGCGAATTGATCGACTTTGCCGGTGGCATCGCGGTCAACGCCCTGGGCCACTGCCACCCGGCACTGGTCAAGGCCCTGACCGAGCAGGCCAACACCCTCTGGCACGTATCCAACGTGTTCACCAACGAGCCGGCCCTGCGCCTGGCCCACAAGCTGGTGGACGCCACCTTTGCCGACCGTGCGTTCTTCTGCAACTCCGGCGCCGAGTCCAACGAGGCCGCCTTCAAGCTGGCCCGTCGCGTTGCCCACGACCGCTTCGGCCCGGAAAAGCACGAAATCATCGCCACCGTGAACAGCTTCCACGGCCGTACCCTGTTCACCGTCAGCGTCGGTGGCCAGCCGAAGTACTCCGATGGCTTCGGCCCGAAGATCACCGGCATCAGCCATGTGCCGTACAACGACCTGGAAGCGCTGAAGGCACAGATTTCCGACAAGACCTGCGCCGTGGTGATCGAGCCGATCCAGGGCGAGAGCGGCGTGGTGCCGGCCGACAAGGCCTACCTGGAAGGCGCGCGCAAACTGTGTGACGAACACAACGCCCTGCTGATCTTCGACGAAGTGCAGACCGGCGTTGGCCGTACCGGTTCGCTGTATGCCTACCAGCACTACGGCGTTACCCCGGACATCCTGACCAGCGCCAAGAGCCTGGGCGGCGGTTTCCCGATCGGTGCCATGCTGACCACCACCGAGCTGGCCAAGCACCTGGCTGTCGGCACCCACGGCACCACCTACGGCGGCAACCCGCTGGGCTGCGCCGTCGCCTGCGCGGTGCTGGACGTGGTCAACACCCCGGAAACCCTGGCCGGCATCAAGGCCAAGCATGAGCGCTTCAAGGTCCGCCTGGAGCAGATCGGCCAGAAGTACAACCTGTTCAGCCAGGTGCGTGGCGTTGGCCTGCTGCTGGGCTGTGTGTTGACCGAGGCCTGGAAAGGCAAGGCCAAGGATGTGCTCAACGCCGCCGAGAAAGAAGGCGTGATGGTGCTGCAGGCCGGCCCGGACGTGGTCCGCTTCGCGCCAAGCCTGGTGGTTGAAGACGCCGACATCGACGAAGGCCTGGACCGCTTCGAGCGCGCCGTGGCCACCCTGACCAAGGGCTGATCCGCCTGCGGTTCCTTCGCCGGCCCCGGTGCAGGCTCAGCCCGAGTCTGCACCGGGCCGGTGATACCCGATTCCAGTGCAGGTGCCAGTGCACCTGCCGTTTTTCCGTGCCGCCGTGAGCGGCCCGTATTCCAAAGGAGTGACACCATGCTGGTGATGCGCCCCGCGCAAATGGCTGATCTGAACGAAGTGCAGCGCATGGCTGCAGACAGCCCCATTGGTGTCACCTCGCTGCCGGACGACACCGCTCGCCTGGGCGACAAGATCGCCGCATCCGAGACTTCCTTCGCCGCCGAGGTCAGCTTCAACGGTGAAGAAAGCTACTTCTTCGTGCTCGAGGACAGCGAAACCGGCAAGCTGGCCGGTTGCTCGGCCATCGTCGCTTCGGCCGGCTACTCCGAGCCGTTCTACAGTTTTCGTAACGAGACCTTCGTGCACGCCTCGCGCGAGCTGAAGATCCATAACAAGATCCACGTGTTGTCGCTGTGCCATGACCTGACCGGCAACAGCCTGCTGACCAGCTTCTATGTGCTGCCGGAACTGGTGAACAGTGGCTGGGCCGAGCTCAATTCGCGTGGCCGCCTGCTGTTCATGGCCGCTCACCCGGAGCGTTTCGCCGACTCGGTGGTGACCGAGATCGTCGGCTACAGCGACGAGCAGGGTGAATCGCCGTTCTGGGATGCCATCGGCCGCAACTTCTTCGACCTCAACTATGCCCACGCCGAGCGCCTGTGCGGCCTGAAGAGCCGTACCTTCCTCGCCGAACTGATGCCGCACTACCCGATCTACGTGCCGCTGCTGCCTGACCTGGCTCAGGAAGCCATGGGCCAGGTGCACCCGCGGGCGCAGATTACCTTCGACATCCTCATGCGCGAAGGCTTCGAGACCGAGCACTACATCGACATCTTCGATGGTGGCCCGACCCTGCATGCGCGTACCTCGGGTATCCGCTCGATCGCCCAGAGCCGGGTGGTGCCGGTGAAGCTCGAGGACGCCCCGGTCAAGGGCGGGCGCCCGTACCTGGTGTGCAACGGCCAGTTGCAGGACTACCGCGCGGTACTGCTGGACCTGGACTGGGTGCCAGGTAAACCGGTCAGCCTGAGCCCGGCCGCCGCCGAGGCGCTGGGGGTGGGCGAGGGTGCCAGCGTGCGTCTGGTTGCGGTCTGAGGTCTGGCAACAGACGTTTCGGGATTGATGCGTTAGAAGAGTTTCGCGCCGGCCGCCGCCGCCGCAAAAGGAGATAGCATGATCGTTCGTCCTGTACGCAGCAGCGATTTGCCTGCGTTGATCGAATTGGCACGCAGCACCGGTACCACCGGGCTGACCACGCTGCCGGCCAACGAAGAGCGCCTGGGGCATCGCGTTGGCTGGGCGGAGAAGAGCTTCCGGGGCGAAGCCGAGCGTGGCGACACCGACTACCTGTTCGTGCTGGAAAACGACGAAGGCATGGTGGTGGGCATCAGTGCCATCGCCGGTGCCGTCGGCCTGCGCGAGCCCTGGTACAACTACCGGGTCGGCCTGACCGTCAGCGCCTCGCAGGAGCTGAAGATCTACCGCGAAATCCCCACCCTGTTCCTGGCCAACGACCTGACCGGCAACTCCGAGCTGTGCTCGCTGTTCCTGCGCAGCGACTACCGCTCCGGCCTCAACGGCCGCCTGCTGTCGCGGGCGCGCATGCTGTTCATCGCCGAGTTCCCCGAGCTGTTCGGCAAGAAGATCATCGCCGAAATGCGCGGCATGTCCGACGAGCAGGGCCGCTCGCCGTTCTGGGAAAGCCTGGGCCGGCACTTCTTCAAGATGGAGTTCAGCCAGGCCGACTACCTCACCGGCGTGGGCAACAAGTCGTTCATTGCCGAGCTGATGCCGAAGTTCCCGCTGTACACCTGCTTCCTGTCTGAGGCAGCGCGCAACGTGATCGGCCGCGTGCACAAAGACACCGAGCCGGCGCTGGCCATGCTCAAGCAGGAAGGCTTCAACTACCAGGGTTACGTCGACATTTTTGACGCCGGCCCCGCCATCGAGTGCGACACCGACAAGATCCGCGCCGTACGCGAAAGCCAGACCCTGGTGCTGGCCGTGGGCACACCGGGCGATGACGCCACTCCTTACATCATTCACAACCGCAAGCGCGACGACTGCCGCATCACGGCTGCACCTGCGCGGTTGGCCGCCGGTACCCTGGTGGTCGACCCCTTGACGGCCAAGCGCCTGCGCATGGGTGCCGGCGACAACGTGCGCGCGGTGCCGCTGTCGGCAAGCCGGGAGGCCAAATAAATGACCACGCATTACATCGCAGGCAATTGGCAGGTCGGCCAGGGTGAAACCCTGCAGTCGCTCAACCCGGTGACGCAGGCTGTCGTCTGGCAGGGGCAGGGCGCCGACGCCAGCCAGGTGGAGGCTGCCGTGCAGGCTGCGCGCCATGCCTTCCCGGCCTGGGCGCAACTGAGCCTGGAAGCGCGCATCGATGTGCTGGAGAAGTTCGCCTTGCAGCTGAAAGCGCATGCCGAAGCGATGGCCCAGTGCATTGGCGAGGAAACCGGCAAGCCCCTGTGGGAGTCGGCGACCGAAGTTACCAGCATGATCAACAAGGTGGCGATCTCGGTGCAGAGCTACCGCGAGCGCACCGGCGAAAAGAGCGGCCCGCTGGCCGATGCCACGGCCGTGCTGCGGCACAAGCCCCACGGTGTGGTGGCGGTGTTCGGCCCGTACAACTTCCCCGGCCACCTGCCCAACGGGCATATCGTGCCGGCGCTGCTGGCGGGCAACTGCGTGGTGTTCAAGCCCAGTGAGCTGACGCCCAAGGTCGCCGAGCTGACCGTCAATTGCTGGATTGCCGCCGGGCTGCCGGCGGGTGTGCTCAACCTGGTGCAGGGCGCGCGTGAAACCGGTGTGGCGCTGGCCGCCAACCCGGGTATCGATGGCCTGTTCTTCACCGGCTCCAGCCGCACCGGCAACCTGTTGCACCAGCAGTTCGCCGGCCGCCCGGACAAGATTTTGGCCCTGGAGATGGGCGGCAACAACCCGCTGGTGGTGGACGAGGTCAAGGACCTCGATGCGGCGGTGTACACCATTATCCAGTCGGCGTTCATTTCCGCCGGCCAGCGCTGCACCTGCGCCCGCCGTCTGCTGGTGCCGCAAGGCGCCTGGGGCGATGCTCTGATCGCGCGCCTGGTCGAGGTGAGCAAATCCATCACGGTCGGTGCGTTCGACCAGCAGCCGGCGCCGTTCATGGGTTCGGTGATTTCGCTGCAGGCAGCGCGGGCGCTGATTGCAGCCCAGGCCGAACTGGTCGCCAAGGGCGCCGTGAAGCTGCTGGAAATGACCCAGCCACAGGCCGATGCCGCACTGCTGACCCCGGGCATTGTCGATGTCACCGCGGTGGCCGAACGCCCGGACGAAGAGTTCTTCGGCCCGCTGCTGCAGGTGATCCGCTATGCCGACTTCGATGCCGCCATCGATGAGGCCAACAACACCCAGTACGGCCTGGCTGCCGGTTTGCTGTCCGACTCCCGCGCCCGTTACCAGTACTTCTGGCTGCGCAGCCGCGCTGGCATCGTCAACTGGAACAAGCAACTGACCGGTGCCGCCAGCAGTGCACCGTTCGGCGGCGTGGGAGCCAGTGGCAACCATCGCGCCAGCGCCTATTACGCGGCGGACTACTGCGCTTACCCCGTGGCTTCGCTGGAGACCGCCAGCCTTGCCTTGCCGGCAACCCTGACGCCGGGCGTCACCCTATAACAACAGGTCACGGAGCCTAGCCGATGAAATCCTATGAAGTGAATTTTGATGGCCTGGTGGGGCCTACCCACAACTATGGCGGCCTGTCCTACGGCAACGTGGCTTCGCAGAGCAACAGCCAGCAGGGTTCCAACCCGCGCGAAGCCGCGCGCCAGGGCCTGGCGAAGATGAAAGCGCTGGCCGACATGGGCTTCAAGCAGGGCGTGCTGGCGCCGCAGGAGCGCCCCGACGTGGCCGCACTGCGCCGCCTGGGCTTCAGCGGCAGCGATGCCGAAGTGATCCAGCGCGCCGCCAAGGAGGCCATGCCATTGCTGGTGGCCAGCTGCTCGGCCTCGAGCATGTGGGTGGCCAACGCCGCCACGGTCAGCCCCAGTGCCGACACTGCCGATGGCCGCGTGCACTTCACTGCTGCCAACCTCAACTGCAAGTACCACCGCAGTATCGAGCACCCGACCACCAGCCGAGTGCTGGGTGCCATGTTCAACAACGACAAGCACTTTGCCCACCACGAGGCACTGCCTGCCGTGGCGCAGTTCGGTGACGAGGGGGCGGCCAACCACACGCGCTTCTGCCGTGCATATGGCGAGGCCGGTGTGGAGTTCTTCGTCTACGGCCGCAGCGCCTTCGACAGTCGCTACCCGGCGCCGCAGAAGTACCCGGCCCGGCAAACCCTGGAGGCTTCCCAGGCTGTGGCCCGGCTGCATGGCCTGAGCGAAGACGGCGTGGTCTACGCTCAACAGAACCCGGCCGTGATCGACCAGGGCGTGTTCCATAACGATGTAATTGCGGTGGGTAACGGCGAGGTGCTGTTCTATCACGAGGACGCTTTCCTCGACACCGACGCGGTACTTGGCCAGCTGCGAGCTAAACTGGCCAGCAAGGGTGGCAACTTCCAGGCCATCTGCGTGCCGCGGGCAGCGGTGACGGTGGAGGACGCGGTGCGTTCCTACCTGTTCAACAGCCAGCTGCTCAGCCGCGACGACGGCTCCATGCTGTTGGTGGTGCCGGAAGAGTGCCGCAACAACGAGCGGGTCTGGGCCTACCTGGGCCAGTTGACCAGCCAGGGCGGCGCGGTGAAAGAGGTCAAGGTATTTGACCTCAAGCAGAGCATGCAGAACGGCGGTGGGCCGGCTTGCCTGCGTTTGCGCGTGGCGTTGAAGGAAACGGAACTGGCAGCGGTCAACCAAGGCGTTATCATGACCGCCTCGCTGTACGACACCCTGCTGCTGTGGGTCGACAAGCATTACCGCGATCGCCTTGGCGAGGCGGACTTGGCCGATCCGCAGTTGCTGGTGGAATGCCGTACGGCACTGGACGAATTGACCCAGATCCTGAAGTTGGGCTCGGTGTATCCGTTCCAACGCCAACCTTGAAGAGAGACTTTGCAATGACCGACGCCCTGCGCCTTATCCTGGAAGATGAAGACGGCACCCAGCTGGAAACTTCCTGCACCCGCTTTGCCGTGGTCTGGCAAGGCAAGGAAGTGTGGATTCAGCAGGATGGTCGTGGCCAGCTGCTGATCGGCGTGGATGTCGAGGAAGACGACACCGAGTACGCCAATCTGCTGCTACGCCCGATGGCCACCAACCTGGTCAGCCTGCAGCTGGAAATGGAACCGGCGGAGGTCGGCGAAGACGACGATCACGTCCATGGCCCCGACTGCGGCCACCACCACTAAGGAAGTACCTATGCTCGCCCTTGGCAAATTGCTTGAGCTGACCCTCACCGATCACGAACCGGCCGAGAAGACCCAAGTGACACCCAAGGGCGCGCGTTTGCGTTGGCTGGGGGAGGGCGCGCTCGAAGTGCGCCCGGCCGAAAGCGAGGATTGCGGGCTGGACTTGCTGTTGTCCGCCGGCATCCACGGCAACGAAACGGCACCGATCGAGTTGCTCGAGCGGCTGCTGCATGGCGTGGCCAACGGCAAGATCAAACCCAAGGCCCGGGTGCTGTTCCTGTTCGGCAACCCGGCAGCGATCCGCAAGGGCGAGCGCTTCATCGAGCAGGACATCAACCGCCTGTTCAACGGCCGCCACGAGCTGTCCAGTGGCTTCGAGGCATTGCGTGCCGCCGAGCTGGAACAGTTCGCCCGGGTGTTCTTCAGCAAGCCGGGGCGCAACCGCCTGCACTACGACCTGCATACCGCCATCCGCGGCTCGAAGATCGAGCAGTTCGCCTTGTACCCTTATAAAGAGGGGCGCAAGCATTCCCGTCGCGAGCTGGTACGCCTGGCGGCGGCGGGCATGGAGGCGGTGTTGCTGCAGAGCAAATCCTCCATCACCTTCAGCGCCTTCACCTACGAGCAGCTGGAGGCCGAAGCCTTCACCCTGGAGCTGGGCAAGGCCCGCCCGTTCGGTCAGAACGAGCTGGTCAACCTCGACAAGCTGGAAGCGAGGCTGATCCACATCATCGAAGACACCGAGCCACAGGGCGAAGGCTCTCTGGATGGCCTGCAGCTGTTCAGCGTGTCCCGCGAGATCATCAAGCACAGCGACAGCTTCCACCTGCACCTGCCGGCGGACATCGAGAATTTCTCCGAGCTGAGCAAGGGTTACCTGCTGGCCGAAGACCTGGCCGAGACGCGCTGGGTAGTCGAGGAGGAGGGCGCGCGCATCATCTTCCCCAACCCCAAGGTCAAGAATGGCCTCAGGGCGGGGATTCTGATCGTTCCTGACTCCGGCCAGCGACTAGGCTGAGCTGGCCCCGATACACTGGGCTCACGGCTGTGTGCGCAGCTCCAGTTGCAGCGCCTGGCGCAGCCCGTTTTCAGTGAAGGCGGGTGGGTTGGTGTTCAGGGCGGTGCTGCCGCCGAATGTGAACCTGCAATCGGTGGGTAAGCCGATGCTCTGCAGCAGCAGGTTGTCCACCGGATAAGCGCCGTTTTTGCCTTGAACCTCGGTCTGGCCCGGAAAGACGGTGCCTGACATCGAGTTCCAGCCTTGGCACAAGCAACGATACAGGTCGAGTAGTGGCAGTTGCGCTGCGGTCGACCAGCCTGGGTTGTATGCCAGGGTGCCGCCGCTGTAGCCCCAGCTACTCTGGTTTTCGTCGATGATGAAGTGGCCTTCGTCTTCATCTTCTTCGTGGTCGCTGGGTGTATAGGTCGTGAATTGGTGTCTGGATGCTTCGATCAGGCTGATCGGTGTCCCGGACTGCCCGGCCTTTTTATCCAGGGCCGCCAGCAGCGCCTGGCCGCAGGGTAGTTTGCGCAGGAGCTCCAGCGCATCCTGTGCCGCTTGCCTGAACGGGTCGCTACCCGTCACTCGCACACCGATATTGCCCAGGGCCTGATGTTCGACCGTCACGGGCCGGGCCAGTCGTGCATCGTTTTCGGTATCGCGGTAGAGCTCGACCCTGGAGGATTCGCGGCCAAGCAGGCGGTGCCCCGTGACGTTGACAACCGCGTCGCCCTTGTCGATGAGTACCGGTCCGCTACCGACCACAATCTGGTGCGTGCCGGTATGGGCATCGATGTGGACGATACCTGCGCCGGTCTCGATCCTGTTGCCGCTCCCTATCATGTCGATCAGCACCGTCTTCTTCACCTCCGGGGCGATGACGACGTGGTGATTGCCATCGGTGAGGCGAATGGCGATGGCTTGGGCGGTATGCGCGGCGACCATGAATACCGCATCGTTGATGGTCACTTCCAGCAGGCATTCGCGCGGGGCGATACGTATGCGCTTTTGCTGCTCATTCGCGCGCAGCGCACGCGGGGCCACGTTGAAGACCAGCAGCTCGCTGTTCTGGGTGCTGCGGCGATAACGCCGCCCCAATGGATAGGCACGTTCGAGGGTGATTCGCACATTTTCGTCGGCCTGGATGTACTTGACCTCGGTCTGCTGCTGAAGGTTGTCGTCATTGTGAAAGGCGGTCTGGGCGTAACCAGGTTCGCGAGCATCTATGTAGTAGATCGGGTTCGGATTGGCCAGGGTAGCCTCGTGAGGCAGCGGGTGTGGGTCCGAGTGGAGTTTGGAGATGTTCAGCTCAGGCATGGAGTGCTCCGGCAGTGAGGGTGGGCCGGCAGGATCCCGTTCCACTGCGCGGGTCAGGTGTTGCTTATGTACCGCATGGGTGGGCCTGCAGGTCTGCTTTTCCGCCCTGGCCGTGCTCATGAACGGCTTTTCATCCGCCGATTGCTGTTCTGGTGTACAAACACACTGTATCTCCCGTTCAGGCTGGATATAATGGCGCCCTTTGCCGTCGTTTCGTCGATTCGACGTATTAGCCCAAACGGCCGCCGTTTCCGTGGAAGAACCTATGAAAAGCGCAGAAATCCGTGAAGCCTTCCTTCGCTTCTTCGAAGAGCAGGGACATACCCGAGTCGCCTCCAGTTCGCTGATCCCGAACAACGACCCGACCCTGCTGTTCACCAATGCCGGCATGAACCAGTTCAAGGACTGCTTCCTCGGTGCGGAGAAGCGTGCCTACACGCGTGCCGTCAGCAGCCAGAAGTGCGTGCGCGCCGGCGGCAAGCACAACGACCTGGAAAACGTCGGTTACACCGCGCGTCACCACACCTTCTTCGAAATGCTGGGCAACTTCAGCTTCGGTGACTATTTCAAGCGCGACGCGATCACCTTCGCCTGGACCTTCCTGACTTCGGAAAAATGGCTGAACCTGCCCAAGGAAAAGCTCTGGGTCACCGTCTACGCCACTGACGACGAAGCCTACGATATCTGGACCAAGGAAGTCGGCGTGCCGGCCGAGCGCATGGTGCGCATCGGCGACAACAAGGGCGCCCCGTACGCCTCCGACAACTTCTGGACCATGGGCGACACCGGCCCGTGCGGCCCGTGCACCGAGATCTTCTACGACCACGGCCCGGACATCTGGGGCGGCCCACCCGGCTCGCCGGAAGAAGACGGCGATCGCTACATCGAGATCTGGAACAACGTCTTCATGCAGTTCAACCGCACCGCCGACGGCGTGCTGCACCCGCTGCCAGCGCCGTCGGTAGACACCGGCATGGGCCTGGAGCGCGTCAGCGCCGTGCTGCAGCACGTGCACTCGAACTACGAGATCGACCTGTTCCAGAACCTGCTGTCGGCCGCGGCCAAGGCCATCGGTTGCGGCAATGAGGGCCAGGCCTCGCTGAAAGTGGTCGCCGACCACATCCGTTCGTGCGGCTTCCTGATTGCCGACGGCGTGCTGCCGTCCAACGAAGGCCGTGGCTACGTGCTGCGCCGCATCATTCGTCGTGCCTGCCGCCACGGTAACAAGCTGGGCGCCAAAGGCAGCTTCTTCTACCAGATCGTCGCCGCGCTGGTCGCCGAAATGGGCGAGGCCTTCCCGGAACTGAACAGCCAGCAGGCGCACATCGAACGCGTGCTCAAGGCTGAAGAAGAACAGTTCGCCAAGACCCTGGAGCAGGGCCTGCGCATCCTCGAGCAGGACCTGGCCCAGCTGAAGGGCGAGGTGGTGCCGGGCGACGTGGTGTTCAAGCTGTACGACACCTACGGCTTCCCGATGGACCTGACCGCCGACATCGCCCGCGAGCGCGAGCTGACCATCGACGAAGCCGGCTTCGAGCGCGAGATGGACGCCCAGCGTGAGCGCGCCCGTTCTGCCAGCGCCTTCGGCATGGACTACAACAGCCTGGTCAAGGTCGACAGCGCCACCGAGTTCCTCGGCTACGAGGCCACCGAAGGCCAGGGCAAGATCATCGCCCTGTACAAGGACGGCCAGGCCGTCGACCAGCTGGGTGAAGGCGAGCAGGGCGTGGTCGTGCTCGACCGCACGCCGTTCTACGCCGAATCCGGTGGCCAGGTGGGTGACACCGGCTACCTGCAGGCTGGCGCTGCGCGCTTCGACGTGCGCGACACCACCAAGACCGGTGGTGCTTTCCTGCACCACGGCGTGGTTGCCAGCGGTGCGCTGGTGATCGGTTCGCCGGTCCAGGCCAAGGTCGATGCCGACGTGCAGCACGCCACCTCGCTGAACCACTCCGCCACCCACCTGCTGCACGAAGCGCTGCGCCAGGTACTGGGCGAGCATGTGCAGCAGAAAGGCTCGCTGGTCGACAGCCAGCGCCTGCGTTTCGACTTCAGCCACTTCGAGGCGGTGAAACCGGAGCAGATCAAGGCCCTGGAAGACATCGTCAACCGCGAAGTGCGCAAGAACACTGCGGTGGAAACCGAACTGACCGACATCGAAACCGCCAAGGCCAAGGGTGCCATGGCGCTGTTCGGCGAGAAGTACGGCGACACCGTGCGTGTGCTGAGCATGGGCGGCGATTTCTCGGTGGAGCTGTGCGGCGGTATCCACGCCAAGCGCACCGGTGACATCAGCCTGTTCAAGATCATCAGCGAAGGCGGCGTGGCCTCTGGCGTGCGCCGTATCGAAGCGGTCACCGGCGCTGCTGCGCTGGCCTACCTGAACGCTGCCGAAGAGCAGGTCAAGGAAGCCGCGCAGCTGGTGAAGGGTAACCGCGACAACCTGATCGACAAGCTGTCGGCTGTGCTCGAGCGCAACCGCCAGCTGGAGAAGCAGCTGGAACAGCTGCAGGCCAAGGCCGCCAGCGCCGCCGGGGATGATCTCTCCAATGCGGCCGTTGAGGTCAAGGGCGCCAAGGTGCTCGCCGCCCGCCTGGATGGGCAGGACGGCAAGGCCCTGCTGGCGCTGGTCGATCAGCTGAAGAACAAGCTCGGCCACGCAGTGATCCTGCTGGGCAGCGAGCATGAGGGCAAGGTCGTGCTGGTGGCCGGCGTGACCAAGGACCTCTCCAGCCAACTCAAGGCTGGCGATCTGATGAAACAAGCCGCTGCGGCGGTGGGTGGCAAGGGCGGTGGCCGTCCGGACATGGCCCAGGGTGGCGGCGTCGACGTCGCTGCACTGGACCAGGCCCTGGCGCTGGCTGTGCCATTCGCAGAGCAGGGACTTTGAGATGAGGGGGCCGGCGGTCTAGTGGCCTGTACGGCTAATTCTTGCGCTCAAATTCGAGTGCCAGGGTTTGCCGCGCAAGGCGCCGCGACGAGTCGTAGCCGGGCTACGGCGAGGAGTGGCAACGCAGCGAGGCGAATCCTGGCACTCGAATTTGGGTGCAAGAATTAGCCACACAGGCCACTCCCATCCGGCCTCTTCATGTTGGATTGTTTTTTGGGGCCCTGTATGGGCTGAGGCACCATTGAAATGGCGTTGATCGTACAGAAATTTGGCGGCACCTCTGTCGGTTCCATCGAGCGGATCGAGCAGGTAGCCGATAAGGTCAAGAAACACCGTGAGGCGGGCGACGACCTGGTGGTTGTGTTGTCGGCCATGAGCGGTGAAACCAATCGCCTGATCGACCTGGCCAAGCAGATCACCGATCAGCCGGTTCCGCGTGAACTGGATGTGATCGTGTCGACCGGTGAGCAGGTCACCATTGCCTTGCTGACCATGGCCTTGATCAAGCGTGGTGTGCCAGCGGTGTCCTACACCGGCAACCAGGTGCGCATTCTCACCGACAGCGCGCACAACAAGGCGCGCATCCTGCAGATCGACGACCAGAAGATTCGTGCCGACCTCAAGGAAGGCCGCGTGGTCGTGGTAGCGGGCTTCCAGGGCGTCGACGAGCACGGCAGCATTACCACCCTGGGCCGTGGCGGCTCCGACACCACGGGCGTGGCCCTGGCGGCTGCGCTGAAGGCTGACGAGTGCCAGATCTACACCGACGTCGATGGCGTCTACACCACCGACCCGCGCGTTGTGCCGCAGGCCCAGCGCCTGGAGAAGATCACCTTCGAAGAGATGCTGGAAATGGCCAGCCTCGGTTCCAAGGTGCTGCAGATCCGTTCGGTGGAGTTCGCCGGCAAGTACAACGTTCCGCTGCGCGTGCTGCACAGCTTCAAGGAGGGTCCGGGTACCCTCATTACCATTGATGAAGAGGAATCCATGGAACAGCCGATCATTTCCGGTATCGCCTTCAACCGTGATGAAGCCAAGCTGACCATTCGCGGCGTGCCGGACACCCCGGGCGTGGCCTTCAAGATCCTCGGCCCGATCAGCGCCTCGAACATCGAGGTCGACATGATCGTGCAGAACGTTGCCCACGATAACACCACCGACTTCACCTTCACCGTACACCGCAACGAGTACGAGAAGGCGCAGAGCGTGCTGGAAAACACTGCCCGCGAAATCGGTGCCCGTGAAGTGATCGGCGACACCAAGATCGCCAAGGTCTCGATCGTTGGCGTCGGCATGCGTTCGCACGCCGGTGTTGCCAGCCGCATGTTCGAAGCCCTGGCCAAGGAGAGCATCAACATCCAGATGATCTCCACCTCCGAGATCAAGGTTTCGGTCGTGATCGAAGAGAAGTACCTGGAGCTGGCCGTACGCGCGCTGCACACCGCGTTCGAGCTCGACGCTCCGGCACGACAGAGCGAGTAATACGCTGCCTGGAAGGGCGCGGCTTGCCGCGCCCTTCGCGTTTCTGCTCGCCACACAGGCCTGTCCTGCCCTGTGTGGCGAGTAATCGGGCCCTGGTCGTCGTCCACGACCAGGCCGCGACACCCAAGACTGTTACCCCTGAATGTTTTACGTAAGGAGAAAGCTATGTTGATTCTGACTCGTCGGTGCGCCGAGAGCCTGATCATTGGAGACGGCGAGATCACCGTGACGGTGCTCGGCGTCAAAGGCAACCAGGTGCGTATTGGCGTCAGCGCCCCGAAAGAAGTGGCTGTGCACCGCGAGGAAATCTACCTGCGGATCAAGAAAGAGAAGGACGAGGAGCCAAGCCTTTAATTTTTTTGAAGTTTTTTTCAAAAAAAGGGTTGCAAACGAGGAAGAGCCTGTTTAATATTCGCCTCGTGTTGCGGTGAGGTGGCCGAGTGGCCGAAGGCGCTCCCCTGCTAAGGGAGTATACCTCATAAGGGTATCGGGGGTTCGAATCCCCCCTTCACCGCCATTATTCGCTTAGGGCGCTGTAAACAGTAAGAACGCTAAGTAGTTGATTTTAAACGAAAAAGTTCTTGCAAAAATGTTTCAGCGACCTATAATGCGCGGCAAGACACGGACTCATAGCTCAGCTGGATAGAGTACTCGGCTACGAACCGAGCGGTCGGAGGTTCGAATCCTCCTGAGTCCGCCACTTTTGAAGTGGCTTTGTTTGCAAGGCTGCTTCAAACAACCAGTGGTAATCTGGTCTAAAACTACCATCGCGGACTCATAGCTCAGCTGGATAGAGTACTCGGCTACGAACCGAGCGGTCGCAGGTTCGAATCCTGCTGAGTCCGCCACTTTTTGAAGTGGCTCTGCTTGCAAAGGCACTTCAACCAACCAGTGGTAACCTGGTCTAAAAAATACCACCACGGACTCATAGCTCAGCTGGATAGAGTACTCGGCTACGAACCGAGCGGTCGGAGGTTCGAATCCTCCTGAGTCCGCCACACCAAATCAAGAAGCCCGCTCAAATGAGCGGGCTTTTTGTTTTTCTGCGCCAATGAATTGTTGGTGATGTCGATCTAAGCTCTTCTGTAGATTGAGCCTGTGCCTTTGGGGCCGCTGCGCGACCCTTTCGCGACACAAGGCCGCTCCTACAGAAGTACGCGATCCCTTGTAGGAGCGGCCTTGTGTCGCGATGGGCTGCAAAGCAGCCCCAAGATCGATCAGGCACCGCATGCACATCCGGGCACACAACAAATGTGGCGCCACACCAAATCAAGAAGCCCGCTCAATTGAGCGGGCTTTTTGTTTTTCTGTGCCAATGAATTGTTGGTGATGTCGATCTAAGCTCTTCTGTAGATTGAGCGTGTGCCTTTGGGGCCGCTGCGCGACCCTTTCGCGACACAAGGCCGCTCCTACAGAAGTACGCGATCCCTTGTAGGAGCGGCCTTGTGTCGCGATGGGCTGCAAAGCAGCCCCAAGATCGATCAGGCACCGCATGCACATCCGGGCACACAACAAATGTGGCGCCACACCAAATCAAGAAGCCCGCTCAATTGAGCGGGCTTTTTGTTTTTCTGTGCCAATGAATTGTTGGTGATGTCGATCTAAGCTCTTCTGTAGATTGAGCGTGTGCCTTTGGGGTCGCTGCGCGACCCTTTCGCGACACAAGGCCGCTCCTACAGAAGTACGCGATCCCTTGTAGGAGCGGCCTTGTGTCGCGATGGGCTGCAAAGCAGCCCCGAGATCGATCAGGCGCCGCATACACATCCGGGCACACAACAAATGTAACTTGACCGCCAGACCCACCGTCGCACTGATAGCTTCGAGCGTTGTCCCAGCTTTATCACGCAAACGATTGTTCTGGCCAAAATTTTAAGCGATCTGACAGCTTTAGCAGTGTATGATTGCGCCCGTCAGCCCCGCCGGGGCTTGTGGAAAACCACCATGGACTTACCCAGTAGTTACTCGCTAACAAGATTCATACAGAAAGATCTGTCCGATTGATTCTCCCGGCGTGCTCCGTTGCTGGGAGTGGAGTTCGCCTATGACTGAAGTAGAAGTAAAAAAAGCGCAGGAAAGCCTGCAGGACCGCCTGGCCCAGGTGGTCGAACTGCTGCAACGCCAGCGCGTGGTCGAAGACCTGACCCACCGTCAGGAAGGCGCCCACAACGACCTGGTGGAAAACCTGGTCCACCGCCAGAACCTCGTCGAGCTGCAGCGCAAGCTCGATGACCTGCACCCCGCCGACATCGCCTACATCCTCGAAGCCTTGCCCCTGGAAGACCGCCTGACGGTCTGGCAGCTGGTGCGCTCGGATCGCGATGGCGACATCCTGCTGGAAGTGTCCGACGCCGTGCGGCAATCGCTGATCGCCGACATGGACGATCACGAACTGCTCGCCGCCGCCAAGGAAATGGACGCCGACGAGCTGGCCGACCTGGCTCCTGAGCTGCCGCGTGACGTTGTTCACGAGCTGATGGAAACCCTCGATGCCCAGCAACGCGAGCGCGTGCGTTCGGCGCTGAGCTACGACGAGGAGCAGGTTGGTGCGCTGATGGACTTCGAGATGGTCACCATCCGCGAAGACGTCAGCCTGGAAGTGGTGTTGCGCTACCTGCGCCGCCTGAAAGAGCTGCCGAACCACACCGACAAACTGTTCGTGGTCGACTATGACGGCATTCTCAAGGGCGTATTGCCGATCAAGCGCCTGCTGGTCAATGACCCGGAAAAGAAGGTGGCGGAGGTCATGGCGACCGACCCGGTCTCCTTCCACCCCGAGGAAGATGCCTATGATGCGGCGCAGGCCTTCGAGCGTTATGACCTGGTATCTGCACCGGTCGTGGACAAGAACGAACGCCTGATCGGCCGCTTGACCATCGACGAAATGGTCGACCTGATTCGTGAAGAAAGCGAAAGCGAAGTGCTGAACATGGCCGGTTTGCGCGAGGAAGAAGACATCTTCGCCTCGGTCTGGCGTTCGCTGCGCAACCGCTGGGCCTGGTTGGCCATCAACCTGATTACCGCTTTCGTTGCGTCGCGAGTGATTGGCCTGTTCGAAGGTTCGATCGAGAAGCTGGTGGCCCTGGCTGCGCTGATGCCGATCGTGGCGGGTATTGGTGGCAACTCCGGTAACCAGACCATCACCATGATCGTGCGCGCCATGGCGCTGGACCAGGTGTCGCCGGGCAACACCAGCCGCCTGATGCGCAAGGAGCTGGCGGTATCGCTGCTCAACGGCCTGATCTGGGGCGGGGTGATCGGTGCGGTGGCGTTCTGGCTGTATGGCAGCTGGTCGTTGGGCCTGGTGATGACTGCGGCGATGACCTTGAACCTGCTGTTGGCGGCCTTGATGGGAGTGTTGATCCCGATGACCCTGACGCGCCTGGGGCGCGACCCGGCGATGGGCTCCAGCGTGATGATTACCGCGGTGACCGACAGCGGCGGGTTCTTCATCTTCCTCGGGCTGGCCACGCTGTTCCTGCTGTAGCCCGCGGTCCCCAAACAAACGGATCGCGTCTCTTGCAGGATCACCATCCACAAAAAAGCCAGCTTACGCTGGCTTTTTCATGTTCGGCTGCAAACCTCAGGAGGCGTCGGTAGCCATTTCCACATCGTGAGCGATGAGGGCGACCAGCGCGTTCTGCTGGCGGTGCGACAGTTGGCGGAAGCGTTGCAGCAACTCGCGTTCATGCAGGGACAGTTCAGGGCTGTCCAGGCGCATGCTCAACTCGTCACCCAGCGCACCTTCCTGGATAAGGCTCTGTTCCAGGCGCGCGATGATTTCGGAGTTCATGCTGCGGTGATGGTTGCGCGCTACCTCGGCAATGCGCTCACGCATCCCGTCTGGCAGGCGGACGACGAACTTGTCAGCGGTGCGGCTCGAATAAATAGCCTGTTTCATTGGGCGCATATAAATTGACCGGATTTTGGTTCAGGGGAAGCGGTTCTCAAATTGGCCGCACGGGGTGGTAGTACGACCGTGGCGACGACGAAATGTTCAACCGTCTGTGAAAAATGGATGCTCATCTTGCCTCATGGTCGCCGTTTCCTTGGCGTCAATTCTGTGACAAATAGTGAGCCGGATAAAGGCTTTGTGCCAGTACCAATTATCAGAAATGAGTACTGGTTTGAAAAGTTTTACATGTTCCGACTTGTCCAATCGTCAGACTTTTGCCGTCAAAAACTGGTAAAAAGCAGCAAAAGGCTGGGAAAGCCCCTAGAATGTGCCGGTTTCCCTCCATAGAGCATAGTGGCTATGCAACATGACGCAAGCGACCGCCAATCAGGGACAGGTCGGTTGATATATCTGGTAGGACCGTCGGGTTCCGGGAAAGATTCCCTGATCGATGCTTCTCGTGAGCGATTGGCAGCCGCCGGGGTGGAAATCGCCCGTCGCGTCATTACCCGGTCGGCCGAAGCCAAGGGCGAAGCCGCCCATGGAGTCACGGCCGAACAGTTCGAAGCACTGCGCGCGCAAGGCGCGTTCGCCATGCATTGGCGAGCCAATGGCCTGGATTACGGCATTCCACTGCAGGTGGACCATTGGCTGGCGGAGGGCAGGGCGGTGCTGGTGAATGGTTCGCGGGCTTATCTGGCCGAGGCGCGTCGGCGCTACCCGAACCTGTTGGCAGTGCTGGTCGAGGTCCGGCACGAGGTGCTGCGCGAGCGCTTGGTGGCCCGCGGCCGGGAAAGCGCAGAGGAAGTCGAGCAGCGCCTGGCACGTAATGCTCGCTTGCAGGCGCTGGCCGATCCGTCGCTGCATGTGCTGGACAACTCCACCACCCTGGAAACCGCGGTCGCCGCATTGTTCGCGCTGTTGCGTGATGAAGGCGTGCTGCCGCAGGTGTAGCATTGGCAGAAAAGGATTACGCGAAAAAGCCCGCTTGAGGCATGACAAACGCCAGCATGCTGGTTAACATGCTGGCCGTCCTGCTGTGCAGCGTCCGCTGCCGGTACTTGCGTCTCAGTAGCTCAATTGGATAGAGCATCCCCCTCCTAAGGGGAAGGTTGCAGGTTCAATTCCTGCCTGGGACGCCATTTCCTATCTCCCATACCCCCTCACCCAGCGTTGGCCAGCAACTATGGCGTGGTCCTGGTGCAACTCAGCCAGTCGCTACAACAGTCCGTGCTCGGAGAGGGTCCGACAACTTCCCTGTCGCGTATCGGTGCCGCCATCGGCACCTACCTGGTGCCCATGTCGCTGTAGTCGCTCGGCATTGCCAACACCATGATCGTGGCGTTTGGCATTTCAATGGTCGGGCTGCTCTGCACCTGGCTGATGGCGCCCGAGACACGCTCGCTGGACCTGGCCAAGGCCAGCGCGGTCTGATACTGCGAGAAGCCGCCGAGCTGACGCTGGCCGTGTAGGAGCGGCCTTGTGTCGCGAAAGGGCTGCGCAGCAGCCCCGGCCATATCAGCTGTGAAGCCAAAATCCTGGGGCCGCCTTGCGGCCCTTTCGCGACACAAGGCCGCTCCTACAGGGGCCGTGTAGAGCAGGAATATCAGCGCTGACGCATCCTACATCCCCAAATGCTTCAAGGCCCACAGCACTCCCATGCCCACAATCAGCGTCAGCATCGTGCTGCGCGTACGCCACGCCACCAGCGCGGCCAGTATCGCCGCTGGTATCTGCGGGTTCATCCAGTCGAACCCCGCCTGCCTGTCAGGGAATACCACAGCCGGCAGTACCAATGCCGCCAGCACACTGGCCGGCACATACGCCAGGGCGCGGCGAAACAGTGGCGGGATGCGCAACACCGTGTGCAACTCGATGAACGACAGGCGGATGGCGAAGGTGCCCAGGCCGATCAGAATGAAGGTTATCCACTGGGTCGTTTCGCTCATGATGCTTCCTGCTCGGTATTGGCGTCTGTCACGGTTTGCTGTTTTTGCCAGCTCTCGATGGCCAGCCCGGCGATGATGCCGCCCAGCGCGCCAGTCAGCAGGCCGAGGTTGTAGGGCAGGTTGGCGGCCAGCACGGCGAGCACGCCGCCGGTCAGCGCTGCGCCAAGCGTGGCCGCATTGCGAATGCCGGGTATCAACAGGGCCAGGAATGACAATGGAATGGCAAAGCCCAGCGACCAGTCTTCAGGAATGCTCGCGCCCAGGTACATGCCCGCCAGCACCGAGAGGTTCCAGCCGAAGAACATGGTGATTGCCGTACCGGCATAGTAGGGGTAGGCATGCTGCCCGAGCCCGCCCGAGCCCATCTTCAGCGTGCACAGGGCGAAGGACTGATCTGACAGCATGTACGCCAACGGCCACTTTTGGCGGCGCGGCAGCTGGCCCAGGTGCGGGGCCAGGCTGGCGCTGTACATCAGGAAGCGCAGGTTGATCACCAGCGCGGTGACTACCATGGTCACCGGCAGGGCGGCGCTTTGCATCAACTGCATCACCACCATTTGCGCCGAACCGGAGTAGAACAGCAAGGTCATGCCGATGGCATCGGTTGGCGACAGGCCCATGCCGATCGCCGTGACCCCGGTGATCAGGCCGAAGGGCACGATGCCGGAGGTCAATGGCAGGGCGCTGTGGGCACCTTGCCTGAACGCTTGGGTCCCGTTTGGATACGGCATTTGAAATCCTTGAAAGTGTGCAGACGGTGCAAGGGCGGTACGTCCACGTTAATGCGCGCGACAATTGGCCTCAACGTCAGATTTCTGGAATAGTAGGCCTAAAAAAAATAGGCCTGAAACCGTGTACCTCGATACTCCTACCCGGCACTCGCTGCAGCTCAATGCCCTGCGTGCCTTCGAAGCGTCAGCCCGCCTGGGCGGTTTTGCCCGTGCCGCACTCGAGCTGAAGGTGACCCCGGGGGCCATCGCCGCCCTGGTCAAGACCCTGGAAAGCGAATATGGCGCAGCCTTGTTCGAGCGCCATGCCAAAGGCGTGCGCCTGACGCCCTTGGGCGAAAGCGTGAAAGGCCAGTTCACCGAGGCGTTCGACGCCGTGGAAGCCGCTGCACGCACACTGCGCCGCCTGGCCGCACCGCAGCGAGTGCATATCGTCACATCCCCTGCCTTGGCGCAGTTGTGGATCGGGCCACGCCTGCCGGAACTGACCCGGCTGCTGGCACCCATAGAGATCTCGGTGACGGCGGTGGATGAGCCGCCCAACCTGAAGCGCAGCCCGTTCGACCTGTGCCTGTTCTACACCGAAAAGCCCGAGCGCTGGCAACGCAGGATAGCCACGGAAGAAGTCCTGCCCGTGTGCGTGCCGGCCCTGGCCGCCAGCATCGCCAAGCCCGAGGACCTTGCCGACGCCCGTTGCATCGCCGACGTGGGCTGGAACGACTGGGCGGTGTGGACGGGGGCGGTGATGCCCGGGCACAAGTTCGTTGCCCGTGGGCCGGGTTTTTCCCTGTACTCGATCGCCCTGCAGCAAGCCTTGCTGGCCGCCGGGGTGCTGATAGGGCGCAGAAGCCTGGTGCAACGCTACCTCGACAGCGGCGAACTGGTCGCCCCCATCGACCGCGCGGTGCCACTGGGCATGACCATCGCCGCATGGCGGCTGCCGGGTGCCAAGGGCAACCAGGTGGTTGCCGCAGTGGAGGAGGCGCTGTTGCAGTTGGCTTGAGCGTCCTCGATCCATGCCTGTCCTCAGCGCCGCAAAAACAGGGCGTCGGGGCTATTCTGTTCGGGTGCGCCAGAAGCCAGGGAGAGCGTCCATGAGTCAGGAAACCCGGCCGGTACCCGCCGGCTTCAGTGAACAGCAGTTGCATACGTTGTTCGATCTGATCAGCGATGGTATCTGGGACTGGAATGCCAATACCGGCTACGTCTATCGCAACCCGGGCTGGTACGCCATGCTCGGCTACCCCAGTCACTCCATGGCCAACTCGGTGCTCACCTGGGAAAGCGTGATCCACCCGGAGGACTACTCGCGGGTGATGGCGCATTTCGAGGCGTACATCAACCAGCGCAACGAGCACTACCTGGTCGAATACCGCTGCCGTTGCCACGATGGCAGCTACCTGTGGATCGAAGACAGCGGCTACATCATCGCCCATAACGAGGACGGCTCGGTGGCGCGCATGCTCGGTGCCCACCGCAACATCGACGCCAACAAGCGCCTGGTGGCGCAACTGGAGCAGAGGAACCAGTCGCTGGAAAGCCAGGTGGCCGAACGCACCCGCGAGCTGTCCTGGGTGAACCAGCAGTTGCAGCGGCAGCTGGATGAAAACCGCGAGCTGGCCGAGCGCGACGCGTTGACCCGCGTTGCCAACCGCTATCGGCTGGAGAAGGCGCTGCAACTGGAGTGCGAGCGTGCCAAGCGCTTTCGCCAGCCGTTGTCGCTGATAGCCATGGACGTGGACGATTTCAAGCCGATTAATGACCGCTATGGCCATGCCCGTGGCGATGCGGCGCTGGTGCGGGTGGTCGACGTCCTGCGTACCTGTCTGCGGCAGCAGGACCTGCTGGCGCGCTGGGGTGGGGACGAGTTCGTCATCGTATTGCCGCAGGCCTCGCTGGGCGAGGCGCTGGAGGTGGCAGCACGCTTGCGCCAGGCGATGGTGCAGGTGGAGCCGGTGGGCGATTGCCGGCTGACCATGAGCTACGGCGTGGTGCAATGGCAGGAAGGAGAGGACCAGCATGCACTGCTGGCGCGTGCCGACACGGCGCTGTACCGGGCCAAAGATGCTGGCAAGAACGCGATAGCCGAATAGGCCGCCTGGCGCAGATCCCCTGTAGGAGCGGCCTTGTGTCGCGAAAGGGCTGCGAAGCAGCCCCAGGGTTTCAGCGAGGATGCACAAATTGCCGGGGCTGCTACGCAGCCCTTTCGCGACACAAGGCCGCTCCTACAGCGGTCGCGCTAGCTTCAGCGTCTTGGACCGCCGTAAGGCCTGAATGAAAAAAGACCCGCAACGCCTGGAGCGCTGCGGGCCAAATCGGCCTGGGCCGCTTCAGTGTCAGATATGCAGGGCGTGGCCCAGGGCGCGCAGTGCCGCTTCCTGTACCGCCTCACCCAGTGTCGGGTGGGCATGGATGGTGCCGGCCACATCCTCCAGGCACGCGCCCATCTCCAGCGACTGGGCAAACGCCGTCGACAACTCGGAAACCGCCACGCCAACCGCCTGCCAACCCAGGATCAGGTGGTTGTCACGGCGCGCCACCACCCGCACGAAACCGCTTTTCGATTCCAGACTCATGGCCCGGCCATTGGCAGCAAACGGGAACTGCGCGACGATGCAGTCCAGCCCTTGCTGGCTGGCTTGTTCCGGGGTCTTGCCGACCACCACCACTTCCGGGTCGGTGAAACACACCGCGGCGATCGCGCTGGGTTCGAAACGGCGTGCCTTGCCCGCGATGATCTCGGCGACCATCTCGCCCTGGGCCATGGCCCGGTGCGCCAGCATCGGTTCGCCGGCCACGTCGCCGATGGCCCAGACGTTGCGCATGCTGGTCTGGCAGCGCTCGTCGATGGCGACGGCGGCGCCGTTCATCTTCAGGTCCAGGCACTCCAGGTTGAAACCTTGCGTGCGCGGCCGACGGCCCACGGCCACCAGCACCTGGTCGGCTTCCAGGCGCAATTGCCCACCCTGGCCATCACGGGCCAGCAGGCAGCCGCCTTCGTAACCCTCGACGCTGTGGCCCAGGTGCAGGGTGATGCCCAGTTTCTTCAGCGATTCGGCCACCGGTGCGGTCAGCTCGCTGTCGTAGGTCGGCAGGATGCGCTCGCGCGCTTCCACCACGCTGACCCGTGCGCCCAGCTTGCGGTAGGCGATGCCCAGCTCCAGGCCAATGTAGCCGCCGCCCACCACCACCAGGTGCTGCGGCAGGGTTTTCGGCGCCAGGGCTTCGGTCGAGGAAATGATCGGCCCGCCCAGCGGCAGCATCGGCAGTTCGACACTGCTGGAGCCAGTGGCCAGCAACAGGTGCTCGCACTGGATACGCTGGCCATCGACCTCGACCTGCTTGCCGTCGAGCACCTTCGCCCAGCCATGGATCACCTTGACCCCGTGCTTTTTCAGCAGGGCGGCGACGCCGGTGGTCAGGCGGTCGACGATGCCGTCCTTCCAGGCCACGCTCTGGCCGATGTCGAGGCGCGGCGAGGAGACGCTGATGCCCAGCTCCGACGGGCCGGCAAAGCGCGAGGTCTGGTGGAACTGCTCGGCCACGTGGATCAGCGCCTTGGACGGGATGCAGCCGATGTTCAGGCAGGTACCGCCCAGTGCCTGGCCTTCCACCAGCACGGTGGGTATGCCCAGTTGCCCGGCGCGGATGGCAGCCACGTAGCCGCCAGGGCCGCCGCCGATAATCAACAGGGTAGTCTGGATAGTCTGTTGCATGCTCACTCCACGAACAGGCAGGCGGGTTGTTCGAGCAGGCCGCGCACGGCCTGGATGAACAGCGCGGCGTCCATGCCATCGACCACGCGGTGGTCGAACGAGCTGGACAGGTTCATCATCTTGCGCACGACGATCTGGCCGTCGATCACCACAGGCCGCTCGACCATGCGGTTGACGCCGACGATCGCCACTTCCGGGGTGTTGACCACCGGCGTGCTGACGATACCGCCCAGGGCGCCCAGGCTGGTCAGGGTGATGGTCGAACCGGACAGCTCGTCGCGGCTGGCCTTGTTGTTGCGGGCAGCGTTGGCCAAGCGTGAGATCTCGCCGGCATTGCTCCACAGGCTGCCAGCTTCGGCATGGCGCAGCACCGGCACCATCAGGCCGTTGTCACCCTGGGTGGCGATGCCCACATGCACCGCGCCATGGCGGGTGATGACCTGGGCTTCGTCGTCATAGGTGGCGTTGATCTGCGGGAAGTCGCGCAGTGCCACGACCAGGGCACGCACCAGGAACGGCAGCAGGGTCAGCTTGCCGCGGCTGTCGCCGTGCTTGCTGTTGAGTTGCTGGCGCAGGGCTTCCAGGGCGGTGACGTCGATTTCTTCCACATAACTGAAGTGCGCGACCCGGCGCTTGGCGTCCTGCATGCGCTGGGCGATCTTGCGACGCAGGCCGATCACCGGCACCTGCTCGCTGTCGGTGCGCTTGGCATAGCCGCTCGGCGCTTGTCCGCCAGTGCTGTGCGGCTTGCTCATGAAGGCGTCGAGGTCTTCGTGCAGGATGCGCCCGGCCGGGCCGCTGCCATGCACGTAACGCAGTTCGATACCGGCATCCAGGGCACGCTTGCGCACCGCCGGCGAGGCCAGCGGCTTGTCGCCTGGCTGGCGCGGCACGATCGGGGCTGCCTCGTGGTTGACGGGCGCCTGGCACGCGGCCGGTCTTGCTTCCTTCTGCGGCTCTGGCTTGGCGGCTACCGGGGCAGCGGGAGCCTCGACCTGTTCGGGCTTTGGCACATCCTTGGTGGGCACATCCACATGGTTGCCGCTGCCTTCCACTTCGATGCGGATCAGCTCGCTGCCGACCGCCATCACTTCACCGGGCTGCCCACCCAGGGCCAGCACCTTGCCGCTGACCGGCGAAGGGATTTCCACGGTAGCCTTGTCGGTCATGACGTCGGCCACTACCTGGTCTTCGGCGATCATGTCGCCGACCTTGACGAACCACTCGACCAACTCGACCTGCGCGATGCCTTCGCCAATGTCCGGCATCTTGATGACGTGCGTGCCCATTCAGACCTCCATGACCTTTTTCAATGCCGCACCTACCCGCGAAGGCCCTGGGAAGTAAGCCCATTCCTGTGCGTGGGGGTAGGGGGTGTCCCAGCCGGTGACGCGCTCGATCGGCGCCTCCAGGTGGTGGAAGCAGTGTTCCTGCACCAGCGACACCAGTTCGGCGCCGAAGCCGCAGGTGCGGGTGGCCTCGTGTACCACCACGCAGCGGCCGGTCTTTTTCACCGACTCGACGATGGTGTCCAGGTCCAGCGGCCACAGGCTGCGCAGGTCGATCACCTCGGCGTCGACGCCGGTTTCTTCGGCGGCCACCTGGGCCACGTACACCGTGGTGCCGTAGGTCAGCACGGTCACGTCATTGCCGGGGCGGGTAATGGCCGCCTTGTCCAGCGGCACGCTGTAGTAGCCATCGGGCACGGCGCTTTGCGGGTGCTTCGACCACGGCGTGACAGGGCGGTCGTGGTGGCCGTCGAACGGGCCGTTGTACAGGCGCTTGGGTTCCAGGAAGATCACCGGGTCATCGCATTCGATCGAGGCGATCAGCAGGCCCTTGGCGTCATACGGGTTGGACGGCATGACAGTGCGCAGGCCGCACACCTGGGTGAACATCGCTTCCGGGCTCTGGCTGTGGGTCTGGCCGCCATAGATCCCGCCACCGCAGGGCATGCGCAGGGTCAGCGGGGCGATGAATTCGCCGGCCGAACGGTAACGCAGGCGCGCCATCTCGGAAACGATCTGGTCGGAGGCCGGGTAGAAGTAGTCGGCGAACTGGATTTCCACCACCGGGCGCAGGCCGTAGGCACCCATGCCCACGGCGGTGCCGACGATGCCGCTCTCGGAGATCGGCGCGTCGAACACACGGGACTTGCCGTACTTGTTCTGCAGGCCTTCGGTGCAGCGGAACACGCCGCCGAAGTAACCGACGTCCTGGCCGTAGATCACCACATTGTCGTCGCGCTCGAGCATGACATCCATGGCCGAGCGCAGGGCCTGGATCATGGTCATGGTAGTGGTGGCCATGGCGGTTTCCGGGTTGATGCTGTTGTTGTGGTCGTTCATGTCAAACCCCCAGTTCCTGGCGTTGACGGCGCAGGTGGTCGGGCATTTCCTTGTACACGTCCTCGAACATCGAGGCGGCACTCGGGATGTGACCGTTGGCTAGGGTGCCGTACTGCTCGGC
The DNA here is from genome assembly GCF_000511325.1 of Pseudomonas sp. FGI182. NCBI lineage: Bacteria > Pseudomonadati > Pseudomonadota > Gammaproteobacteria > Pseudomonadales > Pseudomonadaceae > Pseudomonas > Pseudomonas sp. FGI182. Next base: position 4,223,707 of record NZ_CP007012.1, on the reverse strand, counting down.
TTCCTTCTGCGCGGCAATCACCGCTGCTTCCAGCTCGGCAGTGGTGGCCTGGTGTTCTTCCTCGGACCAGTGGCCGATCTTGATCAGGTGCTGCTTCAGGCGGGCGATCGGGTCGCCGAGCGGGAAGTGGCTCCAGTCATCGGCCGGGCGGTACTTGGACGGGTCGTCCGAGGTCGAGTGCGGGCCGGCACGGTAGGTGACCCACTCGATCAGGCATGGGCCCAGGCCGCGACGGGCGCGTTCTGCGGCCCAGCGCGAGGCGGCGTACACGGCGACGAAGTCGTTGCCGTCAACCCGCAGCGAGGCAATGCCGCAACCCACGCCACGGCCGGCGAAGGTAGTCGACTCGCCACCGGCGATGGCCTGGAAGGTGGAGATCGCCCACTGGTTGTTGACCACGTTGAGGATCACCGGGGCGCGGTACACGTGGGCGAAGGTGAGGGCGGTGTGGAAGTCCGACTCGGCGGTTGCGCCGTCGCCGATCCACGCCGAGGCGATCTTGGTATCGCCCTTGATCGCCGAGGCCATGGCCCAGCCGACCGCCTGCACGAACTGGGTCGCCAGGTTGCCGCTGATGGTGAAGAAACCGGCGTCGCGTACCGAATACATGATCGGCAGCTGGCGGCCCTTGAGCGGGTCACGCTCGTTGGACAGCAGCTGGCAGATCATCTCGACCAGCGACACGTCGCGGGCCATCAGGATGCTTTGCTGGCGGTAGGTGGGGAAGCACATGTCGGTGCGGTTCAGCGCCAGGGCCTGGCCGCTGCCGATGGCTTCTTCACCCAGGCTCTGCATGTAGAAGGACATCTTCTTCTGGCGCTGGGCGACCACCATGCGGCTGTCGAAAATCCGTGTCTTGAGCATGGCGCGCATGCCCTGACGGAGAATTTGCGGGTCGATGTCTTCGGCCCACGGGCCTTGCGCGTCGCCTTGCTCGTCGAGCACGCGGATCAGGCTGTAGGACAGGTCCGCGGTGTCGGCAGCGTCGACATCGACTGGGGGTTTACGGGCTTGACCTGCATCGTTCAGGCGCAGGTAGGAGAAATCGGTCTGGCAGCCTGGCCGGCCGGTAGGCTCGGGCACATGCAAACGCAGGGGGGCGTACTCGTTCATGCTTTTTACGCTCGCTCGGGTATTTGTTTTTGTGAGCTCTGAAGCGGCCGCCGCTGAGTACCGGCTTGTGACTGGTAGGTCAGCGTCCCCTACATCTTAGTGGGCCGGCAGGAGAATTTTTCTCTCAAGTTGATTGCCTTTGCCGAGCAGGGCAGATAAACATTCCGTATAAACACAAAAAACCGGTGATTTTGTCTCATGCGCAAACTCGATCGTACCGATATCGGCATTCTCAACAGCCTGCAGGAAAATGCCCGCATCACCAACGCCGAGCTGGCCCGCTCGGTGAACCTGTCCCCCACACCCTGCTTCAACCGGGTGCGGGCCATGGAAGAACTGGGGGTGATCCGCCAGCAGGTGACCTTGCTGTCGCCCGAGGCGTTAGGGCTGGACGTTAACGTGTTCATCCATGTGAGCCTGGAAAAACAGGTCGAGCAGTCGTTGCATCGTTTCGAGGAGGAAATTGCCGAACGGCCCGAAGTAATGGAGTGCTACCTGATGACGGGCGATCCGGACTACCTGTTGCGGGTACTGCTGCCCAGCATCCAGGCGCTGGAACGGTTTCTGGATTACCTGACGCGGTTGCCAGGGGTGGCCAACATCCGTTCCAGTTTCGCCTTGAAGCAGGTGCGCTACAAGACGGCCTTGCCGCTGCCGGCCAATGGCATGACCTTGCGGGAATAAGTGTGGTCTGACTGATGATTGGCCTTGGCAATGCCTCTTTGATTCCGAGAGGCAGGGCCTTCGCAGGTGTGATGCCGGGTGTCAGGCTAGCCGGATGTTCTCCAGGTAGAACGTGAGTATCTCTCCCGGCGTTGCGCTTGCATTCAGAAAACTGTCAAAGGTGAGGGACAGGTCTGTGGATGCATCTTCAGGCCTTGTCGATGCAACACGATGGCCGTGTTTGTCGCGCAGGTAGAACGGAACGCTATCGGCGCTGTTCAGGTTGCCATTCCAATAATCTTGTGTATCGATTTTCCAGTAGTCGCCAAGGCCTGCCAGTTGCGGCTTGAAGTTCGCCACGGCATCCGTGACTCTGCCGATTACGCCTGTCCCATACAGGCCGAGCCAGCCTCTGGAATTTTGCTCAAGCCTCGCGCCTGCGAATTTCCAGTGGTTGTTGCACGAGATGTAGTAGAGGTCCCGTCCCTTCTCCGATGTGATGTACTTGAAATCGAATGCGATACGTACGATCTCGTCCCGCGCATGCGCCTTTCGGTGATTATCGACACACAACCAGCCGTCCTCATCCAGCCATGTGAATGGGTGTTGCCCGACGGATGATTCTGCAACTACCACTCGGCCTGCATGGGTATGCAGTTCGGCGGTGAAGTCAGCTTTGATCATGTAACCTCCAGTCTCAGTTGCTCCCGGGATGGGAAGAGGCAAGCTAAACCTTCGGCTGGTGAACAATGAGATGGAAACGCTTGGAGCGCAGCTTGGTCCCATGATGCAAGTGCATGATCACGACATGACCGACACTGGACGCGCCCTTGATTCACGATTTGTCAGGCAGGGGACTGCGCCGCAGCAATTTTGCTTTTATGCTTGGCTGCAACCCATCGCCACCTGACCCGGGAGCCGCAAGGGACTTATGCGAAATATCTGGAAGCCGTTTCAGTCGTTGTATTTCGCCGCGCTGATGATGTTGATCGGCTCGGGCCTGCTCAGTACCTACCTGGCCCTGCGCCTGGCAGCCGATCATGTCGACAGCCTGTGGGTGGGTGCCTTGATGGCGGCCAACTACTTTGGCCTGGCGGTAGGCGGCAAGGTCGGCCACCGGTTGATTGGCCGGGTAGGGCACATTCGCGCCTATGCCACTTGCGCCGGCATCGTCGGCGCGGCGGTGCTCGGCCATGGCTTGACCAGTTGGCTGCCGGCCTGGGTCGGTTTGCGAATGATCGTCGGCCTGGGGATGATGTGCCAGTACATGGTCATCGAGAGCTGGCTGAACGAGCAGGCCGACGTGAAGCATCGCGGCGCGGTGTTCAGCGGCTACATGATCGCCTCGTACCTGGGCCTGGTGCTCGGCCAGCTGATCCTGGTGGTGCACCCACAGCTTGGCCTGGAGCTGCTGATGCTGGTGGCCATGTGTTTCACCCTGTGCCTGGTACCGGTCGCCATGACCCGGCGCATTCACCCGGCGCCGTTGCGCCCGGCACCGATGGAGCCGAAGTTCTTCATCAAGCGCGTGCCGCAGTCGCTCAGCACGGTGCTGGGTTCGGGGCTGATCGTCGGCTCGTTCTATGGCCTGGCGCCCTTGTATGCCTCCAGCCAGGGCATGACTACCGAGCAGGTCGGTCTGTTCATGGGTAGCTGCATCTTTGCCGGCCTGCTGGTGCAGTGGCCGCTGGGCTGGTTGTCTGACCGCTACGATCGGGCAGTGCTCATCCGCAGCGTGGCGGTGGGGTTGGCGCTGGCCTCGGCGCCGCTGGCGATGTTGCCCAGCGTGCCGCTGGAGTTGCTGTTCGGCATAGGTTTCGTGATTTCGTTGCTGCAGTTCTGCCTGTACCCGCTGGCGGTGGCGTTTTCCAACGACCATGTGGAAAGCGAACGGCGGGTGTCGCTGACCGCGATGCTGCTGGTGACCTACGGCGTGGGCGCGTGTATCGGGCCGCTGGCGGCAGGCGTGCTGATGAAGGTGCTGGGCCCGCAGATGCTGTATGCCTTCTTCGTGTTCTTTGCCCTGGTGCTGGTGTGGCGCATTCGGCCGAAGGCGGTCACTGGGCTGCACCAGGTGCAGGATGCGCCTTTGGGCCACGTTGCCATGCCGGCTGCCGGTTCGCCGCTGTCGGCGGCGCTGGACCCACGGGTGGATGAGCAGACGGTACAGGAGGTGATGCAGGCACCGGTGGCGGCGGAGGATACCGAGGCGGAAGAGAAGGGGACTGACAAGGAGCCTGAGCCAGAAGGTGAGGTCAGCAAGTCGGTGTAGGCCTGTGCCGGCCTCTTCGCGGGCACGCCCGCTCCCACAGCGACCGCGCAGCGTTCAAGGCATGCGTTGTACCTGTGGGAGAGCTGTCGCGTAGATAGCTGGATCCGCAAGCAGTACGCGTACCCTGTGGGAGCGGCTTTAGCCGCGAAGAATCCAACGCGGTGCATGGCACCGGCTGCGCCGGTGTTCGCGGCTAAAGCCGCTCCCACAGAGTCCCTGCTAATTCAATGAGTTATGTGCAGTTTTATGGGAGCGGGCGTGCCCGCGAAGAGGCCGGCACAGGAGAAGCACAAATGAAAACGCCACCTTGATAGGTGGCGTTTTTGTACTCGGCCGACGATCAATAGTCGTCCTTGTCGAACCGCCGCGCTTCACGCTGCAACTGGTACACGAAGCTCTCGACCTTGCGCTGCGCCTGCCCGGTAAGGTTATGGAAGCGCACGCCGGCAAAGGTGGTGTTGATCCGCTCTTCATAGTGCAGGTGGCGCAGCTCGACCATGGTGTCGACCAGGCCCAGCGGGTTGCCCGCCTTGAAACGCTCGTACACCTGGCCCAGTTGCAGGCGATCCTCGACATTGCCTTCGAAGCGCAGTTTGCAGCCGGTGGCGGAGATGTCCAGCAGCTTGCCACGCAGGGCGCCGTTGCCCTTGAGGTGGGCGCCATCGAGGATGACATCGACCAGCTGCGACAGCTTCAGTGCGGCGCGGAACGCATTGCGGCGCTGGTGGTAGGTCATCTCCAATGGCATGGCGCCGCGGTAGCAGCGGTGGCCGTCGACTTCGCTGATCTTCAGCTCGTGGTTGCAGTCCCAGGCGATGCGCACGCCATCGTGGAAGCCTTCGACGCGGAAGTGTTCGCCGTTCTCGATGAACTTTTCACCGTCGCGCGGGATCATCTCGTCCAGCGCCAGGGTGTTGCTTTCACGGTCCACGTGCACCACGTAGCTCTGGAAGCGCTGGCTGCGGTCGTGGAAGGTGATGATCAGGGGGTCGTGGCTTTCCTGCAGCTGCCGCAAGTTGGCCGCAATCTCCAAAGGGGTGTTCAGCACCTTTGGCGGCTGCGGGGCATCGGATTCATTGAACACGGCTTATCGTTCTCCAGGCAAAAGCGACACACGCAATTAACGGCATTTTGCCAGTATGTTCCGTGCCTTGATAGAAAAAATCACACTTGGCTGAGCGCCCGTGGCTTGGCCAACGGCGAGGTGCTGCCGCGGCTGTCGTAGAGCGACGGAGAATCGCCGCCCATGAGGATCCGGATCTGGTTGTTGGTGACGTGTTGCTGCACCTGGATGATCCGGCCATTGGTCTGGTTGACCTGCTGGCAGTTGTCCATCAGCTGCGAGAGCATGTCGAGCCGCTGCAGCATCGCTTCGCCATGGGGCGATTGCGCAGCCACCACCTGCACACCGGCCCGATCGGCGCTCAGGCCCAGGCTGCCGAGCAACTGGCTGCGGCGCTGGCCGTGCTGCTCGAGCAAGATGATCAACGACTGCTTGCGCGCCAGGATCTGTTCCAGCAGCGGCATGTCGCGGCCATGCAGGGCGATCGCTTCCTTTTGCAGAAGGTCAAGCAGTTCCTGCATGGGGGCAATGTCATCTTCGATCAGTTGCAGCAAGGTGGTGTCGTGCATGGCTAACTCTTGGCTTTTCTAGCGTCCGTGAAGTCAGCGCGCCGAACGGTCAGCGCTGGGCTTCGAAATCGAGCAGTTTGCTGGCGACCCGGCCGGCATCGACCTGGTAGCTGCCGTCGGCGATCGCCTGTTTCAACTGGGCCACACGGGCACTGTTGACCACTGGCTCATCGCGCAGCTTGTCGCTGATCTTCTGCAACTGCTGGGCCTCTTGGCTGAGGTGTACCGCTTCTCCGCTGGCGCTGGTGGCGGTTGCCGCTTCCTGGCTGGCTGCCGGTTTTTCGGCGCTGCCGTTCGCGGTGTTGCCGCGCACGCCGCCCGTGACGGACGGAGAGTTATTCAAACGACTGAAGTCGATGACCATGATCAGAAACCTCTGGGTATTTGGACGCTTGCCTTGTTTTCGGCCAACCCGAAAGAAACTTTAGGCACAAATGCATAGCCGCCTGTCAGCAAGCTCGCGAACCCGTTTTCTGACACAGTTTAGGAAAAGCGGTTCCTCACCGCCAGCGCAAATCAATGGGCTGGCTACATACTTACTTCGACCTGGCCGGGGCCGGTCACCCTGGCCTTGATCACCCGTTTGGAATTGAGGTTGCGCACCCGGATCTGTTCGCTCAGGCCGCCCTTGCTCAGGGCTTCTCCGGGCATGCGCACACTCAGGCTGCCACTGCGGGCGATGATCACCACGTGGTCGCCCTTGCGCACTACCTCGGCCTGTTCCAGGTGTTGCGGGGTGAGTACCTGGTCGATCACCGTGGGGCGCAGCATCTTCATGCCCACCGCCTGCTCCAGTTCGGTCAAGAAGCCTTGGCCCAGGGTGCCGACATCGCGCTCGCGCAGGGCCACGTCGCCTTCGCCCACCACGTTGTCGCGCTTGAGCGGCCGGGTCACCACCACCACGTCGCGGAACAGCCGCACGGTGGCCGGCACGAATACGGTCCAAGGCGCCGTGCCTTCGCAGCGCACCTTTACCGTGACGCGGCCCAGCGGCTGGGCCGGGCTTTCCAGCGAGGCGTCCAGTTGCTGGCTGCACAGCGGCATGCGCAGGCGCGGGTCCAGCGGGTTGACCTGGATCTCGTAACGGCCGGCGGTCTGGGTGGTTGCCAGATAATCTTCGACGCTGAATTCAAGAAACCCTTGAGTGACACCGATAAGCTGTTCAGGCAAGGTAAACGCGTCCGCTACCGTGCGAACGCCGGGCACCAGAAGGCACAGCATGGCCAGCGAGCCAGTCAGCAGGCGCGTCAATCGTCGGAAAAATGTCGTTTTCGTGTACATGGCGCTCAAAAAAGCAAAGCCCGTGCCGACTCGCTATCTGAGTTGCAACGAAAGGCTGAAACATAAAGGAGTCTGGCATGGCAGGTGTTATGGATTCGGTCAACCAGCGCACGCAGCTGGTGGGGCAGAATCGCCTGGAATTGCTGCTGTTCCGCCTCAATGGCGAGCAGCTTTACGGCATCAACGTATTCAAGGTCAGGGAAGTGCTGCAATGCCCTGCGCTGACCCTGCTGCCCAAGGCGCACCCGGTGGTGCGCGGTGTTGCCAATATACGCGGGGCGACCATCCCGATCCTCGACCTGTCGATGGCCACCGGGTTGCGGCCGCTGCAGGAAGACACGCGCAACAGTTTCGTGATCATCACCGAGTACAACACCAAGACCCAAGGCTTCCTGGTGCATTCGGTGGAGCGCATCGTCAACATGAACTGGGAAGAAATCCATCCGCCACCCAAGGGCACCGGCCGCGACCACTACCTGACCGCAGTCACTCGGGTGGACAACCGCATGGTCGAGATCATCGATGTGGAGAAGGTGCTGGCCGAAGTGGCGCCGTCGTCCGAGTCGGTGTCGGCCGGGGTGATCGATGCCGAGGTGCAGGACAAGGCCGTGCTGCTGCGGGTGCTCACCGTCGACGATTCGTCGGTGGCGCGCAAGCAGGTCAGCCGCTGCCTGCAGACCGTGGGGGTCGAGGTGGTGGCGCTTAATGATGGCCGTCAGGCCCTGAACTACCTGCGCCAGCTGGTGGATGAGGGCAAGAAGCCGGAAGAAGAGTTCCTGATGATGATCTCGGACATTGAAATGCCGGAAATGGACGGCTATACGCTAACGGCGGAGATCCGCAGCGATCCGCGCATGCAAAAATTGCACATCTGCCTGCATACTTCGCTTTCCGGGGTGTTCAACCAGGCGATGGTCAAGAAGGTCGGTGCCGATGACTTCCTGGCCAAGTTCAAGCCGGACGACCTGGCCCAGCGGGTGGTCGACCGGATCAAGGCAGCGCATTGAAGCAGCCGGGGGCAGGCCCCCGGCACCAGTGATTTAAAAGAGGCGGCAGTAGTGTCTACGGGTAATTTGGATTTCGAACAGTTCCGGGTCTTCCTGGAGAAAGCCTGTGGCATCCTGCTGGGCGAGAATAAGCAGTACCTGGTCTCCAGCCGTCTCAACAAGCTGATGGAGCAACAGGGCATCAAGAGCCTGGGCGAGCTGGTGCAGCGCATCCAGGCCCAGCCGCGTGGCGGCTTGCGCGAGCAGGTGGTCGATGCCATGACCACCAACGAGACCCTGTGGTTTCGCGATACCTACCCGTTCGAGGTGCTGAAGAACAAGGTCATCCCCGAGTTCATCCGCAACAACCCCGGCCAGCGCCTGCGCATGTGGTCGGCGGCCTGTTCGTCGGGGCAGGAGCCGTATTCCATCTCGATGGCCATCGACGAATTCGAGCGCAGCAACCTCGGCCAGTTGAAGATGGGCGCGCAGATCGTTGCCACTGACCTGTCCGGCACCATGCTGACCAACTGCAAGACCGGCGAGTACGACAGCCTGGCGATTGCCCGTGGCTTGTCCCAGGAGCGCCTGCAGCGCTACTTCGACACCAAGGGGCCGGGGCGTTGGGCGGTCAAGCCGGCGATTCGCAGCCGTGTCGAGTTCCGCTCGTTCAACCTGCTCGACAGCTATGCCAGCCTGGGCAAGTTCGATGTGGTGTTTTGCCGTAACGTGCTGATCTATTTCTCGGCACAGGTGAAGAAGGACATCCTGTTGCGTATCCACAGTACCTTGAAGCCGGGTGGGTATCTGTTCCTCGGGGCTTCGGAGGCGCTGAACGGGCTGCCGGACCATTACCAGATGGTGCAGTGCAGCCCGGGGATCATCTACCAGGCGAAGTAGGGCTAGATGCCGAGCAGGGTTAGGCTTAATGGTTGTGGTGCCTGGAAGATCGAGTGCCGCCCGCGCGGCGCTTCGCGGGGCAAGCCCGCTCCCACATTTGTTGCAACGTGCCGAACCTGACAGGCCATGGTTGTCAGCCTTGGTGGGCTGACTGGATTTCTGGGTTGGCACTGCTGCCGCCTCATCTGTCTCGAGCCATGCACCAAGGCTGACAGCGCCTCTCCCACAGACATGGCCACGTTGCAACAAATGTGGGAGCGGGCTTGACCCGCGAAGCGCCGCGCGGGCGGCGCTCGATCTTCCAGGCGAAACACTTCTATCGCCGAACCCTGACGTCAATTTTTTGTTTTGCCGCTTTTGCCGCCCGGCAATTGCCGCTTTCGTGCCCGAAGGCGGAAGGCCTTTGCCGCTTTTCTGGCATCACTCTGACAGCACCTTGCCCTGCAAGCCCGTATTTCCGGGCTTTATGTTGGTTGGCACAGCCCTTGCTATACCTTGCCCAACGATATTCCGGCCAACCTCCGAAGGTTTCCCCGACATGAGCATCAGTTTCGACAAGGCGCTTGGTATTCACGAAAAGGCCCTGGGCTTCCGCGCCCAGCGTGCCGAAGTGCTGGCCAACAACATCGCCAACGCCGACACGCCCAACTACAAGGCGCGCGACATGGACTTCGCCTCGGTGCTCGCTGCCGAAAGCGACAAGCAGCAGAGTGGCGGCCGTTTCAGCCTCGATCGTACCAACAGCCGCCATATCGAGGCCGAGGGCCTGGCCATGGCCGACGATACCCTCAAGTACCGCACGCCAACGCAGCCGTCGATCGACCAGAACACCGTGGACGCGCAGATCGAGCAATCGAACTACACCGAAAACGCCATCGGCTTCCAGGCCAGCTTCACCTTGCTCAACAGTAAATTCAAAGGGCTGGTTTCGGCCCTGCGGGGAGAATGACCATGTCCCTTTCCAGTGTCTTCAACATTGCCGGTAGCGGCATGAGTGCGCAGAACACGCGCCTGAACACCGTTGCTTCCAACATCGCCAACGCCGAGACCGTGTCCTCGAGCATCGACCAGACCTACCGCGCCCGCCACCCGGTGTTCGCCACCACCTTCCAGGACGCACAGGCCGGCGGCAGCCAGTCGCTGTTCGAAGATCAGGGCGAGGCAGGGCAGGGCGTGCAGGTAAAAGGCATCGTCGAGGACCAGAGCAACCTGGAGGCCCGTTACGAGCCCAACCATCCGGCGGCGAACAAGGACGGCTACGTCTACTACCCGAACGTCAACGTGGTCGAGGAGATGGCTGACATGATCTCCGCCAGCCGCGCGTTCCAGACCAACGCCGAGCTGATGAATACGGCCAAGAGCATGATGCAGAAAGTCCTGACCCTGGGGCAGTGATAGGAAGCCGACATGACCACCACCAATTCCACCACCGAGGTCGGTAGCGCGTACCTGACCTCGCTGCAGAAGCAGACGTCGAAGACCGACAGCAGCACCGGCGCTGCCGGCAGCGCCCTGGGCAAGGATGCATTCCTGCAGCTGCTGGTTACCCAGATGAAGAACCAGAACCCGCTCGACCCGCAGGAGAACGGCGAGTTCGTGGCGCAGCTGGCGCAGTTCAGCAGCCTCGAAAGCATGCAGTCGCTGAATGATTCGGTGACCTATATCGCGGCGGGCCTGCAGTCATCCCAGGCCTTGCAGGCGTCGTCACTGGTCGGGCGCAACGTAATTGTCGAGACCAACAAGGCTGTGGTCGACACCAGCAAGGAAATGAAAGGCACGATCAATCTGACGTCGTCCAGTACTGCCACCTCGGTGGGCATCTACGACAAGGACGACAAGCTGGTGCGCACCATCGACCTGGGTACTCAGAAAGCCGGCAAGATCGACTTTACCTGGAATGGCCTGGATGACGACGGCGAAGCCGTGGCAGCAGGTACCTACACCTTCAAGGCCACCGCCTCGATCGATGGCAAGGCCACCACCATGACCACCAACCTGCCGGCCTCGGTCACTAGTGTGACCATGGGCACCAACGGTTCGGAGATGACGCTCAACCTCGCTGGGCTGGGCAGTGTTGCGCTTTCCAAAATCCAAAGCATCGGCATCTAGGGCCTGAGCAAAACGACAGGAGTTACACATGTCTTTCAATATCGGCCTTAGCGGCCTCTATGCAGCAAACAAGGCCCTGAACGTTACCGGCAACAACATTGCCAACGTTGCCACCACTGGCTTCAAGTCGTCGCGTGCAGAATTCGCCGACCAGTACTCCAACTCCATTCGCGGCACCAGTGCCGGCAAGAACGTGGTAGGCACTGGTGTGAAGACTGCTGCGGTGTCGCAGATGTTCTCCCCGGGCAATATCAACGGCACCGGCCAGGCCTTGGACATGGCCATCGATGGCAACGGCTTCTTCGTGATGAGCGACAACGGTTCGAAGATCTACACCCGTGCCGGTGCGTTCTACAGCGACAAGGACGGTTACGTGGTCAACTCCTCGGGCGCCAACCTGCAAGGTTATGCCGTGGACGCCAATGGCAAGATCATCCAGGGCGTGTTGACCAACCTGCAGATCGACACCTCGAACCTGACGCCCAATCCGACCGGAAAAATCTCCGAGAACGTCAACCTGAACTCCAGTGCCACCGCACCGGCCGTGACGCCGTTCGATCCCGCCAATACCGGCAGCTACAACTACACGTTCAACACCGACGTGTACGACAGCCAGGGTAATGCGCACCAGTTGAACCAGTACTTCGTCAAGGATGCCAGCAGCAACTCCTGGACCATGTACACCACCATCGATGGGCGCAACCCGGCCGACCCGACCTCGACCACGCCTCTGTCCAACAAGCTGCCGTTCAAGTCTGACGGCACCCTGGACACTGCGGCCATGACCGCAGGCCCGGTAGCCGGTGGCATGACCATCGCTGCCGACAAGACCTTCACCCTGGGCAACTGGATCCCGGCGCAGAAGAACGCTGCCGGCGTATGGAGCCCGAACGGCGCCACTGCCAACCTGGCCGGGGTGAACCTGGACATGCTCGGCACCACTCAGTACAACGCGGCAAGCGCCACCACCGCCAAGAGCCAGGACGGCTTCGCTACCGGTGAGCTGTCGGGCCTGACCATCGACCAAAGCGGCAACATGTTCGCCAACTTCACCAACGGCCAGGACAAGATCATCGGCCAGGTGGCCATCGCCAACTTCGCCAACCTGCAGGGCCTGACCCCGATTGGCGGTACCAGCTGGAAAGAGTCTTACGCCTCGGGCGTGCCGGTGATCGGCGCCCCGGACACCGGTACCCTGGGCCAGATCACCGGCGGTGCGCTGGAAGATTCCAACGTCGACCTGACCGGCGAGCTGGTCAACCTGATCAAGGCGCAGAGCAACTACCAGGCCAACGCCAAGACCATCTCCACCGAAAGCACCATCATGCAGACCATCATCCAGATGACCTGATGGTTGTTTGATGGTGTGGTGTTTTCTGTAATCGGGGCTGCTTTGCAGCCCATCGCAGGCAAGCCAGCTCTCATAGAACAACACATGGCTCATTGGTTCGGCGAGGTTCTGTAGGAGCAGCCTTGTGCTGCGAAGAGGCCGGTACTGACAAAGCCTGTCTGTTGCTTGTACCGGCCTCTTCGCAGCACAAGGCTGCTCCTACAAAGGGCGCGTCAGACGAGCGATATTTGTTCTCTGCGCTGACTTGCCTGCGATGGGCCCAAAGGCGGCCCTGAAATCTTGAAGGTTCACGCTCATGAAACGGCTAATGCTCACAGCCCTGCTGGCCATGGCCCTGCCGCTCGCGGCCGCTCCCGCCCCGTTCTACCAATGGCAAAGCCTGGCCACCGGTCGCTACATGTGCTCGGCCAGCAGCCCGGGCGAGGGCTGGGTGCGCCATTCCGGCCCCTACAACAACGCCGCTTGCCGCACCTTCTGAGCAAACCCTTGCCGCAGGCGGCAAACATCCGCCGACAAACTGACGTTTTATGCCCGTCACCACGCTGAAACCCCCGTAAACAAGGGCTTTCAGACTTGGTTCGATTATTGCTTTGAACCTGCCCAGTGACAGCGCGGCAGCTACGCGCAGAGGAGATGCTGTGGACAAACTGCTTTATGTGGCCATGACCGGCGCCAGCCAGAACGCGCTTGCGCAGAAGGCCCACGCCAACAACCTGGCGAACATTTCCACCAACGGTTTTCAGCGTGACCTGGAGCAGGCACGTTCGATGCCCGTGTTCGGCGACAGCTTTCCGTCGCGCGCCTTTGCCATGACCGAGCGCCCGGCCACCGACTTCAGTGAGGGCCCGATGGTCGAGACCGGCCGCGACCTGGATGTGGCGGTGACCGGCAAAGGCTTCATTGCCGTGCAGGCGCCCGATGGCAGCGAAGCCTACGTGCGTACCGGCAGCCTGAACATCGACGCTCTTGGCGTACTGCGTGCCGGCAACGGCATGCCGGTAATCGGCAACGGCGGCCCGATCGCCATTCCGCCGGAGCAGAAGGTGGAAGTGGGCGCCGACGGCACCATCAGCATTCGCTCCATGGGTGAAGACCCGCGGGTGATGGCCGAGGTCGACCGCATCAAGCTGGTCAACCCGGACACCAAAGGCATGACCAAGGGGCTGGATGGGTTGATCCATACCCGCGACGGCCAGCCGGCCGACGCCGACGTCAACGTGCGGGTGGTGTCGGGCTTCCTGGAAGGCAGCAACGTCAATGCCGTCGAGGAAATGACCTCGGTGCTGGCGCTGTCCCGTCAGTTCGAGCTGCACGTCAAGATGATGAACACGGCCAAGGAAGGCGATGAAGCCATGGCTCGGGTTTTGCAAATCGGCTAATCACTTTTGAACGGGTGCCGTAAAACAGGCGCACGAGGAGAATCAACATGCTTCCGGCTCTTTGGGTCGCTAAAACCGGCCTGTCCGCCCAGGACACCAACCTGACGGTCATTTCCAACAACCTGGCCAACGTCTCGACCACCGGTTTCAAACGTGACCGCGCCGAGTTCCAGGACCTGCTGTACCAGATCCGCCGTCAGCCCGGCGCCCAGTCGACCCAGGACAGCGAACTGCCCTCGGGCCTGCAGGTCGGTACCGGTGTGCGTATCGTCGGCACCCAGAAAAGCTTCGTCGCCGGCAGCCTGCAGACCACCGAAAACCCGCTGGACATGGCGGTCAACGGCCGTGGCTTCTTCCAGATCCTGCAGCCGGACGGCACGGTTTCGTACACCCGTGACGGTACCTTCCACCTGAACTCCGACGGCCAGATCGTCACCGCCAACGGTTACGCGCTGGAGCCTGCCATCGTCGTGCCGAACGACGCGCAGACCTTCACCGTTGGCCAGGACGGCACCGTGTCGATCACCACCGCCGGCAACCCGGCTGCGCAGGTGATCGGCAACATCCAGACCGCCGACTTCATCAACCCGGCCGGCCTGCAGGCGATTGGCGACAACCTGTTCCTCGAAACCGCCGCCAGTGGCGCGCCGCAAGTCGGCACCCCGGGCCTGAACGGTTTCGGCACCACCCTGCAGCAGACCCTGGAAAACTCCAACGTCAGCACCGTGGAAGAGCTGGTGAACATGATCACCACCCAGCGTGCCTACGAGATGAACTCCAAGGTCATTTCCACCGCTGACCAGATGCTGTCGTTCGTTACTCAACAGCTCTGAAGCAGGCAGCTCTAACCCCGTCACTCCGTTGCACCCGTGAGGTAAGCGTCATGAATCGTCTGTTGTCCGTTTTCGCCCTGGGGGGGGCGGTGTTGCTGGCAGGTTGCGTCGCGCCGACGCCCAAGCCCAACGACCCGTACTACGCGCCGGTACTGCCGCGCACCCCGTTGCCGGCAGCGGCCAACAACGGTTCGATCTACCAGGCCGGCTTCGAGCAGAACCTGTACAGCGACCGCAAGGCGTTCCGGGTGGGTGACATCATCACCATCACCCTCAACGAGCGCACATCGGCCAGCAAGAACGCCGGCTCGCAGATCCAGAAAAACAGCAACGCCAACATCGGCCTGACATCGTTGTTCGGCACTACGCCGAACACCAACAACCCGTTCGGCAGCGGTGACCTGTCGCTGGAGGCCGGCTACAGCGGCGAGCGCGCCACCAAGGGCGACAGCAAGGCCACTCAGGGCAACACCCTGACCGGTTCCATCACCGTGACCGTGGCCGAAGTGCTGCCCAACGGCATCATCGCCGTGCGCGGCGAGAAGTGGCTGACCCTGAACACCGGCGAAGAGCTGGTGCGCATTGCCGGCATGATCCGCGCCGACGACATCGCCACCGACAACACCGTGCCGTCCACTCGCGTGGCCGACGCGCGCATCACCTATTCCGGTACCGGCTCGTTCGCCGATGCCAGCCAGCCCGGGTGGCTGGACCGCTTCTTCATCAGCCCGCTTTGGCCTTTCTGAGTACGGATGACCATGTTCAACGTGAGGCAGCTGATTGCCGCAACCCTGCTCCTGTCCTGTGCCTTCGGCGCTCAGGCCGAGCGCCTGAAGGACATCGCCAGCATTTCTGGCGTGCGCTCCAACCAGCTGATCGGTTACGGCCTGGTGGTGGGGCTCAATGGCACGGGTGACCAGACCACCCAGACGCCGTTCACCCTGCAGACCTTCAACAACATGCTGTCGCAGTTCGGCATCAAGGTGCCGGCCGGCTCCGGCAACGTGCAGTTGAAAAACGTTGCGGCAGTGTCGGTGCATGCCGACCTGCCGGCGTTCGCCAAGCCAGGCCAGGTGGTGGACATTACCGTGTCCTCGATCGGCAACTCCAAGAGCCTGCGCGGCGGCAGCCTGCTGATGACCCCGCTCAAGGGTATCGATGGCAACGTCTATGCCGTGGCCCAGGGTAACCTGGTGGTGGGCGGCTTCGATGCCGAGGGTCGTGACGGTTCCAAGATTACCGTCAACGTTCCGTCGGCCGGTCGTATCCCTGGCGGTGCTACCGTCGAGCGTGCGGTGCCGAGCGGCTTCAACCAAGGCAACAGCCTGACCCTGAACCTCAACCGCCCCGACTTCACTACCGCCAAACGCATCGTCGACAAGGTCAACGACCTGCTCGGCCCAGGCGTGGCTCAGGCCGTGGACGGCGGTTCGGTGCGGGTCACTGCGCCGATGGACCCGAGCCAGCGCGTGGACTACCTGTCGATCCTCGAGAACCTCGAGATCGACCCGGGCCAGGCAGTCGCCAAGGTCATCATCAACTCGCGTACCGGCACCATCGTCATCGGCCAGAACGTCAAGGTGTCGCCGGCCGCAGTGACCCACGGCAGCCTGACCGTGACCATTACCGAAGACCCGATCGTCAGCCAGCCGGGGCCGTTCTCCAATGGTCAGACCGCCGTGGTGCCGCGCTCGCGGGTGAACGCCGAGCAGGAAGCCAAGCCGATGTTCAAGTTCGGCCCGGGCACCACGCTGGATGAAATCGTCCGTGCGGTGAACCAGGTGGGCGCAGCGCCCAGCGACCTGATGGCCATTCTCGAAGCCCTGAAACAGGCCGGCGCCTTGCAGGCCGACCTGATTGTGATCTGAGGACGGCGCGGATGAACAGCAAAAGCCTGGTTTCCGGCAGCGTCGACAGCGGCGCCTACACCGACCTCAACCGCCTCAGCTCGCTGAAGGTTGGCGACCGCGACAGCGAAGCCAACGTGCGCAAGGTGGCACAGGAGTTCGAGTCGCTGTTTATCAGCGAAATGCTCAAGGCCTCGCGCAAGGCCAGTGACGTGCTGGCCGACGACAACCCGATGAACACCGAAACGGTGAAACAGTACCGCGACATGTACGACCAGCAGCTGGCCGTGAGCATGTCCCGCGAAGGTGGGGGTATCGGCCTGCAGGACGTGCTGGTGCGCCAGCTGACCAAGGGCCGCAGTGCGTCCATCAACACCAGCCCGTTCCCACGGGCCGAGGCCGGTGGCCCGGCATTGTGGGGCAGCAAGGTGGCGGAGCCGGTGCATGCCGCTGATTCGGCGTCTGGCCGCAACGATGTTGCCGCGCTCAATGCGCGACGATTGGCGCTGCCGAGCAAGCTCACCGACCGCCTGCTGGCTGGTATCGTGCCGTCGGCGGCGACTACCAATAGCGCTGCCGTACCGGCCCGTGACGACCAGCAAGTGGCCAAGGCCTTCGCCGTGCCGGACAACGGCCTGCGCATACTTGGCCGCGCCGTGGCCCAACCGCCACTGGCCCCGAACAAGGCCTTTGCCGACAGTGACGAATTCGTCGCCACCATGCTGCCGATGGCCGAGCAGGCTGCCAAACGCATTGGTATCGACCCGCGCTACCTGGTGGCCCAGGCCGCCCTGGAAACCGGCTGGGGCAAATCGGTAATGCGCAATACCGATGGCAGCAGCAGCCACAACCTGTTCGGCATCAAGGCCACCGGCAACTGGCAGGGCGAGCAGGCGCGGGCGATCACCAGCGAGTTCCGTGACGGCCAGTTCGTCAAGGAAACGGCGGCATTCCGCAGCTACGACTCGTATCAGGACAGCTTCCACGACCTGGTAAGCCTGTTGCAGAGCAATTCCCGCTATCAAGATGCCCTGGATTCGGCCGATAACCCTGAGCAGTTTGCAAGAGAGCTGCAAAAGGCAGGTTATGCGACCGACCCGGGCTATGCGAAAAAAATCATCAGCATCGCCCGGCAAATGCAAGCAACCCCGCAATACGCCATGGCTGGCAGAACCACGAATCTATAAAAGGACTAAATCATGTCGAGCCTGATTTCCATCGGCCTGAGTGGCCTGAGTGCCAGCCAGGCGGCATTGTCGGTAACCAGTAACAACATCGCCAACGCCGCTACCAGTGGCTATTCGCGGCAGCAGACGATCCAGGCGGCGGGGCCTTCGCACAACATCGGCGCAGGGTTCCTCGGTACTGGGACCACCCTGGCGGATGTGCGCCGTATCTACAGCTCGTACCTGGACAACCAGCTGCAGACGGCTACCTCGTTGCAGGCAGACGCAGTTGCCTTTCAGGACCAGATCACCAGCGTCGATAAGCTGCTGGCCGACCGTGACACCGGCATCAGCTCGGTTCTAACCGCATTCTTCTCGGCGCTGCAGACCGCAGCGGCCAAGCCTGGTGACGTCGCCTCGCGCCAGCTGCTGCTGACTCAGGCGCAAACCCTGAGCAACCGTTTCAACGCGGTAAGCAGCCAGCTGACCCAGCAGAACGCCACGATCAACACCCAGCTCGACACCATGGCCGGCCAGGTCAACAAGCTGACCGCCAGCATTGCCGAGTACAACAAGCAGATCGCTGCCGCCAGCGGCACGGGCAGCACTCCCAACAGCCTGCTGGATGCACGCAGCGAAGCAGTGCGCCAGCTCAACGACCTGGTCGGCGTGACCGTGCAGGAGCGTGACGGCAACTATGACGTGTACCTGGGCAGTGGCCAGTCGCTTGTCACCGGTAACAAGGCCAACACGCTGTCGGTCGAGCCTGGTGTTGCCGACAAGAGCCAAGCCAGCCTGCGCATCAACTACGATTCTTTCAGCTCGGACGTGACCTCGGTGGTGAGCGGTGGCGCGATCGGCGGCCTGTTGCGCTATCGCCAGGACGTCCTGATGCCGTCGATGAACGAGTTGGGCCGCGTTGCCCTGGTGGTCGCCGACAGCATCAACAGCCAACTGGGCCAGGGCCTGGATGCCAACGGCCAGTTCGGCAGCTCGCTGTTCTCCAGCATCAACAGCGCCACTGCCATTGCCCAGCGCAGCCTGGCCTCGTCGAACAACAGCTCCGGCTCTGGCAACCTCAACGTGACCATTGCCGACAGTGGCAAGCTGACCACCTACGACTACGAGGTGAAGTTCACCAGCGCCAACCAGTACAGCGTGCGTCGCTCGGACGGTACCGACATGGGCACCTTCGACCTCAGCGCCGACCCGGCACCGGTGATCGATGGCTTCAGCCTGTCGCTGAATGGCGGCGGCCTGGCGGCAGGGGACAGCTTCAAGGTGATCCCCACCCGTGCGGCAGCCGGCAGCATCACCACCACCCTCACCGATGCCAACAAGCTGGCCTTCGCCGGGCCGATCAGTGCCACGGCGGGCAGCGGCAACAGCGGCACCGGCACCATCACCCAGCCAACGCTGGGCGAATCGCTGGACATCTATGGCGGTGCCGATACCGCGCTGGTGCAGCAGGCGATACGGGATTCGATGCCGGTACGCGTGGTGTTCGACGCCGCCAGCGGGGGTTCGCAAGGCTACAAGCTTTACGATGCCAAGGGGACCCAGATTGGTACCGGCAGCGTGGTGCCAGGGCAGGACAACAAGCTGTCGATCGCCGTGCCGATGCGTGATGCGTCCGGTAACCCGATTCTCGATGGCAGCGGCAATCCGCGTACCTTTGCCGTCGAAACCACCATTGGCGGCAGCCCGGCTACCAACGACAGCTTCACCCTGTCGTTCAATGCCGACGGCAAGGCCGACAACCGCAACGCCAACGCACTGCTGGACCTGCAGACCAAGTCGACCGTGGGCACCAACTCCGGCACCGGCACCAGCTTCACCTCGGCCTACGCCTCGCTGGTCGAGCGGGTAGGGGCCAAGGCCAGCCAGGCCGCCATCGATACCACGGCGACCCAAGCGGTGTTCAAGTCCGCCGCCGAAAGCAGAAGTGCGGTGTCGGGCGTCAACCTCGATGACGAGGCGGCCAGCCTGGTGAAGTTCCAGCACTACTACACGGCGTCGTCGCAGATCATCAAGGCGGCGCAAGAAACCTTCAGCACCCTGATCAACGCCTTGTAAGGAGTAGACTACCGTGCGCATTTCCACTGCTCAGTTCTACGAGACCAGCGCCACCAGCTACTCGCAGAACTACTCCAACCTGGCCAAGATCACCGAACAGGTTACCTCCAAGTCTCGCATCCAGTCGGCCGGCGACGACCCGGTCGGCGCTGCGCGCCTGCTGGTGTTGCAGCAACAGAGCGCCTTGCTGGACCAGTACAGCGGCAACATGACCACGGTCAAGAACGCCCTGCTGCAGGAAGAGAGCGTGCTGTCGACCATCAACGATGCCCTGCAGCGCGCCAGCGAGCTGGCGCTTCAGGCCGGCAACGGTGGCCTGAGCGATGCCGACCGTACCTCGATTGCCAGTGAGATCAAGGAAATCGAAGCCAACGTCTTCGGTCTGCTGAACTCGCGCGACGCCAACGGCGACTACATGTTCGGCGGCTCCAAGTCGTCGACTCCACCCTATGTGCGCAACGCCGACGGCACCTACAGCTACCAGGGCGACCAGACCCAGCTGAGCCTGCAGGTGTCCGACACCCTGCGCCTGGCGACCAACGACACCGGCTACAGCATTTTCGACCAGGCCACCAACAACAGCCGCACCCAGTCGAACCTGGTGGCACCGTCGCCGGATGATGGCAAGGTGCTGCTCTCTGGCGGCCTGCTGACGTCGGCCACCACCTACAGCAACCAGTTTGCTGCTGGCCAGCCTTATACCGTCACATTCACCAGTGCCACCGAGTACAGCGTGAAGGACGCAGCCGGCAACGACATCACCACCGAAACGGCGGGCAAGGGCAAGTTCGACGTCAACGCCGAAGGCGGCAAGATGATTTCGCTGCGGGGTGTCGACTTCGAAATCAACCTGAACCTGGCAGAGGGCGATGATGCCGACGCCGTGGTGGCTGGCCACGTTTTCACCCTCGAAGCCAAGCCAGACACCTTGACTGCCACCCGCAGCGCTGGCAACCCATCGACTGCGCAGGTGACCGGTACCAGCATCACCGACCCTGATGCCTACCGCAGCACCTTCCCCAGCAACGGTGCGGTGATCCGCTTCACCAGTGATACGGAGTATTCGCTGTATGCGCAGCCGTACACTGCCGATAGCAAGCCGATTGCTACCGGTACGGTAGGGGCGGGCAATGCGGTCACGGTGGCCGGCGTTACCTACCAGTTCGACAGTGCACCGGAACAGGGTGACCAGTTCTCGGTCAATGCCAATACCCACCGTTCGCAAAACGTGCTGGACACCCTGGGCCAGCTGCGCAGTGCCCTGGAAAAGCCCCTGGACTCACCAGAGGCGCAGGCTGCGCTGAAAACTGCCACCGACTCGGCGATCTCCAACCTGGCCAGTGCCCGTGACCGCATCGACATTACCCGTGGCTCCATCGGTGCGCGGGCCAACTCGCTGGAAATTCAGGCACAGGAGAACGAAAGCCTGGGCTTGGCCAACAAAAGCACGCAAAGTGCCATTGGTGACACCGACATGGCCTCGGCGACCATCCAGCTGACCCTGCAGCAAGCCATGCTCGAAGCCTCGCAGCTGGCCTTTGCGCGCATTTCGCAGCTGAGCCTCTTCGACAAGATCTGATCGGTCACCTGGCAGGCTGGAGCGCTCGCCCTGGTGGGCGCTGCTGCCCTGCTCAATTTCTGGAAGCTGGCGCGATCCCTGTGGGAGCGGGTTTACCCGCGAACACCGGCGCAGCCGGTGCCATCCACCGCGTCGCCTGCTTCGCGGGTGAACCCGCTCCCACAGGTGTCGAGCAGGTTTCAGGATCCCACTTACCTGTGGGATGCTTTTTGCCGATTTACGCGACAGAAGGCCTACCCCGCAGGTGTTGTATCCGCCCGGTCACTCCCGAATTCCACAGTCCCCACACCTTCCGCACGGCTTTCGTAGCATTTCAATGTGACCAATGAGTCAAAACGGTCATCTTCCCTGTATTCTATGCAACAGCTGTTGCAGCATTTTGTTACCGGTGCGCAGGCGAGCACTGCCTTCAACCCCCAGCGGTGACGCTCCGGTATTTGGCGCCCTCAATTCATCGAGTGGTGGTCTTTGGCTGTTTTCATTGGGAAGCCAGAATGATTGGCATCAAAAGCATCGCGAGTTACGTGCCCACCGCTGGTCTGGACAACTACGTCCAGGGTGCGAAGTTCGGCAAGGACGAAGAGTTCATGTTCGGCAAGATCGGCGCCTCGTTCCTGCCGCGCAAGGCCGCCGAGCAGGAAACCTCCGACCTGTGCGTGGAAGCCGCCCAGGCGCTGTTCGCCAGCAATCCCGACCTCGACCCGCAATCGATCGATGCGCTGATCGTGGTCACCCAGAACGGTGACGAAGAAGGCCTGCCTCACACCGCCGCCATCGTCCAGAGCAAGCTCGGCCTGTCCACCCGCGTGGCGGCGTTCGACGTGTCGCTGGGCTGCTCGGGCTACGTGTACGGCTTGTACGCCATCAAGGGCTTCATGGAAGCGGCAGGGCTCAAGAACGGCCTGCTGATCACCGCCGACCCGTATTCGAAGATCGTCGACCCGGAAGACCGCAACACCACCATGTTGTTCGGTGATGCCGCCACGGCCACCTGGATGGGTGAAAACGCGGTCTGGAACCTGGGCCAGGCGCGCTTCGGTACCGACGGTTCCGGTGCCGAGCACCTCAAGGTGAGTGACGGCAAGTTCTTCATGAACGGCCGCCAGGTGTTCAACTTCGCCCTGGTCAAGGTGCCGGCGCATCTGCACGAGCTGCTGGATGCCAGCGGCCTGAAGTCTTCGGATATCGATGCCTTCTGCATCCACCAGGGCAGTGCGGCGATTGTCGATGCCGTGGCCCGGCGTTTCGAAGAGGACCATCCGGAAAAGTTCGTCAAGGACATGCTGGAAACCGGCAACACCGTGTCGTCCAGCGTGCCGCTGCTGCTGCAGAAGCACATGCTCGACGGCAGCTGGAAGCGCGTGGCGATCAGCGGCTTTGGCGTGGGCCTGTCGTGGGGTTCGGCCATCCTGTACCGCGACTGATCCCCCAGCAGTCCAAAAAAAGCGCCCGGCGGCCACCGCCCGGCGCTTTTTTCATACCTGAAAAAATGTCTGGCCTCACTTCAGGCTCTGTGGGGTAACTGTCCAGCTCAAAAACCTGAAAGCCTGCGCCACTCCCTGTGGGAGCGGTGGTGCTACTGGGGTATGGCATTTAGCCTGCTCTTACACGGTTTTTGACGCCAATAAACCGCCCCTAACCCCTTGATTTCTCAGGGCTGGCCCCATGCCAGCATTTTTTTTTCAAAAACGCCCTCAAGCAACCCGCGCACCCGACGATAACTATTACGAAGGTTCTCTAGGCCACACCCGGCTGTCGCCAGGGCCGGAAGCCGCAGTATCCATACAACGAGGAATTCGTCATGGCTTTGACCGTTAACACCAACATCACCTCCTTGGGCGTTCAGAAGAACCTGAACCGTGCTTCCGACGCGCTGGGTACCTCGATGTCCCGCCTGTCCTCTGGCCTGAAAATCAACAGCGCCAAAGACGACGCCGCTGGCCTGCAGATCGCCAACCGTCTGACCAGCCAGATCAAAGGCCTGAGCGTTGCCGTGAAGAACGCCAACGACGGCATCTCCATCGCCCAGACCGCTGAAGGCGCGATGCAGGAATCGACCAGCATTCTGCAGCGTATGCGCGAACTGGCCCTGCAGTCGGCTAACGGTTCGAACAGCGATGACGACCGTACTTCCCTGCAGCAGGAATTCACTGCTCTGACCGGCGAACTGACTCGTATCGCCAACACCACCACCTTCGGTGGCCGTAACATTCTGGACGGTTCGTTCCAGAACGTTGGCTTCCAGATTGGTTCCAGCGCCAACGAAACCATTTCGTTCGGTATGACCGACATCAGCGCTACTGGCCTGAAAGGTTCGTTCAGCGAAGCTAAAACTGATGGTCTTGCTACGGACCTTTCGGCTGTAGTAACTGGTGCTGTTGCCCCTGCCGCCACTAACTATTCGGCTGCAGCGGTGACCTTCACCGCACCAGCAGCTGGTGAAACTGTAGCGCTGACTCTTAACGGTGCTGCAACTCCGATCACTCTCGACGAAAACGACGACACCGCTAGTGTAATTGGCAAAATCAATGCTCAAACTGGCACCACTGGTGTAAGCGCTGCTGACGATGGTACCGGCAAAATCGTAATGAGCTCGGCTTCCACCTTTACTGCAACCGCAGTTGGTAGCGTGACTCCGGCCGCAACTGGTGGTTTTGCTGCGAACGCGACTGTCACCCAGGGTACCGGCTTCCCTGCTGACATTTCTTTCAATATCAATGGCACTAACATCGGCGCGACCGCTGGCCAAGATATGGATGACGTTCTCGCCGCCATCAATAACGAAACCACCAATACTGGCGTCTCCGCTACCTTGAGCAGCGAAGGCCGCCTGCAGCTGAGTTCCATCGATGGCAAAGCCATCAATCTCACTAATGGCACAGGTACTGCTGGTCAAGGCGCATTGGCCAAAGTGGGTTTGTCCGCTGGTACCACCGAGGCTAAGCTGACTGCGGATACCTCCATTTCTCTGAACGGTACTGAAGTTAAGTTCAAGAAGGGCGACACTCTGGACGCTATTATTACGTCCATCAACACCGCGAGCACTGGCGTAACCGCCAGCAAGAACGCTGACAACACCCTGAAGCTCTTCTCCGACAAGGACATCACTGTCGCTGACGGTAGCCAAGGTACTGGTCTGGCCGCTCTGGGGCTGGCTACTACTAACAGCACCACTGCAATCACTCAGGAAACCACTGTTTCCAACCTGAGCATCACTTCTGCTGATAACTCGCAGAAAGCGATCCAGGCTCTGGACGCTGCCATCGCCCAGATCGACAGCCAGCGCGCCCAGCTGGGTGCCGTTCAAAACCGCTTCGACAGCACCGTAGCCAACCTGAACAGCATCTCGGAAAACTCCACCGCTGCCCGCAGCCGTGTACAGGACGCCGACTTCGCTTCGGAAACCGCCGAGCTGACCAAGCAGCAAACCCTGCAACAGGCTTCCACCGCGATCCTGTCCCAGGCCAACCAGCTGCCGTCGTCGGTACTGAAACTGCTGGGCTAATACCAAAAGCTGAGTAGTTTGACGAAGGGTACGGTGACGTACCCTTTCGTCTTTCCAGTAAAAAGAGGTGTAAGACATGGATATGAGCGTGAAACTGGGCCTGTCCTATCCCGCCTCCGCTGCGCACGACACTACGACGAGCAAGCGGCAAGCAAGCGACCCGGCAGCCAACGAGCCGGTCGACAAAGATTCCAAGCCTGCAGCCGGGCAAGACCTGGAAAGCGCCGTCAGCGCCATCCAGGACTTCGTCAAGGCTTCAGAGCGACAACTCGACTTTTCGATCGATGACTCCACCGGTCAGGTGGTGGTCAAGGTCATAGCCCGCCAAAGCGGCGAAGTCATCCGTCAGCTGCCCTCCGAAGTAGCGCTGAAACTGGCGGAAAACCTGAGGGATGCCAATAGCCTGTTGTTTGATACTCAGGCCTGATTGGCACGGCTTTTGTTGTAAAGCCGCACGGACGCGTTTTCGTCGGATTTTCGACGGTCACCGAAATGGAGAGTGAAGATGGCGAGTTCAACTATTACCGGCCTGGGTTCGGGTCTTAAGATCGATGAGATCGTGGCGGCGTTGGCCAATGCCGAAAAGGCGCCAAAGCAGAAGCAGATCAACACCCAAACCACCACGGCTACTACCTCGCTGTCGGCCATCGGTACCATCAAAAGTGCACTGGACACTTTCCGTGCCGCCATCACCAAGCTGAACACGGCTTCGAGTTTCTCTGGTTTGGCATCTTCATCGTCTGATGAAGCTATCGCCAAGATCAAGCTGGGGGATGGGGCTTCGTCGGGTAGCTACGCGCTGGAAGTTACCCAGTTGGCAACGGCTTCGAAAATTTCTACCCAGGTCTACGACAAAACGTCGACCATCGTTAACGATTCGGGTGAGTCGCAAACCCTGACCATCAGTCAGGGCAGCGCCACTCATAGCGTGACCATCGCCAACGGCGCGACCTTGCAACAGGCTCGCGACACGATCAATGGGCAGCTGCAGTCCAAGGGCATAACCGCGAACATCGTTACCGACGCCAGTGGTTCGCGGCTCATTTTTTCTTCGACCAAGATGGGCGAGGGCACCGAGTTGACACTGGGCGGCGACGCCAGCATGGCCACCGGCGTGACTACTATCGCCAAGCCGCAAAATGCCAAGTACACCCTTGATGGGCTGGAGCTGGAGTCCGCCTCTAATACTGTTACTGGCGCCGTCAGTGGTGTCGACATCACCTTGGTCAAGGAAGGTAAGGCCAGTCTTTCGGTTATCAGCAACAACGACACGCTAAAGAGTTCCGTGCAATCGTTCGTCACCGCTTACAACGCACTGATGACTGCCATCAATACCCAGACCAAGGTCACCACAGGCGCCGATGGCGCTGCCACAGGCTCTGCGGCGCTGACCGGTGATGCCACCATGCGTTCGCTGGTCAATGCAATGCGTAGCGAAATCAGTCGCAGTATGGGAAGTGGCGGCCTGCGTACTTTGTCGCAGCTCGGTATCAACACCGTGCAGAAGACCGGTTTGCTCGAGTTCAATGACACCAAGTGGGATAGTGCAGTCAAGAGTTACGGTGCTGACATTGGCAGCCTCTTTACTGGCAAGGATGGTCTGCTGAGCCGGATGACGAGCACCACGGAGGAGTACACCAAAACCGGTGGTATCCTCGCCTCGCGCCAGACCAGCCTGACCAACCAGCTTAAAGAGCTGGAGGAGGCGCAAACCGCACTGGACCGCCGTATCGAGTCGCTGACCGAAACCCTGACCAAGAAATACAACGCCATGGACACCATGGTTGCTCAGCTCAAGGCTACCAGTGACAGCGTCATGACCACGCTGAATGCACTGAACAAAGCCAACAGCGACGACTGACCGCACTAAAGAAAATCGGGGCAGGGCCGATGTAGTAAGTATGCGGCCCCTGTCCAGCAGCCCCGTTCACTGAGGATCCCCCATGCACCCGATGAGAGCCCTTCGCCAGTACCAGAAGGTCAATTCCCACGCCCAGATTTCCGAAGCCACTCCGCACCGCCTGGTGCAGATGTTGATGGAAGGCTCGCTCGATCGCATGGCCCAGGCCAAGGGTGCTATCGCGCGCGGCGACGTGGCGCAGAAGGGCCTGATGCTGGGCAAGGCCATCGACATCATCGGCGGCCTGCGTGAAGGCCTGGACAAGGAAAAGACCGACAACCCGGACGAACTGGACCGCCTGGACAGCCTGTACGACTACATGGCCCGTCGCCTGACCCAGGCCAACCTGCACAGTGACCCGGCAATGATCGATGAAGTCGCACAGCTGATGATCACTGTGAAAAGCGGCTGGGACGCCATCGCCACCGCCGAGCAATAACACCCTGAGGACACCCCTATGAGCGCGTTGCAGCAAATTGAAGATACCCGTCTGGCCCTGAGCCAGGCCCTGCAAGCGCGCGACTGGGCGGCCATTGGTGAGCTCGACCTGGCGTGTCGGGCGCTGATGGATGAAGTGCTGCAGGAAGGGCAGGGGGATGAAGCCGCAGTGCGGGCAAATCTGGAAGCGTTGATGGCGGTTTATCGTCAGCTAATCGACGTTGCAAGTGACGAGCGTCAATCCTTGGTCACACAAATGTCGAATATCAACCAAGCGAAACACGCCACAAAGGTATACCATCTGTTCAGCTGAAGCTGGCCAGAATGCAACGCTTCGGCGCCATAAATTTGACTGCCTTTAAGTTTTTGACTTTACTAGTGGCTGTTTTCGAATTTCAGACGTCCGAACACTGACCATTCAGTCGGAATGATGTCGAGCACGCCCTCGGGCGCCGATATGACTAGGGAAGTTGCTATTGCATGTGGCGTGAAACCAAGATTCTGCTGATCGACGACGACAGCGCACGCCGCCGCGACCTGGCGGTGGTGCTTAACTTCCTCGGCGAAGAAAACCTCGCTTGCTCCAGCCAGGACTGGCAGCAAGTGGTCGAGCCGTTGTCTTCGAGTCGCGAAGTGCTGTGCGTGCTTATCGGCACTGTAAATGCCCCGGGCAGTGTGCTTGGGCTCGTTAAGACAGTGACTGGGTGGGATGAGTTCCTTCCGGTTCTGCTTTTAGGTGAAATTTCTTCTGCTGAGTTCCCGGAAGACCTTCGCCGCCGGGTGCTTTCCAACCTGGAAATGCCGCCAAGCTACAGCCAGCTGCTGGATTCGCTGCACCGTGCCCAGGTCTATCGCGAGATGTACGACCAGGCGCGCGAGCGTGGCCGCCAGCGCGAACCCAACCTGTTCCGCAGCCTGGTCGGCACCAGCCGTGCCATCCAGCACGTGCGGCAGATGATGCAGCAGGTGGCCGATACCGATGCCAGCGTGCTGATCCTGGGTGAGTCCGGCACCGGCAAGGAAGTGGTCGCGCGCAACCTGCACTACCATTCCAAGCGCCGCGAGGCGCCATTCGTGCCGGTCAACTGCGGCGCGATCCCGGCCGAGTTGCTGGAAAGCGAACTGTTCGGCCACGAGAAGGGCGCTTTCACCGGGGCGATCACCAGCCGTGCCGGGCGTTTCGAGCTGGCCAACGGCGGTACCCTGTTCCTCGACGAAATCGGCGACATGCCGTTGCCGATGCAGGTCAAGCTGTTGCGCGTGCTGCAGGAGCGTACCTTCGAGCGCGTGGGCAGCAACAAGACCCAGAGCATCGATGTGCGCATCATTGCCGCGACCCACAAGAATCTCGAGACCATGATCGAGGAGGGCACGTTCCGCGAAGACCTGTACTACCGCCTGAACGTGTTCCCCATCGAGATGGCGCCACTACGTGAGCGGGTGGAAGACATCCCGCTGCTGATGAACGAGCTGATCTCGCGCATGGAGCACGAGAAGCGCGGGTCCATCCGCTTCAACTCCGCGTCGATCATGTCGCTGTGTCGCCACGGCTGGCCGGGCAACGTTCGCGAGCTGGCCAACCTGGTCGAGCGCATGGCGATCATGCACCCGTACGGGGTGATTGGCGTGTCCGAGCTGCCGAAGAAATTCCGTTACGTCGATGACGAAGACGAGCAGATGGTCGACAGCCTGCGTAGCGACCTGGAAGAGCGCGTGGCGATCAACGGCCATACGCCGAACTTCAGCAACCACGCCATGCTGCCACCTGAAGGCCTGGACCTGAAGGACTACCTGGGTAGCCTGGAGCAGGGCCTGATCCAGCAGGCGCTGGACGATGCCAACGGTATCGTTGCGCGCGCGGCTGAACGTTTGCGTATACGTCGTACCACCCTGGTCGAGAAGATGCGCAAGTACGGCATGAGCCGCCAGGGCGGCGAGGAGCAGGCGGAGGATTGACGGCTGGGGCGGAGTGTTTGGCTTGGCCTTGATGGTGCCTGTTAGAACGAGCGCTGCCCGCGCGGCGCTTCGCGGGTGTTTGCCGTTGTACTTTCTGCGCCTGTGAGATCGAGCGCCGCCCGCGCGGCGCTTCGCGGGGCAAGCCCGCTCCCACATTTGTTGCAACGTGCCGAACCTGTCAGGCCATGGTTGTCAGCCTTGTTGCCTTGGCTCGGTTTCCCCGGCTGGCGCTACGCCGTCTCGCCGGTCTCAAACACTCCGCCAAAGCGGGCAACGCCTCTCCCACAGGCATGGCCACGTTGCAACAAATGTGGGAGCGGGCTTGTCCCGCGAAGCGCCGCGCGGGCGGCGCTCGGTCTCACAGGCGCAGAAAGTGTCAAGGCGAATACCCGCGAAGCGCCGCGCGGGCGGCGCTCGATCTCACAGGCGCAGAAAGTGTCAAGGCGAATACCCGCGAAGCGCCGCGCGGGCGGCGCTCGGTCTCACAGGCGCAGAAAGTGTCAAGGCATATACCCGCGGGGCGCTCGATTTGCGCCCCACCACAAATCTCAAGCCCTGCATTAAACCCCATCTCCGGCACGGCTATTGCTACACCGCTGGCAACACACCGTTTTTATGACGGTCAGCCACGCGAGAGAGCACGATGCCCCAGGCCGCCCACGTATCCCTAGCCCCCGATCCGCAGGGGCAAACCCCGGTCGAGCAGGACAGCCGCCAGGGTGTCGAACAAGCCTTCGCGCTGTTCAACCAGGTGTCCAGCCAACTGAGCCAGTCCTACAGCCTGCTCGAAGCCCGGGTCAGCGAACTCAAGGGCGAGCTGGCGGTGGTCAGCGCCCAGCGCATCGATGAACTGAGCGAAAAGGAACGCCTGGCCAACCGCCTGCAGAACCTGCTGGACCTGCTGCCCGGCGGGGTGATCGTGATCGATGGCCAGGGCCTGGTACGCGAAGCCAACCCGGCCGCCTGCGAACTGTTCGGCGAGCCGCTGGTCGGCCAGCTGTGGCGCCAGGTGATCGCCCGCAGCTTTGCCCCGCGCAAGGATGACGGTCACGAAGTCTCGCTGCGCGACGGCCGCCGTTTGTCCATCGCCACCCGTTCGCTGGATGCCGAGCCTGGTCAATTGGTGTTGCTCAACGACCTGACCGAAACCCGTCGCCTGCAAGACCAGCTGGCTCGCCACGAGCGCCTGTCTTCGCTGGGGCGCATGGTCGCCTCGCTGGCTCACCAGATCCGCACGCCACTGTCCGCGGCAATGCTCTACGCCAGCCACCTGGCTGATCCCGAACAAGAGCTGGGCGCGGAAACCCGCCAGCGCTTTGCCGGCACCCTGAAGGAGCGCCTGCATGAGCTGGAACACCAGGTGCGCGACATGCTGGTATTCGCCCGTGGCGAACTGCCGCTGAATGACCGAGTCACGCCAAAAGCCTTGTTCCAGGCCCTACAGCAGGCTGCCCAGGCGCATGTGCAAGGGCACGCCGTGCGCTGGCAGTGTGACAGCCACCTGGGTGAGCTGCTGTGCAACCGGGACACCCTGGTTGGTGCATTGCTCAACCTGATCGAAAATGCGCTGCAAGCCAGCGACGGCCCGGCGCGACTGAAGGTGCACCTGTTCCGCCGCGAGCGCAGCCTGCAGCTGTGTGTAAGCGACGCCGGCAGTGGCATCGATGCCGAGCTGCTCGGCCGCCTGGGCGAACCGTTCCTGACCACCAAGACTACCGGCACCGGCCTGGGCCTGGCCGTGGTCAAGGCCGTGGTGCGCGCGCACCAGGGTACGCTGCGCCTGCGCTCGAAGGTTGGCCGTGGTACCTGTGTGCGGGTGGAGCTGCCGTTGATCGACGGGCAACTGGCGGAGGGCATGTAATGGCGATCAAGGTGCTGCTGGTCGAGGACGACCGCGTATTGCGCCAGGCGCTGGGCGATACCCTGGAAATCGGCGGCTTCGCCTACCAGGCGGTGGGCAGTGCCGAAGAAGCGCTGGAAGCGGTGCTGGAGGAGGCCTTCAGCCTGGTGGTCAGCGATGTGAACATGCCTGGCATGGATGGGCACCAACTGCTGGCCCAGCTGCGCCGCCAGCAACCGCAACTGCCCGTGTTGCTGATGACCGCGCATGCCGCGGTGGAGCGTGCCGTCGAGGCAATGCGCCAAGGGGCTGTCGACTATCTGGTCAAGCCATTCGAACCCAAGGCCTTGCTCAGCCTGGTCGAGCGGCATGCCGCCGGGCGCGTGGCTGAAGAGGAAGGCCCGGTGGCCTGCGAGCCGGCCAGTCGACAGTTGCTGGAGCTGGCCGCGCGGGTGGCGCGCAGTGACTCGACCGTGCTGATTTCCGGCGAATCCGGTACCGGCAAGGAAGTGCTGGCGCGCTTCATTCACCAGCAGTCGCCGCGGGCGGCGCAGCCCTTCGTGGCGATCAATTGTGCTGCCATCCCCGACAACATGCTCGAGGCCACCCTGTTCGGCCACGAGAAGGGTGCCTTCACCGGTGCCATCGCTGCCCAGGCAGGCAAGTTCGAGCAGGCTGAAGGTGGCACCTTGCTGCTCGATGAAATCTCGGAAATGCCAATGGCCTTGCAGGCCAAGCTGCTGCGCGTGCTGCAGGAGCGCGAGGTGGAACGGGTGGGCGGGCGCAAGCCCATAAGCCTGGATATTCGCGTGCTGGCCACTACCAACCGTGACCTGGCTGGCGAAGTGGCGGCCGGGCGTTTCCGTGAAGATTTGTACTACCGCCTGTCGGTGTTCCCCCTGGCCTGGTGCCCGCTGCGCGAACGCCCGGGTGACATCCTGCAACTGGCCGAGCGCCTGTTGGCGCGTCACGTGGCGAAGATGAAGCACGGCCCGGTGCACCTGTCGCCCCAGGCCCGAGTCTGCCTGCAGGCGTATGCCTGGCCGGGCAACGTACGCGAACTGGACAACGCCCTGCAGCGGGCGCTGATCCTGCAGCAGGGCGGGGTGATCGAGGCGGCGGATTTTTGTCTGGCGGGCGCCATTCCATTGTCAGCTGGCATAGAGCCATCATCCGAGGTGGTGGCCGAGCCCGGCGGGCTGGGCGATGACATGCGTCGCCATGAGTACCAGATGATCATCGACACCCTGCGCGCCGAGCGCGGCCGCCGCAAAGAGGCCGCCGAACGCCTGGGGATAAGCCCGCGTACCCTGCGCTACAAGCTGGCGCAGATGCGCGATGCCGGGTTTGACGTCGAGGCCAGCCTGTTCGGCTGATTGACACTGCAGCCGCTGCAGATGCGCCCCCTGTAGGAGCGGCCTTGTGTCGCGATAGGGCCGCAAGGCGGCCCCGGCGATATCGGCGGCGAAGCGCAGATGTGGGGCCGCTCCGCGCCCCTGTCGCGACACAAGGCCGCTCCTACAAAGATCGCGCAAGCGCACGGGGCGGTGATTCCCAAGGCTGGCACCTTTGTTGCTTTAGGTTGGCTATTCGCCGCATCACTGTCAAAAAAAATGCGGCCGCAGGAGAGAGAAGGGTCATGAGCCAAGGTGTTGAATTCAATCGTCTGATGCTGGACATGCGGGCCATGCAGGCCGATGCCATGTCGCTGCCCAAGGTGGCCGCTGCCCCCGAGTTGGCACCCGGGCAAAGTACCTTTGCCGACATGCTCGGCCAGGCCATCGGCAAGGTGCATGAGACGCAGCAGGCTTCGACCCAGTTGGCCAACGCTTTCGAGATCGGCAAGAGTGGCGTCGACCTGACCGACGTGATGATCGCTTCGCAAAAGGCCAGCGTGTCGATGCAGGCCCTGACCCAGGTACGCAACAAGCTGGTCCAGGCGTACCAGGACATCATGCAGATGCCGGTTTGAGGACGGACGTAAACCATGGCTGAAGCAGTCGTCGACAACCCCCCTGCCAAAAGCGGCCCGCCAGCGGCCAAGCCGCCGCTGTTCGGCATGGCGTTTCTGGAAAACATCGCGCAGATGCCCATGCTGCGTCAGATCGGCCTTCTGGTCGGCCTGGCCGCCAGCGTGGCGATCGGCTTTGCCGTGGTGCTGTGGTCGCAACAACCCGATTACCGTCCGCTGTACGGCAGCCTGGCGGGCATGGACACCAAGCAGGTCATGGACACCCTGGCCGCCGCCGACATCCCCTACAACGTCGAGCCCAATTCCGGTGCTCTGCTGGTCAAGGCCGACGACCTCTCCCGTGCGCGCCTGAAACTGGCGGCCGCCGGCGTGGCACCAAGCGATGGCAACGTCGGCTTCGAGTTGCTCGACAAGGAGCAGGGCCTGGGCACCAGCCAGTTCATGGAAGCCACCCGTTACCGTCGCAGCCTGGAAGGCGAGCTGGCGCGTACCGTGTCCAGCCTGAACAACGTCAAGGGTGCGCGCGTGCACCTGGCCATCCCGAAAAGCTCGGTGTTCGTGCGTGACGAACGCAAGCCCAGCGCCTCGGTACTGGTCGAGCTGTACCCGGGCCGTGCCCTGGAAGCCGGGCAGGTGATGGCCATCGTCAACCTGGTGGCCACCAGCGTGCCGGAACTGGACAAGTCCCAGGTCACCGTGGTCGACCAGAAGGGCAACCTGCTGTCCGAGCAGATCCAGGACACCGCCCTGACCCAGGCAGGCAAACAGTTCGACTACAGCCGCCGGGTGGAAAGCATGCTCACCCAGCGGGTGCACAACATCCTGCAGCCGGTGCTGGGCAATGACCGCTACAAGGCCGAAGTGTCCGCCGACCTGGACTTCAGTGCGGTCGAGTCCACCTCCGAGCAATTCAACCCAGACCAGCCGGCGCTGCGCAGCGAGCAGTCGGTCGATGAACAACGTGCCAGCAGCCAGGGCCCGCAAGGTGTGCCCGGTGCGCTGAGCAACCAGCCGCCAGGCCCGGCCTCGGCACCGCAGACCACCGGTGGTGCCGCTACCCCGGCCGCGGCCATCCAGCCTGGCCAGCCGCTGGTGGATGCCAACGGCCAGCAGATCATGGACCCGGCCACCGGCCAGCCGATGCTCGCGCCGTACCCGTCGGACAAGCGCCAGCAAAGCACCAAGAACTTCGAGCTGGACCGTTCCATCAGCCACACCCGCCAGCAGCAGGGGCGCATGACCCGCCTGTCGGTGGCGGTGGTGGTGGACGACCAGGTCAAGATCGACCCGGCCACCGGCGACGCCACCCGTGCGCCATGGGGTGCCGAGGACCTGGCACGCTTCACTCGCCTGGTACAGGACGCGGTCGGCTTCGACGCCAGCCGTGGCGACAGCGTGACGGTGATCAACGTGCCGTTCGCCGCCGACCGCGGCGAAGAGATCACCGACATCGCCTTCTACCAGCAGCCGTGGTTCTGGGACATCGTCAAGCAAGTGCTGGGCGTGGTGTTCATCCTGGTGCTGGTGTTCGGTGTGCTGCGCCCGGTGCTGAACAACATTACAGGGGGCGGCAAGCAGGCTGCCCCGGATAGCGACATGGAGCTGGGCGGCATGATGGGTCTGGATGGCGAACTGGCCAACGACCGCGTCAGTCTGGGTGGCCCGACAAGCATTCTGCTGCCTAGCCCGAACGAGGGTTACGAGGCACAGCTCAACGCAATCAAAGGCCTGGTGGCCGAAGACCCGGGCCGCGTTGCCCAGGTCGTGAAAGAGTGGATCAACGCCGATGAGTGATAACCGAGCCGTTACCGCCAAGCTGAGCCGCGTCGACAAGGCGGCGATCCTCCTGCTTTCGCTGGGCGAGACCGATGCCGCCCAGGTGCTGCGACACATGGGGCCCAAGGAAGTGCAGCGGGTGGGTGTGGCCATGGCGCAGATGGGCAATGTGCACCGTGAACAGGTCGAGCAGGTGATGAGCGAGTTCGTCGAAATCGTCGGCGACCAGACCAGCCTGGGCGTGGGCTCCGATGCCTATATCCGCAAGATGCTCAACCAGGCCCTGGGCGAGGACAAGGCCAACGGCCTGGTCGACCGCATCCTGCTCGGTGGCAACACCAGCGGCCTGGACAGCCTGAAGTGGATGGAGCCGCGCGCCGTTGCCGACGTGATCCGCTACGAGCACCCGCAGATCCAGGCCATCGTGGTTGCCTACCTCGACCCCGACCAGGCCGGCGAAGTGCTGAGCAACTTCGACCACAAGGTGCGCCTGGACATCGTCCTGCGCGTGTCGTCGCTGAACACCGTGCAGCCAGCGGCGCTGAAGGAGCTGAACCAGATCCTCGAGAAGCAGTTCTCGGGCAACTCCAACGCAGCGCGTACCACCTTGGGCGGCATCAAGCGCGCCGCCGACATCATGAACTTCCTCGACAGCTCGGTGGAAGGTGCACTGATGGACGCGATCCGCGAGATCGACAGCGACCTGTCGGAGCAGATCGAAGACCTGATGTTCGTCTTCAACAACCTGGCCGACGTCGACGACCGAGGCATCCAGGCGCTGCTGCGCGAAGTCTCGTCCGACGTGCTGGTGGTGTCGCTCAAGGGCGCCGACGAGCGGGTCAAGGACAAGATCTTCAAGAACATGTCCAAGCGTGCCTCGGAGCTGTTGCGCGACGACCTGGAAGCCAAGGGGCCGGTGCGGGTCAGCGACGTGGAAACGGCGCAGAAGGAAATCCTCACCATCGCCCGCCGCATGGCCGAGGCCGGCGAGATCGTGCTCGGCGGCAAGGGTGCCGAGGAAATGATCTGACACTGATGGTGAACCCACCGTTGACCTTGTGGGAGCGGGCGTGCCCGCGAAGCAGGCGCCGCGGTGGATGGCACGGGCGTTGCCCGTGTTCGCGGCGGTTCGACGCCTCGACATGCCCGCTCCCACAGAGACCCGCGTTGGTCGAACATGCGTTGAGTACCTGAAAACATGTCCACCAAAGAACATCACCCCAGCGACCTGATCCGCGCCCGCGACCTCGAGGGCGTGGACGTATGGGCGCTGCCCAGCTTCGACCCGGAACCGGAGCCTGAGCCCGAACCGGAGCCGGAACCCGAGGTAATCGAGGAAGAAGTCGAGGAAGTGCCGCTGGAAGAAGTCCAGCCGCTGACCCTGGAAGAACTCGAGGCCATCCGCCAGGAGGCCTACAACGAAGGCTTCGCCACCGGTGAGCGCGAGGGCTTCCATAGCACCCAGCTCAAGGTCCGCCAGGAGGCCGAAGAGGCCCTGAAGACCAAGCTGGAAAGCCTCGACCGGCTGATGACCAACCTGATGGAGCCGATCGCCGAGCAGGACACGCAGATCGAGAAAACCCTGGTCCACCTAGTGGCTCACATGACCCGCCAGGTAATCGGTCGCGAACTGCGGGGCGATTCCAGCCAGATCACCCAGGTACTGCGCGAAGCGCTCAAGCTGCTGCCCATGGGCGCGGACAATATCCGCATCCACCTCAACCCGCAGGATTTCGAGCTGGCCAAGGCCCTGCGCGAGCGCCATGAGGAAAGCTGGCGGCTGCTCGAGGACAGCGCACTGCTACCAGGCGGCTGCCGTATCGAGACCGCGCACAGCCGCATTGACGCAACCATGGAAACCCGCATCGAGAAAACCGTGGCACAACTGTTCGACCAGTTGCACGACCATTCGCTGCACCCGGCGGCAGCGGATATGTCCGTTGACCTGGACCGCCCGGTGGATACCCCCGATGCACCTTAAGCGCACCAGTTTCGGCAAGCGCCTGGGCAGTTATGCCGAGGCCATCGAGCTGCCGGCCCAGCCCATCGTCGAAGGCCGCCTGCTGCGTATGGTCGGCCTCACCCTGGAAGCCGAAGGCCTGCGCGCTGCAGTCGGCAGTCGCTGCCTGGTAATCAACGACGACAGCTACCACCCGGTGCAGGTGGAGGCCGAAGTCATGGGCTTTGCCGGGCCCAAGGTATTCCTCATGCCGGTCGGCAGCATCGTCGGCATCGCCCCCGGCGCCCGGGTGGTGCCGCTGGATGACGGCGGCCGCCTGCCCATGGGCATGAGCATGCTCGGCCGGGTGCTCGACGGCGCCGGCCGCGCGCTGGATGGCAAGGGCGGGATGAAGGCCGAGGACTGGGTGCCGATGGACGGCCCGGTGATCAACCCGTTGAACCGCGACCCCATCAGCAAGCCACTGGATGTGGGCATTCGCAGCATCAATGGCCTGCTCACCGTCGGTCGCGGCCAGCGCCTGGGCCTGTTCGCCGGTACCGGTGTGGGCAAGTCGGTGTTGCTGGGCATGATGACCCGCTTCACCGAAGCCGAGATCATCGTCGTCGGCCTGATCGGCGAGCGGGGCCGCGAGGTCAAGGAATTCATCGAGCATATCCTTGGTGAGGAAGGCCTCAAGCGCTCGGTGGTGGTCGCTTCGCCCGCCGACGATGCGCCGCTGATGCGCCTGCGGGCCGCCATGTACTGCACACGTATTGCCGAGTACTTCCGCGACAAGGGCAAGAACGTGCTGTTGCTGATGGACTCGTTGACCCGTTTTGCCCAGGCCCAGCGTGAAATTGCCCTGGCCATCGGCGAGCCGCCGGCCACCCGGGGTTACCCGCCGTCGGTGTTCGCCAAGCTGCCCAAACTGGTGGAGCGGGCCGGCAACGGCGAGCCAGGTGGTGGTTCGATCACCGCGTTCTACACCGTGTTGTCCGAGGGCGACGACCAACAGGACCCGATTGCCGACTCGGCGCGTGGTGTACTCGATGGCCACTTCGTGCTGTCGCGGCGGCTGGCCGAGGAAGGCCATTACCCGGCCATCGACATCGAAGCCTCGATCAGCCGAGTCATGCCCCAGGTGGTCGATGCCGACCATTTGCGCCAGGCGCAGAAGTTCAAGCAGTTGTGGTCGCGCCTGTCGCAGAGCCGCGACTTGATCAGCGTGGGTGCCTATGTGGCCGGTGGCGACCCGGAAACCGACCTGGCCATTGCCCTGCAATCGAAGCTGGTGGAGTTTCTGCGTCAGGGCCTGCGCGAGAACGTGGGGATGGCGCAAAGCCGCGACCAGTTGGGGGCGATCTTCACGCCCCCGGCCGGCTGATAGATCATGGCGCTGCCCGGACGCGCCGCGCGCCTGGCGCCGGTGGTGGACATGGCCGAGGAGGCCGAGCGCAAGGCTGCCCAGCGCCTTGGGCATTTCCAGCAGCAGGTGGCCACGGCCCAGGCCAAGCTGGCCGAACTCGAGCGGTTTCGCGAGGATTACCAACTGCAGTGGATCAACCGTGGCGGGCAGGGGGTCAATGGCAGCTGGCTGGTCAATTACCAGCGCTTCCTCGGGCAACTGGAAACGGCCATGACCCAGCAGCGCCAGAGCCTGGTCTGGCACCAGAACAACCTCGACAACGCACGCGGCACCTGGCAGCAGGCCTATGCCCGGGTGGAAGGCTTGCGCAAGCTGGTGCAGCGCTACCTGGACGAAGCCCGGCGCGCCGAAGACAAGCGCGAGCAGCGCTTGCTCGACGAGCTGTCACAACGTCTGCCGCGGCAGAATCACCTTTAAGCTGCCCATTGGGCTTGCGCGGTACCCTGTAGGAGCGGCCTTGTGTCGCGAAAGGGGCGCGCAGCGGCCCCAGGATTTCAGCTTCGCAGCAAATATCGCCGGGGCCGCTCTGCGGCCCTTTCGCGACACAAGGCCGCTCCTACACTGGGTGCACCGCCTGTGGGAATGGCATGCTTGCCACCCCCGCCATCGCCTGCTAAACCTTTAAGGAGTTGCATCCGCCATCATCGAAGGAATCGCTAGCATGGCAGTCGAGACTGATTTTTCGCAGGACGGGAAAAAGCTGACGATAAAGATCAAGGGGCGCTTCGATTTCGGCAAGCACCAGGAATTTCGTGACGCCTACGAACGCCATCCCGGCCGGCCAGATTCGGTGGTCGTCGACCTGAAGGACACCACCTACCTCGACAGTTCCGCACTCGGCATGCTGCTGTTGCTGCGTGACCATGCGGGCGGCGATGAGTCGGATGTGCGTGTGGTGCATGCCAGCTCCGATGTGCGCAAGATCCTCGCCATCTCCAATTTCGAAAAACTCTTCGATATCAGTTGAGCGCCGACATGCCGGCCGAACAGGCGTTGACCGTGCTGGTCGCCGAAGACGGTGCCGCCGACCGCCTGCTGCTGGCGCAGATCGTGCGCCGTCAGGGCCATCAGGTATTCACCGCGGAAAACGGCGAGCAGGCGGTGGCGCTGTTCGTCGAGCGGCGCCCGCAACTGGTGCTGCTGGATGCGCTGATGCCGGTGATGGATGGCTTCGAGGCGGCGCGGCAGATCAAGGCGCTGGCCGGCGAAGCGCTGGTGCCGATCATTTTCCTGACGTCATTGAACGAGGAGGAAGGCCTGGTGCGCTGCCTGGAGGCCGGGGGCGACGACTTCATGGCCAAGCCCTACAGTGCGGTAATTCTCGGCGCCAAGATCCGCGCCATGGACCGCCTGCGCCGGCTGCAGGCCACCGTGCTGGAGCAGCGCGACCAGATTGCCCGGCACCACCACCACCTGCTCAACGAGCAGCGGGTGGCCAAGGCGGTGTTCGACAAGGTGGCCCACTCCGGCTGCCTGGCCGCGCCCAACATCCGCTACCTGCAATCGCCCTATGCGCTGTTCAATGGCGACCTGATGCTGGCCGCGTTCACCCCGTCCGGCGACATGCGCGTGCTGCTTGGCGATTTCACCGGCCACGGCCTGCCGGCGGCGGTAGGCGCCATGCCGCTGGCCGAAGTGTTCTACGGCATGACTGCCAAGGGTTACGGCATGGCGCAGATCCTGCGCGAGATGAATGCCAAGCTCAAACGTATCCTGCCGGTGGACATGTTCTGTTGTGCGCTGCTGCTCAACCTCAGCATGCAGCGCGGTTCGGTGGAAGTGTGGAACGGCGGCATGCCTGATGGCTATCGCCTGGCAGTGGATGGCCAGGTGCTGTCGGCGCTGACTTCGCGACACCTGCCGCTGGGCATCCTGGACGCCGAGCGTTTCGATGACAGTACCGAAGTGTTGCCGCTGGCGCCGGGCGAGCGCCTGCTGCTGCTGTCGGACGGCGTGCTGGACACCGCCGACGACCAGGAACGCCTGTTTGGTGTGCAGCGCCTGCGCAGGGTGCTGGCCGACAACCGGGACCCGGTGCGGTTGTTCGACGAAGTGATGCAGGCCCTGGAGCGCTTTGGCGGGCGCCCGCGCGATGACATCAGCCTGTGCGACATTCGCATGTTCAGCGCCGAGGAGCGGGTGCCGGCGCCGATGATCTACTCTGATAGTGGCCGCTCCAGCCCGCTGGACTGGTCGCTGGGGTTCGAGGTGCGTGGCCAGAGCCTGAAGCGCTTCAACCCGGTGCCGTACCTGGTGCAGTTGTTGCAGGAGATTCATGGCCTGCGCGCGCGTACCGGCAACCTGCACAGCGTGCTCAGCGAGCTGTATTCCAACGCCCTGGAGCACGGCGTGCTGGGCCTGGACTCTCAACTCAAGCGCGATGTACAGGGCTTTGCCGACTATTATCAGGAGCGCGCCCGGCGCCTTGGGGTACTGACCGACGGTTACGTGCGCATCGATTTCAAGGTTGAACCGCAAGCCGACGGCGGGCGTCTGATGATCGAGGTCCGTGACAGTGGTGCGGGGTTCGATGTGCAACGGGTGCTGTCGCGGCCCTCGCTGGAGCAGGGGCTGAGCGGGCGAGGCCTGAACCTGGTGCAGCGGCTGGCCAGCAGCGCGCACTGGAGTGAGGGCGGGCGTTGCGCGCATGTGGAGTTCGTCTGGTGAGCCACGGGTTGGCTCGGGCATAATCTGGCTTGATCAAGGAGTGAACAAGTGACTGACATGCATATTGACCACAAGGTACTCAGTGACCTGCGTGAGGTCATGGAAGATGGCTACCTGCAGTTGGTGCAAACCTTTCTCGACGACTCCGAACGGCGCCTGGGCCAGCTGCACGCGGCCAAAAGTGCCGAAGAGCTCGGTTCTGCAGCCCACAGTTTCAAGGGCAGCAGCAGCAACATGGGCGCGGTTGCATTGGCCAGCCTGTGCCAGCAGCTGGAGGAGCGCGCGCGGCGGCCCCCGCTGTATGGCATCGAGGACCTGATCAACCGCATCGACCTGGAGTTCGTCGAGGTGCAGCGCTTCTACCGGGGTGAGCAGCAGCGTATTTCGGCGGGTTGAAACACGACTTGGCGCGAGTCTTGCCTGTCTCTGGCTGGATGATTTTTTTGTTTCTGGCGCGGAGACCGCTCGATGCCTGTCGCACCCAACCCATTGTTGCAAGGCAACGCCATTGCCAACACCTCGCGTTCGGCCACCGCACAGGCCGACAAGCCGCTGCAGGCGCCGGGCGACAAGGGCGACGGCTTCGGCCAGGTGATGGCCCGGCAGGGCCGCGACAAGGCCGCCGGGCAGGACGACAAGGTCGCCGAGGCCAAGCCCAAGGACAAGCCCGAGGCGGCGCAGGGCGGCAAGAAAGCCGCTGCCGACAAACCCGCGGTTGCCGATGACGGCAAACAATTGCCAGCCGACGATCAGGCCCAGGCCGACACCGGCTTGCGCGATGCCAGCCTGGTTGCCGGCCAGGTCACCGACGCCCAGCCTGGCGCACAACTGATCCAGGCCCAGGCCGAAGCGGTGGCGCCGGTGTTGCAGGCCGCCGCGGCGCAGGCGCAGGTCACCGCCGAGCTGCCCGAGGAGGCGGCCGCCGAGGAAGCTTTCGACCCTGACGCCGACCCTTTGGCCAACCTGCCGACCCTGCGCCTGGCGCTGGAACAAAGCGCCCAGGCCAAGGGAGCGACCTCGGCGCATGCCCTGGACCCTTCGCAGGCTCAGGGCGAAGAGGGGCAGATGGCCGTCAATACCTTGGCGAATCTGGTCGAGAATGCCGAGGGTGAAACGGGCGAGCCTGGCGACAAGGCCTTTGCTGGCTTGCTCGAAGATGGCCTGAAAGACACCAAGAGCGCTGGCAGCGATACACGCGTAGACGATTTCGCCAACCGCCTGGCCAACCTGACCCAGGCCGCCACGGCCAAGACCGCCAATGCCGTGCCGGCCAATGCCAGCCCATTGCACCAACCGCTGCCGATGAACCAGAACGCCTGGGCCGAGGGCCTGGTCAACCGGGTCATGTACCTGTCCAGCCAGAACCTCAAATCGGCGGATATCCAGCTGGAGCCGGCGGAACTGGGCCGCCTGGACATTCGCGTCAATGTTGCGACGGACCAGTCGACACAAGTCACCTTCATCAGCGGCCACGCCGGCGTGCGTGACGCCCTCGACAGCCAGGTGCACCGCCTGCGCGAGCTGTTCGCCCAGCAGGGGCTGGCACAGCCGGATGTCAACGTGGCCGACCAGTCGCGTGGGCAGCAACAACAGCAGCAGGGGCAGGCGCAGGGCAGCAACCTGTCCGGGGTGGCGGCGCGCCGGGCCGAGCAGGGCGGGGCAGAGGCAGTCGATAGCGCCCGGCCTGTGGAGCAGCAGGTGGTTGTTGGCGACAGTGCGGTCGATTATTACGCGTGATGCGGGGTGCATGCCTTAAGGTTTTTTGCGCCTGTTAGATCGAGCGCCGCCCGCGCGGCGCTTCGCAGCACAAGGCTGCTCCTACATCTGTTTCGGGCCAATATCTCCTGTGCCAGGTGGGTTGCAGCCTTGGTGCATGGCTGAGGATTGATGAAAAGCAGCCGCGCCCTCCCTCGATATTGAATGGAACAAACAAGGCGGACAGAGGTGAACTCACAGGAGTGACTGGTCCGAAACAGATGTAGGAGCAGCCTTGTGCTGCGAAGCGCCGCGCGGGCGGCGCTCGATCTCACAAGCGCAACACATCTACCGGCGAACCCCTCTAAGCCCCATCCCATCCCTCCAGCCAAAAACTGGCATAACACTTGCTCAAGCCAAGCCATCCTCCCTTGAACCCCCGATGGACGACGGATTATTGGCATGGCGAAGAGCGAAGCAGTCAAAGACCCCGCCACTAAAGGCAAACTTAAGCTGATCCTGCTGGCGGTAGTGGGCCTGTTGCTGGCGATCGGCCTTTCGGTGGGCGCTACCTGGTTCATCATGCACAAGAGCGAGCCGGCCCCGGCCGCCGATCCTGCAGCCAGCAACGTCAAGCCAGCGGCTATCTACGAAGCGCTGGCCCCGGCCTTCGTGGTCAACTTCAACCAGAACGGCCGCCAGCGCTACATGCAGGTGAGCATCACCCTGCAAGCGCGCAGCCAGGCTGACCTGGACGCCCTCAAGGTGCACATGCCGGTGATCCGCAACAACCTGGTGATGATGTTCTCCGGGCAAGGCTTCGACACCCTGGCTGGCAGCCCGGTGGGGCAGGAAATGCTGCGCCAGAAGGCCACCGCAGTGGTTCAGGAAGTGGCGCAGAAGGAAGTCGGCAAGCCGGTCGTCGACCAGTTGCTGTTCACCAATTTCGTATTGCAGTAGGAGTCCGCAATGGCCGTACAGGACCTGCTGTCCCAGGATGAAATCGATGCCCTGTTGCATGGCGTCGACGACGGGCTGGTGCAGACCGAGAGTGCATCCGAGCCTGGCAGCATCAAAAGCTACGACCTGACCAGTCAGGACCGTATCGTGCGGGGTCGCATGCCGACCCTGGAAATGATCAACGAGCGTTTCGCCCGTTACACCCGTATCAGCATGTTCAACCTGCTGCGCCGCTCCGCCGACGTGGCAGTGGGCGGCGTGCAGGTGATGAAGTTCGGCGAATACGTGCACTCGCTGTACGTGCCGACCAGCCTCAACCTGGTCAAGATCAAGCCGCTGCGCGGTACCTCGCTGTTCATCCTCGACGCCAAGCTGGTGTTCAAGCTGGTGGACAACTTCTTCGGCGGCGACGGCCGCCACGCCAAGATCGAAGGCCGCGAGTTCACCCCCACCGAGTTGCGCGTGGTGCGCATGGTGCTGGACCAGTGCTTCGTCGACCTCAAGGAAGCCTGGCAGGCAATCATGCCGGTCACCT
The DNA here is from genome assembly GCF_000511325.1 of Pseudomonas sp. FGI182. NCBI lineage: Bacteria > Pseudomonadati > Pseudomonadota > Gammaproteobacteria > Pseudomonadales > Pseudomonadaceae > Pseudomonas > Pseudomonas sp. FGI182. The sequence goes on along the minus strand of NZ_CP007012.1, from coordinate 4,179,908 downwards.
TCGAGTACATGAACTCCGAGGTAAACCCGGCCATGGCCAACATTGTCGGCCCCAGCGAGGCGGTGGTGGTGTCCACCTTCCATATCGAGCTGGACGGCGGTGGCGGCGACCTGCACGTGACCATGCCGTACTCGATGATCGAGCCGGTGCGGGAAATGCTCGACGCCGGTTTCCAGTCCGACCTGGACGACCAGGACGAGCGCTGGGTCAAGGCCCTGCGCGAGGACGTGCTGGACGTGGCCGTGCCGCTGACCGCCACCGTAGCCCGGCGCCAGCTGAAGCTGCGCGACATCCTGCACATGCAACCTGGCGACGTGATCCCGGTGGAGCTGCCCGAGCACCTGGTGCTGCGCGCCAACGGCGTGCCGTCGTTCAAGGCGCGCCTGGGTTCGCACAAGGGCAACCTGGCGCTGCAGATCATCGACCCGATCGAACGCCGCTGACGGCGTGCCGGTCGCTCATAACGAATTGAATGCCTGTCGAGGAAACCATGGCTAACGAAAACGAGATCACCTCCGCAGAGGACCAGGCACTGGCCGATGAATGGGCTGCGGCACTGGAAGAAACCGGTGCGGCCGGCCAGGCCGATATCGATGCACTGCTGGGTGGTGACACCGGTAGCAGCACCGGCGGCACGGGCCGCCTGCCGATGGAGGAGTTCGCCAGCTCGCCGAAGCCGAACGAAAACGTCAGCCTCGAAGGCCCTAACCTGGACGTGATCCTGGATATCCCGGTGAACATTTCCATGGAAGTGGGCAGTACCGAGATCAACATCCGCAACCTGCTGCAGCTCAACCAGGGCTCGGTGATCGAGCTCGACCGCCTGGCCGGCGAGCCGCTCGATGTGCTGGTCAACGGCACGCTGATTGCCCATGGCGAGGTGGTGGTGGTCAACGAGAAGTTCGGCATCCGCCTGACCGACGTGATCAGCCCCAGCGAACGTATCAAGAAGCTGCGCTGAGTGAAGGGCACGATGCGCGCCATCGCAGCGCTCGCCGCGCTGCTCGCCAGCCAGGCTTGCCTGGCCGCGGCCACACCGGCGGCAACCCCGGCAACCGCGCCTGGCAACCTCGGTGGGCAGCTGGCGCAGATGGTCTTCGGCCTGCTGCTGGTGGTCGGTCTGATCTTCTTCCTGGCCTGGTTGCTGCGGCGCATGCAAAGCACGGCGGTGAAGGGCGGGCAGGTGATCGAGATCGTCGGCAGCCGGGCCATAGGCCCGCGTGACCGCCTGCTGCTGGTGCAGGTGGGCAAGGAGCAGATCCTGATCGGCCATACCCCTGGCAGCATCGAGGCCCTGCATGTGCTGGCCGAACCCGTGGAAGTGCCGGAAAACGCCCGCCAGGCGACGCCGGAGTTTGCCCAGCGGCTGATGGAGCTGATGGGCAAGGACCCTAAGGACAAGAAGTGATGAGTGGCGCGCTGCGTGTGTTGTTGACTCTGGCGCTGCTGCTGGCTGCGCCGCTGGCCCTGGGGGCCGACCCGCTGTCGATCCCGGCCATTACCCTGTCCAATACCGCGGACGGGCAGCAGGAGTATTCGGTCAGCCTGCAGATCCTGCTGATCATGACGGCGCTCAGCTTCATCCCGGCGTTCGTCATCCTGATGACCAGCTTCACCCGCATCATCATCGTGTTCTCGATCCTGCGTCAGGCCCTGGGCCTGCAGCAGACGCCGTCGAACCAGCTGCTGACGGGCATGGCGCTGTTCCTGACCATGTTCATCATGGCGCCGGTGTTCGACCGGGTGAACCAGGACGCACTGCAGCCGTACCTGAAGGAGCAGATGACTGCCCAGCAGGCCATCGACAAGGCCCAGGGGCCGCTCAAGGACTTCATGCTGGCACAAACCCGGCAAAGCGACCTCGACCTGTTCATGCGCCTGTCCAAGCGTACCGACATCGCCGGCCCGGACCAGGTGCCGCTGACGATTTTGGTGCCAGCGTTCGTCACCTCCGAGCTGAAGACCGCGTTCCAGATCGGTTTCATGATCTTCATCCCGTTCCTGATCATCGACATGGTGGTAGCCAGCGTGCTGATGGCCATGGGTATGATGATGCTGTCGCCGCTGATCATCTCGCTGCCCTTCAAGATCATGCTGTTCGTGCTGGTCGATGGCTGGGCGCTGATCATGGGCACCTTGGCCAGCAGTTTCGGCGGCGTCTGAAGCCGTCAAGGAGAGCCGCCGATGACACCTGAAGTCGCAGTCGACCTGTTCCGTGATGCCCTGTGGCTGACCACCCTGATGGTCGCCGTGCTGGTGGTGCCGAGCCTGCTGGTTGGCCTGGTGGTGGCCATGTTCCAGGCCGCCACGCAGATCAACGAACAGACCCTGAGTTTTCTGCCGCGCCTGTTGGTGATGCTGGTCACGCTGATCATCGCCGGGCCGTGGCTGGTGCAGAAGTTCATGGAGTACATCACCAGTCTGTACACCAATATCCCGCAGCTGATCGGTTGACGCGCCGATGCTGGAGCTGACCGACACGCAAATCGGCACCTGGGTCGCCACCTTCATCCTGCCGTTGTTTCGGGTGACAGCGGTGCTGATGACCATGCCCATCTTCGGCACCCGCATGTTGCCGGCGCGGGTGCGCCTGTACGTGGCGGTGGCGATTACCGTGGTAATCGTCCCGGCACTGCCACCCCTGCCTGAGTTCGACCCGCTGAGCCTGCGCGGTTTGCTGCTGTGTGCCGAGCAGATCATTGTCGGCGCGTTGTTCGGCCTGGCGTTGCAGTTGCTGTTCCAGGTCTTTGTGATTGCCGGGCAGATCGTCGCGGTGCAGATGGGTATGGCCTTCGCTTCGATGGTCGACCCAGCCAACGGGGTCAACGTCACGGTGATCAGCCAGTTCATGACCATGCTGGTAAGTGTGTTGTTCCTGCTTATGAATGGCCACCTGGTGGTGTTCGAGGTGCTGACCGAAAGCTTCACCACCTTGCCGGTGGGCAACGCGCTGGTGGTCAATCATTTCTGGGAGCTGGCCGGGCGCCTGGGCTGGGTGTTTGCCGCGGGCCTGCTGCTGATTCTGCCGGTGATCGCCGCCCTGTTGGTGGTGAACATTGCCTTTGGTGTGATGACCCGCGCCGCGCCGCAACTGAACATTTTCTCCATCGGTTTTCCGCTGACCCTGGTCATGGGCATGTTCATTTTCTGGGTCGGCCTGGCCGATGTGCTGTCCCACTACCAGGCATTGGCCAGCGAAGCGCTGCAATGGCTGCGTGAACTGGCGAGGGCGCGCTGAGCATGGCGGAAAGCGAGAGCGGTCAGGACAAGACAGAAGACCCCACCGAAAAGCGCAAGCGCGATGCCCGCGAGAAAGGCGAGATCGCGCGCTCCAAGGAGCTGAACACGGTGGCGGTGACCCTGGCCGGCGCCGGTGGCCTGCTGGCGTTCGGCGGCCACCTGGCCGAGACGCTGCTGGAGATGATGCGCATGAACTTCAGCCTGACCCGCGACATCATCGTCGACGAGCGGGCCATGGGCGCCTTCCTGCTGGCCTCGGGCAAGATGGCGATATGGGCGACGCAGCCGGTACTGATCCTGCTGTTCGTGATCTCCTTCGTGGCACCTATCGCGCTGAGCGGTTTCCTGTTCTCCGGCAGCCTGCTGCAGCCCAAGTTCAGCCGCATGAACCCGCTGTCGGGGATCAAGCGCATGTTCTCGATGCATGCCCTGACCGAGCTGCTCAAGGCGCTGGCCAAGTTCTTCGTGATTTTGGTGGTGGCGGTGGTGGTGCTGGTCAGCGATCGTCAGGCCTTGCTGTCGATCGCCAACGAGCCGCTGGAGCAGGCGATCATCCACAGCCTGCAGGTGGTGGGCTGGAGTGCGTTGTGGATGTCGGCCGGGCTGTTGCTGATTGCGGCGGCGGATGTGCCGTTCCAGCTGTGGCAGACCCACAAGAAAATGAAGATGACCAAGCAGGAAGTGCGCGACGAGTACAAGGACAGCGAAGGCAAGCCCGAGGTCAAGCAGCGTATTCGCCAGCTGCAGCGTGAGGTGTCGCAGCGGCGCATGATGGCGGCGGTCCCGCAGGCCGATGTGATCATCACCAACCCGACGCATTATGCGGTGGCCTTGCAATACGACCCGGAGAAAGGCGGGGCGGCGCCGTTGTTGCTGGCCAAGGGGACGGATTTCATTGCCCTGAAGATTCGCGAGATCGGCGTGGAGCACAAGGTCCAGATCCTCGAATCGCCGGCGTTGGCGCGGGCGATCTACTACTCCACCGAACTCGAGCAGGAAATCCCTGCCGGGCTTTACCTGGCGGTGGCGCAGGTGCTGGCCTATGTGTTCCAGATCCGCCAGTACCGGGCAGGCAAGGGCAAGCGGCCAGAGCCGCTGAAGGACGACCTGCCGATTCCGCCGGACCTGCGCCGCGACAGTTGATGTGTTTGTCGGTGGTTTTTCGGCGCCTGTGAGATCGAGCGCCGCCCGCGCGGCGCATCGCGGGACAAGCCCGCTCCCACATTTGTTGCAACGTGCCAAACCTGTCAGGCCATGGTTGCCTGCCTTGGTGGGATGACTGGATTTCTGAGTTGCATTGCTGCTGCATCACCTGTCTCAAGCCCTGCACCCCGGCTGACAACACCTCTCCCGCAGGCATGGCCACGTTGCAACAAATGTGGGAGCGGGCTTGTCCCGCGATGCGCCGCGCGGGCGGCGCTCGATTTCACAGGCGCAGAAAGCGTCAAGGCGAACACCCGCGAAGCGCCGCGCGGGCGGCGCTCGATCTCGCAGGCGATAAAACCCTCAGGGTGAACACCGTCGAGCAAAGTTGGAAAGCTTCTTGCAAAGCCAGCGCCAGGCGCGCCCTGTGCGTCAAAGTTTTGCATCAAGAGGACTCGCGGTGGATCGCACTCAGTTAATCAGCAACGCCCGTAACAACCTGGCCGGGCTCGGCCGGGGCAACCTGGGTGTGCCGCTGTTGCTGCTGGTGATGTTGGCAATGATGATGTTGCCGATACCGCCGTTCCTGCTCGACGTGTTCTTCACTTTCAACATCGCCCTGTCGATCGTGGTCCTGCTGGTCTGCGTCTACGCCCTGCGCCCGCTCGACTTCGCCGCGTTCCCCACCATCCTGCTGGTGGCCACGCTGTTGCGCCTGGCCCTGAACGTGGCTTCCACCCGGGTGGTGATGCTGCATGGCCAGGAGGGCCACGGCGCCGCCGGCAAGGTGATCCAGGCCTTCGGCGAGGTGGTGATCGGCGGTAACTACGTGGTCGGTGCCGTGGTGTTCGCCATCCTCATGATCATCAACTTCGTGGTGGTGACCAAGGGCGCCGGGCGTATCTCGGAAGTGAGCGCGCGTTTCACCCTCGACGCCATGCCCGGCAAGCAGATGGCCATCGACGCCGACCTCAACGCCGGCCTGATCGACCAGGCCCAGGCCAAGCACCGTCGTGCCGAAGTGGCGCAGGAGGCCGAGTTCTACGGTTCGATGGACGGTGCCAGCAAGTTCGTCCGCGGTGACGCCATCGCCGGCCTGCTGATCCTGTTCATCAACCTGATCGGCGGCATGCTGATCGGCATGCTGCAGCACGGCATGAGCTTTGGCGATGCCGGCAAGGTGTACGCCTTGCTGACCATCGGTGACGGTTTGGTGGCGCAATTGCCATCACTGTTGCTGTCCACCGCTGCCGCGATCATGGTTACCCGTGCTTCGGGCTCCGAGGACATGGGCAAGCTGATCAACCGGCAGATGTTCGATTCGCCCAAGGCCCTGGCGGTGTCCGCCGCGCTGATGATCGTCATGGGCCTGGTGCCGGGCATGCCGCACGTGGCCTTCCTCAGCCTCGGCCTGCTGGCCGGTGGTGGCGCCTACCTGGTATGGAAGAAGCAACAGAAGGCCAAGGCGCAGGCGCTGCAGGAGGCGCAGCGCCAGCAGGACCTGCTGCCCTCGCCACAGCGTGCGCTGGAAACCAAGGAGCTGGGCTGGGACGACGTCACGCCGATCGACATGATTGGCCTGGAGGTCGGCTACCGGCTGATTCCGCTGGTCGATCGCAACCAGGGTGGCCAGTTGCTGGCGCGGATCAAGGGTGTGCGCAAGAAGCTGTCGCAAGACCTGGGCTTCCTCATGCCCACCGTGCACATCCGCGACAACCTCGACCTGCAGCCCAGCGCCTATCGCCTGACCCTGATGGGGGTGATCCTGGCCGAGGCCGAGATCTACCCGGACCGCGAACTGGCAATCAACCCGGGGCAGGTGTTCGGTACCCTCAACGGCATTGCCGCGCGCGACCCGGCGTTTGGCCTTGAAGCCGTGTGGATCGATGTCGGCCAGCGCTCCCAGGCGCAGTCGCTGGGCTACACCGTGGTCGACGCCAGTACCGTGGTGGCCACCCACCTGAACCAGATCCTGCAGAAGCACTGCCACGAGCTGATCGGCCATGAAGAGGTCCAGCAACTGCTGCAGGTGTTGGCCAAGGCATCGCCTAAACTTGCAGAAGAGCTGGTGCCGGGTGTCATTTCCTTGTCGGGCCTGCTCAAGGTGCTGCAAGCGCTGTTGTCTGAACAAGTGCCAGTGCGCGATATTCGCAGTATCGCCGAGGCGATCGCGAACAACGCCGGCAAGAGTCAAGATACCGCCGCGCTGGTGGCGGCAGTGCGCGTCGGATTGTGTCGCGCCATCGTGCAAAGCATTGTCGGCGTTGAGTCGGAGCTGCCAGTGATTACCCTGGAGCCAAGGTTGGAACAGATTTTGCTCAATAGTCTGCAAAGGGCCGGGCAAGGTCAGGAAGACGGTGTTCTTCTGGAGCCGAGCATGGCCGAGAAGCTGCAGCGTTCGCTGATCGAGGCGGCCCAGCGCCAGGAAATGCAGGGCCAGCCGGCCATCCTCCTGGTCGCCGGCCCGATCCGCGCCATGCTGTCGCGTTTCGGTCGCCTGGCTGTACCGAATTTGCATGTTCTGGCGTATCAGGAAATACCGGACAACAAGCAAGTCACCATCGTTGCCACCGTGGGCCCTAACGGCTGAGGTAGGGGATAATGCAAGTTAAGCGATTTTTCGCCGCCGATATGCGTCAGGCCATGAAGCTGGTCCGTGATGAGCTGGGCGCCGATGCCGCCATCATCGGCAACCGTCGCATCGCCGGCGGTGTCGAGCTGACGGCCGCGCTGGACTACAAGCTGTCCGCCCTGGCCCCGCGTGTGCCCAACGCCGAACTGGAAGAAGAGCTGCGCAAGACCCATACGCGCATCGCCACCGCCCAGGCCGAGCTGGGCCACCGCCAGGACAGCAGCGACAACAACCGCCAATTGTTCGCCGGGCAGTCGCTGACCGCCGCCGAGCCGTTGGTCGAACCGCACGTCGATGTTCCCGAGGCTGCTGCAGCGCCTGCGTCGGCGCCGGTCGACCCGCGCCTGTTCGATGCCATGCGCTCCGAGCTGTCGGGCCTGCGCGAGCTGCTGGAAGTGCAGCTCGGCTCGTTGGCCTGGAACCAGCTGCAGGGCAGCAAGCCGCAGCAGGCCACCGTCTGGCGCCGGCTGCAACGCATCGGCCTGTCCGGGCCGATCGCCCGTGAGCTGCTGGACCTGACTGCCGAGATCGACGAGCCACGCCAGGCCTGGCGCATGTTGCTGGCGCACCTGGCGCGGATGATCGAGATCCCCGAGGTCGAGCCGATCGAAGAGGGCGGGGTGATCGCCATGGTCGGCCCGGCCGGCATGGGCAAGACCACCACCCTGGCCAAGCTGGCCGCCCGCTACGTGCTCAAGTACGGCGCGCAGAACCTGGCTCTGGTGAGCATGGACAGCTTCCGCATCGGCGCCCAGGAGCAGCTCAAGACCCTGGGCCGCATCCTCAACGTGCCGGTGACCTACGTCGACCCGGGCCAGTCGCTGGCCGCGGCGCTGGAGCCGCTGCTGCGCAAGCGCGTGGTGCTGATCGATACCGCCGGCCTGCAGGCCAGCGACCCGGCCCTGCGCATGCAACTGGAAACCCTGGCCGGGCGTGGCATTGCTGCGAAGAACTACCTGGTGCTGGCCACCACCAGCCAGAAGCAGGTGCTGACCGCCGCCTACCACAGCTACAAGCGCTGCGGCCTGGCCGGTTGCATCCTGACCAAACTCGATGAAACGGCGAGCCTTGGCGACGTGCTGAGCCTTGCCATCAGTCATGAACTGCCAGTGGCCTACCTGACCGACGGGCCGCGCATTCCTGACGACCTGCACCTGCCACGGGGGCACCAGTTGGTCACCCGCGCGGTCAATGTGCAGCAGCAGGACGAGCCCAGCGAAGAGGCAATGGCCGATATGTTCGCTGATCTCTATCACAACCCACGGCGAGCGGGTTGATGATGAAATGTGTGCAAGGTAGCTATGCCAAGGGGTACGCAGAATTGCCCTACGTGTGGCCTGAGTCCCAGCGAGACAAGGTAAAGAACAGACATGGGTAGCATGCATCCCGTACAGGTGATCGCCGTGACCGGTGGCAAAGGTGGCGTCGGCAAGACTAACGTTTCAGTGAACCTGTCCCTGGCGCTGGCCGAGCTTGGCCGCAGGGTCATGCTGCTCGACGCCGACCTGGGCCTGGCCAATGTCGACGTGCTGCTGGGCCTTACCCCCAAGCGGACCCTGGCCGATGTCATCGAAGGGCGCTGCGAGCTGCGCGATGTGATGTTGCAGGGCCCCGGTGGTGTGCGCATCGTGCCGGCGGCCTCGGGCACGCAGAGCATGGTGCACCTGGCCCCGGCCCAGCATGCCGGGTTGATCCAGGCGTTCAGCGAAATCGGCGACAACCTCGACGTGCTGGTGATCGACACCGCGGCCGGTATCGGTGATTCGGTGGTCAGCTTCGTCCGCGCCGCCCAGGAAGTGCTGCTGGTGGTATGCGACGAACCCACCTCGATTACCGATGCCTACGCCTTGATCAAGCTGCTCAACCGCGACTACGGCATGAACCGTTTCCGGGTGCTGGCCAACATGGCGCAGAGCCCGCAGGAAGGCCGCAACCTGTTCGCCAAGCTGACCAAGGTCACCGACCGCTTCCTTGACGTTGCCCTGCAGTACGTGGGCGCCGTGCCGTATGACGAGTGCGTGCGCAAGGCGGTGCAGAAGCAGCGTGCCGTGTACGAAGCCTTCCCACGCTCCAAATGCGCGCTGGCCTTCAAGGCGATTGCCCAGAAGGTCGACAGCTGGCCGCTGCCGGCCAACCCGCGCGGCCATCTGGAGTTCTTTGTCGAGCGTCTGGTGCAGCCCACCAGCGCGGGACCTGTGCTATGAACGCCAGCGGCTTCAAGATGTACAGCCGCGCGTCGAAAGACGCCCAGTACGAGCTGATCGAGCGCTACGCCCCGCTGGTCAAGCGCATCGCCTACCACCTGCTGGCGCGGCTGCCGGCCAACGTGCAGGTCGAGGATCTGATTCAGGCCGGCATGATCGGCCTGCTGGAAGTGGCCAACAAGTACGACGCCAGCAAGGGCGCCAGCTTTGAAACCTACGCCGGCATCCGCATTCGCGGGGCCATGCTGGACGAAGTGCGCAAGGGCGACTGGGCACCGCGTTCGGTGCACCGCAACACCCGCATGGTCAGCGACGCGATGCGTGCGGTTGAAGCCAGAACCGGTCGTGACGCTAAAGATCATGAAGTTGCTGCCGAACTCCAATTGAGTCTCGATGATTACTACGGGATCTTGAACGATACCCTGGGTAGCCGCCTGTTCAGCTTCGACGACCTGTTGCAGGACGGCGAGCACGAAGGGCTGCATGAGGATGGCGCCAGTGGCCAGGTAGAACCTGCGCGTGGCCTGGAGGACGAGCGCTTCCAGGTCGCCCTGACCGAGGCCATCGCCAACCTGCCGGAGCGTGAGCGCCTGGTGCTGGCGCTGTACTACGACGAAGAGCTGAACCTCAAGGAAATCGGTGAGGTGCTGGGGGTCAGCGAGTCGCGGGTCAGCCAGTTGCACAGCCAGTGTGCCGCGCGCCTGCGCAGCCGCCTGGGGGAATGGCGGGCGCGTTGAGCCCGCTGTCGTTGCAGTCGTTTTCTACGTTGTACCGAATTGTGAATGCGCGCTCGGGGCCGAGCGCGTTTGAGACTGCTTGGAGGTCTACTTGAACAAAGACATGAAAATCCTCATCGTTGACGACTTTTCGACGATGCGGCGGATCATCAAGAACCTGTTGCGTGACCTGGGCTTCACCAACACCGAAGAAGCCGACGACGGCACCACGGCGCTGCCGATGCTGGAGAACGGCCACTACGACTTCCTGGTGACCGACTGGAACATGCCTGGCATGTCCGGCATCGACCTGCTGCGCAAGGTGCGTGCCCATGATCGCCTGAAAACCATGCCGGTGCTGATGGTGACCGCCGAAGCCAAGCGCGACCAGATCATCGAAGCGGCCCAGGCCGGCGTCAATGGCTACGTGGTCAAGCCGTTCACCGCCCAGGTGCTCAAAGAAAAGATCGAGAAGATCTTCGAACGCGTCAACGGCTGAGTCACGTCAGGGGGCGCGCCATGGATTCATCACAAACGTCTTTGGGCGAGTTCGAATCGACCCTGAAGAAGCATGCCCAGGAGCTGGTCGAAAGCCTGGAGCGGGGCCGTTTCGGCGAGGCGGTGCAGCTGATTCACGAGCTGAACCAGACCCGCGACCGCGGCCTGTACCAGGAAGTCGGCAAGCTGACCCGCGAGCTGCACAGTGCCATCGTCAGTTTCCAGATCGACCCGACCATGCCGCAGGCCGAGGAGGTGTCGCAGATAACCGACGCCACCGAGCGCCTGTCGTACGTGGTCAGGCTCACCGAGGGCGCGGCCAACCGCACCATGGACCTGGTCGAGGAAAGCACCCCGGTGCTCAACGACCTGGCCAGCGAGGCCCAGGCCCTGAGCACCGACTGGCAGCGTTTCATGCGCCGCGAAGTGGCTGCGCCGGAGTTCCGTGAGCTGGTCAAGCGCGTCGACAGTTTCCTGACGCACAGCGCCGAAGGTAACCGCAAGGTCGCCGGCCACCTCAACGACATTCTGCTGGCCCAGGACTATCAGGACCTGACCGGCCAGGTGATCAAGCGCGTCACCACGTTGGTCACCGAGGTGGAAAGCAACCTGCTCAAACTGGTGTTGATGGCCAGCCAGGTCGACCGCTTTGCGGGCATCCAGCATGACCACGATCAACTGCGCGCAGAAAAAGATCGAGAAAAACATCCGACTCGGGGTGAAGGTCCGCAGATTCATGCCGATAAGCGTGAAGACGTCGTGTCCGGTCAGGACGATGTCGATGATTTGCTGTCCAGCCTGGGTTTTTAAGGAGCACGTTTGATGAGCTTCGGCGCCGATGAAGAAATCCTCCAGGATTTCCTGGTAGAAGCCGGCGAAATTCTTGAGCAACTGTCCGAGCAACTGGTCGAGCTGGAAAGCCGGCCCGACGATGCCGACCTGCTCAATGCGATCTTTCGCGGTTTCCACACTGTAAAAGGGGGCGCCGGCTTCCTTCAGCTGAACGAGCTGGTGGAGTGCTGCCATATCGCCGAGAACGTGTTCGACGTCCTGCGCAAAGGTGAGCGCCGGGTCGACGCGGAACTGATGGATGTGGTGCTCGAGGCACTGGACACGGTCAACAGCATGTTTGGCCAGGTGCGCGAGCGCACCGAAGTAACCGCGGCCACCCCCGAGCTGCTGGCGGCGCTGTCGCGCCTGGCCGAGCCGGGTGGCGCCGAAGCCGTCGAAGTGCCTGCCGCTGCGGCCCCGGCACCGGTTGCCGAAGCGCCTGCCGAGGAGCAGGACATTACCGACAGCGAGTTCGAGCAGCTGCTCGATTCGCTCGATGCGGTCAAGGCACAAGCTGCGGCCGACGAGCAGATGCAGGGCGAGACCGTCAGCGGTGAAGGTGACGAAATCAGCGACGCCGAGTTCGAGTCGCTGCTCGACCAGTTGCACGGCAAAGGCCAGTTCAGCGCCGAGGTTGCCGCGCAGCCGGTTGCCAGCGCGCCGGAAGTGGCCAGCGACGAAATTACCGACGCCGAGTTCGAATCGCTGCTGGACCAGTTGCATGGCAAGGGCACCTTCCAGGCCGATGCCTTGCCCGCTGCCAAGGCGCAGACGCCTGCCGCAACCGACACCAGCGCAGCCAGCGACGAAATCAGCGAGCACGAGTTCGAGGCGCTGCTGGACCAGTTGCACGGCAAGGGCAAGTTCGGTGGCGACGTTGCCGCCGTCGAAGCCCCGGCTGCGGCCAAGGTGCAAGCGCCGGTCGCGGCCAAGGCCGACAGCCAGCCCGTGGCCAAGCCAGCCGCAGTTGCTGCGCCGGCACCGGCACCTGCCAGCAAACCTGCCGCAGCACCCCGCGCCCCGGCGCCGGCTGCCGAGAAGCATGGCAGCGAAGCGGAAACCACCGTGCGGGTCGATACCGCGCGCCTGGACGAGATCATGAACATGGTCGGCGAACTGGTGCTGGTGCGTAACCGCCTGGTGCGCCTGGGCCTGAACAGCGGCGACGAGGCCATGTCCAAGGCCGTGTCCAACCTCGACGTGGTCACCGCCGACCTGCAGACCGCGGTGATGAAAACCCGCATGCAGCCGATCAAGAAAGTCTTCGGCCGCTTCCCGCGCCTGGTGCGCGACCTGGCCCGCCAGCTCAAGAAAGAGATCAACCTGGAGCTGGTCGGCGAAGAGACCGACCTCGACAAGAACCTGGTCGAGGCCCTGGCCGACCCGTTGGTGCACTTGGTGCGCAACGCTGTCGACCATGGCGTGGAAATGCCCGAAGAGCGTGAAGCCTCCGGCAAGGCGCGCACCGGCCGCGTGGTGCTGTCGGCCGAGCAGGAAGGCGACCACATCCTGCTGTCGATCTCTGACGACGGCAAGGGCATGGACCCAAACATCCTGCGCGCCAAGGCCGTGGAAAAGGGCCTGATGGACAAGGATGCCGCCGATCGCCTGAGCGAGTCGGACTGCTACAACCTGATCTTCGCCCCGGGCTTCTCGACCAAGACCGAGATTTCCGACGTGTCCGGCCGCGGTGTGGGCATGGACGTGGTGAAGACCAAGATCTCCCAGCTCAACGGCTCGATCAACATCTTCTCGGCCAAGGGCCAGGGCTCGAAGATCGTCATCAAGGTGCCGCTGACCCTGGCGATCATGCCCACCCTGATGGTGATGCTGGGCAACCAGGCGTTCGCCTTCCCGCTGGTCAACGTCAACGAGATCTTCCACCTCGACCTGTCGCGCACCAACGTGGTCGACGGCCAGGAAGTGGTGATCGTGCGCGACAAGGCGCTGCCGCTGTTCTACCTCAAGCGCTGGCTGGTCCAGGGCCAGGTGCACGAAGAGCAGCACGAGGGCCACGTGGTGATCCTGTCGGTCGGTACCCAGCGCATCGGCTTTGTCGTCGATCAACTGGTTGGCCAGGAAGAAGTGGTAATCAAGCCGCTGGGCAAGATGCTGCAGGGTACCCCGGGCATGTCCGGGGCCACCATCACCGGCGACGGTCGCATCGCGTTGATTCTCGACGTCCCGAGCATGCTCAAGCGTTACGCCGCGCGGCGTATTTGATTTCGGTGGCGCACCCTGGCGGGTTGCGCCGCCTAATGGAGTGTTTATGGCAGTCAAGGTCCTGGTGGTGGATGATTCCGGTTTCTTCCGCCGCCGCGTCTCGGAAATCCTCTCGGCGGATCCGACGATCCAGGTAGTGGGTACCGCGACCAATGGCAAGGAAGCAATCGACCAGGCGCTGGCGCTGAAGCCCGATGTCATCACCATGGACTACGAAATGCCCATGATGGACGGCATCACCGCGGTGCGGCACATCATGCAGCGCTGCCCGACGCCGGTGTTGATGTTCTCGTCGCTGACCCATGAAGGCGCCCGTGTCACCCTCGATGCGCTGGATGCCGGTGCGGTGGATTACCTGCCGAAGAACTTCGAGGACATCTCGCGCAACCCCGACAAGGTCAAGCAACTGCTGTGCGAGAAGGTGCATACCATTTCCCGCAGCAACCGCCGTTTTGGCAGCTACGCCAGCCATGCGCCGGTTGCCGCACCTGCGCCGGCAGGCAGCAGCCATGCACCCACCAGCAGTTTCGCCAGCCCGGCAGCGGCGCGCACGCCTGCGCCTGCCCGTGCGGCGGCCCCGGCTGCGGCGCCAGCACACTCGCCGGCACCCAAGCGCAAGCCTTACAAGCTGGTGGCCATCGGCACCTCCACGGGTGGCCCGGTCGCCCTGCAGCGGGTGCTGACCCAGTTGCCGGCCAACTTCCCGGCGCCGATCGTGCTGATCCAGCACATGCCGGCGGCGTTCACCAAGGCCTTTGCCGAGCGCCTGGACAAGCTGTGCCGCATCAGCGTCAAGGAAGCCGAGGACGGCGACATGCTGCGCCCGGGCTTGGCCCTGCTGGCCCCAGGTGGCAAGCAGATGATGATCGACGGCCGTGGCGCGGTGAAGATCCTGCCCGGTGACGAACGCCTGAACTACAAGCCGTGTGTGGACATCACCTTCGGCTCGGCGGCCAAGTCGTATGGCGACAAGGTGCTGTCGGTGGTGCTTACCGGCATGGGCGCCGATGGCCGTGAAGGTGCGCGCCTGCTCAAGCAGGGCGGCAGTACGGTGTGGGCCCAGGATGAAGCCAGCTGCGTGATCTATGGCATGCCCATGGCCATCGTCAAGGCCAACCTGGCCGACGCGGTGTACAGCCTGGACGAAATCGGCAAGCACCTGGTGGAGGCGTGCGTCTGATGGACGTGCTCAGCCTGATCGGCCTGATCCTCGCCTTTGTCGCCATCGTCGGTGGCAACTTCCTCGAAGGCGGCCATGTCGGCGCCCTGATCAATGGCCCGGCGGCACTGATCGTGCTGGGCGGTACCCTGGCGGCGGCCTTGCTGCAGTCGCCACTGTCGTCGTTCAAGCGTGCCTTGCAGATTCTGCGCTGGATCCTGTTTCCGCCACGGGTCGACCTGGCGGGCGGGATCGACCGCGTCGTCAACTGGAGCCTGACCGCGCGCAAGGAAGGCCTGCTGGGCCTGGAAGGGGTGGCCGACAGCGAGCCTGACCCGTATGCGCGCAAGGGCCTGCAGCTGCTGGTGGATGGCGCCGAGCCAGAGGCCATCCGCAGCATCCTCGAAGTCGATTTCCTGACCCAGGAAAGCCGTGATATCCAGGCCGCCAAGGTGTTCGAGAGCATGGGCGGCTACGCGCCGACCATCGGCATCATCGGTGCGGTGATGGGCCTGATCCACGTGATGGGCAACCTGGCCGACCCGTCGCAGCTGGGCAACGGCATTGCCGTGGCCTTCGTCGCGACCATCTACGGCGTGGCCAGCGCCAACCTGGTGCTGCTGCCGGTCGCCAACAAGCTCAAGGCCATCGTCATGCGCCAGTCGCGCTACCGCGAGATGCTGCTCGAGGGCCTGCTGTCGATTGCCGAGGGTGAGAACCCGCGCTCGATCGAGCTGAAGCTGCAAGGCTTCATGGAGTAACCCATGCGTCGCCGTCGTCATACCGAGGAACACGAAAACCACGAACGCTGGCTGGTGTCGTACGCCGACTTCATCACCTTGCTGTTCGCCTTTTTCGTGGTGATGTACTCGATTTCCTCGATCAACGAGGGCAAGTACAAGGTCATTTCCCAGGCCTTGCTCGGGGTATTCAACGACCCTGAGCGCAGCATGAAGCCGATCCCCATCGGTGAAGAGCGGCCGCTGAGCGTGCGCCCGGCCGAGCCGTTGGTGAAGGACAGCGAGCAGACCGATGCAGGCCTTGGGGCGACCAGTGTCGACCCGCTGAAAACCATCAGCAATGACGTGCGCGATGCCTTTGGCGACCTGATCAAGAGCGACCAGATGACGGTGCGCGGCAATGAGCTGTGGATCGAGATCGAGCTCAATTCCTCGTTGCTGTTCGGCAGTGGCGATGCCATGCCCAGCGACAAGGCATTTGCCATCATCGAGAAGGTGGCCGGCATTCTCAAGCCGTTCGCCAACCCGGTGCATGTCGAAGGCTTTACCGACAACCTGCCGATCCGCACCGCGCAGTACCCGACCAACTGGGAGCTGTCATCGGCGCGGGCGGCAAGCATCGTGCGCCTGCTGGCCATGGAAGGGGTCAACCCGGCACGCATGGCCTCGGTCGGCTATGGCGAGTACCAGCCGGTGGCCAGCAACGACACTGCCGAAGGCCGTGCGCGCAACCGCCGCGTGGTGCTGGTGATTTCGCGCAACCTCGAAGTGCGCCGCAGCCTGACGGGCTCGGGCAGTGCCAATGCCACGCCGGATGCCGCATTGCGCCGGGCTGGCACACAAAGTGCACCGGCTACGCCAGCAACGGTGGCGGGGCAGTGATCCGTCAATTCCCCGACGTTGCCAAGTAGTTGAATGTAACGCGGTCCTCTGTGGGAGCGGGTTCACCCGCGAAGAAGGTGACACGGTGCATGGCACCGGCTGCGCCGGTGTTCGCGGGTAAACCCGCTCCCAGACTGATCGCGCCAGCTTTTCGATGTTGAGCAAGACAGTTGCCCCAGCAGTGTCCCTGCCAAATCAATAGATAGAGTTTGCTTGATGAGAGTCTGGGCAGTAGCCAATCAAAAAGGTGGCGTCGGCAAGACCACCACTACCATCGCCCTGGCCGGCCTGCTGGCCGAGGCCGGCAAGCGCGTGGTCGTTGTCGACCTCGACCCGCACGGCTCGATGACCAGCTATTTCGGGCACAACCCCGATGCCCTGGAGCACAGCTGCTACGACCTGTTCCTGCACAAGGGCGCGGTGCCCGAGGGCCTGCCCGGGCAACTGCTGCTGCCCACCAGTGACGAACGCATCTCGCTGTTGCCGTCGAGTACTGCGCTGGCGGTGCTGGAGCGCCAGTCACCGGGGCAGAACGGCCTGGGCCTGGTGATCGCCAAGAGTCTGGCGCAGCTGTGGCAGGATTTCGACTTTGCCCTGATCGACAGCCCACCCTTGCTCGGTGTGCTGATGGTCAATGCCCTGGCAGCCAGCCAGCAGCTGGTGATCCCGGTGCAAACCGAGTTCCTCGCAGTCAAGGGCCTGGAGCGCATGGTCGGTACCCTGGCCATGGTCAACCGCTCGCGCAAGCAAGCGCTGCCGTACCAGATCGTGCCGACCTTGTTCGACCGCCGCACCCAGGCCTCGCTGGCCACGCTCAAGCTGCTGCGTGACACCTACGACCAGCATGTATGGCAGGGCTACATCCCGGTGGATACGCGCCTGCGCGATGCCAGCCGCAAGGGCGTCACGCCCTCGCAATTCGACAGCAAGAGCCGCGGGCTGATTGCCTATCGGGCGCTGCTCAAGCACCTGCTGACCTACAAGACTGCAGCGCAGGTGGCCTGATGACCCAGACCCGGCAAACCAATACCCGGCCACAGATGGCCCTACAGTCATACCTCGACGGCCTGTTGCAGGAGGCCACCGAAGCCGAAGACCTGTTCGAGGCGCCAGCGGCGGCGGACGAGTTCGCCGAAGCGGTGCGCGAAGAACAGGCGCGTGATGCCTTGCAGCAAGCCAGGCCGGCGTCAGCCGAAGCGACCGTCAGCCCCGCACCACGGCCGTTCGCCGAGCCCAGGCTGGCGGTGCTGCCCCGCGTGATGCCGGTGGAAGCACCGGTGGTGACGGTGGTCGAGCGCGAAGTGGTGGCCGAAGCCAGCATCCCGGTGCTGGTCGAAGAGCAAACCGTGGAACCGGCAGTGCCGCTGGTGGATGTGCACCTGCCGGCGCCGCAGGTGCCCGTGCCCCCGGCCACGGTCGATGGCCGCCCGGCCTGGGCCGCCGAGCCGTTCGAATGCCTGCTGTTCGACGTCGCGGGCCTGACCCTGGCGGTGCCGCTGGTGTGCCTGGGTTCGATCTACACCCTGGCCGGCCAGGAACTGACACCGCTGTTCGGCCAGCCCGACTGGTTCCTCGGCATCCTGACCTGCCAGGCCGGCAACCTGAAGGTGCTGGATACCGCGCGTTGGGTGATGCCCGACCGCTACCGCGATGATTTTCGCCAGGGCCTGCAATACGTGATTTCCGTGCAGGGCTACGAATGGGGGCTGGCCGTGCACCAGGTCAGCCGCTCGCTGCGCCTGGACCCGTCCGAGATCAAGTGGCGCAGCCAGCGTGGCCAGCGCCCGTGGCTGGCCGGCACGGTGATTGAACACATGTGTGCACTGCTCGACGTCGCTGCACTGGCCGAGCTGATCGCCAGCGGTGCGGTCAAGCAGATGCATGCCAAACAGAAATGACACCGAATACACCGCCGATGGCGGATTTTGAGGGTAGGGGAATGAAAAAGTCGTCTGCACAAGGTTCCGAAGATCCGATCCTGCAGTGGGTTACCTTCCGTCTGGACAATGAGTCCTACGGCATCAACGTGATGCAGGTGCAGGAAGTGTTGCGCTACACCGAGATCGCCCCGGTGCCGGGTGCGCCAAGCTACGTGCTGGGCATCATCAACCTGCGCGGCAACGTGGTGACCGTGATCGACACCCGCCAGCGCTTTGGCCTGATGCCGACCGAAGTCACCGACAACACCCGTATCGTCATCATCGAGGCCGACAAGCAAGTGGTCGGTATCCTTGTCGACAGCGTGGCCGAGGTGGTGTACCTGCGCCAGTCCGAGATCGAGACCGCGCCGAACGTGGGTAACGAAGAATCGGCCAAGTTCATCCAGGGCGTGTGCAACAAGAATGGCGAACTGCTGATCCTGGTCGAGCTGGACAAGATGATGACCGAGGAAGAGTGGTCCGAGCTGGAGAACATCTGAGTTGATCCTACAGGTTGCTGTCATCTTCCTGGCGCTGGTCTGGGCGCTGAGCCTGTGGTTCTTCCTCAACTACAGCAAGCGCCAGCGCGAGCTGGCCGCGCAACAGGCCGAGGGTGATGCCCTGCGTGACCAGCGCATCAAGGACCTCGCCAAGCGCCTGGACGACTACCAGAACGGTACCGTGCGCATGGGCGAGGCGCTGCACGACCTGCGCGTGGCGG
The DNA here is from genome assembly GCF_000511325.1 of Pseudomonas sp. FGI182. Taxonomy (NCBI): domain Bacteria; kingdom Pseudomonadati; phylum Pseudomonadota; class Gammaproteobacteria; order Pseudomonadales; family Pseudomonadaceae; genus Pseudomonas; species Pseudomonas sp. FGI182. The sequence goes on along the minus strand of NZ_CP007012.1, from coordinate 4,161,000 downwards.
TTGCCCCGCTGCCAGACAAGATCCAGCAGCTGGAGCAGCGCGACCCGCACAACGTCACCTTTACCCAGGCGGCCAAGCTGGTGGGCATGGGCGCCAGCGTGGCCGAGCTGACCGAAAGCTGCGGCCTGACCCAGGCCGAGGCGGAGCTGATGAGCAAGCTGCATCGCAGCAACTGATTGCCATGAGCATTGCGCGGCCCCTGATACAGTGGCCGCGCAAGCTCGCCCGGCAGTCAGTAGCCCTGTGCGTTCCCCGCCATTGCGACCTCTTCCAGTGGTAGAAGCCGCAGCTCTGCACGCCGTTGTGCTGCTTCATCCAGCAGCGCGTCGTAGTTCAGGGTGTGCATGTTTGCCAGGTCCGCCACCTGCCTGAAGGTGTACAGCTCAGGTAGACGTTGGTCGATCACATGGTTGAGCACCGCAGGCCCGGTCAGCGTGTTGAGCCTTTCGGTATAGGCCTGGAATGCCGCCGCATGCTGTCGCGGCGGTTTGGGGGCCTCGTAGAACGCCTGGCCCTCCGGGGTGCGGTAGCGGGCCAGGATCTCGTCGGAAATGGCGTTCAGCACCGGATTGCCAGCGCGGCTACCAATCATGCTGGTGTTGTAGCTGGTATACATGCCCAATTGCGCATTGCACACCGGGCTCCTCAGCAGCAGCCCGTCGAGGGGCGTGGTGAGCGGTACGCTGTCGATCTTTGCCCGCAGCTGCCCGGTTGCGTCCGGCTCGACCAGCAGATGGTCGTCGATATCCAGGTAGATGCCCCCTTCGCTGTGCAGGACGCGGTAGCGCAAGATGTCCGAGGCCGAGGAGAAGTTGCTCGCCACACCGCCATTCCCTTCCAGCGCAGCCTGGTACTGGCCGAAGTATTCACTTGCCGCGAATTGATGATAGAAGGTCTGCTGCTCCAGCACTGCAACCTTCAACCCCTCGTCGATGCGGGCCTGTAGCAGGGTCATGTTGCGTTCGAATGCCTGAGGGTTTGCGTTGGAGAGGTAGAGCTTGAGCGTGAAATCGCTGTTTCGCAGTGCCTGCACGTTGTTGTCGAGCGCAGCCAGGTAATCACCGGCGATCGTCCTGTCACCCAGCCAGATGTGAAATACCTGCCTGGGGACGGGTATGCCTGGTGCAGTCCCCAGGGCATCGAGGTCGACGGGCAGCTGCAGATCGATACCCAGTGCCCGCAGCGTACGCGAGCGCGATGCCGGGCTGATTTCCCGCAACGGGTCCGTATCGGGCAGCAGCCGGCTGATCGAGGGCTGCAGCGGATCGGCGCTGGCCACATAGTGCTGGGCGCCGCGTGTGCCGTTGGGGTACTTGAGCACGAAGCTGTCCTGTCGGGCGTCGTAGTAGAGCGGGTGCGGGCCATTGCCCACATCGCCGATCAGTTCGTCACCAGTGCCGAATGCCCTGCGCCGCGTTACGCAGCGGGCAATGTGTGAATCGGCGCCGGACCAGCTGGCGGCTACCTCGTCGCCCGCTACTGCCAGTTCCTGGAAATAGGGTGTCATCGCAGGCCCGGGCCAGCGTGGCGGCGAGACCGGGCTCAGCGGGTAGCCTATGCGGCCATTGAGCCTCACCGGTTTGATGAAGCCAATGGGGCGTTGGCCGAACAGCGCCTTGCTTGCCTTGACTCCACGCGCCAGCCCCGGGGCTGCGTTCAGCAGGCCGAACACGGCCTGCTCCGCGCCTTCGAGCTGTTGGTTCACATCCTTGCCGTGCAGCGCCTGGTCCAGGCCCACTGTAAATTGGGCCACCCCGGCCACGGCAGCCAGGGGTAGCAGTCCGGGAACCACCAGCAGAAACGGTGTGGCCAGGTTCATGGTCAGGTAGAAATAGCTGCGCCATGCGGCCTTGGTCACTTCACTGTCGCGCGTGATCAGGAAGTCGGCGTCGGATTGGCTGCGTTGACGTTGTGCCACCGTCAATGCCTCGAACAGGTTGTATTCGATGCGCGGGCTGGAGGTGTCTGCCTTGTAGTTGATCAGGGTATGCGGGTTCCATACCCTGGCCAGGCGATACACGCTGGTTGCAGGCAGGATGATCCGGCGGGGCGGGAAATCGCCCATGCCTTGAAGTACCCGACGCAATCCCGACCGGCCAATCCTGTCCGGAATATCGCAGGCCCTGAAGTGGGCAAGCAGGGCTGCCCGTTTGTCGGCGTCGCGGCACTGCCTGGCAAGCCACGCACGCATGGCGCCCGGGGTGGCGAACTCATGCAACGGCGCCGCATTGCCCGGTATGTACAGCAAGGTCAGGCGGCTGCGCGTATCGCGCAGGCAGAGGATGTCGCTTGATGGGTAGCTATTGATGTTCAGCAACCTGGCGTCTACCCCGTTGGCACTGAGGCTGGCGCCGTGGTGCCAGCGTTCCACGCCTGCCGCCCGCCACGCCAGGCTGCGTCCCTGTTCACTGAGGTTGCCCCGCAATGCCTGCCGGTTGCAGGCAGCGAGGAATGCGATGCACGCGCTGACGCTGTACTGGCTGGCGGCATGGGCCCAGAAGTCATCTAGCTGGCGTTTGAATACGCCCTGGAAGTCGAGTTGCCAGATGAAGGACTGGAAGGTCGTGGCGTCGAACTGCACATAAGTGCTGGCGTCGTAGCGCATGGGTGCGGTCTGGCGGAAAAGGCCATGGAATTCGGTGTGCACATCGATGTCGTGGTCCAGGCCGCTTCCTGGCAATTCATCGACGATCGTCACCTGACCATTGCTGAAGGCCTGGGCCCAGGGCGCTCGACCGTGTGGCAGGGACAGCTCCGGCAGTACACCTAGCAGGTCGACGGTGGCCGTCCCGCCTCTTAGCAGCAGCTGTGCGGTTTGCTCGGCAACCTTGGAGTAGCCGCTTTGCTGCCAGTTGCCAAGCAGCGCTTCGGTCAGGCTCATTTGTTGGACGACCTTGGCCAGCCAGCCCCGCTTGGGAACGAACTTGCAATGCAAGGTCACTGCAAGCGTGTTGTCGGGTTCCACGTCCAACCGCTGCTGGCTGGCCCATTCGCGGATGGCTGCACTGGCACTGCGGTCAGGGCGAGGCACGGAACCCAGCATTGCCTTGACGTAGTCTTGGCCGGCTGCGCCGACCACAGGTTGGCGCGGGTTCATGTTCGGCTCCAGGAATGGTTGCCACCGACAGTGGCAAACCGGTTCAGGGGCAGGAGCGTACGCACCGAATCGCGCATGCGTGGCAGATCGACGAACCGGTAGGCATTGATGCGCGGCATCCCATAGAGGTTGGTGAGCTGTCGCAGGATACGCAGGCTCGGCAGCTGCCTGTCGACCACGTCGCTGAGCAGGGCAGGGCCGGTGAGGTAGCTCAGGCGGCTGGCATACTCATAGAAGTTCCCCGGGTCTTCAGCCAGGCTGGGCTTGCTGTCGTAGAAGTCGCGATTGAGCTGGTAGCGTGCGCACATCTCTTCGGAAATAGCCTCCAGGGTGGGGTTGCCGGGGTGGCTGCCGATAAGGCTGGAGTTGTAGAGGCTGTTCATGCTCATCTTTTCATTGGACATGGGCGGTACCAGCAGCAGCCCATTGGCGTCCGTGCTCAACTCGACCTGATCGATGGGTTCACCGGCGGCACCTACCGGTTGGCCGTCGATGATCAATGAGTATTCGCCTGGCGCGAGCAAGGTGTCATCGACATCCATGTACAAGCCACCTTCGTGGTGCAGCATCGGGTAGCGCAGCACATCGCATGCCGATGCATAGTTGCGGGCAACGCCGCCGTTGCCATCCAGGGCAGCGTCGTACTGCGCGTAGTACCTGCTTTGGCGGAAAGCCCTGAAGAAGGCCTGCTCTTCCAGCGGCAGCACCTGCAAGCCCGGGGCATGACTGGCCAGCAGCTCCAGGTTTTCGGCGTAGGCCTGCCGGGCAGAGCTGGAAAGGAACAACCGCATGCTGTATTCGCTGCCTTGCAACCGCGCTGCGTTCTGGCCCAGGTTGGCCAGCAGCTCCGGGCCGATGATCTGGTCACCGACCCACAGGCAGGAGATGTGCTTGGGTATTGGCCAACTTCCCGGCGCTCTGGCCGGCACCTGTAGCGGCAATGGCAGGTCCACGCCCAGCGCCCGCAGTGTACGACTGCGCATCGCATGGGTAACCACGCGCCCTTGTGGCGCGGGGCTCAGGTTACGGTTGCCGGGTACCGCGACGAAGCCGACAGGGTCGACCTGGTTCAGGTCTTCGGCCCGAATGAATACGTCCCGCTCCATGTCGTAGATCATCCTGGCGTTGTAGCCATCGATGTTCGCTGCCAGGGTGTCTGGTTCACCATCGTACTGGGGCGTACGAATGACTGCGTCGGCAACCGCCTGGTCACAGTCAGGCAGTGGCTCTATCGGGTCGGTGATGTGGAAGTAGCGTGCGCCCTCGGGCTCGGGGAAGCGCGGTGGCGAGAGCGGGCTCAGGGGGTAGCCGATCTGCTCATTCAGCCGCGTCGGCGGCGCGAAACCCTCGACCTTGAATTCGAACAGTGCCTTGCCCCTTGCGGCAGCGCCCACCGCCAGGGGCAAGGCATTGAACAGGCCCCAGGTGATGTTGCCGATACCTTCTTGCTGCTGCTGCAGAGACTTGCCGTTGATTGCCTGGTCGAGCCCCAGGCCAAGCTGGGCGATGCCACCGATGGCCAGCAGCGGCCCCAGGCCGGGTACCACCAGGCACAGTGGCGCCAGCAGGTTGAGCGTAGTGGCCAGGTAGCCACGCCACCTGGCCTTGATGACTTCGCTGTCAGCCGTGATCAGAAACGCGGCATCGTCGTAGCTGCGCTGACGCTGGCGCTCGGCCAACGCCTGGAAAAGGTCGCCCTTGATCCTTGGGTTGTACTTGGTAGGTCGATAATTGACATAGGTCTGCGGCGGCCAGGTGCCGTCGTCGTTGAAATAGCCGTGTTCGGGCGGCAGCAGGTGACGTTCAGGGTAGGCGCCCAGCCCCTCCATGGCAGTGTCCAGGCCGCTGAAATCGAGGCCTTGCGGGCAATCGGCCAGGCGAAAGTGCTGTTTCAGGGCCTGGCGTTTGGTCGGGTCTTTGCATTGTTCGCCGACCCAGGCCTTCAATTCTCGTTCACTGCTGAACGTCAGCAACGGTGAGCTGTTGCCAGGTACGTACAGCACCGTCAGGTCTGTGGCGGGGTCGTTCAGGTACAGCAGGTCGGTCGCTGCATAGCCGTAGATGCTCAAGGTGCTGCGCCGCAGCCTGTTGCGCGGTGGCATCAGCCCGGCCGCTTGCCATACCAGTTGCCGTGCAGGCTCGCTGAGGCTGCCCTCGCTGACCTGTCTGTTGCAGGCTGCGATGAAGTTGAGCTTCAGCGCCAGCCTGTGACTGTGCAGATGGTCACGCCAGTACACCTCCAGCGCCGCCTTGAAAGGCTGCTGGAAGTCCAGGTTGCTGATGAACTGCTGGAAGGCTTCGGCGCTTACCGGCAGATGGGTGGAAGCGTCGTAGCGTTGCGGGGCAGTGCGCCGGAACAGGCCGTTGAATACCTCGAAGGAGGCCCCGTAGTGATTGAAGCCGGGTGCCGGCAGGGTTTCCACCAATCGTAGCGGGCCTGCGGGTAATGCACCGGCCCAGGGTGCTTGCAGCAGCTTGCCGAACATGTCACTGGCCGACTCGCCCTGCCAGTTGCCCAGCAGTGCCTGGGGCAGGCTGGTGCGCTGGCTGATCGCGGCCAGCTGGCCACCTGCACCGTCCGGGCAGTAGTGGAGGGTAACGACGTCGAGCTGGTCAGGATCCAGGTCATGGCCTTGCTGCGCGAGCCATTGGCGGATGGCGCGGTTGGCTTCACGATCGGGGCGAGGCACATGGCCGAGGTGGTCTATAACGTAATGCGTGCCCATCACGTTGATGCGAGTCGAATGCATGGGGGTACCTTGCGCTGAGATGAAGCCGGCAAGGTTGAAGCAGGGGCACGAAAAGACGGTGGTAGATATGTCGGTACGGCGCCTGGCCGATCTCGTCACCCCCTGGCCCTCGGGCGCTGATGGCATTTTGGTCGTGGATGTCACTATCCTTCCGCTTCCTGTCCGGTTCCCTTCTTACCCGGCATCGCACTTAAACGTTTAAATCCCTGCTTGTACGCACAAGGGATTTACGCAATGAACACCCTCTCTTCAAAGCAGGTGGCCCCTGGCGAGCCACAGTTGCAGTGGTTGCGTCAGGCCGACAGCGATACCGCGCAAGCCATCATGCAACTGATCAACAGCACGGTTGGCGATGGCGGTGTTCTGGGTTACGAGCACGAGATGTCTGCCGGGCAGAGCGTCGACTTCACGGCCTCGTTGCAAGAGCGCATCCATGGCGGCAATACCCATGTCCTGCTCGGCCAGGCAATGGCGGGGCCGGCCTGCCTGGTCATTGTTTCGCGCAGCAGCATGCCGAACTGCCGGCATATTGCCGACCTGAGCAAGGGCGTGGTGCATCCGGCCTATCGCGGGACCGGCCTGGTGGCACGGGCCTTCACCGAAGTCGTGCACCTGTGCCAGGCCCAAGGGATCGAGCTGTTGACCCTGGATGTACGCGAAGGCACTCGTGCACACCGGTTATGGCAATCCTTCGGCTTCCAGACCTACGGCGTGCTTGACGACTACGCACGGGTCGATGGCGTGAAGCATCGCGGCCATTACATGGCCCAGTCCGTAGAAAGCCTTGCGCTGCGACTCAACCTGAACTGAGTTGCCCTTCGTCGACTCTGCCTGCGGCCATCGCGGTCAACGGCACCTGCCTCTCTCACCCAAGGAACACCCCCAATGGCCTTATCTACTGCAGCCTTTCGCGATCAGCTGGAGCAGAAACTGCACCACCATCTGACCCTGTCCCACCCGATATTCAAGGAGCTGCTTGCGCCTGAGGGCAACAGGCCGCTGCTGCGCAAGGTCGCGCTGCAAGGCTATCAGCTCACCAAGTATTTCCTGACCTATGTCGAGCACTTGTTCTTTCATTGCCCGCTGCCCGCCCACAAGCGGGCACTGATCACCAATTGTTTCGAAGAAGAAACCGGCCGGCTTTCCCGCACCGACAACCATGTCGTGCTCATGCAGAATTTCCTGAGGGCGCTCGGCATCAGCGATGCCGAGCGTGATGCCGAGCAGCCGCTGCCAGCCACCTGGGAACTGATCGATTTCCGCCTGCAGGCGGTACGTGACCCGGCGCGTTATCACATTGGTGCGGCAGCAGTGATGATCGCCAGCGAAGGGCAAAACCTCGAGACCGTCGCTGGAGATGCACGGCATGTGTTGCTGGGGCGTGCCTATGGCCTGGCCGAACAAGACTTGCTGTTCTTCTCGGTGCACCAGAAGGAAGACGTGGGCCACGTCAATGAAGGCTTGGACCTTGTCTCGCAGTTGTGCACCACGGCGCAGATGCAAGAAGAGGCGTTGCAGGCTGTAGACCACACCTGCGAGCTGTTCTACGCGATGTACGAAAACATGTACCAGGCGTATTGCCGAGCTCCGCAGGCCGAGGCGGTGTAATGCCCACACGATAAGGATTGGCCATGAAACAGAAATTCAGCTCTACCTTGATCGTCTCGGTGCTGGTAGTCGGCTTTGTGGTGATGTTCCTGTCCAGCGCCTTGAAGGGGTTGTACCAAGTGTACTTCGTCGATCTGGCCTCGCACTTTGGCGAGGGGCGCGCAGCCTTGGCCACCGCAGGATCGCTGTTCGTCCTGACCATTGGCCTGGTGTCGCCCGTGGTGGGGTGGCTGAGCGACCGGGTTGGCCCCTTGAGCACGGTGGCCCTTGGCAGTCTCAGCGGCGGGGTGGTGCTGCTGGGCGTGACCTTCGCCGGCACGCACCTGCTGGTGTTCACCCTGGTGTATGGCCTGCTTGGAGCCTTTGCCCTTGCGGCGATGACCTATGTACCCATGGGTATTCTGGTCGATCGCCTGGTTGCCGAACGGTTCAAGGCCTTCGCTTTCGCATTCGTCACCAACGGCACCTCCATTGGCTTCATCGTGCTGTCGCCGTTGTGGATCATGCTGCAGCAGAGCGTGCCTTGGCAGTCGGTGTTCTCCTGGGTTGGCCTGATCTTTCTGGTGCCTTTGAGCCTGGCGCTGTATTGGGTATCCCGCACCGTGCCGTTGAAGCCCGACCCGCAGGCGGCAAAGGTCAGGCATCCGGTGATGTTTCTGCTGCGTGACCCGCGCTTCTTCGTGCTGGCCCTCAGTTTCGCCAGTTGTGGTGCCACCATGGCGTTCATCGATGTTCATCTGGTGTCGTTCTGGCAGGGTGAGGCGCTGCCCAGTTCGGTGCAGGCCAGCGGCCTGAGCCTGTTAGGTGTGCTGGAGCTGGTCAGCGGCCTGCTCGCGGGTTGGTTGGCTACCCGCTACAACAAGGGCCTGCTGCTGATGATGTTCTACCTGCTGCGAACCGCTGCGGTCATCGTGCTGCTGACCACGCCCGGGCCCCTCGGAACGTACGTGTTCGCTGTGCTGTTTGGCGCCAGTTACCTCGGAACGGTGGTGCTCACATCTGCCTTCTGCTTCGCGCTGTATGGCGCCGAAATCAAAGGCAAGGTGTTCGGGATGCTGTTCCTGGTACATCAACTTGGCGCGTTGGTGGCCACGCAGTTGGGCGCACTGGATTTCGACCGGCATCAAAGCTACCAGCTGACCTTGGCCGGCCTGGCCACGGCCACGGCGGTGGCTGCCCTGGCATCGTTGTGGCTGATAGCGGTTCGCCCATCAAGCGAAACCCTGGCCACTCAACTCGCCGAACCTGAATAGTCCACCGATCAATTGCGCATTGTTCAATACAAACAAGGAGGCGCAAAACCATGCAATCGACCGTGATTGGCCTGGATGGTTTCAACGCAACTGATTTCAATGCAACTGGGGCACTGCATGCTCACCGGGTCAGCGACCTGTCCGATGTGTTCTGCGAGCCGTTGGCCATGACGTCCGCTTATACCTTCGCTTCAGCGAAAGAGGCTTGCGAGCGCTTCAGCGGGCAACAGCAGGGCAATGTATACAGCCGGTTCACCAACCCGACCGTGCAAGCGTTTGAAAGCCGTGTGGCAGCGTTGGAAAACGCTGAAAGCGCAGTGGCGTTCGCTTCCGGGATGGGCGCTTTCACCGCGCTTTGTCACGCCTTTCTCCAGCAAGGCGACAACATCGTCTGCAGCCGTGACGTGTTCGGCACTACCGTCAATGCCTTCAGCTACTACATGGCCCGTTTCGGGATCGAGGCCCGGTTCGTCGATTTGACAGACCTGGCGCAGTGGGAGGCAGCAATCGACGGCAGGACCCGCCTGGTGGTGTTGGAGTCGCCCTCCAATCCGCTGCTGAAAATCGGTGATATCCGCGCCGTAAGCGTGCTGGCACATGAAAAAGGGGCGTTGCTGGTGGTGGACAACACCTTGCTGACCCCGGTTTTTCAGCGGCCACACACACTGGGAGCGGATTTGGTCATCCACTCCGCTGGCAAGTACATGGATGGCCAAGGGCGTGCATTGGCGGGCGTCGTGACGGGGTCGCAAAGCCTGATGCAGGTGTTGCGGGGTGTTCTGCGTACCTTGGGTATTTCTTGCAGCCCGTTCAACGCCTGGCTGCTGCTCAAAAGCCTGGAAACCCTCGAAGTCAGGATGATGCGGGCGCAGGAGAGCGCCTTCGAGCTGGCCCGCTGGCTTACCCACCAGGAGCTGGTGACCGCGGTGCATTACACCGGCCTGGAGCACCACCCCCAGCATGCATTGGCATGCCGCCAGCAGGACGGCCATGGGGGGCTGTTGGCTTTCGAGATCGTCGGGGGCCAGGCCGCAGCCTGGCAATGGATTGACCAACTGCGTTGCGTGGCGCGCTGCACCAACATTGGCGACACCCGCAGCATGGTCACGCATCCAGCCACAACCACACACGGGCGGCTGGACGCACAGGCGCGGTATCAGGCGGGTATCTCGGATGGTTTGATCAGGTTGTGCGTCGGCCTGGAGCGTGTGGACGATATCAAGGCCGACCTGCAACAGGCTTTCCACGCCGTGTCCTTGCAAACATCCATGGCAGCGCCGGTCGGCCATAACCGGAACGCGGTGTTCAATGGCTGAACTGCTCGCTTCAGGATTCGGCATTGGCGTGTTCGCCGTGGGTGTGCAGATCCTTGCATTGATCGCGGTGTATGGCACGTCCTGCGCGAAGGAAGTGCGTTTCTATGCCGTGGCTTTCGTGCTGGCGAGTTGCGTGATGGCGGGCATGGCGATGCTCGACCCGTTGGCATTCACCCAATGGCATGTCGACGGCCTGGCAGCAATGGCGATGTGTGGCTGATGCCGGGCACCGCCAATTTTCTATAACGGGTGCCGGTTCAACACCCGCTCATGACGTTCAGGGGTAACCAGATGTTCAAAGTAATGGCCATCAGCTTGGTGCTGGGCTGTGCCCTTCAGTTCGCAACGGCTCGGGCTGAGGTCGCTGCCACCAATAGCGGCAACGTTGCCACGGTCAGCAAACGGCTCGTCTCTTTCTATAGTCAGCCACTGCCATCCGCCGGCAAGGCGATACCGATTCGGGTTCCGGCGGTGTTGTCGTTGCCGGCCAAGGCCGCGGGCCCGGTACCGGCTGTGATCATCCTGCATGGCTCGGCGGGTATGGATTCGCGTGGTCCCTTGCATGGCGGTGACCTCAATGCCCGCGGTATCGCAACGCTGGAATTGGATATGTGGGGCGCGCGCAGGCTCACTGGCGGTGCACAAGGGCGCCCGCCACGCGTGCACGATACCCTGCCGGACCTGGCAGGCGCCCTGGCTTACCTGGCCAAGCAGCCTGGCGTCGACGGCCAGCGCGTGGGAGTGCTCGGGTTTTCCTGGGGGGGCGTACAGGCCATGCTCGCCGCCTCTGCGCCCATCAACGACGAGCTGGAGCAAGCCTCAGGTGTTCGCCCCATCTCGATGGCAGCGTTCTACCCCGTGTGCTGGGGTTACAACCATGTGCCAGGTTATACCTTCAAGCATCTGGCCCCGGCGCGCTTGTTGGTGCTGGTAGGCGAAAATGACCAGTACGATGACGACCCGCGTGCCTGCCCGTCGCTGATTTCAAACCTGCCCAGCGAAGATCAGGCGCGTGCGCAGGTGCTGGTATACCCCGGCGCAGAGCACGGTTTCAATGGGCTGGAGGCCGCCCAGGAGTACCAGGACCCGTTCCTGCACCGTGGCAAGGGCGGCGTGGGGCATTCGGCACCTGACCCGGCGGCGCGCGACGCTTCGCGCCAGGCCGTGGTGGAGTTCTTCACCGAAAGCTTCGCCCCGACTGCGATAAGCGAGCGGTAGCAGTCGAAATCTAGGCGTCCTCGTGGGCGAGAGCATGGCGAAACTGCAGGGGCGGTTGCGGCATTTCCTGGCGCCATGCCAGGCGAAAGGCATGGCTGCTGCCGTAGCCGCAACGTTCGGCAATCTGTTCCACGTTGAGGTGGCTGCTGCGCAAAAGCTCACGGGCCAGGTCGATGCGTTGGGTGCGCAGGTAGCTCTGCAGCGTTTGACCGGTATTGTCGCGGAACAGTCGCGCCAGGTGCCGGTAGCTGACATTGAACTGGCTGGCCAGTTGTTCGAAGCTCAAGTGGGTACCCAGGTGTGCATCGATGTAGTCTTGGGCCGCATGCACCAACGGGTGGATGTGATTGCGCGCCAGGTCTGCAGCGCGCAGCTGCACATCTTCGCCAGCGCGGCGACGGTAGATGACCAGCTCCTGCGCCACCTGGTTGGCCACTACCTTGCCAAACTCCAGGCTGACGATGTGCAACGCCAGGTCAGTTCCGCTGGACACGCCTGCGGAGGTGAACACGCCATCGTCCTCGACGAACAGGCGGTTCTCCAGCACTTTGGCTGCTGGGTAGCGCGTTCGAAGCAAGTCGACGTAACGGTGGTGCGTGGTGCACTGTCGGCCATCCAGCAAGCCAGCTTCGCCCAGCAGGAACGCACCGGTGCATATGGAGCACAGCTTTATATCCGGCGTTTGCCTGATCACCTTCGCCAGCCACAGGGCGGTGGCGGTCAATATCGCTGTTTCGGCGGGTGTCGCAGAGAGCTTGTTGCCCACCACGAAGAGCAAGTCCTGCGGCGCGAGCCGCTCAGGCAACTGGTGCAGGCCACTCAGTGTCACGCCCTGGAAACTGGTGACCTGTTGTCTGGCGGCTATGCAACGTACGTTCACCGGTGCCAGCTGGAGTTCTTCGAGGCTCGCCATAATTTGTAACGGGCCACCGAGATCAAGGATGTGGGTGCCCGGGAGCAGCAAGAACCAGATGGTACGCATTACAGTATTCCTTACATCGCCAAGCGCCTGACCTTGAACGGCACGTTACCAATATGGCGCAAAAAGGCAATTTGCATGGATACCATGGCGGTCAGGCGCCTTCGCCTCCGGGCAGCAGCCTTCCTAGCAGGGGTGGGGTTGTCCCTGGGGCGGCAGGCTCGTCATCGAAGCCCGCAGGCACTTTGCCCCGCAGGTGCCAGGCAAAGGCGATGATTTCGGCAATGGTCAGGTACAGCGCCTCCGGTATCTGGTCCCCCAGCTCCAGGCGCGCCAGCAGACGCACCAGCTCGGCATTTTCGTAGATCGGCACTTCGTGCTCGCGGGCCAGAGCTAGGATGGCCTCGGCCAGCGCATCGTCGCCCTTGGCGGTGAGGGTAGGGGCTTGCTGCCCGTCGTAGAACAGGGCAATCGCCTGCCGTGCAGGTTGGTTCGTCATGCGTTCTCATCCACCCAACGTTGTTCTACCCGCGTACGCGGGCCTTGTGGCGGGATACCAGGATGGCATTCCAGATCACCCACATCCAGGCCCCGCGCCAACAGGCGTTCGCGCAAGCTACCGAGCTGGCTGTCGATCAGCCGGGCTGTCGCCTCGCGTTCCGCCCAAAGCTGGCCACCCAGGCGGCCTTGGCTCAGTTGTGCCTGGACCTGCACCGGGCCAAGGGGCGAGAGGTCGAAAGCCAGCTCGATACGCCACAGGGCTTGCAGCGGGTCGGCTGACTCCTGCTGGCGGTCGGCCTGCTGTTGTGGCGTTTCCTCGCGTTGCAGCTTGACCTGCAACGGGATGAACTCCTGGCCGTGACGGATCGGCACTTCGGTTTGCCAGGTGGTCTGCAGGTTGCCGTTTTCCAGGGTACCGGTTTGTTGCAGGCTGCTCATGGCGTGGCTTTGCAGGCGCGATACGGCAGCGGCAGCCAGGCGCAGCAGTTGTTGCAGGTCGCCTTCGTCTTCCATGGCCTTGAGCAGGCGCGACGGCAGCGGGAATGCGCCCGGCTGCGGCTTGGGGCTGACCCGTTCGAGCATGCCCAGCGCGCTGCGGGCCAGGGCCGGCATGGTTACGGCCAAGCTGGCGGGCGCCAGGTTGGGCGCCCCGGGTATGCTGGCCGGCGCGACGGTGATCAGCCGCAGCAAGTGCGCCTTGAGGTCGGTGGCGACGCTGGCCGGGAGGCCGCCCAGCAGTTTGGCTTCGAGAAAGGCACCGCTGTTGTTCAGGGCTTGTGCCACTGCCTTGGCATCACCCAGTTGCCGGGCTTCCGGCAGGCCCGCCAGCAGGCGTTCGGCGCTGGCTCGCAGTTCGCCATCGGCGCCCGGGTCGCGGGCCACCTGTTGCAGGGCATTGAGCAGGCCGGGCAGCGAAGCCTGGCGGTTTTGCTGGGTCAGCAGCTGCTGGGCAATGCTGAGCTGGTCCTGGCGGCCGCTGAGCGGTACGAAACGCAGCGACTGGTCGCCCTGCACCAGCGCGCTGAGCAGGCTGCCGACGGCCAGCGGTCGCGGGCTATCCACGCTCAGGGTTGCGCCGGCCTGGGCACTGTTCAGCAGGCTGACCAGCGCCCGGTAGACGGCGGGCTGGCCGGGCGCCTGGACCAGTGCCTGGTTGGTCAGGACCTTGCCCTGCAGCAGGGTGCCGACCGGCACCTTGCTGGTGTCCAGCTGGGTGAGGGTGGCGACCTGGCTGGCGCTGGCCTGCTGCAGCATGATCGCCAGGCGGTTGCTTTCGGTCTGGCTGACCGTGACCTGGCTACCCTGGGGCAGGGGCTGGCTGGCGCTGGCTTGCAGCTGGGTCTGGGTGCCGTTGGCCAGCATCAGCCGCAGCACCAGCTGGAAGTCCTGGCCCACCTGGCGCAAAGACATGACCTCGGCTTGCGCGGTCTCGCCGGGGGCCATCAAGCCGGGCTGCGGTTGCGTCAGGCGCAGCAGTTCGCCGGTCATGCCCGCCTTGATGGCCTGGGGGCTGATCGCGGTTTGTGCGCCGAGACTATTGATTTCAGTCATGATTGTATACAACCTGTCGAGCCCGCCCTCTTGGCAGCGCGGCGGCGCGTGTAATAATGCCGACCGTCCGTCGTTGCCAGTATAACGGCAGCGAGGGGGGCGACTTGAGATACAGGGCTAGAGGTCGGCGTCGCCTGCTTCGCGGGTGAACCCGCTCCTACAAAGGTTTGCGCAGCTTTCAAACCCTGCGCTGAACCTGTGGGAGCGGGTTTACCCGCGAAGCAGACGACGCCGACCTCTAGCCCTACAAAGATAAGGCGAAACCGTGACCCTTCACCTCCAAGCCGCGGGCCTGGCCTGCGAGCGCGACTGGCGCCTGCTGTTCGAGCACCTCGCTTTCGAGCTGCGGCCCGGCGACATGCTGCAGATCAGCGGCCCCAACGGCAGCGGCAAGACCAGCCTGCTGCGCCTGCTGGCCGGCCTGATGCAGCCGACGGCCGGGCAGATCCTGCTGGGCGGCAAGCCACTGGCCGAGCAGCGCCACGCCCTGGCCAGCATCCTGTTATGGATCGGCCACGCCGCCGGCATCAAGGACCTGCTCACCGCCGAGGAGAACCTCACCTGGTTGTGCGCCCTGCACCAGCCTGCCAGCCGCGAGGCGATCTGGGCGGCACTGGCGGCCGTCGGCCTGCGTGGTTTCGAAGATGTGCCCTGCCACACCCTGTCTGCCGGCCAGCAGCGCCGCGTGGCCCTGGCCCGGCTGTACCTGGCCAGCCCGCCGCTGTGGATCCTCGACGAACCCTTCACCGCCCTCGACAAGCAGGGCGTGGCGCAGCTCGAGGCGCACCTGGCGGCCCACTGCGAGCAGGGCGGCACGGTAGTGCTGACCACCCACCACACGCTGGAACGCAAGCCCTCCGGTTACCGTGAACTGAACCTGGGGCAATGGGCGGCATGAGCGTATTCATCCTGTTGTTGCGCCGCGAAGCGCGCCTGCTGTTCCGCCGCCCGGCCGAGCTGGCCAACCCGTTGGTATTCTTCGCCATCGTGGTTGCGCTGTTCCCGCTGGCAGTCGGCCCGGAAAGCCAATTGTTGCAAACCTTGTCGCCAGGCCTGGTCTGGGTGGCGGCACTGCTGGCGGTGCTGTTGTCGCTGGACGGCTTGTTCCGCAGCGATTTCGAGGACGGCTCGCTGGAACAGTGGGTGCTGTCGCCGCACCCGTTGGCGCTGCTGGTGCTGGCCAAGGTGCTGGCGCACTGGATCTTTTCCGGGCTGGCGCTGGTATTGTTGGCGCCGCTGCTGGCACTGATGCTGGGGCTGCCGAGCCATTGCCTGCCGGTGCTGCTCGGTTCCCTGCTGCTGGGCACGCCGGTGCTGAGCCTGCTGGGCGCGGTGGGCGCGGCGCTGACAGTCGGTCTGAAACGCGGCGGTTTGCTGCTGGCATTGCTGATTCTGCCGTTGTATATCCCTGTATTGATCCTGGGCAGTGGTGCGTTGCAAGCGGCGTTGCAGAATATGCCGGCAACCGGCCACCTGCTCTGGCTCGCCAGCCTGACGGCCCTGGCCGTGACCCTGGCACCCTTTGCGATAGCGGCCGGCCTGAAAATCAGCGTCGGCGAATAACGAGTCCCGGGCTTTCAAGCCCGGCCAATACCCTGGATGTACCCTGATGAAAATAAGCTGGACGTGGTTCCACAAGCTGGGCTCCCCCAAATGGTTCTATGCCATCAGCGGCCGCATGCTGCCGTGGCTTGCCGGCGCTGCCGTGCTCCTGCTGCTGGTCGGCATCACCTGGGGCCTGGCCTTCGCCCCCCAGGACTACCAGCAAGGCAACAGCTTCCGCATCATCTACATCCACGTGCCGGCGGCGATGCTGGCGCAGTCCTGCTACGTGCTGCTGGCAGTGGCCGGGGTGGTGGGGCTGGTGTGGAAGATGAAACTGGCCGACGTTGCCTTGCAGTGCGCCGCCCCCATCGGTGCCTGGATGACCGCCGTGGCGCTGGTCACCGGTGCCATCTGGGGCAAGCCCACCTGGGGAAGCTGGTGGGTCTGGGATGCCCGGCTGACGTCCATGCTCATCCTGCTGTTCCTGTACTTCGGCATTATTGCGCTGGGCCAGGCAATCAGTAATCGTGACAGTGCAGCCAAGGCCTGTGCGGTACTGGCGATCGTCGGCGTGGTGAACATCCCGATCATCAAGTACTCGGTGGAGTGGTGGAACACCCTGCACCAGGGCGCCACCTTCACCCTCACCGAAAAGCCGGCGATGCCCGCAGAAATGTGGTTGCCGCTGCTGTGCACGGCGCTGGGCTTCTACTGCTTCTTTGGCGCGGTGCTGTTGCTGCGCATGCGCCTTGAGGTGCTCAAGCGCGAGGCGCGCGCCAGTTGGGTCAAGGATGAAGTATTGAACAGCCTGGGGCGGAGGGCCGCACAATGAGTTTCGCCACCTTCGGTGACTTTCTCGCCATGGGCCACCACGGCCTGTACGTGTGGACGGCCTATGGCATCTGCCTGGCGGTGCTGGCGCTGAATGTCGCCGCGCCTGTGCTGGCCCGCCGTCGCTACCTGCAAGATGAGGCGCGCCGTTTGCGCCGGGAGAACAACCAGTGAATCCGCAGCGCAAGAAACGCCTGTTGCTCATCGTCGGCCTGCTGGTCGGCGTAGGGGTTGCCGTCGGCTTTGCCTTGAGCGCATTGCAGCAGAACATCAACCTGTTCTACACCCCGACCCAGATCGCCAACGGCGAAGCGCCGCTGGACACCCGCATCCGCGCGGGCGGCATGGTCGAGAAAGGTTCGGTACAGCGCTCGTCCGATTCGCTGGACGTGCGCTTCGTGGTCACCGACTTCAACAAGTCGGTGCCGATCACCTACCGTGGCATCCTCCCCGACCTGTTCCGCGAAGGGCAGGGCATCGTCGCCCTCGGCAAGCTCAACGCCGATGGCGTGGTGGTGGCCGATGAAGTACTGGCCAAGCACGACGAGAAGTACATGCCGCCCGAGGTCACCAAGGCCCTGAAGGAAAGCGGCCAGGCCGCCACCGGCGGGGAGGCCAAGCCATGAACGCGGCGCTGGTGATCCCCGAACTCGGCCAGCTGGCGATGATCCTGGCCATCTGCTTTGCCGCCGTGCAGGCCAGCGTGCCGCTGCTCGGCGCCTGGCGTGGCGACAGCCTGTGGATGAGCCTGGCGCGGCCGGCGGCCTGGGGGCAGTTCGCCTTCCTGGCCTTTGCCTTCGCCTGCCTGACCCATGCCTTCATGACCGACAACTTCTCGGTCGCCTATGTGGCCAGCAACTCCAACAGCGCCTTGCCCTGGTATTACAAGTTCAGTGCCGTGTGGGGCGCCCACGAAGGTTCGCTGCTGCTGTGGGCGCTGATCCTCGGCGGCTGGACCTTCGCCGTATCGGTGTTCTCGCGGCAATTGCCGCAGGTGATGCTGGCCCGCGTGCTGGCGGTAATGGGCATGATCAGCGTGGGCTTCCTGAGCTTCCTGATCATCACCTCCAACCCGTTCCAGCGCCTGCTGCCGCAGGTGCCGACCGATGGCCGCGACCTTAACCCGCTGTTGCAGGACTTTGGCCTGATTGTCCACCCGCCGATGCTGTACATGGGCTACGTCGGGTTCTCGGTGGCCTTCGCCTTCGCCATCGCCGCCTTGCTCGGTGGCCGCCTGGACGCCGCCTGGGCGCGCTGGTCGCGGCCCTGGACCATCGTTGCCTGGGCCTTCCTCGGGGTCGGCATCACCCTGGGCTCGTGGTGGGCCTACTATGAACTGGGCTGGGGTGGCTGGTGGTTCTGGGACCCGGTGGAAAACGCCTCGTTCATGCCTTGGCTGGTGGGTACGGCGCTGATCCACTCGCTGGCGGTGACCGAGAAGCGCGGGGTGTTCAAGAGCTGGACAGTGCTGCTGGCGATTGCCGCGTTCTCGCTGAGCCTGCTGGGTACCTTCCTGGTGCGTTCCGGTGTGCTGACCTCGGTGCACGCGTTTGCCGCCGACCCGTCGCGGGGCATTTTCATCCTGATCTTCCTGCTGTTCGTGGTCGGTGGATCGCTCACCCTGTTCGCCCTGCGCGCACCGGTGGTCAAGAGCCAGGTCGGCTTTGCCCTGTGGTCGCGCGAGACGCTGCTGCTGGCCAACAACCTGGTGCTGGTAGTGGCGGCCTCGATGATTCTGCTCGGTACCCTGTACCCGCTGGTGCTCGATGCGCTGACCGGGGCCAAGCTGTCGGTTGGCCCACCGTATTTCGACGCCTTGTTCCTGCCGCTGATGGCACTGCTGATGGTGGTGCTGGGCGTGGGCGTGGTGGTGCGCTGGAAAGACACCCCCGGCAAATGGCTGGCCAGCATGATGACCCCGGTGCTGCTCGGCAGCGCCATCCTCGCGCCGGTGGCGGGCTTTATCGTCGACGACTTCGACTGGCCGACCCTGACCGCCTTCGCCCTGGCCGCCTGGGTGGTGCTTGGCGGGTTGCGCGACATTCTCGACAAGACCCGCCACAAAGGCCTGCTCAAGGGCCTGCCCGGGCTGGGTCGCAGCTACTGGGGCATGCAGCTGGCGCACCTGGGCCTGGCGGTGTGCGCGCTGGGCGTGGTGCTGTCGAGCAACAACAGCGCCGAACGCGACCTGCGCATGGCGCCGGGCGAGAGCGTGGAACTGGGCGGTTACCACTTCCTGTTCCAGGGTGCCCGGCATTTCGAAGGGCCGAATTTCATCTCCGACAAAGGCACCGTGGTGGTCAGCCGCGATGGCCGTGAAGTGACCACCCTGCACCCGGAGAAACGCCTGTACACCGTGCAGCAGTCGATGATGACCGAAGCCGGCATCGACGCCGGTTTTACCCGCGACTTGTACGTCGCCCTTGGCGAGCCGCTGGAGAACGGTGCCTGGGCGGTACGCGTACATATCAAGCCTTACGTCCGCTGGATCTGGCTGGGCGGTCTGCTGACCGGCCTGGGCGGGTTGCTGGCGGCCCTCGACCGGCGCTATCGCGTCAAGGTCAAGACCCGGGTGCGTGATGCCCTGGGCGTGTCTGGAGCAGCTGCATGAAGCGTTGGATCATGGTAGTCCCCCTGGCGGTATTCCTGCTGGTGGCGGTGTTCCTCTACAAAGGGCTGTTCCTCAAGCCCGACGAGCTGCCCTCGGCAATGATCGGCAAGCCGTTCCCGGCGTTTTCCCTGGCCTCGACCCAGGGCGACCGTACCCTGACCGAGGCCGACTTGCGGGGCCGCCCGGCACTGGTCAACGTGTGGGCCACCTGGTGCCCGTCGTGCAAGGTCGAGCACCCCTACCTGAACCAGCTGGCCCAGCAGGGCGTGGTGATCCACGGCGTCAACTACAAGGACGACAATGCGGCGGCCCTGAAGTGGCTGGCCGAGTTCCACAACCCGTACCAGCTGGACATTCGTGACGAGCAGGGCAGCCTGGGCCTGGACTTGGGCGTGTACGGCGCGCCGGAAACCTTCCTGATCGATGCCAAGGGCATCATCCGCTACAAGCACGTGGGCGTGGTCGATGCCACGGTCTGGCGTGAGCAGCTGGCGCCGCTGTACCAGGGCCTGGTCGACGAGGCCAAGCCATGAAGCGGGGGCTGGCAGCTGCCGTGCTGGGGCTCTTCATGGGGTTGAGCCTGGCAGGCGTGGCCAAGGCGGCCATCGACACCTACCAGTTCCGCGACGATGCCGAGCGTGAACGCTACCAGCAGCTGACCAAGGAGCTGCGCTGCCCCAAGTGCCAGAACCAGGACATCGCCGACTCCAACGCGCCGATTGCCGCCGACCTGCGTCGGGAAATCTTCCGCATGCTCGGCGAGGGCAAGAGCAACCAGCAGATCGTCGACTTCATGGTCGACCGCTATGGCGACTTCGTGCGCTACAAGCCGGCGCTCAGCGGGCGTACCTGGCTGTTGTGGTTCGGCCCGGGGATTTTGCTGGCCGGTGGTTTCGTGGTGCTGGCGCTGATCGTGCGCCGGCGCCGCGGTGCGGCCGTGCAGGGCGCCAATGAGTTGTCCGCCGAAGAACGCGAGCGTCTCGCCAAATTGCTGGAAAAAGAACAGACCCATGATTGAATTCTGGCTTAGCGCGGGCCTGCTGCTGCTCGCTGCCCTCAGCTTCCTGCTGATCCCGATCCTGCGTGGCCGTGGCCGCCAGCAGGAAGAAGACCGCACCGCCCTGAACGTGGCCCTGTACCAGGAGCGCGTCGCCGAACTGGCTGCCCAGCAGGCCGCTGGCGTGCTCGACGAGGCGCAGATGGCCAAGGGCCGTGACGAGGCCGCCCGTGAGCTGCTGGCGGATACCGAAGGTGCCGAGGCCCCGCGCCAGGGGCACCTGGGCAAGGCCCTGCCGTTGCTGGCGGCGCTGCTGGTGCCGCTGCTGGCATTGGGGCTGTACCTGCATTTCGGCGCGGCCGACAAGGTGGAGTTGACCCAGGAGTTTGCCGAGGCGCCCAAGTCGATGGAAGAAATGACTGCCCGCCTGGAACGGGTGGTGCAGGCCCAGCCGGATTCGGCCGAGGCCGTGTACTTCCTGGGCCGAGCCTACATGGCCGAGCAGCGCCCCGCCGATGCCGCGCGTACCTTCGAGCGCGCCGTGGCCCTGGCCGGTCGCCAGCCCGAATTGCTCGGGCAGTGGGCACAGGCGCTGTACTTCGCTGCCGACAAGAAATGGAGCCCGCAGCTGCAGGCGCTGACTGACGAGGCGCTGAAAGCCGACCCCAACGAAGTGACCAGCCTGGGCCTGCGTGGTATCGCTGCCTTCGAGGGCGAGCGTTACCAGGAAGCTATCGATTACTGGAAGCGCCTGCTGGCGCAGCTGCCGGAAGGTGATACCTCGCGTGCGGCGCTGCAGGGCGGTATCGACCGCGCCGCCGAGCGCCTGGGTGGTTCGCCGGGGCAGGCTGCGGCGCCCGTGGCGGCTCGCTTGAAGGTGCGCGTGGAACTGGCGGCGGCGTTGAAGGACAAGGTCAAGCCGGACGACACGGTATTCATCTTCGCCCGCGCCAGCAATGGCCCACCGATGCCGCTGGCGGCCAAGCGGGTGACCGTGGCGCAGTTGCCGATCGAGGTGGAGTTGTCCGATGCTGACGCCATGATGCCGCAGATGAAACTGTCGGACTTTGCCGAAGTCCAACTCGTTGCACGTGTATCACGCGCTGGCCAGCCAACCCATGGCGAGTGGATTGGCCAGGGCACGCCACTGCCCAGCGCCACCCAGGCCATCCAGCACCTGACCATCGACAGCCCCGACCCGTAAGAGAGCAATGCCATGCACAGCATCGTCCGCCTGACCCTGATTACCCTGGCCCTGGGTTTGTCTGCGTGTACGGTGCATGAGCCGTACGAGCAGCCCGAACCACCGATCGAGCGCCTGCCGCCGCCGGGGCCGGCGGTCAAGCCCTTGCCGGACAGGCAACCGGCCCCCGCGCCGAGCAAGCCTGCGGCCACGCCCAAGCCGATGCCACGCACCTCGGCCAGCTTCGCGCCGCCACCTGGCGGGGCGAGCCATTGGGACCCGAAGCTGGGTGTGTATGTGCTGGAGAAGAAACCCAATACCTTCTACCGCCAGCGGACCTACTACCGCTTCGACAACGGCTGGAGCTGGTCGCTGAGCCCGGATGGGCCGTGGCAGGAGACTGACAGCAGCGGTGTGCCGGGTGGTCTGGGGCGTGCGTTCGCCCAATAATTGCAACGTTGCCGTTGCCGTTGCCGTTGCCGTTGCTTTTGCTTTTAAGCGCGCGGTAGTCCAGGCGCCGCCGATTGCGACTTCAGGAGGCCGAGCGAAGGGACTGCGGAGGGAGGTGACGGGCATGGATGCCCGTCAAGCGCTGAGGCCCCATGGATGGGGCCTGCAGCGCGTACTCCCGGGAGCAGGCCCGTAGCGAGGGAACCCCGGAGCGCAGCGCAGGGGCCGGATGATGGGAGCGCATGTACGGGTCCCCCACATGGGTTACATAAAAGTTCACTCACATAGGTGACACCTTGAGCGTCACATAGCCCTCAATGGCATCACGCACATCGATCCTACCGAGGACGATTGGACCGAAAATAACATCCCAGAGCCCGTCTCCAACTTGCTCCAGCCCAATGGTCTGGTGCTTCAGTACGTAACCTACGTAGATCCTCAAACCTCGGCGGCTGACGATGCCGCAACCGTCAATTGGCAAGCTCTCGATATGGCTGGGATAAATCATTTCAGGCAGCTTTTCAGGGAATGGGCGCGGCGAAGGTTGATAACAGGACGCCGGCGTTCTTTGTTCCAAGGCTTCGTGCAACCGTTCGTAATTGTAATGCTGCCGAAACCGATCAAAGTGCCGTTGTTGAGCCTCCCATGCCATTGCCGGTGGCGATGGGAGCGTGCTCTTGAGTGTCCGATGCATGCGTTCATGCCGGCCATTCTGCTCAGGTCTGCCAGGTGCGATGCGCTCGGGAATGATGCCCAGACGCAGCCACCAGATCGACAGTTGGGAAAGACCTGCGCGTCCTTTGCTGGCGAACGGTACGCCGTTGTCGGTTCGGATACGCTCAGGCAGCCCATTTTCACGGAATACATCAGTGAATACCGCCTGCGTTTCCAAAAAGTTCGTGTTTGCCATGCTGTGACAGGCAAGCAAGAAGCGACTGGCGTGATCCATGATCGTCAACGGATAGCACCAGACGCCGGCCCCTGTGAGGAACTGGCCCTTGTAGTCTGCACTGAACAGCTGATTGGGCGACTCCGCTTTTTCCAGTGGCTTGGGATAGATGGCCACACGCTGACGTAGACGCCGCGGCTTGATCAGTTCGGCCTTCTTGAGGATGTTGTAGATCGCAGTCTTTGAGGGTGGCGCCTGATCAGGAAAGCGCTCCTGCAACGCTGCCTGGATTTTTTTGGGCCCAGGCACCGTTTCCCCCTGACCGCGCAGTTCCACAATGGCCTCGCGGACCGCGACAGGTACAACCCAGTCCTGGGTCAACCGGCGTCGGCTGCGCTCCTCCAAGCCTGCCGGGCCCTCTTTCTCGTATCGCTCGACCCATTTGTAGCCGGTCTTTCGACTGATCTCGTAGGCCTCACACAGGGCGCTGAAGCTAGGCGGCCCCTGCAGGTAGTCCGCGATGAAAAGCATTTTCAGGTCCATAGGTGTTAGCTCTCGCCACGGCATGGTCAGATCCTCGAAAACCGACCTTGCCAGTTAAAGACTGTTACCTATGTGCGTGAACTGATTTGTAACCCATCTGGGTGAGTCATACCCCCCAGCGTTTTTTGGTTACTTTTTGTCGCGTTTGACAAAAAGTGACCCGCCGTAAGGGCGGAAAGGTGATTAAGCGCCACCTTCGAAAATGAATGTTGACCTTGTTGTTGATGCCCACGCTTGAAAGCGAAGAGCGAAGAGCGAAGAGCGAAGAGCGAAGAGCGAAGAGCGAAGAGCGGAAAAGTACCGGTCTTGATCTCGCGCATAGTCCATTTACGATGGCGACGCTTACTCACCTTTTCGCCCTTACGGCGAGTCACTTTTTGTCAAACGCGACAAAAAGTAACCAAAAAACGCTGCGCTCCCATCATCCGGCCCCTCCGCTACGCTACGGGGTTCCCTCGCGCCGGTCTTGCTCCCGGGAGTACGCGCTGCAGGCCCCATCCATGGGGCCTCAGCGCTTGACGGGCATCCATGCCCGTCACCTCCCTCCGCAAGCCCTCTGCTCGGCCTCCTGAAGTCGCGAAGATCAAGATCAAGATCAAGATCAAGATCAAGATCAAGATCAAGATCAAGATCAAGAGCAAGAGCAAGAGCAAGAGCAAGAGCAAGAGCAAGAGCAAGAGCAAGAGCAAGAGCAAGAGCAAGAGCAAGAGCAAGAGCAAGAGCAAGAGCAAGAGCAGCGCTAAGCAGAACAGTGCAGTTTCACCTCTTTATTTCGGTTGACTGTACTGGCCGGTGACTCCGCATAATGTCGCCTCGAACTGACCCGGAGGTGGCATGCACAAGACAGTCCTGGTGCTGGTGGAAACCGTCGATGATTACCTGCCCATGCTGGAGCAGGCCGGCTACCGTCTGATCCGTGCCCCTTCGCCGCAACTGCGGGCCGAGGCCATCCAGCGCCATGCCCATGAAATCGATGCAGTGCTCACCCGCGGCCCGCTGGGCCTGACTGCCAGCGAAATCGACAAGCTGTCCAAACTGCAGATCATCTGCGTGATCGGTGCCGGCTACGAGCAGGTCGACCTGGCCGCCGCCGCTGCGCGCGGCATCACGGTTACCAACGGCGCCGGGGCCAATGCCGAGGCGGTCGCCGACCACACCCTTGCCTTGCTGCTGGCGCTGTTGCGCGACATTCCCCGCGCCGATGCCAGTACCCGCCGGGGCGAATGGAACCGGGTGATCAGCCCCTCGGTGAGTGGCAAGCGCCTGGGCATTCTCGGCCTTGGTGCGGTAGGCCTGGCCATCGCCAGGCGCGCCCATCTGGGCTTCGCCATGCCCGTCAGCTACCACAGCCGCACGCCGCGCCAAAATGTGCCCTACACCTGGTACGACAGCCCGCAGCACCTGGCCGATGCCGTCGACATCCTGGTGGTGGCCACCCCCGGCGGTGCCGACACTCGCCATCTGGTCGATGCACAGGTGCTCGAGGCCCTGGGGGCCGAGGGCTACCTCGTGAACATCGCCCGTGCCAGCGTGGTCGACACCCAGGCCCTGGTGGCCGCGCTGCAGCATGGCCAACTGGCTGGTGCGGCACTGGATGTGTTCGACGACGAGCCGGCTGTACCCGATGCCCTCAAGGCCCTTGGCAACACCGTGCTCACCCCCCACGTGGCCGGCCAGTCGCCGGAGGCGGCGCGCGACACGGTGGCCCTGGTGCTGCGCAACCTGCAGGCGTTCTTTGCCGGCGAAGCCGTGTTGACCCCGGTACGCCAGTAACCCTTTTCATACATCTGCCTGGCAGCGATCGGGCAACAAGGAGTGTGTGCATGCAACTTGAAATCTTCCAGGTCGATGCGTTTTCCGCCGAACCGTTCGGGGGCAACCCGGCGGCAGTGATCCCGCTGCAAAGCTGGCTGCCGGACGATGTGCTGCAGCGCATCGCCGAAGAGAACAACCTGTCGGAAACCGCCTACTTCGTGCGCAACGGCGAAACCTTCGACCTGCGCTGGTTCACCCCGACCGTGGAAGTCGACCTGTGCGGCCATGCCACCCTGGCCTCGGCCTATGTGCTGTTCGAACAGCTGGGCGAGCAGGTGCAGGTGCTGCGTTTCAACACCCGCAGTGGCGAGCTGCGGGTCAGCCGTAACGCCGACGGGCTGCTGGCCATGGACTTCCCGGCCAAGCAGCCGGTCGCCGTGGACATGCTGCCGGGCCTGTTGCAGGCGCTGGGCCTTGGCCAGGCACGGGCGCTGTACCGCAGTGACGACTATGTGGTGGTGATTGATGACGCCCTGTTGCTCGACACCCTGAAGCCGGATTTCGTTGCCCTGTCGGCTTTCGATGTGCGCGGTATCGCCGTTACCGCAGCAGGCCGTGGCTTTGATTTCGTCACCCGCTGGTTCGGCCCACGGGTCGGCGTGAACGAAGACCCGGTGACTGGCTCGGCGCACACCTCGCTGGCGCCGATATGGGCAGAGCGTCTGGGTAGGAACGTGCTGAGCTGTGAGCAGGGTGGGACGCGCAAAGGGCAGCTGCAGTGCGAAGTGCCGGGTAATGGCCGGGTGATCATCAGCGGGCGGGCGGCGTTGTACCTGCGCGGTACCATTTACATCTAGAAGCTTACGCGATGCCCTGTAGGAGCGGCCTTGTGTCGCGATGGGCCGCAACGCGGCCCCTCGATGTTGGTAACGCTGCATAGACCCGGGGGGCTGCTTTGCAGCCCATCGCGACACAAGGCCGCTCCTACAGGAATCGTGCACCTATACTGGTCTGCCCATCCCTCGCTGAAGGAGCCAGCCATGGCCCTGGAAAAACACGGCACCTGCCTGTGCGGCGCCACCAAGCTAAAGGTCACCGTCGACAACACCCATATCAGCGCCTGCCACTGCAGCATGTGCCGTAAATGGACCGGCGGCCCATTGCTGGTGGTGCATTGCAGCAAGCCACCAGTGATCGAAGGGCGCGCCCCCAGCGTCTATGAGTCTTCCGACTGGGCCCAGCGCGGTTTCTGCGGCCAGTGCGGCACGCACTTGTACTACCGGCTGAAGGCCAATGACTTCCATGCCGTCCCGGTCGGCCTGCTGGACGGCGACCAGGAATGGGATTTCGACCTGCAGATTTTCGTCGAAGAGAAACCCGCCTGGTATTGCTTCGCCAACCAGACCAAGGAACTGACCGGCCAGGAAGCCTTCGAGCAGCTCGGCTGATTCAGGCGGCGTGCTGTGATCGATGCGCCAGCACGAAACGCCACGCGAACTTGCCAAACCGGTGCATTCCTGAGAAAAGGGCGGCTTTGTTTCCAGCGTTGGAGTGTGCCCCGTGAGCCAAGAACTGCAGATCATCGACCTTGTGGAGGGGGATGGCAAAGCCGCCGTCAAAGGCGCCCTGATCACCACCCAGTACACCGGCTGGCTGGCCGACGGCAGCGAGTTCGATTCGTCCTGGTCGCGCGGCAAGCCGTTCCAGTGCGTGATCGGCACGGGTCGGGTAATCAAGGGGTGGGATCAAGGCCTGATGGGCATGCGCGTTGGCGGCAAGCGCAAGCTCCTGGTACCGGCCCACCTGGGCTATGGCGAACGCAGCGTGGGGGCGATTCCGCCGAACTCGGATTTGACCTTCGAGATCGAATTGCTGGAAGTGCTGACGCGGGATGATTGAGTGGCCGTACTGCAACCCGATGTTCTTGCGCCCTACACATTTCAGCAACACCCATCCTCTAATCTAAGCCTTGCCTAGGGAACGGCATCCACCTCCAGGGAGGAACCAAACGGGTTCAGGGCACTCTCACCCTCACTCGTTGCCATGGACGGCATTCACTACAAGGATGCCCCGCGGTGCTGTTGGCGGGGTGATGTGGCGGGTCTACCCGATTCTTTCTGCCACATGGGCCTGTCTTGATGAAGTTGCCAACATTCTTCCGCCGTCGTCGTCACTGGTTGCTGAGCCTGACGCTTACAGCCATAGCCGTACCGCTGGCGCTGGAAGCTGTCGAAAGCCGGGCGCAACCGGTGGATGGCACCCAGACCCTTGTGTTCCTGCGCCACGCCGAGAAGCCGGGCGAGGGGCTGGGCCAGTTGAACTGCCAGGGCCTCAACCGTGCGCTGGACCTGGCTACCGTGCTGCCCGAGCGCTTTGGCAAGGCCGACTACGTGTTCGCTGCCAACCCCTCGCGGCATGTCGAGGAAGGCAGCAAGGACGAAAGCTACAGCTACATTCGCCCGCTGATGACCATCAGCCCCAGCGCCATTCGCCTGGGCCTGCCGGTAAACATCGACTATGGCGCCAACGACACCGACGCGCTGGCCGAAGAGCTGCTGCGCGACAAGTACCGTAACGCGACCGTGTACACCGCCTGGTCGCATGGCTACCTCCCTGACCTGATCAATGCCGTGGCTGGCAAGGCCCTCGGTGAGGAGCGGGTGATCACCGAGGACTGGAGCGGCGACGACTTCGACACCCTCTACGTCCTGACCCTGACCTGGCACGACGGCAAGGCCAGCCTGCTCAGCCGCAACGTGCGTCAGGGCCTGAATGATGGTGCGCATAGCTGCCCGACCTGATCCACTGGTGATGGTTTGCCTGTACCGGCCTCTTCGCGGGCTTGCCCGCTCCCACAGGTACAGCACAGCCCTTGAGAGCGGTGGGGGCCTGTGGGAGCGGGCAAGCCCGCGAAGGGGCCGGCACAGGCAAATAGAGGGTTAGCGCCCGAACCGCATCGGCCAACCCACCACTTTCTTCGCCCGTGGCGTGGCATAGGTACGTACCTTGGAGGTACTCAAGCCCATGCGCACCAGCGATTCGGCTATGGTCACCGCCGCACTCACACCATCCACCACCGGCACGCCGGTGCGCTGGCGGATCTGCTCGTCCAGCCCGGCCATGCCGCCGCAACCCAGGCAGATCACCTCGGCCTTGTCGTCGCGCACGGCGCGTTCTGCCTGCTCGACAATCGCCTCCACCGCGCGCTGCGGGTCGGCTTCCAGCTCCAGCACCGCCAGCCCGCTGGCGCGTACCGATGCGCAGCGGTCATACAGGCCGGAGAGCTTCAGGCGGTCCTCGATCAGCGGCACGGTGCGGTCCAGGGTGGTCACCACCGAGTAGGCATGGCCCAGGTACATCGCCGTGCTGGCGGCGGCATCGGTGATGTCCACCACCGGCACGTTCAGCAGTTCCTGCAGGCCTTCGCGGCCATGTTCGCCGTAACCCGCCTGGATCACGGCGTCGTAAGGGCCTTCGTAGGCCAGCACCCGGTCCATCACCGCGATGGCGGCCAGGTAACTTTCGAAGTTGCCTTCCACCGACTCGGCACCGAACCATGGGGTGAGGCCGATGATTTCGGTGCCGGGTGCGGCCACCGTACGGGCCTGTTCGGCAATGGCTTCGGTGATGGCTTCGGTGGTGTTGACGTTGGCGATCAGAATGCGCATGGGTAGTCCTCCCTGGTCAATGGCTGCTGTGGTCAACGGCGATGCATTCGCCGCTGACGTCGTGGTATTGGCGTTTGCGTGGGGCGATCAGCAGGTACAGGGCGGCGGCGATGCCGGCACCGATCAGCCAGGAGAACGGCGCCACGCCATGGAAGTTGGGCACCAGGGCCAGGACGATGGCCAGCAGTGCGGCCGGCACGAAGGCGGCCACCGCGCGCAGGTTGATGCCCTTGGTGTAGTGGTAGGCGCCGGCCGGGTCTTCGCTGTAAAGCTGCGGCACGTTGATGCAGCCTTTGCGCAGCAACCAGTAGTCGGACATGATCACCCCGTACAGCGGGCCGAGCAGGGCACCCAGGCCGGACAGGAAATACACGATCACCAGCGGGCTGTTGTACAGGTTCCACGGCAGGATCAGCACTGCCAGAGTGGCGCTGATCAGCCCGGCGCGGCGGAAGTTCAGGTGACGCGGTGCCAGGTTGCTGAGGACGAAGGCCGGGGCGACGAAGTTGGCCATGATGTTCACCGCCACGGTGACGATCAGGAAGGCCAGGCAGCCCAGCACCAGGAACGCTGTGTTGGGGATGGCGGCGACGATCTGGGTAGGGCTGTCGATGATCTGGCCGTTGATCTGGAACTGCGCGCCGCACAGCACCACGGTGATCACGGCGAACACCAGGATGTTCACCGGCAGGCCCCAGAAGTTGCCGACGCGGATGGTCTTGCGGCATGGCGAGGAGCGGGCGAAGTCACAGAAGTTCAGCACCAGGGTGCCGTAGATCGCCAGCCACAGCGCGCCGCCGGCAAAGATGTTGCGCCACATCTCGTAGCCGGTCAGCGGTTCGGCCACCGACCAGGCGATGCGGGCGTCGGCCTTGATGTACATGAACACCGCCAGGGCGGCGACGGTCAGCAGGATCACCGGGCCGGCAAAGGCCTCGTAGCGGCGCACCATCTCCATGCCGTAGGCCAGGATCACCAGCTGCACCAGCCAGATCGACACGAAGCATGCCCAGCCCAGGCTCGACAGGCCGAGGATGCTGTCATGGTCATAGGCCGCCATGTGCGGCCATACGGCGGTGAGCAGCACGCGCAGCACCACCGAAGCCAGGTAGGTCTGGATGCCGAACCAGGCGATGGCGATGACCGCGCGGATCAGCGCCGGGATCTGCGCGCCGTGGATGCCGAAGGCGATGCGGCTGATGACCGGGAACGGCACGCCGGTCTTCTGCCCCATGTAGCCGGACAGGTTCATGAAGAAGTACACCAGCGCCGCGCCGATGGCCAGCGACAGCAGGATCTGCCAGCCACCCAGGCCGAGGGCGAACAAGCCCATGGCGAACGAGTAGTTGGCGATGTTGTGCACATCGTTGGTCCACAGCGCGAAGATGCTGTAGCCGCCCCAGCGGCGGCCTTCGATGCGCGTCGGGGCGAGGTCGCGGTTATGCAGGCGAGGGCTCAGGGCAAGTTCCGGCTGGCTGCCGGCGAGAGGGGAAGCGGGGTGGGTGCTGGCGACGGATAGTTCAGGGGCAAGGTCGAGGCTGGTACTCATTCCGGCGGGCTCCTGATGCACGTGGACTGCGATGAGCGGGCATGCGCACGGGCTCGCCATCTCGTCGGTGCAGCGTTGGCATCTCAGGGTTTGGGGCGCGGCGGCCGATGTTGGGTCGGCGTCGCGGGTTCTTGTGTATTTATGTTTTGCTTGATTTGTATACAAAACACGAACACACAAAAGCGAGTTCCATGCCAAGGAAAAAGCAACTTGCAGCTGACCATCATTTCGAATCTATCTTGTTGAAATATAAGTTGATGAAATGAAGGAGATATAAGTTGACCAAATGAACAGGTTTAAATTTTTCGAGGATGATTTAGTTGATCATTTGGTCAGAATAAGTTGTGGGAAGTGTGTAACGTATTGGGGCGTGATTCTGGAAAGTGCACACAAAAACGGCACTTATGGTGACATTCTTGTGTACAAAAATTAGTCAGCTTTTTCCTGTGCCGGCCTCTTCGCGGGTGAACCCGCTCCCACAAGTACCCCACAGCATTCAGGCCCGTCGAGATCCTGTGGGAGCGGGTTTACCCGCGAAGAGGCCCGTACAGGCAAAACTCAATCCATCGGCGGCAACCGCCGCTTCACCGGGCTTTTCTTGATGATGGCGGTGTTGGTCTCGGCCAGCACATTGATGCGGTCGAGCAGGGTATCCAGCTGCTCCATCGAGCGCACATGCAGCCGGGCGATGAAGCAGTCCTCGCCAGTAACCTTGTCGCACTCGGTGAACTCCGCAATGGCGACGATCTGCCGTTCCACCTCCTGCAGCTGCCCGGGTAGCGGGCGGATGCGCACGATGGCCTGCAGCTGGTAGCCGAAGGCGCGCGGGTCGACCTCTACGGTGTAACCGCGCAACACGCCGCGTTCCTCCAGGCGGCGCAGGCGTTCGCTGACGCTGGGCGCCGACAGCCCGCTGATTTGCGCCAGGGCCTTGAGCGAGCGGCGCGAGTCTTCCATGAGCGCGTTGATCAGCAGTTGGTCGATGGCATCGGTCATGGTCACCTCAAGCAGGTAGTTCGCGTGATTTGCCTTGATAGTAAAGGCAAACATGCCAATCTTCCTTCGTTATCCGCTGGAAGGCCGGCCAGCAACCTTTGCATACTGTTGCCGTCTTCAACAGGAGGTGTGAGATGGACAGTTCATTGCGTCGTGGCTCGCTGGAAATGGTCGCTGCCATGCTGATTTCCGGGACCATCGGTTGGTTCGTGCTGGTGTCCGGCCAGCCGGTGCTCGAGGTGGTGTTCTGGCGCTGCGTGTTCGGTGCCGTGACCTTGCTGGCGATCTGCGCGGGGTTCGGCTTCCTGCGGCCGGGCGTGATCAGCCGCACGGCGTTCCTGCTGGCGATTGCCAGCGGTGTGGCCATCGTCGGCAACTGGGTGCTGCTGTTCGCCTCCTACTCGCGGGCGTCGATTGCCATCGGCACGGCGGTGTACAACGTGCAGCCGTTCATGCTGGTGGGGCTGGCGGCAGTATTCCTGGGCGAGAAGATTACCCTGGCCAAGGTCACCTGGCTGAGCGTGGCGTTCCTCGGCATGCTGGCCATCGTCAGTGCCCATGGCGCGGGGCAGGGTGGCGGTGAGGACTATTTGCTGGGCATTGCGCTGGCGCTGGGGGCGGCCTTCCTGTATGCCATCGCGGCGTTGATCATCAAGCGCCTGAGTGGCACGCCACCGCACCTGATCGCGCTGATCCAGGTGGCCACGGGTGTGCTGTTGCTGGCGCCGTGGGTCAAGCTTGGCGGGTTGCCGGGTGAAGTGCCGGCGCTGGCCAGCCTGGTGACCTTGGGCATGGTGCACACCGGCTTGATGTATGTGTTGCTGTACAGCGCCATCCAGCGCCTGCCCACGGCGCTGACCGGGGCACTGTCGTTCATCTACCCGATTGCGGCGATTCTGGTGGACTGGGTGGCGTTCGGGCACCGGCTGGCACCGTTGCAGTGGCTGGGGGTGGCGTTGATCCTGCTGGCGGCGGCAGGGATGCAGCAGGGGTGGTGGTTCAGGCCAGTGCGGGTTGTGGCAGAGGAATGAGGTGGTCTTGCGGGCCCTTTCGCGGGTAAACCCGCTCCCACAGGTGCTGCACACGGTTCGGGCCTGTGGTGATCCTGTGGGAGCGGGTTTACCCGCGAAAGGGCCCGCAAGGTAGAATGCCGCTTTTGCCAGTTTGCGACCCATGATGACTTCGCCGATCCAGACTCTGGAGCAACACCTGCTCGCCGCCCTCGACCCTGCCCCGCAGGAAACCCGCCGCCTGTTCCACGGCCGCGGCCGCTGCTGGGCGGGCCTGGAGCAGGTCACCGTGGACTGGCTGCAAGGCGTGCTGTCGGTCGCCCTGTTCCGCGAGCCGGCGCAAGGCCAGCTGGCCGAACTGGAGGCCATGCTGCGTACTCTCGCCGAGCGCCCGCAGTGGACTGGTCAAGCCATCCTTCTCCAGCATCGCTACCTGCCCGACAGCCCGGGCCAGTGGCTGCTGGGCGAAGCGTGCCAGCAGCGCGAGGTGGTCGAGGACGGGCTGACCTACCTGCTGGACCTGGGCGTGCGGCAGAACAATGGCCTGTTCCTCGACATGCGCTATGGTCGGCGCTGGGTGCGCGAGCAGGCGGCGGGCAAGCGCGTGCTGAACCTGTTCGCCTACACCTGCGGTTTCTCGGTGGCGGCGATTGCCGGTGGCGCCGAGCAGGTGGTGAACCTGGACATGGCCAAGTCGGCGTTGTCCCGGGGCCGCGACAACCATCGCCTCAATGGCCACGATGCGTCGCGGGTGGCGTACCTGGGGCACGAGCTGTTCAAGTCGTGGGGCAAGGTGCGCAAGTACGGGCCTTATGACCTGATCATCATCGACCCGCCGACCTTCCAGCGCGGCAGCTTTGTGCTGACCCAGGATTACGCGAAGATCCTGCGGCGCTTGCCGGAGTTGTTGAGCGAGGGCGGGACGGTGCTGGCGTGCGTGAACGACCCGGGCATCGGGCCAGAGTTTCTGATCGAGGGGATGGCGGAGCAGGCGCCGTCGCTGGCATTCATCGAGCGGCTGGAGAACCCGCCGGAGTTTCCTGATGTGGACCCGGCGGGGGGCTTGAAGGCTCTGGTATTCCGTCAGGTCTGATGTTGCCCTTGCTGGCCTCTTCGCGGGTAAACCCGCTCCCACAAGTACAGTGCAAAACCTGAGGGCTGTGGGGTTCCTGTGGGAGCGGCTTTAGCCGCGAAGAGGCCGGTAAGGCTTACATCAATTACTGATTGTTGGTGTAGATCTGGTCAAACACCCCACCATCATTGAAGTGGGTCTTCTGCACGGTGCGCCAGTCACCAAAGGTCTTCTCTACCGACAGGAAGTCCACTTTCGGGAAGCGGTCGGTGTACTTGGCCAGTACCGTCGCATCACGCGGGCGCAGGTAGTTCTGTGCGGCGATTTCCTGAGCGGCTGGCGACCACAGGTACTTCAGGTATTCCTCGGCCGCGGCTTGGGTGCCTTTCTTCGCCACCACCTTGTCGACCACGCTGACCGGCGGCTCGGCTTCGGCCGACACGCTCGGGTAGACCACTTCGAACTGGTCGCGGCCGAACTCGCGGGCGATCATTTCGGCTTCGTTCTCGAAGGTCACCAGCACGTCGCCGATCTGGTTGGTCATGAAGGTGGTGGTGGCGGCGCGGCCACCGGTGTCCAATACCGGCGCCTGCTTGAACAGCTTGCCGACAAAGTCCTTGGCCTTGTTTTCATCACCGCCTTGCTTGAGCACATAGCCCCAG
Source organism: Pseudomonas sp. FGI182 (assembly GCF_000511325.1). Taxonomy (NCBI): domain Bacteria; kingdom Pseudomonadati; phylum Pseudomonadota; class Gammaproteobacteria; order Pseudomonadales; family Pseudomonadaceae; genus Pseudomonas; species Pseudomonas sp. FGI182. The sequence goes on along the minus strand of NZ_CP007012.1, from coordinate 4,127,026 downwards.
GCCGACAGGTAGGTGTAGCGGCCGTTACCCGAGGTCTTGGGGTTTGGCACGATCACCTGAACGCCATCCTTGAGCAGGTCAGGCCAGTCTTTCAACGCCTTGGGGTTACCCTTGCGCACGATGAACACAGTGGCCGAGGTGAACGGCGCGCTGTTGTTCGGCAGGCGGGTTACCCAGTTGTCCGGCACCAGCTTGCCGTTGTCGGCCAGGGCGTTGATGTCGGTGGCCATGTTCATGGTGATGACATCGGCCGGCAGGCCATCGATCACCGCTCGCGCCTGCTTGCTCGAGCCGCCGAAGGACATCTGCACGTTGACCTTCTCGTTGTGCTCGGCTTCCCAGTGCTTCTGGAAGGCCGGGTTGTAGTCCTTGTAGAAGTCGCGCATCACGTCGTAGGAAACGTTGAGCAGGGTGGGGGCAGCCTGGGCGAAATTGCCCAGGGCAAGGCCTGCGGCGAGCAGCGAGGCGGTGAAGAGTTTTTTCACGTTGCTTCCTTGTTATCGAGAAGGTGTTGGCAGTTTGCCTGCGACTATAGCGGGTGGGTTTGTGGGGGTTAAAGAACAAAAAACACTTTGGTTATGCTTCCGCCTGTTCTGGCCCTTTCGCGGGTAAACCCGCTCCCACAGGGACCGCGCACGGTTCGGGTATGTGGTGATCCTGTGGGAGCGGGTTTACCCGCGAAAGGGCCGGAACAGGCGGAATCATTGCTTGGGAAACAGCACATTCCCGCACCGCGAACAGAACGCCGCGCCATGCTCATGGCTCTTCTTGCTGCAGGTCGGGCAATCATGCTGCAGCTGCTCCCCGCGCATGGCATTGGCCAGCTCGGCGGTAAAGATCCCGGTCGGTACGGCGATGATCGAATAACCGGTAATCATCACCAGCGACGACAGCACCTGCCCCAGTGGGGTCTTCGGCACGATGTCGCCAAAGCCTACCGTGGTCAGGGTAACGATGGCCCAGTAGATGCCCTTGGGAATGCTGGTAAAGCCATGCTCAGGCCCTTCGATCACATACATCAAGGTGCCGAACACCGTCACCAGGGTCGATACCGTCACCAGAAACACGATGATCTTCTGCTTGCTGCCGCGCAGCGCCTCCATAAGGTAATGGGCCTGCTTGAGGTACGGGCTGAGCTTGAGCACACGGAAGATCCGCAGCATGCGTATCACGCGGATGATCAGCAGGTACTGGGCGTCGCTGTAGTACAGCGCGATGATCCCCGGCACGATCGCCAGCAGATCGACCAGGCCATAAAAGCTGAAGGCATAGCGCAAAGGCTTGGGCGAGCAGTACAGGCGGGTGAGGTACTCGGCCAGGAAGATCGCGGTAAAGCCCCACTCGATGCCGGCCAGCAGGCCGGCGTAGCCCTGATGCACTTCGTCGATGCTGTCGAGGATGACGGTAACCAGGCTGGCCAGGATGATCAGGAGGAGGATCTTGTCGAAGCGTCTTCCAGCCACGGTATCGGTCTGGAAGACGATGATGTAGAGCTGCTCGCGCAGGCTCGCAGGGTTGTTCATTGGCTCGTTCCACAAAAGTGATGGGCTGAGCCTAGGGGCTGCATTTCAGCTGTGCAAGCGGCTGGCGTCACGCTGCCTGGGCTGGGCCAGGTGGTTGCCCAGGTGCATCAGCCAGCAGGCGGCGACGAAGGGCGCGGTCAGGCCGGGCACCGGTAGCAGCTTGAACAGCGGTTGCAGCAGCAGGGCCAGGGCAATGGCCAGCAGTGTCACCCACGGCTTTTCACCTTGCCTGCTGAACGCCAGTGCCGCCAACGCGGCGTTGAAACCGTACAGGCCCAGCCAGGCGGCTTGCGCCTGGTCGGCGAACAGTGCCACGCCGCCGCCGATAGCCGAGCCGATCACCGCCCACATTGCGGCATAGGGGTTGGCGATGAACATGCCGATGATGATCAGCAGACCGGCCAGGGGCTGATCGAGCAGGAAGATCTGGCCCACGCCACGCGCCAACGCGTACAGCGGGTCGGCTTCGACGAAGCCGCTGGGCGAGGGGGTGGCTATCAGCAACACGGCCCAGCCCAGCAGCACGAAGGGTGCGGTGTAGGCGATCAGCAGTTTGCCGCCGCGCTTGCGCCACTGGTGGGTGATGATGCTGGACAGGCCGCCAGCGGCGATGATCAGTGGCGGCAGGATGACCGACCAGGGCAGCACGGCGCTGATCAGGATGCCGATCAGCACGCCGTTGTAGCAGTACAGCCCGGCCTGGCGGTCGGCACGGTCGTAGCTGCGTGCCTGGGCGGTGAGCAGGCCGGCCAGGGCGCCGAGCAGGGCGCCACCGACCAGGCCGGGGGCGGTCAGCAGGATGGCCAGCAGGCAGCACAGGCCGCACAGGGGGGTGCGCAGCAGCAGCACCTGGCTGAAGCCGTTGAGTAACGCCGTGGCCCAGTCGGGGCACGGGTTGACGAAATTTTTGGTGTACATCGGGGCAGTCAGTGAGGTTGATGGGGAGCGGTGGGCCTCTTTGGGCCTCGGGTTTTCCGCAGTTGTGTGCGACACCACCGACCCTGTGGGAGCGGGCGTGCCCGCGAATGCGTCAGCTCAGGCAACATCGTTGTCCCTGCTGGCCTCTTCGCGGGCACGCCCGCTCCCACAGGAGAGATGCGGTGCTTTAGATCAAGGTCTCGATCCGCAGCGTGTTAGTCGACCCTGGCTTGCCAAAAGGCACACCGGCAGTGATCAGCAGCGTGTCGCCACGGCTGGCCATGCCTTGTGCCTGGGCAATCTCCAGGGCAGTGGAAACAACCTCGTCCACCTGGCGCAGGCGGTCGTTGACCACCGAGTGCACGCCCCACGCTACGCTCAGGCGGCGCGCGGTGGTCAGGTTCGGGGTCAGGTTGAGGATCGGGGCCCGTGGCCGCTCGCGGGCCGCGCGCAGGGTCGAGGCACCCGACTCGCTGTAGTTGACCAGCACCGCCACCGGCAGGATGCCGCTGATACGGCGGATGGCGCAGCTGATGGCGTCCGACACGGTGGCCTCGGCCTTCGGCCGGCCAACGTCGAGCTGGGCCTGGTAGTCCGGGCCGTTCTCCACCTGGCGGATGATCTTGCTCATCATCTGCACGGCTTCCAGCGGGTACTCGCCCGACGCAGTCTCGGCCGACAGCATCACCGCATCGGCACCTTCGGCCACGGCGTTGGCAACGTCGGTGACTTCGGCGCGGGTCGGCGCTGGCGAGAAGCGCATGGATTCGAGCATCTGCGTGGCCACCACCACCGGTTTGCCCAGTTGGCGGCAGGTGCCGATGATGCGTTTCTGGATCTGCGGCACGCTTTCGGCCGGCACTTCCACGCCCAGGTCGCCACGGGCCACCATGATCGCATCCGCAAGCTCCGCGATGGCTTGCAGCTGTTCGACTGCCGATGGCTTTTCGATCTTCGCCATCAGGTAGGCACGGTCACCGATTAGCTGGCGTGCTTCGGTGATGTCTTCGGGGCGCTGCACGAACGACAGGGCCACCCAGTCCACGCCCAGTTCAAGGCCAAAGGCCAGGTCGCGGCGGTCTTTTTCGGTGAGCGGGGAGAGGTCGAGCACCGCTTGCGGCACGTTGACACCCTTGCGATCGGACAGCTCGCCACCGGCCAGCACTTCGGTGTCGATGGCGTCGCTGTGCTTGGCGGTGACACGCAGGCGCAGCTTGCCGTCGTCCAGCAGCAGGTCCATGCCCGGCTCGAGGGCGGCGATGATCTCGGGGTGCGGCAGGTTGACCCGGCGGCTGTCGCCCGGGGTGTTGTCCAGGTCCAGGCGCAGGGCCTGGCCGCGTTGCAGCTGCACCTTGCCGTCGGCAAAGCGGCCGACGCGCAGCTTCGGCCCTTGCAGGTCCATGAGGATACCCAGTGGGTAGTTCAGTTGCTGCTCGACTTCGCGGATCCACTGGTAGCGCAGGGCGTGGTCGGCGTGCTCGCCGTGGCTGAAGTTGAGGCGGAAGATGTTCACCCCGGCTTCTACCAGTTGGCGGATGTCGTCGATGCCTTTGATCGCAGGGCCAAGGGTGGCGAGGATTTTGACTTTTTTATCAGGCGTCATGATTGGGCAGTCTCGAGGATCAGGATGGCGCGGAAGTCGTTGACGTTGGTGCGGGTCGGCTCGGTGACGATCAGCGCATCCAGGGCGGCGAAATAGCCGTAGCCGTTGTTGTTGTCCAGCTCGTCGCTGGCCGACAGGCCCAGGGCTTCGGCACGGGCGTAGCTGGCCGGGGTCATGAAGGCGCCGGCGTTTTCTTCCGAGCCATCGATACCGTCGGTGTCACCGGCCAGGGCGTACACGCCCGGCAGGCCTTTCAGGCTTTCGGTGAGGCTGAGCAGGAATTCGGCGTTGCGCCCGCCACGGCCATTGCCGCGCACGGTCACGGTGGTTTCGCCGCCGGACAGGATCACGCAGGGTGCCTTCAGCGGCTGGCCGTGCTGGACGATCTGCCGGGCGATACCGGCGTGCACCTTGGCCACTTCGCGTGATTCGCCTTCCAGGTCGCCGAGGATCAGCGGGCTGAACCCGGCCTGGCGGGCTTTGACCGCGGCGGCTTCGAGCGACTGCTGGGGTTTGGCGATCAGCTGGAAGTGGCTGCGGGCCAGGGCCGGGTCATCGGCCTTGACGGTTTCCGAGGCTGGGTTGTTGAGCCAGTCGATAACGGCCTTGGGCGCTTCGATGTTGTAGCGCTTGAGGATGGCCAGGGCATCGGCCGAGGTGCTCGGGTCGGCCACGGTCGGGCCGGAGGCGATCACCGTGGCGAGGTCGCCCGGGACATCGGAAATGGCATAGGTGTACACCGTGGCCGGCCAGCAGGCCTTGGCCAGGCGGCCGCCCTTGATCGCCGAGAGGTGCTTGCGCACGCAGTTCATCTCGCCGATGGTGGCGCCGGATTTCAGCAGCGCCTTGTTGATCTGCTGCTTGTCGGCCAGGGTCAGGCCTTCGGCGGGCAGGGCCAGCAGCGCCGAGCCACCGCCGGACAGCAGGAAGATGACGCGGTCGTCTTCACTGAGGTTGCTGACCAGTTCCAGCACGCGTTTTGCCACGGCCAGGCCGGCGGCATCGGGGACCGGGTGAGCAGCTTCGACCACCTCGATCTTCTGGCAGTTGGCGCCGTGACCGTACCGTGTGACAACAAGCCCGGAGACTTCGCCCTGCCAGCTTTTCTCGACCACTTCGGCCATGGCGGCTGCGGCCTTGCCGGCACCGATGACGATGACCCGGCCGCTGCGGTCGGCGGGCAGGTAGGGTTCGAGGACTTGACGGGGGTGGGCGGCGGCGATGGCTGTGTCGAACAGCTCGCGGAGAAGTTTTTGCGGATCGACCGACATGGCAGGCTCCCAATTATTGTTGTTCTGCAGAATCAAAAACGCCCCTGGAACTGCCTCCGTGCAGGCCGAACCAGGGGCGGGTGTTGCTCGGTGCCACTTTTGAACCTGTGGTCGCAGGTTCAAAGGTGTTGGATCTGAGATTTTGGGGGCGCTTTGCGCCCCTTTCGCGACACAAGGCCGCTCCTACAGGGGACCGCGATCCGTTGTAGGAGCGGCCTTGCGTCGCGAAAGGGCTGCGCAGCAGCCCCCGGATCTAAATCATTTGTCGTCGCGGATCGAGAAGTTGGCCATGTGCTCCAGGCCTTTGATCAGCGCCGAGTGGTCCCAGTTGCCGCCGCCCAGGGCCTGGCAGGTGTTGAACACTTGCTGGGCATTGGAGGTGTTGGGCAGGTTGATGCCCAGTTCCTTGGCACCCTGCAGGGCCAGGTTCAGGTCCTTCTGGTGCAGGTTGATGCGGAAGCCTGGGTCGAAGGTGCCCTTGATCATGCGCTCGGCGTGCACTTCGAGGATCTTCGACGAGGCGAAGCCGCCCATCAGTGCTTCACGTACCTTGGCCGGGTCGGCGCCGTTCTTGGCGGCGAACAGCAGGGCTTCGGCAACGGCCTGGATGTTCAGGGCAACGATGATCTGGTTGGCCACCTTGGCGGTCTGGCCGTCGCCATTGCCACCGACGCGGGTGATGTTCTTGCCCATGGCTTCGAACAGCGGCAGGGTGCGCTCGAAGGCTTTCGGGCAGCCACCGACCATGATGCTCAGGGTCGCGGCCTTGGCACCGACTTCGCCGCCGGACACAGGTGCGTCCAGGTAGGCAGCGCCGGTGGCCTTGATCTTCTCGGCGAAGGCTTTGGTAGCGGTAGGGGAGATCGAGCTCATGTCGATCACGACCTTGTTCGGGCCCACGCCTTCGGCCACGCCGTTGTCACCGAACAGGACGCTCTCGACCTGCGGGGTGTCGGGGACCATGACGATGATGAACTCGGCTTCCTGGGCAACTTCCTTCGGGTTGGCCAGGGCCACGGCACCGGCGGCGATCAGGTCGGCCGGGGCAGCGTCGTGGTGAGTGGAAACGAAGATGCTGTGACCTGCTTTCTGCAGGTTCTGAGCCATGGGCTTGCCCATGATGCCGGTGCCGATGAAACCGATTTTAGCCATGAGAGATTACCTCGTTGTATTTGTTGAATCTCGATGGAGCAGACAACGCGGCCCCGTGTAGGAGCGGCCTTGCGTCGCGATGGGCTGCGCAGCAGCCCCGGCAATCTATGCCGTAGCTGAAATCCTGGGGGCGCTGCGCACCCCTTTCGCGACACAAGGCCGCTCCTACAAGGTGCGTGTGGTCCTTAAATAGCGTTATGGGTCTTCAGCCAGCCCAGGCCCGCTTCGGTGGTGGTCAGCGGCTTGTACTCCGCGCCCACCCAGCCCTGGTAGCCGATGCGGTCCAGGTGCTCGAACAGGAAGCGATAGTTGATCTCGCCGGTGCCTGGCTCGTTGCGGCCGGGGTTGTCGGCCAGCTGGATGTGGTTGATCAGTTTCAGGTTGGCTTCCATGGTGCGAGCCAGGTCACCTTCCATGATCTGCATGTGGTAGATGTCGTACTGCAGGAACAGGTTGTCGCTGCCAACCTCGGCCTGGATTTCCAGGGCCTGCTTGGTGGTGTTCAGGTAGAAGCCGGGGATGTCGCGGGTGTTGATCATTTCCATGACCAGGCGGATCCCGGCGGCTTTCAGCTTGTCGGCGGCGTAGCGCAGGTTTTCCACGAAGGTATTGCGCACGGTGGCGCAGTCCGGGCCTTGTGGGCGAATGCCGGCCAGGGCGTTGACCTGGGTGTTGCCCAGCACCTTGGCGTATTCGATGGCCTTGTCGACACCGGCGCGGAATTCCTCGACGCGGTCAGGGTGGCAGGTGATACCGCGCTCACCCTTGGCCCAATCGCCCGCCGGCAGGTTGAACAGCACCTGGGTCAGGCCGTTGGCGTCCAGCTGCTGCTTGATCTCGGCAGCGCTGAAGTCGTACGGGAAGAGGTATTCGACGCCGCTGAAACCAGCATCGGCGGCAGCCTTGAAGCGGGCCAGGAAGTCCTGTTCGGTGAACAGCATGGACAGGTTGGCAGCGAAGCGAGGCATGTTGTGTCTCCTTGCGATGAAGGCCCCCGGCGCCCTCAGGTAGGGGCCGGCACGGGGGCGTCAGGCGATCAGTCCAGCAGCGAGATGGCGGTTGGCGCGTCGTTGCCGACCAGGGCCAGGTCTTCGAACTCGTTGACCGCGTTGATCTCGGTGCCCATGGAAATGTTGGTCACACGTTCGAGAATCACTTCGACCACCACCGGTACGCGGAACTCTTCGGCCATCTTCTGTGCCTTGAGCAGGGCAGGGGCGATCTCGGCCGGCTCGAATACACGGATGGCCTTGCAGCCCAGGCCTTCGACCACGGCGACATGGTCGACACCGTAGGTGGCGGCGTCGGTCGAGTTGATGTTCTCGAACGCCAGTTGTACACAGTAATCCATGTCGAAGCCACGTTGCGCCTGACGGATCAGGCCCAGGTAGGCGTTGTTCACCAGTACGTGCACGTACGGCAGGTTGAACTGTGCGCCCACCGCCAGCTCTTCGATCATGAACTGGAAGTCGTAGTCACCCGACAGCGCGACCACCTTGCGTTTCGGATCGGCCTTGACCACACCGAGGGCGGCAGGGATGGTCCAGCCCAGCGGGCCGGCCTGGCCGCAGTTGATCCAGTGGCGTGGCTTGTACACGTGCAGGAACTGCGCGCCGGCGATCTGCGACAGACCGATGGTGCTGACGTAGCAGGTGTCCTTGCCGAATACCTGGTTCATTTCTTCGTAGACGCGCTGCGGCTTGACCGGCACGTTGTCGAAGTGGGTCTTGCGCTGCAGGGTTGCCTTGCGCTCCTGGCAGTCTTCCAGCCAGGCCTTGCGGCACTTCAGCTTGCCGGCGGCTTTCCACTCGCGGGCCACTTCGAGGAACACGTCCAGTGCCTTGCCGGCGTCGGAAACGATACCCAGGTCCGGGGTGAACACGCGGCCGATCTGGGTCGGCTCGATGTCCACGTGCACGAACTTGCGGCCTTCGGTGTAGACGTCGACGGAACCGGTGTGGCGGTTGGCCCAGCGGTTACCGATACCGAACACCAGGTCGGATTTCAGCAGGGTGGCGTTGCCGTAGCGGTGCGAAGTCTGCAGGCCGACCATGCCGACCATCTGTGCGTGGTCGTCCGGGATGGTGCCCCAGCCCATCAGGGTCGGGATTACCGGTACACCGGTCAGTTCGGCGAACTCGACCAGCTTGTCGCTGGCGTCGGCGTTGATGATGCCGCCACCGGCTACCAGCAGCGGGCGCTCGGCGTCATTGAGCAGGGCCAGGGCTTTTTCGGCCTGTACGCGGGTGGCGGACGGCTTGTGCACTGGCAGCGGCTCGTAGGCGTCGATGTCGAATTCGATTTCGGCCATCTGCACGTCGAACGGCAGGTCGATCAGTACCGGGCCTGGGCGGCCGGTGCGCATTTCATAGAAGGCCTTCTGGAAGGCGTAAGGCACCTGGCCTGGCTCCAGAACGGTGGTGGCCCACTTGGTGACCGGCTTGACGATGTTGGTGATGTCGACAGCCTGGAAGTCTTCCTTGTGCAGGCGGGCACGTGGGGCCTGGCCGGTGATGCAGAGGATCGGGATGGAGTCGGCGGAGGCACTGTACAGGCCGGTGACCATGTCGGTGCCGGCTGGGCCGGAGGTGCCGATGCACACGCCGATGTTGCCCGGGTTGGCACGGGTGTAACCCTCGGCCATGTGCGAGGCGCCTTCGACGTGACGAGCGAGGACGTGATCGATGCCACCGACTTTCTTCAGGGCCGAGTACAACGGGTTGATGGCAGCCCCCGGGATGCCGAACGCGGTATCTACACCTTCACGGCGCATGACCAGAACGGCTGCATCGATTGCTCTCATTTTGCTCATGGTTTGTGCCTCATCGATTTTGTAATTGTATACAACTTGCTTTGTGCCAGAGTGTATTCACGGCTGGCCGCTTAGGTCAACGGGTTTTCGTCGGCGGACGTCGCTTTCGTTCGAGCGCCCGTGAAAACGGAGGTTTGCGCCATCGCATACGATCGTTTCAAAATATTGTATACAAAAATATCTTTCGTTGTGTTCTATTTGTTCTATCGGTTTTCAACTGCCCTCAGGGCTTCTCACAACAAGAAGAGGACCTTTCCATGAACGCTTTGAACCTGAAAGTCGCGGTCAGCCTGGTGAATGCCGCGCTGGCGGCGGGCCGCAAGATCAATGCCGCGCCACTGACCGTGGCGGTGCTGGATGCCGGCGGCCACTTGCTGGCGCTGCAACGCGAGGATGGCGCCAGCCTGATCCGGCCGGAGGTGGCCACCGGCAAGGCCTGGGGCGCGATTGCCCTGGGCAAGGGCTCGCGCCTGCTGGCGCTGGACGCGCAGCAGCGGCCGGCATTTTTTGCCGCGCTGAACGGGTTGGGCGAGCGGCCGGTGGTGCCGGCGCCGGGTGGCGTGCTGGTGCGTGATCAGGACGGCAAGGTGCTGGGTGCGGTAGGGATCAGCGGGGATACGTCGGATATCGACGAGCAGTGCGCGATCAGTGCGATCGAGGAGGTGGGGTTGAAGGCGGATGCCGGGGTAGCGGCGTAAGGCTGAAGATGGCTGGGGCCGCTTTGCGGCCCTTTCGCGACACAAGGCCGCTCCTACAAGGGATCGCAGGTAGTACGCGATCCCTTGTAGGAGCGGCCTTGTGTCGCGATGGGCTGCAAGGCAGCCCCACTGGCCCTGTCAGGCTATCTCGGGCTCACAGCCCTTGAGCACCATGCGGATGATGGTCTCCGCCGCCGCGTCATAATCGCTGTCGGCCAGCTTGGCCTTGCCGGTCACCGCAGAGATCTGCCAGTCGAAATCGGCATAGGTCTGGGTCGCTGCCCAGATGCTGAACATCAGGTGATGCGCATCCACATGGGCGATCTGCCCGCGGTCGATCCAGCGCTGGATGCACTCGATATTATGCCGCGCCTGCTCGTTCAGTTGCGCTACCTGGTTCGGCGACAGGTGCGGGGCGCCGTGCATGATCTCGCTGGCGAACACCTTGGACGCATGCGGCAGGTCGCGGGAAATGCGGATCTTCGAGCGAATGTACGCACTCAGCACTTCCTTCGGGTCACCGTCGGCATTGAACGGGGTCGACGCCTGCATGATCGGCGCGATGATGCTTTCCAGGACCTCGCGGTAGAGGTTGTCCTTGGATTTGAAGTAGTAATACACGTTCGGCTTGGGCAGGCCGGCCTTGGCCGCGATATCGCTGGTCTTGGTGGCGGCGAAGCCCTTGTCGGCGAATTCCTCGCTGGCCGCGCGCAGGATCAGTTCCTTGTTGCGCTCGCGAATGGTGCTCATGGTCAGGGATCTTCCTCGTGTCTGGCCACCTCTAAGAGGGATCGGGCATGGTAGCACCGGGCTCGACGGGCGCTCAAGGCAGCGGCTTTGGGCTAGAATCCTGGGCACTCACTCTTCTGGATACAGGCAAACATGGCAGGAAGCAGTCTACTGGTACTGATTGACGACATCGCCACGGTGCTTGATGACGTCTCGGTGATGACCAAGGTGGCGGCGAAAAAGACCGCAGGCGTGCTGGGCGATGACCTGGCACTGAATGCCCAGCAGGTCACCGGGGTGCGTGCCGAGCGCGAGATCCCGGTGGTGTGGGCTGTGGCCAAGGGCTCGATGGTGAACAAGGCCATCCTGGTGCCGGCGGCGCTGCTGATCAGTGCGTTCATCCCCTGGGCGGTGACGCCGTTGCTGATGCTGGGCGGCGCCTACCTGTGCTTCGAGGGTTTCGAGAAGCTGGCGCACAAGTTCCTGCACAGCAAGGCCGAGACTGACGCCGAGCATGAAGCGCTCAAGGAGGCGGTGGCCGATGCCAATGTCGACCTGGTGGCGTTCGAGAAAGCCAAGATCAAGGGCGCGGTACGTACCGACTTCATCCTTTCGGCGGAAATCATCGCCATCACCCTGGGCATCGTTGCCGACTCGCCGTTGACCCAGCAGATCGTCGTGCTGTCGGGTATCGCGGTGGTCATGACCATCGGCGTGTACGGGCTGGTGGGCGGTATCGTCAAGCTCGATGACCTGGGGCTGTGGATGACCCGCAAGGCATCACGCCTGGCCAGGGCGGTGGGTAACGGCATTCTGCGTGCCGCGCCATACATGATGAAGAGCCTGTCGGTGATCGGCACGGCGGCCATGTTCCTGGTCGGTGGCGGGATCCTGGTGCATGGCATCGGGCCGCTGCATCATGCCATCGAGGCGTTCAGTGCAGGGCGTGGCGGGGCGTTGACCGTGGCGCTGCTGAACGGCGGTGTCGGGGTTGTGGCCGGTGCCGTGGTGCTGGCGGTGGTGGGCATTGCGGGGAAACTGTGGCGGGCGGTTCGGCCGGCCACCTGAGTTGCATGGCCGGGGCGTTGCCCCGGTTCGCGGGTGAACCCGCTCCCACATGTATAGCGTCTGCCATGAATCCGGTGCGGACCCTGTGGGAGCGGGTTTACCCGCGAATGGGCCGCAAGGCGGCCCCTGTACTCAGATCAGAAGTGAACCTTGAGCAGGAAGCTCATGGTGTTCTGGTCGGTGGTGAAGGCATCGGAATCCTTGATGCCGTACTTGTTCTTCCAGTAGTCGTACTCCACACCCACATACAGCTGCTTCTCGCCCAGGTGCAAGGCCTTGCCCAGGTCATACTTGATCTGCGGGTTGAAGTGCAGGTTGGCCTGGTAGGTGCCGCGGCGGTTCTCGTCGTTGTCCACCACCCAGTCCATGAAACCGTCGATCAGCACATCGGACGAACCGACCGGAATGGTATACGACCACACCGGGGTGATCTGCCACACGTTGTCGCCGGCGCGGCTGCCGTCGGTGGTGCGGTTGTAGAAGTTCAGCTGGAAGTAGTCGAAGCCAGGGATGTCCAGGTCGAAACCAGGGCCGATCAGGTACGACTCGGTATCACCTTCGCCGAACTCGTAGGTCATCGCCAGCAGCACGTCCTTGACCGGGCCGAAGGCCAGCTTCTGGTCGAAGATCTTGCCGAACGACAGGCGCGGGCTGATTTCGCCGTAGTAGGTGTTCGGGCCATTGCCCTCATCTTTCTGGCCCTGGTAGAAGATCTTGTCGACAAAGATGAAGTTATCGCCGTACTTCCAGCCATCAGCGTGCTCGAAGGTCACGGTTTGCTGGATCGACGGGTTGACCTTGAAGTTCTTGCCCCACAGGTAGGTCAGGCTGTTGTTCTGCCATTGCAGCAGGTCGCCGCCGAAGGTGGTGCCACAGGCCAGCAGGCCGCCGGCGAGGATCAGGCTGTTGATGGTACGCATTGCGAGTGTCGCTCCCTTGATTGATCTATTGTCAGCGCTCGTTGTTGGCGCTTTTTTGTCTTTTGAGTCAGCTTTTTTCGATAGGCCACAGCTGTTTGGCAAGGGTTGAGCCAACTTTCCTGGGCTGGCAAAACCTTCCTGCTCGACTTCGTTCTGAACGGATGAAAAGGGTCTTTCAGGCTGGCAACACGTTGGCCAACCGCCCGAATTCATTGACTGAGCGGTCAGTAAACGCAGGCAGAATCCCTTCTGCCCTGATCGAGGGGGCGCGCAGATTACTGGCTTGCGCGCCTTGCCTCAAGTGCTCCGTCCTGGAGCAGTGTGGTACAAACTTGTGCGTTTGGTCAGTTTTCTAGAAGTGCACCTTGATCAGGGCACTGGTGACGCTCTGGTTACTGTCGATATTGCCTTGGCTGTCGATGCCGTACTTGTCCTTCCAGTAGCTGTACTCGATGCCCACGTACAGCTGCTTGGCGCCCAGGTTCAGGGCTTTGCCCAGGTCGTACTTGACCTGTGGATTGAACTGCAGGTTGGCGTGGTAGGTGCCACGGCGGGTCTGGTCGTTGTCGACCACCCAGTCCATGTAACCGTCGATCAGAATGTCGGATTTGCCCACCGGAACGGTGTACGAGAAGGCCGGGGTGATCTGCCAGACGTTGTCACCGGGGCGGCTGCCTTCGGTGTTGCGCAGGTAGAAGTTGAGGGTGAAGTAGTTGAAGCCGGGGATGTCCAGGTCGAAGCCGGGGCCGATCAGGTAGGCCTCGTTGTCGCCCTCGCCACGCTCGTAGGTCATGGCCAGCAGCACATCCTTGATCGGGCCGAACGCCAGCTTCTGGTCGAAGATCTTGCCGAACGACAGGCGCGGGCTGAACTCACCGTAGTAACTGGTCACGCCTTTGCCCGGGTCGGGCTTGCCGTTATAGAAGACCTTGTCGACGAACATGAAGGTATCGCCGTACTTCCATTTGTTGGCGTGCTCGAAGGTCACCGTCTGCTGGATGCGTGGGTTGACCTTGAAATCCTTGCCGTACAGGTAGGTCAGGCTTTCGCCATGCCACTGCAGCCATTCGCCAGCGTGGGCGGGGAGGGTGGCCAGCAGGCTGCTGCCCAGCAAGAGGGACGAGGTGATGCGTTTCATGTTGTGGTTCCCGGACTTATTGTTTTTGTTGGGTTTTTTTGGCGCGCAGGCGCCCCGGACGGCCCATTCCGGCGGGCCGACGGTGTAGCGTTTACGGCAAATTCGAGGCGGGGCGGCAGTGCGCCGCCCCCCTTGCTCAATGCTGGTGACAGGCTTCGTTGTGCACCGCGCGGTCGGCACCACCAAGGATGTTGAACAGCACGTTCAACACCAGGGCACTGACCGTGGCCATGGCGATGCCACTGTGGGTGATGGGTTCCATCCACTGGGGCATCTGGGCGAAGAACTCCGGACGCACCACGGGGATCAACCCGAAGCCGACGCTCACCGCAACCAGCAGCTGGTTGCGACGGTCGCCGATGTCCGCCTCCTGGAGAATCTTGATCCCGGTGGCGGTGACCATGCCGAACATGGCGATGGACGCGCCGCCCAGTACCGCAGGCGGGATCGAGGCAATCAGGAAGGCCGCCTTGGGCAGCAGGCTGAGCAGGATCAGCAGTGCACCGGCCACGATGGTGACATAGCGGCAGCGCACCCCGGTCATCTGCACCAGGCCGATGTTCTGGGCGAACGAGGAGTGGGTGAAGGTGTTGAAGAAGCCGGCGATGAACGACGCGCCGGCATCGCACAGCAGGCCGCGGCGCAGCATCCCTGGGGTAACTTCACGATCGGTCACCTTGCCCAGGGCCAGGAACATGCCGGTGGACTCGACGAAGATGATCACCACCACCAGGCACATGGACAGGATCGGCGCCAGACTGAAGGTCGGCATGCCGAAGTGCAGTGGGGTCACCACTTGCAGCCACGGTGCGTCGTTCAGGCCCGACAGGTCGACCATGCCGATGGAGCCGGCCAGGATGTAGCCCAGGCCCATGCCCACCAGCACCGACACGTTGACCCAGAAACCGCGCATGAAACGGTTGATCAGCAGGATTACCGCCAGCACCAGGCCGGCCACCAGCAGGTAGATCGGCGAACCGAAGGTTCCTGCGTCCTGACCTCCGCCAGCCCAGTTGACCGCCACCGGGAACAGCGACAGGCCAATCGAGGTGATCACCGTGCCGGTGACCAGTGGCGGGAAGAAGCGTACGACCTTGGACATGAACGGCGCGATCAGCATGCCGAAGAACCCGGCGGCGATGGTCGCGCCGAAGATCCCCTGCAGGCCCACGCCAGGCATGCCGGCCATGGCGACCATGCTGCCGACGGCAGCGAAACTGGCACCCATCATTACCGGCATGCGGATGCCCACCGGGCCGATACCGAAGGACTGGATGATGGTAGCGACGCCAGCGACCAGCAGGTCGGCGTTGATCAGGAAAGCGACTTCTTCACGGGACAACCCGGCGGCCTGGCCGATGATCAATGGCACGGCGATGGCGCCACCGTACATCAGCAGAACGTGTTGCAGGCCAACCAGGATCAGTTGGAACAGGGGCAAGGGCTCGCGCGGCGGCGCAACAGGGATGTACGCCTTGCGTGACTCGGACATGCAGCACCTCGAGTTTTGTTTTTATTCTCGGATCCAAGCGCCGGCCTCAGGCGGCAGGCTTCCGGTTAAGAGAGCCTGAGGTTCCCGCTTGAGGCTGAACGCTCGATGCTTGCTTGTTGCGTATGTCTTGAAACAGAGGCCGGGAGTGCCGGCCTCTTCGCGGGTGAACCCGCTCCCACAGGGGGCGGTGTTATCCCGACAATTGTGTTTCAGTTGACCGGGGCGCCTTTGGCGATCCAGTCACCGACCAGCTTGCGCTCTTCGGTGGTCATCTGGGTGATGTTGCCCAGCGGCATGATCTGGCTGGCGACCGCTTGCGCCTGGATGCGCGCGGCCTGGGCCTGGATCTGCTGCGGGGTGTCGAACATCACGCCGGCAGGGGCGGCGCTGAACAGTGGGCTGGTCGGCTTGGACGAGTGGCACACGGTGCAGCGTTCCTGGATGACATTGTGGATCTTGTCGAAGCTCTCGCCGCCAGCCTGGGCGGTGGCCTGGGCAGGGGCTTCGGCCGGCGCGGCAGGCGCTGCGGCAGCCTTGGCGGCGTCCTCGGCGCGTTGCTCGGCAGCGGTCTTGCCACCTACAGCGGTCGCAGGCAGTGGCTGGTACTCGACCTTCGCCGCGGCTTGCTCAGGGCTGACGGCCATCGGTTTCGGACCGGTGACGTAGGCCAGGCAGATCATCGCCAGGGCGCCGACCGGCAGGGTCCAGGCGTACTTGTTGCTGTCGTGGCGGGTGTTGAAGTAGTGGCGGATCAGGACCGCGGCTACTGCGATACCGGCCAGGATCAGCCAGTTGTACTGGCTACCGTAGGTGCTCGGGAAGTGGTTGCTGATCATGATGAACAGCACCGGCAGGGTGAAGTAGTTGTTGTGGCGCGAGCGCAGCAGGCCCTTGGCCGGCAGTACCGGGTCGGGGGTCTGGTTGTTCTCGATCGCAGCCACCAGCTGGCGCTGGGCCGGCATGATGATGCGGAACACGTTGCCGACCATGATGGTGCCGATGATCGCGCCGGTGTGCAGGTACGCACCACGGCCGCTGAACACCAGGCTGAAGCCCCAGCACGCGGCGATGATCAGCACGAACAGTACAGCACCGAGCAGCGCTGGTTTCTTGCCCAGGGGCGAGTCGCACAGGAAGTCGTAGATGAACCAGCCGGCGATCAGCGAGCCGATACCGATGGCCACGCCTTCGGCACCGCTAAGGGTGCTGCCAGGGGCCAGCAGGTACAGGGTCGGGTTCCAGTAGAACACCACGCACAGCAGGGCGATACCGGACATCCAGGTGAAGTAGGCTTCCCATTTGAACCAGTGCAGGTTCTCGGGCATTTTCGGGGGTGCGAGCTTGTATTTCTCCAGGTGGTAGATACCACCGCCGTGAATTGCCCAGAGATCACCCGACAACCCATCGCGCGGGTTGCTTCGGTTCAGGTGGTTCTCCAGCCAGACGAAGTAGAACGATGCACCGATCCAGGCGACACCGGTGATCATGTGAACCCAGCGAATGCTCAGGTTCAGCCATTCGTGAAGGTGTGCTTCCACAGTATGTACCTCTTGCCGGTCACCCGCTCGGGCAATGCCCTTGAATGACCGACCTTTTCTTATTGGTGGGGATTGAGGACCAGCATCTGTTCCTCGGTGAAGTAATGCTCGTCGCAGTTGTTGCCGGAACCACTGCGATCAACCACCAGGAAGTCATCCCGCTTTTCGATCGTCAGCACCGGGTGGTGCCAGACGCCGCGATGGTAATTGACGCCCTGCCTGCCATTACTGCGGAAGGCTCGGACCAAACCTGATACAGGTGCATCGCCAACTGGCGCGACCACGATCAGAAAGGGGTTGCCGAGCAGCGGGATGAAAGCCTGGCTGCCCAGCGGATGGCGTTCCAGCATGCGCACGGTCAGCGGCATGTCCAGCGCGTCGGCGCGGAAGATGCTGATGATCGCCTTGTCTTCAGGCTCGGCGGTTTCGACCGTGGCGAGCTTGTGGAAGCGCATGGTCGAGCCGTTGTTGATCATGAAGTGGTCGCTGCCGTCGGTTTCGATCACGTCTCCGAAAGGGGCGAAGGCTTCTTTGGTCAGGGGCTCGATCATCAGGGTGCGCATGCGGATATCTCTTCTATGTTCGTTGTTCTGGATAAGGCTCAAGCGTTGCGGCGGCTTTACAGCTGCAGCAGGCGGAACAGGGCGATCAGGTTGATCTGCGCCAGGGCTTCCTTGAATTCGGCATCGGCATCGTTGTGGATGCGTTTTTCGAAGGAGGCGAGGATCTGGTGCCGGTTGCTGCCTTTAACCGCCATGATGAACGGGAACTGGAACTTGGCCTTGTAGGCGTCGTTCAGCTCGGTGAAACGGGCGAACTCTTCGGCGGTGCACTGGTGAATACCGGCGCCGGCCTGCTCGTTGGTGCTCGATTCGGTCAGCTCGCCCTGGATGGCGGCCTTGCCGGCCAGGTCCGGGTGAGCGTTGATCAGCGCCAGCTGGTCGGCGTGGTTGGCGCTGAGCAGGATGTCGCTCATGCGCTGGTGCAGCGCCTCGATCTCGTCCAGCTCGCCCAGTTGGCCCAGGTCATAGGCTTTTTCGGCTACCCACGGCGAATGCTCGTAGATGTCGGCGAATGCCTTGACGAAGGCGTCACGGCCCAGGGCGGATGGCTTGAGGGTGTTGAAGGCGGTCATCAGGCGTTCTCTTTCTTGTACGGGTGGGTGGCGTGCCAGTGGCGGGCGATGTCCACGCGACGGGCGAACCAGACCTGGTCATGGCTTTTTGCGTAGTCGACGAAGCGCTTCAGTGCGGCAAGGCGTGCCGGGCGGCCGACCAGGCGGCAGTGCAGGCCGATGGACAGCATTTTCGGTGCTTCGGCGCCTTCGGCGTACAGCACATCGAAGGCGTCCTTCAGGTACTGGAAGAACTGCTCGCCGCAGTTGAAGCCCTGTACCTGGGTGAAGCGCATGTCGTTGGTATCGAGGGTGTAGGGGATCACCAGGTGCGGCTTGCCGGTAGAGTTGTTCGGCTCCCAGTAGGGCAGGTCGTCGTCATAGGTGTCGCTGTCGTACAGGAAGCCACCTTCCTCCATCACCAGGCGACGGGTGTTCGGGCCGGTGCGGCCGGTGTACCAGCCCAGCGGGCGCTCGCCAGTGATTTCGGTGAGGATGCGGATGGCTTCGAGCATGTGCTCGCGCTCCTGGGCCTCGTCCATGTACTGGTAGTCGATCCAGCGGTAGCCGTGGCTGCAGATTTCATGGCCGGCCTCGGCCATGGCGCGGATCACGTCGGGGTGGCGCTGGGCGGCCATGGCCACGGCGAAGATGGTCAGTGGCACGCCGCTGTCCTTGAACAGCTTCAGCAGGCGCCACACGCCGGCGCGGCTGCCATATTCGTACAGCGATTCCATGCTCATGTTGCGTACGCCCTGCAGTGGCTGGGCGGCGACCATTTCCGAGAGGAATGCTTCGGACTCCTTGTCACCGTGCAGGATGTTGCGTTCGCCACCTTCCTCGTAGTTGAGGACGAAAGACAGCGCGATGCGAGCGTTGCCCGGCCATTGCGGGTGAGGAGGGTTGTTGCCGTAACCGATCAGGTCGCGAGGGTAGTCAGCGCTCACTGCAGTCTTCCTTCTTGTGCGTTTGTGCGGGGGTGGGCGGACCGCGTCGGGATGTCGCACCACCGGATGGGCTGATTGTATACAACTTCTGAAATCTTTTGTAAGCCTGTTTTTCCGCATTTCTTCCCTTTTGTCGCCTCGCAGCGCCCTGGAAAAACAGTGCAAGAAACCTGCCTGATTGGTCAGCTAATGACGTTGGCGTCTTTACGGCGCCTGTATTTGCGACCGATGGGTCGTTTATGGGCAAGAAACGGCGGGTGCGACAGAAGGGCTCAAAAAATTGTGTACAATTTGGCGATGGAATGTCTTAATGGCGTCATTCCCGCACATCTCAGGCCCTTTGGCGTGATGATGGCCGTGTATTTTTTGCCCACAGATTGAACAAGAGGCGACAAGCAATGGGACGTTTGACCACACACGTACTGGATGCCGCGCATGGCTGCCCGGGCAGCTCGATCAAGGTCGAGCTGTACCGTGTCGAAGGCCAGCAGCTGGAGCTGGTGAACACTGCCCTGACCAACAGCGATGGCCGTGTCGACGCGCCGCTGCTGCAGGGTGACGACTACCGTACCGGCGTCTACCAGCTGCAGTTCAGCGCTGGCGACTACTACCGCGCTCGCGGTGTACAGCTGCCGGCCCAGGCGTTCCTGGATGTTGTCGTGCTGCGCTTTGGCATCGACGAGCAGCAGGAGCACTACCACGTGCCGCTGCTGATCTCGCCGTACAGCTATTCGACCTATCGTGGAAGCTAGTTGGTCGCTAGAAGAATCTTCGTAGGTCCTTTGGCCCGCTCTCACACTGGCGGGCTTTTTTTCGTCTGCTGTTTGTCGCCGGCAAGCCAGCTGCCATCTGATCGGTAGCGCGGGCCCTTGTAGGAGCGGCCTTGTGTCGCGAAAGGGCTGCGGAGCAGCCCCGGCAATTTGTGCATCTGCGCTGAAACCCTGGGGCTGCTTTGCAGCCCTTTCGCGACACAAGGCCGCTCCTACAAAGGCCAGTGCAGGTCAGCAGATTGATGCCGGCCAAATAAAGAAAGGGCGCCGAGGCGCCCTTGGTTGGTGCAGCAGGGTTCAGAGGAACACGAACTTGGCAATGAAGATCGCGCACAGCACCCACAGGCTGGCGGAGATTTCCTTGTACTTGCCGGTACCTGCCTTCAGCGCCACATAGCTGATGAAGCCCAGGGCAATACCGTCGGCGACCGAGAAAGTCAGCGGCATCATGATCACCGTGACGATCGCCGGAATGCTGTCGGTGGCCTCGTCCCAGTGGATATGCGCCATGCTGCCCATCATCAGCATCGCCACGTAGATCAGCGCACCGGCGGTGGCATAGGCCGGAATCATCCCGGCCAGCGGGGCGAAGAACATCGCCGCGATGAACAGCAGGCCGACCACCACGGCAGTCAGGCCGGTACGACCACCAGCGGCCACGCCGGCAGCACTTTCCACATAGCTGGTCACCGGCGGCACGCCGACCACGGCGCCGAACACACTTGAGGCACTGTCAGCCTTCAGCGCCTTCGACAGGTTCTCGATACGCCCGTCCGGTGCCACCAGGTTGGCCCGCTGCGCCACGCCCATCAGGGTGCCGGCGGTGTCGAACATGTGCACGAACAGGAACGCCAGCACCACGCTGATCATGCTGACGTTGAACACGCCGGCCACATCCATGGCCATCCAGGTCGGTGCCAGGCTTGGCGGCATCGACATCACCCCGCCGAATTTCACCAGGCCCAGACCCCAGCCGGCCAGGGTGACACCGATGATGCTGATCAGGATCGCACCGAACACCCGCTTGTAGCTGAGGATGGCGATCAGCAGGAAGCACACCGCGGCCAGCAGCGGCCCCGGTTCATGCAGCGAGCCCAGCTTGATCAGCGTGGCCGGGCTGTCGACGATGATGCCTGCCGTCTTCAGGCCGATCAGCCCGAGAAACAATCCGACGCCGGCCCCCATGGCATGGCGCAGGCTGACCGGGATGCTGTTGAGCAACCATTCGCGCACTTTCGACAAGGTCAGGAACATGAACAGCACACCCGAGACGAATACTGCGCCCAGTGCCGTTTCCCAGTTGTAACCCATGGTGCCGACCACGGTGTAGGTGAAGAAGGCGTTAAGCCCCATGCCCGGTGCCAGGCCCACCGGCCAGTTGGCGTACAGGCCCATCAGCAGGCAACCCAGCGCGGCGGCGATGCAGGTGGCGACAAAGGCGGCACCGTGGTCGATACCGGCGTCGGCCATGATGTTGGGGTTGACGAAGATGATGTAGGCCATGGTGATGAAGGTGGTCACCCCGGCGATCATTTCGGTTCTGACGGTGCTGCCGTGTTGCTTGAGTTTGAAAATCCGCTCCAGCCAGCTCGTTTCGAGCGGTGGGGCAAGATCCAGCGTAGGGGCTTCGGATTTGCGGCTTTCCACAGCGAGTACTCCTCAAGTCTTTCTTGTTGTTATGGAGCCAGGGGCCTGCGCAATGCACTTGGCGGCTCCGCGAGGGAAGGCAGACGTCTGACCGGTTTGTTGACTTGCGGGTCAAGAAGTTGCTCGGTGGATTATGCTTTTGTGTACAAAGAATGCAAATAATGTTTTATGTTTTGTGTGCGCAATGCGTCGTACAACGGCTATATAGGTAAAAGGCCACCTGCAGAAACGGCTCAGCCTGTGTACAATGGCGCCATACTTTCCTTCGTGCCTCGAGAGCCCATGAACGAACAGCTGCAACCTCTGAAGAAACCTGCGCGTACCGGCAAGGCTGGCCGCAGTGGTACCCAGGACGACATCGTCTACGCGCATATTTTCGAGGCGATCCTCGAGCAGCGTCTGGCACCGGGCACCAAGTTGAGCGAGGAAGCGCTGGGCGAGATCTTCGGCGTCAGCCGCACCATCATCCGCCGCGCCTTGTCGCGCCTGGCCCACGAAAGCGTGGTGCTGTTGCGGCCGAACCGCGGCGCGGTGGTGGCCAGCCCCACGGTGGAAGAGGCCCGCCAGGTGTTCTTCTCCCGGCGCATGGTCGAACGGGCCATCACCGAACTGGCCGTGCAGCACGCTACCCTCGAGCAGCTCAACGAGCTGCGGCAGATGGTGCGTGAGGAGCGCGACAGCTTCTCCCGTGGTGACCGCGGTGCCGGCATTCGTCTTTCCGGCGAATTTCACCTCAAGCTGGCCGAGGCCGCGGGTAATGCGCCGTTGGTCAGCTTCCAGCGCAGCCTGGTGTCGCAGACCTCGCTGATCATTGCCCAGTACGAAAGCGGCAACCGCTCGCATTGCTCGTATGACGAACACATGCAGCTGATCGATGCCATCGAGGCGCGCGATGCCGAGCAGGCGGTGAGCCTGATGATGCACCACATGGACCACATCGACAGCAAGCTGAACCTGGACGAGGAGAGTGCCTCGGACGATCTGCATGCGGTGTTTTCGCATCTGCTGAAAAAGCCCAAGGTGTCGGTCAAGGGTTGATCGTTTGCCTGGTTGACTGAAGGGGGCTGCTTTGCAGCCCATTCGCAGCACAAGGCTGCTCCTACAAGGATTGCATAACCTCTGTAGGAGCAGCCTTGTGCTGCGAATGGGGCGCGAAGCGGCCCCCAGCCATTTCTGGTCATTGATCAAAGGTCTGCTAAATTCTTGTGAGCAAACCTTCATCAAGCAGTTGGGCTTGCGCATTCGTTGCGTTCAACTTCTTGAGGAATGGACTCATGAGCATGTCCCTCGGTAAACGCATGGGCGCCGAGCTGCTCGGCACCTTCTGGCTGGTGCTTGGCGGCTGTGGCAGTGCGGTACTCGCCGCCAGTTCCCCCATCGGCATCGGTGTACTCGGCGTCGCCTTCGCTTTCGGCCTCACCGTGCTGACCATGGCCTTCGCCATCGGCCATATCTCCGGCTGCCACCTCAACCCCGCCGTGTCGTTCGGGCTGGTGGTGGGCGGGCGCTTCCCGGCCAAAGAGCTGTTGCCCTACGTGATCGCCCAGGTGATCGGCGCCATCCTGGCGGCAGGTGTGATCTACCTCATTGCCAGCGGCAAGGCAGGTTTCGAGCTGTCTGCGGGATTGGCTTCGAACGGCTACGCCGACCACTCGCCCGGCGGCTACACGCTCGGGGCGGGCTTTGTCAGTGAAGTGGTGATGACGGCGATGTTCCTGGTGGTGATCATGGGCGCCACCGACGCCCGGGCGCCAGCGGGTTTTGCACCGATCGCCATCGGCCTGGCCCTGACCCTGATCCACCTGATCTCGATCCCGGTGACCAATACCTCGGTCAACCCCGCGCGTAGCACGGGGCCGGCCTTGTTCGTCGGTGGCTGGGCCCTGCAACAGCTGTGGCTGTTCTGGGTGGCGCCGCTGATTGGTGCTGCGATCGGCGGCGCACTGTACCGGGGCCTGGCAAAAGAACCTTAGCGCTGGTGCACGCAACGCCCTGCGGCGTAGGTTTCACGCACGGTGCGGTCGTCGCCGAGGGTGGTGAGCACGAACAGGGTTTCCTCGATGCTGTTGGACTGCTGGATGCGGTAGTCCAGCAGTGGCGTGGCCTTGTAGTCCAGTACCACGAAGTCGGCATCGTTGCCCGGGCGCAGGCTGCCGATGCGGTCGTCCAGGCGCAGCGCGCGGGCGCCGCCGAGGGTGGCCAGGTACAGTGACTTGTACGGGTGCAGGCGCGCGCCCTGCAGCTGCATCACCTTGTACGCTTCGTTGAGGGTGTTGAGCAGCGAGAAGCTGGTGCCGGCGCCAACGTCGGTGCCCAGGCCCACATTGACCTTGAAGCGCTCGGCCTGGGGCAGGTTGAACAGGCCGCTGCCGAGGAACAGGTTGGAGGTGGGGCAGAAGGCCACGGCCGAGCCGGTTTCGGCCAGGCGCTGGCATTCGTCATCGCACAGGTGCACGCCATGGGCGAATACCGAGCGTTCGCCCAGCAACTCGAAGTGGTCGTATACGTCCAGGTAACCCTTCTGCTCGGGGAACAGCGACTTGACCCAATCGATTTCCTTGAGGTTTTCCGACAGGTGCGTGTGCATGTACACGCCCGGGTGCTCCTTGAGCAGTTGGCCTGCCAGCGCCAGTTGCTCAGGCGTACTGGTCGGGGCGAAGCGCGGGGTGACTGCATAATGCAGGCGGCCCTTGCCGTGCCAGCGCTCGATCAGTGCCTTGCTTTCGGCATAGCCGGACTCGGCGGTGTCGGTCAGGTAGTCCGGGGCATTGCGGTCCATCATCACCTTGCCGGCGATCAGGCGCAGGTCCAGGCGCTCGGCTTCCTCGAACAGGGCATTGACCGATTCCGGGTGCACGCTGCCGAACACCAGGGCGGTGGTGGTGCCGTTGCGCAGCAGTTCCTTGAGGAAGATCTTCGCCACCTGGTCGGCGTGGCCCTTGTCGGCGAACTGCTTTTCGCAGGGGAAGGTGTAGGTGTTCAGCCAGTCCAGCAGCTGTTCGCCGTAGGAGCCGATCATGCCGGTCTGCGGGAAGTGGATGTGGGTGTCGATGAAGCCCGGGGTGATCAGCGCGTCCTGGTAGTGCTCGACCGGGATATCGGCGTCCAGGGTCGGCAACAGTTCGGCGGCGTGGCCAACGGCGCGGATGCGGCCGTCGTCGACTACCAGCAGGCCGTCCTCGAAGTATTCATGGGAAGCCTCCAGGCCCACCTCGGCCGGGTCGGCGATGCTGTGCAGGATGGCGGCACGGTAGGCTTTGCGGGTAACGGTCATAACACACTCGTCAAATGGCTTGGCTGCGCCGGGAGGGCGGCAGCAACTGGGCAATGGGGCCGGCATTGGCGGCAGCATCGTGCTGGCCGAAGCAGGCGTTGTAGGTGGCGATGATTTCACCGGCGATGGATACGGCGATCTCGATGGGCAGCTTGCCCTTGACCTCGGCCAGGCCCATCGGGCAGCGCATGCGCGCCATCACGGCATCGTCGTAGCCGCGCTCGCGCAGGCGGTGCTCGAACTTGACCCGTTTGGTCTTCGAGCCGATCAGGCCGAACCAGGTGAAGTCGTTGCGCTTGAGAATGGCGGCGGTCAGTTCCAGGTCGAGCTGGTGGTTGTGGGTCATGACGATGCAGTAGCAGCCTGGCGGCAGGTCTGCCACTTCGTCGACCGGCTCCTCGCTGACCACCTTGGTCACCCCGTCGGGGATCAGGGCAGGGAATTCCTGCTCGCGCGAATCGATCCAGCGCACCCGGCAGGGCAGCGCGGCGAGCAAGGGTACCAGAGCCCGGCCGACATGGCCCGCGCCGAACACCGCGATCTGCGCCTGCACCGCGGCCATGGGTTCGAACAGCAGCACAGTGACGCCGCCGCAGCACTGGCCAAGGCTGGCACCGAGGCTGAAGCGCTCCAGGTGCGGGGTAGTGCGGTGCTCTTCGAGCATCTGCCGGGCGATGTGCAGGGCCTTGTATTCCAGGTGGCCGCCGCCGATGGTGTCGAACAGGCCGCTGGCGCTGACGACCATTTTCGAGCCGGCATTGCGCGGGGTCGAGCCGCGTTCCTCGATGATGGTAACCAGCACGCAGGCTTCGCCACGGGACTGGTGGTCGGCGAGGGCGTTGATCCATTGGTGCATGATGCAATTCCTCTTCAGGACAACGCGGTCCGCTTTGTGTAGGAGCGGCCTTGTGTCGCGAAAGGGCTGCGCAGCAGCCCCAGAAATCCATGTTGCTGTACAAGTTTTGGGGCCGCTGCGCGGCCCTTTCGCGACACAAGGCCGCTCCCACAAAAAAAGCGGAGCGGCGGCGTTACTGGGTGACGGCTTCCAGCTCCGGCTCGGCAGGTTGCGCTGCAGCCACTGCCTTGCGCATCTGCTCGCAACCCCACAACACCCGCTCCGGCGTTGCCGGCGCATCCACCTGTGGCTGCACGCGGTAGTCGGCGATGCTGGCCACGGCGTCCTTGATCGCGCACCAGGCAGCGATGCCGAGCATGAACGGCGGCTCGCCCACGGCCTTGGAGTGGAACACGGTGTCTTCCGGGTTCTTGCGGTTCTCCACCAGCTTTACCCGCAGATCCAGCGGCATGTCGGCCACTGCCGGGATCTTGTAGCTGGCCGGGCCGTTGGTCATCAGCTTGCCCTTGGCGTTCCACACCAGTTCTTCGGTAGTCAGCCAGCCCATGCCCTGGATGAAGCCGCCTTCCACCTGGCCGATGTCGATGGCCGGGTTCAGCGAATCACCCACATCGTGCAGGATGTCGGCACGCAGCATCTTGTATTCGCCGGTCAGGGTGTCGACCACCACTTCCACGCAGGCGGCGCCGAAGGCGAAGTAGTAGAACGGCCGGCCACGTGCCTGGCTGCGGTCGTAGTAGATCTTCGGCGTGCGGTAGAAGCCGGTGCTGGACAGCGACACCTGGGCGAAGTAGGCCTGCTGCACCAGCTGCTCGAAGCTGACGATCTGGTCGCGCACGCGCACATGGCCGTTGCGGAACTCGACGTCTTCCTCGGTCACCTGGTAGTGCCGCGCGGCGAACTCGGTCAGGCGCTTCTTGAGGATTTCGGCAGCGTTCTGCGCCGCCTTGCCGTTCAGGTCGGCACCACTGGAGGCCGCGGTCGGCGAGGTGTTGGGCACCTTGTCGGTATTGGTGGCAGTGATCTGGATGCGGCTGAAATCGACCTGGAAGATCTGTGCCACCACCTGTGCCACCTTGGTGTTCAGGCCCTGGCCCATCTCGGTGCCACCGTGGTTCAGGTGGATGCTGCCGTCGGTGTAGATATGGATCAGCGCACCGGCCTGGTTGAGGAAGGTGGCGGTGAACGAAATACCGAACTTGACCGGGGTCAGCGCCAGGCCCTTCTTCAGGATCGGGCTGTTGGCGTTGAAGCGGCGGATCGACTCGCGGCGCTCGGCATAGTCACTGCTGGCTTCCAGTTCGGCGGTCATCTCTTCGAGCATGTTGTGCTCGACGGTCTGGTAGTAGTGGGTGACGTTGCGCTCGGTCTTGCCGTAGTAGTTGGCCTTGCGCACCGCCAGCGGGTCGCGGCCCAGGTGGCGGGCGATGTGGTCCATCACCTGCTCGATGGCGACCATCCCCTGCGGGCCGCCGAAGCCGCGGTAGGCGGTGTTGGAGGCGGTGTTGGTCTTGCAGCGGTGGCCGTGCACGATGGCATCGCCCAGGTAGTAGGCGTTGTCGGAGTGGAACATGGCGCGGTCGACGATCGAACCGGACAGGTCGGGCGAGTAGCCGCAGTTGCCGGCCAGGTCGAAGTTGATGCCGTGCAGGCGCCCGTCGTCGTCGAAGCCCACGTCGTACTCGACGTAGAACGGGTGGCGCTTGCCGGTCATGGTCATGTCTTCGACCCGTGGCAGGCGCATCTTGGTCGGCTGGCCGGTCAGGCGCGCCACCACGGCGCACAGGCACGCCGGGCTGGCGGCCTGGGTTTCCTTGCCACCAAAACCGCCACCCATGCGGCGCATGTCCAGCACCACCTTGTTCATTGGCACGTCGAGTACTTCGGCGACCAGTTTCTGCACTTCGGTGGGGTTTTGCGTGGAGCAATAGACGATCATGCCGCCGTCTTCGGTGGGCATCACCGAGGAAACCTGCGTTTCCAGGTAGAAGTGCTCCTGGCCACCGATGTGCAGGGTGCCCTGGATGCGGTGCGGGGCACTGGCCAGGGCAGCAGCGGAATCGCCACGCTGGTGGGTGTGGCTGTCGAGCACGAAGTGCTTCTTGCGCAATGCTTCGACCACATCCAGCACCGGCTCCAGGTCTTCATACTCGACGATGGCGGCCATGGCCGCACGGCGTGCGGTGTCGAGGTCGCGGGCGGCCACGGCCAGCACCGGCTGGCCGAAGAACTCGACCTTGTCGATGGCCAGCAGCGGGTCGCCGGCTACCACCGGGCCGATGTCCTTGAGGCCGGGGATGTCTTCGTGGGTGATGGCGATACGCACACCCTCGAAGGCATAGCACGGCGTGGTGTCGATGCGCAGGATGCGCGCGTGGGCGCGGTCGGCGGTGCGCGCATAGACGTGCAGCTGGTTGGGGAATTCCAGGCGGTCGTCGATGTACACCGCCTCGCCGGACACATGCTTGTCGGCGCTGTCGTGCTTGACGCTGCGGCCGACCCCGGTGGTCAGGTCCTGGCTGAACAGTTCGGCCATCTCGGCCTGGCTCTTGGCTACGTGATGGTTAGACATAAGCGGTCACCCGGGTTTCGATGTACGGCGTTTGCTGTTCGATGAAGTACTTGCGCAACAGGTTCTGCGCGGTCAGCAGGCGGTATTCCTTGCTGGCGCGGAAGTCGCTGAGCGGGGTGAAGTCCTCTGCCAGGGCCTGGCAGGCGCGCTCGATGGCGGCCTGGTTCCACGGCTTGCCGCGCAACGCCGCTTCGCAGGCACGGGCCCGTTTGGGGATTGCCGCCATGCCGCCGAAGGCGATGCGCACACCGCTGACCACGCCGTCTTCGATGCTCAGGTTGAAGGCGCCGCACACGGCGGAAATGTCATCGTCCAGGCGCTTGGACACTTTATAGGCGCGGAACGCCCAGTCGCTGGTGGCGCGCGGCACGATGATCTTCTCGATGAACTCGCTGTCCTGGCGTGCAGTGATGCGGTAGTCGATGAAGTAGTCTTCCAGTGGCATTACCCGCTGGCGCTCGCCCTGGCGCAGGACAATCTGCGCATCCAGGGCAATCAGCAGGGGTGGCGAGTCGCCGATTGGCGAAGCGTTGCCGATATTGCCGCCCAGGGTGCCCTGGTTGCGGATCTGCAGCGAAGCGAAGCGGTGCAGCAGGGCGCCGAAGTCCGGGTATTCCTCGTTCAGCGCGCCGTAGCAGTCGGTGAGCGGGGTGGCGGCGCCGATTTCCAGGTGGCTGGCGGTTTTCTCGATGCGCTTGAGCTCGGCCACATGGCCGACGTAGATCATCACCGGCAAGGTCTTGTGGAACTGGGTGACCTCCAGGGCCAGGTCGGTGCCGCCGGCCAGCAGCCGCGCCTCGGGGTGTGAGCTGTACAGGTCGGCCAGGTCGGCCACGGTCAGTGGTACCAGGCAGCGCTTGTCGCCGCTGTTCAGCTCGCCGGTCTGGGTCGGCGCAATGGCCTTGAGGCGGCTGATAGTCTGTGCCTGCTGGGCATCGAACTGGTCGCGGCAAGGCTGGCGGCAGCTCTGCTCGGCGGCGTCGAGGATCGGCCGGTAGCCGGTGCAGCGGCACAGGTTGCCGGCCAGGGCTTCCTGGGCCTGGTGCAGGTCGGGGCCGCTGCTGTTCTTCTGCAGGGCGAACAGCGACATGACGAAGCCGGGGGTGCAGAAGCCGCACTGCGAGCCATGGCAATCGGCCATGGCCTGTTGCACGCTGTGCAGCTGGCCCTGGTGCTTGAGGCCTTCGACGCTGATCAGTTGCTTGCCGTGCAGCGACGAAACGAAGGTCAGGCACGAGTTGAGGCTGCGGTAGCGCAGGCTGTCGTTGCCCTGGTCGTCCTGGGTCAGTTCGCCGACCACCACGGTGCAGGCGCCGCAGTCACCACTGGCGCAGCCCTCCTTGGTGCCAGGTTTGCCCAGGTGCTCGCGCAGGTACTGCAGCACCGTCATGTTCGGGTCCAGGGCATGCTCACTACGCAGCTCCTGGTTGACGAGAAACTGGATCACGGGGATGGCCTCGCAATGGTTTTATTGTTGTTGGGCGGACTCTAAGCAAGAGCTGTCCAGCTGGTCAATATTTTTCTGACTCAAAGGTCAAGAAATTGCTCATGTCCAAGCCCGGCCGCACACATTGCCCATATCCCAAGCATAGATCGCGCCGGGCGCCTGGATGCCTTGCAGGTCAAATAAACCGCCAGGCCCCTCTGCGCGATTACCGGCCAAGTACGCTACAATCCGCTCCTTGTGCCCAGTTCAATGATTTTGAAGGAAAACCATGACGTTCAAGGCCCCGGACAGCCTCTCCGAGCAGATTGCCGATTACCTGGCCGAACGCATCATCCGCGGCGAGCTGGCGCCAGGCGAGCGTATCCAGGAGCAGAAGGTCACCCAGGCACTCAACGTCAGCCGCGGCTCGGTGCGCGAAGCGCTGCTGATCCTCGAACGCCGTCACCTGGTGGCGATCCTGCCGCGCCGGGGTGCCCATGTGACCGAGCTCGACGAGCGCAGTGTGCGCAGCCTGTGCGCACTGATGGGCGAGTTCTACATCCTGCTGGGTAACGCGGTTGCGCAAAAATGGCGCACCGATGCCGACCTGCGCCCGTTCCTGGAGATCCAGCAGCGCCTGCAGCGGGCCCATGACCAGCTGGACATCAAGGCCTTCGTCGCCGACAGCTTCGCGGTCATGCGGGCGGCCTATCCGTTCGCCGACAACCCGTTCCTGCAGGAAACCGTGGAAAACCTGCAGCCGGCGATGAGCCGTGCCTACTACCTGTCGCTGGACCAGCGCCAGGCCAACATGATCGATTACCTGGACCTGTTCGCCCGCCTGCTCGACGCCGTGATCGCCCGTGACCTGCCGCGCATTCGCGAGGTGCTCACCGCCTATGGCCAGCGCAGCTGCGAACTGGTGCTGGCGGCGTTGGCCCGAGGCTGACCGATGCGCCTGAAGTGCATTCGCCTGGCCGGGTTCAAGTCGTTCGTCGACCCGACCACGGTCAACTTTCCCAGCAACATGGCGGCCGTGGTCGGCCCCAACGGCTGTGGCAAGTCCAACATCATCGATGCCGTGCGCTGGGTGATGGGCGAGAGTTCGGCGAAGAACCTGCGCGGCGAGTCGATGACCGATGTCATCTTCAACGGCTCCAGTGGCCGCAAGCCGGTCAGCCAGGCCAGCATCGAGCTGGTGTTCGACAACAGCGAAACCACCCTGGTCGGCGAATATGCCGCCTACGCCGAGATCTCGATCCGCCGCAAGGTCACCCGCGACGGGCAGAACAGCTACTACCTCAACGGCACCAAGTGCCGCCGGCGCGATATCACCGACATCTTCCTCGGTACCGGGCTGGGGCCGCGCAGCTACTCGATCATCGAACAGGGCATGATCTCCAAGCTGATCGAGGCCAAGCCCGAGGAGCTGCGCAACTTCATCGAGGAAGCCGCCGGCATTTCCAAGTACAAGGAACGCCGCCGTGAAACCGAGAGCCGCATCCGCCGCACCCAGGAAAACCTGGCGCGCCTGACCGACCTGCGCGAAGAGCTGGAGCGCCAGCTGGAGCGCCTGCACCGTCAGGCCCAGGCGGCCGAGAAGTACCGCGAATACAAGGCCCAGGAGCGCCAGCTGAAGGCGCGCCTGTCGGCCTTGCGCTGGCGTGACCTGGACGAACGGGTGCGCCAGCGCGAGGCGGTGATCGGCGACCAGGATGTGTCCCATGAGGCGCTGGTGGCCGAGCAGCGCAATGCCGATGCCAGCATCGAGCGCCTGCGCGATGGCCATCACGAATTGTCCGAACGCTTCAACCAGGTGCAGGGCCGTTTCTACTCGGTGGCCGGTGACATCGCCCGGGTCGAGCAGAGCATCCAGCACGGCCAGCAGCGCCTGCGCCAGTTGCAGGATGACTTCAAGGAAGCCGAGCGCACGCGCCTGGAAACCGAGTCGCACCTGGGCCACGACCGTACCCTGCTGGCTACCTTGGGCGAAGAGCTGGCCATGCTCGAACCCGAGCAGGAAATGACCCTGGCCGCTGCCGAAGAAGCCACTGCCGCCCTTGAAGAGGCCGAGCTGGGCATGCACGGCTGGCAGGAACAGTGGGACAGCTTCAACAGCCGTTCTGCCGAGCCGCGCCGCCAGGCCGAAGTGCAGCAGGCGCGCCTGCAACAGCTGGAGGCCAGCCTGGAACGCCAGGCCGAGCGCCAGCGCAAGCTGGGCGAGGAGCGTGAGCTGCTGGGCAGCGACCCACAGGATGCGGCCATGCTCGAACTGGCCGAGCAGCTGGCCAGCAGCGAAATGGTGCTGGAAGAGTTGCAGTTGTCGGAAGAGCAGGTGGTCGAGCGCCTGGAAGGCGCGCGTGAGCAACTGCAGCAGGCCACCCAGGCCCAACAGCAGGCGCAGGGCGACCTGCAACGCCTGGGTGGCCGCCTGGCCTCGCTCGAAGCCTTGCAGCAGGCCGCCCTGGAGCCGGGTGCAGGTGCTGCGGACTGGCTGCAGGGCCAAGGCCTGGAGCAACAGCCGCGGCTGGCTGAAGGGTTGCGGGTTGAGCCGGGCTGGGAGCTTGCAGTAGAAACCGTGCTTGGCGCCGACCTGCAGGCTGTGCTGGTGGACGACTTCAGTAACCTGGATTTTGCCGGCCTGGAGCAGGGCGAGTTGCGCTTGCTGCTGGCGAGCGGTACCGGCTCGTCGCTGCCCGGCAGCCTGCTGGAAAAGGTCGAAGGCCGTGTCGACCTGGCGCCTTGGCTGGGCCAGGTCAAGCCCGTGGCAGACCTTGCCCAGGCGCTGGCGCAGCGCGCGTCGCTCGGCGAAGGCCAGAGCCTGGTCAGCCGCGATGGCTACTGGGTTGGCCGACACTTCCTGCGGGTGCGCCGTGGCGGCGAAGCCGAAGGCGGCGTGCTGGCACGCGGCCAGGAGATCGAGCGCCTGGGCCAGGAGCAACTGGAGCAGGAAGCGGCGCTGGAGCAGTTGGAACAGCAACTGCAGGCCCTGCGCGAGCAGCAGCTGGACCTTGAAGAACAGCGTGAACAACTGCGCCGTCGCACCCAGGAAGAAAACCGCCTGCATGGCGAGCTGAAGGCCAACCTGTCGGCTGGCCGCGCACGTGCCGAGCAGGTCGAGCTGCGCCGCCGGCGCCTGCAGGAAGAGCTGGCCGAACTGGAAGAACAGCGCGCCCTGGAGCATGAGCAGCTGGGCGAAGCCCGCCTGCTGCTGCAGGAGGCCCTGGAGCTGATGGCCCAGGACACCGAGCAGCGCGAGCAGTTGATGGCTCGCCGCGACACCCTGCGCGAAAGCCTCGATCGCGTGCGCCAGGAGGCCCGCCAGCACAAGGATCACGCCCACCAGCTGGCTGTGCGCCTGGGCTCGCTGCGCGCGCAGCATGATTCCACCCGGCAGGCCCTGGAGCGCCTGGAGCAGCAGGCCGCGCGCCTGACCGAGCGCCAGGAGCAACTGAGCCTGAACCTGGAAGAGGGCGAGGCCCCACAGGAAGAACTGCGCCTGAAGCTGGAAGAGCTGCTGGAGCGGCGCATGAGCGTCGACGAGGAAATGCGCCAGGCCCGCCTGCACATGGACGAAGCCGACCGCGAACTGCGCGACGCCGAAAAGCGCCGTACCCAGGCCGAGCAGCAGGCCCAGTTGCTGCGTGGCCAGCTGGAGCAGCTGCGCCTGGAGTGCCAGGGCCTGGATGTGCGGCGCAAGACCTTGCAGGAGCAGTTGCTGGCCGATGGCTACGACCTGCAAGGCGTGCTCGCCACCCTGGAGGCCGAGGCCAGCGAGCAGGGCACCGAACAGGAGTTGGAGCAGCTCGAGGCGCGTATCCAGCGCCTGGGGGCGATCAACCTGGCGGCCATCGAAGAGTACGAGCAGCAGTCCGAGCGCAAGCGCTACCTGGACGCCCAGGACGCCGACCTGGTCGAAGCCCTGGAGACCCTGGAAAACGTCATTCGCAAGATCGACAAGGAAACCCGCAACCGCTTCAAGGATACCTTTGATCAGATAAATGCCGGATTACAGGCACTTTTCCCAAAAGTTTTCGGTGGTGGCAGCGCTTATCTGGAACTGACGGGCGAAGATCTACTCGATACAGGGGTAACGATCATGGCGCGGCCACCGGGCAAGAAGAACAGCACCATCCATCTGCTGTCCGGCGGCGAGAAGGCACTGACCGCATTGGCGCTGGTGTTTGCCATCTTCAAGTTGAACCCCGCACCGTTCTGCATGCTCGACGAAGTCGACGCGCCGCTGGACGATGCCAACGTCGGGCGCTACGCCCGTCTGGTCAAGGAAATGAGTGAAAGCGTGCAGTTCATCTACATCACCCATAACAAGATTGCCATGGAGATGGCGGATCAATTGATGGGGGTGACCATGCATGAACCAGGCTGTTCACGTCTGGTTGCCGTCGATGTGGAGGAGGCCATGGCCATGGTCGATGCCTGATGCTCGACGATAAGGGCATATTCCGTAGCGAAATGCCCCCGCCATGTGCGACAGACGGTGTAAAGTTGTCTTTGGTCGTGCTAGCTTAATGTCACTCGTTTTTTGCGTGGGTAAAACGCCTGTCAGAACATAGAGTTGGCGCCACGTGTTAAAGGGCTTTGAACCCTTTGTTTTCAAGCATATTTTTATAGAGGCACGGGATTACATGGAAATCGGTCTGCGCGAGTGGCTGATCGTCATCGGCATCATTGTCATTGCCGGGATTCTTTTCGACGGCTGGCGCCGCATGCGCGGCGGGAAAGGCAAGTTGAAATTCCGTCTGGATCGCAGTTATTCCAACCTGCCGGACGAAGAGGGCAATGCCGAAGTGCTTGGCCCTTCGCGGGTGCTGGATACCCACAAGGAGCCTGAGCTGGACGAAAGCGACCTGCCGTCGCTCAGTGCTTCTGCGCGTGATCGCGAGCGCGAGCCCAAGCCGGCCAAGGCTGCCAAGCGCGGCAAGCGCGCCACCGCTGCTGCGGATGCACAGCAGGGCGACCTGAACCTCAGCGCCGAGCCACGCGAGCCCGACCTGTTTGCCGACAGCGATGACGACTTTGCCGCGGAAAACACCCGCAGCAACGGTGCGGCGCCTGCCAGCAACAGTGTCAAGGAGCTGCCGCCGGCCGAGGAAGTGCTGGTGATCAGCGTC
Source organism: Pseudomonas sp. FGI182 (assembly GCF_000511325.1). Lineage (NCBI taxonomy): Bacteria > Pseudomonadati > Pseudomonadota > Gammaproteobacteria > Pseudomonadales > Pseudomonadaceae > Pseudomonas > Pseudomonas sp. FGI182. The sequence continues at coordinate 4,092,426 of NZ_CP007012.1, read as the reverse complement.
ATCTCCCGCGACGAGGGTGGCTTCAAGGGCCCGGCGCTGCTGCAGAACATTCTGGAAAGCGGCCTGCGCTTCGGCGAAATGGACATCTTCCACCGTCACGAGAGCATGGCCGGTCACGGCGAGGTGCTGTTCTCCATGGCCAACGCCGTCAAGCCCGGCGTGTTCGACCTGGACGACATCGACCACTTCAGCACCCGCGCGGTGAGCTTCTTCCTCGGCCTGCCGGGCCCACGTCATCCGAAGCAGGCCTTCGACGTGATGGTGGCTGCGGCGCGCAAGCTGGCGCACGAACTGAACGGTGAGCTCAAGGACGACCAGCGCAGCGTGCTGACCGCCCAGACCATCGAGCACTACCGCCAGCGCATCGTCGAGTTCGAGCGCCGTGCGCTGACCCAGAAGCGCTGACAGATCCAGACGAAAGAGCAGCCTGAGGGCGTGCTGGTCGGTTCGGGTGTTGTTATCGCCTGTGCCGGCCTCTTCGCGGGCTTGCCCGCTCCCACAGGTACATCGCTGCCCTTGAGGCTCGTGGTGTCCCTGTGGGAGCGGGCAAGCCCGCGAAGAGGCCAGCACAGGCAATAAATACCTCAAGGCCCCGGCACCACCCCCCAGGCTGCTCTTTTGCTTTGCAAGAGAAGACAAATCCCATGACCGCCGAAACCCGTATCCACGAACTGCGTGCCGAGCTCGACCAGCACAACTACCGCTATTACGTGCTCGATGAGCCAAGCGTGCCCGATGCCGAATACGACCGCCTGTTCAACGAGCTCAAGGCGCTTGAAGCCGAACACCCGCACCTGGTAACCCCCGACTCGCCCACCCAGCGCGTGGGTGGCGAAGCCCTGGCCGCATTCAGCCAGGTACGCCACGAAGTGCCCATGCTCAGCCTGGGCAACGCCTTCGAAGAAGCCGACCTGCGTGAGTTCGGCCGCCGCGTGGTAGACGGCCTCGACCAGCCCGGTGCGGTCGACTACAGTTGCGAGCCCAAGCTCGACGGCCTGGCCGTGAGCTTGTTGTACCGCGACGGCCAGCTGGTGCAGGGCGCCACCCGTGGCGACGGCACCACTGGCGAAGACATCAGTGCCAACGTGCGTACCGTGCGCAACATCCCGCTCAAGCTGCAAGGCGAGGGGTGGCCGGCGGTGCTGGAGGTGCGCGGCGAGGTGTACATGAGCAAGGCCGGTTTCGACCGGCTCAACGCCGCCCAGGCCGAAGCCGGTGGCAAGACCTTCGCCAACCCGCGCAACGCTGCCGCCGGCAGCCTGCGTCAGCTGGACTCGAAAATCACCGCCAGCCGCCCGCTGGAATTCTGCTGCTATGGCGTCGGCCAGGTGTCCGCGAGCATCGGCGACAGCCACATCGGCATCCTCGAGCAGCTCAAGGCCTGGGGCCTGCCGATCAGCCGCGAACTCAAGCATGCCGCTGGCATTGAAGAATGCCTGGCCTACTACCGCGACATCGGCGAGCGACGCAACAGCCTGCCCTACGAAATCGACGGCGTGGTGTTCAAGGTCAACAGCCTGGCCGCCCAGCGTGAACTGGGCTTCCGCGCCCGTGAGCCGCGCTGGGCGATCGCCCACAAGTTCCCGGCCATGGAAGAGCTGACCGAGGTGCTGGATGTCGAGTTCCAGGTCGGCCGCACCGGCGCGGTAACGCCCGTGGCACGCCTGAAGCCGGTCAAGGTCGCCGGTGTGACCGTGTCCAACGCCACCCTGCACAACATGGACGAAATCGCCCGCCTGGGCCTGCGCATTGGTGACACGGTGATCATCCGCCGCGCCGGTGACGTGATTCCGCAGGTGATGCAGGTGGTGCTGGAGCGCCGCCCGGAAGATGCGCGCCCGGTGCAGGTGCCGAGCGAATGCCCGGTATGCGGCTCGCAGGTCGAGCGTACCCAGCTGGTCAAGCGTAGCAAGGGCAAGGAAACCACCAGCGAGGGCGCGGTGTACCGCTGCGTCGGTCGCCTGGCCTGTGGCGCCCAGCTCAAGCAGGCGATCATCCACTACGTGTCACGCCGCGCCATGGACATCGACGGCCTGGGCGAGAAGAGCGTCGAGCAACTGGTGGACGAAGGCCTGATCGGCTCGCCGGCCGACCTGTACAAGCTGGAATTCGACCAGATCGTCGGCCTGGAAGGTTTTGCCGAAGTGTCCAGCAAGAAGCTGCTGGATGCCATCGAAGCCAGCAAGCGCCCGGGCCTGGCGCGCTTCATCTACGCCTTGGGCATCCCCGACGTAGGCGAGGAGACCGCCAAGGTGCTGGCCCGCTCGCTGGGCAGCCTGGCGCGCGTGCAACAGGCGCTGCCCCAGGTGCTCACCTACCTGCCGGACATCGGCCTGGAGGTGGCCTACGAGATCCACAACTTCTTCGAGGACGAGCACAACCGCAAGGTCATCAAGCAGTTGCTGGACAGCGGCATGCAACTGCAGGACGAAGGCGAGCTGGCTGCCGAATTCGCCGCCAGCACCACCCTGGCCGGGATGATCGCCAAGCTCGACATCGCCTCGGTTGGCCCTACCGGTGCCGAAAAGCTGGTGGCCAAGCTCGACAGCCTGGACAAGATCATCGCCGCCGACGGTATCGACCTGCGCCAGGCCCTGGCGGCCAAGCAGGCCGAAGCCGTGCGCGAGTTCTTCAAGGATGAAGCCAACCAGAAGCTGGCCCGGGACATCGAGGCACAGTTGCTGGCGTTCGGCATGCACTGGAGCAGCGAGAAGAAAGTGGCCGAAGGCTTGCCGCTGGCCGGCCAGACCTGGGTGCTGACCGGTACCCTGGAGCGCATGAGCCGCGATATTGCCAAGGAAAAACTGGAAAGCCTGGGGGCCAAGGTGGCGGGCTCGGTTTCCGGCAAGACCCACTGCGTGGTGGCGGGGCCGGGGGCGGGGTCCAAGCTGGCCAAGGCCAGTGAGTTGGGGGTGAAGGTGCTTGATGAAGATGCCTTCGTCACCTTCCTGGGCGAGCAGGGCATCGCTGTCTAACGCCCTGCGCAATCCCCTGTGGCTTGCGCGGCCCTTGTGGGAGCGGGCATGCCCGCGAACACGGGCGAAGCCCGTGCCATCCACCGCGGCGCCTGCTTCGCGGGTGAACCCGCTCCCACAGGTCCTGCGCTGGTCTTGCTGTCAGCGCTAACCCTGAAGGAGCGGGTTCACCCGCTATTTGGCAGCTCCAGGCCACGCCGACCCGGACAAGTCATTGAGAAATGATGACTTTTTCTCCTCCAGAGGTTGTATCTGCCCCCAAGACCGGTACAATGGCGCCACTCGCTGTTCAGCGAGCCTTGTAGTGGTGGCCCCATCGGTCCCCCCGCATTGATTACCCGTTAACCTGGTCAGGCCCGGAAGGGAGCAGCCATAGCGGGAACATCGAGTGCCGGGGTGTGGCTGGTGGGGCCGCCTCCATTTCAGGTCCTTGAATTTTCAAGGATTCCTCGCATTACCCTACTCGACTTCTCCTCAAGCGCATTGAGAAGCTACGCGAACGAGGTTTTCAGAAAAGAGCCCTCGCTGATAAACGTAGACTTTCCCGCCCGTGTCCCCTTTGAACGTCTCGATCACATTGTCCGCCGCAACAGGGCTGCTCAGGATCACGCGATAGCTTCGGCTCGTATGGGTGACGTTCGGCGATTGCTGATTCTCTTGCAACTTCTGCATGACGCAGGCGGAAAAAGCTTCTGGGGATTTCGCGGTCAGCAACTCCTTCGTCGGCTGGTTAGGCGCGGATGCGCACCCCGCCAGCAGCGTGAAAGTGAAGGAGGCAGCAGCAAGAGGCAGAAAGCGCATCAGACAGTTCCAGATTTGAGTTCAGGCGCCATTCTCCATTTCATTTGGCTGATAGAAAACATGCAAATGTCGATGTTACCTATCATCGATCTTGATGAGTAATGAGCGTCCAAGCACAGCGAATTCAATGCTTCCGCTATCTAGCCTGCGCATTTTTCCCATGCCCCGCCGCCGACAGCTTCATCAGTCGCTGGAATTTCGGGCATTCCAGGTGATCTTCCTCAGGGCACTGCGCCGCATGCCGCAAGCCCTTGCTCATTGCCTGCAAGCGCCTGATTCGTGCATCCAGTTCGTCGGCCTTGGCGATCAGCATCTGCCGGTCGACCTGCAGGTCCACCAGCATCGTCCCCACTTCATCCAGCGAAAACCCCGCAGCCTGGCCCAGGGCGATCAGCGCCAGCCGGTCTGCAACATCGGCTGCGAACTGCCGCCGCTGGCCAGGCCCTGCGAGTGACTTTAGCAGGCCTTTCTTCTCGTAGTAGCGCAGCGTCGAGGCGGGTACGCCTGTGCGTTTGGCGACGTCGGCAATGTCCATTTCGGGCCCTTGACTTGAAGTTGACTTCAACTTCTATGCTGCGCGGCATGGTGATGACCGTCAATCTTCGAGGGCTTGTTCAATGACGTTTACTGCGATGTTTTCCGCTGCTTTGCCAATTGGTATCGGTGCCACGATGGTGATGGACTTGTGGGGGCTGCTGCTGAGGCGGATGGGTGTCGCCACGCTGAACTTCGCCATGGTCGGGCGTTGGGCGGGGCATTTACTGCACGGGCGTGTGCGGCACCAGGCGATTGCCAAGGCGGAACCGGTGCGGCATGAGCTGGCGTTGGGGTGGGGGATTCATTACGCCATCGGCGTGCTGTTCGCGATGCTGCTGGTCATGATCGTGGGGGAGGGCTGGTTGCTGGCACCGACTTTGTTGCCCGCGCTGGTTGTCGGTGTGGTGACGGTGGTGGCACCTTTGTGCTTCATGCAGCCGGCGATGGGCGCGGGGTTCTTTGCGTCGAGGACGCCGACGCCTTTGCGCAACTGCCTGAAGAGCCTGGCCACGCATTTTGTGTTTGGCGTGGGGATGTTCTTGAGTGCGGGTTTGCTGGCGAGCGCGCAATCAGCCTGCTGACAGCACCACCAGGCTTGAGCCTGCAATAGAAACTGTGTCTGCACCGCACAATCCTGTGGGAGCGGGCATGCCCGCGAAGAATGCAGCTCGGTGGCTGGCACCGGCCTTGCCGGTGTTCGCGGGCTCGCCCGCTCCCACAGCGACCGCGCCGACTTTGAGATTTTGAGTCAGAGATTGCTGCCGATACTCCAAGAGATCAGGGGCGAGCCACAGACATAGGGGTTGGATAGCCCATCCCCCCATACCGCTGCACAATCCGCTCGATCTCCCCCGACTGCTTCATCCGCACCAGTGCCCGCAGCAGCCCTTGGGTCGGTATCGCCGGGTCATTGCGTACCATGCACCCCAGGTCCTGGTCCTCCAGCACTGCCAGCGCCTGCAATTGCTGCTCGGCGGGTAGCCCCTGGTTGAACCACTGCAACGACAGCTGGTTGCTTACCGCATGCCGATAGCGCCCGGCTTGCAGCTTCTGCAGTACCAGCAACTGGCTGCGGCTGTCCTCGCGGTGCAGGCGGCCCTGGTCGAGCAGCGGTTGCAAGGTCGAATAGGTGTAGCCAAGCACTGTGCCGATGGCCTGGGCAGGCAGTTGCTCCGGGGGCAGCGGAGTACTGTCGCCAGCGCGGCCTACCAGCAGGTCTCGCTGGTGCAGCAGCGGGATGCTCCAGACAAAATCCCCCGGCCGGTCATTGAACCACTGGGTGCTGACATAGCAGCGCACATCTATATCACCGCTGTTCATCGCCTCCTGCAGGCGCAGGCGGGCCATGACGTGGTATTCGGGGCGTACGCCCACCTCTTTGGCCAAGGCCTGCATCAGGTCGTACAGCAAACCTTCCACCGGCTGGTCGTTTTCGATGCGCACCAGCGGCATGCTCCAGCTCTCAGCGACAGAAAAACGCAACACGGGCTGTTCAGCCTGGCTGTAGGTGCTCCACAGCAGCAACAGGGCCAGCAGTCTTCGCAAAGGCAATCCTCCCTGGATGGCGCGCCAGTTTCAAAGCTTAGACGACTTGCGCAGGGTGCAATTTTGCCCCCGCTCCGCTAGCATTAGCGATCTTCCGCTCGATCAGGCTACGATGGTTTTTCGATGAGTTATCAGGTTCTTGCACGTAAATGGCGTCCGCGCTCGTTCCGCGAAATGGTCGGCCAGACCCATGTGCTCAAGGCCTTGATCAATGCCTTGGACAACCAGCGCCTGCACCATGCCTATCTGTTCACCGGTACCCGGGGTGTGGGCAAGACCACCATTGCCCGTATCATCGCCAAGTGCCTGAACTGCGAAACCGGCATCACCTCCACGCCCTGCGGCACCTGCTCGGTGTGCCGGGAGATCGACGAAGGCCGTTTCGTCGACCTGATCGAGATCGACGCCGCCAGCCGCACCAAGGTCGAGGACACCCGCGAACTGCTCGATAACGTGCAGTACGCCCCGAGCCGTGGGCGCTTCAAGGTCTACCTGATCGACGAAGTGCACATGCTCTCGACCCACTCGTTCAACGCCTTGCTCAAGACGCTGGAAGAGCCGCCGCCCTACGTCAAGTTCATCCTCGCCACTACCGACCCGCAGAAACTGCCGGCCACCATTCTGTCGCGCTGCCTGCAGTTCTCGCTGAAGAACATGAGCCCGGAGCGGGTGGTCGAGCACCTCAGCCATGTTCTGGCTGCCGAGAACGTGCCGTTCGAGCCGGATGCCCTGTGGCTGCTGGGGCGCGCGGCCGATGGTTCGATGCGTGACGCCATGAGCCTGACCGACCAGGCCATCGCCTTTGGCGAAGGCAAGGTATTGGCCGCCGATGTGCGGGCCATGCTCGGCAGCCTCGATCATGGCCAGGTTTACGGGGTGCTGCAGGCGCTGCTCGAAGGCGATGCCCGGGCCTTGCTCGAGGCCGTGCGCAACCTGGCCGAGCAGGGGCCGGACTGGGCTGGTGTGCTGGCCGAGATGCTCAATGTGCTGCACCGCGTGGCCATTGCCCAGGCGCTGCCGGAAGCGGTGGACAACGGCCAGGGCGACCGAGAGCGGGTGCTGGCGCTGGCCTCGGCATTGCCAGCCGAGGACGTGCAGTTCTATTACCAGATGGGCCTGATCGGCCGCCGTGACCTGCCCCTGGCGCCGGACCCGCGCGGTGGTTTCGAAATGGTCCTGCTGCGCATGCTGGCGTTCCGCCCGGCCGACACCGACGACGCGCCGAAGCCGGTACTAAAGCCAGTGGGGATCAGCCAGGCCACAGCTGATCCTGCAACACCGGTGGCAGCGCCGACGGTTGCCGTGGCACCGCCGGCCGCTGCTGTCGTGGAGCCTGTTGCACCGGTTGCCGCGCAACAAGTGCAGGCGCCCGCACCGGTCGAGCCAGCGCCACAGCCAGTTGTCGAGCCTGTGGTGGCGGCTGAACCTGCACCGGTCAGCGAACCTGAGCCAGCACCAGAACCCGTGGCAGAGGTGGTTGACCTGCCATGGGAAGAGCCCGCGCCAGCGCCCGCACCGGTAGTGGCCGAGCCTGCGCCGGCTCCTGCTCCTGCTCCTGCACCGGCCGCTGCACCCACGCCGGCACCTGCCGCCCCGGCACACGACGACGAGCCACCCTTCGACCCGTCCGCCTATGCCGCCGTGGGCATGGACCGCGACGATGAACCGCCGTTGGACGAAGACTATTACGGCGGCGAAAGCGACCCGGTCGGCTTCAGCTACCTGGACGAACTGGCCGAACACGTCCAGGAAGAAGCACCCAAACCGGCAGCCGAACCGCTGCCCGCAGCCAAGCCGGCCACCGGCCTGGCCCTGCAATGGCTGGAATTATTCCCACAGTTGCCTGTATCCGGGATGACAGGCAACATCGCGGCAAACTGTACGTTGATTGCCGCCGATGGCGACGACTGGCTGCTGCACCTGGACCCTGGCCAGGGTGCGCTGTTCAACGCCACCCAGCAGCGGCGCCTTAACGAAGCGCTCAACCAGCACCTGGGGCGCACGCTGAACCTGCGCATCGAGCTGATCCTGCCCGAGCAGGAAACCCCGGCCCAGGCAGCGGCGCGCAAACGCGCCGAGCGCCAGCAGGATGCAGTCACCTCGATCGAGCAGGATCCGTTGATCCAGCAGATGATCAAGTTGTTCGGCGCCAAGGTGCGGCAGGATACTATTGAGCCTGTAGAAGCCCTGGTTAATCAGGGCCAGTAACGGATAACCATGCGGCCGGCCCGGTGCCGGGCCGCATCACATGACCCAATCGAGGTATACCCCCATGATGAAAGGTGGCATGGCCGGCCTGATGAAGCAGGCCCAGCAGATGCAGGAAAAGATGCAGAAGATGCAGGAAGAGCTGGCCAACGCCGAAGTCACCGGCCAGTCCGGTGGTGGTCTGGTGAGCGTGGTGATGACCGGTCGTCACGACGTCAAGCGTGTCAGCATCGACCAGAGCCTGATGTCGACTGATGAAGACGACAAGGAAGTGCTGGAAGACCTGATCGCCGCCGCGCTGAACGACGCCGTGCGCAAGGTTGAGCAGAACAGCCAGGACAAGATGGGCAGCATGACCGCCGGCATGCAGCTGCCGCCGGGCTTCAAGATGCCGTTCTAAGGGCATTTGCGTTACCGAAAACCGCCGCTGATGACAGCGGCGGTTTTTTTGTGCGTTCCTGCAGCCTGCGCGGTCTTTGTAGGAGCGGCCTTGTGTCGCGAAAGGGCTGCGCAGCAGCCCCGGCAATTCATGCTGCGAAGCTGGCAACCTGGGGCCGCTTCGCGCCCCATCGCGACACAAGGCCGCTCCTACAGGGACTGCGCAAGCCTTGGCTGATTTGACGCCACTGCCCCCGCTGGGTATAAACCGCCTCTTATTGATTTGTCAGGCCTTTCCCATGAGCTTCAGCCCTCTCATCCGCCAACTGATCGATGCCCTGCGTATTCTCCCGGGTGTCGGCCAGAAAACCGCCCAGCGCATGGCCCTGCAACTGCTCGAGCGTGACCGCAGCGGCGGCCTGCGCCTGGCCCAGGCCTTGACCCAGGCCATGGAGGGGGTTGGGCATTGCCGTCAGTGCCGCACCCTGACCGAACAGGAGCTGTGCCCGCAATGCGCCGACACGCGCCGTGACGATACCCAGTTGTGTGTGGTCGAAGGGCCGACCGATGTGTATGCAGTGGAGCAGACCGGCTACCGTGGCCGCTACTTCGTGCTCAAGGGCCACTTGTCGCCGCTGGACGGGTTGGGGCCTGAGGCGATCGGGATTCCGCAGCTGATGGCGCGGATCGAGGAGCAGGGCACCTTCACCGAGGTGATCCTGGCGACCAACCCGACGGTGGAAGGGGAGGCGACGGCGCATTACATCGCCCAGTTGCTGAGCGAAAAGGGCCTGGTGGCGTCGCGGATTGCCCATGGCGTGCCGCTGGGCGGCGAGCTGGAGCTGGTGGATGGTGGGACCTTGGCCCATGCGTTTGCGGGGCGTCGGCCGATTTCGCTCTAATTGAGAATTGTTGGGGCCGCTTTGCGGCCCATCGCGACACAAGGCCGCTCCTACAGGGACCGCGAATACCTGAATATTGCGCGGTCCCTGTAGGAGCGGCCTTGTGTCGCGATGGGCTGCAAAGCAGCCCCAAAACCCAACTCAGTACTCGCTAAGAGAAAACTCGGTCAGGCAGAAAGTCGGCACCCCGGCCGCCTGCAGCCGGCGCGACCCGTCCAGCTCCGGCAGATCGATGATCGCCGCCGCCTCGAACACCTGCGCACCGGTCCGGCGCACCAGGTTGGCCGCTGCCAGCAGCGTACCGCCAGTAGCAATCAAGTCATCGAAGATCAACACCGAATCCCCTTCGCACAGGCTGTCGGCATGCACTTCCAGGAAGGCTTCGCCATACTCGGTCTGGTAACCCTCGCTCAGCACGTCAGCCGGCAGCTTGCCCTGCTTGCGGAACAGGATCAGTGGCTTGTTCAGCTGGTGGGCGATGATCGAGCCGATCAGGAAGCCCCGCGCGTCCATGGCGCCGATGTGGCTGAACTCGGCTTCGACATAGCGTTCGATGAACTGGTCGGCCACATAGCGCAGCCCGCGCGGCGACTGGAACAGCGGGGTGATATCGCGGAAGATCACGCCCGGTTTGGGGAAGTCCACTACCGGGCGGATCAGGGCTTTGAGGTCGAAGGCGTCGCTGTGCATTGTTGCGGGTATCCTGGGAAAACGAATGCCCAAGTATACCCGCTAAACGCCGGCCTCAGGCCTCCATTGCGCCACCGGCCAGCGCGCACAGCTGGATCGGGTCGAGAATGTGCACTTCCTTGCCTTCGGCACGGATCAGGCCATTCTGCTGGAAGCGGGTGAACACCCGCGACACGGTTTCCACTGCCAGGCCCAGGTAGTTGCCGATTTCGTTGCGCGACATGCTCAGGCGGAACTGGTTGGCCGAATAGCCGCGGGCGCGGAAGCGCGCCGACAGGTTGACCAGGAAGGTGGCAATACGCTCGTCAGCGGTCTTTTTCGACAGCAGCAGCATCATCTGCTGGTCGTCGCGGATTTCCCGGCTCATTACCCGCATCAGCTGGCGGCGTAGCTGCGGCAGCTGCACCGACAGCTCGTCGAGGCGTTCGAACGGGATTTCGCACACCGAGGTGGTTTCCTGGGCCTGGGCCGACACCGGGTAGGCTTCGGTATCCATGCCCGACAGGCCGACCAGCTCGCTGGGCAGGTGGAAGCCGGTGATCTGCTCTTCGCCGCTGTCGCTGAGGCTGAAGGTTTTCAGCGCGCCGGAACGTACTGCGTAGACCGAGCCGAAATTGTCGCCCTGGCGGAACAGGAACTCGCCTTTTTTCAACGGCCGCCCACGCTTGACGATTTCATCCAGTGCATCCATGTCTTCCAGGTTGAGCGACAGAGGCAGGCACAGGGGGGCCAGGCTGCAGTCCTTGCAATGGGCCTGGTTGTGTGGGCGCAGTTTGACTGGCTCGGACATTTTCATTCGATCCTTGTGGGAAAGCACACATAAGACGTAAGGGTAACTCACGGCGTAGGTTGTAGGCCAGCGTGCGCTGTTGTGGTGCGAACTGGCCGGGCCCCGGCGGGTGTGCGCCGGGGCCTTCGCTGTGCCCATGGTGTGCCTGGCAAGGAACTTTGTCCATGCGGTTGAACGACTCGGTTCAGATCACCCGCGAGAAGCGCTGGCGGTTGTGCATCGCCAGGTAGGCGTCGAACACCATGCATACCGAACGCGCCAGCAGGCGGCCGGCCGGCAGGATGCGGATGCCTTTGTCGTCCAGGCGGATCAGGCCGTCGCGCTGCAAGGTCAGCAGTTCTGGCCAGAGGTCGTTGAAGTAGCCGCGAAAATCGATGGTGAAGGCCTGTTCGATCGGCTCGAAATCCAGCTCGAAATGGCAGATCAGTTGCTGGATCACCGCCCGGCGGATGCGGTCGTCGTGGTTGCACAGCAGGCCGCGCTGGGTGGCCAGCTGGGCGTTGGACAGGCTGTCCTGGTAGGTATTGAGGTCGCTGCTGTTCTGGCAGTACAGGTCGCCGATCTGGCTGATGGCCGATACGCCCAGGCCAATCAGGTCGCAGTGCCCATGGGTGGTGTAACCCTGGAAGTTGCGCTGCAGGGTGCCTTCTTCCTGGGCGATGGCCAGCTCGTCGTCGGGCAGGGCGAAGTGGTCCATGCCGATGTAGCGGTAGCCGGCTGCGGTCAGCTGGTCGATGGTGGCGTGCAGCATCTCCAGCTTGGCGGCCGCGCTGGGCAGGTCATTGCTGTCGATGCGCCGTTGCGGCATGAAGCGCTCGGGCAGGTGGGCGTAGTTGAACACCGACAGGCGGTCGGGTTGCAGGCGGATCACTTCTTCGACGGTGCGGGCAAAGCCTTCCGGGGTTTGCTTGGGCAGGCCGTAGATCAGGTCGAGGTTGATCGAGCGGAACTGCAAGGTGCGCGCGGCTTCGATCAGGGTGCGGGTCTGCTCCAGGCTCTGCAGGCGGTTTACCGCGCGCTGCACGGCCGGGTCGAGGTCCTGCACGCCCAGGCTGACGCGGTTGAAGCCCAGTTCGCGGAGCAGGCCCATGGTCGACCAGTCGGCTTCGCGCGGGTCGATCTCGATGCCGTAGTCGCCGGAGTCGTCGTCCAGCAGGTGGAAGTGCTGGCGCAGGGTGGCCATCAGCTGGCGCAGTTCCACATGGCTGAGGAACGTTGGCGTGCCGCCGCCGAAATGCAGCTGCTCGACACGCTGTTTAGGGTCGAGGTGGCAGGCGATCAGCTGGATTTCCTGCTCCAGGCGCTGCAGGTAGGGCGCAGCGCGGCCGCGGTCCTTGGTGATGACCTTGTTGCAGGCGCAGTAGTAGCAGATGTTGGCGCAGAACGGCACATGCACGTACAGCGACAGCGGGCGCGCGGCCCGACGGCTTTCGCGCAGGGCGTGGAGCAGGTCGAACGAGCCCACTTCGCTGTGCAGTTGCACGGCGGTCGGGTAAGAGGTGTAGCGTGGTCCGGCCAGGTCGTAACGGCGGATCAGGTCGGTATCCCAACGAAGGTCGTCGAGCATGAGGGCGGTCCCCGGAAAGAGCAGCAGTGCCCCGGAGTCTATGGCCGTCTGTAGGAATCTGTGTTGATTTGTATCAAGGGCATTGGGGCTGCTCTGCAGCCCTTCGCGGGCTTGCCCGCTCCCACAGGGGTACACATGATCCTGTGGGAGCGGGCATGCCCGCGAAGGGTCGCAAAGCGGCCCCCATCAATGCCCCATCAACCAATGCTGGTGCGGTCCAGGCATGGTCCAGATACCAAACAGCATCACCAGCACCCCGCCAGCCACCCGCACACTGCGTCTTTTCAACAAAATGTTTACCCGCTCCGCGGCTAATCCGGTAGCCAGCAATACCGGCCAGGTCCCCACGCCGAAAGCCAGCATCAGCGCCGCGCTGTACCCGGCATTGCCTTGGCTGGCCGCCCACAGCAAGGTGCTGTACACCAACCCGCACGGCAACCACCCCCACAGGGCCCCCAGCAACAACGCCCGAGGCACGCTGGACACCGGCAGCAAGCGCGACGCCACTGGCTGTATATGTCGCCACAGCCCCCGGCCCAGCGCCTCGATGCGGGTCAGCCCGCTCCACCAGCCGGCCAGGTACAACCCCATGGCGATCAACAGCAGCGCCGCCACCACCCGCAGTGCCAGCGCCGCCGGGCTGCTGGCCACGGCCCAGCCAGCCAGGCCCAGCAGCAGGCCGGCACAGGCATAACTGAGAATGCGCCCAAGGTTGTACGCCAGCAGCAGGCGCAAGCGCCGGCCACGTTGTTCGGGTGGTATGGCAAGGGTCAGCGCGCCCATCAGGCCGCCGCACATGCCCAGGCAGTGGCCGCCGCCGAGCAGGCCGAGGACCAACGCCGAGCCCAGCAGGGGCAGCAGGTCAGGCACGGGGTGGGGGTTCCTTGTCGGTGTCGGCCTGGTTGTCGTCAGGCTTCACCGCCGCCTGGTGGCGCGGGTCCTGGTCGTCGAACAGGATGCTGTGGGCAGGGCTTTCCAGGTCGTCGTACTGGCCGCTGTCCACCGCCCAGAAGAAGATGTACACGGCCACGCCGACCAGCAGCAGGGCTGCGGGGATCATGACATAGAGTGCGGGCATGACGACTTCCTCCCGGGCAAGGGCGCTTCGTTCGCTGGCAGGCCCGATGCCAGGGGCAGGCGGGTCAGGCGCAGGGCGTTGAGTACCACGATCAGTGAACTGACCGACATGCCGATGGCTGCCCACACCGGGGTGATCCAGCCAAGCGCGGCGAACGGTAACATCAGGCCATTATACAAGGTTGCCCACAGCAGGTTCTCGAGGATGTTGCGGCGGGTGCGGCGGGCCAGCTCGAAGGCCTGTACCAGCGCCTGCAGGCGGTTGGACAGCAGCACGGCGTCGGCGCTGGTCTTGGCCAGGTCGGTGGCGCTGCCCATGGCGATGCTGATGTCGGCGGCGGCCAGTACCGGCACGTCGTTGACCCCGTCACCCAGCATCAGCACCTTGCGCCCGGCCGCCTGCAGTGCCTTCAGCCGGTCCAGTTTGTCGTCCGGGCGCAGGCCGCCGATGGCCTGGTCGATGCCCAGCTGCGCGGCCACTTCGGCAACCATCGGCGAGCTGTCGCCCGACAGCAGCAGCGTGCGCCAGCCACGGGCCTTGCAGGCCGCCAGCAGGGCAGGGGCATCGTCGCGCAGGCGGTCGTCCAGGCCGAACCAGGCCAGCGGGCCCTGCCGGTCGCCCAGCAGCAGCCATTGGCCGCGCGGCTCTGGCACGCCGGGGATTTCCGCGCCGCTCAGGGCGCAGACGAAGGTGGCCTGGCCAATGCGCAGGCGCTGGCCTTCGACCAGCCCCTCCAGGCCCAGGCCCGGCACGGTCTGCACGTCGTCAGCAGGCGTGGCGGTGCGGCCGAAGGCACGGGCGATGGGGTGTTCGGAGCGGTTCTCCAGCGCCGCGGCCAGGGCCAGGCAGCGGTCGGCGGGCAGGCTGCCGAGCGGGCGAATGCTGCGCAAGGTCAGGCGGCCTTCGGTCAGCGTGCCGGTCTTGTCGAAAATCACCGTGTCGATCTGGTTCAGGCCTTCCAGCACATGGCCACGGGTGACCAGCAGGCCGAGCTTGTGCAAGGTGCCGGTGGCCGCAGTAAGCGCCGTTGGCGTGGCCAGGGACAGCGCGCAAGGGCAGGTCGCTACCAGCATGGCCAGTACGATCCAGAACGCCCGCGCCGGGTCCAGGTGCCACCACCACAGGCCGATGGCCGCGGCGGCCAGCAGCGAGAACAGCAGGAACCACTGCGATGCCCGGTCGGCGATTTCGGCCAGGCGTGGTTTTTCGGTCTGGGCGCGTTCAAGCAGGCGGACGATGGCCGACAACCGCGAGTCGTGGCCGAGGGCTTCGACTTCCACGTTCAGGGTGCTTTCGACGTTCAGGGTACCGCCGGTGACCCGCTCGCCGACCCGCCGTGGTTGCGGCAGGTATTCACCGGTCAGCAACGATTCATCGACGCTGGAGCGGCCTTCGACGATGCGCCCGTCGGCGGGGATTACCGCGCCTGGCAGCACCTGCACCGTGTCACCGCGCTGCAGTTCGCTGAGCAGGATGCGCTCGCTGCGGCCGACGGCGTCCAGGCGCAGGCACGAGGCCGGCAGCAGGTTGACCAGCTGCGCAGTGGCCGCGGCGGTGCGTTCGCGGGCGCGGCGCTCCAGGTAGCGGCCGGTGAGCAGGAACAGCGCGAACATGCCCACGGTGTCGAAATACAGCTCGCCGCTGCCGGTGATGGCGGTCCAGATGCCGGCGCCGAAGGCCAGGCCAATGGCCAGCGACACCGAAACGTCCATGGTCAGGTGGCGGGTACGCAGGTCGCGTGCCGCGCCCTTGAAGAACGGTGCGCAGCTGTAGAACACGATGGGGATGGTGAGGAACAGCGCCACCCAGCGCAGGATGGTGTGCAGTTCGGGCGACAGGTCGATGTTGAATTCCGGCCAGGTGGCCATGGTTGCCATCATCGCCTGGAACCACAGCAGCCCGGCCACGCCCAGGCGGCGCAGGGCGCTGCGGTTCTCGCGGGCCAGTTGCTCGGCGGCCTGGTCGGGCTGGTAGGGGTGGGCGGCGTAGCCGATCTGGCGCAGCTCGGCGAGCAGGCGCGAGAGCGGCAGTTGCTGGTCATGCCAGTTCAGCAGCAGGCGGTGGTTGGACAGGTTCAGGCGCGCCTCGGCGACGCCGGGCAGGTTGCGCAGGTGCTTTTCGATCAGCCAGCCGCAGGCGGCGCAGCTGATGCCTTCGACCAGCAGGGTGGTTTCGGCCAGGTCGCCAGCATGGCGAACGAAGGTTTGCTGAACGTCGCTGCGGTCGTAGAGGGCCAGTTCGTCCTGTAGCTGCTTGGGCAGGGCCTCGGGGTTGGCGCTGTTGTCGCTGCGGTGCTGGTAGTAGTGCTCCAGGCCACCGGCGACGATCGACTCGGCCACCGCCTGGCAGCCGGGGCAGCAGAACTGCCGAGGCTGGCCGAGGACCACGGCGTTGAAGCGGCTGCCGGCGGGGACGGGCAGGGCGCAGTGGTAGCAGGGGGTGGGCTGGGTCATCACATCATTGCCTTACACAAATCGGCCGGCTGGCGCGCATCCCTGTAGGAGCGGCCTTGTGTCGCGAAAGGGCCGCGAAGCGGCCCCGGGACTTCAGCAGCGGTGCATGAATCGCTGGGGCTGCGCTGCAGCCCTTTCGCGACACAAGGCCGCTCCTACATGTGCTCGGCGCCTTGAATGGCTTCGTCACCCAGTTGCAAAGTGACACCATGCTCCACTTTTTCTTCCTCGAACAAGCGCCAAACCTGGCCACCTTCGCTACCCAGCAGCTCAACGAAGCGCCGCCCGTCAACCTTGTCCTCCAGCTGCCCCACATAGCGCCCAGCCTCGACCCTGCTCAGCAGCACCTTGCGGTCTTTCTCCGGCTGGGTTGGCGAAATCAGGTTCAGCTCCAGGCTCTGCGGGTCGCTGTTGCCGGCCAGGCGCACGTCCACTTCGCCGGTCAGCTCGTCCAGGTGCACGCCGGCCTTCAGGCCCAGCGTCTGCGCCAGCAGTTCTCGGTCCAGCGAGCGGTTGATGCCCTTGCCAGCCTCGTAGTAGTTGTCGTTCACCAGGTTGTCCGGGTTGTGCACGGCGATGCTGACCATGGTCAGGCTCAGGCACACCGAGGTGGCGAGGATGCCGATGATGATCCAGGGCCAGAGGTGCTTGTACCAGGGGCTGGCGGCGGTGGCAGGCATTGTGGGTTATCTCTCTCAGCGGATCTGTGGGCCGATGAAGCGGCTCTTGGCTTCAACCTGGGCGTCGCTGTCATCGGCGCTCTTGAGGATGAAGGTGATTTCGTTGGTGGTCGATGGCAGTTTCTCGGGTGCGATCGACAGCTGCACCGGCAGGCTGACGATGTCACCAGCGTCCACGCGGATCTCGCGCTGGCCTTCAAGCTTCAGGTCCGGCAGGCCGGTGGCGTCCAGCACGTAGACGTGGTCACGCTGGTCCTTGTTCATCACTTTCAGGCTGTACACGTTCTCGATCCGGCCCTGGGCGTTCTCGCGGTACAGCACGCGGTCCTTGCTCACGTCGAAACCGACCAGCGAACGGGTGGCGAAGGCGGTGGCCAGGCCGACCATCATCACCAGCAGGACCACGGCATAGCCGATCAGGCGCGGGCGCAGCATGTGGGTTTTCTGCCCGGACAAGTTGTGCTCGGTGGTGTAGCTGATCAGCCCTTTGGGGTAGTTCATCTTGTCCATGATGTTGTCGCAGGCGTCGATGCACGCGGCGCAGCCGATGCACTCGATCTGCAGGCCATCACGGATGTCGATGCCGGTGGGGCAGACCTGCACGCACATGGTGCAGTCGATGCAGTCGCCCAGGCCCTTGGCCTTGTAGTCCATGTCCTTTTTGCGCGGGCCGCGGGTTTCGCCACGGCGCGGGTCGTAGGAAACGATCAGCGTATCCTTGTCGAACATCACGCTCTGGAAGCGCGCGTAGGGGCACATGTACACGCACACCTGCTCACGCAGCCAGCCGGCGTTGCCGTAGGTGGCGAGGGTGAAGAAGCCGACCCAGAAGTAGGCCCAGCCGTCGGCTCCGCCTGTGAAGAATTCGGTGGCCAGTTCACGGATCGGCGAGAAATAGCCGACGAAGGTCATGCCGGTGACGAAACCGATCAGCAGCCACAGGCTGTGCTTGGCGAACTTGCGCAGGAACTTGTTGCCGCTCATGGGGGCTTTGTCGAGCTTCATGCGCTGGTTGCGGTCGCCCTCGGTGACCTTTTCACACCACATGAAAATCCATGTCCACACGCTTTGCGGGCAGGTGTAGCCGCACCACACCCGGCCGGCGAACACGGTGATGAAGAACAGGCCGAAGGCGGCAACGATGAGGATGCCCGAAAGCAGAATGAAGTCTTGCGGCCAGATGGTGGCGCCGAAGATGTAGAACTTGCGCTCGGGCAGGTTCCACCACACGGCCTGGTGCCCACCCCAGTTCAGCCACACGGTGCCGAAGTACAGCAGGAACAGTACTGCCCCGCCGACCATCCGCAGGCGTCGGAACAGGCCGGTGAAGGCACGGGTGTAGATCTTTTCCCGGGAGGCGTAGAGGTCGACGGAATCCTTCCCTTTGTTGGCAGGCGGGGTGACGTCATGTACCGGAATTTGCTTGCTCATCATCAAGTCCCACGGCAGTGGAGAAACGCCGCAGCCAGTGCGTGCCGGCCGCAGTCTCGCGCAATCTGCTAGCGCTCTGCGGCCCATGATACGCCGCTGATGGCAGTATGGGGCTGCACTGCGACCTTTAGTCGCGTTGGGTTCGTGGTATGAATCGTGTTATGGCAGGTGTCAATTGATCCAGGTCATCAGCCTGCAAGAAATGCTGTGCCTTTACCGGCCCCTTCGCGGGCTTGCCCGCTCCCACAGGGACAACACCAACCTCAAGACTGGTGGCGAACCTGTGGGAGCGGGCAAGCCCGCGAAGAGGCCAGGCCTGCCTTACTCGGCCTTGGCCGGTTCGGCCTGCTGCGACAGGCTGTACACATAAGCCGCCAGCAAGTGCACCTTGTCATTACCTTGCATCTGCTCCTGGGCCGGCATCTGCCCCTGGCGACCGTAGCGGATGGTCTGTTGCAACTGGGCAAAGCTCGAACCGTAGATGAACGCCTGCGGATGGGTCAGGTTCGGCGCGCCCATGGCTGGCGTACCCTTGCCCTCCGGCCCGTGGCAGGCCACGCAGTTGGCGGCGAAGATCTTCTGCCCGTTCTCGGCATCGGCCTTCACGCCCTCTGGCAGGGTGCGGCCATCGAGCTTGCTGACCACGAACGCGGCCACATCGGCCACGCCCTGGTCACCGATCACCTCGGCCCAGGCCGGCATCACGCCGTGGCGACCGCCCATGATGGTGGTCTTGATGGTGTCTGGCTCGCCGCCCCAGCGCCAGTCGTTGTCGGTGAGGTTAGGGAAGCCGAAGGCACCCTTGGCGTCGGAGCCGTGGCACACCGAGCAGTTGGAAGCGAACAGCCGCGCGCCCATCTTCAGGGCCTGCGGGTCCTTGGCCACCTCGGTGATGGGCATGGCGGCGAACTTGGCGAAGATCGGCCCGAAGCGGGCGTCGGCCTTGGCCATTTCCTTTTCCCACTCGTGCACGCCGGTCCAGCCCGGCTGACCGTTGGAAAACTCGGTCTGCTTGTCGTTATCCAGGTACGAGTAGCCCGGCAGGACGCCTTTCCAGTTGCCCAGGCCCGGGTACAGCACCAGGTAGCCGAGGGCGAAGACGATGGTGCCGACGAACAGCCAGAACCACCATTTCGGCAGCGGGTTGTCGTACTCCTCGATGCCATCGAAGGCATGCCCGACGGTTTCGTCGGTGACCTCTTCGCGCTGGCCCTTGCGGGTCGACAGCAGCAGCCAGGTCAACGAGAAGATGGTGCCCAGGGTCAGGACGGTAACGTACAGACTCCAGAAGGTTGTCATTGTTTTTTGCTCCCAGAAGCTTTTGCTTGCTCGACGTGCCGGCTGGCTTCGGGGTCATCCGCGAAGGGCAGTTGGGTCGCTTCGTCGAAGTCCTTCTTGCGCCGTGGGTTGAACACCCACAGCGCCAGGCCCACGAAGGCCACCATCACCACGACGGTGCCCAGGCCGCGAATCATCCCGATATCCATCAGCGTCACCGTTTGCTCTTGATGATGGTGCCAAGACCCTGCAGGTACGCGACGATGGCGTCCATTTCGGTCTTGCCCTTGACCGCGTCGCGGGCCCCGGCGATGTCGGCGTCGGTGTACGGCACGCCGAGGGTGCGCAGCACTTCCATCTTCTTCGCGGTGTCCTTGCCGTCGAGCTTGTGCTCGACCAGCCACGGGTACGACGGCATCTTCGATTCCGGTACCACGTTGCGCGGGTTGTACAGGTGCGCACGGTGCCAGTCATCGGAGTAACGGCCACCGACCCGCGCCAGGTCCGGCCCGGTACGCTTGGAGCCCCACAGGAACGGGTGGTCCCACACGCTCTCGCCGGCTACCGAGTAGTGGCCGTAGCGCTCGGTTTCGGCACGGAACGGGCGGATCATCTGCGAGTGGCAGCCCACGCAGCCTTCGCGGATGTAGATATCGCGGCCTTCAAGTTCCAGCGCGGTGCGCGGCTTCATGCCTTCCACGGGTTTGTTGGTGACGTCCTGGAAAAACAGCGGGACGATCTGGGTCAGGCCACCGACGCTCACGGCGATGACCATGAAGAAGGCCAGCAGGCCTATGTTCTTCTCGACGGCTTCATGCTTCATCAGTGCGCTCCCACGACGACGATCTTGGCGGCTTCCTCAGCCTGTGCCGGGTTGGCGGCACGTACGGTACGGAACACGTTGTAGGCCATCAGCAGCATGCCGGTGGCGAAGAACGCACCGCCCAGGGCGCGGACGATATAGCCAGGGTGGCTGGCCTGCAGGGCTTCGACGAAGGAGTAGGTGAGGGTGCCGTCATCGTTGATGGCGCGCCACATCAGGCCCTGGGTGATGCCGTTTACCCACATCGAGGCGATGTACAGCACGGTACCGATGGTAGCCAGCCAGAAGTGCGCGTTGATCAGGCCGACGCTGTGCATCTGCTCGCGGCCATACAGGCGCGGGATCATGTGGTACACGGCGCCGATCGAGATCATCGCCACCCAGCCGAGGGCGCCGGCGTGTACGTGGCCGATGGTCCAGTCGGTGTAGTGCGACAGCGAGTTCACGGTCTTGATGGCCATCATCGGGCCTTCGAAGGTGGACATGCCGTAGAACGCCAGCGACACCACCAGGAAGCGCAGGATCGGGTCGGTGCGCAGTTTGTGCCAGGCACCGGACAGGGTCATCATGCCGTTGATCATGCCGCCCCAGCTTGGCGCCAGCAGGATGATCGACATGACCATGCCCAGCGACTGTGCCCAGTCAGGCAGGGCGGTGTAGTGCAGGTGGTGCGGGCCGGCCCAGATGTACAGGGTGATCAGTGCCCAGAAGTGCACGATCGACAGGCGATACGAGTAGATCGGGCGTTCGGCCTGCTTGGGTACGAAGTAGTACATCATCCCCAGGAAGCCGGTGGTGAGGAAGAAGCCCACGGCGTTGTGGCCGTACCACCACTGGATCATCGCGTCGGTGGCGCCGGAGTAGGCCGAGTACGACTTGAACAGGCTTACCGGCAGCGAGATGTGGTTGACGATGTGCAGCATCGCGGTAACCACGATGAAGGCGCCGTAGAACCAGTTGCCGACATAGATGTGCTTGGTCTTGCGCTTGACGATGGTGCCGAAGAACACCAGCCCGTAGGTGACCCAGACGATGGCCAGCAGGATCGCCAGCGGCCACTCGAGCTCGGCGTATTCCTTGGTGGTGGTGTAGCCCATCGGCAGGGTGATCAGCGCCCCGACGATCACCGCCTGCCAACCCCAGAAGGTGAAGGCGGCCATGCTGTCGGAGATCAGCCGGGTCTGGCAGGTGCGCTGCACCACGTAGTAGCTGGTGCCGAACAGCGCACAGCCCCCGAAGGCGAAGATCACCAGGTTGGTGTGCAGCGGGCGCAGGCGGCCGAAGCTGGTCCAGGGCAGGTCCAGGTTCAGTTGCGGCCATACCAGCTGCGAGGCGATGAAGACGCCGAGGCCCATGCCAAGGATCCCCCAGACCACCGTCATGATGGCGAACTGGCGGACGACCTTATAGTTATAAGCAGTCGGACTGATTGCTGTGCTCATTGCTAAGGTTCCACGGTTTTGATGTTCTTGTTGGTCGAAAAAATCGGCGCCAGTATTGATAACCACCGGGGTTACCGCAACGCAACTTTGGTACGCCGACCCGTGCCCGAGCCCGTTCACTGATGTCCCGCAGCGATCGGGTCTGGACGATTGTACACAAATAAATATTTGTAATGTGTACCGTTTTTCGCCTTTTTCTGATCGATCGGTCAAGCTTTTTATCGGGACGGCGACAGGCTACGCGCCGCGTCTGCTTCGCTCCTTTCGGAGCGAGGCCCACTGAGGCAACAAGCTTAGTTGTGTTCGGAGGGGGTGCAAGGGAGGGTAGAGCGGGGAGAGGGGCTGCTTTGCAGCCCATTCGCAGCACAAGGCTGCTCCTACAGGGGGCGTAATCTTGCGCGGTACCCTTGTAGGAGCAGCCTTGTGCTGCGAATGGGCCGCAAGGCGGCCCCTGGGCGGTATTACTTGGCAGTCACGGTTTCAGCAGCACCATCCTGCGACAGGCTATACACATACGCCGCCAGCAGGTGCACCTTGTCGTTGCCCTGGATCTCCGCCTGCGCCGGCATCTGACCCTGGCGACCATAGCGAATGGTCTGCTGCAGCTGGGCAAAGCTTGAACCGTAGATGAACGCCTGCGGGTGGGTCAGGTCTGGCGCGCCCATGGCCGGGGTGCCCTTGCCTTCAGGCCCGTGGCAGGCCACGCAGTTGCCGGCGAAGATTTCCTTGCCCTTGGCGGCGTCGGCCTTGATCCCTTCCGGCAGGCTGCGGCCATCGAGGTTGGTGAGCACGAACGCGGCCACATCCGCCACGCCCTGCTCGCCGATCACTTCGGCCCAGGCCGGCATCACGCCGTGGCGACCATTCATGATCGAGGCCTTGATGGTTTCCGCCTCGCCGCCCCAGCGCCAGTCCTTGTCGGTGAGGTTGGGGAAGCCATAGGCACCCTTGGCATCCGAGCCATGGCACACCGAGCAGTTCGAGGCGAACAGGCGGCTGCCCATTTTCAGCGCCTGCGGGTCCTTGGCCACTTCTTCCACGGGCATGGCAGCATACTTGGCGAAGATCGGGCCGAATCTTGCGTCGGCCTTGTCCATTTCCTTCTGCCATTCGTTGGCGCCGGTCCAGCCATTTTCATAGCCCGGCAGGATGCCCTTCCAGTTGCCCAGGCCCGGGTAGAGGATCAGGTAGCCGACCGAGAACACCAGGGTGCCGACGAACAGCCAGAACCACCACTTGGGCAGCGGGTTGTCGTATTCCTCGATGCCGTCGAAGCTGTGGCCCATGGTCTGGTCGGTGGTGTTGTTGCTCTGGCCCTTGCGGGTGGCGAGCAGCAGCCAGGTCAGGCCAATCAGGCTACCGATGGTCAGTACGCAGATGTACGTACTCCAGAAGGTGGTCATTGCCCGTTACTCCTTTTTGCAGCAGGTGCCTGTCCGGCAGAGGGCAGGCGGTCGTCGACGAAGGGCAGCAGGCGCGCTTCGGCGAAATCACGGTCGCGGCGGCGGTTGAATACCCACAGGGTGAGGCCGATGAAAGCGATCATCACCACCAGGGTGCCCAGGCCGCGGATCATGCCGATGTCCATTCCCATCGCATTCACCTCTTGTTCTTGATCGCGGTGCCGAGCACCTGCAGGTAGGCGACCAGGGCGTCCATCTCGGTCTTGCCCTTGACCGCGTCGCGGGCCCCGGCGATGTCATCGTCGGTGTACGGCACGCCCAAGGTGCGCAGGGTGCGCATCTTGGTGTCGGTATGGCTGTTGTCGACCTGCTGGGCGACCAGCCATGGGTACGACGGCATCTTCGACTCCGGTACCACGTTGCGCGGGTTGTACAGGTGCGCACGGTGCCAGTCGTCCGAGTAGCGGCCACCGACCCGGGCCAGGTCCGGCCCGGTGCGCTTGGAACCCCACAGGAACGGGTGGTCCCACACGCTTTCACCAGCCACCGAGTAGTGGCCATAGCGCTCGGTTTCGGCGCGGAACGGGCGGATCATCTGCGAGTGGCAGCCCACGCAGCCTTCGCGGATGTAGATATCGCGGCCTTCCAGCTGCAGCGCGGTGTACGGCTTCATGCCTTCCACCGGCTTGTTGGTGACGTCCTGGAAGAACAACGGGACGATCTGGGTCAGGCCGCCGATGCTGACGGCAAACACCATCAGCAGGGCCAGCAGGCCGACGTTTTTCTCGATGACTTCATGTTTCATCAGGCAGGTCTCCTCAAGCCAGCTGGGCGTTCGCAGGGGCGACATCGAGCGCCGGCGAACGCACGGTGCGCCAGGTGTTCCAGGCCATCAGGAACATGCCGCTGAGGAAGATCGCACCGCCGACGAAGCGCACGATGAAGCCTGGGTGGCTGGCCACCAGGGTTTCCACGAACGAGTAGGTGAGCGTGCCGTCGCTGTTGACCGCGCGCCACATCAGGCCCTGGGCGATGCCGTTGACCCACATCGAGGCGATGTACAGCACGGTGCCGATGGTGGCCAGCCAGAAGTGCGCGTTGATCAGGCCGATGCTGTACATGCGCTCCTTGCCGAACACTTTCGGGATGGTGTGGTACAGCGCGCCGATCGAGATCATCGCCACCCAGCCGAGGGCGCCGGCGTGCACGTGGCCGATGGTCCAGTCGGTGTAGTGGGACAGGGCGTTGACCGTCTTGATGGCCATCATCGGGCCTTCGAAGGTGGACATGCCGTAGAACGCCAGCGACACCACCAGGAAGCGCAGGATCGGGTCGCTGCGCAGTTTGTGCCAGGCGCCGGACAGGGTCATCATGCCGTTGATCATGCCGCCCCAGCTTGGTGCCAGCAGGATCAGCGACATCACCATGCCCAGCGACTGTGCCCAGTCGGGCAGGGCGGTGTAGTGCAGGTGGTGCGGGCCGGCCCAGATGTACAGGGTGATCAGCGCCCAGAAGTGCACGATCGACAGGCGATAGGAATACACCGGGCGTTCGGCTTGCTTGGGCACGTAGTAGTACATCATCCCCAGGAAGCCCGCAGTCAGGAAGAAGCCCACGGCGTTGTGGCCGTACCACCACTGCACCATGGCATCGGTGGCGCCGGCATAGACCGAGTAGGACTTGGTCAGGCTGACCGGCAGTTCCAGGTTGTTGACGACGTGCAGCATCGCCACGGTGAGGATGAAGCCGCCGAAGAACCAGTTACCGACGTAGATGTGCTTGGTGTTGCGCTTCATCAGCGTGCCGAAGAACACGATGGCGTAGCTCACCCAGACGATGGTGATCAGGATGTCGATCGGCCATTCCAGTTCGGCGTATTCCTTGGAGCTGGTGTAGCCCAGCGGCAGGCTGATGGCCGCCAGCAGGATCACCAGTTGCCAGCCCCAGAAGGTGAACGCGGCCAGGCCCGGTGCGAACAGGGTGGTCTGGCAGGTGCGTTGCACCGAATAATAGGAGGTGGCGAACAGCGCACAGCCGCCGAAGGCGAAGATCACCGCATTGGTATGCAGGGGGCGCAGGCGGCCGAAGCTGGTCCAGGGGAGGTCGAAGTTGAGGGAAGGCCAGGCGAGCTGGGCGGCGATGAAGACGCCGAGCCCCATCCCGACGATTCCCCACACCACCGTCATGATGGCGAATTGGCGGACCACCTTGTAGTTATAGGCGGTACTGCTGGTTGTGTTCATGTATGGGTTCCCATCCACGGTTATTTGGCAGGCTTTACAGCGAGGCAAGCATGATTAATGGGCAAAGTGCCGGTATTGACGGGGATCAATGGGCGAAGGTCGGAAATGTCCCAGGCTTGCGCTGCGATCCCCCGCACGTTCGGGGCAAGGACGGCTACAAGGGCTGCCTGATCCTGGCCCATGGCGCAGGTGCGCCGATGGACAGCGGGTTCATGGACGAAATGGCGCAAAGGCTTGCGGCGCTTGGGGTAGCGGTAGTGCGCTTCGAGTTCCCGTACATGGCCGAGCGCAGGGTTGCCGGCGGCAAGCGGCCGCCGAACCCGCAGAAGGTGTTGCTGGAATGCTGGCGCGAGGTGTACCGGCAGGTGCGACCTTTGGTCGCGGGCAAGCTGGCGGTAGGTGGCAAGTCCATGGGCGGGCGCATGGCCAGCCTGCTGGCCGATGAACTGGAAGCGGATGCACTGGTGTGCCTGGGCTATCCGTTCTATGCGGTGGGCAAGCCGGAGAAGCCACGGGTCGAGCACCTGGCCGAATTGAAGACGCCGACGTTGATCGTGCAGGGCGAGCGGGATGCGCTGGGTAACCGCGAGGCGGTGGCAGGGTATGCGTTATCGCCGGCGATCGAGGTGAGCTGGCTGGTGGCGGGGGACCATGACCTGAAGCCGCTGAAGGCCTCGGGGTTCAGCCATGAGCAGCACTTGCAGGCGGCGGCTGAGAAGGTTGCGGCATTCCTAAAAGATTAGTGCTGGATTCTTCGCGGGCTTGCCCGCTCCCACAGGTACTGCACAGGCCTGGAAGCTTGTGTGGTATCTGTGGGAGCGGGCGAGCCCGCGAAGAGGCCGGTACAGGCTACCGCTTAGTCACGGTACTCGCACAGGTAGGCAGTATCCACCGCCACCTTCAGCTGGAACTTGCTGTCGGCGGCCACATTGAACTTGTCACCGGCGTTGAAGGTTTCCCAGTTGTCGCTACCCGGCAGCTTCACGGTCAGGGCGCCGGAAACCACGTGCATGATTTCGCGCTTGGCAGTGCCGAACTCGTACTCGCCCGGGGCCATGACGCCGACGGTGGCCGGGCCTTCAGTGCCTTCGAAGGCGATCGACTTGACAGTACCATCGAAGTATTCGTTGACCTTGAACATGGGGCGACTCCTGAAAAGGGGGGATGAAAAAGGGCTGGCCAGTATGCCCAAGCCCACGGGCCCCGTCATCTGCTTTCAGGTAGCGTCCACCGGCAGGCTCAACGGCAGCAGCCGCGCGGTATTGCGCGCATCTTCCAGGGCCCGGTGCTGCTGCCCGCAAAAGTGCATGCCGGCCAGCTGCAGTGCACCATTCAGCCCAGCAGGGCGCTGCAGGTGGCGGGCCTTGGCGAAGCGTTGCTTGAGGTTGATGTGCGGCAGGGTCCGCAGCAGGCTGTCCAGCCCATGCTGCTGCCACTCCTGGTGCAACTGCTGGCGGTCGTAGTCGCCCCAGCTGACCCAGGCCTGAAGCTGCCCGCGGTGGTACCCGAGCCAGCGCTCGAAGCTTGACCATACTTCGCGGAACGGTGCGGCACTGTCCACGCTGGCCTGGCTGATGTGGGTCAGCTCACGGCAGAACGGGGTCAGCTGCGGCCGCCGCCGGGGCTTCACGAAGCGCTGGAAGTGGTCGACCTCGCGGCCTTCGCGGGTAACCAGGCTTGCGCCGATTTCAATGACTTCCATCTCTGTGACCGGCCACCCACCATCGTCGGTGGTGGCTTCCAGGTCGATCACCAACCAGTGGCCCATACCAGGCTCCCTTGCAGATCCTGCTAGAGCGTAGCCAAACTCAGGGCATCCGGCATCCCCTGGCAATTTGCCTGCGGCTTTGGCACAAAGGGCCACTATCCGGCAGTTGTGTCCGGCCCGGAAAACGCCTAGCTTAGGTGGACCCAGGCATGAACCGTGATGAGCATCCGTCTTGACTCCAGCGCCCGGCCTAAAGGCCCTGTCTTCCCTGATGCTGCTGGCCGTGTTCTGGCTGGCGGCGCCGGTATGGGCCGCCGATGCCGTCGAAGTGAGGATTGGCGCGGCGCATTTCCCACCGTATACGGTACGCCCCGAGCAGGGCGCCGACAGCGGCCTGCTGCCGCAACTGGTCGACGCGCTCAACCGCACGCAGCAGCGCTACCACTTCGTCGTGGTGCCCACCTCCATCCAGCGGCGTTTTGGTGACCTCCAGCAAGGCCGCACCGACATGGCCATTTTCGAGAACCCGGAGTGGGGCTGGCAGCAGATTGCCCACCAGAGCGTGGACCTGGGCCTGGAAGACGCCGAGGTGTTCGTCGCCCGCAAGGCCAATGGCCGTGACCCGCATTACTTCGACGACCTGCACGGCAAGCGCCTGGCGCTGATCAACGGCTACCACTATGCGTTCGCCGGCTTCAACTCCGACCCGGACTACCTGCGCACCGCCTACAAAGCGACCCTGACCTATTCCCACGACAGCAACTTGCTGATGGTGCAGGCCGACCGCGCCGACATCGCCCTGGTCACGCGTTCCTATCTCAGCGATTTCCTGGAGCGCAACCCGGCCAGCCGGGACCAGTTGGTGTCCTCGCAGCGCATTGACCAGGTCTACCACCACTACGCCTTGCTGCGCCCGGGGGCTCCGATCGGCGAGCAGTCGTTCGCGGCGCTGCTGCGGGCCCTGCGCGACAGTGGCGAGCTGGCGCGCATCTTCGAGCCCTACCGCATCACGGTGTCGGCCCCACACGACTAAATTCCCGTGGTGCGGCAACGTTCTCAGCAGTGAGCCTTTTCTTCATTGCCGTGAGTCAAGCCCATGCCGTTCGATGCCGCTTCGCAGCCCCAGTCAGCGCCACGCTGGCGCAGCCTCAGTGCCGAGGAGGGCGACAGCTGGCTGAGCCTGTCCCTCGAAGGCCGCCCGCTGATCCAGTTGCGCCTGGAGGTGGGCGCCACCCTGAATGTTCACCTGGAGCGGCTGTGCCCCGAGCGCCCCTATCAGGCCTTGTGGGCCGCCTGTTATTGGCTGCTGGCCCGCGACACCGCCTGCCAGCGCCTGGCCTGGTACCTGCCCGAGGCGTTGCCTCAGGCATTGACCAGTGGCCTGCTGCTGGCCGGCGAGCAGCCTGGCCAATACCTGTGCGAGCGAGCGCTGTTCTGGCAGCTGCCACAGCCGTGGCTGGGCGAGTCGGGAAGCGCGGCATACCCGCAGCAAATGCAGATCAGCAACGGCAAGCGCCACCCACGCCGCGCGCCCAAGCCTCGTGGCGAGGTGTACCGGCGCTTCGATACGCGCCTGGGCAGCTGGGTGTCGCTGCGTACCTTGGAAATCGAACATGACCTGGAGCGCTTCAACCGCTGGCAGAACAACCCGCGGGTGGAGGCGTTCTGGCAGGAGGCTGGCACCCTTGCGCAGCATCGCGAGTACCTGGGCAAGCTCGAGGCCGACCCGCATGCCCTGACGCTGATCGGCTGCTTCGATGACCAGCCGTTTGCCTACTTCGAGGCGTACTGGGCCAAGGAAGACCGCATTGCGCCGTTCTACCCGGCCGATGATTACGACCGTGGCATCCACATGCTGGTGGGGGAGGAGAGCCACCGCGGGCCGCACAAGGTGGCCAGCTGGCTATCGGCGCTGGTGCACTACCTGTTCCTGGATGACCCGCGCACCCAGCGGGTGGTGGCCGAGCCGCGTGCCGACAACGGCAAGATGATCGGCTACATGCACGACCAGTGCTTCCATTGCGACAAGGAGTTCGACTTCCCGCACAAGCGCGCGGCGTTGATGATTCTGGGGCGGGAACGGTTTTTCGATCGCTGCAAACTGGCTTGATATCGAGGTGGCTTCTTCGCGGGCGCGCCCGCTCCCACAGGTCCCCCTCAGTCTTTGAGGTCTGTGCTTATCCTGTGGGAGCGGGCGTGCCCGCGAAGAAGCAGGCTCTGCCTGATCAGGCCTGCCGACTGGCCGTCTTGCGGCAATGCACCAGCGCATCGCGGATCATGAAGTTGACCAGTGTCGGCGACACTCCCAGCTCCTTGGCAATGTCCTTCTGCGGCACGCCATGCAGGCGGTACATCTCGAAGGCATAGCGGGTGCGCTGGGGCAGTTCGTTCAGCGCCTCGGCAATGTCATCCAGCGCGGCAAGGTTGATGTGGGTGGCTTCGGGGGAGGCGTTTTGCACGACCACGTTCAGGCCTTCCTCCTCGCTGCCGGAGTACTTCAACTCCATCGCCTGCTTGCGATAGTGGTCGATGGCCAGGTTGCGCACGATCTGGAACAGGTAGCTCAGCTGCGCCTTGAACGACGATGTGATCTGCGGGGCGGCGCTGAGCCGGAAAAAGGCGTCCTGCACCACATCTTCGGCGCGCGACCGGCAGCCGGTGATGCGGGCAGCGATCTTGACCAGGATGCTGCGGTTGTCGACGAAGGCCTGTAGTAATGGTGAATCGCACTTACTTGTGGATAGTTGTTCCGCCATGGAAATCACCTTGTCACAGAGGGGAAAGGACGCACCCAAATTTGGGAAGCTTCCTACGACGGGCGACAAGCTATTCAGAATGATAATGATTGTCAAATGCGAAATGTAATTGGTTTCATGTGATTTCAGTTCTAAGGTGTGAGGGTGGCTGGGTGCATGTCGGGGCATTTTTAGCGCCTGTGAGATCGAGCGCCGCCCGCGCGGCGCTTCGCGGGACAAGCCCGCTCCCACATTTGTTGCAACGTGCCGAACCTGTCAGGCCATGGTTGCCAGCCTTGTTGGGCTGGCTGGATTCCTGAGTTGGCATTGCTGCCGCCCCACTTGTCTCAAGCCTTGTACCAAAGCTGACAACGCCTCTCCCACAGGCATGGCCACGTTGCAACAAATGTGGGAGCGGGCTTGTCCCGCGAAGCGCCGCGCGGGCGGCGCTCGATCTCACAGGCGCAGAAAGTGTCAAGGTGAATACTCGCGAAGCGCCGCGCGGGCGGCGCTCGATCTCACAGGCGCAGAAAGTGTCAAGACGAATACCCGCGCCCCCCAAAGCCTCACCGCCGCTAATTTCTCCCCCCGCCCATCCGTTCCCCTGTGTACACCTCAGGCCGCCACATGCCGCTGCGCCCACGTTCGCGCAGCAGCCGGCCCGACCCAACCAGACACTGGCAGGAACACCCCATGACGGACGCCTTCGAACTCCCGCTCTCGCTGGTCCAGGCCCTGGCGCAACGCGCCGCGCAGACCCCGGACAAAGTCGCCTTGCGCTTTCTGGCCGACGCTCCCGGCGAACAGGCCGTGCTCAGCTACCGGGACCTCGATCAGCGTGCGCGCACCATCGCCGCTGCCTTGCAAACCCGGGCCAGCTTCGGCGACCGCGCGGTGCTGTTGTTCCCCAGCGGGCCAGACTATGTAGCGGCGTTTTTCGGCTGCCTGTATGCCGGCGTGATTGCGGTGCCGGCCTACCCGCCGGAGTCCGCGCGCCAGCACCACCAGCAGCGCTTGCTGTCGATCATCGACGACGCCGAGCCGCGCCTGCTGCTGACCGTCGCGGCCCTGCACGACAGCCTGCAGGGCCTGGAGGCCCTGGCGGCGGCCAACGCCCCCGAACTGCTGGCGGTGGATGGCCTGGCCCCGGCACTGGCTGCGAACTGGCGCGAGCCCGCGCTCAAGGGTGATGACATCGCCTTCCTGCAGTACACCTCCGGCTCCACCGCACTGCCCAAGGGCGTGCAGGTCAGCCATGGCAACCTGGTGGCCAACGAACAGCTGATCCGCCAAGGCTTTGGCATCGACCTCAACCCCGACGATGTGATCGTCAGCTGGCTGCCGCTGTACCACGACATGGGCCTGATCGGCGGCCTGCTGCAGCCGATCTTCAGCGGCGTGCCCTGTGTGCTGATGTCGCCGGGCTACTTCCTGGCCCGGCCGCTGCGCTGGTTGCAGGCCATCAGCGAGTACGGCGGCACCATCAGCGGCGGCCCCGACTTCGCCTACCGGCTGTGCAGCGAGCGGGTCAGCGAGGCCTCCCTGGCCGGGCTCGACCTCAGCCGCTGGCGGGTGGCCTATTCCGGCTCCGAGCCAATCCGCCAGGACAGCCTGGCGGCCTTTGCCGACAAGTTCCAGGCCTGCGGCTTCGACCCGCAGAGCTTCTTCGCCAGCTACGGCCTGGCCGAGGCGACCCTGTTCGTCAGCGGCAGCCGCCGTGGCCAGGGCATCGCCGCGCTGGAGCTGGACGCCGAAGCCTTCGCCGCCAACCGTGCGGAGCCTGGCAAGGGCAGTGTGCTGATGAGCTGTGGCTACCCGCAGCCCGGGCATGCCGTGCGCATTGTCGAACCACAACGTCTGCAGGTGCTGGGCGACAACCAGGTGGGCGAGATCTGGGCCGGTGGCCCGAGCATCGCCCTGGGCTACTGGCGCAACCCGGAGGCCAGCGCCCGCACCTTCGTCGAGATGGACGGCCAGACCTGGCTGCGTACCGGCGACCTGGGCTTCATGCGCGAAGGCGAAGTGTTCGTCACCGGGCGCCTGAAGGACATGCTGATCGTGCGCGGGCAGAACCTGTACCCGCAAGACCTGGAAAAGACCCTCGAGCGCGAAGTGGATGTGCTGCGCAAAGGCCGGGTGGCAGTGTTCGCCGTCGAGCAGCAAGGCGAGGAGGGTATTGGCGTGGCGGTGGAAATCAGCCGCAACGTGCAGAAGGCAATCAAGCCTCAGGCGCTGATCAAGACCCTACGCCAGGTGATCGCCGACGCCTGCCGCCAGGCCCCGGCCGTGGTCCTGCTGCTGAACCCGGGTGCGCTGCCCAAGACCTCCAGCGGCAAGCTGCAGCGTTCGGCCTGCCGCCTGCGCATGGACGATGGCAGCCTGGACTGCTACGCCCGTTTCCCTGAGGTGAGCGAGCCCGTTGCCACGGATGCCGCCGGCAATGAACTGCAGGCACGCATCGCCGGTGTGTGGCGCGACATCCTCAAGGTCGAGGCGGTGGCGGCAGACGACCACTTCCTGCTGCTGGGTGGCAACTCCATCGCCGCCACCCACGCCACCGCACGCCTGGCCGATGAATTGGGTATCGAGCTGGGTCTGCGCACCCTGTTCGAGGCGCCGATACTGGCTGACTACGCCAAGGCCGTGGCCGCGATCATTGCCGAAGGCGGTGGCCGGGTCGGCGCCATCGCTACTCTGGAACGCACCCAGGCGCTGCCCCAGTCGCTGGCGCAAAACCGCCTGTGGCTGCTGTGGCAGTTGGACCCGCAGTCGGCGGCCTACAACATTCCGGCCGGCCTGCAGTTGCGCGGTGAGCTGGACGAAAACGCACTGGAAGCGGCCTTCCAGGCGCTGGTGGCGCGCCATGAATCACTGCGTACCCTGTTTGCCGAAGAGAACGGCCAGGCCCTGCAGCGCATCCAGGCGCAGCAGCCGTTCGACCTTCGCCGCCTGGACCTCGAAGGCCAGGCCGCCGAACAGGTCGCCGCCCAGCGTGAAACCGAAGCTCGCCAGCCGTTCGACCTGACCCGGGGGCCGTTGCTGCGGGTGACCCTGGTGCGCCTGGACGATGAACACCATCAACTATGGGTGACCCTGCACCATATCGTCGCCGACGGCTGGTCGCTGAACATCCTGCTCGACGAATTCGCCAAACTGTATGCCGCCCATTGCCAGGGCCTCGAGGCCAACCTGGCACCGCTGACCCTGGGTTATGCCGACTACGGCACCTGGCAGCGACAGTGGCTGGCCGCAGGCGAAGCCGAGCGTCAGCTGCAGTACTGGCAGGCGCATCTGGGGGATGAACTGCCGGTGCTCGACCTATGCACCGACCACCCGCGCACCAGCCAGCGCGACCACCGCGCCGCCCGCTTCAACCTCAAGGTACCGGCCAGGCTCACCGAAGCGCTCAAGGGCCTGGCCCGCGAACAGCAGGCCAGCCTGTTCATGGTACTGCTGGCCGGCTGGCAGGCGCTGCTGCACCGCTACAGTGGCCAGGCCGATATCCGTGTCGGCGTGCCCAACGCCAACCGCCCGCGCCTGGAAACCCAAGGCATGGTCGGCTTCTTCATCAACACCCAGGTGCTGCGTGCGCAACTCGATGGCCGCCTGCCGTTCGACCAGTTGCTGGCCCAGCTGCGCCAAGCCACCCTGGATGCCCAAGCCAACCAGGACCTGCCGTTCGAGCAACTGCTCGAAGCCTTGCCCGAGGCTCGCGAGCAAGGCCTGTTCCAGGTCATGTTCAACCACCAGCAACGTGACCTGTCTGCCCTGCGCCGCCTGCCGGGCCTGCTGGCCGAAGAGCTGCCGTGGCACAGTCGCGAAGCCAAGTTCGACTTGCAGCTGCACAGTGAAGAAGACCACCAGGGCCGCCTGAGCCTGGCCTTCGACTATGCCGCCGAATTGTTCGATGCCAGCACCGTCAAGCGCCTGGCCCAGCACCTGCTGGCCCTGCTCGAGCAGGTGTGTGCCGGGCCGCAGCGGGCGCTGGGCGAGGTGCAATTGCTCGACGAGCCTGGCCGCGCGCAACTGCTGAGCTGGGGCGAGGCACCTGCTGCGGCGCCGCAGCGCCTGCTGGTCGAGCAGCTCAATGAGCAGGCACGCCTGACCCCGCAGCGCACCGCCCTGGTGTGGGACGGTGGCAGCCTGGATTACGCCGAGTTGCACCAGCAAGCCAACCGTCTGGCCCACTACCTGCGTGACAAAGGCGTCGGCCCCGACACCTGCGTGGCCATCGCCGTCGAGCGTTCGCCGCAGCTGCTGGTGGGCCTGCTGGCCATTCTCAAGGCCGGTGGTGCCTATGTGCCGCTGGACGTCGATTACCCGGCCGAGCGCCTGGCCTACATGCTCGCCGACTGCAACGCTGGCCTGTTGCTGAGCCACAGCAACCTGCTGGGCAAGCTGCCACAGGTGGACGGCGTCAGCGCCATCGCCCTCGACCAGCTGCACCTGGACAGCTGGCCAAGCCATGCCCCCGGCCTGCACCTGCATGGCGACAACCTGGCCTATGTGATCTACACCTCCGGCTCCACCGGCCAGCCCAAGGGCGTGGGCAATACCCACGCGGCACTGGCCGAGCGCCTGCAATGGATGCAGGCCAGCTATGTGCTGGACGACAGCGACGTGCTGATGCAGAAGGCGCCGATCAGCTTCGACGTTTCGGTGTGGGAATGCTTCTGGCCACTGGTGACCGGTTGCAAGCTGGTGCTCGCCGGCCCTGGCGAGCACCGCGACCCGCAGCGCATCGCCGCGTTGGTGCAGGCCCATGGCGTGACCACGCTGCACTTCGTGCCGCCGCTGTTGCAGGTGTTCGTCCAGGAGCCGCAGGCGGGTGCCTGCAGCAGCCTGCGCCGGCTGTTCTCCGGTGGCGAAGCGCTGTCCGCGGCACTGCGTGACCGCGTGCTGCAGGTGCTGCCACAGGTGCAGTTGCACAACCGCTATGGCCCGACCGAAACCGCCATCAACGTCACCCACTGGCACTGCCAGGCCACCGATGGCGAACGCTCGCCAATCGGCCGCCCGCTGGGCAATGTGCTGTGCCGTGTGCTGGACGACGAACTGGAACTGACCGCCCCCGGTGTGCCGGGCGAGCTGTACCTTGGCGGTGCAGGCCTGGCCCGTGGTTACCTGGGCCGCCCGGGCCTCACCGCCGAGCGCTTCGTGCCCCGGGCCGACGGCAATGGCGAGCGCCTGTACCGCAGTGGCGACCGCGCCCGCTGGCAGGTGCAGACCGAGGCGCTGGAATACCTTGGCCGCCTCGACCAGCAGGTCAAGGTGCGTGGCTTCCGTGTCGAACCCGAGGAAGTCCAGGCCTGCCTGCTGGCGCAAGCGGGGGTCGAACAGGCGCTGGTGCTGATTCACAAGGATGCCGTAGGCGCGCAACTGGTCGGCTACTACAGTGGCAGCGCCCAGCCTGATGCATTGCTGACGGTGCTGGCTGAACAACTACCGGCCTACATGGTGCCGGCACAACTCATCCCGCTGGCGCAGATGCCGCTGGGCCCCAGCGGCAAGGTCGACCGCAAGGCGTTGCCGGCCCCGGTGTGGCAGCAGCGGGAGCACATCGAGCCGCAAACCGAGTTGCAGCAGCAGGTCGCTGCCATCTGGCGTGAAGTGCTGAACCTGCCGCGCGTTGGCCTGCAGGATGACTTCTTCGCCCTTGGCGGCCATTCGCTGCTGGCCACTCAAATTGTCTCGCGCACGCGTCAGGCCTGCGATGTCGAGCTGCCGCTCAAGGCCCTGTTCGACGCCAGTGAGCTGGGCGCCTTCTGTGCCGAGATCACGCGTATCCGTGCCGCCGGTGAGCGCAACCTGCAAGGCGCAATCACCCGCGTCGACCGCCGCCAGGCGGTGCCGCTGTCGTACTCGCAGCAGCGCATGTGGTTCCTCTGGCAAATGGAGCCGGGCAGCCCGGCGTACAACGTTGGCGGCATGGCGCGCCTGCGTGGCACCCTGCATGTGGATGCCTTCGAGCGCGCGTTGCAGGCGCTGGTGGTGCGCCACGAAACCCTGCGCACCACCTTCCCCAGCATCGATGGCGTGCCGTATCAGTGCGTGGCCGAAGACAGCAGCCTGCACCTCGACTGGCAGGACTTCAGCGCTTTGCCCGCCGATGCCCGCCAACAACGCCTGCAACAACTGGCCGACGACCAGGCGCACCAGCCGTTCGATCTGGAGCGCGGCCCGCTGCTGCGTGCCTGTCTGGTCAAAGCCCAAGAGCGCGAGCACTTCTTCGTGCTGACCCTGCACCATATCGTCACCGAAGGCTGGGCCATGGACATCTTCGCCCGCGAACTGGGCGAGCTGTACGAGGCCTTCGTCGATGACCGCGAATCGCCGCTGGCGCCGCTGCCGGTGCAGTACCTGGACTACAGCGTGTGGCAACGGCAATGGCTGGAGAGCGGCGAGGGCGCCCGCCAGCTGGCCTACTGGCAGGCCCGCCTGGGCGATGAACACCCGGTACTGGCGCTGCCTGCCGACCGCCCGCGCCCGGCAGTGCAGAGCCACCGTGGCGAGCTGTACCGCTTCGAGCTCGACCCGGCGCTGGTCGCCCGCGTGCATGCCTTCAACAGCCAGCGCGGCCTGACCCTGTTCATGACCATGACTGCCACCCTGGCCGCCTTGCTGCACCGCTACAGCGGCCAGCGTGACCTGCGCATTGGCGCGCCGGTGGCCAACCGCATCCGCCCGGAAAGCGAAGGGCTGATCGGCGCGTTCCTCAACACCCAGGTGCTGCGTTGCGAGCTGGACGGCCAGATGAGCGCCGCACAGTTGCTGGAGCAGGTACGCCAGGTTGCCATCGAAGGCCAGTCGCACCAGGACCTGCCGTTCGACCAGCTGGTGGAAGCCCTGCAGCCACCGCGCAGCAGCGCCTACAACCCGCTGTTCCAGGTGATGTGCAACGTGCAGCGCTGGGCCTTCCAGCAAAGCCGCCAGCTTGCTGGCATGCAGGTGGATTACCTGGTCAACGACGCCAGCGCCACCAAGTTCGACCTGTACCTGGAGGTGACCGACCTCGATGGCCGCCTGGGTTGCTGCCTGACCTACAGCCGTGATCTGTTCGACGAACCACGCATCGCACGCATGGCCGAGCACTGGCAGCAATTGCTGGCCGGCCTGCTCGACAACCCGCAACAGCGCCTGTGCGAGCTGCCGATGCTGAGCAGCGCCGAGCAGCAGGTGCTGGCGGGCCAGTTGCAAGGCGAGCAGGATCTCGCTCTCGACCAGACCGTGCACGGCCTGTTTGCCGCCCAGGCTGCGCGCACGCCACACGCTGGCGCGTTGACCTTCGCCGGCCGGCACATGACCTATGCCGAACTCGACCAGCAGGCCAACCGCCTGGCCCGCGCCCTGCGCGAGCGTGGCGTCGGCCCGCAGGTGCGTGTGGGCCTGGCGCTGGAGCGTTCGCTGGAAATGGTCATCGGCCTGCTGGCCATCCTCAAGGCCGGTGGCGCCTACGTGCCGCTCGACCCCGAATACCCGCTCGACCGCCTGCGCTACATGATCGAAGACAGCCGCATCGGCCTGCTGCTCAGCCAGCGCACGCTGCTGCAAACCCTGGGGCAGTTGCCCGAAGGCGTGGCGCGCTGGAGCCTGGAGGACGACAGCGCCAGCCTGTCGGCCTACAGCGATGCGCCGCTGGACAACCTCAACCTGCCGCAGCACCAGGCCTACCTGATCTACACCTCCGGTTCCACCGGCAAGCCCAAGGGCGTGGTAGTCAGCCACGGCGAGTTCGCCATGCATTGCCAGGCGGTGATCGACGCGTTCGGCATGCGCAGCGATGACTGCGAGCTGCACTTCTATTCGATCAATTTCGACGCCGCCAGCGAACGCCTGTGGGTGCCGCTGCTGTGTGGCGCCCGCGTGGTGCTGCGCGCCCAGGGGCAGTGGGGCGCCGAAGACATCTGCCAGCTGGTGCGCGAGCAGCAGGTGAGCATCCTCGGCTTCACGCCAAGCTACGGCAGCCAGTTGGCGCAGTACCTGGCCGGGCAGGGCGAGCAGTTGCCAGTGCGCCTGGTCATTACCGGTGGTGAAGCGCTGACCGGCGAACACCTGCAGCGCATCCGCCAGGCCTTCGCGCCGCAGCAGTTCTTCAACGCCTACGGGCCGACCGAAACCGTGGTCATGCCGCTGGCCTGCCTGGCACCACAGACGCTGCCGGCAGAACTGGGCAGCGTACCGATCGGCCGCGTCATCGGTAGCCGCACGGCCTACATCCTCGACGAAGACCTTGCCCTGTTGCCGCAAGGCGCTATTGGCGAGCTGTATGTCGGCGGTGCCGGCCTGGCCCAGGGTTACCACGACCGCCCGGGCCTCAGCGCCGAGCGCTTCGTCGCCGACCCGTTCGGCAGCGAAGGCGGGCGCCTGTATCGCACCGGAGACCTGGTGCGCCTGGGCAGCGATGGCCTGGTCGAGTACGTCGGCCGCGCCGACCAGCAGGTGAAGATTCGCGGTTTCCGTATCGAGCTGGGCGAAATCGAAAGCCGCCTGCAGGCGCATGCCGATGTCGACGAAGCTGTGGTGCTGGCCCTCGACCTGCCGGGCGGCAAGCAACTGGTGGGTTACCTGGTGTGCGGGCAGGCCGCTGCCGACAGCGAGGCCCAGGGCCTGCTGCGCGACGCGGTGAAAGCCGATGCCCGCCAGCACCTGCCGGACTACATGGTGCCGGCGCACCTGGTGCTGCTCGACAGCCTGCCGCTGATGGGCAACGGCAAGCTCGACCGCCGTGCGCTGCCGCTGCCGGACCTGGAACAGGCACGCCAGCAGTACCAGGCGCCTGGCAACGAGGTGGAAGCGCAACTGGCGCAGATCTGGCGTGACGTGCTCAACGTTGCCCAGGTCGGCGTGCAGGACAACTTCTTCGAACTGGGCGGCGACTCGATCCTGTCGATCCAGGTAGTCAGCCGGGCTCGTCAGGCCGGCTTGCAGTTCACCCCGCGCGACCTGTTCCAGCATCAGACCATCCAGACCCTGGCCGCCATCGTTCAGCGCAGCGAAGCCGCCAGCAGCATCGAACAGGGCCAGCGCCAGGGCCAGGCCGGCCTCACGCCGATCCAGCACTGGTTCTTCGACAGTGAAGTGCCACAGCCGCAGCACTGGAACCAGGCTGTTCTGCTGGAGGCGCGCAAGCCGCTGGATGAGGGGGTACTGGAGCGAGCCTTGGCCGACCTGGTGCAGCACCACGACAGCCTGCGCCTGCGCTTTGGCCAGGCCCAGGGCCGCTGGCAGGCCGAATATGCTTCGCCTGCCACCGGGCAATTGCTGTGGACAGCCACGGTCGCCGACTTCGCCGATTGCCAACCGCTGTACACCGACCTGCAACGCAGCCTCGACCTGGAACAGGGCCCACTGTTGCGCGCCTTGCTGGTTAATGACGGCCAGGGCGGCCAGCGCCTGTTGCTGGCGATCCATCACCTGGTGGTCGATGGCGTGTCGTGGCGCGTGCTGCTGGAAGACCTGCAAGCGCTGTACCGTGGCCAACCGCTGCCGGCCAAGACCCACGCCATGGGCGACTGGGCCGCACGCCTGGCCAGCTATGCC
Source organism: Pseudomonas sp. FGI182 (assembly GCF_000511325.1). Lineage (NCBI taxonomy): Bacteria > Pseudomonadati > Pseudomonadota > Gammaproteobacteria > Pseudomonadales > Pseudomonadaceae > Pseudomonas > Pseudomonas sp. FGI182. The sequence continues at coordinate 4,053,219 of NZ_CP007012.1, read as the reverse complement.
GGCAGTGATTCGCTGCGCGACGAGCTGGGCTGGTGGCAAGGCCAGTTGGGTGGTGTGCGCCGTGAACTGCCATGTGATCACCCGCAGGGAGGCAACCTGCACCGCCACGCCCGTACCCTGGCCATCGGCCTGGATGTGGTGCAGACCCGGCAGTTGCTGCAGCAGGCCCCGGCGGCCTATCACACCCAGGTCAACGACCTGCTGCTGACCGCGCTGGCGCGTGCCCTGTGCCGCTGGAGCGGCGATGAAGAAGTGCTGGTACAGCTTGAGGGCCATGGCCGTGACGGGCTGTTCGAAGACATGGACCTGACCCGCAGCGTCGGCTGGTTCACCAACGCCTACCCGCTGAGCCTGCGCCCGCTGCCAGGCGAGGACGATGCGGCGCGGGCAGGCTCGATCAAGCGCATCAAGGAGCAGTTGCGCCAGGTGCCGCACAAAGGGCTGGGCTACGGCGTGCTGCGCTACCTGGCCGATACGGCAGGGCGCGAGCAGATGGCGGCCCTGCCGCAGGCACGCATCACCTTCAACTACCTGGGCCAGTTCGACCAGCAGTTCGACAGCACAGCCCTGTTCCAGCCGCTGGACGCCCCGGCCGGCCTGGCCCACGACCTTGATGCGCCGCTGCCCAACTGGCTGAGTGTCGATGGCCAGGTGTATGGCGGCGCCCTGCAACTGCGCTGGACCTTCAGTGCCGAACGCTACGACGAGCGGACCATCGCCAGCCTGGCCGAAGCCTATCGCCAGGAGCTGCTGGCGCTGGTCGAGCATTGCCTGACGGATGGCAACGGCAGTTTCACGCCATCGGACTTCCCGCTGGCGCACCTGACTCAGGCGCAGATCGATGCACTGCCGGTACCGGCAGCGCAAATCGAGGACGTCTACCCGCTGACGCCGATGCAGGAGGGCATGCTGCTGCACACCCTGCTGGAGCCGGGCACCGGCCTCTACTACATGCAGGACCGCTACCGCATCAACAGCGCGCTCGACCCCGAACGCTTCGCCCAGGCGTGGCAGGCTGTGGTGGCGCGCCACGAAGCGCTACGCGCATCGTTCAGCTGGAACACCGGCGAAGCGATGCTGCAGATCATCCACAAGCCGGGCAACACGCCGGTGGACTACCAGGACTGGCGTGGCCTCGACGACGACGCCCAGGAGCAGCGCCTGCAGGCCCTGCACAAGCAGGAACGCGAGGCTGGTTTCGCCCTGCTCAGCGAGGCGCCGTTCCACCTGCGCCTGGTGCGTGTGGCCGACGAGCGCTACTGGTTCATGATGAGCAACCACCACATCCTCATCGATGCCTGGTGCCGCTCGCTGCTGATGAACGATTTCTTCGAGATCTACCAGGCCCTCGGCGAGGGGCGCCAGGCCCGCTTGCCGGTGCCACCGCGCTACCGTGACTACATCGGCTGGCTGCAACGCCAGGGCCTGGACGACGCGCGAGCCTGGTGGCAGGCCAACCTGGCCGGCTTCGAACGTGCCACCCCCATCCCCAGCGACCGCCCGCTGCGCCACGACCATGCCGGTAGCGGCATGATCGTCGGCGACTGCTATACGCGCCTGGCGGTGAGCGACGGCGTGCGCCTGCGCGAGCTGGCCCAGGCCCACCAGCTCACCGTCAACACCTTCGCCCAGGCGGCCTGGGCCCTGGTACTGGCGCGCTACAGTGGCGACCGCGACGTGGCCTTTGGCGTGACCGTGGCCGGGCGCCCGGTGAGCATGCCGCAGATGCAGCGTACCGTTGGCCTGTTCATCAACAGCGTCGCCCTGCGCGTGCAATTGCCGGTGGCGGGTGAGCGCTGCAGTGTGCGCCAGTGGTTGCAAGGCCTGCTGGAGCGCAATATGGAGCTGCGCGAATATGAATACCTGCCGCTGGTGGCGATCCAGGAATGCAGCGAACTGCCCAAGGGCCAGCCGCTGTTCGACAGCCTGTTCGTGTTCGAGAACGCGCCGGTGGAAACTGCCGTGCTCGACCACGCCCAGCACCTGAATGCCAGCTCCGACTCGGGCCGTACCCACACCAACTTCCCGCTGACAGCGGTGTGCTACCCGGGCGATGACCTTGGCCTGCACCTGTCGTTCGACCAGCGCTACTTCGACTACCCGACCGTCGAGCGCCTGCTGGCCGAGTTCAAGCGCCTGCTGCTGGCGCTGGTGCAAAGCTTTGAAGGGGAGATGAGCGCACTGCCGTTGCTGGGTGCCGAAGAGCAGCGCTTCCTGCTGGAGGACTGCAACCGTACCGCGCGCGCCTATCCGCTGGAAGACAGCTACATCGTGCAGTTCGAGGCGCAGGTGGCCGCACATCCGCAACGTACCGTGGCCCGCTGCCTGGACGCGTCCTACGACTACGCCGGCTTGAACCTGGCGGCCAACCGCCTGGGCCATGCCTTGATCGCGGCGGGTGTGAAGGTGGACCAGCCGGTGGCACTGCTGGCCGAGCGTGGGCTACCGCTGCTGGGCATGATCGTCGGCAGCTTCAAGGCCGGCGCCGGCTACCTGCCACTGGACCCGGGCCTGCCGGCGGCGCGCCTGCAAAGCATCATCCAGCTCAGCCGTACACCCGTGCTGGTGTGCAGCGCGGCCTGTGCCGGGCAAGGGCGGCAGTTGCTGGACCAGCTTGCAGTAGCGGCACGGCCGCAGTTGCTGGTCTGGGAAGACATCCAGGCCAGCCCGGTGGCCAGCCACAACCCCGGCATTCACAGCGGGCCGGATAACCTCGCCTATGTGATCTACACCTCAGGCTCCACCGGCCTGCCGAAGGGGGTGATGGTCGAGCAGCGCGGCATGCTCAACAACCAGCTGAGCAAGGTGCCTTACCTGGCGCTCGGCGAGCAGGACGTGATCGCCCAGACGGCCTCGCAGAGCTTCGACATTTCGGTGTGGCAGTTCCTTGCCGCGCCGCTGTTCGGCGCCAGGGTGGAGATCGTGCCGAATGCCATCGCCCATGACCCGCAGGGCCTGCTGGCGCATGTGCAGGCCACCGGCATCAGCGTGCTGGAGAGCGTGCCGTCGCTGATCCAGGGCATGCTGGCCAACGACCACCAGGCCCTCGATGGCCTGCGCTGGATGCTGCCGACCGGCGAAGCCATGCCACCGGAGCTGGCGGCGCAGTGGCTGCAGCGCTACCCGCAGATCGGCCTGGTCAACGCCTACGGCCCGGCGGAGTGCTCCGATGACGTGGCGTTCTTCCGCGTCGATGCCGCCTCGACCCGTGGCAGCTACCTGCCGATCGGCACGCCGACCGACAACAACCGCCTGTACCTGTTCGGCGAGGACCAGGCGCTGGTGCCACTGGGTGCGACAGGTGAGCTGTGCGTGGCCGGTACCGGTGTGGGCCGTGGCTATGTCGGCGACCCGGTGCGCACTGCGTTGGCGTTCATCCCCCATCCATATGGTGCGCCGGGCGAACGCCTGTACCGCACCGGCGACCTGGCGCGGCAGCGCCCGGACGGGGTGCTGGAGTATGTCGGGCGCATCGACCATCAAGTGAAGATTCGCGGCTACCGCATCGAACTGGGCGAAATCGAAGCCCGCCTGCACGAACAGCCGGAGCTCCGCGACGCTGCCGTTGGCGTGCAGGAGGGCGTCAATGGCAAGCACCTGGTGGGTTACCTGGTGGCGCATCAGGGCGTTGCAGCCGACGCTGCGTTGCTGGAACAGCTCAAGCAGCGCCTGCGTGCCGAGTTGCCGGAGTACATGGTCCCACTGCACTGGGGCTGGTTCGACAGCCTGCCGCACAACGCCAACGGCAAGCTCGACCGCAAGGCCTTGCCGGCCATCGACATCGGTTGCCAGCACAGCCAGGCCTACCAGGCGCCGCGCAACGAGCTGGAAGAGGTACTGGCCGGTATCTGGGCCGATGTGCTCAAGGCCGAGCGGGTCGGGGTGCACGACAACTTCTTCGAACTGGGCGGGCATTCGCTGCTGGCCACACAGATCGCCTCGCGGGTGCAGAAGCAGCTGCAGTTGAACGTGCCGTTGCGGGCGATGTTCGAGTGCAGCACGGTGGAGGAACTGGCGGTGTATGTGCAGGGGTTGCAGGGCAGTGTGCTGGATGACGACAAGGTCGACCGGCTCAGTGACCTGATGGCCGAGCTGGAGGGCTTGTGACCTGAGCAGGTGAGGCCTGCACCGCCCCTGGATTGGTGCACAAAAGTTGAAATTGCTGGGGCCGCTATGCGGCCCTTTCGCGACACAAGGCCGCTCCTACAGATACGGCGTTGTTCTCGAGGTTTGGCGCTGTACCTGTGGGAGCGGGCATGCCCGCGAACACCGGCGCAGCCGGTGCCATAAACACCGCGTTGAGTTCTTCGCGGGCTGCTCACAGGTGCTGCACATAGCTGCCCAGTGCATGACTGGGGTTTGAGGTGGTGCATAGTGCATGCCTTGATTCTTTCTGCGCCAGTGAGATCGAGCGCCGCCCGCGCGGCGCTTCGCGGGACAAGTCGGATCGCCGCACCGCCGCTCCCACATTTGTTGCAACGTACCGAACCTGTCAGGCCATGGTTGCCTGCCTTGGTGCATGTCTTGAGATTGGTGAGGCGGCAGCAGCGCCAGTCGAGAAGTTGAGTCAGACCAACAAGGCTGACAACCATGGCCTAACAGACATGGCCACGTTGCAACAAATGTGGGAGCGGGCTTGTCCCGCGAAGCGCCGCGCGGGCGGCGCTCGATCTCACTGGCAACAAAGATGTCACGACAAGAACAGGCTTGCCAAAAACCATAGAATCTCCCACAGGGCCGCCACAGCCTTCATGGCAGGTGCACTATCCTGTAGGAAATGGGCTGCAAGGCAGCCCCGGCAATCTCACATCAGCGCTTGCCGAGAATCTTCCCAAGCAACTCCGGCCGCGGTGCGCCTTGCTGGCTCTGCAGGTTGCCCTGGTCATCCTGATAGAAGATCGCCGGGGTCGCCTGCAAGCCCATTTCTTCCATCAGCGCCATGTTCGCCGCCAGCTTCTGCTGCACCGCCTCTGGCACCTGTGCCAATGGTTTCAGTGTGCTGGCCTTGCCGGCCTTTTCATGTTCATGCAGTGCCTTGGCCGGGTCTTTCGCCGCCAGCAGCGCCGCCGACTTGCCCGGGCTGTCCTCGCGGATGATGCCGACCATGATATGGCGCAACTGCACCTTGCCCGACTCCACCCACGGCCGCGCCTGCTCCCAGAACATGTTGCAGTACGGGCAGTTGGGGTCGCTGAACAGGTACACCTTGCGCGGTGCATCGTCCTTGCCGTCGGCGATCCAGGAGGTTTTCTCCATCTTCGCCCAGATTTCCTTGCTCATCGGCGCATACACCAGCTTTTTCAGCGGCTCGGCACTGAGGTCGTTGCCCTGTTCGTCGAACAGGCTGCCGACCAGTACATGCTTGCCGTCAGGGGTGAGGTACAGCGCCAGGCCGTTGTTCTGGTACTCGGCGGCATACCCGCGCAGGCCGTTGGGGGCGTCGAAGCTGCCTTTGATCACGGCGCCCTTGGCTTGCAGTTGCGCAATCGCCTTGGGCAGCTCTTCGGCCTGCAGGGTGGGGGCAGCCAGCAGGGCCAGGGACAGGGGCAGCAGTGCAGTCAGTCGCATGTCAGTTTCCTTGTGCGGCAGGGGCGGGCGCGGTGGCCCGGTCGAAAGGCTCCAGGGCGTGGCGCAGGCTGGCCCGGGACAGCTCGCCCAGATGGCTGCCGACCAGGCGCCCGTCGGCGTCGTAGAACAGGGTGGTGGGCAGGGCCATGGAACCTACGCGCTGGGCCAGCAGACCGGTGCCGTCAAACAGCACGTGGGTCAGGCTCAGGCCGGTGGTGGCGAGGAAGGTGCTGACGTTTTCCGGGGTCTCGCCCTGGTTGACGAACAGGAAGGTCACGTGCGGGTAAGCGCTTTGCGCCTGTTGCAGCACCGGCATTTCGCGTCGGCAGGGTGGGCACCAGGTGGCCCAGATGTTGATGACCAGCGGTTTGCCGCGGTAGCTGTGCAACGCTACGGATTGGCCGTTGGCCTTGCGCAGGCTCAGCTCGGGCAGTTCGGTGCCCTTGCTGTACAGGTGGCCACCGAGGCTGGCCAGGCCCCAGAACAGCGCGCCGCTGAACAGCGCCCAGCCCAGCGGGCGGCGCAGGCCCGGATGGCGCCAGCCCTGCCACAAGGCGCCGAGCACGATGCCGGCAAGGCCCGACCAGAACAGGAAGCCGCCATCACGGATATCGATGATCTGCAGCGGGTCGTCCTGGTACATCGGCCAATAGGCCAGCACGAAGCCGGCGCGTGCGCACAGCAGGCCGATCAGGAACAGGTTGAACAGTGCCGATTCCGGGCTCTCGCCGCCACGCCGGGCGACCCACCAGCCGACCATGCTGGCGATCACCAGGGCGGTGAGCATCAGCAGGTGGTTGAGAGCCATGGTCAGTGGCCCGAGGGTTACGGTCAGCATCAGCCTTGGCTCCTGGTCTGGGTCCAGTGTTGCAGGAAGACGGCTGCATCCACCTCACCAGTGATGCGCCGCGCGCGGCGTTCGTCGCCTTCCGGGCCGACCCAGATGATGCTGGGCGGGCCAGGTACCTGGTAGCGCTGCAGCAGGGCCTGGCTGGCCGGGGTGTCGGCGGTCACGTCCAGGCGCAGCAGGTGCACACCGGCCAGGCCGGCCTGCACGTCGCTGCGGGCGAACACCTGTTTTTCCATGACCTTGCACGACACGCACCAATCGGCATAGTAGTCGAGCATCACCCACTGGCCACGGGCCTTGGCTGCATCCAGTTCGCGTTGCAGGTCTTCGGGGCGGCTGACGGTGACGAAGGCGTCCTCGGTGTGCTGGCCGGTGGCCGACGCAGCGCTGCTACCGGCGAACGGGCGCAGCGGCTGCCAGAGGTCGTCGCCACCGGCCGCCGCCCCCACCAGCAGCAGGCCGCCCCACAGGGCACCCAGCAGCGGCAACGCGCGCAACGCCGGCAACCGCTGCAGGGCCGGCCAGGCAGCCCAGGCCAGGGCGATCAGCAAGGCGCCGCTCAGGGCCAGCAGCAATGCTGCGGGCAGCAGGCTGCGCAAGGTGTATAGCGCCATGCCCAGGAACACGAAGCCGAACACGCCCTTGACCCGGTTCATCCAGGCGCCCGGGCGGGGCAGGAAGCGGTTGCCGAGGGTTACCAGCAACAGCAGCGGCACGCCCATGCCCAGGCCGAGGCTGAACAGCACCAGCGCCCCCTGCAGCACGTCGCCGCTCTGGGCGATGTACAGCAGCGCGCCGGCCAACGGCGCGGTCATGCACGGGCCCATCAGCAGGCCGGACAGCGCGCCGAGCAGCGCCGCGCCATACAGGTTGCCGCCACGGGTACCTTGCCCGGCGCGGTCGAGGCGGTCACGCACGGCGGCGGGCAGTTGCAGTTCGAAGGCGCCGAACATCGGCAGGGCCAGCAGCACGAAAAGCCCCGCCAGGCTGCCCAGCAGCCAGGGTTGCTGCAGCCAGGCCTGCAGGCTGGCACCCAGCAGCGCGGCGACCACGCCCAGGGCGGCATACACCAGGGCCATGCTCAGTACATAGACCCCGGCCAGTATCCAGCCGCGCCGGGCACTGGCGCCATTGCCCATTACCAGCCCGGCGAGGATCGGCAGCATCGGCAGCGAGCAGGGGGTAAAGGCCAGCAACAGGCCCAGGCCGAAGAACGCCAGCAGGCTCCAGGCCAGGTGGCCTTGTTGCAGGTCGCTGGCCAGGGCCTGGTCACTGGCTTGTTCGGTCGCCGGCGCCATACTGCCACCCAGGTCGACCAACGTGGTTTGCGGCGGGTAGCACAGGCCGGCGTCGGCACAGCCCTGCCAGCCCAGGCGCAGTTGGCCCCGGGCATCGGCCGGTAGCAGCAGTTCGAGCTGGTCGCGGTACACCGCACTGTCGCCGAAGAACTCGTCGTGATGGTTGATCGCGGCCGGCAGTTGCGGGTGCTGTTCGGCAGGCAGGCCGTCGAACTTCAGGCGTTTCTGATACAGGTAGTAGCCAGGCTGGATCTGGAAGAACAGGCGCATCTGGCCGTCGGCCTGGCGGTCGTGGGTAAGCACGAAGGCCTGGTTGACCGGCAGGAAGTCCGGTTTGACATCGAACGGGTTGGCCTGCAACGGGCCGGCCAGCAGCAGTGTCAGGAAGAGCAGGAGGACGCGCATGTCTTCGCCTTGGCAGTACGTTGAAAGGGGTCATGCTGGCTTGGGTCGATTAACCCAAGGTTAACTCTGGTTTTTGGTCAGGGGGGCGCATCAGGGCTTGGAGGTGTATGCCGTGGGATTGTTTGCGCCTGGGAGATCGAGCGCCGCCCGCGCGGCGCTTCGCGGGGCAAGTCGGATCGCCGCACCGCCGCTCCCACATTTGTTTCGGGCCAGTCACTCCTGTTAACTCACCTTTGTCCGCCTTGTTTGTTCAATTCGATATCGAAGGGGGTGCGATTGCTCTTCATCCATCTCCAGCCATACACCAAGCCTGCAACCCATCTGGCACAGGAATAATTGGCCCGAAACAAATGTGGGAGCGGCGGTGCGGCGATCCGACTTGCCCCGCGAAGCGCCGCGCGGGCGGCGCTCGATCTCCCAGGCGCCGAAGATCCTAAGACCAACACCTACCAGCCCCAGAACAAATTCCGCCCCAGATCCCAGACATGTCGCGACATATTGTCGACTTGACTTTGCCTGCGCCAACACAATTGCTGTAAAGTTGACGTACAGGTCAGCTTTTTAGGCTAGTACCAGAATCAAAAAAAGGGCAGTCCCCCTGCTGCCCAGAGGATCAAGCATGTCCAACCGTGATATTTCCCGGCGCGCCTTCCTGCAAGGCGGCCTGATCGCTGGTGTCGGCGTGACCATGGCGCCGCTCGGCAGCCAGGCATTCGCCGCGCTGATGGAGGAACGCGTCACCACCTCGCCGCAGAAGTGGATGAACCATGATGGCAAGGCACGTTTCCGTAACGATGCCTTGTCCAAGGTGTGCGGCGACAAGGTGTTCGCCCGCGACATCCGTGCCAAGGACATGCCCGGCTGGCCCGCGCAGCAGGGGCATGCGCTGCTGCTCAAGGCGACCAAGGCCGACCGTATCTATGCCGGCCATGACCTCAGCCTGCTTGGCGCCGACCTGCAGCCGGACCGCATCGTCACCGCGGCCGACCTGGAAAAGGACGGCATCGTCTGGCCCGAGGCCCACTCGCCCGACCCGCTGCTGCCGCCCGGCAAGGTGCCGATGTTCATCGGCCACCCGGTGGCGATCCTGATCTGGCACGACTTCGAGCGCTTCCGCCAGGCCAAGCGCAAGCTGCAGTTCAACGACCAGGCGATCCGCTATGGCGCCCAGGCGCCGCTTTACCAGCGCGACCCTTACGGCAGCTTCCGTTTCGTGCGCGTGGGCGGTGCCACGCAGTTCGACGACGATGAATTTTCCAGCCTGAAGAATTCCATGCTGTTCCCCACCATCCTCAACCGCAAGCCGGTGTGGTCGAAGCAGCCCAACCAGCATGGCGATCTGACCGAGCAGGGCCTGTTCTACGCCAAGCGCATGGCCGAGCAGCTGGAAAACCCGCCAGAGGACTGGCTGGTGTTCGACGAGCGCTACAAGACGCCGTCCATCGAGCCGGCCGCCCTGGAGCCGGACAACGGCAACGGCTGGTACGACCCGGCCAGCGGCACGCTGCACTTCGTGGTCGCAACCCAGTGCCCGTTCGAAGTGGCGCAGGAATGCGTGCACATGATCAAGCCGTCGCGCTTCGCCCTGAACACGCTGAACATGCACCCGGGCTATACCGTGGGCTACGGCTCGAAAGACAACAACATCTTCGTCTTCTACGCCGCCGTGGCCGCGCTGTATGGCGCCGGTGTGCCGATCCGCCTGGCCAACGACCGCTACGAGCAGTTCCAGAGCGGCATCAAGCGCCATGCCTTCGATATCCGCTACCAGTTGGCGGTGGACAAGAAGGACAACAGCTTCAAGATCTTCCGAGCCGACATGAGCTGCGACGGCGGCGGGCGTATCAACTACAGCCCGTCGGTGGCAGCGGTGGGTGCCACGGCGGCGCAGTCGATCTACTACATGCCGCAGAACGACCTGTCGGTCACTGCCTATCATTCCCGTGGCGTCGAGGCCGGCTCCATGCGCGGCTACGGCACCCTGCAGACCATGGCCGCCACCGAAATGATGGTGGATGAGATCGCCGGGCGCCTGGGCGTCGATGCCATCGACCTGCGCCGCGCCAACGCGCTGAAATCGGGCATGAAGAACACCCAGGGCGCGGTCCCGGCCGGCGCCCTGCGCCTGTACGAGATTCTCGACAAGGCCGCCGTGCACGACTGGTGGCGTAACCGCGACGCGCGCAAGCAGCAGATGGACGCCAAGGACCCGGACCATTGGTATGGCGTGGGCTTTGCCATCTGCCAGAAAGACTTCGGCACCGGCTCCGAAGCCCCCATGGCCAGCATCGAATTCAGCCGCGATGGGCGCATCAGCCTGCGCCACATCGGCACCGAGCTGGGTACCGGCATGTCCACCTCCCAGGCCCTGGTGGTCAGCGATTTCCTCGGCCGCTCGGCCGACGAGGTGAAGACCGCGGTCACCGAATGGCCGGAGTTGCAGCTGACCACCAGCGGCAACCCGTACCTGATCAGCCAGCCCGAGCAGGACGCCGCGCTGCGCAACCCGCGCTGGGTCGGCAAGCTTGCTTCGCCGTCGTCGGCGACCAACTCGGCCTTCTACTTCAGCCATGCCACCCGCGAAGCGGCACGCGTGCTGTTCAACCACGGTCTGTGGCCGGCGGCCATGGCCATCTGGCGCCAGGGCCCGTACGGCGGCCAGGCCAACCCGCTGGTGGTGCGCCGCGAGAATGCGGTATGGGTCAACGGCGAGCTGACCGGCAACGGCCTGTCACCGATCCCATTCGCCCAGCTGGCACAAAAGGCCCATGACATGGGCCTGGTCACCGGCGTCAGCGTGCACGGTTTCAACCGCTGGAGCTGGGCCGAGGCCGACTTCGTCATCGACGGCGTGCGCGAACGCTTCCCGCTCGACGCGGTGGCGGTGAAGTACGGCGATGGCGCGGTGAACGCCAAGAAGGCGCAGATGAGCAGCCACGGCTACCACCTGCTCGACCGGCAGAACGCCGCCTACCCCGACACCCAGCTGAACAACGCCATGGTCACCTACTACAGCCCGGTGGCGACCATTGTCGAAGTCAAGGTGAACAAGGGCACTCACGAAGTACAGGTGCTCAACCACCACAGCTGGGTCGAGTGCGGCCGGGTGCTGGTGCCGGAACTGGTCAAGGGCCAGCTCGAGGGCGGTATCGCCATGGGCATCGGCCATGCCTTGACCGAAGAAATGCCGTTGTACGAGGGCGGGCCCGGGGAGGGCGACTGGAACTTCAACCGCTACCGCCTGCCGCACGCGCGCGACGTGGCGGTGTGGCAGCAGACCAGCGAAATCCTCCCGCCGCTGTCACCGACCGACCCGTCCAAGGGCATCGCCGAAGTGGTGATGATCCCGGTCGTCGGTGCCATCGGCAATGCCGTCGCGCATGCCATCGGCAAGCGCGTTCGCGATCTCCCCATCACCCCAGCCCGTATCAAGGAGGCCCTCAATGGCTAACCGTCCACTGCAACTGACCCTCAATGGTCAACCGGTCGGCCCGGTCGAGGTCCCCGACGACCTGGCGATGATCGACTACCTGCACGAACACCAGAACCTCACCGGCTCGCGCCTGGGCTGCGGCCAGGGCATCTGCCACGCCTGCGTGGTGATCGTCGACAACCCCGACGGCACCAGCGAGGAGGTGCGCACCTGCATTACCGGCGCGCATTACTTCGAGGGCAAGAAGGTCCGCACCATCGAGGGCCATGCCAGACAGGACGAGGCCGGCAACCTCACGCTGAACCCGATCCAGCAGAAGTTCGTCGACCTGTTCGCCTTCCAGTGCAGCTACTGCGCGCCGGGCTTCGTCAATGCCGCCACGGTGCTGGTGGAAACCGCCCAGCGCCAGCCGTTGAAGAAGAGCGAGGTGGAAGACCGCATCGAGGCGAGCCTGGGCCACCACATCTGCCGTTGCACCGGCTACGTGCGTTACTACGACGCCACCCGCACGGTGCTCAACGACCTCGGTCTGGTCAAGGAGGGTTGAGCATGGGTCTTGTTCGTAGCGCACTGGCGCTGGCTCTCGGCCTTGCCATTACCTCGCTTGCCCAGGCAGCCGACCAGGCGCAGGTCAAGCGCGGTGAATACCTGGCCCGCGCGGCCGACTGCATGGCCTGCCACACCGCCGAAGGCGGCGCGCCGTACGCCGGCGGCCTGCCGATCCATTCGCCGTTCGGCACCATTTACGGCAGCAACATCACCCCGGACAAGCAGTACGGCATCGGCAACTACAGCGCCGACGAATTCTTTGCCGCGGTAACCGAGGGCAAGCGCAAGGACGGCGCCAACCTCTACCCGGCGATGCCGTACACCTCGTACCACCTGATCAAGCGCGAAGATTCGGACGCGATCCTCGCCTACCTGATGACCGTGCCGCCAATCAACCGCCCGGCACCGCAGACTGCGTTGCGCTTTCCGTTCAACGTGCGCCAGGGGCTGAGCGGCTGGAACATGCTGTACGGTAAAAGCGTGCAGCTGCAGCCGACCGAGGGCAAAAGCCCGGCCTGGCAGCGTGGGCAGTACATGGTCGAAGTCATGGGCCATTGCGGCGAGTGCCATACCCCGCGCAACCCGATCGGTGCGTTGCAGCAGGACCAGCGCCTGAGCGGCGGCCTGCTGGGTGGCTACCTGGCCCCGAGCCTGCTGGCCCAGGACCTGGCCGAGCGCGGCTGGACCCAGCCGGACCTGACCACCTTCCTCAAGCACGGCATCAGCGCCCAGGGCAGCATGTTCAACGAAATGTTCCCGGTGGTGCACCACAGCACCCAGCACCTGGAGGATACCGACCTGGCGGCCATGGCCACCTACCTGCTGGGCGACCAGCCACCGCCGGCCAAGGCCATCCAGGCGGTGGCGCTGGAGCAGATGAGCGACAGCGCCAGGCGCGGCCGCCAGCAGTACCTGAATGTCTGCGCCGGCTGCCATGGGGTGGACGGCGAGGGCAAGCCGCACATCGCCGTGGCCATGCGCGGCAACACGGTGCTGCGCCAGGCCGACTCGCGCAACCTGGTCAAGGTGGTCCTCGAAGGCATCCGTGAGCAGCAGTTCACCGGCTTCGAGCGCATGCAGCCGATGCCGGGCTTTGCCGACAAGCTCGATGACCAGCAGGTGGCGGATATGGTCAACTACCTGCGCCAGGCCTGGGGTGGATTGCCCGGTGACCTGAGCGTACAGCAGCTCGCCGAGCTGAAGGCGGAGTAAAGGGTGCAGCATCTCGATCTACAGGTGGTCCGCCAGGCGTTGCAGTGGTCGTGCGGAGGCCAGCGGGTGTGGTTGTGCACGGTGCTCGCCACCTATGGCTCGGCGCCCCGTGCGCCGGGCTCGCTGCTGGCGGTGAACGCCAGCGGGCAGTGGCTGGGTTCGCTGTCCGGTGGCTGCGTGGAAGACGACTTTCTCGAACGCGTGGGCCGGGGGGAGTTTCCCGAGCCAGTGGCCATCGTGCGTTATGGCGATGGCAGCGACTCGCGTTCGAGCATCCGCCTGCCCTGTGGCGGCGTGCTGGAAGTGCTGGTGGAGAACCTGCCGGCCGATTGTGACGTGCAAGCGCACCTGCGTGAGCTGGAAAGCGCATTGCAGGGCCAGCGCCGCGTGCTGCGTGAAGTGAGCCTGCCCGAGGGCAGGCGCCTGCTTGCCGATGACCACAGCCAGGGGCCGCGTGTGCAGCGTGAAAGTGCTTGTGTACGCTTGCGTGTGGGGGCCGCCCAGCGTCTGCTGCTGGCCGGGTACTCCAGCGTCGCGCATTTCTGTGCCGAGTTCGGCAAGGGCATGGGCTTCGAGGTCATCCTCTGCGAGCCCCGTGACGAAGTGCTCGACGGCGTGCGGCTGGATGGCATCGAAGTGCGCCGCGAGCTGCCATCAGAGTTCATCACCCATGGCGGTTGCCATGCCGACACTGCGGTGGTGGCGCTGACCCACGACCCGAAGATCGATGACCTGGCGATGCTCGAAGCGGTGCGCACCGAGGCGTTCTATATCGGTGTGATGGGCTCCCGGGTGACCTCCGACAAGCGCCGCGAACGCCTGCGGCGGATCGGTGGCCTGGGCGAGGTCGAACTGGGCCGCATCCACGCCCCGATCGGCCTCAACCTGGGCAGCAAGACCCCGGCCGAGATCGCTTTGGCAGTGCTGGCCGACATTCTGCGGGTGCGCAACGGCATCGAGCGGGGCGCGCTATGAGCGTGGTTGCGCTGGTGCTGGCGGCAGGCCGCGGCACGCGTTTCGGTTCAGACAAGCGCCGGGCGACCTTGGCTGATGGTCGCAGCCTGCTGGCGCATAGTGTGGAACGGGCCCAAGCGGTGTTCGATGATGTGCGCGTGGTGTTGCGCGCGGGCGAGTGGAGCGAGGATTTTGCCTTGCCTGCCGATTGCCGGGTTATCGCCAGCCCGGATTCGGCGTCGGGAATGGGGCATAGCCTGGCTGCCGGCGCCAGGTCGTTGGGTGACAGCCAGGCGCAGGCGGTGGCGATCTTGCTGGGTGATATGCCTTGGATCGAATCGGTAACCTTGCGTCGGTTGGCCGAGGCGGCCACCGCCTCGACCATCGTGTTGCCGCGCCATGCGGGGCAGCAGGGGCACCCGGTAGTCTTCGGCCGCGACTTCTGGCCGGCGCTGGGGGAGCTTGCCGGGGATGAAGGGGCCCGGTCGGTGGTGCAAGCGCATCGGGATCGTTGCGTGGTGGTTGAAGTGGAGGATGCTGGGGTGTTGCTGGATGTAGATACGCCGCAGGGGTTGCTTTAGGCACTGGTGTTCGCCACAACATCTTCAGCGCCTATCAGATCGAGCGCCGCCCGCGCGGCGCTTCGCAGCACAAGGCTGCTCCTACATCTGTTTCGGGCCAGTAACGCCTGTGCCAGTGCACGCGACCGCCTTGTTTGTCCGACATGATATCGAGGTGGACCCCAAGGGGCCGCGCGCCATGGGTGCAGGAATAATTGGCCCGAAACAGATGTAGGAGCAGCCTTGTGCTGCGAAGCGCCGCGCGGGCGGCGCTCGATCTCACAGGCGCTGCAAGGGGCAAGGTGAACACCCCTCCACCCCACAAAAGGTCCATAATCCCCCCTTAATCTGCCCAAGGTGCAATGCCAGCCACACCATTCCGGGAGCCCCGCCATGCACGTTCTGCTCTGTGAGGACGACGACCTGATCGCCGCCGGCATCTGCGCCGGCCTTACCGCCCAGGGCCTGACCGTGGACCGTGTGGGCAACGCCGCCGATGCACGGGCGATGCTGCAGGCCGCGCAGTTCGACGTGATGATCCTCGACCTTGGCCTGCCCGACGAAGACGGCCTGAAGCTGTTGCGCCGCCTGCGCGAGAAAGGCGAGACGCTGCCAGTGCTGGTACTCACTGCCCGTGATGCGGTCACCGACCGGGTCGATGGCCTGCAGGCCGGTGCCGACGATTACCTGCTCAAGCCGTTCGACCTGCGCGAGCTGGCTGCTCGCCTGCACACCCTGCTGCGACGGGTGGCCGGGCGGGCGGTGAATGTGATCGAACACGGCCCGCTGCGCTACGACCCGAGCAGCTGCGAGGCAACCCTGGCCGGCCAGCCGGTCGACCTGTCCCGGCGTGAACAGGCATTGCTCCAGGCGCTGCTGCAGAACCCCGGGCGGGTGCTGTCCGGCGAGCAGCTCAAAGACTGCGTGTACGGCTTCAGCGACGAAGTCGAGAGCAATGCCCTGAACGTGCATATCCACCATCTGCGGCGCAAGCTGGGCAACGGCATCGTCGAGACCGTGCGCGGCCTGGGCTACCGCCTTGGCCCGGCGCAGGCGCCGGAGGAGGCCGCATCATGAGCCTGCGGGTACGCCTGAGCCTGATCCTGGGCAGCGCCTTCGTGATCATCTGGGCGCTGGCCGCCGCGTGGATGCTGCGCGACCTGCGCCAGCAGATGATGTTCTCCCTCGACCAGCGCCTGGTGGCTTCGGCGCGCATGGTTGCCGGGCTGATCGACCAGCTGCCGCAGCCGCTGACCGCCAAGGGCGGGGAGGCGCACTTTTCCGCCGACCAGTTCAGCGTGCCGGACGGCATGGCCTGCCAGGTCAGCTCGCTGCGTGGCGAGATTCTCGCCAGCAACCACAAGCACGATGGCGTCATGGACGATGAACGCAGCGGTTTCCGTGACCAGACCATCGACGACGCGCTGTGGCGCACCTTCACCTACAACCATGGTGATGTGCGTATCACCACCGCCGACCGGCACATGGAGCGCGAGGCGCTGAACCAGTCGATCCTGCTGGCAGCCTCGGCGCCGGTGCTGATGGCCCTGCTTGGCAGCCTGGGGTTGTTGTGGATCGGCCTGGGCAAGGGCCTGGAGCCGCTCAACCGCATGCGCGATGCCCTGCGCCGCCGGCGCGCGGACAGCGTCGAGCCGCTGCAGGTGGCGGGCATGCCCAGCGAACTGCAACCGTTGCTGGAAACCCAGAACCAGCTGTTCCTGCGTATTGCCCAGACCATCGAGCGTGAGCGGCGCCTGACAGACGATGCCGCGCATGAACTGCGCAGCCCGCTGACGGCGATCAAGACCCACCTGCAGGTGGCACGGATGACCGATGGCGCCGTGCGCGAGCAGGCGCTGGAACATGCCGAGCAGGGCGCCGACCGCATGCACCGCACGCTGGAGCAGTTGTTGATGCTGGCGCGGGTGGAGGGCAGCCTGTCGTTCGAGGATGGCGTGCAATGCAGCGCCGAGCAGGTGGCCCGGCAGGCGGTGCAGGATGCCGGCGGCGGTGACAACCGGCGCATCGTGCTGCGCTTGCCTGAAGCCGCTACGCAGATCTACCTGGGCATGCCTGCGCCGTTGGCGGTGGCGGCGCTGCGCAACCTGCTGGACAACGCCTTGCGCCATGGCGGCGACGAGGCGGTGGAGCTTGAGGTGCAGATGGCTGACGGCCAGGTGGGCTTCATGGTGCGGGACCATGGGCCGGGGATTGCCGAGGCGGACCTGGAACACCTGACCGAGCGCTTCTGGCGTAACGGGCAGAGTGGTGGATGCGGGCTGGGGCTGGCGATCGTGCAGGCGATCGTGCAGCGTTGTGCCGGTAGCCTGAAGTTCGACAGCCGCAGTGATGGGTTGCGGGTGTTGTTGCAAGTGCCGGCGCGCTCGGGGCATTGATTTTTATTGCCTGTGCCGGCCTCTTCGTGGGTAAACCCGCTCCCACAGGTACTGCATCGACCCTGAGATCTGTGCCAATCCTGTGGGAGCGGGTTTACCCGCGAAGAGGCCGGGCCTGCTTTCAAAAATCCCACAGCAACCGCTAAATCCTCCCCGCACTCAAGCGTTCTCCAAGCGACGAACACCCGCACTTTCGCTTGCTTGCGAGGATTCACCCATGTCCACCGCTTCCTGCCTTGCCCAGGTCCCGCCGGCCAGCGCGCCGCGTGCCTTGTACGAGTTCACCGATTCACCCTTGCTGCAACGCCAGCAACAACAGGAGTCCAACGCCCGCAGCTACCCGCGGCGCATCCCGCTGGCACTCAAGCGCGCCCGTGGCATCCATGTGGAGGATGTCGAAGGCCGCCAGTTCATCGACTGCCTGGCCGGCGCCGGCACTCTGGCGCTGGGCCACAACCACCCGGTGGTGGTCGAGGCGATCCAGCGGGTACTGGCCGATGAGCTGCCGTTGCACACCCTGGACCTGACCACGCCGGTCAAGGACCGCTTCGTCCAGGACCTGTTCGGTGTGCTGCCCGAGGCGTTGCGCCGTGAGGCCAAGGTCCAGTTCTGCGGCCCGACCGGTACCGATGCAGTGGAAGCCGCGCTGAAACTGGTGCGCAGCGCCACCGGCCGCAGCACCGTGCTGGCCTTCCATGGCGCCTACCATGGCATGAGCCAGGGGGCGCTGAGCCTGATGGGAAGCCATGGCCCGAAGCAGCCGCTGGGTGCCTTGCTCGGCAACGGTGTGCAGTTCATGCCGTACCCCTACGACTACCGTTGCCCGTTCGGCTTGGGCGGCGAAGCCGGGGTCAGGGCCAACCTGCATTACCTGGAAACCCTGCTGCTCGACCCGGAAAGCGGCGTGCCGTTGCCGGCGGCGGTGATCCTCGAGGTGGTGCAGGGCGAGGGCGGGGTGATTCCGGCCGATATCGAGTGGCTCAAGGGTGTACGCCGTATCACCGAGCAGGCCGGCGTGGCGTTGATCGTCGATGAGATCCAGAGCGGTTTCGCCCGTACCGGGCGCATGTTCGCCTTCGAGCATGCCGGCATCATCCCGGACGTGGTCACCCTGTCCAAGGCCATTGGCGGCAGCCTGCCGCTGGCGGTGGTGGTGTACCGCGACTGGCTGGACACCTGGAAACCGGGCGCCCACGCCGGCACTTTCCGTGGTAACCAGATGGCCATGGCGGCGGGTTCGGCAGTGATCGATTACCTGGTCGAGCATCGCCTGGCAGAGCATGCCGAGGTCATGGGCCAGCGCCTGCGCCAGCACCTGCAGCAGTTGCAGCGGGATTATCCGCAGTTGGGTGATATTCGCGGGCGTGGCCTGATGCTTGGGGTGGAGCTGGTGGACCCGCAAGGCCAGCGGGATGCGCTTGGGCATCCGGCGGCCAACCGTGAATTGGCGGCGAAGGTGCAGCGCGAGTGCCTCAAGCGCGGGCTGATCCTGGAACTCGGTGGGCGGCATGGGGCGGTGGTGCGCTTCCTGCCGCCGTTGATCATCAGTGGCGAGCAGATCGATGAGGTCGCGCAGCGCTTTGCCGAGGCGCTGATCGCGGCGGTCTGATCGATTGCCGGGGCCGCTGCGCGGCCCTATCGCCGGCAAGCCAGCTCCCACAGGTACAGCGCAAGCCTTCCGGTCGGCGCAGTCCCTGTGGGAGCTGGCTTGCCGGCGATTGGGGCGCAAAGCGCCCCCTGATAATCCCGGCTACCAACCGCGCCCGGAATTCACCCAGAAGTTCACCGACAGCGAGGTGGTCACAGACTCCACCTGGTGGAACCACCCTTCAGGCAGGAACAACAGGTCACCGGCCTGCAGCACCACGCGCAGGAACGGCACCTCGCGCGCCGCCGGGAAGCGCTGGTAGTCCGGGGCGTCGGGGTTGAAGTCGCAGCCGTCCAGGCCGCCCTTGGGGCTGGTCGACCAGGTACCCAGGGCCGGGCGATGGTGCGGCGCGGCAAGGATGAACGACTTCTGCCCCCATACCTGTGCGAACAGGTTGTCGGTGTCGTCGCGGTGCAGTGGCGTCAGTGTGCCCTTGGGGCCGATCCAGATGCGCGGCGCAATGAACTTCTCGCGGGCGAAGTACTGCGGGTAGCGAATCAGCGTCAACAGCTTTTCCGGCACGATGTTGTTGCCCATGTAGGCCGGGGTTTCGCCGGGTTTGGCAGGGGTGTCCAGCGAGGCGATGAAGTCGGCCATGGAAGTGGAACGGAAGTCGCGGTCGGTGGAGAAGGTCTTCTTCACGTAGTCGCCGTGCCGGGTGATGCCCTGCAGTTCGGCGAAATGCTCCAGCGAAGCTTCGCGGCCCATGGTGAACAGCGGCCAGTCCTGCAGGGCATCGCTGATGACCACCGGCGTCCCGTGCGCCAGGTATTCGCCCTGGAAGCGCGCCAGCGGCATGTCGGCGCGGGCAATGCGTGCCACCTCGCGCTGCACCGGTTGCGCGGCCGACACCCGTTCGCTGAGGCGTGCCGGTGTCGGGTAGCGTTGGTTCATCGACACCTTGGTCGCCGGCGCGCCGCGCCGGGCGTTGCTGATGATCTGCGGCAGCAGGGTGGCCAAACCCATGTTGCCGCTGATCTTCAGGCGGGCGCTGGCGAACAGTTCTTCGACGTTGGCGGTGCCGCCCATGATGCCCATGAAGTCACGCTCGGCCATCTCGATGGTGACGTCCGGGGCGCTGTGCCGGCCGGCACCGGTGCGGCTGCTGTCGCGCACCTCCGACCAGAAGGCCCGGTCCTGGCCGAAGACGAACTGGAAAACGCCTTCGATGCCGACGGCATGGGCGTTGGCGAACAGTTTGCTGAGGATGCTCTGAAGGTCCACGGTATGCCTCTGGCGGTCTTTCGTTGTGCTGGGATAACGAGTGCCTGCACCAACGATTTAGCCGTGTGGGCGGGTAATTTTTCGGTGTGCTGCTACGTCCCGTAGGGAGGCTCGAGTCACATTGTTCACCCAAGGAACCCACATGGCACTGCACCCTGATCTGGCGGCATTTCTGGAACTGGTCGAATTTGGCCGGCTGACGGGCAGGAGCCTGCCCATGCACGCGATGGACGTGGCCCAGGCCCGTGCCGAGTTCGAAGGCAGCTCGCAGGTACTCGACCCGAGCCCGCCCGGCAACGTCACGGCCAGCGAGTTGCAGATTACCGCGCGCGATGGTGCCCGCCTGGCTGCTCGTCTGTACCGCCAGGGCGATGCTGGTGCTGCCTTGCAGCCAGTGATCCTGTACCTGCATGGCGGTGGCTATGTGGTCGGCAGCCTCGATTCGCATGACTCGGTGTGCCGTCGCCTGGCGGCCCTGGGCGAGTTCGCGGTGCTGGCGGCGGACTACCGGCTGGCGCCGGAGCAGCAGTTCCCGAAAGCCCTGCACGATGTGCTGGACGCCGCCAACTGGCTGGCTGAGCAGGCGGCCTCGCTGGGCCTGGACAACCGCCGGGTGGTGCTGGCAGGGGACAGCGTGGGCGCCAGCCTGGCGGCGGTGCTGGCCATTACGGCGGTGGAGCAGCCCGAGGCGCTGGCGTTCAAGCCGCTGGCACAGTTGCTGTTCTACCCGGTGACCGATATCTCCTGCTGGCGTGAGTCCCATCGCGAGCATGCCGAGGGTTACCTGCTGGAGACGCCTACCCTGGAGTGGTTCTACCGGCACTATGCGCCGCAGCGCGAGCAGCGCCTGGACTGGCGGGTGTCGCCGTTGCTGTCGACGCTGTGCGAGCCATCGGCGCCGGCTTGCCTGTTCGTGGCCGAGTATGACCCGTTGCATGATGAGGGCATGGCCTATCGTGACTGGCTGGTGGCGGGTGGGACGGCGGTGACCTTTGCCCGGGTGGAGGGGTTGACCCATGACTTCTTGCGCATGTCGGGGATCGTGGGGCAGGTGGAGGGGATTTACCGGGATGTCGGGGAGTGGTTGAAGCGGGTCATTGGCCGGTGATGGGCCGAGATCGCCGGGGGCGCTGCGCGCCCCTTTCGCGACACAAGGCCGCTCCTACAGTAGACCGCGTCTATTCGAACTTGGCGCTGTACCTGTAGGAGCGGCCTTGTGTCGCGATGGGCCGCAAACCGGCCCCAGGCCTCACCCGCGAAGGTGCGTCTTCAACACATCGACCAATCGCTCGATCTCCGCCTCGGTATTCAACAGCCCAGGCGCCGTCCGCACCACCGGCCCGACATCCCGCGAAACCGCATCGACCACGATGCGCTGGCTGTTGAGATACCGGGCCACCTCGTCAGCATCCTGCCCCGTGACCCGGAAGAAGGTGAACCCCGCCGAATACTGCGTGCTGCGCGGTGTCACCAGTTCGACCCCCGGCAGCGCCTCAAGCCGCTGCCTGAGATAGCCATTAAGCCCATGAATCCGCGCCTGCACCGCAGCCTTGCCCAACTGCAGGTGCAGCTCGAACGCCTTGCCCAATGCCCAGCGGTGCTCGAAGGCGTGGTAACCCCCGGGCGTCATCACCGTGGCAAAATCCTCGTTCTCGGAAAACGTGGCAATGCTCGGGTTCAGCTGCTTCAGTTCGGTGGACGCCGCACAGATGATCCCGGTACCCCGCGGCCCGAACATCCACTTGTGCGTGCCGGCGATGAAGTAGTCGCAGTTGAAATCGGCAAAACGCATGTCTTCGACGCCGAAGCCATGCACACCGTCGATCACGTAGATGATCTGGTCCTGCTCGTCACGCTGGCGATTGACCTCGCGTACCAGCGCGCCGATCTCGCCCACGGGCAGTTTCACGCCACTGCCCGAGTGCACCCAGGTCATGCCCAGTACCCGTGTTTTCGGCCCGATGGCCGCCGCGATGGTAGTCAGTACCTGGTCGCTGTTGACCTTGGCGGGGTCGTCGAACAGGCGCAACCGGTGCACCGGTGTGCCATCGCGCGTGGTGCGAAAGCCCATGGTATGGCGGGCGGCCGAATGCTCGTGCACGGTGGTGAGAATTTCCTGCCCCGGGGCAATCTTCAGCCCGCCATAGATCAGCCCCAGGCCTTCGGTGGTGCTGCCGGTCAGGGCGATTTGCCGGGGCGTCACTTCGAGGTAGCGGGCCGCCCATTCACGCACGGCGGCTTCGTGCTTCCATTCCGACTGGCTGTCCCAGTCGACCATGCGGGCCGGGTGGCGGTCGAAGCGGGCGCGCAGCGCCTCGATGGCTTCGCGCACGGGCCGTGGGTGCGAGGTGATCAGGAAGTTGGCAAAGTGCGCGTACGCCGGGTCCAGCTCGAACAGGTTGCGAAACCCGGCCCAGTCGCTGGGGGTGGCAGGCTGCGCAGCTGCCGCTCGGGCGGCAGGCAGCAGTGGGCCTGTGAGGGGCAGGGCGGCCGCAAGCAGGCCGGCCTGCTTGAGAAAGGTGCGACGATCGTTCATCAAATGGCTCGCAAGGGTCAGGGGGATGAGGTGGCGACAGGTTGCGCGGCGCGCTGCACCTGCTCCCACACCCGCAGGAAGTTGCCGCCCCAGAGCTTGGCGATATCCGCTTCGGAGTAGCCGCGGCTGATCAGTTCGGCGGTGACGTTGCGTGCTTCACTGGCGTTCTGCCAACCGTCGATGCCGCCGCCTTCGTTGAAGTCCGAACTCAGGCCGACATGGTCGATGCCGACCTTGCGCACGGTGTAGTCGATGGCGTCGCCATAGTCCTTGAGCGTGGCCGGCGGTTCCTCCTCGAGAATGCCGTACAGCGCGTTGGCGTACTGGCCGACCTTCTGCTCGGGCCAGCCGGCGATCACCGGGTCACCGGGCATCAGTGCGTAGTCGAGGTTGGCCAGTGGCGGCAGGTCGTAGCGGGCGCGCAGGGCGTTGAGTTTGTCCTGGGTCTTGCTGCTCAAGGGCTTGAGGTAGGTGGAGAAGGCCACCAGCTGGACCACGCCGCCGCTGTCCTTGATCAGCTGCAGCTCCTTGTCGGAGAGGTTGCGCTTGATGTCGACCATCGCCCGCGGCGCCGAGTGCGAGGCCACCACCGGCGCGCGGCTGAGGGCAACGGCCTGGGCCAGTGCCTTGCTGGACATTTGCGACACATCGATGATCACGCCCAGGTCGTTCAGCCGCTGCACGGCGCGCTTGCCGACCGGCGACAGGCCGTCCAGTGCATCGGCGGTGTCATTGAAGAACGGCAGCGGGCGCGAAGAGTCGGCCCAACTGTTGTTGCCCACGTAGCTGAAGCCGAACATGCGCACGCCGCGCGCGGCCCAGCGGTCGAGCTGGTCGATGTCATCGCCCAGCGCATAGGCGTTGAGCATGCTGAGGAACACCGCGAACTTGCCTTCACCGTGCAGGCGCCGCATGTCTTGCGGGGTATAGGCAATACCCACCTGCTGCGGGAAGTCGCGGACCATGGCGGTGATGGCGTTGTAGCGCACCTCCTGGGTGTGGCGGGCGGCTTCGACGAAGCCTGGGGTAGGGCGGTGCGGGCCACCGTCACCGGTCCAGGACTCTGGCCAGGCGAAGATGGTCAGGGCCGCGCCAGACAAACGCCCGCGTGCGGCCTTGGCCAGGTCGAAGCGGCCGCCGCCATCCTTGTCGGCCTCGCTGCCTTCGGTGCCGAAGGTCAGCGGCAGGGTGACATGGCTGTCGAACGAGATGATGCGTTCCTGCAGGTCGTTGGCCTGGCGGGTCACCTCCCTGGGATAGCCGGCGGGTGTGGCGAAGTAATGCCAGGCGGCAAACCCGGCGCCAGCGGCAACCGCCGCGGCCAGGCTGATAAACAGGGCTTTCTTCCAGCGTGGAGTCGTCATCTTGGTCTCAGTAGGTTCACCGTCGAGGGATGGGCACAGAGGCCGCCGCTACCTGCAGTGAACGAGCTCGCAGCCGGGAAATTTAGCCGCTATCAGGTCGCTGGCGCAGGGCTCTGTAGGAGCGGCCTTGTGTCGCGATAGGGGTGCGCAGCGCCCCCAGGATCTTCGCACCTCTGCAAAATTGCCGGGGCCGCCTTGCGGCCCTTTCGCGACACAAGGCCGCTCCTACATTGACCGAGTTGCCCTCAGGGCGGGGGTGGCAAGCCGCTAAATTTCGCCTGCCGCGCAACGTTCTAGCCTTGGACGGGCCGTGCTCCATGGCCGCAATGAATGCACAGGTATGCAATGACGATTTCCCGACGCGGTTTCATCGCCGGTGTGGCATTGACGGGTGTGGTGGTGCCCGGTGCGCTGGGGGCGCTGTATGTGCAGCGCCAGCGTGCCGCCGAGGAGTTCCCTGAAACCCCTGGCGAGGCCGTCGTCGAGTTGGCCGATACCCGCCTGCAGCAGTTGGGCGATACCCTGCGCGGCATCTGGCGCTGGACCCTGCTGGGCAAGGATGCGGGCCTGGACGGCCTACCCACGGGTGAACTGGAGCTGTTCCTGGATGTGGCAACCAGCGGGCGTGCCCTGCGCGGCTACCTGGATACCCCCGAGCGCCTGCGAGGGCAGGAGGAACCGCGCTACCGCGTGGTAGGCGACCTGTTGGCGGACAAGCCGGGCACCCTGCGCTGGCGTCTGTTTTCGGCCCAGGCCCGCTATGAATGCCATATCGTGCTCGACGAGGTCTGGGGCCGGTTCGGCAACGCCGGGCCGGCCACCCTCAACGGGCGCATTGCACGCCTGGACCGCGCGCTGACATTGCCCGTGGAGGACAACCAGTTCCTGGCCTTGAAGCGCACCTTCCCCGAAGCGCGCGAGCGTACCCCGCTGAACCCGCAACTGCTGGCCTGGCTGACCGCCCCGGAGCATCGCCTGTTCCACCAGCTGTGGCACTCGTCACGGGACAAATGGCACAAACTGGGCAAGGACAAGCAGGGCGCTCTGCGTGGCCTGGGCTGGCAGCCCGGGCCACGTGATCGCGAGCGTGACGCGCGCGGCCGGCACAAGGACCGCAACGGCTCGGGCGAAGACTTTTTCTTCATGCACCGGCACATGCTTGGCAGGGCGCGTGCCTTGCAGGACCTGCCGTCATGGACGCGCTTCCCGCTGCCGCAGCCGGAACTGGAGCGCGACCGGGCCGGATTCGCCCGCTACTTCGACAACCATGACGGCAATGCCTTGCCGCCCACCTGGCTGGCCAGCGGTGATGCGGATTACACCCAGTGGGTGCGCGACATCAAGACGCCGGATACCTTCCATGGCAACTTCCTGGTCTGGGAGTCACGCTACACCGACCCGGAGTACCTGAGCACCTTGACCCTGGGCCAGTTCGGTTCGGAAGTGGAGCTGGGCCTGCACGACTGGCTGCACATGCGCTGGGCATCGGTGCCGCGCGACCCCTCCAACGGCATGCCGGTGCCGACGGCGCGCACGCCGGATGATTTTGCCGAACGCTGGTTCGCCGAACAGAACGATTTTCTCGGTGACCCGTTTTCATCGCATGTGAACCCGGTGTTCTGGCACTTTCATGGCTGGATCGACGACCGCATCGAGGACTGGTTCCACGCTCACGAGCGGCTGCACCCGGGCGAGGTACGGCGCCTGGAAGTCAATGGCGTGCCATGGTTTGCGCCAGGGCGCTGGGTGGAGGTGGCCGACCCGTGGCTGGGGCCGGATACCCATGGCTGCTCGACGGTGCCGGGTTTGCGGCCCGGGCGCAGTGTAGAGATGGACCCGGAGACCATGAAGCTGGCGTTGCGCATCATCTACAGCGATGAAGACCTGCTCGACAAACTGCGGCCCAAGGTACCGCAGCGGCCGTGGTATGCGCGCAACCTGAAGGTGGCGCAGCGCTCGCGTTGAAGCCCCCGAGGCATGCGCCGCCTTTTTGTAGGAGCGGCCTTGTGTCGCGATAGGCTGCGCAGCAGCCTCCGGATTTCAGCGTTGATGCGGATAATGCCGGGGCCGCCTTGCGGCCCATCGCGACACAAGGCCGCTCCTACAACGGGGCGCGCAGGTGTTCTAGTTGCCACCCACCCCCCAATGCCTTGTACAACGCCACGCTACCCTGCAACCGGGCCAGGCGCAGTTGTGCCTGCTGGTCCTGCGCCACATACAAGGTGCGCTGGGTCTCCAGCACGCTCAACAGCGTCTCCGCTCCCGCGCCATAACGCTGCTGCGCCAGGTCGAACGCCAACCGCGCCTGCACCACCTCTTCATCCTGCCACTGCCGCTGGCGGTCCACGCCCTGGATCGCATTGAGCGCTTTCTCGACATCGGCAAAAGCGGCCAGGATGCTGCTGCGGTAGGTCTCCAGCAACTCCATCTGTTCAGCCTCGGCCAGTTCACGCGCGGCACGCAGCCGGCCGTTGTTGAAGATCGGCGCGACCAGGCCGCTGGTGAGGGTGTAGTAGGAGCTGTCGAACAAATGGGCAAAGGTATTGGCGCCAGCCCCCAGGTTGGCCCCGAGGGTGAGCTTGGGCAGCATGGCGGCGCGGGCGACCTGCACGTTGGCGCTGGCAGCGGCCAGCCGTGCTTCCGCCGCGGCAATGTCCGGGCGGCGGGTGAGCAGCTCGCTGGGCACGCCGCTGCCAATGGCGGGCCATTGCAGGGTGTTGATCGCGTCCTGGCTGGTGGGTAGCGCCTGCACCGGGTCGCCGAGCAGGGTCGCCAGGGTGACCCGGCTGTCTTGCCACTTCTGTTCCAGTAACGGCAGCTGGCGTTGCTGCGCGGCCACCAGGCTGCGCTGCTGGGCCAGTTCCAGGCGCGTGGCGGACCCGCTGCGCTGGCGTGCCTCGACCAGGCCCAGCACGTCCTGGGCATTGCGCAGGTTGAGGCGGGCAATGCGCAACTGTTCCTGCAAAGCCAGGCCCTGCAGGTAACTGTCGGCCACCGCGCTGACCAGGGTCAGCGCCACGGTCTGGCGGTCGAAGCGGCTGGCATCCAGGCTGCGCAGGGCGCTGTCACGGGTCGCCCGCAGGCCGCCCCAGAAGTCGATTTCGTAGCTGGCGCTGAGCTGCATGTCGAACGAGGTGCTGGTAGGCTCGCTGCGGCTGACATCCAGCTGGTCATAGCCGTCACCGTGCAGCAGGCGTTGGCGGCTGCCGTCCAGGCCCAGCTTCAACTCCGGCAACAGCGGCGCGCCGGCAATGACCGCGCGGGCCTGGGCCTGGCGTACCCGCGCCGTGGCGGCAGCCAGGTCATGGGCATTGTGCAGGGCGTGCTGTACCAGGCGGTCGAGCTCGCTGCTGGCGAAGGCTTGCCACCACTGTGTCGTTGGCAGTTGTACCGAGGGTGATGCGGCCTCGCCTTGCCAGGCGGATGGCGCAGCGATGCCGCTGGCGGGTGTTCGCGGCGTGCTGCAGGCGGCGAGGCATACGCATAAGGTCAACAGGCTGATGCGGCTAGGCAGAGTCATGGGTTATTCGCTGGTAAGGGCTTTGACCGGGTCGAGGCGGGCGGCCTTGCGCGCTGGCATGAAGCCGAACACGATGCCGGTGACGACGGCGCAGGCGAAGGCGCCGAGCATGGCGGGCAGGGCAAAGGCCACCGCCACTTCGGCCAGCATCAGGCCGCCACCGATGGCCAGGGCCAGGACGATGCCGGCCAGGCCGCCGACCATCGACAGCATCACCGCCTCGCTGAGGAATTGCCGCAGGATGTCGCGCTGGCGCGCACCAGTGGCCATGCGGATGCCGATTTCACGGGTGCGCTCGCGCACCGTCATCAACATGATGTTCATCACGCCGATGCCGCCCACCAGCAGCGAGATCGCGGCGATCGCCCCCAGCATCAGCGACAGGCTGTTCTGCGTGCGCGCCTCGGCCTGGATCAGCGCCGCGTCATTGGTCAGCTCGAAGTCCTGGCGGCCGTTGTGACGCTGGCGCAGCAGCTTGTCGATGGCCGCTTCGGCCTCGTTGACCCGCGTGGAGTCCAGGGCGGCAACGGCGATGTAGTCCGGGTCGCGCTGGCCGAACAGGCGGATGGCTGCGGCGGAGTAGGGCACCACGATGCGCCCGTCGCTGTCCTGGTCGCCAGAGCTGGCACCCTTGCCGGCCAGGATGCCGACCACCTGGAACGGCACATTGCCGATCAGCAGGTACTGCCCCAGAGGGTCGCGCCCAGGGTCGAGCATCTTTTCCCGCACTTTCTGGCCGATCACCGCCACCGCGGCAGCGTTGGCTTCATCGGCATCGGTGTAGAAGCTGCCTTGCACCGCCGGCCAGTTGAAAATCTCGGGGAACCCGGTGTTGTTGCCACCCACATAGAACCGCTGGCTGTTGTTGCCGTGGCGCACCATCATCTTTTCGCCGATCACCGGCATCACGTGCTTGACCTGCGGCAGTTGGCCGATGGCAGCGACATCGTCGAGGGTGATGGTGCCGGCCTGCTCGCCCAGGCTCGCCGGCTTGCCGTTCAGGTAGAGAATGTTCGAGCCGAAGGCTGCCATCTGCGCCATGACCTGGCGCTTGCTGCCTTCGCCCACTGCCAGCATCACCACCACCGAGGCCACGCCGATGACGATGCCCAGCAGGGTCAGGGCGGTGCGGAAGCGGTTGACCCACATCACCCGCCAGGCCGCCTGCAGGGCTTCGAGCAATTCGCCTTTCCACGCCCCGTGCAAGGTCGCGCCACGGTCCAGGCGCTGGCGCAGCTGGTCGGCCTGCAGCCCGCGGCCGTTGTCGACCGTGGGCTTTTCGGCGGCCGAATCGCTGATGATCAGGCCGTCGCGAATTTCGATCACGCGCTGCGCCCGCGCCGCGACGTTGCGGTCATGGGTGATCAGGATGATCACGTGGCCCTGGCTGGCCAGCTCGTCGAGCAACGCCATCACTTCGGTGCCGCTGTGGCTGTCGAGGGCGCCGGTGGGTTCGTCGGCGAGGATGATATGGCCGCCATTCATCAACGCCCGGGCAATCGACACTCGTTGTTGCTGGCCGCCGGACAACTGGTGCGGGCGGTTGCCGGTGCGGCTGGCCAGGCCCAGGCGGCCGAGCAGGGCGCTGGCACGGGCGTGGCGTTCGCTGGCGGCAAGGCCGGCATAGATGGCCGGCATTTCGACGTTTTCCTGGGCCGAGCCCGAGGGGATCAGGTGGTAGCCCTGGAACACGAAGCCGAACGCCTCGCGGCGCAGCCAGGCCAGTTCGTCGCTGCCCAGTTCGGCCACATCCTTGCCGGCGAAGCGGTAGCTGCCGGAAGTGGGGCGGTCGAGGCAGCCGAGGATATTCATCAAGGTCGACTTGCCGGAGCCGGAGGCGCCGACGATGGCGACGAACTCGCCGGGATGGATGCGCAGGCTGATGCCATGGAGGATATCGACCTTGGGCGTTTCGACGCCGCCGTAGGATTTACGGATGTCGACCAGCTCGATCAGGGGTGTGCTCATTCAACCTCCGCTGACGCCGGGGGCGCCGATCACCAGGCGTTCGCCTTCGTTGAGGCCGTCCAGCACCTGCACGCGCAGGCGGTCGCTGAGGCCGGTGCGTACCTGGCGCTGTTCCACCTTGCCGTCGCGGGTCAGCACATGCGCCAGGCGCAGGCCATCGCCGTCGTCCAGCGCGGCCAGTGGTACGGTCAGCACCTGGCTGGCTTTGCCTGCGACAAAGAACACCTGCGTGGTCATCTCGGCCATCAGCGCGCCGTCCGGGTTGTCGACATCCAGCAGCACGCTGTACTGCACCACCTGGCTGCCGGCACTGCCATTGCTGACGCTGGCCGGGCTGCCGCCACCCTGGCTGGCCTGCTCCAGAGGCTTGGGCGGGATCGGCAGCACTTGCCGCACGGTGCTGGTCCAGCGGCGCTTGCCGCCGGCCAGGGTGGTGAAGTAGGCGGTCATGCCCGGGGTGACCTTGCCGATGTCGGCCTCCGACACCTGGGCCCACACGGTCATCGGCGAGAGCTTGGCGATGCGCAGGATCAACGGGGTTTGCTGTTGGGCATTGAGGGTTTGCCCCTCACGGGCATCCACCGCCACTACCGTGCCGTCCATCGGCGCGTAGATGCGCGTGTAGCCCAGCTCGGCCTCGTCGCTGCGCAGGCTGGCCTGGGCCTGGTGGATCTGCGCCTGGAACATGTCGATGCGCGCCTGGGTGACCTTCAGCTGTGCGGCGGCCGTTTGCACGTCCTCGTCGCGGGTGGCACCGGCGGCGGCCAGGTCCCGTTGGCGTTTGAGCTGCTGCCGGGCCAGTTGGAACTGCGCGCGTTGTTCTGCCAGCTGGGCCTTGAGGTTGTCGATCGAGTAGCGGCCGGCATCCAGCCGGGCCTGCTGGGTCGAAGGGTCGATCTCGACCAGCAGCTGGCCTTTGCGTACCGTGTCGCCGACCTCCACATGCAGGGTGTGGATCTGCCCCGACGCCTGGGCACCGACGTCCACGTAGCGCCTTGGTTGCAGGGTGCCCAGTGCGGTGACGCTGCTTTCGATGTCGGCGCGGGTCACGGCAACCGTGCTGAGCGGCTGTGCGCCGTAGGGCAGGGCCTTCCAGGCCAGCAGGCAGCCCAGGCCGAGCAGGCCCAGGCTGCTGAGCAGGAGCCGGCGACGGGTGTTGGTTAAAGGTCTCATGCAGACATCCAGCCGAGGGGGTGCCAGATAGACGAAAGCGGCAGAAGGGGATTTAGCGCAGTGAGTTTGGCGCGGTCTGTGCAGGAGCGGCCTTGTGTCGCGAAAGGGGTGCGAAGCGCCCCCAGGATCTTCGCATCACTGCAGATTGCCGGGGCCGCTTTGCGGCCCTTTCGCGACACAAGGCCGCTCCCACAGACGGGCGCATACACTTGGGGTGGTGGCGGTGTTGCTCCATGCACCTTGTTGCTGAGAATAATTATAATTTGTAAGATCGCACGCTGACATCACTCGGTCCCGCGTTGCTGCCTGAAAGGGCTTTCTGGCATAGGCTGGCAGGACGATCTCAGGTAACGTCGTGGAACATTACTATCGCGAACTGGTGGGCTTCCTTTCCGCGCGCCTGGGCAATCGTCAGGCCGCCGAAGACGTGGCGCACGATGCCTACCTGCGGGTGCTGGAACGCACCGACGCCGAGCGCATCGAGCACCCGCGTGCCTTCCTTTACCGCACCGCGCTCAACCTGGTGGTCGACCGCCACCGGCGGCATCAGGTACGCCAGGCCGAGCCGCTGGAGGTGCTGGACAGCGACGAGCGCTGGCATACCCCGGCGCCGACCCACGACATGCAGCTCGACCAGCGCCTGGCACTGATGCAGCGCGCGCTGGATGAGCTGAGCAAGGTCTGCCGCGACTGCTTCCTGCTGCGCAAGCTCGAAGGCCTGTCACACCAGCAGATTGCCGAACACCTGGGTATTTCCCGCAGCCTGGTGGAGAAGCACATCGTCAATGCCATGAAGCACTGCCGGGTGCGCATGCGCGAGTGGGAATCCTGATCGCCGGGTTGAATGCAGATGAAAATTCCGTCAGTCGATCACTTGATTTCCACGGTTTTCCAGACTTCTATCAAATAAGACCCCTGCCAGGCGTAGCCTTGGCAGCAGCCGTTACTGGCGCAGTATGGTCATGGAGCCTACCCATTACCCAACTGCCCAGGTCCCGCCATGGCCAACAAGACCCTGCGCATCCTCATCGCCGACGCACACCCCTGCCAGCGCCTGCAACTGGAGCGGCTGCTCAACGGCCTGGGTTACTACCGGATAGCGCCAGTGGACAGCTTCGAGGAGCTGCAGCGCCTGGTGCTGAGTGCCTTGCAGCCTTTCCACCTGCTGTTGGGCAATATCGAGCTGGCCAGCCATGTCGGGGTCGACCTGGCGCGCTTCTGCCGCGTCAGCACGCAGATCCAGCACGCCCTGCTTTATCACTCTACCCAGTTGCAAGTGCCCTTGGTGCCGCAGACCGAGCGCCAGGCCGTCAGCCTGAGCCTGCCCCAGGTGCCGGACAACGAGGCACTGGAGGCGTTCATGGCGATCATCGATACGCCGCTGCTGGTCGGCAAGCTGCCGCTGCCGGGTGCCATGCCGGCTGCCACGGTGCGGCGACGGCCGAAGGCCAATTTCGTCAACACCATGTTCAACCGCTAAAGCCGCAGTGGGCAGGGCAAGGGGGCAGCTATTTGCTATCCTCTTGCCCTTTGCCGATTTGCGGACCCTGCCATGACTGCCATCGATACCGCTCGCCCGCCCCGGTTCAGCCGCGGCGACCACCGGACCCTGGGCCTGGCGGCGTTGGGCGGCGCGCTGGAAATCTACGACTTCATCATCTTCGTATTCTTTGCGCTGACCCTCAGCCAGCTGTTCTTCCCGCCCGAGATGCCCGAATGGCTGCGCCTGCTGCAAAGCTTCGGAATCTTCGTCACCGGCTACCTGGCGCGGCCGCTGGGCGGCATCCTGATGGCGCACTTCGCCGACCACCTGGGACGCAAGCGGGTCTTCAGCCTGAGCATCCTGATGATGGCCCTGCCGTGCCTGTTGATCGGGGTGATGCCGACCTACGCCGATATCGGCTATGCCGCGCCGCTGATCCTGCTGGCACTGCGTATCCTGCAGGGCGCGGCGGTGGGCGGCGAGGTGCCGAGCGCCTGGACTTTCGTCGCCGAGCACGCGCCAGCCGGGCGGCGCGGTTATGCCCTGGGCTTCCTGCAGGCCGGCCTGACCTTTGGCTATCTGCTGGGGGCACTGACCGCGACCTTGCTGGCGCAAGTGTTCACCCCGCAGGAAATCCTCGACTACGCCTGGCGCTACCCGTTCCTGCTCGGCGGGGTATTCGGCGTGATCGGCGTGTGGCTGCGTCGTTGGCTCAGCGAAACACCGGTGTTCCTTGCCTTGCGCGCGCGCCAGGAGCAGCCGGTGAGCTTTCCGCTGCGGCGGGTGCTGGGCGAACACCGCCGGGCGTTGATCCCGGCGGCGCTGCTGACCTGCGTGCTGACTTCCGCCGTGGTGGTGCTGGTGGTGATTACCCCGACAGTGATGCAGCAGCGCTTCGGCATGAGTGCCGGGCACACCTTTGCCCTTAGCAGCGTGGGCATCGTCTTCCTCAACATCGGCTGCGTGCTCGCCGGGCTGCTGGTCGACCGTGCAGGCGCCTGGCGCGCACTGATGTTCTACAGCCTGTTGCTGCCGGTGGGCATCGGCGCGTTGTATGCCAGCCTGGTGGGGCAGTGGGGCATGACCTGGCTGGCCTATGCGCTGGCGGGCCTGTCCTGCGGCGTGGTGGGCGTGGTGCCGTCAGTGATGGTCGGGTTGTTCCCGGCCGAGATCCGCGTGTCGGGCATCTCCTTTACCTATAACGTGGCCTACGCGCTTTGGGCCAGCACCACACCGCTGGCGCTGATTGCGCTGATGCCGTGGAGCCCGTGGGTGTGTGTCGGCTTTTGTCTGGTCATGGGTACGGTGGGGTTGCTGACGGCCTTGTATTTCGGGCGTCGGGAGCCATTGGCGTTTGCCGCGGAACCGATGCCCATCATGTGTGGTGACAAATGAGCGTGTAATGGTCTTGGGGGGGGCTGAGACAGACTTCCTGAGCCGGCACCACAGTGGGATGGCACGCGGACTTTGTAGGAGCGGCCTTGTGTCGCGATGGGCTGCGCAGCAGCCCCAGGACCTATGCTCCAGCGCAAACCATCGGGGCTGCTGCGCAGCCCATCGCGACACAAGGCTGCTCCTACACGGGCCAGTACAGCCAGAACAGGTAAAACAAAAAGCCCCCGGCTCGTGAGAACCGGGGGCTTTTCGTTAGCGCAGGGCAGGGGCCTTACATGTTCGGGTAGTTCGGCCCGCCAGCGCCTTCAGGGGTGACCCAGGTGATGTTCTGGGCCGGGTCCTTGATGTCGCAGGTCTTGCAGTGCACGCAGTTCTGCGCGTTGATCTGGAAGCGCTTGTTGCCATCCTCCTGAGTGACCACTTCGTACACGCCCGCCGGGCAGTAGCGCTGGGCCGGCTCGTCGTACAGCGGCAGGTTGCTGGCGATCGGCACGTTCGGGTCGGTAAGTTTCAGGTGGCAGGGTTGTTCCTCTTCGTGGTTGGTGCTGGAGAGGAATACCGAACTGAGCTTGTCGAAGCTGAGCTTGCCGTCCGGTTTCGGGTAGTCGATCTTCTGCGACTCGGCCGCCAGCTTCAGGCAGGCGTAGTCCGGCTTGGTGTCGTGCAGGGTGAACGGCAGCTTGCCGCCGAACCAGTTCTGGTCCACATAGTTGAACGCCGCGCCCAGCAGCGGGCCGAACTTGTGCATGGCCGGGCCGAAGTTGCGGCTGGCGAACAGCTCCTCGTACAGCCAGCTGGCCTTGAAGGCGCTGACGTAGCCGTTGAGCTGGTCACCGCCTTCGCTGCCGGCGAGCAGTGCGTCAGCCACCGCTTCGGCGGCCAGCATGCCGGACTTCATCGCGGTGTGGCTGCCCTTGATCTTGGCGAAGTTCAGGGTGCCCAGGTCGCAGCCGATCAGCGCGCCGCCGTTGAAGACCATCTTCGGCAGCGAGTTGAAGCCGCCCTTGCAGATGGCACGGGCACCGTAGCTGATGCGCTTGCCGCCTTCGAGATATTGCGCCATCACCGGGTGGTGCTTGAGGCGCTGGAACTCGTCGAACGGCGACAGGTACGGGTTGGCATAGGACAGGTCGACGATCAGGCCGACCACCACCTGGTTGTTTTCCAGGTGATAGAGGAACGAACCACCGGTGTTGTCCTTGGCCATCACGTCCAGCGGCCAGCCGGCGGTGTGCACCACCAGGCCCTGCTCGTGCTTGGCCGGGTCGATTTCCCAGATTTCCTTCAGGCCGATGCCGTAGTGCTGCACATCGGATTCGCTATCCAGGTTGAAGCGCTTGATCAGCTGCTTGCCGATGTGGCCACGGCAGCCTTCGGCGAACAGGGTGTACTTGCCACGCAGCTCCATGCCAGGGGTGTACATGCCGTCTTTCGGGTTGCCTTCGCGGTCGACGCCCATGTCGCCGGTGACAATGCCGCGCACCACGCCGTTTTCATCGAACAGCGCTTCCTGGGCGGCGAAGCCCGGGTAGACTTCCACTCCCAGGTTCTCTGCCTGCTGGGCCAGCCAGCGGCACAGGTTGCCCAGCGAGATGATGTAGTTGCCCTGGTTGTGCATGGTCTTGGGCACGAACAGGTCAGGCACCTTGGTCGAACTGCCGGCATCCTTGAGCACGTAGATGTCGTCACGCTTCACTTCGGTGTTCAGCGGCGCGCCGAGCTCTTTCCAGTCTGGGAACAGCTCGTTCAGGGCACGGGGTTCGAACACCGCGCCGGAGAGGATGTGGGCGCCGACTTCAGAGCCTTTTTCCACCACGCAGACGCTGATTTCGCTACCGGCTTCGGCGGCCTTCTGCTTCAGGCGGCAGGCGGCGGACAGGCCCGCCGGGCCGGCGCCGACGATGACCACGTCGAATTCCATGTATTCGCGTTCCACTGGTTCTCTCCTACTCATCAAGGCTCGTGCTGTTGCTTTGTCTTATGGGTGCGCGGGGCATTCGCAGCGGTTCTACGCAACGGCGGAACTGTAGCTGGGCAAATGACGGACTACACCGTTTTGTCTTGGCCGCGCATTATATCTACACCACTTGGCGGGTCCAATACAAACGTTTGTTTGAATTTGCCGCAGGCCAGTAAAATCACAGGAACGCGGCTGGAGGGTGACCGATTTGCCGTATTGACCGGATTGGGTGTTACGGTCAAGATACGAGCGGTTTTACGTTCGCCGTAGGCTTGCAGCCGGGCGCAGGTACACCTCTAAAGACCAGGTGTGGAGCAGGGTTTTGCGGCCTTTGGCCGGTTTGTAGTGGAGTTTACACGCCACGACAGAAAATGACCCGTGAGTATTTGTCGCAAGAGTCCGGACAAGACTGTTCGGTCACTGTGAAGTTACCGCCTCCCGGTACGTTTTTAGAGGTGCCCTTGTACCCACGCGCATCGCAGGGCTCTGCCCCTGGCGACTATCTATTCACCGGAGAGTAACGAGGAATCCATGAAGGTTCTTGTAGCTGTCAAACGAGTGGTCGACTACAACGTCAAGGTTCGCGTCAAGGCGGACAACTCCGGCGTCGACCTTGCTAACGTCAAGATGTCCATGAACCCCTTCTGCGAAATCGCCGTGGAAGAAGCCGTACGCCTGAAGGAAAAGGGCGTCGCGTCCGAGATCGTCGTCGTTTCCGTCGGCCCGACTACTGCCCAGGAGCAACTGCGTACTGCCCTGGCCCTGGGTGCCGACCGTGCCATCCTGGTCGAAGCCGCTGACGAACTGAATTCCCTGGCTGTGGCCAAGGCGCTGAAAGCCGTTGTCGACAAAGAGCAGCCTCAGCTGGTCATCCTCGGCAAGCAGGCCATCGACAGCGACAACAACCAGACCGGCCAGATGCTGGCTGCGCTGACCGGCTTCGCCCAAGGCACCTTCGCCTCCAAGGTGGAAGTGGCTGGCGACAAGCTGAACGTCACCCGTGAAATCGACGGCGGCCTGCAGACCGTTGCACTGAACCTGCCGGCCATCGTCACCACCGACCTGCGCCTGAACGAGCCACGCTACGCGTCGCTGCCGAACATCATGAAGGCCAAGAAGAAGCCGCTGGAGACCGTTACTCCAGACGCGCTGGGCGTTTCCCTCGCCTCCACCAACAAGACCCTGAAGGTTGAAGCCCCGGCTGCCCGCAGCGCTGGCATCAAGGTCAAATCGGTGGCCGAACTGGTCGAGAAGCTGAAGAACGAAGCGAAGGTAATCTAAATGACTATCCTGGTTGTCGCTGAATACGAGAACGGTGCCGTAGCCCCGGCCACCCTGAACACTGTTGCCGCTGCCGCCAAGATCGGTGGTGATGTGCACGTGCTGGTCGCAGGCCAGAACGTGGGCGGCGTTGCCGAGTCCGCAGCCAAGATCGCTGGCGTTGCCAAGGTGCTGGTTGCCGATAACGCTGCCTACGCCCACGCCCTGCCAGAAAACGTTGCGCCGCTGATCGTCGAGCTGGCCCAGGGCTACAGCCACGTGCTGGCCCCGGCCACCACCAACGGCAAGAACATCCTGCCGCGCGTTGCCGCGCTGCTGGACGTGGACCAGATCTCCGAGATCATCTCGGTCGAGTCCGCCGACACCTTCAAGCGCCCGATCTATGCCGGTAACGCCATTGCCACCGTGCAATCGAGCGCTGCCATCAAGGTCATCACCGTGCGTACCACCGGCTTCGACGCCGTGGCCGCCGAAGGTGGTTCGGCTGCCATCGAAGCCGTTGGCGCTGCGCACAACGCCGGCATCTCGGCCTTCGTTGGTGAAGAGCTGGCCAAGTCCGACCGCCCAGAGCTGACCGCTGCCAAGATCGTCGTTTCCGGCGGCCGTGGCATGGGCAACGGTGACAACTTCAAGCACCTGTACAGCCTGGCCGACAAGCTCGGCGCTGCCGTCGGTGCCTCGCGCGCCGCGGTCGACGCCGGCTTCGTGCCGAACGACATGCAGGTCGGCCAGACCGGCAAGATCGTTGCGCCACAGCTGTACATCGCCGTCGGTATCTCCGGCGCGATCCAGCACCTGGCCGGCATGAAGGACTCCAAGGTGATCGTGGCGATCAACAAGGACGAAGAAGCGCCGATCTTCCAGGTAGCCGACTACGGCCTGGTCGCTGACCTGTTCGAAGCGGTTCCGGAGCTGGAAAAGCTGGTCTGATCCGCCTGCTTCACTTATAAAGAACCCGGCCCTCGTACAGGGGGCCGGGTTTTTTTGTGGTCAGTTCCGACCCAATCGCCGGCAAGCCAGCTCCCACAGGTACAGCGCAGTTCTCAAGGGCGTTGCTGTAACGGTGGGAGCTGGCTTGCCGAAAGCAATACAAGGAGTGAGCAATGGTGCTGCGTAAAGCAGGCAGGGTGCTGGCTTGCATGGCGGTGCTGGTTTCGCCGCTGGCCATGGCGGCAGGCAAGTGCGAACGCCTGGTGGCAACCGGCAGCCCTGATGCGCCGCCCTATTCGTGGCAGGACCCGAACGACCCGAAACACCTGATCGGCGCCAACGTCGACCTGCTGCGCCAGGTGGCTGGCGAACTGGGCGTGAAGGTGGAGGTGCTGAGCGCCGGTCGTCGTGACCAGGCGCTGGAAGAAGTACGTAGCGGGCGCATGGACCTGCTGCTCGACACCCCCATGCAGGTGGAGCAACTGACCGCGCTGGACTACATCCATCCGCCCCTGCAGCTCAACGAATATCTGGTGTGGACGCGTCACGACGCCACACTGGCCTTCGAGGGCCCGGCGGACCTGGCCCAGTACCAGGGCAGTTTGTCCGAGCGTGCGCGGCTGACCCCGGCCTTTACCGCTTTCGCCAAGGCCCAGCTGAAGCTGGTGCCGGCACAGAACCTGACCCAGGCGTTCCAGAAGCTGGTGCTCGGCCAGGTGGATTATGTGCTCGCTGGCCGCTATTCGGGCATGGCCATGGCCCAGAGCCTGGGCATGAGCAATGACCTGATCGCCCGCGGCCTGCCGGTGGATCGGCCGGGCCTGTACCTGGCCCTGTCGCACAATTCGGCCTGCAATGACAGCTGGTTGCGTGGGCAATTGGCGAAAAAACTGACAGAATTGCCGATCTCCGGAGCATCCGAGGCCGTGCTGCAACGTAATGTCGAGCGCTGGAAAGCGCAGCTGCAGGTGCCGTCGGACGACCCCAAACACTAGGAAGATTGCGTGAGAACCCAACCACTAATCCTTGCCCTGGCCGTGCTCGGCCTGGCTGGCTGCGCCAACGATCCGGCCCCTAACGAGCAGATGCGCATTTCCGAACAGGCACTGGAGCAGGCCAGGGCCGTCGGTGCCACCGAGCAGGTCGATGCGCTCAAGCTGGCTGAAGACAAGCTGGCCCGGGCCAAGGCCAACATGCTCACCGAAGACTACCGCGATGCGCGCATGCGTGCCGAGCAGGCCGAACTGGATGCGCGCCTGGCCGAGGCCCAGGTACTGAACCAGAAGAGCGAAGAGCAGCTGCAACTGCTGCAGTCGCGGGTTCAGCGCCTGCGCAAGCAGTTGGAGGTGCAGCCATGATCCGTCGTGTGCCAATGGCCGCGCTGGCAGTGCTGGCGCTGGCGGCCGGTTTGCAAGGCTGCGCCAGCCAGCGCAGCAGCGCAGCGCTGGATGATGCCACTGCAGCTTTCCAGAAGGTCAAGGATGATTCCAATGTGTTGCGCAGTGCGCCGCGTGACGTGATTCGCGCAGGCGAGTCGCTGGCCCGTGCCGAGCGCCTGTCCAGCTACATCGGCACCGGTGCCGACGTGCGCCATTACGCCTACCTGAGCCAGCGCTACAGCGAAATTGCCAGCGAGCATGCCAAGCTGGCGCTGAACCAGGAACGCCAGGCCAAGCTCGACCTGGAGCGCCAGCGCCTGCAGCTGGCCCTGCGCGAGGCCAAGCTGGCCAGTGTTCAGCAGCAGGGCAAGTGGGTCGAGTCGCAGATCGCCGCGCTGGCCTCGGAGCAGACCGATCGTGGTCTGGTGATGACCCTGGGGGACGTGCTGTTCGACACCGGCCGGGCCGACCTGAAGAACTCGGCCAGCCGTACCGTGCTCAAGCTGGTGCAGTTCCTCCAGCTCAACCCGCGCCGGGTGGTGCGGATCGAGGGCTATACCGACAGCACCGGCCCGGCGGAGGACAACCTGAAGCTGTCGCGTGACCGGGCGCAGGCCGTGGCCGACATGCTGGTAGACCTGGGCATCGACGAGAAGCGCCTGCAGGTCGAGGGCTATGGCGACCAGTACCCGATCGAGGCCAATGCCTCGGAGCGGGGCAGGGCGCAGAACCGTCGGGTGGAGATCGTGTTCTCCGATGACAAGGGCAAGCTGGCGCCAGCACGCTGACCGCTTGGCGGCGCGGTGGATGGCACCGGCTTTGCCGGTGTTCGCGGCTAAAGCCGCTCCCACAGGTACAGTGTTAACTTCAAGGTATGCACAGTACCTGTAGGAGCGGCCTTGTGTCGCGAAAGGGGCGCAAAGCGCCCCCGGCTTTTCGTCGGCATACCCAGGCTTGATCGTTTCCATGGCTGTCACGCAACTGTATTGTTGACTATCCTGCGATCTGTCCCAGTACACTTTGCAACTGTTACGGTATCCTCTACCGTCAGTGAGCGACACAAGAACAACGAGCCCGTCCGCGCGTCGAGAGCCAGCCATGACCAACCTGCTGTTGTACCAGCGTATCGCCCAGCAACTGGCCGATGACATCCGTCGTGGTGTCTACCAGCCAGGCGAGCGGGTACCCTCCGTGCGCAAGATGAGCGCCCAGCTCAATGTCAGCCATGCCACGGTGCTGCAGGCCTATGCCAATCTCGAGGACCAGGGGCTGATCCGTGCGCGGCCGCAGTCCGGCTACTACGTGCACCAGACCCCGGCCCTGACCGCGCAGACCCCGGACATCGCCCGGGTTGAGCGCCCCGGCCTGGTCACCCGCGCCAGTATCATCCAGCAGGTACTGACCGAGGCTCGCCGTGATGGCGTGTTCCCGTTCGGCGCCGCGGTGCCGCACGTCGACTACCTGCCGGTCCGTGCCTTGCACCAGCAGATTGCCAAGGTCACGCGCTTCCACAGCCCGCGTGCCTTCAGCTACATGTTCAGCCCCGGTTTCGAGCCGCTGCGCCGGCAGATCGCCATTCGCATGCGTGATGCCGGTGTGCTGGTCGACCCGCGTGAAGTGATCGTGACCCATGGCTGTGTCGATGCGCTGCAGATGTCGCTGCGCGTGCTGACCCGCCCCGGCGACCTGATCGCCGCCGAATCGCCCACCTATTACGGGCTGCTGCAACTGGCCGACCTGCTGGGCCTGAAGGTGATCGAGATCCCCAGCGACCCGTCCACCGGCATCAGCCTCGAGGCGCTGCAACTGGCCGCCAACCAGTGGTCGATCAAGGCCCTGGTCCTGACTGCGCGCCTCAGCAACCCGCTGGGTGGCACTGTCCCGGAAGAGCGGCAGAAGCAGTTGCTGCGCCTGGCGTCGGACTTCGACATCCAGATCGTCGAGGATGACATCTATGGCGAGCTGATGTTCGAGCAGGGCAAGACCAAGGCGCTCAAGGCATTCGACCGGCTGGACCGGGTGATCTATTGCTCGAGTTTTTCCAAGACCCTGTCCC
Source organism: Pseudomonas sp. FGI182 (assembly GCF_000511325.1). Taxonomy (NCBI): domain Bacteria; kingdom Pseudomonadati; phylum Pseudomonadota; class Gammaproteobacteria; order Pseudomonadales; family Pseudomonadaceae; genus Pseudomonas; species Pseudomonas sp. FGI182. The sequence continues at coordinate 4,012,077 of NZ_CP007012.1, read as the reverse complement.
CCGGCGTGCGCGTTGGCTGGATGATCGCCGGGCGCTATCAGGACGAAATCCAGCGCCTGCAAACCTTCACCACCCACTCAGCCTGCAGCGTGACGCAGATGGGCGTGGCGGCCTACCTGGAAAATGGCGGCTACGACCGGCACCTGCGTTACATCCGCCAGGAGTACCGCAAGAACCTCAGTGCCTACCAGCTGGCGGTGCAGCAGCACTTCCCCGAGGGTACCCAGATGACCCGGCCGACGGGCGGTTTCATCCTGTGGGTGAGCCTGCCGGGGCGGGTCAATACCCAGGAGCTGCATGTGCGCGCGCTGGAGCAGGGCATCAGTATTGCGCCGGGGCTGATCTTCAGTAACACCGAGCAGTTCAACCACTGTATCCGGCTTAATTGCGGTATACCCTGGAACAAGGAAGCCGAGCGCGCGGTGATCACGCTCGGTTTGCTGGCTCAGCAATTGTGCCGGGAGCCAGCAGCGGCACTTTTGTAGGCTTGCCACGCGCCCGTGGAACAGGGAGCATACGCACTTTTCCTGCCAGTCTGTCTATTTGCCATGAATGCTTTGCGCCGTTTTGCCCTGATCTTGTGCCTTGTACCGCTCGGCAGCCTGGCTGGTGTTGCCCAGGCTGCGCAGCCGACAGGCCAGGCGCAGGCGGCGCCGGTGCAGAAAGCCAAGTCGGTGCAGAAAGCCGCAGCCAGGCCAGCGCACAAGCAGCCTGCAAAAAAAGCCGGTAACAGCAAGGCCAGGCCTGCGCGCAAGCAGGTGAGCAAGGAGGTTGCCAAGCCGCTACCCAAGGCGAAGCTGGACCTCAGCCTGCCGGCCGATATGGTCGATGACCTTGAGCCGAATGTGGGCAGCCCTTCGCCGATACAGCGACGCAAGCCTTTGCTGCCACCCATGTTCACTGAAAAGCCGGAGACCAGCGACAGCCCGTTCCAGCTCAATGGCCGGTTGATCAGCAACGAAATGCAGCTGCAGCTGCGCAATGACAGCCGTCGCGACGTGGAAGGGGCGGCCATCGATTTCGAGTACCGCCAGTAGCTAGTGAGCTGACTACCGGGTCACGGCAGATTTCATCATGCCAGCAATTTCAAACGCCTGTTTGAGCGGTTACTATCCAGGGACGTTCGTCCCGTTTTGTTCCAGGGAGTCCTGATTTTGGTGAATAGCCATGAATTGCCGTGAGGGCTGTGGTGCCTGCTGCATTGCCCCGTCCATCACCTCTGCGATGCCGCGCATGCCCAATGGCAAGCCGGCTGGCGAGCGCTGCCTGCACCTTACCGTCGACAACCTCTGCGACCTGTTCGGCAAGCCCGAGCGGCCGGCAGTGTGTGGCGGTTTCAAGGCGGATGTGGAGGTGTGCGGCAGTGACCGTGACGAGGCCATCAGGATTCTTGGCTGGTGGGAGCAGATGACGGCGGCGTGACAGGCTGGATCTTCGACAACAAGGATAAACATGATGAGATCGTTCAAGCGTATTGCTCTGCTGTGTGGCATGGGTGTTCTGCTGTCGCCCGCGGCCTGGGCCGAAAACTGGCAGGTGGCCAAGGACGAGGAAGGGATCAAGGTCTCCCTCAGTGAAGTGGCCGGTTCCAAGTACAAGGCCTATCAAGGCGTCACCGTGATCAAGGCGCCGCTGGCCAAGGTGCAGGCGTTGCAGGAGGACGTGGTCGGGGCTTGTGCGTGGATTCACGAATGCAAGTCGCAGAAGCTGCTCAAGCACGATGGTGACCAGAGCTGGACCTACACCCAGTTCAATACGCCATGGCCGGTGACGCCGCGTGACTCGGTGTTGCATGTGACCACGGTCAAGGGGGCTGATGGCAGCCTGGTGCGCAACCTGAAGGAAGAGCCGACCTACGTCCCGGAAGAGAAGGGCTTTGTGCGGGTGGCGAAGGTCGAAGGCTTCTGGAAGCTGGTGCCCAAGGGTGACAGCACGGAAGTGACCTATCAGGTGCACACCGAGCCGGGTGGTAGCGTGCCGGCGATGGTGGCCAACAAGTTCGTGGTGGATGCGCCGTTCAATACCCTGAAAGGGTTGCGAGAGCGGGCTGAGAAAAACTGAGGCATTGTGTCACTTGTGCCGGCCTCTTCGCGGGTAAACCCGCTCCCACAGGTATCCCGCAAACTTTCGGGCCTGTGGGGTCCCTGTGGGAGCGGGTTTACCCGCGAAGAGGCCAGCACAGGACGAATAAAAAAGGCTGCCCGAGGGCAGCCTTTTTGCGTTCGGCTATGGAAGCTTACTTGCGGTCCTGCAGCGCAACGATGTCGCGCTTCTGCTCGCCGGTGTACAGCTGGCGCGGGCGGCCGATCTTGTACGGGCTGGAGAGCATTTCTTTCCAGTGCGAGATCCAGCCCACGGTACGTGCCAGGGCGAAGATCACGGTGAACATGCTGGTCGGAATGCCGATCGCCTTGAGGATGATCCCCGAGTAGAAGTCGACGTTCGGGTACAGCGAGCGCTCAATGAAGTACGGATCGGTCAGGGCGATCTCTTCCAGGCGCATGGCCAGTTCCAGCTGCGGGTCGTTCTTGATGCCCAGCTCGCGCAGGACTTCGTCGCAGGTCTGCTTCATCACGGTGGCGCGCGGGTCGCGGTTCTTGTACACGCGGTGACCGAAGCCCATGAGCTTGAACGGGTCGTTCTTGTCCTTGGCCTTGGCGATGAACTTGTCGATGTTCGAGACATCGCCGATTTCATCGAGCATGGTCAGTACCGCTTCGTTCGCACCGCCGTGGGCCGGGCCCCACAGTGCGGCGATACCGGCGGCGATACAGGCGAACGGGTTGGCACCCGACGAACCGGCCAGACGAACGGTAGAGGTGGAGGCGTTCTGCTCGTGGTCGGCGTGGAGGATGAAGATCCGGTCCATCGCCTTGGCCAGCACCGGGCTGATCGGTTTGATCTCGCACGGGGTGTTGAACATCATGTGCAGGAAGTTTTCCGCGTACGACAGGTCGTTGCGCGGGTACATCATCGGCTGGCCCATGGAGTACTTGTAAACCATCGCGGCCAGGGTCGGCATCTTGGCGACCAGGCGCACCGCGGAAATTTCGCGGTGTTGCGGGTTATTGATGTCCAGGGAGTCATGATAGAACGCCGACAGGGCGCCGACCACGCCGCACATCACCGCCATCGGGTGGGCGTCGCGGCGGAAGCCGTTGAAGAAGGACTTCAGCTGCTCGTGAACCATGGTGTGGTTTTTCACGGTGCTGACGAACTGGGCCTTCTGCTCGGCATTCGGCAGTTCGCCGTTGAGCAGCAGGTAGCAGGTTTCGAGGTAGTCGGACTTTTCGGCGAGCTGCTCGATCGGGTAGCCGCGGTGCAGCAGGATACCTTTGTCGCCGTCAATGTAGGTGATCTTCGACTCGCACGAGGCAGTCGCCATGAAACCAGGGTCGAAGGTGAAGTGACCAGTGGCCCCCAACCCGCGGACGTCGATTACATCAGGACCAACGGTGCCGGTTAAAATGGGCAGCTCGACGGGGGCAGCGCCCTCGATGACCAACTGCGCTTTTTTGTCAGCCATGTGGCCTCCTATTAATGCTTGAAATCATCAGACAGACCCCCCACGCAGGGCCCGCACCACTATAGAGGGATAAATTCAGATGTCAATTTGCCTAAAGGCTTGTTGAAACAGGCATTGAGGCCTGATTTTTCGCGAAATTCTCGCCCATTTACGCCTTTTGTGCGTTAAAGGCAATGCGCTATTTGGGCTACCCCGTCACGTTGTCATAAGCAGCCTAACTGTCTATACTCGCAACCCGACCGCCAGGGGCTTGCAAGCCCGAACTGCTGGGGGTCGCCGTTCCCTGGGTGGTGGGTACCTGACCAGTACACTTACCAACAACTTTGCCCTGATTCGCTAGGGGCTCTTCAGTGTGAAAAAAGCCGTGAAAAGCCAACGACCTGTAAACCTAGACCTAAGGACCATCAAGCTCCCCGTCACTGCGTACACGTCCATCCTGCATCGTATCTCCGGCGTCATCCTGTTCCTTGGCCTTGCCATCATGCTTTATGCACTGGGCAAGTCGCTGGGTTCCGAGGAAGGCTTTGGTGAGGTGAAGGCGTGTCTGACCAGCCCGCTGGCCAAATTCGTGACCTGGGGCCTGCTATCCGCCCTGCTTTATCACCTCGTGGCAGGTGTACGTCACCTGATCATGGACATGGGCATCGGTGAGACGCTGGAAGGCGGCAAGCTGGGCTCGAAAATCGTGATCGTCATCTCCGTGGTGCTGATCGTTCTGGTGGGAGTTTGGGTATGGTAACCAATGTCACGAACCTGTCGCGTTCGGGCCTCTATGACTGGATGGCGCAGCGCGTTTCTGCGGTCGTTCTCGCGGCTTACTTCCTCTTCCTGATCGGCTACGTGGTCGCCCACCCAGGCATCGACTACACCCAGTGGCATGGTCTGTTCTCCAACAACGCGATGCGGATCTTCAGTCTGCTGGCCCTCGTTGCCCTGGGCGCTCACGCCTGGGTCGGCATGTGGACCATTGCGACCGACTACCTGACGCCAATGTCGTTCGGCAAGTCGGCAACTGCGATTCGTTTCCTGTTCCAGGCGGTATGCGGCGTTGCGATGTTCGCTTACTTCGTCTGGGGTGTGCAGATTCTCTGGGGTATCTGATCCATGGCTAGCATTCCAACCATTTCCTTCGACGCCATCATCATCGGTGGCGGCGGCGCCGGCATGCGCGCAGCGCTGCAGCTGGCTCAAGGCGGCCACAAGACTGCCGTGGTCACCAAGGTCTTCCCGACCCGTTCGCACACTGTATCCGCCCAGGGCGGCATCACCTGCGCCATCGCTTCGGCCGACCCGAACGACGACTGGCGCTGGCACATGTACGATACCGTCAAGGGCTCCGACTACATCGGTGACCAGGACGCTATCGAATACATGTGTCAGGAAGGCCCGGCTGCGGTCTTCGAGCTGGACCACATGGGCCTGCCGTTCTCGCGTACCGAAACCGGCCGCATCTACCAGCGTCCGTTCGGTGGCCAGTCCAAGGACTTCGGTAAAGGTGGCCAGGCCGCCCGTACCTGTGCTGCTTCCGACCGTACCGGTCACGCGCTGCTGCACACCCTGTACCAGGGCAACCTGAAGGCAGGCACTACCTTCCTCAACGAGTACTACGCTGTTGACCTGGTGAAGAACCAGGACGGCGCGTTCGTCGGTGTGATCGCAATCTGCATCGAAACCGGCGAAACCATGTACATCAAGTCCAAGGCCACCGTTCTGGCCACTGGCGGTGCCGGTCGTATCTACGCCTCCACCACCAACGCCCTGATCAACACCGGTGACGGTATCGGCATGGCGCTGCGTGCAGGCGTGCCGGTGCAGGACATCGAGATGTGGCAGTTCCACCCGACCGGCATCGCCGGCGCCGGTGTACTGGTTACCGAAGGTTGCCGCGGTGAAGGTGGCTACCTGATCAACGCCCACGGCGAGCGCTTCATGGAGCGTTACGCGCCGAACGCGAAAGACCTGGCCGGCCGCGACGTGGTTGCCCGTTCCATGGTCAAGGAAATCATCGCCGGCAACGGCGTGGGCCCGAACAAGGACCACGTGCTGCTGAAGCTGGACCACCTGGGCGAGGAAGTGCTGCACAGCCGCCTGCCAGGTATCTGCGAGCTGTCCAAGACCTTCGCCCACGTCGACCCAGTCGTCGCGCCGGTTCCGGTCGTACCGACCTGCCACTACATGATGGGCGGCGTTGCCACCAATATTCATGGCCAGGCCATCACCATGGACGCCGAAGGCAAGGACCAAATCATCCCGGGTCTGTTCGCAGTGGGTGAAGTGGCGTGCGTATCGGTCCACGGTGCCAACCGCCTGGGCGGCAACTCGCTGCTCGACCTGGTGGTATTCGGTCGTGCCGCTGGCCTGCACCTGGAAAAATCGCTGTCCGACGGCGTGGAATACCGCGACGCCAGCGACACCGATATCGATGTTGCCCTGAACCGCCTGAACAAGCTCAACGAGCGTACCGCTGGCGAAGACGTTGCCAGCCTCAAGCGCGAGCTGCAGAGCTGCATGCAGAACTACTTCGGTGTATTCCGTACTGGCGAATACATGCAGAAGGGTATCGAGCAGCTGGCCGGCCTGCGTGACCGTATTGCCAACGTCAAGATCAACGACAAGTCCCAGGCCTTCAACACCGCGCGTATCGAAGCGCTGGAGCTGCAGAACCTGCTGGAAGTCGCCGAAGCTACCGCCATCGCGGCCGAAGCCCGTAAAGAGTCCCGCGGCGCCCACGCCCGTGAAGACTTCGAAGACCGTGACGACGAAAACTGGCTGTGCCACACCCTGTACTACCCGGGTGAGAAGCGCGTTGCCAAGCGCGGCGTCAACTTTGCGCCGAAGACTGTTCCAGCCTTCGAACCAAAAGTCCGGACTTACTAAGGGTGGCTGCTATGTTGAAAGTCGAAGTTTATCGTTACAACCCGGACACCGACTCGGCGCCCAAAATGGAGTCGTTCGACGTCGATACCGGCGGCAAGGACCTGATGGTTCTCGATGTATTGGCGCTGATCAAGGAAAAGGACGAAGGTTTCTCGTACCGTCGCTCCTGCCGTGAAGGCGTTTGCGGTTCCGACGGCATGAACATGAACGGCAAGAACGGCCTGGCCTGCATCACCCCGCTGTCGGCGGTGGTGAAGGGCAACAAGCTGGTTCTGCGCCCGCTGCCGGGCCTGCCGGTCATTCGTGACCTGGTCGTCGACATGAGCATCTTCTACAAGCAGTACGAGAAGGTGAAGCCGTTCCTGCAGAACGACACTCCTGCGCCGGCCATCGAGCGCCTGCAGTCGCCGGAAGACCGCGACAAGCTGGACGGCCTGTACGAGTGCATCCTGTGCGCTTGCTGCTCGACTTCCTGCCCATCGTTCTGGTGGAACCCGGACAAGTTCCTGGGCCCGGCCGCACTGCTGCAAGCCTATCGCTTCCTGGCCGACAGCCGTGACACCAAGACCCAGGAGCGCCTGGCGTCCCTGGATGACCCGTTCAGCGTATTCCGCTGCCGCGGGATCATGAACTGCGTCAACGTTTGCCCGAAAGGTCTGAACCCGACCAAGGCAATCGGCCACGTACGTAACATGCTGCTGCAAAGCGGCACCTGATACAAAGTGTTGTACCTGCAGTAAGCCGAGGTGCGGGTGGTGAGCCCGCACTGAGGTAAAACCCGAACAAGGGCCCACAAAGCCCGCGTTCATTACCTATGAAGATATGAGACCAGCAGGGGCTTTCCGGGCTGGTACCCGGAAAATCAGCAGGATCCAAGTGGCGTGGTTCAGTCGCTGTATTCGGACTTTTCCAGGTTTGCTGTGGCTCTCGCCGATCAGTCCCCTAACCGAGGGTGACCAAGCATGCAAGAAAGCGTGATGCAGCGCATGTGGGAAAGCGCCCACCTTTCAGGTGGTAACGCTGCATATGTGGAAGAGCTTTATGAGCTCTACCTGCACGACCCTAACGCTGTGCCAGAAGAGTGGCGCACCTACTTCCAGAAGTTGCCCGCCGACGGCAGCACCGCTACCGATGTATCGCACTCGACAATCCGCGACCATTTCGTACTGCTGGCAAAGAACCAGCGCCGCGCCCAACCGGTATCCGCCGGGAGCGTGAGCAGTGAACACGAGAAGAAGCAGGTTGAAGTTCTGCGACTGATCCAGGCCTATCGTATGCGCGGCCATCAGGCTGCCAAGCTCGACCCGTTGGGGTTGTGGCAGCGTCCTGCGCCCGTAGACCTGTCGATCAATCACTACGGCTTGACCAATGCCGATCTTGATACGACCTTCCGTGCCGGCGACCTGTTCATCGGCAAAGAGGAGGCGAGCCTACGCGAGATCTTCGAGGCGCTCCAGAAGACATATTGTCGCACCATTGGCGCCGAGTTCACCCACATCGTCGATTCCGAGCAGCGCAGCTGGTTCCAGCAGCGCCTGGAAAGCGTGCGCGGCCGTCCGGAGTTTTCCGCTGACGTGCAGGCCCACCTGCTCGAGCGCGTGACCGCCGGTGAAGGCCTTGAGAAATACCTGGGCACCAAGTACCCGGGCACCAAGCGTTTCGGCCTCGAGGGCGGCGAAAGCCTGATCCCGATGCTGGACGAGATGATCCAGCGTTCCGGTTCCTACGGCACCAAGGAAGTCGTGATCGGCATGGCCCACCGTGGCCGCCTGAACGTTCTGGTCAACACCTTCGGCAAGAACCCGCGCGAGCTGTTCGACGAGTTCGAAGGCAAGAAGATGAACGAGCTGGGCTCCGGTGACGTGAAGTATCACCAGGGCTTCTCCTCGAACGTGATGACCCCGGGTGGCGAAGTGCACCTGGCCATGGCGTTCAACCCGTCCCACCTGGAAATCGTCTCGCCAGTGGTCGAGGGTTCGGTGCGCGCCCGTCAGGACCGCCGCAACGACACCGTTGGCGACAAGGTACTGCCGATCTCGATCCACGGCGACGCAGCATTCGCCGGCCAGGGCGTGGTCATGGAAACCTTCCAGATGTCGCAGACCCGCGGTTTCAAGACCGGCGGTACCGTGCACATCGTGATCAACAACCAGGTTGGTTTCACCATCAGCAACCCGCTGGACGCGCGCTCCACCGAGTACGCCACCGACGTTGCCAAGATGATCCAGGCGCCGATCCTGCACGTGAACGGCGACGACCCGGAAGCCGTGCTTTTCGTGACCCAGCTGGCCATCGACTACCGCATGCAGTTCAAGCGTGACGTGGTCATCGACCTGGTCTGCTACCGCCGTCGCGGCCACAACGAGGCCGACGAGCCGAACGGCACCCAGCCTTTGATGTACCAGCAGATCAGCAAGCAGCGCACCACGCGTGAACTGTACGCTGAGGCACTGATCCAGGCCGGCCGCATCGATTCCGAGCGCGCCCAGGCCAAGATCGACGAGTACCGCAACGCGCTGGACAACGGCCTGCACGTGGTGAAGAGCCTGGTCAAGGAGCCGAACCGCGAGCTGTTCGTCGACTGGCGTCCGTACCTGGGCCATGCCTGGACCGCGCGTCACGACACCCGCTTCGACCTCAAGACCCTGCAGGAACTGTCGGCCAAGCTGCTGGAGATCCCGGAAGGTTTCGTCGTCCAGCGCCAGGTCGCCAAGATCTACGAAGACCGTCAGAAGATGCAGGCCGGTGGCTTGCCGATCAACTGGGGTTATGCAGAGACCATGGCCTACGCCACCCTGCAGTTCGAAGGTCACCCGATCCGCATGACCGGCCAGGACATCGGCCGTGGCACCTTCTCGCACCGTCACGCGGTGCTGCACAACCAGAAGGACGCCAGCACCTACGTACCGCTGAAGAACCTGTTCCCGGGCCAGCCTCAGTTCGAACTGTACGACTCCTTCCTGTCGGAAGAAGCGGTACTGGCCTTCGAATACGGCTACTCGACCACCACGCCGAACGCGCTGGTGATCTGGGAAGCCCAGTTCGGTGACTTCGCCAACGGTGCGCAAGTGGTGATCGACCAGTTCATCACCAGCGGCGAGCACAAGTGGGGCCGTCTGTGCGGTCTGACCATGCTGCTGCCACACGGTTATGAAGGGCAGGGCCCGGAGCACTCCTCCGCGCGCCTGGAGCGTTACCTGCAGCTGTGCGCCGAGCACAACATCCAGGTCTGCGTACCGACCACCCCGGCCCAGATCTACCACCTGCTGCGTCGCCAGGTCATCCGTCCGCTGCGCAAGCCGCTGATCGTGCTGACGCCGAAGTCGCTGCTGCGCCACAAGCTGGCCATCTCGACCCTGGAAGACCTGGCAGAAGGCTCGTTCCAGACCGTGATCCCGGAAATCGACAGCCTCGATCCGGCCAAGGTCGAACGCCTGGTCCTGTGCGGCGGCAAGGTTTACTACGACCTGCTGGAAAAACGCCGTGCCGAAGGCCGCGAAGACATCGCCATCGTGCGTATCGAGCAGCTGTATCCGTTCCCTGAGGACGACCTGGTCGAAATCCTGGCGCCTTACACCAACCTCAAGCATGCGGTCTGGTGTCAGGAAGAGCCGATGAACCAGGGTGCCTGGTACAGCAGCCAGCACCACATGCGCCGTATCCTGGGCCGCCACAACAAGGCACTGGTCCTGGAATACGCCGGCCGCGACGCTTCCGCCGCGCCAGCCTGTGGTTACGCATCGAAGCACGCCGAACAGCAGGAAAAACTGCTGCAAGACGCCTTCACTGTTTAATGCCTTCGCGCACCTGAAACCGAATTTAAGGAAACACAGATAATGGCTATCGAGATCAAAGCCCCAACCTTCCCGGAATCGGTTGCCGATGGCACCGTTGCCACCTGGCACAAGCAGCCGGGCGATGCCGTCAAGCGTGACGAGCTGATCGTCGACATCGAGACCGACAAGGTCGTCCTGGAAGTACTGGCCACCGCCGACGGCGTGCTGGGCGCCATCGTCAAGGGCGAGGGCGACACCGTCCTGTCCGACGAAGTACTGGGTTCGATCGTTGAAGGCGGTGCTGCCGCCGCTGCACCAGCTGCCGCCCCGGCCGCTGCTGCCCCGGCTGCCGCTGCTGCCGACGCTGGCGAAGAAGACCCGGTTGCCGCCCCGGCCGCGCGCAAGCTGGCTGAAGAGAACGGCATCGACCTGGCTACCGTTGCCGGCACCGGCAAAGGTGGTCGCATCACCAAGGAAGACGTCGTCGCTGCCGTCGCCAACAAGAAGTCGGCGCCTGCTGCAGCTGCCAAGCCTGCCGCCGCTGCCGCTGCTGCCCCGGTTGTCGTTGCCGCTGGCGACCGCACCGAGAAGCGCGTGCCGATGACCCGCCTGCGCGCCAAGATCGCCGAGCGTCTGGTCGAAGCCCAGTCGAGCATGGCCATGCTGACCACCTTCAACGAAGTCGACATGACCGAAGTCATGGCCCTGCGTTCGAAGTACAAGGACCTGTTCGAGAAGACCCACAATGGCGTACGCCTGGGCTTCATGTCGTTCTTCGTCAAGGCCGCCACCGAAGCCCTGAAGCGCTTCCCGGCTGTCAACGCCTCGATCGACGGCAACGACATCGTCTACCACGGCTACGCCGACGTCGGCGTTGCCGTGTCCAGCGACCGTGGCCTGGTGGTACCGGTACTGCGTAACGCCGAGTCGATGAGCCTGGCGGAAATCGAGAACGGCATCGCCACCTTCGGCAAGAAGGCCCGTGACGGCAAGCTGGCCATCGAAGAGATGACCGGCGGCACCTTCACCATCACCAACGGTGGTACCTTCGGTTCGATGATGTCGACCCCGATCGTCAACCCGCCGCAGGCCGCCATTCTCGGCATGCACAACATCATCCAGCGCCCTATGGCCATCAATGGCCAGGTGGTGATTCGCCCGATGATGTACCTGGCGCTGTCGTACGATCACCGCTTGATCGACGGCAAGGAAGCGGTAACCTTCCTGGTCACCATCAAGAACCTGCTGGAAGATCCGTCTCGCCTGCTGCTGGACATCTAACCCTCTGGCTGCGTACCGTGCCGGCCCTGGCTTCGCAGGAAGCCATGCCGCGCGGTCCGCGGCTTGTAGCTTGTAGCTGATAAGGAATCTTTTATGACCCAGAAATTCGACGTAGTGGTGATTGGTGCAGGTCCTGGCGGCTATGTGGCTGCCATCAAGGCCGCACAACTTGGTCTGAAGACTGCCTGTATCGAGAAGTACACCGACGCCGAGGGCAAGCTGGCCCTGGGCGGCACCTGCCTGAACGTAGGTTGCATTCCTTCCAAGGCGCTGCTGGACAGCTCCTGGAAGTACAAGGAAGCCAAAGAGAGCTTCAACGTCCACGGTATCTCCACTGGTGAAGTGAAGATGGACGTCGCCGCGATGGTTGGCCGCAAGGCTGGCATCGTCAAGAACCTGACCGGTGGCGTTGCCACCCTGTTCAAGGCCAACGGCGTTACTTCGATCCAGGGCCACGGCAAGCTGCTGGCCGGCAAGAAAGTCGAAGTCACCAAGGCTGACGGCACCACCGAAGTCATCGAAGCCGAGAACGTGATCCTGGCTTCCGGCTCGCGCCCGATCGACATTCCGCCGGCTCCGGTCGACCAGAACGTCATCGTCGACTCCACCGGCGCCCTGGAATTCCAGGCCGTGCCGAAGCGCCTGGGCGTTATCGGTGCTGGCGTGATCGGCCTGGAGCTGGGCTCGGTATGGGCTCGCCTGGGTGCTGAAGTCACCGTCCTGGAAGCCCTGGACACCTTCCTGATGGCTGCCGACACCGCCGTGTCGAAAGAAGCCCAGAAGACCCTGACCAAGCAAGGCCTGGACATCAAGCTGGGCGCGCGCGTCACCGGCTCGAAAGTCAACGGCAATGAAGTCGAAGTGACCTACACCGACGCCAACGGCGAGCAGAAGATCACCTTCGACAAGCTGATCGTCGCGGTCGGCCGTCGCCCGGTGACCACCGACCTGCTGGCTGCCGACAGCGGCGTGACCATCGACGAGCGTGGCTACATCTTCGTCGACGACTACTGCGCTACCAGCGTGCCTGGCGTGTACGCCATCGGTGACGTGGTGCGCGGCATGATGCTGGCCCACAAGGCCTCGGAAGAGGGCATCATGGTGGTCGAGCGCATCAAGGGCCACAAGGCCCAGATGAACTACGACCTGATCCCGTCGGTCATCTACACCCACCCGGAAATCGCGTGGGTCGGCAAGACCGAACAGGCCTTGAAGGCCGAGGGCGTTGAGGTTAACGTGGGCACCTTCCCGTTCGCGGCCAGCGGCCGTGCGATGGCTGCCAACGACACCGGTGGTTTCGTCAAGGTCATCGCCGATGCCAAGACCGACCGCGTCCTGGGTGTACACGTGATTGGCCCATCGGCTGCCGAACTGGTGCAGCAGGGCGCAATCGCAATGGAATTCGGCACCAGTGCCGAGGATCTGGGCATGATGGTCTTCAGCCATCCGACCCTGTCCGAAGCGTTGCATGAAGCAGCGCTGGCAGTGAATGGCGGCGCCATTCACGTGGCCAACCGTAAGAAGCGTTAATTATAAGAAACCACGGCGGGCTGCCCGTCGTGAGTCTTGCGTGCATGACTCACCGCGGAAAGTCCGCCGGACCGGATCACACGGGAAAACCCGGGGTCAACGGTCACAGGTGGTGCGGCGCCAGTGATGGCGCAGCGCCGAAGCGCAGTACCTAACGAAGACGGTAAAAAGCATGAATCTTCACGAGTATCAGGGTAAGCAGCTGTTCGCTGAATACGGCCTGCCAGTTTCCAAGGGTTTCGCTGTCGATACCCCTGAGCAAGCTGCAGAAGCCTGCGACAAGATCGGCGGGAACGAGTGGGTGGTAAAAGCCCAGGTTCACGCGGGTGGTCGCGGTAAAGCGGGCGGCGTCAAGCTGGTTCGCAGCAAAGAAGACGCCAAGGCGTTCGCTGCACAGTGGTTGGGCAAGAATCTGGTTACCTACCAGACCGATGCCAACGGTCAACCCGTCTCCAAGATTCTGGTCGAATCCTGCACTGACATCGCCAAAGAGCTGTACCTGGGCGCTGTAGTCGATCGTTCGAGCCGCCGTATCGTGTTCATGGCTTCCACCGAAGGTGGCGTGGACATCGAGAAAGTCGCTCACGAAACGCCTGAGAAGATCCTCAAGGCCACCATCGACCCGCTGGTCGGCGCTCAGCCGTTCCAGGGTCGCGAGCTGGCATTCCAGCTGGGTCTGGAAGGCAAGCAAGTTCAACAGTTCGCCAAGATCTTCGTTGGTCTGGCCAAGCTGTTCAAGGATCACGACCTGGCCCTGCTGGAAGTGAACCCGCTGGTGATCAAGGCCGACGGCGACCTGCACTGCCTCGATGCCAAGATCAACATCGACGCCAACGCCATGTACCGTCAGCCTAAGCTGAAAACCTTCCACGACCCGTCGCAGGACGACGCCCGTGAAGCCCACGCTGCCAAGTTCGAACTGAACTACGTTGCCCTCGAAGGCAACATCGGCTGCATGGTCAACGGTGCCGGCCTGGCCATGGGTACCATGGACATCGTCAACCTGCACGGCGGCAAGCCGGCCAACTTCCTCGACGTTGGCGGTGGTGCTACCAAAGAGCGCGTTACCGAAGCGTTCAAGATCATTCTGTCCGACAGCAATGTCGCGGCCGTTCTGGTCAACATCTTCGGCGGCATCGTTCGCTGCGACATGATTGCCGAAGGCATCATCGGTGCAGTGAAAGAAGTCGGCGTGAAAGTTCCGGTCGTCGTTCGCCTTGAAGGCAACAATGCCGAACTGGGCGCTAAAGTACTGGCAGAAAGCGGTTTGAACATCATTGCGGCAACCAGCCTGACCGACGCTGCTCAACAAGTTGTCAAAGCTGCGGAGGGCAAGTAATGAGCGTCCTGATCAATAAAGACACCAAAGTCATCTGCCAGGGCTTCACCGGCTCGCAGGGTACTTTCCACTCCGAACAGGCCATCGCCTACGGCACCAAGATGGTCGGCGGCGTAACCCCAGGCAAGGGTGGCACCACCCACCTGGGCCTGCCAGTGTTCAACACTGTGAAAGAAGCTGTGGAAGCTACCGGCGCTGACGCTTCGGTCATCTACGTTCCGGCTCCTTTCTGCAAGGACTCGATCCTGGAAGCTGCCTTCGGCGGCATCAAGCTGATCGTGTGCATCACCGAAGGCATTCCTACCCTGGACATGCTGGATGCCAAGGTCAAGTGCGACGAGCTGGGCGTGACCCTGATCGGCCCTAACTGCCCAGGTGTCATCACCCCGGGCGAGTGCAAGATCGGCATCATGCCAGGCCACATCCACCTGCCAGGCAAGGTCGGTATCGTTTCGCGTTCCGGCACCCTGACCTACGAAGCTGTGAAGCAGACCACCGACGCCGGCTTCGGCCAGTCGACCTGCGTCGGCATCGGCGGTGACCCGATCCCGGGCTCCAACTTCATCGACATCCTGAAGCTGTTCCAGGAAGACCCGAAGACCGAAGCGATCGTCATGATCGGCGAGATCGGCGGTTCGGCTGAAGAAGAAGCTGCGGCCTACATCAAGGCCAACGTCACCAAGCCTGTCGTTTCCTACATCGCTGGTGTTACCGCACCTGCGGGCAAGCGCATGGGCCACGCTGGCGCCATCATCTCCGGCGGCAAGGGCACTGCGGACGAGAAGTTCGCCGCCCTGCAGGACGCTGGTGTGAAGACCGTGCGTTCCCTGGCTGACATCGGCAAGGCCCTGGCCGAGCTGACTGGCTGGGAAGTCAAGAAGTAATACTGCTACACCCCCCACGCGCACAGAGGCCACCTTCGGGTGGCCTTTGTCGTTTCTGGGGGTTGGGTATTCCTGTGCCGACCTCTTCGCGGGTAAACCCGCTCCCACAGGAAATCACTAACCTTGAGAATTGTGAAGCACTGTGGGAGCGGGTTTACCCGCGAAGAGGCCGGCACAGACAACAGGGATTTTTCGATGGGTTTGATAGGAATTTTCACGCAGACGAATATTTCAATCCGAGGATAATTCTCGCTGTCCTCGGTCGCACAGACGACAAACATGTACGCACATCGGACAAGCAGCACTGTGCCAGTGCGTTTGACTGACAAAACAGTTACATTACGCGTTCACTCTGTGCCCGTACCCCAAAAGGGAACGACACGCTAAACGGGTCTGGCCTATCAAGCCGGGCAGCATTTCCCCTCATCCAAAGGGAAATCCCCTCTCGAATCCCGATTTCAGCAGTGTGGTACTACCTTAAATGAAAGTTCTCAAAGGCCAGGATATCCTGGCGCTTGGCTTTATGACGTTTGCGCTTTTCGTGGGCGCTGGCAACATCATCTTCCCGCCTATCGTCGGTCTGCAGTCTGGCCCGCACGTATGGATGGCGGCCTTGGGCTTCCTGGTTACCGCCGTGGGCCTGCCGGTCATCACCGTGGTCGCCCTGGCCAAGGTCGGCGGCGGCATGGATGCCCTGAGCAGCCCGATAGGCAAGTTCTTCGGTGGCCTGCTGGCGGCCGTGTGCTACCTGTCGGTCGGCCCGCTGTTCGCCACCCCGCGCACCGCGACCGTATCGTTCGAAGTGGGCGTTGCGCCGCTGACCGGTGAAAGCCCGCTGGCGCTGTTCATCTACAGCCTGGTGTACTTCCTCGTGGTACTGGCCGTGTCCATGTACCCAGGCAAGCTGCTCGACACCGTGGGCCGCTTCCTGGCGCCGTTGAAGATCATCGCCCTGGCGGTGCTGGGCATCGCCGCCTTCGCGCTGCCTGCCGGCACCATTGGTGAAGCGCAGCCGGCCTATGCCGCCGCAGCGTTCTCCAAGGGCTTCTCCGATGGTTACCTGACCATGGACACCCTGGGTGCCCTGGTGTTCGGTATCGTCATCGTCAACGCCATCCGCTCGCGCGGTGTCGAGTCGCCGAAGCTGATCACCCGCTATGCCATCATCGCCGGCCTGATCGCCGGTGTCGGCCTGGCCCTGGTGTACATCAGCCTGTTCCGCCTGGGTGCAACCAGCCACGATATCGCGGCTGACGCCACCAACGGCGCGGCGGTACTGCATGCCTACGTGCAGCACACCTTCGGTTCGCTGGGCAGCGGCTTCCTCGCCGTGCTGATCGCGCTGGCCTGCCTGGTGACCGCGGTTGGCCTGACTTGTGCCTGCGCCGAGTACTTCAGCCAGATGCTGCCGCTGTCGTACCGCGCACTGGTGGTGATCCTGGCGGGCTTCTCGCTGCTGATCTCCAACCTCGGCCTGACCAAGCTGATCATGTTCTCGATCCCGGTGCTCACCGCGATCTACCCGCCGTGCATCGTGGTGGTCGGGCTCAGCTTCGTGAAGGACCTGTGGAACTCGCCTACCCGCATCCTGGCGCCAGTGATGCTGGTGTCGCTGCTGTTCGGCATGGTCGATGCGATCAAAGGCAGCGGCATTGCCCACGTGCTGCCGGACTTCATGGCCCACCTGCCGTTGAGCGACCAGGGCCTGGCCTGGCTGGTGCCTTCGGTGGTGACCCTGGTTGGCGCCGTGGCCTGCGACCGCATGCTCGGCAAGCCGCGCGAAGCGCTGGCCTGATAGTCGAAGCCTGAGGGCGGCACCGGCCACAAGCCGAAGGGTGCTCGCCAAGGGTGGAAACTCAAGAGCCCCGCATCCGAGAGGATGCGGGGCTTTTTCTTTGCATGTTCAGCCACCTGGCACAAGCTTCTCGGCTGCGCGATCAGTTGTAGGAGCGGCCTTGTGTCGCGATGGGCTGCGAAGCAGCCCTGGCAATACATGCTGCGAAGCTGAAATCATGGGGGCTGCTTCGCAGCCCATCGCGACACAAGGCCGCTCCTACAACTGATCGCGTCTGGTTTCACTGTTCAGGTGTGCCTTTTGCCGCTTGCCAGCGTCGAAATCCGGTCCCTATCCTTCAGGTATCTGGCCCTCCCGGGAACCCTGCATGAACTTCATCCAAAGCAACTTCAACAACCTGTTGGCCATCGCCTGGTTCGCCCTGTGCTGGGGCGGTTACACCCGTTATGCCATCTGGAAGGGCCGCGACACCGCGTGCCTGGCCAGCGTGCTGCACCTGTACCGCGAAGACTGGATGCGCCGCATGCTGCTGCGCGACAACCGCATTGCCGATGCCAGCGTGATCGGCAATCTCGAGCGCAACGCCTCGTTCTTCGCCTCCAGCACCCTGATCATCCTCGCCGGTATCCTCACCGTGCTAGGGGCCTCCGACCGGGCGCTGTCGCTGCTGGCCGACCTGCCGCTGGTGCAGCAGACGTCCCAAGGCATGTCGGAGATCAAGCTGCTGTGCCTGGCCATGGTCTTCGTCTACGCCTTTTTCACCTTCAGCTGGTGCATGCGCCAATACAACTTCGCCGCAGTGCTGGTGGGTTCGGCGCCGATGATCGGTGAACGGCTGGTCAATGAACTTGAACGCAAGGCATTCGCCTCGCGGGCGGCGCGGGTGCTGTCGCTTGCCGCCAACCAGTTCAACCTGGGCCTGCGTTCCTATTACTTCGGCATGGCCATGTTGAGCTGGTTCATCAGCCCATGGTTGTTCATGGTCATGAGTGTCGGGGTAGTGCTGATTCTGTACCGCCGCGAGTTCCATTCGGATGTGTTGGATGTGATGGTGTTCACACCTACCGAAAGTGTTTCGATCGAACCCGCCAAGGAAAACACCGTTTCTGGAACCTGAAACGTTTAATCCATAAGTTTCAGGCACAAAAAAACCCGACAATGTCGGGTTTTCTTGTTTTAGCCGATTACTGCTTGGCAGGTTCGGCTGGAGCAGCTGGGGTAGCTGGAGCGGCTTCCGGAGCCGGAGTAGCCGGAGCGGCTTCTTCGGCGGCCTTCTGCTCGGCTTCGGCCTGATCTTTGGCGGCTTCGGCGTTTTCCTTGGCAGCCTCGTTCATTTTATCCTGAGCTTCGCCCGCTTTTTCCTGGGCTTGCTCGGCGTGTTGCTGTGCGTCCTGGGCTTTGTCTTCGCTCGCTTTATCGCAAGCGGCCAGGCCCATGGCAGCGGCCAGCATCAGAGCAAAAGCAAAAGGTTTACGCATGGGGGTGTTTCTCCTTGGTGGAATAAGTGACTTGTTCCTTCGAGTGCAACTACGCGGAATAAGTTCCGCGAAGATTACACATATATAACGCCCCGTTCTATATAGACTTTTTAACGATTTTATGCCGCTGCGGCGATGGCAGGGAAACAGCCAATGAGCGATTCAACCTTGATGGCCATGGCCGAGCGTTTTCTCTCGGCGTTGAAACATTGTCAGTTGTTGCAAATGCGCGTGGCGCAAACCAATGCCGATGGCATGACCCTGGTGCTGCCCTGGTCACCGACCATCGTCGGCAACCCGCAGACCGGCGCCGTGCATGGCGGCGCGCTGACCACGCTGATGGACACCACCTGCGGCATGGCCACGTTGTGCGTGCTGCCGCGCTTCGAGGTGTGCCCGACACTGGACCTGCGCATCGACTACATGCACCCGGCAGAGGCCGGCAAGGACATCTACGGCCATGCCCAGTGCTACCGGGTCACCCGCGATGTGATCTTCACCCGTGGCACGGCCTACCAGGACGACCCCGCCCAGCCGATCTGCCAGGTGGTGGGCACGTTCATGCGCCTGGGCCAGGAGATCAAGGGTGGCATCCGTTTCGGCAACAGCCTGAAGGAGGGCGGGGCATGATTCCGCACGAGGTTCGCCAACAGCTCAACGCCGCCCACGCAGTGGGAGACTATCGGCCTTTGCTGGCACTGATCCCCTATGCCGGCCTGATCGGCATCGAATGCGAGCGCGAGGGCGATGACCTGCTGTTCCGCCTGCCGGCCAGCCAGGACAACATCGGCAACCCGCTGCTGCCGGCCATCCACGGCGGGGTGATCGCGGGCTTCATGGAGCTGTCGGCAGCGCTGTACCTGCTGATCTTCAGCGAGAGCGCGAGCATTCCGAAGATCATCGACTTTTCCATCGATTACCTGCGCGCCGGGCACTTTCGCGATACCTACGCCCAGTGCCAACTGTGGCGCCAGGGCCGGCGGGTGACCAATGTGGCCATCACCGCCTGGCAGGGTGACAGGCAGTCGCCGATCGCCACGGCTCGCGCGCATTTCAAGATCGAACCGGAAAAGCCCTTGAAATCATCCGGGCAGCCCCCATCTGCATGACATCCGCCGCTAACGCAGGCCAACCCGGCCGCCAGGCGTCAACTGCCATCAGATCGGAGTTTTGAAGACCATGAGTGTGGAGACTCAAAAAGAAACGCTGGGCTTCCAGACCGAGGTAAAGCAGCTGCTGCACCTCATGATCCATTCCTTGTATTCGAACAAGGAGATCTTCCTGCGTGAATTGATCTCCAACGCCTCCGACGCCGCCGACAAGCTGCGTTTCGAGGCCCTGGCCAAGCCAGAGCTGTTCGAAGGCGACGCCGACCTGAAGATTCGCCTGAGCTTCGACAAGGACGCCGGTACCGTGACCCTCGAGGACAACGGCATCGGCATGAGCCGCGAAGACGTCATCGCCCACCTGGGTACCATCGCCAAGTCCGGCACCGCCGACTTCATGAAGAACCTCACCGGTGACCAGAAGAAGGACTCGCACCTGATCGGTCAGTTCGGTGTGGGCTTCTACTCCGCGTTCATTGTTGCCGACAAGGTCGATGTGTACAGCCGTCGTGCCGGCCAGCCGGCCGCCGAAGGCGTGCACTGGTCGTCGAAAGGCGAGGGCGAGTTCGAAGTCGCCACCATCGACAAGCCACAGCGCGGCACCCGCATCGTCCTGCACCTGAAGAAGGACGAGCAGGAGTTCGCTGATGGCTGGCGCCTGCGCAACGTGGTCAAGAAGTACTCCGACCACATCGCCATGCCGATCCAGCTACCGAAGGAGCAAGCTGCCGCCGAAGGCGAAGAACAGCCGGCCGAAGAGTGGGAAACCGTCAACCGTGCCAGCGCCCTGTGGACCCGTCCGCGTACCGAGATCAAGGACGAGGAGTACCAGGAGTTCTACAAGCACATCGGCCATGACTTCGAAAACCCGCTGGCCTGGAGCCACAACAAGGTCGAAGGCAAGCTCGAATACAACTCGCTGCTGTACGTGCCGGCCCGCGCGCCGTTCGACCTGTACCAGCGCGAAGCGCCACGCGGCCTGAAGCTGTACGTGCAGCGCGTGTTCATCATGGACCAGGCCGAGTCGTTCCTGCCGCTGTACCTGCGCTTCATCAAGGGTGTGGTCGATTCCAACGACCTGTCGCTGAACGTGTCGCGTGAAATCCTGCAGAAAGACCCGATCATCGACTCGATGAAGACCGCGCTGACCAAGCGCGTGCTGGACATGCTGGAGAAGCTGGCGAAGAACGAGCCCGAGCAGTACAAGGGCTTCTGGAAGAACTTCGGCCAGGTGCTGAAGGAAGGCCCGGCCGAAGACTTCGCCAACAAGGAAAAGATCGCCGGCCTGCTGCGCTTCGCTTCCACCCAGGACGACAGCGGCGAGCAGAGCGTTGCCCTGGCCGACTACCTGGCACGCGCCAAGGAAGGCCAGGACAAGATCTACTACCTCACCGGCGAGTCGTACGCGCAGGTCAAGAACAGCCCGCACCTGGAAGTCTTCCGCAAGAAAGGCATCGAAGTGCTGCTGCTGACCGACCGTATCGACGAGTGGCTGATGAGCTACCTCAACGAGTTCGACGGCAAGGCCTTCGTCGACGTCGCCCGTGGCGATCTGGACCTGGGCAAGCTGGATTCGGAAGAAGACAAGAAGGCCCAGGAAGAAGTCGCCAAGGACAAGGAAGGCCTGGTCGAGCGCCTGAAGGGCGCGCTGGGTGACAGCGTGGCCGAAGTGCGCGTGTCGCACCGCCTGACCGACTCGCCGGCGATCCTGGCCATCGGTGAGCAGGACCTGGGCCTGCAGATGCGCCAGATCCTCGAAGCCAGCGGGCAGAAGGTGCCGGAGTCCAAGCCGATCTTTGAGTTCAACCCGACCCACCCGCTGATCGAGAAGCTGGACAACGAGCAGAGCGAAGACCGCTTTGCCGAGCTGTCGCACATCCTGTTCGATCAGGCGGCCCTGGCGGCCGGTGACAGCTTGAAGGACCCGGCGGCTTACGTTCGTCGCCTGAACAAGCTGCTGGTCGAGCTGTCTGCTTGAGTTGATGCATAGGAAAGCCCGCTTCGGCGGGCTTTTTTCATGGCGAGCATATTGATGACGAGTGCCAAAGGAGTGCTTGATGAGCAAAGTAATCGTCGAATCGCTGGTCTATCACCTGTCCGGCAAGGCGTATGAAAGCCGCCTGGTCTACGAGCCGGGCGCGCTGGGGCGGCCAGGCCTGGTGATGGCGCCGAACTGGATGGGTATCGGCGAAGGTGCCGAGCGCATCGCCAAGGAAGTGGCCGAGAAGGGCTATGTGGTGCTGATTGCCGACCTGTACGGGCAATCGGTGCGTCCGTCCAACGCCGACGAGGCCGGCGCGGCGATGATGCCGTTGAAGAACGACCGTGGCGAGCTGCGCAAGCGTATGCAGGAAGCCCTGGCGCAACTGTTGGGGCAGTCGAAGGCGCTGCTGGAGCCGGGCAAGGTCGGCACGTTTGGTTTCTGCTTTGGTGGCTGCTGTGCACTTGAGCTGGCCCGTACCGGTGCCGATTTGCGTGCGGCGGTGTCGTTCCATGGCACGCTGGACACGCCGAACCCGGAAGATGCCAAGCGCATCAAGGGCTCGGTGCTGGTGCTGCACGGCGCTTCCGACCCACTGGTGCCGAAGGAGCAGCTGCCGGCCTTCGAGGAGGAGATGAACGCGGCCAAGGTTGACTGGCAATTGCTCAGCTATGGCGGCGCGGTGCACTCGTTTACCGACCCGAGTGCCAATGTGCCGGGCAAGATGCAATATGACCGGCGTACCTCGGAGCGGGCGTTCCG
Source organism: Pseudomonas sp. FGI182 (assembly GCF_000511325.1). Lineage (NCBI taxonomy): Bacteria > Pseudomonadati > Pseudomonadota > Gammaproteobacteria > Pseudomonadales > Pseudomonadaceae > Pseudomonas > Pseudomonas sp. FGI182. The sequence continues at coordinate 3,989,742 of NZ_CP007012.1, read as the reverse complement.
CTCGATGCATAACCTGCTGACCGAAGTGTTCCAGCGCTGACAATGCAGGGGGCCGCTTTGCGGCCCATCGCGACACAAGGCCGCTCCTACAGGGATAGCATGACTCATGGCATGCGCGGTCCCTGTAGGAGCGGCCTTGTGTCGCGATGGGCTGCAAAGCAGCCCCAAAATCAGCGCGGCAACTCGATCCTGGAGGTCTCCCCCGAAACCACCGGCCAATCCCCCGCTGCCCATCGCGCCCTGGCCCGCTCGATCAGATCCGGGTCACTGGAGACAAAGTTCCAGTTCATCCGCCGCGGCCCATCCAGTGGCGCGCCACCAATCAGCACCAGCTGGCACTCGCTCTCCGCATACAGCGTCACCTCTTCGCCCTCCTGCAGAACCACCAGGCTGCACGGTTCCACCTCCTCATCGTTCATCAGCAGCTCACCATCGAGCAGGTACAGCGCCCGCTGCACATGCTCGTTCGGCACCAGTAGCGTGGTTGCCGGTTGCATCTGTACATGTGCGTAAAGGGTAGGGGAGAGCACCGGCACCGGCGATTCCAGGCAGAACCCGCTGCCGGCAATCATGCAGATGCGCACCCCCAGGCTCTCGCTGACCGGCAGGCTTGCCGCCGGGTGGTGGCTGTAACTTGCCGGGCCTTGTTCATGCTCGCGTGGCGACGCCAGCCATACCTGCAACCCGTGCAGGCGTGAACCATGGGCCAGGACATCTTCAGGCGTGCGCTCGACATGGGCCACGCCGCTGCCTGCGGTCATCCAGCTGACATCGCCCGGCAGCACCCGTTGCGCCGAGCCGAGGCTGTCCTTGTGCAGTATTGCCCCTTCGAACAGGTAGGTAAGGGTCGACAGGCCGATATGCGGGTGCTGGCGGATGTCCATGCCATGCCCAGGGGCATAGTCGGTTTCGAGCATGTGGTCGAAAAACACGAACGGGCCGACGCTGCGGCACTGGGCCGACGGCAGCGGGCGCAGGATCGGCTGGCCCTCGACCGATTCGGCACGTGGGCGGATGACCAGGGGGCTGCTCATGGGAAGGCTCCAGGCAAGGTGGAAATGCCCCAAGCATAGCGGTTTGCCCGCTGCGGCTGAACCGTCTCGTTGGCTGGCCGGTCTAGAGGTGTGGTACCCGGAAAAGGAAGCTTCATCATGATCGTCAGAGCGCTGGCCTGCGTGCTGTTATCCATCTGGCTGTGCCAAGCGGCGCAGGCGCGCGACTACCGCTACAGTGATGCCCACCTGCACTACGTCGACTTCTTCCAGGAAAGCGAAGGCATGCCTGCGCTGATCAAGGCCATGGACGCCGCCGGTATCGAGCAGTCGATGATTTCCGGCATCCCGGTAGCCAAGAAGTGGCACGAAGACGAGCCCAAGCGCCCGCGCTATTACGCTGGGGATGACGCCGAAGCCTACTGGTACAGCGCCACCGACACCTACGTGGCCGCGGCGCTGCAGCAACTGCCCGACGAGCAGCGCAAGCGCTTTCATCCGTTCCTGGCCGGTTTCAATCCGGTGGACAAGAACGCCGCCAGCCATATCGAGCGCATGCTCGATCTGCATCCGGGGCTGTGGCAGGGCATTGGCGAGGTCTTCACCCGCCACGATGACCTGACGGCACTGACCAGCGGTGACACGCCGCGCGCCAACAACGAAGCCATGACGCGTATCTACCACCTGGCGGCCGAGCGCGACCTGCCGGTGCTGCTGCATTCCAACATCACCTCCAAGCGTGAGCGCAACCCCTTGTACCTGGCGGAGATCGAAGAGCCGCTGCGCAATCACCCGCACACGCGGTTCATCTGGGCGCACGCCGGCAGCAGCATGGAGATTCACCGGCACCAGACACAGATGGACTTTCTGCTGCCGGTGCTGACGCGGTTACTGGAGGATTACCCGAACCTGTATGTCGATTTGTCGTGGAGCGTGCTGGAGCCTTATCTGCTGGATGACCGGGGTGTGCCGCGCAAGGAGTGGCTGGCACTGGTCGAAAGGTTCCCGGAGCGGTTCATGCTGGGTTCGGATGTGGTGGGGCAGTTTGGCAGCCTTGGGGAGCAGATGCATGGGTTCAGACCGTTTCTGGATGCATTGCCGGAACAAGTTGCCAAAAAGGTGGCCAGGGAGAATTTTCTGGCTGTGTTGCCTAAGCAATAGTATCTCGCCTGTGCCGGCCCTTTCGCGGGTAAACCCGCTCCCACAGGTACAGCGCCAGTTTCAAGAGCAGCGCGGTCCCTGTGGGAGCGGGTTTACCCGCGAAAGGGCCGGTACAGGCAACACAAATGAAAACGCCCCGAACCAGTCGGGGCGTTTTCGTTTACCGCAGCAGCGTCTTACTTGCCTTCCCAGCGCTTGAGAACCAGGGTGGCGTTGGTGCCGCCGAAGCCGAAGCTGTTGCTCATGACCGTGTCGATCTTGGCGTTTTCTTCGGTCTTGCGCAGGATCGGCAGGTCGGCGACCTCCGGGTCCAGCTCGTCGATGTTGGCGGAGCCGGCGATGAAGTTGTTTTCCATCATCAGCAGGCAGTAGATCGCCTCGTGTACGCCGGCAGCGCCCAGCGAGTGGCCCGACAGGCTCTTGGTCGAGCTGATCTTCGGTGCCTTGTCGCCGAACACGGCGCGAACGCCCTTGATCTCGGCAACGTCACCGACCGGGGTCGAGGTGCCGTGGGTGTTCAGGTAGTCGATCGGGGTGTCGACGGTCGACAGCGCCTGCTGCATGCAGCGGATGGCACCTTCGCCGCTCGGGGCAACCATGTCGTAGCCGTCGGAAGTGGCGCCGTAGCCGACGATTTCCGCGTAGATCTTGGCGCCACGGGCCAGGGCGTGTTCCAGCTCCTCGACCACCACCATGCCGCCACCGCCAGCGATGACGAAGCCATCACGGTCGGCGTCGTAGGCGCGCGAGGCCTGCTCCGGGGTTTCGTTGCGCTTGGTCGACAGGGCGCCCATGGCATCGAACAGGAACGACTGGCTCCAGTGCTCTTCTTCACCGCCACCGGCGAAGACGATGTCCTGCTTGCCCCACTGGATCTGCTCCAGGGCGGTGCCGATGCAGTGTGCCGAAGTGGCGCAGGCCGACGAGATCGAGTAGTTGATGCCCTTGATCTTGAACGGGGTGGCCAGGCACGCCGAAACGGTGCTGCCCATGGTGCGGGTAACGCGGTACGGGCCGACGCGCTTGACGCCTTTCTCGCGCAGGGTGTCCAGCGCTTCCATCTGGTTCAGGGTCGAGGCGCCGCCGGAGCCAGCCACCAGGCCGGTACGCGGGTTGGAAACCTGCTCTTCGGTCAGGCCGGCGTCCTTGATCGCGTCCTGCATCGCCAGGTAGGCGTAGGCAGCAGCGTGGCCGACGAAGCGGTAGACCTTGCGGTCGATCAGTTCTTCGAGGTTGAGGTCGATGGACCCGGAAACCTGGCTACGCAGCCCCATTTCCTTGTATTCCGGGTTGTAACGGATACCCGGACGGCTGTTGCGCAGGTTTTCGGTGACGGTAGCTTTGTCATTGCCCAGGCACGATACGATGCCCAGACCAGTGATAACGACGCGGCGCATGCGAATAACCCTTAGAAATTGTCAGTGGAGGTGAACACGCCGACCCGCAGGCCTTCGGCAGTGTAGATCTCGCGGCCGTCGACGCTGACCGAGCCATCGGCGATGGCCATGTTCAGCTTGCCCTTCAGGACGCGCTTGATGTGAATGTTGTAAGTGACTTTCTTGGCTTCCGGCAGTACCTGGCCAAAGAACTTCACCTCGCCCGAACCCAGGGCGCGACCGCGGCCCGGCAGGCCCTGCCAGCCGAGGAAGAAACCTACCAGCTGCCACATGGCGTCGAGGCCCAGGCAGCCCGGCATTACCGGGTCGCCTTCGAAGTGGCAGGCGAAGAACCACAGGTCCGGATTGATATCCAGCTCGGCGACCAATTCACCTTTGCCGTACTTGCCGCCTTCTTCGCTGATATGGGTGATGCGATCGACCATCAGCATGTTCGGCGCGGGCAGTTGCGCATTACCTGGGCCGAACAGCTCACCGCGACTGCAGCGCAGCAGGTCTTCCCGAGTAAAGGCGTGTTGTTTGGTCATGCGAGCTCCTCAATAACCCCCTGCGGCAGGGGATGAATCTTCCCGGCCGGCCCGATACGCATCGCGTCCGAGACGGCAGCCTACAGGTAGACTATTGCGTTGTGGTGAAAGTCACAGTGCACCCGGTGAAAGAAGTACAGGTGTGCACTGAAACGTCTATTTTCAGGTCCGATGAAGGTCCTGTCCAGTGTTTAAGACTGCCGCACTTTAGCATTTATCGCCAGTCGCGGTTGTCTGACCAGGTAGCCAGCGCTGCAGCACACGCTGCAGTTCGGTGCGGCGCAAGGGTTTGCTCAGGTAGTCGTCCATGCCGGCCGCCATGCAACGCTCGCGGTCGCCCTGCAAGGCGTTGGCGGTCAGGGCGATGATCGGTAGCCTGGCGCCGTTGGGCAGCTGGCGGATACGCCGGGTGGCTTCATAGCCGTCCAGGTGCGGCAGGCGGCAGTCCATCAGCACGGCGGCAAAACGCTGCCGGCTGACCCGTTCGACCGCCTCCAGGCCGTCCTCGGCAGTGCATACCGCCAGCCCCAGGCTACGCAGCATGGCCTCGATGACACTTTGGTTGACCGGATTGTCCTCTACCAGCAGCACCTGATCATTGTCGGCCACCGCCGGCGGCGCAGCGCTTGGCAGCGTCAGCGATACCGGGGCAGGGCTGGCCAGGGCCAGTGGCATCTCCAGGGTAAAGGTCGAGCCCAGGCCTTCACGGCTTTCGCCGCGCAGCTTGCCGCCCATGCGTTCGGCCAGGGTGCGGGCGATCGACAGCCCCAGCCCGGTGCCGCCATAGCGGCGGGAAATCGAGCTGTCGGCCTGCTGGAAGGCGACGAACATCATTTCCAGGCGCTCGTTGTCGATGCCGATACCGGTGTCGCGCACGCTGCAGGTCAGCCAGATCAGCTGGCGGTCGAGCACCTGCCAGCGCGCCTCGACCTGTACCTGGCCGCGTTCGGTGAATTTCAGCGCATTGCCGACCAGGTTCAGCAGGATCTGGCGGATGCGCGTGGGGTCGCCGTTCACCTGCAGCTGCTCGATACCCGCCGGCAGTTGCAGGTGCAGGGCAAGGCCGCGCTGCTGGGCGCTGTGCTGGAACGACTGGACGCTGCTGGTGATCAGCTCGCCCAAGTTGAAGTCGATGTGTTCCAGTTGCAGCGCGGCGCGTTCGATGCGCGAGAAGTCGAGGATGTCGTTGATGACCTTGAGCAGGTGCCCGGTAGACTCGCTGGCCACCGCGGTGTATTCGGCCTGTTCGCTGTTCAGCTGGGTGGTTTCCAGCAACTGCAGCATGCCCAGCACGCCATTCATCGGCGTGCGCAGCTCGTGGCTCATCATCGCCAGGAAGTCCGATTTGGCGCGGTTGGCCTGTTCGGCCTCCTCGCGGGCCTGGATCAGCTCGGCAATGGCCTGCTTCTGTTCATTGCTGGCCTGCTCCAGGGCGTGGGCCAGGTTGTTGATGTGGCGCGCCAGGTGGCCCAGTTCGCTGTCATCGACCACCGGCAACAGGGTGTGGTACTCGCCCTGCTGGATGGCCTTGACCGCATGGCCCATGTCGCTGATCGGCTTGGCCAGGCTCAGGGCCAGGCGGCGCGCCAGCAGGAAGGTGAACAGCAGGGCGAACAGCGCGAGGATACCGGCCTTGATCACGATTTCCTGCTGGCGCTGGCTGAAGGCGTCATCGGACATGCCGACGATGACCCGGCCCAGGTAATCGTCGCCGATGGCCGGGGTGGTGGCCTTGCCCTGTTGCAGGAAGTCGCTGTCCAGGCGGATCTGCTGCAGGCGGATGGGCGCCTGGAACACTTCGACGCGCTGCGCGCGGTTGGCGCTTTCGTCGGACTGCTCCACGTACACCAGGATGTGGTTGCGGCTGTCCTGCACCTCGAGGAAGCGCACGTGGGGGATGCTGAGCGTGGCGCGCATCAGGCCTTCGAGCACTTCGTTGTTGCCCGAGATCACCCCGTATTCCGAGGCTGGCGCCAGCTGGTTGGCGATCAGTTGCCCGGTGTGGTTCAGTTCCTGGCGCAGGTCCTGGATACGCACGAAGGTGAAGAAGCTGATCAGCAGCAAGGTCAGCAGCAGGGCAGGGCCGAGGCTGATGATCTGGGTGCGGGTGTGGATGTCCCAGCTCAGGCGCTTGCTCATGGGGTGGGTTCTCCTTCGGCCAGGGCCTTGGCGGCGGCGTTCGGATCGATCGGTTCAAGGCCCAGGGCGCGCGCCACCTGCTGGTTGCCGCTGACGCCGAAGCGTACCGGGTACAGGCTGCGCGGCCAGCGCGCCGGTGGCTGGTCGAGCAACTGGTCGAGTACCGCCAGCCAATCGTCCTGGTCACTGAAGGTGCTGGCCAGGGCGCCGGCGCGGACGAACCCGGCGTTCGGGCCGATCAGCGCCATCTGCCGGCCATAGCTGCTCAACAGCAGGTTCTTCGCAGTCTTGGAGTTGAACAGGTCGGCGTCGTCCAGGCCCAGCAGCACGTCACTGTTGGCCAACAAATGTTGCAGAGGGCGGCTGTCGCGCGGGTCGGGCCAGTCCTGGGCAATGATCTCCAGGCCCAGCGCGCGGGCGGCATGGCGCAGCTCTTCGAGCAGAAAGCTGCTGTGCTCACCGTACAGCACACCAATGCGCTGGGCCTGCGGCAGCAGGTAGCGCGCCAGGCGCAGCTGCCGGCCCAGCGGCGGGTCGCTCCACAGCAGCGTGAGGAACGCGGGCCGCGACTTTCCCAGGCGCTGTTCAGCCTGTACCCGGCTGACCCTCATGGCCAGGGCCGGCGGGCCGGCGGTTTCCCCAAGGCGCCATTCCAGTGCGGCGTTGTCCAGCAAGATCAGGCGCTGGTCAGCCTTGAGCTTGCCCGGGGGTGGCAGGTCGGCGGTGGTCTGGAAATGCACGTGATCGTGCGGCCGGCGGCTTTCCAGCGCAGCGACGAAACTGCGAATGCCGGGCTGGTCTTCCGCGCCTACCAACACGATTTCGCTGGCGGACAGCGGCCCCATCGGCCACAGGCACAACAGCAACAGGCGCAGCAGCAGGGCCATCAGAACTCCAGCTCCGCGCTGACGCTCAGGCGGTGGCGGCTGTCGTAGCGGTTCTGGATTGCCGTGGTCGGCTCATCGTCCAGGCGCTGTTGCCACAGCGCCGCCAGCTCCAGGTTGCTGCCATGCACCCGGAAGCGCTTGGCCAGGCGCAGGTCCAGGCGCTCGTAGCGGTACTGGTTGAGCGCATCGTCGCCGTAATAGAACAGCGCACTGGACCAGCCGTCGCCCCACTCGCGCATCCACCCGGCCGAGCCGCTGTTGCGCGCGCTGAGGCGGCGGTCGGCGGGGTTGCTGGCCCAGGCATCCACGTAGGCGTAGGTAAGGCGCAGGCGGTCGCGCAGGGTCGGGCGCCAGTCCAGTTGCGCCTCGCTGCCGCTGAAACGGGCCTTGTTGGCGTTGCTGGCGATGTACTGGTTGTTCTTCAGGGGCTCGCTGATCATTCCGGTGATCTCGTCGTAGAACAGCTTCACATCCATGTTCAGGTCGATGTCGCTGAAGTAGCCGTTGTAGCCCAGTTCGCGCGAGCGCATGCGTTCCTGGTCGAGGTCGCCCGGGCCGCGGGTCTTGACGAAGTATTCGCCGTTTTGCAGGCCGAAAGCGTTGGGGGTCAGGTTCTTGACCGTGTAGCTCCAGTTGATGTTGTTCTCGAACATGTCTGGCGAGCGCACTGCCTCGGAATACACCGCACGCAGGCCATGGCGCGGGGTGATCAGGTAGTTGACCGCCACGCGTGGGGTCAGCGAGCTGCCGGACAGGCGCGAGTCCTCGAACATGGCACCGCCCTGCAGGATCCAGTGCTCGTCGGCGCGCCACTCCAGCTGGCCGAACAGGCGCCAGGTCTGGTCGTCGATGCTGCCATTGAAGTAGGTCTGCGAGTCGGCACGATCATAGCGGTAGTTCATGCCGCTGAGCAGGCGCAGGCTGTCGGTCAGGCTCAGGGTGTCCTGGATTTCCAGGTCGTAGCGGGTTTCGCGGGTGCTCTGGTCGACGTCGCCGCAGACCTGCTGCTTGCCACCGTTCGCCCATTGCTGCTGGACCTTCTCCAGAAGCGCTTTCATGACGGGATCGTTGGTCGAAAGTGGTGCGCCGGTAGCAATGCCGCGCGCCACTTTTTCGGCGAAGTCAGGGTTCATTTGCCAGAGCTGGGTCAATTCCGGGCTGAACGACTGCAAGGCGTCACAGGCACGCCACACCTGCTGGCGGTCGAAATGCTGGGCAGAGCCCTGGATATACAGGCTGTGCTCGGAGCTGAAGTCCTTGGTCCAGCGCAATGAGCCGGCGTAGTCCTTGGCATTGACGTCAGCGTTGTTACCGGCTTCGTATTTGGCGAACACCGGCTGATAGGTATAAGGCCGCTGGTTGCTGCCTTCCTTCGCCGCCAGTTGCCATTCCAGGGTCTGGTCGTGTGCCAGGCTGTGGCTGGCGTTGATATTGAAGCGGGTCAGCCGGCGGCTGTCGCGGTAGTCCTGGCCGAACTGGTTCTCGTCGAAGCCATCGTCCTGCTGGCCGGACAGCGACAGGCGCATGTCGCCGCCATCCCAACCGAAGCCGTGGCTGGCGTAGAAATCGTTGATGCCGTCCTGGCCGCGGGTCATCTTCAGCCGCGTGCCATGGCTGTCGGCGGGGTTGCGGGTAAGGATGTTGACCACCGCCATCAGCGCGTTGGCGCCGTAGCTGACCGTGTTGGGGCCGCGGAACACCTCGATGCGCTCGATATCCTCCATGGCCAGGGGGATGTCGCTCCAGTCCACCGTGGCCAGGCCGGCGCGGTACACCGAACGGCCATCGATCAGCACCTGCATGCGCCGGGCATCGTTGACGTTGCTGCCGTGGTAGTTGACCGTGGGTTGGTTGCCAGCGTTGTAGCCCACCATCATGCCCGGCACCAGGCGCAGCAGCTCGGGGATGTCGCGGGCACCGCTGGCGCGGATCAGCTCGCTGTCGAGCACGGTCATGCTGCCCGGGACTGCGGCGGGGGATTGTTTCAGGCGCGTGGCGGTCAGAACCTGCGGCAGGTCCGTGTTGTCGATGAACAGGTCATCGGCCACGGCCGGGCCACCGAGCAGGGCAGTCAGTATGAGCAGGCGCGGGTACGGGGGCGTGCCAGGGAACACAAAGCGGCCTTGTATCAGGATTGAAACAGGCATGGTAACTGACCTTGACGTATTTGCCAGTGAGTGTTGGGCGTACTTCTTGAAATGTGCAGTGTGGCGAAAATCGAGCGCCGCCCGCGCGGCGCTTCGCGGGACAAGCCCGCTCCCACATTTGTTGCAACGTGCCGAACCTGACAGGCCATGGTTGCCAGCCTTGTTGGGCTGGCTGGATTCCTGAGTTGGCATTGCTGCCGACCCACTTGTCTCAAGCCTTGTACCAAAGCTGACAACGCCTCTCCCACAGGCATGGCCACGTTGCAACAAATGTGGGAGCGGGCTTGTCCCGCGAAGCGCCGCGCGGGCGGCGCTCGATTTCAAGCGCGCAGATGAACGCATGTCATGCACTGCCGTATAATGCCCGGGTCGCCACTTAACTTTTGGCTTTAACGGATTGGATATGACTGAACAGCAACCTGTTGCAGTTCTGGGAGGCGGCAGCTTCGGCACCGCCGTGGCGAACCTGCTGGCAGAAAACGGTGTGCCGGTGCGCCAATGGATGCGCGACCCGGAACAGGCCGAGGCCATGCGCGTCAATCGCGAGAATCCGCGCTACCTCAAGGGCATCCGCCTGCACGACGGCGTCGAGCCGGTCAGCGACCTGCTGGCCACCCTGCAGGCCAGCGAGCTGATTTTCGTCGCCCTGCCATCGAGCGCCTTGCGCAGCGTGCTGGCCCCGCATGCCGAGCTGCTGCGCGGCAAGGGCCTGGTCAGCCTGACCAAGGGCATCGAAGCGCAAAGCTTCAAGCTGATGAGCCAGATCCTCGAGGAAATCGCCCCCGAGGCGCGCATCGGCGTGCTGTCCGGCCCCAACCTGGCCCGTGAAATCGCCGAACATGCGCTGACCGCCACGGTGGTTGCCAGCGAGGACGAAAAACTGTGCCAGCAGGTGCAGGCCGTGCTGCATGGGCGTACCTTCCGCGTCTACGCCAGTGCCGACCGCTTTGGCGTCGAGCTGGGCGGGGCGCTGAAGAACGTCTACGCCATCATCGCCGGCATGGCGGTGGCCCTGGGCATGGGCGAGAACACCAAGAGCATGCTGATTACCCGCGCCCTGGCCGAGATGACCCGCTTCGCTGTCAGCCAGGGCGCCAACCCCATGACCTTCCTCGGCCTGGCCGGTGTCGGTGACCTGATCGTCACCTGCTCCTCGCCCAAGAGCCGCAACTACCAGGTCGGCCACGCGCTGGGCCAGGGCCTGAGCCTGGAGCAGGCGGTCAACCGCCTGGGCGAAGTGGCCGAAGGCGTCAACACCCTCAAGGTGCTCAAGGCCAAGGCGCAGGAAGTGCAGGTGTACATGCCGCTGGTGGCTGGTCTGCATGCCATCCTGTTCGAAGGCCGCACGCTGAACCAGGTGATCGAGCACCTGATGCGTGCCGAGCCGAAGACCGATGTCGATTTCATTTCCATCAGCGGTTTCAACTGAGCCTTCAGCGGCTCTGACAACAGCAAGGAGCAACACATGAACGATACGCCCGAACGCGCCCAGCGCGAGTCGATCATCCTGCGGGTCCTGTGGATGGTGGTGTTCCTGGTGGTCTGGCAGCTGGCCGAGCTGCTGCTCGGTGGCCTGGTGCTGGTACAACTGATCTACCGCCTGGTGTACGGCGCCCCCAGCGCCAGCCTGATGAACTTCGGCGACAGCCTGAGCCAGTACCTGGCGCAGATCGGCCGCTTCGGCAGCTTCCACAGCGACCAGAAACCGTGGCCATTCGCCGACTGGCCGGCACCGCGTGCCCCGGAAGGCGAGGCGCCGCACGCGGTGGCCCCGGCCCCGCACCCGGTGCGTGACGAGGAGCCCAAGCTGTGAAGCTGTGGGTGCTGCGCCACGGTGAAGCGGAGCCGCGGGCCAACAGCGATGCCGAGCGCCGACTGACCGCCCATGGTCGCGAGCAGGTGCTGCACAGCGCCGCCCGCCTGCTGGGCCAGCCGCTGCAGGCGATCATCGCCAGCCCTTACGTACGCGCCCAGCAAACGGCCGCCCTGGTGCATGACACCCTGGGCTTCGCCGAGCCGGTGCGCACCGTGCCCTGGCTGACGCCTGACAGTGATGTGCAGCAGGTTATCGGCGAAATCGAGCGCCTGGGCCTGGAGCATGTGCTGCTGGTCAGCCACCAGCCGCTGGTGGGTACCCTGGTCGGGGCGTTGCAGCATGGCCACCAGCAGCAACCGGCAGGCATGAGCACTGCAAGCCTGGCGGAGCTGGAAGGGGACTGGCCGCTGGCTGGGTTGATGACCCTTCGGGCGATCAACTCGCCGGCCTGAAACCCAGGGGGGCGCTGCGCGGACAGGTACCGCCCCCGCCTTGAGCTGTGGGAGCGGCTTTAGCCGCGAACACCGGCGCAGCCGGTGCCATGCACCGTGTTGGATTCTTCGCGGCTAAAGCCGCTCCCACAGTGTTTGCGGATTGCTTGCGAACTCAGTTATCTACGCGACAGCGCAGCCCAAAGGGCTGGGCGATCTCCGGCAAGCCTGACCTGATAGCCCTCGCCGATGACCTTTCCGGACGTTGCCGAACTGCCCCGCGATACCGACAATGGGCCATCATCCCCCATCCGGACCCGGCGCCATGTCGCAGCAGATCTTCTTCGCCCATGCCAACGGTTTCCCCTCGGCCACCTACGGCAAGCTGTTCGCCGCCCTGGCACCGGACTACCAGGTGCAGCACCTGGCCCAGCACGGCCACGATCCGCGCTTTCCGGTGGACGACAACTGGCAGAGCCTGGTCGATGAACTGCTGCACCACCTGGCCCGGCAGGACCAGCCGGTATGGGGCGTCGGTCATTCGCTGGGCGGGGTGTTGCACCTGCACGCAGCCTTGCGCTGCCCCGAGTACTACCGCGGCGTGGTGATGCTCGACTCGCCGGTGCTCACCCGCGCCGACCAGTGGCTGCTGCGCACCGCCAAGCGCTTCGGCTTCATTGACCGTATCACCCCGGCTGGCCGCACCCTGGGGCGCCGCGAAACCTTCAATGACCGCGACAGTGCCCGGGACTATTTCGCCGGCAAGTCACTGTTTCGCCATTTCGACCCCGACTGCCTCGATGCCTACATAGAGCACGGCCTGCAGGCGATGGAGCAGGGGCTGCAGTTGCGCTTCGACCCGGCCACGGAAATCAGCATCTACCGCAGCATCCCGCATACCAGCCCTGCGCCCGCGCGGCAATTGCAGGTGCCGCTGGCCATGGTCCGCGGCGAGCGCAGCAACGTCATTCGCCGCCACCACACACTGGCCGTGCGCGGCATGCCCAGGGGCGAGTTCCATAGCGTGCCGGGTGGGCACATGTTCCCGCTGGAGCGACCAACCGACACCGCCAGCCTGATCAAGGGCCTGTTCGACCGCTGGAGCCAGGCATGAGCGCGCAGGTCGAGGAGATCCGCCTGAGCCTGGGCCATATCGAACTGGCAGCGCACCTGTTCGGCCCCGAGGACGGGCTGCCGGTAATCGCCCTGCATGGCTGGCTGGACAACGCCAACAGTTTCGCCCGCCTGGCGCCGCAGCTGAAAGGCCTGCGCATCGTCGCCCTGGACCTGGCCGGGCATGGTTACTCCGAGCACCGGCCGCTCGGCGCTGGCTATGCCCTGGCCGACTACGCCCATGACGTGCTGCGGGTGGCCGAGCAGCTGGGTTGGCAACGGTTCGCCCTGCTGGGCCATTCGCTGGGGGCAATCATTTCCGTGCAACTGGCTGGCGCGCTGCCGGAGCGGGTCAGCCATCTGGCCCTGATTGACGGCGTCATCCCGCCGACCGGCGCCGAGCAGGACGCCGGCGAGCGGTTGGGCATGGCACTGCAGGCCCAGTTGCGCCTGGATGGCAAGCGCAAGTCGGTGTACACCACACTGGAGCAGGGCGTGCAGGCGCGCATGAAAGGCATGGTCGCGGTCAGCCGCGAGGCAGCCGAGCTGCTGGCCCAGCGTGGCCTGATGCCGGTGCCCGGCGGTTACAGCTGGCGCAGCGACAGCCGCCTGACCCTGCCTTCGCCAGTGCGCCTGAGCGAGGCCCAGGCCATGGCCTACGTGCGCCGGGTGAGTTGCCCGGCGCGCCTGGTGGTGGCTGCCGACGGCATGCTGGCGCGCCACACAGGGTTGCTGGAGCAGCTACCCTTCGAGCAGGTGACGCTGCCCGGTGGCCATCACCTGCACCTGAACGATGAGCAGGGCGCGGCCCTTGTCGCAGACTGTTTCAATCGCTTCTTTGGCTTTGCTTGACTTGCACCGGACAAGTGTCGAGGCTTGGCGGGTTGAACAGGGAGACAACCATGCAACTGCCAGACATCCTGGAGCTTCACCTCGGCGCTGAGCGCCGCCTGGTCCGCCAATGAGCGCGCCTGTTGCCATCCGTAATGCCTTCGCTGCCTGCCTGGTGTTCGCCAGCCCCGTTTTGTGGGCCGGCAGCCTGCCGGTACCGGTGGACGCCAAGGTAGTCGACCAGCGCCCGGCCGTGGAGCAGGAGCGTGTCTACCCCATGGGCCCGCTGCGCAAGATCAGCGGCCGCCTGCGGGTCGAGGACAAGGTCGAAAGCCGTGGCCAGGTCAGCTCGGTAACCTACGAACTGCCGGTCGAGCGTACCGCCCGCGAAGCCTTCACCAGCGCTCGCGAAGCACTGCAGCGCGACGGCGGCTACCCGCTGTTCTGGTGCCAGGGCCGCGATTGCGGCGAGGCCAGCCTGTGGGCCAATGATGTGTTCGCCAATGCCCGCCTCAACGGCGGCGACGAGCAGCAGGCGTTCATCCTGCTGCGCCGCTCGGCGGAGCAGGCCGACACCCTGGTTGCGCTGTACAGCGTCACCCGCGGCAACCGCCGCGCCTACCTGCACGTGGAAGAGTTCGTCGCCGGCAGCCCGCTGGGCGAACTGCTGCCGACCGCCGCCACGGTGCTGCGCGAAATGCGCGACACCGGCAAGCTCGACTACCCTGACCTGGCCGCACCGCAAGACGCCTGGGCGAACCTGCTGGCCCGCAGCCTGAACCTCGACAGCACCCTGCGTGCCAGCCTCAGTGGCGCCCAGGCTGAAGCCTGGCGCGAGGCGCTGGTCAAGGCGGGGGTGCGCAATGGCCGCCTCGAAGTCGGTAGCGCGCCTACCGATGGCCTGCACCTTGAACTGATCCGTTGAACGGGCACCACCATGGCTAACAATGACCGCTTGCTGGTCCAGATTCTGCTGCTGGCGCTGCTGGGTGCCGGCCTGTGGGTGATGGCACCTTTCATTTCAGCGCTGTTGTGGGGGGCCATCCTGGCCTTTGCCAGCTGGCCGTTGATGCGCTTGCTGACGCGTGCGCTGGGCGGGCGCGAAACCCTGGCGGCCAGCCTGCTGACCACTGCCTGGATCCTGATCGTGGCGCTGCCGCTGGTGTGGCTGGGGTTCAACCTGGCCGACCACATTCGCGATGCGACGGCGTTCGTGCGTGACGTGCAGGTGGACGGCCTGCCCGATGCTCCGGCGTGGCTGGGTGGCATCCCGTTGGTTGGCGAGCGCCTGGTCAGCTGGTGGCAATCGCTGGACCAGCAGGGCGCGGCCTTGCTGGCGTCGGTCAAGCCGCACCTGGGGCAGGTGGGCAACTGGTTGCTGGCGCGCAGCGCGCAGATCGGCAGCGGCGTGCTGGAGCTGACCCTCAGCCTGGTATTCGTGTTCTTCTTCTATCGCGACGGCCCGCGCTTGTCGGCGTTCGTCCTGCGCTTGCTGCACCGCCTGATGGGCGACCGAGCCGAGTACTACCTGGAGCTGGTGGCCGGTACGGTGCAGCGGGTGGTCAACGGGGTGATCGGTACGGCCGCCGCGCAGGGCGTGCTGGCGTTGATCGGCTTCCTGATTGCCGGTGTGCCCGGGGCCATCGTGCTGGGGCTGGTGACCTTCATGCTCAGCCTGATCCCCATGGGCCCGCCACTGGCCTGGATCCCGGCCACGGGCTGGCTGGTATGGAAGGGCGAATACGGCATGGCGGTGTTCCTGGGGGTTTGGGGTACCTTCATCATCAGTGGCGTGGACAACGTGCTCAAACCGTACCTGATCAGCCGTGGCGGCAACCTGCCGCTGGTGATCGTGCTGCTGGGGGTATTCGGCGGTTTGATCGCCTTTGGCTTCATTGGCCTGTTCATCGGGCCGACCTTGCTGGCGGTCGGCTACAGCCTGCTGCTGGACTGGAGCCGCAACGCGGTGCCGCAGCCGCCCCAGCGGTAAGTCTGTGCCGGCCTCTTCGCGGGCTTGCCCGCTCCCACATCTATGGTCCTCCCAGTTTCTGCAATACTGAATCTGGATGCGTAGTTGGCTTGCCGCAATCTATTCGGCGTCGAAGGGTTAAGGTTCGCGCCTTGATGAAAGTCGCGCCTGACGATCCTGATTAGGTAAATCGGCTTTAGAGCCGCGTGGGAGCCCAGGTTTTTCGTCAGGTCGGTTGGCCGTTTACGTCATCTGTTATCCAGCATCGCAAAAACCGTTGGGTGGTGCTTGGTAGCGCAGGGTCAAGCGTTCTGTGCGCTTGGCCCTGCTTCATAAATGCCATGGCTGTGTGCGATTGCCCAAGCTATCCGTGCTAGCCGGTTCGCCAAGGCGCACACAACCACATTCGGGTGATGGCGAGTCAGCAACACTCTCACCCAATCAGCCAATCGCCCAGATTGCTTATCCAGGTGGTTGATGAAGGTATGGCTGCACTGCACCAGTAGCCGTCGCTGATTGCGATCACCGCGTTTGCTGATACCCAGCAAGCGCGGTTTCCCGCCGGTGGTCAGCTGCTTGGGCACCAGGCCTATCGAGGCCGAATAGTCACGTCCTCGTTTGAACTGCTTACCGTCACCTAATTCTGCAGCCAGGGCGCTGGAGGTGATCGGTCCAATACACGGTATGGTCATCAAACGGGTTGCCAGATCATCTCCAGCGACCTGGCTCTCCAGCTCTTTGGTGAGTACCTTGACCTGTTCGTCAAGGTAGTTGAAGTGCGCATGAAACTGTTGGAAAAGGCGAATTACCGAGCCAGGAGCATGAAGTTTTTCCAACGTTTCCGGTAACTCTCTGACCGACTTGAAGGTTGGCGCCAGGCTAACGCCCCACTCAAGCAGGAAAGCATGGATTCGATTGACCGTCGCTGTGCGGTCCCGAATGAAAGCTTCACGGGTCATGTTGAGCATGCTCAGCGCTTGCTGGGCTTCGCTTTTGATTGCAACAAATCGCATTGCCGAACGACTGGCTGCTTCACCAATGGCCTCGGCGTCGGTGTAGTCGTTTTTGTTACTTTTGACATAAGGTCGTACATGCTGCGCGGCAATCAATTTGGGTTGATGACCACAGCTGGCTGCGAATCGAGCCATGAAATGAGCGCCTCCACAGGCCTCCATGGCCAAGGTGCAGGGTGGTAGTTGAGCGATGTAGGAAAAAACCTTGCTGCGAGAAATTTTGCTACGGAACAGGTACTGGCCACGGCTATCCTGGCCGTGGAAATGGAAACAATTTTTGCCTAGATCCAAGCTGGTAAGAGCAAGATTCTGAGTATTCATAACGGCGATCTCCAGTTAGATCCCCCAGTGAAAGCTTAGGCTTTCACTGGGGAGTCCTGGGAGGACCATTTCATTAGGTACTGCACAGGACTCAAACACTGTGCGGTCCCTGTGGGAGCGGGCGAGCCCGCGAAGAGGCCGGTACCGACAACCGAAAAGCCTGATCTTTACACCTTCTTTATTCCCATCCCCACCCCCCAATCTCGCCCCTTTACGCCCCTCGCTCGGACAATTTCCCCAAAGCGGCCCAAGCCGCACCACGGGGAGAACCACACATGAACATGCTCGACGGGCTGTCACTGCTGCTGGCAGTGGCATTGGCGTTTTATCTGCTGGTGGCGCTGCTGCGCGCCG
The DNA here is from genome assembly GCF_000511325.1 of Pseudomonas sp. FGI182. Classification (NCBI taxonomy): domain Bacteria; kingdom Pseudomonadati; phylum Pseudomonadota; class Gammaproteobacteria; order Pseudomonadales; family Pseudomonadaceae; genus Pseudomonas; species Pseudomonas sp. FGI182. The sequence continues at coordinate 3,972,644 of NZ_CP007012.1, read as the reverse complement.
ATCGCAGCTAGGGAGCGGCCATGCACAGTTACGACTTCGCCTTGCTGTTGGCATTTTTCGCCATCGTGCTGCTGCCGGCACCCTGGCTCGGGCGGTTCTACTTCAAGGTCATGGAAGGCCAGCGCACCTGGCTGTCGCCCCTGCTGGGCCCGGTCGAGCAAGCCTGCTACCGGCTGGCAGGCGTGCGCGCCAGCCAGGAACAGAACTGGCAGCAGTACACCCTGGCCCTGCTGGCCTTCAACCTGGCCGGGTTCCTGCTGTTGTTCGCCGTGCTGCTGTTGCAGGGCTACCTGCCATTCAACCCGCAGCATCTGCCAGGCCAGGAATGGTCGCTGGCGTTCAACACCGCGGTCAGCTTCGTCACCAACACCAACTGGCAGGCCTACAGTGGTGAGGCGTCGGTCAGCTACCTGAGCCAGATGCTCGGCCTGACCGTGCAGAACTTCGTCAGCGCCGCCACCGGCCTGGCCGTGCTGGTCGCCCTGTGCCGCGGCATCGCCCGGCGCAGCGCCACGACGCTGGGCAACTGCTGGGTCGACATGACCCGCGCCACCCTCTACGGCCTGCTGCCGCTGTGCCTGCTGTTGGCGTTGCTGCTGGTATGGCAGGGCGTACCGCAAACCTTGGCCGACTACGCCCACGCGGTCACCCTGCAAGGCACCGAGCAGACCATCCCGCTGGGGCCGGCCGCCAGCCAGATCGCCATCAAGCAGCTGGGTACCAATGGCGGTGGCTTCTTCGGGGTCAACTCGGCGCACCCGTTCGAAAACCCCACGGCCTGGAGCAACCTGTTCGAGGTGGCTTCGATCATCCTCATTCCGGTGGCGCTGGTGTTCACCTTTGGCCACTACGTGAAGGACCTGCGCCAGAGCCGCGCCATCCTCGCCTGCATGCTCGCCCTGTTCCTGATCGGCGGCAGCACGGCGTTGTGGTCCGAGTACCAGCCCAACCCGGCCCTCGAGAGCGCGCAGGTACAGCAAAGCGCCCCCATGGAGGGCAAGGAAAGCCGCTTCGGCACCACCGGTTCGGTGCTGTGGACAGTGACTACCACCTCTGCCTCCAACGGTTCGGTCAATGCCATGCACGACAGCCTCAACCCGCTGACCGGCATGGTGGCGATGGTCAACATGATGGTCGGTGAGGTGATCTTTGGCGGCGTCGGTGCAGGGCTGTACGGCATGCTGCTGTTCGTGCTGATCGCGGTGTTCCTGGCCGGGCTGATGATCGGCCGCACCCCGGAATACCTGGGCAAGAAACTGCAGGCCCGCGAGGTGCAGTTGCTGGTGGCGACCCTGCTGGTGATGCCGGTCGGCGTGCTGGTGCTCGGCGCTATCGCCGCCAGCCTGCCGGGCCCGGCGGGTGCGGTCAGCAACCCGGGTGCGCATGGCTTCAGCCAGCTGTTGTACGCCTACACCTCTGGCACGGCCAACAACGGCTCGGCCTTTGCCGGCTTCGGTGCCAACACGGTGTTCCACAACCTGATGATCGGCCTGGCCATGCTTGTCGGCCGCTTCGGCTACATCCTGCCGGTACTGGCGTTGGCCGGCTGCCTGGCGGCGAAGAAAAGCGCGCCCCAAGGGCTGAACAGCTTCCCCACCCATGGCCCGCTGTTCACCGGCCTGCTGCTGGTCACCATCCTGCTGGTCGGTGGCCTGACCTTTCTGCCGACCCTGGCCCTTGGGCCGATCGCCGAACACTTGAGCCTGGGTTTTTGAGGACCGACCATGAACATGCCCATTCCTGAAGTACAAGCTCGGCATAGTGCCAAGGACCAGACCCGCTTCGCCGCGTTGTGGCGCCCGGCGCTGGTGCAGGCATTCGTCAAGCTCGACCCGCGCCAGCTCAAGCGCTCGCCGGTGATGCTGGTAGTCGCCCTGACTGCGGTGTTGACCACCGTCCTGTGCTTCGCCCCCGGCAGTGGCGTGAGCACCGGTGTTGCCGTGCAGATCGCCCTGTGGCTGTGGTTCACCGTGCTGTTCGCCAACTTCGCCGAGGCCCTTGCCGAAGGCCGTGGCAAGGCCCGCGCCGACAGCCTCAAGGCCGGCAGCCAGGGCCTGACCGCCCAGCGTCGCAAGCGCGATGGCAGCTACGAGACCGTCGCGGCCAGCGCGCTGCGCAAGGACGATGTGGTGCGCGTGGTGGCCGGCGAAATGATCCCCGGTGACGGCGAGGTGCTCGAAGGTATCGCTGCGGTCAACGAGGCCGCCATTACTGGCGAGTCCGCGCCGGTGATCCGCGAGTCCGGCGGCGATCGCTCGGCGGTGACCGGCAATACCCGGCTGGTCTCCGACTGGTTGTTGATCCGCATCACCAGCAACCCGGGCGAATCGACCCTCGACCGCATGATTGCCCTGGTCGAAGGCGCCAAGCGGCAGAAGACCCCGAACGAGATCGCCCTCGACATCCTGCTGATCGGCCTGACCCTGATCTTCCTGATCGTGGTGGTGACCCTGCAGCCGTTCGCCCACTTTGTCGGTGGCAGCCTGCCGCTGATCTTTCTCGCCGCATTGCTGGTAACGCTGATTCCCACCACGATCGGCGGCCTGCTGTCGGCCATCGGCATCGCCGGCATGGACCGGCTGGTGCGGCTGAACGTCATCGCCCGTTCCGGCCGCGCGGTGGAGGCGGCCGGTGACGTGCATACGCTGATGCTCGACAAGACCGGCACCATCACCTTCGGCAACCGCCGCTGCAGCGCCCTGCACGCCGCCCCGGGCATCAACGCCCGCGAGCTGGGGGAGGGCGCCTTGCTGGCCTCGCTGGCAGACGACACCGCCGAGGGCAAGTCGATCGTCGAGTACCTGCGCCAGTTGCATGACTTCGTCGAACCGGCCGCCGGGCAGTTCGAGGCGGTGGCGTTCAGCGCCGAGACGCGCCTGTCGGGCATCGACCTGCAGCAGCACCGCTACCGCAAGGGCGCCGTCGACGCCGTGCTGGCGTTCGTTGGCATGCAACGCCTGGAAATGCCCCCGGCGCTGGCCCGTGAAGTGGAGCGCATTGCCCAGAGCGGCGGTACACCGCTGCTGGTGTGCATCGACAAGCGCCTGCTCGGCGTGATCCACCTCAAGGACGTGGTCAAGCCCGGCATCCGCGAGCGCTTTGCCGAGCTGCGCAAGCTGGGCATCCGCACGGTGATGGTGACCGGCGACAACCCGCTGACCGCCGCCGCCATCGCTGCCGAGGCCGGCGTGGATGATGTGCTGGCCGAGGCCACGCCAGAGAAGAAGCTGGCGCGCATCCGCCAGGAGCAGAACGACGGCCGCCTGGTGGCCATGTGCGGCGACGGCGCCAACGACGCCCCGGCCCTGGCCCAGGCGGACGTGGGCATGGCCATGAACGACGGCACCCAGGCCGCGCGCGAGGCGGCCAACATGGTCGACTTGGACAGCGACCCGACCAAGTTGCTGGATGTGGTGCAGGTCGGCAAGGAGCTGCTGGTGACCCGCGGCGCGTTGACCACCTTCTCCATCGCCAACGATGTGGCCAAGTACTTCGCCATCCTGCCGGCGCTGTTCGCCGCCATCTACCCGCAGTTGGGCGTGCTCAACCTGATGCATTTGGCCAGCCCGCAGAGTGCGATTCTGTCGGCCATCGTGTTCAACGCGCTGATCATCATCGTGCTGATCCCGCTGGCGCTGCGCGGCGTGCGGGTGCAGGCGGCCAGCGCGGCGCACCTGCTGCGGCGCAACCTGCTGATCTATGGGCTGGGTGGCATTGTCGTGCCGTTTGCCGGGATCAAGCTGATCGACCTGCTGCTCAATGCCCTGCACCTGGTCTGAGGAGGCCACCATGAATGCTTATGTACGCCCGGCATTGAGCCTGGCCCTGTTGATGACCCTGATGACCGGCGCGCTGTATCCGCTGGCGGTGACCGGTATTGCCCAGGTGGTTTTCCCCAGCCAGGCCAATGGCAGCCTGGTGCGCGATGACCGGGGCCAGGTGCGCGGTTCGGCGCTGATTGCCCAGGATTTCCAGGGCGATGGCTGGTTCCACGCGCGGCCATCGGCAGGCGCCTACGCCACCGTGGCCAGCGGCGCCAGCAACCTGTCGCCGAGCAACCCGGCGCTGGCCGAGCGGGTCAAGGGCGATGCGGCTGCGTTGTACCAGGCGCAGCAGGGGCCGGTGCCCCAGGCGCTGCTCACCACCTCGGGCAGCGGCCTCGACCCGCACCTGCCGCCGGAGGCCGTGGCCTACCAGATCCCGCGGGTGGCGGCGGCACGGCAGTTGCCGGTGGAGCGCTTGCAAGGCTTGCTGGAAGAGGCCACCCTCCACCCATTGATCGGCCCGCCGGTGGTCAATGTGCTGGCCTTGAACCAGGCACTTGAGCGTTTGAGCCACTGATACAGAGCAGCCCACGATCCCTGTAGGAGCGGCCTTGTGTCGCGAAAGGGCTGCAAAGCAGCCCCGGCAATATGTGCATCTGTGCTGAAATCCTGGGGCCGCGTTGCGGCCCTTTCGCGACACAAGGCCGCTCCTACAAGGCGTGTGAACAAAGGATGAAAGATGAGTGACTCCGCCCGCGCAGACGCGCTGTTGGCTACCCTCCCGCGAAGCGGCCGGGGGCGGTTGAAGGTGTTCCTTGGCGCCGCCCCCGGCGTCGGCAAGACCTTCGCCATGCTCCAGGCCGCCCACGCCCAGCAACGCCAGGGCGTGCAAGTGCTGGCCGGTGTGGTCGAAACCCATGGCCGTGCCGAAACCGAGGTATTGCTCGCAGGCCTTCAGCAGCAACCCCTGCTGCGCAGCCAGTACCGCGGCGTCACCCTTGAGGAAATGGACCTCGACGGCCTGCTCAAGGCCGCGCCGGCCCTGGTGCTGGTCGACGAACTGGCCCACACCAATGCGCCCGGCAGCCGCCACGCCAAACGCTGGCAGGACGTACAGGAACTGCTGGCCGCCGGCATCGATGTGTACACCACGGTCAACGTCCAGCACCTGGAAAGCCTCAACGACAAGGTCCGCGACATTACCGGCGTGCAAGTGCGCGAAACCCTGCCGGACTGGGTACTGCAGGAAGCCTTCGAGCTGGTGCTGATCGACCTGCCACCCCGGGAGCTGCTCGAACGCCTGCGCGAAGGCAAGGTGTACGTGCCCGAGCAGGCGCGGGCCGCCATCGATGCGTTCTTCTCGCAAACCAACCTTACCGCCCTGCGCGAACTGGCCATGCAGACCGCCGCTGCCCAGGTGGATGCCGACCTGGCCCACGGTTATCGCCAACGCGGCCAGGAAGCCCCGGCCCTGCGTGGGCGCTTGCTGGTGGGCGTGGATGGCGACGACCAGGCGGAACGTTTGGTGCGCCATGCCAGCCGCGTGGCGCAACGCCGCCACCTGCCCTGGAGCCTGGTGCACGTGGACAACGGCCGCCTGCGCGACGAAACCGCGCGCCAGCGCCTGCAAGCTGCCCAGCAACTGGCCGAACGCCTGGGCGGGGAGGTGGTACTGCTGCGTGCCGGCGAAGTGGTGCGCACGCTGATCCAGCATGCCGCCGAACGGCGGGCCAGCCTGGTGCTGGTCGGGCAGTCCCGCGACCGCCTGCGCCGTCGCCTGTTCGGTGCCGGTGTGGCCGCGCGGCTGCTGCGCGAAAGCCACGGCCTGGAAATCAACGTGCTGGACCGCGACGCGCAGCCGCAAGCGCCGCGTTCGGCGGTGCGGCGGGTGTGGGTCTGGCGCCATTACCTGCTGGCGCTGCTGGCCACGTTCATGGCTGCAGGCCTGGCCTGGGCGGTGTCGAGTGTGCTGGCCCTGCCCAACATATCGCTGGTGTTTTTGGCCGCGGTGTTGCTGGTGGCGGTGCGCAGCAGCCTGGGGCCTGCGCTGGCCTGCGCGGTGATGTCGTTCCTGACCTACGACTTCCTGTTCATCCCGCCCAACCTGTCGTTCAGGATCCAGCGCGAAGAAGACGTGCTGACTTTGGTGTTCTTCCTGTTGATGGCTGCACTCACCGGCAACCTGGCTGCCCGCCAGCGCCGCCAGTTGCAGGCGCTGCGCGAGACCCAGGCGCAGACCAGCCAGTTGCTCGACCTGTCGCGCCGGCTGACCGTGGCCACCGACCGCCAGGCGGTGTTCAACGCCGCCGGCCAGCACCTGGACGGTTGGCAGGACATGCAGGTGTGCCTGCTGGAGCGCAATGTCGAAGGCCAGTTGCAGGTGGCCAGCGGCGAAGCTCATGCCTTCAGCGATAACGAACGCGCCGCCGCAGAATGGGCCTGGCAGCACGGCCAGGCCGCCGGACATGGCAGCGACACCCTGCCCAATGGCCGCTGGTGGTGGTGGCCGTTGGCGGTGGATGAACAGCCCCTGGCATTGCTCGGGGTGCGCCCACGTTCCGGCCAGCCACTCAGCGACCCGCGCCGGCGCCTGCTCACCGCCCTTGGTCAGCCACTGGCCCAGGCCCTGGCCCGCGCGCGCCTGGCCGAACAGCTGGAGGCCGCGCGCCTGCATGGTGAAACCGAGCAGCTGCGCAGCGCCTTGCTCGCGTCCGTTTCCCATGACTTGCGCACCCCGCTGACCGCCATGCGCGGCAGCATCGACAGCCTGCTGGCGCTGGGCGAGGCGATCCCCACCGCCGACCGCCGCGAACTGCTGGAGGGTACCCGCAACGAAGCCGAACGCCTCGACCGCTACATCCAGAACCTGCTCGACATGACCCGCCTGGGCCACGGCGGCCTCAAGCTGGCCCGCGACTGGGTGGCCCCGGCGGACATCGTCGGCAGCGCGCTCAACCGCCTGCGCGCGGTGCTGGCGCCGCTGCGGGTACACACTGATGTGCCGGCCGAGCTGCCGTTGCTGTTCGTGCATGCGGCGTTGATCGAGCAGGCCCTGGTCAACGTGCTGGAAAACGCCGCGCGCTTCTCGCCAGCCAATGGCCGGCTGGAGCTGCAGGTGTCGGTGCAGGATGCCCTGTTGTGCTTTGCCGTCAGCGACCAGGGCCCCGGCATTCCCGTGGATGATCGCGAGAAGATCTTCGACATGTTCTACACCGCCGCTCGCGGCGACCGCGGCGGGCAGGGCACCGGCCTGGGCCTGGCGATCTGCCAAGGCATGATCGGCGCCCATGGCGGGCAGATCCTGGTGGGTGAAGGCATCGATGGCCAGGGCACCAGCATCACTTTATGCTTGCCGCTGCCTCCTCAACCTGAAACCGAAAGCGAAACCCCATGAGTCAGTCCGCCACCCTTCTGGTCATCGACGATGAACCGCAGATCCGCAAGTTCCTGCGTATCAGCCTGGCCTCGCAAGGCTACAAGGTGCTCGAGGCCGCCACCGGCACGGAAGGGCTGGCCCAGGCGGCCTTGGGCAAGCCGGACCTGGTGGTGCTTGACCTGGGCCTTCCGGACATGGACGGCCAGCAGGTGCTGCGTGACCTGCGCGAATGGAGCGCGGTGCCGGTGCTGGTGTTGTCGGTGCGCGCCAGCGAAGTGCAGAAGGTCGATGCGCTGGATGGCGGCGCCAACGACTATGTGACCAAGCCGTTCGGCATCCAGGAGTTTCTGGCGCGGGTGCGCGCCTTGCTGCGGCAGGTGCCGCAGGCCGGTGGCTCGGAAGTGGCGGCCAGTTTTGGGCCGTTGATGGTGGACTTTGCCTTTCGCCGGGTGACCCTGGATGGCGTGGAAGTGGCGCTGACCCGCAAGGAGTATGCGCTGCTGGCGCAACTGGCCGGGCACCCGGGGCGGGTGATTACCCAGCAGCAACTGCTCAAGGATATCTGGGGGCCTACCCATGTGGACGACACCCATTACCTGCGGATCGTGGTCGGGCATCTGCGGCAGAAGCTGGGCGATGACCCCACGGCGCCGCGGTTCATCATCACCGAGCCAGGGGTGGGGTACAGGCTGGTTGCGCCGACCATGTAACCCCTGTGGGAGCGGGCGTGCCCGCGAAGAATCCAGCGCGATGCATGGCACCGGCTGCGCCGGTGTTCGCGGGCATGCCCGCTCCCACATTGACCGCATCGTCTTCAAGTCATGCTTAGTAACTGTGGGGCCAAGCAGCGTAAGACAGTAAGCTCAGGGGGCGGTTCTCGACTCCAGATCCATTTCCGCTGGCCACACTACTCGGGGTGCCAGGCGCAGGGCGAACTCACACCAGAGCACATCGTTGTGATCCTTGGGTTCCCCGGGTGGTGGCAGGGCTGAGGGGCCTTCCTGCATGTAGGTGCAGATGTAGGCCCAGGCATGCTGGTCAGCCCCCATGGTGCTCAGGTGAAAACGGTCGATGACGTTGTTCGTGCCCGGCGCGACGATGGACAACATGACACCCCATTTGAAAATGACCCCACCGTTTGGCAGGGCGCCGGTTTGTGACCAGCGCTCGGCGCGGACTTGGGACCAGTCGTAACTGACCGGCACAACCTTGCCTTTGTCGAAGGGGTTCCACCATTGGCGTTTGAAGTTGTAGGCGTAGATTCTCTGGCGGGCACGGTTGAATCTGATGGGTTCGTCGCGAGGTGGAGAAATATCCATGCGAAGGCCTGTAGTAACCAGCCAGGTAATCAGGAAGATTTCAGATATTGAGCGCAGCAGCGATTCAAAATTTCGGGGGTCGAGCGTAAGTGTCATCATGTAAAGGCTAAAGGCGAAAAATATGCACAGGAGGAAGGCGAAGGCTGAAATCACCCCTCGTGATGATACGCTTTGTCGCGGAATTTCTAAGTACGTCATGCACTGATGGTTAGGTATTTGATTACCCATGTATTTTTCTATTGAATTGACTGTGTAAGGGTCGGGGAGGTCTTCCTTCCAGCCCGGGCAGGCAGGATTTAATAAGGGGCGGGCCATTTTGTCAGGGGCTCCAAGCTGTGCATGTAGTTTTCTGTTATTGTTACATGGGCATGCCCAAGTTCGTCCTGCTTGTCTGGCCAGTAACGCAGGCTAAATTCAATGGCGTTGATATGATGATCTACCAGCAAAGGCAGAACTCCCTGTATGGTCAACGTACTGTTCTTGCTGTTGAAACGCACCAAAGGCTGTGGGTTGTCAATGTGGCCGAAGACTCCTTTTCCCTTTGGTAGGCTGATCTGCAATTGGTTCGTCGGAGTACTATCACCCGATACGGTAATGATTTCTCTTTGAGCGCCAGTACGATGAATGCTTAAATGCCACTCATGGCGAGATGTGCCCTCGGCGTAATTAGGCAAGAGGAAGTAATAGTTAAGCGTGTATTCTGCGGGTATTGCAGGCTCGTTGCCGATGATCATCCCTTTTGGTTCGGAAGTCTGCATGTTCGTATGATTGGTGAGTTGGGTTCTTATGGAAATCTCGGCTTGAACGCCAATTGCTGCCGCATTCAAAGCACCAATTGCAGTGTCAAGATGCTTCGCTTCGGTCCAGAGACGGTTGTCTTCAGATAATCCCCATCTGCTTTGACGAGCCCAAAGCTCTGTTGGAGAGGATTCGTTTTGCTTTGCCTCGGAAGCTATTGCATAGGCGGCCAGTCCTAGAATGATAGCTATACCGATTGGGCCAAATAATGTGGCGGGGCCGAAAGCTCCAAGTACACCTGCAATGGCGGAAGCGCCAGCCATTATGCCCGCAGTCCTGTATCCATCTGCGGACGTTAAATCTCCGCGCTTATGAGTACGCAGGCTGGCGAACAGGTACTGTGCCCCATCCATCATTCCAGCTATTCCCGCAATGCCGGCGCCGTATCGAGCAATACCGGTTCCCAAAGACGTTGTCGTCACTGTTCCGGGCCACGGTATCTTCGGGCGTATGACTGCAACAGCCAGTCCTGCCGCCTCCACACTCGCCCCCAACAAACCCAGGGAGGAAGACCAGATCGCCGCAAGCGCCTCCGGGTTGTCCTGATGCGTCTCTTGCAACGCTCGATAGTTCTTGCCCAGGCTGTCCTGATGGAACCACATGCTGCCCAAGGCAAATAGCAGCCCGACGCTTCCGCTACTCGCTGCAGCATCCCGCAGGCTGCGCATCGCATCGCTTGCCACGCTTTGCGCGGCCGTAGAGCTGATCTTCAAACCACCCGTAACCTGCGCACGCAGCGTACCCGCACCAATCACGACATTGCGTACCAGCGCCCCGACGCCGCCGGCTGCACCCTCGCGCAACTGCACCAACCGCGCCTGCAGGCTCTCGGCGCTTTCGAGCGTCCAGAGCATCACTTCGATCATCTGCTTACGGTTACCCGCTGCCGCAATATTGATCGCGCCACTCAGCACCATGGCCCGCACCTTGCGGCCCAGTGGGTCACGGAACTGCTTGTCTACCTGCTGCAGAAACGCATCGGTCCGCGCCTCCAGGGCTTCATTGAGCAGGCTCATGTATTCGCCCACTGTCAGCGACACCCGCAGCGGCGTCACTTGCTGCCCGGCGAAGAGTGCAAACGCCGAACGATGCACATGGCCGATCAGGGTCTTGGTCCGTTCACTCAGGTGCTGGCTGAGCGCATTCCCTGCGCTGTTGGTCGCGGCCAGCAACTGGCCAACGGCATCCTGTATCGGCTTGATCATCAACAGCTGGCCGTCGGCGGTACCGGCGATGCCCTTGATGATGTCGTACACCTTGCCGAAGTCGTCCCCGGACAGCGCGCTGGCCACCTGCTGCATCAGCTTCTGGTTCTTGGCCAGCAGTGCCTGGTAAAGCAGGCTGCGGTCGTCTTCCAGCAGCTGCTGCCAGATATGCTGGGTGATCCCGAGCGGCTGACCCTCCTGCGGCAGGGTTTCAGTGGGCCCGCCGGCCAGGCAGGCGGCCATCATCTGGATGAAGTACTCCACCGAAACGGGGGAGGTCGCGTCATAGTCGTAGTAGCCGATCTGCTGAAACGCCCGCTTGGCATAGTGCCGCGCATACAGATCGCCAACCTGGTCGATCATCGACTGCCAGTTTTTCAGTTCGCGGTCGTAATCGGCCTGGAACGCGGCGCGGGCGCTTTCGTCGTAACGCTCTTCCAGCCGCTCGCGGGCGTCCTGCTGCTTGCGCGCGGTGTTGCGTTCGGTCTGCGCGTCGATGTCCACCGGCGGCAGATACGCCTTGGCCGCGATCGGGCTGTCGTTCCACTGCTCGACCTGCCGGGCTTCCCGCTGCGCGTCCTCGGCACCCTGCACGGCCGCCATGGCAGCGTGCAATTCGCGGATGCCCAGTAGTGCTTGCGAGGTGAAGTACTCGAAGTGCCGCTGCGGCTGTGCCCGCCATTCCTGCAGGGCTTGCACCCAGCCAGTGCGTTGCGCGTTGAGCTCCATGACCATGCCGACCGGGTCGGGCAGCGTCAGCGCCAGCAGGCCATTGGGCAGTTGTTCCTGCTGGATGACATTGCGCACATGCGTGCGGGTTTCATGCCAGCGGCCCAGGCGGCTGTAAAAGCCATGAGCGCTGGTAAACCTGGCAGAGGAAAAGGTAGAGAACTCCAGCACCTGTTCCAGGCCGAAGCGGAAGCTGTCGGTCATGGCGATGCCGAGGCTGGCAGGGTCGTTGCGTGCGGTGTTCAGGTCCACCTCGACGAAGCGGGCGAGGGTATCCGGGTCACTGTCGGCGATGCCTTGCCGATAGCGGTCGAGTACCGCACGAGGCCAGGGGTCGTTGGCGAAGGCGATCCAGGCCTTGCGGTAGAGCAGGGTATCGATGTTGATGAACGAGGCAATCACATCGTGGCCTTCGGTGGCGCATGCCTTGGGTAACGACCTGGGTGGCCCGAAGGGCATCTGCGATACCGGAAAGCGCTGCAAGGTACCTTCCGCCGCTACCTCGTAGGCCTGCCAGATTTCCTGGTCGAGCAGTACGTAGACATAACCCTGGCGCAGGAGGCGCAACTGGTCGGTGTGCATCGGGTGGAAAATGATTTCGCTATCGTCTGCCAGGCGATAGGGGCGCCCTGTATCCGGGCGCGGGGCGTAGGCCTCGCGCAGCAGCAGAATCGGCAGGCCGGAGCGTTCGCAGGCATTACAGGTGCCGTAGGTGTTGGGGATCTCTTCCTGCATGGCGATGTGGATGGCTTTGCTGATGCTCATGAGTAACTCCTTGCCTTCGGCAGGCCGGCGACGATGTGCGACCAGGTGCAGTCGTTGTAGCTGGCGAAGCGGTCCGCCAGGCGCTGCTCGCCGGCCGCTGCCTTTTCCACCTCGTGCTGGATGGTCGGGTGCTGAAGGAGCAGTGGGTGGATCATGAGCATGTGCAGGCTCATGCACTGGATATCGGCGCGATCGCGCAGGCCCTGCTTGAACGCCTTGAGGATCAGGTTCATGGCATGGGTGGGGGCGTTTTCCGGCAAGCCTGAGGAACCTGCGAAGTGCCAGGGTGCATGGGGATGCTGCACGGCACTCAGGCGATGCCAGGCGCCGAGCAGTTGAATGATCTGTGGTGCGACGTGCTGGGTCGCCCTTACGGCCTCGGGGACGGCCAGTTCGCCAGCCATGGGGTCTCGCTCGAATACCTCGCGACTGCCACAACCATCGGGATGTAGCCAGCTGCGAACAGGCCCGAGGACTTCGCCTGCGTTTTTCAGGGTCGCGCGTAGCAGCGCCAGCCGCACGGGCTCGAACCAGGCGGTGATACCGTGCGGTTCTGGTTGGTGCAGCACCAGACACTGCTGGCTGATGTGCTGGGCGATGAGGTCGGCGGGTTGATCGCTGATCAGCCAGCCACACACGTAGTGCCAGGTAGCTGCTGATTCACGAGCGGCGCAGGTCGCGCTTAATGGGGCAAGGGCTGTGGGCGCATCGCCGGGTTTGGCGAGCCGCACCAGAGCTGGCCAGCATTCAGGATCCTGCACCAGCCCGCTGCAGTCGACGCGCGTTACGGCATCACTACCCAGCGCTTCGCTGAGGGCAGCGATGGCCAGCGGGTGCTCAGGCGGGCAGCCGGCGAATGGGTCCAGTAAAAGGTAGAGGGCCTCTTCTGGTTGGCGCTGCTGGTTGGCGAAGTGATCGACCGACTGCACGTAGCCCTGCGCGGACTGGCTCGACATGAGAAGTTCCTTTTCTTCTTGATGGCGAGCAGAAACCTAACGGGGAATCAATGCCGCAGATAGTTATTGGCTTCCTAACCAGTTGTAGGATTTTTCGCTTTCTGACGAGGCAGTCGTATCGCTCAGGACCTCGGGGATTCTGTTTCAAAGCATTGGCGCATCACGTCAAGGTAACGCCGCGCGCCCAGGCCCAAAGGGCGCGACTTGACCCAGATGATGTCCACCCACAAGCGCAACCGGCTTGCCATGTTGTCGAAGCGCACCTCCGCCAGCGCGCCCGAAGCAATCAACGGCTCGACCAAAGGCTGCGGCAGGTAGGCCCAACCAAGGCCCGATTGCACCAGGTCCAGCGTGGCCAGGTAGCTGTCGGTCAGCCAGATGCGCCGCGACAGCACCATGCGCGGGTCCGACCCGGTGGCCTTGCCCGAGGCCACGATGATCTGCCGCTGTTCGGCGAAAGCCTCTTCCGGCAACGGCATGCCGTTGTTCTGCCCAGCTGGATGGCGGGGGGAGGCGACGGCCACCAGCAATTGGCTGCCGGCCTCCAGGAATGACTCGCGCTCGTCGATGCCAGGCCGTTCGAAGACCAGTGCCAGTTGCACGCTGCCGTCATGCAGCAGGCGGATGGCTTCGGCCTGGGTGGCCGAGCGCACTTCGATTTCCAGGCTGGGAAATTCCTGGGCGAGGGTTTCCAGCGGCTGGCTCCAGCGGCCGGTCTGCAGCTCGGGGGCCATGGCGATGGTCAGGCGCTTTTCCAGGCCCTTGTGCAGTTGCAGGGCCTGGGCGTCGAGCAGGTTGAGCTGGCAGATCACCTGCCTGGCCTGGGGCTCCAGGGCCAGGGCGGCGCTGGTGGGCAAGGCTTTGCGCGTGGCCCGGTCGAACAGCACCAGGTCCAGCTCCGCCTCCAGTTGGGCGATGGCCATGCTCACGGCCGAAGGCACACGCCCCAGCTTGCGCGCGGCGGCAGAGAACGAGCCTGCCTCCAGCACCGCGAGGAAGATTGCCAGGGAGTCGCTGGTAAAGGCCATTGTCAGTAAACCTGATGACGAGGAAGCGTTGTGGCCGAAAAGTATGAACACTCCTCGGCCAGCTTCGCAATTCTTTACAGGTCTTCGGAGAGCACCCGATCAATGCTGTCGACAAAGTAGTCCACGCTCGCCCGGGTGGTGCACATCGGCGGCTTGATCTTGAGGATGTTCAGGTAATCACCGGTCGGCTGCATGAAGATGCCCAGGTCACGCAGGCGGTTGCACAGGGCCATGGTTTCCTCGGTTGCCGGTTCCAGCGTTGCGCGGTCGCGCACCAGTTCCAGCCCCAGGTAGAAGCCCGAACCATGCGCCGCGCCGGCCAGCGGGTACTTGTCCACCAGTGCCTGCAGGCGCGCCTTGAAATAGCGCCCGGTGTCGCGGGCGTTGTCCCACAGGCCTTCCTTCTGCATCACATCCAGCACCGCCATGCCGATGCGGCAACTGACCGGGCTGCCGCCGGCCGAGGAGAAGAAGTAGCCCTCGGCCTCCAGCGCTTCGGCGATCTCGCGGCGGGTGATGACTACGCCCAGTGGCTGGCCGTTGCCCATGCCCTTGGCCATGGTGATGATGTCGGGCACCACGCCCTGTTCCTCGAAGCCCCAGAAGTACTCGCCCAGGCGGCCATAGCCGACCTGCACTTCGTCGGCGATGCACACGCCGCCCCGGGCGCGAACCTTGGCATAGGCCTCGCGCAGGTAACCCGCCGGCAACGAAATACCACCGGCATTGCCGTACACCGGCTCGCAGATGATGCCCGCCAACTGGCGGCCACGGGCGTCGAGGTCGGCCAGCTTGGCGTCGACGTCGCGCAGGTAGTCGGTGGCGCTGTCGGCGCCACGGAAGCGGCCGCGGAAGGTGTTCGGCGCCTCGACCGGGTGCACCCAGTCCGGGCGGGTTTCCAGGGCCTGCGGGTTGTCGGCGATGGAAGTGGAAATGGCATCGGTGGCCACCGACCAGCCGTGGTAGGCCTCCAGCACGCTGAGCAGGTCGCGCCCGCCGCTGTAGGCCCAGGCCAGGCGAATCGCCAGGTCGTTGGCTTCGGTACCGCTGTTGACCATGAACACCCGGTCGAAGCCTTCGGGGGCCAACTCCAGCAGGCGTTCGGAGAACTCGGTGATGGCTGCGTAGTGGAAGCGCGAGTTGGTGTTCAGCAGCGACCACTGCCGTGCCGACTCGGCGACCATGCGCGGGTGGCCGTGGCCCAGTACAGCAACGTTGTTGAGCATGTCCAGGTACGAGCGGCCCTGCATGTCGATCAGGTAGTTGCGCCAGCCGCGTTCGATGTGAGGCGGTTGCGCGTAGTAGTGCTTCTGCGAGCGGGCGAAGCTGGCATCGCGGCGGGCCAGCAGGGCCTGTGGGTCGGGCAGCGGCTCGGCATTGCAGCCGAAGCCCAGCAACGCAGCTGGCGACGGGCACAGGGCCAGCCAGGCGGCCGCCTGGGATGGGGTGGCGAAGAACGGCGGCTGAATGCCGCTATCCAGGCACAGCTGCACGCTGAGGAAGCCACAACTGCTGCCCAGCGACTGGCCTTTTTCCACGGCCTGGCCATCTGCAGGCGCGTCTTCCAGGCCTTGCAGCCACAACGCCCAGTGCGCGCTGCGCAGGCAGCCACGGCCGTCGCCATGGCGCTGCCAGGTGCCGGCATCTGGCGCCTGCACCAGGCTGCCGTTGGGTACATGCAGCTCGACGCCCAGGGCACAGGTGGCGGGCTCCTCGGGGCGGTCGATATGGGTTTGCGACAGGCGATACTGCCCGTGCAGGCTGCAGGCCGGGGCCGGTTGCGTGGTCAGCAGGTGCTGGTCGAAGCCCGGTTGCTCCCAGTTGCCCGCCTCGCAATGCACGCTGAGCACGCCCAGGTCGACGCGCGTCACAACCTGCCCATCCAGTTCCGGGAGCAGGGGGACGCAGCCGCTCAGGTCCGGCGTGGCAGGCTGCAAGCCCGCAGCCTGCAGGATGGCCGCTTCCATCAATGCGAAAGGTACGGCGGTGGCCGTGTCGAAGATTTCCCACTCATGGGCGATGTTGTCGCGGGTGTACTGGTTGCCGGGGTCGACGGTGAGCTGCTGCTCGCTGCTCAGCACCAGCACGGCGGCGCGGTTGAGCACCAGTGGCCACAGCGCCCGCAGTTCGGCTTCGCTCAGAGGGTTGAGCGCCTGGTAGGCACGCACGGCCGGCAGGATGCGCAGCGGGTCGCCCTCGGCGTGATGCAACAGCGCCGCGCAGGTCACCGACAGGTCGGCGATGCGCCAGGTGCGCAACAGGTCACCGAAATCGATCACCCCTTGCAGCTGCCACTGGCGCTCGCCATCGCGGGCCCAGACGGCGTTGTCGTCGGTGATGTCCAGGTGCACGGCCTGGCTTGGCAGCTGGTCGACCAGCGGCGCCAGGTGCTCGGCGGCCAGCTGGGTGGCCTGTTCGATGCGGGCGCGTTGCTCGGCGTTGCCCAGCACGGGCAGCAGGTGCTGGATCAGTGCCTGGGCATGTTGCGGGTCCCATTGCAGGGTGCGCGTCAGGCCCGGGTGGTCGAAAGTGGCCAAGGCCTTGTCCAGCCGCGCGCAGAGCCCGCCGAGCTCGGCCATCAGGCGTGGTTCCATGTGCTTGAGGCGGGTCAGTGGCTGGCCGTCGATGTAGTCGAGCAGGCGCATGCGCAGCGGTTGCCCGTCTATTTCCAACGCCAGCAGCATCTGGCCATCGCTGGCCGGGCGCACGGCGGGCACTGGCAAGCCCTGTTCGCGCAGGTAGGCCAGGGCCGCGTGCTGGGCCTCGAGCTCCAGCTGGGCGTAGCTGCCGTGGCAGGCCTTGAGCACGAAACGGCCTTGCGGTGCGTCTACACGGAAGTTCAGGTCCTGTTGGCTGCCCAGTGCCGAAAGGTTGCCGGCAATGCCGTAGTGCGTTTGCAGCACGGCATGTGCCTGGGCTTCGCCGAGTGCAGGGCTGGGCAGGCCGGAGCGCTGGATCAGCGTGGTCAGGGCAGGGGAGGCGGGCTGGTGTTGTGGGCTGGACATGGGGCTCTACCGTTGCTGCTGGGGTTGACGGTGGAGAATTTATGCCCGATCTGGCTGATGATGGAAGACGATTGTTGTCAGAAAATTTGATGATGGCTTTCGAGCCGACCTGCCTGTACACCGTTTCATTAAATTATTCGCTGCCAATAATTATTGGTATTCAATAATTTCCAATAAAGCCATGATCGACATCTCGCCGTGAATTGGCTGCCGACTTGGCCAGGCAGCTGTTGAAACCGTCCGCCCTGGATATCGGCCTGAAATCAGGGCTGTTTTTCTACGGGCTGCGCAGGACTGGCAAAACCTCTTTTTAAGAACGACTTGGTCCCTGTCCTGTAACCAGGCTTTTGCCGGTGCCACAAACGTGCCGGACAGGGACTATCGGTAATCGCATCAACGCTGCGGTCGGCGGCTGCTGACCTGGAGCTGATGAAAGTAGAGGAGCTGGGCGTCCTGGCTGAGGCGATTTTTGCCCGGATCGCATCGGTCGAAGGCGATGCGCGTGGGGTGTTCTCCAACGAAGCGGCGGCCGAATATTCGAAGTCTGTGGGGCGTGAAGTGCGTGTCGAAGAGATACAGCCGGTTGCCAACGAACTGCTGGCCGCTAACCTGATCCTGCGTCGGGGGCATGGGCTGTATGGGGTGACCGACCCCTTTGTACAGGAGATCTGGCGCGAGCGGCAGGAGTTGTTGGGCCGGCTCTGAGTTGCATCAGCCTAGGCCAGCTGGCGCCGGTCTCCCTGGGTATGCAATCTCCCGTGGGGACGGCCTTGTGTCGCGAAACGGCCGCAAAGCAGCCCCAGCATTTTTTGCCTCGATGCTTAAATCCCGGGGCCGCTCTGCGGCCCTTTCGCGACACAAGGCCGCTCCTACAAAGCAATCGCGAAGCCCTGCAATACCTCAGTGCTTCATGCCCAGTTCCGCATCATCCATCAGCGCCTTGGCCATCGCACTCAGGTAGTGGGCAGCCCAGATCATCATCGGCTTTTCATCCATCAGGCCGGTGATGGTCAGTTCGCGTACATAGCCCATCAGCTCCGAAGATTGCTCGCGGGCATCGCGGCAGGGAATGCCGGGTTCGATGCGGAACAGTGGGTGGGTGCCGTGTTCGCCTTGGTAGAACGTGGTTTTACCGACAGTGAATTGGGTGTCTTCTTTGGTCATTTTTGAATCCCCTCAAAATTCTCGACTGCCCGGACGGGCCCTTTCGCGGGTGAACCCGCTCCCACAGGTACTGCATCTACCTCAAGGCCTGTGGAGATCCTGTGGGAGCGGGTTTACCCGCGAAGAGGCCAGCCCAGACAACGCAACACTAAAGCCTCAGTGCAAAGTCCGAGGCTCAGCGGGCATCTGCACCTGAACCAGTGCCGACTCAAGCAAAGTCCGAAGCGCCTCCAGCTCATGCATCGAGGTCATCATCAGGATCGAAGCCGGCGATTTGGGCTGCAGTAGCAAGGCCTGATGCACCACGGTGGCCGCGCATAGCGCGTAGTCGGTGGCCTGGATCAGGGTGTCTTCGAGGGAATGGGGGGTGTGGGGTGGATCGGGGACAATGTTCAGCATCGTGATTAACCATTGGCTGTGCGGCCACCTGTCTGCTGTCAAACAGTCGGGTGGCAGCTGTACGTGGGTTGACAGACCGGCGGTAAATCACGCAAAAGTTCCGGCGCACGCAAGCGTGCCCACACGCACAGCCACCATGAAGCGGAGACTGCCTGCGTGAATTAACCGTCACAGCCTGTCAAAGCTGTATCGCTGATCTTCAGCGACCAACCGAGACTAGAGCTCAGCCAGAGCAGCCGCAACGGAAAACACGCGGCAGGAGTATGTTTGGGAAATGGACTACAGGGAAGGGGTTAAATCTGACATGGCAGGTGTTCTGCGCCCGATTGCGTCAGGGCGGGAGGTGACCGGTTTGATTTCTGTGGTGGCGCGAAAATCGAGCGCCGCCCGCGCGGCGCTTCGCGGGACAAGCCCGCTCCCACATCTGTTGCAACGTGCCGAACCTGTCAGGCCATGGTGGCCAACTTTGGTGGGCTGGCTGGATTTCTGAGTTGGCACTGCTGCCGCCCCACTTACCTCAAACCTTGCACCAAGGCTGACAACGCCTCTTTCACAGGCATGGCCACGTTGCAACAAATGTGGGAGCGGGCTTGTCCCGCGAAGCGCCGCGCGGGCGGCGCTCGGTCTCACAGGCGCAGAAAGTGTCAAGACGAACACCCGCGAAGCGCCGCGCGGGCGGCGCTCGATCTTGAGGACTCTACAAAACTTAAGGCGAACCTGCCTCAACTTCCAAAAACGCCGCCTCCAGCAACTGCCGGGTATACGGATGCTGCGGCGCATGGAAGATCGCCTGCGCATCCCCTTGTTCCACCACATGCCCATGCTTGATCACCATCAACTGGTGGCTCAACGCCTTGACCACCGCCAGGTCATGGCTGATGAACAGGTAGGTCAGGTTGTATTTCTGCTGCAGATTGCGCAGCAACTCCACCACCTGCCGCTGCACCGTGCGGTCCAGCGCCGAGGTAGGTTCATCCAGCAGGATCAGCGCCGGCTTCAATACCAACGCCCGGGCAATGGCAATGCGCTGGCGCTGCCCACCGGAAAACTCATGCGGATAGCGATGCCGCGTGCGTGGGTCCAGCCCCACTTCCTCCAGGGCCGCAATAATCGCCGCTTCCTGTTCCTGCGCCGTGCCGATGCGGTGGATGCGCAACCCTTCACCGACGATGTCCTCTACGCACATGCGTGGGCTCAGACTGCCGAACGGGTCCTGGAACACCACCTGCATTTCCCGGCGTAACGGGCGCACGGCCTTCTGGTTCAGACCAGCCAGATCTTGCCCATGGAAGCGAATGCCGCCCTGGCTGGAGATCAGCCGCAAGATCGCCAGACCCAAAGTCGACTTGCCCGACCCGGACTCGCCGACAATCCCCAGCGTCTGCCCTTGCGGCAAGCTGAAGTTGATCCCGTCCACCGCCTTCACATGGTCGACCGTGCGCCGCAGCAGGCCCTTCTTGATCGGGAACCACACCTTGAGGTCATCCACCTCCAGCAATGGCGCGCCCACCGGGTTGTGCGCCGGCAGCCCGCTGGGCTCGGCATTGATCAGCATCTGCGTGTAGTGGTGCTGCGGTGCGCTGAACAGCCTGGCGCATTCGGCCTGCTCGACAATCTGCCCGTGCTGCATCACGCACACACGGTGGGCGATGCGCCGCACCAGGTTCAGGTCATGGCTGATCAGCAGCAGGGCCATGCCCAGACGCGCCTGCAGTTCCTTGAGCAGTTCGAGAATCTTCAACTGCACGGTCACGTCCAGCGCCGTGGTCGGCTCATCCGCAATCAGCAGTTCCGGCTCGTTGGCCAGGGCCATGGCGATCATCACCCGCTGGCGCTGCCCGCCAGACAATTCATGGGGCAGGGCCTTCAGGCGCTTGCGTGGCTCGGGAATGCCGACCATCTCCAGCAGCTCCAGGGTGCGCGCCGTGGCCTCCTTGCCGGTCAGGCCCTTGTGCAGCAGGAGGATTTCGTTGATCTGCTTCTCGATGCAGTGCAACGGGTTCAGCGAGGTCATCGGCTCCTGGAAGATCATCGCAATGCGGTTGCCGCGAATGCGCTGCATGGTCTTCTCGTTCTGCTGCAGCAGGTCCTTGCCCTCGTAGCGGATGCTGCCGCTGGGGTGGCGGGCCAGGGGGTAGGGCAGCAGGCGCAGGAGCGAGTGCGCGGTAACCGATTTGCCCGAGCCACTCTCGCCCACGAGTGCCAGCGTCTCACCCTTGCGGATGTCGAAGCTGATGCCGTTCACAACGCGGTGGGCCTGGTCACCGGTGACGAACTCCACCGCCAGGTCGCGCACTTCGATCAGGTTCTGTTCACTCATGTCACTTCCTCGGGTCGAAGGCATCGCGGGCGGATTCGCCGATGAACACCAGCAGGCTCAGCATCAGCGCCAGCACGGCGAAGGCGCTGATGCCCAGCCATGGGGCCTGCAGGTTGGACTTGCCCTGGGCCACCAGTTCGCCCAGCGATGGTGCGCCCGGCGGCAAGCCGAAGCCGAGGAAGTCCAGGGCGGTGAGGGTGCCGATGGCACCGGTGAGAATGAACGGCATGAAGGTCATGGTCGAGATCATGGCGTTCGGCAGGATGTGCCGGTACATGATCGCGCCGTTGCGCATCCCCAACGCGCGAGCAGCGCGCACGTATTCCAGGTTGCGCCCGCGCAGGAACTCGGCGCGCACCACGTCCACCAGGCTCATCCACGAGAACAGCAGCATGATGCCCAGCAACCACCAGAAGTTGGGCTGCACGAAGCTGGCGAGGATGATCAGCAGGTACAGCACCGGCAAGCCCGACCAGACTTCCAGGAAGCGTTGCCCGGCCAGGTCGACCCAGCCGCCATAGAAGCCCTGCAAGGCGCCGGCGATCACACCGACGATGGAACTGAGCAGGGTCAGCGTCAGGGCGAACAGCACCGAAATGCGGAAGCCGTAGATCACCCGCGCCAGCACGTCGCGGCCCTGGTCGTCGGTGCCCAGCCAGTTGTCCGCCGACGGTGGGGCCGGGGCGGGTACGCGCAGGTCGTAGTTGATGCTCTGGTAGCTGAACGGGATCGGTGCCCACAGCACGAAGCTGTCTTTCTTCTCCAGCAGTTCGCGGATGTACGGGCTCTTGTAGTTCGCTTCCAGCGGGAATTCGCCGCCAAAGGTGGTTTCCGGGTAGCGCTTGAACGCCGGGAAGTACCATTCGCCGTCGTAGCGCACGGCAATCGGCTTGTCGTTAGCGATCAGCTCGGCGCCCAGGCTCAGCCCGAACAGGATCAGGAACAGCCACAGCGACCACCAGCCACGGCGGTTGGCCTTGAAGCGCTCGAAGCGCCGGCGGTTGAGGGGGGACAAGGCCATGTCAGTGCTCCCGGCTGGCGAAGTCGATGCGTGGATCGACCAGGGTGTAGGTCAGGTCGCCGATCAGTTTCACCACCAGCCCCAGCAGGGTGAAGATGAACAGGGTGCCGAAGACCACCGGGTAGTCACGGTTGATGGCTGCCTCGAAACTCATCAGGCCGAGGCCGTCGAGGCTGAAGATCACCTCGATCAGCAAGGAACCGGTGAAGAAGATGCCGATGAACGCCGAAGGGAAACCGGCAATCACCAGCAGCATGGCGTTGCGGAACACATGGCCGTACAGCACCCGTGGCCGGCTCAGGCCCTTGGCCTTGGCGGTGACCACGTATTGCTTGTTGATCTCGTCGAGGAAGCTGTTCTTGGTCAGCAAGGTCATGGTGGCGAAGTTGCCGATGACCAGCGCGGTGATCGGCAGCACCAGGTGCCAGAAGTAGTCCAGCACCTTGCCGGTGGTGCTCAGCTCGTCGAAGTTGTTGGAGGTAAGGCCGCGCAGCGGGAACCAGTCGAAGTAGCTTCCGCCGGCGAACAGCACGATCAGCAGGATGGCGAACAGGAACGCCGGGATGGCGTAGCCGACGATGATCGCCGAACTGGTCCACACGTCGAAATGGCTGCCGTGGCGCACGGCCTTGGCAATGCCCAGCGGGATCGACACCAGGTACATGATCAGCGTGCTCCACAGCCCCAGCGAAATCGACACCGGCATCTTCTCGATGATCAGGTCGATGACCTTGGCATCGCGGAAGAAGCTGTCGCCGAAGTCCAGCCGGGCGTAGTTCTTGATCATGATCCACAGGCGCTCGGGCGGCGACTTGTCGAAGCCGTACATGCGTTCGATCTCGGCGATCAGTGCCGGGTCCAGGCCCTGGGCGCCACGGTAGTTGGAGCCGGCCACGGACACTTCGGCACCGCCACCGGCAATGCGGCTGGTGGCGCCTTCGAAACCTTCGAGCTTGGCGATCATCTGCTCGACCGGGCCGCCGGGGGCGGCCTGGACGATGATGAAGTTGATGATCAGGATGCCGAACAGGGTCGGGATGATCAGCAGCAGGCGGCGCAGGATGTAGGCCAGCATGTTATTCGGCCTCGTCCGCAGTGGTTTCGCTGACGGCCGGGGTTACGCCGGGCTTGATCCACCAGGTGTCGATGCCGATGTCGTACTTGGGCGATACGTCCGGGTGGCCGATGTGGTTCCAGTAGGCCACGCGCCAGGTCTTGATGTGCCAGTTGGGGATCACGTAGTAGCCCCACAGCAGTACGCGGTCGAGAGCCCGGCAGTGGTCGATCAGGCTCTGCCGCGAATCGGCATTGATCAGCTGTTCCACCAGCTGGTCGATGGCCGGGTCGCGCAGGCCGATGAAGTTGCGGCTGCCGGGGTTGTCGGCGGCGGCACTGGACCAGAACTCGCGCTGCTCGTTGCCCGGCGAGTTGGACTGCGGGTAGCCACCGACGATCATGTCGTAGTCGCGCGAGCGCAGGCGGGTGATGTACTGGGACACGTCGACCCGGCGGATGTTCAGGTCGATGCCGAGGTCGGCGAGGTTGCGCTTGAACGGCAGCAGGATGCGTTCGAACTCGGTCTGTGCCAGCAGGAACTCGATGCTCACCGGCTTGCCCTGGGCGTCGACCATCTTGTCGTCGACGATTTTCCAGCCGGCTTCCTGCAGCAGCTTGTAGGCCTGGCGCTGCTGTTCGCGGATCATGCCGCTGCCGTCACTGACCGGGTTGTGAAAGGCTTCGCTGAATACCTGCTCGGGGACCTTGCCACGCAGCGGTTCGAGGATTTTCAGCTCGCTGGGGCCGGGCAGGCCGCGGGCGGCCATTTCCGAATTGTCGAAGTAGCTGCCGGTACGGGTGTAGGCGCCGTTGAACAGCTGCTTGTTGGTCCACTCGTAGTCCAGCAGCAGGCTCAGCGCCTGGCGCACGCGCACGTCCTGGAACACCGGGCGGCGGATGTTGAAGATGAAGCCCTGCATGCCCGTGGGGTTGCCGTTGGGCAACTCCTCCTTGATCAGGCGACCATCGCGCACGGCGGGTACGTCGTAGGCGGTGGCCCAGTTCTTCGCGCTGACTTCCAGCGCATAGTCGAACGCCCCGGCCTTGAGTGCTTCCAGGGCGACGGTGGTGTCGCGGTAGGAGTCGAAGGTCATGACGTCGAAGTTGTAGAAGCCGCGGTTGATCGGCAGGTCCTTGGCCCAGTAGTCCTTGACCCGCTCGTAGCGCACCGAGCGCCCGGCCTTGACCTCGGCGACCTTGTACGGGCCGCTGCCCAGCGGGATTTCCAGGTTGCCGCGGTTGAAATCGCGGCTTTCGTACCAGTGCTTGGGCAGTACCGGCAGCTGGCCGAGAATCAGCGGCAGCTCGCGGTTGTTCTTGTGCTTGAAGGTGAACAGCACCGTCAGCGGGTCTTCGGCGACCACTTCGGCGACGTCGGCGTAGTACTGGCGGTACAGCGGCGCGCCGTCCTTGATCAGGGCATTGAAGGTGAACACCACGTCGTCGGCGCGCATCGGGTGGCCGTCGTGGAAGCGTGCCTCGGGGCGCAGGTAGAAGCGCACCCAGCTGTTGTCCGGGGCCTTTTCGATCTTGCCGGCCACCAGGCCGTACTCGGTGAACGGCTCGTCCTGGCTCTGGCGCATCAGGGTGTCGTAGATGCTGCTGATGTTCTCGGCCGGCACGCCCTTGTTGATGAACGGGTTGAGGCTGTCGAAACCGCCGAAGCTGGACTGGCGGAAGGTGCCACCCTTGGGTGCGTCAGGGTTGACGTAGGCGAAGTGCTTGAAGTCGGCGGGGTACTTGGGTGGCTCGTCGTACAGGGTGAGCGCATGTTGCGGTGCGGCCAGGGCGGGAAGGCTCAGGCAGGCAAGCAACAGGCTGCCGGCCAGCCGGCGCAGTCGGTGCGTTGGCGTCATTGGGCTTTCTCCGAAGTCTTGATCCACCAGCTGTTCAGCCCAAGGGTGTAGGGCGGCGTGGTGACGAAGGCGAACCGGTTGCGGTAGGCCAGGCGATGATTGTCGAGGTACCAGTTGGGGATCATGTAGTACTGCCATGAGAGCACGCGGTCCAGGGCGCGGGCGGCGGCGACCTGGTCATCGCGGGTACGGGCGGCGAGCAGGGTGTCGAGCAGATGGTCGACCACCGGGTCCTTGACCCCAGCATAGTTCTTGCTGCCCTTGGTCGTGGCCTGGCTGGAGTGGAAGTACAGCCACTGTTCGAGGCCGGGGCTCAGGGTCTGGTTCAGGGTCATCAGGATCATGTCGAAATCGAACTGGTCCAGGCGTTGTTTGTACTGGGCGCGGTCCACGGTACGCAAGCGCGCATCGATGCCGATGCTGGCCAGGTTTTCGACATACGGTTGCAGGATGCGTTCAAGGTTGGGGTTTACCAGCAGCAGCTCCATGCGCAGCTGCTGGCCCTTGCTGTCGACCAGGCGCTGGCCGTTCAGCTTCCAGCCGGCCTCGGCGAGCAGGCCGAGGGCCTGGCGCAAGGTCTGGCGGTTGATGCCACGGCCTTCGGTCTGGCTGACCTTGTAGGGTTCGCTGAACAAGGCGGCCGGCAACTGGTCACGGAACGGCGCCAGCAGCAGCCATTCCTTGCCGGTGGGCAGGCCGGTGGCGGCGGACTCGCTGTTGGGGTAGTAGCTGGTCGAGCGGCGGTAGGCGCCGCTGAACAGCGCGCGGTTGGTCCACTCGAAGTCGAGCATCAGCCCCAGCGCCTGGCGTACCCGTGGGTCGCTGAAGGTGGCCCGGCGGCTGTTCATGAACAGGCCTTGGGTTTGCGTGGGGATGCGGTGCGGGATCTGCGCCTTGATCACCTCGCCCCGGCGCACGGCCGGGAAGTTGTAGCCGTTGGCCCAGTTCTTCGCCTGGTGCTCGATATAGATGTCGAACTCGCCGGCCTTGAACGCTTCGAACGCGACCGTGGCGTCGCGGTAGAACTCGTATTCCACGCGGTTGAAGTTGTATTTGCCACGGTTCACCGCCAGGTCCTTGCCCCAGTAGTTCTTCACCCGTTCGAACACCAGCCGGCGCCCAGGCTGGACCTGGGTGATGCGGTAGGGGCCGCTGCCCAGCGGGGGCTCGAAGGTGGTGGCCTTGAAGTCGCGCTTTTGCCAGTAGTGCTTGGGCAGCACCGGCATTTCGCCCAGGCGCAGGATCAGCAGCGGGTTGCCGGCGCGCTTGAACACGAAGCGGATGCGCAGCGGGCCGAGGATGTCCACCCGCTGCACTTCCTGCAGGTTGGTGCGGTAGATCGGGTGGCCATCCTTGAGCAGCGTGCGATAGGAGAAGGCCACGTCTGCCGAGGTGATCGGCTTGCCGTCATGCCAGTGGGCTTCCGGGCGCAGGTTGAACACCACCCAGCTGCGGTCCTCGCTGTACTCCACCGAGCGGGCGATCAGGCCGTAGCTGGAGGTCGGCTCGTCGCCGGACGGGTCGTACTGGCCGGTGCCGACCATCAGCGGCTCGTTCAGCTCGCTGATGCCGTATTGCTGGAAATTGGGCGTGGTAATCGGGCTCGACCCCTTGAAGGTGTAGGGGTTGAGGGTGTCGAAGGTACCGAAAGCCATGGCCCGCAAGGTGCCGCCCTTGGGCGCTTGCGGGTTGACCCAGTCGAAATGGGTGAATGTGGCTGGGTACTTGAGCGTGCCGAACTGCGCGTATCCGTGGCTTTCGCTCACCATCGCGGCTGCGGGAAAGCTCAAGGCCAGGCTGAGTGACAGCAGGAGGGGACGTATCAAGTCGGCATCCGATCCAGAGGCGTTGGGCTTTGATCGGGGTACAGTAACAGCTTGGTGGGGTTGGAAAAAGAGAGGTTTTGAAGGTGGGGTTGGCGGGCGTGCCTGCTTCTGTCCAATGGGAATGACGCGGTAGCTGTAGGAGCGGCCTTGTGTCGCGATCGGGCTGCGCAGCAGCCCCAGCGATATCGGCATCACCTTCAATAATCTGGGGCTGCTGCGCAGCCCGATCGCGACACAAGGCCGCTCCTACAGCCACCGCGTCATGCGGCAGGCGGGGATCAATGCGAGAGGTAGACGGTGAGGGTCTGGCCTGGCTTCAGGGCATGGCCGCTGCGCGGGTTCCAGCGTTTGAGGTGCTTCATTTCCACGTTGAAGCGCTTGGCCACCAGATACAGCGAATCGCCTTTGCGTACCTTGTACTGCGTGGAGCGCTGCCCGGAGGCGGCTACCCGATTGCCAGCAGCGCTCGGCGCGCTGCCACCGCGCAGGGCCAGGACCTGGCCAGCGCGCACGCTGTTGCCGGAGAGGCGGTTCCAGCGCTTGATGTCCTTGACCGAAACGCGGTTGGCCTTGGCGATGGCGCCCAGGTTGTCGCCGCGCTTGACCCGGTAGCTGCGCGCCGCCACCGGGGCCTTGGCTTCGGCCACGGCGCGGGCGAACACCGCCTTGTTCGGCTGCAGGCTGACCAGTTGCTCGGGCTTGAGGTTGGACAGGCTGTCGCTCAGCAGCTGCGCCTTGGCGGTGGGTACCAGCAGCTGCTGCGGGCCATCCACGGTCATGCGCTTCTTGAATGCCGGGTTGAGCTGGATCAGCTCGTCTTCGTCGATGTTGGCGAAGGCCGCTACCCGTGACAGGTCGAGGCGGTCGTTGATGGCCACCGCCTCGAAGTAGGGTTCGTTGGCGATCGGGTTCAGGTTCACGCCATAGGCTTCCGGCGTGAGTACCACCTGCGACAGGGCCAGCAGCTTGGGCACGTAGTCGCGGGTTTCCTGCGGCAGCGGCAGGTTCCAGTAGTCGGTGGGCAGGCCGAGCCGTTCGTTGCGCTCGATGGCGCGGCTGACCGTGCCTTCGCCGGCGTTGTAGGCAGCCAGGGCCAGCAGCCAGTCACCGTTGAACATGTCGTGCAGGCGGCTGAGGTAGTCGAGCGCGGCGTTGGTCGAGGCGGTCACGTCGCGACGGCCATCGTAGAAGTTGGTCTGGCGCAGGTTGAAGTGGCGGCCGGTGGACGGAATGAACTGCCACATCCCCGCGGCATGGGCGCGCGAGTAGGCCATCGGGTTGTAGGCGCTTTCGATGGCTGGCAGCAGGGCCAGCTCCAGCGGCATGTCGCGTTCTTCGAGGCGCTCGACGATGTAGTGCAGGTAGAGGCTGCCACGCTCGCCGGCGCTTTCGATGTAGCTTGGGTTGCTGGCGAACCACAGGCGCTGCTGCTCGATGCGCGGGTTGACGTCGATGTTGTCCTGCAGGGCAAAGCCCTGGCGCATGCGTTCCCACACGTCCTGTGGTGCCTGCTCGGCCGGCTTGACCAGCAGCGGTGAAGGCTTGTGCTTGATCCGCGCCTGGTAGTTGTGCGCGCGAACGCTATCGGATTCGTCGAGCTGACGGGTGCTCTGGCAGCCCACCAAAGTGGCGGCCAGGGCCAGCGCACTGATTTGGGCCAGGCGCGTCAGGGCGACGGAATGAGAGGTTCTGCGGCTACGTGAAGACATCGGCTGACACAGGTTTCCGGGCGAAAAATTTCGGCGATTCTAGAAACCGCTCCGGGCCTGGTCAACCTTTGACCATCGCTTGCGATATATCTTGAGGTTATCAGAAGGTGTCCTTCCAAGACCTCAAGGCAGCAAAAACAGCGACATGCGAGGGGTTTGAATGTCCCTTCCATTCGTCTGCTTTTTGTTTAACTAATGTTTCAGAGGTGCGCAGGAAGGGGTTGGTCAGGCGCTCCAAACCGATTGTTGATGGCAATGTGATGCGATTGTCGGCACGCAAACGGGTAACGTCCTCGAACCGCTGCTGAACGTGCGGGTTGTCGGGTTCCACCGCCTTGGCGAAACGCAGGTTGCTCAGGGTGTATTCGTGGGCGCAGTACACCTCGGTCTGCTCTGGCAGGGCTGCCAGGCGGGCGAGGGCTGGCTGCATCTGTTCGGGGGTGCCTTCGAACATGCGCCCGCAACCGGCGGCGAACAGCGTGTCGCCACTGAACAGCACCGGCGTTGCCGGCTGGTCGCTGAACAAGGCGATATGCCCCAGGGTATGGCCGGGCACGGCCAGCACCTGGAAGGTCACGCCCAGCACGGTCACCTGGTCACCTTCGTCCAGCGCCAGGTCACGGCAGGGAATGCGCTCGTGGGCCGGGCCGCAGACCCGCGCGCCGGTCAGTTGCTTGAGCCGTTCCACGCCGCCGACGTGGTCGTTGTGGTGGTGGGTGACCAGGATGTCACTCAGTACCCAGCCGGGGTTGGCCGACAGCCAGCGTTCCACTGGGCCGGCGTCACCCGGATCGACCACCGCGCAGCGGCGTTTGGCAGTATCCTGTAACAACCAGATGTAGTTGTCGGAGAAAGCGGGGAGAGCATCGATCTGTATCATGGTGCGGATCCGATTCGCCTAGCGTGGCACATGAAGGCATCTTATCCGCGATGGCGCGGTGCGAGAACCTTCGAGGGAGAGCGCAATGACCGACCAAGCCTTTGCCCAGGCCGACCCGGACTGGGTCAAGCTGATCAGCCTGGCCCGTGAGTGGTTCAACGGCCCACTCGGCCAACTGATGCTCAAGGAGGAGGAAAAACTGCTGGAAGAAGAGCTCGGGCGCTTCTTCGGGGGTTACCTTGTGCACTACGGGCCCTGCGCCGAGCCACCGCCCAGCGCGCCCCAGGTGCAGCGCAACGTGCGCCTCGGCGCGCCGCTGCCGGGGGTGGAGATTGTCTGCGAGGAGCAGGCCTGGCCGCTGAGCGAGCACGCCGCCGACGTGGTGGTGCTGCAGCATGGCCTGGATTTCTGCCTTTCGCCCCACGGCCTGCTGCGCGAGGCGGCCAGCGCGGTGCGCCCTGGCGGGCACCTGCTGATCGTCGGGATCAACCCCTGGAGCAGCTGGGGCATGCGCCATTTCTTCAGCCACGGCGCCTTGCGCAAGGCCCGTTGCATCTCGCCGTCGCGGGTGGGCGACTGGCTCAACCTGCTGGGCTTCGCGCTGGAGAAACGCCGCTTCGGGTGCTATCGTCCGCCGCTTGCCTCACCGGCCTGGCAGCAGCGCCTGGCGGGCTGGGAACGGGTGGCCGGCGGCTGGCAGAGCTCCGGTGGCGGGGTATACCTGCTGGTAGCGCGCAAGATGGTGGTGGGCCTGCGGCCGTTGCGCCAGGAGCGTCGCGAGCCGATGGGCAAGCTGCTGCCGCTGCCACTGGCCAAGGTCAACCGCACGGCGGCCAACCCGGATACTGAAAAGCACTGAACATGAGTGGTACATGAGCGAAAGCGTCGAGATGTTTACCGATGGTGCCTGCAAGGGCAACCCTGGCCCTGGCGGCTGGGGCGTCCTTATGATCTACAAGGGCGTCGAGAAGGAACTGTGGGGCGGCGAACGCGAAACCACCAACAACCGCATGGAGCTGATGGCCGCGATCCAGGGCTTGATGGCGCTGAAGCGCGAATGCGAAGTGGTGCTGACCACCGACTCGCAGTACGTGATGAAGGGCATCAACGAATGGATGACCAACTGGAAGAAGCGCGGCTGGAAAACCGCGGCCAAGGAGCCGGTGAAGAATGCCGACCTGTGGCAGCAGCTGGATGAGCAGGTCAACCGCCACAAGGTGACCTGGAAGTGGGTGCGCGGGCATATCGGCCACCCCGGCAACGAACGCGCCGACCAGCTGGCCAACCGCGGGGTCGATGAGGTGCGCGCCAAGCGTTGAGCTGGGGTACAATTCCGGCCTTTGTAACTGATGCAAGTTGGAGCGCCCCGCGTGGAGCAGCAGCAAGATAAACGGTTCGTCATTCTCGATACCGAAACCACGGGTATGCCGGTCAGCGAAGGCCACCGGATCATCGAGATCGGCTGTGTCGAGGTCATCGGCCGGCGCCTGACCGGGCGGCACTTCCACGTCTACCTGCAGCCGGACCGCGAGAGCGACGAGGGCGCCATCAACGTCCACGGCATCACCGATGCCTTCCTGGTCGGCAAGCCACGCTTTGGCGATGTTGCCGAGGAGTTCTTCGAGTTCATCCAGGGTGCCACGCTGGTCATCCACAACGCGGCGTTCGACGTTGGCTTCATCAACAACGAATTTGCCTTGCTGGGCCAGCAGGACCGCGCGGACATTTCGCAGCATTGCACCATCCTCGACACCCTGCTGCTGGCGCGCTCGCGCCACCCGGGGCAGCGCAACAGCCTGGATGCGCTGTGCAAACGCTACGACATCGACAACTCGGGCCGTGAGCTGCACGGCGCATTGCTCGACTCGGAACTGCTGGCTGACGTCTACCTGGCGATGACCGGTGGCCAGACCAGCCTGTCGCTGGCCGGGCATGGGGCAGAAGCCGGGGATGAAGGGACGGGTGCTGGTGGCAGCGAGATTCGCCGTATTACCGGGCGTGTGCCCGGCCGGGTGATCATGGCCAGTGCCGAGGAGCTGGAGGCGCATGCCGAGCGCCTGGCGGCCATTGCCAAGTCGGCGGGTGGGCCATCCATGTGGCAGGCTCTGACCGAGACACCTGCTGGCTGATTTCTTTGCTTGCCTTGGGTTGTGTGGTGCCTGTGAGATCGAGCGCCGCCCGCGCGGCGCTTCGCGGGACAAGCCCGCTTGTGTCTTGATGGGGGATTAGAATTTGGAGTGAGAGCGGTGAATGGCAAGCTGAATGCCGTAGGTGCCTTGAGCACGTGTGGGAGCAAAAGCTGCCATTCACCGTTCCACTTTGGCGAGAGCCCGAACAGTTGGATGCGGCTCTGATCTCGAATCACAAGCGTGGGCCAAGCCAAAGTCCTCTCACTGTGTTGAGTTTAGGAGGTTTTGGTGATGGCTTCCTTCTTGGGTATCGATGTTTCCAGTCTCTCCCTTGATGCTGCGGTGCGGCCACAGGGCATCAAAATGCATTTAAGCAATGATCCAACAGGGTTTGAGGCGCTACTGGAGAGCCTTCGCAAGCTCAGTATCAAGCGCGTCCTGTTAGAGGCGACGGGTGGCTACGAGCGAGATGTCATGTGTTTTCTACAGGACGCTGGCTACAAGGTCATACGCGTCAATCCCAGGCGAGCCAGGTCATTCGCTGACTCTTTAGGCATCAAGGCCAAGACTGACGCCATCGACGCCGAGGTTCTGGCGCACTATGCCGAAGTCATTCCAGATCAACCCTCTCTGCGAGTCAGCCCCGAACGAGCGCTTCTGCGAGAGTTGCTTCAGCAACGTGATCGGATGGTTCAACAGCGAGATGACGACCTGCGGCGCCTGAAGCAGGTGCAATCGACTGCAGTTGCTAACTACCTGAATGCCAACCTGAAACACTTCAAGGCGCAGATCAAACGGGTTGAGTGTGAGATCGAACAGCAAATCGCGATGCTGAACGACGAACGGGTTGCCCAGCTGATCAAAGTGAAAGGCATTGGGATGGTGACAGCGGGCAAACTAATAGCGCTGCTGCCGGAGCTAGGTCGGGTTGAGTCCAGAGAAATTGCCTCCCTGGTTGGGGTGGCGCCCTTCAACCACGACAGCGGGAAATTCATGGGCAAGCGCTCTATCTCTGGCGGGCGATTTGCGGTCAGGCGATCGCTGTACATGGCATGCCTTGTGGCGATGAAATACAACCCAGCACTCAAGGCTCGTTATCAGTCACTGCGGGAGCGCGGAAAACTTCCCAAAGTCGCTATCGTGGCCTGCATGAGAACGTTCATCGTGCGGTTAAATGCCATGCTCAGAACGGGTACATCATGGCTCGATCTAGTGCTACCGCAGCCTGAAGGTACAACGTAAATCCAGAACGCAGCGTGAGCCGCCTGGAAGCGGGCTTGCCCGCGAAGCCAACACCGTGGTGGATGGCACGGGCTTCGCCCGTGTTCGCGGGCAAGCCCGCTCCCACAGGGATCGCGCCAGCTTTTTGAAATTGAGCAAGACAGTTGCTCCCACATCTGTTTCGGGCCAGTCACTCCTGTGAGCTCACCTCTGTCCGCCTTGTTTGTTCCATTCGATATCGAAGGGCACGCCGCGGCCACCTCATCAATTTCCAGCCATGCACCAAGGCTGCAACCCACCTGGTACAGGATTAACTGGCCCGAAACAGATGTGGGAGCGGGCTTGTCCCGCGAAGCGCCGCGCGGGCGGCGCTCGATTTACGTGCCACCTCAACACTCAAGACAAACACCTCAACTACCCTGAAATGGACGCCATGTCCTTCGGAGGTAGCCACCTGATGTACAAGGACCTCAAGTTCCCCATCCTCATCGTGCACCGCGCCATCAAGGCCGACAGCGTCGCTGGCGAGCGTGTGCGGGGCATCGCCGAGGAACTGCGCCAGGACGGCTTTGCCATCCTCGCTGCCGCCGACCATGCCGAGGCCTGCCTGGTCGCCGCCACCCACCACGGCCTGGCCTGCATGCTGATTGCCGCCGAGGGCGTCGGCGAGAATACCCACCTGCTGCAGAACATGGCCGAGCTGATCCGCCTGGCCCGCCTGCGTGCCCCCAACCTGCCGATTTTCGCCTTGGGCGAACAGGTGACCCTGGAAAACGCCCCCGCCGAAGCCATGAGCGAGCTCAACCAGCTGCGCGGCATCCTTTACCTGTTCGAAGACACCGTGCCGTTTCTTGCGCGCCAAGTGGCGCGTGCCGCACATATCTACCTCGACGGCCTGCTGCCGCCGTTCTTCAAGGCCCTGGTGCAGCACACCGCGCAGTCCAACTATTCCTGGCACACCCCGGGCCACGGTGGCGGCGTGGCCTATCGCAAAAGCCCGGTGGGCCAGGCCTTTCACCAGTTCTTCGGGGAAAACACCTTGCGCTCGGACCTGTCCGTTTCCGTGCCGGAGCTGGGCTCGCTGCTCGATCACACCGGCCCCTTGGCCGAAGCCGAAGCCAGGGCCGCGCGCAACTTTGGCGCCGACCACACCTTCTTCGTCATCAATGGCACCTCCACGGCCAACAAGATCGTCTGGCACGCCATGGTCGGCCGCGACGACCTGGTGCTGGTGGACCGCAACTGCCACAAGTCGGTGGTGCACGCGATCATCATGACCGGTGCCATTCCCCTCTATCTGTGCCCGGAGCGCAACGAACTCGGGATCATCGGCCCGATCCCGCTCAGCGAGTTCAGCCCCGAGGCGATCCAGGCGAAGATCCAGGCCAACCCTCTCGCCCGTGATCGCGGGCAGCGCATCAAGCTGGCGGTGGTGACCAACTCCACCTACGACGGCCTGTGCTACCACGCCGGCTTGATCAAGCAGACCCTGGGCGCCAGTGTCGAGGTGCTGCACTTCGACGAGGCCTGGTTCGCCTATGCGGCGTTCCACGAGTTCTTCACCGGGCGCTATGCCATGGGCACGGCCTGCGCGGCAGACAGCCCGCTGGTGTTCAGCACCCATTCCACCCACAAGCTGTTGGCCGCGTTCAGCCAGGCCTCGATGATTCATGTGCAGGACGGGGCCAGGCGCCAGCTGGACCGTGACCGCTTCAACGAAGCGTTCATGATGCACATCTCGACCTCGCCGCAGTACAGCATTCTCGCTTCGCTGGACGTGGCCTCGACCATGATGGAAGGGCCGGCCGGGCGTTCGCTGCTGCAAGAAATGTTCGACGAGGCGCTGAGCTTTCGCCGTGCCCTGGCCAACCTGCGCGAGCACATCGCCGCCGACGACTGGTGGTTCAGCATCTGGCAGCCGCCGAGCGCCGAAGGCATCCACCGCCTGGCCGCGCAGGACTGGCTGCTGCAGCCCGGGGCGGAGTGGCATGGCTTTGGCGAAGTGGCGGACGACTATGTGCTGCTCGACCCGCTGAAGGTGACCCTGGTGATGCCGGGCCTGAGCGCGGGCGGTGCGCTGGGCGAGCATGGCATCCCGGCGGCGGTGGTCAGCAAGTTTCTCTGGGAGCGGGGGCTGGTGGTGGAGAAAACCGGCCTGTACAGCTTCCTGGTGCTGTTCTCCATGGGCATCACCAAGGGCAAGTGGAGCACCTTGCTCACCGAGTTGCTGGAGTTCAAGCGCCACTATGACGGCAATACCGCCCTGAGCAACTGCCTGCCGAGCGTGGTGGCTGCCGATGCCTCACGCTATCAGGGCATGGGCCTGCGCGACCTGTGCGACCAGTTGCATGGCTGCTACCGCGCCAATGCCACGGCCAAGCAATTGAAGCGGCTGTTCACGCGCTTGCCGGAGGTGGCCGTGAGCCCGGCCCGGGCCTATGACCAGATGGTACGCGGTGAGGTGGAGGCGGTGCCGATCGAGGCGCTGCTGGGGCGGGTGGCGGCGGTGATGCTGGTGCCGTACCCGCCTGGTATTCCGTTGATCATGCCGGGGGAGCGGTTCACCGAGGCGACCCGCTCGATAGTCGATTACCTGGCCTTCGCCCGGGCGTTTAACCAGGGCTTCCCAGGTTTCGTCGCCGACGTGCACGGCCTGCAGAACGAAAGCGGCCGCTACACGGTGGATTGCATCAAGGAATGCGAATGATCTCGACGCCGCTGCGCGCCAGCTCGAAGCGGTTTTCACCCAGGTGGTTGACCTTGTCGCCGATGGCCAGGCGATAGGTGGTGATGGGGGCGCCCAGCGTGCTGCCGTCGGTTTGCAGGGTCGATTCCTGGAACTCGTGCACGGGGTAGATGCGGCCTTCGGCGTCACGGGCGTGGAATTGGCCGACCATTACTGCTGCCATTTGGGTGGAAACCTCTGAATTACGTGGGAAATGTCTGCAGGCATAGACCGTGGAACAGCGTCGGAAGTTTTCGCCCCGCGGAAAAAAAACCAAAGCGCCGAGGAACGGTCATCTATAACTACAACGTCCCTTTACCCAGCAGAGGTTGGAAATTGCCATGAGCCAGGTGTATTCGGTAGCAGTGGTCGTCGGTAGCTTGCGCAAGGACTCCTACAACCGCAAGATCGCCCGCGCACTCTCGGAGCTGGCGCCGTCCAGCCTTGCCCTGAAAATCGTCGAGATTGGCGATTTGCCGCTGTACAACGAGGATGTCGAGGCCGAAGCACCGCCGGAAGCGTGGAAGCGTTTTCGCGACGAGATCCGCCGCAGTGATGCGGTGCTGTTCGTTACCCCGGAGTACAACCGCTCGGTACCTGGCGGCCTGAAGAATGCCATCGATGTGGGCTCGCGGCCTTACGGGCAAAGCGCCTGGAGTGGCAAGCCGGCGGCGGTGGTCAGTGTGTCGCCGGGGGCCATTGGTGGCTTTGGCGCCAACCATGCCGTGCGCCAGTCGCTGGTGTTTCTGGACATGCCGTGCATGCAGATGCCCGAGGCCTACATTGGCGGCGCGGCTAGCCTGTTCGACGATGCGGGCAAGCTCAGTGACAAGACCCGACCGTTCTTGCAGGCGTTTATCGACAAGTTCGCTTCCTGGGTGAAGTTGAACAGGGTGGTTTGACCTGCCTTGAGCAATTATCGCTGAGCGCACGAACCCTGTAGGAGCGGCCTTGTGTCGCGAAAGGGCTGCGCAGCAGCCCCAGGATTTCAGCTTCGCAACATAAATTGCCGGGGCTGCTGCGCAGCCCTTTCGCGACACAAGGCCGCTCCTACAAAAAGCTGTGCGCAGCGGATTAGCGGAAGCTGTAGGAAACCCCGGCATACACGCCAAAGCCTTCGCCCGGCGTCGAACGGGCCTCATCCTTTCCTGCATCGTTGTAGCCAGGTGTCACCGTCGCCGCATAGCGCTTGTTGGTGAGGTTGCGCAGGTCCAGCCAGGTCTGCCAGTCCTGCTTCGGTGAATCCCAGCCCAGGCGTGCGCCGAGCAAGGCATATTCATCGGCGTGGTAGCTGTTGGCGTAGTCCACCTGCACCTTCGACGCCATCTGCGTGTTCACCCCGGCGTAGAAACCGCTCGGCCAGTCATAGCGCAGCTCGGCCTGGTAGTAGTGCATCGGGATGCCCGGCAGGCGGTTGTCGCCGAACTTGTCGTCATCGCGGTAGTGGAAGTCACTGAAGGTGTAGGCCTGGCGCAGGCTCAGCCTGCCAGTACCGGCACGTTCCCACAGAGTACTGTCGAGGCCGGCTTCCACGCCTTGGTGCACGGTGGCGCTGGCGTTGAATTCCTTGGCCGGAGCGCCTTGCACGATCTCCACCGCCAGCAATTCATGGCGAACCTGCGAGTAGTACCACGCCAGGTCCCAATGCCCCAATGCCGATTCGCCGCGTGTGCCCAATTCCAGTGTGGTGGCCGTCTGGTTTTGCATCTCGATCGGTTGGTTGGCTGTGGGCGCACTCCAGATCAGGGCCCAGGGATGGGGAGGTTCGACCGAGCGGCTCAGGTTGCCGTACACCTGCAGGTCCGGGCTGATGTCATAGCGCAGCCCCAGGCGTGGTGCATAGTCCCAGTCATGCTGGCTCACTTTTCCGCCCCCGGCAGGGTGGTAGGTGACATCACTTTCACGGCGGGTATAGATCATCGCCAGGCCTGTGGTCAGCCACAGGTTCGGTACCAGCTCCAGGTCATTGCCCACATGCAGCACGGTGTCCGAGCCCTGGTAGGTGAAGTCGCGGGTGCGCTCACCGAACACGTCGCCATTGCGGGTGAACTGCGAAGCACCGCTGTTGGGCAGGTGCTTGGTGGTGCGCCAGCCGACGGTGGTCTTGCTCTCGTGGCCGAACAGGGTGTCGCGGCGGAAGTAGTTCAAGGTGCCGCTCACATCGGTATAGGCCACCTTCAGGCGCATCGGGCCTTCGCGCAGGTCCATCGGGTAGTCGTGGTAGACCAGGCCAGCTTCCAGGCGCGCATCGTCGTCGAGGTAGAAGGTGGTCTTGTTGCCCACCCAGGTACTGCCCGGTTGCGGGCGGCTGTCGTCGCGGGCCAGGTAGGCCGGGTTGGCCGCGCGCGGGTGGTGCTTGATCTGCTCCTTGGTCAGGCGCCCGGCCAACTCGTTCTCGGTTTCCCGGTAGCGCAGGTAGAAGCGGGTTTCCAGGTTCGGGTTGAAGCGGTAGCCGACGTTGGCGGCAACCCCCTTGGCGCTGCCGCTGCTGTGCGCCTGGTAGCCGTCATATTCCGAATCGGTCAGGGCCACGTAGTAGTCGAGGTTGCCCAGCACCTGCCCCGAGCTGATGTGCCGGTGCTGGTAGCCGCGGCTGCCGACTTCGTAGCGCACCTGCAGCGGCGCGGCGTCGTAGCCGTTGTGGGTGACGTAGTTGATCGCACCGCCAAGGGCGAGGGAACCCTGGTCGAAGCCGTTGGCGCCGCGCAGCACTTCGGCACGGCTCAGCCACAGCGGCTCGAACAGCTCGTAGGGCGTACCGCCCGGGCCGGTCAGGGGCAGGCCGTCGAACATCGTGTACACCCCGGAACCGTGGGCACCCGGTGCGCGGTTGATGCCCGAACCGCGGATCGACAGCTTGATGCCATCGTTGCCCGCCGATTGCGCGAACACCCCGGGCTGGTAGGCAAGTACATCCTGGTTGCTGGCAACCCGGCCTTGCCCTACACGCTGCATGTCCACCAGGTTGCTGGCGCCCGGCACTTCGTGCAGGCGTTCGCTGGCGGCGGTCAGGTCGTTCTGCTCCTCATTGGTGATCAGCACCTGGCCCAACTCGACCGAAGGTGCCGCCAGGGCGGGCTGGGAGGCAGCGAAAGCAGCCAGCAGGCCGAGGCAGGATGGTGGGGGCAAAACGCAACGCATTGTACGACTCCAGGCGAAAGGCGAATGGACAACGGCGTTGAGACGAGCGAAATGCCGCTTGGAGCACGAGGAAAGTCGACAAATATCGCGCAACCTTCGTCAGACGGTTTTGTACGAAAGTTCTTTACAAGCCGTAGCGATGGAGCAGGGCGACCTGCGCTTCGTAAGGTGATTGCAGACCGGCAGCGATGCCTCGCTCAATCACCCGTGGAGTTCAAACATGACTGACAACGCACGACACTCGCAGCAACCCCTGGCGGACGCCCCGGTTCGCCTGACGCCACGTGAACGGCAAGTGCTGTTGTGGTGCGCCTACGGCAAGAGCTCGTGGGAGATTGGCCAGATCCTGGAGTGCAAGGAATCGACGGTGAACTTCCATGTGTCGAACATCCTGCGCAAGTTCGATGTGCCCACGCGGGTGGCTGCGGTGATCAAGGCCATTCGCTACGGCATGCTGGCCGAGCAGTGAGGGGGTGAAGCATGGGCAACGATCCTCGGTTACCGCGTTTTGCCGACTGCCATGACCCGTTCTGGCCACGGGTGGACCTGGGCAGGTTGCGTGAGCGCCTGAACCTGCAGCGGCCTGTCAGTGAGGCTGCGCTGGAAGTGGCCGCACGCTGCGCGGCCATCGACGCGGCACGCGAATTCGCGCGCTGGCGCGCGGTGTTGCGAGAACGGGGCTACAAGCGCCTCGAGGATGTGACCGGGCATGACCAGGGGCGTGCATTGCGGGTGTGCTATATCCGCTTTGTCGAAGCCGCGGTCATGCATAGCCTGGGCTCGACCGCCTACCTGCCCGCCGCACACCGAGGGGCTGCCCATGACTGAAGAATCTGTTTTCGACAGCCTGGCCCCGGCACTGGTGGAGTTACTGGGCGTGGATGGCAATGTACTGTTCGCCGCATTGCTGGGGGCTTTGCTGGTGAGCGCGGCGCGCGACCGCTTGATCACCAACACGGCCAGGCGCCTGACGCTGGGCAAGAAACTGTTGCTGGTGTTCGTGACCGTGGGGGTGGGCCACCTGTTCGAGCCGCTGGTCTCGTCACTGGTGCCCCTGCTGAGCCGTGGCATGGCGGCGTTCGTGGCTGCCGTGGTGGTGATCCCCATCAGCCTCAAGGTGATGGTCTGGCTGGATACCCTGGACCCGCGCGAACTCATCCAGCGCTGGCGCCGCCGGGGTTAGCCGCTGGCGGCATTGGGCGGGCGACTGGTCAGCGCGCTCAATTGCCGTTCCAGCTGCTGGATGCGTTGCTTGTCCTGGACCAGCAGGAGAACGGCCTGGCGATCGGCAAGCGACAAGGTGCGCAGGCGCGCGAGCATGTCGTGTTCCCAGCCGTCTTCGTCCAGGCCTGCGCGATGTCGTTCGGGTTCACCCAGCAGAAGCCAGTCCAATGAGCATGCGTATTGCCTGGCGATGTCTATGCAAAGTGAATAAGGAATGCTGTCGCGCACCTTCCAGCTGCTCAATGTCTGCGGGCTGATCGAAAGCGCTCTGGACAGCTCGGCGTCGGATTCCGTAGCGGTCAGAAGCTTCAGCCGTGTCAGCACCGAAGCAAGTACGTGGGTACTCATAACAAATATCCATGACTGGTTTAATGATATTCCATGGGCTTAAACTACTCGTTATGAATACAGCCCTGCGTTTTAAGGAGCGTTCCTGCAATGAGAAGCATCAAACTGAAGAATACACCTATATATGCAGCCAATACTGATAAAATCGGACGACTATTCTCACAGAAGGTAAGCCTGAACAATGCTTGCAGGTACTTGCCGTGAGTACATACAAGCTGGTTTGCCCGCATTGCCACAGCCGGATGCGCATACGCACCAGTGAAGGGCGTCATATTTTCCTGCGGATCGCCTATTTGCAATGCACCACCGAGGCATGTGGCTGGTCGGTGCGCGCCGAGTTCGAAATGACCCATGAACTCTCGCCCAGCGGCATGCCCAACCCGGAAGTGTACCTGCCTTCGGCCAATGGTGATTTACGCAAGGCAGCGCTGCCGGGGTCCGCGCAGGACAATCCCGGTAAATGAGCCTTCATGCTCACGGATAAAAAGCGCGCAGATAAAAAAACACCCCGCATGAGCGGGGTGTCTTGTTTTGCCGGGGCGATCAGCCGATCAGTTGCAGGCCGGCTTGCTGGACCATTTCCAGCAGCGGTTGCGGGTACACACCCAGCACGAAGGCGAGAATGGCGATGGCCAGCAGCATGACGCCGCC
Organism: Pseudomonas sp. FGI182; assembly: GCF_000511325.1. NCBI lineage: Bacteria > Pseudomonadati > Pseudomonadota > Gammaproteobacteria > Pseudomonadales > Pseudomonadaceae > Pseudomonas > Pseudomonas sp. FGI182. The sequence continues at coordinate 3,932,029 of NZ_CP007012.1, read as the reverse complement.
GGTGCGCTGTTCCCACTTCAGCGGGGCGTCGTGGCGACGCAGGTTCGGCTCGACCAGGTACAGGGTGACCATGACGCGCAGGTAGTAGTAGACACCGATGGCGCTACCGATCACCAGCGCACCGACCAGCCACCACAGGTGCGACTCGACGCCAGTGGCAATGATGTAGAACTTGCCGATGAAGCCGGCGGTCAGCGGGATGCCCGCCAGCGACAGCATCATCACGGTCAGTACCGCAGTCAGGTACGGACGGCGCCAGAACAGGCCGCGGTACTCGTACAGTGCATCGGCGTCACGGCCGCCGTAAGGCGAGGACATCAGGGTGATGACGCCGAAGGCGCCCAGGCTGGTGATCACGTAGGTGACCAGGTACACGCCCATGGCTTCCAGGGCCAGGCCCTTGCTGGCGACCAGGGCGATGACCAGGTAACCGAAGTGGGCGATGGACGAGTAACCGAGCAGGCGCTTGAGGTTGCTTTGGGTCAGTGCCAGCAGGTTACCGATCAGGATCGAGGCCACGGCAATCACCGCCAGTACCGTGCTCAGCACGCCGCTGCTGGCAGCAGGGGAGAGCATGAACAGGCGCACGACCACGGCGAACACCGCAACCTTGCTGGCGGTGGCCAGGAAGGCGGCGACCGGTGCCGGGGCGCCTTCGTACACGTCCGGGGTCCACAGGTGGAACGGTACCAGCGACAGCTTGAAGGCCAGGCCGACCAGCATCATGCCCAGGCCCAGCTGGGCCACCAGGCTTGGCATGCTGGTGGCGGCCAGGGCCTTGCCGATCTGGTCGAAGCTCAGGCTGCCGGCGTCGGCGTACAGCAGGGCCATGCCGAACAGCAGGAAGGCCGAGCCAGCGGCCGAAAGCACCATGTACTTGATGCCGGCTTCCAGCGAGCGCTTGTTGAAGAAGGCATACGCCACCAGGCCGTAGACCGGTACCGACAGCAGCTCCAGGCCGATGAACAGGCCGGCCAGGTGGTTGGCGCTGACCAGCACCAGGCCACCGAGGGCCGACATCAGCAGCAGCAGGTACAGTTCTTCACGGTTGCCCGGGAAGCCCTTCGAGCCTTCGCCGAGGTAGGCGTGGGCGAGGGTGACGCAGGCCAGCGTCGCCACCAGGATGATCGCCATGTACAGGCAGGCGAACTTGTCGATGGTGATCAGCGGGGTGACCGCCAGCGGCGCAACCTTCAGCGCCGGCAGGATCGACAGCAGGGCCAGGTTGAGGCCCACGGTGGACAGCAGGAAGGTCTGCGAGTGGTTGCGCTTCCAGGCGATCGCCAGCATCACCACCACCGTGGTGATGGTGGTGATCAGCATCGGCGCCAATGCGATGAAGTGTTGAGTGGTGAATTCCATAGCGCTCTTACCGGGCCGAAGCGAGTTGAGTGAAAGCGGAACCGAGCCACTGCTGCACACCACTCATGGTGGCGGCAGAGGTGTCGAGGAACGGCTGCGGATACACGCCCAGCAGGATCAGCAGTACCGCCAGACCCAGGACCATGATCAGCTCGCGACCGTCCATGCCGGCCAGCACGGTGTCGGTCTTGGCCGGGCCGAAGTAGGCGCGGTGGATCATGATCAGCGAGTACACCGAACCGAACACCAGGCCAGTGGTGGCGATCACGGTGATCCACGGCACGCTGGCGAAGCTGCCGATCAGGATCAGGAACTCGCCGACGAAGTTGCCGGTACCGGGCAGGCCCAGGGAGGCGGCGGCGAAGAACAGGCTGATGGCTGGCAGGTAGGCGATGCGGTGCCACAGGCCACCCATCTGGCGCATGTCACGGGTGTGCAGGCGCTCGTACAGCTGGCCGGCCAGGATGAACAGCGCGGCAGCGGACAGGCCGTGGGCCAGCATCTGGATCACCGCGCCTTGCAGGGCCTGCTGGCTGCCGGAGTAGATACCGATCAGTACGAAGCCCATGTGCGAGACGCTGGAGAAGGCGACCAGGCGCTTGATGTCGGTTTGCGCGAAGGCCAGGAAGGCACCGTAGAAGATACCGATCAGGCCCAGGGTCATGGCGATTGGCGCGAACTCGGCCGAGGCGTTCGGGAACAGCGGCAGGGCGAAGCGCAGCAGGCCGTAGGCCGCAGTCTTCAGCAAGATACCGGCCAGGTCCACGGAGCCTGCGGTCGGTGCCTGGGCGTGAGCGTCAGGCAGCCAGGAGTGGAACGGCACCACCGGCAGCTTCACCGCGAAGGCGATGAAGAAGCCCAGCATCAGCAGGTACTCGGTACCGGCTGGCAGTTCGGCCTTGAGCAGGTCGCTGTAGTTGAAGGTGATCACGCCGGTGTTGGTGTAGTTGACCAGCACCAGGCCGAGGATCGCCACCAGCATGATCAGGCCGCTGGCCTGGGTGAAGATGAAGAACTTGGTCGCCGCGTAGATCCGGGTCTTCTTGCCGTCCGACGAGCTGTGACCCCAGAGCGCGATGAGGAAGTACATCGGCACCAGCATCATTTCCCAGAAGAAGAAGAACAGGAACAGGTCCAGGGCCAGGAACACACCGACCACGCCGCCGAGGATCCACATCAGGTTGAGGTGGAAGAAGCCGACGTGACGCTGGATCTCTTTCCAGGAGCACAGTACCGACAGCACACCGAGCAGGCCGGTGAGCAGGATCATCAGCAGCGACAGGCCGTCGAGGGCCAGGTGGATGCTGATGCCGAAGCGCTGGATCCACTGGACTTTGTATTCCAGGGCCCAGGCAGGCTCGGCGCCCGGAGCGGGGGCCAGGGTGTAGTCGCCGTTACCCCACAGCCACAGGCCGATGCCGAGCAGCAGGGACATGGTCAGCAGCGCGATCCAGCGCGGCAGGGTGGCGCCGAAGCGCTCACCCAGCCAGCACAGGAAGCCGCCGATGAAGGGGATCAGGATCAGCCAAGGCAAAATCATGACGGGTTCGTTTCCTTTTGCAGGGTCGCAAGGTTCGCAAGGTTCATGGTCATACCGCGGCCACTACCACAGCGCCGAGTACCAGCACTGCGCCAACGGCGATCGAAGCGGTGTACCAGCGCAGCTGGCCGGTCTCGGTCTTGCTCATGGCGACGTGGCCGCCGCGAGCCAGGCGAGGGATCAGGCCGATGCTGCGGTCAACCGGGTCCTTGCGCAGGATGTGGCTGATCAGCAGGTAAGGTTTGACGAACAGCTTGTCGTAGATCCAGTCGAAGCCCCAGGCGGCGAACCACCAGGCCGACAGGACACGACCGATACCGCTGTTGGCGACGGCGCTGACGAAGCGGCGCTTGCCTAGGAACAGCAGGGCCGACAGCAGGATACCGGCGATGGCGATGGCGCCCGAAGTGAGCTCCAGCGCATGCTTGGCTTCGCCACCGGCGTGGCCGGCGCTTTCAGGCAGCACGCCTGCCAGCGGCGGGGTGATCCAGGCGCCGACGAAGGTCGACAGCACGATCAGCACGCCCAGCGGCAGCCAGTGGCTGATGCCGTGGCCAGCGTGGGCTTCGGTCTTGGCTTCGCCGTGGAAGGCGATGAAGATCAGGCGGAAGGTGTACAGCGAAGTCATGAACGCACCGACCAGGCCGGCGTACAGCAGGCCGGTGTTGCCGCTGGCGAAGGCTTCCCAGAGGATTTCGTCCTTGGAGTAGAAGCCCACGGTCACGATCGGCAGGGCAGCCAGGGCAGCGCCACCGACCACGAAGCTGGCGTAGGCCAGCGGCAGTTTCTTCCACAGGCCGCCCATCTTGAAGATGTCCTGCTCGTGGTGGCAGGCAACGATCACCGCACCGGAGGCAAGGAACAGCAGGGCCTTGAAGAAGGCGTGGGTCATCAGGTGGAAGATCGCCGCGTCCCAGGCACCAACGCCCAGGGCCAGGAACATGTAGCCGATCTGGCTCATGGTCGAGTAGGCGAGGATACGCTTGATGTCGGTCTGCACCAGCGCGGCGAAGCCGGCCAGTACCAAGGTCACGCCACCGACCACGCCTACCAGGTGCAGGATGTCCGGCGCCAGCAGGAACAGGCCGTTGGTACGGGCGATCAGGTACACGCCCGCGGTCACCATGGTTGCCGCGTGGATCAGCGCGGAGACCGGAGTAGGGCCGGCCATCGCGTCGGCCAGCCAGGTCTGCAGTGGCAGCTGGGCCGATTTACCGACCGCACCACCCAGCAGCATCAGGGTTGCCAGCACCATCCAGGTGTCGCCAGCCTGGAACTTCTGCGGGGCCAGCACCAGCAGCTCCTGCACGTTCAGGGTACCCAGCTGGACGAACAGGATGAACAGGCCGATGGCCATGAACACGTCGCCGATACGGGTGACGATGAATGCCTTGAGTGCCGCGTTACCGTTGTTGCGGTTGCTGTAGTAGAAACCGATCAACAGGTACGAGCACAGGCCCACGCCTTCCCAGCCGAAGTAGATGAACAGCAGGTTGTCGCCCAGCACCAGGAACAGCATGCTGGCGATGAACAGGTTGGTGTACGCGAAGAAGCGCGAGTAGCCGGCTTCGCCACGCATGTACCAGGAGGCGAACAGGTGGATCAGGAAGCCGACACCGGTGACCACGCCGAGCATGGTGACCGACAGGCCGTCCAGGTACAGGGTGAAGTTCGGCGCGAAGCCGTCCACCGACATCCACTGCCACAGCAGCTGGCTGTACGCGCCGCCCTCAGGCGGGGCGACGTTGAATTGCCAGATGACGTAGGCGGCGGTGGCGGCCGAAAGGCCTACCGAGCCGACGCCGATCAGGGCGGACAGGTTCTCCGAGAACCGCCCGCGCGAGAACGACAGCAGCAGGAAGCCGACGAGGGGGAAGACGAAAGTCAGGAAGAGAAGGTTCATCCGCGCATCTCACTGGCAGCATCGATGTCGAGAGTGTGGAAGCGGCGATACAGCTGCAGCAGGATGGCCAGGCCAATACTGGCCTCGGCGGCTGCCAGGCTGATCACCAGAATGAACATCACCTGGCCGTCGGGCTGGACCCAACGGGCACCGGCGACGACGAACGCCAGGGCAGAGGCGTTCATCATGACTTCCAGGCTCATGAGCACGAAGAGGATGTTGCGGCGGACCATCAGGCCAACCAGACCTAAGCAGAACAGGATGCCGGCGACCGCCAGACCATGCTCGAGAGGGATAGCACCCATGATTTACTCCTTCGCCTCGTTGCGGCCCAGGTGGAAGGCGGTGACGGCCGCGGCCAGCAGCAGCATCGAAGCCAGTTCGACCACCAGCAGGTAGGGGCCGAACAGGCTGATGCCGACTTCTTTCGGGCCCACGGTGGTACCGCTGATGCCGGCGCCGCTCGGGGTGACGAACAGCACGTACAGCAGCTCCAGCAGCAGCAGGGCGGCGAGGATCACCGGCCCGGCCCAGATACCGGGCTTGAGCCAGCCCCGTTCCTGGGCGACCGAAGCCGGCCCGAGGTTGAGCATCATCACCACGAACACGAACAGCACCATGATGGCGCCGGCGTAGGCGATCACTTCCAGGGCGCCGGCGAACGGCGCACCCAGGGCGAAGAAGATCATGGCCACGGAAATCAGCGAAATGATCAGGTAAAGCAAGGCGTGCACGGGGTTGGTGCCGGTCACCACCCGAAGGGTGGAGACCACGGCGATCCCGGATGCGAAGTAGAAAGCGAATTCCATCTTTCTGTCCTTATGGGAGCAAGCTCTTCACGTTGATCGGCTCGGCTTCGTTCTGTGCAGAGCCCTTCGGCTTGCCAGCGATTGCCATGCCGGCAACACGGTAGAAGTTGTAGTCAGGGTTCTTGCCGGGGCCGGAGATCAGCAGATCTTCTTTCTCGTACACCAGGTCCTGACGCTTGAACTCGGCCATTTCGAAATCCGGAGTCAGCTGGATCGCGGTGGTCGGGCACGCTTCTTCACACAGGCCGCAGAAGATGCAGCGCGAGAAGTTGATGCGGAAGAACTCCGGGTACCAGCGGCCGTCCTCGGTCTCGGCCTTCTGCAGCGAGATGCAGCCGACCGGGCAGGCCACCGCGCAGAGGTTGCACGCTACGCAGCGCTCCTCGCCATCGGGGTCGCGGGTGAGGACGATGCGGCCGCGGTAGCGCGGCGGCAGGTACACGGGCTCTTCGGGGTATTGCAGGGTGTCGCGCTTGCGGAACCCGTGGGAGAACACCATTGCCAGGCTGCGCAGCTGGGTGCCGGTGCCCTTAACGATGTCGCCGATATACTTGAACATGGGTCAAATCCTCACTGGGCCGCGACGGCTGGCGTGTTGTAGAGCACGATCGCAGCGGTCACCAGCAAATTGATCAGGGTCAGCGGCAGGCAGAACTTCCAGCTGAAGTCCATCACCTGGTCATAGCGTGGGCGCGGGATCGAGGCGCGCAGCAGGATGAACAGCATGATGAAGAACGCGGTCTTCAGCGCGAACCACAGGAACGACAGTTGCGGCAGGATGCCGAACGGGCCGTGCCAGCCGCCGAAGAACAGGGTTACCAGCAGCGCCGAGATGAGGATGATGCCGATGTACTCACCGACGAAGAACATGCCCCATTTCATGCCGGCATACTCGATGTGGTAGCCGTCGGCCAGTTCCTGTTCCGCTTCTGGCTGGTCGAACGGGTGACGGTGAGTCACGGCGACGCCAGCAATGAAGAAGGTGCAGAAGCCGAAGAACTGCGGAATGATGAACCACAGGTTCTGGGCCTGGTATTCAACGATGTCGCGCATGTTGAACGAACCCACCTGCACCACCACGCCCATCAACGCCAGGCCCAGGAACACTTCGTACGACACGGTCTGTGCCGAGGCACGCAAGCTGCCCAGCAGGGCGTACTTGTTGTTCGACGACCAGCCGGCGAACAGCACCGCGTAGACCGACAGGCCGGCCATGGCGAAGAAGAACAGCAGGCCGATGTTGAGGTCGGCGACGCCCCAGGTCGGGGTGATCGGGATGACCACGAAGGCGATCAGCAGGGCGCTCATGGCCACTACCGGTGCCAGGGTGAAGATCACGCGGTCGACGAAGGGCGGGTTCCAGTCTTCCTTGAAGAACATCTTCAGCATGTCGGCAGCGATCTGGAACATGCCGAACGGGCCGACGCGGTTCGGACCGTAACGGTCCTGCCACCAGCCCAGCAGGCGGCGCTCGACGAAGCTGAGCAGCGCGCCGCAGACCACCACCGCCAGCAGGACCACGATGGCCCGCAGCACGGTCAGGATCACATCGATCACTTCGGGGGTGAACCAGCTCATTGTGCTGCCTCCTGCAGACCTTCGACGGATGCACCGAAGATGGCAGGCGGAATGCCGGCCAGGCCTTTCGGCAACGCGACCAGGCCAGCGCCCAGCTCTTCATTGATACGCAGCGGCAGGCGCAGGGCCACACCGGCAACGTTCAGGCTCAGCAGGGCACCGTCGTTGACGCCCAGGCGGTCGGCTTCGGACTTGGCCAGGGCCACGTAGGCTGCCGGGATGCGCTCTTGCACCGGGGCGGCGCGCGAGGAGCTTTCTTCGCTGCCGAACAGGTGGAAGAACGGCACGGCAGTCCAGGTGCCACGGGCCGGGTTGAAGGCGCCCGGAATGGCGTTGAACCAGTGCAGGCGGTCGCCTTGCGATTCGATCAGGCGTACGCCCGGGTCACCGGCACGCAGGTGGCCACCGACCTCGTCCTGGAACTTGTTCCAGGCTTGCGGCGAGTTCCAGCCCGGCGACCAGGCGAACGGCACCTGCTGGCGCGGTTCGGCCGAACCCGAATAGCCTTCCATCGAGAAGGCGAACGCGGTGTCCTTGTCTTGCGGGGTACGCGGCTCGTGCACGCTGATGTTGGCGCGCATGGCGGTACGGCCGGAGTAGCGCAGCGGCTCACGGGCCAGTTTCATGCCCTTGATGCGGAACGCGGCGCTTGGCGCGGCGTTGACGATGCCGGCCAGTTGCGGGGCGGCTTCGGCGCAGGCGCTGGTGACGTGGTCCAGCTGGGTCCAGTCGACCGGCTTGTTCAGCAGGGTGGCACGCAGGGCGTGCATCCAGCGCCAGCCTTCGTGGATCTGGATGCTGCTGTCCAGGTATTGCGGGTCGAAGACCTGGAAGAAGCGCTGGGCGCGGCCTTCCTGGCTGACCAGAGTACCGTCGCCTTCGGCGAACGAGGCGGCCGGCAGCACCAGGTGGGCGCGGTCGACAGTCGGGGTTTTCGAGTGGTCGGCAACGATCACTACCTTGGCCGCGGCCAGGGCTGCATCAACCTTGGCGGCCGGTACGCGGGCGTACAGGTCGTTTTCCAGCACGACGATGGCGTCGGCCTTGCCGCTGATGACCGCGTCCAGCGCGGCATCGACCGACTCGCCACCGAGCATGGCCAGGCCGAGGCTGTTGGCCTCAGGCACCACCAGGCTCAGCGAGCCGTTCTTCTCGCGCAGCTTCAGCGCCTTGGCGATGTTGGCGGCGGCTTCGATCAGCGCCGGGTCGGCCAGCGAGGTACCGGCTACGACCAGTGGGCGCTTGGCTGCGACCAGGGCGTCGGCGACGCGCTGGGCCAGGGCTTTCGCTTCGGCGTCCAGGCCTTCTACGGCAGGGGCGCTCGGGTCGATGGCGTGGGCCACGGCGAAACCGATGCGGGCCAGGTCGGCCGGGGCGGCGTGCACGCATTCTTCGGCAACGTCGTCCAGCTTGGTTTCAGCCAGCGAAGCGATGAACAGCGGGTACAGCGCGTGCTGGCCGATGTTCTTCACGGCGGCGTCGAGCCACGGCTGCACCTTCATCGCTTCGGCCATGGCCTCGGCCTTGCCCTTGGTGGCCTGACGCACGGCCAGGGCGACGCGGGCAGCGGTCTGGGTCAGGTCTTCACCGAGCACGAACACGGCGTCGTGGTCTTCGATGTCGCGCAGGGTCGGCACCGGCAGCGGGCTGTTGTTCAGCACGTTCAGGGCCAGGCGTACGCGGGCCAGTTCGCCGGCTTCCATACCCGAGTAGAAGTACTCGGCACCGACCAGCTCACGCAGGCCGTAGTTGCTTTCCAGGCTGGCGCGTGGCGAGCCGATACCGACGATGGTACGGCCGCGCAGCAGGTCGGCGGCCTTGTCCAGGGCGGCGTCCAGGCCCAGCTTGGTGCCGTCGGCCAGGTGTGGCTGGCGTGGGCGATCCTTGCGGTTGACGTAGCCATAGCCGAAGCGGCCGCGGTCGCACAGGAAGTACTGGTTGACCGAACCGTTGAAGCGGTTTTCCACCCGACGCAGTTCGCCGTAGCGCTCGCCCGGGCTGATGTTGCAGCCGCTGGAGCAGCCGTGGCAGATGCTCGGGGCAAACTGCATGTCCCACTTGCGGTTGTAGCGCTCGGAGTGGGTCTTGTCGGTGAACACGCCGGTCGGGCAGACCTCGGTCAGGTTGCCGGAGAATTCGCTTTCCAGCACGCCGTCTTCGACGCGGCCGAAGTACACGTTGTCGTGGGCGCCGTAAACGCCCAGGTCGGTACCACCGGCATAGTCCTTGTAGTAGCGCACGCAGCGGTAGCAGGCGATGCAGCGGTTCATCTCATGGGCGATGAACGGGCCGAGGTCCTGGTTCTGGTGGGTACGCTTGGTGAAACGGTAGCGGCGCTCGTTGTGGCCGGTCATTACCGTCATGTCCTGCAGGTGGCAGTGACCGCCTTCCTCGCACACCGGGCAGTCGTGCGGGTGGTTGGTCATCAGCCATTCGACGACGCTGGCGCGGAACGCCTTGGACTCTTCATCGTCGATGGAGATCCAGGTGCCGTCGGAGGCAGGGGTCATGCAGGACATGACGATACGACCGCGGGTGTCGTTCTCGTCGGTGTACTGCTTGACCGCGCACTGCCGGCAGGCGCCAACGCTACCAAGCGCCGGGTGCCAGCAGAAATAAGGGATGTCGAGGCCGAGCGACAGACAGGCCTGTAACAGGTTGTCTGCACCGTTGACTTCGAGCGCTTTGCCGTCTACGTGGATAGTGGCCATTGTTCAAAGTTCTTCGTTGGCCCGCGTGAGCGGGCGTGGCTAATGGAAATCGGTGAGCTTGCGACACGCCACGATTTCTCGGGCCTGCCGGCAAGCTGGCGAGTGGCACGGACCACCCGCCTAATCATCTTGTTATGCGCCGACCACGATCGGCTTCGCCAGGTTCGGACGCAGCGCATCGCCAGCACCAGCTGGAGCGACACCTGCCTCGAATTCCGAGCGGAAGTATTTGATGGCACTGCCCAGCGGCTCGACGGCACCTGGTGCGTGAGCACAGAAGGTGCGGCCAGGGCCGAGGAAGTTGACCAGGCCCAGCAGCGTCTCGATGTCTTCGGCGCGGCCCTGGCCTTTTTCCAGTGCGCGCAGCATCTTCACGCTCCACGGCAGGCCGTCACGGCATGGTGTGCACCAGCCGCACGACTCGCGGGCGAAGAACTCTTCCATGTTGCGCAGCAGCGAAACCATGTTGATGCTGTCGTCCACCGCCATGGCCAGACCGGTCCCCATACGGGTGCCGACCTTGGCGATGCCGCCGGCGTACATCTGCGCGTCGAGGTGCTCGGGCAGCAGGAAGCCGGTACCGGCGCCGCCTGGCTGCCAGCACTTGAGCTTGAAGCCGTCGCGCATGCCGCCGGCATAGTCTTCGAACAGTTCGCGGGCGGTGACGCCGAACGGCAGTTCCCACAGGCCCGGGTTCTTCACCTTGCCGGAGAAGCCCATCAGCTTGGTGCCGTGGTCTTCGCTGCCTTCGCGGGCCAGCGACTTGTACCAGTCGTTGCCGTTGGCGACGATGGCCGGGACGTTGCACAGTGTTTCGACGTTGTTCACGCAAGTCGGCTTGCCCCACACGCCAACGGCGGCAGGGAAGGGCGGCTTGGAGCGCGGGTTGGCGCGGCGGCCTTCCAGCGAGTTGATCAGTGCGGTTTCTTCACCACAGATGTAGCGGCCGGCACCGGTGTGCACGAACAGCTCGAAATCGAAACCGCTGCCGAGGATGTTCTTGCCCAGCAGGCCGGCGGCCTTGGCTTCCTCGATGGCGCGGTTGAGGTTTTTCGCTGCGGTGGTGTATTCGCCACGCAGGAAGATGTAACCACGGTAGGCCTTCAGGGCGCGGGCGCTGATCAGCATGCCCTCGACCAGCAGATGGGGCTGTTGCTCCATCAGCATGCGGTCCTTCCAGGTGTTCGGCTCCATTTCGTCCGCGTTGCACAGCAGGTAGCGGATGTTCATGGATTCGTCTTTGGGCATCAGGCCCCACTTCACGCCAGTGGGGAAGCCTGCACCACCGCGGCCCTTGAGGCCGGAGTCCTTGACGCTTTGCACGATGTCGTCGGCCGACATCTGCGCCAGCGCCTTGCGGGCGGCAGCGTAGCCGTTCTTCGATTCGTACTCGGCAAGCCATACCGGCTCGCCGTCGTCACGCAGGCGCCAGGTCAGCGGGTGGGTTTCGGCCGTGCGCGCGATGCGGTTGGCCGGGCCGAAGGAAGTAATGGTCATACGTAACCCTCCAGCAGTTTGGAAACGCCAGCCGGCTGCACGTCACCGAAGGTGTCGTCGTCGATCATCAGCGCCGGGGCCTTGTCGCAGTTGCCCAGGCAGCATACCGGCAGCAGGGTGAAGCGCCCGTCGGCGGTGGTCTGGCCCAGGCCGATGCCCAGTTCGCTTTGAATCTGGCTGACCACGGATTCATGGCCGCCGATGTAGCAGACCATGCTGTCGCACACGCGGATGATGTGGCGGCCGACCGGCTGACGGAAGATCTGGCTGTAGAAGGTGGCGACACCTTCGACGTCGCTGGCCGGGATGCCCAGTACTTCGCCGATGGCGTGGATGGCGCCGTCCGGCACCCAGCCACGTTCCTTCTGGACGATCTTCAGGGCTTCGATGGACGCCGCGCGCGGGTCCTCGTAGTGATGCATTTCGTGCTCGATGGCCGAGCGCTCGGTTTCGCTCAGGGCGAAACGGTCTGTCTGGATAAGCGTGCTGTTCATGCTTAGCGGTCCACGTCAGCCATAACGAAGTCGATACTGCCCAGGTACGCAATGAGGTCGGCGACCATGCTGCCTTTGATCACCGAAGGGATCTGCTGCAGGTGCGGGTAGCTCGGGGTACGGATCCGGGTGCGGTAGCTCATGGTGCCGCCATCGCTCGTCAGGTAGTAACTGTTGATGCCCTTGGTCGCCTCGATCATCTGGAACGACTCGTTGGCCGGCATGACCGGGCCCCACGAGACTTGCAGGAAGTGCGTGATCAGGGTTTCGATGTGCTGCAGGGTGCGCTCTTTCGGCGGCGGCGTGGTCAGCGGGTGATCCGCCTTGTACGGGCCTTCCGGCATGTTGCGCAGGCACTGGTCGATGATGCGGATACTCTGGCGCATCTCCTCGACACGGACCATGCAGCGATCGTAGGCATCGCCGTTGTGGGCCAGCGGTACTTCGAACTCGAAGTTCTCGTAGCCGGAGTAGGGGCGGGCTTTACGCAGGTCGAAGTCGCAACCGGTGGCACGCAGGCCGGCACCGGTGGTACCCCAGGCCAGGGCTTCCTTGGTGTTGTACGCGGCAACGCCGATGGTACGGCCCTTGAGGATGCTGTTCTGCAGGGCAGCCTTTTCGTACTCGTCGAGGCGCTTGGGCAGCCATTCGACGAAGTCCTTGACCAGCTTGTCCCAGCCGCGCGGCAGGTCGTGGGCGACGCCACCGATGCGGTACCAGGCCGGGTGCAGGCGGAAGCCGGTGATCGCTTCGATCACGGTGTAGGCGCGCTGGCGGTCGGTGAAGGTGAAGAACACCGGGGTCATGGCGCCGACGTCCTGGATGTAGGTACCCAGGAACAGCAGGTGGCTGGTGATACGGAAGAACTCGGCCAGCATCACGCGGATGGTGTCGACCTTCTGTGGCACCTTGATGCCGGCCAGCTTCTCGACCGCGAGCACGTACGGCAGGTTGTTCATTACCCCGCCGAGGTAGTCGATGCGGTCGGTGTAGGGGATGAAGCTGTGCCAGGACTGGCGCTCGGCCATTTTCTCGGCGCCACGGTGGTGGTAGCCGATGTCCGGTACGCAGTCGACGATCTCTTCACCGTCCAGCTGCAGGACGATACGGAAGGCACCGTGCGCGGAAGGGTGGTTGGGGCCGAGGTTGAGGAACATGTAGTCCTCGTTGGCGCCCTGGCGCTTCATGCCCCAGGCTTCCGGGTTGAAGCGTGCCGATTCCTCTTCAAGCTGCTGCTTGGCCAGGGTCAGGCTGTAGGGATCGAACTCGGTGGCGCGGGCCGGGTAGTCCTTGCGCAGCGGGTGGCCTTCCCAGGTGGGCGGCATCATGATGCGGCTGAGGTGCGGGTGGCCGGCAAAGTCGATGCCGAACATGTCCCAGACTTCGCGCTCGTACCAGTTGGCGTTCGGCCAGATACCGGTCACGGTCGGCAGGTTCAGGTCGCCTTCGCTGAGCGACACCTTGATCATCACATCGCTGTTACGCTCGATCGACAGCAGGTGGTAGAACACGCTGAAGTCGGCAGCTGGCAGGCCGCGGCGCTGGGTGCGCAGGCGCTCGTCGACGCCGTGCAGGTCGTACAGCATGCTGTACGGTTTGGCCACGCCGCGCAGGAAGCTGAGCACTTCCTTGAGCTGCTCGCGCTTGACCCACAGCACGGGCATGCCGGTGCGGGTTTCCTGGGCGACGAATGCTTCGGCGCCAAAACGGTTGTGCAGTTCGACGACCACATCCTGGTCGTCAGCCTTGTAGGGCGGAATGAAAATAGCGTTGTCCGCTGTCATGGTCTCGGTCGCTTTGGGTCAACGTTAAGAATGAAGCCAGGCCGCCGGCTCCAGGGGAGCGGGCGGCAGGTCGCTGGATCAGACTTCGTCGGGGCTGCGCAGGTTGGTTACTGCAATGCGCTGCTCACGACGCAGGTCTTTCTGGGCTGGCATCTCGGCACGGTAAATACCTTGATCACCAACAACCCAGGAAAGCGGGCGTCGTTCTTGGCCGATCGACTCCTGCAGCAGCATCAAGCCTTGCAGGAAAGCCTCAGGGCGTGGCGGGCAGCCAGGCACATAGACGTCCACGGGGAGGAACTTGTCGACCCCCTGAACGACCGAGTAGATGTCGTACATGCCGCCGGAGTTGGCGCACGAACCCATGGAGATGACCCATTTCGGCTCGAGCATCTGCTCGTACAGGCGCTGGATGATCGGCGCCATCTTCACGAAGCAGGTACCGGCGATGACCATGAAGTCGGCCTGACGCGGCGATGCCCGGATGACTTCGGCGCCGAAGCGGGCGATGTCGTGGGGTGCCGTGAAGGCCGTGGTCATTTCCACGTAGCAGCAGGACAGGCCGAAGTTGTACGGCCAGAGGGAGTTCTTGCGGCCCCAGTTGACCGCGCCACGCAGCACATCTTCAAGCTTGCCCATGAAGATGTTCTTGTGGACCTGGTCCTCCAGCAGTTGATCGGTGACGGTTTCCCGTTCACCGACCGGGTACTGCTCGTTGGGCGCATCCGGATCGATTCTGGTGAGATTGTATTGCATGCCAAAGCCTCATTGTTTCAGCTTCGCTTGCCGCTTGCGGCGACCTTCGGGAGCCCAATCAAGTGCCCCGACGCGCCATAGGTAGACAAGACCAGCCAACAGAATTGCTATGAAAACGAGTGCTTCGACGAATCCGGTCCAGCCGCTTTCGCGGACGGACACAGACCATGCAAAGAGAAAGAGGGCTTCGATATCGAAGATCACGAACAGCATCGCGACCAGATAGAATTTGGCGGACAGGCGCAGGCGGGCGCTGCCGACGGGCAGCATGCCGGATTCGAAGGGTTCGTTCTTGGCGCGGCCCCAGGCCTTGCTACCGAGCAGGCTGGACAGGCCGAGCATGAAGGCGCACAGGCCGACGACACCCAGGAGGAAGATGGCAAAGCCCCAGTTGTGGGCGATGAGTCCTGCCGAATCGGACATGCTAGAGATCCTTATACAGAGACCCAGCTCTGCAGTCTGAAATAAGTGTAGAGCGGCGACTTGGTGTCGCACATGCAGTGACCAAATGTCGCAGCTGAATCAATCGCGCTGATTTTATGGGTAAACCCCGTGCAAGTAAAATTTCTGTCGCAAATTTATTCGTAGGATTAAGTACAAAAGCCGCTTGTAACTGGCTGAAAGCCTTGAGATTCGGGCATTGCGTGCGGTTTTGTTAATTATGTTTCTTGCGACGGGTAACGAATTGCAAGTTTCGAAATGATAATTGATATCATTTGACCTGATGCCTGATATTTCCCCTGTTCTGCGTCTTGTAAAGTTCATCTGGCGATTCCCCCTACTTGCAAATGCGAAAAACGCCTGTTCTAGCAGCTTTCGACACCGCTTGCCCCGCTCTGGGTCAATACTTTATCGATTGAGCGATGACTGGCTGATGAAGCGATCGCCCACTGGCCGAGCCAGTAGGTGAGGATGATCAGGTACGGCGCGGAGGCGAACGGGCTGACGAAGCGGTCGATACCGATCAGGCTGTCGGAGAGCACGAACAGGCAGGCGCCGAGCGCGGCGAGCCCGCCGCAGGCCAGGGCGCGCCAGAGCATGGCGCTGATGGCCAAGGCATAGAGCACGACCGGGATCAGTAGCGGGCCGAGGCCGTGGCTGGCCAGTACGCCGAGCAGAGTGATACCGGTGATGGCGCTCAGCAGCAGTGCGGGCAGGGCTGGGCGCAGGGTCTGGCTGCAATATGCGCGCAGGTAGGCCAGGTGGGCGCAGAGGAAGGCGGCCAGGCCGAACACGAACAGGTCGGCGGGGGTGGCCAGCAGGATGTCGCCGAGTACCGAGAATGCCAGGCCGAGGGTGATCCAGCGGCGGTAAGGTGTGGCGGGAGCACTGCGCAGCCAGGCGATCAGGGCCAGTACCGGGAACGGTTTCGCCAGCAGGGCGAGCAGGGTGTTGTCGCTGGCCAGTGCATATATATAGAGGGCGGCGGCGACCAGGGCGAGAATCATCAGGTGGCTTGGACGAAGCATGGGCGGTCCTTGCGGCTGTGCTGCCTCAAGCATAGACCTGATCGTGGGTTTTGCTTCCTCCTGTACCGGCCCTTTCGCGGGCATGCCCGCTCCCACAGGATCACCGCAGTCATCAAGACTTGCACGGTACTTGTGGGAGCGGGCGTGCCCGCGAAGAGGTCAGCCCAGGCAGTCGAGAATTTTCAGGGATAAAACAATGACCACCTTCTACCAAGGCGAAAACGGCACTCACCCACTGTTCCGCATCGAGCCAGGCATTCCCTGTCGCGACGCCCGCGAGCAGTCTTCGGAATTGATGGGTTACGTGCGCGAACTGACCATCACCGGCCTGATGGATGATGCGGAACTGGGCATGAAGCACTGAGGTAGTGCAGGGCTTCGCGATTGCTTTGTAGGAGCGGCCTTGTGTCGCGAAAGGGCCGCAGAGCGGCCCCGGGATTTAAGCATCGAGGCAAAAAATGCTGGGGCTGCTTTGCAGCCCTTTCGCGACACAAGGCCGCTCCTACAGGGTCCGTGTGTTCCTGGGTACAGACCAAAAAGAAAGGCCCGGGGCTTCAACAAGCCTCGGGCCTTTCTTCAACAGCAACCCACTATCAGTGGAACTGCTCTTCCTCGGTCGAACCGGTCAGTGCCGTCACCGACGATGCGCCACCCTGGATCACGGTGGTCATGTCGTCGAAGTAGCCAGTGCCCACTTCCTGCTGGTGCGCCACGAAGGTGTAGCCTTTGTTGGCGTCAGCGAATTCCTGCTCCTGCAGCTTCACGTAGGCGGTCATGTCGTTGCGGGCGTAGTCGTGCGCCAGGTTGAACATGCCGTGCCACATGTTGTGGATGCCGGCCAGGGTGATGAACTGGTGCTTGTAGCCCATTGCCGACAGCTCGCGCTGGAACTTGGCGATGGTCGCGTCGTCCAGGTTCTTCTTCCAGTTGAAGGAAGGCGAGCAGTTGTACGACAGGATCTGGTCCGGGTACTCCTTCTTGATCGCTTCGGCGAAGCGGCGGGCTTCGTCCAGGTCCGGCTTGGCGGTTTCGCACCAGATCAGGTCGGCGTACGGCGCGTAGGCCAGGCCGCGGGCGATGGCCTGGTCGAGGCCGGCGCGTACCTTGTAGAAGCCTTCACGGGTGCGCTCGCCAATCACGAACGGCTGGTCGTACGGGTCGCAGTCGCTGGTCAGCAGGTCGGCGGCGTTGGCGTCGGTACGGGCCAAGATGATGGTCGGCACGCCCGATACGTCAGCTGCCAGGCGCGCGGCCACCAGCTTTTGCACGGCTTCCTGGGTCGGTACCAGCACCTTGCCACCCATGTGGCCGCATTTTTTCACCGAGGCCAGCTGGTCTTCGAAGTGCACGCCGGCGGCGCCTGCTTCGATCATGTTCTTCATCAGCTCGTAGGCGTTCAGTACGCCACCGAAACCGGCTTCGGCGTCGGCCACGATCGGTGCGAAGTAGTCGATGTAGCCATCGTCGCCTGGGTTCTTGCCAGCTTTCCACTGGATCTGGTCGGCGCGGCGGAAGGCGTTGTTGATGCGCTTGACCACGGTCGGTACCGAGTCGACCGGGTACAGCGACTGGTCAGGGTACATGGACTCGGCGGAGTTGTTGTCGGCGGCAACCTGCCAGCCGGACAGGTATATGGCCTGGATGCCGGCCTTGACCTGCTGCACTGCCTGGCCACCGGTCAGGGCGCCCATGCAGTTGACGAAATCTTTTTCTGGGCGGAAGGACGGGTGGGCACCTTCGGTGACCAGCTTCCACAGTTTTTCTGCACCCAGGCGGGCCAGGGTGTGCTCCGGCTGCAGGGAGCCACGCAGGCGAACGACATCAGCGGCGGTGTAGGTACGGGTCACGCCTTTCCAGCGCGGGTTCTCGGCCCAGTCTTTCTCGAGGGCTGCAATTTGCTGTTCGCGTGTCAGTGCCATGGAAATAAACCTCGTCGCATCGATCTTGGGGTAATTGTGCTGATGCTCGGAGCAGATCAGGAGCTGGCGGCTGTCCTGTTCGCAGGAGTGCGGCGGCGAACGCGAAGGCTCGAAGGGGAAGGGTGTGCAGGCCAGGCGAAAGGGTGCTCCGGCAGGTTGGCTCGTGGTTGCCTTGCTGCGGTGCTACGCGATTGCCAGTACTGCGGTGATGCGCTTCCGTCCCTCGGGACAACTTCTTCGTTGCAGTCGCAATCCCGTCGAACCGCCTTGTGGGCCGTATAGACACGAGACGCCTCCAGGGGTGGGAGGAGTGCGCCTCGAAGGCCCTTGCCAGGGCCCCTGATTAGCGGGAGCGAGGCCATCATGCCCTTGGGAAAAAGACCCTGTCAAATGTTTTGTAGTGGTTTTTTTCACTTACTACATCTTTGGTCTAATGCGACTTGGCAGTCAGTTTCAAGGCCTTTGGTCGAGGCCTTGAATTGCCTGGGATCAGTCGAGAAGGTCGACTTTGACACGCAAAGTCATGTTTTCACCCCGTTGGGTGCTGTAACTGTGGCTTGACGCGCTACGGTCGGCTTGGCTCTGCTGGTTGTAGCCGGCCAGGGTGATCCATTCTCCGAGCTTGCCGGTGATTGTCGTGTCGGTGCTTTGCACTTTCACTACATCAGCACGTTCCTGGCTGATGCGGTCATTATTGGTGCTTATTTGCAGACGAACCGTATCACCACTCAAGCTGGGGGTGACGTAGAAACCCTGGGTCACGTTGCGGTATTCGGTATTGCTCTGGATGCGCCCGTAGCCGTCGGTGCTGGTGCTGGTGATCGGGATGCTCTGGCCAACCTGGATCAGCGCCGGCTGGCCTTCGCTGGCCTGAATCTGCTGCATGCCGCCATCACGGTTGCTGGTGCCGTAGTGGATGACACGTGCGTTGCCACGGTTGTCCTGGAAGTTGCTGTCGTTGTTGTCGACGCTGATCAGCAGGCGCTTGGGGGCGGTGTCCAGCTGTTGCAGCAGGGTGCGCAGGTCGTCGATGCGCTCGGGGCTGGCGTTGACGATCAGCTTGTTCTCGAAGGCGCTGACCGTGCCGTCCTTGCCGATGAATGCCTGGGCGGCGGGCAGCAGTTCGGCGCTGCTGCGGTGTTGTAGCGGCAATACCTCGGTGGCGGCTTGGGCAGTGAGGCTGGCGGCCAGCAGCAAGGCGGCAAACAGGGGGCGTAGCGGCATGTCCATGATCTCCGCAGGTGGAATCAACATGATGGCAAATTTAGCGGCTGGCTGCCGGATCTGGATCACGTCGGTGATGTGGCTGAGTGGGTGATTTATCGGGTTTTATCTTGTAGGCTATAAATTATAGTCATCAAGATAATTGAGGGTAATTGCATGTCACCCATCCGCCCGCTTCTACGTCGTGATCAGTTGGCCAAGGCTCTGGGCCAAGACCTGGCCGGCGAGTCGCTGGTCGATTACAGCTCGGGCATGTTCCTCGCCGCGCCCCGACGTACGGGCAAGAGCACCTTCCTCAACAACGACTTCATTCCGGAATGCGTACAGCGCGGCTGGCTACCGGTTTACGTCGACCTGTGGTCGGACCGCGACGCCGCGCCGGCAGAACTCATCAGTGGCGCCATCGGTGCTGCGCTGGGCAGCTTCGAAGGTGCGCTGGCCAAGGCTGCGAAAAAGGCCGGTATCGACAAGATAAACCTGCTGCGTACCCTCAGCTGGGATTTTACTCGCCCGCAGCTGCCTGAGGGGACTACCTTGGCTCAGGCACTTGCCGTGTTGCATCAAGTGTCGGGGCAGATGGTGGTACTGATCATCGACGAGGCCCAGCATGCCCTCAACAGCGAAGATGGCCTGAATGCGATGTTTGCGCTGAAAGCCGCGCGTGACCATCTCAACCGTGGCGACCGCCCGGACGGCTTGCGTCTGGTGTTCACTGGCTCCAGCCGCGACAAGCTGGCCAACCTGGTGCTCAAGAGCAAGCAACCCTTCTTTGGGGCCAGCATCACGCCATTCCCCTTGCTGGGGCGTGAGTATGTCGAGTTCATCACTGATTTGTGGAACCGGCGCCTGGCCGCCAGCAACCAGTTCAAGGTCGAGGACCTTGTGTATGCTTTCGAGTTGGTCGGGCGCCGCCCTGAAATGCTCAACAAGCTGTTGGCCGAAGTGAGCGTGGGCCTGGGTGAGGCGGGCAACCTGGGTGAATTACTGCGCACAGGGGCGCTCAATCATCAGGCGGGCGTTTGGAGTGACTACGAAAGCGCCTGGAACGACCTGTCAGCCTTGCAACAGGCAGTGCTTGAGGTAATGGCCGAGCGCACGTTGGGCCGGCAGCCGTTTTCGCCATTTACCGAGCAAACCTTAGGGGATGTGAACCGTAAGCTGGAGCAGGCCCGGGCGGAAATCAACGCCAGCACGACCAGCGTCCAGAAGGCCCTCGATGCCCTGCGTGACAAGGAGCTGGTATGGAAGGCCAATCGCGGAGAGTACGCGCTTGAGGATGCATCCATGGCTGAATGGCTTGCGCGGGACAAGGCGGCGGGCCGCAGCTGAACCTTTGATCTACCCCACCAGTCGCACGCACAGGGATTGAATGGGGCTGAGTGCATGAAGCGTGTTCTGATCTTGTTGTTGTGCCTGTGCAGCCTTTGTGCCGAGGCTGCTGCTGATTCGTTGCGCATCAAACAGCTGCAGCGTTGCGGCGACCTGTTTGGCGATGGCCAGCAGCAATGGTGCCTGCGCGCCGAGGGCCTCGGGGCGCAGCTGCCGACGGTCTGGCTCGGTGGTGTGCGGCTGCCGACAGCCGATTTCGAGCGGCAAGGTGACCGGCTTACGCTGAAATTGGCCGAACAAGCCCTGCGCAGTGCTCCGCTGTGGCTGGAGGACGGCGAGCGCACCAGCAACCCGGTTTGGCTGACCCGCCAGCGCAGCCATGTTGTGGCCGCCGGGCCTGATGAAGTGGCGAAGAACATGGATGGCCTCACCACCTATGTGGACCTGGTAAGCCTTTTGATCGAGGAAAAACATGATGGCCTCGGCGAAGCCCGACGGATCGCCGGGAAGTACGGCGCCCAGGTCGTGGGTGCCATACCGCCGCTGAATATCTACCAGTTGCGCTTGCCGGTGGGCGACCTGGTGCAGCGCGACGCGATGATCCTGCGCATGGGCAGTGAAGTCAGCGTGGATGCAGTGATTGTCGAGGAGTCTGCCCCGGAGCGTGGCGAGGAAGGTAGCGGGCGTGACGCCCTGGCCATCGATCAGGCGGATGAGTGGGCCGCCAACCGCTTCATGGACGCGCTGTACTACTACCAGCGGCGAATTGCCGCTTCCAGCTTGCCGGTGCAACCGGTGCGGGTCGGTGTGATCGAGCGAGAGTTGGACTTCGACGCGCCAGGCTTCAGCCATTATCGAGGGCGCTGCGACCAGGCGCAGACGTGCCTGTATGCGCGCGACGGTGACCGCCCAGGCAGTCACGGTAGCCATGTGGCCGGTATCCTGGCGAACCCGGATGAAGGCTTTTTGCCAAGGCTTGGCAAGCACAGTCCTGGCTTCGAGGTGATTGTCGAGCGCAACTCGGATGCCGGTATCACCGCCAACATCGCTGCATCGGTGAACCTGGTCGAGGATGGGGTGCGGGTGTTGAACTGGAGCTGGGGCATCCATCGGGTAGGCGCGCGCGATGTCAAAGGTGACGAAGTCGATTCGCTGGTGCGTTCCGGGCTGGCCATGAGTGGCTATGAGGAACTGCTCGAGGAGTTCTTCCTGTGGCTGCGCGCCGAGCACCCTGATGTGGTGGTGGTCAACTCGGCGGGTAATGGTGCGTCCTGGTCGGGTACCGATGAATATCGCCTGCCATCGTCGTTCATCACCGAACAATTGCTGGTGGTGGGCGGGCACCAGCGCAGTGACAAGTCAGTGGCGGTCGAACACCCTGGCCATGTGCGCAAGCGCCATAGCTCCAACATCGACATGCGTGTGGATGTCAGTGCGGCGGCCTGCATTCGCCCGGGTGCGGGCGCTGCGCATTGTGGCACGTCGTACGCAACGCCGCTGGTGACTGCAACCGTGGCGACGATGCTGTCGATCAACCCGGCGCTGACCCCCGAACAGGTGCGCATGCTGTTGCGGCGCAGCGCCTTGACCCTGGGCGCCGAGCAGGATTTCGAAGCGATGGACGCCGAGGACCTGACGGCGCCGATCCTGCCGTCTGAGCGTGGCGGCCAACTGAACCACCCCGACCTGGGGCGTTCGGCGCGCCTGGACATGCAGCGCGCTCTGGACCTGGCCGTGCAAAGCCGGGAGCGGGTGCGCTGAACGGTGGCCGCTGCCGGACAAATTCCGTAACATCGCGCCCGCTTGTTTTCGATCCGTCCATCCGGACTGCACCACAGGATGCCCATGAAACCCGCCCGACTTCGCGCCGACGTGCTCGCCGGCCTGACCACCTCATTCGCCCTGGTGCCCGAGTGCATCGCCTTTGCCCTGGTGGCTCACCTCAACCCGCTGATGGGCCTGTATGGCGCCTTTATCATCTGCACCCTGACGGCGCTGTTCGGTGGTCGGCCGGGGATGATTTCCGGTGCCGCCGGCTCGATGGCGGTGGTGATCGTTGCGCTGGTGGTGCAGCACGGTGCGCAGTACCTGCTGGCCACGGTTTTGCTGGGCGGCGTGGTGATGATCCTGTTCGGTTTGCTGCGCCTGGGCAAGCTGGTGCGGTTGGTGCCGTACCCGGTGATGCTCGGCTTCGTCAACGGCCTGGCGATCGTCATTGCCATGGCCCAGCTGGAGCACTTCAAAGAGGGCGGGCACTGGCTCGGCGGTACGCCGCTGTACCTGATGATCGGCCTGGTGGCGCTGACCATGGCGGTGGTCTACGTGCTGCCGAAGTTGACCCGTGCGGTGCCGCCAGCGCTGGTGGCGATCCTTGGCGTTGGTTTGCTGGTGTACCTGCTCGGCCTGCCCACACGCACCCTGGGCGACATGGCGCGCATCGCCGGTGGCCTGCCGCAGCTGGCCCTGCCGGATGTGCCGTGGAACCTCGAGACCCTGAAGATCATCGCCCCCTACGCGGTACTGATGGCCATGGTCGGCCTGCTGGAAACCCTGCTCACGCTCAACCTGACCGATGAAATCACCGAGAGCCGTGGCTACCCGGACCGCGAGTGCGTGGCACTGGGCGCGGCCAACATGGTTTCCGGCCTGTGCGGTGGCATGGGTGGTTGCGCGATGATCGGCCAGACGGTGATCAACCTCAGCTCCAATGGCCGTGGCCGGCTGTCAGGTGTGGTGGCCGGGGTGATGGTCCTGCTGTTCGTGCTGTTCCTGTCGCCGCTGATCGAGCGTATTCCGCTGGCGGCGCTGGTCGGGGTGATGTTCGTGGTGGCGCAGCAGACCTTCGCCTGGGCGTCGTTGCGGGTGCTGCACAAGGTGCCGCTGAGCGATGTGCTGGCGATCATTGCCGTGACCGTGGTAACGGTGCTCACCGACCTGGCGGTGGCGGTGCTGTTCGGCATCGTCATCGCGGCGGTGAACTTTGCCTGGCAGCATGCGCGGGAGCTGTATGCCGACAGCCATGAGGATGCAGAGGAGGGCAAGCATTACCAGGTGCATGGCACGCTGTTCTTTGCTTCGACTACGGTGTTCCTGAACCAGTTCGACCCGGCTAACGACCCGGCCAAGGTGACCCTGGATTGCCAGCATCTGAGCTTTGTCGATTATTCGGCGATTGCGGCGTTGAAGACCTTGCGGGAGCGGTATGCGAGGGCGGGCAAGCAGTTGCGGGTGGTGCATCTGTCCGAGCGCTGCAAGAAGCTGCTGAAGCGGGCTGGGGAGCAGCACTGAGAAGGGTTGTTGGCTGTGCCGGCCTCTTCGCGGCTAAAGCCGCTCCTACAGGGGGTATGCATTCCCTGTGGGAGCAACTGTCTTGTGTTGCCTGTACTGGCCTCATCGCCGGCAAGCCAGCTCCCACAGCGATAGCGCCTGGCTCGAGGCCGATGCGGTCGAGGTGGGAGCGGCTTTAGCCGCGAAGAGGCCAGCACAGGCGAACGAATCACTCCCCGCGGTTCTTCTTGACGATGGCATCGGCAATGCTCGCCGGTGCCTCGGCATAACGGGTAAATTCCATCGAGAAGCTGGCCCGGCCCTGGGTCATGGAGCGCATCGAGGTGGCATAGCCGAACATCTCGCCCAGCGGCACCTCGGCACGGATCACCTTGCCGGCCGGCGTTTCATCACCATCCTGGATCATCCCGCGGCGCCGGCTCAGGTCGCCGAGGATGTCACCCTGGTACTCCTCCGGGGTCACCACTTCCACCTTCATCACCGGCTCCAGCAACACCGCCCCACCTTTCTGCGACAGTTGCTTGGTGGCCATCGAGGCGGCGATCTTGTAGGCCATTTCGTTCGAGTCGACATCGTGGTACGAGCCGTCGAACACCGCCGCCTTCAGGTTGATCAGCGGGTAGCCAGCCAGCACGCCGTTCTTCATCTGCTCCTCGATGCCTTTCTGGATAGCCGGGATGTATTCGCGTGGTACCACGCCGCCAACGATCTCGTTGATGAACTCCAGGCCTTCCTTGCCCTCGTCGCCGGGGGCGAAGCGGATCCAGCAGTGGCCGTACTGGCCTCGGCCGCCGGACTGGCGGACGAAGCGGCCCTCGATCTCGCAGGTGTTGCGGATTTTCTCGCGGTAGGCCACCTGCGGCTTGCCGATGTTGGCCTCGACGTTGAACTCGCGGCGCATGCGGTCGACGATGATGTCCAGGTGCAACTCGCCCATGCCCGAGATAATGGTCTGGCCGGTCTCCTCGTCGGTGCGCACGCGGAATGACGGGTCTTCCTGGGCCAGCTTGCCCAGGGCGATGCCCATTTTTTCCTGGTCGGCCTTGGTCTTGGGCTCCACTGCCACGGAAATAACCGGGTCGGGGAAGTCCATGCGTTCGAGGATGATCGGCTTGTCCATGTCGCACAGGGTGTCGCCGGTGGTCACGTCCTTCATGCCGATCAGCGCGGCGATGTCGCCGGCGCACACATCCTTGATTTCAGCCCGCTGGTTGGCATGCATCTGCACCATGCGGCCGATGCGTTCCTTCTTGCCCTTTACCGAGTTGAGTACCGCGTTGCCGGAGCTGAGCACGCCGGAGTAGACCCGGGCGAAGGTCAGGGTGCCGACGAACGGGTCGGTGGCGATCTTGAATGCGAGGGCCGAGAACGGCTCGCTGTCGTCGGCGTGGCGCTCCAGGTGCTTTTCTTCGTCATCCGGGTCGGTGCCCTTGATCGCCGGGATCTCCGACGGGGCGGGGAGGTAGTCGATGACCGCGTCGAGCATCAGCGGCACGCCCTTGTTCTTGAACGACGAGCCGAGGATGGTCGGCACGATTTCATTGGCGATGGTGCGCTGGCGCAAGGCAGCCTTGATTTCATCGACGCTCAGTTCCTCGCCATCGAGAAACTTCATGGTGAGCTCGTCATTGGCCTCGGCCGCTGCCTCGACCATGTGCGCGCGCCACTCGTCGGCCAGCGCCTGCAGCTCGGCAGGGATGTCTTCTTCGCGGTAGCTGGTGCCCTGGTCGGCATCGTTCCAGTAGATGGCCTTCATCTTCACCAGATCGATCTGGCCGATGAAGTTCTCTTCGCTGCCGATGGCCAGCTGGATCGGCACCGGGTGGTGGCCCAGGCGCTGGTCGATCTGCTTGACCACGCGCAGGAAGTCGGCGCCCTGGCGGTCCATCTTGTTGATGTAGGCCAGGCGCGGCACATGGTACTTGTTGGCCTGGCGCCATACGGTCTCGGACTGCGGTTCGACCCCGTCCGCGCCGCTGAACACCACTACCGCGCCATCGAGCACGCGCAGCGAGCGCTCCACCTCGATGGTGAAGTCGACGTGGCCCGGGGTGTCGATGATGTTGAAGCGGTACTTGTGGGCGAACTGCTTGGTCGAGCCCTGCCAGAAAGCAGTGGTCGCCGCCGAGGTGATGGTGATGCCGCGCTCCTGCTCCTGGGCCATCCAGTCCATGGTCGCGGCACCATCGTGCACTTCGCCCATCTTGTGGTTGACCCCGGTGTAGAACAGGATCCGCTCGGTGGTCGTGGTCTTGCCGGCGTCCACGTGGGCGACGATACCGATATTGCGGTACAGCTCGATGGGCGTTGTACGGGCCATGGCGGACTACCTGCGGATGAGCGGATTCTCCCACGGTAGCAGAACGGGAGAATCCTGCTTTACCGCCGGGCCGTCAGTCGGCCTGGGCTTGCAGCAGCCACTGGCCATCCACTTCGCGGGCCAGGCCGCTGGCAGGCAGCAGGGCCAGCAGGCGCGTGTGCAGGGCGGCTTCGGTGAAGGTCTTGAGGGTGGCCAGGTCCAGTGCGCCGACCAGGTTGAGATCGGCCTTGGTGTACGAAAGCCAGGCCTTTTTCAGGGCCTGGGCGACGTCGCTGCCGGAGGTGCTGGCAAAGCGGCGGTGCCATTGGCGGCCGTCGAAGGTGAAGGTGTGGGCGTGGCTGTAGGTGCCTTGGTCGCCACCTTCGGTGCAGCGATGGCAACGGCACGGGCCTTCGCCGAAGGCGTTGCGCAGGTAGCTGTTGAAGTCCACCACGGGCTTGAGGGACAGGCGTTTGTCGACCTCGAACAGGTCGGCGATCAGGGGTTCTTCGGCGCTCACTCGGGATCCTCGTGTGGTGTGGCGTGCATCGGCGGGCACCCTAACAGATCGGGCCCTTCAGATCACCTTTTGCAGGCCCGGCCTCTTCGCGGGTAAACCCGCTCCCACAAGTACTGCGCAGGCCTTGGGCAATGTGCGGTCACTGTAGGAGCGGGTTTACCCGCGAATAGGCCGGTAGAGACAATGGAGATCACCTGCCGTACTCTACGCGCCCATACGCCTACACACCCACAGAGGTAACCCGCTTGAGCACCAAGTACCCGTACATCGCCACCATCACCGTCAGCGCCGAAGACCGTGGCGGCGACGCCGAGGCCTCGGAAAACCCCAACATGCGCGTTGGCCTGGAAGCGGTGACCGAAACGCTGAAGAAGGTGCATTTCGTCGGTACGCTCGCAGCCCCCGAAAAGAACGCCACGCACATCTGCGTGACCCTGGAGAACGGCCTGACCTACTACGGCCCGATCGTCAACGGTCACGCCGAACTCGAAGGCGGCTGGATTGCCTTCGAGTCCGACATGCTCACTCCGGCAGAACTGGGCTTGTAAGTATCAGTTCAGTTCCGCCAGGCACTGCTCGAGGATATCCAGGCCCTCCTCGAGCACTTCGGCCTCGATGGTCAGCGGTGCCAGCAGGCGGATGATGTGCCGCGCCTTGCCGCTGGGCATCAGCAACAGGCCCTTGGCCCGCGCCGCTTCCATCACCTTGGCCAGTTGCGCCGGTGCCGGGCTGCCGTCGGCATTGACGAACTCGATCCCGCGCATTGCGCCGACGCCGGTCAGGCGGCCGATGAACGGGCTCAGGCCCGAGGCCTTCCAACGCTCGAAGCGGCGCACGATTGCCTGCTCCTGGCGCTCACCCCAGTTAGCGACGTTCTCGTCGGTCATCTGCGCCAGGCTGGCCAGGGCCGCTGCGCAGGCGATCGGGTTGCCTGAATAGGTGCCACCCAGGCCACCTTTGGGCAGTGCTGCCATCAACTCCTTGCGCCCGACCACCGCTCCCAGCGGCATGCCGCCGGCAATGCTCTTGGCCAACAGCAGCAGGTCGGGCTCGATGCCCAGACGCGGGAAGGCGAAGCGCTGGCCGGTGCGGCCGAAGCCCGACTGGATCTCGTCGATGATGATCAGGATGCCGCGCTCGTCGCAGAAGCGGCGCAGGGCCTGGGCGAAGGCTGGGTCAAGGGCGAGGAAACCGCCTTCGCCCTGCACCGGCTCGAAGATGAACGCCGCCACGTCCTCCACTGCCAGCTCGACGCTGAACAGGCGGTCCATGGCCTTGAGGGCCTGTTCGCAGGTAACCCCGGTGTCGGCGCTGGGGTAGGGCAGGTGGTACACCGGCCCCGGCAGTTCACCGACCCGCTGCTTGTACGGGGCGACCTTGCCGTTGAGGTTCAGGGTGGCCAGGGTGCGACCGTGGAAGCCGCCGTCGAAGGCGATGATGGCGCGTTTGCCGGTGGCACCACGGGCCACTTTCAGGGCGTTTTCTGCAGCTTCCGCGCCGCTGTTGGTGAGCATGCCGGCCAATGGGTAGCTGACCGGTACGAATTGGCTCAGTTGCTCCATCAGCGCCAGGTATGGGCCATGGGGGGCTGCGTTGAAGGCGTAGTGGGTCAGGCGAGCGGCCTGGGCCTGGATCGCCTCGACCACAGCCGGGTTGCAGTGGCCCAGGTTGAGTACACCGATACCGCCGACGAAGTCGATGTAGCGTTTGCCGTCGGTGTCCCAGACTTCGGCATTGCGGCCATGGGAAAGTGTGATCGGGTGAACGATGGCAATGGATTGGCTGATACTTTCCTGGTTCATGGGCACGCGGACCTTTGTTCGAGTTTCTTATTATCCAAGCGTGTCGGCAGGTTATTCCGCAAACGAATTATTCGATTGCGGTCATTCCATGGATTCTTGATCTAGCCGTTTTTTTTTGCCTGTGCCGGCCTCTTCGCGGGCTTGCCCGCTCCCACAGGATCACTGCAGGTTCGAGCACAGTGCAGCCTCTGTGGGAGCGGGCAAGCCCGCGAAGAGGCCGGTACAGGTCAAATCAATCCCCCTCTGCCACCCGCTCCCGAATCCACTGCACGAAGGCCCTGACCTTGGGCACTTCGGCCGCATGCTCGGCATGGGCGATGAAGTGCCGGCCATTGCTCGCCACCGGGTGGTCCCAGGCCACCACCAGCTTGCCCTCGCTCAACTCTTCGGCCACCAGGTAGCGCGGAATCAGGGCGATGCCGCAGCCGGCAATGGCCGCGCGGATGCACAGGTAGAACGTGTCGAAGCGGGGCCCGTGGTAGCTGTTCTGGCTATGCAGCCCTAGCCCCAGGAACCATTCGTGCCAGGCCTCCGGGCGCGACACGCACTGCAGCAGGCGGTGTTCGGTCAGCGCCTGGGCGCTGTCGAACCGGTGGTTGGCCAGCAGCTGCGGGCTGCATACCGGCACCACTTCCTCGCTGAACAGTTCGATGCAGGTTGCCCCGGGCCAGGTGCCCTGGCCGAAGAAAAACGCAATGTCGGCCTTGGCCTGCACCAGGTCGAACGGCTCCAGTTCGTTGCGGATATCCAGGTGAATGCGCGGGTAGCGGTCGCCAAAACCCTTCAGCCGGGGTACCAGCCAGCGCGCGCCAAAGGTGGGCTGGGTGGCGATGCGCAGCACTTCGGTCTCGTCGCCGTAGCTGAGGATGTAGCGGCTGGAAATGTCGATCTGGGTGAGGATCTTGTTCACTTCGGTGAGGTACAGCGCGCCTGCCGGGGTCAGGTGCAGGCGCCGGCGAATGCGCTGGAACAGCGAGTGCGACAGCATGTCCTCGAGCTGCGCCACCTGCTTGCTGACGGCGCTCTGGGTCAGGTGCAGTTCCTGGGCCGCGCGGGTGAAGCTGAGGTGGCGGGCGGCCGCTTCGAAGCACTGAAGGGCGGTGGTCGAAGGCATCAGGCGTTTGGACATGACGGGCAAATACCGAGCAAAAAAGGAAGGAGTTCATTCCATAACGGAATCATGTGTTTCGAAAAGGTCGTTTGTTGACCCCGGCCTATAGATTAATACTGACCTGGATCAACGATTACAACCGGTCGTGCGAAGAGGAGGTCAGTACCCGCTTCCGGCATCTGCAAAACAACAACAACGAACATCAGAAATTTATAAGAATTCTGCTCCAGTCTTCAGCCGCCCCGCTGCGGCCGACCCATTCGAGGGTTCTTCATGGCTTCGCTACACAACAACAAACAGCGCTCCCTGCAGCACGGTCTGACGTCCCGTCAGGTATCCATGATCTCCATCGCCGGCATCATCGGTGCTGGCCTGTTCATCGGTTCCTCCAACGCCATTGCCACCGCCGGCCCGGCCATCCTCATCTCCTACGCCATGACCGGGCTGCTGGTCTTGCTGGTGATGCGCATGCTCGGCGAAATGGCCATCGCCAACCCCAACAGCGGCTCGTTTTCCACCTATGCCTCCGAAGCCATCGGCCCATGGGCGGGCTTTACCATCGGCTGGCTGTACTGGTGGTTCTGGGTGCTGATCATTCCGGTCGAGGCCATTGCCGGCGCCGACATCCTGCATGCCTACTTCCCTGGCGTGCCGTCGTGGCTGTTCGCCTTCCTGATCATGCTGGTGCTGTCGGGTACCAACCTGATCAGCGTGAAGAACTTCGGTGCCTTCGAGTACTGGTTCGCGCTGGTCAAGGTGGTGGCGATCATCGCCTTCATCGTGGTCTGCAGCCTGGCGGTGTTTGGCGTCTGGCCGCTGGCCGAGGTGTCCGGGGTCAGCCGGTTGTGGGATAACGGCGGCTTCATGCCCAACGGTTTCGGCACCGTGCTCGGTGGCGTGCTGATCACCATCTTCTCGTTCTTCGGTGCCGAAATCGTCACCATTGCCGCTGACGAAACCGCCAACCCGAAAGACAAGATCCGCCGCGCTACCAACCTGGTGGTGTACCGCATCGCCATCTTCTACCTGGCGTCGATCTTCCTGGTGGTATCGCTGGTGGCATGGAACGACCCGGGCCTGAAAGCAGTGGGTTCGTTCCAGCGCGTGCTGGAAGTGCTGAACGTGCCGGGCGCCAAGCTGCTGGTGGATATCGTGGTGCTGGTGGCCGTGACCAGCTGCATGAACTCGGGCCTGTACACCGCGTCGCGCATGCTCTATTCGCTGGGTGCCCGCGGCCAGGCGCTGAGCGTTACCAAGCGTATTTCCGGCTCTGGCGTACCGACCGTGGCGGTCATCTTCTCGACCCTGGCCGGCTTTGCCGGGTGCTTCGTCAACTATGTGTTCCCGGGCAAGGTATTCGGCTTCCTGCTGTCCACCACCGGCGCCATCGCCTTGCTGGTGTACCTGGTGATTGCCGTGTCGCAGCTGCGCATGCGGGCCCGTGCCGAGCGTGAAGGGCGGCCGCTGGAGCTGAAGATGTGGCTGTTCCCGTGGCTGACCTGGCTGGTGATCGGCACCATCGTCATGGTGCTGGGCTACATGCTGTTCAGCGATGCCTACCGCTACGAGACGCTGATGACCGCCGGGGTGACCGCGTTCATCCTGCTGGTTTCGCTGACCCAGCGGCGCGCCAGGGTGGTCGCCCAGACGGCCTGATGTTTCTGCTTTAATGTGGGGGCGTTGCGCGCCCCCCATATCAATAAGCACAGGAAGCGTATGAACGACCACTCCCTTTCCCTCCAGGCCCTCGCCGCCCCCGACGGCACTTGCTACGGCTGCGGTTGCTCCCACCCCAGCGGCCTGCACCTGCAAAGCCACTGGGACACCGACGGCATCCACCTGGTGTGCCGGCACGCGCCCGACAGCACCTTCATCGGCTGGCCCGGCCTGGTCTACGGCGGGCTGCTGGCGATGCTGGTCGACTGCCACTCCAACTGGACGGCAATGGCTTACCACTACCGCAACGAAGGTCGCGAAGCGGGCAGCCTGCCGCGCATCGACTGTGTCACTGGCAGCCTTGGCCTGAACTACCTCAAGCCAACGCCCATGGGCGTCGAATTGTTGCTCAAGGCGCGTGTGGAAGGTGAAGTAGGGCGCAAGACCCGGGTGCTCTGCGAAGTCTGGGCCGACGATGTGCTGACAGTGACTGCCGACTCGGTGTTCGTTCGCGTCGATACCGAAAAGCTCAAGCTCAAGGCCCACGGCCAGGCCTGAGCCGCCGGTGCTGATGAGTGGTCGGTGATGGTCAGCGGCCGGGGATGTCTCTAGAGTGAGAGGTTCATTCCCCAGGCAAGGTTGATCATGACCGATCTCAGTGCTTTCCCCATTACCCGCAAGTGGCCCGCCAGACACCCCGAGCGCCTGCAGCTGTATTCGCTGCCGACGCCCAACGGCGTT
This sequence comes from Pseudomonas sp. FGI182, assembly GCF_000511325.1. Lineage (NCBI taxonomy): Bacteria > Pseudomonadati > Pseudomonadota > Gammaproteobacteria > Pseudomonadales > Pseudomonadaceae > Pseudomonas > Pseudomonas sp. FGI182. The sequence continues at coordinate 3,900,237 of NZ_CP007012.1, read as the reverse complement.
AAGGTGTCGATCATGCTCGAAGAGATCGGCCTGGCCTATGAGCCGCACAAGGTCAGCTTCGACAACGATGACCAGCTGAGCCCCGAGTTCATCTCGCTCAGCGCCAACAACAAGATCCCCGCCATCCTCGACCCCAATGGCCCTGGCGGCCGGCCGCTGCCGCTGTTCGAGTCGGGGGCGATCCTGCAGTACCTGGCGGAGAAGAGCGGCCAGTTGCTCAGCCAGGACCCGGCCCAGCGTTACCAGACCTTGCAGTGGCTGATGTTCCAGATGGGTGGCATCGGGCCGATGTTCGGCCAGGTCGGGTTCTTCCATTTCTTTGCTGGCAAGGAATACGAGGACAAGCGCCCGCGGGACCGTTATGTCAACGAGTCCAAGCGCCTGCTCGGTGTTCTGGACCGGCATCTGAAAGGCCGGGAATGGATAGTCGACGAGTACAGCATCGCCGATATCGCGATCTTCCCGTGGGTGCGTAACCTGGTTGAGCGTTACAACGCCCGAGATTTGGTCGGCTTCGATCAGTTCAAGGAAGTGCAGCGGGTGCTGGCGGCGTTCCTCGAGCGGCCGGCCGTGCAGCGGGGCCTGAGAATCCCAGGCTGATCAGGCAACACTGGCCTTATGTGCATGCACCGGCCATTGTAGGAGCGGCCTTGTGTCGCGAAAGGGCCGCAAGGCGGCCCCGGGATTTCAGCGCTGATGCATAAATCGACGGGGCTGCCTTGCAGCCCTTTCGCGACACAAGGCCGCTCCTACAAGGGGCGTATCCCAGCTTTTCAGAAGATGTGGTGCAGCAGCCAGTACAGGCTGCCGGCCAACAGCATCGCTGCCGGCAAGGTCAGCACCCAGGCCATCAGCAGGTTGACCAGCGTGCGCTTCTGTATCCCCGACCCGTTGGCCACCATGGTCCCGGCCACCCCGGAACTCAGCACGTGGGTGGTCGACACCGGCAACCCGAACATGTCCGCCGCACCAATGGTGCACATTGCCACCACTTCGGCCGAAGCCCCCTGGGCATAGCTGAGATGGGTCTTGCCGATCTTCTCGCCTACCGTCACCACGATGCGCCGCCAGCCGACCATGGTGCCCAGCCCCAGTGCGATGGCCACGGCCACTTTCACCCACAGCGGGATGTAGCGGGTGGCGTCGTCCAGCTGGGTCTTGAACAACAGCACCTGGCTGCGCGTGCCTGCGTCGAACACCACCAGCTGATTCTTCTCGATCAGGCGGATGGCTTCGCTGGTCAGGTACATGTCGTTGCGCACGTTGGCCATGGCTTCGGCCGGTACCCGCTTGAGCGAGCCATAACCTTTGACCTCTTCGCCGATCATGCCGGTCAGTGCCGCCAGCGCCGGTATCAGTTGCGGGTTGGCCCTGGGCTCGGCAATGAACGTGGTCAGCACCTGGCGTGGGTCGGCCGGTGCCGCTTGTGGGGCGCCGCGCACCAGTGCCTGGCGGGTTACCTCGGCGACCGCGGAAAACTGCATGGCCTGTTCATTGGGCATGGTCTTGTTCAATGCGTAAGCCATCGGCAGGGTGCCAACCAGAATCAGCATGATCAGGCCCATGCCTTTCTGGCCGTCGTTGGAGCCGTGGGCAAAGGACACCCCGGTGCAGGTCAGGATCAGTACGCCGCGAATCCACCACGGTGGTGGTGTCTGGCCTTCCGGCGCCTGGTACAGCGCCTTGCGCTTGACCAGCGCGCGCAGTGCCAGCAGCAACAGGGCAGCACAGGCAAAGCCGATCAGTGGCGAGAACAGCACGGCATAACCGACCTTGCTGGCCTGGGCCCAGTCCACGCCGCTGGTACCGTCGCGCCCGTGCATCAGCGCATTGGCCACGCCCACGCCAATGATCGAACCGATCAGGGTGTGCGAGGATGAGGCCGGCAGGCCCAGCCACCAGGTGCCGAGGTTCCAGATGATCGCCGCCAGCAGCAGGGCGAAGACCATGGCGAAACCGGCCGAGGAGCCGACCTGCAGAATCAGCTCCACCGGCAGCAGGGCGATGATGCCGAACGCCACCGCGCCGCTGGAAAGCAACACCCCGAGGAAGTTGCACAGCCCGGACCAGACCACGGCGACGGGGGCAGGCAACGAGTGGGTGTAGATGACGGTGGCCACTGCGTTGGCGGTGTCATGGAAGCCATTGACGAACTCGAAGCCCAGGGCAATCAGCAACGCCAGGCCCAGCAGCAGGAATGGCGTGACCGTGGTGATTACCGTGCCGCTGGCCGTCACATCCTGCTTCAGGCTCCAGGCGGTGTAGGCGATACCGGCCAGCAGCAGGCCGAAGAACAACACCAGGGTGGCTCGCCCGGGCTTGTGGGCAAGTTGCGGGCGGGCATCGCGTTGGGCCAGTTGCGGCAGGCTGGCCAGTGAAGGGGTTGCCATGGTGGCTCCGGTCGGGGGGCAAGGGTGCCGAAGGCCTTGAGCATAGAAACAATTCGTAACCCGGCCGTGACCTCGATCAATGATTTATCTAGGCTCAAGACGGACGGTAGTAGCAGGAGAAACCCATGATTCGCTGCAAGCGTGTCTACGATGCGGTTGAGCAAGACGACGGTCAGCGCGTGCTGGTCGATCGCCTTTGGCCGCGTAACAAGCGCAAGGAAGACCTGCACGGGCAGTGGTTGCGCGAAGTTGCACCCTCGGATGAGTTGCGCAAGGCGTTTCACCAGGGTGAAGTGGATTTCGCCGGCTTCACCCAGCGTTACCAGCAGGAGCTGGCAGCCCACCCCGAGCACTGGTACCCGCTGCTGGACCTGGCCGGAAAGGGCACGCTGACATTGCTTTATGCGGGCAAGGATACCGAGCACAACAATGCCCGGGTGTTGGCTGAATGGCTGGAGGACGAACTGGATCGCCGTGGGCCCGGCAGTTCGCCCGTGTGCTACGCCCAATGAGCGATAATGATTTATCGGGACTGTGCTGACCCCTGTAGGAGCGGCCTTGTGTCGCGAAAGGGCCGCAAAGCGGCCCCAGCAATTTTGCAGGAATGCGAAGACCCTGGGGGCGCTTCGCACCCCTTTCGCGACACAAGGCCGCTCCTACAAACGACAGTGCAAGAGCTGCCAGACCAGAGAACCCATGCCTCTACAACTGACCCCCGCCAACGACTCCCACCGCACCTTCGCCCGCGACCTCACGCGCCGCGCCATGCTGCCGTACTACCGCGAATACGACCTGCTGTGGCTAGAGGAAGCCTTCGACGAAGCCTGGGGCTGGCGCGAGCAGTGGCTGGTGACCGAAGGCGACGCGGTACTCGGCTTCTGCAGCCTCAGCCAGGACCGCCAGGCGCTGTTCATCCGCGAGTTGCACCTGCTACCCGAACACCGTGGGCGTGGGGTCGGCAGCTGGGTGCTGGAGCAGTTGGCACTGTGGGCCCGCCAGCGGCACCTGCCGCTGCTGCGGCTGATGGTGTTTCGCAGCAACCCGGCGCGCGTGCTCTACCAGCGCCACGGCTTCGTCGAAATGGGTGAGGACGAATGCTTTGTGCGCATGCAGCGCACGATCGACTAATAGCTCAATGATGGCTTGTCGCGACTGGTGAGCATCGGCATAGTGAACCCAGGCGTTCACGGCCGCCTGCAGGTGGGTAGGCCGTACATGAGTGTGATCAGGGATAAGGAGCCCCCCATGAATGGAATCGGTCCGCGGCTGCGGGAAGAGCGTGAGCGTCTGGGGATGACCCAGCGCGTGTTTGGCGATATCGGCGGGGTCGAACCCAATGCCCAGGGCAAATACGAGAGTGGTGAACGCTCGCCGCGGGTCGATTACCTGGCGGCATTGGCAACCCGGGGCGTGGATGCACTCTATGTGCTCAGCGGTATCCGCACCCCGGCACCGCTCGAGGGGCTGAGCGCCGATGAGTCCGGTTTGCTGGGGGCTTTCCGGCAGTTGTCGTGCGACGATCAGGCGGCACTCTGGCACTTGTTGCGGCGTTTGACCAACAACGACAAATCCCGGCAGACAGTGAGGCCGCTTACGGTTGAACGTCAGGTGTTTCTGACAGAAGGAATGCGTTAGGTCCGCCGTGAAAAATTTTGTTAAGGTGGCGGGATCCAATCGCCCTGCTGACGAGGTGTGTGCTTGATTAGGGTCTTAGTGGTCGACGATCACGATCTGGTACGAACCGGTATTACACGCATGCTGGCCGACATCGATGGCCTGCAGGTGGTGGGTGAAGGCGATTCGGGCGAGTCGGCGCTCAGGCTGGCCCGTGAACTGAAGCCGGATGTGGTGCTGATGGACGTGAAAATGCCCGGCATCGGCGGTCTGGAGGCCACCCGCAAGCTGCTGCGCAGCCACCCGGACATCAAGGTGGTTGCCGTGACCGTGTGCGAGGAAGACCCGTTCCCCACGCGCCTGCTGCAGGCCGGCGCTGCTGGCTACCTGACCAAGGGTGCCGGCCTTGACGAAATGGTCCAGGCCATCCGCCTGGCCTTCGCCGGCCAGCGCTACATCAGCCCCCAGATTGCCCAGCAGATGGCGCTGAAGCCATTCCAGCCACAGGGTTCGCCGTTCGATGCCTTGTCGGAGCGGGAAATCCAGATTGCCCTGATGATCGTCGGCTGCCAGAAAGTGCAGATCATCTCCGACAAGTTGTGCCTCTCGCCCAAGACCGTCAATACTTACCGTTATCGGATCTTTGAAAAACTCTCGGTCACCAGCGACGTCGAACTGACCTTGCTGGCCGTTCGCCACGGTATGGTCGACGCAAGCCTGTAAAACCTCATGTCCCAAGTTTTCGATGCCAGCGCATTCCTGGCTACCTGCAGTGGTCGCCCGGGCGTCTACCGGATGTTCGACGGCGAAGCCCGGCTGCTTTACGTGGGCAAGGCCAAGAACCTCAAGAAGCGCCTGGCCAGCTATTTCCGCAAGACCGGCCTGGCGCCCAAGACCGCCGCGCTGGTGGCCCGCATCGCCCAGGTCGAAACCACCATCACCGCCAACGAAACCGAGGCGCTGCTGCTGGAGCAGAACCTGATCAAGGAGTGGCGGCCGCCGTACAACATCCTGCTGCGCGATGACAAATCCTACCCCTACGTGTTCCTTTCCGACGGCGAGTTTCCGCGGCTGGGCATTCACCGTGGGGCGAAGAAGGCCAAGGGCCGCTACTTTGGCCCGTACCCCAGCGCCGGCGCCATTCGCGAAAGCCTCAGCCTGCTGCAAAAGGCATTTTCGGTGCGCCAGTGCGAAGACAGCTACTACGCCAACCGCACCCGGCCATGCCTGCAGTACCAGATCAAACGCTGCAAAGGGCCCTGCACGGGCCTGGTGACCGCTGAGGAATATGCCGAGGACGTGCGCCACTCGGTGATGTTCCTCGAAGGGCGTAGCCAGCAACTGGGCAACGAACTCAATGCCGAGATGGAGAAGGCCGCCATGGCCCTCAATTTCGAGAAGGCCGCCGAGTTGCGCGACCAGATCGCCTTGCTGCGGCGCGTCCAGGACCAGCAGTACATCGAAGGCGGCAGCGGCGACGTCGACGTTATCGCCGCCTTCGTCAACCCCGGTGGCGCCTGCGTGCACCTGATCAGCGTGCGCGGCGGGCGGGTGCTGGGTAGCAAGAACTTCTTCCCGCAGGTGGGCATCGAGGAGGAGGTGGCCGAAGTGATGGCCGCGTTCCTTTCCCAGTACTACCTGGGCAATGCCGAGCGCGAATTGCCGGGTGAACTGATCGTCAACGTGGTGCACGAAGACTTCGCAGCCATCAGCGAAGCCCTGCAGACCCTGCGCGGCCGCGAGTTGACCATCAGCCACCGGGTACGCGGTACCCGCGCCCGCTGGCAGCAGCTGGCGGTGACCAACGCCGAGCAGGCGCTCAATGCCCGCCTGGCCAACCGCCAGCACATGGCCGCACGTTTCGAGGCCCTGGCCGAGGTGCTGGGCCTGGACGAGGTGCCGCAGCGCCTGGAGTGTTACGACATCAGCCATTCCAGCGGCGAAGCCACCGTGGCCAGCTGCGTGGTGTTCGGCCCCGAAGGCCCGCTCAAGTCCGACTACCGCCGCTTCAACATCGAAGGCGTCACCGCTGGTGACGACTACGCCGCCATGCACCAGGCCCTGACCCGCCGTTACGGTCGCATCAAGGATGGCGAGGGCAAGCTGCCCGATGTGCTGCTGGTGGACGGCGGCAAAGGCCAGCTGAACATGGCCCGTGACGTGATGCAGGAGCTGGGCTTCAGCGACTTGACCCTGCTTGGCGTGGCCAAGGGCGTGACGCGCAAGGCCGGTTTCGAAACCCTGTACCTGAACGACGTGCACCATGAGTTCACCCTCAAGGGCGACTCACCGGCCTTGCACCTGATCCAGCAGATCCGCGACGAGGCCCACCGTTTCGCCATCACCGGCCACCGCGCCCGCCGCGGTAAGGCCCGCCGGGTGTCCAGCCTGGAGGATGTGGCCGGGGTAGGGCCCAAGCGCCGGCGCGACCTGCTGAAACATTTCGGCGGCCTGCAGGAGCTCAACCGCGCCAGTGTCGATGAAATCGCCAAAGCACCCGGCATCAGTAAAAAGCTTGCCGAGTCGATTTATGCCAGCCTGCATAGCGAGTAGAATGCGGGCTCAACTTGCGGCCAGTCGTACCGATGAATATTCCAAACCTGCTCACCGTTCTACGCGTCCTGCTCATCCCGATCTTCATCCTGCTGTTCTATGTGCCCTATCACTGGAGCTACATGGCTGCCAGCAGCGTGTTCGCCGTTGCTGCCGCCACCGACTGGCTGGACGGCTACCTGGCGCGCCGCCTGCAGCAGAGCACGCCGTTCGGTGCCTTCCTCGACCCTGTGGCCGACAAGCTGATGGTGGCGGTGGCCCTGGTGCTGCTGGTGCAGACCCACGCCAACTTCTGGCTGACCCTGCCGGCCGCGGTGATCATCGGCCGCGAGATCGTGGTTTCGGCGCTGCGCGAGTGGATGGCCGAGCTGGGCGCGCGGGCGCATGTGGCGGTGTCCAACCTCGGCAAGTGGAAAACCGCGGCGCAGATGCTGGCGCTGGTGATCCTGCTGGGCAACCCGCCGGCGGTGACCTTCTGGGTAATCCTCGGCTACGCGCTGCTGCTGGTGGCGGCGGGGCTGACCCTGTGGTCGATGGTGCACTACCTGCTGGCCGCCTGGCCGCACCTGCGCGAAGGCTCTGAGCAGAAATAAAAGTTTTTTTGAATCAAGGGGTTGACGCTGTTTTAGAAATCGCTAGAATGGCACCCATCACGACGCGGGAATAGCTCAGTTGGTAGAGCACGACCTTGCCAAGGTCGGGGTCGCGAGTTCGAGTCTCGTTTCCCGCTCCAAATATAGATTTACAGGGTTCCATGGAAATCTGTAAATCATTGAAAAAAGACGCTTCGGCGTCTTTTTTCGTTTCAGTCAGATCCATCAGGATCCATGGGCATTCGGGCCTTTCCAGGCTTTGTACGAAATCCCAAGAAACCCAATCACCGCCCCTCGAACGCTGAAACTTTGCAGAGTCCCCCCGCATCGACGGAAAGGCATTCTGTGATGGCTAAGCGTTACGAATACTCGGACGAGGTGTGGGGTGTGGTCTCCGATCTTCTTCATCAAGCCCAGCAGTTACCGGCTGAGGGTGGGGGCGCCTGCAGCATCCACGAACTAGGCTCTGTACGAAATCCCGAGAAACCCAATCGACGCCCTTCGGAAGCTGAAATTCTGTAGGGTTCCTGGCCATCTACGGAAAGGAATTCTGTGATGGCAAAGCGTTACGAACTCTCGGATGAGGCTTGGACTGTGGTTGCCGATCTCTTCACTGAAACCCATGGTCGGGGGGCGGCCCCGCCTGAGTGATCGGCTGATGCTCGATGGCATGCTCTGGGTGCTCTGCTCGGGTGCTGCGTGGCGAGATATGCCGGAGCGATTTGGCCCGTGGTCAACGGTGTATCAACGGTTCCGGGGCTGGCGAAACCAGGGGACGTTCGATCAGATGCTCAAACGCTTGCACCTGAAATTGAATGAGCAAGGCTTGATCGATTTGCAAACCTGGATGATAGACTCAACTGCTGTACGCGCAACCCGAGCCTCTTCTGGCGCCGGGAAAAAAGGGGGCCTGACGAGCCTGCCGATCACGCTCTAGGCCGCATCGCGGCGGCCTGACAACCAAGATCCACATGCTCTGCGACGCCAACGGAACACCGTTGCGCTTCCTTCTCTCTGGCGGTCAAGCCAGTGACATCAGCTACGCCCAGCCACTGCTGGACGAAGTCAGCATTCCATCAAGCCAACGAGGTCGTCCGCGCAAGCGCTGCAAATGGCTGCTTGCCGACAAAGGCTACGACGCCGAAGCGCTGCGCCGCTACTGCGACCAGTACCGCATGCAACCCGTCATCCCGATGGGCTCAATGAAGCGCAAACCCAAGCCTGGCTTACACAGACTGTTTGATCGGCCCAAATATCGGCAGCGCAACATCATCGAGCGCATGTTTGGCTGGCTGAAAGAGAACCGCCGCATCGTGACACGCTTCGATAAGCTCGCGAAAAGCTATGCCGCCATGGTCTCACTGGCTTGTTCCATGCGGTGTCTGCGACATCTTTTTTCGTACAGAGCCTAGGTGAGAAAATTTGTTTGGTTCTGGAGGGGGCTCCGCGCCTCCAGAAGGTATGGATTAAACTCTTCTTTTGTTGTTTGGGTCGAAAGGGTGATGGCAAATTATAGGTTTCTTGAGAAAATGTGGAGCAATGTTCTATTGAGGTCGTCGTTGTTGAAGCTTACTGAGGAGATGTCAAGTAGGATCGTATTTAATAGACCTTGTCGTGTTAGTGATTCTGGGGGTTGTACTGAAATTTTTAGTATTTTATCTTTTAGTTCATAAGCTATGGTATCAAATGGTCTTCCGTTGGACTGGTCGAACAGTTCGCAGTATATGTCATCTTCGTTTTCTTCTTTGGTGATGTCAATGTAACAGCCTTGCTCTCCCCATTTTATGTATACGTAGGATAGTTCGTCGTCATCACTTATTGCATAATCAATGTCTGTGGCTTTAACTTTCATAATGTTTCCTTTGTTGTTCTAGCAAGGACATTTCCAGCCCTTGCCGCCATTCTTGATTTTGTTCAGCTGTCCTTTGCTGAATTTTACTATCTTGCCGTTATTGTCGACGATTAGCTCGTCAACATCCAAGTGTCGGGCGATGCCCATGCGGGCGGCGTGAACGATCTGCGCCATGGCTTGCAAGCTCCAAAAGTTCTGAATGGGGTTGACCTGGGTGGTGAAGGAGTCAGGTGAATCGGAGCTCTTGTTTGATTGCGCGCCAGTGCTCGATGTCGTCGCTACTCAAAGGACTTGGCTTGCTGTAGTTGATCACCAGCAGCCGGTGCTGACCTGGAATCATGCAGGCGGCCTGGAGCTGGAAGTTGGGCTTGTCCCCCACCTTGAATTCAATGGCCATTTCGCGAGCTTTGACGGAGTGCTCACCTCCCCCCAAACGCGCGATCTTCGTGGGTGTGATGGTCAATGCCCCGGACTTTTTTCGCAGCATCCGCAGTTGGTCATCGATGGCTTGGTCCAGAGTCTTGTCGTTGGCGACGGGGCTGCGCGCCATTACCAACGTGGTGTCTCGAGCACGAAAGTTTGCAGCATGTTGAGCGTCAGGTCTTCAGGTGCTTCCTCGCCTAGGTCGGAAGCGGCGGCAACAGATACTGCTGAGATGTCTGTTGTTCGCCTGCTTTGGTTGACCATAAAGTAGTATTGATTTGAGGGTGGTTGCAGATCTATCTGCAATCGCCGTCAGTGTTTATAACGCCACGCAGATGGTGATATTTATATAATTATGGTTTTCTCGGTCCTCTTATGGCGTCGAGGAAAGTGCGAAAATTGGGAGCGACAAGTATTGCGCGCGAGGGATCGGATAGTTGCTCTGATCTCGTGTATCTAATAACTCCGGTTGCTGTGTCAATCCAGAAGTTGTTGTCGCCAGCGTCACCCGCGAAAGGGATGTTTTTTGAAAGAAAGCAGGAGTTAGCTTTGTGATGAATTATTCTTAAGTCTAGTTTTTCTATTGTCGACATTAATCTTGAGTGTGTCTGGTTTGGGTGCGCGGGTATAAAGTTGAACGCTTCGATTTCTAGGAGGTTGTAGTCGTCTGGCTTTAAGGTGTTAATGTCTTCTCTGTAGATATAGGCGCCGCCATCAAAGTATCCTCCATTATAGGTGGAGTAAAATGATATTAGGCTGTCTCTTCCAGGGAAATTGTTAGGGAATATCTGTTTTAATGAGTTAATGCTCAATCCTGGCAGTGAGTCGTTGAGCATGATGTCATTATGGGTAAATGGCTTTTTCTTGTCCATTTGTCTTAACCTTTGCGTAAAGTGGATTTTTATTAATGGCACCACTTTGCATGTTGGTGTATTGGGCTTGGAATTTTGCGAAAGGGAGTTCCATGTTTTTCTCCTGTGGGCAAGTGGTTTTATTTGGTGGCAACAGACATACTGCTGGATGTCTGTTGATCGCCCTTTTCGCTTAGTGAATGGTCAGCTCGACATTCATCATATCCATGCCTTCACCGCGTTCCATGGCTCTGGTTGTGCTGACTTGATCGGAGAGTCCCTAGGGCAGGAGCGGCAGTAATAGATATACATCTATATTGGTTTCTATTGTTCACTCACTCCAATTGCTGTGAGTTTTTATATTTTGTCCATGATATCTTGCTGTTCGGAAAACCAAAATTTTATAGCTGAGTCATTAATTCCGTTTGTGCCTGTCCAGAAGTCAATGGGGTATCGCCAATCAGATTTTGATGTTTTTGCGGATTTTGAAAAGGGAGGTGTGTATTCATAGATATAGCCTGGGTGCAAAGGGGATTGCAAGATTCCGGTAAATCCGAGAGTTTCTAGTAGGCCTCTGATTTCTTCTTTTGGAAAATTTAAGTGCTTATTGTTGCTTAGTCTTTTAAGCAGCGATGTGGGGGTCTCGTTTATTGGAGAGATGGCTAGTTCGCTTAAAAGAACTATGAATCTCTCGTTTGTGAATTTTTTTGGTGCTGGTAGATTAGTGTCTAGTTGTAAATAGAGAGCTAGATCTGCAGGAGTCATGCTTCTTAATGAGCCGTAGAGATATCTGGAACAGTTGATAAGTGTCAGGTCTATGGTTTGAGTCTCGAAGGCTCCGCAAGTTTTGCAGTAAACGTCGAGTCCTTGGTAAGTGTGGCGTGGTAACTTTGATGCAACTGAAAAGGCCGAAAAAGCGGCTCTGTATTCAGGTTTGAAGTTTTGAACCCCGTAGAGGAAGTGATCTGTAACAAGTTTTTTGGATGTTGATTTGAGTGAATGGTCAAGCCACCTCAGGCACTCGTCGTGAGACATTTTTTTTGGGGGGATGTATAGCTCTGATTCAATCAAGATGCTGATATCTTCGTCATGGCTGTCTATACCTATAGAGTAATTCTTTAACGCTTTTTTGGTTCTGGCTGGGATTTTCATGATGGAGTGCTCTGCTATTTGCAAATACTTGGGATTTTCTGAGTGGGTGGGGTGTGTGGGTGAGCCATGTTGTTAAGAGAGGGAAGTTTGGTTGGTGATGTGACCCCTTTACTTTCTAAATAAGCCCCTGCTTGAGCAAGATATGCTGGACGGTTACGGTTTTTGTCTGAGATGCCAGGATCCACGTTTCCTCTAACTCTACCTGTTCCACGGCCAAGTACGCCATTCTCGCGACTACCAATATCTTCTATCCCCCGGACAATGTCTCTTCTCGTGCCGACTGGTGTGACCTGGTGAATTGTATCTCCAGCTTGGAAGCGGTATCCATCGATACCTTTGTTCTTACTATGGCGCCGCGCTACGGTCTTTAGGGTTTCTTTATCAGATGCGCGCCCATGGTAATATGGGCCACTACTGTCGACTAGGACGTAGTTCCAGTCCAGACCAAGTGGGTCGGTATAGGTAGTCGGATTCGGTGGGTATGGATAAAGATTGGTGTTACCCATGAGCCCGATAGGATCCGGCTGTGTGAAGCGACCAAGATCTGGGTCGTAGAGTCTGAAAACATTGTAATAAAAAGATATTTCAATATCTGCGTACTGGCCTTGATGTCGAAGATTTTGTTGTCGTCTTTCTGCTAAGCGGTGCCACTCGCCATGTGTCTTGCCCCAGCCATGATAGTCACTTCGCCACGTGATATCCCCATTGCTATCGGTTAGTTGTTCAGGAAGTCCTGCCAAGTTGGTGTGAAAATAGTGGATATCCTCTTGGCTAGGACTTCCATCTATTCGCGCCAATGGCTCATAGCCGTTCGTGTTGGCATAGATGAAAAGACTGTACATACCACTCTGTATCTCCTGCAGCAGGCGGAACCCTTGCCAGTAGAACACTACCTGTTGGCGTGGTTCTGAGTGTTCGCCTTGGTAAACCTTCTTGCTGATTCGTCTTCCCAGAGGATCGTAACGAAACACAACACGTTCGCGCTCACCGCTGCGATACTGGTCTACGCAAATCAGACGTTGTTCAGCGTCGTACTCGAAGTACTGTACCCAGTTACTCCCAATCCTTTTCTCGCACAATCGCCCAAATCGATCATAGCGATAGCGTTTGTCCTGATAGACCAGTACACGGTTGTGTTTGATCAGGCCGTTGAGCTTCGGCCCGTCGAACAGGTTGCCGGCCTTGTCATATTTGAAATCCTCAACCTGTGTCGCTTGCCAGTTGGGGCGAGACTGCTGAGTACTCTGCAACTGCTCGTTCGGATCGTAGCCATACCGGTTGCTACCGGTGTAACTCTTGCCGGTGTGTGGGGAGCGATGAAAATGGCCGATGATCTGTTCAAGGTGTGCGGCGTCTTCAGTTGCAACGTCGGCAACACCACGACGCTGGGTTTGGGTCAGAATCTCAGCAATCAGGTTGTCACTAGCATCGTAGCGGTAGCTCTTCTCAAGTAACGGCAGCATTTCAACCGGGGCATCGCGATAGTGGATGGTCTTGCTACCCAGACGGCCGCTCTGGTCATAGCGGGTGCGAGTGATGAGACTTCCCTGAGTACGTAGCACTTCGTCGTGCACCGCATCGCGCTCGAAGTCACTGATGACCCGGCCGTTCAGGTTGATCTGATGAAGGTGCCCACTGCCGTAGTGCAGGTAGTTCAGTTGTCGCTGGTCAGGCAGTGTCAACGTCTGCAGATTGCCCAGTTCGTCATAGCGGTATTGCAGCAGCCCGGCACTGTTGGTTTCGCTGAGCAACTGCCCGTTCGCGTCATAGGTGTAATCAAGCTGCTGTTGCTCACCCTCGTTGTCCGTGAACGTGATGGACAACAGGTTGTCGGCGGTGTCGTAGCTGTAGTCGGTGATGCCATCCTCGGTGCGTTTGCTCAGCAGGCGGCCAACGGCATCACGTTGGAAATCATGGCGAATCGAAGTGGCCCGTGTCGGCGGGGCGTTGTCGGAGAGGGGTGGCTGTTCGTATGAAGAGGGGACATGGGTTAGGCTGGTGACACCGTCGAGTGTGTCGTACTCGTATATCCGGCCACTTCCATCCAGATCTTGTTGTGCCACCAGGCGGTCAAGTTTGTCCCAGCCAAACGTGTAGGACTCTTCATTCTCGTTGGTGAGTTGCAGCAGGCGACCATAGGCGTCGTAGCGAAACTTCACGCTGTACCCCATGGCATCGGTGCGTTTGACCAGGCGGCCGCTGCGGTCATAGCGAAACTGCAAGATCTTTTGCGCGGGATCGATGTAGCGCGTCAGCTGGCCGGCGGTATCAACTTCGTAGCGGTCGATACGACCATCGGGTCGTTCGCTTTCTATGAGATAGCCGCGAGCGTCATAGCGGAAGTGGGTCTGCTCTCCGCGGGCATTGATGCTTTCGCTCAGGCGGCCATGCAAGTCGTAGTGGTACAGCGTCTGGTTGTTACTGCAGTCGCGATAGCTGAGCAGCTGGCCACGGGTGTTCCAACCCAGGTGCTTGGTCTTTTCGAGGGCATCGGTGACGCGGGTAACACGACCTTCCGGGTTGTATTGATACTGCGTGCTCCGGCCCAGTGGGTCCTGCTCCCACAGCAAATTGCCATGAGCATCGTAGCCGTAGCGCCGGGTACGTCCTGCTCCGCCTGTGACCTGAACGGGCAAAGCCCAGTGGCGCAGATAGCTTATGCGTTCGCTTCGCCCAAGCGGGTCACGTGTCTCGATCAGACGCCCGATATCGTCATAGCTGTATCCCCACTCGCCGCCCTGTGGATCAGTTCGTTTGACCAACTGGCCGGCGACGATCTCTGCTTGCCAGCAGTTCCCAAGTGCATCGACATGCTTGTAAACGTCGTACAGCGGGCCCCAGAAATAGCGGTCTATACGTCCCAGTCCGTCTGTTACGAGGGTTTCGCCTTCTTCGAGGTTGTACTCGAACTTGTACTCCTCCCCATCGCTGCCCCAGTGACGAACCACCCGCCATTCGTGATCAGGTTGCGGCTCAAGCAAAGGCGGCAGGCGATAGGGTGTTCCGTCCGCCCGTCTTGGTGTAGGACGTTTTTCAGGAATGGTGTAGCGTGCCCATTCGTACTCGCGGACGGCGCCGCTGGCCAGTTGGTGACGCTTCAGATAGCCCTCTTCGGTATAACCGAAGTTACGCACCACCTGACCTGTCGCATCCAGGACTTCCTGCAACTGCCCACTGTCGGTATAGCTGTAGCTGACCAGCAGCTCGTTCCGCTCGATAGCGGGCTCACCGTTGTTTGACAGGAAGAGCCGCGACACCTTGCATACGCGCCTTGCATGCGCAGCATCATAATGAAGCTGGACAACCGTCTGGCCGTACTTGTCATAGAGTGCTTGAAGGCGACCTTGTTTGTCGTAAAGCACATCTATGTAATTGAGATTGCGGTCGCTCAGCCTGATGAGTCTTGAACGACTGGGCTCGTGCGGGTCGACATCAAAAACCTTGTAGCGCCCCTCATGAATGTCCTCGACAACTGTTTGGCCATCCTCCAACTGGAAGAAAGCCAAGCCGTCCACAACACTGACAAAGGCATCGCCGGCGCGCAGGCGCCCGAGTTCCAGGCGATTGCCTTCTTCATCGACGTAAATCCACAACTCGCCGCCTTCAGGATGCGGGACGCGGACCAGTTCAACCTCATAAGGAACACTCCAGCCCTTTCCGAACAGGCCGCCGGTGCGTAAGTCTCTACTGTCGTAACTACGAGCCCATTGGATTCCCAGCAAGCCAGGTAAGTTGAAATCAACATCCTCCGGACCGTCCTGGAACTTGCTACCCGTGGCGACCGCAACGGGGTTGCCCAATTTACAACCTTTGATGCGCCCAAAACGTCGTGAAATGAGTATCCCCGCAATGATCCCGGTAAACATCGCAACCTTGCTCTTGCCATTGCGAATATCCCGAACCGTCGCCGTCCCGCCGCCAATGCGTACATTCGGCGATACCTTCTCATTCACATCGATCGTGGCGTCGCAGGTGGTCTTGTCACCCGATCGCGCTGCAGGCTGGCCGTTGATGAAGACTTTGTCCGACCCTTGCGCAATATGGTTTTCGGGCAAAGGCGGGTGGCGGCTGCATGAAATCTTGTCCTGCTCTTTGGATTCCGCGCCAGGGTCCTTTGGTGTAGTGACGGGCGGGTTGAAGATGTCGCGTATCGCCATGCCCAGCCCCACCACCGGGAACAGGTAGGGCACCGCCGCCATGGCCATGGAACCCACGTTCTCCAGAATCGAAGGCTCTGCTTGCTCTGCGTCGGCCGCTCCCCCTCCTGGCGGCCCTGTGATACCGGCTGCGCGAGCGGCGGGCTTGCTGTTGACGAACACGTTGTGTGACCCGCTTTCGATCTTTCCATAGGGGTCGGGTGCATCCACGCTGTTGCCAAGGCTGTCGCAAAAGCGGGAGATGGCATCGCCGACAGTCTGGTCTTCACCGACCGAAAGGGTGCTCATCGCACCGACCGCCACCCCCGCAACGGCGGCGATGGCGATGCCAGCTGCGCCCCCCGTCGCGACAGTACCGACAACGGCCAGGCTGATAGCGGCAGCCACGGCGGCGGTGGCTGCGGCATAAATGACGGCCTCTGCAACTGCACTGACCATTTCGGCGATCAGGGACGGATGCAGGATTTCATCGCCCATGCGGGCGGCGTGAACGATCTGCGCCATGGCTTGCAAACTCCAAAAGTTCTGAATGAGGTTGACCTGGGTGGTGAAGGGGTCAGGTGAACCGGAGCTGTTGTTTGATTGCGCGCCAGTGCTCGATGTCGTCGCTGCTCAAAGGGCTTGGCTTGCTGTAGTTGATCACCAGCAACCGGTGCTGACCTGGAATCATGCAGGCGGCCTGGAGCTGGAAATTGGGCTTGTCCCCCACCTTGAATTCAATGGCCATTTCGCGGGCTTCGACGGAGTGTTCACCGCCCCCCAAACGCGCGATCTTCGTGGGTGTGATGGTCATTGCCCCGGACTTTTTTCGCAGCATCCGCAGTTGGTCATCGATGGCTTGGTCCAGGGTCTTGTCGTTGGCGACGGGGCTGCGCGCCATTACCAACGTGGTGTCTCGGGCACGAAAGCGCAGCATGTTGAGCGTGAGGTCTTCAGGTGCTTCCTCGCCTAGATTGAGGATCAGGTCGTGAGTCAGGTATTCCGTCATTGCGGGAGTCCTTTCAGGAGGTCTTTACGTACGGGCAAGTGCAAGCAGCTACTTGAAATGCCCATCCACATCAGCTTTCAGTGCACTGCTATCGCGTCCATCCGCTGCGGCACCTGCCGCTCCGCCCTCAGGGTTGAGGTCGAGCTTCGCTGCGGGCGTGTTGATCTGTCCGGTCTGTTGCCCGGTGAGGTTGAAGGTCTCGCAGGTGATATTGAGCGTGCCGTTGGCCTGCATCTCGATCAGTGTCTTGCCGCACTTGAGGCGCAGGGTGTTGCCTGCTTCGATCTCGTAGTCGCCGGCGATGAGGTCGTTTTTGCCGCCGCCGACTTTCAGCGTGTCGTTGGCCTTGACGACGCGCAGGCGATTGCGTCCGATGGCAACGGACTCGTCCTGGCCAATGCTCTGGGTGCGATCAACACCGACGGTGAGAGACTGGTTGTTGTTGACCTGGGTGTTCTGGTCCTTCTGGGCATGGATGAACACCTCTTCCTTGCCCAGTTCGTCCTCAAAGCGCAGCTCATTGAAACCATCGCCTTTGTGGGTCTGGCTCTTGATGGTCATGCGGGTCTTGTGGTCGGGCAGGTCGTAGGGCGGGAGCTGATCACCACAGTAGGTACGCCCGGTAATCATCGGCTGGTCGGGGTCACCGTTGACGTACTGGATGATCACGTCCTGGCCGATGCGCGGGATCGCCATCGAGCCCCAGCTGCCACCGGCCCAGCCTTGCGACACACGCACCCAGCAGGAGCTGAACTCGTTGTTCTGGCTTTCACGGTCCCAGGGAAAGCTGACCTTCACCCGGCCCCACTCATCGCAATAGATCTCTTCTCCCTTCGGGCCGACTACGGTAGCCATGTGCGGGCCGTCGATTCGCGGTTTTTCCAGTGGGGCAGGGCGCCATTCGGTCCGACCGGGGACCAGCACTGCGGTCTGCTCGTAGCGCGTGCCTTGTTCCACACCTGCGGCTTCTTCCTGCAGGCTGGTGAACTGGATTCCTTTGTGGGTAACCGTGTTCACCCGCCAATGCGTGTTGAGGTCGTCACGTGGGTGACCTGTCAAGGTGAAGCTCAGGCCCGGTTGCAGGCGAACATCGTCACCCTCAACCTCTGCAATACGCACATCGTGGCGCAACGCAGTGATGCGGTTTTCAGTGAACGGCTTGCCTACCGCATCGCGTTTGTAACGGCCTGGGTAATCGAAGAATTCGTACTCTGTGGACTGATGCTCCAGGAAGGGCCCGGCAGCTCTGTGTTCCTGGCGGTAGGCCGGGTTGGTAAAGGTGTAGTCGCGCTGAACCTGGCGAGCGGTGCGCACCTGTTCGCTGTAGCGCAAGCGGCGAAGGCACGGCATGGCTTGATCGCCACCGCTGTTGGCTTGGTACAGCACGCTGTCAGGGTCTACAGGCTCGTCGGCATCAAAGAAGCCCTCGTCGTCATCCTCGGCCTTGATGGTCCCATGGCTGATCAAGCCGAATGATTGCAGCCGATCGGCAATGATCAGCTTGTGCAGCTTTTCACTGTGCGCAAAGCGGTAGACGAAGCCTTCTTCAGCAGCCAGGCGGGTGATGAACGCCAGGTCCGTCTCACCGGCCTGAACGCAGAACTCGCGGACCTGATGGTCCATGCTGGCGCGCAGTTCGTACTGGTTGATGCCCTGGCGCTGGAGCATCAGCTCGAGAATTTGCGGGACGGTCTTCTGCTGGAAGATGCGCCAGTTCGAGCGCAGGTCGGCCCGGGCCAGCTGGGGCTCGACCAGCGCGTGATAGTAGGTGCGGTAGAAGCCGCTTTCAGCCTGGCTGAATCGGCTGACCAGGCCATGCACGTAACGCACCGGGCGTTCGCCGTTCCAGATGGTAAAAAGTACGGGCTTGTCGAGCAGGTGGCCGAAGTCGATATCGTTTTCGAAGCTGATGAGTTTCAGCTCCAACTCGAAGGGCATGCTGATCCCCTCTCGGAGTTCGAACGACACCACTTCGAATTCAGCTTTTCCAACTAAAGGCTGGAAGCTGTAACGCAAATCAGATTGGCTAGGCATAAGCAATCCTTGTCCGCAGTCTGAAGTAATACAAAGTCCGGGCAGATATACCCACCCGGAGCATTCGTAAATATCAGGCGGCGGGTGCGCGCCAGTCGTCAGACCCTTCGGTATTGGCCACATCGTGCGCCCAAGTGATCTTTCGATAGGTCAGCGCAACCTCGATCAGCTGCGTGTAGTTTTCGTTCTCCTTGTCTTGAGCGTGGGGTAACACGGTGTTGATGCTGACGATGGTGGCGTCTTCGAGTTTGGTCGTGAAGAAGTGCTCCTGTTTGCCTTCCATCGAAGTGCGGTACCAGTTGACTTCAACGGTCGGCAGCATTTCGCCAGTGGCCAGCGCTTGATACATCAGAGGCGTGGCCTTGTTCAGCGAACTGGTGAACTTGAGCGGCTTGTGCACGCGCTGACCGGTGGGTTGGCCGTTCTGCGGGTCAGTAGGCGTGGTCACCTCATGCTGGATTTCCTGAACCAGGATTTCATCTTCATGGCCTTCCTGGTAAACATTGCCGACGGATTCAGCGGTAAATGCGCCAGCAGTGATGTTGCCTTGAGTTTGACCAATGATCTTGATGTAAGCGGGTGTTGGCATGGCAGTTTCTCCTGCGTCCATGTGGATATAAACACGCGCACTCAGGGTGGCGTGGCCATCGGGAGCGATGGGCTTGTCAACGAAGCAAACGCTTCGCTAATTCCTTGAAATCAGTTGAGCCGTGTGTGGGCTCGCTACTGCTGCAAGATGCCGTTCAGCGACTCCAGCACCTCGGTGGTGATGAGGTGCAGCCGGTAGCTGTAGATGCCGTAGGCCACCGCCATGGCGAGGGCGGAAATGACCAACGGGCTCCACCACGGCCATTGCCGGTTCATGCGGAAGTTGCTTGGGGCGACGTTGGTGTACGGGTCGCAGACGGTCTCCGGAGTCGGGCCGCGTAGTTCTCGGATAATCCCGTGGAGTTGGTGTATCAATGCGTTTAGGGATTCTTCGCCCTTCGGCGCGATGGCGTACTTGCCCTTCAAACCGAGGCAAAGCGCGAAGTACATGAACTCCAGCACGTCCTGGTAACGTTTGGGTTCCTGCATGAGGCGCGACAGTACGGTGAAGACTTTCTCTCCACCCCAGGTTTCGTCGTGGAAGATGCTGAGCAGGGGCTCCTGGCTCCAGCAGCTGGTTTTACCCCAAGGCCTGTCCATGACAGCTTCATCGATGAAAAGGCAAAGACCGTATGAGTACGCCAGCAACTGAGCGGGCTCGTAGCCGTGCTGGCGCATCTCTTCCCGTACGTTTTCGATCTGGTTGCGCACCTGCTGGTGCACCTCCTTGATGTTGGGCAAGGCATCCAGTGTGCGCAGGCGTATCACCAGGCCGAACAGTGGCGCGGCTGCATCCAGCATCAGGTTGTCGTAGCCGCCACGTAGCTGGAAATCTGGGTCTGCCGGGTAGCCTTCATACACCGGCTCTGCCTTTGGCGTTCGCTCAGCGTCATCAGCCGCTGCTGGTGCGGGTGAGTCGTTGGACAACGACGCCTCGAGCATCGCGTGCAGTTGCTCGCTTTCGACCTGTTCGGCATCAGTTGGGGGGCTGTTTTCTTGTTTCATCTCATTCACTCCTGATCGCCCAGAACTGCAGTTCCAGCCCCGGGAACTCCCCCGCGACGTGGATACCGAAGCCACTGGATGCCTCCATGCCCGCCCAAGCCGGGGAGCGACGGTCCAGCTCGAAGTAGGTGAAGCCTGCATGGAAGGGCAGATCCCGAGGCGCCACGGGCAGCGGCACCAGTGGAATCCCCGGAAGCTGCAGCGGCACTACTTCGTTCAACGACTCCAGCGAGACGACCTTTGCCTTCTGCACGAACATCCGACGCAATGTCTGAGGCGGCATGTGGGCTCGCACTGCCAGAATGAAGTCGGCCTCGTCGATCAGGCGCCGATCCTCCAGCGTGGTTGTCAGCAAGCCGTACTCCAGCGTCTCCAGCGGCAGCGAAACGGCGCGGGGTTGCAGCACCGTGCTCAGTGCTCGGCGTAGCGTGTCCTCCAGCGGCTTGAAGGAGGTGCGCAGCGCGGTATGGTGATAGGCGGGGTATTCCTGTGGCAGCCGGCTCTCGTCGGTAAACGTCACGAACTCGCCACAGGCCTGGCTCATGCACAGGTACAACTGTTCGGGGTGGGTCTGCCCCTGTCTGGCCAGATGCTGGAAGCATGGCCACCAGCGGTTCATGGCCTGCAGCAGATTGAAGTCGCGAATGTCGGCGATGCCGGACTGCCCTGAGGCGCCAATACGGGCGGCGAGGTTGCGCGCACGTTCGCGCAGGGAGTTGGTGATTTCTTCCAGATACCGTTGCAGCGCGGGTACGGCGCGCACTGAGACGCTGGTGGGATAGAAGCCTTCATCCAGTTGCAGGCTGCCATCGGGGCGCCGTTCCAGAATGCGCGTCACGGCCAGGCGGGTGTAGGCGCTGCTGTCGTCGGCCTTGCGTTTGAGCTGCAGGTTGGGCACCGCCAGGTCAACCTGCACCAGGTCACCGTCGGCGCTGTGCGTGTCCTTGATTTCCAGGGCCTGGGCGCTGTAACGGAAGTTGGCGGGGTTATCGGGCCAGCTTACTTCACGGCCACCTTCGGTGCGCAGCGGCAGGCACAGGTAGATCTCGCTGTCCTTCGCGCCGTCGTCTTCGATTTCCAGCGGTGGCGGTGGTGGCAGGTCTGCAGGGATATCGAACACCGTGCCGTCCGGCATGATGCCCCGTGCACGGGTGATGGCGACCTTGCCCAGGCTCAGATACTCGTCGTTCAACTGCAGCTCGCTGAAGCCATAGAAGGCTGCGTTCAGGCTGCCAAGACGTTGATGCAGGGCCGCTTCGGCGGCACGGGCGGCCTGTTGGAAATGCTGCGGTTTGACGAACAGGCCTTCCGGCCACAGCACAGGGTTACGTGAACTCATGAGCGCTCCATGTCAGCGTGAGTAAGCGAGAAGGGCAGGGTTACAGGCGCCATCAGTCTTCCTCCTTGAGCAGGAGCTGCGTGTCGTTGAGCAACACCGACAGGATGATCTGGTGCCCGCGGGGCGGAATGCGCAGCACCTGGCTCCAGGTGGCGTTTTCCTGGTTCCGGTAGTCGGCGATCACCGCGACGAAGCGCGTTTCGGCCTCGATGGGCGCAAAGGGGATGAACTTGAACTGGCCAGGGCGCAGCAGGTAATCGTCATCGCGTATGTAGGTGCTGCGCAGTGCCTCGGCAGGGTCCTTGTCCAGCAGTTCGTAAACGCTGTTGCGCAAGAGAGAGTCGTCGCGCAGTTGCAGAATCTTCACGGCCATGGGCGTAGCGACGGGCTCGGCGGCCACGGTGGTGGTGCGCGGCAAGGTCAGCACCACGGTCGGGTCGTCGTAGCTGCCCGGGGTACTTTCTTCCATGGGGGAGCGCGCCGGATCCTCGCCATCGTCAACTGGCGAATCGACGGGTGACATGGCCGGGAATTGTTCCTGCAGGTACTCGAACAGGGTCCCGACTTTCTCGGTCAGCACGTAGGGGTCGCCTGCACTCAGGCTGACCGCGTAAGGGCTGGGCTCCACAACCGGCCCGGGCTCGGGCGCCACCTCAAGGCTGTTCGGGTTGCCATTGAGCGTTGGGCTGGCGTTGATGCTGAACGCGACCTGGGTGGGGTGTTCCCCGGGCGGTCCGACGGGCAATGACGGGTCCATCACCACCTGGCCAATCTTGCTCAGGGACGTGCAACCCGAGAGCCCGATCAGCGCCGTCAGCAGGCCGGCCACGCATGTTGGACGCATCATGGGCGTTCTCCTGCAATCAGGCGTTCCAGTGGGCTCTGCTGCGCTGGCGCTGCCTCTGTGTCCAGTGCCGCCAAGGGGTCGTTGCCCATGCCCGGTTCGAATGCCGAGCAGATGTCCGCGACAGTCTTGGGGGCGGTTGCAGCGGCATGACAAGCCTCGGGTGGAACATCCAGCAACCAGTGATCAAGGGTTGTCTGTTCAGGGCTGAACAGGTCCTCCAGTGAGCGTGCATCGGCCTGCGCAAGCTGGGCCTGCAGCCGATAGGCGCCAATGCGCAACTGGTCACCCTCGAGCAGCCGCCTGGCGGTAAGCGACCCCAGGCTGTGGAGGCTGTCGTTCAGGTAGGTACGCTGACAGCGATCGATGACGCAGAAGCTGCCCTCGATCCAGCGGATCTCGCAATGGATCGGTGCAACGGTCTGGTCACGGTCGTTGATTTGCCAGGTGGCCTTCGCGCTACCGATGGTGCCGCCTGTGCAATCGAACTGATGTCGGGCAGTGACGTTGTGTTGCAACTGATCCAGGTTGGTGATGCTCAAGGTCAAAATGCTCATGAGCGCCCCCGGAACCGCACCACAGGGCTGCTCAGGCCGTGACGGTCATCGACGAAGCTGGTCCAGCCCAGGTAGGCACCCAGGCTACGGTGCAGGCAGAAGGGCGGCAGTGCGTTCTGCTTCAGGCGCAGCTCCAGGTCGTAGGCCAGGCCATCACGCAGCAGGAAGTCGATCAATGCCCGTAACCGGCCGAAGTTGATGCCGCTGGGCAGCAGGTCACGCAATTGCGCTGGGTCGAGTTCGCTGATCACGATGGTGAACTTGCTGCTGCGTGTTCGCGTGCGGCTGCCCACCATGAAAGTGCTGCCCAGTTCGCCGTTGCTGCGGCCAAGGCTGACCAGTTGCCTGGCGGCAGTGGGGACCGAGCGGGTTTCGAACTCGCGGATCTGTACCTGCTTCAAGTCGAAGCAGTGGGCGATGATGCCGGCGACCGTGCCCGGCGCACGGCTGCGGCTGGCAATGACGCCGGCGAAACTGAGCAGCCGGCTCCACGGCAGTGCCGTGTCCCCGCGCAACTGTCTGTCATTCAACCCGAGCAGGGCAAAGATGTACTGGGAGAACCCATCGGTAGCTCCCGGCTGAAAGCGGATGTAGTAGCGATATTTACGCCAGATACGATGCAGCAGGCTGAGCAGGTAGTGGTTGAAGAAATCGAAGAACGCCGGCCGCACACCGATGCCCTGTGCATGCTCGTATGCCACCTGCTCCAGGTAATAGGTGGGCAGCGGCGAGTCGGTGCCATGCAAACCCATGAAGGTGGTGCACACGCGATAGCGGTCAGCTTCCCCGGGCATGCGTTCGACCTTGGATATGTCGGAAACCGGAAAACTCAGCCGCGGGTCACTGGCAAGCCGCACCCTCAGCCGGGTGGCCTGATCTGGCCAGCGTGGTTCCAGGTCATCCCCGTGCAAGCCGTGCAGGCGTTCCAGCAACTGGAAGAAGTTGTACTGGTGCGCCTCGGCGAACAGCTTGTCGGCTAGATCAGCGGTTGTTTGCCGGTCTGGATTGGCCATGTGTAGTGCTCGTTGTTGGTGGTGTTGATCACTTCCAGTTGGTGGAAGGAGTTGATGCTGGCGTACAGGGCGAAGAAGTGCGCGAGCACGCAACCGAACAGGTACAGGTCGCCTTCGCAGAGGAATGCGCTTTGATCCAGCTTCAGCTGCGTGCGCAGCCCACGAATGGGCTGGCCCTTGATCAGCCAGTCCAGCGGCTCTGTTTGCACGTCACGGATGCCATCGAGGCGTTTGCGGGTGGTGCGTGTCTGCTGGATGTCGTGCAAGGCCGCGAAGTCGTAAGCGCGGATGACCGCTTTCAGCGGCTCGGCCGAGAGCAGCGATAGGTAGTTGAGCGACATGTTGGAGATCAGGGCCCACTGCAACTGGCCATCCAGCACCGGCCGGTAGGGGCGGGTGGGGGCGCGGATGTTGGTATAGGTGGCCAGGGGCGGCGTGATCTCGGTGAGCACGTTGATGTCATCGATGCCCAACGCCAGCGGCAGGTCGCGGTTGGTGCAGGTCAGGTCGATGGACGCTGTTTCCAGCTCGCCGATGTAGGCGTTGGCATCGGCGCGCACGAAAGCGATGCGATGGGTGACGCCATCGCCGCGCAGGGAGTCCTCGAGTGTGTAGCGGTAGTACAGCGCCGTGCGCCCTTGCACATGTTCGATCTCATGGGCGAACGACTCGAAGGGGCGGAAGGTTCTCAGGTGCTCGCCGGTACTTCCGTCAGTCGTGGTGCGGGTGCTGATGACCCGATCGACACTGAAGATTTCATAGGCGTGCCGCTCCTTGCCTCTGGGCACAAGCTCGACCTGGGCGGGCCGGTTGGACAGGTCGATGGGCTCGGCGCTGTGGCTGAGCAGGTTCACTGCCGGGGTGCAGAACAGGCTGAAGTCTGCTTTGCCGATACGCAGCGAATCCGGTAACTGTCGGGTGAAGTGAAATTCGAGGCCGACCCGCTGAGTCGCTTGATCAGGCCAGATTTTCTCCAGGCCGGTGACGCTGACGAAGTGGAAACGCTCGGGAAATACGAAGTACTCCTGCAGGATCCGGTAACCGTCAAAGACGTTCTGTGGGTAAGGCAGCAGCGCTTCGTCCGGGCTGAAGCCTGGGAACACGATGCTGCTGGCCGGCAGCCGGCGTACCCCACCATTGACTGTCACGCAGACATGCTTGAGGTATTGAGCTATCCACAGGTACAGCGTGCGGGCAGTTTGGGTGTCACCGCTCAGGTGAAAGTCGAGGCTGGCGCAGCCCAGGGTATTCAGCGGCCGCTCGACCAAGGTTTGCAGGCCGATGTGAACCACCGAACTGTCGAGTGTCTGGGTTGCGTTCACCGACTCGATCTCGAACGGGTGAATGTCCACCGCCGTGCAGGTGCGGAATTCGCAGGGCACCCCATCCACGGGGCTGGAGAACAACCGCGAGCCTTTGGCGATGGGTTGCGACTGGCTGAGCGCTTGCTTGCGCGGCGTGAACTGGATGATCGTGGCGCTCGGCAGGGGCCGCAGGTAGTTGGGCCACAGCAACTGCAGCATGGGGTGCGTCAGCTCGGGCAGGTCGTCCTCCAGCTTGAGCCGCAGTTTGGCCGTGAGGAATGCAAAGGCTTCCATCAGGCGTTCGACATCCGGGTCGCTGCCACCCTTGCCGAGCAGGCGGGCAAGTTGTGGGTTGTCCTGGGCGAAGTCGTTCCCCAGTTCATGGAGGTAACGCAACTCTTCGCTGAATCGGTCCTTGAGTGACATAGGTCACCTCACTCGGGTGTGGCGGTTATGGCCATTGACCAGCAGCTCCAGTTGCAGCTGCTCCGTGTGGTTGTTGACCTGCACGTGGCAGTCCAGCCTGAAATGCAGTTCCAGCGGGGCATGGCAATCGGGGACGGCCTTGAGCGCGCGCACATGCACACGCGGCTCAAAGCGCTGAATGGTGCGGCGGATGTCCGCGCTCACCTGTTTCAGCAGGTCGCCACTGCTTGCGTCGTGCCCGTTGAAGTCACTCAGGCCCAGCTCAGGGCTGCTTTGCGAGCAACCCTGGCGAGCATTGAGCAGCGTTTCCAGGTGGCGCTTGATGGCGGCGAACTTCTGGGTAGCGTTCTCTTGCCTGGAGGGCACCCGGCTTGCGAGTTGATCCGTCACCAAACGGTCGAAAAATCCACTCATTGGGTATCAAGCCGACCGACCAGGGAGATCTCGAAATTCGCCCCCATGTACTTGAAGTGCGGGCGCACGGCGAGCGAGACCTGATACCAGCCCGGGTCACCGGCAACGTCCGACACCTCGACCCTTGCAGCACGCAACGGGCGACGGCTGCGCACATCGGCTGACGGGTTCTCCTGGTCGGCGACGTACTGCCTGATCCATTTGTTCAGTTCGGACTCAAGGTCCTTGCGCTCTTTCCAGCTACCGATCTGCTCGCGCTGCAGCACTTTGATGTAGTGGGCCAACCGGTTGACGATGAACAGGTAGGGCAGCTGGGTGCCGAGCTTGTAGTTGGTTTGCGCTTGCAGGCCTTCCGGGGTCTTGGGGAAGTTCTTCGGCTTCTGTACCGAGTTGGCCGAGAAGAACGCGGCGTTGTCGCTGTCCTTGCGCATGGTCAGGGCGATGAAGCCCTCTTCGGCCAGCTCGAACTCCTTGCGGTCGGAGATCAGGACTTCGGTCGGAATCTTGGCCTGCAGCTGACCCAGTGACTCGTACAGGTGCACCGGCAGGTCTTCGACGGCACCACCCGACTGCGGGCCGATGATGTTCGGGCACCAGCGGTAGCGGGCAAAGCTGTCATTGATGCAGCTGGCCAGCAGGAAGGCGGAGTTGCCCCACAGATAGTTGTCGTGCCGCCCGGCGATGTCCTCGTCGTAGGTGAAGCTCTGGACCGGGTTTTCTTGCGGGTGATAGGCAGAGCGGAGCATGAATCGCGGCCCGGTCAGCCCGGTATGACGGGCATCCTCGCTTTCGCGGAACGCACGCCACTTGGCATGCCGGGGGCCGGCGAAAATGTCCTTGATCTCCTTCAGATTGGGCAGCTCTTCAAAGCTGCTCAGGTTGAAGAACTCAGGAGAGGGCGCCGCGAGAAAAGGGGCGTGTGCCATGGCACCGACCGAGGCCATGTAACTCAGCAGTTTTATATCGGGAGAAGAGGGGCCGAAGCTGTAGTTGCCAACCATCGCTGCAACGGGTTCACCACCAAATTGGCCATAACCTGCGGTGTAAACATGCTTGTAGATGCCGCTGCAAGTGATATCGGCGGCATTCTCGAAGTCATCGAGCAAGTCATCTTTGCTGACATGCAAGACTTCGAGCTTGATGTTCTCGCGGAAGTCGGTTCGGTCGACCAAAAGTTTGAGGCTGCGCCACGCGGATTCAAGTTGCTGGAACTCGGGCTGATGCAGGATGGCATCCATCTGCCTGCTGAGCACCCGATCCAGTTCAGCGATCATCTGGTCGACGCGATGTTTGTTGATGAGTTGATCAGGGTCATGGCTTTTAAGGATTTCGGCGATAAAAGCAGATACACCCTGGCGAGCGACTTGATAGCCCTCTTGAGTAGGTACCAACTTGGTTTCTGCCATGATCTGGTCGAGCAGGGTGGCGTTGCTCAGTGTTTCGGTTGTTGTTTCAACCGCGACGGTCGTGCTGTTTTGCTTTGGCATGGGGACGCTCCGTTGTCTCAGTCTTCTTTTGGCGCCTCGAGCACCAGGTCAAGTTCTTCTGCCAGTTGTTTGCGTGCCTGTTCGTTGTTCAGCAGGTGCTGCAGTTGCTTGCGGAACGTGGGCACGTTGCCCAGTGGGCCTTTCAGTGCGACCAATGCCTCGCGAAGCTCCAGCAGCTTGTTCAGCTCCGGTACCTGGCGGGCGATGCTGTCTGGCCCGAAATCGTTGATGGACTTGAACTGCAGGTTGACCGCCAGCTCTGCGTCGGGGGCAGTGCTGAGCATGGATGGCACGGACATGGCGAGGCTGACATCGGCGTCGTTCAACACATTGTTGAAACTGTGTTTGTCGATTCGCATGATCGAACGGTCTTCCAGCGCGCGGGCATCATCCAGGCCGAAATCGCCTAGGACCAACATCTTGTGCGGCAGCTCTACCTCGGCTTGTTCGCCGTCGGTGGCCGGTACGTACTTGATGTTTATGCGTTCTTTGGGTGCAACGGAGCCTGAGCTTTTACTCATGAGTTTCAGCCTTCGTGAAGTTTGAATATATGTAGGAAGCGTCCTACAAAGTTATGTTTAAATTTAAACGTAATTGGCTTCTCGCTATGTGCGTGTAAAAAACCATGCACCGAAAAAATATTGTGCGTCGAGCGTGAAAGTGTAAGGAAATATTTGGTTGTGAATATTGTTTTGTCTGTACTAGCCTTTGTTTCGTTTCGATGCTCCACTATCCAGTAATTGTATTTAATGACTACTGTTGAGGCGTGACTGGCCAGTCGGGTAGCGCTGTTGCCGTATTTGATGAGTGAGTGAAACCAATGATTGTCCGCTATGCATATGGCGTTGGGCTTTCGATGTTGCTCTCCCTGGCGCCAAGTTTGGCGAGCCAGACCAGGGACTGCCCGCAGATAGTCTCCAACGTCGAACGTCTGGCTTGTTTCGACCAGGCCGCTGGCACCCCGGCGCATGTGACGAAACTGCAATGGTCCGCGCCGGAGCAGGATTCGCCCACGCTGCGTCGTGTGATGACCCATGAGGCGGGGCGGCCGCCGGAGGAGCTGACGTTTCGCCTCGAAAAAGGGGATGACGGGCTGATGATCTCGGCGCCCGCAATCGCTTCGGTCGCACCGTACCCCTACCTGGTGATCAGTTGTGTGCAGAACATTTCCAGGTTGCAACTGGTTACCGCACAACCCATCGATGCCGGCCGGGTGATGGTGCGATTGCAGGGGGAGCGTGGCTCCACTCTCGCTACCCCCTGGCAGGTGACGGAGAACGGCCAGGTGCTTGACGCTGGCAGGGGCTTGCCGGGCATCGAGCAGATCAAGCCACTGATCGGGGCCCATCGCATTCAGGTCGAGAGCGACCACCCAGCCGTTGATGGGCTGGTTTTCGACGCTCAGGGGCTGGACCCACTCATCGATGAGGCGCGCAAGGCATGTCGCTGGTAGCAGAGGTCACCGCACAGGAAATTGCCCGGTTGCTTGCCCCCATCGACGCGCAGAACCCTGCCGGCCTGTTCGACGTGGAGAACGAAACCTACCAGGCCATCGACCAGGAAATGGTCAAGCTGGGTGGGTTGCAGGAGCCTTCCATCGACTGGGCGTACATCGAAGAAGCGTCCCGCCAGTACCTGGGCCAGGAGTGCAAGCACCTGCGCATCGTCGCCCACCTGGGTGTCGTTTGGCTGCGCAGCCAATGCTGGGAGCGCTGGGGTTTTACCCTCGCACTGCTGGCCGGCATGGTCGAAGCCTATTGGGAAAGCGCATACCCGAAACCGGGCCCCAAAGGGTTCCTCGGCAAGCGCAAGCTGGTTGGCCTGATGCTCAACCGTTTGCTCGTGGCGTTGCCGCGCCTGGACCGCTTCACGTTCAGCCCCGCGCACGCCGCGGCAGCTCAGGGCGCGTTGCAACGCCTGCAACAGCAGCGGGAAGCAGCGCAGCTCGATGAAGCGGCCCTTGGCGAACTGGAGTGCCTGCTACGCAAGCACACGGAACTTTCAAACGGCCTTGCCGAGCCCACCACGGACAAGCCCCCTGCAAAAGGCATCAAGGCTGCGCCACTGGCCGAGGTCATCGCCACGCCAATGCCCCGTGTGTCGTTGGGCAACGAGCGGGAATCACGAAGGGCCATGCTGACCATGGCCGAGCTGATCAACCAACAGGACCCGTACGATCCTGCTGGCTACCAGTTGCGTCGGTTCGGCTTGTGGGCGCACATCCAGACGCCGCCTCAAACCAGGCAGGGCAACCGCACGGAGCTGATGGCGGTGCCGCAGGACATTGCCGGGGACTATGAAGATGCCATTGCCGCTACTGCAATCGACGCGGCCCTGCTGCAGCGGATCGAAAAGAGCGTGACGGCCTGCCCCTACTGGATTCGCGGCAGCTTTCTGGCAGCGAGCGCTGCCACGCGGCTGGCGATGGGCGAGGTGGCTGAGGCCATTCGCGCTGCGACCGCGCGGTTCGTGCAGCGCATGCCCGCGCTGCAGCAGTTGTGCTTCAGCGACGGCAAGGTATTTGTCGATGACCAATGTCTGGCGTGGCTCAGGGGGGCACAAGGGCAATCCGATTCGGACGCAGCCTCTCAGGAATTCGCCACGTTGCGAGAGGAGCTGGCCTGCCAACTGGAAACCAGCGGCGTGGAAGCGGTGTTGCTCAGGCTACAGGGCATGCAGGCGGACTTCCGCAGCCTGCGTGAGCGCTGCCATACCACGGTGATCGCGGCTGACCTGCTGGCTGCTCGGGGCGTGTCCTGGTTGGCCCAGGACTTGTGCGCAGGCGTTGCCCGAACGATGCAGGAAACCACCGCCAGCGCCTGGGAGCCTGAGGTGTTTCAACGCCTTCAGCAATACGCGTGCACGGTCCATCACGGGCTGATTGGAACAAGGAACGGGAGTCAGGATGAATCAACTGTGGAAGCATCTTAAACGTTGGGGCTTGCCCCTGCTGGCCCGCATCGGCCTGGCCATGCCGCTGCTGCTCGGGCTAGGTGCCGCATTGATGCTGGTTGCAATCTGGTGGCTCGGCCCGCAATGGGTCTGGCGCGAGCAGCAGCCGCTGGCTAGCGTGGCGCATCGCGGTTTGGCCAGCCTGGCGCTTGTGTTGGTGCCGCTACTCTGCTGGCTTGTGGTGCTGCGCAGGCGTTTTCGCCGTTTGCAGGCCGAACGCAAGCAGGCGGTGGACGCTGAACTGGACAACGTGTTGCCTTTCGTCCAGGCACAGGAGAAAGCCTTGGACCAAGGGCTGGCACGCTATCTGGACAATGCGGGTGGCAGGCGTGCCTTGTACCGGCTGCCGTGGTATCTGGTGGTGGGCGACCAACAGGCCGGCAAGACCAGCTTCATCGACCGTACCGAACAGAGTTTCTCCCTGACCCGCATCGACAAGGCACAAGCGCGAGGCAGGCAAGCGCAAGTGCTGGCTTATCCGATAGGCTGGTGGGTCAGCAACGATGCGGTGATCATCGACCCGCCGGGCGCTTTCGTCCGTCAGGAATCGTTGGCAGGCTCATCAGCCGAGGAGTCGGACACGTCGAAAGCACCACCCGCCACCTCGGCCAGGTTGTGGGAACACATGCTGGGCTGGCTGGTGCGTAACCGAAGCCAGAGAGCACTCAACGGCTTGCTGTTGGTCGTTGACCTGCCTGCGCTATTGCATGGCACGCCTGAGCAACGTGTCGCCTTGGCGCATGTGCTACGCACGCGGCTGTATGAAGTGAGCAGTCAGTCGGGCTCGCGCTTGCCGCTGTATGTGGTACTGGCCAAATTCGATCTGCTGGACGGTTTCGACCAGCTGTACGCTGGGCTTCCCGCCGCCATGCGGGAAAACATGCTGGGCTTCACCTTCAAACTGGATGCGGTCGGCACGTTCGATGCCTGGCTGGATGAATATGGCGATCATTACGATCGGTTGATCAGGCAATTGTTTGAACAGGTAGTGGACCGGCTCGATGTATTGGGCGGTGCGCCATTGCGAATTCGCTTGTTCTCGTTGCATGCCCAGTTGATCGGGCTGCGTCCGATACTGTTGGCCTTCCTGAAAGAAACCCTCGCAAGTGACCGCTTCACCACGCCTGCCTTGGTACGTGGCGTGTACTGGTCTTCGGTCTTGCAGCAGGGCGACATGCTCAATGCGTTCGTGCGTGAGGCGGCACAGCCGTACAAGACCGAGTTTCCGCTGCGTGAAGGCAAGGCGCAGGGGCAGGCGCTGGTCTACTTCATTCAGCACGCCTTCCGGCGAGTCATCTACCAGGAGGCCGGCCTTGCCGGGGACAACATCAAGGTAGCGCGCAGCAAACGTCGGTTGCTCTGGGTGGGTTCTGCAGTAGGCGTGCTGGCCTTCAGTGTCGCCATCGCCAGTTGGCAACGCTACTTTGACATCAATGGCGCCAAGGCCGCCAATGTGCTCGCCAAGAGCAGAGAGTACAGTCATCACGAAGTGGACCAGCGTCTGGACCCCACCGGGCGCAACCTGCTGGAGCCGCTGGACCAGATACGCGATGCCGTGTCGGTGTTTGGCGACTATCGTGCCGCGTGGCCGGGTGTTTCCGACCTTGGCTTGTATCAGGGGCGCGCCATTGGCCCACGCGTCGACGAGGCCTACCTGAGCCTGCTCTCCAGGCGCTTTCTGCCAGCTTTGGCCAGCGGTGTGATCGATGCCATGGACGCCGCGCCGCCGGGCAGCGAACAGCAGATGGCTGCTCTTCGGGTTTATCGAATGCTCGAGGACCGCCAGAGCCGCCGCCCCGAATGGGTCGAGGTCTGGATGGCCCGCCAGTGGCAACAGAAGTTCCCCGGGCAGGGGCAATTGCAACGCGACCTCATGCGGCACTTGAAGTATGCCTTGGCCTATGCCGATACCGAACTTCCGCAGTACAGCCAGCGTATGGCACAGGTGCAGCAGGTGCTGCGCAAGGTACCACTGCCAGAGCGGGTCTACGCGAGCCTGAAACAGCAGGCTGGCGAGCAGTTGAATGCCGGCCTGGACCTGCGTCATCAGGTGGGGCCAGCGTTCGATGTGGTGTATCAGTCCTCACCCGGCTTCAGGCAGGGGGAGGGTGTCCTGATAGCGCCAATGCTCACCGCCAAGGGCTTCAGAGAGTACTTCGAGCCACGTAGCCAGCGGTTTGCAGAGATGGCGATGATCGACCAGTGGGCACTGGGCGAGCGCGACCAGCTCGATTACTCGGATGCCGACCGGGAGGCGCTGGGCGAACGGCTACGTAACCTGTACAGCGCCGATTTCATTGACAGTTGGCGCCGTGCCTTGAACGCCTTCTCGGTGGCCGACTTCCGCGACCTGGATCATGGTGTCGCGATCATGCAGCAGTTGACCGGGCCAGCAGCACCCCTGCATCGGTTGCTGGACACAGTGAGGGACAACACTTCGCTTTCATCAGCCGTTGTCGCTGAGGCAGCCGGGGAGGTCGCAGCGTTGCAGCCGACAAGTGGCAGGCCTGATCAACAACAGGCCTGGGCCATTCAGCGGGCCTTTGCCGGGCTGAGTGCCATGCTGCAGGCAACCGGTGAGAAACCCAGCTACTACGACGAGACCCTTGCTGCCATCGCGGCCGTGCACGACTACGCCAAGGCGGTGCAGGACAGCCCCGACCGAGGCAAGGCCGCGCTGCAGGCCGTGCATCAGCGATTCTCGATGACAGGGCAAGACCCCATCGGCACCCTGCAGCGGGTGGCCACCGGCTTACCGGAACCGATCAACCACCAGGTCAGAAAAATGGCCGATCAAACAGCACAAGTGCTGAATGTCGAAGCCCTGCGCGAGTTGGAGCGACGCTGGGACGCCGAGGTGTACAGCTTCTTCCAGCAGCGCCTGGCAGGGCGCTACCCCTTCGTCGTGAAAGCTCCCGACGCTTCGCTGGACGACTTTGAAGCCTTCTTCGGGCCGAAGGGGCGGCTGCAGCAGTTCCATGATCAATACCTGAAGGTCTTCCTGAGGGATAACCTCGAAGCCCTGCAGGCCGGCCAGCAGGGGCAGTCGCTGATCCGCAGTGATGTGCTCGAACAGCTGGAGCGGGCAGATCGTATCCGTGAGACCTTCTTCGATCAGCGCGGCAACCTCAGTGTGCAGTTCAGCATCGAGCCGTTGGGCCTGAGTGCCAACCAGCGTACAAGCTTGCTGGACCTGGACGGTCAATTGATTCCCTACACCCATGGCCCGAGCCAGATCACCGGTATCGTCTGGCCCAATACCTTGGGGCAGCAGGTGCGCAGTAACCTGACCTTGCTCCGGCAGAACGGGAACAGCAGCAGCCTTGAGTACCGTGGCCCCTGGTCGATGTTCCGCTTGCTCAGCCGTGGCTCGCTCAATGGGCGCACGGCGACCAGCGTGGACCTGAGCTTCAGGACCGGCGATGGCGTGATGCGCTACAGGCTTAACGCGCAGAAAGCCTTCAACCCTATAACGCAGGAGCCTTTCAAAGGTTTCCAGTTGCCACGAGGGTTGTTGCAGAAGTCGCCCAAGTTGGGGCCGACCACGCAGGCCGGCTTGTGAGGGTTGGCTTGGGAGTACGGTGCGAACCCGTCACCCATTGCGCTGACGCCGCCAAAGTTGCGTCGACAGCAGTTGAAGGCGTTCGGCCAGCTTGGCGACGTGGGCGGCAGTGGCGCGACTCTGGTTGCTGGCAAGCACGCTTTTCTGGGTGGTTTGACTGATACCGGCCAGGTTGCACTGGATGCTGTCACCCACCGCGCTCTGCTCCTCTACGGCGGCAGCGATCTGCACACTCATGCCGCTTATCTCATCGACGCGCTGGGTGATCCCGTCCAGCGCCCGGGCGGCCAGCAGTGCCTGCTCGACGCTGACGCCGGCCTTGCTGTGGCTGCGCTGCATCGCAAGTACGGCATCCCCGGTGGAGCGTCGCAAGGTATCGATGGTGCCCTGGATGTGCGCGGTAGATTGCTGGGTTCGCGAAGCCAGCCCGCGCACCTCGTCGGCGACCACTGCAAAACCGCGGCCGGCCTCGCCGGCGCGGGCAGCCTCGATGGCGGCATTGAGGGCAAGCAGGTTGGTCTGTTCGGCGATGCTTTGAATCACCTCGAGTACGCGGTCAATTTCATTGCCATGCTGTTCCAGTTGATGAATCACCATGCTGGTCTGTTGCACCTCGTTGGCGAGGCTATCAATGTGCTGGCGGGTCTGCTCGACCAGTTGGTGGCCGCGGTCGGATTCCTGGTTGGCCAGGTTCGCGGCGCTGGCGGTGAGCTGAGCGTTGCGCGCCACCTCCTGCACACTGCTGGCCATCTGGGTTATGGCGCTGGCTACCTGGGCAGTTTCCCCCTGCTGGCGGAGGGTCGCGCAATTGTTGTTGTCCACTGCAGACACTAGCTCTTCGGCTTCCTTGCTCAACTGGCGGGACGAATCGGCAATGCGTCCGACTATTGCCCGGGTCTCGGCTTCGAGCATTTGCAAAGTGAAATCGATCTGGCCAAATTGGTCGCGGCGGCCACTGTAGAGTATCTGGCTCAGAGGGTTGTCGGCGATATTCCTGGCTTTTCGGGCAAGGGCGTCGAGGGGGCGCAGGCTGAAGCGCAACAGGCCGCCGAGCAGCAAGCTCGATAGCAGCATGGAGAGGGCAGCATGGCTCCAGGACAACGCGCCCAGCAAGCCCAAGGCCGCAAAGCACAGCAGGTTCACGCCAGTGCTGACAAGTGCCAGGCGCATGCCGACGGACAGCCGTGACATACGCAGGCAGTTGGTCTTTCTACCACTACGCAACTGTGCATAGAGATGTTCAGCAGCCTCCACCAGCGCTTTGGCCGGTAGCGTGCGAACCGATTGGTATTCCACTGTTTCGCCATTGCGCTGCATCGGCGTGACGTAGGCGCTGACCCAGTAGTGGTCACCGTTCTTGCAGCGATTCTTTACCAGCCCCATCCACGAGCGCCCATCCTTGAGTGTCTGCCACATATGCGCAAAAGCTTCTGGCGGCATGTCCGGGTGGCGCACGATGTTGTGATTGACGCCGAGCAGTTCGGCTTCACTGAACCCGCTGATGTTGATGAAGTCGGAATTGACGTAGGTGATGGCGCCCTTGGGGTTGGTTGTTGAAAGAATGTTCGCGTTTGCGCTGAATTCGACGGCACGACCACTGACCGGAAGATTGGTTTTCATTGTTTTTCTCCTGAACTGATGGGTACCCGCCGGGTAACTGCGCGCCCCTCGAAACGGTCTTCTGTGCTGAGCAGATGTTGTATCTGGGCGGCAGGTTGTGGCCGACTGAACCAGTAGCCTTGGGCGTAATGGCAGCCTTCACCCACCACGAATTCGAGTTGTGCCGAACTCTCGATGCCTTCGGCCACTACTTCCAGGCCAAGGCTACGGCCGAGAACGATGATCGCCTGGCTGATCGCGCGCTGTTTGTTCTCGTAAGGAACGCCGGTGATGAAGCTCTTGTCGAGCTTGAGGATGTGCAGCGGAAAGCGCGTGAGGTAGCCAAGCGAGGAGTAACCCGTGCCGAAGTCGTCCAGCGCCAGCAGAACACCAAGGCTGGTCAACTCATGCAGGCAGGCCAATGTGTCCATGTCGTCATGCATCAGTTGGCTTTCGGTGATCTCCAGGATCAGGCTGGCGGGAGGCAGGCCGCTTTCTTGCAGGATATCGATCAGCCGGAGGGTGAAGTCGGCTTGTTGCAATTGGGTGCTGGAAATGTTCACCGAACAGCGCAGGCGCTCATGCCCGGCCAGTTGCCAGGCTCGGGTTTGCTGGCAAGCCTGGCGCAGTACCCATTCGCCGACGCGGATGATCTCTCCCGACTCTTCCAGCGCAGGGATGAACTCCAGTGGCGAGATCAAGCGT
This sequence comes from Pseudomonas sp. FGI182, assembly GCF_000511325.1. Classification (NCBI taxonomy): domain Bacteria; kingdom Pseudomonadati; phylum Pseudomonadota; class Gammaproteobacteria; order Pseudomonadales; family Pseudomonadaceae; genus Pseudomonas; species Pseudomonas sp. FGI182. Next base: position 3,863,835 of record NZ_CP007012.1, on the reverse strand, counting down.
TCGCCATGGCGCCACCGCAGCAGCGCTTCGACCCCGGTCACCAGCGGTGTCCCTTGGTCCAGGCGATAGATCGGTTGGTAGTACAGTTCGAATTCATTCTGTTGCAGTGCCTGGCCTAGCGCGGACTCCAGTTCCAGATGCTGCTGTGCGGTGTCCTGCAATGTTTCGTCGTAGTGGGCGAAGCGCGCCTTGCCGGCAGACTTGGCTCGGTAGAGGGCAAGGTCGGCAGCCTGCAGCACATCCAGGGCTTTGCCATTGTCGTGCAATGGCGCGATACCGATGCTGGCGCTGACCACCAGGGTACGACCATCCATGTGCAGCGGTTGATGCAGGTTGTCGAGGATGCGTTGGGATATCTGCTCGGCGTCGCGGTCGCAGGTGAGGTCGTGGAGCAGGACGATGAATTCGTCACCGCCGAAGCGGAACAGTTGGTCAGTGGGGCGCAGGGACTCTTTCAAGCGCACAGCCACTTCCACCAGCACGCGGTCACCGACGTTGTGGCCGAGGCTATCGTTGATCAGCTTGAAGCGGTCCAGATCGATGAACAGCAGCGCCTCGTAGTCACCGCCCTTGCGCTGCTTCCTGAAGGTCTTCTGCATCTGCTCGTCAAGCCGGATGCGGTTCGCCAGGCCGGTCAACGGGTCGTGCTGGGCGGTATGTTGGAGGCGCTGCTCGGCATCCTTGCGTGCACTGATATCGGACTGGGAACCAGCCATGCGTAGCTCGCCAGGGGTGGTCATTTCGGCGACCCCCCGCACGAGGACCCAGATGTAGTCACCGTTGTGCTTGCGGATACGGTACTCATGGTGAACGGACGATGTCTGCCCTTGTAGATGGGCATCGATGGCATGGCGAAAATCTGGCAGGTCATCCGGGTGCACGCGACCGAACCAACTGGAACTGCTCTCGCCGATGCTATCCCGGCTGAGGCCGAGCATGCTGGCCCAGCGCTCCGAAACGTAAAGCCGATCCTGGTCGACGTGCCAGTCCCACAGCCCGTCGTTGGCACCGCGTAGCGCGCGGGCAAAGCGAGCCTCGCTGTCTTCCAGCGCCTTGTGCTGGGCCGCACTGTAGGTATCGATGGCCAACGTCATGTCGAAGAACACCGCCTTCAACAGGCTTGAATAGAGCGTGGCATCCGGGCTGTCGCCGAACACGCTTTCCAGCATGTCGTCGAGGTACAGCCGATAGCTGCCGAGGTACCACTTCAACTCCAGGCCGATCTGCTGGTGGATCACGCCGATACGCAGGCGGCCGTTGACGTAGGTTTCATCGTAGGGGCCGCCCCACAGGCACTGGTAGTACTCGGCCTGGCTCTGCTTCAAACGGGCGGTGACCTCCGGCGTGCGAAGCAATGCAGACGGCGTGGAGAATTCCGCCAGGTGACGGTACAAATGGTCGACGAAAGCCTGCTGGGACGGGGCCATATACTGAGCTGCCGCGCCTAGTCGCCTGGCGTCTTCGGCGCTCCAGTCGAGAAAGCGAAAACGTTCGGCAATCTCTGCGTGATCGAGACGGATACGCTTGAGTAATTCCTCGAGGTCTTTTGTCACCTTCATTCGCATCCCCTGGTATTGGTGAAGATTCCTTTCCGCTGAACCAAAAAAAAGCGCCGTGGCAACAAGTTCTGCTCAAGAACTTGTTGCCACGGCGCTTCGTCTTTCAGGCCTATTATCCTGCTCGGCAAAGCCGGTTCCCGCAGGGCGGAACCTGGTGATGGCACATTCACATCATTGGGGATCTTCCGACAATTTATCCAGCAATGCAACCAAGCGTCGCCGCAGCAGCCCCAGTTCGCGGGATTTGAAGGCGTGTCGGGTCTGTTCGAGAACCTCGGTGGCATCCAGCAAAGCGGCCTGTACCTGCCCAGCCGAGCCCAACTTTGCTTCACCGAGCCAGCGGCAAAGCGGCACGGCGCTGCAATTGCCAGGCGTACTCAGTACCTCGCAATCAGGTGCTATAGGTGCCAACAGCTGGCGCAATTGATCGGCCAGTTCAAGATTGTTGCAGATAATTCTGGTTGCCGGGTTGGACTCGCTCATCAAACTGCATTCCCATATGTTTGGTGTGCTGTTTACAACACCGCCTATGGCGTTTGATTGATTCAGGTCAATGCTGAAACCTTCCACTTGCACCGTGAAGCCCTTCGGTGCGAACAGCGCTCCTGGAAACCGAGCGCCGTGGGGCGGCGCTCGATTTCGAATGCGTAATGGACGCGCTATCAACCACGTTGCTGCGTGGTCAGTACCTGAACTCGACCCCCACGTACGCGCCAATCCCATCCCCCGGCCAGAACGATGCAGTATCCTGCCCGCGCGCGTTGTACACCGGCGTCACGGCCGTCACGTACGCCTTGTTTGCCAGGTTCTTCAGGTCCAGCGACACCTTCCAGTTGCCCTTCGGTGCCTCATACCCCAGGTTCGCCCCCCAGATGGTGTACGACGGCGCATACAGGGTATTGGCATAGTCCACTGCCGTGCGCGAGGCCGACTGCACGTTGATTCCGGTGTACCAGCCGCTGTGGTCCTGGTACTGCAGCTCACCCTGGTAGATGTGCTTGGGCACGCCCGGCAACTGGTTGTCGCCGAAGGTGTCGTCATGCCGGTAGTAGAAGTCGTTGTAGGTGTACACCTGACGCCAGCGTACCAGGTCGCCCTGAGGGTTTTCCCAGAGGCGGGTGTTGAGCCCGGCTTCGACACCCTGGTGGATGGTCGGTGAGGCGTTGAAGGCACCGGTGACCGCTGCCGACGATGACGTGGCGGGGATGATCTGCACATTCAGCAGCTCGTCGTGGATCCACGAGCGGTACAGTGCCAGGCTGCCATCGAAGATGCCGTGTGAGCCCTTGATACCGACCTCGAAGGTGTTGGCCTTCTGCTCCACCAACGGGCGGATGTAAGGCAGGGTCGGCCCGGAGCCCGAGTATTCCCAGGAAGCAGGCGGGTCGATGCTGCGGCTGAAGTTGGTGAATACCTGCAGGTTCGGGCTGAACTCGTAGCGCAGGCCGATGCGCGGGGCGACGCTCCAGTTGTCGTAGTCCACATGCTGCGGGAAGTTGGTGGTGTTGGGGTTCACCGCGTGGTCGATGTTGATCTTGCGCCGCACGTTGATGAACGACACGCCGCTGGTGAGCCAGAGGTTGTCGACCAGGTTGATATCGTTGCCCAGGGCGATCACCCGGTCGAACGAATCCTTGTAGTTGACCTGCTTGAGCGACAGCTTGTCGTCGTTGGCCGAGTTCACCCCGCCACGCAGGTGCTGGGTGGAGGTGAAGGCGATGCTGCTGCGGCTTTCGTGGCCGAACAGGTAGTCGACCCGGTCGTAGCCCAGCAGCAGGCCGAGGTCGTGCCAGTCCCAGTAACTGGGATTGCTCGGGCTGCGCGGGCTGTTGGTGTGGCGATAGTCGTGATACGACAGGCCGAAGGTCAGCCGTGCATCGTCGTCAAAGGTATAAGTGGTCTTGCTGCCCACCCAGATGCTGCCCGGGCGGCGTGCACCGGCACCGCTGCTCTCGGCGGTAGCGCTGGCGCGGCGCGGGTGGTGCAGCGCGGCGTCGAGGGTGGTGGCGCTGGGGTCGTTGTGGGTTTCGTCGCGGTAGCGCAGCAGCAGGCGGGTTTCCAGCTTGGGGCTGAAGCGGTAGCCGGCATTGGCGACGATGCCCGAGCTCTTCGACAGGCTGTAGTCGCGGAAACCCTCGTTGCGGTAGTTGTCGGCCTGCAGGTAGTAGTCCAGGTCGCCCTCGACCCCACCGTAGCTGATGCTCTGCTTCTGGTAGTGGTAGCTGCCGGCTTCGGCGCGCACGCGCAGGCCGGGGGCGCTGTAGCCGCTGTGGTTGACGAAGTTGACCGCGCCGCCGAGGGTCAGCGCGCCATATTGAAAGGCGTTGGCGCCGCGCAGGATCTCGGTGTAGTTCACGCCGCTGGCGTTGAGAAATTCGTAGGGTGTGCCGCCAGGGCCGGTCAGCGGCAGGCCGTCGAACAGGAACTTGATGCCCTCACGGAAATAGCCGGGCGAGGTATTGGCACCGGAGCCGCGGATCGAGATCTTCGCCGCGTCGTTGCCGCCGGTGGACTGCACGAATACCCCGGGCTGGTAGCCGAGGGTGTCCTGCAGTGTGGCAGTGCGGCCTTTGGCGACCTCTTCGCTGTCGACCACGCTGGTGCCGCCGGGCACCTCGGCCAGGGCGCTGGCGGCCTGTTGTACTTCGGATTGCTTGGCGGCCTGCACGGTCACCGTGCCCAGGGTTTGCTCAGCGGCCAGTACCGTGACCGGGGCCAGCAGGGCCGTGGCCGCGGTGGCCAGGGCGGCGTGGCGGATGGCCAGGCGCAGTGGTTGGGGTTGAATCGCACGCATCGTTCAATTCCTTGCAAGTCATCGTAGGTCCTCGGCGTTCTATGGGAATAGTCAGGCCTGTCGAAATGTGTAAGAGCAGTTTCTGTGCCAGCTGGCGAAAGGCCGGAAGTTTGGGGGTGTGGCCAAAGTTTTAGTGTGAAGTGCTGAATAAAACAGCAAATTTTGTTGCGCCCCTGTTGTTTGCGGAACAGTGCAGGTTATATCCAAATATCCGAATGCTATGGCGCAACCTGTGGGGGCGGCTTTAGCCGCGAACACCGGCGCAGCCGGTGCCATGCACCGCGTTGGATTCTTCGCGGCTGAAGCCGCTCCCACAGGGGGTGCGGATTGCTTGCAATTTCAGTTATCTACGCGACAGCGCAGCCAAAAGGGTTGGATGTTGTCAGCGCAACAGGGATGAAACAGTTTGTATGGTTAATGCGTCAGGCGGTTTGAACTAACCTCAATGAATGCGCAGTGTTAGCGCTGGCACGACAACTGCAATAGCCCTTTATGTAGCCGTCTATATAAAGGGCCCGTTGTGCAGCCGAATTCCCGATTATTCAATATATGCCTGGTGGCCAGTGCGCTGATGGTTGCCGTCTGCTCACCCGCCATGTCCGCGCAGAGCCAGGCGCTGCTCAAGGGCGAAGCGCTCAGCGAAGTGAACGGCGTGATGCGCTACCCGGCCAGCGACTTCGTCGAGCAGCAGCCCGGCAAGCGCGGTGGCACCCTGCGCGTGTCAGCGGCGAGCGACGCTGGCAGCTTCGATATACACGCGCTGTCCAACGGCAACATGCAGTGGATGGGCCGCATCCTGTTCGACTGCCTGGTGTACCAGGCCGAGGACGGCACCCTCACGCCGTGGCTGGCGAAAAGCTGGGACATCAGCGCCGACGGCCTGACCTACACCTTCCACCTGCGTGACGACGTCACTTTCAGCGATGGCGAGCGCTTCAACGCCGAGGCGGTGCGGGTCAACCTCGAACACATGCGTGACCCCGTGACCAAGTCGCCACTCGCCGCCGCCTATATCGCGCCGTACCTGCAAGGGCGGGTGGTGGACGAGTACACATTCGAGGCGACCCTGCGTGCGCCCTATGCGCCGTTTCTCGATGTGCTGTCGCAGGCCTGGCTGGGGATGATCTCGCCACGGCAGATCCTCGAGGCGCCGAAGACCATCGCCAGCCAGCCCATCGGCACCGGGCCTTTCGTGCTGACCGGCTGGGTGCGCGACCAGCGTGCCAGCTTTGTCCGTCGCCCGGGGTACGACTGGGCACCGCCGGCAATCAACCACCAGGGCGAGGCCTACCTGGACGGCATCGAGCTGAGCTACGTGCCCGAAGCGATGATCCGCTACACCTCCCTGGAGGCTGCCGACAACGACATGGCCCTGGACGCACCGGCGCAGAATGCCGCGGCGATCCGCGCCAACCCGAAGCTGACCCTGCGCAACCGCATTCGCAAGGGCAACCCGTCGCGCAGCATCACCTTCAATGTCGACCGTGCGCCGTTCGATGACGTGCGGGTGCGCCAGGCCGTGGCCAAGGCCATCGACCGTGATGGCCTGGCGTGGATCTCCGGCTTCGGCGAGTACCTGGCCAAGGGGGATTTCCTCGCCGTGAATACCCCCGGCTATGACCCGGTGGCCCGCGATGCCCTGGCCTTCGACCCGGTCGAAGCAGGGCGCTTGCTCGACGCCGCCGGCTGGACCGGGCGTGACGGCGAAGGCTATCGCAGCCGTGATGGCCGGCGCCTCGGGGCGACCTTGCTGACCTATGACAACCCGGCGTTCCCGGCCAATGTCCCGGTGGCTGCCCAGGCAGACCTGCGCAAGGTCGGATTCGACCTGCGCATCGAGCTGCTGCCGCTCAGCAAGGTCATGGAGCTGCGTTACCTCGGCAACTTCGACGCCATCGGCGGTGGCTACTGGCACACCAACACGGCCGATGGCCTGTACATCCTCTACCACAGCCAATCCATCCCCAGCGCACGAATGATCGGCCAGAACGTTGGCCACTTCCGTGATACCACCCTCGACCAGTTGCTCGGTGCCGCCCGGCGCAGCACCGACCCGACGCAACGCCGCGAGCTGTATCGCCAGGCCCAGCAACGCCTGGGCGAGACCGTGCCGGCCGTGCCCTCGGTGGAAAGCCAGATGCTGCTGGCGTACCGCAACGCGGTCGGCGGCGTGCTGTTCGATGGTTCGCACAACGTTCCCCTGTTCACCAGCGTGTGGCTGGCAAAGGAGCAACCATGAAACTGCTGATCATCTTGCTGCGCCGCCTGCGTGACGGTGTGATCGTGCTATGGGCGGCGGCCAGCCTGACCTTCCTTGGCATGCAACACAGCGGTGGCGACACCGCCCTGGCGATCCTCGGCGGCCCGGATGCCATGCCGAGCGAAGCGCTGCTGGCCCAGGTGCGCGCCGAGTACGGCCTCGATCAACCGCTGTGGGTGCAATACGGCCACTACCTGGCGCGCCTGGCCAAGGGCGACCTGGGCGAGTCGTACCGGTTGCGCATACCGGTCGGCCAGGCGATTGGCGAGCAGGCCGCCGCGACCTTGGCGCTGGCCAGCAGCGCGGCTGTGCTGGCGGTGCTGCTGGCAGTGGCCTCGGCGCTGCTCACCGCCAACCGCGGGCGGCGTTTGCGCGCGGTGGTGTCGGGCATCGAGCTGTTGCTGTCCTCGGCCCCCAACTTCGTGATCGGCACGGTGCTGCTGCTGGCCTTCGCGTTTCACTTCCATTGGCTGCCGCCGTCCGGGTCCAGCGGTTGGCGCTCGCTGGTGCTCCCGAGCCTGGCCCTGGCGCTGCCGATCGCGGCGGTGCTTGCCCAGGTGTTGCGCCAGTCGCTGGAGCAGGTGCTGGAACAACCCTTCATCACCCAGGCCCGTGCACGTGGCATGGGTGATATCGCTGTGCGTCTGCGCCACGCCCTGCGTCATGCCCTGGTGCCGCTGGTGACCCTGGCCGGCTACGTGTTCGCCAGCCTGCTCGGCGGCGCCGTGGTGCTGGAACTGCTGTTCGGCCGCCAAGGCATTGGCCGTTTGATGCTCGACGCTACCGCCAGCAAGGACGTGCCACTGGTACTCGGCGTAACCCTGCTGGCGGCAGCGATCTACGTGCTGGTCAACCTGCTGGTGGACCTGGCGACCCAGGCCATCGACCCGCGCACCGCACGCGTCTGAATTCACGAGAAAGGAACCATCATGAGCCAAACAACGATTACCGATGCCGAACTGGATGCGCGTTTTGCGCCGATCTATGCGCGTATTGCCGAAGGCGCGGTGGCCCGCGAGCAGCAGCGCACCCTGGCCCATGAGCCGGTGGCCTGGTTGCGCGAGGCCCGCTTCGGTGCCCTGCGCGTGCCACGCAGCCACGGCGGCTCAGGCGCAACCTTGCCGCAGTTGCTGCGCCAGCTGGTGCGCCTGGGGCAGGCCGACTCCAACCTGCCGCAAATCTTCCGCGCCCACTTCGGCTTCGTCGAAGGGCGGCTGTCGTCCGGCGACGCCGCCTCCCAGGACTACTGGTTTGCCCGCGTGGTCGCCGGTGAACTGTGGGGCGCGGCCATGGCCGAGCGCACCGACAGTACCGGCAATAGCGTGCAGTTGAGCGAAGACGAAGGCGGTTACCGCCTGGACGGCGAAAAGTACTACTGCACCGGCACGTTGTACGCCGATTGGGTGGCGGCAGTGGCCAACCATGGCGACGACTTTGTCAGCCTCGTGGTGCCGACCCGTGCGCCGGGCGTGGAGCGGGTCGACGACTGGGACGGCTTCGGCCAGCGGTTGACTGGCAGTGGCACCACCCGTTTCACCCGGGTCAGCGTGCAGCCGCAGCATTTGCTGCGCCGTTTCGCCAAGGGCGAGTTGCGTGCCGAGTCGTACCTCACCGCGTTCTACCAAGCGGTGCATCTGGCCACCCTGGCGGGTATCGGCCAGGCGGTACTGGCCGATGCCGTAGCGTTCGTCCAGGGCCGCACCCGCGCCTTCGGTGTGCCGGGGCAGTCGCAGCCGGCCGCAGACCCGCGGGTGCAGGCGGTGATCGGTCGCCTGTCGAGCCTGGCCTTCGCCGCCGATGCGCAAGTCACCGCCGTGGGCCAGAGCCTGCAGGCGGTGTACGAAGCCGGCCAGCAAGGGGAGGTAGCCGAGCAGCTTTACACCGACGCCGAGATCCATGCCTTTCAGGCGCAGCAGATCGTCCTGCCGCAAGTGCTGGAAGCGAGCACCTTGCTGTTCGAAGTCGGCGGCGCATCGGCCACCAGCAATGCCCGGCGCCTCGACCGCCACTGGCGCAATGCCCGCACCCTGGCTTCGCACAACCCGGCGATCTACCGCGAGCAGGCGTTGGGCAACTACTACCTCAATGGCATCAGCCCGGCCCAGGCGTGGCGTGCCCTTCATGCCAGCGCCAGCGAAGGGCAGGGCAGCGGCGACGAAGCCAGCGCAGTCTGATCAGGAGAACCGGCATGACCACGAAACAGATGAGCCTGGGCATGAACATCCTCGGCTTCGGCTCGCATTCCGGCGCCTGGCGCCAGGGTGAGGCGGCAATCGACGCCTATATCGACGTCAACTATTACCGCGATATCGCGCGTATTTCCGAGCGCGGTTGCCTGGATGCGATCTTCCTTGCCGATGGCCCGGCGTTGCCGCCGGATGTGTCCGCCCAGCCTGGCGGGCGCCTGGAGCCGACCGTGCTGCTTACCGCAGTGGCGGCCGCCACCGAGCGCATCGGCGTGATCGCGACCTGCTCCAGCACTTACAACGAACCTTTCAACCTGGCCCGGCGAATTGCCTCGCTGGACCACATCAGCGGCGGCCGCGCAGCCTGGAATGTGGTGACCAATGCCGGTGACGCGGCAGCACACAACTTCGGCCTGGCTGGCGCGCCGTTGCATGTGGACCGCTACGGGCGGGCCGAGGAGTTCGTCGACGTGACCCTGAAGCTTTGGGACAGCTGGGAGGACGACGCGATCATCGGTGACCGCGGCGCCGGCCGTTTTGCCGACCCGGGCAAGGTCCACACCCTGGATTTCAAGGGCAAGCACTTTCAGGTCAAGGGGCCGCTGAACCTGCCGCGTTCGCCGCAGGGCAGGCCGGTGCTGGTGCAGGCTGGCTCTTCCGAAGGTGGCAAGGCACTGGGTTCACGCTATGCCGATGCGATCTTCACCACCCAGACCACCCTGGCCGACGGGCAGGCGTTCTATCGGGAGATGAAGGCACGGGCCAAAGCCTGGGGCCGTGACCCGCAGCACCTGAAGATCATGCCCGGCCTGTCGACCGTGATCGGCAGCACCGAGGCCGAGGCCCATGCACGTTTCGACGAACTCAATGCCTGGCATGGCGAGCACGGCCTGTTGCAGCAGGTGGCGGGGCGTATCGGTATCGATGCCAGCGAGCTGGATCCGGATGCGCCATTGCCCTGGGCGCGAATTGGCGCGGTGGCAGATTTCGAGCGGGGGTCGCATGGTTTTCTGGAGGCCCAGTTGAACCTGGCGCGCAGCGAGAACCTGACCATTCGCCAGCTGTCGCGGCGGATTCTGGTCGGGCACCGGTTGGCCGTCGGTACCCCGGAACAGGTTGCCGATACCCTGGCCGAGTGGTTCCTGGCGGGGGCGGGGGATGGTTTCAACATCATGCCCGACATGTTCCCGTCGGGTGCTCGGGTGTTCGTCGAAGAGGTGGTGCCGCTGCTGCAGAAACGTGGGTTGTTCCGCACCGAATACACCGGCACCACCCTGCGTGAGCACCTGGGGTTGCCCAAGGCACACAACCAGTTCGCTGCTTAGGGGCGCTTTGCGCCCCAATCGCCGGCAAGCCAGCTCCCACAGGTGCCGGGCAAACCTGAAACCTGTGGTGATCCTGTAGGAGCTGGCTTGCCGGCGATGGGCTGCAAGGCAGCCCCAGGATTTGAAACCCGACACACATTCAAAAGGATGCACCCATGCGCTACCGCCCACTCGGCCACACCAACCTGCAAGTCAGCCTGCTCAGCCTCGGCACCATGACCTGGGGGCACCAGAACAGCGAACAGGATGCTCACCAGCAACTGGACGCTGCCCTTGCTGCAGGCATCAACTTCATCGACACCGCCGAGATGTACCCCACGCCCACCCGCGCTGAAACCTGGACCACCACCGAGCGCTACATCGGCACCTGGCTGGCGGCCCGCGGCAACCGCGACAAGGTCCTGTTGGCCAGCAAGATCGCCGGCCCGGCCCGTGACCCAGGCGGCCAGGTGCACATTCGCGATGGCCTGTCGCACCACGACCGCAAGAACATCGTCGCGGCCCTTGAGGGCAGCCTGCGCCGCCTGCACACCGACTACCTGGACCTTTACCAACTGCACTGGCCCGACCGCACCAGCAACTTCTTCGGCATCCGTGAATACCCCTACGTCGACGACCATCCGCAGACGGCAGCCATCGAAGAAACCCTTGCGGTGCTGGATGAACAGGTAAAGGCCGGCAAGGTGCGCCATATCGGTGTCTCCAACGAAACACCGTGGGGTGTGGCGCAGTTTCTGCGGCACAGCGAGGACAAGGGCCTGGCGCGCATTGCCAGCATTCAGAACCCGTACAGCCTGCTCAATCGCTTGTACGAAAACGGCCTGTCGGAGTTCAGCCATCGCGAAGGGGTGAGCCTGCTGGCCTATTCGCCGCTGGCGTTCGGGGCGTTGACCGGCAAGTACCTGAACGGGGCAAGGCCGGAGGGCTCGCGATTGTCGTCGGTGTATCGCACGTTCAATCGCTACGGCAGCGAGGAGGCCAACGACGCGATTGCCAGCTACGTGCGGATTGCGCGGGAGCATGGGCTGACACCGGCGCAACTGGCCCTGGCTTTCGTCATACGCCAGCCGTTCGTGGCCAGTGCCATTACCGGGCAGACCACCTTGCTGCAGCTGCAGGAAAACCTGAGTGCACTGGATGTGCAACTGAGCGATGAAGTACTGGCCGAGATCCAGGCCGTGCACCGCCGTATTCCCAACCCGGCACCGTAGCCCACATGGCAAGGGCTTCGCCCTTGTTCGCGGCTGAAGCCGCTCCCACAGGGACCGCACGGATTCAGCCTTTGCGGTGATCCTGTGGGAGCGGGTTTACCCGCGAAGAGGCCAGTACAGGCGACACAAGAAGGGCAGACATGAACGCGATCGTATCCATACCAAACACAGTGCCCAGCAGCTGGCAGGTTCGCCCTGGCCTCCCACAGGGACCGCACGGATTCAGCCTTTGCGGTGATCCTGTGGGAGCGGGTTTACCCGGGAAGAGGCCAGTATAGGCGACACAAGAAGGACAGACATGAACGCGATCGTATCCATACCAAACACAGTGACCAGCAGCTGGCAGGTTCGCCCTGGCCTCCCACAGGGACCGCACGGATTCAGCCTTTTCGGTGGTCCTGTGGGAGCGGGTTTACCCGCGAAGAGGCCAGTACAGGCGACACAAGAAGGACAGACATGAACGCGATCGTATCCATACCAAACACAGTGACCAGCAGCTGGCAGGTTCGCCCTGGCCTGGTGCTGGCCTGGATCACATTGGGCTTGATACTGCTGGCAGTAACCTTCCCCGACTGGCTCTCGCCAACCGACCCGTTGGCCGCCGACGCCCGCCTGGCTTACCACCCGCCAAGCCCCGCCTTGTGGCTGGGCAGTGACGAGAACGGCCGCGACGTCCTCAGCCGCCTGATCCATGGCGCCCGCCCATCGCTCTTCATCGGCCTGGCCGCCACCCTGGTCGGGCTTGGCCTGGGCACGCTGCTCGGCTTGCTCGCCGGCCTGGCCCCAGCCTGGCTGGACAACCTGCTGATGCGCGCTGTCGATGTGCTGCTGGCGTTCCCGGACCTGCTACTGGCGCTGGTCATCATCACCCTGTTCGGCCAAGGCGCCAGCAACCTGATCCTTGCCGTCGGCATCGCCTCGGTGCCGCGCTATGCGCGCCTGGTACGCGCCCAGACCCTGACCATCCGGCGTGCCGGCTTCGTCGAAGCAGCCGTCACGCTGGGCCGCAGGCCCTTGGCTGTGGTGTTCTGGCATGTGCTACCCAACGCAGTCCAACCCGTGCTGATCCTGGCCTGCATCGGCCTGGGTGGCGCCATCACCGCCGCCGCTGCGCTGAGCTTCCTCGGCTTCGGCGCACCACCTCCCGCGCCGGAGTGGGGCGCGATGATGGCAGTGGCGCGCAACTTCATGGCCAACGCGCCCTGGCTGATGGCCTGGCCTGCGCTGGCGATCACCCTGACCGTCATTTCCATCACCGTCATCGGCCGAGACTGGCTGCGCCGTAGCGAGGGCAGACGCGCATGAACATCTTCGAGAAGAACCAGGCACCGCTGGTGGACATCCGCGGCCTGCACGTGAGCTTCAATGGTGTGCCAGTGGTGCACGGCGTCGACCTGCAGTTGCGCGCAGGGCAGTGCCTGGCACTGGTGGGCGAATCGGGCTCGGGCAAGAGCGTCACGGCCCGTACCCTGGTCGGCCTGACCGGGGCCGGTGCCCATGTGCAGGCGCAGCGCCTGGCCTTTGCCGGGCAGGACCTGCGCCAGTTCGATGAGCGCGCGTGGCAGCGCTTGCGTGGCGAGCACATCGGCTTTGTCATGCAGGATGCGCTGGGTTCGCTCGACCCACTGCGACGCGTGGGTGCAGAGATCGAAGAGCCATTGCTGTTGCACACCGACCTGGCCGCGGAGCAGCGCCGTCTGCGGGTACTTGAGCTGTTGCGCCAGGTCGGAGTGCCTGAACCCGAAGTCCGTGCCCGGCAATACCCGTGGCAGCTTTCCGGAGGCCTCAGGCAGCGCGCCCTGATCGCCTCGGCCATTGCCTGTCAGCCACGCCTGTTGATCGCTGACGAGCCCACCACCGCGCTGGACGCGACCGTGCAGGCTCAGATTCTCGACCTGCTGGAACACCTGCGCGAGCGCGACAACAGCCTGTTGATGGTCAGCCATGACCTGGCCGTAGTCGCGCGCCTGGCCGACTGGGTGGCGGTGATGCGCCATGGGGTGGTGGTGGAGCAGGGCAGTGTCGAACAGATTCTGCAGGACCCGCAGGACCCCTACACCCAGCGCCTGCTGAGTGCGGCTCGGGCGGTACATTTCAAACGTCCGGCGGCGCCGGCCCTGGCGCTGGTGGAGAATGACGTGGACGAACAACCCGTGGTGCTGGAGGCGCGTGGCCTGAGCAAGGCCTTTGTCGGGCCGGACGGCCGGCTGCGTCAGGTGCTGGACGATGTGTCGCTGCAGTTGCGCGCCGGGCAAACCCTTGGCGTGGTGGGCGAGTCCGGCTCCGGCAAGAGCACGCTGGGGCGCATCCTGCTGGGGCTGGAGCGGCCGGAGCAAGGCAGCCTGCAATTGGCCGGGCAGGATTGGCTTGCGTTGTCTGCCGCGCAGCAGCGCCAAGCACGGCAGGGGATCCAGGTGGTGTTCCAGGACCCGCAGGCCTCGTTCGACCCACGCTACACCGTGCTGCGGGTATTGGCCGAGGCGCTGGCGCATGCGGGTGTACCGCGTGCGTTGCAGCGCACCGAGGCGGCGGCGTTGCTTGAGCGGGTGCAGTTGCCGGTGGGGTTGCTCGACCGCCGCCCGCTGGAGTTGTCGGGCGGGCAGCGGCAGCGCATCGCGATTGCCCGGGCACTGGCCATGAAGCCCAGGGTGCTGGTGCTGGACGAACCGGTATCGGCACTGGATGTGTCGGTGCAGGCGCGAATCCTGGCATTGCTGGCCGAACTCAAGGCGGAGCTGAACCTGGCTTGCCTGTTCATCTCCCACGACCTTGGGGTGGTGGAGCAGGTCAGTGACCACGTGTTGGTGATGCAAGGGGGAAGGGTGGTGGAACAAGGGGCGGCAGCCCAGGTGCTCGGCCAGCCGCGTCAGGCCTATACCCGCGCCTTGCTCGACGCCGTGCCTCATCTTCCGGCGGCGCAGCCAAGCTGGTTCAGCCGTATCGCCGTGTAGGCAAGACACAAGGAGAACACTGTGACATCTACCCGCCGCCTGCCCGATGGTTGGGATATCCGTCACCTGCCAGACACCCCGCAGGCCTTCCTTCGCGCATTCATCCTGCGCCACCCGGTGGCCTACTCCGGTATGCTCGCCTTGCAGACCTTCGCCATGGTCTGCGCCGTGCTGGTCCCTTGGCAACTTGGCCAGATCACCCGCCTGGTCAGCCAGGGCCTGGACGCGAGCCAGGTCGTCACGGCATTGCGCTGGCCGCTGGCGGGTTTTGCCTTGATGCTGGTGCTCGAGATGGTCAGCACGCGTGCCGCCAGTGGCTTGCATATCTACACCGTGCCCCGTCAGCGGCGCGCGGTGACCCAGGCCTTGTTCGCCTACCTGCAACGCCATTCGCATCGCTACATCACCAGCGAGTTCGCCGGGGCATTGGCGCACCGTATCAGCGAGGTCTCGATCGGCACTACGCAGACCCTGGCGATCCTGATCTTCGATCTCATCCCGCTGCTTGTGACCCTGGCCCTGGCAGTCATCCTGCTGGCCACCGCAAACGCCTGGCTGGCGGCATTCATGGGCCTGTGGGCGGTCGGTTTTCTCATTCTGTGCTGGTTCCTGGCCAGGCGCAGCCACCCGCTGGCCCGCGACTTTGCCGCAGCGCGCAGCGTTAGCACCGGCAAGGTGGTGGACGCGGTGACCAACCTCACCAATATCCGGCTGTTCGCCCGCCACCCCTACGAGCATGGCTACCTGGGCAAATTCCTCGACCACGAGGTGGTAGCGGCAGACCGATCGCTTGGTTACATGGAGAAGATTCGCTGGTTGCAGAACAGCTGCGGGGTGCTGCTCAAGCTTGGCATCCTGCTGCTGGCGCTGTGGTTGTGGCAGCGCGGCAGCATCGACATCGCCACCTTCGTTACCGCTACCAGCCTGTCGCTGATGATCATCACGGATGTGGCCGGGCTGTCGCGGCGCTTGCTGGAGTTCTTCGAGGCCATGGGCAATATCGCCAATGGCGTGCGCACCCTGGTGCGGCCACACGAGGTACGCGACACGGTCGGCGCAACGTCGTTGAAAGTGGAGCGGGGCGAGGTGCATTTTGCCGACGTGACCTTTGGCTATCACCCCGGGCGGCCGATCTTTCAGCACCTGAACCTGCATATTCCGGCGGGCCAACGGGTCGGCCTGGTGGGGGCGTCCGGCTCGGGCAAATCGACCTTGCTCGGGTTGTTGCTACGGTTGTACGACGTGGATGAGGGCCAGGTGCTGATCGACGGGCAGGACGTGCGCACGGTGACCCAGCATTCGCTGCACCAGCAGGTCGGGCTGATTCCGCAGGAGCCGGGGCTGTTCCACCGCAGCATTCGCGAGAACATCCACTATGGCTGCCTGGAAGCTGGCGACGATGCGTTGGCCGCTGCCATCGACCGGGCCGGTGCCCGGGATTTCATCGAAGCCATGGAGCAGGGCTTCGAATCGCTGGTGGGCGAGCGCGGTGTGAAGCTGTCCGGCGGGCAGCGTCAGCGTATCGCCATCGCCCGGGTGCTGTTGAAGAACGCGCCGATCCTGGTGATGGACGAAGCCACGTCAAGCCTCGACTCGATCACCGAGCGCTATATCCAGGACAAGCTCGACGAGATCATGGACGACAAGACGGTGATCGTGGTGGCACACCGGCTGTCGACCGTGGCGCACCTTGACCGGATCGTGGTGTTCGAGGACGGGCGCATTGTCGAGGATGGCAGCCATGCGCAGCTGCTGGCGCGGCGGGGGTATTACCATCGGCTGTGGAGCCGGCAAGGGGAGGCGGCCTGAGCCCCGCAACGGGCGCCCGAGCGCGGCCCGTCGCCAGCTGGCTGGCGACAGGCCGGAACAGCACTGTTGCCATTCGAACAGCCCTCACACACTTTGCCCTCGCAACAGCACCTCACCCTCGGCAAACCCCAACAAAATCAACCTCTTGAACCCGGCACAACTCCTGCAACAGGCCTATCGAAGCCCAGTCACCGCAGGAGCGCCCTTGAACACACCCATCCTCCCCCTGATTCCGCTCTGCACCGTACTGGCCTTGCTCGGCTGCAAGCCGAACGAGCAGCACACGGCGCAAAGTACCCAGCCGCAGCAGGGCGGCACTTTGGTCTATGCCACCGACCGCGAGCCCACCTGCCTGGACCCGCATGTGGCCGGCGACATGCCGCAGGTTTTCATTGCCCAGCAGTACCTCGATTCGCTGGTGTCGATGGACAGCAACGGCCAGATCGGCCCCTGGCTGGCGACAAGCTGGGAGGTTTCGCCAGATGGCCTGCGCTACACCTTCCACCTGCGCCGCGACGTGCAATTCACCGACGGCACACCGTTCAATGCCGAAGCGGTCAAGGCCAACCTCGACCACATGGCCAACCCCAAGACCCAATCCAGTACCGCCGGTGGCTACATCCGCCAGTACCGCGGCACCAAGGTGCTCGACACCTACACGGCCGAAGTCAGTCTGGCGACGCCCTATGCGGCTTTCCTCGAAGTGTTGGCCCAGGGCTTTCTCGGCATCCAGTCGCCCACCGCATTGCAACGCAGCCGTGACCAGAACTGCGAAAGCCCGGTCGGCAGCGGGCCGTTCAAGGTGGTGCGCTGGGACCGGCAGAACCAGGTGGAACTGGTGCGCAACCCGGCCTACAACTGGGCGCCGCCTACCGCACGCCACCAAGGCCCGGCGTACCTGGAACGCATCGTCTGGAAGTTCATCCAGGAACCGTCGGTGCGCTTCGCCTCGCTGCAGGCCGGTGAGGTCGATGTGATCGAAGCATTGCCACCAGAGTCGCACGAAGCAGCACGGCGCAACCCGGACCTGGAACTGATCATCGCCCAGCGCCCGGGCAACCCCACCAATGGCACCTTCAACCTGCGCCGCGCACCGTTCGACGACATCCGTGTACGCGAGGCCTTCGTTCGCAGCGCCGATGTCGAGGGTGCACTGAAGAGTGTGTACTTCGGCGAGTTCCCCCGCGCCGGTGGCCCGCTGAGCTTGGCCACGCCGTTCTACAGCGGTGACTTCGAGCGCAGCCAGGACTACGACCCGGCCCGCGCCGCCAGGCTGCTCGACGAGGCTGGCTGGACCGGCCGCGACAGCGAAGGCTACCGCACCAGGAACGGCCAGCGGCTGCGCGCCGTCGTGCTGATCGGTGCGCGCACGCCGCCGTCGGAACTGACCCTGTGGGAGCAGGTACAGGCCACTACCCGGCAGGCCGGCCTGGAACTGGTGCTGGACCAGATGAGCGATGCCCAGGTCACCGCCCGCCAGGCCGCCTGGGACTATGACATCCGCACCGGCTACTGGAACACCAACACCCCTGACGTGCTGCGCATCATCTTCACCACCGCGTTCGTGCAGCCTGCCGGGGTTGGCGGCTATCACCAGAACTCCTCCGGCTACGCCGACCCGGGCTACGACGCACTGCTCGACAGTGCCCTGGCCACCCAGGACGCGGACCTGCGCCGCCAGCGCTACTTCCAGGCACAGCAACAAGCCGCCGCGCAGTACCTGCAACTCACCACGTACCCACAAAGCACGCGCCTGGGTATCTACAAGACCGCCCATGGCGTGCGACTGGAACCTTCGCTGGCGGTGACCTACCTCTACGACGCATGGGTGAACAAATGACTACGACGACACTCGCGGTGACCGACCCGCGTCGCGAACGCCTTGCCGCCCTGGGCCGGCGCGCCGCCATCCGCCTGGCCGGTGGCGTGCTGGTGCTGTGGGCGGTGGCGACCCTGACCTTCTTCGCACTGCGGCTGATGCCGGGTGACCCGGTGCTGGCGATTCTCGGTGGCCCCAGTGGCAACCCGACGCCGGAAGCGATTGAAGCCGCGCGCGTGGAGTACGACCTCGACAAGCCGTTGGCCGTGCAGTACGTGTTCTACCTCGGGCGCCTGCTGCAAGGTGACTTGGGGGTGTCCTACTCGCAGCACCTGCCGGTTACCCGTGTGCTGGCCGAGCAGGGCGGGGCGACCTTGGAACTGACCATCGCCGCCCTGCTGCTGGCCTGGATGCTGGTGCTGCTGCTGACAGTGGTCACCGCCGGGCGCGGCAGGCTGGTCGGCGGCATCGCCTCGCTGGCGGAAACCCTCAGCGCGGCGCTGCCGCACTTCTGGCTCGGGGTGGTGCTGCTGGCGGTATTCGCCTTCGGCCTGCGCTGGTTCCCGCCGGCCGGTAGCGACAGCTTTGCCAGCCTGATACTTCCGGCGTTTTCCCTGGCGATTCCGTTGGCCGGTTTCATTGCCCAGGTCACCCGGGAGTCGCTGGAACTGACCCTCGATCAACCCTTCGTGCTCACCGCCCGCACACGTGGCCTCAGTGACCTGGCCGTGCGCTTTCGGCACGCCTTGCGCCATGCCTTGCTGCCAGGTGTGTCGCTGTCGGGCTGGGCCATCGGCGCGCTGATCAGTGGTGCGGTGGTGTGCGAGGTGATCTTTTCCCGCAAGGGGGTGGGCCGCCAGCTGTACCAGGCGGTGCAGGCCCAGGACCTGCCGCTGGTGATCGGCATCAGCCTGGTAGTGGCGGCCGGCTATGTGCTGGCGAACATTCTGGTCGACCTGCTGTACCAGTGGATCGACCCTCGGCAGCAGGAGGCTGTAGCATGACAGACCTGACCCATGGCCAAGTGCTCGCGCCATTGCGCCGGCAGCGCCAAGTGAAACTGCCGCCGTTGGGCGCAAGCCTGGCGATCCTGTTCCTGTTCGCATTGCTTCTGGCCGCGTTGGCGCCGGGGCTGTTCACCCGCATCGACCCACTGGCCATCGTGCCGCGAGAGGCTTTCCAGCCACCCAGCTGGGCGCACTGGCTGGGCACCGACCAGTCAGGCCGCGACATCTTCGCGCGGATCATCCACGGCGCCCGCCAGAGCCTGCTGATCGGCCTTGCGGCTACGGCCATTTCCATGGCCATCGCCATCGCCCTCGGCCTGCTCGGTGGCCTTGGCGGCGCACGCGTGGACCGTGCGGTGGGCTGGTTGCTGGAAGTGCTGTTCGCCTTCCCCAGCCTGGTGCTGGCGCTGCTGTTCGTGGCGGTGTTCGGCAGCGGTGTCGGCCCGTTGATCGTCGCCACCGGGCTGGGCGGTGCGCCGGGGTACGCGCGCATGGTCCGTGGCCAGGTGCTGGCGGTACGCAACGCCGGCTACATCGAAGCGGCGCGGGCGTTGGGGCACCCGACCTCGCGCATCGTGCTGCGCCAATTGCTGCCCAACGCCATGCGCCCACTGGTGGTGACGCTGACCATGGGCGTTGGCCAGGCCATCGTCTGGGCCTCGGCGCTGAGCTTCCTCGGCCTGGGCGCGCGGCCGCCGGCGCCGGAGTGGGGGACCATGTTGTCCATGGGGCGTGACTTCATCGCCAATGCCTGGTGGCTCACCTTCTTCCCTGGCCTGTTCATCGTCCTCACCACCCTGGCGACCACCGTGACGGGCCGCTACATCCAACAACGCCTGGAGGGGCGCCTGCCATGAGCGACAAGACCTTGATCGTCGAAGGGCTGAACGTGGCCTTTGATGGCGCCAGCGTGGTCCGTGATCTGTCCTTCACCTTACCGCCTGGCCGCTGCCTGGCCTTGGTCGGCGAGTCTGGCTCGGGCAAGAGCGTCAGTGTCCGCTGCCTGGTCGGGCTGGCCGGAGGGCGAGCGCAGGTGAGTGCCCGTCGCTTGAGTTTCGGCGGCCACGACCTGCTCGACCTCAGCGAGCGCCAGTGGCGCGCCGTGCGTGGCAAGGATATCGGCTTCGTGCTGCAGGATGCGCTGGTGTCGCTGGACCCATTGCGGCCGGTGGGCAAGGAAATTCTCGAAGTGCTGCAGACCCACGGATACGGTGACCGCCACACCCGTACTGCGCGCATGCATGAGTTGCTCGAGCGGGTAGGCGTGCCGGATGTCGAACTGCGTGCTCGCCAGCGGCCCGGGCAGTTGTCCGGTGGCCTGCGCCAGCGTGCACTGATTGCCAGTGCCCTGGCCATGGACCCCGCGCTGGTCATCGCCGACGAGCCGACCACCGCGCTGGACGCCACCGTGCAGGCGCAGATTCTTGAAGTGTTCCAGCAGATCAAGGCCCGTGGCGCCTCGCTGCTGATCATCAGCCACGACCTGGCAGTGGTCGCCCAACTGGCCGATGAGGTGGTGGTGCTGCGCCATGGCGAAGTGGTGGAGCAGGGGCCGATGCAGCAGGTGCTGCGCCAGCCGCGTCACGCCTACACCCAGGCCTTGCTGGCGGCAGTACCGGCCGAGCACCCGCGCGGCAGCCGGCTGTCACCCGAGCGGGTTGGCGTGCGCAATGAGCCGCGGGCACGTTCGCACAGCGACGTTTTGCTCGAAGGCCGTGGCCTGGGCAAGCGCTACCTCGGCCCGGACGGGCTGGTGCGGCAGGTGGTGCAGGGCGTCGACTTTACCCTGCGTGCCGGGCGCACCCTGGGCATTGTCGGCGAGTCCGGCTCGGGCAAGACCACCGTGGCACGCATCGCCCTCGGCCTGCTGCAGCCCGATGAGGGCGAAGTGCTTTATCGCGGGCAACCCTGGAACCGCCCGGCCAACGCCGTGAGCGAGGCAGTGCGCAGGCCGTTGCGTCGCGAGATCAGCGTGATCTACCAGGACCCGCTGGGCTCGTTCGACCCGCGCTGGAGCGTGGCGCAAATTCTTGATGACGCCTTGCAGGTAGCCGGTATCGAGGCACCAGCCAGGCCCGCACGTATCGCTGTGCTGCTCAACCAGGTGCGCTTGCCGGCAGATCTCGGCCAGCGCAGGCCGTTGCAACTGTCGGGCGGCCAGCGCCAGCGGGTGGCAATCGCCCGGGCGATCGCCAGCGAACCCAAGGTGATCATCTGCGACGAGCCGGTGTCCGCCCTGGACGTGTCGGTGCAGGCCCAGGTGCTCGACCTGCTGGCCGACCTGCAGGACGAACTGGGCCTGGCCTACCTGTTCATCTCCCACGACCTGGGGGTGATCCGCCATGTCAGCGACGACGTGCTGGTGATGCGCCACGGTCAGGTGGTGGAGCAGGCACCGGTCGAGCAGTTGTTCGATAACCCGGCCCACGAATACACCCAGCGCTTGCTCGGCGCGGTGCCGCGCCTGCCCGGCAGCGGCGCCGAACTGGTGGTGCCGCCGCTGGACCTGGAACACGAAGCCTTCGACCTGTTCGACGAAACCCGCCTGTGGAAGATCGCGATTTGAACTGAGACGCCAAGCCCTGCGCCGAACTTGTGGGAGCGGGCGTGCCCGCGAACACCGGCGGAGCCGGTGCCAGGCACCGTGTTGGATTCTTCGCGGGCACGCCCGCTCCCACACGCGGATCGCTTGCGCACTGAGTTCTCTGCGCGACAGCGCAGCCCAAAGGGCTGGGTAATCTCCCACAGGGATAGCGCCAGCTTCAGGAAATTGGCAAGAGCGCTGCTTCCACAGGGCTCGGGTCGCCTAAACGAAAGATGTACTTAAAGGACTGAACCATGACCACATTTCAACGTTTCCCAACCCAGGCTCCGGCCACCAGCGTCGCGGAGCTGAAAACCCGCATCGCGGCCCTGCTGCCCGCCATCGGCGCAGGCGCCGCACAGCGCGAACGCGAACGCCAGCTGCCCCATGAGGCCATTGCCCAGCTTGCGGCAGCCGGGCTGTACACCGTGCGTATCCCCGGGCAGTACGGTGGCCCCGGCGGCAGTGTCAGCGATGTGATCGAACTGCTGCTGCAAATCGCCTCGGTCGACTCCAACGTGGCCCAGGCCCTGCGCCCGGGTTTTGCCTTCGTCGAAGGCCTGCTGGCTTCACAGGCCGAAGGCGCCGAGCAGGAGCGCGAGCGTTGGTTCGCGCGCTATCTGCAGGGTGCGGTAATCGGCAATGCCGGCTGGGAACTGGGCGGTGCCAACGGCGCCATCGCCGCGCGCCTGGTGCGCGAGGGCGAGCATTTTCGCGCCAATGGCAGCAAGTTCTACAGCACGGGTGCGCTGTTCGCCGATTACGTCAGCGCCGTTGCCCTGGATGAGGACGAGCAACCGGTTTCGTTCATCCTGCCGCGCGACCGCGAGGGCCTGGAGCTGGTCGATGACTTTGACGCCATGGGCCAGCGCCTGACCGCCAGCGGCACCACCCACTTGCGCAATGTGCGCGTCGAGGCCAGCGATATCCGCACGCGTACCGTGGAGGAAGGCAAGCGCACCATCGTCACGCCGTTCCTGCAGCTGTTCCTTGCCACCGTGCTGGCCGGTATCGCCCGCAATGCGCTGGACGACGCCACCCGCTTCGCCCGCGAGCATGCCCGCCCGATCAAGCACAGCACGGCCAGCCGCTCGGTGGACGACCCCTACGTAGAGCTGTCGGTAGGTGATATCGCCGCCCGTGCCTATGGCGCTGAGGCCATGGTCCTCAAGGCCGCTGCAACCATCGACAAGGCCTGGGCCACGCAACTGGATGAAGCCGCCGTGGAGCAAGCTGCGATCGAGGTGGCTCAGACCCAGTACCTGGTCGCCGAGCTGGCGCTCAAGGCTGCGCAAACACTGTTCGACGTTGGCGGTGCCTCCACCACCGGCCGCCAGCACAACCTCGACCGTCACTGGCGCAACGCTCGCACCGTGGCCAATCATAACCCGCGCCAATGGAAGGCGGCGGTGGTCGGTGCCTGGCAGCTCAAGGGCACTCGCCCACCTGTCTCGGGGCTGTTTTGACTGCCCAGCCGGCCTTGCTGGCCGGCCATGTGCAAAGCCCCAAGGTGCCGGTGATCATCGGTGCCGCCTTGTTCATGGAGCTGCTCGACAGCACAGCGGTGATGACCGCCTTGCCGCAGATGGCCGCCGATTTCGGCGAGCCGGGGCTGCGCATGAATCTGGTGGTGTCGCTGTACATGCTTGCCCTGGCCCTGTGCGTGCCGGTCAGCGGTTGGGCCGCCGAGCGCTTTCGCCCGCGCCAGGTCATGTTGTCGGCGATGGGCTTGTTCACCTGCGCGTCGCTGGCCTGCGCCCTGGCCGATACGCTCTGGCAACTGTGCCTGGGGCGCATGCTGCAGGGGGCGGCCGGGGCATTGATGACACCGGTGGGGCAGGTGATCATCCTGCGTTGGTCGAGCCGCGAGCAGCTGCTGCAGGCCATGTCGTGGCTGGCCCTGCCGGCGCTGGTGGGGCCGCTGGTGGGGCCGTTGCTCGGCGGTTTGCTGGTGACGGTGCTGTCGTGGCACTGGATCTTCCTGATCAACCTGCCAATCTGCCTGCTCGGTTGCTGGTTGATCCTGCGCCATGTGCCGGATTATCCGGCACGGCCGGTGCCACCGTTGGACATGCGTGGCTTGCTGCTCAGCGGCGGGGCCCTGGCCATGCTGGTGTTCGGCCTGGAAGCGCTGGGGCTGGGGCAGTTGCCGCAGGCTTGGGCCATGGTGCTGGTGGCCTGTGGAGCAGCCTGTGCGTTGGGGTATCTGCTGCACGCGCGGCGACACCCCAGTCCATTGGTGGACCTGTCGCTGCTGCGCCTGCGCAGCTTTGGCGTGGCCCAGGCGGGTGGCGGGCTGTTCCGCCTGGGTTCGGCGGCCCAGCCGTTCCTGATCGTGCTGCTGCTGCAGAACTGCCTGGGCTTGAGCCCGTTGGCGGCGGGGGGGCTGGTGGTCAGTGGTGGCGCCGGCGCACTGCTGATGAAGCTGCTGGCAGTGCCATTGGTACGGCGCTACGGCTATCGACGGGTGCTCAGTTGCAATGCCGTGCTCAGTGGTGTGGGGATTGCCCTGTGCGCCAGTTTCGATCGTGATACCGCTGTGTGGCTGATGGCTGCGGTGCTGTTCGCCGCAGGCCTGGTGCGTTCACTGCAGTTCTCGACGTTGGGGGCTGCCAGCTATCAGGACGTGCCCGGTGAGCGTTCGGCGGCGGCCAGTTCGTTGTCGGCGATGTCCGTGCAGTTGACCATGGCCATGTCGGTGAGCCTGGCAGGTGGGCTGTTGGGGATGCTGGCCGGGTTGGATGGGCGCAGCGAAACCTCGGTGGCAGATATCGCCACGGTGATGTTGCTGTGCGCTGCCATGTGTGGAATTTCCGGTTTGGTGTTCCGGCGTTTGGCGGACTAGTCATTGGGCGGGGCATGCATCAGTCCATTCCGGGGGTTGCTGGGTGTTGCATAAAAGGTCTCAAGTTGTTCGAAATATGACTTGGACGGTCTTGGTGGGTGGGGCATAGGATTGCAGCCACTGGAGTTCACAACCAACTCCCCTTACCAGGAAAACGCACATGAACCTCAAATCCCTTATCGCCAACCCACTGGGCTTCGGTACCGCACCGCTGGGCAACATGTTCCGCAACGTGCCTGAAGACGAAGTACAAGCTACCGTCGATGCCGCCTGGAACAACGGCGTGCGCTACTTCGACAGCGCCCCGTTCTACGGCGCCGGCCTGTCCGAAACTCGCCTGGGCAATGCCCTGGTTGGTCGCCCACGTGACGAGTACGTGCTCAGCACCAAGGTCGGCCGCATCATCCTCGACGAACTGGAAGACCCGGCAGCCCGTGAACTGGGCGAAAAAAGCGGCCTGTTCGAACACGGCAACCGCAACCGCATCGTCAACGACTACAGCGCCGACGCCACCCTGCGCTCCATCGAGGATAGCCTGCGCCGCCTGAAGACCGACCGCCTGGACATCGTCTGGATTCACGACATCGCCCAGGACTTCTACGGTGACGAATGGCTGAGCCAGTTCGAAACCGCCCGTACCGGTGCCTTCCGCGTACTGACCCGTCTGCGGGAAGAGGGCGTGATCAAGGCCTGGGGCCTGGGTGTGAACCGCGTCGAGCCGATCGAGTTGACCCTCGACCTGGACGAAGCCCGTCCGGATGGCTTCCTGCTCGCCGGCCGCTACTCGCTGCTGGACCATGACCGCGCACTGCAACGCGTCATGCCGCAAGCGGTGGAACAGGGTGTAGGCATCGTCGTGGGTGGCCCGTACAGCTCGGGTGTCACCGCCGGCGGCGAGCACTTCGAATACCAGAAGGCCAACGCGACCGTGCTGGCCAAACTCGAGCGCATCCGCGCCGTGGCCCGTGCCCATGGTGTGGATGTGAAGGCGGCCGCCCTGCAGTTCGCCCTGGCCCACCCGGCCGTGGTCTCGGTGATCCCGGGCTCCACCCGTCCGGTACACGCCAACGAAGACCTCGCCGCCCTGAGCAAGGTGATCCCGATGGCCTTCTGGAACGACCTGCGCCAGCAAGGGCTGATCAACGCCCAAGCCCCGGTACCTGCTGTTTAAACCAATGTTGCAGGGCCGCATCGCGGCCCTGCCTACCCCGGAATCAATGGGGCCACGCCCCAGGAGAATCATCATGGCAACTGCACAAGCTTCCATTACCCTGGCAACCGATGCCAACCGCGTTTGGCAACTGATTGGCGGTTTCGACGCGCTGCCCGACTGGCTGCCGTTCATCCCCGAAAGCGCCCTGAGCGAAGGCGGCCGCGTCCGCACCCTGAAGAGCGTGGCTGGCGACACCATCATCGAGCGCCTGCTGGACTTCAACGAAGCCGGCCGCAGCTACAGCTACACCATCCTCACGGGGCCGGCGCCGGTGCGTGACTACCAGTCGACCCTGCGCGTGGTGGCTGAAGGTAGCGGCTCTCGTGTGGAATGGTCCGGGTCGTTCGTGCCGGTGGGTATCAGCGATGCTGAAGCAACTGCGCTGTTCGCTGGCATCTATGAAGATGGCCTGGCGGCGCTGAAGAAAGGGCTGGAAGGCTAATACCTGTCAGCTAAGTAATTGGGGGCCGCTTTGCGGCCCATCGCCGGCAAGCCAGCTCCCACAGAGATCGCGCAACTCCTGAGTTCTGCGCAGTACTTGGGAGCAACTGTCTTGCTCAAATTCCCAAAGGTGGCGCGCTCCCACAGGTACAGCGACAACCTTGGGCCTGCTATCCATCACACTTGCTGCCCCAGGTTATGCAGGAGTGGTAACGTGGGTCAGCGGTTGTGGGTTGTACTGAAAAAATGAGCCGGGCAGCGGAGCAGGGGGAAGGTTGTTTTGAGCAAGGACTTCGTCAAATTCTGGCGTATACCCGAGGGCGATTGCGAGCTGCTCTCGGCGCATTTCAACAGCCAGACGTTTGGGCGGCACTCCCATGACCGCTATGCCATTGGCGTCATCAGCGGCGGCGTGGAGCGCATGTACTACCGTGGCCGCCATACCCTGGGCGGCACTGGCAGTGTGGTCACCATCACGCCAGGGGAGATCCACGACGGGTTGCCCGCCCACGATCAAGGCTGGCAGTACCGCATGCTGTACCTCGACCCGCAGTGGCTCGGTCGCACCTTGATGCCCGAGCAGGCGAGCGATTACATACACCTGTTCCACACGGCTTTCCGCCAGATGCCGGCACTTGCCCGGACCTTCCTGCACCACCACCAGGCGATCGAGGCTTCGCAGTGCGGGCTGGAGCGGGAAAGCCTGCTGCTGGAATTGCTACCCCAACTTTTCGAGTGCAAGGGTACGCACGATGAGTCTGTCTCGCGATGCGAGAAGCGCGCGGTGCAGCAGGTGCGCTGCAAGCTCGAGGATGACTACGACAAGCCGGCATCCCTGGAGCAGCTGGCCAACATGGTCGGCCTTGAGCCGCTGTACCTGATTCGAATGTTCAAGAAGGCCGTTGGCGTGTCGCCCCACAGTTACCAGATCCAGGTCAGGGTCGCCCAGGTCCAGCGCCAGCTGCGCGCTGGCGCGAGCATTGCCGATGCTGCCTTCGCGTGCGGCTTCTTCGATCAGAGCCACATGACGCGGGCATTCAAGAAGGTCGTCGGGATGACCCCGGGCAGTTTTCGCGCAGCAGGCTCGCGGGTTTAGATGCACGTTACCGCCAAGGCTTGAGGGTGCCCTGACTGCTGATTCGGGCCATTCCCTGACCCGCATGCAAATTGCCAATAAAACACCGAATCGAGGCGTTACGACTCTTGGTCAAAACTGGCGATAATTCTATAATTTTGGGTGTTATCTGTAATTGCATCGGGTAAGCCACAATATGTTGGATTTAAGCTTCAGCAAGCCAAGTGAGGTCGTCAAGCGTCTCTGTGACCGTTTGCGCACAGAGCGTCTGGCTTTGCAGATGACTCAAGCTGATCTGGCTGGGCGTGCCGGCCTTGGCACCAACACCGTGTCCAATCTGGAAGCCGGGCGCAATGTCGGGTTCGAGAACGTGGTTCGTGTGGCGATGGCTCTTGGCCGGGTCAAGGAACTCGAAGCTCTGTTCCTGCCAAAGCTGGACAGCATCGAAGACATTCGACGCTACGAAAGCAGTGCCAATCGTCTGCGTACAAAAAAGAGGAAACCCAGCAATGCTTGAAGAAGTGAACGTCTTCTACGAGGGCTGGGGTGAGCGGTGGCAGTGGGGCACGCTGGCCTCTACCACCGCCCTGACCGGTCGCCCACTGATAGTGTTCGAGTACAGCAATGAAGCCAAGAGCAAGGGGCTGGAGCTTTCCTCCTACAGGCTGCCGTTGGCGGGGCCCCGGTTGCGCAGAGACTTCCCGGACTACCAATTGCAATTGCCGGGCCCTGTCTATGACGCGCTGCCTGACGGGTGGGGCATGTTGCTGATGGACCGTATGTTCCGGAGCCGTGGGCTCACCACGGCTCGCATCGGTCCTCTCCAGCGCTTGGCCTATATCGGTAACAACGCGATGGGTGCCATGACGTTTGAACCCGTGGTGCCCGAAGGAGAGACACCGGACGTCCACATCCCGCTTGAACAGCTTGCTGCTGAAGTCAAGGACGTGCTCCAGGGAGAAGGTGGCGAGTTCCTGCAGACGCTGCTGTTGGTGGGTGGCTCGCCCCAAGGTGCAAGGCCCAAGGCCCTGGTCTATCGCGACCCTCGATCCGGCGGCTTCACCACGGCTATCACGCCGGGTTTCGAAGCCTGGCTGGTCAAGTTCCCGGCGAAGGAAGAGCACGCCGAGGTGTGTGCCATTGAAATGGTCTACGCCGAGTGCCTGCGCATGTGCGCTATCGAGACCCCGGAAACCCAGTATTTCAGCCTGCCGAACGGGTTGGCAGCATTTGCCAGCAAGCGTTTCGACCGGCACGGTGGATTGCGCGTCCCCATGCAGAGTCTTGCTGCCTTCACGGGCGCCGATTACCGGACGCCGGGGGCGTTGGAATACGTCAGTTTCTTGCGGGCGACGCAGATGTGTACCAACGATGTGCGACAAATGGCGGTGGCCTTCAAGCGCGCTGTCTTCAACGTTGCATTCAACAACCGAGACGACCATCCCAAGAACTTCGCGTACATCATGTCGCCAGATGGTCAGTGGACACTGGCGCCGGCATACGACGTGACTTTCTGCGAAGGCCCCAATGGGTATCATCAGATGGACGTGATGGGAGAAGCTCTGGCGATTTCCCGCGAGCACATGCTTCGGCTTGCAGAGGAAGCCGAGGTCCCCCAGAGCGTTGCAGGCATGATGATTGACGACATTTGCGAGGTGGCCAGCCAGTTCTCGGCCATCGCCGAGAGAATGTACCCGGGGGTTGTCACTCGTGACACGTTACGCATGATCCAGTGCCGTATCGACGACAACGTGGCGCAACTTCGGCAAGCCCACAAGGGCCGCGGTCGCCGTTGAAACTGCCGATTCGGCTCGGTCCCTTACCCCGCATGCTGCAGGGTGTAGCGAATGAAGGCATCCAGTTTGGGTAGTGCGCTGCGCTGACGCAGGTAAACCAGGTTGACCGGGCGAGTTGCCGGCAGGAAGTCCTCAAGCAACGTGACCAGGCGCCCCGCACGAAGGTCCTCGGCCACCAGGAACTCGGGTTGCAGCAGGATCCCGTTGCCTGCCAGCGCCGCCAACCGCAGTGCCTGGCCATCGTTGCTTTTCAGCACCCAGTGTTCTGGCCAGGGGTATTCCTTGCCTGCGTCCAGCAAGGGCCAGGTGAAACGGTTGGTCCATGTGGAATGCGCCAGCAACCTGTGCCCGGCCAGGTCTGCCGGTACGTCTGGGCGCCCGTGCCTGGCCAGGTACCCGGGAGCGGCGCAGATCACCATGCGGTAGGGGCGTAGCCCTTTCGCCACCAGATCGACATCGCCCAGGTTGCCAATGCGAAAAGCCGCATCGAAGCCCTCCGCCATCAGGTCGACGACACTGTTGCTGAGCACCAGGTCAATGCGCACGTCCGGGTGCTCGGCGAGGAAGCCGGCAACCAGCGGCGCAACCAAGGACGAGCCCAGGGTCATGGGGGCGCTGACACGCAGTAATCCGCTGGGGGCCTGTTGCAAGCTTTCGACGCGCTCATATGCCCTGCGAACCTGATCCAGGGCCTGCTTGGACTCTTCGTAGAACATGCGTCCTGCTTCGGTGATGTGCATGCGCCGGGTACTGCGCTGGATCAGTTCGACCTGCATCGCATCTTCAAGCTGGCGGATATACCTGCTCACCATCACGACTGACAGTTCCAGATGCTCGGCCGCCTGGCTGAAACTGCCCTGTTCGGTGACGTTGACAAATACCTCCATGGCGCGCAGGCGGTCCATCTTTTAACTCCAGGTTAAAAATAATTGAACGGTACCTTTATTTATTAACAAATTGTTTTTTCTTAACGTGATGACTGTCAAGTCATCAATGAGGTACGCCCGTGGCGCCCTTGCAATCCCTGCTCGATCATTTCCCACAAATCAGCCTGGTTGACCGGCCAACACCTATCCAGCGCCTTGAAGGCCTTGAGCGTTCGCTGGGGCTGGTGAAGCGCGGCATCAAGCTGTTCGCCAAGCGTGACGATTACATGGCCCTTGGCGGCGGCGGCAACAAGCTGCGAAAGCTTGAGTTTCACCTGGGTGAGGCACTTCGTGACAAGGTGGATGTGGTCATGACAGTGGGTGGGCTGCAATCCAATCATGCGCGATTGACTGCGGCAGCCTGCGCAAAGCTGGCCATGCGTTGCGAACTGGTTCTAGGCCGCGCCGTACCCCGGGACGATGAAGAGTACGAGCGCAACGGCAATGTGCTTTTGGATGAGCTGTTCGGGGCGGCTGTGCATGTGGTGCCTGAAGGCTTTACCACGGCACATTGGGCCGACATCCGTGCGCAAGAGCTGCAAATGGAGGGTTGCAAGGTCAAGGTTATTCCTACCGGCGGCTCCACAGCCGTGGGTTGCCTGGGCTACGCCAAGGCCGCGCTGGAAATTGCCCGGCAAGAAGCCAGCCTGGGCCTGCAGTTCACGCAAATGGTCATGGCCAATGGCAGTTCCGGTACACATGCGGGCATGGCCGCCGGGCTTGCTGCGATGGGGCGAGCTCCCGGCTTCATCAAGTCCTTCGCGGTACTGGCCGAAGCGCCTGAGTCGCACCGTCGCACGCTTGAGCTTACCCGGCAGACCTTGGAGCTGCTTGGCAGCGAGCAGGTTATCGAGCCGTCAATGATTGTCGTCGATGGTGCACATCGCGGCGCGGGCTATGGTGTACCGACGAAGGCCATGTTGTCGGCGTTGCAACTCATGGCCCGTTCCGAGGGGCTGTTGCTTGATCCGGTCTACTCCGGAAAAGCGTTCGCCGGCCTGGTCGCCGATCTCGAAAGCGGCTTGTACGCACAGGGCGACAACATCTTGCTGCTCATGACCGGTGGGGCACCGGGGATCTTCGCTTATCGGTCGGCCCTGCAGGGCGCATAGGTTCGAGTGTGCCGGATCTCCATGCCTGCGCATGATGAATGTGGGGTCTACCTTGAGTAAGCGCACCCGCGGCTGTCGTTTCAATTACCTGAGGTCGTGTGAAATGAGTAACTCGATTCAAGTGCCCAGGATCGCAGATCAAGGTACTGAAGATATTGATACCGTCGAGACGAACGAGTGGCTGGATGCCCTGGAGGGCGTCGCTCGCGCCGAGGGAAGTGCGAGGGTGGAGTTCCTGCTGCAACGCCTGGCCGAGCATGCCGGCCACCTGGGGGCGCGAATTGCGGCCAACCCTTACTCGCTGTACCAGAACACCATCGCACTGGAACAGCAGCCGGAGTACCCCGGTGATCTGGCGATGGAAGAGCGCATTACCTCGATCATTCGCTGGAACGCGCTGGCCATGGTGGCCAAGGCGAACAAGGCCTATGGCGAGCTGGGTGGCCACATTGCCAGCTACGCCTCAGCCGCGGAGATCTTCGAAGTCGGCTTCAACCATTTCTTCCGTGCCGATACTGAACAAGGCAAAGGCGACCTGGTTTATTTCCAGCCGCATTCCGCGCCAGGTGTCTATGCGCGCGCTTTCCTGGAGGGCCGGCTGGAACAGCAGCAACTCGAGCGTTATCGGCAGGAGGTGGACGGCGGCGGACTGTGCTCTTATCCCCACCCCTGGCTCATGCCGGATTTCTGGCAGTTTCCGACCGGCTCCATGGGCATCGGCCCGATCAGCTCGATCTATCAGGCGCGTTTCCTGCGTTACCTGCAACACCGTGGCATTGCCTCGACCGAAGGGCGCCATGTCTGGGGTGTATTCGGCGACGGCGAGATGGACGAGCCGGAATCGGTCGCTGCACTGTCGCTTGCCGCACGGGAGAAACTGGACAACGTCACCTTCGTGATCAACTGCAACCTGCAGCGGCTTGACGGGCCTGTACGTGGCAACGGGCAAATCATCCAGGAGCTGGAATCGCTGTTCAAGGGCGCTGGCTGGAATGTCATCAAAGTGGTCTGGGGGTCGGGCTGGGATGCCCTGTTCGCGCGGGACCAGCACCATGTCCTGCTGCGGCGCCTGGCCAGCACCGTCGATGGCCAGTACCAGACCCTGGGTGCCAACGATGCTGCCTACAACCTTGCGCATTTCTTTGACCTGGACCCGGAGCTGCACGCGCTGGTCGCTCACATGAGCCCGGCCGAAATCGATGGCTTGCGTCGCGGCGGCCATGACTTGCGCAAGTTGCATGCTGCATTCGACGCAGCGAAGCGCCACAAGGGGCACCCGACGGTCATCCTGGCGAAGACCAAGAAAGGCTTTGGCATGGGCCAGGCCGGCGAATCTCGCAACACCGCGCACCAACAGAAGAAACTGGACATCGAGGCCCTCAAGGTGTTTCGCGATCGATTTGCGCTGCCGCTGGATGACCAGGCAGTGGAGGAGATGCGCTTTTATCGACCGCACGACGACAGCCCCGAGCTGCGCTACCTGCATGCACGCCGGCAGTCGCTGGGTGGTTACCTGCCTCGACGCAGCAGCCTGGCCCCCAGCATCGCCATACCGCCACTCGCTGACTATGCACGGTTCGCCCTGGCCCCTGACGATCGGGAAATCTCCACCACGATGGCTGTGGTACGGCTCTTCACCAACCTGCTCAAGGACAAGCAGCTCGGCCCACGCATAGTGCCTATCGTGGCGGACGAGGCGCGTACCTTCGGCATGGCCAATCTGTTCCGCCAGGTCGGTATCTATTCACCCGTGGGCCAGCTCTACGAACCGGAAGATGCTGGTGCATTGCTGTACTACAAGGAGTCCACCGACGGCCAGTTGCTGGAAGAGGGCATTACCGAAGCCGGCGCGGTCTCTTCCTGGGTCGCCGCGGCGACCTCCTACAGCGTCAACGGCGAGCCGATGCTGCCGTTCTATATCTACTATTCGATGTTCGGTTTCCAGCGCATCGGCGACCTGATCTGGGCGGCTGCCGACCAGCGCGCCCGTGGCTTCCTGATCGGCGCCACCGCTGGCCGCACCACCCTGGCGGGCGAGGGCCTGCAACACCAGGACGGTAGCAGCCAGCTCATCGCCTCGACGGTGCCTAACTGCCGCGCCTACGACCCGGCGTTCGCCAGCGAGGCGGCCGTGATCATCGACCATGGCAGCCGACGCATGCTCGAACAGCAGTGCGATGAGTTCTACTACCTGACGGTGACCAACGAGAACTACACCCAGGCCCCGCTGCAGGACTGCGAGCACGACGATGTCATCCGCGGCATGCGCCTGTACGGTACGCGCGGCACGGATGAGCCTGCGGTACGCCTGCTGGGTTCCGGCGCGATCATGCGGGAGGTGATCGCCGCTGCCGAACTGCTGCTGCAGGACTGGGGTATCAGCAGCCAGGTCTGGAGTGTCACCAGTTTCGCGGAACTGGCGCGCGATGCCCGCGAGGTAGAACGCCAGCGCCTGTTCGGCAGCCAGTTCGAAGGGCAGAGCCACTTGCAGCGCTGCCTGCCCGGGCTTGTGCCGGTGGTAGCGGCCAGTGACTACGTGCGCGCCTATGCCCAGTTGATTGCTGCCCATGTATGCGCGCCGTTCACCGCCCTGGGTACCGATGGCTTTGGCCGGAGTGACACGCGCTCTGCACTGCGTCGCTTCTTCGAGGTTGATCGTCAGCACATTGCCCTGGCGGCATTGGCAGGCATCGACCCTGGCAAGCACGCCGAAGCGCGGCTGCGTTATGGCATTGACGCAAACGCCGAGGCACCCTGGAACCGCTGAGCATCGGCACATTGGCCTGGCTTACGCCATCCGGCGTAACGCCACGGCCATGGCCCCGCCAAGTACCAGCATGCCCAGCAGCAGTGCGGGAAACGATACCCACCACGGCGTGCCGGCGGTCATCGTGCTGAACTCCGACATGCCACCGATGCTGGCAAGCAGGTTCAAGGGCAGGAACACCACATTGATCAGCGTGAGGTTGCGCAAGGCATTGTTCATGCTGTTGTTGGCCATGTTGCCCCGGGCCTCGATGAGGTTGGCAAAGACCTGGGCATGGATTTTCGCTTGCTGGCAACTCTGCTCGTTCTCGATGATCAGGTCGTTCAACACCTCCAACTGGTCGGGGCCGAAACCGTGTCGCTGGCCATGGCTGCGCAGCAGAGCGAGCACGCTGCCGTTGCTCTGGATCGCGTTGACGTAATAGACCAGGCTCTCGCTCAGGCTGTACATCTGCACCAGGTGCTGGTTGTCCATGGGGCGTTCGAACTGTTGCTGGATCTCACGGGCGACCTGCTTGACCACGCGCAGGTGGCCCAGGTAGTGATGCACGCTTTCGGCCAGCAGCGCCATCAGCACTTCCAGCGGGGTGTTCATGCCGCCCTGGTGCTGCACCCCGGCGAGCAGCGAGTTGCTGGCGCAGACCACCACCAGGCGTTTTTCACTCAGCACCACGCCAAACGACGAGACGTTGAATACCCGGCCATCGAAGCTTTCCGGGCGTTTCCAGATCAGGAACAAATGCTCGGGCTTGATCTCTATGCGGGCCACTTCATCCGGGTCCAGCGAGGATTCCAGCACTTGCGCGCCAACCCCGAGGCGGCTGCATAGCAGCGACTGCTCGACGGTGTCCGGGGCAATGCACAACCACACGCTGGCCTGTTCCTCGGGGGCGGCATGGAGCGCACCGTTTTCGGTGCGATAGCATTCGATCATCGCCTACCACGCCTGGCCAAGGTGCTTGAGCTCGAGCCGCTGGACGAAGGCCTGGAGCACGCGCTGGTACAGTTGCTCGCCCAGCACGGCATCTTCGATGCCGGCATCGAGGTTGGGGTTGTCATTGACTTCGATGACCAGCACACGGTCGCCAGCCTGCTTCAGATCGACCCCATACAGGCCGTGGCCGATCAGCCGTGCGGTATCGATGGCTGCCTTCACCACTTCTGGCGGCGCCTGCTCCACCGGCACCCCACGGCACTGGCCATTGACCTCGCCGGCCTGGGCCTTGTGGTTGTAGATTTGCCAGTGCCCCTTGGACATGAAGTACTGGCAGGCATACAGGGCTTCACCGTTCAACACGCCGATACGCCAGTCGTATTCGGTGTAGCAGTATTCCTGCGCCAGCAACAGCACCGAGTGCTCGAACAGCTTCTGCGCCGCCGAGGCCAGGGCCTGGGCATCGCTGACTTTGATCACCCCCTGCGAGAAGCAGCCGTCCGGAATCTTCAGCACCAGCGGGAAACCCAGGCGGCGGCCCACCGCTTCGAGCTCTTGTGGGCGGTCCTTGTACAGGATCTCGGTAGCCGGCGCACCCAGGTGGTGGCGCTTGAGCAAGTCAGCCAGGTACACCTTGTTGGTGCAGCGCAAAATTGAAGATGGGTCATCGATCACTACCAGGCCTTCGCTTTCAGCCTTCTTGGCGAACCGGTAGGTGTGGTCGTCCACGCGCGTGGTTTCGCGAATGAACAGCGCGTCGAACTCGGCCAGGCGTGCGTAGTCCTTCTTCTCGATCAGCTCGACGTCGATGCCGAGCTGCTTGCCGTTTTCAATGAAGTGCGCCAGTGCCTGGGCGTTGGAGGGTGGCAACGCTTCTGCCGGGTCATGCAGGATCGCCAGGTCGAAGCGGGCCAGGCGCTTGGAGGCGGGTTGGCGCCAGGTGCGGCGGTTGAAGGTGTCCAGGGCGTCGGCGAAGAAGTGCTGTTGCTCATTGCGCAGCTTGTGCAGGGCACCGGCGCGGATGCCGGCGATCTGCCAAGCCTCTGCGCGGCGGAATTCCACCTGCAGGATGGGGCAGGGGAACGACTCGAACAGCTGGCGGCCGATCTCCTGCAGCGGCTCGATGGCTGTGCGGCCAAAGTACAGGGTCAGGGTGAAGCGCTCGGTGCTGCCATAGGGGTGGTCCGCGAGGGCCCGTTCCAGTATGCGGTTCAAGTCATCCAGGCCTACGCCATAGAGCGCCTTGCGGGTCAGCTCGCTGATGGTGCGCACCGACGGGAACACCTTGTGGCCGCGCGCTTCGGCTAGCAACGAGCAGTAGTAGCCTTGGCCCAGGTACTTGTAGTTGCGGCACAGGTTGATCACCTGCGTGCGCCCGGCCATGTCGTCGCCGTGTTCGAGGTAGTCCTGGGCGAGCATCAGGCTTTCGCTGGGCAGGTAGCTGGCCCAATCCTCCTTGCGCTCCACCAGGATCAGCAGGCGGTTGCCGGCGCGCCTTGGGCTGGGTGGTTCCTCATTGAGGGTGATTGTGGAATTTTCGCTTTTGGCCAATACTTCGGCCACGTTGGCTTGCACCGCTGACATGAGTATTCGATCCGTGTTGAAGAACATGCCGCTTCAATAAATCACGGGTTTTCCGACCTGTCCCGGTTCGTTACTCAAACATTACGGTGTTGCCATGGCTTTTGATTTCCGCTTTGCATCGGTGGCTGATATCGATGCGCTGGTTGCCCTGGAGCAGGGCTGTTTCACCCTCGATCGCCTGAGCCCACGCAATTTCAACTGGATGGTGCGACGCGCCAATGCCTGCCTGGTGGTTGCCGAGCGGGCGGGCCAACTGGCCGGCTACGCGTTGCTACTGTTCCATCGTGGCACGTCACTGGCACGCCTGTATTCGATTGCGGTAAGCCCGGCGTGGCGCGGGCATGGCCTGGGCCAGCGGTTGCTGGAACGCGCACAGGCCAGCGCGCTGGAGCGCAATTGCGCCTGGCTGCGCCTTGAGGTACGTACCGATAACCCGGCGGCCATCAGCCTGTACGAACGCAATGGCTATCGACGCTTTGCCGTGGTCGACGATTACTACGAAGACCACGGCCAGGCGCTGCGCTATGAAAAGCGCATCCTGCGCAATGCGCCGGCACCTGCCCGGCAAGTGCCGTACTACGCGCAAACCACCGAGTTCACCTGCGGAGCGGCCTGCCTGCTGATGGCCATGGCCGCCATCGAGCGCGGGCGTGCACTGCTGCGCAGCGAAGAAATCCAGCTATGGCGTGAGGCAACCACCATCTTCATGACCGCCGGACACGGCGGTTGCAGCCCGCAAGGGCTTGCCCTGGCGGCCTGGCGCAGAGGGTTCGAGGTGCGCATGGTGCTCAGCCAGGCCGGCTCGCTGTTTCTCGATGGCGTGCGCAGTGCGCAGAAAAAAGACGTCATGCAACTGGTGGAGGACGGTTTTGTCGAGGGGCTGAGCCAGACCGATGTGCAACAGGTTGTGGCGCCCGGGCTTGATGTGCGCGCGGCGCTGCGGGCGGGGTTCAGGCCGCTGGTGCTGATCAGCAGTTACCGCTTCACCCGTCTCAAGGCGCCGCACTGGATCCTGGTGACGGGCTGCGACGACGAGTTCGTGTACCTGCATGACCCTGATGTGGACCACAGCCGCCAACGGCGCAGCCTGGATTGCCAGCACCTGCCGGTAAGCCACGCCGAGTTCCAGCGCATGAGTGCCTTTGGCGGCAAGCGTGTGCGTGCCGCGGTGCTGTTGCGCAGGCGTTGAGCCGGATGCGCCTAGCGCACCAGCACGACGCCGACGGCCATGGCCATCAGCAGGGCAAAACCGGCTATCGCGTAGGGCAGCACCACCCCATACGCCTTGCGCTCCTGGCCGGTTGCGGTGGCCAGGCTGGCGGCTATCGACATGCGCACTGGAGAAAAAAGGCTCATGGATGTGCCTGAAACGTGCAGCAGCGCGGCAATGGCCGGAATGCTGAGGCCGGCCTGGACCGCGAGCGCAACCTGAGACGGCATGAACAGGCTGTTCGGGGCATTTCCACTATTGGCCAGGATGCCAAACGCACCGGCGACCAGCGGGGTCAGCAGGACCGCCCCCGCATTCAGCGTGGTGAACATGCCCTCGGCAAACGCCTGTGAGATACCTGCCATGGAGAGGACTTCGGCCATCATGGCAAACAGCAAGACCGTCAGTACCGCGTTCTTTCCGGTAGCCCAGGCGCAGCGCAACTCCAGCGGCAGGCGTTGCGCATGACCTCGCCATGCGCTGGTCAGGACACTGCCTACGATCAACCAGCTCCCGGCATGGAACAAAGGTGACCACGCCGGGAGATCGCCGAATGGTGCCACTTTGCCAAGGGTGGTCAGGCCTTCCTTCAGGCCAGGTACCAGCCGGGTCAGCACCAGCCCGCCAATCAGTGCCATGAACGGCAGTACCCGGCGAGTTGTGGCGATGAGTTGCTGTCTATCGGGTTGGGTGTCGCGTATGTAACGGAGCACGATCAACGGGCCGAAGGCCGCGAGCAACGCGGTTTCCGGGCCGAGACAGGCTGTGGCGACTGCCAGCAGTGCAAGGCCGCTCACGATCCAGCAGGCTTCGCCGGCACACTCGGCAAAGGATGCTGGCATTTGCGCCTGGCGCGCCGTGCGCCAGAACAACGGCAGCCATATCAGCATGAGCAAGGCGACAGGGATGGTCGCATAGAGGCCAAGATCAGCCGCGGGAATTCGCGCGTAGGCGGCGGCAAGCATCGTACCGCTGCCCATGGCGCCCCACGGGATCAGCGTCTGGCTCAATAGCGCAAATACCATCAGCTGGTGCGGGGCCAGCTTGAAGTTGCGCAACAGGGCGACCGTACCCAGCATGCCCACGCCAAAGCCGGTGGCAGACTCTGCGAATGGCCCGATCAGGAAGCAGGCAAAAAACAGCAGTCTGCGGCGTGCGCGCATGGCCTCCGGGCCATCGACCGGGGGCCGGCTGCCAGCTGGCAGAGCCCCCAAGGCGCCAGGCGAGGTCTCACGTATCGCTACCTGCCAGAACAACAGCCCGCCAACAATGTAGGGCGCAATCGTGCTGCCAATCCAAAGCCCGCGCGCCAGCGCCTGAAGCAGGTTGCTGCCTGCAAATGGGGCAGGGCCGGTGAGCGAGGCGACCGGGATGGCCACGATCAACCCCAGCAGTGCGGCGAAGGTGGTGTTCAGGCGACCGCTGGCGATGGCTACTGCGATGACCACGGGGGGAAGTAGCCATATGAGGTAAGTCGTCACGCTATAGGCTCCACGGTTGTTGTCCTTTCCTCTCTCGGGGCTTTGAAGAAACTGATGCTTGGGTTGTCCTCATGGGCTCAGGCTTGCTTGGCGGCCAGCATCACCCACTGCTGAACCGCGGGGTGGGCTAGTACATTGCTGACGTAGCCCTGCAGAGGGGCCGGCACTTCGATACCGTAGCGACGGAAGCGAAAGACCACGGGTACGAACATGGCATCGACGATGCCGAAGCTGCCACAGAGGAAAGTGTGCGAGCCGCTGGCTGCGAGCAGGTGGCTCCAGATCGAGAAGATGCGCCGGATCTCTTCCCGGGTTTGTTCCTGCAGTTCATCGACATGGTCCCCGGTGTTCAGCCCGAACGACATCTGGGTGCGCAGATGAGTGAATCCGGCGTGCATCTCCGCCGCGGCTGCGCGGGCTTGGGCGCGCAGGCGTGCGTCTTCGGGCCAGAGCCGGGCGTGGGGATGGGTTTCCGCGAGGTACTCGCAGATGGCCAGGCTGTCGTTGATGACGATGCCGTCGACCAGCAAGGCCGGGACTTTGCCCGAGGGCGAATGCTCGAGAATGCGCTGGTGGGTGTCGGGCTGTTCGAGCGGGATTTGCAGCGTCTGGAACGAAACTTCCGCGCTCACCAGCACCAGCCAGGCGCGGAACGACCATGAAGATTTGGCGAAG
Source organism: Pseudomonas sp. FGI182 (assembly GCF_000511325.1). Classification (NCBI taxonomy): domain Bacteria; kingdom Pseudomonadati; phylum Pseudomonadota; class Gammaproteobacteria; order Pseudomonadales; family Pseudomonadaceae; genus Pseudomonas; species Pseudomonas sp. FGI182. Next base: position 3,824,272 of record NZ_CP007012.1, on the reverse strand, counting down.
TCGCCTATGACCAGTTTTGCGGGCATCACGTTGCATCCTCAGGTTGTATCAGGAGCGGTCACGTTAGCCAGCGGTTCTGGGGATGTATTGTAGAAAACTGGACAAGGCGTGAGTGGGTCTCGCGTGGAATGGTCCGGTTCGTTCCTGCCGGTGGGTATCAGCGATGCTGAAGCAACTGCGTTGTTCGCTGGTATCTATGAAGACGGCCTGGCGGCGCTGAAGAAAGGGCTGGAAGGCTAAAGCCTGTCAGCTAAGTAATTGGGGGCCGCTTTGCGGCCCATCGCCGGCAAGCCAGCTCCCACAGAGATCGCGCAACTCCTGAGTTCTGCGCAGTACCTGTGGGAGCTGGCTTGCCGGCGATGGGCTGCGTAGCAGCCCCGTTAACGCTATCTTCGTTGCTTCAGAAAATGCTCCGTATCGAAAGGTACGGAGCATTTTTCATCATGGCCTGTATCTCAGGGGCTGCGGTCCGTCTCCGCCGCGCTTGAGGTTTTACCCATAGCTACGGTTAAAGCCACGCCTTGATTTGCCTGGACACAGCGTCAGTGGAGATCCCGTAACGGTCATGCAAGGTCGGAAGTGCACCCGCGTCGAGAAATGCATCCGGTAGCGCGATCTGGCGGAAGGTTGGAGTGACCCCATTGCGCAACAGCACGCCCGCAACTGCCTCTCCCAGGCCCCCTATGATCGAGTGGTTTTCCGCAGTGACCACCAGGCGACCAGGCTTGCGTGCCTCGGCGAGGATGGTCTGCTCATCGAGCGGTTTGATGGTGGGTACATGCAGCACCGATACATCCACACCGTCCTTTTGCAGCTGCTCGGCAGCCTCCAGCGCACGCATGGTCATGAGGCCGCTGGCAATCAACAGCACATCCCGACCACCGCGCAGCACCTGTGCCTTGCCCAGCTGGAACTGGTAATCGTAGCGATCGAGCACCACGGGTACGTTGCCGCGCAGCAGCCTCATGTAGACCGGCCCTTGATGGGTAGCGATCGCTGGCACAGCCTGTTCGATCTCAAGCGCATCGCAGGGGTCGACGATCATCAGGTTGGGCATCGCCCGGAAGATGGCCAGGTCATCCGTGGCCTGGTGGCTAGGACCATAACCGGTGGTCAGGCCAGGCAGCCCGCAGACGATCTTGACGTTGAGGTTCTCTTCTGCGATTGCCATGCAGATGAAGTCATAGGCCCGACGGGAAGCGAATACCGCATAGGTGGTGGCAAAGGGGGTCATGCCTTCCCGTGCCATGCCAGCAGCGGCGCTCATCAGCAATTGTTCGGCCATGCCCATTTGATAGAAGCGCTCGGGGTGGGCTTTGGCGAAGATGTGCAGGTCGGTGTACTTGGACAGGTCGGCACTTAGCCCAACTATATCCTGACGTTGCTCGGCAAGGCTTGCCAGGGCATGGCCAAACGGGGCAGGGCGGGTCGGCTGGCCGTCGGCGGCAATCGAAGCGATCATGGCCGAGGTGGTCAGGCGTTTCTTGGGTGAGTTCACAGTGCTCATGCTTGGCTCCCGGCGTCCAGCGCCTTGAGGGCGAGGTCCCATTCGTTTTCATCGACGCGAATGAAGTGCGTCTTGTCGCGGTTTTCCAGGAAAGGCACGCCTTTGCCCATGCGGGTATCGCATATGATCACGCGCGGTTGCGCCCCGGTGTGGGTGCGGGCCTGGTCGAAGGCGCCGACCAGCGCATCCAGGTCATTGCCGTCCACGCGTTGGACGAACCAGCCAAAGGCTTGCCAACGGTCGACGATTGGCTCGAAGGCCAGTACCTCGCTGGAATGGCCATCCGCCTGCTGGTTGTTCACATCGATGATGGCGATCAGGTTGTCCAGGCGCCAATGGCTGGCCGACATGGCGGCCTCCCAGGTCGAGCCCTCGTTGAGCTCGCCATCGGACAGCAGGTTGTAGACCCAGCTGTCCGAACCCTTGCGTTTGAGCCCGAGGCAAGCGCCGACGGCGATGCCCAAGCCGTGGCCGAGCGAGCCACCGGTGATCTCCATGCCTGGGGTATAGGCAGCCATACCAGACATGGGCAAGCGGCTATCGTCGCTACCGTAGGTTTCAAGCTCATCCTCTGGGATTACGCTGGCCTCGATCAGTGCGGCATAGAGGGCAATCGCGTAGTGCCCGATGGACAGGTAGAAACGGTCGCGCTGCTCCCATTCGGGGTTGCCGGGGTCGAGGCGCAGCGCATGGAAATACGCGACCGCCAGCAGGTCGGCGGCGCCCAGCGCCTGGCCGACATAGCCCTGGCCCTGGACTTGCCCCATGCGCAATGCGTGGCGGCGAATATTGCGAGCGCGCACAGCCAGCGGCAGCGCCTCGGTGTAGGTAGGCACAGCAGTCATTGAAGTGACTCCTTTATCGAATCAACGATTGACCAGATGAGCCGGTACTCGTGACACCAGGAAGGCGCCAAACATGAGTACGGCCGTGATGAGATACATGCCGATGGCATTGCTGCCCAAGGTGGTAGTGACCCAGCCGATCAGGTACGGCGAGCAGAAGCCGGCAAGGTTGGCGAAACTGTTCACCGCCGCGATGCCTGCCGCCGCCGATACACCTCCCAGCAGCGTGGTGGGCAGCATCCAGAACAGTGAAGAGGCGGATAGCACTCCAGCCGCTGCGAGGCACAGGCTGAGGATCGAAAGCGTCAGGCTGCTGCCCAGTGCTGCGGCGAGGCTCAGGCCCAGTGCGCCGATCAGCATGGGGATCGCCAGATGCCAGCGGCGTTCACGGTGACGGTCGCCGCTGCGCCCGGCCCACAGCATCGCGACGATGGCACACAGGTACGGCAGGCTGGTCAGCAGGCCGATGTGCAAAGGTTCGCTGACGCCGGCATTACGTACCAGTGTGGGTAGCCAGAACGTGATTGCGTACTGGCCCATCACTACGCAGAAGTAGATGCCCGCCAGCAACCAGAGCCGACGGTCGCGGATGAAGTCGGCCACCGAGCCATGGTTTACCTTGTGTTGCTCGTCTTCAGCCAGTTCCTTGCGCACCAGGGCTTTTTCTTCGTCGCTCAACCAGTGAGCCTGATCGACGCCATCCTTCAGGTAGCTCAGCACCAGAACGCCCACCAGTACCGTTGGGATGGCTTCGAGCAGGAACATCCACTGCCAGCCCGCCCAGCCGTGAACGCCGGCAAAGCGCTCCATGATCCAACCCGACAAGGGGCCACCGACCATGCCCGAGAGCGGAATCGCGATGAACCACAGCGCGGTCATCTTTGCCCGGCGGTAAGACGGGAACCAATAGGTCAGGTACAGCAGAAGCCCTGGTGCCAGGCCTGCTTCGGCGATCCCCAGCAAAAACCGCAGGGTATAGAATTGCCAGGCTGTCTCCACCAGGGCGAACATCGCCGAGATGATGCCCCAGGTGATCATGATGCGAGCGATCCAGCGTCGAGCGCCCACTTTGTGCAGAATGATGTTGCTGGGCACCTCGCAGAGAAAATAGCCAATGAAGAACATGCCGGCGCCCAGTCCGTAGACCGCTTCGGAAAGGGCCAGGTCGTCCATCATCTGCAGCTTCGCAAAGCCGACATTGACCCTGTCCAGATAGGCGCACAGGTAGCAGAGCATGAGAAAAGGCATCAGTCGCCAGGCCGTTTTACGGTAGGCACTGCTGCGTGCGGCGGATACCGCATCGAGCGCTAATGTGGTCATTCGTTCTGATCTCTTGTTGTTATCGAACGCGTGGCCTGCGCCGGGCTCGGGTGCAGGTCACGATGCACCGGGTGCTCAGTGGATCAGCATCCCGCCGTTGACATCCAGGGTAATGCCTGTCAGGTAGCTGGACAGGTCACTGGCCAGGAACAAAGCCGCATTGGCGACATCGCGCGCCTCGCCCAGGCGGCCCAAGGGGATGCCTTCGATGATGGCGTGACGGCGCTCATCCTGCATGAGGCCGCCGGTGATGTCAGTGTGAATCAGGCCTGGCGTGATCGAGTTGACGCGAATATTGTCCGGTCCCAGTTCACGGGCCATCGCCTTGCCCAATCCAAGCACGCCAGCCTTCGCCGCGCTGTAGTGAGGGCCACCGAAGATGCCGCCACCACGCTGGGCAGACACAGAAGACATGCAGATGATGCTGCCAGCGCGTTGCGCCCGCATGGTTGGGATCACCGCCTGGGACATAAGCAAGGTGCCACGAAGGTTCACGTTGAGAATCCGGTCATAGTCCGCCCCTGTGATTTCCAGGGTTTTCACCGGTTGAGTGATGCCGGCATTGTTTACCAGCACGTCGATCCGACCGAATTGCGCGAGCACTTGAGCGATGGCATCACGCACTTGTGCTTCATCGGCAACGTTGGCAGCCACGCCGAGGTGGCCTTCGCCCAGTGAAGCGGCAGCCTCGGTTGCGGCAGAGGCGTCCAGGTCCAGAATCGCGACTTTGGCGCCCTGAGCGGCAAACGCCTGGGCTGTTGCGCGGCCGATGCCGCGGGCAGAGGCCGCGCCAGTGATCACGGCAAATTTTCCTGTTAACAGCATCGAAGGTGCTCCAGATGGTTGTTGTTGTGAGCGGCGGTTCCGGCAGAACCGATAGGCACAGCTTCGTCCGGGACAGCACCCCGAGCAACGCTGCCTCCTTCACCCGGTGCTGAAAAAAATTCAGCCCTCGACTTGTGCCTGGGGCTTACAGGAAGGTAAAAGCCTTGGTATCGCTTCGAATCTTTCAGGAAATGGTCATGAGCCTGGACATCCTCAGAAAATCGCCTCAGATCCCTTCCCTGAAAGCAATTCAGGCCTTCGAGCAAGTTGCTCGCTTCGGCAACGTTGCACGGGCCGCAGAGCAGTTGAACCTCACGCCCTCTGCGGTGAGCCACCAGATCGCTAATCTGGAAGCCTTGATCGGTCGTCCATTATTCATTCGCGAGGCGCGCGGTGTTGCATTGACCCCGGCCGGAGAGCAGTACCTGCGCGAGGTGTCAGGCATATTGCAAAGCCTGGCTACGGCCACCGAGCGCGCCGGCAACTCGGTGGGCTTCGATTGCTTGCGGCTTCATTCCGCGCCTAGCTTCGGCCTGCTCTGGTTGCTGCCGCGCCTGGACCATTTTCGTAACAGTCATCCGCAGATCCAGATCAACCTGTCGTGCTCCTACGAGTCGCTGCACTTCGGCCGCCATCAGATCGATCTGGATATCCGTCATGGCTACCCCAACTGGCCCAGCCTGGAAGTGCGCACCATCCGGCATGAGCGTGCAACTGTGCTGGCCTCGCCACAGCTTCTGGAGCGTACGCCTATCAAGCAGCCGGGTGATCTGCTGGGGCAGAACCTGATCCTGTCGGAAGCCGCATTGGTGCAATGGCCCCAATGGTTCGCCCAGCAAGGCGTGGCGTTGCCACAAACCCCCTACGCCCTGAGCTTCGATCGCTCCTACATGAGCCTGGAGGCCGCCAGCCATGGGTATGGGTTGGCCTTGGAGAGTTCCCTGCTGGCGCAGGACTATATCGCCCGGGGCGAGTTGGTACCGGTATTTGCGGAAGACTTGGCGACGCCCGTCAGTGCCCACCACCTGGTATTTCCGCGAGGCCATGCTGAAACCCCCAGGGTTCGACAATTCCTTGAATGGGTGCAGGGCCAGCTGGGTCATGATTTCAATTACTGAGAGTAGTCCGCACAACGGACAACCGCGCTGTTCGCCGGCGGCGGAGCAGCCGCGACCTATTAGAACAATCGTATAAGCCCGCAGGTTCAGACCAAGATAGGATTCCTGCTCATAGCTGCCGGGGGCATCACGCTGTTGATCTGGGAGCAGGTGGCAGGGTTGACGGTGGCGAGTCTTATGCTGCCGATGATCATCTGCACGACGGGGACAACGCTGGTGCGTCCTGCTGCGACGACCCAAGCCTTGGCGCGTTACCCGCAGCAGGCCGGTGCGGCAGCGTCGCTGAATACGACATTGATGTTTGCAGGTGGTGGTTTGGCCGGCAGTCTGGTTGCTGGCGTCGAAAGCGAGCTGCCGATGAGCCTGGGGCTTCTGTTCCTGGGTGTCAGTTTATGCGGATGGCTACTGCTTGCATGCCTGACGGAAACGCTGACCAGCACTCGAACTTGATAACAAACGAGCCATCCGCGGTGAAAACGATAACGGTGTAGCGCAGGTGTTGATCAGGCCCAGAAACCAAACAGCACCAACGCCGCCACGCCTAGCCCGACCGCAACCGAACAGCTGCCCAACGTAAAGCGCGCCAGCCGTATAACAATTTCTCATCAAGTCTTTTCCGGAAATGTCGCTGTATACAGCTTGAATTCCTCCGTACTGACGCTGCTCTTGGGGTTTGCTGTAGAAGCTCGATCCAGGCGTAGAGGCTGTGAACAGACATGCCCAGGCGCTGGGCAACATCGGCGACAGGCTTGCCTTTCTCGGTCCTTGCTTGACCGCTTCGATCTTGAATTCTTCAGGGTAACGCTGACGACTCATGGCACCTCCTCTTTGGGTCTCATTATGAGGCTTGGAGGTGTCTACGAAACCAGGGGTGATTCAGTTTGATGGGCGCTCGTGCGCATCGAATTGGCAGTTGTCATCAGTTTCTCATCAAGATTGTTCGGTGGGTCTTCAGCATAGTGACTGAGAATCTATTCCGGGTGATTGTGATAGTGGTAGCTGAAGTGGGGGCGGGCGAAAAACCAGACTCGATTTTACCCCTGAGGGATTGGTGTGCCCTTGTGCAGTCTGGTGAGCAAGTTATTCGTATTAGCAATGGCTCTGACGTTCTGTGTCTGGCGCATCGAAAGGGTTCGGCTTTCTTGTGCCTGGCGCCAGGGTGGCAGGGCTTGCTGGTTCTACGCCCGGGGTTGCAAGTGCTCAGTGGCAGTGCCTGGGTGCTGCCGTTGTCGCAAACGAATCTTTTCAAATTGCAGCTGTTCATCGACCAGGGAGGCGTGCCTGAGGTGCGACCTGCTCCAGGCGAGCCCTGGGCCGCGTTGAGCGAAGGTCGTGGCCAACGGCGAGCGGCGCCGGCGCTGGAGTCCTGGTATCTCACCCTTGCGTTGCAGGATGACGCTGCCTATCGGGCTTTTGCCCGTCATCTGCGCAGCAGTGAGCATTATCAGTTGCTTGGTTTTTTGCTGGAGCAAAGTTCCGGCGGTGAAAAGCTCCAGGACCTTGCTGGTCGCTATGGCGTATCGGTCTCACACTTTAGAAGACTTTGCCGTCAAGCCCTGGGTGGTGCAGCCAAGTCCGAGTTGCGGGGGTGGCGTACGGCACGAGCGCTTTTGAGTATGGCTGAAGGCGCGACCTCTCTGACCGACGTTGCCTTGGAGTTTGGCTATGCCTCTTCCTCGCATTTTTCTAAAGAGATTCGAGAGCTGGTCGGAATTGCGCCGAGTAGTTTGATCGATATAACCGGCCTGTCTGGCGAATGAACTCATGAAGTTTAAAAGTATGTGTCCGCGAGCTGTCACGCTCGTGCTTTGTTGCATGTTGCCTATGGCTTCATCGGTTGCCTCTGTTCGTGCTGGAGAGGGTTATGTGGCTCGTCAGGAAGGCCTGCGCACGTTCTTCGATGCACTGTCAGCGTCCTTGGGTAAACCGGTCATCCTCAGCAAAGCAGCCGCTCGGCGCACCATCAGTGGCGATTTTTCGCTCGCCGCACCGCAGCAGACGCTGGAGCGTATTGTTCGTCAAATGGCGCTGATCTGGTACAGCGATGGTCAGACGTTGTATGTCTATGAGGCGGCCGAAGCGAAGAGTACCGTCATCTCGTTGAATACCATCACTGTCCAGAAGCTGGAGGCCTTCCTGCGCAACTCTGGTTTGCGCGATGCCCGATACCCTTTGCGCCACGATGGATTGCGGACCTTTTACATTTCCGGCCCGCCGATCTATGTCGACCTGGTGGCGCAGGCTGCGCAATTCATGGACAACCAAAGTGCCGGCTTGCAACTCGGACAGCAGCGCATTGGCGTTATCAATTTGCGCAATACCTTCGTTGCAGATCGCAATTACGAGTTGCGTGACCAAAGCATCACGGTACCAGGCATTGCGACGGCTATCGAGACGCTGCTCAAGGGGGAGAAACGTGGTGTCGACGCGGTGATCAACAAGGACGGAGAAGGGCGTCCGGGTGGCATGCCGAGCTTTCCATTGGAGGGGTTGGGTGTTCCCGAGTCCGTATCTTCCGACACGACTACACCGCGGATCATCGCTCGTGATCTGGCTGTCGGGAATATCCGCGTAGTGGCCTATCCCGATACCAATAGCCTGTTGGTCAAGGGGCTCCCGGAACAGGTGCTTTTTATCGAGAATCTGGTTGCTGCGCTCGATGAGCCAAAGCGCCATGTCGAGCTCTCCCTGTGGATCATCGACCTGCAGAAGGACGATCTGAATGAGTTGGGCGTCGACTGGAAGGGGTCGTTCAAGGTTGGCTCGAAGGTGGCAGCATCGCTCAACGGCGGCTCGCTGAGCACGCTGGATAGCACTTCGTTCATGGCTGCCATTTCGGCGTTGGAAACCGACAAACGCGCCCGGGTGGTTTCGCGGCCAGTCGTGCTGACCCAAGAAAACGTTCCGGCGATTTTCGACAATAACCGTACGTTCTATGCGCGGCTGATCGGTGAGCGCAGTGTTGAGCTCGAACACGTCACTTACGGCACCTTGATCAGCGTCTTGCCACGGATATCAGCTTCCGGAGAGGTTGAAATGGCGCTCAATATCGAGGACGGCAGCGTGGTCGACTCGACCACGGAGTCGTCCGCGATCGACGCGTTGCCGACGGTTGGCCGAACGCGTATCAGCACAGTTGCCCGGGTGCCTCGAGGCAAAAGTCTGCTGGTAGGCGGCTTCACCCGTGACGAGAGTGGAGAGGTGATCAAGCGTATTCCGGTGCTGGGGCATATTCCTTATCTGGGGAGGATTTTCAGCTATCGCCAGGCCCGTGAATCCAACACGGTTCGGGTGTTTCTGATTCAACCTAAAGAGCTCGACAGTCCGTTGGCACCAGGCGCTATGCAGATTGGTTCGCAGGTGATCGGCAAGGTGGCGCGTGACCCGGCCGACCGCGCGGTGCTGCGCGCGCTGGAGCGCTGATATGGCTGCTATTGGCGCAGTGCTGCCGCGCATACAGATGCCGCGCACGCATCAGGGCAGCGAGCCCCAGGCAAAGGTCGTTGAAGCGGCAGACGACGATGCTTCTCCAGCAGCCAGCGTCCAGCGATTCGTTGAAAACAGCGATGAGATGGCGGCGTCCCTGCGTTCGCAGTTTCGCCGTAGAGGCGATTTCGGCGACAAGTTCGAAGGCTTGGCAGATAGCTTCGAGCGGGTTCTGGATGAAGATGTGATTCCCAAGGCTCGGCAAATACAGTCGCTGGCCAAGCTTGCCGAGCGCAGCATCGAATGGCTGCTGGCACAGGCCCGGGGGCTGTTTCCCGATGACAGCGATCTGGTGCTGGTACTGCGCCAACTGTTGCGGGAAAAAGTGATGGCCGAGGCGACTCGCCGGCGTCTGGAGGCGCTACTGCAACAGGTGCTCGTTCAGTCGCCACCCAGGCGTTTGAAGGCTGGTATCAATTCGGCACTCAAAGCCAAGATGTTTGGCAAGGTGCTGGCGTTGCGGGCGGCCTTGTTGCGTGACACCTATCGCGCGTTCCTGGAGTCCGAAGGCGGCCCGGTCGAGTCCTATGAGGACTGGATAGCCCTCTACGGTTATCAGCACCGTGGCTCTGTCCTGGAGTTCATCGAGGCTGCGTTACTGACGGACATCGATGCCCAGGACCCCAGTTGTTCACGCGACGAGTTTGGCCAGTTGCTGAAAAAACTGGGTGACCTCAAGCGTCTGCGTTCGGTTGATGTCGTGTTCATCCACGGGCTGCTTGTACACGAGCTGGTTTGCCAGCATAACGCCAGCGAGCCGGACTGGTTGGTGTTCTTGTTGGGGCTGTTGCAGTTTCCCGACGAGCTCGACTCGTTGCTGTCAGGTCTCTTTGGGGAGCGCTTGTTGTTGGTTGAACACCACGAGCGCGCGCAACTGCTGCAACTGTTGCGACTGGCCTGCCTGGCGCTGCCGCTGGAGCTGTTTGGCGATGACGAGGCACTGGCGCGCATCGCAGCGCAATTCACGCATTTGGCCGACCTGGTGTTTGCCCATGAAACCATCGAGCGACATGCCGCATTGACGGCTCGTTTCGCCTCCTGATCTTGAAGGTCGGTACTTATCATGCTCGATAAATTCCTGCGCAATGTCACTTCTCGCCCCGAGCTGCTGATCCTGGCCCTGATGGTGATGATCATCGCCATGCTGATCATTCCATTGCCGACGCCGCTGGTGGATTTTCTGATCGGTCTGAACATCGTCATTGCGATCCTCGTCTTCATGGGGTCGTTCTACATCGAGCGGATCCTGAGTTTTTCCACCTTTCCCGCGCTGTTGCTGATCACCACGTTGTTCCGTCTGGCGTTATCGATCAGTACCAGCCGGCTGATCCTGGTGCAGGCCGATGCCGGTGAAATCATCGCGTCTTTCGGCGAGTTTGTGATTGGCGACAGCCTGGTGGTGGGCTTCGTGATCTTCGCGATTGTCACCATCGTGCAGTTCATCGTCATTACCAAGGGTTCCGAACGCGTGGCGGAAGTGGCGGCGCGGTTTTCCCTCGACGGCATGCCGGGTAAGCAAATGAGCATCGATGGCGACCTCAAGGCCGGTGTCATCGATGCCAAGGAGGCGCGTGAGCGGCGCAGTACGCTAGAGCGCGAAAGCCAGTTGTACGGGTCCTTCGATGGCGCCATGAAGTTCATCAAGGGCGATGCGATCGCCGGGATCATCATCATCTTCGTCAACTTTCTGGGGGGGATCGCAATCGGTGTCGGGCAACTGGGAATGGACATGTCCGAGGCGCTGTCGACCTACACGTTGCTGACTATCGGTGACGGCCTGGTAGCGCAGATTCCCGCGCTGTTGATCGCCATTGGTGCAGGTTTCATCGTGACCCGTGTCAACGGAGACGAGGCCAACCTGGGGCGCAACATGATGACCCAACTGCTGGGGCATCCTTTTGTGCTGGGTATCACTGCCTTGCTGGCGGTCGGTGTGGCGATGCTGCCAGGGTTCCCGGTTGCGGTGTTTCTGATCATCGCCAGTGCGCTGGTGGCATTGCTGTTCTTTCGCTACCGGCTGGAGAAGAAAAACTCGGGTACTGCCCCCGTTGTGTCTTTGGCGGGTGAAGAGGGGGAACCCGAAAGCGAGTTGGGCCTGATCGAGAACGTCGATGACATGGCCACCGAAACCGTCGCCTTGATGCTGCTGGTGCCAAGCGCTCGCGTCGAAGCGCTACGCGAGGCTCGATTATGTGAGCGTTTTCGCAGCCAGTTCTTCATCGATTACGGTATCCGGATCCCCGAACCCCGATTGCGCGGTGCCGACTCACTGCCGATTGGGCAAGTCGCGGTGTTGATCAACGAGGTTCGTGCAGACCAGTTCGATATCCACTTCGACCTGCTACGTGTTGTCGATTACAAGCCAGAGCTTGAGCATCTCGGCCTGGACTTGACCAGGGGCGTCGACAGCAATAAGCAAACCAGCATATGGGTGCGCAGCAGCGAGCGCGAAAAACTGCAGAACCTAGGGCATCATTTGCGTACGGCTCATGACGAATTCTATCGCTGCCTGGTAACCCTGCTGGCTCGCAATATTTCGGAGTTTTTCGGGGTGCAGGAGAGCAAGGTCCTGCTCGACGAGATGGAAGCGCGCTACCCGGACCTGGTCAAAGAGGTCTATCGCCATGCCCCGGTACAGAAAGTCGCTGAGCTCCTGCAACGCTTGGTCGCCGAGCGTATCTCGGTGCGCAACATGAAACTGATTCTTGAAACGCTTGCTCACTGGGGCTCGCGCGAGAAAGACGTGATTGTGTTGGTCGAGCATGTGCGCGGCGGCCTGGCGCGCTACATCAGTAACAAATTTGCCAACGGCAATGACCTGCGCGTTCTGCTGCTCTCGCCGGAGTTCGAGGACGTGGTGCGCAAGGGTATCCGCCACACCTCTAGTGGAAGCTTCCTCAACCTGGAGCCTTCCGCCAGCGAAGAGCTTATGGACCGATTGGCAGTCGGGCTCGATAGCCTGCACATCCCTCAGAAAGACATGGTCATCCTGGCCTCGGTGGATGTGCGGCGCTATATCAAGAAACTGATCGAGGGCCGTTATCGGGAACTGGACGTGGTGTCGTTTGGCGAGATTTCCGACGCCATTTCAGTGACTGTGCTCAAGACCCTTTAGGAGAATGCACTATGCAACTGCCAATCAGTCGGCCATCGCTGGAGCGCCGTGCTGCCCACCCGTTGCGTTTGAATGGTCCCCTTCTCGAAGCGGCACTGCACGATGTGGTGATCGGCGAAGTATGCGAGGTGCGCGGAAACTGGCGGGACACTGCGGTGAGCGCTCGCGCGCAAGTGATCGGCTTCAGCCCCGATGCGGTATTGCTCAGTTTGCTGGGTGATGCGCGAGGGTTGTCCCGTGAATCGCTGATCGTGCCTACCGGTTCATTGCTCAGCCTGTATTGCAGCGCTGCCATGCTCGGTAGTGTGATCGACCCCCAGGGGCGGATAGTCGAACGTTTGGCCCCCGGCGATGCATTCGATGGTCGCGATTGTGCAGTGGATGCCGCTCCTCCGGCCTACCACGAGCGTCGCCCGGTAAGCCAGCCGATGGCCACCGGCGTACGGGCGATCGATGGCCTGTTGACGTGCGGCATTGGTCAACGCATCGGCATCTTTGCCGCGGCGGGATCAGGCAAGACGTCGTTGATGAACATGTTGATCGCCCACAGCGAAGCCGATGTGTTCGTCATCGGGCTGATCGGAGAGCGGGGGCGGGAGGTCACCGAGTTTGTCGAGACGTTGCGTCATTCGGATAAATGCACGCGGTGTGTGGTGGTGTACGCGACCTCGGACTTCTCCTCGATCGACCGCTGCAATGCAGCATTACAGGCAACGGCAATCGCCGAGTATTTCCGTGATCAAGGCCGGCAGGTGGTTTTGATGCTTGATTCGATGAGCCGGTATGCCCGTGCTCGCCGCGACCTCGCGTTGGCGGCGGGTGAGGCGCCGGCGCGGCGCGGTTATCCCGCTTCGGTGTTCGACTCCCTGCCGCGTTTGCTCGAACGTCCGGGCGTGACCGTCAACGGGAGCATCACCGCGTTCTACACCGTACTGCTGGAAAGCGACGATGAACCTGACCCTGTTGCCGAGGAGATTCGCTCCATTCTCGATGGGCATATCTACCTGAGCCGCCAGCTGGCCGCCAGCGGTCATTTCCCGGCAATCGATGTGCTCCGTAGTGCCAGTCGGGTGGCGCATCAAGTCACCGGACACGATGTTCAGCAACTGGCGGCCAACACCCGCAAGGTGTTGCGCCGCATCGAGCAGCTGCAGGTATTGCTCGATTTGGGGGAATACCGATCCGGGGAAAATGCGGCTAACGATCAGGCCATGGCCTGTCGCGAAGCGTTGATGGCGTGGCTTTGCCAGGATTTGAGCGAGAGATGTGCGCCTCAGGCCGCGCTGGAGAGCCTGCATGGTCTGCTTGGCTAGTGTCCGGCGGCTGCTGGAATTCAGCGACTACCAGCAGCAGGCGTGTGAGCGAGGGCTCGATCAGGCCTTGCGCGCATTGGCTTCGCTTCAGCGTGAGTTGCAGGCGATCGAGCAGCAGGCTCTGGGGCTCGATGAGCTCATGACAAGTCAACGTCCCGAGGACCTGCGGTTGAGCCATGCGCAGTTGCTGGCCCTGTTGCGGCGTCAGGCTGTCATTCGGCGGCAGATCGGTAACCTGGCGCTGGAGCGCATCCGCGTGATGGACCAGCACCAAGAGGCGGTTCAAGGGGTCGAGCGTTTGCAACGGCATATCAAGGCGCTGCAGAGAAAGCATATGAAGTACCAGAGTCTGGAGCAACGTTTGCTGGGCGAGCGTCGTTCACGTCTGTGGCGCCAGGAAGAACGTGACATTGATGAACTATTGGTGAATTGGAAATGAGCGTAGTGCGCCCTCTTGTAGTGGCAGTCCGCCCGGTCAAAGATTTTTTACCCTCCGATGAGCTCGGCCATGAAGTTCAACCGCACGTCTCTGAAGACCGTAAGGCACTGGACGACTTGCCGCAGGGCGCGCTTGTAATGTTGGCGCAGTTGCAGCCACTGCGCGAGCTCCCGCTAAAGCCATCGCTGGCAGCGCTGCGCCCAGAGGCCGAGACTGAGTCCAGGTCGGCCAAAGTATCGGTGGATCAGACGATACATGTGTCAATGAAGCAGCCTTCCGTGCCTTCATCGCCGGCACGGGTTGATGCTCGACCTGCGTTGAAGGCTACGCGTTTACCGATCGCTGCGCAGGTGCTTGTTCAGGCGTCCGTTGCCACTGCGCTCGCCACACCCGTTCAGGCTGCCATCGATGCGTCGGCCCAGCAGAAAGTTCCATCGTCGTCTACCCGCTTGCCGGTCGTCATGCGGACACAGGAGCTTGATCGGACCACTGTTGTCAGTGCGCTCTGGGCCTGTGATCGAGCTGTCGCCGACAGACCGGTCAAGCAGGAAACGCCTCAAGCCTTACCGGCGCAACCACTGCCTTTGCTGGAAAAGTCACTGCATTTGCACCGCGTAACGCACTCGGCGGTGGCTGCCAACCCGACATCTGAACCGAAGCCGGCGCCTGAAGCCAGCACTGCCCAGGAGGGTAGGGGCTATCTTCAGGTGCCCTTCAGCAAAGGTAATGCTGTGGGTCTGATCACGGTCAGCAAGGCGGGCGGCGAACGCCCCGAGCAGTTGTTGCTCAATCCAGACAGCTCGTTGGTTTCCAGCTATTTGAGCGACAACCTGGCGCAGGTGCCGGATCCGCGTTGGCGTTTGGCTGATCAGCAGAGGCATGAACACCGTGACCGTCATCAGCAGGAGCGAGCGGAGGAGGAGTTCGAAGAGGAGAGCCGTCAAACGCTTGGAGATACAGGGGAGCAGGGAGGGCAGCAGGCGTGACCTCCACCCTGTTGTTGCGCTGCGTTGCGCCACTTGATTATGAGCGGCGCCATGCCGTGGCCCGCTGGCAGCGTGAGGGGCACCCTGTGCGGTTGAGCCAACCCTCGCCACAGACACGTTATCTAGCCTTCTGGGCCCAAGGTTGCCACGGCCTCTGGCAAGGCATGATCGGGGCTCGCGAGTGGTTGCACGCCGTGGCTCCGCAGTGGTCGCAATGGCTGCTTCAAGAGGGCACAGGCCAGGAGGCTCTGGAACTGTTCTCGGCGGTCAGCCGGCCCGTCGAAGTTGCGCCCGAGCTGCTGGACTACCAGCGCCTGTTCGCGTTCGAGCTCATTCAGGGAGAGGCGCTGCAAGGGGCTTGTCTGCCCTGCATTGCAACGCCCCAGAGCGACGTGTGGGTCGTGGAAGGGCCGAGCCAGCGCAAGGAGGCTTCGCGCCCGCTGCAAGCCTGGTTGCAGGCCGTGCCGCAGGTCCTGCGAGTCGTGCTCGGTAACAGCGAGCTGGCTCGGTTGCCCTATCGGCAACTGGCGATGGGCGATGTGCTGGTCATCGCCGAGCAAACCCGACAACTCTTCATGGCCGACCTGTGTATCGGCCAGTTCACCTTTGTCAAGGAAGGTCTGCACATGCAACTCCCCCCTCCGGATAACCTTTCGCCGGCCGCTCCCAGCGTGCTATCGGAGCTGCCGGTCAAACTTGAATTCGTACTGGGCGAACTCACCCTGAGCCTGGCTGCGCTCAACGCATTCATCGAGGGCCAGGTGCTGCCCCTGGAATCCACGGCCTTGAGCAACGTTGAAGTTCGTGTCGCTGGCAAGTGCATTGCTGTGGGTGAGCTGGTCCAGCTAGGCGATCGCCTGGGCGTCGAGCTGCGTGAGGTGGGGCGGGGCACGGGTAATGAATGACGTTTCAATGATCGGGCTGTTGGCAGTGGCTTCGTTGTTGCCATTCCTGATTGCCGCGGGCACCTGCTATATCAAGTTCTCGATTGTCTTCGTTATCGTACGCAACGCTCTGGGCTTGCAGCAGGTGCCATCGAACATGACCCTCAACGCCGTTGCACTATTACTGGCGATGTTCGTCATGAGCCCAGTGGTGCAACAAGGTTATGACTATTACAAGGAAAACCGGGTTGAGTTCACCAATATCGATGCGGTGGTGGCGTTCCTCGATAACGGCCTGGGCAGTTACCGCGAATACCTGACCAAGTACACCGACCCAGACCTGGCACAGTTCTTCGAGCGGGCGCAGATCGCGCGCGAGAACCCGAATGCCGTCGATGGCGCGTTCGATGAAAAGCTGGAACCCTCGTTGTTTGCGCTGCTGCCAGCCTATGCACTGAGCGAAATCGAAGCCGCCTTCAAGATCGGTTTCTATCTGTATCTGCCCTTCGTCATCGTCGACCTGGTGGTCTCCAGTATCTTGCTTGCCCTGGGCATGATGATGATGAGCCCGGTGATCATCTCGGTACCTATCAAGCTGGTGCTGTTCGTTGCGCTGGATGGCTGGGCCCTGCTTTCTACCGGACTGGTTGGGCAGTACCTGTCCCTGGCTCAGTGAGGATCCGCGATGAATGATCTGGTGTTTGCCGGCAACAAAACCCTGTACCTGATATTGGTTCTGGTGGCCTGGCCGATCATCGTCGCCACGCTGGTGGGGTTGCTCATCGGCCTGTTTCAGACCGTGACCCAGCTTCAAGAGCAAACCTTGCCCTTTGGCTTCAAACTGCTGGCGGTGTCGGTCTGTCTGTTTCTGCTTTCTGGCTGGTACGGTGAGACGTTGCTGGGTTTCAGTCGGGAAGTCATGCGCCTGGCCCTGAAGTGAATCGCGATGAAAGTAAGCCTTTTTTTTGACCTGCATGGCTGGCTGGCCGGTGCAATGGTTTGCTTCGCTCGCCTGGCACCGGTTTTTTTCATGTTGCCGTTTCTCAACAGTCGCGCGCTGACCGGAGCACCGCGAAATGCCGTGATCGTGCTGGTTGGCATGGCGCTCTGGCCTTATACCGCTGGCACGTTGCCGCGCCTGGACTCGCTTGGCTTCTACGGGTTGTTATTGCGAGAGGCCGGCGTAGGCGTGATTCTCGGCTGCCTGTTGTCCTGGCCGTTCTGGGTGTTGCACGGCATGGGCAACCTGATCGATAACCAGCGCGGAGCGATGTTAGGGAACACGATCGATCCGGCTAACGGCGACGACACCTCGGAGTTGGCCAATTTTCTCCAGCTGTTCGCGGCAGTGATTTACCTGGAGGGTGGGGGAATGGCCTTGCTGGTGGAGACCCTGAGCCACAGCTACCAACTCTGCTCGCCGGTATTCGGATGCGAACTGCGGATTGAGCCGTTGCTCGGCCTGATCGATCCGTTAATCAGCAAAATGCTGATTATCAGCGCGCCGGTGGTGGCGACCTTGTTGCTCACCGAGGCGCTGCTTGGTCTGCTGGCGCGTTTTGCGCCGCAAATGAACGCGTTTTCGGTGTCGCTCACTGTCAAGGGAGCCATCGCGTTACTAGTGTTGCTTCTGTATTTCAGTGCACACCTGCCTGACGAAATACTGCGCTTGGCCTCCAAGCTGGATCAGCTGGTGGACTGGATCGTACCACCGCAGGCCCGCTGATATGTCCAGCGCCTCGAAAACTGAAAAACCCACGGCCAAGAAGCGTCGCGACGCGGCGAAAAAGGGCCAGACCTTCAAGGCCAAGGATCTCTCCAGTTCCTGCCTGATGCTATGCGCGATCATCTACCTGACGAGCAATGGCATCTTGCTGGAGCTTATAGAGGTTTATCGGCGCATCATCGCTTCGGGTTTTGCTGCCGATCAGCAGCGTTATGCCGCTGAACTCGGGGGGCTGTTGCTCAAGGTCGTGGCCCCGCTGATCGTTGTGTGCTTTCTCGCCAGCGCCTTGCCCACGTTGCTACAGACCGGTCTGGCTATTGCCAGCGAGGCCCTGAAACTTAACTTCGGAGCACTGAACCCGGTTAACGGTTTCAAAAAGCTGTTCAGCCTCAGAACAGTAAAGGATTCCATTAAATCCCTGTTATATCTGGGTAGTTTTGTCATTGCCTTCTGGATGGTCTGGCTGACTCAGCGGCATTTACTGTTTGCACAACTCCATGCGAAACCTGTCGACCTGTTCCCGATCTGGGGGCATTTGTTGCTGGTGCTGGCGCTGGCTTTTCTGGGCTGCATAGTGCTGGTCGTCTTGCTCGATGCGCTGTGTGAGTACTGGCTGTACATCAAGGATCTGAAGATGGACAAGCAGTCGGTCAAGCGCGAGCACAAGGAACAGGAAGGCAATCCGGAAATCAAGGGGCGGCGGCACGCGCTGCACCAGGAACTGCTATCCGAGCAAATCAAATCCGACATTCGTGGTTCGCGAGTAATTGTCGCCAATCCCACACACATCGCCGTGGGTATTTACTTCCGTCCGGAAGTCACGGTGATGCCGTTTATCTCACTGATGGAAACCAACCAGCGGGCATTGGCCGTGCGCAAGTACGCGGCTGAAGTAGGCGTGCCGGTGATCAGTGACATTGCCCTGGCCAGACGCATCTTCAAGACCCATCAGCGCTACACCTTCATACAGATGCAGGAAATCGAAAACGTCCTGCGACTGCTGGTCTGGCTCGAGCAGGTCGAGCAGGCCTGAGGGGCTCCTGCGAAGCCGAATGCAGGCATGAGTGACTCACGTACACCACGATGAGCGGTTTGTGACGGCGCCCCTTGCCTTCAGCTGGCTCAATAGCCCTGTCAGCACCGCTGAAGAAACATTCAGGAGTAAGTAGTCATGAGTAGTCGAAAACATACAGAGCAGGAAGAGGACCGGATTGCCGAGCATGTGATGCAGGCCGTACTTGATGGTGCATCGCTCAAAGAGCTGCGCGGCGTCAGTACCGAGCAGATGGATGGCCTCTACGCCTTTGCCTATGAGTTCTATGAGCAGGGGCGTCTGGACGATGCGGAAAAGTTTTTCCATTTTCTCTGTATCTACGACTTCTATAACGCGCAGTACTGGATGGGGCTGGCGGCGGTGCATCAGCTCAAGCAGAACTATCAGAAAGCGGTCGATCTGTATGCCGTGGCTTTTGCCCAAGGTAAAAATGATTACCGCCCGATGCTCTATACCGGCCAATGCCAGCTGGCGCTGGGTAAAGCCGGTAAGGCCAAGTTGTGTTTTGAGTATGTCATCGAGCATGTTCAGGAGCCGGGTATGCGCGAGCAGGCTCAGGCTTACCTGAATGCGTTGACCACTATCGACGCTGATCATGCGGAGAAAGAGTTGTAATGGATATCAGGGCTTTGTACTCACGCCTATCCCCAGAAACGCTGGCCCGTCAGGCCGGCAGGGAACGTTATGCCGAAGCGGCGAGTAAAGCGGCCAACACCAAGGCCTGGCAGCGCGCTGCCGATACGGCATTGGCCAACCTGCAAGGTGTGAGCTACGCCGCTCAGTCGCAAGGTGGCAACACTGCTGCGCCAGGGAGGCCGCTTCTGGCTTCGCCACTGCCAAGTGCTGAGCGTGCGAAAAAGGGGTCTGAAGACAGGTTCACCTTGTTGATGGCCTCGCTCATCAACCTGCTGGGTGACGTCAGCCTGGAGTCACTCAAGTCGCGCATGGAAATCCTCAGGTCGGCAGCCAAGGCCAGCGCTGAGGGCAACAAGGCATTATCAGACGATTATCTGAGTGCGCTGGCGGAATTGAACGCGGCTGTCGCCTCTGCGAGCGCATCCGAGGAAGAGCTCTCCGCAGCCAAGGCTAAAGTCGACAGCGCGCAAAGGGCGCTGGCCGATGCTGAAACGGCGCTGTCGAAAACCGAGCCGGGTACGCCCGAGCATGCAAAAGCCTTGGCGGCCCGTGATCTGGCGCAAGGCAACTTGACCGCCACCCAACAATTACTGAGCAAGGCCGAGCTGAAGTATCTGGCCGCAGTCAAGGTGGCTGGAGAGGCGGGCAAAAAGGCTGAGGCCCTGGCCAGGTCGGTGGAAAACGCGGGGCTGGGCGACAAGCCGGTGCTCGATGGCATGAAGCGTCAGCTGAACGCGGCTGCGACCATGGTGTTGCTGATGACACGTTTTGCAGAGTTGATGGGCGAAAGCGCTGAAAACAAGATTGAAGCGGAACTGGAGTTGTTCCGCAGCATGCAGGCGGCACGTCAGGAGTACCTGGAGAAAAAGTCTGAAGAGTACCTGGAGCAAGTGCGTAAAGCCGAAGCTGCCAGCAAGGCGGCGGGGTGTATCGGCAAGATTCTGGGCGCTGTGCTGACCGTGGTCAGTGTTGTCGGGGCTGCCTTTACGGGCGGAGCCAGTCTGGCGCTGGCAGCGGTCGGTGTGGGATTGATGGCAGCGGACATGGTAGTCAAGGAGTTGACCGGGGTGTCGTTCATGGAGAAGGCCATGAAGCCTCTGATGGACAATATCCTCGGCCCGATGATTCAGGGCATCGGTAAGGGGATTGCCGATCTTCTGAAGAAGGCCGGCGTCGATGCGGCGTCGGCCGATATGGCGGGGATGATCATGGGCGCAATCGTTGGTGCCGTGGCCATGGTCGCGGTACTGGTGGTTGTCGCGGTCGTTGGCAAGTCCGCTGCGGGCCGGGTCGCCAGTGCGATGGGCAACATGTTCGGCAAATTGGCCAACAAGATGACGCCACAAATGCTCAAGCAGGCAGCACGGGCGGTGAGCAATGGTTTTTCCAGTGTCATGACCAAGGCCCGTTCCAGCATAGGCCTCAAGTCGGATGCAATCTCCCTGGATATGTATGCATCGCGTCTGGCTGCTTCAGTGGCAGTCGTAGAGGCGGGTGGTGTCGCTGCCCAGTCCGCGTTGGAAACCAAGTCGGGTATTCACCAGCGCAACGCGGCGCAGCACCTGGCCGACTTCCAGTTCGCCAAGGTTATCTCCGAAGAGCTGAAGAACTATCTGAACGACATGGTCCAGCTCTTCGAACAGTCCATGAAGGCCAAGGATAACGCCATCAAGCAAGCCTTCAGCATCCAGGACAGTATCAACAGCAGCAGCTTGAACATGGCACGCAACATTTGATTCAACAGGGTCAGCACTCATGGATTTTTCAATCAGTAGTCGTTCCACATCGGTAAGCAGCCTTGAGGTTGCAGAGCTCGCAGGTAAGGTCGTCAATCAAAAGCAGCCGTTGTCGATCAGCAGTATCAGTGGACGGCTTGATGCGCAGGTGTTGATGTCTCGGCACACTCAGGCTGTCGAAGCAATGACGGCTCAGCAGTTGAATCAGCACCTGGCTACCTCGGGGTTCAGCGAGAGCGAAAGCCAGGCGATGATGGGGTTGTTTTTTGCCACTGTGCTCCAGCAGGAGAAAGAGGGGGCCGAAGGTGCGGTGAAAGATCCGGTGGCGGACCTGTTGTCGTTCGATCCCGCCGCGTGGGAAAAACATATCGGTGTGTTGGTGGCGTCGATTGTCGCGCTCAATGTCGCACGCAAATCGAGCGCGGAAATGAGCGGCAAGTTCACGCAGATGGCTTATGAGGCCGCCACAGCACAAGGTGTTGCAATCATGGCCGGTGGTGAGGCCGCGATGTGGGCTGCGGTCAGTGGTGCGGTCGTTGCCACCACCATGGCCGTCGCAGGTGCCGGGTTGTCCTTGCGCGGGCAGAGCCAGAAGCATACTGATATCAAGATCAAACAGTCGGCTGCGGCGAAGTTCGATGCGCAGGCCCAACAGATGCGTGTTGACTTGGAAATTGACCCGAGCAAGCGGGCAGTCCTTGAGTCGAAGATTCGTGAGGCTGTGGACCAGGCCACGGAAGCGCGCATGAAAAGTGCTCTGCAGGCAAAAACATACGAGCGCAACCTGACTGTTGGCGGTGCCACCAGTTCCATGGCGATGATCATCAGCTCCGGGTTGTCCGCCATCCTGCGTTTGCAAGAGTATTCAGAGCGTCAGCGCGAAGTGCTGCATCAGTCCGAGCAGGGCCTGAACAAGGCGGTCAGTGATGTTGCCAACCAGAGTGTCAATGAAAATACGGCGCTGCTCAGCAAGATACTCGACGCCATCCAGCAGTTGGTCGACAGCCGTGGCTCTACCCTGAGCGCAATCGCCTCTTTACGCGCCTGAGCAGGAGATGAATCATGGAAATTGTCACTAGGTCCTGCCCTGCCATTGCGCTGCGTATCGATCAACCTGCGGATGAAAAGGTTGGCGGTCATGAGGTCGATCATCGTCCGCTGCCGTCGGCGGCTGAACGTTTTACGCAGTCGTTGGTGTCTCGGTTAGGTGGAACGGTGCTCGGGAAAGTAAAGCCCAGTCAGGTTCAGGGGCATTTGCTGGAAGCCGAGTTACGCAAGTGGGCAGCTCTTGCGCACCCTGCTAGCCCCAACATCCAACAGTGGAAGGATGAAACGCTCAAAAAAATAGGCGATTTGCCGTTGGCGCCAGAAGCTGTTCGGAATACGTTGAGCCCGTTCAGTGGCAGCGCCGATTTCTTTGAGCAGTTGCTGGCGATGATCGGTTTTATCAAGGGCGAATACCTGGAGATTTACGAAGCGCTGCTGACCAAATACTCGGACTTCTACAAGGCATTCAACGAAACCATCATGGCGAAGATGGGGGACTGGATAACGGGCAAGTCGGACGGTAAGGAGGTCGAAATCAGCGGGGAATTGCGCGCTGCGTTAGAAGCGTTGCGTAATAAGTATCAGCAAGCCCCGGATGGCGTCCTCTATCCTGTTTCGGGGGCTGCGACACAGGAACAGGCACAGAAGTGGGCCAAGGCCTTGGGGTTGCCCGATTCATGTGTGCAGCCTGATGGCCAGGGTGGTTATCGAGTGATGATGGACTTGTCACCGCTGGATGCAATGATCGCAGCAGCCCCCAACGGTACCGTGAAGTGGGATACCGCGAAATTCCAGGCTTGGCAAACCGGGTTTAATAGCTAGGAAGGCGATTTGAAGAACCAGCTACAGTTATTCACTACCAAGTATGGTAGCGCCAACTCGTACCACGAGAATTTCAATAAGATTCTCTCGTCACAATTGAGCCAGTATGCAGAGATGCTCAAGGCGATCGCGAGCGGAATTGGTTGACAACGACGTAAAGGTGACCTTGGCTATGGCAATGCGAAATGAAGCGAATGATGAAGCTTGAAATGGACGCCCTCATCATCGCGATACTCGCCGATACACTCGTGGTCGATGTCGAGACCGTTACCTCAAACGCTCGCTTGGTGGAGGACCTTGGTGCGGATTCGTTGAATTTTCTGGAAATTGTTCTGGAGATCAACCACTTTCTGGATGTTGAGCTGTCTCCAGAGGGCTTAACCGGTATTCGTAAGGTGGAGGATCTTTATCGCTTGGTTCATCAGGCAATCGCTCAGGCATCCGTCTAATCCCGCTCTGTAAGTACGTACCGGTAAGGGCGCGTAGTTATTGCTCGGCAACATTACCGTATGGCATGCGCTGCCGACTCAATGATGAGCAGAGCGTTTGCTTGGGTATTGCTGGTTATTCTCCAGTGAATTGTAGAAAAATCGTAAATATCGTTGGGATCAGTTTCCCTATAGTTGATCACTCACGCCGGGGCGCGGGTTTGATTTGCCAATGTCACGGTATATCCAACGCATTGGGGGAGCTACGTTATGGAAGGGGTAACTGATCAATGGCCAAAGCGTTCGTTTGCTTTTGGCCAATGCATCCTGCAGGAAGATGGGTTGCTTCTGCGTGACGGTACCGGGCTGCATATTCCACCCAAGGAGTTGCATGTACTACGGCTATTGCTGAGTACGGCGGGTTCGCTGGTGCTCAAGGACTGGTTGCTCGACCAGGTGTGGCCCAGCTGCAACGTGGCCCAAGAGTCCCTTACCCGCTGCATTTATGCACTGCGCAAGTTGCTGGGGCGTGAGAATGGCTACATCAAGACGGTCTATGGCAAGGGTTATCGGTTTGTAGGGGAGGTGGTCGAACGAACGGTCTTGCCATCCTCCCCGTCATCGGTGCCCGCGTCATTGGCCTTGCCGTTGCAGGTGCAGGATGATGAGCGTGGCCTGGAAATGCAGTGCGAACTGGTTCGCCGACTGGCCGCCGCATTCGGCGAAAGCCTTAGTGTGATGCCGACGGGACAGACAGCTAATGCGCAAGCTTCAGATGATTGCCAGGCCATAGTCGAGCGAATGACGCCTGATTGTTATCTCAGTGTTCGTTGTATTGACGGGGCCGACCGCAGGGCGTTGTTGGTCGAGTTGGTTCGTGGTCGCGATCATGGATGTCCGTGGAAGTGGTGTAACTCATCTTGGTCTTGACCTTTGAATTTGTCGTTTAGTTGATCAGGGACGACAGTTTTTCCCGTGGATTGCGGGATCGAGGCTGGTCCGCGACTTTTATATAGCCGGGTTCTGATTGTCTGTATCAGGCTTTCCTCATAATCTGATCAGGATTGTCTATATGCTACTCCCTATGATCGCTTGCAAGTAGAAGCGTTAGGCACTTTTTATTTTGATAGACCGGGTGGTGAACAGCATGCAGGACTCTCCTGCAACGCAATGCGTCCTGAGGGTGTTCAGTGGCCCGCTGCAGGGTTGTGAATTTGTTCTGGCGCAGCGGCGTACTCTTTTTGTCGTGGGTCCCGAGGCAAGGTTTTGCACAGCCGAGCATCCGTTGAGTGTTCCGGAAGATGCGATCTACATTCCGCTGGAGTGCGATGGCCGCAACTTTGAGGTTTTGCTTGACGATAATGACTGCTCGGGGTGTGTCGTTCGCATCTTGGGCGACGAAGGTGCGGTTGAGCGCCTCATTCCATTCCAGTCAATGGAAAACATATCGGGGCTGCCAATCGCCGTGCGCCCATTCGGTGAAGTGTGGCGTGGCGAGTTGCTGGAACAGAAACCGTTTGTGCTCGCAGAGCCCGAGCAGGCTCGAACGTCCATTTTCGTCTCGCGGCGAGTGGTTGTTGGAGCGGTGCTGGTGATAATGGTCGGGTTGGCGATTTTCGGTGGGTACGCTTCTCGGCACACACCTGTGTCGAATGTTGAGGCGCTGATTGCCGGGGGCAACAGCAGCATGGTCGTCATTTACGGCCGCGACCGGGCGATTTACGTCTTCGCCGACTCCGAGCGTGATGCCGCGTGGGGCAGGCAGGTATTGGTGCGCAATGGGTACTCGGCGACACAGGTGATGACCACATACGACGAGCGCCGCCGTTTGGAGAGTCTGGTGTCCAACCTTGCTCCGCAACTCGCCTATCACCGTATGGATCTCAGTGATCCGGTTGTTCCGCGATTGTTGATCAGTCGTCAACGCAGCCTGCTGGCACCCGGATTGCAGCGTCGCCTGGAGAGCGCTTTGATCGCAGTCGCACCCTACGCTCGCGAAATAATGATCGTACAAAGTGACGATGACGAACTCCTGCATCTGGCCGAGCAAGGCTTGCAACGCTTGGCATTGCCCTTTACTCGGCACAAACATGCTGACGGTGTGACCTTTACAGTCGAGGGCAGTCTTGAGGACGCTGAGTTACAGGCCCTGGGTGACTTTATCGCAGCGTTCCATCGGCAATGGGGTGAGCGGTACGTTCATTTCGCGATCGAGCTCAAAGATGACTGGCTCAAGGGCAAGTCGTTCCAGTATGGCCCCCAGGGCTACATCAAGATGACGCCGTCATCCTGGTACTTTCCTAAATCCCTTTGATAATAACGGTTGATATATGAGTACGGTTTCAAATCCCATTGAGTTTCATGATGATTTCCTGGGCCGACAGGCTCAGAGCTTCGAGGACGGCGCTACCGGTCTCAAAACCAAACTCGATGAGGCACTGGCCGCATTGCATGAAGATGCGTCGGACCCCACGCTATTGGCGGCCTATCAGGCTGCATTCTCTTCCTACAACGTGTTCCGTAACGCTGCGACCAATACGATCAAGGGCTTCAAGGAAATTGACACGGCGATAGTTTCCGCCGCGCGTTAAGTCTCGCGTTTCCGCTCGGCTGGCAGGTATTTCGTATGCCAGCCGGCACTGTTCTTGTGGGGTTCCTATGTTTGTTTCTTCCCTGACGTCAGTGAACCTGAGTCCGCTTCGGATGGCCGAATTGGCGCGTCCCGAGCCTGGCTCAGTGGTTTCCCTGGAGGGTCGTTTGATCGAGAGTTTCGCCAGCTCCGCTGTGGGCACCGAGCGTGATCATGCAAGGATCAATGCCATGCTCAAACGCCCGGATATCACCAACCCGGAAGTGTTGAGCGAATTGCAGCTGCTCACTGCGCAGTACAACATCGATGTCTCTCTACTCAACGTCCTGGTCCGTAAAGCGGTGACTACGGCCGAAACCTTGTTGCGTTCGTCATGAGGGTTTTTGCCTGGCTTGCGCTGCTCAGCCTGATGCTGGTTGGCTGTCGACAACCGAGTTTGCTCGAAAGGCTTGACCAGCAGCAGGTCAATGAAGTGATTTCGGTACTGCAGCGCAATAACATCACTGCGACCAAAGTGGATAACGGTAAGACCGGATACTCGGTGCAAATCGCGCAAGCGGATTTCGCGGCGGCGGTCGACCTGTTGGCCCTGTATTCGCTGCCCTCCAAGCCGCGTGTCGAAATCGCCCAGATGTTTCCTGCGGACTCTCTGGTCGCTTCGCCGCGAGCCGAGAAGGCGCGTCTGTACAGTGCGCTGGAGCAGCGCCTGGAGCAGTCGTTGAATACCCTGGAGGGTGTGGTTTCAGCACGGGTACATGTGAGTTATGACCTGGAGACCGGAGAAAGCGGTCGCAAGGTAGCGCCCATCCATGTCTCGGCGTTGGTGGTGTATGAGCGTGACAGCGAGCCACAGCTACTGATCAGCGATATCAAGCGTTTTCTCAAGAACAGTTTCTCGGCCGTGGACTACGACCATATCTCGGTGGTCTTGTCCAAGCGGGCTTTAATTCAGCATACCGCCCCCTTTCCGGAGCCTCGCGCCTACGCGTTTACCTGGCTCTATGGCGTTTTCGTCTTAGGCATTCTGGCTGCGCTAGGGTACTGGGTCATGCGGTATCGACAGTCGAAAGAGATCGAGCATGCTTCGCGGAACTGAAGCGCTGCGCGCCGTCCTCCAGCAGCCGCTGGACTATCTGCATCCTCACCGGGGTGTTATGCCAGCGCTGTTTGGCGAGCCGGCAGCCCGGGCGTTGCTCAATCAATCGTTGCTAAAAGGCTTGAAACTCAGTTGCCCCGACCCGCAGCAGATCGAGCGCAATCCATGGACTGATTGCTGGGTCGCACATTGGCAGCATTTGCCCGCAGTCGCCCGCCTCATGGGGGCGCACCTGATGTGGCCGCAACTGGCTCGCGGGGCGCGGATGCGTGAGCTCAATGTGCCGACAAGAGCCTTCGCCCGTATCAATCTGGGCACTCGACCAGCGGTCGCGATCAACGAAGCAGAAGAACTTGAACCATCGCTCGGCGCCCTGGGCCTCGCTGCCTTGGCAGCCTGGCATCAACACATCCCGGATGCGCTCATGCAGCGTCTGTTCTTGCAGTTCTCGCCGCGAGTGGTCGAGTTGCAGCAAACCTTGCCGATCCTGGCGCCGAATTCGTCACTTTTCATCCTGGCGGTACAACATGCTCGAATCCATCAGAACGCTTGTTGATATTCCGGCAGCGGATGCCCTGCTGCTGAGGCATGAAGAGCGGGCGGCTGCGCGCGATCGCCGCTTGTTGATGCAGCAAGCCCGCGAACGCGCCAAGGCCTGTGTGGCAGAAGCGCAACAAGAGGCAGACCAGGTTCGTGCGAGCGCCTTTCAGGACGGGTATTCCCAGGGGGTGCTACAAGCCGCTGCTGACCTGAGCGCGCTTCTGCTGCGGTCGCGGCTGATGGCGAGCGCGCTGCAAGCCGAGCTCGCGCAGGCCGCCCGGTCACTGTTGGGGGATTTGCTGATGGATGAACAATTGCTCGATGCCCTGCTGCAACGTTGGCAGGATAGCTGGGCAGGTCAGGGCCAGGAGCCGTTGCAGATTCTCCTGCCGCTGCGGTGCAAGGCCCGACAGGTGGCGCTGAAAAGCACGTTGAAGGACTTGGCAGTCGAGTGTGTGGACATCCGTTTCCATGCCCAGGAACGTTACCTGTTTCGCCTGGCGGATCAGGTGGTCGAGCTCGACATCGGCGCCACACAGGAACGCCTGTCGCCGCGCCTGATCGCCCAGCTCAAGCAGTTGCCGGAGAGCGTGCGCCAGCTCGACGAATCGTCGAGAAGCTTGTTTATCAGTTGGGCTGCCGCCCTCGACAAGGAAGGTTCTAGCCCGCTTCATGTTTCGGAGTTGGATAACGGCAATGATCATTGATAACGCCTCGCCCACAGGCGCCGGCCAGGCCCCGCGCCGAGGCACCGAGACGATTGTGCCCCTGGATCGGCGTATGGGGCTTCAAAGCGCGGAAACCAGCGCTGATCCGGATCCTGAGTTTGCTCAGTTCTACGATGAGTTCATGAAGTGGATAGCGTCCACGACACCCTCGCCGGGCGGTATTCAGGGTTACTTGAAACAATACGCGAATGCCGGTGGGGAGTTGCCTTATAAAACTACGCAAAAGCAGATGGATGTATTGGCGCAGGTGATGGTGCGGATGAAAGAGCAGGGCTTGGAAGAAAGTGCGACTTACAAGGAAATAAGAGTTGCGCTGGTGTCGGTTGCCTCAACCGGTATGTTCGTCAAAGAGTTTATGCAGGAGGTGTTCAAGCCTTCTGAGGATGACGACAGTCGCGAGAATATCGGTTGGTAATGATAGGTTCGTATGTTAAGTGAGTGATCAGCCGTTTAAGGATTCTTCGAACAAGTTGCAGTTAAAAAACGCCTGACCACCTGATCCGGGTCGCCCACGAGCCAGATGAGCGTTTCCGACTTCGAGTAAAGATGGAGTGAGTCGCAAGTCCTCGCTAGCTACCTGACCTGGCTTGGGGGATGGTACTCAATACCTAACGGAAGGTAACAGGTTCGTGCGGTGGGGCTGATACTCGTTATCTATGTGAATATAAATGTAATGGTGGGTGGGTAATGGAACATTTAAATGGCGTGTATGACCCTGTGCGGGTGGAAGTAGAGTGCGAAATCAGTAAGCTGTTGGATGTTCTAAAAGAGCAGCATCAATTGAGTAATGTTCATTTCTATGATCTCAGTGAAGTTGCTCTGCGCTTGGAAAGTGGGGATTTTTTTTATCTGAAGTATGAGTGTGATCTAGAGAAGCTAGTGCTTTTTTTTAAAATAGTAATGCCGATGCCTCTTACTGATAAGGAGTTGGGCGAACTGGCTGAGCTACCTTGTTACTTCAAAATAAATTCAAGTGGTGATGTACTGTCTCTTGAAGATAATGTTCTGGTGTATTACAGAATCATTAATTCAAGCGATATTTGTACTGGTCTGCTGGGTGAGGTGTTTATGGGCTTGTTGAAGGGGTATATAAGTTTAAATGCTTGTCTTGGTCGTCGTTAACGTTGGGATTAAAGTAGAGGTTGATGTCTGTGTATAGTATCAATAGAGCTGCAGTTGTTATGTGTGCGCTCTCCGCTAAGAGTTCCGAGGCGGAAGACAGAGGCGTTCTGAGAAATGCTAGCGTAATAACATCTGCTCAAGCCAAAGAACTGAGGCAGGTGATGGATAGGTTGAATTTACATACCTCAAGTCCGCGTGAGGGAAAGCCTGTATTTTTACAACCTGTTTCGTTCGCCAGCGTATTGCCGTCTAAAAGTATGGAGGCGATAGTTGGGCGTGGTCAGGTTAACGTGGAGGCGAATGTTTTTGACCAAGATCCCTATAGAACAACGGCAGAAAAAAATAGAATTATTGAGGTGGCCATTGGCAAGGGGTTGGCGACCAGTGACAGGCTTAACGCGATAGCCAAGGCGATTAGGTTGAATTCTGGTGCGCCTATGAGGTTTGGGGATTTTACGCCTGAACAGCAAGAAAGGATTCGGCATGAAAGTAAGAATATTGGTGGGGCAAAGGAACTCATTGCTGATAAAGACAATTTGGACGCCCACGTGCTAGCGACACTGATAAAGGCTGAAGACGAGATCTATAATGTCCCAGGGATGGAAAGGCGGCAGTGCATGTTTAATCATGTGCGAACTCCAGATAATCCAATCTTTCCCTGGAACTCGCATCGGTTTGATTTGGAAATATGGAAGGTCAACAATCCCATTCAGTATCCGGCAGGTGTGGCCAACTTGATAGCGGATAGATGGAATGACTTAGTTGCCAGCAAAGGCGATGAACCAAATTACTTTAAAGACACATTCGGAATTGCTGATCATCGTGACGGGATTCTGCACATTTTACAGGGCATGGAACCCTCCGCGCGCAAGGCCTTGTTTGAAACCCTGAATATTAGTTGGAGCACAGAGACATTCACCGATGACGAGGCCAACTCTAGGGACAGTAACCCCTTGGGAAGTCAGTTTCGTCAACATACTACAGGGGGGTTGTCCAATGTGGTTAGGTGGTCAGATACAGAGGACAAAAGTGTCAACCAATGGGTGCTTGATGCAGTCGCACACGGCAAGCCTGTTCTCTCTGGTCCTAGCGGGCATACCCTACGGTATTTGAATCACTACGCCATGTGTCGTGAACTGTTGAGCTATGACAAGGATATTGATATCAGTCAGATTCCCACACTTGAAGAGGCTCGACTGGTGATGTTGGGCAATCTACTTCCTCCGAAGAATCATCACTCTTACCATGAAATCATGCTCGCTTCTGTCGGTGTCTTTGATGGTGAGGCAGCATTGGGGTATAGCAATAAGTTAAACTACGATGACCTGAAGTCAACATCCATCGGTAGTGAAATTTTAGCCAGTGTCTTGAAGTAGTGCTGTATAGTTAAAGGGGCGCTGGCGTGACCGGAGTCATGCCAGTCCCGGACTTGTAAAATATGATGGGTTTTCTGCGGGTGGAGATTTTAATCGTTCCCTTGGTCGTCTGAGCTTTCGCTGTCTGTGTCAAGCGAAAAGCAGGTTACTACCGGTGCTCCATAAGACTGAAGTGTTTCTTGGTGTAGTATAAAACCATCTCTGATTTTTAACGCCTTTTTCAATGCTTCATGAGCGTCGCGACTGTGTAAGGCATGCAGTGCCAGGTGTTGTACTTCGTGTTTGAATGCCATCCCAATCCGCTCGGAACTACGCCATAATACAAATTTGTTATTTTTGGGGTCGAAAACGCCACCGTTGGTACTGCTGTGTTCAACTTCTTTGCATACGGCGCAGGGCACAAATCTTCCTGCCATATTTACAATTATGTGTTGTCCTGCTTGCAAGTCTAATTTAGCAATAGCTTCGTCGTAGATGATGTCGGCAGATTTGGCTAAGTATTCTTCAATAGTCTGTTCTGCATGCATCGTCTCGGTTACACCTTCTGGTAGGTAGGGCTTCGATTCCATGTTCTGGGGAGGAGAATGGACCATGATGTGGCTAGAGGCGCCGAAGCGTTTGATGTCTTCGAAAACCTTGAAAATCGTCAAGAAGCCGGCTTTGCATTGTAATGCGATGGTTGACTTGGTCAAATTGGTGCCAGGGCGGATACCTCTGTCGTGAATAATTTCCGTATGAGCCTTGCTTATTGTCGTGAGCACAGAGTCGAGGGAGGCGAAGGTCTCCATAAGCTTCCTATGGTGTCTGGCACGTCTGGCGCTTAACACTTTATCCCAGTCTTCCCTTTCATGAGGTTGAACGCGTTCCTGGGCAGATTTAAATAGGCCGCTGTCTGTCAAGGCAATGCGGAGCGCTTCTTGAATCTTGTCTGTGTGGAAATTGGATGAGAGATGCAGTAAATTGCAGAATACACTTGCCTGAACTTCAAGCGGGTTGCTGTTCAGTTTCAGGTTCATCGCAGTGTTCACTGCGAGTGATATTTGCCGCAATGCTTGGTTTAAACGGTCATACCCTTGATATTTTTTGGGGGGAGGCGGGGAGATATTTTTGCGAATTAACGTGTTCGCCACCGTATGATTTATATAAAAGGCTGGGCGACTCTCAGCGATGTTGTGGTGTTTTAGGTTTGTGCTCAGATCTCCTTTTTCTCCAAATACAATTAGTGTAGTAATGTCATTCAGATTAGTTTTTTCTTGATCCGATACCATCGTGGTATTGGCGAATACGCTGATAGGCGTCTTGCTCCTTGTTGTCGCTTCTGTGAGCGAGGCAGAGCGTTGAGTAGTTATGGTATTGAGCATGCTTTGCAAGGGTAGACTCCAATATTATTGTGTGGGTATAGCTATCTAGGCTCTGTACGAAAACCAAAGAAACCCAATTGGCGCCCTCCGGAAGCTGAAATTCTGTAAGGTTCCTGGCCATCTACGGACAACCCGTCATCCCGATGCGCTCAATGAAGGGCAAACCCACCCCTGGCTTACCCAGACTGTTTGATCGGCCCAAATACCGACAGCACAACATCATTGAGCGCATGTTTGGCTGGCTGAAAGAGAACCGCCGCATCGTGACACGCTTCGACAAGCTCGCGAAAAGCTATGCAGTAATGGTCTCACTGGCTTGTTCCATGCGGTGTTTGCGACATCTCTTTTCGTACAGAGCCTAAGCAATAACTCAGCATCGTGCACAGGTCGGCATTTGACATGCTTTGGCCAATGCCGATGGCTTGATCCGAGGTTTAATTGCGAGTGCGCCAATCCGCTATCTGTTGCGCAGAGGCGTGGAACTCGACGCTAGGTGCAGGCGATTCCACATCGGGATGTTGCTGGCGTAGCGTCTCAAGAACCTGCGCATGGCTCTGACGGAACTGCGCGAGCTTCTCAGAACCCTCTGGGCTGCAGCGCTCCGCTACCTTCTTCATCCGTTGGTACAGGTCAGGCTGATGCGTCGCGACGAGATTGCTGGGGACATAGGGGGTGTTGGCTGCGGCAGCCTCGGCAATAGGGAAGGTTTCCGCAAAAGTGTGGTACCCGCCAAAGTTCATGAAAGCGGCAATACCCAAGCCGGCAGGCAGTGCCAGTGCCGCATTGCCGTAAATGGATTCCGGGTTCAGCGTATTGAGCGCCAGCAGAATGTCGCAGGTACCTCCTGATTGTGCCCCCGCAGAGGGTAGCCCTTGAAGATTACTGTCCATCGCGAACGTGCCAAAGACCTGCCAGCGATTAATGCCGGTGCCATGTAGCATCGCGTATTGGTCCAACATGTCGGTCAGGCCTAATTGTGTATAGGCTTCAGGCACATTTTCCATATCTGTCTCCGACATTGTGAAGGGACGGGTCAGGTCGGCAGTCGGCGCCCCTTCACGAGCTATGGCATTAATATTCTGATTGCGCTCGCCTAGCACTGCACGCAAGGCAGCTTGCTCGACGCCATCAGGATCGGCGGTATTTTGCACTACCAGACCAAAACCCAAGCCCAATTTGGCCGCATCCTCATATACCCCATTCACCGGGCGTCGCACTCCGCCTATTTCCACCATCGGCATCCGTTCGCTGCGGGCTCGACTAAGCGGGCTGTCGAAGGCTGGTGTACGGGTCTTGCTTGAAAACTCCTTAAACCGATCGGCGAAGTCGTTTGCCTGGGCATCAAAGCCTGCTTCCCGCAGCAGGGCCGCGCACGCCGCGCTATTGGCTGCCTTATGCTGCGCATGAAGTTCAGGCTGCTTAAGGTGTTCTACTGGGTTCATCAACTGCCAGACGGTAGTGCCAAAAGCGCTCAGGGAGCGGATCTTCGTCAGAAACTCGACATGACTCTGTTTGCCGGTTCCATCGAGCAGGCCCTGTAGTGGCGTGCTCAAAGTGTCCAGCAGCCATGGCTGCAGCGCTTGGTCGGAGCTCATCATTCGGCCGATCTGATCGGACTGCGCCGACAAGGGCGCGATAGAGGCCTGCAATACGTCGCGCAGAAGCTGCTTCCGTCCCTGGTAATAGACGAGCGTTCCTCCAGCTTGGCTCTGCTCGCTAAAACCATGCCGCAACAAGGTGGCGAGCATCAGGGCTTGCTGGTCGAACACATCGCTACCTTGCCCGGATGGCCCAGCAAAGACATGCTGGCGCCCGCCTCAAAGAACTTGCTGTTGCTAATCGCTTGCTTTTGCGCATCTGATAAGGTCACGGCTTGCGGGCTGCTCTTGGCCACGCTTTCCGGTTTGCCTTGGGAGTCCATGCCAAAGATGGCATTCAAAGATGCGCCGGATCTGCAAATAAACATGAGAATTTTTCTTATCGGAAGTGAGCTTCACATCCTGTCTTGAAGGGGGCGGTCGCGCTTGCAAAATGCGCCCATCCTATTTTGTGACACTTCAAGGGGGAGTAAGGTCTTGACCCGAAGTCACGATGTGTACGAACCAGGGAGAAGAGGTTGGCACAGCGGTTGGATTGGATATGTCACAGGGGGCGATCGATACCGTGCTGTTGAACCCGAGTCGGGAACAACGCGTCGGGAAAACAGCGGCGTAGTTAGCCGGCGGCGCCATGCCCGAACACGTGGGCGGAATCTCGTTGTGATTGAGGCAGCGTTCCTTCTGTCCTGATGTTTTGCCCTGTGTAGACGAGAGTGCCCTCGAGCACTTCGACGGCAGTGTGGTAACCCAGCCCAACTAAAAGGCACTGGCACCTGCCGCACGAGCATAGCGCTGCGCTTTGGTTCGCCAATTAGGTTTCACGTGAAAACCTGAGACTCTGAGGTTGGCGGCCCGCTTTCCGTCGAGTGGTGATCAGGCCCACAACCCGAACAGAACCAACGCTGCTACACCAAGCCCGAGCGCAACCGAGCAGCCGCCCAGTGACAGCGCGGCCCGGCCTTGCCGGTACCAGCCATCATGGCCAAGCTGCCGTGCCGGTGCCAACAGGCTGCGCCAGTGCAGTTCCGTGTCATGAAACGCTTGAAGATTCGCCATGTCCGCATCCAGCCAACGGCGAAAGTCGATCCGCTCGCACGCCGTTACCTGAGGGCTTTGCAAGCGCACATACCATTGCCCGGCAACACTCGCCAGCACATCCCGGCGCGAGCGACCGGCCTGCAGTGCCTGGTCCATGTGCCGCTCGATGCTCGCCAATGGCAGGTCCAGGCGGGCGGCGATGCTGGCGAAGTCCAGTTGGTCGAGGCGGTTGAGCAGGAATACTTGTTGCACACGCCGTGGCAGGCGTTTCAGGGCGTACAGCAGGGCGTCGTCGGCATGATGTTCGGCAGCAGGGTTTGGGTGCTCAAGGGGCAGCAGCAGACGGGTCATGGACAGCTCCTTGCTCTATGGAGGGGGAGGGATGGGGGCATCTTCCGTGATGCGTGATCAGCGTAGGCGAAACGAGATTGATTCTCAAGTGCTGATTCCGCAAAGTTTTGTAATGAGCGTTCACGCCCTGAAACACCTTTGCTATCATGCGCGCCATCACGATCTTCATTAGCCTGAAGAGCCAAAAAAAAAGACCCAGCAAAAAGCTGGGTCAAAAACCGTGATTAGCCTGATGAGGAGATAATCTGAGAGCGACCTAAGCTCCAGGTTATCCAGCAGATCTCGCGATCAGCTGAGTGCAATAATAATCGTTATCATTTGCCAGTCAAATGAATTTTCGCTAATCCGGTAAAAAAGTTTTACCGGTGCGCTTCCTTGTCCCGGCAATCGGGGCCTTCGCCGTTACCCGGCCATCACGTTCTCTCCCTTCTTTCTTGTTTACAAACCCGATTCCACGGTGCGTTTGTGCTCGAGCAGTGCGCGTGCCATGTCCATCATGTGCATCAGGGCAAAGGTCAGTTCGCGCTGGCTGCCGTGCTGGTGGGTGGCGGTTTCCTGTGCGGTGGCGGCGGCGCAGCGCAGCAGGGCGATGGCGTGTTCCTGAGCCTGGTCGCCGGTTACTCCCTCGTGCAGGGTCCAGATCCTGTTGTCCAGGGTGGGGCGCGGCGGGTTGGGGTTGAGGTAGTAGTCGAGGGCGCGGCGGGCGGCTTCGCTGTCGAGATCTGTTTCGTCGTTTTTCGGTGGTTTCATCGCGATACCTTCTGATTTCCCTTCAAACACACAGGAATCAGAGGATAGGTCAGTCTGTACTATCTATCTCAAAATAAATAATTCAGATTGTGTATTGCTGCGAGTAATACAGTCCGTATTGTTGCCGCTCATGGAAAACTGGAACGCATTTCTCAAGCGCTACAAGCGCGAACACAATCTCAGCCAACTGAAGCTGGCCGAGCGCCTGGGCATGACTCAGGGGGGCGTGGGGCATTGGCTGCGTGGCACGCGGCGGCCGACGCTGGAAACCATCAACGAAAAGCTCGAAAAACTTGGGCTGGTGTTTCTGGAAGCCCAAGTCATGGTGGTGGAGCGCGATATCGTGCGCGAATCGCCTGGTCACTATGCGGCCGAGCAGCCGGTTTCGGCAGAAGCACTGCTTTACGCGAGCTTTCGCTTCCCGGTGCTGAGTTGGGCTGACTTGCAGGGGGCCTTGCCAGAAACAAGCAAGGCCCACGAACAGACTGACTACATGCCCGCTGGCAATGCGTTCTGGCTGGTGGTGGAAAACGACTCGATGAATGCCGCCAGTGGCAGGAGCATACCTGAGGGTATGCGTGTGCTGGTGGATACTGGCCTGCCGGCAGAGCCAGGCCGGTTGGTGATTGCGCGGCAGCCCGGGCGGCCGGCAGTGTTGCGGCAGTTGGTCGAGGAGGGCGGAGACAGGATGCTCAAACCGCTGAATACCCGCTATCCGACAGTCCTGTGTGAAGACGGCTGCGAATTTCTGGGTGTGGTCGTGCGGGGGCATGGGGTCTTCTAGCTTGCCGGGGCTGCTGTGCAGCCCTGTCGCGACACAAGGCCGCTCCTACAGCGGCCGCAGCGGGTTCGATCGATAGGCGCGCCTTTGCAGGAGGCTGATGGCAGCGATGAATATGGATAGATGGATTGCCCTGGTCCGTGACCGGATGGAGGAGCTAGGGCTCACTCAAGAGCAGCTTGCCGAACGCGTTGGTGTGTCTCAAGGCAGCGTGGGGCATTGGGTGAACAAGCGGCGGCAGCCGAAGATCGAGTCGATGAACCGCACCCTCATCGAAATTGGCATGCCGCACTATATCGTCAGCTTGCAGCTGCGCATTCAGGGGCAGGTTGACGGGGAGCGGAGCGTTTACGAGGTCGATGACTCCGATGACGACCTGGACCTCATGCAATACATCGTGTGCTTCCGCTACCCGGTGCTGGGCTGGGATGAGCTAGGTATCGCAGATGGGGCGGAGCCAGGTGTGTTCGAGCAGACGGATTACCTGGCCCAAGGCAAGGCGTTCTGGCTGACTGTCGAGAATGATGCGATGAGTGCCGCCAGTGGCCGCAGTGTGCCGCAGGGCATGCGGATGTTGGTGGACCCTGGGGTAGATGCCGAGCCAGGGCGTCTGGTTATCGCTCGTCAGCCGGGCAAACCGGCGATTTTCCGTGAGTTGGCGGAGGAAGGTGGGCAACGTTATCTGAAGGCACTCAACAGCAACTACCCGGCGCTGTTGTGTGAGGAAGGCTGCGAGTTTCTGGGTGTGGTCGTGCGAGTGAATGGGGTCTTTTGATCGGGGTGGCGGGTGCAAGGCATGGGTGTTGCGGCGCCCTGTCGATCGAGCGCCGCCCGCGCGGCGCTTCGCGGGACAAGCCCGCTCCCACATTTGTTGCAACGTGCCGAACCTGACAGGCCATGGTTGTCAGCCTTGGTGGCATGGCTGTAGTTCTTGTTGGCACTACTGCAGCTCCACTTGTCTCAAGCCTTGCACCAAGGCTGGCAACGCCTTTCCCACAAGCATGGCCACGTTGCAACAAATGTGGGAGCGGGCTTGTCCCGCGAAGCGCCGCGCGGGCGGCGCTCGATCTCACAGGCGCAAAAAGAACCAAGCCAAGCGCCCCAAACTCACTCCGCCAGTTCGACCAGCACCGTCCCTTCGCTGACCATATCCCCTTCCTGGCAGAACAACGCCTTCACCGTGCCGCCATGCGGCGCGCGAATGCTGTGCTCCATCTTCATGGCCTCCAGCACTACCAGCGCCGTACCTGCTTCCACCACCTGCCCAGGCTCCACCAGCACCCGCACGATGCTGCCGTTCATGGGCGCGCCCAGGCCGCCCTGGTGGCTGTGGCTGGCCTCGGCCTCGGCAATCGGGTCGAAGGCTTCGATGGCATGCATCTCGCCATCCCACTGCAAGTAGAGCGTGCCACCGCGGCGGATCGCCAGATGCTGGCGACGCACACCCGCCTGGTCATGCACCAACTGCTCGCCCACCAGTTGCCAGGTAGACGCTGCGCTGCGCTCCAAGGCAACTGCCTGGTCCTGCCCGCCACTCGCCAGGTGCAGGCTGCTGCGCGCCGGCAGGCCCAGGCGCAGGCCGTTGCGCTCGGCCCACGGCGAACTGCGGTCGTCGTCCCGCTGGTGTGCGGCCTGGCCCTGCAACCAGGCCTCGGCCGCGGCTTTCCAGAAGCCTGCCGGCAGCGCTTGAGGCGCAGGCAGCAAAACCTCCTGGTGACGCGGAATGAAGCCAGTATCCAGTTCCGCAGCAGCAAACGCCGGGTGGGCGAGAATGCGCCGCAGGAAGGCGATGTTGGTCTTCAACCCGCCAATGGCAAACTCGTCGAGCATGGCCAGCAAGCGCAGGCGCGCCTGTTCGCGGTCTTCGCCCCAGGCGATCAGCTTGCCCAGCATCGGGTCGTAGAACGGCGACACCACGTCACCTTCGCTGACCCCGCTGTCCACCCGTCGCCCTTCGCCGGCCGCCGACTCGCGGTACAGCGCCAGCTTGCCGGTCGCGGGCAGGAATTCGTTGGCCGGGTCCTCGGCATACAGGCGCACTTCGATGGCATGGCCGATCAGCGGCACCTGTTCCTGGGTGATCGGCAGGGCCTCGCCGCAGGCCACGCGAATCTGCCAGGCCACCAGGTCGAGCCCGGTAATGGCCTCGGTGACCGGGTGCTCCACCTGCAGGCGGGTGTTCATCTCCATGAAGAAGAACTCGCCACGGGCATCGAGCAGGAACTCCACGGTGCCGGCACCCACGTAGCCGATGGCCTGGGCCGCGCGTACCGCCGCCTCACCCATGGCCCGGCGCAATTCGGCCGACAGGCCTGGCGCAGGGGCTTCTTCCACCACCTTCTGGTGGCGGCGCTGTATCGAGCAGTCACGCTCGTTGAGGTACAGGCAGTTGCCGTGCTGGTCGGCGAATACCTGGATTTCCACATGGCGCGGCTTGAGCACGTACTTTTCCACCAGCATGCGCGCATCGCCGAACGACGACTGCGCCTCACGCTGGGCCGAGGCCAGGGCGTCGGCCAGCTGGCTTTCTTCCTCGACCACTTTCATGCCCTTGCCACCGCCGCCGGCGCTGGCCTTGAGCAGCACCGGGTAGCCGATGCGTTCGGCGGCGGCGCGGAAGGTGTCCAGGTCCTGGGCTTCGCCGTGGTAGCCCGGCACCAGTGGCACGCCAGCGGCTTCCATCAGTGCCTTGGCCGCCGACTTGCTGCCCATGGCGTCGATGGCGCTGGCCGGTGGGCCGAGGAAGATCAGCCCGGCCTCTTCGATGGCACGGGCGAAGCCTGCGTTCTCGGACAGGAAGCCATAGCCCGGGTGGATGGCCTGGGCGCCGCTGGCCTTGGCTGCGGCCAGCAGCTTGTCGACCAGCAGGTAGCTTTCGGCAGCCTTGGTGCCGCCGAGGTCGACGCGGATATCGGCTTCGCGGCTGTGCCGGGCATCACGGTCGGTGGCGCTGTGCACGGCCACGGTGGTCAGGCCCATGGCCTTGGCGGTGCGCATCACCCGGCAGGCGATTTCGCCGCGGTTGGCGACCAGCAGGGTGGTCAAAGCGGGGCGGCTCATGGGCGCGGCTCCTTCTTGTCGTCGGTTTGCCAGGCGGGGCGGCGTTTTTCCAGGAAGGCGCGCAGGCCCTCCTGGCCTTCGGCGCTGACGCGGATGCGGGCGATGGTGTTTTCGCAGTAGCGGCGCAGGGCCGGGCTGAGCTCACCGTCGTCCACTTCACGCAGCAGGTCCTTGGTGGCGCGCAGCGCTTGCGGGCTGTTCTGCAGCAGGTTGCTCACCCAGGTTTCGACCTGGGCGTCCAGTTCGCTGGCCGGGTAGACCTCGGCCAGCAGGCCCAGCTCGCGGGCCCGCACGCCGCTGAAACGCTCGGCGGTGAGGGCATAGCGGCGTGCGGCACGCTCGCCGATGGCCTTGACCACGAACGGGCTGATCACTGCCGGGGCCAGGCCGATGCGTACTTCCGACAGGCAAAGCTGGGCGTCTTCGGCGCCGATGGCCATGTCGCAGCAGCTGATCAGGCCCAGCGCGCCGCCAAAGGCCGCGCCTTGCACCACGGCCAGGGTCGGCGCCTTGAGGCGGTGCAGGGCGTACATCAGCTCGCCCAGCTCGCGGGCATCATCCAGGTTGGTGTTGAAGTCCAGCTGCGCCGACTGCTGCATCCAGGCCAGGTCGGCGCCGGCGCTGAAGTGCCGGCCGCGGCCGCGCAGCAGCACGAAGCGCAGGCTGGTGTCCTCGGCCAACTGGTCGAGGGCGACGATCAGCTCGCGGATCATCAAGGCGTTGAAGGCGTTGTTCTTGTCCTCGCGGCTCAGCCACAGGGTGGCGAAGCCGCGCGGGTCGCGGATCACTTCGAGGGTGCTGAAATCGCTCATGGGTCACATCCGGAAAATGCCGAAGCGGCTCTGTTCGATCGGTGCGTTCAGCGCGGCGGACAACGCCAGGCCGAGCACGTCGCGGGTCTGTGCCGGGTCGATGACACCGTCGTCCCACAGGCGGGCGCTGGAGTAGTAGGGGTGGCCCTGGTGCTCGTACTGGTCAAGGATCGGCTGCTTGAGCCGGGCTTCGTCTTCGGCGCTGAACGGGTGGCCACTGCGCTCGCTCTGTTCGCGCTTGACCTGGGCCAGCACGCCGGCGGCCTGTTCGGCCCCCATCACGCCAATCCGCGCGTTGGGCCACATCCACAGGAAGCGCGGGTCGTAGGCACGGCCGCACATGCCGTAGTTGCCGGCGCCAAAGCTGCCGCCGATGATCACCGTGAACTTCGGCACCTGGGCGCAGGCCACGGCAGTGACCAGCTTGGCGCCGTGCTTGGCGATGCCGCCTTCTTCGTACTTCTTGCCGACCATGAAGCCGGTGATGTTCTGCAGGAACAGCAGCGGGATGCCGCGCTGGCAGGCCAGTTCGATGAAGTGCGCGCCTTTTTGCGCGGCCTCGGCGAACAGGATGCCGTTGTTGGCGAGGATCGCCACCGGGTAGCCGTGCAGGTGGGCGAAGCCGCACACCAGGGTGGTACCGAACAGCGCCTTGAACTCGTCGAACACCGAGCCGTCGACCAGGCGCGCGATCACCTCGCGCACGTCGAACGGTTGCTTGGCATCGGCCGGCACCACGCCATACAGCTCCTCGGCGGCATACAGCGGTGCCACCGGGGCCAGGCGCTGCAGCTTGCCCAGCTTGTGCCAGTTGAGGTTGGCCACGCTGCGTCGGGCCAGGGCCAGGGCGTGTTCGTCGTTGTCGGCATAGTGATCGGCCACGCCGCTGGTGCGGCAGTGCACATCGGCGCCGCCGAGGTCTTCGGCGCTCACCACCTCACCGGTGGCGGCCTTTACCAGTGGGGGGCCGGCGAGGAAGATGGTCGCTTGCTGGCGCACCATGATCGCTTCGTCGGCCATCGCGGGCACGTATGCACCGCCGGCGGTGCACGAGCCCATCACCACGGCAATCTGCGGAATGCCCAGTGCGCTCATGTTGGCCTGGTTGAAGAAGATCCGCCCGAAGTGCTCGCGGTCGGGGAACACTTCGTCCTGGCGTGGCAGGTTGGCGCCGCCGGAGTCCACCAGGTAGATGCACGGCAGGCGGTTCTGCAGGGCGATGGTCTGCGCACGCAGGTGTTTCTTCACCGTCAGCGGGTAGTAGGAACCGCCTTTGACCGTGGCGTCGTTGGCCACGATCATGCATTCCACGCCTTCGACGCGGCCGATGCCGGCGATCACGCCCGCAGCGGGTACGTCTTCGCCATATACCTCATGGGCAGCCAGTTGGCCGATTTCGAGGAACGGCGAGCCTGGGTCCAGCAGGCGGTCGATACGCTCGCGCGGCAGCAGCTTGCCACGCGAAGTGTGCCGCTCCTGAGCCTTGGGCCCACCGCCCTGGGCCACTTGGGCGAGCAGGCCGCGCAGGGCCTGGACCTGTTCGAGCATGGCCGCGCTGTTGCCGGCGAACTCCGCCGAACGCGGGTTGATCTGGGTGTGCAAGGTAGCCATGTGCGCCCGTCCCTTGTGCTCAGCGGGTTTCGTTGAACAGTTCGCGGCCGATCAGCATCCGGCGGATTTCGCTGGTGCCGGCACCGATCTCGTACAGCTTGGCGTCGCGCAGCAGGCGGCCTGCCGGGAATTCGTTGATATAGCCATTGCCGCCGAGAATCTGGATCGCCTCCAGGGCCATTTGCGTGGCGCGCTCGGCGGTGTACAGGATCACCCCGGCGGCGTCCTTGCGGGTGGTCTCGCCACGGTCGCAGGCCTGGGCCACGGCATACAGGTAGGCGCGGCTGGCGTTGAGCTGGGTGTACATGTCGGCGATCTTGCCCTGGATCAGCTGGAACTCGCCGATGCTCTGGCCGAACTGCTTGCGGTCGTGAATGTAGGGAACCACCAGGTCCATGCAGCTTTGCATGATGCCGGTCGGGCCGCCGGACAGCACCACGCGCTCGTAGTCCAGGCCGCTCATCAGCACGCGCACGCCACCATTGAGCTGGCCAAGGATGTTTTCTTCCGGTACTTCGACGCCGTCGAAGAACAGCTCGCAGGTGTTGGAGCCACGCATGCCCAGCTTGTCGAACTTGTTGCTGCGGCTGAAGCCTTTCCAGTCACGCTCGACGATGAACGCGGTGATGCCGTGCGCGCCCTTGTCCAGGTCGGTCTTGGCGTAGATCACGTAGGTGTTGGCGTCCGGGCCGTTGGTGATCCAGGTCTTGCTGCCGTTGAGCACGTAGTGGTCGCCGCGCTTTTCCGCGCGCAGCTTCATCGACACCACGTCGGAACCGGCGTTGGGCTCGCTCATGGCCAGGGCGCCGATGTGCTCGCCGCTGATCAGCTTGGGCAGGTACTTGAGCTTCTGCTCGTGGCTGCCGTTGCGGTTGATCTGGTTGACGCAGAGATTGGAGTGGGCACCGTAGGACAGGGCCACCGAGGCCGAGCCACGGCTGATTTCTTCCATCGACACCACGTGGGCCAGGTAGCCCAGGCCGGCACCGCCGTATTCTTCCGGCACGGTGATGCCCAGCAGGCCCATGTCGCCGAACTTGCGCCACATGTCGGCCGGGAACAGGTTGTCGTGGTCGATTTGCGCGGCGCGCGGGGCCAGTTCGGCGGCGACGAAGGTGCGCACCTGGTCGCGGAGCATGTCGATGGTTTCGCCCAGGGCGAAGTTCAGGGTGGGGTAATGCATGCTGGGAGCACCTTCTTGTTCTTGAAATATGGGAAACACCCTGGCTCAAGGATCTGGCGCCGGACCCTGTGGGAGCGGGCTTGCCCGCGAATGCGTCAGCAGGACCACCGTCATTGCCTGAGTGATCGCATTCGCGGGCACGCCCGCTCCCACAGGGTTCGGCGTCATGCCTGAGGGATGGTGTCGTTCATCACCTTTACGTTAACGTAAACCTGCATACGCTCACTGTCAATCGACTCATCACCTTTACGTAAACGTAAATCTGCGCCAGAGTATTCCCGCTTGCTTCAGTCGTGCCCAGAACAACCACAAGAAGGGACACCCATGAGTCAACCAAGCTATACCCGCGGTCGCCAGGACCAAGCCTTGCTGACCCAGACCATCGGCCAGGCCTTCGACGCCACCGTGGCCCGTTGTGCCGACGGCGAGGCCCTGGTGTCGCGCCATCAGGGCCTGCGCTACAGCTGGCGGCAGTTGGCCGAGCAGGTCGAGGTGCATGCTCGTGCCCTGATGGCCCTGGGCGTGAACACCGGCGATCGGGTCGGCATCTGGTCGCCCAACTGCGCCCAGTGGTGCATCCTGCAGTTGGCCAGTGCCAAGGTCGGCGCGATTCTGGTCAACATCAACCCGGCCTACCGCGTGGGCGAGCTGGAATACGTGCTGCGCCAGTCCGGTTGCCGCTGGCTGGTGTGTGCCGATGCCTTCAAGACGTCCGACTACCACGCCATGGTCCAGGAACTGGCGCCGGAGCTGGCCAGCGCCACCCCGGGTGAAATCGCCAGTGAACACCTGCCCGACCTGCGCGGTGTGGTCAGCCTGGCCGCCAACCCGCCGGCAGGCTTCCTGCCTTGGCAAGCGCTGGCCGAGCTGGCAGGGCAGACCTCCGTCGAGGCTTACGCGAAGCGCCAGCAAAGCCTGCAGTTCGACCAGCCGGTGAACATCCAGTACACCTCCGGCACCACTGGCGCACCGAAGGGCGCCACGCTCAGCCACTACAACATCCTCAACAACGGCTTCATGGTCGGCGAAAGCCTGGGCCTGACCGCACGCGACCGCATGGTGATCCCGGTGCCGCTGTACCACTGCTTTGGCATGGTCATGGCCAACCTCGGCTGCATCACCCACGGCAGCACCATGATCTACCCCAACGACGCCTTCGACGCCGAGCTCACCCTGCGCGCCGTGGCCGAAGAGCGCGCGAGCATTCTCTATGGCGTGCCAACCATGTTCATCGCCATGCTCGACCACCCCGCGCGCGCGCAAATGGACCTGTCGACCCTGCGCAGCGGCATCATGGCCGGCGCCACTTGCCCGATCGAGGTGATGCGCCGGGTCATCGACCAGATGCACATGGCCGAAGTGCAGATTGCCTACGGCATGACCGAAACCAGCCCGGTGTCGCTGCAGACCGGCCCGGACGACGACCTGGAGCTGCGCGTGACCACCGTCGGCCGCACCCAGCCGCAGCTGGAGAACAAGCTCGTTGATACCGACGGCTGCATCGTCCCGCGCGGCGAGATCGGCGAGCTGTGCACCCGCGGCTACAGCGTGATGCTCGGCTACTGGGACAACCCCCAGGCCACGGCAGATGCCATCGACCCGGCCGGCTGGATGCATTCGGGCGACCTGGCGGTGATGGACGAGCACGGCTACGTGCGCATTGTCGGGCGCAACAAGGACATGATCATTCGCGGCGGCGAGAAC
The DNA here is from genome assembly GCF_000511325.1 of Pseudomonas sp. FGI182. Classification (NCBI taxonomy): domain Bacteria; kingdom Pseudomonadati; phylum Pseudomonadota; class Gammaproteobacteria; order Pseudomonadales; family Pseudomonadaceae; genus Pseudomonas; species Pseudomonas sp. FGI182. The sequence goes on along the minus strand of NZ_CP007012.1, from coordinate 3,779,284 downwards.
ATCTACCCGCGTGAACTGGAAGAGTTCTTCTACACCCACCCGGCCGTGGCTGATGCGCAGGTGATCGGTATCCCGTGCAGCCGTTATGGCGAGGAGATCGTCGCCTGGATCAAGCTGCACCCGGGGCACAGTGCCACGGTCGAGGAACTGCAGGGCTGGTGCAAGGCGCGCATTGCACACTTCAAGGTGCCGCGGCATATCCGCTTTGTCGACGAGTACCCGATGACGGTGACCGGCAAGGTGCAGAAGTTCCGCATGCGGGAGATCAGTGTGGCGGAGATCTCGGTGGTTACTGCTGGTTGATGCATTGGCTGTTCCGGCCCTTTCGCGGGCACGCCCGCTCCCACAGGTACTTCAGTGCCCTCGGGCTCTGTGGAATACCTGTGGGAGCGGGCGTGCCCGCGAAGAGGCCGGCCCTGCCAGCACAAGATCCTGGTCTACCCTTAAGCCTTCACCGGTGGTTCCTGGCTCGGCGGGTCGCCCACCGTCGGCGGCACGGTCGGCTTGATCGGCAGCTCGTCCGGGTCTTCCTCCGGCACGGGCGGCGGCAGGCTCGGGTCGTCGATGTTGGGATCGGGAGTCTCCGGTGGAATGGGAATGTTCATGGCCTGACCTCGCTTGGGTAATTGAAGAGGTGCTGCAGGCTTCGACCCCTGGCAGCTGCCGTTCGCTCAATTTTTTTGAACCCCACGCCTGTGCCCGGCTCTGAACCCTTACCGCCACCAGCCTGAGGGAGCAAGGTCCGATGTCACGAAACGAGCCCTTCGAAAGCGTGCCCATGGCCAACGATCACCCGGACCAGGCCATCAGCCTGTCCCAGGCGCTGCTGGCGCCGCGCATCGTGATCGAAGACACCCAACCCGTGCTCGAAGCCGGCACCTTCGCCGCCAAGGCCATCAGCGGCCAACCGGTGGCGGTCAGCAGCAAGGTCTACAGCGACGGCCACGACCGCCTGGCCGTGATGCTCAACTGGCGCCAGGCCCACAGCCGGCGCTGGCATTGCGTGCCCATGCACTCGCCGGGCAACGACCTGTGGCTGGCCGAGTTCACCCCCACCGAACTGGGCCCGCACCTGTTCAGCATCGAGGCCTGGATCGACCCGTTCGCCACCTATTGCCACGACCTGGAGAAGAAGTACCACGCCGGTGTCGAGGTTCGGCTGGAGCTGGAGGAAGGCCGATTGATGCTGGGCAAGGGCATCGAGCTGTGCAACGGTGCCCTGCGCGAGGAGCTCCAGGCCTTGCAGCAGCGCCTGCCCACGCTGAATGCCGACGACCAGGTGGCGCTGTTTCTCGACCCCGCCACCGCCCGCCTGATGAGCGACGCCGAGCACCGCAGCTACCTGGCCCGCAGCCGCGAATTCCCCGTCAATGTCGACCGCCCGGCCGCGCAGTTCGCCAGTTGGTACGAGCTGTTCCCGCGCTCGATCACCGACAGCCCCGAGCGCCACGGCACCTTCAATGATGTGCACGAGCGCCTGCCGATGATCCGCGACATGGGCTTCGACGTGCTGTACTTCCCGCCCATCCATCCCATCGGCATGCAGCACCGCAAGGGCCGCAACAACGCCCTCACGGCGGAGCCCGGCGACCCGGGCAGCCCGTATGCCATCGGCAGCGCAGAAGGCGGCCACGAGGCGATTCACCCGCAGCTGGGCAGCCGCGAGGACTTCCGCCGCCTGGTGGCCGCGGCGGCCGAGCATGGCCTGGAAATCGCCCTCGACTTCGCCATCCAGTGCTCCCAGGACCACCCCTGGCTCAAGGAGCACCCCGGCTGGTTCAGCTGGCGACCGGACGGCACCATCCGCTATGCCGAGAACCCACCGAAGAAGTACCAGGACATCGTCAATGTCGATTTCTATGCACCCGAGGCCGTGCCGTCGTTGTGGCTGGCCCTGCGCGACGTTGTGGTCGGTTGGGTCGAGGAGGGGGTGAAGACCTTCCGCGTCGACAACCCGCACACCAAGCCACTGCCGTTCTGGCAATGGCTGATCGCCAATGTGCGCAGCCGGCACCCCGAGGTCATCTTCCTCGCCGAAGCCTTCACCAAGCCGGCGATGATGGCCCGCCTGGGCAAGGTCGGATACGCGCAGAGCTATACCTACTTCACCTGGCGCAACCACAAACAGGAACTGCGCGAGTACTTCGAGCAGCTCAACCAGCCGCCATGGAGCCAGTGCTACCGGCCCAACTTCTTCGTCAATACCCCCGACATCAACCCGTACTTCCTGCACACCTCCGGCCGTGCCGGCTTCCTCATCCGCGCGGCGCTGGCCACCATGGGTTCGGGGCTGTGGGGCATGTACTCGGGCTTCGAACTGTGCGAAGGCACACCGCTGCCGGGCAAGGAGGAGTACCTGGATTCGGAGAAGTACGAAATCCGCCCACGCGATTTCAGCCAACCCGGCAACATCATTGCCGAGATCGCCCAGCTCAACCGTGTCCGCCGGCAGAACCGCGCCTTGCAGACCCACCTGGGCGTGGCGTTCTTCAACTGCTGGAACGACAACATCCTGTACTTCGCCAAGCGCACGCCCGAGCGCGACAACTACATCCTGGTGGCAATCAGCCTCGACCCGCACAACGCCCAGGAGGCGCATTTCGAGCTGCCGCTGTGGGAGCTGGGGCTGGATGACAACGCCGAAACCCTGGGTGAAGACCTGATGAATGGGCATCGCTGGTCGTGGTACGGCAAGACCCAATGGATGCGCATCGAACCCTGGCATCTGCCGTTCGGTATCTGGCGCATCGAAAAGGCCCGTTAGCCAGGTACACGCCATCCCCTGTGGGAGCGGGTTTACCCGCGAAGCAGGCGCCGCGGAGCATGGCACCGGCTTCGCCGGTGTTCGCGGGTAAACCCGCTCCCACAGGGATCGTGTCAAGTCAGTTGCTTGTGCATCAGGGCCAGAGCAACCAGGAATTGAAAGGAGTCGCACATGGCCAAGCGTTCCCGCCCGGCAGCCTTCATCGACGACCCGCTGTGGTACAAGGACGCCGTCATCTACCAGCTGCACATCAAGTCGTTCTTCGATTCGAACAACGACGGCATCGGCGATTTCGCCGGCCTGATCAGCAAGCTCGACTACATTGCCGAGCTGGGCGTCAACACCCTGTGGCTGCTGCCGTTCTATCCCTCGCCACGCCGCGACGACGGCTACGACATCGCCGAATACAAGGCCGTGCACCCCGACTACGGCAACCTGGCCGATGCCCGCCGCTTTATCGCCGAGGCGCACAAACGCGGCCTGCGGGTGATCACCGAGCTGGTCATCAACCACACCAGCGACCAGCATCCCTGGTTCCAGCGCGCCCGCCATGCCAAGCGCGGCAGCAAGGCACGGGATTTCTACGTGTGGTCGGATGACGACCAGAAGTACGACGGCACGCGCATCATCTTCCTCGACACCGAGAAGTCCAACTGGACCTGGGACCCGGTCGCCGGCCAGTACTTCTGGCACCGCTTCTACTCGCACCAGCCCGACCTCAACTTCGACAACCCGCAAGTGCTCAAGGCAGTGATCGGGGTGATGCGCTTCTGGCTGGACCTGGGTGTCGATGGCCTGCGCCTGGACGCCATCCCCTACCTGATCGAGCGCGATGGCACCAACAACGAGAACCTTGCCGAAACCCACGACGTGCTCAAGGCGATCCGCGCCGAAATCGACGCCAACTACCCCGACCGCATGCTGCTGGCCGAGGCCAACCAATGGCCCGAGGACACCCGCCCGTACTTTGGCGAAGGCGAGGGCGACGAATGCCACATGGCCTTCCACTTCCCGTTGATGCCGCGCATGTACATGGCCCTGGCCATGGAAGACCGCTTCCCGATCACCGACATCCTGCGCCAGACCCCGGAAATCCCCGCCAACTGCCAATGGGCGATCTTCCTGCGCAACCACGATGAGCTGACCCTGGAAATGGTCACCGACCGCGAGCGCGACTACCTGTGGAACTACTACGCCGAAGACCGCCGCGCCCGCATCAACCTGGGCATCCGCCGCCGCCTGGCGCCGTTGCTGCAGCGTGACCGGCGGCGCATCGAATTGCTCACCAGCCTGCTGCTGTCGATGCCCGGCACGCCCACCCTGTACTACGGCGACGAACTGGGCATGGGCGACAACATCTACCTGGGCGACCGCGATGGTGTGCGCACGCCCATGCAATGGTCGCCGGACCGCAACGGTGGTTTCTCCCGCGCCGACCCGCAGCGCCTGGTGCTGCCGCCGATCATGGACCCGCTGTACGGCTACCAGACCGTCAACGTCGAAGCCCAGGCCAACGACCCGCACTCGCTGCTGAACTGGACCCGGCGCATGCTGGCGGTGCGCAAGCAGCAAAAGGCCTTCGGCCGCGGCAGCCTGCGTACCCTCACGCCGAACAACCGGCGCATCCTCGCCTACTTGCGCGAGTACACCGACGCTGATGGCAATACCGAAGTCATCCTGTGCGTGGCCAACGTTTCCCGCGCCGCCCAGGCGGCTGAACTGGAATTGTCACAATACGCCGACAAAGTACCGGTGGAGATGCTCGGCGGCAGCGCTTTCCCGCCAATCGGGCAACTGCCGTTCCTGCTGACCTTGCCACCCTACGCCTTCTACTGGTTCCTGCTGGCCAGCCACGATCGCATGCCCAGCTGGCACATCCAGGCCACCGAGGGGTTACCCGAATTGACCACACTGGTATTGCGCAAACGCCTGGAGGAACTGCTGGAGGCCCCCTCCAGCGATACCCTGCAAAGCGCCATCCTGCCGCAGTACCTGCCCAAGCGGCGCTGGTTCGCCGGCAAGGAAGGGCCGATTGACCAGGTGCGCCTGTGCTACGGCGTGCGTTTCGGCACGTCGACCACACCGGTGCTGCTTAGTGAAATCGAAGTGCTCAGCGACGGTGTGGCCAACCGCTACCAACTGCCGTTCGGCCTGCTGCCCGAAGAGCAGATCAACAGCGCGCTGCCACAACAGCTGGCCCTGTCACGGGTGCGCCGTGCCCATCAGGTTGGGCTGATCACCGATGCCTTCGTCCTCGAGCCATTCATCCGCGCGGTGTTGCGTGCCTGTGAGGGCGGTATGCATCTGCCTTGTGGCAACGGCGAGGGCGAGCTGCGCTTCGAAAGCACGCAGCAGTTGGCGAGCCTGGCGTTGAACGATGAAAGCAGCGTGCGCTACCTCAGCGCCGAGCAGTCCAACAGCTCGGTGGTGATCGGCGACCAGGTGGTGCTCAAGCTGATTCGCCGGGTCAACCCGGGTGTGCACCCCGAGCTGGAAATGAGTGCCTACCTGACCGCCGCAGGCTTTGCCAACATTTCGCCGCTGCTGGCCTGGGTCAGCCGGGTGGATGAGCAGGGTGCGCCACACCTGCTGATGATCGCCCAGGGCTACCTGAGCAACCAGGGCGACGCTTGGGCCTGGACCCAGAACACGCTGGAGCGGGCCATCCGCGACCAGATGGAGCCTTCCAGCCTCGACGCCGATGCGCATACCGATGCACTGGCCGAACTCACCGGCTTTGCCGCCTTGCTCGGCCAGCGCCTGGGCGAGATGCACCTGCTGCTGGCTGCACCGACCAATGACGAGGCCTTCCAGCCGCGCCCGAGCGATGCCGACGACAGCGAACGCTGGAGTGTGCAGATCAGCGCCGAACTCACCCATGCCCTCGACCTGCTGGCCCAGCACCGCGACAGCCTCGACAGCGAAAGCCAGGCGCTGGTCGACGACTTGCAGCAACAGCGCGACGGTCTGGCCCAGCACATCGCCAACCTGACCCGCCAGGCCCAGGGCGGCCTGCTGATGCGCGTGCACGGCGACCTGCACCTGGGCCAGGTGCTGGTGGTGCAGGGCGACGCCTACCTCATCGATTTCGAAGGTGAACCGGCCCGGCCGCTGCAAGAGCGTCGGGCAAAACACAGCCCGTACAAAGATGTCAGCGGCGTGCTGCGATCCTTCGACTATGCTGCTGCCATGATCTTGCGCAGCGCGTCTGCGGTCGACCTTTCCGACCCGGCGCGCCAAGCCCGGCAACGGGTTGCCAGGCAGTACCTGCACCAATCGCGGCATGCCTTTGTCGAAGCCTATGGCCTGGCCACCGCGGCCATGCCTCACGCCTGGCAACAGGCCGAGGGCGAGCGCGCCGCACTGGAGCTGTTCTGCCTGGAAAAAGCTGCCTACGAAATCACATACGAAGCCGAGAACCGTCCGAGCTGGCTGGCCGTGCCTTTGCATGGCCTGCATGGACTGATCAGTACCTGGGGAGAGTCATAGATGAATGCAACCACGCGTGAAAACGGCGGCCTTCGGCAACGGGACCTCGACGCCCTGGCCCGCGCCGAGCACGCCGATCCATTTGCGGTACTCGGCCCCCATGGCGACGGCGCGGGTGGGCAGGTGGTCCGCGCTTTCCTGCCCACTGCCCTGAATGTGCGCATCCTTGCCCGGCATGACGGGCGCATCCTCGCCGAAATGGAGCAGGGCAGCCTACCGGGGCTGTTCACCGCGCACCTCGATGAGGCACACCCGTACCTGCTGCAGATCGGCTGGGCCGGTGGCGAGCAGGTCACCGAAGACCCCTACAGCTTTGGCCCGCAACTGGGCGACATGGACCTGTACCTGTTTGCCGAAGGCAACCACCGCGACCTGTCCGGGCGCTTCGGCGCCCAGCCTATCCAGGTCGATGGTGTCGACGGCGTGTGTTTCTCGGTGTGGGCGCCGAATGCGCGGCGGGTGTCGGTGGTGGGTGACTTCAACAACTGGGATGGCCGCCGCCACCCCATGCGCCTGCGCCACAGCGCCGGGGTGTGGGAGCTGTTCGTGCCGCGCCTGGGCGTGGGCGAAACCTACAAGTTCGAGGTGCTGGGCAAGGACGGCATACTGCCCCTGAAGGCCGACCCGCTGGCGCGTGCGACCGAACTGCCGCCAAGCACCGCCTCCAAGGTAGCGGGGGCGCTCAGCCACGACTGGCAAGACCACGACTGGATGGCGCAACGCGCGCAGCGCCATGCCTACAGCGCGCCGCTGTCGATCTACGAGCTGCACCCGGGGTCGTGGCGCTGCGAGCTGGACGAGGCGGGCGAGGTGGGGCGCTATTACAACTGGCGCGAGTTGGCCGAGCGCCTGGTGCCGTACGTTCAGGAGCTGGGCTTCACCCATATCGAACTGCTGCCGATCATGGAGCACCCGTTCGGTGGTTCCTGGGGCTACCAGCCGCTGTCGCTGTTCGCGCCCACCTCGCGCTACGGCAGCGCCGAGGACTTCGCCGCCTTCATCGACGCCTGCCACCAGGGCGGCATTGGCGTGCTGCTCGACTGGGTGCCAGCGCATTTCCCCACCGATGAACACGGCCTGGCGCGTTTCGACGGCACCGCCCTGTACGAATACGACAACCCCCTGGAGGGCTACCACCAGGACTGGAACACGCTGATCTACAACCTTGGCCGCAACGAAGTGCGCGGCTTCATGATGGCCTCGGCGCTGCACTGGCTGAAGCACTTTCACATCGATGGCCTGCGTGTCGATGCAGTGGCCTCGATGTTGTACCGCGACTATTCGCGCAAGGCCGGCGAATGGGTGCCCAACCGCCACGGCGGGCGCGAGAACCTGGAGGCCATCGACTTCATCCGCCACCTCAACGGCGTGGCGGCCCATGAGGCCCCGGGCGCGCTGATCATCGCCGAGGAGTCCACCGCCTGGCCCGGCGTCAGCCAGCCGACCCAGCAGGGCGGCCTGGGCTTTGCCTACAAGTGGAACATGGGCTGGATGCACGACACCTTGCATTACATCCAGAACGACCCGGTGCACCGCACCTATCACCACAACGAGATGAGCTTCGGGCTGATCTATGCCTATTCCGAGCACTTCATCCTGCCCATCTCCCACGACGAAGTGGTGCACGGCAAGCATTCGCTGATCGACAAGATGCCCGGCGACCGTTGGCAGAAGTTCGCCAACCTGCGTGCCTACCTCACCTTCATGTGGGCGCATCCGGGCAAGAAGCTGCTGTTCATGGGCTGCGAATTCGGCCAGTGGCGCGAGTGGGACCACGATGGCGAGCTGGACTGGTACCTGCTGCAGTACCCTGAGCACCAGGGCGTACAGCGCCTGGTCGGCGACCTCAACCGCCTGTACCGCGAGGTGCCGGCGTTGCATGAGCAGGATTGCCAGCCGCAGGGGTTCCAGTGGCTGATTGGTGACGATGCGCAGAACAGCGTGTATGCCTGGCTGCGCTGGAGCAGCAGTGGCGAGCCGGTGCTGGTGGTGGCCAACTTCACCCCGGTGCCGCGCGAGGGGTATCGCATTGGCGTGCCGTTCGGCGAACGCTGGCAGGAGCTGTTGAACAGTGACGCAGAGCTGTATGCCGGGTCCAATGTCGGCAACCTGGGGGTGGTGGAGAGTGACCAGATAGCCAGCCATGGGCAGCCGCAGTCGCTGGCCCTGAACCTGCCGCCGCTTGGGGTTCTGATAATGAAACCAGCCTGATGTGTTGCTTGTACTGGCCTCTTCGCGGGTAAACCCGCTCCCACAGGTATTGCACAAGCTTCAGACCCTGTGCGGTCCTTGTGGGAGCGGGTTCACCCGCGAAAGGGCCGACCCTGCCTACCACCGCATCCGCACCCCAAGGCTGCCAATCAACCCATTCAGATCATTGTCGTCCACGTCACTGCTGTAATCGGCACTGACAAACAGCGCCACCGAAGGCGTCACCCGCGCCACCAGCCCCAACCCCAGTTCCACCGTGGTCGAGTAGCGCGAGCTGGAGATCTTGTCGACCTGGTCCAGCTTCACCTCATCGGCATTGCTGAAGTCATACCACACGTTGGTCCGCACATAGGGTTCGATCGGCATGCCGCGTACTTCATAACGCCCGGACAGCCTGGCGCCGACCCGACCGCTCCAGCTTGGCTGGCTGTCGAAGGCCTGCAAGGTCTCTTCCTGCGCCCGGCTGCCGGGGAAGAACTGCTGGTTGATCAACTGCGCCTGCGGTTCGATCACCCAGCCGCCACCCAGGCCGATGGGGATGCCGCCTTCCAGCGAGAAGGTCATCGCGTGGCCGCTGTCGTCCAGTCGCTGGCCGTTCTCGCCACGGCCATTGACGTCGATGCGCGAACCCATGGCCACGGCATCCAGGTGCCAGCCCTGTTCATGGGTCATGCTCCAGTAAACCCCCAGGCTTTCACCGCTGAGGTTCACGGCGTTGCGTTGCTTGTCGCCCAACAGCCGGCGCATGCCGTTGAAGCTGGTCTGCAGGTTGTTTTGCCCCACGAAGATCCCCGCGCGGTGCACATTGCCCGCTGCCGTTTCACGCACGAACAGGTCCGGGCCGATCGTCAGTTGCTGGCTGGGTGCCTCCAGCTGGTCCGGGGGCTGCGCGCCACCACGCGCGGTGGTGGGGAAGAACTGCGCCCACTGGCTGGCGACCAGGTCCGGTGCAGCCTGCCCATGGCGCTCGCTCATCTTCTGCGAGAACGCATTCAAGGTACCGATACTCAAGCCACTGGCGCTGACCGGGTCGAGCGACAGCTGTGGTACTGCCGGTTGGTGCAGGAAACCGGGCGAGGCCGGGTCGTCCTGCAGTTCATACGCGATAGTTTCCACCGGGGTTGCCAGAAGCAGCGACGTGGAAACCGCGTAGAAAATGCTGTCGAAGCGCAAGAGGTTCGAGGTGCTTTTCATGGCGGATCTCCTTTGTTTTTGTGTTACAGCCCTAGGACCTGGCCTGTTGTCACGAGCTGTACGGCAAAAACAGTGGGCGACCCAAACCAGCACGCCAGGCTTTCGCCAGCGCGCACGAAGGCGCGAGCTAGAGGCCCGGCGCGAGATCTTTACTGCTTGATATGTTCAGCTAAGGAGAGGCCGCCGCTTGCGTCAAGAAAGTGTGAAGGAAGTGTTCAGGATCCGTGGTTTTGTTCAACGTGTTGATTCTTTTGATAAATCTGCGAGGTATAGCGGGGTTCGCTATTTGTCGTGGCGTGGCTATGAAGAATGATTGCTAAGCCTGACTTCGACCGACAACGGCAGGTGGTCCGACAGGTGCGACCAAGGTTTGTGCCCCAGAATCCGCGGCCCATGGCTTTCGGCGTTGCGCAGGTAGACACGGTCCAGGCGCAACAGCGGCAGCCGCGCAGGATAGGTGCGGGCCAGGTGCCCATGGTGGCGCTCGAAGGCCTCGTGCAGGTCACGCTGCAGGCCCAGGGTGCGGTTGCCGTGGGATTTCCAGTCGTTGAAATCGCCGGCGATAATCACCGGGGCCTCGGCGGGCAAGGACTCGAGCAGCTTGCGCAGCAGTTGCAGTTGTTTCTGGCGATGGCTTTCCAGTAACGACAGGTGCACGCAGATGGCATGCACCTGGTGCTGGCCGGGCACGTCGAGGATGCAGTGCAGCAGGCCACGTCGTTCGGGGCCGGTGATCGACACGTCGAGGTTGCGATGTTCGATGATCGGGTATTTGGACAGTAGCGCGTTGCCGTGGTGGCCGTCGGGGTAGACCGCGTTGCGGCCGTAGGCGAAGTCGCTCCACATGCTGTCGGCGAGGAACTCGTACTGAGAAGTCTGCGGCCAGCCGGGGTAGCGCGCGGCGTGGCGGTCGTGGCTGCCGAGCACTTCCTGGAGGAAGACGATGTCGGCCTGGGTGCTGCGCACCGCCTCGCGCAGTTCCGGCAGGATGAAGCGCCGGTTGAAGGCGGTGAAGCCCTTGTGGGTATTCACCGTCAGCACCTGCAGCCGCTTCACGGCCGGGGCCTGATTGACACTGGCGAAACCTTTACTGCCGGCTTCGGGGTTCACGGTTACTCCTCGGTCAACGGGTTTGCGCGGATCCTTGTAGGAGCGGCCTTGTGTCGCGATCGGGCCGCGCAGCGGCCCCGTTTGTCAGCACCAAGGCAAGAATAGCTGGGGCCGCTGTGCGGCCCGATCGCGACACAAGGCCGCTCCTACACAAGGGACACATACCAGCGGGTTCAGGTTCACTCCTCATCACGCTGCAACACCATCAGCAGCAACGATCGCCCCTTCACCTCGAACGTGCTGTCGAACTGCAGATGCTGCCCCTTGCGCAGCTCTGGCCGGTCGGTATCGACCAGGCAGCTCCAGTAATCCCCTTCGGGCACCGTCGGCAACTCGAACGGAACGATGTCATGGTGGGCATTGACGATCAGCAACACGGTGGCCTCGGCGCCTGGCCGGGCAATGCCGCTGACCTGGGCACGGCCATCGATCAGCATGCCCAGGCAACGCCCGTGCGGGTCTTCCCATTGCTCCACGCTCATCTCGTTGCCATCCGGTGCCAGCCAGGTCACGTCCTTGACGCCGATCGCCTCATTGTAGTCGCCCACCAGAAAGCGCGAGCGGCGCAGTACCGGGTAGGCCAGGCGCAGGCGGGTCAGGCGCTTGACGAAAGCCAGCAGCTCTTTGCCCTCCTGGTCCAGGTCCCAGTTCACCCAGCCGATCTCGCTGTCCTGGCAATAGGCATTGTTGTTGCCGTGCTGGGTGCGGCTGAACTCGTCACCAGCGACGATCATCGGCGTGCCCTGGGCCAGCAGCAGGGTTGCGAAATAGTTGCGCATCTGGCGCATGCGCAGGGCATTCACGGCCGGGTCGTCGGTTGGCCCCTCGACACCGCAGTTCCACGACAGGTTGTTATCGGTGCCGTCCTGGTTGTTCTCGTCGTTGTCTTCGTTGTGCTTGTGGTTGTACGACACCAGGTCGCGCAAGGTGAAACCGTCGTGGGCGGTGACGAAGTTGACCGAGGCATAGGGGCGCCGGCCACGGTTGTTGAACATGTCCCCCGAGGCGGTCATGCGCGAGGCAAAGTCGGCCAGTTGGCCTTCGTCGCCTTTCCAGAAGGCGCGCACGGTGTCGCGGAAGCGGTCGTTCCACTCTGCCCAGCCCGGGGCGAAGTTGCCCACCTGGTAGCCGCCCGGGCCGCAGTCCCAGGGCTCGGCAATCAGCTTCACCTGGCTCAGCATCGGGTCCTGGCGGCAGGCGACGAGGAAACCGTGGCGTTCGCTGTAGCCGTCGTGGTAGCGGCCAAGGATGGTCGCCAGGTCGAAGCGGAAGCCGTCCACGTGCATTTCGCCGGCCCAGTAGCGCAGCGAGTCGGTGACCAGCTGCAGCACGCAGGGGTGGCTCAGGTCCAGGGTGTTGCCGGTGCCGGAATCGTTGATGTAGTAACGCTTGTCATCCGGCATCAGGCGGTAGTAGGAGGCGTTGTCGATACCGCGCATCGACAGCGTCGGGCCGCGCTCGTTGCCTTCGGCGGTGTGGTTGTAGACCACGTCGAGGATCACCTCCAGCCCGGCGTCGTGCAGGTGCGCGACCATTTCCTTGAATTCGGCGATCTTGCCGCTGGCCAGGTAGCGCGGGTGGGGGGCGAAGAAGGCGATGCTGTTGTAGCCCCAGTAGTTGTTCAAGCCCTTGTCCAGCAGGTGCTGGTCGTTGACGAAGGCGTGAATCGGCAGCAGCTCGATGCTGGAAACGCCCAGCTCCTTGATGTGCTTGAGCAACTCGTCATTGGCCAGGCCGGCGAAGGTGCCGCGCAGTTCTTCCGGTACCGCCGGGTGGCGCATGCTGATGCCACGGGTGTGGGCCTCGTAGATGATCGTGCGCTCCCAGGGGATCAGCACGCGCTGGTCGCGGCCCCAGGTGAAGGCAGGGTCGATCACCTTGCACTTGGGCACGAACGGCGCGCTGTCGCGCTCGTCGAACGACAGGTCGCCGTCGGGGTGGCCGATGGTGTAGCCGAACAGTGCTTCGGACCACTGCAGGCTGCCGACCAGTTGCTTGGCATACGGGTCGATCAGCAGTTTGTTGGGGTTGAAGCGGTGGCCGTTCTCCGGCTCGTACGGCCCGTGCACGCGGTAGCCGTAGACCAGCCCTGGGTGCGCGTCGGGCAGGTAGCCGTGGTAGATCTCGTCGGTGTATTCGGGTAGCTCGATGCGTTCGATTTCGTGCTCGCCGGTGGAGTCGAACAGGCACAGCTCGACCTTGGTGGCGTTGGCCGAGAACAGGGCAAAGTTGACCCCAAGGCCATCCCAGGTGGCGCCGAGGGGGAAGGGCAGGCCCTCGCGGATACGCGACGGGGCGACAGAGCGGGTTTTCTTCGGGGTGCGGGGGCTCATGGCGGTCCTCTGTGGCCGTGGTGGTGGAGGGAGCTGCGTAGGCCTGTACCGGCCTCTTCGCGGGTGAACCCGCTCCCACAGGTACACCGTCATCCTCAGGCCTGGCGCTATCCCTGTGGGAGCGGGTTTACCCGCGAAGAGGCCGGTGCAGGCTCAACCGGCAGCCGGCTTTTTCACCGCCCGGGGTTTCTTCACAGCCACGGCCTTCTCAACCGGTTCAGCGGCTACCTTAGGCTTGGCCGGCGCCCGCTTGCGCGGCGCCGCCTTGGGTGCCAGCGCCTCGGCTTCGGCCAGCTTGCGCGCCATGTCCCAATGGCGTTCTTCCTGGCCGGCGGGCTTACCCTCAGATTCCCAGATCTGGTAGGCAAATTCGCGGATACGCTTTTCATCAACACTCATCATGACGCTCCTGATGCTCAAGATTGTTGTATCAGCAGGTTGACCGGAAACTCCGCCAGCACGGCGCTCAACATCAGCTCCTTGGAAGAGCTGACAGCAGCACTGGGGAAAAGTCCCGTCGAGTTGGCAGGCGACAAGGCAAACGGCAGGCTTACCCGGGTGTCGTCCCAGTTCTGTGCCGGGATCAGGGGTGTCGGTGCACCTGCCAGCAGGGTACTGGCCAGGCGTGGCGCGATGATGACGGCCCGTTCGCCTTCGCCAAGGCGGGCGAACGCCACCACCTTGTCGGCATGCCGGCCATGCACGGTCAGCGGCAGGTAGGCGCCACGGCGGAACAGCTCGGCATGGGCCTGGCGGCAGTCCAGCACCCGGGCGATCAGCGCCTGCTTGAGGCGGCCGTCGCGCCAGTGTTCCAGCAGCTCGGCTACCGGCGTTGCATCGTCCAGGGTGCGACGCCGGCAAGCGTAGTCCACGGCGCGGCGGTTATCCGGGTCGACCAGGCTGAAATCCCAGTATTCGTTGCCCTGGTACAGGTCCGGCACGCCCGGCGTGGTCATGCGCAGCAGGGCCTGGACCAGGCCGTTGAGGGCACCGGGGCAGGCCAGCAGGTGGGCGGCATCGGCCAGCGATTTGCGCAGCTGCTGGTTCTCGCCGTCCAGCAGCAGGCCGTCGATGTAGCCGGCACAGGCGTTTTCATATGCTTCGTTCGGCGCGCTCCAGCTGCTGCGCAGCTTGGCCTCGCGCAGGGCCTTCTGCTGCCACTGGCGGATGCGTTCGGCGTACTGGTGCAGGGCGTTGTCATCGTGCAGGTCGAGGTCCAGCGGCCAACTGCCCAGCAAGGTCTGCAACAGCATCAGCTCGTCGCCGGGGCTGGGCGCCGGGCCGTCATCCAGTTGCGTGCGCAACGGCGTGGCCAGTTCGCGCCAGTGTTCCATGCGGCTGGCCAGCCACGGGCCGCGCTCGCTGAGCACGGCCAGGCGCGCACGGGTGTCTTCGCCGCGCTTGTGGTCATGGGTGGCGCTGGCCAGCAGGTTGTCGGGGAAGTCACGCAGGCGCCGCTGGGCCTCGTTGTGGAAGTGCTCGAGCGGGGCGCTGAAACGCTCGGCGTCGAAGCCCACATCGTTGCGCGACAGCAGCCGGGCGCTGCGGTAGAACGCGGTATCTTCCACGGCCTTGGCGGCACTGGGCGCGGTCAGTTGCTGGAAGCGCACGCAGGCGTGGCGCAGCTGCTTGCGCGCCCGGCCTGCTGGCAGGCGGCGCCAGGCTTGCCCGCCCAGCCATTGTTGCAGGTGCTCGAGCAGCGGCCAGTCGGCTTCGCCCAGGTCCTGCCGGGCATTGGCCAGGGCCTGCTGGAAAAACCCTTCGTCTTCTGCCGGGCGCCCGCAGGCATTGAAGTAGGTGCGGTACACCGGGTAATGCGCCACCAGTGCCTGCAAGGCGCGGCGGATCGCGCCAAGGGTCAGGTCGCGGGTCATCAGGTCGTTGCGCGCCACCTGCAACAGCGCCTGGGCCACCGACTCGCAGTCGCCGGCCAGGCTGGCATTGAGCACCAGGTGGCGGGCCTGACGCACTTCTTCGGGGAAGTCGGGGCGTTCGCTCACATTGGCCCACAGCTCGGTCAGGGTTGCTTCGCCCGCCGGGTCGTGCTGCAGCAGCGAAACCTGGTTCATGAATTCATAGCCGGTAGTGCCGTCGGTAAGCCAGTCGCGGTGCAGGTGCTCGTTGGCGCCGAGGATCTTCTCCACGTAGATCGGGAAATGCTCCAGGGCGGCGTTCAACGGCCGCCGTGCCAGCAGGCCATCGACCCGTCGGCGCAGCTTGCGGCAGTAACCGCGCGGGTCGGCCAGGCCGTCGATATGGTCGATGCGCAGGCCGTCCACCAGGCCGCGCTCGATCAGCTCGAACAGCTTGGCGTGGGTGGCCTCGAACACCACCGCGCGTTCCACCCGCAGGCCGCCCAGCTCGTTGATGTCGAAGAAGCGCCGCCAGTTGATGTCGTCGGCGGCGGTACGCCAGCTGGCCAGGCGGTAGGTCTGGCGCTCCAGCAGCAGGTGCAGGCGCTTGAAGCCATTCTCGCTACGGCTGTCAAACGCCACCAGGGCCGATTCGAGGTCGGCGCCTTCGCCTGCCAGGCGCGCCAGTTCGGCTTGCAGGGGCAGGGCGTCGGCCAGCGGCGTGGCCGATGCGTTCAACGCGGTGAAGCGTTCGGCCAGGGCCTTGAGCGCCGGCTCCGGGCTGAGGGCGAGAATCCAGCCATAGTCGACCGGGCAGATCGGGAAGCGGTGTTGGTAATGAGCGATTTGCAGCAGCCCATGGTGCTTGTCGAACTCAAGCGGTATCTCGCCATTTTTCAGCGCCACGCCATAGTCGCTGGCGAGGAACGGCAGCAGCAGCTGACCGGCCAGCAGCGGGTCGCTGGAGTGCCACTGGATGTCGAAGAATTCTGCATAGGGGCTGCGCCGGCCCCAGGCCAGCAGGCTCTGCCACCAGGGGTTGTCGGCACCGCCCACGGCCATGTGGTTGGACACCGTGTCGAGGATCAGCCCCATGCCGTGCTGGCGCAGGGCGGCGACCAGCCGTTGCAGCGCCGCTTCGCCGCCCAGCTCGGGGTTGACGCAGGTCGGGTCGACCACGTCGTAGCCGTGGCGCGAACCGGCGCGGGCCTTGAGGATGGGCGAGGCATACAGGTGGCTGACACCCAACTGGGCGAAGTACGGCACCAGCGGCACGGCGTGATCGAGGGTGAAGTCACTGTGAAACTGCAGGCGCAGGGTCGCGGTCAGCGCTTTCATCGGTCACGCTCCCAGGCCTGTTCGCGGGCCTGGGCCAGCAGTTCCAGGCGCCGCGCGGCGTCTTCGTCGTCGAGCAGTTCACGTACCGGCCGGGCGAAGCGTCGGCGCCAGTTGGGGTGGCCGGCGGTGGTGCCCGGCAGGTTGGGTTGCTCGTCGCAACCCAGCAGGTCTTCCAGCGGCACCAGCACCAGCGGTGCGCGGGTGTGGCCAACGTAGCGGATGGCGGCGTCGATCAGCGCGTCGTTGTCCGGCAGCGTGCCGTAGTTGGCCTCCAGGGTGCGGCGCAGGCCGTCGTGCTCCTTCTGCCGCTCGTGGCGCCAGTGCAGTTCGGTGGCAGCATCGATCAGTTGCAGGCGGTGGCTCCAGTCGATGTCGCGGTTTTCCAGCCAGCCGGCCAGCGGTGCCAGGTCATGGGTGCCGGTGGTGGCCAGGGCGTTGTCCGGCCAGTCGAGAATCGGCTTGAAATGGCCGGGCTGGGTCTGCTCGAAGGGCAGCACGCGCATGCCCAGCACGGCCTTGGCCGCCAGTTGCTCGCGCAGGCCGTCCGGCACGGTGCCCAGGTCTTCGCCGAGGATGATTGCCTGGTGGCGCACCGACTCCAGCGCCAGCAGGCGCAGCAGGTCGTCCAGCGGGTAGTTGAGGTAGGCGCCTTCGCTGGGCTTGGCCCCCTGCGGGATCAGCCACAGCCGGCGCAGGCCCATGACATGGTCGATGCGCAGGCCGCCGGCGTGGGCGAGGTTGGCCCGCAGCATTTCGATGAAGGCGCGGTAGCCGTTGCGTTTGAGGCCTTCGGGCGAGAAGGCGCAGATGCCCCAGTCCTGGCCGGCACGGTTGAGGATGTCGGGCGGTGCGCCTACCTTCAGGCCTGCCAGCAGCTCGTCCTGGCGGCTCCAGGCCTGGCTGCCGGCACCGTCGGCGCCCACCGCCAGGTCAGCGATCAGGCCCACCGCCATGCCGTTGCCGCGCGCTGCTTCCTGGGCGCGTTGCAGGCCCCGTTCGGTCAGCCATTGGCAAAAGGCATGGAACTCGACCTTGGCCGGGTAGGCGTTGGCGAAGGCCTCCACTTCCGGGTGGTACGGGTCGTGCCAGGCCTTGGGCCAGTGGCGCCAGTCGGCGCCCAGGCCATGCTCCACGGCCTGGGCCTGCAGCACCTCGAAGCGGCAATGGTGCTCCAGGGCCTGGCCACCGGCTTCGCGGAAGCTGTCAAAATCCTTGCGCAACGGGTGGTCGCCCTGGCTGAAGCCCTGGTACAGGGCTTCGAGCAGGCGCAGGCGGGCGCTGGCGGCACGCGGCCAGTCGACCAGCGGGCCTTGCTCCAGGTCTTCCAGTTGTTGCTCCAGGCCGCAGGCTTCGATGGCCACGCGCACCTCCCGCTCGCCCAGCAGCGCGGCAGGGCTGGCGTAAAGGGTGTTGAGCAACAGGCGGCTGGAGGGCGAGTAGGGGCTGTAGTGCGTCTGGTCGATGGCCGACAAGGCGTGGATCGGGCTGATGGCCAAGGCATCGGCACCGCGCTCGGCGGCCGCGCGGGCCAGTTGTTCCAGGGCCAGGCAGTCGCCGTAGCCGCCATCGCCGGGGCGGCGCAAGCTGTACAACTGCACCGCCAGGCCCCAGCAGCGCGGTGGCGGCTGCTGCACGCGGTCTTCAAGGCTGTGGCAGCGTGGCGGGGCCACGGCCACGGTGAAGCGGCGGCTGTCGATTTCCACCTGGTGGTAGCCGATGGGCAGCGCTCCGGGCAGGCGGGCCTGGTCGTCAAGGCTGAGGGTGAGGGCGCTGTGGTCCTCCAAGGTGCAGTGCGCGACGCTGGCGGCGCTGAAGTAGCGCGCCAGTGCCAGTGGCTGGCCGAGGTCGGCGGTCAGCAGCGGCGGCAGGTGCTCACTGTCTTCGGCAGCGGCCACGGCGCGCAGGCTGGCGGCAATGGCGGCGTCATCGCTGGCCGGGTGGCCAAGGCCTTCAAGGATGTTGCGCAGTACCTCGTCGCTGACACGCTGGGGCCGGGCATTGGCGTCGATCCAGTCGCGGCTCAGCCCGACGCGGGTCGCCAGGCGGTGCAGGGCGGTTTCGCTCATGGGCGCTCCAGGGCAGGGGGAAGCAGGCTGACCACGCAGCTGTAGGCGGCCAGGTGGGTATCGGGGTGCCGGGTGTCGCTGCTGTCGAACAGGCGGTTGGCCGGCGCGGGCAACTCGACCCCCTGCGGGGTGGCGGCCAGGTTCAGGTCGATGCGCAGGGTGGTGCCATTGCCCAGGCACCAGCGTGCGGTCAGGGCCTTGTCGCCGTGTACTTCGGCGCCCAGCGCGCGGCTGCCGGGCAGGTGCGGGATCACATGGCGGCGGCGCAGTTCGAGCAGGTGCTGGTACAGGCCGTGCCAGCCGGCGATCACTTCCTTGCCTTGCGGGCGGGAGGCCTCGAAGGTCTGTTCGGCGTTGGGGTCGGGGATGCGTTGGCGCTCCTCGGGGTCGGCGAAGGCGGTGAAATGGGCGAACTCGCCGCGCCGGCCTTCGCGCACGGCGTCGGCCAGCTGGTCATGGAAGTCGGTGAAGAACAGGAACGGCCGGCAGCTGCCATCGTCGTCGCCCATGAACAGCAGCGGGATCATCGGTGCCAGCAGCAACAGCCCGGTGGCCGCCCGCAGCGCCTGCGGTGGGCACAGGCGGGTCAGGCGCTCGCCCAGGGCACGGTTGCCGACCTGGTCATGGTTCTGCAGAAACAGCACGAAGGCGCTGGGTGGCAAGTGCGCGCTGGGCTCGCCGCGGGGCGTGCCATGGCGGTTGGCCTGGCCCTGGAACACGAAACCTTCGGCAAGGCAGCGGGCCAGCTGGTCGATGGGGCGCTGCTGGTAGTCGGCGTAGTAGCCTTCGGTTTCGCCGGTGAGCAGCACATGCAGGGCATTGTGGCCGTCGTCGTTCCACTGGGCGTCGAAGCCTTGCTCCAGCAGGAAAGCCTGGTTGTGCTCGTTCTCCAGTACCAGCCATACGTGGCGGCCGGGTTCCACCGCAGCACGTACCCTTTGCGCCAGCTCGACCAGGAAGTCGGGCTGGTCGATGGCGTGCACGGCATCCAGGCGCAGGCCGTCAAAGCGGTAGTCGCACAACCACATCAGGGCGTTCTGGATGAAGTACTCGCGCACCTGCGGGCGACGGAAGTCGATGGCTGCGCCCCAGGGGGTCTGCCGGTCTTCGCGGAAGAACGGGCTGGCGTACTGGTGCAGGTAATTGCCGTCGGGGCCGAAGTGGTTGTACACCACATCGACCAGCACCATCAGCCCGTGGCCATGTGCCTGGTCGACCAGCGCACACAGCTGCTCGGGGCTGCCATAGGTGTTTTGCGGCGCATAGGGCAGCACGCCGTCGTAACCCCAGTTGCGCTCGCCAGGGAACTGCCCCAGCGGCATCAGCTCGACGGCGCTGATGCCCAGCTCGGCCAGGCGCGGCAGTTGCCGGGCGACCCCGGCGTAGCCATCGAGCAGGCCGACATGCAGCTCCTGGATGACCGCTTCGTGCCAGGGCCGGCCTTGCCAGGGGTGTTGCCAGGCATAGCTGGCCACATCCACCACCTGGCTCGGCCCCTGCACGCCATCGGGCTGGTAGCGCGAGGCCGGGTCGGCCACCTGCAGTGCACCATCGATACGGTAGTGGTAACGGTCACCGGCCTGGCACGGGGCCACGCCGGTGAACCAGCCATCATCGTCGGGCAACAGCTCGATGGCCGGCTGCTGCTCCAGTTCCACGCTCACGCTGCGCGCATCCGGGGCCCAGAGGGCGAAGCGCGCCGACGTGGCGTCCAGCAGGTGTGCGCCATGTCTGTGCATCTTCGATTCCCCGTTCAGTAGTGGCTGTGCTGTGCCTGCTTGACCAGGTCTTCGTACAAGCGTGCGTAGGGTTCCACGGCCTGGCACCAGTTGAACGGTTGGGTCATCGACAGGCAGCGCATGGCGTTCAGCAGGTCCTTCTTGCCATATACATAGAAGGCGCGGCTGAGTGCCTGGCGATAGCTCTCGACGGTGGACTCGTTGAACAGGAAGCCGGTGACGCCGCACTCGATGGTGTCGGCCAGGCCGCCAGTGTTGCGCGCCACCGGCAGCGAGCCGAAACGCTGCGCGTACATCTGGCTGAGGCCGCATGGCTCGTAGCGTGACGGCATCAGCAGGAAGTCGCTGCCGGCGAACATGCGCCGGGCATCGGTTTCGTTGAAGCCGATGCGCACGCCGATACGGCCCGGGTGGCGTAGCGCCAGTTCGCGCATGGCCTGCTCTTCTTCCGGCTCGCCGCGGCCGATGATCGCGATCTGCCCGCCTTGCTCGACGATGTAGTCGGCCACACCCAGGGTCAGGTCCAGGCCTTTCTGGTAGACCAGGCGCGAAACCACGGCGAACAGCGGGCCTTCGGAGGGCTGCAGTTTGAACAGGTCGCGCACTTCCTGGGCATTGCGCGCCTTGCCTTCCCAGTCGTTGATGCTGAAGTTGTGCTGCAGGTGCTTGTCGGTGGCCGAGTCCCAGCTTTCGTCGATGCCATTGGGAATGCCCCCGAGCAGGCCTTGCTGGGCCTTGCTGGCGAGGAAGCCGTCCAGGCCGCAGCCGAATTCCGGGGTGGTGATTTCCCGGGCATAGGTGGCGCTGACCGTGGTGATGTGGCTGGCGTAGGCCAGGCCGGCCTTGAGGAACGACAGCTTGCCGTAGAACTCCATGCCTTCCTGCTGCATGGCGTGCTCGGGGATCGCCAGTTCCGGGCTGCAGCCGCGGCTGTACACGCCCTGGTAGGCCAGGTTGTGGATGGTGAACAGGGTGGGCGTACTCAGCCCGCGCCAGTGCATGTAGGCCGGTGCCAGGCCGGCGGGCCAGTCGTGGGCGTGCACCACTTCGGGCTGCCAGTGGATCTTGCCTTCGCCGGCGGCGATTTCGGCGGCGGCCAGGCCCAGGCGGGCGAAGCGGATGTGGTTGTCGGGCCAGTCGCGGCCGTTGTTGGCACCATAGGGAGTACCGTCGCGCTGGTAAAGCTCGGGGCAGATCAGCACATAGATTACCAGCCCGTCGGCCATGTCCATGCGGCCGATCTTGCACGGCGGCAGGGCGGCGTGGCCACCCAGTTCACCGACGATGTGGATGGGGTTGTCGCTTTCCATCACCTGGCGGTAGCCGGGGATCAGCACCCGCACATCGTGCAGGTGCGCCAGGGCACGGGGCAGGGCTGCAGACACGTCACCCAGGCCACCGGTTTTCACCAGGTCGGCGATTTCCGAGGTCACGAACAATATCTTGCGCTTGTTGCGGTTGTGCTGGCGCTGGGCGCCGGGTGCCTTGCCTGTCGTGGCGAAGTCCGGGGTGAGCGGTTCGCGGTTGTCCGGGTTGAATGAATCTACGTGAGGCTCGACAGCGGCACTGATCATACTTCTCTCCGTCCCTATGCTTGGCCGGGTGCTGGCACCCGTGGCGATGTTTCGTGTTGGTTCTCTCTGATTCTGGATTCTGCGTAGTGCGTTCCATGCCCCAGGGTCGTGCGCGCAGGCACGGCGCGATCGGCATTCCGGCCGAAGGCGATTGGGCTGGTTGGGGTGTGTGGGCCGTTGCTGGGTAGTCCCTTTGCGTTTGGCCTACTTAGTTCCTGACCTGCCCGCGTTCCGGAAAGTTCGACTTTTTTTCGTCACTCTTCCGTTGAGCAAATGGCGGGCCGAAACCCGAGTGTAGGAGAGAAAGAGATAAAAAGGTGACCCGCTGGTCACTATTGTCACGCCGCGGAATAGACGCAAACGTTGGCGGTTGTGACCGGATGTGAATGCAGGGGCTGGAGCGGTGGATGGGGGGCAGACGGCATGCCCCAATTCCTGTCAGTCATGCACCTTTTTGGTGCGCTTGAGGGGTGCCAAGGTCATCGCCCTCCAACAGAATGGTGCATTTCGGAATCCGAGTGATTTCAGGAAGAATGAAAGTGGCTGTTTCGCGAACTTTTCAGTAACTGTCTTTATTATTTTTCTGGCTTGAATTTCTGGTGTTTCAGTGAGCGGACTCGCGCGCGCAAAAGTTTGTAAGTTGATGCTTTAGGAAATTTCCTACGAAATCGTCAATGCATGAAACCCATCGTTCCTGTCATGGCGGGGCGGTACGGTTTAAGTTGCTCTTCAGTCACAGCCTCATCCTCACTGTCGTCATCGGTCAAGTCCGCCAATGCCACGGATCTAGCCGGCTTGAACGTTGGCGACGGGCAATTTTCATTCGACGTACTCATCTTGAAGAAAGCCAGGATGTGGTTGTTTTTTCGCCGGTAAACATGATGGCGGGTAGAGCAACTCATGAAACAGTCGGACTTTCGTTTCGGATTTCAGGCGCTCGCCGGGCGCACGGAGTTCGAAGTGGTTTCATTCAAGCTGGAAGAGGCTATCAGCCAGCCATTTGTGCTGAGCCTTGAACTTGTCAGCTACGACAGTGATGTCGACTTCGGCCAGGTGCTCGACAAGCCTGCGCTATTCACCCTTTATTGCGCAGACCAGCCACTGCGTCATGTGCATGGCTTGGTCAGTGCCTTCAGCCAAGGTGAAACCGGCTTCTGTCGCACGCGCTACCACGCTGTGGTCGAGCCGCAACTGGCCCGCGCCCGCTTGCGTTCGAACTGGCGCATCTTCCAGCAGAAAACCGTGCCGCAGATTCTTGAACTGATGTTCAAGCGTCAGGGCATTGCCCGGTTTGAGCTCAATAGCAGCGCCGAGCACCAGGTGCGTGAGTTTTGTGTCCAGGCGGGGGAAACCGACCTCGACTTCATCCATCGCCTTGCCGCTGAAGAGGGCTTCGTCTACCGCTTTGCTCACTGCGCCAGGTACCACACGCTGATCGTTACCGATCGCCTGCTATCGCTTGGGCTGCTCAGCCGGGGCACGCTCAAGCCCGTAGATGATGAGGCGCTTTGGCTGGATGAAGATGATCTCGGCCCCGACAAGGTGCTGTACCACGCCAGTAGCGGTGGCGACCAGGCCCGTGCCTGCCTGCGGCGTTTGCGCTACTGCGAGCAGGTGCGTACTGCGCAGCAGGTGCAGCGCGACTACACCTTCACCAACCCGGCCTATCGCCAGGAGCACAAGGCTCAGGCCAGCGGAATCACGCACCAGTCGCTGGACTACGAGTTTTTTGATTACCCGGGCCGCTACAAGCGCGATGCGGTCGGCAAGCCCTTCACCGAAACGCGGCTGACGGCGCTGCGCCATGACGCCCGCCTGGCCGAAGTGCAGGGCGATGACGTGCGCCTGCAGCCAGGCCTGAGCTTCACCCTCGTCGGCCACCCGCGCGAAGACCTCAATGTGCACTGGCGCGTGATCAGCCTGTGCCACGAAGGTACGCAGTTCACCAGCCTGCAGGAAGAAGCCGCCGGCGCCGAACAAGGTACCCGCTATGTGAACGATGCGCTGCTGGTGCAAGGCATGGCCGAATGGCGCCCGGCACCCTTGGCCAAGCCGCGCATCGATGGCCCGCACATGGCCACCGTGGTCGGCCCGCCGGGCGAAGAGATTTTTTGCGACCAGTGGGGGCGGGTCAAGGTCAGCTTCCCCTGGGACCGTGAAAGCAGCAACAACGAATTCAGTTCCTGCTGGGTGCGGGTGTCGCAAGGCTGGGCCGGTGGCAGTTGGGGTTCGATGGCCATTCCGCGTATTGGCCAGGATGTGATTGTCCAGTACGTCAATGGCGACCCTGACCAGCCGATGATCACCGGGCGCACCTACTGCGGTGACCAGCTGCCGCCTTACGACCTGCCCGAACACAAGACCCGCATGACCATCAAGAGCCAGACCCATAAAGGCGATGGCTTCAACGAGTTGCGCTTCGAGGACGAACTGGGGCGGCAGGAAGTATTCATTCATGCCGAGCGCGACCAGAACAACGTCGTGAAACACAACGAAACCACGCTCATCGGCAATGATCGAAGCGAGCGCGTCGAGCATGACGAAGTGGTGCACATAGGTGGAAACCGCAGTGTCAAGGTCGGCGCCAGCAAGAGCGAAACGGTCGCCCTTGGCAAAGTCGAAAGCATAGGCCTGGGCAAGTCGTTGGCCGTTGGCGGGGCGTTGAGCGTGATGGTTGGCCTCGAGGCCAGCGAGCAGGTCACGCAGGACAAGCGTGTGCAGGTCGGCGGGCAACTGCGGGTCGATGCCAATGACGATGTGTCGATCACCAGCCATCACGGCCATGTGCACATCGATAGCCGAACGTCGCTGACCCTGAGTTGCGGCGGGGCCTTCATCAAGCTGGGTGATGGCCGCATCGAAATCGGTTGCCCCGAGCCTCTGCTGTTGCATGCCATCGCCCAGGTAAAGGCGCCTTCACGTTACGGTGAGCCGCCTGCACCGTCGCAGGAGGAAATCGAGTTTCGCCTGGTGCATGCCGACGGTACGCCGATTGCGGGCACGGCCTACGTGGCGACGTTGTCCGATGGCACCCAGCGCCAGGGTATGGTCGACCAGAACGGCTATGCCCGCCTGGCTGGCGTTACCCCCGGTTGCAGCGCCCAGGTGCGCTACGAGGTTGGCCAAGGCTCGCTGCAGCTGACGACCGCAATCGAGCCGGATGCTGCCTTGCAGGCATTGCTTGCCGGCTGCACCTCGGCAGGTGGCCAGTCATGAACTCCGCTGCTGACTGGCTGGATGAAGCGGTGGAAAGGGTGGCAGGCGGCTTTGGCTGGCTGCGTGACCTGGTGCTGGGCGAGTTTGCCGAGGAACGGCCACTGAGCGTGGTCATTGCCGACATGCTGCTGTCGTTGGTGCCTGGGGTGGTGATCGTGCTCAGCGCCCGTGACCTGGCCGCAGTGTGCCTGCGCTTGGGCAAGCGCTACACGGCGGATGACAGCCAGGCAACGGCGCAGCCGCCACAGTGGCAGGAGTGGGTGCTGCTGGTTGCCTGCCTGATTACCTTGATCGCGCCGATCATCGGTGCCGTGGTGGGGGCGGTGGGTACCCCCGTGGGCTCGGTGGCAGGTGCATTGGTCGGCCAGGAAGCGGCAGCGTTTCTGCGAGGTTTGTGCCTGCTGCTTATTCGTGAAAGCCAGATCATCTTGCGGACCGTGGTTGCGTTTCTTGGCAAGTTCACCCGCGGCAGCGTGGAGTTCTGGCTGCGCCAGGTCAGGTTCACGAGCTATGAAAAGGATTTGCTGGCCTATCTGAACCAATTCTTGACCAAGGTCATCGCGGCAACGGCAAAGCTTCGCAGCTACCTGGGCAACTGGCCCTTCAACCAGGCGGCCGCGCACCTGTTGGTGCGGCTGCAGGCCATGGAAGCCCAGTTCTACGCGGTGCAGGTGCATGCAGTACGGGAAATCCCACGGGCGCTGATGCAACTTGACGCCAGGCTGGCCAAGGTGCTGGAACAGGCCAGCGATCTGCCCGCGCAGGTTGCGCAGGCCGGGGTGCATGCGCCTAAGCCGGTGCCCATGGCGATGAGTGGTGGGCGGGTGACTTCCGGCATTGGCATGCGTCCGCGTTACCTCGAGCGCCCCGAAGGTGCGCTCGGCCCGCCAGTGCCCACCTCTGCAGCAGCTGCCACGCATGGCGCCAATGTGCACGTGTTCGATCATTCCACGGCGACCCGGGCGCAGAAGGGCATTTATGGGGAGGTGGTCAGTGATCAGTACATGCTCGGCAAAGGCCATGAGAACCTGCTGTCGGCCGCTCGTGGGCCTCGCAGCCTGCAAATGAAACCCACCGGGCGCGGGCTGGATGGCGTCTATCGTAATGCCCATCCACCGCCGCCGTTCATCATTACCGAGACCAAGTATCGAACGGGGGGCGCGTTTTCGCCGGGTAGTTTGCCGGTTACAAAGGGGAGTAAGGGGTTTCCGAGTGCCAGGCAGATGAGTGATGCGTGGATTGAGCCGAGACTTGACTTGAATCTTGGGAAAAAACAGGCGGAAGAAGTTGCATTCGCCGGATATGAACGCTGGTTAATGATCGTAGATGAAAGTGGTGCGGTAACGAAAATAGTCAAGCTCGACGAAAATGCTAAATTTATCGGTGAAGTGATCAAATAGGGGTGTGTAATGACTGGATTTGATCGGGTCAAGCGTGAGCCTTTTTTGCAAGAGGCAGCCTATCTCGATAGTGTTTCTTTTTGGAAGGAGAATTATGTAGAGCGCCAAGCTGAATCTTTTCTCAAGATTGAGCGTCCCGAGTATGTAAATGTCAAGATGTTGAGCTGGAGGTGGTGCTTTCAGTCTATGGAGTTACTCATTGCTCTTTATTCGGGGGGCGAGCCCGTTGAAGCGCTTGAGTTTTACGCGGATCACATGTTTTCCCAGTTTCAACGTCACAAGCAAGCTTATCCGGCTTTCAGCTTGAAGCTGTGGGAGCCTGATGCATATCAATACACACTCTGGCTTCTATCGTTTGCAGTGCTGTTCAACAAGCCCGGGCGCATCAGGCAAATCGCAGGTTTTTTGAGTGAAGCCCCAGATGACGGTGAGGACATCCTGTTGCGGCAACTGTTTTCCCGTGTGGGGGTGACGATCCCCGGGAGTACGTTGATTCATGAACGCCCCTACCATGAATTGCTCAATGCCGTAACTACTGAGAAGGATGAGCAGCAACAGGCAGTGCGTAGTTACCTGAAGCAGTGGTATCGCGGCATGCGCAACTGTTATTGGCATGACCGGCACAAGGCACGAAGCGATGCGGGTTTCTTTGGCTATTGGGCCTTTGAGGCAGGATTGGTCACTGTGTTGTGGGGCGTCGACGATACGCCTTATAGAGATCTTCCTTTCTACCCGAAGGATTTGGTAGACGATGCTCGCAAGCGTCAAGTTATCAAAAGCTTCCCTGAACAACTGCAAAGCGCGCCGTATTCGGATGCGCTTGCCAGGTCGGGCGAAATTTGCCCGCGCACCGGCGTGTGGGTATGTGATGAATGGGCGGTGGGGCCCCAGACATTCATGCAAGGCGTAGAGATGCCGAGCGAAAATGGGCGCTCTCTGGTTTGGCGCTTGGTGAAAGGCTTATAGCGTGTGGGGGGCGATGGGCCAATTCGACAGCATCAAGCGCGACCCGTGGATGGACGAGCAGCGTTACCTGGCCTCGATCTGTGAAAAAGAGCGGGAGTTCGCCAACGAGATCTATAGGTGATGTAATTCAGTAGGGTCTGAAAATGAAAAAATTTGATGAAATCAAACGTGAGCCTTTGCTGCAGGAGGCAGCCTATCTCGACTCTGTTGATTTTTGGAAGAAATACTATGTGGAGCTAAAGGCTGAAGATTTCCTGGTGTTGGAACGCCCAGATTACGTAAATGTGGAAGGGTTGAGTTGGGATTGGTGCTTTGAATCTCTGGAGTTGCTGGTAGCACTTTATTCGGGGGGAGAGCCCGTTGAAGCGCTTGAGTTTTACGCGGATCACATGTTTTCCCAGTTTCAACGTCACAAGCAAGCTTATCCGGCTTTCAGCTTGAAGCTGTGGGAGCCTGATGCATATCAATACACACTCTGGCTTCTATCGTTTGCAGTGCTGTTCAACAAGCCCGGGCGCATCAGGCAAATCGCAGGTTTTTTGAGTGAAGCCCCAGATGACGGTGAGGACATCCTGTTGCGGCAACTGTTTTCCCGTGTGGGGGTGACGATCCCCGGGAGTACGTTGATTCATGAACGCCCCTACCATGAATTGCTCAATGCCGTAACTACTGAGAAGGATGAGCAGCAACAGGCAGTGCGTAGTTACCTGAAGCAGTGGTATCGCGGCATGCGCAACTGTTATTGGCATGACCGGCACAAGGCACGAAGCGATGCGGGTTTCTTTGGCTATTGGGCCTTTGAGGCAGGATTGGTCACTGTGTTGTGGGGCGTCGACGATACGCCCTATAGAGATCTTCCTTTCTACCCGAAGGATTTGGTAGACGATGCTCGCAAGCGTCAAGTTATAAAAAGCTTCCCTGAACAACTGCAAAGCGCGCCGTATTCGGATGCGCTTGCCAGGTCGGGCGAAATTTGCCCGCGCACCGGCGTGTGGGTATGTGATGAATGGGCGGTGGGGCCTCAGACATTCATGCAAGGCGTAGAGATGCCGAGCGAAAATGGGCGCTCTCTGGTTTGGCGCTTGGTGAAAGGCTTATAGCGTGCAGGAGGGCCAATGGGCCAGTTCGACAGCATCAAGCGCGACCCGTGGATGGTCGAGCAGCATTACCTGGCTTCGACGCGTGAAAAAGAGCAGGAATTCGCCGACCCTGACGCCCAGGCATTGCTGATCGGGACAGCCGAGCACAGGCATCACTACCGTGGCCTTAGCCGCGACTGGGCACACATGGCACTGGAGCTGGCAGTGCAGCGGTATTCCGGTGGCGAGCCGATGGAGCTGGTGGAGGCCTATGCAGACTATGCGTTTGCCCAGTTCGCCCGGCATTTTTCGGCGTACCCGGCAACCAGCGAGCAGTTGCGCCCCTGGGTGTCGGATGAATACCGGCTTGCCTTGTGGCTGCTGTCGCTGGCGGTGCTGTGCGGTTACCCCGAGCGTGTCGACCAGGTACTGGGCTGGCTGAACCAGGACGACGAGCGCAGCCCCGACCTGCTGCTGCATCGCCTGTTCCAGCGGCTGGGCAAGGCCTACCCAGGCACCTCATTGCTTCACCCCGAACCTTACGGCGCCTTGTTGGAGAGCCTCGACCTGAAAGGCCCCGCGCAGCATGACGCGCTCATGCACTATCTCGGGCAGTGGTACGCCAATGCGCACGGTTGCTACTGGCACGAGCGCCACACCCGGGCACGGAGTGACCACTTGGGTTATTGGGCCTTCGAGGCGGCACTGGTGGCGTTTTTATGGTCTGTGCAGGGTGATGCCCTGGAAAGCGCTCCCCACTTTTACCCGCAGGCGCTCGTCGAAAGGGCGCATTACCGACGCCTGGGCAAGCAGTTCCGCGACCCGGAAACCGCCAGGCGCGAGGATGCCCCAGGCTGGCCTTCCGGCACGCCTTGCCCATGGCCCGGGTACTACGACTGCGTCGAGCGCATGGTGGGCGAGCAGGTGTTCATGCACCAGGTACCATTCCCTGAGATCGATGGCCAGGTCGTGCACTGGCGGCTGTCGAGAACATTCTGATTGGCGCTGCCGGCATGCGTGCCTGGCGCCTCACATGATTCGGGAGTGGCAACAATGCCTGCCATCGTTCTGCTGGGTCACCCTCACCACTGCCCATTGTGCGGCCCGACCAACATCAGCAGCGGCTCCAGTCTGTTCTTCGTCAACGGCAGGGCAGCCGCCAGGGTTGGCGACAGGCTCGGGTGTGGGGCGGTGATTACCAGCGGCTCGGCACTGATGATGGATGATGGGCAGCCGCTTGCCAGGGTCGGCGATGCCACCAGTCATGGCGGTACTTTGGAAAATGGCGATAATAGCTGGCTGCTCGATTAAGCGATGTGGGAGCAGTTCGGCTCCCACAGGGGAGGGGCAAACTCAGAGGGTAACGGCTTTGCCGTCTGTGCGCGCCTGCGCCAGCAGCAGGTTCAGTTGAGCGACCTGCTGGCGCAGCTGGTCACGTTCGTCCTTCAGTTTACGCAGCTCATCACGGCGCACGGAGACATAGAGGGTCTGGGTTGGGGTTGCAGGCATCAAGGTACCCATGAGCACACCTCGCGGTTTTGGCTGGTGACAAGTTAAAGCGTAGACGCTTCACGCGGGCGCATTCTGAATTCTTTTGCAAGTCTTGGGAACTTTTTTGTTTATCGTGGTCTCGCCGTTCGTCGCCGAACCCTCGAGCGGTTCGCTGGACTAAGCTGAAAAGCTAATTTGTGTTGTCATTTATTTCGAAAGGGGAGCATCGGCTCATGCAACTGGGAATCATCGGGCTGGGCCGCATGGGCGGCAATATCGCAAGGCGCCTGATGCGCGCCGGCCACCGCACCGTGGTACACGATCGCAACCGTGAGGCCATCGTTGGCCTGGAGGGCGAGGGTGCCCAGGGTGCGCACGACCTCGGCGCACTGGTGCAGAAGCTGAAAGCACCGCGCGCGGTGTGGGTCATGCTGCCCGCTGGCGAGCCCACCGAGCAGACCATCGCCCAACTGGCCGAACTGCTGGAGCCGGGCGATGCGATCATCGACGGCGGCAATACCTTCTACAAGGACGACGTGCGCCGCGCCGCCGAGCTGGCCAAGCGCGGGCTGCATTACCTGGATGTCGGCACCTCGGGCGGTGTGTGGGGCCTGGACCGTGGCTACTGCATGATGATCGGTGGCGAAAAGGACGTGTTCGAGCGCCTGGAGCCTCTGTTCAAGGCGCTGGCCCCGGGCGTGGGTGACATCCCGCGTACCCATGGCCGCAGCGGCGAGCACCAGCGTGCCGAACACGGCTACATCCACGCCGGCCCACCCGGTGCCGGGCACTACGTGAAAATGGTGCACAACGGCATCGAATACGGCCTGATGCAGGCCTATGCCGAAGGTTTCGACCTGCTGCGCAGCAAGGGCGGCAACGAACTGCCGGAAGACCAGCGTTTCGACCTGAACGTGGCCGAAATCGCCGAAGTGTGGCGGCGTGGCAGCGTGGTCACCTCGTGGCTGCTCGACCTCACCGCCGATGCGCTGGTGGCCGACCCGCAGCTGTCGCAGTTCAGTGGCTCGGTGTCCGACAGTGGTGAAGGCCGCTGGACCATCGACGCCGCCGTCGAGCAGGCAGTGCCGGTACCGGTGCTGTCCAGCGCGCTGTTCGCCCGCTTCCGCTCGCGCCAGCAGCAAGGCACCTATGGTGACAAGATTCTCTCGGCCATGCGCCTGGGCTTCGGTGGCCACGTCGAGAAAAAAGCCGAATGACCAAACAGAGCATTCCGGCCGCTCCGCCATGTACTCTGTTCCTGTTCGGCGCCAATGGTGACCTGGTCAAGCGCCTGCTGATGCCGGCGCTTTACAACCTCAGCCGTGACGGTCTGCTGGACCGTAACCTGCGTATCGTCGGTGTCGACCACAACCCGGCCACTGCCGAGGAATTTGCCGGGCGCCTGCATGCGTTCATGGTCGAGCGTGACAAAGGTGGCGAGGGCACGGCCAAGTGCCTGGATGAGAAGCTCTGGGCACGCCTGGCCAAGCGCCTGGATTACCAGACCGGCGATTTCCTCGACCCGGCCACCTACCAGGCCCTCGCCAGGCGCATCGACACAACCCGCCACGGCAACGCCATCTTCTACCTGGCGACCTCGCCGCGCTTCTTCCCCGAAGTGGCGCAGCGCCTGGGGCAGGCCGGGCTGCTCGACGAATCGGCCGGCGGCTTTCGCCGCGTCGTGGTGGAAAAGCCCTTTGGCACCGACCTGGCCAGCGCCGAGGCGCTCAACGCCTGCCTGCTGAAGGTGATGGGCGAGCGGCAGATCTACCGCATCGACCATTACCTGGGCAAAGAGACGGTGCAGAACATCCTGGTCAGCCGGTTCTCCAACGGCTTGTTCGAATCGTTCTGGAACAACCACTACATCGACCATGTGCAGATCACCGCCGCGGAAACCGTCGGCGTCGAGACCCGTGGTGCGTTCTACGACAGCACCGGGGCGCTGCGCGACATGGTGCCCAACCACCTGTTCCAGTTGCTGGCGATGGTGGCCATGGAACCCCCGGCCGCGTTCGCCGCCGATGCCGTGCGCAGCGAAAAGGCCAAGGTGGTCGGCGCCATCCGCCCATGGTCGGCGAAGATGGCCCTGAAAAACTCCGTGCGTGGCCAGTACAGCGCCGGCAAGCAGGGGCGCAAGCAGTTGCCCGGCTACCGCCACGAGGTCAATGTCGCGGCGGATAGCCAGACCGAGACCTATGTGGCGCTGAAGGTGATGATCGACAACTGGCGCTGGGCTGGCGTGCCGTTCTACCTGCGCACTGGCAAGCGCATGAGCGTGCGTGATACCGAAATCGCCATCTGCTTCAAGCCGGCGCCTTATGCGCAGTTCCGCGAGTCGGAGCTGGAGCGGCCCAAGCCCAATTACCTGAAGATCCAGATCCAGCCCAACGAAGGCATGTGGTTCGACCTGCAGGCCAAACGCCCCGGGCCGGAGCTGGTGATGGAGAACGTCGAGCTGGGCTTTGCCTACAAGGACTTCTTCAAGATGACCCCGGCGACCGGCTACGAGACGCTGATCTACGACTGCCTGACCGGTGACCAGACCCTGTTCCAGCGGGCTGACAACATCGAGAACGGCTGGCGCGCGGTGCAGCCGTTCCTCGATGCCTGGGCCCAGGGCGGCGAGGTGCACGAATACCCGGCCGGTGAAGACGGGCCCGAGGCCGGCAATGAATTGCTGGCGCGGGACAAGCGCGAGTGGCATCGCTTGGGGTGAGTTTTTTGTAGAGCCTGTGCCGGCCCTTTCGCGGGCCCGCCCGCTCCCACAGGTATTGCACCGCCTTCACGGGCTGTGGTGCACCTGTGGGAGCGGGCATGCCCGCGAAGAGGCCGTCACAGGCAACCACATAAAGGAGCCCCAATGCCTGCCCACATCGAAGACTATGCCCTGCTGGGCAACTGCCGCAGCGCCGCCCTGGTCAGCCGCGATGGCTCGCTCGACTGGCTGTGCCTGCCACGCTTCGACGCCCCCGCGGTATTCGCCGCACTGCTGGGCAACGAGGAAAACGGCCGCTGGCGCCTGGCCCCCTGCGACCCGGTCGAACACAGCAGCCGCCAATACCTGGACGACACCCTGGTGCTGGAAACCACCTGGGTCACCGCCACCGGCCGCGCCCGTGTGCTCGACTTCATGCCGCTGGGCGAGGCCAACGCGCTGGTGCGCATCGTCGAGGGCCTCGCTGGCGAAACCAACTTCGAAATGGACCTGGTCATGCGCTTCGACTACGGCCGCAGCGTGCCCTGGGTGGAACGGCTCGACCCGCTGACCCTCAGCGCCGTCGCCGGCCCCGACCGGCTGATCCTGTGCAGCACCGTCCCCCCGCATGCCCGTGACCAGCACACCGTCGCGCGCTTTCGCGTTGGCGCGGGCGAACGCCAGGTGTTCAGCCTGCGCCACCAGCCCTCGCACCTGCCGGTGCAGCCCGGCTGTGATATCGACGAAGCGCTGACGCAGACCATCGACCAATGGCAGGCCTTCGCCGCCCGCTGCCCACAGGTGGGCCCATATTCCACCCTGGTGCGCCGCTCGCTGCTGACCCTCAAGGCCATGACCTACGCGCCCACCGGCGGCATCGTTGCCGCCGTCACCACCTCACTGCCCGAGCGCATCGGCCACGAGCGCAACTGGGACTACCGCTTCTGTTGGCTGCGCGACGCGACCATGACCCTGCTGGCCTTCATGAACCTCGGCTACTTCGACGAAGCCCAGGCCTGGCGCGAGTGGCTGTTGCGCTCGGTGGCCGGCAACCCCGAGCAGATGCAGATCATGTACGGCCTGGCCGGCGAACGTGACCTGCAGGAATACACCTTACCGTGGCTGGCCGGTTACGAACACTCGCAACCGGTGCGGGTGGGCAATGCAGCGTCAGCGCAGATGCAGCTGGACATCTACGGCGAACTTGCCGATGCCATGACCCAGGCAATCAAGGGCGGCTTGCCCCGCCACCCGCGCAGCGCCGCCATCGCCCGCTCGATCCTGCCTTACGTAGAGCGCATCTGGCGCCAGCCGGACGAGGGCATCTGGGAAGTGCGCGGCGGTCGGCAGCAGTTCGTGCACTCCAAGGTCATGGCCTGGGTGGCCTTCGACCGTGCCGCGGGGCTGGCCGACACCACCGAGGAAGGCCGCGAGCGCGGGCGGCATTACCGCCAGGTGGCTGACGAGATTCGTCGTGAAGTGTGCGCGCAGGGCCTGGACCCCAGCGGCCGCTTTTTCGTCCAGGCCTATGGCTCGACCGAGATGGATGCCAGTTTGTTGCACATCGCCCTGACCGGCTTCCTGCCGGCGGATGACCCACGCTTCTTGCGCACGCTCGAACAGGTCGAGCAGCGCCTGCTGAAAAACGGCCTGCTGCTGCGCTATGACAGTGACCGCTGCAGCGACGGCCTGACACCCGGGGAGGGCACCTTCCTGGTGTGTTCGTTCTGGCTGGCCGATGTGTATGTATTGCTGGGCCGCCAGGCACAAGCGCAGGCACTGTACGAACGCCTGACCGGCCTGTGCAACGACCTTGGCCTGCTGGCCGAACAGTACGACCCGGCGGGCCAGCGCATGCTCGGCAACTTCCCCCAGGCGTTCAGCCATATCGGCATCATCAACACCGCACTGAACCTGCACCGCGCACAGTGCCCGGTGCGTGATCGGGCGAGTTGTGGATAGAGTCGCATCCTTCGGTAATTAATGTGTGACGCATTGCGTCACACATGATACTTTGCTTCGTGTGATGCATGGGGTCACACTTGGCTCGTCTCCCAAATGGACACGGCGAGCTACCCATGATCATCAGTTTTCGACACAAGGGACTGCGAATTTTTCATGAAACGGGCAACACCCGAGGGATCCAGGTCTCTCACGCAAAGCGCTTGAAGCGGCAACTCCAGTTTCTTGATTGCGCCATGTCTGCGCAAGATTTGAGCGTTCCA
Organism: Pseudomonas sp. FGI182; assembly: GCF_000511325.1. Classification (NCBI taxonomy): domain Bacteria; kingdom Pseudomonadati; phylum Pseudomonadota; class Gammaproteobacteria; order Pseudomonadales; family Pseudomonadaceae; genus Pseudomonas; species Pseudomonas sp. FGI182. The sequence goes on along the minus strand of NZ_CP007012.1, from coordinate 3,744,538 downwards.
GGCTGGCAGTTGCATCCGCTCAAAGGGGAGTTATCGGACTTCTGGTCAGTCAGTGTCTCTGGTAACTGGCGGCTGATCTTTCGCTTCGTGGGTTCGGATGTCGAACTGGTCGATTACCTTGATTACCACTGAATAGGAGAGCTGAGCATGCCTTTGCACAATCCGCCACATCCAGGCGAAACCTTGCGTGAAGATGTTCTGCCCGCGTTAGGTCTGACGGTGAAAGCCTTCGCATCGCATCTTGGGTTCTCTCGAGAAGCGCTTTCGCGGGTATTGCATGGTCGCGCGGCGATGTCTCCAGACTTGGCAATACGCCTGGAGATGGCTGGAATCAGCACCGCCCGGTTGTGGTTGGCCATTCAGGCTGATTACGATATCTGGCAGGCGCGTCACCGACAGCAACCTGTGATTACCCGGTTGTTTCAGGCCGCCTGATGTAAAAGTGTGAAACGACCGGGGTAGACTAGGGCAAACCCCTTCGGCACGGAGCACACATGGGCATTCGCGGTACTGATCGGCAGATCGACAACATCGAGTTCAATTTCATCTACCCAGACGGTTATGAGCTTGCGGTGTGGACGGCCCAAGCCTGATGGCCAACCACAAGATCGAAATCCGCCGGCGCAATATCGAGAAGATCCTGCAGGCGGCGGAAAAGGTGTTCGCCGAGAAGGGCTACGGCGCCACCTCGATGGGTGATATCGCCGAGCACGCCGAGTTGCCGCGTTCCAACCTGCATTATTACTTCAGCACCAAGGACGACCTGTTCCGCGCGGTGCTGCAGGACCTGCTGGATGTGTGGAAGCAGGACGCGCTGTGCTTCGAGAACTTCGACGACCCGCGCGTGGTGCTGACCAGTTACATCCGGGCGAAGATGGGCCACTCGCGCTCGCGACCGCTGGGCTCGAAGATCTGGGCCGAAGAGATGCTGCATGGGGCGCCGGTGCTGGGAGTGAACCTGGATGAAAGCCTGGTGCCCTGGGCCAAGCTGAAGGAAGCCAAGATCCGCCGCTGGGTGGAGGAGGGGCGCATCCTGCCGGTGGAACCGTCGGCGCTTTTGTACATGATCTGGGCCTCGACCCAGCACTATGCCGACTTTGGTTACCAGGTGACGTTGCTCAATGGCGGGGAGGCGTTGTCGGACATGGCCTTTGAAAATGCCGTGCAGACGGTGACCAGCGTGATCTTGCGGGGGATCGGGCTGGAGCCTTGAACCGAGAGCCAGGCTGACGCGGCTTTTGTAGGAGCGGCCTTGTGTCGCGATCGGGCCGCAAGGCGGCCCCCGGTTTTCTGCATCAAAGCGCAAATTGCCGGGGCCGCTTTGCGGCCCGATCGGACACAAGGCCGCTCCTACACGAACCGCACCAGATGGGCCGGGCAGCAATCTGCCTCAACTGGCCTCGCGGTAGGGATTACGCGGGTCCTGCGTCCAGTTCAGGTACGGCTTGCCGGTATCCTGAGCCACCATCTCGATGCAGTTCTCCACCGGGCAGGTGATCTGGCACAGGTTGCAGCCCACGCATTCCTCCTCGATCACGCTGTAGGCATGCGTGCCATCTGCCTTCAGCGTACTGGCAATCGCCTGGTGCGAAGTATCCTCGCAGGCAATGTGGCAGCGCCCGCAGCCAATGCATGCTTGCTGGTCGATGTGCGCCACCGACTTGTAGTTCATGTCCAGGTACTTCCAGTCGGTGGTATGCCCCACCGCCTGGCCGCGGAACGCCTCGATGTTGCGGTGCCCGTGCTGGTCCATCCAGCGCGCCAGGCCGTCCTTCATGTCCTCGACGATGCGGAAGCCGTGCAGCATCGCTGCCGTGCACACTTGCACGGCGCCACTGCCCAGGGCCATGAACTCGGCTGCGTCACGCCAGCTGCCGATGCCGCCAATGCCGCAGATCGGCAAGCCGCGCGTTTGCGGGTCGCGGGCGATTTCCGCCACCATGTTCAGGGCAATCGGTTTCACCGCCGAACCGCAGTAGCCGCCATGGGTGCTCTGGTCGCCGACGATGGGGTGGGCGACCATGCGGTCGAGGTCGACGCTGGTGATCGAGTTGATGGTATTGATCAACGACACTGCATCGGCCCCACCACGGTGCGCGGCGCGCGCCGACTGGCGGATGTCGGTGATGTTCGGCGTGAGTTTGACGATCACCGGCAGCGAGCAGTACGTCTTGCACCAGCGGGTGACCATTTCCACGTACTCCGGCACCTGGCCGACCGCAGCACCCATGCCGCGCTCCGGCATGCCGTGCGGGCAGCCGAAGTTCAGTTCGATGCCATCGGCCCCGGTGGCTTCCACCAGCGGCAGGATGAACTTCCACGAGTCTTCCACGCACGGCACCATCAGCGACACGATCAGCGCGCGGTCGGGCCAGTCCTTCTTCACCTGGGTAATTTCGCGCAGGTTGATGTCCAGCGAGCGGTCGGTGATCAGCTCGATGTTGTTGATGCCCTGCACCTGGCGGTTGGGGCCGTAATGCGCCGAGTAGCGCGACGACACGTTGACTGCCGCCGGGTCTTCGCCCAGGGTTTTCCACACTACGCCACCCCAGCCGGCCTCGAAGGCGCGGACCACGTTGTAGGCCTTGTCGGTTGGCGGTGCGGAGGCCAGCCAGAAGGGGTTGGGTGCCTTGATGCCGGCAAATTCGATGGACAGGTCGGCCATTTACGCAGCCTCCACGTTGAGCATGAGTTGGGCATGGATGGCTTCGGCGGCCAGCTTGCCGTGTTGCACCGCCTGGACGGTAAGGTCCTGGCCCAGGGCGGTGCAGTCGCCGCCGGCATATACGCCCGGCAGGCTGGTTTGCATCCTTTCGTCGACGCGGATGCGCTCGCCGTCGCGAGCCAGTTGTGCGGCCACCGGGTCGCCGAGGCTGGCGTCGTCGAAGCGTTGGCCGATGGCCTTGAAGATGGCATCGGCGGCCAGTTCGAAGGTTTCGCCGGTGTCGCGCAGGCGGCCGTCTGCCAGCTCGGTGCGGGCAAAGCGCATGCCGCGCACCTGGCCGCTGTCGTCCAGCAGCACGGCATCGGGGCGGGCCCAGGTATGCAGGCGCACCTGGTTGGCCTTGGCGATGTCCTGCTCGTGGCCGGTGGCACCCATGTCGGCATGGCCACGGCGGTACACCAGGTTGACGTCACGGGCACCCAGGCGGCTCATCTGCACGGCCATGTCGATGGCGGTGTTGCCGGCGCCGATTACCAGGCAGCGGTCGGCCAGGGGCAGCAGGCTCAGGTCGCCGACCTGGCGCAGTTCGCGGATGTATGCGGTGGCGGCGAGCAGGCCGGGGGCCTCTTCATCCGGCAGGCCGAGCTGGCGCACGGCATTCAGGCCCAGGCCGAGGAACACTGCGTCGTACTGATCGCGCAGTTCGCCCAGGCCGAGGTTGCTGCCCAGGCGCTGGCCATGGCGGATCTCGATGCCGCCTATGCCGAGCAGGAATTCCACTTCACGCTGGGCGTAGTCGTCCACCAGCTTGTAGCGGGCGATGCCGTACTCGTTGAGGCCACCGGCCTTGTCGCTGGCCTCGAACACCACCACATCATGCCCGTGCATGGCCAGGCGGTGGGCGCACGACAGCCCGGCGGGGCCGGCACCCACTACGGCGATGCGCTTGCCAGTGGCCGGCGAACGCTGGAACGGGTGCTCGGTGAACTGGGCGTTGTCCAGGGCATAGCGCTGCAGCTGGCCGATCAGCACCGGTGCGCATTCCTGCGCGTTGTTGCGCACGCAGGCTTGCTGGCAAAGGATTTCGGTGGGGCAGACGCGGGCGCAACTGCCGCCGAGGATGTTGGCCGAGAGGATGCGCTCGGCGGCGCCTTGCAGGTTTTCGTCGCTGATGCGGTGGATGAACGACGGGATGTCGATGTCGCTGGGGCAAGCGTTGACGCAGGGGGCGTCATAGCAATACAGGCAGCGTGCGCTTTCGACGGCAGCCTGGCGGGCGGTGAGGGGTGGGGCCAGGTCGCTGAAGCGCTCGGCCAGCTGGTCGGCGCCGGCCCGGGGGCGCGGCAAGTGGTTCAGGGCGTCGATCACGGTTGTAGCCTCTCTATTTTTATGGATGCAGGCGACAAGCATTGCGGTGGTTTCTGGGGCCGCTGCGCGCGCCATCGCGACACAAGGCCGCTCCTACAAGGAACCGCGCACTCCTGTAGGAGCGGCCTTGTGTCGCGATGGGCTGCGCAGCAGCCCCAATGGCTTCAGCGCTGGACGGGCGTCGGCCGCTGCACTTCGGCCCTGCGCCCCAGCACCTCGTACACCGACGGATACGCCGGCCGTTCCACATACCGGCCCGCGCCTTTTTCCGCACGCAGGTCGCCATCGGCCCAGAGCACCTTGCCCTGGCTGATGGTATGGCTGGGGATGCCGCGCACGGTACGACCTTCGAAGATGTTGAAGTCCACCTTCTGGTGGTGGGTCTTGGCCGAGATGGTGCGGGTGCCTTGCGGGTCCCACAGCACCAGGTCGGCGTCGGCGCCAACACGAATGGCACCCTTGCGCGGGAACAGGTTGAAGATTTTCGCGGTGTTGGTGGAGGTCAGCGCGACGAACTCATGCATCGACAGGCGCCCGCTGTTCACCCCGGCATCCCACAGCACCGCCATGCGGTCCTCGATGCCAGCAGTGCCGTTGGGGATACGGCTGAAGTCGTCGCGGCCCATGGCTTTCTGCTCGGCGCAGAAGCAGCAATGGTCGGTGGCGGTGGTGTGCAGGTTGCCCGACTGCAGCCCGCGCCACAGCGCCTCCTGGTGTTCGCGCGGGCGGAACGGTGGGCTCATCACGTAGCCTGCGGCGGTGGCCCAGTCCGGGTCACGGTAGACGCTGTCATCCAGCAGCAGATGGCCTGGCAGCACTTCGCCGTACACCGGCTGGCCCTTGCCCCTGGCATAGGCGATTTCGTCCAGCGCTTCGCGGCTGGAAACATGCACCAGGTAAAGTGGCGTGCCCAGGGTCTCGGCAATGCGGATGGCGCGGCTGGCCGCCTCGCCCTCGACCTGGGACGGGCGTGACAGCGGGTGGGCTTCCGGCCCGGTCAGGCCCTGGGCCAGCAGTTTTTTCTGCAGGTGGTACACCAGTTCGCCGTTCTCGGCATGCACGGTGGGCACCGCACCGAGTTGCAGGCAGCGCTCGAAGCTGGCCACCAGGGTGTCGTCGGCGGCCATGATCGCATTCTTGTAGGCCATGAAGTGCTTGAAGCTGTTCACCCCATGTTTGGCCACCAGTTCGCCCATTTCTTCGGCCACCTGCTCGCTCCACCAGGTGATGGCGACATGGAAGCCGTAGTCGCTGGCGCTTTTCTGCGCCCAGCCGCGCCAGGTGTGGAAGGCCTCCAGCAATGACTGCTGCGGGTTGGGGATGACGAAGTCGATGATCGAGGTGGTGCCACCGGCCAGGCCCGCGGCGGTGCCGCTGAAGAAGTCCTCGCTGGCCACCGTGCCCATGAACGGCAGCTGCATGTGGGTGTGCGGGTCGATGCCGCCGGGCATCAGGTACTGGCCGCTGCCGTCGAGGATCTCGCAGTCGGTGGGCGGTTCGAGGTTTTGCCCGATGGCGCGGATCAGGCCATCGGCACACAGGACATCGGCGGGGTAACTCTCTTCGTGGGTGACCACGGTGGCGCCACGGATCAACAGGGACATGCCGTTTTCCTCGCAGGCTGACCGGTCTGGGCCGGTTCTTGGAATTGTCTGGGTGCAGGGCGTGCAGGGCGGTTAATCCTGTCAGGCCTGACAAGATTGGAGGCTAGATGCAGATACGGCATTCAGCAAGAAAATTTTCCCATTAATTTTGTGGTTTTTAACTCATTGAAATTAAGGAAATTATTTATTTTGCAGTGCTGACTACGGGGCTTTTTGAAACTTTGACTGACTTGACAAGATGAAAATCTGGTCGAGATTTTCAAGCACATAAAGCGTGTGTACTCCGGCCATCGCATCAACCCGATGGGCAAACAACTACAAGAAAATCTGGAGAAGGCCCCATGCAGCAGAGCAGATCGGAAGTGGTCGAGCAGGATGGCCTGTTCGAGCTGTCCGAGGGCAGCGATGTCCTCGACAGCCCGCGCTACAACCACGACATCGCCCCGACCAAGGTGCACCAGCGCACCTGGAACAAATGGCATATCACCGCCCTGTGGGTAGGCATGTCCATCTGCGTGCCCACCTACACGCTCGGCGGCGTGCTCACCGCCTACTTCGGCCTCAGCGTGGGCGAGGCCTTGCTGGCGATTTTGCTGGCCAACCTGATCGTGCTGATCCCGCTCACCCTCAACGCCTTCCCTGGCACCAAGTACGGCATTCCTTTCCCGGTGCTGCTGCGTTCGTCGTTCGGCATCCTCGGCTCCAACGTGCCATGCCTGATCCGGGCAGTGGTCGCCTGTGGCTGGTTCGGCATCCAGACCATGTTCGGCGGCCTGGCCATCCACCTGTTCCTCGGCTCGGTGTTCGACGGCTGGAAAGCTTTGGGCGGCACCGGCGAGGTGATCGGCTTCATGATCTTCTGGTGCCTGAACCTGTGGGTGGTGCTGCGCGGCGCCGAGTCGATCAAGTGGCTCGAAACGCTTTCGGCACCGCTGCTGGTGGCGGTCGGCGTCGGCCTGCTGTTCTGGGCCTTACCGCACATGTCGATGACCGAACTGCTGGCCCAGCCGCCCAAGCGCCCGGAAGGGGCGAACATGCTCGGCTACTTCTGCGCCGGGCTTACCGCCATGGTCGGTTTCTGGGCCACGCTGTCGCTGAACATCCCCGACTTCAGCCGCTACGCCCGCAGCCAGAAGGACCAGATTCTCGGGCAGATCTTCGGCTTGCCGCTGACCATGTTCCTGTTCGCCGCGCTGGGAGTGGTACTCACCGCTGCTTCGGCGTCGCTGGTTGGCGAGACCGTGTCCGACCCGGTCAGCCTGATCGGCAAGATCCACAGCCCGTTCTGGGTGGCCCTGGCCATGGCGTTGATCGTCATCGCCACGCTGTCGACCAACACCGCGGCTAACATCGTGTCGCCGACCAACGACTTCCAGAACATCGCCCCACGCCTGATCGGGCGCAGCCGCGCGGTGTGGCTGACCGGCTTCATCGGCTTGGCGCTGATGGGCCATGAGCTGCTGAAGAAGCTGGGCTGGATCGTCTCCGACCTGAGCCTGGAGAGCGTGTACTCCAACTGGCTGCTGGGCTATTCCAGCCTGCTGGGGCCGATCGCCGGGATCATGGTGGTGGACTACTTCCTGATCCGCCGGCAGAAGCTGGACCTGGCCGGGCTTTACCGCGACGACGTGTACCCGGCGTGGAACTGGGCCGGTTTTGCCGCCTTTGCGTTGCCGGTCGCGCTGACCGTGATGGCCATTGGCAACAGCAGTTTCAGCTGGTTCTACGACTACGGCTGGTTCACCGGTTCGCTGCTGGGCGGGGCGCTGTATTACCTCTTCGCCGGCGTGGTCGCGCGCAGCCCGGCGCGGGTGGCCAAGCCCTTGCCGTGAGACCGCGCTGGCTTCTTCGCGGGTAAACCCGCTCCCACAGGTACAGCGCAGGTCCTGAGGCCAACGCTGTACCTGTGGGAGCGGGTTTACCCGCGAAGAGGCCGGCACAGACAACAAAAATGCCTGAGGAAAATCCCATGACCCCAGCCCAACAAGTACTGCAATCCACCCAGCACCACATCGACAGCACCCGCCTGTGGCAGTCCCTGATGGACCTGGCCCGCCTCGGTGCCACCGCCAAGGGCGGCGTGTGCCGCCTGGCCCTGACCGACCTCGACCGCCAGGCCCGCGACCTGTTCGTGCAGTGGTGCGAGGCCGCTGGTTGCACGGTCAGCATCGACGCCGTCGGCAACATCTTTGCCCGCCGCCCGGGGCGTAACCCCAAGCTGCCCCCGGTGATGACCGGCAGCCATATCGACACCCAGCCCACCGGTGGCAAGTTCGACGGCTGCTTCGGGGTGATGGCTGGGCTGGAGGTGCTCCGCACCCTCAACGACCTGGGCGTGGAAACCGAAGCACCGCTGGAAGTGGTGGTGTGGACCAACGAGGAGGGTTCGCGCTTTGCTCCGTGCATGATGGGTTCCGGGGTGTTCGCCAGCAAGTTCACCCTGGAGGAAACCCTGGCCAAGCGCGACGCCCAGGGTGTCAGCGTTGGCGAGGCGTTGAACGCCATCGGCTACGCCGGCCCGCGCGCCGTATCAGGCCACCCGGTGGGGGCCTATTTCGAAGCGCATATCGAGCAGGGCCCGATCCTCGAAGATCAGCGCAAGACCATCGGCGTGGTGCTGGGCGCGCTGGGCCAGAAGTGGTTCGACCTGACCCTGCGCGGTGTCGAGGCCCACGCCGGCCCTACGCCCATGCACCTGCGCAAGGACGCCCTGGTCGGCGCGGCGGCGGTGGTGGAGGCAGTCAACCGCACCGCCCTCGGCCACCAGCCCCATGCCTGTGGCACGGTGGGTTGCCTGCAGGCCTACCCGGGCTCGCGCAACGTGATCCCGGGCGAGGTGCGCATGACCCTGGATTTCCGTCATCTGGAGGGTGAGCAGCTGAATGCCATGATTGCCGATGTGCGCGCAGTGATCGAGGCGACCTGTGCCCGGCATGGCCTGAGCCACGAACTGGTACCCACGGCCGATTTCCCGGCGTTGTACTTCGACAAGGCCTGTGTCGAAGCCGTGCGCCAATCGGCGCAGGCGCTGGGCCTGCCGCACATGGACATCGTCAGCGGCGCGGGGCACGACGCGATCTTCCTGGCCGAACTGGGGCCGGCGGGGATGATTTTCGTGCCGTGCGAGAACGGTATCAGCCATAACGAGATCGAGAACGCCACGCCCGAGGACCTGGCTGCGGGCTGCGCGGTGTTGCTGCGCGCGATGCTGGCAGCGTCGGAGGCGATTGCCAGTGGGCGATTGGCGGCCTAGCGCCGTCAGTATCAGGAGTACGCGTTTCTTGTAGGAGCGGCCTTGTGTCGCGATCGGGCTGCGCAGCAGCCCCAGGATCTTGAAGTAGACGCAGGCATCGCCGGGGCCGCTTTGCGGCCTTTTCGCGACACAAGGCCGCTCCTACAGGGGCCGCGCTGCCGGGGCGGGTTGGGTAAGATCTGCCAGAAACGCCGCAATCTGCCGTTCACCTCGCAAATGCACCACCGGCACCTGCGGCCCTGTGGCCTGGCGGCTCGCCTCGATCCCCGGCCGATACCCCCGGTCGAACGTCCATACGAACTTCAAAAAGGTCAGAAACGCCCGGTCCAGCCGCTCGGTACATCCCGCCGGCAGGTCCGGTCGGGGCTTGTTCAGCACACTGCGCAGGATCACCCGCTTGAGGCAGGTCGGTCTCGGCGTATCCAGCCAGATGACCAGGTCGGCCCGCGGCAGACGCAGGTCGAACGTGCGGCGGGCATAATTGCCTTCGCATACCCAAGCTTCCCCAGCCACCGCATCGCGCACGCGGGTACGGAAGGTCTCGGCATCCGGCTCGACCCAGCCGGTCTCCCAGAACAACGTATCGAGGTGCACCACCGGCACGCCCAAGCATGCGCCTATCTGCCGGGCCAGGGTCGATTTGCCACTGCCGGCGTTGCCCAGAATCACGATACGTTGCATGGCCAAGTCCTTTTGGAAAACCGGCCATGCTAAATCATCCGGCCGGTTCGAGACAGCCATCGCGCCCGATGTGATAGCGCTGCAGGTCCTGCGCCAGGGTCAGCTGCCCGCTGTAGTGGGCGAGGGCTTCGTCGCGCACGTTGTCGATGCTCGGGCTGCGCCGTGGGTCGTTCTGGTAGCGGGCGCTGAAATGCGTCAGCACCAGGTTGCGAACGCCCGCAGTTTCGGCAAAGCGCGCCACCGCAGCCGCGGTGCTGTGGCCGAAGGTTACCCCCGTGCGCTCTACCACCGCCTGGGTGAACGTGGCTTCGTGCACCAGCACGTCCGCGCCCTTTGCGACGTCGGCCAACAGCTCGGGGTTGTCGTTGTCGCCGCACACGATCACCCGCCGCGGCGGACGCGAAGGGCGCAAGTAATCACAGCCGTGCAGCAACTGCCCGCCATGCTGCACCGTCAAGCCCTTGGCCAGCTCGCCCCACAGCGGGCCGCGGGGGATGCCGTCGGCTTCCAGGCGCGGTATGTCCAGGCGCGGTTCGGGGTTGAGCTCGGTGAACACGAAGCCGACGCTCGGTACCCGGTGCGAAAGCTGCACGCTGGTCACCTGCAGGGCGTCACTGCGCCATTCCACCAGCTCTTCCACGGCCAGCAGGCGCAGTTCGAACGGCAGGAAAGTATCGCTGGCAACCAGCCCCTGGCGCACCCAGTCGTGCAGGGCGGCGGGCAGGACAAGGTCCAGTGGCTGGGTGCGCCCGCTCATGCCGGCGCTGGCCAGCAGGCCCGGCAGGCCGAAGCAATGGTCGCCGTGCACGTGGGTGATGAAGATGGCCCGCAAGTCGCGGATCGACAGCGGCGTATGCAGCAGCCGGTGCTGGGTGCCTTCGCCGCAGTCGACCAGATACCAGTGGCTGCCACTGGCTTCGATCACTGCGGTGGCGCTGACGTTGCGTGCCTTGGTCGGCACGCCGGCGGAGGTGCCCAGGAACAGCAAATCCATGGTCTGGCTCCTTGTTTCAGCCCAGCAGCGACAGGTCGCGCAGCAACGCTTGCAACCCTTGTGGTACCAACGGGCCGATGCCCGCCAGGTCGGCGCTGTCGCACCAGCGGGCGCGGAATGCGCTGCCGTCGGTCTCCTGGCCGGCCAGCCAGGCTTGCCGGTACAGGCTGGCGTCGTCGAAGCGTGCATCGTACACCTGCACGATCTCATGCCCTGGCTTGCCGGCATAGGTGAACAGGCTTTCCAGCGTGCCGAGCAGGTGCACGTCGCTGATCGGCTGGCCTAGTTCTTCGGTGATTTCCCGGGCGATGGCATCGCGGCCCAATTCACCGAACTCGATGCCGCCACCCAGCGGCCGGCACAGGGTCTGGCCGGTGGCCGGGTCGTCGAAGACGTTGACCAGGATCTTGCCCTGGTGATGGAACACGCACAGTGCGAGAAAACGGATACGGGGTGCAGGTAGCGGCGTGGTACTCAACGGGCTCGTTCCTTCGAGGTGGTAAGGGCGCACACCTTAGCCGGATTGCCGCATGTCGTCGATGGCCCGCCAGGTCTTGCCTACTCGGCCTGTCGCCAGATCAGCTTGCTGGTGTCATAGCCTTGCTCCCGGGCGATCGTCAGCAGTTGCTCGCGCAGCTGGTCGGTGACCGCGGGGGTGCGCGAGAGCAGCCACAGGTATTCGCGGTTCGGGTGGCCGACCAAGGCTACGCGGTAGTCCTGGTCGTGGTACAGCACCCAGTACTCGCCCTTGGTCAGGCCGGGCGCGAGGCGGCTGAACCAGTTGTCGAAGCGCACCCAGAGCTTGTCGGTGCTGCCCGGTTGCTGGGCTTCGGCGATGCCCTTGGCCTGGTTCCACTGGCCGTCCTTTTCCTGGCAGCGGTTGGTCACGTCGAGGCGGCCGTCCTCTCGCAGGCCATAGTGCGCTTCGGACTGCACGCAGTTGCGCTGGAAGAACATCGGCAACCGCGCGAGTTCGTACCAGGTGCCCTGGTAACGTTGCAGGTCGACCTGCTGGGTGCGCGGCGGCGCCGGGTGGTCGTTGCCGGCACAGCCGAGCAGGGCCAGGGTCATGCAGCAAAACAGCAACGTGGTGCGTAGCGCCATGGTGAACCTCCTTGATACGGACGGGGCTTACCTGTGTTTCGATGCGAGCGAGAGGCAAAAGTTGTACGGAATCGTGCCTTTCAGAACGAACCGGTCTGCACTTCGCCGGCACGCACGTAACGGGCGATGACCACGCCCTTGGGCGAAACCTGCGAGTGCTGCAGGGTGAAGGCCGCCGCTGCCGCATCGTCAGCGAACAGGCGCTTGCCGTGGCCGAGCAGCAACGGGTGGATCAGCAGTTGCAGTTCATCGACCAGGCCCGCCGCCAGCAGTTGCTGCACCAGATCGCTGCTGCCCTGGGTCAGCAGGTTGGCGCCGTCCTGTTGTTTCAGCGCGCGGACCGCTGCGGTGATGTCCACGCCAAGGGCATGGCTGTTGTGCCAGTCGAGGGTTGCGGGGGTGTGGGTGGCCACGTGCTTGGGCACGCTGTTGAACAGGTTGGCGATGGAGAAGTCTTCCGAGCTGCCTTCTACCTTTGGCCAGTAGCCGGCGAAGATGTCGTAGGTGCGCCGGCCCAGCAGCAACTCGAAGGGCTGGCTGAACAGGGCCTGCATGGCCTGGCCGAAGACTTCCTCGGCGTAGGGCACAATCCAGCCGCCGTAGGTGAAGCCGCCGCTGGTGTCTTCCTGCGGTCCGCCGGGGGCCTGCATGACACCGTCGAGGCTGATGAAGGCGGCTACGATGAGTTTGCGCATGGGACTCTCCTGTTGGCAGCCGGGGTGGCTGGGGGCATGGGATAGTCGAATGGCTGGCAGCAGAATCGACAGCGCAAACCTGTGCCGGCCCTTTCGCGGGCATGCCCGCTCCCACAGGATCACCACCGCTCCAGAAAGCGCTGCTGTGCCTGTAGGAGCAGCCTTGTGCTGCGAAGAGGCCGGTGCAGGCTACCTCAAAGCCAGTAGGTCACCGCCCACCACCCCAGCCCACCCATCACTACGGTATAGGGCAAGGCCATCCAAACCATTCGCCCATACGACAGCCGGATCAGCGGCGCGATTGCCGAAGTCAACAGGAACAGGAACGCCGCCTGCCCATTCGGCGTCGCCACGCTCGGCAGGTTGGTGCCGGTGTTGATCGCCACCGCCAGCGTCTCGAAATGCTCGCGGCTCATGCCGCCATTGAGGAACGCCTGCTTCACCTCGGTGATGTAGATGGTGGCAACGAACACGTTGTCGCTGATCGCCGACAGCAGGCCGTTGGCCAGGTACAGCATGCCCGGTTGCTGCTCGGCCGGCAGCGCCAGCACCCAGGCAATCAACGGGCTGAACAGTTGCTGCTGATGAATCACCGCCACCACGGCGAAGAACACCACCAGCAATGCGGTGAACGGCATGGCGTCCTGGAAGGCACGGCCCAGGCGGTGTTCGTCGGTAATGCCGGTGAACGCCGTGATCAGCACGATCACCATCAGGCCGATCAGGCCGACCTCGGCAACGTGCAGCCCCAGGCAGACGATCAGGATCAGTGCGGCGAACCCTTGCACCCACAGCGCGATGCGCTGGGCAGTGGTGCGTGCTGCATCGTCCTCGGCGGCGTAGGCGGCCAGCACCTGACGCACCGGCTCGGGCATCAACGTGCCGTAGCCGAACAGGCGCAACTTCTCCAGCAGCACGCAGGTCAGCAAGCCGGCGCCCAGCACCGGCAGTGACACCGGTGCCACCTTCAGGAAGAAATCGGCAAAGTGCCAGCCCATCTCATGGCCGATCAGCAGGTTCTGCGGCTCGCCTACCAGCGTGCATACGCCGCCCAGGGCGGTACCCACCGCGCCATGCATCAGCAGGCTGCGCAGGAAGGCGCGGAACTGGTCGAGGTCTTCACGGTGCAACTGTGCGACCTGCTGGTCGCTGTCCAGCGCACTGTCTTCGCGCGGGTTGGCCCCGGAGGCGACGCGGTGGTACACCGCATAGAAACCGACCGCGGCGCTGATGATCACGGCGGTCACGGTCAGCGCATCGAGAAACGCCGAGAGGAATGCCGACAGCACGCAGAACAGCAACGCCAGGATCGCCTTCGAACGCACCCCCAGCAGGATGCGCGAAAACAGGAACAGCAGCAGTTCCTTCATGAAGTGGATGCCCGCGACCATGAACATCAGCAGCAGGATCACCGGGAAGTTGTGCTGCAGCTCTTCGTACAGGGCTTGCGGGGTGGTCATCTGCAACAACATGGCTTCGATCAGCAACAGCCCGCCGGGCATCAGCGGGTAGCATTTCAGGGCCATGCCCAAGGTGAAGATGAACTCGATCACCAGTGCCCAGCCAGCAGCGGCCGGGCCAACGGTTACCAGCAGCAGCGGATTGAGCGCCAGGAACAGGCAGATGACCGCCTTGTACCAAAGCGGCGACTGGCCCAGGAAACCATGGGCGAGGGGGCCAGGCAAGGAGCGCGACATGAATATGTATCCTTATGATTCAACGATGGCGCACGGTGCCGGATCGGCGCATATAAGGCAAGTCACCTAAAGCGCATTCATTGCCAACAATCAGTCACTCTGACTAGAGGGGTCGCGTATGAGTTTAGGTGAGGCGAATCGCTGTTTGCCATCAATGTTTACATGCTGAAGCTGCCGGAGATGTTGCAGGTATTCATTCGCGCTGGCTATGCGTAGGTCAAGTGCGTAAATATCTGAGTCGTGTTTCAAGATCGCGGCTTGCCGGTCTTTTTTACTAAAAGGGCTTTGCGACTTAAGTTCATCTCTTCGCTTTTTCGACTGTATGCTGCCCTTTAGTCTTTCTGAGAAGGAAACTGTGTCGGTGAGGTGGTTTTCCAGGGTTTTAAATTCGTTCTTGCTGAAGGTAATCGCCTTCGATAGTGGACGGTCGGTAGGCGTAAGATTTTCCATGGATTCGAGTTTGCGTTTTAATGTAGAGGCGCTATATTTTCCTGAGACATGGTTATAGATCTTTTTGATAACATGGCCTGATGGGTCTAAATGGTTAATTGGGTCGTTTTGACAATAGGCATACGGGTTCAAGCCGCCTTCGAAAAAAGGGCTGAATGTATCCGGGGCCATGAATCGCCCCAGGAAAGGTGAATAATACCGATAGCCTTTGCCCAAAGCGTATAGACCAAAGATGCTGCGGTACTCCCCGTTAAAACCCGGTCCAAGTGGAATCGAGGGCGTATATCCGTACGGTGTATACGTGATCGTTTCTAATGTCTCTTTCATATTGGTACAATCCATTGGGGGAGAGCCAGTATCCGGTGCATTGGCGCGCGACAGCTACTGGTAAAAATATCAGGTGAGTGGCGACTCGGTCCTGCTTTTGGCGCAAGAACCGTCACTGTAGTGGGTTATAGTCCGGCGATGAACCATTGCCCTCAGGAGTGCCGCCCGTGACCGATTACAGCGCGTTCAAGGTCGAACTGACCAACAGCATCGCCCACGTTCAGATCAACCGTCCGGAAAAGGTCAACGCGATGAACGCCGCCTTCTGGGAGGAGATCATCGACATCTTCCAGTGGGTCGACGACACCGACGCGGTGCGGGCGGTGGTGATCAGCGGTGCCGGCAAGCATTTTTCCGCCGGTATCGACCTGATGATGCTGGCTTCGCTGGCCGGGCAGATGGGCAAGGACGTGGGCCGTAACGCACGCTTCCTGCGCAGCACCATCCTGCGCCTGCAGGCGTCGTTCAACGCCGTGGACAAATGCCGCAAGCCGGTACTGGCCGCGGTGCAGGGTTACTGCATTGGCGGCGCCATCGATCTGATCTCGGCCTGCGACATGCGCTACTGCAGCAGCGACGCGCAGTTCTCGATCAAGGAAATCGACATGGGCATGGCCGCCGATGTCGGCACACTGCAACGTTTGCCTCGTATCATCGGTGACGGCATGATGCGTGAGCTGGCTTTCACCGGGCGCAATGTCGAGGCCGAAGAGGCGCTGCGCATCGGCCTGGTCAACCGGGTCTATGATGATCAGGCCGCGCTGATGGACGGGGTCTTTGCCATCGCCGGCGAGATTGCCGCAAAATCGCCGATCGCCGTGGCCGGCACCAAGGAAATGCTCAGCTACATGCGTGACCATCGCATCGACGATGGCCTGGAGTACATCGCCACCTGGAACGCCGCGATGCTGCAGTCCGAAGACCTGCGCGTGGCGGTGGCGGCGCACATGAGCAAACAGAAACCGACGTTCGCCGACTGATCAGGCCGGGGGACGCGCAGTAAGGGAACCCCCGACATGTCAGCACGCTGGACTACCGCAGTACTCGACCCGCAGATCACCGGGGGGCTGGCCGTGGCCCGCAGCCCGGAAGGGTTCCTGGTGGACGACAACGGCGCGCTGTTCCCTCGCGACTGGCTCAAGCGCCAAGACCTCGACGTGCTGTGCGAGCACGGTATCGGCCACTTCGACGGCCAGCCGGTGTTCCTGCTGGAACTGCGCAGCGCCACCGACATGCCCGGCTGCGCCTGGCGCGGCCTGCGCGCGTTCATGCTCGAGGGTGACTTCGACACCTACAAAGTGCTGGGCTATGCCGCGCAGATCGGCACCTGGGCCCGCGAGCACCGTTTCTGCGGCAGCTGCGGCCAGGCAATGACGCAGATCCGCTGGGAGCGGGCGATGTACTGCCAGCCTTGCGACTTGCGCAGCTACCCGCGCATTTCGCCGAGCATGATCGTGCTGGTGACCCGTGGCGACGAAATCCTGCTGGCGCGTTCGCCACGCTTTGTCACCGGGGTGTACAGCACCCTGGCAGGCTTTGCCGAGCCGGGCGAGTCGGCCGAGGACTGCCTGGTGCGCGAAGTGCGTGAAGAGGTGGCGGTGGAAGTAAGGAACATCCAGTACGTCGGCAGCCAGTGCTGGCCGTTCCCGCATTCGATGATGCTGGGCTTCCATGCCGAGTATGCCGGCGGCGATATCGTCATGCAGCCGGACGAGATCGAGGACGCCAAATGGTTCAGCGTCCACGACCTGCCGCCGCTGCCGGCCGGGCGGTCGATTGCCCGCTACCTGATCGATCTGTACGTTGCGCGGCGGCTGGGCTGTGATATCCCTGCTTTCCCGTCCTAGCTGCAGTGAGAAATGTTCTCCGACTAGGCGCAGGGCGCAGGCAATGGTCATTCCATTGCCAAGTCCTGCAACGACGGCGGAGGACATTTCTCGCGCAGATAGGGCGGGAAAGCAGGGGTATCACAGCCCATCAGGCTTGGCCGAACCAGTGCTGCCACGCTAGGCGCACGGTCAATGCCAGCACCACGGTGATGAACACTGGGCGGATGAACTTGCTGCCGCCACTGATCGCCGTGCGTGCGCCGAAGAAGGCGCCAACCATCACCGACAGGCCCATGCACAGGCCGACGATGTAGTCCACCTGCCCGGAAATGATGAACACCGTCAGCGCTGCGATGTTGCTGACGAAGTTCATGCTGCGCGCCACGCCGCTGGCACGGACCAGGTCGATGGGGTAGAGCAGCAGGGTGCTGACCGTCCAGAACGCCCCGGTACCCGGGCCGGCCACGCCGTCATAGAAGCCCAGGGTGAAGCCTTGCGGCACTTGCCACTTTTTCCTGATCGGCGCATCGGCATCCAGCGGCGCCTTGGGCGTGCCGCCGAACAGCAGGTAGACGCCACAGGCGAAGACGATCACCGGCAACATCTTGTTCAGCCATTCGGCCGGCATGTAGTGGGCGATCACTGCACCGAGCAAAGCACCGACCAAGGTGGCGAACAATGCCGGGCGCCATTGTGCCGGGTGGAACAGCTTGCGCCTGTAGTAGGTGAAGCCGGCGGTAGCCGAGCCGAAGGTAGAGCTGAGCTTGTTGGTGCCCAGTACCAGGTGCGGCGGCATGCCGGCGGTGAGTAGCGCCGGGGTGGTGAGCAGGCCGCCACCGCCGGCGATGGCATCGATGAAGCCGGCGACGAAGGCGACCAGGGCCAGGATCAGCAGGGTGAGGGGTTCTACGGTGAGTTCGAAGGGCATGGGGTTTTGGCAGGCAGGGAGGCAAGGGGCGGCAGAGGGCCGCACTAGAAGGGTGACATGGTAATCCTGGGGGAGGTGTGTTGCCAGTGCCGGCCCTTTCGCGGGCATGCCCGCTCCCACAGGTTACCTGCACATTTCGATACCTGTGCAGTACCTGTGGGAGCGGGCGCGTCCGCGAAAGGGGCGGTACAGGCCATCACATCAGCTACGGATAAACGCCAGCAAATCCGCATTGATCACATCGGCATGGGTGGTCGGCATGCCATGCGGGTAGCCTTTGTAGGTCTTGAGTGTGCCGTTAGGCAGTAGCTTCGCCGACAGCATCCCGGAATTTTCATACGGTACGATCTGGTCATCGTCGCCGTGCATCACCAGCACCGGCTGGATGATGCCCTTCAGGTCTTCGGTGAAGTCGGTCTGGGAAAACGCCACGATGCCATCGTAATGGGCCTTGGCACTGCCAATCATGCCTTGGCGCCACCAGTTGCCGATGATGCCTTCGCTGGCTTCTGCACCGGGGCGGTTGTAGCCGTAGAACGGCCCGGCCGGCACATCCCGGTAGAACTGCGCACGGTTGCTGGCGACCTGGGCCTGGAAGCCGTCGAACACCGATTTGGGCAGGCCACCGGGATTATCGGGCGTCTGCACCATCAGTGGAGGTACGGCGGCGATCAGCACGGCCTTGGCCACCTTGTCTTCTGGGTGCCGGGCCATGTAGCGCACCACTTCACCGCCACCGGTCGAGTGGCCGACATGTACGGCGCCCTGGATGCCCAGGTGAGCGACGACCGCCGCCACATCGTCGGCGTAGTGGTCCATGTCGTGGCCGTCCCATACCTGGCTGGAACGGCCATGGCCGCGGCGGTCGTGGGCGACCACGCGGTAACCGTGGGCGAGGAAGAACAGCAACTGGGCATCCCAGTCGTCGGCGCTGAGCGGCCAGCCGTGGTGGAAGTGAATGACCGGCGCGTCACGCGGGCCCCAGTCCTTGTAGAAGATCTGTACGCCGTCCTTCGTGGTTACATAGCTCATGGT
This sequence comes from Pseudomonas sp. FGI182, assembly GCF_000511325.1. Taxonomy (NCBI): domain Bacteria; kingdom Pseudomonadati; phylum Pseudomonadota; class Gammaproteobacteria; order Pseudomonadales; family Pseudomonadaceae; genus Pseudomonas; species Pseudomonas sp. FGI182. Next base: position 3,725,908 of record NZ_CP007012.1, on the reverse strand, counting down.
CGGGTCTCCTGTGTGCAGGAAGCGAAGGGAGCTATTGAGAATAGGAGGTATTTTGCCTGGTACTGGAATTTGTGGGGCACTCCCGGCCCTGCTCGGTCCCCTGTAGGAGCGGCCTTGTGTCGCGAAAGGGCTGCAAGGCAGCCCCGGCAATGTGTGCATCTGTGCTGAAACCCTGGGGCTGCTTTGCAGCCCTTTCGCGACACAAGGCCGCTCCTACAACGGGTTGTGTCAACCGATCAGACGCGGTCGCGCATCCGGTACCAGGCCTTGGCTGCAGCTTCCAGCGGTGCCGCCAGCAGATCGCCGCCGGGGAAGCGGCCGTTGTCGAGGCCTTGGTACAGCGCCAGCAGGTCGTCGTCGCCAAGAATGGCATCGCTGACCGCCCGCGCCGCCGCCAGTGTAGGCAGCACGCCATGGCCAGAGAAACCCTGCAGCCAGTAGCGCTGGCCCTCGCGACCGACATCCGGGGTGCGCTGGATGCTGCAGTCGATATGGCCGCCCCAGGCATAGTCGATGGCCACCCCGGCCAGCTGCGGGAACACCCGCTCCAGGTAGGGGCGGGTAGCGCTGGCGACATCTTTGGGAATACCGCCCAGGTAGGTGCAGCCGCCGCCGAACAGCAGGCGATGGTCCGGGGTGAGGCGGAAATAGTCGGGCACGAACTGGTTGTCGATCACGCAACTGTTGCGCGGCAGTAGCGACTGGGCGAAGTCGGCATCCAGCGGTGCGGTGGCTACCTGATAGGAGCCAACCGGCAACAGGCGGCGCGACAGGTTGCGGTCGAGGCGGTCGATGTAGGCGTTGCAGGCCAGCACCAGCACCTGGCAGCGGACTTCGCCGCGGTCGGTACGGGCCACATAGCCGTCGCCGGCTTTCTGGTAGTCGAGCACCTGGCTCTGTTCGTAGATCCGCCCGCCAGCCGCCTCGATGGTGCTGGCCAGGCCCTGGGCCAGCTTCAGCGGGTTGAGGTGGGCGCCTTTGGCGTCGTATAGCGCGGCCTGGTAGCGCGGGCTGTCGATCCATTGCGGCAGCTCGTCGCGGCCGATCAGGCGCAGGGCGTCGTAGCCCCATTTGTTTTCGGCCTCGTGCAGGGCTTCTTCCAGCATCTTCACCCGGCGCGGCAGCACGGCGGTCCACAGGCTGCCCAGCCGATAGTCGATGTCGAAGCCATGGCGCTCGGGCAGTTCGCGCATTTCATCGGCGGCCCAGCACATGCTGGCCCACAGGCGTCGGGTGCGTTCGACGCCCAGGGCCTTTTCCAGCGGCGGCATGTCGCATGACCACCCGAGCAGTGCCTGGCCGCCGTTGCGGCCGGACGCGGCCCAGGCCACGCGGCTGGCTTCCAGCAGCGTTACGCGCTTGCCGGCCTGGGTCAGGCGCAAGGCGGTGTGCAGGCCGCTGAAGCCGGCGCCAATGATCAGGACTTCGGTGTCGTGGCTGCCTTGCAGGGTAGGGTGCAGGGGAATGCTGGCGGGGTAGGTCTGGGCGTAGTAGCTGGCGACGTGCTGGGCGGATTGTTTGAACATGCAGGGGTCTCATGAAAATTATTGTGTTTATTTTCATGAAAATTTAGCAGGTAAATTTCATGTCGCCAATGCATTGGCCGGGTTTGTGGTTTACCTCGGGTTATTGTGTTGCCTGTCCTGGCCCTTTCCCGGGTAAACCCGCTCCCACAGAGTCATCACCGGTCTCGAGGTCGGCGCTGTAAATGTGGGAGCGGGTTCACCCGCGAAGGGGCCTGACCTGAAAGTGCAAAATCTTCAGGTTGTCGCCTTTTTTCGAGGCTGTCTTGGCTTGCCTGCGGCCGCTTTGCCCTTCCCGCCACCCCGACGCTTCTTCTTCCACGGCGGCGCAGCCCCGGCTGCCGGCCCGCTGATGGTCATGCGCATGCCGCTGCACCGTTCGACCAGCTTGCCCATCCATGCCGACTGCCGGGCGACGAACTCCTCCAGCGTCATCTCGCCACTCTGCACCATGTCCAGCGCCTGCTCCCAGATAGCCGTGGTGCCTGGGTCGGCAATGGCGCGTGGCACGGCGTCGATCAGGCTGAAGGCCGCAGGGGTGGCGGACAGCGCCTTGCCGTTCTTCACCAGGTAGCCGCGGTCAAGCAGGCCCTGGATGATGCTGGCGCGGGTGGCTTCGGTGCCGATACCGGTGGTTTCCTTCAGCTTCTGCTTCAACCGCGGGTCATCCACCAGCTTGGCCACGTTCTTCATTGCCTTGATCAGGTCGCCTTCGGTAAACGGCTTGGGCGGCTGGGTCCACAGGTCTTTCAGTTGCAGGCCCTGCACTGTGCAGTCCTGGCCTTCGCGCAGCGCCGGCAGCACCTGGGCCGGTGGTGCCTCGCGGCCCTTGGACGGGGTCAGCGCCTCGGGCAGCGCACGGCGCCAGCCTGGTTCGACGATCTGCTTGCCTACGGCACGCAGGGCATGGCCGGCGCAGTCGAAGTCGGCCTGGGTACGGTCGTACTCGTGGTTGGGCAGGAACTGCGCCAGGTAGCGGGCGCGGATCAGGGTGTACACCGCCTTGTGCTTGGCCGGCAGGCGCGACGGGTCGCTGGCGGCGGCAGTGGGGATGATGCCGTGGTGGGCGCTGACCTTGACGTCGTTCCACGCCCGTGAACGGCGTTGCGGCTCCAGGTAGGGCTGCAGCGGCGCCAGGCTGGCATCGGCCCGTTGCAGGGCGGCGAGGATGGCTGGCGCTTCGGCGTGCTGGCTTTGCGGCAGGTAGCCGCAGTCGCTGCGCGGGTAGGTGATCAGCTTGTGGGTTTCGTACAGGGCCTGGGCGATGTCGAGGGTTTCCTGGGCGCCGAGGCCGAACTTTTTCGAGCACAGCTCCTGCAGGGTGCCAAGGTCGAAGGGCAGGGGTGCCGCTTCACGCACGCGCTCGGTGGTCACCTTCACGGCCCGGGCAGTACCCGCATTGCCGATGTCGGCGGCAGCCTGCTGCGCCAGGGCCTGGTTCAGGCAGCGGCCCTGGTCGTCGCAGGCGTCCTCGGGGGCGCGCCACTGGGCGTTGAAGCCAAAGCCTGCGTGTTCGAGCTGCACGTCGATGGCCCAGAACGGTACCGGCACGAAGTCGGCGATGTTGCGGTCGCGGTCGACCACCAGGCGCAAGGTGGGCGTTTGCACCCGGCCCACCGGCAGCACGCCCTGATAGCCCGACTGGCGGCCCAGCAGGGTGAACAGCCGGCTCATGTTCATGCCGATCAGCCAGTCTGCGCGCGAACGGCCCAGCGCCGAGTGGTACAGGTTGAAGGTTTCGTGGCCCGGCAGCAGCCGCGCCAGGGCCTTGCGAATGGACGCGTCGTCCAGTGCCGACAGCCACAGGCGCTGCACCGGGCCCCGGTAGCGGCAATGCTCGACCAGTTCGCGGGCGATCATTTCGCCTTCGCGGTCGGCGTCGGTGGCGATCACCAGTTCGCGCGCTTCGCCGAGCAGGCGCTTGACTGCCTTGAACTGGCTGGCGGTCTTGGGCTTGACCAGCATCTTCCACTTTTCCGGGATGATCGGCAGGTCGGCCAGGTTCCAGCGCTTGTAGCGTTCGTCGTAGCTGTCGGGCGGGGCGGTTTCCAGCAGGTGGCCGATGCACCAGGTCACGCAGACGTCGGTGCCTTGCCAGCAGCCATCGCCCTTGCGGTTGGCGCCGAGCACTTTGGCGATGTCTTTTGCCTGGGAGGGTTTTTCGCAGAGGAACAGGCGCATGGCCGGGGACGCTTCATCGGGGGTGATGGGCGATAGGATGCGCAAGCGAAGGCGCGGAGGCAAGTTTTATCTGGATGGATGTACAGGTTTTTGTCAGGGAAGATGTATTTTGCTGTGCCGGCCTCTTCGCGGGCTTGCCCGCTCCCACAGGCACTGCACAGCATTCAATATCTGTGGGGTCCTTGTGGGAGCGGGCAAGCCCGCGAAGAGGCCGGTACAGGGATCAGGCGCGCGAGTCGCGCACCATATCCACGTGCGGGATGCCGGCTTCGAGGAACTCTTCGCTGACTACGCGAAAGCCCAGCCGCTCGTAGAACGGCGTGGCGTGCACCTGGGCGCTGAGCATCTGCTGCTTCAGGTCGCGGTTCTGTGCTTCGACAATCACCGCGTTCATCAGCGCGTCACCCACCTTCAGCCCGCGCCAGTCCTTAAGCACCGAGACCCGGCCAATGGTGCCGTCAGGCAGCAGGCGCGCCGTGCCGATCGGGTAGTCGCCTTCCAGGGCCAGGAAGTGCGCGGCGGTCGGGTCGTCCGAGTCCCACTCCAGCTCCGGGGGCACGTGCTGTTCGGCAATGAACACCGCTTCGCGGATGCGGCGGATGTCGGCGTTGTCCTTGTGCCAGTCGGCGAGGCGCACACGAATCTTATTCATTGGCGAATCCCAGGCTTCCTTGTTTGACCAGCTGCTGTACCAGCATAAGGCCATCTTCATCCTGCAGCCATTCGCCCAGGTTGTCGATGTGCAGGGCGTCGGCCGCGCAAACCAGCTTCAGCAGCTCGCGCAGTTTGCCCGGCAGCGGGCAGCTGCGGCCGCTGGCGAACAGCAGCAGGTCTTCTTCGAACTCCGACCAGGCCAGGCGCGCGCTCGGGTTGCGGATCAAGATGGCGCCTTGTTCCAGGGCATCGATCAGCTCTTCCTCGGACAGCTCTTCACCGACGATCTGCTCGGGGTAGCGTGGCTCGGTCATGAACTGGCCGAACCAGGTCAGCAGCAGGTCCTTGTCGCCCATGTGCTTGTCGAGCAGCGCCTTGAGGCGGTCGAGGGCGTCGTGCTGGATCTGGTGCGGGTCGCTGACCGGCTGGGCATCGGCGTCGCTGTAGCGTTCTTCGTCGGGCAGGAACTGGCCGAGGAAATCGGTGAAGTGGGTCAGTACTTCAGCGGCGCTTGGCGCGCGGAAGCCTACCGAGTAGGTCAGGCAGTCGTCCACGGCCACGCCGTAGTGGGCCAGGCGCGGTGGCAGGTAGAGCATGTCGCCCGGCTCCAGGGTCCACTCATCGCTCTGCTCGAAGTCGGCGAGGATGCGCAGGTCGGCGTGCTCCAGCAGCGAGCTGTCGCTGCTGCACATCTGGCCGATTTTCCAGTTGCGCTGGCCGTGGCCCTGCAGCAGGAACACGTCGTAGTTGTCGAAGTGCGGGCCGACGCTGCCACCGGGGGCAGCGAAGCTGATCATCACGTCATCGATGCGCCAGCTGGGCAGGAAGCGGAAGTTTTCCAGCAGTTCGGCCACTTCCGGGACGAACTGGTCCACGGCCTGCACCAGCAGGGTCCAGTCCTTTTCCGGCAGCTCGGCGAAGGTATCTTCGGTGAACGGGCCGCGGCGCAGCTCCCACGGGTGCGCGCCGTGCTCGAGCACGATACGCGACTCTACTTCCTCTTCCAGGGCCAGGCCGGCCAGCTCGTCGGGGTCGATCGGGCTGATGAAGTCCGGGAAGGCCTGGCGCACCAGCAGCGGCTTCTTCTGCCAGTAGTCGCGCATGAATTCGCGGGCCGAGATGCCGCCCAGCAGCTGCAGTGGAGTATCAGGATTCATGTTCAACCTATTGAAAAAATGTAATTTTCGTTCGGGAATAAAAACGCCCGGCCAGGCCGGGCGTTGAACGCGACGGTCAGCTTAGATGCGTTTGGCCTGTGCTGCCGCGTTGCCGATGTAAGTAGCAGGGGTCAGCTGCTTGAGCTCGGCCTTGGCTTCGGCTGGCATGTCCAGGCCGTCGATGAAGGTCAGCAGCGCTTCCGGGGTGATGCCCTTGCCACGGGTCAGCTCTTTGAGCTTCTCGTAGGGGTTTTCGATGTTGAAGCGGCGCATCACGGTCTGGATCGGCTCGGCCAGCACTTCCCAGCAGGCGTCCAGGTCGGCGGCGATGCGGGCTTCGTTGACTTCCAGCTTGCCGATGCCTTTCAGGCTGGCTTCGTAGGCGATGACGCTGTGGGCAAAGCCCACGCCCAGGTTGCGCAGCACGGTGGAGTCGGTCAGGTCACGCTGCCAGCGCGAGATCGGCAGCTTGCTGGCCAGGTGCTGGAACAGCGCGTTGGCGATACCCAAGTTGCCTTCGGAGTTTTCGAAGTCGATCGGGTTGACCTTGTGCGGCATGGTCGACGAGCCGATTTCACCGGCAACGGTCTTCTGCTTGAAGTAGCCCAGCGAAATGTAGCCCCACACATCGCGGTCGAAGTCGATCAGGATGGTGTTGAAGCGGGCGATGGCGTCGAACAGCTCGGCGATGTAGTCGTGCGGCTCGATCTGGGTGGTGTACGGGTTGAACTGCAGGCCCAGCTCGTCTTCGATGAAGGCGCGGGCGTTCTGCTCCCAGTCGATCTGCGAGTAGGCCGACAGGTGGGCGTTGTAGTTGCCCACGGCACCGTTGATCTTGCCCAGCAGCGGTACGGCGGCAACCTGGGCGATCTGGCGCTCCAGGCGGTACACGACGTTGGCCAGTTCCTTGCCCAGGGTGGTCGGCGAAGCCGGCTGGCCGTGGGTGCGCGACAGCATCGGCACGTCGGCGTGGGCGTGGGCCAGGGCGCGGATGGCATCGGCGATCTGGCGCATCAGCGGCAGCAGCACTTCGTCACGGCCGGCGCGCAGCATCAGGGCGTGGGACAGGTTGTTGATGTCCTCGCTGGTGCAGGCGAAGTGGATGAACTCGCTGACCTTGGCCAGCTCAGGCAGCTTGGCGGCCTGCTCCTTGAGGAGGTATTCGATCGCCTTGACGTCGTGGTTGGTGGTGCGCTCGATTTCCTTGACGCGTTCGGCGTGCTCGAGCTTGAAGTCGGTGGCCAGGCTGTCCAGCAGGGCGTTGGCTTCGGCGGAGAACGCCGGTACTTCGCCGATCTGCGGGTGGGCGGCCAGGCGCTGCAGCCAGCGCACTTCGACCAGGGCGCGGAAACGGATCAGGCCGAATTCGCTGAAAATGGGGCGCAAGGCCTGGGTTTTGCCGGCATAACGGCCGTCTACAGGGGAAACCGCAGTGAGCGAAGAAAGCTGCATGGGGTGTTCTCGGACAGTCAGGCTTTTGGAAGGGCGCATATCATACATGAAAAATGCGCTCAGGTCGGGTGGCTGACCAAAGGTCGGCCCATGAAAAGCATGTCGCGGTCTCTGTGTAGGAGCAGCCTTGTGCTGCGAATGGGCTGCGCAGCAGCCCCGACAAAGTGTGCCGGGGCCGAAATCCTGGGGCTGCTGCGCAGCCCATTCGCAGCACAAGGCTGCTCCTACACAGGGTTCAGCGTGCGCCTGTCAGGAAGGCGAACGCATCATGTCGTACAGTTCGTTCAACAGCTTGCGCCGGCTGAATACCAGCTGCCAGCGGTGCCCGCCCAGCTGGCGCCACAGGCGTGCGGCGCGGATGCCGGCCAGCAGCAGGGCGCGAATCTTCGAGGCGTTGCTGGCCTGCTGCAGGAAGCGCATGTCGCCATGTACCTGGATGCGCTGGCGCAAGGTGCTCAGGGTGTCCTGGTACAAGGCTCCACTGGAAGCGATGACGTTTTCATGAACCAGGCCGAAATGCTCGGCCTGGGACTGGATTTGCGGCAGGCGGTTGCCGATGGTGTCGAGCAGGTCGCCGCGCTTGTTCAGCTGGCGCTCCAGGCCCAGCATCGACAGGGCGTAGCGCAGTGGCTCGCGCTGCAGGCTGCTGGGGTCGCGCTCCAGCGCGCCGACCAGCGCGCGATAGCCGTCGCGCAGGTTCAGGTCGTCACCGCCGAACACCTCCAGGGTGTCCTTGGGGTCGCGGACCAGCAGGCTGCCCAGCATGCAGCCGATGTTGGCCTCGCTGGCCTGGCCGGTGCGGGCAATGCGGTCGACCAGTACGGCGGCCTGGAACACACCGCCCAACGCAATCAGCTGCTCCTGCAGGTTGCTCATGCGCGCGGGCTCCACGGCTCGGCGGCTTCGATCACGCCGCCGCCCAGGCACACTTCGCCGTCGTAGAACACCACCGACTGGCCCGGGGTAACGGCACGTTGCGGTTCGTCGAACACCGCACGGTAACCGCTTTCGGTCAGTTCCAGGGTGCACTGCTGGTCGCTCTGGCGGTAGCGCACCTTGGCGGTGAGCTGGCGCGGGCTGCTGAGGTCGACCGGGTTGACCCAGAAAATTTCCGAAGCGAGCAGGGCGCGGGAGAACAACCACGGGTGTTCATTCCCCTGGCCGACCACCAGCACGTTGCGGGTCAGGTCCTTGTGCAGCACGTACCACGGCTCGTCACCGGCGTCCTTCAGGCCGCCAATGCCCAGGCCCTGGCGCTGGCCGATGGTGTGGTACATCAGGCCGTGGTGGCGGCCGATCACTTCACCGTCGGTGGTCTCGATGTTGCCCGGCTGGGCCGGCAGGTATTGCTTGAGGAAGTCGCTGAAGCGGCGCTCGCCGATGAAGCAGATGCCGGTGGAGTCCTTCTTCTTGGCGGTGGCCAGGCCGTGCTTTTCGGCAATGGCGCGTACTTCGGGCTTTTCCAGCTCGCCAACCGGGAACAGGGTGCGGGCGATTTCCTTGCCGCCGACCGCGTGCAGGAAGTAGCTCTGGTCCTTGTTCGGGTCCAGGCCCTTGAGCAGTTCGGTGAGCTCGCCGGTGTCGCGGCGGCGCACGTAGTGGCCGGTGGCGATCAGGTCGGCACCCAGCGACAGGGCGTAGTCAAGGAACGCCTTGAACTTGATTTCGCGGTTGCAGAGGATGTCCGGGTTGGGCGTGCGGCCGGCCTTGTACTCTTCGAGGAAGTGCTCGAACACGTTGTCCCAGTATTCGGCGGCGAAGTTGGCGGTGTGCAACTTGATACCGATGCGGTCGCACACGGCCTGGGCGTCGGCCAGGTCTTCACGGGCGGTGCAGTATTCGGTGCCGTCGTCTTCTTCCCAGTTCTTCATGAACAGCCCTTCCACCTGGTAGCCCTGCTCCATGAGCAGAAGGGCGGAGACGGAAGAGTCCACGCCGCCGGACATGCCGACGATAACGCGGGTCTTGGCGGGGTCTTTGAGTGCTGGGCTGGTCATGGTTACCGGTGTGTATCAAGGGGGAAAAACGCCGATTCTATCAAACCTGCGGCGGCGCGTCAGTCGCGCAGCAGGTCGAGGCTGTGCAAGGGGCCTTTCAGGTAGTCGTCGAGGCAGCGTGGCACCAGCTCGCTGCGCCAGCGGGCGGGGTCGGCCAGCAGTTCGTCGCGGGTCAGCCACACGGCGCGGACGATGTCGCTGTCCAGTGCCAGGTCGGCGTGATGGCGCACGGGGCGGGCGGCGAAGCAGATGCGCTGGTAGGTCACGCCGTTGCTTGGGGCGGTGTACAGGTAGATGCCGACCACGCCGGTGAGCTCGACTTCCCAGGCGGTTTCTTCGAGGGTTTCGCGCAGGGCGGCCTGGGGCAGGGTCTCGTTGGGTTCGAGGTGGCCGGCGGGCTGGTTGAAGACGTGCTGGTTGGCTTTGAATTCTTCGACGAAGAGGAACTTGCCTTCGTGTTCGACGATGGTGGCGACGGTGATGTGGGGTTGCCAGGTCATAGGTGGTGTCCTTCCAGATTTTGGGACCGCTGCGCGGTCCTTTCGCGACACAAGGCCGCTCCTACAACGGAGCGCGGTCTCCTGTAGGAGCGGCCTTGTGTCGCGAAAGGGCTGCAAAGCAGCCCCGGGGACCAGAAAGCACAAACCCCGGTGCGTGGCCGGGGTTTGTGCTGTTACTTCAAGCGGACCTTACAGGGCGGCAATGGCGCTGTTCAGGGTCTGGCTTGGGCGCATCACCTTGGCGGTCAGCTCGGCATCCGGGGCGTAGTAGCCACCGATGTCGGCCGGCTTGCCCTGGACGGAGTTGAGCTCGGCGACGATGGTCTCCTCGTTCTCGGTCAGGGTCTTGGCCAGTGGTGCGAAGCGTGCCTGCAGGGCAGCGTCGTCGTTCTGCGCAGCCAGGGCCTGGGCCCAGTACAGGGTCAGGTAGAAGTGGCTGCCGCGGTTGTCGATACCACCGACTTTGCGCGAAGGCGACTTGTTGGTGTCGAGGAACTTGCCGGTGGCCTGGTCCAGGGTGTTGGCCAGCACTTTGGCGCGCGGGTTGTCGTAGGTGTTGCCCAGGTGCTCCAGGGAAGCGGCCAGGGCCAGGAATTCACCCAGCGAGTCCCAACGCAGGAAGTTCTCTTCCACCAGCTGCTGCACGTGCTTCGGTGCCGAACCGCCGGCGCCGGTTTCGAACAGGCCGCCACCGCTCATCAGCGGCACGATCGACAGCATCTTGGCGCTGGTGCCCAGTTCCATGATCGGGAACAGGTCGGTCAGGTAGTCGCGCAGCACGTTGCCGGTCACCGAGATGGTGTCCTTGCCTTCGCGGATGCGGGCCAGGGAGAACTTGATGGCGTCGACCGGTGCCAGGATGCGGATGTCCAGGCCGGAGGTGTCGTGATCCTTCAGGTACTTCTGCACCTTCTCGATCATCACGCCGTCGTGGGCGCGGGCCGGGTCCAGCCAGAACACTGCAGGGGTGTTGCTCAGGCGGGCACGGTTGACGGCCAGCTTGACCCAGTCCTGGATCGGCGCGTCCTTGACCTGGCACATGCGGAAGATGTCGCCGGCTTCGACGTTCTGCTCGAGAACGACCTGGCCTTTGCTGTCGACCACGCGCACGACGCCGTCGGCCTTGATCTGGAAGGTCTTGTCGTGGGAGCCGTATTCTTCGGCCTTCTGTGCCATCAGGCCGACGTTCGGTACGCTGCCCATGGTGGTCGGGTCGAAGGCGCCGTTGGCCTTGCAATCTTCGATGGTGGCCTGGTAGATGCCGGCGTAGCAGCGGTCCGGGATGATCGCCTTGGCATCCTGCAGTTCGCCGGCGGCGTTCCACATCTTGCCCGAGTCACGGATCATGGCCGGCATCGAGGCGTCGACGATGACGTCGCTCGGCACGTGCAGGTTGGTGATGCCTTTGTCGGAGTTGACCATGGCCAGGGCCGGACGCTGGGCGTACAGGGCCTGGATGTCGGCTTCGATCTCGGCCTGCTTCTCGGCTGGCAGGTCCTTGATGCGGGCGTACAGGTCGCCGATGCCGTTGTTGGCGTTGAAGCCTACTTCAGCCAGGGCGGCGGCGTGCTTGGCCAGCACGTCGTTGTAGAACTCTTCGACGATGACGCCGAACATGATCGGGTCGGAGACCTTCATCATGGTGGCTTTCAGGTGTACCGACAGCAGCACGCCGGAAGCCTTGGCATCGGCGATCTGCTCGGCGATGAAGGCTTTCAGGGCCTTGCGGCTCATGGTGGCGCAGTCGATGACTTCGGCAGCTTTTACCGCAGTCTTTTCTTTCAGTACGGTGGTGTTGCCGTCTTTGCCGACCAGCTCGATGCGCAGGCTGTCGTCAGCCTCGATCAGTGCGGCTTTCTCGCTGCCGTAGAAGTCGCCCTGGGTCATGTGGGCAACGTGCGACTTGGAGTCGGCAGCCCAGGCGCCCATCTTGTGCGGGTGCTTGCGGGCGTAGTTCTTGACCGACAGCGGCGCGCGGCGGTCGGAGTTGCCTTCGCGCAGGACCGGGTTCACGGCGGAACCTTTGATGCGGTCGTAGCGGGCGCGGGATTCTTTCTCTTCCGCGGTGGCCGGCTCGTCGGCGTAGTCAGGGATGTTGAAGCCCTTGCCTTGCAGTTCCTTGATCGCGGCTTTCAGCTGCGGTACCGAGGCGCTGATGTTCGGCAGCTTGATGATGTTGGCTTCAGGGGTGGTAGCCAGCTGGCCCAGTTCCGCCAGGTGATCGCCTACTTGCTTCTCTGCGCCCAGTTGCTCCGGGAAGGCGGCGAGGATGCGGCCAGCCAGGGAGATGTCGCGGGTTTCGACGGCGATGTCAGCCGAAGCGGTGAAGGCTTCGATGATCGGCAGCAGCGAGTAAGTGGCGAGGGCGGGGGCTTCGTCGGTGAAGGTATAGATGATCTTGGAACGGGTGGGCATGCGGGTTAACTCTCTGTGTGCTGAGCGTGCTCGAGTCTCGTGGTGCGCAGGGTAGGCGCATCGCCCTGGCAACGCCATGAGCGGAAAGTCGAGAGGCTGCGAGCGGTGATGGTGGATGCATCAGTCGAGCGTCAAGTGCTGGGCTGCGGTAACAGTCCAGGCTTCGTGGCCAGGCTTTGTGTCCATTCATGGCCAAGGGCGGTCCGCATTTTTCCAAGGGATCGCCCCGATGACCCTTCGGTCGCGGCGGAGTATACCAAACCATTCGGGCTAATCAGCAAGGCCAAGTGATATCGGCCCATTTATAAGACCAAAGACTAAGCGGCAATGTGGCGGGTTGTCGCATGCCTTGCAGGTCGGCAGATGTGGTTTAGGCTCAGTGGATCGCATGATGTCCAATCACACCCGACAGCGGAGTAGTGCAAGCATGGGATACCAGAAAATCAAGGTTCCGACCGACGGCGCGAAGATCACCGTCAATGCAGACCATTCGCTCAACGTTCCTGACAACCCGATCATTCCTTACATCGAGGGCGACGGGATTGGCGTCGATGTCTCGCCGGTAATGATCAAAGTGGTCGACGCCGCCGTGCAGAAGGCCTACGGCGGCAAACGCAAGATCGCCTGGATGGAGGTATACGCCGGCGAAAAAGCCACCCAGGTGTACGACCAGGACACCTGGCTGCCCCAGGAAACCCTCGATGCCGTGCGTGATTACGTGGTGTCGATCAAGGGGCCGCTGACCACCCCGGTGGGCGGCGGTATCCGTTCGCTCAACGTGGCCCTGCGCCAGCAGCTGGACCTGTACGTGTGCCTGCGCCCGGTGCTGTGGTTCCAGGGCGTGCCCAGCCCGGTGAAGAAGCCAGGCGATGTGGACATGGTGATCTTCCGCGAGAACTCCGAAGACATCTATGCCGGCATCGAGTGGAAGGCCGGTTCGCCCGAGGCGAACAAGGTGATCAAGTTCCTCAAGGAGGAAATGGGCGTTACCAAGATCCGCTTCGACCAGGACTGTGGCATTGGCGTCAAGCCGGTGTCGAAGGAAGGCACCAAGCGCCTGGTGCGCAAGGCGCTGCAGTACGTGGTGGACAACGACCGCGAGTCGCTGACCCTGGTGCACAAGGGCAACATCATGAAGTTCACCGAGGGTGCCTTCAAGGACTGGGGCTATGAAGTGGCGCGCGACGAATTCGGGGCCGAGCTGCTCGATGGTGGCCCATGGATGAAGTTCAAGAACCCCAAGAGCGGCCGCGAGGTCATCGTCAAGGATGCCATCGCCGACGCCATGCTGCAGCAGATCCTGCTGCGCCCGGCCGAGTACGACGTGATCGCCACCCTCAACCTCAACGGTGACTACCTGTCCGATGCCCTGGCGGCGGAAGTGGGCGGTATCGGCATTGCGCCGGGTGCCAACCTGTCCGACACCGTGGCCATGTTCGAGGCCACCCACGGCACCGCGCCCAAGTATGCCGGGCAGGACAAGGTCAACCCGGGTTCGGTGATCCTCTCGGCGGAGATGATGCTGCGGCACATGGGCTGGACCGAGGCAGCGGACCTGATCATCAAGGGTACCAATGGCGCGATTGCTGCCAAGACCGTGACCTATGACTTCGAACGCCTGATGGACGGCGCCAGGCTGGTGAGCAGTTCAGGTTTTGGCGATGAAATGATCAAGCATATGTAAGGCAACGGAAAACCGGCCGCTTCCAGGCGGCCGGTTTTTTCGTGTACCGGCAGGCGGCGCGGCAGTTCAGGCGTCGGCAGTGCTGCTGGTGTGCGGAGCCCTGGCGGCCGCAGCGGCAGTGGCGCTGCTGATATTCACCGCGTGCAGGCCTTTGGGGCCCTGGACGATGTCGAAGCTCACGGCCTGGCCGGCCTTGAGCGTCTTGTACCCGTCCATCTGGATGGCTGAATAATGAGCGAACAAGTCGTCAGTCTTGCCCTCTTCATTGATGAATCCGTAGCCCTTGGCATTGTTGAACCACTTGACTTTACCGCTTGCCATCCCTATGTCCCTCTGCAAAGGACTCCATCACTGGAGTATCATCCACTTCATCCGCATACGAACCATGCGAAAAATCTGGTTGACTGCGCGGATCTTTATCGACCACGGTGGGTTCTTATTGGTTGTAACACCGTTTTGCCGATAGTCAAGGTCGCCCGGCGCCTGCGCTGGCCGTGCCCTTCGCAGTCAACCCACAACCTTAACCTGTCGCTCATGATGAAATTCTTTCCATGCATGCACCTAGTGAGATTCGACTAACATTCAATCAGGATCGCCCGCAATCGAATGAGGACGACGGCTCGGGTCTTGCAGTTCAGGAAGCCAAGCCGATCCTGCAGGCGCCACCGATGTACAAGGTGGTTTTGTTCAACGATGACTACACGCCGATGGATTTCGTCGTCGAAGTGCTCGAGACGTTCTTCAATCTGAACCGCGAGCTGGCGACCAAGATCATGCTGACCGTCCATACCGAAGGGCGGGCAGTGTGCGGATTGTTTACCCGTGACATCGCCGAAACAAAGGCTATGCAGGTCAACCAATACGCCAGGGAAAGCCAGCATCCGCTACTCTGTGAAATCGAGAAGGACGGTTAATCGCCGACCACTTGGGTATGAGGTGAAGCTATGTTAAACCGCGAGCTCGAAGTCACCCTCAATCTTGCCTTCAAGGAGGCTCGTTCGAAGCGTCATGAGTTCATGACCGTCGAACATTTGCTGCTGGCACTCCTTGACAATGAGGCTGCCGCGACCGTTCTGCGCGCCTGTGGCGCCAATCTCGACAAACTCAAGCACGACCTGCAAGAGTTCATCGATTCCACTACACCCCTGATCCCGGTCAACGATGAAGATCGCGAAACCCAGCCGACCCTGGGCTTCCAGCGTGTACTGCAGCGTGCCGTGTTCCACGTGCAAAGCTCCGGCAAGCGTGAAGTCACTGGCGCCAACGTGCTGGTGGCGATCTTCAGCGAACAGGAAAGCCAGGCCGTGTTCCTGCTCAAGCAGCAGAGCGTGGCCCGCATCGACGTGGTCAACTACATCGCCCATGGCATCTCCAAGGTGCCGGGCCATGGTCCGCATTCCGAAAACGACCAGGAAATGCAGGATGAAGAGGGCGGCGATACCGCCTCTTCGAGCAACCCGCTGGATGCCTATGCCAGCAACCTGAACGAACTGGCCCGTGCCGGCCGTATCGACCCGCTGGTAGGCCGCGAGCAGGAAGTTGAGCGCGTGGCGCAAATCCTTGCCCGTCGGCGCAAGAACAACCCGCTGCTGGTGGGTGAGGCAGGCGTGGGCAAGACCGCCATCGCTGAAGGCCTGGCCAAGCGCATCGTCGATGGCCAGGTGCCCGACCTGCTGGCGCAGAGCGTGGTGTATTCCCTCGACCTCGGCGCACTGCTGGCGGGTACCAAATACCGTGGCGATTTCGAGAAGCGCTTCAAGGCGCTGCTCGGCGAGCTGCGCAAGCGCCCGCAGGCGATCCTGTTCATCGACGAAATCCACACCATCATTGGTGCCGGTGCGGCGTCGGGCGGGGTGATGGATGCGTCCAACCTGCTCAAACCACTGCTGTCGTCCGGTGAGATCCGTTGCATCGGTTCGACCACCTTCCAGGAATTCCGCGGCATCTTCGAGAAGGACCGTGCCCTGGCGCGGCGCTTCCAGAAGGTCGATGTCAGCGAGCCGTCGGTCGAAGACACCGTGGGCATCCTGCGTGGCCTGAAAGGCCGCTTCGAAAGCCACCACAACATCGAGTACAGCGACGAAGCCTTGCGCGCCGCCGCTGAACTGGCCTCGCGCTATATCAATGACCGGCACATGCCGGACAAGGCCATCGACGTGATCGACGAAGCCGGTGCCTACCAGCGCCTGCAGCCGGAGGCCAACCGCGTCAAGCGCATCGACGTGCCGCAGGTCGAAGACATCGTCGCCAAGATCGCGCGGATTCCGCCGAAGCACGTCACCAGTTCCGACAAGGAACTGCTGCGCAACCTCGAGCGTGACCTGAAGTTGACCGTATTTGGTCAGGACCAGGCGATCGATTCGCTGGCCACCGCCATCAAGCTGTCCCGCGCCGGCCTCAAGTCGCCGGACAAGCCTGTCGGTTCGTTCCTGTTCGCCGGCCCGACCGGCGTCGGCAAGACCGAAGCGGCACGGCAGCTGGCCAAGGCGCTGGGCGTGGAGCTGGTGCGCTTCGACATGTCCGAGTACATGGAGCGCCACACCGTGTCGCGCCTGATCGGTGCGCCTCCTGGCTATGTTGGCTTCGACCAGGGTGGTTTGCTGACCGAGGCGATCACCAAGCAACCGCACTGCGTATTGCTGCTCGACGAAATCGAGAAGGCTCACCCGGAAGTCTTCAACCTGCTGCTGCAGGTGATGGACCACGGCACCCTGACCGACAACAACGGGCGCAAGGCCGACTTCCGCAACGTGATCCTGATCATGACCACCAACGCTGGCGCAGAAACCGCCGCGCGGGCCTCGATCGGCTTTACTCATCAGGACCATGCGTCCGATGCCATGGAAGTCATCCGCAAGAGCTTCACGCCGGAGTTCCGCAACCGCCTGGACACCATCATCCAGTTTGGTCGCCTGAGCCACGAGACGATCAAGAGCATCGTCGACAAGTTCCTTATCGAACTGCAGGCGCAGCTGGAAGACAAGCGTGTACTGCTGGAAGTCAGCGATGATGCACGCGGCTGGCTGGCGGCCTCGGGCTACGATGTGCAGATGGGTGCGCGGCCGATGGCGAGGCTGATCCAGGACAAGATCAAGCGGCCGCTGGCCGAGGAGATCCTGTTTGGCGAACTGGCCGAGCATGGTGGCGTGGTGCACGTCGACCTGCGCGATGGCGAACTGGTGTTCGACTTCGAGACCACGGCTGAGGTTGCGTGATAGCGGGGGCCGCGTTGCGGCCCATTCGCAGCACAAGGCTGCTCCTACAGGGAATGCGCGTTGCCCTTGTAGGAGCAGCCTTGTGCTGCGAATGGACTGCAAAGCAGCCCCTACAATCCTGAAGGCACAAAAAAGCCCGGCACATGGCCGGGCTTTTTCATGGCTTGAGCTTAGCGCGCACGGTAGGTGATGCGGCCCTTGCTCAGGTCGTAGGGCGTCAGTTCGACGCGGACCTTGTCGCCAGTGAGAATACGGATGTAGTTCTTGCGCATCTTTCCGGAGATGTGCGCGGTTACGACGTGCCCGTTTTCCAACTCCACGCGGAACATGGTGTTGGGCAGGGTGTCGACGACAGTACCTTCCATTTCGAAGCTGTCTTCTTTCGACATGCAGTAGAGCCCTCGGATCCAGTGTTGGCCCGACGCATAACCGCACCGGGCAAAAAAGTGGCGTGGATTATGCCCGAAAACTGTGTGTCAAGCCAATGCCTTTCAGTTGAGGGTGACCCAGCGCTGATTTATCAACAGTTCGATAGGCCGATACTGCGTCTTGTAGTTCATTTTCTTGCAGTTCTTGATCCAGTAACCCAGGTAAACCGCCTCCAGGTCCTGGCGCAGGGCTTCGGTGATCTGCCAGAGGATGGCGAAGCGGCCCAGGCTGCGGCGTTCTTCGTCCGGCTCGTAGAAGGTGTACACCGCTGACAGGCCGTTGGGCAGCAGGTCGCACACCGCTACCGCCATCAAGCGGCCTTCCAGACGGAACTCGTAGAACCAGCAGAACGGCAGGTCGCGCACCAGGAAGGTGGAGAACTGGTCGCGGCTGGGCGGGTACATGTCACCGTCGGCGTGGCGCGTTTCGATATAGCGCCGGTACAGCTCGAAGTACTCTTCCTTGAATGCCGGGCGCGCGGCGGTCACGGTCAGGTCGGCGTTGCGCTTGAGGATGCGCCGTTGCTGGCGGTTGGGGATGAAGCGCGCCGCCGGGATGCGTGCCGGCACGCAGGCATTGCAGTTCTGGCAATGCGGGCGGTACAGGTGGTCGCCACTGCGGCGGAAGCCCATTTCCGACAAATCGGCGTACACGTGCACATCCATCGGCTGGCTGGGGTCGAGGAACAGCGTGGTTGCCTGTTCGTCGGGCAGGTAGCTGCAGGAGTGGGGCTGAGTGGCATAGAACTTCAACCGCGCCAACTCTGTCATGATCAACCCCCTCGGTGAGACTTTGCTTTAAGTGTAAGCCAGCTATGAGAACTCGCCTAGGGAAGCCATGTGGCGCTGTTGGGCTGGTCGAGGTGGCGTGCCAGGTAGCCGGCGAACTCGGCGCGGCTGATGGCGTGGGCGCCCAGGCTGTGCAGGTGGGTGGTCGGCATCTGGCAGTCGATGAGGACGAAGCCGGCCTGACGCAGGTGGTTGACCAGGGTCACGAAGCCGACCTTGGAGGCGTTGTCGGCGCGGCTGAACATCGATTCGCCGAAGAACAGCTGGCCCATGGCCAGGCCATACAGGCCGCCGACCAGCTCGCCATCCTGGCGCACCTCCACCGAATGGGCGATACCGCGCCGGTGCAGCTCGCAGTAGGCGGCGCGCATGGTGTCGGTGATCCAGGTACCGTCGGCGTAGTCGCGTGGCGCGGCGCAGGCGGCGATCACCGCCGGGAAGTTGGTGTCGAAGCTGACTTGGTAACGACCCTGGCGCATCAGCTTGGCCAGCGAGCGCGATACGTGCAGCTGGTGCGGGAGCAGCACTGTGCGCGGGTCGGGTGACCACCAGAGGATCGGCTGGCCGTCCTGGTACCACGGGAAGCAGCCATGGCGATAGGCCTGCACCAGGCGCTCGGGGCTCAGGTCGCCGCCGGCAGCGAGCAGGCCGTTGGGGTCGTGCAGGGCCTTTTCCAGGGGCGGGAAGGTCAGCGAGTCGCGGGTCAGCCAGGTGAGCATGGTCTATCGTGCGGTGGGGGAGGGGAGAGGGCAGCATGGCGCGGGTGAAAAGCAGGGTCAATCTCTTTGGCTTCTTCGCGGGCGCGCCCGTTCCCACAGGCCATGTGCAGGCCCTGAAGCCTGCGGGGGTAACTGTGGGAGCGGGCAAGCCCGCGAAGAGGCCGGCACAGGCGATGAAAATAGGCAATTTCCTACACATTCATGAGACAGCAGGCACCATCCGCTACATTTGCTGTCACACCTGTGCAAAAACACAGCATAAGCCTTTGTCACAAAAGAAAATGCATGCTCAAATTGCAGCTATATGAAAGTCGCCCCCGGCCATACCCCCATCTGGCGTGCCGCCATGGCGGCTGGCGGGCAGTAATGTTAAAAGTAGTGGTTCATTGGCCGCACCGTCGGCCGATCACTATTGGACGCGCAGCACGCGCAGGAATAGACGCGTTTTGAAGAAATCCACCGCAACTCCAGCTCCCTTGCCCGTCCCCCTGTGGCGGCAGCAGCTGCATTATCGCCTCAAGGAAGGTGCGTTGATCGCTGTCGGCGCCCTGTGCCTGTACCTGTGGATGGCGCTGCTGACCTACGATACGTCCGACCCGGGCTTCAGCCACACCAGCAACGTCGACCAGGTGCAGAACGCCGCCGGGCGTGCTGGTGCCTACTTCGCCGACATCCTGTTCATGGTGCTGGGGTACTTCGCCTACATCTTCCCGCTGCTGCTGGCGATAAAGACCTGGCAGATCTTCCGCGAACGCCACCAGCCCTGGGACTGGAGCGGCTGGCTGTTCTCCTGGCGGCTGATCGGCCTGGTGTTCCTGGTGCTGTCTGGTGCGGCGCTGGCGCATATCCATTTCCACCCGCCTGCGAGCATGCCGTTCTCCGCCGGTGGTGCGCTGGGCGAGAGCCTGGGCGACCTGGCGCGCAACCTGCTGAACGTGCAGGGCAGCACGCTGATGTTCATTGCCCTGTTCCTGTTCGGCCTGACCGTGTTCACCGACCTGTCGTGGTTCAAGGTGATGGACCTGACCGGCAAGATCACCCTCGACCTGTTCGAGCTGGTGCAGGGCGCCGCCAACCGTTGGTGGGAAGCACGCAACGAACGCAAGCGCCTGGAGGCGCAGCTGCGCGAGGATGAACCGGTGGTCAAGGCCGCGCCAATGGCCGCCGACAAGCGCGAACCGGCCAAGCCGGCGCTGCGCGAGCGCATTTTCAAGCGTGAAGAAGCACCTGCCCAGCCGGTCGAACCACGTGAGCCAACCCTGTCGCGCGAGCCTGTGGTGCCACGCGAGTCGCCGGCACCACGTGAGCCGGTAATCTCCCGCGAACAACCTGCCGCGGCCCCGATGATCGTGCCGCCGACACCCGCCAGGGCGCCGGAGCCGAGCAAGCGGGTGATGAAGGAGAAGCAGGCGCCGCTGTTCGTCGACAGCGCGGTGGAAGGCACCTTGCCGTCGATCTCCATCCTCGACCCGGCCGAACAGAAGAAGATCGAGTACTCGCCGGAATCCCTGGCCGGTGTCGGCCAGTTGCTGGAAATCAAACTCAAGGAATTCGGCGTGGAAGTGGCGGTGGACTCGATCCACCCGGGCCCGGTGATTACCCGTTACGAAATCCAGCCGGCCGCCGGTGTGAAAGTCAGCCGTATCGCCAACCTGGCCAAGGACCTGGCGCGTTCGCTGGCAGTGACCAGTGTGCGTGTGGTCGAGGTCATCCCCGGCAAGACCACCGTGGGTATCGAGATCCCCAACGAGAACCGGCAGATGGTGCGTTTCTCCGAAGTGCTGGCCACACCGCAGTACGACGAGCAGAAGTCGCCGGTCACCCTGGCCCTGGGCCACGACATCGGCGGCAAGCCGGTGATCACCGACCTGGCCAAGATGCCGCACCTGCTAGTGGCCGGTACCACCGGTTCCGGTAAGTCGGTGGGTGTGAACGCGATGATCCTGTCGATCCTGTTCAAGTCCAGCCCGGAAGACGCGCGGCTGATCATGATCGACCCGAAAATGCTCGAACTGTCGATCTACGAGGGCATCCCGCACCTGCTGTGCCCGGTGGTCACCGACATGAAGGACGCCGCCAACGCCCTGCGCTGGAGCGTGGCCGAGATGGAGCGGCGCTACAAGCTGATGGCGGCCATGGGCGTGCGTAACCTGGCCGGCTTCAACCGCAAGATCAAGGACGCCCAGGAAGCCGGCGAAATCATCCATGACCCGCTGTACCGCCGCGAGAGCATGGACGACGAGCCGCCTGCGCTGAAAACCCTGCCGACCATCGTGGTGGTGGTCGACGAGTTCGCCGACATGATGATGATCGTCGGCAAGAAGGTCGAAGAGCTGATCGCCCGTATTGCCCAGAAGGCACGTGCGGCCGGTATCCACCTGATCCTCGCTACCCAGCGCCCGTCGGTGGACGTGATTACCGGCCTGATCAAGGCCAACATTCCGACCCGCATGGCGTTCCAGGTGTCGAGCAAGATCGACTCGCGGACCATCATCGACCAGGGTGGTGCCGAACAGCTGCTGGGCCACGGTGACATGCTGTACATGCCGCCGGGCACCAGCCTGCCGATTCGTGTGCACGGCGCGTTCGTCTCCGACGACGAGGTGCACCGCGTGGTGGAAGCGTGGAAGCTGCGCGGCGCCCCGGACTACAACGACGACATCCTCAACGGCGTCGAGGAGGCCGGCAGCGGCTTCGAAGGCGGCGGCGGTGGTGGCGATGGCGAAGATTCGGAAAGCGACGCCCTGTATGATGAGGCCGTGCAGTTCGTGCTGGAAAGCCGCCGCGCGTCCATCTCGGCCGTGCAGCGCAAACTGAAGATCGGCTACAACCGCGCCGCCCGCATGATCGAAGCCATGGAAATGGCCGGCGTGGTCACCCCCATGAACAGCAACGGCTCGCGGGAAGTGATAGCCCCGGGCGGCCCGCGCGACTGACGAACACCTTGCCGGGCGCCAACGGTGGCGCCCGGCCTTTTCAATGCTCGATGAGGACTCCCATGCGCGCGATTCGCATGCTGTTGGTTTCTGCCCTGGCCGCGGCTTCTGTGTCGGCCACCGTATCGGCTTTTGCCGGTGAGCAAGACGTACAACGCCTGACCCAATTGCTGGAAAAGTCGCAGACCATCGAGGCCAACTTTTCCCAGCTGACCCTGGACGCCGGCGGCACCAGCCTGCAGGAAACCTCCGGCAAGATGACCGTCAAGCGCCCGGGCCTGTTCTACTGGCACACCGATGCGCCGCAGGAGCAGGTGGTGGTATCCGACGGCAAGAACGTCACCCTGTGGGACCCGGACCTGGAGCAGGCCACCATCAAGAAGCTTGACCAGCGCCTGAACCAGACCCCGGCGCTGCTGCTGTCCGGTGACGTGTCGAAGATCAGCCAGAGCTTCGACATCAGCTCGAAGGAGCAGGGCGAAGTGATGGACTTCACCCTCAAGCCGAAGACCAAGGACACCCTGTTCGACTCGCTGCGCGTGTCGTTCCGCAAGGGCCTGATCAACGACATGCAGCTGATCGACAGCGTCGGCCAGCGCACCAACATCCTGTTCAATGGCGTGAAAGCCAACCAGGCGGTGCCGGACAGCAAGTTCAAGTTCGACATCCCCAAAGGCGCGGACGTCATCAAGGAGTAACCAGAGCTCGCCATGGACCTGTTTCGAAGCGAACCCGTCGCCCAGCCCCTGGCCGCTCGCCTGCGCCCGTCCAACCTGGACGAGTACGTCGGCCAGGAGCACCTGCTGGCGCGCGGCAAACCGCTGCGCGAGGCGCTGGAGCAGGGTGCGCTGCACTCGATGATCTTCTGGGGGCCGCCAGGGGTGGGCAAGACCACCCTCGCGCGGCTGCTGGCGCAGTTCTGCGACGCGCACTTCGAAACGGTGTCGGCGGTACTGGCCGGGGTGAAGGAGATTCGCCAGGCGGTCGAAGTGGCCAAGCAGCAGGCTGGCCAGTACGGCCGCCGTACCATCCTGTTCGTCGACGAAGTGCACCGCTTCAACAAGTCGCAGCAGGATGCCTTCCTGCCCTATGTGGAAGACGGCACCCTGCTGTTCATTGGCGCCACCACCGAAAACCCGTCGTTCGAGCTGAACAACGCATTGCTGTCGCGGGCGCGGGTGTATGTGCTCAAGAGCCTGGACGAGGCGGCACTGCGCAAGCTGGTCAACCGCGCGCTGACTGAAGAGCGCGGCCTGGGCAAGCGCAACCTGCGGGTTGGTGACGACGCCTTCAAGATGCTGATGGCCGCCGCCGATGGCGATGGCCGGCGCATGCTCAACTTCCTGGAAAACGCCTCGGACCTGGCTGAAGACGGCAGCGAGATCGACGTCGAGATGCTGCAGAGCCTGCTCGGCGACAGCCGCCGCCGCTTCGACAAGGGTGGCGAGGCGTTCTACGACCAGATTTCCGCGCTGCACAAGTCGGTGCGCGGCTCCAACCCCGATGGCGCCCTGTACTGGTTCGCGCGCATGCTCGACGGCGGCTGCGACCCGCTGTACATCGCCCGCCGCGTGGTGCGCATGGCCAGCGAGGACATCGGCAACGCCGACCCGCGCGCGCTCAGCCTGTGCCTGGCGGCCTGGGATGTGCAAGAGCGCCTGGGCAGTCCCGAGGGCGAACTGGCGGTGGCCCAGGCCATCACCTACCTTGCCTGTGCGCCGAAGAGCAACGCGGTGTACATGGGCTTCAAGACCGCCCTGCGCGAGGCTGCCGAGCATGGTTCGCTGGAAGTGCCGCTGCACCTGCGCAACGCCCCGACCAAGCTGATGAAGCAACTGGGCTACGGCGACGAGTACCGCTATGCCCACGATGAACCCGACGCCTATGCCGCCGGCGAAGACTACTTCCCCGAGGAGCTCGAGCCTCGCCAGTACTACCAGCCGGTGCCCCGTGGCCTGGAACTGAAGATTGGCGAGAAGCTGCGCCACTTGGCCGACCTTGACCGCAACAGCCCCCGCCAGCGGAGAAAACCGTGATTGCACTGATTGCCGCCGTCAGCGCTGGCGGTATTGCCGGTACCTTGTTGCGCTTTGCTACCACCAACTGGGTGGCTGCCCACTGGCCACGGCACTTCTATCTCGGTACGCTGGCGGTCAACCTGGTTGGCTGCCTGCTGATCGGCCTGCTTTATGGTCTGTTCTTGCACAAGCCGATCGTGCCGGTCGAGCTGCGCGCCGGGCTGATCGTCGGCTTCCTCGGTGGCCTGACGACTTTTTCCTCCTTTTCGCTGGATACCGTACGCCTGCTGGAAAGCGGGCAAGTGCCGCTGGCTCTGGGCTATACCGGTATCAGCGTGGTGGGCGGGCTGCTCGCTACCTGGGCCGGCCTGTCCCTGACCCGATTCTGAACCAACACCTACACATAACGAGAGAACGATATGCTCGATTCCAAACTGTTACGCGGCCAACTTCAGGAAGTGGCGGATCGCCTGGCCTCCCGTGGCTTCAGCCTGGATGTCGCGCGCATCGAATCACTGGAAGAGCGCCGCAAGGCGGTGCAGACCCGCACCGAGCAGCTGCAGGCCGAGCGTAACGCCCGCTCCAAGTCCATCGGCCAGGCCAAGGCCAAGGGCGAAGACATTGCGCCGCTGATGGCCGATGTCGAGCGCATGGCCAACGAACTGGCTGCCGGCAAGACCGAACTGGACGGCATCCAGGCTGAACTGGACGGCATCCTGCTGACCATCCCCAACCTGCCGGACGCCAGCGTACCGGTCGGTGCCAGCGAAGACGACAACGTCGAAGTGCGTCGTTGGGGCACGCCGAAGGCCTTCGACTTCGAAATCAAGGACCACGTCGCCCTTGGCGAAGTCAGCGGTGGCCTGGATTTCGAAGCCGCCGCCAAGCTGTCTGGCGCGCGCTTTGCTGTGCTGCGTGGTCCGATCGCCCGCCTGCACCGCGCCCTGGCGCAGTTCATGATCAACCTGCACACCGGCGAGCACGGCTACGAGGAGCACTACACCCCGTACCTGGTCCAGGCCCCGGCCCTGCAGGGCACTGGCCAGCTGCCGAAGTTCGAGGAAGACCTGTTCAAGATCAGCCGCGAAGGCGAGGCCGACTTCTATCTGATCCCGACTGCCGAAGTGTCGCTGACCAACCTGGTGGCCGGTGAAATCCTCGACGCCAAGCAGCTGCCACTGAAGCTGGTTGCCCACACCCCTTGCTTCCGCAGCGAAGCCGGTGCTTCCGGCCGTGACACCCGCGGCATGATCCGCCAGCACCAGTTCGACAAGGTCGAGATGGTGCAGGTGGTCGAGCCGTCCAAGTCTATGGAAGCCCTGGAAGGCCTGACTGCCAACGCCGAGCGCGTGCTGCAGCTGCTGGAGCTGCCGTACCGCGTGCTGGCCCTGTGCACCGGCGACATGGGTTTTGGCGCAGTGAAGACCTACGACCTGGAAGTGTGGGTACCAAGCCAGGACAAGTACCGCGAAATCAGCTCGTGCTCCAACTGCGGTGACTTCCAGGCGCGCCGCATGCAGGCCCGCTGGCGCAACCCGGAAACCGGCAAGCCAGAGCTGGTGCACACCCTCAACGGCTCCGGCCTGGCCGTAGGCCGTACCCTGGTTGCCGTGCTGGAAAACTACCAGCAGGCCGACGGTTCGATCCGTGTGCCGGAAGTGCTGAAGCCTTACATGGGTGGCGTCGAGGTTATCCGCTAAATGGATTACCTGCCGCTGTTCCACAAGCTGCAGGGCGGCCGCGTGCTGGTCGTTGGCGGCGGTGAGATCGCCTTGCGCAAGGCGCGCCTGCTGGCCGATGCTGGCGCCGCGCTGCGCGTGGTGGCACCGGATGTCGACGGCCAGTTGGCCGCGCTGGCCCGGGAAGGTGGCGGCGAGGTGCTGGTGCGCGGCTATCAGGCAGCCGACCTGGTCGGTTGCCGGCTGGTGATCGCCGCCACCGACGACCCAGGGCTCAATGCCCAGGTGTCGGCGGATGCGCAGGCCCTCAGCCTGCCGGTCAACGTGGTGGATGCGCCGGCCCTGTGCACGGTGATCTTCCCGGCGATCGTCGACCGTTCGCCGTTGGTGGTTGCGGTGTCCAGTGGCGGTGATGCCCCGGTACTGGCGCGTTTGATTCGCGCCAAGCTGGAGGCCTGGATCCCGTCCGCCTATGGCGAGCTGGCCGGCTTGGCCGCGCGCTTCCGCGACAAGGTCAAGGCCTTGTACCCGGACGTCAACCAGCGCCGTGGCTTCTGGGAAACCGTGTTTCAGGGGCAGATTGCCGAGCGCCAGCTGGCCGGGCAGGGCGCCGAGGCCGAGCGCCTGTTGCAGGCGATGGTCGACGGTGCGCCGGTGCAGCAGGGCGGTGAGGTGTACCTGGTGGGTGCGGGCCCGGGCGATCCGGACTTGTTGACCTTCCGTGCCTTGCGCCTGATGCAGCAGGCCGACGTGGTGCTGTACGACCGCCTGGTGGCACCGGCGATCATCGAGATGTGCCGCCGCGATGCCGAGCGTATCTACGTGGGCAAGCGTCGCGCCGACCATGCCGTGCCTCAGGACCAGATCAACCGCCTGCTGGTCGACCTGGCCCGGCAGGGCAAGCGTGTGCTGCGCCTGAAGGGCGGCGACCCGTTCATCTTCGGCCGGGGCGGCGAAGAGATCGAAGAACTGGCCGAGCATGGCATCCCGTTCCAGGTGGTGCCGGGCATTACCGCGGCCAGTGGGTGTTCCGCCTATGGTGGAATTCCGCTGACTCACCGCGACTATGCCCAGTCGGTACGTTTCGTGACCGGGCACCTGAAGGATGGCACCAGCAACCTGCCTTGGCATGACCTGGTGGCGCCGGCACAGACCCTGGTGTTCTACATGGGCTTGGTGGGCTTGCCGACCATCTGCGCCGAGCTGATTCGCCATGGCCGCGCGGCCAGTACCCCGGCGGCGCTGGTGCAGCAGGGGACTACGCGTAATCAGCGGGTGTTCACCGGCACCTTGGCGGACTTGCCGGACCTGGTGGCCCAGCATGAAGTGCATGCGCCGACCCTGGTGATTGTCGGGGAAGTGGTGCAGTTGCGTGACAAGCTGGCCTGGTTCGAAGGCTCGCAGAACAGCTGAAACCGTTGGGGCCGCTTTGCGGCCCATTCGCAGCACAAGGCTGCTCCTACAGGAGATCGCTGTTTCCTGTAGGAGCAGCCTTGTGCTGCGAATGGGCTGCAAAGCAGCCCCGACAATCTCAAGCCTGCCAGATCCCCTTGCCTGCCAACCGCTCCCGATCATGCGCCAGGTTGAAGTCCTGCAGCGGCCCTTTGGGCACGATCCCGTTCGGGTTGATGGTCTTGTGGCTCATGTAGTAGTGCTTCTGGATATGCTCCATGTCCACTGTGCCCGCCACCCCCGGCCACTGGTACAGTTCACGCAGCCAGTTCGACAGGTTGTGATAATCGCTCAGGCGGCGCAGGTTGCACTTGAAGTGCCCGTGGTACACCGCATCGAAGCGCACCAGGGTGGTGAACAGGCGCACATCGGCCTCGGTCAGGTATTCCCCGGCCAGGTAGCGGTTGCGGCTGAGCAAGTCTTCCAGGTAGTCCAGTTCGTTGAACACTTCGTCAAACGCGGCCTCATAGGCTTCCTGCGTAGTGGCAAAGCCTGCGCGATACACGCCGTTGTTCACTGCCGGGTAGATGCGCTCGTTCAGCGCCTCGATGGTCGGGCGCAGCGGCTCTGGGTACAGGTCCAGTGTATTGCCGGTCAGTTCGTTGAACGCGCTGTTGAAGATGCGAATGATCTCCGACGACTCGTTGTTGACGATGCGTTTCTCTTTCTTGTCCCACAGCACCGGTACAGTCACGCGGCCAGTGTAGTGCGGGTCATCCTGGGTGTAGCGCTGGTGCAGGTACTGCAGCGCGTCGAGGTGGTCGCCGCTGGAACCTTGCTGCTGGTCGAAAGTCCAGCCATGGTCCTGCATCAGCCAGCTGACCACCGACACATCGATCAACGGCTCCAGGCCCTTGAGGGCACGGAAGATCAGGGTGCGGTGTGCCCATGGGCAGGCCAGCGAGACGTACAGGTGGTAACGGCCAGCTTCGGGAGCGGGCAGCTGGTTGCGGCGTTGGGCGTTTTCGCGTTTGAACGTGCCGTCCTTGCCGTTTTCATACCACTGGTCATGCCAGCGGCCGTCGATCAAAAGGCCCATGGTGAGCTCCTCGGAACAAAGTTGTTTGTCGTTGGAGCCCAGTCTAGGGGAAAACGTTCGAATAACTAGCGCAAAGACTGCACTCTTACTATCTAGTTATTCGATTGGATGCGTGCGCCCCAGTAACCACGTGCCGTGGCGAAAGCCTGCTCGCGGTCCTGGCCCAGGCCGCGCAAGGCCAGGGCGATGGTCGCGACCACGGCCAATTCACCGTAGCTGTCCTCGGCCTCGCCGCGCCAGACCGCCAGCAATTGCTCGGGCTGCAGGCTTGGCGGCTTCACATGGCGGCGTTCGCTCAGCGCTGGCCACTCCTCGTCCCAGGCTTCGCCGGCGGTGGTGCCGTACAGATGGCTGATGACATCGGGGTTGACCTCGATCTCGCCGCCATCACCCTTGATTACCACGGCATGGTCGCCCAGCAGGCGGCTGGCCTCGCGGTGCACCGCCTGGTAACCGGGGTGGAAGATGCTCTGCAGGCCACAACGCGCAGCCAGCGGGTTGAGCACCCGGGCCAGCGAATGGATGGGCGAACGCAGGCCCAGGGTGTTGCGTAGGTCGATCATGCGCTGCAACTGCGGGGCCCAGTCCTGCAGCGGGAAGAAGGCCAGGCGCTGCTGGTCCAGGGCCCGGCTGACCGCAGCCCAGTCACGGCACAGTGGAATTTCCAGCAAGGACAGCAGTTGCTCGGTGTACATGCGCCCGGCGGTATGCGCACCGCCACCGTGCATCAGGATGCGCACGCCATTGTTGGCCAGGCATTTGGCAGCCAGCAGGTACCAGGGCAGGTGGCGCTTCTTGCCGGCGTAGGTGGGCCAGTCAAGGTCAACGGCGATGCGCGGCGCCTGCAGGTGGGCGCGCAGGGCCTCGGTGAAGCCGGCCAGTTCTTCGGCGCTTTCTTCCTTGTGCCGCAGCAGCATGAGAAAGGCACCGAGCTGGGCATCTTCGACCTTGCCTTCCAGCAGCAGGGTCATGGCCGTGCGGGCCTCTTCAAGGGTCAGGCCACGCGCGCCGCGCTTGCCTTTGCCAAGAATGCGCACGAACTCGGCGAACGGGTGTTCGGCAGGGGTTTCCAGGGTAAGCGGGCGAGGTTCTGTCATATGCAGTTGGTCGGCTTGGGCAGGCCCGCCAGCTTGGCGGCCAGTTTGGCGGGAGTGCCGTTGAACAGGCGGTTGAGGTGCGGGCTGTTGCCCTTGTCCGGGCCCAGTTTGAGGGCCGTGTACTTGATCAGCGGGCGCGTGGCCGGGGACAGCTGGTATTCCTGATAGAACTGGCGCAGCAGTTCGAGGATTTCCCAGTGGTCCGCCGTCAACGGGATGCCCTCGCGCGCGGCCAAAGCCTCGGCGGCGGCATGCGACCAGTCTTGCAGGTCGACCAGGAAGCCGTCCTTGTCCAGGGCGATCGCCTGATCGCCAACGTTGAGGGTATTCATAGCCAGCTGTTGACCTTGTCGTAATGCAGCGACAGCTCGACGAACTCGGCGTAGGCCACGGCCTTGGCCAGCTCGTTGCCGACCGCGCGGGCCTGCACGTCTTCTTCCAGGGCGAACAGGCGCTGGGCCAGGCCGGCGGCTTGCAGCTGGCGGTGCGGTTCGCTGCCGCTGCGCAGGGTATATACAGCATCGCCGCACAGCAGCAGGGCGTCGTCGGTGCCGAGCAGGCGCAGGCAGCTGGCCAGGCGCTCGTCGCCAAACGGGGAGTGGGCAATTACATGCAGGGTCGTCATCAGAGCGTTACCACCTGGTCGAAACGGGCGATCAGTGCGGTCAGGGCCGCGTCGTCCAGCACTTGCACCGGCAGTGTCAGAGTGTCGGCTGCCAGGCCGCGGCGAGTGAGGCTGTGGCTGCAGGCGAACAGTTCCTCGACGCCGAACATTGGCAGCGCCTGCAAGTTGGCGGCCAGGTTCTTCTGTTGCACGGCGGTGGGCTGCTGGTCCGCAGCGAGCTGGAACACGCCGTCATCGAGGAACAGCATGCCCAGTGGCAGATCGAACGCGCCGCCAGCCAGGGCGATGTCCAGTGCTTCACGGGCCGATGGGCCGTTCCACGGCGCCTGGCGGCTGATGATCAACAAGGATTTGGCCATTTCAGTCGCCTCCGAAGCAGACAAGGCGATCGGCAACTTGCGCTGCCTCATGCAGTTGGCCAAGCCCCGACAGCTCCCAAGGCTTGGGCAGGTTCACGGCCGGGCGCTGGTAGCGGTTGGCCTCGGCCTCGTCGAGCACGCCACGGCGCAGGGCGGCGGCGATGCACACCACTGCGTCCAGCTGGTGGGCTGCAATGAAGGCGCGCCATTGGCTGGCAACATCCAGCTCATCCTGGGGGGCGACCACGTTGGCCGAGGCACTGTGTACCCCGTCCTGGTAGAAGAACAGCCGGGCAATCTCATGCCCGCCGGCCAGCACCGCCTCGGCGTAGCGCAGGGCGCGCCGCGAGGAGGGCGCATGGGCCGGGGAGAACACCGCGATAGCGAATTTCATGGATAACTCATGCAAAAGGAATGGTGCCATGATAAAGCAAAAAAGCCCGCGCCCGCTTGTGCATGGCGGGGCGGGCTTTCTGTCTTGCACCAATCTTCAGGTCTACGCGGCCTCGTGTAGGAGCGGCCTTGCGTCGCGACGGGCTGCAAAGCAGCCCCATGGCCCTGACAGAAGGACTCCAGGCTCAAGCCTGTTCCTTGCTCTCCGGCAAGAACCAGTTCAACACCAGGGCACAGATACCCCCGGTAGCCACGCCCGACTCCAGCACATTGCGAATCGCTGCAGGCATGTGCGCCAGGAACTCCGGCACCTGCGCCACACCCAGGCCCAGGGCCAGCGATACAGCAATGATCAGCAGGGCACGACGGTCCAGGCGAGTGCTGGCCAGGATATTGATCCCCGAAGCCGCAACCGCCCCGAACATGACCATGGCCGCACCACCCAGCACCGGCTCCGGCACCGCCTGGATCACCCCGGCAACGCTCGGGAACAGCCCCAGCAGCACCAGCATCACGGCAATCCACATACCGATATGGCGGCTGGCGATCCCGGTCAGCTGAATCACGCCATTGTTCTGGGCAAAGATCGAGCTCGGGAAGGTGTTGAACAAACCGGCCAGCAGCGAGTTGGCCCCGTTCACCAGCACACCGCCCTTGATCCGCTGCATCCACACCGGCCCTTCGACCGGCTGGCGCGACACCTTGCTGGTGGCGGTGACGTCACCGATGGCCTCCAGCGAAGTCACCAGGTAGATCACCAGCATCGGGATGAACAGTGCCCAGGAGAAGCCCAGGCCGAAGTGCAGCGGCGTCGGCACCTGGAACAGCGCGGCTTCGTGCATGCCGGTGAAATCCAGGCGGCCCAGGTAACCGGCCAGCGCATAGCCGACTGCCAGGGCGATAACGATGGCGCAGCTGCGCATCCACACCACCGGAATGCGGTTGAGGATGACGATGATCGCCAGCACCACGCCCGACAGCAGCAGGTTCTCGCCATTGGCGAAGGTGCCATTGGCCATGGCGCCGAAGCCACCACCCATGCTGATCAGGCCGACCTTGATCAGGGTCAGGCCGATCATCAGCACCACGATGCCGGTTACCAGCGGGGTGATCAGGCGTTTGACGAAGGGCAGGATGCGCGACACGCCCATCTCGACGAACGAGCCGGCGATTACCACGCCAAAAATGGCCGCCATCACACCTTCTACCGGCGTACCTTGCTTGACCATCAGCGCCCCGCCGGCAATCAGCGGGCCGACGAAGTTGAAGCTGGTGCCCTGGACGATCAGCAGCCCGGCACCGAACGGCCCGAAGCGTTTGCACTGGACGAAGGTGGCGATACCCGAGATGACCAGCGACATGGAGACGATCAGGTTGGTATCACGTGCGGAAACCCCCAGCGCCTGGCAAATCAGCAGGCCAGGGGTGACGATCGGCACGATGATCGCCAGCAGGTGCTGCAGTGCTGCCAGCAGGCCGATCAACAGCCGTGGCTTGTCCTCAAGACCAAGCACCAGTTCATTGGCAGGCGCCGCCGCGCCTGGGCTGTGTTCGTGTGAGCTCATTGCGAAAAGCTGCCCCGGAAGAAAAAAGGAGCGCATTCTACGGGGTGATGGCGAATTGGGGTAGAGAAAAGCACGATGGCGGCATGATCGACGACCATTTGCCTGGTTATCTGACTTTATGGTCAGTTATTGGGCGCTTTTTCCCAGGTGTCGAACCTGTGGGAGCGGGCGTGCCCGCGAAGAATGCGACTCGGTGTATGGCACCGGCTTCGCCGGTGTTCGCGGGCTCGCCCGCTCCCACAAGGCTCCAGCTAAATCGATGAGTTGAGCGCCCACAAAAAAAGCCCGCCGAAGCGGGC
Organism: Pseudomonas sp. FGI182; assembly: GCF_000511325.1. Classification (NCBI taxonomy): domain Bacteria; kingdom Pseudomonadati; phylum Pseudomonadota; class Gammaproteobacteria; order Pseudomonadales; family Pseudomonadaceae; genus Pseudomonas; species Pseudomonas sp. FGI182. The sequence continues at coordinate 3,693,732 of NZ_CP007012.1, read as the reverse complement.
TTTCTCTTGCAGCAATCAATCAGTCATCACGACCCATGATGCCAAACAGCTGCAGCAGGCTCACAAACAGGTTGTAGATCGACACATACAGGCTGATGGTCGCCATGATGTAGTTACGCTCGCCACCGTGAATGATCGCGCTGGTCTGGAACAGGATGCAGACCGACGAGAACAGCACGAAGCCAGCGCTGATCGCCAGTTGCAGGCCGCTGATCTGGAAGAAGAAGCTGGCCACGACAGCACCCAGCAGGACAAAGAAGCCCGCAGTGATGAAGCCGCTGAGGAAGCTCATGTCCTTGCGGGTAATCAGCACATAAGCCGACAGGCCGCCGAACACCAGGGCTGTCATGGCAAATGCCGAGCTGACCACCTCAGCGCCACCGGCCATGCCCAGGTAGCGGTTGAGGATAGGGCCGAGGATAAAGCCCATGAAGCCGGTGAGGGCGAAGGTGGACACCAGGCCCCAGGCCGAATCACGCAGTTTGTTGGTAAGGAAGAACAGCCCGTAGAAGCCGATCAGCACCACGAACACGTTCGGGTAGCCGACGCGCATCTGCTGGGCCACGAAGGCCATGACACCGCTGAAGGCGAGGGTGAGCGCCAGCAGGCTGTATGTGTTGCGCAGGACCTTGCTGATCTCCTGCTGCTCGACCTGCTGGCCGTGGTGTACGGCGTAATCCTGTTCGCGCATGGCGACACTCCTTGGTAAACCTGTGGTTTTCAGACGTTCAGATGCTAGGAGTCTATCAGAGCTCCCGCAACCCGCGACACAGAGAGTTTGACAGCTTGTTTCATTACGGTATTATGGCGGCCGCAAAACGAGCTGGAAGCGTGGCCGAGTGGTTTAAGGCAACGGTCTTGAAAACCGTCGATGGGCAACTATCCTAGAGTTCGAATCTCTACGCTTCCGCCATACAAGTGCTTGATTTCATTGATGTTCGCCACCGCTGAACCCGCAAATGGGAGCGTTTTGGGAACACTTTGGGAATGACAGGCAGAAGAAAGGGGCCCTTGCGGCCCCTTTTTTTGTGCGTTCAGGTCAACCTGAGCGCCTGATTCAACAACCCCACCACATCAGGGCCGTCCTCGCTGATCCACTTCGCGTAGTGCTTGAAGATCATCGCCGTCGATGTGTGCCCCATCTGATCCGCGATCCACTCCGGCGTGGCGATACCACTGCTCAGCATCTGGCTGGCGAAGGTGTGCCGGCAGGTGTTCGGCCCACGCTGGCGTACGCCAGCTTTCTCCAGGTGCGTGATCCACCACCCATGCCGCAGAACATCAGAAGAGCGGTACGGCTCACCAGTGGCACTGTTGTGGAATACAAAGCGCACGCGCTGTTCCCGCACCGTCCGATTGTCGCGGTCGACGACCTCGATCAGTTCCGGCGCAATGTGCTGGGTGAACTTGGCTTGCGCCTGCAAAGCGCGCAGGGCTGGAGCGAGCAGTTTGACCTTGCGCGTAGAGCGCCGGGTTTTGGTCACTTTGTACTGACCGGCCACCCTCGCGCGGCGAATCTCCACGGTACCCGCCACTAGGTCGACGTCTTCCCAGGCCAGGGCAATCGCTTCGCTGACCCGCGGGCCAGTCCAGATCATGAATTCCGTCAGGTTGATTTCTTGTTGCCGTTCAGTCTGCTGCTCCAGGATCGCGTTGATTTCTTCCCGGGTGAATGGGTCTGGGTCGTCAGCGTCTGGCAGCGAGATAGTGATCCCATCAGTCGGGTCGAACGCGAAGCGGTTCCGGGTACGGTACAGCTGGAAGATCTGGCGCAGGTGGCTGACGATCTCGCGTACGGTCTTGTTGTGCAGCTTGGGCATCAGCACGCTTTGCACCCAGTGTTGAATGTCCAAATGATCGATGCGATCTGCCTGCTGATCGCCCCAGCGTGGGCGAATGTGCTTCTCGGTGCGGCTGCGGTACATGGCGAAGCCGCTGGCTGCCATCTGGTTGCCCTTTATCTCTAGCCACAGGTCGATGTAGTGGCCGAGGGTGTTGGTCTTGACTCGCGGCGAGTCAGGAAAGTGCCGGGCATAGTTGAACGTGCCGGCCTCAATCTCGTAATTGATAATCCCGACCAGACGCTCGGCATTAGCCAGGTTTGCGGGCGAGGCGTCCCCAGGAATGGTCTCCCGGCAAAGCTCGCCCTGGTAACGGAAATACACGCGGACATGATTGCCGCGTACTTCGACTCCAGCTGCCATTATTTTTTCACTCGAAAACGAAGATACGGCCCAGTGTATGGGCCGTGATGACATCAAGGCCTGTTTCCAGGCCTAGAAGTCCGGGGCGTCAGTTCTTGGTATGCAAGTTCATCGCACTCACCCGGCGATTTCTCTATGCGCAACGCTCAGGCCAACTGCCACAGGGCGTACCCATATCGGCATGCTGCTGAGCATGAAGGTTTCGCCCTGGGCGGCCAGGAGCAGGGTGGTGCCCATTACATGGGCGATTGCTTCCGCCGCTGCTGGCGGTACCGCATTGCCGATACGCTCTCGCCAGGCCTGATCGCTCAAGCCATCTAGCTCCAGCTGCTCCTCGGGCTCGACCAGGCTTTGCAGCGCGGCCAGCTCCAGGGTGGTGAAGGGGCGGTGCCAGGTTCCGTCGAGTGATTCGATGACGCAGGTGAGTCGGTCGTTGGCCTCGGGCAGGCGCGGATCTGCAATGCTCCACCGTCCGTTGTCGTGCATTGCGCTGGCAGAAACGGCGCCGGCCTGGCCATTCCATGGGACAACACCGTAGTGGCCACCAGTAAGGTAGGCATCGCCCTTGCTGCGGCGCATGCCCGGGCGCGGGTCAGCGATCGACAGTGCGCCACTGGCCACCTGCTGCGAGCCGGTCACGGTGCCAGCGGTCTGGTTCATGGCTACCACATTGAGCTTGCGGCTCGACGCGCCTGGGTGCCAGTTGTGATAGCGCGGGTCCTGCACGGCATATGCCCCTTGGCCTGTGGTGCTGCCAGCAATCACCGTGTTGGCGGTACCAGCGAACGGCGTCACCTGGTATTTGCCGAAGCCTTCTCCACCTCGGCGCGGGTCCGCAACGCTGAATGTGCCTTGCCCTGGGCTCTTGACGCCGATCACCGCGCCGCTGGTGTCCTGCCAGCGCCGCACGCCGTACTGCTGGTACTGCAGTGCACCAGCTTTGGCACGCGGGTCGGCGACGGAGAACTTGCCATTGGTTGGCCCGCTGCGGGCCGCCACGGTACCGGCAGACTCGGCCCAATCGTTCACGCCGAGGAAGCCGTCACGGAACTGGGGAACGATGATCAGGTCGCGCAGGTAGCCATCCTCGATCGCCAAGTCGTTCAAGCTGCGCCAGTCCTTGCCTGCCTCGACCAGGGCCAGACGAACCCAGGTCTTCCACTGCAGGGCTGGCACCCGGTGCATGGGGCCGGCCTGCTCGATATCCCCAGCCAGCGGCATGCGGCCGAGGATGTCTCCCACGGCCCGCAGGCTCTTCTTTTCTGGCTCGTACAGGAACGGTGGCACCTTCTCTACGTTGCGCGCCACCAGCAGGAAGCGCTTGCGGCTCTGGGCCAGACCGCCGATAACGCCACAGTCGTGGGTAGTTTCGGCAACCGCGTAGCCGAAGTGGCTGAGCAGCGCTCCGATCTGGTCCAGCAGGTGCCGGCCACGGCTGGCCAGTCGCGGCACGTTCTCGAACACCAGCAACGGTACCGGGTCATCCCGCCAGGCCTCGCCGAAAAGCCAGATGCACCGCAGTGTCAGTTCGTTAAGGGCCTGGTACTTCGGGGTCATGCTCATGGTTTCGGACAGCAGGCCGCTGGCACCTTTGCATGGGGAGCTGATGAACACCGCGTCGGGGCGTCGGCCGCCGGCGGCACGCCGGATATCTTCCGGCGTTGCTTCGCGCCAACCTGGTGGTGGCTCTTTGCCGTGGAAGCGGATGTACTGGTCGCGGGTAAACAGATCAATCAGCGTACCTTTCACGCCGCTCAGTCGTTCGAAATCGGCCAGGCCGGCTGGGTCAACGTCCACACCGCCGATGCATTCCCACTCGGCCTGCATGTTGCCGACAATGGGCTTGGCCCTGTTGAAGCCCTTCGCTCCGCCACCCAGGCCGCAGCAGAAGTGGAAGTGATACAGCTTTCGCTTAGCGAGCATAGCGGCGCCCCTTTTGTGCCTTCTTGGCCTCGACATTGGCCATATAGGCCTCCCACTCCACCGACATACGTTGCTGGCGGATCTTGCTGCAGCGCTGATGCTTCCTGGTCGAGCGAGCTTTTTTGCAGATATCGCAGTGGTTGGGCAGGTCCAGCGAGTGGCTGGCCAGGCGAGGACGGATTTGTTGGTTCACGCCGAGGCCTCCCCGAGCAAGGCGCGGGTCAGCGCATTGCGCTGCCCTGCCGGGGTCAGCTCCGATACCTGGATGGCTACGTTGTGGCCGTTGCGGTACTTGACGATGGCTGTGGTGCCGAGGATGCGTACGATGGTGGCCTCCTTGGAGGTCATACGGATTGTCTTTGCACCACGCCGGATCTCAGTGAAGGTAACCTTGTCGCCTGGCTTGAAAGCGGGTGTGGTAGCCTGCTCAGCGCCAACTTCGGGGGTTTCTACTTGCATGTCGTTTCTCCTTGGGGTTGGTCGGCGCCGGGGAGTTGCAGCTCCTCGGCGCCACCTGGTTACTTGAGGCGGTACTGCTTACCGTCATCGATGATGTAGAACTCGACGTCACGGATCGGGTAAACGCCGCCGGGTCCGCCGTGGACAGCAAAGTTTCCGTAGGGTGGTTTGCCTACTCGAACAGGGAACAACTTGTCGCTCTGGTGCGCGTATTCGCTGGTTCTTTTGATCCGCGCATAGAGCTGCTGGCCAGGGGAGCGGCAGCCGGCGGGGCCATGTGCCGCCTCGAACCCGAGCCAGGCCGCACGGGTTTCCACGTTGGTCGGGTTTCCATTGGCATCAGCGCTCAGGTCATAGCCGTGCTCTTCGGCCCACACCGTGAACCCCAGCATTAAGTTCAGCTTGTCCAGCGAGCTCATGCTGCACCCCCGACTTTCGCCAAGCGGGCTGCCTCATACTCGCTGGGCAGGAGCTCGATGGCCCCACTGATCCAGCCAGATGTGGGTTTGCCCGCAGCGACCTTCTCTTCGTGGTCGGCCTTATTGATCTCGAAGCCAAGGGCGAAATAGGCGATGTTCCGGTGCACAAAGAAGGCGCCGCCGTAGAGCAAGAGGTTGCCGGTGTTCACGCTCAGTCGGTCCCAGTAATCAAGGCGGTCCAGAGGAGGCGGGCAATTCGCTTTCCACTGCTCGCACAGACGATCGTGCTCACCCCGGATCGCAGCGCGCTGCTCCTTTGTAATGCCCTTTGGCGGTACTGCCTTATGACGCAGGCTCCGGTAGCCATACTCGTCAGGGCGGCGCCAGTGGACGTCCAGTTCAGGACTGGCGGAGAGTTTCACGCCACCGGCGAAGTGCGAGGTAACGTCGTGCATCGGGGCGATAGCACCCCCGAATATTTTGCCCAACTCGGCCAGGCGCTCATTCAGCTGGTCTTTCGCCTGGTAGAACTCCTGGACTGTGGCCACCACCTCGGGAGCCTCGGATTTGTAGTAGTGGTGCATGTCGTTTCTCCTTGGGGAGATCGCCGACCAGTTGCAGCTGGCCGGCGTTCTGGTTATTCGCTGGCCGCGCAGGCCTGCATGTCTGTCGTGATGACCTGGACAACCTCTTCTCGGCTGTCGGCATAGGCGAATGGCAGGGAGGAGCCTGGACGGGTCACCGGGTACCGCGAGTGCGGAAGCCGGCACTCGGCCACGGTGTAGCCGCTGTCGGTTACCCAGCAACGCGGGATGACCTGGCCGTCCTGGTTGCGCTTCGCCTGCCACTTCATCCCCAGTACTCGCGCAGCTGGTTGAAGATCATCCGGCCCTTCGGTAGGTACTCGTGGACTTCAAGCTCGGGGACGTTGTCGAGGCGCAGTACGGCGATACAGTCGTCGAACAGGCCTGCATCCAGGCTGCGCAGGTCGGTGAGGGTGAACGGGAACTCATGCCCGTTGTACAACCCGAGCAGGAAGCGGCCTACCGTGCGGCTCTGGCCCGTGTCACGCAGTGCCACCGGAACAAGGCGGGCAAGCGCTTGAGTGCCCGCTTCGCGAATGCCGGGCCGCTCGTCCTGGTAGGCGAAAAACTCATCGAAAACGATTCGGCTGCTTGGGGCTGGTGGAGTCGGATCGACGACTACGTGCAAAGTGATGTGCATAGAGCCCGGCAGATCCACCACGATCTCAACGATTTCGTCCAGTAAGCTTTTCGGGCACTCATCGATGAACAGGTCCTTTGCCCCGCGCCACACCAGCTGGCGCACAGCTCGCTTGAGCGCCTCCGCGCTCATCTGCGGAGCCACGAGAATGTGATTTTCGAGCCGCTTTTCCTCTGCCAGCTTGCGCAGTTTCGTGGTTTTGCCAGAGCCAGCTGGGCCTTCGATTTTGCTTAGGTACATGTCGTTTCTCCTTGGGTTTTTGCTCGGCGTTGCAGCGCCAGAGCTGTTCAGCCGGCCTTGAAGGTCCAGCACTTGACGGTGGTGGGTCGTGTGTTCGCACTGGTGGTACGGCTGTTGAACGCCGCACGCACGGCGCTATCGACTGCTCGGTTAGCGTCGATAAAGGGGCGCGATTTGCTGTTGCGCAGTAGGTTGCGCAGGGTGGTTGCGTCGGCGAGCTTCTGTTTGTGTTCGGCGGCCCGTTCGCAAAACTCGTTCAGGTGAACTGCGATCAGTTCCGCGTTCTTGCTGTGGTCGACCACTGGCTCGTCGCTGAGCGACTCGAGGTAGTCGAACACTTCCCAGAATTCGGCCACTTCCTTCGGGTCAGAGTTGACGGCCAACTGGCGGCCAACAGCCATGGCGCGCAGCTCGCGAAGGGTGCCTTCGTGCTGGCTGTCGGTCATCGGTACGACCACTCGCAGCGCGTCTACCAGAGCCATCATCTGGGCGTGGTTCTTGATGATCCGCTCGATGCGGATCTCGCGCATTTCGCGCAGTGCCTGCTCATGCACCTTTACCTGGGCACGGAAGATTTCCATCACCTTCTGCTCAGCCTTGGCTGCCATCAGCAGGAAGTGGCTCACTTCGCTGGCCTGCAGGTGGTTCAGGTTGTCAGCGGCCGCACGGCTGTCGCTGGTGACCTCCGGGCGCACGAAGTGCAGCTTGACGATACGAGTAAGGATGGCCTCGGACGCAACGACCGAGGCGTTCTGGCTGAATACCAGCGTTGCGCGGAAGGGCGGGGCGTTGGTGTCGTTGCCACCGTTCTTCACCCCGGTCAGGCCCAGGCCGCGGCCGTTGAACAACGGCTTGAACTGGTCAAAGTCGAAGGACTTGGCCGCCCCTGTCTCGGCGTCACTGCGGTCGGCCTCCAGCATTACCACAGGCATGCCCGAGGTTTGGCTCAGCCAACGACGCAGGCCCGCCTTGGTCATCTTGATAGGGTCGTCGCCTTCCTCATCCTGGCGCCCCATGAGCTTCCACAGGAACATCAGAAGGGTGGACTTACCGGCGCCGGCCTCGCCGGTCACCTCCAGAAACGGGAACGACTGGAACTCGGCGCGGATCTGCTCAGCGAACAACGAACCGAACCAGAAGGCGAGGGCGATAACGCCTTGGGTGTTGAAACAGGTCCATAACCACTTGAACCACTCGGGGCGGTAGGCCGAGACGTCCCGGTTTATTTCGAGCTTGATCGACTTCTGCAGCGACTTGAGGCGTAGGCCTTTGAATTCGAAGTAGTCCTCGGCATTGGCCTGCTCGAGCACACCACCGCGCACAGCCAGGTCGCCGAACACATAGCAGCCGTATTCCTTGCTGTAACCGACGTAGTCGATGGTCTTGACGGTCTTCAGGGCGAACAGCTGCTGCTGCATGATCCGATCGAGCTGGGAGGCGCTGCCGGTGAAGTAAGCGCCGGCTGCCATGCCGACCAGACGCTTCTTGAATTCGCTGGGGGTGGTGACCTGCCCACCGGTGAAGGTGTTCAGCACGCTCGGCTCGTCGTGCGGGAAATCGACGCGGAAGTAGTACCAGGACTCGTCCGTTACCTCATTGCGCTGGAAATACAACGCTTGCGGGTAGCAGTTGGCGATCTCGATCACCGCACCGCACTGGCGCAACGCCTTGTCGCGGCGCTGGCGATCAGTCAGGACCAAGTCTTCCTGCCGCTCGGACTCGTCCAGCTGCTGGAGCGCCTTGTTGAACTTCTCCACATCCATCTTGAACCAGTAGAGGCGGTTCTCGTAGGAGAAGTGAAATTCCTGGCGCTCGCGCCAGTCGTACATCAGTACGCCTTTCTCGGCTGCGCTGTCGGCCAGCAGCAAGCTGCCGTGATAACGCGCCTCGCGCAGGTCTCGATCAATCCGCTCTTGGCGCTTGTCAGCGTCGATGAAGTTCCAGCGCTGGTGCAGGTCGTTCCAGTCCACCTTTCGGCCATTCTGTGGAATCTGGGCTGCCTCGCAGGTGAATCCCAGCTCGCGGGCCAGTGCTGCATGCTTGCGTGTGAAACGATGGGCGCCTGGTTCATTGTCCAAGGCCCATACCAGGCGCGGGAGCTTCTTGCCATGGCCGCGACGCAGCTCGGCCAGCGCCTTGAGCGATTCGAACGGGAACGCGCCCGAACTCATGGCCGATACGGCGTCCATGTCGTGATGCAGCAGGCCGATGGCATCGAAAATACCCTCGACGATCCACAACTCGTCCAATTCCAGCAGATCAACCGTTGGCGGGCACCACCAGTAGCCTTTAGGTGATTGGCCGGGCGCAAAACGTGCTTTTTTCTTGCCAAACCGGTGCGGCTGGTCGATCAGGCGCTCCCAATAGCCGCCGTGCTCCAGGTTGAAACGAACTGTGGCGCTGCCAATCCCGAGATTGCGATCCCAGTAGTTTTCCTGGGTGTACCAGCCTTTGACGAGGTCCAGGTCAAAGCCGCGGGCGTTCTGCAAATAGGCGTTTGCCGATGCTCGAGGAGATTCCTGGGTGGCGGGGTAGCGCTTGCTGTAGTCATCGAATAGGTCATCGAACAGCTCTTTGACATGCCACTGCTCGCCACATTTGCTCTCACGGCCGCACTTGATGAACCAGGGCTCGTCCTGGCGCGAGTACAGCTCTTTTTTGCCGCAGTTGGGGCAGGTCCCCTTGCGCAGGTATTGAGTACCGGCCATGGGCTTGAGGCCGTACTGATCCTGCAGGCGCCGAAGTACTTCGGCGCGCAGGCTGTGTTCCATGGGCTTGCGGTTCACTGCGCACGCTCCGGGCCAGTAGCTGCGAGCTGTTGCTCAAGCGCTTTGCGGGTGCGGCAGATGCCGGAGAGGTGGGGTACATCCGCCAGAACCTTCGGGCCACGCTTACCGACCGGTACATTGCGGTAGCGGTCGGAATACCAGACGTCGGCCATGGTCAGGTTGAACTGGCTGGTGAGCCATTGCAGGTAGTGCTTGGCCTGCTGCTCGTCCAGCTCAATTTGGAGGTTGATCTTGCTCATATGCCACCAATGGAATGCAGTTTCCCCTTACCCACGCAGAACGGGGCATCGGGAAGGGGGTTGTTCGGGTTACTTCGAGATGTTGCAGGTCTGCCGCATACGCCGCGGCAGGTAGCGTGCCGGCACCAGGTGCCGTTGCTGGGTCGTGGTATCCAGCAAGATCAACTGCGCGCGAAAGATCCCGCTGGTCGGGCATACTCCCAGGAGCTTCAAGCGCCCCGTGGTCTTGCTCTCGAACTCAGCGACGGCCAGCTCAGCGATGCGCTGCACGAGGTGTGCTGGCACTTCCAGCGACTGCGCCAAGTAGCGGCTGCAGTTCTCCAGCACCTGGTGGTCGCCAGCAAGGTGAAGGCCCTCCCGGCGGAACAGGAAGGCCACGGCGGCCTGCTGCATGGCAGCGCGGTAATCGGTTTCGGGGTTGGTGGTCAGGGCGATGGCGTTCATGCGGTAGCTTCCTCCATGTCCAGCTGGTCCAGCAGGTCGGGGTGATCGTCAGCAGCAGCGGTTTTCATCGCTTGGCGGCGCATGGCCACCGGAGCGACCGGCAGGCGAACCGTGGGGTTCGGCATGCCGCTCGGGCTCATTTCGTGGGTCATTTCGAACTGCGCCCGTACGGACCAGCCACAACCCTCGTTCGCGCATTGCAGGTAAGCGATCCGCAGGAAGATGTGTTTGCCTTCGCTTGTGCGGATGCGCATGCGGCTGGAGCAGTGGGGGCAAACGAGCTTGTAGGTGCTCAATTCGAATCCCCCTTCGTGTGCAACTGGATGGTCGCTGTGACCTCGGCCGTGCGTGCGGAGAGGTACTGGTGGTGCGCATCCATGATGAATTTGGCTTCGTCTTCCTCGATGACGCCGTCTTCCAGGGACTTGGCGATGATCTGGTCGACTACCCCACGCTTGGCGGCAGCCCGCACTGAGCGCTGGTACAGCTCGACGTTGTCCAGGTCTTCGGGCTGGATGAGCGGCACGAACATGCCGCCGTACATCTTGGCGATGAACTCGGGCAGGTGTGTGGTACCGGCATCGGTTTCCAGTAGGTGGATCTGGTCGTAGGTTAGTGGGCGGCTACCGGCGTTCTCGTAAACGCGGTTATCGAATTGCTTGAGTTCGTAACCGAGACGGGGAGCTGCGCATTCACGACCGCCGGGGTAGGCGCACACCACTGCGCTCACCACCTGGCGAAGGGTTTCTAGAACTGGGCGCTTCATGTTCTGGTTTCCTCCTTGAGCCAGGGGGCTTAATTTTCAGGACCGGGTTTGATGCCGAGCAGTACTGCTGCACGGTGCGCTTCACCCCGGAGGCACTTTTTCTGGCCGTTCAGGACCGCGTACACGGTGGATGGGTTGAGGTCATGCTTCTCAGCCCACTCTTTCGCTGAAATTCCTTGTTGCGCGAGGCGAGCGCGCGCTTCCCGGCATGCTTGCTCGGTGGGGTAGGTGTTCGGCATAGTCTCGTTTCGTGTGATTTCGTGTGATGGCGTGATGATTATTTCCCTCAAATGAGGGAAAGTCAATCGTCTATGGAGACGTTTGTGGGAATTGGCGAACGCCTTAAAGAAGAACGAGAGCGCTTGGGTCTCAATCAGACCGAGTTTGCTGCCCTGGCAGGGGCATCAAAAAATACTCAATACAACTATGAGAAAGGCGAGCGGAGCCCGGACGCAAATTATCTGGCAGCTGCTGCTCAACAGGGCGTTGACGTCCTCTACGTGGTTACAGGGCAGCGAGTCCCCTCCCCAGAGGAGTCAATCGCAGCTGACGAGATGGAGACGCTGCGGCAGATTCGTGCTCTCGGTGCGGAAGATCGAGGCGCCGTTGGACGGCTACTCGCCGCATTCAGTCGCAAGTAACAAGGAGTGAAAAATGCTCAAGGAAATGGTGGGCACGGGCCTATTGTTAGCAGCCTTCGCATTGGTTGGGTGCAGCGGCCAGGACGAAGGCAAAGAGGTAAGTGCTAAGGACTTTGGTGATGATTGGCCGTTCACCGTTTCCAGTGTGCAGTTATTTTGTGAGCCAAATCCCCCGAAAGCATTTATGAAAGCACCTGATGGTAGCTTTTATGCGTTAAACGCTAGTGCAAAGCGTTTCGCTCAGCAACGCGGCTGGCTTGAGGTCAAGAGGGTTTTGAAGCCAAGTCGCTGGATCGAGGGCGTTCCAGCGGACTACCTGACTATTTCGCAGCAAGCCATTGAGCTTTGCCCCCAGTCCTAGATTTTTTCTGTCCTGATCGAGAGATTGACTAGTGGCACACCGAAACGTGCTGGACATCTCACATTCCCCGAATGCTTCGGTCGGTGCCGAGGTTGGTACCGGGCATTCGAACGTGTGGAGTGGAGTGAAACATGTCGGTGAAAAATGAGGTGCAATGCAACCAGTCTAAAACGCGTGAGGCATTTCAGCTTACTCAGTGCGAGTGGCTAGTAATTAAAATGTTCAGGCAGTTAGATGAGCAGGGGCGTAAGGATATAATTCGCTTTTTGGATGCGTTGCTCGCAGCTAGATAAAAGGAGAGCCCGGCATGAGTCGGGCTTTTTAGTGAGTAGGGGAAAGTGGTGGGTTGCTGAGTTAAAGTTTAGTGACATGATGAATTGGTGTCGATGATATAGCGCGGAAAGTGTGGTGATGTTTGTATAAGTGCTGGGGCGCATTTTCGGTAAGTTGGTTAAATTTTGGCGTGATAATTATTTGGTGAGACTATGGGTCAGCCTACGTATGTGGTAAAAATTAATAATAAAGCGAAGAAGTTTCGCGATCTAAATGGGATTTTTTCCTTTTTGAATGAAGAGAAAGAATACTGGTCGTGGCTGAGTACTTCTAACGTTAGATTTAGTATGCTGCAGGATCTTTATAGGTTTAGTTACACGAAGCCGCTCGAATCTGTGCGTTCGAGAGCCTCTGCTCTTCCTGAGGGCGAATCCTTCGAAGATGAGTTGGGTGGCAATGATTTTTTCTATATTGAAGCGTCTAGCCCGGAAGGTAAGCTAATTGATAGAGCTCGAAAAGAGCATGGGGCGATAGTTGCTGCTTTTGCTCTTTATTATTTGTCAGAAAATCGCTTGGTAAAAATATCCGCTGGCGACGCTGTTAGCTTTCAAGCGATGTTGGGCTTTGAGCGGGAGCGTGCATTGGGCGCGACCATCGCTCATAGCTTGATTGACGTTAAAGGAATGAAAAATAGCGCTGCAAAGGACGCTGCGTTCTCTTTGTATGAAAAGTTCCAGGAAGAGTATCAGCTTTCGGTCGGTTCCATAAGGCGGATGATTGAGGAAGCTGAAAACGATGCTGCGAGTTCTAGGGTGGCGTCGAATAATCAACACGTGAGGCAAGCGCGGAGATTTGAACGCCGACTGTATCGATATAAAGGATTGTTGGCGCGTGTTACAGCAGGAGCCCGTCGAGAGTTTACAGGTGCGGTTGAGGATGTAGCCGCAGCTAAAGCGGCGTACCATGATAATGTTGATTTGGCAGCTTCAGTAACATACTGGGCTTCTAGGGAAACGTATCATAAGGAAGCCAAGAAGAATGCTTTCTTGGGCGTTGTTTTTGGAATGTTCTTCATGTTTGTCGTGGTGGCATTCTATTATGGGATGAGTGGGATTTCGAAACAGTTCCATATGAATGAACCTGTCAAGACTTCGCAGGCTACTGTGTCAGATATGCCAGAAACAAACGTGCCCAAGAGCAAGGAGGCTAGCAGTGCTGTCGAAAAATTGGCTCAGGACGCGGCGGTTCCGGCTATGGCTACCTTCGTAATTGATATGGTGGGTGCTGTGCTGCTGCTAACAATTTTCGGTACTCTGATTAGGTTGGGGTTGCGACAATTTAATATCCATTCTCAAATGGAGTTGGATGCCGCAGAGAAAATCACTCTTACAAAGACTTATCTGGCTTTGCTGGGTGAAAATAAATTGGATTCGGCAGAGGATCGGCGTTTGGTTCTTGAAGGGATATTCAGGGCGTCTAATCCCAACGTAGCTGCTGCAGAGGCCGCTTTCTCGACACCTATTGAGCTAGTGCTCAAATCTATAAAGCAAAATTAGCTAATCAACCTTGTTGTAGACGTGTCAATTCGCGCTCGGCAGCCCGCCGAGCGTTCTTTTCACTCACATATACATGGCGCAGTCGCCTCGGCCTCGTCTGGTCGCCAGCTCTGACCGACTTCTGTTGCCCGGTGGCCGTGTCTCGGTAGAACGCGATAATGCCGGTGTATTCGATTTTGCCTTTCACGCCGTCCTCGAAGAGGCCATCAACGCTGTCCTCCGGCAACTTGCTTTCTAGCTCCAGGCTGACTGTGTAACCGGAACTGTCCGTCAGGCTGTGTTGCACGTTGCCGCCGTACCAGATGATTTCGTCGATTTCGGCCTTTACCCCCTGGAGCGTGTACGTCAGTTCGGGGATCAGGTCTGGCAGGCCTTTGGCCAGCGTATAGCTGAGCGTTGCGCTACCCCGCTGCAAGCGGTTCAGCTCTGCCCTGGCGGCCCGCAACGCGGACTGACGGTCGCTATAAGTGTGCCGCAGGTCCTTAAGGTTTTCGCCGCCCCCGGCGATCGCTTCCTGCTTTTTCGTGCTGTTGACGTCGTAGAAGTAGGCGCGCACACCGTCGTAGCTGTTGCGATCTGCCTGGAGGAAGCGGTGCTGGTCGCCGTCACGGCGGGTGAGGGTGATGTGTGGCAGGCTCAGGCCGCTGACGGTCTTGCCTCCACCTGCCGGCAGGCACACCAGGCAACCCGCTTTCACGGTGGCCACCGCATCGAAGTCCTCGCCGAGACGGGTCAGCAGGTTGGCATCGGACTCGTTGGCCTGGTCCAGCTGGTGGATCGTTTGGTCGGCCAGCGTGCCGGCTATCTTTGCGGTGAGTCCGTTACCCAGGGCAACGTCGCGTAGGACCTTGCCGAGCGTTGTGGTGCTCCAGCTGCGCTCGCGCTTGGTCTTGAGGCCCTTGCGCAGATCCGCCGATCGGGCTCGGATGCTCAGGACGTCCGGTGCGCCACTGTGCTCTGTTTCATCGACGATGTAGCTGCCCTTGTCGACAAGCCCTGTGTCGCTCCAGCCGAGCCAGAGGCGTATCACGGCTCCACGGGGCGGGATCGTCAGCAGGCCGTCGTGGTCGCTGAGCGTAATGCTCAGCTGATCCGCTTCGAGCCCCCGGTTGTCGGTCAATTGCAGGCTCATGAGGCGTGGCGCGATTCGCATGGCGATATCGTTCCCGTCCACGGTGATGCGAAACGCCGGTACCGGATAGGCAGCGTCTCGCTGCAATCCATCAATTGCATCGCGTAGGTAGCCGGTGACCTTCGAAATAGCCGCGTCAATCACATCAGGCCTCGCAGAATGTTCAGGCCGCCGCTCAATCCGGAACCGAGCAGGTCGATGCGACCGTCATCGATGCGCTTGAGGCTGATGGTGAAGTCGATGCGCCGGGCAGCGCCATCTCGGAAGAAGATAGTTCGGTTATCGCTCAGGCTTTCGATCACCCAGAGACCAAGCAATCGGCCCGTTCCTTCAACCAGCGGCCAGGCCTTGCCCGTATCGGCCATCTGGCGCAAGGCATCAAGGCTGACGGTGGTGCCCGCCAGCTCGGGCAGCAGCAATCCTGGGAGCGTAATGGCATCTTCGCCGCGGCCGAGGAACTGCCGTGCCGGCTGCGCTCCGACACGGTTGTTCGCAGCGTGTCGCCAATCGGTTTGTCGCTGCATTTCCTGGTAGGCCAGGGTGTGCAGGCTGAATACGAACATGCCCAGGGCGAGCATCATGGTGGGTTACTCCTGGTCAGAAAGGCGGCTGCGCTGACGGGCAGATTTCTCGCTGTTGCGGCGATCCAGTTCTGCGCTGACAGCACGGGCAATGGCTTGTGGGTCCATACCAGGTTCCGGGTGAATGTTGATGGTGATGACGTCGTGGCTGTCGCTGATGCTGGGCGCTGCGCCCGCAATAGGTGGCCGGCTGTCGAGGGTGATACCAGGTGCAGCGTTCGCTGCTAGGGATTGGCTGGTACCGACCTGGGGAGCAACAGCCTGCAGATCCCGTTGGCCCATGTTGGCAAACTGCTTGCTCAGGCTGACGACCTCGGCAACTGGTCGGCTGGTGTCGACCTTGGGCACCAATACCTGGACGTCAGGTGATGCGACGTTGGCCAGTTGCTTGCTCAGGCTGAGTACTTCGGCAGGGCGCTGCTGGTCCGATCCGGCCGGTGGCACTGCACCTTGGATGTCCAGGCGACCGACCTTGGCCAACTGGCTATTCAGTTCGGCAACGTTCGCTGGAATCGCCTGATCAGCGCCGGCCACCGCAAAGTTTTTGTCCAGCGTCCCGGCTTGGGCCAACTGCGCGCCTAAACTGCTTGCGCTCGTAACCAGACCCTTACTCGCCGCGACTTCTGGCGCGTTGGCCTGCAGGTCGAACTGACCGGCTTTCGTCAGGTCTTGCCCCATGCGAGCGACGGCATCCAGCGGAGCTTTTGCGCCGGCATTGACACCGACGGCCAGGCCCTCGGTCGTAAAACCACCCAGCTCGGCAAATACCCGTGATGGGCTGTGGATGCCGAGCTTCTCCTTGAACCAGCCGATTGCTGAATCGCCGAGATTGCCAATGGCGCTCTTGATCTGTCCCAGCCCTGCCAGCAGTCCATTGACCAGGCCGTTGACGATCATGCTGCCGAACTCGGTGAAGCGGGTCGGCAGCTCGATGCCTAGGTAATTCAGCACCCCCGCGAAGGCCTGATAGATCAGTCCGATCGGGTTGAAGTTGGCCAAAACGGTGAGAATGCCGCCGATTCCAGCACCGAAGCCCGCGCGAATTTCGGCCCAGGAGTTCGCGAAATACGCTTTGACCTGGTCCCAGTTCTGGTAGAGCAGGTACGCCCCGCCAGCCAGCACGGCGAGGACAGCAGCAATGGCCATCGCTACAGGGTTCGTGGCCAAGCCCCACAAGGCGATGCTGACAGCGCGAATTGCCGTCAGCAGTCCACCGCTGAACACGCTGGCCAGCTTCGCGACCACCGGCAGCACGCCGGCGCCCTTCACGCTGAACAGCGTCATGCCATAGCGCACCATGGCGAAGGGGCCGAGCAAACTGGCCATGGTGATTGCCAGGGCCCCGAAACCAGCGGCGAGCACTGCGACGGCCGCAACAACCTTCACCAGGCCGCCCGCCAGCCCAGGGTTCTCCCGGGCCCAAGCGCCGACGCTGGCTGCCATTTCGCCCAGCGAGGAAATCAGACCCTTGAGTTCCGGGGCGACTGCCGCACCAAACTCGGCCATGGCGTTGGTGAAGCTGCCCTCGGCCGCTTCCATGATGTTGCTCAGCGTTCCCAGTTGCTCGTTGACGCGAGTACGCAAGTCGGCCTGGTCCTGGAGCTTTTGCTGCACCTCCTGATACCCGGCCAGGCCTTTGTTCATCATGGTGTTGAGGACGGCCACGGTCTCAGCGTCGTCGCCAAACAGCGACTTGATCGTCGCTGTACGGTCTTCGTCGTTGAGTACCTTGAGCTTCTCGATCTGCTTGTAGAGGTTCTCCAGGCCCGCGAAGTTGCCATCGTCGTTTGTGAAGTTGAGCTTGATTCCTCGGCTTTTCAACGCGGTCGAGTCGTTGACATCCTCGACCCCGCCCTTGTCCAGGCCAGCCTGGAAAATCTTGCGGTAGGCGTTACCGGCAGCGCCACCCTCCATGCCGGCCTGGTCCATCATGATCAGCAAAGGCCCAAGCTCTTTGGCCGCTTCAATGCCGGTTTTCTTGATGACGTCCATCACCGGCGCGATTTTGCTGAAGCCTTGCAGCATGTTGCCTGGGTCAACGCCGGCATAGAACCCGCGCTGAATGGTGTCCATCAACGCCATCATGTCTTTTTCAGATGTGCGTGTAGCGTCCTGCATTTTCGCTGCGAACTCAGCGGATTCTTCCACCGGCATCTTCAACTGCACGCCCAGGTAGGCGGCCGCTTCACCGGTACCGCCAAGAATGCTCTGTGCGCTCAGGCCCTGCCGACGCAACATGGTCATCATGTTCTGGAAGTCGGCCGTGGTACCGGGCAGACGATCGCCCAGGCGAGTGGCGAGGTCGGTGATCTTCTGGAAGTCTTCGGCCACCTGGCCGTTGCTGCCCATCATCGAGACCTTCAGCTGTGTGGCCGAATCCTCGTTGGGCGCAAAGGCTTGAATCGCAGCCTTCACCGGCTGTGCTGCGGCGTAACCGGTGGCCAGGGCGGCCGCGCCGGTACCGGCCATGCTCGCTCCCAGGCGTTGTGCTTTTTCCAGCTCGCTACGGGCCTTGGCCAGCTTCGCCTGCTTGGCCGCCAGCTGGTCCATGCGCTTGGTCTGGGCGCTGATGGCTTCGTTGGTGGCGCTGATCTGGTCGCGCAGCTTGCGCTCATGGCTTGCCAGGTCGCGAGTACTGATCCCCGCGGCCGACAGCTTGGCGCGCAGAGCCTGGAGGCCCTGCTCTTGTGAGGAATGCTGGGATTTCAGGGCCCGCGCCTCGCGCAGGGCGGTGCGGAACTCCTGGTTGAGCCCCTGCATTGGTGCACGGGCTTCTTGCAGTTCGTTGCCAAGCGCCGACAGGCGCTCGCGATGCTCACGGGCTTCGGCCGCGCTGGCACGGTGTTGCTGCTGTAATTCCTTCTGGCTACCGCTGAGCTGGCGCACCAGCGTCAATTGCGCCTGCTGCTGGGTAACAAGGGCCGCATATTCGTTGCGCAGTTGCTCTGTGGGCTGGTTGGTCCTGCCAATCTGCTCGCCCAGGTCCCTGATGCGCTTGCGGTTTTCTTGCCATACCTGGTTGGCCGCTCGCGCCTGCTCGCGGGTTTGCTTCAGCTGCGTGGTAAGGGATTTGTGGCGATCGTTCAGGGCAGAGGTTTCGCCCTGGAGCTTGTCATAGCTTGCCTGGAGTGGTTGGACTGCACGCTCCTGGTCGCGCAGCGCGCCGGCCAGCTCCTGGACGCGGCTCTTGGTCGCGTTCAGGGCATCGGCGGTCTTGCGGGCTTCGGTGAGCTGGGAACGCCAAGCACTCACATCCTTCTGCTGGGCGTTCAGTTCCTTGAGGCTGTCCCGGGCAGCCTTGAGGGCTTTGGCAGTCTCTTGGCTGCCTTGGCTGATCTGGCGCAGCGGTGCGGTGGCTTTGTTGATCGCGCTCAACACCACTTCTAGGCGCAGGTCATTGGCCATTGTTGCTACTCCTCAACCGCGCCCGCTCGCGCCAGTCCATCAGTTCCTTCACGCCGAGCCCGTCCATGTCGCTCGGCGTCCAGTGGAAAACCACGGCCACATCGGCCATGGCATCTTCTACGCAACGAGGGACGCGTCCGTCTTCATCCGCTTCTGCAGCAAAAAACCGGAGACTTTCACGCCCACAGCGACCAGGTCGGCAGGGTCCAGGCGGCCGGCCTCGTACTCATTGAGCTCGCTGATGCGCGGGATCAGCTTGATCAGGCTCGCCACATCCATCTGCAGCAACTCGGACAGGTGGATACCGCGCAGCTCGCCTGCGGTCGGCTTGCGCAGCGTGATGACGGCAATTTCGGTTTTGCCACGCTGGATCGGGGTGTCCAGCTCGACCTGGTTGTCGTTCAGCTGTCTGGCTTCGGCAGTGGCTGCGGCGGTGGTGGCTTCGGTAATTTCCATGTTGGCTCCAGTGTTCTGTCAGGGGGTGGGATCAAATGCCCAGGTTTTTGCGTTGTTCGGCGAGCATGTCGACGCCGTCGATGATCTCGATGAAGTTGAGGAGGTCGACCTCGACCAGGACTTCGCCGTCGATGGTCAGCTTGTAGTAGCTGCAGGTGGTGGTGATGCTCTTCTCGGTGTCCTCACCGGCCTGGGCCTCGCCTGCCCCGATGGTTTCGTGACGACCGCGAACAACGATCTCGACGGCGGTGTGCTCGCCGGTATCGTCTTGCTGATAAGCGCCGGTGTAACGCAGCAGCACGGCATCAGCCTTGATGGCACCGAACTGGCGAATGACCTGGTCGTCGAAACCGCCGAGCTTCCACTCCAGCTGGATGCCGTCATCGCTCCAGCCGAGGTCAGCCTTGACGGGGCCATTCATACCGCCGCCGCGGTAGCCCTCCATCTTGCGGCTGAGCGGGGGCAGGGTGACGGTCTTACAAACGCCGAGATAGCTGCCGCCATCGTTGAACAGGTTGAGGTTCTTGAGCTTGCGTGGCATGGCCATGGGTATGGTCTCCGTCAGCTGTTGACGCGGCTGGCGAAGTCAGCCAGGTAGCGGTCGGTAATGCGCTGGCGCAGCGAGAGGTCCTCAAGCGGCGGCACAGGCGTGTAGTCGTAGTCGATGGCGAGCTTGCCGGCCTTGAGGGTTGCCTCGGTGTTGACCTGCTCGTCGTACCAGGCACTGCCGCCGATCAGGTAGCCGCCGGCGACCAGCTCGCGGAACTTGGCATTGATGCCTTCCAGCATGTCCCGGACCAGGGATGGGTGCATTGGCTTGTCGACTGCCCACAGGTGCGCCTCGGCCATGGTGTCGGCCAGGACTTGCGCGGTGCGGGTATAGTTCTCGAACGCGAACAGCGGGTCTTCGGTGCAGGTGCGCGAGCCCCAGAAACGGAAGCCGTCCTCGTTGATAAGGGTGGTCACCTCGTTGCTGTTGAGGTAATTCGCATCGGTTGCCGGGTTCTGCAGGTCCCAGAACACATCGGCGGTGATGCCGGTTACACCATTGACCGGAACGTTGGAGAGGGTCTTGTGCCAGCCAATCTCCTGGTCGATCTTGGCGCGCAGGCCCAAGGCTCGGGCTACCGCCGGTGCAGGGATGGTGCCATTGCTGGCCGTGCTCCACTGTTCGAAGTCCGGCCAGATGACCATGACTTCACGAGCGCCAAAGTTCTCCCGGTAGGCGACAGCCTCCTCCTTGGTCTTGCAGCCCGAGGCAGCGACGTACGCGAACGCGCGTAGCTGCTGGGCGATCGATACCAGGGCGGTGGCCACTGGCAGGGAGTCGAGGCCTGGCACACCCAGGATGCGCGGGGTGACCTTGAGACGGGTCTTGGAGGCCAGCAGCGCCTTCATACCGGTGTATTTGCCGGTTTCGGTGGTGGTGCCGATCAGGTTGCTGGTGGTTTCTTCTGGAGTCGCACCGGTTGCCACTCGTACGACGACGGTCGCAGGCTTGGTTTGGTCTGCAATCGCCTGAAGGCTGGCGGCCAGGGTACCTGTGGTACCAGCTTTGCCGATGGCGGACTGTACGTTGGTCAGCAGGACAGGGGTATCGAGCGGGAAAGCCGTGGCGTCGGCGTCGTCTGCGGTGCAGACTAAGCCGACGACGGCAGTGGAAACGGTTCGGATTGGGCGGGTGCCCTCGCTGATTTCGAGGACCCGGACGCCGTGATGGTATTCGTCGGCCATGGTTGAGTGCCTGTGCAGTGGTTGGATGACACTGCACAGACTGCCGCGCGCGACGGTTTGAAACGATTACGGGGGGGTGTAAGCTGCCTTCTCACAGGTTTGTCAGGATTTGCCGACGCCTACGACGCTGGCATTGATCGCCGCAATGGCGTGATCCGCGATAGCCTCGGCCTCGTCATGGGTGGCCGCCTTGAGCGCATCAACCTTCCCTTTGAGGCGCGCCGCGCGAATGGTGTAGAGCGCGCCTTTCCATTCAGCCGCCTCGGCCAGAATGTTCTCGGTCGCCGCCTGCGGAGTCAACCCGGCCGCATCGACCCAGGCCTGGACAGTGGCCGGCACCTCACCCTCAAAGCCGGCAGCCTTGAAAGCCGTCGCCTCTTGCTCGGTCAGCTGGTACTCGATCACGCGCAGGTTATTGCCCACGACCGCAGTGCGGGCCGAGTCCGCCGCTTCGTCAATCTGCTGGGCAGCCGCCAGGCGGGCAGCGCCGATCGGCAGACGGGCGTAGTCGAAGCCGTTGTAGTTGGAGCCGTCAAACGTGATGTTCAGGGATTCTTTGCGCATGGGTGCCTCACAGCTTAGTGACGTTGGTAATCAGCCAAGGGACGGTGTTTGGATCCTTGCCGGCAGCCACGCCGGTAATCAGCGAACCCTCAAGAGCAGTCGGGATAGTGCTGGCAATCGCCACAAAAGCGAGGGAGTTGATGCCAGGGCCGACAAGCTTGCCGGCGAAGGTGCCGGCCAAGGTGAACGCGACGTTGTACAGGTTGAACGGCAGGAAGGGCGGAATGCTATTACCGCCGGCATAAAGCAAGGCGTAGAAGTTGTCGAGCGGCAGCGCCAGTCCGGCCGTGTCTGGCAGTGCCAAGGTCAAATCAGCAAAGGTAATGGAAACCCGGCGCCCCACTTGGAAGCCCCCCATGCGCTTGGTGCCGGTACCCGTCGGGAAGTCTCTCAGTGTCAGCTTGCGCACATTACCCCCAACGGTATCGCCACGAATTACGATACCCCGGTTGCTAGCGGAGATTACCGAATCAAGCACGTAGTCCTTGACCAGAATGATGTCCACCGTCCCGCCGCCGGGGGTGTTGGCAAACGCTTGGTTGATGGTTTTCAGCGGGGCATCAACGGTGCCCGCTGCGGTATCCACGCCCAGGTCCTGATCGACGTAGAATGTTCGGCTGATGGCCGGAGCGGCGGCTACAGCAGCGGCCAGCGCCGCATCGATGCCTGCCTTTTTACCGTTGAACGTGTCAATCAGGGCCTTGCCTGTCGAAGTCAGCGCAGCAATTTCGGTTTCGAGACTCATAGGGTTCTCATGCTCCGTAAATATGTTGGGTCAGTTGGTTTTGGGTGGAGAGGATCGAATCGGCCGCGCTAATACCCATGCTCAGCAGGCCCTCATGATCAACGGCATGTACGCGTTCGGCCTCAGTCATGCGTACCTGCAGCCGCCCCAGCTGCTCGCTGGTGATGCGCTGCAGCCGCGTCAGCTCAGTGATTTGTTCTTGCTGCTGGAAGTTGCGCAACTGCTCGCCCATGAGCGAGGCCGCCAGCGCCGCCATCGGCTCGGCCAAGGACAGATTCAGCCCGGCCGCCGTGGTGTTGATCGTCACGCTATTGGCCGGCAGGGCCGACAGCGACAGGTCGTAAGCCAGCAGCAACTGGTCACCAGCGGGCTTGTAGTTCAGCGCCTCGGTGGGGTGCGACCAAACCGCCAGAAGCGTGCCGTCGCTCAGCAGATAGCCGATTTCACGCACCCAAAAGGCCAAAGGGCCATCCGCAACGGCGGTCAAGTGCAGCAACGTGCTGGTCAGCTTCTCGCCGCCCGCAATCGGGTACTTGGCCACCTGGTTGCGCAGGGTTTTCTGCTCGTTGCTCGGGGTGTAATTTCCGGTACCAACCACAATGTGGGTGATCTCAGCCGAAAAGCCTGAATTGGTCGCGTTGAAGATCGCTGCCAGGCCGGCCTTGGTAATGACAGGTTGTAAAGCAGTACTCATAGAACAGCCTCCATCGTGCCGCGCACGACGACGTAACCTTGTGCCGCGTTGGCGGCGATAAGGCCCGATTCAGCGTTGATTGGAACGCCCTGTGCCTCGGCAGTACGCCGGTGAACACCGAGCATGTTGGCGGCATTGGCAAACTGCAGCGTTTGCGCCGATGGATCGGCAGGTACCGGCGCCGGCTCCATCGTTCGGCGCTGCAGTGAGCGTGCTTGCACGGCATTGGCCAGGACAAAGCCGCCATCGAAGCGCGCACCCAGCCGGAATTCGTAGTGGCTTCGTTCGTTTTTAGCTGCATCGACCAGCGCGCGTAGGCGCTGATACAGCTGCGGCGAAATGATCGAGCCTTCACCTGGGCGGTTGTTGTTCGCCCAGGCGGTGAGCTGGAACGTGAATGGCACTGCACCTGGGATCTGCTGCCATTCCTTGAACTCGCAGTTGACGTTGACGGCGCGCAGTACCCGCTTGACGGCGCCCACGGTGCCCTTGGTCTTGTGGATCGGGATCGCCTGGTTGGCCAGGTCACGTTGCTGGGCTTCAGTCTCTGCAGCTTCCCAGCCCTCGACCTTCATCGCCCAGGCAAGCCAGGGCAGGAAGTTGGGCGGGCATCTGGCAGAGTCGGCAACCCCCCGGATTTCCTCGGGCTCTATGCCAAAGTCTCGGGCTGCCTCCAGGACCCTTTCCAGAAGGGTGGCATTGCTCGGCAGCAGGCTCATGCGGCCACCTCAGTGGTGAGCGTGATGCTGGTGCAGTTAGGGAAATGCCGCTTGTCGCAAACGACATCAGCTGTGGGGTTGGTCAAACGCACCCGGCGAACGCCTGGTACGTGCAGCGCGGCATAAATCGCGGACATCGGTAGCTCACCCTCCAGCTGTCGCGAACTGGCGATCAAGGCGTCCAGGTTGGCTCGCGAGGCTGCTTTAACCACCACCGGGTCGGGTCCGTTTTCGAGTTCGAGCACAGCATTCACGGCGTAGTCTGTTGCCTGTCCGGCAATGGCACGCGGGCGATCGGTGATGGGGCGCACGTCTTCGGCGATGAGCGCCTGCTGCACCAGCTGGACCAGGTCAGCAGAGGGAATCTGGCTGTTGAGATGGGGCAACACAGCCAGCGAAACATCACCTGGAAGTGGGTTGGACAAGCCCGCCGGGTAGTCGCAAACCAGAACAATGGCCCCGGCCGGTAACTGTGCCTGAAGCGCTGGGGAGATCTGGGCGGCAATGAATGTCGGCGAATCGACCGAAACGCTCGCGATGCTTGCCGAAGCGCTCAGCCCGTGGAACTCATAGGCACCGCGGCTGCCAGCGACCGACAAGGCTTCCAGCGACAACCTGGTGCGATAGCGCAGGGCCTCATCGCCTTCCATGACGGCCGCAACCGGTGGAGCGGCTGTCAGGTCGGCAGGCGTGATGACCAGGCGCTGCACGCCGTAGTCGGCGGCGCGGTTGTCCAGGTCAGCGCCTTTGGCATAGGCCAGAAGGCTGGCCTTTGCCGCATCGTTGATGCGTTGGCGCAACACCAGTTCGCGATACGCGCTTTCCTGCAGCAGTTTGACCATTGGATCTGAATCGAGCGCCAGGCGTGCCGCCACGGCAGCCTGCTCATCGACGGGATACAGACTCACTAGGCGTGCCTTGCGTGCGTCGAGGATGGCCTCGTAATCCAGCGTCTCGACCAGGTCGGGCGCTGGCAGCTGGCTCAGGTCGATCATTCGTGTGCCGGTCATCCGGTGGCCCCCAGTTGCAGAGGCGTGCGAATGCTGAGCGGCGCGTTGGTGTCAATTTGCCTGGCTTCGATTTCAAGGGTGGCTGATCCCGACATGGCATCGACATCGAGACGAACCTTGGTGAGGGTGATCCTGGGCTCCCACTTCATGATGGCCATGGCTGAGGCGGCGTAAAGGCGCAGCCGCGTTGCTGAATTCTGGGGTTGGTCAATCAGTTCGGGGATCAGGCTGCCGTAGTCGCGGCGCATCAATCTGGTCCCGATACGGGTAGTGAGGATGTCCACGATCGATTGAATGATGTGGTCTTCTTCCCCGATGGCTTCTCCGGTGTGTCGGTTCATTTCACGGGGACCCCTGTTTTGCCTGGGCCGCTCATGACGCCGCCGTGCAGGTGGTTGACCAGGCTGATTTCCTGGGCCACGACGTCTTCCGAGACGATCACCGTGCCGGTGACGTTCTGGTTGCCTTTTTGGGTGTAGTCCCCTTGATGGACTATGTCGCCGACGATGCGAATTCCGCCGTCACTGATGAGCTCGGTAGTTCCACCCGACGGAAGTGCAGCGCTCAGGTGGTGAGCTTCGCTGTCGTATTCGATGACGGCGCCGTCTGCATAGGTACGGCGGTGCAGGCCTGGGCGGTCTCCATTCGCTGGAATGAGATCGCTGAAGAGCCCGGTGATTGCCACGCCGTTGGCGAGTTGGCCGCTCGGTGAAAGAAGGATGACCTGCTCGTTGACGGTGGGTGGGTCCCACTCTCGGTCGGCGCCGGTGCGGAGGGCGAGCCACGGCAACCAGGTGGTCAGCAACTCGCCAGTTCGCACCCGCACGCGAGGCGGCTTGTGCTGCACCTCGGCAATGGTGCCAAAGCGGACAAGGTTTTCTATGAGGCGGGCAAGTTCGGCGAGGCTGTTCATGCTGGTGATGGTCGCGCCGCCTACGCGTGCGCGCATCACCAGGGCCTTGTAGGGAGGGCTGTTACAGGGTCAGATGAGCGAGCAAGGTGTCGCGAACCTGGTCGAGTTCGGTGTCCGTGAGGCCGAGGAGTTCCCGCTGATCGTATTGGACTGCGGGGGCATTGCGGGCTGCACGATCCCGTAGGCCTTCCTGGTGCACCCGCGCAATCCTGGCGATCCGCCCGGTGAAACCCACGGTGGCCGCGTTGCCGTCACCACGGGCTTTCATGAAGGTCGCGGAGCGCAGCTTCTGGAACATCTTCACTTTGGCGCGGATTCGCCCTTTTTTGCCGCGCATTTGTCGTGGTTTGCGGGGCACATACGCCGAACCGTCCGGGTTCTGTTGCGCTGTGATGCGCCGCTGCTGGCTGCGCCTGAGTTGTTGGGCTATTGAGCGGGCCAGCTTGGAGCGCTCCGCCGGCTCGATGCGCTGTAGGAGCGGACTTACCCAGTCCTCCAGGGCTTCAAGATCAGCCATGGTCTGGTCGCCTTGGATGCGGTACCGACAACGCCATGCCTTCCGGCGCCGACGGCGGCAGCCAAGAGGCCAGCGGCTGGCCATCCGCGTAGATGGTCACCTCGCCATAGTCCTGGTATGGCTCGTACTGCGGTTCGCCGGGGTGGGTGACGTCATAGGTCCCGTCCGCCTGGCGCTTGACCACGACACGTTCGGTCAGCGGCAGGGTAATGCTCATGTCCACCTTGCTCCGGTCGATAAGGTCGACCTCGAACTTGACGCTGTTGGCGGACTTTTCGAGGTTGACCAACAGTTCCGACTGGTTGACCCGGAGCCAGCCCAGAATCGGCAGCATCACGCTGTCGGGGTGGCCCGCGAAGTCGGTCAGGATGATTTGCAGCGTGTAGCTGTATTCGAACGACAGGGTTGGAGCCGCAGTGCAGCGGACCTTACCGGCGTCAATGAACATCAGCAGCGCATCGGGGTTTGGCTTGAGGCCAGGGACGGCCGCGAGCAGATGGTCGCGGAGGCTATTGGGCTTGTTCATGGGTTCACCTGGTGCTGATAGACACGGTCGACTTGGGCGGCACATTCGGCCCAGGCCTGTTCAACAATGTCCTGGTCATTGAGAAGGTCCCCGTTGGCCGTCGGCGCCGACGCCGGCAGGACGCACGGGACCACCACCGGACAGCCATTGACGGTAAGCGTCGGCGCCGGTGAGGGCGGGACGCTCCCGCAGCCGGCGAGCAGCATCAGGCAGAAGCTGGCGAGCCCAGTCCCGGAGTTGGTCATTTTCATGCTTGAGTGCCTCGATTGTGCGTTGGCGGGTGGCCAAGCCCTGGCGCAGTTCACCCTGGGTCTTCAGGAGTTGGGCCTGGCCGTTGCGCTCGCGCTCCAGGGTGGATTTCAGCTCGGTGGCGGTGGCCAGGTTGCGGCGGGCATCGTCCTGGGCGGTTGTGAGCTGGCCTTCCAGCCCCTTGGTCTTGGCCTTCTCAGTCCCGAGCAGGAGCTGTTGACCCCAACCCCACAGCCCGGCCGACACCGCGGCGAACAGAGCACCGGCCAGCACCCCGTCGCGCAGTTCCATCAGGCTGCCTCCTGTCCGCAGCCGCAGTCCTGGTGCCGCTCAAAGGCGCGTTGCAGCTTCACGTCGTATAGGTTCCGCTTGTAGTCCGGGCCGTTGTACAGCTCGGCCACCTTGGCCCATTTGAGCGACTTGAGGGCCTTCAGCAGGGTAGGGTCGGCCTCGATGTAGCGGACGAAGGCCTCCAACTGGTCCGACTCGCTGCGGCTCATAGCATCGACGAAGGCCTGGACGCTGGGATAGCCCAGTCGCTCCCAGTGGAAGCCCATCACCTGGAAGGCGCCCCAGCTGCAGGATTCCGGGGCGGCCTGCTCGTCGATCATCCGGGCCTGGGCCAAGCGCTGGTGTTCTGCGGTACCGCCGACATAGCCGCCAAACTTCGGATTGACCAAGGCCGGGAACTGCTTGGCCAGCTCGTCGGCACGCTGGCGAAGTTGATCGGTCAGCTGCTCCAGCTCGTCCTGGTCGTCACCGGGCCGGCGGATCTTCTGCAGGCGGGCGTACATGATGTGTCGCTCGTACAGGATCACCGGCTTGCCGTTATCCAAGAAGCCACGCCCATTGGACTCGACCTCGTTCAGCGCGTACACGGCCGCCAGGGGCACGCCCAGGCGGTCGGCGGCCAGGACCATGTCGACATTTTTCAGCAGATGGGCGCAATCAGCGCCCTGTAGGCTGGCCAAGGTTTTCGGGCCTGCGATACCGTCCGCGACCAGGCCTGCCCGATGCTGGTAGGTGCGGACAGCGGCCTCGGTGGCGTCACCGTACACGCCGTCGACGCCGATCTTGGCGCCGCGGTCAATGAGTTTGCGCTGCAGGTCGCGCACCGCCTGGGAGCGGTCGCCGTGGCGAAGGGTCATAGGGTTCCCTCCTTACGAGTGAAAGTTTTCTTCGCTGCCGCCCGAACGAACTCGATGCCCAGCAGGCCGATCAGGCCCCCGAAGAAAGGTGCGGCGGTCAGTGGGATGCCGATCAACGACAGCCCATGGCTGGCCGATAGGGCAACGAATCCGCACAGCGGTGCCTCGATGACCAGTTGGCGGAGCTTCCCGCCGCCATAGACAACCCGCAGGGCGGCAATCAGGGCCGCCAGCAGGCCGGCATACAGCCCGGGCCAGTTGTTTTCGAGCCATGTTGCGAGAAAGGCCCAGGTTTCAGGACGGTCAGGCATGGGAGTCCTTCCATGGTTTCGGATTGGTTTGGTCATGGGCAGTCACTCCCACAGGTTCACCATCTGGCGCTCAGGCGCAGAGGTTTGGATATCAGGTAGGTCGACCAGCACGCCGGCCTTGAGCACCGGGCCGAGGGCGGCCAGGCCAGGGTTGGCGTCGAGGACAGTCTCAACGACACCCGCAGTTCGGCCGTAGTGACGCCAGCACAGCGCGTCGACGGTATCGTTTTGCTGGGTGCGGAGTTGAGTGGACATCACAGCAGCTCCACGGTGGTGCGGGAGGTCCCAAGGATGTCCCGAATAGCCCAGCGCTGATCGCGGCGGTAGTCGTCGATCGTCGGCTCGGTTCTGTCGGCCTCTTCGGCACCGCTGCGAGTGGTGTCGTAGCTGCGGTACCGCTCACAAACCTCGGCACCGGCCGCGCACTCGACCGCACGTTGATACAGGTAAACCAGCTGGGATTGGCCCTTCACCCTCTCGCTTGGGACTGCCTCAAGCGAGGCGTAGCCCGCCGCCTGTTTGGCCTCACGCCATGCCGACAGCTCGCGATTTACGCTGATGACAGCGGCAATCACGGCGGTCTCAAGCCGGGCAGCGGTGACGCTGGAATCGATGCGCAGGGTCTCGCGCAGCTTGTCCAGATCGATCGAGGGCCAAAAGGCCTCGCTGTTGATGTGCACGCCGGGTACGGAAGGACTGGGCGCCAGGCCGCCAGGAATGAATCCACTCATGATCGCGGTGCTCTGAATAGGTCGGCGGTGGTCGGGGCTTCACAGCTGGGCCAAGGAGAAAGCCGCTGATCCACCCCGAGCCGCCGGGTTGCGTGGGACGCTCGGTTAGCCGGCAGGGCCGGCGATTTTTTTGAGGAGGCGCTCGGCGCGCTCCAGGTCTTTCTTGCCGCCGCAGTTGTCATGCAACTCGATGGCGCGGCGCAGTAGGTCGACTCCCGCCTGAATCTGGCCTGGCTGGCCGTGGTTGGCGTCGTCCAGGCCGGTGAGGGTGGCTTTGCCGAGGGCCAACATCAGCTTGGCGCGCGCCTCGTCAGGCATGTCTTCTTCGGAGGTCAGTTCGGCGGTGCGGGTCAGAATATCGATAGGGAAGTTTTCACCGGTCTTTTGCGCCTTGAGCGCGGCTTCGGCGATCTCTTCGGCCACGATGCAGCCGGTGGAGCGCTCGAAGCGATCTGGCATCTTCAGCCCATGCTGCAGCACGTAGGCCGCAACATCGAGGCCACCGGCCCATTCGCCCGCGTCGAAGCGCCAGACCATCACGGTGGTCAGAACCTCGTCCTGGGCGCCACAGCCGGCCTCAATCACGCCCGCCACATAGGGCTCATAGGCGGGCAGCAGTTCGACCTTGAGCTTGCCTTTGCCTTCCCGCGACTGGATGGCGGAGAGGCGCTGGCGGTCCTGGTGGAGCTGGGCGAGCTGCAGCTCGTACTGAGTGGCCCCCTCCATGGTCTGCTCAGGAGCAGTGGCCGCCGCGGCTTGGGCCGCAGTGACACGCTGGAAGTGCCGCCGGCAGGGATTGGTCATGGCGATATCCCTCACACGATCTCGATGTTTTCGGCGAACGCGGTGCAGCCCAAGTCCTCGATGACGTAGGCTTCGTTGACCGATTCGAAGTTCTCGATACGGTCTCGGGCGGCGTTGTCGACAACGGTCTTTCGGCGGCTGTTTTCCTGCCAGTAGTACGACAGGTTGTCCAGGCGAGTCACGAACAGGCCGTTGGCCGGGAAGTGCGGTACACGCACGGCCGGCAGGTTGCCGATGCGCTTTTGGCTGGTGACGATGTCGGCCGCGAGCATCTCGGTCGGGGCATTGGCCTTGTTGATGATCGGGAAGTATTTGTCGGCCAGGATCTTGCGACCGCAGACCACCACCAGCTCGGTGTCCTCCTGGTACCAAGGCTCAATCAGCTCGTTGACCATGGCGAACACCAGGGCGTCGATGTTCTCGAAGTCCTTGCCGGCGCCGATGGAGATCTTGCCGCTGCCGTCGACTACTTCCTTCATGACGCGCGCCGCGTTCTCCAGGCGCATTTTCTCCAGCCAGCCGACGTTCACATCCTGCAGCAGCGGGTTGGTCGCTGGGTTGGAGGAGGCGGCGCGGCTGGTGCCGTTCCAGCCGATGCAGATGCGGTTGAGCGCCATCAGTTTGATGATCGCATCACGGATACGGGCCTGGAAGTCCGGGAACTTGGCCCAGGCATCGAGCTTCTGGTACTTGAGGTGGGTGTCGTAGTTGGTCTGGGTGCAGACGTAGCCGCGGTTGTCGAGGCCGGTCGGGTCGCGGGTTTCGCGGGCTTTGACGTCGGTGTCGGTGGTGCCGGCGATGTTGCCGGTCACGCCCAGGCCGATCTTTTCACCCATCTGTTCGGGGACGCCGTAGATGTTGATCATGCTCAGGAACTGGCTGGACTCCTGGATACGGCTTTCGAGTTTTTGCGCCACGGCCGGGCTGGCAGTGAATTTGGTGGTGACGTCAGGCACGCCATGAAGCTTGGCCAACTGGGCCAGGTATTCGTTGAAGAGCAGGCGGGTATCGTTACGCATGGTGGTCTCCGGTGTTCCTTGATCGTTCGTGGATCAGCAGTCGGTGAGTTCGCGACCGTTGCCACCGGGAACCGATGGGCGATCCTTCTGGGTATGGTCCTGGGTATTACCCAGGCGCGTGACCAGGGCTTCATGGTCATTGCTGAGCTTGGCGAACTTGGTCTCCAGCTCGGTGAAAGCAGCCAGGCTTTTGGTCATCGCCTCGGCTTGCTCGCCGCCGTGGTTAGCGAGCTGTTCGATCAGCTCGCCCAGGGCGGCGAAGTTGGCGGCGTCCTTGCCTTCCTTTTCCTTGCTCTTGTTGAGTAGGCCACCGACCCTGTCGCGCAGGGCCGCGAACATGCTGGGGCCGTCGGTCACTTCCTCGAATTCGAGTTGCACCTCTTCTGCCGCAGTGAAGAGGTTGTCTTTGTTCTGCTTGCGGCCGGTCAGGGTGCCGTGCTGAGCGCTGAACTGCAGGGCTTCGGTACCCAGGCTGGCCGGGGTGTCGGTAATCGCCAGCCCAACCAGGTACGCTTTACCGGTCTTGGCGAACTTGGGATCGATCTCGACCGACGTATAGATTTTCTGGTTCATGGCGTTCAGGGCGAGTAACGCATCGTTGGGCTGCAGCTGAGCGAACAGCGCCAGTTTGGTCTCGCCATTGATTTCGACCTCCTCCGCCTTACAGGCCAGCACATCGCCATAGGCGCCGAATTCCCCGCCCGGCCAAGCCCATTTGATGTGCTCGCAGTTGATGCGCGCACCGTAGGTGTTCGGGCTGTATTGCGCGGCCATCTCCTCGATCCAGGAGCGTTCAATGGTCCGGCCATCGGTGGTGCCGCCTTCTACGGCAACTCGGAACCACTTGGAGCGAAGTTTTTTTGCTGGGGTGTCGGTCTTTTCGGCCATGCCGGTAATCCTCGTTGCGGTGGCGGTGTGCCTTGCGATGAGGGCATGGTCCGCAGCGCGCCGGTCGGCAGCAATGCACTGGGGTTGTAAGCCCGGCGGTTACAGGCGATGCCAGTAGGGGTTCGCGCGCGCGATTGGCAGCATCTGCGCCATGAACGCTATCGCCCAACCAACCACCGACGCACGCCGCCAAGCCAAGTTCTTGTACTGGACCGGGTGGCGCATCACCGATATCGCCGATTTCCTCGGCGAGAAGGAGAAAACCGTCCACAGCTGGAAGGCCCGCGACGAGTGGGATCGGGCGGACAACGTCGAGCGCATCGGCGGTGCGCTGGAGGCGCGCTTGGTGCAGCTGATCCTGAAGGAAGGCAAGACCGGCGGGGACTTCAAGGAGATCGACCTGCTGCACCGGCAACTGGAGCGCCAAGCGCGGATTCAGCGGTACCAGGGCGGCGGCACCGAAACCGACCTCAACCCCAACATCGCCAAGCGCAATGAGGGGCCGAAAAAACAGGCAGTGCGCAACGAGCTGGACGAGCAGCAAATCGAGACTCTGGTCGAGGCGTTCCGCGACAGCTGCTTCGATTACCAGCTGGACTGGTACCGGGCCGGCAATCAGCGCACCCGCATGGTGCTCAAGAGCCGGCAGATCGGCGCGACGTTCTACTTTGCCCGCGAGGCCCTGATCGATGCGATCACCACCGGCCGCAATCAGATCTTCCTGTCGGCGAGCAAGGCCCAGGCTCACCAGTTCAAGACCTACATGCAGGCCTTCCTCAACGAAGTCCTGGGCGTGAAGCTGACCGGTGACCCAATCGTGCTTTGGAACAACGCCGAGCTGCATTTCCTGGGGACCAACTTCCGCACGGCACAGGGGCGCTCCGGCAACTTCTACTTTGACGAATTCTTCTGGGTGCATGGCTTCAAGGAGATCAACAAGGTCGCCTCGGGCATGGCCCTGCACAAGAAATGGCGCAAGACCTACTTTTCCACGCCCAGCAGCATGGCGCACCCGGCATACACCTGGTGGACGGGCGAACGCCTGAACAAGGGCAAGCCGACCGCCCAGCACATCAAGCTGGATGTGAGCCATGAGGCGCTGCAGCAGGGGCGGCTGTGCGAGGACAAGATTTGGCGCCAGATTGTGACGATCCTCGACGCTGAAGCGCGGGGCTGTGACCTGTTCGACCTGGACGACCTGCGCATCGAGTACGACGCCGCGGCGTTCCAGAACCTGCTGATGTGTGAGTTCGTCGACGACGGCGCGAGCATTTTCCCATTGGCCATGCTGCAGCCTTGCATGGTGGACAGCTGGACGGTGTGGGACGACTACAAGCCCTTTGCGGCAAGGCCGTTCGCCGACCGGCAGGTCTGGGTCGGGTATGACCCGGCTGAGACCACCGACAGCGCAGGCCTGGTCGTGGTGGCGCCACCGCTGGTGCCGGGCGGCAAGTTCCGCATCCTCGAACGCCACCAGTTCCGTGGGATGGACTTCAACGCCCAGGCCGAGACCATCCGCAAGGTGACCCAGCGCTACTGGGTGACTTACATCGGCATCGATACCACAGGCATGGGTGCGGCCGTGGCCCAGCTGGTGCGCCAGTTCTTCCCGGGCCTACGGACGTTCTCCTACAGCCCCGAGGTCAAGACACGCCTGGTGATGAAGGCCGTGGACGTTATCAGCAAGGGCAGATTGGAGTTCGACGCCGGCTGGACGGACGTCGCCCAGTCGCTCATGGCTATCCGCAAGACCATAACCGCTGGCGGGCGGCAGTTCACCTACACCGCCGGCCGCAACGAGACCACCGGCCATGCCGACCTGGCGTGGGCGCTCTTTCACGCACTGCAAAACGAGCCGCTGGAGGGCCAGACCACGGCTAACACCGGCTTCATGGAGATCTACTCATGAGCAAGCCGAACAAGCGCCGCCAGCGCGGTGACGCGCTGGCGCAGCCGGCCCGCGAGGGCGAGTTGCTGGTCAAAGGGGCCGGCGGGGAATCAATGGCGTTTACGTTCGGCGAGCCGGTTCCGGTGCTGGATGGCCGCGAAATCCTCGATTACCTGGAGTGCTGGTCCAACGGCCGGTGGTATGAACCTCCGGTGAATCTGGACGGGCTTGCAAGGTCGACCAAGGCCAGCGTCTACCTGCAGTCGGGACTGACATTCAAGCGCAACATGCTGATGCGCAGCTTTATCCCCCACCGACTGCTGAGCCGGCCGGCGTTCGAGCAGATCGTAATGGACTGGGGGTGGTGCGGGAACCTGTACCTGGAGAAGCGCGACAACATGCTCGGCCAGGCCATGGGGCTGCAGCCCTGCCTGGCCAAATACATGCGCCGCGGGACCGACCTGGAGACCTACTACCAGGTGCGAGGCTGGAAGGATGAGCATGCGTTCAAGGCCCGCAGCATCTGCCACCTCCGCGAGGCCGACATCAACCAGGAAATTTACGGGTTGCCCGAGTGGCTGCCAGCTCTGCAGAGTGCCCTTTTGAACGAGAGCGCCACCCTGTTCCGGCGTAGGTACTACCAGAACGGCAGTCACGCAGGCTTCATCCTTTACATGACCGATCCGGCCCACAGCGAGAAGTTTGTCGACGACCTGCGGGATGCCATGAAGAACAGCAAAGGACCGGGCAACTTCCGCAACCTGTTCATGTACGCGCCGAACGGAAAGAAGGACGGCATTCAGTTGCTGCCGATCAGCGAGGTAGCGGCCAAAGATGACTTCGGGGCGATCAAGAACATCAGCCGGGATGACCTGCTCGCGGCCTTGCGTATTCCGCCGCAACTGATGGGCATCGTACCCCAGAACGCGGGCGGGTTCGGGTCGATCAAGGAAGCGACGGAGATCTGGGTGATGAACGAACTTGAGCCGGTCCAGACGCGTCTGGCCCAGGTCAATGACTGGATAGGCGATGAAGTAGTGCGATTCGCGCCCTTTGACATCACGGCGCGAGGGTAACCCCACGCCGCGTAGAGGGCTTTATCTGGTGTCCGATTTAGCTATAGGTCAGTCTCTTCGATCCTGTTCATAATTTTAGCGAGGGACTTTCCTATTTCGACGTCTGAGAGTAGGTAGTTCAGAGCCTTTTCTAGTGACTTTTTGTCTTCACAGATGAGACGGTCATCTCCGAACTGAATTTCGCATGGATAGCCCTTTTTATGTATTTTAAATGTACCTAGCTGTATTGAGTCTTTCTTGGATCCTGGTCTGTTGGCAAATATACCAGTTACCTTTTTGCGGTTAAGCAATCCAGACGCTGCCAAGGTTGCAGCAGCGGTAGCTGCGCCAATTGTGCCCAAGCCAACACTGGCTGTTGAATCCAAAGACTCGTAAGTGGATTTTCGGAAGATAGAGATTTTTCCATCGCTTGCCTCTTGAATTTGCTGGTCAAGCTCCTCAAAAATAGAATCTATCTCGTTAGTTAGCTCTTGGGCTTTTGCAGCTGCGTCCAAGCCTTTTCCAAAAGACTCTTTGAAGTTCATGATTTGATTGCTCTCTCTATCGTGCCGATTACCGGAATGTGATCAATTTTTGATTTTGAGCTGAGAATGAGCTCGCTTAGTCCTGGGACTTCTGCAAGGTGTGCGGATGTTTGTGAAAGCTTCCATGTGTTTGCCGTAATGAAAGCGTGAGAATATATTATCTGGTCAAAGGTGTGCCACCTTGTGTGGCGGCCCTTGTTATAAAAATAACTTCCGCCATGAGGAAGGCTGCCACAGCGTCCGTTGCCTAGGATGTTCCAGTAGGGGTTGTACAACAGGTGAGGCCTGGACCTGACAAGTGAGATATCTCGGGATGCCATAAGCTGCTCACTTAATGAGTCACTAAAGGGCTCGTCGTTATAGTCTCCCAGTAAAATTATGTGAGGCGGTCTTTGGCTATCTTCTATTAGTGCATCTATCTCATCTCTTAGGCGAATACCCAATACATCTCTGTCAGCATGGTTCTGCTCGCACCAAAGCCTGCTTGGCCAGTGAGAAGCAAAAATATTGATAATGCTGTTGCACCCGGCTATTCGTACTTCAAGCCTTTGGGCAATTTTGAGTTTTTTTGTTCCTTTGATGGATATTATGTTCTCAGGGTCACTAACTGATAGTCGCTCAGGGTTGTAGATGTAACAGGTATCGAATTTTAGGGTTGAATTATTGCTTGTCCCGCTTGCGAATGAGTAACCTTCGAAGTCGCTTGCTGAGCGAAGAAACTCAAAGTCCTCTTCTGATGTTTCACCCAGGGCTATGAAGTCTGCGCGATTTGCAAAAAGCAAGTACGACAAAATATCTTTTGCATGTGCCCTTGTTTTCTTGCACTTTCGGCTTATTCCTTTTGGGGCTAGGCTTGTATTCCACCACCCAAAGGTAATTGAGGTTGTGGTTGAGCTACCCGAGAGATCTATATCCTGTTTGTTTATATCCATTAGGGCCTGTCGACAGTCAAGGGCATTGAGCAGGTTGGTTTGCTTGAGCTAACGTCATCTCTGCGGGACTTATCCGGTTCAGTTTGCCAAGTTAATCTGAGCGCTTCAGTCCACTACATTGTTTCCAATCTCGAGTTCAGCGGTCCCAGTCTCCTATCGTTCATTAAAGCCTAATTAGAGTTATGGCTTAGAAAATGATCGCCCCCGGTGGAGACCTATCGGGGATTTGAGTGACTAGAGATTTTCTAGCTCTCGACGTATGAATTCGCCGAAAGACCCGATCTTCCATCGATTTAGGTCGATAATCTTGCCTGCGTGCCTAAAGTCTTTGACGTTCAGCGTGACCAGGGGTAGCCCCATCGACCATTCTCCGTAGTCTACATCAGTCTGGTTTTTCAACAGTCCGCTACCCATGAGTTTGGAACCAGATTCCCCGCCCACTTTTTTGTGCATTGTGTTGTCTTGAGCGAATTCGCGGCCTTCAACGCTAGTCATGTAGCCGCCTCCGGATACGATGCCGCCTGGCTGCAAGTCACCTAGCCCCGCGCCTTCGTTAGCCTTCGACTCAAGGTCTCCTAACACCAGCCATTGGACAGGCTCCAGCTCCAAGGCCTCAATCTGCCTACCAACGTAAGCGGAGGTTGCCCGGGCCTCGTCTCGTTCATGGTCTCCAGAAGGCACTTCTTGCAGACCATAGGTACTGATGGTGAATCGGAGATCTGCTTTTTGTTCATGCACCAGGTCTACGCCCCTTCGCATAAGTTCGTCCCATGCGCAGTTATCAATGAGAATCGTTGTCTTTTCCATCAGTCGATCTCCGACGAATCTGCAAGCCAATACAGAACACTGCCATATCAACCGCCAGATCGCACGCAAGAAAAGTTGGTACATCCGCCCTCATGAGTAGTTCTCGGGGTTAGATTGCTATGCTGGCTCCCGGCGCGCGCAATCGTCCCCACGCCACGCCTGCGGGCTAAACGTGTCGGGTTTTCTGCGCACCTGCACGACCGCCCGCTCAGCGCAATTACTGGGGGACCGGGTAGGTAGAGGGGAGGGCGCGCTTCTGCGAATCCCTGCAGCAAGGCCTATTTTTGCGGGCACAGGGCTCGTTTCCTTCCATTTTTAGGGAGACCCATCAAAAAAAGGTAATTTCGGTTAGGAGGGGGGTGTGACACCCCTGGAAGCCTTATGGGGCAAGGGTTTGAGCGATTACCAAAAAAGGTAATTAAAGGTAAGGAGAAAGGTAATTTTCCCGTAAGTGATTGATTTTAAAGGGTATGGCTTTTCCCTCACACAACCAGTCATGGAGGTAATCCAATTACCTTTCAATTACCAAAAAATTACCTTTTCCAAAATCCCTGTAGCCTTTGATTTACGTGGCCTCCAGACCATTTTCAGATCTCAATTACCAAAATTACCTTTTTTTGAGGGGTCAACCTTAAACGGCGGTTCCCTATGGTGAAGCACGCTGGCAGGGTGACCTGCACAACCACCTTGGGAACACTCTGGGAACAAAAACGCTCACAAACGCACTCTCTTGGCCACAGAAATCAAGACCTCCAGCCTGCCTGCCGCAATCTCGTTGAGTTCGAATCTCTACGCTTCCGCCATCATTCCTCATTAAAGCCCTGATTATTCAGGGCTTTTTTGTTTCCTGTGCCCTTGCCCCTTCACCCGGGAGCAAGCCCCTGGCCTCCCTTGCGAGGCAGGTGGACGAGCAGGGCGAATCGGGTTGAGCACACGATCAGCGTTCCAATCGCAGAATGGTTCAGGCCGATAAGCTTGCCGTTCGTTCACGTTTGCTCGCCTTTCGTGTCTGCATGTAAAGAGCCTGACACGTTGCTCCCTCATAGACCCGCATAGACTCATCGTCCAGTAAATCGATCTGTAGGCGATTGATTGTCTATTTGGGTGACCTGCCGTTGAGCTATTTACGATAACTACACGCGTCAGTTTCCTCGGGATTGTTGATGGCTTTCGTAAAGTCGGCGTGCCAGTTCGCATGCGCCAATATTCTGTGCTCGGAACAAGCCAATATCTTGTCGCATCACGAAGGTTAAATACCTTCTACAGATGACAGGGCAGCCTCGCAATGACTTTGAAAAACAAAGGGCCCAATGCTGAGCGCCTGGTGTGTTGAGGTCGTCGGCTTACCGGGGCAGGTATGGAACTGTTTCAAGACCTGACAGTTCGGGCAGGCTTCGTGCAGGTAGGGAAGGGGCGAGGACAACCGGAATAAAGGAAGCGAGTAGCGCTCGCACTTATCTTTCCTCTATTGGCGCTGGTACCAATGTTCCAGATTGCGAGCAGGGTGGCCGAAGCTTGCAGGTAGGAGCAAAAAATATTGCCTTTAATATCAAAATGTCATTAGGCCATTATTTGTTTTGTTGCTTATTATTGAGTAACTGGGATCAATAGCGGCGTTATATAAAGGTTGAATTAAAAAGACTGATAGTTGACGCCAAAAAACAAGCACCAATAAAAATAAACCATCCTTGTAGCCAGCCGACAACACTCGAAGCATGGCCGAACATGGAAGCCAATCGCACACGTTACCCGGGAGAGCCGCCTTGAGCATCGCCATAGTCAAAAGTATTGTTGGCCAGGTAATCGCCATTTCCCCAGAGGGCACCCAGCGTGTGCTTGTGGAAGGGGATCGAGTGTTCGCGGGTGAACAGATCCAGACCGGCCCTGGTGGCGCGGTGAGCCTGGAGCTGGCCGATGGACGCATCCTCGACCTGGGGCGCGACACCCAGTGGAGCGCCGATGCCCCAGATAGCGTGGCCGACCTGAGCGCAGCCACTGCGCAGGCCGCACCATCCGTTGACGAACTGCAACAAGCCATCGCCGCCGGTGTTGACCCGACAACCGCACTCGAAGCGACCGCGGCAGGCCCAACCGGGGCAGGTGCGAACCCTGGTGGCATCGGGGGCGGCCACTCGTTTGTGATGCTTGAAGCAGTGGGCGGGTCGGTCGCCCCTACCATTGGTTTCCCCACCGGGCCACTTGGCGTTGCTGTTGAGCAAGCGCGAGAGTTCGTGGGCAATGCAACTCCGGCACAGCAGGCAGCGGTGCTAGTACCTGAAGTACCACCCGAGCCTCAGCCGATTGCGGCCACGCTGACCCTGAGCAGCAGCAATGTGCAGGAAGGGGGGCTGACCAGCATCACCGGTACCCTGAGCCAGCCGGCAGGCAGGGATTTCACGGTGACCCTGAGCAACGGCCAGACTTTGTCGTTCAAAGCCGGTGAAACGGTCGCAACGACCGGTGAGTTCGCTGCCCAGAGCGATGATGTGTTCCAAGACGGTGAAATCCAGAACATCACCGTCACCAATGCGGGCGACCATGGCTTTAGCAGCCTCAATACCGGTGCAACTTCTACCCTCACTGTGAGCGACACCGTCGATACCGTGAGGGCCGAGCTGAGCATCTCGCCGAACCCGGCCGTGGAAGGCCAGGCGGTGACTTACACCATTACCCTGACCGGCCCGGCCGGTGCCGATCTGAGTCAGCACGGTGGCCTGTCCATCGCGCTGAGCAATGGCGAGGTGATCAACATCCCTGCGGGCCAGGTCAGCGCTTCGCAAACCGCTAACCTGGCGAACGACGTCTATGTCGGCAACAGTGCCCCCAGCATCGCCATCTCTGGGATCACCGAGCAAGGCACGGGCAAACAGGTCTTTGAAAACTTGGTCAAAGGCGACCCAGTGACCCTGCAGATCACCGACGAGCCGGGCACTCCAGGTAACCCTGGCACTCCAGGTACGCCGAATGGCGGCGATGAAGTGACGCTGACCCTCACCGGCAATGCCGTGCAGGAAGGCAACACCACGACCATCACCGGTACCCTGAGCCACCCAGCGGGCCAGGCCTTCACCGTCACCTTGAGCAACGGCCAGACCCTGAGCTTCGCCAAGGACGCCACTACTGCGACCACCGCACCGTTCGTGGCCCAGAGCGATGATGTGTTCAAGGATGGCGAAGCCCAGACCATCAGCGTGACCGATGCCGGTAGCCACAACTTTGAAAACCTGAACACCAGCGCGACCACGACCGTCATCGTGAGCGATACCGTCGACACCGTGAGGGCCGAGTTGAGCATCTCGCCGAACCCCGCGGTGGAAGGGCAGGGGGTGACTTACACCATTACCCTGACCGGGCCGGCCGGTGCCGATTTGACCCAGCACGGTGGTCTGTCCATCACCCTGAGCAACGGGGAAGTGATCAACATCCCTGCGGGCCAGATCAGCGCTTCGCAAACCGCTAACCTGGCGGATGACATCTATGTGGGCAGCAGTGCTCCGAGCATCGCCATCAACGGGATCACCGAGCAAGGCACGGGCAAACAGGTCTTTGAGAACCTGGTCAAAGGCGATCCGGTCACCCTGCAGATCACCGACGAACCAGGCACCCCAGGCAACCCTGGCACTCCAGGCACGCCGAATGGCGGCGATGAAGTGACGCTGACCCTCACCGGTAATACCGTGCAGGAAGGCCAGGCCACGACCATCACCGGCACCCTGAGTCACCCAGCGGGCCAGGCGTTCACCGTCACCCTGAGCAACGGCCAGACCCTGACCTTCGCCAAGGACGCCACCACCGCGACCACCGCGCCGTTCGTGGCACAGAGCGATGACGTATTCCGTGACGGTGAAACCCAGACCATCAGCGTGACAAATGCAGGCACCCACAACTTCGAAAACCTGAACACCAGCGCGACCACGACAGTCACCGTGAGCGATACCGTCGACACCGTGAAGGCCGAGCTGAGCATTTCGCCGAACCCGGCCGTGGAAGGGCAGGCGGTGACTTACACCATCACCCTGACCGGCCCGGCCGGTGCCGACCTGAGTCAGCACGGTGGCCTGTCCATCGCACTGAGCAACGGCGAGGTAATCAACATCCCTGCGGGCCAGGTCAGCGCTTCGCAAACCGCTAACCTGGCGGATGACGTCTATGTCGGCAGCAGTGCTCCAAGCATCGCCATCAACGGAATCACCGAGCAAGGCACTGGCAAACAGGTCTTTGAGAACCTGGTCAAAGGCGACCCGGTGACCCTGCAGATCACCGACGAACCAGGCACGCCAGGTAACCCTGGCACCCCGGGCACGCCGAATGGCGGCGATGCAGTGACGCTGACCCTCACCGGCAATGCCGTGCAGGAAGGCCACACCACAACCATCACCGGCACCCTGAGCCACCCGGCAGGCCAGGCCTTCACCGTCACCCTGAGCAACGGCCAGACCCTGACCTTCGCCAAGGACGCGACCACCGCAACCACCGCACCGTTCGTGGCACAGAGCGATGACGTATTCCGTGACGGTGAAACCCAGACCGTCAGCGTGACAAATGCGGGCAACCACAACTTCGAAAACCTGAACACCAGTGCCACCACGACCGTCACCGTGAGCGATACCGTCGACACCGTGAAGGCCGAGCTGAGCATCTCGCCGAACCCGGCCGTCGAAGGCCAGGCGGTGACTTACACCATCACCCTGACCGGCCCGGCCGGTGCCGACCTGAGTCAGCACGGTGGCCTGTCCATCGCACTGAGCAACGGCGAGGTAATCAACATCCCTGCGGGCCAGGTCAGCGCTTCGCAAACCGCTAACCTGGCGGATGACGTCTATGTCGGCAGCAGTGCTCCGAGCATCGCCATCAACGGGATCACCGAGCAAGGCACGGGCAAACAGGTCTTTGAAAACCTGGTCAAAGGCGACCCGGTGACCCTGCAGATCACCGACGAGCCGGGCACTCCAGGTAACCCTGGCACCCCGGGCACGCCGAATGGCGGCGATGCAGTGACGCTGACCCTCACCGGCAATGCCGTGCAGGAAGGCAACACCACGACCATCACCGGCACCCTGAGCCACCCGGCAGGCCAAGCGTTCACCGTTATCCTGAGCAACGGCCAGACCCTGACCTTCGCCAAGGACGCCACCATCGCGACCACCGCGCCGTTCGTGGCACAGAGCGATGACGTATTCCGTGACGGTGAAACCCAGACCGTCAGCGTGACAAATGCGGGCAACCACAACTTCGAAAACCTGAACACCAGTGCCACCACGACCGTCACCGTGAGCGATACCGTCGACACCGTGAAGGCCGAGCTGAGCATCTCGCCGAACCCGGCCGTCGAAGGCCAGGCGGTGACTTACACCATCACCCTGACCGGCCCGGCCGGTGCCGACCTGAGTCAGCACGGTGGTCTGTCCATCGCGCTGAGCAACGGCGAGGTGATCAACATCCCTGCGGGCCAGGTCAGCGCTTCGCAAACCGCTAACTTGGCGGATGACGTCTATGTCGGCAGCAGTGCTCCGAGCATCGCCATCAACGGGATCACCGAGCAAGGCACCGGCAAACAGGTCTTTGAGAATCTGGTCAAAGGCGATCCGGTGACCCTGCAGATCACCGACGAGCCGGGTACTCCAGGCAACCCTGGCACTCCAGGCACGCCGAATGGCGGCGATGAAGTGACGCTGACCCTCACCGGCAATGCCGTGCAGGAAGGCAATACCACGACCATCACCGGCACCCTGAGCCACCCGGCAGGCCAGGCCTTCACCGTCACCCTGAGCAACGGCCAGACCCTGACCTTTGCCGAGGGTGCGCTTACCGCGACCACCAATCCGTTCGTGGCGCAGAGCGATGACGTGTTCAAGGATGGTGAAACCCAGAACGTCAGCGTGATCGACGCCGGTAGCCATAACTTCGAGAACTTGAACACCAGCGCCACCACGACCGTTGCGGTGAGCGACACCGTCGACACCGTGAAGGCTGAGCTGAGCATCTCGCCGAATCCGGCGGTGGAAGGCCAGGCGGTGACATACACCATTACCCTGACCGGACCAGCCGGTGCCGACCTGAGTCAGCACGGTGGTCTGTCCATCACCCTGAGCAACGGCGAGGTGATCAACATCCCTGCGGGCCAGGTCAGCGCTTCGCAAACCGCTAACTTGGCGGATGACGTCTATGTCGGCAGCAGTGCTCCGAGCATCGCCATCAACGGGATCACCGAGCAAGGCACCGGCAAACTGGTCTTTGAGAATCTGGTCAAAGGCGATCCGGTGACCCTGCAGATCACCGACGAGCCGGGTACTCCAGGCAACCCTGGCACTCCAGGCACGCCGAATGGCGGCGATGAAGTGACGCTGACCCTCACCGGCAATGCCGTGCAGGAAGGCAATACCACGACCATCACCGGCACCCTGAGCCACCCGGCAGGCCAGGCCTTCACCGTCACCCTGAGCAACGGCCAGACCCTGACCTTTGCCGAGGGTGCGCTTACCGCGACCACCAATCCGTTCGTGGCGCAGAGCGATGACGTGTTCAAGGATGGTGAAACCCAGAACGTCAGCGTGATCGACGCCGGTAGCCATAACTTCGAGAACTTGAACACCAGCGCCACCACGACCGTTGCGGTGAGCGACACCGTCGACACCGTGAAGGCTGAGCTGAGCATCTCGCCGAATCCGGCGGTGGAAGGCCAGGCGGTGACATACACCATTACCCTGACCGGACCAGCCGGTGCCGACCTGAGTCAGCACGGTGGTCTGTCCATCACCCTGAGCAACGGCGAGGTGATCAACATCCCTGCGGGCCAGGTCAGCGCTTCGCAAACCGCTAACCTGGCGGATGACGTCTATGTCGGCAGCAGTGCTCCAAGCATCGCCATCAACGGAATCACCGAGCAAGGCACGGGC
Organism: Pseudomonas sp. FGI182; assembly: GCF_000511325.1. Taxonomy (NCBI): domain Bacteria; kingdom Pseudomonadati; phylum Pseudomonadota; class Gammaproteobacteria; order Pseudomonadales; family Pseudomonadaceae; genus Pseudomonas; species Pseudomonas sp. FGI182. The sequence goes on along the minus strand of NZ_CP007012.1, from coordinate 3,649,925 downwards.
AAACAGGTCTTTGAAAACCTGGTCAAAGGCGACCCGGTGACCCTGCAGATCACCGACGAGCCTGGCACCCCAGGCAACCCTGGCACTCCAGGCACGCCGAATGGCGGCGATGAAGTGACGCTGACCCTCACCGGTAATACCGTGCAGGAAGGCAATACCACAACCATCACCGGCACCCTGAGCCACCCGGCAGGCCAGGCGTTCACCGTCACCCTGAGCAACGGCCAGACCCTGACCTTCGCCAAGGACGCCACCACCGCGACCACCGCGCCGTTCGTGGCACAGAGCGATGACGTATTCCGTGACGGTGAAACCCAGACCATCAGCGTGACAAATGCAGGCACCCACAACTTCGAAAACCTGAACACCAGTGCCACCACGACCCTCACGGTCACCGATACCATCAACACCGTGAAGGCCGAGCTGAGCATTTCGCCAAACCCGGCAGTGGAAGGCCAGGCGGTGACTTACACCATCACACTGACCGGTCCTGCCGGTGCCGACCTGAGTCAGCACGGTGGTCTGTCCATCGCGCTGAGCAACGGCGAGGTGATCAACATCCCTGCGGGCCAGGTCAGCGCTTCGCAAACCGCTAACCTGGCGGATGACGTCTATGTCGGCAGCAGTGCTCCAAGCATCGCCATCAACGGAATCACCGAGCAAGGCACGGGCAAACAGGTCTTTGAGAACCTGGTCAAAGGCGACCCGGTGACCCTGCAGATCACCGACGAACCAGGCACGCCAGGTAACCCTGGCACTCCAGGCACGCCGAATGGCGGCGATGAAGTGACGCTGACCCTCACCGGCAATGCCGTGCAGGAAGGCAACACCACGACCATCACCGGCACCCTGAGCCACCCGGCAGGCCAGGCCTTCACCGTCACCCTGAGCAACGGCCAGACCCTGACCTTTGCCAAGGACGCCACCACTGCGACCACTGCACCGTTCGTGGCGCAGAGCGATGATGTGTACCGTGACGGCGAAACCCAGACCATCAGCGTGACGAATGCGGGCAACCATAACTTCGAAAACCTGAACACCAGCGCGACCACGACCGTTACGGTGAGTGACACCGTCGACACCGTGAAGGCCGAGCTGAGCATTTCGCCGAACCCGGCCGTGGAAGGGCAGGCGGTGACTTACACCATTACCCTGACCGGGCCGGCCGGTGCCGACCTGAGTCAGCACGGAGGTCTGTCCATCGCGCTGAGCAACGGCGAGGTGATCAACATCCCTGCGGGCCAGGTCAGCGCTTCGCAAACCGCCAACCTGGCGGATAACGTCTATGTCGGCAGCAGTGCCCCGAGCATCGCAATCTCCGAGATCACCGAGCAAGGCACCGGCAAACAGGTCTTTGAGAACCTGGTCAAAGGCGACCCGGTGACTCTGCAGATCACCGATGAGCCGGGCACGCCAGGCAACCCTGGCACCCCAGGCACGCCGAATGGCGGCGATGAAGTGACGCTGACCCTCACCGGTAATACCGTGCAGGAAGGCCACACCACGACCATCACCGGCACCCTGAGTCACCCTGCGGGCCAGGCGTTCACCGTCACCCTGAGCAACGGCCAGACCCTGACCTTCGCCAAGGACGCCACCACCGCGACCACTGCACCGTTCGTGGCGCAGAGCGATGACGTGTTCAAGGATGGTGAAACCCAGAACGTCAGCGTGATCGACGCCGGTAGCCATAACTTCGAGAACTTGAACACCAGCGCCACCACGACCGTTGCGGTGAGCGACACCGTCGACACCGTGAAGGCCGAGCTGAGCATTTCGCCGAACCCGGCGGTGGAAGGCCAGGCGGTGACATACACCATTACCCTGACCGGACCAGCCGGTGCCGACCTGAGTCAGCACGGTGGTCTGTCCATCGCGCTGAGCAACGGCGAGGTGATCAACATCCCTGCGGGCCAGGTCAGCGCTTCGCAAACCGCTAACCTGGCGGATAACGTCTATGTCGGCAGCAGTGCTCCGAGCATCGCCATCTCTGGGATCACCGAGCAAGGCACCGGCAAACAGGTCTTTGAAAACCTGGTCAAAGGCGACCCGGTCACTCTGCAGATCACCGACGAGCCGGGTACCCCAGGCAACCCTGGTACCCCGGGCACGCCGAATGGCGGCGATGAAGTGACGCTGACCCTCACCGGTAATACCGTGCAGGAAGGCCACACCACGACCATCACCGGCACCCTGAGCCACCCGGCAGGCCAGGCCTTCACCATCACCCTGAGCAACGGCCAGACCCTGACCTTCGCCAAGGATGCCACCACCGCCACCACCGCGCCGTTCGTGGCCCAGAGCGATGACGTATTCCGTGACGGCGAAACCCAGACCATCAGCGTGACGAATGCAGGTACCCACAACTTCGAGAACCTGAACACCAGCGCCACCACGACCCTCACGGTCACCGATACCATCAACACCGTGACGGTCGTGCTGAGCGCTTCGCCCAACCCGGCAGCCAAGGGCCAGGAGGTGACCTACACGGTCAATCTGGAAGCGCCGGCTGGCATGAGCGCAAGCAACCATGGCGGCCTGACCATCAAGCTGGACAATGGCCTGACCATCATGGTGGCGGCGGGCAGCACCACCGGCACGGTGAAAGGTGCCATTCCCGACGGTGTCTTCGTGGGTGGTGGCAGTGTGTCCGTGGGCATCGACCAGATCACGCAGACTGGCGCGGGTAGCAAGGTGTTCGAGAACCTGGTCCCGGGCGCCAGCGTTGCGGTGGGCATGACCAATGCCACGCCAACCATCACTTCGGGGGCCGCGCTGGTGTCCGAGGAGGGGCTGATCGGCGGGAACAAAGATACCGTCGGTTCACCAGCCGACCAAAGCGACAGCAAGTTGTACGCTGGCAAGCTGACGGTCAGCGATATCGATACGCCGTCGGCCAACCTCTCGGTCAGCCTGGCAGCACCATCGACAGCGCTGACGTCCTCTGGCCAGAGTGTGCAATGGGCGTTGTCCAATGGCGGCAAGACCCTGACCGGCACGGCCGGTGGCAAGGATGTGATCGAAATCAGGATCGACAACGCCGGCAACTACATCGTGGAACTGAAGGGGCCGCTCGACCATCCGAACCAGGCGGCCGAGGATGTACTGTCCCTCAACGTTGGTGTCAGCGTTTCCGACGGCAGCACCTCATCGACCGGCACGCTGACGATCAGCGTCGAAGACGACAGCCCGACCTTCGCCACCAGTGACAATGCCGGCATGTGGAACACTGTCGGGTACACGGCGGTTGGCGACACGCATTTCCTGGCGGGCGGTGATGGCGTGGGCACGCTGAAGTTCGGCACCATCGTTGGCCTGCCTTCGGGCTGGAGCAGCAAGGCAACGGATGCAAGCGGCACCACGGTGGAAATCTTCGACGGTACCACGAAGGTGTTCACGCTTGCCTTGGGAGCGGATGGGCACTACACCGTCACCCAGAACGCCGTGCGCGAAGGTAGCCGAGATACGTTCAACCTGGAAAGTTTGAAATCCGGGAATACCTCAACCCTGCCCGTCACTTTCAACAGTGGCATAACGGCCACCTTCGAAGCCTTGGCCAGTGCTACAGGGAAGCCGACGATCAACGTCGGCAATGGGCTGGGGGTGGGTAACAACCACTTCTCTGCCAACGAAAAGTTCTCCGTGGCGTTCACCGATGCCCTGCAGCACGCCGTCTCGATGAAAGAGGTCACGCTAGGCATTGCGCGGCTTCAGGTCAGCGGTGACGTCAATATCATCGCCTCCTACAAGGACGCCAATGGTGTTGTGCATGAAGCAACGAAGACGTACACCATCACCTCTGGCTCCGAGTCCATAAAGATTCTGGCCAGTGATTTCGCGGGCCTTGCCGGGCACGCCTTCGACACGATTACCCTGGCTGCACCGAGCAAGAGTACGCTTGACACCACCTTCACCAAACTGACCTATGTAGAGGAGAAACCTGCCAGCGACCTGAACTTCACGGTCCATGTCATCGGCACCGACCACGATGGTGATTCGGCAAGCAGCTCGTTCGTGGTGACATCCCATGGTGATGCAGCCTCGTCGGCGTCGATGAGCACGATGTCGCTGATGGCGAGCGACACATCGGACAGCGCCTCCACGTCCCTGCTTGGCAGCGAGGACCACATCGTGTTCGTGGGGGCAGGGGACAGCACCGTCACCGGCAGCAGCGGCATCGCCGAGTCCTTCGTGTGGACGGCAGGTGATACCGGCCATGACGTGGTCAGGAACTTCAATGCTGAAGAAGGCGACCGCCTGGACCTGAGTGCCCTGCTGCAGGGCGAATCGCTGTCGGCCATCGACAGCTACCTTAAGATCACCACGGTCGATGGCGAGTCGACCTTGCAGGTCAGCACCCAGGGCAAGTTCACACCCGGCGGTGACACCAGCAGCGCTGACGTGTCGATCAAGCTCGAAGGTGTGAACTGGTCGAACACCACGGTCAGTTCGCTGGTCAGTGGTGGCGATCCAACCATCAAGATCGACCACTCCGGGCAATGAGCCACGCCCCGCGGCGGCGGCCAGGCCGCTGCGGGGTCCCCCTGAACTATTGATTTGGCAGCCCAACCTGTGGGGGTTCACCCGCGAGCACCGCTACGAAGGCCGAATCCGTCGATGGGGTTCAGCCGGGCAGCCTGGCGCAATCGCTCGCCAATCCGAGGAAGCGGCCCTTGTCGTACCAGGCATCGCGTTGGTAGGCCGTGTAGCTGCCCGTCTTCGACAACACCAGCATTGCCGAGGCCCTGGCGGGGTCGGCGGCGCCGAACAGCAAACGGCTGCCGCTGTCGGTTTCCGAGGTGAATACCTGCGTGCCCGGGGCAAGGTTGCTTTGCAGGCAGCCGACGAAGGCCGCTTCGCTGCGCGCCGTCTGCCCGCTCACCTGGTCGTGGCTGGCGCCGATGTCCGGGTTGTGAGCGCAGCCCGACAGAGCAGCAGCGGCAAGCAGGCTGGCCAGGAAACGAATGCCCGTAGTGAAGGGGCGATGGATTGGGTTCACGCTGCTCATGGTTTGGTCCTCGTTTGGCGAGCGCTTTTGTCAGGTAGCGCAGGGCATGCGCTCAGGCTAAGGGCGCTGCGACTGGCAGGCGACAGCCAATGCAAGGGAAAACCACAAGACCAATGTCCGGCCTGCATGCGGTCAACTCAGGCGATCTGCCGCAGGATATCCAGCACACGGTCCAGGGCCGGGTCGATGTCCAGCGTTTCGATTGTGCCGAAGCCCAGCAGCAGGCCCGGGCGCACAGGCGCCTGGTAGTAGTAGTCGTCGATCGGGTAGATGCCGACCTCGACCTTGCGCGCAAGCTCGGTGAGCAGGCGGGTATCGACGGGCACCTTGAACAATGCGCCAACATGGGACCCTGCCGTGCTGGGGACGGCCTGCAGCCAAGGGGCGAGGTCACTGCCCAGGCGGTAAAGCAGGCGTGCGCGACGGCTGGTATAGATCGCGTGGCAGCGGCGAATATGCTTGAGCAGCTCGCCATCGGCGATGAACTTGGCCAGCGCCCACTGGCCCAGGGATGCCGTGTTCCAGTCGGTGACCTGCTTGGCCTTGATCACTGCCGAAAGGATCGCTTCCGGGAGAATTGCATAGCCCAGGCGCAGGTCGGGGAAGGTGGTCTTGGAGAAGGTGCCGACGAACGCCACCAGTCCGCTGTCGTCCATGCTCTGCAGGCAGTCGGTGGGGCGTCCCTCGTAGCGGAACTCGCTGTCGTAGTCGTCCTCGACGATCACCGCGCCCAGCGCCCTGGCCCGCGCCAGCAAGGCCTGCCGTCGTGCGCTGCTCATAGGCATGCCAAGAGGGAACTGGTGCGCCGGGGTGACGTAGATCAGCCGTGTCTGGTCAGGAATGAGGTCGACTCTGATGCCCTCGTCGTCGACCGGAATACCGACGACGGTTGCACCCTGGGAGGCGAACAGCAGCCTGGCCGGCGGATAGCCGGGGTCCTCCACTGCGACGATGCTGCCCGGCTGCAGGACGACCCTGGCGATCAGGTCCAGCGCCTGTTGCGCGCCGTTGCACACCACCACGTCATCATCCTTGCAGACCACTCCGCGTGAGAACGATATGTGCTGGGCTATGGCGCTGCGCAGCGCCGGCAAACCTGCCGGATGGCAGTAGAGCCCACCGTCGCGTTGCATCTGGCGCATGGCGTGCTGGACGCAGCGGCGCCACTCGTCCTGGGGGAACAAGCCCTTGCTGGTCGCGCCGCCAACGAACTCGAAACGCAGCGTGCCCTCCCGGATCGGCGTCGGTATCGGTGCCGGCAGGTTGCGCCAATGCTCGAGCTGCTCGGCGCAGGCCAGCTCCGGGGCCGTTGCGCGGCGGGCTTGCGCCACGGGCCGGGCGTTGACGAAGGTACCCTTGCCGACACGGCCGATGAGGATGTTTTCGTAGGTCAGCTGCGCATAGATATCGGAGATCGTTTTACGCGAAATGCCGAGTTGTTCTGCGAGCAGTCGCGAGGGTGGTAGCTGGGTGCCGGCTGTCAAACGACCGCTCTCGATCGCGCCACGCAGTTGCTTGTACAACTGGCCGGCGAGGTCCTTGCGGCCATTGATGACAACATGAAGTTCCATTGTGCAAGGCTCTTTATGGAAGGTAGAAATGCGCGCCGTGGCATATGGCAAGGCCCAAGGGCAAAACTGGCAAGTTCAAGGCGCTGAACGTGTTGGCTGCCCCTGCACTTTGCAATTGCTGCGGGCGGCGATTGGTCTTGCGAGAAAAGACTGGATTGGTCTTGGACAGCTATCGGGCTGTTCAATACAGTGGTCGCGGGTGATTGAGAAGTGCAGCGAGTGAGGCACGCGTTGCACGATTCAGTTGCCTGGTGCTCGGTACCTTAGTGTTGAATGATTAACTGAACATTATCGTTCGACGGTATCGCGCGCATCTCCCTTGGATTGCAGTCAACCGGTGTGTCGTGCGCCGCGTAGTGCAATGTCTGATTTTAGGCTCGCCCCAGTGGCGAGCCTTTTTTTTATCGGTCAAAGCCCTGTGACGCAGGCAGCCCTTCGCGGGCAGATCGCAGCGCACCTAGGTGCTGCGACTGCCCGCGAAGGGCTATGCGTGTCATCGACAGGAGCAGTTCAGCTGCCCCGGGACTGGCTGCCGCCCTCGGACTTGGCGGTGTCGCGGGTTTCCTTGCGGGCCTTTTCCTGCGCCAATTCCTTGGCCTGGGCTTGCGCCTGGGCGCGTGCTTGCATGCGTTCCACCAAGCGATCACTGCCACCTTCGGCGAAGGCGACACTGCTCATCATCGCACCTATCAGGGCGAGGCCGGTCATTAACTTCTTCATGGGTTCACCTGTTTTGAAAGGGACACGGAAAGTGTGTGCCATGGCAACAGGTTAAAAACCGGAAGGGGGTTGCTGAATATCCAATTACGGAAAAAACCATATGACCAAGATTCATGGGCGAATCACCCATTTGGTATATCGCTTTAACCAGTGATTGGCTGTTCCTGACAGCCTGACAAGCTCATAAGGTGGCGGCCGGAACACACTAACAGCCCCTTTGACGAGAACCAAGATGAATACTTCAGCGCTGACCAGAAACATTGGCAGGCGAGCACTTGGGCTCGGCACGCTCCTTGTCTTGGGCGTCGCCGGCTACTACTTCGCTGGCCCGGCGCCGACGGCGGCGCCCCCGACCTCGGCGACCCCGGCGACGCCCGTGACGACCCCGGTCGATGTCGCCAGCGTTATCGAAAAACCGATCATCGAATGGAACGACTTTTCCGGACGCGTCGAAGCCGTCGAGAGCGTCGAGATCCGGCCACGGGTCACCGGCACCATTGACGCGGTGCATTTCCAGGAGGGCCAGATGGTCGCCAAGGGCGCCGCGCTCTTCACCATCGACCCGCGGCCCTACCAGACGGCCTTGGCCAAGGCCCAAGCCACCCGGGAAAGCGCCGTGGCGCGGCTGTCCCTGGCGCGCACCGAGTTGGAGCGGGCGAGCAAGCTGATCCTGGTCCGGGCGATCTCCCAGCGCGAGCACGACCAGCATGTCAATGAGCAGCTTGAAGCGCAGGCGGCACTGGCTGCAGCCCAGGCGGACGTACAGGCGGCGCAGTTGAACCTGCAGTACACCACTGTCATCGCGCCAGTGGCGGGCCGGGTTTCGCGCGCCGAACTTACAGTCGGCAACCTGGTCGGCGCAGGCCCCACGGCCCCCGTGCTTACCCGTATCGTCTCGGTTTCGCCGGTGTATGTGAACTTCGAACTCGACGAGGCCAGTTTCATCCGTTACGCGCGCAATGGCGCCCGAGGCAGCACCGGGGTCGCCGAGCTGCCGGTGCTGATGGGCCTGGCCAGCGAGGCCGACTACCCCTACAGCGGCCGCATCAAGTCGCTGGACAACCAGCTCGACCAGCACTCGGGCACCTTGCGCGTGCGTGCGGTGTTCGATAACGCCAGCGGTGTGCTGACGCCCGGCATGTATGCCCGCGTGCGCATCGGCGACGGCGCTCCCCGCGCTGCGCTGCTGATCAATGACCAGGCCGTCGGCACCGACCAGGCCAGGAAATACGTGTTCGTGGTGTCGGCAGACAACCGCGTGGAGTACCGCGAAGTGCAACTGGGCCCGGTGGTCGACGGCTGGCGTGTAGTACGCGCCGGGCTGGCCAACGGGGAGCGGATCGTGGTGCAGGGCCTGCAGAAGATCCACCCCAACGACCGCGTCGATCCGCACCCCGTCCAGGCCTCCGTTGCCGTTCAAGATCCGGCCCGGCCTGGTCGGTCCTGACGCGTCACGAGGAACAAGTTCATGAACATTTCCCGCTTCTTCATCGACCGTCCAATATTTGCCGGCGTGCTGTCGGCGACCATCTTTCTCGCCGGGCTGATTGCCATCTTCAACCTGCCGGTGTCCGAGTACCCGGATGTGGCGCCGCCGTCGGTGGTGGTCAGGGCACAGTACCCTGGCGCGCACCCGCAGACCATTGCTGAAACCGTGGCCACCCCCATCGAGGAGCAGGTCAACGGCGTGGAGGGCATGCTCTACATGAACTCCCAGGCCACGCCGGACGGCCAGTTGACCCTGACCGTGACCTTCCGCCTGGGTACCAACCCCGACCTGGCCCAGCAAATGGTGCAGAACCGCGTGAACCAGGCTTTGCCACGCCTGCCCGAACCGGTGCAGCGCCTGGGCGTTACCACCATCAAGAGCTCGCCGGACCTGACCATGGTGGTGCACCTGCGCTCGCCCAACGAGCGCTACGACATGCAGTACCTGCGCAACTACGCAGTGCTCAACATCAAGGACCAGTTGGCTCGCATCAACGGCATGGGCCAGGTCCAGGTGGCAGGCTCGGGCGATTACGCCATGCGCATCTGGCTTGATCCGCGCAAGCTGGCTGCGCGCAACCTGTCGCCGGGCGACGTGGTCCAGGCGCTGCGCGAGCAGAATGTCGATGCCGCGGCCGGCGTGATTGGTGCCTCGCCATCGGTGCCCGGCGTGGACTACCAGATCTCGGTCAACGCCAAGGGGCGCCTGAAGACCGAGGAGGAGTTCCGCGATGTGATCGTGCGCACGTCTGCCGATGGCTTGGTCACTCGCCTGCGCGATGTCGCTCGGGTGGAACTGGCAGCGGGCGAGTATGCGCTGCGCACGCTGGTCAACAACAAGCAGGCCACTGCGATCCTGATCTATCAGCTGCCCGGCTCCAACGCCTTGCAGATTTCCAAGGATGTTCGCCAGCGCATGGCCGAGCTCAAGCAGGCCATGCCCGAGGGTGTCGACTACCAGGTGGTGTACGACCCGACCGAGTTCGTGCGTTCGTCCATCGATGCGGTGATCCACACTCTGTTCGAGGCCATCCTGCTGGTGGTCGTGGTAGTGATCGTGTTCCTGCAGACCTGGCGCGCCTCGATCATCCCGCTGCTGGCCGTGCCGGTTTCGGTGGTGGGCACCTTTGCGGTGATGCTGGCGATGGGCTTCTCGATCAACGCGCTGAGCCTGTTCGGTTTGGTGTTGGCGATCGGCGTGGTGGTGGACGACGCGATCGTGGTGGTGGAGAACGTCGAGCGCAACATCGGCCTCGGGCTGAGCGCCCGTGAAGCCACCTACCAGGCCATGCGCGAGGTGTCGGGGCCGATCGTGGCGATCGCCCTCACGCTGTGTGCGGTATTCGTGCCGCTGGCCTTCGTCAGTGGCCTGTCGGGCCAGTTCTTCAAGCAGTTCGCCCTGACCATCGCGATTTCCACGGTGATCTCGGCGTTCAACTCACTGACCCTGTCGCCAGCGCTGGCGGCGCTATTGCTGAAGGGCCACGACGCACCCAAGGACGCCTTCCAACGGGCTTTCGACAAGCTGTTCGGCGGGTTCTTCGTGCGTTTCAACCGCCTCTTCGGCCGCGCTTCTGACCGCTACGGCGTTGGGGTTTCGCGCATCCTCAAGCGCAAGACCGCTGCGCTGCTGGTATACGGCCTGCTGGCGATGGCTGCGGTGCTGCTGTTCAACCGTGTACCGGCCGGCTTCGTCCCGCCCCAGGACAAGCAATACCTGGTGGGCTTCGTGCAACTGCCCGACGCGTCGTCGCTGGACCGTACCGAAGCGGTGCTGCGCGAGATGACCGCCACCGCCCTGGCCCAGCCGGGAGTGGAGGCGGTGACCGGCTATGCGGGCTGGTCGATCAACGGTTTCGTCAGCAGCCCGAACTCGGGGGTGGCATTCTTCGTGCTCAAAGACTTCGCCGAACGCAAGGGCGCGGACATGACAGGCAACGCCATCGCCGCGCAGCTCAATGCCAAGTTCGCCGATATCAAGGGTGCCTACACAGCGGTGTTCCCACCGCCACCGGTATCGGGCCTGGGTAGCGTGGGCGGCTTCAAGCTGCAGCTGCAGGACCGCGCGGCCTTGGGCAACGCAGCGCTCAACGACGCTTTGCAGGCGTTCATGGCCGAGGCCCGCAAGGCGCCGGAGCTGGCGGGCATGTTCTCCAGTTTTCAGATGAACGTGCCGCAGCTGTACGCCGATGTCGACCGTACCCGTGCCCAGCAGTTGGGCCTGTCGATCCCGTCGGTGTTCGAAGCGCTGCAGGTCTACCTGGGCTCGTTGTACGTGAACGACTTCAACGCCTTCGGCCGTACCTTCCAGGTCAAGGTCCAGGCAGATGCGCAATTCCGTGCCCATGCCGAAGATATCGCCCTGCTCAAGACTCGCAACGACAAGGGTCAGATGGTGCCGTTGGCTTCGGTGCTGAAGATCGAGCAGCGCTATGGCCCCGACCAGGCGATGCGCTACAACGGCTTCCCCTCGGCCGATGTCAGCGGTGCGCCAGCTGCCGGCTACAGCAGCGGTCAGGCCTTGCAGGCGGTGGAGCGCATCGCCGCGCAGACCCTGCCGCGCGGTATCGGCTACGAATGGACCGAGATCACCTACCAGGACAAGATTGCCGGCAACACCTTGGTCATCATCCTGCCGCTGGCGATGCTGCTGGTGTTCTTCGTCCTCGCTGCGCAGTACGAAAGCCTGACGTTGCCGATCGCTGTGCTGCTGATTGTGCCGATGGGCATCCTCTCGGCGATTGCGGGGGTATGGATGACCGGCGGCGACAACAACCTGTTCACCCAGATCAGCTTTGTGGTGCTGGTGGGGCTGGCGTGCAAGAACGCCATTCTCATTGTCGAGTTCGCCCATGAGCTTGAGCATCAGGGCCGTTCGATCCGACAGGCTGCAATCGAGGCCGCGCGCTTGCGCCTGCGGCCAATCCTGATGACTTCGATCGCCTTCATCGCCGGCGTGGTGCCGTTGATCCTGGCCACCGGTGCCGGCGCCGAGATGCGTCATGCCATGGGTATTGCCGTGTTCACCGGGATGATCGGGGTGACCCTGTTCGGCCTGTTCCTCACGCCGCTGTTCTACGTGCTACTGCGCCAGTTCTCGGTCCGTTTTACCCGTGGTGCCGGCGCGCCAGCTGCCCAGCGCGACGCTCGCGCCGCTTCTGTGGAGGGTTGACGCATGAAAAGCCTGAAACCTGCCGATAGCCGCCTGACCTTGGCCGCACCGCAAGCCTTGGCTGTGTGCTGACGGCTGGACACAGGTGGCGCCGGGGCGGCACTGGTCTGCGGTTTTTCCCGCGGATTGGTGGTGGTCTGCCCCGGCACCGTACCCTACAGTCAGCAGAAAAAATACTCAGGAGCCTACAATGGAGCCTCGTCTCGATTACTACGCGGCGTCCCCCGGGGCAATGAAGGCGATGCTCATACTGGAAGCTATGACCGGTAACTTGACCATCGAGCAGCCACTGCTGCACCTGATCAAGATCCGCGCATCGCAGCTCAATGGTTGTGCCTTCTGTACCGACATGCACTCGATCGACGCAAGACGGTTAGGGGAAACCGACCGCAGGCTGTACTCGATCGTGGTCTGGCGCAGCAGCGGCTTCTTCACCCCCCGGGAAAAGGCGGCCCTGGCCTGGACCGAGGCGTTGACCTCGCTGACTGACGGCGAGGTTTCCGACGAGGTCTACCAGCAGCTTGAAGCGTACTTCAGCGAAACCGAAAGGGTCGACCTGACCATGGCGATCAATGTCATCAGCAGCTGGAATCGCCTGGCGGTGGGCTTCAGGCAGAAACCCTGCACCTGACGCCGTCGACAATAGAACTGCCCGTAACTCATTGAATTGGCAGGGACCCTGTGGGAGCAACTGTCTTGCTCAAATTCTAAAAGTTGGCGCGATCCCCTTTGGGAGCGGCCTTGTGTCGCGAAAGGGCTGCAACGCAGCCCCAGGGTACGCGGACCGCTTGCGAATCCAGTTCTCTACGCGACGCGCAGCCCAAAGGGCAGGGTGATCGCCCACAGGTTTTATTGCAGGGTTACCGGCTTCATGCCATCCGGCAGCTTTTGAATAGCTGCCTCCATCCGCGCGATCGGTGCCGCGAGTTCGTCCGCTTCCTTGTCCTTGCCCTCCCTTCTCAGGCGATCACGCTCAAGGCGTAGGTTAAGCAAATTCTTCTGCAGCTTCAGGGCCGAGGTATTGAACGGATCCATGCTTTTCTCACGCTGTAGGCTTCCGTGCCGTTGTAGGAAAACTGGACCGTAGCAGCTCGAATTTGCTGGAGAAACTGATGTTTCATACAGGCAAATCTCACTGCTTCGATTCTTCCTACATTGCGAGGTAAAAGATCCTACAAGCCGCATTTCAAATCGTGTCTTTCAAATTCGCCTCAACACCGCGCGGTAGCTGGGCACAACCGGTTTTCGACAATGCAGGCCCTCGATGCGGCTCAAACCAGGGCCTGCCGTTCCTTTCGAAACCTTATGTAGCAATTGCCGACCCGCAAGCTACAGGTGGTCCGCATCCACCACCGCCTGGGTGAACGCCTGCGGCGCTTCCTGCGGCAGGTTGTGGCCGATGCCGCCGCTGATCAGCCGGTACTCGTACTTGCCGGTAAAGCGCTGCGCATAGGCTTCGGCCGGTGGGTGCGGGGCGCCGTTGGCGTCGCCCTCCAGGGTGATGGTCGGTACGCCGATGCTGGGGAAGCTGGCCAGTTTGGCCTCGAGCGGGTCGTAGCGTGTTTCGCCCTGGGCCAGCCCCAGCCGCCAGCGGTAGTTGTGCACGGTGATCGCCACCTGGTCGGGGTTGTCCAGGGCCTTGGCGCTGCGCTCGAAGGTGGCGTCGTCGAAGGCCCACTTGGGCGAGGCGGTTTGCCAGATCAGCTTGGCGAAGGCATGGCGGTTCTTTTCATAGCCGGCCTGGCCGCGCGCGGTGGCGAAGTAGTACTGGTACCACCACTGCAACTCGGCACTGGGGGGCAGGGGGGCTTTGGCGGCTTCCTGGCTGCTGATCAGGTAGCCGCTGACCGATACCAGTGCCTTTACCCGCTCTGGCCACAGCGCCGAGACAATATCGGCGGTGCGTGCGCCCCAGTCGAAGCCGGCGAGCACGGCACGCTGGATATGCAGCGCATCCATGAAGGCGATCACGTCGCTGGCCAGTGCCGAGGGCTGGGCATTGCGTGGGGTTGCCGCAGACAGGAAGCGGGTCTGCCCGTAACCACGTACGTAGGGCACCAACACCCGGTAGCCTTTTGCCGCCAAGGCGGGTGCAACTTGCTCGAAGCTGTGAATGTCATACGGCCAGCCATGCAGCAGGACCACCACCGGGCCCTCGGCCGGGCCTTGCTCTACGTAAGCCACATCGAGCACGCCAGCGTTGACGTGTTTCAGCGGGCCAAAGTCATCCGCCGCTGCGGCGGCTGGCTGGGGCTGCTGTGGTGCAGCCGTGGCCATGTTGGTCGCCAGCAGGCCAAGTGGCAGCAGGGCACAGGCGAGCAGCGTACGGCTGAAGCGGCGTGGCAGGGCGGTGGTCGAGTGGCGGGCAGACATCGGGCATCTCCTTGGCGAAGCCATCGGTGCGGGTTGATGGGTGCCAGTAAAGATGACGGCTGTATCGCGGATGTGTCCGCTCGGCCCGCAGGAAACGTTCTTGTGTATCAGGTCTCAATTTGTACACATGAAGATACAAACACCGGCTGGCAGCGGGTTTTGCCGCTTCTGCTACGATCGATAAGTTTTCCGGCCAAGGAGAGGCCCATGCATTACGTTGTGATTGAACCTCACCGCAGTGAGTACCCGCGGCCCATCCGCTTCGCCAAGGGCACCTTGCTGAACATTGGCCCACGCTACGAGGGCGAGGCAGGTTGGCAGGACTGGTACCTGTGCACCTGCACCGGCCAGGAGCCCGGCTGGGTGCCGGCCCAATTGATCGAGCGGCTCAGCGTGTGCCAGGGCAGGGCGCTGGACCACTACTCGGCGCATGAACTGGATGCCGACCCGGGGCAGTTGGTGCAGATGGTGCGCCCGCTCAATGGCTGGGTCTGGTGCAGGCGCCACGGCAGCGATGAGTTCGGCTGGTTGCCTGCGCAGAAGCTTCAGCAGCTGACCTGATATGCCGCAAACTCGGCCTGCAACCGGGCACGGCTTTGTGTAGGAGCGGCCTTGTGTCGCGATGGGCTGCGCAGCAGCCCCAGTAATTTGTGCTTGAACATTGAGATCCTTGGGGGGACTGCTGCGCAGCCCATCGCGACACAAGGCCGCTCCTACACGTGACCCGGTTCAATTGGAGAGCGTGCCAGTCTTCGCATCTGATCCGCTTTTTTTCCATAAACCTGAATCTGTAACGGTATCAGCCCAAGCCCGACAATATGCCCATTCCCGCATCACACTTGTAGAGGTTCCAATGGGCAAGCTCGCGCTATTCCTGGGTGGTTTTCTGCTGCTGACCATTCTGATCGGTATTCTTGGCACCATTCCGCCAAGCTGACGTTAACCACCTATATCCCCTCGCGGCCTGCCTGTCCTTCGGGCGGGCCCATTCCTCTTCATTGTTGGCCGATTCACCCTACCGATTTGTACGATAAGTCGTTCTTTGCACTGGGAAAACTGTCCACAAAAAACGTGGGTAGGTCTGTGGATAAAGTGCTGCAAGCCAGGCCTGCGGCGGGCTCTGTTAAATTGAGCAGAATTTGAACAGCCGTTTCAGGGCGTTGTTTCAGTAGGCCAGGCCGGCGCGGCGCAGGGCAACCAGCAGGTCGCGTACCCGCGCCGGCAGCTCGCCGGCGGGGTACACGGCATGCATCTGCGGGTCCTGGCCGTTGCTGGAGGTCAGGCGGTACTGCGGGCATACCCGCACCAGTCGCCCGGCCTTGACCTGCGCTTCGCCGACCCAGGCGGCCAGGCGGGCGATACCGGCGCCGGCCAGGGTGCTGTGGTACACCGCGTCACCTGAGTCCAGGCGCAGCCTGGGCCTGGGGCGCAGGCTGGTGATCTGGCCGTCGCGGCAGAAGTGCCAGGCCTTGAGGATGCGCGGTGCAGTGTGCAGGATCAGCGCGTGGCCTTCGAGGTCCTCGGGTTGTTGTGGCGTGCCGGCCAGGGCCAGGTATTCAGGGCTTGCATACAGGTGGCGCTGGTAATCCCACAGCGGGTAGCCGATCA
Organism: Pseudomonas sp. FGI182; assembly: GCF_000511325.1. Classification (NCBI taxonomy): domain Bacteria; kingdom Pseudomonadati; phylum Pseudomonadota; class Gammaproteobacteria; order Pseudomonadales; family Pseudomonadaceae; genus Pseudomonas; species Pseudomonas sp. FGI182. The sequence goes on along the minus strand of NZ_CP007012.1, from coordinate 3,633,985 downwards.
GTTCGCTCGACTGCGGAAAGGCACCGCGCACCACGAAGTCGAACTTGCCTTGCAGCGGGTCCAGGGCCCCGTCGCTGTACTGCACGTCCAGGGTTACCTGGGGGTGGCAGCGGGAAAAATCGGCAAGCACCTGGGGCAGGACATGTTCGCCCAGTACCTGCGGCACGGCGAAGCGGATCCAGCCTTGTGCACTGCCGCTGAGCGCGGCCAGTTCGTCGGCGGCATCACGTTGCACATCCAGCAAGCGTTCGGCGTGTGGCAGCAGGCGCTCCCCGGCTTCGGTCAGGGTCACGGCATTGGCGTTGCGGTTGAGCAGTTTGCTCCCGGCGTTGTCTTCCAGGGTTTGTACCGCGCGGGTGACCGCGCTGGGTGAGCGCCCCAGGGCGCGTGCGGCGGCGACGAAGCTGCGCTTGTGCGCCACGCTGACGAACGCCTGGATTTCCCGCAGCATGTCCAATGCCATTGCCTGCTCCTCGTTGCAGTTTTTGCAATATGGCATTTCAACACAAGCGCGGCACTTTGATTAGCCTTGCAGGCGTCTTCACTGCCTGGAACCGCGTCATGATGGATATCGCTGTGCTTTCCGTGTTCGCCTTCGCCGCTGGGCTGATCGACGCCGCCGTGGGTGGCGGTGGGCTGATCCAGATCCCGGCCTTGTTCAACGTGCTGCCCACCGCGCAACCGGCGGCATTGCTCGGTAGCAACAAGCTGGCGTCGGTGTGTGGCACGGCCTTCGCTGCGCGTTCGTTCATCCGCAGGGTGACGCTGGACTGGGGGTTGATCGTGCCGGCTGCGCTCAGTGCCTTCGTCATGTCATTCGCCGGTGCCGCCACGGTGTCGCTGGTGCCGCCCAGCGTGATGCGCCCGGCGGTGCTGGTACTGATCGTGCTGATGGCCATCTACACCTTCTGCAAGAAGGACTTCGGCACGCTGCACAAACCCACAAGGATCGGCCGCAAGGAGCAGTGCCTGGCGGTGCTGATCGGTGGCGCGATCGGCTTTTACGATGGCCTGTTCGGGCCGGGCACCGGCAGCTTCCTGATCTTCCTGTTCATCCGCTTCTTCGCTTTGGACTTCCTGCATGCCTCGGCGTCGGCCAAGGTGGTGAACATCGCCACCAACCTGGCGGCACTGGTGTTCTTCGTGCCATCGGGCAACGTGCTGTACGCCATCGCCTTGCCCATGGCGGCGTGCAATATCCTCGGTGCGCTGACCGGTACCTGGCTGGCGGTGCGCAAGGGCGCGGGCTTTGTACGCGGGCTGTTCCTGGTGCTGTTGTGCGTGCTGATCGCCAAGTTGACGTGGGACTTGCTGGCCGGCTAGCTCACATCACCTGGCGTTGCGGCTCGGCCTGCTCGACGCGGTTGCGGCCATGGGCCTTGGCTCGGTACAGCGCCTGGTCGGCGCGCGCCAGCAGTTCGTCGAGGGTGGGGGCCGGCATGTCGGCGGCACAACCGGCCAGGCCGATACTCACGGTAATTTGCAGGTGTTGGTCGGCCTGCACCACATGCAGGTCCTGCACGGCGCGGCGCAGGCGTTCGGCAGTGAACTTGGCCCGGTCTGGTGCCAGGCCTGGGAGGATCACGACAAATTCCTCGCCGCCCAGGCGGGCGAACAGTTCGCCATCGTGCAGCTGGTCCTGCAGGGTGCCGGCGAACTGGCGCAGCACCTGGTCACCGACCGCATGGCCGTGGGCATCATTGATCGACTTGAAGTGGTCGATATCCAGCATCATCAGGGTCAGCGGCAGCGCCTGGGCGTGTTGCTGGCGGCTTTCCAGCAGCGCGTTGGCGCGGCGGGTGAAGGCGCTGCGGGTGAGCACGCCGGTGAGGTGGTCGATGGTGGCCTGATGCGCCAGGCGGGCCATCAGGCTGCGGTTGGCCTGGCTGACACAGGCCACCACCAGCGGCCCGAGCACCAGCATGGCGATGCCCAGGCGCGCTGACATCAGCGTGGTTACCCCGGGCTCGCTTTGCGGCACGCTGAAATGCATGAGGTTTTGCGCCACCGCCACGATCAGCGTGCTGCCGGCGGTGAGTGTCAGCAGTGAGACCAGGAACGGTGAATAAGTCCAGGCGCACCACAGCAGCGCGGCAATCGGGAAGGCAATGGCCCCGGGGCCGCCGAAGGCAATGCTGGACGCCAGCGAGGCCAGCAGCATCAACAACGGCGCCAGGCGGATGGCCTGGGCGCCACCGCGCACCAGGGCTCGCGCCGAGGGCGCCGTCAGCAGCACTGGCAGCACCAGCACGCTGGTCGAGAACTGTTCACTGAACCAGGCCAGCCAAGTGGCGCGCAAGGACTGTTCGAACCACGGCGCGGCCATTGCCGCCGCCATGCTGGCCGCCACAATCGCCCCGGCGGCACAGGCGCCGAACACGCTGAGCACGCCGTGGGGGGTACGCATGCGCCGGTGCAGGCGCGGCAAGCGCGAGAGCAGCAGCCAGAGTGTGACCACCACGCCCAGGTTGCACAGGTTGAACCACAGGGCCGGTACCCAGGCGCTGCCACACAGCAGGTCGGCGCCGACCATGGCCAGCCAGATCAGGGCAAAGCCCGTCAGCGTGGCCTGGCGGGGGTAGCGCAGCAGCAAACCGGCCAATACCGCATTGACCGGCCAGAACAGCGACAGGGATTCGATCGGGCGGGCCAGGATGCCGCCCAGCGTCAGGGCGAAGGTCAGGCCGAGTAGAACGACGTAGTGCAACAAGCGCGATTGGGCTGGAAAAACCATGGGCTCGACCGGCAAAGCGGAAACGAAATCCAGGACAACGGCTTGAAGCACCTGGGGCAATTGCGCATAAGTGTGTTTCGTCAGGGGACTTGATGTCAATCTGCCGCGATTGGTCGAGATAATGCCAAATTGCCTTCATTCGAGACGAGTTACCTCACAGCCCGAAGAGCCACGGCACCATCAACACGGTCACCAGCATCACCAGTACGGTGAACGGCACGCCGACTTTGACGAAGTCGACGAAGCGGTATTGTCCCGGGCCCAGTACCAGCGTGTTGACCGGCGATGACACCGGCGTCATGAACGCCGCCGAGGCGGCCAGCGCCACGGTCATGGCAAACGGGTAGGGCGACATGCCCAGCTGCGTGGCGGTGCTGACGGCCACGGGGGCCATCAGTACTGCAGTGGCCGTGTTGGAGATGAACAGGCCGATCACCGCCGTGACCGCGAACAGGCAGGCGAGGATGGCGCCGGGGCCGGCACCGCCCAGCACGCTGACCAGGCCGCCCACTGCCAGGTCGATGCCGCCGGTTTTCTGCAGTGCCTGGGCAAAGGGCAGCATGCCGACGATCAGCACCAGGCTTTGCCAGTGGATGGCCCGGTAGGCGCTGTTCATGTCGATGCAGCGGCCTGCGCCCATCAGCAGGCAGCCGATCAGCGCGGCAATCACATTGGGTACCGCGCCGCTGACCATCAGCCCGACCATCACCGCCAGGCTCAGCAGCGCCTGTGGTGCGCGGGTGCGGGCGGGCGCGACCAGGTCGATTTCCGCGGGCAGGCTCAGTACCAGGAAGTCCTTGGGCTTGCCTTGCAACTGGCGCACGGCCTTCCACGGGCCGACTACCAGCAAGGTGTCGCCCAGGCGCAGCTTTTCTTCCACCAGCTGTTCTTCGATCGCCACCTGCTCGCGGCGCAAGCCCACCACGTTGAGGTCGAAGCGAGTGCGGAAAGCCAGTTCGAGGATGCTCTTGCCGAGCAGTTTCGAACCTGGTGGCAGCAATACTTCGGCCATGCCCAGCTCCTGGGACTGGTCGATGAAGTAGGCGGCCTTGAAGTGCAGTGGCTCCAGTTGCATGGTCTGGCACAGGCTGCGCAGGTCGTCGCGGTTGGCGAACAGGTCGAGCAGCAGCACATCGCCCTGGTGCAGCACGGTGCTGGAGTCGGCGGCGATCACCCGCGTGGTGAACTTGTGCTGGCGTTCGATACCGATCACGTTGGCGCCATGCCGGGTGCGCAGCTCCAACTCGCCCAGGGTATGACCGATCAGCGGCGAGTGGGGGCGGATGCGCAGGCGCCGTTCGCGGCCGTTGAGCTTGTAATCCAGCACCAGGTCCAGCAGGGTGCGGCGGCTTTCGACGCGGCCGTCCTTGCGCACTTCGCCATTCAGCCAATGCCGGGTCAGCAGCATGTAGCCGATGCCCAGCACCAGCACCACCAGGCCGAACGGGGTGAAGCTGAAGAAGCTGAAGCCCGCTTCGCCATGGCGCACCAGTTCGCTGTGCACCACCACGTTGGGCGGTGTGGCCACCAGGCTGAGCATGCCGCTGATCAGGCCTGCGAAAGCCAACGGCATCATCAGGCGGGCGGGTGAAAGCTGCAGGCGTGCGGCGATGCTCAACACCACCGGAATGAAAATGGCCACCACGCCGGTGGAGCTCATCATCGAACCCAGCCCCGCCACGGCCACCATCAGCAACACCAGCAGGCGCGCCTCGCTGTTGCCGGCCCGCTCGCTCATCCATTCGCCGATACGGTAGGCAATACCGGTGCGCACCAGGCCTTCACCGATCACGAACAGGGCGGCGATCAACACCACGTTGGGGTCACTGAAGCCGGCCAGCGCCTGCTCCACGGTGAGGATGCCCGATAGCGGCAGGGCGAGGATCACCAGCAGCGCGACCACGTCCATGCGCGGGCGGTTGATGACGAACAGGGTGATGACGATGGCCAGCAGGCCGAGGACCCAGAGCAGCTCTTGGTTCATGGGGAGGGGGTGTTCCTTCACACGGGGGCACGATAGACAGTAGCAGCCAGTGTGCAGGATCGTGGTGAAGGGGGTGTTGATGTGCTGCAACAAAAAGGGCCGCTAGGCGGCCCATCGCTGGCAAGCCAGGCTCCCACAATGACTGCGCATGGCTTGAGGTCAATGCGGTCGAGGTGGGAGCTGGCTTGCCGGCGATGGGCTGCGCAGCAGCCCCTCAGGTCACCGGATCAGTGACGGTGACGGCGGTGCTTGCCGTTGTTGTCGCCCAGGTGGTTGCCGATGGCACCACCGGCTGCGCCACCCAGGCCAGCGCCCACGGTGGAGCCGGTCTTGCCGCCTACCGCGCCGCCCAGCAGCGAACCGCCGGCCGAGCCCAAGCCACCGCCGATGGCGGCTTCGGTACGGTTGCCCTTGCGTGCACCTACCGCACTGCCGGCTGCGCCGCCGAGGCCGGCGCCGATGGCCGCCCCCGTTTTGCCGCCGATCTGTTGACCGACCACGTTACCCAGAACACCACCCAGGCCACCGCCAATGGCGGCGGTACCGTCACCGGCGAAAGCGCCCTGGCACAGCAGCAGGCCGAGGGCAAGGGAAGGCAGAGTCAGACGCATGATACGAACCTCAAAGGAATCATCAGGTTAAGGTGCCGCGCAACGGGCGGCGGGCCAGGGTTGAAAAAGACGCTTCAGCGGTAGTAGCGGTCACCACGGTATTGACGATCGTCATCATCGTCGTCGCGGTCATGCCGATGGTGGTGGCGATGGCCACGATCGCGATCACGGTCACGCCAGCCATCGTCGTCGTCATGGTAGCGATGGCTATGGCACCCTGCGGTCAGCAGGACAACGGCAATCAGCGAAAGGCTTGCAAGACGGGTAATCACGATATAGGTCCTTGATCCGCAAAGGTTTACGGCACACCCTCTGAGACTGGAAAGGATCCATTTGGTTTCGCTGGCAGGCAAAAATTTGTCGTGCCAGCGATGAGCGGCGGGGAAAATGTGGAATCAGTGGGTTGGCTGAATTGCCAGCACCACACCGTTGGTGATCTGCACCAGCACGTAGCGCCCCCCCATGTTTACCCAGTGGCTTTCCTTTTCCGGCGCTGGCAGGCCCTTGGTTTTCCAGTCCTTGATTGCCTGGTCATCGCGTTTGTACTGGTCGGGTGCCTTGTCGCCGACCTTGAGCTCGCGGTTGTGGGTTTCTGGCGCGGTGATGCTTTCTTCGCCGGAGGGGGCTGCGGTGGCAGCGAGGGGCAGGCAGGGAAGGGCGGCGAACAGCAGGTAGTGCAATTTCATGACGTTCTCCTTGTGGCGGAATGCCTTATCTGCGACAGCCACCTGCGCGTGACAATTCACTCGCGATGCTTGCCAGTGCTAGAGTCGCCTTCTTTTTACCCTGAGGATGGAACATGCGTGCGATTCTGCCGATGGCCGCGGCGCTGATGCTGGTCGGTTGTGCTTCTGCGACCATGGAAACGGCCCGCGGCGGCAAGCCGACCGCGCAGCTCGACTCGCACAAGGCGCCGGAACTGGTGGCCCAGTGCATCCAGTTCAGCTGGCAGGAGGAGAAGGTGTTCGGCGACGACGCCAGTGGTTATCTGGAACCACGCAAGCAGGGTGGGTTCACGGTGTATACCCGTGAAGCCGAGGCGTTCGTGGATGTGTACCCGCAGGCGGGTGGGGCGCGGGTGGATTACTACGCGCAGAAGAACGACGGTTTGGCCCTGCAGCGCCGGGCGGCGGCGGCGACCTGCCTGTAACGGCTGGCGACTTGGCAGGGGCTCTGTGGGGTCGGGTGGGAGCGGGCGCGCCCGCGAACACCGGCGTAGCCGGTGCCAGCCACCGCGTTGTTTCTTCGCGGGCACGCCCGCTCCCACAGGCACCGCACCAGCATTACAATTTTTAGCAAGGCTTTTGTGTCGCAGGGAGATTGGTGGAGGCTAGCATGAGCCCCCACGAATCAAGGAAGACACCATGGACCGCTCACTGCAACTCAACCGCGCCAGCTGGGATGAACGTGCCCCGCTGCACGCTGCTTCCAACGACTACGAAGTCGAACGGCTCGTCCAGCATCCCGAACACCTTTCCGAGACCGTACGCTTCGACCTGCCGTTGCTTGGCAATATCGACGGGCTCAACGCCGTCCACCTGCAGTGCCACATCGGTACCGATACCCTCTCGCTGGCGCGCCTTGGCGCCAAGGTCTGTGGCCTGGACTATTCCGCGGCTTCGCTGGCCGAGGCGCGGGCGCTGGCCCAGCGCTGTGCGGCACCCATCGCGTATGTCGAGGCCGATGTTTACGACGCCGACAAGGTGTTGCCGGCCGGCACGTTCGACCTGGTCTACACCGGCATCGGCGCGCTCTGCTGGCTGCCTCGCATCGAGCCGTGGGCGCGTACAGTCGCGGCCCTGCTGAAGCCGGGCGGGCGGTTGTTCCTGCGCGATGGGCACCCGATGCTGATGGCAGTCAACGAAGACCACCAGGACCGCCTGCAACTCGAATACCCCTATTTCGAGCACGAAGAACCGACGGTATGGCACAACGACCAGACCTACGTCGAAACCGAGCAGCGCCTTTCCCACACCGAAACCCACGAGTGGAACCACGGCCTGGGCGAGGTGATCAGCGCCTTGCTGGCCCACGGCCTGCAGTTGACCGCCCTGGTCGAGCACCAGAGCATCCCCTGGGAAGCGCTGCCGGGGCAGATGGTCAAGGGCGACGACGGTGAATATCGCCTGCGCGAGCAGCCCGCACGCCTGCCCCTGAGCTACACCCTGGTTGCAGTAAAAGCCTGATCAGGACAGGTAGCCACCGTCGACATTGAGTGCGGTACCGGTGGTGTAGCTGGAAGCATCGCTGGCCAGGTACAACACGGCGCCGGCCATTTCCTTGGGGTCGGCCACGCGCTTGAGCGGGATCTGCTGCAGCGCGGCATTGAGGATGGCGTCGTTCTTCACCAGTGCCGAGGCGAACTTGGTGTCGGTCAGGCCCGGTAGCAGGGCGTTGCAGCGGATCCCGAACGGCGCGCATTCCTTGGCGAAGACCTTGGTCATGTTGATGACCGCCGCCTTGGTCACCGAATAGATGCCCTGGAACAGGCCGGGCGAAACCCCGTTGATCGAAGCCACGTTGATGATGCTGCCGCCACCATGCTCGCGCATCAGCTTGCCGGCCTCGACCGACATGAAGAAGTAGCCACGGATGTTCACGTCCACGGTCTTCTGGAAAGCTCCTGGGTCGGTATCCAGCACGTTGCAGAACTGCGGGTTGGTAGCGGCGTTGTTGACCAGGATGTCCAGCCGCCCGAATTGTTCGCGGATGCCGGCGAACACTTGCTGGATCTGCTCCAGTTCACCGATGTGGCAGGCCACCGCCGATGCCTTGCCACCGGCGGCGATGATGGCATCGGCCACCTGCTGGCAACCGTCGAGCTTGCGGCTGGACACGATCACATGGGCACCTTGCTGGGCCAACAGGTGGGCGATGGCCTCGCCGATGCCACGGCTGGCGCCGGAAACGAAGGCAATCTTGCCGTCGAGGTCGAACAGGTGGGTCTTGGACATGCTGTTTTCCTTGTTATCCGTCGTCGAGGTCGGGGCTCAGAGGCTGGACTTGGCGATGACCTGCAAGGTCATCTGCTCCAGCAAGCGGTTCATGTGGATGAACTGGGCGAAGCGCTTGTCCTGGGTCTGGCCGTGGTAATAGCGGTAGTAGATCTGCTGGACGATGCCGGCCAGGCGGAACAGGCCATAGCAGTAGTAGTAATCGAAGTTGTCCAGGCGGATGCCGGCGCGCTCGGCGTAGTAATCGACGAACTGGCGGCGGGTGAGCATGCCCGGCGCGTTGCTCGGCTGGCGACGCATCAGCTGCACCGGCGCCGGGTCGTCGGCCTCGATCCAGTAGGCCAGGCTGTTGCCCAGGTCCATCAGCGGGTCGCCGAGGGTGGCCATTTCCCAGTCCAGCACACCGATGATGCGCATGGGGTTGTCGGCATCGAGGATTACGTTGTCGAAACGGTAGTCGTTGTGCACGATGCCGGGCCGCGGGTGGTCGGCGGGCATTTTCTCGTGCAGCCACGCGGTCACCTGTTCCCAGCGCGGGGCGTCAGGGGTCAGGGCCTTTTCATAGCGGCTGGTCCAGCCCTCGATCTGGCGCTGCACATAGCCTTCCGGTTTGCCCAGGTCGGCCAGGCCGCAGGCGTTGTAGTCCACCTGGTGCAGTTCCACCAGGCGGTCGATGAAGCTCTTGCACAGGGCCTCGGTGCGGTTGGCGTCAAGGTCCAGCTCGGCCGGGATGTCCGAGCGCAGGATGATGCCCTTGACCCGCTCCATCACGTAGAACTCGCCGCCGATCAGGCTGCTGTCGGTGCAATGCACAAAGGCCTTGGGGCAGTAGGGGAAGCCGCTGTTCAGCTGGTTGAGGATGCGAAACTCGCGGCCCATGTCGTGGGCCGACTTGGCCTTCTGCCCGAACGGTGGACGGCGCAGCACGAAGTCGCGGCCCGGGTAGCTGACTAGGTAGGTAAGGTTGGAGGCGCCGCCAGGGAACTGGCTGATGCTCGGCAGGCCATCCAGGCCGGGGATGTTGGCTTTGAGGTAAGGGTCGATGACAGCCGCGTCGAGTTCTTCGCCGGGGCGTACCTGGGTGGACTGGTCGGTGAGCGTCATGCGTTTTCCTTATTCTCGATCGCAAGGACTATTGGCTAATCTAATGGTCCGCCGGGGATGGGACAAGCGTGCCAGATGCCATATAGGTGAGGGTGTTGCTGCCTGATCAACTGCCTTGATGAAGCGACTGGCCCTATCGCCGGCAAGCCAGCTCCCACAGGTACAGCGGCAACCTCGAGAGCAACGCTGTACCTGTGGGAGCTGGCTTGCCGGCGATAGGGCCCGAACAGGCGGGCAAAAAAAAACCGAAGCCGGTCAGGCTTCGGTTTTTCGATCATCCGCTATTTCCAGCCCTCAGGACGGGAACAGCTCGCTGAGCTTCATCGACAGCATCATGTCGCCTTCAACGCGCAGCTTGCCGCCCATGAATGCCTGCATGCCGTCGGTTTCGCCGCTGACGATACCCTTCAGGGTTTCGCTGTCCATTACCAGGGTGCAGTTGGCATCCGGGTTTTCGCCTTCCTGCAGATCGCAGGTGCCGTCCTTGACGATCAGCGCGTAGTGCTTGTCTTCGTCGGTGATGTTGAAGCCGAACACCAGGTCCAGGCCGGCGGCAGCGGATGGGTTGAACTTCTCTTGCATCTTTTTGACGGCATCAGCTACGGAGGTCATGGCGCATTCCTTATAGAGTGATTTACACGTCCCCGCAGGGACACAACAAGCCGGGCTCATCGATAGGTGACAAGCTCCGGCGCCCTCAACAGCTGCACATGGGCCTGGCTGTTGAAGGAAGCCAGTGCCACGTCGCGGCCGCGGAACTTCAGCTGGCTGAGCGACGTGTTGATGATCTGCCAGTTCAGCGCGAACGCCTGGCCGGGGGTAATACGGGTAACCAGGTGGAGCAGGGCGGCAATGGTGCCGCCCGAGGTGAAGATAGCGATATTGTCGCCGCTACCGGCGGCATCCAGTACGCGCTGGAGGCCGCCTTGCACGCGGGTGGTGAACGCCTGCCAGGTCTCCAGGCCATTGTCGGCATGTTCGCCATCGTGCCAGCGCTGCACCATCAGTGCGAACAGGCGCTGGAACTCGCTGCGGTGCTGCGCGCCATTGCGCAGGATGTGCAGGGCGTTGGGCTCCTGCGGCAGCAGCCCGGGCAACAAGGCGCGGATCACACCATCGGCATCGAACTCATTGAATGCTGCATCGGTCTCAACAGCCGGCACCGGGCAGCCATTGGCGTGCAATGCATCCAGGGCCAGGCGCGCGGTATCCTGCTGGCGGCGCAGGTCGCCTGCCACGCAGCGGTCCAGCCTTACACCGAGCTGGGCCAGGTGCTCACCCAGGGCCTGGCTCTGGCGCACGCCCACGGGCGAGAGGACATCGTAGTCATCGGCGCCGAAGGAGGCTTGGCCATGTCGGATCAGGTAGAGGTTGCCCACGAAAGGTTCCGGCCTGTTGGAGGTTGCTGCGAGGTTAGGATGCGGCACACGGGCTGTCAACGAAAAAACATACAAGCGTTTGAAAAGGTTGTTTGAAAGGTGTTGCCAGCGTTTGCCACGGCTGGCAGCACCTCAGGCGCAACGGTATGCTTGCTACAGTTACGCGCCGTAGTGGCGCAAGTCTTTAAGGAGTCAACGTGGAGTTTCTTGCTGAATACGCAAGCTTTCTCGCCAAAACCGCCACCCTGGTCATCGCCATCCTGATAGTGCTGTCGGCCATCGCCGGGCTGCGCGGCAAGGGGCGGCGCAAATCGGGTGGGCAATTGCAGGTCACTCGCCTGAACGAGTTCTACAAGGACCTGCGCGAGCGCCTGGAATCCGGCCTGCTCGACAAGGCCCAGCTCAAGGCCTTGCGCAAGCAGCAGGCCAAGGCGGAAAAGCGGCAGAAGAAGGGCAAGGCCGAGGAAAAGGGCCGGGTCTTCGTGCTGGATTTCGATGGCGACATCAAAGCTTCTGCCACCGAAAGCCTGCGCAACGAAATCACTGCGCTGCTGACCCTCGCCACCCCGCGTGACGAAGTGGTGCTGCGCCTGGAAAGCGGTGGCGGCCTGGTGCACAGCTACGGCCTGGCCGCATCGCAGCTGGCGCGCATTCGCCAGGCCGGCATCCCGTTGACCGTGTGCATCGACAAGGTGGCCGCCAGCGGCGGCTACATGATGGCCTGCATCGGCGAGAAGATCGTCAGCGCACCGTTCGCCGTGCTGGGTTCCATCGGCGTGGTGGCGCAGCTGCCCAACGTCAACCGCCTGCTGAAGAAGCACGACATCGATTTCGAAGTGCTGACCGCCGGTGAATACAAGCGCACCCTGACCGTGTTCGGCGAGAACACCGAGAAGGGCCGGGAGAAGTTCCAGGAAGACCTGGACATCACCCACCAGCTGTTCAAGGACTTCGTTGCCCGCTATCGCCCGCAGCTGCACATCGACGAAGTGGCCACCGGCGAAGTCTGGCTGGGCGTCGCGGCACTCAACCGCAAGCTGGTGGATGAGTTGCAGACCAGCGACGAGTACCTCAGCGAACGCGCGCGCAACGCCAACCTGTTCCACCTGCACTACGCCGAACGCAAGAGCCTGCAGGAGCGAATCGGCATGGCTGCCAGTGGCACCGTGGAGAACACAGTGGTGGGCTTGTGGAGTAAACTCGGCCGCCTGCGCTAACACCTTGAACCCGTTGAAATTTTTTTTCGTTCAGGGGGTTGCAAGGTTAAAGGAATGAAGACATAATGGCGCCCATCGAAACGCAGCAAACTTTGAAAAAGGTTCAGCGTTTCAAGGAGATAGCGAAGCGCAAGCTGCTAGATCCGACCTTTGAGGCCGAGTAGCAAAGTGGTTATGCTCCGGATTGCAAATCCGTCTACGCCGGTTCGATTCCGACCTCGGCCTCCACCATTCGAAAGCCCCGCAGATTAACGTCTGCGGGGTTTTTCTTTGTGCGCAGAAAACAACAATCGTTTCCGCATCATTGGGCATCGTTTCCGCATCAGTCCCCTATTTGGTCGGGCTGACTACCTCACCGACCCGGCGATAAACGCGCTTGGTAATTTCCTCCTTGGAGTGCCCAAGCAGTCGGCTCGCGTGGCTGATATCCTCAATCTCCGACGCGGCCTTCGGTCGTATATCGCGGAACTGGAACTGGCGAACTTTGGCGGCCAAGTCTTTGTTGCCATCGGCGATCAGCTTGCGTGCTGCCTTCTCCCGCGCCTCGCTGAAGCGGTTCCTCAGCATTTCCCAGCTCATGCGCAGGCCTGAGTCGTTGGTGATGAGGCGTGAGTTGCGCACACCTTGCAGCTTGCGCCGCTCCAGGAGCGACTCGATGAATTGGCCCAGGCCTGTGAGTTCGCCGTTGACGTGCCGGCGGATGCGAAGTTTCTTGTCGGTCTTGTTCTGGTCGACCCACAGGTAGTCCTCGTCGAGGTCGACAGTGCTGAACTTCAATGTGTCGGCGGGGCGCTGGCCGGCTAGGTAGGCCAAGTCCATGGCGTCCTTCAAGCCCTGGTCGGCCTCCGCATACACTGCGTCCCAGACTTCGTCGGCGGCGTAGAAGTCGCGTACCTTCTCCTTATTGCGACGAACCGCCAGGCACGGATTTCGATCTGCGAACCCCCACTCCATGGCCATGGTGAATACATGCGAGAGCAGGGCAATTTCCCGGTTTGCCCGGGTCTTCGCGGTGCGGGCATCCCGATACTGCGCGACGACCGGCGGCGTGATGGCCTCGATGGGAGCGTCGGCAAACGCCGTGCGCAGGCGCTCCAGTTCGTATTTGTTGTCTTTCTGGGTACGTGGCGCTTTTGCCGGGATGATGTCACGCTCGTACCGGTCGAATAGCTCACCCATCGTTGCCATCACCTTAGGTGCTGTCTTGTGCTCCAAGGATCCCAACATCTACATCAACACCTTCGAAGGGCTGCCACTGGAGCCGGTGCGTGATGATGCAGCCTGCGAGAATCTCCGCTGGTTGATCTCGTTCCTCTGCAACCATGACGAGGAAGCGCTGGGCTGGCTGACGAAGTGGTTGGCGTATCCGCTCCAGAATATGGGGGCCAAGATGGATACAGCAGTGCTAATGCACTCCATCATGGAGGGATCGGGCAAGAGCCTGCTGTTTGCGGATGTTTTCGGCCAGTTGTACGGCCAGTACTCTGCGACTGTTGGGCAGACGCAGTTGGAAGGTAGCTTCAACGCCTGGCAGAGCCGCAAACTGTGGGCCGTATTCGAGGAGGTCGTCAGCCGCGACCAGCGTTACAACCAAGTGGGTAAGATCAAGCACATGATCACTGGCAAGACCGTGCGCATGGAGTCTAAGTTCATCAATGGATGGGAAGAAGCCAACCACATGAATGCGGTCTTCCTGAGCAACGAGATCATGCCTTGGCCTATCAGTGATGATGATCGTCGTATGCTGGTGATGTGGCCGTTGCAAACGCTGCCGGTAGAGCGCCAAAAGGCCATTGGCCGGGAGTTGGCCAACGGCGGTGTAGCGGCGCTTTACGGCTGGCTGCTCGCGCACGACCTCGGCGATTTCAATCAGCGTACTCGCCCTCCGAAGACGGAGGCGAGACAACGCCTGGTCGCGCTAAGCCGAACGGCATGGCAAACTTTCCTGAATCTCTGGCAAACTGGAGAGCTTGGACAAGGTCTTTGGGGTTGCTGCCTCGCTACAGATTTGTACGCGTTGTTCGTTGAATGGTGTTCGCGTAACAAAGAGCACTCAATGAGTCAGACGAAGTTCTCACTGATGCTCAGCGCAACGGTGGAGAAGACGCGTTCAATTCCGTGGACGGACGGAAACAACCGTCGATTTGCCGCGTTCTTCTTCCCCTCTGATCCCGATGCTTCCCTACCCCCGTCGTTCAATGCGGCCGAGCTGGGGCAAGCCGTTATCACCTGGCGCAGCAAGGCGAAACTTGCAGGGTGGAACGTAGATGCTTGGGAGCACGTGAAGGGGGTGGCTGCATGAAGCCAAAAGCCCCTGTGTTGGGTGTGTTGGGTTTGTGTTGGGTAGGTTTGTGTAACCCAACACAGGTTGAACCCCCGAATATCAAGGCTTCCCGTACCTCTGTGTTGGGTGTGTTGGGTTTGCGCACGCGCACGCGTGCGCGTGAAATATTTCTCTCGGCGCAACGGCTCTATAAAAAAACCTATGCGAGGACTAAAAAACCCAACAAACCCAACAAACCCAACACACTCAACACACCAACTGATAAGGCACTGAATTTATTGAGTTTTAACTGTGTTGGGTTTGTGTGGGGTTGCGGTTTTTTGTGTTGGGTTGGGGATCTTGGGAGAGCAGACTCATGAATGACGAAGCCGAGCGCCTACAAATGGTTGAGGGACTGATGCAGCACTGGAGGGAGCAGCGGGCACTTCTCGGGCATCAGGCCGGATTGGGTAGTCAGATGGGCAGCATCATGGAGTGGAAGGGCGCAGCTCCTCGTGGCGGAGTTGCCGGGGCGAGGGTACTTATTGGTGGAGCGGGTCTGGATCATTCAGCAGCGGAGATTGATGCAGCAGTTGCGGAGTTAGACCGCCGTGACGAGCGCGGGGCAATCCTGGCGAAACTGGCCACTTACAGGTATCTGCATGGGGCAACCATCCGTGAGCAAATGCGCGAGGTCGGGCTGGCGGAGAGTGCCGACCGGACCTACCGGAACTGGATCAAGTCACTGCACCTACAGGTGCTGGCCATTCTGATGGCTCGATCTGGGCCAAACAGACGACATACCGTTCGTCGGTTCACAATGCGCCGAGTGTGCGCCGAGGATGCGTCGAAGTAGCGTCAAGACGGAGTACCGAAAATGGCCTCTTTTCGGTTTTTCCGATGGCATGTAAAAAGACGCCACGATATGAAAAGTGCGCTTAGGCGCTTCCCCCACAAGCACTGTGCTGTGCGACCCGCTCCGATATGTCGGCGCATTGAGAACCCTGCCAACTGGCGGGGTTTTCTTTTTCCGGCGCCGTGCTTTGCCAATGAGGCTTACATGAACAGCGAGCAACAAACGTTAGCCGAACTGCCGATCTGGATGGTGATCGTGCTGTCCCTGGTCGGCGGTGTTTCGGGAGAGATGTGGCGGGAGGATATGGCGGGCGCTCGCGGTTGGGGGCTGATTCGCCGGTTGGCGTTGCGCTCTGGTGCCTGCGTGACCTGCGGTCTTTCGACCAACATGCTGCTGTACGCCCTCTGCATTGTGCACAAAGCGCGGCGAGCCCAATATTCATACAGTAAAGACTTGCATACTATGACCTCTCCAATCATCCCCTGGATGGGTGGCAAACGCCGCCTGGCCGACCGCTTGATCCCTCTCTTTCCCCCCCCATGAATGCTATGTCGCAGTCTTCGCCGGCGGAGCCGCATTGTACTTTATGCGTCCCCAGTCCGCGCCGGTGGAGGTGGTCAATGACCTGAACGGCGACTTGGTGACGCTCTACCGAGTTGTGCAGAACCACCTTGAGGAGTTCGTTCGCCAGTTCTAGTGGGCGTTCAGCTCTCGCCAGATCTTCGAGTGGCAGAAGATAACCCTTCCCGAGACGCTGACAGATATCCAGCGTATGGCCCAGTTCTTCTACCTGCAGCAGCGCGCCTTTGGCGGCAAGATCACCGGGCAGACGTTCGGTACCGCCACCACTGGGCCGGCTATCAACCTACTGCGTATCGAGGAGAACTTATCCTGGCTCGACTGTGCCGAGCGCTACGATCGCGCGCACACATTCTTCTGCATGGCCCCCCCCCGTATTGGCAGACCGCCGGATATGGCGTGGACTTCGCGTTTGAGGAGTACAAACGTATGGCCGACTTCATGCGTCGGTGCAAGGTTAGGGTAATGGTTAGCATTAATGACCACGCAGGTACCCGGCGGGCCTTCGATGAGTTCCATTTCGAGTCTCTAGATATTCGCTACAGCAACACAAACCAGCGGCAGTGCAAGGCAGAGGTGACTGGTGAGTTGGTGAGCATGAACTGGCAACCATCATCGCTGGGGGGCTTGTTCTAAACCGCTGATTGGAAACACCTGTATTTAACCGAACCATTCTATCGCAAGATCGTAGCCACCTCGACCCAGGAAATGATTACACTTACCCATCACCTACGCAGGGAGCAAGTCTGGTGCAAAAGAGTGATACAGGTGAAGTAGTGCAGGTGGCTGGTCAGACTCAGGCCCATGCAAGGTTGCAGGAAGGTTGGATGCTCTTGGCCGTTGTTCCAAATCAGAACGCCCAAGGCCGAGCGCATGTAGCTTACGCGCTGAGCAAGCCGCGTAAGAACAACGCTTTAGGAATGATGGTGCTCAACCGTCTTCAGTCATAAAAAATCTGCAGGCAGTGTTTAAGAAGAAATGTAGGAGGAATTAATGAAGGTTTTCATTGAAAGCTTGTATTTTCAGAATCGCTCCCCATTTGACGAGCTTGAGGTTAACTTTTCCGAAAACGAAATAGCTGTTCTAACAGCAGTTAATGGAAGGGGGAAAACCACCATTTTATCTCATATAGTAGATGCTTTTCATGAGATGGCTAAAAATTGGTTTCCCCGATCTTTTGAAGGTAAAGAGGATAAATTTTATCGTGTGACCTCTGGTTTGAATAAGCTGAATCCCTCATTGCCATCAGTGTTTTACTTGCGGTTAAGTGTCGGTGGGGATTTGGTCGATTACGTGGATGTGATTGGTGATATGAGCGAGGGTGAATATCAAGCTTTAATGATTGAAAATAAAATAAGCTATAATGAATTCTCTCACGGTCTCAATGATTCCAAGACTGTTAAACACTGGCGGATAGACAAGGCTAAGGCTGAGTCGATATTTAAATCAAATATTGTAACGTATTTCCCAGCCTATCGATTTGAGACTCCTGGTTATATTAATAAGCCTTATGATATTAATCTATCGTTTCGAAATGAGGCGAGCTTCGCTGGAACTCTGCCCAATCCACTTGAGGTGATCTCCGGGCTAAGAACTTTCGCTAATTGGTTGATGGATATTGTGCTGGATATGCAGTATTCAGGATCTAACGTAGTGGGCATTAAGCAATTGTTGGATCAGGTTATTACATTGATACTTCAAGGCAAAGAGTCATCAAGTTTGCGATTTGGGATAGGTCCGCGAGGGTTTGGTGCAACAAGAATTCAGGTAATAAATAGTACGACAAATGATGGGGTTTATCCTTCAATATTTCATATGTCCTCAGGCGAAGCTGCGGCTTTATGTTTCGTTGGTGAGCTAATCCGCCAAGCAGACAATATCGTGAGAGATAGTCCGGTTAGTGAGGTTACTGGAATAGTTCTCGTTGATGAGGTTGACAAGCATCTCCATATACGGTTGCAAAAAGAGGTTCTTCCAAAACTGCTATCTCTATTTCCAAATGTGCAATTTATCATGAGTTCACATTCTCCGTTTATGGCCATGGGTTTGGCAGATGAAGCTCTCGCACGCTCGAAAATTATAGATTTAGATAACTTCGGGATTTCTAAGGATCCATATAATAGCGATCTGTACGCCGAGGTTTATGAGATGATGACCGCCGACAGCGTTAATTTCAGGCAGCAATATCATCAACTTAAGGCAGCGACCGAAAAGAGCAGCAAAACTTTGATTGTGACTGAAGGTAAGACTGATATTCAGCACTTAAAGGCGGCGGCTAAGGCTTTGGCTCGAAATGATTCGTTGAGCTTTTTCGACGTCCCTGCAGACTGGGGTGATTCTAAGCTTGAGAAGCTACTTGAACAGCTTTCGAAGCTAAAACAGAGTTGTACAGTTGTTGGGGTGTTTGACCGAGATGTCGACAGAATTGTTTCAGATGTGGAAAGGGATGGTAGGCTTTTCAAAAATTACGGAAATAATGTGTACGGAATGTGCTTGCCAGTACCGCCCGGAAGGGAGTTCTACTCGAATATCTCCATAGAATTTTACTATGCGGATGATGAATTGAAAAAGCCGCATGATGGAAAGCGTCTGCACTTTGATAATGAGGTATGCTACTTCCAGTCTGCATCTGCGAATAGGGGGAAACCAGTACCGCAACTAAGAACTCAGCCTGAAAGCGCCGATGAATCAATAAAAAAGATTTTCGATACGAATGTTTCTGAACTGTCTGGGGCACATTCAAAAGCACGGTTTGCAGACTTAGTCGAAGGCGAATCAGAGTTTTCTAAGGATTTTGATTTCTCGAATTTTAACTTGGTTTTTAATCGAATTTTGGAGATTGAAGAGTATGAGCGCACTAAACCTCAGTGAAGCCCATGATCTATCGGGCTATTTCTGATTAATATCTTGGTAGCGCTACGAACTGCTACGGCTGCTGCCGCTCTGGGGTTCCGAAAACCTTGGACGGCAGTATTGGCAGATAGGCGCAAGCAGTTTGCTGATTCAGGCCCGTAGGCGCTCGATCCCAATGGAGATTGCTTCCGTATTGGTGTCCAGCGTCATCAGGGCCGCCATGACGTTGTCGTGAATGTGGGTCGAGCCACGTTGGCTAACCCAGAGGGACAGCTCTTCCAGTGCTGCTCTGATCGCAGTTTGATTGAGTAGCAGCAGCTCCAAGGTGTCTGCTGTAATTGCAGCGGCTTTCTCGTCCATGATGGTCTCCTAGTACCGTAGATACTTTAGGGCAGGATCTGGGACGCTTGAGGCTCGAAAGGGCCATTTGCTCAGGTGAGGAGAGCATCTACAAAAGCGGGTGCTATTTACATTCCCCTTTGCGTCGGCTTCCTGCTTGAAGGTTTAGGCCAGGGCCTCGCTGTCGCCCTGACGGAACTACAGGAGCGGGGTGGGCACCTAGTCCATGCAGTTGGTGTGCGGAACCAGTAGCTCGTCGACGGCAGTCGTTATGCGTTTAACCACTGGAGCTAACTCACGGGCGAGACCGCGTATTCCTTCCGCGCAATCACCCATTCCCAGCATGGCAGCCATGTATTTGACACCGTCCTGGAAGAGTTCCTGCTGCAACTGCTGAGGCATACTTTGGTCTTGCGCTAGATGCGAATCCAGCAGTTGGCGAGCATGTTGAAGTGCCTGTTCGTAGTCCCGGTTGTTCATCTCAATCATCGCTATCAAGCCTTTGGCGCGCATGTAAAAGTGAACAATGTCTTGGGCTAGTTCGCACGGCTGGCAGCGGGCGGGGCTCAATAGCCTCGCTGACAAGGTGCTGCAGGCCGATGACTCGGTGTTCGAGCTGATCACCCGCCGTATCAATGGTGGCCTGAATGGCTTGAAGGATCGCCAGGCGCTCTACAAGCGTGCGCTCGAGGTGCTGCAGTAATGCCGCTGAATTGGCGTATCGCACTTCTGGCCGTTGCGGTCGGGCTCTGTGCCGGCGGGCGTGGAGCCTGGGTGTGGCAAGCCAGCGATTACGAGAAGCGGTTGGCTGACCAGGCTGCAGATTATGTCCAGCAGCTGGCGGATAAGGATCGGGCTTACGGTCATGAGCGTGAGGAAGCTGCAGCTACAGCTCTGCAGCAGTTGGCTGAACCGAAAAGTCAGCGCAAAGACCTGGAGGATCGCCTGCAGGAGCAGGGCAAAACACATTGGAAGGAGATGAACGATGCACAACAGATTCAAGCTCGCCTGCGTGACAGGCTGGCTACTGCTGACTTGCGGCTGTCAGTCATTGTCGATGCCCGAGCCTTTGCCGCCCCGGGTTGTGACGGTGGTTGCGAGAAACTGCCAGCGCCGGAGGCCTGGTACATGGCGCCGTACGTGCCCGACTTGACCGAGCGCATGCTCAACGAATTGTCGCCATCACCGACGACGGCGACCGGGGGCTGATTGCACTGCAGGCTTGTCAAGATTTCATGCGTGAAGTGACCGAGTGATTTTGGGTAACAGTGAACGCCGGATGCGCGTGTGAAATCGAAGTATCGACTGGCGGCGACGAAGGGATGGCAATATGATTGCATTTTCCCAAGATGCTTGAGCTGCCCGCATCAGATTTTAGAGAAGGCTAGTGCCAAAGCTAGCGTCTCAAGACAGCGGAAGCGTACCTTAAATAGAAGAGATAATGTAATGGATTATGATTTTTCGAGACTTTCAACTCGCTCATTTGAGCAGCTTACGCAGGCAATCGCTTTGGCGGCTATTGGCCCAGGAGTTTGCATTTTTGGAGACGGGCCAGATGGAGGAAGAGAAGCAACCTTTGAGGGTAAGGTGGCGTACCCAAGCGTGGCGGATCCTTGGAGCGGATATGGTGTAATTCAAGCAAAATTTCGACAGAAACCGGGTCCTAAAGATGGGGATTGGGCGGTTGCAGAACTAAAAAAAGATCTAGAAAAGTTCTTGGATAAGGAGCGAAATTTAAGAAGGCCGGAATATTATGTTTTTGTTACTAATGTGACATTAACGCCGGCGGCTGAAGTTGGCGGGAAAGATAGAGTTCATGAGCTTCTAAAGGAATATAGCGAAAAAATCGGGATTAAAGATTTCCGAGTTTGGGATCGTGATCAAATATGTGCATTCTTAGACATATACGCGGATATCAGGGTTTCGTATACGGCTTGGATAACGCCAGGAGACGTATTGGCAGAAGTCTTGACTCGAATGGCGCCGTCACGCCCTGATTTCAAAAGTGTAATGCTTAACTTTGTAAGAAAAGAGCTCATTTCAGAGCAGTATGTCAATCTAGGGCAGGCCGGAAGTATCACTGAGGATAAAGTGCCTTTGGCCTGTGTCTTTGTAGATGTGCCAATTAATGGCGAGCATATGCCTTTGAAGGCTAGTATATCCTCGGTACATAAAAATCATGCTAGCGCAAAGCTCCTGGCACCTATGGCGGGAAGTAAAGCTCCTCGTGCTTATAGTGCAATAAAAAATCTGCTATACATATCAAATCAAAAATTAGATCCTCGTTCGCACTTGCAGCGTCCTTCTTTTGAAACTGCAGGTACGAGTCAAATACCAGGGCGAGTAGTATTTATTGGTGGGCCAGGTCAAGGTAAGAGCACACTCTCACAGTTTTTCTGCCAAATGCACCGTGCCGCTCTGTTAGCGCAGAACGGTAATGGTGGAATGACGCCAGAAGTCAAGAGCGCTCATGAGCTTATACTCGAGCAATGCAGAATAGAAAGCCTTTCTCCGCCGCTAGTACCAAGGTTTCCGGTCAGGATTGAGCTGAACCGTTTTGCTTCAGCCCTAGCTAAACGAGAAACCACCTCACTACTTTCTTACATCGTAGCCTTGATGAAGCGTCGCTGCGATAGAGAGATTTTATCAGACGACTTGAGAGGGTGGTTGTCATCATATCCTTGGCTGATAGCGTTAGATGGATTAGACGAAGTTCCCGCTTCCTCAAATAGAACTGATGTTCTTCAGAAAATTGACGATTTTCTAATAGATGCCCAAGAGTGTAATGCGGATCTCTTTATTATCGCTACAAGTCGGCCGCAGGGTTATAATGATGATTTCGCCGAGCAGTATTACTGTCATTTAGTTCTTGCCCCGCTTTCTCGTCAGAATGCTCTCCACTATGCAAGTAGACTCATTGCTCGCCGGTGGGGGAGTGACGTAGAAAAGACGGCTCTTTTTTCGCAGCGAATAAATCGTGCAAGTGAAGAGTCTTCGACTGTTAGGTTGATGAGGAGTCCACTTCAAGTAACAATTATGACGTTGTTAGTGGAAAGTCTTGGGGAGCCTCCAAAGGAGCGGTGGAGGCTATTCAATGAATATTACCAGGTTATCAATAGAAGAGAAAAGGAACGTGAGATTCCTGCTGCGAAACTGTTGAATACTTATCAAGCTGATATTGATGCGATTCATCAAGAGGTTGGTAAGAATCTGCAGGTGCAATCGGAGTTCAGTGGAACTACAGATGCTTTGCTCACTATTGAGCAATTTTCAGAGATTATTGAAGCACGACTTTATGCTGAAGGGCACTCTGAAAGTGAGCGCATTCGCTTAGGGACTGAGATTCTTGATGCCGCGCTTGAACGTCTTGTGTTCTTGGTTGCCCCCCAAGAAAACAGAGTGGGCTTCGAAATACGGTCGCTCCAAGAGTTTATGGCCGCACAAGCGCTCATGAACGGTAAAGATGAAGTGGTAGTGAGGAGGTTGAAATCAATAGCGCATGCTTCGCATTGGCGTAATGTGTTTTTATTTGCTGCTGGAAGATGTTTCTACGAGAGGCAGCATCTTAGGGATAACATCCTCGCTATATGTATGAATTTGAATGAGGCCTCTGCTAATCTGAACGAAAGTAGACTGCCAAGCAGGATTCTCGCTGGAAGTCAACTTGCGATAGATATCTTAGAGGACGGAGCGATCACAAATCAGCCTGGGCAGCGGAGAGTCTTCCTACGCCTTGCCTTGAGGGTTCTCGAATTACCCCCGAATTTAAACCATGACAGGGTTGCAGCACTCTACGAGGATTGCCTTGAAGACATGTATAAGGAAATTATACTGCCTTCCATAAAAGAACGTGGAAGTCTAAAGTATTACAACTCTTGGCACGTAATCTTGGAGCTTGTATCTAAGAAGGTAGCTTGGGCGGAAGACGCCGCAGATAAGTTCTGGCCAAATGATTTTGATCTTGCGCTTCGTATTATTCGATCTATGCGAGAAAGTTCGCCTAGCAAATTTATTTTTGATAAATTCTCTCAGGCGATTGCGGGGTCGAGCCCAAGCGATGTTACTGTTAAAGATATTGAGGGGTTGGTAAATAAGGCTAAGCTGTTATCTGTTCCTGTGCCGAAATGGATTGAGTTTTTAGAAAGTACTTGTTCGCGAAGGGCTGATAGGCTTGAAGTCACGATAGAGAATATACCTGAACGTTTCAGGCTAATCATGGATAGAGATCGTTCAGGAGATGTCGTACCCAAGGTGCCAGTTACAGCTCATCCGCTCTGGGAATGGTTTTTTAAGTGTT
This sequence comes from Pseudomonas sp. FGI182, assembly GCF_000511325.1. Taxonomy (NCBI): domain Bacteria; kingdom Pseudomonadati; phylum Pseudomonadota; class Gammaproteobacteria; order Pseudomonadales; family Pseudomonadaceae; genus Pseudomonas; species Pseudomonas sp. FGI182. Next base: position 3,610,815 of record NZ_CP007012.1, on the reverse strand, counting down.
TCACTTTATCCGATAACTTTAGCCTCCTGGAGTTCTCAGGTATATTCTCAAGCCTGAAGGATATATATCCAAGCTTCCATCGATCGGCGTTTAGCGAGTGGATGTGGCATCTCCCGTGGCCGATAGCCTCCTGCCTCTGTAGTTTGAATGAATACTATACATTGGAGTTTTATAGTGAGCAGGCACTCGCGGGTAGGTTGGGTGATAATAGGATTTGGGCGGAGGCTAATATTCGGTGGTCTCAGGAACAAGTCACACTTGAGGATTTAAATTATTGCCCTGAGGAAGGTTTACCTTATGATTTTAATGTCAATAAAATCGGTATACCGCTCAGAGGGAGAGGTGCTTCGATTTTTCATGTTGAGAGCAAAGATACATTATCAGGAACACTGTTCAGCCTGATTGGTAGTACTAGTAACCCTGTAAATAAAAAGGCGCTGATTGGTAAATATTTATTTACTCTCACATGCTCCGGGACGTCAAGTCTAAAAACTGGGTCTCGAGAGCTATTAGACTTGCCTGCTAATATTCAAGCTGCTGACGAAGCGTGGGTGCAAATCACCGTGCTTGAGGCGCTTCCAACTGAAGCATGGGGTATGCCGATTATTGATGATGTGTTAAGGTCTTTAAAAGGGAAAAAATATAAATCTGCTAATCATATTAGTGAGCAAATGTGTAGCTCTGTTGAAAAATACTTGTCTGCAAATAGGGGGAGCGAAGAGGCTCTTAAGTTGATGAGTTGTTGCTGTATTCAAGGCTATAAGCCGACTGTGCTCTCAAGCTGGATTACACCGGAACTTTACGAGGATGACGAGAGTAAGGGGTATGCGGCTGTTATTGCGGTGGCTCAAGGAATTATCAGTCACGACACGGCGAATTCGCTATATGGCTTCATGGGCTCTGCTAAAACTGACCTAGCTAAGCAGTGGCGAAGCGCTATGATAATTGAACCAGTAATCTCGGGTGTTGTGAAGGGGGGGGCAAGTGCAGTCGAAAGCGTTTTGTCAGGCTTACAGGATCAGATTGATTTAGATGATTTGAGTTTGAAGTCGGACATATTCGATGCAATGCGCGACTTGCAGCGAGGGCATTTGAGCGCTCCTTTCTGCTGACTGTAAGAGCATGCGGGCTGATTGCCAGCGATTTTGAAGAGCGAAGTTGAAGGACGAAGCCAGCCGGTACGATCATGGCCACCTAGCCCTGAAATTCGGGTGGCCTCGGCTTACCTCGTTCGACGAGGCACATTAGATGTCATCAGCGGCTGATTCAGGACCGTAAGCGCTCTATCCCAATCGAGATTGCCTCTGCATGAGTGTCCAGTGCCGTCAAAACCACCATGACGTTTTCATGAACGTGAGTCGAACCACGTTGACATACCCAGAGCGACAGCTCTTCCAAGGCTGCTCTGATGGCAGTTTGATTCAATAGCAGCAGCTCTATCGTGTCCGCAGTGATCGCGGCTTTCTCGTCCATAGCTGTTTCCAGTTATCATAGATTATTAGGGCAATCATAGGGCAGTTTGCGGGGATGCTGAAGCCCTGGAAAGCCCTTAGCTAAAGTGAGAATAACCGCGTTTATTGAATCAGAATGGATTGATGAGTATGTCATACAGGCTTCAATCTCTATGTTGGCCGAGGCAGCTAATCTCGAGGGCGCCAGTGAGCGGGCGCAACACGGCGAAATCAGGTCCGCAATTGCGAAATGGGCCAGCGGACAATGCGGCCTCCAGCCAAAATTCTGGGGAAGGTTAGTGGAAATTGTATTGAGATAAATATCTGATTTATAACGTAAAATTCGTGGGCTTTAAAACCACTGACGAGGGGACAAAATCAGTTCCGCAACTCGATACATGTCCCTTGATTTTAAAGGGGCGCAGGCCATCTAGAATCAGGTCAGTGCGGAAATAAAAATCTTGTAAGCTATTGAAATTAAAGGAAATAATTCGCGGATTGCACATCCGTCTACGCCGGTTCGATTCCGACCTCGGCCTCCACCATTCGAAAGCCCCGCAGATTAACGTCTGCGGGGTTTTTCTTTGTGGGTCGAAAAAAACTACGAGTTCCGAAACTGCAGGCACACAGATGGGATGGAGGGTCGGGTTGGTTGTGGGCCTGGTAGGTCGTGAATAGCGTTCGGATAAAGTCGCGTAGTGCGCTGATGTATGCAATTGCCTTAGAATACTCGCCTTTCACCCCTCAAAGGAATGAATACGTGGTGAGCAATAACGCAATCTGCTGCCCGCAATGCCAAGGTCAAAACGTCCAGCTTCTGTCTATCATCCATGCTGCTGGCACTTCTCACATACAAGCAACCCACCAAGCGCAATCCCAATCCGGATTCGGACCAAGCGTGACCGTTGAAACTTCAGGTCGTCATCAGACCAATTTGGCGGCAAGCGTCGGTCCACCACCAGGTAAGCGCTTGCTTGGCCCGGTCATCCTTACAGGGGTTGGCGCAATCATCTTGTACGATGGCCTCAAGCTTATGAACACCTTCTGGGGCGTTGATTGGACTAGGTTCTTCATAGGCGCGATATTTATCACCGTCGGTGTAATTGGATTCGTTCGCCACTGGAAATTCAACGTCGCACAGTACGACAAATTGGAAGAGTGGCGCCGCACTTGGATGTGCCACGCTTGTGGCACTCGATTCATTCCGTAAACGGTATCGAGAGGGCACCTTTGGGTGCCTTTTCTTTTCGCAGAGCTGTTCAGTATTACGATGGAGGAGGGGAACGATGCCGGACGCTATCGTCCCATGGCATCCCTATCAGCGAACCCTTGATCAGCCGCGCCCATATGGTCTGAAACAGATCGTCCAGCATGAAAAAAACCATGTTGCATGAAACGAGGGCCACAGCAGTGCTGCGGCCACGGACGATCAAATGCTGCGTGTTACGCCGCCATCGACCCTGATGTTCTGCCCGGTGATGTAGGCCGCGCCTTCGCTAGCAAGGAACGCAATGGTCGCAGCGATTTCTTCGCTGGTGCCGTAGCGCTTGAGCGGCACGCTGTCGCGGCGTTGCTCGGTGCTCGGCAAGCTGTCGATCCAGCCCGGGAGGACGTTGTTGATGCGCACGTTATCGCCGGCGAAATTGTCGGCGAAGATCTTGGTGAACGCGGCAAGGCCCGAGCGGAATACAGCAGAAGTCGGGAACAGCTCGCTGGGTTCGAACGCCCAGGCAGTGGAGATGTTGATGATCACTCCGTTCTTCTGACGCTGCATGTAAGGCGTCACCAGGCGAGTCGGGCGAATGACATTGAGCAGGTAAGTATCCATGCCCTTGTGCCAATCCTCGTCGCTGATTTCCAGGATTGGCGCGCGCGGACCATGGCCGGCGCTATTGACCAGCACATCGATACGGCCCCACTTCTCCACGACAGCGTCGACCAGGCGTTGCAGGTCTTCAACCGACTGATTGCTACCGGTTACACCAATACCGCCGAGTTCGGCAGCCAACGCTTCGCCCTTGCCCGAAGAGGAGAGAATCCCAACCTTGAAGCTGTCGGCGGCCAGGCGCCGTGCTGCCGCTGCGCCCATGCCGCTGCCACCCGCCGTGATAATCGCAACTTTTTCTACTGACATGCTGCCTCCAATCCCTCAATGCTGATTTTTCAGGTGCATTCACCTTAGCAGCAGTCCCATTGGCGAGGGAGACAGCTAAACTTCACTATTGCGATAGATTAACTATCGACAGCTTGTTGCTTGAGCCAGTGTTGGACCACGCTCAATGAGTCCGGCTGTTTCATCTTGCGTGGCCAGACCAGATAAAACGACTTGTCGACCCTGAGTTGCTGGGTAAAAACCTGCATCAGTCGGCCTGCGGCAATGTCATCACCGACGAACGCAGGGCTGGCCAAGGCGATGCCCTGGCCGCTGATTGCCGCTTCAATGGCCAATGAGGTCTGATTGAAGCGCAGATTTCTGGCTGTGGGTTGCAGGTGATGCGGGAACAGCTCTGCAAGGAACTGAGGCCAGAAATTATGGGCATCGTGCAACATGACGAAGTCCTGCAACTGCGCAAAGCTGGCAGGTATTTCGCTGCCTTCGAACAGCCTTGGGCTGGCCACCGCAACGATTCGCTGCTCCATCAGCAGCTCGCTATTCAAACCCGCTCCGAACTCGGGCTTGCCATAGCGGACAGCGATATCCACACCATCGGTGCTGAAGTGCGACAGCCGGTCGGTTGCCAGCACACGCAAGTCGATGTCTGGGTGGCTCTGCGCAAAATTGCCGAGCCTGGGAATCAGCCATTTCGAGGCGAAGGTAGGTGTAACGCTGACTGTCAGGTGAGAGGTCTGTGGCCGAAGCAGGCGTGTTGCCTCGTCTATCATGGCCAGTGCACTGCGAATGCTTCCGCTGTAGCCCAGGCCCGCATCAGTCAACGCCAAGCCACGGGGCAGGCGTTCAAACAAACGCAGATCCAGGCTCGCCTCCAACCCGCGTATCTGCTGGGCAACTGCCGCCTGGGTCACACCCAGCTCCTCGGCAGCCACACGGAAGTTCAAGCGGCGAGCCACCACTTCAAAAACACGCAACGCGTTCAGCGAGGGCAAATCAGGGAAACCGTCTGGCATGGCAATGAAGATTCTATCGAGTTCGGCAATTGTTCTGTCTCTCTGATGCTTTCACAAGGTTGATAACCTGATCGGGCTCGAAAGATTCACTGTGCCGAGGCTACTCCCTGAAACTAGCTAAAGAAACCTGTGCCAATCGAAAGCATCGCTAGGCTAGCTTGCTGAAACGTTTCTTCGTGTCTATAAAGGGGAACAACTCCAAGAAAGGCAACCTGTCATGCCCCTCCTCAAATTCTTCGTTGCTCTCGGCGCCCTGTTCGCAGCCTCCCACACCATGGCCTGGGATTACGTTCTTCTCGACACCGATAAAGCCGCCCAGAACTGGCAGATCACCAGCCAGCAACTTGGCATAAAAACCGACAAGCCCTTCAGCGTTACCTTGCGCACTTTGCACGGAGGCCGGCAAGAGGGTGTCAGCATCGTTGACATCGATAACGGTACGTTGAAACTTTCGGTAGTGCCGACCCGCGGAATGAACGTTTTGCAGGCGTCGGTCGGCAATGTGCGCATGGGCTGGGATTCGCCGGTCCAGGAAGTGGTCAACCCGTCCTTCATCGAGCTCAATGGGCGCAATGGTCTGGGCTGGCTGGAGGGCTTCAACGAACTGGTCGCCCGCTGCGGTTACGAATGGGTCGGCCACCCCGGCGTCGACAATGGCGAGCTGCTGACCCTGCACGGTCGGGCCGCCAACATACCTGCGAACAAAGTCACGCTGCACATCGATGAGAAACCACCATACGCCATCAGCCTGCGTGGCGAACTGAAAGAGCAGGCGTTCAAGAAGGTCGACTTCTCGGTCGTGACCGAATTGGTCACCGAACCGGGCAGCGTGATGTTCGCCCTCAACGATACCCTGACCAACAACGGCGATTATCCGAAGGAATACCAGGCGCTGTATCACAGTAACTTCAGCACCCCGTTTCTGGAGCAGGGCGCTCGGTTCGCCGCGCCAGTGAAACAGGTGTCGCCGTTCAACGACAAGGCAAGGGAAGATCTGGCCGATTGGCAAACCTACCGAGCGCCCACCAAGGACTATGACGAAACGGTTTATAACGTGGTGCCGTATGCCGATGCCCAGGGCAATACGTTGGCCGTGTTGCATGACAAGGCTGGCAGTCTGGGCGTTTCGGTCGGTTTCAATACTCGGACACTGCCTGTATTTTCACTGTGGAAAAATACCGATACCCAAGGCCAGGGTTATGTGACCGGGCTCGAGCCGGGGACGAGTTTTTCCTACAACCGCCGTTACCAGCGGCCACTGAACCTGGTGCCGACAATCGGACCGAAGGAACACAGGCAGTTCCACATCAGCTACAGCTTGTTGGCGGACAAGGTGGCAGTGGACAAGGCCTTGAAGCAGGTTGGCGAGATACAAGGAGGGCGCGAAACCGAGGTGCGGCAGACGCCATTGGTTGATCTGACCAAGGGGTAACGCCGGCCAGGGCATGTCGGCTTCGTCGACTAGTCAGAACTATCAAAGTTGTTGGTTTCATGGCTTTGCTGCAAGGCTGCTTTCGACCCTTGGCTGTCATTTTGCCCAACAGCAATCATTGTGGGAGCGGGTTTACCCGCGAACACCGGCACCGCCGGTGCCATCCACCGCGGCGCCTGCTTCGCGGGTAAACCCGCTCCCACAGAGTACGCGTCGCGCTTACGAAACCAGTTATCTTTTAGCGTCCGCTTTGGGTCGATAGCTGTCTGTCGCCTACGGCCGCAGGATCCATCGCCCGCCGCTCCGTCCATTCAAACGCTAGCCTTCAGGCGGGGATATCCCGCAAACGAATTCATCCGATCCCAGGCGGTGCGAGCCGAACTCCACAACATAGCCAACCCCGCGGCGCTCCGCCTCGGCCCTGGCAGTCTTCTGGTCGGCATAAACATCGACGAAATGCCAGGGATGCCGGTCTCTCAGTACGCCCCATCCAAGCACCCAGCCGTCATTGTCCGGATCGGGTGGCAGGTTTTTCGCCAAGCTGCGGATGCCCATACATTGACCCCGATGTGCTAGCCAGTTTGCGGCTTGCGAAGCAACTACAAACCACGACTTGGACAAAAACGTATATGAAGCATAGCGCTTACTCGAAACCAGAGCCCAAGGCGCGACCATTGGTTCGCTTTTACCCCTCGAACTGAATCACCATCCGCCCTTTGATCTTGCCCTCCAGCATCTCATCGAAGATCTGGTTGATATCCTCGATCGGCCGCAAGGTCACCTTCGGCACCACTTTCCCTTCCGCCGCAAACTGGAAAGCTTCCTGCAGGTCCTGGCGGGTACCGACCAGCGAGCCGATCACCTCGATACCGTCCAGCACCAAACGAGGGATATTCAGGTTCATCGCTTCCGAAGGCAGGCCGACCGCAACCAGGCGGCCACCCGCACGCAGGGCATCAACGGCCGAGTTGAAGGCAGCCTTGGCAACGGCGGTAACCACGGCGGCATGGGCGCCACCGGTCTTGGCCTGGATGACCTTGGCGGCATCCTCGGTGCGTGAGTTGATGACCAGGTCGGCGCCCATCTCGCTGGCGAAGCGCAGTTGCTCTTCGTTGACGTCGATGGCGATCACTTTGGCATTGAAGACGTTCTTGGCGTATTGCAAGGCAAGGTTGCCCAGGCCGCCAAGGCCGTAGATGGCGATCCATTGGCCGGGGCGGATGTTGGAGATCTTCACCGCCTTGTAGGTGGTCACGCCGGCGCAGGTAATGCTGCTGGCGGCAGCGGAGTCGAGCCCGTCGGGCACTTTTACCGAGTAGTCGGCCTTGACGATGCAGGCTTCGGCCATGCCGCCGTCCACGGTGTAGCCGGAGTTCTTCACTTCGCGGCACAGGGTTTCGTTGCCGCTGTTGCAATACTCGCAATGCCCGCAGCCCTGGTAGAACCAGGCCACGCTGGCGCGGTCGCCCGGTTTGAGCGAGGTGACGCCTGGCCCTACTGCCTGGACCACGCCGATGCCTTCGTGGCCTAGCACCACACCGGTCTTGTCACCGAAGTCGCCATTTTTCACATGCAGGTCGGTGTGGCACACACCGCAGCATTGCATCTTCAGCAGCGCTTCACCGTGCTCGAGGGGGCGCAGGGTTTTCTCCACCACATCCACGCGACGGCCTGGTGCAACAACAGCAGCTTTCATAGGAGCCTCCGTGTCTATCCGAATGAGCTTGGGTTATCGCCGGGGTTAGCATAGCCCTTGCCGGGTGGGGCAAAACTGCTTCAGGTCATGGTCTGGGGTGGGAGGTTTGTACGCAGCAGGTAGCTGCCCTGCGCGGGCACTTGCAGGAGCGGCCTTGTGTCGCGAAAGGGCCGCATAGCGGCCCCGGGATTTCAGCGATGCCGCATAAGTTGTTGGGGCTGCTTTGCAGCCCATCGCAACACAAGGCCGCTCCTACAGGGTTGTGCGTAAGGCTCGGCACAAAAAGAAAAGCCCGCGGCAATAATGCGGCGGGCTGCAAGAACATACGGAGCAGGGCCAGTGTGCCCACCCGGATGTCAGTATTTCGTGAAGGTCAGGTCATGAGCATGTCATCCATGGCTCAGTTCCAGTTGGCTGATGACGCACACCGAGCCGTCCTCGGCAGGCGTGTCGTCGGTGTAGTCCACCTGGTTGTATACCCCGCCATGGAATTTGAGCGTGCGCGTCGCCCAGGTCGCACCCAGTTGCAGGGGCGATGTGCTGCCAACACGGCCGTTGCAGCTTGCACTGACCGTGCAGGCGCCGTTGTTCGTCACGTCGATGCTCACATCGAAACGGGCTCCGAGCGGTACGTCGGCCAGCACCGTGCTGCTGCTCGTGGCCGTCTGGTTGAAATCGGTCCGAAAGCCCACGGTGATCTTGCCCTTGTTCCAGAACACCTTGATGGGCGGGTTGTCGTCGTCTTTGACGTGCATCTGGGCAATCACCACTTTTTGCGCAAAGTTCACTTTCTGCAGTGTCATGGTCTGGTGATTGCGGTGCCGGGCGCCGCTGTTCAGTGCCCAGTACGCGGGCTCCTTCCACTCGCAGCGGGTGCGGTGGGTGCTTTTGCTGGAGGCGCCCTTGGTGGGGGCGGTCATGCGGATCGAGCCGTCGCTCAGGCGGGCGATGACTTCGGGCAGGGTCGCCAGCGCCTGGGCGCCGGTCAACTCCAGCGCCACCGGGTTGGTCGCGGACTTCGGCACGGGAGTGGTGATGATGAGGTTGTCGATATACACAGCCATGGGCTTTCTCCTTGAAAAACGACAGGTCCTGCATCATTTGCGAGCCTGGCCAGCATGGGCGCAGTTCACTGTGATTTGCCAAGGCTGGACGAAGGGAAAACCCAGGGGATAAAAAAGCCCGCCATGGGAGGCGGGCAAGCAACGTTTGAAGGGAGAGCCTGCAGAGTGGACCCGGCCGGTTAACCGAGCATTAAGCGGTAACGCATTGACCTGCGCAGCCGATCAGCCTATACAGGCCTGCCACCAGCCCAGGAGCCAGCATGCACGACGAAGACGACCTGCACGAACCCGAGCACGATCACCTGCTTGACCACGAATTCCTCTACGACGATATCGAGCCTGAAGCGGATGCCCAGGGCGCCGAGGACGAGGTTGAGGAAGACGAGGAAACGCTGGATGACCTCGATGACGAGGAGCGCGATCACCCAGCCTGGTTCGACGACTGCGAAGACGACTGACTCAGCGCCCGTCTACCGAGAAACGCCCCGGGCCGCTCACTGCCAGCATCAGCAGGCCGCCCATGATGCTGAGGTTTTTCAGGAACTGGGTCATGTTGGCGCTGCGCTCAGGGTCGACCATGCTCCAGAACGGGTGGCCCAGCAGCGCCGTGCCCAGCACGAACAGCGCCAGCAGGAAGGCCAGCGGCCGGGTGTAGAAACCGAGGATCAGCAGGATGCCGACAACGAACTCCATGAGCACGGCAACTGCCGCTGCCAGCATGGGGGCAGGGGCGCCCAGTGAGGTCATGTAGCCGACCGTGCCTTCGAACCCGGTCAGCTTGCCCCAGCCAGACAAGACGAACAGGATCATCAGCAGCACACGGGCAATCAGGATAATGATGTCGCGTTGACCATCGAACAGGGAGTAGCGCATGGCGGCGTTCCAGTGGACGGGTACAAGCTCCACTCTAGCAGCTGCGCAATGGATTGCTGGCGGGCAGCAAAAAGGCGCCGCAAGGGCGCCTTCGCAAAGAATTTGGTGCGAGTGGCGGGACTCGAACCCGCAAGGCTTACGCCGACAGATTTTAAGTCTGCTGTGTATACCAATTCCACCACACTCGCACGCTTGAAGGGGTCGTGACGACCAGCTCGCTTCTAAGCAGAAGGGCTTCGCAATCAAGCGCGCTTTATAACCCATTGTTATAGTTGAGTCAACCACAGCACCTATGATCAACAGAGTGAAGGGTCGATCGAATGGGCAATTGACACCTTGCTGTCATTACGCCACTGTTGCCCCTTTATTGGATCCAAGAGTGCGGTGATGAATCAGTCCGGTACTTCCGAGCGTATCGTACGCCCACGGCTGTTCTGGCGACTGTTGTTCGTGCTGGTAGTCGTGTTGGGGGCGTTTCTCTACCTCAGCCTGATCAGCCTGGGCGGTTACCTGCTGATGCTGGGGTTCGATGCCGAACACCCTCAACCGCAGCGCCTGATGGCCCTGGCCGGTGGCGGGCTTATCCTGCTGGTCGGGTTGTGGCTGCTGAAAGTGGCGATGCCGCGGCGCATCAGCCCGGTGCTGGTTGAGCCAGAGCGTTGAACCTCGCCCTATCTTCCCTCCTGCCGTACCGGTGGAGCTCGCATGGTTTCAGCTGACTGCCTCGACCACCCTGTCATGCCTGCCCACCGCTATGAACAGCTGGTTCAGTCGGTGGTGGATTACGCCATCTACATGCTCGACCCGTCCGGCCATGTGGTGTCGTGGAACGCAGGCGCGCAACGCATCAAGGGGTACCGTGCCGATGAAGTGATCGGCCAGCATTTCTCGTTGTTCTTCACCCCGCAGGATTGCACCGAAGGCCGCCCGGAGCGCTTGCTGCGCCAGGCGCTGGAGCAGGGCGTGGCGCAGGATGAAGGCTGGCGCGTACGCAAGGATGGCACGCAGTTCTGGGCGCTGGCCGCGCTGGATGTGATTCGCGATGACCAGGGCCAGGTCGTCGGCCTGGCCAAGGTGACCCGGGACATCACCGACCGCCGCGAGTCGGCGCTGCAACTGGACGCGGTGCGCGCCCAGCTGTTCCAGGCACAGAAGCTGGAGGCCCTCGGCCAGTTGACCGGTGGCCTGGCGCATGACTTCAACAACATGCTTACCATCATCATCAGCTCGGCGCGCCTGGCACTGGCCACACAGGACCCGGCACGCGCCCAGCGCATGCTGCAGCATATTCTGGATGCCGGGCAGCGGGGCACCGAACTGACCCAGCAGTTGCTCAGCTTTGCCCGCCACCGCAAGCTTGATGTGGCTTGCGTCGCCCCGGCGAACCTTATTGCCGCCACCCGTGGTCTACTGGAGCATGCGCTGCCCGGTTCGATTGACCTGGAGGTTGTGCTGCAACCGGACCTGCCCCTGATCGAGGTGGATGCCGGGCAATTGCAGATGGTGCTGCTCAATCTGTTGTTCAATGCCCGCGATGCCATCACGGGGCAGGGCCGGATCGGCTTGACCGTCGATGTGGTCGAACTGGCCGGCGAGGTGGAAGGCCTGCACGGCGGGTTTGTGCGTTTCGAGGTGGAAGACAGCGGCGAGGGCATCGCGCCAGCGGTACTGCCGCGGATCTTCGAACCTTTTTTCACTACCAAACCCTTTGGCAAGGGGACTGGCCTGGGCCTTAGCCAGGTGTATGGTTTTGCCAGGCAGAGCGGTGGTGCCATTTGCGTTGACAGTGAGCCCGGCCGGGGAACTTGCATGCAACTTTACTTGCCAATCTATCAGCAGGCGGACAGCCAACTCGACAGGTAGAACACCATGGCACAGGCACTCAGGCGGCTGGTGACGGGGATCGATGGGCTCGATGCGTTGCTCCAGGGTGGCCTGGTGGCTGGCGCGTCCTACATCATTCAGGGCCCGCCGGGCGCGGGCAAGACCATCCTCGCCAACCAGCTGGCCTGCGGGCATGTGCGCGGCGGTGGCAGGGTGCTGGTGGCTACCTTGCTGAGCGAGTCGCACGAGCGGCTGTTCCAGTACCTGGCGACCTTGGAGTTCTTTGACCCGGCGCTGGTCGGCGACCCGATCCAGTTCGTCAGTGCTTTCGACACCCTGGAGCAGGAAGGCCTGGACGCCGTGGTACGGCTGCTGCGCCAGGAAATCGCCCGCCAGCAGGCCAGCCTGCTGATCGTCGATGGTGTGCTCAATGCCCGGGTGCGTGCGGAAACAGCGCTGGACACCAAGAAATTCGTCTCCGAACTACAGGGCCATGCGGCCTTTGCCGGTTGCACCGTGCTGCTGCTGACCAGCGCCCGGCTGGAAGAAGGCAGCCCGGAGCACACCATGGTCGACGGCGTGATCGAACTGGGCGAGCAACTGTTCGGCAGCCGCGCCGTGCGCCATATCCAGCTGCGCAAGACACGGGGCAGTGCGGCGTTGTCGGGGCGCCATGAATGCCTCATCGATGGAGCCGGCATGCATGTATACCCGCGCCTGGAGTCGCTGTTCAGCCACCCCAGCCAGGCGGGCAGCGCCACCTTGGAGCGCGTCAGCAGCGGGGTGGCGACCTTGGATGAAATGCTCGGTGGCGGCCTGGCCACCGGCTCGGTCAGCCTGCTGATCGGGCCCTCGGGTATTGGCAAGACGTCATTGGGCCTGGCTTTTCTCGGTGCCAGCAGCCCGCAGGCGCCGGGGCTGCATTTCGGCTTCTACGAAACGCCGGAGCGCCTGCGAATCAAGGCCGCGTCGCTGGGTTACGATTTTGCAGCCATGGAGCAGGGCGGCAGCCTGCAGCTGTGCTGGCAGCCGACCACCGAGGGCCTGCTGGACCAGGTCGGTGCGCGCCTGCTCGAGCGAGTCGAAGCACAAGGCAGCAAGCGCGTGCTGATCGACAGCCTGGGGGCGTTCAGCCGCCTGGCCATCGACCCGGCGCGGCTCAATGCGTTTTTCCGCGCCCTGGCCGGCGAGCTGCGCGCGCGCGATGTCAGCGTGATGCTTACCTGGGAAATGCGCGACATCTTCGGCGCGGAAATCAGCGCCCCGGCCCCGGACCTGTCGAGTATCGTCGACAACCTGATGCTGATGCGCTTCGTCGAGTTGGATTCGCAGCTGCGGCGCATGCTGTCGATCCTCAAGGTGCGTGACAGCCACCATGACCCTGCCTTGCACGAGCTGCTGATCGGGCCGCAAGGCATTACCCTGCGCAAGGCGTTCGAAGGCGCCTGCGGTGTGCTTTCGGGAACGCCGGTGCCGCAGGGGAGCGGGTGACGGGGCGGGCGATGAACACCATCCTGATCGTCGATGACGAGTACCTGATTGCCGACATCCTCGGTTTTGCTCTGGAGGACGAAGGTTTTCTGGTGGAAAAGGCGAGCAACGGCAGCAAGGCGCTGGAGGCACTGAAGGAAAAGCGCGTTCAGCTGGTCATCACCGACTACATGATGCCACTGCTCAACGGTGAAGAGCTGGTGCGCTCGATGCGTGAAGACCCGGCCTTGAGCGAGTTGCCGGTCATCCTCATGAGTGGCGCGCAGGCCAACCAGGGATGCCCGGAACTGTTCGCCGCGGTGTTCGACAAACCGTTCGACATGGACTGTATGATCGCCAAGGTGCACGAACTGCTGGGCACCTGAGGCGCGGGGCGATCAAGCGCGTCCGTGCGGCTTGAGGCAGGTCGCTCAGTGCGAGTCGTCGTGCTTTTCCGGGGCCGGGCTGCCGGCCTGGATACGCTTGAAGATCTCTTCGCGATGGACTTGGACGTCTTTCGGTGCATCGATACCGATCCTCACCTGCATCCCTTTGACGCCCAGAATGGTGACTTTGATGTCATCGTTGATGACGATGCTTTCGCCAACCTTGCGGGTGAGTATCAGCATGTAGTTCTCCTTGGTGATGTAAAAGTCCGTCGGGCTAGTTGCCACGGCGGCGGGAGCTTGTCCCTCTTCCTTCTCATTAAAGACGCTTTCGGCGGATAGTAATTCCCCGACAGACAAATTCTGTTGCGTGTCTTCAGTCGCAGGTGCCGAAGCAAACCGCCAGCGGTTTGTCGGCCAAGGTGCTCGGTGGCAAGAATAGGGGGCTTGGCGGCCAATGGGAAATTTCTTCGCATCATGGTCTGAATAGACCGGGTTAATGGTCATCCTGTTCCTCGAGTGCCTGAAGAAATAACAGCAAGGCTACTTCTTCACGGCCCAGGCCTTTGCGTACACGGTTCTTCGGCAAGTTGGCCAGGCGCCCCAGGGCATAGTGTTCAAGTACAGCCGGGTGGATGTAGCAGCGCCTGCACACCGCCGGCGTGTTGCCCAGGCGTGATGCTACCTGGCGAACGATGGCGGCGACCTGGCGCTTGGCTTCGCTCTCGGGTTCCCAGGCCAAGGGCCTGAGCAGGTCCAGGGCCAGGCTGCTGCCGGCCCAGGTGCGGTAGTCCTTGGCGGTGAAGTCGGCGCCGGTCAGCTGCTGCAGAAACTGGTTGACCTCGCTGGAGCCGACACTGTGGCGCTGGCCGTCGTCGTCCAGGTACTGGAACAGCGCTTGCCCGGGCAGCTCCATGCAGCGCTTGAGCAGGTTGGCCAGGCGCCGATCGTTGAGGCTGACGTTATGCTCGACGCCACGCTTGCCGCGGAACTGGAAGCGGATGCTGCTGCCCTTCACCTCGACATGGCGGTTGCGCAGGGTGGTCAGGCCATAGGACTGGTTTTCACGCAGGTAGCGCTGGTTGCCGATGCGGATCAGGGTGTGGTCCAGCAGGCTGACCACCAGCGCCATTACCTTTTCCCGGTCCAGGCCTGGCCGGGCAAGGTGGGCGTGCAGTTGTGCACGCAGTTTCGGCAGGGCCTGGGCAAACGCCAGCATGCGCCCGTACTTGTGCTGATCGCGTACTTCGCGCCACTGCGCATGGTAGCGATATTGCTTGCGGCCACGGGCATCGCGACCTGTCGCCTGCAGGTGGCCCTGCGGGTCGGCGCAGATCCACACCTCGGTATAGGCCGGGGGGATTACCAGTGCAGCGATGCGGGCGAGGGTATCGCTGTCGCGCACCCGCTGGCCGTCGGCATCCAGGTAGATGAAGCGGCCCCGCCAGCGCCGCCGGGTCAGGCCCGGCTGGCTGTCGTCGACGTAGTGCAGGGTGCGCGGCAGGGGGCAGTCAAGCATGGCTGGCAGGCCTCGATCAGGTCACTGATCAATGGACACCAGCCACGGCGCCGATGCTCAGCCCAGCAACGCCACCGACTTGATCTGGGCGAACAGCACCTGGCCCGGGTGCAGGCCGAGCTGGTCTGCCGAGAAGCGGGTGATGCGCGCGAGCAAGGCGTTGCCGCCGGCATCCAGGCTGACCAGCACATGCGCCGGGTTGGCGGCCGGGCGGCTTTCGCGCACGCGCACCGGCAGGCGGTTGAGAATGCTCGAAGTACTGTCGGCTGCCAGGGCCAGGCTGACGTCACGAGCCTGCACCTTGACCCGCAAGGTGCTGCCCATCGCCTGGGCCGGGTGGGCGATGCGCAACAGTGGCCCATCGTTGCCGGGCAGGCGCAGTTCGAGCAGGTCGTAGTGCGGGTCGTGCCCCACCACCCGGCCCTCGAACACCACGCCAGCATCCTCGCCCTCGGCCAGCGACAGGTCGAGACGGGCCAGGGTTTCGCCGATCGGGCCGCTGGCCACTGCCTGGCCTTGCTCCAGCAACACCAGGTGGTCGGCCAGCCGCGCCACTTCCTCCTGGGCATGGCTGACATACACCAGCGGGATGTCCAGTTCGTCGTGCAGGCGTTCCAGGTAGGGCAGGATTTCGCGCTTGCGCGGCCCGTCGAGGGCAGCCAGCGGCTCGTCCATCAACAGCAGGCGCGGGCTGCTGAGCAGGGCGCGGGCAATGCCCACCCGCTGCGCCTCGCCACCGGACAAGGTTGCCGGCCGGCGTGCCAGCAAGTGGCCGATACCCAGCAGCTGGCAGGCCTGGTCGAGGCTGACCTTGCGCTCGGCAGCGGCCACCCGGCGCCAGCCGAACTCCAGGTTGCCGCGTACCGACAGGTGCGGGAACAGGCTGGCCTCCTGGAACACGTAGCCCACCGGGCGCAGGTGTGGTGCCTGGAAGTAGCCACGGGCGCTGTCTTCCCAGACTTCGCCGTTGACCTCGATGTAGGCGCTGGCGGCCCGTTCCAGCCCGGCCAGGCAACGCAGGCAGCTGGTCTTGCCAGAGCCGGAGTGGCCGAACAGCGCGCTGATGCCGCGCCCGGGCAGGTGCAGGTCGACGTCCAGGGTGAAGTGGTCGCGCGCCAGTTTCAGGCGCGCCACAATCGATGCGCTCATATCAGCTCCAGCCAGCCTTGCCGCGGCGCCCAGCGTACAGCAGGAGCAGCACCAGGAACGAGAACACCAGCATGGCACCTGCCAGCCAGTGTGCTTGCGAATAGGCCATGGCCTCGACATGGTCGAAAATCTGCACCGAGACCACGCGTGTCTTGTCGGGGATATTGCCGCCAATCATCAACACCACGCCGAACTCGCCCACCGTGTGGGCGAAACCGAGGATGCTGGCGGTGATGAAGCCCGGGCGGGCCAGCGGCAGCACCACGTGGACGAAGGTGTCCCAGGGGCTGGCGCGCAGTGTGGCGGCCACTTCCAGCGGGCGCTGGCCAATGGCGCCGAAGGCATTCTGCAGCGGCTGGACCACGAACGGCATGGAGTAGATCACCGAGCCGATCACCAGGCCGGTGAAGCTGAACACCACGCTGCCCAGGCCCAGCGCCTGGGTCGCCTGGCCCAGCCAGCCATGCGGGCCGAGGGCGATCAGCAGGTAGAAGCCGATCACCGTGGGTGGCAGCACCAGCGGCAAGGCCACTACCGCGCCCACCGGCCCGCGCAGCCACGAGCGCGTGCGCGCCAGCCACCAGGCGATGGGCGTGCCGACGATCAGCAGGATCAGGGTGGTCAGGCTGGCCAGTTTCACGGTCAGCCAGATGGCACCCAGGTCACTGGCGTCCAGTGGCATCAGATTTCATAACCGTAGGATTTGATCACAGCCGCGGCTTTCGGGCCTTTCAGGTAGTCGACCAGGGCCCTGGCGGCGGGGTTGTCCTTGCCTTTTTCGAGGATTACCGCGTCCTGGCGGATGGGCTCGTGCAGGGAGGAGGGAACGATCCAGGCCGAACCGCTTTCGACCTTGCCGTCCTTGTAGATTTGCGACAGGGCGACAAAGCCCAGCTCGGCGTTGCCGGTGGAGACGAATTGGAACGCCTGGGTGATGTTCTGACCTTCGACCAGCTTGGGCTTGGTGGCTTCGGTCAGCTTCAGCTTGCCCAGCACCTGGGTGGCGGCCAGGCCGTAGGGAGCGGTTTTCGGGTTGGCGATGGAGAGGTGCTTGAACTGGTTCTTCTTCAGCACTTCGCCGTTGGCGTCGACATAGCCGGGCGTGGCCGACCACAGGGCCAGGGTGCCGATGGCGTAGGTGAAGCGCGAGCCCGGGACAATGGCCTTTTCCTGCTCGAGCTTGGCCGGGGTGCTGTCGTCGGCAGCCAGGAATACCTCGAACGGCGCCCCGTTCTTGATTTGCGTGTAGAACTGGCCGGTGGCGCCATAGGCGGCGACCAGCTTGTGGCCGGTGTCTTTTTCGAAGTCTTTGGCAATGGCCTGGATGGGGGCTGTGAAGTTCGCTGCGACCGCGACCTGGACTTCATCGGCCCAGGCAGTGTTGAAGGCGAGCAGGCTGGCCAGGGCGGTGGCAGCCAGGTGGGACGGGCGGATACGCATGAAGACAGTTCCTTGGGGGTTATCGTTATAGCCTGAACTATATAGCGATAGGCCATGGGCCGGGAAGGGGCAAGGTCATGCGTAAGCAGGCCAGGCCCTTTCGCGGGTAAACCCGCTCCCACAGGGTCGCCCCAATATTCGAATTGTGGGAGCGGGTTCACCCGCGAAGAGGTCAGACCTGCTTATGCAGACGCCTGGCGGCCGACCACGGCCAGCGCCTTTTCGGCAATCTCCCGGGTCAGCTCGCCCGCCGGCGTATGCCTGCCCAGCCGCAACGCCTGCCCCGACCACAGGTTGCTGAAATCGCTATTGCCCTGCGGATCCGTAATCGCCCGCAAAGGCATCAGCGCTCCGCCGGCCAGTGGGAAGCGTGGCGCAAGGTCGCTCATCGGCCCCAGCTCTCGCATGATGCGGTTGTTGATGCCGCGCGCCGCTCGGCCGGTGAACAGGTTGGTCAGCGCCGTGTCGCTGGCGGGTGCGCTGTCCAGGGCCTGGCGATGCGCCGGCGAGACCTTGGCCTCGGGGCAGAACAGGTACGCTGTTCCGATCTGCACTGCCGAAGCACCCAAGGCCAGTGCCGCCAACAGGCCGCGGTGGTCAGCAATGCCGCCGGCGGCAATCACCGGCACGCTGACCGCATCGGCCACCTGTGGCACCAGGGCGAAGGTGCCGATCTGGCTGGTGATATCGTCGCTGAGGAACATGCCGCGATGGCCGCCCGCTTCATAGCCCATGGCAATGATCGCATCACAGCCGTGGTGCTCCAGCCACACGGCTTCCTCTACGGTGGTGGCGCTGGACAGCACCTTGGCACCGCTGGCCTTTACCCGTTGCAGCAGGTCGGCCTGGGGCAGGCCGAAGTGGAAACTCACCACCTCCGGGCGCAGTTGCTCGACCAGCTGGCAGCTCTGTTCGTCGAAAGGCGCGCGGTTGGACACCGGCGTGGGCGCCGCGAAGTCTGCGCCCACTTCGCTGTAATAGGGCTCGAGCACCTGCTTCCAGCGTGCATCGCGCTCGGCATCGGGCGCTGGCGGCTGGTGGCAGAAGAAGTTCAGGTTCAACGGGCGGCCCGGGCAGCCGGCGCGGAAGGCGGCGATCTCGGCGCGCACCTGGTCGCCCGTGAGCATGGCGCAGGGCAGGGCGCCCAAACCGCCCGCCAGGCCCACGGCAATGGCCATGCCCGAGCCCGTCGCACCGGCCATGGGGGCCTGCAGAATGGGCAACTCGATGCCCAGCAGGTCGAGGATGCGGCGGTCGGGCCAGTGGCTCATGCGGTTCTCCTTGCGCGGGCGGGCGAGCGGTGCGGCGGGGGCTTACAAGGCTTTGCTGACCTGGATGTCGCTGATCTTCTCGGCGTCTTCGCCGTGAATCTTGCGCAGGGCTTCCAGGGCTTGTTCGAGGGAGGCGTCGGGCATCAGTGCGAAGTCCCAACGGCGCTGGCCGTCGAGCTTGTACTTGATGACGTACTTGGTGGTCTGGGTCATGGTGGCCTTATCTGAGTTTCGACGATGAACGACGGACGATCTTGATCTTGTGGGTCAAGGTTGGCTTGCGGGTGACCGAGATCGGGCGGGTTGTCACGGTATCGATGGTGATGTTCCAGAAACCGGTGCTGGGCACGGTGATCTTCGCCGGGAACTTTTCGAAATGGCCACCGTGGTAGGTGTGACGGCCGCCGTTCTTGAAGCTGCGGAAGTTGGCGTCGTTCATCAGGCGGATGTTGCAGCGCTGGGAGCACTCGATGACGACGATGTCATCCTCGTTCAGGTGCTCGCGCTGGTGTACGAATTTCATGTGATGCTCCGCAAGGATTGGTTCTGCAAAGGCGAAAGATACCACGATGTCGGGTTACACTGCCGCGCTGTTCCGCCAGGCGTAGATAAATCTGCCAAAGCAGGGAGCAAAACAGCCTGGCTGTGGTCGAAGCGGATTCTTGAAGGCAGAGGTGCTGCAAATGAAGTGGATGGTGGCGGCGTTGGCGGTGACGCTGGGTGGCTGTGTGAGTGTTACGGAACTGGAACAGTCGCGTGAAACGCTGGATGTGATCTCCGGCAAGTCCCCGCGCGCGTATGCCGATTGCGTCAAGCAGAAGCTGGCCGATACCCGCGACCCGCTGGTGGAAGAGCAGCGCGGCGATGGCCTGCGGCTGATCGTGCCGCAGAAGATCAGCTCGGGCGTGGGCCCGGCGGCGCTGGTGGATATCGACAAGCGTGGCAGCGGCAGCAGCATCAAGCTGCACGAGCGGCTGAACAACTTCCCGCTGCGCCTGGGCGACGTGCGCACCGCAGCCACCCAATGCATCTCCGGTAGTTGATCCAGGGCAACTGATCACGCTCCTTTTGCTTATATGTTTTAGGCCTAAGCATATAACAATAGAAAAGGAGATTCGTGATGACACCGTTGAGTCGCGTCGTGATCGGCAGCCTGCTGATCCTGGCCTGGCCCGCGGCGCATGCCGCCGATGGCCAGAAAGTCTTCACCCAGGGCGGGGCCAACCCCGCCGCCATGGCTTGCCTGGGTTGCCATGGCCCGGACGGCAAGGGCATTGCCGCTGCCGGCTTCCCACGCCTGGCCGGGCTGCCGGCCACTTACCTCAGCAAGCAATTGCATGATTGGCGCAACGGCAGCCGCAAGCAGCCGGTGATGGAGCCGCTTGCCAAGGCCCTGAGCGAGGATGAGATCAAGGCGGTCAGCACCTATCTGGCCAGCCTGCCGGCAGACCCTGCAGGCGACCTGCGTCGCCAGCAGATTGCCGATGACCCCACCACCCGCATGGCCCTGTACGGTGACTGGAGCCGGCAGATTCCTGGTTGCGTGCAATGCCATGGCCCGGGCGGTGGCGGGGTTGGCGAACACTTCCCGCCCTTGGCCGGCCAGCCCGCCAGTTACCTGGTGGCGCAGCTCAATGCCTGGCGTGACGGCACCCGCAGCAATGACCCCAACCAGCTGATGGTCGGTGTGGCCAAGGCCATGACCGATGACGAGATCAAGGCCGTTGCCGAGTTCTTCGCCCGCCCCGCCAGCCAGGAGGTCAAGCCATGAAACCGATGATTCCAGCCCTGCTGCTGCTGGCCATGGGCAGCGCCCAGGCCGCCCAGATCGCCATGGAAGACCAGTCGCAGTTGAAAGTGCCTGGCGTGCAGGCTGCGCCGCAGTTCGTGCCGCCAGCGGAAAGCGAGTTGCCTGCCAATGCCTTTGGCAAGATGGTGCGCGAGGGGCATGCCTTGTTCGTCGACACCCGCAGGTTGATGCCTGAGGCCGTGGGCAATGGCATGAACTGCAGCAACTGCCACCTTGACCAGGGGCGGCTGGCGCATTCCGCGCCGATGTGGGGGGCGTACCCGATGTACCCCGCGTACCGCAAGAAAAACGACAAGGTCAACACCTACGCCGAGCGTATCCAGGGCTGCTTCCAGTTCAGCATGAACGGCAAGCCGCCTGCGGCAGACAGCCCGGAGATGACAGCGCTGTCGGTGTATTCGTATTGGCTGTCGACCAAGGCGCCGACTGGCGTGGAGATTGCCGGGCGAGGCTACCCGGAGGTGCCGCAACCCAAGGGCGGGTACGACTTCAAGCGCGGCCAGCAGGTTTACCGCGAGCAGTGTGCGATCTGCCACGGCGACAACGGCGAGGGGCAGAAGGTAGCGGGCGAGTATGTGATGCCGCCGCTGTGGGGCAAGGACTCCTACAATTGGGGGGCCGGCATGCACCGCATCAACACCGCAGCGTCGTTCATCAAGTACAACATGCCGCTGGGCAAGCCGGGCAGCCTGAGTGACCAGCAGGCCTGGGACGTGGCGGCCTGGGTCAACCGCCATGAACGGCCGCAGGATCCGCGGCTGGTGGAAGGCTCCATCGAGAAGACGCGGGTAAAGTTCCACGCCAATGACGGGGTGAACCTGTATGGGCAGAAGGTCGATGGGGTGTTGATCGGGCAGGGCACGGGTAGCTGATGTATTGCCTGTGCCGGCCTCTTCGCGGGTAAACCCGCTCCCACAGGTACTGCACAGCATTCAGAGCCTGTGGTGATCCTTGTGGGAGCGGGTTTACCCGCGAAGAGGCCAGTACAGGCAACCCCGATTTCCTGTCATCCAACGGTCATGGATGACAGCAATATTTACGATCCCTCGGAACTATCTACACTGGGTTATCTCTATCTTCCCATCGATCGGCCACAGGTAGGGCATTGTAAGGTGACTGCCGCCTGATTAGACTGCGCCGAATTCCACAGGCCTAGCCTTTTGTAAGGACGTATATGATCAAAAAATGCTTGTTCCCGGCAGCCGGTTACGGCACCCGCTTCCTGCCCGCTACCAAAGCCATGCCCAAGGAAATGCTGCCGGTGGTCAACAAGCCACTGATCCAGTATGGCGTTGAAGAGGCACTGGATGCCGGTCTGAACGAGATCTCCATCGTCACCGGGCGCGGCAAGCGTGCTTTGGAAGACCACTTCGACATCAGCTACGAGCTGGAAAACCAGATCAAGGGCACCGACAAGGAAAAATACCTGGTTGGTATCCGTCGCCTGCTCGACGAGTGCTCGTTCTCCTACACCCGCCAGACCGAAATGAAAGGCCTGGGCCACGCCATCCTGACTGGCCGCCCGCTGATCGGCGACGAGCCGTTCGCCGTGGTGCTGGCGGACGACCTGTGCGTGAACCCGGAAGGTGACGGCGTACTGACCCAGATGGTCAAGCTGTACAACCAGTTCCGTTGCTCGATCGTCGCCATCCAGGAAGTCGATCCGCAGGAAACCAACAAGTACGGCGTGATCGCCGGCGACATGATCCGTGACGACATTTTCCGCGTCACCAACATGGTCGAGAAGCCAAAGCCGGAAGATGCCCCGTCGAACCTGGCGATCATCGGTCGCTACATCCTGACCCCGGACATCTTCGACATCATCGCCAACACCGAGCCGGGCAAAGGTGGCGAGATCCAGATCACCGACGCCCTGATGCAACAGGCGCAGAACGGCTGCGTGATCGCCTACAAGTTCAAAGGCAAGCGTTTCGACTGCGGTGGCGCCGAGGGCTACATCGACGCGACCAACTTCTGCTTCGAGAACTACTACAAGACTGGCAAGGCTTACTGATAAGCCGCTACTTGTATCAAAGCTGATAACTGGGGCTGCTTTGCAGCCCTTCGCGGGCACGCCCGCTCCTACAGGTACTGTGCAGGCCTTCAAGGTTGCGCCGGTACTGTGGGAGCGGGCGGGCCTGCGAAGGGTCGCAAAGCGGCCCCAGTGCGTTATGCTGGGCGCCTGCCTAGGGGAGTGAATACATGGCCTACGATTTTGATCTGTTCGTGATTGGTGCCGGGTCCGGCGGTGTGCGCGCGGCGCGGTTTGCCGCCGGCTTCGGCGCAAAGGTGGCAGTGGCCGAGAGCCGCTACCTGGGCGGTACCTGCGTCAACGTGGGTTGCGTGCCGAAAAAACTGCTGGTGTACGGCGCACACGTCGCCGACGAACTGGAGCAGGCCGCAGGCTTCGGCTGGACCCTGGAAGAAGGGCATTTCGACTGGGGCACCCTGATTGCCAACAAGAACCGGGAAATCGAGCGCCTCAACGGTATCTACCGCAACCTGCTGGTCAACAGCGGGGTCACCCTGCTGCAGGGGCATGCGCGCCTGACCGGTGCCAATGAAGTGGAAGTGGATGGCCAGCGCTACACCGCCGAGCACATCCTCATCGCCACCGGTGGCTGGCCACAGGTGCCGGACATTCCGGGAAAGGAACTGGCCATCACCTCCAACGAAGCCTTCTACCTCAAGGACCTGCCACGCCGGGTGCTGGTGGTGGGCGGTGGCTACATCGCCGTCGAGTTCGCCGGCATCTTCCAGGGCCTGGGGGCGGCTACCACGCTGCTGTACCGTGGCGACCTGTTCCTGCGTGGCTTCGACGGTTCGGTGCGCACGCACCTGAAGGAAGAACTGGAAAAGCGCGGCCTCGACCTGCAGTTCAACGCCGACATCCAGCGCATCGACAAGCTCGAGGACGGTAGCCTGAAGGCCACCCTCAAGGATGGCCGCGAATTGGTCATCGATTGCGTGTTCTATGCCACCGGCCGGCGCCCGATGCTGGACAACCTGGGCCTGGAAAATACCGGCGTCGAGCTGGATGCACGCGGTTACATTCGGGTTGACCAGCAGTACCAGACCACCGCGCCGTCGATCCTGGCCATTGGCGACGTGATTGGCCGCGTGCAATTGACTCCGGTGGCTCTGGCCGAGGGCATGGCCGTGGCCCGGCGCCTGTTCAAGCCCGAGCAATACCGCCCTGTGGACTACCAGAACATCCCCACCGCAGTATTCAGCCAGCCGCCCATCGGCACCGTGGGCCTGACCGAGGAGCAGGCGCTGGAGGCCGGGCACAAGGTGCAGGTATTCGAGAGCCGCTTCCGTGCGATGAAACTGACCCTGACCGACATCCAGGAAAAGACCCTGATGAAGCTGGTGGTCGATGCCGAGACCGACAAGGTGCTGGGCTGCCACATGGTTGGCCCCGACGCCGGCGAGATCATCCAGGGCCTGGGCGTTGCCCTGAAGGCCGGTGCGACCAAGCAGCAGTTCGACGAAACCATTGGCGTGCACCCGACCGCGGCCGAAGAGTTCGTGACCATGCGCACAGCGACACGCTGATCCCAACGGAACGCATACCGTTGTAGGAGCGGCCTTGTGTCGCGATGGGCTGCGAAGCAGCCCCAGTATTTCTGCAATCGTGAGATACACAGGGGCTGCTTCGCAGCCCATCGCGACACAAGGCCGCTCCTACAGGAGTGATCCGACCATGGAGTCAGGAGGTACGACCCCGCAATCCTTTGCTCAGCCCATTCCCTTCTATTAATTATCCTTGGTTATAGCCAAAACCAATCACAAGCATGAGCTTTGCCAATGAGCCTTTATCGGGACCAGCGGTTAGGATTCTCTCCATCAACTGATTCCAACCCCATGAAGGAGCGTCTCTCATGCCAATCATCAACAGCCAGGTCAAACCGTTCAACGCCACTGCCTACCACAAGGGCGAGTTCGTCCAGGTCAGCGAAGCCGACCTGAAAGGCAAGTGGTCTGTCGTGTTCTTCTACCCGGCCGACTTCACCTTCGTCTGCCCGACCGAGCTGGGTGACCTTGCTGACAACTACGCCGAGTTCCAGAAGCTGGGCGTGGAAATCTACGGCGTGTCCACCGACACCCACTTCACCCACAAAGCCTGGCACGACACTTCGGACACCATCGGCAAGATCCAGTACCCGCTGATCGGTGACCCGACCCACGTCATCTCGCGCAACTTCGACGTGCTGATCGAAGAAGCCGGCCTGGCCGATCGCGGTACCTTCGTGATCAACCCGGAAGGCCAGATCAAGATCGTCGAACTGAACGACGGTGGTGTAGGCCGCGATGCTGCCGAACTGCTGCGCAAGGTGAAGGCTGCCCAGTACGTTGCCGCTCACCCAGGCGAAGTTTGCCCGGCCAAGTGGAAAGAAGGCGAAGCCACCCTGGCGCCGTCGCTGGACCTGGTCGGCAAGATCTAATTTTCGCCCGATAAGCGCCTGCGCGACGACCATGCTGCGTTGAAAACAGGCTCGGAATGCTCATTGACAACCTGTCAACTCCGCTTCCTCGCCTGTTTTCGCCTTGCCTGATCGCCGCGCAGGCACTTCTCGAACGAAAATCCGATCATGCGCTTAACGCGGGCGGTAGCCAGCCGCCAAAGCTGAAGTACCTACCGCCCCGTAAAAGCGCCCGGGCGACCTCGCCTGGGCGTTTTTGTATCCGAGTTTTGAAAAAGGAATCGCCCGTATGTTGGACGCCACGCTTAAATCGCAACTGAAAACCTACCTGGAGCGGGTCACCCAGCCGATCGAGATCGTTGCCTCCCTCGACGACGGCGCGAAATCCCGCGAATTGCACGATCTGCTGGTGGAAATTGCCAGCCTGTCGAACCTTATTACCTTCAGCGCGGACGGCAGCGATGCCCGTCGTCCATCGTTCTCGCTGAACCGCCCGGGAGCCGATATAAGCCTGCGCTTCGCCGGCATCCCCATGGGCCACGAATTCACCTCGCTGGTGCTGGCATTGCTGCAAGTCGGCGGCCACCCGTCCAAGGCCAGTGCCGAAGTGATCGAGCAGATCCAGGCGCTGGAAGGCGAGTTCACCTTCGAAACCTACTTCTCGCTGTCGTGCCAGAACTGCCCGGACGTGGTCCAGGCGCTGAACCTGATGGCGGTGCTCAACCCCAACGTGCGCCACGTGGCCATCGACGGCGCGCTGTTCCAGGCGGAAGTGGAATCGCGCAAGATCATGGCCGTGCCGAGCATCTACCTGAACGGCGAAGTGTTCGGCCAGGGCCGCATGGGCCTGGAAGAAATCCTCGGCAAGATCGACACCAACGCGGGCAGCCGCCAGGCCGAGAAGATCAACGCCAAGGACGCCTTCGACGTGTTGGTGGTCGGTGGTGGCCCAGCCGGCGCTTCGGCAGCCATCTATGCCGCGCGTAAAGGCATCCGCACCGGTATTGCGGCCGAGCGTTTCGGCGGCCAGGTGCTCGATACCCTGGCCATCGAGAACTTCATCTCGGTACAGGAAACCGAAGGGCCGAAGCTGGCCACGGCGCTGGAAGAACACGTCAAGCAGTACGACGTGGACATCATGAACCTGCAGCGCGGTGAAGCGCTGATCCCGGCCACCGATGGCGGCCTGCACGAAGTACGCCTGGCTGGCGGCGCCTCGCTCAAGGCCAAGACCGTGATCCTGGCAACCGGTGCCCGCTGGCGTGAAATGAACGTGCCGGGCGAGCAGGAATACCGCGCCCGTGGCGTGGCTTACTGCCCGCACTGCGACGGCCCGCTGTTCAAGGGCAAGCGCGTGGCGGTGATCGGTGGTGGCAACTCGGGCGTGGAAGCGGCCATCGACCTGGCGGGTATCGTCGCCCAGGTAACGTTGATCGAGTTCGACAGCCAGCTGCGTGCCGATGCGGTACTGCAGCGCAAGTTGCACAGCCTGCCGAACGTGAAGGTGATCACCAGTGCGCTGACCACCGAAGTGCTGGGCAATGGCGAAAAGGTGACCGGCCTGCGTTACAAGGACCGCACCACCGACCAGCAGCATGAAGTGGCGCTGGAAGGCATCTTCGTGCAGATTGGCCTGCTGCCGAACACCGACTGGCTGAAAGGCACCGTCGAGTTGTCGCCGCGAGGCGAGATCATCGTTGATGCCAAGGGCCAGACCAGCATCCCGGGTGTGTTTGCGGCGGGTGACGTGACGACTGTGCCGTACAAGCAGATCGTGATTGCGGTGGGTGAGGGGGCCAAGGCATCGCTGGCGGCCTTTGACCACCTGATCCGCACTTCGGCACCGGCGTAAGCCCGTACCGGCCTCTTCGCGGCTAAAGCCGCTCCCACAGGTACTGCGCAGATTTTGCAAACTGTGCAGATCCCTGTAGGAGCGGCTTTAGCCGCGAAAGGGCCGGTACAAGCAAAGCAATAACCGAGGATGTCTATGATTACTGCAGACACCCTCAGGAACCACACCCATGACCCTGATCAGCCGCGAACCCTGGTGGCTAGTCCCCCCAAAACCCGGGCAGCAAGAGCAGGACCTGCACTGGGGCTACCTGGAAATCTACGCCGACGGCCGCACCGTGTTCGTCGACCAGCGCCCCAGTGACCGGGAACTGGCCGAGCGCAAGAGCTGCCGCAACTTCCCCGACCCCGAGCCGTGACGGCTCAGCCTTCCAGTTCGGCCAGGCGTGCCTCCAGCGCCGCGATGCGCGCTTCGAGGGCTTCGATGCGCTCTTCCGACACATTGCCACCGCTGCTGCGTGCCCCGCCTTCCTGCTGCCGTGCAGCCAGGATCGCCTCGATTTCCGCCGGGTCGCCCAAGGCATGGGTGTAACGGTCTTCGCGCTGGCCGGCCTGGCGTGGCAGGTGCAAGGCCAGGCCGCGCGAGATCAGGCGCTCCAGCTGGTGCTGGATCTGCTCGGTGTCGTCAAAGTCGTGCAGGCGGTTGCTGCGGGTCAGCAGTTCGTTGAGGGTTTGCGGCCCGCGCAGGAACATCAGGCCCATCAGCACCAGTTGCGCCGGCACCAGCTCCAGCGCCTTGTCCACCCGTTGTTCCCAACGGTCGGCGCGGCTGCCCATCTGCAGGCGGGTCATGTCTTGCCCT
Organism: Pseudomonas sp. FGI182; assembly: GCF_000511325.1. Lineage (NCBI taxonomy): Bacteria > Pseudomonadati > Pseudomonadota > Gammaproteobacteria > Pseudomonadales > Pseudomonadaceae > Pseudomonas > Pseudomonas sp. FGI182. The sequence goes on along the minus strand of NZ_CP007012.1, from coordinate 3,583,224 downwards.
TCGAGGGCGCGCAGGGCCTGGCCGACCTGGCCTTGGGTGAGGTTCATCACCGGCTCGCGACTGGTCTTCTGGTTGCAGGCCAGGACCAGGGCGTTGAGGGTCAGCGGGTAGCTTTCCGGGCTGGTGGCCTGCTTCTCGATCAGCGAGCCGAGAATACGGATCTCGATGCTGTTGAAGCGGCCTTCGCCGGCGGTTTCGTGTTCTGACATGGCCCTGTCTCATTGCTGGGGAAAGGCCACTAGCCTAGGTAAAGCGCCAGGCTTAAGCAATCACTGGGATCATCGCCGGCAAGCCAGCTCCCACAGGTACAGCACAAGCCGTAAGGCCGGCGCTATCCCTGTGGGAGCTGGCTTGCCTGCGAAAGGGCCGCAAAGCGGCCCCGGCAAACTCAAACGTTGCGCCGCTCTTCAGCCTGGCACGCCGCCGCGGTAAACAGCACATCGGTCGAAGAATTCAGCGCCGTCTCGGCCGAATCCTGCAGCACGCCGATGATGAAGCCCACCGCCACCACCTGCATGGCAATTTCGCTAGGGATGCCAAACAGGCTGCACGCCAGCGGAATCAGCAGCAGCGAGCCACCGGCCACACCCGAGGCGCCGCAGGCACAGACCGCCGCCACCACGCTGAGCAGCACGGCGGTCGGCAGGTCCACCGGAATACCCAGGGTATGTACAGCCGCCAGCGTCAGCACGGTAATGGTGATGGCGGCACCGGCCATGTTGATGGTCGCACCCAGCGGGATCGACACCGAGTAGGTGTCTTCATGCAGGCCAAGGCGCTCCGACAGGGCCAGGTTGACCGGGATGTTGGCCGCCGAGCTACGGGTGAAGAACGCGGTGATACCACTTTCGCGCAGGCACAGCAGGGTCAGCGGGTAGGGGTTGCGCCGGATTTTCCAATACACGATCAGCGGGTTCATCACCAGCGCCACGAACAGCATGCAGCCGATCAGCACCGCCAGCAGGTGCAGGTAGCCGAGCAGGGCGTTCAGGCCGGACTGGGCCAGCGTGGCGCTGACCAGGCCGAAGATGCCCAGCGGGGCGAAGCGGATGACCACGCGCACGATCAGGGTCACGCCATTGGACAAGTCCTCGACCACGGTGCGGGTGGTTTCGCCGGCATGGCGCAGGGCCACGCCCAGGCCGATGGCCCAGGTCAGCACACCGATGAAGTTGGCGTTGAGCAGGGCGTTGATCGGGTTGTCGACCGCGCTCAGCAGCAGGTTCTGCAGCACCTCGGTGATGCCGCCCGGCGCGCTCAGCGTAGCGTCGCCGGTGCTCAGCACCAGGTTCGACGGGAACAGCATGCTGGCGACCACCGCGACTACCGCGGCGCCGAAGGTACCCAGCAGGTACAGCCAGAGGATCGGGCGGATATGGGTTTCCTGGCCGTGGCGGTGGTTGGCGATCGAGGCCATGACCAGGATGAACACCAGCACGGGTGCCACCGCCTTGAGGGCGCTGACGAACACCTTCCCGAGGAAGGCCATGTCGCGGGCGATGGCGGGCGCGAGCAGGGCCAGGGCGATGCCGGCGATCAGGCCGATGACGATCTGCGTCACCAGGCTGGTGCGGTTGAGGAAGCGGAGGACGGGGGTCATGTGCAGCGATATCCCAGCATGTTCAAAAAGGGCGCGACTTTACCATAGACCTTCGTCGAGCAGGGCGGCCTGAAGAAGTCAGCGCCCGCGCCGCCGCGACACCCGCGCCTCGATGTTCTTGCGCCCGATTAGCAGCGGCGGCTTTTCCACTACCGGCTCGTCCGCCAGCCACTTGTACATCACCAGGCAGTCCACCAGCCCCAGGCGAGCATGGCGATAGGCCTTGGGCAGGCGGCCAACGGTTTCGAAGCCCAGCTTGTGCCACAGCGCCACTGCCACCTCATTGGTGGCCACCACCGAGTTGAACTGCAGGGCCAGAAAGCCCTCCTGGCGTGCCTGTTTCTGTGAGTGCTCGCACATCAAGCGCGCGACGCCGCGGCCGCGTGCCGCTTCACAGACCATGTAGCCGCAATTGCCCACGTGCCCACCAGGCCCGGCGGCATTGGCCTTGAGGTAATACGAACCCAGCATCGCGCCGTCTTCCTCGGTCACGAATGTGCGCACGGGCAGTTCCAGCCACAGTTGGCGGGCCTGATCGAAGCTGAGGGCCGGGTCGAATGCGTAGGTTTCACGGGCCTGTACGACGGCCTGGAAGGTGGGCCAGAAGCGTTCGAAGTCTTCCGGTGTCATGGGGCGGATGTGGATCATGCGGGTTCCTGCAAGGGCTGGGCCGCCAAGTCTGGGTGGCGCGGCGCCGTCGCGCAAGGGCGGCGACGCCATTTGCGCTCAGCCGTTGGCCTTGCCCACCGCATCCATGGCACGTGCAGAGTAGACCAGCGCGGCACCGGCGTTCATCGCCACGGCCACGCCGAGGGCCTCGGCGATTTCCTCGCGGCTGGCGCCGTGCTTGACGGCCTGCTGCGAATGCACCGCGATGCAGCCATCGCAGCGTGTGGTCACGGCCACGGCGAGGGAGATCAGCTCGCGGGTCTTGGCGTCCAGGTGGTTGGTCTTGGCCCCTGCGCCGCTGGCGGTCATGTAGCCGGCCACGGTGTCAGGGGAAAGCTGCTTGAGATCGCCGATGCCGGCCATCAACTGCTTACGGTAGGCGTCCCAGTCCATCATGCTCATCGTCTTCACCTTGGGGAGGTTGCGAGTGGAGCTTTCAGGCTAGTCGAAGAGTGGAAAGTGTGAGGCTTGTACTTTGGTTGGTTGCGCGCAGGCCTTTTGGCTGCGCGCAACCACACCGATCAGATGTAGATGAACACCAGCACCAACGCCGCGACGAACGCCCACTTCTCCAGGTAGTAACGCGTGCGGTTGCGCTTCTTCATCGCCTTGCCACGTTCGCGGATCTTGTAGATGCGGGTGAACAGCCGGTTGATGCCACCGGTCTTGTCGCCGGCATCATTGGGTGCGGCGGCCGCGGCCATGACGTTGCGGCTGAACCAGCGGTTGAACGCGGTCGCCCAGCGGTACTTGAGCGGGCGTTCAACGTCGCAGAACAGGATGATGCGGTTGTGCTCGGTGGTATTGGCCGCGTAGTGGATGTAGGTCTCGTCGAAGACCACGCCCTCGCCATCGCGCCAGGAATACTTCTCACCGTCCACGTCGATGTAGCAACCGTCGTCGTTCGGCGTGTCCAGGCCCAGGTGGTAGCGGTACGAACCGGCATACGGGTCACGGTGGCGCACCAGCTTGGCGCCCGGCGGCAGGGTGGCGAACATGGCGGCCTTGACCGTGCCGATGCCTTTGAGCAACTCGGTGGTGCGCGGGCACAGGGTCATCGCCGACGGGTGGCTTTCGCCGTACCACTTCAGGTAGAAGCGCTTCCAGCCGGTCTTGAAGAATGAGTTGAAACCGACATCATCGTAATTGTCGGACTTCTTGATTTCGCCCACATGCAGCAGCTGTTGGGCTTCCTCGCGGATCTCCTGCCAGTGGTCCTGCAGCGTCTGCAGTTCGGGGAAGGCCTCTACCGGCAGGTATGGCTTGGCCGGGTGCCTGGAAAACAGGTACAGGAAGCTGTTGACCGGGGCCAGGAAGCTGGAGTGGTCGCCCAACTGACGGGTCAGCTTGTGGCGAACGCGACCGCGCAGGTGAACATAGGCGATCGAGAGGGCGAAGATGAGTACGAGTGCAATTTTCATGGACGTTTACTTGTCGAAAAATGGCCATGCGCCATGGCATTAGCCCGCCAGCATAAACAATCATGGGGGTAGTTTGTACTTATTGTTACGAAACGACGGGGCGACTTAGGTTTAATGCCCGGTAGCCTTGCGCAAACGTTTCATGTTCAGGAGTTCGTATGATTCAGGACGTACGCCCCAGCGGTACCCCCTTCAAGCGGCTGTTCTTTGCCTTGCCGGTCAGCGATGCCCAGCGCCGCGCCCTGGCTCAGTGGCGGCGTGGCTTGAACCTGCGCAGCGGCAGGCCAGTGCCGGCTGCCAACTTCCATGTAACAATGCTGTTCCTTGGCGATGTGGATACCGCCCAGGTGCCGGCAATTTGTGCGGCGGTCGACCAGCTGGCCCTACCGGCCACGTCACCACGGCTGTTACTGGACCGTTTGCAGGTGTGGCAGCGGGCCAGCGCCCTGGTGCTGGAGGCGCAGCAGACCCCACCGGCCCTGTTGCAACTGGTGTACAGCTTGCAGCAGGCGCTGCTGCCGTTGGGGGTGGAAGCGGCCGACCGTGAGTATCGCCCGCACCTAACGCTGGCCAGGGACTACCGCGGCCAGCCGCCAGAGGCCAGCAGCGCGCCGGATTTCTACCTCGCCGCCCGCCATTTCACACTGTACGAGTCGCGCAAGGGCGCTTACTGGCCATTGGCGCAGTGGCCGCTTTCGAGCTGATCCAGGCTGCGGCCGGCATTGTGGGTGTTGCTGGTAGGCGCCTGCTGGTGGGGGCGGTGGATGCCTTGTGCCAGGCGGCTGCGGCGGGGGAGTTGGAGGCCGGGCAGGCCAAGGCCGAATCGCAGGCAGCGATAGTGGCGATGGTCGAGCGGCACTGCACATAACTCATTGAATTAGCAGGGGCCCTGTGGGAGCGGCTTTAGCCGCGAACACCGGCGCAGCCGGTGCCATGCACCGCGTTGGATTCTTCGCGGCTAAAGCCGCTTGTGTCTTGATGGGGGATTAGAATTTGGAGTGAGAGCGGTGAATGGCAAGCTGAATGCCGTAGGTGCCTTGAGCACGTGTGGGAGCAAAAGCTGCCATTCACCGTTCCACTTTGGCGAGAGCCCGAACAGTTGGATGCGGCTCTGATCTCGAATCACAAGCGTGGGCCAAGCCAAAGTCCTCTCACTGTGTTGAGTTTAGGAGGTTTTGGTGATGGCTTCCTTCTTGGGTATCGATGTTTCCAGTCTCTCCCTTGATGCTGCGGTGCGGCCACAGGGCATCAAAATGCATTTAAGCAATGATCCAACAGGGTTTGAGGCGCTACTGGAGAGCCTTCGCAAGCTCAGTATCAAGCGCGTCCTGTTAGAGGCGACGGGTGGCTACGAGCGAGATGTCATGTGTTTTCTACAGGACGCTGGCTACAAGGTCATACGCGTCAATCCCAGGCGAGCCAGGTCATTCGCTGACTCTTTAGGCATCAAGGCCAAGACTGACGCCATCGACGCCGAGGTTCTGGCGCACTATGCCGAAGTCATTCCAGATCAACCCTCTCTGCGAGTCAGCCCCGAACGAGCGCTTCTGCGAGAGTTGCTTCAGCAACGTGATCGGATGGTTCAACAGCGAGATGACGACCTGCGGCGCCTGAAGCAGGTGCAATCGACTGCAGTTGCTAACTACCTGAATGCCAACCTGAAACACTTCAAGGCGCAGATCAAACGGGTTGAGTGTGAGATCGAACAGCAAATCGCGATGCTGAACGACGAACGGGTTGCCCAGCTGATCAAAGTGAAAGGCATTGGGATGGTGACAGCGGGCAAACTAATAGCGCTGCTGCCGGAGCTAGGTCGGGTTGAGTCCAGAGAAATTGCCTCCCTGGTTGGGGTGGCGCCCTTCAACCACGACAGCGGGAAATTCATGGGCAAGCGCTCTATCTCTGGCGGGCGATTTGCGGTCAGGCGATCGCTGTACATGGCATGCCTTGTGGCGATGAAATACAACCCAGCACTCAAGGCTCGTTATCAGTCACTGCGGGAGCGCGGAAAACTTCCCAAAGTCGCTATCGTGGCCTGCATGAGAACGTTCATCGTGCGGTTAAATGCCATGCTCAGAACGGGTACATCATGGCTCGATCTAGTGCTACCGCAGCCTGAAGGTACAACGTAAATCCAGAACGCAGCGTGAGCCGCCTGGAAGCGGGCTTGCCCGCGAAGCCAACACCGTGGTGGATGGCACGGGCTTCGCCCGTGTTCGCGGGCAAGCCCGCTCCCACAGGGATCGCGCCAGCTTTTTGAAATTGAGCAAGACAGTTGCTCCCACAGGGTACGCGGATCGCTTGCAATTTCAGTTATCTACGCGACAGCGCAGCCCAAAGGGCTGGGTGATCTCCCACAGGGTTTACGCATGGCTTGCTGGCGATGAGCCAGTGAAGGCCACTACACTGGCAGGCTCTGGTACGGCAATTCATCCCCCGGGCTGCGGTCGAACTGGCGCTTGTACTCGCGGCTGAACTGCGAGGTGCTCTGGTACCCCACCCGGTGCGCGGTCTGCGCCACTCCCAGGCCTTCGCCGATCAGCATCTGCTGCGCCTTCAGCAGCCGCAGGCGCTTGAGGTACTGCATTGGTGCCATGTCGGTGCAGCGCTTGAAGTGCTCGTGGAAGGTCGAAACGCTCATGTTGGCGCGCGCGGCCAGTGCTTCCACGCTCAGCGGCTCGGTATAGTGTTCGCGCAGGTGGGCAAGGGCGGCGCCGATGCGCGCGAAGTGCCCTTGTTGCTCCACCAGCGCCCGCAATACGCCTGCCTGTGGGCCGCGCAAGGCGGTGTACAGCACCTCGCGTACCCGCGCCGGGCCCAGCACCTTGGCGTCCACTGGGTCCTGCAGGCAGCGCAGCAGCCGTTCCACGCATTCGCGCATCGGCGCATCGAGTGCCGCCGAGGTCATCGACTGCGGGGTTTGCGCCTGCACCGCGGCATCCGGCGCCAGGGCCATGCTTTGCACCAGTTCACCCAGCACGCCGCGGTCGATGTCCACCGCCACGCCCAGCAACGGTGCTTCGGGGGTGGCGAAGGTTTCGCACATGAACGGCACCGACAGTGCCTGCACCAGGTAATGCCCGGCGCCGTACTCCAGGGTACGCGGCCCCAGGTGTGCCAGTTTGCTGCCCTGGGCCAGGATCATCAGGCTGGGTTCGTAGATCTGCGGGCTGCTGGCCACATAGTGGTCCCAGCTCAGCACCTGCACCTGGGGCAGGTGCGTGGGCACGAAGCCCGGGCGCGTGGCGAGGCTGCGGATCAGTGTGCAAAGCGGCGCATTGGCGTCGACGTGGCGGGTCAGTTGCATGATGGACCTGGGCAGAGGATCAGACAGTCTGATCATCGCAGAATGAACGCTCGGCGCCAGGTGCTGCATGGCATCTTCGGAGAATCAGGCATCGATGCCGGAGAATCAGCCGTGGGCGAGGCGGCGCATGGCGCGCAGAATGCGCCGCCTGAATCGTTTCACTTCATAGCGAGGCCCTGCATGTACACCGCCATCGGTTACGCCGCCCAGACCCCCACCAGCCCTCTGGCTCCCATGACCTTCGAGCGTCGCAGCCCGCGCCCTGACGACGTCGCCATCGATATCCTGTACTGCGGCGTGTGCCACTCCGACATTCACCAGGCGCGCAACGAATGGGGCATTGCCGTGTACCCGCTGATGCCGGGCCACGAGATCATCGGCCGCGTCACCGCGGTGGGCGACAAAGTGACCGCGCACAAGGTCGGCGACCTGGTCGGCGTTGGCTGCATGGTCGACTCGTGCCGTCACTGCGAAGCCTGTGCCAAGGACCTGGAGCAATATTGCCTGGAAGGCCCGACCATGACCTACGCCACCCCGGACCGGGTCGACGGTAGCAACACCATGGGCGGTTACTCCAGCAGCATCGTGGTCAGCGAGCACTTCGTGGTGCGTATCCCGGCCGGCATGGACCTGCCCAGCGCCGCGCCAATCCTCTGCGCTGGCATCACCACCTATTCGCCGCTCAAGCACCACGGTGTCGGCCCCGGTCACAAGATCGGCATCCTCGGCATGGGCGGCCTGGGCCACATGGCCATCAAGCTGGCCAAGGCTCTGGGCGCGGAAGTGACCCTGTTCACCCGTTCCCAGGCCAAGGCCGAGGAAGCCCGTCGCCAGGGTGCCGACCATGTGATCGTGTCCACCGATGCCGAGCAGATGCAGGCCGCGGCGGGCCGTTTCGACTTCCTGCTCGACACCATCCCGGTGCAGCACGACCTCAACCCGTACCTGGAAACCCTGAAATTCGATGGCGTACACATCCTGGTCGGCCTGATTGAGCCGATCGACCCGGCGGTGCATGCGGCCAATCTGGTGATGAAGCGCCGGGTGCTGGCGGGGTCGTTGATCGGTGGTATTGCCGAGACCCAGGAAGTGCTGGATTTCTGTGCCGAGCACGCCATTCGTTGTGATATCGAGTTGCTGGATATCCGCAACATCAACCAGGCGTATGAGCGGATGATTGCCGGGGACGTGAAGTACCGGTTCGTGATCGATATGGCTACTTTGCAGGGCTGATTGGTTGCCTGTCCCGGCCTCTTCGCGGGCTTGCCCGCTCCCACAGGTATTGCACAGCTTTCGTAAGCTGTGATTTACCTGTGGGAGCGGGCAAGCCCGCGAAGAGGCCGGGACAGGCAATGAAAATGCTGGATCTGTTACCAGGCCAATGCCCTGTCCCAGCCTTTCCAGAACAACCACCGCCGTACCTCGCCATGCGCCCCGGTACCGATCTGCCAGGCCGGCCGCCCGTTGTCCAGGGCAATCACCGAAATGAACCCGGCATGGCTCGCCGCTACCAGCGTACGCCCGTCCGCACTGATATCCAGCGCACTGATGGTCGACCCCAGGTAATGCTGCCAATGCTCCATGCCATCTTCGCCAAACGCCCGCAGGTAACCATAGGCATCCCCCACGATGTACTCCCCGTCGCGCGCCACGCCGGCATACACCCGTGCACCATCCTGTACCAGCGGGGTACGCGGGTCCTGGCTGTAGTAGTCGGTATCCAGCCCCGGCAAGTCGGCCACCCTGACAGCCAGCGTGGCGCCGCTGTAGAAATGGCAGGCATTGACTATCAACTGGTCACCCGCGCGGTTGAACAGCGCAAAGTGCGGATACTCGCTGGCCGGGCCGATTGCCGCCACGGGCCTGAGCTGGTCGTCCAGTACCAGGTGACGGCTGCCTTGCTCGCCGACCACGATCAACCGGCCATCCGCCGATACCGCACCGTGCTCCATGCTCAGCCCGAGACTGATGTCGTCCGGGTCGGTGCCTTCGTCCAGCTCGTCGAGCACCCGCGCCTGGTGCGGCAGCAGGCGGGTCGCGCCGTGGCGCGTCAGCAGGAAGATACCCTCGGCACTCACCAGCAGCACCCGCTGGCCATCCGGGAAGGGGATCAGCGCGGTCGGCGTGGGCGGCAGGTCGAATGGCTCGAACGGGTAACCCGGCGGCAACCCCTCCAACCCCGTGGGCCAGGCCAGGCGCAGCACCTGCGGGCCGCCCCAGCCATCGGTCACGCGTATGCCCTCGGCATTGGCCAGGGCGAAATAGCGGCGGGCCGGGCAGCGGCCGAAGTGATCGACGCCGATCACCGGGGTCACCCCGAGAGGGTCGATGCGCACCACCTGGCCTTTGTCATGCGGCATGCCGATACGTGCCAGCAGGCTGCCATCCTCCAGCAGCAGGACGTTGCCGATGCCTTGCCCGTGCTCCTTGATCAGCGGCAGCAATGGGTGGTGGGCGGGTGGCCAGGCTTCGCGGAAGGCTTGCTGCTCGAAGGCTTCTACGCCAGGCCGGTTGGCTGCTTGCAGGGCTTGCAGCCAGGCATCGAGCAAATGCTCGGTGGCTTGCGGCAGGGGCTCTTCGAGGTCATCCCAGCCTTGCGCGCGGCCCTGCGCGACATAGTCGTTGACGGCCTGGGCATAGGCGGTGACCGCCTGCTGCCACTGTTGCTGCTGGGAGTGCTGCTGGTCCATGAGCGGATCGGGCTCCTTGTTGCATACGCGTTCGCACAAAGCGCGCATGTTACTCCTTCTGCCCGCCTCGCGGTTGTGAGCCCCCGGCTTGACGCGTACCATGCCGGGCATTCCTTCCAATAACAAAGCGTGCGTCCACACCCCGGCAAGCGGGTGGCTGGCGTGCGTCCTGTTGCCTTGCCTGCGGAGAAGCGGTTTGCACCCATGAACGGACCCACACCCACCAACATGCCACCCACGGCGGGTAGCGGCAGCTGGCTGAGCGTCATTGCCCTGGCCCTGGCGGCCTTCATCTTCAACACCACCGAGTTCGTCCCGGTGGCTCTGCTCAGCGACATTGGCCGCAGCTTCGACATGAGCACCGCGCAGGTCGGCCTGATGCTGACCATCTACGCCTGGGTGGTGGCGCTGGCCTCGCTGCCGATGATGCTGCTGACCCGCAACATCGAGCGGCGGCGCCTGTTGCTGTTCGTGTTCCTTGTGTTCATCGTCAGCCACCTGCTGTCGTGGCTGTCACAGAGCTTTGCCATGTTGCTGGTCAGCCGCATCGGTATTGCCCTGGCGCATGCGGTGTTCTGGGCCATCACGGCTTCCCTGGCGGTGCGCGTGGCGCCGCCAGGGCAGCAGGCCAAGGCGCTGGGCCTTTTGGCCACTGGCACCACCCTGGCCATGGTCCTGGGCATTCCGCTGGGCCGCGTGGTGGGTGAGGCGCTGGGCTGGCGCATCACCTTCCTGAGCATTGCCGGGGTGGCGCTGGCGACCATGCTGTGCCTGATGAAGTCGCTGCCGCTGCTGCCCAGCCAGAACTCGGGCTCGCTGCGCAGCCTGCCGATCCTGTTCAAGCGCCCGGCGCTGGTGATCACCTATGTGCTGGTGACGCTGGTGATTACCGCGCAGTTCACTGCCTACAGCTACATCGAACCGTTCGCCCTGCACGTGGCGCAGATAGGCGGTGAGCGCACCACGCTGTTGCTGCTGCTGTTCGGCGGTGCCGGGGTGTTCGGCTCATTGCTGTTCAGCCGTTACAGCGACCGCTTCCCGCATGGCTTCCTGGTAGGGTCGATCGGCCTGCTGGCGGCGTGCCTGTTGCTGCTGTTGCCGCTGTCGGGCAACTTCTACATGTTTGCCGCGTTGAGCATGTTCTGGGGTGTGGCGATCCTCAGCTTCAGCTTGTCGCTGCAGTCCAAGACCCTGAAACTGGCGTCGGATGCCACCGATGTGGCCATGGCGCTGTTCTCGGGTATCTACAACATCGGTATTGGCGGTGGCGCGTTGCTGGGCAGTATCGTCAGCAGCCAGCTGGACGTGGCGGATATCGGCCTGGTGGGCGGTAGCGTGGCGGTGGCCGGGTTGCTGCTGGCTGTGGCCAGCACCCGGCGGTTCCGCGAGGCGCTGATGCACTGATCTGGGGCTGGCGCGTTCTTTGTAGGAGCGGCCTTGTGTCGCGATGGGGCGCGCAGCGGCCCCCGGCGATATCCGCTGTAACGCTGAAATCCGGGGCCGCTGCGCGCCCCATCGCGACACAAGGCCGCTCCTACAGGTCCTCTGCAGGCCTGTAGGAACACCTGTTGCAGGCTCAAGCCAGTACGGCAGCCCACGCAGAAATCAACAACACCCCCGCCAACACCTGGTTGAACACCCGCAACCGCCGCGGTGCCTGCAACCATCGCGCGCTGCCCACCCCCAGCAGCGCCCACGCCGCCATGCATGGCAGGGCAATCAGCAAGAACACCAGTGCCAGTTGCCATACCGGCAACGACGGCGCGGCAAACACCCCGACCACCGCCACGGCCATCAACCACACCTTGGGGTTCACCACCTGCAACGAGGCCGCACTGAGTGCACTGAAGCCTTGCGCCGTGGCCGCCTGCAGCGGGGCGGCAGCACTGCGCAGCATCTTCCACGCCAGCCAGCTCAACCACAAAACCCCGGCCCAGCTCATCAACTGCTGGGCCAGCGGGTGGCGCAGCAGCAGTTCACCCAGCCCCAGGCCCACCATCAGCACGATCGCCGCTGCTGCACCGCAAGCCGCCACGATCGGCGCCAGGCTCGCGCGCAGGCCAACGCGGGCGCCATGGGCGAGTATCAACAGGTTGGTCGGCCCCGGGCTGATGCTGGACACCAGGGCAAACAGGATGAAGGGCAACAACGACTGCGACATGATCAAGGGCTCCGGATAAACGAAGCACCATGCTCGCTGCCTGCCGCCTTTCAGTCTGGAAGGTTTGAGCAGCGCCTGCGGTAGTCGGCCGGGGTCAGCTGGTAGGCACGGCGGAACCAGCGCCCCAGGTGGCTCTGGTCGGCAAAGCCCAGGGCCATGGCCACTTCGGTGGGTGTCTGGCCTCGGGCGAGCAGGCGCCGCGCCCGGGCCAGGCGCAGCTGGATCAGATAGGCATGTGGCGCCAGGCCGAATGCGGCCTTGAACGCACGGGTCAGGCGGAAGCGGTCGATGCCACAGGCCTGGGCCAGGTCTTCCAGGCCGATGTCGCGCTCCAGGTTGGCGTGCAGGTAATCCCGCGCGCGCTGCGCGGTCAGCGGCAGGCGCGGGTCCGGGTTCAGGCGCCGGCGCCAGTGCAGGTGGCGGGTCAGGCAGGCCAGCAGGTCGTCCATGGCCGTCTGCCGGACAATGCGCAAGTCCTGGGTATGCACGGCCTGGAAGGCGAGGGCAGTGGCACGCGCCAGGCGCTCATCGTGGCACAAGGTATCGGCGAAGCTGGGCAGGCTGTCGCCCGGCGCGTGTTCGAACAGTGCCCGCAGTTGGCTGTCCACCCAGGTGGGTTCCAGGTACAGGGTCGAATAGGTGAAGCCGTCCTCGGTGGGCGCATGGCCGTCATGGATTTCACCGGGCTCCAGCAGGAACACGTGTCCCGGCGTGCTGCGATGGCGTACTCGCCGGCAATCGAATTGCTGCACGCCCTGCTCGGTAACGCCAACCAGGAAGCTGTCATGCCAGTGCGGGTCGTAGGCATGCCCGACGAAATGCGCACGGACCGACTCGATGCCGGTGTCGGCGTCTTGTTTAAGGTCGATCCAGTTGCTCATGGGGGCGTGCCGTGGCAGAAATCGCTACCTTAGCGCAACGGCCAGGCTCAGTCTGGAACGATTGTGCAGCCGTTGGTCAGCGCCCGGTTACGCAAGGCCTCGAAGCGTTCGCGCAGCCACAGGTGCAGTTGCGCCACCGCGGGCGTGAGCTGCTTGCGGTGCGGGCACACCAGGGTGACCGGGGCGGGCTCACCGAGGTGCTCGGGGAGGATGATTTCCAGCTCGCCGGCCGCGATGTTGGCGCTTACGTCCAGCCACGACTTGTAGACGATGCCTTCGCCCTGCAAGGCAAGGCGGCGGATCACGTCGGCATCGTCGCTGACCAGTGGCCCGCGCACCTGCACGGTGCGGTTGCCCACCCGCCACTTGTCGTAGACCCGGTTGTGCTGCATGTACAGCAGGCAGGCATGCTGCTGCAGGGCGTCGGGGGTGAGCGGGCGGCCGTGACGAGCCAGGTAGTTGGGCGCGGCGACCAGCACCCGGCGGTTCCAGTCGGCCAGCGGCAGGGCAATGTAATTGGCGTCCTGGTTGAGGCCATAGCGGATCGCCACATCTACCGGGTCGCGGTTGAGGTCGGCGATCTGGTCGGACAGCAGGAAGCGCAGGTGCAGGGCCGGGTGCTCGCGGCGGAAGGCGCTCAGCCACGGCAGCAGCATGTTGCGGCCCAGGTCGGACGGTGCCGACACCTGCAGGGTACCGCGCAGGGTGTTGGCGTTGCCATGCAGGTCTTCACGCCCCTGGCGCAGGCTCTCCAGCACATTCAGGGCAGTCGGCAGGTACAACTCGCCTTCGGCGGTCAGGCGCAAGCTGCGGGTGGTGCGGGCGAACAGGCGCACATCCAGGTCGCGCTCCAGGCGCTTGATCGCGGCGGCCACCTGGCCCGGTAGCAGTTCGGCTTCGTGGGCGGCGGCGGTGAAGCTGCCCAGCACGCTGCTGCGGACGAACAGTTCGAGGTCGGCGATGCGCAGCATTTTCACTCCTGGGATGAAAGTGTTGCTGCATTGTGCCGGTTTTTCTTTTCTGCAGGAAAGATAAGATGCCCGGCAAATCCCCTGTTCATTCCCGGAGTTGTTGCATGGATACCGTCTCGCTGGCCAAGCGCCGCTACACCACCAAAGCCTACGATGCCTCGCGCCGTATTCCCCAGGCCACTGTCGATGCCTTGCTCGAACAACTGCGTCACAGCCCGTCCTCGGTCAACTCGCAGCCGTGGCATTTCATCGTTGCCGACAGCGCTGAAGGCAAGGCCCGCCTGGCCAAGAGCACCACAGAGCGTTATGCCTACAATTCGCCGAAGATCCTCGATGCCTCGCATGTGATCGTGTTCTGCACCCGCACCGAAATGACCGAAGCGCACCTGAATGCCGTGCTCGACCAGGAAGCTGCCGATAGCCGCTTCCGCGATGATCAGGCGCGTGCCGGGCAGAACCAGAGCCGCCGGCATTACGTCGACCTGCACCGCTTTGACCAGAAGGACGTGCAGCACTGGATGGAAAAGCAGACCTACCTGGCGCTGGGTACTGCCTTGCTGGGGGCTGCGGCACATGGGCTGGATGCCACGCCGATCGAAGGCTTCGACAGCAAGATTCTCGATGCCGAGCTGGGCTTGCGCGAGCGTGGGTTCACCAGTGTGGTCATTCTCAGCCTGGGCTATCGCAGCGAGACGGACTTCAACGCTGGCTTGAACAAGTCGCGGTTGCCGGCTTCGCAGGTGTTCACCTTCCTGTGAGATTGCCCGGGGCCGCCCTGCGGCCCTTTCGCGACGCAAGGCCGCTCCCACAGGATGGCATCGCCTTCAAGGCTTTCACAGGCCTCATGAACTGGCATATGTCCGGCATATGCCGCATACTTGTCGGCAAACGCCGGAAAGGAGAGCGCCATGCTTGCCGAAGTGCTTCGCGACAACGGTTACCACGAGTACCGGGCGCGCCTGCATGCACTGCTGGAAATCCCCGAACTCGCCAGTGACTTCGAAATCCACACCCGCATCACCCATGGCTTCGCTGCCACCTGGCTGGTGAAACTGACCGAGCTCGGCGTGTTCACCCCTGTGGAGCGTGACCAGATCATTCCCCTGCGCACGCTGAAAACCCGCATTGAACGCGACCAGCCACTGACCGTGGAAGAAAGCGACCGGCTGTTCCGTTCGGCCCATATCACCGCCATGGCCGAAGCCGTGTTCGGTGAGGCGGGCAAGGCCAAGCGCTGGCTGTCCAAGCCCAAGGAGCGCTTCTCGGGGCTGACGCCGATGCAGATGCTCACCACCCAGCAGGGCACCACCCAGGTCGAAGAGATGTTGCTGCAGATCGCCGAGGGCTTCGGCCTGTGATTCTGTGGCGTATCAGCGCCTATGCAGACTTGAGCGGAACGGGCGGTTTGCGTGTCAGCGGCCGCTGGCACCAGGCGGGCCGGCCAGTGGTGTATGCCGCCACCAGCCCAGCCGGGGCAATGCTGGAGGTGCTGGTGCACCTGGAGATCGACCCTGAGGATTTCCCCACCACCATGCGGCTGCTGCGTATCGAGTTGCCCGATACCGTTTCGCAAGCGCAGTTGCCCGCCTTGCAGCCTGGCTGGTCGAGCCAGACCGAACTGACCCGGGGCCTGGGCAACCGCTTTCTGGATGAGTGCTCGGCATTGCTGTTGCCGGTGCCGAGCGCGATCATGCCCAGCACCACCAATTACCTGTTCAACCCGCGCCATCCGCAGGCAAACAGCGCCAGGCTCAAGGTCGAGGACTTCACCCCGGACAGCCGGCTGTTCTAGGGCCGCTTCACCAAAGTGCCGCTGATGCCGCTGTCAGCACCCGGCCAAACACTTCGAGCGCCTTGTCCACTTCAGCGTCGTTGCTGAAACGCCCGATGCTCAGCCGCACACTGTTGCGTGCCTGGCGTTCATCCAGCCCCAGCGCGAGCAGCACATGCGAGGCCGCATTGCTCGCCGAGTTGCAGGCCGAGGTGGTCGACAACGCCAGCTCGCTGGCCAGCGCCGCGCTGTTGAAACCCTTGCTGTCGATACACAGGTTCAGCGTATGGGGAATGCGCTGGTTGGCGCAGCCGTTGAGGGTGACGCCGGGCAGGGCCAGCAGGCCTTCGCGCAGGCGCCTGGCCAGTTGCTCGAGGCGCTGGTGTTCGCTGTCGCCGGGCTGGCCGGCCAGGGCAAAGGCGCTGCCCATGCCGGCAATCTGGTGGGTCGCCAGGGTGCCGGAGCGCAGGCCTTGCTCATGGCCGCCACCGTGCATCTGCGCACGCATCAGCGTGCGGGCGCGTGGCCCCACGTAGAGCGCACCGATGCCCTTGGGCCCATACACCTTGTGCGCCGAGAACGACATCAGGTCCACGGCCATGGCGCTCAGGTCGATGGCCAGTTTGCCCACCGCCTGCGCCGCATCCACGTGCAGCAGGGCACCGTGGGCACGTACCTGTTCGCCAATCGCGGCAAAGTCGGTGATCGTGCCCAGTTCATTGTTCACCGCCATCAGCGATACCAGGCGGGTGTCGGCGCGCAACGCTGCCTGCACCGCCGCAGGCTGAATCAGGCCGGCGGCATCCGGTGCCAGGCGGGTAACGGCCCAGCCCTGGCGCTCCAGTTCGGCCACCGTGTCGAGCACGGCCTTGTGTTCCAGTTGGCTGGTGATCAGGTGCCCGGGTTGGCCGAGGCCCTGGGCAATGCCCTTGAGCGCCAGGTTGTTGGACTCGGTCGCACCTGAGGTCCAGACCAGTGCATCGGCCTGTGCGCCGACGCGTTCGGCCACTTGCTGGCGGGCCTGCTCCACGGCGTGGCGGGCGGCCTGGCCGAAGGCATGGCCACTGGACGCCGGGTTGCCGAAGTTGGCCTGGCTGCCAAGGCAGGCGAGCATGGTTTCGATGACCCGGTCGTCGACCGGAGTGGTGGCGGCGTAATCGAAGTAGAGCGGGGCGCTGGGCATTGGGGCGGGTCCGTTTCTGTCGCCGTGAAATCGGCGATCGTTGGGGCAAGCGTACCCGCTGCTGGAGAGATATTTTTCGCTTCCAGTGGCTCTATTCTCAGGATGTTCAAGAAAAAATTCTCTCTACTGAGGTTTTCATGGAAAATTTTTCTCCGCATCGCTAAGGGCTCAGCAAAGCCCCCTCGTCAGCCTCTTCAGGCTGGTGCCAAGGCCCTCTCTTCCTCGGCCACCACACGTTCGCACAACTCGGTGATCTGCTCGCGCATCCAGCGGTTGGCCGGGTCCTGATCGGTGCTTTCATGCCAGTACAGATGCGTTTCCAGCGCAGGCACCTCCACCGGCAGTGGCTGGTAACGCAACTGATGACGGCGGGCGAAGCGCTCGGGGACGGTCATCGCCATGTCGGTCTGCTGCAACACCTGCGAGGCCATCAGGTAGTGCTGCGAGCGCAAGGCAACCTTGCGCTGCACGCCCATCTTGCCCAGGGCCAGGTCGACATAGCCCAGGCCGTTGCGTCGGCTGGAAATATGGATGTGGGTCATGCCCAGGTAGTTGTCGAGGGTCAGCTTGCTGTCGGCCAGCGGGTGGCCCTGGCGCAGGGCGCAGACATAGCGGTCTTGCATCAGTTTGACGTGGCGTACCTGCGGGTCGGTGTTCAACGGTGCGTCGATGGCGAAGTCCAGGCGGCCGGCGGCGAGTTCCTTGGTGGTCTCGCGGCGCTTGCACAAAAAGCTTTCGATCAGCACCGCCGGCGCCAGGCGGCGCAAGCGCTGGAACAGCGGCGGCAAGATCACCGCTTCGGTCAGGTCGGTCATGCTGATGCGGAAGGTCTTGTTGGCCTGTTGCGGGTTGAAGATGCGGCTTTCCTGCACCGAGGTGCGCAGCAGTGCCAGGGCGTTGCGCACCGGGCCGATGATGTTCTGCGCCATGGGCGTGGGCACCATGCCTTGCGCGGTACGCACGAACAGCGGGTCGTTGAAGGTTTCGCGCAGCCGCGAAAGGGCGTTGGACACTGCCGGCTGGGTGATGCCGACGATCTGCCCGGCGCGGGTCAGGTTGGCTTCGGTGTAGATCGCATCGAACACGATGAACAGGTTGAGGTCGACCTTGCTGAGGTTCATGGGCGCCGCTCTTTGTTGGAATTATGGGTCGATCATATATCGGTTATGAATGTTTATACACGCTGAAAATAGACTAGGTGGATGGGGCCATGCTGCTCTAGGCTCTGGCCCATGTACTCCGAACCGTGAAGGTAGCCCAGATGGATTTCGCCTATTCGCCCAAGGTCCAGGCACTGCGTGAGCGCGTCAGCGCGTTCATGGACGCCTATGTCTACCCCGCCGAGGCGGTGTTCGAGCGCCAGGTCGCCGAGGGTGACCGCTGGCAGCCCACCGCAATCATGGAAGAACTCAAGGCCAAGGCCCGCGCTGAAGGGCTGTGGAACCTGTTTCTGCCCGAATCGGAATATGGTGCCGGCCTGAGCAACCTGGAATACGCCCCGCTGGCAGAAATCATGGGCCGTTCGTTGCTCGGTCCGGAGCCGTTCAACTGTTCGGCGCCAGACACCGGCAACATGGAAGTGCTGGTGCGCTATGGCAGCGAAGCGCAGAAGCGCCAGTGGCTGGAGCCGCTGCTGCGTGGCGAGATCCGATCGGCGTTCGCCATGACCGAACCGGACGTGGCCTCCTCGGATGCCACCAACATGGCCGCCACCGCAGTGCGTGACGGTGACCAATGGGTAATCAACGGCCGCAAGTGGTGGACCTCCGGCGCTTGCGACCCGCGCTGCAAGGTAATGATCTTCATGGGCCTATCCGACCCTGAAGGGCCACGCCACCAGCAGCACTCGATGGTGCTGGTGCCCACCGATGCGCCTGGGGTGAAGATCGTCCGCCCGCTGCCGGTGTTCGGCTATGACGATGCTCCCCATGGCCACGCCGAGGTGCTCTTCGAGAACGTGCGGGTGCCGTATGAGAACGTGATCCTGGGTGAGGGCCGTGGCTTCGAGATTGCCCAGGGGCGCCTTGGCCCCGGCCGTATCCACCACTGCATGCGATCGATCGGCATGGCCGAGCGCGCGCTGGAACTGATGTGCAAGCGCTCGGTGGAGCGTACCGCCTTCGGCCGGCCATTGGCGCGTCTGGGCGGCAACGTCGACAAGATCGCCGACTCGCGCATGGAGATCGACATGGCCCGGCTGCTGACGTTGAAAGCGGCGTACATGATGGACACGGTCGGCAACAAGGTCGCCCGCAGCGAGATTGCGCAAATCAAGGTAGTGGCGCCGAACGTGGCACTGAAGGTGATCGACCGGGCGATCCAGATTCATGGCGGGGCAGGGGTAAGTGGCGATTTCCCGCTGGCTTACATGTACGCCATGCAGCGCACCTTGCGCCTGGCCGACGGACCTGATGAAGTGCACCGGGCGGCGATTGGCAAGTATGAGATTGGCAAGTACGTGCCGGCGGAGATGATGCGTAGCGGGCGGTGATTTTGCCCGCCTGTTCCGGCCTCTTCGCGGGCTTGCCCGCTCCTACAGGTACTGTGCCGCCTAAGCTGTGCGCAATACCTGTGGGAGCGGGCAAGCCCGCGAAGAGGCCCTTGAAGGCTCACTCTGGATGGTCAGACCCGCATCTGCGGGTCTTCCTCCTTCTCGCTGACTGTGCGATCGGCATTTGAAGGCTGTCTGGATTGAGCACCCTTGATTTCCGGCTTCTCCCCCCGCGTCTTGACCAGCGAAACCACCACCCCACCCAGCAACAACCCGAACGTCACCCCCAACGACAGCAACGCTGGCACCTTGCCCACCATGCCGTGGTAGAAGATCTTGCAGCCAATGAAGATCAGCACCAGCGCCAGCGCGTACTTGAGGTAAACGAACCGGTGCATCAGCGCCGCCAGCGCAAAATACAGCGAGCGCAAGCCGAGGATGGCGAAGATGTTCGAGGTATAGACGATGAACGGGTCCTGGGTGATGGCGAAGATTGCCGGGACGCTGTCGACGGCGAATACCAGGTCGGCCAGTTCGATCAGCACCAGCGCCATGAACAGCGGGGTGGCATGGCGTAGCGCCTTGTGCTGCCCGGGCGGGGTCTGCTGCACGAAGAAGTGCGAGCCGTGGATCTGCTCGGTGACCCGCATGTGCCGGCGCACGAACTTCAGGATCGGGTTGTTGGCCAGGTCGGGGCGGCTGTCCTCCTTCGACAGCGCCATCTTCACCCCGGTAAACAGCAGGAAGGCACCGAAGATATACAATACCCAGGCGAAGTTCTGCACCAGCGCCGCGCCCACGCCGATCATGATCGCCCGCAGGAATACCACCCCGAGGATGCCCCAGAACAGCACGCGGTGCTGGTAGCGGCGGGGGATGGCGAAATAGCTGAAGATCATCGCCATGACGAACACATTGTCCATCGACAGCGACTGCTCGACCAGGAAGCCGGTGTAGAACTCCAGCGCCGACTGCGCGCCCAACTGGTACCAGACCCCGGCGCCGAACAGCACGCCGACGCTGAAATAGCCCGAATACAGCAGCAGGCTCTCGCGCATTTCGATTTCCCGGTCGTGGCGGTGCAGCACGCCCAGGTCAAGTACCAGCAAACCGATGACGATGGCCATGAACACCAGCCACAACCAGGTGCTGGTACCGAGGAACGGGGTGGTGAGGAATGTCTGTAGAGCTGTCATGAGCCCCTCCTTCAATGTCGACGTTGCATGGCAACAGTGATCCGACATGGCGGCCTGGCAGCCGTCAGAGGGGCCCGGTATCACATGGGCTTGAGCCTAGACCCGTTTGCCGGTGATGCCGAATGGGAGCTGTTACATTTCTTTGCCAGGGCGCCGTGTAGGAGCGGCCTTGTGTCGCGAACGGGGTGCGCAGCGCCCCCACGGTCTTGGCATCGCCACAGAATTGCCGGGGCCGCTTTGCGGCCCTTTCGCGACACAAGGCCGCTCCTACACCAGTCAGGCCAGAGCAGGCCTACCGTTCAATAAACCCACACTTCCACCCGGCGATTACGCAGTCGCCCTTGCTCCAGTTCGTTCCCTGCCACTGGCAGTTCATCTCCCATCCCCGTCACCTCCAGCACCTCCACGCCATCGCGCGCCAGCTCGCGGCGCACCGCCTGGGCCCGCAGGCGGGAGAGCAGGGCGGCGCGACCGGGTGTCTCCTTGGGGTCGCCAAAGCCCACCAGCACCGCCTTGCGCCGCAACTTGCCCGCTTGGCGCAGGTAGTCGGCCACCCGCTGCACATCGCGCAGGGCCTTGTTGTCGAGGCTGGCGCTGCCTTCCTGGAAGCGGAAGTTCACGCTCAACCGCTGCGCCTGCTGGGCCAGGGTGCGATAGCGCGGCGGCATGTCGGCCTGGGGGGCTACAGGTTGGGCCTCGATCTGCTGCGCAACGAAACCCTGCTGGGCGACGATCGCCTGGCCCGCCGGGCTCTGAGCGAAATCGGCCAGGGCCTTGGCCTGGGGCTTGGGGTTGGCCGGCAGGTAGAAGTACAGGCGCCGCGATAGCGGGTAATCCTCGCTCGCCACCAGTGCACGCTCCGGCAGCATGGCCGGCGCGTCACCTTCGGCCACCGCCAGCACCTTGGCCCCATGCACCGCCGCCAGGCTGCTGAAACCGATGGCCTGGCGGTCGGTGCTCACTCGCGCGGCCAACTCGTCGCTGGACTCGAAGCGTTGGGCCTTGGGCGAAAGCTCGCCGTGCTGAGGTTCCAGCACCAGTGCCTTGAAGGTCTCAAAGGTACCGGAGCGGTCGTCACGGGCGTACAGGTGGATGGCCCCGCCGGAAACGCCCAATTGCTCCCAGCGCTGGATCTGCCCGGCAAAAATCTGTGCCAGTTGCTCCGTGGTGAGCTGTGGCAGCGGGTTGTCGGGGTGAACGATGACGGCGACGCCATCCAGGCCGATGACCTGTTCGGCGGCAGCGGAGCGCAGGTCGCCCAAAGCCTGCAGTTGGCTTGCTTCGTTGTCGTTGATCGGCCGCGATGCGGCGGCCAGGTCGGCCTCGCCATGGCCCAGGGCGACGAAGCCGGTGCTGGAACCGTGTGCGGCGATGTCGATGCGCAAAGGCTGGCCACGCGTATCGCGAGCGGTGATGACAGTCTCGTTGGCCAGCTTGCCTGGGTATTGTTCGATGGCGGTAGCTTGCTGCGCGCGCAATTGCCCTTGCACCAGCGCTGGCAGCAAGGTCGCGCCGATGGTGTTGGAGCCTTGCACGCGCAGGTTTGCGGGCTCGGCCAGAGTCGCCAGCGGCAGCAGGGTGAGCAGCAAGACAAGCAGGCGGGGCATGCCGGAAGGCCTATGGCATAGAGATGGCCGGCAGATTACGACAGTGGCGTGATGATAATGTGACGGTGTTGTTCACATCTTGGGTTGTGCGGCGCCTGATAGATCGAGCGCCGCCCGCGCGGCGCTTCGCGGGGCAAGCCCGCTCCCACATTTGTTGCAACGTGCCGAACCTGTCAGCCCATGGTTGTCAGCCTTGTTGCCTTGACGCGGTTTCCCGGCTGGCGCTACCGCCGTCTCACCTGTCTCAAACAATGCACCAAGGCGGGCGACGCCTCTCTTACGGGCATGGCCACGTTGCAACAAATGTGGGAGCGGGCTTGTCCCGCGAAGCGCCGCGCGGGCGGCGCTCGATCTGCCAGGCGTCGCAGCACTCAAGATGCTAATGCGCCCCGGCAGACTTGCTCAGGTCACTCTCTGCCCACTCGGTATAGATGCACGCATCCGCCACCGCCCAGCGCACCTTCACGGTATCCCCCGGCTGCATCGGCATGCCCGCCGCCGACAAAGCCTTGACCGTCAGCTCGGTACCGCCCGCGGTCACCACATGGCAGGTCTGGCTCTCGCCCAGGAACAGCACTTCGCCAACCTTGGCGCTGACCTCGTTCCACCCCGCCGGCAGCGGCTCGCGCGCGGCCTGTTCGGCGGTCAGGGCCAGGGCCTTTTCCGGGCGCACCATGATCAGTGCATCCTGCGAGGCGGCCAGGCCCGGGGTCAGGCGGATGGCTACCGGCTGGCCCTCGAAGCTGCCCGCGCCATTGCTGCTGGCCTTGATCCGCAGGAAGTTGGAGTTGCCCAGGAACGACGCGACGAAGGCATTCGGCGGGTTCTGGTACAGGTCGTAACCGGTGCCCAGGCCGACGATCTTGCCATGGCTGAAGATGGCGATGCGCTGGGACAGGCGCATGGCTTCCTCCTGGTCGTGGGTGACGTAGACGATGGTGATGCCCAGGCGCCGGTGCAACTGGCGCAGTTCATCCTGCAGGTCTTCGCGCAGCTTCTTGTCCAGCGCGCCGAGCGGTTCGTCCATCAGCAGGATGCGCGGTTCGTACACCAGCGCCCGGGCGATCGCCACGCGCTGCTGCTGGCCACCAGACATCTGCGACGGCTTGCGGTGGGCGAACTTCTCCAGCTGCACCAGCTTGAGCATGGCGTCGACGCGCTTGCTGGTTTCGCTGGCGCCGAGCTTGCGAATGGCCAGCGGAAAGCCGATGTTGTCGCGCACGTTCAGGTGCGGGAACAGCGAATAGCGCTGGAACACCATGCCGATGTCACGCTTGTGCGGTGGCACGTTGACCAGTGACTGGCCATCGACCAGGATCTCGCCGCTGCTCGGTGTTTCGAAGCCGGCCAGCATCGACAGGGTGGTGGACTTGCCCGAGCCGCTGGAGCCGAGGAAGGTCAGGAACTCGCCGTCCTGGATTTCCAGGTCGAGGTTGTCCACGGCAGTGAAGTCGCCGTAGTGCTTGTTCAGGCCGCGCAGGCTGACCAGGGTCTTGCCGTGCGCGTTGTCTTTGATCACTGCACTCATTGTTGTTTTCTCCGCGCGCTCAGGCGTTGGCTTCGGTGCGCCGGCGCAAGGCGGCGGCAATGAACATGACAAGCAGCGACAGGCCGATCAGCAGGGTCGAGGCCACGGCGATGACCGGGCTGAGGTCCTGGCGCAGGGTGGTCCACATCTTCACCGGCAGGGTCTGCAGATCGGGGCTGGCCATCATCACGCTCAGCACCACTTCATCCCACGACACCAGGAAGGCGAACAGGCCGCCGGCGATCATCCCCGGGCGAATCGCCGGGAAGGTCACCTTGAAGATCGCCTGCAGGCGCGAGGCGCCGCAGATCACCGCGGCATCCTCGATCGACTGGTCGAACAGCTTCAGCGAGTTGATGATCGAGATGATGGTGAAGGGCAGGGCGACGATCACGTGGCTGACCACGAAGGCGAACAGCGTGCCGGTGTAGCCGAGCTTGAGGAACAGCGCGTACACCGCCACGGCAATGATCACCAGCGGCACGATCATCGGCATGGTGAACAGCCCGTACAGCAGCTCGCGGCCGGGGAAGCGGCCACGCACCAGGGCAAACGCGGTGGGCAGGCCGAGCAGCACGGCGGCGATGGTGGTCAGCACGGCCACCTTCAGGCTGGCCAGCGCGGCGTCCATCCACTCCGGGTTGGAGAAGAACTGGCCGTACCACTTGAAGGTCCAGCCCGGTGGCGGGAACACCAGCCACTGCGACGAGCCGAACGACAGCAACACGATGAACACCACCGGCAGCAGCAGGAAGGCCGCGATGACCCCGGTGGTCAGGTACAGGCCCGTACGCAGCGGGCGGCCCATGGCATTGGGAGACAGGAGCATGGCGGTTTACCTCGCGTTGCCGACCGGGGATTCCGGCTGCAGCTTCAGGTACAGGTAGAAGAGCACCAGGGTGATCACCACCAGCAGTGCGGCGGCGGCGCTGGCCAGGCCCCAGTTGAGGAACGACTGCACCTGCTGGATGATGAATTCGGGCAGCATCATGTTTTGCGCACCACCCAGCAGGGCCGGGGTGACGTAGTAACCGAGCGACATCACGAACACCATCAGTGCCCCGGAGAACAGCCCCGAGCGGCACAGCGGCAGGAACACCTTCCAGAAATTGGTCCACGGGCTGGCGCCGCAGATCGAGCCGGCCTGCAGCACCATCGGGTCGATGGCGTGCATGGTCGCCTGCAGCGGCAGCACGATGAACGGGATCATGATGTAGCTCATGCCGATTACCACGCCGGTCAGGTTGTGCACCATTTCCAGCGGGGCATCGATGATACCCATGGCCATCAACGCCTTGTTGATCACCCCCGAGCTCTGCAGCAGCACCAGCCACGAGTAGGTGCGCGCAAGCAGGCTGGTCCACATCGACAGCAGCACGATGTTCAGCAACCAGCGGCCCCAGCCCTTGGGCACCAGGGTAATTGCCCAGGCCAGGGGGAAGCCCAGCAGCACGCTGATCAGGGTGACCACGCCGGCCACCGAGAAGGTGTTGAACAGTACCCGCGCATAAGCCGAGTTGGCGAACAGCTGCTCGTAGTTGCCCAGGCCCGGTGTTGGCTCCAGCACCCCGCGCAGCAACAGGCCGGCCAGCGGGGCAAAGAAGAACAGGCCAAGGAACAGCAGCGCCGGGAGCAAATTGCGGCTGCCTTTCCAGCGCTGGCTCAGGCTGACGCGGCGGGGGGCCGTTCCCGGGGCGCCGGTGCCCGTGGGGGCACCTTGCGCGTTATGCAGGGCGTTGATGGCGACTTTCATTTGACCAACCACTCATTCCAGCGGGCTGCGATGGCCTGGCCGTTCTTGGCCCAGTAGGCGAAGTCGAGGGTGACCTGATCCTGGGCGTAGGCGGTCGGCAGGTTCTGCGCGAGGTCTTTGTCCAGCTTGGCCACGCTGTCGACGTTCACCGGCGCGTAGGCAGTCTTGTTGGCGAACTCGGCCTGGCCTTCGGCGCTGCTGGCGTTGGCCAGGAACTTCATGGCGGCGTCCTTGTTCTTGGCACCTTTGGGGATGACCAGGAAGTCGGCCATGACCAGGTTCTGCTTCCAGCTCACGCCCACCGGTGCACCGTCTTGCTGCAGGGCATAGACGCGGCCGTTCCAGAACTGGCCGAGCGAGGCTTCACCCGAGGCCAGCAGTTGCTGCGACTGGGCGCCACCGCCCCACCAGACGATGTCTTTCTTGATGGTGTCGAGCTTCTTGAAGGCGCGGTCCAGGTCCAGCGGGTACAGCTTGTCGGGGGCTACGCCGTCAGCCAGCAGGGCCAATTCCAGTACGCCTGGGCTGGGCCATTTGTACAGGGCGCGCTTGCCGGGGTAGGTCTTGGTGTCGAACAGTGCGGTCCAGTCCACCGGTTTGTTGGCACCGAGCTTGCCTTCGTTGTAGCCGAGCACAAAGGAGAAGAAGAACGAGCCGACGCCATGGTCGGAGACGAAGCGCGGGTCGATCTTGTCGCGCTTGATCTGGGTGAAATCGAGGGGTTCGAGCAGGCCTTCGCTGGCGGCACGCAGGGCGAAGTCGGCTTCGACGTCGACCACGTCCCACTGCACGTTGCCGCTCTCGACCATGGCCTTGAGCTTGCCGTAGTCGGTAGGGCCGTCCTGGACGACCTTGATATCGGTGGCTTTGGTGAAGGGTGCGGCCCACGCTTCTTTCTGGGCGTCCTGGGTGGTACCGCCCCAGCTGACGAAGTTCAGGCTGTCGGCGGCCTGGGCGGCCTGACATGCCAGGGTCAGCAGGCTGGCGGACAGCACTGCGGTTACACGTTTGCTCAACAGCATGGTTACGCCCTCGTTGCTTTTGTTATTCGAGGCGGGGCTTGTGGTGCGCCCGCCAACAGTGTTCGGGGAGCAGCTAAAACAAAGTGTCTTGTGGCCGTTTTTGATTGTAGGTGCCGGCCTGCAGATTCAAGGTCTACGGGATATCATATTATGGTATTCCAAACTTTTGGCAAGAGGTATGAGGCTACCGGCCATCACTCCGTCCTCTGCAATTTGCCGCGAACCTTTGTAGGAGCGGCCTTGTGTCGCGAAAGGGCCGCAAAGCGGCCCCCGGATTTCAGCGTCGACACATGAATTGTCGGGGCCGCTTCGCGGCCCTTTCGCGACACAAGGCCGCTCCTACAGGGGCCTGTATCAGCTCACCAGTCCGGGCTCGAAGGGGATGCTCTGCACCACCTCCAGCTCATACCCCGCCAGCCCCGCGTATTTCAGCGGCGGGCCCAGGTGGCGCAGCTTGCCCACGCCCAGGTCCTGCAGGATCTGCGCGCCTGTACCCACCTCCGAATACACCTTCGATTGCCCACGCTGGTAAGGCCGCACCGGCTGGGTCAGCTGCGGCACGCGCTCCAGCAGCGCCTGCGAGGACTCATGGTTGGCCAGGATCACCACCACGCCAGCGCCTTCCTCGGCCACTTTCTGCAGCGCCGCCCACAGCGTCCAGTTGGCAGGGCCGGCGTATTCGGCGCCGACCAGGTCGCGCAGCGGGTCGATCACGTGCACCCGCACCAGGGTCGGCTGCTCGCGGCGGATATCGCCCATGACCATGGCCATGTGTACGCCACCTTCGATGCGGTCTTCGTAGGTGACCAGGCGGAAGGTGCCGTGCACGGTCGGCAGTTCGCGTTCGCCGATGCGCTTGATGGTCTGCTCGGTGCTCAGGCGGTAGTGGATGAGGTCGGCGATGGTGCCGATCTTGATGCCATGCCGGGTAGCGAACACCTCCAGGTCCGGGCGACGGGCCATGGTGCCGTCGTCGTTGAGCACTTCGACGATCACCGACGCCGGGGTGAATCCGGCCAGGCGCGCGAGGTCGCAGCCGGCTTCGGTGTGGCCGGCGCGGGTCAGCACCCCGCCTTCGCGGGCGCGCAAGGGGAAGATGTGGCCGGGTTGCACCAGGTCTTCGGGGCGGGCGTTGGGGGCCATGGCCGCCGCCACGGTACGCGCCCGGTCGGCAGCGGAAATACCGGTGGTAACGCCCGTGGCCGCCTCGATCGACACGGTGAAGGCGGTGCTGAACACGCTGCCGTTGGCCGGCACCATCTGCTCCAGGCCCAGGCGTTGGCAGTGATCGTCGGTCAGGGTCAGGCAGATCAGCCCGCGCGCTTCACGGGCCATGAAGTTGATGGCCTGGGCGTCGCAACGCTCGGCGGCGATCAGCAGGTCGCCTTCGTTTTCCCGGTCCTCGTCATCCACCAGCAGGACCATCTTGCCTTGCCGGTAGTCCTCGAGAAGTTCTTCGATGGTGTTGAAAGCCATGTTGCACGCTCACTGTGGTGGGGTGATTATTATGGTATACCATCATACACAAATATCGCCGTAACAGGAGAGCAACGCATGAAGGCCTATTGGATTGCCCATGTGGACGTGACCGACCCCGAGCAATACCAGCAGTACACCCAGCGCGCCCCGGCTGCCTTCAAGGCATTCGGCGGCCGTTTCCTGGCCCGTGGCGGGCGTAGCGAGGCAATGGAAGGGCGGCCTACCCCTCAGCGTAGCGTGGTGATCGAGTTCGATTCGTACGAGCAGGCGCTGGCGTGTTACCGGTCCGAGCTGTACCAGGAGGCTTGCAGCCATCGCCAGGGGGTGGCGAAGGCTGAGGTGATCATCGTCGAAGGGTTCGAGCCCTGAGTGATGGCTGATGGTCCTATCGCCGGCAAGCCAGCTCCCACAGGTACTGCACAGGTTTCAAATACTGTGCAGTACCTGTGGGAGCAACTGTCTTGTGTTGTCTGTCAGTACCTCTTCGCTGGCAAGCCAGGCTCCTACAGGGACTGCGCATGGCTTCGGTCGATGTGGTCGAGGTGGGAGCTGGCTTGCCGGCGATAGGGCCATTACTGTCGAAGCAGAAACTCAAGGCATGCCAGGCAATTCATGCGGCCGCAGGTCGAACACCAGCACCTCGGCATCCACCCCATTGCCCAGCTCCAGCACCTGTTCCTGCCTCACCCGCACCCCATCCCCTTCATCCAGCACTTGCCCATTGAGCTCGATGCTGCCCCGGGCCACATGCACATAGGCATGGCGGTTTTCCGGCAAGGTCAGGGTGGCACGCTCGTCACCGTCGAACAGGCCGGCATACACCCGCGTATTCTGCCGTACCTGCAATGACCCCTCGGCGCCATCCGGCGAGATGATCAGGCGCAGCTTGCCGCGCTTTTCCTCGGCACTGAAATGCTGTTGCTGGTAACGCGGCGTTGCGCCTTGCACGTTCGGTACGATCCAGATCTGCAGGAAGTGCACCGGCTGCACCTGGCTGTGGTTGAACTCGCTGTGGGCCACGCCGTGGCCAGCGCTCATCAGTTGCACATCGCCCGGGCGGATCACCGAACCGGTGCCCAGCGTGTCCTTGTGCTCCAGCGCGCCTTCCAGCACGTAGGAGAAAATCTCCATGTCGCGGTGCGGGTGCTGGCCAAAGCCCTTGCCGGGGATGACGCGGTCGTCGTTGATCACCAGCAGGTCCGAGAACCCTTGCTCGTCCGGGTTGCGGTAGTGGCCGAAGGAGAAGGTGTGGAACGATTTCAGCCAGCCATGAAAGGCCAGGCCGCGGTCTTTGGCGTTACGGACGGTGAGCATGGTGATTCTCCTTGAATGCCGGGGCCGGAAGGGCTGCCGTGCTGTCTATGGAGATAACTTTACTGTCACCTTTTTCTTTAAAAAATAGTGTCTGGAAGGAATTACTGTCTTGTGATGCGTGACAGTTGCCCCAGGTTTTTGTAGGGCAATTCTGAGTTTTACGCCGCTCGGTCTCTTTCTGTTTTGCCGGTGATAGCGTCGGGATTTCCATACAGGGAGTTGCTCATGACACGCATATCGATACATGGCAAAGGACAGGCACTCGATGGAGACCTCACCACCACCGGGGCGGTCTGCATAGCCAGCAGTACCAACTATCGGGGGAACGACCAGCGTGCTCTGCGCCTGGGGGACACCACGACAGAGTGCCCGGAATGCAAGAAGCCCGGTGTAATCGTTGAAGGACTGCCTTTCTTCAACATTGAAGGAAAACCAGCTGTGGTAGACGGGGCGCTGGTCAAGTGTGGCTGTCCAGAGGGCAATAACCGGGTCATTGCAAGGTCTGCGGTTCACTCTGCGGGTGGCCGTGCAACTCAGACAGCGCCATCGTCGCCTACCACCCGGAGTTCGCCTTCCTCACCGGAGCAGACCCCAGCCCAGGCTTTCAGCGCTTTTGAACGCGACTCAATGGCAATATTGGAGCCGGGGTTCCATATCGTGCAGCGCAGCATGTCATTCGAGCAGGTGCTGCAAAGCCTGGGCGCAACAAATAGCCTGCTGCCTGTCTCGCTGCTGCAACGCCTGAATCCGACCTTTCCCGAAGGGTTCAAGGCGGGCGAGATTTTTGTCCTCGGCAGCCCGAGTAGTGGCTATGCCTGCAGCTTTGAGGAGAACCAGCTGATCATGGTGGCAGAGAGGGCGCGGGAGTCGCTATCGATTCTCTCCCATGAAGAAGCCAACTTCATGATGGAACACATCGGCGAGATTGCTGGAGTGCTCAATGGGGCGAGCCAGTCGATGGGCGTGGGCAAGGACATGCTCGAACGAGGGTTGGGGCAGGTCAAGGATACGTTGAAGGGAATCGAGGCTCTGCATCAACGAGAGTTCGCGGTATATGGCCATTTGAACAGTCCGAGTTTCTTTGCTGCGCGTAGGGAGCTTTATCAGCAACTCGGGGCGCAACTGCGGGTGGGTTTTTTGAACAAGGCATTAAATCTGGGCAGTCATGACACCTTGCGCCGAGATCTCGGCATCTCCACGAAAAGCGTTGTACATCACTGGAAGAAGGCAGGTGCGCCGGGGCAGATACCCGGGTATGCAACACATCTGGATGAAGTGGCGAAGACTTCACAGTATCTCAAGTATGGCGGCTGGATCGGGATCGGGCTTGGCGGTGGCTCCTCTTATCTGAAGGTTCATGAAGCTTGCCGCGCAGGCGAGACCGAAGAATGCAAGAAAATCCGATTCACAGAGACCGGGAGCTTCTCGGGTGGGTTAGCCGGGGGAATGGCAGGCGCAAAACTGGCGGCTGATGCATCCCAACTGGTTTGTGCATTTGGCATATATGGCAAAGTGGCTTGCGGAGTTTTGTTGGTTGGCAGTGCTTCATTTGCTTTGAGCAAAATGGGCGAAGGTCTTGGAGAGACGACAGGTGAGTTACTGTTCGAGAAACTCTATGACTGAGTTCACAGCGTGGCCTATCAACTTGCGGCTTGCATTTCTATTGGCGCCCTTTGTCATCGGGGCTGTCGGACTTGGAGTTCACTACCGTTTAACGATGGGGAGGCGCTTTGAGGAGCTTTGCTCGGCGTTTCAGAACAGCCCGGGCCTGAAAGAAGATCTGAAATATTGGACCACGATATCGATCCGAACGAGGGCAATGATTGTTTCAGGCGTTATGCTGGGAGCAGTTTTCCCTGTGCTGGTTGTTCGCAGAGGGCTGTTGAATGCTGAAGACTGTCGGAACTGTCCTATCCCTCTCAAGCGTCGCTTGCAAATCTCCTTTTGGTGTAATGCTGTTGCATGCACATGGGTAATTGCAGCCTGGACCATCATTGAACTCGGCAAATAATAGCCATAAAGAGACCCGTCGGCCTCTTATTTGAAGTAATGAACTGCTTCAAGTTGTAAGGCCACACGACAAAGCCCGCTCACGCAGGCTTTGTCTTCACCGATGCTACGTTCAAACCGGGAGATAGCAAACGTGATCACGTCTGCAAATAAACCGAATCGGCATATCTGGCGCTGGGTAGTGATGATAATGCTTGCGCCTATTATCTTTTGGTATGTTGCCACACCCCGGGTAAGTTTTCATTTTTCTGACAAAGGGCAGGGGCGTCTTGGTTATATCTTGAATGTTCAGCACGACATATCAAAAGGTGAAATCTACCCAGGCGAAACCACAGGCGGCGGCGGGCATATTTTCCCGAACGACCAATTTTTCATGCAACTCGATTGGAGCAACCGTGGAAAGTGGCACTGTATTCGGGCCAAACCCAAGTGGCCCAGGATCGATATCTACATTGGGGCGGACGGTGCCATCGATAGCCGCACCGATGGCAGATTCATTGAAGCCTGCGGGCCATTTCCGCAATAGAAGCAAAAGCACGCCTACGCAATGCCAGTCAGTTAAGGCTACTGGGGCTGCTGCGCAGCCCATCGCCGGCAAGCCAGCTCCCACCCAGACCGCATCGAATTCAAGCCATGCGTCTTATCTGTGGGAGCCTGGCTTGCCGGCGATGGGCCGCAACGCGGCCCCAAATTGCTTAACTGACTGGTATTACGCCTAGGCGGGTCTTCTGGTCATCGAATTACTGCAGGTGCACTTTAAGTTCGGTGCCCGCCTGACGCATTGCCGCCCTTACAGCCGGCACCTGGCTCAGCGGGTTGAGCAGCCCATAGTCATGAATCATTCCGTTGTAGCGCACCGAGGTCACCGTCACACCTGCCGCATTCAACTTGCGGGCATACGCCTCACCTTCATCGCGCAGCACGTCGAACTCTGCCGTTTGCACCAGCGCTGGCGGCAAGCCTTTCAACTGTTCACTGCTGGCGCGCAGCGGCGAGGCGTAAATCTGTTCCCGTGCCTTGGCATCGGTGGTGTAGTTGTCCCAGAACCATTTCATCATGCCGGTGGTGAGGAAGTGTCCCTCGGCAAACTGCTTGTACGACGCAGTTTCGAAGCTGGCATCGGTCACCGGCCACAGCAGCAACTGGAAACGCAGGGCCGGGGTGCCGGCCTCTTTGGCTTTCAAGGCCACTACTGCCGCCATGTTGCCGCCGACGCTGTTGCCGGCCACGGCCAGGCGCTTGCCGTCCACGCCAATTTCCTTGCCATGCTCGGCCACCCAGCGGGTGGCGGCGTAGGCCTGGTTGATCGCCGTCGGGTAGTGCGCTTCCGGCGATGGGGTGTAGTCGACGTAGACCGCCACTGCGCCAGAGCCAACCACCAGGTCGCGGATCAGCCGCTGGTGGGTCGGGAAATCGCCGAGCACCCAGCCGCCACCGTGGAAGAACATGAACACCGGCAGGTCACCCTTCACGTTGGCCGGGCGCACCACTTGCAGTTTGATCGACTCGCCGTTGGCCTGGATGGTGCGTTCCTTCACCTCGATACCCGAGAGATCGACCTTTACCGAGGCCTGGGCACCGGTCAGCACCGCGCGGGCGTCTTTCGGGCTGAGCTGCTCCAGTGGCTTGCCGCCGCCTTGTTCCAGGGCTTCGAGGAAGGCCTGGGTGTGCTGTTCGATACCCGGGCTGCCAGCAGCGAAGGCGCTGGAAACGGACAGGGCCAGAAGGGAAGCGGTAAGGGTTTTGTGGACAATGTTCATGAGCGAATCCATTTCTGTTGAATGTTGGTAATGGGCGTTTTGCCTGGCCTTCAGGGCCATCGCTGCGACTTGTGCGTAGATTAGGGAGATGCGCTGATGGGAAAAAGCCGCTATAAAGCGTTTGACTGTCACCAAGAGCGAGACAATGAACCCTTACGAAGACATGCGCATCTTTGCCCAGGTCATGGAGGCCGGCAGTTTCACCGCTGCGGCCGACCGCCTGGGAATGTCCAAGCAATCGGTCAGCCGGCGCCTGATGCAGCTGGAGGAGCGCCTGGGCGTGCGCCTGCTCAATCGCTCCACCCGGCGCCTGGACGCCACGCCGCTGGGCCAGCACTACTACCAGTCGGCGCTGCGCCTGCTCGGCGAAGTGCAGCAGGTGGAGCACGACATCAGCGGCCAGGCCCAGGCCTTGCGTGGCACCTTGCGCCTGAGTGCGCCGCTGTCGTTCGCCATGGCGCACCTGGGCTGCCTGCTGACCGAGTTTCTGCAGTTGCACCCGCAGGTGGATGTGGAAGTGGATTTGAGCGACCGCGCCGTTGACCTGATCGGCGAGGGCTATGACCTGGCGCTACGGATTGGTGCGCTGGAGGACTCCAGCCTGATTGCGCGGCGCATTGCCAGTGTCGAGCGGGTGTATTGCGCGAGCCCGGCGTATCTGGAAGCGCGGGGCGTGCCGGCCAGACCGGAGCAGTTGGCTGGGCATGATTGTCTGCCATATGGGCATTCGCGGCAGGTGCAGTGGCAGTTCAGCCAGGGCGGCAAGGCACAGGCGATCCAGGTGGCCGGGCGGATGCGGGCGAACAATGGCGAGCTGCTAAGGGATGCGGCGATTGCCGGGATGGGGGTGACTTATCTGCCAACCTTCATCGTGGGCCGGGCACTGGCGGATGGGCGGCTGGTGACGGTGCTGGATGAGTGGCGGCCGCCGGCGCTGCAGCTGTCGGCGGTGTACCCGCAGCACCGACAGGTGGCGCGGCCGGTGCAGGGTTTTGTGAACTTCCTGCGCGAGCGGTTGGTGCAGCTCTGACCTACGGTATCGAGTGGGCATCTTCGCGGGTAAAGTTCCGCATCGAGCCCGGCATTCCCTGCCGCTAAGCGCCGCCCGGTCTCACAGACGCTGCAAAACCGCCGGCCTGATCTCACCTCACTCATACCCCTGCGCCCCGGCAATATGCCGCCCGGCCACATAGCCAAAGGTCAACGCCGGGCCCAGGTTGATGCCACCCGACGGATACCAGCCGCCAAACACGCTGGCCATATCGGTACCCGCCGCATACAGGCCAGCAATCGGCTGCCCAGCCTCATCCAGCACCCGGGCATTGCCGTCGGTGCGCAGCCCGGCAAAGGTGCCAAAGCAGCCGGGCTGCACCTTCACCGCATAGAACGGCCCCTGCTCGATGGGCGCCACGCAAGGGTTTGGCCCCTTGTGCTGCGGGTCACCCTGTTTGCGGTTGAACGGTGTGGAGCCACGACCGAACGCCGGGTCCTGGCCGTTGCGGGCATGGTTGTTGAAATCGCTGACCGTGGCGCGCAACCCTACCGGGTCGATGCCGCAGGCCTCGGCCAGCTGCTCGAGGGTGACACCCCGCTTGAGATAGCCGCTGCGCACGTGCGGCCACACCGGCAGTGGCGCCGGGCGGGCATGGCCCAGGCCGTAGCGGCGCAGGAAGCGGTGGTCGCAAACCAGCCACGAACACACCTCTTCGCCCTGCGGCACCGCCGCGATCATCGCTGACACATAGTCGTAATAGCCATGCGCTTCGTTGACGAAACGTTTGCCGTCGGCCAGCACGCCGATGATGCCCGGTTTGCCGCGTTCGATGATGTGCGGGAAGTGGCCGACACTGCCGTCGCGGTGCGGCACTCGCGAAACCGGCGCCCAGGCCACCGGCGACTTCAGGTCGGTGGCGACCACACCGCCGGCCGATTCGCCCAGGCGCAGGCCGTCGCCCGAACAACCCTTGGGGGGCAGGGCCAGGTTGTCGTGGCCGCTGGCATCGCGCGGGAACAGTTGCCGGCGGCGGGCGTTGTCGTTGGGGAATCCACCCGCCGCGAGCACCACGGCCTTGGCACGGATCAGTTGCTCGCCCTGCGGTGTAGCCACCAGCGCCCCCCGCACCTGGCCATCCTCGACCAGCAGGCGTTTGGCCGGTGCCGACTCCTGCAGGCGCACGCCCAGGTCCTGCGCCGACCTGGCCAGGCGGGCCACCAGCGCCACGCCGTTGACCAGGTGCATCGCCCGGCCATACCGGGCCAGGTGGTAAAGGTGGCGGCCAAAGCGTTTGCACACGTGCAGCAAGGCCTTGGGCGAGCGGGTCATGTTGAGGAACGCGGCAAGGTCGGCACCCGCCATTATCGGCATGCCCATGAACGAGGTTTCGCGCATGGTCTTGCGCAGGCGTGGTAGCAGCGCACCGACCTCGCGGGCGTCATAGGGCGCGGCAATCACCTGGTGCCCGCCCTGGGCCGCGCCCGGTGTGTCGCCATGCATGTCGGGGATGCCGTTGCCGTCGGCAAACTGCAGCGCCGTGTGCTTTTCGAAAAACGCCACCATGTGCGGGCAGGCTTCGAGGAAGGCGTCGACGCATTCGGCGTTGTAATACGCCCCCAGTTCATTGCGCAGGTAGGTACGCGGCTGCTCGATGTCTTCCTCGATACCGGCCCGGCGTGCCAGCGGGTTGCGCGGCACCCAGGCCCAGCCGCCGGACCAGGCGGTGGCGCCGCCGAACACTGGCTCCTTTTCCACCACGATCACCTTCTGCCCGTGCCAGGCAGCCGTCACGGCCGCAGCCAGCCCGGCGGCACCAGAACCTATGACCAGTACATCGCATTCGGTTTCGTAGGGAGCGGAAGGCATTGCGGGATTCCTGTATTGTTATTGGAACAAGGTTCCACATTCTTATTGGCAGCGAACCGGCCCGCAAGGGTGTGGCGGCCCTGTCGGGCAAGTAATGGGCGATAACCGGACAGTTCGTGCCGCCCTGGCTGCAGCGGCTATCGGCGGTATGGAATCATCTTCTAGAATTCGCAAAAATTTCAGGGACCTGTGTCATGGCTGGTAGTCAGATCGAACGCGCCTTCAGTCTTGTAGAAAGCCTTACCGGTGAACCGCAGGGGCTTCCGTTGCAAACCCTGGCCGAGCGCCTGGACATCCCCAAGAGCGCCACCCATCGCATGCTCACCGAGCTGGTGCGGCTGGGCTATGTGCGGCAGAACCGGGACAACAGCCGCTACCAGCTGTCGGCCAAGCTGGTGGCGCTGGGCTTCCGTTACCTGGCCAGCAGCGGTGCCGACATCATTCAGCCGATTCTTGACCGCCTGGCCCAGGACAGCGGCGAACTGGTGCGCCTTGGCGTGATCGACGGTGCCCGCCAGACCTGGATCGCCAAGTCCCAGGGCGCCCGCTCCGGGCTGCGCTACGACCCGGACATGGGCCGCGACGCACCGCTGTTCTATACCGCGTCCGGGCATGCCTGGCTGGCCAGCCTGGACGATGAGCAGGCGCTGCAGATGGTATTGCGCCAGGGCATTGCCGACCCGGCGCAGTTCGGCCCGAATGCGCCGCGCTCCACCGACGATTTGCTCACCTACCTGCGCCGCGCCCGCGAGCGCGGTTATGCCTGGGTCGAGGAAACCTCGGCCATTGGCACCTCGGCCCTGGCTGCGGTAGTGCGCCGCCCGCAAAGTGACGAGGTGATCGGTGTGTTGAGTATCGCCGGGCCCAGTGCGCGCCTGGCGCAAAGCCGCCTGGCAGAACTGGCGCCGCTGTTGCTGGCGGCGGCGGAGGAGCTGTCGGCGGCCAGCCGGGCCAGTGAGTTGTTCGCCTGAAGGTGCATTTCCGGTCGATTACCGCACACTCTGTTCTGCGGCTGCTTCTGAAAAGCTGAACCTGGTTCTAGATTGTTCAATGTCGATTGTGGAATCTGATTCCGGAATCTGCATCACAACAATGACAAGAGGACAGGCTGTTGAACGCACCCCTTCGTATTGCCTTGATCGGCGCCGGCAGCATGGGCCGCCAGCATTACCAGCATTTGCTAAATTTGCCGCAGGCCCAGCTGTGCGCTGTGGCCGACCCGGGCCCGCAGGCCGAGGCCTTTGCTGCCGAATGCGGCGTGCCCTGTTTTGCCGACCACCGCCAGATGCTGGAGCACGCGTGCCCCGAGGCAGTGATCGTCGCCAACCCGAACAACCTGCATGTCGCCACGGCCCTGGACTGCGTCGAGGCCGGTGTACCGGTGCTGGTCGAAAAACCGGTGGGCGTGCACCTGGATGAAGTCCGCGCGCTGGTGGAAGCCTCGCGCCGCCACAATGTGCCGGTGCTGGTCGGCCATCACCGCCGGCACAACCCGCTGATCGCCAAGGCTCACCAGGTGATTGCCGACGGCAAGCTGGGCCGGCTGATCAACGTCACCGCACTGTGGCAATTGCAAAAGCCCGACAGCTATTTCGAAACCCCCTGGCGCCGCGAGCCGGGCGCTGGCTTCTTGCTGACCAACCTGATCCATGACCTCGACCTGCTGCGCCACCTGTGCGGCGAGGTGGTGCAGGTGCAGGCATTCACCCGCAACGATGTGCGCGGTTTTGCCAACGAAGACAGCGCCGCGGTGCTACTGCAGTTCGCCAATGGGGCATTGGGCAGCCTGACTGGCTCCGACGCGGTGGCCGCGCCATGGAGTTGGGAGCTTGACTCCGGCGAAAGCCCGGTCTACCCGCGCCAGGATGGCCAGCCTTGCTACTTGCTGGCCGGCACCCAAGGGGCCCTGAGCATTCCGCAACTCAAGCGCTGGCACTACGCCGAGGTCGGGTCGGGCTGGCACACGCCGTTGTTGCAGAGCGTGGAAAACATCCCCGCCGGCGAGGCATTGACCTTGCAGCTGCAACACTTCGTGCGGGTTGCCCGGGGTGAACAGGCGCCGCTGATCAATGCCGCCGATGGTGGCCGTACCCTGGCGCTGATCGAGGCGATCCGCCAGGCCGCGGAAACTGGCCGGGCCTGTGCGCCCGAGCACATTGCTTGACTTGTCTGGTGACGATAATGACTGAACGAATTTTCTCCCTGGCGGCCCTGACGGTACTCGAGCTGTCCCCGCCGGACATGGTCGAGGCAGCAGCCCGCGCCGGTTACAGCCACGTTGGCCTGCGCCTGGTGCCCGCCACCGAGCAGGAACAGCACTTCCCGCTGGTGGCCGACGCCGGCCTGCGCCGGCAGACCCAGGCGCGCCTGCGCGACACGGGCATCAAGGTGCTCGACCTCGAGATCCTGAGGCTGAAGCCGGAAACCTGTGTAGCCGATTTCGAGCCGATCCTGGCGGTGGGCGCCGAGCTGGGCGGCACGGAGCTGCTGGTGGCTGGCAACGATCCGGATGAAGCGCGGCTGACCGAGCGCTTTGCTGCGTTGTGTGACCTGGCGGCGGGGTATGGCATTCATCCGCATCTGGAGTTCATGCCTTGGACTGATGTGCGTGACCTGCGCCAGGCCATGCGGGTGGTGGCCAACGCCGACCGCGCCAATGGCTGTGTGCTGGTGGATGCCTTCCACTTCAACCGCTCCGGCTCTTCGCTGGACGATCTGGCACAACTGGCGCCGCAGCGCATGCGTTATGCCCAGCTGTGCGACGTTGCCGGCCCGGTGCCGGCCGACATGGACGAGATCCTGCGCCAGGCACGCAACGAGCGGCGCTTCCCGGGCGAGGGCGATGCCGATCTGGTCGGCCTGCTGCGCGGTTTGCCGCCAAGTGTGCCGTTGAGCCTGGAGATCCCCACGCGGCAGTTGCTGGAACAGGGCATAAGCGGCGAACAGCGTGCGCGCATGGCGCTGGAGAAGGCCATGGCAGTGTTGGCCAGAGTCTGATTGATAGAACGCGGCGCATGGCACGGGCTATCGCCCGTGTTCGCGGGCACGCCCGCTCCCACAGAGCTGCACATGATTCACTGACCTGGCAGGGGCCTTGTGGGAGCTGCAGATTTGCGGTGAGGCTGATGGCCCTATCGCCGGCAAGCCAGCTCCCACAGGTACAGCGCGTGGCTTGAGCCCCGTGGAGCCCTTGTGGGAGCGGCTTTAGCCGCGAACACCGGCGCAGCCGGTGCCAGGCACCGCGTTGGATTCTTCACGGCTGAAGCCGCTCCCACAGGTACAGCGCATGTCTTGACTCAGGCGCGACCCCATATAGTGCGTGTATCAGATTGATCAAAGAAAGGCCCGCAAGGGCCCCGCAGAGAAGTGTGCCGTTGAGCCTGGAGATCCCCACGCGGCAGTTGCTGGAACAGGGCATAAGCGGCGAACAGCGTGCGCGCATGGCGCTGGAGAAGGCCATGGCAGTACTGGCCAGAGTCTGATTGATAGAACGCGGCGCATGGCACGGGCTATCGCCCGTGTTCGCGGGCACGCCCGCTCCCACAGAGCTGCACATGATTCACTGACCTGGCAGGGGCCTTGTGGGAGCTGCAGATTTGCGGTGAGGCTGATGGCCCTATCGCCGGCAAGCCAGCTCCCACAGGTACAGCGCGTGGCTTGAGCCCCGTGGAGCCCTTGTGGGAGCGGCTTTAGCCGCGAACACCGGCGCAGCCGGTGCCAGGCACCGCGTTGGATTCTTCACGGCTGAAGCCGCTACCACAGGTACAGCGCATGTCTTGACTCAGGCGCGACCCCATATAGTGCGTGTATCAGATTGATCAAAGAAAGGCCCGCAAGGGCCCCGCAGAGAAGTGTGCCGTTGAGCCTGGAGATCCCCACGCGGCAGTTGCTGGAACAGGGCATAAGCGGCGAACAGCGTGCGCGCATGGCGCTGGAGAAGGCCATGGCAGTACTGGCCAGAGTCTGATTGATAGAACGCGGCGCATGGCACGGGCTATCGCCCGTGTTCGCGGGCACGCCCGCTCCCACAGGTACAGCGACAAACTCGAGAGCAACGCTGTACCTGTGGGAGCTGGCTTGCCGGCGATGAGGCCGGGCAGGCAAGAATTACTGATTGCTGACTGGCCAAAAAAAGGGCCCGCAAGGGCCCCGTAGAGGTAAGTGGCTAGCGCGTTCAGGCGCTCTCGATCTTGCGGGGCGCCATGAAGTACATCCACACCAGCGCCAGGAAGTACATCGCCGGGATCATGGTGAACAACACGGCATAGTTGTTATTGGTAGCGGTCAGCA
The DNA here is from genome assembly GCF_000511325.1 of Pseudomonas sp. FGI182. Taxonomy (NCBI): domain Bacteria; kingdom Pseudomonadati; phylum Pseudomonadota; class Gammaproteobacteria; order Pseudomonadales; family Pseudomonadaceae; genus Pseudomonas; species Pseudomonas sp. FGI182. Next base: position 3,543,260 of record NZ_CP007012.1, on the reverse strand, counting down.
CGCTACCGACGATCTGCGTCATGAACATCCCACCAATCGCAGCGCACATGCTGCCGAAACCGAACACCGTGCTCACCAGGTGCTTGGGCGTGTAGTCCATCACCAGGCTCCAGATATTCGCTGTCCACGCCTGGTGTGCGCCCACCGCCAGCGAGATGGCCGCCACCGCGACCCACAGGCCACTGGCGTTGGCGGCAAAGGTGACGCTGACCATGGTGCAGGCGAAGATCAGCATCGACACCAGCCGCGCCGTGGTAGCGCGCACGCCACGGCCGATCAGCCAGGAAGACAGGATGCCGCCGCCAATGCTGCCGAAGTCTGCCGTCAGCCAGATGATGATCAGCGGGATACCCATCTGGGTCACGTTGATGCCCAGGCTGTATTGCTGGTTGAGGAACGGTGGCAGCCAGTACAGATAGAACCAGAACACCGGTGCGGTAATCGCGTAGGCCACCGCGAAGGCCCAGGTGCCACGCAGGCGCAGGATGCGGCTGAACGGCACGCGGGTCGGCTCGGGCTCGTCATCCTGCTGGATGTACTCCACCTCGCTCTGGCGCACGCGCGGGTGATCTTCAGGGTTGTAGTACTTCAGCACCCACAGCACCACCCACACCAGGCCCAGGCTGCCCATGGCGATGAACGCGGCCTGCCAGCCCCACACGGCCAGAATCAGCGGCAGCAGGGCCGGCGTGACCATGGCGCCGACGTTGGTGCCGGCGTTGAACAGGCCGGTGGCGATGGCCCGTTCGCCAGCCGGGAACCACAGGCGCACGGTCTTCACGCAGGCCGGGTAGTTGGCGGCCTCGGTCAGGCCGAGGATGAAGCGGCAGACCATGAAGCCAGCGGCCGAGGTGGCCAGGCCGTGAGCGCCGGTGGCCAGGCTCCACAGCAGCACGGCGAAGAAGAACGCGCGTTTTACCCCGACCTTGTCGATCAGCCGGCCCTGCAGCAGGAAGCCGACCGCATAGCCGACCTGGAACCAGAAGTTGATGTTGGCGTAGTCCATGGCCGTCCAGCTCATTTCCTTGGCCAGGACGGGCTGCATGATGCCGAGCGCGGCACGGTCGATGTAGTTCAGGGTGGTGGCGAAGAACACCAGGGCGAGCATGCCCCAACGGGTCTTGCCGACGCCGAAGGCGCCGCGAAGCTTGTCGCCGATCGAACCCTGGGGCATCCGGGGGGCGGCGGGGGTGATCTTGGAGTGGTTCATAAACTGCTCGATTCTTGAAATTGTATTCAGCTGCGGTGCTACGAGTACGTGACCGGTTCCCAGGCAGGGGGGCACGCAAGGCCGGTGCATGGTGAGCAGTGAAGGCGGCAGCGTCAATTGAAGGGAAGGGCTAGTGTTCGGTTACCGAACGGTTGCGTTGGGCCTGCGGGCGAGGCAAAGGGCAACGTATATTCAGGGTAGACGGCGTGGCCCTTCGTTGCTCGATACCGCAGGCCGGTGAGGTGCTGGAGGGAGCTTAGGCTGGTGGTGTTCCGGATAGGCTGCTCAACACCCTACCAACTAGATAACCAAAGGTCATTCCCGGCCCCAAGGTAATACCGCCACTCGGGTAATACCCGCCCATCACACTGTCCATATCGTTGCCCACCGCATACAACCCGGGGATCGGCCGCGCCTCTCGGTCCAGCACCCGGGCCGAGGCATCCGTGCCCAGGCCGGCGAAGGTACCCAGGCTGCCCGGCAACAGTTTCACAGCGTGGAACGGCCCGTGCAGCAGTGGCCGCAGCGACGGATTGGGGGCTTGCAACGGCTCGCCCTGCGCCCGGTTGTAGGCCGATACACCGCGCCGGAAAAGCGGATCTTCACCCTGGGCTGCATGGCGGTTGAAGTCGTGCACCGTGCGCTGCAACTGCGCGGCGTCGATTCCGCAGCGCAGTGCCAGTTGCGCCAGCGTGCGACCGCTGTGCAGGTAACCGCAGCGTTGATAGTGGCGAGTGGGGAAAGGGAAGGGCTTGGCCCAGCCGATGCCATAGCGCCGTTGCGCAGCATGGTCGCAGATCAGCCAGGCTTCCGGCGCTTCACCCTGCGGCGTGGCGGCGAACAGCGCGTTCATGAAGTCGTGGTAGCAATCGGCCTCATTGACGAAGCGCCGGCCATCGCGGCGCACGGCGAGGAAACCGGGTTTGGCGCGATCGATCAAGTGCGGGAAATGGCCGAAACTGCCATCGCTGCGCGGCACCCGCGACACGGGTGCCCAGGCCCCCGCATGGGTCGCAGTCGCCTGGACCAGGCCACCGGCCTGTTCGCCCAGGCGCAGGCCGTCGCCGCTGTTTTCCCATGGCGCGGCGGAGTAGTGCTGGTCACCGTCCGGCGCATGCGGCATCAATTGCGCGATGCGCTGGCGATCATGCGCAAAGCCACCGCAGGCCAAAACCACACCGCGGCGCGCGTGGATCAGCTGGCCGTCGGCAAACTGTGCGCCGCTGACCCGGCCTTCGCCCAGCAGGCGACTGGCCGGCTTGTCGGTCAGTAGCGTCACGCCAAGGTTCAGGGCGCTGCGCAGCAGCCGTGCCACCAGGGCGTTGCCATTGACCAGGTGCAGGCCGCGCCGGTGCAGCAGCAGGTCGCGGCCATGGCGCAGCAGGCGTTTGCCCACATGCAGCGCTGCCGTGGGCGAGCGCGTGGCGTTGAAGAAGGCGGCCATGTCGGCGCCGCCGGCAATGCCCATGCCGGCCAGGCTGACGATGTCCAGCGGTGGGCGCAGCTTGTGCAGCCAGGGCCCGAGCAGGCGCCCGTCGTATGGCAGTGCGCACAACGAACGGCCACCGCGCGCGCTGCCGTCGCCTTCGCGCATGTCGGGCATGCGGCTGCCGCACTGGAACTGTACGGCAGTGTGTTGCTGGAAGAACGCCACCATCTCCGGGCCATGGTGCAGGAAGGCGCGCTGGCGCGGGTCCAGTTCGCTGACATGGGTTTGCCCGCGCAGGTAGCGCTCCGGGGCATCGTCGGTTTCGACGATGCCTTCGGCAATGGCCAGCGGGTTGCGCGGTATCCACAGCCAGCCCCCCGACCAGGCGCTGGTGCCGCCCAGTTGGCTGGCTTTTTCCGCGACGATCACCTGCAGGCCGTGATGGGCGGCAGTAACGGCGGCAGCCAGGCCAGAGGCACCGGAGCCGATGACGAGTACGTCACATTCGAGGGGTTGCATCGTGGGGTTCCGCTCAGGCGTTGGAGGAAGGTTTTACTGCAGCGGCGAAAAACCGGTGGGCCGCAGCATTCGCGACTGCAAGTGCAGTACCGCGCCCAGCTCGCGGTTGCGCCGTGAGAACTCGGCCCAACGCGGGTCCGCTGCCATGGCTGCGCGGCGCGCCATGCGCTCGTCGAGGCTGGCATAGCCCCAGATATGCACCACCTGGTTGACCTCGCCGAACTCGCTGGTGAAAAAGCCGACCAGGTTACCGAGATGCTCGCTTTGCACCTCCAGCGCGTGGCTTTGGTACAGGCTCAGCCAGTCGGCCATTTTCAGTGGGTCGAGGGTGTAGGTTCTCAGTTCGTAGTACATGCTGGATTCTCCATGTGGGTGGTTGGCGCCTGCAGGCGCGCGGCGATGTGGTTGGCAGCGAGCCAGCCGAAGGTGAGGGCAGGGCCCAGGGTGATACCGGGGCCGGGGTAGGTGCCTTTCATCAGCGAGTTCATGTCGTTGCCGACTGCATACAGCCCGGCAATCGGCTGGCCATCGCGGTTCAGCACGTTGGCCTGGGCGTCGGTCACCAGGCCGCGGGCCGAGCCGAGGTCGCCGGTGTGGATGCGGATGGCGTAGAACGGGCCGCTGGTCAGTGGCGCCAGGCATGGGTTGGGCGTGTGTTGCGGGTCGCCCATGTAGCGGTTGTAGCTGTTGCCGCCTTTGCCGAACGCACGGTCGATGCCGTTGCGGGCGTCGACGTTGAACTGCTCCAGGGTCTGCATGAACACCTGTGGGTCGACGCCAATGGCCTCGGCCAGGGCCTGCGCTGTTGCGGCGCGGTGCAGGTAGCCGGCATCGATCAATGCCTGGTTGTCCACCGGCTTTGGCCGCGCCAGGCCCAGGCCGTAGCGGTTCATCGCCTCGGCATCGCAGACCAGCCAGCAGCTGGCAATGCCTTTGGCGAACATGGTCTGCACGAAGTGGTGGTAGGAATCGGACTCGTTGACGAAGCGTCGCCCGTCCGGGCCCACCGCGATCACACCCGGTTTGGCGCGGTCGGTGACCAGGTGCGGGAAGCGCTCATGCTCGCCACTGGCATGGCGCAGTTCGGAAACCGGTGCCCAGAAGAAGTTGGCCACCAGGCCCTCACCCTGGGCTGCGGCCACGGCTTGGCCAAGGCGCAGGGCAGCGCCGTCATTGCTGGGCGGTGACATGGTCAGGTGCGGCGCTTGCCGGGCCGGCCGGTAGCTGTCGGCCAGCGCGCCTGCAGCGAACCCGCCCATGGCGCACACCACACCGCCCCGGGCCAGCACCCGTTCACGGCGCCCTTCGCGTTGCACCACCACGCCGGTGACCACGCCGCGTTCGACGATCAGCTCCTGGGCTTCGCTGCGTAACCACAGCTGCGTGCCATGGGCGAAGGCGCTGCTGGCCAGGCGGGCGATCAAGGCGTTGCCGGTGGTAAGCCGCGTGCCGCGCGGGTGATGCAGACGGTCCCGCGCATAACGCGCCATCAGCTTGAGGCAATGCCACAGCGACCGGGGCGAGCGGCGGATACTGAGGAAATGCTGGATATCCACGCGGTTGACCATCATGCCGCCGAACAGCAACATGCCGGGCGGCGGCATCTGCAGGTCCTTGAAGTACGGGCCGAGCTGCTTGCCATCGTACTCGACCATCTCCAGCGCCCGGCCAAACTGGGTGGCACCGGGGGCATCCGGGTAGTAGTCCGGCGAGTGCGGGCGCAGGGCGTAGCGCAGTTCGGTGTTCTGCTCCAGCCAGCGCAGTGCCTGGTGGCCATGCTCGATGAAGGCGTCGACCAGGGCGGGGTCATAGCCGTCGCCGATGACCTGCCTGAGGTAGGTGCGAATGGCCTCGGGGGAGTCCACCGCACCAGCGGCGCGGGCTTGATCGGTACCGTAGAGCCACACCGCCCCGCCGGAAATCGCCGAGGTGCCGCCAAAGTGTTCGGCCTTTTCCACCACCAGCACTTTCAACCCATGGCGCGCGGCCGTGGCGGCAGCGGTAAAGCCACCGGCGCCGCTGCCCAGCACGACCAGGTCAAAGTTGTGTTGCGCATGTTCATGCGTCGGCATGGCTTCAGATCTCCAGCGGCGTGACGCCCATGAAGGCGCCCAGGTGGCCGAGTTGGGCGAAGGCCATTTCCGGGCCGGTCTGGACCGCGCAGCCAACCTGGCGTGCCCGGTTCAGCAACGGGGTGATCTCGGGCGAGGTGACCACGTCGGCGACCAGGGTTTCGGCTTGCAAGGTGGCGAGCAGGGCGGCAGGCAGTGGCAGTTCCGCGCTGCCGCCCATGCCGACAGGGGAGGCGTTGACCAGCAGGTCGAAGCCTTCCAACCCGACGACCCGGGTGGCGAGTTCGACCGCGGGGAAGGCATTGCCGAGCAGCTCGCACACAGCGACCATGCGCGCGGTGCTGGGGTCGCTGAGGGTGATGCTGGCGATGCCGGCCTCGCCCAGCGCATAGGCAATGGCACTGCCGACCCCGCCACAACCGATCACCAACGCACGCTTGCCCGCCGGCTCGAAGCCATGTTTGCGCGCAGCACCGAGGAAGCCGGCGCCGTCCACGTTGTCGCCCAGCAGGCGACCGTCTTGCTCACGGCGAACTACATTGACCGAGCCCAGCGCGGCTGCGCGCTCGCTCAGGCCGTCAAGGCGGCTGGCCAGAGCCTGCTTGTACGGCACGGTGACCACGCAACCGCGCAGGTTCTGCCAGCCGCGCAGGGTGCCGGCGAAGGTATCCAGCGCGGCCTCATGCAGGTCGATGGGCAGCATGGCGAGGTTGCAGTTGTTGTTGGCGAACCAGGTGTTGAAGTTTTCGGGGGACTTCACCTGGGCAATGGGCGAACCGACGATGGCGACCAGTTCAGTGGAACCACGAATCATGCTGACCTCCTTATTGGCGTTGTTATGCAGGCCAAGGGTGAGGCAAGGGGGCGTGGGCAACAATGCGTTGATCGGGCGTTTAATGCGATAATCGCATCACTGATCCGGTTATCGCGGTAACCGGCTGTATTTGCCCTGCTTGCGAGTCGAATAGATGAACACCCCCGCTATCCACCCCCGTGATCTGATCGCCGGCTTGCAGAAGGGCCTGGCGCTCATGCAGCTGTTCAGCGCCGAGCAGCCGCGCCTTAGCGTGCCCCAGGCGGCCAGGTTGTCCGGCCTTACCCCCAGTGCCGCGCGGCGGTTTCTGTTGACCTTGGTGCACGAAGGGTTTGCCGAAACCGACAGCCGTGAGTACTGGCTTACGCCCAAGGCGCTGCGCCTTGGCCAGGCGTATGTGGACTCGGCGCAACTGCCGCGCATGCTGCGGCCGATCGTCGAGCAGGTGGCGCGGCAGACGCAGGAGCATGTGTCGGTGGGTACCCGTGATGGTGACGAGATCATCCACCTGGTGCGCAGCCGCTACAGCCATGTTGCCTCGTTGTCGATCCGGCCGGGTTCGCGGGTGCCGATGTATTGCACCGCCGGCGGGCGCGTCTGGCTGGCCTGGCTGGATGAGGGGGAGCGGGATGCCTACTTTGCGCGTAACCCGCTGCGAGGGTTGACGCCTTATACGCAGACGGACCGGTTACAGCTGGAGGCGGAGTTGCTGCGGGTGAAGGAGCAGGGGTTCTGTATCGTGGACCAGGAGTATGAAATCGGCATGCGCGTGCTGGGTGTGCCACTGCTGGACCGGGCTGGCCGGCTGAAAGCGACGTTGACCATCACCACCCATGCTTCGCGGTTGAGTGTGGATGAAATACGCTTGCGGTATCTGCCGACCCTGTACGAGGCCCAGGCGTTGTTGCGGCCGGTGCTGGATTGAGGTGTCAGGGTTTGGAGGTGTGTTGCCTTCTTCGCGGGAAACTCGATCTCATAGAACTGAACATGATTCATTGAGCTAGCCGGGACCCTGTGGGAGCGGCTTCAGCCGCGAAGACCGGCGCAGCCGGTGCCATGCACCGCGCTGGATTCTTCGCGGCTAAAGCCGCTCCCACAGGGTACGCGGACCGACAGCGCAGCCCAAAGGGGCGGGAGCGGCCCAGGCCCTCGGCTTATCGCTCGATCTGGCGGTTCCAGCGCGCGTTCCATTCGGGGCGCTGGGTGTTGACCTGGTCCCAGTCGATGGTCACGGCAGTCTGCAGGTAGGTCTGCATGGCTTCGACCTGGCCACGGGTCTTGTCACTGGTAGGTGTGTTGGGGTTGGACGGGATCTGGTCACCCAGCTCCAGGGCCGGCGACTGCGCCTCGGGGCTGAGCAGGAACTCGGCGAGCTTCTGCGCAAGCTCCGGCTGGTCGTTGTTGGCCGTGACGCATTCGGCCTGGTTGAGCACCACGGCACCTTCCTTGGGCGCGGCGTACTCCACCGGGATGCCTTTGAGCTTCAGCGCCGTCACCTGGGTGGGGGTGAGCGGGAACAGCGCGGCTTCGTCGGTTTGCACCATTTCCGAGAGCTTGGCCGAGTTGGGGATGTACTCCAGCACGTTCGGGCCCACGTTCTTCTGCCAGGCCGTGAAGCCCGGGTTGACATCGGTATCGCTGCCGCCGTGCAGGCGGTTGTACATCAGGAAACCATGCAGGCCGAAGGTGGACGATGCCATCGACTGGAACACCACCTTGTCCTTGAAGCGCGGGTCGGCCAGGTCGTTCCACGAGGTGGGCGCTGCCCAGCCATTGGCCTTGAACAGGCGGCTGTTGTAGGCAAGCCCGGTCACGCCCAGGCTGACTGCGGCGGCCTTGTCCTTGATCAGGGCTTTTTCCGGCAACTGGGCCAAGGTCGGGTTGGGTTTGAGCGTGCTGCACAGGCCCATGCCGATGGCGCGGTACATGATGCCGTCATCCAGCACCATCACATGGATCGACGGCTTGTTAGGCGTGGCCTGGACCTTGGCCAGGATGTCGGCCGAGGTGCCGGGGACAATCACCACTTTCACCCCGTTGGCCTGCTCGAACTTTGGCAGGATATTGTCGCTGAACAGCCGTTCCATGGTGCCGCCGTTCATGCCCAGGTAAAGCGTGGGTTGGGCCATGGCGGGCAGGCAGGCGAACAGGCCGGGCACGGTGCAGAACAGGGCGAGCAAACGTTGCTTGTGCGTCATGACAGGTTTTCCTTGTGGTGGTTGGGCTGAAAGCGGTTGATGGAAAAAGCCGCCAGGCTGAGTGCCGGCGCGCCGTGCAGGATGCATTGCGCCAACGCTTCACCGGCAGCCGGGCCTATCTGGAAGCCGGCACCGGCAAAGCCGAAACCATGCAGCAGGCCGGGCTGGTGCAGGCTGGGGCCGAGCACCGGTTCGTCATCGGGCAGGTAGCCTTCGGTGCCGCTCCAGGTACGAATGGCCTGGGCGCCGGCCAGTGCCGGGTACAGCTCGGTGGCGTTGCGCAGGATGTCGAGCACTGCGGCCTGGCCCGGGCGGGCGGTGGTCGGGGTAAGGGCAAAACCGCGCCCGCCGCCCAGCACGCAGTTGCCACGCGCCACCTGGCGGGCGTAGATGCCGCCGCCTTCGACCCCGGTGCTGGCGGTCATGAACAGCGGCAGCGGCTCGGTCACCAGCATGGCGGGGTGGGCCGCGGTCAGCGGCACCGGCTCGCCGAACTGCTCGGCCAGTTGCGCCGACCAGGCGCCGGCGCAATTCAACAGCCAGGGCGCCTTGAAGCCTTGGCCGCTGCTGGTGCTTACGCTGAAACGGTGGCCGTCGTGCCCCACCTCCAGCACCTTGCACTGCTCATGCACCTGGGCGCCGCTGCGTCTGGCCGCCTGGGCGAAGGCCGGTGACACCAGCCGTGGGTTGGCATGGCCGTCCTCGGGGCAGTACGAGGCGCCGACAGCGATATCGCCCACCCACGGGAAGCGCTGGCGCAGTTCGCGTCGTTCAAGCAGTTGCAGGCGAAGGTCAAAAGCCTGGGTACGCCGGGCATAGGCCTTCAAGGCATCGAAGTCGGTTTCGCTGCGGGCCAGCTTCAGGTGGCCGCTGCGGGCGTATTCGCCATCGATGCCGATCCAATCGCGCAGATTCCCCCAGATGGCATGGGCGCGCATCGACAACGGCAGCTGGTCCAACGAGCGGCCCTGGCGGCGCACACCGCCGTAGTTCACCCCGCTGGAGTGCGAGCCGCAGAAGTCGCGTTCCAGCAATGCCACTTGCCGACCAGCGCGGGCCAGGGTCAAGGCCGCGCTGCTGCCGATGATGCCGCCGCCGACGATGATGGCGTCCACTTCGATCAACTTCATGGTTTTATCTCCAGGCCAAAGGGCAGGGGCTTGACCGGTGCCTGGCCACGCAGGCGCCCTACCTGGTCAATGGCCCGACCGCTTTCGCAGGCGATCAACTCGGCGGCAGCAGCACCGCACACGCGGCCCTGGCAGCGGCCCATGCCGACTCGGCACATGGCCTTGACCCGGTTGATTTCCCAGTGCCCGGCACGCACGGTGGCGCGGATTTCCCCGGCGCTGATCTGTTCGCAGCGGCACACGGTGAGATGGTCCGGGGCTTGCCGGGCCCACTGCTCGGGAAATGGAAAGGCCTGCTCCAGCCCTTGGCGGAAGCGCTGCAAGGTGGCCAGGCGCCTTTCCAGTTGCTGGTGGCGCTGCGGGTTGCCGGGCTTGCCGAGGTCGGCCAGCAGTGTCAGGGCGGCCAGTTCACCGCTCATCTCGGCACCGTCGGCACCGAGGATGCCGGCACCGTCGCCTGCCAGGTACACGCCGGGGCTGGTGGCCCGGCCCTGGGCGTCACGTACCGGTAGCCAGGCGCGGTTGAGCGCGCTCCAGGCGAACTGGCAACCCAGCAGGTCGGCCAGTTGGGTTTCACTGCGCAGGGCGTGGGCGAATGCCACGGCGTCGCATGGCAGGTCGTGTTGCTGGCCATTGTGCAGCCAGCGCACACCGCTGGCGCGTTGCTCGCCGTCGATACCCAGCAGGGTCACGCCCTGGTGCACCGGCACACCCTTGCGGGCCAGCCAGGCTCGGTAGTACAGGCCCTTGGCAAAGGTGCCCGGTTGCAGAAGCAGGCGTGGCAGGGCACGCACCTGGGCGCTGAACGGTGAGGTGTCGAGCACCGCGCTGACCGTGGCACCGGCCTTGGCGTACTGGTAGGCCACCAGGTACAGCAGCGGCCCGCTGCCGGCCAGCACCACCCGTTCACCGATCGCGCAGCCCTGGAACTTCAGGGCGATTTGCGCAGCGCCCAAGGTATAGACCCCAGGCAGGGTCCAGCCGGGTATCGGCAACACCCGGTCGGTGGCACCGGTGGCGACGATCACCCGGTCGAACGCCAGGCGGTCGGCCAGTTGGCCCTGTTGCAAGGTGTCCAGCACTTGCTGCTCGGCGTTCCATACCAGGGTGTCCGGGCGGTAGTCGACCTGCCCGCGCAGTTGCTCGAGGGTGGCGTGCACGGCTTGCGCCTTTCCTGCCTCGAAGCCGTACAACGCTTTGGCCGAGCGGCGAAAGTTGGCCGGCTGCTGGCGGTAGATCTGCCCGCCGCCGCGGCTGGCTTCGTCCAGCAGCACCGGGCGCAGGCCGTGGGCTACCAGGGTTTGCGCGGCGCGGATGCCGGCCGGGCCGGCACCGATGATCACGATCGCACTCATGGCTGACGCCCCGGGTCGCGGGTCACGCACTGGCCCGGTTCCAGAAAGGTCGAGCAGGCGCGTACCCGGCGGCCATCCTGCAGGCGTACCCAGCAGTCCTGGCAGGCGCCCATCAGGCAGAAGCCGGCGCGTGGTTCGGCGCTGAAGTCGCTGCCGCGCAGGTGCCCGGCATTGGTCAGGATGGCAGTCAGCAGGGTATCGCCGCTCATGCCTCTGGCCGGTTGGCCGTCGAGCAGGAAGGGCACAGGCTCGCGGTCGTGTTCGGCCACGCGCTTGAACAGAGGCATGGGGGCATTCCTTGTCATTGCTTGCCCACCAGCACGCGGTCCAAGCCATATACGCGGTCCAGGGCGACCATGGTCAGGGCGGTGACGGCGATCACCAGCGCCGAGACGGCGGCCATCATCGGGTCGATGGATTCGGTGGCGTATACGTACATGCGCACTGGCAGGGTCTGGGTGGCAGGCGAGGTGACGAAGATCGACAGGGTCACTTCGTCGAAGCTGTTGATGAACGCCAGCAGCCAGCCGCCGGCCACACCGGGCAGGATCATCGGCAGGGTGACCTTGCAGAACAGCGTGACCCGGCCAGCACCCAGGCTTTGCGCGGCCTGCTCGGCGCTGCGATCGATACCGATGGCTGCAGCCAGTACCAGGCGCAGCACGTAAGGGGTGATCACCACGACATGGGCGAACACCAGCCAGGCGAAGCTGCCATTGACCCCCAGCAAGGCGAACAGCCGCAGCAAGGCCACACCCAGCACCAGGTGCGGGATGATGATCGGCGACAGCAGCAGGCCGTTGAGAAAGCCTTGGCCGGGGAAGCTGTAGCGGGTGATCGCCAGGCCCGCCGGCACGGCGATCAAAGTGGCCAGCGAGGCAGCCAGGGCCGCGAGTTTCAGGCTGTTGTAGAACGCATCGAGGAAATCGGCACGCTCGAAAACGGCGCTGAACCAGCGCAGCGAGAAGCCGGCGGTGGGCAGGCTCAGGGTGTTTTCCGGGGTGAATGCCACCAGGCACACCACCACCAGCGGGGCGAGCATGAACAGCATCACCAGGGCGTGAAAGGACAGGGCCAGCGGGCCGTTACGGGTCATCGGTTCAGACTCCAAGTGCGCGTTTGTAGCGGCGTTCGACCAGCCGGTTCCAACTGAGCATCACCAGCAGGTTGATCAGCAGCAGGGCCACGGCGATGGTGGCACCCATCGGCCAGTTCAGTTCGGCCAGGTACTGGTCGTAGATCATGGTGGCGACCATCTTCAGCCGGCGCCCGCCCAGCAGGCCGGGGATGGCGAACGAACTGGCGGCCAGGCCGAACACGATCAGCGTGCCCGACAGCACGCCGGGCATGATCTGTGGCAGCACGATGCGGCGGAACACCGTCCACTGGCAGGCACCCAGTGACAGCGCGGCTTGCTCGGCAGCCGGGTCGAGCTTCTGCAGCGAGGTCCACACCGGGATGATCATGAACGGCAGCATCACGTGGACCAGGCCGATGATCACCGCAAAGGGCGTATACAGCAGCTTCACCGGCTGCCCGCCGAGGGCAGTGATGCCCTGGTTGACCAGGCCGTCGGCGCCCAGCAGCAGGCTCCAGCCGAAGGCCCGCACTACCACCGAAATCAGCAGCGGGGTCAGCACCAGGATCAGGAAGATCGAGCGCCACGGCGCGCCCATGCGGCTGAGCACCAAGGCCTCGGGGATGCCGATCAGCACGCAAAGCAGGGTGACCAGGGCGCTGATCCAGAAGGTGCGGAAGAAGATCTCGTAGTAGTAGGTGTCGGTCACCAGGCTCAGGTAATGGCCGAGGGTGTACTGGCCGGCCTGGATGCCGCTGCTGTAGTCGAATGCGTTGAACGACAGCAGCACGGTCAGCCCCAGTGGCACCACCAGCAAGGCCAGGAACAACAGCAGCGCCGGGCTGCTGAGGCCGTAGCCCCAGGCGCTGCTGCGCAGCTTTGCCGCGCTCATGCCGCCACCTCGCCAGCGTTCAGTACCCGCAGCAGGGCATCGTTCCAGTCCAGGCCGACCTGTGTGCCTTCATCCAGCGGTGTGTTGCCGTCGTTGGCACGCACCACGGCCAGGTTGCCCAGAGCGGTGTCGACCCGATACAGCCACTGGCTGCCGAGGAAGTAGCGGCAGCTGATGCGGCCTGCGAGCTTGCCGCTGCCGGCCGGGCCGAGGCTGATTTTTTCCGGGCGCAGGCTGAGGGTCAGCGGGCCCTGGGCATTCGCCTGCGGTTGCCCGCCGGGGCCGGTTATGCCGCGCAGGCGGTTGGCCTTGCCGACAAAGTCGGAAATGAAGGGCGTACCCGGGTGTTCGTAGAGGCGGTAGGGGTCATCTACCTGGGTAATGCGCCCGGCCTCCATCACCACCACCCGGTCGCTGATCGACAAGGCCTCGGCCTGGTCGTGGGTGACCATCAAGGTGGTAATGCCGACCTCGTTCTGGATGCGACAGATCTCGAACTGCATTTCTTCACGCAGGTGGGCGTCCAGGTTGGACAGCGGTTCGTCCAGTAGCAGTACCGGCGGTTCGATCACCAGTGCGCGGGCCAGGGCCACCCGCTGACGCTGGCCGCCGGAGAGTTCGCGCGGGTAGCGCTCGGCATGCTTGTCCAGACGCACCAGCGCCAGGGCCTGGTCGACCCTGCGGGTGATGTCGGCGTTGGCCACCTTGCGCATGCGCAGGCCAAAGGCGACGTTGTCGCGCACGGTCATGTGCGGGAACAGCGCGTAGCTCTGGAACACCACGCCCAGGCCTCGGCTGGCCGGCTTGGCGTGGGTGATGTCGCGGCCGTCGAGGACAATGCGGCCGCTGGTGACCTCGACGAAGCCGGCAATCATTTGCAGGGTGGTGGTCTTGCCGCAGCCCGAAGGGCCAAGCAGGGAGACGAACTCGCCTTTCTCGATGGCCAGTGACGAGCTGGCCACTGCCTCCGTGGCGCCATAGCGCTTGCAAAGCTTGTCGATCAACAGAAAGGTCATGGCTGTGCTCCATCGCAAACGGAACCGGGGTCAACCGGCAGTTTCAGGGTGGGCAGAGCGCCAGCGGCGAAAAGCAATGCTTTTACGGACGTTGGCGCTCGCTTCTGTGGCGGCGGCCGATGTTGTGATATCGCCCTATGGACCGGAGAGTAGGGCAATGATTAGGATGGCGACAAAGGGTAATTTCACTGGGTGACATCTATTTTGAAATTATTCCACTGAATGGAATTTTTAAGGGTTTGACGAAAAATGGATTCCGATAAACGAAATGGGCAGGCCAAGGAAGTAGGTGTCAGTGCGGTGTCGCGTTTGTTCGCCGTGTTGCGTGCGCTGGGAGAATGCGGCGGCGAGGGCGAGAAGGTCAGCCAACTGGCGCAGCGGGTTGGCCTGGCGCAGCCCACCACCCACCGCCTGCTGCGCAGCCTGATTGAAGAAGGCATGGTCGACCAGTGCGCGACCAGCAAGCGCTACCGGCTGAGCCTGGATTTTTTTGCCCTGGCGGCCAAGGCCGGGCAAGCCGGCAACCTGCGTGATGTGGTGCGCCCCAGCCTGCTGCGGCTGTCGGCCTCGTTGGGCGATTCGCTGTTCCTGCTGGCGCGCTCGGGGTTCGATGCGGTGTGCCTGGACCGCAGCGAAGGGCCATACCCGATCCGTACCTTCACCGGCGATATTGGCGGCCGTGTGGCCTTGGGGGTGGGGCAGGGCAGCCTGGCAATCCTGGCCTTCCTGCCGGAGGAGGAGCGCGACGAGGTGATCCGCTACAACCTGCCGCGGCTGAAGGATTTCCACCATTACGACGAAGTCATGCTGCGCGCAGAAATCGACAATGTGCGCAGCCTCGGCTATGCCGGGCGCAATACCGGAGTGCTCGATGGCATGGCCGGCCTGGCGGTGCCGATCCTCGATCGTAACGGCCATGCGGTGGCGGCCCTGAGCGTGGCGACCATCAGCGACCGCCTGGGGCCCAACCGCATGCCAACCGTGGTGGCGCTGCTCAAGCGCGAGGCGGCGGCGATTGGCGAGCGGGTCAACCCGTTCGACCCGGTGCTGCGCCGGCCTTCGCATGTGTTTGGTTGAGCTGCAGGCCCGGCAACAGGTGGATGGCACGCGCATGCTTTCGAGGCTTGAGCGTGGCGCCATCCCTGTGGGAGATTGCCCAGCCCTTTGGGCTGCGCTGTCGCGCAGAGAACTCAGTGCGCAAGCGGTCCGCGTACCGTGTGGGAGCGGGCGCGCCCGCTCCCACAGAGCCCCGCTAAATCAATGAGTTATGTGTTGTTCTATGAGAGCGGGCGTGCCCGCGAAGCAGGCGACGCGGTACCTGATCCCACCTCCTGCCTATTCCATCGCCTCGGCCACGCCCTGGTCCTCACCCAGGAACCCGCCGCTCTGGTGCTGCCACAACCGTGCATAAGTACCCTTCTTCGCCAGCAGTTGCGCATGGGTGCCTTGCTCGATGATGTGCCCTTCATCCATCACGATCAGCCGGTCCATGGCCGCAATCGTCGACAACCGGTGGGCGATGGCGATGACGGTCTTGCCTTGCATCATTTCATCCAGGCTCTCCTGAATGGCCACCTCCACTTCCGAGTCCAGCGCACTGGTGGCTTCGTCCAGCAGCAGGATCGGCGCGTTCTTCAGCATCACCCGGGCAATGGCGATGCGCTGGCGCTGGCCACCAGACAGCTTGATGCCGCGTTCTCCCACCAAGGTGTCGTAACCGGTGTTGCCCTGGCGGTCACTGAGCTGGCTGATGAAACCATCGGCCTGGGCATTGGCCGCAGCGGCGCGGATCTGCGCTTCGGTGGCATCGGGGCGGCCATAGGCGATGTTGTCGCGAATCGAGCGGTGCAGCAGAGAGGTGTCCTGGGTAACCATGCCGATGGCGCTGCGCAGGCTGTCCTGGGTGACCTTGGCCACGTTCTGCCCGTCGATGCGGATTTCCCCACGGTCCACGTCGTAGAAGCGCAGCAACAGGTTGATCAAGGTGGATTTGCCGGCGCCGGAGCGGCCGACCAAACCGACTTTTTCGCCTGGGCGGATGTGCAGGCTCAGGTCGTCGAGTACCTGACGCTCGCCGTTGTAGTTGAAGCCGACCTTGTCGAAACTCACCGCGCCCCCCTTGGTTACCAGCTCGGCAGCGCCGGGCGCATCCGTTACCTTGGGGCCGCGAGTGAGGGTGGCCATGCCGTCCTGCACGGTGCCGATGTTTTCGAACAGCGAGGTTATCTCCCACATGATCCAGTGCGACATGCCGTTGATACGCAAGGCCATGGCGGTGATCGCCGCCACCGCCCCGGTGCCGACCTGGCCCTGGTGCCACAGCCACAGCGCATAGCCACCGGCAGCAATGATCAAGCCCACCACCAGCGCCTGGTTGACGATTTCGAACTGGCTGACCAGACGCATCTGGCGAAAACCGGTCTGCTTGAAGTCCTCCATGGCTGCGCGCGCGAAGTGCGCTTCGCGGTTGGCGTGCGAGAACAGTTTCACCGTGGTGATGTTGGTGTAGGCGTCAGAAACCCGCCCGGTCATCGATGATCGGGCGTTGGCCTGCTCCTGGCCGACCTTGCCCAGGCGTGGCACGAAATACAGCATGGCCAGGCCGAACAGCACGACCCAGGCAATGAATGGCAGCATCAGTTTCAGGGCAAAGCCACCGGCCAGGGCAATGATCGCGATGAAGTACACGCCGATCCCGGGCAGAATCTCGATGAGGGTGAACAACACATCGCGTACCGCCAGCGCCGTCTGCATCACCTTGGTGGTGACCCGGCCGGAAAACTCGTCAGAAAAGAACGACAGGCTCTGGCGCAGCATCAGCCGGTGAAAGTCCCAACGAAGGCGCAGCGGCAAATTGATCGCCAGTACCTGGTGCTGAAGCATGGTGCGCAGCGCCACCAACCCGATGCTGACCAGCAGGACGATGCCGATGCCCCACAGCACCCGGGTTTCTTCGGGGCCGACGGCACCGCCGGCCTGCCAGTCCGAGAGCAGGTCCACGACCTGGCCGAGGAAGGCGAACAGCCAGGCTTCGTAGATCGATACGCCGGCACTGAACAGCGCAAGCGCCAGGATGTAGCCGCGCGCGCCCCGGGTGCAGGCCCACATGAAGCGCAACAGACCAACCGGTGGCGGTGGTATCTCGTCAGGGGGGAAGGGGTCGAGCCATCGTTCAAAAATACGCAGCATGCTTGTCTCCGAAAATCAGCTTTTGCCTGGCGCTAACCATACAGATCACTCAGGCCTGCGGGGGTTCGTGCAGTGTGCGGCATAACCTTTTCTCATCAAGTCGTCGCCCGAAATGTCGCTGTATGCACAGTGGATGAGACTTTAGCCTTTTGCATGGAGCCGCAGCACGCTCAATGCCTTGGCTGGACCGTCCAGCTCAAAACAATAAGGAGTTACCCCAATGTCCGCATTCAAGTTTTCCGGCGTAAACCTGGCCATCACCACCCCGTTCGATGCACAGGGCAAGATCGACTACGCGCGTTTCGAGAGCCTGATCGAGCGCTACATCGCTGCAGGTGTGCATGGTTTCGTACTCAGCTCCGGAACCGGGATGCACGTTTACCTGAGCAAGGATGAATCGAAGGAGCTGGTGGCCTTTGGTGCCAAGGTCATCAACGGCCGCGCCCGCGTCATCGCGCAGACTTCGGCGCTGCTGGTCGAGGAAGTGGTCGAGCGCACCCGCCACGCCAAGGACTGCGGTGCCGACGGTGTGATGGTGCTGCCGCCCTTCTTCGAAGGCCCCACCGACGACCAGGGCATTGTCGACTTCTACTCGAGCGTGTCCGAGGCCGGCCTGCCGATCATCGGCTACAACGTGCCACAGGCCGTCGGTGTCGAAGTGACACCGTCGCTGTTCAAGCAACTGAGCCAGATCCCCAACTTTGTCTCGGTCAAGGACAGCAGCGGCGATCTGGCAGCCCAGGCGTCGTTGTCGCGCACCGGCCTGCCGACCATGAACGGCGCGGACCCGCTGGTGCCCTACGCGCTGTTCGCCGGCGCGGCAGGGCTGATCTGGGGTGGCGCGAACATGGCGCCGAAGACCTGCGTTGCCGTGGCCAATGCTGCCAGCGAAGGCAATTGGGCCCAGGTGCAGCAGATCTGGAAGAGCCTGGCCCCGGTGATGTCGCTGATCTGGCAGGGTGACTATGTGCAGTCGGTGTACGCCGGCGCGCAGATCATGGGGTATGACGCAGGCAACCCGCGCCGTCCGTTGGCCCGCCTGGCCGAAAGCAAGCTGGGTGCGTTGCGTGAGGCACTGGCTCCGTTGATCGAACGCGAAGCATCGGCTTCCTGATTTCGCAGGGGCGCTCACTATGTACACTGCTTCGAAATTGCCCAGCAACAATGGCAGCTCGGGTTGGGTGGAGATGCTGCCACGCCGCCAGGCCAAGGCCGTGCTCAACCGTGCGGTCACGGCGGATGTTGCCATCATCGGGGGTGGCTTTGCCGGTTTGTCGGCGGCCCGCCAACTGGTCCGGCGTGACCCGACGCTGAAGGTCGTGGTGCTCGAGGCCGGGCTGGTCGGCGAGGGGGCCTCCGGGCGCAACTCCGGCTTCATCATCGACCTGCCGCATGAAGTGTCCGCCGAGGGCTTGGGTGGTGGTTCGCTCGAGCGCGCCCGGCGTGACATCAAGCTGTACCGCACGGCCATCGACCTGGGCAGGGAGCTGGCCGACCTGCATGGCTGGGGCAAGGAAGTCTTCGACCCCTGTGGGCGCTTCAGCGTGGCCCGGGGCACGCAGGGGGACGAGCACATCCTGTCCTACGGCAAGCAACTCGACGCGCTGGGTGAGCGGTATGAGTTGCTGGACACCCGGCAGATTGGCGAGGTAACGGGCAGCCCGGCCTACACCTCGGGCATGTTCATGCCGGGCACGGTGATGATCCAGCCGGCGGCCTACGTCAGGCGTTTTGCCGATGCCCTGGCTGACCCGGTGCAGGTGTATGAACAGACGCCGGCCCTGTCCTTCAAGCAGGTGGGTGGCGCGTGGGTGATCAAGACGCCAAACGGCATGGTCTCCGCGGGCAAGATCATCCTTGCCAACAACGGCCATGCGCAGAGCTTCGGCTTCTTCAAGGGCAAGCTGCTGCATGTGTTCACCTACGCTTCGTTGACCGAGCGCTTCGACCCCAGACTTCTACCGGGCCAGCGTACCTGGGCCGCCACCCCGGCGTTGCCCATGGGCACCACGGTGCGGCGGATCAGCGATGGTGACAGTGACCGGATTCTGGTGCGCTGGCGCTACAGCTACAACCCGAGCCTGACCATTGGCGATGGCCAGGTGAACAGTGCCGGCCGTGTGCATGACGGCAAGTTCGCGACGCGTTTCCCCACGCTCAAGGGGTTGCGCATGGAGTACCGCTGGGGCGGCCCCATGGCACTGACCTGGAACAGCGTGCCAGCGTTCGGTGAAGTCGATACCGGAGTGATCGCTGCCTGTGGTTGCAACGGGCTGGGTGCTTCCAAGTCGAGTGCGGCAGGCATCGCTGCGGCGGACCTGGCAGTGGGCATCGACAGTGAACTGGTGCAGATACTCAGCGCCTATGACAAGCCCAAGCCGTTGCCGCCACAGCCGTTCCTGACCATCGGCGCCAAGGCCAACATGAAGTTCAAGGAGCTGCGTGCAGGCGATGAATAGCGCGCGCCAGTCGTGTCGATGAAGTACCGAAGGGCCTCGATCGAGGCCCTTTTTTTGTATGATGGGCCAGCGGCGACTGCCCCCTGTTTCCTGATAACTGGTAGAGGTCAATGGTCAAGCACACAGAGCCCGATCAGGCGCTTATACAAATGCCTTCGCTGCGCGCCGTAAAGGCGTTCGTCGCGGCGGCTAAGTACCTCAATTTCACCCGCGCGGCGGAGTCGCTGTGCGTCACCCAGGCGGCCATCAGCAAACAGATACGTGAGCTGGAAGGTTTCATGGGCGCCGAACTGTTCATCCGCAACGGGCGGGCGGTGGCGCTTACGCCCGAAGGCGCGATCTTTTTCGATGCCGTACAGCTGTCGCTCAGCAACATCGCCCAGGTCTCGAGCCGCATACGTCGGCAGAACAAGGGCAAGCGGGTGGTGACACTGTGCTGTACACCGGCGTTTTCCGGCTTGTGGTTGACGCCTCGGTTGCCGGAGTTTCTGGCAGCGAACCCGGACATCGACCTGAACCTGGTCATCACCCAGAATTTCGTGAACATGGAACCTGGGGTCCAGCCTGACATGTTCATCAACAAGCTGTCGAAGATCAGGGAAGGCTACAGCAGCCACCCTTTGGCCTATGACGTGATCTACCCGATCTGCAGCCCGGGCTACCTGGCACAGCACCCCGAAGTGGCCACGCTGGACGGTATCAGCCAGGGCTCACTGCTGAACCTCAGCCCTTACGGCCGTTCGCAGATTGCCGAGCACATCGACTGGTACATGTGGTTCGAGTACCACAATGTCGACTTGAGTGCGCGGGTGGCGGCAGGTGCGCAATTGCTGCATTCCAACGATTACGGCTCGCTGGTTCAGTTGGCGATCAAGGGCCAGGGGGTCGCCTTGGGCTGGCATTACCTGATCGAGCCGCTGATCGAGGAGGGGGTGCTGGTACGGCCGGTGGCGCAGGAGTTGGTGCACAAGGACAGCCAGCACTTCCTGACCTTCAACGAGCAGAAGAAGGACGACAGCGCGTGTTGCCGCATGCGGGACTGGATCTTGTCGAAGTTCTGAGCAGGCCCCGGCAATTCGTGCATCTGCATTAAAATCCTGGGGCTGCTTCGCAGCCCTTTCGCGACACAAGGCCGCTCCTACAGGTACTGCACAGGCCGTGAAGACTGTGGGGTCCCTGTGGGAGCTGGCTTGCCGGCGATAGGGCCAGCAAAGCCACCACAAAAGCGGCCAGGTGCCGAACTCCGTCAGAACAGCACCAGTCTTGCTCAGGTCACGAAGCGTTGATCCAGATGGTCTTCAACTCCGTGTACTGGTCATGGGCCCAGATGGACTTGTCGCGCCCACCGAAGCCGGACTCCTTGTAGCCACCGAACGGCGTGGTGACATCCCCTTCGCCGAAGCAGTTGACCGTAACCACGCCCGCGCGGATTTCACGCGACAGGCGCAGCGCATTGCGCAGGCTGCCGGTGTAGGCCGAGGCCGCCAGGCCGTAGACGGTGTCGTTGGCCAGCTCGATCGCCTCGTCGATGGTCTCGAAGCTGGTCACGCTCAGCACCGGGCCGAAGATCTCCTCGACGAACAACTTGTTGTCGCGGCCAACGTTGTCGACGATGGTCGGCTGCACGAACACGCCGTCCTCGGTCTCGCCACCCTGGACGATACTGAGCTTGTGCTCGGCGGCGTATTCCAGGTACGACTTGACCTTCTCGAAGTGCGACTTGCTGACCATGGCGCCCAGGCGGTTGTCCGGGTCCAGCGGGTCGCCCAGCTTCCAGTCCTTCAGGTGCTTGGCGATCAGGCCCAGCAGCTGGTCCTTCACGTCCTTGTGCACGATCAGGCGCGAGGAAGCGGAGCAGTTTTCGCCCATGTTCCAGAACGCACCGGCGGTGACGAACTGGGCCACTTCGTCCAGGTCCTCGCAGTCGTTCATGACCACGGCCGGGTTCTTGCCACCCAGCTCCAGGACGATGCGCTTGAGGTTGGACTCGGCGGCGTACTTGAGGAACAGGCGGCCGGTGTCGGTGGAGCCGGTGAAGCTGACCATCGGGATGTCCATGTGGCGGCCAATGGCCTCGCCCACTTCACGGCCACCGCCAGGTACCAGGTTGAACACGCCTGCAGGAATACCCGCCTCATGGGCCAGTTCGGCCACGCGCAGGGCGCTGAGGGTGGTTTCCTTGGCCGGCTTGACCACGATCGAGCAACCGGCGGCCAGCGACGGGGCAATCTTCCAGGCCAGCATCAGCAGCGGGAAGTTCCACGGCAGCACCAGGCCGACCACGCCGATGGCCTCGCGCACCACCATGGTCACGGCGGCATTGCCGGTCGGCGCCGTGGCGTCGTAGATCTTGTCGATCAGCTCGGCGTGCCAGCGGATGGTGTGGATGGTTTCCGGCACGTCGACGTTCTGGCACTCGCTGACCGGCTTGCCGCTGTCCAGCGCTTCCAGCACGGCCAGCTCGTGGGCGTTGTCTTCCAGCAGCTGGGCGAACTTCAGCAGCACGTGCTTGCGGTCGTTCGGCTGCATCTTCGACCAGGTGCCCTGTTCGAACACGCGCTTGGCGGCGGCCACGGCCACGTTCACGTCGTTGACGTCGCAGGCGGCGACTTCGGCCAGCTGCTTGCCGGTGGCCGGGTTGGTGGTGACGAAGGTGTTGCCCGAGATGGCATCGCGGAACTCACCGTCGATGAACGCCTGGGTACGCAGTTGCAGTTCGGCGGCGAGGGCCGCGTATTGTTGCTTGCTCAGCAAATCAGCCATTGTGTGTTCCCTTTGACAGTGTTGTTTCAGATCAGCCCAGCGATGCCGCCTGCTGCAAGTTCAGCGAGCGTGTTTCCGGTGCCAGGGCCCAGGACATGAACAGGCCGACGAACGAGACCAGTGCGGCGATGTACATGGTTTGCGCGATCCCCAGCGAATCCAGCGACAGGGGCACAAGGTAGGTGCCGACTGCCGCACCGATGCGTGACACGGAGGTACCGACGCCCACGGCGAAAGTACGGATTTCGGTCGGGAAGATTTCGTTGGGGTAGACCAGCACCAGTACCTGGGCGCCGCCGATGAACAGCGCGTAGGCGGCAAACAGCATGAGAATGACCAGGCCTGGGCTCGCATGGAAAATGCCCAGGCACAGCAGGGCCAGGCCTGAGAGCAGGAAGCTGCAGTTGAGCATGGTGCGACGGTCGATCAGGTTGATGATGCGTGTGGCTATCATGCAGCCGAAGACGAAGAACAGGGTGATCAGTGCCGAGCCCAGGGAGGCGATATCACCTTTCAGGTTGAGTGCGCCGAGTACCTTGGGGGCGAACGAGTACACCGCAAAGACCGGAATGATGGAGCATGTCCAGAAGCTGACGATGAACAGCATCCGCTTGCCGTAGCCCGAGTGCAGCAGGTTGGCGAAGGTCAGGCTGCGGGTGTTTTGCTCCTCGGGCAGGTTGTGCAGGCCGAAATCGCTGCCATACACCGCCTTGATCACGGCCTCGGCTTCGGCATCGCGGCCTTTGCTCAGCAGCCAGCGAGGTGATTCCGGGGTGCCCAGGCGCACCACGAACAGGAACACCCCCACCAGCGCGGAGCTGGCCAGCACCAACGGCCAGGCATCGGCACCCAGAGTGCGCAGCAGCAACTCCCCGAACAGGTAGGCCGACGCAGCCCCGGCGAACCATAACAGGGTCAGCATGGCCAGGCGTGAGCCGCGGTACTTGCGCGGCATGAATTCGACGAGCATGGACGTGGCCACCGGGTATTCGATGCCTACGCCAATGCCGATCAGCAACCGCAGCAGGAACATGCCCATTGCCGTATCGACCCACAAGTGGGCGAGCGAGGCACCGATGAACAGCAGCGGACCGATGAAATACACCTTGCGCCGGCCCAGGTGGTTGGTGAGCCAGCCACCGAGAAACCCGCCGAAGAACACGCCAATCAGGGACGCAGCGGCGATCAGGCCTTCCCAGAACGTACTCAACTGCAACGTCGCCGATATATGCGCCAGGGCGACGCCAATCACGCACAGCACATAACCGTCGGCAAAACCGCCACCGCCTGAACGGACAGTCAGCGACTTGTGAAACTTGTTGAGGGGTACATCTTCAACCGTGAGTACAGGACTTATCATTCTTGTCTCCTTTGAAATTCATGGCAGTTGCAATGTTCGGGGTGCCCGGGTTGCACGCGACAGATGTTGTGGTCTTGTTTCTGTCTTGCCCGGGGAAAAGGCTTGGCTCCCATACAGCGGGTCAAGTTGAAAAGTGGGGGCGAAGTGTGGGCAACGGCCGTTGCGCCATTACGGCGTCAAATTTCGTAGCCAACTTCTGAAATGGTTGGCGGCCAGTGCCGAGGGGATGCGCCAGGAAGCTACCGTCGATCCGGTAGACCGGCTGGGGCCGGCGGAGGGCAGCACCCTCCGCCGTGGGCGTCAGAGGATCCTGTTCGACGCCGCTTCGGTCAGCCGCCTGGTCATCAGGTCGCAGTACCAGTCGACGAACTGGCACACGCCACTTTCGATGATCGAAGAGAACGGGCCGGGGATGTAGGCGGGGGAGGTCACGCCCACCTGGGTACCTTCGACCAACCGCCGGTCCTGGTCGTTGGTCGCCATCCAGACCTTGGTCAACCGGTCAATGTCGTAGTCGACACCTTCCTGTGCGTCCTTCGGCACCAGCCATTTGGTGGTGACGACGGTTTCACCTGGGCCTACCGGCAGCACGCGGAAACTCAAGGCGTGGTCGCCGAGGAAGTGGTTCCAGGTAGAGGGGTAGTTGAAGTAGAGCAGGGCGCCAATATTCTCCACGCCACTGCGGTCCAGGCGCCGGGCCACGGCCGGCTTGCCGTCCATGGTGTAGCTGCTGGCACCTGGGTTGAGCGGGATGCGGGTCATGCGGAACTGGCCATTGGGGTCCATGACCAGGCGGCTGGCGAGGCCGGCTGCCTCGAGCGTATTGCAGTACTCGGCAAATACCGGGTCTTCTGCATTGCCGTCGCCGCGTACGGAGGCCAGCTCCGTATAGCTGCACAGCAGTTCGGGGTGGGTGCCGTCGCAGTGATAACACTCGCGGTTGTTTTCGAAGACCAGCTTCCAGTTGCCCTTTTCCACCAGGTGGGATTCGAACGCGACCTTGCAGTCTTCAAGGTAGTGAGGGCCAATGAACGGTGAAACGGCACTGCGGAACTTCTCGAAGTCCGGTGCTTGCCTGGCGACGCAGACATAGATGTAACTGTGCACGATCTCGCAGTGCACAGGAGCAAGCTCATGCTCGGACGGGTCGAAGTCGGTACCCATGTTGCCGGCATACAGCAACTTGCCGTCCAGTTCGAATGTCCATTTATGGTACGGGCATACCAGCTTGGCCACTTTGCCCTTGGCTTCGGTACAGACTTTGGAGCCCCGGTGGCGGCAGGCGTTATGGAAGGCACGTATTACGCCGTCCTTGCCGCGCACTACGACAACCGGGTATTCACCGATTTGCAGCGTCAGGTATTCGCCCGTTTTTTCCATTTCGAAAGTGTGGCCGGCGAAGATCCATTCCTTGTACCAGATGTGCTCGAGGTCCTGCTGATAGAGCACCGGGTCCATATAGGCGGCGCCCGGCAAACCGTGTTGCGGCTTGCGTTGTTTGATCAAGTCTAATCCAGCGGTGTGATTGTGCATTTTTATATGTACTCCTTAAACAACAACGCTTTGCAACAAACCTTATCTACGACGCGCACGAGCACGCCAGCGAATGAACTACCGGGGCGGTTGAACATGCGCTGAAAACGTTGAGTTTTATCGTTGCCTTTATTCAGTCTAGAGAGCAGGTCATGACAGCGAAATCAATTTTTAGTGGGGCGCTTTGATAACCAAATCTCATGGTGCCTGTGAGATTGAGCACCGCGTCACCTGCTTCGCGGGCATGCCCGCTCCCACAGGTACGGCGCAGGCTTCGGGCTCGCGCTGTACCTGTAGGAGCGGCTTTAGCCGCGAACACCGGCAAAGCCGGTGCCATCCACCGCGTCGCCTGCTTCGCGGGCTTGCCCGCTCCCACAGGTACGGCGCAGGCTTCGGGCTCACGCTGTACCTGTGGGAGCGGCCGTGGCCGCGAACACCGGCGCAGCCGGTGCCATCCACCGCGTCGCCTGCTTCGCGGGCATGCCCGCTCCCACAGGTACTCCGCAGGCTTCGGGTTCACGGTGTACCTGAGGCAACCTTGTGCTGCGAAGCGCCGCGTGGACGGCGCTCGATCTCACAGGCGCCAAACATTTCCAGACCTGCACCTGCTGCTAACAATTTTTTGCAATTCATTACATTTCTGCTTGATTTCATTTTGCCTCCCTGCTGTAGAATTGACGGGTTCGGTTGTTCGTCAGTCATTTTGTTGTTTTTTTGACGCTTATCATCGAGCCTCAGCGGCGCATGTGCCTGCAGCCACCTCTCATAGCCGTTTCAATCTACTTTTCAGAGCCAGTGTTTTGACGAATGGAATGCCGTGGTTGGCTATTTCCGGCTTAGGCGCCGAAAGCAGCCAGCTTCATGTACAAGGACTGTATTGGTTGACCTGTGACAACGCAGAAGACGCCACCGTGCTATGCCGCCAGGTGGTCGGGGGGCTGCCCGAGCACGTTCGCGCAGCCCTAGTCGCCGATGCGCAAGCCATCGGTGATGTGCTGGGTGCGCTCGATGCCGCGCAGGGCCCCGCCGAACTGGCGCTGTACGAAGCCGACCTGCAAGCCGCCCGGCACCTGGTCGATGACCTGCCGCGTATTGACGCCGCCGGGCGGGTGCTGGTGCTGTTGACACCCGCCGACGTCTGGGGTGCCGGCAACGTCGAAAGCTGGTGCAACGCGCTGCGCCCGGTCCTGTTGGCCGAGGCCACGCTATTGCTGGTCATCAGCAGCGGCCAGAGTGCCGGGCTGGTAGAGCGCCTGCGTGCGTTCAACCAGGGCGTCGATGGCCTGGCCCAGGTGTACCGCGGCAAAGGCGGGGTGCGCTACCTGCAGCATTTCTGGAGCAACCCGCTCGGCAAGACCGGTACGCGCGATGTGGAACTGGCGCGGCTTGAAGCGGGCTTCGCCGCCGCCGGGGCGCCGCAGGCCCCCAGCGACACCGGTGGCGACGAGCTGTTGTGCCTGGCTCAGCGCCCGGTACTGGAAGGTGCGCCAGCCTTCTCCGAGCACTGGCAGGTCTGCGAGAGCCTCGAGGAATTGGGTGCCAAAGCTGGCAGGGCGGTTTCCGCCACGGTCATCTTTGCCATGGACGGCGGGCAGCGCCTGGATAGCCTGGCGCGCCAGTTGCACCGCTTGCGCCAGTTGCGTGGCAGTGCCCTGAAGCTGGTGGTGCGCGAGATGGCACCAACCCTGCGCTATCAGGATGAACAACTGCTGCTGGCCTGCGGGGCCAGCCAGATCGTGCCGTTCGGTGCCAGCCTGTCGCGCTTCCTGACCATGGTCGAGAGCATCCAGGGTTACCTCTGGCGCCGGCGCCTGCCAAGCGATTTCGATGCCTTGCTCGCACGCCTGCGGCCGCAGGCCATTTGCGGGCTGGTGGCGCCGCGCGCGTTCGCCGAAGCGGTGCAGACCATGTGGCACGGGGTGCGCAACGGCGAAATCGCCCACCAGTTGCTGGTGTTGCGCCCGGCCCCTGGCCTGACCCCGCTGCAAGCCTGCTCGCGCACGGTGTTCCGCCGCGACGGCGATATCGCCTGCGTGGTGGGCGATGTGCTGTTCCTGTTCCTGTTCGCCTGCCGCTCCGAAGGCGTCGAGCAAGCCCTTGACCACATCTTCCAGTTGTCGTGGAAAGAGTTGTTCATCAGCCAGGAGGTGCTTGCCGGTGTCGACAGCCTGGCCACCCCGGCCTTCCTCGACGACAGCGTGCCACAGCCACCCCGGCTCGACGCGGCGGCGCAGCTACCCGCCCAGGCAAGGCCGGCCCTGGCGCCGCGCCGGGTGGCCCTGGGCAAGCGGGGTACGGCATGAACTTCGTGCAGCTGCTGCAATTGGTCGGCATCACGGCGCTGGTCACCTTGGCGCTGGCCCTGCTGTTGTTGCGCCTGCGCGCCACGCTGCGCGGCTGGTTGCGCCGCCGCCTTCCACCCCGTTACCTGAAACCGCTGGGCGTACGCCACCGCGCTGCACGCCAGGAACCCCGTAATGACTAATACATCCGCCACCCTCCCGGTACCGGCCCGCTGGCCTGGACTGGGAGGGTGGAACCTCTATTTCCTGGCCAAGTTCCTGTTGGTCGCCCTTGGCATGCTCGACTTCCAGGCGCTGCCGAACCTGTTGTTCGCCGCGTTTCTGCTGGTGCCGTTGCCGGGCAAGTGGCTGCGAATCGCGCGGCAGATGGTGGCCGTACCGGTCGGCATCGCGTTGTTCTACCAGGACACCTGGCTGCCGCCCTTCAGCCGCCTGCTGGCGCAGCCGGGGGTGTTCGATTTCTCGTGGGACTACCTGCTCGAACTGCTCGGCCGCTTCATCAACTGGAACCTGCTGGGCGCGCTGGCGCTATTGTTGGTGGGTTACCTGTACCTGCGCCACTGGCTGCGGCTGAGTACCTTGAGCCTGCTGGGGCTGGCGTGGCTGGCGGTCGGCGGCCTGCCAGCGCTGGGGCTAAATGCGGGCCAGGCGCCTGGCGCCGCGGCTACCAGCCCCACCGAGCAGGCGCAGGCCACTGCGGTTGCCGACAATGCCACGCTCGACAGCTGGCTCGAGCGGTTCTTCGCCAGTGAGCGTGAACGGGTGACAGCATTCCCGGCCATGAAGGCCGATGAGCAGCCGTTCGACCTGCTGGTGATCAACATCTGCTCGCTGGCCTGGGATGACCTTTCCGCTGTCGGGCTGCGTGACAACCCGCTGTTCTCGCGCCTGGACGTGATCTTCGACCAGTTCAACTCGGCCACGTCCTACAGCGGGCCGGCCGCCATCCGCGTGCTGCGTGCCAGCTGCGGGCAGTCGTCCCACGCCGGGCTGTATCAGCCGGCCCCGGAGCAGTGCCTGTTGTTTCAGAACCTGGCCAGGCTCGGTTTCCAGAGCAACACCTTGCTCAACCACAGTGGCCGCTTCGACAACTTCATCGGCGATATCACCCAGCAGCACATGCCTCAACCCGGCCTGCGCAACACCGACTTCCCGCGGGCACTGGTCGGCTTCGACGGCTCGCCGATCGCCAGCGACCTGGAGGTGCTGCGCCGCTGGTGGGGGCAGCGCAAAGGCGCGCCGGCCGAGCATGTGTCGCTGTTCTACAACAGCATCAGCCTGCATGACGGCAACCGTATCGTCACCGCCGACGGCGGTACCCGTGTGGCCGATTACGCCACCCGCGCCACCCGGCTGTTCGGCGAGCTTGGCAGCTTCCTCGATGAACTGGAGCGCAGCGGCCGCCGCGTGGTCGTGGCCATTGTCCCGGAACATGGCGCCGCGCTGCATGGCGACCGCATGCAGCTGTCGGGCATGCGTGAAATCCCCACTCCATCGATTACCCATGTGCCGGTGGGCCTGAAGTTCATCGGCATGGGCCAGCCTGCCCGCAGCGAGCCGCTGCATGTCTCGGCACCCACCAGCTACCTGGCGCTGTCCGAGCTGATCTCGCGCGTGTATGCGGGCCTGGGCCAGCAGCAGGTGCTGGATGTGCCCAGCCTGCTGAGCGACCTGCCGACCACCGAACAGGTCGCGGAAACCGCAGGTGCACAAGTACTGAACTACCAGGGGCGCGCCTACATGCGCCTGCAAGGCCAGCCCGACTGGCAGCCTGTCCCGAAGGAGCGCCCATGATCACTGGCAAGGCAGACCCTGCCGACCGCAGCGACGATATCGCCCAGTTGCGCCAGCACCTGGACATGCCGGACCTGAACTACCAGGACATCTCATTGCTGGTGGGTGTCCAGCAGGCCTTGCAGCGCTGGCCACTGCTGGGTGAAAGCTGCCGGAGCAGCGCCCAGGGCACCTTGTACACGGCGGCGCCGCGGCGCCAGGTGCTGTCGCCATGACCAGCCTGGCGTTGCACGGTGTTCGTGGTGGCCTGGGGCGCAGTGCCTTGCTGGCCGCGCTGGGGCATGCGTTGCAGAGCGTAGGTGAGCGGGTGCTGCTGGTCGACCTGTGCCCAAGCAACCTGCTCGGCCTGCACTTCAATCTGCCCCTCGACACGCACGAGGGCTGGGCGCTTGCCGAGCGGGAAGGGCGGCCATACAGCGATGCCATGTACGAGGTGCTCGATGGCCTGTGCCTGATGCCGTTCGGCAATCTGCCTGCCGGCACGCGGCCGCCGTTGCCCGACGCTGAAGCCTGGCGCGCGCGCCAGGCCGAGCTGGCCGAACACTTCGACTGGTTGCTGTTCGACCTGCCGCAACTGCCGGCCGATGCCGCTGGCCAAAGCGTCGAGACTGACGTGCGGGTGTTGGTGGCCGAGGCCGAAATGGCCAGCCACTTGCTGCTCGGGCGCCGGCAGGTCGAGCACTACGACCTGTTGCTGGTCAACCGCTACGACCCCGCCAGCCGCTTGCAGAGCGACTTGCTGATGGTGTGGCGCGACCTGTTCCGTGATCGCCTGCCGATCCAGGTGGTGCACCGCGACGAGGCCTTCCTCGAGGCCCTGGCGTGCAAGGCACCGCTTGGCCACTACGCGCCGCAGAGCCTGGCTTGCCGGGACGTGCAGAGCCTGGCGGTGCGCTGCCTGACGAGGCGCCAGTCGTGACCCTGACCCCTCTGTCGGCCTACGCCTGGTTCCGCACACGTGGCGCGCGGCAGCCGGTCGCCTGGCTGTTTACCCTTGGCGTGTGGCTGGCCTTCCTGTTCCTGCGCCTGGAGTCGCCTGCCTGGCAAGCCCTGTTGGCCGAGCGGCAGCGGCTGTACCCGCAACTGGCGGGCAAGCGCCCAAGCCTGGGCGACCCGCTGCGCCTGCTGATCCAGAGCCTGTGGCTGCTGGTCCGGCGTCAACCGCTGCCTCGCGAACCGGGGTTTGCCCGCCGTGCCTGGGGGGCAGTGCGTGCGCAGCTGCGCGGTATGCGCCAGGTGCTGCGCCGCTACCATGGCCTGCTGATCGACCGCCTGCAGCAGCTGCCTGCGCGCTACCGCGCCAGCGCTTTCAAGCAGCAAGCCTCGGCACACCTGCGCGGCTTGAGCGTGTTCGCCCGGTGGGTTTTCTACAGCGTGCTGACCCTGGGCGCCATCGGCCTGGCCGTGCTGTGCGTGACCGAACCGTTCGGCTACCTGGCGCAGCTGGTGTTCATTTGCCTGCTGCTGGGCATTGCCCTGCTGGTGCGGCACATGCCGGGCCGCTTCCCGACCCTGATGCTGATCGTGCTGTCGACGCTCATCTCCTGCCGCTACCTGTGGTGGCGCTACACCTCGACCCTGAACTGGAACGACACCACGGGCCTTGTGTGCGGGGTGATCCTGCTGGCGGCAGAAACCTATTCGTGGTTCGTGCTGATCCTGGGCTACATCCAGACCTGCTGGCCGTTGCAGCGCAAGCCGGCGAACCTGCCGGCAAACCCGGCGCACTGGCCGACCGTCGACCTGATGATCCCCACCTACAACGAAGACTTGTCGGTGGTGCGCACCACGGTGCTGGCCGCCCTGGGCCTGGACTGGCCGCGCGAGTGCCTGCGCATCTACATCCTCGACGACGGCCGGCGCGAGGCGTTCCGTGCGTTCGCCGACGAAGTGGGGGTGGGCTACATCGTGCGGCCGGACAACAAGCACGCCAAGGCCGGCAACCTCAACCATGCGCTGGGCGTGACCGACAGCGAGCTGATCGCCATTTTCGACTGCGACCACGTGCCGGTGCGCTCCTTCCTGCAAATGACAGTGGGCTGGTTCCTCAAGGACCCGAAGCTGGCGCTGGTGCAGACGCCGCACCATTTCTTCTCGCCCGACCCGTTCGAGCGCAACCTGGGCTCGTTCCGCCGTCGCCCCAATGAAGGCGAGCTGTTCTACGGCCTGATCCAGGATGGCAATGACATGTGGAACGCGGCGTTCTTCTGCGGCTCGTGTGCCGTGCTGCGCCGTACCGCGCTGGAGAGCATCGGCGGTTTCGCCGTCGAAACCGTGACCGAAGATGCCCATACCGCCTTGCGCATGCACCGCCAGGGTTGGTCATCGGCCTACCTGAGCATTCCGCAGGCGGCCGGCCTGGCCACCGAGAGCCTGTCGGCGCACATCGGCCAGCGCATTCGCTGGGCCCGGGGCATGGTGCAGATCTTCCGTACCGACAACCCGCTGTTCGGCCGTGGGCTGAGCCTGTTCCAGCGGGTGTGCTATGCCAACGCCATGCTGCACTTTCTGGCCGGCCTGCCACGGCTGGTGTTCCTGACCGCGCCGCTGGCGTTCCTGCTGCTGCATGCCTACATCATCTACGCACCGGCGTTGATGATCCTGCTGTACGTGCTGCCGCACATGATCCACGCCAGCCTGACCAACTCGCGCATGCAGGGCAAGTACCGGCAGACCTTCTGGGGCGAGGTCTACGAGACCGTGCTGGCCTGGTACATCGCCCGCCCGACCACGGTCGCGCTGTTCGCGCCGAAGAAGGGCAAGTTCAACGTCACCGCCAAGGGCGGCCTGATGGAGCAGGAGCAGTTCGACTGGCGCATCGCCCAACCCTACCTGTGGCTGGCGGCGCTCAACGTGGCCGGCCTGGGCTTCGCCGTGTGGCGCCTGTTCACCGGCCCGGCGGCGGAAATCGGCACGGTGATCGTCAGCTCGCTGTGGGTGATCTACAACCTGCTGATCATCGGCGCCGCCGTCGCCGTGGCTGCCGAAGTGCGCCAGGTGCGCCGCGCCCACCGGGTGCAGATGCGCTTGCCGGCGGGGCTGGTGCTGGCCAGCGGTCACGCCTACCCCTGTACCCTGGTCGACTACTCCGACGGCGGTGTCGGCCTGCAATTGCACCGGGGCCTCGAGTTGCAAGCGGGGGAGCGGGTGCGCCTGCTGCTCAACCGCGGCCAGCGCGAGTTCGCCTTCCAGGCCTGTGTCACCCGCACCATCGGGCAACACGTGGGCCTGGTGTTCCATGACCTCGGCCAGCAACAGCGTATCGACCTGGTCCACTGCACCTTTGCCCGTGCCGATGCCTGGCTTGGCTGGAACGAGCAGCACGAGGTCGATCGCCCGCTGCGCAGCCTGGTCGACGTGCTGAAGCTGGGCGGTGTCGGTTACCTGCGGCTGGTCGAACACTTGCCGCCATGGGTGCGGGCGTGGCTGCGCCCACTGCACGCGCTGGCGAACTGGCTGGCCAGCTACAGGCCCCGCACACCGCAGCCTGTCCCTTCCTTGAACCCTGTTGATCGAGACGCATGATGACTGGTTATCCCGCGCGTACCTGGGGCCTGGCGATGGCGCTGCTTGCTGCCTTGTCGCAAAGCGCCGCTGCCGCCTCCGTAGCCCCGCTTGCCGAGCCAGCCGTACCCACGGTACCGAACTGGCCGGTTGCGAAAACCTTCGAGCAGCTCGGGCATGCCTCCGACAGCCTGTTGCTGGGGGTGCGCAACAGCGAGCATATCGAATTCGGCCTGCGGCGCGACCGCCTGGCCACCGACGCCAGCCTGCAGCTGGACTACACGCCATCGCCCGCGCTGTTGCCGAACCTGTCGCACCTGCGCGTGTACCTGAATGACGAACTGATGGGCGTGGTGCCGGTGGAAAAGGATCAGCTTGGCCAGCGCGTGCGCCGTCAGCTGCCGCTGGACCCGAAGCTGCTCAGCGATTTCAACCGGGTACGCCTGGAGTTCGTCGGGCATTACACCGACATCTGCGAAGACCCAGCGCACAGTGGCCTGTGGCTGAACCTGAACCGCAAGAGCCAGGTGCAGCTGCACGAACAGGCCCTGGCCCTGGACAACGACCTGGCGTACTTCCCGCTGCCGTTCTTTGATGTGCGCGACACCGGCAAGGTAACGCTGCCGGTGGTGTTCAGCGGCGTGCCGAGCCTGGGCGAGCAGCGTGCGGCGGCGATCCTGGCGTCCTACTTCGGCAGCCAGGCCGGTTGGCGCAAGGCGACCTTCCCGGTGCTGTACGGCAGCCTGCCGGCCCGTGGCGACAAACCCACGCCGAGTATCGTGTTTGCCAGCAACGACCGTCGCCCGGCCTTCCTTGCCGACCTGCAGCAATTCCCGCCGGTCGACGGCCCGGTACTGCAGATGATCGACCACCCGGACGACCGTTTCAGCAAGGTGCTGCTGGTGCTGGGCCGCAACGACGATGACCTGGTCAAGGCCGCCTCGGCGCTGGCGGTTGGCAACAACCTGTTCCGTGGTGCCCGGGTGAAGGTCGAGCAGATGACGACACTGCAGCCGCGCCAGCCTTACGATGCGCCGAACTGGACACGCACCGACCGCCCGGTACGCTTCGCTGAGCTGCTCGATTACCCCGAGCAGTTGCAGGTCAGTGGCCTGCAACCACGGCCGGTAACGCTGGAGCTGAACCTGCCGCCGGACTTGTTCGTCTGGCGCAACCAGGGCATTCCGCTGCGTACGCTGTACCGCTACACGGCCCCGGCAGTGAGCGACGAATCGCGCCTGAGCATCAGCGTCAACGACCAGTACATCACCAGCATGCCGCTGGTGGGCAATGACCGGCGCGGCGGTACGCTCGAGGAAATGCGCCTGGCGGTGCTGTCCGGCGACAACAGCGCATTGACCGAGAAGTCGCTGGTACCGGCGTTGAAGATCGGCGACCGCAACCGCCTGCGCTTCGATTTCAGCTTTGCCAGCACCCTGGGCAGCGCCCAGCGCGACCGCTGCCAGACCTCGTTGCCGGTGGATGTGCGCGCGGCGATCGACGACAACTCGACCATCGACCTGTCCGGTTACCACCACTACATCGCCATGCCCGACCTGCGCGCATTCGCCCGCAGCGGCTTCCCGTTCAGCCGCATGGCCGACCTTTCCGAAACGCTGGTCGTCATGCCGGCCAAGCCCACGGCGATGCAGGTGGGCACCTTGCTCGATGCGGTCGGCGGGTTGGCCGGGCAGATCGGCTACCCGGCGCTTGGCCTGCGGCTGGTCGATGACTGGAAGCAGGCCGCAGCGGCCGATGCCGACTTGCTGCTGCTCGGCAGCCTGCCTGAGGCGCTGGGGGATGCGCCCAACCTTGGCCTGCTGCTCAGTGCCCAGCGGGACTGGCTGCTGCAAGGCCGTAGCACAGGGCTGCCGGGCAGCCAGCGCTTCGATACCGCGCCGGTGGCCGCGAGCAGCCGAGTGGCAGTCAGCGCGCAGGCGCCGATTGCGGCCATCACCGGGCTGAAGTCGCCCTTCCATGAGCAGCGCAGCGTCGTCGCCCTGCTGGCCAACAGCGATAGCGACCAAGCGTTGCTGCGCGATGTGCTCGGCGATGTGGGCAAGCTCGATGCGGTGGCCGGCTCGGTGACGCTGGTGCGCAGCAGCGGTGTCACCAGCCAGTTCGTCGGCGAGCACTACTTTGTAGGCGCGCTGCCGTGGTGGCTGCTGCTGTGGTTCCACCTGTCCGAGCACCCGGTACTGCTGGCGGCGATCGCGGCCATTTGCGTGGTGCTGTTTGCCTTCCTGTTGTGGCGGGCACTGCGCTGGGCAGGCAAGCGCCGCCTGGGTGAGGCGGGGTGATGATGCGTCAGTTGCTGGTGGGGCTGGTCGCCTTGGGCCTGCCCGTCGTCACGAGTGCCGCACCGGCTTGCAAATGGCCGGCCTGGGACCGCTTCAAGGCCGAACTGGTGAGTGTCGACGGTCGGGTCATCGACCCGAGCGACGAGCGCCTGATCACCACCTCGGAAGGGCAGAGCTATGCGCTGTTCTTCGCCCTGGTAGGCAATGACCGGCAAGCCTTCGCACAGTTGCTGCGCTGGACCGGCAACAACCTGGCGGAGGGCGACCTGGCCCGGCATCTGCCCGCCTGGCTGTGGGGCCGTAACGGCCAGCAGCAGTGGCAGGTGCTGGATGCCAACAACGCCAGCGATGCCGACCTGTGGATTGCCTACAGCCTGCTGGAAGCCGGTCGGCTGTGGGACGAGCCGGCCTACACGCAGCTGGGCCAGCGCCTGCTGTGGCGTATCGCCGCGCAGACCGTGCGCAAGCTGCCGGGCCTGGGGGTGATGCTGCTGCCGGGGGACTACGGCTTCGAGGATGCTCGCGGCGCCCGCTTGAACCCCAGCTATTTGCCGCTGCAGTTGTTCGATCGCTTCAGCCTGGTCGACCCGTTGTGGGGCGAGCTGGCGGCCAACACGCGGCGTTTGTGGCTGGCTTCGTCGCCAAAGGGCTTTGCCCCGGACTGGCTGCTGTGGACGCCAGCCGGTGAACTGGCAGCGGACCCGCAACATGGCAGTGAGGGTGACTACGATGCCATCCGCGTCTACCTGTGGGTCGGCATGCTGGCCAAGGACGCGGCGCAGCGTGCCGAACTGGTGGCCCACTATGCCCCGATGGCGGCATTGACCGCGCGCCAGGGGCTGCCGCCAGAACATGTGGATGCGCACAGCGGTGTTGCCAGTGGCCATGGCCCGGCGGGTTTCTCTGCGGCGTTGCTGCCGTTGCTGGCAGCATTGCCGGAGCACGTCGCGGGCCTGGCGGCCCAGCGTCAGCGCCTGCGCGAACAGCCAGTCGAAGCCAAGGCCTATTACAGCCAGGTGCTGGCGCTGTTTGGCCAGGGCTGGGACCAAGGCCGTTACCGTTTTGACCCGCACGGCCGCCTGTTGCCGGCCTGGAGCGCGCCATGCAGCGAATGATCGGCGTGCTGATGCTGGCGGCAGTGACCTGCCAGGCCACGGCACAACCCAAGGATGCCGGCGAACAGCGCCAATGGCTGCTGGACCAGGTGCGTCGCGGCGAGGCGCTGCATCGTGACGACCTGGTGCGCGATGCACTGGGGCGGCTGCAATTGCTCGAGCCGCGCAACCCGGATGTGTTGCTGGCGGCCCTGAGCCTGGCATTGCGCGAAAAGAACAGCACCGAGGCCGAGCAGTTGAGTGCGCGGATCAGTGCCATCGCGCCTGGCAGCTTGCAGGCACGCCAGGCCAGGCGCCTGCTCGAGCTACAGCAGCCGGAGCGCGTGCGGCAATTGCAGCAGGCCCGCCTGCTGGCGGTCACCGGGCGCAATGAAGAGGCGCTGGCGGCCTATGAACAGTTGTTCGCTGGTGAACCGCCAAGCCTGGAATTGGCCCTGGACTACTGGCGCGTGCGCGGCAACCTCCCAGGCCAGCGCCCTGAAGCGATCAGGCAGCTGCAGCAACTGGACCAGCAGTACCCGGGCAGTGCCGGGCTGCGCCAGACTTTGGCCGGTTGGCTGTTCGCCGAAAATCGCGACCGCGAAGCCTTGGCCTTGCTCGACCAGCTGTCGCGCGACCCTGGCGCACGGGATGCCGCTGCCCAGCGTGAGTTCGACTACCTGTCCGGGCAAGCGGTGAGCGCCGCCAGCGCGGCGGCCTGGCAAGCGTTTCTCCAGCGTTACCCGGCCTCACCGTTGCAGGCGCAGGCCAGCGAGACCCTGCAACAGCAGCGCAAACTGCTGGCCGACCCGTCCTGGCAGGCTGGCCAGCGGGGCTTGGCATTGCTCGACAAGGGCCGCAACGCTGAAGCCGAAGCACAACTGCGCCGGGCGCTGCGCCAGTATCCGGATGATGCCAGCCTGCAGGGTGCACTGGGCTATGCGCTGATGCGCCAGAGCCGCTACGAAGATGCCAATGCGGCGTTCCGGGCGGCAAGTGCCAAGGAGCAGGACACCTACTGGATCAGCCAGTGGAAGGACCTGGAGTCGTCCAGCCAGTATTGGGCGTTGCTCAGCAAAGGCGAGCGGGCACTGCAGGCGAAAGACCTGCGCGCTGCCCGTGCCTTCTACCAGCAGGCACGCCAGCAGCGCCCGAAGGAGGAATACGCCTTGCTGGGCCTGGCGGATGTCTCGCTGGCCGAAGGCGATACAGCCGCCGCCGAGCGGCAATTCCTGCAGGTTCGGCGCATGGCGCCGGATAACGAAAGTGCCGTGCGCGGCCTGGTGCGTGTGTACCAGGCGCAATCGCCCGACAAGGCGCGGGCGTACCTCGACAGCCTGTCGCCTCGGCAGCAAGCGCAGTTCGCCAGCCTGCGCCGCAGCCTGGAACTCGCACGCCTGCGCCAGCAAGGTGAGCAGGCCATGCAGCGTGAGGACTGGGCGGCGGCCAGCCAGGCGCTGGGCCAGGCCACGGCCTTGGCCCCCGATGAGCCCTGGCTGGTCTACCAGCTGGCCAGCAGCCTGCGCCACCTGGGGCGCACCGCCGAAGCCGACGCGGCATTCGCCAGCATTGTGCAGCGCCAGCCGGGCGACCCATCTACCCGCTATGCCCATGGCCTGTTCCTGGAGTCCAGCGACCGCGATGCGCTGGCCCTGGACAGCCTGGGCGCGGTGCCGCAGGGGGCATGGAACGCTGACATGCATGCGCTGGAGCAGCGTATCCGCCGCCGCATGACCCTGGCCTCGGCGCAGCAGCTGCAGGCGCAAGGCCGTACGGCTGAAGCGACCCGCCTGCTCGAGGCCAGCCTGGCGCGTGGCGAAGGCAGCACCGACGACCTGATGCTGCTGGCTGACTGGGCGGCGGCCAATGGTGAGCCTGGCAAGGCGCGCGGTTATTACCAGCGCGTGCTTGCCGTGCAGCCTGGGCAACCCCAGGCGCGCCTTGGCGTGATCGAAAGCGCGGTGGCCGAAGGTAACCTGGCACAGGCCCGGCACATGCTGGCTGTGCAGGTACCGCAACTGGCTGCCGATGACAGCAACGCCCAGCGGCGCCTGGCGGCTGTCTGGGTCGCCTTGGGCGAACACGACCAGGCGGCCAGAATGCTCGACCAGATCGCAGCGCAGCAGGCTCGCCCCGACCCCTTGTTGCGGCGCGACGCTGCCCGCCTGGTGGCGCAGGATGACCCGCAACGGGCGCTGGACCTTTACGCCGCAGCGATGGCCGATGCGCAGATGCTCGAGCGTGCTGCCGTGTCGCCACGGGACGACCGTGCACTGACGCTGGCCAGCCGTGAGCAGGATGACGACGACTGGCTGGCACGCAGCCTGCGCAGCGACGTCGATGCGCTGTATCGCCAGCGCAATACCCATGTGACGTTGATGCACGACTACGGTTGGCGCGAGGACGACGGCACGCCGGGCACGTCCGAACTGAGTACCCAGTCGACCTTGCTGCATGTCGATACCCCTTGGCAGGACGGCACCGCCTTTGCGCGGGTGGAGCGCATCGGCATGGATGCGGGGTCGTTCAAGCAAGACGATGATGGGCGCTATACCACAGATTTCGGTAGCTGCCAGGTTGTTGGCGAGTGCAAGGGGGGCTCGCAAACTGCTGACGGCAGTGTGCTGGCGCTGGGCTGGCAGGGTAGCCGCTGGGCCTTCGACCTGGGCACCACCCAAGGATATGCGATCAACAACTGGTTGGGTGGCGCCACGTTCAACGGTGACCTCGGCCAGTTTGGCTGGTCGCTGACCGCTTCGCGGCGGCCGATGAGCAACTCGCTGTTGTCCTTTGCCGGGGCACGTGACCCGTGGACAGGCGTGCACTGGGGCGGGGTCACGGCCAATGGCGCCACGCTCGGCCTGAGCTGGGACCAGGGCGGTGACAATGGCGTCTGGGCCAGCCTCGGGCACCACTGGCTGTATGGCGAAAACGTCGCCGACAACCAGCGCACCCGGGCCATGGCCGGCTGGTACCACCGCGTGGTGGAAAAAGCCGATGAACGTGTGCGCGTGGGCCTTACGCTGATGCACTGGCGTCACGAC
This sequence comes from Pseudomonas sp. FGI182, assembly GCF_000511325.1. NCBI lineage: Bacteria > Pseudomonadati > Pseudomonadota > Gammaproteobacteria > Pseudomonadales > Pseudomonadaceae > Pseudomonas > Pseudomonas sp. FGI182. Next base: position 3,504,204 of record NZ_CP007012.1, on the reverse strand, counting down.
AAGGACCTGGGCGGCTACAGCTTGGGGCAGGGCGGCTATTACAGCCCTCAGCGTTACACATCGGTTGGCGTGCCGGTCAGTTATGCCTGGCGCAACTACGACTGGTCGGTGCTGCTGGAGGGCTCTGTAAGCTGGTCCCAGGCCCACAGCGGCCGCAGCCGTCTGTATCCGGACACGCACCTCAACCGCAAGTTGATGGATCGATTTGATATCGACGATTCGAACAACGATGCGATGCGCGATGCCAGCGACAGTAGCGGTCTGGGCTACCGCCTGCGCGGGCTGTTCGAGCGGCGCCTGAGCGACCAGTGGGTGTTGGGCGGCGGCTTCGACTGGCAGCACAGCGATGACTATGCGCCTAGCCATGGCATGCTCTACCTGCGCTACCTGTTCGAGCCGTGGCGAGGCAACCTGGCGCTGCCGGTGACGCCGCTGGAGCCCTATAGCGAGTGGCGTTGATTCCGAATGCAGACGCTGTGTGCGGATTTACCCGTGAAGAGTCGGGCCTGCAGGGAACGGTCAGCGCCGTGCCGACAACTGCTGCGGTGCCAAAAAAGCATCATGGAAGTAATTGCGCACAGCCTGCATCGCCGGGCTGAACGCCCGTTCCCGGTGCCAGGCCAACCCGACGCTCATCGGTGTCACCGGGTCGCTGATGGTCACCGTCTCGATTCGCTTGCCCTCCAGCGACCAGGGCCGGTGCACCAGGTCCGACAGGATCGCCACACCGCTGCCATTGGCGACCATGCTGCGCACGGCCTCCACCGAACTGGTCCGCACCCGCACTTGCGGCCGCTGCCCGGCCTGTTCCCAATAGCGCATGGCGCTTTGCTCGGCCTCATCCACGGTCAGCAGGATGAACGGCTCGCAGGCCACATCGGCCAGGCTTACCGCCGAGCGCTCGCACAGCGGATGGTGGCCGGGCAGCCACAGGCGGCGTTCGGAGTTGAACAGGGTTTCCGAGACGATGTCCGGGTGGGTGAGGTTGGCGGTGAGCACCACTGCCATGTCGAAACGCCCCTCCAGCAAGCCTTGCTCGATGGCGCTGCGCTCCTGTTCGTACAGCTCCAGGGTCACGTCCGGGTGCCAGTGCTCCAGCCGCTGCAGGTGATGCGGCAGGAAGTAGCCGATCACCGTATAACTTGCCGCCAGGCGCAGCAGGCCGCTGGCGCGCACGTCCGGCAGCGGGCTGTTCAGCGCATCGTCCACGCTGCGCAGGATCACGTAGGCGCGGTTCAGAAAGTGCCGGCCGGCTTCGGTCAGGCTCATGCCCTGGGCCGAGCGCTGGAACAGCAGCACGCCAAGCATCGCCTCCAGCTCCTTGATCGCCGTGGTGACTGCAGACTGGGAAATGTTCAGGTGGATTGCTGCCTGGGAAATCTGGCCGATCTCGGCGGTGGCGACGAAATAGCGGACCTGGCGCAGGGTCAGTGACACGGTAGGCTCCTGGGGTATCTGATTTTCAGAAGACACCCTATCTGTTTATAGATCTTCCCAAGGGGGTGCAGAGAATCTAACGTGGCTTGCATGCAGTCACAAGCGCCAGGAGAGACAGTCATGCAGGTGGTGGATTTCAACTCGGACATGGGTGAGGGCTTTGGCCCGTGGACCATTGGCGACGGCGTCGACAACGAGCTGATGGGCTACATCAGCACGGCCAACATTGCCACCGGCTTCCATGCCGGTGACCCCGGCACCATGCGCCGTACCGTCGAGCGGGCCAAGGCCCTGGGCGTCGCAGTGGGGGCGCACCCCGGGTTCCGTGACCTGGTCGGCTTCGGCCGCCGACACATCAATGCCCCGGCCCAGGAACTGGTCGACGACATGCTCTACCAGCTCGGCGCCCTGCGTGAAATTGCCCGCGCCCAGGGCGTGCACCTGCAGCACATCAAGCCGCACGGTGCCCTGTACATGCATCTGGCACGTGACGAAGAAGCTGCACGGCTGCTGGTGGAAAACCTGCGGGTGATCGAGCCAGAGCTGCTGCTGTACTGCATGCCCGGTTCAGTGATCTGCCGCATTGCCCAGGAGCTTGGCCAGCCGGTAATTCGCGAGTTCTACGCCGACCGCGAGTACGACCTGAGCGGGTCGATCGTGTTCACCCGCAACGTGCGGGGCCATGAGCCCGGGGCGGTCGCCGAACGGGTGTTGCGGGCTTGTCAGCAAGGCGTGGTGCGCACGGTCGAGGGGCAGGACCTGGCCATCGAATTCGATTCCATCTGCTTGCACAGTGACACCCCGGGTGCGCTCGACCTGGTCGAGGCCACGCGCCAGGCGCTGGACGCTGCCGGGATCGTGGTGCGTGCGCCACGCTGAATCCGTGGGGCATCCGGCAGGTATACGCCGGAGCCCGTGCAATTTGCTTTCGCCTGCCTTTCTATAAAGATTCCAAGAAAAGGAACAGTCATGGCCGAACCGCTTGCTACAACCCCGATCCGCTACAGCTTTGGCGCCGACGAGCACCTGTTTGCCGAAGTCAGCGAGAGCATGTCGCTGGAGGCTTTTTTCAAGGGCATGGCCGTCACCCGTGCGGTGGAGCGGCTGGTCCTGGATGGCGTGCTGGATGTGTGCCTGGCCAACGCCTCGTTCCAGATCCGCTTCGACCCGGACCGTATCGCGCCGCAGGCACTGCTGGAGGCGGTGCGCGGTGCCGAAGCACAGGCAGTGGCCGAGCGCTCGTTGCAGACGCGGATCATCGAGATTCCAGTGCTGTACAACGACCCCTGGACCCATGAAACGCTGATGCGTTTTCGTGACCGCCACCAGGACCCGGGCAGCACCGACCTGGAGTACGCCGCGCGGATCAACGGCCTGGCCGATGTCGAGGCGTTCATTGCCGCGCACAGCGGCGCGCCGTGGTTCGTGTCGATGGTCGGGTTCGTTGCCGGCCTGCCGTTCATGTTCCAGATGGTCGAGCGCGAGCGGCAATTGCAGGTGCCCAAGTACCTGCGCCCGCGTACGGACACCCCCAAACTCACCCTTGGCCATGGCGGCTGCTTCGGCTGCATCTATTCGGTGCGCGGGGCAGGCGGCTACCAGATGTTCGGCGTCACCCCGGCGCCGATCTACGACCCGCAGCAGACACTGAACTACCTGAAGGAGCACATGGTGTTCTTCCGCCCGGGAGACATCGTGCAGTTCAAACCCATCGACCGCCGCACCTACGACCAGGCGGTGGCGGATGTCGAAGAAGGCCGCTTCGACCTGCGCATTCGCCCGGTGGAATTCTCCCTGGACGCGTTCCTCGCCGACCCGGTCGGCTATCCACGGACCCTGCAGGAGGTGCTGGCATGATCAAGGTACTCAAACCCGGGCTGGCTACCTCGGTGCAGGACCTGGGCCGCGAAGGCTACTACCACCTGGGCATCCCGCCGTCCGGCGCCCTCGATCAGTACGCCCTGAGGGCGGCCAACCACCTGGTGGGCAACCCGGCCGGCGCCGCGGGCCTCGAGTGTGCGCTGGTGGGGCCGGAGCTGGAGTTCCAGCAGGATGCCCTGGTGGCGGTTTGTGGCGCGCAGATGCCGGCCTTGCTCGATGGCCGCGAGCAACGCCCGGATACGGCGTTTGCCGTACGTGCCGGGCAGGTGTTGGGTTTCGGCTTCCCTACCGCAGGCGCCCGGGCCTACCTGGCGGTGGCCGGCGGTATCGATGTACCCGAGGTACTCGGCAGCCGCTCCACCTATGCGTTGGGTGCATTGGGTGGCTTCCATGGGCGCAAGCTGATGGCGGGTGACCTGTTGCCGGTCGGCGTACCCAGCGGCAAGACCCGCGCCGGTGCGAGCCTGCCAATGGCCTTGCGCCAGGCCTTGGGTGGCGAGGTGGTGCTTCGGGTGGTGCCGGGGCTCTATTTTCATCGCCTGACCAAGGCTGCGGCGCAAAGCTTTTTCACCGAAGCCTGGACGGTAGGCTCCGAGGCAGACCGTATCGGCTACCGCTACAAGGGCGGCAGTGCCTTGAGCTTCCAGCCACGGGAGCAGCCGTTCGGGGCCGGCTCGGATCCATCGAACATCGTTGACAGCTGCTACCCGATCGGTTCGATCCAGGTACCTGCGGGGCTGGAGCCGATCATCCTGCACCGTGATGCGGTGTCGGGTGGCGGCTACGCCATGATCGGCACGGTGATCAGCGCTGACCTGGACCTGATCGGGCAGATGCAGCCCAACCAGCAGGCGCGGTTCCTGGAAGTCAGCCTGGAGGACGCACTGGAGGCTCGGCGCTCGTACAAGAAGAAGCTGGGTTGCCTGGCCAGATTGTTTGGCTGATTGATCGGTTGCAACGCTGCGCCGCCCACACAAGGGCTGGCGCAGTCGTTGCAGGAGCGGCCTTGTGTCGCGAAAGGGCCGCAGAGCGGCCCCGGAATTCCGGCATTGCAGCGTCCAGACAAGCCAAAAGGCGAAAATTCCTACAGTGTTTTGGGAAGCCCTACGCTCCTCGAAGAATTGATTCCCCGATAGTGTTCATGTCTTCAGCCTACTGGAAGACAAGGACCTCTTCATGCCCGGCCCATCTGCTGTTCGTCCTGGAAAATCCCAGGCCGCCAACGCTGCTCATGACGTAACCGAAAGCAGCCTGCATGCCATGCTCGATGTCCCGGGGGGCACCGATTCACCCTATCCACCCGGCCAGGGCAGGCGCGCAGATCATCAGGGTTATCCGGCCGACCCGGACTTCCAGCTACGCGGCGGCTTCGCCAACCTGATGCTCGACGCGGCCAACCCGCTGTTCGGCCTGGTCATACGTCTGCGTACGCTGGATGACCTGCCCAACATCGAACAGGTGCACAAGGCCCTGCAGACCCAGGTCAGCGCCATCCGCGAGGAAATACAGCAGCACGGTTATTCCGCCGTGCACCTCGAAGTCTATTCCTATGCCTTGTGCCTTTACCTGGACGAGGCCGTGATGAGCCGCCCCTGGGGGAACAATTCGTGCTGGAGCCACGAACCGCTGCTCAGCATCTTCCATGACGAAACCCAGGGTGGCGAGAAGATCTTCGTGTTGCTGGAGCGGTTGATGCAGTCGCCCAAGGAGTTCCAGGATGTGCTGGAGTTCCTGTACTTCTGCTTTTGCCTGGGCCTGAAGGGCAAGTACGCCCTGGACCCGAAGTGCGATGAAATCATCAACGCCCTGATTTCGCGGATGCACAAGGTCATTCGTGAACTGCGCGGTCCCACGCCGGAATTCGTGGGCGACCCGTATACCAACGTGGTCCATCGCCCCCACCGCATGCTGCGCCGGGAATGGCCCTGGTGGAGCCCGTTGGTGATCTCCGCCATCGCCATGGTCTGCGCCTACTGCTACTACAGCTACCGCCTGAGCTTGATCACCGCCGAGGTGCTGGAATCGCTTAACGGCATCTTGCAGCAGTAGCAGGGGGATCCGCATGCCTAGCCAATCCGACTTGCGTTTCACCTTCCAGCCGCTGGCTGGCCAGCTTGACTTCGAAGTGGTTTCGTTCGAACTCGACGAAATGATCAGCTCACCGTTCCAGCTGAAACTGGAACTGATCAGTTTTGAAGACGAGGTCGACTTCGGCCAGTTGCTCGACAAACCAGTGCTGTTCACGATCTGGCGCGGTGAGCGCCCCCTGCGCTATGTGCACGGCCTGGTCAGCGGTTTCAGCCAGGGTGAAACGGTGTTCTATCGCACCCGTTACCGCGCATTGGTCGAGCCCGTGCTGGCCCGTGCCGGCTTGCGTTCGAACTGGCGCATCTTCCAGCAGAAGACCGTGCCGCAGATTCTCGAATTGATGCTCAAGCGCCAGGGCATTGCCCGTTTCGAAATCAAGAGCATGGGCGAGCATCAGGTGCGCGAGTTCTGCGTACAGGCCGGTGAAACGGACCTCGACTTCATCGCCCGCCTGGCGGGTGAAGAGGGTTTCGTCTATCGCTTCGAGCACACGCCGAAACACCACCTGTTGGTCATCACCGACCGACTGCTGGCGCTGGGGCAGATCAGCCGAAGCGCGCTCAAGGCCGACGACGAAGGTGATGACTTCTTCGACGAAGACGACATCGGCCCCGACCAGGTGCTGTATCGCGCCAACAGCGGTGGCGACCAGGCCAGGCCTTGCCTGCGCCGCCTGCGTTACAGCGAACAGGTGCGCACCGCCCGCCAGGTGCAGCGGGACTACACCTTCACCAACCCGCAGTACCGGCAGGAACACCGCGCAGGTGACAGTAGCATCACCCATCAGTCCCGGGACTATGAGCGCTTCGACTACCCCGGCCGCTACAAGCGTGATGCGGTCGGAGTGCCTTTCACCGCTACCCGCCTGACGGCCCTGCGCCATGACGCCCGTATTGCCGAAGTCGAGGGTGACGATGTACGCCTGCAACCGGGGCTGAGCTTCACCCTCGTCGAGCACCCGCGCAAAGACCTCAACGCCCATTGGCGTGTGATGCGTGTACATCACGAGGGCAGCCAGTTCACCAGCCTGCAAGAAGAAGCTGCCGGGGCCGAACAAGGAACACGCTACTCGCAGGAAGCCGTCCTTGTGCCCGGCCGGATCGAATGGCGTCCGGCGCCATTGCCCAAGCCACGCATCGACGGCCCGCACATGGCCACGGTCGTCGGGCCACCCGGGGAAGAGATCTACTGCGACGAGTGGGGCCGGGTCAAGGTGAGCTTCCCCTGGGACCGGGAGAGCGAGAGCAACGAGTTCAGCTCCTGCTGGGTACGCGTATCACAAGGTTGGGCAGGCGGCAGCTGGGGCTCGATGGCCATCCCGCGCATCGGCCAGGACGTGATCGTCCAGTACGTCAACGCCGACCCCGACCAGCCGATGATCACCGGGCGTACCTATTGCGGCGACCAGCTGCCGCCGTACGACCTGCCCGAGCACAAGACGCGCATGACCATCAAGAGCCAGACCCACAAGGGCGATGGTTTCAACGAGCTGCGCTTCGAGGACGAACTCGGCAAGGAAGAAGTGTTCATCCATGCCCAGCGGGACCAGAACAATGTAGTCGGCAATGACGAGACCACGCGTGTGGGGCGTAATCGTGTCGAGCAGGTCGGTAATGATGAGCACTTGAATATCGGCCATGACTTCCGCCAGGAAACCGGGGGCGACCATACCCAGCTCATTGGGCAAAACTGCCGTGTAGATATCAAGCATGACCTGTTCGAGAAAGTAGGCAACGACCGTAGCGAATCAACAGGGGCCAATCACCAGGCCTTTGTCGGAAAGGACGCCGAGCTTGTCGTCAAAGGTGCGCAAAAGGTCACCGTCGGGCAGGGCATGGAGCAACATACGACGATCTATCAGCTGCGCGCCAGTGAGCGCATCGAGTTCAGAACCGCGGGCGGCAGCATTGTGCTGGACGGGCAGGGCATCACCATCAACGGGCTGAAACTCGACCTGCTGGGGCAAACCAGTGCGGCTGCGTCAGGGGCTGGAAACAGCCAGCCACTCTCGCTTACGCCTGACGCCAGCAAAAAGTGCGAGGCCAAGGTCTGATGCGCACCGATAACCTGGCCAGGCTCATCGAAAGCCATCATGGGGCGCACTTGTACTGCCATGTGCTGATAGACCCGCTTGCGACTGCTCACGATGGCGACCACGCCGTGCTTGCCCCGCTGCGCAATGCCCTGGGTGAGCAGGCATTGACCCGTGTGCACCGGGCCGACCTGGCCCATGCCCCCCAACTGCATCCCGTACTGGTCTGCCTGGCTTCGCCCGGCACTGTCCCCAGTCGCCGTCTGCTGGAGCTGACCGCCCGGGCAGCGCAGAGGGCGTTGTTTCAGCAACGGCGTTACCTGTGTGGCTGGCTGTTCAGTGAGGCGCCTTCGGCCGCTGTCGCGTCCCATCTCACGGCCTTGTGTCGGTTGCCCGATTCCAATCGGGAATTTGGCTGCTACCCGGTCTACGAACCCATCCGTCTGGAGTTGCTGGCGGCGACGTTCGAGCGGCTTGAACAAGGCCCATGGTGGCCGATCAGTGACTGGTTGTTCCTGAGTAGCGGTGGGAGGTTGGCAAGCCTGAAAGGGCAGAGCGGGCAGCGACACCCTTTGCCGACCCCTGCGCGGCGAATTCAGGATGATGTGGGGCTGATCGAACGTGTGCTGGCTACCTGGAGAGTGTTGCGAGCGGGTTCGCAGCACACCAATCAGTGTCAGATTCCACCGTTTGCTGCGGTGCGTGCTTCGAACCATGTCGATGATGCACGCAGGTTGGGCCTGAGCGAGATGGAGGACATCGTGGCCTTCGCTCTCCATCACCTGTGCATTCACCCCAGGCTGCACACCGTACCTGCGGTGGGCGAAATGATCGACACAGCGGCCAGAGGTCAGGCGCCTCTTGCCGCATTGCTCGCCCGCTACTCCGAGGCGCAATGGCGCCAACTGATCGAATGCCTGCCGAAATCCGAGAGTCGCTTATGACCATCAGCCAACGTATTGCCCTCGCGATCGCCGAAGCCGGGCTGCCACACGACCAGTGCATGTCCTGTGAACGCCAGGGCCTGCCGATCCTGCCGCTGCGCCGCGCCCTGGTGCCGGATACCCGCCCCGAGTGTGTCTCCACCGTGGCGGATAACCGGCATATCACGGCGAAGATCGGCTTGCGCACCTTGCGCATGGGCTACCTGTATGTCCTGCTCGACCAGCAGGTCTGGCACGCCTATGCCGTCAGCGAGCAAGGTCATCTGCGCCGCTTTAATCCTTATGAGCCGCCAGACGGCCCGCCTTCGCCGCTGCCCGAAAAATGCGTGAACGCAGATCACGACATTCCTTCGGCCTTTCTCAACATCGATACCAGCAGGTACGCCAGCGCCTGGCTGGCCTTCTCCAGCGATCCCTGGCCGGTGAGCGTGCTGAACGCCTACAAGAGCGGCGCGTCGCCTGCACATCGCTTCGAGGGCCTGGATCTGATTCAGGCACGCAGCAATCCCGAACTGCTGGGCATCGCCATGACGCCCGATAAGCTTGGGGTCGACCAGCAGGTGTTCGAGTATGCCCAGCATGGCTGCGCCCCCTTCGACAGTGCGCATGGCTTCCACAGCCGCTGGTTGCGCCGGTTCGCCCTGCGCGGCTATCTGGTTAATGCGATCAACCGGCACCAGCTGGAAAACGGCGTGCTGGCAGTGGTGCTCGACGACACCGTCGGGCTGATTCAGGAGTACAACCATCAGCGCCTGAACTGGGTACTGAAGCGTCAGGCCTGGCGTGAGGAACCGATGCGGGCCTATCAGCTGCAGACCTCGCAGATCCTGCAGATCATTCGTGCCACGCACAGGGAGTGGGCGGCGCAGAAGGTGCCGTCGTTGGAGCCGATGACGGGCGATGGGCCGCCGGTGTTCACCGCCCCGGCAGTCGAGCGGCAGCTATTGGTCGAGCGTGCGCAGCAGGAGAGTGACGAGCGGCTTGAAGAGCGCTACCACGAACCGCAGCGGGCCGCGTTCCAGGCTGAATACGAGCAGCAGGAGCGCGAGTTTCAGCGTTACATCGACAAGGACACAAGGGCGTACGTTGCCTTGTTCGATACACCCATGTTCAAGGTGGCCGAGGCGTACGACTACGACGGCAACGATCGTGAGTCCGGGGTGGCCTACGCCAAGACCATGGCCCTGTGCCTGGGTGGCGGCATTACGGAAGCTGTCGTCCCCCGCCTTGAACCGCATGTTCCCGCTTCCGGCACCAGCGAACTGCTCTGGTTGAAATGGCTGCAGGACCCTGACAGCCCGCCCTACCGCGCGTTGTTGATGCGGGATCGCTCTCTGCTGGCCGGGCTGCTGCCCAGTTTCTCCGCCACAGAAGCGATCAACTGGAACGACAGCGACAAGCTCTACGGCATGCTGAGCAAGATCATCGCCAGCGATGACGCCGGCTTGCGCATGCGCAATACCCTAAAGCAGGCCATTGCTGAAACGCAGGGTGCGCTCAATGCAGCCAGTCAGCGGCTGGCGCCATGTCTGTCGCCTGGCATTCAGAAAGCCGTGCGGCATCTGAACAGCGCCACGCAGTTTCTTTACAACGGCGTGCACCTGATCGAGCTGGAAGTGCAGATGAAGCTGGGCGAGTACTACGCCTTGCAGAGCGCCCACCTCCGGGATTTGCAGCACAAGGCCAACGCGTCGATCGCCGAGGCGCGGGACCGGATGCGCCGTAATATCGATGACTTCGAGTTTGGCTCGATGAAGGCCATGCGTAAGGTGCGGCCGATCATCCAGCACGGGCTGATGAGCCTGGCCGTACTCGATCCACGGTTCACCAATTCGATGATCAGCGTGACGGTGTGGGTCGAGGGCAAGGCGGAAGAGGTGCATGGGCGATTGTTCCAGGAAGCCAACATTGGCGTAACGCAGGCGAGCAGTGCGGCGCAGCTTGCCCTAGTGGATATCTCGGTGGCGGCAGGGACGTTGGAAGCCGATGCACGCAAATTATTGCAGGGGATGAAGATCACGTCGCAGCAGGCGGCCCGATTGGTAAAAACCGGTTTTTCCGGGTTGCGCGGGATTGCTGGCAGCTGGGAGGTTCTGCTGGCGATAGGCGGTTTGTATTTGCAGCAGGACAGCCTTGGCAGGAATCAGGAAAAGGCGGAAGCGGAGATTGGGCCGAAGGCGTATGAGGCCAAGTTGGCGTTGCAAGGATCGTACTTGGGAGTGTTGGGAGGGCATATCGAACTGGTTGGGCTCATGTTGCGGGCAAGTGCCTATAAGGGTATGCCATGGGCCAAAGGTGCTACTGCCACAGGCGAGACCTTGATAAAGATCGGTGCTGTAATAGGCGCTGTCGTCGGGTTTGTTGAGGCAGCACAGGCAGTTTCTGCTGCTAAACGTGCATCGGCAGCAGGAGATGGTGCAGCAGCGATACGATACTGGTTGGCTGCAGGTTTTTACGGGGCCAGCGCCATTGCCGTCGCTGGAACAGCATTAAGTTCCACTGTATGGGGACCCGTAGGCCTCGCTGTAGTGCTGGCGTTGACTGCCTATACGCTTAGCAAAAGCGCTGAAGAGAATGAGTCATCCGCTCTGGAACGGTGGGCCCGACGGTGCTGTTTTGGAAAGGCAGATGAGACGCCAGTCATTCACTGGAGAAGCCCGGAATACGCAGACATCGCATTTGCGGAGCTCAACGCCGCCACGCTAGGTGTACAGGCAGAATTCCACTTCGAAGCGAATCTGGTAAGCGACCCGGCCACTCCAAGGATCGGAGGGTTGACCGGTCTTGAACGGAAACAAAAAATAAAATTCAAGATAATCCTACCTCAGTATAAAGACGGAATGTCGGCATATCGGTGGTGCCTGACAGTCCATCGTCGAGGTGATGGCCAGTTCCCGGACTACACGGGAGGAGAGACGCTGGTTGTGGATGAGTTTCATGCACGTCGCTCAACTGGCTCTTCCAAGTCGGCCAGCTTCCCTGGCTTTTCTCCGCCTAGGCTGCCCGACTATAAAAGCGACTTTAATATTGATAAAAAGTACTCTTCTTTTTCGGAGGGTAATGACCGGTCCCAATTGGCTATCTCAGGCCTTATAGAACTCATGCCGACAATTGGAGCGCACTCCATTGTCGCAGCAACATTGCTGGTAATGTACTGGCCGGACCGAGAAATTGAAAGTGCGTATATTGAGGTATGTAACCGGAGGGCAAATGACGACGCATGAGCCAAGAGTGCTAATGAGACGTGCGCCAGCCTGGCGCTACGATCTACCGAGCGCCCACGAAGCACCCACATCTCTCTTGAGTTTGAACGATATTAATCCGCCACCAAACCATGCTGATGATGTATACATGGAGTTGCCTCGATCTACAGTCCGTCTACGAGGTGTATTGGCCTTGCTTGGCATTCCGACGCTGCTGTTCTTGTTTTTTGTAGCTGTACAAGTGTATTGGGGCCTCATTGATTACAGTCAGGCCTTCGATTGGATTATGAAGCTAATCTTGATACTCGGGCCTCTAATCTGCATATGGGTCGTCTTTTCATTTGTCCGGCTAGACTTGGCACTTCCACGAGACGAACCAATACGTTTTAATCGCTTGCGTCGAAAGATCTATGTTTATCAATTCAGATGCAACTACCTCTTCCTGTTCAGCCGCAAACACTGGGGCGTCAAACCTGTCGCCTACAATTGGGACGACGTAACCGCCGAAGTCTACCGAGTCTACGCCTCCGGCTACGGTGGGCTGATCGAAAACGTCATGCTGTCGGTTCGCAACCCGGACACCGACGAAGTCATCGACCGCGTGTTATTCACCCACGACCTCTACCACGGAGAAGCCTACTGGGCTATCGCCCGGCTATTCATGCAGCAAGGCCCCGAAGCCCTGCCGAAGTTCGTGCACCCACCCCGTGACTGGAACGATGACGATGGCCTGAGCCACATGCATTGCCTGGCACCCAAGGTTCATTGGCCGGAGGACATGGACCGTGAATCTCGTACCGGACCATCAGAAGGAGAAGCCCAATGAACCCTGTCGTACTGGTAGGCCATCGACATGTCTGCCCGCTGCATGGCATCAACCAGGTAGAAAGCGGCAGTGCCACGTACACCTTCAATGGCAGGGCGGTTGCCAGGGTGGGGGATCGGACCACGTGCGGCGCCGTGATCGAGAGTGGGGCTGAGCATTTCCTGGTCGAGGGCGCGGCCGTGGCGCGTAAAGGTGACCGGACGGATCACGGTGGTGTGCTGGAGGAGGGTGATGCAGGGTGGATGCTGGATTGATCAAATACCTCTTGTACAAGATCGGGCCCACAGATCTGTGTGCGGCTTTGGCAGTGAACACCAGCGCAGCCGGATGGGTTTGCTATCTCGGTGTTGACACCGAGTGCGCCGCGCCACCATTATCCAGCCATATCCACGCAACGGGCTTGCCAGCATGTCCATTTCCAACCACGCCATTTTCGCTTCGGGCTTCATCGCCCAGGCAGGCGCGTGCGTTGCCGTTGCCAAGAAATCCAAGAAACAGCCGCTCATCTGACCGAGGCGCGCTGTCTCGTCAGGTGGGCTGACGAGACAGAAGGCGCCAGGTATCCCTGCCAGACCACTTCGACTCTTCGCCCTGCTGACGCTGACTTTCGGTCAACATCAGGAGTTTTTGCATGTCGAATTTCCGTGGTATCTGGATCGCCCTCGTCACGCCCATGCGCGCCAATGAAATCGACTTCGCCGCCCTGGAAAAACTGGTGAAGAAGCTGCTCGAAGAGGGTGTGGCCGGTTTTGTGGTATGCGGTACCACGGGCGAGGCAGCGGCGCTGTCCAAGGCCGAGCAACTGGCCGTGCTGGACGCTGTGCTGGCCTTGGTGGAACCGGGCAGGGTGGTGATGGGCCTGTCGGGCTACAACCTGCGCGAGCTGTTGGCCTTCCAGGCTGAAATCCAGCGGCGTGACATTGGCGGACTACTGGTCCCTGCACCGTGCTACATCCGGCCTTCGCAGGCCGGCATCGAGGCGTTCTTCAGCACCGTTGCGGATGCCGCCAGCGTGCCGGTGATCGTCTACGACATCCCCTACCGCACCGGGGTACGCATCGAGCGTGAAACCCTGCGCCGCATCGTGCGCCACCCGCGCATCGCGGCGGTGAAGGACTGCGGCGGCGACAGCGAGACCACCATGGCCCTGATCCAGGACGGCCACGCCCAGGTGCTGGCCGGTGAGGACGTGCAGATCTTCAACAACCTGTGCCTGGGTGGCGCAGGGGCCATTTCGGCTTCGGCGCATGTACGCGCCGACCTGTACGTGCGCATGCTGCAGCAGGTCGACCATGGCGACTGGGTAGCTGCGCGCGGCACGTTCTACCAGTTGCTGCCGTGGATGAAGATGGCCTTTGCCGAGCCCAACCCGGCTGTGGTCAAGGCGGCCTTGCAGCTGCAGGGGCTGATGAGCGACGAACTGCGAGAGCCCATGCAGCCGTGCACCGAGATGACCCGGGGCAAGCTGCAAGGCGTGCTGGATTCGCTCGGTGCTTGAGATAGAACGGCACATAACTCATTGAATCAGCAGGGCCCCTGTGGGAGCGGCTTTAGCCGCGAACACCGGCGCAGCCGGTGCCATGCAGCGTGTTGGATTCTTCGCGGCTAAAGCCGCTCCCACAGGGTACGCGGATCGCTTGCTTCTGAATCTATGAAAGCGGCCTGGCCTCGCCAATCAGGATGTCTTCGAAAAACGCCCCGACCGGCTCGGTAGGGTGGCACAACTGGATCTCCAGCACCCACACCACTTCGCTCGGGACGATTTCCACCTCGGCCAGTTTGTCCTGCCCATACAGCACATGCGGGAAGTCGGCGATGCGATGCCCGGCCAGATTGCGCTCCAGCTGCCAGCCTTTTGCCTGGGCACTGCGCTCGGCGAAGTCGTACAGTTCGCGCCCGGTCAGGCCACGGCCCCAGGCCTGGCGGGTTTCGTCGAACACTTCATGCAGTGCCTTGACGCAGGCGTGGTGCAGATCGTGCTGGCCGAACACGAAGGTGTCGCCATAGTCGCCCTCATAGCCATCCCATACCGGGCCGACATCGACCACGACGATATCCGTGTTACGTAATACACGTTGCAGATCAATGCCTTGGCGCGGCGTGCGCACGGTGTCGTCGCCAAAGCGGATGTAGGTCGGGTGCCAGGTGTGCGATGCGCCCATCGCCTGCAAGGTTTGCGCAGCCATCTCCAGCGCCTGGGCGGTGGTCATGCCGACTTTCAGCTGGCTGGCGATCGCTGTCACGGCCCGTACCGACTGCTCGCGGGCAGCGAGCATGCCGTCCAGCGAGTAGCGCGGGCCGACTTTTTCCAGCTCCGGGTGCAATGGGTTGGCTGTTGAAGCCTCGGGCGCCAGTGCGCCGCTGGCAACGAAAGCCTCCGCGACAAAACGATGGGGCTGCAGGCCTGCCGCGAGGCACTGCTCGCGAACCTGGCTGATCATCGTGACATTGCCGCAGGCATAGACCTGGGTGTCGGCCCAGCGATGGGCCTGGGCCAGCGCCACCTGCTGCACGCGCGCCTGGTCCGACAGCACCGGGTGCCAGCGAAAGTGAGCGTGTGCACGGCTGGCCTGGTCGAGAAACTCACGGTCATAGAAGTCGGCGTCCGATCTGCCGCCCCAGTACAACGTGACCTCGGCATCACCTGCCAGGGCGGTCAGCAGCAATGGCTTGATGCCGGCGTAACCTGTGCCAGTGGCGAACAGCACCAGGGGCCGCTGGTCCTCGTGCTGCCAGGTGCAGGCACCCACCGGCCCTTCAAGTTTCAAGCTGTCACCTGCTTGCAGGGTTGGCAGCATACGTTCGGTAAACAGGCCGCCGCTTACCTTGCGGATGTGAAACACCAGTTGCCCCTGGTCCTGGGCGGGCAGGTTGGCGATGGAAAAACAGCGGCTGTCGCCGTTGGCGAGCCGAAAGCGTACGTACTGGCCAGCCCGTACCGCCAACGGCTGTGCAGGCTGCAGCACCAGTTCGATGATATCGGCGCTCAGTTCGCGTTTGCCATGAACCTGCGCGTGGATTTCCAGCGCCTGGGTTTCCAGGGACCAGCCGGGGATTTCCAGGCGCATGTCGCTGCAGGCGTGGCTCTGGCACAGCAACATTTCGTCGGCGGCGAGGGGGTAGCAGGGCGCGGGCATTTCTGCCGTCCGCTGCTTGTCCCGATACTGCCCCGACACCACCTTGACCTTGCACGACCCGCAGGCGCCGCGGCGGCAGGAGAAGGGCACCGGCAGGCCGCTGGCGAGCATGGCATCGAGCAGCAGCTCCTGGCTGGCGTCGAAGGTTTTGCCCGAGGGCGACAATTCGATCACGTGGCGGTTCTGCATGGGCACCTCGGGGCAAGTGGAGGTTCGATTGTTGCTATAGTCCAGGACCAGTAGAACCTCCAGTTTCGGTTAATTCACATGGTCCAGCTTCGCAAATGGCAGCCGCTGCTCAAGCTCGACAGGGCGCAGCCACAGGCTTCGTACAGGCAGATCGTCGAGGGCCTGGTAGCCGCGATCTCCGAGGGCCGCCTGCGCCCCGGCACGCCGTTGCCTGGCACGCGGGAAATGGCGCAACTGCTGAACGTCAATCGCAAGACGGTGATCCTCGCCTACGAGGAAGCCGAGACCAAGGGCTGGCTGGAAAGCGTGCAGCGCCGTGGCACCTTCGTCAGTCGGCAGCTGGCGGCTGGCACCCTGGCCGAGCCCGACGCAGCGCAGCCCTTTGCCCTGGTGCTACAGGAGGAGCCTGCCGTTGCCTACTTCGCGGCCAACGAACAGGCTGCCGCGCAGCAGGATCGGCCGGGTGCGCTGTTCTTCGACAACGGCGCCTGTGACCACCGCCTGCTGCCGCAGACCGTTCTGCACCGTTATTACCGTAATGCCTTGCGCAAGAGCTTTGCCGCCAACACCGTGCGCCATGGCAGCGCGTGCAGCAGCCACTCCCTGCGCAGCGCCTTGGCCGACATGCTGCGGCACAATCGCAGCCTGAACGTTGGCGCCGAGCATATCTGCCTGACCCAGGGTGTGCAGATGTCGCTGTACCTGGTGGCCAGCGTGCTGCTCAAGCCCGGTGACGTTGTGCTGGTCGAACGCCTGAGCTATCCGCCTGCGTGGGAGATCTTCCGCCAGCTGGGCGCCCGGCTGGTCACCGTGGACCTGGATGACGAGGGCTGCCGGGTCGAGCAGATCGATGCACTTTGCCGGCTGCACCAGGTGCGCATGCTGTACATCACTCCCCATCACCAGTTCCCGACCACGGTCAGCCTGCCTGCCGGGCGCCGACAGCAGCTGCTGGAGCTGGCGCGGCAGCATGACTTTTGCGTGGTCGAGGAAGACTACGACCATGAGTACCACTTCGCCGGTCGGCCTTACCTGCCGCTGGCCAGCGACCGTCAGCAGCGGCACGTGATCTACATTGGCTCATTGTCCAAGTCCCTGGGCAGCACGTTCCGTTGCAGTTTCATCGTGGCGCCGGCGGAGGTGGCTGCGGCGCTCGAACGCAGGGCGACGCTGACCCTGGGGCAGGGCGATGCGGTGATGCAGCAGATGCTGGCGGACTTGATCAATGATGGCGAGCTGAAGAAGCACTTGCGTCGGGTTACCCGGGAGTATCGCCGGCGTCGAGAGACCCTGTTGGCTTGCTTGCACGATGCCTTTGGCGAGCAGGTAACCGTGCGCGAGCCGGAAGGTGGGCTGGCGCTGTGGGTGAGGTTTGCTGACGGGATCGATGTGGATCAGTTGGTTGGCAAGGCGTTGGAGTTGGACCTGGTGGTACGCAGTGGCCGGCAGTTTTCGCCGTTTGGTCATGCGGAAAATGCCCTGCGCCTCGGTTTCGCCTCGCTGGACATGGATGAAATCCGGCTGGCTACACAACGTTTGGCGCAAGCGGCGAAGGCGATTGCAACATCGGTCCAGCGCAATCCCTGTGGGCGATCACCCAGCCCTTTGGGCTGCGCTGTCGATTAGAAAACTGAATTCGCAAGCGGTCCGCGTACCCTGTGGGAGCGGCTTTAGCCGCGAAGAATCCAACGCGGTGCATGGCACCGGCTGCGCCGGTGTTCGCGGCTAAAGCCGCTCCCACAGGGTCCCTGCTGATGCAATGAGTTAGGGGTAGTTCCATGAGAGCTGACTTGCGGGTGATCACCGGCGCAGCCGGTGGCAAAGCAGGTCGATGGTGGCCTGACGCGCAGCGTCTGATCGTCGTCAGTGTGCAGCCGTCGGCAGCATGCCCGAGCCCTGGGCCTTGTGCGCGGCTTCTATCAGCTGCAGGTTGCGGCTGCGCAGTGCGTGATTGTTGCCAACACGCAGGTTGGAGCGAAGCGCCAGGGTTTCGGCCTGTTCATACTGCCCTTGCTGAAGGCGCAAAACGCCAAGGTAGTGCAGCGTTGCCGGGTTGTTCGGCTGAATGTGCAGCGCACGCTCCAGGGTGGCCGCCGCCTGGTCCAGTTGGCCGTCGGCATATTGTTGCGAGGCGGTTTCGATCAGCACCGTCGAGGCATTGTTGCTGCGTGCGGGCGCGTAGCGTTCGCCGGCCAGTGCGCCCTGTGCCGTGATTGCGCTGAACAACAGGAGCAGGGCTGACAGAACAGGTGTGCTGGGCATCGGCGGTAGACTCGGCAGGGCTTGGGCAGGCCCGGTTGGAGGGCGAGGGATGCTATCGACCGAATTGGAGCGTTGAAGTTCCCGCCTGGTCGGCTTGTTGCCTGTTGTCCGGTCTTTGCCTCGACAACATCTGTTCGGTTACCGCCCATAACCGCACTCCGGCGCCTCAAGCCTGAGGCAGTACCTCCGATAGCAGCACACCCACCGTCGAATTATCGATCAGAAGTGGTGCCAACAAGGAGTACTGCCCGCATGCTTGCCAACCTGAAGATCCGCACCGGAATGTTCTGGGTGCTGTCGCTGTTCAGCGTGACCCTGCTGTTTTCCACCGTCAGTGCCTGGCGGGCGGCGGTGGGCAGTGACCAGCAGATCACCGAACTGGACCAGACTGCGCACCAGTCGGACCGGTTGAACAATGCGTTGCTGATGGCGATTCGCGCCAGTGCCAATGTGTCCTCGGGCTTCATCGAGCAGCTGGGTGGTCATGAGGAAAGCGCCAACAAGCGCATGGCGCTGTCGGTCGAGCTGAACGACAAGAGCCAGAAGCTGGTGGACGAGTTTGTCGAAAACGCCCGCGAGCCTGCGCTGCACGCACTGGCAACCGCGCTGCAGGCCACCTATGGCGAGTATGCCAAGGCGGTCGCCGGGCAGCGTGAGGCAACCCGTCAACGTTCGCCCGAGCAGTATTTCAAGGTCAACACCGACGCCGGCAACGCCATGGGCCGGCTGCAGGCACTGCGCCAGCAACTGGTCGGCGCATTGAGTGAGCGCGGCCAACAGATCATGCTGGAATCCGATCGGCGCCTGGCGCGCGCCCAGTTGCTGAGCCTGGGGCTTCTGGGCGTGACGCTGTTGTTGGCGGCGCTGTGCTGGGCCTTTGTTGCCCAGCGCGTGCTGCACCCGCTGCGCGAAGCTGGCCGGCACTTTCAGCGCATTGCCGGTGGCGACCTGAGCGTGCCGGTGCAGGGGCAGGGCGGTAACGAGATTGGCCAGCTGTTCCATGAACTTGAACGCATGCAGCAGAGCCAGCGCGACACCCTGGGGCAGATCAGCAGCTGTGCCAGGCAACTGGACGCAGCCGCCACGGCGCTGAATACCGTCACCGAGGAAAGTGCCAACAACCTGCGCCAGCAGGGCCAGGAGCTGGAGCAGGCCGCCACCGCCGTCACCGAAATGACCACGGCCGTGGAGGAGGTTGCGCGCAATGCCATCACCACCTCGCAGACCACCAGCGAATCCAACCAGCTGGCAGCGCAAAGCCGCCGGCAAGTCAGCGACAACATCGACGGCACCGAGGCCATGACTCGGGAGATCCAGGCCAGCAGCGCGCATCTGCAGCAACTGGTCGGGCAGGTACGGGACATCGGCAAGGTGCTGGAAGTGATTCGCTCGGTGTCCGAGCAAACCAACCTGCTGGCGCTCAATGCCGCCATCGAGGCCGCCCGTGCGGGCGAGGCCGGGCGCGGCTTTGCGGTGGTCGCGGATGAGGTGCGTACGCTGGCGTACCGCACGCAACAGTCGACCCAGGAAATCGAGCAGATGATCGGGCGCGTGCAGGCGGGAACCGAAGCGGCCGTGGCCTCGATGCAGGCCAGTACCAGCCGCGCCCAATCGACGCTGGACGTGACCCTGGCTTCGGGGCAGGTGCTGGAGGGTATCTACAGTGCGATTGGCGAGATCAACGAGCGTAACCTGGTGATTGCCAGCGCAGCCGAAGAGCAGGCCCAGGTGGCGCGAGAGGTGGACCGCAACCTGCTGAACATCCGCGAGCTGTCGACATCCTCGGCAGCGGGGGCGCAGCAGACCAGTGAGGCGAGCAAGGCGTTGTCGGGGTTGGTGGGGGAGATGACGGCGTTGGTAGGGCGGTTCAGGGTTTGAGGTCTGGCGGGCACCAGACTGTGGCAGCGGGCGCGCCCGCGATCACCGGCGCAGCCGGTGCCATCAACCGCGTCGCCTGCTTCGCGGGTAAACCCGCTCCCACAGGGACCCCGCCAGCTGAAGGAATGCGCCGTACCTGTGGGAGCGGGCGCGCCCGCGAACACCGGCGTAGCCGGTGCCATCAACCGCATCGCCCGGTTCGAGGGCACGCCATGTGCGCTTTCAGTTATCGATCATGCTTCGAAGAGGAGCGCCCGGCCTTGTTGTGTTCCTTGGAATGGGCAATGCCGGATCGGGTAGTGCCACGGCCGTTGTCATCATTGCGCAGGCTTCCATAGTGATTGCCGCTCTCGCCATGGTTGCGGGTGGCCTTGCCTGCATGATCACTCTCGTAGCCGGCGCCATTACCGTTGAACCCACCTTTGCCGCCGCCATTGCCATTACCTTTGGCATATGCGGAACCAATCGGCGAGACATCGGCAGGCAACAATGCAGTTGCGCCGAGCGCCAGGGCGCAGGTAAAGACGGCTACCAGGGTTTTTTTCATGTTTGTTCGCCTCCAAAAGGCGCAGGGGGGGGAATTTGAGTGCGGATACGACATAAGGTTGCCTTTTAAGTTCCGCAGTGCGCAGCCTTTCGACGAAGCGGCTGCCAGGCCCTTTCAGTACCTGGCAGCCTTAAGCTCATCGATCATTCTTGGAGGAGTTTTGTACCGCGCCGCTCAGCCCCTTGGCATTATGATCACCGGGCGTAGTCCCCGAGATAGCGGTAGATTTCGTCAAGCCGCGAGTATCCTTGGACTGGGCAATGCCTGAGGTGGTGGTCCCATGGCCGTTGTCCTGGTTACGTGAGCTTCCATAATGATTGCCGCTCACACCATGATCGCGCGTAGCCTTGCCGGCATGATCACCCGCGAGGCCCGCACCATTGCCAGTGCCATTGTGCCCACCCATGCCGGCGCCACGTCCACCGCCATTGCCGCCGCCGTGGCCACCACCACCACCACCGTGGCCGCCACCGCCACCGCCACCGCCGCCACCACCGCCTTTGGCATACGCGGAACCCATCGGCGAGATATCGGCAGGTAACATTGCCGTTGCGCCGAATGCCAGAGCACACGCAAAGACGGCCACCAGGGTTTTTCTCATGTTGTTTCGCCTCCAACGGCGCAGGTAGAGCTCAGGTGCTGGTAAGACATGCAGCGGCCTTGCAAGTTCTGTCGTCCTGACAAAAGGATCGTGGTCCATGACTGCTCAGATCTCGACCTGGGTGCCAAGCTCGATCACCCGGTTCAGCGGCAGCTTGAAGTACTTCAGGTTGCTGTTGGCATTCTTCAGCAGGAAGGCAAACAGGTGCTCCCGCCAGCGGGCCATGCCCATCTGCCTGCCTGCAATGACCGTCTCCCGGCTGAGGAAATAAGTGGTGCGCATGGGGCCGAACTCAAGGTCCGCACGTTGGCAGCGGCTTAGCGCCAACGGCACGTCGGGTTCCTCCATGAAGCCGAAATGCAGGCTCACGCGGAAGAAACCCTCACCAAACGTCTCGACCTCAAAGCGCTTGCCAGCGCTGACCCGTGGCTCGTCCTCGAACACGACGGTCAACAGCACCACCTGTTCATGCAGTACCTGGTTATGCAGCAGGTTGTGCAGCAAGGCGTGAGGCACCGCCTCGGGTCTGGCGGACAGGAATACGGCAGTACCGCCCACGCGGTGAGGTGGCTGCGCCTTGAGGCTGGTAATGAACAGGTCCAGCGGCAGCGAACTTTCGTCCAGCCGCTCGACGATCATCCGTCGCCCGCGCTTCCAGGTAGTCATCAGGGTGAACAGCGCCAGGCCGGCAATCACCGGAAATGCACCACCCTGGAGGATCTTCGGCGCGTTGGCGGCGAAATACAGGCTGTCGACCAGCAGAAACGCCAGCAGCATCGGCACCGCCAGCCAGCGTGGTGCCTTCCACAGCAACAGCACCACTGCCGAAGCCAGCAGCGTGGTGATCAGCATGGTCCCGGTCACGGCTACGCCGTAGGCTGCCGCAAGCGCCCCGGACGACTCGAAGCCGACCACCAACAGCACCACGCCAACCATCAGTGCCCAGTTCACCATGCCGATGTAGATCTGCCCCTGTTCCTCGCTGGAGGTGTGCTGGATGAACATGCGCGGTACGTAACCCAACTGGATGGCCTGGCGCGTCAACGAGAACGCACCGGAGATCACGGCCTGGGACGCGATGATGGTGGCCAGCGTGGCAAGCCCGACCATGGGCAGCAGGGCCCATTCGGGCGCCAGCAGATAAAACGGGTTGCGCACTGCCTGCGGGTCGCCGAGGATCAGCGCGCCCTGGCCGAAGTAGTTCAGCACCAGGCCGGGCAGCACCAGCAGGAACCAGGCCCGGGCAATGGGTTTGCGGCCGAAGTGCCCCATGTCGGCGTAGAGTGCTTCGGCGCCGGTCAGCGCCAGCACCACCGCGCCCAGAATCGCCACCCCCATGCCCGGGTGCAGCACGAAGAACTTCACCGCCCAGAGCGGGTTGAGTGCCTGCAGCACTTCCGGGCGCTGGACGATGCCGTGCAAGCCCAGCGCACCCAGTACGACGAACCACAGCACCATGATCGGCCCGAAGAGGATGCCGATGCGCGCGGTGCCGTGCTTCTGGATCAGGAACAGCGCCACCAGCACCACCACCGACAGCGGCACGACCCAATGTTCGATACCGTCGAAGGCCAGTTGCAGGCCCTCGACGGCCGATAGCACGGAAATCGCCGGGGTGATCATGCTGTCGCCGTAGAACAGCGCGGCGCCGAACAGGCCGAGCAGCACCAGTATCCTGCCCAGGCGCTGGTAGGGCGCCGCCGCCCGATGCGCCAAGGCGGTCAGGGCCATGATGCCACCTTCGCCCTGGTTGTCGGCACGCAGGATGAACAGTACGTACTTGAGCGACACCACCCAGAGCAACGACCAGAACACCAGTGACAGCACACCCAGTACGCCGGCGGTGTTGGCCTGCACGCCGTAGTGCCCGGCGAACACTTCCTTGAGGGTGTACAGCGGGCTGGTGCCGATGTCGCCATACACCACGCCGACAGCGGCGACGAGCATGCCGATGGGGTTGGACTTGCCGGGAACGGATTGATTTGCGATGACGGTGGACTGGCTCACGAAGGGCTTCTCTGGACTGGCGGGTAGAAATGCATGCCATCCCTGAGCATCGCGCGCCCAGTATTCCTTCTGTCTGTCGGCTCAGCCGTAAAAAGAGCGTAAAAAATCAGCCAGCGCCCCACTGCCTGTCAGTTAGGCAATTCGGGGCCGCTTTGCGGTCCATCGCCGGCAAGCCAGCTCCCACAGGTACAGCGCAGACTTCAAGAGTTACACGGTCCTTGTAGGAGCTGGCTGGCCGGCGATGGGCTGCTCAGCCAGGTTGCGCCGCCAGGCTGTTGCTGACGTTACGCCCCAGCACCAGCACCGTAGCGAAACCGCAGCCCACCAGGGCCGTGGCCAGGCTCAGCAGCACCGAGCTGCCCAGCTGGTCGACGATCCGACCGCCGAAGAACGAACCCAGCGCAATGATCACCTGGAACATGGCGACGAACAGCGGCATGCCGCGTTCGACATCCTTGGGCGCGACGACGAACATCCAGATACTGGCGCAGGCCGGGAACGCACCGAAGGCGAAGCCCCACAACCCGATCAGCATCGCTGCACCGGTCATGCCGGTGGCGAAGTGAGGGAACAGGGCAGTGCTGGTGCCGATCATCAACGCTACCAGCAGCAGGGTGTGACGTACGCTGCGGTTGGCGGCGAAACCGGCGAAAATATTGCCGAATACCCCGGCCACGCCATAAAGCAGCAGCAACGAGCCAATGGTCGGCCCATCGAAGCCGGAGCTTTGTTTGAAGAAGGGCGCGACATAGGTGTACGCGGCAAAGTGCGCCAGGCCGATCAGCAACACGGCGATCAGGCCAACCCGCGCCTGTGGGTTGATGAACAGGGCCGGCAGGTCGCTGATGCGAATGGCCTTGTCCGGGTTGAGCCGCGGGAGCAACAGGATCTGCGCCAGCAGCACCGGTACGCCCAGTAGCGCGGTTATCAGGAAGGTCATGCGCCAGCCCATCAGGCCGCTCAACCAGGTGCCTACCGGCACGCCGAGCACGGTGGCCAGGGTTACACCGACCATGATGATCGAGGTGGCCTGGGCTACGCCCACGCCCTTGGGCGCCAGGCGGCCGCTGAGGGCAATGGCCGTCGCCCAGAAGCCGCCGATACTCACGCCCAGCAGCACGCGGCCGAACAGCAGCAGGTTGAAGTCACTAGCGTAGGCCACCACCGCGTTGGCGATGATCATGATCAGCGTCAGGCCGATCAGCAGGTAGCGACGGTCCAGGGCGCCAATGCCCACCGACAGTAGCGGGGCGGCGAGGGCGGCCATGATGCCGGGCAGGGTAACCATCAGGCCGGCGTGGCCTGCACTGATGCCGAGGTCGCTGGCGACATCGTTGAGTACACCCACCGGCAGGAATTCGCTGGTCACCAGGGCGAAGGCGCCGACGGCGACCGAAAGGATTGCCAGCCACTGCTGGCTGACGCTTTGTTGATCATGTTCGGGGAGGCCGCTAGGGGCCTGGCTGGCACTTGGCATGGTATTGGATTCCAAGAGAGGGATGTCGCCTGAAGCAGGCGCAAGGAGCGGGGGAAATTTGCTGGCGATTATAGGGGGCGCTTTTGCCAGGCCAACATGCGGGTCGCTCGATAGTAATCATCAGCGCAATCGATGAAACGCCTTGCGCAGAGCGCCCGCTGTTGGAGGGAGAGTAATGCTGCAGGTTCCGCAAGCAAGCTTTCAGCGGCGCTGGCCAACCAGCGCAGCGCCTGCGCAGGCCAGGGCAATCGCTGCAATGCCCAGCCACTGGAGCAGCGTCAGCACCTCATTGAGGATCAGCCAGCCGGCTATGGCCCCGGCTGCGGGTGAAGCGCTGAGCAGCACGCCAAAGATGCTAGGCGGCAGGTGCCGCATCGCATACATGTCAAGCAGGAAGGGCACGGTGCTGGAGAGCAGGGCGACGCCCAGGCCTACCGTGAGCACCCAGGGCGCCAGCAGGTCGGTACCTGCCTGATCAACGCCAAGTGGTACCCCCAGCAGCGCTGCGAACAGCATCCCGGTGGCGACCGCCTGCTTGCCGTGAACCGCCACTTTGCTGCCGAGCATCACATACAGCCCCCAGGCCAGCGCAGCGGCGAGCGAGTACAACACCCCGCGCGGGTCCAGGCCATGGCTATCCGTACCCCAGGGCAGCAAGGTGAGGCCGGCGACCGACAAGGCGATCCAGAGCAGGTCGATTCGGCGTCGGGAAGACAACAAGGCAGCCCCCAGAGGGCCGATCACCTCGATGGACACCGCGATACCAACCGGGATGTAGAGGAATGCCCGATAAATCAGCAGATTCATCAGCCCCATCATTACGCCATAGCCCAGCAGGTGAAGCATGTTCGCCTGCTGCCAGATGCGCCAGGGCCGCAACACGGCCAGCAGGATCACGGCTGACAGGCCTAGCCGCAGCGCGGCCACGCCCTCTGGGCCGACCAGTGGGAACAGGGTCTTGGCCAAGGCAGCACCGGTCTGCACAGACACCAGGCCGGCGATGGCAGCGCCGACAGGAGCGAATGCTCCAACACTTTTTGAGTCCACGCTCGTCTCCAGCGACATACGAGACGCAATTTTAGGGCTCGGCGTTCGAAGGAATTGCTGTGAAAATAGCCCCCCGATGAGCGAACTGCTTTCTTTGGAACCCGAAAATGAGTGACTCCACCAGCCGCCCGCTTGACGGCTTCGATCATGCGATTCTGCGGCTGCTTCAGCGCGACAACAAAACCTCCCAGCGAGCGATTGCCGAGGAAATCGGTCTGTCCACGCCTGCTGTACAGCGGCGTATCGCCCAGATGGAGGCAAGCGAGGTGATCGTCGCCAACGCTGCGGTGATCGCCCCGGAGAGTGTCGGCCAGATGATTACCGCCATTGTCGAATCGCGCTTGCGGGACGACCGATCCCTGGTGATGGACCGCGCCAAACGGTACTTCGCCAATGTCGAGGAGATACAGCAGTGTTACTTCGTCAACGGCGGGGTTTCGTTCATCATCGTCATGCTTGCCCGTGATGTGGCGCATTTCGAAAAGCTGGTCAGGCTGCATTTTGCGGATAACGAGGACATCCTGACCTATCGGACGCTGATTGTCCTGGACAAGGTCAAGGTCGGGTTGTCTGTTCCGGTCTGACCCGCGAAGCAGGCGCCGTGGTGGATGGCACGGGCTTCGCCCGTGTTCGCGGGTGAACCCGCTCCCACAGGTTTTGCGTGGCGCTTGAAGCCAGAAAAAAACTGAGGGCGCAACAGTCGTGCCCACAACCTGAAGGCCAGCGCGATCCATGTGGGAGCGGGCGAGCCCGCGAAGCAGGCGCCGCGGTAGATGGCGCGGGCTTCGGTGGAGGACACGCAAGCGTCCTCCACATCACCTGCATCCTATGGCGACACCAGCACATCGCACTGGGATTCGTTCAGCACATGCTTGGTGACGCTGCCTATCAGCAGCTCTTCAAGCGCGCTTTCCCCTTGCTTGCCAACCACGATCAGGTCGCATTCCAGCTGTTGTTCCTGCTCGGCAATCCGCCAGCCAGGGTCGCCATGCACCACGATCTGCCGAGCATCTGCCACTCCGGCGGTTTCGCTCAAGGCCGCGAGCTGCTTCACCGCATCTTTGCGGATGACATTGCGGTAGTGTGCAAGCGTGTCATGGTCGATGTGGGCGAAGCGCATGCTGCCTTCGAACGGCGCTTCGTACACATGCAACAGAATGATCTCGGCCTGTGGGGCAATGGCTTTTGCCAGTTCGATGGAGCGCAGTGACGAAGGCGAAAAATCAACTGCAACCAGCAAGGTCCGGTACGCATCGCGTGGCGCCTGCTTGACCACCAGCAAAGGGCAGGGCATGCGGTTCAGCATCTTCTGCACAGTGGAGCCCAGCAGCAGGCGCCGCGCCATGCTCTGGCCCTTCGCCCCGCACACCAGCAGGTCGCTGCGTTTATCCTGCACCACACGGGTGATCTCCGTGGTCACCGAGCCGTGCGCGACCTGCACGCCAGCGGCGATGTCATGGCGCTGGAACAGCATTGCAGCCAGTGCGCGAATTTTTTCGCCTGCGGTATCCAGCACGCGCTTAAGCAGGTCGTCACCCGGTGCCACCAGCTGTTTCAGGCGCTCGAAGGGGGCCGGGTTGGCAACGTACAGCAGGTCCAGCGATGCCTGTTGCTCCTTGCTCAGGTACGCAGCGCGTTCTGCCGCGTTGCGGGCAGACGTGGACAGGTCGGTGGCTACCAGTACGTGGTTCAGCGGGCTCATGTGGGGCTCCTTGTCCAAAGCCGCGCACGGTGATCGATGGCGATGGCCTTGAGCACAATGCGCATGGCGGTTTTCGATTCGTTCCTTGCTGACAGCCATCGTCGCGCGAACCGGGGCCGGCGGCTTGATTTGCGTCAATGGAGTGAGGGTGACGAGGTGAGTACCGTCACCGCTCTTGAGTTGACCGCTTCCATGTCCAGGTGAGTCACCCTGGCAACAGCCCCCGCAACACCCCCGTCACGACAATGGCAAACACCACCACCGGCAGGATGGAATACCGCGAAGCCGCATACACGGTAAGCCCCAGCGCAATCAGGTCGGCCGGATGGCCGGAAACGAACTTGGGCGCGATCACGGCGATCAGTACGCAGCCGGGCGCGGCGTTCAGCACCTGGGTCAGTTGCGGCCCTGGCGTTCGGTTGCGCAACAGCAGAAAGCCCAGCGCACGGGTGAGGTAGGTGGCCACCGCCATGCCCACAATGGTGACCAGCGTAGCGACGTCGATCATGGCTTGGCCCACAGGTAAGCGCTGACCAGGCCAGCCACGGTGCCCGCGAGCACGTACCATCCGCCGGGGATCAGCAGGTAGAACAGCGCCGCGGTGACCAGGCTGAACAGCCAGGGCAGGGCGGCGTGCACGCCTTTCCACATGCCTTTCAGCAGCACCAGGAAGACGGCGGCGAAGGCCATGTCGAAGCCATAGCTGCGCAAGTCGCCAAGCAACGGCCCGACCTGCGCACCAAGACTGGTGAAACCGACCCAGGTCACCCACAGGCACAGCGACACCCCCATGAAGTAGCGCAGGCTGAAACTACCGCGCTGGCGCGCATCGGCCAGCCCCATGGCCCAGCTCTCATCGCACATGAAGAACAAGGCACCGAGCGCTTTTGGCAACGGCAGGTGGCGCAGGTACGGCGCCAGGGTCGCGCCCATCAGCAGGTGGCGGCTGTTGACCAGCAGGGTCATGGCGACAATCACCAGGACCACCGGCGGCGAGGTCCATAGCTCGATGGCGGCGAACTCCGAGCCACCGCCGAAGTTGAGCCCGGTCATCAGCGCCACTTCGCCTGCCGCGAGCTGCTGCCGGGAAGCCTGGGCGCCGAGCACCAGGGCGAAGGGGATGAAACCCAGCAGCACCGGCAGGGCGGCCGTGGCGCCACGACGCAGTTCGCTTTCCGGCGTGGCGGCGGGGGGATCGTTCAGTACAGGTTCAAGGGTATTCATGGGCACCTCCAGTGGAGGTAAATTATTCCAATGTATTGCTGGAATTGGCTTGCGTAGTTGCACCGGAGCTTGGAAGATTTGGCATCTGCTACTGGCAACTGGCAATTTGAGGTTCTTCAATGCCAATCAAGCTCGACGCTATCGATCGACGTATCCTGCGAGCACTGCAGCGCGATGGCAGGCTACAGAACCAGGAACTGGCCAAACAGGTTGGGCTGTCTGCCTCGCCGTGCCTCAGGCGGGTGCGCCTGCTGGAAGAGGCCGGGGTGATCGAGCGCTACGTGGCGCTGGTGGACCCGGCCAAGGTGGCGCTGGGTCTGACCCTGTTCGTGCGGGTGTGGCTCAAGCGCCAGGACCAGGAAACCACCGACGAGTTCGTCGAGGCGGTGCGCCAGTTGCCCGAAGTGGTGGAGTGCCATGTGATGGCGGGTGACTGCGACTTGCTGTTGCGGGTGGTGGCGGCGGACCTGGAGGCCTATCGGCGCTTTCAGATCGCGCACCTGACCAGCCTGAGCGTGGTGCAGAACGTCAAGACCGAAGTGCCGATGGAGAAGATCAAGCTGACCACCGAGCTGCCGGTTTAGTAGCCAGGGCCGCTCGCATCACGACCCCGCGCTGTTCGGCAGCGGCTTCATGCTCAGCGTGGCCCTGCTGTGCTGCGCGTTGTTCAGCGTGAACATGGCCAGCTCCACCGCAGACCGGGTCGTTTGCCTCGGCGTTCCTGATCAGTGCGGCGGTCGCGGCGGTGGCGGCGATGGCCTACGTATTGCTGCTGACAGGTAATCCTGTAGGAGCGGCCTTGTGTCGCGATGGGCCGCAACGCGGCCCCGGGTTTCAGCGCAAATGGACACATTGCCGGGGCCGCTTTGCGGCCCATCGCGACACAAGGCCGCTCCTACACGGGATTGCGTCAGGCAGGGTCATAACGGTTTGTGATGCCAGGCATCATGACAATATATTTATCCTTATCAATGCCACGCTCTAGCATCTGTTGCCCGCCATCGCCCATCAATCACGAGGTCTTGATGAACAATTCGCTCTTCATTCCCCAGCGTACCGCGGCATTGTTGCTGCAGCACTGGCTTAGCGGTGAGCTGCTGGCGGAACTGCCCGCCAGCCTCAAACCCGAGACGTTGAAACAGGGCTATGACAGCCAGGACGAGTTGTTTGCGGCCGCCGCAGGCCAGCGTGCCGGGTGGAAGCTGGGTGTCGGCAGCCCCGCAGCCATGCGGGCGGCCAATTTGTCCCGGCCCTTGATTGGCCAGTTGGAGGCGGGGCGCTGTCATGCTGGTGGTGTGCACATTCGGTTGCCGGCCGTTACGCCGGTAACCATCGAATGCGAGGTCGCCTTCGTGCTGGATCGCGATATTCCACCCCAGGTTGGGCGGGTGCCGGCCAGCGAAGATATTCGCGCTACCTGTGTCACCTTCGAAGTGGTGCGCTCGCGCTTCGTCGATCGCAAGATTGTTGGGTGGCCAAGCTTCGTGGCGGACAACGTTGGGTTTGAAGCGCTGGTGATTGGCAACAGCCTGGCAGCAGGCATCGATGTGCCGTTGCTGGCTGACCTGGCCGAAACCACCGAGGTATACGTAGACGGTCAGTTGCGGGCGCGGGGCTTGTCTGGCGATGCGGCGACCGACCCGTTGGCATCGCTGGCCCACCTTTATGCGCATGCCGCCGAACGTGGTCAGACCCTGAAGGGAGGCGATGTGGTGACTACAGGGGCCATGTGCCAGCCATTCGACCTGAACGAAACAGGGCATCAGGTTAGCGCCAGGTATCTTGGCCAGGAGCTGTTGTTTACGCTGTAGCGATGCCCCAGCCTTTTCGCGGGTAACCACGGCGTTGCGATTGTTTGTATGAGTCACCTTGATGCTTTCCCTTAGCGGTACTAATACTAAGAGACTGCCGGGAGGGGGATGAACATGCAGACGCGCTTTGTTGTGGTTCCCGCTGTGCCGCTCAAGAAAGAGATTTACCCGCGTAGTCTTGGCTTTCCCGCGACGTTAGGGGAGGGTTATGACCTTTATGACACACAAGAAAAGCTGCGCCTGACCCTCAACTACCCGACACGCGCCGAGGCGGAATTCGTATGCGCGTCCCGCAACAGTTGCCGGGATGCCGACGCGGCGGATATCGCCGGGATTGGTTGATGCAGTTGAAGCTTCGCGGACCTTGAGTGCGATGTGGTCCCTGTGGGAGCGGGCGTGCCCGCGAACACCGGCGTAGCCGGTGCCATGCACCGCGTTGCATTCTTCGCGGGCTCGCCCGCTCCCACAGGAATCGCGCCTGGCCCAGGGTTGGCGCCATTCCAGTAGAGGCCATGGCCTTGCCCAAGGATCTTGAAGCCTGCACGGGTCGGTGTGGGAGCGGGCTTGCCCGCGAACACCGGCGTAGCCGGTGCCATGCACCGCGTTGCATTCGCCGGGCCGGGGGCTTGTGTCATGCGTGTTTGAGCGCTTCCACCAATTGCGCCTTGGTCATGGTGGAGCGCCCCTTGATGTCTTTGCTGCGCGCTTCCTTCATCAGGCTTTGCTTGCTCTGGGTTTCCAGGGAACTGCCCGATGTGCGGGAATGACCCTGGCGTGACTTCGCCGCCCGTTTGGCCGAGTCCGAGCGGGCAGTTTTCTTCTCGCTGGAAGAGGTGGCCTTGCCCGAGCCGCCTTTCTTCTCGCCACCCCCGGACTGTTTGTTGACGGTGGCCCAGGCGCGCGCTTCGGCCTGGTCTTTCGGCACGCCTTTGTGCTCGTAGCTTTCCTCGATATGTTCGGCCTTGCGCTTCTGCTTGTCGGTGTACTTGTCCTTGTCGCCGCGTGGCATGGCATTCACTCCCGTCTGGTTTGCATGAGCGGTTGAATGCCGCGGCAACGCCCGAGTGCCCGGTAATCGACCAGCGGTGCCAGGAAACCTGTCGCCCACTCGAAACAGTCATTCAACCGACACATAGAGGCCTTAGGGTTGAGACAGGAACCCGTCCAGGGCTCTGCTCACTGATGTTGCCGTGATGGCGCCGCCAGACGGCTCTACCGTGCGGCTTGCCATTCATTGGTCACAAAGCTGTAACATTGCTGCTGCAAAGTGTGCCGGCCATCACACGGAGCGCTTTTCGATGATACGCCTGATGAAGTCTGCTGCACTCGCCGTTGCCGTTTCTCTTTGCGCCACTTCGGCATCCTTCGCCGCAGAGAACGTCCGCCTGACCGGTTCCGGCGCCAGCTTCCCGGCACCGATCTATCTGACCTGGTTCAAGGCCTTCAGCAAGGAAACCGACGGTGTCACCGTTGACTACCAGTCCAAGGGGAGCGGGGCGGGTGTTCAGGACTTTCTGAACAAGACCGTCGACTTCGCCGCCAGCGACTCGGCAATGAAAGCCGAAGAAATCGCCAAGGTCGGCGAGGGCGTGCAGTTGCTGCCAATGACCGCCGGTGAAATCGTCCTGGCTTACAACCTGCCGGGCAACCCTAAAGGGCTGAAGCTGCCGCGCGATGTGTACTCCAACATCTTCCTCGGCAAGATCACCCAGTGGAACGACCCGCAGATCGTCGCAGCCAACCCTGAGCTGAAACTGCCAGCCACCCCGATCACCGTGGTCGTGCGTGCCGACTCCAGCGGTACCACTGCGGTATTCACCAAGCACCTGTCGGCCATCAACGCTGACTTCAAGCAAGCGCTGGGTGAAGGCAACACCGTCAACTGGCCGGCCAGCGACAAGTTCATCAAATCGCCGAAGAACGACGGCGTAACCGCTACCGTCCGCCAGACCCCAGGCGCCATCGGCTACATCGAATACGGCTTCGCCAAGCTGGCCAAGGTCGACTTCGCCCAGCTGCAGAACAAGGCCGGCCAGTATGTCGTGCCGAACGCCGAGAGCGGTGCCGAGGCGCTGGCTGCGGTGCAGATGCCGGAGAACCTGGTGGCCTGGCTGCCTGACCCGGACGGTGCCAAGTCCTACCCGATCACTTCCTACACCTGGATGATCTTCCGCAAGGACAACGGTAACCCGGCCAAGGCCAAGGCCATGCGCGAAATGGTCGAATACAGCCTGACCGAAGGCCAGAAGATCGCCGACTCGATGGGCTACATCCCGCTGCCAGCGTCGGTTGTCGATCAGGTACGCAAAGCGTCCGCCAACATCCAGTAACACGCCCAGGCGCTCCCGGTGTGGTCTGGCGGCCATGCCGGGTGTGTTTGCCCTCTGTCCCGGAACTTGCCAATGAACACTCCTTTTGCCATCCCGGCTAACCCCGACTCCGCGTGCCAGCCACCGTCTGCGAAAGACTTCCTGGTTGATCGCACCTTCCGTGCGCTTGCACGCATCGGTGTGGTGCTGGTGCTGGCGCTGGTCTTCGCGCTGGTCTACGAAGTAGGCCGCAAGGCACTGCCAGGCATCGAGAAGCACGGCTTTGACGTGCTGTTCGGCAGTGTCTGGGACGTCAACCAAGGCAAGTACGGTATTCTGCCAGCGATCTGGGGCACGCTTTACAGCGCCCTGATCGCCCTGTTGATCGCCGGTTTCTTCGGCGTCAGCATGGCCATTTTCCTGACCCAGGACTTCCTCCCGGCCCGGCTGGCGGCGGTGTTCCGCACCATCGTCGAGCTGCTCGCTGCCATCCCCAGCGTCGTTTACGGCCTGTGGGGGATCTATGTGGTCATCCCGGCCATTCGCCCGCTGACCACCTGGCTGAACAGCGAGCTGGGCTGGATTCCCTTTTTCGGTACTTCCCTGAGCGGCCCAGGGCTGCTGCCTGCCGCGCTGGTACTGGCGATCATGATTCTGCCGACCATCGCCGCCGTTTCGCAGGACGCCCTGACCAGCGTGCCGATGAAGACCAAGCAGGCCGCCTACGGCCTGGGCGCCACCCATTGGGAGGCCATCCTCAAGGTAATGGTGCCATCGGCAGCCACCGGCATCTTCGGTTCGCTGGTGCTCGGCCTGGGCCGTGCGCTGGGTGAAACCATGGCGCTGGCCATGCTGGTGGGTAACGCCAACAACATTTCCCTGTCCTTGTTCGCCCCGGCCAACACGCTGGCGGCCTTGCTGGCGCTGAACTTCCCGGAGGCCGGCCCGAACGAGATCGAGGTGCTGATGTACGCGGCACTGGTACTGATGTTCATCACCCTGGCGGTGAACGTACTCGGCTCGATGATCATGCTCTACGCCCAGCGGGGTAACAAATGATGACCAACCTCACCACCCCTGCAAACGCGTTGCCCAGCCTGCAGCGCAAGCTGGAAGGCCGTTCCCTGCGCAGCCTGGTGTTGACCACGCTGGCATGGTTCGCGGCACTGGTGGCCAGCGTGCCGCTGATTTCCGTGCTGTACATGCTGATCACCCGCGGCGGCGCACGCCTCAACCTGGAGGTGTTCACCGAGTTGCCGCCCACCGGCTTCGAGATGGGCGGGGGCTTTGGCAACGCCATGGCCGGTACTTTCGTCATGGTCGGCATTGCTGCCGCCATCGCCGTACCGGTCGGTATCCTGGCCGCGGTGTTCCTGGCCGAACTCGGCCCGGACAGCAAGCTGGCCAACGCCGCGCGCTTTGCCGCCAAGATGCTCACCGGCCTGCCGTCGATCCTGGCCGGCGTGTTCGCCTACGCCCTGGTGGTGATGACCACCGGCACCTACTCCGCCCCGGCAGGTGGTGTGGCCCTGGCGGTACTGATGCTGCCCATCGTCGTGCTGACCGCTGAAGAGTCGATGAAGATGGTGCCCAAGATCATGAAGGATGCCGCCTACGGCATGGGCTGCACCCGTGCCCAGGTGATCTGGAAAATCGTCCTGCCCACCGGCCTGCCGGCCATCCTGACCGGCGTCATGCTGGCCGTGGCCCGTGCCGCCGGCGAGACCGCGCCGCTGCTGTTCACCGCGCTGTTCAGCAACTACTGGATCCTGCATGACGGCGACCTGGCAGTCATGAACCCGACGGCCTCGCTGGCCGTACTGATCTACAACTTCTCCGGCATGCCATTCGACAACCAGCTCGAGCTCGCCTGGGCGGCCTCGCTGGTGCTGGTGATGATCGTGCTGGTAATCAACATTCTGAGCCGAGTATTCGGCAAGCCCAAGTATTGAGAAAGGGAGCATCCGACCTTGAACGTATCCACTGCGCCAAAAGCCGCTCCCGTGGTCAGCGAAGCCCCCATCGTCATGGACTGCAAGCTGGACAAGATCTTCTACGGCAATTTCATGGCCGTTCGCGACAGCCATGTGCCGATCCGCAAGAACGAGATCACCGGTTTCATCGGGCCGTCCGGCTGCGGCAAGAGTACCGTGCTGCGTAGCCTCAACCGCATGAACGACCTGGTGAAGGGCTTCCGCTTCGAAGGCCATGTGCACTTCCTGGGCCAGGATGTCTACGGCAAGGGCGTCGACCCTGTGGTGGTGCGCCGCTACATCGGCATGGTGTTCCAGCAGCCCAACCCGTTCTCGATGAGCATCTTCGACAACGTCGCCTTCGGCCTGCGCCTGAACCGCTACAAGGGCGACATCGGCGACCGCGTCAAGCACGCGCTGCAGGGCGCCGCGCTGTGGGACGAAGTGAAGGACAAGCTCAAGGTCAGCGGCCTGGCCCTGTCCGGTGGCCAGCAACAGCGCCTGTGCATCGCCCGCGCCATCGCCACCGAGCCGGAAGTGCTGCTGCTGGACGAACCCTGCTCGGCACTCGACCCGATTGCCACCCGCCGGGTGGAGGAGCTGATGGTCGAGTTGAAGAAGGACTACACCATCGCCCTGGTGACCCACAACATGCAGCAGGCGATTCGTGTGGCCGACACCACCGCGTTCTTCTCGGTCGACATCTCCAAGGGCACCCGCACCGGTTACCTGGTCGAGATGGGCCCGACCACGCAGATTTTCCAGAACCCGCGTGAGCAGCTGACCGCCGACTACATCAGCGGCAAGTTCAGCTGAGGCCGTACCTGCCAAGGGGGCCGGGTGTTGCAGCCAGGAAGGCTGCAACACCCGGCCGCATTACCTTCCGCCAAGTGTTACCAGGGATTTCCAATGCCAGCGACACGTCGTCTTGATCTGCCAGCGGTAGAGCGCGCACTGCGTGAGGTGCAGGCCCGCTTTACCGAACTCAGCCAGCATTTCACCGAACCACGGGATCCATTCACCGACGAGGTGCTGCTGAATGTGGTTGAAGGCTATGCCCTGATTGACGACTATGTCGCCCGGGGTGTCGACCTTTTCGACCTTCAGCAACTGAACCTGATGCTGGAGATCAACGCCACCGTGCTGTGCGGCAGCGACCCGGCACGCAGGCTGGAATTTGCCCCGCACCTGGCGGCGACCGAGGCGCACTTTTTCAATAATGTGGAGGGCGGCATCAAGGACCTCTACAACTGGTATTGCTCGTATGGCAGCGACTCGATCTGGAAGCGTGCGGCGGGTGTCTACGTTCGAATTCTCAGCAAGCCGCAGCTGTTCATCGAAGGCAACAACCGCACAGGGTCGCTCATTGTCAGCTACTTGCTGATGCGCGCGGGGCTACCACCATTCGTGCTGTCGCTGGACAACGCCGAGGGTTACTTCAACCCGTCCTCGGTCATACGCAACTCCGCCAAGCATGGGGTCAAGGCTTTGTACGAACTACCCAAGATCAAGAAAAAGTATGCAGCTTTCCTTGAAGCGCACGCGCCCGAGCCCGGCAAGTTCTTCCTCGGCGGCACATCCATGCCTGCGCGCGAGAGGTGCCGCTGATGCAAAGCCCTTCTCTGTTCCAGCGCGGGCGGCAAGCCATCGAGCGCACGTTCAATCGCCCGCAGGTACGCATTTCGTTCGATATCGACGACACGCTCGCCTGCCAGGCCGACCACGCCGCCGCCGAGCACAGCAAGCTGCCGGCGTTCGTCCACCGCTGGTTGGGTGAACCCCTGCGCAGTGGCACGCGCTCGCTGATCCGCGACCTGCGCCGCCAGGGTTGCAGCATCTGGATCTACACCTCGTCGGGGCGCACGCCGTCTTACATCCGCCGTTGGCTGATGCTCTACGGTATACGCGTCGATGGCGTGGTCAACAGTGACCGGCACCAGCATATCCTGGCCGTGAACGGGCTTGAGAATGCGCCCTCGAAGTTGCCGTCGGCCTTCGATATCGACCTGCATGTCGATGATTCCGAGGGCGTGCGGCTGGAAGGCGTCGACCACGGTTTTCGCGTGGTGGTGGTGTGCCCCAAGGATGAGAACTGGGCGCAGAAAGTGATGGATGCGGCGGTCGATGTCCAGGCACAGCTGGCCTGGCAGCAACCGCACCGCTATGAAATGCCGGTACGGCAGCGTTCGCAGGCCCTCGCTTCCTGAGGGCTTCAAGGTACTTTTCTCGTTACGCCTCTTCGCTACTTGTTGCCCCCCACATCTCCATTCGCGGCTTCCCATTTTCAGCTTCGGCTTGACTCGTGAAATTTTTCATGTAATTTTTCATGAAAAATAACTCTAAAAATTTCACGGCAGTCTCAAACGATGAAGATGCACGAAGAGGTTGAAGCCCTCGCGATCCTTATTCACGACCTGCGCAAATTCAAGAACCTGACCCTGGGCGAACTGGCCGAGCGCATCAACCGCTCGGTCGGCTTCCTGTCCCAGGTCGAGCGTGGTGTTTCGCGCCCTACCGTGGCCGACCTCACCGCCATCAGTGAAGCGCTCGGCGTATCCACCGCGTACTTCTACAACCTGAGCAAGCCGCGCAGCGTCAGCTGGGTCACGCGCCCCCACGAGCGGCGCACGCTGTACCTCGAGTCGGGCATTACCGATGTGCTGGCTTCGCCCACCATCGGCGGCGCGTTCTCCATGCTCGACAGCCATCTCGAGCCAGGCGCCAGCAGTGGCGAGCTGTACCTGACTGACCGTTCCGAGCAGGGCTGTTTCGTGCTCGAAGGCGAACTCACGGTCTGGCTGGACCACGGCGACGCCGTGACCCTGCAGGCCAACGACTGCTTCCAGCTGCACCCCCACGCGCAGTTCCGTTACGCCAACCTGACGGAAAAAGCCACCCGCGTGCTCTGGGTCTTCAACTGAATTCGTTCACCTCACAAGGACAAGAAGATGAGTGTCGTCTTTCCGGATCTGCTGACTGAAGTGCGCTCGTTCCGAGCGCAGCACCCAGAAATACGTTATGTCGACCTGATTGCACTGGATATTCCCGGGCACTTCTACGGCAAGCGCTACCCCATGGACATGCTGGAAAAAGTCGCAGCCGGCGCGCCGCTGAAGTTGCCGCAGAACTGCGTGCTGCTGGGCACCCAGGGTGGCCTCTACCCGATCGGTGACTACTGCTTCGCCGACGGCGACCCGGATGCCGCCCGCCGCCTGGTGCCGGGTACCCTCAAGCCGGTGCGCTGGGAAAAGGAACCGATCGCGCAGATGCTCATCACCTCCGACGGCACCGCCAAGCCCATCGAGTTCGAGCCCCGTGAAGTGCTGGCCCGGGTGGTCCAGCGCCTGGCCAGTCGCGGCATTCGCCCGGTGGTAGCCTTCGAGCTGGAGTTCTACCTGTTCGACCGCAAGCTCGACAACGGCCTGCCACAGTACCCACGCGACAAGGCGACCGACGACCACGACGACCAGCCGAACATGCACATCGAGCGGCTGTCGCGCTTCGCACCGGTGCTGCACGAGATGGTCGATGGCGCCAACGAGCAGGGCGTGCCGGCGAACGTCATCACCGCGGAGCTGGGCCCAGGCCAGTTCGAGATCAACTTCTCGCACAGCGACGATGCCATGAGCGCTGCGGACTGGTCGGCGCTGTTCTGCCGCAGTACCCGCGGTATCGCGATGAAGCACGGCTACCGAGCCAGCTTCATGAGCAAGCCGTACCTCGACGCGCCGGGCAGCGGCATGCATGTGCACGTCAGCCTGTACGACAACGCCGGCAACAACATCCTGGCCGGCGATGACCAGCGCAAGCTGCGCCATGCGGTGGCAGGGTGCCTGGAGCTGCTGCCGCACTGCATGCCGATTTTCGCCCCCAACCACAATGCCTACCGCCGTTACGGCGCCATGGTCAACGCGGCGAGCAAGGCCAGCTGGGGTTTCGAAGATCGCGATGCGTGTATTCGCATCCCCGAGTCCGACCCGCGCAACCTGCGTATCGAACACCGCCTCGCCGGTGCCGACGCCAACCCGTACCTGGTGCTGGCGGCCATCCTGACCGGGATGGAGCATGGCCTGGAACGTGGCGTCGAGCCCATTGCCCCGCTGAACGACAACCGCCAGAGCGGCATCGAGTTCCCCAAGGATGCCTTCAGTGCCCTGGCGGCCATGCGTCACCACCCGGAGGTGAACGAGGGCCTGGGCAGTGAATTCGTGATGGTCTACTGCGAAAACAAATACCAGGAGCAACTGGACTTCATGCGCCACATCGATGCCCGCGAATACCGCTGGTTCCTGTAGCTGCCGGGGTTGGTGCAGCGCCGCTGCACCCTGCCTTTCTACCGTTTCAATACAACGCGCAATATGGATTTGCCGGAGGAAGATATGCCACGTGTGCCCGTTATCGGCATTACCGCATGCACCAGCATGATCGAGCTGCATGCAACCCAGACCATCAGCGAGAAGTACGCGCGCGCGGCGGCCAAGGCAGCGTGCGGGCTGCCCATCGTGATACCCAGCCTCGCAGACCTGATGGACAGCGCCGATATTCTCGACGTGGTGGATGGGCTGATCTTCACCGGTTCGCCGTCCAACATCGAACCGTTGCACTACAACGGCCCGGCCAGTGCAGCGGGCACCCATCACGACCCGCTGCGTGATGCCACCACCTTGCCGCTGATGCGTGCGGCCATCGCCGCCGGTGTGCCGGTGCTCGGCATCTGCCGTGGCTTCCAGGAAATGAACGTGGCGCTGGGTGGCACCCTGCACCAGAAGGTGCATGAGACCGGCATGTTCATGGACCACCGCGAAAGCAAGGGTGAGCCCATCGAAAAGCAATACGGCCCGCGTCACGCCCTGCATATAGAGCCCGGCGGCATGCTCGACCGCATGGGCTTGCCGGCGGTCATCGATGTCAATTCCATCCACGGCCAGGGCATCGATGTACTGGCCCCCGGGCTGAGGGTGGAGGCGCTGGCACCCGATGGCCTGGTGGAAGCGATTTCGGTCGAGAACAGCAAGGGTTTTGCCCTGGCCGTGCAATGGCACCCCGAGTACCAGGTCATGGACAACCCGCATTACCTGACCATCTTCCAGTCCTTTGGCAAGGCCTGCCGGCATCGCTCGGTATTGCGCCAGATGCTGTTGAAGTCCGCCTGACAGCGATCTTTCCCAATTACAAAAAAGTACCTGCGTGGCACGGCTGCGCAGCTTGATGGAGTGAAGTCAATGAGTGAGCAGAATTCCCAGACCCTCGCCTGGCAAGCCATGAGCCGCGACCACCACCTGGCCCCGTTCAGCGATGTTCGGCAACTGGCCGAGAAAGGCCCGCGCATCATCACCTCGGCCAAGGGTGTGTACCTCTGGGACAGCGAAGGCCACAAGATTCTCGATGGCATGGCGGGGCTGTGGTGCGTGGCGGTGGGCTATGGGCGCGATGAGCTGGCCGACGTCGCCAGCCAGCAGATGAAGCAGCTGCCGTACTACAACCTGTTCTTCCAGACCGCGCACCCGCCCGCGCTGGAACTGGCCAAGGCGATCGCCGATGTGGCCCCGCAAGGCATGACCCATGTGTTCTTCACCGGCTCCGGCTCCGAAGGCAACGACACCGTGCTGCGCATGGTCCGCCATTACTGGGCGCTCAAGGGCCAGAAGAACAAGAAGGTCATCATCGGCCGCATCAACGGTTACCACGGCTCCACCGTGGCCGGCGCGGGCCTGGGCGGCATGAGCGGCATGCACCAGCAGGGCGGGCTGATTCCGGATATCGTGCACATCCCGCAGCCATACTGGTATGGCGAAGGCGGCGACATGACCGAGGCCGACTTCGGCGTGTGGGCGGCCGAACAGCTGGAGAAAAAGATCCTCGAAGTTGGCGTGGACAACGTTGCCGCCTTCATCGCCGAACCGATCCAGGGCGCTGGCGGGGTGATCATTCCACCGCAGACCTACTGGCCGAAGGTGAAGGAGATTCTGGCCAGGTACGACATCCTCTTCGTCGCTGACGAAGTGATCTGCGGCTTCGGCCGTACAGGCGAGTGGTTCGGTAGCGACTACTACGACCTCAAGCCTGACCTGATGACCATCGCCAAGGGCCTCACCTCCGGCTATATCCCCATGGGCGGCGTGATCGTGCGAGATGAAGTGGCCAAGGTCATCAGCGAAGGCGGCGACTTCAACCACGGCTTCACCTATTCCGGCCACCCGGTGGCGGCTGCGGTGGGCCTGGAGAACCTGCGGATACTGCGTGATGAAAAGATCATCGAGCAGGTGCACGACAAGACCGCTCCGTACTTGCAACAACGCCTGCGCGAGCTGGCCGACCACCCGCTGGTAGGCGAGGTACGCGGCCTGGGCATGCTCGGGGCGATCGAGCTGGTGAAGGACAAGGCCACCCGTGCGCGTCATGAAGGCAAAGGTGTCGGCATGATCTGTCGCCAGCATTGCTTCGACAACGGGCTGATCATGCGCGCCGTGGGCGACACCATGATCATCGCGCCGCCGCTGGTGATCAGCATCGAGGAGATCGACGAACTGGTGGAAAAAGCCCGCAAGTGCCTGGACTTGACGTACGAGGCTGTTCGCTGAGCGTCTGGGCGAGACAGTTGCCCCCACCTGACCGGTTGCGCGGTCAGGTGTAGGAGCGGCCTTGTGTCGCGATGGGCTGCAAAGCAGCCCCGGCAATTTGTGCATCTGCGCTGAAACCCTGGGGCTGCTTTGCAGCCCATCGCGACACAAGGCCGCTCCTACAAGGGCCCGCGTCAACCGACCAGGCATATCTTCGCCGGCTCGTGCAATTCCGCGAAGAATCTTGCTTTGTGAAATGAATCATGTACTTTTCAGGGCATCAATTTTCCCATCCGAAAGTCGCGATTCAACCATGAAAGTGCACGAAGAGATCGAAGGCCTGGCCGTACTGATTCGCGACCTGCGCAAGTTCAAGGGCCTGACACTGGGCGAGCTGGCGCAGCGCATCGGCCGTTCGGTGGGCTTTCTGTCCCAGGTCGAACGGGGCGTATCCCGCCCAACCGTGGCCGACCTCACGGCTATCAGCGAAGAGCTCGGCGTCTCCACGGCCTATTTCTACAAGCTGGACCAGCCGCGCGAGCTCGAGTGGGTCACCCGCCCTCACGAGCGTCGTACCCTTCACCTGGCCGGTGGCATCACCGATGTGCTGGCATCCCCCACGATAACGGGCGCGTTCTCCATGCTCGACAGCCACCTGGAGCCTGGGGCCAGCAGTGGCGAGGAGTACCTGGACGACAGCTCGGAGCAGGGCTGCTTCGTGCTCGAAGGCGAACTGACCGTATGGCTGGATGGTGGCGAGCCGGTAACGCTGCGCGCCAGTGACAGTTTTCAGCTGCAACCCCACGCAAGTTTTCGTTACGCCAACCTCACCGACAAGCCCACCCGCGTACTCTGGGTGTTCAGCTGAAGGGCGGTAGTAGGCTTGAGGCCTACTACGGGTTACGCCAGAAGTCTTGCCTCTGGGCGTAACCCGGTCCTGGGCCGGAATCATCACGCCCCGCGCGCAGGCCCAAAGCACCTGGCAGCCCCCTCCAAGGCAGCGTTTCTGGCTGTTTGCCAGCTTCTGATAATCGCCTCCGACATCCCGTCCCCGTTTCGGAGCGCGCCATGTACAACAATAAGAAACTGTCCCCACGCTTGCTGGCGGCTGTTACCGTCAGCCTCTCGACCCTTTGCCTGAGCAGCCTCGCCCGGGCCGAGATCATGCTGTACGACAAGGACCAGACGACGTTTTCCACCGACGGCTATATCAACGCCTTCTACGTCAACAGCGATGTCGACCGGCAGGGCGAGCAGTTCGATCGCCGCCAGTCACGGGTGAAGATGGGCTTTCTGCCCAACTACCTGGGCTTCAACATGGGCAAGCAAGTGGATGACCTGAAGCTCGGCGCGCGTGCCTCGTTCTGGGTGACCATCAACGACAGCGAAACCAACGGCACCGACACCGCCATCGATGTGCGCCAGTTCTACGGCACCGTGGCCAACCCCGAGTGGGGTGAGGTGCTGATCGGCAAGGACTTCGGGCTGTTCGCCCGTTCCAATATCCTGCTCGACGAACTGCTGGCCGGTTATGGCCAGGTCAGTGACACCCTGGGGCTGGTGGACGGCGGCGGGGTATCGTTCGGCAACATCGGTAGCGGCTACCCGTACCCGTTCCCCACCTCGCAGATCACCTACCGCACGCCAGTGATGGACGGCCTGCGGGTGGCGGTGGGCATCATGGACCCGGTGGACACCAACGACAGCAGCCCGACCGGCAAGGCCTACCAGGAAAACCCGCGTACCGAAAGCGAGATCACCTACCAGTTCGACCTGGGTGGGGCGCAGATCTACAGCTGGCTCAACGGCAGCTACCAGACCTCCGACAACACCGACCCGGCGGTGCAGTCGGTCACCTCCAAAGGTGTCGGCTACGGTGTGCAGGCGAAGATGGGGGGGCTGTCGCTGACCGGCTCGGGGTTCCAGGCCAAGGGCATCAACCCGTTCTTCACCAACAACGCTGGCGAACCGACCTTGCGCAATGTCGACAGCGATGGCTACCTGCTGCAGGGTTCCTACAAGGTCGGCAAGAACCGGGTGGCGCTGTCCTATGGCAAGACCAAGGACGATGGCAACGGCGCGGTGGGCAGTGGTGCGGATTACGAGACCCGTGGCGTGGCGCTGTTCCATGACGTCAACGACAACCTCAAGCTGGTTGCCGAGTACAACCAGTTTTCCATCGACGGCCATGAAACCAGTGACCAGAACGAAGACACCGATACCTTTGCGGTGGGGGCGGTGCTCACCTGGTAAGCCTTGCCAGACCGGGCAACACGGTCAATTGTAGGAGCGGCCTTGTGTCGCGAAAGGGCCGCATAGCGGCCCCAGGATTTCAGCAGCGATGCACAAATTGCTGGGGCTGCTTTGCAGCCCTTTCGCGACACAAGGCCGCTCCTACAAGGTCTCGCGCATGCCGGTGATATTACGTCCATGGAACCGCCCACCCGCTACCCAAGTAGCA
The DNA here is from genome assembly GCF_000511325.1 of Pseudomonas sp. FGI182. Taxonomy (NCBI): domain Bacteria; kingdom Pseudomonadati; phylum Pseudomonadota; class Gammaproteobacteria; order Pseudomonadales; family Pseudomonadaceae; genus Pseudomonas; species Pseudomonas sp. FGI182. The sequence goes on along the minus strand of NZ_CP007012.1, from coordinate 3,460,608 downwards.
TTCGTCGTCGATGATCGCCTTCGTACACTCATCACTCAGCCACCCCGCGCCGGAGACCACGATGCAGCAGGCTCACAACGACGGTGTGGTCAGCGCCATGTCCCAGGCAACCGACGCCCGGCAGGCAGCCCAGGAGCTGGCGGCGCAGTTGCTGCACCCGCACCTGGGCTTCGTGCTGTTCTTCTGCTCCGCCGAATACGACCTGCAAGCCTTGGGCGAAGCCCTGGAGCAGGGTTTTGGCGGCATCCGCCTGGTCGGTTGCACCAGCGCCGGCGAAATCACCCCACTGGGCTACGGCCGCAATTGCATAACGGCAGTCGGGTTCGATCATCGGCACTTTTCCATCGCCACCGAGCTGATCGATGAAATGGAGCGCTTCAGCCTGATCGACGCCCAGCAGATGGTCGAGCGCCTGGTCGGCACCTGCCGCAGCAATACCCTGGCGCCGATCAAGGGCCACAGCTTTGCCCTGACCCTGCTCGACGGCTTGTCCAGCCGCGAGGAAATGGTGCTCGCCGCCCTCAGTGCAGCCCTGGGCGACATCCCGCATTTCGGTGGTTCGGCCGGCGACGACAACTACCTGACCCGCACCCACGTGTATTTCGGCGGCGCGTTCCACCACGGCGCCGCGGTGGTGGTGCTGGTCAATACCTGGCTCGACTTCGAAGTGTTCACCACCCACCACATCCTGCCGCGCCAGGAAAAGCTGGTGGTCACCGGTGCCGACAGTGCACAGCGCCGGGTCTTCGAACTGAATGCCGAGCCTGCTGCCGAGGAATACGCCAGGCACATCGGCGTGCCGGTGGCCGAGCTCGATCATCAAGTGTTCGCCGCCCATCCGCTGGCCGTGCGCATCCATGACCAATATTACGTGCGGGCGATCCAGCAAGTGCACCCGGACCTGAGCCTGAGTTTCTACTGCGCGGTGGAGAACGGCATCGTGCTCACCGCCATGACCCCGGGCCCGCTGTTGCCGAACCTGCACCAGTTGTTCGACGGCTTGCAGCAGCGCCTCGGCCCGCTGCTGCTGACCATCGGTTGCGATTGCTTCCTGCGGCGGCTGGAGCTCGAAGCCCGGCACGGCCTGGAGCCGATCGGCGCGTTCCTGCGCGAGCAGCGGGTGATCGGCTTCAACACCTACGGAGAACAGTTCAATGGCATGCACATCAACCAGACCTTCACCGGGGTCGCCATTGCCCGCAACCGGCCTCCTGTCGGTCGCTGAACTGCAGGCCGAGGTCGCCCGGCTGCAGCACCAGAACCACAAGCTGCAGCGTATCAACGGCGCACTGATCGAGCGTATCGAGTCTGGCGTCACGCGTGGCAACGACCCTTATGCCGCGTTCCAGCATTCGGTGGTGCTGGCCGAACAGGTGCGCGAACGCACCGAAGCGCTGAACCAGGCCATGGCCGAGCTCAAGGCCGTCAACCACCTGCTCAGCGAGGCCCGGCAGCGGGCCGAGACGGCACACCAGCACCAGATTCGCCTGATCACCGACCATGTGCCGGCGCTGATCGCCTACCTGAATGCCGACCTGGTCTACGAATTCACCAACAAGGTCTATGAAGAATGGTACTGCTGGCCTCGCGGCGTGATGCTGGGCCAGAGCCTGCGCGAGGCCCACAGCGAGCAGCATTACCAGCGCCTGGAGGCCTACGTGGCGCGGGCGCTGGCGGGGGAGAGCGTAACCTTCGAGTTTGCCGAAACCAACATCAACGGCCAGGAACGCTACATGCTGCGCTCCTACGTGCCGAACCGCCTGGCCAATGGCGAAGTGGTGGGCATCTTCGTGTTGATCCGCGACATCACCGAGCGGCGCAATACCGCACAGGCGCTGCACCAGGCGTATCAGCACCTGGAACAACGGGTACGCGAGCGCACTGCCGAACTGACCAGCCTGAACGAACAGCTGCTGCGCGAAATCGAGGAGCGCAGCCGGGTAGAATCGCGCCTGCGCGAGGCCAAGCGCGAGGCCGAGCAGGCCAACCTGTCGAAAACCAAGTTCCTGGCCGCCGTCAGCCATGACCTGCTGCAGCCACTGAACGCGGCGCGGCTGTTCACCAGTGCCTTGCTCGAACACCGCGAGCCGCACAACAGTGCTCACCTGGTGCGTAATGTCAGCAACTCGCTGGAGGATGTGGAGAACCTGCTAGGTACCCTGGTGGATATTTCCAAGCTCGATGCCGGCGTGATCAAGGCCGATGTCGCCCCGTTCGCCCTGCGCGAACTGATGGACAACCTCGCTGCCGAATACGCCCAGGTGGCGCGCAGCGAAGGGCTTGAGCTGCATTTCGTGGGCTGTTCCGCCGTGGTGCGCAGTGACATTCAGCTGCTGGCGCGGATCCTGCGCAACCTGCTCAGCAATGCCATTCGCTACACCCGCAGCGGCCGCGTGGTGCTGGGCTGCCGGCGCCAGCGTGGCGGCTTGCGGATCGAGGTATGGGACAGCGGGATCGGTATCGCCGAAGAGCACCTGGAGGAAATGTTCCAGGAGTTCAGGCGCGGTGATGTGCAGCGCCCGGACCAGGACCGTGGCTTGGGCCTGGGCCTGGCGATCGTGGAAAAGATCGCCGGCATCCTCGGCCACCGGATTCGGGTGCGGTCATGGCTTGGCAAAGGCTCGGTATTCGCGGTCGAAGTGCCGCTGAGCGCCACTGCGCCAAAGGCCCAGCCGAGCCTGGCGATCAGCGAACCGATGCTCGAGCGCCTGCGCGGGGCGCGGGTGTGGGTGCTGGATAACGATGCGGCGATTTGCGCCGGCATGCGCACCCTGCTGGAGGGGTGGGGTTGCCGGGTGGTCACCGCGCTGTCGGAGGAGGACCTGGCGCGCCAGGTGGACAACTACCATGCCGAGGCCGACCTGCTGATCGCCGACTACCACCTGGACAACGACTGCAATGGCGTCGACGCCGTGGCGCGGATCAATGCCCGCCGCGCCCAGCCCTTGCCGGCGATGATGATCACCGCCAACTACAGCAACGAGCTCAAGCAACAGATCCGCGAGCTGGGCCACACCCTGATGCACAAGCCGGTGCGGCCGATGAAGCTGAAGGCGGCGATGAGCCATTTGCTGGGCAGCAGCGTGGCATAGCCGCCGGCCTCTTCGCGGGCTTGCCCGCTCCCACAGGATTCCCGCAGGTTTCAGTGTTGCGCAATACCTGTGGGAGCGGGCAAGCCCGCGAAGAGGCCGGAACAGGTCAACGCCGCAGGTAATCACCGAAATCGATATCACCGGCACTGAGGATGGCCTGCACCCGGTTGTGCACGTTGAGTTTGCGCAGGATCGCCGAAACATGGGCCTTGACCGTGGTCTCGGCGATATCCAGGGTGTAGGCGATCTGCTTGTTCGACTCGCCCTTGGTCATGCGCTCGAGCACCAGCAGCTGCTTGCGGGTCAGGGCCTGGAGCATCTCCGGCGGGAAGCTCGGGGCATCGTTAAGGCGCCGGCTGGTGCTGCTTTTCTGGGCACGGATGATGTCGGGCGGCAGGTAGACGTTGCCATTGAGGATCTGCTCGATCGCCTCGATCATCTGTGAGCGGGGCGAGGACTTGGTGATGAAACCCACCGCGCCATAAGTGATGGCCTGCAGCACGATCTGCTTTTCCTGCTCGGCCGAGACGATCACCACCGGCGTGGTCGGTGCCTCGTTGCGCAGGGTGATCAGGCCATTGAGGCCATGCATGCCGGGCATGTTCAGGTCGAGCAGGATCAGGTCGAGGTCGTCGTGCTCGTGGGTCAGCGCCAGGGCGCTGTCCAGGTCGGCAGTTTCCATGACTTCGCTGCCCTGGAAGCCATCGCTGATAACGTTGTGGATAGCTTCGCGAAACAGGGGGTGATCGTCGGCAATCAGAATTTTGTACATGGCCTTTTCACCTCGTTTTTATTGGATGGAGCGGGCACGCGTTTGCAGGCGATGAGTTCAGGGGAAGGGTTCTGGCTGCGCCGGCTGCAGCGGCAGGTTGGCCTGCTGCCAGGCGTCCAGGCCGTCGCGGTACCAATACAGATTCTTATAGCCCAGGGCTTTCGCGCGTTTTACCGCGTTCCAGCTTAACCAGCAATCGGAGCGGCAGTAAAAGACCAGCGGTTGCTCCGTGCGCCCGGCGGTGGCTTGTTGCAGGTTGCGCACGAAGTAATCGTGCCACGCCGGGCTCAGCTCGCCGTCGCCGGTGTTGGCCAGCCAGCGGCTGCCGGGGATGTTGGCGTGGGGTTCATCTTCGATGAAGCGGCCTTGCAGCCATTGGCGGCGGTAGACGTCGATCAGTACCGGCCTTGGGGTGTGCCCCAGCAGGGCTTGCAGGGTGGCGGTGTCGATGACCTTGCCGCCCTCGACCTGCTGTGGGGTCGGGCTGCGGTAGAGGGTGGTGCGGTAGCCGTCGGCGGAGAATAGCGGCGTGGTGTCGGCGTGGGCGATGCCCAGCGTCAGGCTCAGGGCAAGCGCCGCCAGCAATGGGCGTGGCAGCCGGGGCAGGGCACGTGGCATGGGGTTTGTCCTTTTTGTTATAGGCCCATTACATGCCAGTGGCGGTGCATTGTGAATGCGACGATCAGACAGCAAAGGCAGTACCAAAGTAGTAGAAAGCCGGGCGCCTGCAGCAACGCACATGCAACCCCTGTGGGAGCGGGCGTGCCCGCGAAACAGACGATGCGGTGCATGGCACCGGCTTCGCCGGTGTTCGCGGGCGCGCCTGCTCCCACAGGGTTCGCGCTAAGCAATGGATCGCTGCCAATCAGCGCGGCTTACGCAGCGCCGCATGCTGGGGGTTGAAGGTGAGGATCGCCAGCAGGGTGAACAGCACGGTCAGCCCCAGGCATACCGCCAGCGCCAGCGGGTTGAAGCGCTCATACAAGGCAAAGCGCACCAGCTCCACGGCATGGGTGAACGGGTTCACTGCACACAGCCAGTAAAGCCACTGGCTGGCCTCGCGCATCTTCCACAACGGGTACAGCGCCGAGGACAGGAAGAACAGCGGGAATATCACGAAGTTCATCACCCCGGCAAAGTTCTCCAGCTGGCGAATCGCATTCGATAGCAACAGGCCCAGGGCGCTGAGCATCAGCGCCACCAGCAACAACGCTGGCAGCGCCAGCAACAGGCCCGCAGCCGGTGGCTGCACGCCATACAACCAGGCGATGGCAAGGAAGGCGTATACCTGCAGCAGGGAGATCAACGAGGTCGCCAGCAGCTTGCTGCCGAGCAGGAAGGGCCGCGGCAACGGGCTGGTCAGCAACACGCGCATGCTGCCCATCTCCCGGTCATAGACCATCGACAGCGAGCCCTGCATGCCGTTGAACAGCAGGATCATGCAGGCGAGGCCCGGAATGATGTACACCTCGTAGGGGATGTAGGTGTCGTAGGGCTCGATGATCGCAATGCCCAGGGCCGCGCGAAAGCCGGCGGCGAACACCAGCAGCCACAGCAGCGGGCGCACCAGGGCGCTGAGAAAACGGGTGCGTTGCAGGACGAAACGCAGGCATTCGCGCAGGAGAATGCCGTTGAAGCACTGCCAGTAAGCGTTCATCGGGCATTGGCTCCTGTGGGGGTGCTGGTCAGGCGGGCAAAGGCATGGTCGAGGTCACCGCCGTGCTCCAGGCTCAGGGCGTCGGCCGTGCCGCTGGCCACCAGGCGCCCTTGATGCAGGATCAGCAGGTCATCGCTGGGCTGCACTTCGTCCAGCAGATGGGTGGTCCACAGCACACTGAGGCGCTGCTCGCGGCACAGCAGCCGCAGGTGCTGGTTGAGCGCCAGGCGGCTGGCCGGGTCGAGGCCGACGCTGGCCTCGTCGAGCAACAGCAAACGCGGCTCATGCAGCAGCGCGCGGGCAATCTCCACCCGGCGCCGATGGCCGATGTTCAGTGCCCGGACCGGCTCACGACGCCGCTCTTCGAGGCCCTGGCGGGCCAGTTCGGCATCGACCCGAACATTGCCCTGGCGCCGCGACAGGCCGTGCAGCGAGGCATGGTAGCGCAGGTTTTGCTCCACGCTCAGGTCAAGGTCCAGGGTGCTTTGCTGGAACACCACGCCCAGCTGGCGCAAGGCCGGGCGTGTGGCGTTGCGCAGCGAGCAGCCGCACACGCGGATGTCGCCATGCTGCAGGTCGTACAACCGGGTGAGCAGGGCGATCAAGGTCGACTTGCCGGCGCCGTTGGGGCCCAGCAAGGCGGCGAAACGCCCGGGCGCCAGGCTGAAGCCGACCTGCCTGAGCGCCTCGCGCTGGCCGTAGGCAAAGCTCACGTCACTGACTTCGAGGGTATTCATGGCGTCACCACCACGCCCCAGGGGTAGCGGCCGACCTTCACCGACTTGAGCACCTTGAGGTTTTTTGCATCGATCACCGAAACGTCGCCGCTGACCCCGTTGGTGGCCAGCAACTGGCTCTGGTCCGGGGTGAACGCCAATTGCCAGACCCGCCGGCCCACCAGCAGGTAGTCGAGTACTTCGTAGGTCTTGGCATCGACCACCGCCACATGGTTGGCCGGGCCCAGGGCGACGAACGCGTACTTGCCATCGGCGCTGAGCTTGATGCCTACCGGCTGGACCTTGTCCGGGTGCACGCCCTTGATCTGGAAGTTCAGGGTTTTCAGCACCTGGCGGCTGGCCACGTCAAGGATGGTCACCGTGCCGCCGATTTCTGCCGAGGCCCACAGCCGCGAGCCGTCCTGGCTGAACTCGACGAAGCGCGGCCGCTGGTCCACCGGGGTGCTGTCCGCCAGGGTCTGGGTGCTGGTGTCGATCCAGTGCAGCATGTTGGTGGTTTCGCTGGTGTTGACCGCCCATTTGCCATCCGGGCTCACTGCCATGCCTTCGGGCTCGATGCCGACGTCGATCTGCCCGAGCACCTTGTCGGTCTGGGTATCGATTACCGTCACCAGCGCGTCGTCCTCGTTGGACACGTACAACCAGCGGTCGTTGGGGTGCAGGGCGAACTGCTCGGGGTCCTTGCCGGAGGGCAGTTCCTTGATGATCTTGCGGGTGGCCACATCCATCACTTGCACTCGGTCCGAATCGCTGGCGCAGATGTACAGCAGCGTGTTGTCGTGGGACAGCAGCAGGCCGCGCGGGCGCTGGCCCACCGGCAGGGTCTCGGTGACTTGCAGGGTGTGCATGTCGATCAGGCTGAGGCTGTTGTCCTTCTCGTTCGACACCCAGGCGGTGGCGGCCACGGCATGCCCGCCGGCAAGCGCCAGGGCGCCCGACAGCAGGCTGGGGTAAAGCAGTGCCCGGTGAAACGGGGAGCGGCGCATGGCGAAATCCTTTTTGTTGTGGTTATCGGGTCAGGGGTAGCCGCAGGTCACTTCGGGCTTGTCGTAGCCCAGGCTGTCCATTTCGTTGAACGGGTGCAGGAAGCCCTCCTGCGGCGAGGTGCTGACCAGGGCCCGCGGCTGCACCAGCGGGATTGGCTGGCGCAGCTCGCCGTTCCACGGGCGGTAGCTGAGCTTGCGGCCCTTGAAACCGTCCAGCGGCAATTGCTCGCTGAGCAGCAGTTGCTGCAGGGCGCGGGGCTCGGCCTGGCGCAGTTTGCTCACTGCGCTTGCGATGCTGCGCACGGCCATCCAGGCGGCGAAGTCGCGGTCGTTCATCCAGCGCCCGGCCTGGGCTTCGAAGCGCTTTTGCAACTGCGCCGCGCCGAAGGTTTCCACGGTCTTGTGCCAGCCGGTGGGGGTCAGGCCCTGGGTGCCGGCCACCGGGCGCGGGTACCAGGTCTGGTAGGGCAGGTACTCGCCGAAGTCGCCGCGCTCGTCGGCCACCAGCACCACGTCGTACTCGGCGGTTTGGGTGAACAGCGGCATGTCGGCCTGGGCGCTGCGGCGCTGGTCGTTGTCGAATGTCCAGGCTTTCTCCGCGACCAGCTGCATGCCAAAGCGCTTCATGGACCGGCGCAGGGCCGCCGCGTAGGCGCGGTCGTCGTCGGTCTGGCCGACGATCAACAGCGCTCGCTGCCATTTGCGCAGTACCAGGAATTGCGCCAAGGCATCGGCCAGCATGGCGCGGCTGGGCAGGCTGTGCAGCACATTGCCCAGGCACTGGCTGCTGCGCAGGCTGTCGTCCGGGCTGCCGGCGTTGAACAGCAGGCTGTCGGGCAGGGCGGCAGACAGCGCGCGCAGGCTGGCGGCGGGGGCATTCACCACGAACAGCCGCAGGCCCTGGTCATGCTGGGCCTTGGCAGCTTGCAGCAGGGCTTCGGGGCTGTCGACGCTGGCATTGGCCAGGTGGAATTCCTGCTTGAGAAAACGCCCGCTGCTGTTGCTGTCGACAATCGCCAGTTCGGCGCCCTGCAGCCCGGCATCGGTGGGCTCGGGCAGGATATTGGACAGCAGCGGGCCGGGATCGGGGCGATAGCCGAGGTAGCCGATGCGCACCTGCAACGGTTCCGCGGCCTGCGCCTGCGCAGCGGGCGCCGGGCTCGCAGAAAGCGTCGCGGCCAGGGCCAGCAGGCAGGTCAGGGCAAGGTGGGCAGGCTGGCGCATAAGGCAACTCCACGGCAGATGGCGCCAGCATAGGAAGCCCGCCGGGAGGGGGAAATATGCAGAAAGTAGCGCTCGGCCGGTACCAAGGTAGTAATTCACCACAAGGGCCCGGGTTTTACGATGAGCCGCAGCCCCTGGAGGAGAATTGCCCATGCGCCTTGTCAACCTGTCGGCCCTGTGGCGAATCAACCTCTGGGTCACCTGTTGCTTCGCGCTGGTGACGCTGGCCTGTGCCGGGGTGCTGCTGCGCCAGGCGGTGGCTGATGTGGAGCGGGAGTTGCAATCGGCGCAAGCCGTGGTGGCGTACCTCGGGGACACCGCCGAACGCGCCCCGCAGAGCCTGCAACCACGGCTGACGCAAAGCCTGCGCCATGTGCGGGTGCACTGGCTGGCGGCGGATGAACCTGCGCAGCTGCCACAGGAGGCCGGCCTGGATGGCTGGCTGGGCCGCCAGCTGCTTGGCCAGCGCCATGACAGCAGCCGGCTGCTGGAGCTGGGTGACGGCCGCCGGGTAATGATTGCCGTGGATGCGCGGGATGAAATCGACGAAGTCCGTGACTCCCTGCAGCAGCTGTTGGTCCTGTGCGGCCTGGCGTTGTTGCTGAGCTTGTTGACCATCCGCTGGGCGGTGCGGCGGGGCATGGGCCTGCTGGACGAGCTGCTGCAGGCCTTGCGCCAGGTCTCGGGTGGGCAATTGACCGCACGCCTGCGCGAGGCCGGCCTGCCGGAGGCGCGCCAGCTGGCCGAACACTTCAACCGCATGACCGCGTCTCTGCAACAGGCCCGGGCCGACAATACCCAACTCACCCAGGCCCTGCTGGCGGTGCAGGAGCAGGAGCGCACCCAGCTGGCGCAGACGCTGCACGACGACCTCGGGCAATACCTGGCGGGTATTCGGGCCCAGCTCTGCCTGCTGCGCATGGTCGCCGACCAGCCCGCCGTGGTGGCGCAGACGACACGCACCCTGGAGCTCGATTGCGAACGCCTGCAGCAAGGTTTCCGCGCCCTGGTACACGACCTGTACCCGCTGGCGTTGCAGCACATGCCGCTGGCCGAAGCCTTTGGCCTGCTGGTGAGCCAATGGCAGGCCAGCCAGGGTATCGATTGCCGCCTGCGGGTTGGCGAGCAGTTGCCGGCGCTGCCCGGGCCGAGCAGGACGCATCTGTATCGCTTGCTGCAGGAGGCATTGACCAACGTCGCCCGGCACGCCGGCGCCAGCCAGGTGCGGGTGCGCCTGCAACGCAGCGCCAAGGGCTTGCGCCTGCTGGTTCGCGACAACGGTTGCGGTGCCAGCCAGCCCCAGCGCCCCGGGGTAGGCCTGCACTCGATGGCCGAGCGCGCCCGCAGCCTGGGCGGTGAACTGCGCATCCTCAGCCGACCGGGTGCCGGCTGGGCGCTGGACCTGAACATTCCCATGGAGGTGTGATGAATATCGTGTTGGTCGATGACCACGCCGTGGTCCGCCAGGGCTATGCCAGCCTGTTGCGGGCAGTGCTGCCGACAGTACAGGTGCGTGAGGCTGCCAGTGGCGAAGAGGCGCTGGCCCGGGTTCAGGAGCAGGTGCCCAACCTGGTGATCATGGACTTCGGCCTGCCTGGCATCAGCGGCCTGGAAACCACCCGGCGCCTGCGCCAGCGCCTGCCGCAATTGCGGGTGCTGTTCTTCAGCATGCATGACGAACTGCCGCTGGTGCGCCAGGCGCTGGATGCCGGTGCCTCGGGCTACCTGACCAAGAACTCGGCGCCCGAAGTGCTGATCGAGGCGGTGCAGCGGGTGTTGGCCGGGCATGCCTATATCGAACAGCCCCTGGCCACCCAGCTGGCCTGCACCTCACAGCACAATGCCAGCGACCCGCGCCTGCAGCGCATGACCCAGCGTGAGCTGGAGATTTTCATGATGCTGGCCAAGGGCACACCGGTGCGGGGGATTGCCGAGCAGCTGTGCATCAGCGCCAAGACCGTGTCCAACCACCTGACCTTGCTCAAGAGCAAGTTGCAGGTCAGCTCCCATGCCGAGCTGGTGCATCTGGGGATTGATCTGGGGGTGGTGCGGGTGGCGGGGTGAGGTGTTCTGCTATCTGGACTCTGCGCAGAGCCTTGTAGGAGCGGCCTTGTGTCGCGATGGGCCGCAAAGCGGCCCCCAGGCGCTTCAGCGTCAACGCAGCAATCGTCGGGGCTGCTTTGCAGCCCATCGCGACACAAGGCCGCTCCTACAGGGGGGGCCTGCGCAAGGCAGGATATCGGGCTCATTTGTCCCAGGTCTCGGGGCACCCCTTGCACCCCTCCATGTTGGCCTCCTGAAAATTCCCGTAATGCTGCCGCGCCCCGCGCAAGTCGGCGCGGGCCAGGTTGCTCTGGCCAAACTTGGCCTCCTGCAGGTTGGCATCGCCGAGGTCGGCCTCTTGCAGGTCAGCCTTGCTCAGCCAGGCCATTTCCAGGTCCGCCGCGCGCAGGTTGGCCTGCTGCATCTTTGCCCCTGACAACCTGGCGAACTGCAGGTAGGCCGCGCTGAGGTCGGCCTTGGCAAATTGCGCACCCTGGGCAAACAGGCCCCAGCCCTGAATGGCCACGAGCCGGCCATGGCTCAGGTCGGCCAGGCGCAGGTTGCTCTGCTGCAGGCTGGCGCGGGTCAGGTTGGCGCCTTGCAGTCTGGCCTTTTCCAGGTTGGCCAGGTCCAGCCGGGCATGGCGCAGGTCGGCATTGCGCAGGTCGGCGCCGGCCAGGTTCATCTTGCGCAGGTCCTGGTTGGCCAGGTTGGCGCCCCGCAGGTCGGCCCCCGGGCACTGGCTGGCTTCGGCAATCACGCAGCCGTTGATGGTCAGGGGGGTATCGTTGCCAGCGTCGTCGGCATTCTCGGCCATGGCAGGGGCCAGCACGATCAGCAAGGCAAGTGGCAGGTAGTTCATGGCGAAAGGCTCTCAATGTGAAGTCGGGTATGCACCCTGGGGCTGCATCGCAGCCCCAGTGATGCGTCAACTCATGCAGTCAACGCTGTGCAGTCTTGTTGTCCCAGCTGGGGATCTTGAACACCCAGAACGAACCGCCCTGGGCCACCGGCTTGGTCAGTTCGGCCATGTCGCCGCCCCATAGCGGCACCGCGCCGCCGTAGCCCACGGTCACGCCGATGTACTGCTCGCCGTCCTGTTCCCAGGTGATTGGCGGCGAGACGATGCCGCTGCCGGTCTGGAACTTCCACAGCTCCTTGCCCGTCTTGGCGTCGAAGGCCTTGAAGAAGCCGTCGCCGGTGCCGGTGAACACCAGGTTGCCCTTGGTCGCCAGCACGCCGGCCCACAGCGGCAACTGCTCCTTGTGCTCCCACACCAGCTTGCCGGTGCTCGGGTCCATGGCGCGCAGGGTGCCGACGTGGTCGTCATACATGCGCTTGATGCGAAAGCCCATGCCCAGGTAGGCCGAGCCCTTCTTGTAGTTCACTTCCTCGGTCCAGTACTCCTCCTTCCACTGGTTGCCGGGGATGTAGAACAGGCCGGTGTCCTGGCTGTAGGCCATGGGGTTCCAGTTCTTGCCGCCAAGGAAGGGTGGCGAGACCTCCACCGGCTTGCCCTTGGTCTCTCCCGGCAGCGGTTTGGCCGGGCGCTGCCCAGGGTTTTCCACCGGGCGCCCGGTCTTGAGGTCGATGTGGCTGGCCCAGGTGATGTTATCGACGAAGGGGAAGGCGTTCTGCAGTTTGCCGTTGCTGCGGTCCACCACGTAGAAGAAACCGTTGCGGTCGGCGTGGCCTGTGGCCTTGACCAGCTTGCCGTCCTTGCCCTTGTAGTCGAACAGCACCAGTTCGTTGTTGCCGGAGAAATCCCAGGCATCGTTGGGCGTGTGCTGGTAGAACCACTTCACCTCACCGGTGCTCGGGTCGACGCCGACCTGCCCTGAGGTATACAGGCTGTCGTAGTCATGCGGGTTGCCGTCCTTCGAGGTGCGCGCCCAGGTGTTCCAGGGGCCGGGGTTGCCAGCGCCGACAATGATGGTGTTGGTCTCGGGGTCGAAGCTGGCGCTTTGCCAAGGCGCGCCGCCGCCGTGGCTCCAGGCTTCGACCTTGCCGGTTTCGGTGGTGGGGTCGTCCGGCCAGGACGGTGCCTTGACGTCACCGGTCGGCGTGCTGTCCTTGCCGTTCAGGCGGCCCATGTGGCCCTCGACGAAGGGCCGCATCCACACCTCTTCGCCGGTGTCCGGGTCGCGGGCGAACAGTTGGCCGACCACGCCGAATTCATCGCCGGAGCTGCCGTGGATCAGCAGTACCTTGCCGCTGGTCTTGTCCTTGATCAGCACCGGGGCACCGGTCATGGTGTAGCCGGCGGCGTGGTCGCCGAACTTCTTGTTCCACACCACTTTGCCGGTGCGCTTGTCGAGGGCGATGACCCGCGCGTCGAGGGTGCCGAAGTAGATCTTGTCGCCGTAGATCGCTGCGCCGCGGTTGACCACATCGCAGCAGGGGCGAATGTTGTCCGGCAGGCGGTGGTTGTAGGTCCACAGGCGTTTGCCGGTTTTCGCATCGAGGGCGAACACCCGCGAATAGGAGCCGGTGACGTAGACCACACCGTCACTGACGATGGCCTGGGATTCCTGGCCGCGCTGCTTTTCGTCGCCGAAGGAATAGGACCAGGCCGGGGTCAGTTTGAACACGTTCTGGTCATTGACCTGGGCGAGCGGGCTCCAGCGCTGGGCGTTGGTGCCCATGCCGTACTGCAGCACGTCCTGGGTGGTCAGGTGGTCGTTGGCGATGTCTTCCCAGGTCACGTTCTTGCCGGCAGGTGCGGCTGGGGCGGTGGCGGCTATGGCCGCGTTGCTCAGGGCCAGGCTACCGGCCAGCAGCAAGGCCCGCACGCTCAGGGCCAGAGGGGAAAGGGCAGGTAGCGTTCTTGTTGTCATGGTTGCAGTTCCCAGTGGAGGTTTTGGCCTGCACAGGGTGGGACGGGGCGGGCGTCGCCGGATACGGAAAATGTCCCGCCCTTGCCGGGAATAGTTCCCGCAGGGCACCTCATTTGGCCCTTCGCCACAAGCCCTACTACCAAGGGAGTAAGGCGCGGCCACCAAAGCAGCATTCGGCCGCTTGCGGGCTGTTTCTAAGATGGCGACACGGCCTCTGTGGTTGAGGCCTTGCGTGCAATCGTGAGGGCATAAAAATGACAACTAAACGCAACGTCTTGCTGGCTACCGGGCTGCTTGCCAGTGCGGTGCTGACCGGCACGGCCTGGGCACATGGCAATGTGGTGCCCCAGGCCGTGGAAACCCAGGGCCTGACCCCGATCAAGGACGCTGGCGTAACCCTGGACGGCGATGGCTGGGCGGCGGTCAACCCGTACCGCAGCTCTCCCGAGCACGACAAGGCCGTGGAAATCGGTGCCTCGGCCTACAACCAGAACTGCGCCGCCTGCCATGGCCTGGAGGCCAAGTCCGGGGGCATCGCCCCGGATTTGCGCATGCTTGATGCCGGCGAGGCCGGGGATGAATGGTTCGTCGAGCGTGTACGCCATGGTGCGGTCCGCGACGGCCGGGTGTACATGCCGAAAATGGCCGACTACCTGAGCCAGGAGGCCCTGTGGGCGGTTCGCACCTACCTGGACAGCGTGCACGTCGAGGAGTGACGGCCATGCGTCTGTTGGCGGTGCTGTTGAGCGGCCTGCTGCTGTGTTGCGCAGCGGCGCAGGCGCAGGTGCGCAGCTACGACGCGATCATCGCCGCTGGCGAATTGAAGGTGGCGGTGTACAAGGACTTTGCGCCCTACAGCTTCGAGGACCACGGCCAGCCGCGCGGTGTCGATGTGGAACTGGCGCAGGCCCTGGCCACGGCGTTGGGGGTGCGCTTGCAGCTGATCTGGGCGCCACCCGGGGAGAAGCTCGACGACGATCTGCGCGACTACATCTGGCGTGGCAGCCCGCTGCGCCACCAACAGCTGGCCGACCTGATGATGCGGGTGCCGTACGACCATGCCTACGCGCAGCGGCGCAATGAGGTGGGCGAGCTGGAAAACGCCCAGGTGGTGATGTTCGGCCCCTATCAGGAGGAGCGCTGGCAGGTCGCCTACGATCGCCGCCGCCTGGCCTCGGTGGCCAGTGTCGCGGTGTTCCAGCAGCACCCGATCGGGGTCGAGGTGGACAGCGTGCCGTCGTTCTACCTGACTTCCGTGTTCAACGGCATGCTCAGCGCCAGGACCCATCATTACCCCAATGTGCAGCAGGCCTTCGGTGCCATGCAGGCCGGCCAGGTGGACGCGGTGATGGCGATGCGCGGCGAGGTTGACTGGCAACTGCACCAGGCCGTCGACCCGCAACTGGCCCTGGCGGAAAACGCCTACCCGAACCTTGGCAAGCAGGCCTGGGAGATCGGCATGGCGGTGCATGAAAGCAACCGGCAGTTGGCCTATGCGCTGGAGGAAGCGCTTGAGACGCTGATTCGTGATGGGCGGATGAAGGCGATTTATGCCAGTTACGGCCTGCGTTACCAGGTGCCGGAAATGTATCAGTAACAAGCTTCGCAGGCTTGTGAGTTTGTAAAAGCAACACATCCCCCTGTGGGAGCGGGTTCACCCGCGAAGAATGCGACGCGGTATATGGCACCGGCTTCGCCGGTGTTCGCGGGTGAACCCGCTCCCACAAGGACCGTGCACTGTCAGCCAGGTTTGCGTTGATCAAAAGGAGTGGGCGATGAACTGGCGAGCAACTTTGCTGCTGGCCTGCTGGATGGCCTTGGCCGCACAGGCCCAGGCCAGCGAGCCGAGTAACCACAAGGACCCGGTGCCGTCGGTGATGTGGGACTTCTACCACAAGCAGCTGCTGGGCCAGGCCGCATTCGTGTTCGATGACCGGGTCAAGCTGCTGGCGCCGCCGTTTGCCGAGGACGCCCGCCAGGTGCCGCTGGAGATCGACGCCCGGGCGTTCAGCGGCGAGGTGGTGCGGATTCTCGCCTGGGCCGAACTCAACCCGCTGCCGCGCATTGTCGACTTCCAGCCCGGCGAGCGCGTGCTGCCCTGGTTGTCGATCCGCATCCGCATCGAACAGGCCACACCGCTGCGCGCTGCGGTGCTGACGCGCGACGGCCTGTGGCACGTCGGCTCGGCCCTGATCGATGCCGCTGGCGGCGGTTGTACCGCGCCCAGCGTGGTACGTACCCAGCCTGGCTGGGAGGAGCACCTCGGTGAAGTCCTGGGCGGGCGCTACCCGCGCGGCGACAGCAGCCGCTTGCGCCTGCAGGTGGCCCACCCGATGGACAACGGCCTGGTCAGCGGCATTCCCGAATTCTTCCTCAACCATGCCGAGCTGCAAGGCGCGGACGGCCAGCGCCTGGCCAGCCTGGAACTGTACCCGGCGGTCAGCGAAAACCCCAACCTGGGCTTCGACATCCAGGGCCCTGGGCCGACCCGGTTGGTGTTGCAGGACAACAGCGGCAACCAGTTCGAGGCGGCAGTGCCCTGAACGCGTTGCCCGACTCCATCCCTGACCAGAGGCGCCCGTCATGCGTTGCATTCTGCTGTTGCTGCTGTGCCTGGGCCTGCCGGCCTGGGCAGACCTGGACTATCGGCTCAAGCCCCGGCAGATCGCCGAGGGCACCTGGCTGCTGGAGGGCAGCACCGACAATTTCGCCAAGGACAACGGCGGCAATATCGTCAACACCGCGTTCATCGTCACCGACAGCGGGGTGGTGGTGATCGACAGCGGGCCGTCGAAACGCTACGGCGAAGCCTTGCGCCAGGCCATTGCCGCCACCACCGACAAGCCGGTGGTCGAAGTGCTGCTGACCCATCATCACCCCGACCATGTGCTGGGCAACCAGGCCTTTGCCGATGTGCCCATCGGCGCCCTGGCCGGTACCGGCGAGCTGTTGCGCCAGCAGGGCGAGGCCATGGCCGAGAACATGTACCGCCTGGTCGGCGACTGGATGCGCGGTACCGAGGTGGTGCTGCCGACCCGGGTGCTGGAGCCGGGTATTCACGAGGTGGGTGGCCACCGCCTGCGGCTGCTGGCGCTGGGCGGGCATACCGGTGCCGACCTGGCGATTCTGGATGAAAGCACCGGCGTGCTGTTCGCCGGCGACCTGGTGTTCCACGAGCGCGCATTGACCACGCCCAACAGCCCGGGGCTGGAGGTGTGGCTGAAGGACCTGGACACCTTGCAAGCGCTGCCCTGGAAGCAGCTGGTACCCGGTCACGGCCCGCTGGCCAGCGATGCCCGGCCGTTTGCGCAGATGCGTGATTACCTGGGTTGGCTGGATGGGGTGATGCGTGACGGCGCGGCGCGTGGCGATGACATGGCCGAGATGATCCGCAGCCCGATACCCGAGCGGTTTGCCGGTATCAGCCTGACCCGTTACGAGCTGATTCGCAGTGTCAGCCACCTGTACCCCCGCTACGAACGCCAGCAGCTGCGGCGCGTGGACAGCAAGGGCTGACACGGTCCTTGTAGGAGCGGCCTTGTGTCGCGAAAGGGCTGCAAGGCAGCCCCGGCAATTTCAGCCATGGGCACAAATCCTGGGGCCGCTTCGCGCCCCTTTCGCGACACAAGGCCGCTCCCACAGGGGGGGGGGGCGCGCAAGTTCACTGATACCAAGGAACTAGAAAACTCCGCACTGCGGGCAATTGTTGGCAAGCAGGTCGGGACCAAGAATTCCCGACACACCGGGAAGTTTTCCCGGATACAACAAAAAAACCAAAGGTAGCCGTCATGACCCGATCCACACGTCGTCCCGTGTTCGCCTTGAGCCTGGTGCTCAGCGCCATGCTGCTTGCCGGTGCAGCCCACGCCGCTGTCAGCAATGAAGAAATTCTCCAGGACCCGAAGAACCCGCAGCAGATCGTGACCAATGGCCTGGGCGTGCAGGGCCAGCGCTACAGCCCGCTGAACCTGCTCAATACCGACAACGTCAAGGACCTGCGGCCGGTCTGGGCGTTTTCCTTCGGTGGTGAGAAGCAGCGCGGCCAGCAGGCCCAGCCGCTGGTCAAGGACGGGGTGATGTACCTGACCGGCTCCTACTCGCGGGTGTTCGCCGTGGACGCCCGTACCGGCAAGAAGCTGTGGCAATACGATGCGCGCCTGCCCGATGACATCCGCCCGTGCTGCGACGTGATCAACCGCGGCGTGGCGCTGTACGGCAACCTGGTGTTCTTCGGCACCCTCGATGCCAAGCTGGTGGCGCTGAACAAGGACACTGGCAAGGTGGTATGGAGCAAGAAGGTGGCCGACCACAAGGAAGGCTACTCCATCAGCGCCGCGCCAATGATCGTCAACGGCAAGCTGATCACCGGCGTTGCCGGCGGCGAGTTTGGCGTGGTGGGCAAGATCCAGGCCTACAACCCGGAAAACGGCGAGCTGCTGTGGATGCGCCCGACCGTGGAAGGGCACATGGGCTACGTGTACAAGGACGGCAAGGCGATCGAGAATGGCATTTCCGGCGGCGAGGCGGGCAAGACCTGGCCCGGCGACCTGTGGAAGACCGGTGGTGCGGCGCCTTGGCTGGGCGGCTACTACGACCCGGAAACCAACCTGATCCTGTTCGGCACCGGCAACCCGGCACCGTGGAACTCGCACCTGCGCCCGGGCGACAACCTGTATTCCT
This sequence comes from Pseudomonas sp. FGI182, assembly GCF_000511325.1. Taxonomy (NCBI): domain Bacteria; kingdom Pseudomonadati; phylum Pseudomonadota; class Gammaproteobacteria; order Pseudomonadales; family Pseudomonadaceae; genus Pseudomonas; species Pseudomonas sp. FGI182. The sequence continues at coordinate 3,442,580 of NZ_CP007012.1, read as the reverse complement.
CGTCGCGCCTGGCCCTGAACCCCGACGATGGCACCATCAAGTGGCACTTCCAGAGCACGCCGCATGACGGCTGGGACTTCGACGGCGTCAACGAGCTGATCTCGTTCAACTACAAGGACGGCGGCAAGGAGGTCAAGGCCGCCGCCACCGCTGACCGCAACGGCTTCTTCTACGTGCTGGACCGCACCAACGGCAAGTTCATCCGCGGCTTCCCCTTCGTCGACAAGATCACCTGGGCCACCGGCCTGGACAAGGACGGCCGGCCGATCTACAACGAGGCCAGCCGGCCGGGGGCGCCGGGTAGCGAGGCCAAGGGCAGCTCGGTGTTCGTGGCGCCGGCGTTCCTCGGTGCCAAGAACTGGATGCCGATGGCCTACAACAAGGACACCGGGCTGTTCTACGTGCCGTCCAACGAGTGGGGCATGGACATCTGGAACGAAGGCATCGCCTACAAGAAGGGCGCGGCGTTCCTTGGCGCCGGCTTCACCATCAAGCCGCTCAACGAAGACTACATCGGCGTGCTGCGCGCCATCGACCCGGTCAGCGGCAAGGAAGTGTGGCGCCACAAGAACTTCGCGCCGCTGTGGGGCGGGGTGCTGACCACCAAGGGCAACCTGGTGTTCACCGGCACGCCGGAAGGCTTCCTGCAGGCATTCAATGCCAAGACCGGCGACAAGGTCTGGGAGTTCCAGACCGGCTCCGGCGTGCTCGGCTCGCCAGTGACCTGGGAAATGGACGGCGAACAGTACGTGTCGGTGGTTTCCGGCTGGGGCGGCGCGGTGCCGCTGTGGGGCGGCGAAGTGGCCAAGCGGGTCAAGGACTTCAACCAGGGCGGCATGCTCTGGACCTTCAAGCTGCCCAAGCAGCTGCAAACGGCAAGCGCCAGTCGCTAAGCCGATAACCCGCCGCTTGCTGCAGCAGACCCTGCGGCAGGCGGCCCTACTACCAAATGACGAGAGCCCCGCTGCCAACGATGCATTCGCCCGGCAGGCGGGGCTTTTTACCATCGGCCCATCGCCTGTCGCCGGACAGGCATCGACCCGCAGAGGCTCAGCATGATCTACGCACAACCCGGAACCCCAGGCGCCATCGTGTCCTTCAAGCCACGCTACGGCAACTTCATCAACGGTGAATTCGTGCCGCCGCTGGGCGGCCAGTATTTCACCAACAGCTCGCCGGTCAACGGCCAGCCGATTGCCGAGTTCCCGCGCTCCGGCGCCCAGGACATCGAGCAGGCCCTGGACGCCGCGCATGCCGCTGCCGAGGCCTGGGGCAAGACCTCGGTGCAGGACCGCGCCCTGGTGCTGCTGAAGATTGCCGACCGCATCGAACAGAACCTCGAAGTACTGGCCGTTACCGAAAGCTGGGACAACGGCAAGGCCGTGCGCGAAACCCTCAACGCCGATGTGCCGCTGGCGGCGGACCACTTCCGCTACTTCGCCGGCTGCATCCGTGCCCAGGAAGGCGGCGCCGCCGAGATCAACGAAGGCACCGTGGCCTACCATATCCACGAGCCGCTGGGCGTGGTCGGGCAGATCATCCCGTGGAACTTCCCGCTGCTGATGGCCGCCTGGAAGCTCGCCCCGGCCCTGGCCGCCGGCAACTGCGTGGTGCTCAAGCCGGCGGAACAGACGCCACTGTCCATCACCATTTTCGCCGAGCTGATCGCCGACCTGCTGCCGGCAGGCGTGCTGAACATCGTCCAGGGCTTTGGCCGTGAAGCCGGCGAAGCCCTGGCCACCAGCAAGCGCATCGCCAAGATCGCCTTCACCGGTTCCACCCCGGTGGGCTCGCACATCATGAAGTGCGCGGCCGAGAACATCATCCCGTCCACCGTCGAACTGGGCGGCAAGTCGCCGAACATCTTCTTCGAAGACATCATGCAGGCCGAGCCCGCGTTCATCGAAAAGGCAGCCGAAGGCCTGGTGCTGGCGTTCTTCAACCAGGGCGAGGTGTGCACCTGCCCGTCGCGGGCGCTGATCCAGGAATCGATCTACGAGCCGTTCATGGCCGAGGTGATGAAGAAGATTGCCAGGATTACCCGTGGCAACCCGCTGGACACCGCGACCATGGTCGGTGCCCAGGCCTCGGAGCAGCAATACGACAAGATCCTTTCCTACCTGCAGGTTGCCCGGGAGGAGGGCGCGCAGCTGCTCACCGGTGGCGCTGCCGAACGGCTCGACGGCGACCTGGCCAGCGGTTACTACATCCAGCCGACCTTGCTCAAGGGCAACAACAAGATGCGCGTGTTCCAGGAGGAGATCTTCGGCCCGGTGGTGGGCGTGACCACCTTCAAGGACGAAGCCGAAGCCCTGGCGATCGCCAACGACAGCGAGTTTGGCCTGGGCGCGGGGCTGTGGACCCGTGACATCAACCGTGCCTATCGCATGGGCCGTGGGATCAAGGCCGGGCGTGTGTGGACCAACTGCTACCACCTGTACCCGGCGCATGCCGCGTTCGGTGGCTACAAGAAGTCCGGGGTGGGCCGCGAGACGCACAAGATGATGCTCGATCACTACCAGCAGACCAAGAACCTGCTGGTGAGCTACGACATCAACCCGCTGGGCTTCTTCTAAACCGCGTCGCGGCCTTCGCGGGCTCGCCCGCTCCCACAGGTATTGCACTGGTCTTGAAACTTGTGCAGTCCCTGTGGGAGCGGGCGAGCCCGCGAAGAGGCCGGCACTGCCATGCACAAATCCACAGCAGCTCCGTGTTACCCCTACCAACGCACCCCGCAAACCTGTCCCAAAGTAGCATTCGGCCCCGCCGCCCCTCGTGCATTAATGCCTCTACCGGAATCGCCCGGCACCAAGAAGAGGAATGCCCCATGTGGACTAAACCCGCCTTTACCGACCTGCGCATCGGCTTCGAAGTGACGATGTACTTCGCCAATCGTTGATGCCTGTCCGGCCATCAGCGCGATGGCCGGTTCTTCACTGAGCAAGCCTGTTGTGAACCTGATCGATCGCGAACAAGCCCTGGCCTTGCGCAAGGGCTTTCGCCTGCGCTGGGAGCCGCGTCAGGCGTGCCATGTGCTGCTGTACCCCGAGGGCATCATCGAGCTCAATGCCAGTGCCGGCTGGGTGCTCGAGTTGCTGGACGGCCAGCGCAGCGTGGCGGCTGTCATCGACCGCCTGGCTCAGCGCTTCCCTGGTGTGCCGGGGCTCGACGAGGACATCCTGGCGTTCCTGGAGGTGGCCCGTGCCAAGTACTGGATCGAATGAGCCGTGGTCACGCTTTGGTCTGGTTGCTTTCGCTACGGGATGCTTTACGCTGGCGGTTACCTTCCAGAACAATAAGAACAGGCTTACCGATGAGCCAGAGTTTCAGCCCGCTTCGCAAGTTCGTTTCGCCCGAGATCATCTTTGGTGCCGGCTGCCGGCACAATGTCGCCAATTACGCCAAGACCTTCGGTGCGCGCAAGGTGCTGGTGGTCAGCGACCCCGGTGTGATTGCCGCCGGTTGGGTGGCGGACGTGGAGGCCAGCCTGCAGGCCCAGGGCATCGACTACTGCCTGTACAGCGCCGTATCACCCAACCCACGGGTCGAAGAGGTGATGCTCGGTGCCGAGATCTACCGGCAGAACCACTGTGATGTGATCGTCGCGGTCGGCGGCGGCAGCCCGATGGATTGCGGCAAGGCCATCGGCATCGTGGTCGCCCATGGGCGCAGCATCCTCGAGTTCGAAGGCGTGGACATGATCCGCGTGCCCAGCCCGCCGCTGATCCTGATCCCGACCACGGCCGGCACTTCGGCGGATGTGTCGCAGTTCGTGATCATTTCCAACCAGCAGGAGCGCATGAAGTTCTCCATCGTCAGCAAGGCGGTGGTGCCGGACGTGTCGCTGATCGACCCGCAAACCACCCTGAGCATGGACCCGTTCCTGTCGGCCTGCACCGGTATCGATGCGCTGGTGCATGCCATCGAAGCCTTCGTTTCCACCGGCCACGGCCCGCTGACCGACCCCCATGCGCTGGAGGCCATGCGCCTGATCAACGGCAACCTGGTGGAAATGATCGCCAACCCCACCGATATCGCCCTGCGCGAGAAGATCATGCTGGGCAGCATGCAGGCGGGGCTGGCGTTTTCCAATGCGATCCTGGGTGCGGTCCACGCCATGTCGCACAGCCTCGGCGGGTTCCTCGACCTGCCGCATGGCCTGTGCAATGCGGTGCTGGTGGAGCACGTGGTGGCGTTCAACTACAGCTCGGCACCGGAGCGTTTCAAGGTGATTGCCGAAGTGCTGGGTATCGACTGTCGCGGCCTCAACCACCGGCAGATCTGCGCGCGCCTGGTGGAGCACCTGATCGCCCTGAAGCATGCCATCGGCTTCCACGAAACCCTGGGCCTGCATGGGGTGCGCACGGCCGATATCCCGTTCCTGTCGCAACATGCGATGGATGACCCGTGCATCCTCACCAACCCGCGTGCGTCGAGCCAGCGTGATGTCGAGGTGGTCTATGGCGAGGCCCTCTGACGAGCAGCAACGGGCGCTGGCCGGGCTGCTGGGGCTGGGCGACCACTCGGCGCGCAAGAGCCATTACCCGGAGCTGGCGGCGCGCCTGGACGAACTGGAGGCCGAACGCAACCGCTACAAGTGGCTGTTCGAAAACGCCGTGCACGGGATTTTCCAGGCCAGCCTGCAAGACGGCATGCGTGCCGCCAACCCGGCGTTGGCACGCATGCTCGGTTACGACAACCCGCAAGCGTTGCTGTTTCCGCTGACGGACCTTGCCGCCAACCTGTTTGTCGGCGGGGCCGAAGAGTTGCACGCCATCACCGCGACCCTCGCCCGTGAACGCAGCCTGCACGGCTATGAAACCCGCTTGCGGCGCAAGGATGGCAGCCACCTCGATGTGCTGATGAACCTGTTGCTCAAGCCCGGCCAGGAAGGGCTGGTGGAAGGGTTTGTCGCCGACATCACCGAACGCAAGCTGGCCCAGCAGCGCCTGCAGCAACTGAATGACGAGCTCGAGCAACGGGTGGCCGCCCGCACCGATGAACTGCTTGAGGCCAACCGCAACCTGCAACAGCAGATCGCCGAGCGCAAACAGATCGCCCGCGCCCTGCGCGATGCCCGCGACGCCGCGGAAACCGCCAACCGCAGCAAGGACAAGTACCTCGCTGCCGCCAGCCATGACCTGCTGCAACCGCTGAATGCCGCGCGGCTGCTGATCTCGACCTTGCGCGAAAGGCCATTGCCAGACGCGGAAAAGGTGCTGGTTGAGCGTACCCACCAGGCCCTGGAGGGTGCCGAAGACCTGCTGACCGACCTGCTGGACATTTCCCGGCTCGACCAGGCGGCGGTCAAGCCGGACGTGGCGCTGTACCGCCTCGACGAACTGTTCGGGCCACTGGTCTCGGAGTTTCGCACGGTGGCCGATGCGGCAGGCCTGAAGCTGCGCGCGCGCATTGGCGACTACGCCATCAGTACCGACCTGCGGCTGATGACGCGTATCCTGCGCAACTTTCTCAGCAACGCCTGCCGTTATACCGACGAGGGCAGGATCCTGCTGGGGGCCAGGCGCCGCGGCGACCACTTGCGCCTGGAGGTGTGGGATACCGGGCGGGGCATCGCGGCGGATCGGCTGCAGGCCATCTTCCTCGAGTTCAACCAACTGGACGTAGGCCGCGCCGCCGATCGCAAGGGCGTGGGCCTGGGGCTGGCCATCGTCGAGCGGATCGCCAAGATTCTCGGCTACCGCATCGAGGTGCGTTCGTGGCCGGGGCGTGGCTCGATGTTCAGCATCGACGTGCCGATCGGCGAAGCCATGCCGCTGCCTATCCACCAGGCCGCGCCGCAGCCGGGCGCCGGCAACCCGTTGCCAGGCCGCCGCCTGCTGGTACTGGACAACGAAGTGAGCATCCTCGAGAGCATGGGCGCGCTGCTCGGGCAGTGGGGCTGCGAAGTGGTTACCGCTACCGACCAGGCCGGGGCCTTGCTGGCCTTGCAGGGGCGGGCACCGGAATTGATCCTGGCGGACTTTCACCTGGACCACGGTGTTGTCGGCTGCGAGGTGGTCAGGCACTTGCGTGAACATTTCGGCGTCGCCATTCCCGCGGTGATCATCACTGCCGACCGCAGCGATCAGTGCCGACGCTCCTTGAACAAGCTCGGTGCGCCGTTGCTGAACAAGCCCGTCAAACCGGGGAAGTTGCGTGCGGTGTTGAGCCAGTTGCTGGGCTGAAGCCTCAATCCCATGGCCTTGCGCGGCCCCTTGTAGGAGCGGCCTTGTGTCGCGATAGGGCTGCGAAGCAGCCCCAGGATTTCAGCGCAAACGCACAAATTGCCGGGGCTGCTTCGCAGCCCTATCGCGACACAAGGCCGCTCCTACAGGGGTTCGCGCAGTGCCAGGTGGCTGTTCCTGAAATGGGACTCTGTGTTGCGGATGCCAGCCTGTCACGGCTCTGCCTGGCTGGTTATCTTACCGGGGCGCCATTGTTTGGGCGAAGTCATACCAAACGCATCCAACCCGAGTAAGGAAAACATCATGGCCTTTCAATACAAGCGACTGGACAAGAATAACGCCGCCGTACTGCTGGTGGATCACCAGACGGGTTTGCTCTCTTTGGTAAGGGATATCGAACCCGACCGTTTCAAGAACAATGTGCTGGCCCTGTCGGACCTGGCCAAGTACTTCAAGTTGCCGACCATCCTCACCACCAGCTTCGAGAACGGCCCGAATGGCCCGCTGGTGCCCGAACTCAAGGAGCAGTTCCCTGACGCGCCGTACATCGCGCGCCCGGGCAACATCAATGCCTGGGACAACGAAGACTTCGTCAAGGCGGTCAAGGCCACCGGCAAGAAGCAGCTGATCATCGCCGGTGTGGTGACCGAGGTTTGCGTGGCCTTCCCGGCACTGTCGGCCCTGGAAGAAGGCTTCGATGTGTTCGTGGTCACCGATGCCTCCGGTACCTTCAACGAACTGACCCGTGATTCGGCCTGGCGCCGGATGGAAGCCGCCGGCGCCCAGCTGATGACCTGGTTCGGCGTGGCCTGCGAGCTGCACCGCGACTGGCGCAACGACATCGAAGGCCTGGGCACGCTGTTCTCCAACCACATCCCGGACTACCGCAACCTGATGACCAGCTTCAGCAAGCTGCCGAAGTAATCCGGCCGGGGAGCCATGCGCGTGCATGGCTCCCCGATCGCTTGTGCCACAAGTCAGTTTTGTGCCGCCGGTGCCTGCGCCTCGAGCAGGGCGGTACCGAGCGTTTGGTGATAGTGCCCGGGACCAAGCAGCCGCAGGATACCGGTCCTTTCCAGCTTGCCAAGCACCTTGCCGTTGGCTTCGCACAGTTTCACCACGATCTGGCGTTCATGCAGTTGCTGGATCACTTCCTCCAGGGTCTGCAGCCCGGTGATATCCATGAAGGGCACCCGCTTCAGGCAGATCACCAGCAGTTCAGGGTCGGTATGCGTTTGTGACAGCGCGCGCTCGAAGGTTTCAGCGGCGCCGAAGAACAGCGGGCCCTCGATGGTGTACACCATCACGCCGGGGGGTAGCGATGCCTGGCCGTTGCTGTGCAGTTCATTGGCCAGTTCCTCTTCGACCACCTGCTGGACTTCGACGGACGATGCCATGCGGCGCATGAACTGAAGCATGGCGAGGATGACGCCGATGTTCACGGCGATCACCAGGTCGCTGAACACCGTCAGGGTGAAGGTGACGAGCAGGATGGCGATGTCGGCTCGCGGTGCGCGTTGCAGCATGCGCTTGAAATGCTTCAGCTCGCTCATGTTGTAGGCGACGACGAACAGAATCGCCGCCAGTGCGCAGAGTGGAATGTTCGATGCCAGTGGCGCCAGGAACAGAATGATCAGTACCAGTGTCAGCGCATGGATGATGCCGGCCAGTGGCCCGGTAGCACCATTGCGGATGTTGGTCGCTGTCCGGGCAATCGCACCTGTGGCGGCAAAGCCCCCGAACAGTGGCACTACCAGGTTGGCGACCCCTTGGCCGATCAGTTCCTGGTTCGAGTCGTGCCTGGTCCCTGCCATGCCGTCGGCGACGACAGCCGAGAGCAACGATTCAATGGCCCCCAGCATGGCGATCGCAAACGCTGGCCCGATCAGTTCGATCACCCGCGCCAGGGAGACCTCGGGCCAGGTGAGTGACGGCAAACCTTGTGGGATCGCCCCGAAGGCGGTGCCGATGGTAGCCACGCCGTCGAAATGGAACAGGGATTGGACCAGCGTCGCGAACACCATGGCGACCAGTGGCCCGGGCAGGCGTTTCAGCACGGGCAACCTTGGCGTCAGGATCAGCAAAGCAAGGCTGCATGTTGCAAGCAGCGTCGTGGCAATGTGGAGGTCTGGCAGGGCTTGCAACAGATGCCACAGTTTTTCGTGGAAGTGCCCGCCTTCGATTTCGGGCAGGCCGAAGAAATCACGCCATTGCCCCACCCAGATGATGATGCCGATGCCGGCGGTGAAACCGACGATCACCGGGTCGGGAATGAACTTGATGACTGCGCCCAGGCGGGTAACGCCAAGTACCAGCAGTATGGCGCCAGCCATCATCGTGGCCAGTTGAAGGCCGTCCACTCCGTACTTCGCCGTCACCCCAGCGAGGATCACGATGAAGGCCCCGGTCGGTCCGGCGATCTGCAATCGACAGCCGCCCAGCAAGGAAACCAGCAGCCCGCCTATGATTGCGGTGTAGATGCCTTGCTCCGGCTTGACCCCGGAAGCGATGGCGAAGGCCATGGCGAGGGGCAGCGCGACAACCCCGACGATGAGGCCGGATACAAGGTTGCGCATCCAGTGTTCACGCTTGAACAGGCCGGCTTTCCAGGCTTCGCGTACCGCAATCATTGCAGGCTCCTTGATAAGGTGCATGCACATAGTATTTAGCATGCCCTGCGCAAGGGGCGCCCCAATGGCATGCCTGGTTCGTTGTTCGCGAGATGGGACACAGTGTCCCGGAATCCAACCTGTCGTCAGTTAATCTGCTTATATATCTTACGGTTGCTCGACTCGCGCACTTGAACGGTAATGTGAGTGTGCTCGCGGATGCGTAGAGACGCCTCCAGCTCATGAATCAACCCGGCCCGGAATGCCATGCCCATGCGCGGCTCCCTGGCCGTGTCCCGAGGTGCCGGATGGCTCCACTGATTTCCTATTTCAAGATGGCCTTGAACCCTGGCCGTGGGGTGCTGTTCTTTGCGCTGCGTACCATCGTTGCAGGCCTGTTGTGCCTCTACCTGGCGTTCATCTTCGACCTGGAACAACCGAAGTGGGCGCTGATGACCGTGATCATCATCAGCCTGCCGTTGGCCGGCATGACCCTCAAACGCAGTTTCGCCCAGGTACTGGGCACCGCAGCGGGGGCGGCCATGGCGGTGGTGATCATGGCCTTGTTCCCCCAGGCACCAATGCCTTTCATCGTCTGCCTGGCCCTGTGGCTGGCGTTCTGCACGGCGGGCGGCACGCTGCTGCGCTATACCGACTCGCATGCCTTCGTCCTCAGCGGGTTTACCGCTGTGGTGGTCGCGATGCTGGCCGTGCCGGAACCGGACGGCATCCTCCTGCTGGCCATCACTCGGTTGACCGAAACCCTGCTGGCGGTGGCCTGCGTGGCCGTGGTCAGTTTGTTGAGCGCGCGCCCACAGGCAGTGGCGCAGGGCTACTTCAGCAAGGTCGATAGCCTGGTCAAGCTGATCGCCCGGCACGCCGCCGAGGTGGTGCGCAGCGAAGAGGACGAAGCCGCGCTGCACCAGCGGCAGGCGCAATTGATCAGCGAGATCAGTGTGCTGGAAGGCCTGCGCCGCCATCTCTATTTCGACGCGCCGCACCTGCGCAATGCCGATGGGCTGGTGCAGCTGCTGGCCAACCAACTGGTGCTGCTGGTGTCGCGCCTGCTGGTATTGCGCCAACAGCGGCAGTTGATCAAGCAGCACTGGCAAGGGCCGTTGCCAGAAGAAATCCAGCTGTTGCGCCAGGACGAGCTGGACAACCTGGAGGCACTGGCCCGTGACGGCGTGAAGTTGTCGGCGCAGCGCCGCGAAGCGATCCACCACCTGTACCAGCGCTTCGACGCCGCCGCTGACCGGGTCGAGTTTCTCGACGAGCCCTTGCCCCCGCGCATGCGCTCGCTGGCCTGGGCCCTGCGCTGGGAGCAGGCGCGCCTGCTGCAGCAGCTGAACGAACTGATCGAGCTCAACGAGGCGATCCAGCAGGGCAGGGGCGCCAGTTGCCCCCATGCCCAAGGGCAGGCCAGCGCGCTGCATCTGGACTTCCGCCTGGCCGGCATGAACGCCGTGCGGGCCTTTCTGGCGCTGTTTCTCGCCGGTTGGTTGTGGATCGAAACGGCCTGGGACGGCGCGCGTTCCGGGGTGATCCTGATCGGCGTCATGTGCTCGCTGATGGCGACGCTGCCGCGGCCGTTGCTGGCCAGCCAGAACTACAACCGTGGTCTGCTGGTCGCGCTGCTGTTGTCCGCCGTGTACCAGTTTGCCCTGCTGCCGATGTTCACCGATTTCGAAATGCTTGCCGTGTGCCTGGTGCCGTTGCTGTACCTGGCGGCCGTCGGCCTGGCCAGCCCCATGACCGCGGGCATCGGCATGGGCATCGGGTTGATCAGCCTGTTGATGATCGGGCCGCAGAATGTCGGCGCCTACCACAACAGTGCCATGCAGTGGTTCGAGTTTGCCGGTGGCTATGCGGCGGCTGGCGGGCTGGCGATGGCGGTGTTCGCCCTGGTGTTCCCGTTCAACCCGCAAAAGCGCATGGCCCGGCTGTTCCGCCAGACCCGCGAGGATGTGCATGAGTACGTGACGGCACCTGCCAGCGTGGCGCGTCAGTTCGATTTCGAGAGCCGCATGCTGGACCGCCTGTCGGCGATGATCGGCCTGTTGCCCGCCGTCACTGATGCGCGCTCCCGGGAGCTGTTCGATTGCAGCCTGGTGTGCCCGGCGCTGGCCATTGCGCTGGGCCAGGCGCATGCCCAGTGCGTCAACCTCACGGTGTTGCCTGAAGGCACGAGGGCGCGTTTGCGCCTAGGGTTGCAGGAGATGGCGGATCTGATCGGCGCACGCCGGCGGGTGGATGTGGACGGGCTGTTGCGCGAGCTGGCCGAGCTTGCCGAAACCCTGGATGCGCTGCACCAGGCACACGCCGAGGCGGGCCGCGAGACGCTGCGGCAGTTGTTCATCCTGCGGGTCGCGCTATCGGTTGCCGGCCAGTTGCTGCAGCGCTATCGACTGGTGCTGGCAGCGCAGACGTTGCCTGAGGAGGAGGGCGCCTATGCCCGTTGATTTCGAGTTTGGCGGGGTCTACCTGCCGCCGATTGCCCAGGCGTTGTTGCTGGGGTTGCCGTTGTTCCTGGTGCTGGACGCCCTGTTGCGGCGCAGTGGCGTGCTGGCGCGTGTGTGGCACCCGGCGCTGTTGCAGGGCGCCTTGTATGCCGCGATCTGCGCGGCGCTGGTGTTGTCGATGGGAGCGAGTGCCTGAATATGCCTGTGTTGAAACCTGTTCTTGCCAAAGCCGTGACCCTGGCGGTGCTGGCGCTTGCGGTGGTGCTGGGCTGGTTTGCCTGGGACTACTACACCCGTGCGCCCTGGACCCGTGATGCCCGTGTGCGGGCCGATGTGGTGACCCTGTCGGCCGAGGTGGCAGGGCGCATCATCGAGCTGCCGGTGCAGGACAACCAGTTCGTCAGGCAGGGCGACCTGCTGCTGCAGATCGACCCGGCGCGCTACGAGCTGGCCGTGCTGCATGCCGTGCGAGCCGTCGAAGTCGCGCGTGCGGCGCTGGGGCAATCGCAGGCCGCCATCGTCGCCAACGAGGCGCAGCTCAAGCAGCGGCGCAGCGAAGAGCAACGTCGGCGCAAGCTGCAATCGATGTCGGCAATCTCTGCCGAAGAATGGGAAAAGGCCGGCACCGACGTGGCCGTGGCCCAGGCCGACCTGCTGCGCGAACAGTCCAACCTCGGCCTGGCACAGGCCAACGTGCAACTCGCCGAGGCCACGCTGCAGCAGGCCCGGCTCGACCTCGAACGCACCCGGGTCAGCGCCCCGGTCAGCGGTTACGTGACCAACCTGCTGACCCGCCAGGGCGACTATGCCCAGCCGGGCATGCCGCTGCTGGCGCTGGTCGACAGTTCGTCATTCCACGTCAGTGGCTATTTCGAGGAAACCAAGTTGCCGAAAATCAAGGTGGGCAGCCGTGCGCGCATCGCCCTGATGAGTGGCGAGGTGCTGGAGGGCACGGTAGAGAGCATCGCCTATGCCATCACCGACCGCGAGAACCAGCCGGGCAACCGCCTGCTGGCCAACGTCAACCCAAGCTACACCTGGGTCAAGCTTGCCCAGCGGATCCCGGTACGGCTGCGCCTGGAGCGCAGTGCCGATGCGCCACCCTTGCGTGCGGGGACCACTGCCACCGTGACCATTCTCGAATAGCTGGGGGTGGGCGATGAGCATGATGTTCGATTTGAATGAGCTGTACCTGTATACCAAGGTGGTCGAGTGTGGCGGTTTCGCATCGGCCGGGCGTGCGCTCGGCTTGCCCAAGTCGCGGCTGAGCCGGCGAGTCGCCAATCTGGAGGACCGCCTGGGGGTGCGCCTGATCCAGCGCTCCACCCGGCAGTTCGCGGTCACCGAAGTGGGGTTGGAGTACTACCATCACTGTATGTCGATGGTCGATCGGGCATTTGCTGCCGAGGACGCGATCCAGCGCAGTCGCGCCGTGCCCAGCGGCATTGTCCGGCTGGCCTGCAGCACCTCGCTGCTGGATGCACGCCTGGCGCCGATGCTTGGGCAGTTCATGGTGCAATGCCCGGCGGTGGAGTTGCTGGTGAAGAGCTACAACCGGCGGGTCGATGTGATCGGCGAGGGCTTCGACCTGGTCCTGAGCGTGCGCCATCAACCGCTGGAAAGCAGCGAGCTGGTGATGCGCAAACTGGCGCAGAGCCGCCAGTGCCTGGTGGCTTCGCCCGGCTTGCTGGCGCAGTACGACCGCCCTCTGCAGCCTGCCGACCTGTTTGAACTGCCAAGCCTTGGCTGGGGGGCGAATGTTCAGGAGTACGTCTGGGACCTGGACGGCCCCGAAGGCGGGGTGGCGTCCATTCGCTTCCGCCCACGGTTGGTCTCCGATGATATCGCGGTGCTGTACCAGGGCGCGCTCGCGGGCGTGGGCGTGGTGCTGCTGCCAGCGGATATGGTGAAGGATGACCTGGCCGCCGGGCGTTTGCTGAACGTGCTGGAGAGCTGGGTGCCCAGGATGGGCGAGGTAATCGCCCTGTTTCCTTCGCGGCGGGGGCTGACGCCAGCGGTGCGGGAGTTGATCGACTTTCTTGCGGTGGCGTTCGAGCGGTCGGCGTAGCGCCTTTGACCGGGCGCAGCGTTCACCAGGCAGAACGCTGCGGCGCATTTCATCACCTACCGTCCGTTGCGTCGTGCACCTATCATTCAAGCTTTGCAGCCTGTGCAGCAGGGTGGCCACAGGCAATCGTCAATCAGGAGTTTCAATGTCAGAGCGAGCAATCCGCGCTTCGTTTGCAGGCGTGGCGTACCAGGTGAACGTGACAGATGGCCAGCACCAGTGGGCCAGCGATGTTGATGCGGCGGCAGGCGGCGGGGATGTCGGGCCGTCACCCCATGGGCTGTTGCTGTCATCCCTTGGCGCCTGCACTTCCATCACGGTTGCCATGTACGCACAGCGCAAGGAAATGCCGCTGCAAGCCATCGATGTGGATATCCGCATCGAGCAGGAACAACTGGGGCGCGAACCTCGGATCCAGATCGCTCGTGACATTCGCTTGAGCGGGCCGCTGAGCGAAGAGCAACGCACGCGCTTGCTGGAAGTTGCCAATGCCTGCCCCATTCACAAGGTGTTGAGCGGCGAAATCATCATCGCCAGCAAGCTGGTTGGATGAGGCCAGGCGCAGCGTTGCGCCTGCCGGCTGCCGGTAGAGGAGCAGCACATGAGTACATGCGCCATCTATCCCTTGGCGGGCATTAGGTGCACGACGATGGCGACCCTCGACGCGAAACGGCGCCTGCTGCTTTGCCCGTTGGGGCTCGGCCTGGTGCTTACGGCGCCTGCCCAGGCCGACAACGCCCTGGGGCAGAAGGACAACATCTTCACCGGTGTCAATGACCGGCAGGCCGTGGAACTGGGCATCCCGCCCGGTCTGGTCGAAGGCGCGCGCCTGGATGCGCTGGTGAGGAACTACTATTTCCAGCGCGATAACCACTCTGACCTGGTACCCCGCGACCCGACCGAATGGGCCCAGGGTTTTCTGTTTTCGTTCCGCTCGGGCTTCACCGATACGCCTGTCGGGTTGGGCGTGGATGCGCACGCCTTCCTCGGCATCAAGCTCGATGGCGGCGGTGGAAGTGGCGGCGCTGGCTTGCTCCCGCTGGACTCATCGCTCAAGCCGGGTGACACGTTTTCCAGTGCCGGCGCGGCGCTCAAGCTGAGGTACCTCGACACCTTGGTGAAGGCCGGCGACCAATTGGTCGAGAACCCGGTGGTGGCGAGCGGCACAAGCCGCCTGTTCCCGCAGACGTATCGTGGCGTCACCCTGAAGAACCATGGCATCGACGACCTGTGGCTGGATGCCGGGTTCGTGGAATCTACCCGGCTGCGCAACCAGAGCGGCCACTCCCACCTGGTCACCGCCTATGGCGCGCGCAACAGCGCGGGTGTGGCGGCGGACCGCGAAAGCCCTCATATCGGCTGGCTTGGCGCGGTGTATGGCCGGCCGCAAGGGCTGCAGCTGACAGTTTATGGCGGCCAGCTGGAAGACATCTGGAATCAGTATTACCTGGGGGTTTCGCAGGTGTTTCGGGTCAATGATGCGCTGCTGCTCAAACCCTACCTGCACTACTTCAAGACCCGGGACCAAGGGCGCAGCCAGCTGGGTGACATCGATAACGACACCTACAGCGCCGGCATCTCCGCGACAGCCTATGGCCAGACCCTGACCCTGGGCTTGCAGAAGGTCGACGGCCGAACGCCCTTCGACTACATCACGCAGAACGACCGTGTCTTCCTTTACCTGAGCAACTCTCAGCAATTTGCCGATTTCAACGGCCCCGGTGAAAAGTCCTGGCGCCTGCAGTACGAAACCAGCCTGGCGCCGCTGGGGGCGCCCTCGCTGCAGTTCATCGCGGCCTACACCCGTGGCGAGGCCGACCTCACCCGGGTCGACCCAGCAAGCGTCGGTTATGGCTATATCTACAACCCGGACGGCAAGCACGCCAAGCACTGGGAACGCGACCTTGCCCTCAAGTACCAGGTGCCAGCCGGCCCGGCGAAGGACCTGTCGCTGACCCTGCGCTGGGCAACGCACCGCGAGGGTGATGGCTATACCGCGCCCGGCAATACCCGCGGCAACTCCAGTGCCGATGAGTACCGCCTGATCGTCGATTACCCGATCAGCCTGTTCTGATCGCGTGATGTGCGTTGGCCACGACGCACAGGCCCGCTGAAGGGATGATGCTTGGTCATGCAAGCCAGCTCTCCTAGAACTGCACATAACTCGTTGAATTAGCAGGGCCCCTGTGGGAGCGGCTTTAGCCGCGAACACCGGCGTAGCCGGTGCCATGCACCGCGTTGGATTCTTCGCGGCTAAAGCCGCTCCCACAGAGTGACGCGGATTGCTGCGAATTCAGTTCTCTACGCGACAGCGCAGCCGTACTTGTGGGAGCGGGCGTGCCCGCGAAGGGCCGCAAGGCGGCCCCGGCCTGACATCGGCCAGGCGCCGGCATAGCGCCGGTCATTCCCAGATATGTTCGGCCAGAAAGTCGATCAGGCTGCGCACTGAGGGCAACAGGCCGCGGCGGGAAGGGAACACCGCATGGACGATGCCGCAGCGCGGTTCCCATTGCGGGTTGAGCTCCACCAAGCGGCCGTTTTCCAGGTCCTGGTCAACCACCATGAACGGCAATTGCACGATGCCTACACCGTCAAGCGCCGCCTGCCGCAGTGCGCTCATGTCATCGGTGATGTAGCGCGGCGTGTGGCGGATTTCGGCATGCGCGCCGTCGGGCCCTTCAAGTTGCCAGATGTGGTCCCTGGGTGGCCCCCAATCCAGGCTCGGCTGCTCACCCAGGTGCTCTGGTTCGACGGGCAGTTGCAGCGCCAGCCGCTCCACCAGCGAGGGGCTCGCGACCAGCCGCTGCGGGCTCCTGGCCAGTGTGCGCATGACCAGGTCGCTGTCCTCCAGCGGCGGGAAGCGCACCCGCAGCGCCAGGTCGAGGCCTTCGCCCAATACATCCACACGGCGGTTGGTGGGTTCCAGATGCACCTTCACTTTCGGGTTTTCGGCCATGAATCGACTGACCAGCCCGCCAACCCGGTAATGCAGCAGGGTTGTCGGGCAGCTCATGCGGACGGTGCCCTGGGGCTCGGCACGGGTGCGTTCGACCACCCATCGGGCCGCTTCCGCTTCCACCAGCATGGCCCTGCAATGCTGGAAGAACTCCTGGCCCGTCTCGGTCACCGAAAAATGTCGGGTGGAACGCTGGAGCAGGCGTACGCCCAGGCGCTCCTCCAGCTGCAGGATGCGCCGGCTGAGTGTTGATTTCGGAATGTTCAGTGCCCGCCCGGCCGGTGCGAAACCGCCGTGCTCGACGACTTGGGCGAAGTAATACAGGTCGTTCAGGTCTTCCATGTTCGATCGTTCACCAGATGGAACTCTGTGACCAATCTATCAGCTCTAGCGCATGCAGCGTGAGGGCACTAACGTTTCCAGATTGGCGTTGAAACATGAATGCCCACAGGAGACCTGGATGAGGCCTTATAGAAAGTCCGCTGCACTGTTGTCGCTGGCGACGGCACTGGGCAGCGCAGAAGTCGTGGCCGATGCTGTCAGCCTGCCGCCGTTGCCGCTGGGCAACACCAGCTTCCTGGATGGGGTCGTACGGCCAGGCATGCTGTTCGAACTGCCGATCCAGCACTATCGCGCTCAGGACGCCACGGACAGCCACGGCAGTGCGGTGCCGGGGCGTCAGAAAGTGCACAGCACCACGGTGCTGCCGCACCTGGCCTACATCACCGAGCACAAGCTGCTGGGCGCCAACTACGGTATGGAAGTGCTGTTGCCGCTGGTGCACCTGGAAGTCGATATCGATAACGGCCCGGACGGTTCACGCACGCGTCAGGGCGACCTGATCTTCAGCCCGTTGCTCCTGCAATGGGCGCCGGTGCAACTGTTCGGGCGCCCGTACTGGCAGCGTTTGAACCTGGTAATCACCGCGCCCACCGGGGATTACGACCGTGATGCCAGCATCAACGTCGGCAGCAACCTGTGGGTGGTCAGCCCGCACTACGCCTTTACCTGGGAGCTGACCGACCGGCTCGAGGTCAGTGGGCGCCTTCATTACGCCTGGTCGAGCCGCAACGAAGACCCGGCCAGGCGTTTGCAGGCCGACGACATTCAGCCCGGCGAGGCGGTGCACAGCAACTTCTCGGTGTCTTACGCAATCTCCGATGCCTGGCGGGTGGGCCTTGCCGGTTATCACCTGGAGCAGGTATCGGCCGACCGGATCGACGGCCACCGGCAGTCAGCGTCCAAGGAGCGCGTGCTGGCCCTGGGGCCTGGCGTGATGTACAGCAGAGGCAAGCAGGCGTTCTACGCCAACTTCTATGTAGAGCAAGGTGCAAGGAACCGGTCCGAGGGCAATCAGCTGACGTTGCGCTATCTGTTGCCCTTCTAGATCGGCACTGGTTCGCCCGAATGAATCGTTGCTGAAATGGAACACTGAGTGTTGTTTTCCGCGCTGGCAGAATCGGCATAGGCCGATTACGTTGGATAAGTCAGCGATGCATGTATTGTCCGTAAGTCCTGTATAGGAGATGAACGATGTGGACTAAACCCAGCTTTACAGATCTGCGTCTTGGTTTTGAAGTAACCCTTTACTTCGCCAACCGTTAAAGAACCGAGCCCCGCTTTGCCGGGGCTTTTTTATGTTCGAGCCGCCAGAACGCAAACGCCTGGGCCACGCGAGTCAAGGGGAACGGGGCGTTGTCGTTTCTTGCACGAGACGCTGAGGGTGCAGTATGAAAATCAAACATCGGAAACTTGAAAAACAACTCGGTGAAGGCCATCCACTGACCAGGCCGTGGGCATTGCTGCTGGTTGCCAACCTGGCGGGTATGTCGATGACCGCCGTGGCCGATAGTCCACCTGCCCCGGGTGCGGCAATTCCCGTCACGCCCGGCTTTGAAAAAAGCGTGGTGGTTAGCGGGTTGGCAAACCCCCATAACATGCTTATGGGGCCAGATGGCTACTTGTGGTTGACCGAGCAAGTCAGCAGGAAAGTCACCCGGGTAAACCCCAAGACCGGCGAAATGCAAGTTGCCCTCAGCATACCGGACGCCGTGCACACCCAGAGTGCCAATGGGCATCATGAGCAGGACGGCCTGCTCGGCATTGCGCTTCATCCGGACCTGCTGAAGAACAAAGGGCATGACTATGTCTATGTTTCCCTGACCTACGCTGGCGGAGATTCGAAGGCATTCCCCAATCGCACGCTGATTCGCCGGTACACCTTCGATGCCAAGACCCACACGCTCGGCAACGGTACCGACCTGATCAAGGGGTTGCCCTCGGCCCGCGATCACCAGAGTGCACGCCTGCTCTTCGGCCCGGACAGCAAGCTTTATTATTCCGTCGGCGACCAAGGGGCGAACCAGCTCACCTATCTGTGCGAGCAAAACAAGGCACAGGTGCTACCAACCGCTGCCGAGGTCGGCAAGCGCGATTGGCTGCATTACGCCGGCAAGATCCTGCGGCTGAACCTGGACGGTTCCATCCCCGAAGACAACCCGGTCATCAATGGGGTGAAAAGCCACGTCTACGCCTATGGCATTCGCAACACCCAGGGCATGGTGTTTGTCGGCGACAAGCTGTTTGCGACCGACCAGGGGCCGAACAGTGATGATGAACTCAACGTGGTGGTCAAGGGTGGCAACTACGGTTGGCCCTATGTCGCGGGCTATCAGGATGACAAAGGCTACGCCTACGCCAACTTCAGCGCCGCGAAGGGCGGCTGCAAAGGCGATGAGGATCAGTACCAGAATGGTTTGAAAGTGGCCGAGAACATACCGGTCAAAAAGGAAAGTGAGTGGTCCTCCAAAGCGTTTGTGGAGCCACTGAAGACCTTTTTCACTGTCGGTAACGACTACGTCTACAATCAGCCGGTTTGTAAGGAAAACAACCTGTTCTATATCTGCTGGCCGACCATTGCGCCGTCCGGAGTTACATATTATTCGGGCTCGACGGCAGGTGACAAAGCGTGGGACAACTCGCTGCTGATAACCAGCCTCAAGCGTGGGGTGGTGTATCGGGTTCAGCTGGATGCGGCGAAAGCCAAGCCGGTGGGGGAGGCGGTACCTTTGTTCAGGTCGTTGAATCGCTACCGGGACATTGCTGTTGATCCCACGGGTGAAGTGATCTACGTTGCCACGGATATTGAAAGCAGCCTGGGCACGAACGATCAGGGAAGTGCCGCGGCGAAGTTCGATAACCCAGGGGCTATCCTGGCGTTCCGATATACGGGCAAGTAGCAGTGCACCCAGACGCAGTCGGGTCAGGTTATTAGCCCGACTGCGCCCGCTATAAAATGATATTCAACTCAGGTGACAATCACCTTTGCCTTCCGGGCAAAAGTCCAGGCCTGCATCATCTTCAAAAGTTTATATTCGTGAACAGCGCACAATATTGATTTGTTCGCGGCGCTATTTCTCTTGCACCCGCAATTCCCAAGAATTCGCCTCACTTTCAAATACTGAGGCTTTCACCATGACCGCCATCAAGCATGCCCTGCTCGCGTTCGCCACTCTGGTCACCCTGTCGTCCACCCTGGCTGTTCACGCCGAGGAGTCGTCGGCATTCGTCGAGCGCAACCATTCCCTCAACGCCCACGCCTTCAGGAAATGACGCCGGTTATGGAGTTCATGAACGTGAAACTGCCCGTAACGGGCAAAAGGGCGCTGTTCGCCTTGTCGCTGGCGGCATTGCTGGTCGGCTGTGGCCCGCAGGCGCAAGAGAGTGCGCCGGCGGCGCCGAGTGTGGTGGTGAGCCAACCGTTGAAGTCGACCATCAGTGACTGGGACAGCTTTACCGGCCGGTTCGAGGCTACCGATTCGGTGGAGGTACGCTCACGCGTCAGCGGCTACCTGGAGAAGGTGGCCTTCCGGGACGGTGCAATCGTGAAGAAGGGCGATCTGCTGTTCGTTATCGACTCGCGCAGCTTCCTGGCGGCGGTGACCCAGGCCCAGGGCAAACTGGCCCAGGCCCGTTCGCAACAGGCCCTGGCCGAACAGGAGTATGCCCGCGCCAAGGTGCTGATCGATTCCAGGACCATTGCGCAGAGCCTGTACGACCAGCGCCTGCAAGCGCGCGAGGCGGCCCGTGCCGAAGTGCTCAGCGCCGAAGGCGCGCTGGCCAGCGCTCGCCTGGACCTCGAGTTCACCCGTATCACCGCGCCCATGAGCGGGCGTATCAGCCGCAAGCTGATCAGCGAAGGCAACCTGGTCAACGGCGGCAGCAACGATGCCACGCTGCTGACCACCATCGTCTCGCTCGACCCCATCGACATCTACTTCGACATCGACGAGCAAAGCTACCTGAAGTACCGCCGCCAGTCGGCCGGCAACATTGCCGGCAGCCAGGTGCGCATCGCCCTGCCAGGCGAGCTCCAGCCATCGCTGAGCGGGCGCATGGATTTCATCGACAACCGCCTGGACCCATCCACCGGCACCCTGCGCCAGCGCGCGCGGGTCAGCAACCCGGATCTGGCGTTGAGCCCGGGCCAGTTCGGCCGCGTGCAGTTTTCCGCGCGCCCGGCCTACGAGGCCTTGCTGGTGCCGGATACGGCCGTAGGCATCGATGCCACGCGCAAGGTGCTGTATGTGCTCGATGCACAGAACCGCGTCGAACTGCGCCCGGTACAGCTGGGCAAGCTGCATGACGGCCTGCGCGAAGTGGTCAGCGGCCTGCAGGCCGACGACCGGGTCATCGTCGATGGCCTGCAACGGGTGCGCGCCGGCGATACCGCGATCGGTGAGCAGCGTAGCCTGCCCCCGGTGGCCGCCGCCAACCCGGCCCAGGAGGCGCCGCTATGAACCTGGGACGCACCTCGATCGACCAGCCGGTGCTGGCGATCGTCCTCTCGGTGGTGCTGATGATCGTCGGCGGCCTGGCCTACCTGGTGCTGCCGACTTCCGAGTACCCCGACATCGCGCCACCCACGGTGGTGGTCCAGGCCACCTACCCGGGGGCCTCGGCACAGACCGTCGCCGAGACCCTGGCGATCCCGCTGGAGCAGGAGGTCAACGGCGTCGAGGACATGCTCTACATGTACAGCCAGGCCACCTCCGATGGTAGCCTGAACCTGACAGTGACCTTCAAGGGCGGCACCGACGTCGACAAGGCCCAGGTGCTGGTGCAGAACCGCGTCGCCCTGGCCACGCCACGTCTGCCCGAACCGGTGCAGCGCAGCGGTGTGTCGGTGCGCAAGTCCTCGCCGACCCAGCTGTCGACCATTTTCATTTCCTCGCCCAAGGGCACCTATGACCAGCTGTACGTGTCGAACTTCGCCATTCGCACCGTTGCCGATACCCTCAAGCGCATCGACGGCGTTGGCGACATAAACCCGCTGGGCGCGCGAGAGTATTCGATGCGCATCTGGCTGGACCCGGAGCGCGTCGCCGCCTTCGACCTGACCCCGGGCGACATCATCGCCGCCGTGCGTGCGCAGAACACCCAGGTGGCCGGCGGTGTCATCGCCCAACCACCGGTGGCCTCCCAGGCGTTTCAGCCGAACCTGATCTTCGAAGGGCGGCTCAAGGAGCCGGCTGACTTCGACAACATCGTGCTCAAGTCCGGCGAGGCGGGCCGCCTGGTGCGCCTGAAGGACGTGGCGCGTACCGAGATCGCCGGGCTGGCCTACGTCAACAACACCTATTACCTGCGCAACCCGGCCATCGGCCTGCAGGTGCTGCAGCGTCCGGGCGCCAACGCCCTGGCGACCATGCAGGTGGTGGAGCAGACCATGCAGCAACTGAGCAAGGACTTCCCGGAGGGCATCGAATACAGCATCGGCTACAACCCCACGGCGTTCATCGCCGACAGTATCGGTGAGCTGGGCAAGACCATCTACGAGGCGGTAATCCTCGTGGTGCTGGTGGTGCTGTTGTTCCTCCAGGGCTGGCGGCCGTCGATCATTCCGATCCTGGCCATTCCGGTGTCACTGGTGGGTACCTTCGCGGTGATGGCGCTGCTGGGTTACTCGATCAACAACCTGACCCTGTTCGGCCTGGTGCTGGCGGTAGGGATCGTGGTCGACAACGCCATCGTCGTGGTGGAGAACGTCGAGCGCCACCTGGGCGAGGGCAAGAGCCCGGTACAGGCGACCATCGTCACCATGCAGGAGATTGGCGGTGCGCTGGTGGCGATCACCCTGGTGCTCTGTGCGGTGTTCATTCCCACGGCGTTCATCCCGGGGATTTCCGGCGAGTTCTTCCGCCAGTTCGGCGTGACCATCGCGGTGGCCACGGCCATTTCGCTGTTCAACTCGCTGACCCTGTCGCCGGCGCTGGCGGCGATGATCCTGCGCCGTCACGGTGGCCATGCGCCGCTGCGTACCGGCCTGTCAGGCCTGCCGCGGCGCGCTGCCGAAGCGTTCAACCGGGGCTTTGCCCGGCTTTCCGACGGCTATGCCGGCAGCGTCCGCGGCCTGGTTGCCAGGACGCCGCTGATGCTGGCCGTATATGCCGTACTGATCGCCGCCACCGCTTACCTGATGGTGTCCACGCCGAAGGGCTTCATCCCGGCCCAGGACCGTGGCTACCTGGTGGTGATCGTGCAACTGCCCGATGGTGCATCGCTGGAGCGTACCAACGCAATTTCCCAGCAGATCGAAGCCATCGCCCTGCAGGTGCCGGGTGTGGACAGGGTGCCGACCTTCTCGGGCTTCTCGATGGTCACCGGGACCAACTCGTCCAACTCGGCGGGCCTGGCCCCGGTGTTCGAACCTTGGTCCAAGCGCAAGCTGAAGGGCCGGACATCGGATGTGATCGCGGCCGACCTGCGCGAGCGCCTGAAAGCGGTCAGCGGTGCGTCGGTGATCGTCGCCACGCCGCCGCCGGTGCAGGGGCTGGGCAGTACCGGTGGTTTCTCCCTGCGTCTGCAGGACCGTGCCGGGCTAGGCAGTGACGCGCTGGCCAAGGCCTCGGCGCAGCTGATTGCCGCCGCCAACGCCACACCGGGCATGACGGGCGTGTACTCGCCGTTTTCGGCCAGCACTCCGCAGGTGTTCGTCGAGCTCGACCGTGAGCGCGCCGAGATGCTGGGCGTGCCAAGCAGCCAGATCAACCAGGCCATCGAGACCTACTTCGGCTCGACCTATATCAACGACTTCAACCTAGTCGGCCGCACGTACCGTGTCACTGCCCAGGCCGACCTGCCCTACCGGGTCACGCCAGAAGACCTGGCGCGGGTCAAGGTGCGCAACCAGGCCGGGCAGATGGTCCCGCTGGCCAGCGTGACGCAGCTGCACGAGGCCCTGGGGGTAGAGCGCTTCCCGCGTTACAACCTGTTCCCGACCGCCGAGATCAACGGTGACACCTTGCCTGGCCTGGGCTCGACCTATGCCATCGAGACCATGGAACGCCTGGCCAAGGCGAATCTGCCGGCGGGCATCAGCTACCAGTGGACCGACCTGAGCTACCAGCAGACCACCGCCGGCAACATGGGCCTGCTGGTCTTCCCGCTCTGTGTGGTGTTCGTCTACCTGGTGCTGGCGGCGCAGTACGGCAGCTGGAGCCTGCCGCTGGCGATCCTGCTGATCGTGCCGATGTGCCTGCTGGCCGCGGCCGGCGGCGTGCGCCTGATGGGCCAGGACATCAACATCCTCACCCAGATCGGCTTCATCGTACTGGTGGGCCTGGCGGCGAAGAACGCCATTCTCATCGTCGAAGTGGCCCGGCAGCTGGAGAAGGAAGGGCAGGGTATCGTCGAGGCGGTGGTGGAGGCCTGTCGCCTGCGCCTGCGGCCGATCCTGATGACCTCGCTGGCGTTCATCCTCGGCGTCTTGCCGCTGGTGCTGTCCGAGGGTGCCGGCTCAGAGATGCGCCTGGCGGTGGGGGCTGCAGTGTTCTTCGGGATGATCGGGGTAACCCTGTTCGGCCTGATGTTCACACCGATTTTCTATGTGCTGGTTCGCCGCCTTGCCGGCGGCGAACGGCAGGTATCGTCACAGCCTGGGGCTGTCGAACAGGACTTCCAGCGATGAACATGCGTCTTCGTTTCCCCGTACTGGGTTTTACTGCGGCGCTGCTGGCCGCATGCGCCGCCCCAAGCTTGCCGCCGCCCAGCGCTGCACCTGTGCAGCATTACCTCAATGCCCGCTCCGAAGCACCGCTGGCTGTGACCGAGCAGTGGTGGCGCGGCTATCAGGATCCGCTGCTCGACCGCCTGGTGCAGCGGGCGCTGGACGATAACCTCGATCTGCAGGTTGCCCTGGCGCGCATCGATGCGGCCCGGGCCCTGAGGACAGTCAGCGCTGCGGTCGGCAGCCCGGCCCTGGACCTCGACGCCAGTGCCGCACGCCAGCGCACCTCGGCCTACCAGACCGGCTACAGCGAGGCACTGATCGATGCGCCGGTATCGCTGGGCCTGGGCGCCAGCTGGGAGCTCGACCTGTTTGGCCGCATCCGTGAAGGCGTCCGCGCGGCTGACGCAGAGGTGACGGCCAGTGAAGAGCAAGCCCGTGCAGTACGGGTTGCGCTGGTGGGTGAAGTGGTCCAGGCCTATGCCCAGGCGCGCGGCCTGGAGCAGCGCCTGGAGATCGTCCGCCAGAGTGCCCAGAGCCAGGCCGAGACCTTGCAGTTGAGCGAGCAGTTGTACGCGGCGGGCAGCAGCCCGGAAGCCGACCTGCTGCGGGCCCGCGCCCAGGCCGATCGCACTGCGGCCCGGGTGCCGGCGCTGCGCCTGGAGTGGCAGCGCACCGTGCACCGGCTTTCGGTGCTGCTGGCCATGCCCAGTGCCGAGTTGTACGGGCAGATGCATGCCAGCCCGGCGAGTGCGCGTGAGGTGGCCTTGCAGGATGCTGGCACGCCTGCGGACCTGCTGCGTCGGCGTCCTGACGTGAAGGCTGCCGAGGCACGGGTGGTTGCCGCCTATGCGCGGGTTGGCGTGGCCAAGGCAGAGCTGATGCCACGTCTGAGCCTGTCGGCGGCGTTGGGTTCGTTGATCAATGGCATGAGCGCGGCCACGCTGGCCAACTCGACCTTCTGGCTGGCCGGCGTCAATGCCAGCGCGCCATTGTTCGATGGTGGCCGGCGCAAGGCGCAGGTGCAGGTCCGGGATGCCGAGGCGCGGGAGGCGTTGCTGAATTACCGGCGCACGGTGCTGGTGGCGGTGTCGGAGGTGGAATCGGCACTCGCGGCGGCCCAGCGCAATGCGGAACGCCAGGTACTGCTGGCCCGTGCCAGCGAGCAGTCAACCTCGGCCTTCGAGCAGATCCGCCGTTCATGGCAGGCTGGCGAGGCGCCGTTCCTCGATGTGCTGGAGGCCCAGCGCAGCCAGCTCAGTGCCCTGGATGCCCTGGCCACGGTACGCACTGTCCAGTGGCAGAACCAGGCGGCGCTGGTCAGTGCGTTAGGCGGGTAAGCGTAATGGGGGCTGCCTGGCAGCCCCGGCGTTTACGACTCAAACCTGATCGATCGGAATTCCGTGGTTGTTCTTCCACATCAGTACCACGCCACTGGCAATCAGTGCCACGACGATCAGGTAGACATTGAACACCCAGCCAATCTGCTCCGAGTGAAGCCAGGTCGTCACGTACGACGCGGTACCCCCGAACACCGCCACACCCAACGAAATGCACACACCGAACATCCGCGTGCGATAACGGGTAGGGACTTGCTCGGAAATCGATGCGGGCTTGCAGCCGGTAATGAAGGCCACCAGCATCAGGCCGGCAGTCTGCGCCACCATCAGGGTCCAAGGCTCGCTGGAGATCATGCCCCACAGAGGGAACAGGGTTGCCGCGATACCCAGCAGCGAAATCAGTGCACAGACCTTGCGCCCCACCTGGTCCGAGACCCAGCCGCAGACCGGCAGGAAGGCGAGGTAGATGACCTGGGCGACGCAGCTCATCATGAAGGCGTTGTGCGGGTCCATGCCCTTCACGCTCATGGCATAGATCGATGCCGACGTGACCCAGGTGTAGTAGGTCAGGGTGGCGCCTGCTTCATACAGGAACAACCGCACACCGTGTTGCAGCACCTGCCCGCGGCTCCAGCAAGTAGTGTGCTGCGTTGCGCTGCCGGTGCTAGGGCTGTGGTCGCTTTCCATCATGTTGCGGCGTAGCCACAGGGCAACCACCGCCAGCAGGCCGCCGGTGGCGAAGGGGATGCGCCAGCCCCAGTCCTGCATCTGCTCGGTGCTCAGCATCGAGGTCAGCAGGGCCATGTAGAAGGTTGCCAGCAGCGAGCCGCTGCCCACCGCGAAGAACACCGTGCTCGACCACAACCCCCGGCGTTTTGGCGGGGCGATCTCGGCGATGTAGGCGTAGGACGTGGTGGTCTCGCCACCGTGGGCGAAGCCCTGGATCAAGCGCGCACAGAGCAGCAACCCGGAAGCCCAGCTGCCGATCGATTCATAGGAAGGGATGAACGCGATCAGCAGGCTGGCGCCGGCCATCAGCAGCATGGTGCTGAGCAGCACGGTGCGTCGGCCGAGGCGGTCGGCGAGGATACCGAAGACGATGCCGCCCAATGGCCGCAACAGGAAACCTGCGGCGAACACCGCCAGGGTGGCGAGCAGCGCCGAGGTGGGGTTGCTCTTGTCGAACAAGGCACTGGCAATGTAGACGGAGGCAACGGTGTAAAGGGTCCAGTCGAACCACTCCAGCAGGTTGCCGACGCCGGTAGCAAGCAAGGACTTGCGACGCAGGCGTGTGGCGTCAGGCGCGGCGTAGGCAACGCTGCCTGGCAGGGTCTCGGTCATGTTGTTCATTGTAGTCTCCGAGCGAATGGGGCGGGCAGCACCCAGGCTGGCGCTGCCCGTACTGCGGGACGGGTCAGCTCGCCATGTGGGCCAGGGCCACTTCCTCGATACCGGCGGCATCGAGCTTGTAGTGCTGATACAGGTGGGTCGGCGGCGCGATCAGGCTGTATTCGTCGTAGATGCCATGACGCTTGAGCTTGACCCCGACGCCTTCGTCGGCCAGCACCTCGGCCACCGCGGCGCCCAGGCCACCGAGCACGTTATGCTCCTCGACGGTCATCATCCGCTTGCTGCGCGCAGCGGCCTGGAGGATCGTCTCGCGGTCGATCGGCTTGATCGAGGCCATGTCGATCACCCCCACCGAACGGCCTTCGGCATTGAGCTTTCGGGCCGCGGCAAGCGCCGGGTGCACGGTGATGCCACAGGCGATGATGGTCAGCTCCTCACCCTGCAAGTGCTCGGTGGCCTTGCCGAACTCGAAGGTTGTGCCGTGCTCGTAGATGATCGGGTCGCGGCCGCGGCCGATGCGGAAGTACACCGGCTTGTCGTAGCTGGCCGAGGCCTTGATCGCTGCCGCCAATTGCGGGCCGTCGGAGGGCGAGACCACTGCCAGGTCGGCGATCGAGCGCATGGTGGCGATATCCTCGGTGGCATGGTGCGAGGTGCCGTAGAAGCCCAGCGAGATCCCGGTATGGTGGCCGATCAGGCGCACCGGCTGGGCCGAGTAGGCCACGTCCATGCGGATCTGTTCGCAGCACAGCAGGCCCAGGAACGAGGCGAAGGTCGCCACGAACGGCATCACCCCGCAGGTGGCCAGGCCGGCGGCAGCGGTGACCATGTTCTGCTCGGAGATGCCGAACTGGATGTAGCGGTCCGGGAATGCAGTGGCAAACTTGTTCAGGCCATTGGAATACTGCAGGTCTGCCGAGCCTGCCATCACCGGGTGGCCTTCGCGGGCCAGCTCGATCAGGGCATCGGAGAGGTAGGACAGCCCTGGGTTCATGGCATTCAGACCACGGTATTGCCAGGAGTTGGGGGACAGGGGGGCGTTCATGTTTCAGATCTCCTTGGCTTCGATTTCAGCGATCGCGCGTTTGGCGTCTTCAGGGTCCAGGTAGCCCAGGTGCCAGCCCGGTTCGGTTTCCATATAGGAAACGCCTTTGCCCTTGACGGTCTTGGCGATGATGCACACCGGCTTGTCGCGGTTTTCGTCGGCCTTGACCTTGCGCAGAGTGGTGGCAACCGCGCGGATGTCGTGGCCGTCGATGACGTGCACCTCCCAGCCGAAGGCGCGCCATTTCTCGTCCAGTGGCTCGACGCCGATCACGTCGTCGACGCTGCCGTCGAGCTGGAAGCCGTTGCGGTCGACGATCGCGATCAACCGGTTGGCCTTGTGGTGGGCGGCACCCATGGCAGCTTCCCAGACCTGGCCTTCCTGCATTTCGCCGTCACCGAGCATGACGAACACGTCGTAGCTTTCGCCAGTGAAACGCTGGGCCAGGCACATGCCCAGGCCGCCGGAAAGGGCGTGGCCGATGGAGCCGGAAGAGAAGTCGATGCCGGGTACCTTGCGCATATCAGGGTGATCGCCCAGAGGGCTACCCAGTCGCGTGTAGTCATCCAGCCACGCCTTGGGGAACATGCCGAGGTCGGCAAGTATCGGGAACTGGCCAACGGCTGCGTGGCCCTTGCCCATCAGGAAGCGGTCGCGCCCGGCCCAGTCCGGCTCCTCGGGGCGCAGGTTCATCACGTCGTAGTACAGCGCCGAGAACAGTTCGGCAGCGGAGAACACCGAGGTGTAGTGACCGGTCTTGGCGATCTCGATCAGGCGGATGGTTTCCAGGCGGACGAATTTCGCCCGTTCGCGCAGGTGGGCGACGGTCTCGGCGCTGGGCACGAAATCGCTGGCTTTCCAGGCCTCGAGGGTTTTACGGGGTGTAGCCATCTCTACCTCCAAATGCAGGCATAGCAGGGTGGGTGTTGCCGGGGGAAATCAGCGGGTCAGGGATTCGAGCGCGCGCATGGCTTCGATCAGTTCACCGCTGTGTAGGGGTTGGCCGTTGCCACGCACGAAGTTGCGTGCGTGGGGGGCTTGCAGGGTGGGTTCGGCGACCTTGAGCAAGGTGGCGTCATCGACGCCCGTCACACCCAGTTCGGCCAGGTTGCAGGGCAGTCCGATGCGTCGGTAGAAGGCCAGCAATTCGGCCATGAACGCCGCTTCGCGGTCTTCAAGTACCAGTTGCACCAACAGACCATAGGCAACCTGCCAGCCATGCACCTGGTCGCGGGCACCGGGGATCTTCGACAGGCCACGGGTCATCGCGTGGGCGATGGACAGGCCGCCACTCTCGAAGCCCAGGCCGCTCATCAGCAGCACGGCTTCGATCAGGCGCTCGAACGCTTCGTTGACCTGGCCGCTGCCGGCCAGCGCCAGGCCCTCTTCGGCATGGGCGCGCAGCACGCTATAGCATTCGCGGGCCAGGGTGACCCCGGCAATCGACGGGCGAGCGCCAAACATGTTCACGCCACCGGCTTTGAGGCACTGCTCGGCTTCGAACTTCTTGGTCAGTGCGTCGGCGATGCCGGCCAGCAGGAAGGGGCGCGGGGCCTGGGCTATCAGGCGGGTGTCGACCAGGACATAGCGTGGGCTGCTGAGCAGGTGGCCGACTTCGCTGAGTTGGTGATGCTCGTCGTAGACCACGAAGTTTTTCGAAGTAGGCGCATCGTTGGAGGCGACCGTTGGCATGCTCACCAGCGCCGCACCGCAGGTGTGGGCCAGCGCCTTGCCGGCATCGATCGATTTGCCGCCACCGACCGCCAGGACCACGTCGAAGTCAAAGCGCGCGGCCGATTGGCGCAGGCCGGCGATGCCCTTGGCGGTGATTTCGCCATCGAAGGTGATGTAGTGCAGTTGCACGTCGGCGCGGGCGCAGGTGGCGTCGAGGCGCTCCTTGACCAGGCCGATCACGAAGCTGTCTATGACCACGACGGCTCGGCGGCCGCAATGGGCCAGGTACTGGCCTGCCTCGTCAAGAACACCGGGGCCTTGCACATAGCGCCCGGGTGAGCCGAATACCAGATTCATACGGCACCTCTTTATGACTGCTTGTTGTTATGCGAGACCTCAGGGGTCTGCGTCATTTGTGATGCATCATATATCATGCGTTATGGCCGTCAAGCGTCTTCGGGGGCAGTGGTAGCCATCTGTCTGTCGAATGGGATATCAGGCGATGGAGTAGCCGCCATCGACGGCCAGCGTGGTGCCGGTGATATAGCGGGCGCTGTCAGACGCCAGGAAGGCGATGGCATTGGCCACGTCCTCGGGTTGGCCCCAGGCGTTCATCGGGATGCGTGACAGAATGCCGGCCGAGCGGGTCGGGTCTTCATAGGCTCGGCGCGACAGCTGGGTGAGGATCCAGCCCGGGGCCACGGCATTGGCGCGCACACCGTCGGCGGCCCAGGCCACCGCCTGGCAACGGGTCAGCTCGCTGATCGCGGCCTTGCTCGAGGCGTAGGCGGGGGTCTTGGCCGAGCCGAAGATGCCCCACATCGAAGCGAAGTTGATCACCGCGCCGCGCGCCACTTTCAGGCCCGGCAAGGCGGCATTGCTGATGCGCAGGACGGCGGTCAGGTTAACGTCGAGCACGCGGTTGAAACCGTCGATTTGCCATTCCCGGTTGTGGTCGATCACGCCGGCGGCATTGACCAGGGCATCGACCCGCTCGAAGCGGCTGAAGAAGCCGTTGACCTCGGCATCGCTGGTCACGTCCAGCACCTGATAGTGGATGCCTTCGACCCGTGCCTCAGGTTCGCCCAGACCCAGGGTGTGCACCTGATAGCCATCGGCAAGCAGGCGCTGCGCGGTTGCCAGGCCGATGCCCGAGCCGCCGCCGGTGATGATTGCAATCTTGCTCATGGGTGTAGCTCCTTTCGGGATGTGTACATGGGTGGGGCCTGACCCAGACGCCCCGCGAACAGGCCGACAAAGGCACAGGGCGCGTCAGCGACCGGGCGCTGCGCCAAACAGGTAATCGGCCAGCAGCTCGAGCTGCCCGGTGAGCATGTGCACGCCCTTGTGGATGGGGCAGCCACGGGCCTGGGCCGCTTCGAGCAACGGGGTGACATCAGGATTCATCACCACCTCGCCCACCAGCGTGCCTGGCTGCAGGGTATCGGCCGCCAGCGGCAGCGGATCGTCCGCCTTCAGGCCCAGTGCGGTGGCGTTGATCACCACATCGAAGCCGCGTGCATCGGCCGCACCCGCAGCGATATCTCGACCAGGCATCAGCGTGCGCAACTGCGCGGCGAGTGCTTCAGCCTTGGCCAGCGAACGGTTGGCGACCACCAGCCGGGTGATCGGCTCATTGAGCAGGGCATGGGCGATACCGGTGGCGGCACCACCGGCGCCGAGCAGCAGCACACGCCGGCCGCCCAGGTCATGGCCCTGGTTCTTCAGGCCACGTACGAAGCCTTCGCCATCGAACATGCGCCCGACGAAGCGGCCATCGGGCAGACGACGCGCGACGTTGCACACCTTGAGCACTTCGGCGATGCCCAGCAGCTCGTCGCACAGGTGGGCCACCTCGATCTTGTGCGGCACGGTCACGATCACCCCGGCGAGGTTTTCGATACCACGCAGGCCAGCCCAGGCCGAGGCCAGGTTGTCGGGCGAAACCTCCCAGGGCACCAGCACCCCGTCATGCCCCAGGCGTTCAAGAAGCGGGTTGAACAAGGACGGTGTTCGCAGGTGCTTGGCTGGGTAGGTGAGATGTACCACCACCCGGGTAGTGCCGGTGACAGGCATGGCTATTTCCTTGAAAGCTGGCGTGGAAAGGCAGAGCGCGGGCCAGCGCCGCGTTCGTTATTAGATTCATAAATGCATCATATATCATTAGTCAATCCCCATCCGTGCCGCAAAAGTCTTTTGCATGAAAGTCAAAAGACTTGATCTTGCGATTTGAAAATCAAACATGATATATCATGCCTCCAGTCGGCTGCGGCCGCTGAACGTCCTGATATCAAAAACAACAAGGCCTTCTACGAAAGGCGAGGATGACCTCATGCACGGAATGCTTCATGCATTGCCGGCCCTGCGTGACGGGAGGTGCGAATGACCCAGATATTCGCCGCGCCCGGTCGCTACATTCAGGGCTACAAGGAACTTGAACGCCTTTACCGGCATATCGCCTGGTTTGGCCAGCGCTTCCTGATCATCACCAGCCAGGGCCGTCTGGATAGCCTGCAGCAGACTCTGGCCATCAGCTTCGACAAACCTGAACATGCCCTGCATTACGCCGTATTCGAAGGCGAAGTCACCCGAGCCGAGGTGCAGCGGCTGTGTGCGTTGCGCAAGCGACTGGGCTGTGACGGGGTGGTCGGGGTGGGTGGTGGCAAGGTGCTCGACGCCGCCAAGGCGGTTGCCCAGCAGGGCCGGCTGCCGCTGTGCATCGTGCCCACGGTGGTCTCCAACGATGCCCCCACCAGCGCCTTGTCGGTGCTCTACCACCCGGACGGTGCCTTCGACGATGTGCTGTTCCACGAGCGCAACCCGGACGTGGTGGTGGTGGACACCTGGATCATCGCCCAGGCGCCGGTTCGCCTGTTGGTGGCTGGCATCGGCGATGCTCTGGCGACCTACTACGAGGCACGCACCTGCGTGCAGGGCGATCACGACAACTTCCTTGGTCTGGCCGGCGGTGGCCTGCAATCGAGCGCGGGCGGCGGCAAGCCGACCCTCACATCGATGGCCATCGCCCAACTGTGCCACCAGGTGTTGCAGGCCGATGCGGTGCAAGCCGTGCGGGCCTGTGCGCAGCAGCAGGTGACCAAGGCGCTGAACCGGGTGATCGAGGCCAACGCACTGATGAGCGGCATCGGTTTCGAGAGCAACGGGGTGGCCACCGCTCATGCCGTGTATTGCGGCTTCAGTGAGCTGGGTCCACGGGCCACGGCCTACCACGGCGAATACGTGGCCTTCGGCACCCTGGTGATGCTGGTGCTCGAGGGTGCGCCGGCCAGCGAGCTGGATGGCCTGCTGCGACTGTGCCTGGCGGTTGGCCTGCCGGTGTGTTTCGCCGACCTGGGCCTGGCGGACCTCAGCGAGCAGGAGTTGCAACGGGTGGTGCAGGTGGCGGCCTCGCCGCAGCAGACCAGCCGCGTCGAGCCCTTCGACGTCACTGAGTGGGAGATGCGCGCGGCGCTGCTTGCCGCCAGCGACCTGGGGGAGTTCTACAAGAAAGGCGGATCGGTTCTGGCAAGTTCGGCCAGCCCGCGTTTGCCATCAGTCATTCGCCACGAGCAGAGGTAAGTAGATGAAAGCATTTCAGGCAAGCCTGCCGGTCAAACTGGACTTCGAGGCCGGTGCAATCCGCCGCATGGGTGAAAAGGTAGCGCCGTTCGGCAACAAGGTGCTGTTGATGGTCGACCCGTTCCTTGAAGGTAGCGAGCTGGTCGCCCAGGTGCTCGGCAGTTTCGCCGAGCGTGGCATCAGTTTCCTCGAGTTCTACGACATCGTGCCCAACCCGCGCCATACCACCATTGACCGCGCAGTGGCGCTGGTGCGTGACAGCGGCTGCCAGGCTGTGGTGGCGATCGGCGGCGGCAGCGCCATCGACTCGGCCAAGGCCGTGGCGTTCGTCGCTGTACATGGCGGCCGCTGTTGGGACTACACCGAGCGTCTTGGTGAGCCGGTGACGAGGCCGCAGTCCCGTGGTCTGCCGCTGCTGGTGGTGCCGACCACCTCTGGGACCGGGACCGAGGCGACACCATTCGCGGTGATCAACAATCCTGAGCTGGGCCTCAAGTGTGCCATTGTCAACCCGAACATCTACCCGGATGTGGCGTTGATCGACCCGCAAATCCTGGTTTCCAAACCGCCACGGCTGACGGCGCTGACTGCCGTGGATACTTTCTGCCACGCACTGGAAGCATTCATCAGCATCCATGCCACACCCTGGGTGGAAATGGTCGCGCTGGAGTCGATCCGCCTGTTTGCCGCCAATGCCCTGCGCTGCGTGGAGCATGGGGACGATCTGGAGGCGAGGGCGCGCATGGCCTTTGCGTCGACCCTCGGTGGCATGGCCATTGCCAGCGCCGGGGTCACCGTATCCCATGCGCTGGGCCAGCCATTGGGCGCCATGACCGATGCGCCCCATGGCGGCACGGTGGCAGCCAGTACGCCGCAGGTGATCCGCTGGACCCTACCGGTGGCCGAGGACAAGTTTGCCCGGGTGGCCGAGATCCTCGACCCGGGCACTCATACCTTGCCGATAAGCGAGCGCGCCGCGCGCCTGCCTGACATCGTCAGCGCCCACTTCACCCGCCTGGGCGTACGGGACACGTTCGGCAGCTATGGCCTCAAGCCCGAGCAGGTGGATGAGTTCGCTCAGGTGGTGTGGACCAGCTTCAACCAGGACCTGGCCTGCCACCCCAAACCCATTCGTGACCAGCAGGAGGTGGCCGAAATCGTCCGCCAATGCCTGTAGTTGGCGTCACCCAGCCCTGGCCGCCTTGCGCGCGGCCAGGTCAGTGACGCCAGGCGCCCTCGTTGCACGCTCGCAAAGCTGAACAAAAACCACAAGAAAACAGTTTCGGGAACAGATCGCAATGACAAGAACCACCTTGATCGGGGTCGGGTTGCTGGGCGTGTGCGCCTTGCAGCAGGCCCAGGCCGACAACTACTCACCCGGCAATTTCCTGTTCGGTGACTGGCAGGGGCAGCGCACCCGTCTGCATGAGCAGGGGGTGGACCTGCAGTTCACCTATGTCAATGAACTGGCCTACAACACCCAGGGCGGGGCGCAGCACAAGGGCACCTACAGCGACCAGCTGATGGCCGACGCCCGCTTCGACCTGCAGCGCCTGTTGGGTTGGCAGGGGGCCGCGTTTCGCATCACCTTCACCAACCGCAACGGTGAAAGCCTGACCCGCGAAGCCGACACCGGCACCCTGCTGGCCGCCCAGGAAATCTACGGCTATGGCAGTGTTACCCGGCTGGTGCAGTTCTATTACCAGCAGGCACTGCTCGATGAGCGTTTGCTGTTCAAGATCGGCCGGCTGCCCATGAGTGGCGATGTATTTCCGTTTTCCTGCACGTTCCAGAACCTGACCTTCTGTGGCACGGTGCCTGGCTACATCACCCCCAACTGGTTCACCTGGCCGGTCAGCCAATGGGGCGCGAGCCTGGCGGCGCAGTTGGCCGATGACTGGTGGCTGAACACCTCGGTGTACCAGGTCAACCCGCACTTTACCGAGAACAGCCAAGGGTTGAACTTCGGCAGCCCCTCGGGCACCACCGGTTACCTGGCGGTTGGCGAACTGGCCTGGAAGCCGGTGCTTGGTGGCCTGCCTGGCAGCTACCGGGTTGGCGTGTGGCGCAATACTGGCGACTTTGATGACCTGTACCGGGACATCGATGGGCAACCCATCGGCTTGACCGGCGCGGCACCCGCGCAGCACGACCAGGCCAGCGGCTACTACGCCATGGCCGAACAGCAGGTCTACCGCAACCCGGACAATGCTGCGCGTGGCCTGACGCTTTTCACCAACTTCATCCAGTCCGACCGGGACGTTTCCAGTGTCGAGCGGCTCTGGCACCTGGGCGCGTTCATCCGTGGGCCCCTGGCCCAGCGCCCGCAGGACGAGATCGGGCTGGCGTTGGGCCGCCTGGAGGTTAACCCGCGTTCGGCGCGGCGTGTGCAGCAGGCCAGCGGCCTGCCCCGGCGGGCCGATGTCGAGTACCCGGTCGAACTCTATTACGGGTTGCAGCTGACACCGGCACTGACCCTGCGCCCCAACCTGCAGTACGTACGCAACCCCGGCGGCTTCGAGCATGACCGCAGTGTCGTGGTCTGGGGCCTGAAGACCGAAATCAGCTTCTAGTGCAGTGCCGGCGTCAGGCCGACGTCTCGCTGTTTTT
The DNA here is from genome assembly GCF_000511325.1 of Pseudomonas sp. FGI182. Taxonomy (NCBI): domain Bacteria; kingdom Pseudomonadati; phylum Pseudomonadota; class Gammaproteobacteria; order Pseudomonadales; family Pseudomonadaceae; genus Pseudomonas; species Pseudomonas sp. FGI182. The sequence goes on along the minus strand of NZ_CP007012.1, from coordinate 3,406,691 downwards.
ATGATGCATCATGTATCCAATGGAGAATTGCATGAGCCTTGCCAGTTTCATTGACCTCACCACCGTGCAGCAGCGTGCCAGTGAACTCCAGCTGCTCGGCCAGGCCTTCATCGACGGCCGTTTTGTCGATGCCTTGAGTGGCGAGACCTTCGCCAACATTTCGCCGCGCGACGGGCGTGTGCTCAACCAGGTTGCCTCATGCCAGGCCGAGGATGTGGAGATGGCCGTGAAGGCCGCGCGGCGTGCCTTCGACAGCGGTGTGTGGTCGCAGCGCACACCCAAGGAGCGCAAGCGCGTCATGCTAAGCTTCGCTGCCTTGTTCGAGCAGCACATGGAAGAGTTGGCGTTACTGGAAACCCTCGACATGGGCAAGCCCATCAGCGAGAGCGCCGGGTTCGATGTGCACGCGGTGCTCGATTGCCTGCAGTGGTACGCCGAAAGCTGCGACAAGCTGTATGACGAAGTCGCGCCGTCGGGGCCCTCGGCCCTGGGCTTGGTGACCCGCGAAGCGATCGGCGTGGTGGCGGCGGTCACCCCCTGGAACTTCCCGATGCTGATGGCCATGTGGAAGGTCGCACCCGCCCTGGCCATGGGCAACTCGGTGGTCCTCAAGCCCGCCGAGCAGTCACCGCTGACTGCCCTGCGTATTGCCCAGTTGGCCGCCGAAGCCGGTATCCCGGCCGGTGTGTTCAACGTGTTGCCGGGCTTTGGCCCCACCGCGGGCAAGGCGCTGGGCCTGCACATGGACGTTGATACCCTGGTGTTCACCGGCTCCGGCGAGGTCGGCAAGCTGTTCCTGCAGTACGCGGGGCAGTCGAACATGAAGCGGGTGTGGCTGGAGTGCGGCGGGAAGACCCCGAACATCATTCTCGATGACTGCCGTGACCTGGAGAAGGCCGCGACCACTGCGGCCCGCTCGATGTTCTTCAACCAGGGCGAAGTCTGCGTGGCGCCCTCGCGGCTGATTGTCGAAGCTGGCATCCGCGCCGAGTTCGTTGCCGAGGTGCTCAAGGTGGCACGCACCATCGCCGTCGGAGATCCACTGGACCCAACCACCCAGCTTGGCGCCATCGTCGATGCCAGCCAGCTGCAACGGGTGTTGGGCTATATCGACAAAGGCGTGCAGGAGGGCGCACAGCTGATCCTCGGTGGTGAACGGATCAAGCAAGGCCTGGGCGCCGAGGGCTTCTACATCCCGCCGACCATTTTCGACAACGTCAGCAACGACATGACCATCGCCCGAGAGGAGATCTTCGGCCCGGTACTTTCGGTCATCACCGCCCGTGACCACCTCGATGCCCTGCGCATCGCCAACGATACCCCGTATGGCCTGGCCGCAAGCCTGTGGACCCGCGACCTTTCGCGGGCCCACCAGATGGCCCGGGGCCTGCGTGCAGGCAGCGTGTGGGTCAACTGCTTCGATGGGGGCGACATCAGCATGCCGTTCGGTGGCTTCAAGCAGTCCGGCAACGGTCGCGACCGCTCGTTGCATGCCCTGGACAAGTATTCGGAGCTCAAGTCCACGTGGATCGAGTTGTGACCTTTTGCCTGGCAACCCTGGAGAACAAAAATATGAAAAGCACAGTTGCCCGTACCCTGGCCACCTTCGGCCTTGCCACGCTGCTCGCCGGGCCGGCCGCCGCCGAGGCGCGCCACCCGCTGTACCAGCTGATACCCAACACGGCGTTGTCCGGCCTGGTGGACCCGCAAATGGCCGATCGTACCGGCATCGACAAGGGTTTGCCCTTGAAGCAGAAGGGGGATCGGTTACGCATTGGCTGGACCGACATCACCCTGGGCAACCCCTGGTTCGTCTCGATGATCGACGACGCGCGCAGCCTGGCCGAGCGTTACGGCTATGACATGCAGGTGCAGGTGGCCGACGGCGATGTGGCCCGCCAGAGCGCCCAGGTCGACAACTTCATCACCCTGGGGGTGGATGTGATCGTCATCGACCCCACCGACATCCTCGGTTCCGTTGCCGATGTCGAACGGGCGGTGGCGGCCGGGATCCCGGTAATCACCGTCGGCACTGCACCCGACGCGCGTGCACCGGTGATCACCACCAGCACCGGAAACCCCTACGGCAGTGGTGTCGAGGCCGGGCGCTATGTGGTTCAGCAGACTGACCCGGGCAGCGAGATCAACGCTGCCATGGTCATCGGTGTAATGGGCAACTCGACCTCCGAGAGCCGCCTCAACGGCATGATCTCGGGGATCGTCCAGGCCCGTGCCGAGCAGCGCAAGCTCGGCCTGTCGAAGGAGGATGCGCTGCTCAAGGGGTTCGAGCTGTTCCAGCAAGTGAAGACCAAGGGCAGTTTCAGCTGGCCTGAAGGGGGCTTCAACGTGTTGGCCTGGGGCCGAGGCGAATGGACCGAGGAGGGCGGCCTGGCCGCCAGCGAGGACATCCTCAGTGCCCATGGCGAGCGCCTGAACCTGATCCTGGCGGAGAACGACTTCATCGCCATCGGCGCCATCAACGCCGTGGACAACGCCGGCAAGGCCGGGCAGGTACGGGTTGCTGCGGCAGCTGGCAGCTTCAAGGTTGCGCTGGATCTGATCAAGCAGGGCAAGCTGTTGGTCAGTGCCAGTAACAGTGGTTCGCAGACCGGCGTGGCGGCCATCGAGCTGATCCACCAGATCCTTGATGGCCGGCTGCAGGCCAACAACCTGCCGTTGGCGTCGTACTTTCCAGTGGAGCTGATAACCCCCGGCAACGTCGACCAGTTCATCCAGCTCGAAAAGGGCCCGGCCACGGTCGAGCGGCTACCGGCTTTCCGCTCAATCGACCAGCTCAAGGCAGCCATGCGCTGATCCGACGGTTGCGGCGCCTGCCTGGGCAACGCGCCGCTTGCAGAGGTAAGACCGATGAATGCAATACACAAGACCGCCGTCGAGCTGCGCGACATCCACAAGGCGTTCGGCGGCATCAGTGCGCTCAGTGGTGCGAGCTTCAGTGCCAACGTGGGTGAAGTGCATGCGCTGATGGGTGAGAACGGCGCGGGCAAATCGACCCTGATGAAGATCCTCGCCGGCGCCTACGTGCGCGATGCTGGAGAGGTGCTGTTGCACGAGCAGCCGGTGAGTATCGGCAAACCGGCCGATGCGTTGCGCCTTGGCGTATCGGTGATCTACCAGGAGTTCGCCCTGGCGCCGCACCTGTCGGTGGCGGAGAACATCTGCATCGACGACCTGGGCGCGAACAGGTGGCGGGTGCAGTGGCCGATGCTGCGTGACAAGGCGCGGCGCATACTCGATGAGCTGGGGTTTGCCAACATCGACGAACGCCGGGCAGTGGGCGAGTTGCCGGTGGCCCATCAACAGGCGGTGGAAATCGCCAAGGCCCTGTCGCGCAACGCCTCGGTGCTGGTGTTCGACGAACCGACCGCGGTGCTCACCACACACGAGACCGAGCAGTTGTTTCGCATCCTGGGGGAATTGCGGCGCAAGGGCGTGTGCATCATCTACGTCTCGCACCGTATGGACGAGATCTTCCGCATCTGCGACCGCGCCACGGTGCTCAAGGATGGCCGTACCGTCGGCACCCTGCCGCTGTCAGCCATCGACGAGCGCGGGCTGGTGCAGATGATGATCGGCCGTGAGCTGAGCGACCTGTTCCCGCCACGCCAGGCAAGCATCGGCGAGGCCCGCCTGCGGGTCGAGGGGCTGAGCGCCGGGCCACTGGTACGCAATGTCAGTTTCCAGGCTCACGCCGGTGAGGTGCTGGGCTTCAGCGGCCTGGTCGGCTCGGGGCGCACCGAAACCATGCGCGCGCTGTTCGGCGCCGAGCGCAGCAGCGCCGGCACTGTTCACCTGGACGGCCGCCAACTGCGCAACCGCAGCCCGCGCGAGGCGATCGGCAATGGCATCGGCCTGCTGCCCGAAGACCGCAAGCAGCAGGGCGTGCTGCTGGAGATGTCGATCCGCGTCAACGCCGCTTTGCGGCCCGGCTCGCCCTACACCAGTCGTTTCGGCTGGATCGATGGTGCCCGCGAGCGCGCCGGGGTCGAGGCGCTACGTCAGCAGTTGCGCCTGAAGACCGGCTCGATAGAGCAGGCGGTGGGCGATCTGTCCGGGGGTAATCAGCAGAAGGTGGCGCTGATGAAGTGGGTCGACGCCGGCTGCCGGGTGCTGATCCTCGACGAGCCGACCCGTGGTGTAGATGTCGGTGCCAAGACCGAGATCTACCGGGTCATCAACGAACTGGCCGAGGCCGGGGTGGCGATCATCCTGGTGTCCTCGGAAATGACCGAACTGATCGGCATGTGCGACCGGGTGCTGGTGATGCGCGATGGTGCCATCGCCGGCGAGCTTGGCGGTGATGCAATCGAAGAACACGCAATGATCTGTCTGGCGATGGGAGTCGAACACCATGGATAACAACTTGAGCAAGCTGGCCGCCACCTCGCTGCCGGGCGAGTCTGGGCAGCCGCTGGGGCGTGTTGTGCGCCGGCTGTTCCTGCAACACAACGCACTGGTGATGCTGCTGGTGCTGGTGGCCGTGGCCAGCAGCCTGTCGGCGGACTTTTTCACTTGGCAGAACCTGGGCAACCTGCTGCGGCAACTGACGCCGCTGATACTGGTCAGCATCGGCATGCTGATCGTCATCCTCACCGCCGGTATCGACCTGTCGGTTGCCTCGGTAGCAGCAGTGGGCGGGGTGGTCGTGGCGATGAGCCTGAATCTGCTGCCGCTGGAGGACAGCCTCGGGTTGTTGCTGGCGGTGGCCATCGCGGTGGGGGCGGGGGTATTGATGGGCCTGGTCACCGGCAGCTTCGTGGCCTACTTTCGCATGGCCCCGTTCATTTCCACCCTGGCGATGATGACCATTGCCCGTGGCCTGGCGTTCATCCTCTCCAACGGCCAGCCACAGCGGCTGGCCGACAGCCAGTCGGCTGCCGGCCTGTTACGTGACTTCGGTCGCCAGGCCGATGGAGTGTTCGGGGTGCCTTGGCCGGTGTGGCTGGCGGTGCTGGTGATCGGCGCGTTCGCCCTGATCCTGCGCTACAACGCTTTTGGCCGGTTGATCATCGCCAGTGGCAGCAACGAGACTGCCGTGCGCCTGGCGGGGATTGCGGTGGAGCGCTACAAGCTGGCGGCCTATGCGATTTGCGGCGGGCTCAGCGCCCTTGCGGGGGTGGTCATTGCCTCGCGTTCCGGGGTCGCCACGCCCAGTGCCGGCATGGCCCTGGAACTGGATGCCATTGCCGCCTGCGTGATCGGCGGTGCGCTGTTGTCCGGCGGCAAGGGCAGTTTGTTCTACACCGTGGTCGGGGTGCTGGTGCTTGGGCTGATCGGCAACATCATGAACCTGCTCAGCGTCCCGGCGTACCCGCAACAGATCATCAAGGGCGCGATCATCGTGGTGGCGGTGCTGCTGCAGGGGGTGGGCCGACGCGACGCACGGATCTGAACCGTTCGGGCGAGATGGCGCGGCATGGGCGATGATGTATCATGCGTCTTCGCCATGTCGCCCGGCGCTTCCCGCCAGCGGTCGGCCCTGTGCTATTCATCAGACAAGAGAGAACAAGCGTGACAGTTCACAAGCCACTGGATAAAGGCAACCTGAGCGAGCGGGTCTACAGCATCATCCGTACGGCATTGATGGACGGCCAGTATCAACCGGGTGACCGCCTGCGCATCAGTGCCTTGGCCGAGGAGTTCGGGGTGTCGATCACACCGGTGCGCGAGGCGATCTTCCGCCTTGTCAGTGATCATGCACTGGACATGAAGGCCGCCACCTCCATCTATGTGCCGGAGCTGACCGTCAGCCAACTGCGGGAAATCCAGCTGATCCGCCACTTGCTGGAAGGCGAGGCGGCGGGCATGGCGGCCGAGCGAATTTCCGCCGCCGAGCTGGGGCATCTGGAAGAGGTGCAAACGGCCTTCCAGGCGGCTGTCAGCACCGACTACAAGCAGGCTTCGCTGCTCAACCGCGAGTTCCACTTCGGCTTGATTGCCGCCGCACGCATGCCGGTGATCTTCAAGACCCTGGAGAACATGTGGGTGATGATGGGGCCGCTGCTCAGCACCTTCCATGCCGAAGTGCCCAAAGCGGAACTGGCCAGCGCCAAGCACAAGCACTTCGAAGTACTCGAAGCCTTGCGCAAGCGCGATTCGGCAAAGGCCAAGGCGGCCCTGCAAGCGGATATTGCATGGGGGGAGTTGATGCTGGAGTGGTTGGAGCGCAAGTCGCTGGCCCAAGGTTGATGGCGGATGCCTTGATCGCCGTCCGGTCCCCATTGAGTCGGCGATGACATGACCGCCGTCAGCATCCGGCCGAACATCGTGTCGCCTAGCGTGGCCCAAGGATAGTGACGAACGGTCAAGCAGGCTTGTGCAGGGCACATCACCTGCACAAGCGTGCCTGACCGCAATGCTTCACTGCACCTCGCACGCTTCCTGCGAAGGCACACCGTAGGACACGTAGTACGCCAACCCCACGAAGATCGCCCCACCCACCGCATTCCCCAGGAACACGGCCACCAGGTTCTCCACCAACTGCCCCCAGCTCAGGTAGCCGGCAAAGATCGCTGCCGGAATCAGGAACATGTTGGCTACCACGTGCTGGAAACCGATGGCGACGAACGCCATGATCGGGAACCAGATGCCGAGAATCTTGCCGCTCATTTCACGGCTGGCATACGACAGCCACACTGCCAGGCACACCAGCCAGTTGCAGCCGATTCCGGACACGAAGGCGTGGAGGAAGTCGGCGTTGGTCTTGCTGGTCGCAGCCGCCAACATCTTGTTCAGGTAGGCCCCCTCGGTCAGGCCCAGCAGGTGACCGAAGCACCCGGCAACGAACAGTGCACCCAACAGGTTGGCAACGGTCACCAGCAGCCAGTTGCGCGCCACGGCGCCTGGGCCGATACGCCGGGCGAACATCGCCAAGGGCAGGCTCATCATGTTGCCGGTGAGCAGTTCGCCACCGGCCAGGATCACCAGGATCAGGCCGATGGGAAATACCGCGGCGCCCAGCAGTGTGCCGAACGAGGCCCACTGTACCGGGATCATGGTGCTGACGTGGATAGCCAGGAGAAACCCCAGCGAAATGAATGCACCTGCGAGAAACCCCAGGACCAGTGTCGCATGGGTGGATAGATGGGCTTTTTTGACGCCGCTCTCGATGACGAGCTCGGTGATACGGGTGGGGCTGTTGACGGACATTTCGCAAACTCGAACACAGTGACGGCGACGCAACTGGCAGGCACGCCGTGGTGGGGCTTGATCAGTACGGGGTAGGCTGCGCAGCTGGCGCAAAGGTGTAACGCGCACCTTTGGGCCAGCTGCGAAGAGGGCGGCAAGCTACATGAGGCAATTTGACGCGGTCAAATCGATGGAATGGATGAGCTGATAGACCGCGTCGATGAGGCCCGCAGGTCAGCGCGCGTAGATCAGCTTCCCGGCAAACCAGGTCTGCAGCACTTGGGTATCGCGCAGCGTTTCGGCATCGACGTCGAGCACGTCGCGGTCGACCACGATCATGTCGGCCTGCTTGCCGACCTTGAGCGAACCGATCTGCTGCTCCAGGCGCATGGTGCGGGCGGCGTTGAGTGTATAGGCCTGGAACATCACCTGACGGTCGATGGCTTCAGCAGCGTTGAGCACACCTTTGGGCCCCTTGCGGCTGATGGCCTGGTAGATCGCCTGCCAAGGATCCGGGGTGGTGATCGGCCAGTCGCTGGCGCCGGCAAGGGTGGCGCCATGCTTGAGCAGCGAACGGGCCGGGAAGGTGTGCATGAAGGCCATGGCGTTCACGTACGGCTTGACCAGCTCCATGTTCGATTGGTCGGCGCTGGCCCAGTACAGCTGCATTGCTGCAATCACGTCGAGCTGCTTGAAACGGGCGTATTCCGTGGGGTTGACCATCTGCAAGTGGGTGATGGAATGGGGGATGCCGCTGTGGCGATCACGCCGTGCCTGCTCGATGCCATTGAGCGCCTCGCGCACGGCGCGGTCGCCGATGGCATGCACGTGCACCAGCCAGCCACGGGCGTCGGCGGCACTGACCAGCTCGCCAAAGTGCTTAGGGTCCAGCAGCAGTTCGCCATGCTTGCCGGAGTTGCTGTAGGGCTCGAGCATCGCCGCCGTTTGCGCTGGCGCTTCGGCAACGCCGTCGGCAAACACCTTGATGCCTGGCAGGGTGAGGTTATGCACGCCGAGAAATTGCCGGCGTACCTTGTCCAGTTCGTCCAGGTCGGCAGGGCGTGCCCTGGAATCGGCCATCAGCAGGGCGGCGACGTGGGCGGTCAGCTCGCCGCGCGCGGAGAGGTCCTTGTATACCGGCAGCACGCCCAGCGAATGGTTGTTCACATCGGCCCCCGGCAGCTCGTTGGCCAGCGGGTCCATCCAGCCGGTGATGCCCAGTTGCTTGTAGTGGTCAAGGGCCATGCGCCCTGCGCTCAGCAGGGTGGCATGGGGCAGCGCGGGCAGCAGGTCGGTCACCGGGTAGTAGCTGGCATCGGCGAGGAAACCGTTTGGGGTTCCGTCCGGGTGTTGGCCGATGGTGTTGCGTGCCTCGGCAGGCAGGGCAGCGATGGTGTCGGCATCGATTGCGGCGCGCTTGAGCATGGCCTGGTTGGCCCAGCCGGTGTGCATGTCGTTGGCGGCGAACAGGATCGGTTGCTCGGCCCATTCGCCGTGGTTGAAGCGCTGTTCCAGCGCCGGAATGTCATTCCAGTAGGTGCCCGGTACACCACCGACGACAAGGAACTCGCCGCGCACGGCCTTGCCGTCGCTGCGCCACTGGCGCAGGCGCCGTTCCAGTTCGTCCAGGGCAACCTGCTCGCCGGCGAGGTCGGCCAGCACCAGTTGCAGGCCACCCTTTATGGCATGCGAGTGGGCATCAAGCATGCCCGGCATCAGCACCTTGCCGCCCAGGTCGATGACCCGGCTGCCTTCGGCCCTAAGGCGTAGCACGGCCTGATCTGAACCTACCGCGACGATTTTCTCGCCCTCGACAGCCACGGCCTGCTGCAAGGGCTGGCCGGGCTCGGCGGTGTAGACCTTGGCGTTGTGCAGGATCAGGTCCACTGCCGCGAAACCCGGCATGCAGGTGCAGGCCAGGCCGGCGCTGATTGCCATCTTCAGGAGCTGCTTCATGCTGTGCCTCGTTCTTGTCGTGATGGCGCCGCAGCCTAGCCAGGGGGCCAGGGCGGATAAAGGCGAGGGCAGGCACAACTTTTTTCGTGATGGGGAAAGAATCCCGAGCCCGTATTTGCCAGGGTGCAAGCAGCGGACCTTGCCGTGCCTATTCAAATCGACGGCATTTGCGGGTTTGATAGGAGGGGCAGATACTCGCCACCCTCGCATCACTCCCGCCGTTTGTGCCGAACAGGAAGAAACCATGGACAAGATGATGGCCCTGACCATCTTCGTCGCTGCCGCCGAGCACGGCAGCTTCAGCCGTGCGGCCGAGCAACTTGGCAAGACGCCGTCTGCCATCACCAAGGCTGTTGCGCACCTGGAGAGCGAACTGGGCGTGCGCCTGTTCGAACGCACCACCCGGCGCATGGCGCTGACCGAGGCCGGTACCTTGTACCTGGAAGGCGCGCGCCAGGCGTTGATGCACCTGCAACGGGTGACCGAGGAAGTGGAGCAGTTGCAGCACGCGCTGCGCGGTACCCTGCGCATTACCGCGCCACCGTCGTTCGGCCCCGCGTTTCTCAACCAGGTGTGTTGCCGCTTCATGCGCGAGCACCCGCAGGTGCGCCTGGATGTCAACCTCAACGATGCCAACGAAGACCTGATCGATGGCGGCTACGACCTGTCGCTGCGCGACGGCCCCACCGACCAGCCGGAGCTGATCGCCCAGCCGCTGATCGAGAACCGCGTGATCCTTTGCGCCAGCCCTGCCTACCTGGCCCAAAAAGGCGAGGCGATCACTCTGGAGAACTATGCCCAACACGACTGGCTGCTGTTGCGCCACCCGCTGCTCAATCGCAGCTTCTGGTGGATCGAACACGGCGGCCAGACGCTGCGTGTGCGTCAGCCCACCCCTCGACTGGTGAGCGACAACTTCGACTTCCTGCTGGCCTGCCTGCTCGATGGGCAGGGCTTGCAGTTCGTACCCACTTGGTGTGCCGCCCCCTACCTGGCCAACGGGCAGCTGGTGGAGGTGATGCCCGACTACTGGCGGGCGCTGAGCGCATTCGGCCCCTGGGTGCACGTGCTTTACCTGCCGCACCGGCGCAATACCCGCAAGGTGCAGGCGTTCATTGCCTTGCTGCATGAGCACCTGCACGGGCAGGGCGCGCAGGCGCTGGCACGGGGCTGAGTTTTTCCATCGGGGCACAAAAGTTGTGCGGGTTGTGGCGATGATCGATTGGGGGAGGCCTCGTTAGGCTAGCGGTGCTTGCCTGACCACCGCGGCCTGTACCAGGAGTTCTCCGCCTTGAAGATCCACACCCATGTCAGCGACATCCGCAACCCCCTCGAGCGTGGCCACCAGATAGGTGCGCGCTTCGCCGAGCTGATCCGTACCACCACTGCACTGTACCTGGGCTTTTTCCCGCGGGTTGGCGTGCCCTTGAGTGAGGCGCAGCGTATCGGCGAAAACAGCTTGGCAGCCCTGGAAGCCTGGAGCCCGGGCCTGGCCGCTGAAGTGGCCGGCATGGCCAGCGGTGCCGAGCTGCCGCTGTGGCAGCTGGCGAGCCTGAACGCCCGCACTGAAGTACTGGCGGCCCGAACCCGCCACAGCGAATGCTCCACCACCGTGCATGCACCCCGTGGCGCACGTGCGCCGCAGACCCTGCAGACCTGGGATTGGCATGACAGCCTGTGCCCCCATGGCCTGATGCTGGCGCTGCACACCGAGCGCGGTATGAACGTCAAGCTGTTCTGCGAGTTCGGCATGCTCGCCAAGCTTGGTGTGAACAGCGCGGGCCTCGGCCTGCACTTCAATATCCTCCACCACACCAGTGACAACGACAGTGGTGGTGTGCCGGTACACGCCATCGCCCGGCGTCTGCTGGAGGAGGCCAGCAGTGTCGAGGAGGCCATCGAGCTTGCCCGTTCGGCGCGGGTCAGTGCCTCCACCGTGCTGACAGTGTTCTCCCGCCAGGACCGCAGCCCGCGCGCGGCCAGCATCGAATTGAGCCCCGCGCGCACCGCCTTGGTTTTGCCACGGGAAGACGGCTGGCTGCTGCACACCAATCACTTCCTCGACCCACAGCTGAGCCTGGGCGAGCAGGTCGCCGACCGTGCCGATACCCAATGCCGTCTGGGCCACCTCGAGCAGGTGGTCGGCCAGATGGCCAGCGCTGACCTGCGTGCCCGGGCCGAGGCCATGTGCGGCGCCGAGGGCGACAGGGCGCCAATCTGCTTCCACCCGGACATGGCCATGCCCGATACCGAACGCTGGGAAACCTTGCTCAGCGTCGGCATCGACACCGAACGCTGTGCCCTGCAGTACGTGGCCGGCACGCCTGTGCAACTGGCCAAGGCCGGCTTCGACACTTTCTGAGCCAACCCGGTGCCGCCAGCTCAAGGCGGCGCCGCTGAACGAGAACAACAACAATGCATGCGCAACATTCCTACCCTGCGTCATCCCGTTCCGCCTTGCGAACCTTCTGCGTCTCCGGACTGGGGACGGCGCTGGAATTCTATGACTTCATCATCTACGGCACCGCCGCCGCACTGGTGTTTCCCCAGGTGTTCTTCCCGCAGATGGACCACCTGACAGCCACGTTGGTGGCCTTCAGCGCTTTCGGTGCGGGCTTTCTTGCCCGACCGTTGGGTGGCCTGGTGTTCGGCCACTTCGGTGACCGCATCGGTCGGCAGAAGGTGCTGGTTGCCACCTTGCTGTTGATGGGCATGAGCACCTTCCTCATCGGCTGCCTGCCCGGCCATGCCAGCGTCGGCGTGGCCGCGCCGATCCTGCTGGTGCTGCTGCGCCTGGTCCAGGGCTTTGCGGCTGGCGGGGAGTGGGGTGGTGCCGCGCTGTTCGGCATCGAGTCTGCGCCACCGGGGCGGCGCGGGCTGTGGGGTAGCTTCACAAGCATGGGGATTGGCGTGGGAGGCATCCTCGGGGCTGGGGTGTTCGCCATCGTCAGCGCGGCCTTTGACGACAACCTGGTCGATTTCGCCTGGCGCATCCCGTTCTGGCTGGGCGGCAGCTTGGTGCTGATCGGCCTGTACGCGCGCCTGAAGGCACCGGCAGCGGCCACCACGCCCGTGACCAAACCTGAACATGCACCGTTGGCCGCGGCCCTGCGCCAACGTCCGCGGCAGCTGTTGCTGTGCACCGGGATCGCCTTCGGTTACTGCACCATCGCCTACATCGGCAGCACCTTCTTCCTGACTTACGCCACGCAGGTGGGCTTTGGCAGCACCGAGGCGTTGATGTTCGACCTGGCGATGTCGGTCGCCATCGTGCTGTCGGCACCGTTGTTCGGCTACCTGTCGGACCGTTTGGGGCGGCGCACGGTGATGTGCTTTGGCGCAGTGGCAATGGCCGTGGGGCTGTTCGTGTTCTTTTCCCTGGTGGGCATGAAGAGCTTCGCCATCGCCTTGTGCGCCTACAGCCTGACCGGCCTGCTGATGGGCGCGACCCAAGGGCCTATCCCGGCCTTCCTCGGCGAGCAGTTCCCGCGCAGCATGCGCTACTCGGGTATCTCGGCCAGCTACCAGATCGGCGCCGCGCTGGGCGGCGGCACCGCATCGAGCATCGCCACGGCCATCCTGATCCTCACCAACCATGACCCGTTGGGCGTGGCGCTGTATGGCGCGGGGGCACTTGCACTGGTTGCGGTGTGTTCGCTCATGCTGCGCGAGACATCGCGATTGAGCATGGCGCAGATCGATGAGGAGGTGCCGGGGCGCGTGGCGTCTGCGGCATTGGGCAGTCATTGAGGGTATTTGCGCTGCCTGCCATCACCCAGGACAAATTTGAGGGTGTTGGCAGGCTGGAGGCGACAGACGGGCTGCTGGCAGCGCGAGGCGATCGGAATGGGGCTGGCCTTGGCCTGACTGATGGCACTTCAGCCACGGCCACCTGCAAAACGAGATCTGCGAAACTGCGGAATAGAGCATTCAAAGTCACTTGCGAAGTTTGGATCCAGTTGCCGATAAAACTTTCCACTCGGTCAAATTACAACAACTTAGCAAACTAACTAACTTGATTTAGTGTACCGCCTGTCGGTCGTTTTGCTTGAGAAATGAACGATTTGGGCGACGCTGACTCCTATTTGCCAGCAGGTGCCTTCAATGTGATTGCACCTCGCGCCTTTCCCCCAGAACTTATGGACGTTCAACCTCATCGGCATCGCAGGGATGCTCATGGGGCTTTTTTTTTCCTGAATAGTGGAGCAATGCCATGCCCAACCGAGGCTCTTCGGGTGAGCCACCGTGTGTATTGAATAATGATCTGCTTTTTCATTTAACGAGTCGAATTTGGCTTTGCCGCTGCGATTAAATCGTTCGCACGCCTATTGCAAGGTCATCTAGCGCTAACGCATTACGTGGAGAAAACGTCGTGGAGATTAATACAATTATTAGCCTGTTCGGGCAGAAAGAATCCATGGAGCTGGTGCGGTTGTCGGTGATTTACGTTCATTTACTGGCCTGTTGCATTGCCATCGGCCTGGTATTCGCCAGTGACGCCGAGATGGTCAGGAACTTGTTGAAAGGTAATAAAGAGGCCGGGCATGACAGTAAGCATATGACGAGCTTGCAGAAGTCCGTGGCCAATGCCCTGATATTCTTGTGGCTCACGGGCGCCGCAGTGATTGGAATTGACTACCTGGATAAAGGTATGAACTATTTTGCCAATCCGAAACTTCAAGCGAAGGTCATTATTGTCATGTTGCTGACCTTCAATGGCATGTTGTTGCATCGTTATGTATTGCCTGCCCTGCTCAAAGCGGGCAACTTGCTGGACCTTAATTTTGGCGTGCGGATGTTCGCACTGTTCTCCGGCGCACTGTCGGGTGTGTCCTGGTTGTATGCAGCCATGCTGGGTGTTGGCCGGCCACTGGCCTGGAAATACTCGCTGACCGAGTTGCTGCTGGCTTATCCGGTACTGATCCTGCTTGGCTTTGCCATGATGGCTGCCCTGACCCAGTGGGCACGCAACCGTAGCCAGGCCGAACCGGTTCCGGCGCCTGTCTGGCGACTGGCAGGCATTCCTACCTGATTGCCTGAGTAACGCTTCAATTACGCCGCGAACCGGGAAACCTGGTTCGCGGCGAGCTCGTTTCATGCGCAGCCACTGGGCGGTTCGGCTGGCGGTTGGTAAAGGCCCGAAGTGATGTGTCGCCTGATCTGGCCTCTTCGCGGGCGCGCCCGCTCCCACAAGGTCCCGCGCAGTTCTGTGGGATATCGCCCGGTCCTTTGGGCTGCGCTGTCGCGTAGAGAACTGAATCCGCAAACAGTGCGCGTACCCTGTGGGAGCGGCTTTAGCCGCGAAGAATCCAACGCGGTGCATGGCACCGGCTGCGCCGGTGTTCGCGGCTAAAGCCGCTCCCACAGAGTCCCCGTTGATTCAATGAGTTATGTGCTGTTCTCCCCATCCGCTGACGGCTCAGGCGCGAACCAATAGAAATATCGCCGGTAGCAGTTGCCCATCGTCAGGCGGCAGGCCGCCTGCATTGGTTTTTTGCGCTCGTTGCAGCGTGGTGGCGATGGTGATTTCCGTTCGCGACTCGATACTCCGCGCCACACCTCCCACCGAGCCTTCACCGAAGCCCAGCAGCGAGCAGCCGTTGTTGATGAGCACGAAGAAAACGATCACCCAGAATGGGCCGCAGTTCATGGTGCAAGCCCCAGGGCGTCGATGGCTGCGCAAGAAACGATGGAAACGCTATCGCCAAGGTCCGCTGCATCAGCGCCTTGTCTCATTGAGTTGAAAATGGGGGAGGCCATGTACCCGCTCCAGATGTTGCTTGTGGAGCTAATGGTGACGGCGCGGTGATTCAATGAAAAACGATGCTCAGTGATCCAGGATATCGATCCGCTTGATCATAGAACGTAGCGATCAGCGTTGGATTTGAACGTCGTTGCATGGTTGAGGCTCTTAATGCAAAGGACACCGTGAGGGCTCCCTTATGAGCATTGAACGCAGCATCCCTGAGCTTGAGGCCTGGTACGCCCAGTATGACGACATCAGTTACCGGCGTGAGTCGCCGGATGCCTACCACCATGAACTGCTGCGCACAGCCGAGGCTTTGCGTGACGATGGCGCCATCGATTGGGACGACTGGCTGGCACTCAAGGCATTGGCCGATGACGCCCATGTGCGTGCTCTGGAAGATGCCGTGCAGGCCCACGTCAGCGACCCAGACGCATGAAAGCGCTGAAGATTGCCACGTTCAACATCAACGGCATTCGTAGCCGGCTGCCGGCACTGCTGGCCTGGCTGGAGCGGGAAAAGCCCGACATCGCCTGCCTGCAGGAACTCAAGGCGGCGGATCAGCAGTTTCCTCGCCAGGCGCTCGAAGCGGCGGGTTATGGTTGCCTCTACCAAGGGCAGCCTTCGTGGAATGGCGTGGCCATTCTGGCGCGGGGCAGCGAACCGCTGGAAGTACGTCGTGGCCTGCCTGGCATGGAGGACGACAACCAGAGCCGCTACCTCGAGGCAGCGGTGCAGGGCGTGCTGGTGGCATGCCTGTATCTGCCGAACGGCAACCCGCAACCGGGGCCGAAATTCGATTACAAGCTCCGCTGGTTCGAAAGCTTGATCGCCCATGTGAAAGGGCTGCATGACAGTGGTCATCCCGCGGTGCTGGCGGGTGATTTCAATGTGGTGCCTACCGACATGGATATCTACAACACGCGCTCCTGGATGAAGGACGCGCTGCTGCAGCCCGAATCACGCGCGTGCTACCAGAAACTGCTGAATCAAGGCTGGGTCGATGCCATTCGTCATCTGTATCCGGACGAACGCATCTATACCTTTTGGGATTATTTCCGCAACCACTGGGCCCGCAACGCCGGGTTGCGTATCGACCACCTGCTGCTCAACCCCGAGCTCGCGCCTTACCTGAAGCGGGCTGGTGTCGATGCCTGGGTGCGTAACGAACCCAAGGCCAGCGACCATGCACCAGTCTGGATCGAGCTGAGCACGCGTCGTCGGCCGTAGGCAGTTCGAGCGAACCTTCAACTACCGGAACTACCGCTGGAGCCCGAACCACCGGAGCCTCCGGTTCCGTTGCCGCGTTCCGATCCATTGCTGTCACTACCCGATCGGTCGGTAGTGCCATCGCCACCGGTATTGTCAGTATCATTGCTATCGGTGCCGCCAGAGCCCGTCCCCATGGCATCCGCAGGCGTGCCGGAGCCGGTCGCTCCGCCTTGGCCGTTCATGTGCCCACTGTCGTGCGGCTGCGTGCCAGGAGCACGCTGATCGTTCATGTCGGTGGCTGCCAGCACCACAGGTGCGCTGACCCCCAGGTACAGCGCGAGCAGTAACGAATGAGGCTTCATGATCTTCATGGCGATACTCCGTTGCGGGTTGGTCACCTTCTGTTCGGCCTGCATCACCCACGGCCGTGCCGTGAAAGCGACGGAATGCTTGGAGCGCTGACATGCACGGGGGCGGGTTACCCCACGTGAATACTTTGAGGACCGCGCTTCGATTCCTCTGGCAAGGCCGTGACCTTGATCGCGCGTACCGGTACGGCGAATTTTGCACCCACCTTCGAGAAGCGCTCGAGCAGGTGGAAATTGATCGCTTGCTGGATGTCCATGTACAGGTTGTAGCCGGGGTCCTTGACGATATACACGCACTCGAATTCCAGCGCCTCCTTGCCGAAGCCGCGCAGGTGGGCACGGTCGAAGCGCACCTGCTGCTGTGCCTTGATCGCTTCCTCGACAATGGCGGGTGCTTTCTTCACGGCCTCGGTTGGCGTGTCGTAGGACAGGCCGAACTCGAACACGATCCGTCGTTCCTGCAGGCGCTTGTAGTTCTGGATGGTGCTGCTGATCATGCTGGCGTTGGCCATGACGATCTGCTCGCCGCCCAGGCTGCGGATGCGTGTGGTCTTCAGCCCCACGTGCTCCACCGTGCCGGCCAGCGGGCCGATGACGATGAAGTCGCCCACTTCGAACGGCTTGTCGACGGCGATGGATAGCGAGGCGAACAGGTCGCCGAGGATGTTCTGCACGGCCAGTGCAACGGCGATACCGCCTACCCCCAGGCTGGCGACGAAGGCGGTGATGTTCACGCCCAGGTTGGACAGCATTGCCAGCAGCACCACTGACCACAACAGCACCCGCGCGCCCCATGCCGACAGCGTGGCCAGCGCGCTGCCCTGGTTCAAGCCGTCGGTGCGATGCCGGGCGAAGTAGCGACTCAGGCCCAGGCCGATGGCGCGGTTGGCCCACAGCCCGATCTGCAATGCCGCCACCACGAACCACAGGCTACCGACCCGGGTCAGCCAGCGCTCGGGCAGGTCGAGCATGCTCAGGCCCACCAGCAGCGAGGCAAGGAACAGCAGAAAATTGCTGGTTCCGGCGAGCACCTTGGCCAGCACCTGGCTGAGCGCGCCGTCATGCTCGGACCAGCGCCTGACCCGATGCAGCATGAAACTGATGGTCGCCCGCGCCACGAGGAATGTCAGCAGCGCTACCGTCAGTGCCAGCAACAAATTGAGAACGGAAACTCCGAACAGTGTGGTATCGGTGAACAAGGCGATGATGCGATCACTCATGGGACACTTGCCTCCTTGCGCAGGATTGGGTGACTGGGGGAGCGGCATTGCCGGCGAAGCAGGCAACGCCACTCGTTAGGTGAGCCTCAGCCGTCGGACTGCTCCTCTGGCGGCACCTGGCCTTCGGGCCAGTCGGGCGCTTGCTGCTCCTGTTCCTGTTCAGGCACAGGCTCGCCTGGGTTGTGGGGTACTTCGTCCACGTACGGGTCGGGTGTGTTGGGTTCGATCATGGTCTGGCTCCTCGCCGTTGGGCTTTCAGGCATGGAACCGGGCTTTCAACCCGACTCCACGGCAGTGTTTTTCTTCCAGCCTCGCAGGTTCATGGCGCACAGGCAGCCCTGGAGGAGGATCAGCGCCCAGGCTTGCGCCTGCCACCCCCAGGCGGCCCACAGCACGTTGCTGGCAATGAAGCAGCAGAAACCCAGCTTGCGCCGGCCTGGGCGCCGTGAGCCGATGCACCAGGCGGCAAGTACCGTCAGGACCATGGCGGGCCATTCAAGAAAGTCGATCCAGGCCTCCATCACGCGGCACGCTGTTCGCCCTTGAGCAGTTTCTTCTGCGCTTCCATGGCCTGGCCGAGCTCATCCAGTTCCTGCTTGCCCAGCAGCTTGCGGGCGGTCGGGAACAGCTCGCTTTCCTCCTCCTCGATATGGTGTTCCAACAGTTCCTTCATCACCTTGACCCGCCCGGCGAACTCGACGGTACCGGTCTCGGTTTGCAGCAGGTCCGGCAACACCAGCGAGTCGACGGTGCGGTGCTCTTCCTTGGCTTCGTAATACATCTTCGCTTCTTCCTTGCCGCCGGCCTGCTTGATGGCCGGGTACAGGAGCTCTTCTTCCAGGGCGGTGTGGATGCTTACTTCCTGCTTGATGCGTTCGAGCAACTCGGCGCGCTTCTTCACTGCGCGCTCAGTGGTGGAGGACAGTTCCTCCAGCAGCTTCTTCACCAGCTCATGGTCCTGGATCAACAAATCGATAGCGTTCATGCAACACCTCTTAGGGGCTGGAAAAATCACGATTGCCTTCGATGGAGTAGGGCCCGCGCGCCAAGGTTCAAAGCGGATGATCAACGTACTGGTTTCGCGAAAGGCTGCACCCACAAGGAACCACGCAGGTTGCACGAGCCCGGCAGGGTCACTCCTGCGGGATGATCGAGATCTTGCCGTTGCGCTCGACGATGGCGAACTTGATCTGCCCGACGCTTTCGATGCCCTGGCTGTCCCGCGCCGATTCGAGAATGTCGTCTTCGGTCAGCCGCGCCCGCCGCATTCGGTGGTGGAGAAAGCGCCCATGGTCCACGACCAGTGTCGCGTGGCCGTCGACCAGCCGGGCCAGGCGCCTGGAGTTGAGCTTGGCCAGCGACAGGCCGACATCCAGGACGATCAGTGTGGCGATCACCAGCATGGCGTTGGTGAACGAGAAGTCCTCGCCGAGCAATGCCTGCTGGGTTGCTTCGCCGATGATCAGCAGCAGGACGAAGTCGAAGGTGGTCAAGTCTGCCAGCGAGCGCCTGCCAGCCACGCGAAACAGCAGCATCAGCGCGATGTACATGCCTGTCGCACGGAGAATGGAGTCCATGTCGCGCTCCTACGGGTAGAGAAAGGTCGAGAAATGCACTGCGCTGCCCGGGCCGGCGCTGACAACTCCTTCGAGCGTGCCGACGTATTCGCTGCGCAGGGTGAGGTAGAGGGTGGCGATACCCTCTTTGCTGGTGCCAAGCTGGAGCAGAAGCGACCTGCCATGGGAACGCGACACTTGCGGCTCTGGCTGCAGCGTTTCGATGCTGGCTTCGCGTAGCAGGGTCCCCCCGAGCAACAACATCACAGGCTCCCCGGCAGTACCGCGAACCGTGATGCGCAGGTTGTCGGTGGTGCCGCTGCGGCTGAGGCGCTGATACTCCACATGCACCCGGCCGTCCTCACTCATGTCCTGGGCGTCACTGAGCGGACCGTTGCCGAACAACCCGGCCAGGCCCAGCAGCACGACCAGCACCAGCGCGTACCATCCCACCCGTTCGAAACGCCAGACCCGCTGCTGCATTCGCATGTCTTCTTCGACGGGGTAATGCCTTGAAGCCAACTCGTCTTCGTCCATGCTCGTAGCCCTTCACGTAGCCCCTCAGGCGCGCTCACCGCGCAGCCAGCGTTGGTGGTAATGGGCCAGGTGCGACAACCCGTAGAGCGCGCCTTGGCGGATTACCTCCGCGCGCTCGCCAAAAAAGCGCTGGCTGCGAGTGAACACGGCCAAGGGCTCGCCGGCAAAGGCCCAGGCAAAGCACACCGTGCCCGGGGCGATGGCATCCTGCGGCTCCGGCCCGGCGACACCCGTGCTGGCGATGGCGACGGTGGCGTCGCTGTCTTTCAATGCGCCGAGCGCCATCTCCCAGGCTACCGCCTCGCTGGTCAGGCCGTAGCGTTCGATAGTCTGCGGGCTGACGCCGAGCAGGCGTTTCTTGGCACTGGGCGAGTACACCACGTAGCCGCTTTCCAGTACCTCACCGGTCCCCGGCACTGCTGCCAGCAGCGCAACCATGGCGCCGGCTGTGCAGGATTCTGCCGTGGTCAGCACCAGCTTGTGGGCCTTGAGGTAATCAAGGGCCGCGAGTACGGGGTCGGTCGTCATGGCCGGTCACTCGTGCGTTGTTTTTTGGTGGACGTGTTTCCTGCGGGATTGGTTCATTGCTTGTGTACCACCCATCAATGGTGGGGAAAGCTTCCTGAACTTTGTTCCGCTTGCTGGCTTCCTCTGGGTAGTAGGGTGGTAGCGCGGGCCACGCGCTGCTGCCGGAACAACCGGAGGAGAAGTGATCATGACCGAGCCTGTGACGTATTTCTGGATCGCTGTTGCGGCGATCATCGTGTTGCTCGATCTGTGGGCCATCGTCAGTGTTTTCCGCAGTGACAAGAGCGATGTGACGAAGGCGATGTGGGCACTGTTGCTGTTGGCGCTGCCCATTGTCGGCCTTGCCATCTGGGGCGTGCTTGGACCGCGTGGAATCAAACGCGGTACCGGGCCGTCGTCGCCTGAACATAGCAAGGGGTAGGAGGGGAGATGAAGAAAGGATCGGAGACACCTCGCAGCGGAACCCAAGGCGAAGAGGAACGGGACAATGATGCGCAGCGTCCTGATGGGTCAACTGGCACGTCCCATGATTCCACTGCGCAGAAAACAGCTCGTGATAAAGCGCAACGCAAGCGTTGAGCGGGCCGTGAGCAGTTGAGCGGTGCAGCAGGGCTTCACCCGCGCCCACGGGCAAAGTGCCTTCGTGAATTCGGCGCGGTCCCTGTGGGAGCGGGCAAGCCCGCGAACACCGGCGAAGCCGGTGCCATGAGCCACGTCAAACCGAGCGTGAAGCCATGACCAAGAATCCAGCGTTGCAAACAAGCTTTGCCCCGTCGGCCACGCCACGGCAGGCTGCGGGCTTGCTGGCATCGGCCACGTTGATGGTGCTTGCCTCGGGGGTTGCGCCACATGACCGTGCAGATTGGTGGCTCGAAAACGTTTTGCCGCTGGCACTCCTGCTCACCTTGGCTGCAACCAGCCGCTATTGGCGCTTTTCGTGGCATGCCTACCTGGCAATCATGGTGATGCTGGCGATTCATGAGCTAGGCGCGCATTTCACCTATGCCAAGGTTCCCTATGACGCTTGGCTGCGTGCGCTTACCGATCACTCTCTGAATGCCTGGATCGGCTGGCAACGCAACCAGTTCGATCGTCTGGTGCATCTGAGCTACGGCCTTCTGTTCGTCTTGCCGATCAGGGAACTGCTCCAGCGCCAGGCCCTTTTGCGGGGCGGCTGGTTGGCGTTGTGCGCTGTTTCTTTCGTGCTTGCGACATCGGCGCTCTACGAACTGCTGGAATGGATAGGCGGCCAATACCTGGGCGATGACCGGGCACAAGCCTTTCTCGCGACCCAGCAAGACCCTTGGGATGCGCAAAAGGACATGGCCTTGGCTTTGCTCGGCGCACTTTTCACCTTGTTGATCCAGTGGTTTGGGTCACGCAAGCTTTGGGGTAGAAAAGTAGTGTTTGTGGAGTAGAGGCACAGCTGACGGGGCAGGACTTATCGCAGTGTAGGAGCGGCCTTGTGTCGCGAAAGGGCTGCGAAGCAGCCCCAGGGTTTCGGCGCAGACGCATAAGTTGCTGGGGCTGCTTCGCAGCCCTTTCGCGACACAAGGCCGCTCCTACAGGGCCAGCAGGTAGCATCCAGCGCGACACTGGACAGGCCTTTCGCAATCAGCCTGTGACCAGCGAAAATCCCTAAAGTTTCCGTTGGGAAAACAGTAACTTGGAGAATTTTTCCAAGTCGTGTCACTCGTCGGATTTCCATTGTAAGGCCCTGTGCAGAGCCTCAGGATCGCCTCCGTATCCCTCTGAGGCTTTCACATATGAAGTACTCCTCGATTCTCTTGTTGTCACTTGGCCTGCTGAGCGGCGTTGCGTCGGCAGGCGGCAATACCGAAGCAGGTATAGGTGGCGCATTGGGTGGAGTATTGGGCTCGGTAGTCGGCCAGTCGATCGGCGGCAGCACCGGCTCGGCAATCGGCGCCGGCCTGGGTGGCGCGGCCGGTGGTGCGGTGGGTGCCGACAAGCACAGCCGTGGCGAGGCGGCCATTGGCGGCGCACTGGGTGCAGCTGGCGGTAACGTGGTGGGTCGCAAGATGGGCGGCACCACTGGCAGCATGATCGGCGCAGCAGCCGGTGGCGGTGTGGGTGGTGCCTTGGGCAACCACATGGGCCGGGAATACGATGACGAGAGCGGGCATCGCTATCGTGATTATGACGACGATGACGATGATCGGGGCTGGCGCCGTCACCGCCACGACCGTGGCAATCACTACGGCTGGCGCAACAAACACCGCCACGACGACTGACCCCCGCGTTACAGGCCCATCGCAAGGGCTGGCCGCAGCAATTGCGGCCAGCCAGGCCAATACCTCCAGCGCCCCTTGCTCCAGGCACCTGCTATGAAGTCCCCCCAGATTTGAACTGCATGAAAGAGGGGACGCTATCGATCTTGAGTCTTCAGTCAACCTGAGGATGGGCATTGGGTAGTTTGTACCAGGGGACTGCGCAGTCCACGTGAACATGCTTCTGCTTCCTGGGTAGAAACGGGGTATCGAGCGTACCCAGCGCTATCGAAACCCAGTCAGCAAACTCACCCTCGAGGCGTGACCAGAACAAGGTCGAACCGCACTCGGCGCAGAACTCGCGCACTACCGTCGGTGATGAAGCAAAAGCCTTGATGCTGTTGGCGCCGCGAAGTATTCGCAGCATGCTGCGTGGAACGCTGCCGTACGAAGCGAATGCGGCCCCGTGACCTTTGCGGCACTGGCTGCAATGGCAATGGCTCACTGCCTTTGGCGGGGCGAGTAGCTCGTAAGTGACCGCTGCGCACAAGCAGCTTCCCTGGAATGTCTCTGTCATAGGCGCTTCCGTGCAGGTAAGGAAAACAGCGTAACCGCCTCGGCTGGATCAGTCGACTGGCCGTTCGTGGCCATTCTCGACCTCAGGATCAGTAGTGATCTCGTGGGGGGGGGCTTGCCATGAAGTGGCGGGCTTGGCTTCAGCAACAGGGGTTACCCTAATGCCGGTCAGTTAAGCAAATTGGGGCCGCTTTGCGGCCCTTTCGCGACACAAGGCCGCTTGTGTCTTGATGGGGGATTAGAATTTGGAGTGAGAGCGGTGAATGGCAAGCTGAATGCCGTAGGTGCCTTGAGCACGTGTGGGAGCAAAAGCTGCCATTCACCGTTCCACTTTGGCGAGAGCCCGAACAGTTGGATGCGGCTCTGATCTCGAATCACAAGCGTGGGCCAAGCCAAAGTCCTCTCACTGTGTTGAGTTTAGGAGGTTTTGGTGATGGCTTCCTTCTTGGGTATCGATGTTTCCAGTCTCTCCCTTGATGCTGCGGTGCGGCCACAGGGCATCAAAATGCATTTAAGCAATGATCCAACAGGGTTTGAGGCGCTACTGGAGAGCCTTCGCAAGCTCAGTATCAAGCGCGTCCTGTTAGAGGCGACGGGTGGCTACGAGCGAGATGTCATGTGTTTTCTACAGGACGCTGGCTACAAGGTCATACGCGTCAATCCCAGGCGAGCCAGGTCATTCGCTGACTCTTTAGGCATCAAGGCCAAGACTGACGCCATCGACGCCGAGGTTCTGGCGCACTATGCCGAAGTCATTCCAGATCAACCCTCTCTGCGAGTCAGCCCCGAACGAGCGCTTCTGCGAGAGTTGCTTCAGCAACGTGATCGGATGGTTCAACAGCGAGATGACGACCTGCGGCGCCTGAAGCAGGTGCAATCGACTGCAGTTGCTAACTACCTGAATGCCAACCTGAAACACTTCAAGGCGCAGATCAAACGGGTTGAGTGTGAGATCGAACAGCAAATCGCGATGCTGAACGACGAACGGGTTGCCCAGCTGATCAAAGTGAAAGGTATTGGGATGGTGACAGCGGGCAAACTAATAGCGCTGCTGCCGGAGCTAGGTCGGGTTGAGTCCAGAGAAATTGCCTCCCTGGTTGGGGTGGCGCCCTTCAACCACGACAGCGGGAAATTCATGGGCAAGCGCTCTATCTCTGGCGGGCGATTTGCGGTCAGGCGATCGCTGTACATGGCATGCCTTGTGGCGATGAAATACAACCCAGCACTCAAGGCTCGTTATCAGTCACTGCGGGAGCGCGGAAAACTTCCCAAAGTCGCTATCGTGGCCTGCATGAGAACGTTCATCGTGCGGTTAAATGCCATGCTCAGAACGGGTACATCATGGCTCGATCTAGTGCTACCGCAGCCTGAAGGTACAACGTAAATCCAGAACGCAGCGTGAGCCGCCTGGAAGCGGGCTTGCCCGCGAAGCCAACACCGTGGTGGATGGCACGGGCTTCGCCCGTGTTCGCGGGCAAGCCCGCTCCCACAGGGATCGCGCCAGCTTTTTGAAATTGAGCAAGACAGTTGCTCCCACAAAGGCTTTGTTCCATGCGCGAGAGCGCAGCCATGAGGTAGAGGGCTGTTGTGGCCTGCCGCGCCTAGTTCGCGGGCAAGAGAATCACGAAGTTCTTTTTCATGTCTTCCAGCACGGTCCATTTGCCCTTGGCGCCCGGTTCGATGATGAACGTGTCGCCAGCGGCCAGTTTGATGGGGGCGCAACCCTCAAGCTCGATGACGCAGCATCCACTCAGGACATGGCAGAACTCCCAAACCTTGTAGTCGATGCGCCACGCTCCGGTGCTGGCTTCCCATTCTCCGGAAATGCGACCTTGCTGTTCATCGTGATAGTACTTGGACGTCAGCGTATGAGGGGTGCCTTCCACCACCTCTTCAAAAAAGGGAAGGTCGCGTATCGGTTGGATATCCAGTTCGCGGAACACGGTCAGTTTCTTGTTCATGGCTTTTTCTCGAGCACGTTGTGGTTAGGGCGATACATCAAATAGGCTTCACCGGTTACGCCCAGCATCGGGTGCGGAACGATCTGGCAGGTTTTAACAATTTGAAAACCGTGACGTTCGTAGAAGCGGCGTGCACCGTGGTTTTCTGCATAATCGATCAGGCATAGCCCATTCAGGCCCGACTCCTCGGCGCGCTGCTGGGCGTGGCGAAGAAACTGGACGCCCAGCCCCTGGCTGCGCCAGGCCTCATCCAGGGCCAGGCTGGATATGTACAAGGTGTCGGGTATTTCCATGTCGGAATAAGGCGCGAGGACCGGGTCTGTCTCGACAGGCCTGTCAGGGGTCTCGCGCAAGGCATAGCTATGCATCATGCCGATGACACGCCCTTCGAAAGTGGCCATCAGGCAGTTCTTGTAGGAAAAGTCGCCCTGTTCCCTGGCATAGCGAGACGCACCGACACTCAGCAGTGCTTCCCCAGGTGCGGCAAGCTTGCTCCATATGTAATCGGCCATGCCCTCCGATGTCAGTTGAAAGAAGCGCGCAATATCGTGCGCGTCCGAGGCTTGAGCGGGCCTGAAGTCGATAGGCATGAACAGTGCTCCCATGGGACCGGGTGGTTTGTTTTCAAGGATTACGCCTTTGGCAGTGAGGCAGGGTAGGCGGGTTGAGCGGTGCCCATCATGCTGTGGGCGAACACCGTCAGCACGGTGTGCGACGCTGTCCCA
The DNA here is from genome assembly GCF_000511325.1 of Pseudomonas sp. FGI182. Lineage (NCBI taxonomy): Bacteria > Pseudomonadati > Pseudomonadota > Gammaproteobacteria > Pseudomonadales > Pseudomonadaceae > Pseudomonas > Pseudomonas sp. FGI182. Next base: position 3,380,929 of record NZ_CP007012.1, on the reverse strand, counting down.
TGCGCAAAGGCATGCCGGCATCTGTAACCGGGGCCGCTTCGCGGCCCATCGCCGGCAAGCGCGGCTCCCACAGGTACAGCGCATGCATGAAGGCTGGTGATATTCCCGAGGAAGATTGCCCAGCCCCTTTGGGCTGCGCTGTCGCGCAGAGAACAAATATCGCTCGTCTGACACGTACTTTGTAGGAGCAGCCTTGTGCTGCGAAGAGGCCGGTACAAGCAACAGAGCGTGGATCAGTGTCCGCGCTGGGTCTAACTGATTTTGTAAGCGCGACGCGTACTCTGTGGGAGCGGGTTTACCCGCGAAGCAGGCGCCGCGGTGGATGGCACCGGCTGTGCCGGTGTTCGCGGGTGAACCCGCTCCCACAATGATTTCTGTTGGGCAGAACGACAGCCAAGGATCGATTGTGGGCAGCTGTGGATCACCCCTTTACCTTTTCTCTTCGCTAGCCTGGAGCACCCCGCCAGCATGCCTTGGCAATGCGATAGAAATCAGGGCAGCCAGCAGAACAAATACTGTGGAGATCCACAGGCAGGCTCCCAGCCCGTAAGCCTGGAATACCCAACCGGAAAGCAGCGTACCGACCAGCCGCCCTAGCGCGTTGGACATGTAATAGAAGCCCACATCCAGCGATACCCCGTCTTCCTTGGCATAGCTGACGATCAGGTAGCTGTGCAGCGACGAATTCACGGCGAACAGCACGCCGAACAGCATCAGCCCGCCCAGAAGCACCACCTGCGCCGACCAGCCAGCCGACAGGCCCAGGGCGATAAGCGCCGGCAGCCCGGCAAGGGCAATCGCCCAGATGAAGGCTGCGCGACCGTCGGGCACATGGCCGCGTTTCTTGCCAGTGATGTGGGGTGCAAGCGACTGGACGATGCCGTAGCCGATTATCCATGCAGCCAGGAAGCCGCCGACCAGCCAGAAGTCCCAGCCAAAAGCCGTGCTCAGATACACCGGCAAAGCCACGACGAACCAGACGTCACGGGCGCCAAAGAGAAACAGCCGTGCGGCCGAGAGAATGTTGATGGCCCGGCTCTTGGACAGCATGTCGCGGAACTTCGGTTTGGCCTTGGCCTTGCCCAGGTCTTTCTTCAACAGGATCAGGCTGCCGATCCAGATCAATGCCAGTACCGCCGCCATGGCCAGCACCGCCAGGGTGAAGCCGAGCAGGGCGAGCAGGGCACCACCAAGGAAGAAGCCCACGCCCTTTAGCGCGTTTTTCGAACCGGTGAGAATGGCTACCCACTTGTACAGGGTGCCTTGCTGGCTGTCCGGCACCAGAAGCTTGATGGAGCTCTTGGCGCTCATCTTGTTCAGGTCCTTGGCGATGCCGGACAGCGCCTGTGCCGCCATCACCCAAGGCACTGTCAGCCAGGCTGCTGGCACCGTGAGCATCAGCAAGGCCAGCACCTGCATGCCCAGGCCGATGTTCATGGTGCGGTTGAGCCCCAGGCGGGCGCCGAGGTAGCCGCCCACCAGGTTGGTGATCACGCCGAACACTTCATAGAACAGGAACAGCGCCGCGATCTGCAGCGGCGTGTAGCCCAACGTATGGAAGTGCAGTACCACCAACATGCGCAACGCACCGTCGGTGAGGGTGAAGGCCCAATAGTTGCCGGTAACCAGCAGGTACTGACGCACTTGTGCAGGCAGGGCTGACAACGCCTTCATGATCGCCGGTTACTCCGCCGTGCCCACCAAGCGTGCCAGTTCAGCTGCACGGTTGGCGTAGCCCCACTCGTTGTCGTACCAGGCGTAGATCTTCACCTGGGTACCATTGACCACCAAGGTCGATAGTGCATCGATGATCGAGGACCGTGGGTCGGTGCGGTAGTCGATGGATACCAGGGGGCGCTCTTCGTAGCCGAGGATACCCTTCAACGGGCCTTCGGCAGCCGTCTTCAGCAACGCATTGACCTCTTCAGCCGTTGTCTCGCGCGCCACCTCGAACACGCAGTCGGTCAGCGAGGCGTTGGCCAGCGGTACACGCACGGCATGGCCGTTCAGCTTGCCGCGCAGCTCGGGGAAGATCTCGGCGATTGCGGTAGCCGAACCCGTGGTGGTCGGGATCAGGCTCATGCCCGAGGCACGGGCACGACGCAGGTCCTTGTGTGGCGTATCGAGGATGCTCTGGGTATTGGTCAGGTCATGGATGGTGGTGATCGAGCCGTGGCGGATGCCCAGGTTCTCGTGAATCACCTTGACCACCGGGGCCAGGCAATTGGTGGTGCAGGAAGCGGCGGTGACGATACGGTGCTGCGCCGGGTCGAACAGGTGCTGGTTGACGCCCATCACCACGTTCAGCGCGCCTTTCTCCTTCACCGGAGCGCAGACCACCACGCGTTTGACGCCCTGATCCAGATAGGCCTGGAGCACCGCTACCGACTTCATCTTGCCGCTGGCGTCGATGACCAGATCACAGCCCGACCAGTCGGTGTCGGCGATCGTCTTGTTCGCGGTGACCTTGATGCGCTTGCCCTCGATCACCATCGAGTCGCCTTCTGCCCGGGCTTCACGCTGCCAGCGGCCGTGGACCGAATCGAAGTTGATCAGGTGGGCGTGAGTCTCGGCGTCGCCGGCCGGGTCATTGATCTGGACGAATTCGAATTCCGGCCAGCCCCAGGACGCGCGCAGCGCCAGGCGACCGATACGGCCAAACCCATTGATGCCTACTTTGATTGCCATGGTCTTGTTCTCGAGTTGTGACTTCAGATGGATCGTTGATTGACACGCCTGGACAGTTCCTCGGCCGACTCCTTGCGCTCGGAGTAGCGGTCGACGAGGTAGTCGGCGCGGTCGCGCAACAGCAGGGTGAACTTCACCAGTTCTTCCATGACGTCGACGACACGGTCGTAGTACGGGGACGGTTTCATGCGGCCCGCTTCGTCGAATTCCAGGTAGGCCTTGGGCACGGACGACTGGTTAGGGATGGTGAACATGCGCATCCAGCGGCCAAGCACGCGCAACTGGTTGACCACGTTGAACGACTGCGAACCGCCGCATACCTGCATGACCGCAAGGGTCTTGCCCTGGGTCGGCCGTACGGCGCCCATGCTCAGGGGGATCCAGTCGATCTGCGACTTGAACACACCAGTCATCGCGCCATGACGTTCCGGGGAGCACCAGACCATGCCTTCCGACCACAGCACCAGGTCGCGCAGCTGCTTGACCATCGGATGGTCATCCGGCGCGTCATCCGCCAATGGCAGGCCGGACGGGTTGAAGATTCGCGTCTCGGCACCGAAGTGCTCCAGCAGGCGGGCGGCTTCTTCGGTCAGCAGGCGGCTGAAGGAGCGTTCGCGGGTCGAGCCGTACAGCAGCAGGATGCGAGGCTTGTGGGTGGACTGCTGCTCGATCGCCAGTTTCTCGGCTGTCGGCACATCGACCAGGTCGTTGTCGATGTTGGGAATGTGGTGTTCGGTCATGGTTTCACTCTGCAGGGCAGTGATGGATGGTCAGCAGCAGGTAGCCACGCGCTGAGGGCGGTCACCCATGGTGTCCAGTCGTTTGGCGCTGGTGCTCAACCATTCGCGATTGGCCCCCAGCGTTGTTACCAGGACATCGCGTACCCAGGTGGGCAGTTCTGGATGCAGGCGGTAGTAAACCCACTGGCCCTGACGGCGGTCTTCCAGCAGGCCACAGGTGCGCAGTTGTGCGAGGTGGCGGGAAACCTTGGGTTGGCTTTCTTCCAGGGCGCAGATCAGTTCACAGACGCACAGCTCTTCCTCACGAGCGATCAGCAGCATCATCCGAATGCGGTTCTCGTCGGCGAGGCATTTGAAGACCTGGGTCGGGGTCAGCGAGTCAGTCATGGCAGTTCTCGGTGTTTGCTTTTCATGCTTGATATATATGGTTTTTCAAATATACGATTTTTCGCATGTATTGCAAGGCCTGCCAGATTGATTTCTGCAGACGAAAAGAAGGCCTTGCAGGAGATCGCCCAGCCCTTTGGGCTGCGCTGTCGCGCAGAGAACTCAATTCGCAAGCGCGACGCGGCCTCTGTGGGAGCGGGCGTGCCCGCGAAAATTCAACGCGGTGGTTGGCACCGGCTGCGCCGGTGTTCGCGGGCACGCCCGCTCCCACAGAGGCCCTGCTCAATCATCCAGCTATATGCAGTTCCATGAGGGCGGGCCAGTCCGTTCCACCGTAGCGTCCTGTCGATCAAGGCTTGACCGCCCACGCTGTGCAAATACGTTTAACATGCTCCAGGCCTGCCCCCATCGTTGAAGAGATCTGTATGGAGTTACGTCAGCTTCGCTATTTCCTGAGTGTTCTGGAGTACGGCAGCCTTGGCAGGGCGGCGGTCGAGCTCGGGGTCGGCGCCTCCGCACTGAGCCAGCAACTGTCGAAGCTGGAGAGCGAGGTGAGTACCCGGCTTTTGACGCGTTCGAGCACCGGCGTAGCGCCGACCGCGGCCGGACTGGCCTTCGAATACCATGCGCGCCTGGCGCTTCGTCAGGCGGAGCATGCTGTCCTGGCGGCACAAAGTGGTCGCATGAGCGGCTATGCCAGCGTGGGGCTGGCACCGACCACTGCATCGATCCTTGGCTTGGCGTTGATCGACAGGATGCGCGAACGCTATCCCGACATCCGGCTGCACCTGGTGGAGATGCTGTCTGGTTATCTTATGAACCAGCTCAATGCCAGGCACCTCGACCTGGCGGTGCTGTTCCAGGCAGAGACGGGGCCGCGGCTGGAGGTACGGGCGCTTCTGACGGAGCGGCTGTTCGTGCTGGTTCCCGCGCCACTGGTCAAGGACGGCTGGGGCGAGTCGCTCACGTTGCAACAGATCGCGACGCTGCCGTTGGTTATGCCAAGCACGCAACACGGTCTGCGAACGACGTTGCGCTCGATTTTCGAGCGGGCAGGGCTGGAGGCCAGCATCGTCATGGAAGTCGATGGTTTGTCGCTGTTGATGGATTGCGTGTGTGCGGGCCATGCCGCCACCATCCAGCCCGGCGCGACGGTGGCCCGGGCGCATCAGGCGGGCCTGCGCGTGTTTGCCATCGATGAAGCACAGGCGCAGCGTCGCAATGTCATTGTCAGCCTGACCGATGACGAGCTCTCGCCGGCAGCGTTGGCAACGCGGATCGTACTGCAGGAGGTCGCTCGGGATCTGGTGGAACAGGGCCGATGGCCTGGGGCCCGGCTGCTTTGACCCGGATTCTGGGTACGCTCATCCAGCCCCTTTAGAAAAACTGAATGCCTCCCCCCGACCATCGCGTTTCGCGGTCTGCGGGCGCTCATTAAAGTCCCCGGTCACGAGGAGCAGCCGAACATTCGGCTCTTCGTGATCTGGAGGCGAAATGATCGATGTGCTAGTCATCGGAGGGGGCAATGCCGCCCTCTGTGCCGCGCTGATGGCGCGAGAGGCCGGAGCCAGCGTGCTGCTGCTCGAGGCCGCACCCCGCGCCTGGCGTGGTGGCAACTCACAACACACGCGTAACCTGCGGTGCATGCATGATGGCCCCCAGGACGTACTGCTCGAGGCGTACCCGGAAGAGGAGTTCTGGCAGGACCTGCTGAAGGTCACAGGTGGCCAGACCAACGAAAAGCTTGCGCGCCTGGTGATTCGCGCATCCTCCAGCTGCCGTGGGTGGATGCGCCGGCATGGCGTGCATTTCCAGCCCTCGTTGTCTGGTGCGCTGCACACCGCACGGACCAATGCCTTCTTCATGGGCGGCGGCAAGGCGCTGGTCAATGCCTACTTCCGCAGCGCCGAAAACCTTGGCGTACAGATACGCTACGACACACCGGTAGCCGACATTGAACTGCGAGACGGACGCTTCGTTGCGGCCCATGTGCCGACACGCGAGGTTCAGGGGCGACAACTGCCTGCCGAGCGCATCGAGGCGCGTACCTGTGTGCTTGCCGCCGGCGGCTTCGAGTCCAACCGTGAGTGGTTGCGCGAAGCGTGGGGGCAGAACGAGCGAGGGGAGTGGCCTTCGGACAACTTCCTTATCCGTGGTACGCGTTTCAATGACGGTGTGCTGTTGCGCCGCATGATCGAACAGGGCGCCGACACGATTGGCGACCCGACCCAGGCGCACATGGTGGCGATCGATGCTCGTGCGCCGTTGTACGACGGCGGCATCTGCACGCGCATCGATTGTGTGTCGCTGGGCGTGGTGGTCAACCGCGATGGCCAGCGCTTCTACGATGAAGGCGAGGATTTCTGGCCCAAGCGCTATGCCATCTGGGGGCGCCTGGTGGCGCATCAGCCTGGGCAGGTGGGGTTCTCTATCATCGACCAGAAAGCCCTCGGGCGCTTCATGCCACCGGTTTTCCCGGGCGCCACCGCCGATAGCCTGGAGGCGTTGGCCGGCCTGCTCGGTTTGCCTGTGCAGGCCTTCCTCGAAACCGTGCATGCCTACAACCGAGCCTGCCAGGTGGGCACTTTCGACCACACCCGGCTGGACGACTGTCACACCGTTGGCCTGGAACCGGTGAAAAGCCACTGGGCGCGCCCGATCGATACGCCCCCCTACTACGGCTACCCGCTGCGCCCTGGCGTGACTTTCACCTACCTGGGGCTGCGCACCGATGAAACCGCCGCCGTCCATTTCGACGGGCGTCCCAGCCCGAACCTGTTCGTTGCCGGTGAAATGATGGCGGGCAATGTACTGGGCAAGGGCTACACCGCAGGCGTCGGCATGTCCATCGGCACCGCCTTCGGCCGTATCGCCGGAACCAGCGCTGCTGCGGCGGCGGGTTACGAACATCCAGAAAAAGAGAAGAGCCATGACTGCGCAACTGCCTGAGCCACGCCAGCCTGACACCGCCGGGCCGGCCCTCGAACTGATCCCGGTGTTGAACGTCGAGGAGCAGGAAGTGGACCGGCAAATGCGGATCTGCAATGCCTGCCGTTACTGCGAGGGCTTTTGCGCCGTTTTCCCGGCGATGACCCGCAGGCTGGAGTTCGGCAAGGCAGATATCCATTACCTGGCCAACCTGTGCCACAACTGCGGCGCCTGCCTGCATGCCTGCCAGTACGCGCAGCCCCACGAATTCGCGGTGAACGTGCCCCAGGCGATGGCCAAGGTGCGCGGGCAGACATACGCCGAGTACGCCTGGCCGGCCCTCTTCGGGCGGCTGTACAGGCACAACGGCACCTATGTCGCCAGTGCATTGGCCGTAGCCTTGTCGCTGTTCCTGCTGCTGACCTTGTTCGTCAACGGCACGCTGCTGCCCGGGCGGTTGGCTGGGAATTTCTATGCGGTCTTCCCGCACAACACCCTGGCGCTGATGTTCGGTAGCGTCTTTGTCGCTGCAGGCTTGGCTCTGGCGGTGGCGGTACGTCGCTTCTGGCGTTCGGTCTCGCCTGCCGAGGCGCTGGCGCAACCGGCAAAAGGGGCTGTGCTTGAGGCATCAAGCGCGGCGTTGACCCTGAAATACCTGGACGGCGGGCACGGCCAAGGTTGCAACAACGCCGATGATCGCTACACGCTCTGGCGCCGTCGCTTCCATCACTTCACCTTCTACGGCTTCATGCTGTGCTTTGCCGCCACGGTGGTCGCCACCGGGTATCACTATCTGCTGGGCCAGCAGGCGCCGTACCCGCTGTTGAGCGCACCGGTGTTGCTCGGAACCCTGGGCGGAATTGGCTTGATTGTCGGGCCGGCCGGGTTGCTGGCGCTGAACCTGCGCAGGGCGCCGGAGCAGGGCGATGTGGCCCAGCGCCCCATGGACCGCGCCTTCATTCTGCTTCTGCTGTTGGTCAGCGCCACAGGCCTCGCCTTGCTGGGCCTGCGTGATACCGCAGCGATGGCGATCGTGCTGGCGCTTCACCTGGGGACGGTGATGGCGCTGTTCATCACGCTGCCCTATGGCAAGTTTGCCCATGGCCTGTTCCGCAGCGCGGCACTGCTCAAGTTTGCAATCGAGAAGCGCCGCCCCAACAAGCTGGGCCTGGGCGGGGAGTGAACCATGAACTCAGCCCGTATTTCCCCTGCGCCGTGCCGAGCCGGAAGCAAGGCATTTCGTTCAACGGTTGGGCCACTTGTCCAGCAGGATCGACACGAACTTCTCCGCTGCCGGCGACAGCGACGCCCCTCTGCGGTAGACCAACCCCAGGGTACGGGTTACCTGGGGTTCGATCAGCGGCACGCTGACCAGCGTCGGGTGGTCGGCGCTGGGCATGGCCAGGCTGGGCATGGCCGACACGCCCAGCCCGGCCTCGACCATGCCCAGCGAGGTGGACAGGTGCTGAACCTCGTAGAACCACTTGGGCCGCAGGTTGAGACCGGACAGGGCATGGTCCAGCAGCATCCGGTTACCGCTAAGCCGGCCTACGCCAATCAGGCGGTAGTCGGCCAGTTCTGTCCAGGTGACGGCTTCACGGTTCGCCAGCTTGTGGTCCCTGCGGCAGGCCAGGACGAAATGTTCCTGTACCAGGGAGACGAACTCGATGTCCGGGTGCTGGCCGCTCATCATGTTGATGCCGAAATCGGCTTCACCCCGCAGCACGGCTTCGAGCCCGTCGTTGGCACTGAGGTCCAGCAGACGAATGCGGATCTTGGGGTATTGCTCGTTGTAGTCACGGATCACCGACGGCAGGAAATAGAACGCTGCAGTCGGAATACAGGCGAGGGTTACCTGACCGGTCTGTCGTTCTGCGAGTTCGCGAATGCTCAGTATCGAGTCTTCGAAGTCATCCAGCAGGCGCCTTGCCTTGGGCAGGAAGTCACGCCCGACGCTGGTCAGGCTGACGCGACGAGTAGTGCGTTCCAGCAACGAAGTGCCCAAGCCTTCCTCGAGCTTCTTGATCCGCCGGCTCAAGGCGGGCTGCGACAGGTGCAACGCTTCTGCGGCTTCGTGGAAGCTGCCGAGTTCGGCGATTTTCACGAAAGATCGTATGTCTTGCAGCTCATATTCCATCTCGGATCGCTCTTGGCAGTCAGTTCTGAATTGATGCTTAGATCGCAATAATAGCTACGATATTTGCATTGGATTGATTTATCCATCCCTGTCAATCTTTTGTCCACAGCATCAATGATGTCCATTGATCAACAAGAGTGCGAAATCATGCAACGAATTCCTTGCGTACTCATGCGCGGTGGCACCTCCAAGGGCCCCTTTTTCCATGCATGGGACCTTCCTGCCAATGTGGTCGAACGCGACGAATTGCTGATCAACCTGATGGGTGCCGGGCATGAACTGGAAATCGACGGCATCGGTGGCGGTAGCCCGCAGACCAGCAAGGTAGCGATTGTCAGCCCCTCGCTGCATGCCGACGCCGACGTCGACTACCTGTTCGTGCAGGTCATGGTCGCCCAGCGCCGGGTCGATACCGCGCCCAACTGCGGCAACATGCTGTGCGCCGTTGGCCCGTTCGCCATCGAGCAAGGTCTTGTCAAAGGCCAGGACGGCAAGACGCTGGTGCGTATTCGCAACCTCAACACCGGCACTTTCGTCAATTCGCTGGTGGAAACCCCCGGCGGCATCGTGCGCTATGAAGGCCGCACGGCGATCGATGGCGTACCGGGTACTGCCGCCCCGGTGCACCTGACCTTCCTCGATGCGGTCGGCAGCAAGACCGGCAAGCTGTTCCCGACTGGCAAGGCCAAGGATGTGATCGACGGCGTTGCGGTCACCTGCATCGACATGGCCATGCCGATGATGGTGGTGGAGGCCAGCCAGCTGGGCGTCACCGGCTCGGAATCCCCGGCCGAACTCGACGCCAACGGCGAACTGCTCGAGCGCCTCGAGGCGTTGCGCCTGAAGGCAGGCAAGGCCATGGGCCTGGGCGATGTCAGCGGCATGGTCATCCCCAAGCCTGTGCTGGTGTCCAAGCCCCGCTATGACGGCACATTGCAGGTTCGCTACTTCATGCCGCACAACTGCCATCGTGCCTTGGCCATCACCGGTGCGATAGGGCTGGCGACTGCCTGCGTCAGCCCAGGTACGGTAATCGGCGAACTGCTGGGCGAGGGTGCCGAACAGCTGGCCGAGGTTCGCCTGGAACACCCAAGCGGCGGTATCGATGTCGCGCTGTCACGCAGCGGCGCCGATGGCAAGACGATTCAGGCCTCTGTGGTGCGAACCGCCCGGCGGCTGTTCTCAGGCTTCGTTTACGCGCCTACATTCCGCAGGTTGGCGGGGTAGGCCCAGGCGGTAGTCCAGACCTGTACATTCGCAACAAGCGCATCCGCACAATTTCAACAATGGGTGATGCCTCATGAGACTCGCCAAATCGCTGTACTTCCAGATCCTCTGCGCCGTCCTGCTGGGCGTGGTGGTCGGTCACTTCTGGGCGCAACAGGCCGTTGCGCTCAAGCCCCTGGGTGATGCGTTCATCAAGCTGATCAAGATGATGATCGCGCCGGTGGTCTTCTGCACCATCGTCACCGGTATCGCCGGGATGACCGACAAGCGCTCCCTCGGGCGTTTGATGAGCAAGACCTTGCTGCTGTTCCTGGTATTGACTGTCATCAGCCTGATGATCGGCCTGGCAGCGGTATACCTGTTCCGCCCTGGTGTCGGCATGAACATCGACCCTGCCACGCTAAGCACCGCGGGGCTCGGCCAGTACGCCGCATCTGCGGCGAAGCTCAGCGTGGTCGACTTCTTCATGCACATCATTCCCGACACCTTCATCGGGGCGTTCAACAAGGGCGAAGTGTTGCCGGTGCTGTTCATCGCGGTGCTCAGCGGTTTTGCCCTGTCGTCCATGGGCGAGAAGGGCAAGCCGGTACTCGATGTGCTGGAATCTGCCTCGACCATGGTGTTTCGCATCTTTGGCTACCTGATGCGCTTCGCCCCGGTCGGCGCCTTCGGTGCGCTGGCCTTTACCGTCGGGCAGTACGGCGTGACGTCCCTGGGGGCACTGGCCAAGCTGGTCGGTACGCTCTACATCGCCTGTGCGTTCTTTGTGCTGGTGGTGCTCGGTGGTATCTGCCGTGCTCACGGCTTCAGCCTGTGGAAGCTGCTGCGCTATTTCCGCGAGGAGTTTCTGGTGGTGCTCGGCACCTCGTCCACCGAGCCCGTGCTGCCGCGCATGCTGGAGAAACTGGAGAAATTGGGCTGCAAGAAAGGCGTGGTCGGGTTGGTATTGCCAACCGGTTACTCCTTCAACCTCGACGGTACAGCCATCTACCTGTCGTTGGCGGCAGTCTTCATCGCTCAAGCCTGCAACATCGACCTGAGCCTGGGCCAGACGGTGACGATGCTGGCGATCATGCTGTTGTCGTCAAAAGGCGCAGCGGGTGTGACCGGCAGTGGCTTCGTTGCACTGGCTTCGACCTTGACCGTGATTCACGACATCCCGTTGGCAGGGCTTGCCTTGCTGATCGGCATCGATCGCTTCATGTCCGAGGCGCGTGCCCTGACCAGCCTGGCCAGCAACGCCGTGGCCACCGTGGTCATCTCGCTGTCGGAGAATGCCTGTGAACGGGAAACCTTGCTGCGCCGCCTGAACGGCATTCCGGCTGCACCGGACGAGGCGGATATTGCGCAGGCCGACTGGTCTGCCGAGCCTCGGCATCACAGCTGAAAGCCTCTTCCATCTCCCATTGTTGACTTAAAATCCCACTCAGCATCCTGGCGATGCCGAGTGGGGTAGGGGGCCGTCTGCCTTGCCGATGGCCGCAATAGAATAAAAACAAGAGAAAAGACCATGCTCGCACTCCTGGGCCTGATCATGGTGGTGACCTTCACCTACCTGATCATGAGCAAACGCCTGTCGCCAATCGTTGCGCTCACCGTGGTACCCATTGTCTTCGCTGTGATCGGTGGCTTCGCCCCCGAACTGGGCAAGATGATGCTCGATGGCTTGAAAATGGTGGCGCCCTCGGCAGCGCTGTTGCTGTTCGCCATCCTGTTCTTCGGCCTGATGATCGATGCCGGCCTGTTCGACCCGCTGATCCGCAAGATCCTCAAGCGCGTCAATGGCGACCCGGTCAAGATCGCCATCGGTACCGCGCTGCTGTCGCTGCTGGTGGCGCTCGACGGTGACGGCACCACCACCTACATGATTACCTGCGCGGCCATGCTGCCGCTGTACAAGCGCATCGGCATGAACCCGATGATCCTGGCCACGGTATCCATGCTGTCGCTGAGCATCATGAGTGGCATGAGCCCTTGGGGTGGGCCGGCCACCCGGGCCATTGCCGCGCTCGGGCTGGATGCGACCGAGTACTTCATCCCGATGCTGCCGACCGTGATCGGCGGTGCGGCCTGGGTGGTGTTCACCGCCTTCCTGCTGGGCCGTGCCGAGCGCCGACGCATCGGCAACATCGCCCTGGAGTCGGGTGGCGGCAACTGCTACATCAAGGAAATCCTCGGCGACAACCCGCACAAGCGCCCACGCCTGGCGTATGTGAACCTGGTGCTGGTGATTGCCGTCATGACGGCGCTGGTGATGGGCGTCATGCACTCCGCTCTGTTGTTCATGATCGGTTTCGTCGCAGCGCTGATGATCAACTACCCACAACTGGATCTGCAGAAAGAGCGCATCCTCGCCCACTCCGGCAACGCCATGACAGTGGTACTGCTGGTGTTCGCCGCAGGCATCTTCGCGGGGATCTTCTCGGGCACCAAGATGGTCGATGCACTGGCGCAGACCCTGGTCGACTGGATTCCCGAGGCTTGGAGCCACTGGTTCCCGCTGGTGGTGGCGCTGACCAGCATGCCGCTGACCTTCGTACTGTCCAACGACGCTTACTACTTTGGCGTGGTGCCGATCCTTGCCAACGCTGCGGCCGCCTACGGCATCGACCCGGTTGAAATCGCCCGCGCCTCGGTGCTGGGGCAGCCAGTGCACCTGATGAGCCCGCTGGTGGCCTCGACCTTGCTGCTGGTGGGCATGGTCGATCGCGACATCGGCGACTTCCAGAAGGCCACCGTGAAATGGGCGGTGCTGACATCACTGGTCATCACCGCACTGGCCTTGGTCACGGGTGCCTTGTCCTTCTTCGTCTGATCTGCTTCGGGCGCCGCTGGCGCCCACCTCATCCAAGAACAACAACAGAGTATCGAAAATGTCCCGAACTGTTTTCCGTGGGGCCACCTGTGGCCTGCTCTGCGGTTGGCTGCCTGTGGCCGGCGCTGCCGGATTCATCGACGACGGCAAGCTCAAGCTGCAGCTGCGCAACGTTTACTTCAACGAAAACTTCCGCGACGAACAAGGCATGAGCGCCCGCGCTGCTGCAACTGCAAAGAGCGAGCGTGTGGAATGGGCACAGGGTTTTCTGCTCGACTACCAATCAGGGTTCACCCAAGGCCCGCTGGGGCTGGGGCTCGATGCCCTGGGGCTTGTAGGCGTACGGCTCGATTCGGGCCGCGGGCGCAGCGGTACCGGCTTGCTGCCGGTGCATGACGATGGCCGTGCCGCGGACGAGTTCGCCAGTGCCGGTGTGACGGCCAAGGCGCGACTGGGGCAGACCATCGTCAAGCATGGCACCTTGCTGCCCAAGACACCGGTGCTGGTGTACAACGATGCGCGATTGTTGCCTCAGACCTACCAGGGTACGCAGCTGACCAGTACCGATGTCGATGGCCTGACCCTGACCGCCGGCCACCTGGACCGCTTCAAGCAGCGGGACTCCTCGGACAGCACCGGTCTGTTCCTCGATGGTTACAGTGGCGGCGAGTCAGGCGATTTCAGCTTTGCCGGGGCCGACTATGCCATCAGCAAGCAGCTGCGCTTGAGCTATTTCCACGGCCAGCTCGAACACTTCTATCGGCAGGACTATGCCGGCCTGGTACACGATCTGCCGTTGGGTGGAGGGGTGTTCACCACCGACTTGCGCTATTTCAAGAGCCGCGACAGCGGAGCCGCTCATGGCGGCCAGATCGACAATGACATGTTCAGCGGGCAGCTGTCCTATACCCACTCCGGGCACACTGTCGGTGCCGGTTACCAGGTGCTCGACGGCGAGGCTGGGCTGCCGTACATCAGCGGCGCGACGGTTTACTCGTTCAGTAACGTTGGCATAGGCAAGTTCATCGAGGAGGAAGAGAAAACCTGGATGGCGAGCTACGCCTACAACTTTGCAGCGGCCGGTGTGCCCGGGCTGACCTTCATGGCGCGTTACCTGAGCGGGGACAACGGTCGTTCCGGTGATGCCGGGCTCAGCGAGTGGGAGCGTGATGTGGAGCTTGCCTACGTGGTGCAATCCGGGCCTGTGAAAGGTCTGGGTGTGAAGCTTCGCAACTACGTCTACCGCTCTGACTTTTCCCGAGGGCGCGACAGCAACCGGATCTACCTGACCTACGATATTGCGATCTGGTAATGCGGCCGTGCGAGCATGCATGCTTCGAGGTGCTTGCTCGCACGCGTTTCATGCTTTGGACGGCTGTGGCGCTTTCTTGCCCAGTCGGATCAGCTCATTGGAGAAGCACAGGCCGAAGAGAATCAGCCCGGCCCCCAGGTACAACGTGTCCCGCGGTACTTCATTGAGCACCACGAACGCCAGCAGTGCGGCAAACAGCGGCTCGGTCAGCTCCAGCGCCTGGACTTGCGAGGGTTTCAGGTATTCGATGGCCTTGGTGGTACAGAAGAAGCCGAGGATGGTCGGCAACGCGGCTAGCGCCAGCAGTGCCATGACCGCCACCAGCGACAGCTCGCCAATGTTGAACCCATCGGTTGCAGCCGGCATCAGCAGGTAGAGGCTGCCGAAAAACAATAGTTGCCGGGTGAAATGCAGCCCCCCGGAAACGCCCATGCGCTTCATGGCAACCGAAAATGCGCCATAACCGCAGCCTCCGATCGAAGCGAGCACTGCACCTTGCAGCGTAAAACCTTGTTCCAGGTCGGCGCCAAAAATCACGGCAATGCCAGCTATGGTCAAACCGGCGCCTACTGTCGCATTGGCGGTGATTGGATCCTTGAGGACTATCCGTCCCAGTAATATCGAAGAAATGGAGGCGCTTGCCATCAGGATCACCACGACGCCTGCCGCGGCGTAATGGCTATAGGCCGAAGTCTCAAAGTGGAACAGCACAAAAATGCCGAGAAAGGCGCAAACGGCGGCATGGAACCATTTGGCCGTATGCAGTGGCCGCTTGAGGAACAGTAGCAGTGCTGACAGCAACAGGCAGCCGAGGACTGTTTTTATCAGGGCGATGCTGCTGGAGCTGAATCCACTGTTCATCAATACCTTGCTGAGTACACCGATCGTTGCATTCAGTGCAGCGGCGCAGAGTGCAAAGAGCAAGCCTTTGCTGAAATGAGATTGCATTTATACATTCCTTGTTATTTGGCTTTATGTCTTCGCCCGGTCGACATGCAGGCGATTGCGGCCGGCCTGCTTGGCGATATAGAGCGCCCGGTCGGCGCGCTCAATCAGTGATGGCGCGCTGTCCAGGGCCGTACCATCGGAGCAGGCGATGCCGATACTGGCGGTTATGTGTCCGAATGGGCTGCCGTTGTGAGGGATGGCTTGCAAGGCCAGGCGCTCGAGCATCAGCCTGCCGACGACGGCCGCTCCATCGTTGTCGGTCTCGGGCAGGATTACCGCCATTTCCTCACCCCCGTAGCGTGCCAGCAGGTCGCGAGGGCGTCGAATGCAGGAGGAGAGCAAGGAGGCTATCTGCTGCAGGCAGGCATCGCCCGCCGGATGCCCGTAGGTGTCGTTGTAGGGTTTGAAATGATCGATGTCGATCATCAGCAAAGCCAGCGTGGTGCCATTGCGATGGGCCGTGCGGATTTCCTGAGTCAGCGCTTCGTCAAAGCAGCGCCGGTTGGCAAGCCCCGTGAGCGCATCGTGCATCGCCAGGCTCTCGAGCTGCTGGTTGCTGTCGAGTAGCCGTTGCTGGGTCAGTCGAAGCTCGCTTTCGACCGCATTTCGCCGGCTCATGGCGCGAATCAACAGCCAGCCAATGGCCCCGGTCAGTGCCAGCAGCACAGCGACCACCAGCGTTGACAGCAGCGCTTCGAGCCGCCAGGCCGAGAGTGCCTCCTGCTTGCCCAGCGCGACCGTTGTCACCAAAGGTAGCTTGTCGCTCTTGCGAAACGCATAGAGGCGCTCCACGCCGTCCAGGCTGGAGGTGAACGATGCAGTGCCTGCTGACTGGTCGACGAGATACTTGGTAAAGATGGGCGACTTCGAAAAGTTGCGCCCCATGTCCTGTTCCCGAAACGGGTAGCGCACCAGCATGGAACCGTCGGTATAGGCCAGCCCGATGGCACCCTCATGGCCGACATCGAGTTTGCCGAATAGCTGTAGGAAGTTCTCCACGCCAAGCGTCATGGCGACAACGCCGGCGAATTCGCCATGGTCATCGTTGAACCGTCGGCTGATGGTGATCACCCATTCCTGGTTGACGCGGCTACGGATTGGCAGGCCGATGAAAGGGTCGCGGGACGGGTCGTCACGATGGTGTATGAAAAAGGCGCGGTCGCTGCTGTTGGCACCGACGGGGGTCGGCTGGTTGGACGACATCAGCCAGCGTCCGTCCCAGGCGTAGATCATGATGCCGCTCATTGGCGGCATCAATGGTTGCTGGCGCTTGACCAGTTGATCCAGCCGCTCGATCTGCGCAGGCCCGGCGCCCTCGGTTTCCAGGCGCTCGACCAGCCCGAGCAGCAGCATCGAGCTCTGCCGGACGATACCCTCCGAATAGGTGGACAGTGCCTGGGTCAGGTTCAGGCCATGGACATTGACGTCTTCCAGGGCGCGCTCGCGAGAAGCCATGACCTTCCACAGCGTTAACGATGCGAGAGAGCAACCGATGACCGATAGCAGTAGCACAACGAGGTGGATGTCACGCTTCACGTCAATTCACACGCCTTTTTCCCTAAAGACCAAGTTGAGCGTCGACACGCTTTAACTAACCAGACGGTCAGGAAGTAACCATCCGGTTCATGCGCAATAATATAACACCGAAGTTGCTGGAGTGTTCGACAGAATTACGCGCTCTGTCAGAACCCGTTTGTTATCTTCCGTCAGGTTTTGCAGAAGTGTGAACATGACGAGAGGGCAAGTAACCCTGGACGTAGCGCACGGTCTTTTCCAAAGTTCGCGCCATGTCGGGATGTGCCAACTGATACTTTCGTTCCAGTTGCTGGCTGTCACTCATGTCGAAGCGCTGCGTCTGGATGAAGTTCAGTGACTCGGCGCTGATCGACAATCGGGTGGCCAGGCCGGGAATCGCCAATAGCCACTTCAGCAACCCTATGGGTACATGGCGGCGGGGGGCCTTTATATCCAGCGTTTGTGCCAATTGCTCGAGCATACCCTGCAGGTTCGGGGTGTGCTCATACAGCGCCAGGACCTGCCGGTTGGCCATCGACGGGTCGAACGCCACGCAGGTCATCATCTTTACCAGGTAATCGACGCTGACCAATGGCAACCAGTGCCTGGCGGAGCCGGGGACAGCCTTGAACCGGCCCAGTGCCAGATTTCGAATGAGGTCGGCCAGAGGTTGCCCTTCAGGGATATGCCC
Organism: Pseudomonas sp. FGI182; assembly: GCF_000511325.1. Classification (NCBI taxonomy): domain Bacteria; kingdom Pseudomonadati; phylum Pseudomonadota; class Gammaproteobacteria; order Pseudomonadales; family Pseudomonadaceae; genus Pseudomonas; species Pseudomonas sp. FGI182. Next base: position 3,363,541 of record NZ_CP007012.1, on the reverse strand, counting down.
GCTCTCGCTATGGCCACACACCGTAGCAGGATGAACGATCGTGTAATCCGCGCCTGCCTCCTGCATGTAGCGGATGACTGCAAAATGGGACTCCAGCTTGCTGCCTTCGTAGCCACCCACACGACCGTAGACTGCGGGCCAATTGGTGTTTTCAGGGCGCTCGTGATCAACCCCGATACTTGAAAGATGAGTAAGGTTCTGCAGCATATAGCCGCCCACCATCAGCAAGCGGATACGCTGGCTCGCCGCGAGCCTGGCGACTCTCAGCGCACCTTGTACATTGACTGCGCGGGCCTGCTCCATTGTCAGGCCCCAGGTAAATTGCGCCGCGAGGTGGAAGATCACAGCGACTGAAGCTACGCATTGCCTGCCTGTTTCGCTGAGTCCAAGCCCATCCCTGCTGATGTCTCCTTCAACTGCATTTATATATGCAGGGTTACCTCCCAGTTGGCCTACCTGCTCTTTGAGGCGTTCAATATTTTCAGGGTTGCGCATGAGCACCCAGGTCTTGTGCCCTGTCGCAGTAAGACGGGCCAATAAGTGTTGGCCGACAAACCCACTGCCGCCGGTGACGAAGCATTCCACGCTCATATCTGAATCCTTGTCTGGATGATCAGCGCAGGCTAAGGTGTAGAGCGTACTCTACAGTCAAGGAATTTTTACTGTGAATGTTGGAGAGTTGGAGCGCCGGAGTGGCGTCGGCCGCCATACATTGCGCTATTACGAGCAACTCGGGCTTATCGTGGCCCATCGCCAAGCCAACAACTACCGTAGCTACAGCGACCAGACCGTTGTTGATCTGGCCTTTATTCAAAGTGCCCAGAGCGGCGGTTTTTCGCTCGCCGAGATCGGCGCCATCCTTGCGGCCAAGCGGGGTAATACGATCGATTGCGCGCAGGGCGCGATGTTGGTAGCCAGCAAGATGGCCGACATTCAAGCGAAGATCACCACGCTGCAAGCCGCCTATGTCCTTCTGGACGCGGAGCGTGCAAAGCTTGAAGCCAGTGCCATTGCCAACGGGCTGACCATTCCTGACCTTCCTGCGATTTAGCATGGCTCGACGCCGTAGCTTGTTTATTCGCAATTATTTCTCATTTACACTTGTGTCTTGTTTCGGGGCCTACCTCTTATTCAGGATGCATCGTGTCGTTCGATCCCGCCAAACCGACGCTGCTGTCTACATTGGTACGTCACTATGACGATCTGGTGGACCACATTCGCCGACGCTTCGGCGACAGAAGCATGGCGCGCGATGTAGTGCATGACGTGTGCGTGCAGTTGCTTGAGCGCGGTGAGAAAGACGACGTCCGAACCCCACTGGCCTTGCTACGAAAAATCTCCCATGACACCGCTGTGAGTCGCTATCGTAGCGATCGCCGCCGAGGCGCCTGGGTAGAGGCTATCTCCGAGCTGCCTGAGGTGGCCTGCCCGGCAGCCACCCCGATGACCAGGTATGACAGCGAGCGCGAGTTTCAACTGCTCGTCGACGCTATCACAGACCTCCCACCTCGCTGTCAGGCTGTTTTCGTCATGCACAAGATTCACGAAATCCCCCAGGCAGAAGTAGCCGCTCGCCTCGGTATCTCCATCAAGACAGTGGAAAAGCACCTGCGCCTGGGGTTGGCGGCGTGCAGGCAACGGCTTGGGCGCGATGAGGTGCATCCATGACCAAGCAGCCCGATCAGGCGCCACTGGACGAGGCCCTGGGGCGACATCGTGAAGAGCTCAAGCAGCGGTTCCCCATGCCGCCGTCCAGGCCTGCGCCCTCGAAAGCGGTAAAGTCGGCAGGTATCACGCTGGCGCTTGCGATCGCCTTTGCAGCCCTGGCGTGGCTTAACCCTTCCTACAAGAGCGAGCGTTTCGCTACCGCCATTGGTGAGCGGCGCGCTGTGCTGCTGGGCGATGGAAGCAAGCTGCTGCTCGACAGTGGCACGCATGTCGATATCAGTTGGCGTCTGCTCAGCCGCGAAGTCGACCTGCGCGCAGGGCAGGCGCTTTTCGATGTGTCCTCGGCCGTGTACCGCCCCTTCGTGGTGTCCGCTGGCCTGGCGAAAGTCGAGGTGCTCGGTACGCTGTTCAATGTTCGCCGCCTGGATAACGACGCGGTGCGTGTGTCCTTGGCCCGTGGGCGCGTGGACGTCACCGCGGCGGCTGCAGCACAAGCGCCTGTCACCCTCAGGCCAGGGCAACAGGTCGACTCGATTGGCGGGCAACTGATGCCGGTTGCGAAAGCCGACGCCTCCAGGGCGATGGCATGGAAAGATGATCGCATCGTGTTCGAGCAGACGCCGCTGGATGAAGCGGTGTCGTTGCTGCGTCTCTATCGCAAGGCCCCCATCGAGCTGAGCGACCCAAGCCTGGCCGCACTCAAGGTGACAGGGGTGTTCGAGGCGCACAATGTCGACCTGCTACTGGATCTGCTGCCAAGCATCCTGCCCGTCGCCGTGCTGCAACAAGGGGATGGCAGCGTCCGGATTCAACCCAAATCGACAAGAAAATAATTCTCAGGCGCAGGTAGGGTTTCTCGATCCCCATGGCGGCTACTGAAAAAGCCCAACCATAAGAAGGAACTCGAGAAGTGCATTTCCCCCTCTGCAGTCGCCAACTACGCTTGTCATTGCTCGCCAGTAGCCTGCTCATCGCAATGTCGGCCCAGGGCCGGGAAAAGGTGAACGTCGATCTCCCCGCCGCGCCGCTGGGCGAGGCCATCAATGCGCTCGCACAGCAGTCTTCGGTGCAGATCATCTTTGCCAGCGATCTCGGTGCAGGCCGAAACGCGCCTGCGGTGAAAGGGCGGTTCACACCTGAGGAAGCACTTCAAACGCTGCTCAAGGACAGTGGCTTGCAGGTACAGGCCAAGGATGAGCGCACGTTCGTCATCGTCGCGCAGGGTGCCCCTGCATCCAGCCCCGCAACCCAAAGCGTGCCCGTGGAAATGGCGCAGATGGAAATCACCGCCTCGCGCACCAGCAGCAGCCTGGTTTCCGCAACGCGGCAATCCACCGTTCTGGAGCATGAACAACTGCAGGAGCTGCGCCAGGGTTCAGAGAGCCTGGCCACGGTACTCGCCAAGGCGATTCCGGGCATGTCCGACTCCAGCCGCACCGTCACCGAGTATGGCCAGACCCTGCGCGGGCGCAGCATGCTGGTCATGGTCGACGGGGTGCCGCTCAATACCAATCGCGACTCTTCGCGCAACCTGGCCAACATCGACCCGGCACTGATCGAACGGGTCGAAGTCATCCGCGGCAGCAGCGCCATCTACGGCAGCGGCGCCACGGGGGGCATCATCTCCATCACCACACGGCCTGCTGGTGGCGAAAACCGTGCCGAAACCAGCCTGAGCGCCACCTCGCCACTCACCCGCCTGGGCAGCGATGGCCTGGGGGGCCAGTTCCAGCAGTATTTCGCAGGCTCTCAGGGCGCGGTGGACTACTCGTTCGACTTCGGTACCCGCCACATTGGTGCCTCGTACGATGCGCATGGCGACCGGATCGCCCCGGAGCCCAGTCAAGGCGACCTGTTCGATTCGAACATCTACAACATTGGCGGCAAGCTGGGGCTGCACATCGACGAGAACCAGCGAATCCAGCTTGCAGTCAGCCACTACGACGCCCGCCAGGACACTGACTACGCTACAGACCCAAGCGTCGCGAAACTCCCCGCAGGCTCTGTGCCGGCCAATGCCATCAAGGGCCTGGACCTCGACGAGCAGAACCGTATTCGCAACACCCTGGTGAACCTGGAGTACGAGAATCTCGACATTCTCGGAAGCCGGCTTTCTGCCCAGATGTACTACCGGGACTACTTCACCCGCTTCACCCCGTTCGACGCCCGAGCCGTTGCCACCCGCGGCGGCAACATCGACCAGATCATGCAGAACAGTGAAGTCTTCGGCAGCCGCCTGACCCTGCGCACGCCACTTAGCGACAGCGGCAGTACCGAGCTGGTGTGGGGTGGCGACTATAACCAGGAGCGCAGCGACATGCCGCTCGACGTCTTCGACCCGGCGGCTTATGACGCCAGTGGCGGCCTGGTATTCGACAAGACCGGCAAGCTCACCTACATGCCCCCGCTGAGGACGCGAAGCGCCGGTGCGTTCGCCCAGCTGCAGCATCGCTTCGACGAGCATTGGTCTATCGACGGCGGCCTGCGCTACGAATACTCCACCGCCGAGTTCGATGACTTCGTTCCGTTGTCTGAATCCACGGCTGCTTCCCCGGTGGCGGTGAAGGGTGGCGACATTCATTACGATGCGGTTCTGTCGAACCTGGGCATCGTCTACTCACCGGTACTCGGCCAGGAAATCTACGCCTCCTTCAGCCAGGGCTTCCAATTGCCCGATGTGGGCATTCAGCTGCGCAATGCGCGCCGTGGTTTCGACATCGACGCATCGAATCTGGAACCGGTCAAGACCAACAACTACGAGCTTGGCTGGCGAGGAGAGCTGGGCAGCAACACCCTCGGCACCTTGGCGCTGTTCTACACCACCTCCAAGCTGGGGGATGTGCAAAGTTTCAACAATGGCCTGATTCTGACCCGCACCAAGGAGCGCATCTACGGCGCTGAAGCAAGTGCCGATTGGCTATCGGACGATGCGGTGTGGGGCGCAGGGGGGAGTGCGACCTGGATGCGCGGGCGAGAAAAACCGGACGGCAAAGGCTGGCAAGACATGACCGGCTATCGCGTTCCGCCGCTGAAGCTGACCGCCTATGTGCAATACAAGCCGACCCTGGATTGGAGCAACCGCTTGCAAGCCACGTTCTTCGACGCCAAGGACTACAGGCTCGATGGCGTGGACAGCTTTGGTCGACATCAGGTGAGCAGCTATACGACAGTCGACCTGGTCAGCCAGTACCAGATCTCCGCTGACGACAAGGTGAGCGTTGGCATCCAGAACCTGTTCAACCGCGACTACTACCCGCTCTACAGCCAGTTGCTGCGCAATAACAACAACACCAGCCACTTGCCGGCACCCGGCACTGTGTTGACTGCCAGCTATACGCACAATTGGTAAGGTGCTGAGCAATCACCGGGCCGGTATCGAGCCCGGTGGTCATTTACATGTTTCGCTCTACCAGGCATGAGGAAGGTGGAGCGGGCTATCTATATTGGGCAGATAGCGCTCAGTGCCAATGCTGTCGGCCTGGGGACAGTGTCCGGACAGTTTGCGTTGCTGCTGTACAGGTAAAGCCTGCGGGCTACCCACTGAAAGCGGCAGTTGATCGTTGCATGGCGAATCAAAGGAGAGCGCACATGGACTTGCTCATTACCGCGGCAGCCCCTGAGGACCTGGCAGGCATCGCGGCCGTGACGGTGAAGGCCTGGCAGACAACGTTTCAGGGCATTCTGCCGGATGCATTTCTGGCCGGGTTGACCATCGAGGCTCAGCAACAACGGCATCAGGCCCTGTTCGCCGTCAGTGGAGTGAGCTACCACGTGGCCAAGGTAGCGGGCGAGATCGTCGGCTTCTGCTCGGGGGGGCCGAACCGAAGCCCGGCGTTCGCGGAGGCTAACGAGCTCTATGGTCTTTATCTGCTGCCGCATTGGCAAGGACAGGGCGTTGGGCGCCAGCTGCTGCTGGCCGTGGCGATGCAGCTGCAAGCGCCGGGCCGGCAAGGTTTGCTCGCCTGGGTGCTGACGGATAACCCGAGTCGGTACTTCTACCGACGCTGCGGTGGCCGGGAGGCGTCTGTACGGTCCATTGAACTGGCAGGGCAATCATGGCCGCTGACTGGCTATCGTTGGTCGTCTGCCCCTCCAGCCGATACCCGAGTGTTCAATCCAGACCATTACCTTGAAACGCTCGGTGGGCGCGTGTTCAGCCAATCGCGCAACGCCGACGCTTGGCGGCTCACCCTGCTGGCGCTGGAGGCTGCGCTAACGCGCAGTGGCCCGAAAGCGCGATTGCTGTTGGTCGTCGGCATGCAAGCTGCGGGGAAAACCACCTGGATCGAGCAGCATCGTGGGGCAGGGGATGATAACGGTTGCCTGTATTTCGATGCAGCACTGCCGCGGCAGGTGCATCGTGCGCCAATCCTGGCGTTGGCCGCGCGCATTGGCGTGCCGGTCTCGGCGGTCTGGGTTCGTGCCTCGGTGGAGCAGGCGCTGGCACGCAATGCGTTACGCCGCGCGGATCATCAAGTGCCGCGGGAGAGTATCGAGGCAGTTGCGGCTGCATTCGAGCCGCCTTGCAGGTCAGAGGGGTTTGTCGAGGTTATCGAATCAAAGTCGCGGTGGTAAGCGGCAGAGCTTGGCCAAGAGCGGAAGTGCGGGAAGTAGCATTGCATACGAGTATTCATGGACTAACCTCAGGGGGACTTGCTGCAAAGGTGTCATCTTCCGACCGGCCGCCATTTGACGTTGGTCAAGGAGCCTTATGAAGACCTTTTTGCTAAGGGCGGTCCTGTTCGTTGTTTTATTTATCTTTGCCTTGCTCTGCCTGCTCGCGTCTCTTAATTTATACAAGGAAGTAGATGAGACGAAGACTTGGTGGAAATTGAACGCCACTGTCGCTACTGCCTCCATTTCCGAGGAGGTGCACAGTAAGGGTACGACCTATTGCGCTCTGGTAAATGTGACCTTCGAGTTGGACGGACAGCAATATACGTATCCTCTCGAAACATCAAATCGGCCCTGCAGGAGCAGCCTGGAGTCGGTTGAAAGATCAATTGCAACATTCAGGGAGGGAAAAGTGATCGAGGTTCTTGTCGATCCAGCAAAGCCGGGCAGGGTCAAGCCTGGGTCTCTCTCACTAGGTGGAGCCTTCTACCTTGTCACCGTCTTGGGCGCGCTAGCCTCTATTGGGGCTGTCGCTATTCTGAGGTCTTCTGTCAGGAGCTCTGTCAGGAGCTCTGTCAGGAAACCTGCCAGGAAACCGGTCAGGTTGACTCAATCAGAAAGCGTTTCACAATCAGCCTTGAGCAAGAAAGAGGTTCAGAAAAAAGTTCGCGAATTACTCGACGCCAACATTGCAAAGTCGGAAGTGTTCTCGCAACTCTCAGGGCAAGGTGTGAAAGACAGTCAACTTGCCTACTTTATCGCTTCGTATGCAGATCCAGTTCGCTGTGACGAGCATGATCGCAAGGTCAACATTCTCATTACAATCATGCTTGTTCAGGCTTTGATTGGATTTATTCTGGGAATGACTCAAGGCGCCGGGATCGGGCCAGCGGCCAAATGGATTGTGAGTATCTCAATGATCTTGATCCCCTTGCTGTGGGTCTGGGGTTTCTACAACCATCGCGTCGTTGCCTACAACGCGTATATACTCCTTGCGCTACCCCAATTCCCAAAGACACTTGCTGGGTTTTCATCCAATCCGGCAACAACCACTGTCTCATTGGTTATCAGTATTGTTATGCTGGCTTTTGTCTGGTACGTCAGAGGAAAAATCTTTCCGGACTTCGCCTTCGTCACCCCCAGGAAAGTCAAAGGCAAGTACTTCTTTACGGACTGACCCGTCATGCTGACGGAACTGTCCGAGTGGCGGTCCGAGTCTGTGAGTTCAATGTTCAGTGGCTCGATGACCTCGACCGGTTATTCGGATCCCGACGGTATTGACCTCAGGTTAAGTTTAGGTTCTAGAGTGTCGTCCGGACTCTCGCTGCTTCCGGAAACGAACTCACAAAGGACCAGGAATGGACACTCCGACCTCACTGCTGATTTTCCAGATCACCTGCTGCATCGGCTTGAGCCTGTGGCTGAGTATCAGCCTGATCAACAACCTGCATGCCTTTGCCAGTTCGGCTGGGGCGATCGGGGCGACCATGTCGATGGCGCCGCTGGCCCAACCGCCCGCAATCAGCCTCCCACTGCTGGGGCGAGCGATGACCTCTCCCTCCCTCCATCGCCTGGCCCTGTCGATCATCGTGCTGATACAGGCAGCCGCCGCCCTCACGGCCTGGGTCGGGTGCTATGAACTGGTGCTTGGCGCCGGCCTGGAGGCTTCACTGCCCTGGTTGAACCTGGCCTTGAGCGCAACGCTCGGGTTCCTGCTCGCCATGCTGCTGGGCGGGATATGGTTCGGCTACTGGATCCGTCAGGAAGGGTTGCAACTGACCCATCTGCTGCTGATGGTCTGGGTCCTGCTGCACTTCGTCGTACTCAATGTCCGGTGGAGTTGATCGGTCGATGGATACTTGCAGGATGCCAGGAAGGAGCACCAGATGAAGACGATGATCGTAGGTGCCAGCAGAGGGTTGGGCCGTGCCTTGCTCGAAGGGCTCGGCAAGCCAGGGGACACGCTGATCGGCGTATCCCGCAAACAGCCGGTCGACCTGGCCCTTGCCTCGGGCATCGATCTGCACTGGATCGATGCCGACCTTGCCAAGCCAACGGCGGCTGTAGCACAGATCGCGGATCGAACACCTGCCGATCTGGATGTCCTGATCTGCAACGTGGGCATTTGGGAAGAACACGCCTTCAGCGAGCACTACGCATTCCTCGACGACAGCGACGAATCGATCACCAGGCTGGTCGAGGTGAACATCACCGCCACGCTGCTTCTGCTCAAGCGGCTGGTGCCAAAGTTGCTAGGTGCGCCCCGACCGCAGTTGATCCTCACCGGTTCGACCTCGGCCCTTCGCCAGAGCGGGCGCCCGGAGGTGGCATTCGGCGCCTCCAAGTTCGCCCTCAACGGCATGGCTGATGCGCTACGCGAAGGCTTCAGGGATGACAACCTGGCGGTGACCGTGCTTCACCTGGGTTACCTGAATACCGACGACTCCCTGAGCACGCCATTGGCGCAAGCCGCAGCACGAGGCGAACGGCGCCAGGTACCGGTGCATGATGTGGTCACCATGGTCGACGCGCTGTTGCGCTTGTCCGAGGCTTCGTTCGTAAGGGAGCTGATCTTGCCGGCGATCGGCGATGAGCGCTTCTGACGCCAAAGCTGCCATTCAGCACTCACGTTTGGTGGCTGTGCTGCCTCCGGTACTCGCCCGGTGTCATGCCTGTCCAGACTTTGAAGGCGCGCAGGAAAGAATTGGCATCCATGAACCCGATCAGGAACGCAATTTCTCCTGGGGACAGGGTTGAGCGAGACAGGTAATGGCAAGCCAGGCCCTGGCGCGTGTCATTGAGTATCTCCTGATAGTTCAGCGCCTCGTCTGCAAGATGACGCTGGAGTGAGCGCTTGCTCATCGCCAGACGACTGGAGACATCATGGATGCTGCTCCGCCCGCTCGGCAGCATATCGAGCAGCGCGCTGTGTACTCGTTCTTGGGTTGTGGCGCCGGCTTCGAGCTTTGAAAGCCGCGTCCGGAGTTCAGGCTCGAAGAATTGCCACATGGCAACGTTCTCGGTAAGGAAAGGGCGCGCAGCATCTTCTTTGGCGAAGCGAATACGATTGCAGTTGCCTTGTCGCAAGCTACATCCCAGGAACTCTTCGCACGGTTTTGCTGGTTCGGGCAGCGCAACCACCTCTGCCTCCAGCGGGGTGATCGTTTGCCTTGTGGCGAGGCGCGCCAGGTGGGTAAGGAAAACCAGTTCCATCGCAAGGAGGCTGCGCGGGAGCGGACGGTCGTATCCATAGCACTCGATAAAAACCTCGGTGTAAGCGTCGTGGAAGACCACATCCAGTGCCAAGGGACCACACAGACGCTTGTACTCGGCAAGTCGGGTGAGCGCTACGTTGAAGTCCGGGCTGCACAGGCAAGCAAAAAGAGCCGGATCGAAGGCTTCGACTGAAACGGCACCACCGAGTCGCAGTGGTAGATGCGACTCTCCGACCAGCTGCTCAAGGCTTTCGAAAAGTCGAAAATACTCAGGTGGCGAGAGCACGGAGTCCTTGCGGCTGAATAGATCAGCCGGTAGCTCGGCCAAGGCCAGCAGGTCCCCAGGCGCTACTCCCAAATCAGCAATGATCACCTTCCACCCAGCATGCACGGCGAAGTTCTTGGCTTGTTTCATTATCGAGGCATCTCTTTGCAACGCATTGCCTTGGCACGCAAGTCAGCAAGGCGAACGGGTAGGGCTTCTCTGGCCTTCTCAGGATGCCTTTTCCATTGCCTTGCGGGACATCCTGAGCACCAGTTTGCGAGGCAACAGCGGAACAATCCAGTCGAGCATGAGGCGCAACTTGCCTTCATTGAACGCAACCAGTTCACCGCGCTCCATGGCCTGGTAACCGCATTGCGCCACGGATTGTGCCGTCCTGGCATTGTTCCAGGCATCCACACCCTGCAGATCACCTGCGGCGACGAAACCTGTTGCGACCGCGCCCGGGCACAGCGCAGTGGCGGTTACACCGTATTCCCGGGTTTCCTCGGCGATAGCCTGGGTGAAGGATGTCACGAATGCCTTCGTGGCGTAGTAAACCGCCTGCAGGGGGCCTGGTATGAACGAGGCGGTCGACGAGACGTTGAGAATACGCCCGCGTCGACGCAACACCATCGCCTTCAGATAATGATGGGTCAGAGCGGTAAGCGCGGTCATGTTCACTTGCATCATGGCTAGATCGGCAGCGATGTCGCGTTCGACGAACTTCCCGTGGCCACCGAACCCGGCGTTGTTGATCAGAACGTCGATGGACAACCCCAATGCTTCGGTGGCAGCGAATACCCGATCTGCTGCGCCAGGATCGGCCAGGTCTTCCACGATTACATACACTTTCACGCCGTATCGAGTCTGAAGTTCGTGCTTGATGGACTCCAGCTTGTCACGCGAGCGCGCTACCAGGACGACATCGCCACGCTTGGCCGCATGGAGGCGTGCCAGTTCCAGTCCGATGCCACCCGAGGCGCCAGTGATCAATGCGGTGTCGGTAACCATGTTTTCTCCTTGCTTGGTGCAATACGTTTGGGCAAGGAGATGCTACGGTACGGGTTTGGGGATGGCACTAGCGCAAGATGCCATGGCTGATTCCGATTGCGCCAAGCTGTGGTTCGCGCAACGCGAGCCAAGCGTTATCCATTACTTGATAGCGACTGCTTTCTAGCCGAAGCAGACATCAGATGTAGCCGCAGTCGAGCCGCAGCTGGCATGCTTGTTGATCGCTAGCGGGAAGACGCAGGGAGTCTACGATGGAACGGTCTTGCATTACTTATTACCTGGAAATGACCTCGGCTTCCGAGCTGCAGGAAAAACCACAGCGTCACGACCTTCAGATCATCGAATGTGAAGTGCCTCAGGCGGAATTCAATCGGTTTCTCTACAAGCTGGTAGGAACGCCCTGGGAGTGGGGCGATCTTGATAGCTGGAGCAGTTCCGAATGGCAGGCACTCGTTGAACAGGAGTGCCACCGTACCTGGGTTGCCTATCACCGCGGCGCGATAGCCGGCTATTACGAGCTTTATCGCCCCGATGGCTGTAACTGCGAAATCCGCTACTTCGGGTTGGCACCGCAGTTTCTAGGGTGCGGCTTCGGCGGGGCACTCTTGAGTCACGCTGTTCGATCTGCGTGGGAATGGCAAGGTACAGAGCGGGTGTGGGTACACACATGCACGTTCGACCATCCTGCCGCGCTTGGAAATTATCAGGCGCGCGGATTTCGTGTTTTCAAGCAGGAGGAGACGCAGCCAAGCCAATGAGCGGCGACGCCAGACTGCGAAAGCTCGCCATGGAAGAAGGCGACCGTTCACGAGTGGCCGTTTTCGACCCAAAGCGAACACTGATCCAAAGCTCTGTAGTCAGTGCAGGCCTCATCGCCGGCAAGCCGGCTCCCACAGGAATATCACCAGCCTTCAGGCATGCGCTGTACTTGTGGGAGCCGCGCGTGCCGGCGATGGGCCGCGAAGCGGCCCCGATTACAGATGTCCGCTTCGGGTCGAAAGCGGCCCTAATCGGCAGACCTCTTTCGACCCATAGCAGCCATTTACCGAGAGCGAATTACAACCTGTCGACCAATGCAGCCAAGACAGTTACGCTCGCGTCATTTGCACGGAAGCGTCAATGAAAAAGACTTACCTAGGTAGCTGCTTGTGCTCAGCAGTAAGTTTCGAACTAGCCACTGCGCCAAAGGCAATTACTCACTGCCATTGCAGCCAGTGCCGCAAAGGTCACGGGGCTGCATTCGCATCCTACGGAAGCGTCCCGCGTAGCGACCTGCGAGTACTACGTGGCGCCGATAGCATCAGGACGTATGCGTCTTCACCGACAGTAATGCGCGAATTTTGTCTGGCGTGCGGTTCGACTTTATTCTGGTCACGTTCTCAAGGTGAATATGCCGGCTGGATATCCATAGCGCTAGGAACACTTGATACCCCCTTCGAGCCGAAGCAGCAGAGACATGTGCATGTCGACTCCGCTGCGCCTTGGTACACTCAGGCCAGCATTCGGATCCAGCTCGGCTGACCGACACAGGTTGATACCCGCTATCAACAGGAGCAGCCGATTTGCAACGGACGCCAAGAGCATAAGTGCGCTTGCAGTTGACCTCGTCGTCCATTGCCGTACAATCGCGCGCCCGAAATTCCGCAGGGATGGCCAGAGGGAGCTTAAATGCAACGGATGATGATCATTGGTCAGCCAGGGTCTGGGAAAAGTACCCTGGCGCGCAAGCTCGGCGAACGCACAGGCTTGCCGGTCGTGCATATCGACACGATTCACTGGCAGCCAGGGTGGGTCGAGCGGAGTCGGGACGAGAAGACGCGTCTTTGTCATGAGGTCGAGGCCCGTGAGCGCTGGATCTTCGAAGGTGGGCATTCGACCACATGGAACAACCGGCTGGCCCGGGCTGACATGTTGATTTGGATTGATCGCTCGGCACCGCTTCGATTCTGGCGCGTGCTCCTTAGAACAATGCTGAACCGCGGTCGATCCCGACCTGACTTGCCGGACAACTGTCCGGAATTGCTGGGCAACCTGCCGGAGTTCTTGAGGTTCATGTGGCGGACGAAAACCTCGTCGCGGGAGGCGATGAAGCGATTCGTGGTAACGGCCCCTTCGAGCTGTCGCGTTGTCTGCCTGCGGACTAATCGGGATACCGATATTTTTCTCGCGAGTATGGGCACGCAGCCTGATCAGGTTATGCAAGGTCCTTAGATGCTGGATCGCGACTGATTGGCGGCAGGCGCCCTCGGTGAAGGCACCGCGGTCAGCAGGAGATGAACTACGCTTCTGTAACAACACCGCAGATCGAAGAAACATTGCACAAGGTCGATACGGCCGGATGCTGGTGATAAGGGACTGGCCATTCTTCGGGACCCGGCACCCTCATCGCCATCACCCGGGGTAGCCTCCGTGACAATCAAACAGCCCCTTACTGCTCTGCTGTTACTCGCCCTGCTGTCTGGTGGTTGTACAACGCCCACTGTCTCTCACGAACCCAGTCAGGCCTTGCCTGCGAACGATTCGGCGTTCGGTCGTTCTATCCAGGCCCAGGCAGCCCCCCATCGGGGCCAGTCGGGTTTTCGCTTGTTCTCCGATAGTGCCGAGGCTTTCGCCGCACGCGCCGAGCTGATTCGCAATGCTCAAAGCAGCATCGACTTGCAGTACTACATCGTCCACGACGGCATCAGTACTCGGATACTGGTGCGCGAGCTGCTCATCGCCGCCGACCGTGGCGTGCGCGTCAGGATCTTGCTCGATGACACCACCAGCGATGACCTGGAGCGAATTATCGCGACACTGGCAGCGCATCCGCATATACAGATCCGCGTGTTCAATCCACTGCACCTGGGCCGCAGTACCGTCGTGACGCGTACCATGGGCCGGCTGTTCAACCTGGCCAGGCAGCACCGGCGCATGCACAACAAATTGTGGGTGGTGGACAACAGTGCGGCCATCGTCGGCGGGCGCAATCTGGGGGACGAGTATTTCGATGCCGAGCCCAACAGGAATTTCACCGACATCGACATGCTCGGCGTCGGGCCGGTTGCAGAACAATTGGGACATAGTTTCGACCAGTACTGGAACAGTGCCCTGAGCAAGCCCATCGAACAGTTCATCTCGACCAGGCCGACGACCGGGGACCTGAAAAACCTCCGGACTCGGCTGGACGAGTCCCTGGAGAAAGTACGCCAACAGAATCATGCGCTCTATCAACAACTGATGAGCTATACCACCCAGCCACGCCTGAATGACTGGCGCAGGGAGTTGATCTGGGCCTGGAACAAAGCGATGTGGGATGCACCGAGCAAGGTCTTGTCGAGTGGCGAGCCAGCCCCGTACTTGTTGTTGGCCACCCAATTGGCACCCGAGCTCAATGGGGTATCCAAGGAGCTGATCCTTGTCTCGGCGTACATGGTGCCCGGCCAACCAGGGGTGGTGTACCTGACCCGTCGTGCCGACGCTGGCGTGTCGATCAGCTTGCTGACCAACTCACTGGAAGCCACCGATGTACCCGCCGCGCACGGTGCTTACGCGCCTTATCGCAAAACCTTGCTGGAGCATGGTGTGCAGTTGTTCGAATTACGCAGCCAATCCGGTGACAATGGCGACAGCGACAGTGGGCTGGGCCTGTTTCAAGGTGGATCCTCCAATAGCTCCGAATCCAGCCTGCATAGCAAGGCGATGATATTCGACCAGCAGAAAGCGTTTATCGGCTCGTTCAATTTCGACTCGCGCTCCTTGTTGTGGAATACCGAAGTCGGCGTGTTGGTCGATGACCCTGAGCTTGCTGGACGGGTGCGCGAACTGGCTCTGGAGGGGATGGCACCGGCTCTCAGTTATCACACCCGGCTGGAAAAGAATCAGCTGGTATGGGTCACCGAAGACGATGGCAAGCAACATACATTGACCAAGGAACCGGGGAGTTGGTGGCGACACTTCAATTCCTGGCTCAGCAGCGCGATCGGGCTGGAGAAAATGCTATAGCGTGGTTAGATCCAAGGCGCGACGATGATTAGCGCCACTGATCTGCTATTCACGTACAGCACTGAACACCTGAGGTAAATCCATTACCCCAACAGGGTAGGGCGCTTTTCCATCGCCCCTGACTTCTGGGAGTTCAGCATGAAAGCAATCGTATACAACGCACCGCGCGACGTCGCCGTCAAGAATGTTGCCGATGCAAGGATCGAGAAACCTACCGATGCGCTGGTGCGCATCACCACCACCAACATCTGCGGGTCCGACCTTCACATGTATGAGGGGCGCACATCGTTCGAAGCCGGGCGTGTGTTCGGCCATGAGAACCTCGGTGAGGTGATCGAGGTGGGGGCAGGGGTGGACCGCGTCAAAGTCGGTGACTGGGTCAGCCTGCCGTTCAACATCGGCTGCGGGTTCTGCGAAAACTGCGAAAAAGGCCTGACAGGGTTCTGCCTCACTGCCAACCCGGGTGCTGCCGGGGCCGCATATGGTTTTGCCGACATGGGTCCCTACCAAGGTGGCCAGGCCGAGCTGTTGCGTGTGCCATACGCTGATTTCAACTGCCTGGTGCTGCCGGAGGACGCCCAGGAACGTGAAGATGACTACGTCATGCTTTCGGATATTTTCCCCACTGGCTGGCATGCGACAGAGCTGGCCGGCCTGCAGCCGGGCGAGAGCATTGCGATTTATGGAGCGGGCCCTGTCGGGTTGATGGCGGCCTATTCGGCAATCATCAAAGGTGCCTCCGAGGTGTTCGTGATCGACAACCAGCCGGATCGTTTGAGGCTGGCCGCGCAGCTTGGGGCAACCCCCATCAACGCGGTCGAGCAGAAGGCTGTGGACGAGATCATGAACCTGACCCACGGCAAAGGCACCGACCGGGGATGCGAATGCGTGGGTTACCAGTGCTGCGACAAGCATGGCCATGAAGCGAACTACCTCACGATGAACAACCTGGTTGCCTCCACCAAGGCTACCGGTGGCATAGGCGTCGTGGGTGTGTTCGTGCCAGAGGATCCGGGTGCGAAGAACGACCTGGCGAAGCAGGGCAAGATGGCCTTCGATTTCGGGGCGTTCTGGTTCAAGGGCCAATTCATCCGCACAGGCCAGGCGAACGTGAAGGCCTACAATCGCCGCCTGGCGCAGCTCATTCATCATGGGCGTGCCAAGCCTTCCCAGATAATTTCCCATCGTTTGACGCTTGCTGAAGGCCCCGATGCCTACAAGCACTTTGATGCGCGGGATGATGGCTGGACGAAGGTGGTGCTCAAGCCTGCTGCCTGACTCGCACCCCGATGCTTCCAGGCAAGGAAGCTCGGCGAGGGAGGCGTTCGTCTGGTGTGCTAACTGGCACCTGCTTGAAACAAGCCCCGAACCACCTCCCTCATCCAGCGATTCCCGCTGTCTTGCTGGTAGCGCGCGTGCCAATGCTGCTTGACCGTGAAGCCCTCCACTGCAAACGGGCAATCGTGCACCTGCAGACCATGCATGTCTGCAAGTGTCTGCCCGATGTGCCGTGGCAGCGTTGCCACCAGGTCGGTCGACCCGACAATCATCCCCAACCCTAGAAATGCCGGCAGCTCCAGCATGATCCTGCGTTCGATGCCGGCCCGCGCCAAACCAGCCTCCAGTAACTTTTGCCCGGTCCCGGCACTGATCTGTACATGCCCCTCGCCCTGGTAGCGCGCCACGCTCATGCCTTGGCCCAAACGAGGGTGTTGTGGGTTGCTCAGGCAGACCCAGTCCTGTTCGAACAACACTTGCTGATACATCCCCGCACCCAGCCAAGGCACAAAGCCGATGGCCAGGTCCGCCTCGCCGGACTCCAGCGCGCTTTCGGTATTGCCATCTATGCGCGCCGCCTCCAGGCGAATACCCGGCGCATGGGTACGCAGGTGGTTGAGGATGCTGGGCAGCAGGGTGATATGGCTGGCATCGCTGACGCACAGGCGAAAGCGACGCTGGGCCGCGGCCGGAACGAATTGCGGCTCCCAGGTAGTCAGGCGCCGCAGCGATTCCAGCACCTCGCGGCATGGCCCGATCAACTGGTCTGCCCGCGGGGTAGGGGCCATGCCCCCGGGGGTGCGCACGAACAGCGGGTCGTTCAGTTCTTCACGCAAGCGCCCCAACCAGATACTCACGGTAGGTTGACTCTGGCCGAGCTGTTCAGCGCTACGGGTCACGCTACGGCATTGGTAAAGCACATCGAACAGCTGCAGCAGCTTGGGATCAGGCAAGGCATCGAGCGTGCTCATTATTGCGAAACTCAATAAGTATATTGAGACCATTGTATAGTCGAAATAAGCCTCGCTGCATAAGGTGGTCGCAAACCACAGGAGGTCAGCGATGTGAAAATCTGCATTCTGGGCGCCGGCGCCCTGGGTTGCGCCATTGGTGCGGCCTTGAGCGAGGCGGGGCACGAAACCTGGCTGTTGAATCGTGGCCAGGCGCATGTCGAGGCGATGAATTTGCGCGGGCTGCGGGTGCAGGATGAACGCGGCGAGCGGCAGGTCCGGGTGAAGGCGGCTTGCGACGCGGCAACCGTGGGCGTGGCCGACCTGGTAGTGGTGCTGGTCAAGTCGTTCCACACCAGCGAGGCGATTGCCGGTGCCAAGGCGCTGATCGGGCCGCAGACGCTGGTGCTATCGCTGCAGAACGGTCTTGGCCACGAAGACATCCTGGCCGAGGCCGTGGGGCGTGAGCGGGTATTGGCCGGCAAGACCTACGTCGGTGGCGTGCTGCTGGCGCCGGGTTCGATCCGTGCCGGCGTGGCAGGCAAACACACCTTCATCGGCGAGCTCGACGGCCAACGGACCTCGCGTGTGCAGGCCATCGCCGAGGCTTTCAATGGCGCCGGGCTCGCCACCACGGTCAGCGACAACATTCTCGGCACCATGTGGGACAAGCTGCTGGTCAACGTCGCGACAGGCGCGCTCAGCGGCATCACCATGCTCAGTTATGGCCAGCTGTACAGCGAGCCGCTGCTGGAAAGCACCGCCAAGGCAGCGGTCAGCGAAGCCATCGCCGTCGCCGAGCGGGCCGGCATCCGCCTGAGCCTCACCAGCCCGGACGCTGCGTGGTGCCTGGCAGCTGAAGGCCTGCCGGCAAGCTTCCGTACCTCGATGCTGCAGAGCCTGGAAAAGGGCTCGGTCACCGAGATCGATTTCATCAACGGCTCCGTCGTGCGCTGGGGCCAGCGCCACGGCGTGGCTACGCCGGTCAACGCGACCCTGGTTGCCTGCATCAAGGGTATCGAGCGCGCCATGGCCGATCAGCAGAAGGGAAGTAATCCATGAGCCAGCCGAAAGCCTACCTTGAACACGTTGCGTTCTGGGTGCGGGACATCCAGTGGCACATCCGCTTTTTCAGCGAGGTGTGCGGCATGACCATGCGCGAGATGCAGGGTGACGCCGAGCAGCCTGCGCAGTACTGGACCCTTGGTGGCCTGCAGTTCATCCACCAGCCGGACTTTGCCGGCCCGGAAGGGCGCATGGCACACCTGGGCATCATGTGCGAGGACCTCGAAGCCGCGTTGGCCGCCGCACAGCGTTTCGGCGTCAGCGAAATGCCTCAGGGCCGCAACTGGCTGCGCCTGCCTGACGGCCTGGCGGTCGAGTTCATTCAGGCATTGCCGGCGAAATGCGTCGCCCAGGCACTGGCCATCGATCCACGTGCAGAGGTGGTGGCATGAGCGTGGTGGAAAAATACTGGGACGATGCCTGCGAAGGCGATGAATGCATCAGCCCCACCTACAACGTTACCCGCGAACGCATCCTGGCCTACGCCGAACTCACCGGCGACCACACCCCGGTGCATGTCGACGAGGCGTACGCCAACGCGAGCCACTTCGGCTGCCTGGTTGCCCATGGCCTGTTCGGCCTGTCGATCGCCGACGGCCTGAAGACCCAGTGCGAATACCGCTTTGTACCGGGCATGTCGCTGGGCTGGACCTGGGACTTCGTGCTGCCAATCAAGGTCGACGATGTGCTGCACGTGCGCATGCGCGTGGGGGCGATGCGCCCGAGCAACAGCCGACCGGGCTGGGGCATCGTGGTCTTGCCGTCGGAGCTGATCAACCAGCATGGCGAAGTCGTGCAGCGTGGCGAGCACCGGCTGATGGTGCCGAGGAGAGTGCAGGCATGAGCCAGGCATTGCCATTGGCGGGTATTCGCGTCATCGACTATAGCCACTTCCTGGCCGGGCCCTATGTGGGCCGTTGCCTGGCAGCACTGGGCGCCGAGGTGATCAAGGTCGAACGGCCGGGCAGCGGCGATGCCGGCCGCCAGCACGCGTTTACCCTTGATGAACAGCAGAGCGGTTACTTCCTGCAGCTGAACATGGGCAAGCAGGGCGTCAGCGTGAACATGAAGGACCCGCGTGGCAAAGCATTCATGCAGCGCCTTACCGACTCGGCCGATGTGTTCATCGAAAACTATCGCCCCGGCGCCCTGGACAAGCTGGGCCTGGGCTATGCCGAGCTGTCAGCGCGCAACCCGCGTCTGGTGTACTGCTCCATCTCCGCCTACGGCCATACCGGCCCGGATGCCCACCGCGCCGGCTTCGGGCTGATCGCCGAGGCCAAGAGCGGGATCATGCAGATGGTCGGCGTGCCGGGCGAAGCGCCGCCGTTGCTGCGCATTTCCCTGGGTGACATGTACACCGGTATCCATGCCGTGGCGGCGATCAATGCGGCGCTGTTGGGCCGGGTGAGCAGTGGTCGTGGCCAGCACATCGACATGGCCCTGTACGACACGCTGGTGTCGATGCATGAATACGCGGTGCAGTGCTATACCTTGTCCGATGGCACCGTCCTGCCCGAGCAGACCGGCCATGACATGCCCACCTCCACCCTGTACGGCGTGTTTCGTGCGGCTGATGGCGACCTGGTAATCGCCGCCCAGGTCGACGACGCCTGGAAGCGCTTTGCCGCGATGCTCGAAGCCAACGGTGGCCCGCCCGGGTTCGGCAGCGACAGCCGCTACCACAGACTCAATGGCCGCAACGCCCACCGCCAGGCGATCCTGGCCGTGGTGCGTGACTGGGTTGGTGCGCGCCGGGTAGCCGATATCCTGCAATTGCTCGATGACATCGACATCCCCAGCGCCAAGGTGCAGCGCATAGACGAGGTCGTGGCTGACCCGCAGATCCAGGCGCGCAACATGGTCATCGAGCAGCAGCACCCGCGCTACGGTACCTTGCGCCTGCCCAACCTGCCGTTCCGCTTTTCCGAGTGCGACACCACGATCCACCAAGTGGCCCCGGACCTCGGTCAGCACAATGCCGAAGTGGCCGCCGGCCTAGGTTTCAGCCCTGAAGAAATCACCGCCATGCAGGCAGACGGTGTGCTGTTCACCCATGGAGATGCACGATGAGCGACCGCTATGCAGTGATCGGCCGACCGATCAACCACACCAAGTCCCCGTTGATTCATGGCCTGTTCGCCCAGGCCAGTGGCCAGTGCCTGGAGTACGGCGCCATCGAGGGCGAGCTAGAGGGCTTCGAGGCCCAGGTGCTGAACTTTCGCAACGATGGCGGGTTGGGCATGAACATCACCGCGCCGTTCAAGCTGCGCGCCTTCGAGCTGGCTGACCAACGCAGCGAGCGCGCACAGCTGGCGCGGGCGGCCAATGCATTGAAGTTCGAAAATGGCCGTATCTTTGCCGAGAACTTCGACGGCATCGGCTTGCTGCGGGATATCGAGGAAAACCTCGGTGAACCACTGGCCAATCGGCGGGTACTGTTGCTCGGCGCCGGAGGCGCGGTGCGTGGTGCATTGCTGCCGTTTCTGCAGGCGGGGCCAAGCGAGCTGGTGCTTGCCAACCGTGACATGGCCAAGGCGCTCAGCCTGCGCAACGAACTGGACCACCCAAGGCTGCGCATCAGCCGTTATGAGGAGCTAGAGGGACAGTCCTTCGACATCGTGGTCAATGCCACTTCCGCGAGCCTCACCGGCGAGCTGCCGCCGCTACCTGAAGGCGTGCTGGGCGAGACGCGGCTGGCTTACGAGCTGGCGTATGGCAAAGGCCTGACGCCTTTCCTGCACATGGCCCAGGCGCAGGGTGTGGCGCGCCTGGCCGACGGTGTCGGCATGCTGGTCGAGCAGGCGGCGGAGGCTTTCGCCTGGTGGCGCGGGGTGCGGCCTGAAACCCGTGCCGTGATCGATCGCCTGACCATTCCACTGGAGTAGGATCCCGCTCCTATGGAACTCCACATAACTCCTTGATTTAGCAGGGACCCTGTGGGAGCGGGTTTACCCTAGTGCCAGTCAGCTGAGCGATTTGGGGCCGCTTTGCGGCCCATCGCCGGCAAGCCGGGCTCCCACAGGTACGGCGCAGACCTCAAGATTTTCGCGGTCCCTGTGGGAGCCCGGCTTGCCGGCGATGAGGCTGCGCAGCAGCCCCAAAAGCTACGGGCCTGTTGATTTTGCACAGTTTCAGTTTAATGTAGAGGTACAGACATATTGTGTTGAGTACTCTACATGATCCACTGGTCGCTACTGATCCTCGGATTGCCGACGGCCAATGCCACCGAGCGCATGCGTGCCTGGAGAAGCCTGAAGGCCTCCGGAGCCGCAGTGCTGAGGGATGGTGTTTACCTGCTGCCCGAACAATGTGCGGGTCGGGAAGTTTTCGAGGCAGTCGAGCGTGACGTGCTGGCTATCAACGGCACCGCATTTCTCCTGTCGCTGCCTGAGCGTGAAGAGCGCTTCAGCAAGCTGTTCGACAGGAACGACGAGTACGCCAGCCTGATGGAAGAAATTGCAGGCTGCAGGGCCGAGCTGGCGCCAGAGAATGCGCTGCAGACCGCACGGCAGGTGCGCAAGCTCAGAAAGGCCTTCAGCCAGTTGGCGGCGACCGATTTTTTCCCGGGCGTGCCCAAGGCACAAGCCGATGCGGCGCTGCAAGAGCTCGAAGCCGCGATTGGTCGCGCACTGTCTTCCGATGAGCCGAGTGCCCACGACGAGGCGATCACCCGACTGGAACGCAACGACTACCAGGGGCGCCTTTGGGCCACCCGCAAGCGCCCATGGGTGGATCGGCTGGCATGTGCCTGGTTGATTCGTCGCTTCATCGATGCCGACGCTCGATTCATCTGGCTGGACAGGCCTGAAGACTGCCCGGGCGATGCGTTGGGCTTCGATTTTGATGGGGCCAGGTTCAGCCATGTCGGCCAGCGGGTGTCCCTCGAAACCCTCATCGAGAGCTTTGCCCTACAGCAGCCGGGCCTGGCACGCTTGGCTGCGGTCATTCACTACCTGGATGTGGGAGGCAACCAGCCCTCGGAAGCACCAGGTATCGAACGTGTCCTCGCGGGCTTGAGACAAAGCATTGGCGATGACGATCAACTGACAACGGTCGCCGGGGGTATCTTCGATGGCCTTCTGACGGCTTTCGCGAGTGAGGAAGCGCAAAATGGTTGATAGCACCTCCGCAGTGGGCGAACAGCCACCATCGCAAGCGGTTCAGCGGCCGATCGGACTGTTCGAAGCATTCCTGTTCTGGCTCAAGCTGGGCTTCATCAGTTTTGGTGGGCCCGCCGGGCAGATCTCGATCATGCACCAGGAACTGGTCGAGCGCCGGCGCTGGATCAGCGAGAAGCGGTTCCTGCACGCGCTGAACTACTGCATGTTGTTGCCAGGCCCCGAAGCACAGCAACTGGCCACCTACATCGGTTGGCTCATGCACCGCTCCTGGGGTGGGGTGATTGCCGGCGTATTGTTCGTATTGCCCTCACTGTTCATCCTGATTGGCCTGTCCTGGGTCTACATCGCCTTTGGCGAGGTGCCGGTGGTGGCGGGGGGCTTCTACGGCATCAAGCCTGCAGTCACGGCCATTGTCGTCCACGCGGCTCACCGGATCGGCTCGCGCGCGCTGAAGAACGGCTGGCTGTGGGCCATGGCCGCAGCGTCGTTCGTGGCCATCTTCGCCCTCGATGTGCCGTTCCCGTTGATCGTGCTGGTTGCCGGTATCGCAGGCTATGTGGGCGGTCGCTTCGCCCCCGGCAAATTCGTGATCGGTGGTGGTCATGGGGCTGCCAGGAACAGCTACGGCCCGGCCCTGATCGACGACGACACACCAACGCCTGAGCATGCGCGTTTTCGGGTGGGGCATTTGCTGCGTCTGGTGCTGATCGGCGCCGTATTGTGGACCTTGCCCATGGGGCTGCTGACACTGACGTTTGGCTGGGCCGGCACTCTGACGCAAATGAGCTGGTTCTTCACCAAGGCCGCACTTTTGACCTTCGGTGGCGCCTACGCCGTCCTGCCCTATGTGTATCAGGGCGCCGTCGGGCATTACGGCTGGCTGTCACCCACTCAGATGATCGATGGCCTTGCCTTGGGAGAAACCACACCAGGACCATTGATCATGGTGGTGGCTTTCGTCGGCTTCGTCGGTGGCTACGTGCATCCGATGTTCGGTGAGCAAAACCCGTTCCTGGCCGGTGCAGTCGCGGCCAGCCTCGTCACCTGGTTCACCTTCCTGCCGTCGTTCCTGTTCATCCTCGCCGGTGGCCCGTTGGTGGAATCGACCCACAACGAGATGAAGTTCACCGCACCGCTGACGGGGATCACGGCCGCGGTCGTGGGGGTGATCCTGAACCTCGCCATGTTCTTCGGCTATCACGTGCTCTGGCCAAAGGGTTTCAGTGGGGCGTTCGACTGGCCTTCGGCGTTGATCGCCATTGCTGCCGCAGTGGCCCTGTTCCGCTTCAAGCGTGGCGTGATCCAGGTACTGTTCAGTTGCGCCTTGGCCGGCGTGGCGGTCCATATGTTGCGTGGTTGATACCGGTTGCCGGCCGACATCGTCGGCCGGCTTGTCACGAATCAGAAGGTGTAGGTCACCCGCCCGAAGTAATACCCGCCGGTAAAGCCATAGGGCGAGTACACCCCGTATCCCTTGACCATGGTCTTGCTGCTCGGTGCCTGGCGCTCGGGGTAGATATCGAACAGGTTGCGCGCCCCGATCGCCACCTCCAGGTCCTTGGTCAACTGGTAGCCTGCATCCAGGTCGGTGATCCAGCGCGCCTTGTACTCGCGGTCCAGCGAACGGTCGTTGGCGGCATTCACCTCGCGCCAGGATCCGTAGCGGGTCAGCCCCAGGTTGACCCGGTAGCGATCCAGGCGCCAGTTGCCGCCAAGGATCAGCTTGGTGTGCGGTTGTACCTCGGTCAGCAGGTTGCGCGCCTGGCGATTCATCAGCTCGTAGGGCGTGCCAAGGATGTTCACGCTCTGCTTGTAGTCGAGGATCTCGGTGTCGTTCCAGTTGAAGGCCGCCGTCCACTTCACCGTCCCGGCACCACCCAGGTCCTGGTCGTAGCTGCCCACCAGGTCCAGGCCCTTGGTGCGGGTATCGGCGCCGTTGGTGAAGTACTGGCCGCCCGAGGTCGAGTCGATACCGTTGGCGAGCAAGGCCTGGGTGACCTCGGGGCCGAGCAGGGTACCGGTGAGGGTGATGCGGTCGCGCACGTTGATCAGGTAGGCATCGGCAGTGAAGGCCAGGCGCTCGCCAGGCTGCCAGGCCAGCCCCAGGCTGTAGTTGGTGGACTTCTCCGGTTTCAGTGGTTCGGCGCCCAGCGCCTTGGCGGCGGCCGAATCCACCGGCAGCACGCCATAGTTGATCGACTGGTACACGCCGTCGACCACGCCGTAGGTGGTGGAGCGGGCGCTGAACAGGTTGTTGGCCAAGGACGGTGCGCGGAAGCCGTTGCTCACCGTCGCCCGCACGGCCAGTTCGGGGGTCAGCTCGTAGCGGGTGGTCAGCTTGCCGCTGCGGGTGGCCCCGATGTTGCGATCATAGTGCTCGTAGCGCAGGGCAGCGCCCCAGTACCACTGCGGCAGCGGGTTGAAACCCACGTCCAGGTAACCGGCGTAGCTGTTGCGGCTGGCACTGGCAGCCTCGGCGGGGGAGATGCCGTTGGTGACCTGGGCGCCGGAGGCGGCGCAGTTGCCGGGCGCCTTGCAGTAGCCGCCGTCGGCCCAGCTGGCCCAGTCGCCAGCCTGCACCTGGTAGGTATCGCGGCGCTGTTCCAGGCCCCAGGAGAAGTCCAGCGGCTTGGTCAGCCCAACCTCGAAGCTGCGGTGCAGGTCGAGGTTGCTGGTCAGTTGCGAGCTGACCCAGGTGCCGGATTCGAAATGGTTGGGCGTGGCCTCGCCCAGTGACGGGTTCTGGTTGTTCCAGGTGCCCTGTTCGGCCTCGTTGCGCCCGTAGGTACTGGACAGGTCCCAGTCCCATTCGCCGGCCAGGCCCCTGGCGCCAAACGCCGCCTGGTAGTCGTATTCCTCGATGTACCAGGTGGGCGTGTAGCCCGAGGGGCGCCCGTTGGGCCCGGTGGTGATGGTGTTGACGATGGTCGGCAGGCGGAAGTTCTGGCCCTGCTCGGCCTTGCGGTACGACCAGGTGCTGAACGAGTAGAGCGTCAGGTCGTCCTGCAGCGGCAGTTCGGCGTTGTAGCCCAGAGTCAGAAGGTTGATCTTCGGCGTGCCATAGCCGCCGTAGGTAACCTTGCCGGCGCGGTCCAGGGCTTCGGCCTGGCTGTAGCCATTGGCGCTGGCCTTGTTGTCGTCGTTCTGGCTGCGGGCGTCCAGTGCCAGCTGGACGATGCCGTCGCGGCCGATCTCGAAGCCCTTGTTCAGGCTTTGCTGCACGGTCTGCTTCTTGCCGTCGTAGCCCTGGCCTGCGGTGGTCACGGCAGTGCCGCTGGCGTCGGCCTTGAGGATCACGTTGATCACCCCGGCGATGGCGTCGGAGCCGTATTGGGCGGCCGCACCATCGCGCAGCACCTCGACATGGTCGATGGCGCTGATGGGAATCAGGTCAAGGTCGGCGGGGGCTGCGCCGGCGTTGATGCCGCTGATGTTGAGCGTAGCGCTGGTATGGCGGCGCTTGCCGTTGACCAGCACCAGCACCTGGGCGGCGTTGAGGCCGCGCAGGTTAGGGGCGCGGGCCATGCCGCTGGCGTCCCAGCCGGTCTTTTCCGGCAAGGTCAGCGACGGCACGCTGGCGCTGAGGGCTTCCATCAGGCCGGGCTTGCCGGTTTCCTGCAACTGCTTGGCGCTGATCACGTCGATGGGCACCGGGCTGCTGGTTACGGTGCGTTTCTCGCTGCCACGGTTGCCGGTGACGATCACCGTGCCCAAGGCCTGGGCGGCGGGTTCCTCGGCCAGGCTGGGTGTGTTGTGCAGCCCGGCGGCCAGGGCCACGCCGAAAAAAGAGGCAGTTTTAAAAGCTGGCTTCATGCACGCAGTTCCTTGTCTGGCATGGCTGGCGCACTTACGGCGCTTTGGCCGCGATCGCGTCGATTTCCACCAGCGCGCCCGGCAATGGCAGGGCCACCACCTGGATGGCGGTGCGGGTCGGTGTACGGGGTTGCTCGGCGGTGGCGAAGAACTCGGTGTAGGCCGCCTGCAGCCCGGCGAAGTCGAGGGCGCCGCCGTTGGCTGGGTCGCCTACCAGGAACACCCGCAACTGGACGATGTCGCCAAGGTCCAGGCCCTGGCTACGCAGCGCCGTGCGCAG
Organism: Pseudomonas sp. FGI182; assembly: GCF_000511325.1. Taxonomy (NCBI): domain Bacteria; kingdom Pseudomonadati; phylum Pseudomonadota; class Gammaproteobacteria; order Pseudomonadales; family Pseudomonadaceae; genus Pseudomonas; species Pseudomonas sp. FGI182. Next base: position 3,337,274 of record NZ_CP007012.1, on the reverse strand, counting down.
CTTGTTCAGCACCGAGCGGGCCTGGGTTTCGGTGTTGCCCAGCGCCGCAACGCTACCCTTGGGCGCCTTTGGGTCGGCTACGTCCGGCAGGGTGCCGCTGATGAAGGTCAGCTGGCTGCCGGCCGGTACCGTGACCAGCTGCGAGATGGGGAAGTTCGAGCCGGGTGGCGCGACGCGCTTGATGCCGTCGGCGTGGGCGTTGAGGGTGAGCGACATGAGTACTCCGGCAAGCAGAAGAAGACGAGGCATGGGGGTGGTTCCTTGCAGGTCAGGCGGCAACGCCACGGGTGGTCTGGCTGGCGTGTTTGGCAATCAGGCCGACCACCCGGCGGGCGGACTCGGCGGCACTGTTCTGCCAGATGCCCACGCCGCCATGGGCCAGGGCGTCGCTGGCCAGCCAGGTACGCCCCTGGGGCTGGTTGAGCAGGTCGTAGCCGGGCTGGGCGACTTCGTCATGGACGATCCACGGCGCTTCGCTGAAGGGGATCTTCGACCAGTTCACCACCACCGGCCTGGCCAGCTTGTGGCTGTGGCCCGGGTGCAGCGATTCCACCGCCTGGCGCGAGGAGGCGACCTGGGCCTGCAGCGGCTTGGCGGCAAACTGCTGGGCCACCGCGCCCGTGTTGTAGGTGGCGACCAGCACACCCTGGGCGCTATTGAGGTGATCGCTGGGGTACCACAGGGTGCGGGCTTCGTGGTTGATGTAGCTGAGCCCGCCATAGATCTGGAAGTCGGTTTCCCAGAAGCGCGGCGACTGCCAGGCCACCTTGTTGGCCTTGTCGCCTTCGGCGCTGGCGATGGCCTGCCTGAAGGCCTTGTCGAAGTTGTTCGGTAGCTTGGCCAGCAGTGGCAGGGGCAGGGTTACGATGGCGTAGTCGGCCTGTTCGACATGCTGCTGGCCGCTCTTGCGCTCGCGCCAGACCACCTTGGCACCGTTGTCACCGGTGTCCACCCCCAGCACCTCGGCGCCCAGGCGCACGCTGTCCTTGACCTGGCGATAGAACGCCTTGGGAATCTGGTCCATGCCACCGACCGGCTGGAACATGGTCGAGGAGAACTCGGGGATTTCGTCGAACACCAGCGGCAAAAGCAGGTTGCTGTCCAGCAGCTGGTCCAGCGGCACCGGCTGGCGCTGGATCGGGGTCTGGTCGCCGGCGCCGGCGAAGCGGGTGTAGCCGGCGCGTACCGAACCGCGGTACTGCTGCTGGCTGTCGAGGTCGCCGTAGACCTTGAGGAAGTCCAGCAAGGCCTTGCGCTGGCTGCTGTCGAGCTCGGCATCGAGGGAGTTGCGGCTGACACTGCGCGCCAGCAGTTCGCTGAAGTGCCCGCGCGTGTCGTTGACTGCCTGGCGCAGCAGCAGCGGTGGGCGAGCCAGGTCTGGCTGGGCCAGGGCGTTGCGGCTGCTGTTCACCAGCACCTGCAGCTCCACGCCCAGCTCACGGCAGTAGCCGAGGATGGTCAGGTGATGGCTGGGCAGGCGCGCGGCGCCGGCGTTGAAGAAGTGGCCCGGGTCGAACTCGACGGTTTGCAAACTGCCGTCGTTGTGCTCGACGCGGTCGCCCTGACGCAAGGTCCAGACCCGGCCACCGACCCGCTCGCGGGCCTCCAGCACGGTGACCGAAAAGCCGGCCTTGCGCAGCTCGTAGGCGGAAACCAGGCCGGAAATACCAGCGCCGACAATCACCACGCGCTTGCCGTTGCCGCCGCTTGCGGCCAGTTGCAGGGGTTGGAAGGTGGCAGCCAGGGCATTCTGCCCCAGCGCGCCCAGGGCTGCCGAATAGCCGCCAATGGCGGCGAGGCGGGTGATCAGGTCTCTACGGGACAATCCCATGTCGCATGCTCCGAGAAGGTTGGGTTCGGATGTGCGCAACGGGCGGATCGAAGGGAGGGACCCGACGGCGGCTGGCACAAATCCATTTGCCTCCGCCATGTTGGGGTCGGTTTACAGAACCTAATGGACTTTCACGGTGCTGTGAAAGGCTTTTTGGTTCTATGTTAATTATGTTTATTGCTGATAAAGCGCATCAGTAGAAATGCGCAATACTGATGTTTTAGAGGGGCCTTGTGGGAGCGGCTTTAGCCGCGAACACCGGCGCAGCCGGTGCCATGCACCGTGTTGGATTCTTCGCGGCTAAAGCCGCTCCCACAGGGTACGAGGATCGCTTGCGAACTCAGTTATCTGTCCGACAGCGCGGCCCAAAGGGCTGGGCAATCTCCCACAAGGTCCCTGCCAAGGCAACGAAAGGGCCTGCACAGGCGGCAGGGCCTATGCAGAACGCGTACTGCGTCCTGCCTCACGCTGGGCCACCAGCGCGCGGATCCGCGGAATCAGCTCCTGCCCGTACTCCACGGCATCGCACAACTGCTCGAAGCCACGGAACAGGAAGGTGCTCACACCCAGTTCGTAGTAGGCCAGCGCCGCTTCGGCCACCTGCTCGGGCGTGCCCACCAGTGAGGTGGAATTGCCGGCCCCGCCGCCCAAAGCTGCGATTTCGGTCCACAGCCGGGTATCGTGCACCTTGCGCTGGCCGGCCAGCTGTACCAGGCGCTCGGAGCCGACATTGCTCTTGCCGAAATTCTTCTCGCGGCGGTTGCCCTGGCGGATGCCGATGCGCTGCCTGGCATCGGCCAGGATGCGTTCGGCCCGCGCCCAGGCCTCTTCCTCGGTGGCCCCCAGGATTGGCCGCAGCGACAGGCTGAAGCGGATGTGATTCTCCCGCCCGTGACGGGCCGCGGCCTTGCGCACCTGGGCAATGCGCTCGCGCACCTGCTCCAGTGGCTCCCCCCACATCATGTACACATCGGCGTGTTTCGCCGCGACCTCCACCGCCGCGTCCGAAGCGCCGGAGAAGTACACCGGCAGCTTGCCCACCGGCTTGACCAGGGTCAGGTTGTCTTCCACCCGGTAATGCTCGCCGTGGTGGTCGAAGGGTGTGGTCTGCGTCCAGGTGTTGCGTAGTACCTGCAGGTATTCGTCGGTGCGGGCGTAGCGGGCGTCCTTGTCGAGGAAGTCGCCGTCGCGCTGCAGGTCGCCGCTGTCGCCGCCGGTGATCACGTTGATCGAGGCGCGACCGCGGCTGAGCTGGTCGAGGGTGGCGAACTGGCGGGCGGCGAAGGTTGGCGCCTGGAACCCGGGGCGGTGCGCCACCAGCAGGCCGATGCGCTCGGTCAGCGCGGCTACGTAGCTGGCCAGTATCATCGAGTCCGGCGCGCTGGTGTTGACTGCCAGCAGGGCCTTGTCGAAGCCGGCGTATTCCTGGGCCTGGGCGAAGGCCTTGATGAAATCAAGGTCGACCAGCGGGCCGCGCGGGGCCTGTGATTCGCTGCTTTCCTGGGGGCCGATGAGGCCGATGAATTCTAGGCTCATGCAATGGAACTCCTTTTCGTGTGGGGCGGATTCAGGCAGCTGCGATCTGCCCGCGACGCAGCGTGTTGCGGTTGGTCGGAACGCTCAGGCCAAAGCTTTCGCGCAAGGTGCTGCCGCTGTATTCGCTGCGCACCAGGCCGCGCGCTTGCAGCAGGGGCACCACCAGCTCGGTGAAATACTGCAGGCCATCGGGCAGCAGCGAGTTGATGATGAAGCCGTCGGCGGCGCCGTCTTCGAACCAGTCCTGCAAGGCGTTGGCGACCTGCTCGGGGGTGCCGGTGAAGTCGCGTCTTGGGCGCGAGAAGCGCAAGGCCAGTTGGCGCAGGCTCAGGCTTTCGTCGCGGGCCAGTTGCTTCAACTGGTCGGCGGTGCCCTTGTGGCTGTTGTCGCCGAGGGTGCCCAGGTCGGGGAACGGTGCATCCAGCTCGTGCTGGCTGAAGTCGTAGTCGTTGAACGGGCGGCCGAGGGCGACCAGGGCGTCCTCGATGCTTACCAGGTCGACGGCCTGCTGGTAGCGGCGCTCCACCTCTGCTTCGTCGCGGCCGACGATGGGGCGGATGCCCGGCAGGATGAACAGCTGGTCCGGGTCGCGGCCATGGCTTGCGGCGCGTTGCTTCAGGTCCTGGTAGTAGGCGCGGGCATCGCTGAACGACTCGGGGTTGACGAAGATTGCATCGGCGTTCTGCGCGGCGAAGTTGCGCCCGTCCTCCGACACGCCGGCCTGGAAGATCAGCGGCTGGCCCTGGGGCGAGCGCTGGATGTTCAGCGGGCCCTTGACCTTGAAGAACTCGCCCTTGTGGCCCAGGGTGTGCAACTTGGCCGGGTCGAAGAATTCGCCGCTCTGCTTGTCGCGGGTGAAGGCGTCGTCTTCCCAGGAGTCCCACAGGCCCTTGACCACTTCGACGTGCTCGCGGGCGATGCGATAGCGCACGGCGTGGGGCGGGTGCTGGTCCTTGCCGAAGTTGTCGGCGGTGCCCGACAGCCATGAGGTGACCACGTTCCAGCCGGCGCGGCCGCCGCTGATCAGGTCCAGCGAGGCGAGCTGGCGGGCGACCTGGAACGGTTCGGTATAGCTGACCGTGACCGTGGCCACCAGGCCGATATGGGTGGTGACCGCCGCCAGTGCCGAGAGAATGGTCAGCGGCTCGAAGCGGTTGAGGTAGTGGGGGCTGGAACGGGCATGGATGTGCAGGCTGTCGGCGATGAAGGCGAAATCGAACTTGGCCGCCTCGGCCAATTGCGCCTGCTGCTTGTAGAAACCGAAGTTGACGCTGGCGTCGGCCAGTGCCTCGGGGTGGCGCCATTCGCCCCAGCCGTGGCCGACACCGTGGATCATTGCGCCGAGATGGATCTGTCTTTTGCTCATGTTCAATACCTCTTGCCAGATAGGCCTCAATGTCTGATCCGCGCGGCACGCCCGTGCCGCACGGCAAAACGGTCAAACCGCCACGGGCAGCACGCTGCGCGAATGCCCGGGTATCGCCTCGATCAGCGCCCGCGTATAGGCGCTGGCCGGTTGGCCGAACACCTGCACCGCCGGCCCTTGCTCGACCACCTGGCCGCGCTGCAGCACCAGCACCTGGTCGGCCATGCTCGCCACCACCGCCAGGTCGTGGGAGACCAGCACGTAGGCCATTCCCAGCTCGCGCTGCAGCTCATCCAGCAGGGCGAGGATCTGCGCCTGCACCGACACGTCCAGCGCACTGACCGGCTCGTCGAGCAGCAGCACCTCGGGCTCCAGGGCCAATGCCCGGGCGATCGCCACCCGTTGGCGCTGGCCGCCCGACAGCTCCCGGGGCAGGCGGTCGAGGAAGTGCACCGGCAGGTGCACCCGAGTGATCAGTTCACGGGCCCTGCGCTCCAGGGCCTCGCCCTTGAGCAGGCCGAACGACACCAGCGGTTCGACGATGCTGTCGAACACGGTGAAGCGCGGGTCCAGCGCGGCGAACGGGTTTTGCTGCACCAGCTGGATGCGCCGGCGCAGGGGGCGGAACTGCCGCCAGCTGCAGGCACTGACGTCCACGCCAGCGAACTCCACCCGCCCGTGGCTGGGCTTTTCCAGCCCGAGGGCGATCCGTAGTGCGGTGCTCTTGCCTGAGCCCGACTCGCCGACGATGGCCAGGGTCTGCCCGGCATGCACCTCAAGGTTCAGGTTATGCAGGGCGGTGAAGTGGGCATCCTGCCCGGGCAACGCGAAGTGCTTGCCGACGTTGCTCAGGCGCAGCAGCGCTGCCTGGCCCCTCGGCGCGCCAGGCCTGCGCCGTGGCACGAAGGCCGGCGCGGCGTTGAGCAGGTCGCGGGTGTAGGGCTGCCGTGCGCCCCAGAGGATCTGCCTGGGCGAGGCCTGCTCGACGAGCTCACCCTGTTTCATGACCAGCAGGCGGTCGGCGCGGTCGCAGGCCATGCCCAGGTCATGGGTGATGATCAGCAGCGCGATGCCGCGCTCGGCCACCAGCCGTTGCAGGTGGTCGAGGATGCGCCGCTGCACCGTCACGTCCAGCGCGCTGGTGGGCTCGTCGGCGATGATCAGCCGCGGCTCGCCGGCCAGGGCGATGGCGATCAGCACCCGTTGGCGCATGCCGCCGGAAAGTTCATGGGGGTACTGGCGGGCGCGCAGCGCCGGGTCGTCCAGGCCGACCTGGGCCAGCAGGTCCAGCACCTCGGCATCCACCGTCGGGTAGCGTCGCCCGCGGGCCAGCAGCAAGGCCTCGGCGATCTGCCGGCCGATGCGCAGGGTCGGGTTGAGGCTGACCATCGGGTCCTGCGGTACCAGGCCGATGGTGCGCCCGCGCAACTGGCGCCGGGTACGCTCGCTGGCCCGGGCCACATCCACGCCGTCGACCCACAGCTGGCCCTGCTCGATGCGGGCATTGCCCGGCAGCAGGCCGAGCAGGGCATTGGCCAGGGTCGACTTGCCCGAGCCGGACTCGCCGACGATGGCCAGCGTCTCGCCCTGGGCCAGGCTGAACGATAGCTGGCGCAAAGCCTGGATGGGTTGCCCGGCGAAGGTGTAGCTGACACTCAGGTCGCGGACCTCGATCAGGGGGCGCTGGCTCATCGGGCATGCTCCTCGGCGCTGCGCGCCAGGTGGTTGAGGCTGAACACCACGGCCACCACGAACAGCCCTGGCAGCAGGGAGACCCAAGGGGCGGTGATCAGGAAGTGGCGGCCGTTGGCGATCAGCGTGCCCCATTCCGCCGCCGGCGGCGCCGCGCCGAAACCGAGGAAACTCAGCCCTGCGGTGGCCAGGATGGCGGCGCCGAAGTCCAGGGTGGCGAGCACCGCCACCGGGCCCCAGGCGTTGGGCAGCACATGGCGCAGCAGTGTGCGCGCCCAGCTGGCACCGCCCAGGCGGGCGGCCTCGACATAGGGCAGGGTCTTGATGCGCAGCACTTCGGCGCGGGTGGTGCGGGCAAAGCCCGGGATGATGCCGACGCCCACGGCGACTGCCACAGGCACCGTGCCAAAGCCGATCGCGGTGACGATGGCCAAGGCCAGCAGCAGGCCGGGCAGTGCCAGCAACACGTCGATCAGGCGCATCAGCGCCGCGTCGACGCGCCCACCGGCAAAGCCGGCCAGCACGCCCAGGCCGAGGCCGCCGAGCAGGGCGATGGCCACCGCCAGCAATGCGGCCAGCACCGACAGGCGCGCGCCATAGACCACCCGGGTGTACAGGTCGCGGCCCAGCTCGTCGGTGCCGAACCAGTGCACCACGCCGGGGGCGCTGAGCTTGTCGGCGGGCGAGGTGGCGTAGGGGTCGAAGCTGGTCAGCAACTGCGGGGCCAGTGCCGCGAACAGGGCGAACAGCACGATCAATAGCGCCAGGCTGAAGCCAGGCCGGCGCAGTAGCGGGATCAGGGCCTGCCGGGTGCGCTGCAGGTACGTGCGCCGCTTCCAGGCGCTGGCAGGATGTGCCACCTCGCCCGTGGGCTGGGTGTCGATCGGGGACAGGGAAAGGTCGATGGTCATCTCAGCTCACCTTGGCCGTGTGGGTGATGCGTGGGTCGAGGTACGGGTAGAGCAGGTCGACGATCAGGTTCACCACCACGAAGGCGGTGGCCGATACCGCGACGATCGCCAGCACCACCGGGATGTCCTGGCGCAGCACGGCCTCCTGGGCCAGGCGGCCGACGCCGTTGCGCGAGAAGATGGTTTCCACCAGCACCGCGCCGGATACCGTATTGCCGACCTGCAGGCCGATCAGGGTCAACAGCGGCAAGGCCGCGTTGCGCAAGCCATGGCGCGCCTGCACCTGGGCCCGGCTCAGGCCCTTGGCGAAGGCGGTGGTGATGTAGGGTTCCTGCCACACGCCCTGGAAGCCACGCTGCAGCACCTGGGCGTACACCGCGGCGCTGGGGATCGCCAAGGTGATCGCCGGCAGCACCAGGCTGGCCAGGCCCTGGCTGCCGGTGGCCGGGAACCAGCCGAGGGCGAAGGCGAACACCTGGATCAGCAGCAGGCCCATCCAGAACACCGGCACCGAGAAACCCAGCGACGGCAGGCGTGCCAGGGCGGTCTTCAGTGGCCGCCATTGCAGGTAGGCGGTCAGGTAGGCCAGGCCGACCCCGGCCAGCAGCGACAGGGCGATGGCCGCGCCGGCCAGGGCCAGGGTCTGCGGCAGGCGCTCGGCCAGCAGCGCAGTGACCGGCCGGCCCAGTGACAACGACTGCCCGAGGTCACCGTGCAGGGCGCGCCACAGCAGGTCGAAGTACTGCTCGAACAACCCCTTGTCCAGCCCGTAGTAGGCACGGGCCTTGGCCAGGTCCTCGGGTGACAGGCCATCGGCCTCCATGCCCGAGGCGCTGAGCATGATCGCCAGGGTGTCGCCCGGCAGCAGGTAGAGGATGAAGTAGGTGATGGTGTAGGCGCCCCACAGCACCAACAGGGCCTGGCCGATGCGGCCGATCAGGTAGCGTTTCATGGCTGGCCGACCTGGATGTCACTGAGCAGCGCGAAGCCTTCTGCAGTCCAGCGGAAGTCCTTGACCCGCGGCGCGGTGGCGGCTTGCCAGACGCGTTCGTACAGCGGGAACGCAGACGCCTCGTCGACCAGCAGGTCCTGCAGCTGGCCATAGGCCTGGGCCCGTTGCGGGGCGGCGGTGGCGGTGATGCCGCTGTCGAACAGCGCCTGGGCCCTGGCCAGGGTGTGCGGTTCGTAGGTGTTGGTGGCCAACGTGGTGCTGCTTGCCGCCCGCGGGTCGAGGATGGTCTGCAGGATGATCGGGTCGGCGCGGGTCATGTAGGTGGAGGTCAGGTCGTAGTTGCCGGACGCGTTCCCGGCCACCCATTCGGCGCGGGTCAGCACATTGAGCTTGAGGTCGATGCCGACCTTGCGCAACTGGTCCTGCACCAGCACGTCACCGGCGCTTTCGGCCGGGGTCAGGTTGTAGCGCAGGGTCAGGCGCTGGCCGTTCTTGTGCCGGTAGCCGTCCTCGCTCTTGTGCCAGCCGGCGGCCTCGAGCAGTTGCTCGGCGCCCGTAGGGTCATAGGCGAGCTTGTCGGCCTGGGGCTTGAAGTACGGCGTGGTGACGTCGTAAACGCCACTCACCACCGGGAACGCGGCGTTGTACACGGTACGCGCGTAGCTGGTGCGGTCGATGGCCTTCTGCAGTGCCAGGCGCACCTGGCGGTCGGCCAGCAGGCGGTCGTTGCGGGTGTTGGGGTAGAGGTTGAGCGCCGGGCCCGGCAGCGAGCGGCTCTGGATGGTCGCGCCCTTGGACTGGAACAGCTTCAGGTCGACTTCCGAGAACGGGTTGCGCGGCCACAGAATGTCGGCCTTGCCCTGCAGGAACAGGCCGTTGCGCACGCTTTCCTCGGGGATGTAGCTGATGTCCACGGCATCCAGGTGCGCCGGGCCCTGGTTGTGCATGTTGGCTGATGGCCAGGCGTAGTCGGCACGCTTGACCAGCCGGGCGCCCACCTCCGGGGTGTAGTGCTCGAGGATGAACGGGCCGGTGCCGATGATGTTGCCCAGCGAGCGCGCCTGGGCGGTCAGCTTGTAGGAGGCCGGCGCAAGGATGGCCAGGTTGGTGGTCGAAGTGGCCTGCAGGAAACCGGCGTTAGGTTTGGCCAGGACCAGGCGCACGGTGAAGTCGTCCAGCACCTCGGCGTGGTCATAGCCGGCCAGGTAGGTAGCACCGAAGGTGGCCGGCAGCTGCGTGGCGAAGGCCTTGTTGCTGTCGAAGGCGGTTTTCACGGCGTGGGCGTCGAAGCGTTCGCCGTTGCTGAAGGTGACGTCCTGGCGCAGCTGGAAGGTGTAGCTCAGGGTATCGGCACTGACCTCCCAGCTTTTTGCCAGCCAGGGAATGATGCGGCCGGTTTGCGGGTCCTGGTCGGTCAGGGACTCGGCCACGTTGCGCAGCAGTACGCGGTGCTCCAGCCAGTAGACCTGGAAGGGGTCGACGCTGACCAGGGTGGTGTTGTCGCCCCAGAAGGCGATGTTCAGGGTGTTGCTGGCCGATGTGTTGTCGGCCGGGGAGCAGGCGGTCAGGGCCAGGGCCAGGGAGCTGATGGCGAACAGGCGGTGCAGTCGGGGCATGGGATGGTCCTTCATTGAGTTGGGGTTACCTGTGCCGGCCTCTTCGCGGGCATGCCCGCTCCCACAGGAGTTTCACTTTCCTTGAGTGGTGCGCCGTACCTGTGGGAGCGGGCTTGCCCGCGAAGAGGCCGGTACAGACGACAGTGCCTTCCAGTCAGTCCTGGTAATCGCGGCCCTCGCGGTCCAGCTGCCGGATCAACGCATCCCAATGCCGCTGGATGCCTTCCCCCTTGCCATCGGAAAACCGCTTCGATTGTTCATGCACCTTGGCAATCGCCGCCTGCGATGCATGCAGCAGCTGGTCATTGCCCCCGGCCTGGGCCGCCACCTGGATGTTGCAGGCCCGCTCCAGCCCATGCAGCTCCCGGAACGCGTGCTCGACGCTGATCCCCCCGGTGAGCAACCCGTGGTTGCGCAGGATGAGGATGTTGCTGTCGCCCAGGTTGGCCACCAGCCGCTGCTGTTCGTCCAGGTCCAGGGCCACGCCTTCGTAGTCGTGGTAGACAACCCGGCTGTAGTAGGCCAAGGCGTGCTGGGAGATCGGCAGCAGGCCGTCGCGCTGGGCCGATACCGCTGCGCCATCGCGGGTGTGGGTGTGCAGCACGGCCTTCAGGTCGGGGCGGGCGCGGTGGATTGCGCTGTGGATCACGTAGCCGGCCTGGTTGATGCCCAGCCCCAGCGGGTCGTCGATGATGGTGCCGTCGACGTCGACCTTGACCAGGTTGGAGGCGGTGATTTCGTCGAACAGCAGGCCGAAGGCGTTGATCAGGAAGTGTTCGTCCGGCCCCGGTACGCGGGCCGAAAAGTGCGTGTAGATGTGGTCGGTCCAGCGGAACAGGGCGGCCAGGCGGTAGGCGGCAGCCAGTTTGACCCGCACCTCCCACTCTTCGGCGCTGACCCGGTCGCGCACCTTGTCGGTGCTGGTAGTGACGGCAGACAGTGAACTCATGGTGTGCTCTCCGGTAATCAGTAGCCGCGCGCGGTGTCGACCAGGTTGGCCAGGGGCGCCTGCTCGCGGTAGCGGTGGAAGTTGGCGATGAAGGCTTCGAGCAGGGCCGGGTAGCCGTCCTCGGAAATGGCCGAAGTGTGCGGCGACAGAAACACCCGTGGGTGGTGATACAGCGGGTGGCCGGCGGGCAGTGGCTCGGGGTCGGTGACATCCAGGCTGGCACGGCCGATCAGGCCGCTGTCCAGGGCCTCGAGCAGGGCCTGCTGGTCGAGCAGGCCACCGCGGGCGATGTTGATCAGGTGCAGGCCAGGGCGGGCATGGGCCAGCACCTGACGGTCGACCAGGCCACGGGTGGCGGCGGTGAGTGGGGCGGCCAGCACCAGGTGGTCGCTGCCGGCGAACAACTGCTGCAGGTCGGCGGCGCGTTCCACCCCAGGCACCTCGGCGATGGCCTGGCCGGGGCGGCTCAAGGCCAGCACCTGCATGCCAAGGGCCACTGCCTTGCGCGCCAGGCTCTGGCCGATACTGCCAAAACCGAGAATGCCCAGGGTGCGGCCGCGCAACGGCGCCAGCGGGGTCAGGCGCCAGTCGGCATCCTTGACCCACAGCCCCGGCAGTTGCTTGGCGGCGGCGAACACCAGGGCCAGGGCAAATTCGGCCACCTGCTCGGCATTGGCACCCTTGCCACTGGTGACCGGTGTGCCCTGGAACACCCAGTCGGGGTAGAAGTCGATGCCCGAGGACACCAGCTGCACCCACTTCACGCCCCAGGGCCAGCCTGGCGGCGGGGTGTCGATGCGCTGCCCGCGCACGTTGATCGGGCGCAGGATGAATACATCGGCAGGGGCTTGCAGGGCCAGCTGGCCGGGGGCGATATCGATGACTTCATGGTCCGGCAGGTGTTCGCGCAGGTGCTGGTTGGCCTGGGCGTCGAGCTGGCTGGCGATGATCGAATGGCTCATGCGTGCACCTCCGCCAGCGCTGCGCGGCCGGCCTGGCCGAACACCACATCGTCCTGCGGGGTGTGGATGCGGCTGCAGAGCACGTCGCGGTAGTGCCGTTCCAGTGGGTTGCGCCGCGACAGCCCGGGGTTGCCGGCGGCCTCGATGGCCAGCTCCACGGCCCGGATGGCGTTGGCGCTGACCAGGTGCTTGAGCTGCCCGGCATGCTGCGCGGCGACCTGCCCGGCGGTGGCTGCGTCAAGCAGGCCCTGGTTGGCGAACAGCAGGGTGTCGATGCGCCCCAGCACGTCCTGGAAGCGCGGCAGGCTGGCCAGCGGCGCGCCCAGGTTGGAGGGGGCACGCTGCTTGAGAAAACCCGCCAGCCAGTCGCGGGCGGCACGGGCCACGCCGTCGTACACCGCCGGCAGCAGTACGGCCATCCACAGCAGGCTCTCGCCGTCGAGCTCGGCTTTCGGTGCGCTTGCAGGGCTGACGCTGACGGCATGGTCGAGGGGGATCAGCACATCGTCGAAGCGCACTTCATGGCTGCAGGTGGCGCGCATGCCCAGGTGGTCCCAGTCATCGATGATGGTGATGCCGGGCGTGTCGCGGTGCACCAGGAAGCCGCCGACCAGCGGGTCGGCGTCGTCGCTGCGGCCCCAGACCAGGTACCAGGTCAAGCCGTGGCTGCCGGTGGAGTAGATCTTGCGCCCGCTCAGGCGCCAGCCCTCGGCTGTGCGCCGCGCCACGGTGGCGGGCAGGCCGCCGCGGGCCGGGGTGCCGAGTTCGGGTTCAACGCGCAGGGCATTGATCAGTGCGCCCTGATGCACGGCATCGCGGGCCACGCGCTGGCGCAGGTGTTCGGGCCAGCGGGCCTCGTCCTGCAGGCGAAAGTGCTGCAGGTACTGCATCACCAGGATCAACGCGGTAGCCGGGTCGCCCTTGCCGACCGCGCCGATCACCCGACGGGCGCTGGCCAGGTCCGCGCCAGTGCCACCGAGTGCGCGGGGTACGGTGAAGGCGAGCAGGCCGTGGCGGTGCAGCAGGTCGAAATTGTCCTGGGGAAACTGCGCGCTGCGGTCGTAGCGTTCGGCGTTGGCCGCGAGGGCCTGCGTCAGCTCGGCGAGGGCGCTGTCGGAGGGGTGACTCATGGGGTTTCATCCCTGAATGACGGTGTGTTGCTAAGACCGTATTCGTATGGATGAACGCTGTAAAAGTCTTTTTTGTTCTATGCTAATTATTTGTTTTAAGAATTTATTGTTTTTACTGTTATGCATGAATTGCATTTATTGGCGGGGCGCCCGGCGCCCCTGCGTGGTCAACCCAGGAGCCTGTGCCCAGCCACCTCGCCGAAAAGCTCGACCGGTTCCTGCAGGTTGCCCAGGTAACGTGGATGGAACAGCCACAGGTCTACCTGCGGCTTGAAATCACTGACGTTGATCACATCCAGCGCATCGCGGTGGCGGCTGGCCTGCAACAGTGGTTCGGGCACCAGCCCCAGGCCCTGGCCATTGGCGACCAGGCCCAGTTGCAACTCGGTGCCGAAGGTTTCCAGGTTGATCGACAGGCTCAGCCCCTGTTCGCTCAGCGCCCGCTGCAGGCCGGCGCGGAAACCACAGCCGTCGGGGTTGAGCACCCATCCACGGGTGTAGCAGTCCTTGAGCTTGTAGCTGCGCTTGGTGACGCTGCCCTTGGCGGCTATCACCTTCAGCGGCATGCGCGCGATCGAGCGGCTGGCGATGCCTTCGGGGAAGATCTTGCCCGGTGGGAACAGCGCGGCGGCGGCGTCCAGCTCAGCGTTTTCCATGCGCGCGATAAGGCTGCTGCCCCAACCGCTGCTGACCTGGGTGCGCAATTGCGGGTAGGCCTCGCGAATCTGCGCCAGGGCATCGAGCAGCACCACGTCACCCAGGGTTTGCGGTACACCCAGGCGCAGGGTGCCCGAAGGCGCGCCATCGTTGGCCACCAGTTCGCGCAGCGAGTCGATCTCGCGCAGGATCGCCTTGCACTGCTCGTACACCCGCAAGCCCATGGGGGTGGGCTTGAGCGGCTTGGTGTTGCGGTCGAGCAGGGTGGCGCCAAGGTCTTCCTCGAAGTTCTGCACCCGGCGGGTGATCGCCGGTTGCGTCAGTTGCAGGGCCTCGGCGGCGAGGTTGGTGGATTGGCAGCGGATGACCGCGACGAAGGCGTCCATATCATCGATTTTCATAATTGGCGCTCACAGGGTCGGAGGGAAAATAAGGCATTAGCATAATCTGCCTGGCGGGTAATGCCATCGGTTCTGTTTCGATAGATGAAAACGCATATTAGGATATTCCTAAAATCAATTTAATTTATTTGACGGATCTCGCTAGAGTCGCCTGGCACGGGCCGCATGATGCTGCCCGCCCAGACACCGAGGAACGCCATGTCCATCCGATCGAAGCTGCTGACCCTGGCCGCGGCCCTGCTGCTGGCCAGCCAGGCCGGCGCCGCCGAGCGCCTGACCCTGCGCATCGGCGACCAGAAGGGCAACATGCGCGCCCAGCTGGAAGCCGCAGGCGCATTGCGCGACCTGCCGTACGACATCCACTGGGCCGAGTTCCCCGCTGCCGCGCCGCTGGCCGAGGCGCTCAATGCCGGGGCGATCGATGCCGGCATCATTGGCGATGCGCCGCTGCTGTTCGTGCTGGCTTCGGGGGCACCGGTCAAGGCCATTGCCGTGGACAAGTCCGACCCCTATGGCACGGCGCTGCTGGTGCGTCCTGACGCGCAGCTGCACAGCGCGGCCGAGCTCAAGGGCAAGCGCATCGCCACCGGTCGCGGGTCGATCGGCCATCATCTGGCCCTCAAGGCACTGGACCAGGTCGGCTTGAGCGAGAAGGACGTGGAGTTCCGCTTCCTCGGGCCGGTGGACGCCAAGATCGCCCTGGCCAACGGCTCGGTGGACGCCTGGTCGACCTGGGAACCCTACACCGCGCTGGCCGAGCTGAGCGGGCAGGGCCGGGTGCTGGTCAACGGCCGCGGCCTGTCCAGCGGCAACAGCTTCCTCGCCGCCACCGACAAGGCGCTGGATCAACCCGAGCGTCGCGCGGCGTTGCAGGACTACCTCAACCGCCTGGCTGGGGCGCAGGTCTGGGCCAACCAGCACCTGGACAGTTACTCGAAAACCCTGGCCGCGATCATCGGCTTCCCCGAGGACGCCGCCCGCCTGCAGTTCGAGCGCCGCCAGCTGCGCTGGCAGGTGATCGACCCGCAGACCGTGGCGCAACAGCAGGACACCGCCGACTTCTACCACGCCCACGGCCTGATGAGCGAACGCCTCGATGTGGCACCGACCTTCGCCACTGGCTTCACCCTGTCCGATGCCGCCACGCTGGCCACGCAACCCTGACTCCGGAGACCTCTACATGTCCTTCAAACCCCTGCGCCAGCTTGGCCTGGCGCTGCTGGCCAGCGCCCTGCTGCCGAGCCTCGCCAGCGCCGAACAGACCCTGCGCATCGGCTACCAGAAATCCTCGACCCTGCTGACCCTGCTCAAGGCCCGCGGCAGCCTCGAACAACGCCTGCAGGCCGAGGGCATTCGCGTCAGCTGGCACGAGTTCCCCAGCGGCTTGCCATTGCTGGAGGCGCTGAACCTGGCAATGTCGACCTGTCGGCGGATGTTGCCGACACCGTACCGGTATTCACCCAGGCTGCCGGCGCCAGGCTTACCTACTTCGCCCGGGAGACGCCTTCGCCAACGGCCCAGGCCATCCTGGTGCCCGCGGACTCGCCACTCAGGACCCTGGCCGACCTCAAGGGCAAGCGCGTGGCGGTGACCAAGGCGGCTGGCAGCCACTACCTGCTGATCCAGGCCCTGGCCAAGGCCGGGCTGACCTTCAAGGACATCACCCCGGCCTACCTGATCCCTGCCGACGGCCGCGCCGCCTTCGAGAACCACAAGGTCGATGCCTGGGTAACCTGGGACCCTTACGTGGCCAGCGCCCAGCGCCAGCAGAACGCCCGCATCCTGGCCGATGGCAGCGAACTGGCCAGCTACCAGCGCTACTACCTGGCCAGCAGCGACTATGCCCAGGCCCATCCCGAGGTGCTGCAGCAGGTGTACCTGGCCCTGCGTGAGGCAGGTGTCTGGACCAAGGCCAACCCGGCGGCCGCAGCACGCATCCTCGGGCCGTTGTGGGGCAACCTGGACAGTGCCACGGTGCAGCAGGCCAATGCCCGGCGCAGCTACGACGTGCAGCCGGTGAAGCCGGAGAACCTGGCCGAGCAGCAGCGCATCGCTGATGCGTTCTACCGCGAGGGACTGTTGCCCAAGGCGGTGGATGCCAAGGCGGTGAGCTTGTATCAGCCGGCTGCAGACTAGCGTTGGATGCTCGTTCCGAGCGATCGTATGACATCGGTGGCTTGCGCGAGAACCCGAAGAAGGCCCTGGCCTTGCCGTCGCTTTGCCGGTGCTGGACGAGCCGGCAAAAGCGATGCTGGTGGCGCTGGAAAACTCGAACTGATCCACAGCGAGCTTGCCAACTACGCCGACACCAAAGGTTACTGAGCGATGGTGGCCAGAAGGCCAAGTAGATGGAGCCTACCCTGGATATGGCGCTCTAAGGCGTGGCCACCAAGCAGGCCAGGTTCTATGACGGCCTGAGGAATACTATCGCGCTGCCCCCGAACGACCGGCATGGTGCTGGTGCGTCATCGATTTTCATGGCTTTCAATCCGATAGATCAGAGTATTATGGGATCTGTCTCGAGCGTCCTCTCTGTTACCCACGATTGTGCCATACAGCTCGAAACCTGCCCGGACTGCCAATTTTTTACTGGATTCATTTCGCTCAGAAATAAACAGCACAGTTGGCAGAGCCTTCAAAAATGGAAGGACCAACTGCAGCGCGTTGGTCATATAGCCGCGCCCAGCACAGTCAATATTTACCCAGTAACCCAGGGAGTTACATTCCTGCTCTGGCAGGTATCGAACTCCAATACAGCCTACCAAGGTGTCCAATTCGCTAGTGAAAATGTAGTACTTCTTTTCTGCTGTCGGATCAGATGAATTGGATGCGGTAACTGATCGCTGAAGACTTTCCTTTGCGTCGATAAGCGATACTTCAGCATTTGGCCATCTGAGGAATTTTTTATGGAGTTCATAGCTGCGTTTCAGGGCCGTATGCAGCAGTGGTGCGAACTCTGGCCGAGGACGAAGCAGGCGTAGACCATTGCCCTCAATCTCATGAGGAAGAGCCAATATATCTATCACGATAAAATATGTACCCCCGAAAACCTAGAATCGACCATCAGGGCACGGACCAATGGGCTCGGCGTCAAAATGGCGTTTAACACGGCAACTGCACGTGCCATGCCAGTAAGGATTCGCGGGTCTATGGCGTCTCACGGCCAAGTGAAAGGCATGATGTGTACTTCTGCGAAGCAAATTGCTGGCGCGGTGTACGCAGGCCAACAGATGTAACGCCGCATTGGTTCGAGCTATCGTCTTGGTGCCACATGAAAGCTGAGTTCACTGTGTTAAACGGGAAGTCTTGATTCAAATGAGCTACGCAGGGTAGCAACAACGTCATCAACACGATGACCTTGTATCGCTGGCGGCACGGGGCGTTCGCAAAACTCTCGCCAGATAAATAGCATCAGTTCTGCGCCATCTGTTTGCTGAGGTGCGGTGTCCCCCGAGCCGAAGGTTTGCAGCAGCCTGTATCTTTCGTCCTGCCAGAAAATGGCTTCAACCCAGTCATATACCGGGATGAAGTGGAAGTGGATGGAGTAACCGGCATCGTGCCCGAACCGGCCAATATACAAGTGTTTGGGCGAGAGGTGATCTTCAATGGTTTTCTGAATTCGCGCCTGCAATACCCCAAGTTCCGATTGCGCCTCAAGCGGTAGCGCTGCCAGCGAGTTGGTCATGTGCTTCGCGCTGAGCATCAGATAGCCCGGCAACGCACTGTCCATGCGGTGGTTGAGAATCCAGTACCTGGATTCGTGAATGATGAATCGAGCCGGTATTTCCATGAGATAGCCTTGAGAGGAACTAGCGAGCGTAGCATTGCGACAGATCGATGTCCGCGTCTTGCCGGATACTGTCTTTTTTCCAATCTCCGCTTTTGGTCGAAAGCGGTAACCATCAACTAATGGATTTGGCCATTTCCGACGTTCCAGTCCAACCGGTTTGCTCATAGACCGGTCTACCCGTCTCGGTTGCGTGCAGGACAGCGAAGGTGATGCCTCGGCGAGCGAACTCGGCGTCAGCAGCCTGCATCAAGGCTGAAGCCAGGCCACGGCGGCGGTAGGCAGGCTGGACGAACACATTCAGCACGTACCCACGCTTGTCCAGGGTCGGGTGCGATGGATGGGGAGGCCAATCAATGCTCATCAAGCCAATGGCTGCGACAGGTTGGTCGCCATCCATGAGTTTGAAACCGTAGTACCGACCGTCACTGAGTCGCTCTTCCAGCCATGGGCGAAAGTGCTGAGTCATGACTTGCAGTTTTTCAGGGTCGCCACCTGCCTCAAGAAACATCTCCTGGCGATGCGAGCAGATCATTTCTGCGTCAGCGGGCCCGACAGGCCGGCACTCCAAGCCTGAAAACTCTCCACATCCTTGTAGGTCGATCATCGTTTATCCCGTGTCAGTGGCCGATTCATGGAAAGGCAGCCTATGGCACCTTCAGGCCTGTTTGCAATGGCCAACGATCGACCTTGGCAAGCCACTCAGCTTTTGTCATCTCTCCTGGAACTGCACATAACTCATTGAATCAGCGGGGCCCATGTAGGAGCGGCCTTGTGTCGCGATGGGGCGCGCAGCGGCCCCGGCAATTTCAACTGTTGCGCATCATTCCTGGGGCCGCGATGCGGCCCTTTCGCGACACAAGGCCGCTCCTACAGGTACAGCGACAACCTCGAGAGCAACGATGATCAGGCTTGTACCGCGTTGACCCCGCCAGTGGGCATGGATTTTTTGCGCACCGCTTGATAGAGAAGGCTGGACACCATGAAGCCCACAATGGCCAGTATGCTCATCAAGGTGAACACATAGTTGTAGCCCTGTTGACCAGGGAAGTGGTCGAGGAGCGCACCATAGATGACGTAGGCAAACATGCCGGGGGCATAGCCGATCAGGCAACCGATGCCGAAGGCCGAGCCGGTGATGTGCTGGGGAATGCCGACTTCGCCCATGGGTGCCCAGAACACGCCGCGCATCGAGAACACAATCAGGGCGAAGGACAGGGTGGCCGCCATCCCCGCATAGATGAAGCCCGGGCTTTTGGGAATCAGCATGATCACGCCCATCAGCGGCAATAACGCCAGGAATGCCCACTTCAGGTAACGGCTGGTGCTCTTGAACTGCTTGTCGGCAATGAAACCACCGGCAGGCCCGCCGAGGATTTTCAGGAAGTACTGGTTGATGATGCCGTAGGCGCCTACCAACGCCACGGGCAAGCCGTACATTTCCTTGAGGTAGGGAATGAAATAGGTCAGGCCGCAGTAGACGATGTAGACCATGAACACGTTGAGACTGACCAACCAGATGCCGGGTACCTTGATCGCCTCCATCAGGTTCGCCAGACCGTTTTTCGGCTTGGCGGCCGATTGCGCGTTACCGCCCTTGAGCAGGAGCCAGGTCAGGGTGCCGGCCAGAATGTCGATGACCGAGTAGAACAGGATCGCCGACTTCAGGCCGGTTTCCCCCGAGCCCATGGCGACGAACACGCCCAGTGCGGAAAAGGCCACCAGCGTATCAACCACACCACGCCCGCCTTCCAGCAGGCCAAACAACCGGCCTTGCTCCTGATCGTCACCCAGATTACGGATGGCTTTGAGCAGCGATGGCCAGAACAGGCAGTCGGCACAGACGGCCAACAGGCTGAACACGATCAGCAAGCTGCTGAAGGGCGGAAAGGTTGCCAGGTACAACCCAAGAGCTCCGGTCCCGATCAGGCCGAGGGGTATCAGTTTGCGCGTGTCGTAGCGATCGGCGAGCAGGCCGCCAACCACAAACAGTGCAGTCGCGATGATCGCGTTGGCACTCAGCAGCACGCCGATTTCAGTGTGGCTCAGGCCCATGAATTCCTGCATGGGGACATAGAAGGCGTCCTTGAGGTTCGCCAACTTGTAAATGGTGCCGCCACCGAGGATGAGAATCAGGAGTCTGAGCCATTTGGCCTTGTTTTGAGTTGTCATTATTGTTCTCCGGGCGTAATCGGGTCGTCAGGTTCAGGCGTTGGAAGGGGTGGCCAGGGTCAGTTCAGCCAAGGTGCGCAGTTCGCCCAGCAAGCGTCGGACATAGGCCACCTGATTGTTCGCCCAGCGGTGTTCGTCGGCCAGCATGCGCTCGAGCGAGTAGCCTTTCGGGAGCGGCGTTTCGCTCATCTCCCGGTAAGCAATGAATGGATCGGCCGCTTCAAGGCTCTGGCGGAAGGCCGGGGCCACGTAGTGATTTTCCTGCTCGAGAATGAACGCGATCACCTGTGGGGTTGCTTCGCCCAGCATCAACAGTTCGAACAGCATGCGGGCGCTGGGCAGGTCGTCTTCGTCGCTGCCTTGCAATACGCCGTAATGGCCGAAGCCGTTCTGTTCGGGGACGATGCGTACGCCCTTCAGGTGAGCCTGGCGGATGTGCGGCGCCAGGTTGTGCAGGGCCTGCAGGGGCTGTTCGCAGGCATTGATCATGTTGCCGAAGTCGAACAGGGCATGCAGGCGAGGGTGGTTGAGACGGTTGAGCAACTGCGCGATTTCGCTGCTCTTGAGTTCCTCATGCTGCTCGAAGTCAAAGTACAGATCGTTGGCGTCGGCCTGTTGCGCGAGGTAGTGCAGGTCGGTCTCGATCACGTCCATGACCCGCGACAGCGTGCCCTCGTAACGTGAGTAGACACGGATGTTGCGCACCCCCAGGGCCTTGGCGATGGTGATCACCTGGTCGACATCCTTTTTCAGCGTGCTGCTGATTTCCAGGTGCACATCCAGCCCCAGCGCCTTGGCCTTGCTGGCAAACGCCTGGAGCTGCTCTGGCGACATCTGGCTGAGGCTGTTTTCCTCGCCGTCGAGCAAGTGCAGGCTCAGGCCTTGCAGCTCGTGGCGATAGGCAAAGTCCAGCAGGTCGGCGGGGGTGACACGACCGTGGGTGAGGTTGGTCAGTAGCGGATAGGCGTGGGCAAACAGGCGCAATTGCCCGAGACGCTCAAGTAACCGCTGGGCCAGTGCTTCGGTCAGCACTGGAGCAGCTACGTTTTCGACTACCTTGTGGCTCAGCAAGGCGTTGAATCGTTCCTGGATCTTGTTGTTCATTAGAGTCGTTCCTGGTTCAGACTCCGGGTCTACCGGCGCAGCCTTTATCGCGCCAGTCAGGAACTCTCGATAGATCCATTATCAACTAATTGATAAGGCCACTTGCCTCGCATCAAGTGGCTGGTGGAAGGTAACCCAGCGTGCGCAAGGCCTGGGCCAGCTCCTCGACACGCTCCCGGGCCTGCTTTTCAGGCGTGCCGGCAAAGCCGATCAACAGCGCAGGCGGCAGGTCATGCTTGATGCGGTAGTCGCTCAAGGCGTAGGTGTGAATGTTGTGTCGGGCCAGTTGCCGGGCGATGTCAGTGTCACTGAGTTCGGGGGGCAGCCAGGCGATCAGGTGCATGCCGGCATCTGTCGGAGTGATCCTGAAAAAGCTGCCGATCTGCTTTTCAAGTTGTTCGATCAATGCCTGCTGGCGCGCCTTGTACAGTGCACGCATGCGGCGGATGTGCCCCAGGAAGTGACCTTCGCTCATGAAGTCCGCCGTTGTGGCCTGAAGCAGTGTGGGCGGGCTACGATCCATGACCGCGCGCAGGGTGCAGAAGGGCTCGACCAGAGCCTGCGGCAGAATCACGTAACCCAGTCGCAGTGACGGAAAGAGCACTTTGCTGAACGTGCCGACGTAGATCACCCGGGCCATCTGGTCCAAGGCATACAGTGCCGGGAGAAGTCGACCACTGTAGCGAAACTCGCTGTCGCAATCGTCCTCGATGATCCAGCTCTGATGCTGCGCAGCCCAGTCGATGAGTGCTTGGCGCCGCACATAACTCAGGGTGACACCCAAAGGATGCTGACGCGAAGGCGTACAAAATACCAGGCGTGCATCAGGGCACTCGGCAAGGCCTTGCTGGACATCGATCCCCTGTTCATCAATACGCAACGGAATGATCTTGGCCCCCTGGGCTTGCAACGCAATTCGCGCGGCGATGTGCCCAGGGTCTTCCATCCAGACACTGTCCTGCGGATTGAGCAGCAGCATGCCCAGCAGGTTGAACGCTTGCTGCGCGCCGGAAACGATCACCACTTGCTCGGCATTGCAGTCGATACCTCGCGCATCGAAGACGTATTCGGCAATCGCTGTGCGAAACGCCTGCAAACCTTGCAACTCGCCATAACCCAGAATCGCCTTGGTCGGCTTGAGCAAATGACGGTTCATCAGGCGCCGCCAGATGGCTTGCGGAAATTCTTCATAGGTGCTGTGACTGGGCAGGAAGGAGGTCGGCGTCGCGGGATCCCAGTCGGCATAGGACACCCCGCGAAAATGATCGCTGCGCAGCGACAGCATCGACTGGCTCAGTTCGGACAGGCGCGGTGGCTGGCGCGGTTGCTCGTCCTCGATACTCCGGTTTTCCCACTCAGTACCGACATACGTACCTGCACCCGTGCGCGAGGCCAGGAAACCTTCGGCGATCAACTGATCGAAAGCATTGAGGATGGTGATTCGCGACAGCCCCAACTCGATGCTCAAGGTCCGGGTCGACGGCAGGCGCACGCCCCCCTGAATTCTGCCGTTGAGTATCTGTTTGCGAATCTGCAGATACAGCTGGCGGTACAGGGGTATGGCACTGGCACGGTCCAGTTCGATAGCCGACAGCAGCAAACCTGTGGGGGATTTCATGACATGCTCGTCTGGTGAAATGGGACTTGACCTGGAAACCGTCAGGTGACGGGGCTTTCAGGGTAGCGAGCGATACCCGATAAGTCATCCGTCCGGCTTTGATGTCCGGCGCAGTTCGGTGGCTGGATACTGCAGAAAAGACCGATTAAAGCGTCCGCTTTGGGTCGTTGACGCTCAGTCGCGAATGGCTGCTAACGATCCATTGCGGACACCTGTAACCGGGGCCGCTTCGCGGCCCATCGCCGGCAAGCGCGGCTCCCACAAGTACAGCGCATGCCTGAAGGCTGGTGATACTCCTGTGGGAGCCGGCTTGCCGGCGATGAGGCCGGTACTGACTACAGAGCTTTGGATCAGTGTCCGCCGTGGGTCGTTAGCCGCCATTCGCGGTCGATCGCTTTTGGCCCAAAGTGGACGCTAAAGGATAACTGGTTTCGTAAGCGCGACGCCGTCCCTGTGGGAGCGGGTTTACCCGCGAAGAGGCCGGTGCAGGCGACACAACATGGTGATCACTGCTGACTCGCCGGCCGGTGATGAGTGAGAGGCGCCAACGGAAGTGTTACTGCACATTCCCTTCGCTTGAAACGCTTCCCTGACACCGGTAGTCTTTGCCCGCTGCTGTAAGTCTAGCGGCCGGGTTTGGTCACCCGCAATCATCAAGGCGCACAAGCGCCCGCTCTGCGATACAGTTGGCGCTTTTTTGTGCCCGCTGTTTCGTTTTATGGCGGCTGTGCGTGGGGCGCCTCCGTGCGCGCCGGTTTCCTTGATTCCCGGTTGACCAACCCGCGTACAGTCGCCACCCATTCGTTTGGTCACGTTGTGTGGCGGCTCCAGTGAATCAAGGAGCGACACAATGACAAAAGGCTTACCCGATCCTCCCGTACGCGCCACCACGGCGTCCTCCAGTTTCTCCACGTGCGAATGCAGCCATCCACCGTTGTTTGCCGTGCGTTCTGGGGTGGACTACGAAGATGCGCTGGTGCATCTGTCCACGCTGCTCAAAGGCGCGTTTGCGACCAATCTCAAGGCACTGGAGCTGGCCAAGGGAACCTGTCGTGATCTGTTGTTGAGCAATGACCATGGGCTGGATTCGGCCAAGGCGGTGGTGGAGGCGTTGCTGGATGGGGTGGAGAGACAGCAACTGGTTGGGCGGAAGACGGCACCGGGTGTCTGACGAGCGTTTGGGCTTTGTTTGATTCAAGCGGCAGCCGTGATCGACCTCGAGGGCCTCTTCGCGGGTGAACCCGCTCCCACAGGTACAGCGCCAACTCGAAGCCCGCGCAGTACCTGTAGGAGCGGGCGCGCCCGCGAAGCAGACGACGCGGTGGATGGCACCGGCTTTGCCGGTGTTCGCGGGCATGCCCGCTCCCACAGGTACCGCGTGATCTCAAGTGCGACGCCGGCCCTGTGGGAGCGGGTTTACCCGCGAAGCAGGCGCCGCGGTGGATGGCACCGGCTGTGCCGGTGTTCGCGGGTAAACCCGCTCCCACAATGATCGCCGTTGGGCAAAACGACAGCTGTGGGTCGTTATCCGCGGAACGCACCAGAACCGTTATCCAACCTGGCGGTCGTTCACCGCTGGCAGGCCCCCGCGCTGAACTGACCATAGCCCCGGATCAGGCTGTAGGTTGCCTTTCGCCCAACCACCGATCGTCAGCTCCATCGACCTCCAAAGCTGCTGCCCGGTCAACCGGGAGACCCTAGGCCGCGATGGTGAACCAATGGACGTCTTTGCTGACAATGAAATGTCGACCCGCAGTGATGTGGTCGGGCAACTGATCGTGGCGTTTTCCCTGATTCTGCTGTTGGCCTTGTTGCTGGGGCTGTTCTCACTCTACCGCCTCGCCGGTGCGCTGGATGCTCGAGAAGTGGAGCAAAGCCGCTTCTATGCAGAATCCGCCATGGCCCAGCTGCAGAAGAACGACAAGACGTTCCTGCTGACCCATGCCAACTGGCAGGCCGCCTATGATCATTTGGGCGGGCAGGTCGACGCACATTGGGCATACGACGAGGACAACGTCGGCGCCACGCTTTATACCTCCGATGGATACGAAGGCGTATATGTGCTCGATGACGACGGTACGCGGTACGCAATACTGGACGGTAAGCTCAGCCAGCAGGGCCTGGAGCAGCATACCGTCAGTGCCGGCAAGATCCTGCAGGAGGCTCGGCAAGCAGCGCAACACGATCAGGCGTCTTCAGGCTATCTGGTCTTTCGTGGCCAGCCGGCGGTGTACGTCGCTGCACTGATCCGCCCGCAGACCCAGCCGGCCCGCCCGCCGGGACCAACTGCGGTGTTGGTGTTCATTCGGGTTCTATCGCCACAGGTGCTCTTGCCGCTGGGCCAGGCGGCGGGGCTGTCCGGCCTGGCCGTGGGCGATTCGGCCGATCAGCGCCAAGGGCGCGGTGCCCTGCCACTTGAAGGCAGCGGCCACACCTTGACATGGGATATACCGCAGCCCGGCACCGAACTGATCCACACGGTAATCGCGCCCTTGGCTATCGCCGTACTATTCATCGCGCTGAGCCTGGCATTGTTCGCACGCTATGCGATCCGCGCCAGCACCAGGATCGATCGCAGCCACCGTGCGCTGGTGACTTCCAGGGTTGCCCTGCAATCAAGTGAAGAGCGCTTCAAGGCAGTGGCCGAAGCTGCCTCGGACTGGATCTGGGAAACGGATGTGCTCCTTCGCCTGACCTACCTTTCGGACCGGTTCACCGAACTCACCGGGCACCCCGTCGAAGCGTGGCGACAGCGCCCGATTACCGAGTTGCTGTCGTGTGATACCAGCAACCTCCGGACCTCGCTGCACAGCCTGGCCGCGACAGGCTCCTCCGGCACGCTGCGCTGCCAGTACCAGGACCATCTAGGCCAGCAGCGTATCTGCAGGATCGCTTCTCGCGCGATCGTGGCCGAGGGCGTGTGTACCGGCTTTCGTGGCACGTGCAGCGACATCACCGACGAAGTGGCCGCCCATGCCCAGATTCAGCACCTCTCCTTGCACGACGCCCTGACCGGCCTGCCGAATCGCAACAAGCTGTTCCGTTTCCTCGAACAATCAGCCCCTGGCGCTGAGCTACCCAAGGTGGCGCTGTTGATGCTCGATCTGGACAACTTCAAGCCAATCAACGACAGCCTTGGGCATCCGGCCGGCGACGCGGTGCTGCTCGAGGTAGCGAGCCGCCTTGGTCAAGTTACCCGCGACAGTGATCTGGTCGCCCGTCTGGGAGGCGATGAGTTCATCGTCGTACTGACCCGGCCAGGCGATCACCAGGACATGGACCGATTCTGCATGCGCGTGATCGAGGCGATCAAACGCCCCATTCAGGTCGAAGGGCATGTCGTGCAAGTGGGGGTAAGCCTGGGCGTAGTGCTGTCGGCCGAGTACCCCGGTACGCCGAGCGACCTGATCCGGCACGCCGACGTGGCCCTTTACAGCGCCAAGCAGGCGGGCAAGAACACCTGGCGCTTCTTTTCGGCACAGATGAACGCCGCTTTGATGGAGAAGCGTGTGCTGGAAAGCGAGCTGCGCGAGGGCATACCGCGTGGCGAACTGGTGCTGCATTTTCAACCGCGCTTCAAGGTCGATGGGGTCTCGATCGCATCGGCCGAGGCCCTGGTGCGATGGCAACACCCGCGCCTGGGCCTGCTCCGCCCGGATCGTTTCATCCCGCTTGCCGAAGAGTCCGACCTGATCGTGCTGCTTGGCAACTGGGTGCTGCAGGAAGCCTGTATCAAGGCGCGGGGCTGGCCGCAGGCGGTGATGGTCTCGGTCAACATGTCACCGGCCCAGTTCAGCCGCAGCGATGTGGTCCGCGACGTCGGCAACGCGTTGCGCGCCACCGGGCTGCCAGCCCACCGCCTGGAGCTGGAAATTACCGAGAACGTCATGCTCAACGATGTTGAAGGTGCACTGCACACCATGCTTGCACTGAAGGAGCTGGGCGTGCGCCTGAACATGGACGACTTCGGGACCGGTTACTCCTCGTTGGGCTACCTGCGTACCTACCCGTTCGACAGCATCAAGATCGACAAGCGCTTCGTCCAGCACCTGGGCAAGAGTGGCAGCGACCGTAGCGTGGTCCAGGCCATCATCAACCTTGGCAATGCAATGGGCATGACGGTGACTGCCGAAGGTGTCGAGACCGCCGAGCAATTGGCCTTGCTCAGCGATGACCAATGCCATGAAGTACAAGGCTTTCTGCTCAGCAAACCGCTGGAAAACGAGGTACTGATGGGGATGATGAAAGACCAGGTGTCGTTAGCGCAATGACGCCTCGCAGAGGAGGGCAGTTTCATTCGGATGCAAACGACGGCCGCTCTGCGAACCATGCCACCGCCAGCTCCTTGAATGCCTCAGCCGAAGGCGTCAGCGGATAGCGCTGATCATGCGCCAGCACGATGCTGTGCGTTGGCAATTTCTCCTCGGTCGGCCGGCATACCAGCGCTTGACCATCATAACTGCGGTCACCAAATGGGCGGGTGTAGATCAGCGCCACGCCAAACCCGTTGGCGACCAGGCTACGCTGCATCTCGAAGGTGCGCACACGGTGTACAGCGGCGGGCGAAAGATCGTAGAAGCTGAACAGGTCCAGCACATGCTGCCAGCTGTGGACCTGATCGGTGACTACCAGAGTGTATTCGGATAGCGCTTTGAGGCTGACGCGCGACTCCTTGGCCAACGGGTGATCGGCAGCCAGCAGTACCTGTGCGGTCAGCTGGCACAGCTGGGTGCATTGAGTGTTCGGCGGCAGACCCAGATCGTAGGTGATTGCCAGCTCTATCGCGCCCTCACTCAGCCGCTTGCCCACATAATCGAAGCTGCCTTCGCGCATATCAACCGTGACCCTCGGGCAGGACTCCTGCATCCGGCGCACGATCTGTGGCAGGCAATAGGGCGCCAGGTCTTCAAAACACCCGACCACCAACTCTCCGACACACTCTCCCGCATTGGCATTGATCTCGGCAAAGGTCCGAGCCTCGCTCAGAACGCGGCGGGCCTGGACCATGACGGTACGCCCGAACGGGGTCAGCGATATGCCGAGGCCACGTTGGCGCACAAAAATCGATTGGCCCAGCACCTCTTCCAATTCGCTGATGGCCGCCGAAATGGAGGGCTGCGAAACATGAAGCTCCATGGCGGCAGTCGTCAGGTTCCCGTGCTTGGCCGCTGCGAGCGCGTAGCGCAGTTGTCGCAGTGTGAACTTCATAGGTTTTTCCGTTGTGATACATCAGGACATATTATTTTATCCTTTTTTGAGGTTGTGAAATATTTCCTCTGTGCAGTGGCCACCGATCACAGGTGCCACGCCGATGCCGATTGCAAGGCTGATCAGCCAGTTTGGCGACCCTCTTTGGGCCGGATGCCCTCGACTACTGCAATCCATGTTCTTGTTTGGGAGCGTCACAATGAAAATTACAAAGGCTCTGCTGACCACGACACTATCTTTCGGGCTGCTGGCGGCCGCTGGTGCCAGCCAGGCGGCCGGCTGGTGCGAGTCTGGCAAACCGGTGAAATTCGCCGGATTGAACTGGGAAAGCGGGATGCTGCTCACCGACGTGATGCAGTTCGTGCTGAAAAATGGTTATGGCTGTGAAACCGACAGCCTGCCGGGTAACTCCATCTCCATGGAAAACGCCCTGAGCAGCAACGACATTCAGGTGTTTGCCGAAGAGTGGGTAGGGCGCAGCGAGGTCTGGAACAAGGCTGCCGCTGCCGGCAAGGTCGTTGGCGTCGGCGCGCCGGTCGTTGGCGCGGTCGAAGGCTGGTATGTGCCGCGTTACGTGATCGAAGGCGACCCCAAGCGCAAACTCGAAGCCAAGGCACCGAACCTCAAGACCATCGCCGATCTTGGGCAATACGCCCAGGTATTCAAGGACCCGGAAGAACCGGACAAGGGGCGCTTCTACAATTGCCCGGCCGGCTGGACCTGCGAGCTGGACAACAGCGAGATGCTCAAGCACTACGGCCTGGAAAGCAGCTACACCAACTTCCGCCCGGGCACCGGCCCGGCACTGGATGCCGCCGTGCTGTCGAGCTACAAGCGTGGTGAGCCGATCCTGTTCTACTACTGGTCGCCGACGCCGCTGATGGGCCTGGTCGACCTGGTCAAGCTGGACGAGAAGCCAGGCGTGGATAAATCCCTGACCATCAAAGTGGGCCTGTCGAAGGCCTTCCACGAGCAGGCGCCGGAACTGGTGGCGGTGCTGGAAAAGGTCAATCTGCCGATCGACCTGCTGAACCAGAACCTGGCGCGCATGAGCAAAGATCGCATCGAGTCGCCGGAACTGGCCAAGTTGTTCCTCAAGGAGCACCCCGAGGTCTGGCACAGCTGGGTCAGCGAAGACGCAGCCAAAAAGGTCGACGCGGCACTCTGAGCGTGTGGGCTCGTCCGGCTCCTGCCGGACAAGGCACGCGACAGTCCGTTTCATGCACTTGCTCGAGAGAATTCCATGTTTCCCAAGAACTTCACGTTTTCCATTGCCGACTGGGTCAATGGCTGGGTCGATGCGCTCGTAACCAACTACGGTGACGTGTTCCGGCACATCTCCGACACCCTGCTGTGGGCCATCGTCAACCTCGAAGGCCTGCTGCGCGCAGTGCCCTGGTGGCTGATGCTGGCCATCGTCGCCGGTATCGCCTGGCACGCCACCCGCAAAGTCGTGACCACTGCGGTGATCGTCGGCTTGCTGTTCCTGGTCGGCGCGGTCGGCCTCTGGGACAAGCTGATGCAGACCCTGGCGCTGATGCTGGTCGCAACGCTGATATCGGTCCTGGTCGGCATTCCGCTGGGTGTGCTGTCGGCGCGCAACGATCGCCTGCGGGCGGTGTTGATGCCGCTGCTCGACATCATGCAGACCATGCCCAGCTTCGTGTACCTGATACCGGTGTTGATGCTGTTCGGCCTGGGCAAGGTGCCGGCGATCTTCGCCACCGTCATCTATGCCGCGCCGCCGCTGATTCGCCTGACCGACCTGGGCATTCGCCAGGTGGATGGCGAGGTCATGGAGGCGATCAACGCTTTCGGTGCCAATCGCATGCAGCAACTGTTCGGCGTGCAGCTGCCACTGGCGTTGCCGAGCATCATGGCCGGTATCAACCAGACCACCATGATGGCCCTGTCGATGGTGGTCATCGCCTCGATGATCGGTGCCCGTGGCCTGGGTGAAGACGTTTTGGTCGGCATCCAGACCCTGAATGTGGGCCGCGGCCTCGAAGCGGGCCTGGCCATCGTGATTCTGGCGGTCGTGATCGACCGCATTACCCAGGCCTATGGCCGACCACGGCATGGGGTGGGCAAATGAGCGCCAAACAGACAATGAACAAGATCGAAGTCAAGAATGTCTTCAAGATATTCGGTGCTCGCGCCGAAGATGCCCTGAAACTGATCCGCCAGCAAAAAGCCAAGGATCAGGTCCTGGCCGAAACCGGCTGCGTGGTCGGGGTCAACGATCTCTCGTTGTCCATCGGCAGCGGCGAGATTTTCGTG
Organism: Pseudomonas sp. FGI182; assembly: GCF_000511325.1. Classification (NCBI taxonomy): domain Bacteria; kingdom Pseudomonadati; phylum Pseudomonadota; class Gammaproteobacteria; order Pseudomonadales; family Pseudomonadaceae; genus Pseudomonas; species Pseudomonas sp. FGI182. Next base: position 3,307,102 of record NZ_CP007012.1, on the reverse strand, counting down.
ATCATGGGGCTGTCGGGCTCGGGCAAGTCGACCCTGGTGCGCCACTTCAATCGCCTGATCGACCCGACCAGCGGCCAGATCCTGGTCGATGGCGAAGACATTCTGCAGTACGACATGGAGGCCCTGCGCGAATTCCGCCGGCACAAGATCAGCATGGTGTTCCAGAGCTTCGGCCTGTTGCCCCACCGCACCGTGCTGGACAACGTCGCCTACGGCCTGAAAGTTCGTGGCGAGAGCAAGGCCATGTGCACAGAGCGTGCCCTGCACTGGATCAACACCGTGGGCCTCAAGGGTTATGAAAAGTCGTACCCGCACCAGTTGTCAGGCGGGATGCGTCAGCGAGTCGGCCTGGCCCGCGCCCTGGCTGCCGACACCGACATCATCCTGATGGACGAAGCCTTCAGTGCGCTCGACCCGCTGATTCGCGCCGAAATGCAGGACCAGTTGCTGGAGCTGCAGAAGACCCTGCACAAGACCATCGTCTTCATCACGCATGACCTGGACGAAGCAGTGCGTATCGGCAACCGGATTGCCATTCTCAAGGACGGTCGCCTGGTCCAGGTCGGCACACCGAAAGAAATCCTCTACCAGCCTGCGGACGAATACGTCGATCGTTTCGTGCAGCGTCGCGTAGCTTCGCTTTAAGGAACGCGTGTATGTCGTTTGCCGAAAGAATCATCATCGCCGAGGCGCCAGTGCGTTGGCAGGACGTGGTGGCAGTGGCCCGGCATGGCGCGAAGCTTGAGCTGGCCCCATCGGCCTGGGCGCGGATCGAGAACGCCCAGGCCATTGTCCAGCGCATCGTTTCCAGCGGTGACCGCGCCTATGGCGTCAACACCGGGCTTGGCGCCCTGTGCAATGTTTCGTTGCAGGACGAACAACTCAGCCAGCTGTCGCACAACACCTTGCTCAGCCATGCCTGTGGCGTGGGTACGGCGCTGTCGGACGAACAGACCCGGGCGATCATGTGCGCGGCGATCATCAATTTCTGCCAGGGCCGTTCCGGGCTGCAGCGCAAGGTGGTCGAGGCGCTGCTGACCCTGCTCAACCAGCACATCACCCCGCAGGTGCCGAAGCAGGGGTCGGTGGGGTACCTGACCCACATGGCACATATCAGCATCAGCTTGCTGGGCGTCGGCCAGGTCAGCTATCGCGGCCAGATCATGCCGGCGCAGCAGGCCTTGGCCGAGGTCGGCCTGGCGCCGGTCAAACTGGGTGCCAAGGATGGCCTGTGCCTGGTCAACGGTACCCCTTGCATGACCGGCCTGAGCTGCTTGTCGCTGGACGACGCCACTCGGTTGAGCCAATGGGCGGACGTTATCAGCGCCATGAGCTTCGAGGCCCTGCGCGGCCAGCTCGATGCCTTCGACCCTGAAATCATCGCGATGAAACCGCATCCCGGCATGCAGCGCGTGGGCAGTAACCTGCGGCGCCTGCTCGACGGCAGCGAAATCATTGCCAGCAGCCAAGGCATTCGCACCCAGGACGCCTTGAGCATTCGCTCGATTCCGCAGGTTCATGGCGCCGCGCGCGATCAGCTGGAACACGCTGCGCGGCAGATCGAAACCGAACTCAACTCCACCACCGACAACCCGATGCTGCTGGGTACGCCCGAGTCGTATCGGGTGGTTTCCCAGGCGAATCCGCACGGCCAGTCGGTGGCCATGGCGGCCGACTTGCTGGCCATCGCGGTGGCCGAGATCGGGGCGATTGCCGAGCGTCGTCTCGATCGCCTGATCAACCCGTTGGTCAGCGGCTTGCCGGCCTTCCTGGTCAGCCAGCCGGGGGTGAATTCGGGCATGATGATTGTCCAGTACGTTGCCGCTTCACTGTGTGCGGAAAACCGTCAGCTGGCACAACCGGCAGTCGTCGACAACTACGTCACCTCCGGCCTGCAGGAGGATCATCTGAGCATGGGCACCAATGCCGGGTTGAAGCTGCACCGCGCCCTGGAGAACTGTACGCAGATCCTCGCCATCGAATACCTGCTGGCGGCCCAGGCATTCGAGTTCCTCAAGGAGCAGCGCTTTGGCGCGGGTACCAGCGTTGCCTGGCGGTTGTTGCGCGAACGGGTTCCAGCCTATGCCCAGGACCGTTGGCTGGCCCCGGATATCGCCAGCAGCGCATCGATCCTGAAGGATCCGGGCCTGCTTGGCGCTGCATTCCCCGAGCTGCTATGACCGATGCATCCGCGCGCTGTGTAGGCGTTATGGCTGCCGGGTGCCGTACGGGATGCGTCCGTACGGCATGTTTTCCCAACGATTTTCTAGAGGATCGGTTTGCCGCCAGTAACTCCGTAACGTGAACCACTGATGTAACTGGCCTCGTCGGAGCCCAGCAATACATATATCGGGGCGACTTCCACCGGTTGCCCAGGACGGCCCAACGGTGTTTTCGAGCCGAAGTTCCTGACCGCTTCGTCTGGCATGGTGGAGGGAATCAGAGGCGTCCAGATAGGCCCCGGTGCCACGCTGTTCACTCGGATTCCCTTTTTTCCGAGTAGTTGAGCCAAGCCAGCAGTGAAGTTGGCAATCGCACCTTTGGTCGTTGCATAGGCCAGCAAGCTTGGAGAGGGGTCGTCGGAGTTGACCGAGCTCGTATTGATGATCGAACTCCCCTTTGGCATGGAAACGATTGCCGCCTGGCAGATTCGAAAGATGGCGGTGATGTTGGTATCCAAGGTTTTTACCCATTCATCATCGTCGATTTCTTCCAGGGTTTCGTGGGACATCTGGAACGCCGCGTTATTGACCAGAATGTCGATACGCCCGAACTGTTCGACTGTCTTTTCGACGATGTCGTAGCAGTGCTGTTTCTGCGCCAAGTCCCCTGGCAACAGCAGGCATTGTCGGCCCGCTGCCTTAACCCAGCGCGCGGTTTCTTGCGCGTCTTCATGCTCATTGAGGTAGGCGATGGCAACGTCGGCTCCTTCGCGGGCGTAGGCAATGGCTACCGCTCGGCCGATACCGCTGTCCGCTCCAGTGATAAGTGCAATTTTGCCTTCCAGTCGGTTCTGACCGGTATACGACTGCTCTCCGCAGTCTGGATACGGCTCCATCTTCCGCTGAGAACCGGGGACGTCTTGAGGCTGGGAGGGGAAGGGCGGAGTAGGGAAGTCTCGCACGGTAGTCGCTCCTGCAGTTGAGAACGTTAATACCGGTTTGAAACGATTGGCCCTGGTTTTGTTGGTTTCAATCTGCATTCGGTACGATGAGCGGTGCGGGGTACATTACACAATGAGTTACGTGCAATGCAGCGGAACGACCTGTTTCGCCAGAAAGTCAAAAAGTAGTCGAAAACTCTTTCAAGGCTTGTGCGCAGATGACCTTCATCGTCTGGTTCGCCATGCTGGGTGCCGTCTTGCTGCTACTGGCGCTCTCATCCTCCTACCTGCGATGGATCCCTGTGACTTCGTCCGTGGTGTGCCTTGCCCTGGGTATCGGCCTGGGCACATCGGGGTTGGGTTTTCTTCATCTGGACCTGAGCAAGTCGAGCGGCTGGATGGAGCACCTCACCGAAGTCGCTGTGCTGTTTTCGCTGTTCTTCAGTGGCTTGAAGTTGCGCCTGCCCTTGCATGACCGCAGATGGTGGGGCGCCTTCTACCTGGCGGGGCCGGTGATGTTGGTCTGCATCGGTGGGGTAACGCTGGTGCTGCATCATGGCCTGAACCTGGGGTGGGGCATATCGGTATTGATCGGGGCGATACTCGCACCCACAGACCCCGTGCTTGCCACCCTGGTACAGGTGGTTGATGCCCGGGATGATGATCCGGTGCGTTTCAGCTTGTCTGGCGAGGCAGGGCTCAACGATGGCGTGGCGTTCCCCTTCGTCATCCTCGGGTTGTTCCTTCAGCAGGATACCGGCCAGGCATGGTTCAGTGACTGGCTGTTCAAGGACATGCTGTGGGCGGTGACCGCAGGTCTGTTGCTTGGTTACTGGATGGGGCGCGGCCTGGGCAAGCTCACGCTCTTTTTGCGCCTGCGCAACGACGACAGTACCGTGTCGCCCAATGACTACCTGGCCCTTGCCCTGATTGCGCTGGCTTACGTGAGCGCCGAGTCGGTTCAGGCCTATGGGTTTTTAGCGGTGTTCGCTGCTGGCCTCGGTTTACGCCAGGCAGAGGTTCAGACCTCCAATGGCCCCGAAGAGCCGGCTGCTGAACACCTGGTACAGCCCGTGGTAGGCCACCAGCATGTGGCGCCGGAGATGGCCGTCAAAGGTGATGTGCAAGGCCTCGACGACTCGCAGGTGGCAGCAGGCATCATGTTGGGGGATATGCTGGCTTTCGGCAGCTTGATCGAACGGGCAATGGAAGTGTTTCTGGTGACCATGCTCGGGGTAGTACTCATCGAGCATTGGGACTGGCGGGCCTTGATCGTCGCCGCAGCGCTTTTCCTGCTGATTCGTCCCTTGAGCATCCTCCTGTTCCCGGCTCGAGGAATGCTGGATATCCGGCAGCGTGGGCTATTGGGATGGTTTGGCATTCGAGGAATCGGCAGCTTCTACTATCTGTTCTATGCCCTCAATCACGGGCTGCTTGCCACGTCAGCCGCGCAGAGCATCAACCTGGTTCTATCGGTGGTGGCGCTAAGCATTTTGCTGCACGGATTGAGCGTTCAACCGCTGCTTGCCAGATACGAAGCGTGGAAAGGGCGGCTCACTGCTTCGGTGTAGCTTGAAACCGACGCAGCACGTGTGGTGGCCGCTGCGTTCAATTTGAAAAAAGGCCAGGGCGCCGTGCACCCTGGCCGAACTCATTTCAAGTTAGCGATTTTCGCTACCACGACCGCCGCCGTGACTGTTCTGTCCGCCTTTGCGTCCAGCCTCGGAGGCGCGCTCACGGTCGTTGGCAAAATTGCCCCCAGAGCTCTGGCCGCCTTTGCGACCTGCCTCCGATGCCTTCTCACGGTCATTGGCAAAGTTGCCTGGGTTGTTCTGTGCGGTACCACCTTGGTGGCCACGATTGGATTGGTTGTCAGCCATGATCTTTCACCTCATGTCGTCACACAGGAAAGTCTGTGTTCAACTCGGACGTCAGGCAGGGGGGCGTTTGCTCCACTGCTTTCTGCTCGTCCCGACGGGTTGCGCGAAAGAACCCGTGCGGGCGACTGTGGCGCCACAGAGCTTTGTTCGCCAACCTTTTGGAAGGATCTGGCTTGCGTCGAGTTTGACGGCACGGTCGTTCAGCTCCTGCGTCGTGAAAGGGTGATTGCAAGACCTACGATCACTCCAAGCGCCGCTGCGCCGATCAGTACAGGCGTCTTGTCTTTTGATTTCCTCCAGCCCCCGTCGACACTCCTCCTGCCACTCGGCGGCTCAAAGAGGTTGCCAGATGATGTTTCGGCTTTGGGACTGCGGTTTATCCCCCGACGCGTCAGCCACCCCGATAACAGAGGCAGGCCTGGTACCAGGTAACTGGCCAGATGCGCCAGGCGGGCCGTGGCACCGACCGTGGTGTGGGCGCGTGGTGAGATTGCGCAGGCCACCATGGCCTTCGCCACAAGTTCGGGATCATATACAGGGCCCGGAGGCGTAAGCGCATGGCCTGTGTAGTTGCCGCCGTCTCGGAAGCCCGGTGTGTCCATGACGGCCGGATAGATATCGCACACGTGGATCTCGGGGAACGCCGTCAATTCCCCTCGCAGCGCCTCAGTCAGCCCACGCAAGCCGAACTTGCTCGCCGAGTACGCGGCTGCATAGGGTTGGGCCACCCAACTGCCCAGTGACAGCGTGTTGATCAGGATGCCGCTGCCTTGGGCCTTGAACAGGGGAAGGGCTACAAAAGCGCCGCGCAGGTAACCCATCAGGTCGGTCTGGATGACCTGCTCGTGGGCCTCCAGTGGTGTTTCCTCGAAATTGCCGACCGCCCCAACGCCGGCGTTGTTGATCCAGATATCGATTCGTCCGTGGCCGAATTCTGCTGCCTGCGCGGCCAGCGCTTGCATCTGGTCGTTGCGGGTGACATCGGTCGTGATCGCGATGGCATCCGTCCCGCAGTCGGTGCATTCGTCCAGGACGTCGAACAACGCTGGTTCATCGCGCGCGGCAAGCACCAAGCGAGCACCCTTGCAGGCAAATGCGTGCGCGGCGGCACGGCCGATACCGCTGGAAGCGCCAGTGATGACCACGACTTTGCCGCGCAGCGGCCCTCTGCTCGGATAGCCCTCTCGGGGCGATTCCCGCTCTTTGCCAGACGTAGTCTGGTCGTCAACTGGCGCGATCGTTTCGCTGGCTTCGATCCGAGAGATTTCAAGAGCGGTGCCGTCGACCAGGGTCAACGTCAGCCCTTCAACCGTGCCAGCCTCCCGGTTCGGAAACACGGGTTCCCCTTCGGCATCCACGCTGTCGTAGATGAAACGCGTGCCCTCGATCCAACCCACGGCGGTCAGAAGCTCAGGGCCGAGGTAGTACTTCCCGTCCTGGAAGAAGCCTGGGAACTGATGTGCCCGCTCCACGTTTTCCACGCGATAGCGTTCACCTGGTTTCATACCTGTCGCTTGATCGATCATTTTGCGAACCCCTGTAGATCTCGAAAATGTCAGCCTTCTGCTAGGCATCTTTGCGTGATGGATATGCAGGGGAAGCCAAGGCGGGTCGTAAAGTTCAGACCAACAAGTCCGGTGGTACGCTGCGTAATGGAATGCAGGCAGAAAAATACCGGTCACGCCGGTATCAGGCCGAGGCGCAGCGCCAATCAGCCCTGGCCAGCATTGAGCCAGGGCTGTGCGTTACCTTCAGGCGATAAGGTCCACTGCCAGCTGGAAGGCTACCCATAGCGCCAGGCCAGTGGCGAAGGCCAGCGCGATGTTTTCGAACCAGTTGTTGCGGTACGCCTTGCCCAGCAGCGATTTCTGGTTGGACATGATCAGCAGGCCCAGCGAGATCACCGGCAGGCCGATGATGTTCAGCGCGCTGACACCGATGGTAAGGGTCACGAAGTCGGGCATACCCGGGATCGACCAGGCCAGTGGCGTCACCAGGATGAACAACATGAACCATTTGTGCATCGGGTCGTTGTGGAATTCCTTTCCATAGCGTTCGCGCCGCTCGGGCTTCACATGCTGGAAAGCGTCGGTGATCAGCATGGGGAACGCAGTGGTCTTGCCAGAAATGCTGGCGAACAAGGTGGCGAATACGCCGACGAAGAAGATGTACCAGCCGATCGGGCCGAAGAACAGTTCCAACGCCTTGCCCAGGTCGCCAAGCGTTTTCACCTCGATGCCGTTGGGCCGCAGGATTTCCGCGCCGACGATCCAGATCGCCAGGTTGATGACGATACCGACGAATACCGCAAACAGCAGGTCGTTGCGCTGGATGCGTTTGTGTTGCGGGCCGACCCAGCCTTTTTCACGCATGACATAGGGGTGCACGAAGTTGGCTACCGAGCCTGCCACGGCACCGATCACCGATACTGCTACCAGCAGTGCGCCGTGAACGCCTTCATCGGCAGGAATGCTGAAACCGATGGTGCCTTTGACGATACCCGCCACGTCAGGGCCGGACATCACAGCCAGCGCCAGGAAGGCCAAAGTCATCACCGCCAACAGTACTTTCATGACGCCTTCGATCATTGCGTAGATGTTGCGCCCCACCAGCATCCACACGGCCAGCACCACGGCCATGGAGCACAGCAGTGGGTAGTCGATCCGCAGCAACATCGCCAGCGCTTCCCCCGCACCCTTGATCATGTAGGCGTTCATGAGGTGCCCCATCAACAGGGCATAGGCCAACATGAACCAGGCGAACACCGGGTGCAGCTGCGCATAGCCCTGCAGAATGGTCATCCCTTGGTTATTGCACAGCTGGAAGCGGGCGATGATGTTTACGATCAGGTACCGGAGCAACAGCGAAACGGCCAGCACCCACATCATGGCGTAACCGTAGTTCGCCCCGGCGACAGATGAGGTTATCAGATCTCCTGCCCCCAGCCACGACAGAACCGCGATGACGCCGGGGCCAAGCAATTTGATCAGCTTTGACAGGCGATTTTGAGGGGTTAAGGCAGTTTTTCCCTCGACAGAAGGTATGCTCGACATGGTGACTCCATTGTTTTTTTTGTGAGAGCGGAGCGTAGTCGATCACAGTAGATAGGACGTCGTACAACTGAAATTTCAGCAAAGATATTTCTTAATGTTTCGAGGTAAGGGCCAATGTCCATAGAACGGTCGAGACGAAACTGACAGGCTTCCTCAAACAGTGAGGGAAGGCCGCATTTGTCGCGGCCTTTACTCGTTAGACTTGCGCCTGGCCACCGTCGACGAACAGTTCGGCCCCGTTGACGAAGCTGGCGTCGCTGGACGCCAGGAACAGAGCGGCTTTGGCAATCTCTTCAGGCTCGCCGACGCGCCCCAAGGGAATCTGCGATGCCAGGTAGTCCAGCAGGCCTTGCTGCTGAGCTGCGTCCGGCCCGGCGAGGTCTACCAGACCCGGGGTGCGAGTCGCGCCGGGGCTGATGGTGTTGACCCGGATGTTGCGATCTTTAAGGTCAAGGATCCAGTTACGGGCGAAGGCACGCACCGCAGCCTTGGAGGCCGCGTACACGCTGAATGCGGGTGTGCCCGAGCTGGCAGCAGTGGAGCCGGTCAAAATTACCGAAGCGCCTTGGGCCAGAAGCGGCAGCGCTTTTTGAACCGTGAACAGCGTGCCTTTTACGTTACGATCAAAAGTGTCGTAGTAATGTTCTTCAGAAATGTCTCCCAGAGGCAACATCGAGCCACCCCCTGCGTTTGCGAACAACACATCGATTCGCCCGTGCTCTGCGGCCACCTGTTGGTACAGGGCATCAAGTTCGTCCGGCTTGGAAGAATCCACTCGAACCCCGACTGCGCTACCAATCTGTGCGACGGCGTTGTCCAGCTCCGCCTGGCGGCGCCCGGTGATGAATACTCGTGCGCCTTGTTGAGCGAAAAGCTTGGCGGTCGCCAGCCCGATGCCCGAGGTTCCGCCAGTCACGATTGCGATTTTGTTTTCAAGCTTGCCAGTCATGATCATCTCCGTGTTTGTGATGTTGCGTTGGGAGAAGCGTATCGACGACCGGGAAAAACCAAAATAGAATTGTTGGAAACTCATCGTTGCAGAAATGAAATGAGCAAACTTCCGGATTTTGAAGGGCTGGCGATGTTTGCCAAGGTAGCTGAGGAGGGCTCGTTCGCAGCCGCCGCCAGAGTCATGGGCGTTTCAGTGCCCACTGTGTCCAGGGCGGTAGCACGGCTGGAGGAGCGACTGGGGGGGCGCCTGTTCAACCGCACGTCTCGACAACTTTCATTGACCGAATTCGGTCAGAGCATGGCTGGCAAGGCTGGGGAAATCTACCGACAGGCCGAAGAGGTGGAAGGCGAGGCGATGGAGCTCTCCGTTCGACCTCGCGGCCTGGTTCGCCTCGCGATCCCCATGTCGTTCGGCTTGAGATGGGTCGCGCCCTTGATGCCCCAACTCATTCGGCAGTATCCCGAGCTCTCGGTAGACCTCCATTTGTCCGACGCTTCGGTCGACTTGATCGCGGATGGCTTTGACGCGGCCTTGAGGATCGCTGCATTGCCCGACTCTTCATTGGTGGCTAGAAAACTGTGTGCCGTGACTCAGTTTCTTGTCGCCTCACCGGCCTACCTCAATCAGCACGGAAGGCCAAAGCACCCCCGAGAGCTTGCAAGTATGCCTTGCCTTAGCTACGCCTACCGCGCTCGGACGCAGGTCTGGAGATTCACGCATACATCTGGAGTAGAAGAGGATGTCGTGCCTACCGGGCCTTTGCGTGTCACTAATTCGGAGGCGATGATCCCACTGTTGCTAGAAGGGATGGCTATCTCTGAATTGCCTGAGTTCATCGCGAGTGAGTATCTGACGGATGGGCGCCTGGAAAGAATCTTGCCTGAGTGGAGCATGACTCGGGGCGGCTTGTATTTCGTGACACCGTCTGCGCGAACTCGGCCAGTGAAGATCAGAGCTGTTTCCGATTTCTTCTTTGAACACCTGTCCGCGCCGACGTGGCGTTGGGCGCCTGGGTATGAGTCATCAGGTGATATTCAGCGAGCAGGGCTGGAGTAAGGTTGGTTCATTTACAGAATGCTGATTTCGCCGTGGTTCTTTGCCTCAATTGTGCCGCAGCCAGCAGTGCAAGAGGGCGAGCAGCCGGGGGGGGAGACTGTGCCAGGCCAAATCGCCGGGGCGCCTGCGTGCTGAAAAGGGCACCGGGCGCCATGGCCGTTCAGCGGTGGTGGTGCGGATTCAGCGGGCTTTTTCCAGGTGTTCGAACTGACATTGCATCTGAGCATCTTTGAGGCTCAGCTCAAACTCAACCAAGCCGTCATGCACTTGCTGCAAGGCCTGGATCTGCCCCATCAATTCCTGCTTTTTGTTATCGATGGCCTGCATGGCCAGATCCCAGGGCAGCTCCTGGCCGCGATGATCCTGCAGAATGGCCTGCATTTCCTTGAGCTTGAAACCGAGTTGCTGAGCGCATTTGATGAAGGTCAGCAGCTCTACGCTTTGCTGGCTGTAGATGCGGTACTTGCCTTCGCGTTGCGGTGGGGGCAACAGGCCGATTTCTTCGTAATGTCGAATGCTTTTGACGGTAGTGCCCGACAGCTGGGCGGCTTTGCCGATGTACATGAAAATTCCTTTTTTTGACACATCAGAAGCGAAAAGATGTCGCGTGCTCGTACAGGCGCGCGACATCTTTGCACAAGCGTCAGGGGGTGGGAAACCAAGTTGGACAAGGTGTCACAGCAGGGAGGCTCGGCTGGCCAGCTCAGGGACATCGCCCGACCGGCGCCGATCAGCGGCTGGCGACTGCCTGGACTTGTTTGAGCCAGGCTTCACGCTGTTCCGGCTTGGAGCCCAATACCGGACCGAACGTCAGGGTTTTCAGAGGTTTTATGCCGCAGAACTCCAGGGTGGTCTTGCGCATTTGGTGCAGGCCCGGCATGCGATACACCCACCGGTAGTACCACGGCGGCGTGTCCATGGTCACCAGAAGGTGAGCCGTGCGGCCCTTGAGCAGCTTATCCGGGAAGGGCGAGCCCTTGCGGTACTTGAAGGCAAAACCGGGCAGAAACACGCGGTCGAAGAACCCCTTGAGCAACGCCGGAATGCCGCCCCACCAGATCGGGTACACCAATGTCAGGTGTTCGGCCCAGGTAATGTCGTTCTGTGCGTTGATCAAATCGGGCTCAAGCAACTGGACCTGGTTATAGCCATCGTGCAAGACCGGATCGAAATCCAGGGTGTCCAGGCGCAGCAGGCGCACCTCATGGCCTGCTTGCGTGGCGGCCTCGACATAACGTTCGGACACAGCGCCGCAAAAGCTGTCATTCGAAGGGTGGCCGAGGATTACGAGCATGCGTTTGCTCTTCATGACGAACTCCAGGTAATGAAGAGCCAAGGGTAAAGTCTGCCCCTTACGGTAGAGTCAAGCCTTGCCGGTTAGCGGTAGAGACAAACAATCCAGCAGCGCTCGGGTATAGCCCGGCAAACCGTCGAATGAGTGGGCGCAGGAACGTAATGTGTCAGGATCCCCGAAGAACATTTGGACAGGGCTCTGGGGCGGCATTTTTGCTTGATGGAAGTAGAAATGTACCCCCAGAAATTCCCTTCGATACCCTCATCAGAATGCGCGATCGAGAACGGCGATTTCTGACAGCTTTCGAACGGGCCCTCGCTGGACGTTAGTGCACCTCCACGGTTGCGTGGCCGATAACGGGACAGGGCTGGGGCCGTTTGGGAATGCTTTCGCGAACGGCTGCTATCGACCCAAAGCAGACGCTGAAAGAAACTGATGTCGTGAGTGCCATGCGCACTCTGTGGGAGCGGGCGTGCCCGCGAACACCGGCGCAGCCGGTGCCAGTCTCCGCGTTTGATTCTTCGCGGGCGCGCCCGCTCCCACAGAGATTGCTGTTCGGCTCACCGGCAGCAACGGGTCGAAAGCAGTCATCTACGACCGGCAGCAAACGATCCAAAACGGACATCTGTAATCGGGGCCGCTTCGCGGCCCATCGCCGGCAAGCGCGGCTCCCACAAGTACAGCGCATGCCTGAAGGCTGGTGATATTCCTGTGGGAGCCGGCTTGCCGGCGATGAGGCCTGCACTGACTACAGAGCTTTGGATCAGTGTCCGCTTTGGGTCGAAAGCTGCCATTCAGTGCAGGCGGAAAAGCCTCAAAATCAAGCCTGACGCTTTCTCACCGCCTGCTTCGTAAAGGTCACGCAATGCAGCCTGATCGGCAAGTTTGTGCAGGTTGAAGTGGTTGTAAAACGCTTGGCCCAGTCGCTGATGCTCGAAGTACCCTTGTCTCCAAAGCCGGACGAACTCCTCATAAGCTGCGCGTTCGATCTGCAATGAGGAATCGGTTTCCATGTCAGGTTTGGAATTCGATGGAGGTCAGTCACAGGCTATCGGGATCGCCGAAGAACATCTGTATCCGCGACCGCAACCACCGCTCTGCCGGGTCATTGTCCTGCGCCCCGCGCCAGGCCATGTGCAGCTCGAAACTGCGCACATCCAACGGCAGATCCTCAGCCCGCAACCCACCCGCCGCGGTCAACGCATCCGCCGTGTAGTCCGGCACCGTAGCGACAATATCGGTGCCCGCCAGCAAGCTCCCCAGCCCGTTGAACTGCGGCACCGCCAGCACCACGTGGCGCTTGCGGCCAATCTCTTCCAGCGCCTCGTCGATGAAGCCCGACAGGTCCCCGGCAAACGACACCAGCGCATGCGGCCGCGCGCAGAAGTCGTCCAGGGTGATGGCGCCGGGCACGCTGTCGGCGCGCAGCAGTTTCGGCATGCTGCGGCGCAGCACCTTGCGCTTGGCGTTGGCTGGCAGTTCGCTGGTGTAGCTGACCCCCACCGAGATCTCGCCCGAGGCCAGCAGCGTCGGCATCAGCAGGTAATTGACCCGGCGCACCACCAGCACGATACCCGGCGCTTCGGCGCGGATACGCTTGAGCAGCTGCGGCAGCAGGGCGAATTCGGCGTCGTCCGACAGGCCGATGCGGAACACCGCATTGCTGGTGGCCGGGTCGAATTCGGCAGCGCGGCTGACGGCGGTGGAAATCGAGTCCAGCGCCGGGGACAGCAGGGCGAAGATTTCGTGGGCCCGGGCCGAGGGCTCCATGCTGCGGCCGGTGCGTACGAACAGCGGGTCGTCGAACAGGTTGCGCAGGCGCGACAGGGCCGCGCTGATGGCGGGCTGGCCGAGGAACAGTTTTTCCGCGGCACGGGTCACGCTGCGTTCGTGCATCAGCGTTTCGAACACGATCAGCAGGTTGAGGTCTACGCGACGCAGGTCGTTTCGATTCATCGGTGCGCTTCGCCTAAAGTGGGGCAGAGGTGAATCTTAAGGCCAAAGGCTGGTACCCTGCACGGGTTTAGGGGGACCAATCGCAGGGAAAGTCAGGTGCCCAATCGATGACAGGCATGTCGACTATTAATGACCACTGATGGTCTAACCGGCAAAGCCCGGATAAAGTCCGTGGTAATTAGAGATTCACAAAGGCGAGGTATGCGATGTCCCGCATGATCCGTTTCCACAAGTTCGGCGCTGCCGATGTGCTCCGTTGCGAGGAGCAGGCCGAATCGTCACCTGCTGCCGACGAGGTACAGATCCGCGTCGAGGCGGTTGGCGTCAGCTGGTATGACGTGCTCTGGCGCCAGAACCTGGCACCGTCCCAGGCACGCCTGCCGGCGGGGATCGGCCACGAGATGGCCGGGGTGGTGACTGCGGTCGGCGAAGGGGTCGAGGATATTGCGGTGGGCGACCGGGTTGCCAGCTTCCCGGCCACCAGTGCCAACGACCACCCGGTGTATGGCGATGTCATCGTGCTGCCGCGTACGGCCATTACCCGTTATCCGGATGTGCTCACCCCGATCGAGGCCAGCGTGCACTACACGCCGCTGCTGATCGCCTATTTCGCCTACGTCGACCTGGCCCGGGCGAAAGCCGGGCAGACCGCACTGGTTACCGATGCCAGCCACTGCGCGGGCCCTGCCTTCGTGCAACTGGGCAAGGCCCTGGGGCTGAAGGTGTTCGCCGCCACCAAGGAGCCGGAACAGCGTGAGTACCTGCTGGGCCTGGGCGCCGACAAGGTGATTGTCACTGAAGAGCAGGACCTGTTGCTGCAGGTTGGCAAGTACACCGATGGCCGTGGCGTGGACATGGTCCTCGATGGCATGGGCGGGCCGCAGATGTCGCTGCTGGGCGATGTCCTGGCTCCACGTGGCAGCCTGGTGCTGTATGGCCTGCAAGGCGGCAACCAGACGCCGTTCCCGGCCTGCGCTGCGTTCCAGAAGAACATCCAGTTCCATGTGCATTGCATCGGCAACTTCACCGGCAAGCCTGAGCTGGGCATCAGCCAGGATCAGGTGGCGCTGCAGCGCGCCCTGCGTGATATCAACCAGTTCACTGCCGACCAGTTGCTGACACCGCAGATCATCAAGGTGTACCCGTTCGAACAGGTGGTCGAGGCGCATCGCTACATGGACCAATGCCCGTGCGGCGGGCGTGTGGTGCTGGACATGGCGCAACACTGACAGCGGTCTGCATCTATCAGGAAACCCGGGCAGAGTCCCGGGTTTTTTGTTGCTAATAGAGACTGGTTTTACGTTAAAAAAAGAAGTTTCCTACAATTAAATACGACGCGGACTATATTTGAACTGATTGCTCCGTGGCTTGCCGAAATATCCCGCCAAGTTTTTTGTCTTGTACTGTTCCCGTCTGGCAGTCAATGTGTTTTCTCACTTCCGCTGAATGGTTTTTTTACCCTGATCTGTATCTTCTATTCGCTTTGCATCCCTCGATAATGGCTCAATGATAGTTTGCGCAAGGAGCGTGGAATGAGCATGGCTATGCCCAGACCAGGGCGGTGTATGGCAGCGGCGGGGCGTCGCGACGATGGGTTTTTCTCGATGTCATGGCGACAGTGATGGTTACGTCATTACTTCCAATTAGTTGTAGGAAATTTCTTCTGGAAAAGTTCGGGGCATGTTGATGTTCAGGTCCTCTGATCAACGTGCGCTGGCTGCATGAAGTTGATGAGGTGATTTCGTGACTGCTATTCACGACCAGGCAATGCACTATATCTACCAGCAAGTACTCGAGCGCTTGCTCAGTCATATGTCACAAGCGCAGCGTGCTTCCTTGCAGTTGCTGATACAACGGCTGCTGGTTGCTGCAGGCGGGCCAGAATACATCGGCACCTACCGCTTGCTGGTGCTGCAAGGCAATGATCACCGCAGCGCCCGGCTGCTGGCGATGCTGCGTGCCGCACAACTGAGTATCGCCCTGCGTGCGCCGGTAACCTTCCAGCTGCGGGTGCTGGTAGTGAGCCTGCCCGTGGCTGACAGTGCCACGCTCGAATGCCATGAGCGCGGCTTCAATGCGCTGTTCTTGCAGGATGACCCGCGGGTGCAACTGCAGATGATCAAGGGGCGTGAAGTGGTGCCGTTCAGCCGGCATGCCCCTGCTGCGCCCGAGAGCTGGTTGTTGGCGAGGGACGCCATGCTGATGTTCGGTCACCTGGTCGACGCCAGGCCCGAAGCGCTGCTGGGGTGTCGCCTGCACCTGGAACTGGCGGCGGCCGTGGGCTTTGCGCTGCAGGCCCATTCACCTGCTGATGTATTTATCACCGCCATCCCTGCGCGCCAGCGCCGCCGGTACCTGGCTTGGGCACGTCGCAGCCTGCGCCTGGCAGGGGAGCGTGGTCCGCATGTGGTGCACCAGTGCCTGGCGACGCTGGCACAAGGGCTGAGCCGCCTGCACGGCAGTATCGGGTTGCCATTGGGTGCCTTGGCGGGGCCGACCTCGGCGAGCGTGCCGCAGAGTACGTCGGTGCGGTTGATTGCCATTGACGACCTGCTGCCGCCATTGCTCGAAGAGCAGCAGCTGGACCTCATGCTCGGTTGTCGCTTCGAGGGGAGCCAGGACGCCTGGCCATTGACCGCGTTCGTCGAGCCGTTGGCCCCGGTGCAGCTGCGGGAGCTGCACGCACGCAGTCTCGAGCCGCAGGCCAGTCGCCCGGCATTGCGGCTGGCTGGCCAGCCGGGCGCCAACAAGCGGCGCGACACGCATCAGCTGCAGTTCGGCAAGGCATATGGCATCAACCAGATCCAACAGGTGTGCCTGCTGTTCAGCCCGTTTGCCAGGCAGGGGAAGAACCTGGAGCGTTTTCTGCAATGCTGGCATGCCGACATGCTGGTGGCGCTGCCATACCTGCATCGGGCCTTGCAGGGTAAACCCTGCCCTGAAGCGGTGAAAAACTGGCTGGTGAATACCAGCGGCCTGCCGCTGGGGCAACTTCGGTTGATCTATGGCGGAGGCCTGCCGCTGGCCTCCTGGCGCCTCATGAGCCACCTGGCCCGTCGCGATGTGCAGCTGAGGTTGCTGCCACGGCGGGCAGCGGGGCGGCGGCGTGGTCATGCGGGGCCGCCTTGATGGAGCAATCGGGCTCCGGCGAGTTCGCCTATCGCAAGGTCTATCGCTACCTGGAAGCCCTGATCGACCAGGCGCCACGCAGTGGCCCGTGTCGATTGCCGTCGTTGCGCGTGTTGGCCCGGCGGTTACGGGTGTCATTGGCCACCGTGCAGAGTGCCTACAGCCTGCTGGAAGAAGAGGGCCGCGTGCAGTGCCTGCCCAGGTCGGGCTATTACGTACAGGGCGCTGCCAAGGGGGATGCTGCGGCCATGCCCCGGCAGGCGCCCTTGCCGGCACAGCCGATGCTTGAGCGCACCCTGTTCACCCACGAGCGGCGCCTGGCACGTCAGCGCACGCACAGTGTCGCCCCGTGGGACGCGCCCGGCAGCGCCCGCCTGCGCAATGCCGTCGCCGAGCGCTATACCCGCTCCTCCAACCAGTACTGGCGTGCCGAGGACGTCCAGCTGGCGCCAGATGTGCAGGCGTTGCTGGAGACTTTGCTGGCGGCGCTGGCCCTGCAAGGCGGGACCGTGGTGGTGCACTCGCCCTGTTGCTGGCAGGTGCTGCGCGCGTTGGCCCGTGCCGACATGCGTGTGCTGGAGGTACCACTGGATAGCCGCGGCAACCCGGACCTGCGCGCCCTGGCCCGGCTGCTGGCCAGCGAGCCAGTGTGCATGCTGGTCATGCCATCGTGCCTTGGCATGCCGCAGGGGCGGCTGGTTTCACTGCACTATCAGCAGCAGCTTGGCCAGCTGCTTGGCCAGCACCCTGTATGGTTGCTGGAGAACGACCTGGACAGCGAGCACTGTTACAGCGGGCCGCCGAATACGCGCCTGCGCGATTGGGTCGACCCGCGTTGGCTGTTGGTGATGGGGGCGTTCGATGCCGCAGTGGGGGGCGAGGCGCCCTATGCCTACCTGCTGGGCCATGATGCCGGGCTGACCAGGGCTTTCGCTGAGCGTGCATTTCGGCTTGCACCGCTTCGCCTGCAAGCGCTGGCGCACATGCTGGGCAAAGGCGAAATCGAGGCGCAACTGGTGCGACTGCGCACCGACCTGCAAAAGCGCATGCAATGCCTGGCGCGTGAGTTGCAGCTGCAGTTCGGCCAGCGGGTGGTGTTGGAAACGCCGGAGGGTGGCCGGACACTGTGGGTGCGCTTTCGCCAGCCACTGCCGTGGGAGGGTATTGCAGCAGCGCTGGCTGGTTCAGCACTGCATGCCCTGCCGGGCGAGCAGTTCAGCCTGCAGGGTCGCTACCAACAATGTCTGGCGATGGCGTGGCTGGGTGATCACCCGGGGGAGCTGCAACAGGCGGTAGAGCGCCTGGCCCAGGTGCTGGAACTGCGCTGTGGCCGGCCTGCCGGCGCTACACCTTGAGCCGCCGGGGTTGCGTTGCAACCCATCGCCGGCAAGCCAGCTCCCACGAGTGCAGCGTTGAACTCAAGGTTGTCGCTGTACCTGTGGGAGCCGGCTTGCCGGCGATTAGGCCCTGGCAGGCAAACGCCTCCTGTCAGCGATTCGCTTGCTCCTGCCCTTGCCGCAAGCGGGTACTGACCAGCGCTGCTGCCACCAGCAACGCGGCGATGATCCACAAGCCATTGCGGGTACTGCCGGTGGCCTGCTCGATCAGGCCCATCACCGATGGGCCGACGAAACCGCCAAACAGGCCGCAGGTGGTGACAAAGGCCAACCCAGCCGCCAGGGCGCTGCCACTCAGGCGGCTGGAGGGGAAGACGAAGATGATCGACTGCACCACGAACAGCATCAGGGCAGTCAGCGAAAACCCGATCAGGCCGATGAACGAGTTGGCCAGCGACGCCAGCAGCAGCCCGGCCGCCATGGTCAGCAGGCCGCCGAACAGCAGGGTGCGGCAACGGCTCGGCGAGGTGGCCAGGCGCGGGAAGGTGGCGGCGCCGATGGCGGCAGCAATCCACGGTACGGCGGTCAGCAGGCCGACCTGGAAGGGCGACAGCGCGCCGTAGGTGCCGATGATGCCCGGCAGGAAGAAAATCACCGTGTAGATGGTGATCTGGTGCACGAAGTACACCACGATCGCCAGCCAGATCTGCCGGTCGCGGAACATCTGCCCCAACTTGCTCTGCTGCGGTGCGGCGGCCCGCTCGGCAGCCAGGCGGCGCTCGATGCCCTCGGCTTCGGCGGCCGACAGCCAGGGCGCCGAGGCCGGGCCATCGGGCAGTTTCTTCCATACCACATAGGCCAGGGCCACTGCCGGCAGGCCTTCGAGCACGAATAGCCATTGCCAGCCGTGCCAGCCCAGCACACCGTCCATTTCCAGCAGGGCACCCCCCAGCGGGCCGCTGAGGATGTTGGCCAGGCACACACCCAGCAGGAAGTAACCCGTGGCGCGGGCACGCTGTTCACGGTCGAACCAGTAGGTCAGGTACAGCATCACACCGGGGAACAGGCCCGCTTCGGCGACCCCGAGCAACAGGCGCATGACGTAGAACGAGGTTTCGCCCTGGACGAAGGCCATGCCCGCCGAGAGCAGACCCCAGGTGATCATGATGCGGGTGATCCAGAAGCGTGCGCCCACCCGATGCATGATCAGGTTGCTGGGTACTTCGGCCAGGGCATAGGTGAGGAAGAACAGGCCGGCGCCCAGGCCGTAGGCCGCTGCCGACAGGCCGAGGTCGATGCCCATGCTGGCCTTGGCCAGGGCAATGTTGGTCCGGTCAAGGAAGCTCATCACGTAGACAACGATGAGCAGTGGCATCAATTTGCGCAGCAGCAGGCCGTTCAGGCGCTGTTCGGTGGTGGCGACAGCGGCGGGCGTCGCTGCAGTACCGGTGAGGATTGTCATTGTTTTTTCCCCGTGGAAAGAGCTGGTGGCGTGCCGCGCAAAGGCGGCGCACCCAGGTAGGTGGGTCAGGAACGGTTGATGTCGAGCCACACCGCGCCGTTGGGGTACTGGTAGCGTTCCAGGGTCTCGGCATGCATTTCGATGCTGTAGCCCGGGCGTTGCGGTGGCATGTAGCGCCCGCGGCGGATTACCACCGGGTCGATGAAATGCTCGTGCAGGTGGTCGACGTACTCCAGCACCCGGTTGTGCAGCGAGGCCGATACCGCGATGTAGTCGAACAGGGCAATGTTCTGCACGTATTCGCACAGGCCGACACCGCCGCCGTGCGGGCATACCGGTACGTCGTACTTGGCCGCCATCAGCAGCACGATCAGCACTTCGTTCAGGCCACCCAGGCGGGCCGCGTCCAGTTGGCAGAAGTCCAGCGCGCCGGCCTGGAACATCTGCTTGAACATCACCCGGTTGTGACAATGTTCACCGGTGGCCACGCCAATCGGCGCAATGCGCTGGCGGATGGTGGCGTGCCCGAGGATGTCGTCCGGGCTGGTCGGCTCTTCGATCCACAGTGGCTCGAAGGCGGCCAGGCGGCGCATGTTGGCGACGGATTCCTCGATGCCCCATACCTGGTTGGCATCCATCATCAGGGTGCGCTCCCAGCCAATTTCGTCGCGCAGGATGCTGGCGCGGCGAATGTCTTCCTCCAGGTCCGCACCGATCTTCTGCTTGATGTGGGTCCAGCCATCTTCCACCGCCTCGCGGGCCAGCTTGCGCATCTTTTCTTCGCTGTAGCCCAGCCAGCCCGGCGCGGTGGTGTAGCCGGGGTAGCCTTCGCGCAGCATCTGCGCTTCGCGCTGGGCCTTGCCCGGGGCCTGGCGGCGCAGCAGGGCGATGGCTTCTTCGGGGGTGAGCACATCGGTGACGTAGCTGAAGTCCAGGCAGCGCACCAGCTGCTCGGGCGTCATGTCGGCCAGCAGCTTCCACACCGGCTTGCCTTCGTGCTTGGCCCACAGGTCCCACACGGCATTGATGATCGCGGCGGTGGCCAGGTGGATCACGCCCTTTTCCGGGCCCAGCCAGCGCAACTGGCTGTCGCTGACGGTGAAGCGGTGCCAGAAACCGCCCATGTCGGCCGTGATTTCCTCCAGGGTGAGGCCGACGATCAGCGGCGCCAGCGACTGCACCGCGGCCGCGCAAATCTCGTTGCCACGGCCGATGGTGAAGGTCAGGCCGTGGCCTTCCAGGGCCTCGGCGTCGGTGTGCAGCACCACGTAGGCGGCCGAATAATCGGGGGCGCTGTTCATGGCGTCGGAGCCGTCCAGCGACAGAGAAGTGGGGAAACGAATGTCGCGAACGCTCAGCTGGGTAATACGTATGCTCATGGTCGGCTCTTGTTCTGTTCAAGCAGTGGGAGGCCTGACTGTAGGTTGTCGAGCGATACAGGCATAATCGCCAAATCTTAACCAGCGATACTGGATTCGATATGTCTCGCTTGCCACCCGACAGCGCCCAGGCGCCTGCCAGCCTCGGCGCATTGAAGATCTCCAGCCGGCAGATCACGCTGCTCAACGCCTTGGGCGAGTTCGCTAACCTGCGCCGTGCTGCCGCGGCGATGCACACCACGCAACCGGCAGCGAGCCTGTTGCTGCAACAGCTCGAGGAGCGCCTTGGCGTACGCTTGTTCGAGCGTTTGCCACGGGGCATGCAAGCGACGCTGTATGGCGAAGTGATGATCCGCTATGCGCAGAACGCGCTGCATGAGTTCGAGCACGCCCAGGCGCAGATTGCCGAGCTGGCGCGCGGGGCCCAGGGCCTGGTGCGGGTGGGTAGCGTCATGGGGCCGGTGCCGGGCGTGCTGACCAAGGCGGTACTGGCCTACAAGCGCGACTACCCCAAAGTGCGCATTTCCCTGGAGGTCGGCACCAGCGACACCTTGCTGCCGGCCTTGCTGCGTGGCGACTTCGACATGGTGGTGGGGCGCCTGCCGGACCAGAGCGACAGCCAGGACCTGAACATCGAACTGTTCGAAGGCGGTGAGCAGATGCGCGTGATCGCCCGCGCAGGCCACCCGCTGGCCAATGCCGCCGGGCTGCAACTGGCCGACCTGGTGGCCTTGACCTGGATCCTGCACCCCATCGGCAGCCCGATGCGCCGCCGCGTCGAAAGCGCGTTGCAGGCCGGCGGCATGGTGCAGTCGCTGGATATCGTCGAAACCGCCTCGATCCTGGCTACCACCGCCATGCTCGAAGCCTCCGAGATGATTGCGGTGGTGCCCGATGACGTGGCCAAGCATTATGCCCGCTATGGCATGGTCGCCATCCTGCCGGTGGAACTGCCGCTGGCCATGGCCAACCTGGGCGTGTTGACCCTGCGCTCGCGGCCCAACTCGGTTGCCCTGGACACCTTGCTGCACTACCTGCGGGCGCAATAGCCCTGCCTTTTCACTTGCCTGAGGCCCTGCGTCAATGCCGCCGGACATGACCCATTCCAGCTTTTGCAACTGGATCCGCTACAAGCACCTGGTGCTGATCGACACCTTGGCGCGCACCCGCAACATGCACGCCACCGCCACGCGCATGAACCTGAGCCAGCCGGCACTGAGCAAGATGTTGCGTGACCTTGAGGAGCAGTTCGGCTTCGCCCTGTTCGAGCGCCTGCCGCGGAGCATGCCACCCACCGAACTGGGCGAATACGTGGTGCGTTATGCCCAAGGCGCGCTGGCCGAGTCGCAACAGTTCGTCGATCAGGTAAACCGCCTGCGCAACGGCGGGCACGGCTTTATCCGCGTCGGTGGGATATTTGCCGCCACCGCGCTGGTGCTGCCGCAGGCCATCGCCGCGATCAAGGCGCGCAGCCCGTTGCTGTCGATCGAAGTGGTGGAGCATTCCAGCGATCACTTGTTGACCATGCTGGAGCAGAACAAGCTCGACATCATGATTGGCCGCTTCACTGAAGAACGCTTCAGCCAGCTGTTCGACTTCCAGCCCCTGGAGCCGGAACCGTTCAGCCTGGTGGTCAACAGCGAGCACCCGCTCAACCAGCTGGAAAGCACGCCGCTGACAGCGCTGGGCGACTGGCCGTGGGTGCTGTACCCGGTGGGCACGCCGATCCGCAACCGCCTGGAGCAGGCCTTCCGGGTTGCCGGCATCGCCACGCCTGCCGACAGCGTCGAAACCATCTCCATGCCGATGTTCCTGCAATTGCTGCAGGCGGCGCCGATGATCGCCATGTTGCCGCGCTCGATGGTTGCCGCGCAGTTGGCCAGCGGCCAACTGAAAGAACTGCGCAGCCCCTTGCACCTGGCGGCGCTGGAGTACGGCGTGGTTACCCGCAAGGACGAGCCGCTGAGCGCTTCGGCCCGGGCGTTTGTCGAGATTTTGCTGGAGGGCGCGCGGCGCCGTCAGCAGGAGCAGAGATAAAGCCACCTGATACGCGGTCAACTGTAGGAGCGGCCTTGCGTCGCGAAAGGGCTGCGAAGCAGCCCCAGGGTTTCAGCGCAGAAGCACGAATTGCCGGGGCTGCTTCGCAGCCCTTTCGCGACGCAAGGCCGCTCCTACAAGGATCCGCGCAGCTGCCAAAAAATGGTCTTCATAGGCGATTGATAAACACGCGCTGAGACCGGCTTTTGATAACCCAGAGTTATCGCACGATCGGATCATCTCATTGGGAATGTTGCCCAAGGCTTCTTACAGTGGTCGCAGCCATAACAAGAAGCCAGCCGCACCGCCCTGAGAGGTCTCATGCAACTGATTGCCAAGTCCGGTGACCTTGCTGTCATCCGCCTCAACCCGCTGGACAACGTGCTCATCGCCCGCCAGGCCCTGCCGCAAGGCCTGCGCCTAAACGCCGAGGCGATTACCGTGCGCCAGCCGATCCCCTCGGGCCACAAGCTCGCTACCGAACGTGTGGAGCAGGGCCAGCCCCTGCGCCGTTACGGGCAGATCATCGGTTTTGCCTCGCAGGCCATCGACGCCGGCGAACACGTGCATGTGCACAATGTGCAGATGGGCGATTTCGCCCGTGACTACGCCTTCGGTGTCGACACCCGCAGCCAGCCCGGCCGCGAGGCGCAGTTTCAGGGCATCGTGCGCGCCGATGGCCGGGTCGCCACCCGCAACTACATCGGCATCCTCACCTCGGTGAACTGCTCGGCGACCGTGGCTCGGGCCGTGGCCGACCATTTTCGCCGCGACATCCACCCTGAAGTGCTGGCCGATTACCCGAACATCGACGGCGTGGTAGCGCTGACCCACGGCGCCGGCTGTGCGGTGGACCCCAGCGGTGAAGCCTTGGGCCTGTTGCGTCGTACCCTGGCCGGGTACGCCGTACACCCCAATTTCGCTGCCGTGCTGATCATCGGCCTGGGCTGCGAAACCAACCAGATCGAAAGCTTGCTGGAAACCCAGGGCCTGCAGGCCAGCGCCCAGCTGCGCGCCTTCACCATCCAGGGTATCGGCGGCACCAGCAAAACCATCGCTGCCGGTATCGAGCAGGTCAAGGCGCTGCTGGCCGAGGCCAACCAGGTGCAGCGCCAGCCGGTCAGTGCGCGGCACCTGGTGGTCGGCCTGCAATGTGGCGGTTCCGATGGCTATTCCGGCATTACCGCCAACCCGGCGTTGGGCAATGCCGTCGACCGCCTGGTGGCGGCCGGTGGCACCGCGATCCTCTCCGAAACCCCGGAAATCTACGGTGCCGAGCACCTGCTGACCCGCCGTGCGGTCAGCCGCGAGGTCGGCGAAAAGCTGGTGGCCCGCATCCGCTGGTGGGAAGACTACTGCCAGCGCATGAACGCCGAACTGAACAACAACCCCTCGGCCGGCAACAAGGCCGGGGGCCTGACCACCATCCTCGAGAAGTCCCTTGGTGCGGTGGCCAAGGCCGGCTCCAGCAACCTGGTCGATGTGTACCAGTACGCGGAAGCGGTGCGCGCCCAGGGCCTGGTGTTCATGGATACCCCCGGTTACGACCCGGTTTCGGCCACCGGCCAGGTGGCTGGCGGGGCCAACCTGATCGCCTTCACCACCGGCCGTGGCTCAGCCTACGGCTGCGCCCCGGCACCGTCGATCAAGCTGGCCACCAACAACCGGGTGTTCGAGCACCAGGAAGAAGACATGGACGTCAATTGCGGTGGCATCGCCGATGGCTCCACCAGCATCGAGGAGCGCGGCGCGTTCATCTTCGAACAGATGCTGCGCATCGCTTCCGGTGAGCGCAGCAAGAGTGAGCTGCACGGCTACGGGCAGAACGAATTCGTGCCCTGGCAGATCGGTGCCGTGACCTGATCGCCAGCCCTGTTCCATTTCCGAGGCAACCGCAATGACTCAAGCCACACATTACAACGTGCAAGCGCTCACCACCTTCGTCGAGCGGCTGTTCGAAAAGGCCGGCGCCGATGCCGAAGTCGCCCAGGTAGTGACCCGGGTACTGCTCGAAGGCGAATTGCTGGGCCATCGCACCCATGGCCTGAACCTGGTCAGCCGCTACATCGACGGCATGCTCGGCGGCCAGGTCAAGGCCCGCGCGCAAGTACTGGAGCAGGTGTCGGACAGTGGCATTTCCAGCCTGTTCGATGGCCACTACGTGTTGGGGCCGTACTGCGTCAGCCGTGCCCTGGACTGCGCGGCAAAGGGCGCCACTTCGCAGGGTATCGGTATCGCCGTGGTGCGCCGTGCCGCGCATATCGGCTGCCTGGCAGCCTACCTCAAGCCCTACACCGACCAGGGCCTGATGGCCATGCTGTATTCCTCGGACCCATCGGTAGGGCTGGTCTGCGCCCATGGTGGCGTCGACCCGGTGTACACCCCAAACCCGATTGCCGCGGGCATCCCGACCCAGGGCGAGCCGATTCTGCTGGACGTCAGCATGTCCACTGTCACCCTCGGCCTGGTCGGCCAGTGCCGCGATGCCGGCAGCCGCCTGCCGCACCCGGTGCTGGTGAGCAATGACGGGCAACTGAGCGACGACCCGCGCGACTTCTTCACCAGCCCGCAAGGCAGCATCCTGCCCTTGGGTGGCCAGGCTTTTGGCCACAAAGGTTTCGCCCTGGCGCTGCTGGTCGAAGCCCTGACCTCGGGGCTGGCCGGCCATGGCCGCAAGGATGCACCAGACCAGTGGGGTGCCTCGGCCACCGCCGTGGTCATCGACCCGCGTTTCTTCGGCGGCCTGCAAGCGTTCACCGACGAAACCAGCTTCCTCGGCCAGCTGGTCCTGGCCAGCCGGCCACTCGACCCCGAGCGCCCGGTGCGCCTGCCTGGGCAGGCTGGCCTTGCCCTACGCCGCCAGGCCCTGGAGCAGGGCGCAAGCCTTTCGTCACAGCTGGTGGCCGACCTTGACCGCCTGGCCGGGCAACTGCAACTGCCGGCACTTTCCCAATGAATGACAGTAAGGGTACACAGATGACTGATCGAGCGAACGGCAAGCGACCGCTGCCTCTGAATCACGATGCCAGCGCGTTCGACAGCGGCAGTTGGGTAGGGCGGGTCTGGTTGCCGGAGCAGGGCCCTGCGGTGGTGCTGGTGAAGGCCGGCGCCGTGCACGATATCAGCGCCCATGTAGCCACCGTCTCGGCCCTGCTGGAAGTGGCCGACCCGGTGGCCTACCTGCGCAGCCTGCCGCTGGCCGAGCCGCTGATCGGGTTGCCAGCCTTGCTGGGCAACAGCGACCCGGCCCGGCGCGACCCGCACCAGCCATGGCTGCTGGCACCCATCGACCTGCAGGCGGTGAAGGCTGCTGGGGTGACCTTCGCCACCAGCCTGCTGGAGCGCGTGGTCGAAGAGCAGGCCAAGGGCGACCCGGCCAAGGCCGATGCCATCCGTGACACCCTGGCCAGCCGCATCGGCGCAGACCTGTCGCAGATCGTGCCGGGCTCGGCCCAGGCCGAAGCGCTGCGCAAGGTGCTGGTGGAGCAGGGCCTGTGGTCGCAGTACCTGGAAGTGGGTATCGGCCCGGATGCCGAGGTGTTCACCAAGGCCCAGCCGCTGTCGGCGGTCGGCCACGGCGCCGACATCGGTATCCACCCCAAGTCGAGCTGGAACAACCCCGAGCCTGAAGTGGTGCTGGCGGTGTCGAGTGATGGTCGCATCAAGGGCGCGATGCTCGGCAACGACGTCAACCTGCGCGATTTCGAAGGCCGTAGCGCCTTGCTGCTGTCCAAAGCCAAGGACAACAATGCCTCCACCGCGCTTGGCCCGCTGCTGCGCTTGTTCGACGAAAGCTTCGGCCTGGACGACGTGCGCGCCGCCGAGGTGGACTTGCAGGTGGTGGGCGAAGACGGTTTCATCCTCGCCGGCCGCAGCTCCATGCGCCAGATCAGCCGCGACCCGCAGGATCTGGTGCAGCAAACCCTCAACGAGAACCATCAGTACCCCGACGGCCTGGTGCTGTTCCTCGGTACCTTGTTCGCCCCCAAGCAGGACCGCGACCAACCGGGCAACGGCTTCACCCACAAGCCGGGCGATGTGGTGAGCATCAGCAACCCGCAACTGGGTACCCTGTGCAACCGCGTGACCACCAGCGACCTGGCACCGCAATGGCACTTTGGCCTGCGTGCGCTGATCGACAGCCTCGGCCGGCGCGGTCTGCTGGACGTTGCAACAACCGCGCGCCAGCCTTGAGCGGCGCGCTGCGTCAGGGAGGGCGCAGCTTGAACGAAGGACCGCCAAGGCGCTGACAGCGCGGCAACAATAATAATAAAGGTCATCACATGAACCCTATGAAGAAGTACCAACGCATCACCGTCGTGTTCCTGCTGTTGATCGGCATCGTCAACTACCTGGACCGTAGTGCGCTGTCGATCGCCAACACCTCGATCCAGAAAGACATGATGATCAGCCCGTCGCAGATGGGCATCCTGTTGTCGGCGTTCTCCATTGCCTATGCCTTTGCCCAGCTGCCGATGGGCATGATCATCGACCGCCTGGGCAGCAAGATCGCCCTCGGCGCCTCGCTGCTGGGCTGGTCGGTGGCCCAGGCAGCGTTCGGCATGGTCAACAGCTTTGCCGGCTTCATGGGCCTGCGGGTGCTGCTGGGGATTGGCGAGGCGCCGATGTTCCCGTCGGCGGCCAAGGCCCTGTCGGAGTGGTTCGATGCCAACGAACGCGGCACCCCGACCGGCGTGGTCTGGTCCTCGACCTGCCTCGGCCCGTGCCTGGCGCCACCCTTGCTGACGCTGTTCATGGTCAATTTCGGCTGGCGCGGCATGTTCATCATCACCGGTGTGATCGGCGTGGTGCTGGCGCTGTGCTGGCTGACCTTCTACAAAAGCAAGGCCCGCTACCTGGCGGAGCTTGCTGCCGAGGGCAAGCCGTTGCCGAGTGGGCAGCAGGCGCCGGCAGCCACTGCACAAGCGCCGAAGGCCTCGTACTTCGCCGGCTGGCTCGACCTGTTCAAGCACCGCAGTACCTGGGGTGCGGTGCTGGGCTTCATGGGCGTGATCTACATGCTCTGGCTGCACCTGACCTGGCTGCCTGGCTACTTCGAGCGTGAGCACGGCCTGGACCTGTACAAGACCGCCTGGGTAGTGTCGCTGGCCTATGGCTTTGGCGCAGCGGGCACGATCGTTGCCGGGCGCTTCTGCGACTTGCTGGTGAAGCGCGGCATGAGCGTGCTGGCCAGCCGCAAGTTCAGCGTCATCACCGGGCTGGTGCTGGCGGCGCTGTTTACCCTGCCGCTGTCGTTCGTCACCGGCCTGACCGGTTGCATCGTCCTGCTGTGCCTGGCGCTGTTCAGCATCAACATGGCCAGTGCCACTGCCTGGATGATCGTCAACACCATCGTCGACAGCCAGCGCGTGGCCTCGTTTGGCTCGATCCAGAACTTCGGCGGCTACATTGCCGGCTCGGTGGCGCCTATCGTCACTGGCTTCAGCATCCAGTACTCGGGCTCGTTCACCACGGCGTTCATGATCAGTGCGGTAGTGGCGCTGTGTTCGGCGGTGGCCTACTTCCTGCTGCTGCAGGCGCCGATTGGCAGTGCCAAGGTCAAGGCGGCGGAGATGGTCGGGGCGACGGAACAGGGGTGAATTCCGGGGGGGCGCTTTGCGCCCCAATCGCGACGCAAGGCCGCTCCCACAGGTATCGCGCTGGTTTCAGCAGCACTGCAATACCTTGTGGGAGCGGCCTTGCGTCGCGATTGGGCTGCAAAGCAGCCCCCAAGCCGACAGCCGATCGTTGAGCGACCCACGGCACTTGCCAGGCATACTGGTCTGTATGTATAACCAGTATCCATTCCAGCCGCCTGACCCCCAGCCCGTGATCGCCCATTCCGTCGACGACCCGTTCTACTACCTGCACAACTTCCGCCAGGTGCTGCTATGGGTCGAACAGCGCTACGAAGACCTGCTCGACGATCAGGAACTCGCTTTCATCCGCACCTTCAGCCAACTGGACGCCCCGGCACAGGCCCTGATGGTGCGCATGGTCATGCGCAAGGGCGAGCTGTTTCGCAGCGATCGGCTCGACTATGCCGAAATCGGCGATACCTGGCAGGCCCTGCAGCCGCTGCTGGCCCTCGGCTGGGTACGGGAGCCCGCGCAACTGGAACTGCAGCAGCTGTTCGCCCTGCTGCGCAAGGACGAACTTGCCCGTTGTTTTGCCCCGCAGCTGAGCCGCCCTCGCGCTGCCAAGCATGACCTGCTTGCACAGCTGCAACCCCTGGGCCTGCAAGCCCGTTCATTGGCCGAGTGGTTTCCTGACAGCGGCGTGCGCATCCTCCAGTGGCGCCTGCAACCCTTGTGCGACCGTATGCGCCTGCTGTTCTTCGGCAACCTGTACCAGGATTGGTCGGACTTCGTACTCGCCGACCTCGGCTTGTTGCGCTATGAACAGGTGCCGTTCAGCACCGATTCGCGTGCCCTGCAGCAACGCGCCGAAGTCGACCTGGCCATGGCCTTGCACCAGTGCGCCGAGCGCCTGGAGCAGGGCGACGACCCGCTGTCGATCCTGGCAGCCATGCAAGGCCTGCACAGCGACAACCCATGGCTGGCCCGGCGCCATGCGCGCCTGCAATTCGCTCTGGGCCAGCAATGCGAGCGCCTGGGCGACTGGGCGCAGGCCATGGCTGTGTACACGCAGTGCAGCCATGCCCAGGCGCGCATCCGCCAGGTGCGGGTGCTGGAGCGCAGCGAACAGTGGCCCCAGGCCCATGCACTGGCGCTGCAACTGGCGGCGGCGCCGGCCAACGCCCTGGAAGTGCAGGCGCTGGAACGCATGTTGCCACGCCTGGCACGCAAGCTCGGTGGCCCGCCACAGCGGCGCCAGCGTGTTGCGCCCCTGGAGCTGATCGAGCTGGAACTGCCCCGGGAACTGGCAGCGCTGGGTGTGGAGGAGGCGGTACGCCAGCACCTGGCCGAAGCCGGTGGGCCGGTGCATTACGTGGAGAACACGCTGTTCAACAGCCTGTTCGGCCTGCTGTGCTGGGAGGCGATCTTCGCCCCGGTGCCTGGCGCGTTCTTCAACCCGTTCCAGGCCGCCCCGCAGGACCTGCACGACGGCGACTTCCAGCAACACCGCAGTGCTGTGTTCGAACGTTGCCTGGGGCGGCTCGACGATGGCAGCCATCACCGGGCGATTCTCGACTGCTACGCCGCCAAGCAAGGGCTGCAGTCGCCGTTCGTGTTCTGGTCCGTCCTCAGTGAAGAATTGCTTGAGCAAGCCTTGGCCTGCCTGCCGGCGGCCCATTTGAAACAGTGCTTCCTGCGCCTGCTGCAGGACATCCGCAACAACCGCGCCGGCATGCCCGACCTGATCCAGTTCTGGCCCGAGCAAGGTCGCTATCGCATGGTCGAGGTCAAGGGCCCGGGCGACCGCCTGCAGGACAACCAGCTGCGCTGGCTGGAGTTCTGCCGGGCCCACGGCCTGCCTGTCGCGGTGTGCCACGTGCGCTGGAGCGAAACACCGTGAGCTACAGCGTGGCGGTACGCGCCTTGTGTGAATTCAGCGCCAAGGTCGGCGACCTGGACCTGCGCTTCACGCCATCACCTACCGCCCAGGAGGGGATCGAGGGGCATCGGCGGGTGGTGGCGCGACGCGCTGCGGGCTACGAGTCGGAAATTGCCCTCGAAGGCCAGTTCGATACCCTGAAAGTGCGTGGCCGCGCCGACGGTTACGACCCCGTCTGCAACCGCCTGGAAGAGATCAAGACCCACCGTGGCGACCTGTCGCGCCAACCGGCCAACCATCGCCAGCTGCACTGGGCGCAGGCCAAGGTCTACGGCTGGTTGATGTGCCAGGCACGGCAACTGCCGGCTATCGAGGTGGCGCTGGTTTACCTGGACGTGGACAGCGATGGCCAGACGCAGATCAGTGAACACTGCACGGCTGCCGAACTGCAGGCCTTCTTCGAAACCCAGTGCCAACGCTTTCTGGCGTGGGCACAAGGGCAGGAGCAGCGTCTGGCCGAGCGTAACCAGGGCCTGCAAGCGCTGGGCTTCCCCTATCCGGCGTTCCGCCAGGGCCAGCGACAACTGGCGGAAACCCTGTACAAGGCGGTGAGCACCGGCCGTTGCCTGATGGCCCAGGCCAGCACCGGAATTGGCAAGACCCTCGGTACCTTGTTCCCTCTGCTCAAGGCCATGGTGCCGCAGCAGCTGGACAAGCTGTTCTTTCTCACCGCCAAGACCCCGGGCCGGGCCCTGGCCCTGGATGCCATGCGCCAGATCACCGGTGCCACGCCGCAGCCGGCCTTGCGCACGCTGGAGCTGATCGCCCGCGACAAAGCCTGCGAGCACCCCGACAAGGCCTGCCATGGCGAATCCTGCCCCTTGGCCGCAGGCTTCTACGACCGCCTGCCGGCCGCGCGGCAGGCAGCGGCAGCGTTGCCCTTGCTCGACCGCGCCCAGCTGCGCGAGGTAGCCCTGGCGCACCAGGTATGCCCGTATTACCTGGGCCAGGAGATGGCGCGCTGGGTAGACGTGCTGGTGGCGGACTACAACTACTACTTCGATGCCCATGCCTTGTTGTTCGGCCTGACCCAAGCCAACCAGTGGCGGGTCGCGGTGCTGGTGGACGAGGCGCACAACCTGGTCGAGCGCGGGCGCGGCATGTACAGCGCCAGCCTCGACCAAGGCCAGTTGCAGGCCCTGCGCCAGAGCAAACCGCCCGGGCTGGTCAGTGCGCTGGACCGGTTGAACCGGCAGTGGAACGCCCTCTACAAGGAGCAGCGTGCCCCGTACCAGGCCAGCGAGTCGCTGCCGGACGCTTTGCTGCGCGCCCTGCAGCAATGCATCGGGCTGATCCAGGAACAAATGAACCAGGCGCCTGCGCAAATGGACCCGCAGGTGCTGCAGTTCTTCTACCAGGCGTTGCAGTTCAGCCGGGTTGCCGAACTGTTCGACGAGCACTTCCTGTTCGACATCAGCCAGCGCCAGGGCCCGCGCAAGCGGCGGCTGGCCACCCTGTGCCTGCGAAACGTCACCCCGGCGCGCCTGTTGGGCCCACGCATGCAGGCGGCGCGCAGCGTGACGCTGTTTTCCGCCACCCTGAGCCCACGGCATTTCTACAGCGACCTGCTGGGCATGCCGACCGATACCGCCTGGCTGGAAGTGGCCGCGCCGTTTCGCGCCGAACAGCTGGAGGTGCGCATCGCCAGCCAGGTATCCACCCGTTACCAGCAACGCCAGGCTTCGCTGGCGCCAATCGTCGAGCTGATTGCCCGGCAGTATGAGCGCATGCCGGGCAACTACCTGGCGTTCTTCAGCAGTTTCGAGTACCTGCAACAGGTGGCCGGGCTGCTGGCCGAGCGGCATGCACAGATACCCATGTGGGCCCAGGAACCGGGCATGGACGAAGCGGCCCGCCAGGGTTTTCTCGACCGTTTTGTGGCGGATGGCCGTGGGGTAGGCTTTGCGGTGCTGGGCGGTGCATTCGGGGAGGGGGTGGACTTGCCGGGCACACGGCTGATCGGCGCGTTTGTCGCCACCCTCGGGCTACCCCAGGTCAACCCGGTCAACGAGCAGTTCAAGCAGCGTCTGGGGCGGCAGTTTGGTGCG
Organism: Pseudomonas sp. FGI182; assembly: GCF_000511325.1. Classification (NCBI taxonomy): domain Bacteria; kingdom Pseudomonadati; phylum Pseudomonadota; class Gammaproteobacteria; order Pseudomonadales; family Pseudomonadaceae; genus Pseudomonas; species Pseudomonas sp. FGI182. The sequence continues at coordinate 3,274,898 of NZ_CP007012.1, read as the reverse complement.
GGGTTCGATTACGCCTATCTCTACCCGGGCGTGCGCAAGGTCATCCAGGCGGCAGGCCGGGTCATCCGGGGCGACCAGGACCGTGGCGTTCTGGTCTTGATCGACGAGCGCTTCGCCGAACCCCGGGTGCAGCAGATGTTCCCGGGGTGGTGGCCAGCGCCGGGAGGTTAACGCGGCCCCAATCTGGGCATCAAGGCTAGCCCGGCATACCGTCAGCCCGTGGCCGCAGCAGGATGGGCAGGTAGTGACGCAGGAACAGCAGCAGCGCCAGGCTCCAGCACACTACTGAAAGGCTCACCCCCAGCGGCGTGAACAGCGGCAGCACCACCCGCGCCAGCGTCGCCAGTTGTATCAAGGCAAAGGCCCAGGCAATGCTGGTCGGCACCTGCAGCGGCCTGCCGGTGTGGCCCAGGCTGACCCGTGCCATCATCGCCAGGATCAAGCCGCTCATGGCGCCCACGGTCAGGGCGTGGGTCACCAGGCTCGGGCTCAGTGCCACCCCGGCATGCCACAGCGCCATGCCCAGGCAGGCAATGGCAATCCAGGCATAGGCCAGGTGCAGCGACCACAGCAGGGGCACCCGCCACAAGCCACGGTCATGCCACAAGGCCAGGCGGGCCGTATGCAGGGCGAACAAGGCGCTGAACAGCAGGGCCAGGGCGATACGTGGCGTATCGGCCAAGCCCGAGGCAAAGGCCAGCGGTACCGCCACGCTCAGCAGCAGGCCGGCCCGGTCCAGCCAGGGGCGGGCAGGGGACGGGGCCATGTTGCCCAGGCCGCGTCGGGTGAAGAACGGGATCACCCGCCCGCCAAGCACGGTCATCATCGCGGCCACCAGCCACAACCCGGCAAACACCCCGCGGCGCTGCCACAGTTCGTCCTGGCGCAGCCAGCCGACCAGGGTCAGCCACTGGCAGGCGGCGATCAACAGCACCAGGCCGACGATCGGGTAGTTGTTACGCAAGCGCCGTTGCACGATCGGCCGTGCCAGGGCCAGTGCCACCAGTGGCAGAAAGCTGCCCTCGATCACAACCAGCAAGCTGCCCGGTAATGGCAGGAACCAGCTGGCCCGGCCCAGCAGCCAAAGCAGGAACAAACCCTGCAGCGCACGCCCGCTCAAGCCTGGGGTGCCGCTCCAGTTCTGCACGGCAGTCAGCAGGAAACCGGCGATGATGGCGGCAGCAAAGCCATAGAGCATCTCGTGGCGGTGCCAGGCGAGCATGCCGCCGGGGGGCGTGGGGGCCAGCGCCCCGGCCAGTACGCCGGCCCACAACAGCAAGGCGAGCAGCGCAAACAAACTGCCACCCAGGAAGAATGGGCGGAAACCCAGGCCCCAGACGGCCTGGCGTGGGCGTGAAGCGATCGGCTGCACAAGCATGGGCGGACCTTCGTTCGTTCAGTAGGCTCAATTGGGGTAAGATCACGATCCGTGCCAGCTCCGAACCCCTTGTATATCAAGGTGATGGCACCTCTCCGGGTCCGAATGACATGCGTTTTCTGCTGTTATTTGGACCTGCTTGTATGTCGTATTGACTTGCTTCAGGGTCTGGCCGGTTCGCCGCTGGCCAACGCTTCGCTACAGGATTCACGTTTTGTCCGACCTCTCGAAAAATCCACTGCTGCAGTACATGGCCCGCCTGGCCCCATCCAGCCAGCAAACCATGCGCTACATCCTTCAGGACGCTGCCGACCGGCTGGGTTTTGTCGACTGCAATATCGTCGATGTGCCCTGGCATCGGCTCGAGCCCGGCCATGTGATCGCCCTGGTGGCGGCGCTGCGTGCCGACGGTTACGCCCCCAACAGCTCGTCGCTCTACGTCAACGCCATCCGCGGTGTGATGAACGAAGCCTGGCGCCAGGGCCTGATCGATCACGAGCAGTTGTTGCGCATCCGCGAGGTCAAACCGGCCACCGGCAGCCGCCTGCCGCCGGGGCGCAACCTGCGCCGCAGCCTGATTCGCGAGCTGATGGATGTGTGCGCGGCCGACCCACGGCCGCAGGGTGTGCGCGACGCGGCGATCATCGCCTTGCTGTACGGCACCGGCATGCGCAAGTCGGAGTCGGTGGACATCGACCTGGACCAGGTCGACTTCGAGGCGCGCAGCCTGCAGGTGCTGGGCAAGGGCAATCGCCAGCTGATCAAGTACGCCCCGCCATGGGCGTTCGAGAAGTTGCAGGCGTGGCTGGATCTGCGCCGTCAGGACTTGCCGGCAGGGGCCGAAGACGACCCGTTCCTGTTCAACCGCATCCGCCGTGGCAGCCATATCACCCGGGCGCGCATCACCAAGCATGCCATTTACTACATCGCCCGCCAGCGTGGTGCGCAGGTGGGCGTGAAGATCATGCCGCACGACTTCCGCCGGGCGTTCATCACCCGGGTGATCGAAGAGCACGACCTGTCGATTGCGCAGAAGCTGGCGCATCACGCCAATATCCAGACCACCGCCATCTATGACCGGCGTGATGACAACGAACGCCGGCGTGCGGTGGACCGCTTCGATTACTGAGTTTCGTCACACTTGGGGCTGCTGTGCAGCCCATCGCCGGCAAGCCAGCTCCCACGCCGACCGCGCTGACCTCAAGCCATGCGCGATCCCTGTGGGAGCTGGCTTGCCGGCGATGGGCCGCGTAGCGGCCCCAGCATTCTCTCAGTCCAGCACCTAAACAGGGCCTGAGTGCGCCCCCACTTTGTGCGCCATCCCCCCGTATGCCCGATGCCAGAGCGGCTTGGGCAAAAGTTTCATCTTCGTTCACCTGCGGAGTTGGCCCGCAACCTGCTATATCCAGCCTGCGAATTTGATCGAGTGGTCAGGCCGCGCGCGCCGTAGCCGTGCGTGCCTGCCCCTCTAAACGGCCAGCAGGCCACGGATTTCAGGGGCCGCAGGATGTCGCTCGCGGAGCAGATCGAACAACAACACGACGATGCCGGCTGGAGCGCTCACCTGCAGTTGCGTTTCGTCAGGCGCGACGAGGTGACCCGCCTTGGTGCGTGGCGGCATTTCGGACCTCTTTTGGTGCAGCGGCCGTTCTATCCGGAAGGTGCACCGTGCCATGTCTACGTGCTGCACCCACCCGGTGGGATCGTCGCCGGCGACCGCCTGGAGCTGGATATCCAGCTGGAGCCGGGCAGCCACGCGCTGCTGACCATGCCCGGCGCCAGCAAGTTCTACCGCAGCATCGGCCCGACCGCGCGGCTGGCCCAGCGCTTTCACCTGGCCGCCGGCAGCACCCTGGAGTGGCTGCCGCAGGACAGCATCTTCTTCTCCGGCGCCCGCGCCAGCCTCGACAGCCGTTTCACCCTCGAACCGGGGGCGCGCCTGCTGGCCTGGGAAACCCTGTGCCTGGGGCGCCCGGTGATGAACGAGCGTTTCGAGCAGGGTGCCCTCGACAGCCGCCTGCACATCGAACTGCCCGACGAAGTGGGCCTGCACGAGCGCCTGCGCGTCGAAGGCGGGCGCCTGGACAAGCTTGGCGGGCATCCGCTGCTGGCCACCTTCTGCGCCGCACCCGCCGACCAGGCCGTGCTGGATCTGGTGCGCCCGCTGCTCGACGAGATGGCCAACCCGGCCGGCGTGACCCTGCTTGGGTCGTTGCTGGTGATTCGCGTGCTCGACCATGACAACCAACACCTGCAACGCACCCTGCAACGCCTGTGGCATGTGCTGCGCCCGGCCGTCCTCGGCCTGCCGGCCTGCCCGCCGCGTATCTGGGCCACCTGAGAGAGCGCCATGGAGCTGACCCCGAGAGAGAAAGACAAACTGCTGCTGTTCACCGCCGCGTTGCTGGCGGAGCGGCGCCTGGCCCGTGGCCTGAAGCTCAACTACCCGGAAGCAGTGGCGCTGATCAGTGCCGCCGTGCTCGAAGGCGCCCGTGATGGCCGCACCGTCGCCGAGCTGATGAGCCTGGGGCGCGAAGTATTGAGCCGCGAGCAGGTGATGCCTGGCATTGCCGAAATGCTCCACGACGTGCAGGTCGAAGCGACCTTCCCGGATGGCACCAAGCTGGTGACCGTGCATGACCCCATCGTCTGAAACTGCCCAGGAGCCCCGCATGATCCCAGGTGAAATCCAGGTCGCCGCCGGCGACATCGAGCTGAACAGCGGCCGTGCGACGGTCAGCGTCAGCGTGGCCAACCATGGCGACCGGCCGGTGCAGGTCGGCTCGCACTACCACTTCTACGAAGTCAACGAGGCGCTGGTGTTCGAGCGCGCGCCGACCCTGGGCTTTCGCCTGGACATTCCCGCCGGTACCGCCGTGCGTTTCGAGCCCGGCCAGGCGCGTACCGTGCAACTGGTGGCCTACGCCGGCAAGCGCGAGGTCCATGGCTTCCAGGGCAAGGTGATGGGCGCGCTGGAGGGCAGGGCATGAGCCGCATTTCCCGCCAGGCCTATGCCGACATGTTCGGCCCCACGGTAGGCGACCGCGTACGCCTGGCCGACACCGCGCTGTGGGTCGAGGTGGAGCGCGACTTCACCATCTATGGCGAAGAGGTGAAGTTCGGTGGCGGCAAGGTCATCCGCGATGGCATGGGGCAAGGCCAGATGCTGGCCGCCGAAGCCATGGACCTGGTACTGACCAATGCCCTGATCATCGACCACTGGGGCATCGTCAAGGCCGATATCGGCATCAAGCACGGGCGTATCGCGGTGATCGGCAAGGCTGGCAACCCCGATGTGCAGCCGGGCGTGAACGTGCCCGTGGGCCCCGGCACCGAGGTGATCGCGGCCGAGGGCAAGATCGTCACCGCCGGTGGCGTCGACTCGCACATCCACTTCATCTGCCCGCAGCAGGTGGACGAGGCGCTGAACAGCGGCGTCACCACCTTCATCGGCGGCGGCACCGGGCCGGCCACCGGCACCAACGCCACCACCTGCACGCCCGGCCCCTGGTACCTGGCGCGCATGCTCCAGGCCGCCGACAGCCTGCCGATCAACATCGGCTTGCTGGGCAAGGGCAACGCCTCGCGGCCGGAAGCACTGCGCGAGCAGATCGCGGCCGGCGCCGTGGGCCTCAAGCTGCACGAAGATTGGGGTTCGACACCAGCTGCCATCGACTGCTGCCTGGGCGTGGCCGAGGAAATGGACATCCAGGTGGCGATCCACACCGACACCCTCAATGAGTCCGGCTGCATCGAAGACACTCTGGCGGCCATCGGCGACCGTACCATCCACACCTTCCACACCGAGGGTGCTGGTGGCGGCCACGCCCCGGATATCATCCGCGCGGCGGGGCAGGCCAACGTGTTGCCGTCCTCGACCAACCCGACCCTGCCGTACACGGTCAACACCGTGGACGAGCACCTGGACATGCTCATGGTCTGCCACCACCTGGACCCGAGCATCGCCGAAGACGTGGCCTTTGCCGAGTCGCGCATCCGCCGCGAAACCATCGCCGCCGAGGACATCCTCCACGACATGGGCGCCTTTGCCATGACCTCGTCCGACTCCCAGGCCATGGGCCGGGTTGGCGAGGTGGTGCTGCGCACCTGGCAGGTGGCCCACCAGATGAAGCTGCGCCGCGGGCCACTGGCGCCGGACACCAGCTACAGCGACAACTTCCGGGTCAAGCGCTACATCGCCAAGTACACCATCAACCCGGCACTGACCCACGGCATCGGCCACGAAGTGGGCTCGGTGGAAGTCGGCAAGCTGGCCGACCTGGTGCTGTGGGCGCCGGCGTTCTTTGCGGTCAAGCCGGCCCTGGTGATCAAGGGTGGGATGATCGTCACCGCGCCCATGGGCGACATCAACGGTTCCATCCCCACGCCGCAACCGGTGCACTACCGCCCGATGTTCGGCGCCCTGGGCGCGGCGCGGCATGCCACGCGCATGACCTTCCTGCCCCAGGCGGCGATGGACCGTGGCCTGGCCGAGGAGCTGAACCTGCGCAGCCTGATCGGCGTGGCCCATGGCTGCCGCCGGGTGCGCAAGCCGGACATGGTCCACAACACCCTGCAGCCGCTGATCGAGGTCGATGCGCAGACCTACCAGGTGCGTGCCGACGGCGAACTGCTGGTCTGCGAGCCGGCCCGCGAACTGCCGCTGGCCCAGCGTTACTTCCTGTTCTGAAGGAGCACCGATGATTGTCTTGACCCGCCGTATCACCGACCCCGGCCAGTTGGGCGAAACCGGCACCGTTACCCTGGACGTGGACAGCCGCATCAAGAGCCGCCTGCGGGTGACCCTGGATGATGGTCGCGAGGCCGGGCTGATGCTCGAGCGCGGCCACCTGCTGCGCGGGGGCGAACTGCTGGCCGATGCCGAGGGCATCCAGCTGATCCGCGTGCTGGCGGCGCCCGAAGCGGTGTCCACAGTGCGCTGCGCCGACCCGCACCTGCTGGCCCGCGCGGCCTATCACCTGGGCAACCGCCATGTGCCGCTGCAGATCGAACCCGGCCTGTTGCGCTTCCAGCACGACCACGTGCTGGACGACATGTTGCGCGGCCTGGGCCTGACGGTAGAGGCCGAACAGGCGCCGTTCGAGCCTGAAGCGGGCGCCTACCAGAGCGCGCCGCACAGCCACAGCCATGCCCACGGCCACGATCACCCGTTCGTGCGCCTGCCTGCCCATTCCTGAACTGCCTGGAGCAACCGATGAAAAAGACTTTCGCCCTGTTTCTGCTGATGCTGGCTCTGCCTGCCTTCGCCCACCCCGGGCACGACGCCAACCCGCTGCAGGACGGCCTGCTGCACCCGCTGACCGGCCTTGACCACCTGCTGATGCTGCTGGGCACTGGTGTACTCGCCGCGTTGACCCGGCGCAGCCTGACGCTACCCCTGGCAACCTTGGCGGCGATGTTCGGCGGCGCGGTGTGCGGCCACCTGTTCGGCGATGTGCTGGGCATGGAAACTCTGATCGCCGTGTCGCTGCTGGTGGCTGCCGGTGCCGTGCTACTGCCCAGCCGCCAACTGCTGTTGGCCATGGCCATGCCGGTGTTCGCCCTGTTCCATGGCTGGGCCCATGGCGTGGAAGCCACGCCAAGCGCGTTCTGGCAGTTCAGCGCCGGCTTCGTCACGGTCAGCGGCCTGTTGCTGGCGGCCGGCTTTGCGGTCGGTTGCCTGTTGCGCAGGCATAGCGGCCTGCAGAAGGCCTTTGGTGGTGGCCTGCTGGCCGGCGCCGCGCTGGTACTGGCCGGTTGATGGACAGTGACCTGGCGTTGTTGCGCCTGCTGCAGCTGGCCAGCCCTGGCTTGCCGGTGGGTGGCTTCACCTACTCGCAAGGCCTGGAGTGGGCGGTCGAGGCGGGCTGGGTACGGGGCGTGGATGGTTTCGCTGCCTGGCAGCGTGAGCAGATCGACGACACCCTGGCCTGCCTCGACTGGCCGGTGCTGGCGCGCCTGTACCACGCCTGCCAGGCCGAGGACGCCGAGGCCTTCGGCCACTGGAGCCGCTTTCTGCTGGCCAACCGCGAAACCGCCGAGCTGCGCCTGGAAGAACAGCAGCGCGGCGCGGCGCTGGCACGGCTGCTGGACGGCTGGCAACTGGGCCAGGCACCGGCCTGGCGGACCAGCCTCGAACTCACCCAGCTGGGCGGTATGGCCTGGCTGGCTGCGCACTGGGCGATCCCACTGCGCCAGTTGGCCCTGGGCCATGGCTTCGCCTGGCTGGAGGGCGCGGTAATGGCCGGGGTCAAGCTGGTGCCGTTCGGCCAGCAGGCTGCCCAGACCTTGCTGCTCGACCTGGGGGCAGGGCTGCCTGCGGCCCTCGACCAGGCACTGGGCCTGGGCGATGACCAGCTTGGCGGCGGCCTGCCGTTGCTGGCCATTGCCTCATCGCGACACGAAACCCAATACACCCGATTGTTCCGTTCCTGAGGACTGCCTGCATGCAAAGCTATCAACAACCCCTGCGCGTCGGTGTCGGCGGCCCGGTCGGCTCCGGCAAGACGGCGCTGCTCGAAGCCTTGTGCAAGGCCATGCGCGATCACTACCAGATCGCAGTGGTCACCAACGACATCTACACCAAGGAGGACCAGCGCATCCTCACCGAAGCCGGGGCCCTTGAGCCGGAGCGCATCGTCGGTGTGGAAACCGGCGGCTGCCCGCACACGGCTATACGTGAGGACGCCTCAATGAACCTGGCGGCGGTCGAAGCGCTGGCGCGCAAGTTTGGCAACCTCGAGGTGATCTTCGTCGAAAGCGGCGGTGACAACCTGAGTGCCACTTTCAGCCCGGAGCTGGCCGACCTGACCATCTACGTGATCGATGTGGCCGAAGGCGAGAAGATCCCGCGCAAGGGTGGGCCGGGGATTACCAAGTCGGATTTCCTGGTGATCAACAAGACCGACCTGGCGCCCTATGTGGGGGCTTCGCTGGAAGTGATGGAGCGCGATACCCAGCGCATGCGCCCGCAGCGGCCATGGACCTTCAGCAACCTGAAGAAGGGCGAGGGGCTGCAGGCGGTGATCGACTTCATCGTCGAGCGCGGGATGCTGGGCGTGCGCGGGTGATGTAACGGGTTGAACGCAGTCTGGACCATGGCGCAATTCCTGTGGGAGCGGGTTTACCCGCGAACACCGGCGCAGCCGGTGCCACCCACCGCGTTGGCTTCTTCGCGGCTAAAGCCGCTCCCACAGGTACAGCGTTGCTCTCGAGGTTGTCGCTATACCTGTGGGAGCGGCCTTGTGTCGCGAAAGGGCCGCAACGCGGCCCCAGGGTTGATTCACAACAGTTGAAATTGCTGGGGCCGCTTTGCGGCCCTTTCGCGACACAAGGCCGCTCCTACAACGACCGCGTGTGGGCTGAGTATCACTTATGGCAGCAGTTAGGCTTGTCCGGCAGCCCTTCATAACGGTCATGGTGCCGCACCCAGTCCATGGTCCCAGCCTCGTTGCGCCCCAGTGGCGTGGCTGAGTGACTGCAGGCTTGCGCAGGCTTTTGTAGGAGCGGCCTTGTGTCGCGAAAGGGCTGCAAGGCAGCCCCGGCAATTTGTGCGTCGCCGCTGAATATCCTGGGGCCGCTTTGCGGCCCTTTCGCGACACAAGGCCGCTCCTACAACGACCGCGTGTGGGCTGAGTATCACTTATGGCAGCAGTTGGGCTTGTCCGGCTGCCCTTCATAACGGTCATGGTGCCGCACCCAGTCCATGGTCCCGGCCTCATTGCGCCCCAGTGGCGCAATGTCGAGGAAGTTGTAGGTGTTGACCAGGATGTCCAGCCCGCGGGCATAGGTCGAGTAGGTGTGGTACACGCTGCCATCCGGCTCGCGATAGAACGCACTCAGCCCGGGAAGCTCGCTTTCATCGCCCTCGTATGGCTCATAGTTGTACTGCCGCTGGCCCTCGCTGCCAACGCTGACGCCAAAGTCCTCGTTGAACCCGCTGCCATGTGACGAATACCAGGGGAACTGCCAGCCCATGCGCCGGCGGAAGGCCTGGAACTCGGCATACGGTGCCCGCGACACCGCCACCAGCGACACGTCGTGATGCGCCAGGTGCAGGTTGGCGCCGTCAAAGTGGTCGGCCAGGAACGAGCAGCCGTGGCAGCCTTCGCTCCAGCCCTCGGCGAACATGAAGTGGTAAACCAGCAACTGGCTGCGCCCCGCGAACAGGTCGGCCAGGCTCAGTTCGCCGTCCGGCCCCCGGAAGCGGTAGTCGTGCTCCACCTTGACCCAGGGCAGGGCGCGACGGGCTGCGGACAGCGCGTCGCGGTGGTGGGTAAACGCTTTTTCATGCAACCACAGCTGCCGACGGGCCGCCAGCCACTGGCTGCGGGAAACCACCGGGTGCCTGCTTTCGCTCGTGCTCATGGTGCTGTCTCCACATTGGGGGATTCACACACTAGTCGAGCACGGGCGGGTCGAATCGACAGGCCGCGGCGGCCGGGCGATGAGTGGTACTGCTCAGCCCGAATGGGCGATATGCCCTTCGGTCAGTTCATCCGCTGCTTCATCTTCCCCAGGCAGCGCGGTGATCACGCTGAAGTCGCTGACTTCCACCTGGCCACCGCCATAGCCCAGCAAATGGAAGGAAAACGCCTTGCGCGCGGTCGGGTTGTCGAAGCTGAACTCCATCTCCAGCGGCTCGTCGGCGGTGACTTTCACTTCGTCAGGCAAGCCCAGCGGTACGTCCTGCTCCAGCTGCTTGGCCTTGAGCTGGATATAGGCTGCGCGCTTGGGGTCCAGCGAACGTACCTTGACCCGTACGCGGGTATGCGAACCCTCGGGCATTTCCAGGTACTGGGCGCCGATCAGGTTGTCGGCCCAGTCATCTTTGATGCGCTTGCGCAGCCGGATCGGCGATGGGCCACCGAACTGGTAACGCAGGTTGAGTGGTGTCTGCAGCAGGGACTGGTCCAGCACCCCGGCGAGGGCACCGAGCTGCTGGCCGAGCAGGCTGTCGCCGGGGCCAAGGTAACGTGCCTGGTCGGCGATGAAGCCCTCGCTGGCGTAACGCCGGCAGCGCTGCTGGAAGTCGCATTCGGTGAACATACCTTGGCCGTCGTGATAGCGCAGCATGCCGTTGGTGTAGGAGATCATCTCGCGACCGCTGTCGTAGTCGCGGTACAGCGAGCGACCGCCGAGCGCCATGGGGATGGGCAGGGCAAAGTAGTCGAGCAGGGAGGTGGCCAGGTCGATATGGCCATAGGTACCGCGCTTGATCCGTGGCAACTGTGCCTGCTCCGGCGCCAGGGTGAGGTTGAAGCCCCAGGACGAGGCCAGGCGCACACCGTCGATGCCGTGGGATTCGTCGGAAGTCACCACCACCAGGGTGTCCTTGAGTACGCCCTGGCGTTCGAGGTTGTCGAGGAATGCACCGAGTGCGTCGTCCAGGTAGGCGACTGCCGCCTGTTTCGGCGTGTCGTAGCGCTCCAGGTACTCGGCCGGTGCCGAGTAGGGCTGGTGGGTGCCCACGGTGAGCAGGGTCAGCATCCATGGCTTGTCCTGCTTTTGCAGCTGGCCGACGTAATCCAGCGCACCCTCGAAGAAGGCGCGGTCATCCTTGCCCCAGGGGAAGTCCAGGTAGTTCCTGTTGCGGAACCACTCCTGGCCGTGCACCGCGTCAAAGCCGATGTGCGGCATGATGCGGTCCTTGGCCATGAAGCGCAGGCCGGCGCCCTGCAGGTAGTGGGTGGTGAAGCCGGCCTGGCGCAACTGCGCCGGCAGGCAGGCCTGGTTGCGTTCGTTCTGGGTCAGCAGTTCCACGCCCTTGGGCGTGCCGTTGGCCAGCTTGTCGTAGTCACCGCACAGCATTGCGTACAGGCCACGGATGGTCTGATGGGTATGCAGCACGTAGTCCGGGGTGTTCATGCCGCGCTCGGCCCACTGGCTGAGCTTGGGCATCAGCTCTTCGTCGAAGCGGCTGTGCAGGGCCTGGCGGTTGGGCCGCAGGTAGGCCCCGGGGATGCCTTCAACGGTGATGACCAGCAGGTTGCGGGCGTTGCCTGGCCCGGCGAGCAGGCGCTGGCCATGCAGGTCGGACTGGGTCAGGCCGGTGCTGGCCAGAGGGGTGAAGGTTTGTGTACGGCCCATCCAGCCTTCGACCTGGCGCTGCAGGTTGCCGGCCCCGGCCGACAGCAGCTGGTGGGTGAGGTTGTATTGCCGCCATTGGTCGGCGTCGGAAGGTACCAGTTGTTGGCTGCCCCAATGGGCGCCGAAAAGCAGCAGCGGAATGGCCCAGGCCGTGCGTGGCAGCGGCTGGCTGGGTTGGGTGCGGCTGCGCCAGGCGCTGGCCAGCCAGGCCAGCAGGCCGGCGCCCATGGCCCAGGGCAGCCAGGCATGGGCCAGGCCGCCACCGGTCGAGTTTTCCATGAACTGCGGGTCGAGCAGGTACGTCAGGTCGGCGCTGGTGGGCAACCGGCCCACCGCGCTGACCAGTTCGGCCGAAGCCACCCAGAGGGCCGCCCAGGCCAGCAACACGGGGAACGCCAGCCACCACGGCCGACGGTGCAGCAGCAAGACCAGCAAGCTGCCGAGGGCGAGGTCGGACAGGTAACCGAGTGGGTTGGACCAACCCAGCATGGCGCGCGTACCCAGTGGGATCACCAGTACCAGGGCCGCCAGGACGACAAGCCGGGTACGTGGGTAACCTGACAGGTTCTTCACAAAAACATCCCTTTTGCCATTAAATCGTCATGCAACTGTGCTTGATGATAACAGGCCGTGGCAGGGAAGGCGGTCCGGGACAAGGCTGGTAACTAAAAGCCGGGCCCGTTCGCGCGAGCCCGGCCGATGGCAAGTATCAGAAGTAGTAGGGGAATTTCAGGCTGAAGGAAAAGTCCGGCGCGTCATCGGTCAGACCAATGGCCAGGTTGGGCACGATGGTCAGGTTGTCGGTGGCGGCGAAGGTCATGCCGATGTTGAAGTTGGCTGCGTTGTAGTCGCTGTTGGAGATCGACTGCCAGTCGCCGCCATCCGGTTTTATCTTGCTCTTGCGGGCGAACTGGTCGGACACCGAGAACGACATGCTCATCTTCTCGTTCAGGGCAAAGGCGATACCGCCGCCGATCTGCCACGAGTCGCCCAGCTTCACATCGCCCGGCACCTTGCTGTTGACCTGTGGGCTGATGTCGCTGAACGAGTCTTCCATGTTGTAGGTGTAGGACAGGCTGCCGAACAGCACGGCGGGGTCGAAGGTCTTGACCAGCGAGATGCCCGGCGTGATCGACCAGACGCCGTTGCCGGTCGGCAGGCTTTCCGGTACTGATAGGTTGTCGTTGCCCTCTACCTGGCGCAGTTTTATGCCATAGGGGTCTTTGCCGGTCGGCGCCTTGATGCGCAAGGTAGCGACGGCGTCAGGCCAGGTCTCGTCTTCGTCGAGGAACTTGTAGGCGACACCGACGTTGACGTCGCCGATTTCCGGGTCGCGGGTTACGGTTTCGTCCGAGGTGCTTGCCCCGGCGCCGCCCGCACCGCCGGAAGAGTAGGTGGATTCGCGGTACACCACCGGGACGTTGATGTCGAACTGCCAGCGCTGGGCGAGGTTGTAGCGGGCAGTCATGTCCAGGGTCCAGTTATCTGCCTTAACCCGGTCAAGGTTGATACTGCCGAGGAAGATCGAGTCCAGCGCCAGGAAGCCGTTGAGCACAAGCGCCCGGGTATCGTAGTGGGTATAGGTGACACCGGTCTCGAAGCTGAACTTGCCGCCGCCGAAGAAGCCGCTGGCCTCATCGTACAGGTTGGACACGCTCTGAGCCGGTTCAGCGTCGGCGGTCAGCGCCTGGCCATAGGAGCTGCCGGTGGTGCCCGGTGCACCCGAAGCCACCGTCTGTGCACCCTTGACCCCTTCGGCCGGGGACCTGACCAGGCGTTTGGGTGGGGGGGCTGCCGGGGTTTCTTCTACCTGGCGCACGCGCTGCTCCAGCACCATCAGCGCTTGCTGCTGGGCTTCGTAGCGTTGTTTCAGTTCCATCAGTTCCTGCTTGAGAGCCTCGACCTGAGGGTCGGCTGCGGCGTAAAGCAATGTGGCCGGGGCCAAGGTGGACAAACACACAAAAGCTTTGAGCGATAAAGATCGGTGCATGGAATTGCCGTCCCTGCCGACTACTTTTGATGAGACTGAGCGTAGATCAGTATCCAAATGTGCGAAGACCTTTGAGCTGATCGAGGCTACCGTTCAGCGACGCGGCTGTCGGCACGCTTTCGCGCATCACTACATTGAGCGTGGTGACGTTATTGACCCGGTTGCCATTGCCCAGCAGCGTCGAGTTCTGCATCAGGCCACCCTGCGCCAGGCGCTGCACGCTGCTGCCCTGGTTGTTACTGGCACTGATATTGAACTGTACCCCTACGCCGCTGGCGGACACACTCAGCGCCCCTGCGCCGTTTGCGCCTGTCAGTGTCTGGCCGTTGGCCAGTGCCTGGCCCTGTGGCAGCACGGTGGGCGCCTGATCGGCCTTGGAAACATTGATGGCGACATTGTTGTAGGCGGTATTGTTGTCGCCAGCTGCGCGTACCACCTGGGTAACACCCTCTGTGGTGTTGAGGCCGGCGCCGCCTGTAACGGTACCGGTGCCCGGTGCCGTGGCTCCAGCTGAAGCTGTGCCAGTGCCGCTTTCGTCGATCAACGACACGTAAAATTGCGGTTTGATGGTCGACTGCTGAATCTGCATCGTGCTCGTCGCGCCGATCACGTCCCCTTTGGCATTCTGCCAGGTGCTGGACATGACAATACCGAAACTCACGATCCGCCCCGGCATCACGTAGCGGCCACGCAAGCTCGCCAGCTCATGGTCCTTCAGCTCGACGGGCTTGAAGGTTTCGGCCTGGGTAGGAAGGCTGACGGTCAGGCATGCGATTGCAAGCCAGAATGCATTCTTCATTGGGGTGCTCCCCGGAGCCTCGTGCTCCTTGTCGTTGCAAGAGTCGTTAGAAGAAGTCGCTTTTGATGAACCCGAAGTCCAGCAGCTCTGCATCCTGCACCGGGGTGAAGTTGTTCACCCGGCCCTTGGCGGTCAGGGGCAGGGGCGGGTCGAGCAGGATGTTGTTCTTGTCGTAGCCCTGGCCGATCACGGCGAAGATAATGCCGTTCCAGCCCTTGAGAAAGTCGTCGACCTTGTAGCGCTTGTGGCCCAGTACCGGGTCACCGATGTACACCCAGCCCTTGTCTACCTTCTGCATGACCACGAAGTGCTTGTAGCCGCGCACGTCCATCAGCACCACGACCGGGATGCGCACGCTGTGCAGGGTCTCGGGCGCCACCCGGTAGCCGCGGGCACGCATCCCCAGGCTTTCCACGTAGCGTTTCATGTCGAGCATCGAGAAGCCTTGCGTGCGCACCAGGTCCTGGTCGGCGTGGGCCAGCATGCCTTCGATGATCTGTTGTTCGTCCACATCCAGCCAGTAGGCCTGGCGCAGGATGGTGGCCAGCGCGGCGGCGCCGCAGCTGAAGTCGGTCTTCTGTTGCACCAGGTCGGCGAACTTGCGCTCGCGTACGCTCTGGATGGGCTTGAACACCACGGCGCCGCCCGGGAGGACGGACAGCGGCATTTGTGCAGCTTCGCTCACGCTGGCCAGGCACAGCAAAAACGCCAGGGCAATGATGCGCATGATCGGATGCCTTCCGGTTCTGTTGAAGAAAGGCCCCCCGAAGGGGGCCTCAAGCACAGCGATCAGAACGAGGTGTTGGAGATGGCCAGCGAGTTGCTCTGCTGGTTGCCCACACCGGCTGCCACGTTCACGCCCAGGTTGCCGCTGCCACCGTTCACCGAACCGCTAAGGGTTGCAGTGTTGGTAACAGGGTTGGCCCAGCCGGTCGGGGTCAGCACTTGGAAGGACACGGTATTGCTCAAGTCGTAGGCACTGCTTTCGCTGTAGCTCTTCGACACGTCGTTCGACGATTGAGACGATTTCTCGCCAGACTTTTCAAACGCCGATTCCGATGCGTTGGCATAGGTCGACTCGTGAGCCTTCTCATACGAGGAGTCGCGAGACTTCTCGTAGGCCGATGCGCGAGTCTTGTCGTACGACGATTCGTGGTTACGGTCGAAGGAAGACTCGTTCGACTTGTCGAATGACGAGTCGAACGCTTTCTCGAACGACGCGTCGTACGAACTGTCACGTGTGCGGTCTACATCGACATTGAGCGATGCGTTGAGCGATGCATCGAAGCTGTCGGTGCGGGTGCGTTCGCGACGGCCGTCATCGGTGGTCACGGTGCGGCTGGCATCGGCTGCGGCTGCCAGGGTGGCATTCAGGCTGGAGCTGCTGGACGAACTGGCAGTGGCGCCAACCGAGCCACTGGCATTCCAGCTGTTGGAGCCGCTGGCACTGGAGCTATTGGAACCACTGGCACTGGAGCTGTTCGACCCGCTGGCACTGGAGGTCTTGGAGCCACTGGCATTCATGCTGCTCGAACCACTGGAGGTCCAGCCATTGGAACCACTGGAACTGGCACTTTGCGAGCCGGCCACGCTGAAGCTTGAGGACGAGCTGCGGTCGTCGGTCGAGTTGAACGTGCCCTCACGCGAGCTGGAACCGCTCTTGGTGGTGGTGATGGTCAGCGTATCCACCCGGTAGGTGCGGTCGGCGCCGTTGTTCACCGTCAGGCCTGGGCCGTTCTGGTCGGCAGAGGCGGTGGCAGTGGCATTGCCCAGCGGGGCACCGGTGTTGGCGATGGCCATGGTGTTCTTCTGCTGGTTCAGGTCGCCGCCAGCGATGTTGACGCCGACGTTACCCTCTGCACCATCGGCCGAGCCAGTCATGACCGCCGAGTTCTGGGTGGACCAGTTGTCGACACGGTTGTTGTTGCTGAACTGGCGAACGTCAGCGGTGGCTTCGGCGGAGCCGAACACGAAGCTGTTGTCCAGGCTGGATTCGGACGATGCGTTGGCAATGGCCGCAGCGTTGTCCTGTTGGTTGCCGTTACCGGCCGCCACGTTGACACCTACGTTGCCGCTGGCACCCGAAGCCGAGCTGCTCATCTCGGCTTCGTTGATGGTGCCTTGGTTGGTGATGGTGTTGCCGGTGCTGCGCTGGCTGTCCATGGCGTTGGCGGTGGCAAACACAGGGATCCTGGTGGGAGGAGGCGTGTGCTGCCCGTTGTTGTGGTGACCATTGTGGTGCCCGCCACGCCGGTCGTTCTGATCAGCTTGTACAGCAACAGCCATGACCGCAGCAATTGCGAAAACCAGAGGCTTGATTGCCATCGAGGGTTTCATGGTGATTCTCCGTACGATTAGGTTAAGTGTCGTTCTTGACTGGCAGGGTCAATCCGCGACCCGGATGCTCAGGGTGTTGGCCATGCGGTTTCCCACCCCGGCACTCTGGTTCAACTGAATCACTCCACGGCTACCGGTGAAGGCCTGGTCACTGGTGGTGACCTGGCGATGGCCAGTTGAAGTGTCAATCGGACCGGAGTTGTTGAGCAGCGCCACGTTCTGCTGCATGAGGACGCTGTCGTCGATGCTTTGCGGCTGGGCACCGATACTGATGCTCAGTGCGTTCGCTTGCTGGGTGTTGGCGCCGGCGCTCTGGTTGACCCCCAGTGCGCCGCTACCGTTGCTGAAGGCGTCGCCTTGTATGGTCGAGCGTGCGTTCATTGCGGGGTCTGCAGGGGTGTTCAGGCGCTGGCGGATCTGCGTGGTGGCGCTGGCCTCGGGCCCAACGGCGAAGGCGCGTGCGTTGGCCTGTTGCTGTTGGTCGCCAGCCGCCTGGTTGACCGACAGGTTGCCCAGGTAACGGCTGCCCGAGCTGTCGATGTCGGCGTTGTTGATCACGGGAACCGGGGATTGCGCGAAGGTCGATGTACTGCACAGCGTGACCAGGATCAGCAGCGTGTGCTTCATCTCACTTGCCTCCGGTCAGGATCTGCAGCGGCGCCAGGCCGCGCTGCACACTCGAATTGACCATGTTCGAGATGCCATTGCCCGAGCCCGTGCCTCGGCCACCGGCCAGGTTGGGCAGCTGGGACTGGTTGTTGAGGTTGCCGCCCAGGTTGTTGGTCTGCTGGGTAATCAAGGTGCTGATACCCGCACCGCTGCTGATGTTGGCGAAGTCGCCATCACTCAGTTCGTTGGTTTGCTTGAGGATGTGCGCGGAAGGGTTGGCATTGACGGTGGTGGGGTTGGGGTCAGGTCGCAACGGCGGGACAACGGCGTTGCGTGTCTGCACATCACGGGTTATCACGATGATGCCGTTGTCGGCCTGGGCCGTCAGGCTCAACGAGCCCAGCACACAGCCCATCAACAACAAGTGATAGAGGCGTTTGTCAGTTTTCCTCACGACGGCAACTCCTTCAATGAGCGCTGGCCCGGTTCAGCGATGCGAACCAGGCAGCAGAAGGTGTGCCGCTTTTGAGAAGCGTTTTCAGATCAAAAGCTTAAGGTGAGTACCATGACAAGCTGCGGCGTATTCTGTCTCAGGGTTGAAACAGGCAGCGGCGAGCGGTGCAGGCAAAGCCAGTGTTGGTCTTGATTGGAAGGGTTTTTGCAGGACTGTTTCAGCGCCTTGACACTACCTTCGACGCCCCGCAAAACCCCATGTTTTCAGGGGCTTCGCCCCACAGGGGTGTGTCGGTGGATTAACACTCGGTAGGGCAGGATGGCGCATCGCTACCAATGAGCTTAGCCACTGTTTGCAGTGCCAGCAACTGGCGTTGTGGCCAATTGCCCTCAATTATTTTGTACGCCTGGTCATGCCGTTGCAGCCAGTGCAGGCTGTCGTCGAAAAAGCGCTGGCGGTTGCGCAGTTCGGGCTGGCTGCGCTGGCCATCGGCAACCCAATCCACGCCTTGCGGGCTCAGCAGCAGGTGCAGGTGGTAATGCCGTGCCAGCAGCGCCTGCTCCAGCCAGGCCGGGCAGTCGCCGAACAGGGCGTGGCTCCAGAGCATGTTACTGAGCAGATGGGTGTCGAGAATCAGCAGCGGCGGTGCCTGCTCGCGTGCGTGGTCTTCCCAGGCCAGCTGGCCGCGGGCGATGGCAGGGATGTCGGCATAGCAGGTGTCGCGGCATTCCTGGTCGATGAAGTGGCGCACGTATTCGGCCACCACCACGCCGCCGAAATGCGCCTGGATCACCCCGCTGAGCCAGCTCTTGCCGCTGGATTCCGGGCCGCACAGCACCAGTACTTTCATGGATTGTGCCGCGCTCATGGTTGCACCAACGCCGGGTCACGGCGCCATTCCAGCCAGCCGCGCACGGCAATCAGGGTGAGCACGGCGAAGAAGCCTGCGGTGAAGTACAGCTGCTGGTGCAGGTACTGGCCCACGTAGATGATGTCTACCACCACCCACAGCGGCCAGCACTGCAGGCGCTTCTGCGCCATCCACAGTTGTGCCACCAGGCTGAAGCCGGTCAGGGTGGCATCCAGCCAGGGCAGGGCGGCGTCGGTCCAGGTGGCCATGGCTGCGCCCAGGGCGGCGCTCAGCAGCACCCCGCCGGCCAGGCCGGCGAGCAATGCCGGGCGCTGCAGGCGGGTGACCTGGCGGGCGTCTTCAGCATGGCCCGGGCGCTTCCATTGCCACCAGCCGTAGACCTGCAGGATGGCATAGGCCACTTGCAGCAGCATGCCCGAGTACAGCTTCACCTCGTAGAACAGCCAGCCATAGATCAGCACCATGACCAGGCCGATCGGCCAGCACCAGGCGTTCTGCTTGACCGTGAGCCAGACAGCGGTGACGCCGAGGACGGCGGCGATGAGTTCAAGGCCGGACATCGGCGATCCTTGGAGACTGCGGGGGAGGGGCGCGATTGTAGCGGGTCGGCCGGGGAAGGTGTAGGGCGGTGGGGTCTTTGGGGCTGCTTTGCAGCCCATCGCGACACAAGGCCGCTTCTACAGGGGGACGCGCTCGTCTGTAGGAGCGGCCTTGTGTCGCGAAAGGGGCGCAAAGCGCCCCCGGCATTCTCAACCTTATACCCGGAACTGCCGCAACAACTGCTCCAGCTCTTCGCTCAGTTGCCCCAGCGCCATCCCGGCATCGCTGGATTGCCGCGCCGCATCGGCGGTCTGCTGGGACAACCCGGCAGTATCCAGCACGTTGCGGTTGATCTCTTCGACCACGTGTGACTGTTGCAAGGTGGCGCTGGC
Organism: Pseudomonas sp. FGI182; assembly: GCF_000511325.1. Classification (NCBI taxonomy): domain Bacteria; kingdom Pseudomonadati; phylum Pseudomonadota; class Gammaproteobacteria; order Pseudomonadales; family Pseudomonadaceae; genus Pseudomonas; species Pseudomonas sp. FGI182. The sequence continues at coordinate 3,255,439 of NZ_CP007012.1, read as the reverse complement.
AATGGAGGCATTCAACGCAGTGAGGTTGTTCAGCGACTGGTTGATGGCATCCAGGCTGGCACCGGCCTCGCGGGCCTGCTCGACGGTCTGGCGCGAGGCCTCGCTGCTGGTGTCGATGGCCTTGACCGCAGCGTCCGACTGGCTTTGCAGGTGCTCGATCATGGTATGGATCTCCGCCGTCGACTGCGCCGTGCGCTGGGCCAGCAGGCGCACCTCGTCGGCGACCACGGCAAAGCCACGGCCTTGCTCGCCGGCCCGCGCCGCCTCGATGGCTGCGTTCAGCGCCAGCAGGTTGGTCTGTTCGGCGATGGAGCGGATCACGTCCAGCACACCACCGATGCGCGTGCTGTGCCCGGCCAGGTCGCGGATCACCTGCACGGCCTGGTCGATGGTCAGCGACAGCCGGTCGATCTGCGCCAGGCTGCCGTGAATGGCCTCCTGGCCGTGTGCTACCTGCTGCTGCGCGGTGCGCATTTCGCCAGCGGCCTGTTCGGCGGTCTTGGCCACGTCCTGCACGGCGTAGGTCACTTCGTTGACCGCAGTGGCCACCTGGTCCATCTGCAGCGATTGCTGGGCGCTGTGCTGTTGCGCGGCACCGGCATTGTCGCCGACATGCCCGGCGGACCGGGCCAGGGCATGGGCCGCCCCTTGCAACTGGCCGACCACGCCTTGCAGCTTGCCGTTGAAGCGGTTGAAGTGTTCGCCCAGATGCGTGATTTCGTCACGGCCGTGAGTGTCCAGGCGCCGGGTCAGGTCGCTTTCGCCGCTGGCGATGTTGCCCATGGCCTGCACCGCTTCCTGCAACGGGCGGGCGATGCTGCGGGCAATCAGCATGACCACCAGCGCCATCAGCAGGGCAATGGCCACGCCCACCAGCGAGGCGTCGCGCAACTGGCGGGCGAATTCGGCCTGCACGTCGTCGACATACACGCCTGAGCCGATGATCCAGCCCCAGGGCTTGAACAGCTGGATGTAGGACGTCTTGGCCACCGGCTCGCTGGCACCGGGCTTGGGCCAGCGGTAGTTGACCGGCCCGGCGTCCTGCTGCCGGGCCAGGGCGACCATCTCGTTGAACACGGCAAAGCCGTCGGGGTCGCGGATGGCCGACAGGTCCTGGCCGTCGAGCTTGGGGTTGGCTGGATGCATGATCATCTTCGGCCCCAGGTCATTGATCCAGAAGTAGTCGTTCTGGTCGTAGCGCAGCGCGCGTACCACTTGCAGCGCCTGTTGCTGGGCCGCTTCGCGGCTGAGTGTGCCGGCTGCTTCCAGGCCTTGGTAATAGGCCAGCACACCGGCTGCGGTCTGTACCACGTGGCGGGTCTTTTCCGCTTTGGCCTGGTACAGGTCACCGTGGATCTGGCGCAGCATCAGCAGGCCCAATACCACCAGCATGGCCACCGCCACCAAAAGGATCAGCCACAGACGGCGGCTGATAGACATCGATCTCAGGGTTTTCATACCACAGCTCCCGCATTGTTCTTTTTATTCAGGCGCATCCAAGCATGCTTTGCGCCACGCCCCCACTCGACTAATGGCTAAGTGCTATCCATCCAATAGTCTGCAGCAGTTTGTACAAGGCGATTGCAAGGGCGCTCTGCCAGGATTTCGGCCGCGCAACATGAAACCTTTAGGCGGCGTGAACTTTTCTACTGGCATTGCGCCCAACAGTCGCTGTAAAACAGCCGGGCCGCGTGCGGCAACTTCAAGCAAATCAAGAACAAGGGGCCTGCAACGAGCAGCGCTCCATCGGGGGAACGATGGATTTTTGGACTGCCTTCCAGGCAATCATCTTAGGCGTGGTCGAAGGGCTGACGGAGTTTCTGCCGATCTCCAGTACCGGCCACCAGATCATCGTCGCCGACCTGATCGGGTTTGGTGGCGAACGGGCCATGGCTTTCAACATCATCATTCAGCTGGCGGCGATCCTGGCGGTGGTGTGGGAGTTTCGCGGCAAGATCTTCGACGTGGTCTTCGGCCTGACCAGCCAGCCCACGGCGCGGCGTTTCACCGGTAACCTGTTGCTGGCGTTCCTGCCGGCAGTGGTGCTGGGCGTGCTGTTCGCCGACCTGATTCACGAATACCTGTTCAACCCGATCACCGTGGCGGCTGCGCTGGTGGTGGGCGGGGTGATCATGCTCTGGGCCGAGCGCCGCGAGCACCGTGTGGAGGTAGACCACGTGGACGACATGCGCTGGAGCCACGCGCTGAAGATCGGCTTCATCCAGTGCCTGGCGATGATCCCGGGCACTTCGCGCTCCGGCTCGACCATTATCGGCGGCCTGCTGTTCGGCCTGTCGCGCAAGGCGGCGACCGAGTTCTCGTTCTTCCTGGCGATGCCGACCATGGTCGGTGCGGCGGTGTATTCGGGCTACAAGTACCGCGACCTGTTCCAGCCCGGCGACCTGCCGGTATTTGCCATCGGCTTCGTGACCTCGTTCATCTTTGCCATGATTGCCGTGCGTGGCTTGCTCAAGTTCATTGCCAACCACAGCTACGCGGTGTTCGCCTGGTACCGCATTGCCTTTGGCCTGCTGATCCTGGCGACCTGGCAGTTCGGCTGGGTTGACTGGGCGACGGCACATGGCTGAGGCAGCGCGGGGGCAAAGGGGGGAGGGCGTACGTAATGTGCGCTTGAAGCTGCTGCTGTTGGGCCTGCTGTGTCTGCTGCCGGGCCTGGGCGCGGCGCGCATGGCCTGGGTCGACCAGGCCTGGTGGCCGCTGGCGCTGTACCCGGCAATGAGCCTGATCAGCCTGTTGCTGTATTGGCAGGACAAACAGCAGGCGCGCACCCAGGCCTGGCGTACGCCCGAGAAGGTGTTGCATGCCAGTGAGCTGCTGGGCGGCTGGCCGGGGGCACTGCTGGCGCAGCAGCTGTATCGGCACAAGACGCGCAAGGTGTCGTATCAGCTGGTGTTCTGGGGGATTGTGCTGGTGCACCAGGTGTTCTGGGCGGACTGGCTGTTTCTTGGCGGGCGGTATCTGCCCTTCAGTTGATGTTTGACTGTGCCGCCTCTTCGCGGGCTTGCCCGCTCCCACAGGTATTCCACAGGTCTTGAGGGCAGTGAAAACCCTGTGGGAGCGGGCAAGCCCGCGAAGAGGCCGGCACAGGCTGGCTAGATTACCAACCCCACCTGTAACCGCTTTGGCAACCGCCGCACCACCAGTTGGTGCGAGCGCTGCAACAGATCACACAGCTCCTCACGCCCCATGGGGTAGGGCAATGCCATGCTGATCCACCGCGCCCGCGCCAGGTACGGCGCAGGCCGCACCCCCGGGCGATCGCAATAGCCGAGAAACAGTTCGTCGGCCACCTTGAACGACAACCCCGCACCCGCCAGGTCGAGCACCGCGAACATCTTGTTGCCGGCCACCGAGAACACCCGGATGCCGCCCCATTTGTAGTCTTCCCGCGCACCCGGCAGGCTCAGGCAGAACGCTGCCACCTGGGCTTCGCTCATGTTCCGCTCAGACATACTTTTCTCCACAGGCCTCGAACGACGCCGCCAGGTGGTCGATCCATACCCGTACCGCAGGCAGCAAGCCGCGCCGGTGCGGGTACACCGCCTGCAGGTAGCCACCCGGCAGCGACCAGTCCGGCAGCAGGCGCACCAGTTCGCCGCGCGCCAGTTCTTCTTCACAGAACATGCTGGGCAGCGCGGTAAACCCTAGGCCTGCCCGTACAGCAGCATTACGTACTACGAAATCATCGATGGCGAGGCGCGGTTCCAGGGCGATTTCCTGCTGTCTGCCCTGGGGGCCGAACAGGCGGAAGTGTACCAGCCGGTCCGCCTCGGCAGCGCCCAGCACCGGCAATGATGCCAGTTGGCCCGGTTCGCGGATGTGGTCGGCGAAACCGGGCGCTGCAACCAGCTGCATCTGCGCCTGGCGCAGGCGGCGGGTGACCAGGGCCGGGTCTTCATCGCCCAGGTCGCGTACGCGCAGGGCCACGTCGATACCTTCGGAAATCAGGTCGACCCGGCGGTTGAGCAGCACCATGTCCAGTTGCACCAGCGGGTACTGCGCGAGAAAGCGGCTGATCACATCCGGCAGAAAGGCGTGGGCCAATGCCACCGGGCAGGACACCCGCAAGCGCCCGCGCGGTTCGCTGCTCATGCTGGCCACGGCCTCGTCGGCGGCTTCGGCTTCCAGCAGCATGGCCTGGCAGTGGTGCAGGTAGCGCTCGCCCACCGCGGTGAGCTTCAGTTGCCGTGTAGTGCGTTGCAGCAGGCGCGTGCCCAGGCGTTCTTCAAGCTCGGCGATACGCCGCGACAGGCGCGACTTGGGGATGCCCAGCTGGCGGCCGGCTGCGGCGAAACCGCCGGCTTCGACCACGCGGGCGAAGTAGAAAAGGTCGTTGAGGTCTTGCATGGGAATGTCTCACTGTTCCACCTATAGGACAAACTAACGCATTTTTGCTGCCTTATCAGCTATTGTTGATGTCGGTAGGATTCTCCCCATCGTGATCGCCCAACGTCGCGGTCTTCATTCACAGGAGAGTCCCATGAAACTGTTGCATATCGATTCGAGCATCCTGGGCGACAATTCCGCCTCCCGCCAACTGAGCCGCGAAGTGGTCGAAGCCTGGAAAGCCACCGACCCGAGCGTGGAAGTGGTGTACCGCGACCTGGCCGCTGACGCCATCGCCCACTTCTCCGCGGCTACCCTGGTAGCGGCTGGCACCCCGGAAGACATGCGCGACGCAGCCCAGGCCTTCGAAGCCAAGCTGAGCGCGGAAACCCTGGAAGAGTTCCTGGCTGCCGATGCCGTGGTGATTGGTGCGCCGATGTACAACTTCACCGTGCCGACCCAGCTCAAGGCCTGGATCGACCGCGTTGCCGTCGCCGGCAAGACGTTCCGCTACACCGAAGCCGGCCCGGAAGGCCTGTGCGGCAACAAGAAGGTAGTGCTGGTGTCCACCGCCGGTGGCCTGCACGCTGGCCAGCCGACTGGCGCCGGGCATGAGGACTTCCTCAAGGTGTTCCTGGGCTTCATCGGTGTCACCGACCTGGAAATCGTCCGCGCCCATGGCCTGGCCTATGGCCCTGAGCACCGCAGCCAGGCGATCGATGCTGCCCAGGCGCAGATTGCCAACGAGCTGTTTGCTGCTGCCTGATCGAAGGTACGCGATCGAATGTAGGAGCGGCCTTGTGTCGCGATGGGCCGCGAAGCGGCCCCAGAATTCTCGGCGTCAACGCTGAAATCCTGGGGCCGCTTTGCGGCCCATCGCGACACAAGGCCGCTCCTACAATGACCGCGTCGGCCTGGTGTCACGCGACTGGAATAGCCGGGTCAGCCGCCGCCAGCGCCGCAGCACGTTCGGCCGCCGGCGGATAGATCCACACGGTATTGATCTGCGCCTTCAACACCTTGGCCTCGGCCTTGTCTTCCGGTGGCGACACCGTGCGTTCCCACCCTTCGGTATACACCGCCCCCCAGGCCCCAAGGTCCAGGCAGGTCACGTACTTGGGCTGGCTGTAGGTCTTCGGTGCCACGCCAATCAGCTCGGCCGCCGCATTGTTGCCCGCATGACGCCCCAGCGGAATCGCATGCTGGCAGGACATCACCGCGTAATTACCAGCATCGTCGCAGGCGGCGTAGGCCACATCACCTGCTGCGTACACGGCATCATTGCCTTTCACCTTGAGATTGCCATCGACATGCAAGCGGCCCTGGCGGTCGCGCTCGCCACTGATCTGCTCGGTGAGCGGGTTGGCCTTGAAACCCACGGTCCAGATCACCGTGCTGGCGTCGATGCGCTGGCCGTTGTCCAGCAGCACGCCGGCAGGGTCGACCGAGGCTACCGTGGCGCCACAGATCCACTCCACGCCCAGGGCCTTGGAGGCCTGCTCGATGGCGGGGCGGATGCCTTCCCCAAGGGCCGCGCCAATCCTCGCCCCACGGTCGACCACCACCACGCGCAACGCCGCGTCCTCGCCGAGGATTTCGCGCAGGCGGGCCGGCAGTTCGGTGGCGGTCTCGATGCCGGTAAAGCCACCGCCGGCCACCACCACGGTATTGCGCGCCGGTGTGTCGGGCAGGCTCGCCAGTGACTTCAAGTGGGTTTCCAGGCGCGCGGCGCTGTCGAGCTTGTCGACATCGAACACATGCTCGATGCCGACCATGTCGGGCCGGTTGAGCACGCTGCCGCAGGCCATGATCAGGCGGTCGTAGGGCAGGGCGCACTGGGTACCGCTGCGGGTGCGGTAGCTGACGCGGCGGGCCGCTTCATCGATGTGGAAGGCCGTGCCCTGCACGAAGCGGACGTTGACGGCATCGAACAGCTCTTGCAACGGCGCGGCCATGGCATGGACGTCGGGCTCGTAGAAGCGCGGACGCACATGCAGCTCGGCCTGGGGTGCAAGCACGGTGACCTCGACATCCTTGCGGCCATGGAGGTCAAGCTGGCGGACGGCGCTGAGCGCGCTCCACAGGCCGGCAAAGCCCGCGCCAATGATCAGGATCTGCTTCATGGTTGTGCTCCTCTGAAGTTCGGTTAACAAGGTAGACCCTGTTGCTGGATGTTGGGGAGCGAGCATGCTTCAGAATGTTGGCGGCGTGATCACCCAGATCACCACGGCATCCACCTCGCCGGGGTTGCCATAGCGGTGCGGTTCCTGGCTCGAGAAGCTGAAACTGTCTCCTTCACCCAGCTGGAAATGCCGTTCGCCCACCCACAGCTCGAAGCTGCCGCTGAGGATGTAGCCGGCCTCTTCACCGTCGTGGCTGTAGCTCTGCTGGCTGTAGCTGCCCGGAGGGAAGCGCGAATGCAGGATTTCCAGCTGGCGGTTGGGCTGGGGCGTGAGCAGTTGATCGACGATGCCATCTTCGTAATGCACGCTCAGGCGGCTGTTGCGCCGTACCACATAGCCCTGGTCCTCGGGCGCAGTGGTGGCTTCGCTGGCGAAGAACCACTGGATGGTCACCCCCAGGCTGCGGGCGATGTTGAACAGCGCCGGAATCGATGGATAGGAGAGGTTGCGCTCCAGCTGGCTGATGTAGCCAGCGGTCAGTTCACTGTGCGTTGCCAGCTCCGCCAGGGTCATGCCACGGCGTTTGCGCAGGCCGCGAATGCGGCTGCCGAGAAACTGCGGCGCGGCGCCCCCGGCTTCGCTGGCGGGGGGCTGGGGGAGTTGGCTCATGCACGTCGGTCCATCGTGAAAAGCCGCAGTATGTACAGCCTCAGAGCGCCCAGGCAACCGTCAGGCCATCGTGAATCGCTTCTTCGGCGGTACGCGGCGCCAGGCAGTCGCCAATGCGGCGCACCTCGACCAGGCCGGCCAGCTCCGTGGCCAGGCGGTCTTCCGGTTGATGGCCCAGGCACAGTACCAGGGTGTCGATGCCTTCGAAGATCATCGGTTCGCCGCTGGCGGTGTGCTGCAGGTACACCGTGTTGTCGTCGCTGCCATACAGGCGGGCATACGGTGTGACGGGAATACCCAGGCGATGCAGCTCGCCGGCCAGTTGGTCGCGCACGTACAGCGGCAGGCTTTCGCCGCAATGGGTGCCATTGACCGCCAGCTGCACCTGGTGGCCCTCGCGTACCAGGCGTTCGGCGATGCCGGGGCCGATCCAGTCGCAGCGCCAGTCGATCACCAGCACCGAGCGCCCCGGTTTTGCTTCATTGCGCAGTATTTGCCAGGCATCCACCACCTGTAGCTCACCGGTGCGCTCGAAGGCCGGCCAGTAGGGGGTGGCACCGGTGGCCGCGATCACCAGGTCGGGGCGTTCTCGTTCGACCAGTGCGCGGTCGACCCGGGTATTGCGCACCACTTCCACGCCCGCCAGGGTCATTTCCCGCTGCAGGTTGGTACTGGCGCCACCGAACTCGCTGCGCCGTGGCAGCAACTGGGCCAGCAGCACCTGGCCACCGAGCTGCGGGCCAGCCTCGTACAGCGTGACCTGATGACCGCGCGCAGCGGCCACGGCGGCGGCTTTCATGCCGGCAGGCCCGCCACCGGCCACGAGGATGCGCTTGGGGTGGGTGGTGGGGGTCAATTGCCCGTACTGCAACTCGCGGCCGGTCTCCGGTCGCTGGATGCAGGAAATGGGCAGGCCGCGGTGGAAGTGCCCGATGCAAGCCTGGTTGCAGGCGATACAGGCACGTACGTCCTCGACCTGGCCATGCTCGGTCTTGTTCGGCATCTGCGGGTCGCAGATCAGCGCGCGGGTCATGCCGCAGACATCGGCCTGGCCACGGGCCAGGATCAGTTCGGCTTCCTGGGGCTGGTTGATACGCCCGGTGACGAACAGCGGGATGCCCAGGTGCTGCTTGAAGGTGCCGGCCTCCCGGGCCAGGTAGGCCGGTTGAATGGCCATCGGCGGCACGATATGCACGGCGCCGCCCAGGGAGGCCGACGTGCCGGCAACGATGTGCAGGTAGTCGAGCTGGCCCTGCAAGGCAACCGCTGCAGCCAGCGATTCGTCCTCGCTCAGCCCCTGGCTGTCGCGCTCGTCGGCACTGATGCGCAGGCCGATGATGAACTGCTCGTCGGTGGCCGCGCGTACGGCAGCCAGCACTTCGCGCAGGAACCGCAGGCGCTGTTCGAGCTCACCGTTGTAGCCATCCGTGCGCTGGTTCACCCGCGGGTTGAGGAACTGCGCAGGCAGGTAGCCATGGCTGGCTACCACTTCAACGCCATCCAGCCCGGCCTGGTGCAGGCGGCGGGCAGCGCTGGCATAGCCCTGGACGATCTCGTCGATCATTGCCTGGTCCAGCGCGCGCGGCATCACCCGGAAGCGTTCATTGGGCACCGCGGACGCCGAGTAGGCCACCGCCAGCAAGCCATCCGCCGACTCCATGATCTCCCGCCCGGGGTGGAACAGTTGCGACAGCACCACGGTGCCATGCTCATGGCAGGCCTCGGCAAGCTGGCGATAGCCGTCGATGCAGGCATCGTCGGTGGCCATCAGCACATGCGAGGTGTAGCGGGCGCTGTCATGCACCCCGGCCACCTGCAGCACGATCAGGCCGACGCCACCGGCGGCGCGGGCGCGCTGGTAGGCGATGAGCTTGTCGTTGACCAGGTTGTCGGTAGGCAGGCAGGTGTCGTGGCCGGTGGACATGATGCGGTTTTTCAAGCGTTTGCCGCGGATCTGCAAGGCTTCGAACAGGTGAGGGAAGGCGGTCTGCATACAGGCGGCTCCGGTGCGGTGTTGTTCTTGTTTTTTTATGAAAGTGTAGCGTCAGTAAAAAATCAACTTGTTTTTTTACTGGTCGACGACTAGGTTTTTCTCACCCTCATGACGAGGGCGTGACCTCACAACAACAAGAAAACGGGCCCCTCGGGCACCGACAGGAGGCAACTACGATGCAGGTATTCCCACGTGTAAGCAGCCTTTGCGCAGCGTTGCTGGCCATGGGCCTGGGCAGTGCGCAAGCGGCACCGCAGATGGTCGTGGTCGGCTATGGTGGTGCCGGCCAGAAAGCCCAGGACGAGGCGATCTTCAAACCGTTCAGTGCCCAGGATGGCAGCAAGCTGATCCAGAGCGAGTACAACGGCGAAATGGCACGGATCCAGGTAATGGCCGACACCGGCAATGTCGACTGGGACGTGGTGCAGATCGAAGGGCCTGACCTGATGCGTGGGTGCGACGAGGGCATCTACGAGCAGCTGGACTGGCAGCGCATGGGCCATGCGGGTGAACTGATTGCCGACGCGGCACAAGCCTGCGGCTCGGCCGCGCTGGTATGGAGCGTGGCCATTGCCTATGACCGCAGCAAGCTGGCCCAGGCGCCTGCGTCGTGGGCCGACTTCTGGGACGTGAGCAAGTACCCGGGCAAGCGCGGCCTGCGCAAGCGTGCGGTGTACAACCTGGAGTTCGCCCTGATGGCCGACGGGGTCAAGGTCGAGGATGTGTATCAGGTGCTGGCCACGCCGGCCGGGGTCGAGCGTGCCTTTGCCAAACTCAGCGAACTCAAGCCGCATATCCAGTGGTGGGACGCCGGCGCCCAGCCTGCCCAGTGGCTGGCGGCGGGTGACGTGGTGATGACCTCGACCTACAGCGGGCGCATCGCCGTGGCGGCCCAGCAGGGCAGCCCGCTGGCAGTGGTCTGGCCTGGCAGCCTGTATGGCATGGATTACTGGGCGATCATCAAGGGCTCGCGGCATGTCGACCAGGCCAAGCGGCTGATTGCCTACACCAACCAGCCGGACACCCAGGTGCGTTATGTGCAGCAGATCCCCTATGGGCCGACCAACACCCAGGCGGCAGCGAAGCTCGACCCGTCCCTGGCCAGTTGGGTGCCTACTTCGCCGCAGAACCTGCAGGGGGCGTTGGCGATGAATGTGGAATTCTGGGTCGACCATGGCGAAGAGCTGGAACAGCGCTTCAATGCGTGGGCCAGCAAATAGCGTTCTGCAAAGGAATAACGATGATGACCGCAACGGAACAAAGCCTGCGCCAGGAGCTGGCCGCCTGCTATCGGCTGATCGCCCATTTCCGCATGAGCGACCTGATCTTCACCCATATTTCCCTGCGCCTGCCGGGGCCGGAGCACCACTTCCTGATCAACCCGTACGGCTTGCTGTTCGATGAGATCACGGCCTCCAGCCTGGTGAAGATCGACCTGCAAGGCCGGCCAGTGGAAGCGACGCCGCACCCGGTCAACCCGGCCGGTTTCGTCATCCACAGCGCCATCCATGCTGCCCGCGAGGATGCCCGTTGTGTGCTGCACACCCACACCCGGGCAGGTTGTGCGGTGGCGGCGCTGGAATGTGGGCTGCTGCCGCTCAACCAGATGTCCATGGAGTTTTATGGCAAGGTGGCGTACCACGGCTATGAAGGGATTGCGCTGGACATGGATGAGCAGCGAAGGCTGGTAGCCGACCTGGGCGACAAGCCCGTGATGATCCTGCGTAACCATGGCCTGCTGACCACCGGGCGCAGCGTGGCTGAAGCATTCCTGCGCATGTACTACCTGGAGAAGGCGTGCGAGATCCAGTTGGCGGCACAGAGCGCCGGGCAGGTGATTTTACCGCCCGCCGAAGTGTGTAGGCATACCGAGCGGCAGTTCAATGATCCGGGGCGGGGCTTGAAGCAGGGCGAGCTGGCGGATCCGGATGCGCTGCAGCTGGCGTGGGCGGCGTTGTTGCGGATGCTGGAGCGAGTCGCGCCGGACTATCGTCGTTGACATTGGCGCGCTCGCGGTGAAAGCCGTCTTGCCCTCGCATCGCGTTTGCGGCGCGAGGGCAAGACGTTTCTACGCTGTCGGCGAGAGCTTACCGGACCTCAGGCGCGATCATCGCTGCCGGTGCTTCGTGCGCCCGCCCCCGTGCCACCCAGTAGTACAGCACGCTCGGCACTACCAGGCCGATCAGCCACGAAATATCCACACCGCCCAGGTGCGCGACCAGCGGCCCTGTGTACAGTTTGGTGTCGATGAACGGCATCTGTATCAGCACGCCCACGGTGTAGACGATGATTCCAGGCCAGTTCCAGCGGCCGTATCGGCCTTGCGGGTCGGCGAGGGCGGGGATGTCGTAACGCTCCTTGGTGATGAAGTAGTAGTCGACCAGGTTGACCGCGCTCCATGGCACGAAGAACGTCAGCAGGAACAGGATGAAGGACTTGAACGCACTGAGAAACGAATGCTGGCCAAGCAAGGCCACCAGGGTGGCGGCGCCGACGATGCCCAGTACGAACAGCAGGCGTTGCACACGGCTGATCGCCAGGTGGCCGCGGAAGCCGCTGATGATGGTTGCGATGCACATGAAGCTGCCATAAGAGTTCAGCGTCGAGATGGTCACCTTGCCAAAGGCGATGCAGAAATACAGCAGCGCTGCGGTGCTACCGGCGCCACCCAGGCCGACGATGTAGGCCACTTCGTGACCGGAGAACTGGGCACCGGCGATGGCGGCGGCGAACACCCCGAGGATCATTGATGCCTGGGCACCGATCACCGAGCCCAGGCCTGCGGCGAGGAAGGTCCTCACTGGCGATGTACTGCTTGGCAGATAGCGCGAGTAGTCGGCCACATAGGGGCCGAAGGCGATCTGCCAGGACGCAGCCAGTGATACGGCGAGCAGGAACGATGCCCAACTGAAGTGGCGGTTGTCGAGTAACTGCCCGATGTCGGCCAGCATCATGATGCGACTGAACAGGTAGACGAAGGCAATGATGCCCAGCACGCTGGCGATTCGGCCGATCCAGTGGATCACCCGGTATCCGGCCAGGGTGGCGAGCACGATTATGCTGGCGAAAATCAGGATGCCAGTGCTGTCGCTGACGTCGAGCAATTGGCCGATCGCCTGTCCGGAGAGCACCGTGCCGGTGGCGGTGAAGCCCAGGTACATCAGGCATACCAGCACCATCGGTATGGCCGCGCCGTAGACCCCGAACTGCACGCGGCTGGAAATCATCTGCGGCAGCCCCAGACGAGGACCCTGAGCGGCATGAAGGGCCATGACCGCGCCGCCGATCAATTGACCGAGCAGCAGGCCGATCAGCGACCAGAACACGTCGCCACCGAGCACCACGGCCAGGGCGCCGGTCACGATTGCCGTGATCTGCAGGTTGGCTCCGAGCCACAGGGTGAACTGACTGTACACGCGTCCATGGCGTTCAGTCTCGGGTATGTAGTCGATCGAGCGCCGCTCGAGTACGGGTTTGCTGGACATTCAGTGGCTCCGCTTCATTGTTTTTGTGTAAGCGAGTCAGTCATCGGCGGGACGCAAGGCGGATGACCTCGCATGATATGAGCATGTATATACAAGTGCGGTCAAGCCATCTCTTGCGAGTGAAACAGTCGTGCTGTTGCGCAATGATGGGTTGCAACTGTGCTGGTCCCTGTCGAAGGAATAGCCTTATGCTGTAACGAAATATGTCTAGAAAGCTTGAAGAAGGATGTCGCAATGCCGCTCAAGGACCTGCTCATCGCCCTGGTGGTGATTGTTGCCTGGGGAGTCAACTTCGTGGTCATCAAGGTTGGCCTCGATGGGTTGCCGCCGATGCTGCTGGGGGCATTGCGCTTCTTGCTGGTGGCGTTCCCGGCAATCCTGCTGGTCAAGCGGCCCAAGCTGCCCTGGCGCTGGCTGATCGCCTATGGTGCGACCATTTCGCTGGGCCAGTTCGCTTTTCTGTTCCAGGCCATGTACAGCGGCATGCCGCCAGGGCTGGCCTCGCTGATCCTGCAGTCGCAGGCGTTCTTCACCCTCGGCTTTGCCGCGCTGTTCCTTGGCGAGCGGTTGCGCCTGGCCAGCGTGCTGGGGCTACTGGTGGCCGCCAGCGGCCTGGCGCTTATAGGCAGCGAAGACGGCGGCCATGTACCGATGCTGGCGCTGGTGCTGACCCTGTGTGCCGGCGCCATGTGGGGCATGGGCAACATCATTACCCGGCGCTTTGGCTCGGTTGACCTGGTGGCGCTGGTGATCTGGGGCGGGTTGATTCCGCCACTGCCGTTCCTGGCATTGTCTTGGTGGCTGGAGGGGCCGGAGCGTATTGGCCATGCCCTTGCCAATATCAGCTGGAGTTCGGTATTGGCCCTGGCTTACCTGGCGTTTGTCGCCACCATGCTCGGCTACAGCCTGTGGAGCAAGCTGCTGTCGCGCCACCCGGCTGGCAAGGTGGCGCCGTTCTCGCTGCTGGTGCCAGTGATTGGCCTGAGTTCGTCGGCGTTGTTGCTGGGCGAGCGTTTGACCGCGACCCAGGGCTGGGGCGCATTGCTGGTGATGGCAGGTTTGCTGGTGAACGTGTTCGGCGCCCGCATTGGCCAACGGCTGCGCGCGGTCAGCGCGTAATCCGCCTTGTAGGAGCGGCCTTGTGTCGCGATAGGGCCGCAACGCGGCCCCAATAATTTTTGCTTCAAGGCTGAAACCTGGGGCCGCTTCGCGACCCTATCGCGACACAAGGCCGCTCCTACAGAGGTGCGCGCCTGCCGGGGGGATTTGCGCTCTGTTAGAATCGGCCTCTTTTGCCAGGCCAATGGAGTGCACCCCATGATCATTTCCACCACCAGCCAGCTCGAAGGCCGCCCTATTGCCGAATACCTGGGCGTGGTCAGCTCCGAATCGGTGCAGGGCATCAACTTCGTGCGCGATTTCTTTGCACGTTTTCGCGACTTCTTCGGTGGCCGTTCGCAAACCCTGGAAAGCGCACTGCGCGAAGCCCGGGAACAGGCCACCGAAGAACTGAAGGCGCGGGCACGCCAGTTGCAAGCCGATGCGGTAGTGGGGGTGGATTTCGAGATCAGCATGCCGTCGGTACAGGGCGGCATGGTCGTGGTATTTGCTACCGGCACAGCGGTGCGCCTGAAGTAGAGCGTCTGCCGCTGGTCGGGTCCAGGGCTTAGGTCCGGGCGGTCCGCAAATGACCAGCTAGTCTCACCTTCACAGGTCGCGTTTGGTGGAGCAACTGTTCTGGTTGCCGACGCGTCCGCCACTGGAGGGAGACAGGGCATGAGCGAATCCTTTTTCGAAGACCTGAACGACGCGTTCCCCATCAACAGCCAGGTGCGTTGCGGCCAGGCGGCGTTCCGCCTGGGCTTCGCCCACATGACGCTGGATGATTCCGAACAGCTCCAGCCTGCACACCTGCAGCGCAGCAAAAAAGGCCGCTTCATGCCGCGGGTTCCGCTGAAGAAGTGATCCCGCTCCAGCACAACCCCGCCGAATGGCGGGGTTTTTATTGCCATTTCTTGATCCGCCTCATGGCATTGCCGGGTAGCGCTCGCAGGATGGCCGAGGCTGTGGTTTTCTTGCGCGGCATTCCAGCAACGGAGGATTGAATGCTCATGCGAGTCAGGGAAGAGACCTATTGGCAATGGGCCGACGCCCAGCTGCACAGCCGCTGCCACGACGAAGCACTCAGTGACGGCACCACGCTGGACGTGCAGGTGCGCTTGTCGCGCCTGGGGGCGACCCAGCTGTTCCTGGGGCTGTATGCCGGGGATGGGCGAGCATTGCTGGAGGAGTATTACCCCGCACGGCCAGGCGAGACCATGACCCGCGCCCTGGTGTGGGGTGTCGACCGTGCCCGGGCGATGGCAACCGGCGCCTTGCCGCTGCCAGCGCCCCGCAGCCAGCGGCGCCAGGCATGAAAAAGCCCGGCCTATGCGGGCCGGGCTCAGGTAAGGGTGGGAACCCTCAGTTGAGCGGTTCGATCACCTTGACTGCCTGCTGCTCACGGGCAGCGGGCCATTCTTGTTGCAGGGTCTGCAGGACGCGGCCAACGAACTCGGTGTCGGCGGCGGCCTTCTTGCCGACGTAGCCTTGGCCACGGCGGTAGACCTTGAAGCGGGCACGCATGCTGGGCAGGTGCTCTTCGAATTCATCTTCGACGGTGTTCGGTGGCAGGCGGTCGAGGCGCACTTCACCGGTCTGGCTGACCCACAGCAGATGGTCATCAAGGCTGTCCTTGCGTACGGCGAACAGCTGGGCCAATTGGTCGATAGTCGGATTGTTGTTCAAGTTCATCATAAAGCCCCCATTACCCATTCGTAGGTGATTTTTCACAGTTGGCGCTACCACGGTGTAGCGCACTACCAAGGCTGCTACAGCAGCATCGCAACAGGGGCTTTCTCACGCTGCCTTTTGGACAGTTTCCCTCTCCACGGACGGCCTGCGTTACCGCGCAGGCCGTCTGGAACACCCTTGCCACCGCTCCCGATCAGGGAGACGGCTTCATCATGCCCAAGGGCGATGAACGGCGTCAACCATTTTGTAGTGAATATTTTTGATCACTACATTGTGTCGTTTTGTTCGACAATCGCTGCCCGCACTACAGCCCGGACAGAATGTCGAAGGCCGCGCGCACCCGGGCTTCGTTCGGGTAATTTCGGTTGGCCAGCAACACCACGGCCAGCTGTTCGGCGGGCACGAACGCGGCGTAGGCGCCGAAACCATTGGTCGAGCCGGTCTTGTTGTACCAGGCTGCCGGCAGCGGCGGCAGGGCTGGTTGCAAGCGCGTGGTTGCCTGCGGTTCACGGATAAGCTGCGGGCCGTTGCCATCGACCAGTGTGCCCAGCGTGACCGGGTAGGGGTAACGCTCCCAGCCAAGGCCCTGGGTCATGGCGCCGACCTGGAAGTAGCCCCGCTGGGTGATGGCCGTGGCTTGCGCCAGCGCCGGCGGCAGCCCCTCCGGCTGCATGTGCAGGCGCACATAGCGCAGCAGGTCGCTGGCGCTGGTCTTGATGCCGTAGGCTTCGTCGGCGTAAGGGCCGGGGCCGACACGCACCGGTTTGTCGGCACTGTCGTAGCCCTGGGCATACAACCCCTGGGCGCTGGCCGGGACCTGCAGATAGGTGTTTCCCAGGCCCATCTGTTTCAGCAGGCCCTCGCTCATCAGCGTGGAAAACGGCTGATGCTGCGCGCGGGCGGCCAGGTCACCGAACAGGCCCAGGCTGGGGTTCGAGTAGCAGCGCTGGGTGCCAGGATTGGCGCGGGGTTGCCAGTGACGGAAGAAATCGACCACCTGCTGCGGCGTCTGCACCGCATCCGGGAACTGCAATGGCAGGCAGTCGGCACTGTAGGCGCCCAGTTCCAGCACGCTTGCGTCGCCGATGGGGGCGCCGGCGAGGGCCGGGTGATAGCGCTTGGCCGGGGCATCGAGGTCCAGTTTGCCTTCGGCACTGGCCAGTGCGGCCAAAGTGGCGGTGTAGGTCTTGCTCAGCGAGCCGATCTCGAACAGCGTGTCGCGGCTGACCGGCACATTGTCGGCCTTGCTGGCCACGCCATAGCTGAAGTAGTGCGCGTGGTTGCGAGCATAGATGGCCACGGCCATGCCGGTGATGCCTTGCTCCTGCATCAACGGGCGGATGATCTGGTCGACCTTGGCCTGCAACTGGTCGTCGGCCTGGGCGGCACTGTGGCCCAGGGTAAGAGTGATGGCGGCTGCAAGTGCAGCCAGGCGGGAGAGGGGCATGAGCGGGTCCTGTGCTGGAGCGTGTCCGTTGAGCGACACCGGTGGGGGTTCCGGCGTTAGCGGCGAAAAACCGAAGACCTTATCGTCTGCTCTTGCACAATGACAAGACGGAAACTGTGATGAAGTATTTGCGCATGTTATTCGACAATTTCACCCTGGCCTTGCTCGGGGTGGTGCTGATTGCCACCGTGCTGCCCTGCTCGGGCGACGGCGCGGTGTATTTTGGTTGGCTGACCAACCTGGCCATCGGCCTGCTGTTCTTCCTGCACGGCGCCAAGCTGTCGCGCGAGGCGATCATCGCCGGTGCCGGGCACTGGCGCCTGCACTTGCTGGTGTTCTCCTGCACCTTCGTGCTGTTCCCGTTGCTGGGCCTGGCGTTCAAGCCACTGTTCGTGCCGCTGGTGGGCAACGAGCTGTACCTGGGCGTGCTCTACCTGTGTGCCTTGCCGGCCACCGTGCAGTCGGCCATCGCCTTCACCTCGCTGGCGCGTGGCAACGTGCCAGCGGCCATTTGCAGCGCGGCGGCCTCCAGCCTTCTGGGTATCTTCCTCACGCCGTTGCTGGTGATGATGTTGCTGGGGGCCAGCGGCGATACCGGTTCCGGCCTGGATGCGGTGCTGAAGATCACCCTGCAGCTGCTGGTGCCGTTCGTGGCCGGGCAGGTCGCCCGGCGCTGGATCGGTGCGTGGGTCAAGCGCAATGCGCGCTGGCTCAAGGTGGTGGACCAGGGCTCGATCCTGCTGGTGGTCTACACCGCGTTCAGCGAGGCGGTGGTCACCGGGCTGTGGCACACGGTATCGCCGCAGCACCTGGCCGGGTTGTTTGCCGTGTGCGGGATTTTGCTGGCAGTGGTGCTGTACGGTACCCGGCTGCTCGGCAAGCTGCTGGGCTTTGACCTGGAGGACCGCATTACCATCCTGTTCGCCGGTTCGAAGAAGAGCCTGGCTACCGGGGTGCCAATGGCGCAGGTGTTGTTCGTCGGCAGTGGCATTGGCGCGATGATCCTGCCGCTGATGCTGTTCCACCAGATCCAGCTGATGGTCTGTGCGGTGCTGGCGCAGCGTTATGCCAGCCGTGAGCAGGTGGCTGAGGAAGCTTCTGCGGCGTCCTGACACCTGGTTTGGCCATTGATGCGGTCGCCGTGTAGGAGCGGCCTTGTGTCGCGAAAGGGCCGCAAAGCGGCCCCGGCAATATCTGCTTCAAGCTGAAATCGAGGGGCTGCTGCGCAGCCCTTTCGCGACACAAGGCCGCTCCTACACGGCGACCGCGCAATGACCAGGAATTATCTGGCCTGCCCTGAAACACGCTCGCGCAGCGCCTTGCTTACCTCGCCCTCGATCTTGTAGGCCGGCGCTTCCAGCTCGTCGTAGTTGCGCGTGTAGCGCCGGGTGAACTCTTCCACACCCAGTTGCTGATACTGCTGCACATGCTTGAGCTCGTGCGCCCACAACGCCACGTTGTCCTCGGCATCGGCGGGGCGGCGGAAGATGATCGTGTCGATCAGCGTCACGGCGTTCACGTCGGGGTTCTGCAGCAGCGCATTGGCCGCGCTCATCTGCTGTTCGTCACCCACCCGGAAGCGCGCCGCGTCGAGCACGGCAAAGTCGTACCAGGGTTCGAGTTGCGCACGGATATGCAACGGGATCGGCTCGACGCCGCTGGCGGTGGCTTCGTCGCGGGCCTGGTGCAGGGCGTAGGTCAGGCTGGACGAAGCCAGCACTTCCACGTCCTTGAAAATCTGCCCGGCCTGCCCAGGGTCGATGGGCGCACAGAAACACCCCATCAGGCACACCTGGTACTGCCCTGGCGGGCAGGCCTGTTCGGCGAGTGCAGGCAGGCTCAGCAGTAGCCCCAGCAGTAGACTAATCCGCTTCATGCAGGGCCTTCTCGACAAAGTGGCGGCTGGCGTCCAGTACCTGCGACTGCACGCTTTCACTGGCCAGCATGCGCCCGACCAGCAAGGCGCCGACGCACTGGCTGATCAGCACCCAGGCCAACTCGTCGTCCTCCAGGGTCGCGCTCCAGGCCTGATGCAGCTCCACCAGCCAATGCTCGGCCACGGCGCGCACGGGTGCTTCGGCCCGGGCAATTTCAACCCCTAATGGCGGCAGCGGGCAGCCACCTTCAGCATTGTGCAGGTGGGCCAGGCTCAGGTACTGCTGCAGGCAACGGCCCAGCCGTTCGCGGCTGGCGCCCTGGTTGGCCAGGCGCGCCAGCGGGCTGTTGCACAGTTCCTGTCGCACTACCTCGGTGAACAGGTCGTCCTTGGACGGGAAGTGGTTGTAGAAGGCGCCGCCGGTCAGGCCGATCGCCTTCATCAGCCCGGCCACGCCAGTGCTGGAAAAACCCCCGCGTTTGGCCAGCGCGCCGCTGCTGGCCAGCAGCCGCTCGCGGGTTTGCTGCTTGTGTTCGTTGGTGTAGCGCATTCAGTTGCCTCTGCAGGCGGGCTTGACGGTGGCGGCGATCATAACATAGCGTTCGTTTAGTAAACGATCATTCACCAATGGAGGCAGGCATGACAGAACAACAAAAAGTGGTGCTCGTGATTGGCGCGGGGGATGCTACCGGCGGCGAGATCGCCAAGCGCTTTGCCCGCGAGGGCTACATTGCCTGTGTTACCCGGCGCCAGGCTGACAAGTTGCAGCCGCTGCTGGACGAAATCCGCGCTGCCGGCGGCCAGGCCCACGGGTTTGGCTCCGATGCGCGCAAGGAGGAGGAGGTGGCGGCGCTGGTCGAAACCATCGAGCGTGATATCGGCCCGATCGAAGCGTTTGTGTTCAATATCGGTGCCAATGTGCCGTGTAGCATTCTCGAGGAAACCCCGCGCAAATACTTCAAGATCTGGGAGATGGCCTGTTTTGCCGGTTTCCTCACCGCCCAGGCGGTGGCCCGGCGCATGGTCCAGCGCGAGCGCGGCACCATCCTGTTCACCGGCGCCACTGCCGGCACCCGTGGCGCGGCGGGCTTTGCGGCATTCGCCGGGGCCAAGCACGCCTTGCGCGCCCTGGCCCAGAGCATGGCGCGCGAGCTGGGGCCGCGGAACATCCATGTCGCCCACGTGGTGGTTGACGGGGCCATCGACACCGCCTTCATCCGTGACACTTTCCCCGAGCGCTACGCCCTCAAGGACCAGGATGGCATCCTCGACCCGGCCCACATCGCCGACAGCTACTGGTTCCTGCACGCCCAGCCCCGCGACGCCTGGACCTTCGAGCTGGACCTGCGTCCCTGGATGGAACGTTGGTAAGCCCCTTTCACCGAGCAAGGACCGTAACCATGCACAAGACTGTCGATTTCTTTTTTGACTTGGGCAGCCCGGCCAGCTATCTGGCCTGGACGCAACTGCCTGGCCTGTGTGCCCGCCAGGGTGTCACGCTGCGCTACCGGCCGATGCTGCTGGGCGGGGTTTTCCAGGCCACCGGCAACGCCTCGCCGGTGATGATCCCGGCCAAGGGCCGTTACATGTTCACTGACCTGGCGCGCTTCGCCGCGCGCTATGGGGTACCGTTCGAGTTGCCGCCGGGGTTCCCGGTCAATACCTTGACCCTGATGCGCGGGGCAGTGGGCACCCAGCTGCGTTCGCCGGAGCGGTTCGAGGCGTTGCTGGCGGTGCTGTTCAATGGGCTGTTTGCGCAGCGCCGCAACCTGGGCGATAACGCTGTCCTCGACGACACGCTGAGCCAAGGCGGCTTCGACCCGCAGGCATTTCGCGCTCTGGCGGGTGATGACGAGGTGAAGGCCGCGCTCAAGCACGCGACCGAAGAGGCAGTGGAGCGCGGGGTGTTCGGCGCGCCGACCTGCTTTGTCGGTGACGAGATGTTCTTCGGGCAGGACCGCCTGGACTTTGTCGAAGAGGCCCTGCGTCAGGGCGCCGACAGCCCGTCCTGAATGCGCGCTCCCACAGGGTTGGCGCTTTCCCTGTGGGAGATTCTATGGTTGTGGGCAATGCTTTTTGCCCCCTTTGCTCATGTATTCGCCTTGAGTCTTCATCAAGGCGAATGCAATTCTGGCCAGCTTTCGGGACAGGATGACAAGGGCCTGAGTGGTTGCCTTACCTGTATTCCGATAATGTTCATACACCTCTTTCCACGCAGCTGTCTTGCTAGCCGCCATGGCTGCATTGTGCAGTAGCCGGCGCACTTCTGAGCAGCCTCGCTTGGTTAAGCATCGGCGTCCGGATTTCTGGCCTGATTCGGCAACTTTCAGATCCATGCCTAGAAAAGCGATGAATGAATCGCTGCGCTTGAAGTCGCCGCGGATGAAGGCGGTGACTAAAGCGACGGCAGTCAGAAAACCAATGCCTTCAACTGCCTGGCAGCGGGCAACCTGCTCGCTCAGCCCCGCTTCTCTAACCAGCGTCTTCAAACGCTTTTGAATCAGCAGATCAAGCGATTCAAAGTGTTTGGCGAAGCTATTGAAGGCGTCCTTGAGGGACGCTTCGTTACCCCAACTCTGGGTCAGACTGGTGCGCGCTGACACCAGTGCTGCTCGGCGTCGGAGAAGGCTCTGAAGCTTGCTGTAGACGGCTGGAGGGGGTGACCAAGGACGAAGCAAGCTGCCCTCACGATCCAGGAAACGGGCTAGCAGGCAGGCATCAGATGCATCAGTTTTGGCACGCCCGCCAATCCCTTTTCGGTAGTTGCTGAGTTGGTACCCATCAACGACATAGACTGCAAAACCCTTTTCGTAAGCCATCTCCACCAGGTCCAGGTGATAAACGTTGGTGGCTTCAACACAGATAGCCGTATTGGCTGGCTGAAGTGCCAGCCACTTGCGGATCTCAGGCTTTGTATTTTTCAACGAGTGTTGTTGAGCGGTTTCCTCGCAATAGCTGACCAGTTCGACCTTGGCGACATCGACGCCAATGATGAACTTCTCTACTCGCATTGCCATCGCCTGAACTCCCACGGTATGGTTTTTGGGCTCGGAGGGGTTTCACCAAGAGGCGCTGGCTTGCTTCTATCGTCGCTTGCAAACGATGCATTCTTTATCGGCGCTTTGGTGAAGGGGTGGGGCGAGTTCTCCCACGGTCTGTACTGCTGTGAACAGTCAGATTCGGCTTTTTCGTCCCACCACCCCTTCGAGTATCACCATACAAGCGGCTTCAGCCGCGAACACCGGCGAAGCCGGTGCCATCCCGCACGCATGAAGCAATCAGAAGTTCGCCGGGGTGTTGGCGCTGATGATTTCGGCCTCGTCCGGGCCGATGTTCTTGAAGCTGTGCGGCAGGGTAGTGGGGATGTAGTACCCGTCGCCCGAGTTGAGCACGCTCACCTGGCCATCGACCCACAACTCGACGGTGCCGCGGGTGACCAGGCCACACTCTTCACCCTCGGCATGCACGATCGGTTCGCCCGAATCGGCACCCGGTGCATACAGTTCTCGCAGCATGCGCATCTGCCGGCCTTCGACACTGGCGCCGACCAGCAGCATGCGCAGGCCGTTGCGGCCCAGGTCTGGCTGCTCGCCGCCACGGAACACGTAGCGCTCTTCGCGCACCGGCTCGTCGAAACTGAAGAACTCCGCCAGGCTCATCGGAATGCCTTCGAGCAGTTTTTTCAGGGAGCTGACCGAAGGGCTGACACGATTCTGCTCGATCTGCGAGATCGTCGAATTGGTCAGCCCGCTGCGGCGGGCCAGTTCCCGTTGGGAGAGGTTGTTGCGTTCACGCACCAGTTTGAGTCGCGTCCCCGTGTCCATAGCCGCCTTGTAATCAGAGGTGTCAATAATAATGAGCGATGCGCATTAAAACACACTCTGCGCGCTTGCGCGCTGTGCTTGTCAGGCCCGCTGATCGCGGGGCATCGGCCATGACCCGACCAGCAGCAACAGCGCCGCCACCGCCAGGAACGGCAAGCGTGGATCGACGGCATAAACCAGGGTGCCGGCCAGCGGCCCGATCACTGCGCCCATGCCCTGGGCAGCACCGATGGAGCCGGCCGTGGCGCCTTGCTCGGAGGCGTGCATGGCATTGGCCGCCAGCGCCGAAAACGCCGGGAAGACAAAGCCCATGCCCGCCGCCGCGACAAAGTAGCAAGCCCACAGCCAGGGCGCCGTGGTGGCCAGCGAGCCGCAGGCAAAGCCCAGGGCCGAAACCGTGGCGCCGACCCGGATCATCTTCAACGGCGGCCATTCCAGCTGGCGCAGCAGCACCTGCGCCAGGATCAGCGCCACACCCACCGTGGTCAGGGCGATGCCAGCGGCCTGGGCCGCCTCGGCAGGGCCAAGGTGCAGGCGGTCGAGGGCAAAGAAGCCGACGATGATCTGCGATACCGTGACACTGAGCATGGCGCTGAACGCCACCAGCAAAGGCCGGCGCAGGCGCGGGTCGTTCAGCCGCACCGGGCTGGGGGCATGGCTGTGCGACAGCGCCTGCGGCTTGAGGGTGAACAGCAGGACCAGAAAGGCACTGGCCGGCAGCAGCGACATGATATGGAACGGCAGGCTCAGGCTATGCCGCGCCAGCAGCGCTGCCAGCGCCGGCCCCACCACCAGGCCTACGGCGTTGGCCGCCCCCAGCGAGGCCATGGCCCGGGCCCGGCGTTGCGGTTCGACATGGTCGGCGATCAGCGCATTGCAGCCCACCGGGATGGCAGCATAGAAGGCGCCGATACAGCCGCGCGCGACCATCAGGCCGATAAAGGCCAGGGTCGCCCCCGGCAGCCAGCGCAGCGCACCTTCGACGAACAGGCACAGCAGCCAGTAGGCAAGGGTGAAACCGGCGCTGCCCAGCAGCAGGATACGCCGGCGGCCCAGGCGGTCTGCCGCGCGCCCCCAGGGCCGGGCCAGCAGCACCCAGACCACGCCCGCCACGGTCACGGCGGCACCGGCTTGCCAGGTGGCCATGCCGAGCTGGCGGGCGATCGGGCCGATCAGGGCGACGAAGGCCATCATCGACATGGTACAGGCCATGTTGGCCAGCAGCAGGGGACGCAAGTCCAGGGTGCTGGCGGGTACAAGGGTGGCAGGATCCTTTGCGAGGTTCATAGGGCAGTCCAGGGCGGTTCGGCAGACAGAAAGCCGATCTTGTTGGGAATTATTATCGATTGTCGAGCCCCTGGGCTGCCGTGAGTCATTCGCTGCGGCGCAGTGGGCCAGGCCACATGCTACGCAACACGCCATCGCGGCGCACCCACGCGTGCATCAAGGCCGCACCCACGTGCACCAGCACCGTGGCGAACAGCAGGTAGCCGGCCCAGCCGTGGGCCTGGCGCAGCACGGCGTACAACTGCAGGTCATGCGGGGCGATCGCCGGCAAGCCCAGCGGGCGGGGGTAGCCACCGGCCGACAGCATGGCCCAGCCCAGCAGCGGCATGGCCAGCATCAGGCCATAGAGCAGCAGGTGCGAGGCCCCGGCTGCCCAGCGTTGCAGTGTGGGCAGGTCGTGCGGCAGGGCTGGGTGGGGCAGGGTCAGGCGAACGGCGATGCGCAGCAGCACCAGCACCAGCAGGGCCAGGCCGGTTGCCTTGTGCAACCCGATCAGCACGGGGTGGCGCGGCGACAGGTCGGCGACCATGCTCACACCGATGAACAACATGGCCAGGATCAGCACGGCCATCAGCCAGTGCAACAGGCGGGCGAGGGGGTGGAAGGCGTCGGTTTTCATGGGTGGGCTCCGGTGCCGAGCGATTCGCGGCTGCGGCGGTTGAAGGATTCCGAGTAGGCGGCCGAACGGGCGGCGAGGATCGGGTCGGCGGAGGCCTGGATGCCCCGGGGCAGGATCAGCGGGTCGAAGTTGAGGTCACGGCAGGCACCTTGTTCGGGGCCGTGGACCTGCTCCAGTACCAGCGTGCCGGCGTCCACGCTGCGTCGTTCGACAGGCCAGGGGCTGGCAGGGTCGTCCACCGCATCGCCAGGCTCCGCCAGCACCAGGCGCAGGGTCCAGCGCAGCGGGCCTTGGGCCAGCCTTTGCTGCAGGTCGTGCTGCAGGAACTGTTTGTCATCGACTTGGGCAGGCAGGGCGGCAAACGCTGTTTGCGGCTCCAGTTGCCAACGCACGGGGTGGGCCGCGCCGCTTGCGTCGATCAGGCGGAAGGCGTTGATGCTGTGGTACTGCGTGCTGGCGAAGCTGTTGCTGGGCTTGTAGCCTGCCGCCCATTGGCGAAACGCCGCGCTTTCCGGGTGGGCGGCGAAGAACGCCTGCAGTCTGCGCGGGTCCGGCTTGCCGGTGGCCGGGTCTGGCGCCCCCGCCAGCACCTGTTCATAGAAGGCTTGTGGCGTGCTTACCGCCAGCACCGGCGGGTTGTTCATGCCGGTACGCCAGACCTGCCCGTCGTCGGTGCTCAGCTCGATGGCCAGGCTGCGCACCGGTATGCCGGTATCCGGCGCGAACGGGTTGGCGCCACCGATGGCGAAGCGGCCGATCACTGGCACCCGCGGCTGGCTGAACGCCCGTGCCGTGGACAGGCTGGCGGCCTGCCCGCTGGGCTGGAAGTAGCCGCTGACGCACAGGCCCTTGGCGTGGTTCTTGCGGTAACCCGGGTAATGCCCGGCCTGGGCTTCGAAGGTGTCGATGATGCGCTGCGGGGTCAGGCGGGTTTCGCCAAGCCAGCCGGCAGCATAGGCAAAGGCGGCGCCCGCGCCCAGCATCACGGCGCCGATGGCGGCCAGGCGCAGGGCCTTGGCCGGGCCGTGCAGGGGTGAGTTCATGGTCATTGTCCGGTTCGGTGAAGGTGCCGGTACGACGGCGCAGGGAAAAACTTATTCCCTCGCCGGGAATAGAATTTCCTCACAGGCGTCTGCCTCTTACACTGACAGCCCCAGAGGCCGGGACTTTGCCATGCATGATCTGGACGACCACCAGTGGCGCGAGCTGCTGGCCCGCCTGCGCCGCTTTGCCGTATGGCTGACCCGCGAGCCGGGCAGCGCCGACGACCTAGTGCAGGCCACGGTCGAGCGGGCCTTGAGCCGGCGCGACCAGCAACGCGACGCCGATGCCCTGCGGGCCTGGCTGTTCACCATCCTTTATCGGCTGTTCCTCGACGGTAAGCGCCGCGAGCGCCTGCATGCGCGCTGGCTGTCCTGGTTCGGCCGCGCTGAGCGCGACGACGAGCCGGTTGGCGGCAACCTCGAGGCCATTGTCCTGGCCCAGGCCGACCTGCAGGCTTTCGCCCGGCTCACGGCAGAACAGCGTGCGCTGTTGCTGCTGGTCAGCGTCGAGGGTTTGAGCTACAAGGAGGCCGCCCAGGCCCTGGGTATCCCTATCGGCACTGTGATGTCGCGCCTGTCGCGCGCCCGCAATGCCTTGCGCGAACTGACTGAGGGCAGCCCCCAGCCCCCGGCCTTGCGGAGACTGAAATGACGCGCCTGATCCCCAGCGAAGACGAACTGCACGCTTACGTCGACGAGCGCCTGGAGCCTGTGCGCCGGGCCGAGGTGCAGGCCTGGCTGGCGGCCAACCCGCAGGCCGCGGCCAAGGTCGAGGGTTGGCGTGCCGACGCCCGCCGCCTGCGTACGGCACTGGCCGGGTTTGGCGAAGTGCCTGGGGCGGCGCAGCTGGACCTGGGGCAGTTGCGCCGGCAATTGCGCCAACGCCGCCAGCGCCGCTGGGCCACGGCGGCGGTGTTGCTGCTGGCATTGGGCGTGGGTGGCCTGGGCGGTTGGCAGGTGCGCGACGCGACCTTGGCGCGTGCCGACCTGCCGATGGCCGATGCCGTCCAGGCACACCGCTTGTTTGCCGGCAGCCAGGCGCTGGATATCCAGGCCAGCGACCCGGGCCAGTTGCGCGACTGGCTGGGGCGCCACTTCAGCCGCGTGGGCCAGTTGCCGGACCTGGCGGGCTATGGCTTCAAACCGGTGGGCGCGCGCCTGCTGAGCAATGAGCAGGGTCCGGCGGCGCTGCTGGTGTTCGAGGATGGCAAGGGCCAGCGCATCAGCCTGTTCCTGCGCTCACCAGGTGATCAGTATCGGCGCATGCCGGACGGGCAGCGGGTGGATGGCCAGCTGGAGGCGCGGTATTGGTCGCATGGGGCCTACAACTTTGCCCTGGTCAGCGCGGCGGACGATGTGCGCGGGGCGGGGGTGGGGGAGGCGTTGCGGTTGGGTTTGTAACCGATGCGCGGTCCCTGTAGGAGCGGCCTTGTGTCGCGAAAGGGCCGCAACGCGGCCCCAGGATGTCAGCTTCGATGCACAATTTGCTGGGGCCGCGTTGCGGCCCTATCGCGACACAAGGCCGCTCCTACAGCGGGTAGTGCTTCAACTCCCGCGCAATCAGCATCCGCTGGATCTCGCTCGACCCTTCATAGATCTGCGTGATCCGCGCATCGCGGTAGTAACGCTCCACCGGGTAATCCTCCAGGTAGCCATACCCGCCATGTACCTGGATCGCCATCGAGCACACCCGCTCGGCCATCTCCGAGGCGAACAGCTTGGCCTGCGAGGCCTCCGACAGGCACGGCTTGCCGGCGCTGCGCAGGCGCGCGGCATGCAGGATCAGCAAGCGCGCGGCATTCACCTGCACCTGCATGTCGGCCAGCAGGTTGGCGATGCTCTGGTGTTCGTTGATCGGCTTGCCGAACTGCACCCGATCACGCGAGTAGGCCAGCGCCGCCTCGAACGCGGCGCGGGCAATGCCCAGTGCCTGGGCAGCAATGCCGATACGGCCGCCCTCGAGGTTGGACAGGGCGATGGCCAGGCCCTTGCCACGCTCACCGAGGATGTTGGCGGCAGGGATGCGGCAGTTGTCGAAGGTGACCGCGCAGGTGTCGGAAGCGCGGATGCCCATCTTGTGCTCGCTGCGATCGACCTTGAAGCCCGGGTTGTCGGTGGGCACCAGGAACGCCGACAGGCCCTTTTTTCCCAGCTCCGGGTCGGTCACCGCGAAGACGATGGCCAACCCGGCGCGGCGGGCGTTGCTGACAAACTGCTTGGCGCCGTTGATCACCCACTGGCCATCCACCAGCTCGGCGCGGGTACGCAGGTTGTGCGCCTCGGAACCGGCCTGTGGCTCGGTCAGGCAGAAGCAGCCGATCACCTCGCCGGTGGCCAGGCGTGGCAGCCACTGCTGTTGCTGTTCGGCCGTGCCGTAGGCCAGCAGCGGGCCGCAGCCCACCGAGTTGTGGATGCTCATCATCGCTCCGGTGGCACCGCAGCCGGCGGCGATCTCTTCCACCGCCAGGGCGTAGGCGACGTAGTCGGTGTAGCTGCCGCCAAAGTCTTCCGGCACCACCATGCCCAGCAGGCCCAGTTCGCCCATCTTGCGCACCACGCCATCGTCGATCCAGCCGGCCTTTTCCCAGGCCTGGGCATGCGGGGCGATCTCGCCACGGGCAAAGTCCCGGGCCATGTCGCGGATCATGATCTGTTCTTCGCTCAGTTCCAGGTCTTGCATCTGTGTACTCCCGGGCTCACAGGCCTTCGAAGAATTGGTCGACCCGCTGGCGTTGCAGTGCGGCCAGGGTCGGCGGGTTCCAGCGTGGCTGCTTGTCCTTGTCGATGATCAGCGCGCGCACGCCTTCGATGATGTCGCCGTGCTGGAACCACTGGCGGTCCAGGTGCAGCTCCATGGCAAAGCAGTCGTCAAGGCTCAGGTGGCGACCCCGGCGCAGCATCTCCAGAGTAACCGCCATGGCCAGCGGCGAGCGGCTTTCCAGCTGGTCGGCGGTGGCCACGGCCCAGGCGTGGCTGTCGCCAATGCTCACCGCACGCAGTTGCTCGACGATGGCAGGCACGTCGGGCAGGGCGAAGAAGTGGTCGATGACCGGGCGCAGTTTTTCCAGCGGCGCATCGTCGAGTACCTGGGTGCCGAGCCTGGCCAGCAGGTTCTGCAGGTCCTTGAGTGGGTTGTCGCCGAAGTGCAGCTGGTCCAGGCCCTCGTCGAGGGCTGCCAGCTGGTCGCTGGCCAGGTACCAGTTGGCCAGGCCGCAATACAGCGCATCGGCTGCCTGGATCTGGCTGCCGCTGACGCCCAGGTAGATGCCCAGTTCGCCGGGGATGCGCGACAGGAAATAGCTGCCACCCACATCCGGGAAATAGCCGATGCCCACTTCAGGCATGCCCAAGCGGCTGCGTTCGGTGACCACGCGCAGGTCGCAGCCCTGGGCCAGGCCCATGCCTCCACCGAGGGTGAAGCCGTCCATCAGCACCAGCACTGGCTTGCGGTAGCGGTGGATGGCCAGGTCAAGGGCGTATTCCTCGACGAAGAAGCTCTCATGAAGCGTTTCGCCGGCCTTGAAGCTGTCGTGCAGCGAGCGGATATCGCCACCGGCGCAGAAACCCTTGGGCCCCTCGCCACGCAGTACCACGGCGTGCACGTGCGGGTCTTCGGCCCACAGGTCGAGGTGCTGGCGCAGGCTGCGGACCATGTCCAGGGTCAAGGCATTGAGGCCGGCGGGGCGGTTCAGGGTCAGATGGCCGATCTGGTTGCGGACCTCGGCCAGCACATGGTCGGTTGCCGAGGTATGAGCGTGCGCAGTCATTGCGTTCTCCCTGCTTTGTTATTGATTTTCCAAGTGAAGTCTGGAGTTCGCTGGAGGATCGCAGGATCCTGTCATGCGAATTTGCCTTGCACAATCGACAATTGTGCAAGGGCATCGTGCATTTTTGCCCTGCCCGAAGGTAGCGCGCTCCAATCATTAACCTGACAGTAACGAAAGCGCCAGTAGCTTGATTGATCCCCCAACCACCACAGCCCTAAGGTGACCCCCACGACAGCGAACCCGTGGAGTCACCATGACAACAACCAAGAATCCACCGCCGCAATGGTCGCGGCGGCGCGCCGAAAAGCAGCGCCGCCTTGACCGGGTCCGCCACCTCGCCGACGGCGTGGTGCTGCCCACCGAGCGTATCGTCGAAGCCCTGGAACTGCTGCTGGCTCCCGGCGACCGGGTAGTGCTCGAAGGCAACAACCAGAAGCAGGCCGACTTCCTCTCGCGTGCGCTGGCCAAGGTCGACCCTGGGCGCCTGCACGACCTGCACATGATCATGCCCAGCGTCAGCCGCGCCGAGCACCTGGACCTGTTCGAACGTGGCATTGCCCGCAAGCTCGACTTCTCCTTCGCCGGCCCGCAGAGCCTGCGCATTGGCCAGCTGCTGGAAGACGGCCTGCTTGAAGTCGGAGCCATCCACACCTATATCGAGCTGTACTCGCGGCTGCTGGTCGACCTGATACCCAACGTCACTCTGGTGGCTGGCTTCATGGCCGATCGCGACGGCAACCTGTTCACCGGCCCCAGCACCGAAGACACCCCGGCCTTGGTGGAGCCGGCCGCGTTCAGCGACGGCATCGTCATTGCCCAGGTCAACCAGCTGGTGGACCGCGTGGATGACCTGCCACGGGTCGATATCCCGGCATCCTGGGTCGATTTCGTGGTGGTTGCCGACCAGCCTTTCTATATAGAGCCGCTGTTCACCCGCGACCCGCGCCATATCAAGCCGGTGCACGTGCTGATGGCGATGATGGCCATTCGCGGCATCTACGAAAGACACCAGGTGCAGTCGCTGAACCATGGCATTGGCTTCAATACCGCCGCCATCGAACTGATCCTGCCCACCTATGGCGAGTCCCTGGGCCTGAAGGGCAAGATCTGCCGCAACTGGACACTCAATCCGCACCCGACGCTGATCCCGGCCATCGAGACCGGCTGGGTGGAAAGCGTGCACTGCTTCGGCACCGAGCTGGGCATGGAGGACTACATCGCCCAGCGCCCGGATGTGTTCTTCACCGGCCGTGATGGTTCGCTGCGTTCCAACCGCATGATGTGCCAGCTGGCCGGGCAGTACGCCGTCGACCTGTTCATTGGCGCCACCCTGCAGGTGGATGGCGATGGCCATTCCTCGACCGTGACCCGCGGCCGCCTGGCCGGCTTCGGCGGTGCCCCGAACATGGGCCACGACCCCCGTGGTCGGCGCCATGCGACCCCCGCCTGGCTCGACATGACCGTGCCGGAAACCATGCTCGAACGCGGTCGCAAGCTGGTGGTGCAGATGGTCGAGACCTACCAGGAAGGCGGCAAGCCCACCTTCGTGGAAACCCTCGATGCCGTGGAAGTGGCCAGGAAAGCCGGCATGCCACTGGCGCCGGTGATGATCTATGGCGACGACGTCACCCACCTGCTGACCGAGGAGGGCATTGCCTACCTGTACAAGGCCCGCAGCCTGGAAGAGCGCCAGCAGATGATCGCCGCCGTGGCCGGGGTTACCGCCATCGGCCTGCGGCACGACCCCAAGGACACTCAGCGCCTGCGCCAGCAAGGCCTGGTCGCCTTGCCCGAAGACCTCGGCATCCGCCGCACCGACGCCAGCCGCGAACTGCTGGCCGCGCGCAGCATCGCCGACCTGGTCGAATGGTCCGGCGGCCTCTACAACCCGCCTGCACGCTTCAGGAGCTGGTGATGAAAGCACTCGACTTGCAACCGCATGGGCTTCTTCGCCAGCACAGGAATAGTGATGCATCTGGAAATTGCGCGATCCTTGTGGGAGCGGGTTCACCCGCGAAGAGGCCAGCACAAGCAACCGAATTACCCCTGGCCGACCACCTGGCCGACCTGGCCGTGGAAGCCCTGATCGACGAAGCCGACCTGTCCCCCAAACCCGGCCTGGTCGACCGCCGTGGCAACGGCGCCCACCACGACATGACCCTGGCCCTGATGCATGCCTCGGCCCTGGCCCTGTGGCCATGCCTGCGCAACATCGCCGAAGCCGCCCAGGCCATCGGCACCCTCGGCCAGCCCCTGCGCGCCACCCTGGGCCGGCTCGGCCGCGAAGGCGAGGCGGCGATGCTGGCCGCCACCGGCGGGGTCAACACCCACCGCGGCGCAATCTGGGCCCTCGGCCTGCTGGTAGCATCCAAGGCCCTCGACACCCAGGCCGATACCAACACCCTGGCTGCCCGCGCCGGTCGCATCGCACTGTTCGACGACCCCGCCATGACCACCCAAGACAGCCATGGCCTGCAGGTACGCCGCCGCTACGGCACTGGCGGCGCCCGCGAACAGGCGCAACAAGGTTTCCCGGCGGTTATCGGTCACGGCCTGCCACAACTGCAGCGCAGCCGCGCCGCCGGTGCCAGCGAGCCGCACGCCCGGCTGGACGCGCTGCTGGCGATCATGGCCGTACTCAACGATACCTGCGTGCTCTGGCGCAGCGGCCCGACCGGGCTGGCTGCCGTCCAGCACGGCGCCCGTACTGTGCTGAGCGAAGGCGGCAGCGCCACGCTGGCCGGGCGCCGACAGCTGCGCCGGCTGGACCAGCACCTGCTGCACCTGAATGCCTCACCGGGCGGCGCCGCCGATCTGCTGGCCGCCTGCCTGTTCCTCGACAAAGCCGGGAGCCTGTGACATGGAAACCCTGACCTTTCAATTCCCCGCCGCCGCACCTGGGCGTGGCCGCACGCTGGTGGGCTGCGTCAGCTCCGGCGACCTTGAAGTGCTGATCGAACCCGGCACCGCCGGCAGCCTGCAAATCCAGGTGGTGACTTCGGTCAACGGCAGCGCTGCCCGCTGGGCGCAGCTGTTCCAGCGCCTGTTCGAGGGCCGCACCTGGCCGGCCGTGAACATCGACATCCATGATTTCGGCGCCACCCCAGGCGTGGTGCGCCTGCGCCTGGAGCAAGGCTTCGAGGAGATCGCCCATGACTGATATCGCACGCCTGCTGCACAGCCGCAGCTTTGTCGAACTGGGCGCCCGCCAACGCGCCCGCGCCGTGCTCGACCCGGGCAGCTTCCGTGAACTGCTGGGGCCGTTCGACCGGCTGATGTCACCCTGGCTGCCGCGCCAGGGCATCGTGCCCCAGGCCGATGATGGCGTGGTCATTGCCAAGGGCCTGCTGAACGGGCGCAACGCTGTGGTTGCCGCCATCGAAGGCGGCTTCCAGGGTGGCAGCATGGGCGAGGTGGGGGGGGCCAAGATCGCCGGTGCGCTGGAGCTGGCCATCGAAGACAACCGCAACGGCATCCCCACCTGCGCCGTGCTGCTGCTGGAAACCGGCGGTGTACGCCTGCAGGAAGCCAACCTGGGCCTGGCGGCGATTGCCGAAATACAGGCGGCGATTGTCGAGCTGCGCGCCTGGCAGCCGGTGGTCGGCCTGGTCGCAGGTTCGGTCGGCTGTTTCGGCGGCATGTCCATCGCCGCCGGCCTGTGCAGCCACTTGCTGGTCACCCGCGAAGCCCGCCTGGGCCTCAACGGCCCGCAGGTAATCGAGCAGGAAGCGGGCATCGGTGAATACGACGCCAAGGACCGCCCCTTCATCTGGAGCTTGACCGGCGGCGAGCAGCGCCACGCCAGCGGCCTGGTCGATGCCTATGTGGCCGATGATATCGAGGCGTTGCGCGAACGCTTGCTGCAATTGCTCGACGAGCCTTCAAGGGATCGCGCCGGTCAACACGCCTGGTTCCTCGAACGCCTGGCCCGGCTGGGCGATGGCTGCCCGCAACTGGATGCCGCTGCCGTGCGTGACCTTTACCAAGGAGAAGCCAAATGAACCGTGCCTTGAACTGGCTCCCGGGCCTGGCCGGCGGGCAAGCCTTGCCCGGCTACCCCGCGTCGTTGCGGGTAATCGATGGCGAACTGGACAACCGCCTGGCGCGTTTCATCGCCGTGGTGCCGGACGCCGACAACCCGTTCCCCCGGGCGCGCTCTGGCGAAGTCGGCCTATTGGAAGGCTGGGGGCTGGCCAAGGCCGTGAGCGAAGCGGTCGAGGCTGACCGCCATGGCCAGAAGCGCGCCATCGTCGCGGTGATCGATGTGCCCAGCCAGGCTTATGGCCGCCGTGAGGAGGCGTTGGGTATTCACCAGGCTTTGGCCGCTGCGGTGCAGGCCTATGCCCAGGCGCGGCTGGCCGGGCACCCGGTGATCGGCCTGCTGGTCGGCAAGGCCATGTCCGGTGCCTTCCTGGCCCACGGTTACCAGGCCCAGCGCCTGATCGCCCTGGACGATGCCGGGGTCATGGTGCACGCCATGGGCAAGGCGGCGGCGGCGCGCATCACCCTGCGCAGCGTCGAGCAACTGGAAGCCCTGGCCGCCGAGGTGCCGCCGATGGCCTACGACCTGGCCAGCTACGCCTCGCTGGGCCTGCTGTGGCGCCGCCTGACGGTGGACAACGCCGAGACGCCGAGCAGTGCCGACATCGCCCAGGTACGGGGCTGCCTGGCTGATGCGGTGCGCGACATCGGCAGTTCGAGCGACCTGTCGTCGCGGCTGGCGGGCGAAAACCGCAGCGCCTCGCGCCAGGTGCGTGAACAGCTGCGCCGCCAGTGGCAGGGCGCTTGAGATGAACGCGCCAAGGCCGCACGACCTGCTCTGGGGCATGCCCGTATCGGGCCTGCCTGCTGATGCACCGCGGTGGGCACAGGATGTGCTGCTGAGCGGCCAGCCGGTGGTGGTGCGCCGTGCCACTTGTGCGGACGGCTGGGTGGCGGTGGGGCTGCGTGGCCAGGGCAGGGCGCAGCGGTCGGGTGTACTGATGCGGCTGGCCGATATCCAGTGTCAGCAAGGCCCCGAAGCACTGCGCTGGCAAGCTGAAAGCCCTTGGCCTGCATTGCAGGCCCTGGCCTCGGTCGCCCCGGTACTGGATGCCAGCGGCCTGGCCTGGGGGCCGACAGGTGGGGTGGGGTACCAGATCGCGACCGGTATGGAGGTGGTACACGCCGACAGCGACCTGGACTTGCTGCTGCGCACGCCACAACCGCTGGCCCGGGCGCAGGCGCGTGAGCTGCTGGATATCCTCGATTGCGCGCCTTGTCGTATCGACCTGCAGCTGGAAACCCCGGCGGGTGCTGTCGCCCTGCGTGAGTGGGCCGGCTTCGCCCGCCGCGTGCTGCTCAAATCGGCCCATGGTCCACGCCTGGTCAGCGACCCATGGGCAGCGATGGAGCGTGCAGCATGAGCAGCCTGTTCGCCTTCCCCGGCCAGGGCGCCCAGCAGGTGGGCATGCTGCAGCGCCTGCCTGAGGGTGCCGGGCAATTGCTGGAAGAGGCCAGTGACACCCTCGGCCAGCAGGCCCTGGCGCTGGACAGCCAGCAGGCCCTGCAGACGACCCGTGCCGTGCAGCTGTGCCTGCTGCTGGCTGGCGTGGCCTGGGCGCGCTGGCTGATGCAGCGCAGCCCCGCGCCGGATTACGTGGCGGGCTTGTCGATTGGCGCCTACCCGGCGGCGGTCACGGCGGGCGCCCTGGGCTTTGCCGATGCCGTGCGCCTGGTTGCCCTGCGTGGCGAACTGATGCAGCGCGCCTATCCGCAAGGCTACGGCATGACCGCACTCAGCGGCCTGGACCTGGCCTGTGTCGAACGCTTGCTGAGCGATACGGGTGGCGAGGTGTATGTCGCCAACCTCAACAGCGACAACCAGATCGTCATCGCCGGCAGCGATGGCGCGATGGCTGCGGTTGCCGCCAAGGCACGTCGGCTGGGCCAGGGCGTGGCCCGGCGCCTGGCGGTCAGCGTGCCGTCGCATTGCCCGTTGCTGGATGGCCCGGCGGCCGAACTGGCCAGTGCGTTCGCCACGGTCGAGCTGCAGCGACCGCGTATCACCTACCTCAGCGGCAGCAGCGCACGGCCGGTGTTCGACCCACAGCGTCTGCGCGACGACCTGGCCGGCAACATGGCGCGGGTGATCGACTGGCGTGCTACGTTGCGCAACGCCTATGAGCGTGGCGTGCGCCTGCACCTGGCACTGCCGCCCGGCAACGTGCTCGGCGGGCTGGCCCGGCCGGTGTTCGAACAGGGCAGGGTGGTTGCTGTTGAAGGCACCCGCTGGGACACCCTGGATGCGCTGCTGCGCCAGGAGGTGGCCAACGAACGATGACAGCGGCACTGCGGCGGATGGTGATCCCTGTGGGAGCGGCTTTAGCCGCGAAGAATCCAACGCGGTGCATGGCACCGGCTGCGCCGGTGTTCGCGGCTAAAGCCGCTCCCACAGAGTTCAGTTCCATGGGGGCAAAAGCTGCACAAAAGTGTGTTTACGAAGAACAACAACAAGCAACTTCGACACTACCTGAGGACAACAACAATGATCATCTATGGTGTGGCACTGCTGGCGGTCTGCACGCTTGCTGGCGTCATCGTCGGCGACTTCCTGGGCGTGCTGCTGGGCGTCAAATCCAATGTGGGCGGGGTCGGCATCGCCATGATCCTGCTGATCTGCGCACGCCTGTACATGCACCGCAACGGCGGCATGAGCAAGGAATGCGAGTTCGGCGTGGGCTTCTGGGGCGCCATGTACATCCCGGTGGTGGTGGCCATGGCTGCCCAGCAGAACGTGGTCACCGCCCTGCACGGCGGGCCGGTGGCGTTGCTGGCGGCGGTGGGTGCGGTACTGGTGTGCGGTGCGACCATTGCCCTGATCAGCCGCAGCCACCGCGGCGAACCCTTGCCGGCAGTGGAGGCCGGCCCCGAAAGCAATGTGCAGGCTGCCCCTGCAGGAGGGCGTTGATCATGTGGCCGATCATTGACAATGCCCTGGAACATAACGGTTTGATCACTGCCTTCGCGGTGGTGGGCGCGATCATGTGGTTGTCGGTGGTGCTGTCGAAGTACCTGACTTTCGGCCGCGTGCACGGCTCGGCCATCGCCATCGTCATCGGCCTGGTGCTGGCCTGGGTTGGCGGCACCATTACCGGTGGCCAGAAAGGCCTGGCCGACATGGCGCTGTTTTCCGGCATCGGCCTGATGGGCGGGGCCATGCTGCGCGACTTCGCCATTGTCGCCACGGCCTTCGAGGTGCAGGCCACCGAGGCGCGCAGGGCAGGGATGATCGGCGCGGTGGCGCTGCTGCTTGGCACGGTGCTGCCGTTCATTGTCGGCGCTGCGGTGGCCTACGCCTTCGGTTACCGTGATGCGGTGAGCATGACCACCATCGGTGCGGGTGCGGTGACCTATATCGTCGGGCCGGTGACCGGTGCGGCGCTGGGGGCCAGCTCGGACGTGATGGCGCTGTCGATTGCCACCGGGCTGATCAAGGCGATCCTGGTGATGGTGTTTACCCCGGTATCGGCGCGCCTGCTGGCGCTGGACAACCCACGTTCGGCGATGGTGTTCGGCGGGTTGGCGGGGACGGTGTCGGGGGTGACGGCCGGGCTGGCGGCGACCGACCGGCGCCTGGTGCCGTACGGGGCGCTGACAGCCACCTTCCATACCGGGTTGGGTTGCCTGATGGGCCCGTCGATCCTGTACTTCTGCGTACGCGCCCTGGTCGGTTGACATCAATCCCCTGGACTGCGCAGCCCCCTTGTAGGAGCGGCCTTGTGTCGCGAAAGGGCCGCAACGCGGCCCCAGCGATATCCGCACCGCAGCCAAGATCCTGGGGCCGCTGCGCGCCCCATCGCGACACAAGGCCGCTCCCACAGGTACAGCGATAACCTCGAGAGCAATGCTGTACCTGTGGGAGCTGGCTTGCCGGCGATGAGGCCAGTACAGGCAGAACCCTGAGCTTTAGCGCAAGGTATTTTTGGTCAGCTCAACCTCGTTCATCAAAGCCTTGGCCAAGGCCGTGAGGTAATCGGCGGCGCCCAGGAACTTGTGGTCGTCCTCCATATCGCCTTCGCGCAGCAGGTGCTTGATATAGCTCAGCAGGATCGACACTTGCTCGTAGGCATCATCAATAGGAATGCCGGGCTGGACCCGCAGCAGATTGATCGGCGGGTTGCCGACCTCGAGGAAGGTCTCTGCGCCGATGGTGAGGATGACTTTGGGTTCGTCTGTCATGTCGTCACTCCTCTTCCTTTTCCTTTGCGCCGAACAGCCACGCATGCGAATGCGCTACCAGCGAGTGGGCGATTTCAGTGGCATGCAAGGCATTGCACAGGCCGGGCTCGCCAGCGTGGGTGCGGCAGTGTTCGTCGAGGGTATCGATAACGCCGCGCAGTAGTTCGATGACGTGGGCGAGGGCGTGGGGAGGGTAGATGTCGGATTTGACGGTGAAGAATGGGGTGTTGATGGGACGGCGTGGTGGGCCGGGGACAATGTTATTCATGGTATATCACCTTTGTTCTGCTCAAGGAGACTGCCACTTCAATCTTTCTCACGGATTGTGGGTGGCAGCCGTGCGCGGGGTGAGAAACCGAGGAACAAAGGCAAAACTCGGCCAGACCTAAGCCTGCCCGCGCGCGGCCGCCATAACGACGGTGCCTTGTATCAGTCGGGTTCTCACACCCGGTCACCGAAGCGACCCGAAAACGTTATCCGTGAGGCGTTTCCCCGACAACAGCGATAGTTCGGCAGCGCGCGTAGGATAATTCCTAAGTGGGTTCATTCTGAAGCATTTGGTTTCATGTTCAGAAATGTCCTACGGAGGCTGCGCGGTCCTCTTGAAGCGGGCTTGTGTCGCGATCGGGCCGCTACGCGGGCCCAGCAAGTTCCCGCGCTCGTCGTCGCGGCCCCGAATGCCGCAATAACTGCGGAGAACGTTGTCGTTCAACCGGCGCGGTGAAGTTGATGTTACACATAGCGGAGCAATTCGCCGGAATAAGCATGTGCTCCGCCGTTAGGGTTCTAGTTGGATTCGTTATTTTCTATATATCCGTTTAATATTTCTAGGATTTCCTCTTTGGAGTATTCGAATTCCTCTCCTGCGTCCATGCTTCGCAATTTTTCCATTATCTCCACTAGCTGGGTGTCGTCTGATTGATAAAGTTTGTAGTCTAGCCAGATGGAGTACGCATACATTGCAAATTTTACTGCGTCGTATTTGCGAGTTGATAGGTGCTCCACTAGGTCTTTAGCAATAGTCAATCCTGCTGTTTCTAAGGGCATTTGCTTAATCTCCGCATTTGCAATTTTTAGATGGCTCAGCCAAGCCTTGCTCAATGTCAGCCAATGTTGGAGGGTAATGAGGGAGCCTCATTTCTCTTCCGTTTTTTGACTTTGGATGAATGCGGTTGACATTCCCGGAGTGATCATAGCTTTCCTCCCAGCTTCTGACTTCACCTGTTTTTGGATTCCACTCGGTGGCGTGTGATCGCCCTCTAGTGGGTCCTTGGGTTCTAGCAGGAGATTCTCGCTCATAGTATCTGATTCTACCGTCCAATAAATGCCTCTCTCTGACCGCTCTGGATTGAGCACCTTCCAATGCGGATAGTTTTTTGTCGAGAGTTGCAGTCGGCCTAAAGTCTCTGTTGGATATAAGCCCTAAGGGATCAAGCCATTCAATGGGGTTCGCTGCATAGGTGTAAACATTTAGTCCGCCTGAGAAGCCAATTGGATCCTTACCTATAAATCGTCCAATACTCGGGTCATAGTATCGATGCCGGTTATAATGCAGCCCTGTCTCGATATCAAAATACTGTCCTTGAAAGCGCAGCGGATTGCGAATATCCGCCCACTTCGCATGCTCACTGCGCTTCTCCTCCGCTACCCCCCAAGCCTTGTATACACCACTCCAAGCCACCTGCCCGATTTCATCGGTCAGCTCCATCGGGGTCCCAAGGTGATCACACTGGTACCAGGCAAAGGCGTCAAGCGGGGTCGGCGTGGGTTTGTACTGCCAAACTGGATCCCGATTGATGTTGTAGGGCGCTTGGTAAACGGGTTGAGGTATCAACTCCAAGCTAGCCTTCGACACCGCTTGTGCAATCGGCACGAAGGTTCCGGGTTCGAAGATGTAATGGGTCATCGGCCCAGTACCATCGGGATCGCGGCATTCGAAGGCCAGGGTGTTGCCGTCCCAGCCATAGTAGGTAAAGCCGCATCCCAGCCTCCCATCCAACTCCCGTCGCGCGTTTTCGTTCCAGGCAGGCCCCGCCTGCGGCCGGTCGCGGTACTTGGAACGGGAGTTCTTGTACAGGCGCCGACCCAACGCGTCGTAGGCAAAAGTGACTACCAGCCGGTTATCTTCGTAGCGCCGTAGCCGGTTGTAGAGGTCCCAGACAAACTCGACTTTCTTGCCATTCTCGATCCGTTCCAGCAGGTTGCCGCGCTCGTCATAGCGGTATTGGATGCCGCAGTAGTTGCGCAGGACGTTGTCGTTCACTCGGCGCGGAGAATGAGGATTGGGCCCGGGTGGCGCTTGCGGGTCGAGCAAGTTGCTTGCCGGGTCGAAGGCGAAAATTTCCTTCTTGTGATAGTCGCCTGCCTCCAGCAGTCGGCCCACAGGGTCGTAGCGGTAGTAGGTGTCACCGCGTTGAAGGTCGCGAATGTGGCCCAGACGGCCCGACTCGTCGTATTGGTAATCGCGCATAGCCAAGCGTTTCGACTGGCCCCTGGGCGTTACGGTCTGTTCCAGCAACTGGCCATTCGGGCTCCAGGTCTGGTGCTGGATCAGGCCGTTGCCTTGCTCACGACCGATTTCGCGGTGCAGGTCATCACGCTGATAGCTAAGCAGCTCGCGGTCATCGAACTTGAGGCTAAGCAGGTGGCCGCTGCCATAGGTCAGCCAGCTGACCCGGTGTCCATCAGGTCGTACGGTGGCGATACGTTGGTTAAGAGCGTCGTACTCGTGCTTGAAGACGGCGACCTTCTGTTCCTTCATGTATCGGAAGTGCTGGTGCTCGCGGATGTTGTTGCCTGCCTCATCGTAGAACCACTGCAGTTTGCAGGCGTCATTAACAGCGAGCAGCAGGTTGCCATTGCCGTCATAGCTGAACTTCTCGGTTTCCCATGCTTTGCCACCGCGCCGCCCGGCATTGCTCTCCAGCAACCTTCCCATGGGGTCATATTCGAAATGGGTGATGCGATCACCGTCAATGCGGCGGGTGGGCAACTGGCTGCCGTTGTCGTAGAGCCAATCGGTGGTTTCCC
Organism: Pseudomonas sp. FGI182; assembly: GCF_000511325.1. Classification (NCBI taxonomy): domain Bacteria; kingdom Pseudomonadati; phylum Pseudomonadota; class Gammaproteobacteria; order Pseudomonadales; family Pseudomonadaceae; genus Pseudomonas; species Pseudomonas sp. FGI182. The sequence continues at coordinate 3,214,916 of NZ_CP007012.1, read as the reverse complement.
GGTCAAAACCGGTTTCACGCGTCAGTCGGCCGACCGCGTCATACTTGAATGTGGCCTCGGCGTTGTTTTCGTTGCGCAGGCGCACCAGTTGGCCGAGCTTGTTCCAGTGATAAGTGAGCGTGGAATCGTCGTCGTTGCGACGCTGTTTGAGCCGACCGGCTTCGTTATAGGTCCAGATTGTCCGCCGGTGCAGGGCATCGGTGTGCTTGAGCATACGACCTTCGGCATCATGCTCGAAGCGCTCGGAGGTTTTGTCGGGCAGGACCACACGGGTCAGCTGGCCGGCTTGGTATTGATATTCGGTGGCTTCACCGGCTGCATTGATGAGCTTGGCCAGTTGGCCTTGCGCGCTGTATTTCCATTGCGTGGTCTTTCCTGAGCAGTCGGTGTAGCTGGTCAGCCGGCCATCACGGTCATAGCCCAGCTTCCTGTCATTCCCATTGGCATCTTTGATGCCTACGAGCATGTTTTCGCTGTTGTATGTGTACTCGGTCTTGTTCTCCAGCGGGTCGACCGTTTCAATGATGTTGCCGCGCTGGTCATGGTCGTACTTCCACAGGCCGCCCTCGGCATCGCGGGTCTTGAAGCGCTGGTCCAGGTCGTCATAGGCGTGGTGGACGGTCGTGTAGTCCGGGCGTGTGTGCTGCAGCAGATTGCCGCGGTTGTCATAGACGTAGTGATCAGCGGTGCCATCAGTATGCACATGCTGGGTAACGTTCTTGTCCCTGTCACGGTACAGCCATTCTTCGTCACCATTCGGGTGGATGATGCGGTAGGTGTAACCCAAGCTGTCGTAGAAGTGCTGGGTCTGGTTGCCGTTGGCATCGGTCACGCAGGTCAGGCGAATATCTGGGTCCCAGTTCAATCGGGTATCCAGGCTGCCGTCGTCGGCCCACTCGCGGATGGCCTTGGCGTCGGAGCCTTCGCCGACCCATTCAAGGTTCATGCCCCGGCCCGTACGGTCGGTGTAGCGGGTGATCAGGTGATGGGCGTACTGGTAGGTCCATTGCGCGCCATGTTCGTCACGCGCACTGCACAGGTCGCCCTGGGCATCGAATTCATAGCCAGCGACTTGACGCTCTGGCTGGCCATCACGCATCAACCACAGGGCGACGATCCGGCCGTGATCGTCCAGTTGCGTGTGGATGTGCTGATGGGCGGTTTCGTACTGGTAGGTCACCAGGTCGGACAGCACAGAGCGGTCGGCATGGCGGTGCTCATAGAACAGTGCGATGCATGCACCGCCCTGATGCGAGATCAGCTCCAGCCGGAACTGGTCACCGTCGCGCACGTACACCTCATGCATCACATGCCCGCGCGCCAGCACCAGCTTGTCAGCCTCTGGTCGTCCGACCCACAGGTTTTCGATCGGGTCGTGGTGATGCTTGCTGACATCAGGCAAGGGGTAGTGCTGGCTACGGCCATCGATGCCGTGGTAGACGAGCGTGTCCCCGGCCAGGTCGAAGCGGCTGGAGAACGGCGTGATCCAGCGGGCGCCGAACGGGCTATGGTCGTAGGCGCCTAGAGTCGAGCGATAGGTTCTGTTCCAGTTGATGGGAAACACGCCGGGTAGCGCGAAGTCCGTGTGGCTGATCGTTTCGCTGCCCAGGGCAAAACTGATGCTGCATCCTGTGCCGCCGGCGACCCCGGCTTTGCGGCAGTTGGGGTCGGCACGGGCAGGGCGTTGCCGCGGGGCTGCTTCGGTGCCGTTTTGTGGGTGAACGCGCCGCACTTGGGTGACCCTGCCGTCGGCATTCACGTTGGCCCGCATCACTACAGGCTTGCGCTTGCTCAGGGCCAGCTTCAACGCATCCAGGATCGCCGCCAGGCTGCCTGGGGTGGCCTTGTTGCCGATCTGGGCGATCTTGTTGCCTGCCATTCGGCCGAGGCTTTCCAGGCTGAGCGCAATGGGTTCGAGCAGTGCCAGCAGTTTTGGGTCCGGCCCCAGGCCAAGCTGGTCTCTGCTCAAGCCGTAGCCGGTTTTGCGTTTGGCGTAATCGGAGGCTTCGGCAACCAGGCGTAACCCCGGGAAGATAACGGTCAGGGCAGTGCTTTTGACGGTGCCGTCTGCGGCCGAGCGGATAAGGTCTGCGAAGAACTGGCAGATATCCACGACCTTCTGCGCAAAGCTGGCCAGGATGGTTTGTAACTGCCGGTCGATTTCCTTGACGAAGTTTTCCAGGTCGCCCCGGCAGACGTCGGCGAGGGCGTTTTCCATCGCGATCAGCAGGGCTTGGGCCATGCCGTCCTTGGAGGCAGCCCTCGCGGACTTCAACACCGGCCGCATCACTTTGCGAGCGGGACTCATGCCGGGTATCGGTGCAATGGCGAACAGGTTGATGCCAAGGCCAACCCAGTTGAACAGGTCGGCCCGGTATTCCGGAGTGCCCTGGACAAGGCTGATGATGTCCCCGATGGCGTCGGTGGCGGCGAATACCGAACCGGCGACGGGCATTACCTCCGCGACGGTGATGACGGTGCGCCAGTTGACCAGATGGCCGGTGAGGTCGGTCAGCCATTGCGCCAGCAGTTCGGTGCTGGCGCCGACATCGTCCTGGTCGAAGGTCTCGGTGGGGGCGACGACGCCGGAGCATTTATCCATGGTGGGTACCCCAGGTGACGGGATGAATCATCCAGGCTGGAGTGAGGGTATTTGGGGTAACGCATAGAGTGTGTTGTGCGCTCATTAGTGTTCCTGCTGTTCATTCCGTCGGGCAGGTGAACGCCGGCATGCAGCCTCCTGGCGCATGCGGGCAGGTGTGGTGAATTGCACGGGGTGCAAGCACCGGACACTAACGAGGCAAGGGTTCCGGGTCGCTAGTCCGGCTTCCGAAAAATGTGTAGGAAAGTTCGACTCGTGGCGTTACAGGGTGTTGGGGATGTAATAAGTGGTCACAGGCAGGCCCTTGAACCAAGCGACGTGATGGATGGCACCGGCTGCGCCGGTGTTCGCGGGTGAACCCGCTCCCACATCGACCGTATCGGTTTCAAGCCATGTGCAGTAACTGTGGGAGCTGGCTTGCCTGCGATGAGGCCAGTACGGGTAGCGACTTGTTGATTGTGAGGTGCAGGGCGGGGGATTGGGTTAGGGCCGCCACGGGCTCGCCACCACATTGTCGGTGCCTGTGAGATCGAGCGCCGCCCGCGCGGCGCTTCGCGGGACAAGCCCGCTCCCACATTTGTTGCAACGTGCCGAACCTGTCAGGCCATGGTTGCCTGCTTTGGAGCACGTCTTGAGACTAGTGAGGCGGCAGCAGTGCCAACCGAGAAATTGAGTCAGACCAACAAGGCTGACAACCATGGCCTAACAGACATGGCCACGTTGCAACAAATGTGGGAGCGGGCTTGTCCCGCGAAGCGCCGCGCGGGCGGCGCTCGATCTCCCAGGCAATGAAAATCTCATGACGGACACCTGCAACCCACCCCCCCGTTTCGGGGAAAACCGCTGGGGAATCCTCCCCAACCTGTTTCGTTTGCCGCTGCAACCAACTGAAAATAAAAGCAATCCGCTTCTGGCATACACCTTGCTCCAGCTCCACGCAGAGATTCTGTGTCCCGGAGGTGCAGCATGTCTATGCCACTCAAAGGCCCCATCCTGTCATCACTCGTTCTGGCCTTGCTCGGCTGGGAGTCGACCAGCGAAGCCGCCGTGCAGTGCCAGCGCACCCTGGTCGCCAACGTGGTGGCGCTGGACCAGCCACTGATGTTCAACCGCCTTGGCGCGCAAAACGCCAACGGCATGATGTTCGCCCTGCGCGAGGATGTGGTGGACGACAAGATGGTCCCCCTCAGCAGCGGCGGGGCGGCAGTACCGGGCAAGGTCACCCTGCGCCCGGACAAGCGCCCGCGGCCCATCGTGCTGCGGGTGGCCGCCGGTGAATGCCTTACCGTCAACCTGACCAACCTGCTCGACTACAAGGCCAACCCCAACAAGCACGGCATCGAGGCCGAAGAGGCTGAGGGCGAAGAGGAGGGGCCGGAGCTCGAAAACGAAGCCGCCGAAGGCTTCGTCGCCGACGAGCAGGTGGCCGAGCGCATGGTCGGCTTCCAGGTCAACGGCATGCAGGCGGTCAACAGCATTGCCGACATTTCTGCCTACACCGGGCGTAACGGCAACTTCTTCGTCAGCCCCGGCAGCACCCGCAGTTATACCTTGTACGCCGAACGCGAAGGCGCTTTCGCCGCTACCAGCAAAGCCGCCACCTTCGGCGGCGAGGGCACTGCGGGCAACGTTGCCAACGGCCTGTTCGGCCAGGTAGTGGTAGTGCCCAAGCTCGGCCGCACCTACCGCAATACCCTCACCGAAGAAGAAATGCGCTTGGCCACCACCGGCCGTACCGCCACCGGCCAGCCGGTGATCGACTACGAAGCCCGCTACCCGCAAATGCAACCCTGGATCGCCGAAGGCAAGGCCGGCAAGCCGATCATTGCCATGGTCGACGGCAACCAGATCATCAACAGCGAAACCGATGCCATCGTCATGGGCCCCAACCCCGATGGCAGCTTCCCCAAATCCACCTACCCGCTGGAAAGCCTGGGCAAGCGCAACCCGGCGCTGCCCAACCGCCTGGAGGCGTTCCGTGACTTCGCCTCGCAGTTCGCCGACGAGGTTGCCGGCACCCAGGCGTTCCCTGGCTACTGGGCCGACCCGGTGATGGGCCACGTACTGGAACCCACCCGCGACTCGTTCATGATCAACTACGGTTCCGGTGGCATGGGCGCCGAAGTGGTGGCCAACCGCCTGGGCGTGGGGCCGATGCACGACTGCCTGTCGTGCGCCTATGAGGAGTTCTTCCTCAGTGCGCACACTGTCGGTGACGTCGGTACCTTGGTGGACGTGCCGGCCAACGTCGGCCTGGAGCACATCCGCCCTGGCGAGGTACCACCGGCCAGCGCCGTCGGGGTCAAGGCCAGCATGGCCCTGTTCCCGGCAGAACCGGCCAACGTGCACCACAGCTACATCGGTGACTTCACCAAGTTCCGCAACACCCACAACGGCCATGAACAGCACATCTTCCACCTGCACGGCCACCAGTGGCTGTTCAACCCCAATGACGACAATTCCGACTACATCGATGCCCAGGGCATCGGCGCGGGGGTCGGCTACACCTACGAAATCGCCAACGGCGGTTCGGGCAACCGCAACCGGGTGGCGGGCGATGCCATCTACCATTGCCACTTCTACCCGCACTTCGCCCAGGGCATGTGGGCCATGTGGCGGGTGCACGACGTGTTCGAGGAAGGCACCCGCCTCGAGGTGAGCGGTCAGGGCGAGAACGGCTTCCACAACACCCCGTTCGCCCTGCGCAGCGGCAAGCCGGCGGTTGGCGCCCGGGCCCTGCCCGATGGCGAGATCGTTGCCGGCACGCCGATCCCGGCCATCGTGCCGCTGCCCGGCAAGGCCATGGCGCCGATGCCAGGCAAGGTGGTGGTGGTACCGAAGCTGTCCGAAGAGTTGGTTGCCGCCAATGATGACGACGAGCCCGAGGAAGAAGAGGGTGAGGAGCCAGCCAACCAGGAACCGGTTCGCAAGGCCATCGGCTCGCTGGCGCTGGTCGACCGCAGTGACGCCAACCGCAACGCCGACGGCACCTTGAAAAACCCTGGCTATCCGTTCTGGATCGGCGGCATGGAAAGCAGCGTGGGCAACCGCCCACCAACCCCGCCACTGGACATGCTCGACCCGGCCATGGCACGCCAGCTCAAGGAAAGCGGCAACGCACTGTGGGCCAACCTCGACCCGAACCAGGTCGATGGCTGGGACGGCGGCCTGGGGCGCCACGCGCTGGACGGCGTATCCGCCGGCGGCGAGGCCGAAACCACCACCACCAAGCTCGATTTCACCAAGGTGGTACACAAGGCCAAGCCGATCTACCTGCCCGAAGAGGGCACCGATGTCGAGCAGGCGGCCATGCAGTTCCACGCCCTGGCTGAACACCCAAGCTTCGCCCTGATCCCCGGCAGCCAGCCGGTGGCCAAGGCGTTCCGCACCAACGGCGCCTTGCCGACTGCCGGCGCGCCGTTCTACGAGCCGTGCATGGATGACCGGGGCAAACGCCTGACCCAGTCTTCCGGGGTAGGCGAGTACTTCAGCGGCGAGAGCCTGGCGGGCCTGAACTTCCGTGGCGCCTCGGCCTTCACCGCCGACCGCCCACGCATCTACAAGGGCGCCAACATCCAGTTCGACGCGGTGTACAACAAGGTCGGCTACCACTTCCCGCAGGCCCGCATCATCGCCCTGTGGGAAGACGCCTGGCCGGTGATCACCAAGCAGCGCCCGCCAGAGCCGCTGGTGATGCGCATGAACACCTTCGACTGCACCATGTACCAGCACACCAACCTGATCCCGAACATCTATGAGATGGACGACTACCAGGTGCGCACCCCGACCGACGTGATCGGCCAGCACATTCACCTGCCCAAGTGGGACCTGACCGCCGCCGATGGCTCGGCGAACGGCTGGAACTACGAAGACGGCATCCTCTCGCCCGGCAGCGTGGTCGAGCGGGTGCAGGCCATTCGTGCCTACAACGGCTGCACCCAGGGCGACAGCCGCGACGGCACCGCCGCCTGCCCGCAAGCCCGGCAGCACCCGTACTTCGGCCGCTTCGGCCGGGCCGACTGGCTGGGCGCACGCACGGCCATGCAGCGCTGGTTCGCCGACCCACTGGTGAACGTGTACAACGTCGACCGTGGCCTGGGCACCATCTTCACCCACGACCACCTCGGCCCATCGACCCACCAGCAGCTTGGGCTGTATGCCACCGTGCTGGCCGAACCGGCCAACTCCACCTGGTACCACGCCGAAACCGGCGAGAAGCTGTACAACCCGGCCACGCGCCAGGACGGTGGCCCGACCTCGTGGCAGGCGGTGATCCAGACCGGTGACCACGATGGCGACGGCAAGAACGACAGCTACCGCGAGTTCTTCCTGGAATACAGCGACTTCCAGCACGCCTACGAGGCTGGTGTGTATGTCGGCGCCGGGCCGGACGGCATCCCCAATGCCCAGTCGTACCCGGCCACCGCCGACAGCTTCCGCTACGCCATCAACCCGCCGGTGCGCGGCAAGGCGTCGAACCTGCTGGAGGCCATCGTCGAGGAACGCGGCGGCATCAACCCCGGTTGCCCAAGCCGGCCCTGCCCGCAGGCAATATCGGTGGATGACCCGGGCATGTTCGTCGTCAACTACCGCAACGAGCCCCTGGCCCTGCGTGTGTACGACCCGAACAAGGTCGGCCCGGACGGCAAGCGTGGCATGCAGGCCGACGGCCTGGCCGGCGACCTGAGCTACGCCTTGCAAACCCGTACCGACCGCGCCATCCCGGCACTGAACCTGGCGCCCTCGGCGATCACCTCGGCGGTCGGCCCCACCGGCGGCACCACGCTGTTCCCGCCGCACATCAACGTGGCTGGCAGCGAACCGGGCGACCCGTTCACCCCGATGCTGCGCACCTACTCCGGTGACAACGTACGCCTGCGCATGCATGCCGGTGGCCATGAAGAGGAGCACAACATCACCTTGCATGGCGTGAAGTGGCTGCAGAACGGCACCGGCTACGGCAACAGCTCCAACTCGGGCTGGAAGTCATCGCAGATGATCGGTATTTCCGAACAACTGGGCTTCATGGCACCGGTGTCGATGATTTCCAGCTCGGCAGCCACCAACGGTGACTACCTGTATTCGCTGGATGCGGCCCTGGAGGGCTACTGGAACGGCATCTGGGGCATCATGCGCAACTACACCGCGCAGCGTGCCGACCTGTTCCCGCTGCCCAACAACCCGCAGCCGGTGGCCATGCGCAACACCGTGAACTTCGATGGCATCTGCCCGAAAACCACGGCCAACCCCAACGGCATCGGCAGCCGCCCCACGGTCAAGCGCAGCTACGAGATCGTCGCGGCACTGGCCAACGATATCCTCGAGAACCGCAACGGCGTCAGCATTAACGACCCGGCCGGTGTCGGCCAGCATGTCGGCGGCCCGCTCAAGGCCAACGGCGGCACCCTGGTGTTCAACAGCCGCAAGACCGCCATCCCGCTGGTCAGTGGGGTTGACCCCGAAGATGGGGAACCCTTCACCATCGGTGGCCACAGCGCGCCGCTGCACGACCCGACCGCGATCCTGTACGTGCGCAAGGCAGACCTGGACGCCACCACCGGCAAGCTCAAGGCGGGCGTGCCCGTGGAACCGCTGGTGCTGCGCGCCAACGCCGGCGAGTGCATCAGCATCACCCTGGAAAACCGCCTGCCACTGGTGATGCCGGACCTGCCCAGCACTGCGGTGATGCACAACGTGGTCAAGCGTGACCGCTTCGACAGCGAGGGTGCTACCGCCTTTGCCAACAACCTGATGCGGCCGTCCAGCCACGTGGGCCTGCATGCCCAGCTGCTGGCCTACGACATCACCAAGTCCGACGGCGCCAACGTCGGCCTCAACCCGGTGCAGACCGTGGCCCCGCGTGCCGGCACCAGTGGCGCCTGGCCGACCCGTACCTACCAGTACTATGCCGGCCACCTGGAGCGTGAAGGCAAGCCGGTGTCGCAACTGGGCCGCACGGTGGACAACATCAACACCACGGCCATCGAGTTCGGCGGCCTCAACCTGACCCCGTCGGACTTCATCAAGCAGCCGCAGAAAGGCCTGGTGGGTGCCATGAGCATCCTGCCGCAGACCGCCACCTGGACCGAGGACAGCGCAACGCGGGCCCAGGCCACGGTCAAGGTCACCGGCCAGCCGGACTACCGCGACTTCGTCACGGTCTGGCAGCGTGCGCTGAACATGCGCTGGGCCGACGGCCGCCCGGTGGAGGGCATCAATACCGAAGGCAACGGCGCCGCCGGCGACCCGCAGGACAACGGCAACATGGCGGTCAACTACAAGACCGAGCCCCTGTGGCTGCGCTTCGGCATGGCCCCCGACTCACCCTTCGGCCGCGCCGCCGGCCTGGGCTTTGGCGATGTGCCCAACGCCCACATGGCCTACGCCAACGCCCTGGTCGGCGGCGACCCGCAAACCCCGGTGCTGTACGCCAAGCCCGGCCAGCCAGTGCGCAACCATATCGTGATGCCCAGTGGTGGCAGCCGCGGCATGGTCTACCAGCTGGATGGCCACTTGTGGCCGCTGCACAACTACCAGGCCGAGAAGAACGACGTGGACGGCTACCCGCTGAGCCTGCCTGGCATCGGCTCGGTGCGCTTCGGCTACAACCCGATGGCCATGTACATCGGTGCCCAGGAAAGCGTGCTGCCGGCTGCGCACTTCAGCTTCATGCTGCCCAGTGCCGGCGGTGCCAACGCGGTGGCGGGCGACTACCTGTTCCGCGACTACGCCGCCTACGGCAACCTTTCGGGGCTGTGGGGGATCTTGCGGGTGACCAATGAAGCGCCGCCGGCAACGGCACCGGCGCAGTGACGGTAAATGGGGGCGCGAACATGAACAAGAAGACCCGCCTTGCATACATGGGGGTAGCACTGGGGGCTGTGCTGATCGGCCTGGGCGTGGCCTATGAAAGCCTCTGGTGCGATCCGCGCGAGTATTTGCAGGGCTCTGACGACCCGCAGGCCCCGCACCGGCTCAGCCGCGACGGCGTGACCGTGGAGTTCGAGGCCCGGCCGCTGGCGGGGGGAGAACTGCAGGAGGGCAGCTTCGCCAACATCCGTTTCAAGGTCAGCGACCAGGCCAGTGGCCAGCCGCTGTCGGGCATGGCCCCAGGGGCGTGGATCGACCCGACGCAGTCGGCCCCGGAGGGCGACCGCGACCAGAGCTGCAAGGCCCGTGTCGCGCTGTTCCTCAAAAGCAGTATCGGCGCCCGGCCGTTGCTCGACCTGAACAGCTACTTCCTGTTGATGATGAACAAGGACGCCAGCCTGACGGTGATCGACCCGACCGTTTCGGTGGGCGGCGTGACCAGCACCATGGCCCGCATCGGCCTGCCTGGGCGGCCCATGGACTGGGTGGCCACCGGTGACGACAAGCTGGTGTTCGTGTCCATCCCAGAGCGCGGCAAGGTCACGGTGATCGACACCGAAACCTTCACCCGCGTGGCCGACCTGAACGCTGGCGACCAGCCCCTGCGCGTGGCCCTGCAGCCGGACCAGCACCGGCTGTGGGTAGGCAACAACAGCAGCGACCCGGCCAAGGGCGGGGTAACGGTGATCGATGTACCGGGGCGCAACACCCTGAAAACCTTCAACACCGGCGGCGGCCACCACGAAATCGCCTTCAGTGCCGACTCGCGCTACGCCTATGTCAGCAACCGCGACAGCGGCACCCTGAGTGTCATCGACATCCCGGAAATGCGCCTGGCCAAGACCATCAAGGTTGGCCCGCACCCGCTTTCGGTCAGTTATTCGGCGTTGTCCCAGGCGGTGTACGTGGTCGATGGCGAGGAGGGCAGCGTGCGCGTGTTCGATGCCCGCAACCACCAGCTGCGCCACACGGTCCAGGCCGCCCAGGGCCTGGGGCCGATGCGCTTCAGCAGCGATGGCCGCTACGGCATCGTGCTCAACACCCTGGAGAACCAGGCCCTGGTGATCGACGCCAGTACCGACAAGCTGATCCACCAGATCCCGGTGGCGGCCGAACCGTACCAGCTGACCTTCACCAAGGGCTATGCCTACGTACGGGGCCTGGCGTCACCGAAGGTGAGCATGATCAACCTGGCCAGCCTGGGCGAAGGGCGTTCGCCGATCATCCAGGGCTTCGAGGCTGGCCCGGCGGCGCCACGCCAGGCCGGTGACCTGCCGCTGGCCCAGGGGCTGTCGGTGTCGCGCGACGACAATTCGGTGTTCGTGGTCAACCCGGTGGACAACACTACCTACTTCTACGCCGAAGGCATGAACGCACCAATGTCCGGCTACAACAACCGCGGCCACCAGGCCCGCGCCGCCATCGTCGTCGACCGCAGCCTGCGCGAACTGGCACCGGGCGTGTACGGCTCGACGGTGAAGATGCCCGCTGCCGGCAAGTTCGACGTGGCCTTCCTGCTCAACCAGCCGCAGATCATCCACTGCTTCAGCACCGATGTGGCCGCGGCGCCGAATGCCGGCAAGCGCAAGGGCGCCCACGCCGAGTTCATCGGCCTGGACCGGCCGTTGTCGCAGCACAGTGCCGTTACCGCGCGGGTGCGCATCGTCGGCGACGACGGCCAGCCGCGCCTGGGCCTGAGCGACCTGAGCCTGCGCTACTTCCTGGCGCCTTCGTCCATGCCGCAAAACCTGCAACTGGAGGAGGTGGGCGAGGGCATCTATCAGGCAGCCCTGACCCTGCCCGAAGCCGGCGCCTGGTACCTGCACGTGCAGTCGCCGTCGCTGGGGCGCAGGTTCGCCGAGGAAAACTACACCAGCCTGCGCGTCCTGCCGGCCGCAACGTCCACCGTTTCCGAGAATGACGTGAGGAACCTGCGATGAACGCCAAGCATGCTTGCAAACTGTTGGCCCTGAGCCTGGCTTTGGCCGGCAACCTGGCTCTGGCCCATGGTGGCCACGATCACAACGGCCACGCCGAACAGCCGCCGGCGGCGCGCCAGGAAAAGGCCAGCGTGCGCTTTGCCGATGTCTCGCTGCTGAACCAGGACGGCATGCCGGTACGCCTGGAAAAAGACCTGGTGGGCGACCACCTGGTGGTCATGGGCTTCATCTACACCAGCTGTACCACGGTGTGCCCGGTGGTGTCGTCGATCATGGGCAAGGTCCAGCAGCAACTGGGTGGCCGGGTAGGGCAAGACATTCATCTGGTGTCGATCAGCATCGACCCGCAACGTGACGACGCCAAGCGCCTGCAGGACTACGCCAAGGCCTTCCAGAAGGGGCCGGGCTGGAGCTGGCTGACCGGCACGCCGTACGCCATCAGCGAAACCCTCAAGGGCCTGGGCAGCTTCAGCGCCGACCTCAGCCAGCACCCGCCGCTGATTTTGGTGGGTGACGGGCGCACCGGGCACTGGACGCGCTACTACGGGTTCACCGACCCGGCAGTGCTGATCGACGAAATCAACCGCCTCGGCGCCCGCCGGGTGCATGCCAAGAGCACGGCCATTGCCGACCATCACGAGGTGCAACCATGAGCCAGGTAAGCAACCGCCGCGTTGGCATGCGCGGTTTTGACTGGCTGGTGCTGGGTGGCTGCCTGTGGATCCTCGCCTCGGTGGCGTTCGCCCACGAAGGCCATGCCCCGCAGGCACCAGAACCGCAGCCGGCACCGCAGGCGATGACCAGTGGCGGCGGCACCCGCGATGCCCGGACCTGGTTCACCGACACTGTGCTCAAGGACCAGAACGGCCGCGAGCTGCGCTTCTACAGCGATGTGCTCAAGGACAAGGTGGTGATGCTCAACGTGATCTTCACCCACTGCACCGACGCCTGCCCGCTGATTACCCGCAAGTTGCGTGAAGTGCGCGAGACCATGGGGCCGCAGCTGGCCAGCCAGGTGACCTTCGTGTCGATCAGCAGCGACCCGCTCAACGACACCCCCGAAGTGCTCAAGGCTTTTGCCGAGAAGCAGGGCGTGGATGGGCCCAACTGGTTGTTCCTGACGGGTGAAAAGGCCAATGTCGACCTGGTGCTCGGCCGCATCGGCCAGTTCCTGCCCAGCCCCGAGCAGCATTCGACACAGCTGATTGCCGGCGATGTGGCCGGCAAGCGCTGGAGCAAGATCCGCCCGGATGCACCGCCTGCGGCGATTGCCCAGCGCATGCAGTTGCTGGCACTGCCTTTGGCAGGGCGGTGAGCATCATGCGCAGTACTTCGCCAATGCCGACGCCAAATTTGGCGCGAATCCCGGCGCGAATCCCTGTAGGAGCGGCCTTGTGTCGCGATCGGGCGCGCAGCGGCCGTAAAACCGGCATACCCGGAGTACCTGATGAAACACATTCGCCGGTCCTGCGGCCGCTGCGCGCCCGATCGCGACACAAGGCCGCTCCTACAGGGATTCGCGTCTGTATTGAAGCAGTGCTGCGCTATCTGGCATTCGCATTAGGTATTGCCATGTGCAGCGGTGCACTCGCCCTGGACCTGACCGAACATGAACAAGCCGGCAAACACCTCTACCGCCAGGGCGTCTCCAGCAGCGACGCACAATTGCAGGCCCGGGTCGGTGCCAGCGACATGACGGTCCCCGCCAGCGTGCTGCCCTGCGCCAGCTGCCACGGCAACGATGGCCGTGGCCGCGCCGAAGGGGGGGTACGCCCGCCCAGCCTCGACTGGCAGCGCCTGGCGCAAGGCCAGGGCGAACGCGAGGTCAACGGCCGCCGCTATCCGGCCTACACCGACAGCAGCCTGGCCCGGGCCATTCAGCACGGCGTCGACCCGGCCGGCAATCGCCTGGACCCGGCCATGCCACGCTTCGAGCTGACCCTGGCCGACCAGCGCAACCTCACGGCCTACCTCAAGCGCCTGGCCCAGGAACGCGACCCCGGCGTGGAGGAGGGCGTGCTGCGCCTGGGCACCTTGCTGCCTGCATCCGGCCCGCTGGCCGAGGCCGGGCAGGTGGTGCGTGCGGTGCTGGAAGACGGCCTGACGCAACTCAACCAGCAGGGTGGCATCCACGGGCGACGCCTGGAACTGGTGGTGCTCGACCCGGGCGCCGACCCGGCCAGCGCCGAACGGGCGCTGCAGCAGTTGCTGGAGCAGGAGCGGGTGTTCGCCCTGATCGCGCCATTGGTACCCATGCTCGACCAGCGCCTGGCAACCTTGCTGGTGCCACACAATGTACCGCTGATCGGCAGCACCCCACGCAGCGGCGGCAGCCCACAGATTTTCGACCCGTTGCCCGGCTTGCCCGCGCAATTGCTGAGCCTGGCCGGCCACGCCCGCGCAGCGCTGGGCCTGGCTGCCAGCGACCTGCGTGTGGTGTATGCCGGCAATGAACATGCGGCGTTGGCCGAGCAGGTGCGCGAACGCCTGCAGCAGCAGGGCTGGGCACCACCCGCGGCCCAGGCCTTTGCAGGCAAAGCCGTGGACGGGCAGGGCATTGTCTTCCTCGGCCGTGCCCAGGCCTTTGCCGAACTGGCTTCGGCGCTGCAGGCAGCCGGCCGCCAGCCATACCTGTTTGGCGCCTCCAGCCAGGTGACCGGCGCCGTGGCGCGCTTGCCCGAGTTCTGGTCGCAACGGGTGTTCCTGGCTTATCCCTACGTGCCCGAGGACTGGACCGAACAGGGCCTGGCGACCCTGGCCGGCCTGCAGCAGCGCCAGGGCCTCGACCCTCGCCAGGCGTCGTTGCAGGTCAACACCCTGTGCGCCCTGCGCCTGTTGAGCGAAGCGTTGAAGCAGACTGGCCGTGACACCAGCCGCGAGCAGCTGATTGCCGCGCTGGAAGGCCTGCATGATGTGTCCACCGGCCTGACCCCGGCCCTGGGCTTCGGCCCCGGTCGCCGCCAGGGCATGGCCGGTGCCCATGTGGTGGCGGTGGCCCTGCCCGGGCCGCGCTTTACCGCGGTCACCCCGTACCGGCCACTGCCGGACAGCCCTTGAGCGGAGGTTGCCATGCGTGTTCTGTTGTTGTGCCTGTTGCAGGTGCTGGCCAAGGCAAGCTGGGCCGATATGCCGGCGGCGCGGGTCAACGGTGTGGAGATCGAGACGATGCGCCTGGAGCGCTATTTCAGCGAATACCTGGACGCCCAGGGCCGCGCGGTGGCCAGCATCCGCAACCCGAACCTGTACCAGCGCCTGCGCGATCAGGCACTGGATGAACTGATCGACAAGGAGCTGTTGTGGCAGGAGGCCCAACGCCTCGGCATAGCCATCAGCGACGAGCAGGTGTCGGCGCATGTGGGCGACATCGAGTCCGCGCTTGGCAGCCCGGCAATTTTTGAGCGGCGGCTGGCGGAAGCGGGCTTCGATAGGGCACAGTACAATGAGTACACCCGGCGCGAGCTGGCCGCGCAGCAGGTGTACGCCCAGCTCAGCGCGGTCGCCGCGCCCAGCGAGGCCGAAGTGGAGGCATTCTATGATGCCAATTCGCAAAACCTGCAAGGAGTGCAGCAACAAAGTGACGAGCCTTCGGTCATACGCGAACAGGGCCTGGTCCTGGCCAGGGCCACGCTCATCGGGCAGCGGGAGGCGCAGGCGCGCCAGTCCGTGCGCCAACGTTTGCGTGCGTCCGCTACCGTGGAGATCGCCGACTGAGGCCCCTGATGGCGTTTCCCCAATGCTGGGGAATAACGAAATGGCAGTGTGCTATCAGTTTCCCCGCATGTGGGGAACGGGGCCGGTGCGCCTGCCCGCCGCGTCGCGGGGAGTGATCGGTGCTCCTGCAAAATCAATGAGTTACGGTTATTCAGCATGACTATTCACGCCTGGCACGAAGCCTGCTCAAGCCTGTACAGGGGCGCACTTCGCAGACCGGGTAACCGGGCAGTTCTTGGGAGTCGACCTTGGTGAACAGAGTATTGGTAGTCGATGACGAACAGACTCTTGCGCAGAACCTGCAAGCGTACCTGCAGGCGCAAGGCCTGGAAGTTCATGTTGCCCACGACGGTGCCAGTGGTATCGAGCAGGCTGCAAGCCTGGCACCGCAAGTGATCGTGCTGGATTACCGCTTGCCCGACATGGAGGGTTTTCAGGTTCTGGAGACCGTACACAGGAACAGGCAGTGCCACTTCGTGCTGATTACCGCCCACCCCACCGTCGAAGTGCGTGAGCGGGCCGCCGAACTGGGTGTGAGCCATGTCCTGTTCAAGCCGTTCCCGTTGGTGGAACTGGCCCGTGCAGTCTTCGACCTGATGGGCATCGAGCGCCGGCGCAGGGCCACGGACAACCCGGCTGAAGGGTTCGTCGAACGACGCCAGAACAGGAACGAATCGTTCCCCCTGCAGTTGTACGATGGAAGCTGGGTATTGGCCGACCGCCGCCGCAACGGCGCCAAGCCCCCAGGGCCCGACGACGATCAACTGCTCACAGGGGAATAGCGGCGCCCGCACCCCTGGCCGAGCCAGCCTGCGACGCGCCCCTGAGCGGAGTCGCAGGCCATGCCAGAAGCATTCGATGCAACCGTTACGGCCTTATCGCCGGCAAGCCAGCTCCCACATGATTCGCGTTGCCTTCAGGATTGCGCTGTACCTGTGGGAGCGGGCATGCCCGCGAAGAATCCAACACCATTCTCAGCCTACCCCCGCGACCTGCTGGCCCAGGCCCGCCTGCAAACCAGCGACGAACGCCTGCTCACCCGCCTGGAACAGCTGGCCGGCGACACCCCCGACACCTTCACCCAGCGCCTGGGCCTGACCCTGCATTACCCGGTGCTGGGCAGCCACACCCTGCTGGCCAGCACCCCACGCTTCGACAAGGTCAGCCTGGCGATGTGCCTGAAGCGTGAATTCGTGCTGATCGAGCAGGGCGGCCAACTGCTGGGCGTGTTCGCCGACCCCTTCGACCACGCCCGCCTGGCCTGGATCGACGACGTGCTGCAAGGCGCACCGCTGTACCTGGCCCACGCCGCCGACCTGGCCACCTTCCTGGCCCGCCACGAAGAAAGCTTCCACGCCGTGGACGCCCTCGACCACGACGCCGAAGCCAGCAGCGAAAGCGACCCGCTGCAGCGCCTGTCGCTGGCCAGCATCAGCGAAGACCAGAGCCGCGTGGTCAAGCTGGTCAACTCCACGCTGTACGACGCCCTCAAGCTGCACGCCAGCGACATCCACCTGGGCATGACCGGCCAGGGCCTGACCATCAAGTACCGCATCGACGGTGTGCTAAACGGCGCCGGCAAGGCCAGCGGCAGCGCCTTCGCCGACCAGGTGATCTCGCGCATCAAGGTGATGGCCGAGCTGGACATCGGCGAAAAACGCGTGCCCCAGGACGGCCGTTTCAAGGTTGCCGTGGGCGACCGGCAAATCGACTTCCGGGTATCGATCATGCCCAGCATCTTCGGCGAAGACGCGGTGCTGCGGGTGCTCGACAAGCAGGACCTGTCCGACCGGGTCAGCGGCGTGCAGCTGCAGGCCCTGGGCTTTGCCGAGGAAACCCTGCGCGCCCTGCGCCGGCTGGCCGCCGAACCCTACGGCATGATCCTGGTCACCGGCCCCACCGGCAGCGGCAAGACCACCACCCTGTACGCCATGATCAGCGAGATCAACCACGGCGTGGACAAGATCATCACCATCGAGGACCCGGTCGAATACCAGCTGCCCGGCGTGCTGCAGATCCCGGTCAACGAGAAGAAGGGCCTGACGTTCGCCCGCGGCCTGCGCTCGATCCTGCGCCACGACCCGGACAAGATCCTGGTCGGTGAAATCCGCGATCCGGACACCGCGCAAATCGCCGTGCAGTCGGCGCTCACCGGCCACCTGGTGTTCACCACCATCCACGCCAACAACGTGTTCGATGTGATCGGCCGCTTCAGCCAGATGCAGGTCGACCCCTACAGCTTCGTCTCCGCGCTCAATGCGGTGCTGGCCCAGCGCCTGATCCGCCTGGCCTGCCAGCACTGCGCCACGCCGTGCGAAGTCGACGACGACACCTTGTACGGCGCGGGCCTGACCCGCGAGGGCGTGGCCGGCTGGAAGTTCGTCCGCGCCCAGGGCTGCGGCCAGTGCCGCGGCAGTGGCTACCGCGGCCGCAGCGCCATCGCCGAACTGCTGCACCTGGACGACGACCTGCGGCAGATGATCGTCGAGCGCCGCCCCCTGTCGCAAATAAAGAACCTCGCCTGCCAGCGCGGCCTGCGCTTGCTGCGGGCCTCGGCCCTGGACCTGGTCCGGGATGGCCGTACCACTCTCGAGGAGATCAACCGTGTCACATTCATCTGATCGTGGCGCTTACAGATACAGTGCCGTACTCGGTGCCGAAGGTGTGGGCCTGGGTAGCTGGCACGCCAATCACCACCAATGGCTGGGCAGCCGCGACTTTACCTGCGATGCCGCCCAACCGGCCTGGGAGGCCGCCGTCGATGCCCTGGCCACGCTGCTGGCCGAGCATGCCGTGCGCGGTGCCCAGTTGCGGGTGCTGCTGTCGGCCCGCTACAGCCGCTTCTGCCTGGTGCCCTGGAGTGATGCCATCAGCCACCCGCGCGAACTGGACGCCTACGCCCGGGCCTGTTTCGAAAATCTCTACGGGCAGCCGCTGGACGACTGGCGCATCGTGCTGTCGCCCGAGCCGGCCGGTGCCGCACGCATCGCCACGGCGCTGCCCGAAGCCCTGCTGCAGCGGCTGCAGGCGCTGGGCCGGGAAAGCCACCTGAGCCTGCGCTCGGTGCAGCCGTACCTGATGGCCGCCTACAACCGCTGCTCGGCACAGTTGGAGCAGGGCGACTTCCTGTTCGTCCTGGCCGAACCGCGCCGCAGCGTGCTGCTGCTGGCCGCCGGCGGGGCCTGGCAGCAAGTGCTGGCGCAAGGCTGCGCCGACAGCGACCAGGCCCTGCAAGCATTGATCGAGCGCACCTGCGAGCTGTACGGCGAGCACCTGCCACGGGTCTACCTGCATGCCCCGGGCCGGGGCGAGGTGCCGCAACTGGCGGCGGTGCAGCTGTGCCAGCCGGCCAGCGACGCCGACCCGCTGTGCGCCATGTGGCGGGCGGTGGCCTGACATGCGCCGCCTCGACCTGGAATTCCAGCCCCGGCGCAGCAGCCCGTTGGCCTGGTCGCTGCTGGCCGTGGCGAGTGCCATGGTCGCCAGCCTGGTGCTGCTGCAACAAAGCTTGCAGGCCGAGCAGGTCGAAGTGGAGGCCAGCGTGCACAGCCTGGAGCAGCAACTGGGGCGTCGCCCGGCCACTGTCGCGCCACTGAGCAGCGCCGCCAGCCGCGAACAGGCCGAGCGCCTGGCGCAGATGCAAAGCGTGTCGCAGCAGCTGCAACGGCCCTGGCAGCAGCTGTTCGCCATGCTCGAAGCGCAGCCGCAGGACGACGTGGCGCTGCTCAGCCTGGCCCCCGACGCGCGCAAAGGCCAGCTGCGCATCACCGCCGAGGCGCGCAACCTGGAAGCGATGCTGCAGTACCACCAGCGCCTGGAAGCCAGTGCCGAGCTCAGCGATGTGTCGCTGCTCAACCACGAGGTGCTGGCCGCGCAGCCCGAGCACCCGGTGCGCTTCACCCTCACCGCTACCTGGGAGACCGGCCATGCGCGCCCGTGAATCGCTGAACAGCCTGATCCTCCAGGAACGCCTGCGTCGCGTCGGCCCGGTCGGCCTGGCTGCAATTGCGGTGGGCCTGCTGGCCGTGGGCGTGCTGTGCGCCGGGGTGTTGCCGCAATGGCAGAACCTGCGCGAGCTGCGCGCCGCTGAAGCGGACGCCAGCGTGCAGGTCGAGCGGGTCAGGCGTGGCGAACTGAAGATCGCCATCAAACCCGAGCAGCAGGCCCTCGACAGCCTGCGCCAGCAACTGCCGGGGCAGCCCCGGGCCAGCGAGCTGATCGAGCGCCTGTACCACTTGGCCAGTGCCGAGCATATCAGCCTGGCGCGTGGCGAATATGCCCTGGGCATCGACCCCAGGACGCAACTGGCGCGCTACCAGATCGTGCTGCCGGTACGCGGCAGCTACCCGCAGATTCGCGGTTTCCTCAGGGGCCTGCTCAAGCAATTGCCGACCCTGGTACTGGAAGACCTGGAGCTGCAACGCAAACGCATTGGCGACAGCGAGCTCAACGCCCGCCTGCGCATGACCCTTTACCTGTCGAGGTCGTGATGAACACACAACGTGCTGTCATCTGGGCTGGCTTCCTCGGCGTGAGCGCGGCGCTGGCCTGGGCTCCGGGTCATTGGTTCGGCGAGGAAGACAGTGTTGCCCCCTTCGCGGGCAAACCCACTCCCACAAAAGCGGCGGTATCCACGGTCCCTGTGGGAGCGGGTTTACCCGCGAAAGGGCCGGAACAAGCCTCAAGAGATCTCTTCCCAACCCAGCAATGGACCAAACCCCAGGCCCTGGCCACCGTCACCGAACAACCCGTGGTCACCGCACCCGCCGTAGCCGCAGCCCCGACTGCACCGGCCCTGCCATTCCAGTTCATTGGCCGCATCGGCGACCGCGACGACCTGCAGATCTTCCTGCAGAGCGGCGAAAAACTCTACGTCGTGCGCCAGGGCGACGTGATCGAAGACACCTACCGCCTCGAGCGGGTATCGGCCAGCGAGCTGCACCTGGTCTACCTGCCTTTGCATCAGTCGCAGACTTTGTCTGTAGGGAGCGCACCATGAAGTCGTCAAAGCTGTGCAAACCGGCTCCGTTCCTGCTAGTGGCGCTGTGCGTGGCCATTGCCGGCTGCGGCTCCAGCGCGGTACGCAAGGACAGCGACCAGCTGATGAAGGAGGGCCAGTACGAAGCCGGCATCGCCCGCCTGGAAGAAGCCCTGCGGGAGGACCCGCGTGACACCGAACTGAACATCGCCCTGGCCCACAGCCGCCAGGCCGCGGTCGAGGCGCTGCTGACCCAGGCCGATGCCGACCGCATCCGCCACGACTTCGCCAGCGCCCGCATGGGCTATGGCCGGGTGCTGACCCTGGAGCCGAACAACCGCCGCGCCCAGGAAGGTATCCGCCAGCTGGAGCTGATCCGCACCCTCGACGAGCGCGTGGCGCTGGGCCAGGCGGCGCTGCGCCAGGGTGACCTGTTCGGTGCCGAGCGCTACATGCGCGAAGTGCTGCGCCTGGACCCACAGAACCAGAAGGGCATTGCCCTGCGCAGCGACATCGAGAACGTGCAGGCGCGCACCGCGCAACCGTTCCCGCAGCTGCGCAGCAAGCTGGAGCGGCCGGTGACCCTGGAGTTTCGCGATGCCAACCTGAAGACCATCTTCGAGGTGCTGTCCCAGGTCGCTGGCATCAACTTCATCTTCGACAAGGACATGCGCCCGGACATGAAGGCCACCATCTTCGTGCGCGAGTTGCGCATCGAGGACGCCGTGGCGCTGCTGCTGGAACAGAACCAGCTGCGGCAGAAGATCGTCAACGAAAACACCCTGATGATCTACCCCGACTCGCCGCAGAAGACCAAGGACTACCAGGAACTGGTCATGCGCACCTTCTACCTGACCAGCATCGACTCCAACACTGCTCTGAACATGGTCAAGACCATGCTCAAGACCCGCGACGTGTTCGTCGACGAACGCCTCAACACCCTGACCATGCGCGACACCCCCGATGCCGTGCGCATGGCCGAGAAGCTGCTGCAGTCGCAGGACCAGTCCAACCCCGAGGTGGTGCTGGAAGTGGAGGTGATGGAAGTGGCCACCTCGCGCATCCTCGACCTCGGCCTGCAATGGCCCAACACCTTCGGCGTGCTGAGCTCCGACGGCCAGCCGGTGAGCGTGCTCGACCAGCTCAAGGGCATCGACTCCAGCCGCATCAGCATCGCGCCGGCACCGCAGGCCAAGATCAACGCCCAGGACAAGGACATCAACACCCTGGCCAGCCCGGTGATCCGCGTCAGCAACCGTGAGCAGGCGCGCATACACATCGGCCAGCGGGTGCCGATCATCAGCGCCACTTCGGTGCCGTCCACCCAGGGCCCGGTGATCACCGAAAGCGTCACCTACCTGGATGTGGGCCTGAAGCTCGAGGTGCAGCCCACCGTGCACCTGAACAACGAAGTGGCGATCAAGGTAGCCCTGGAGGTGAGCAACGCCACCCCGCTGGAAGCCACGCGCCAGGGCACCATCCCGGTCCAGGTCGACACCCGCAACGCCCAGACCACCCTGCGCCTGCACGATGGCGAAACCCAGGTGCTGGCCGGCCTGGTGCGCAACGACCACAACGCCAGCGGCAACAAGATCCCGGGCCTTGGCGACATCCCCGGCCTGGGGCGGCTGTTCGGCAGCAACAAGGACGACATGAGCAAGTCGGAGCTGGTGCTGGCGATCACCCCGCGCATCGTGCGCAACCTGCCGTACCAGAGCCCGTCGGACATGGAGTTCGCCACCGGCACCGAGTCGGCCATGCAGGTGCGGCAGATGGCGCCGTTGCCGCCGGCGGATGTGCCTGGCAATGCCCCGGCCACCGATGCCCCGGTGGTGGAAAGCCAGATGGCGATCGCCCCGGCCAAAGGGAGCCCGCGGCCATGATCGCGCAGCGCCGCATGCAGGGCTTCAGCCTGATCGAGGTGGTGCTGACCCTGGCACTGCTCGGGCTGCTTGCCAGCATGGCCGCGCCGCTGACCGAAACCGTGGTGCGCCGCGGCAAGGAACAGCAGCTGCGCGAGGCGCTGTACCAGATTCGCGACGCCATCGACGCCTACAAGCGCGCGTTCGATGCCGGCTACATCGAGAAGCGCCTGGACGCCAGTGGCTACCCGCCGAACCTGCAGGTGCTGGTCGACGGCGTGCGCGATGTGCGCAGTGCCAAGGGCGCCAAGTTCTACTTCCTGCGGCGCATCCCGCACGACCCGCTGGTGGCGGCCAAGGATGAGGACGAAGGCGGGTGGGGGCTGCGCGCCTACGACAGCAGCCCCGACAACCCGCGCGAAGGGGAAGACGTGTTCGACGTTTACTCCAAGGCCCGCGGCAAAGGCCTGAACAACATCCCCTACGGACAATGGTGACAGCCATGAAACGCAGCAAAGGCTTCACCCTGATCGAACTGCTGGTGGTGCTGGCGATCATCGCCACGCTGATGACCATTGCCATGCCGCGCTACTTCAACAGCCTGGAAAGCTCCCGCGAAGCCACCCTGCGCCAGAGCCTGGCGGTGCTGCGCGAGGCGCTGGACCACTACTACGGCGACACCGGCCACTACCCGGACTCGCTGGAGCAGTTGGTGGAGCAGCGTTACCTGCGCAACACCCCGATAGACCCGATCACCGAGCGCAGCGATGCCTGGCAGCTGGTGCCACCGCCCGAAGGCGTGGCCGGCGGCGTGGCCGATATCAAGAGCGGTGCCACAGGGAGGGCGCGCGATGGCAGCCTGTTCGCGGAATGGTAAGGCCGACGCCGGCTTCACCTACCTGGGCGTGTTGCTGCTGATTGCGGTCAGCAGCGTGGCCCTGGCCGCCACCGGCACGCTCTGGGCCAGTGCCGCCCAGCGTGACCGCGAACGCCAGCTGTTGTGGGTGGGCAGCCAGTATGCCCAGGCCCTGCGCAGCTACTACCGCGCCTCGCCAGGGCTGGCCCAGTATCCGCAGGAACTGGCCGACCTGCTGCAGGACAACCGCTTCCCGCAGGCCAGGCGGCACATTCGCCGGCTTTACCCCGACCCCATCACCAATAGTGACGATTGGGGCCTGCTGCGCTCGATCGATGGCCGCATCACCGGCGTGCACAGCCGCTCGGACGCCACCCCGTTCAAGCGCAGTGGCTTCAGCGCCGAATGGAGCGGTTTCGATGGGCTGGAACATTACAGCGACTGGCAGTTCGTCGCCGAGCAGGCCTTTACCGAAAGTGCCGGTGGCGTGCAGACCCATGCCGGCCCGGGAGACACGCCATGAGCCGCCTGGCCGCGCTGTGCCTGGGCGTGCTGCTGGTGGCAGTGCTGGCCACCTCGGCCAGGGCCGGGGACGAGGACGAGATGCAAGGCTTCATCGTCGACAACACCATCTCGCACATCGGCCACGACTTTTACTACTACTTCGCCGACCGCCTGCGCGCCACCAGCCGGCTTGATTTCAACCTGGTGGTGCGCGAACGCCCGGATGCCCGTTGGGGCAGCCTGGTCACCGTGGAATTCGAGCGTGAGGTGGTGTACCGCCGCTTCCTGCCGCCGAACACCACCGAGCTCAAGGACGAGGCCGTTGCAGCAGCCGACCTGGTCAAGCAGCAAATCATCCAACGCAAGTTGCAACGCCTGCTGCAGGACACCACCGATCTGGAGAGGGACGAGCTATGAAGTACCACATACCCCGTTGCATCGCCGCCTGCCTGTTTGCCAGCGCATGTGCCGCCCAGGCCACCGAGCTGGTGTACACCCCGGTCAACCCGGCCTTTGGCGGCAACCCGCTCAATGGCACCTGGTTGCTGAACAACGCCCAGGCGCAGAACGACTACGACGACCCCGACCTCAAGGACCGTTCCTCGGCCTTTACCGGCACCACGGCCCTGGAGCGCTTCAGCAACCAGCTGGAGTCGCGGATGTTGTCGCAGTTGCTGGACAACATCAGTAACGGCAACACCGGCAGCATGGCGACCGATGCGTTTCTCATCGACGTCATCGACGATTCCGGGGCCTTGAGTATCAAGGTCACCGATCGCGCCACAGGAGAAATTTCGATCATTGAGGTCAGCGGCCTGAACCCTTGAGGGGGCAAGGCTATTTGTTGGGGAGAGAACACCATGAAACGTCTGCTGAGCACGCTGCTGATCCTCACCGCCCTGGGTCTGCACGGTTGTGGCCTGCGCGAACCGATGCCCGCCGAACAGGACTCGGAAACCCCGACCCTGACCCCCCGTGCGTCGACCTATTACGACCTGATCAACATGCCACGACCCAAGGGCCGGTTGATGGCGGTGGTGTATGGTTTCCGCGACCAGACCGGGCAGTACAAGCCGACCCCGGCCAGCTCGTTCTCCACCAGCGTCACCCAGGGCGCGGCAAGCATGCTGATGGACGCCCTGAACGCCAGCGGCTGGTTCGTGGTGCTGGAGCGTGAAGGCCTGCAGAACCTGCTGACCGAGCGCAAGATCATCCGTGCTTCGCAGAAAAAGCCCGATGTACCGGAAAACATCATGGGCGAGCTGCCACCGCTGCAGGCCGCCAACCTGATGCTGGAGGGCGGCATCATCGCCTACGACACCAACGTGCGCAGCGGCGGCGAAGGTGCCCGTTACCTGGGCATAGACATCTCCCGCGAGTACCGCGTCGACCAGGTGACCGTGAACCTGCGCGCGGTGGACGTGCGCACCGGGCAGGTGCTGGCCAATGTGATGACCAGCAAGACCATCTATTCGGTCGGCCGCAGTGCCGGGGTGTTCAAGTTCATCGAGTTCAAGAAGCTGCTCGAGGCTGAGGTGGGGTACACCACCAACGAACCGGCGCAGCTGTGCGTGCTGTCGGCAATCGAGGCGGCGGTGGGGCACTTGCTGGCGCAGGGGATTGAACGGCGGCTGTGGCAGGTGGCGGGGGATGCGGGGGACGGGCAGGCTACGGTGGACAAGTACCTGAGCCAGAATCAACAGCCTGATTGAGCTTGAGGGCCTCTTCGCGGGTGAACCCGCTCCCACAGGTTTCAGAGTCAACTCGAAGCCCGCGCCGTCCCTGTGGGAGCGGGCGCGTCCGCGAAACAGACGACGCGGAGGATGGCACCGGCTTTGCCGGTGTTCGCGGGCCTGCCCGCTCCCACAGGTTCAGCGTCAACTCGAAGCCCGCGCCGTCCCTGTGGGAGCGGGCGCGCCCGCGAAGCAGACGACGCGGTGAATGGCACCGGCTTTGCCGGTGTTCGCGGGCCTGCCCGCTCCCACAAGTACCGCGTGATCTCAAGTGCGACGCCGTCCCTGTGGGAGCGGGTTTACCCGCGAAGAGGCCGGTGCAGGCGACACAACATGGTGATCACTGCTGATTCGCCGGCCGGTGATAAGTGAGAGGCGGCAACGGAAGTGTTACTGCACATTCCCTTCGCTTGAAACGCTTCCCCGACACCGGTAGTCTTTGCCCGCTGCTGTAAGTCCAGCAGCCGGGTTTGGTCACCCGCAATCATCAAGGCGCACAAGCGCCCGCTATGCGATACAGTTGGCGCTTTTTTTGTGCCCGGCTGTTTCGTTTTATGGCGGCTGTGCGTGGGGCGCCTCCGTGCGCGCCGGTTTCCTTGATTCCCGGTTGACCAACCCGCGTACAGTCGCCACCCATTCGTTTGGTCACGTTGTGTGGCGGCTCCAATGAATCAAGGAGCGACACAATGACAAAAGGCTTACCCGATCCTCCCGTACGCGCCACCACGGCGTCCTCCAGTTTCTCCACGTGCGAATGCAGCCATCCGCCGTTGTTTGCCGTGCGTTCTGGGGTGGACTACGAAGATGCGCTGGTGCATCTGTCCACGCTGCTCAAAGGCGCGTTTGCGACCAATCTCAAGGCACTGGAGCTGGCCAAGGGGACCTGTCGTGATCTGTTGTTGAGCAACGACCATGGGCTGGATTCGGCCAAGGCGGTGGTGGAGGCGTTGCTGGATGAGGTGGAGAGGCAGCAGCTGGTTGGGCGGAAGACGGTGCCAGGTGTCTGACTGGCGCTTGGGCTTTGTCGGACTCAAGCGGCAGCCGTGATTGACCTCAAGGGCCTCTTCGCGGGTGAACCCGCTCCCACAGGTTCAGTGCCAACTCGAAGCCAGCGCCGTCCCTGTGGGAGCGGGCGCGCCCGCGAAGCAGACAACGCGTGCGCTGTTCAAATCGCGCAAGCCCGCCAAGAGGTCGATGCATGAAACCACGATCTTCAGGTCGTTCAGCCCTCTTTGGCATAAGGTCCCGAACAGGTAGATGAAACCTTGCACCCACAAGCAAGCTCTGCAGGCTCGAACACCAACGAAATACCGTTGAACAAGACACTACCGTCACCGCCAGAGACCAACGCAAATGTCCCTCCATGAAGCGCGCATGGCGCACGATCTCCGAGACCGCATTGTTGCCGCCCGTTGACAAGAACTCCGCTTCCTTCCCCCATCCGACCACCCCCGCTGTGGGATCGCCTTTTCGAATCGCACCTTGTCGGGACATCGCTCAATCCTTTGCGCTGTTTTGCAGGATTGCTTCGTAAAGGCCGGCCGGTACGGCATCAGGATCGTGTTTGCAGGCGGCAGACAGGAAGCGCATCAGCAGTTCATCCGGCTCTCAAGTGCGACGCCGTCCCTGTGGAAGTGGGTTTACCCACGAATGGGGCGGTGCCGGGTGACTGGCGGGCGCCAGGGCTTCGTTGAAATCAAGCGGTAGCCGTGATTGAGCTTGAGGGCCTCTTCGCGGGTGAACCCGCTCCCACAGGCTCAGCGTCAACTCGAAGCCCGCGCCGTCCCTGTGGGAGCGGGCGCGCCCGCGAAGCAGACGACGCGGAGGATGGCACCGGCTTTGCCGGTATTCGCGGGCATGCCCGCTCCCACAGGTACCGCGTGATCTCAAGTGCGACGCCGTCCCTGTGGGAGCGGGTTTACCCGCGAATGGGCCGGTGCCGGGTGTCTGGCGGGTACCTGGGCTTTGTTGAAATCAAGCGGCAGCCGTGATCGACCTCGATGGCCTCTTCGCGGGTGAACCCGCTCCCACAGGTTCAGCGTCAACTCGAAGCCCGCGCCGTCCCTGTAGGAGCGGGCGCGCCCGCGAAGCAGGCGACGCGGTGGATGGCACCGGCGTTGCCGGTGTTCGCGGGCATGCCCGCTCCAACAAAGCTTGCGCAAGCTTTCAGATCTTGAGCAAGGCGGTGCTCCTGCGTGTCCCTTTACGTAAACGTCACCATATGCCACCTTCTACCTCAGCCTGATGACGGCCAGGGATTTCTCCCGCACACTGCGGAAAATTCCCAAGCCCGTTCCCCGCCACCTAGCGGGGCACAGCCGGAGTAGAAAATGGCGCGACAACTAATAACAAACGCCCACGACCCGCTGCACGAATCCCGCCAGGCCCGCCTGAAGCTGGCCAGCGAAGGCGAGCTGCCACTGGGCATGCTGCGCGACGAGATCGACGCCTCCTGGCGCCGCAGCCTGGGCCATGGGTTGGACTGCCTGCAGGGCGAGCAGGTCGGCCTGGGCCTGGAGCAGGGCCACGACCTGCGCATGCTGCTGGAGCGCAACCGCCTGCTGGTCGACGCCGTTACCCCCGAACTGGACTACCTGGTCGCGCGCCAGGGCAAGGCCGGCATCGTCATCCTCGGCGATGCCCAGGCCAACGTGCTGGCCATCGAAGGGCAGAAGCACGTGCTGCAGCGCGAGGGCCTGCGCGACCTGCACCCGGGCAGTTGCTGGAGCGAATCACTGCGTGGCACCAACGCCATCGGCACGGCAGTGGTGGAAGGCCGGCCGACGCTGATCAACTGCGGCGAACATTACCTCGACCGCCTCAGCCCGTTCTCCTGCACTTCGGTACCCCTGCGCGACCCGCGCGGCGAGGTGATCGGCGTGCTCGACATCACCCGTGAAGGGGTGATGGCGCAACCACAGGACAGCCTGTCGACGCTGATGCTGGCGGCCGGCAACATCGAAAGCCGCATGTTCGGCCTGTGCCACCCGGAACAATTGGTGCTGGCCTTCCACAGCCGCCCGCAATACCTCAACAGCGCCTGGCATGGCCTGCTGGCGCTGAGCCTGGACGGTGAAGTGCTGGCCGCCAACGACAGTGCCTGCCAGCTGTTGCAGGTGCCGCGCCATGAGCTGTTGGGCCGGCGCAGCAGCGACTTGCTGGGTGAACGATCACCGGCCTTCATCGCCCGTCTGTGGCAGGGTGGGGTGAGCAGCGTGCAAACGGCCAAGGGCGAGTTCTACTTCCGCGCCCTGCAGCTGCCGCGCCATGGCCGGGTCAACGGCAGCACGCCGGTGAGCAAGCCGGCGCTGGGCAAGCAGTCGCCGGCACTCGACGCGCTGGCCGGTGGTGACCCGCGCCTGGCGCGCAATCTGCGCATGGCCCGCCAGGGGCTGGGCAATGGCCTGCCGGTGCTGCTGCTGGGCGAAACCGGCACCGGCAAGGAGGTCGTCGCCCGGGCCCTGCACCAGGCCAGCCCGCGAGCCGACAAACCGTTTGTGGCAGTCAACTGCGCGGCCATTCCCGAAGGGCTGATCGAGTCCGAACTGTTCGGCTACCGTGAAGGTGCGTTCACCGGTTCGCGCCGGGGCGGCATGGTCGGGCGGCTGATGCAGGCGCATGGTGGCACGCTGTTCCTCGATGAAATCGGCGACATGCCGCTAGCGCTGCAGGCGCGCCTGCTGCGAGTCCTGCAGGAGCGCCGTGTAGCGCCGCTGGGCGCCGGCGACGAGCAGGACATCGACCTGGCCTTGATCTGTGCCACGCACCGCGACCTCAAGCGCCTGGTGCAGGAGCAGCACTTCCGCGAAGACCTGTACTACCGGGTCAACGGCGTGTCGCTGCGCTTGCCGGCGCTGCGCGAGCGCGATGACCTGGCGGCGATCATCCAGGGGCTGCTGGAGAAGTCCGATGCCCGGGGCGTGACCCTGGACACGGCCCTGACCGCATTGCTCGAAGGCTTCGACTGGCCGGGCAACATCCGCCAGTTGGAAATGGTAGTGCGCACGGCGCTGGCCATGCGCGAGGACGGTGAGCAGGTGTTGACCCTCGACCACCTCACCGACTGCCTGCTGGACGAACTGGCCAGCGGCACCGCGCCTTCCGGCAGCCTCAAGGACAACGAACTGGAGCTGATCCGTGGCGCCTTGGCGCGCCATCAGGGCAACGTGTCCGCGGCGGCCGAGGCGCTGGGTATCAGCCGGGCGACGCTGTACCGCAAGCTCAAGCAGTTGCGCGGCTGACATGGGCGGCCTGTTCGCCCGGCTGGTGGAATCCAGCGACCCTGTACTCATGCGCCAGGCGTTGGCCTGGCTGTATGGCTTCGTGCGCCCCCATCGACGCGCCATCGGCCTGTTGCTCGGTTTGTCGCTGGGGGCCTCGTTGCTGGCGCTGGCGCAACCCTGGCTGGTCAAGACACTGATCGACGAGGGGCTGCTGGCCAAAGACTACCAGACCCTCTGGCACATGGCGGCGATCATGATCGGCGCGGGCCTGCTGGGTACCGTGCTGGCCGGGGTCAACCGCTACCTGCATACGCGCCTGTCGGGGCGCATCCTGTTTGCCCTGCGCGATGACCTTTACCGCCACCTGCAGCAGTTGTCGCCGACGTTCTACGGGCGGCGGCGCATCGGCGACATCCTTTCGCGGCTGGATGGCGATGTGGCGGAAATCCAGCGTTTTGCCGTGGATTCGCTGTTTTCGGCGGTGTCGGCGGTGATCGGCCTGGTGGGCGCGGTGGTGTTGATGCTGATGCTGTCGTGGCAACTGTCGCTGCTGCTGGCGCTGCTGGTGCCGATCGAAGTGCTGTGGCTGCGCTGGATGCGGCGCAAGGTGGAGCGCGAAGTACGCAACCTGCGCGAACGCTCGGCGGATGTGTCGTCGTTCCTGGTCGAAACCCTGCCTGCGATGAAGTTCATCCAGGCCGCCGGCCAGCAAGGCCGCGAGGCGGGGCGCCTGGACCAGCTGGGCCAGGGCTACATGCGCCAGCTGCTCAAGGTGCAGGTGACCGAATTCTTCACCCAGGCCATCCCTGGCACGCTGACCTCCTGGTGCCGCGCCTGCGCGTTCCTGGTCGGCGGTTGGTGGGTAATCCAGGGCACTTGGCAACTAGGTGCGCTGATCGCCTTTTCCACCTACATGGGCATGGCGGTAGGGCCGGTGCAGAGCCTGCTGGGCCTGTACGTGGCGGTGCAACGCATGGCGGTGAGCCTGGGGCGGGTGATGGAACTGAAGCAGGAGGCCGTGGCCGTGCGCCCGGCAGCCAACCCGCAGCCGATGCCCGACGGCCCGGGCGAATTGCGCCTCGAGGGGGTGAGTTTTGCCCATGAAGGGCGCCAGGGCGCGGTGCTGAACGACGTGCAGGTGTGCGTGCGGGGTGGCCTGAAGGTGGCCATCAGCGGTGCCTCGGGGGTGGGCAAGTCGACCCTGATCGACCTGCTGCAGCGCTTCTACGACCCGGACGCCGGGCGCATCCTGCTGGACGGCACCGACCTGCGCGAACTGGACCTGGCCGCGCTGCGCCGGCGCATTGCGGTGGTCAGCCAGGATATCGTGCTGTTCCGCGGCACCCTGGCACAGAACCTGGCCTACGGCGTGCCCGAGGCAAGCCGTGAGGAACTGGAACGGGTGGTGCGCCTGGCGCGGCTGGACAGCCTGGTCGACAGCCTGCCGCTGGGCCTGGACGGCCTGCTGGGTGAGCGTGGCCAGCAGTTGTCCGGTGGGCAGAAACAACGCATTGCCATTGCCCGCGCTGTGCTGCAAGCGCCGGCGATCCTGGTGCTGGACGAGGCCACCTCGGCGGTGGACGAAGCTACCGAGCGCGAAGTGATCGCGGCCATCGACCAGCTGTTCGCCGGCCGCACGCGCATCCTGATCAGCCACCGTGCTTCGACCCTGGCCGATGCCGACCTGCATCTGCAGCTGCACGCTGGCCAGTTGCAGGTGCTGCCCGAGGAGGTGATCAAACATGGGCACTGACGTGCGTGTTGGCGTGATCGACAGTGGTTGCACGCCAGAGCAGGCCAGCGCCTTGCTGGGCGCGCGCCGCTTCTGGCTGGAGGACGGCCAGTTGCGCGAAGGTGACATGCTGCCCGACCAGCTTGGGCACGGTAGCGCGGTGCTCGCCGGCTTGCAGCGGGAGGCCGGGCCGGTGCCCGTGCTGCTGGCCCAGGTTTTCGGCGCCCAGGCCAGCACCAGTGCCTTGCAGGTGGCGGCCGCGCTGCTGTGGCTGGTGGAGGCGGGGGTTACGCTGGTCAACCTCAGCCTTGGCCTGCAGCAGGACCGGCCTGTGCTGCACCAGGCTTGCGCCGAGGCTTTGGCCGCGGGTGTGCTGTTGTGCGCCTCCAGCCCGGCCCAGGGCGGGCCGGTGTACCCGGCCAGCTACCCCGGGGTGATCCGGGTTACCGGCGATGCCCGCTGTGCACCGGGCCAGTGGTCCTGGCTGGGTACCCGGCAGGCGGACTTTGGCGGTTATGTGGGCGCGGGCGGCAGGGCGGGCGCGAGCCTGGGCTGTGCGGCCCTGAGTGGCACGATCGCTGCGTTGCTGCGTGATGAGCCGGGCATGGGCCACCAGCAGGTTCATGACTGGTTGCGCCACCACGCGGCGTTTACCGGCCCCGAGCGACGAGGTGCCGGCCATGGTTGAACCGCGCATCGTGGTGCTGGGGGCAGGCCCTGCGGGTGCGGCCACGGCCATTGGCTTGCGGCGGCTGGGCTATGCGGTGACGGTGGTGTCCGAGTGGCGCCGGTTCGCGGCGGTCGAAGGGGTTTCGCAGCGGGTGCTGGACGGTCTGCGCCACGCCGGCCTTGGCGGGGCGTTGAGCCAGGCGGCGATGCCGGCGACTCGGCAAGTGCACTGGAACGGCCAGCAGCTGCACCTGAACCAGGAGTTTCTGCTGGATCGGCAAAGGTTTGACCGGGCGCTGCGCGACGACCTTCAGCGTGCGGGTGTGAGCGTGGTCGAGGGGCGGGTGCGTGAGGTGGTTCGCGAAATCGGTCATGGTATTCGCCTGGACGACGGAGAGGTATTGCAGGCCGATTTCCTGGTCGAAGCCCGAGGCCGCCAGGCCCCGCTGGCTGCCGACCGCCTGCGCGGACCGGAGACGGTCAGCTTGCTGAATGTCTGGCAGGCCGCCCCCGGGGCGCCCGCGTCGGCAGTGGAAAGCCTGGCGGATGGCTGGGCGTGGATGGCGCGCCTGGAAGACGGCCGCTGCTACTGGCAAGTCACCCTGGACGCCGCCGGGCTGCCGGGCAAGGCCGGGTTGGCGGATTATTGCGCGGCCCGGCGAGCCGACAGCGCGCTGGTGGCCGAGCTGTTCGATGCCAGGGCATTGGCGCCGGCAGAGGTGCATGCGCGCAGCAGCACCGCGATTCTGGCAGGTGAGTGCGTCGGGCAGGACTGGATACGCGTGGGCGATGCTGCGATGGCCGTTGACCCACTGTCGGGCAACGGGATCTTCCAGTCGCTGTCTTCGGCGCTGCAGGCGCCGGTGGTGATCAATACCTTGCTGCGCAGGCCCGAGCGGGGCGGGTTGGCGCGGCAGTTTCACCAGCAGCGGATCGAACAGCTGTTTTTGCGTTTTGCCCGGATTGGGCGGGATTTTTATGGGCAAGAACAGGGGCGGGTGGGGCAGCCGTTCTGGGCGCGGCGGCAGGGTTGGCCGGACATGCAGGCATTGCACGTGGCGGCGGACTGGAGCGCGGTGAGGGTCGAGCGGCGGCCGGTGTTGCGTGACGGGCTCGTGGATGAGGCCGAGGTGGTGGTGACGGCGGATCAGCCGTTGGGGGTGTGGCATCTGCAGGGGGTGGAGCTGGCGCCGGTGGTGCGGGGGCTGCGTAGCGGCCGACCTCTCGAGGCAGTGTTGTCAGGCCTGCCAGGGGAGCAGCAGATGATGGTGCGGCGGTGGTTGTTGGAGCAGGGCTTGGCTTGAGATTGCCGGGGCCGCTTTGCGGCCCATCGCGACACAAGGCCGCTCCTACAGGTCCGGCACAAACTTTGAGGGCAGCGCGGTACCTGTAGGAGCGGCCTTGTGTCGCGATGGGGGGCGCAGCAGCCCCAGGATTTCGAATCAGCAGAAAGTCCCGACGATCAGTCCCGGTATCCCTGCAGGGGAACAGCAGATGATGGTGCGGCGGTGGTTGTTGGAGCAGGGCTTGGCTTGAGATTGCCGGGGCCGCTTTGCGGCCCTTTCGCGACACAAGGCCGCTCCTACAGGTCCGGCACAGACCTTGAGGGCAGCGCGGTACCTGTAGGAGCGGCCTTGTGTCGCGATGGGGTGCGCAGCAGCCCCAGGATTTCGAATCAGAAAAAAGTCCCGACGATCAGCTGCATATAGGTCCCGGTATCCCGCCCGCCCAGCTGCGTCCCGCCATTGGCCGCGCTGCGTTCCGGCTTGTAGAACCCTACCAGCGGGCTGATCAGCAGGTGGTCGTTGACCATCCATTCCACATACAGGTCCAGCTCCCGCCCGCCCAGGTTGCCCTGGTCGGTGTCCAGCGTATCGAAGTCGAAGTACAGCGCGCCCACGGTCAGGTTGTCCCGTGGTTTGCCCTTGAGCGCCACGTGGTGCACCTGGCTGTTGCTGTTGAACGGCCCGGCATAGTTGGCCGCCACTTCACCCTGGAACCAGGTGCCATAGCCACGGCTCAGGCCGTAGAACAGCGGGTCGAATTCTTCGGAAAAGCGGCTGTAGCGGTAGGTGGCGGTGGGTGACCAGGGCAGTGCGGAGAAGGTCCAGTTGCCCTCCAGGTACCAAGCGTTCTCCCGCCCGCCGGTTTTGTCCTGGGTCACGTATTCGGCGGCCAGTTCCAGGTCTTTCACCCCAAGGTTGCCACGCCCGCGCAGGCTGGCGGTGTCCATGCCGTCGCGGTGTTCCAGGCCCATGATCTGCGCGTAGCGCTGGTCTACGTCGAGGCCTCGGATCCAGCTCAGGCCCACGGTGCCGGCGTCGGCGACGTGTTCCAGGTTGGCCACCGCCAGCGAGGTGTCGGCCTGGTAGTGGTTGTCGGACTTCAGCCACATCAGGTCGCTGCGCCAGCCTTGCTTGCCGCCCAGGCGCAGCACGGCCGTGCGGTCGAAGGCCTTGCGTGCGGCCAGGTAGTAGGCGCCGCCGCGGTCGAAGTTGGCGCCCAGATCGACCTTGCCCAGGTTCACCGGGTCGCCCTGGATCAGGAAACCGTCACCCAGGGTTACCACCTGGCGGCCGCCGGAAATGTCCACGCCGTCTTCGCCCAGGGCCGGGAACAGGTTGGCCGAGCGCCAGCCCAGGTACAGGTCTTCGATGGCGGTGCGGCGCTCGTCACCCAGGGTCAGGCCGGCGGCGTCACCATCGCCCCAGGTGGCGGAGCTGAGCAGGTTGAAGGCGCCGTAGAGCGCGCCGCTGTCGGCCAGGGCCTGGCTGCCGCTGAGGCCATATTTGACGTAGCCTTCCTGCCAGGCGGTACTGCCGGGCTTGCGGTTGCCGGCCAGGTTGAAGCTTTCGTCGCTGTGGAAGGCGCCGAACAGGGCTTCGAGGTCGGCGTTGAGGGTGGTGCCGTCGTGGTTGTACAGCTCGTAGGCCTGGGTGACCGGGGCGGCGAACAGCAGGGCCAATGTGCAGGCGAGTTTGTGCCTCATGGTTTGCTCCATGTTTTTGTTGTTTTTGGGGTTGCCTGTACCGGCCTCTTCGCGGGCTTGCCCGCTCCCACAGGACTTCCTCAGGTCGTGAAAGGAATGCAATACCTGTGGGAGCGGGCGAGCCCGCGAAAAGGCCGGTACAGGAAAATGATCAGAGCTTGATCAACACCGATTTCAGCTCGGTGTAGTGCTCGATGGCAGCCGCCCCCATTTCACGGCCGACGCCGGACATCTTGTAGCCGCCAAAGGGCAAGGCAGGGTCGAGGGCGCTGTGGCAGTTGACCCACACCGACCCCGACTTGATGCGTGGGATCATCCGGTGCACGGCGGCCAGGTCGTTGGACCAGATGCTCGCACCCAGGCCATAGGGGTTGTCGTTGGCCATGCCGATCACTTCGTTGATGTCATCGAACGGCATCGCCACCAGCACCGGGCCGAAGATCTCTTCCTGCACCAGGCGGTGGCGCTGGTCGACATCTACGATCACCGTCGGCTTGACGAAGTAGCCCGGCCCGAAGCCTTCGCCACCGCAGGCGATGGTCGCGCCCAGCTCGCGGCCAAGCTCGATGTAGCCGGTGACGCGGTCCTGCTGCTTGGCCGAAATCAGCGGGCCCATCTGCACTGCCGGGTCCAGGCCGCTGCCCAGCTTCATGCCGTTGGCGATGCCGGCGATGTCGGCCACCACGTTGTCGAAGTGCTTGCGGTGCACGTACAGGCGGGACCCGGCACAGCACACCTGGCCCTGGTTGAAGAAGATCGCCGTGGCCGCGCCGGCGGCGGCTTCCTGCAGGTTGGCGTCGGGCATGACGATGGTCGGCGACTTGCCGCCGAGTTCCAGGGTGACGCGGGTCATGTTGTCCATGGCCGCCTTGCCGATCAGCTTGCCGACCTCGGTGGAGCCGGTGAAGGTCAGCTTGTCCACGCCGGGGTGGCGGCTGAGTGCGGCGCCAGCGTTCAGGCCGGTGCCGGTGACCACGTTGAACACGCCTGCCGGGTAGCCGGCTTCGTCCACCAGCTCAGCCAGCTTGAGCACGCTCAGCGGTGTTTCGTCGGCGGGCTTGAGCACTACGGTGCAACCGGTAGCCAGGGCCGGGCCGAGCTTCCAGCAGGCCAGCAGCAGCGGGAAGTTCCAGGCGACGATGGCGCCGACCACGCCCACTGCCTCGCGCCGCACGAAACCATGGAACTGGTCGTTGGGCATCAACGGCATCGAGGCTTCGACGGTGCTACCCTCGATCTTGGTGGCCCAGCCGGCCATGTAGCGCAGGAAGTCGATGGCCAGTTGCACGTCCATCACCTGGGCAACGGCGGCGCTCTTGCCGTTATTCAGGCATTCCAGTTCGGCCAGCTGGCGGGCGTCGCGCTCCATCAGGTCGGCCAGGCGCCACAGCAGGTTCTGCCGTTCGCGTGGGCGCAGGCGGCTCCACGGCGAATCATCGAAGGCCTGGCGCGCGGCGCGCACGGCGCGGTCGACATCTTCGGCCTCGGCGGCGGGCACTTCACCCAGTACCTCGCCAGTGGCCGGGTTGCGGAACGACAGGGTGCGACCGCTGGCGGCGTCCTGCCAGTCGGCGCCGATGCGCATCTTCAGCTTGCGTTCGAGAAAGGCGCGGGTGGCGGGCAGGATGGGCAGTTCGGAAAGCATGGGACGGTGCCTCTTGTCATTGGATGTGACAGGCATAGGCGCAATGGGCGTGCCAAGGTCGGTAGATGGCTGCAAACCCTTGAGCGGGTTGGGTTTTGTCCTGGTGCAAGGTTGGGATTGCAGAGTTGCGCTGTTGCACATTGAGACGGTGTGAGACGGTGGTGAAACAGTAAAAGCGGGGGCCGCTGTGCGGCCCTTTCGCGACACAAGGCCGCTCCTACAGGCCGTACGCGATCCCTTGTAGGAGCGGCCTTGTGTCGCGAAAGGCCTGCGCAGCAGGCCCAGTGTCTCAAGGTGAAACACTCAGTCGCGGAATGGGACGCTCAAAGAAGCTGTCCTTGCATTGCCATTATCCGGTAATTGACCTCAATGGCTTGATTTAAAACACTTTTACATCACCTGGCACAGTTCCTGTATCACAACCGTCACATGCACACCTGTTGTACCAAAGCGTGCGAAAACGATAAGAACAACAACCGTGGAGGTCTGACCTTGAAGACGACTCGACTCCGGCGGCATGCGGGCAAACTGGCGCTGGTCGCCGCCGCGCTGCTGAGCACCCAGGCCATGGCGGCCGAGCAGGGCCCGAGCCTGTTGCAGAACAAGTGCATGGGGTGCCATATCCCCGAAGGCAACGACACCTACAGCCGTATCAGCCACCAGCGCAAGACACCGGAAGGCTGGCTGATGAGCATCGCCCGCATGCAGGTGATGCACGGCCTGCAGATCAGCGACGACGACCGCCGCACCCTGGTCAAGTACCTGGCCGACAAGCAGGGCCTGGCGCCCAGCGAAACCGATGGCGTGCGTTATGCCATGGAGCGCCGGCTGAATACCGTCGAGCAGTTCGACACCCAGCTCAGCGAAACCTGTGGCCGTTGCCACTCCGGTGCCCGTGTCGCCTTGCAGCGGCGCCCGGCCAAGGAGTGGGAGCACCTGGTCAACTTCCATCTCGGCCAGTGGCCCGCCCTCGAATACCAGGCCCAGGCGCGTGACCGCGACTGGCTGCCGATCGCCTTGCAGCAAGTGGTCCCTGACCTGGCCAAGCGCTACCCGCTGGAAAGCGCGGCGTGGGCTGAATGGCAGAAGGCCAGGCCCAAGGCCGATGCGCTGCCGGGCCAGTGGGCATTCAGCGGCCACATGCTGGCCAAGGGCGATGTGCGCGGGGTGATGAGTGTCACGCCTGACCAGGGCGACACCTTCAAGGTCGAAGTCAAGGGCGCTTATGCCGACGGTACACCGTTCAATGGCAGCGGCTCGGCGATCCTCTACAACGGTTATGAATGGCGTGGCAACGTCAAGGTCGGCGACGCCAATCTGCGCCAGGTGTTCGCCGCGCTGGATGGCGAAATGAAGGGCCGCATGTTCGAGGCCGAGCACGATGAGCGTGGCCTGGACTTCACTGCCGTGAAGGAGGGCAAGGCGCGCCTGCTGGCGGTACAGCCGGCATTCATCAAGGTTGGTGGCGAAAGCGAAATCACCCTGGTCGGCAGCGGCCTGGCCGGCAAACCGGACCTGGGCGCTGGTGTGGAAGTGACCGAAGTGCTGGAGCAGACCCCGACCCTGCTACGGGTGAAGGCCCGCGCTGCGGCCGATGCCAAGCCTGGTCAGCGCGAAGTCGCCATAGGTGCGCTCAAGGGCGTCAACCTGGCGGTTTACGACAAGGTCGAGGAAGTGAAGGTGGTGCCGGCATTCTCCATCGCCCGAATCGGCGAAAACGGCGCCTCGGTGCCCAAGGTACAGGGCCGTTTCGAGGCCGAAGCCTGGGGCAAGGACGCCAATGGCCAGCCGCTGCGCATCGGCTACCTGCCGGCCAGCTGGAAGGTCGAGCCGTTCAACGAGCGTGCGGTCGAGGACGAGGACGTCAGGTTCGCCGGGAAGATGCAGGCCGATGGCGTGTTCGTGCCAGGCGGCGCTGGCCCCAACCCGGAGCGCAAGATGATGACCAACAACGCCGGCAACCTGAAGGTCATCGCTACCCTGGCCGACGGTGGCCAGACGGGCGAAGGGCACATGATCGTCACCGTTCAGCGCTGGAACAACCCGCCGCTGCCGTAACGGCAGGGGGCTTACGGTTTTCCAACGAATTGATTATCGGGAGGTCGCCATGGGCGCACTACTGAACCTGGTCGAACGCAACCTGCATGAAGTGCAGGTCGATGCCGACCGCATGCTGTTCCATATCCCCAGCAGTTCGCTGTTCACCGCCGACGCGGTGACCGGCGGCATCATCGACACCCTGCGCCAGCAAGGCTGCTCGGCCGAGGAGCTGATGCAGCGCCTTGGCCAGCAGTTTGCCGGCGACGATATCCAGGACACCCTGCGTGAACTGATCGCGCTGGAACTGGTCAGCGACGGCTCGCCGCTGACCCCGGAAATCGCCCTCAAGCAGGTCGAGCGCACTGCGCTGAACACCGTGGTGCTCAACGTCAACACCGGTTGCAACCTCAGCTGCACCTACTGCTACAAGGAGGACCTGGACAAGCCGTCCGCGGGCAAGAAGATGAGCACCGCCACCGCTGAAGCCTCGGTGGAGATGCTGCTCAAGGAGTCGCCCGACGAGGAGCGCTACAGCGTGGTGTTCTTCGGTGGCGAGCCGCTGTCCAACCGGCCGCTGATCGAGCACATGGTTGCCTACTGCGAGCGGCGCTTCGCCGAGGCGGGCAAGCAGGTGGAGTTCATCATGACCACCAATGCCACGCTGCTCACCGAAGAGATCATCGACTGGCTAAACGCCCACCGCTTCGGCCTGTCGATCAGCATCGACGGCCCCAAGACCGTGCACGACCGCAACCGCATCACCGTGGGCGGGCAGGGCACCTATGACGTTGTGCGGCGCAAGGTCGACATGCTGCTGTCGCGCTACCACAGCCGCCCGGTAGGTGCGCGGGTCACGCTGACCCGTGGCATCACCGACGTCGAGACCATCTGGAACCACCTGTTCAACGAACTGGGTTTCGCCGAAGTCGGCTTTGCCCCGGTCACCTCCGGTGACATGGCCAACTTCAACCTCACCGGCGAAGAGCTGGTGCAGGTGTTCGCCAACATGAAGGCGCTGGGCCGGCGCTACCTGGAAGCAGCGCTGGAGCACCGCAACATCGGCTTCTCCAACCTGCACCAGCTGATCACCGACATCCACGAAGGCCACAAGAAGGCCCTGCCGTGCGGCGCCGGGCTGAAGATGCTGGCCGTGGATCACGAGGGCGAGCTGAACCTGTGCCACCGCTTCACCGGCTCCAGCCTGCCGACCTTCGGCAATGTGCACCAGGGCGTGAAGCAGGCACAGCTCAACGACTTCCTGTCGCAGCGCCTGGACCGCAGCAACACCGGCTGCGACAGCTGCCGCATCCGCAACCTGTGCTCCGGCGGCTGCTACCACGAAAGCTATGCCCGCTACGGCGACCCGCAGCACCCGACCTACCACTATTGCGAACTGATGCGCGACTGGGTCGACTTCGGCATTGAAGTCTACAGCCGCATCATGGCCGCCAACCCGGCCTTCATCGATCGCTACATCACCCCGCGGAAGGCGCACTGACATGAAGCACTTGAAGCCCCTGAACAACAAGGCGCGCATCCTCGAGCAGGCCGCCGCCGAAGACCGCGTCGAAGAAGTCATGGCGATGAGCGCGGTGGCTGGCTGCACCGCCACCACCGACCCGGGCTGGGAAGTGGACGCCTTTGGTGGCGTGAGCTCGCTGTGCCAGCCGATGGAGGCCGACCTGTATGGCTGCTCCGACCCTTGCTGGTGGCCGGCCCAGGTGCCGGACATGATGAGCACCTACCAGGACTGGAACGCCCAGGCGAGCAACTCAGCCGAAGACTGGCGCAACCTCGGCACCGTGTTCCCGAAAGACAAGTGACCGGCCCAACAAGAATGACAAGGGGAAACCGCATGAAAGCTGGACGCTGCGCGTCACTCGCGCTCACCATCGCCGCCACGGCCTGTGCCGGGCTGGTTCAGGCCGCCGACACCGGGCCGGCGCTGAAGGCTGGCCACGAATACATGATCGTGACCAACTACCCGAACAACCTGCACGTGGTCGATGTGGCCAGTGACACGGTGTACAAGAGCTGCGTCATGCCCGACAAGTTCGGCCCCGGCACCGCGATGATGGCGCCGGACAACCGCACCGCCTACGTGCTCAACAACCACTACGGCGACATCTACGGCATCGACCTGGACACCTGCAAGAATACCTTCCACGCCAACCTGTCCAGTGTGCCGGGTGAGGTGGGGCGGTCGATGTACTCGTTCGCCATCAGCCCGGATGGCAAGGAAGTGTACGCCACGGTCAACCCGACCCAACGGCTGAACGACCACTACGTGGTCAAGCCACCGCGGCTGGAAGTGTTCAGCACCGCCGATGGCCTGGAGGCCAAGCCGGTGCGCACCTTCCCGATGCCGCGCCAGGTGTACCTGATGCGTGCCGCGGACGATGGCAGCCTGTACGTCGCTGGGCCGGACATCTACAAGATGGACGTGAAGACCGGCAAGTACACGGTGGCCTTGCCGCTGCGCAACTGGAGCCGCAAAGGCTACAGCGCCCCGGACGTGCTGTATTTCTGGCCGCACCAGAGCCCGCGCCACGAGTTCTCGATGCTGTACACCATTGCCAGGTTCAAGGATGACAAGCAGGACCCGGCCACCGCCGAGCTGCTGTATGGCTACCTGAGCGTCGACCTGAAGACCGGCAAGACCCACACCCAGGAATTCGCCGACCTGACCGAGCTGTACTTCACCGGGCTGCGTTCGCCGAAAGATCCGAACCAGATCTACGGCGTGCTCAACCGCCTGGCCAGGTATGACCTCAAGCAGCGCAAGCTGATCAAGGCGGCGAATCTGGACCACACTTACTACTGCGTGACCTTCGACAAGAAGGGCGACAAATTGTACCTGGGCGGCACCTTCAACGACCTGGCGGTGTTCAACCCGGATACGCTGGAGAAGGTGAAGAACATCAAGTTGCCGGGTGGGGACATGTCCACCACCACGCCGCAGGTGTTCATCCGTTAAACCGGTGTTGGCTTCTTCGCGGGCTTGCCCGCTCCCACAGGGGCTGCACAGGCCTGAAAACCTGTGTGGTACCTGTGGGAGCGGGCGAGCCCGCGAAGAGGCCGGTACAGACAATACAAAAACAACAAGAGACCGCCCATGCCTCAGCCAAGCTACTCCCAGGGCAACCCGGACAAACCCCTGCTTACCCAGTGCATCGGCGACGCCCTCGACACCACCGTCGCCCGTTTCCCCGACCGCGAAGCCCTGGTAGTCCGCCACCAGGCCCTGCGCTACACCTGGCGGCAGCTAGCCGAAGCCGTCGACCAGCACGCCCGCGCGCTGATGGCGCTGGGCGTGCAGCCCGGTGACCGCCTTGGCATCTGGGCCCCCAACTGCGCAGAGTGGTGCATCACCCAGTTCGCCAGCGCCAAGGTCGGCGCGATCCTGGTCAACATCAACCCGGCCTACCGCTCCAGCGAACTGGACTACGCCCTCGGCCAGTCCGGCTGCCGCTGGGTAATCTGCGCCGACGCGTTCAAGACCTCCGATTACCACGCCATGCTGCTGGGCCTGGTCCCGGGCCTGGCCACCGGCCAGCCGGGCGCCCTGATCTGCGAGCGCTTCCCCGAGCTGCGCGGCGTGGTCAGCCTGGCCGCCGCGCCACCGCCGGGCTTCCTCGCCTGGCATGAGTTGCAGGCGCGTGCCGAAGCCGTCAGCCGCGAAGCCCTGGCCGAGCGCCAGGCACAACTGCGCTGCGACGACCCGATCAATATCCAGTACACCTCGGGCACTACCGGTTTCCCGAAAGGCGCCACCCTCAGCCACAGCAACATCCTCAACAACGGCTACATGGTCGGTGAAAGCCTGGGCCTGACCGAGCATGACCGGCTGGTGGTGCCGGTGCCGCTGTACCACTGCTTCGGCATGGTCATGGCCAACCTCGGCTGCATGACCCACGGCAGCACCCTGATCTACCCCAACGATGCCTTCGACCCGCTGGCCACCCTGCGTGCGGTGGCGGAAGAAAGGGCCACTGCGTTGTATGGCGTGCCGACCATGTTCATCGCCGAGCTGGACCACCCGCAGCGTGGCGAGTTCGACCTGTCGAGCCTGCGCACCGGGATCATGGCCGGTGCCACCTGCCCGATCGAAGTGATGCGCCGGGTCATCGGCGAGATGCACATGGCTGAGGTGCAGATTGCCTACGGCATGACCGAGACCAGCCCGGTGTCGCTGCAGACCGGCGCCAGCGACGACCTGGAGCGCCGCGTGACCAGCGTCGGGCGTACCCAACCGCGGCTGGAGAACAAGGTGATCGATGCCGACGGCAACACCGTGCCGCGTGGCGAGATCGGCGAGCTGTGCACGCGGGGTTACAGCGTGATGCTGGGCTACTGGAACAACCCCAAGGCCACGGCCGAAAGCATCGATGAAGAAGGCTGGATGCACACCGGCGACCTGGCGGTGATGGACGAGCAGGGCTATGTGCGTATTGTCGGGCGCAGCAAGGACATGATCATTCGCGGCGGCGAGAACATCTACCCGCGTGAGCTGGAAGAGTTCTTCTTCACCCACCCGGCGGTGGCCGATGTGCAGGTGATTGGCGTGCCGTGCAGCAAGTACGGCGAAGAGATCGTGGCCTGGGTGCGGCTGCACCCGGGGCATACGGCCAGCGAGGAGGAACTGCGCGAGTGGGCGAAGGCGCGGATTGCGCACTTCAAGGTGCCCCGGTACTTCCGCTTTGTCGATGAGTTCCCGATGACGGTGACTGGCAAGGTGCAGAAGTTCCGCATGCGCGAGATCAGTGTCGAGGAATTGTCTGCCGGGTGATGTGTTGCCTGTGCCGACCTCTTCGCGGGCACGCCCGCTCCCACAGGAAATTCAGTGCCCGTCAGACCTGTGATGTACCTGTGGGAGCGGGCATGCCCGCGAAGAGGCCGGCACAGGCAGCAGATGATCTCAACCCTGCAACAACTCCGGGCTGTTGAAGTTGCTCAACCTGCGATCGTCGTCGGTACATTCCAGCCCCTGCACCGCTTCACGCAGCAGGGCCTTCTGCAAACTCCGCTCGCCCGCCGCCCAGGCCT
Source organism: Pseudomonas sp. FGI182 (assembly GCF_000511325.1). Classification (NCBI taxonomy): domain Bacteria; kingdom Pseudomonadati; phylum Pseudomonadota; class Gammaproteobacteria; order Pseudomonadales; family Pseudomonadaceae; genus Pseudomonas; species Pseudomonas sp. FGI182. The sequence goes on along the minus strand of NZ_CP007012.1, from coordinate 3,171,516 downwards.
GCTCCAGCACCGGCAACACCCGGCGTGGCAGCACGCTGAACATCGGCTGCCAGTACCCACCCTGGCGCACCATGGCCGCACTGTCACTGGTCACCGCCAGCCTGAGCAGATCCTCGATCAACCCCCGGTCAACCAGCGGTGCATCACAGGCCAGCAGCACCACCCATTCATGCCGCGCCACCTTGAGCCCGGCAATCACCCCCGCCAACGGCCCGGGGTAGTCCGCCTCGGCATCGCCCACCAACTGGTCGGCATACGCCCGGTAGGCCTGCTGGTTACGGTTGCAGGAAATCACCAGGTCATCGCTGAGCGGCCGTACCACGCGCTGCACATGCGCCACCAGCGGTTCGCCCTGCCAGTCGACCAGGCCCTTGTCGCGGCCGCCCATGCGCTGGCCGCGGCCACCGGCGAGAATGAGGATGGAGCAGGGGGGCAGGGCATCAGGCATGAAAAAGGGTTCCGGGCAGTCAATGCCGGGAACCCTCCCATTTCACGCGGGGCTTGTCCAGTCAGCTTTCGCTGGTCACGGTCCGCGTGTCGGCATTACCCGCCTGGCGTCGCCCGGCAAGGCGCATCACCACCACGAAGAACACCGGCACGAACACCACTGCCAGGGTGGCGCTGAGCATGCCGCCGATCACCCCGGTGCCGATCGCCTGCTGGCTGGCCGAACTGGCGCCGCTGGCGATGGCCAGTGGCACCACGCCGAGGATGAACGCCAGCGAGGTCATCACGATCGGCCGCAGGCGCAGGCGCGCGGCCTGCACGGCGGCGTCGGCGGCATCGACGCCCTGGTCGACCAGGCTCTTGGCGAACTCGATGATCAGGATGGCGTTCTTCGCCGACAGGCCGATCAGGGTGATCAGGCCGACCTTGAAGAACACGTCGTTGGGCATGCCACGCAGGGTCACCGCCAGCACCGCACCGAGCACGCCCAGCGGTACTACCAGCAGTACTGCGGTGGGGATCGACCAGCTTTCGTACAGCGCTGCCAGGCACAGGAACACCACCAGCAACGACAGCGCCATCAGCATCGGTGCCTGGCTGCCGGACAGCCGCTCCTGCAGCGACAGGCCAGTCCATTCCAGGCCGGCACCGGCCGGCAGCTGGGCCACCAGGCGCTCGATCTCGGCCATGGCTTCGCCCGAACTGTAGCCGGCCGCCGGTTCGCCGGAAATCGACACCGCCGGGTAGCCGTTGTAGCGGGTCAGCTGCACCGGGCCGCTGACCCACCTGGCCTGGACGAAGGCGCCCAGTGGCACCATCTTGCCGCTGTCGTTGCGCACGTGGATCTTCAGCAGGTCTTCGACCTGGCTGCGCTGGTCGCCTTCGGCCTGCACCACCACCCGCTGCATGCGCCCCTGGTTGGGGAAGTCGTTGACGTAGCTGGAACCCACGGCCACATCCAGCACCGAGCCGATATCGGCAAACGATACGCCCAGGGCGTTGGCCTGGCGGCGGTCGATTTCCAGTTGAACCTGCGGGCTTTCCGCCAGCGAGGCTTCGCGCACGTTGGTCAGCACCTTGCTCTTGCCGGCATTGGCCAGCAGCTCGTCGCGGGCGGCCATCAGCTCGGCGTGGCCCATGCCGCCGCGGTCCTGCAGGCGGAACTCGAAGCCGGTCGACTCGCCAAGGCCGTCGATCGGCGGCGGCAGCACGGCGTAGGCCACGGCGTCCTTGAGCTGGGTGAAGGCCATGGTCGCGCGGTCGGCAATCGACTGGGCGCTGTCGTCGGCGCCGCGTTCGGACCAGTCCTTGAGCGTGGTAAAGGCCAGTGCCGCGTTCTGCCCGCTGCCCGAGAAGCTGAAACCCAGGATCAAGGTGGTGTTACCCACGCCGGGCTCTTCGGCGTTGTGCGCCTCGATCTGTGCCGCCACCTGTTCGGTGCGCATGCGGCTGGCGCCAGGCGGCAGCTGGATATCGGTGATGGTGTAGCCCTGATCTTCGGTGGGCAGGAATGCCGTGGGCAGCTGGCTGAAGCCATAACCCAGCACCGCCAGCAGCAGCGCGTATACCAGCAGGTAGCGGCCGCTGCGCTTGAGCGCCTGCATCACCCAGCGCTGGTAGCCGTTGCTCATGCCCTCGAAGCGGCGGTTGAACCAGCCGAAGAAGCCCTTGCGTTCGTGGTGCTCGCCCTTGGCCACCGGCTTGAGCAGGGTGGCACACAGCGCCGGGGTCAGGCTGAGGGCCAGGAACGCCGAGAACAGGATCGACACTGCCATCGACAGCGAGAACTGCTGGTAGATCACCCCCACCGAACCTTGCATGAAGGCCATGGGCAGGAACACTGCCACCAGCACCAGGGTAATGCCGACGATCGCGCCGCTGATCTGGCCCATGGCCTTGCGCGTAGCTTCCTTGGGCGGCAGGCCTTCCTCGGCCATGATCCGCTCGACGTTTTCCACCACCACGATGGCATCGTCGACCAGGATGCCGATGGCCAGCACCATGCCGAACAGGGTCAGCACGTTGACCGAGAAGCCCATGGCCAGCATTACGGCGAAGGTGCCCATCAAGGCCACCGGCACCACCAGGGTCGGGATCAGGGTGTAGCGCAGGTTCTGCAGGAACAGGAACATCACCGCGAACACCAGCAGCATGGCCTCGAACAGGGTGTTGATGACCTGCTCGATCGACACCTTGACGAATGGCGAGGTGTCGTAGGGGATGTCGTACTTGACGCCTTCGGGGAAGTAGCGCGCCAGGTCCTGCATCTTCGCCCGCACCAGGGTGGCGGTTTCCATGGCGTTGGCGCCCGGCGACAGCTGCACGCTGAAGGCGGTGGCCGGCTTGCCGTTCAGGCGCGTGCCGTACTGGTATTCCTGGGCACCGATCTCGACCCGGGCGACATCGCCGATGGTCACCGTGGAACCGTCCGGGTTGGCACGCAGGACAATCCCGGCGAACTCCTCCGGGGTGCTCAGCTGGCCCTTGACCACCACGTTGGCGGTGATTTCCTGGGTGCCACGGGTGGGCAGGTCACCAATGCTGCCGGGGGCCACCTGGGCGTTCTGCGCGGCGATGGCCTCGGCCACGTCGTTGGGCGTGAGGTTGAAGCCGATCAGCTTGCGCGGGTCGATCCAGATGCGCATGGCACGTTCCGAACCATACAGCTGGGCCTTGCCGACGCCCTTGAGGCGACGGATCTCGTCCATCACGTTACGCGCAAGGATATCCGACAGGGCGGTTTCGTCGAGCTTGCCGTCTTCGGAGGTGAGGGTGGCCAGCAGCAGGAAGCCGGTGGAGACCTTTTCCACCTGCAGGCCTTGCTGGGTCACCGGGCGCGGCAGGCGCGACTCGACCACCTTCAGGCGGTTCTGCACGTCGACTTGGGCCAGGTCCGGGTTGGTGCCCGGGGCGAAGGTGGCGGTGATGGTGGCGCTGCCCAGGCTGCTCTGCGACTCGAAGTACAGCAGGTTGTCGGCACCGTTGAGCTCCTGCTCGATCAGGCTGACCACGCTCTCGTCCATGGTCGCCGCCGAGGCGCCCGGGTACACGGCGTAGATTTCCACCTGCGGCGGGGCCACGTTGGGGTACTGGGCCACCGGCAGCTGCGGGATGGCCAGGGCACCGGCCAGCAGGATGAACAGGGCGACCACCCAGGCGAATACCGGGCGGTCGATGAAGAATTGCGGCATGAATCAGGCCCTCACTGGCCAGTGTGCTGTGCGATGGGCGATGCCCCTGATGCGTTGTCGACCTGCACCTGGTCACCGGCCTTGACGTGTTGCAGGCCCTCGACCACCACCCGCTCGCCGGGGGCCAGGCCTTCGTTGACGATCCAGCGGTCGCCCTGGGCGCTGCCCAGTACCACCTGGCGGTCGCTGACCCGGGCCTGCGGGTCGACCACCAGCACCTTGGGCACGCCAGCGCTGTCACGCAGGATGGCGCGCTGCGGCACGCTCAGGCCCTTGGGCTGCACGGCCTGCTCCAGGCGCACGCGCACGTAGCTGCCGGGCAGCAGGTCGAGGTCCGGGTTGGGGAACTCGCTGCGCAGGGTGATCTGGTTGGTGCTGGGGTCGACGCTGATGTCGGAGAACAGCAGTTTGCCCGGCAGCGGGTAGGTGCTGCCATCGTCCTGGATCAGCGTGGCCCGGGCCTGGCCGTCACCGACCTGCTGCAGCTCGCCGGCACGCAGGGCGCGGCGCAGGGCGTTGAGCTCGCGGGTCGACTGGGTGACATCGGCGTGGATCGGGTCCAGCTGCTGGATGGTCGCCAGTGGCGTGGTCTCGTTCTGCCCGACCAGCGCACCTTCGGTGACCTGGGCGCGGCCGATACGGCCGGAAATCGGCGCGGTCACGGTGGCGTAGCCGAGGTTGAGGCGGGCGCGCTCCAGGGCGGCCCTGGCCTCGGCCACTGCGGCATCGGCCTGCAGGTAGCTGGCCTTGGCGTTGTCGTATTCCTGGCGGCTGACGGCCTTGTCGTCGACCAGCTCGCGGTAGCGCTGCTCCTGCAGGCGTGCCTGGTACAGGGTGGCCTCGGCCTTGGCCAGGGTGGCGCGGGCGCTGTCGTGGTCGGCCTTGAACGGTGCCGGGTCGATCAGGAACAGCACATCGCCCTGCTTGACGTCGCTGCCTTCGCGGTACACCCGCTTGAGCACCACGCCCGCCACGCGCGCACGCACTTCTGCGGTGCGCGGTGCGAGGATACGGCCGCTGAGCTCACTGCTGATGGCCAGTGGCTGCAGTTGCAGGGTTTCCACCCGCACTTGCGGGGTGGGGGCCTGTTCTTCCTGTTCGGCGCTGTCGTCGCAGCCGGCCAGGGACAGGCTCAGGAACGCCAGAAGCGCCAACGGGCGCAAGCGTGGGGGGAGGGTAGTAGACATACGGATCTTCCGATGATGACCGCCGGTATGCTACGGCAGGCGTTCCTTGGGTGGCTGTTAATACCTGTAGGACGAGTGTGAAAAAGTGTGAAGAACAATCCTGCCGACCTGTAGGGTTCTATATTCTGCGTGTACCTGTACCGGCCTCTTCGCGGGTAAACCCGCTCCCACAGGGACCGCACAGCATCTGGAACCTGTGCAGTCCCTGTGGGAGCGGGTTTACCCGCGAAGAGGCCGGCAAGGCCTACCACAACCCAGACTTACAAGCACCTATGCCGAATATTTTCCTGGTCGAAGACGACAGCGCCCTGTCCGAGCTGATCGCCAGCTACCTGCAACGCAACGACTTCCATGTCCAGGTGATCGCCCGTGGCGATCATGTGCTGGACGAGTACCGCCGGCAAAAGCCCGACCTGGTCATCCTCGACCTGATGCTGCCGGGCATCGATGGCCTGCAGCTGTGCCGCCTGCTGCGCCAGGAGTCGCAGGGCCTGCCGATCCTGATGCTGACCGCCCGCGACGACAGCCACGACCAGGTCCTGGGCCTGGAAATGGGCGCCGACGACTACGTGACCAAACCCTGCGAGCCGCGTGTGCTGCTGGCCCGCGTGCGCACCCTGCTGCGCCGCAGCAGCGTCAACGAGCCGCGCCTGGACAACGACCTGATCCTGATCGGTGGCCTGCGCATCGACCTGGCCGAGCGCACCGTGAGCTGGCGCGGCGAAGAGGTGGAGCTGTCCAGCGGCGAGTACAACCTGCTGGTGGTACTGGCGCGCAATGCCGGCGAAGTGCTGAACCGCGACCGCATCCTGCAGCAACTGCGGGGTATCGAATTCAACGGCACCGACCGCTCGGTGGACGTGGCCATCTCCAAGCTGCGGCGCAAGTTCGACGATAACGCCGGCGAAGCGCGCAAGATCAAGACCGTGTGGGGCAAGGGCTACCTGTTCAGCCGTGTCGAGTGGGAGTGCTGACCGCCCATGCTGAAGATTCTGGTGCGGCTGTACCTGGTGATCATCGTTGCCTATGCCGGTGCACTGTTGTTCATCCCCGACACCATCGTCGGCCTGTTCCAGGACCGCTTCATGGCCTACAACCTGGACCAGGCCAAGGGCGTGCAGTCGCTGATCGTACGCCAGTTCCGCCAGGCCCCGCGTGAGCAGTGGCCGGCGGTGGAGCAAGAGCTGGCCAGTGATTTCGCGCCGTTGGAACTGCAGCTGCTGCGCATGGACCAGGCTGACCTGAGCGAGGACGAGCAGGCGCGCCTGGAGCACGGCCTGTACGCCGTGCGCATCGCCGAATGGGGCTACTACGAGACGGTGCTGGCGCCGCTGGACAAGGAATGGCTGGTGCGCCTGCACTCACCGCCAGACCCGCTGGATATCAACGTGCTGTCGTGGGGCGTGACCGTACTGATCGGTGCGGCCATGCTCGGTTGCCTGCTGCTGTGGGTATGGCCGCACTGGCGCGACCTGGAGCGCCTCAAGGAAACCGCCCGGCGCCTGGGCCAGGGGCAGATGGCCGAGCGTACGCACATCTCGCCGCACTCCAACATCGGTGAGCTGGCCGGGGTGTTCGACACCATGGCCAGTGACCTGGAGCGCCACGTGAACCAGCAGCGCGAGCTGCTCAATGCGGTGTCGCACGAGTTGCGCACACCGCTGACCCGGCTGGATTTCGGCTTGGTGCTGCTGTTCGACGAAGTGCCGCCGGCCAGCCGCAAGCGCCTGCTGGAGCTGGTGGGGCATGTGCGTGAGCTGGATGAGCTGGTGCTGGAGCTGTTGTCCTACAGCCGGCTGTACAACGCCGACCAGGCCCGCGAGCGGGTCGAGGTGTCGTTGCTGGAGCTGGTCGACAGCGTGCTCGGCGGCTTTGCCGAGGAGCTGGATGGCCGGGGTATCCAGTGGGAGGTGCGGGCCGAGGGGGATCTGCCGCGTTTTGTGCTGGACCCACGGCTGACGGCACGGGCGGTGCAGAACCTGGTGCGCAATGCCATGCGTTACTGCGACGAAAGCCTGTTGCTGCGCTTGCGCCTGGAAGACGATGGCGCCTGCCTGGTGACGGTGGAGGATGACGGGATTGGTATTCCGGTGGAGGAGCGCGAGCGGATTTTCCAGCCGTTCTACCGCCTGGACCGTAGCCGTGACCGCAATACCGGCGGGTTTGGCCTGGGCTTGGCGATCAGCCGGCGGGCGATCGAGGGGCAAGGTGGCACCTTGACCGTGGCGCAGTCGGCGCTGGGTGGCGCGCAGTTCCGAATTCGCTTGCCTGCCGGGTGATGGGTTGCCTGTACCGGCCCTTTCGCGGGCTTGCCCGCTCCCACAGGGCATTCACAGGGTTCGAAGCCGGTGCGGTCCCTGTGGGAGCGGGCGAGCCCGCGAAGAGGCCGGGCCTGCTAATCACTTTCTGCCAGCCGGGCAGACCACAGCACAAACCGGTCCTTGCCACTGTGCTTGGCCTCGTAAAGCGCCTGGTCGGCGCGCACCAGCGCCGTGGTCAGGCTATCGCCCTGGTCCACCCGGGCCAGGCCGATGCTGACAGTCACCGGGTGCTCGCCAACGTCTTCGCGCACCCGTTGGCACAGCGCCGCCACCCGTTGCTCGGCGCCTTGCTGGTCCAGCCCTTGGAAAAAGATCGCGAATTCCTCGCCGCCCAGTCGGGCAAACTCGTAACCGGCCATGCTCGCCTTGATATGCAGGGCCACGCGCTTGAGCACTTCATCGCCCACGTCATGGCCGAAACGGTCATTCACCCGTTTGAAGTTGTCGATGTCGATCATCGCCAGGTACTGCTCGGCCGTGGCCAGGCGCAGCTGGCGGTCGGCCTGGGCCATGAACGAACGGCGGTTGGGGATTTCGGTCAGGGCATCAACATAGGCCTGGTCCAGCAGCACCTTGGACAGGTAGAAGTTGTGCAGCTTGGCCTTGCGCATCTGCAGGTAGCTGTAGATGACCAGGCCGCTGAGGAACACCGCGTAGCTGATCAGCATGGCGCCTTCGAGTTCGTCCGGCCCGATACGGGTGTGGTAGAACGGGTTGAGCACCACCCAGGTGATGGCCATGGCGCAGAAGAACGACCAGCGCCGCACCGGTAGCACCGACACGGCATACAGCACGGTGGAGACCCCGAGCACCAGCCACACCGGGCGCAGGGCCACCGGGATGCCTTCGATCACCAGGCGCATGCCCAGGGTGATGGAGGCGATGAACAGCAGGTTGAGCACATCGAAATGATGGCTGCGACGGGTGAACCGCAGCACCACGGTGAGGGCGCCGAGCAGGGTGATGAACAGATAGGACAGCCAGGTGAAACCCTGGCCGCCGAGGAAGCTGACGATCAGGTCGAAGACCAGCCAGATCAGGATGCTGACGCAGAATACCAACAGGCAGAATGGGCGCATGGCCTCGAACTCGTGCTGGCGGAATTCGGCGCGCAGGGCGGCGGGGGCGACCTGTTTGCGAACGTGGGCTTCGATGGTCTTGAACATCGCTGGGCTCCTGAGAGTACTGCTTTACCAGGCCTGGCCCTTTCGCAGCACAAGGCTGCTCCTACAGGTGACGCATTTCTCCTGTAGGAGCAGCCTTGTGCTGCGAAAGGGCCAGGCCTGGAGACTCAATTGGTGGGCAGAACACCCCGGGCCCATGGCCGGTAACGCAGGTCGAACACCGCCTCGGCATGGCACCCGCCGGTCAGCTTCGGCTGGGCAGGCTCAGCCCGAAACGCCTGGCCTGGCGCGCTCACCTGGCGGAACGCCTCGCGCACCACGCCCACCCGGCATGGCAAGGCCTGCTCGTAGCCCTGGCGCACCAACGCGGGCAAGCGCCCGGTCCCGGCGCCATCCTGCCACCACACAGTCAAGCCCAACCCGGCCAGTTGATCCAGCCATGCGGCATTGACCCGCGGTGAGAGTTTGCCGGCGCTGAAAGCGCTGATATGCAAAGGCTTGTCCAACTGCCGGTTGAAAGCCTGCAATTGGGTGTGCAGGGCATCCCGGCGCTCGGCCTCGCGAAAATGATGGTCGTCCAGCTCCATGGGCAGGTACCAGCCGTCCACCGGCAACTGCCACGCCTGGCGCAGCCGCTGGTACTGGCTGAGCGAGCGCCCCAGCTGCGCTTTCCAGTAACTGTTCAGGCCTTCACCGTCCAGTTCGTCGATGCGCTGGTAATAGGCCGGGTCCATGTACAGCCCCAGCACCAGTTGCAGGCCCTGGGCACGCGCGCTGCGCAGGCTGTCGGCCAGCCAGCCTTGGGCACCGCCGAAATCGCTGTCGCCATAGGCGCTCCACTGCACGATCAGGGTCTTGCCGCCCTGGGCCACGGTGGCGTGCCACAGTTGCTGCCACTGGGCGGGGGTGACATTGGCGTCGCGGTTGAGGGGTTGGTAGAACAGGCGCTGGTCGGCGCTGGCTGGCAGGCACAGGGCAAGCAGGCAGAGGGCCAGGAACGTACGCATCAGAAGGTCATCTCCGCACCGACCAGCACGCCGTTGGCGCGCTCGTATAGATTGCCGCCCAGCGATTGCTGGTATTCGGCACGCACTTTCAGCGAACCGCGGTAGGCGTTGTAGCGGTCGTCATCGAACCACCACTGCCAGCGCACACCAACCCCGGCCCGGGCGTCCTGGCGCCAGTCGTTGCTCGGGTCCTGGCTGGAAAACTCGACAAAGCCATAGGGCATGATGGTTTGCGGCGAGCTGCCCGGCAGCTTCCAGGCGTGGCCCTGCTGGTAGCGCGACAGCCAGGCGTGGTCGCCGGCACGGGTCCACCAGGCGGCGTCGAGGTAGAGGAAGCGCTCGTTCCAGTCGTCTTCATCGACCCGCCAGTCGTTGCGCCAGTCGCCCTGGTCGAGGAACGAGGCGGTGGCACGCAACAGCAGGTCGTTGCTCGATTCGGCGTGGTGGCGCAGGTCGCCCCAGTTGCCGCCGACCTTGGCCGGGCTCAGCAATTGGCCCAGGCTCAGCCCGCGGTAGTGCTCTTCGTCGATCTGACGCTGGTGGTACAGCTCGGCATACAGGTTGAGGTTGGCCTGGCCGAATGGCTTGTAGCGCAGGCCGACACCGGTGCCCATGCTTTGCGCGTAGTCGGTGCGGCTTTGCCCACCGAACAGCACGCGGCCATACAACGACAGAGTGCTGCCGTTGCGGCTGGGCTCTTCGCCCAGGGCGTGGTCCCACATGGCCAGTTGCACGTTCTGCGATTGCGCGCGGCGCGAAGCGCCGCTGCGCTGGCCATTGTCGAGGAACTTGTCGTTGGTCGAGGTGCCGGCCGGCGACCAGGTGCTGGCCAGGGTGATGGTGTCGCGCCGCGACAGGCTTTCGTGGGCGCGGCGCTGGCGGTACTTGCGGGCTTCCAGGCTGCCGTATTCGTCGTCGCCGTCGACCAGGTCCTGCTCCACATCGAGGATGCGGCGCAGTTCGCGGCGCGCCGAAGCGCTGTCTTCGGCTTCGTCGTAGCGCAAGGCCAGCGTCTCGCCAAGGCGGTAGTCCTCGGGGAAGTCGTGGGTGGCGCGCTCCAGGTAGGGGATCGACTGGCGGCGCTGGGCCTTGTCCGTCGAGCTGGCCAGGCGCATGCCGTAGTCGGCGCGGTAGCGTGGCTGGTCGGGGGCCAGGCGCACGGCTTCGGCCAGCCAGGCGCTGCTCTGGGCACTGTCGCCAGCCAGTTGCGCGGTGCTGGAGGCAGCGTAGTAGTGGTCGGCCCGCGGGTTGTGTGCCAGGGCCTGGCGCTGGAAGCCCAGCGCGGCCTGGTAATCGCCTTGGCGCTGGGCGATGGCGGCACCCAGGGCCCAGTCGTCGGCGCTATCGTGCGCGGCGGCGTCCCAATAGCGCCGGGCCGCTTGTGCGTCGCCGGCGTTCAGCGCGCCACGGGCGGCGGTGAGGCGGGCGTTGTCGGTCCAGGCGCTGTCCGGCTGGGTGCGCCAGATGGGCAGGGCCGCTTCGGAGTCGCCAGCGGCTTCCAGGGCATAGGCCAGGGGCAAGCGGCTCCCGCTGTCGCCCAGGCGCTCGGCGGCCTGGTAGTAGACAACCGCTTCGCCGGGCTGGTCGGGCATGGCGCAGCGGCCCAGGGCGCGGTACTGGCCGGGCTCGCTCGGGGTGGCCGGTACGGCCTGGCGCACGGCATCGCACTGGCCAGCCTCGGCCAGGCGGCCGAGCAGCTGGGCCCGGGTACTGGCGTCGACCCGAGGGATCAGGCCGAGCATGCGGCGGCTGTCCAGCGGCCCGTCGTTGCGCGCATACAGGTTGCCCAGGCGCTGCAGCAGCGAGGGTGCAAGGCGGCCCTGGTGGCGGTCGTAGGCCTGCTCCAGCAGTTGCCGGGCGTGTTCGCCATGGCCCTGTTGCATCAGCAGGAAGGTGGCTTGCTCCAGTGCGGCCATATCGCCGCTCTGCCGATAGCGTTGCTCCCATTCGGCGGCGGTGCGTGGTTGCGGGGGCTGGGGCGGGTCGCCGTACAGGCGTTGCTTGAGCACGGCGTAGGCCCTGGGGTCGGTGCTGGCGGTGCAGCCCTTGAACTGCTCGCGCGCCAGCTCCGGGTCGCGGCGCGACAGCCAGTCGACGGTTTCCAGGCAGGGGCGTTGCAGTTCGTTGCTCAGGCGCTGTACCAGCGGCGCGTCATCGCCTTCGCGGGCCAGCTCCCACAGTTGCTGGCGCTGCTCGGGCTGGTTCAGCTGCGCGGCGGGCAGTGCCTGCAGCCAATGCTGGGCCTGCTGGTTCTGGCCGACGGCGATGGCGCGGTTGGCCATGGCCAGGCGGGCCTGGTTGGCTGCTGCGGGGGAAGGGGCGCTGGGCAGCAGGGCGTTCAGCCCTTTTTCATCCACCTGCTGGATATAGGCATTGGCCAGGCGCTGCCAGTCTTGCGCAGGCAACTGGCCTTGGTCGGCCAGCGGCTGCAGCTGTTCGATGGTTTCCTTCCAGTTGCGCAGTTGCTCGGCGAAGTTGGCCCGGGCCAGGCGCAGCACTTGGCCGTCCCCCTGAGGCGGCAGATGGTTGAGCCAGTCCAGCGCCTTGGCGGCACCACCAAATTTGGCCAGGCTCAGGCTATAGGCCTGCCACAGGCGCACCCGTTGAGCACCGTCGCTGCTGGCCAGCCATTGTTCCACCTGGCTGGCCGGCGGCGGGTCTTGTTCGATCCAGGTCAGGCGCAGTTCAAGCAGGGCGTTGGCGTACTCAGGGCTGTCGCCCAACTGTTCGGCGAGGGCTTCGGCCTCCTTGTAGCGGCGCTGGTGAGCCAAGGCCTCCACCAGCAGCGCGCGGGCTTCGTCGTTGTTCGGCACCCGGCCCAGCACGTGGCGGGTCAGGCGTTCGACCTCGGGCCAGTTGTCCTTCTTCGCTTCGCGGTAGCTGCGCTCCATGAACGGGTAGCTGGTAAACCGCTGAAAGTCGGTCATCGGCGCCGAAGCAGCGCAGGGCAGGGCGGCGGAGCACAGCAACAAACCAGTGAAGGTGAGGGAAAAGCGCGGCTTCATGCCACCTCCCGGGTCAGGTCAAAGGCGGCCTGCTGTTCGCTGGCCTGTTCGATCAGGGCCTGCTGCAGCACCTGCTCGGTGATGATGCCACGGGCAATCAGGTGCTCGCCGAGGCTCTGGTGTTCCGGGTCGAAGTCGATCAGCGCCTGGTTGAACAAAGTGACCGGGACCATGCCGCGCACCTGCAGCAGGGCGCCGAGCATCACCTGGTGGTGGCTGACCTGTTCCAGCAGCACTTCGTCGTCCTGGTGGCGCTCGAGGATGGCCAGCATGTCGCGGGTTTCCGGCTTCTGCCAGGGGCTTGGGTAGTGGTAGCGCAGGCCCAGGGTCACCCGGCCCTGGGGCGCCAGGCGGGCGCTGACCGGGCGCTTCAGGTGGCGACTGATTACCCCCAGCGATACCTGGCTGACCGGGCTTTCGCTGGCCAGCACCAGCGTGTCGCCGTCTTCGGCCACCGGCAGCACGCCATAGTGCGTCGCCAGCTTGCGCGGCAGTTTGGCGATCAGCTGCGGGTCGAGCTTGAACGGGTTCAGCGGCGCCCAGGGCAGGTCCATCTGCTCGGCCAGGGTGGCGACCAGCTGTTCGCTGTTCAGCCAGCCGCGCAGCAGCAGCTCGCGGCCCAGGCGCCGGCGTACCGGGCTGGTGATCGCCTGTTGCAGCTGTTCGTCGCTGATCAGGCCCTTGGCCACCAGGCGTTGGCCCAGCGGCGTGCGGGCGGGGGCGGCGATGGCGGGGAATTCGTGAGTGGTCTTGTCCCAGGCCACGCGCCGCGAGTCACCCATTTCCATCACCTGGCGCAGGGCGCGCAGGTTGGCGAAAAAGTTGACGAAGTTGCTCCACATCATCCGCGGTGCCGACAGCAGCCCTTCGCCGATGCCGTAGAAGCGGGTGACGAACCAGGCGCGCTGGAACAGGCGGTTGAACAGCATCAGCCCGTTCAGCCACAGCAAGGTGGTCAGCAGCCAGCTGTCGCTGAGGATCGACATGAAGCGCCACGACTCCGGCGCAATCACCGTGACCAGCCACATGGCCAGCAACACCAGCAGCAACAGGTTGACCAGGAAACTCAGCAGGTAGGCGAACAAGCCGCGGCGGTCACGCCAGAGGAAGTAGTTGAGCGCGCCCTTGCGGCTCCAGCCGAGGTTGCTGGTGCCCTGGAACACGATGCCGACGATCCACCGCGACTTCTGCCGGATGGCATGCTGCCAGTCGCGCGGGAAGTGCTCGCGCACGCAGATCACCTGGGAGAATTCGCGGCTCATGCCCGGGCGCCATTCCTGCTTCAGGGTCAGCGCCGGGTCGGTGATGGAGTAGCGGGCGAAAATGCACTTCATGCCCTTCTGCTTCAGGCGGAAGCCGATGTCGTAGTCTTCGGTGAGGCTCTGTACGTCGAAGGCGATGCCGTCGCCGTCCTCGAGCAGCGCACTGATGGCGCGGCGGCTGAAGCAGGTGCCGACCCCGGCGCTGGGCACCTGGCCGGTCAGGGCCTCGCGCACGATCACATCCTTGCCGTGGTTTTCGGCGAACTCGTCGACATAGTGGCCGGCGGTGAAGCCTTTCCATTCCGGTGCGTAGGGGTACACCGGGATCTGGATCATGTCCTTGTTCGGCAGCAGGTAGTTGAACAGGCGCAGCTCCATGGGCGAGATCACGTCTTCGGCGTCGTGCAGGATGAAGCCGGCGAACTGGATGCCGGCGTCCTGCTGGAAGCGCAGCAGCGCGTCGATGATGTTGTTCAGGCAGTCGGCCTTGCTGGTGGGGCCGGGGCGAGCGCAGACCACCTTGTGCACGTTGGGGTAGTGCAGGCACACCGCGTCGACGTCGGCCTGGGTTTGCGGGTCGTTGGGGTAGGTGCCGACGAAGATCTGGTAGTTCTCGTAGTCGATGGTCGAGGCTGCCAGGCGCGCCATCTCACCGACCACGCCCACTTCGTTCCAGGCCGGGACCATGATGGCCAGGGGCTTTTCTGGTACCTCGAACAGGCGTTTTTCGTCGGCTTTTTCGTACTTGTCGTAGATGCGAAACCGCCGGATCAGCTTGCGGCCCCAGTAGCAAAGGTCGATGAACAGGTCATCGAGGCCCAGCAGGAACATCAGCGTGGCCAGGACGATCGCGAGTATCTTCAGGCCGAACAGCACATAGGTGAGAAAATCGATGAATGCCAGGCTCATGTGCCGGTCACCGGCAGGAAGGGGTGGGCCATCGTCTATATCCTCGTTCGATTCCCTGGACGAAGTTGTACGACTTGTCGCCGTTTGTACTGGATAGATACAAGCAGCCGAACGCGGGGTTGTCCAAATTTCAGGCTTTTTCTTGTGGGCCACTTCTTGTAGTTTTACAGGTCGTTTGCCCAGGGAGCTGAACATGCAAGGCAAGGCACGCAAGATCGTCCAGGCCATTCTTTACGAAGCCATCGCCGTCGCTTGCGTGGCGCCCGCGCTGGAGCTGGCGTTCGGTGCCGGCATGGCGCAGTCGACCGTGCTGTCGGTGCTGATGTCGGGCATCGCGATGAGCTGGAACATGGCCTACAACTGGGTGTTCGAACGCTGGGAAGCGCGCCAGCACCGGCGTGAGCGCACTTTCCTGCGGCGCCTGCTGCATGCGCTGGGCTTCGAGGGCGGGCTGGTGCTGATCCTGCTGCCGCTGGTGGCGTACTGGCTGGATGTCAGCCTGTGGGCGGCGTTGCTGACCAACCTGGCGTTGTTCGTGTTCTTCTTCGCTTACGCGTTCGTCTTCCAGTGGGGCTTCGACAAGGTATTCGATGTGCCGCTTTCGGCGCAGCAGGCCAAGTGTTGACTTTGTGCTGCGCTACCGGCTAAGTTCCTACCCCATGAAAACTTTCCAGCACGTCAACGCCATTATTATTACCGCCATTATCAGTTTGGCGGGCTAGCGCGTACGTGCACCGAACCCGCCCTGGAGGCGGGTTTCTCTCTCTGACTCCTGGGCAACGTGAACACAGCCAAGGAGTCATCGATGACCAGCTTCGTCAGCCCTCGTTCTACCGTCACCCCCCAGCAACTGCTGTCGGAGCAGGTGCGGCGCATTCTTGCCGCCCCGGTGTACGACCTGGCCATCGAAACGCCCTTGCAAGCTGCGCCTGCGTTGTCTGCCAGCCTGGGCAACCAGGTGTTGCTCAAGCGGGAAGACCTGCAGCCTACTTTCTCGTTCAAGATCCGCGGTGCGTACACCCGCCTGTCACGCCTGAGTATCGTGCAGCGCGAGCGCGGCGTGATCACCGCCTCCGCGGGCAACCATGCCCAAGGTGTGGCCCTGGCGGCATCGCACCTGGGCATGAAGGCCACCATCGTCATGCCTACCACCACGCCGTCGCTGAAGGTGGAAGGGGTACGTTCGCGCGGTGGCCATGTAGTGCTGCACGGCGAGAGCTTCCCCCATGCCTTGGCCCACGCGCTGAAACTGGCCGACAGCGAAGGTGCCACCTTCGTGCCACCGTTCGACGACCCGGATGTGATCGCCGGGCAGGGCACCGTGGCCATGGAAATCCTGCGCCAGCGCCCTGGGGCGCTGGACGCCATCTTCGTGCCGGTGGGTGGCGGTGGGCTGATCGCTGGCATCGCCGCCTATGTGAAATACCTGCGCCCTGAGGTGAAGGTGATCGGCGTCGAGCCGGAGGACTCCAACTGCCTGCAGGCTGCCATGGCCGCTGGTGAGCGGGTGATCCTGCCGCAGGTCGGCACCTTCGCCGATGGTGTGGCGGTGGCACAGATCGGCGCCCATTGCTTCGAGCTGTGCCGGCACTTCGTTGACGAAGTGGTGACGGTGAGCAGCGACGAGCTGTGCGCGGCGATCAAGGACATCTATGACGATACCCGCTCGATCACCGAACCGTCCGGGGCCCTGGCCGTGGCCGGGATCAAGAAGTACGTGGCGCGCGAGGGCGTGCAGGGGCAGACCCTGGTGGCGATCGATTCCGGGGCCAACGTCAATTTCGACCGCCTGCGCCATGTGGCCGAGCGTGCCGAACTGGGCGAGCAGCGCGAGGCGATCATCGCTGTCACCATTCCGGAACAGCCGGGCAGCTTCCGCGCCTTCTGCCAGGCACTGGGCAAGCGGCAGATCACTGAGTTCAACTACCGCTATTACCCCGGCAAGGAGGCGCGGCTGTTCGTGGGTGTGCAGACACACCCGCTGCACGACCCGCGCGACCAGTTGCTGGCCAGCCTGCGCGAGCAGGGCTACAGCGTACTGGACCTGACCGACAACGAACTGGCCAAGCTGCATGTGCGCCATACCGTTGGCGGCCATGCCGCGCCCGGCGCTGACGAGCGGGTGCTGCGCTTCGAATTCCCCGAGCGCCCGGGGGCCTTGCTGGGCTTTCTGGAGCGGCTTGGCAAGCGCTGGAACATCAGCCTGTTCCATTACCGCAACCATGGTGCGGCGGAGGCACGGGTATTTGCGGCGCTGGAAGTACCGGGGGATGAGTTGGCGGGGTTGCCATTGGCGCTGGATGAGATGGGGTACCGGTACTGGGATGAGACCGACAACCCGGCGTACAAGCTGTTCCTGGGTTGATACACAAACCTCATGCAGCCTGTACGGGCCTCATCGCCGGCAAGCCAGCTCCCACGGGTGCAGCGTTGATCTCGAGGTTGTCGCTGTACCTGTGGGAGCGGCCTTGTGTCGCGAAAGGGCCGCAACGCGGCCCCAGGATTGATGCGCGATAGTTGAAATTGCTGGGGCTGCTTTGCAGCCCTTTCGCGACACAAGGCCGCTCCCACAGGGGATCGCGCCAACTTTTAGAATTTGAGCAACACAGTTGCTTCCACATGGCCAGCATCGCCCTCAAGGCATGCCCTGGACCTGTAGGAGCGGCCTTGTGTCGCGATAGGGCCGCGAAGCGGCCCCTGGGTTTCAGCACTAGTGCATGAATTGCCGGGGCTGCTTTGCAGCCCATCGCGACACAAGGCCGCTCCTACAAGGTTTTGTGTGTGCCGGGAGATGGGCTCAGCGCTCACGCATGAAGAAGCCGGCAACGAATTTGCGGAAGGTTTCCAGGCTCTTGAAGTCGGCGTAACGCTTGAAGTTTTCGGTATCCGGTTCGGGGCCGATTGGCTGCTCCAGCAACGATACCGACAACACTCGGTCCTGGTCCGAGGTCATTACCAGTTCATCCATCACCTGGCCGCCGATCACCGGGCGGCGCATCTGTACTTTCACACCTTTGCCGGCCATCCAGTCGACCAGCGATACCAGGGCCTTGAGCGGCTCGCGTTCTTCGTCGCGATACACCGGGAACAGGTGGGCGCGGGACAGTACCGGTACGCTGGCGACATGGATCAGCTCGTAGTAATGGCTGCCGGCACTGGTCGGTGAATAGAGCATCAGCGCCAGCAATGGCCCGTTGGTGCGGTTGCCGCCCCAGTACAGGTGGTGGCCCTGGAAGTCGAAGCCGTCTTCACTGCGGTTGCTGAACAGCTTGCGCCCCTTGATCTGGCCCACGCAGTCCAGCAGCAGGCCGTGGCGGCGGTGGTTGCCGAACACCGTGGCTTCGCGCAGGCGGGACTTGAGCATCATCATGTGCTTCATGTCCAGGCGGGTTTCCAGGTAGTTGCTGGCGGGCACCCGTTCCAGCAGCGGATAGCGGCTGGCAACGCTGCGCAACTCGGCAAACTGCCCGGTCAGGTCCTTTTTCAGGTGCGTGGCATACAGGTTCAGGCCGCTGGTCTCGATCCAGGTCAGCAGCAGTGACAGCAGGCGCTGTTGGTCGCGCCGCTCGCTGCCATCGCCGCCGACACCGGCGGCGCCGCTGCGGAAGTCGCCGATCAGGCGCAACGGTGTGTCAGGCGGCAGCCAGGCAGCGGGTGGCGCGGGGTCGTTCTCGCGCTCGGCCGCCTCCCGCTCGTCCTTGGTGAACGGGCAGCCGGGCGCGTGTTCGGTGGTACCCGGGTTGTTCTTGAGAAACAGCGTACCGGTGCTGCCGTTGAGGGTGACATTGAGTACCGGCAAGGCATCGTTGCGGCAGTCGCAGGCCAGCCACTGGTTAGCGTTGCGCACCTTCATCAGCAACTGGTTGGCCTGCAGCAGGCGCGGGCCGGCGAGGCTGCCGGTGGCAAAGCCGACCAGCAGCTCCTCTTCTGCAGGGGTCAGGCTACGGACCTGTGCGGCGGTTTTGTCGATGATTCGCATGAAGCAGCTCCCAGCTACGAGCCCCAAGCTTCAAGCAAAGTCGCGCCGCTTTCAACTTACCACTCAGTTGCCACCGAACATCTTCGCCGCGCGGGCGCGAATTTCGTCGGGGGTCAGGTCCTCCTTGTGGGTGGAAACGAACCAGATGTTGCCGAACGGGTCTTTCAGGGTGCCGCTGCGGTCACCGTAGAACTGGTCGGTCAAGGGATGCAACTGGGTGCCGCCGGCGGCCAGGGCCTGGGCGTAGACCTTGTCGCAGTCTTCGACATACAGGTGCAGGCCCACGCCTGTGCCGCTGAGCTTCTGGCTGGCGGTGAGGCCGCCTTCCATGTCGCAGGGGTCGCCCAGCATCAGCGACGAATCACCGATTTTCAGCTCGGCATGGCCAACGCGGCCGCCAGGGGCATCGAGGCGAAACATTTCCACTGCGCCAAAGGCCTTCTTGTAGAACTCGATGGCCTTGGCGGCGTCATTGATGGCCAGGTAGGGCGTGATGCTGTGCTGGCCTTCGGGAATGGGTTTGGCTGCCATGTTCGACTCTCCTTGGAAGTGGGCGCCGGTTGGCGCCCCTGTTGCTTAGAGTCGTTTGCGCGGATGGAAAATCGACAGGGGTGATAGACCGATTCTCTATAAGCGCGGCGGTCAGAAGATGTAGTCGGTGGTCAGGAAACTCGACTGCCGGTTGCGAATGATCTCGCTGATCAGTTCCTTGTTGGCCTCCTGGAAGCGCGTTGCGACCAAGGTGCGGATCGAGAACACACGCAGGGCGTCATGTACCGACAGGGTGCCTTCGGCGCTGTTCTTGCGGCCGTTGAACGGGTAGGTGTCGGGGCCGCGCTGGCATTGCGCGTTGATGTTGATGCGCCCGACCTGGTTGGCGAAGATGTCGACCAGGCTGCCGATGGTCGCCGGGTCATTGCCGAACAGGCTCAGTTGCTGGCCGTAGTCGGAGTCCAGTACATAGTCGATCACCGTCTGCAGGTCGCGGTAGGGCACTACCGGCACCAGCGGGCCGAACTGCTCCTCGTGGTACACGCGCATGTCGCTCTTCACCGGGTACAGCACGGCCGGGTAGAAGAACGAGCCACGGCTGTGCCCACCGCCTTCGTTGAGCACGCGTGCGCCCTTGGCGGTGGCATCGGCGACCAGGCCGTCGAGGTAGTCGACCTTGCCGGGCTCGGGCAGCGGCGTCAGCGCCACGCCCGGCTCCCAAGGCATGCCGGGCTTGAGCGCGGCCAGCTTGCGCTGGAACTTGTCGAGGAAGGCATCGACCACGTCCTCGTGGACGAACAGGATCTTCAGCGCCGTGCAGCGTTGGCCATTGAACGACAGCGCACCGGTGACTGCCTCTTCGACGGCGTTGTCGAGGTCCACCTGGGGCAGCACGATGCCCGGGTTCTTGGCATCCAGCCCCAGCGCGGCGCGCAGCCGGTGTGGGCGCGGGTGCAGCTTCTTCAGGTCGCTGGCGGCCTTGTGCGTGCCGATGAAGGCGAACACATCGACCTTGCCGCTGGCCATCAGCGCGCTGACCGTTTCCCGGCCACGGCCGTAGATGACGTTGATCACCCCTGGCGGGAAGCTGTCACGGAAGGCTTCTAGCAACGGCCGAATCAGCAGCACGCCGAACTTGGCCGGCTTGAACACCACGGTGTTGCCCATGATCAGCGCCGGGATCAGCGTGGTGAAGGTTTCGTTCAGCGGGTAGTTGTATGGCCCCATGCACAGGGCCACGCCCAGTGGTGCACGGCGGATCTGGCCCAGCGTGCCCTGTTCCAGCTCGAAGCGGCTGGAACGGCGGTCGAGGTCCTTGAGGGCGTTGATGGTGTCGACGATGTAGTCGCAGGTGCGGTCGAATTCCTTTTCCGAATCCTTGAGGTTCTTGCCGATCTCCCACATCAGCAGCTTGACCACGGCCTGGCGCTGTTCACGCATGCGCGCCAGGAAGGTCTCGACATGCTGGATGCGCTCGGCCACGCGCATGTTCGGCCAGGCGCCACGGCCTTTGTCGTAGGCCTGCACGGCAGCATCGAGGGCGGTGAGCGCGGTGTCGGCATCGAGCAGCGGGGCGCTGCCCAACACCACCTGATGCTCATCGTTGCCTTCCTTGAGCCAGACCGGGCTGCGCACCGTGGCCAGGGGGCCGTCCCAGCGCCTGAGCTCGCCGTTCACCAGATAGTCGCGTTGTTCCAGGGGGGCTTCCAGGCGCCAGGTTTCCGGGATGTTCTCGGCGCTGGGGAAGAGTGAATCGAGCAGACGGTCCATGGGTACTGCACCTCACATTGCTGGGCGGGTTTCAAGCCGGGGTGAATCGCTTCAGCTAGGAGCATGCACCGGCCGCCGGAAAAACACCAGTCTGGCTTAACATGGCGGCAAATGCCTGCCTGTTGTGCAGGCAGGCACCCGGGGGCGGTCAAAGCGGGAGGTTGAACAGGTCGTACGGTGGGTGCGTCAACCATTGCTGACGCAGGGCGGGGTCTGCCTCGATCAGGGCCAGGCGCCGCCAGAACTCTGCACGGGCTTGCCTTGGGTGGGACAGGAACGGTTCAAGTTCAAGCAAGGGCCTGAGGTCGCGCCGATACTGCAGCGGCAAACGCTGCCACAGGGCCAGTTCTGCCGGGCCGGTCTGTTCGAAGAATTCCAGGTAGTCGCCTTCGCACACCAGCAGGTCCACCTGATGCACGGTGTTGTAGGACTCGATCTGCGCGAGCACAGGTGCGCCCAGCCATTCGCTTTCCAGGCGCAGGGCGTTTGCGACTGGCCGTGGCAGGTTGAAACCCTCTGGCAGCCGCACCAGCTGGTTGTCGCCAATGTCCAGGATGATGGGCTCGATCATCTGGTCCAGGCCTTGCGGCAGTTCGCTGAGCGCACAGTCGTTCAGGAACAGCGTCCTCAAAAAGGCCAGGCCGCGCAGGTCCGGGGCTTCCAGCAGCGGGTTGCCCGAAAGGTCCAGCACGTTGAGCCCGGTGCAGCGGTTCAGTGCCTGCTGGGCCTGGGTACTCCAGGTAATGCGGTTGCCTTCCAGGTCCAGCCAGGCGAGCTGTTCAGGGCTGCTCAGGTGGGGCACGGTGTCGAACCGGCAGTCGCTCAGCAGCAGGCGCTTGAGGTTGGGGAAGCGTTCATGGAACTCGGCCGGCAACTGGCTGAGCGAACGGTTGTAGCTGAGTGACAGGTGCTGCACATGGGTGAAGTCGTCTGGCAAGGCCAGGCTGGCCAAGTCCTGGTTGTCCAGCTCCAGGCCGGACAGGTCCAGGCTGTGCAGGCTGCCACCCCCTTCAAGCGCTACAGTCGACAGCCGCCGCCAGGCGTTGAGGATGGGGCGGATGGCCAGGTGCCGCTGGTGCGGGCGCTGCGGATCGGGCCGGGCCCATTCATGCAGGTCGCGGCGCAAAGTATCCAGCCGCTGCTGCAGGTCGTGCAGCCGCTGTGTGGGTGAGCGAATGTCATCGACGTACGGGTTGTCCTCGTCGTTGCCGAGCCAGTTTTCGAATTCCCAGTCGGTGGCGTCGGGGAACAAGCGCCGATAGGCCCCGGCCAGCGAGCCTGCCAGGCGCGGCTGAGGCGGTTCGGGGGCAAGCGGCCGACCGCCGCGCAAGCTGCCCATGGGCTTGCGCAGCAGCGCGCGATGACCCCAGAGGCGTTGGGCAAGTGTCTGTCTGTGCAGGTCGACCCAACCCAGTACGCGCTGGCGTAGCGAGCTGCCATCGGCCGTCGGGAAACCCAGCGTATCGCGATGCGAGCGTGGCAGTGCCTGCTCTATGGCATGGCAGAGGTCCGGATCACGCGGTCCAGGTGCAGGACGCTCGCCCCGGTCGACCTCATAGCCTTCGGTCGTTTTGATCACACGGCGCAGGGTGCTGGCCTGGTCGCTGCCGACATGCTCCAGCAAAGGGCCTTGGGGGCTTGCGCCATGCAGCTCCAGGCGCAGGTCCGCAGGCCAGTCGGGCATGGCATCCAGGGCGCTGAACAGCAGGCGTTCGCTGTCGCTGCTGGCCCGGGCTGGCTGAAGCACGCCCTCCAGGGCGCGTACCAGGGGCAGCTCGCTGTGCACCTGTTCCAGTGCCTGGCGAACCTGAATGGGTAGCTGACCCTGCTGTTGCCAGGCGAGCGATTCAGCCTCGCCCAGCGGTGTCAGCACACGCGTGGCCAGGGCAGGGGAAAGCCGCGGATAGGCAGCGAGCAGCTTCTGCGTTGACGGGGTGGTGGGCGCGCTGCCGTTGTAGAGGCGCTCGAACAGGCCCGGCGGGGCCTTGTCGGCCAACGCCTCTACCCCGGCCTGTGCCGCCATGCGTTGCAGGGCATCTAGCAACAGCGGGGGCGTTGCTCGGCCTTCCAGGTGCACCCGGCGCAACTGCGCGGCGTCGATGCCGCAGAGGCGGCCGGCTTGCGTCAACTGTTCTGGCGTGAAAGCGGCATATGCAGGGCCGAGGCGGCGCGCCAGCTTCGCGAATGGCCACTGGCCGGGCTGTTCATGCTGGCCGCGCCAGGCACCTAGGGCATTGTGCGTCAGCGGTGGCTGCCAGGCGTCGGGCGTGTCGGGGTGAATGACCTGCCATTGCTGCAGGTCGTGATCGAAGCGTTGTTCGAAGAGCTGGCCGTCCATGCGGATGAAATACCGGCCCTGATACAGGTACTGGCCAAGTGCATTGGGCTGCAGGGTTTCGGGCAGTGTCACGGCACTGCGGTAGGGGGTGAGGTCTTCATTCCAGAGCCGGTAGCGCCCGTCGTTGCCGCGTACTTGCTGCAGGCTTTCCATCAACGGGCTGTTGAACAGCTTGGGCACGACCTTGCCCGCTGCCACGAACCCTCCGATCAGGGCCAGGTTCAGGCCGACCGCCTCCAGGTGGCGCAGTGCCAGGTGACGGTCGCCTTCATGCCAGGACTGGTAGCCCTCGAAGGCCTCGCCGAGCAGTTGGCAGGCAGTGACGGCCAGCATCAGGGTGCCTGCACCCGGAACGAAGAACGCGGCAATACCGAGTGCATCCAGGCCAAGGCTTTCCCATTCCTCCAGGCGCCTGGTTCGCGCGTTGGCATCGGCCATGGCTGTCGGAACCGCCAGCAGGCTGGCTTCGTGCTTGAGGCGGGCCAGGTGCAGGTCCTGGTAGTGGCCGAAAGGCTCGGCCGTGATGGCCACGCGTGTGGGGCGCAGGTCCGCTTGCACTGCGCGCTGCCAAGGGCGGTCAAAGGCCGTGTTGCCTGTGGCGTCGAGGTTCTGCTGCAACAGGTCGAGAAAGTGCGTGCGTTGGTCCTGCCTGATGTACGCAGTGAAGGCCTGGCGGGCATCGGGCTCCAGCAGCAAGGTCGCCAGCGTGTCGTGTACCGCTTCCAGGTTGCTGCATTGACGCAGGGCCGGGTCATGGCCGGGCAGGTACAGCGCCAGCCCCGCACTGCCGGCATCGATCAGCATGACCTCGTGCAGGGGCGTGCCGAACAGCGCCAGTTGCCAGCACCTCACGGCACCACCCTGCAAAAGCTGTTCGACCTGATCGCGCGTGCTGCCGTCAAGCAGGTGCCGCAGAAAGGCAAGGTCGGCCGCCAGGCGCAGGCGGTCTTTCTCAACCTGGATGGCCAAGGCCCGGGTGGCGGGCTGGGCAAGGTGCTGTTCCAGGTGGGCCTGGTAAGCCTCACCCAGGTCCAGGTCACGGCACTGTGTGGCGAAAGCGGCCGGCTCAAGTGGCAGCCGTTCCACCTGATAGTGCTCCGACTGCAATGGAAAGTGCGCGACGGGTGATTGCATGCCGAAGGGGGCGGAGCCTTGTACCAGAATCGGCGTCACCTGAATGTTATCGCCCAGGGCAATGGCACTTTCAGCGGTGAACACTTCGTCGCTGGCGAAGTTCTGCAGGGCGGCCTGTAGCAGGTTGTCGCGGCGATGGCGGTAAAGATAGCGCAGGGCTGCCCAGTGCCAGCTGCGCTCGACCCGCAGCAGTTGGCTATTGCGCAGCGGCGCGTGAAAGCCTTGTTCGGCAAGACGCCGTTGCAGCAATGGCTCGGCGAATTCAGTGATCTGTTTCAGGCCTTTGAGCGAGCCGGCCAAGGCTGCTTGCGCCTGCATCAGGCGCGCCTGGCTGGCATGCACTGTTTCACGCAGGTCGGGGGCAGCATTGGCGAACCAGTCCTGCGCCTTCCACGGGGCGATCTGGGTTCGCTTCAACGCGGCCCATTGATTGGGCGTTACCTGGCGTGCCCAGTGCGGCAGCTGCGCCTCGAGCAAGGGTTGATGAGGGTTGATGGCTGGCATGTCGATGCTCCTTTCATGCAAAGAGGGGGCATCAAACGGTATTTATCGATGGCCAAGTGGTAATGGGATAACGCGGGCTGGATATATGGCCTGCGGTTGCCAGCTGATTCCGTGACAAGCGTGTAGTATTCGGGCTCATGGCAGCGGCGAGCGGGGTGAGGGATGATCGAAGTATCACGGTTCTGGCGCGACCCGGCGTTGCCCTTCGTCGAAGCCCGGCGGGTAGGGGACGGGCGCCAGGTGTGCTACGCCGCGCATTCCCACGAGAGCTTTTCCATCGGGGTGATCACGGGTGGGCGCAGCACCTACCTGTACGGTGACCAGTGCATCGAGGTGGCGGCTGGTGCCACGGTATTGATGAACCCAGGCGTGGTGCACGCCTGCAACCCCATCGCCGGGGAGCCATGGTCCTACCTGATGTTGTTCGTCGACATGCCCTGGTTGCAGGCGCTGGGGTTTGCCTTGCCGGCCCAGGCCTGGAGTAGCTCGCCGGTATTGTACCGGTGCCTGTTGCAGGCCTTTGCCGACCTGTTCGACGCCAGCGTGCCGGACCGCGAAGGCCGCCTGGCGGCACTGTTTGGCGCACTGCCGGGCATGCTTGGCGGTAATGCCAGTGTGAACGACGAGGGCAACCCGCGACTGGACGCGGCGGCAGCGTTCATACGCGCCCATCGTGGCGACCCGCTGAGCCTGGACGACATCTGCGCGGCCTGCGGCCTGTCGCGTTCCTACCTGATTCGCGCGTTCCGCCAACGCTTCGGCCTGACGCCGCATGGCTACCTGATCGACCAGCGCGTGCAGCTGGCCAGGGCGCAACTGCGCCAGGGCCGGGCAATCGCCGAAGTTGCGCAGGAGGCCGGGTTTGCCGACCAGGCGCACCTGCAGCGGGCCTTCAAGCAGCACCTGGCGGCGACGCCGGGGCATTACCGCAATGCATTCGGCTGAATTGCCATTTTGACTGTGATGGCCCTATCGCCGGCAAGCCAGCTCCTACAGGTACAGCTCAGGTCTTGAGGGCAGCGACAGGGCTGGTGCAGCTAGCCTTGAATGACCAGATAAACCGCGCTGCCCACTAGCAGCACCGCCAAGCCCCGATTCAGCAGGCGCATGTGCCGTGGGTTGCCCAGGTACTGGCGAACCACGCTCCCGGCCCACGCCCAGCTGGCCACCGAAATGAAACAGATTGGCCCGTAGATCCAGGCAAACAGCCACAGCAACTGCTGCTCGCCGCCGGTGTAGGCGCCAACCCCGGCCACCGCTGCCAGCCATGCCTTGGGGTTGAGCCATTGCATTGCCGCGCCGTGCCAGGCCGAGGGGGCCTGGGCGGGATGGGCGCTGCCCAGCTGCCCATCGTCGCTGGCCAGCTTCCATGCCATGTACAGCAGGAACGCCACGCCGCCCCAGTGCAACAGCAGGCCCAGCAAAGGCCAGCGCAGCAACAACTGATGCAGGCCCAGGCCGACCAGCACCAGCAACAGGCAGAAGCCCAGCGTGGCGCCAGCCACATGCGCCAGACTGGCACGCAGGCCATGGCGGGCACCGCTGCCCAGCGCAACGATGTTGACCGGGCCGGGGGAGATCGAGGCCGCCAGTGCGAAAGCGGCCATGGACAGGGACAGGCTCATGAAGGGGATCCGTTTGGTTGAGGGTGGCCTCCATGCTCGGGCATCGACAGCCTGCGGTATTGAAGAAAAGTACCTCACGCCCGGCCAGCGCATTTTTGCGTAGGAGCGGCCTTGTGTCGCGATCGGGCCGCACAGCGGCCCCCGGGTTTCAGCAGCGCTGCATCATTAGCTGGGGCCGCTGTGCGGCCCGATCGCGACACAAGGCCGCTCCTACAAGGTTGTTACAGGTTTTGAAATAGTTTTGCGCTATTCCGGAAAGCTGCTGTGCTAGTAGGATCGTTTTCCCAATTTGCTATCAAGGTCCATATGAGCACCTTCGCGGAGCCCCCCAGTCCCCGGCCTTCAAGGCCTTCCTTCTCCCGTCCTCGTGACGCTGCCCTCGTGAGTACCCGCTAATGGAATGGCTAGCCGACCCCACGGCCTGGCTGGGCCTGCTGACGCTTATCGTCCTCGAGCTGGTGCTGGGTATCGACAACCTGGTGTTCATCGCCATCCTCGCCGACAAGCTGCCGCCGCATCAGCGCGACCGCGCGCGGGTCATTGGCCTGAGCCTGGCGCTGATCATGCGTCTGGGCCTGTTGGCCAGTATCTCGTGGATGGTCACCCTGACCGCGCCGTTGTTCGAGGTGTTCGACAAGAGCTTCTCCGGCCGTGACCTGATCATGCTGTTCGGTGGCGTGTTCCTGCTGTTCAAGGCCACCATGGAGCTGCACGAGCGCCTGGAAGGCCATGTGACCCAGGCCAGTGGCGCGGTGCGCCATGCTGCGTTCTGGCCGATCGTTGCGCAGATCGTGGTGCTCGATGCGGTGTTCTCGCTGGACGCGGTGATTACCGCGGTGGGCATGGTCGAGCATTTGTCGGTGATGATGATCGCGGTGATCTTCTCGATCGGCATCATGATCGTTGCCAGCAAGCCGCTGACCCGCTTCGTCAACGCCCACCCTACGGTGATCATGCTGTGCCTGGGCTTCCTGATGATGATCGGCTTCAGCCTTACCGCCGAAGGCCTGGGCTTCCATATCCCGAAAGGCTACTTGTACGCCGCCATCGGCTTCTCGATCCTGATCGAGCTGTTCAACCAGCTGGCCCGTGCCCGCCGCAAGCGCAGCCTGCAGCAGCACCGGCCGCTGCGTGAGCGCACCGCGCAGGCCGTGCTGCGCCTGCTGGGTGGCCGCCGGGTCGAGGCTGACGAGGTGGGCGAGGAAATCGCCGACCTGGTCGAAGGTGGTGAGGAGCAGGTGCTGTTCGACCGCCGTGAACGAGTGATGATCAGTGGCGTGCTGAACCTGGCCGAGCGGCCGATCCGCACGGTAATGACCGCCCGCGCCGAGGTCGATGTGATCGACCTGGCGCAGCCGGCCGGCGCCATTGCCCAGGCCCTGGCCAATTCGCCGTACTCGCGCCTGCCGCTGATCCGCGATGGCCGCGTGGACGAGCCACTGGGCTTCGTGCACAAGAAGGAGCTGCTCAAGGAGCTGCTGTCGGGCAGCCAGCCCGATCTGGAAGGCATGGCCCGGGTACCGCTGAACCTGCTGGAAAGCTTCAGCATCCTCAACGCCCTGGAGCAGATGCGAGGCCAGTCGACGCACATTGCCTTCGTCGTCAACGAGTTCGGTGACTTCACCGGCCTGCTGACCATGACCGATATCCTCGAGTCGATTGCCGGCGAGCTGCCGGATGCCAGCGAGGTCGAAGGCCCGGGCATCGTCCAGGAAGGTGAAGGCTTTGTGGTCAGCGGTGCGTTGAACCTGAGCCAGGTGCAGGCGCGTACCGGCTTCAGCGCCCGCGCCACCGAGGACTACCAGACCCTCGCGGGCCTGGTGATGAGCCTGCTCGACCGCCTGCCCATGGTTGGCGACCGCCTGGCCTGGAATGGCTGGACGCTGACCGTGGAGGCGGTCGAGGAGCGGCGGGTGCGCCAGGTTCGGCTTACACCGAGCGGCGACGTTGACGCAGCAGGTGCTTGAAGCCCTCGATCACCAGCACCAGCACCGCGGCCCAGATCGGCAGGTAGGTCAGCCACTGATCCGGGCCGATGGTTTCGCCCAGCAGCAGCGCCACGCCCACCAGCAGCACCGGTTCGACGTAGCTGAGCAGGCCGAACAGGCTGAAAGGCAGCAGGCGGCTGGCCAGCACGTAGGCGATCAGGGCCGAGGCGCTGATCGCCCCGAGGATCGGGATCAACGCATACAGCCCGGGGTGTGCCTGCAGATCGGCAGGGGAAAGCGGGCCCTGGATCACGAAGTACAACGCCCAGGGCAACAGCAGGCACATGTCGCACCACAGGCCGCCCAGGTGTTCGGTGCGGCAGCGCTTGCGCAACACGAAGTAGATCGGGTAGCCGATCGTCACCACCAGGGTTTCCCAGGCGAAACTGCCATGCTGGTACAGCTCGTGGCCCACGCCCAGCGCGGCGCAGGCCACGGCCACCTTCTGCAGGCGTGACAGGCGCTCGCCATACACCAGCCGCCCGGTCAGGACCATGGCCAGCGGCAGCAGGAAGTAGCCCATCGACACTTCCAGGCTGCGCCCGTGCAGGGGTGCCCAGAGGAACAGCCACAGCTGCACGCCCATCAGCCACGATGTGGCGACCATGCCCAGCAACAGCAGCGGCGTGCGTTTTACCCGGGCAAGTAGTTCACCCACCCGTTTCCAGTCTTTCGAGACAAGCATGAACAGGGTCAGGCAGGGCAGCGTCAACAGGGTGCGCCAGCCAAAGATCTCTTCGCCATCAAGCGGCGTGAGCAGAGAGGTATAGAAGTACATCACGGCGAACAGACAGGACGCCATGACCGACGAAAGAATGCCTTTTGACACGAATGCCTCGAATAGGGAATTGAGCGGGTGGATCAGCCGCGCATGATCTCAGGGGGCGCGGCTTGCGGCAACCGCGACGCAGCCGGGCGTGCCGCCAGCGCCTCGAGGAATTGGGCAGCCGGCATGGGTCTGGCGAACAGGTAGCCCTGCTGGAAGTCCACCTCGTGACGGGCCAGGTAGTCGCGCTGGGCTTCGGTTTCCACGCCCTCGGCAACGATGCCCAGGCCCAGCTTGGCCGACAGCTCGATGATGGTCTCGAGGATGTGCACCGACAGCGCGTCGGCACCGATCATGGCGACGAAGCTCTGGTCGATCTTCAGGTAGTCGACCTTGAACTGGCGCAGGTAGTTGAGGCTTGACTGGCCGGTGCCGAAGTCGTCCAGGGCAATCTTCACACCCATGGCGTCGAGCTTTTCGAACAGTTCCAGAGCCACCGGCGTGGCCTCGATCAGCTTGCGCTCGGTCAGCTCCAGGGTCAGCACCACCCGGCCTGGCGGGAAGTGCTGGAGGAAGGTGCGGCAGTCGTCCAGCAGGCTGAAGTCGCGGCAGTGGTCTGCAGTGATGTTGATGCCGATATGGAAACCGTCCTCCAGCAGCCCGGCATAGGGTGCTAGGTTCTGCGCGGTGTGCATCATCAGCGCACGGGTCATGGCGACGATCTGCCCGCTGTGTTCGGCGTAGGGGATGAACAGGTCGGGGCGTACCAGGCCTTCGCGCGGGTGGTTCCAGCGCATCAGCACTTCGGCGCCGGCCCAGCGGTAGTCGCCCTTGCGCACCACCGGCTGGAAGTACGGCAGGAACTCGTCGGCCTCCAGGGCCCGACGCAGTTCGGCACGAGGCGAGGTGGCGCGGCGAACCTGCCAGCGGCACACCAGGGCGGCCACCGCGCCCAGTACCAGCAGCAAGCCGAACAGGGCGGGGTAGTGGCTGCGCCACAGCTGGCCCTGCTTGTCGGCGCCGTAGCCGCCATGCACGCTGAACGGGTAACGGGTCGAGCCCAGCTGCACATTCGCGCTGGCCGCGGCAGGGGGCACGCCTTTGTGCACGATGCCATCCT
Source organism: Pseudomonas sp. FGI182 (assembly GCF_000511325.1). Lineage (NCBI taxonomy): Bacteria > Pseudomonadati > Pseudomonadota > Gammaproteobacteria > Pseudomonadales > Pseudomonadaceae > Pseudomonas > Pseudomonas sp. FGI182. The sequence continues at coordinate 3,141,347 of NZ_CP007012.1, read as the reverse complement.
TGCCCAGCCAGGCATCGCCCACGCGGATCTGCAGGTCTTCATCGGGGCCGATCAGGCGCAGCGCCGTCAGCAGGTGTTCGCCATCCACCGTACTGATCGCGCCGCGGTCGCCGTCGCTGGCCCGATACACCAGCAGCGGGTGGCCCGGTGTGACTGAGTTGCCGTCCATTAGCCACAGCTTGCCGTCGATGTAGTCGCCGGGGTTGACCGGCTCGTCGAATGCGCCGAACAGCGAGGTGCAATAAAGGGCGTTGTGCCGGAACAGGTTGGTCGAGCGCACGAAGGCTTTGCGCGTGACCTGGGCGCGCAGCATGAGCTGGGCCTCGTCGCACGGGCTGTCGACAAGTGGCAGCAGGGCATTGGCAGCGCTGGACAGGTTGTCGAGAATGCGCTCGACGTGTTCCACCACCTGGCGGGCGGTGGCCTGGCTGCTGGCCTGCATTTCGCGCTCGATCTGCCAGTTCATCACGGCCAGGCCGCACGCCACCGGCAGCACGCCGACGACCCAGGGCAACAGGGTGCGCCAGCCGAAGCCGGCGCGGCGTTTGACGGTAAGGGGCATGCTGACCTGATCTGTAGGAAGGATTACGAGAGGATAGCCGCTTGTCGGAACCCGTGAGCAACTAAAGCGCGACAAACCATTTTACGCAATGTAGAATCGATTTACGAATACAACAATAAGCTCCTTCGATACCGAAGGATCAAGCCCGCCGAGAATGGGTCCATATGACATACCATGGGTTCAAGCTGATAATAGGTGACTTCCTCGCCCGCAGCGTGCGGGGTATCCCGTGCTCACCGCCGTTTCCGTGCCACATCCCACGCAATCAATAATTTTTCGCTGCAGATGAGGACACGAACATGGCTGATATCTTCGACAATCCGATGGGCCTGATGGGCTTTGAATTCATCGAACTGGCTTCGCCGACCCCTGGCGTACTCGAGCCGGTATTCCAGATGCTGGGCTTCACCAAGGTCGCTACCCACCGTTCCAAGGATGTGCACCTGTATCGCCAGGGTGACATCAACCTGATCCTGAACAACGAACCCAAGAGCATCGCCTCGTACTTCGCCGCCGAACATGGCCCGTCGGTATGCGGCATGGCGTTCCGCGTGCGCAACGCCCACGAGGCCTATGCCCGCGCCCTGGAACTGGGCGCCCAGCCGGTGGAAATCGAAACCGGGCCGATGGAGCTGCGCCTGCCGGCGATCAAGGGCATCGGTGGTGCGCCGCTGTACCTGATCGACCGTTTCGAGGAAGGCAGCTCGATCTACGATATCGACTTCAAGTTCATCGAGGGCGTGGACCGCAACCCGGTGGGTGCCGGCCTGAAGATCATCGACCACCTCACCCACAACGTTTATCGCGGGCGCATGTCGTACTGGGCCGGCTTCTACGAGAAGCTGTTCAACTTCCGCGAAATCCGCTATTTCGACATCAAGGGTGAGTACACCGGCCTGACTTCGCGTGCCATGACCGCACCGGATGGCATGATCCGCATCCCGCTGAACGAAGAATCGTCCAAGGGCTCCGGGCAGATCGAAGAGTTCCTGATGCAGTTCAATGGCGAAGGCATCCAGCACGTCGCCTTCCTGACCGATGACCTGCTCAAGACCTGGGACGCACTCAAGGGCTTCGGCATGCGCTTCATGACGGCACCGCCGCAAACCTACTACGAGATGCTCGAAGAGCGCCTGCCAGGTCACGGCGAGCCGGTAGACCAGCTGAAAGCGCGCGGCATTCTCCTCGATGGCGCCTCCCAGCCTGATGACAAGCGCCTGCTGCTGCAGATCTTCTCCGAGACCTTGCTCGGCCCGGTGTTCTTCGAGTTCATCCAGCGCAAGGGTGACGACGGCTTTGGCGAGGGCAACTTCAAGGCCCTGTTCGAATCCATCGAGCGCGACCAGGTGCGCCGTGGTGTGCTGAGCACCGACTGATCCCCTTTGGAGTACCGCCGCCGTCATGCATGGTTGGCGGCGGTACCACGCCGGCCGACCCGCGCCCTGAACAGGGCCAGATAGACAATCGAGCCTGTCACGATCCCCACCAGCATCAGCGAAGGCAGGATTTGCAGCATCGACTGGCGGGCTTCCCGGGCGGTATAGCCTTGGGCGTAGCCACCCTTGACCTGATATCCATATTTGACCGAGTGCGCGTTTGCAGTGAACTCGGACTGAGAGGGACGTTGCCTGTCGCGGCTGTCTCCGTGGCTCCAGATGTACCGGTCGCCAAACTCCAGCAGCAGCGTCAAGCCGTCCTGGAAACCGTCCAGTTCGTTGCGCAGTTGCATCTCATAGGCGGTCACTATGACACCGTTGTCGTTGCCACCCAGGTAAAAGTTGACCAGCAGTTTGTTGGTCGCTGCCCCTGAGCCGTAAGCCAGTTCGACCTGGCGGCCGGACAGGGCAAGGGCCGACAAGTCAGCCAGTGAATCCGAAGTGGTGCTGCAGTAGGCCTGGTTGCCCTTGATCAGGGACAGCGAACGCACCATGGAGCGGCCGGCCACCTGGTCCTGCAATTTGCCGATGACGTCGTTGCACGGTTTGCCCGCAAAGGGCAGGGCCTGAAGAGCGGTCTCGTGCATGCGGTCCAGCGCCTGATCAACACTGAAAACTGCCTCCTGGACCGAGATGTTCGCGTTTTCCGCGAGTTTCGTTTCCAGCTGGAATACCATTACCAGCAACCCTGAAACCACGGGCACCAGGCCCAAGGCGATGAGCAGCAGCAGTTCCAGCAAGCTGCGCCCGGCGTGCATGATTTTCGACATAGGCCAATTGCTCTCCGGTCCGAAACTGTTCGTGGTGAACAGTTGAACCCTGAGCCTATGTATTCAATGACCGGCCGGCTGTAGGCCGGGTGCAGTGCGCGTTATGGGAAATCCGGAAGCCCGGCGTAGGCCGCTAATGGCCCTTGAGTTTCGCGAGCACTTTCTCGGCCAGCAATTCTGTGGAGGCAGGGTTCTGCCCGGTGATCAGCCGACGATCGGCAACCACATACGGCTGCCACGGGTCATCATGCTTGCTGTAGATACCGCCGCGCGCGCCCAGCTCGTTTTCCGTCAGGAAGGGGACCACCTTGTCCAGTTCGACCAGTTTCTCCTCGGTATTGGAGAAGCCGGTTATCTGACGGTCCTTGAGCAACAGGCTGTTGTCGCTGAGCTTGATGTTCAGCAGCCCGACAACACCATGGCAGACCGCTGCGACTATGCCCTCGTTCTCGTAGACCCGGCGTGCCAGGTCTTGCAGCGGCTGGTTGTCGGGAAAGTCATACATCACCCCGTGCCCGCCGGTGTAATAGATGACGCGGTACTCATCGGCCTTCACCTGGCCAGGGCTCAAAGTGTTGCCCAGGCGGGCCATGAAGCGCTTGTCGTCATACCACTGCCAGTCCAGCTCGGGGGCCATTTGCAGGCTATGCGGGTCGACGGGTACGTAGCCGCCCAGCGGGCTGACATAATCGACCGTATAACCGGCCTTCTCGACTTTTTCGACAAAGTGCACGGCTTCCCCCAGCCACAATCCGGTCGCCCGCTTGAGGGTCGGGTACTTGGCTGTATTGGTCAGCACCACCAGCATTTTCTTGCTCATGACCACGCTCCCGTCGGCAACCTGAATGGGCCGTTGCTCCCTGGCCCGAGGGAAAACCTAATGAGCATAGCTCCCAGGTGCAAGTACGCCATATTGCGCGGCGTGTGTTGTGCTACCGTGAACCACATTCACGGGGCGCCCGTACTTTTCCTGAACCATGCTGGAGTCACGATAGTGGTCGAAAACGGTACGCCGCGCGAGCCTGCGTCGCCGGTCATTCTGCAGGCGCCTGTGCTGGCACCGATCGACCCCATGGGCGAACGGATTGTACAGTTCGACTGGGGGCGCACATCGCTCGGGCCGCTGCCGCGCTGGCCGGCCTCGTTGCGCATTGCCGTCGACATGATGCACTTGTCACCGTTCCCGTGTGCCGTGGTCTGGGGGCCAGACCTCAACGTTGTCCACAATGCTGGCTACCGGGCGTTGCGGCCGGTTGCCCCGGATGCATTGGGCATGGCCTTCGATGCGCTTTGGAGCGATGTATGGCCGGCGATGGGGCCGTGGGTATTCAAGGCGCTCGAGGGGCACTCGAGTTTTGTCGAGGACCCACCACTGCGTATTGCCTGCGGCGAAGGCGGGGAGCCGTTGTGGTATGCGTTCGGCTACACACCGTTGCGCGATGAACTGGGCAACGTGGCAGGTTTTCTGCACGCGGTGATCGAGACCACGGCCAGCGTTGAGGCGCACCGCCACTGGCGGGAGCAGGCGCAAGGCTTCGAGCAGCAGGTCGAGCGACACCTGGTGGAGCGTGAGCAGTTCTGGCAGTTGTCGCGTGATGCGATGATGACGGTTACACCCGAGCTGAAGGTGCATGCCGCCAACCCCGCCTGGTACCGCATTCTGGGCTGGGCCGAGGAGCAGGTACAGGGTGTTCCGGTATTGGACCTGGTACATCCGGCCGATCGCGCCGAGGTTGAGGTGGCGGTTTCCGGGTGCCTGCAATACCGCAATGCCGAGCAGATAGAGACGCGCCTGCGTCACTGCGATGGCCATTACCACTGTTTTCGCTGGAGCGCGCGGTTCGATGGCAGCCTGCTGACTGCCGTTGGCCGGGACATCACCGAGGAGCATGAAGAGGCCGCGCGTCAATCCGAAGCCCTGATGCGCAACAACGAACGCCTGGAAGTGGTTGGCCAGTTGGCCGGGGGCATGGGCCATGAACTGAACAACTTGCTGTCCGGCATCGGCGGCAGCCTGGAGTTGCTGCAACGGCGCCTGCAGGAAGGACGGCTGGAGCGCGTGGAGACCTATGTCGAGGTGGCGCGTGATTCGGTGCAGCGTGCCATGGAGCTGACCCATCGCTTGCTGGCGTTTTCCCGTCATCAACCTTTGGCGCCCAGGCCGCTGGATTTCAACCGGCAATTGCGCTTGAGCGAACCACTGCTGCGCAGCACGCTGGGCGCCGAGATGCGTTTGCACTGGCAGCTGGATGTCACGCCGTGGGCGGTGAACCTTGATGTTTCCCAGCTTGAAAATGCCTTGATCAATCTTTGCACCAACGCTCGCGAAGCGTGCCTGGATCGCGGCAATGTCACGCTGCGCAGTGTCAACCAGCGGCTGACGGCGTGTTTCCCGGATGAGGGCGGCCTGCCGCCAGGCGACTACGTTGCCTTGCATGTGGAGGATGATGGCCGCGGCATGCCGGCGGTGGACATTGCCCGGGCCTTTGAACCGTTCTTCACCACCAAGCCGGTCGGGCGTGGTTCAGGGCTTGGCTTGTCGATGGTGTATGGGTTTGTCGGCCAGTCGGGGGGCTACGCCTGGATCGAGTCGGAGCCGAACCAGGGCACCAAGGTCTGCATGCTTTTCCCAAGGAGCCATGACCCGGTACCCGAGGCGCCCGCGCTGGTGCAGCGCTCGCAACGCATGGCCGGGGGGCAGCGCCTGTTGCTGGTCGATGACGAGCTCGGTTTGCGTGCGGTAATGCGCGAGTACCTGACCGAGCGTGGTTTCGAGGTCATTGATGTGGGCGACGCCAATAGTGCGCTGGAGCGCTTCCGCCATGACGGCCCGTTCGACCTGGTAATCACCGACATCGGCTTGCCAGGTGGTTTCAGTGGCCGCCAGGTGGCCAAGGCCATGCGCATGCAGCTGCCGTTGCAGAAGATCCTGTTCATCACCGGCTATGCGGGTCAGCCGATCGAAGCGCAGTTGCTCGAGCAGCCGGGCACGGCATTGATGAACAAGCCGTTCGCGCTGGCGGACCTGGTGGATGAGGCGCTACGCATGCTGGAGGAGTGAAGCAGTTCAGGGCTTGCCCAGTATCTGGGTCACCTGGGCCTGCAGCTGCTTCAGCTCGAAGGGCTTGCAGATCAGGTGCATCCCCGCCTCCAGGAAACCCTCGCGGGCCATGGCCGTTTCCGCATAGCCGGTGATGAACAGCACTGGCAAGCGTGGCCGCAGGTTGCGTGCAATCTCTGCCAACTGGCGGCCATTCATGCCGGGCAAGCCGACATCGCTGACCAGCAGATCCACCGGTTGAGTCGAACGCAGAACCTTCAGGCCCTCGTTGGCGTCGGCGGCACTGTGGCAGGCGAAGCCATCCTCGCGCAGGGCCTGGCATAGCAATTGGCGTACATGCGGGTCGTCCTCGACCACCAGCACGTGATGGCCCTGGTAGCCTCGCACGGGCTGCACGGGGTTGACCGGTGCCTGGTCCTGGTCGACATGGCGCGGCAGGTACAGGTCCACCCGGGTGCCTTGGCCGATCTGGCTGTGCAGGGTGACATGGCCGTGGGATTGCTTGCTGAAGCCGTACACCATCGACAGGCCCAGGCCGATGCCCTGGCCGATCGCCTTGGTGCTGAAGAACGGCTCGAAGGCATGCTCCAGCGTGCTTTGCGCCATGCCCTGGCCGTCATCGACAATTCGCAGGCGTACATAGTCGCCGGCGCACAGGGCACCGCCGGGGAATTGCCCGGCGCCGATGTGCTGGTTACTTGCCTCGATGCGCAACTGGCCGCCACTGGGCATGGCTTCGCAGGCATTGAGCAGCACGTTGTCGAGGGCTTCCTGCAACTGCTGGTCATCGACTTCGACCGACCACAGGTCCTTGGCGATTTGCACGTGCAGGTTCACGGCCGGGCTCAGGCAAGCCTTCAAACGCTTGGCCTGGAGCAGGTCGTGCAGGTCGACCTGCTGGCTGTGCAGCGATTGCCGGGAAGAGAAAGCCAGCAGGCGGTGGGTCAGGCGGGCGGCGCGTGACACTGCCTCGCGGCCCATGCGCAGCACGTTGTCCAGGCCATCGCTGCGGCCCTGGCGCAAGCGCCGGTCGATCAGCTCGAAGCTGCCGCCGATGCTGGTGAGCAGGTTGTTGAAGTCATGGGCGACCCCCCCGGCCAGTTGGCCGATGGCCTCCATCTTGCGCGTCTGGTGGCGGGCGAACTCGCTGCGCTGCTGGTCTTCGCCGGGAGGCGCGGCCTGGGCGTCAAGGCGTTGCTGCAGGTCCTGCAGCTGGTCGCGCGCCAGGTACTGCCGGCGCCGGTTGCGCAGGGCGGACTGGGTCGTGTGCAGCAGCTGGGCGTTTTCGAACGGTGTGGCCAGCAGGACAAGGTTGCCCACTGGGTAGTTGGTCGAGCCCTTGGCCGCTTGGCTCCCTTGACCGAGCAGCACGATGGGCAGGTCCGACCAGCACGGTTGCTGGTCGATGAATGCCTGCAGCAACGCGCTTGGGCCCTGTTTGAACACTTGCTCGGCAATGATCGCCAGGCCCGCGCCTTCGGCCAGGCAGGCTTGCAGGTTGGCCAGGTCGACCGCGCACAGGCTGTCGATGCCCGCAGAAGCGAGCAGGCGAGCAGTATCCGCGGCTATTGGCGGGGGCGCCAGGATCAATGCACGTTCGTCCAGCGCCAACGAACTGGCCAAAACGACTCTCCTGCAGGGTGGTCTGATATCCACTGGACCTTGGGCACAGCCCCAGGGTTCAACAAATTTTCGGACGTTGCCTACAGGCCCTGTTGCAGCACGGGGTCGTCCGGGTTCTGCCGCTCCAGTTCGGCCAACAGTACCTGCACGTTCTGCAACTGGCCGGTTTCCTTCCAGTACTGGATCAGCAACACCCGTGCCCGGCGATTGGCCGGCTGGCGGCTGAGCACGGTTTCCAGTTGCTTTTGCGCGGCGTCGAGTTGTTCCAGTTCATGCAGGGTGACCGCCAGTGTGTAGCGGTAGTCGGCGTTGTCCGGGTCCAGCTCGACCGCGCGGGACAAGGCCAGCAAGGCGTATTCGCGCTGCTCGTGACGGTTCAGCCAGAGCCCCAGTTCGTACTGCAGAAAGGCTGAGTCGGGGCTCAGCGCCAGGGCTTTGCCCAGTACCTGACGCGAGGCGTCGTGATGGCCCTGGCGTTCCAGCAGGCGTACCTGGGTCGCCAGTGCGTCGAGGTTGCCTGGCGCTACCGTCAGGGCCCGCTGCAGGGCTGTGGCGGCCAGGGTGTAGTCGTTTTCGTGCAGGTACAGGCGCGCCAGGTGGACCTGGGCGTCGGCGTCTTCGGGTTGTTGCTCCAGAGCCTGCTGGTATTGCTCCAGGGCGACCTGCAGCGGGCCGAAATACAGGCCGATGTCATCCGGGGCAAGGCCGAGCAGGGCATCTACCGCGGCAAAGCGTACGCTTTGCTCGTCGTCATCCAGCAGCGGGCCGAGTACCAGGCTGCGCTGCGCCGCCGGCAGCAGGCGGCGGATGCCGGCAATGGCTGCACGGCGCACCAGCGGGTCGGCATGTTCCAGGTCCTGGCGGGCGAGTTTCAATGCCTGGGGCGAAGGGTAGTTGGGCAGTTCGGCATACAAGGCCGCTCGGCGGATGGGTGGCAGGTCGGTGCGCTGCAATTGTTGGTACAGCACCCGTGCAGCGCCGGGTTGGCCCTCATGAGCCTGGCGCAGGGCCTTGGCGTAGCTGTGCGCGGGCAGGGTTGGCGGGGCTGGTGGGGCGTCGCGCCACAGGTAGCCGAACAGGGCCGATACCAGGATCAACAGCAGCAGGGCGATCAGGTAGCGGTGGCGTCTGGGCATCGGACGATCCGTGGCGGCGGGAAGGGCAGAGCTTGGGCTAGCCGGGGGGTAATTGCAACCGAGTGAGGGGTGCCAGGTGTCTGGCTCGGGTTTTGAGGTGGGGCACAGATCGAGCGCCGCCCGCGCGGCGCTTCGCGGGACAAGCCCGCTCCCACATTTGTTTCGGGCCAATTATTCCTGTGCCAGGTGGGTTGCAGCCTTGGTGCATGACTGCAGATGAATGAAAAGCAGCAGAGCAATTTTTGATATCGAATGGAACAAACAAGGCGGACAGAGGTGACCTCACAGGAATGACTGGCCCGAAACAAATGTGGGAGCGGGCTTGTCCCGCGAAGCGCCGCGTGGGCGGCGCTCGGTCTCACAGGCAATGAAAATGCTGTGGCGAACACCCACCCCGAAACACACTTCCCAAAACATAAAAAAGCCCCGCAGACCAAGGCCTGCAGGGCAAACGGTTGGGGGAGGAGCCAACCAAAGGAGTCGTTGAAACGGGTGTATCAGCGCGCGCTGGCTACAGTCTCCGGTTGCCAGCCGCCGCCCAGGGCCTTGTAGATGGAGACGATGCCGCGGTACAGCTCGACCTCGCCCTGGGCCTGCGCATCTTCAGCGCTCAGCCGCTCACGCTCGGCATCGAGCAGCACCAGGTAGTCCACCGTACCCTCGCGATAACGAATCGAGGCCAGTTCCGCCGCCTTGCGGCTGGCATCGCTCTGGCGCATCAGCGACAGCAGCCGCTGCTGGGTCTTGTCGTAGTCGCTGAAGGCGTTGGCCGATTCTTCCAGGGCCAGCAACACCTGCTGTTCATAGTTGGCCAGTGCCCCTTCGGCATCGGCCTTGGCACCGCGCAGGCGGGCGCGCACGCTGCCCAGGTCGAAGGCGGCCCAGGTGATGCTAGGGCCCAGCGCCCAGGCATTGGCTGCCGAGGAGCCGATCTGCGAGCCACGGGCAGCAGTAAAGCCGAGGAAGCCGCTGAGGCTGACGCGGGGGAACAAGTCGGCCGTGGCCACGCCAACGTTGGCGGTGGCAGCCGCCAGCTGGCGTTCGGCGCTGCGGATGTCCGGGCGGCGGCGCAGCAGTTCACCCGGGTCACCCACCGGTAGCGCCTTGGCGATGGCCGGCAGGGCCTTGGGCGACAGGTCGACGCTGAGCGCCTCGGGGCGCTGGCCGAGCAGGGTGGCGATGCGATGCCGGGCCCGCGCCTGTTCAGCCTGCAGTTGCGGCACGGTGGCTTCGACCCCGGCCAGGCGCGCGTCGGCCCGTACCACGTCAAGGTCGTTGCCCACGCCGGCATCGCGCAGGGTTTCGGTGATGGCCCGCGATTCCTGCTGGGTCTTGAGGTTGGCCAGGGCGATCTTCTCGCGCAACTGCGCGCCGCGCAGCTGGCCGTAGGCATCGACCAGCTCGGCGATCAGGCTGACCTGCAGCTGCTGCAGGTCGGCCGCGGCTACCGCTTCCTGGGCTTCGCTGGCTTCGATCTGGCGCTGGATGCGGCCGAACAGGTCAAGCTCCCAGGCCATGTCCAGGCCCAGGTCGTAGCGCTCGCTGTTCACCCGTTGCGTGGTCTGGCCGGGGATCTGGCCCTTGCCGAGGTCGCTGCTGGCGCGGCTGGTGACCACCGGGAACTGATCGTTCTCGGCGTCTTCACGGATCGAACGGGCCGACTTCAGGCGGGCAAAGGCCACGCGCAGGTCACGGTTGCCGTCCAGCGAAGCCTGCACCAGCTGGTTCAGCACCGGGTCGTCGAACTGCTTCCACCACAGGCTTTCGAAACGGCTACGGTCGTAGGCCTTGGCCTGTACATCGCTGGCCAGCTGCGCAGGCTCGGTGGCCGGCGCCTGGTAGTCCGGGCCTACCGCGCAGGCCGCCAGGGCCAGCGCCAGCAGGCTCGGGGTCAAGGGTTTGAGCAGGTTCATGCATGGCTCTCCAGCGAGTGGGCGCGTTCGGCCTTGCGGGCCTGGCGACGTTCGACGAAACGGCGAATCAGGAAGAAGAACACCGGGGTCAGGAACAAGCCGAACACGGTCACGCCGATCATCCCCGAGAACACCGCCACACCCATGGCATGGCGCATTTCAGAACCTGCACCGGAGCTGAACACCAGTGGAACCACACCCATGATGAAGGCGATCGAGGTCATCAGGATCGGCCGCAGGCGCAGGCGGCAGGCTTCCAGTACCGCTGCCAGCGGGTCGAGCCCCTTGGCCTGTTCGTCCTTGGCGAACTCGACGATCAGGATCGCGTTCTTGCACGCCAGGCCCACCAGTACGATCAGGCCGATCTGGGTGAAGATGTTGTTGTCACCACCCGACACGATCACCCCGGTGATGGCCGACAGCAGGGTCATCGGCACGATCAGGATCACCGCCAGCGGCAGGCTCCAGCTTTCGTACTGGGCGGCAAGCACCAGGAAGGCCAGCAGTACGCACAGCGGGAACACGAACAGCGCAGTGTTGCCCGAGAGGATCTGCTGGTAGGTCAGGTCGGTCCACTCGAAGGTCATGCCGTTGGGCAGTTCCTCTTTCAGCAGCTTCTCGATTGCAGCTTCGGCCTGGCCGGAGCTGTAGCCCGGTGCCGCTGCGCCGTTGATCTCGGCGGTGATGAAACCGTTGTAGTGCATCACCCGGTCAGGCCCGGAGGTGTCGCTGACCTTGAGGAAGGTCGCCAGCGGGATCATCTCGCCGAGGTTGTTGCGCACCTTCAGCTGGCCGATCTGCTCGGCATCGAGGCGGAACTGCTGCTCGGCCTGGACGTTGACCTGGTAGGTACGGCCAAAGCGATTGAAGTCGTTGGTGTACAGCGAGCCCAGGTAGACCTGCAGGGTGTCGAAGATGTCGGTGATCGCCACGCCGTGGGTCTTGGCCTTTTCCCGGTCGATGGCGGCATCGACCTGCGGCACGTTGACCTGGTAGCTGGTGAACAGGCCCGCCAGTTCCGGCACGTTGTGGCTCTTGGCGATGATGTTCTGGGTTTCCTTGTACAGCGCCTCGTAGCCCAGGTTGCCACGGTCTTCGATCTGCAGGCGGAAGCCGCCGATGGTGCCCAGGCCTTGTACCGGCGGTGGCGGGAAGATCGCGATGTAGGCGTCCTGGATGTCGGCGAACTGGGCATTCAGTGCAGCAGCGATGGCCGCCGCCGACTGGCTCGGGTCCTTGCGCTCGTCGAACGGCTTGAGCGGGGTGAACACGATGCCGCTGTTCGGGCTGTTGGTGAAACCGTTGATCGACAGGCCTGGGAAGGCTACCGAGTCGGCCACGCCAGGCTGCTTCAGGGCGATTTCGCTCATGCGCTTGATCACCGCTTCGGTGCGGTCGAGGCTGGCCGCGTCAGGCAGCTGGGCGAACGCCACCAGGTACTGCTTGTCCTGGGCCGGCACGAAACCGGTCGGGGTGGACGAGAAGCCCAGGTAGGTCAGGCCCATCAGGCCGGCATACACGAACAGGGCGATGCCGCTGGAGCGGATGACCCGACGCACGCCGCCGACGTAGCGGTTGGAAGCGCGGTCGAAGAAGCGGTTGAACGGGGCGAACAGCCAGCTGCCCAGCAGTTTTTCCAGGAACCGCGAGAACCGGTCCTTGGGCGCATGGTGGTCCTTCAGCAGCACGGCAGCCAGGGCCGGCGACAGGGTAAGCGAGTTGAATGCCGAGATCACCGTGGAAATGGCGATGGTCAGGGCGAACTGCTTGTAGAACTGCCCGGTCAGGCCGGAAATGAACGCGGCAGGCACGAACACGGCGCACAGCACCAGGGCGGTGGCGATGATCGGCCCGGTCACTTCGCCCATGGCCTTTTGCGTGGCCTCCAGCGGTTTCAGGCCCAGGCCGATGTTGCGCTCGACGTTCTCCACCACGACGATGGCGTCGTCCACCACGATACCGATGGCCAGGACCAGGCCGAACAATGACAGCGCGTTGAGCGAGAAGCCGAACAGGTGCATCACGGCAAAGGTACCGATCAGCGATACCGGCACGGCCATCAGCGGGATGATCGAGGCACGCCAGGTCTGCAGGAACAGGATGACGACCAGCACCACCAGCACCAGCGCTTCGAACAGGGTGTGTACCACGGCTTCGATGGAACCACGGACGAACACGGTCGGGTCATAGACGATGCTGTAGTCCATGCCCTCGGGGAAGTCCTTCTTCAGCTCGGCCATCTTCGCCCGCACTTCGTCGGAGATCTCGATGGCGTTGGAGCCCGGGCGCTGGAAGATCGGGATGGCCACTGCCGGCTGGTTGTTCAGCAGCGAACGCAGGGCGTACTGGCTGGAACCGAGTTCGACCCGGGCGATGTCCTTCAGGCGGGTGATCTCGCCATCGGCACCGGCGCGGATGATGATGTTCTCGAACTCTTCCTCATTGACCAGACGACCCTGGGTGTTGATCGACAGCTGGAAGCTGGTCGAACCCGGGGCGGGTGGGGCGCCCAGCTGGCCGGCGGCCACCTGGCGGTTCTGTTCGCGGATCGCAGCCACCACATCACTGGCGGTGAGGTTGCGCGAAGCGGTCTTGTTCGGGTCCAGCCACACGCGCAGCGAGTAGTCGCCCATGCCGAACAGCTGCACATCGCCGACGCCGCCCAGGCGCGCCAGCTCGTCCTTGATGTTGAGGATGGCGTAGTTGGACAGGTAGAGCATGTCGTAGCGGTTGTCCGGCGAGGTCAGGTGCACGACCATGGTCAGGTCGGGCGAGGCCTTGTCGACGGTGATACCGATGCGGGTCACTTCCTCTGGCAGCTTGGGCTGGGTACGGGTGACGCGGTTCTGCACCTGCACCTGGGCGTTGTCCAGGTCGGTGCCCAGGGCGAAGGTGATGGTCAGCGTCAGCTTGCCGTCAGCGGTGGACTGGGAGGACATGTACAGCATGTTCTCCACGCCGGTAATCGCCTGCTCCAGTGGCGCGGCGACGGTTTCGCCGATGACCTTGGGGTTGGCGCCGGGGAAGTTGGCGCGCACCACCACGGTGGGCGGCACCACTTCGGGGTATTCGCTGATCGGCAGCTGGAACAGCGAGATCGAACCCGCGATCAGCAGCACCAGCGACAGCACCGCGGCGAAGATTGGCCGGGTAATGAAGAATTTCGAGAAGTTCATCGGTGTGGTCCCTTAACCGCGTGGCGCCTGGGCGCTGGCGACTTTCACGTTGTTGCCCGCCACCTTCGGCGCCGGGTTGCTGGCCTCCAGGGCCTGGCGCTGCTGGGCGAGGGCGGCGAGGGTCTGTTCGCTGGCCATCGGTGTCTCTTCCGGGGTGACCGGTGAGCCAGGGCGTACGCGCTGCAGCCCCTTGACCACGATGCGGTCGTCCTTGCCCAGGCCGCTGCGCACGATGCGCAGGCCTTCCAGCTTCGGCCCCAGCTCCACGGCGCGGTAGGCGGCCTTGTTGTCCTTGTCCATGACCAGCACGAACTTCTTGCCAAGGTCGGTGCCCACGGCTTCGTCGTTGATCAGCACGGCCTGGTACTGGGCGCTGCCCACCAGCTTCAGGCGTGCATACAGGCCTGGGGTGAACTGGCCGTCGCTGTTGTCGAACACCGCACGGCCACGGATGGTGCCGGTGCGCGGGTTGACCTGGTTGTCGACGAAGTTCATCTGGCCCAGGTGCGGGTTGCCGGTTTCGTTGGTCAGGCCCAGGTACACCGGGGTGCTCTGGCCGCGCTGGCCTTCGCGGGCCAGCTGGGTGTACTTGAGGTACACGCGCTCGTCGGCGTCGAAGTAGGCATAGACCTTATCGGTGGAGACCACGCTGGTCAGTGGGGTGACATCGGCGGTAACGATGTTGCCGGCGGTGAACTGGGCGCGGCTGACGCGGCCGCTGATGGGCGCGGTGACACGGGTGAAGCTGAGGTTCAGGCGTGCCAGGTCGAGCTGGGCCTGGATCGCGTCAACCCCAGCGCGGGCTTCGGCGGCGGCGCTGCTACGCGATTCGGCCAGTTCTGCGGAAATGGCGTTGCTGTCACGCAGGCGTTCGCCACGGCGGGCTTCGTTGGCGCTGCGGATGGCGGTGGCCTTGGCCTGCTGTAGCTGGGCTTCGAGGCGGCGGACGTCTGCCTGGAACGGGCGTGGGTCGATCTGGAACAGCAGGTCGCCTTTCTTGACCTGGGCGCCTTCAGTGAAGGCCACCAGGTCGATCTGGCCGGAAACCCGCGGGCGAACCTCGACGGTTTCCGGGGCTTCGAGGCGGCCGGTGAACTCGTCCCATTCGTTGATCGGTTGCTCGATCACCTTGGCCACACTGACCTTCGGCGCGGCGGGAGCCTGCACGGCGTCGGGGGTTCGACCGCAAGCGCTGATCACCACCACTGCCAGGGCAGCGAGGGGGAAGCGCAAGGGTTTGAGTGATTGTTCCATGGAGAACTCCGCCAATGTATTAGTAGTGGGCGGAGTGTGAGTGTCTTGCGCGTGATGCACGAATCGAACGGGGCGAAGGTTATTATCACGATGAATGATATGTGTGGGTCGTTCATCGATTTGCGGCATGGTTGGGATTTCTGGGGCTGCGTTGCAGCCCATCGCGACACAAGGCCGCTCCTACAGCATACGCGTTCCCCTGTAGGAGCGGCCTTGTGTCGCGAAAGGGGCGCAACGCGCCCCCGGCAATGTCAGCTCGATACGCGGAACCCATGGGTGCCATCGCGCTCCAGCTGGGCAATCAAGCCGAACTCCCAGTCGAGATACCCCTGCATCGCCTCGTGCGGGTTGTCCGTCCCTTCATAAGGCCGGCGATAACGGTCGGTACGCGCCACGGCCAAGCGCGTTTCGCCGCTCTCCAGCGCCTTGCCCGCCGCAATCCAGCGCGCGGTGCCACCGTCCAGCACGTACACCGGGGTTTGCGTCAGTGCCTGCAAGTCCAGCGCCGCAAAGCGCGCCAGCAGGCTGCTGCCGCAGGTCAGCACATAGCGCTCGGCTACCGGCAAGCGCTCCAGCACCTGTGGCAACTGCGCGCGGATCGCCCAGTAAGCGCCTGGAATGTGCCGTTTCACATAGTTGGCACTGCTGGTGAAGTCCAGCAGCACGGTGCCTGGCGCTTGCAGCCAGTCATCCAGTTGCTCGACACCGATTTCGGTCACCGCCGGCAACGCCGGCTGCGGCGGCTGCCACTCGCCGGCTGCACTGAAGTCTGCCGCTGACAAACCGTCCAGCACTGCCACCTGCCAGCCCATCTGCGCCAGCCACGAAGCGCTCATATTGGCCCGCACGCCGTCATCGTCCACCAGCACGATGCGCGCCCCGCGTACGCTGGCGACATGGTCGGTTTCCTGCACCAGCTGCCCGCCCGGCACGCTGCGGCTGGCCGGCAGGTGGCCCTGGGCGTATTCCTCGGGCGTGCGCACGTCGAACAGGTAGGTGGTGCGGCTGGTATCAGCCTGCCAGGCGGCCAGGCCTTCGGGCTCCAGGCGGGCCACGCCGGCGCGGTCGGCCACGCTGCGCGCGCGCTGGGCGGCATCGGCACGGGCGCTGTCGGTAACCTCGGCGAAACGCCGTTGCTGGCCGTGGGCCAGGGTTTGCCCGGCCAGGGTCCAGCCAATGGTGCCGTTGCGCAGGGCCGCCACCGGGTTGGGGATGCCGGCGTTGACCAGCGACTGGGTGCCGATGATGCTGCGGGTGCGCCCGGCGCAATTGACGATCACCTGGGTGGCAGGGTCGGGCGCCAGCTCGGCCACCCGCAGCACCAGTTCGGCACCCGGGACGCTGATGCCACCCGGGATGCTCATGGTCTGGTATTCGTCGAAGCGGCGGGCGTCGAGCACCACCACATCGGCCTTGGCATCCAGCAGCGCTTGCACCTGTTCGGCCGCCAGCGATGGGGTGTGGCGCACGCTTTCCACCAGTTCGCCAAAGGCCTTGCTTGGCACGTTGACGTCGCGGAACAGTTCGCCGCCTGCTGCGCGCCAGCCGGCCAGGCCACCTTCGAGCAGTGCCACATCGCTGTAGCCCAGTGCCGTCAGACGCTGGCCGGCCTGGGCCGCCAGGCCTTCGCCGTCGTCATACAGGGTGATGGCGGTGTCGCGCCGAGGGACCCGGGCAAACACCTCCAGCTCCAGTTTCGACAATGGAATGTTGGCGGCGAACAACGGGTGTGCCTGGGCGAACGGGTCTTCCTCGCGTACATCGATCAGCGCCAGTTCTTCATGGGCCAGCAATGCCCGACGAATGTCGTGGAAGGCGCGGGTGGCTACGGTACTCATGGGGCAGGGTTCTCTTTGGACAGGTCCCAGATATTGGGCAGAAGGGTGTTGGAATAGCCGGAAATGAACGGTTTCTCGCTGCCGTCGGGCAGGTACACGGCACGGCTGACGGCGCCGATATTGGCGCCATACACGTGAATGCTGATCGACACCTGGTCGGCGAAGGCATTGCTGACCTGGTGGATATCACCCATGCGCGGCGATACGGCCTCTACGTGGCCGGGGTCGATGCGCACCGGCTCGCCTGCCGGCAGCAACGTACCGTGCTCGCTACGGACAAAGCCTTGCGAGTATTCGGCGCCACGCAACATGCCAATCAGGCCCCACACCCGGTGGTCGTGGATCGGCGTCTGCTGGCCTGGCCCCCAGACGAAACTGACGATGGAAAAGCGCTGGCGCGAATCGCAATGCAGCAGGTATTGCTGGTAACGGGCCGGGTCCGGCTGCGCCAGCGCCTCGGGCAGCCAGTCGTCATGGGCGACCAGGCTGCGCAGCAGGCCCTGGCCCTGGTCGAGGAGGGTGGCTTCGTCGGTTTCCCGGTCCAGCAGTTGCGAAAGTGCGTCGATGAAGTGGCGCAGGCGCTCGAGGCGCAGGGGTTGGCTCATGGTTCAGGCTCGGCTGACGGTTTGGTTAAACCCTAGCAAATGCGGTGAGTATTCTTAAAAGTAAAAATATTCATAAGCTAATATGCAAAAAATGCATTTACAGCTTGGCTGATCTGTTTTGAAATGGGCGCAACGAACAGCAAGCCCCGCGATTACCCCACGAGACCGCACGCGCGGATCGGCCTTATGTACCTCGACGGTACCTGGAGACGAACGTGCGATACCTCAAGCAATTGGCCGCCGGTGTGCTGGCCAGCTCCCTCAGCCTGGCGGCCGCCGCGCAAACCCTGGTGGTTGGCGACCAGAGCTTCAATGCCCGCGCCGTGATGGAAGCGGCCGGCGTGCTCGACGACCTGCCCTATACCCTGGAATGGAAGCAGTTCACCGCCGGCTCGCCGGTGGCCGAGGCGCTGAACGTGGGCAGCCTGGACATCGGCCTGCTGGGCGATGCGCCGCCGTTGTTCCTCGGTGCGCTGGGTGCGCCGATCAAGGTGATTGCGGTCAGCCGGCAGAACCTGGAGGGCGTGGCCATCCTGGCACGCAAGGACTCGAACATTCACCGCCTCGAAGACCTGCGTGGCAAGCGCGCGGCGATCTGGAAGGGTTCCTGGAGCCAGCAGCTGTTGTTCAGCGCGCTGGACAAGGCTGCGGTGCCGCGTGACGCCCTGGAGCTGCGCTACCTCAGCGCCCTGGATGCGTCGCATGCTCTGGATGGTGGTTCGGTGGACGTGATCGCCACGTGGGAACCCTATGTCACCCAGCAGGAGCGCCAAGGCGCGCGGGTGCTGGCCACGGCCGAAGGGCTGATCCCGGCGCAGAGTTTCGTGGTGGCCAATGCCAAGGCGGTGGAGGCCAAGCGGGCGCAGATCAGTGATTTTCTCCAGCGCCTGAAGAAGGCCCGTGACTGGACCCTGAGCGACCCCGCCCACACCGAGGCGTATGCCGATGCCTGGGCCAGGCGCACCCGTGCCGACCGTGACATCGCCCGGGCCTGGTTTGCCCGGGCGCGTACCGATGTGGCGGCGCTGAACCCGCAGGTGATCGTGGAGGCGCAGAAGACCGTGGACTTCTTTGCCGGGCTGGGGCTGATCAAGGCCTACCCGGCGGCCAGCCTGTTCGATACCTCGTTCGCGGCGGCGTTCGAGCACTGATTACTCCTGTACCGGCCCTTTCGCGGGTAAACCCGCTCCCACAGGGGGCAGTGCAGCACTCGAATACTGCGCAATTCCTGTGGGAGCGGGTTTACCCGCGAAGAGGCCGGACCAGCCACCACCATTTCCGAGGAATACCCATGACCACCCGCAAGATCAAGCTCGGTGCCCTGACCATGGGCTGCGGCGGCCCTGGCCGGCACAACCTGTGGCTCGACCCGGAGCTGCCTGCCGACGCCAGCGTCAATATCGACTGGTACATCGACATCGCCCGCCAGGCCGAGGCGGCGTTGTTCGACCTGATGTTCATCGTCGACAGCCAGTACATCACCCCCGGCTCGCCGTCCCATTACCTCAACCGTCTGGAGCCGCTGACCCTGCTTTCGGCGCTGGCGGTAAGCACACGCCACATCGGCCTGGTCGGCACCCTGACCACTTCCTACAACGAACCCTTCAACGTCGCCCGCCGCCTCGCCTCGCTGGACCTGATCAGCAAGGGCCGCGCCGGCTGGAACGTGGTCACCAGTGGCGACGCCGGCACCGCCGGCAACTATGGCCGTGACGAGCACTACGACTACGACACCCGCTATGCCCGCGCCCAGGAGCACGTCGCGGTGGTGCAGGGCCTGTGGCGCTCCTATGAAGACGGCGCCTTCCCGCGCAACCGGGCCACCGGGCAGTTCCTCGACCCCAGCCGGATGCATGCCCTGAACCACAAGGGCGAGCACTTCTCGGTGGTGGGGCCGTTGAACATCCAGCGCTCGCCACAGGGCCAGCCGGTCATCTTCCAGGCCGGCGATTCGCAGCAGGGGCGTGACCTTGGAGCTGCCACCGCGGATGTGATCTTCACCCACGCCGCCAGCATCGAGCAGGGCCAGGCGTTCTACCGTGATGTGAAGGGCCGCGCCGCGCGGCTGGGGCGCGACCCCGAGCAGTTGCTGGTATTGCCCGGGGCCGAGATCTATGTAGGCGACACCGACGAACACGCCCGCGAGATCGAGCGCCATTACCACCAGCAGGACCACAGCTTCGAGCTGGCGCTCAAGGAGTTCGGGCGCAACTTCGGCTGGCACGACTTCAGCCAGTACGACCTCGATGCGCCATTCCCGCAAGAAAGCCTGGAGCACGCGCGCAGCAGCTTCTTCACCAACGCCAGGCGCATTGCCGACCAGGCACGGGAGCAGGGCTTGAGCTTGCGCCAGGCGGTGGAGTTCGGCCGCCAGTTGCGACCGGGGGCCTTCGTCGGTTCGCCGGCAACGGTAGCAGCCAGAATGGCCGAGTGGTTCGAGGCGCGGGCCCTGGATGGTTTCAACATCTATATCGGCCACCCCGGGCAGTTCCGCCGCTTTACCGAGCAAGTGGTGCCGCTGCTGCAGGAACGCGGGGTATACCGCACCGCCTACGAGGGCACCACCCTGCGTGAAAGCCTGGGCCTGGCCATTCAGTGAATGCTTGAGGCCAGTTCGAAGATCGGCATGTACATCAGGATCACGATCAGGCCGATCAGCAGGCCGATGAAGGTCATCAGCAGTGGTTCGAACAGCTTGACGAACCATTCCACCCAGCGGCCGATTTCCTGGTCATGGAAGTCGGCGCAGCGCTCCAGCATCTCGCCCAGGTTGCCGGACTGCTCGCCGGCCCGTAGCAGGCGCAGCGATACCGGCGTGACCAGTTGCCCGGCCTCCAGCGCGTCGGACAACGGCAGCCCTTCGCCGACCCGCTGGCTGGCGTGCTCCAGGCCTTGGGCCGCCGCGCTGCCGAGCAGGCCGCGGGCCATGCCCATGGCGGTGAGGATGGGGATACCGCCTTGCAGCAGGATGCCCAACGAGCGGTAGAAGCGCGCCAGTTCGTACATCATCAGGCGTTGGTGCAGTGCCGGCAGGCGCCGCAGCTGGCAGGCTGCCCAGCGCCGCACCCGTGGCTGGCGGCGCAGCAGCCACAGCGCCATGACCACGCCGAGGGTGCCCAACGCCAGTGGCAGTTGCTGGGCATGCAGGAACAGGCCGATCTGCATCAGCAGCCGAGACAGCCAGGGCAACTCGGTGCCCATGCCCTCGAATACCTGGCTGAAACGCGGCACCACGTAGCCAAGCAGGAACAGCACCACGCCACCGCCCACCAGCAATAGCAGCAACGGGTACACCGAGGCGCCCACCAGCTTCTGCCGTACCAGGTCCAGGCGCTGGCGGTAGCTGATGTAGCGGGCGAGGGCGTCGCCCAGCGCGCCGGTACGCTCGCTGGATTGCACCAGCGCCACGTACAGCGGCGGGAATACCCGTGGCTGCTGGCCCAGGGCCTGGGACAGCGAGCGGCCTTCGTACAGTTGGCGGACCAGTTCGGCGAGCACTTTGCGCGTTGCCGCGGCGGGGGCCTTTTCCGCCAGGCTCTCCAGCGCGTCGATCAGCGGCAGGCCGGCGTTGAGCAGGGTTGAAAGTTCCTGGCTGAACAGCACCAGGTCAAAGCTTGCTTCGCGGCGCCAGGCCATGCCGCGCCAGGCGCTGCCGTGGCCGCGCAAGCTGAGCACGCGCAGGCCCTGGTCCTCGGCCTGGCGGCGGGCCTGGTCGGCGTCCTCGGCGTCGATCTGCAACTGCACCACACCCTGCCTGCCCAGGGCCTTGAGGCTGTAGCGCATGGTCGTTCTCCCTACTGCCAACTGGTGATTTCGGCGTTTTCCCCGTCGCCACCGGGCTGGCCGTCCTTGCCCATCGACAGCAGGTCGTACTCGCCGCCGTTCTCGCCGGGTTGCCGGTAGATGTACGCGCGGCCCCACGGGTCTTGCGGCACGGCCTTCTGCAGGTACGGGCCGGTCCAGCGCGCTTCGCCACTGGGGGCGATCACCAGGGCCTGCAGGCCTTGCTCACTGCTGGGGTAGTGGCCGACTTCGAGGCGGTACAGGTCCAGGGCCTTGCTCAGCCCCTCGATCTGCGCCCGCGCCACCTTGGCCTCGGAGCGGCCTAGCTGGCTGAAGTACTTGGGCGCGACGATACCGGCCAACAGGCCGAGCACCACCAGCACCACCAGGAGTTCAAGCAGGGTGAAGCCACGTTGAGGGTTGGTTCTGCGCTGCATGGTGAAGCCCTCCGCTGCGTGGGGACAAGCTTTTGCAGGCTCCATGCAACAGCCGTGCACGCCTGCGCTGGCGCCTTGCACCATGCGGTATGCAAAGCGGCACAGTGCTTGCGTCGTGGTCATCGACCTCGGGTTTTCCGGGGTATATCCCCCAAATTTGGGGGTACCACGAAGAGGCGACCGACATGCGTGGACTCATTCTCGGTTTGATCTGGCTGGTGGCAGGTGCTGCCCAGGCCGATGTGTACATTTCCATCGACGCCAAAGGCAGCTACATACTGACCAACGTCCATCGACCCGGGCGCCTCTATGAAACGGTGATCAGCGAGCCGAAGGCCCAGGCCGGCCCGGCCAACGCGCAGCTCATCACCGGCCGCCCCTACGCCAAGCTGGTCGCCGCCGCGGCGCGTACCCACGACGTTCCCCCGGCGTTGCTGCATGCGGTGATCAAGGCCGAGTCCGGCTACAACCCCAAGGCCCGTTCACCGGCGGGCGCCGTGGGGCTGATGCAACTGATGCCGGATACCGCCCGCGAGATGGGCGTGGAAAACCGCCTGGACCCGGAAGACAACGTGCAGGGCGGGGCCCGCTACCTCAAGCGCATGCTCAACTTGTTCGACAATGACATCACTCTGGCCGTGGCGGCCTACAACGCCGGCCCCGAAGCTGTGCTGCGCCGTGGTGCGGTACCGCCGTTTGCCGAGACCCGGCGCTATGTACCGAATGTGCTGCGGGAGTACCGCCGGTTGCAGGGGTTGACGGGTGATTAGCCTCTGTAGCCCCTTTCAAAGCTGGCGCGACCCCTGTGGGAGCGGCTTTAGCCGCGAAGAATCCAACGCGGTGCATGGCACCGGCTGCGCCGGTGTTCGCGGCTAAAGCCGCTCCCACAGGGACCGTGTGAGCATCTGGATTTTTGCAAGGCAGGTGCGTTCAGTACGGGAAACAAAACAATACCCTTCGGCGGATGCCACCAAGCTGACCCGATGGTTTCCCCAACTCTGGGCTATAACCTTCTGAAGGTGCCCAGTTGTGGAGTCCGCCATGGACATCGCCCCTCGTTCCGACGCTATTGAAGTACCCGCCGGTAACGAACTGGCCACCCCACGCAAGCCGTTCAACCTGCTGCGCTGGTACGCCTGGGTCAGCCTGGCCATCATCCTCTCGGTAGCGGTCGGGCTGGGGTTGATTTCCAGCCGTTTCATCATAGACGAGAGCATCGAGCGCGATGCCTTGCTCACCGCGCAATTCATTACCTCCATCGCCGATGCCGAAGTGCGCCATGTGTCGATCCCCAATGTGCGCACCATGGGTGAGCTGCTCGACCCGCGCAT
Organism: Pseudomonas sp. FGI182; assembly: GCF_000511325.1. Taxonomy (NCBI): domain Bacteria; kingdom Pseudomonadati; phylum Pseudomonadota; class Gammaproteobacteria; order Pseudomonadales; family Pseudomonadaceae; genus Pseudomonas; species Pseudomonas sp. FGI182. Next base: position 3,118,422 of record NZ_CP007012.1, on the reverse strand, counting down.
CGACCGCGCCAACCTGCTCGATGTCGACCCGGACGCCCGGCGCAGGGCGCGTGGCGAGTTCCTCGACCACATCGCCCACCTGCCCGACATGCTGCTGGCCAACATCTATGCCCCGGACCGTACGGTGGTCTGGTCCAGCAACCCGGCGCTGGTCGGCAAGCTGATCGAAGGCGACCAGGACCTGGAACAGGCCTTCGAGTACAAGATGCGAGTCTCGGCCAGCTACCACAACTTCGAACAGGCCCGCGCCGAGCAGAAGTTCGTCATCCCACCCGAGCAGTTGTTCATCGAGAACTACATTCCGCTGTTCGATGCCGATGGCGAGCAGGTCACGGCGATGGTCGAGATCTACAAGGAGCCCCATGACCTGATCGTGCGCATCGAGCATGGCCTGATCCTGATCTGGCTGGCGATCACCGTTGGTGCCGGGCTGGTCTACGTCGGCCTGTACGGCATCATGCACCGCGCCGCGCGCCTGCTGTCGGTGCAGCAGAAGCGGCTGATCAGCAACGAAACCTACGTGGCACTGGGCGAGGTGTCCTCGGCGGTCGCCCACAGCCTGCGCAACCCGCTGGCCAGCATCCGTTCCAGTGCCGAGCTGGCCCAGGCGTTCGACGACGGCCCGGCGCAGCGCAATGTCAACGACATCATCAGCCAGGTCGACCGCATGTCGCAGTGGATCCGCCAGATGTTGCAGTCATTGCGCCCGCTCAACGATGAGGCAGTGGCGGTGGATTTGCCGCTGGCATTGCAGGAAAGCCTGCAGACCTACGCGGTGCTGCTGGCGCGTGGCGGCGTGAGCCTGGACCTGCAACCGTTACCGGCGGTGCAGGTGCTGGGGCACCCGGTGTTACTGCGGCAGATTTTCAGCAGCCTGATCGCCAACGCCCTGGAGTCGATGGAGCAGGGTGGACGGTTGCGTGTCGAGGTGGTGCGCCATGACCGGCGTAACCTGACCCTGCGCCTGTCCGACAACGGCAAAGGCATGAACGAAGAGCAGCAGCGCATGGCCTTCCGGCCTTTCTTCACCACCAAGCAGGGTGGGTTGGGCGTGGGTCTGGTGTTGGTGAAACGCATCATGGAACGCTTCGGTGGCAGCGTCCGGCTCAGCAGCAGTGAAGGCCATGGCACCCGGGTTTCGTTGAGTTTCCGGCTGATCAAGTCCTCATAATTTACATTGATAAATATTTGTATGTTGTTGTTTATAAAGGATTTATGTTTTTGGGGTGAAAATCCCCAAATGTGGGGGATCATCCTCCATACGAATCTAGGAAAATTCATTAACCTATTGATTGTAAAGAACTTATCAAATCAATGAGGTGGCTGGCTGGGTTCTTGCAACGTGACAGGCGGAGTGCAACACGACAAATGGCAGCTGCGGCTGCACGGGTGGAGTGCTATCAATTGGCTACTGTTCGTCGCCTTGATGCATTTCTGAACGGACGCCCTGCGCGGGAAGCACGCGATGCAGATGCTGGATAATGAAGTGCCAGACAAGGCCAGTACTACCGCCAGCGGTGTGGCCGTGCCATTGCGCGAATTCAACCTGCTGCGCTGGTTCTCGGTCATCAGCCTGCTGATCATCGCCTCGGTGGCAGGCGGGCTGGGTTATGTGTCGACGCGTTTCGTGGTGCGCGACAGCGTCGAGCGCGATGCCATGCTCACCGCCCAGTTCATCCAGGCCATGGCCCAGGCCGAAGTGCGCCATTCGCAGTTGCCGCCGGGCACCACCATGGGCGAGTTGCTTGACCCGCGCCTGGACCAGCAGCACCTGCAGTTCACCCCGGACCTGGCTGAATCTACCCGGGTCGAGTTCCTCGACCATGTCGAGCACCTGCCGGACACCTTGCTGGCCAACGTCTATGCCCGCGACCGTACCATCGTCTGGTCGACCAACCGGGAGCTGATCGGCAAGCGCATCGAGGCCGATGGCGACCTCGACCGCGCCTTCCGCTCGCGCAAGGCGGTGTCGGCCAGCTACCACCAGGCCGACGATGACCGCGAAGAGCAGAAGTTCCAGCGTGAGCCGCGTTACCTGTTCATCGAGAACTACATCCCGCTGTTCGACAGCCAGGGCGAGCAGGTGCTGGCGATGGTGGAGATCTACAAGGAGCCGCAAGACCTGGTCCGGCGCATCCAGCGCGGCTATGTGCTGATCTGGGCCTCGACCCTGGTGGGCGGAGCGCTGGTCTACTTCGGCCTGTTCTGGATCGTGCGCCGCGCGGCGCAGCTATTGCATTTGCAGCAGGACCGGCTGGTGGCCAGTGAAACCTATGTGGCCCTGGGCGAGATGTCCTCGGCGGTGGCGCATAGCTTGCGCAACCCGCTGGCGAACATTCGCTCCAGCGCCGAACTGGCCCAGGAAATCGCCAACCCCGCAGCGCAGAAGAACATCACCGACATCATCAGCCAGGTCGACCGCATGTCGCGCTGGGTGCGCGACCTGCTGGTGTCGCTGCGCCCGACCAGTGACGACGCCGAGGCCGTGGACCTGGTCACGGCCATCGAGGACACCTACCTGGCCTTCGCCCAGCAGATCGAACGCAACGGCGTGCGCTTCTGCTACGAAGGCCCCGGGGCACAATGGGTGGCCAGCCAGCCGCTACAGCTCACGCAAATTCTCAACACCCTGTTCTCCAATGCCCTGGAAGCCATGCCCGAAGGCGGCATGCTGCGTGCCCAGGTCAATGTGCAGGATGGGCAGCGTGCCGAGTTCGTCCTCAGCGATACCGGCAAGGGCATGAGCCAACAGCAGGAACGGATGGTGTTCAAGCCGTTCTACACCACCAAGCAGGGCGGCCTCGGCGTAGGCCTGGCCTTGGTCAAACGCATCATGGAACGTTTTGGCGGCTCGGTCAGCTTGAGCAGCCGCGAAGAGGAAGGAACCCGCGTCAGCCTCACATTCAATATCGCAGCGGGAGGGGACCATGGAGCACAGCATCCTGGTAGTCGAGGATGATGAAATTCTCGCCGACAACATTCGCACCTACCTCAGCCTCAAGGGCTTCGAGGTCACCGTGTGCCACAGCGCGGAACTGGCGCTGGAGCAGATCAAGCGGGGCCAGCCCGATGCGGTGCTGACCGACAACTCGCTGCCGGGCATGAGCGGGCACGACCTGCTGCGTACCTTGGTGGCGCAGGTGCCGGACCTGAAAGTGATCATGATGACCGGCTACGGCAATGTCGAAGATGCCGTGCAGGCAATGAAGGAGGGCGCCTTCCATTACCTGACCAAGCCGGTGGTGCTGGCCGAGCTCAAGCTGACCCTGGACAAGGCGCTGGCTGCCGAACGCATGGAGCGCACGTTGTCGTTCTACCAGGAGCGCGAGGCGCAGAAGTCCGGGTTGCAGGCGTTGATCGGCGAATCACCGACGATGCTCACCCTCAAGCACACCCTGCGCCAGGTGCTGGATGCCGAGCGGCGCATGGCCAGCGACGACTTGCCACCGGTGCTGATCGAAGGCGAGACCGGTACCGGCAAGGAGCTGGTGGCCCGCGCCCTGCATTTCGATGGTTCGCGCAGCAAGGGGCCGTTCATCGAATTCAACTGTGCCTCGATCCCGGCCAACCTGCTGGAGGCCGAGCTGTTCGGCCACGAGAAGGGCGCCTTTACCGATGCCAAGGAGCGCCGGGTGGGCCTGGTGGAGGCTGCCGATGGCGGCACCTTGTTCCTCGACGAGATTGGCGAGATGGACCTGGTGCTGCAGGCCAAGCTGCTCAAGTTGCTGGAAGACCGCAGTATCCGCCGCATCGGCGCGGTAAAGGAGCGCAAGGTCGACCTGCGGGTGATCAGCGCTACCAACTGCAACCTGGAGCAGATGGTGCAGCAGGGCAAGTTCCGCCGCGACCTGTTCTTCCGCCTGCGCATCATCGCCCTGAAGGTACCGCGCCTGTATGCCCGCGGGCAGGACGTGTTGCTGCTGGCGCGGCATTTCCTGGCCCATCATGGCCGGCGTTATGGCAAGCCGAACCTGCGCTTTTCCGCCGAGGCGGAAAACCTGATGCTCGGTTACAGCTGGCCAGGCAATGTGCGCGAATTGCGCAACATGCTGGAGCAGACCGTGCTGCTTGCACCGAACGAGGTGGTGCAGGCGCATCAGCTCAACCTGTGCATGACCCTGATCGACGAGCCGCTGGTGCAACAGGCGGCGCCTGCGGTGTTCGAAATGCCCCGGCACGAACCCGAGCCCGGCACCAGCCTGCCGGACATGGAGCGCGACCTGGTGTGCAAGACCCTGGACCGCACGGACTGGAACGTGACCAAGTCGGCGCGCATGCTCGGGCTGTCGCGGGACATGCTGCGTTACCGGATCGAGAAACTGGGGCTGACCAGGCCGGACAAGCGCCAGTGGTGAGGCCCCCCTGTGGGAGCGGCCTTGTGTCGCGAAAGGGCCACAACGCGGCCCCGGGATTGATGCGCAACAGTCGAAATTGCTGGGGCTGCTTTGCAGCCCTTTCGCGACACAAGGCCGCTCCTACAGGGATTGCGGCAACTTTTAGAATTTGAGCGCATTGATCAACGCTGATTATCGGCTGCTCCCTGCCGCCCGGTACCTTCCGAGCCACTGCCATCCATACCCGGCAAATCCCGGTTGTCATTCTGTTCAGCGGGCGGGCTGTCCGGGTCGTTGCCTTTTATGCGTGGGTCGGTGTCCCGCGGCATGGGCTTTTCGATCGGGTTGAGGGTGCTGTCCGCGCCCGGCTTGGGCGCCGGGTTGTGCGGGTCGTCGGGGTAGGTGGGGCCGGTGCCGGCAGCGATGGCCAATGGCGCGGCGAGCAGGGCAATCAGCAGGATGCTTGAGCGGGGCATGGCAGGCTCCTTTGCTTCGGGTAGGGCTGATACTTCCGTTCGGCCCTACCCGAAGCTTCAAGGTGCCATTACCCCGATCAACGGTTACACCACCAGCGACAGCAACATGATGAAGATGATGCCGACGATCGACAGGATGGTCTCCATCATGCTCCAGGTCTTGAAGGTTTCCGCCACGGTCATGTTGAAGTACTGCTTCACCAGCCAGAAACCGGCGTCGTTGACATGGGACAGGATCAACGAGCCGGCGCCGGTGGCCAGCACCAGCAGCTCACGGTTGACCCCAGGCACCAGGTCGATCACCGGTGCGACGATGCCCGCACCGGTGATGGTGGCGACCGTCGCGGAACCGGTGGCGATGCGGATTACCGCCGCTACCAGCCAGGCCAGCATGATCGGCGAAATCTCCGCCTGCACGGCCATCTGCCCGATCACGTTGCCCACGCCGGTGTCTACCAGCATCTGCTTGAAGCCGCCGCCGGCACCCACGATCAGCACGATCGCCGCGGTCGGTGCCAGGCTCTGGTCGAGCATCTTCATGATCTGCTGGCGGTTGAAGCCACGGGCCGAGCCGAAGGTGTAGAAGGCCAGCAGCAGGGCAGCGAGCAGGGCGGTGATGGGGTGGCCGATCAGGTCCATCCACTGGCGCACGATGTGCTCGGCTGGCAGCACCACGTCGGCGAAGGTCTTCAGCAGCATCAGCACCACCGGCAGCAGCACGGTGACCAGGGTGATGGTGAAGCTTGGCAGGTTGCCCTGGTCGGACTCCTTGGCGATCTGGTCCATCAGCTCCTGGGACGGGGTGCCCGGGATGTAGCGGGAAATAAAGTTACCGAACAGCGGGCCGGCGATGATGGCGGTAGGCAGCGCCACGATCAGGCCATAGAAGATGGTCTTGCCGATGTCGGCATGGAAGATGCCGATCGCCAGCAGCGGGCCCGGGTGCGGGGGCACCAGGCCGTGCACCACCGACAGGCCGGCCAGCAGTGGAATGCCGATCTTGATCAGCGACACGCCGGAACGCCGGGCGACGATGAACACCAGCGGAATCAGCAGCACGAAGCCGATTTCGAAGAACAGCGGGATGCCCACCAGGAAGGCGGCGAACATCATCGCCCAGTGCACGTTCTTCTTGCCGAAGGCACGGATGAGGGTTTGCGCGATCTGGTCGGCCCCCCCGGAGTCGGCCATCAGCTTGCCAAGCATGGTGCCCAGGGCAAGCACGATGCCGACGAAGCCCAGCACGCCGCCAAAACCGTCCTGGAACGATTTCATGACCTTGGCCACCGGCATGCCGGAGGTCAGGCCTAGGAAGCCGGCCGCGATGGTCAGGGCGACGAAGGGGTGGACTTTGAAGTGGGTGATCAGCAGGATCAGCCCGACGATGGTAACCAGCGCGTCGAGCAGCAGGAAGGTATCAGTAGCCAGTCCGAACATGGTTTGAAGGCCTCGGTCTTATCGTTGTTTTGGCGTAGCTTTTTTTGTAACTTTGCTTGCGCTTATGGGGCAGGGTAGCGCTGTCTTGGGTAGGCCGGGAAAGCCGCCACGTTCAGGCGGTTTGTGCCAGGCCCGGCTCACCGCGGCCCTTTAGCCAGCTGTCCACCGCTTCGGCAAGCGCTTCGATGGGCTGGGTGGCGTCAAGTGCCAGGGTCAGGGGTTCGCCGTGTGGCGCCTCGAGGGCAGCGAACTGGCTGTCGATGAGGCTCGCCGGCATGAAATGCCCTGGGCGGGCCAGCACGCGTTTTTCCGCCTCGGCGGGTGACAGCTCGAGGAACACGAACACCAGCCCGGGCATGGCATCGCGCAGGGAGTCGCGATAGCGGCGCTTGAGGGCCGAACAGGTCAGGATCGGACGTTCCCCGGCCTGGGTCGTGGCTTGCAGCTCCTGACCAAGACGCACCAGCCAGCCGGCACGGTCGCTGTCGTCCAGGGGGATGCCAGCGCTCATCTTGCGGATGTTTTCGGCAGGGTGGAAAGCGTCGCCTTCGATCAGGCGGCCGCCGCTTCGGGCGGCGATGGCAGCGCCGATGCAGCTTTTGCCGCAACCGGCCACGCCCATCACCACGATGGCGGACAGGGGAGAATTCATCAGTACCTCCTGCGGGTGAGATAGCGCTGTCTCGTCGTCGACGAACAGCCACCTCCCCGGTGTTATTGATCTTGTCCTTACGCAGTATGGACGCTTGGCGGCGAGCGCGCGGTGGCTGCTGCAAAGATTACATTGCCTGCGTCCTGAGACAGCGCTACCTTAGTGGCCGTTCCCTTTCCTTGCAAGTAGTAAAATTACAACATCCATGTCCCGCACCGGCTCCCGCACCACAGGTCGTCCCACCCTGGCAGAAGTTGCCAGGCTTTCCGGGGTTTCCCCGATTACCGCCTCCCGCGCCCTGCGTGGGGTCAGCACGGTTGCGCCGGAGCTGGTGGAAAAGGTCGTTGCTGCCGCAGCGAGCCTTGGCTACGTGGCCAACCCGGCGGCCCGTGCCCTGGCGTCGGCGCGCAGCCAGTCGGTGGTGGTGTTGATCCCGTCGCTGTCCAACCAGCTGTTCATCGATACGCTGGAAGCCATTCATGAGGTCATGCGCCCGCGCGGGCTCGAGGTGCTGATCGGCAACTATCACTACGATCTTGCCGAAGAAGAGAACCTGATCCGCAATTACCTGGCCTACCAGCCCTGCGGCATGCTGCTGACCGGTTTCGAGCGCAGCGAGGCATCGCGGCAGATGCTGGCGGCCAGTGGCGTGCCCTGTGTGCACATGATGGAACTGAATGGCGAGGCCGGGGCGTTGTCGGTCGGCTTCTCGCAGCAGCAGGCCGGGCGCGCCGCGGCCCGCCACCTGATCGAGCGCGGGCGCAAGCGCCTGGCGTTCATTGCCGCGCAGCTCGACCCGCGGGTGATGCAGCGTGCCGAAGGGTTCCGCCAGGCATTGGCCGAGGCCGGCTTGCAGGCGGCCGAGCTGGAAGTGCTGGCGCCGGAGCCTTCTTCCATTGCCCTGGGCAGCGCGTTGTTCAGCCAGTTGCTGCAGCAGGCGCCGGATGTCGACGGTATCTTCTTCTGCAACGACGACCTGGCCCAGGGCGCGGTGCTGCAGGCATTGCGCCAAGGGGTGGAGGTGCCGCGGCAGGTGGCGATGGTCGGTTTCAACGACCTGCCGGCTTCGGCGCACATGGTGCCGCGGCTGACCTCGATTCGCACGCCTCGGGCCGCCGTGGGGCGCGGTGCTGCGCAGGCGCTGCTGGCGTTGCTCGATGGCAAGCGGGTGCCGAATGCGCAGCAGGACCTGGGCTTCGAGTTGATGGTGCGGGAGAGTTCCTGAGTTTGTCCTGATGGGGGTGGTGGTTTCGAGACCGAGCGCCGCCCGCGCGGCGCTTCGCAGCACAAGGCTGCTCCTACATCTGTTTCAGGCCAGTAACGCCTTTACCAGTGCACGCGACCGCCTTGTTCGTACAACGCGATATCGAGCCATGCGCCAGAGCGTTCGCGCACAAACCTCACAGAAATAATTGGCCCGAAACAGATGTAGGAGCAGCCTTGTGCTGCGAAGCGCCGCGCGGGCGGCGCTCGATCTCACAGGCGCCACAAAAACCACGACTCACGCCAGGCGATCTATGCTCAGGACACCGCGCATACAGGAGCCCGGCGTCATGTTCGATTTCCACCGCAAGTCCGATCTGGTCGAGATCCAGCGCAGTCATGAGGCCTTGGCCAGCTTGCAGGCCAAGCTGGCGGCGATCAGCCGCTCCATGGCAATGATCGAGTTCACCCCCGACGGCACGATCCTCGATGCCAATGAGCGCTTCAGCCAGGCCATGGGCTACAGCGCCGAGGAGTTGCGCGGCAAGCATCACCGGCTGTTCTGCGACCCTGGCTACGCGAAAAGCGCCGAATACCAGCAACTGTGGCGTGAACTGGGGCAGGGCAAGGCCATCAGCGGTACCTTCGAGCGCATCGACAAGGCCGGCCGCGAAGTCTGGCTGGAAGCCAGCTACATGCCGGTACTGGACGAGCAGCGCCAGGTCACCAGCGTGATCAAGGTGGCATCCGACATCAGCCAGCGGGTGATGGAGGAGCACGAGAGCGAAAGCCTGCTCAAGGCCATCGGCCGCTCCATGGCGGTGATCGAATTCACCCCGCAAGGCCGGGTGATCAAGGCCAACCAGAACTTCCTCGACACCATGGGCTATCGCCTGGACGAGGTGGTCGGCCGCCATCACGGGCTGTTCTGCCTGGCGCATGAGCGCGAATCGGCCGAGTACCGCGAGTTCTGGGCTTCGCTCAACCGCGGCGAATACCATTCGCACCGTTTCGAGCGCGTCGACAAACATGGCCGGACGGTCTACCTGGAGGCGTCCTACAACCCGATCTTCGACAGCAAGGGCCGCTTGTACAAGGTGGTGAAGTTCGCCAGCGACATCACCCGCCAGATAAGCACCCAGCAAAGCGCCGCCGATGCTGCCCATGCCAGTTCGGTGCAGACCGATGCCTGCGCGCGCAAGGGCACCGAGGTGGTACAGCAGGCGGTACAGGTGATCGAGCAGATTTCCCATGAACTCAACGACGCGGCCCGCAGCATCGATGCGGTAAGCAAACAGTCGGATGTGATCGGGCAGATCGTGCTGACCATCCGTGGCATTGCCGACCAGACCAACCTGCTGGCTTTGAACGCGGCCATCGAGGCGGCCCGCGCCGGCGAGCACGGGCGCGGTTTTGCCGTGGTGGCCGACGAGGTGCGCAACCTGGCGGCGCGAACCAGCAAGGCCACCCTGGAAATTGTCGACGTGGTGCGGCAGAACCACGACCTGTCGCTGTTGGCCGTGGCCAGCATGCAGTCGAGCCTGAAACGCACCGATCATGGCGTGGCGCTGGCCAACGAGGCCGGCACGGTGATCATGGAAATCCAGCAGGGTTCACGGCACGTGGTAAACGCCATCAGCCAGATCAGTTCGACGCTGCAATTGCATTGAGCGCATCGCCCAACTCGTCCAGCAGGGTCTCCAGGCTGGCCTGCAATTGCAGGCGCAGGTCAGTCGTCGGCAGGCCTTGGCCTTGGGCCTGTTCGATGGCTTCGCAATCGTGGACCAGCGTGCGTACCTTGAGCATCTTCGCCCCGCCCTTGATCCGGTGAGCCAGGGCGCGCACAGCCTCGCCGGGGGCATCTGCTGCCAGTGCGCGCAAGGTGGCCAGGTCTTCGCTGACGCTTTGTGCCAGCTGTTCCAGCAGATTCCGCGTCAGTTGTTCGTCATCCTGGGTCAGGTGCCGCAGTTCGCCAAGGTTGAACCCGCTGGCGCGCCGCGCTGGCGGCTGTTGCCGGGGGTGAGCGTGGGGCAGGTGGGCCTTGAGCGTACGCAGGCCAATGGGTTTGAACAGGCATTCGTCCATGCCGCTGGCCAGGCAGCGGGCACGCTCCTCGGCCTGGGCGTTGGCGGTGACGCCGAGAATGTGGCATGCCGCCAGGCCGCGTTCGCCCTCGAGGCTGCGGATGCGGCGGGTCAGTTCGTGGCCGTCCATGACCGGCATGCTGCAGTCGGTGATCACCAGGTCGAAGCGCGCTGCCTGCCAGCGTGCCAGCGCGATTTCCCCGTTCTCCGCCAGCGTCACCCGATGCCCCAGGGTATGCAGTTGCCGCTCCAGCAGCAGCAGGTTGGCGGGGTAGTCGTCGACTACCAATATGTTCAGCGGGCTGCTGTTTTCAACCACCGGGTCCTGCTGTTCGGCCTGTACCGGTGCTGCGCAGGCGGGCAGCCGCACGCAGACCTGCACCTTGGTGCCCACGCCTTCGACGCTCTGCAGGCTTAAGGTGCCGCCCATCAACTCGGCCAGGGTGCGGCTGATGACCAGTCCCAGGCCGGCGCCCTGGCGTGCCCGTGGGCCGTCGGCCTGGACGAAGGCGTTGAACAGCCGGGCCTGGTCGGCAGGGCTGATGCCGATGCCGGTGTCTCGCACATTCAGTTCCACTGCCAAGATGTCAGCGTCGCTGGGCGAGTGCAGCAGCAGGCTGGCCTGGACTTCGCCGCGGTCGGTGAACTTGATGGCGTTGCTGATCAGGTTGGACAAGACCTGCTTGAGGCGCAGCGGATCAGCCAGTACCCAGACCGGCGCAGCGGGCAGCTCGCTGTGCAAGTGCAGGCCTTTGGCCCGTGCATTGCCTTCGAACACCCGCACGGTGGCGCGTACCAGTTCGACCAGGTTGGTGGGCACCGGCTGCAGGGTGATGTGCCCGGATTCGATGCGGGAAATGTCGAGAATATCGCCAATCAGCTCAAGCAGGCCGATGGCCGAATCGTAGGCGGTCTGCAAGGTCTGGGTGTCGCAACGGCCGCCGCGGCTGTCTTCCAGGGCCAGCTCCAGCAGGCCGATCACGGCATTCATCGGGGTACGGATTTCATGGCTCATGGTGGCCAGGAAGGTGCTTTTGGTCTGGCTGGCCTGTTCGGCGTCGTCCTTGGCCTGGCGCAGCTGCTCGAGCAGGCCGCGGCTGAGCGCCAATTGCGCTTGCAGGGCATGCTGGGCCTCGGTGCGCTGGTTGATCAGCTTGCGCAGGTAGCTGTTCCAGAACACCACCCCGGCCAGCAGCAAGGCCGACAGTACCAGCACCTGCAAGGCCAGGGTGCGGTAGTCGCGCCAAGGGCTGTCACTGACCAGGGTGTTGGTGCGCCAGCGGTTGATCAACTGGTCCAGCTCTTCGGGTGGAATGCTCAGCAGCGCCTTGTCGAGGATTGCCTGCAACTGCGGCTGGTCGGCGGCCACGGCGAAGGCGGCGATGGCCGGGTCATCGTCGAGCACGCTGGCAATGCGCAGGCGGTCCTTGAACACATGGCTGATGTAGTAGGCGGCATTGATATGGCTGCTCAAGGCGACGTCGGCGGCACCGTTGGCCACGGCTTCCATCAGGCCGAGCGGGTTGTCCACTTCGACCATCCTGGCCTGCGGGTAGCGTTGTTGCAGCACGGCCCGTTGCGGCGAGCCGCGCACCAGGGCGATGCGCAGGCCATCCAGCGCCATGGCCTGCGCCGGTAATGCATTGTCGCCACGGGTAACCAGCACCCGCGGGCTGACCAGGTAGGGGCGGGTATAGCGCAGTTGTTTCGAACGGTCCGCGCTATAGCCCAATGCGCCGATCATCTGCGCATCGCCGCGCGCCAGGCGCTCGACCATTGCCTGCGCCGACGGGCTTTCGACCGGCTTGAAATTCAGCCCCGTGCGCAGCGAGATCTGCTTGAGCAGGTCGAGGGTAATGCCGCTGGGGCGGTGCTGGGCGTCGTTGAAGGTCAGCGGCGCCAGCGATGTGTTGACCAGCACGCTGATGCTGGGGTTGGCGGCGATCCAGGCGTCTTCTTCGGCGGTCAGGGCGGTGAGGTGGCGTTGCAGCAGCAGGCTGGTGTTGCCACTGCTCCAGCGGCGCAGGATGTTCAGGCGTTCGCTTTCGCTGATGCGCGCCAGCGCCTTGTCGACCAGCTGGCGCAGGCGCGGGTTGTCACTGGCCAGGGCAAAGGCAAACGCCCCGGGGGCAACCTGGCAGAAGTGGTCGATCTTGAGTGTGCCCTGGTAACTCTTGCCAATCGCAAAGTCGGTACTGATGGCATCGCCCAGGTAGGCGTCGGCCTCGCCCAGTTCGACGGCGGCCAGCCCGGCCAGCGTCGAGCGATACAGGCTCAGTTGCGCCTTGGGGTACAGGCTACGGACGCTGCTGGCCGGCAGGTAATGATCGACCATGGCCAGGCGCAGGCCGGCGAGATCGGGGGTGTTCTTCAAGCTGTGCCCCTCGCGGGTGACGATGACCGGCAGGTCGTCGGCGTAGCTCGCACTGAGGCTGAGCTGGGCATCCGCTGCCTCGAAGGCGTTGGAGCTGCCCAGCAGGTCGATACGGCCGTCGCGTAGCGCAGCGATGGCTTCGTGGCGGCTGTCGTAGCGTCGTACTTCGATGGTGGTGCCCAGCTGTTCAGCGATGATGCCAGCGTAATCGGCGCTGAGGCCTTCATAGTCGCGCTGGCTGACATTGATTTCCAGCGGTGGGTAGTCGGGCCGCGAGCTGCCAAGAACCAGGTGCTGGCGTTGCTGGAGCCATTGCCGCTCTTCGCTGGACAGCGCGAGCGGGGCGGCGGCGCTGACCGAGCGCGCCAGCAACTGGCGGGGTTCGCTGTTGGCAAGCAGCGCGCCGGAATTGGCCAGGCCGATGACCAGAAGGGCGCTTGCCAGCAGGCGCTTCATTGCCACCGAGCGCTCAATAGACGCTGTTGCGCTTGGCCAGGTCGACCATCTCAACCAGCGATTCGGTCTTGAGCTTTTCCATGATGCGGCCCCGGTAGGTGCTGATGGTCTTGGCACTGAGGTTCATGCAGGTGCCGATATTCTTGTTGTTCTCGCCGCGTGACAGGCGCCTGAGCACTTCCATTTCCCGGTTGGACAGGCTCGCCAGGCGCATGGGCTCGCTTTCCAGCGAGTTGCTGTTGACCGACATCTGCGGGAAGGTCGAGTAGCCCTTGACCAGGGCCTTCAGGGCGAACAGCAAGGCCTCGTGGTCTTCATCCTTGGTGACGAAGGCGCCGATGCCGGCATCCAGGCAGCGCCGCACATACAGGTCGGTGGCCTGGCCGGTCAGCACCATGATCTTGGGGGCCGGTTCCAGGCATTGGAGGCGCTTGATGACTTCCATGCCGTCCAGGCCCGGAAGGCCGATGTCGAGGATGACCACGTTCGGGCGCAGTCTGCGGACCTCCTGCGTGACTTCACTGCCATCGCCGACTTCGCCGACAACATGGAAGCGCTCGCGTTCGAGCAGCATTCGCAAGGACAGTCGCACGATGGGGTGGTCGTCGACGATCAGCACGGTAGTCATGAAGAAAACTCCTGTCAGGATGTGGTCCGCTTCCTGGATCACTCAGGAATACGTCTGCAAGTGGGGTTATCGGAAGCGCTGCACGATACGACCATTCCCGAAATTTGGTAATGCCGAGTATAGAAGTGTTGAAAGTCCCCGGGCTAGCTGTTGAAAAGTCCTACAAAACGTGGGAAAGACATTACCCTGACAAAGCGGCGATGTCTGTTTTTTTGAATGTTTTGAAGTAGATCACGCGCAGGCGGAGTGTACTTTGCTCACGCGCTGGGTCGAGGCAGGGTTGTTGGCCAGCGCCTGGCTGACGCGTGTCGGGCGTGCCACCAACTGGCCGGTGCAGTTCGGGCAGCGGCCCTGGAAACGGGTTTCGGCGCAGGTGCGGCAGAAGGTGCATTCGAAGGAGCAGATCAGCGCATCGGGGCTGTCACCGGGCAGGTCGGTATCGCAGCACTCGCAGTTTGGGCGTAGGTCCAGCATGGGCATGACTCCTGTTTGCAGGCGGGAAACCGGAGTCTGCTACGCCCGTGGCGAACCTGGCAATGCTCAGTCGCCAGGACGATACAGGTGGGCATGCCCGGCGCGGTACAAGGCCGATTCGGCAAACGGTGTGTCGCCCAGCACATGGCCCACCAGGATCAGCGCCGTGCGCCGGAAGCCCTTGGCCGCGACGCGTTCGACGATATCGCCGAGGGTGCCGCGCACCCAGTCCTGGTCCGGCCAGGTGGCGCGATGCACCACCGCCACCGGGCAGTGCGTGCCGTAGTGCGGCAGCAGTTCTTCGACGATACGCGACAGGTGCTTGACCCCCAGGTGGATCGCCAGGGTGCTGCCATGGCGCGCCAGGTCGCCAAGTTGCTCGCCGGGCGGCATCGGCGAACTGTCGCCATAACGGGTAAGGATAACGGTCTGTGCTACCTGGGGCAGGGTCAGTTCGCAGCCGAGCAGGGCGGCGCTGGCCGCCGTGGCGGTGACCCCGGGGATGATCTGGTAATCGATGCCCAGCGCCTGCAGATGGCGGATCTGCTCGCCGATGGCGCCGTACAAGCTGGGATCGCCACTGTGTACCCGGGCCACATCCAGGCCTTGCTCATGCGCACTGCGCATGGCGGCAATGATCTGTTCCAGGTGCAGTTCGGCGCTGTTGATCACGGTCTCGGCCTGGTGGCCCTCGAGCACGGCGGCCGGTACCAGCGAGCCGGCATAGATGATCACCGGGCACTGGCGGATCAGCCGTTGGCCCTTGATTGTGATCAGTTCCGGGTCGCCGGGGCCGGCGCCGATGAAGTAGACCGTCATGGAAAGTCCTTGCAGGAAAGAGGGGAAACGTTCAACAGGCCAGGGCGAGGGTAGCCGGGCCCAGTACCTGGCGCGTCAGCAGCAACCTGGCCGTGCCGAGCCGCTGGCTGGCCAGGGCCAGTGCCGCACTCTCCGCCACGCCCCAGCAGCCGCAGTGGGCATGGGCAGCAGCGGAGCGGTGGCTGAGCTGGAGTTCGTAGGGTTGCAACTGCGCGGTATCGTACAACACCAAGGGCACGCCGAGGCGTTCGGCCAGTTGCTGCAAGCCATGTTCGTCGGCCTTCAGGCTGATGCTGGCGATACCGTGCAGGTCGGCCAACGCCAGGCCCTGGTTGGCCAGGGCCTGGCGTAGCAAGGTTTCCAGCGTATCCGCCGGGCAACCCCGGCGGCAGCCGAAGCCGGCGTAAAAGGCAGGCATCAGGCTTGGCTGGAGCGCCGGAACAGCCAGGCGCTGAGCAGGCCCAGGGCCAGCCAGAAGGCGGCGTTGGTCAGCCAGGAGGCCACTTTGAACTGGGTTTCCAGTGCGGCGGGGGCCAGGCTCTCGTGCACCTCGGGTTGCGGCGCACCGATCACGTGGGGAATGACCAGCAGCACGGCGCCCAGCGCCTTCAGCAACCAGTGGCGGGCGAACACCAGCAGGGCAAGGCCCTGCGCGGTGGCGCTGGCGGTGCCGATCCACCAGGCCTGGCGTTGTCCCAGGTCGGCGGCTGCAGTACCTGGCAGTTCCGGCGGCAGGCCCAGGGTCGGGGCCAGGCAGAACACGGCGAAGCCGGCCAGGCCCCACAGTGCGCCGGTGCCGGCACGCTTGGGTTCGCGCAGGCTGTACAGGGCGGTGAGGATCAGGGCGAAGCCGACTGCGACCACCAGGTTGCCGCCGGTGGTGGACAGCACCCGCTGCCAGCCGTCTTCCGGCGACCAGGCTTCGGCACTGTGTTCATGGGCGGCCACTTCGCCAGCATGCTCGTGCTGGGCGACCGGAGCTGAAGATTCGTAGGTTTCTGCCTCGAGAATCAGCGGGGCGACCCAGAAGCTTTGCAGCAAGGTCAGCAGCAAGGCCGCCAGCAACCCGCTGAAGCCCGCGGTACGGGCAATGCGTGTGATCATCGGGCGTACTCAGTGGCAGGGGAAGGCGGCGCTGTGGCGGGTGTCGTGGGCGGCGTTGTGCACGGCTTCGATGTGCGAGAAGCCGGCGAAATACACCAGGCACAGGCCCAGCAGGCTGGCGCCGACGGCGATGACGACACGCTGGCTGAGGGTGACGGGGGTGGTGATGCTGTGTTGCTTGGCGCTGGTGACGGGCATGACGCGTTCCTCTGCTTTTTGTGGGCAACGGGCAAGCGCGGCAGCCCCGAGCGTGGCAGCCCAGGGGAATGCAACAGCGCCCGCCCACCGCGGGGTGTTCATGAACGCCAGGCCGGTCTCCGGGCTTGCGAGGAGGAGCCAGGCTCCTGGAAGGCGTCACCTTCCCATGCCGGGTGATCGGGCACAGTGGTACAGACGCTTCGCTCGCTTACCGTTGCGGGGGCAGCACCGGCCTTGTCCGGCCCTGCTGGAGGGCCTGTGACGCACCGGTTTCCCGTTTCACCCCCATCGGGGGCACCTGAACGCGAGGCATAAGGAGACCATGGGGCGGGGCTGCCGTCAATTGCCCTGATGGTAGGGATTTGGTTTTGCAGTGCCTGGGAGATCGAGCGCCGCCCGCGCGGCGCTTCGCGGCACAAGGCCGCTCCTACATCTGTTTCCGGCCAGTTACTCCTGTGAGTTCACCTCTGTCCGTCTTGTTTGTTCCATTCGATATCGAGGGGCGCACGACTGCTCCTCATCAATCTTCAGCCAAGCACCAAGGCTGCAACCCACCTGGCACAGGAGTAATTGGCCGGAAACAGATGTAGGAGCGGCCTTGTGCCGCGAAGCGCCGCGCGGGCGGCGCTCGATCTCACAGGCGCTGAAAAGCTCAAGGCATGCGCACTCAAGCCCTCATGTAAGCCGGTTCGGCCTGTAGTGGTCTATGCCGTGAGCATCCACCCACTCAGCCCCGGGCAAACGCCGCCAGTTTCTCCCCATCCAGCCGGTAGCGCACCCACTCATCCTGCGCTTCGGCCCCCAGCTTCTGATAGAAGCCGATCGCGGGCTCGTTCCAGTCCAGCACGCTCCATTCCAGCCGCCCGCAATCATTCGCCACCGCTTCGCGGGCAATATGCCGCAGCAATTGCCGCCCGGCACCGTCGCCGCGCTGCTCGGGCGTTATGTACAGGTCTTCCAGGTAGATGCCGTTGCGCCCGAGCCAGGTCGAGTAGCTGTAGAAATACACGGCAAAGCCGATTGCCCGGCCATCGCGCTCACAAATCAGGCTGTGCACGGTGCTGCCCTCGCCAAAAAGGCTGCGCTCGATATCGGCAACGCTCGCAATCACCTCGTGGCGAGCGCGTTCGTACTCGGCCAGTTCGGTGATGAAGGCCAGGATCTGCTCGGCATCGGCGCGAACGGCAGGGCGAATGGTAAGGCTCATGGTGACGGCTTCCTTGGTCTGGTGGTAGCAGTACAGCGATGTGTATCTACACAATTTAGTGAAACTGTATCGGTCGCAGAGGAGGGCGACTCCGTTAGTGTGACAGCACCCATAAAGAATGTGGAATGCCTGCCATGCTTGCCTCTGCCGACCTGCTCACCGCCTTCGTGCTGTTTGCCTTCGTGTCCTCCATCACTCCTGGCCCCAACAACACCATGCTGCTGGCCTCGGGCGTCAACTTCGGTGTGCGCCGCTCCATCCCCCACGCCATGGGGATCAGCGTCGGTTTCATGGTAATGGTGCTGGCCGTTGGCCTGGGCCTGGGCGAGGTGTTCAAGGCCTGGCCGCCGCTGTACACGGTACTTCGCTACACCGGCGCCGCCTACCTGCTTTATCTCGCATGGAAGATCGCCACCTCCGGGCCGGTCGGCACAGCCTCGTCCAGTGCCCGCAAACCGCTGGGCTTCTGGGGAGCGGCGGCGTTCCAGTGGGTCAACCCCAAGGCCTGGGTGATGGCAGTCGGTGCAATCACCACCTACACGCCGGCGCAAGGCTATGTGACCAACGTCATTGTCATCGCCGCCTTGTTTGCCCTGGTCAACCTGCCCAGCGTGGGGGTGTGGGTGATGTTCGGCAGCGCCCTGCGCAACCTGTTGCAGAACCCGCGCTGGCTGATGCTGTTCAATGTCCTGATGGCCTTGTTGCTGGTGATTTCACTGTACCCGCTGCTGTTTGTAGAATCGGCGTTTTCCTGACCCCGCGAGTACAGCAAGCCGATGCAGTTGATCCCCTGGTCCCACGAATGCGCCGAAGGCTTCACCCTGCGTGGCTGGCGAACCCCGGCCAGTGGCAAGCCGCTGCTGCATTTTCTGCACGGCAACGGCTTCTGCTGCCTTGCCTACCAGCCATTGCTGATGCGCCTGGGCGAACATTTCGACCTGTGGCTCAGCGATGTCCAGGGCCATGGTGACAGTGACCATGGCGGGGTTTTTCGTGGCTGGAACCGCACCGCTGCGCTGGCGGTGGAGGCTTTCGCAGCCGGGCGGGGCGAGTATGGCGACGTACCGCGCTTTGCCGTCGGGCACAGCTTCGGTGGCGTGCTCACCGGCCTGATCCTGGCCAGTGAACCGCAGCTGTTCACCCGTGCCGTGCTGCTTGACCCGGTACTGTTCAGCCGGCGCATGCTGGGTGTGATGGGGGTGGCAGCCCTGGTCGGCTTGCACCAGCGTCACGCCCTGGCGCGCAAGGCCGCCAGCCGTCGCAGCCACTGGCCCGACCGCGAGGCAGCCCTGGCGTCGCTGCATGGGCGGGGTATCTTTAAGGGGTGGACCGATGCGGCGCTGCGGGCCTACGTCGAGCATGCCATCGGCGACTGTGGCGAAACGGTGGTGCTCAAGTGCCGGCCCAGCCGCGAAGTGGAAATCTTCAGTTCCTTCCCCAAGCGCATGTGGGCAAGCCTGACGGCGATCCGCACGCCCACGCGGGTGCTGTACGGCGAGCACACCTACCCCTTCGTGCCCCATTCGGTTAGCCGCCTGGCGGCGCTCAACCCTCAGGTGACCGCCAGGCAGGTTGCAGGTGGGCACTGCTTCATGCAGGAACATCCTGAGGCGTGTGCCGAAGAAGTGCAGGCGTTCCTGCTGCAGGGGCCGGCGGGATAGTTTTTCCAGACAGCACCGGGTGCGAAGGCGTGAGTAACCTTGGGCTTTGCCCGAGCGTACGACATGACCAGCAAGACCTTGCTACAGCCATCGTATCTGCAAGAACGCTACGACTACTCCTGCAAGACAATCGAGTCACTCAGGCAAGCCATGTACAGCACGCTTGCACCACTTGCGGGGCGGTCACCACTGGCTGTGGTCAGCGTGGGCTCCTATGGTCGATGCGAGGTTTCCCCTGTTTCGGACATCGACTTTTTCATCGTGCATGACAGCAGTTTGCCGGCGGGTCGTCTGGACGACATATTGCGCCAGGTCAGCGACCTTGTCCGGCCCATCAGCCATCCGGGAGAAAGCGACGAGGCTAAATTCGGCCGTGGGGCGTTGGCGCTGTACTCGGACTTGAGCGAACACATAGGCTGGAAGTGCGAAGACAATACTGCGCTGACCAGGCGAATGCTGATGTTGCTCGAAGGCCGGCCCCTCTTCGGGCATGAGGCCTTTGCCTGGTGGCAGAATGACCTGCTGTGCCGTTATGTACCTGATGATCATGGAAGCGGGCTTGCCAGGTTCCTGCTTAACGACCTGATCCGCTACTACCGCACCCTCATGGCGAACTTCGAGGAAAAGAGGGCCGAAGGCAAGGCGTGGGGGGTACGCAACATCAAACTGCAATTTTCGCGAAAACTGCTTTTTGCAGGCGGCATCGTGGCGATTGCCGAGGCCCACGGCCTCCCTGCGCCGTCGAAGGTCTTGCGCCTTCAACAATTGCTGGCCCTCACCCCTTTGCAACGCCTGGCAATGCTCGGTCATTCCAACCCCTATAGCGTGGCACTGTTCGAAGACTACGCAGTCTTTCTCGAGTTGATATCCTCGGTGGAAAATCGCCGCCATCTGGACAGACTGACCCCGGGCCAGGCAATGGCGGATCCGGTCTATCGGGAACTCAGGGTGCGGGGGCAAGCCTTTTCGTTGAAGCTGGAGCATTGGTTGAGGTCGCAGTACACGAGGCATCCGATACTTCACGCCGTGTTTTTCTGATTGTCCTTTAAATGAGACGATGCATGCCATTTTAGCCAGCTATTGCCTGATTGGTATCACTGGTAAGGTTATCTCAACCAAGAGAGGAGCCTTCTCATGAAAACGATTCTGGGTATTCACCGCAGCCCCCACGCCCACTGGGTAGGTGATGGTTTCCCGGTGCGCAGCCTGTTCACCTACGACAACCTGGCCAGCAAGATCAGCCCGTTCCTGCTGCTGGACTATGCCGGCCCTCATGACTTCACCCCGACCAGTGCGCGGCGCGGCGTTGGCCAGCACCCGCACCGCGGCTTCGAGACCGTGACCATCGTTTACCAGGGCGAACTGGAGCACCGCGACTCTACCGGCGCTGGCGGCTTGATCGGCCCCGGTGACGTGCAGTGGATGACTGCTGCCAACGGCATCATCCATGAAGAGTTCCACTCCCCAGGCTTCGCCCGTACTGGCGGTACGCTGGAGATGGTACAGCTGTGGGTCAACCTGCCGGCACGGGACAAGCGCGCAGCGGCTGGCTACCAGACGCTGCTGGCCGAGGACATCCCGGTGGTGGCGCTGGACGGCGAGGGCGGCAGCCTGCGGGTGATTGCAGGTGAATATCGTGGGCATTCGGGGCCGGCGCGAACCTTTACCGCCATGGATGTCTGGGACATGCGCCTGAATGCCGGTGCAACCTTGCAGCTGCCGGTTGCTGCCGGGCGCAATGCGGCGCTGGTGGTGTTGCGCGGCAATGTGCGGATCAACGGCGAGCGCGAAGCCGGCCCATCCAGCCTGGTGCTGCTTGACCGCGGTGGTGAGGATGTTGCCGTCGAAGCGCTGGAAGGTGCCAGCCTGCTGCTGCTCAGCGGTGAACCGATCGACGAGCCGATCGTGGGCTATGGCCCGTTCGTGATGAACAGCCAGGCAGAAATTGCCGAGTCGTTCGACGACTTCCATGCCGGGCGGTTCGGGCAGATGCAGGATGCACGGGACGGTGCGGCGCATTGATCCTTGCCTGAAAAAGCTGGGGCTGCGTTTGCAGCCCTATCGCGACACAAGGCCGCTCCTACAGGGAAGCACGACCCCCTGTAGGAGCGGCCTTGTGTCGCGATAGGGGCGCAGAGCGCCCCCAGCACTCAAAAGCCACGTCCGGATTGAAACCATTGGCATTACTGGCATGATCACCCCATGCCCAAGCTCACCCCCCTGCACGCCGTACGCCGATCCTTGCCCACCCCCGGCCACCACACCCTGTGGCTGCGCTACCGCGCCCCTTACCACTGGCCCTCGACCCTGGCCTTCCTCGCTGCCCGCTGCATCCCCGGCATCGAGACCTGCCTCGACGGCACCTACCGCCGTACCCTGGTAATTGCCGGCCGCCACGCCGTCTTGCACGCCACACCTTCGGGCAGCCAGTACCTGCGGGTCCGGCTTGAGGGCGTCCCGGCCCACGCGCTACCCGGCCTGACTGCCAGGCTGAGGCGGGTCTTCGACCTCGATGCCGACCCCGCGCGCATCAATGCCGAACTGTCCCGCGATCCGCTGATGGCCCGCCTGCTACAGGAGCGCCCGGGCCTGCGCGTGCCACAAGGCTGGGACGCCTGCGAGCAGGCCATGCGCACTGTGCTGGGCCAGCAGGTCAGTGTGGCCGGTGCCATGACCCTGGCCGGCCGCCTGGTGCAACGCCACGGCGTGCCCTTGCGCTGGCCCGCACCGGGCCTGAGCCACGTGTTTCCGGCGCTGCCGGTATTGGCGGCTGCGCAGTTCGAGGATATGGGCATGCCGCGGGCGCGCGCCGCCACCCTGGGCACGCTGGCCAGTGCCTTGCTGGCCGAACCCGGGCTGCTACGCCGCGGGCAAGTGCTGGATCAACTGCTGCGCAACCTGTGCCAACTCAAGGGGATCGGCCCCTGGAGCGCGCACTACCTGGCGTTGCGCCAGGCCGGGGCGCCCGATGCCTTGCCGCTGGGCGATGTGGCACTGATCAAGGCGTTGCGCCTGCTCGAAGGCGACGACGCCCAACTGGCGCAACGAGCCCTGGCCTGGCGACCGTGGCGAGCCTATGCGGCGCAGCATCTGTGGGCATCGCTGGGGCCTGCCGGCACCGCTCGTCGCTAAGTCTGCCATTGCGTTCGAACACTCGGCCTGCACAGGCAATCTTCCACTAAGGTGCTAGAGGATTCCCCGCATGATCATTGCCCAGGCGCATGGACGCCTGCCCCGGCATGCGCAATATCAATTGGCGCCTCGCCCGACAAAGGCGTACTCACACAACAGGCCATCCCAAAGAGAGGGTCGTACCATGTCGTTGATAGGAGTTTCGATGCTAGAAATGCGGCAGATGATCGAGCAGGCCTGCCTGCCCGACCGTTGCGAAGTCAGCTGCACGGACGGCGCCAACCTGACCATCCGCCTGGGTCAGGGCCAGAGTCTCGACGAGGGCGTGACCCTGAGCGGGGTCCCCCTGCATAGCCTCAACAGTTGCCGCGACCTGGTCAACCTGGTGGGGCAGCTGCACGCGCTGCGTGACAGCCACCCGGCGCCACTCAAGGCGATCGCCTGAGGCGCCTGCCGCGCCCCGGTCAGCCCAGGCTGGCCGGGCGCACATATTCCGGCATCAGGCCGTTGAACCAGAACAGGATCATCGCCACCAGGATGGTCACCAGCAGCAACAACCCCACCCCCCACACGCAGGTCGCGAACAGCATGGCCTGTTCCTTCTTCAGGCGCAGGAAGGTCTGCAACCCGCCATACAGCAACACACTGGCATAGGCCGAGGCGGCCAGCAGCGCCGCCAGCGCCAGCCAGCGGATCGGCAGCAGGCCGACCACCCCGGCAAAGAACCATGGCGTGGCGCAGTAGGCGGCAAAGCCGATGCACTGGTTGAGGCTGGGCTGCGTATCGAAACCGCGCGACATCCAGCGGATCATCGTGCCCATCAACATCACTCCGACGACTGTGGTGGCATAGAGCAGGCCCGCCAGTTGCGCGGCGCTGGCCATGCTCAGGCGCACCCGCTCCTCGGCCGCCAGGCTCCAGCCGAAGGTGGTGGTGCCGACGAACAGGCACACCGCGGGGATCAATGCCAGGGCCAGCAGGCGCGGCAGATATTGCTGCGGGTGGTCTTCCTCGGCCCGGCGAATATCCAGCCAGGCGTCGGCGGGGCGAGTGAAGAGCTTGAGCAACGGACTGTTCATTGGCGTTCTCCGCGTTCTCCGGCGGGCGTGGGCCCTTTTGCTATGGAGATGTGACGCGCCCCGTGGGTTCAGCCGGGTTGATCGCCGTTGATCGTCTTACAGCAGTTCCAGCAGCAGGTTCAGGCCGCCATCACCGCACTTGCCCTGGTCGCGGACCACACCGTGGTAGCTGCGCCCGTCCCAGACGAAGGCCACGCTGTGAGCGCGGTCGACCTTGTCGGGCAGCGGCGGGCAGATGTGCAGGCGCAGGCCCGGGCGGCCTTGCAGGTTGAGGGCGGCGAGTTGGCACTGGCATTCCACGCTTTGTGCCACCGGGCCGAACAGGGTGTCGCGTACGTAATCGAGTTGCAGTGAGGCGTTGGGCGCGCGGCAGGGCATTTTCATGGGCGCGCGGCTCCGCTGTGAGGGGTTGGGGAACAGGGCTGGCAGGGCATGGCGGGCTCCAGGCTGAAGAGGGCATGGCATATCGTTTGAAGCTTGCCTGGCCAAGATGTTCAACGTGTTTCATGCGCGTTCATCCTGTTTGCGCCGGGTGGCGGGCCGTTGGTCCGATTCAGCCACCGGCCTTGCGCAAGGTCAGGTTGATCCGCCGTTCACCCAGGCGCGGATGCACGCCGGGCTTGATCGGGAGCACGCCGTGAAAGCGCAAGCGGTCCTCGCCACCCCAGACCAGCACATCGCCATGGCTCAGTGGGATGCGCTGGGTCTTGTCGGCGCGCTGCAGGCCACCGAACAGGAACACCGCCGGCAAACCCAGCGACACCGACACGATCGGTTGGCCGAAGTCCTGCTCGTCGCGGTCCTGGTGCAGGCTCAGGCGGGTGCCCGGCAGGTAATGGTTGACCAGGCAGGCATCCGGCACGAAGCCGTCGAACCCGGCCATGGCCGCGGCGCGGGTGGCCAGTTCGAGCAACAGGGGGGGCAGGGCGGGCCAGGGTTTGCCGCTGAGCGGGTCGCAGGGGCTGTAGCGGTAGCCGTGTTCGTCACTGACCCAACCCAGCGTGCCGCAGTTGGTCAACCCTACCGCCATGCGCAGGCCGCCCGGGGTGTGCATGTGCCGGAACGGCGCGGCACGCAGCACCGGGCGCAGGGCATCGAGCAGAGGCTCGATCTCGGCCAGGGCGAAGCCGGGCAGCAGCACGGTGTGGCTGGCCAGGCGTTGCGGCTGGGGGCCGAACAGGTCGAGGTCGGACTGGATCATGGGGCAGGCATCGGTTGGGGTGTGGACCATTGTAATGCGCTTGGCAGGCTTGGCCTATTCGCGGGCATGCCCGCTCCCACAGGGTTGGCGCAGGCTTTGACGGCGGTTGAGTACCTGTGGGAGCGGGCCCGCGAACTAGTTGGCAAAAAAAGAAGTTCTGACAGGAATAAAAAGGAACCGCGGCACCAGGGAGAGGAGCACCGCGGTTCAAGGGGGGAGCGATCTACTGCTGGGTCACGGTGGCCACGTTCGCGCTGCCCAGCTGGCTGATGGTCGCGGTCTGGGTAACACCGCTCTGGTCGACGTACGCCTTGTTGCCCTGGCCTCCCTGGGTCACGTAGGCGACGTTGTAACTGTCAACCTGCTTGATGGTGGCTTCGTTGCCGCCACCGTACAGCTGGTTGGTGTAGCTCTGGTTGCTGTAGCCGGACTGGTCCAGGTTGATGACGTTGCCGGTGCCCTGGCTGTTGCCGTAGGCATAGTTTTCGGTGCCACGCTGGTCGGCGATCAGGATGTTGTCAGTGCCGTTCTGTTCGAAGTACAGCTCGTTGTTCATGTCGGCCTGCTTGGTCTCCATCTGGTTGCCGGTGCCTTTCTGGGTCAGCGTGGCCAGCTGGTTGTCACCGTTCTGGGTCAGGTTGGCGCCGTTGCCATTGCCGTTCTGGTTGATGGTGGCGTTCTGGTTGGTACCGAACTGGCCGCCCATCTTGGCGCCTTTCCAGTTGCTGGCAGTGACGCTGTTGCCATTGCCCTTGGTGTTGATGGTCAGGTTGAGGTTTTCACCGTTCTGGTAGGTGAAATGCACGTTGTTGCTACCGGTCTGGGTGATGGTGGTGGTCGAGTTGTTGGTCTCGAACTGGTCCGACCAGCTGGCGTTGGCCGTGCCCTGTTGCGACAGGCTGACCTTGTTGTTCATGCCGAAGCTCTGGTCGATATAGCCTTCGTTCATCTGGCCGGACTGGGTTACCGATGCCTGGCTGGCGGTCTGGTTGTCCTGCCACACTTCCACCGAGTTGCCGCCACCGTACTGGCCAATGCCGATGGTGCCGCCGGTGCCGTCGCGCTGGTCGCCATACGCCCAGTTGCCCTTGCCATCCTGGTAGACCTGGATATCGCCATCGACGTAGCTCAGGTGCTCGGCGGCGGCGTAGTTGTCCTGGCCGGTCTGGTTGATGATGCTGCTGTTGTTGCTGCCACCAAAGGTCTGCTCGATGAAGGCCTCGTTGCGCTGGCCGGATTGCCAGGTGGTGGCCTTGCTGCCTTCCTGGCTGTCCTGCCACACGGTCGAACTGTTTTCGGCGCCTTGCTGGGTTTGCAGCGATTGGTTGCCCAGGCCCAGCGACTGGCTGACGAAGGCATCGTTGTAGCTGCCGCTGGCGTGCTGGGTGACCTGGCTGCCGTTCTCGAACAGTTGGTCGGCGTAGCCGGCGTTGTACTGGCCGTTGGCGCTCTGCTGGATATCGCTGGTGCTCTCGGATTGCACCGCCAGGTGGTTGTTGCCCTTGCCGGTCTGGGTCTGGGTGGCCGAGGCGTATGGCGCCAGGGACTGGCTGACTTCGGCGATGTTTTCCTTGCCGTCCTGGGTCTGGGACGAGGTGCTGTCAGCAGCCATGGCCTGACCTGCAAGGGCCAGGACGATAGCGGCACTTAACGGAGCGAGCTTGTACATGGGGGTGCCTCCAGGTCTATCGGTATTGGGTGATCTGAACGTGCTGGCCATTGCCGGCCTGAGTCACGGAGCTGTTGAGGCCAGTGCCGGACTGCACGATGCTGGCGCTGTTGTCGTTGCCGATCTGCTCGATGGCCGCGCTGTTGCTGCTGCCGCTCTGGCGGATCGACGCGCTGTTGCCATTTCCCTGTTGGCTGATGATGGCCATCAGGTCACTACCTTCCTGCAAGATGTACGCTTCCTGCGCGCCTCCGGCCTGGACGATGCGGCCCAGCAGGGCCTGGCCGTTCTGGTCGAGGGCGGCGCGGTTGCCCGCGCCTTGCTGCTCGATCACTGCAGCCTGGCCGGCGCCGGCCGGCAGCAGGCGGATGATCACCGGGTCGCCGAGGTCGTTGCCGGGCGCGAGGTCGGCATTGTCCAGCAGGTCGTCGGCCCAGCAGGCCTGGCCCACCAGGGCCAGGCCGAGCAGCAGGGGGTACAGGCGTTTCATTGCAACCTCCGGCCTTTACTGCACGGTTACGTTGACGGTGCGTGTGGTGCCCTGGCTGGTGGTGATCGTCGCCGTCGGTGCCGCAGTCGGGATGATCGTGGTGCTATTGCTCACCGCCAGGCGCCAGCGGCCGGTCAGCGCTACCGTGGCGGTACCAAGGGTCTGCACGCCGGTAGTGGTGGTAACCCGCACGGTGACGGTGTTGCCGGTGGTGACCGACGAGGTACCGCTGAGGTCCCAGTTGTAACGGTTGTTGGAGCGTGCCGTGACCGTGGCTGCCGTGACCGCGAAGGTTTCGGCGGCGGGCCGTGGCGACACGTTGACGGTGACGGTGCTGGGGTTGGACAGCGCCCCCAGCGAGTCACGCGCCTGGTAGGTGAAGGTGGTGGTGAAGGCGGTGGTCACCGTGGCCGGTGGGGTGTAGGTCACCGTGGTGCCGTCGGTGCTGACTGTGCCCCGACCGGTAGCCGGCTGGGTGAGGGAGGTAGCAGGGACAGTCAGCGGCACGTTGCCTTCCGGATCGGTGTCGTTGGCCAGCACGTTGATGGTCAATGGCACGCCCAAGGTGGCGACGGTTTCCGGGTTGGCGGTTGGTGCCCGGTTGGGCGCTACGTTGATGGTGACAGTAGCCGGTTCCGACTTCAGGCCCTTGGCGTCCACCGCCCGGTAGCTGAAGGTGGCCACCACGGGTTGCGTGGCCCCGGCTGGCGGGGTGTAGGTGACCGAGGTGGTGCCGTTCATCACCACGCCGCCAAGGCCGGTACCGGGCTGGGTCAGGTCGCTGATGGTCAGCGGTACGTTGCCGTCCGGGTCGCTGTCGTTCTGCAGCAGGTTGAGGGTGATCGGGATGCCGACGCTGGTGCTGCCGATATCGGCCTGGGCCAGCGGTGGCTGGTTGGCCGCCTCGACCGGTGCGTTGCCGACCACGACCACCGGTTCGACATCGCTGCCGCCACGTGCCGACTTGACCGTGATGGTGGCCGGTGGCTGCGGTACGTCGTTGACAGTCAGGCTCTGCAGCGTGCCTGCCTTGGACAGGCGACCGTAGCCCTGGGCGAGCAGGTCGGGGATCGCCACCTCATCACTGGAACTGGCCTCGATCAGCAGGCGCTTGTTGGCCCAGTCGTAGCGTGCGGTGCTGACCTTGACCACGTCGGTGAGCTTGCTCGACAGCGCGGTCGGCTGGGTACCGCCGGCGCTGTTGCTGGCGGTGACCACCACCACTGCAGGCGGTGCTTCCTGGCCGAACTGCTGGTGGAAGAACAGCCCGTTGTTGTCGGCGGTGAGGGTGTACTGGCACGGCGAAGGCGGGGTGCCGACCAGGGCGATGCCATTGCGCATGCACAGGCTGGCTGCGCTGGGCGCCTTGGCGAACACTTCCGTGCGGGTGCCGGTGGCATTGCGCGAGTAGGTGGCGCGTTCCAGGCTGACCGGGGTCTGGGCACGCTGGTCCAGTACCTTGCCTGAAACAGTGAAGGTGTTGGTCTGGATGGTGCCAGCGGGGCCTTGAATGCGCACGAAGTTGGTATTGAAGGGGCTGCCGGTCACCGCTTCGGTGATATTGGGGTCGCCGATGTAGGTTTCGATGGCGCCGGTATCGGGGTTGACCGCGGTGTAAGGCCCGCCAACACCCTTCAGCCAAGGGCCGATCGCCCCCGCCAGCGCTCCCCGGAAGTTGCCAGGAGCACCAATGCCTATGTCCCGGGTGATGTTGATCGCCCGGCGCCCAGCCGTGGTGACGTTGACCGTCTCCACCCCGTAAGGGTGGGTGATGGTGTAGGTACCGGTACTTGGGACCGAAGCACGGATACGGATGCGGGCGAAGCTCTGCTGGTCACCATCGACCGGGTTTTCGGCGGCGAAGGCTGCCTCCACCCCGGCTACATAGACCTCCAGCTCGTAGCCGCTGTTGCCGACCTGCGGAATGGCGGTTTCAGCCAGGAACCAGAACATCTCTGGCGGCCAGTTGTCCGGGAACACCAACGGCAGGGCATCGTCATAGATGCCGGGCTCGGGCAACAAGGTACACATGTAGGCGGGTGCCCCTGGCGCGCCGGGTGCTCGCGTACTGGTGGCACGGGACTGGCACAGCTCCAGGGACTGGTCGAGGCTGTCCTTGTACCACATCGGATAGCCACCGGTGGCGAAGGTGTAGGGCCCCGGGTCGACATCGGACAGCGCGGCAAACGCGGCGCTGGTAACGGTAAGGGAGAAACCGGCGGCCAACAGCGCACGGCGCGACCAAGTGTTCATGCTGCCTCCTTGAAGGCTGAGCCTTTGTCTGTTCATGGCACCAGCACCACGTCTTCGGTGTCGCTACCGCCATTGGCACTGGTGACCTGCACCTTGGCCGGCGGAATCGGCGACAGGCTGGTGCTCAGCGTCTTCACGGCGCCAGTTCCGCTCAGGTTGCCGATCAGCGCGCCGTTGCCGGTATGTGCGGTGAGCACTGGCGGCGTGGTTTCGTCGCTGGTGCTGGCCACCAGGGTCAGCTCGCCGGTGGACAGGCGGTACTGGGCCTGGGTGATGGTGACCAGGTCGGTCAGCGGCACGTTGGCGGTGGTCAGGCTGCTGGTGGGGATCGCCACGCTGTTGTCGGCGGTCAGCGTCAGGACCGTCCCGGCGGCCGGGTCGAGCACCGACTGGGCGTACCAGGCGCCGGTACCGTTGGCCTCGGTGAGGTTCAGGTTGGGTGTCTGGCTGGTCAGGGTGACGCTGGCCGGTGGCGGCGGAGCCATCACGAAGATGTCCTGCTGGGCGCGCAGGTCGCCGTTCTCGGTATGCCGCGAGTAGGTAGTGCGTTGCGGCATCAGCGGGGTTGGCAGGGCCACTGCGGAAAGCTTGCCCGAAACCGCGAACAGCTCGGTGCGCAGGTCGATGCCGCCAGGGCCTTCGATGCGCACGTAGTTGGTGTTGAACGGGCTGCCGGTCACCCGTTCTTCCAGGTTCGGGTCGCCGATGAAACGCTCGCTGCCTTCGGTGTAGGGGCCGTTGACACTGCGCAGGAACGGCCCGACATCGCCTTTCAGGGCACCGGTGAAATCACCTGCGCCGGCAATGCCGATGTCGCGGGTCATGTTGATCGCCCGGCGCCCGGCCGCAGGTACGTCGAACACTTCAACGCCGTAGGGGTGAGTGACCACGTAGGTGCCGGCGGTTGGCACGTCGACCCGGATACGCACCCGGGCGAAGCTGACCTGGTCGCCGTCGACCGGTTCTTCGGCGGCAAATGCCGCTTCGATCGCGGTGCCGTAGCTGAGATCGATGCCGCGAGTGGCGTCGACGATGGCGGCGTCGGCGGTGAACCAGAACGCCTCGTCAGGGAAGTTGGTGGGGAAGACGATGGGTTGGGTATCGTCGAACACGCCGGGGGTAGGCAGCAGCGTGCACATGTACGACGGTGCGCCGGGCGCGCCAGGCACCCGCGAGCTGACTGCCTTGGTCAGGCACAGGTCGAGGGTACGACCGTGGCTGTCCTGGTACCAGGCGGGGAAGCCGCCGTTGGCGGGCACATAGGCGCCTGGATCGACAGCGTTCAAGGCAGCCTGCGCCGGGAGCTGGAGCATGCCGGCGAAAATCGCCACTGCCAGCGGGTGGGGTATCGGTCGGTGCATGAGTCATTTCCTCCTGCAAACGGGCCCATGGACTTGGGGCGTCTGGCAGGAGATCGGCAATAGGCGTGCCAAACCGGAAAAAATGCGCTGTAGCCCTTGCAGGGCAAGGGATCCAATTCTCCTGCAAGGGTATTGGGAGGCGTTTGACGTTGGGCGCCGTGCCCCCAAGGTTGGGGAGTGGGGCAGGTGGTACCGACCCATTCGTGACATCTGTGTGAACGGAATTCCTGTGCGGCTTCGCCGGTGTCTGCGAGTCAAGCCTGCGCGCCCATGCTACATTGCACCGGCCTTTCCATCCTCTCAGGCAAGCCCAGCAATGCAGCCCCTCGACCACTTGTCCCTGAACCTGTTCATCGTCGTCTGTGAGGAAGGCACCATCGCCCGCGCCGGCGAGCGCGCGTTCATGGCGCCGTCTGCGGTCAGCAAACGTATTTCCGACATCGAAGCACGCTTTGGCACTGCCTTGCTCAAACGCAGCAAACGCGGTGTGGAGCCGACCCCGGCAGGGCTGGCTCTGCTGCGCCATGCCCGGGAAATGGTCCGGGCCATGGAACGCCTGGACAGCGAGCTGAGCGAGTACGCCGAAGGCGCGCGCGGCCATGTGCGGGTGCTGGCCAATGTCTCGTCGATCATGGAGTTCCTGCCTGAGGAACTGTCGGCGTTCATGCTGGAACACCCGCTCATCCAGGCCGATATCGAAGAGCGCTTCAGCCCCGACGTGGTACGCGGTGTGGCTGAGGGCAGCGCAGACCTGGGCATCTGCCGCAAATCCATGGCGGTGGGCGACCTGGAGTTCGTGCCGTACCGCCAAGACCACCTGGCCGTGGTCGTCGCCGCTGACCATCCCTTGGCAGGGCGCAGCCAGATTGCCTTTGAGGAAACCCTGGGCTACGACCACCTGGGCCTGTCGGCATTCGCCACCCTTAACACCTTCATGCGTAAAAGCGCCGGACAGTCGGGCCATGAGCTGCGCTTTCGCTGTTACGTGTCGTCGTTCGACGCGGCGTACCGCCTGGTGCAGTTCGGCCTGGGCCTGGCAGTGTTCCCTCAGGAAGCCGTGGCCCGCTATGCGGCGCTGTTCGACCTGCGGGTTATACCGCTGACCGACGACTGGGCACTGGGCGAGTTCGTCATCTGCATGCGCGACCGGCACACGCTGTCGCTTTCGGCGCGGCGCCTGCTGGACCACCTGCTGCTGCGCGCACCGGCTTGGCAGGCGGCGGTCTGATCCATCGTGGCTGACGATGGATCAGGCCGTGAAACACGTCTTTTCTGCTCGCCGTCCAGCTCTTAGTCTGGCGCAACGCTTGAGAAAGAGAGACCGTGATGACAACAATAACAATCAACGAAGTCGGCATGCGCGATGGTCTGCAGAGTCTGCAGGCGATCATGCCGACAGCCGCCAAGTGCCGCTGGATCGATGCCGCCTACGCCGCTGGCGTGCGCCACATGGAAGTTGCTTCGTTCGTGCCGGCGCGCTTGCTGCCACAAATGGCCGATGCCCGCGAAGTAGTGGCTCACGCCCTCACATACCCGGGCCTGCAAGTCACCGCATTGGCGCCGAACCTGCGTGGGGCCAGGGACGCGCTCGAGTCCGGCGCTCATCGCATCGTTGCCCCCGTCTCCGTCAGCATGGCGCACAGCATGGCCAATGTACGCCGCACGCCCATGGAAATGGTCGAGGAGCTGGGGCGTATGTGCCAATTGCGGACCGAGATGGGCCTGCACGACGTGCAGGTCATGGCCGGCATGTCGGTCGCCTTCGGCTGCACGCGCCAGGGGGAGGTGCCTCTGGCCGACCTCTGTGCGCTCACTCACCAGGTGATCGAAGCGGACTGCGACCTGGTCTCGCTGGGCGACACCACCGGCTACGCCAACCCGGGCCAGGTGGCGACGGTGATCCAGGCCGTGCGGGCAATTGCCGGTGAGCGGCTGAAGGCCGCGCACTTTCACGATACCCGCGGCCTGGCCCTGGCCAACAGCCTGGTTGCCGTGCAGCAGGGCATTCGCGAGCTCGACGCCTCGCTGGCCGGCCTGGGTGGTTGCCCGTTCGCCCCGGGCGCATCCGGCAACACGGTCACCGAAGACCTGGTGTTCATGCTGCAGAGTATGGGCTACGACACCGATATCGACCTGCCTGCACTGATCGAATCACGCCGGCTGCTGAGCGAAGCGCTGCCGGGCGAGTCCCTGTACGGCTGCATCGCCCGCGCCGGATTGCCGCTGAACTTCCCTGGCGCTGCCCGCCACGCCTGACCTGCTCGAACGAGGAGTAGCACGATGTCCAGACTTCCCTTGGACGGCATCCGTGTCGTCGAGATTTCGCACATGGTCATGGGGCCTACCTGCGGCATGATCCTCGGTGACCTTGGCGCCGAAGTGATCAAGATCGAACCCGTGCGCGGTGACGGCACGCGCCGCTTGCTGGGCGCGGGGGCGGGCTTCTTTCGCACCTTCAACCGCAACAAGCAATGCATCGCCGTCGATGTCGAAACGGCGGAAGGCCGCGACGCCGTGCTGCAACTGGTCGACACCGCCGACGTGTTCATCGAGAACTTCAAGCCTGGGCGTATGCACAAGCTGGGCCTGGACTACGCAACGCTGCGCCAGCGCAACCCGCGGCTGATCTATGCATCGCACAAGGGCTTCCTCAGCGGCCCCTACGACAACCGCCTGGCGTTGGACGAGGTAGTGCAGATGATGGCCGGCCTGGCGTACATGACCGGGCCAGTGGGCCGCCCGCTGCGCGCGGGCAGCTCGGTGAACGACATCATGGGTGGCATGTTCGGTGCCATTGGCGTGCTGGCTGCACTCAACGAGCGCCACACCACTGGCACCGGCCGCGAGGTGCAAAGCGCCCTGTACGAGAACTGCGTCCTGCTCGCGGCCCAGCACATGCAGCAGTACGTCGTCACCGGCGAGGCTGCAGCGCCGATGCCCAATCGCATCAGCGCCTGGGCCATCTATGACGTGTTCACCTTTGCTGGCGGCGAGCAGATGTTCGTCGCTGCCACCGGAGAAGGGCAGTGGCATGCCTTGTGCCAGGTGCTGGGGCAGATGGCCCTGCTCGATGACCCGACGCTGGCCAGCAACAACGACCGCGTGTTGCAACGGCCACGGCTGCTGGCGCACCTGGCCGAGGTGTTCGCGCCATTGGACGCGGGGCAACTGGCGCTGCAACTGGAAGCCAACGGCATTCCTTTTGCACCGATCCGCCGCCCGGAAGAACTGTTCGACGATCTGCACCTGCAGCAGAGCGGCGGAATGGCCGACTTGCAACTGGAAGACGGCAGCCACACGCCGATGCCCTTGCTGCCGCTGTCACTGGACGGCCAGCGCCTGCAGCCACGCCGGGCGATCGCTCGCATTGGCGAGCACACCCGTCAGGTGATGCGCGACCTGGGCTACAGCGATGCGCACATTGCCGAGCTGTGCGCAGCCGGTGTGCTGAAAACCGACGACGCGGCCTGAGGCGGGGTTGAAATGGCGATCTACCAATACGACAGGCTCACGCCCAACCTGCACCCGGACACCTTCGTCGCCGAAGATGCCAGCGTGATTGGCGACGTTACCCTCGAGCAGGGCGTCAGTGTATGGCCGCAGGCGGTGCTGCGTGGGGATAACGAACCGATCCGCATCGGCCAGCACAGCAACGTGCAGGAAGGCGCGGTGCTGCATGCCGACCCGGGCTTTGCGCTGACCGTGGGGCAGGGTGTGACCATCGGCCACCAGGCGATGCTGCATGGCTGCAGCATTGGCGATGGGGCGCTGATCGGTATCCAGGCGGTGGTGCTCAATGGCGCGGTCATCGGCAAGAATTGCCTGGTCGGGGCCGGCGCCATCGTCACCGAGGGCAAGGTATTCCCCGACAACTCGCTGATTCTGGGAGCCCCTGCCAAGGTGGTGCGTGAACTGAGCCCTGAGGCCATCGCCGGCATGCAGCGCAACGCCGCCGAGTACGTCGGCAAAGGCCAGGCCTTCAAGGAAAAACTGGTCCGCATCAGCTGAAAAACCTGCAAGCGGCGCCGGCAGAGGCGTCGCTGCTCTCCAATAATTACAAGAATGGAGATCCACCATGGTTGCCATGACCGGCCAACTGGCGCGTGAGCGCAACGACAGCCACATCAATGAACTGCTGCTGTACCGTCGCGTGGCCTGGCGCATCATGCCGCTGGCCATCATCTGCTTCCTGTTCTCTTATTTCGACCGCATCAACATCAGTTTCGCCAAGGCCCAGATGCAGCAGGAACTAGGCCTTGGCGATGCCGCCTATGGCCTGGCCGCGAGCATGTTCTTCGTTGGTTACGTACTCTTCGAAGTGCCCAGCAGCCTGGGGCTGAAACGCTATGGAGCTCCGGCATGGATCTGCCGGATCATGGTGTCCTGGGGCCTGGCGACGGCTGCGCTGGTATTTGCCTATACCCAGTACACCCTCTACTTCCTGCGCTTTCTGATCGGCGTGATGGAGGCCGGCTTCGGGCCGGCGATCCTGTTCTACCTGGCCTGCTGGTTTCCCCGCAAGCACCTGGCGAAGATGAATGGCCTGTGGTTCCTGGCCGTACCGTTGGCTGGCGCGGTGGGTGGCCCGGCGGCGGGTTTCCTGCTGGGGACGATGGACGGCGTGCTGGGCCTGGCCGGCTGGCACTGGTTGTTCCTGATGTCCGGCCTGCCGTGCGTGGTGCTGGGCCTGCTGGTGCTGTGGAAGCTGGACCGCGACATTGAAACCGCGAAATGGCTGAGCCGCGACGAGAAGGACTTGCTGGCGGAAAACCTCGCCCAGGACAAACGTACCGAAAAGCCTGTGCTCGGCTCGATCTGGCGGGTGCTGCTGACCCGTGAAGTGGCGATCATGGCGTTCATCTACTACGTGGTCAAAACCGCGTCCTATGGCCTGAACTTCTGGATGCCGCACCTGATCAAGTCCTCGGGGGTGCAGGACATGCTCTGGGTCGGCGTGCTGTCGGCATTGCCCTACGCGGTGGCCTGCATCGGCATGGTGTTGCTGACGCGTCGCTCCGACCGCACCGGCGAACGCAAGCGCTACCTGGTGTACTGCCTGTTCGCCGCT
This sequence comes from Pseudomonas sp. FGI182, assembly GCF_000511325.1. Lineage (NCBI taxonomy): Bacteria > Pseudomonadati > Pseudomonadota > Gammaproteobacteria > Pseudomonadales > Pseudomonadaceae > Pseudomonas > Pseudomonas sp. FGI182. Next base: position 3,083,062 of record NZ_CP007012.1, on the reverse strand, counting down.
GCCGTTGGCTATCTGCTGGCGTGCCTGTATTCCGATTCGTCCCTGGCAATGATGGCTGCGCTGGTGCTGGCGACCGCTGGCACCTTCATTGCCATCCCGATCTTCTGGACCATCCCGCAGTCGACCTTCTCGGGCCTTGCGATAGCCACCGGTACTGCGGCAATCAACTCGGTCGGGCAACTGAGCGGCATCGTCGCACCGGTGATGGTGGGCAAGATCAACGATGTCACCGGCAGCACCTACATGGGCATGCTGTCCATCGCACCGCTGATCCTGATCGCCTGCCTGGTGGTGATGCGCTACGTGCGCAACCCCAGAAGCTGATTGGCGCTGAGTCTTCGAACAACAAAAAGAACAAGGCACACCCATGATAATTCTCTCCCGGCGAGCATCGCTGATGCTCGCGGCGCTTTGCTGCGCCTGGCAATCCGCTCAGGCTGCCTTTATCGATGACGGCAGCGGCAGCCTGGAACTGCGCAATTTCTATTTCGACCGCGACTTTCACGGCGCCAGCGCCACGCAATCCCGGCGTGGCGAATGGGCCCAGGGCTTCATGCTGCGCGTACAGTCCGGTTATACCGAGGGGGTGATCGGGCTCGGCCTGGATGCGGCCGGCATGCTGGGGCTCAAGCTCGATTCTTCGCCGGACCGTAGCGGCACCGGCCTGTTGCCGCGCGGCAGCGACAAACGTGCTGCGGATGCCTACGCCAAGGCCGTGGCCACCTTCAAGGCCAGGCTGGCGCAGACCGAGTTGAAAGTGGGTAGCCTGAGCCCGCAGTTGCCGTTGCTGGCGTCCAACAACAGCCGCCTGTTTCCCCAGTGGTTCAACGGCGCGCACCTGGCCAGCAAGGATCTGGACCGGTTTACGTTCACCCTGATGCAGGTGGATGCCACCAAGCTGCGCGATTCCACCGACTATGAGGACCTGACCGCCATGGCGCAACAGGGGGCCTATTCGGCAACGGTCACCAGTGACCGGTTGTACTACGCCGGGGTCGATTATCAGCTGTTGGCCAACCTGACGCTGAGCTTGCACGCCAGTGAACTCGAGGACCTGTTCCACCGCGACTTTGCAGGGTTCAAGTTCAAGGCCGCCCTGGGGCTTGGGGAAGTATTCAGCGAGTGGCGATGGTTCAATGCACGCGAGCAGGGACGTGCATTGCTTGGCGAGGTCGACAACCAGACGCTCAGCACCAACTTCGGTTATACCGTTCAGGGCCACACGTTCAGTGGTGGTTATCAGAAGGGCCGCGGCGATACGGCGTATGCCTACGTGGGTGGCACCGATACCTACCTGTTCAGCGAGCAGCAGGTCAGCACCTTCGCCCTGGCCAAGGAACGGGCCTGGATGCTGCGCTATGACTACAACTTCGCCGCTTTGGGCATCCCCGGGCTTACCTTCAACGTGCGATATGTGAAGGGCGACCAGGTAGATCCGCAGCGCATCGCCAGCGCCAAGGGCAGGGCGCTGGCAGCCCAAGGTGGGGAAGGGCAGGAATGGGAGCGGACCACGGATATCGCCTACGTGGTGCAGTCGGGCCCATTGAGGAATGTGTCGCTGCGCTGGCGCAACGCGAGCATGCGTTCGAACTTTGCCGATGCGGCGGATGAAAACCGGGTGATCGTGGGTTACACGTTCGAATTCTGAGGTTTTGCACAAGCGGGCATGCTCGCGAGCACCGGCGAAGCCGGTGCCATACACCGCGCTGGATTCTTCGCGGGCATGCCCGCTCCCACAGGCGCTTGCAAAGCGATGCGCCCATAGAAGAATAATGCTGTTATCCAGGTGGTAAACCAGACAAAAATACCGGCCCAGAACGTATGGGACATGTAGTGCCAGCCCTGCAACACCCGGGTAGTGCCGTATACGAACCCGATCAGCAGAATCGCCACCAGTAGCTTGCGGGCATGTGCCCAGCGATAACGCAATGCCACGAAATACAGCGCCAACAAGGTAAACCCGCTGGAAGCATGACCACCCGGCCAGCAGCGGCCATCACCGGCCTTGCCCCACCAGGAGAAGTTTTCGAACCATTCGACCTGGGCCTGCGTACCGCCATACAGCGTGGTTTCCACCGGGCAATACACACTGGTATGGCTTTTAAGGTAGTGAATCACCGTGGTGCTCAGGGCGAACGCCACCACCACGAACAGCAGGTCGCGGCGGTGGTTGGTGGTAAAGCGTAGGGCCGGTGCGATTCGGGCATTTTCCAGAAACCGTGTCAGGCCCGGTTGCGGACGGTTGGCCAAGCGAGGCCAGATGAACGACAGCAAGCTGCCGATGACCGCCAGTTCACCGGTCCAATCCGGCAGTATCCGTGGCCACTTGTGGGTGACTTTCTCGAACCACTGGTTGTGCAACAGCGGGAACTGGCCGGTGGCCGGGTCCAGTAGCAGGTTGCTGATCCAGCGATCGAGCTCTGTGAGGTCGAAAGCCATGAACACGATAGCGGCCAGCAACAGAGGCAGCAGCAGGTTGTTGCGGTAGTAGGCGGTACGGGGCGGCATGTTCAGAGTTCCATGGCGTCGACGAGTTTGCTCCATTCACTGGCAGCCATCTGGCCTAGCAGCTTCTCTTTGCCATCGCTGCCCTGAGTGATGAACAGGGCGCTGGCATAGCCGTTCGAGCGCGCGCTACCAGGCACATCAAGCGTGCGCTCCAGCTGTTCCATGCACCCACTATGGCTGACCAGCACCAGGTTGTGGCCGTTTCGCTTGTGGGCAAAGGCGGTCTCGGCAAACTGGCCATCACACTGCTTGAGCCAGCCCTGCGTGGTGATGGTTTTGCCGAACATGGCATGTGCGGTTTGCTGGGTACGCACCTCGGGGCTGGCCCATACATCGGCTTTGCCCAGGCCAAGGCGTTGCAGGCCGCGACCTACATCGGCGGCCACCCGGCTGCCCGCGACCGTTATACCGGTTGGGTCACCCAGACAGGCTCCGCGGGAGCGGTCACAGCGCTCGGCATGGCGAAGCACGACAATCACCGAACCTTTCGACCAGTTGGCCTGGAGTTCGCTGTGTTGCGGATGGTGTGTGTTGCCAAGATTGGGGGTGGCAAAGCGGGCATGGGCCCAGGCCGCCGTCACGGTCACTGCCAACAGCATGCACAGTGCTGCGATCAGGACGCCGCGCGAAGGCAGGCGAAAGGTTTGGTACAGCCTCAGGGCCGGGGTTTTGTCGATGGTGCCTTGCAGCATGTTGCCACTCCAGTCAGCTCGTTCCATTCGCGAGCGTCGGCACTTTAGGGAGCGGGATGTCAGCGCAGAGTGACCTGGATGTGAAAATTGCCTTGGCCGGATGCGATTTACCGCAGTGGTTCGGTCTGGCTTACGGTAGAGCCGTCAAGCATGAAACCGGTTTCAAAACATTTCTGAACACGCTAAATTATTCGGCTGTTTTCTTGATGGCCTATCAAGACCACCCTCCCTATTGAAAATCAGATGGCGCTTTTCAAGGCCGCACACAGCCGATGAGGATTCGCAATGCCTGACCATGCCCCAGACAACCCGCGCAGGGACTTTCTGCGCAAGACCTTGACCTTGATCCCTGTGGTCACCGTGGCCAGCACGGGGCTTGGCATGGGTGCCAGTCAGCTGCTTGCGGCCCCGCAACACGAGCCCAAAGTGCCGGCCACGCCGCCAGCGGGCAACTACCAGCCGACGTTCTTCACTGCCGAGGAGTGGGCCTTCGTGCAGGCGGCCGTCTCGCGCATCATCCCGGCCGACGAGCTTGGCCCCGGTGCACTTGAAGCAGGCGCTGCCGAATTCATCGACCGGCAGATGAACACCCCCTATGCAACCGGCGCGCAGTGGTACATGCAGGGCCCGTTCAAGGCCGACGCCGCGCCCGAACTGGGTTACCAGCTGCAACTCAGCCCGCAACAGATCTACCGCCTGGGCATCGCCGCCGTGGACGCCTGGTGCAAGGCCAATTCCGGGCAAGTTTTTGCTGCGCAAGATAGCGCTACCCGAGACCACGTTCTCAGCAAGGTCGAGGCTGGAGAACTGGTTTTCGATACCGTGCCGGCCAAGGTGTTCTTCAGCTTGCTGGTGCAGAACACCCGTGAAGGGTTCTTCTGCGACCCGATCCATGGCGGCAACAAAGGCATGGTCGGCTGGACCCAGATCGGCTTCCCCGGCGCCCGCGCCGATTTCATGGATTGGGTCGAGCGCAACGAGCCTTACCCGTTCCCGGCTGTTTCGATCCGTGGCGAGAGGGCCTGAGGCATGGCGACCGTAATGAAGAAAGTGGACGCGGTAATCGTGGGCTTCGGCTGGGCCGGCGCGATCATGGCCAAGGAACTGACCGAGGCCGGGCTGCAGGTGGTGGCCCTGGAGCGGGGGCCGATGCAGGACACCTACCCGGAAGGCAGCTACCCGCAGGTGATCGACGAGCTGACCTACAGCGTGCGCAAGAAGCTGTTCGTCGATGTGTCGAAAGAAACCGTCACCATCCGCCACGGCATGAACGACGTGGCACTGCCCAATCGCCAGCTCGGTGCCTTCCTGCCGGGCAAAGGTGTAGGTGGCGCAGGCCTGCACTGGTCTGGCGTGCACTTCCGGGTAGACCCGATGGAGCTGCGCATGCGCAGCCACTACGAAGAACGCTACGGGCGCAAGTTCATCCCCGAAGACATGACGATCCAGGACTTCGGGGTCAGCTACGAAGAACTGGAACCGCACTTCGACTTTGCCGAAAAGGTATTCGGTACCTCTGGCCAGGCCTGGACCGTCAACGGCCAGGTCGTTGGCGAAGGGAAGGGCGGCAACCCCTATGCGCCGGACCGTTCCAGCCCGTTCCCGCTGCCTTCGCAGAAAAACGTGGTGTCGGCCAGGCTGTTCGAAAAGGCGGCGGCTAGCCTGGGCTACAAGCCCTACAACCTGCCCTCGGCCAACACCTCCGGCTCGTACACCAACCCGTACGGGGCGCAGATGGGGCCGTGCAACTTCTGCGGTTTCTGCAGCGGCTACGTGTGCTACATGTACTCCAAGGCCTCGCCCAACGTGAACATCCTGCCGGCGCTGCGCCAGGTGCCGAACTTCGAACTGCGGCCCAACGCCCATGTGCTGCGGGTGAACCTGGACGACAGCAAGCGCAAGGCCACCGGGGTGACCTACATCGACGCCCAGGGGCGGGAAGTGGAGCAGCCGGCGGACCTGGTGATCCTGGCGGCGTTCCAGTTCAACAACGTGCGCCTGATGCTGCTGTCCGGCATCGGCAAACCGTACGACCCCATCAAGAACGAAGGCGTGGTCGGGCGTAACTTCGCCTACCAGAACATGGGCACGGTCAAGGCGTTCTTCGACAAGGACACCTACACCAACAACTTCATCGGTGCCGGTGGCAACGGCATTGCCATCGATGACTTCAACGCCGACAACTTCGACCATGGCCCGCACGGCTTCGTCGGTGGCTCGCCGATGTGGGTGAACCAGGCCGGCACACGGCCGATTGCCGGCGGCGCCACCCCGCCTGGCACACCGGCCTGGGGCAGCGCCTGGAAGAAGGCCACCGCCGATTACTACACCCACCAGGTGTCGATGGACGCCCACGGCGCCCACCAGTCCTACCGTGGCAATTACCTGGACCTCGACCCGACCTACCGCGACGCCTACGGCCAGCCGCTGCTGCGCATGACCTTCGACTGGCAGGAAAACGACATCAGGATGAACCAGTTCATGGTCGACAAGCTGAGCAAGATCGCCCAGGCGATGAACCCCAAGACCATTGCCGTGCTGGGCAAGAAGGTCAAGGACCACTTCAACACCGCCAGCTACCAGACCACCCACCTGAACGGCGGCGCGATCATGGGCACCGACCCGAAAACCAGTGCGTTGAACCGCTACCTGCAAAGCTGGGACGTGCACAACGTGTTCGTTCCGGGGGCTTCGGCGTTCCCCCAGGGGCTGGGCTACAACCCGACCGGGCTGGTGGCTGCGCTTACCTACTGGTCGGCCCGCGCCATCCGCGAGCAGTACCTGAAAAACCCTGGCCCGCTGGTCCAGGCTTGAGGAGCGATGCGCATGAAGACAATGTTGATCGCAATCCTGCTGGGTGCCAGCGTGGCTGCACAGGCTGCGCCGAATGACGATGCGCAGGTGCGCCAGGGCGAGTACCTGGCCCGTGCCGGCGACTGCGTCGCCTGCCATACCGCCAAGGGCGGCAAGCCGTTCGCCGGTGGGCTGCCGATGGAGACACCGATCGGCACGGTGTACTCCACCAACATCACCCCGGCGGCCAGTGGTATCGGCCAGTACAGCTTCGAAGACTTCGACCAGGCGGTGCGCAAGGGCGTCGGCAAGGACGGCAGCACCCTGTATCCGGCCATGCCATACCCGTCCTATGCGCGCGTCAGCGAGCAGGACATGCAGGCGCTGTATGCCTACTTCATGAAAGGCGTGGAGCCGGTCGAGCAGCCGAACAAGGCCACCGACATCCCCTGGCCGCTGAGCATGCGCTGGCCACTGGCGGTCTGGCGCGGGTTGTTCGCGCCAGAGGCCAAGCCCTGGCAGGCGTCGGCGGCTGCCGACCCGGTGGTCAACCGCGGTGCCTACCTGGTCGAGGGCCTGGGGCACTGTGGCGCGTGCCATACGCCGCGGGCGCTGACCATGCAGGAAAAGGCACTGAGCCCACAGGATGGCGAGCAGTTCCTGGCTGGCAGTGCACCGCTGGAAGGCTGGATTGCCAAGAACCTGCGTGGCGACCACAAGGACGGCCTGGGTAGCTGGAGCGAAGAGCAGTTGGTGCAGTTTCTCAAGACTGGCCGTAGCGACCGCAGCGCCGTGTTCGGTGGCATGAGCGACGTGGTCGAGCACAGCATGCAACACATGAGCGACGCCGACCTGACCGCTATCGCCCGCTACCTGAAGACGTTGCCGCCGAGCAACCCTGACGACCAGCCGCACGTGTACGACAAACAGGTGGCGGATGCGCTGTGGAAGGGCGACGACAGCAAGCCCGGGGCGGCGGTGTACATCGACAACTGCGCGGCCTGCCACCGTACCGATGGTCAGGGCTATACCCGCGTGTTCCCGGCCCTGGCCGGCAACCCGGTGGTGCAGACGGCAGATGCCACATCGCTGATCCACGTGGTCTTGGCGGGGGGCACAGTGCCGGCGACGCACGCGGCACCGTCGAACTTCACCATGCCGGCGTTCGGCTGGCGCCTGAGTGACCAGGAGGTTGCCGAGGTGGTGAACTTCATTCGCACCAGTTGGGGTAACCAAGGGGATGCCGTCACCGCCAGTGAAGTGAAAGCCCTCCGTTAACTGCATCCCTCTGTCTGCACCCCCAATCCACTGTGGGAGCGGGTTTACCCGCGAATGCGTCGGCACTTTCAACATCGCATTCGCGGGTGAACCCGCTCCCACAGGGATTGGGGGTTACTTTCCTATATATTTCAATTTGTTAAAACGCATTTTTATTGTATTTACTACGTATATGTATCGCACTGCCGACCAACGGCATGTTGACGAACGCGTGCGATTTTGCTGTATTGAAACCGGTTTCATCGCTATCACAACAATCATAAGGACAGCCCATGACCGACGCGCCTGCCCATGCCCGCGAACGGGTCACCATCAGCGAAGTAGCGCGTGTCGCTGGCGTTTCCAAGGCCACCGTCTCCCGTTACATCGGCGGTGACCGGCAGTTGCTCGCCGAAGCCACCGCCAAGCGCCTGGAAGAGGTCATCGAGCGCCTCGGTTACCGCCCCAACCAGATGGCCCGTGGTCTGAAGCGCGGCCAGACGCGCCTGATCGGCATGCTGGTGGCCGATATCCTCAACCCCTATTCAGTGGCCGTGATGCATGGCGTGGAAACTGCCTGCCGCCAGCACGGCTACAGCCTGGTGGTGTGCAACACCAACCGCGACGACGAGCAGGAGCGTCACCACCTGGTGGCCCTGCAGTCCTACAACGTCGAAGGGCTGATAGTGAACACGCTTGGCCATCACCCCGGCGAATTGCTCAACCTGCAGCGCGACATCCCCATGGTGCTGGTCGACCGCCAGTTGCCCGAACTGAATGTCGACCTGGTCGGCCTGGACAATGCCGACGCGGTCGAGCAGGCCCTGGACCACCTGCAGGCCCAAGGCTACCGCGACATCCTGGCGGTAACCGAACGCCTCGATGGCACCAGCTCGCGCCTGGAGCGGGTGCAAGCGTTCGGCACATCGATCAGCCGGCGCCCCGGCATGCGCCAGCAGGTGCTGGAAATCGGCGCCGGGCTGGATGACCAGCTGGCTTCGTTCCTCGCCGGCAGCGGCCATGGCCCGCAGGCCATCTTCACCTTCAACGGTGTCGCCACCCTGGCCGTGACCCGTGCCCTGCACGAAGCAGGGCGCAATCTGTTCGCGGACGTCGGGCTGATCGCCCTCGACGACCTCGACTGGTACCCCTTGGTCGGCAGTGGCATCACTGCACTGGCCCAGCCCACCGAGCGTATCGGCGTGGCAGCATTCGAGAGCCTGCTTGGCCGCCTGCGCGGCGACAGCGGGGCAGCCCGGCGCATCGACTTCAAGGCCGAGCTGATCATCCGAGGTTCAACCCAGCCACAGTAATCACAGGCAGGCACCTGCGTGCCTGCTGTCACAAAAAATGAAACCGGTTTCATAAGGACAACAACAATGCACTCGAGCCCCGTTTCCATCAGCCTCTCCAGCTACGGTGCCGACTTTGTCCGGCAACGTGGCCAGGAGCAGTTCCTTGACCTGCTGGCTGCCGCTGGCGTTACCCGCGTGGAACTGCGCGAAGAACTGTTCACTCGTGCGCCGGACACTGCAGCGCTGGCTGCAGCCATTTCCGCGCTGCGCCTGGAGTGCCTGTATTCCACACCCCTGGAGCTATGGACCGCACAAGGCGAGCTTGACCCGCAATTGGCGCAAAAGCTGGAAACCGCCCGAGCCCTTGGCGCGGTAGCGCTCAAGGTTTCCCTGGGCCACTACCATGCGGGCTGTGACGTCGCGGCCTTGGCGACGCTGTTGCCGGCGCACGGGCCGTTGCTGCTGGTGGAGAACGACCAGACCGCGCAAGGTGGACGAATCGAACCCCTGCAGCAGTTTTTCCAGCGTGCCGACGAGCTCGGGCTGACCCTTGGCATGACCTTCGATATCGGTAACTGGCAGTGGCAGGGCGAGCCTGCCCGGCACGCCGCACGCCAGCTTGGCCGCTGGGTGCGCTATGTGCACTGCAAGGCCGTGCAGCGCCGGGCCGATGGCCGCCTGGTAGCCGTCCCGCCAGAGATTGCGGACCTGCAGGAGTGGGCCGAGCTGATGGCCGAGTTCACCCCCGGCGTGGTGCGTGCTGTCGAGTACCCGTTGGTGAGCGACGATCTGCTGGCGCTGACCCGTGCCCAGGTGCGCGACCTGGCGGCGCTGGGGCAGGGCGTATCGAGTGAGGAGCTGAGCCATGCATGAGCATGACGTGCTGTGTTTCGGCGAGACCATGGCCATGTTCGTCGCCGAGCAGGCCGGCGACCTGGCCAGTGTCGGCCAGTTCGGCAAGCGCATCGCCGGCGCCGACAGCAACGTGGCCATCGGCCTGGCGCGGCTGGGCTTCAAGGTCCGCTGGCTGAGCCGGGTGGGCGACGATTCGCTGGGCCGCTTCGTGCTCGACAGCTTGCGCCGCGAAGGCCTGGACTGCTCCGGCGTCGAGGTGGATGCCAGCTACCCCACCGGCTTCCAGCTCAAGGCCCGCTGCGATGACGGCAGCGACCCGGCGGTGGAGTACTTCCGCCGTGGCTCGGCGGCCAGCCGGCTGTCGCCGGCGTTGCTGCGCCCGGGCTCTTTGCAGGCCCGCCACCTGCACGCCACCGGCATCCCGCCGGCGCTGTCGGAGGGCTGCCGGGCGCTGTCGCATGCGTTGATGGACGCCATGCGTGCCGCCGGGCGCAGTATCTCGTTCGACCCCAACCTGCGCCCCTCGCTGTGGCCTGACCAAAGCAGCATGGTGCGCGAAGTCAATGCCTTGTCGGCCAAGGCCGACTGGGTTCTGCCAGGCCTGGAAGAGGGCCGCCTGCTGACCGGCCAGCACACCCCGGCAGACATCGCCGCGTTCTACCTCGACCAAGGGGTGGAACTGGTGGTGATCAAGCTGGGCGATGCCGGTGCCTACTTCCGCAGCGCCAAGGGCGAAGGCCAGGTGGCGCCGGTGCCGGTCAGCCATGTGGTGGACACCGTTGGCGCCGGCGATGCCTTTGCCGTCGGCGTGCTCAGTGCGCTGCTGGAGGGCCACCCGGTAGCCGAGGCAGTGGCGCGTGGCAACTGGTGCGGCAGCCGCGCCGTGCAGTCGCGTGGCGACATGGAAGGGCTGCCGCTGCGCCATGAGCTGCAAGCCCACGACCTGCGCAGAAGCGCGTGAACACTTGACCCCGAAACACCTGTTGCAACAAAAACAACAAGCTCAGGAGAAACGAACCATGCAAAGCCAAAGCCTGGCACCTCGCCGCTGGTGGTACATCATCCCGATCGTGTTCTTCACCTATAGCCTTGCGTACCTGGACCGCGCCAACTACGGGTTCGCCGCCGCTTCCGGCATGGCTGAAGACCTGCACATCACCCCCGCACTGTCTTCGCTGCTGGGGGCACTGTTCTTCCTTGGTTACTTCTTCTTCCAGGTGCCTGGCGCCATCTACGCCGAAAAGCGCAGTGTGAAGAAGCTGATCTTTGTCTGCCTGATCCTTTGGGGTGGCCTTGCCACGCTCACCGGCGTGGTCAGTAACGTCTACATGCTGATCGCCATCCGCTTCCTGCTCGGGGTGGTGGAGGCGGCGGTGATGCCGGCCATGCTGGTGTACCTGTGCCACTGGTTCACCCGCGCCGAGCGTTCGCGCGCCAATACCTTCCTGATCCTCGGCAACCCGGTGACCATCCTGTGGATGTCGGTGGTGTCGGGCTACCTGGTCAAGCATTACGACTGGCGCTGGATGTTCATCATCGAAGGCCTGCCCGCGGTCATCTGGGCGTTCTTCTGGTGGCGCCTGGTGGATGACCGCCCGGCCCAGGTGAACTGGCTGAGCGAGCAGGAAAAGGCCGCCCTGGAGCAGGCGCTGGCTGCCGAGCAGCAAGGTATCAAGCCGGTGAAGAACTACCGCGAGGCGTTCCGCTCGCCGCAGGTGATCATCCTTTCGCTGCAGTACTTCTGCTGGAGCATCGGTGTGTATGGCTTCGTGCTGTGGTTGCCGTCGATCCTCAAGCAGGCGGCCAACCTCGACATCGTGCAGGCCGGCTGGCTGTCGTCGGTACCTTACCTGGCGGCGGTGCTGGGCATGGTCGGTGTGTCGTGGGCGTCCGACCGCCTGCAGAAGCGCAAGCGCTTCGTCTGGCCACCACTGCTGATCGCCGCCGTTGCGTTCTATGGCTCGTACGCCCTGGGCAGCGAGCACTTCTGGCTGTCGTACGCGTTGCTGGTGGTCGCCGGCGCCTGCATGTACGCACCCTATGGCCCGTTCTTCGCGATCGTGCCCGAGATCCTGCCGGCCAACGTCGCGGGCGGTGCCATGGCGCTGATCAACAGCATGGGCGCGCTGGGCTCGTTCGGTGGCTCGTGGCTGGTGGGTTACCTCAATGGCGTCACGGGCGGGCCCGGTGCCTCCTACCTGTTCATGTGCGGTGCGCTGCTGGCCGCAGTGGCGCTTACCGCCGCACTCAATACTTCCCAGACATCCGGCCGGGCCAAGCGCGGCAACTCGCGCCTGGCCATGAACCATTAGGAACCTGTGCAATGAAGAAGCGAATCGTCCTGTACAAACGCCTGTCCGACGACTTGATGGCACGCCTGCAAGAGCGCGTCGAGGTGACCTGGGTGGACACCTCCGGGCCCGATGGCCTGGCGCGCCTGCGCGATGCCTTGCCGGGGGCGCACGGGCTGCTGGGGGCCAGCCTGCGCCTGGACGCCAGCCTGCTCGACCTGGCGCCACAGCTTGAAGTGGTGTCCAGCGTTTCGGTCGGCGTGGACAACTACGACATCGCCGAGCTCAGCCGGCGTGGCGTGATGTTGACCAACACCCCCGACGTGCTGACCGAAACCACCGCCGACACGGGCTTTGCCTTGATCCTGGCCACCGCCAGGCGGGTGGTGGAGCTGGCGAACTGGGTGCGAGACGGGAACTGGCAGGCCAACCTCGGCCCGGCGCATTTCGGCAGCGATGTGCACGGCAAGACGCTGGGCATCGTCGGCATGGGCCGCATCGGCGAGGCCCTGGCCCGGCGTGCCGCGGCCGGCTTCGGCATGCGTGTGCTGTATCACAGTCAGCGTTCCAAGCCTGAGGTGGAGGCGCGCCATGCGGCGCGCCAATGCAGCCTGGACGAGCTGTTGCAGCAGGCGGATTTCGTTTGCCTGACCGTGCCGCTGAGTGCCAGTACCGAAGGCCTGATCGGCGCGCGTGAGCTGGCGCTGATGAAGCCGCAGGCAATCCTGGTGAACATTTCCCGCGGGCGCGTGGTGGATGAACCGGCGCTGATCGAAGCGTTGCGTGCCCGGCGCATCCGCGGCGCCGGCCTGGATGTGTTCGTGCAGGAGCCGTTGCCGGCGCAGTCGCCGTTGTTGCAGCTGGACAACGTGGTGGCGACCCCGCATATCGGCTCGGCGACCGAGGAAACCCGCCAGGCCATGGCGCGCTGTGCAGTGGACAACCTGCTCAGTGCCCTGGCTGGGGAGCGCCCTGCCAACCTGGTGAATGGCTAAAGCCAGATTCACAAACCTGCGCGGCCCCTGTGGAAGCAGGTTCACCCGCGAAGCAGGCAATGCGGTGGATGGCACCGGCTGCGCCGGTGTTCGCGGGTAAACCCGCTCCCACAGGTACGGCGCACTCCTTCAGCTGGTGGGTATCCTGGGAGCGGGCATGCCCGCGAAGCAGGCGACGCGGTGGATGGCACCGGCTAGGCCGATATTCGCGGGCGCGCCCGCTCCCACAGGTACGGCACATTCCTTCGGCTGGTGTAGTCCCTGTGGGAGCGGGTTTACCCGCGAAGCAGGCGACGCGGTGGATGGCACCGGCTAGGCCGATATTCGCGGGCGCGCCCGCTCCCACAGGTACGGCACATTCCTTCGGCTGGTGTAGTCCCTGTGGGAGCGGGTTTACCCGCGAAGCAGGCGACGCGGTGGATGGCACCGGCTAGGCCGATATTCGCGGGCGCGCCCGCTCCCACAGGTACGGCACATTCCTTCGGCTGGTGTAGTCCCTGTGGGAGCGGGTTTACCCGCGAAGCAGGCGACGCGGTGGATGGCACCGGCTGCGCCGGTGTTCGCGGGCGCGCCCGCTCCCACAGGTACGGCGCATTCCTTCGGCTGGTGGGGTCCCTGTGGGAGCGGCCTTGTGTCGCGAAAGGGCTGCAGGGCAGCCCCGGAGTCAATGCGATTCTGAACGCTGCGCCTGCGCTGGCACAGCACTCTCCACCGGCTCCAGCGGCGGGTGCTCCTGTGCTGCATGCATCAGGTCTTCGGTCACCCGCAGCTCGGCACCGGTCGGCGAGAAGGTGGTCGAAGCGGTGAACGGGGCCGGGTGCTCTGCCGCCGGGCGCTTGCCACGGCGCCACATGAAGAAGCACACCATGGCCAGGTTAACTACGGCAAAGGCCCAGAACAACCCGGCCTCGCCAAACTCGGTCATCATCGGCGAAATCGCCACCGGCGCCATGGCCGAACCCAGCGAGTTGATCAGCAGCAGGCCCTGGATCATGGGCACCAGTGCATCCGATGGTGCCCGGTCGGCCGCATGGCTGACCGCCACCGGGTACAGGGTGAACACGCCACCACCCAGCAGGAACAGCATCGCCGGCAGCAGGATCGAGTCCGAAGGCAGGAATACCGTGACCAGCGACAGCAGCACGCACAGCGCGGCCAGGGCGATCAGCACATCCTGGCGGTCCTTGCGGTCGGACCAGCGTCCGACCGGGTATTGCAGCAGCATGGCACCAAGAATCACCCAGGCCATCATGTTGCCGACTTCGCCCACATCCAGACCGATGCGCTGTAGGTACAGCGGCAGCAAGGCATAGATGCCGGCAATGGCCACACCCGAACCGAAGCAGCCGACCAGGCCCGACGGCGCAACGCCCAGCAACTGGCGCGGCTTGAGCGGTTCGACCTGGTCCAGCAGCGGCGACACCCGCGGCAGGATCACGATGGGCAGTACCGACAGGGCGGCGAGCACGCCGGCCAGCATGAACGGTGCGGTGTCACCCATGTGGGTGATTTCGCCAAGGCCGGCCTGGGCGATGACCCCGGCGCCGTAGAAGGCGATCATGTACAGCGCCAGCAGGCGGCCGCGGATCTTGGCGTCACCGGCCAGCAGCAGCCAGCTTTCGATCACCAGGAACACGCCCACCGCCGCCCAGCCGTTGATCAGGCGCAGCACCGACCACCAGGTGACGTCGTAGAACAGGCCTTGCAGCAGGATGGTCACGGCGATCAGCGAGGCGAAGCTGGTGTAGGCGCGGATATGGCCGATGCGCAGGATCAGCCGGTCGTTGAAGATGGCACCCAGGGTCAGGCCGATGAAGTAGGTCGAGGAGACCACACCGATGGTGGTGGCTGATTCGCCGGCAGCGCCCAGGCGCAGGGTGGTAAGGGAAGACATGAAGCCGTTGCCCAGGGCAATGATGAACAGCCCGAGCAGGGGCGCCAGCGCCATGGCCAGCAAACGCGGAGACATAGGTACCTCTAGTTGGATGAGCGGAATGAGCGCCTTTTCGGACGCGCACACCGGCTCGACCCGAACGGGGCCGAGGGGCTGCACGGATGTGCCTGGGCTGGATGCGACGCTGCCGGTTGCCACCGTTCAAGGCGACGGGCGAAAAGGAAGCGCGATTCTACGGGCTTGCGCGGTTTTGCCCAAGGGGCTTGGGTGTGCGACGAGACGCCGCAGTCTGTGGGCGACACGAATGCGTCTTGGGCGGACATCCCGGGGCCGCTTTGCGGCCCAATCGCCGGCAAGCCAGCTCCCACCTCGACTGCATCGACCTCAAGCATTGTGCAGTACCTATGGGGGCCGGCTTGCCGGCGATTGGGCTGCAAAGCAGCCCCGGCAATCCCGCAGACTGCGGCATAATGCGGGGCCCACCCCCAAGGAAGGCCCCCATGTTCGCTTCGCTGTTCGCAGTCCTGGCCCCGGTTTTCATCGTCGCCGGCATCGGCTATGCCTGGGCCCGCAAGGGCCTGGACTATCCCACCGAATTCATCGCCCGGGTGGTGATGACCGTCGGCACCCCGTCGCTGGTGCTGTCCACGCTCAGCCGCACCGAACTGGACCCGACCGCCTTCACCAGCATGGCCATGGCCTGCCTGCTGTGCACCCTGGGCATGGCCCTGGCCGGCTTGCTGGTGTGCCGCGCTTCGGGCATGCACTGGCGTGTGCTGTTGCCGGCGTTCATGTTCCCCAACACCGGCAACATGGGCCTGCCGATCAGCCTGTACGCCTTTGGCGAACACGGCCTGGCCCTGGCCGTGGCGTTCTTCCTGACCCTTTCGATCGTGCAGTTCACCCTCGGCATGGCCATTTCCGGTACTGCGGCTTCGCTCAAGGCACTGCTGCGCAACCCCATCGTGATCAGCCTGGCCGGCGCCATGCCGATCATCTTTCTCGATTTCGAGTTGCCGCGCTGGCTGGCCAATACCGCAGACCTGCTGGGCGGCATGACCATCCCGCTGATGTTGCTCACACTGGGCGTGTCGCTGGCCAGCATTCGCCTGCGCCATGTGGGCAGCGGCATGCTGCTGGGCGGTTTGCGCATTGGCCTGGGCGCTGCCGTGGGCTGGGCGGTAGGTGCGGCGCTGGGCATGGGCAGCCTGGAGCGTGCGGTGCTGGTGGTGCAGTCGGCGATGCCGGTGGCGGTGTTCAACTACCTGATGGCGGTGCGCGCCAACCGCGAACCGGAGCAGGTGGCGAACCTGGTGATGTGCTCTACGGTGCTGTCGTTTGCCTGGTTGCCGGTGGTGCTGGCCTGGTGGATGTAAGCCATTGCCAGCCTCCTTGCATCAACTTCTAACCTGCGCGGACTAGTGTAGGAGCGGCCTTGTGTCGCGAAAGGGCTGCAAAGCAGCCCCAAGGCATCAGCACAGATGCACAAATTGCTGGGGCTGCCTTGCAGCCCTTTCGCGACACAAGGCCGCTCCTACAAGGTCCAGCATCAACCAACCCGGCGGGAGGCCGGCACGGCAAACGGCTATTTCTCCTGCAACCGCCACCCCTGGCTGGTCAGCACCATCGCCCGGGTTTCCTTGAGCGGCGTGTCATTGCTGGCGACCGCCTTGCCCAGTTCGGCAATGCTGGCCTTGACCCCGTCGTCCCCGGCCCACGCCGGTAACCCGGTAATCTTGTAGGCATAGGTCACATTCGACATCTTCTGCCCGGTCGCCTCGCTCGGCTCACTGAACTGCTCGATGGCAGTGACCTGCGCCTTGCCGAAGCACAGCCCGTTATCTGCCTTGTAATACTTGCGGCCTTCGTCGGTGAGGTCATAGGCGTAGTAGATGTCCGTGCGTGCCGCTTGCCACAGGCGGGCGGGCACCTCGGTGCGCGAGATCTCCTTTTCGCTGACCACACCTACCTGGGCCAAGGCATGCAACGCCTTGTTGGTGCCATGGAGGTCGAAGTCCTGGGTCTTGGTCGGGAATGAACTGATGACGAAGCAGTGCGGGTACTGGGTATCGAGGTAGGCCTGGGCGGCCTTCTGGAAACTGGCCTCGCTGGTGTCCTCGCTGTTCGAGCAACCGGCCAGGGTTGCCAACAGCGCCAGCGGCACGATCTTCCTGTACATGGTGACACTTCCTTGAGTGACAAAGGCAAACGGGTCGTGCGCGATTAGAACCTACGGGCTAGAGCGGCGCAATCATGGCAAGACGGCATCTCTGCATGATCTTCGCTGGCCTCTTCGCGGGTAAACCCGCTCCCACAGGTATTGCACAGTTTTCAAGACCTGTGGTGAACCTGTGGGAGCGGGTTTACCCGCGAAGAGGCCAGTGGCAACAACATCAATCCTGGCTGCGAGTATCGATACTGACCACCACCGACATCCCCGGCCGCAGGCGCCGAGCCTCAGGCTGGTTGTCATCCACGGTGATCCGCACCGGTATGCGCTGGGCAATCTTGACGAAGTTGCCGGTGGCATTGTCCGCCTGCAGCAAGGCGAACTCCGAGCCGGTGGCCGGTGAGATCTGCTGCACGTGCCCATGCAGCTTCAGGTGGTTCAGCGCATCCACGGTAAAACTCACCGGCTGGCCGATGCGCACATCGGCCATCTGGGTTTCCTTCATGTTGGCGATCACCCACAGGGTGTCGGGCACCAGCGCCATCAACTGCGCACCGGAATTGACATAGGCCCCCAGGCGCGTGCCGATCTGCCCCAGCTGGCCGTCGCGCGGGGCGGTGACGCGGGTGTTGTCTAGGTCGATGCGGGCCAGCTCCACGGCGGCCTTGGCGTTTTCCACCGAGGCCTCCAGCGCGGCCCGGTTGACCACCACGGTTTCGCGGTCCTGGCGGGCGATTTCCAGTGCCGCCTTGGCCTGGGCCAGGCTGGCGACCGCAGCGGCTTCGCTGGCCCGGGCCAGGTCCAGATCGCGCCGCGACACCGAGCCATCGCTGACCAGCGCCTGGTTGCGGCCGAGGTCGGCCCTGGCCTTGGTTGCCTGGGCGGCGGCATCGCCGATGGCCGCCTGGCGCTGGGCAATGGTGGCTTCGGCACTGTTGCGCTGCTGCAGGTTGTTGGCCAGGGCCGCCTGTTGCTGCTGCAGCTGGGCGATGGCCTGGGCCAGGCGTTGCTTGTAGATGCGGTCGTCCAGTTGCACCAGCAGGTCGCCGGCCTTGACGAACTGGAAGTCATGCACCGGCACATCGACGATATAGCCGCTCAGCTGCGGCCCGATGATGGTCACCTGGCCGCGCACCAGGGCGTTCTCGGTGCTTTCGATGGCGCTGCTGAATGGCGGCAGGCGCCAGGCATACAGCACCAGCAGGATGCCGGCCAGGGCCACGCAGGCGAAGCTGATCGACGACAGGATCCGCACCCGCCGCGAACGCACCGGGCTGGTCGGCTCGCTGGGCGGCGTGGCGCCTTCCGGGGTTTCGGCGATGGCAGTGGTGGTCGTGGTGCGGGTGTCGTCGGTCATCGGGTGGGCGCGCCGGGAGTGGAGTCAGGGGAAATGGCCCGGCGTTTGGTGTGCCAGAGCCAGGTGCTACGGATACAGATCCAGATCATGGTCAGGATAGCGATGCTGCCGATCAGCACGAACACATCGTTGTAAGCCATGATATTCGCCTCGCGGGTGGCGGCACTGGCCAGCAGGCGCATGCCGGCTTCGCTGCGCAGGGCCGGGTCGGCGATGATGCCGCCGTAGCCGGCACCGCCACTTTGCACGCGAGCCGTGACCAAGGGTTCCAGGTAGCTGAGGCGGTCCATCAGGTGGCTGGAGTGGAATTTTTCCCGCCAGGTCTGGAAGGTGCCCAGCAGCGCCGCGCCAATCAGGCCGCCGAGGTTGTTGCAGATGCCGAATAGCACCGAGAAACTCACCAGGTTGCGCGGGTTGGCGCGCACATGGCTGATGCCAAGGGCCATGGACGGGCCGAGGAAGAAGGTGCTGCCGAACGCTAGCAGGAACTGGCTGAGGTACATCTGTGCCGGGCGAGTGAGGTTGCTCGAACTGCTGTCCATGAAGGCGCCGGTGGCCATTGCCAGCAGCGAGATGAACAGCGGGATCACCAGGTGGTTGGGGTTGATGGTGAGTGCACTGCTGGCCAGGCCGGCCACCGCGCCCAGCAGCATGACCGCGTACAACGTGCGCATCTGCTCGCTGCCCAGGTTCAGCGCCTGCAGGAAGCCGACTGCCCCGGTGGACTGCTCCGAGGTGACCATGCGGATCAGCACCACGCACAGGGCCAGGCGAATGATCGCGCCGCTGCCCAGCCAGCGGGTCATCAGCAGCGGGTTCTGGCGGTTGTGCTCGATGGCCAGGCCGCTGAAGATCAGCGCGATCGAGGCCGCCAGGGCCATGCCGATCCAGGGCGCCTCCAGCCACCAGTCGATACGCCCGAGTGACAGCACGGCGCACAGCAGCGCGGTACCGCTGGCCATCAGCGAGAAGGTGAGAAAGTCCAGCGGCTCGAAGGTCTTGAAGCGGTCACCGGGGGGCAGCTTGAGCATCAGCACGCAGCCCAGCGCGGCCAGCGCCAGGCCCAGTTCGAACAGGTACAGGCCGCGCCATTCGGCGATCTGCAGCAGGTCTTCGGAGAAGATCCGCGCCAGCGGCAACGCCAGCTGCGAGGCGCCCAGGCCAAGCACCATCGCCTTCAGCCGCCATTGCGCCGGGAACGCCTGGATCATGTAGTACAGCCCCAGCGAGCTGAGCGCGGCACCGACCATGCCATGCGCTGCCCGCACGGCGATGGCCGAGTTGAGGTCGTTTACCAGCAGGTGGGCGAAGGTGACCAGGGCATAGAGCACCAGGAACACCTCGGTGAACGCGCGCAGGCCGAATTGCTGGCGGAACTTCACCAGCAGCAGGTTGATGGACACGTTGGTCATTACATAGGCGGCCGGCAGCCAGGCCATTTCCGCCGTGGTTGCACCCAGCGCTCCTTGCAGGAACACAAGGTTGGCGGTGACCAGCGCGTTGCCCAGGCCACCGGTGATCGCCACCAGCAGCCCGACCACGCCGTAGGCCAGCCGTTTGGCGGGCGTGTGCAGGGGCGTGGAGGGGGAGCCCGGCAGGCTGGGTTTTTCGTGGGGGAGCCACTGGCGGGGGGCGTATTTGTCCATGGGGCAGACTGTACTTGAGGGTGCCGGGGGATGAAAACAGTCTATCTCCTGTGCCGGCCTCTTCGCGGGCTTGCCCGCTCCCACAGGTACTGCACAGCTTGCACGACTGTGGTGAACCTGTGGGAGCGGGCAAGCCCGCGAAGAGGCCGGTGCAGGCGCTACAAGGCCTTGGCCAGAAACTCCGCCGTGCGGCTTTCAGCACACCCGGCCACCACCTGTGGCGTGCCGCTGACCACCACCTGGCCCCCGGCATCCCCGGCCCCAGGCCCGATGTCGATCACCCAGTCGCTCTGCGCCACCACTCGCATGTCGTGCTCGACCACCACCACGCTGTGCCCACCATCGACCAGGCGGTTGAGCTGCACCAGCAGCCGGTCGATGTCCTGCGGGTGCAAGCCGTTGGTGGGTTCGTCCAGTACATACAGCGTCGCCCCGCGGGCCGTGCGTTGCAGCTCGGTGGCCAGCTTGATGCGCTGCGCCTCGCCGCCGGACAGTTCGGTGGCCGGCTGGCCCAGGCGCAGATAGCCCAGGCCGATGTCCTGCAGCACCTGCAGGCAGCGCCGCGCCGCTGGCTGTTCGGCGAACACCAGCAGGGCCTGGTCGACCGTCAGCTGCAGCACCTGCGCAATGTTCATGCCCTGCCAGCTCACCGCCAGGGTTTCCGGGTTGTAGCGGGCGCCATGGCAGGTCGGGCAGGGCGCATAGACGCTGGGCATGAACAGCAACTCGACGCTGACGAAGCCTTCGCCCTCGCAGTTCTCGCAGCGCCCCTTGGCAACGTTGAAGGAGAAACGCCCGGCATCGAAGCCTTTTGCCTTGGCCTGTTCGGTGGCGGCGAACAGCTTGCGCACATGGTCGAACAGGCCGGTGTAGGTGGCCAGGTTGGAGCGGGGCGTACGGCCGATCGGTTTCTGGTCGACCTGCACCAGGCGCCTGATGCTGCCAAGGCCCGCGCTCACATGCCCGCCGCTGGCCTGTTCAGGTTCATCTTCCAGGCTCTGCTCTTCGGGCTCGTTGCGTTGGGCGGCATGACCCAGGTGCGCACCCACCAGCTCCAGCAGCGCCTGGCTGACCAGGCTCGACTTGCCCGAACCGGAAATACCGGTGACGGCGGTAAAGCAGCCCAGCGGGAATTCGGCACTGATGTTGTTCAGGTTGTTGCGGCTGATGCCTTCGAGCTTCAGCCAGTCGTGGGCCTGGCGTGGTGCGCGCGTGGTCTGGGCCGGTGCACTGAACAGGTAGGCCCGGGTGCTCGACTGCTCGACCTGGGCCAGGCCCGTGGGCGGCCCGCTGTAGAGGATGGTACCGCCATGCTCGCCAGCGGCAGGCCCTACATCCACCAGCCAGTCGGCGCGGCGCATGGTGTCCAGGTCGTGTTCCACCACATAGACCGAGTTGCCCGCGTGCTTAAGGCGCTGCAGCGCCTCGAACAGGGCTTCGCTGTCGGCCGGGTGCAAGCCGGCCGAAGGCTCGTCGAGCACGTAGATCACGCCAAACAACTGCGAGTTCAGCTGGGTGGCCAGGCGCAGGCGTTGCAGCTCGCCAGAGGACAGGGTCGGAGTGCTGCGCTCCAGGGCCAGGTAGCCCAGGCCCAGGTCGAGCAGGGTGTCGATGCGTTCGAGCAGCTCGTTGGCGATGCGTTGGGCCGCCAGGCGCTTTTCCAGGGTCAGGTCGTCCTGCTGTTGTGCCAGGTAATCTGCTGCCGCCACCTTGCGCAATACCTCGGCCAGCGCCTGCAGCGACAGGTGCGACAGCTCGGCGATATCCAGGCCGGCGAAGGTCACCCCCAGGGCCTCGCGCTTCAGGCGCTTGCCCTGGCACAGCGGGCACGGGCTGGGGCGCATGAACTGGGCAACGCGCTTGCGCATCTGCGCGCTTTGCGAGTGCATGAAGGTGTGCAGCACGTAACGCCGGGCACCCATGAACGTGCCCTGGTAGCTGGGCTCTAGCTTGCGCTTGAGGGCGGCGCGGGTCTGCGCCGGGGTCAGCCCGGCATATACCGGCGCGGTGGGCGTTTCTTCGGTGAACAGGATCCAGTCGCGCTGCGCCTGTGGCAGGTCGCGCCAGGGGGTATCGACGTCGTAGCCCAGCGTCACCAGGATGTCGCGCAGGTTCTGCCCCTGCCAGGCCATCGGCCACGCCGCCACGGCGCGTTCGCGGATGGTCAGCGACGGGTCGGGGACCATGGTCGCTTCGTTCACTTCGTAGACCCGGCCCATGCCATGGCATTCCGGACAGGCGCCCTGCGGCGTGTTGGGCGAGAAATCCTCGGCATACAGCATCGCCTGGCCGGCCGGGTAGTGGCCCGCGCGGGAGTAGAGCATGCGGATCGAACTGGACAGGGTGGTCACGCTGCCCACCGAGGAACGTGCACTCGGCGTGCCGCGTTGCTGCTGCAGGGCCACGGCCGGGGGCAGGCCTTCGATGGCGTCGACGTCCGGCACGCCGACCTGGTCGATCAGGCGCCGGGCATAGGGCGCCACCGACTCGAAATAGCGGCGCTGGGCTTCGGCATACAGCGTCGAGAAGGCCAGCGAGGACTTGCCCGAGCCGGACACGCCAGTGAACACCACCAGGGCGTCACGGGGTATATCGACGTCGATGTTCTTTAGGTTGTGCTCGCGGGCACCCCGTACACGAACGAAGCCGCTTGGGGTGGTTGGGCGTGGGGGCATGAGGCAGTCCTTGGCTGTAGCTGAACAGTGCGCCCAAGGTAACAGCAATTGCAGCGCTCGTGCGTGGCAATGTTTCCACTCAGCAAATCTGGGAGTTATTGAGACCGATGCTTGCAGTTAGTGTGGTTTGGAAGGCACGAAAAACAGGAACTTGCAATCATGCAAACTTCAATATTACTGGCAATTGATCAGCAATCATCAATCCAGGCGGGTAATAACTTCCCAGTCCATCTATATACACCCTATGGCTATCGGATAGCCCAGGCCGGCCCTTTATTGGCCTTTACCGGAGAACCAAGAGCATCATTGCCGCGCTGTTACCTGCTGGGCAATGGCAAGCGAGCGTATGACACCGTGTTGATGCGTTTCCAACGCCCGGACATATTCAGCCCGTTTGGTCGGGGAGGGCTTAATTCCTATGCTTATTGCCAAGGAGACCCTGTCAATAATGTAGATCGCGATGGCCATTCGATAACACGTGTGATCGGCCAGTTTCTCGGGAGCATGACCGGTACTGTGGGAATGTTTTCATCCTTGGTCAAGGCTGCTAAAAACATTGTTCGCCGGTCAAAGGCAAACATCAACAATCAGCCAGTGCCTGAGGAGTTCGATTCGCGCAGCCGCAGAAATAACGCAATCGTCTTCAATACTGGCTTGGTGAGCACAGCATTGAAGGTACCTGGTATTGCAGCGGCATTTGGCTTTCCCGCTGCATCCCGGGGCGCTGAGGTGTTGACCTCCGCTGGTATTGTAACTGCGGGTGTCGGTGGCGCGGCCAAGTTCGATCAGTTGATCTTTGACAGTACCAGAACCATTAAAACCGCCAGGGAACTGAGGTTACCGCTGGGTACGCTGTTGAGAGCGTCGGTAATGGAGGCCAGTGGGTGGTATCTGCTCAGAGGCAAAGAGTCGCCGCTGATCGCATCCAGGGACCGGGTCGTGCAGGGGCGCGCGAAGTTCAGAGAAACCTCTGTGTGATCCGAAGCAGGAAGCCAGGTAAGCCCAGGCTCCAATGCCTGTCAGATAGCGTTAACGGGGCTGCTACGCAGCCCATCGCAGGCAAGCCAGCTCCCACAGGGGCCGCGTAAAACCCAGAAATTGTGCGATCCCTGTGGGAGCTGGCTTGCCTGCGATGGGCCGCAAAGCGGCCCCAAACTGCTTGACTGACAGGCATTAGCCCAGGCCCTGCTTTTATGTTCCACAGCATGAAACCAGATTCGATTGTGCTTCATCGCTCCTCGCGCTTATCTGTCAGCCAAGCACGACCTGCCTTACCCGTCGTGACCTCAAGGCGAACAACAAGAACGGGAAACCACCCGCGCGAGGAGACTCTACATGTCCCGACATCAGCACATCCTGGCCTGGCTGAACGATGTGGCCAGCGACCTGCACGCAATCCGTCACGATATCCACGCTCACCCGGAACTGGGTTTCGAAGAAAGCCGCACTTCGGCACTGGTCGCCCGCCTGCTCGAAGAATGGGGCTACGAGGTGCACACCGGTATCGGCAAGACCGGCGTGGTCGGCGTACTGCGCAATGGCAGCAGCCCACGCCGCCTGGGCCTGCGCGCCGACATGGACGCGCTGCCCATCCACGAGGCCACCGGCGCCGCGTACAGCAGCCAGCACCAGGGCTGCATGCACGCCTGCGGCCATGACGGGCATACCACCATGCTGCTCGGCGCCGCGCGCTACCTGGCGGCGACCCGGCAGTTCGACGGGACACTGACACTGATCTTCCAGCCGGCCGAAGAGGGCCAGGGTGGTGCCGAGGCGATGCTGGCCGATGGTTTGCTGGAGCGCTTCCCTTGCGATGCACTGTTCGGCATGCACAACATGCCCGGGCTGCCGGCGGGGCACCTGGGCTTCCGCGAAGGGCCGATGATGGCCTCGCAAGACCTGCTCACGGTGACCCTCGACGGGGTTGGCGGCCATGGCTCGATGCCGCACCTGACCGTCGACCCGCTGGTGGCAGCGGCCAGTGTGGTGATGGCCCTGCAAACCGTGGTGGCGCGCAATATCGATGCGCAGGAGGCGGCCGTGGTTACCGTCGGCGCCTTGCAGGCCGGCGAAGCGGCCAACGTGATCCCGCAGCAGGCGCTGCTGCGCCTGAGCCTGCGCGCGCTGAACGCCGAGGTGCGGGCGCAGACCCTGGAGCGGGTGCGGGCCATTATCGTCAGCCAGGCCGAGAGCTTTGGCTGCCGCGCCACCCTCGAACACCGCCCGGCCTACCCGGTGTTGGTCAACCATGCCGCGGAAAACGCCTTCGCCCGGCAGGTGGGGGTGGAATTGCTCGGTGCCGAGGCAGTGGATGGCAACACCCGCAAGTTGATGGGCAGCGAGGACTTCGCCTGGATGCTGCAACGCTGCCCCGGCGCCTACCTGTTCATCGGCAATGGCGTATCGCGGCCGATGGTGCACAACCCGGCCTACGACTTCAACGACGACATCCTGCTGACCGGCGCCGCCTACTGGGGCGCGCTGGCAGAGCGCTGGCTCGCGCCCGCCTGACCTTTCCTTTTGACGACTGCCGCTGGAACCCGGGCGCGACCGCGCCTGGGCGATCACCCAATCATTGTGTGGAGTGTTTCCTATGCAGACTTCGAGCACCGGCGTGTCGCGTACCCGGCAAGTGGTCGCCGCCGTCATCGGCAACGCCTTGGAGTGGTATGACTTTATCGTGTACGGCTTTCTGGCCAGCATCATCGCCCGCCAGTTCTTCCCCTCCGACGACGAATACGCCTCGCTGCTGATGGCCCTGGCCACCTTCGGCGTCGGCTTTTTCATGCGCCCGGTGGGCGGCGTGCTGCTGGGCATGTATTCCGACCGCAAGGGCCGCAAGGCGGCGATGCAGATGATCATCCGGCTGATGACCGTGTCCATTGCCATGATCGCCTTTGCCCCCGACTACCTGGCCATCGGCATGGCCGCGCCGATGCTGATCGTGGTGGCGCGCATGCTGCAGGGTTTTGCCACCGGCGGCGAGTACGCCAGCGCCACGGCCTTTCTGGTGGAGAGCGCGCCGGCCCACCGCAAGGGCCTGTATGGCTCGTGGCAGCTGGTGGGGCAGTGCCTGGCGGTGTTCTCCGGGGCGGCGATGGTGGCCCTGGTCACCCACTTGTGCACGCCTGCGGCGCTGGACAGCTGGGGCTGGCGTATCCCGTTCGTGCTCGGCCTGCTGATCGGCCCGGTGGGGCTGTGGATTCGCAAGCACATGGAAGAGCCCGAGGAGTTCATCGAGGCGCGCCGCCAGGCCAAGGGCCAGTCGCCCAGCCTGTGGCAGGTGCTGCGTGAGCATCGGCGCAGCCTGTTGGTATCGATGGGCCTGGCCTGTGGCGCGACGGTGTCGTTCTACGTGGTGCTGGTGAACATGCCGACCTTCGCCCACAAGAACCTAGGGCTGCCGCTGGACCAGGTGCTGCTGGTGCAGATGCTTGCGGTTGGGCTGATGACCGTGGTGATCCCGCTGTCCGGGGCGTTGTCTGACCGGCTGGGGCGGCGCCCGGTGCTGATGGCCTTCACCCTGGCGTTCTTCGTCATGGTCTATCCGTTGTATGTGTGGGTGGCTGCCGCGCCGTCGCTGGAGCGCCTGCTGGTGATGCAACTGCTGTTGTGCACCGCCATCGGTGGCTTCTTCGGGCCGGCGCCCACGGCCCTGGCCGAGCAGTTCCCGGTCGAGGTGCGTTCTACCGGTGTATCGGTGGCCTATAACGTGGCGGTGATGGTGTTCGGCGGCTTCGCCCCGTTGATCGTCACCTGGCTGAGCAAGGTGCTCGGTACCCCGGTGGCGCCATCGTTCTATGTGCTGTTCGCCTGCCTGCTGACACTGCTGGGCACCTATTGCCTGAAAGAAGCCCCACGCGCAGGCAAGCCTGCCGCTTTCAACCTTGGAGTGAAACCGTGATGCCGCTAGCCATCGACCCCATCGTTGCCCTCGATGCCGAGGCATTGTCCCGGGCCATCCATGCCCGCCAGATGTCGTGCCGGGAGGTGATGCAGGCTTATCTGGCGCATATCGAACGCTTCAACCCGCAGGTCAATGCGCTGGTGTCGCTGCGCCCGGCAGAGGCGCTGCTGGCCGAGGCCGATGAGCGTGACCGCGAGCTGGGCCGTGGCTATTCGCGCGGCTGGATGCATGGCATGCCCCAGGCGATCAAGGACTTGGCCGCCACTGCCGGGCTGCGCACCACCCTGGGCTCGCCGCTGTTCGCCGAGCAGGTGCCCGAGCAGGACGCGATCAGTGTGGCGCGGGTGCGGGCCAGTGGTGCGCTGATCGTGGGCAAGAGCAATGTGCCGGAATTCGGCCTTGGTTCGCAGACCTACAACCCCCTGTTCGGCACCACCACCAACGCCTACGACCCGGGCAAGGTGGCCGGGGGCAGCAGCGGCGGGGCGGCGGCGGCGCTGGCCATGCGCCTGCTGCCGGTCGCCGACGGCAGCGACATGATGGGCTCGCTGCGCAACCCGGCGGCGTTCAACAACGTGTATGGCCTGCGCCCGTCGCAGGGCCGCGTACCCCACGGGCCGGCGCCGGAACTGTTCGTGCAGCAGCTGGCCACCGAGGGGCCGATGGGCCGCAGCGTGGTGGATGTGGCGCGGCTGTTGTCGACCCAGGCGGGCTTCGATGCGCGGGCGCCGTTGTCGCTGGGCGAGGGCCGGCGCGATTTTGCCGCCGGGTTGCAGCGCGATTTCCGCGGCGTGCGGGTTGGCTGGCTAGGCGACTACGACGGCTACCTGGCGATGGATGACGGGGTGCTGAGCCTGTGCGAAGCGGCCCTGGCAGACTTCGCCGAACTGGGCTGCCGGGTCGAAGCCTGCCAACCGGCGTTCGACCTGGCGCGTTTGTGGCAATGCTGGCTGACCCATCGCCACTTCCTGGTGCACGGCAACCTCGCTGCGGCCTATGCCGACCCGGGCAAGCGCGCGCTGCTCAAGCCCGAGGCGCAGTGGGAGGTGGAGGGTGGCCTGCACCTGAGCGCGGCGGCGGTGTACCAGGCTTCGGTGGCCCGCAGCGACTGGTACCGCACGCTGGGCCAGCTGTTCGAGCGTTACGATTACCTGCTGTTGCCATCGGCCCAGGTGTTCCCATTCGATGCACGGCAACCTTGGCCAACGGTGGTCGGAGGGCGGGCGATGGACACCTATCACCGCTGGATGGAAGTGGTGATAGGGCCGACCCTGGCCGGCTTGCCGAGCATCAGCGTACCGGTCGGTTTCAACGCTGCCGGGTTGCCCATGGGCCTGCAGATCATCGGCCCGGCCCAGGCCGACCATGCTGTGTTGCAGCTGGCCCATGCCCATGAACAGCTCACCCGTTGGGTAGCGCGGCGCCCACCCCGGACCCTGCAAGCGCCATGAAACCGCTGGGCAGGCGCGGATCTTGCTGGCTATCCTGACCATCCAGCTACAGGGAGGTCACACTCATGGGCATCACGGCAGACAGTGGCGGCGTGCGTTCGGTGGAGCGGGCCCTGGCCATCGTCGACCTGCTGGGC
The DNA here is from genome assembly GCF_000511325.1 of Pseudomonas sp. FGI182. Taxonomy (NCBI): domain Bacteria; kingdom Pseudomonadati; phylum Pseudomonadota; class Gammaproteobacteria; order Pseudomonadales; family Pseudomonadaceae; genus Pseudomonas; species Pseudomonas sp. FGI182. The sequence continues at coordinate 3,055,139 of NZ_CP007012.1, read as the reverse complement.
GAACACCAGGCGCTGGGCCTGGAAGAACTGCATTACCTGACGGCGCTGCCCAAGGCCACGGTGTCGCGCATGCTTGCCACCTTGCAGGAGCAAGGCTGGGTCTACCGCGGCCTCAGCGACCGGCGTTACCGGCTGTGCGCGCGGCGCCTGTTCGGTGACCGCCAGCTGCGTTTCAAGCGGCGCCTGGTGGAACACGCAGCCCCCATGTTGCTGGAGTTGAGCGAGCGCACCGGGTTAGTGGTTGACCTGTCGTGTTTCGACGGCGAGCGGCTGGAGGTGATGGAAAGCGCCATCCCCCAGGTATTGCGCAAACGCTACCCGCACACCTGCCAGATCGTCGGCCATCATGCCAGCCTGTTCCACTCGGCGATGGGGCGGGCGTGCCTGGGTGAGTTGGCGGTCGACGAAGTGCAGCGCCTGGCGGCCCATGCGCGGGTGGGCGACGAGACGGTGCTGCGCGACATCGAGGAGGAAGCGAACAAGGGGTTCGGCCAGCGCACCGAAGGGCACTGGGAGTACCCGGTGCGCTTGCCGTTCCTGATCCGCGCGATAGCCCTGCCGGTGCATGCCGAAGGGCGCCTGGCCGGGAGCATTGCCTTGCACTGGCCGCTGGACCAGGCGCCGGTGGAGCGGGTGTTGAACCTGCACCTGAACAGCCTGGCTACAACGGTGGGCGAGGTGCAGCGGGCCTTGGTGGTTTAGCGGGGACTTGTACTGGCCTCTTCGCGGGCTCGCCCGCTCCCACAGGGATGGTGCATTGCCTGAGACCTGCTCGGTACCTGTGGGAGCGGGCAAGCCCGCGAAGGCCAATGCAGCAAACAACAAAAAAGAAGCTGTGTCCGAGGCCCCTCAGCGCTCCAGGCTGTACATCCGGCACTCTGCCAGCAACGCCAGCAGGTTCGGCTCCCGCTCCCGCGCCTTCAAGAACACCACGCCGATATGCTGCTGCAAACGATATTGCGGCTTCAGTGCAATCAACCTGACCCGGTTTTCGTACACCGCCGCGATACGCCCGGGCAGCAGGGCAAAGCCCACGCCCGAGCTGACCATGCTCAGCAGGGTGAAGATATCGTTCACCTGCATGGCCACCTTGGGTTCGAAGCCGGCCTGCTGGAACACCCGGGCGCCATCGCGGTGGGTAGCAAAGCCCTGGGTCAGGGTGATGAAGGTGGAGTCGGCCAGGTCGGCCAGGTCCACCTCGGCCTGTTCGGCGAAGGGTGAATCGATGGGCACCGCAAGGAAGATATCGTCGGAAAACAGCGGCAGCTGCTCGCAGGCCGGGTCGCTGACGCTTTCGTCGAGCGACACGAGGATGGCCTCCAGCTCGTGGTTCTTCAGGCGCTGCAGCAGGTCGACGTTGGAGCCCAGGGTCAGGTCGATATTGAGTTCGCTACGGCGCAGCTTGAGGCCCATGACCAGCTTGGGCACGGTTTTCACCGTCAGCGAGTAGAGCGCGCCCAGGCGGAAGCGTTCGGCATAGAAACCGGCGGCCTCGCGGGTCTGGCGGACCATCTGCTCGGCATCCTGGATCAGCTGGCGGGCTTTCTTTTCCAGCACGTAGGCGCTTTCCAGCGGGATCAGCTGGCGGCCTTCGTGCTTGAACAGCGGGCAGCGCAGTGCGCTTTCCAGCGAGTGGATGGCACGGTGCACGCTGACGGCGCTGGTGGCCAGCTCGGCGGCGGCGCGGCCGAGGTTGCCGGTGCGCATGAAGGCGAGGAAGGTTTCCAGCTTCTTGAGGGTCAGTTCTTCGTCGATCAGCATGGGGGCCTAGGGTTTACGGCTTGGGGGTTATGGTGGAGTTGAGATCGAGCGCCGCCCGCGCGGCGCTTCGCAGCACAAGGCTGCTCCTACATCTGTTTCGGGCCAGTATCGCCTGTGCCAATGCACGCGACCGCCTTGTTTGCCCGGCACGATATCGAGGTGGACGCCAAGGGGCCGCGCGCTTTCGCCTCAGGAATAACTGGCCCGAAACAAATGTAGGAGCAGCCTTGTGCTGCGAAGCGCCGCGCGGGCGGCGCTCGATCTCAAACCCACCACATACCTCAAGCCCGACGCTCGATCAACGCCCACAACGCCGGGTCGTTGAAATCATCGATCACCAACCCGGCCCCCGCCGCCAGCAACCGCTCCGGCGTCTGGGTAGTGGCCACACCCACGGTAAAGATCCCCGCGCCACTCGCTGCCGCCACCCCCGGCAGCGAATCCTCGAAGGCCAGTGCCTGCCCGGCCTCGGCACCCAGCCGCTGCAACCCGGTCAGGTAGGGCAGCGGGTCCGGCTTGGGCCGTGCCAGTTCCTCGGCCACCAGCACATGCTCGAAGCGCTGGCCCAGGCCCATGGCGTTCAACATGTGTTCGGCGTTCAGCCGCGGTGCGTTGGTCACCACGCACATGCCGATGTCACGAGCCCGGGCATGTTCCAGCAGGCGCACAAGGCCCGGCATCGGCTCGAGAGCCGGCGACATGTCGCGGAACAGCGCCTCCTTGCGGTCGGCCAGCTCCTGGCACTGCTCGGCACTGGCACCGGCAAACAGCTCGGCGAACAGCTCGCCGTTGGCGCGGCCGCTGACCTGGGCATCGAACTGCGCCTGGCTCAGCTCGCGGCCGTCATGCTCGCGCAGCAGTTGGCGAAAGGCCTGCAAGTGCAAGGTGTCAGTGTCGGTGAGGGTTCCGTCGAGGTCGAACAGCAGGGCAGTCAGCATTGGGTATCCAGGTCCAAAATCATGGGCGGGCCAGAAGGGAGATTCTTTGCCTTTGGAGTCACGTGAACTTCGCGACTTCCTGAGTGTACTGGAGTACGGCAGCCTTGGCAGAGCTGTGCTCGAACGCGAGGTTGGCGCCTGCGCATCGAGTCAGCAACTGCCAAAGCTGGAAAGCCAACCGAGTAACCGGCCGTTGGCACGCTCCGGCTTTCGAAGTTTGGTCATCAGTTCTGGTTGGCGGAGGTGGCTGGGCGCAGGTAGCTGATCTTCTGCACCTTGCCGTCGCTGTCACGGTAGGTGAGGGTGGCGGTGTCGGCGTGGTCGGTGGCGTGGCCCGAGGCCTCCACCGCGATCACTTGGGCGATGTCCAGGTTCATGCCGTACTGGTACGGGGAGGCGGTCTGGGCGAAGGCGCCGACGCTGCTGCCGAAGGTCAGGGTGGTGATGGCGATTGCTTTGATGAAGGTCATGATCATGCTCCGTTAGCTTGGGTAGTGGGATCAGCGACTGCTTGCTGCCTGGGTTGAATATTGCGCGATAATATTTAGCGCGCAAAATATATTTCCACTATCTGGTCTATTGGAGCGCTGCATCGCCGGAAAGATTGTGTGGGTCGCGGCGAGGGCTGATATGTTTCCCGCGTACCGGTTTGCATCTGATCGACGCTGACCTATCAAGGAAGAAAAACAATGAAAACAGTGCTCGGCTTGTTGCTTTTTATCTGTCTGGACATACCTGCATTCGCTGGCTACAAGACCATTGGCTTCAAGACCTCGACATTACCGGACAGGCAAACTGACCGTCCGCTGGAGCTGGTCGTCTGGTACCCGAGTACGACCACTGCGCCACCACAGTTGATCGCTGATACTCCGGTTTTCAGCGGTGACCTCGCTGTGCGCGATGCACCTCCAACTGCAGGCACGTATCCATTGGTGGTGCTTTCCCACGGCTTTCGCGGCAATTGGGGAAACCAGTCGTGGCTGGCCAGTGCACTGGCTCACCAAGGCTACATCGTGGCGGCGGTCAACCACCCCGGCACTACTACCCGCGATCGCAACCCTGAAGCCGCGGCACAGTTGTGGCGGCGTCCCATTGACTTGCAGCGGGCCATCGATGCGGTCATGGCCCAGGCGGATCAGTTCGGGCGGGTGGCGAAGGGCCAAGTTGCAGTGGTCGGCCACTCACTGGGCGGCTGGACCGCGCTGGAAATTGCCGGCGCCCGCTTTGATCCCAAGCGTTTTGCCCAGGACTGTTCCATCCATCCGCAGCTGTCGAGTTGCAGCGTCTACAAGCAGATCAATGCCGACAGCGCCCCGGCATCGAAAGCTCGACTGGGTGGCGATTTGCGCGACAGTCGTGTCACCGCCATCGTTACCCTGGATCTTGGCCTGTCACGTGGCCTGACCGATGAAAGCCTTGCGGCTTTGCCAGTGCCGACGTTGGTGATTGCGGCCGGCGCGCCTTCTGAAGACCTTCCCGCGCAGCTGGAATCTGCTGACCTTGCCAAGCGTCTGCCCTCGGCGACGAGTCGTTATGTCGAGATCGAGGACGCCAGCCATTTCAGCTTCTTGTCGACGTGCAAACCAGGCGCGATGGCGTTGCTCGAAGACGATGCTCCAGGGGATGGTGTCATTTGCCGGGACGGCGATAACGCCCGGTCGCGGGGGGCGATCCAGTTGCAGATCGCCTCGCTGGTGACTGAGTTCCTGGAGCAGCATTTTGGTCGTTGGTCTATGTAACGACGCAGCGATGGGGCGGGAACGGTCTGCTCCGACTGGCTGTTACCGACCCACAGCGGGCATCTGTAACCGGGGCCGCTTCGCGCCCCATCGCCGGCAAGCGCGGCTCCCACAGTGTCCCTGCTGATTCAATTCGCCATGTGCAGTCAGGTTTGCCGGACCAGCCATATAGCCTTCAGCATCATTGCGGTAGTTTCGCGGTCGCAATTGATCGCAGCCGCCAAGCCGTCGACGAAGGGGGCTGTTCAGCGTGCTCGGAAAAGAGTACAAATGTGCTCCATGGACAATCTTACCCCAAAACGCCGCGCCATCTTCGAGTTCATCCGTGAGCGCATCGCCGACCACGGCCAGCCGCCGAGCCTGGCCGATATCGCCACGCGCTTCGGTTTTGCCTCGCGCAGTGTCGCGCGCAAGCACATCACCGCCCTGTGCCAGGCCGGCTACATCGACGTCACGCCGAACCAGGCGCGGGGCATACGCCTGGCCGAACGGCTGCGCCGCCCGGAAATCCTCGAAGTGCCGGTGCTGGGCCAGGTGGCGGCAGGCGCCCCCATCGGCCCGGACCTCGACATTCACGAGCAGTTGCTGCTCGACCCCAGCCTGTTCCGCCGTACCCCCGACTACCTGCTGAAGGTGCGTGGCGACTCGATGATCGACGACGGCATTTTCGACGGCGACCTGGTCGGCATCCTCCAGCAGGCCGATGCCCGCGATGGCCAGATCGTGGTCGCCCGCCTGGACGGCGAGGTGACCATCAAGCGCCTGCAGCGCCAGGGTGGCAATTACCGGCTGTTGCCACGCAATCCGGCCTATGCACCTATCGATGTGCGGCCTGAACAGGAGTTCTTCATCGAAGGCGTGTTCTGCGGCTTGCTGAGGCGTGACTGATGGGCGCGGTGGTCGACCTCGACAGGTTGCTCGATCAGCGCCGGGTATGGCGCGGTCGGCAGGCCCAGGCGCGGCCGCTCGGCCTGCAGCCCACGGGCCATGCCGCCCTTGACCAATGCCTGCCGGAAGGTGGCTGGCCGGCGGCTGCGCTCAGCGAACTGTTGCTGGCCAGCCCCGGCTGTGGCGAATTGCAGCTGCTGTGGCCAACCCTGGCCCGCTTGAGCGCTGAAGCCAGCCGAATCGTGCTGGTGGCTCCGCCATTCATTCCTTACGCCCCGGCCTGGCAGGCCGCGGGGGTGGACCTGCGCTGGCTGGTACAGGTGGACGCCGCACCTGCCGATGCCCTGTGGGCCGCCGAGCAGTGCCTGCGCTCCGGCAGTTGCGCGGCGGTGCTGTGCTGGCCGGAACGTGCCGATGACCGCGCCCTGCGGCGCTTGCAGGTGGCTGCCGAAACCGGGCAGGCGCTGGCCTTCGCCTGCCGGCCGCAACAGGCGGCGCACAATCCTTCACCCGCAGCACTGCGCATTGCCGTCGACACCCGCCCGGCACAATGGCGCGTGCTGAAAAGCCGTGGCGGCATGCCCCCGGCGCTGCCCATCGCCTGCCCGGGGCGGGGCTGATGCAACATGCTCTGGGCCTGCATCCTGCTTCCGCAGCTGGCGCTGGACACGGTCCTGCGTGAGCGTGACGACCCTGATACCCCCCTGGTGCTGCTTGGCGGGCCGACCCAGCGACGCGTGCTGCAGGCGGTCAACCCGGCGGCGGCCGCGCTCGGCCTGCGGGCCGGGCAAACCCTGACGGCGGCGCGTGCGCTGGCCGATGGCTTCAGCTGCGTCGAAGCCGACCCCAGGCGCATCGACCAGGTGCAGCAGTTGCTGGCAGCCTGGGCCTACCGCTTCAGTGCCCAGGTCAGCCTGCACTACCCACGGGCGCTGTTGCTGGAGGTGGGCTCCAGCCTGCAACTGTTCGGCCCCTGGCCGCTGTTCGAGGCACGCCTGCGCCAGGAACTGGCGGAACTGGGCTTGCGCCAACGCATCGTCCTGGCCAGCAACCCGGTGGCGGCGCGCATGCTCGCCAACGCTCACGATGGCCTGGCCGTGAGTGACGCCGATGCCACCCGTGCGGCGCTGCTGGGCATGCCCATCGAGCGTATCGGCCTGCCTGCGCAGGCTGCCGAGGCCTTTGCCCGCATGGGCCTGCGCCAGTTGAGCCAGGTGCTGGCCTTGCCCCGCGACAGCCTGGCCAGGCGCTTTCCGGCCCAGGTGCAGCTGCACCTTGACCAGTTGCTCGGCCTGCGCAACCTGGGGCTGGGCTTCTACCAGCCGCCGGACCGTTTCGAAGCCCGGCTGGAGCTGAACTTCGACGTCGAATCGCACCAGGCCCTGCTGTTCCCGCTGCGGCGCATGCTCAACGACCTTGCCGCGTTCCTCGCCGGGCGTGACTGTGGCGTGCAGCGTTTCTGCCTGCACCTGGAGCACGCCGAAGGGCCGGATACCTTGCTGCAGGTAGGCCTGCTGGCCGCCGAACGCGATGCGGCAATGTTGTTCGAACTGGCGCGCGGGCGCCTGGAACCGCTACGCATTCCTGCACCGGTGCGCAACCTGCGGCTGGTTGCCGAGGACCTGCCACCCTTTGTGCCGCAACACCAGGCATTGTTCGACCCGCGTGCGCAACAGGCGCAACCTTGGGAACAATTGCGCGAACGGCTGCGCGCCCGCTTGGGGGATGAGGCGGTCAAGGGCCTGAGCGCGGCAGCCGATCATCGCCCCGAGTGTGCCTGGCAAGCGGTAGAGCAGGGTGCCCAGGGCAACATGCCGGTCGTTCCTGGCAGCCGCCCTGGCTGGCTGCTGTCGGCCCCCATGGCGCTGGACGAAGGCGGCTATCGCCTGCAAGGCCATGCCGAGCGCATCGAGTCGGGCTGGTGGGATGGCGGCGATGTGCGCCGCGACTATTACCGCATCGAAACCCGCGACGGCCTGCGCGGCTGGGCCTATCGCGACCTGGGCAAGGCCGGCCCGTTGTGGCTGCAGGGCTGGTTCGCATGAACACCCCGGGTTATGCCGAGCTGCACTGCCTGTCCAACTTCAGCTTCCAGCGCGGCGCGTCGAGCGCCGACGAGCTGTTCCGGCGCGCGCGTGAACAGGGCTACCAGGCGCTGGCGATCACCGACGAATGTACCCTGGCCGGTATCGTCCGTGCCTGGCAGGCGGCCAAGGAACACCAGCTGCGGCTGATCGTGGGCAGTGAAGTGCAGTTGCAGGACGGCCCCAGGCTGGTGCTGCTGGTGCAGGACCTGGTCGGCTACCAGAACCTGTGCGCGCTGATCACCCGGGCCCGGCGGCGGGCGCAGAAGGGCGAGTACCAACTGTTTCGCGATGACCTGCAGCAGCACCATCAGGGCCTGCTGGCATTGTGGGTAGCCGATGACAGCGGCGATGCCACCCCCGGGCAGTGGCTGCACGGCGTGTTCGGCGAGCGCCTGTGGCTGGCCGTGCACCTGCACCGCGGCAGTGACGATACCTTGCGCCTTGAACGCTTGCGTAGCCTGGCGGCCAGGGTCGGCATCCGCGCCGTGGCCTGTGGCGACGTGCACATGCACGTGCGCGGTCGTCGCGCCCTGCAAGATTGCATGACCGCCATTCGTCAGCATTGCATGGTGGCCGAGGCCGGGCGCTTCCTGTTTGCCAATGGCGAGCGGCACCTGCGCAGCCAGGCGCAACTGGGCGAACTCTATCCCGCCGACTTGCTGGCCGAGACCTTGGCCATCGCAGCGCGCTGCCAGTTCGAACTGAGCGAATTGAAATACCAGTACCCACGCGAACTGGTGCCCCAGGGGCATAGCCCGGCGAGCTGGTTGCGCGAATTGTGCCAGCAGGGTTTGCCGTCGCGCTGGCCAAACGGGCCGAGCATCAAGGTGCGGGATGTGCTGGCCAAGGAGCTGGCGCTGATCGAGGAGCTGGGCTACGAAAGCTACTTCCTGACTGTGCACGACATCGTCGCCTTCGCCCGCAGCCAGCGCATTCTGTGCCAGGGGCGGGGCTCGGCTGCCAACTCGGTGGTGTGCTTCGTGCTGGGCATCACCGAGCTCGACCCCATGCAACACCACCTGTTGTTCGAGCGCTTCCTGTCGCGCGAGCGCAACGAGCCGCCGGACATCGACGTGGACTTCGAGCACGACCGGCGCGAGGAGGTGATCCAGTATGTATTTCGTCGCTATGGCCGGCACCGGGCGGCGCTCACTGCGGTGGTCAACACCTACCATGCTGCCGGTGCGGTGCGGGATGTGGCGCGGGTGCTGGGGCTGCCGGCCGACCAGGTGGACGCCCTGGCCAAATGCTGCGGCCGCTGGAGCGATCGCATACCCGATGACCAGCGCCTGGCCGAGGCCGGTTTCGAGGCGGGCAGCCCTTCGCTGCGCCGGGTGCTGGTGCTGGCCGGCGAACTGATCGGCTTCCCTCGGCACCTGTCACAGCACCCGGGCGGCTTCGTTATCTCGCAGCAACCCCTGGACGAGCTGGTGCCGGTGGAGAATGCCGCGATGCCGGAGCGCACGGTGATCCAGTGGGACAAGGACGACCTGGACATGGTCGGCCTGCTCAAGGTCGACGTGCTGGCGCTGGGTATGCTCAGCGCCTTGCGCCGTTGCTTCGACCTGCTGCAACGCCACCGTGGCCGGCACCTGACCCTGGCGACCATCCCCGCCGAAGACCCGGCCACCTACGCGATGATCAGCCGTGCCGAGACCATGGGCGTGTTCCAGATCGAGTCGCGCGCGCAAATGGCCATGTTGCCGCGGCTGCGGCCCGCAAAGTTCTACGACCTGGTCATCGAGGTGGCCATCGTCCGCCCCGGGCCGATCCAGGGCGACATGGTCCACCCTTACCTGCGCCGGCGGCTGAAGCAGGAGCCGGTGACGTACCCCTCGCCGCAACTGAAGGCAGTGTTCGAGCGCACCCTGGGCGTGCCGCTGTTCCAGGAGCAGGTGATGGAACTGGCGATGGTCGCGGCCGACTACACCCCGGGCGAGGCCGACCAGTTGCGCCGCAGCATGGCCGCCTGGAAGCGCCACGGCGGCCTGGAGCCGCACCGCGAGCGGCTGGTGCAGGGCATGTTGCGCAATGGTTATGACTTGGCGTTTGCCGAGCGCATCTTCGAGCAGATCAAGGGCTTTGGCAGCTATGGCTTTCCGGAGTCGCACGCGGCCAGCTTTGCCTTGTTGTGCTATGCCAGCAGCTGGCTCAAGTGCCATGAACCGGCGATTTTCACCTGCGCGCTGGTCAACAGCTGGCCCATGGGCTTCTACAGCCCCGACCAGTTGCTGCAAGAGGCCCGGCGCCAGGGTATCGAGGTGAGGCCGGTGGATGTGTGCCACAGTGACTGGGACTGCACGCTCGAGCCTGAGCCTGGAGAGGTGCTGGCCATTCGCATGGGCTTGCGCCTGGTGCGCGGCCTTGCCGAGGCCGATGCCAGGCGCCTGGAGCAGGCGAGGGCGCAGCGGCCATGGCGCGATGTCCAAGACCTGTGCCTGCGTGCCGGGCTCGATTCGCGCGCCCGCGCTCACCTGGCCGATGCCGGCGCGCTGCGCGCCTTGGCCAGCGACCGGCACCAGGCGCGCTGGCAGGTGGCGGCGGTGCAGCCGCAGTTGCCTTTGTTCGCCGATATCGAAGCCTTGCCGGAAAGCACCGTCGAACTGCCCGTCCCCAGTGTGGCAGAGGACCTGATGGCCGATTACCAGGCCCTGGGTACCACGCTTGGGCCGCATCCCCTGACCTTGTTGCGCTCACGCCTGCGGGCGCTGGGCTGTCGCAGTTCGCGCGAGCTGCAAGATGTCGGGCATGGTGACAACATTGCCGTGGCCGGGTTGGTGGTGGGCCGCCAGCGGCCCCAGACCGCCAGTGGCGTGACCTTCGTCACCCTGGAGGACGAGCACGGCATGGTCAATGTGGTGGTGTGGCGGGCGCTTGCCGAACGGCAGCGGCGGGCGCTGGTGGGGTCGCAGTTGCTCAAGGTCAGTGGGCGGCTGGAGCAGGAGAATGGCGTGCGCCACCTGATAGCACGGCGACTGGAGGATGTGAGCCCGCTGTTGCAAGGGCTGGACGTACGCAGCCGGGACTTTCACTGAATCCCATCTTTGCGCGGGCCCTTGTGGGCGCGCCCGCTCCCACAGGAGTCTCGCCATAGTCCGGATTGCGCTGACCTGTAGGAGCGGCCTTGCGTCGCGAAAGGGCTGCGTAGCAGCCCCAGGATTTCGGCGTCACTGCAGATAATGCTGGGGCCGCTTTGCGGCCCTTTCGCGACGCAAGGCCGCTCCTACAAAAAAGCTATTTCGTGCCAGTCGCTACACCATCGCCAACCGCTACTTGCGCGTCGGTGCCGGGAACGCGTTGATGGAAGTGAGCCGGCTGTTAAATGGCCTTGCACGAATCCCGACCCTTGCCCGCTCCCACAGGAGTCTCGCCATAGTCCGGATTGCGCTGACCTGTAGGAGCGGCCTTGCGTCGCGAAAGGGCTGCGTAGCAGCCCCAGGATTTCGGCGTCACTGCAGATAATGCTGGGGCCGCTTTGCGGCCCTTTCGCGACGCAAGGCCGCTCCTACAAAAAACGATTCCGTGCCAGTCGCTACACCATCGCCAACCGCTGCTTGCGCGTCGGTGCCGGGAACGCCCGGTCGATCGCCCGCAGGTCTTCGCTGGTCAAGGTCAGCATACCCGCAGCCGCATTCAACCGCACATGCTCGGGCGTCACGGCCTTGGGAATGGCGATCACCCCGTCATCACGGGTCACCCAGGCCAGGCTTACCTGGGCCGCCGTGGCACCATGGCGCTCGGCGATTTCCGCCAGCACCGGGTGCTGCAGCAGGCGCCCGGCCTGGGCCAGCGGGCAGTAGGCCATGGTCGGTAGCGCGCGCTTTTCGCACCACGGCAACAGGTCGAACTCGATGCCACGCTGGGCCGGGTTGTACAGTACCTGGTTGGTGGCGCAATCGGGGTTGTGCAGTTCGCGCAGGTCGTCGACGTCGAAATTGGAAACACCCCAGCGCTTGATCTTGCCTTGCTCGCGCAAGCGCTCGAAGGCCTCGACGGTTTCCTCCAGTGGGTGCTGGCCACGCCAGTGCAGCAGGTACAGGTCGATGCAGTCGGTGCCCAGGCGCGTGAGGCTGCGTTCGCAGGCCGCCGCCATACCGCGCCGGCTGGCATTGTGCGGGTACACCTTGCTGACCAGGAACACCTGGTCGCGGCGCCCGGCAATGGTCTGGCCAACCACGTTTTCCGCGCCACCTTCGGCATACATCTCGGCGGTATCGATCAAGCTCAGGCCAAGTTCGATACCCTGTTGCAGGGCCGCCACCTCGGCCGCCTTGCGGGCCGGATTTTCACCCATGTACCAGGTGCCCTGGCCAATGGCCGGAACGCTCGAACCTGCCAGTTTCACGTAACGCATGTCACCTCCGGGATGCGGGTATTGGAAAGCAGTACCTCAAGCAGCGCTTGCGCGGCCGTGGAAAGCTTGTGTTCGCTGAGGGCAATAACGCCGATGCGGCGCTCGACCGTGGGCTCGACCAGGGTGACGCAGCGGGCGCCAAGCTCCTGCATCTGGTTGATGCACAGTGCCGGCACGGCACTGACCCCCAGGCCACTGGCAACCATGCGGCCGATGGTCGACAGCTGGTGGCTCTCGAAAGCCACCGCCAGTTTGCCGTGCTGGGCGGCCACGTTCTGTTCCATCAGCAGGCGCACCGCCGAAGGGCGTTGCAGGGCCACGAAGTCTTCGGCCAGCAACTGTGCCCAGCTGACCTGGGGCAGCTGCGCCAAGGGCGAATCGGCGGGCACCACGGCGACGAAGCGGTCCATGTACAACGGGTGGAAATCCAGGCCATCGATGTTGTCCGGTTCGAAGCCGATGCCCAGTTCGACGCGGCGATGGCGCACCAGTTCCTGCACCTGTTCGTTGATCACATCGTGCACCGTGACGTTGACCTTCGGGTAACGCTGGCGAAATACCTTCAGCGAGTAGGGCAGCAGATTGCCGGCAAAGGCCGGCATGGCCGCCACCGAAACCCGGCCCAGTTGCAGGGTGAAACGCTGGCGCAGCATTTCTTCGGTGTCGTCCCAGTCGGCCAGCAGGCGCCGCGCCAGTGGCAGCAGTACCTCGCCCTCGGCAGTCAGGCTGACGCTGCGTGTTGTGCGGCTCAGCAGGGCGCCACCAAGGTTTTCTTCCAGGGCCTTGATGGTCAGGCTCAGGGCCGGTTGCGAGACATGCAGGTGTTCACCGGCCTGGGCGAAGCTCTGGTACTTGGCCACAGCGACAAAGGCGCGCAGTTGCTTGACGTTCATGACAGGCCTTTTGGTTGTTTTGCAAAAGTTATCAATCGATGATGAAAACAAAATTAACAAATCAGTCGCTTGCGGTGAAGATGTCCCCACACGCTCACCGACAGCCTCGTCGGTTCAACAACTACAAAAGGCGGATCAGCATGGCCGGACTGGACAAGCGCGTTGCAACCTATGAACAGGCCCTCGAAGGCCTGACCGACAACATGACGGTACTGGCTGGTGGTTTCGGCCTGTGCGGCATCCCGGAAAACCTTATCAGCGAAATCAAGCGCCGTGGCGTCAAGGGCCTGACCGTGGTCTCCAACAACTGCGGTGTCGATGGCTTTGGCCTGGGCGTGCTGCTGGAAGACCGTCAGATCCGCAAGATGGTCGCTTCCTACGTGGGCGAGAACGCCGAGTTCGAACGCCAGCTGCTGAGCGGCGAGCTGGAAGTGGAACTGACCCCGCAAGGCACCCTCGCCGAGAAAATGCGCGCCGGTGGCGCCGGCATCCCGGCCTTCTACACGGCCACCGGCTACGGCACCCCGGTTGCCGATGGCAAGGAAGTGCGCGAGTTCAACGGCCGCAAGTACATCCTCGAAGAATCCATCACCGGCGACTTCGCCATCGTCAAGGGCTGGAAGGCCGACCACTACGGCAACGTGGTGTACCGCAACACCGCGCAAAACTTCAACCCGCTGGCCGCCACCGCCGGCAAGATCACCGTGGTCGAAGTGGAAGAGATCGTCGAACCTGGCGTGCTGCTGCCCAGCGAGATCCACACCCCGGGCATCTACGTGGACCGCGTCATCGTCGGCACCTTCGAAAAGCGTATCGAAAAGCGCACCGTCAAGGCCTGAGCGCCATCCACCAGAACAACAAAGAGATCCTGACCATGGCACTGACCCGCGAACAGATGGCGCAACGCGTCGCCCGTGAACTGAAGGACGGCTACTACGTAAACCTGGGCATCGGCATTCCGACCCTGGTGGCCAACTACGTACCCGCCGACATGGATGTGATGCTGCAATCGGAAAACGGCCTGCTCGGCATGGGCGAATTCCCCACCGAAGGCACCATCGATGCCGACATGATCAACGCCGGCAAGCAGACCGTCACCGCCCGCCGCGGTGCCTCGATCTTCGATTCGGCGCAGTCGTTCGCCATGATCCGTGGCGGCCATGTCGACCTGACCGTGCTCGGCGCTTTCGAAGTGGATGTGCAAGGCAACATCGCCTCGTGGATGATCCCGGGCAAGCTGGTGAAGGGCATGGGCGGCGCCATGGACCTGGTGGCCGGTGCCGAGAACATCATCGTCACCATGACCCACGCTTCCAAGGACGGCGAGTCCAAGCTGCTGCCGCAGTGCAGCCTGCCGTTGACCGGTGCTGGCTGCATCCGCAAGGTGCTGACCGACCTGGCCTACCTGGAAATCGAAGACGGCGCCTTCATCCTGCGCGAGACCGCGCCCGGGGTGAGCGTTGAGGAAATCATCGAGAAAACCGCCGGCAAGCTGATCGTGCCGGATGATGTGAAGGAAATGACCTTCTAACCTATCGCCGCGCACCGCCCCTGTAGGAGCGGCCTTGTGTCGCGAAAGGGCTGCAACGCAGCCCCGCGATTTTGGCATCGATGCCGAGATCGAGGGGCCGCGTTGCGGCCCTTTCGCGACACAAGGCCGCTCCTACAGGGGTTTTGCATTTGCTGATGTATCCGATAAAACCAATAAAAGGAATTGAACTGTGGCCGCTGAAATCCAAGACAGCCGTTCCGCGCGCTTTGCCTTGCGCTGCTCCAACTGGGCCGAACGCTGGTTCCCCGATTCCTGGGTGTTTGCCGCCCTGGCGGTGCTGCTGGTGTGCATCGGCGCCCTGGCCATGGGCGCCAAGCCGACCGACACCGCCAAGGCCTTTGGCGATGGCTTCTGGAGCCTGATCCCGTTCACCATGCAGATGGCCTTCGTGGTCATCGGCGGCTATGTGGTGGCCAGTTCGCCGCCCGCGGCGCGGCTGATCGACCGCCTGGCGCGCATCCCCGGCAATGGCCGTTCGGCAGTGTGCTGGGTGGCGCTGATCTCGATGCTGGCATCGCTGCTCAACTGGGGCCTGTCGCTGGTGTTCGGCGGCCTGCTGGTGCGCGCCCTGGCCCGGCGCACCGAACTGAAGATGGACTACCGCGCCGCCGGTGCAGCCGCCTACCTGGGCCTGGGTGCCGTGTGGGCGCTGGGCCTGTCTTCGTCGGCGGCGCAACTGCAGGCCAACCCGGCCAGCCTGCCACCGTCGATCCTGTCGATTACCGGGGTAATCCCGTTCACCGAAACCATCTTCCTCTGGCAGTCCGGCGTGATGCTGGCGGCGTTGGTGGTGGTCTCGCTGGTGATCGCCTACGCCACGGCCCCGGGCCCGAACAGTGCGCGCAGCGCCCAGGACTGTGGGGTCGACCCCACCTTCACCGCGCCACCGGCACCCCAGCGCACCCGCCCGGGCGAATGGCTTGAGCACAGCCCCATCCTGATCCTGTTGCTGGTGGCCCTGGCTGCCGGCTGGCTGTACCAGGAGTTCGCCACCAAGCCGGCGATTACCGCCATTTCCGGGCTGAACACTTACAACCTGTTGTTCATCATGCTTGGTGCCTTGCTGCACTGGCGCCCGCGCAGCTTCCTCGATGCGGTGGCGCGCGCGGTGCCGACCACCACCGGGGTGCTGATCCAGTTCCCGCTGTATGGCTCGATCGCGGCCATCCTCACCCAGGTGAAGGGCCTCGACGAGCAGACTTTGGCACACCACATTTCGCTGTTTTTCACCCAGATCGCCACGCATGACACCTATGCCGTGCTGATGGGCGTGTATTCGGCGGTGCTGGGCTTTTTCATCCCATCAGGTGGTGGCAAGTGGATCATCGAGGCACCTTACGTGATGCTGGTGGCCAATGACCTGCAGTACCACCTGGGCTGGGCAGTGCAGATCTACAACGCCGCCGAAGCCTTGCCGAACCTGATCAACCCGTTCTACATGCTGCCGCTGCTGGGGGTACTGGGGCTCAAGGCACGCGACCTGATCGGCTTCTCGTTCGTGCAGTTGCTGGTGCACGTGCCGCTGGTGCTGGTGTTGCTGTGGGCATTGGGTACGACGTTGCAGTACCTGCCGCCGGTGATGCCGTAACCCTGGGCCTGCGCTGGCTTTTTGTAGGAGCGGCCTTGTGTCGCGATAGGGCCGCAAAGCGGCCCCAGGATTTCAGCAATAGTGCACAAATTGCCGGGGCTGCTCTGCAGCCCTATCGCGACACAAGGCCGCTCCTACAAGACTCAGCGCAGCAGCCCCAGCATTTCCTGAGCAGTCCACGTATGATGGCCAGGCTGCCTTCGCCTGGGAAACCCGCGTCACATGTCTATCCGATTGAAACTGCTGCGAAAGAAACTGGGGATGACCCTGGAGCTGCTGGCCGACAAGACCGGCATGACCAAGAGCTACCTGTCCAAGGTCGAACGTGGCCTGAACACCCCCTCGATCGCCGCCGCGCTGAAGCTGGCGCGGGCACTGAATGTCAATGTCGAAGAACTGTTCGCCGAAGAGCAGGCCGGCCAGAGCCGCTACAGCCTGGTGCGCCATGGCGAGCGCCAGGCCCTGGTGGGTGACGGGGCAGGGCCGGGGTACGCGGCCCTCACCAGCCAGGTCGGGCAGCGCAGCCTGCTGCCGTTCCTGATCCAGCCGCCGACCGAGTTCAGCGATCCCACGTTCAAGGAACACCTGGGCGAAGAATTTCTGTTCGTCCACGCCGGCCAGGTGGAAGTGGACTTCATGAGCGAGCGCGTAATGCTGGAGCAAGGCGATGCCCTGCATTTCAATGCCCAGACACCCCACCGGCTAAGGTCGGTGGGGCCGCTGCCGGCGCAGTTGCTGGTCGTGGTACATCACGCAGACGAGTAACACGCTGGGGCGCCAAAGTGCCCCACGGCCTTGCCTTTCTCAGCGATGAAACGTTGGCGCCACCAATGCAGTGCCCTGTGCTCAAATTGCGCGTCGATATTTTGACTGTGTTGTCCGGCGTCCATTGAATTTTATTATAGTGTCGAATCGTTGACGCAATGTCATTGTGTTCATAAGCTCAATTCAACAGTGAAACAACTTCCGAACACCACGCCAACAAATAGTTGATTTTCCTCTTTACAGGAGGGGCGTATGCGCACGGCTCTGATTATCAAATCGATGTCTTTGCTGGCACTGATGAGTGGCGCGGCGCGTGCGGCGGATATGTATATCAATCAGAACAGTATCATCCCTGTTTCAACCGCAGGGTGGTTCTTTGCATTTGCTATCGTTGGCTTTGTGGCAGTCGCCAACAGGAAACAGATCTGAGTCCGCCAGCCTGGGTTTAACCCTTGACACCAGCGGCCCGGGGCCTGGCTTGTCAATTCCCCAGCCGTTGCTATATTGCCAGTAGCCCGTGCAGGTCCACGGTTGCAGGCACACAGCGTCAAGGCAAGGCCTCTGGAAGATCGAGGCCATCGCGGTTGGTGTATGCCGCGAAGCGGAGCGAGAGTTGGTGTGTTGTTCTCATTCAGTGCTCTTTGTCGGGCCTTTTCGGCCGGAGGGACCCTCATGGTGCGTTCAATGTTTGCCGCGTTCTGCATGCTGATGGTGTGGTCTGGTGCCGGTAAGGCCGACCCGCACAGTGCTACCTACCTGCTCAGCCCCGGCGATGTAGTGATGGTTTCGGTATGGCAGGAAGACAGCCTGCGCCAGGAAGCCACCGTACTTCCCGATGGCAGTATCACGTTCCCCTTGGCCGGGCGCATCGATGTTGCCGGGCTGGATGTGACGACCGTTGAAAAACAAGTGGCTGCCAAACTCGAGAAGTTTCTCCCCGACCCGAATGTCAGCGTTGTCGTCAAGAGCATCGCCGGCAACCTGGTCTATGTACAAGGCAAAGTGATCAAGCCCGGGCCGGTACAAATGGCAGGCCCTACCGCAGTGCTGCAGGCTTTGAGCATGTCGGGCGGCCTGGACAAGTTTGCAGATGAAAGCGAAATCAAAGTGGTGCGTGGCACCGGCGCTTCCCAAAAAATTCTGCCCGTGCGATATAGAGACCTGGTGTCTGGCCGGGATATGTCCACCAACATCCAACTGCAGGCTGGCGATACGCTGGTCGTTCCTTGATCTTGCCTTTAATAAGAACACTTAATGCCTCTTCTCAGAACAACTAGCATTGCAACGGCAATCTTGGTGTTGCCGTTTACGGACACAGTCCTGGCAGCAAATTGGCAGTCTACGGTGGTGGTACCGACATCCGTCGAACATGACAGCAACCCCTTGCTGCTGTCGTCGGGTGAAAAGGGCATAACGCGCACGATCATCGCGCCGGATTACACCCTGATCGGTACCTTCGACCGTGACGAACTGAGGTTGGGGCTGGGCGTGCATGTATTGCGCTCGTCCGACACGGCGGTGGTCGACAACCGTGAGGACCCCGACGTGAGCCTGGGCTGGCAGCGCCAGACCGAGCGCGGGCGGTTTGGCCTGCTGGCGCGTTACAACGAAAGTTCGACGCTGTCGGGAACGGTGCTGGATACCGGCGTGGTCACCACCGATGGCACGCAAAAGCTGTATACGCTGGCCGGCAACTGGAGCCAGGCGGTTACCGAACGCAGCACCTTGAGCAACGAAACCACGTACAACCGTGCCCGTTATGACATCAGTACGCTGACGGGTTACGAAGAACTGGGCAACGTGTTCACCTGGACCTACGCCTGGAGCGAGCGGGCTGATCTGTACAGCCGCTTTGGCGCCCGGCGCTATGAGCCCGAGCAGGACCAGACGGCGACGGCGTCCAACAGCTACAGCCCGGCGGTCGGGGTCAAGTACCAGTTCTCCGAACGCCTCAGCGCCGATGCGCATGTGGGTGTCACCGAGGTTTCCGGTGACGAAGGTGGCCGACGCGGGGAGGGTGGGGTAGCGCTGCTGTATACCGGTGCGCGCGCCGTCGCCAGCTTTACCGCCGAACGCAGCACGGTGGCCAGCGCCGAAGGCGGCTTCGCCGAGCTGGACCAGGTGCGCGGTGTGTGGAGTTACGCCGTCAGCGAATTGACCCGGGTGGGCGCGGACGCTGCCTGGCAAGACAGCAAAGGGCAGACCCCCAACACCCTGCAGACCTACAGCGTGTGGGCCAGCCGCGAGTTTTCGCCGTACTGGGACCTGCGCCTGTCGCTGATGTACAAGGATCGGCAGCAGGATCACGAAGCTGATGCGAACGCTACGATCGTGGGTTTGACGTTGACGTACAGGTACCCCGACATCTGAACTTCAGGCAGGTGGCCCCATGAAGTCCGACTACGAGCTCTCCCTCAGAGATTACATCGCCATAATCAAGGACCGGGCCCTGTTGTTGGGGGGGAGCATCGTAGTCATCCTGGCCGCGACCGTCGCTGTCGCAGTGATGGTGCCGCCGATCTACCAGTCGACCGGCACCATCCTGGTGGAGTCGCAGCAGATTTCACCCGAGCTGGTATCGACCAACAACACCAGTTTCGCCGATGAACGCATCGAAGTGATTCGCCAGCGGGTGATGACCCGCGAGAACCTGCTGCGCATCATCGACAAGTACAACCTGTTCCCCGACAAGCGCTTCAGCGATAGCGACAAGATCGACCACATGCGCAGTGCCATCGTGGTCGAAACCCTCACCACCTATGTACGCGGGCGTGGCGAAGCGACCGTGGCGTTCAATGTGTCCTTCGAGCACAAGCAGCCGGAGGTGGCCAAGGAAGTTGCCGACGAGTTGGTCACGCTGTTCCTCAACGAGAACCTCAAGCAGCGTACCGAGCGGGCCAACGAAACCACCGAGTTCCTCACCCAGGAGGCGAACAAGCTGGGTGCCGAGCTGGCCAGCCTGGAAAACCAGCTGGCGGATTTCAAGCAGGCCCACGCCAATGCCTTGCCCGAGCACCAGACCCTGCGCATGAACATGCTGTCACGCTCGGAGCTGGAGTTCCGCGAGGTCGACCGTGATTACAAGGCCGCCCAGGAAGAGCTGCGTTACCTTGAGCTGGAACTGTCCGCGGCCAGTGCCGGGCTGGCTACCAAGGTCGGCGAAGGCCCCCGGGTGGCCAGTGCCGAGCAGCCCCAGGACCTGCCCAGCCTGAAGGCCGAGTATGCCCGGCTGCTGAGCCGCTACAAGGAAGCCCACCCCGATGTGGTGGCGGTCAAGCGCAGGATCCAGGCGCTCGAAGCCAGTGGCAATCGCACGGCGGCGGCCTCCACGGTCGGCCTCGATGTCGCCCGCGTGCGCGCCAAGATGAGCGCGGCACAGGTGCGCATTGCTTCGCTGGCCGAGCAGAAGCGCGAGCTGACCCGCAAGATGGAAGGCTACGAGGCCGAGATCCTCGAGGCGCCGCAGGTCGAGCGTGGCCTGGTGACCTTGATGCGTGACCACGACAACGCGCGCAAGAAGTACGAGGAAATCCGCGCCAAGGAAATGGGCGCGAAGATTACCGAAAGCCTGGAGCAGGAGAACAAGGCCGAGCGCTTTGTGCTGCTGGAGCCACCGCTGATGCCCGAGAAACCGATCAAACCCAACCGCAAGAAAATCGCTGCGCTGGGCCTGGTGCTGGCACCGGCAGGTGGCGGTGCGCTGGTGATGCTGCTGGAAATGCTCAACCAGCGCATTCGCGGCGTCGGTGCCTTGGAAAACCTGCTGGGCAGGCGGGTGCTGGTGGCGCTGCCATACATCGATACCAAGGCCGATGTGGCCAGGCGCAAGCGTTGGCGCAACTGGCTGATCCTGGCTGCACTGGTGCTGGCGGCTATCATGGTGGTGCTGGTGCACGTGTTCTACATGCCACTGGATGTGCTGTTGTTCAAAGTCATGTCTCGGTTTGCATAGGAAAGCAGTGATGGACAGGACCAAGTCGGCTGTTGGCAATAATCTTCACCAGGTTACCCCGGGTACCCCGCAGGTCTTGTCACCCGCCCCAGGTACGGCGCTGGCGGAAGTGCCTGGCCAGTTCGATTACGTGAACACCAAGGTGGTGCCGCTGCGCGCGGAGCACCTGGAGCGTCACCGTATCGTCGCCTACAACAAGAACTCCAACATGAACGGGCCGATCGACCTGCTGCGCACGCAAGTGCTCAGGACCATGGACGAGAATGGCTGGCGAACCTTGGCCATCACCTCGCCAACCCCTGAAGCGGGCAAGACGGTGCTGTCGATCAACCTGGCCATGAGCATCGCCCACCACACCACCAAGACTGCGTTGCTGGTGGACTTCGACCTGCGTCGGCCCAAGGTCGGCAGCAGCCTGGGCCTGCCCATGGACCAGGCGTTGAACGAGTTTCTGACGGACAAGGCCGAGCTGCAGGACTGCCTGGTCAACCCGACCTTGCCTCGGTTCGTGGTACTGCCCACGCGGGTACCGGTGCCGTTGTCTACCGAAATGCTGTCGTCGCCCAAAGTGAACAACCTGATCAGCGAACTGCGCAACCGCTACGAGTCGCGCATCTGCATTTTCGATTTGCCGCCGTTGCTCAGCTCTGACGATGCGATCACCGTGATACCCAAGTTCGACTGTGTGCTGCTGGTGGTGGCCAACGGTATGAACAACAGGAAGGAAATCGAAGATTGCCTGCATCACCTGGCCAGGGTGAACCTGGTGGGGACGGTATTGAACAAGGCTGACGAGCAGCCTCGGACCTATTATTGAGGCACAGGATTCCGGGGCTGCTTCGCAGCCCATCGCGACACAAGGCCGCTCCTACAGGTACAGCACATTCCTTCAGCTGGTGAGGTCCCTGTGGGAGCGGGCATGCCCGCGAAGCAGGCGACGCGGTGGATGGCACCGGCTGCGCCGGTGTTCGCGGGCGCGCCCGCTCCCACAGGTACAGCACATTCCTTCAGCTGGTGAGGTCCCTGTGGGAGCGGGCATGCCCGCGAAGCAGGCGACGCGGTGGATGGCACCGGCTACGCCGGTGTTCGCGGGCGCGCTCCCACAGGTATGGCGCACTCCTTCAGCTGATGGGGGCCCTGTGGGAGCGGGTTCACCCGCGAAGCAGACGACGCGGTGGATGGCACTCTGGTCCGGGCAATATGCCGACGCCGATGTTCCGGTTGCGTGATTGCCTGAGCAAGAAAGCGGATGCAGGCAGGGCTGTGGATGCGTACAGTAGGTTGATCGCAACCTGGCAGGAGCCTGCTTATGTCCAGCGCATTCACCTTCATGCAGTCGCCCGTCGGCACCTTGACCCTGGTAGCCCGTGGCGAGTGCCTGGCAGCCGTACTCTGGGAGGAGGAGCGGGAAAACCGCGTGCGCCTTGGCGCCCTGCACCGCGATGACCAGTGCCCGGTACTGCTGGAAACCGCCCGTCAACTCGGCGAGTACTTTGCCGGCAAACGTCAGCGCTTCGAACTGGCGCTGGATTTTGCCGGCACCGAATTCCAGCGTCAGGTATGGGCCGCGCTGTTGGCGATACCGTTCGGTGAAACCCGCAGCTACAGCGACATCGCCCGGCAGATCGGCAACCCCAGCGCGGTGCGCGCGGTAGGCGCCGCCAATGGCCGCAACCCGATCTCGATCATCGCCCCGTGCCATCGGGTGATCGGTGCTTCGGGCAGCCTCACCGGCTTTGCCGGTGGCCTGGCGGCCAAGCAGTACCTGCTGGCGCTGGAGGGCCGGCAAAGCCTGGCACTGGACCTGTAAGGCGTCAGCAGAACCAGCTGGCGGCCAGGCAGACCAGCACGGCCAACGCCGTGCCGGCCATCAGGGTGTACTGCCGATGGGCCCGGCGCGCATGGGGCTTGACTGCGCGCAGGTACTCGCCAGGTGTCGGCGCGTCGGGCCGGTGGCGCAAACCCTCGGCCACATCGGCCAGTTGCCCCTGGATGAGCAGACCCGTCAGGTAGTAGGTACAGGCATAGCTCAGCAACGCCAGGAACAGATAGATCATACCGGGTACGGGGCCAGGGGCACGGCCATGGCACTGGCGTTGGCGGTGTCCAGCACGATCAGCCCTTCGCTGTGGTCGTCCAGTCTGGCCAGCAAGCGCCCCTGGCTGTCCCAGGCCGCCGAGCCGCCGGCACCAATGAAGGTATCGGCCGGCCCCACGCAGTTGGCCAGCAACACCGTCATGCCCAGCTCACGCGCCACCTCGGGGTAGTGCTGGTAACCCTCGCGGATGCCCTTGGCGGTTTTCGCCACGCTGACCAGGTACAGGTCGGCGCCGTGTTCCCGTGCGGCTGCCGCATGCGCCATGAACATCGATTCGTAGCAGATCGCAGGCGCTACCCGGTGCGCGCCTACCTGCAGCAGCAAGGCTTGATCGCCTGGGGTGAACCAGGGCAGTTCATCATCATGCAGGCGCCGCTTGGCATAGGCCTGGCGCGGTGCACCGCGGCTGAGGATTGGCATGCCGATACGAATGCCATCAGGGGTCGGCAGTGGCAGGCCTGCGGCGACGGTGATACCAAGCCGGTCGCAGGCTGCCTGCAGCGGGTCCAGCCGCGTCGAACTGACGGGCAGGGCGGTCTGGCGCGCGAGGGTTGGCTCATAGCCGGTCAGCGACAGTTCGGGAAATACCACCAGTTCGGCGCCAAGGGCCGCGGCCTGTTCGATGCAGGCCAGGTGGCGTTCGAGGTTGGCTTGCACATCGCCCTTGAGCGACGCCAGTTGCACGGCGCACAACTTCATGAAAAACCCTTCCCTGGTACAGGTTGAAGGGCCGAGCATACTACCGGCACCAACGCCTGTACCAGTGAAGGGATTTTCAGGATGCCGGGTGGACGGCGAAGCGTTGGCGGAACCAGTCGTTGAGCATGGCCTTTTCGGCATACAGGCGGTCGCTGCTGCTCGTGACCCGGCCCGGGCGGCTGAGGTACATCTTGTCGCTGACCCGTTCCTGCGCCTGCTGGTCGGGTTTGCCCGGTTGGCTGAGGGTGTAGCTGAGGTCGATGGTCGGCCAGGTGATTTCGCGCATGAAACGTACATCGTAGGTCTGGCTGTGCCAGGGCTCGAAACGCCCGGCCAGGTCGATGTCGCGAATGTCGATGACCAGTTGCTGGCCAGGTTGCAGGTAGCGTTGGCCAAGCTTCTGCAGGTACTGGGTCAAGGTTTTCATCACATAGGCGTCGGCGCCACGCTCGTACCCGTGGCTGTCGAGGCTGGCATCGCGGAATTTTTCCGGATGGTCGAAACGTACCTCGACCTGCGCGGCCGGGGCACCTTGTGCCATGCTGTCCAATGACAGCGCCATGAGCACGGCACACACGAGGGCGGTACGCATGATGCACCTCCGGGGCAGATTGCGTGTGCCTCCATTTTACCCCTGGCATGGCGCTACCAGCAGAGGAAGATTGTAATGGCACGGTTTCGGCGTCTGATTGCCAACCTGCGGGGGCGTGACCTGGCGGTGGGCGATATCCATGGTCACTTCCAGCGCCTGCAACAATGCCTGGATGGGGTGGGGTTCGATCCGGCCGTGGACCGCCTGTTCAGCGTGGGTGACCTGGTCGACCGTGGCCCGGACAGCGAGGCGGCGCTGGAATGGCTGGCGCAGCCCTGGTTCCATGCCGTGCAAGGTAATCATGAGGCCCTGGCAATCACCCGCGTACGCGGCGGGCCGCTTGATCTGGACATGTATCGCGCCGCCGGGGGTGGCTGGTTTCTTGACCTGCCGCGGGGCGAGCAGTTGCGTTTCGTGGAGCGCTTCGAGCAGTTGCCGATTGCGATAGAGGTTGAAAGTGCGGCGGGCCTGGTAGGCCTGCTGCATGCCGACAGTCCGTATGCCGATTGGGCAGTATTGAGGACCTGGCTGGAACTGGAGGACGACCCGCAAGTACGGGAAGTGTGCCAATGGTCGCGGCGGCGGTTGAAGGTAGGTGATACCGAGCCCGTGCAGGGCCTGCGTGCCTTGTTGGTGGGCCACACGCCGGTACTGGAGGCCAAGCTGCTGGGCAATGTCTGGCACTTGGATACCGGGGGTTGGGCCAGTGGCCATTTCACCTTGATGGACATGCGGACCCTGCAACTGGTCAGCCCCAGGCCAGGTGAAACAACAGTGCCGCAGCCAATAGCACCAGCATGACCCCGGAGGCCCGCTCCAGCCAAGGCAGGCAGCGGGCAAAGCGCCGCAGCACCAGCGGGTTGCCGATGGCCACGGCAACCAGCAGGTCCCACAGCAGCACGATGCTGAACATCCACAGGGCACAGGTTGCTTTCCAGGCAAAGCTGGCGCTGGCGACCATGCTGACCAGGCTGGCATAGAACAGCGCATTCTTGGGGTTGAGGATGCCGGACAGGAATCCCATGCCCAATCCCCGCCACCACCCTTGGGCGGTCTGCTTGCCAGCGACTGCGCCCAGGCTGGTTTGCCCGGCATGGCGCAGGAACAGGGTGCCGATGTACAGCAGGTAGCCGGCGCCGGCCAGTTGCAGGGCGGTGAACAGCAGGCTGCCTTCCTGCAGTACCGACAGGCCGGTGAAAGCCATGATGATGAACACGCCATTGGCCAGGGCGATACCCAGGCAGGCGCCGCTCGCGACGCGCCAGCCGGCGCTGACCGAGGTGCGTGCGACCAGGAAGAAGTCCGGGCCGGGAGAGAGCAGGGCGAGGAAGTGGGCGAGGGCGATGATCAGGAACTGTTGCATTGGGGTGAGGCTGCTCTGGAGGAAAACCTGACTCTGCCCCTCGGCGCTCATGCCGTATTGAACAATATTGCAGGCCTGACCAGCAGGCGCGGTCCCTGTAGGAGCGGCCTTGTGTCGCGTTGGGTGCGAAGCGGCCCCAGGTTTTCAGCTCCGCAGCACAGATTGCCGGGGCTGCTGCGCAGCCCTTTCGCGACACAAGGCCGCTCCTACACAGACCGCGCAGGCCTTCAGTCTCCCCGATACTGCCCCGGTGTCACCCCCACATGGGCCTTGAACACCCGCTGGAAATGGCTTTGGTCGGCAAATCCGAGCCGATAGGCCACCTCCGCCAGGGCCTGCCCTTCACCCAACAATTGCCGCCCACGGTTGACCCGGGCATTGAGCAGGTAGGCATGCGGCGTAAACCCGGTGGCCGCGCGAAATGCGCGAATCAACTGGTAGCGCCCAAGCCCGGCCTGCCGGGCCAGTACCGCCAGGCTCAACTGCGCCGGGTCCTGGCCTTCGATGTGGGCGATCAGCCCACTCAACGCGGTCGCCCCCAGGGCCGGTGCCGGTGCCAGCGGCGCGTGCCTGGCAAAGTCCAGGTCACCCAGAAAGGCAATCAGCGCCGCATCCTTCTCACCACTGCTGGCGTTGGAGAACAGCAGACTGTTCATTTCGCAGAACTGCCGATACACCTCCGGCACCTGGCAGATACGTGCCGGCTCGCCGGGCCCGGCACCCTCCAGCCCTGACTCCAGGTGCAGCTGTGCCAGCCAGTCGGCATCCACATGCAGCATCTGGTAGCTCCACGCCTGCCCGGGCTCGGGGTTGCAGGCATGTACCCGGCGGGCCGGGACCAGCACCAGAGTGCCAGGCGTCAGGCGTTGCTGGCCGTTGCCGGCACCGGTGAAATGACTGTAGCCGGTGTCCACCACACCGATGGAAAACGTCGGGTGGCTGTGGGGTTTGTAGCAGGCGCGGCTATGGCAGGCGCGGCGGCTTTCGACATGCGGCAGGGCCGGGTCGCGCCACAACGCGGCATGGGAACGGGGCATCACAGGGTCCTCGGTATGCGCGGCAGCTTATCAGGCGCCGCGCACCCATACAGTTTTTTCCGCTGGCTGTAACTTGACCGCAAGGCCCGCTACCCGCCGAAATAGACACCTGTTGCCAAAGGAAAACAATAATGGACCTCTCAAGCCTGCTGCTTTTCATCCCCGCCTGCTTCGCCCTGAACATGGCGCCGGGGCCGAACAACCTGCTGTCGCTGCACAATGCCAGCCGTTACGGCCTGCGCACGGCCTGCGTGGCCGGCGGCGGGCGTATCGTCGCCTTCAGCGGCATGATCGCCCTGGCGGCCATGGGCCTGGCAGTGGTGCTGCACACCAGCGAATACCTGTTCCTGGCCATCAAGGTGGTGGGGGCGGCGTACCTGTTCTATATCGCCTGGCAACTGTGGCGGGCACCGGTGGGCGATGCGGTGCTGGCAAGCGATCACCCACGCGGCACCTGGCGCCTGGCACGTCAGGAGTTCTGGGTGGCCGCTGGTAACCCGAAGGCAATCCTGATCTTCACCGCCTTCCTGCCGCAGTTCGTCTCGGTCGGCAGCGCCACCCCGGTGAGCGAGCAGTTCCTCTGGCTGGGTGTGTTGTTCCTTTTGCTGGAATGGGCCGCCATCGCCATCTACGCCGGCCTGGGGGCGTACCTGCAGCGCTGGTTCAGCCAGCCCGGCCCACGCCGGCTGTTCAACCGGGTCAGCGCCTCGTTGCTGGGCTGCGCCGGCCTCGGGCTGCTGGCTGCGCGGCGCTAGAACTGCCAGCGCACGCCCAGGTTCACGCCGCTGGCTTCCTGCTGGCGGCTGTCCAGGTTGGCGGTGTACTGCAAGCCGCCATGCAGGCTCAGCGCTTCGTTGACCTGCGCTACCACGCCGCTTTCAAGTTGCACCGAGGTATAGCGGTAATCGGTCTTGATCTTGTCGACGCCATCGAAGGTCAAGGTATCGCGGCCACCGTCGCCGTGCCACAGGTTGACTTGCGCATAGGGTTGCAACAGGCGGTCGGTGCTGCCTTTGAAGGCCCCCTCGAGCCGAACCCCCAGTCGGCCGGTCAGTTCGACCTGGGCGTCGTGGTTGATGTGCGAGACGCTATCGCTGGCGCTGTCGAGCGAGACTTTTTGCGCGATCAACTGAGCCTGCGGCTCCAGTACCCAGCGGTCGGACAGGGCGATGGGATAGCCGGACTCCAGTGAAGCGGTCCAGGCGTGGCCGTCGATGTTCAACTTGTCACCCCGGTCCGAACGCGCCCGGCCATCCAGGTGGGTGTACTGCAGCACGGCGTCGAGGTAGCCGCCTTGCGGTCCGACCAGCGTCCAGTAGGCGCCGACGCTGTCGCCATCAAGCTCCAGGTCACCGACGCTGCGGTTTTCCACGGCGAGGGCGAAGCCTTTGACGTCGGCGTCCAGGCGGCTATGGCTGACATAGATACCGACATGCTGGCGGTATCCGCTGTCGCCAACCTTGGCATACAGGTCCTGGCCCACCTTGAAACCGTACAGGTCGCCATCCAGGCTAGGGCTGACCGTGCCGCTCCATTGCTGACGTAGCGCACCGCCATAGGCCTGGCCCCAACTGGCGGGCAGGACGCCGTCACCCTGCAGCAGCTGCTGGTCGCCCTGACGCTGGTGGAAAGTGCCCAGTGCCTGGCGGGCGATGATCGCGGCGCCCCGTGGCGCTGCGGCATACACCGCAACTTCCGGGCGATACAGCGGCAGGCTTTCGCCTTGCACCGGTGCTGGCAGGTCGACCTGGCCGGGCGCCGGGGCCGCGACAGGCGGGGTAGCGGCGGGTGCGATCACCACAGGCTCGCCCGGTTGCGTTGGCTGTGTCGGCTCGCCCGGTTCCGGCGCAGGGGCCGGAGCGGGTGGTGCAACCAGGGTGGAGCGCAGGTACCAGCTGTTTTCACTGCCTGCAGTCACGCCGCCTTTGAACAACCGGTAGTCGTAGGCGCCGGCTGAAAGGGTCTGGGTCTGGACAAATGCGGTGGCCGTGCTGACCGCGCCGTCACGCGCTTCAACGACTTGAATGCCGTTCTGCGCAGTTATTGCACCGGCGCCATCGAGGTTGTTGATGAGCAACTGGGTAGAGCCGCCAATCGCACCACGGCTGACCACCAGGCGATCGGAGGCAGCGCCGTCGCCGGCCAGCACGCTGTTCAGGCGCAGGGTGCCGTTGTTGCCGGTGTAGTTGCCCTGGATGGTCAGGCGACCCTGAGCGTCGTTGCCACTGCTCAGGTCTATGGTGCCGGTGTTTATCACGGATGCCTTGCTGCCATTCTGGATACTGACGATGCTGCCGTGGCGACTTGTCAGTGTGCTGGTCGCGTCGATTTGCAGGGTACCGGTGCCCGTGGCTGCGGCTATCGGTGGCTGATCGGAGCCCAGGTCACCTAGGACCAAGCTGTCGTTCAGGGTCAACTGGCTGCCCTGGTTCAGGTTGATGGACTCCCAGTTGACATACAAGGCACCCTGACTGACCTTGGCTTGCTGGAACGTCAGGGTATCCCTGCCCGTACCGCCGTCCAACAGCACTGTTGAACTGCTCAAGTCGAGTGTGCTGACAGTGGCCGTGTCATTGTCGGCGCCCATGTCGACTTTCTTGCCGATCCCGCCCTTCGCCCACTTGAATTCATCGTTGCCCTGGCCGGCACGTATCTCGCCTTTCAGATCGACGCCTTCGATATTGATCTCGTCGTCGCCGCTACTGCTACTGAGATCGCCACCGATGATGCCGCCAGTCAGCTTGTACGTGTCTTTGCCAAGGCCGCTGACCACGTTGCCGACAACGATGGTTTTCACACCAAGGTTTTCGGACATCTCAAGGAAGTTGTCTGCCATTTTGAGGTTTATGCGGCCAATAGTGCCACCCTTGAACCGCGCCGTGTCACCATCTTCGAAGGCACCGGTGATGGTGCCACCGGTCATGACAAACTCGTCCATGGCTCCGCCTTGATTGAGTGACCCTAGCGTACCACCAGACATGTTGAACGTGTCTTGCCCCTCGCCTTGTTGCAACGACGTGACCTTGCCGCCGGTGATGGTGAAATGATCTGCAGCTGACGTCTGAACGATGGCGCCCAGGTCGTCGCCTGCTGCAACGGTCAGGGATTGGGCATGAGACAGCAAAGGCAAAGTGAGCAAAGGGAGTGCAGCAGGCAAAAGCAGGCGAGGGCAGCGCATAGACAAGTCTCCAAGTCCATTAGAAGGGCCACTGCCTGAGTTGTATGTTTTGTACGGTAAGGGGACAACTGGCAAAAGTGTCAGGTGGCCCGGGGCTATCAGTCGCGGTAGAACGTCTGCACCAGGTGATAACCGAACTTGCTCTTGATCGGCCCGTGCACCACGCGCAGGGGCTTCTTGAAGATCACCTGGTCGATGGCGCCGACCATCTGCCCGGGGCGGACCTCACCCAGGTCGCCGCCACGCTTTCCCGAAGGGCAGGTGGAGAACTTTTTTGCGAGCACGTCGAAAGCCTCGCCATTGGCGATGCGCTGCTTGAGCTTTTCGGCTTCGTCAGCGGTCTTGACCAGGATGTGGCGGGCTTGGGCTTTCATGGGGTACCTGTGCTTCGGGGGCGAAAAAGGTGGGCATTATGCCTCATAGTTTTGTGCTGAGGCGATTACGCGTCCTTGTAGGAGCGGCCTTGTGTCGCGATGGGGCGCGAAGCGGCCCCGGCAACTCGTGCTGCGAAGCTGAAAACCTGGGGCCGCTTCGCGCCCCATCGCGACACAAGGCCGCTCCTACAGGGACGGTGACAAGGGTCAGGTTTGCAACTCCTCCCGATCCCGGAACTGTTCCAGCGCCTCGGGGTTGGCCAGGGCGTCGGTGTTTTTCACCGGCAAGCCATGCACCACATTGCGAATCGCCAACTCCACCAGCTTGCCGCTGATGGTACGCGGGATGTCATCGACCTGGGCGATCACCGCCGGTACATGGCGGGGCGTGGTGTATTGGCGGATCACCTGGCGAATGTGCTGGCGCAGGGCCTCATCCAGCTGCAGGCCGTCACGCAGGCGAACGAACAGCACCACCCGCACGTCGCCTTGCCAGTCCTGGCCGATGGCCACGCTTTCCAGCACCTGCTCGACCTTTTCCACCTGCCGGTAGATCTCCGCCGTGCCAATGCGCACCCCACCGGGGTTGAGCACAGCATCGGAGCGGCCATGAATCACCAGCCCGCCATCAGCACGCTGTTCGGCATAATCGCCCTGGGCCCACACCCCCGGGAACTGGCTGAAGTAGGCATCGCGATAGCGGCTGCCGTCCGTATCCTTCCAGAACCCCAGCGGCATCGACGGGAAGTTGCGCGTGCACACCAGCTCGCCTTTATCGCCCTGCACCGGCTGGCCATGTTCGTTCCACACTTCCACCGCCATGCCCAGGCCCTTGCACTGGATCTCGCCACGGCGCACTGGCAGGGTCGGGTTGCCCAGCACGAAGCAGGAGACGATATCGGTGCCGCCGGACATCGACGCCAGGCACAGGTCGGCCTTGATCTTGCGGTACACGTAGTCGTAGCTGTGTGGCGACAGCGGCGAGCCGGTGGACAGCAGCAGGCGCAAGCGTTCCAGGCGGTGGCTTGCCGCAGGTTCGAGGCCCGCCTGCTCCAACGCCGCCAAGTACTTGGCGCTGGTACCGAAGGCCTGGATGCCCTCGGCGTCGATCAGGTCCAGCAGGCGCTCGGGGCCGGGATGGAACGGCGAGCCGTCGTACAGCACCAGCGTGGCGCCCACCGCCAGGCCGCTGGCCAGCCAGTTCCACATCATCCAGCCGCAGGTGGTGTAGTAGAACAGTACGTCATCGGCCTTCAGATCGTTGTGCAGGCCATGTTCCTTCAGGTGCTGCAACAACACGCCGCCAGCGCGGTGGACGATGCACTTGGGCACACCGGTGGTGCCGCTGGAATACAGGATGTACAGCGGGTGGTCGAAGGGCAGCGGGGTGAAGCGGGGCTCGCCGCCGGGCTGAAAGAACTCGTCCCACAGGCTGACGTTGGCGGCCTGGAATTCGTCGGCGCGCGTCCCGCTGCGGGTATGGGGCACCACGATCAGCCGTTGCAGCCCGGGCAGCTGCGCGCACACCTGATTGACCTTGTCCACCTGGTCGATGGCCTTGCCGGCGTACTGGTACCCGGCGCAGGCGATCAGCAGCTTGGGCTCGATCTGGCCGAAGCGGTCGATGATGCCGTGTACGCCAAACTCGGGCGAGGAGCTGGACCACACCGCACCGAGGCTGGTGCAGGCAAGCATGGCGACCAGTGTCTGCCAGGTATTGGGCATGAGCGCGGCTACCCGGTCGCCGGGGCCGATGCCGGCGGCCTTGAAGGCTGTTTGCAGGCCGGCCACCTGGGCCGCCAGCTGGGCATGGGTGAACAGCTGGCGTTGGCCGTCTTCGCGCACGGCGACCAGGGCCGGGCGGTCGTCGCGGCGGCGCAGCAGGTGTTCGGCGAAGTTGAGGGTGGCGTTGCTGAACCACTGGGCATCGGGCATCTGCGGCCCTTCGCTGAGCACCTGGCTCGGCGGGGTATGCCAGTGAACGTGGAAATAGTCGGCAAGGGTTTGCCAGAAGGCAGGGCGCTGCTCAATGCTCCAGCGGTGCAGCGCCTGGTAGTCGTCGAGTTGCAGGTTGTAGCGCAGGTTGACCCGGCGGCGGAAGGCATCCATCCGGCTGGCCTCGATCTGCGCCGTGGAGGGGCGCCAGAGCACATCGTTCATGCCGAACCTCCAGATGATCATTTGGATTCGAGGGCGCCTTCGCGGGCTCGCCCGCTCCCACAGGTACAGCGTAGATGTCCAGCCTGGTGATAGCCTGTGGGAGCGGGCGTGCCCGCGAAGAAGCCCCCTGACAGCAGGGGCTTGCGCGTTACTCTACTTTAGCCTTTTGCACGTCCTGCGACGCGGTCCAGACGCGGTAGCGCACTTCGACGTCCTTGGGCACATACACCACCACCGGCAGCTTGCTGTTGTAGCGCAGCATGAAGCCTTCACCGACCACTGGCACGAAGGCCTCGGTCTTCTTGCCATCGGGGCAGGCCATCAGCGTGCTGGCCGGGCCGCTGACCTTGTCCAGGCGGTAGTAGCTGTAGCCCCAGCCTTCCAGGGTACGTTCCTCCAGGCTGCCGCCCAGGCGCTGGCGATTGCAGTCCACCTTCAGGGTCTTGCCAGCGAGGATTTCCAGTTGATAGGCCGACTCATCAGCCTGGGCCGGCAGGTGGATGACCTGCCGGGTGAAGCCTTTTTCCGCCTCGGGGTAGGGCGCGACGTCCTTCAGGCTGGCTGCCATCGCGGGTGCGGCGGCAGCCAGGGTCAGGGCCAGGATCGCGGTCATCGGGGTTGGGCGCATAGGGCCTCCTTGCAGATAAACGAATGCAAGACCGTCGCCAGGCCCAGGCCGCCCGTCACTGGGCCAACCAGCCACCATCGACGTTCCAGGCGGCACCGCGAACCTGGCTACCGGCCTCGCTGCACAGGAATAGTACCAGCTCACCCAGGTGTTCGGGGGTGACGAAGGCCAACGATGGCTGTTTTTCTGCCAGCAGATCGTGCTGCGCTTGCAGCGGATCGCCACCGTTGGCAGCACGATCGTCGATCTGCTTCTGCACCAGCGGGGTCAACACCCAGCCGGGGCAGATGGCATTGCAGGTGACGTTGCTGGTGGCGGTTTCCAGGCCCACCACCTTGGTCAGGCCGACCACGCCGTGCTTGGCCGCCACATAGGCTGCCTTGCCGGTGGAGCCGA
The DNA here is from genome assembly GCF_000511325.1 of Pseudomonas sp. FGI182. NCBI lineage: Bacteria > Pseudomonadati > Pseudomonadota > Gammaproteobacteria > Pseudomonadales > Pseudomonadaceae > Pseudomonas > Pseudomonas sp. FGI182. The sequence goes on along the minus strand of NZ_CP007012.1, from coordinate 3,022,097 downwards.
CCAGGCCGTGCACCGAGGCGATGTTGATGATGCGCCCCCAGTTGCGCGCTCGCATGCCGGGCAGGGCCAGGCGCGTACCATGGAACACGGCCGACAGGTTGAGGGCGATGATCTTGTCCCAGCTTTCCAGCGGGAACTGCTCCACCGGCGCCACGTGCTGGATACCGGCGTTGTTGACCAGGATGTCGACACCGCCGAACTCGCGCGCGGCCAGGGCGAACAGCGCTTCGATCTGGGCCACGTCCGACAGGTCGGCCGGGTGATGGACTGCCTTTACCCCGTGCCGGGTGATCTCGGCCAGCGCCGGGGCAGGGTCGCCGAAGCCGTTGAGCACGATGTTGGCGCCTGCGCGGGCCAGCACCTGGGCAATGCCCAGGCCGATGCCGCTGGTGGAACCGGTGACGAGTGCGGTCTTGCCTTTGAGGGTCATGCAAAGCTCCTTAGACGATGCCGGTGGCGTAGAACGTGGCGATGACCACGAACACCGCCAGGGTCTTGATCAGAGTAATACCGAAAATGTCCTTGTAGGCCTCGCGGTGGGTCAGCCCGGTCACGGCCAGCAGGGTGATGACCGCACCGTTGTGCGGCAGGGTGTCCATGCCCCCGCTGGCCATGGCGGCCACCCGGTGCAGCACTTCGAGCGGGATGTTGGCGACATTGGCGGCGGCGATGAAGCTGTCGCCCATGGCCGCCAGGGCGATGCTCATGCCGCCCGAGGCAGAGCCGGTGATGCCGGCCAGCAAGGTCACGGTGATGGCTTCGTTGACCAGTGGGTTGGGGATGCCGCGCAGGGCATCGGCCAATACCAGGAAGCCCGGCAGCGAGGCGATCACCGCGCCAAAGCCGTATTCCGAGGCGGTGTTCATGGCCGCCAGCAAGGCGCCGCCCACGGCGCTTTTGGTGCCTTCGGCCAGGCGGGTGCGGATGGCGCCGATGGCACACACAAGCACCATCAGGATGCCCACCAGCAACGCCGCCTGCACCGCCCAGATGGCCGTGAGCTTGGCCACATCGCTTTGCACCGGCGCGCTCATGCCGGGCAGTTGCAGGCTGTGGCTGGGGCCGTACCACTGCGGGATCCAGTGGGTGAACAGCAGGTTCATCACCCCCACCAGCAGCAGTGGCGACAGGGCCAGCCAGGGGTTGGGCAGCGCCAGGTCGGCAGCGGTTTCCGGTTCGTTGCGCAAGTCGCTGCCATAGCCTTCACCGGCGCGCTGGGCCTTGTTGCGCTGGCGCTGCAGGTAGGCCATGCCGGTGCAGAACACGAACAGTGTGCCGATCAGGCCCAGCCAGGGCGCGGCCCAGGCGGTGGTGTTGAAGAAGGTGCTGGGGATGATGTTCTGGATCTGCGGGGTGCCGGGCAGGGCATCCATGGTGAACGAGAACGCGCCCAGGGCGATGGTTGCCGGGATCAGGCGCTTGGGGATATTGCTCTGGCGGAACATCTCGGCGGCGAACGGGTACACCGCGAACACCACCACGAACAGCGACACGCCGCCGTAGGTGAGCAGGGCGCAGACCAGCACGATCACCAGCATCGCCTGGCGGGTGCCGAGCACGCGGATGGCGGCGGCTACGATCGAGCGCGAGAAGCCGGACAGCTCGATCAGCTTGCCGAACACGGCCCCCAGCAGGAACACCGGGAAGTAGAGCTTGATGAAGCCGACCATTTTCTCCATGAACACCCCGGTGAATGCGGGGGCCACGGCAGACGGGTCGGTGAGCAGTACCGCACCGAGGGCGGCGATGGGGGCGAAGAGGATTACGCTGTAACCGCGGTAGGCAGCCAGCATCAGCAGGGCCAGAGCGGCAAGGGCGATGAGCACGGTCATCGGGGTGGGTCTCCTGGGTGAGTCTTGTTTTTATCGGTGAGCAGGAGAAAGCGGGAATCGTGCCAGTTTTTAACTCATTGATTTATATGGGTATTTTGTTTTCTACTGAATTTTTGTCTCTGTCTTGAGATTTTGGGGCCGCTTTGCGGCCCATCGCGACACAAGGCCGCTCCTACAAGTGCAGCGCGATCTCCTGTAGGAGCGGCCTTGTGTCGCGATCGAGGGCAAAACCCTCGCGGCAGTCTCAAAATGGAAACATAAGTCTCCAATCAGAGACCAAGCGCTACCATCTTCTTGTACAAGGTCGATCGCCCCAACCCTAACGCTGCCGCAGTCTCTGGCACATTTCCCTCATGCTCAGCCAACGCTTCGGCAATCAGGCTGCGTTCAAACTGCTCGCACGCTTCTCGGTAAGTCTGACGCCCGGGTTTCGCCACTGAGCTCAACGGCCCCAATGCCGCCCGTAGATCCGCCACCCCCAACCGCGGCTGATCCGCCAGCAGCGTGGCCCGCTCCAGCACATTGCGCAGCTCGCGAATGTTCCCCGGCCATGCATGCCGCGCCAATAGCTGCTGCGCTTCGGCCTCGAGCTCATACTGGCTGCCCAGTTCCCCCAGGATGGCCTCGCACAGCGCCGGCAGGTCCTCCAGCCGTTGCCGCAGTGGCGGCACCTCGATCGGCAGCACATTCAGTCGGTAATACAGGTCGGCGCGGAATGCCCCGCGGGCGATGGCGGCCTGCAGGTCGATGGAGGTGGCGGCAATGATGCGCACATCACTGCGCAGCATCTGGTTCGAGCCTACCGGCTCGTACTCCTTCTCCTGCAACACCCGCAGCAGCTTGCTCTGCAGGGCTAGCGGCATGTCGCCGATCTCGTCGAGGAACAGCGTGCCGCCTTCGGCCAGTTGCAGCTTGCCGCTGCGGCCCTTGCGATCGGCGCCGGTAAAGGCGCCGGGGGCGGTGCCGAAGAATTCGGCTTCCAGCAGTGTTTCGGGGATCGCCGCACTGTTGATGCTGACAAACGCCTTGTGCGCCCGCGCCGACGCCGCATGGATGGCATGGGCCAGCAGTTCCTTGCCGGTGCCGGTTTCGCCCAGCAGCAGCACCGGCGAATCACTGCTTGCGCCACGCCGGGCGCGGCGCTTGGCCTCCAGGCTGGCGGCGCTGCTGCCGACGAACTGGGCGAAGCTGTACTTGGCCTGGCGGGCGCGCAATTGCGAGCGGGTCGAGGCCAGTTCCTGCTGCATGCTGGAGTAGCGTTTGAGCAGCGGCGACAGGCTGCGCAACTCATCGAACAGGGCAAAGCCGATGGCGCCGATCAGCGCGCCCTGGTCGTCGTGGATGGGCAGGCGCATTACCACCAGCGGCTCGTTCGGGGTGTCGAGCATGTCCAGCAGGATTGGCCGGCCATTGCTCACCACCTCGCGCATCAGGCTGCCCGGGATCACCGCCTCGCATGGCTGGCCGATGGCACTGGCGGCGTCGGCCAGGCCAAAGCGCCGGGCGTAGCGCTCGTTCATCCAGACGATGCGCGCCTGGCGATCGACGATTACCGTGCCCTCGCTGGACTGCTCGATGATCTCGAACAACGAGCGGATCGCCAGTTGCCGTACCTGGGGGTAGTCCTTGAGGCTGTCGCTGTCGTGCATGGGTAGAAATCCTGAAATCTGTGTAAGCAGGGCCGGCCTCTTCGCGGGCTTGCCCGCTCCCACAGGGTCACCACAAATCCTGAGGACTGCGGGGTACCTGTGGGAGCGGGCAAGCCCGCGAAGAGGCCAGACCTGAAAACCTATCCCCTGGGGTCGAACGCCTCGCGCAAGGCATCCCCGATAAACACCAGCAGCGACAGGATCACCGCCAGCGCAAAGAACGCGGTAAAGCCCAGCCACGGCGCCTCCAGGTGCTGTTTGCCCTGGGTTACCAGCTCTCCCAGCGAAGCACTCCCGGCCGGCATGCCGAAACCAAGAAAATCCAGCGCAGTCAGGGTGGTGATCGCCCCGGTCAGCATGAACGGCACATAGGTCAGCGTTGCGTTCATGGCATTGGGCAGGATGTGCCGCAGCATCACCTGGCTGTCTGGCAACCCCAGCGCCCTTGCGGCCTTCACGTACTCCAGGTTGCGACCGCGCAGGAACTCGGCGCGCACCACATCGACCAGGGTCAGCCAGGAGAACAGCGCCATGATCCCCAGCAGCCACCAGAAGTCCGGCTCGACGAACCCGCTGAGGATGATCAGCAGGTACAGCACCGGCAACCCCGACCACACCTCCAGCAGGCGCTGGCCGACCAGGTCGACCCAGCCGCCGTGGTAGCCCTGCAGGGCACCGGCCGCCACCCCGATCAGCACGCTGACCACGGTCAGGGCGAAGGCGAACAGCAAGGATACCCGGGTGCCATACAGCACCCGGGCCAGCACGTCGCGGCCCTGGTCGTCGGTACCCAGCCAGTTGCTCGCGCTCGGCGGGCTGGGGGTGGGTACCTGCAGGTCGTAGTTGGGGGTATCGGCGCTGAACGGGATGGGGGCGAACAGCATCCAGCCACCTTGCTGCTCGATCAGCTGGCGTACATAGGCGCTGCGGTAGTCTGGCTGGAACGGCAGCTGGCCGCCGAACTGCTGCTCGGTGTAGCGCTTTAGCGCCGGCACGTACAGGTCGCCCTTGTAGCCCAGCAGCAGCGGTTTGTCGTTGGCCACCAGCTCGGCACACAGGCTCAGCAGCAGAAGGGCGGCGAACAGCCACAACGAAACCCAGCCGAGGCGGTTGCGGCGAAAGCGTTGCAGGCGACGACGCGAGATCGGTGAAAGCATCAGCGCGCCCTCGTGTCGAAGTCGATACGCGGGTCGAGCAGCGTGTACGACAGGTCACCGATCAAGCGGATCAGCAGGCCCGCCAGGGTGAAGATGAACAGCGTGCCGAACACCACCGGGTAATCCCGCGACACGGCCGCTTCGTAACTCATGCGGCCCAGGCCATCGAGCGAGAAGATCACCTCGATCAGCAACGAGCCGGCGAAGAACACCGTGATCAACGCCTGCGGCAACCCGGCCACCACCAGCAGCATGGCATTGCGCAGCACGTGGCCATACAGCACCCGGCGTTCGCTCAGGCCCTTGGCGCGGGCAGTAACCACGTATTGCCGGGAAATCTCGTCGAGGAAGGCGTTTTTGGTCAGCAGCGTCAGGGTGGCGAAGCCGCCGATCACCAGGGCGCCGACCGGCAGCACCAGGTGCCAGAAGTAGTCGGCGACCTTGCCCAGCAGGCTGAGCTCATCGAAGTTGTCCGAGACCAGGCCGCGCACCGGGAACCAGCTGAGCGAGGTGCCGCCGGCGAACAGCACGATCAGCAACAGGGCGAACAGGAACGAGGGCAGGGCATAGCCGACCACGATCAGTGCACTGCTCCAGGCATCGAAGCGGCTGCCGTGGCGCACTGCCTTGCGGATGCCCAGCGGGATCGACACCAGGTAGGTGATCAGCGTGGCCCAGAAGCCCAGCGACAGGGTGACCGGCAACTTGTCGAGGATCAGGTCGGTGACCTTGGCGCCGCGGAAGAAGCTGTTGCCGAAGTCCAGCCGGGCGTATTGGCCCAGCATCAACCACAGGCGCTCGGGGGCGGACTTGTCGAAGCCGTACTGGCGCTTGATCTCCTCGATCAGTTTCGGGTCCAGGCCACGGGTGGCCCGTGACTCGCCGTGCACCACCTCGGCCCGGGCACCGGGAGCGCCGCCGCCGATGCCCTGCAGGCGTGCCACCGCCTGCTCCACCGGGCCACCCGGCGCGGCCTGGACAATGGCAAAGTTGACCAGCAGGATCGCCAGCAGGGTCGGGATGATCAGCAACAGGCGGCGCAGGATGTAGGTGGTCATGGCGAGGATTTCCGGCGTTCGGCCATTTGCGCGTTGGTCAGCGCGGTGGGGCTGACTTCCCACCAGGTGTCCAGGCCTTCGTCATAGGCAGCCTGGACCTTGGGCAGGCCGAAGCGGTTCCACCAGGCAGTGGAACTGCCCGGTGGGTAGTAGTTGGGGATCCAGTAGTAGTTCCATTGCAGCACCCGGTCCAGGGCATGGGCGTGGTGCAGCATGTCGGCCTGGGTGTCGGCGCGCACCAGGCCGTCGATCAGGCGGTCCACGGCAGGGTCCTGCAGCACCATCAGGTTGCTCGACCCAGGGTCGTGGGCCGCTGCCGAGCCAAAATAGTTGTACAGCTCGGCGCCGGGCGACAGGGTGACCGGGTAGCCGGTGACGATCATGTCGTAGTCACGTGCCATCAGGCGGTTGACGTACTGGGCCGAATCGACGTTGCGGATGTCCAGGGTCACGCCAATCTGTGCCAGGTTGCGCTTCCACGGCAGCAGCAGGCGCTCCATGCCTGCCTGGCCGTTGAGGAAGGTGAACGCCAGCGGCGTGCCCTGGCTGTTCACCAGGCGGTCGCCTTCGGGGCGCCAGCCGGCTTGTTCGAGCAGCGCCAGTGCCTGCAGCTGCTGCTTGCGAATAATCCCCGAACCATCGGTGACCGGGGCGGTGAACACGGTGCTGAAGACTTCGTCCGGCACCTTGCCGCGCAACGGTTCGAGCAGTTTCAACTCGCCGGCATCCGGTAGTTGGCGGGCGGCCAACGGGGTATTGGAGAACACGCTCTGCTGGCGGATGTACATGTTGCGCATCATCTGCCGGTTGCTCCACTCGTAGTCCCACAGCATGCCCAGCGCCTGGCGCACGCGACGGTCCTTGAACTGCGGCCGGTCGAGGTTGAACACGAAGCCTTGGGCAACCTGCGGTTTGGCCGGGCCCAGGTGGGCGCGCTGCAGGCGGCCGTCGTCCAGTTGCGCGCCGTTGTAGCCCAGGGTATAGGCGGTGGCGGAGAATTCGCGGTTGTAGTCGTAGCCGCCGCCTTTGAGCACCTGCCGCGCCACTTCGGTATCACCGAAGTACTCGATGCGCAGCTTGGCGAAATTGTAGCGGCCACGGCTGACCGGCAGATCGCGCGCCCACCAGTTGGCGTCGCGCTCGAAGGTGATGCTGCGGCCGTTGTCGATGCGCCCGATACGGTACGGCCCGCTGCCGACCGGCTTGTCGAAGCCGGCGCCGTTGGCAAAATCGCGCTGCTGCCAGTCGTGTTCGGGCAGTACCGGCAGGCTGGCGAGGTCCAGCGGCAGGGTGCGGCCGTGGTCGGGCTTGAAGTCGAAGCGCACGCTGTGCGGGCTTTCCACGATGACGGCGGCAACATCGGCGAACTGGGTGCGGTACTTGAGGCTGCCCTTGCTCATCAGCAGCTCGAAGGTAAAGCGTACGTCCTCGGCGCGCACCGGCTTGCCATCGGCGAAGGTGGCGCGCGGGTCGATTTCGAACCGCAGCCAGGCATCCTCCGGGCCGCGCTCCATGCGCCGGGCGATCAGACCGTAGACGGTGTAGGGTTCATCGAACGAGCGCACGGCCAATGGCGCGTACAGCAGGCCATCGACCTCGCTGACACCGATGCCTTTGTCGATGTACGGCAGGATATGGTCGAACTGGCCAATCTCGATGGCCGAGCGGCGCAGGATGCCGCCTTTGGGGGCGTCGGGGTTGACGTAGTCGAAATGCTGGAAGCTGGCGTTGTAGCGGGGGGCTTCGCCGTAGACGGTGAGGGCGTGGGTGGAGGCGGCGTGGGCCATCAAGCTCATGCACGCAAACACAAGCCCCCAAAGTACTTGTGGGAGCGGGCGTGCCCGCGAATGCGTCAGATCAGACAATGAGATTGCCTGGTCTGGCCTATTCGCGGGCATGCCCGCTCCCACAGGGGATTTCATCGGCTGCGAGGACTTAGTCCTGGCGGCTGGTCACTTCCAGCAGGTGGTAGCCGAACTGGGTCTTCACCGGGCCTTGCACGGTATTGATCGGGGCGCTGAACACCACGGTGTCGAACTCCTTGACCATCTGGCCCGGGCCGAACGAGCCCAGGTCACCGCCCTGGCGGCTGGACGGGCAGGTGGAGTTGGCTTTGGCGATTTCAGCGAAGTCGGCGCCTGCTTCGATCTGGGCTTTCAGTTCGTTGCATTTATCGATGCTGCTGACCAGGATGTGGCGGGCGGTTGCACGGGCCATGGGTACTGCTCCTTGGGGTAAAAAAGGCAAGCCTAGCGCACTTGTCCGGGGTATGTCTCGCCAGGCTTGCGTCTCGCTACCTAGAGTTTTTGTGCCGCCTCGCGCAACAGGGTTTCGGTCGAGGCCCAGCCCAGGCAACCGTCGGTGATCGACACGCCGTATTTCAGCGCGCCCTTGCCCAGCGCCTGGCAGCCGTCGAACAGGTGCCCCTCGATCATCACGCCGACGATCGAACGGTCGCCGGCCAGGCGCTGCTCCAGCACATCGTTGAAAACCGCCGGCTGGCGCGCCGGGTCCTTGCCGCTGTTGGCATGGCTGCAATCGACCATGATCCGCGCCTGCAGCCCGGCCTTGGCCAGCGCCTGGCGGGCCATGGCGATGCTGTTGGCGTCAAAGTTCGGGCCTTTGTGGCCGCCGCGCAGCACCAGGTGGGTGTCCGCGTTGCCCAAGGTCTCGATGATGGCCGGGTAGCCCTGCGCATCCATGCCGAAGTGGCGGTGCGGGTGGGCGGCGCTGCGCATGGCGTCGCTGGCGATGGCGATGCCGCCGTCGGTGCCGTTCTTGAAGCCGACCGGCAGCTCCAGGCCACTGACCATTTCGCGGTGGATCTGCGACTCGGTGGTGCGCGCGCCAATCGCGGCCCAGGCCAGAAGGTCATCGAAGTAGCCGGCGGCCATTGGCTGCAGCAGTTCGGTGGCAACCGGCAGGCCGCGTTCGATCATGTTCAGCATCAGCCCGCGGGACAGGGCGATGCCGGCGTGCATGTCGTCGCTGCCATCGAGGTGCGGGTCGTAGGCCAGGCCTTTCCAGCCGACCGTGGTGCGGGGTTTTTCGACGTAGGCGCGCATCACCAAAAGCAGCTTGTCGTCGACTTCGCGGCTGAGGGCGGCCAGGCGGTCGGCGTATTCCAGGGCCGAGCGAGGGTCGTGGATCGAGCACGGGCCAACGATCACCAGCAGGCGCTGGTCGCGGCCTTCGAGGATGTCGCGGATGGCCTGGCGGTGGGCATGGACTTGCTGGGTAAGTTCGCTGGACAGCGGCATTTGCTGTTTGAGCAGGTGCGGGCTGGGCAGGCGCTGGCTGACGGTGGTGTTGGCCGCTTGCGGCTGGGTCAGGGCGAGGCTGGAAGCTTGCATGGCGTTTTTTCCCTGGGCGGACGGCGGGTTCTGGCCCGCGTGGTCGGCCCTATCGAGGTGTTCGACAGATCGTTGAATTCGTATTGGCTGCTGCATTGCCACCTGTGGAAGACCGAACGGAGGCGGCAGGCTGGCCCGAACGGGATTGGCTAAATCGCCAGGCGTAGGTGTTTGCGTAGTAATAAGTGGCGTAGTTCATGAATCTGTCCTCAATGTGAATCGGTGTTGTTCAAAGGCCTGAAAAGCAAAACCCCCGGTCGGGGAGCCGACCGGGGGTTTGAGTATTCTCATGTTCGGCGGCCCCTCGAAGGTGGGCGCCGTGTGGGTATCGGCGCCTAGTGGCTAAACCAATACCCAAAGTAATAGCTGGCAGGTGCCACGCAGCCGGCAACGGCCAGCACAGGGCGCAGGCTGCGACCGGTGTGGTTGGCGTGGTTGCGGGTGTGTTTCGGCATGTTGCTCTCCAGTGAATGAGCCCGAGCTTACTTCAGTTCGGCCGGGCCATTCAATGGATAAATGCTATGGGGGTGATCAATTGTTTTTGTACCGCACGGTTCAATGGCCATAGCGCCCGACCAGGCTCTGCGCCCCTAGCGCGTGGCCTTGCAGCAGTTGCAGTAGGCCGCTGCGGTCCAGGCCTTCGGGCAGGGTGCCCAATGGCAGGTCGGTGGCGATCAGCGTCAGCGCGTAGTGGTGCGGGTTGTCGCCGGCGGGTGGGCAGGGGCCGCGGTAGCTGAGCGTGCCCCGCGAGTTGCGCCCCACGGTCACGCCTTGCCCGGTCAGCCCGGCGACGCCTTCCTTCAGCCCATCCTGGGCCGGGTCGATGTTGTAGGCGATCCAGTGGACCACGCCAATGCCCTTGCCGCCGTCCGGGTCGAACATGATCAGGGCCAGCGACTGGGTGCCTGCGGGAAGGTTGTCCCAGCTCAGTTGCGGGGTGCGCTCTTCGCCGGCACCGCAGGCCGGGTCCGGGCCAACCTGTTGCAAGGCGATCACGCCGCCATCGGTGAAAGACGATGAACTGATCGACAGCGCGCCCTGGCCACCAGCGACGGCCAGGGCGCTGCAAGGCAGCAGGGCGGCGAGCAGCCAGGGTTTGAGGTTCATGGTGAATCCTTGGCAGGGCGTTCCGGCGCAGTGTAGCCCAGGCCGGCCTCAATGGCTGTCCTGGTCCTCGGCGGTGCCACCCGAGTGCCCGGCGCCGGAGCCGGTGGCTTCGCCGGTGCTGTTGGAGCCACCAGCGGCGCCGTCGGCGGCATCGCTGTTGCTGCCGGTGTCGCTGCTGTCGTTGGCTTTGCTGCTGCCTGGGCTGTTGACGCTGCTGTCTTCACCGGCGGTCTTGCCACCGTGCTGGTCGGTTTGCGGGCGGCTGTCGGTGTCTGTGTCGGTGGCGGCGAAGCTGGTGCCAGTGACGCTGGCAAGGGCAAGGGCAAGGCACAGTGAGAGTGGGCGAATGCGGATCATGGAACGTCTCCTTTGCGGATGATCTGTCATTCGTTGGGCTGGGGGCGGGGAGTGGGGTGCCGTCTGGGCGACGGATGGTCATTGTTGCGGGCTGCCGTGCAGCCCGCTCGATTGCAAGGGGGCCGCGCAGGCCCCGAGGAAGGTGATCAGCGGCAGTTGCCCGCCTTGCGATAACCCGCTGCCTGCGCCTCACCCTCTGTGGCGAAGGTGACCTGGTTCTTCGCGGTGACCTGGGTATAGCCCGGGCAGCCGACGGAAAGGTGATAGACGTGGCTGTTGCGGTTGCCAAGCACCGCCCCCACCGATTCGGCACTGGCCAGGCTCGGCTTGGCCTCTGGCTTGGCAGCCTTCGCCGGCACCGCTTGCACCACGCCACTGCCGACCGGCTTGTAGTTGGCGGTCCATTTGCGTTCCCCGGTCACGAAGGGGTTGGCATGACCCATGATCGCGGCAATGCGCCGGTCACGCTCTTTCTCCCAGGCCGACACCGGGTGCTGTTTGTCCCAGGCCATCAGCAACTGCTGCTGTTGGCGCGACATGCTCAGCTTGTAACGGTCGTACATGTAGAAGGTGGTGCGGGCGACCAGGCCTTTCACTTCGTCACGCGGTTCGGCAGCACGCTGCACGAAGTCGACCTTGGTGGAGCACTGCCCGTATTGCCCTGCATTGCCAGCAACCATGCCGTAGTTGAAATTGCTGCGGTCGCCGTTGACCTCGCCCACTGCCGGATACAGGTTGAACAGGTCGGCCTCCATGGCGCGGAACACCGGGTCGTCATCCACGCAATGCTCGCGGCCACCGTTCTTCCAGCACTGGCGCTGGTTGCCGAAGGTGTAGGCCGGCACGATGTGCTCCCATTCGGTGCGTTCGGCGCGGTTCTGCTGCTTGCGGGTCTGATAGCCGCACGAGGCGGCATCGATACGCCCGCCAGACTTGCCCACCCAGGCCCATTTGCAACCGCAGTACAGGTCGCCCATGGCACTGCTGGCCTGGTCCATGTACACCTTCTGCTTGGCCACCACCTTGGCCTCGGTGAAGGTCGCCGGTGGGCTGGCCAGGGCAGGGAGGGTGAAGGAAAACAGTAAGGATACGGCGTAAAGCAGTGATTTCATGGGAAAAACATATTTCAGGTTGGGGCATGCATTGTAATCATTTCCTTGGGGCTGGCCAGCTCGCTGATCCACACCAGTGGGCGGCGCGGGTCGTCGCTGCCCATGCTGCTGAACGTGGCCGAGTCGAGCATGGCCTTGAGTTGGGTGGCCATGCGCAGCAGGCGCTCGATGAAACCGGTGCCGACGGCGCCGGTGTCCTCCAGGGAAACACCGCTCTGGTTGTGCTGGATTGCCAGGTGGTAGTGGCTGACCCCGGCACCGTTGCCACTACCGCCCAGCACCACGGTGAAGCGCGGGCCGAGCAGCCCGGCCAGGCGCTGCTGGACCAGGTCGAGTAGCGCGACCGGGACTTCGTCGGGGCGCAGTGAAGTGGGGAAGCATGGTGTGAAGGGTGGCATGGGCATGTCCTGCTGGGCGGGGTACGAGTCCTGGCCAGCTTAAGCAAGGTCACTGTCAACTTGGGTTAAGCAGGGGTAAAAGCGGGTAATGCTCAACACCAGGCCGTTACGGCATCAGGCATCAGAAGGTCTGCCCCAGCGAGAACTGGAAGATCTGGGTTTCTGCCCCATCCGGCTTCTTTAGCGGTGCCGCCAGGCTGAAACTCAACGGCCCCATCGGGCTGTACCAGGTCACGCCAACCCCCAGCGACACGGCCATCTGTGCCAGGTCCACGCTGCCGCAGCCCTGGGTGGTCGACAGGTAGCAGGTGTCGGCGTACACGTTGCCGGCATCGACGAACACCGAGCTGCGCAGCTGGCTCTGGTCCTTCACGAACGGCAACGGGAAGATGTATTCGGCGCCGCCGGCAATCAGGATGTTGCCGCCCAGCACGTCGGTGTCACGGTCGGAGTAATAGGCCTGTCCGGCGCTGGCGTAGGTGCCGGTGGCCGGGGTATTGCGCGGGCCGAGGCTGCCGTCCTTGAACCCGCGCACCGAACCCAGCCCACCTGCGGTGTAGCTTTCATAGAACGGCAGCCCGTCGGTGGAGCCGTAGCCGTTGCCGTAGCCCAGGCTGGTATGCAGGCGCAGCGAGGTGTTGCTGGTTAGCGGCAGGTAGGTCTGGCCGCTGTAGTCCAGCTTGTAGAACGACAGGTCGCTGCCAGGGGTGGTGGCCATCAGCGTCAGGCTCTGCGAGTGGCCGCGGGTAGCCAGCACGCCTTTGTTCAAGGTCGATTCCGACCAGCCGATCGAGGCCTTGAGGTTGTTGAAACTCTTGCCTTCGCGGGCGATGAAGTCGTAGATCTCGTCGGCGCTGTAGGTGCCGGGCGAGATATTGTCGTGCTGCAGGGTCAGGCCATAGGTCAGGCGCGAGGTTTCGTTGATCGGGTAGCCAAAGCTGACCCCGGCACCGTAGCTGTCGATCGCGTAATAGGAAACGCCGTCGTCGTAGTAATCGCTGTAGTCGGTGCTGTTGTAGAACAGGTTGTAGCCCAGGCTGACGCCATCGGCGGTGAAGTAGGGGTCGGTGAAGCCGAAGTTGTACTTGGTCTGGTACTCGCTGCGGGTCAAGCCGATGGACACCTTGTTACCGGTACCGAGGAAGTTGCTCTGGCTGATCGAGCCACCGAGGATCAGGCCGGCGCTCTGGGCGAAACCGACGCTGGCGGTGATCGAGCCGGAGGCCTGCTCCTCGACGCTGTAGTTGACGTCGACCTGGTCGTCGGTGCCCGGCACCGGCGGGGTCTCGACGTTCACTTCCTTGAAGAAGCCCAGGCGTTCCAGGCGGGTCTTGGACTGGTCGATCAGGTAGGTCGAGGCCCAGCCGCCTTCCATCTGGCGCATTTCGCGACGCAGCACTTCGTCTTCGGTCTTGGTGTTGCCGCGGTAGTTGATGCGGTTGACGTAGGCACGCTTGCCCGGGTCGACCACGAACATGATGTCGACGGTGTGGTCTTCATCGTTCGGCTGCGGCACGCCGTTGACGTTGGCGAAGGTGTAGCCTTCGTTACCCAGGCGGCGGGTGATCAGCTCGGAAGTGCTGGTCATCACCTTGCGCGAGAACACCTGGCCAGGCTGCACCAGCAGCAGCGACTTGACCTGGTCTTCCGGCACTTTCAGGTCACCGGACAGCTTCACGTCGCGGACGGTGTACTTCTCGCCTTCGTTGATGTTGACGGTGATGTAGACGTGTTTCTTGTCCGGCGTGATGGACACCTGGGTGGAGGCGATGTCCATGTTGATGTAGCCGCGGTCCAGGTAGTAGGAACGCAGGCGCTCCAGGTCACCGGAGAGCTTTTCGCGGGCGTACTTGTCGTCGTTCTTGAAGAACGACAGCCAGTTGGTGGTCTTCAGCTCGAACAGCTGCGCCAGGGTCTCGTCGTCGAACACGTTGTTGCCAACGATGTTGATGTGCTGGATGGCGGCGACGGTGCCTTCGTTGATCTTGATCTTCAGCGCCACGCGGTTGCGCGGCTGCGGCACCACCTCGGCGTCGACCTCGGCCGAGTAGCGGCCCTGGGCCACGTACTGGCGCTGCAGTTCGTTACGCACACCTTCGAGGGTGGCACGCTGGAAGATCTCGCCTTCGGCCAGGCCGGATTGCTTCAGGCCCTTCATCAGGTCTTCGGTGCTGATGGCCTTGTTGCCTTCGATCTCGATGCTCGACACCGACGGGCGCTCGACCACGTTGATGATCAGGACATTGCCATCGCGGTTCAGCTGGATGTCCTGGAAGAAGCCGGTCTTGAACAGGGAACGGGTCGACTCCACCAGTCGGCGGTCATCGGCCTGGTCGCCGACGTTCAGCGGCAAGGCACCGAAGACACTGCCGGCGGAAACCCGCTGCAGGCCGTTGACGCGGATGTCGGCGATCCTGAAGGGGGAGGCCTGGGCCAGCGTGGCGTTCAGCAGCAGGACGGAGAGCAACAGGCGCGGGTAGTTCATCGAGGGTTCCAGACAAGCGGATTCGGAGGGAGCAAGCGCGGGCAGCCCGCATGCAGCGGGCGATGAGGATACGGGCGGGCTGTGTTCGGCGCGGTTAGCCGAGGGTAAAGATGTGTAAAGTCCGACCGGCCGGCGGTGACAGTGCCATCCGCCGGGGCGATCATTGCAACCCCTGCAATCACGATTCCTGGCCCTGATGATCCCTGTGCTGCTGGTCGACGATGACCGCGAACTCACCGAAATGCTCTCCTTGTACCTGGCCCGCGAAGGGTTCCAGGCCACCGCCGTCGGCACTGGCGAGGAGGGCGAAGCCCAGGCATTGACCGGCAACTATCAGGTGGTGGTGCTGGACGTGATGCTGCCGGGCATTTCGGGCATCGAAGTGCTGCGGCGTGTGCGCGCGCGCAGCCAGGTACCGGTGCTGTTGCTGACTGCCCGTGGCGACAACATCGACCGCATCGCCGGCCTGGAGCTGGGTGCCGATGACTATGTGCCCAAGCCCAGCTCCCCCGGCGAACTGGTGGCGCGCCTGCGGGCGATCCTGCGCCGTGTTCAGCCGCAACTGATGGGCGAAGGCATGGTGCCCGAACAGGTCCGCAGCGGTGCCCTGAAGATGTGGCCCGGTCTCCGCGAGGCGCATTGGGGCGCTGCCATCCTCGAGCTGACCGGCTCCGAGTTCAGCCTGCTCGAAGCGTTGGTCCGCCAGGCCGGCCAGCTGGTCAGCAAGCAGGACCTGTCGCTCAATGCCCTGGGCCGGCCGCTGACCCGTTACGACCGGCGCATCGACGTGCACATCAGCAGCATCCGGCAAAAGCTCGGGCCGCGCGCCGATGGCAGCAGCTGGATCCAGAGCGTGCGCGGCATGGGCTACATGCTGATCGTCGAATGATGCGCCGGCGCCTGTTCTGGAAGCTGTTCCTGGCCTTCTGGCTGGCCAACACCCTGACCTTC
This sequence comes from Pseudomonas sp. FGI182, assembly GCF_000511325.1. Taxonomy (NCBI): domain Bacteria; kingdom Pseudomonadati; phylum Pseudomonadota; class Gammaproteobacteria; order Pseudomonadales; family Pseudomonadaceae; genus Pseudomonas; species Pseudomonas sp. FGI182. The sequence goes on along the minus strand of NZ_CP007012.1, from coordinate 3,006,638 downwards.
CTGGTGGGCGCGGGCGCCTTCATGCTCAATGACCTGCGTGGTGATACCCCGGCGCTGCGCTCGCTGCTGGCCACCGAACTGCAGCTGTTGCAACGTTACGGCGAGCAGGCTGGCCGACAGTTGCTCGAGGTCTCGCCGCAGCCGCCGGATGTGCAGGTGGGCCTTTACGATAGCCAGGGCCGGTTGCTGGCCGGCAGGGCGGTGCCAGTAGCCCGGTTCGAGCAGGCGCTGAGCGACCGCGACGGCCGCCCGCTGTTGCTGCGCGCTTCGGTGGCCACGACCATTGGCGAGCCACCACGCCCGCGCAGCATGGGCCCGCTGTTTACCGGCACGCTGATGAGCGCGCTGTTCGCCTTCCTGTGCAGCCTGTACCTGACCCGCCCGCTGGCCTGGCTGCGCGAAGCCATGGGCCAGGTCGCCCAGGGGCGTTTCGAGGTGCGGGTCAAACCCAGGCTGGGCAAACGCCGTGACGAAATCGTCGAACTGGCCGAAGACTGCGACCGCATGGCCGGTCAGCTCAAGGCGTTGGTGCAGGCGCAGCAGAACCTGCTGCACGATATTTCCCACGAACTGCGCTCGCCTCTGACCCGCATGCATGCCGCCATCGGCCTGATGCGCCAGCAACCGGACCGGCTCGACATGCTTGAACGGGTGGAGCGCGAGTCGCGGCGCATGGACGACCTGATCGAGCAACTGCTGACCCTTGCTCGCGCCCAGTCCCGGCAGAGCGACGACTTCGCCACCCTCGATGTGGTCGAACTGCTGGCGCAGATCGTCGAAGACGCCCGCTTCGAGGCCGGCATGAAGCAGTGCCAGGTTTGCTTGCAGGCCCAGGGCACGTTTATCACTCATGGGCATGAAGAACTGCTGTACCGGGCGTTCGAGAACATCATCCGTAATGCCGTGCGCTACACCGCAGCAGGTACCGAGGTGTTGGTCGAGGCCGCGCTGGCGCCAGGCGGGCAATGGTTGCAGGTCAGCGTCAGCGACCATGGCCCGGGCGTCGAGCCGGCGCGCCTGCAGCGCATCTTCGAGCCATTCGACCGCGGTACCGACAGTAACGGTGATGGATTTGGCCTGGGCCTGGCGATTGCCCAGCGGGCCGTTGCGTTGCATGGCGGCAGCATCACTGCATTGGCCGCCGCGAGTGGCGGGTTGCGGGTGCGCATCGAGCTGCCGCAGGCAAACCCTGGCTGAGCCCTTGGGGCTGCGTTGCAGCCCTTTCGCGACGCAAGGCCGCTCCTACAGGTACAGCGCAGGCTCGGGATTGTACATGGCCTGTAGGAGCGGCCTTGTGTCGCGAAAGGGCCGCAAGGCGGCCCCGGCTATCTACGCCACTTCACCGGTGGTGCGGGCTGGCTCCGCCGCCAGATTCGCCGGCACTTCGCGGGCAATGACCTGCTCGCTGGCAAACAGGCTGCGCATCAGGCTATACCCGGTCAGCAACATGTAGAACGCAATCGGCAACCCGACCACGATGCTGGCCATCTGGATCGCCAGCAACCCGCCGGCAATCACCAGGCTGGCGGCGATCGCCCCCTCCAGCACGCACCACAGCACCCGTATCCAGTGCGGCGGGTTGATGCTGCCCAGCGAGTTGAGCATGCACAGCACCTGCGTTCCCGCATCGGCGGCCGTAACAAAATGCACGGCGAGCAACAGGCAGATGATCACGCTCAGCACCGCACCCAAGGTCGGCCCGTCAAGGCGGTCGAGCAGGGTGAACATGGCTGTGGTGGTCTCCTTGCGCGTGGCCTCCAGTATCGGGCCACCCTGGAACGGGCCGGCGGCTGCCTGCTCGGCGACCGGCAACTGCTGGTAGGCCTGGCGCGCCTGCTGCTCATCCTTCAGTGCTGTACCGCCAAACACCGCCATCCACAGGATCGTCACCAGCGTCGGGACCAGCAGGGCGCCGAACACCAGTTCGCGGATGGTGCGGCCACGGGAGATGCGTGCAATGAACAGCCCCACGAACGGGCCCCAGGTCATCCACCACGGCCAGTAGAAGGCAGTCCAACTCTTTTGCCAGGCGCTGTCGGCCTGAGCGTCGGTCCAGAAGCTCATGCCGATGATGTTCTGCGCGTAGTCACCAGCCGATTCGAACAGCAGGTTCATCAGGTAGTTGGTCGGGCCCAGTGCCAGCACCACCAGCATCAGCCCCAGGGAAATCCACATGTTCAGCGTCGAAAGGCGCTTCATGCCGCGCGACACGCCGGCCACCAGCGAGATCGAGGCAATCACGGTGACGATGGCGATGATGCTCAGCTTGAACGACAGGGTGACCGGGGTGCCCAACACCTGGTGCATGCCCATGTTGATCTGCTCCACGCCCAGCCCCAGCGACTGCGAGACGCCAAAGGCGGTGACCGCGCCGCCGATGATGTCCACGGCATGCCCGATCGGCCCGTAGATGCGGTTGCCGATCAGCGGGTAGAGGATCGAGCGCAACGCCAGCGGCAGCCCCTCACGGTAGGCGAAGTAGGCCAGGCCCAGGCCGATCACGGTGAAGATTGCCCACGGGTGCAGGCCCCAGTGCAGCAGGGTGATGCGCATGGCCATGGATGCGGCCTGGTCGGTGAGCCCCGGGGTGAACGGGTTGCTGGCATAGTGCAGCACCGGCTCGGCCACCGACCAGAAGATCAGCCCCACGCCCATGCCGGCGCTGAACAGCATGGCGATCCAGGCGGCGAAGCTGAATTCCGGTTTCTCGTCGGCACGCCCGAGCTTCAAGGTGCCAAAGCGGCTGAAGGCGATGAACACCAGCACCCCGAGAATGCCGCTGACCAGCGCCAGGTAAAACCATTTCAGATGATCGAGGATGGCGTCGGAGGCGGCCTTGAATACCCCGGCGGCCTGGTCGCCATAGGAGGCGCAGAGCACCACGAAGGCCACGACAATGGAAAGCGACCCAACGGTCACAACAGGATTCAGGCCCTTGAACAGGCCTTCTTTTGCACGCATCGGCTATATCCTTTTTATTCTGGCAGGCAGGTGCGAACGCACCCGCCTGGCGGCGTTGCGGGTTGAAGGGACTGCAGATGAAAAACGGGCGCCTGAAGCTCAAGCGCCCTGGGTGTCGGTCAGAGGTCGACCACCAGGTCCGAGGTGGGGCGGCTGCAGCACAGCAGCCGCAGGCCCTTGTCGATTTCGCGCTGGCGGATGCCGCCGTTGTGCTTCATGTCGACGCTGCCTTCCAGCAGCGCCGTCTTGCAGGTACCACAAACCCCTTGGCTGCAGGACGAAGGCACCACGGCGCCTGCCAGCTTGGCAGCCGCCAGCACGGTCTGGTCGGCGCGCATGGTGAAGGTCTTGCCCGAGCGGGCCAGGTGCACCGTGAAGGTATCCAGGGCCTGGCCCGGGGCAACCGGAGCGGGTTCAGGTTCGGCTTCGGCGTTGATGTCGAAGCTTTCCTGGTGGTAGCGGGCCAGGTCGAAACCGGCACCGGCCAGCAGCGCCTTGGTGGCATCCATGTAACCCTTGGGCCCGCAGGTGAACACGGCGCGGTCCTTGAAATCAGGGATTTCGCGTTGCAGCGCTTCCAGCGACAGGCGCCCGAGCGGGCCGTTCCAGTCGGCCTCGTCACCCTGGTTTTCGCAGAAGAACAGGGTGCGCAGCTGTGGCATGCGACGCTCCAGCTGCGCCAGTTCCTCACGGAAGATGATGTCCTTCGGCGTGCGGGCGCTGTGCACGAAGACGATGTCCAGCTCGGCGTGCAGGTCGGCGGCAGCGCGGGTCATGGCCATGAGCGGGGTGACCCCGGAGCCGGCCGACAGGTACAGCAACTTGCGCGCCGGGCCGGCCACCGGGGTGAACACCCCGGCCGGGCCCGAGGCAGCCAGGGCCTGGCCCGGGCGCAGGTTGTCGTGCAGCCAGTTGGACACCGTGCCGCCCGGCACCCGCTTGACCGTGATGGCAAAGGTGAACGGCCGGGTTGGCGTGGAAGACAGGGTATAGCAGCGCGACACGCTGGCCCCGCCGATCACCGGCGACACGGTCAGGAACTGCCCGGGTTCGTAGGCCAGGGCATGGTAATCCGGGCTGTGGAAGGTGAAGGTCTTCACGTCGTGGGTTTCGTCCACCACGCTGAGGCATTCGATGCGCCGGCTTTCGCCACTGGCCCATTGCGCCCCGTGGGCGGCCCAGTGGTCGCTGTCGGTAAAACGCTGGTCGGCGCGCAGGCCGGCGATGCTGTGCAGTGCGGTCATGGCCTTCAAACCCCGTGTGCGGCGAGACGCGAGGCGTACCAGCGGGCGAACTGGTCGACGTACGGCTCGGTGAAGGTGGAGTAGGGGCCCGGCTCGAAGGCGGGGTCCTGAGTACCGCTGTGGGTGATGGCAACCAGCGCGGCATCCTGCTGGGTGGTGGCTACCCACACTTCGGTCAGGCGTTGCAGGTCGTAATCGACACCTTCGATAGCGTCGCGGTGCACCAGCCATTTGGTGCGCACCAGGGTGCGCTCCGGCGACAGCGGGATGATCCAGCTGATCATGGCATGATCACTCATCACGTGAGCCCAGGCGTTGTTGCCCCACAGGTGGGTGTCGCCGAGGTCGCGGCGGGTGAGGTTGCCCAGCAGCTTGCTGCAGGCCACCTTGGTGTCGAGGGTTTGCGACTCGCCGCTGCCGGCGATGATCATGCGCTGGGTGCGGAACTGGGTGGGCGAGCTGTCCTGCAGGTGTTCGACGGTCTCGTACAGCAGGCCGGCGCTGGCCCAGTCGGCTTCGATGCCGGCCTTGCGCACCTGGTAGGCATCATAGGAGGCACGCGCTTCGTCGCTCATTTCCTCCAGGCTGACGCCGAGGTCCTCGGACTGGTACGAGACGATCAGTTCCGGGTGGGTGCCAGCGCAGTGGTAGCACTCGCGGTTGTTTTCCATCACCAGCTTCCAGTTGCCGTTCTCGATGTAGTCGAGTTCGTAGGCGATGCGGGTGTTGGTCAGGTCGAAGGGGGCGAAGCGTGGCCCCATGACTTCTTCGAGGTCGCTGATGTCGTCCGGTGGGGTGTCGCTCAGGCACACCAGCACATGGCTGCCGATGACCTTGCAGTGCACCGGGATCAGGCTGCGGCACTTGGGGTCGAATGCCTTGCCCATGTGGCTGGCGTGCCTGAGGCTGCCGTCGAGGTCGTAGGTCCACTGGTGGTAGGGGCACACCAGCATGCCGACGGTGGACTTGCCAGGCTCTTTCAGGCGTGCGCCACGGTGGCGGCAGACATTGCGGTAGGCGCGGATCTGTTCGTCATCGTCGCGCAGGATCAGCACCGAAGCCTTGCCGATATCCACGGTAAACACATCGCCGGGCTCATCGACATCGGCAGTAACGGCTACTTGTATCCAGTGTTTGTGGAAGAAGATATCCATATCGGTGTCGAAGATATCCTGGCGGCTGTATAACTCGCCAGGCATGCCGAAGCCCGGTTGGCGCGCATCGACAAGTTCGCGATGGGTTTTATTGATTGGGCTGCTCATTGTTGTCCTCAGGCACTTTTATTTTTAATTGATAAAGCCATGTGCGGCGAATTATTGAAGTGCCCTCGAATAGCGTCAATGCGCTTAATTTTCCATTTCCCATTACCTGAGGTTATGCAGGAACGGGTTGTCGTGCGTAGGCGCCGGGCTTTGCAGCCAATGGGCAATCGCACGGGTGTACACCGATGCCGGCCGACCGTGCGGCACGACGATGTAATAGGATTCGCGGGTGCGTACGGTGAAAGGCTCCAACCGCACCAGGGCCCCGGTACTCACCAGGTGCTCCACCAGCCGCCCCCAGCCCAGGGCAATGCCGTAGCCGGCCAATGCCGCGTTGATGGCATCGGTGTACAGGCTGCAGCGCAGGTTGTAGCGGGGCGCTGCCGGGGCCAGGCCCAGTTCGCGGAACCAGCCAGGCCAGTCGACCCAACCCTCGGAGGTGGAGTCGGCATCCAGCAGCCCGGCCCCGGCCAGTTCCTCCAAGGTGACGGGCAGGTTGTTGCGGGCCAGCCAGGCAGGGGCGCAGACCGGGAAAATTTCTTCCTCGAACAACAGGATGGCTTCGCCGTCGTCCCACTGGCCGTTGCCGTAGCGTACGTCCAGGTCGTAGTCGCGCTTGCGCAGATCGCCGGTGAACATCTGCGTGGCCAGGCGCAGCTGCACCTGCGGCAGGGCGTCGGCCAGGGCGTTCAGACGGGGCATGATGCGCAGTTGCGAGAAGGGTGCGGTGGAGCCCAGCACGATTTCCTGATGGTGGCTGATGTGGGTGATCTGGTCGAACGCGCTGGCCACCCGCTGCAGTGATTCGGAGATGCTGGCAAAGAGGATCTCGCCGCCTTCGGTCAGGTGAATGCTGCGGTGCGAGCGATGGAACAGCAGCGCCCCGAGGTTTTCCTCGAGGGCCTTGATCTGCTTGCTGACTGCCGCCTGGGTCACGCCCAGCTCAATGGCTGCCTGGGTAAAACTGTTGAGCCGGGCCACGGCTTCGAATTGCAGCAAGGCGGTCATCGACGGAATGATTCTTCGATAACCTTTTTGTTGGAAGGCGCCTGTTTGAGTTGTCATTTTATTTAGACACGGTTGTGGGGCAGGAAGAACAAGTCGACCCGCCTGGTAATTGTTATTTTGATAAATGCACTGGCACGCATCTTGGCAACTTGTTTCATGATGCACAGTTGCCGATTGCTGTGATATTACAAACATGACAATTAATAGTAAGACTTGAAGAGTGCGCGATCCCCTGTAGGAGCGGCCGTGTGTCGCGAAAGGGCCGCAAAGCGGCCCCGGCGATCTCGGCTTCAGCGCAACAATAGCTGGGGCTGCTACGCAGCCCTTTCGCGACACAAGGCCGCTCCTACAGGGGACCGCAACAAGGCTTCAAGGCGTGAGGGTCGGCACGAACATGCCCGTCTTCACATTGCTCATCGACACCAGCGTCTTGAAGCGCTTGACGTTGTTGTTCTCGAAGAACAGTTCGCGCGTCAGCTGGGTGTACTGCTCCATGTGCCGCACCAGCATGATCAGCACGAAATCGCATTCCCCGGCCACGTAGTAGCACTGCTGCACCTGCGGGCAGGCGAGGAAGGTGCGTTTCATCTCGTCCAGCAGGTCCAGCCGCTCGTTCTCCACTTCAACCTCGGTGATCACCGTCAGCGTGTACCCAAGCTGCTCCGGGTTCACCTGTGCCACCGTGCCACGGATCACGCCGTCGGCCGCCAGCTTCTTCAACCGCCGATTGACCGCTGCCGAGGACAGGTTGACCTGCGCACCGAGGTCCAGCTGTGAAGTACCAGCGTCGCGCTGCACGGCATCGAGCAGGGCCAGGTCGAAGTGATCGAGGGGCATGAAGGGGCCTCTGTAGGTAAACAGCGGTAAACGCCGGGAACGCGTAATAAAAGTGCGTGCGAAGGCCAAAAATCAAGCTTTTCGTACATGGCGAGCGAATAGAATTCTCCCATGAACAAAAACGGCGGTGTAGAGCCAAGGCTTTGCACCCAGGGAGAAACGGTTGATGAATGCGAGTACCCCACTGCAACTGAACGGCGCTTTGCTGCTGCAGCAGATCCGTGCACTCGGCCAGGTAGGCGCTGACGCCACTCACGGCGGGCGCACCCGGATCGCCCTGAGCGATGCCGAAAAGGCCGGGCGCGATCTGCTGGTCGGCTGGATGCGCGAACTTGACCTCGACGTGCAGGTCGACCGCATCGGCAACATTTTCGGTACTTTGCGCGCTGCCGCCGACAGCGGTGAGCAACGCCCACTGATGATGGGTTCGCACATCGATACTGTCACCAACGCCGGAGCCCTGGATGGCTGCTATGGCGTGCTGGCCGGGTTGGCGGTGATTCGGGCCTACCGTGATGCCGGGCGCTTGCCTGAGCGTTCGATCACCGTCGGCGCATTCACCAATGAAGAGGGTGTGCGCTACCAGCCCGACATGATGGGCTCACTGGTATATGCCGGCGGCCTGCCCTTGCAACAGGCGCTGGACACCCTTGGCACCGACGGTACGCGGCTTGGCGATGAACTGGCGCGCATCGGCTATGCCGGCACGCTGGAGCCTGGCGCCATCGTGCCGCATGAATACCTCGAACTGCATATCGAGCAGGGGCCGATCCTCGAAGCCGAGAACACCCTGATTGGCGTGGTCGAGAACCTGCAGGGCATTTCCTGGCAGCAAGTAGAGGTGAAAGGGCACGCCAACCATGCCGGCACCACGCCGACCCACCTGCGTCATGACGCAGGCTTCGTCGCCAGTGCCATCGTTGCCGAGTTGCGCGCCATGGCCGTGGATTCCGGCACAACCCTGGCCACGGTGGGCTGCATGCAGTTCGAGCCGAACGTGATCAACGTCATCCCGCGCAAGGCCACCTTCACCGTCGACCTGCGCGACCCCGACGAAACCTGCCTGGCCTACGCCGAAAACCGCCTGAGCCAATACCTGGAGGCGCTTGCCGAGCGCGAAGGGGTCACCATCACCACCGAGCGGCTGGTGCGTTTCGAACCGGTGATCTTCGACGCAGGCCTGGCCGATGCCATAGAAGCCTCGGCGCAGCGTTTCGGCTTCAGCCACCGGCGCATGACCTCCGGTGCTGGCCACGACGCGCAAATGATCGCCCGCATCGCCCCCGCCGCGATGATCTTCGTGCCCAGCCAGGGTGGCATCAGCCACAACCCGCGCGAGCATACCGACGACGCACAACTGATCCAGGGCGCCCAGGTGCTGCTGGATGTGGTCAGCCGTCGCCTGACCCACCCCTGATCCCCACTGTAATGCCCCGCCCGCTGAAGCCTGGTTTCAGCGGCAAGGGCTTCCTGTTGCCTGCAGAAAGGAGTACCGCATGTTTGTTTCCAACCCCAAGGCTGGCCGCCGGCCTTACCCGCAAGCGTTGCAAGAGGTGATGAGCATTGCCAGGGCTGAAGAAAGCCGCCAGTGGCTGGCCGGCTGGGCGCGCTTGAACGCTGGCGCTACGCCGCTGTACACCCTGCCTGACCTGGCTGCCGAGCTGGGTGTTGCCCAGGTGTCGGTGAAGGACGAATCGGTGCGCTCGGAACTGGGCAGTTTCAAGGCCCTGGGCGCGCCGATTGCCCTGGTCCGGCTGATCCGGCGTACCTTCCCCGCGCAGCAGTTCGACCCGCGTGGCTTGCTGGAAGGCCAGTACGCCGACCTGCTGGCGCAGTTCACCGTGGCCAGCGCCACCGATGGCAACCATGGCAAGGGCCTGGCGGCCGCCGCGCAAAGCATCGGCTGCCGCTGCGTGATCGTGCTGCATGCCAACGTCAGCATCGAGCGCGAACAGGCGATTGCGGCCTATGGTGCGCAGATCGTGCGCATTGCCGGCAATTACGACGCGTCGGTCGAGCATGCTGCGGAGCTGGCGACCAGCAATGGCTGGACCGTGGTTTCCGATACCTCCTATGAAGGCTACGAAGTGATCCCGCGTGACGTGATGCAGGGCTACGGCACCATCGCTGCGGAAATCATCGAAGCCACTGCCGGGCAACCGCCGTTCACCCACGTGTTCCTGCAGGGCGGGGTGGGCGGCCTGGCGGCCGGCATCGTCAGCTACCTGTGGGAGCACTACGGCGCACAGCGCCCGCTGTTGGTCATGGTCGAACCGGAGCAGGCGGACTGCCTGTACCAGAGCGCCTTGCTCGGCAAGCCGGCCAGGGCGACCGGCGCGGTGGACTCGGTAATGGCAGGCCTGGCGTGCGGCGAGACATCGCCGCTGGCCTGGCGCTTCCTGGAGCCGAGCGTCGATTACTTCATGACCATCAGCGATGACCAAGCTGTCGCCGCCATGCGTCGCCTGGCGGCTGGTAGCGCTCGCGACATTCCACTGGTGGCCGGTGAGTCCGGCGTCGCCGGCCTGGCCGGGCTTGTCCGCCTGGTAACGGATGCTGGCGCAGCTGCCGACCTGGGTATCGACGGCAACGCCCGCATCCTCTTCATCAGTACCGAAGGCGCCACCGCCCCCGGCGTATATGCCGATCTGCTGGGCGAGTCGGCCAGCTCGGTACTGGCCCGCCAGCAAGCCTGGGTACGTACCTGATCCACCCCTGAGGGCCGGGTATTACCGGCCCTCCGTCAGCTCCACACAAGAAAAACAAGCGGAGATTCCATGAACAAACTCAAACGTGACATCAGCCCCTGGTCGCTGATGCTGACCGGCCTTGGCTCCATCATCGGTTCAGGCTGGCTGTTCGGCGCCTGGCATGCATCGGCCATCGCCGGGCCGGCGGCGATCCTGGCCTGGGTCATCGGTGCGGTGGTGGTGCTGGCGATTGCCCTGACCTATGCGGAAATGGGCGCGATGTTTCCTGAGTCCGGCGGCATGGTGCGTTATGCGCGCTATTCCCACGGCTCGCTGGTGGGCTTCCTGGCGGCCTGGGCCAACTGGATCTCCATCGTGTCGGTGATCCCCATCGAAGCGATCGCCTCGATCCAGTACATGGCCTCCTGGCCATTCCCGTGGGCCCAGGCGCTGGTGCACCACGGCGAGTTGACCCATGGCGGGCTGCTGGCCAGTGCGGGCCTGGTGCTGGTCTACTTCGGCCTGAACTACTGGGGCGTGAAGCTGTTCGTCAAGACCAACACCGCAATCACCGTGTTCAAGCTGGTGGTGCCTGCGCTGACCGCCGTCGCGCTGATCTCGACCCAGTTCAATACACAGAACTTCGGCGACGGCTCGGTTGCCAGCTTTGCGCCGTATGGCTGGTCTGCAGTGTTCACGGCAGTGGCCGCCAGTGGCATCGTGTTCAGCTACAACGGCTTCCAGAGCCCGGTCAGCCTGGCCGGCGAGGCGCGCAACCCCGGGCGCAGCATCCCGTTCGCCCTGGTCGGCTCGGTGCTGATTGCGCTGGTGGTCTACGTGATGTTGCAGGTGGCCTTCATCGGGGCCTTGAGCCCGGCGAGCATCGCTGCAGGCTGGCACAACCTGAACTTCGATTCGCCCCTGGCGCAACTGGCACTGGCGCTGAACCTGAACTGGCTGGCCATGCTGCTGTACCTGGATGCGTTCGTCAGCCCTTCGGGTACCGGCTCCATCTATACCGCCACCACTGCGCGCATGATCTATGCGATGGAGAAGAACAACACCCTGCCGAAAATCTTCGGCAACCTGCACCCGCTGTATGGCGTGCCGCGCCAGGCAATGTGGCTGAACCTGGCGGTGAGTTTCATCTTCCTGTTCTTCTTCCGTGGCTGGGGCGTACTGGCGGCGGTGATCTCGGTGGCCGTGGTGATTTCGTTCCTGACCGGGCCGATCAGCCTGATGTCGCTGCGCGCTACCGCTCCGGATATCCAACGCCCGCTGCGCCTGAAGGGCATGGGCATCATTGCGCCATTCGCCTTCATCTGTGCCTCACTGGTGCTGTACTGGGCCCGTTGGCCGCTGACCGGACAGGTGATCCTCCTGGTGATCGGCGCCTTGCCTATCTATTTCTACTACCAGGCCAAAGCCGGCTGGGCGGGGTTCGCTCGCGAGCTGCGCGCCGCTGCCTGGCTGATCGGCTATCTCCCGGCGATTGCCCTGGTGTCGTGGCTGGGCAGCGAAGCGTTCGGCGGTATCGGCCTGCTGCCAGAGGGCCTGGACATGGTCGTGGTGAGCGCAGTTGCCTTCGCGTTCTACCGCCTGGGTGTGGGCAGCGGCTACCGCACGCCATACCTGAGCGAAAGCGTCATCTGGCACGGCCAAGCGCCTGCGGATGAACCCCAGCCTTCCGGTCAACGCCCGACGTTGGCTCAGTAACAGGAGCTTCAAACATGAACAACGACCCAGCATTCGAAGTGCGCCTCAAGCACTGGCGGCACGCGTTTCACCGGCACCCGGAAACCGGCTTTGAAGAGTTCGACACCGCCGAACAGGTCGCCAGCATCCTCGCCAGCCTTGGCCTGGAAGTGCACCGTGGCATCGGTGGCACCGGCCTGGTTGCCAGCCTCACTGTCGGTGACGGCCCGGGCGTGATCGGCCTGCGTGCCGACATGGATGCCCTGAACATCACCGAACAGGCGCATCAACGGCCGCATGCGTCCTGCAACCACGGCAAGATGCACGCCTGTGGTCACGACGGGCACATGGCGATGGTGCTGGGTGCCGCAGACCTGCTGTGCCGCGAGCGTAACTTCAACGGTACCGTGCGCTTCGTTTTCCAGCCGGCCGAGGAGCATGGGCGGGGGGCCAAGGCGATGATGGCCGATGGGTTGTTCGAGCGCTTCCCGGTCGATGCCCTGTATGGCGCGCACAATATGCCGGGCATGCCGGCTGGCCATATCGCCACGCGGGCCGGTGGGATCATGGCCAGCGAGGACAACTTCGTCATTCACATCCAGGGCAAGGGCACCCATGCCGCCCGGCCGCACATGGGTATCGACCCGATGGTGATCGGTGCCGAGATCGTGCTGGCCTTGCAGACCATTGTCGCGCGCAATGTCGACCCGAGCCTGTCGGCAGTGGTTTCCTGCACCGAGTTCATCACTGATGGCATCCGCAATGCGATACCGACCCATGTCACGATCAAGGGTGACACCCGCAGCTACAGCCCTGAGGTGCAACGCCTGCTGGAAAAGCGCATGCGCGAGATCAGCGAGGGTATCTGCCACCTGCACGGTGCAACCTGCCGGTTCGAGTACAGCCACGAGTTTGCGCCGACGGTGAACTGGGCGGCGAACACGGAAATTGCCGTGGCGGCGGCGCGCAATGTGGTGGGGGCGCAGGCGGTGAATGGCGAAGTGATGCCGATGATGATTTCCGAGGACTTCGGTGCGTTCCTGCAGCAGGTGCCGGGCAACTTCGTGTTCATCGGCAATGGTGCCGAGGGCGAGGCGGGGGCTACGCCGTTGCACAACGCTTCGTATGATTTCAACGATGCGATCCTGGCAACCGGGGCCCGTTATTTTGCCGAGGTGGTCAGGGTCAGCCTGCCGCGTTGATGCCTGCTGCGATGCGGTGCGATCCCCAGGATTGACGCGTTCTTCTGTAGGAGCGGCCTTGTGTCGCGAAAGGGCTGCAAAGCAGCCCCAGGGTTTCAGCGTCACCGCATGGATTGCCGGGGCTGCTTTGCAGCCCTTTCGCGACACAAGGCCGCTCCTACAAGGGATCGTGCCAAACCAACGTTAGGCGCCAGTATCAAGCGAAAAGCCGGGCCTTAGTGCCCGCCTTTCATCCGCCGTGCCACCAGGTAGATCCCCAGCCCGACCAGCGCCGTAGCCGCGCCGATGTACCCGGTGCTGGTCCAGCCCATGCCTGCGGTAATCGCCATGCCGCCCAGCCACGGCCCCAGCGCGTTGGCCAGGTTGAACGCCGCATGGTTGGACGCCGCCGCCAGGCTTGGCGCTTCATGGGCAATGTCCATCAGGCGGATTTGCAACGGTGCCGCCAGGGCAATCATGGTGCCGACCAGGCCAATGCCCAGCAGCAGGCTCCACAGCGCCTGGGCGGCAAAGCTGAAGAACAGCAGCACGGCAATCGACCACACCAGCACCAGCCCGACGGCGCGGAACTGCAGGCGGTCGAACAGCTTGCCACCGGCGATGTTGCCGACGATCCCACCGACGCCGAACGCCGCCAGGCCGAACGGAATCCACTGCGGCGACACCTGGGTCACCTGCAACATGGTTGGCGCCAGGTAGCTGAACACACAGAACATGCCGGCAAAGCCGATCGAGGCGATGCCCAGCGCCATCCACACTTGCGGCAGGGTGAAGGCTTGCAGTTCCTTGCGCGGGTCGCTGCGCACTTCATCGTGGCGCTGGGGCACGAAGCGCCAGACCAGGGCGATGGTGCACAGGGCGATCGCGCCGACCAGCACGAACGCCGAGCGCCAGCCGAAGTACTGGCCCAGCAAGGTGGCAACCGGGTTGCCGAGCAACATGGCCAGGGTCAGGCCCATCATCACCCGGGCCACGGCCCCCGCCCGCTGGTCCTTGGCCACCATGCTCGACGCCACCACCGCTGCGATGCCGAAGTAGGCGCCATGGGGCAGGCCGCTGATGAAGCGGAAGGCGACAAGGCCACCGAACGAGGGGGCGAAGGCGGTAGCCAGGTTGCCAAGGGCATACAGCGCCATCAGCAACAGCAGCATGTGCTTGCGCAAAAGCCGGGCACCGATGATCGCCAGTGTCGGGGCGCCGACCATCACCCCCAGTGCATAGGCGCTGATGGCATGGCCCACCTGGGGCTCGCTCAATTGCAGGTTGCTGGCGATATCGGGCATCAGGCCCATGATGGCGAACTCGCCGGTGCCAATGGCAAAGCTGCCCAGCGCCATGGCGGCTTCCATCTTCGCGACGGTAGTTTTGCTAGGGAGAGGGGGTAATTCCTGAACTGACATCTGGATCCTTGTTGAAACATGCTGAAACGTTCAAGGCGGGATCATAGTCAATCCGTGCTGGTGACGTCGAGGAAGCTGGCCAGCTTCCTGGACCTGCGGCATGAGCAGCACCTGTGGGAGCGGGCATGCCCGCGAAGAATCCAGCGCGGTGGATGGCACCGGCTGTGCCGGTGTTCGCGGGCACGCCCGCTCCCACAGCAGATCTGCGTGATGACTGTGGCAGCGGCTTTAGCCGCGAAAGGGCCGGAGCAGGGTGGAATCAACGCTCCAGGTAATGGGTCTGCGCGGCAAAATCGATGAAGCGCTTGCTGGCCAGCGACAGGTATTCCCCCGAGCGCCAGCACAAGCGGAAGCTCATCTGCTGCGCTGGCTGGAACGGTACGCCGACAATGCCCGGCGTGCGTTGTTGCACCGAGCGCAGCAGGGTCGCCACGCCCATGTTGTCCAGCGCGGCCTGTACCACCAGCGATACGAAGTTGCTCTGCAGCGCTACCTGGTAAGTGATGCCATGTTCGGCGAAGAACGCATCCAGCAGGTGGCGCTGCACGAAGGTGCGGTCGAATACCACCATGTCGGTATTGCGCAGGTCCTCGGCCGTGAGGAAGGCCTTGCCGGCATAGGGATGGTCAGGGTGCATGCACGCCAGCATCTCGTCGCTGCCCAGCAGGATCGATTCCTTGTCGGGCGGCACGCGCCTGGACTCCAGCAGCGCCAGGTCGATTTCCCGTTGTTCCAGGCGATGGCCAATGTCCTCGGCACTGCCTTCGAACACGGTCATGGCAATGCCCGGGTACAGCTGGCGGAAGGCGTTCATCAAGCCGGGCACATAATGCAGGCCGAACATCGGCGGGATACCCAGGCGCACTTCGCCGCGCTTCAGGTCGGCCATGTCGCGCAGTTCTTGCCGGGCCACATCCATTTCGCGCAGGGCCGATTCGATACGTGGCAGGAAGCGTTCGCCCTCGGCTGTGAGGATGACTTTGCGCGTGGTGCGGTTGAACAGGGTGACGCCCAGTTCTTCTTCCAGGCGGGTAACAGCCATGCTCAGTGCCGGCTGGGCAATATGCAGGTGCTGCGCGGCTTTGGTGAAGCTGCCTTGGCGCACGATCTCGACGCAGCAGCGCAATGCCTTGAGGTTCATTGAGGGGGGTTACCGTTCATAACAAACTGTGATGCCAAGCATCATAACAATATATTTATTATTATTAACCAGAGGGCCTACGATGCGCGCCACTGAGACATCCTGCAACATCTCAGTCACGCAGCTTAATAAATCTGCAATCCCACAAAGATTTTGAGGTAGTACCCCAAATGGCCAAGGCCGCCGATGTCGTTGTGCAATGCCTGGAAAACGAAGGTGTCGAGTATGTATTCGGCATTCCTGGTGAGGAAAACCTCGACCTGCTCGAATCCCTGCGCAAGTCGAAGATCAAGCTGGTACTTACCCGTCACGAGCAGTCCGCAGGTTTCATGGCTGCCACCTATGGTCGCCTGACCGGCAAGACCGGCGTCAGCCTGTCGACCCTCGGCCCTGGCGCCACCAACCTGGTCACCGCCAGCGCCTATGCCTACCTGGGCGGCATGCCGATGATGATGATCACCGGCCAGAAGCCGATCAAGAAGTCCAAGCAGGGCCGCTTCCAGATCATCGACGTGTGCGGCATGATGGACCCCATCACCAAGTACACCCACCAGTTCGCCTCCGCCGACAACATCCCGGCCCGTATGCGCGAAGCCTTCCGCCTGGCCGAAGAAGAGAAGCCGGGTGCCGTGCACCTGGAGCTGCCGGAAGACATCGCCGCCGAGCAGACCGATGCACTGCCGATTCCGCCAAGCCTGCACCGCCGTCCGCTGGCCGAGCACGTGGCGATCGACGCTGCCGTGCAAAAGCTGCTGAACGCCCGCAACCCGATCCTGGTGATCGGCGCCGGTGCCAACCGCAAGATGACCGCCAAGGTCCTCAAGCAGCTGATCGACAAGACCGGCATCCCGTTCATCACCACCCAGATGGGCAAAGGTGTGGTCGACGAGCGTCACCCGCGCTTCCTGGGCAACGCCGCGCTGTCGTCGGGTGACTTCGTGCACCGCGCCGTCGAAGCTGCCGACCTGATCGTCAACATCGGCCACGACGTGATCGAGAAGCCACCGTTCTTCATGGTCCGTGGCGGCACCGAGGTCATCCACATCAACTTCCGCTCCGCCGAAGTCGATGCCGTGTACTTCCCGCAGGTGGAAGTGATTGGCGACATCGCCAACGCCGTGTGGCAGATCAGCGAAGCGCTGAACGACACTTCGCACTGGGACTTCACCCGCCTGATGGCCATCCGTGAAGCCAACGAAGCACAGATCGCCGAAGGTGCCGACGACAACCGTTTCCCGGTCTACCCGCAGCGCATGGTCGCCGACATCCGTCGCGTGCTGCCGTCCGAAGGCATCGTTGCCCTGGACAACGGCATCTACAAGATCTGGTTCGCCCGCAACTACAAGGCGCACAAGCCGAACACCGTACTGCTGGACAACGCCCTGGCGACCATGGGCGCGGGCCTGCCATCGGCCATGGCCGCGCACCTGGTGCACCCGGACCGCCCGGTGATTTCGGTTTGCGGCGACGGCGGCTTCATGATGAACAGCCAGGAGCTGGAAACTGCGGTACGCCTGGGCATGCACATCACCGTGGTAATCCTGCGTGACGACGGCTACGGCATGATTCGCTGGAAGCAGGCCAACATGGGCTTCACCGATTTCGGCCTGGACTATGGCAACCCGGACTTCGTCAAGTACGCCGAAGCCTACGGTGCCAACGGCCACCGCGTGGAAAGCGCCGAAGGCCTGCTGCCGCTGCTCGAGCACTGCATCAAGACCCCGGGCGTGCACGTGATCGACTGCCCGGTCGATTACAGCGAGAACGACCGCATCCTCAACAGCGAGCTGCGTGAGCGCGCGCTGGCGGTGTAAGGCCTGACAGGTACGGCGCCACCTCAAGGCTGGCGCCGATCCTGTGTAGGAGCGGCCTTGTGTCGCGATGGGCCGCAAAGCGGCCCCCGGATTTCAGCGTCAACGCAACAATCGCCGGGGCTGCCATGCAGCCCATCGCGACACAAGGCCGCTCCTACAGGGACAGCGACCTGCCTCAGAATCCATCCACAGCATCGCTCAACGGGCGAGTTCGGTGTCCTTGGCGGTGTAAGGCCTGACAGGATCGGCACCACCCAAAGCTGGCGCCGATCCTGTGTAGGAGCGGCCTTGTGTCGCGATGGGCCGCAAAGCGGCCCCCGGATTTCAGCGTCAACGCAACAATCGCCGGGGCTGCCATGCAGCCCATCGCGACACAAGGCCGCTCCTACAGGGACAGCGACTGGAGCGCCGTGCTCGGTAACCCCCGCGCGGGCCTTCGACCAGGCAATCAGTTTCAGCTGGCGCTGTAGCGAGGTGCCAGCCGGTTGCTGGAAAGCTCACCGAACAGGGCCTGACGGTTGCTCTCGTAGGTTGTGTAGCGCTGCAGGTCATGCAGGGCAGGGATGGAGATCAGTACCTTGTTTTCGAAGTCCTGCAGGGCGCCTTCGACCAGGTCGTCAACCGACATCACGATACCTGGGTCGAGGTTCTCCACCGGCAAGCCGCCAATCGCCCAGAAGTCGGTGGCCGTGGCGCCAGGCAGCACGGCCTGGACCTGGATGCCGTGTGGCGAAAGTTCCTTGTACAGCGACTGGGTGAAGGCGGTGACGTACGCCTTGCTGGCGCCATAAACGCCATTTAGCAGCTCCGGGACCAGGCTGACGACCGACGAGATATTGATCACTGCACCTTGCTGGCGGGCAACGAAGCCTGGCGTCACGGCATAGGTAAGGCGGGTGAGGGCGGTGACGTTGAGGCTGATCATCTCGGCCATGCGTTCGACATCGCTTTCCAGCAGGGGAGTATGGGTGCCAATACCGGCATTGTTCACCAGCAGGGTGATGCTCGCGTCTTCACGCAACTTGCGCTCGACCCGGGCGAGTTCATCGGGGCTTGCCAGGTCTGCCGGGAAGACTTCGACACTTTGCCGGGTTTCCTGGCTGATGCGGCTGGCCAGTGCATTGAGGCGGTCACGGTTGCGTGCGACCAGCACGAGGTCATAGCCGAGGCGGGCCAGGCGCTCGGCGTATACCGCGCCGATACCCGAGGAAGCGCCGGTAATGAGGGCGGTGCCTTTGTGCGAGTGAGTCATGATTCAAGCTCCAGTGGTTAGGGACTGGGGCCATGATGCGGTAGATTTTCACTGGCTCAAATGACGTATATGGTAGTGTTTCAGGACACTACCAGACGGAGCCCGGTCATGCATCGCATCGGCTATCTGATCACCGAAGGTTTTCAAATCATGGGCCTGGCCACGCAGACGGTGTTCGAGGTCGCCAACCTCGTCGCCGGGGAGGCGTTTTACCGGGTGCAGAACTTCTCGGTAGATGGCGGCATGGTCCGCTCATCGCTGGGCATGCCCATCGAAACCCTGCCGTTGGCTGCACCAGGCCTGGCTGACACCTGGATGGTCAGCGGTACCCTGACCCCCGAGACGCCCCCAGCCGATGAGGTGCTGGCGTGTGTGCAAGGCTTTGTTGCCAGTGCGCGCAGGACCGCCGGGCTGTGTACCGGCACCTTCGTGCTGGCGCAGGCCGGTGTGCTGGACAATCGCCGGGCCACCACCCACTGGGCCTATGCCAAGGCACTGCGCACCCTGCACCCCAAGGTCGAGGTCGACGATGACCGGATCTTCATCATCGATGGGCCCGTCTGGACATCGGCGGGAATGACCGCAGCGCTGGACATGGCGCTGGCCATGGTGGAGAAGGATCTGGGGGCCGAGCTGGCCAGGTCGGTGGCGCACAAGTTGGTGATGCATCAGCGGCGCTCGGGCGGGCAGTCGCAACATTCCGAACTGCTCGCTCTGGCGCCGAAGTCGGACCGCATCCAGAGCGCCCTGGAATACGCCCGCCAGCACCTGAACCGCCCGCTGAGTGTCGAAGAGCTGGCCGGTGTGGTGCACCTGAGCCCCAGGCAGTTCACCCGGGTGTTCACTGCCGAAACCGGGCAGTCCCCGGCCAAGGCCGTGGAGAACCTGCGCCTGGAGGCTGCCCGCCTGATGATCGAGCAAAGCCGGCACAGCCTGGATGTGGTGGCCAGGGAGACCGGCTTCAGAGACCGCCGGCACCTGCGCGAGGTGTTCATCCGCGGGTTTGGGGTGCCGCCGCAGGCGGTGCGCAGGGATGCCAGGCGAGTGGTCTAGAGGGTCGTTCAGGCTTCCTCGAAATGCATCTCCGGTGGCTTGCGCTTGAAACCACGGGTAATCACGGTCAGGTAGAGCACGCCGAGGCAGAGCCAGCCTGCCCCCAGGTAGATCGCCAGGTGATCCAGACTCGCCATCAGCCACAAGGTGGAGGCAAAGCCCACCAGGGGGAATGCGAGGTACATCAGCAGCGCGTTGGCACCACGCTGCTGCATGGCAACCCAGTAGTGGAAGATCACCGCCAGGTTGACCAGGCTGAAGGCGAGAAAGGCACCGAAGTTGATGAACGAGGTGGAGGTCGTCACATCCATGCGCAAGGCGAGCAGGGCGACCACCCCGCACAGGATGATGCTGGGCACCGGCGTGCTGAAGCGTTCGCTCAGCTTGCCGAAGAATGATCTGGGCAGCACACCGTCGCGCCCCATCGCATACAGCAGGCGGGAGGCGCTGGCTTGCGCCGACAGGCCCGAAGTGAACTGGCCGACGATCAGCCCCAGCAGGAAGATGCTGACGAAGATGTCGCCACCGATGTTCTGGGCAATTTCATAAGCCGCCGCGTCGGCGTTGGCAAAGTCGGTGGACGGGTGAGCGAGCTGAACGAAGTAGCTGCAGGCGATGAACAGCCCACCGCCGATCAGGGTGATCAGCAGGATGGCTTTCGGGATGTTCTTGCGTGGTTCCCTGGTTTCTTCGGTCAGGGTGCTGACCGCGTCGAAGCCCAGGAATGAATAGCAGGCAATCGCCGCACCGCTCATGATCAGCGGCAACTGGGTGCCTTCCTTGTAGAACGGCTCGAGTGTCCACAGCGGCACCGTGGGGTCGCCCGAGACATAATGCACCGCGAGTGCAACGAACGCGGCCAGCACCAGCAGCTGGATGAACATCAACAGGCCATTGACGGTCTTGGCCAGCCGCAGGCCGATCACATTGATCGTTGTGGTGATGCCGATGAATGCCAGCACCCAAATGGCTTGCGGCACGCCCGGGAACGCCGAGTGCAGATAGGCCGCGCCAATGAGCCAGATCGCCATGGGCAGGAACAGGTAGTCGAGCAACACCGCCCACCCGGTGATGAAGCCCAGCTGTGGGCTGATCGATTTGCGCACGTAGGTATAGGCGGACCCGGCGACCGGAAAGGCGCGCGCCATGTGGCCGTAGCTCAAGGCGGTAAAGAGCATGGCGATGGCGGCAGCGAGGTAGGCTGCGGGTACCCTCCCTCCCGTGGTCTCGGCCAGGATACCGAATGTGCCCAGGACGATGATGGGGGTCATGTAGGCGATGCCGAAAAGCACCACCGAGCCCAGCGAAAGCGTTCGCTTGAGTGTGGCCATTACTGCTTGCTCCAGCTTGTGATTGTTATTCAGAGTCGAACACGCTGCCGTCCCTGGCGGCCTTGCATTCCAGTAAGAGAGCCTGGAAGGGTGGAATATTCAGGAGGGGATGATCAGTTCGCGAAGGCCGTTGGCGTGCTCGACCTGTTCACCCGGCAGCTGGATGCGGCGCTGGGCGATGTAGGTGTAGTCGCGCCGTGACTGCTGCAGTTGCTCCATGGTCAGCTCGACGGTCATGCGGCACTCGCCACGGCCGGCTTCGCACAGCAACTGGCCGTACGGGTCGACGACGGCACTGCCGCCGGCGAAGACCAGGCCGCCATCACCGTCGCCCACGCGGTTGACCATGACCGCGAAGGCCTGGTTTTCCATGGCGCGTGCGGTGATGGCGGTTCTGTGGGTAGGCCCGTACGGGTCCATGTTGCCGTTGGTGACAATGATCAGTTCTGCGCCCAGCTGCCCCAAGGCACGGGCGGTTTCAGGGAACTCGATGTCAAAGCAGATCAGCAGGCCGACACGGATGCCTTTGAACAGGGCTGTCGCAAAACGGTCGCCTGGGGTGAAAACCCCGCAGTCCGATGCCCAAAGGTGGGTCTTGCGGTAGGTGAGCGCTACGCCTTCAGGCGTGACCAGCACGGTGGTGTTGTAGAAACGGCCGTCGTCTGCGGCTTCGGCCATCCCGACGACCACGGCAACATTTTGCGCTTGTGCGGCCTGTTGGACTGCCGTGATGCTCGGGCCATCCAGTGGCTCGGCGATGCGGCCGATGTTTTCTTCGGTTGGGAAGCCCATCAACTGGGTTTCCGGAAAGACCAGCAGATCGGTATCGGCGCCGCAGTTGCCGATCGCCTCGATGGTGCGCTGCAGGTTGTACGCGGTATCGCCATCGCGACCGGCCAGTTGGACAAGCTCTACCTTCATTTCCAATCCTCGACTAACGGCTTCGACCGCCATGCCCTGGCGGCATGGGGTGTAAAAAACGATCCCGGTACAGGTTCGCTCAGCGTAAGCTAGCCCGGATTATGGGGTGGTCATCATGGCGGGGGGTATTACGCCCACGTGGTAACCCAACAGGGGTAGAGGATGAATTTTACGCTGCACGACATTGCCTGGCACCGATCGGTAGGCCAGTTGATTGAAACCCTCGACAAGGACCACTTCTGGACAGCCCTGGTGCGGTTGCTGAACGAGTACGTTGCCTGCGACAGCTGGGTTGCGCTGCTGTTTTCCGCAGGGCGCCCGCAGGTGTTCGCCGAATGCCCCAGTGCAGACGGCAACCCTGACCCGCTGTTCCAGGACTACCTGAACGGCCTGTACCTGCTGGACCCGTTCTACGTGGCCAGCCGAGAGGCTGCGGCGTCCGGCCTGGTGCGCCTGGCGGACGTGGCCCCTGAGTGTTTCGAGCAGACGGACTACTACCAGCGCTATTTCCGGCTTAACGTGGTTGCCGATGAAATTCAGTACAACGTGCAGCTGGATGCGCAGCGCACGCTGTGCCTGTCGCTGGGTAGCAAGCGCCGGTTCAGCATCGAACAGGTCACCCTGCTGGAACTGTTGCGGCCGTGGGTCACTGCGCTGATGCGCCAGCGGATGACGTTCGAGCGGGAGTTGCTGGAAGAGGCCACCAAGCCCGCGCCGCACTGGCAAAGCCGCATGGAGGACAGGGTCGAGCAGATGGAGTCGCCGCTGACCGGGCGTGAGCTGGAGGTGGGCCGGCTGATGCTCAGCGGGTGTTCCAGCAAAGAGATCGCGCGCAAGCTTGAAATCTCCGTGGAGACAGTGAAAGTGCACCGCAAGCATATGTACAGCAAGCTGGGTATCAAATCGCAGTCGGAGCTGTTTTCGCTGTTTCTTCAGGCCCAGCTGGGTTGATTCCGGCCAACTGCATGCCCCCTCTCATGGGGCTGCACATGACTTGTTGCTTTAGCAGGGACCCTGTGGGAGCGGGTTTACCCGCGAACACCGGCTTAGCCGGTGCCATCCACCGCGTCGCCTGCTTCGCGGGCATGCCCGCTCCCACAAAGACCGCGCTGGCACCCAGGCCTGCGCTGCATCTTCAGATTCGACTGGTAATTAAAAATGACCCGCCCGCTGTTTGTTTCCATCGATGGGCCCAAGGGCACCGGCAAGACCACGCTTCTGGAGGCGGTTACCAAGGCCCTGAGGGCTGACAACAAGAAAGTGATCCGGCTTTGCGAGAAAAAAAGCGACCCCTACCGGGGGAAAACCATGGCCCTCGTCAATCAACTGGTCAGAAACCCCTCCCGGGACCTGGAATTGAGGGTTTGCGAGCGCTTCGCCGAAAGCCGTGCCTGGATTTCCCGGCATGTGCTGCCGAGGCAGCCAGTAGACAGCATCATCCTGATCGATCGCTGGTACCCGTCCGATGCCGCATTTCGCCGCAGCGTGGCGTTCGACGAGATCCTGCGTCTGAACCTCGAGCGAAATGTGCAAGTGCCCGATTTGCATGTCGGCGTTGTCACGGCCCCTGATACTTCATGGGCAAGGGCCGCGGCACGAACGCGCGGGTTGGGTAGTACGGTGATCCATAGCCTGGACGAGCAGGTTGCCTGTACCGAGGCGTTCGAACGTGCGGTTGTGGAACACGGCTGGGTACTGTGCCGTAATGAAGGGGCCATCGAGGATGCAACAAGGCAGGTAGTGGCCGAGATCGATGGCGTGCTTCGACCACGTCATCGCTTGTGCTGCGATCTCTGAAACTTTAATCCAGTCTTGTTCCTGTTATGGGGAGAAATACGATGACAATCGATTTGCTGGCCTTTACGCCATGGTCCGCGCTGGCCGGTGGTGTGTTGATCGGGCTGGGGGCTGGCCTGTTCGCTGTGGTGAACGGCCGTATTGCGGGAATAAGCGGTTTGCTTGGTTCGATGCTGCAGCGAGGCGGGGAAGGGCGCAGAGAAAAGCTTGCCTTTCTTTTGGGGCTGCTGGCAGCCCCGTTGCTTTGGGGGATATTTGCCACGCTGCCGTCAGCCCGTTTCACCACGGCATCGTGGACGCTCATCGCAGCGGGCCTGCTGGTAGGGCTCGGCACCCGCTACGGCAGCGGTTGCACCAGCGGCCACGGCGTCTGTGGCCTGTCGCGCCTGTCACCCCGTTCGGCGGTGGCAACGCTGTGCTTCATGGCCACCGGTTTTGCCACGGTGTATGTGGTCCGCCATCTCGTACAAGGGGCCTGACATGCCAGTGTTCAGTGGTTTTATCGCTGGGCTGCTGTTCGGCGTGGGGTTGTTGCTTGCAGGCATGGCCGACCCTGCCAAGGTGCTCGGTTTCCTCGACATTGCCGGGCTATGGGACCCTTCGCTGGCGCTGGTGATGATCGGCGCGATTGCTGCGGCATGGTTGCCGATGCGCTGGGCGCGCGGTCATTCAACGGCACTGCTGGGTGGGGCGATGCAATTGCCCGGCCGACGTGATGTGGACCGACGTCTTATCGGTGGCAGCCTGGTATTCGGCATTGGCTGGGGGCTTGCGGGCATCTGCCCGGGGCCGGCCTTGGTGCTGCTGCCTGCAGGGTACTGGCAGGCCTGGCTGTTCGTCGCTGCAATGCTGGGTGGCATGGGGTTGTTCCAGTGGCTTCAGGTTCGCCGTGCTAGCTGATGGTCGGGCTGCCTGAGAAAACCGGCTGGACTATTGATAGACATCAATATGGCAGGGCGCCGCTGGCACATGATCGAGTGACACATCCAGACCGCAGAGGTGTGCCATGCCCAACCCGCAAAGACTACTGCTCATCGCGTCACCATTGATGCGTCGCACCCCGGTCTATGACCGTGCCGCAGCGCTGGCCAAGGCCAAGGGAATGGCACTGCACATCGTGGCATTCGATTACCTGGAAGGGCTGGCCACGGCGGGCCTGGTCAATGACCAGGCACTGGCCACCATGCGCGACGGGTATGTGCAACAGCACCGCCAATGGCTGGAATCCCAGGCGCTGTCGATGCGGCGCAACGGCGTGACAGTGACCACCGAGGTGGTATGGGCCCAGCATCCGCTGGATGAAATCCTGGTGCATCTGCGCGAGCAGCCGTTCGCCATGCTGGTCAAGGCGTCCGAGCACGAACCATGGTGGATGCGCGCGATGTTCACCTCGCTCGATATCCAGTTGTTGCGCGAAGCACATGTTCCACTGCACCTGGTGCACAAGGCCGAGCACGCCCTGCCGCGCAGGATTCTCGCAGCCGTGGACCTGTCCCGGCCGGACGATCAGTATGCGGGGTTCAACGACCGGATCATCAGCGAAGCGCTGAAACTTGCGCTGCAATGCAACGCAAGCCTGGACGTGCTGTATGCCTACGATCTGGGCTCCATGTACCTGGATGCTGGCGGCAGTCGGGAACATTCGTTCCTGTTCGGTTCAAACCTGGCCCAGACCCTGCACGAGGCCCAGAGCGACGCTTTCCAGGCATTGGCGGAGCGCAACGGGATCGCCGCCGAACAACGTCACATGCGGGTAGGGGACCCGGCCAAGGTCCTGGCACTGTTCATGGAAGCCAACGCCATCGATGTGGTTGTGATGGGAAGCCATCATCACCATGGCGTCGGCTGGTTCATTGGCAGCACCACCGAGCGGGTACTGCACCGGTTGGGCAACAGTGTGCTGATTGTTTCGCCCGAGCGTTGAACGGCAGGGGCCTTGGCTATCCGTAGCCAGAGGCTATTGATCATCGCCACATCCGGCCGGAGGTTTCCCATGGGCCATTATCGACAACTGCTGGTGCTGCTCACCGACGTTGACCCGCATTCGGCCGCTTTGCGCAGGGCCCTGGCCCTGGCGCATGCAAGCGGCGCCGCCGTGCATGTGCTCGGGTTGTTCGAGCCCGTCGAGGAACATCTGCTGCGCGAAGAGCGCTTGAATGAGGCCGATGAACAGCGCCAGTACGAGCAATTTCGGGAGCGGCTTGCGGGGCTGATCGAGCGGCACCGGTCCGGCGGTGTCCCGCTGACGCACGACAGTGTGTACGCCGACGACCTGCGTAGCGAGGCCATCGACTACATCACCGAGCTCCAGCCCGATATGGTCATCAAGGACAGCGAGGCCACACCGGTACTGGCGCGCGTGTTCGGCACACCGCCTCACCCAGACGTGGATCGATGAAATGCGCGATGCCTTGCAGGCGAGCTTCGACACGCTGGCAGATAGCCAAGGCGTTCCTCTGGAGCGCCGGCACTTCAAGGAGGGGCCGCCGGTGCAGGTGATTCGCGAGCAAGTGCTTGCCTTGGATATCGATGCCGTGGTGATGGGCGTCGTTCAGCCCAAGGGGCTGGACAAGCTGCTGGGCGATACCACCGAACGTATCGTCAGCAAGCCGCCATGCAGTGTGCTGGCGGTTCATCCCCATGTAATCGATACGTGGGAGCCGTAGCGCCAGCCCCCGTGCATTGACGGCGATGCGGGAGGTGTCATGGATACACAAGCAAGGGCAAAGCTCAGGGCCTGGTTAAAACGCCCCCGGGGCAGTTTTGGTTGGATCGCAGCGATCGCCACGTTGGTGCTGGCGGCCTCTGTTTACCAGGCGCTCAGCCCGGTATGGCGGCTGCCAATGCGTACCCCGGCAGTGCTGCTGGCTTTGTTTGCATTGAGCGCAGCAGTCGGATGGGCCGTGCAGCGCAGCGTCAAGCGCATGGTCGGCAATACCATTTTCACCGGTGGCGCCATCGGCTGGCAGGCAAGGCTCAAGCGCATCCGGGCGGTGGCCAGGGAGTCGAACATTCTGTTGGCCATGTTGGCGTTGATGGCAGGGTTTGGCGCAGGCACGCTATGGCTGGCCGGGCGTACCGTGGAGAACATCGTCAATGCGTGCGAGGCCAATTTCCAGGCTCAGGCCGCTGTACCGCAAAACGCGCCTATCGTCGCACAGGTGGCAAAACCGGTCTGCCAGTGCCTGGCACAGACGTTTCTGGATCGCAACGGGGTGATTCGGCTGGCTCTGTTCAATACACCGCTACTGGACGCGAGTACATTGAAGGGCGTTACCGCAATTGATGAGCGGCGGTGCCTCGAGCAACTGGATCTGTTGCTTTGATCATTGTCAAAGCGGTGCACCATGTACGAACCCTGGTGGATTGCTGCATCATGCCTGCCCATTTACCGCCCCAGGGAGACAGCGATGATCAAGACCGGCGATACACTGCCCGACGTAACGCTTTACCAGTACAGCAACGGCGAGGGCGGCTGTGCGATCGGCCCGAACGCGTTTTCCCTGCACGAGCGCTGCAAGCAGAAAAAAGTGGTGATCTTCGGCTTGCCTGGTGCCTTCACGCCAACCTGTTCGGAGCGGCATGTCCCGGGCTACGTGGCTGCGGCCCAGGACCTGTTCGCCGCTGGGGTTGCCGAAATTCTCTGTGTTTCGGTCAATGATGCATTCGTCATGAATGCCTGGGGCGCGAGCCTGCAGGTGGGCGAGGCGGTCAGGATGATTGGCGATGGCAACGGTGAATTCAGCGAGGCGCTGGGCCTGATCCAGGACCTCTCGGCACGCGGCATGGGCCGGCGTTCGCAACGCTATGCCATGTTGGTCGACGACCTGGTGGTCAGGCACATCGCGGTCGAAGCACCCGGCAAGTTCGAGTGCAGCGACGCTGCGAGCATGTTGGCTGTTTGTAAGCTCTGAAGGCATACACCTTTACTGTGGGAGCGGGCGAGCCCGCGAAACGGCCAACGCGGTGCATGGCACCGGCTGCGCCGGTGTTCGCGGGCACGCCCGCTCCCACAGGGGATGTGACCCGCTCTCGAATATTGTTCCCTGCGCGACAGCGCAGCTCGAAGGGCTGGGCAATTGGCCCGTCAACCTTTACTCGCCGCCTCACGCCGGGATGGTTTCAACTGAACCCCCTCCCAGCGGGCAATCACCAGTGGCGCTATTGCATTGCCGAGCACGTTCAGCGTGGTAGTCCCGCTTTCGATCACTCGGAAGATGCCTGCCACCAGCGCCACAGCATCGAGGGGAAGCCCGGCAGATGCCAGCGTGGCCGAGAGGATGATGATTGCGAAGCCTGGAACACCGGCTGCGCCCTTGGAGGTGAGCACCATGGTCACGACCAGCAGTATTTGCTGGGACAGTGTGAGGTCTATACCGTAAAGCTGGGCGATGAAGATCGTCGCGACTCCCAGGAAAATCGACGCCCCATCCAGGTTGAACGCATACCCGACCGGTACTACGAAGCTGACGATACGCCTGGGAACACCATAGTGTTCAAGCTTCTCCATCAGCTGTGGCATTACCGCCGCGGATGCCGCACTCGAGCACGCCAGGATCAGCTCATCCTTGAAATAGCGGACAAGCTTCGACAGGTTCTCGCCGATCAACAGGCAGATGCCGCCAAGTACGATCAGTGCGAAGAGGATCAGTGCCAGGTAAACGACCCCGATCAACTTCATCAATGGCAGCAGGGAGGCGAAGCCGAAGGTTGCCACGGTGGAACCGATCATGCCGAACACCCCAATGGGCGCGTATGCCATGACATAGTTCACCAGCTTGAACATTGCGTCGGCGGTGCCCTGCAGTGTTGCCACGACTGGCGCACTCTTTTCGCGCGGCAAGGCGTTCAGGGCCATGCCGAACAGTACCGCGAAGAACAGGATGGAAAGCAGCTTGCCTTCGGACAGCGACTGGAAGAGGTTGTCCGGCACAATGTTCTGCAGGATCATCAAAGCGCCTTTGGCAGGTTCCGATTTAATGCTCGCATCGCCTCCCGCCATGCCGGCGATCACCGTACCTGAACCAGGCTCCAGAAGATTGGCCAGCACGAGCCCGACAATGATGGCCAAGGTGGTGATTGCGAAAAAGTAGCCGAGGGACTTGACCCCCATACGGCCAAACGACTTGTTGTCGCCACCCCCTGCAATGCCGAGCACCATGCAGCAGAAGACGATGGGCACGACAATCATCTTCATCATCTTGATGAAGATGTCACCCAGGGGTTTGAGCACTTCACTGCTGACCCATTGTTGATGTTCCGGGTGTGTATTCAAGAACCAGCCAACGCCGATGCCGAGCAACAAGCCGATAACGATCTGCCAGACCAGTGGGACTTTTTTCATGACGCCAGCCTATTTTTATTGATTTAAGGTGTGCTGCGCTGTTGGCAGTAATTGAAGGCGTGAGCGAAGGGCTCACGCCCGGGGGCACGCGGGCAAACAACGCTATTTGGCGAAGATCTGCCCCATGTCCTTGAAGGCTTTGAACTCCAGCGCGTTACCACACGGGTCGAAGAGGAACATGGTGGCTTGCTCGCCCACCTGGCCTTTGAAGCGGACGTAGGGCTCGATGACGAATTCGGTACCCAGGTCGGTCAGGCGCTTGGCAAGCGCTTCCCACTCGTCCCACTGCAAAATCACGCCAAAGTGAGGGGCTGGCACATTGTGGCCGTCTACCGGGTTGCTCAGCGCATGTTCCTGGTAGGGCATCTTGGGATGTTCGTGGATGACCAGTTGATGGCCATAGAAGTTGAAGTCGACCCATTGGGCTGCGGAACGTCCTTCTTCAAGGTTGAACACCTCGCCGTAGAACTTGCGAGCCGCGGGAATATCGTAAACCGGAATGGCGAGATGGAAGGGGGACAGGCTCATCAGAAACTCCTTGAGGGCTATGGGTAACGACCTGTGAAGCAACAGGTCGTCATTGGGGTGGGTGGCTTGTTTCTCGTTTTTGCCGATTCTAGGAGTGGCTAAATAATAAAAAAATCAATATATTTTTCTTAAAAACACAAAGGAAAATTGTGAATGATCCGCGAGCTCAAGACCCTGATTGCCGTGGCCCGGGAGGGCACGTTCGCTGCAGCCGGGCTCAAGGTGAACCTGACCCAGGCGGCCGTAAGCGCGCAGATGCAGAGGCTGGAGGCCGAACTGGGGTATGAAATCTTTGAACGCAAAGGCCGCAACGCCCAGCTGAACAGGCGCGGGCAGCAGATTCTGGAGCAGGCCCAGGAGCTCGTCAGGCTCTACAACAGCCTGGGTTCCAGTGCTCAGGGTGTGGCGCCTACCGTGCAGGTAGAGGTCGGCGCTATCGCGTCGGTACAGAGGTCACTGCTGCCACAAGCACTGGCGCAGTTTCATGGCGCCCGGCCTGAATGTCGCACGCGGATCATCCCTGGCCTGTCGCTGGAGCTGCTGAGTGCGGTAGATGCCCGGGAAATCGACATCGCCGTGATCATCAGGCCGCCGTTCGAATTGCAAAGCGATCTTCACTGGACAACGTTGGCAAGCGAGCCTTACAGGCTGATAGTTCCAGCCGGGCTCGCGGATGCCGAGTGGAGCGAAATGCTTTCGACCCAACCCTTCATTCGCTACGATCGCTCGTCATTTGGTGGGCGCCAGGTCGACCGCTTCCTTCGACAATTTCATTTCAATACCAGAGACGTGTGCGAACTGGACGAACTGGATGCCATCACCGAACTGGTCGGGAAGGGTGTGGGGGTAGCGTTGGTGCCACAAACAGTCAGCCGAGACGCCTGGCCTGCCTCCGTGCGCGCCTATGATCTTGGCGGCCACACGTTTCATCGCGACATTGGCCTGGTTCACCCTGCAAACGTTGCCTTGAGCGTGCAGGTTACGCTCTTGGTCCAGCTGATTGTCGAGGCGGCTGTTCAATGCCACTGACAACCTGAACCGGCGCACCCGGTTCAGGTTTGGCAGGCCAGCGACGGCTACGCGGCAAAGTCGGTAGAGAGCGACAGGTCCCGCCACTGGGCCAGTTCTTGCTCGACCGCGCTGTTCTTGGCCTCGATGCGCGCGACGGCGTCGCTGCCCAGCGCCAGGCGCAGTGGCGGGTTCGCTGCATTGGCCAGGGCCAGCAGGGCTTCGGCCAGCTTCGCCGGGTTGCCGGGCTGGGCATGGTTGGCCGCCTCGGCGTAGTGGCGCATGACGCCGACGGTGGCTGCGTAGTCAGGCAGCTCCAGGGCCGTCTTCACCAGCGATTGGTCATCCAGGAAGTCGGTACGGAAGAAGCCCGGCTCGACCACCGTCACCTTGATCCTCAAGGGGGCCAGTTCCTGGTGCATCGCTTCGCTGATGCCTTCGACCGCGAACTTGGTCGAACCGTACACCCCCCAGCCCATGTAGGCCTGGTAGCCGCCGAGCGACGAGATGTTGATCACGTGGCCGCTGCGTTGGCGACGCATGTGGGGCAGTACGGCGCGGGTTACGTTGAGCAGCCCGAAAACGTTGGTGGCGAACAGCCGTTCGGTTTCGCTGGCGCTGGTTTCTTCTACCGCGCCGAGCACGCCAAAACCGGCGTTGTTGACCAGCACGTCGATTTGCCCGAAATGCTTGATGCCAGCAGCGACCGCCGCATGGGCGTCCTCTTCGCGGGTCACATCCAGGCGCACGGCCAACAGGTTCGGGTGCCGGCCAAGGCGAGCCTCGATGTCTTCCGGGTTACGCGCCGTTGCGATGACGGCGTCACCCGCTGCCAGGGCCTGTTGGGCGATCAGGGTGCCGAAACCGCGGGAAGCGCCAGTAATGAGCCAGGTACGCATGTCAACTCCTCCTGTATCCGACCCTGCACCATGCGGGCCTTCTCGATGAGTTGAGCGAACTTTAAAATCTGCGGATTGATGTGATAATCCCATGAATATTACATAGGCCTTTGAGTAGCTTTCAGCAATGAAGCCAACCAGCACCGCCGACCTGTCCCTGTTCCTGTGCATTGCCCGCCACCTGAACTTCAGCCGCGCGGCAGTCGAGCTGGGCCTTACGCCCTCGGCCCTGAGCCATGCGCTGCGGGCCCTGGAAACCCGTCTTGATGTTCGCCTGTTCAACCGCACCACGCGCAGTGTGGCGCTTACCGAGGCCGGGGAGCGTCTTTACCAGAGGCTGCAACCGGCCTTTCGGGACATCGCCGACGCGCTGGAGGACCTCAACAACTTCCGCGACAAACCGTCAGGCAACCTGCGCATCACCGCCGGGCGCGCCGCAGTAGAGCTCGCACTACTGCCACTGGCCAATCGCTTTCTGCAGGCGTATCCGGATGTACGCCTGGAAATCGTCAGTGACGATGCGCTGGTGGACATGGTGGGCACCGGCTTTGACGCCGGCGTGCGCCTGGGGGAGCGACTCCAGGCGGACATGGTTTCGCTGCCCATCGGCCCTTACCTTCGTTCGGTGGTGGTAGCGGCGCCCGCGTTCTTCGATCGATATCCTGTTCCACAGCACCCGCAGGACTTGAAGCAACTACCTTGCATCGGGCACCGCTTCCCTGGTGGCGCACTTTATCGATGGGAATTCGAGCGCGGGGGCGTGCAACTGGAGGTCGATGTCCAGGGGCCCTTGGTATTGGGTGACGTCAGCCTGATGCTGGCGCCTGCCTTGCAAGGGCTCGGCCTGGCCTATGTGTTCGAAGACATGGCCAAGGAGCACCTGGAGCGTGGCCATCTGCAGCAGGTGCTGGGGGACTGGTGTCACTACTACCCGGGGCTGTATCTGTACTACCCGAGCCGCCGCCAGGTGCCTGCGGCGTTGCGGGCCTTCATCGAGTTCGTACGGGAGCAGCGCTAGCGTGAGCGTGGCTTCTGGAGGCAGGTAGGGAAGGGCTAAACTGGCGCCAGTTCCAGCGCGTTTCGCTTTGCCGTCGCTGCCTGCATACCCCGGAGGTAACTCATGGCTTCTGCACCTGAAAGGCTCTTTTTCGAGGACTTGCAAGTAGGTGAGTCCTTCATGAGCGGCTCGTATGAAATGACCCAGGAACGCATCCTGAGCTTCGCCTCGGAGTTCGACCCCCAGCCATTCCATACGGACCCCGATGCTGCCCAAAAAACCTTCTTTGCTGGGCTGGCTGCTAGCGGCTGGCATACATCCGCAGTCACGATGCGGTTATTGGTAGAGAGTGTTCCTGTGGCCGGCGGGCTCATCGGGGCCGGCAGCGAAATCACCTGGCCAAGGGCCGTGCGACCAGGTGACCTGCTGCGAGTGACCACAACCATAAGGGAGCTTGCCGCGTCGAAGTCTAAGCCTGACCGGGGCTTCGCTGTCCTTGAAAGCATCACGCTCAATCAGGACGATGCCGTATGCCAAACCACTGTTTCAAGGGTATTGGTGTTTCGCCGGGCAGATGTGTAAGGCCCCGAACCGTCCACATCAATCAATGCTCATGGGCATGCGAGTGAACGGTCAGGGCACCCGGCACCTTGGTCCGTTCGAGCCCGCCGTGGTCCAGCCACCGAAGCGTCTGCTCATAGGCCCGCTCCAGCAATGACTCGGTCTGGTCGAAGTTGAATACCGAGACATCGACCGGGCACAAGGGCGGGACGATATGCAGGCTGGTGAGCGTGCGGAAGTGTTCGATGTCACTCACAAGCTGGCGCATGCTCATCAGGTTGACAGTGTGCAGGGCCAAGGCGACGAGGCCGCGGGGCGGTTGAGTCAAGGCGCAGCTGAGCCCGGTGGGGATTACCACGACATTGCTGGCGCCCAGCGCTACGGCTGTCGAAATAGGCGTGTTGCTTGCCACACCGCCATCCACCAGGAACTGGCCGCCGATCTGCACGCAAGGGAACACCAGCGGGATCGCGGCGCTGGCCAGTAGCGCCTGCTCGAGTTCGCCATTGGACAGCACTGTCTCGGCACCACTGAGCAGGTCGGTGGTGACGATATGCAGGGGCAGTTTCGCATCCTCGATGCGATGGATCGGCAGCGCCTTGCCAAGCAATCGGTGCAAGGCCGCTGGCTGCAGCAGGAAACCACGCCGTTTGAGCAGGCCCCGGCAGGTATCGAGCCAGGACAAGGGGAAGATGTCGGTTCTGCTCAGGCCTCGCCAGAATTCGGCGAGTGTCTCGACGCCCTGAGCGTTGGGCCTTGCTGCAAAGTAGGCACCGTTGATGGCGCCTACCGAGGCGCCAATCACCATGTCGAACTGGACTTCGGCTTCGACCAGGGCCCGCAGCATCCCCACCTGGACCGCACCCAGACTGCCGCCGCCAGCGAACACGATTGCGGTTTGCGTAGGCATGATTACTGTCTCTGCGCAGACGTGTGTCGACTGAGTGTAGTTGGCCGGGTGCCGGCGGGG
The DNA here is from genome assembly GCF_000511325.1 of Pseudomonas sp. FGI182. Classification (NCBI taxonomy): domain Bacteria; kingdom Pseudomonadati; phylum Pseudomonadota; class Gammaproteobacteria; order Pseudomonadales; family Pseudomonadaceae; genus Pseudomonas; species Pseudomonas sp. FGI182. The sequence continues at coordinate 2,972,723 of NZ_CP007012.1, read as the reverse complement.
CTGGTTGCTGCGGCTGCTGCGCACGTCTCATTTCTTGCCCGGCAATACCGAACCGAGAACTTGCCTGGCCGTCTGTACGATGACCCCAGCCTGGTCCGGGTCGCCCTTGAGCAGGCTGCTGGCGAACTTCTTCGCCTGTTCAAGCTTGATGTGCGGCGGCAAGGGAGGTACGTCCGGATCGGTCTTGAACTCGATCAACACCGGCCGGTCAGCCGCCAGGGCTCGCTCCCAGGCGCCGGCAATGTCTTCTTCGCGTTCCACATAGATGCCTTGCAAACCGATGGAGATGGCGAACAGATGGTAGGGCACATCAGGAATCGCCTGTGAGGCCTCGAACTTGGGGTCGCCCTCCATTACCCGTTGTTCCCAGGTCACCTGGTTGAGGTCTTCGTTGTTGAACACCGCGCAGATCCACTGTGGGTTTTCCCACAGGCGCCAGTACTTGGCGACGGTGATCAGCTCGGCCAGATTGTTCATCTGCATCGCCCCGTCACCCACCAATGCCACCACGCTGCGCTGCGGATGGGCGAACTTGGCGGCGATGGCATAGGGTACCGCCGCGCCCATGCTGGCCAGGCCTCCGGACAACGAGCACTGCATGCCCTGGCGTATCTGCAGGTCGCGGGCAAACCAGTTGGCGCAGGACCCGGAGTCGCTGGTGACGATGGCGTGGTCGGGCAGGCGAGGGGAGAGTTCGTGCACCACGCGCTGGGGGTTGATCGGGTCAGCCTTGAGCAAGGCGCGTTTCTGCAGGGTCTTGTCCCAGTCTGCGCGCCAGCCTTCGACCTTGTCGCGCCAACGGCGCTCGGTCTTGTGTTCGAGCAATGGCAGCAGTGCCCGCAGCGTTTCGCTGGCGTCGCCGACCAGGTTGACCTCCATGGGGTAGCGCAGGCTGAGCATGTCTGGCTGCAAATCGATCTGCACGCCACGGGCCTGGCCTTCCTCAGGCAGGAATTCGGCGTAGGGGAAACCAGAGCCGATCATCAGCAAGGTGTCGCATTCGTTCATCAACCGATAACTCGGTTCGGTACCTAGCAGCCCGATGGCGCCGGTGACCCATGGCAGGTCGTCTGGCACTACGGCCTTGCCCAGCAGCGCCTTGGCCACGCCTGCACCAAGCGTTTCAGCTACCGCGATCACCTGCTCGGTGGCTTGCAGTGCACCGGCACCGACCAGGATCGCCACTTTTCGTCCGGCGTTGAGTACCTCGGCGGCACGTTGCAGGTCCTGCTCGAAAGGCACCACCTTGGGCCTGCTGTAGCCGATGCCGGAATGCACCGTGCCATGGGCTTTCGGTGGTTCGTGGTAGGGCAGGTCCTGCAGGTCGTTGGGCAGGATGATGGCGGTGACCCGGCGTTCGCCGACGGCGGTACGTACGGCGCGATCGAGCAAGTGGCGCACCTGTTCCGGGGTCGAAGCCTGCTGGACGAAGGCACCTGCGACGTCCTTGAACATCGACAGCAGGTCCAGCTCCTGCTGGTAATGCCCGCCAAGTGCTGCTCGCGCCTGCTGACCGACGATGGCCAGCACCGGCTGGTGATCCATGCGCGCGTCATACAGGCCGGTGAGCAGATGTGAAGCGCCGGGGCCGGAGGTGGCGATGCACACGCCCAATTCGCCGGTGAACTTGGCATGGGCGCTGGCCATGAAGGCCGCCATTTCCTCGTGGCGTGCCTGGATGAACTGGATCTTGCCCTCGGCCCGGCTCAACGCCCCGAATACCCCGTTGATGCCGTCGCCGGGGTAGCCGAAGATGCGCCGCACCCCCCATTGATACAAGCGCTCCACCAGAAAGTCGCCTACCGTGCTGGTCATTGCCTTCTCCCGTCCTGTGACCGATAGGGGTCTGGACTTGGCTCGGATCGGGAAAGTTTCAAGTGTGTGCGCACTGGTCTACCGACTGGAACCTTGCATGAGCCATCGGGTTCGCAAGTGAACGGACAACAGGATCAGGATGCTCGACATGAATGCGACAGACACTGCGGGTGCCACCGTGCAGACCTTGCATTTCAAGGACGACGGTGCAACGCCGAACAGCCGTTTCCCGGTATTGCTGTACCGTTTGCAACTCAATCCGTCGCAAGACTGCGCCAATGCCTTCGAGGCGCTGTTCACCGCACACCAGTGGGTGCCGCTGTGGCGCGGCGGGATCTTCGATTTCCATCACTTCCACCCCAATGCTCATGAGGTTCTGGGCGTCGCATGCGGCCGGGCGCGGGTGACGCTGGGCGGCGAAGCGGGGCAGACAATAAGCGTGAAGTGCGGCGACGTACTGGTACTGCCGGCAGGAACTGGCCATCGCTGCGTCGAGAGCAGCGATGATTTTCTGGTGGTCGGCGCCTATCCCAAGGGGCAGGAAAACTACGATATCCAGCGCCCAGAAAGCGCAGCGCACCAGCAGGCGCTGGCGCGAATCGCTTCCGTGCCCGACCCCGCACAAGACCCGGTCAACGGCACGCGTGGCGCCCTGATGACGGCCTGGCGCTGAGTTCCTGAGCCGGTCGTCGTCGCTGCTGAACGGCTGCACTCAAGCCAGGATCAATCGAGCTGAGTCGCCCGATTTCATTCAGCCAGCAGGAGTTACAGCGATGGCCAAGTACCTGTACCTGATCAGCTACATCCTCGACAACCAACCCGGCACCTGCGAGTTGCGCAGCGACCAGGAGGACCTGAGCCGCGAAGCGGCGCGCGATTACCTGCAAGGCATGCACCGCAACGAAGCGTCGTCTTTCACTGACGTGCAGGTGCAGCGTCTGGAGCACGACCATGAGCCAGGCACATCGCCGGGGCATTATCAGCAGCCATGAAAAGGTGAGGGCTGGCAGATGAAACGAAGAGGTGAAACCTACAGACGGTGGTGCGACCCGATCCTGCACCATCAAACCCATGAGGAAACGCTCGGCACCGGCACCTGCCTGGAAGTGCAGACACGCTTGTCACGCACAGGCGCCACGCAGTTGTTCATCGGGGTCTATCGCACCGACGGTTCGGTGCTATACGAACGGATCTACGACCAGCGCGCAGGGGAAACCATGAGGCGGGCGCTGCTGTGGGGTGTTGGGTATGCCCGGCGCGTCGCGGGTGAGGGCGAGGCGTTGCGTGGCGAACCGGCAGGTCGTTGAATGATTCATCTGGGTTGCGCTGGCTGGAGCCTGTCGAGCCGTTACGCCGAGGCATTTGCGCAGCCCGGCAGCCACCTGCAACGCTACGCCAGCCGCTTCAATGCGGTGGAAATCAACAGTTCCTTCTACCGACCCCATCGCCCCGAAACCTACGCCCGTTGGGCTGCGTCCGTACCTGAGCATTTCCGCTTTGCGGTGAAGGTGCCCAAGGCCATCAGCCATGAGCAGCGGCTCTGCGGGTGCGAGGACGCGCTGGACAGGTTTCTTGCTCAATGCGGGCAGTTGGGCGACCGCCTGGGTTGCCTGCTGGTACAACTGCCGCCATCGCTTGGCCATGACCCCGAGCATGCGCGACGTTTCTTCGAAAGCCTGCGGCAACGGTATGACGGGCCGGTAGCGCTGGAGCCCAGGCACGCCAGCTGGCAATCGGCGCAGCCGATGCTGGTCGATTTGCGCATCGCCCAGGTTGCCGCGAGCCCGTCGCGTTTCGTTACCGATGCGCAACCGGGTGGTTGGCCAGGGCTGGTCTATTGGCGCCTGCATGGCGAACCGAGGATCTACCACAGCGAGTATCCCAACGAATATCTGCAGCGTCTGGCTGAACGCTTGCAGCACAGCCTTGCCGCTGGAGTGCCCACCTGGTGCATTTTCGACAACACCGCCTCCGGTGCTGCGATAGCCGATGCACTGGCTCTGGAGCGGCATTTGCGCTGAGTACGTGATGGAAACATGGCGATGGAAAAGACCGATGACCAACCAGTCAAAATTAATGAATCTTTTTACACGTTGCTCGCTCCATTAGTCTGAATTGGTGAAGGAGAGTGCAATGGCTGGACAGCAGTTGTATGTGATCGAGTACGAGCTTCATGGGGAATTTCGCACCTTCATCATCCGGCTCGAGCGTATGGACAACGCCGAAGCCTGGCACTGGGCAAGTTGCGATGCCGGCGTGGGTATCATTCCACGGTTCGGCCAGCACAAGATCAAGAAGGTCAGCCGGCCGATGGCTGAGCGCTACGGCATCAACAATGTGCGCTGGCGGGTATCGGGCGACGGGCCGGAGTTCGTCGCACCGACCATTGATGTAAAGAAATTCTCCAATAGCGGTACCGGCGGTACCTGAAGCTTGTTGTGACCAGGACCTGCCTGAAATCTTCAGGCAGGCCTTCACTCATGGGTTCGCTTCTCAAGTTTCGAGGCACCATCATTCTCACTTTCAGGAGCCAGTACGTGCCGCGAATCATCACTCCAGGCACCCCTGAACACGAGATCAGCGAGCGGAACGCCCGCATGTTCGGTTCGCCAAAAGAGCGCCTTGATTTCTACCGCCGTGAAATCCAGTACGAGACCAGCATCCTCGCCAACCGCACTGACGCCTATCTTGCCGCGCAGTCGTTTCTGGTGATCGCCTTCGTATCGTCGATGGGTAACCTCAACCAGAGCTGGGGCGAGATGTTCACGCTGGTGGTTCCGCCGTTTCTCGCATTGCTGGGGGTGTTGAGTTCACTCAATGCCTGGCCGGGCATTCGCGCGGCCTACAAGATCATCGAGCACTGGCAATTGAAACAGAGCCACCTTCTGCGCAGCGAGCCACTGATGGGGCTGGCATATGACGAATCGCCACTGTTCAGCGAGGCGGAAACCTCCCTGGCCGGGCACCGCAAGTCGTTGTTGTTTTCGCTGCGTACACCTTGGATATTTCTGGTCTTCTGGATGATTCTCGGTATTTACGCGGTCTTCATCCAGCTGGCGTGAGCAGGGCGGCTGCCCCCCGAGACAACGCGGTGCTCCAATCGTTGTCGACTCTGATTACCGCTACCTTCAAAGCCTTTGCTCCGGTACCAATAACCAGGTTTGATTGCGCCATTTTCTCTGGGCCTCCAAGCAAATGTCATAGATCACAAACGCTGAACTCCTGCCGCCTCACCTGCGTCCCTCGAATGAATGCCCCAATAAAGGCGGCACTCACCCAACAATCAGCTTCGAGGGCGAAACGATGGACAAGACCAATCAAAGTTCGACGTCTCCACCCGGTAGCACCCAGGAACATGCCTTGATCGATGACGCCGGTGCGCTGCTTGGCGAGGCCAGGCACAAAGGCAGCGAGCAGTTCGAACACTACCGCGATAACGCAGCCGATCAGCTTGATTCGCTCGAGGAGGGAGCGCGTTCGGCGGCTGCTGCGCTGCAAGGCAACGACAGTCTCGGGCTGTCGCAGTACCTGAACCAGGCAGCAGAGTGCGTGGGTGAGTTTGCCGAACAGGTACGCCACGAAAGTGCCGAAAGCCTGCTGCAGCGTGGTGCTCAGTTGGCCAGGAGCAACCCGGCGCTGTTCCTGGCCGGTAGCGTCGCCATCGGGTTTGCCGTGTCGCGTTTCATGCGAGCCAGCACCAGCCATGAGTCCACCACCCCTGCGTCGTCCGCTGATTGGCGCCAGTCCCGCCCCGCGCAGCCCGTGCCTGATCGTGGTAGCGACGTATCCAACCGTGAACCTTTCACCCCCGTCGACCCAGTCGGCCATGGTGCAGGCACGCCGGTCAGTGGCAGCCCGTTCGAGCGCGATCCACTCAAAGGAGGTGAATGATGAACAAAGACCCCTTGCATACCACCCCAGGCCTGCACACGGTGGAAGACGACGCCGTCGGTGTTGGCGGTTTGTTGCGCCAGCTGATGCGGGAAGTACCGGACCTGTTCACCAAAGAGCTGGCGCTGGCCAAGGCAGAGCTGCAGCAGAACCTCGCCGCACTCAAGGCCGGCACGGCTGCGGTGGCGGCGGGCGCGATCGTGATGCTGGCGGGCTTCGTCATCCTGTTGCTGGCGGCAGTCTACGCCCTGGCGATGGTGGTCGAGCCTTGGCTGGCAGCCTTGATCGTGGGCGCGGTCACCTTGGTGATCGGGTTCATCATGTTGCAGTCGGGCAAGAAACGGTTCGAACCCACGCACCTGGCCCCTGACCGCACCTTGCATGCCATGCAGCAGGACAAGGACACGCTGAAGAGGAAACTGCCATGACCACTTCCTTCGAACATGAAGCGCACAAAGACCCTGACTTGCTCGAGCAGGAAATCAACGCCAAGCGCGAGCACATCAGCGATCTGGTGGACGCCCTCGAACAGCGCCTGAGCCCGGGCCAGATGGTCGACCGAGTCCTGGCCTATGCCAAAGGCAATGGCGGCGAGTTCTTCCAGAACCTGGGCACCACCCTCAAGAACAACCCCGTACCCGCTACCCTGACGGTACTGGGCCTGGCCTGGCTGGGCCTGAACCAGAACCGCCCCTTCAACCCCGGGCCTGCACACCAGGGCCCGGGGTTGGGCGAAAAGCTCGGCGACGCGGTGGACACGGTGAAGGGCGCTTTCGCGCAGGCGGGGGAGGCAGTGCACGACGCCAGCCAGAAGGTGCGCATGAAAGCCCATGACATGCGCGATCGGGCCAGCGAACTTGGCAGCGGCGCCCGCGACTCCGTGGGCGCTTCTGCGGATACCCTGCGCCATTCGGCACACAAGGCCGCAGACCAGGCCACGGCTCTGAAAGGCCAGTTCGATCATCTGCTTCAGGAGCAACCGCTGGTATTGGCCGCTTTGGGGATAGCACTGGGTGCGGCATTGGGGGCGGCGCTACCCAGTACCCGCAAGGAAGACCAGCTGATGGGCGCCAGCAGCGATCGCTTGACCGACACACTCAAGGCCAAGGGTCGCGAGGTGAAGGCGTCGGTCGAAGAGTCGCTCGATCAGGCGGGTGGTAAAGCGTCGACACAGGCAGAGCGCAGGCCTGGAGACGCCGACCTTTCCTCGGGGTTGGGCTTCAATTCCTGATCCTGCGGCATCTTCGTCGTCGGCCCAACTGCCCCGGCAGAGGGCCGGCGGCTATCTGTGTGCAGGACAATCGCTTGCAGCTTGAATCAGGGAGGCTCTGCTTTGAAGATCGACGCGTTGTTGACCGAACTCCTCAATGCCCGTGGCCCTCTAGCGCTGCAGGTTGTCCCGAGCGGCATCGTCTGCCTGCTGTTCGTGAGGCGACTGTGGGGCCGTTTCGCAGTTTCGGCCCATCGCCTGATACTCCTTGCGAAGTTGATGGATCTCTCGGTTGTCGAGAGATTCGAGACCTAGTACCGATTGCTCTGCGGACTTTGTAGCGCGGATCAGTTCGTCGAGCTTCACGTGGATGATGTCGTTGTCACGGTTCTGGGTGTTCTGAATCAGAAAGACCATCAGGAAAGTGATGATGGTCGTCGATGTGTTGACGATCAGTTGCCAGGTGTCGTTGTAGTGAAACCAGGGCCCGGACGCAGCCCACAGGGTGATGAGCACCACGGCGATGAGGAAGGTACCGGGTTTACCAGCGTGCTTGGCGAGCCATTGGCAGAACAGCGCGAATTTCATGGTGTTATCTCCACTGCTATCTACGATTCTGACCGCAGCGGTGCGCTGAAATCTTTTTTGCTTTTTCGCCTGGATGACGGGATACACCTGGCGCGCTGCAATTCCTGCAAGCCAACGCTGGGCAGGTATCAGCATTGCCGCTACGCTTTGATCCTCGCGCCAGGTCAAGAATTTTCCACAGTGAAAAAAACAGTTCGGGTTGATGATCTTCAGGTCTTCGTCACAACAGCCTCTGCCGGCAGCTTCTCGGCAGCGGCCAGGTTGTTGGATATTTCACCGGCCTTGGCCAGCGGCGCAGTCCAGCGCCTGGAAAGCTGCCTGGGTGCCAGGTTGTTCGTGCGTTCCACGAGGCGTTTGCGGCTTTCGGATGATGGCGAGCGATATCTGCCTCATGCCCGTCAGGCCTTGGAGGCACTGGACAACGGTGAGGTGGCGCTGACCGAGGGGCGAGATGAGATCGCGGGTACACTTCGCCTGTCCATGCCCTCGGATATTGGCAGGAATCTGCTGCTGCCCTGGTTGGACGATTTCCAGCGATTGCACCCCAAGGTGATGCTGCAACTGCGGATCAGCGATCAGGTGGCCGACCTTGTCGGCCAGCAACTGGATGCGAGTATCCGATATGGGCAGCTGGCAGATTCCAGCCTTGTTTCACTGATGCTTGCCCCTGGAAATCGCAGAACGGTCTGCGCCTCGCCACATTACCTGGCACGACATGGGGCACCAGGGGCCTTGGAAGATCTGGGCAGGCATAATTGCCTGCGTTATGTGATGGGCGAGCAAACCTACGAGCGATGGAGTTTCCATTTGCCCGATGGCGTCAAGACCGTGCAAGTCACAGGCGACCGCGTGAGCGATGACGCCGATATCGTTCGGCGTTGGGGTGTTGACGGATTGGGGGTCGTTTACAAATCCAGGCTGGATGTGCTGGCGGACATACGTGCCGGGCGGCTGATCGAGTTGTTTCCCGGGGATTACGGTCAACCTGCGCCGTTGCAGCTGGTGTGCGCTCATCGAACATCGCTCACACCTGCTGTGCAGGTGCTCAGAGCGTTTCTGGCGGAGCGTTTCGAGCAGCTCATCGCTGCTGATGGATAAGGTGACGGGGCTCATGGCCCCGCCTTCGTTGCGTTGACCGGGCGAGTGATCAGAAGCCTTCCAGAACGATCTTGCCTTTTGCCTTGCCGCTTTCGATCAGGGCATGGGCGCGTTTGAGGTTGCTGGCACTGATGCTGCCGAAGTGCTCGCCAACGGTGGTCTTGATGACCCCCTCGTCGACCAGCGCCGATACCTTTTCCAGCAGGTGGTGCTGCTTGATCATGTCCTCGGTCTGGTACAGCGAGCGTGTGAACATGAGCTCCCAGTGCACCGACAGCGATTTGCGCTTGAACGGCACGATATCGAGATGCTGAGGGTCATCGATCAGCGCGAGCTTGCCCTGTGGGCACAGCACTTCGACGATCTGCGCGAGGTACGCATCGGTGTGGGTCAGGCTGATGACGTAATCCACCGAGTTGAACTGAAGTTGTTCCAGTTGCAGGGCAAAGGATGCCGAATGGTCGATGACATGATGTGCCCCGAGTTCGCTGACCCAGGCCTGGGTTTCAGGGCGTGACGCGGTACCGATCACCTTGAGCTGGGTAAGCTTGCGTGCAAGCTGTACCAGGATCGAACCAACACCGCCGCCGGCACCGATGATCAGCAGGCTCTTGCCAGCGCCGCCATTTTCCTCCACACCCAGGCGGTCGAACAGCAATTCCCAGGCGGTGATGGATGTGAGCGGCAAGGCTGCCGCGCTGGCATTGTCCAGGCTACGAGGCTTGTGCCCGACGATTCGCTCGTCGACCAGGTGATATTCGCTGTAACTGCCCGGGCGGTCGATTGCACCGGCGTAGAACACTTCGTCGCCAGGCTGGAACAACGACACCTCGGCGCCGACTTCGCGAACGATCCCCACGGCATCCCATCCCAACACTTGAGGGTGGTCACCGCTGCGGCTGGCTCTGACCTTGGTGTCGACAGGGTTTACCGCGATGGCTTTGATTTCCACCAACAGGTCCCTGGCACCGGGTGTGGGCTTGGGCAGTTCGTGCTCGTACAACGATCGGGAATCCTGGATCGGGAGGCCGGGGGTGTCATAGACGATTGCTTTCATTGGGATGTGACCTTTCAGGTGAGCAGTGGTGGCAGGTTAATCGCGTCGAGCCCCCTGAAAAACCAGGTTGTTGCCGGAACACTTTCCGCGTTTCGCTGATAATCGGGTACCCCTACACAGGGAGCAGGTGCTCTCGTTCAAGCAGCTGGATGTTGGACGGCTTGACCTGCACTTCGTGAAGTTCAGGCGCTGTAAACCAGCGGCACTCCACGATCTCGTGATTTGCGGTAGGTTTTGCGCCAGGTTCGACAGGCAGCTGATAAAGGTAATGTTCCTCGCCTGCGAGCACGTAGTGGTTGAGGAATCGAGCACCATTGAAGGGTAGGCAAGTCTCCTCCATCTGCTCGCGCTGCGCAGCGTCCAGATGATGCTCGCCTGGATCTATTTTCCCGCCTGGCAACGACCATTCAGCGCTTTGCTTGCGCACGAAAAGGATGCGTCCTGCTTGCAGGCAAATGACCGTCGAATGCCGTTCTCTGGAGTTGTTCATCAGGAACCTGCCGTACGTTGGAGGTGGCATCAGGGCAAACTCACCCTGATGCCGGCTGCGGATGATCAGCGATCTTTATCCCACTGCTGATCATCTGCCTGGTTTTGCTGGCCGCCCATGCGGTCCTTGTCTGTCAGGTTCTGGTTCTGCTTGTCGGTCGTACGTTGGCCGCCTTGGCTCCCTGTGTCACGGGAACGTTCCCAGTCCTTGTTCATCTTGTCCTCAGATTTCTGGCCGGACTGGCTGCCACCTTGCTGCTGTTGGCCGGGCATCCGGCCGCCCGAACCCTGGCCGCCTTGCTGGCCGGTGCCGGCAGTGTTGTTACCCATGCCGGTGTCAGCATTGCCTTGGTTGCCACCCTTGTCTTGATTGTTTGCCATGATCGCTTACCTCAGGTCAGACACAGGAAGGTCTGTGTGTACTGTTATGACCGAAGCCCGTTCCCGCGGTGTGCAAGCAATATTTGGCAAGCTGACTAAACGCATTAATTTCAAGGGTGCGAAATGTTGGTGTGAGGCCAGGCACCTACTTGAAGGGCAAAGCGCGATAGGCGAACCCCTGTTCGGGGCGATCGGTGATCGCCCCTTTTGCGGTTCAGGGGCGGTCCTTGAGGGTTTCGAAAGCCTTGACGCTTTTGATCAGGCTTTTGTTGCTGGCGGAACCGGCACTGTTGAACAGGAAGGAGAAGTCCGAGGCCAACGAAGGGCTGCCGGCAGTCGTCGCGTACTGATGGCACTGGTTGCAGTCGTCACCCTGCACGTAGGTCTCCATGGTGGTGTTGGCCACCGGCACATTGCCCTGGCTGATGAACGGCCCGTACGACAACGGCACCTGCGCGTTGGCGCCCGGTTCCGGGCTGGGCGGATTGGGGGCGAGGGTCCAGAGTACGTTGATCAGCTTGTAGTACTGGAACACCGACTTGCCTTGGCTGTGCTGCGCGAAGTTGGCTTGTACCGCACTGTTCAGGGCTTGCAGGTCGCCGGGCACGGGGTGTTCGCGGGTGGTCTGTACCGGCTGGTCGCGTGGGAAGAGATCGGTGCAGTCCTTGTCGGGATGCGTTTGCTTGCACTGGATACGGGCTTGGTTTGGTGTGCACTCGGGGCCGTTGCCACAGTCAGGGTTGTTGAAGGCAAACCCGTTCGGCGGGGTTTGTTGCGGCGGGACCTGGGCCGGTTCGGGCACGTTGTCCACCTGCTCGAAGGTGGTCCAGATGAAGTTGGGCGAAGCCTGGGTCTTGTTGATGATATGCAGGCCCACCAGCCCCACCACCTCCTGGGTACACTCCAGCGTGTCGGGGCGTTTGAGCCAGGCGACGGTAGTCAGGTAGCGCCCGAACAGCTCGGGTTTGCCGGTCAGCACCCGCCATGCGGCCTTGAGCTCGATCGCGCCCAGTTGCTCCTGTGGCACTGGGGAGGTCGGCAGTGAGCGCATCGGTTCGCCGATGGGCAGCGACAGGCCCTCCGGTGTCTGGCCGTCGAGGTTTTGCGCGACCTTCAACTGGTTGGCGGCGTCGTAGAGCCCCTTTTCGACGATGTAGTCGAACTCGGCCTTGCCCACCTTGCGCTCAAAAAATACCAGTTTGCCCGCCTGGTCCGTCAGCCAGCCGCCGGACGCCTCCATGACCGGGTCGGGAATGGACGCAAGTGTCCCGGTCGACAGGTGGAAACCGTGCAAGGCATTGATCGCGCCTTCGGAGGTGGCGTTCATGAACTTGCGTGCGCCGACCTTGAGTGCCTTGAGGCTACCCTGGGTGCTGCAGCCGGATGGCACCAGGGTTTGCACGCCCCAGCCGGTGGGCGTGGGTGCGCCGGGCAGGAAGATGTCGTTGGCGTCCTTGTAGCTGGCCCATACCGGGGCCACGCTCATGGGTTGACCCGGTGCGGAGGGGACCCCGAACTGCGCCAGCGTGCTTTGCATGTCGGGTTCGCCCGCCAGGCTGGCGGTGGCCGGCCAACCGGGGTTCACCGGCCAGTTCAAGGCAATGAACAGCTGCCAGCCAAAGCAGTTCATGAACGCCTGGCTGGTGGCATTGAAGTTGTTGACCGGCAGGAATCCCCCGCTGGCCGGGTTGAACACCAATTGCTGCTGCACACAGGTATCGGCGTCCGACAGCGTGGCCGCCGTGGCGGGTTGCAGGGTCGACAGGCACAGCAGAATGCCGCACAGCAGCGACAGAAGACTCAAGCGTGACCTGGACATCATTGCGCTCCTTGCAAGCTGTGAAGCCGCACCCGAAGGTGCGGCGGTAGAGGGGCGTAAGTGGGGTGACTGGCGTGACTCAGGCCCCCGGCACCAGCGCCAGGCCAGATTCCCAAGGGTGGTCTGTCGCGCTCACGTTCACATCCTCACTCGGGTTGAGGACACGCACTGTCACCAGGCCGGGTGCTGCGGAGGGGCTGACCGTGATGGTCAGAATGTAGGCCTGGGTGCCGCCCGAGTTGGTCTGGCCGGGAATGGCCGACGCGTCGGGCAGGTACTGGGTGACCTGCGCCGTCACCCCAGGGTTGGAGAATTGCACCCTGGCATTCTGCGCCGTGGTAGTCGGGTCGGCGCCTTGCACCACCAGCACGAACTGGTTGCTGCTACCCGGTGCAAGCCAGGCGGGCAGGTCGGTTGGGGATTGCCCGTAGAACAGGTCCAGCGGCAGCAGCTGCACTGGCCAGGGTTGCAGGCCGGCCACCCGGTCCTGCACGCATGGGAACGCTTGAGGCGTGGTGCTGAGCGGCTTGACGGTGACGCTCAGGCCGACCAGCAGTTGTTGGGCGATGACCCACACATAGTTGACCTTCTGGTTGTTGATGGTGATGTCATTGATCGAGAAGCCGGCGCTTTCCGGCACCTCGAACACCGCCTGCAGGATCTGGTCGGAACCGTTGGCAGCCGACTTGGCCGTACCACGCGTGATGCGCCAGTACTGGCTCACGTCCTGGCCTTGCGGGCCCTTCCAGGCGCTGAAGTCGGTGGGCTGTTGCAAGTACAGGCCAATGGGGTTGGTCAGCGACAGTCGGTTGTTCACCGCCGTGGTATTGGCCATGAAACCGATGTGCGGATCAGAGTTGCGATAGTTCTGCCCGTACTGCGCGCAGCAGATCAACGACTGGGCGTTCTGGCTGCTGCTCACCGGGCGCAGGATGGTGGCGGCGGCGGCCAGGTACACCTCGGCGCTGAGGGTATTGGGGCCGGAGGTCAGGTGCATCGCACCGCCGAACTGGCCGGGCACACAGGCCGTTCCGGCGTTCCATTTGTTGACGGTGTCATAGGCCGGCTTGCCGGTGGTGGAGTCGATGACCGGGTCGCCGGCCTTGCCGGTCGGGCCGTCGGCGGTGTAGCGCAGGTACAGGTCTTCGAGTTGCACGTTCGGGTCGATGTAGTCGCGGTACAGGCCCAGTACTGCGTTCGGGTCGATACGCCACATGGTCAGGAAGTACGCGGGGTTTTCGCAGGTGAAGGTGATCTTGCGCATGTTGCCGTTGGCATCGCGCACGATCGACCACTCGCAGTACTCGTCGAGCCAGCCCCGTGGGCCGGAAGGCGAGAACGCCGTGTACTTGCCGTTCCAGTCGATGCTCGGGCAGCGCTTGGCCGGCAGTTGCAGCACGGTACCTTGTTTGTTGGGGTCGTAGAGAATGTAGAGGGTGTTGTCGAGGGTGATCTGGCCGTGGTCGGTCAACTCCATCACCTGGTCCAGGGTCATGGCCTTGCCACCCAACTGGGGAATGACCGCCGCACCGTTGTTGTAGAAGAACGTCCAGAGCCGGTTGGGGAAGGGCGCCCAGGTGATCGCCGGGGCGGTCACGTCGCCGAAACCTTCCACCAGCGGGTTGTAGTAACCCGAGCGGGGGGCGTCGTTCAGGCCCGACCAGGGGTTGCCGATGATGGACGATTCGGTCCAGCCGGTGAGGTTGTTGTTCCAGTCGGTTTCAAACTGCGGCAACTGATCTTCCAGGCCCAGCTTGTTGTAGTCCTTGGGGGCTTGGCCGGCGGGAGAGGTGAACTGCTTGAAGGGCGTGCTCATGTCGGTTCTCCTGATGTGCGTGAGGTGGAAGCAGAGCAGCAGCCGGCGACCGGGGGCGGGCCGGCGAGGGTCTGGCGCGGGTCGTCCCACACCAGTTGGGCGATGAAACCGGGCAAGGTCATGTATTCGTCAGGCGTCAGCACGCGGCCGCTGTCGAGGTGAGTCACCACCAGCGACAACTGCACCGCATCGCCGCGGCCAAGGCCCAGCGCAGCGGCGTTGCGGGCCGCATTCAGTGCGCGGGACACGCCGTGGGTGATGCATCGGCCCTTGTCGTCCACCAGCCCCATGCCGATTCGGCTGAAACGCCCCACGTAATGGGGGTTGTCGGCGCTGACGTGCTGCGTGGCAGCGTCGGGCTGGTCGAGAAAGACATCGATCAGATAGGTGTCATGGGTGCAGCGCACATGATCGAACACCACCCACGGCCCGGGCCCTGCGGTGTTGTCCGCGGCAGGCCCGGCTTTTGCGCTGTGCTTGCAGCAGGCGCCGGTGGCCGCCTTGGGCGCGCCGAACTGTGGGGCCACCGGCACGCCGTAGTCGTAGCCGATGTGCCGGCTGTCCTGGGCCATGTCGCCGATGGTGGTGTAGCGCCAGGCGTCGGCGCTGGTGAAGGTGAGCTGCGTGGCGTCGTGGCCGGAGAACGGCTGGAGCAGGCACTGCGTGGTGTATTGCGCCCCGGGGTTGGCCCTGATCCAGACCTCGAGCATGCGGTCGATATTGGCGTGGTAGGAGCAGAACACCGGGTCGAAGGCGGTGTAGGCGTTGTCGGCCATGTCGCCGCCGATCCAGCCGTGATAGTTGTCGTGGGGTTGCTCGTACAGGCCGTCGAAGTTGAGGGCGCGATTGGGGTACAGGCTGTCCTTCTGGGGCGGGTCGAACACCGGGATGTTGGCCCACGGATAACCGGGCACACCCTGTGGTTGGCTGAACGTGGTGAACTTCAGGGCATCCACCACCTGTTGCTGGAAAATACGGCTCATGCCGTACAAACGGGCGCGATCCGAACGCGAGTCGTCACCGTGGGTGTAGAACAACCGGTCGCGTTGCACATAGCGGCAGTCCACCCCCTTGGCCGCGCCGCTGGCGCACACCTTGGAACAACCGTCCTTGGCGGCCGCGTAGCGCAGGGGATTGGGCCGGGTTTCGCCGGTGTGCGGGTGCACATAGGTTTCATCGAGAAACGCCTGGGGCAGGCCGGCCTGCGGGCTGCCGTCGACGCTGGCATCTTCGGCCATCCAGTCCCAGTAGGGAATGGCGCAGTCGATCAGTTGTTCCAGGTACAACAGGTAGGCCCGGTGCCAGAGGGCAAACGCCTCCTGGTAATGCAGGCACCAGTTGGTGTGGATGTAGGCGTAACGTTGCCAGGGCGAGCCACTGTCGGGGTCGCCCACCTGCATCACGTCGTCCAGGCGGGCGCGGTACAGGTTCAGCTCCTCAAGGCTCAGGGCGCGGATGTCCTTTCTCACCCGCCTGACCGATTGGGGCAGGTCTGGTGGCGGGATGCGTTCGGCCAGATCGAAGGGAGAATCGGCGTCCAGGCGCCAGCCCTGGTTGACCCACAACCTGAAGGTTTCCAGGGCATCGATCGGCCAGAACTGTTGCTGGTCGAGGGTCAGCGGCATGTTGCGCGAGGCCAGGTGCTGGTAGATGGTTTCTGACCAGGTTTTGACCGACTCCGGGTCGTCCAGATAGACGAAATAGGCGTTCATGCACCCGGTCCAGGAGGCTGCCACGGCCGCGCGCTGCGCAGCGGGGATCCAGTAGGGAGCGGTAAAAAGGCCGTGGATGTCCGCGGTCCATGTGGGTTTCGCGATGATCATAAGGTCCCTCTCATGCGCCCCGCAGGCGGGCTGCTAAGCTCAGTTGATGGTAAAGAGCTGGCACGCAGGGAATCGTGCAAATTGGCGCGTCCTTGCGGCGGATTCATTGCAGTTTTTCAAGGAAGACACGTGAAAAATGACAGACGCCATGGATCTGAAAATTCTGGGAAAGCTGCAAAAGGATTGCAGCCAGAATCTGGAGTTGCTGAGCGACAGCGTCGGGCTGTCTTCCACCAGTTGCTACCGGCGTATCAGGCGCCTGGAGAGCGCAGGCATCATCAAGGCCAAGGTCGCGATACTGGACGAGCGCAAGCTTGGCATTCAGGTGACGGCCTTCTTTCTGGTGAAGCTGGACCGCGACAGCAACGACATTGACCGCAAGATGCAGCACATCCTGGCCAGCCACCCGGAGATTCAGGACTGCTACCTGATGACGGGCGAGTTCGACTTCGTGATGGTTGCCAAGTTTCGCGACGCCACCGAGTACACCGACTATATCTACCGGTTTCTCGACACTTACCGGGATATTCCGATTCGCACTTATTCCTCGACGTTGGTGGTGCGTACGGTGAAGAAATCGTATGAATTGCCGCTGGGAGGAGGGCTGCAGCAGGCTGTCGATGCCTGACAGAAAGCCATGGCAGCGCAACGCGGTCAGCTGTTGTAGGAGCGGCCTTGTGTCGCGAAAGGGCTGCAAAGCAGCCCCAGGGTTTCAGCGCAGATGCACCAATTGCCGGGGCTGCTTCGCAGCCCTTTCGCGACACAAGGCCGCTCCTACAAGGACCCGCGCAGGCCAGAAGATTGTTGCAAGGCACGCATGCCCGCAAGTGAAGCTATTTCGTAGTCAAAGGCCAAGGAAGGCAGTCGCCCTGTTCCATTCTTTCTGCACCCAGGCGCAATTCCGAAATATCGCGTTTCGGCGGCGTACCGAATTGCCGCCCATATTCGCGACTGAACTGCGAAGGGCTTTCATAGCCGACCTTGAAGGCTGCCGTGGCAGCATCCAGGTGTTCATTGAGCATCAGCCGTTTTGCCTCGTTCAACCTCAACCATTTCTGATACTGCAGCGGGCTCATCGCGGTGAGCTGGCGGAAGTGCTGATGGAAGGTTGACAGCCCCATCTGCACCCGAGAGGCCAACTCATCTACCCGCAACGGCGCGGCGTAGTTCAGTTTCAGCCAGTCGATGGCCTTGGCGATTCGATGCCCCTTGCTGCCGACCGAGGCGATGTAGCGGAGCAGGGGGGCCTGGTCGCTCTGTAGCAACCGATAGTGGATTTCTCGCTGAATCAGCGGCCAGAGCACGGGTATCGCATCAGGCTCTTCCAAAAGCCCGATCAGTCGGCTGAAGCTCTCCAGCAGCTTCGGGCTTAGCCAACCCACGCCGGCGCTTGTGTGAACAGACTGGCTGCCCGCCGGCAGGCGGCCGTCTTGCGCGATCAACTCTGCCAGTGTGCGCAGGTCGAGCTTGAACACCAGGCCCAGGCAAGGTGCGCCTTCGCTGGCCATCGTCACCGCCGAATGGGCAGGGATGTTCAGCGAGGTGACCAGGAACCGGGTCGAGTCATAAGGGAACACGTCGCCGCCGATGACCATTTCCTTGGCGCCCTGCACGACCAGCACGATGCTTGGCTCGACGATACAGGTGACCGGTGGGGCCGGTACGTTGCGTCGGTAGACGCTGAGGTCCGCGATGCGTGTCGCGAAATCGCCAGCCGTTGGCGCGTGGGCGCCGATGACCTTGCACAGCGTGGCCATCGGGTGCGCGTGTGAGGTCGGTTGTGTGGTGGCGGACATAGGAAGCCTCAGGTCATCTCTTGGAAAGACACTACTCGCGCGTCACTTCCGCTGTCCATGCCCCGTCGACAGGGTCTGGAGAATCAGGCAAGAAAACTGGTCGTTTGATCTACTGATACGCCGTTTTTCGCAAGGAAGATGGGCGGCAGGCAATGTTGCCAAAGTGCTCGAGTAACGCGAGGGCACCCGCTTTTCATAACCTGCTGCACGAGAACCACCATGACCAGCTCAGCGATCCCCCTTCAACATTCCAGCAGACAGGTCTGGGGCGCCGTGTTGGCAATGTCACTCTGCGCCTTTGCCCTGGTAGCGTCCGAATTTCTGCCGGTGAGCCTGCTTACACCACTTGCCACTGATTTGTCGCTTACCGAAGGACAGGCCGGCCAAGCCATTTCGATCTCGGGTTTCTTCGCCGTAGTCACCAGTTTGTTGCTGTCCACCCTGACGCAGGGTATTGATCGAAAACCTGTCCTGTTGGCCACCACGGCGCTAATGCTGGTTTCCGGTGCATTGGTGGCGTTTGCCCCGAACTACCCGACCTTGATGTTGGGGCGGGCCGTGCTTGGGATCGCCATTGGTGGATATTGGTCGATGTCCACCGCAGTGATGGTGCGTATCGCACCTGAAGCCCTCGTTCCCAAGGCCATTGCCGTGATGCAGGGCGGTACTGCGCTGGCCACGGTGATCGCGGCCCCGGTCGGCAGTTACCTGGGCGGCCTGATCGGCTGGAGAGGGGCCTTCTTCTGCGTCGTACCTTTGGCCGCAATTGCGTTGATCTGGCAGGCCTTCACGCTGCCGGCGATGCCTGGCGAGCGCGGTACGGCTTCGGCGACCGCATCCCTGCGTTTGCTGCTAGACAGCAAGGTTGCGCTTGGCATGGCTGCAGTTGCATTCCTCTTCATGGGGCAGTTCACGCTGTTCACCTACCTTCGCCCGTTCCTGGAAACCGTGACACAGGTGGACGTGCCCACGTTGTCGCTGCTTCTGCTGATCATCGGCGTCGCGGGGCTGGTGGGAACGATGATGGTAGGTTCGCTCGTAGGCCGCCATCTGTTCAGAGTGCTGCCCGGTATTCCACTGCTCATGGCCGTCATCGCATTCGCTGTGATTTCGACAGGTTCCTGGGTCGTCCCGACGGCGGTGCTGCTTGGTGGCTGGGGCTTGATTGCCACTTGTGCGCCAGTGGGCTGGTTCACCTGGCTGGCCAGGATGCTGCCCGAGGACGCCGAGGCCGGGGGAGGCCTGATGGTCGCGGTGATACAACTGGCGATCACCGTAGGTGCGACCTTAGGTGGGGTGCTTTATGACGGCGTTGGGTACCAGGCGACCTTCATCGCCAGTGGGATGATGCTCTTGGTAGCGACTGCCTTGACCATGAGGTTAGGGCGGCATCGATAGAGTACAAATGTGCTCCCTAATTGAGCAAAGGCCCAGTTTGAATAGACGCCTGTCGCTGCCAGGCCTGCGGCGACATCCCCTCGGCCTTGACAAATGTGCGACAGAAGTGGGACTGATCGCAGAAACCGCACTCCAGTGCGATCTCAGCGAGCATCATTCCCGAGCCCCCCAGTAGTTCCTTGCTTTTGCGCAACCGTTGTTCACGCATCCACTGCTGCGGGGGCACATGCAGGGTATCCCTGAACATTCGTGTGAAATGGCTACGCGACAGCGAGCAGGCTTGGGCGAGTTCCGTAACAGTTATGCCGGTGTCCAGGTTCTCCAGCATCAACCTCTTGGCAGTCGTGACCTGCCAGGGCTTGAGCAGCCCGGTCGTTTTCAGCGCGACAGTCGCCAGCACAGTGCAGTGATCGCTGTTCATACAAATCCATTAATCAATGAAGTGGGCACGCACGTTTCGAGTGGGCAGAGCAGGCCACTGCAGCCTCGGGCGGGCTACAGACGATAACGCTCGATTCGATGGCCTGGCTCAGCCAGCCGGCGTACCCATCAGCGGGTCAATGAACAGCCCCTGGATGCAGGGGCTGGCAATGGTCAGACAGCGGCAGCAACCGGGGCCAGGGTTGGGCCGTGCTGAACGCGCTCTGGTGCTTTGTGCACCATGGTGTAGGCATAGTCGACACCCATGCCGTAGGCGCCGGAGTGTTCTTTCACCAGTTCCATGACGGCATCGTAGGTGTCGCGGTTTTTCCAGTCGCGCTGCCACTCCAGCAGCACTTGTTGCCAGGTCACCGGAATCACGCCTGCCTGAATCATGCGCTGCATGGCGTAGTCGTGGGCTTCCTTGGTGGTGCCACCGGAGGCATCGGCAACCATGTAGATTTCATAGCCGGCATCGTTCATCGCCGACAGCGCGAAGGTGGTGTTGCACACCTCCGTCCACAGGCCGGAAACGATGATCTTGTTGCGCCCGTTTTTCTTGAGCGCGTCACGCACCTTCTGGTCATCCCAGGAGTTCATGGAGGTTCGCTCCAGCAGCGGAGCGTCGGGGAAGACGGCGAGCAGCTCGGGGTAGGTGTGCCCAGAGAAGCTTTCAGTCTCGACCGTCGTGATGGTAGTGGGCACATTGAAGATCCTGGCTGCCTTGGCCAGGCCTACGGTGTTGTTTTTCAGGGTCTGGCGGTCGATGCTCTGAACGCCGAAGGCCATCTGTGGCTGCTGATCGATGAAGATCAGTTGGCTGTTGAATGGGGTCAGTACTTCAGTTTTTGGATTGTTCATTCTTGTTCCCTGTCAGCTGGATGATGGTCATCGCACAAGTCACGGCGCCTGCTTTGTGCAGACTGTGCTGAGGCACTGGATGACGTCCTCAGTGATGCCCGTTGCTTGAGTCCGAGCACAAGATAGCGAATCGCAGAGCGAAGCGGTGGCGCACTTTTGCGCTCTCAGGAGCGCATCAATGCGCCATTCGCTTGCTCATCCTGCTGCTAGGATTCGCACGCAAACGCGGATCTACCTGATCCGGTTTACGCCAGGAGAAAGCGATGGCAGCTTCACAACCACTCAACAAACAAACCGCCTATTGGGGCGTTCCGTGGGAGAATTCTTACGGGTATCCGCAGGCACGGCGGGTAGGGAACGAGATCTACGTATCGGGCCAGTTCAATCATGACGAAGAAGGCAACCTGGTCGCGCCGGCACCCCTGGATCGTGACGGCAGGCCCTGTGATTTCTCTTCGATGGGGGATCAGATGCGCGCCGCCTACGACAATATCGCCAAGCTGCTCGCGCTGTATGGCGCGACGCTTGAAGATGTCGTGGAAGAGACGCTCTACGTACTGGACATGGACGCGGCCTTTGCCGTGGTCGGCAAGGTGCGCAAGGCCGCCTACGGCACGGAACGGCCTCAATGCGCCAGCAACATCATCGGCGTCTCGAGGCTTGCCCAGCGCCCACAGCTGATCGAAATCGCCTGCAAAGCGGTACTTGGCTCACGCGCTGAGTGACCCGCACTCCCGGTTTCGCTCTACGTGACCGGGAGTACCAGTTGGCCCTCGATCAACGGCTTCTGGTTGGCA
The DNA here is from genome assembly GCF_000511325.1 of Pseudomonas sp. FGI182. Lineage (NCBI taxonomy): Bacteria > Pseudomonadati > Pseudomonadota > Gammaproteobacteria > Pseudomonadales > Pseudomonadaceae > Pseudomonas > Pseudomonas sp. FGI182. Next base: position 2,951,464 of record NZ_CP007012.1, on the reverse strand, counting down.
ACGGCAGCTGCACAGAACGTCATGAATGCTTTGACCCGCCACGATTTGCGGATGTCCTGGTGCGTCAGCAGCCACAGCTCATCCTGCAGCTCCGGCACCACAGGGCCGACGCGTTCAAGCCCAGGCGTGATATCACCCAGCATGCAGGGCAAGAAACCCACCCCCAAGCCCGCCGCGATTGCAGCACTTGCCGCCGCAACCGAATCGGTGCGGTACGAGATGCACTCGGCGGCGACCCTGTTTTCGACATAGCTCGTTGCCTTGAGCCCGCGTAGCGCCGCGGAATAGGAAACCCATGCCTGGCCCTCAGTGAACAGAGGAGTAGGCGATATGTGGCTGCTGCTGCCGTAGGGAGCCCAGGCGATTGTGGCCAGTTTGCGGCCCACCAGGCTTTCGGCGGGTTTCCTGGTCGCCCGAACCGCAATATCCGATTCGTCTCGCGCAAGGCTCAGTGATTCGTTGCCCACCAGCACCTCGATCGTGATGCCTTCATTGAGGGCCTTGAAGTCCGCGATGATGGGGGTGAGGAAGTAAAGCAGCAGTGAGTCGCTGGTGGTGATACGAAGCTTTCCGAGTGGCCCCTGGCCGGCACGTGAGACACGCCGGGTCACGCTGACAATGTCCAGCTCCACGCGCTCGGCGAGGGCACGCAATTCCGCGCCCTCGATGGTGAGCAGATAGCCTGATTTGCGGTGATCGAACAAGGCTACGCCAAGTGTTTTTTCAACCTGGGAGACCCTGCGCGAGACGGTGGACACGTTGATGCCGAGCTTCTTGGCTGTGGCAGCGCGATTGCCACACTCACTGAGCGTTTTGATGATCCGCAGGTCGTCCCATGAGAGCTGGTTGGCAGCCTCGCCCACGTTCCATTTCACGTCCTTGGGGGCAACCGGGGCAATTGGGACATTTCCAGGTAACGACTTCACGAAATCCGTTCCAGATCAGATTGCGACGATCATACGAGAAGGGGCTGCGTGAACCAAGTATCAGCATGAAAGCGAAGGAGGGGGCTTCGGTCGTCCCTTCATGCGCACATCGACACTTGTCGGCGTTATCCTGAATAGTGAGCCCAGGAGCCTTTGGGGAACTACCCATGCGCAAGTTGACACTGTTGTTCGCGATCGCTGCATTTGCGGGTTGCCAGGCGCCGATGCCCACTGCCAACCCTCAGATGGCTTGGGTCGATCTCTCGACGCCATTCCCGAATGACCGTGTGCTGTTGGCCGAACGCCTGGATAAACAACGCCTGCGCGACGGGCGCTTCTTTGAGGTCAGCCCCGGCAGCCATGAATTGGTCGTCAGGTTCGACTACGAAGTAAATGGGGGCGGTGGCATCAGCCTGATGGGAGGTACCACGGTAAGGCAATGTTACCTGACCCTCGACTACGAGCATTTCAAGGCTGGGCAGCGCTACGTGCTCGAGGCCCGCTCCATGGCCATGACGCCAGAGGCGAGGCTTTATGATGCGAAGGGAGAGATTGTGGCAGAGGTTAGGGAATTCTATTGCCTGATGTGATGATGAATCGTTCGTTGTTCATTGATTACAACTAGCCTCGAAAAATCAGATTTTTTCGCTTTCTTGTAGGGCATTTCCCAAAGATACTGTTGCCGCCTATTTTCCGTTGCGGGTGCCCTGGCAGGGCTCTAGTCTGGGCCTGTCGCTGCTCATCAGTGACACGGCTTTGACAGGCCGTAACGGTATGTAGGTTCTGCAGCGCTGTTAATGGCGGCTGCGTGTGGGGCACGCTTGCGTGCGCCGGAACTTCCTATGTCCGCCGGTCTGTCAACCCACACACAGCTGCCACCCAACCTGTTTGACAGCGGGATCGGTGCAGCCCATTTGGAGATATAGGAATGTTGAAGATGGTCCCCGATCCACCCCAAAGCCTCCACTCCCTCGAAGACACCCTCATCCAGGCCACGTACTACGTCCAGATACAGTTGCCGAACGAACCGCGAACGCTGCACTGAGCCTAAACCAGGTATTGCCTGGGCTGGGCTGATCACCCGCGAAGCTGTCCGCCCAGGCGCTAGACGATCAGGGAGATGGATCCATGACTACTGACGAATCGAACGAGAAAACCACCGTAGGCAAGACCACGTTCTACCAAGGTGAAAACCAGACCCATCCGTTGTTTCGCATCGAAGCCGGCATTCCTTGCAAGAGCGCTCGGGAGCAGTCTTCGGAATTGATGGGGTACGTGCGGGAACTGACGATTGTCGGGTTGATGGATGAAAAGCCGATGATGATCTGGGCTGCGCATTACCTGAGCGCATTGGCCAAGGCGCTGATGGACGATGCCGAGTTGGGTATGATGCGCTGAGTTCACTCCACCCGTGGCGGTCCGCGAAACGCGGCCGCCATTCACAATGGCGGAGTGGGGTGCCTCGATCAGTGTGGTTGAGGTCAACCGTATTTTGTTCTGTGGGTGAGCGGCGAAGGCTGTGATAATGGAGGGGAATTACAAGGGCCATGCCATGCTGACCATCTCCAATAATCTGCATCTGCCAGATGCCGACATCGAACTGACATACATCCGCGCGCAAGGCGCAGGTGGGCAGAATGTCAACAAGGTGTCCAGCGCCGTGCACCTGCGCTTCGACATTCCCGCCTCGTCGCTGCCCGAGTATTACAAGGAGCGGCTGTTGGCGCTGCGTGACAGTCGCATTACCGGCGACGGCGTGTTGATCATCAAGGCACAACAATACCGCACACAGGAGCAGAACCGTGCTGACGCACTGGCGCGTCTTGCCGAGTTGATCATCAATGCCGGCAAGACTGAGAAGAAACGCCGTCCCACCAAGCCGACCCTTGGCTCGAAGACCCGTCGCCTCGAAGGAAAAGCCAGGCGCAGCACTGTCAAGGCGGGTCGGGGCAAGGTGGAGTTCTAGGCTCAGTACGAAAAAAGATGTCTCAAGCCAGAGAGTCCATGGCGGCGTGGTTTGGCGAGCTTGTGGAAGCGTGGGTGCGCCAATCGCGATTGGGTTGGTTCGACCAAATGCTCACCTCCAAACGCGGCAGCGTACTTTGCCAGGGAGTGATCGAGCGGTACACGGTGATCCAGCGCTGCCGCAACGAGTACCCAATACGGCTGATGTGTCGTTGCTTGAAGGTATCGGCCAGCGGCTATTCGGAGATGCTCCTGTACTAAACTTCGGCGACATTGCTACGTGAACGATCAGCTACTGTGGCGGAAAGCCCTCGGGTATAGACCGCACTGATGGTTAGTGCGGGCAGCCCAGCTGTTAGCACTCTTCGAGCGCATCCAGCGGAGATAAAATATCCTCCTTGATCAGCCCAAGATTCGCGTTCTTCAGGAAGAAATAGAACGTGGAATCAACGACCTTCAACTGACGAGAGTTTGAATCGTACGCGAGCACTGGTGGATTGATACCCTTGCCGGACTGCATTCCGGTGAGACCGGTAAGCGCATTCGTGAGATGCGCTATCTTGAGATTCTCAGCACGGTGGTGAACTCGCTTGATCGCTGGCAGCATCGCATCGGCGCTGAGTCCGCCGTTAAACCCGTCAAAGCCAACCTCAAGGATGTGCATGATGACGTAGTAGCTTAGGAAGTAGGGGATAGGCTTCGATTTATCTACCGTCGCTGCATTACCGCAGGCGATAGCTTCTAGATTTTTGAGATGTCGACCAGAATAGTCGCTCGTTTTTTTGTCGATTGCTCTGGCCAGGGCCTTCGGATCATCCATGAACTTGCTGGCGACCTGATAACCTTTGACACCGTGCTCCAAACATGTGTACTTGATGAGTTCCTGGAAAACCCCGACACTGCTGAACGCACTGTCAATACACTCTTCCACCAGCGCAGTCGCCATCTTCACGTTGAGCAGATCCTCGCCTTTCTTGACGATTCGACGGAAGTCCTCATCGCTCCATGGTTCAACCGGCACCTCGGCCAGGCGATCCTGCAGTTCGCCATTGAACTGGTTGAGTCTGTTGGCCTCTTTCCAGACACCCAAAATGATGAATTTTATTTTGAGGTCGTGAAAGCTCCGCAAATCAAATGCGAACTCTCTCTGGACTTCCTCTGAAAGGTAGTGGAAGTTCTCTAAGATGATTGGCTTGGCCGTCCCGTGCTCCCTTATCAGGCTAGCAACATCATCTGGTAGGTCAAGGTTGTATTCGATACGGTCGTACTTGAGCTCAAGCTTGCTGGAGTGTTCAACATCCGCCGCAATTTCTCCGCGCCCACGAATCACGGCAATCGTGCCCTGAATCGATGCTTTACCACGAATTTTAGAGGCATCTCCCGTACCTTCCGTATAGGAAGCAAGCAACGGCACGTCGTATTTCGCATTAAGCGCCCAAAATTAATACCCGTGATCGACGTGAGCGCCTTGATCCGGTGGTCGGTGATGGCAGTGCTGACGGTATACGCGAATGGCCGGGTCTTCCACAAAGCGTGGCGCACCGCAACTTGCAGCTTGGAAACTGGCGTCGAAGGCCAATACGACAAAGCCTGCCTGCGCAAGCTGACGACCACAGACACTCCCCGAGGTCTGCTCGTTGCAGCTGTTAATCGGGTGGGTGCTGACGATGGCCGGGTAGATTTTGCCCTGGTCAAAGTCCGGTGGCAGGTACAGGTCGGCTGCGCTGTCACAGCCCAGGTTGCGGTAGGTGACGTGCCGAAGGGTGTGTCGTACGCCTGAACCCGGCTTGGGGGCGCCGGGCGTTTTGGCAATGGAAGGGTTACAGGCGGCTCTGAAAGAATTCAGCCAGCACAGAGGCGGCTTCATTTACGTAGGGCTGCTTGTCGTAAAGCGACATGTGGTTCGCCCCCTCGATGAGGTGCATGTGTTTGTCGCTGCTGGCAGCTCGGGCCAATAGATCATCACTCATCCATTTACTACCCGCCTGCGTGCCCGCCACGATCTGCAAGGGCTGAGTCAGGAAGGCCTCGGCTTTGTGGTAGGCGTCGTAGGTGATGATCTGCGACAGGCTGCGCGCGGTCATGAAACCTGGTGCATTGGGGTGCTGGGCGCGAGGGGTGTGGTAATACTCCCAGGCCTCGCGCAGTTCTTCATTCGGTGCATCTTCTTCGCGCATCGGCGCCAGAGGCAGGGTTGCCAGTCCAGCGCCCTTGGCGTCGCTGCTACGGGCCTGTGAGCCATGCTCGATATACGGCAGGGCATCAGCATCCTTGACGGTATTCTCCCAGCCATTGCGGAACATCTGGCCGATGTTGACGGCGCTCACCGTGCCAACGGCCTTGATGCGCCGGTCGTTGATTGCGGCATTGGCGGTGTAGCCCGCACCGGCGCAGATGCCCATCGCACCGATACGGGCCGGGTTGACGTAGGGAAGCGTGGTCAGGTAGTCGACCACTGCGCTGATGTCTTCGGTACGCACATGGGGGTTTTCCAGCTGGCGCGGCAGGCCGGTACTCTCGCCTTGGTAGGAGGCATCGAAAGCGATGGCCAGCAGCCCCTGTTCAGCCAGCTTCTGCGCATAGAGGCCAGCAGCCTGCTCCTTCACACCACCGCCCGGATGGGCGACGACGATGGCCGGGTACTGTTTGCCGGCATCAAAGCCAGCCGGTTGATGAATGACGGCGGCGAGCGTGATGCCGTGGCCGTTGAGGGTGGGGATGGTGACGTTATGCATGGTTCTGGCTCCGGTGTTGAGCGTCTGTTTGTTGCTCGATGGATTCATGGTAGGCCAAGGTTTGTCATGGAAAAATATGCAATACTCGACATCAGTCGTCAGGAATACTGAACAATATGTCGATCAATCCGTCACTGCTTCCGGCCCTGGCCTGGTTCGTCCACATCGCTCGCCACCGTAGCTTTACCAAGGCTGCGATCGAGATGGAGATGTCCCGGGCAGCGCTGTCGCAGCACCTCAAGGGCTTGGAGCAACAGCTCAACGTACGCCTGCTGCATCGCACCACCCGTGACATGTCGCTGACCGAGGAAGGCCAGCGCCTCTATGACGCCGTGGCCCCGGCGCTGAAGATGATCGACCTGGCGGTCACTGAACTGGGTGAGGCGCAGTCCTCGCCGACCGGGCTGATCCGGGTGAATGCCTCGCGCATTGCTGCGCGAACCTTGCTGGAACCGCACCTGGGCGAGTTTCTCGCCCGCTTTCCGGGGTTGCGCCTGGAGATGGTGCTCAACGACGGCTTTGCCAACATCATCGCCGACGGTGCCGATGTGGGGATTCGCCTGGGTGAGAGTCTGGACGAGCATATGGTGGCGGTGCCGATCACGCCGCCCATCGAGATGGCGATAGTCGGTTCACCAGACTATTTCACGCGCCACGGCATTCCGCAGAGCCCGGCCGAGCTGAACCAGCACGACTGCCTGGCGTATCGCTTCACCAGCAGCGGCACCCTGGACCGCTGGTCGTTCACGGCACCGGACGGGGATGGCCATACCCAGGTGTTCGAGCCTCGGGGCAGCGTGGTGTTCAACGATGATGAGAGCATGCTCAAGGCGGCCATCCAGGGCGTTGGCCTGGTCAAGTACCTGGATATCTGTGTGCGCGAGCAACTAGCGTCGGGTGAGCTGGTCCGGGTGCTACAGCCTTGGTGCCCGTCTTTCCCCGGCTTCTATCTCTACGCCCCTACACGTGCGCAAATGCCGGCCAAGGTGCGGGCGCTGATCGACTTTCTATTAGAGAAGCGATCTCTGCTGGGCTGACATTGTGGTCGCAGAAACGAAGGTACGAGTGACTGAAAGCATTCGTCCAGACCTGCTCCTGTCTCGCCTACAAACACGCCCTCGCAGCTTCTTCCCACCGTTCTGCCCGGCCCTGCGCCGTCGGCAAGAAGACTTCGACGCGGATCCCCGGTGTCTGTTCATGGATCACGGCCAATGCAATGGGGCCGATATGCAAAGCGGACACTTCCAGTGTGTAGCCGGTAGGCGTCTTGGTTTTCGAAAGCGAGGTGGCCGGCGCTTGCCACTTGGGCTCCAGGCACTGCACGTACGCCTGCGCGGTCTTTTCACTTTCGCCAGTGAAACCTGTGGAGTGGGACTCCAAAAATCCCCTTGAGCAACCTGACAGTGCCAGGGCTGCGAGGAGGGCTGTGAGTGTTTTCATGGTGTGCGTCCTGTCGGGAAAAGATTACATGTTGGGATAGTTGGGGCCGCCGGTGCCTTCTGGGGCAACCCAGGTGATGTTCTGGGCGGGGTCCTTGATATCGCAGGTCTTGCAGTGCAGGCAGTTCTGCGCATTGATCTGCAGGCGCTTGTCGCCACCTTCGGCCGCGACTATTTCATAGACGCCCGCAGGGCAATAGCGTTGGGCAGGCTCATCGAAAAGGGGCAGGTTGTTGCTGATAGGCAGGTTCGGGTCGGCAAGCCTGAGGTGAACCGGCTGGTCTTCCTCGTGGTTGGTGCTGGAAAGAAACACCGAGGAGAGCTTGTCGAAACTCAGCTTGCCATCCGGTTTTGGATACTCGATCCGTGGTGCCTCGCTGGCCGGCTTGAGGCAGCTGTGGTCAGGGCGGGTGTCGCGAAGGGTGAACGGGAGTTTGCCGCCGAACAGATTCTGGTCGATGAAATTGAAAGCGCCGCCTGCGATCGCCCCAAACTTGTGAAGGGCGGCGCCGAAGTTACGACTGCGCAGTAATTCGTCATGCAGCCAACTGGCCTTGAACCCTTCGACATACTCGAATAGTTCGTCTCCGCTACGTCCTGCCTGTAGTGCTTGCACGACGGCCTCTGCCGCAAGCATGCCCGACTTCATCGCGGTATGGCTGCCCTTGATCTTGGCGAAGTTCAAGGTACCCAAGTCACAGCCGATCAGCGCGCCGCCGGGGAACACCATCTTGGGCAATGCGTTCAGACCGCCCTTGCAGATTGCCCGGGCTCCATAACTGACCCGCTTGCCGCCTTCCAGGTACTGGCTGATCACCGGGTGGTGCTTGTAGCGCTGGAACTCGTCAAACGGTGACAGGTGCGGGTTGCTGTAGGACAAGTCGACGATCAGTCCGACCACCACCTGGTTGTTTTCCAGGTGGTAGAGAAACGAGCCGCCGGGGTTCTCGTCATTCAGCGGCCAGCCTGCGGTGTGCACCACCAGGCCAGGCTCGTGTCGCGCCGGGTCGATGTCCCAGATTTCCTTGATGCCAAGGCCGTAGTGCTGCGCATCGGCCTCACTGTCGAGGTCGAAGCGGCTGATCAGTTGCTTGCCGATATGCCCACGGCAACCCTCCGCGAACAGCGTGTATTTGCCGCGCAGTTCCATGCCAGGTGTGTAATAGCCGGCCTTGGGTTGGCCTTCACGGTCCACGCCCAGATCGCCTGTGACGATGCCGCAAACCCGGCCATCTTCATCGAGCAGCGCTTCTTGAGCGGAGAACCCAGGGTAGATTTCCACACCCAAGGCTTCAGCCTGTTGTGCCAGCCAGCGGCACAGGTTACCCAGCGAAATGATGAAGTTGCCTTCGTTGTGCATGGTACGAGGAACGAAGAAACCAGGGACTTTGCTGGCCCGTTCCGCGTCCCGAAGAAAGTAGATATCGTCGCGTTTCACCGATGTGATTAAGGGTGCGCCGAGTGCTTGCCAATCCGGGAAAAGCTCGTTCAATGCACGGGGCTCGAAGATGGCACCGGAAAGGATATGGGCGCCGACTTCCGAGCCTTTCTCGACCACGCAGACACTGATCTGCTGGCCCGTTTCCAACGCCTTCTGCTTCAGTCGGCAAGCCGCGGCCAGGCCCGATGGGCCGGCTCCGACGATGACGACATCGAACTCCATTGATTCCCGTTCCACTGCTCGACCTCTCTGTAGCGATGTAGCGATTCGATATCCACCCAGGCATGCCCAGGCACGGCTTATTGAGTTGAATGATTCGGCAGGCAATCCGGGAATTCAATTTATGAAACGCCAAGTGGCACTTCCGATTCGTTGAACAGAATCAATGCCGATGCCAGGTCAACAGCGGGCTATGCGTGGCCCTGACGATCGATGAATTGCAATGCGGTTTCACCGAGGAGGCACTTTCGAATTCGTAAATTGAATTGGAAGTTCGCTTGCTGAAACATCCCCTCAAGTCATGAACAGCGACAAGAACAAGGGGATGGCACCATGCCCATCGAGATTGAAAAGCTGCTTGATTATCCGATCCCTGTGGTCCGCCAAACCCTGACCCGACAACAGACGGCGTTCTATGCACTGTCTGTCGGGATGGGTTGCGACCCGTTGGACGAGCGGCAGTTGGGCTATGTCGACTTCCGTCGCGACCTGCACGCCATGCCTTCGATGGCACTGGTACTCGGGCACCCTGGCTTCTGGCTGGGCGACCCGCGCTCGGGGGTGGACCCCAAGTGTGTGGTGCATGGCGAGCAGGAAATTACCCTGCATGCCCCGCTTCCTGTGGAAGGGGAAGTGATCGGCGCGACCAGGATCCTTGGCGTGGCTGATAAGGGGGCGGGACAGGGAGCCTTGCTCTACACGCAAAAAGAAGTGCGTAACGCGCAGAGTGGGCAGTTGCTGGCGAGCACGTTGAGCACGACCTTTCTGCGTGGTGGCGGAGGCTTTGGTGGTGACAGCACGCCACTGCGTGGCAGCCACCAGGTGCCGGACACCGAGCCCGACTTCTGCGTGGACCTGCCCACCCGCCCGGAGCAGGCCCTTTACTACCGAATCAATGGTGACGACAACCCGTTGCACGCAGACCCGGCCGTGGCCCGTGCGGCGGGCTTCAGCCGGCCGATCCTACACGGTCTGTGCACCTTTGGCGTGGTCTGCCACGCCCTACTCAAGACCCTTGGCGACTATGACGCCGGCGCCCTGCGCAGCATGGCGCTGCGTTTTTCCGCACCGGTGCTGCCGGGGGAAACCATTCGCAGCGAGATCTGGCGCGACGGCTCCTTCCGTGCGCGTGTCCTGGAACGTGACGCCCTGGTGGTGAGCAACGGCCTGGCGACATTTGACCCGACCTCCACCCAGAACTGAATTCATTACCAGGCTATCAGGAGACCGAGATGCATTCGTCTGAAGAACGTTTGGAAAACATCCGCATGATCCGCGACAGCGCAGTGGCGTTCGCCCCGGCCAGTGAGCTGGCTCGGGTGCGCGGCCTGCGCTACCAGGTGCCGGGGTTCGACGGTGCGGTATGGCGCGAGATGGCCGATAACGGCTGGCTGGGCCTGTCGTTACCCGAGGCCCAGGGCGGTATTGGCCTGGGCATGGCCGAGTACTGCGCCTTGCTGGAAGTGTTCGGCGCCGCCTTGCTACCCGAGCCCTTCGTGCCGGCGGTGCTGGCGGCGCGCCTGCTCGATGGCGAGCAACGGGCTGCGCAGCTGAGCGGCGAGCGCCTGCTGCTGCCGGCCTTGCAAGAGCAGGTCGACAACCTGGAGGCCACCGAAGGCGGCACGCGCCTGCACAACGGCAAGGTCCGGGGGCGCAAACTGTGCATCCCCATGGCCGCTGGTGCCGACGGCTTTTTGGTCAGCACCCCCGATGGCCTGGCCCTGGTGGACGCCAAGGCGCCCGGTGTGGAGCTGGAGATCATCACCACCCAGGACGGTGGCCATTTCGGCCACCTGCACCTGAACAACGCCCCCGCTGAAACCCTGCCCCTGCAGGCCCAGGCCTTGTCCGACGCCCTGGACGAAGCCGCCCTGGGCACTGCCGCCTACCTGCTGGGCGCTGCCGAACAGGCGTTCACTCTGACCTTGGACTACCTGCGCACCCGCAAGCAGTTCGGCCAGACCATCGGCAACTTCCAGGCCCTGCAGCACCGCGCCGTGGACCTCAAGCTGCAACTGGCTTTGTGGCGCGCCAGCCTGGAAGCGGCGGCAGCGACGTGCGATGCCGGCGCGCCCGCCACCCAACGTCGTGCGGCCGTTTCCCGAGCCAAGGCCCGTGCCGCCGACGCCGCCTTGCTGGTCACCCGCCAGGCGGTGCAGTTGCATGGCGCCATTGGTTACACCGACGAGTGCGACGTCGGCCTGTACCTGCGCAAGGCCATGACCCTGGCCAACCTGTATGGCTCATCCGACCAGCACCGTCGCCGTTACGACGCCTGCATGCCACGCCTGGCCAGCGCTTGAGGACACGACCATGAATGAACAACCACAACTGCCCGATTTCAACGCCCTGAGCGACGACGCATTTCGCCAGACGGTCCGCGAGTTCTTGCACGCGCATTTCCCGGAAGAACTGCGCGACCTGCCCAAGCGCTTGCACTGGGAGGAGGTCAAGGACTGGTACATGACTCTCTCCACACATGGCTGGCTGTGCCCGGGCTGGCCTCGCGAGTTCGGCGGCATGGGCCTGTCGGCGGCCAAGCAACTGATCTACACCGAGGAGTTCGAGAACCACGGCGTGGCCCGTACCCCGGACCACGGCATCATGCTGCTCGGCCCGCTGCTGATCCGCTACGGCTCGCCCGAGCAGCAGCAGTATTTCCTGCCGCGCATCCTCAGCGGCGAGCACATCTGGTGCCAGGGCTACAGCGAGCCGAACGCCGGCTCCGACCTGGCCAGCCTGCGCACCGAGGCAGTCCTGGACGGTGACGAGTGGGTGATCAACGGCCAGAAGATCTGGACCACGCTGGCCACCGACGCCGACTGGATCTTTATGTTGGTACGCACCGACAAAGCGGCCAAGAAACAAGAAGGCATCAGTTTCGTGCTGGTTCCGATGGACAGCCCCGGTGTGACCGTACGGCCCATTCTCAACCTCGACCTGCACGACGAGTTGTGCGAGGTGTTCTTCGACGACGTGCGCGTGCCCAAGGCCAACCTGGTCGGCGAAATGAACGCCGGCTGGACCATGGCCAAGGCTCTGCTGGGCTTCGAGCGGATCTTCCTCGGCTCGCCCAAGCAGTCGGCCAATGCCCTGACCCGCCTGGAAGTCCTCGGTGAGCACCTGGGCCTTCACGACGAGCCGGGTTTCCGCGACCGCCTGACTCGCCTGCGCCTGGACCTGGACGACCACAAGCTGCTGTTCGAGACCTTCGCCGAGCGCCTGCGCCGTGGCGAGAACCTGGGTGCCGACGTGTCGTTGCTCAAGGTGCACCAGACCGAACTGTTCCAGCGCATCACCGACTACATGCTGGAGATCAGCGGCGAGTACGCGGCGTACCTGGAGCCAATCGAAGGCAACGGCAACCTCAATCCTACCGGCCTGTTCCTTCAGGCGCGTCCCGCGACCATCTACGGCGGCAGCTCGGAGATCCAGCGCAACATCCTGGCCAAGGCGATGCTCGGCCTGTAACCGAACGACGGAGAGAACGACATGCTCGACAACAAAGTAGTGGTAGTCACTGGTGCCGGTGGCGGCATCGGCCGGGCCATCGCCGTGGAGATGGCACGTGCCGGCGCCTCGGTGGTGATCAATGACGTGGGCGTGTCGCTGGGCGGCGAGGGCGGCTCGTCCACCCCGGCCCAGGAGACGCTGAAACTTATCGAAGGCTTCGGTGGCCGCGCAGTGATCAACACCGACAGCGTCGCCGACTGGAGCGGCGCGCAGAACATCATCACCTGCGCCATGGACAGCTTCGGCCGCATCGATGGCGTGGTGAACAACGCCGGGATCATTCGTGACGTGATCTTCCACAAGATGAGCGTGGAGGACTGGCAGTCGGTGATCAACGTGCACCTGAACGGCAGCTTCTACGTCAGCCGTGCTGCCGCCGAACGCTTCCGTGCACAGAACAGCGGCGCCTTCGTGCACATGGTCAGCACCTCGGCGCTGATCGGCAACGTCGGCCAGGCCAACTACTCGGCGGCCAAGCTGGGCATGGTGGCACTGAGCAAGTCCATCGCCCTGGACATGCAGCGCTTCAACGTGCGCTCCAACTGCCTGGCGCCGTTCGCCTGGAGCCGCATGACCAGCGCGATCCCGGACAGTACCCCGGAAGAGAAGGCCCGCGTTGAACGCCTGAAACAGATGACCCCGGAAAAGAACGCGCCGCTGGCGGTGTATCTGCTGTCGGACCAGGCCAAGGATGTGAACGGCCAGGTGTTCACCGTGCGCCGCAACGAAATCTTCCTGATGAGCCAGAACCGCCCGGTGCGGTCGGTGCAGCAAGGCGAGGGCTGGACCGCCCAGGCCATCGCCGAGCATGGCATGCCGGCATTGTCAGGCGCTTTCACACCGCTGCAGGTCAGCGCTGACGTGTTCTGCTGGGATCCGGTCTAACGAATTTCATGAGGTCGAGTTTTATGAATGCCACACACGCCCAAGAGCGCTACCAGGACATTCGAGAGGGTGTTCGTGCCCTGTGCGCGGAATACCCAACCGAGTACTGGCGCAAGATCGACGAGGAAAAAGGTTTCCCGGAGGCGTTCGTCAAGGCCATGACCGAGGCGGGCTGGTTGTCCGCGATGATCCCGGAGGAATACGGCGGCTCGGGCTTGGGCTTGGCCGAAGCGTCGGTGATTCTGGAGGAGGTCAACCACTGCGGTGGCAACTCCGGCACCATCCATGGCCAGATGTACAACATGTTCACCCTGCTGCGTAACGGCAGCGAGGAGCAGAAGCGCTATTACCTGCCCAAGCTGGCCAGCGGCGAACTGCGTTTGCAATCGATGGGCGTGACCGAGCCAACCACTGGTACCGACACCACCAAGATCAAGACCACCGCCGTGCGGCAGGGCGACAAGTACGTCATCAATGGGCAGAAGGTGTGGATCTCCCGGGTGCAGCATTCGGACCTGATGATCTTGCTGGCCCGCACCACGCCATTGGCGGAGGTCAAGAAGAAGGTCGATGGCATGTCGATCTTCTTGGTCGACCTGCGTGAGGCCATTGGCAATGGCTTGACCGTGCAGCCCATTGCCAACCTGGTCAATCATGAAACCAACGAGCTGTTCTTCGACAACCTGGAGATACCTGCCAGCAGCCTGATTGGCGAAGAGGGCAAGGGCTTCCGCTACATCCTCGACGGCTTGAATGCCGAGCGCACGTTGATCGCCGCCGAATGCATCGGTGACGGTCGCTGGTTCGTCGAGAAGGCCAGCCAGTATGCTCGCGACCGTGTGGTGTTCGGTCGCCCTATCGGGCAAAACCAGGGCGTGCAGTTCCCGATTGCGGAGGCCCATATCGAAATCGAGGCGGCCGACCTGATGCGTTGGCGTGCCTGCGAAGAGTATGACAGCGGCCGCAATGCCGGCGCCGCCGCCAACATGGCCAAGTACCTGGCGGCCAAGGCCAGCTGGGAAGCCGCCAACGCCTGCCTGCAAACCCATGGTGGTTTTGGTTTCGCCAACGAATACGACGTGGAGCGCAAGTTCCGCGAAACCCGCCTCTATCAGGTGGCGCCGATCTCTACCAACCTTATTCTCAGCTACGTCGCCGAGCACTTGCTGGGCATGCCGCGTTCCTATTGAGGCCATGATCATGAGCGATAACGATCTGGGCCAACTCCAGGACTGGCTGGGGCGTCAGGAGCGCTGCGAGGCGATCATCACGCCGCAGATGTTCGACGCCTATCAGGCCACGTTGGCACCGCACTTGTGGGAGTCAGAGGGCGCTGCACCGCCAGGCTTGCACTGGTGCCTGGCGCCGAGCCCGGCAACAGCGAGCATGGCGGAGCTGGGTGAAGATGGTCATCCACGCCGTGGTGGCTTCCTGCCCCCTGTATTGCTGCCACGGCGTATGTGGGCCGGTGGCGAGGTGGAAACCTTGGCGCCATTGCCAATCGGCAAGCCGATCCAGCGGCTGTCGACCATTCGCGACATCCGTTTCAAGGAGGGCCGCAGCGGCAAACTGTGCTTCGTCACCGTCGAGCATGAATTGTCCTGCGAAGGCGTGCTGGCCATCCGCGAGCGGCAGGACATCGTCTACCGTGCGCCGGCCGAGCCGGGCGCCACGCCTGCGGGCGGACCAGAGCGCGTGGGCGAACTGGAGCACTGGGTCGAGACCCCGCCAACTTTGCTGATGCGCTACTCGGCACTGACTTTCAATGCCCACCGCATCCATTACGACTTGCCCTACGCCACCGACGTGGAGGGCTATCAGGGCTTGGTGGTGCACGGGCCATTGCAGGCCAGCCTGTTGTTCAACCTGGCAGCCCGGCACGCAGGCCGAGTGCCTGCCCGCTTTGCCTATCGCGGGCAGGTACCGCTGATCGCCGGGAAGGTATTCCGCGCGGCGGTGTCCTGGAAAGAGCAGGGCGATAGCCTGCAGGCCTGGACCCAAGATGCTGATGGCAACCTGAATATGGAGGCAAGCGCATCATGTTGAGTGAATACAGAGCCCCGATAGCCCCATTGTTCGTCCCGGGCGACCGTCCTGAACGTTTTGCAAAGGCGGCTAACAGCGGCGCTGATGCAGTGATCCTGGACCTGGAAGATGCCGTCGCGCCACAGTCCCGAGAACAGGCTCGAGAGGCTGTAGCCAACCATGGCATTGACAATGTACCGGTCATCATCCGGATCAACGCAACAGCCAGCGCACATTTTAAGGCCGACGTGGCCGCGCTTCGCGACACACATTTCGATGCACTGATGTTGGCCAAGGCTGAAACCCCAGCAGATATCCGTCTGGTGCATGCGTTGTTTGGTCGTCAGGTGCCGGTAATTGCGCTTGTAGAAACTGCCGCAGCCTATGAACACCTGACTTGGCTGATGCTTGAGCCTGGCGTTGTGCAAGCGGCCTTCGGTTCACTAGACCTGGCCCTCGATCTGGGTTGCCAGCCAAGCCGTGAAGCATTGGCGTATTTCCGTGGTGCATTGCTGCTGAAATCTTGCCTTGCTGGTTTGCCTTCGCCGATTGATGGAGTCACTCCTGGTTTTGACGATCCTGCGTTGGTCCACCAGGAAGCTCAGATCGCTGCCGACTTGGGTTTTGGCGGCAAGTTGGCAATCCACCCCCGGCAAGTAGCACCGATTCTGGAAGCCTTTCTACCGAATGCCCAGGCAATCAACTGGGCATGTCGAGTGCTTGAGGCCGCCGAAAATGGCGGCGCCGTTCAAGTCGACGGTGCGATGGTTGATCGCCCTCTGCTCGAACGCGCCCGTCGAATCCTTTCCCGTTCCAGCCCTGTTGGAGAATCCCAAGCATGAAAGTCCTCGTTGCAGTCAAGCGCGTGGTCGATTTCAACGTCAAGGTCCGCGTCAAGGCAGACCAGTCTGGCGTTGAACTGACCAGCGTGAAAATGGCCCTGAACCCCTTCTGCGAAATTGCTGTGGAAGAGGCGGTAAGGCTGAAGGAACAGGGCATCGCAACAGAAGTGGTGGTGGTGACAGTAGGGTCGAACGCGGCGCAGGAACAACTGCGCACCGCCCTGGCTCTTGGAGCCGATCGCGCCATTCTGGTCGAGGCGACTGATGATTTGAGCTCGCTGACGATCGCCAAGGCCCTCAAGGCTGTGGTCGACAAGGAACAGCCGCGGTTGGTGATTCTTGGCAAGCAGGCCATCGATAGCGACAACAACCAGACTGGCCAGATGCTGGCCGCGCTGAGCGGTTATGCCCAAGGCACCTTCGCCTCCAAGGTCGAAGTGGTGGGTGACAAGCTGAATGTCACGCGTGAAATCGACGGCGGTTTGCAATCCCTTGAGCTCAGCCTGCCAGCGATCGTCACCACCGACCTGCGCCTTAACGAGCCGCGTTATGCATCGCTGCCGAACATCATGAAAGCCAAGAAGAAACCCCTCGAGACGCTGACTCCATCGGCACTCGGCGTCGCTACGACTTCGACGATCAAAACTCTGAAAGTCGAGGCCCCCGCAGTGCGCAGCGCCGGTATCAAGGTGAAAACCGTGGCCGAATTGATCGAAAAACTGAAGAACGAAGCGAAGGTGATCTGATGGCTGTCCTGGTAATCGCTGAACACAGCAATGGCGTCCTGGGCGCCGCTACATTGAACACCGTGGCCGCAGCCCGGAAAATCGACGACAGCATTGCCGTTCTGGTGGCGGGTCAACAGGTCGACCAAGTCGCTCAGACGGCGGCGCGCATCGATGGGGTCACCAAAGTGTTGGTCGCCGATAACACGGCCTATGCAAATCTGCTGGCAGAGAATGTGGCGCCGTTGGTGGCGTCGCTGGGTAAAGGCTTCAGCCATGTGCTGGCGCCGGCCACCACCAATGGCAAGAACTACCTGCCACGGGTTGCTGCCTTGCTCGATGTGGACCAGATCTCCGAGATCATCGAGGTGGTCAGTCCGGATACTTTCAAGCGGCCAATTTATGCTGGCAACGCCATCGCCACCGTGCAGTCCTCTGCTGCAGTCAAGGTGATCAGCGTACGCGCCACCGGCTTCGACCCAGTGTCAGCCGAAGGCGGCAACGCAATCATCGAAGTGATTGACGCCACATTCCAGCAAGGCCGGTCCCGATTCGTGGGCGAGCAACTGGCCAAGTCGGATCGCCCAGAGTTGACAGGCGCCAAGATCGTGGTGTCCGGTG
The DNA here is from genome assembly GCF_000511325.1 of Pseudomonas sp. FGI182. Lineage (NCBI taxonomy): Bacteria > Pseudomonadati > Pseudomonadota > Gammaproteobacteria > Pseudomonadales > Pseudomonadaceae > Pseudomonas > Pseudomonas sp. FGI182. The sequence continues at coordinate 2,934,128 of NZ_CP007012.1, read as the reverse complement.
GCCGCGGCATGCAAAGCGGCGACAACTTCAGTCTGCTGTACAACCTGGCGGACAAACTAGGGGCAGCAGTGGGCGCCTCGCGCGCCGCGGTCGATGCCGGTTATGCCCCTAACGACATGCAGGTCGGTCAGACCGGCAAGATCGTCGCCCCGCAGTTGTACATAGCGGTCGGTATCTCCGGCGCCATCCAGCACCTGGCGGGCATGAAAGATTCCAAGGTGATCGTGGCGATCAACAAGGACGAAGAAGCACCGATCTTCCAGGTGGCCGACTATGGCTTGGTGGGCGACCTGTTCGAGTTGGTCCCGCAATTGCAAGACGCGCTCTGAGGAGAGACGACGATGAGAAGAGCAGCGATCGTGGCACCGCGCCGAACCCCGGTAGGGGCATTCGGCGGCAGCCTGCGCGGCATACCGGTGGAGCGCCTGGGTGCCGAGGTGGTCAGGGCCATCCTGGCGCAAACCAAACTGGACCCTGAGCGTATCGATGATGTGGTGTTCGCCCAGTCCTATGCCAACTCCGAAACCCCCTGCGTGGGCCGCTGGATCGCCCTGGAGGCGGGGCTGCCGGTGAGCGTGCCGGGCATGCAACTGGACCGCCGTTGCGGCGGCGGCCTGCAGGCTCTGGTCAGTGCGGCGATGATGGTGCAGACCGGCGCTGCCGACGTGGTGCTGGCCGGTGGCGTGGAGAGCATGAGCAACATCGAGTACTACAGCACCGACATGCGCTGGGGCTCCAAGGCCGGGTCCGTGACTCTGCACGACCGCCTGGACCGGGGCCGTGAGCGCTCGCAGCCGGAGCACCGCTTCGGCCGTATCTCGGGGATGATCGAGACCGCCGAGAACCTGGCCCGCGAATACGGTATCGGCCGTGAAGCCTCTGATGCCTTTGCCGCGCGCAGCCAACAGCGCGCCGCTGCAGCCTGGGAGGCCGGGCGCTTCGATGACGAGATCGTACCGATCAGTGTGCCGCAGAAGCGTGGCGAGCCGCTTTTGGTGACCCGAGATGAAGGTGTCCGTGGCGACACCACGCTGGAAAAACTGGCCGGCCTGCGCACCCTGAGCAAGGGCGGCACGGTCACCGCCGGCAACGCCTCACAGCAGAACGATGCCGCGGCAGCCTGCCTGGTGGTGGCCGAGGATAAGCTGGACGAGCTGGGCCTGGAGCCGATCGGCTACCTGCACAGCTGGGCGGCGGCCGGCTGCGAGCCGGCGACCATGGGCATCGGCCCGGTGCCGGCGGTGAACAAGCTGTTCGCCCGCACCGGCCTTGGCTTCGAGCAGATGGACTTGGTGGAGGTCAACGAGGCCTTTGCCTGCCAGGTACTGGCGGTGCTCAAGGGCTGGGGCTGGAACGACCCAGACCGACTTAACGTAAACGGTTCGGGCATCTCCCTGGGCCATCCGGTGGGCGCCACGGGCATGCGCATCATGACCTCGGTGTTGCATGAGTTGCAGCGTCGCCAGGGGCGTTATGCCCTGGAGACCATGTGTATCGGCGGTGGCCAGGGCTTGGCCGCTATCTTCGAGCGCGTGGAGCGATAGGCCGAGCACCTGTCGCGATTCACGAAGAACGGTTTGCCACGTGGATGGGCCGATCCTCTGGTCGATACCCATCGAACAACAAAAACAATTACCTGAAATGTCGGGCCCGGTCCTCCTTGTCCTGTGCGGTCAAGGTCGGCCGTGCCTGGCCGGAGGCAAGCGCAATGAGGCAAGAAAAGGCTTCACCCCGTAGTGGGCTGTTCGTGGTCATCTTGTGTTTTCTGACGATCGTGGCGGACGGCTACGACCTGATCATTTACGGGGCGACTGTCCCTAGCCTGATGGAAGAACCCGGCTGGAACATGACACCGGCGGTAGCAGGGATGATCGGAGGCTGGACGCTGGCCGGTCTGATGATGGGCTTTCTCTTGACGGGGTGGCTGACCGACCGGCTCGGCCGTCGCAACCTGCTCATGATTGGTGTGCTCTGGTTCTCGGTGGGCTCGGCCTTGTGCGCTACCGCGCAGTCGCCGCAGATGCTGGGCGTCTTCCGTTTTTTGTGTGGCATTGGCCTTGGCGGTGTGGTGCCGTGCGCGGTGGCCTTGACGATCGAATACGCCCCACGGCAAAGGCGCCAGTTGTACAACGGCATCATGCTGAGCGGTTACGCGGTGGGCGGCATCGTTTCGGCGCTGGCCGCACTCGCCCTGTTACCGGAGCACAGTTGGCGCACGTTGTATGCCTTGGGTGGTTTGTACATCGTGATTCTGCCGGTGATGTACTTCTTGCTGCCTGAGTCGGTGAACTTCCTGGTTGGCCGAGGTCGTCTCGATGAGGCGAAAGAGCTGGCACACCGTTACGGGATGGATTTCGACCAGGTGCTGCAGGAGCAGGCTTTCCAGCGCAAGGTACAACCCGCCTCTGAGGGAAAAATTGGCTACAGGTTGCTATTTTCCAGCGGCTTTCGTGGTGTTGCCGTGCTGTTCATCTGCGGGATGTTCTGCACCCAACTGATCATTTACGGGCTCAATACCTGGTTGCCGCACCTGATGCGTGCTGCGGGCTATGCACTTGGGTCGTCGTTGCAGTTTCTGCTGGTGCTGCAACTGGGTGCGGTCGTCGGCAACCTGGCTGGCGCCATGTTCGCCGACCGCGTCGGCTCGAAGAAAGTCGTGGTGCCGTACTACCTGATTGGCGCGCTATCGCTATTGGCGTTGAGCCAGAAGCTCGATGCGTTCTGGCTGATGTGCGCGGTGTTTGGCGCAGGCCTTGGCACCATCGGCTCGACCACCTTGCTGTATGGGTTCCTCGGGGCCTATTTCCCGACCTCATGTCGCGGTGCGGCGGTGGGGGCCGTATTGGGCATCGGGCGAGCGGGGGCGATCCTGGGACCGATGATCGGTGGCTGGATCGTGGGCGCCAACCTTGACCATCAATGGAATTTCTATGCCTTCGCGTTGCCAGCAGTGATTGCGGCGGTAGTCGTGTCCTGTATTCCTAACCCGGTTTCCAGGTTTGAAACGGCAGACGCAGCGGGCAAGAACTGCCAGGAAGCCTGACCGCTTCCTGCAACGCCCAAATCGTTGTCCCGAAGATTTACAGTTCTTCGCGGAACCGGGGATTGCAATCGAGCGCCGCACGAGCGGCGCCCGATTGCCAGTGCATTGGCCGAACCCCGCTCGTCCTGGACAAGGTTGTAGTGAGTGCACTCAAGACCCGGCTTGCGGGCCAAACCATTGCTCATCAATGGCCTGCAGCATCTGCTCGGGCGTGAGTTGCTGCGTCATGCGCCCGCGCAGCACACGCTTATGCTCGAAAGACCGGGCACCACGCTCCATCACCTTTGCCTTAAGCTTGACGATGTAGTCATCACCGATGTGGCTGTTGAAGGTGTTGAAAAGCACCACGCGTTGGCCGTCGAAGCGGTTGTGCTCGACAAACGCCCAGATCGGCGGTGCGGGGCTATAGAGCCAAACGGGCGAGCCAAGCCAGACCGTATCGAACGGTTTCAGGTCGATGGTGCGCGGGGTGATGTCCGGCAGTACCTCGGGCTTCGATCTGCGTGTGTTCGCGTCCATGACGGCATGCGCCAAGCCACCCATACCTAACCGGTAGTCGGGCGCATCCAGAGGAAACAGTGTCGCATTGAGTCGTTGGGTTACATGGCGCGCGACCAATGCAGTGTTCCCCGAGCGCGAGAAATTCACCACCGCCGTTCGTGAGGTGGGCGCGATGTCCGCGGTGACCGATGCGTTGGAGTGCTTGCTTTCCAATTGCCGAGCCTGGCGGCTTTCGATCCAGGTCACAGCATAGAGGTAGGCGAACATCGACAGCAGCGCGAGCGCCAGCGCGCTAAGAATCCAGTGCAGTACGGACATGGGCTTTCTCATGCAGTGATCATTGATGAATAGATCCACCGATGGCCCGATTTGCTGGCTCGAGCTAATGCCCGAGCCGAAGCAGTCGAGTGGTCGATCGCGTCGAGAAGAACGGCTCGCTTACACGAAGGCGGGCTTGTCGCCGTCTGTGTTGGGCTTGTTCACGCCCACGTTGGCACGCACCAATAGGCCAGGGTTCATCACCAACTTGGTTACCAGTGCGGCCACGCTCTTGCGCGATACTTCGGTGCCCTTGAAGGGTTCATCGCGGCTGGTGATCTCGTAGTTCACTTCGTCCTCGTCCTGCAGCCAGGCGGCGCGCAGGATGGTGTAGTCAGTGTCCGAGGCCTCGATCAGATCCGCGGATGCACGGTACGGCGGCAGGTACTGTCCAATCTCATTGCGGTTCCATTCGCCAAACTTGCCAGGCACTTCGTCGTAGATGCCCAGCGAGTTAACGAAGATTAAACGGTTGACGCCCTTGGCCTTCATCACCGCCAGGATGTGCGCGGTCTGCTGGTCCACATCGCCCGCCAGGTTGGCATAAACCACGTCCTGCCCCTCCATGAGCTGGGGCAGCAGCTTGTTGTCCATCACATCGCCGATCGCGATCGTGGCATTTGCGGGTTCGGTACTAGTCAGCTTCTTGGGATCGCGCACGAGCAGCGTCTGCTTGACATTCTGGTGCTCGCCCAGCATCTGCACGGCATGGCGGGCAATCTGGCCGCTGGCGCCCAGGATCAATACTTTGGTCATTTCAGTCACTCCTTCATTCATGGGCGTGTCGTTCACTTGTCGATTGTCCTTGCCAGTTGATCGACATAAACCTGCCTGCCCAGCTTCTGATATTCGGCAAAATGCCGGTTCACATCTTCACCGGCGATGTATCGGAGTTGATTTTTCCCATCCGTGGCTGCCTCATACACGACATCGGCAATCATTTCCGGAGTGGAGAAGTAACTCTGGAAATCAAAATGCGCCATTGATCGTTCAAAGGCTTGCTTGTACTCATCCGCGACAGACCAAATCGCGTTCTCTCCAAACTGCGATTGGATGATGCCGGGCGCAACGGTTTTGATCCCGATGCCAAACAGCCCAAGTTCCTGCACCATGCCTTCCGTCCAACCCTCAATGGCGAACTTTGAAGCGTTGTAGATCGTGTTGAAGGGAACCGCCATCAATCCCGCCATCGAGGTGGTGGAGATGAATAGCCCTTGCCCGCGCTGCTTGAAATGAGGGATGAATGCCTTGGTGACCCGAATCGTCCCCATCATGTTCGTATCGAACAGGCGCACGATTTGCGCGTCCGTCAGATTTTCCAGCGGACCGCCCAGGCCATAGCCGGCATTGTTGAACACGACATCTACCGGGCCGATCTCCAACGCACTGGCAACGGCTTTTTCGATCTGTGCCGGATCGGTGACATCCAGTGGCAGTACGGATACGTTGTCCAGTTTTGCCAGATCGGCGCCTTTTTCGACATCGCGCATCGTGGCGATGACTCTCCAGCCTCGGCGTTGAAATAAAAGGGCGGTGGCCTTGCCCAAGCCGGTGGAGGCGCCGGTGATAAAGATGGTTTTCATCCTGCTGCTCTCGCTTAGAGGTTTTGCTGATAGAACGGGATCAGCTTGGCCAGTGCTTGGCCGACAGGGGCCGGCTGATCATACAAGTCGTAGTGCGAAGTATCCTCGACGACGACCAGTTCCTTGACCTTCGACGCAGCGCGCGCGTAAATCTCCAGCCCGTCGCGATAGGCGCCGAAACCGCCCGGCTTGTCGCCGACCACCACCATCATCGGTGTCGTCAGCAGCGTCTCGGCCAGATGGAAGGCATCCCAGCCGGCGGAGGCAGCGCGGCGCGAGAACAGCCCGCGCGTGCCGGCGTTGTCGTTGACGCAGCGGTTGCGGTAGTAGTCCGTGGCACCGAGAACATCGATGTCCGTGATACCCGCCTGGGCGACCGCATCCATGGAGGGCGGAACGAACAGGTCAACCTTGAGCGCCTCGCCCCGGGCTTCGGCGGTGCGTTGCTGGGCCACCGCTTCCATCTGGCCAATCGGGTCGAAGCCGCTGAAGCCTTCGCGGCACAGGCGGCCGTAGTTGACACCGGTGATGCTGACCAGGGCCTTGATGCGCCGCTCGATCATGGTTGCATTGATGGCATAGCCACCGCCGCCACAGATGCCCAGCACGCCAATGCGGTCGGCATTCACGTACGGCAAGGTGACCAGGTAGTCCATGACCCGGCTGAAGTCTTCCACGGCCATGGCCGGGTCTTCAGTGTAGCGGGGCTCGCCGCCGCTCTGGCCTTGCGTGCTGCGGTCGAAGGCGATGACGACAAACCCGGCTTCTGCCAGTGCCTTGCCATAAACGTTTCCAGCGGTCTGCTCCTTGCAACTGCCGATGGGGTGGGCGCTGATGATCGCTGGGTGTTTCTTCTTCTCGTCGAAGTTAGGCGGAAAATGCAGGTCTGCTGCGATGTCCCAGTAGGTGGTCTTGATCTTGACGCTTTGCATGATGGACTCCTTGTAGCCGTTGATAGGCCGTTGAGTGGAAATTGCCGGGTCGCGTTCTTCAAAATGGCGTGCGGCCAAGCAGCGATGGAGCCACTTTAGGCTGGATGATTGATTCGTCATAGCCATCAATCTGTACTACAGTTGTATTTTCAAATTTACAATGAGTGCCGCATGGATCCGTCATTACTTCCTTCCCTGGCCTGGTTCGCGCACGTCGCCCACCACCGTAGCTTCACCAAGGCCGCGGCGGAAATGGGCGTCTCGCGGGCCAATCTGTCGCAGAACGTGAAGGCGCTGGAACGGCGCCTGAACGTCAAGCTGCTGTACCGCACGACGCGGGACATGTCGCTGACCGAGGAAGGCCAACGGCTCTATGACGTGTGGTATCCGGCGCTGATTGCGGTGGAGCGCACAGTGCGCACCATGCATGACGCACGTGATGAGCCTTCGGGCCTGGTGCGGGTGAATACCTCCCGCGTGGCGGCCAAAACCCTGCTGGAGCCGCATCTGGAGGAATTCTGCTCCCGCTACCCCAAACTCCAACTGGAGCTGGTTGCCGACGATGCGCTAGCCAACATCGTGGCCGACGGCTGCGATGCGGGCATCCGCGTGGGCGAGAGCCTGGCCGAGCACATGGTGGCCGTGCCGATCACGCCGGCGCTGGAGATGGCGGTGGTGGGCACGCCCGCCTATTTCATGCGCCATGGGCATCCGTCCACCCCCGCCGATCTGGCGCAGCACAACTGCCTGCGGTTTCGGACCCCGGGTGGGGCGATCCTGCCATGGGAGTTCACTGCGCCGGGAGAAGACGGGCACGCCTTCACAGTAGAGCCGCAGGGCAGTGTCATCACGAACGACGATGACGGTATGATCCGAGCCGCATTGCAGAACGTGGGCCTTATCCAGCACATCGACATTGCCGTGCAGCGACATTTGGAATCGGGCGCACTGGTTCGTGTGCTGCAGCCATGGTGCAAGCCCTTCGCGGGTTTCTACATCTATGCGCCGACCCGCGCGCAAATGCCCGCCAAGGTGCGTGCCTTGATTGACTTTCTGGTCGAGAAGCGCGAGGGCATGGCAGCCCTGCGACAGCCGCTTTCCAATAAGAAACGGGTGCGCTGAGCGGCGTTCTTGCGCCTCATTGTCAATCTAGACTGAATACTGTTGTGTAGATTGGAAATCTTGGCATGCGGTCGCTTTGGCTTCAAATTGGGTCTTGTGACTTTCTTTTGAGGCGCCTGCGTTGCGCCAAGGTTTCTAAATGACTTCTGAACACACTACCCTGTTCCAACCTTTCGCCTTCCATAGCGGCTTGACGCTGCGCAACCGTGTAGTGATGGCGCCTATGACCACTTGGTCTGCCAACTCTGATGGCACCCTCTCGGATGCGGAGCTGGACTATTACCGCCGTCGCGCCCAGGGCGTGGGCATGGTCATCACGGGGTGCACACATGTGACGGAGAACGGCATCGGTTTCACCGACGAATTCGCCGCTTACGACGACCGCTTTATTCCCAGCTTGCAACGGCTGGCTGAGGCCGCCAAGAGTGGCGGCGCTGCGGCGGTCCTGCAAATCTTCCATGCGGGCAACAAGGCGGTGGTGGAGGCGGTACCCGGAGGTGAGCTGGTGAGTGCCAGCGCCGTCAATGCACTGGCTGGTCCCTTCAACCGGGGAGATGTAACCCCTCGAGCTTTATCACGTGACGAGATTTTTGAGATGGTGCATGCCTTCGGCGAAGCTACCCGCCGGGCCATCGAAGCCGGGTTCGATGGGATAGAGCTGCATGGTGCGCATGGTTTCTTGCTGCAGAACTTCTTCTCGCCACGGTATAACCTGCGCGATGACGAATGGGGTGGCTCACCGGAAAATCGCATGCGCTTCGCGCTGGCTGTGGTGCGAGAGGCGAAGCGGGTGATTGCCGCGCACGCCAAGGGGCCGTTTGTATTGGGCTACCGCATCTCACCCGAGGAACGCGAGGATGGTGGCTATCGAGTGCCGGACATCTGCGCGCTGGTGGATGGGCTGATTGCCGAAGGCATCGACTATTTGCATGTCTCGCTCAATGACGTTCTGGGCGCGCGCCCACTCGGCGCGGACTCCCGCCTCACCGTGGAGCAGGTCATCGCTCACGTCGACAAGCGCGTGCCGATACTTGCGGCAGGCATGCTGCGCACACCCAAGCAGGCCCAGGCCGCGCTTGATCTGGGGCTGTCGCTTGCAGGTGTAGGCAAGGGGCTGGTAATGAACGCTGACTGGGTGGGATTGGCACAGTCGGGCTGCGGTGCGCAAATTCGCCAGGAACTGGATCTGGAAAAGCGCGCGGTGTTGTCTATTCCCGCTGGTCTGTTGCGAGCTGTGGAGGCGGCGCCAGGGTGGATTCCAGTGCGTAAGAAGGCTGAGACTGTTGCTTGATCGGCGTTGTCGTTCGCGCCTTCGCCATGCAGATAGGCGTATGGCGTCATACCTCTGAAGCAGGAACGATGGCGTTACGTTCTCGAATCAGTTGAGTTTGCAGCCCCTCGCGGCTAAACCCGCTCCTGCAGTGGCGGCGTATGTCGTGGGTAACACCAGGCCTGCAGGAGCGGGTTTACCCGCGAAGGGCCGCACGGCGGCCCAGGTAGGTTTGACTAGAGCACGGCGCCTGCCGTGCGCAGGGACTGTTGCTCCTGCGCCGAGAAGCCCCAGTCGGCCAGCACTGCGTCTGCATCCTGGCCGGGGTGTGGTGGTGGATTCTGGATAGCGCCGGGGGTGCGGCTAAAGCGTGGTGCCGGTGCCGGCTGGAGCACACCATCAACTTCCACGAAGCTGCCGCGTTGCTGTACGTGGGTGTGCTGCGGGGCTTCGGCCAGTGACAGGACCGGCACGATGCAGGCCTGGGTACCCGCGGCCAGCGCCGTCCATTCATCACGCGCACGGGTCTTGAATACCTCGGCGAAGCGCTGCTTCATCAGCGGCCAGCCGGCCTGGTCGTGCTGCGCTGGCAGATCCTGTTCCTTCAGGCCCAGCACGCCCAGGGCTTCGCGGTAGAAGCGCCCTTCGTTGGCGGCGATGCTGACGTGCTTGCCGTCTTGTGTTTCATAGACGTTGTACCAGGGGGCGCCGGAGTCGAGCCGGTTGGTGCCGCGCTCATCCTTCCAGTACCCCGCGGCATGGAAGCCATAGACCAACGTCATCAACGAAGCGGCGCCATCAACCATGGCCGCATCCACCACCTGGCCCTGGCCCGAGGTGCGCGCTTCGAGCAGGGCACTGAGGATACCCAATGCAAGGTAGAGCGAGCCACCGCCGAAGTCGCCCACCAGGTTCAGCGGAATCGCCGGCGCCTCGCCAGCGCGACCCATGGCGTGCAGGGCACCGGTCAGCGAGATGTAGTTGACGTCATGCCCCGGCGCCTGGGCCAGCGGGCCGTCCTGGCCCCAGCCGGTCATGCGGCCGTAGACCAGGCGGGGGTTGGCAATCAGGCAGACCTCGGGGCCCAGCCCCAGGCGCTCCATCACACCCGGGCGAAAGCCTTCGACTAGCATGTCGGCCTGTTCCACCATGCGCAGCACCGCGGCCACTGCCTCGGGCTGCTTGAGGTTCATCTGCACGCTGCGCCGGCTACGATTGAGCAGGTCGAAACGTGCATCGATAGGGGCGCCGCCATCATGGCCCGCAGGCCGGTCGATGCGCACTACCTCCGCGCCCAGGTCGGCCAGCAGCATGCAGCAGAACGGGGCCGGGCCGATGCCACCTACTTCGACGATCTTGACACCCTTCAACGGGCCTTGAGCTTGCTTGTTCATGAATCTATCCAATGAGGAATGAAGGTGCACGGGTGCCCGCGTTGATCAGGCATCTTGCAGCAACTGGTGGAGGCGTGCGTTGTCCTGGCCGATTTCGGGGGCCGAGGCCAGGGCGGGTGGACGCTGACGGTCGAACGAAAGGGGCACGCCCACCAACTCGATCTCGTCCTCGCTCGTTCTGCCCAGGATACCCAAGGCACGGGTTTGCTCATGAGCGTAGAGTTCTTCGGTGGTTTGCACCGACGCGCAGGGCAGACCGAGGGCATCGAAGTGTTTCTGCCAGTGATCGCGAGTGTGCTGTTTCATGCGCTCGCCGATCAGCCCGTCGATCGCGTTGCGGTTGGCGATGCGCCCAGCATTGGTGGCGAACCTGGGGTCGGTGGCCCATTCGGGATGACCCAGGGCATCGCAGAGGCGGGCAAACAGCGTGTCATTGGCCGCACTGATGATGGCGTGGCCGTCTGCCGCCTCGTAGGCACGGTGCGGCACGATGAAGGCCACGCCCGAACCATGTCGGCCACCGGGGTTGCCATCTGCAGCGTAGTTGGCGATGCCAATGGACATCCAGGCGATCGCGGTTTCCAGCAGCGAACTGTTGACGGTCGCGCCGATCTGCTTGCGCTCACGACGCACAAGGGCTGCGGCGATACCGATCACGGCCCACATGCCGGTGCCGAAATCGCAGATGGAGACACCGGCGCGCACAGGCGCCTGGCCGTCCTCGCCGGTGAGCGTCATGATGCCGGAAAACGCTTGCATCAACGGGTCGTACCCGGGCAGTTTGCTCAAGGGGCCCAGATGCCCATAGGCACCGACTTCGCACACCACCAGTTCAGGCTTGCGCTGGCGCAGGTTCTCGGAGTCTAGGTGGTACTGCTCGGCGCTGCCTGGGCGCAGGTTATGCAGGAAGACATCGGCATGGCCCTCGATGAGATCATGCAGCGTGGCCAGTTGCACCGGATCCTTGATGTCCAGGCAGATGGAGCGCTTGCCGCGGTTGATGGCGTGAAACGCGGCGCCGCTGCCTTTCCATTGACTGGGGCCCCAACCGCGGGAAGAGTCGCCGGCCGGGCGCTCCACCTTCCAGACCTGCGCACCCAAACCAGCGAGGATGTGGCCGGCGAATGGAGCAGAAGCGCTATCACCCAGTTCGACCACGGTAATGCCAGCCAGGGGCAGGTCAGCTCGGGGATCATTTTGCATTGGGCGCTCCTTGCTCACGCGCTGGCCGTATCGATGGAGGCTTGCATGGCACCACCGGACAGCACCACCTGTTGGGCCTGTTCAGCCGTCAGGCCATATTCGGTCAGCAATTGCACCGTGTGCTCACCCAGGCGCGGAGCGGGGTAGCGTTGCTCGGGTTGGCTCTCGCTCCACTGTTGCGGGATACCCAGCATACGCAACATGCCTTCGCTCGGATGTTGTTGAACCTGGAAGAAGTTGACAGCTTCCATGTGCGGGTCATGCAGCAATGTTTCGGGGGTGTTCATCTCGATGACGGGAATGTCGGCTTCGGTAAGGATGCTCAGCCATTGTGCCGTCGTCTTGGTCTCGAAGGTGTCGGCCAGGAACTTGTAGAGGTAGCCGATGTTTTCCGTGCGGCCGAAGATCGTGCCGTAACGCGGGTCGTCGGCCATGTCGGGGCGGCCGACGGCGAGGAAGAAGCGCTGCCAGTGGCGGTCGGTGTAGATATTCACGCCCAGGTAGCCATCCTGCGTCTGATAGGGGCGACGTTCGGCGCTCATCATGCGGGCGTAACCCCAGTCGCCGATGGGTGGTTCGAAGGTATGGCCGTAGAGGTGATCGCCCAGCACGAAATGGGCGAAGGTTTCGAACATGGGCACTTCCACCGATTGTCCGTGTCCAGTCTTTTCGCGGTAATAGAGCGCCATCGCCACCGCATTGCAAGTTGCCATGCCGACGATTCGGTCAGCGATGGCGGTGGCGACATAGGAGGGTGGGCCAACTTTGCGCGCTTGAAGCACCGGCATGCCCACTGCAGCCTGGATCAGGTCGTCGTAGGCGGGGCGGTCGGCATAAGGGCCATTCTGCCCGAAGCCGAATGCGCCGCAGTAGATAATGCGTGGGTTGACTTTCCTGACATCGTCATAGGTCAGCCCGAGCTTGGCCATGGCCTTTGGGCGCAGGCTGTGCAGCACTACGTCGGCCGAGGCCAGCATGTGCTGGAGGGCTTGTGCCGCTTCTGGGTGCTTGAGATCCAGCGCTGCACTGCGTTTGTTGCGGTTCAGGTGCAGGAAGATCGCGCTCATGCCTGGGTTGCGGCAGGGCCCGACGCCTCGCGTGGGGTCGCCACCGGGCGCCTCGATCTTGCAGATATCCGCGCCCATGTCTGCCATCAGCAGCGAGGCATAGGGGCCCATGAAGTTCGAGGTCAGGTCAAGTACCCGTACCCCGGCAAGTGGTCCTGCCATGTCGCTTACTCCGATTGTTGTTATTGGATATCAAAGCGTCAGCCGTAGCCGTGAGACCGGGCGCGGCCCGATGGCCGGGCCCGGTCGGGCTCCGTCAGGTACGCCGGTACATCGTCACTACGCAGGCGCCACCCAGACCGATGTTGTGCTGCAGGGCGATGCGAGCGTTCTCCACTTGGCGTTTACCTGCCTGGCCACGCAGGTGCCAGACCAGTTCGGTGCATTGGGCCAAGCCCGTCGCGCCGAGTGGGTGGCCCTTGGACATCAAGCCACCGGACGGGTTAATGACGTACTTGCCGCCATAGGTGTTGTCGCCATTGACGATGAACCGCTCAGCGCCGCCCTCCGGGCACAAGCCCAGCCCTTCGTAGCTGATGACCTCATTGGGCGTAAAGCAATCGTGCAACTCCACGACGTTGACGTCCTCTGGCCCGATACCGGCTGACTCGTAAACTTGTTGGGCAGCTCGGCGGGTCATGTCAGCCCCCACCAGGTTCAGCAGGTCAAGTTTGGTGGCCTCGGTATCGGTGGTCATCGATTGCGCCACGATCTCGACAGCGTTGGTTATGCCATGCCTGGCCGCGAACGCTTCGCTGCATACGATGGCTGCCGCGGCACCACAGGTCGGTGGGCAGGCCATCAGGCGGGTCAGATAAGGATACATCGGTGTCGCTTCCATCACCTCCTCGACGGTCAACGGCTTGTTGAACAGCGAGTAGGGGTTGTTGATCGCATGGTTACGCGATTTCACGGCCACCTTGGCAAAGATGTCCGGATTGGCTCCAAATCGATTGATGTATTCCCACCCGGCCGCGCCGAAGGCCTTGATGGCGCGAGGTGGCTCTTCTGGCAGTTGCGGCGCCAACTGTTCCCGGCGCTCATGGATCCAGCCTACGGGGGATGTGCGATCGCTGAAGGCACTGCCCAGCGCACCGGGCTTCATCTCTTCGAAACCGAAAGCCAGCGCGCACTCGACAATGCCGGCCTCAACCGCTTGTCGCGCCAGGAACAGCGCCGAGGAACCCGAGGCGCAGTAGTTGTTCAGGTTGAACACTGGGATGCCGGTCATGCCCACGCCGTAGGCCACACGCTGGCCGCAGGTGCTGTCGCCATAGACGTAGCCGGCGAAGGCCTGCTGCACCTGATCGTAGCGGATGCCGGCGTCTTCCAGTGCGCCCTGAATGGCCTTGGCGCCCATGATCTCGTAGGGCTCATGCGCCCCAGGCTTGGCGAACTTGACCATGTTCACGCCAATGATTCTGGCTTTATTGCCCATGTCGGTTCTCCTTCAGTGCATCAGGTGCAGGTCGCTTTCATCGACATCCAGGACGATGCGCAGGATAGCCTGGCACATGGTCTTGCCGGTGAAGTCGATGCGCAGACTGCGCGTGGCGCCGCCGCCGAGCGAATTGCGCAGCACGAAGTTCATCGCGTGCAGGGTGCGCACTTCATAGCGCTCCACGGGGCCCTTGGACATTTCACCGAAGAAGGCCTTGACCCGTTCTGCAGTGAGGTGCTTTTGCAGCAAGGGGTAGAAGCGCGGCTCCTTGGCGATGACGGCGATGTTGCTGATGTCGCCCTTGTCGCCGGAGCGGGCATATACCAGATCTTTCAGTTGCAACTTGGCCATGTCAAAGCTCCCGAATCTCGACGTTCTGCACGACTTGTTCGCGTGCGATCAGCGTGGGCCAAAGGGCGAACACCTCGCGCGGGGCGGGCGTGTTCAGCTGGCCGGTGGAACCGATAGGGCCAGTGCCCATCAGCATCACGCACTCACGGGCGACTTTGCTGGCTTCGGCGCGGTTGGCGCACTTGGCGGCCACGCGGATGCGCACTTCGTTGATGTCCTCATCAGGCTCAGGAGAGGCCGACCAGTGGCAGGAGTCGACGCCGATCATGTCGAAGCGCACTTCCTCGGCCTTGAGGTCGACCATCTCGAAGCGCTTCTTGATGATCTCGAACGAGCGCCGTGCCTTGGCCACGGCGTCGGGCCAGGTCACGGAAGACTCCACCTCGCCGATGTAGCCGTCGGTGTAGGCAATACCCGCCTTGAGCGTGGCCGGCGCAGGCTTGCCCCGGGCGCCCCAGACCTGCACGCGGTCCTTGGCGACTTCTTCCATCTGCACGTTGGTGAAGTCGGTGACGACTTCGGGCATCAGGTAGTTGCCTGGGTCGTGCACTTCGTAGAGCAGGTGCTCGGTGAGCGTGACCTTGTTGACCAGGCCGCCGGTACCGTCCACCTTGGTGATGAACAACTCGCCTTCTTCGTTGACCTCGGCGATGGGGTAGCCGATGTTCCAAGGCTCGGGCACTTCTTTCCAGAGGCTGGTGATACCACCGGAGCAGGCTGCGCCGCACTCGATCAGGTGGCCGGCGGTGATGCCGATGGCCAGCCTGTCCCAGTCGTCCCATTTCCAGCCGAACTCGTGGACCAACGGCGCCAGGATGGCGGCATCGTCCGTCGCACGGTCGGAAATGATGATGTCGCAACCTGCTTGCAGCGCTTCCACGTAGCCATAGGCTCCGGAGTACACGTACGAGCCGACGATGCGCTCGCGAACCTGGCCCAAGTCATTGTCACCCGTATCCAGGTTGGTGAAGCGCACGCCCTTGTCGAGCAGTTCCTCAACCTTGTGCTGGATGTCGTTGGTGGTAACGATACCCACTTTGAGTCGGGTGATGCCCACCTCTCTGGCTGCGGCCAGGATGGTGTCGGCGCAGGCCTGGGGATTGGCTGCGCCAGCATTGGTGAGGATCTTGATGCCTTTGTCCAGGCAGATCGGCAGCACACCGCGCACCACGGCGCGGATGGCCGGCACGAAGCCGTGTTCCGGGTTCTTCTGGCGCATTTTCTGCAGCAGCGGAATGGTCGGCTCGCCGAGGAAGTCGTAGGCCAGATACTGCACGTTACCGTGCTTGGCGATCTCGATCGCGGGGTCGAGGTTGTCACCCCAGAACCCGCTTCCGGAGCCGATACGAATGGTCTTCATGGCAATCAGCCCTTCGGTGCTGGCAGAGTGGAGGCGACCAATGCGTCGAGGTCTTCGCGTTTGCGCAACATCAGCAGGCTCCATTCGCCCTGTTGGACGACATCGCCGTCCTGGTTCAGCACCTGCATCAGGAATTTGATCACACCGTACTTGTCATCCTTGACCTTCTTGCCGATCACAGTGGCGCGAGCGTAGACGGTGTCGTCGATCAGCACTGGCTTGAGGAAGCGCATGTTGTCGATGCCGTAGTTGGCCTGGAAGCCCAGGCCGAACTGCACCAGGCCCGTGGCGATGGAATAGGTGAGGGCACCTTGCACCAGGCGCTTGCCGAAACGGGTCTTGGACGAATAGACGGTGTTGGAATGGATCGCGATCCAGTTGCCGGTAAGTGCACAGTAGTTCACCACATCGGTTTCGGTGATGGTGCGGCCACCGGAGGCGAACACCTGGCCTTCTTCCAGTTCGTCGAAGGTCTGGTTGATCTGGTTGTTGATCAGACTCATGGCTGTTTCCTTGGTTGGTGACTGACTACGGCGTTAATTCAGGCGCATGGACTTGGCGATGATGGTTCGCTGGATCTGCGAGGTGCCGCCACCGATGGTGCATTGCACGCTTTCGCGCAGGTAGCGCTCCATGTCGGCCTCGGGCAGGTTGGCGAAGCCGCCGAGAATCTGCATGCCGTCGAGTGCGCACTGCTTGAGGGTTTCGGAGGCGTACAGCTTGGCCATGGAGGTCTCTTTCGGCGCGGGCAGGCCCTCGGACTTGAGTGCAGCAGCGCGGTAGACCAGCAGGCGGGCCGCATCGACGCGGGTCTGGTTCTCGGCCAGCATGTGCTTGAGCACCTGGAAGTTGAATATCGGCTGGCCGAACTGGGTGCGCTGGTGTGCATAGCGGTTGGCGTTGTTCACCGCTTCCTGCGCGTTGCCGGTGTAGGCGCCGGCAACGGCACACCGCTCAAGCTCCAGGTGATTGAGAATGATCTCGTGACCCTGGCCTTCGACACCCAGAATCGCATCCCCGGGGACGATGACGTCATCGAGGAAGATCTCGGTAGTGCCGGTCGCATGGCGAGACAGGGTAGGCAGCTTGTTGATGACCATGCCTGGGGTGTCGTTCGGGATAAGCAGCATGGTCAGGCCGCCGTGCTTGTCCTTCATGTCAGTGCGCACGAGCATTGCGATGACGGTGTTGTCGGCCTGTGCACCGGAGCAGAACATCTTCGCTCCGTTGATGACCCAGTCGCCGTTGTCGTTACGGCGCGCGTGGGTCTTGGTGGCAAACACGTCCGAACCTGCGTCGGGCTCGGTCATCGACACCGAGAAGCGGATCTTGCCTTCGATGAAGGGCTGGATGTATTTGTCTCGCTGCGCCTGGGTGCCATATTTGGCGATGTTCATCGCGGTGAAAGTCGGTACCAGGATGGCGGCGGCGAAGTCGAAGCCGTATTTACCCAGACCTTCGGACATCAGCACGTAGTCGAAGATGCTGCCGCCAGCGCCGCCTTCCTCTTCGGAGAACAGCAGACCCAGCCAGCCCTGCTGGGCAATCTTCTCGTAGGCCTCATAAGGGTAGTCGCGGTTCTGGTCGCATTTGCGGATGTATTCGACGGTGATTTCGTTGTCCATGAAACGGTTCACGCTGTCGAGCCACATCTGTTGCGATTGGTCGAGGAAGTTGGCCATGGCCGGGGTCCTTTTATGTTGTTGAGTAGACACCCCGTAAGCTAGGCCGCAGGGCCTGGCAAACCAAGTTGCGAATTTTGAAGTCGGATTTCGAGAAGATTGAAGTGGCGCTCGCCATGTAAAGCGAAGAGCGGCCTGTCGCCCCTTGGGCGGGGCGACAGAGCTTGTACGGAGGGAGTCAAGACGCAGGTAGATCGAGCACCACGGCCTTGGATTCCAGGAAGGCTTCGAGCCCACCTTCGCCGCCCTCACGGCCAATGCCTGACTGCTTGAAACCGCCGAAACCGATCGCGAAGTCATAACGTGATGCATTGTGGCCGACCGTACCCGCGCGCAGCTGCCGTGCCACGCGCATGGCCCGCTCAGAATCTTGAGTGAACACCGTGGCATTTAGGCCGAAGATGGTGTCGTTGGCCATGTCGATTGCGTGCTGCTCGTTGTCGGCTGCAATGACCGACAGAACCGGCCCGAAGAATTCATGTCGGGCCGCGAAGGAGCGATTATCGACATGAGCGAACACTGTGGGCTCGAAAAAAAATCCACGTCGCAGATGCTTCGGTCTGATGCCGCCGGTCGCCAGTTTGGCACCGTCGGCAATGCTCTGGGCCACCATGCGCTCCACGCTGTTGCGCTGGCGCGAAGAGGCCAAGGGCCCCATGGTGGTACCAGCGTCGAACGGATCGCCTGGCACGGCTTCGCGCGCGGCGCTCACGAGCGCCTCGACCATCGCGTCGTGCTTGCTGCGTGGCACGATGATCCGCGTCAGGCTCGCGCACACCTGCCCTGTCAGGTAGCTGAAATACGGCGTACCCAGTGCCTTGGCGGCGGTCTCGATGTCGTAGTCGTCAAGCACCACGGCGGGCGATTTACCGCCCAGTTCCAGGGTGACCCGCGCCACGCGCTCGGATGCTACCGTGCCGATGCGCCGGCCAGCAGCGGTGGAGCCTGTGAAGGTGATCTTGTCCACGCCGGGATTGCTGACCAGTGTCTCCGACACGTCGCGGTCGGCCGTCACCATATTTACCACTCCAGGTGGCAGGCCGACTTCCTGACAAACCTGCGCGAACAAGTAGCCGGAGCAGGGGGCCTCAGGGGAATTCTTGATGATGACCGTGCAACCGGCCAGCAACGCGGGCGCAACCTTGTAGGCGATCAGCCCCGCCGGGCCGTTCCACGGCACGATGGCCAGCGCCACCCCCACGGGCTCCTGCACGGCATAACCCCGGTGACCGCTGGTGGAGGTGATTGGCTTGATGAACGGGTAGGTGTCGGCCATTGCCGCATACTGACGGAAAGCACCACTGAGGTATTGGCCTACGCGAGGTTGGGCGATGCGGTAGAGGATACCGGACTCGACCGTCCAAATACGGGCGAACTCGTCATTGAGTGTCTCCAGGCGCTGGGCGATCTTTTCCAGGTAGCCGGCACGTTCGGCGGGGCTCATGCGCGGCCAGGGGCCGTGGTCGAATGCCTGGCGGGCAGCCTGCACGGCGGCGGCTACGTCGGCCTCCTGGGCCTTGGCCACATGGGCGACGGTTTCTTCGGTGGCGCAGTTGAGCACAGCGAAGGTGTCCACTGTGGCGGGTTTGACCCATTGCCCTCCGATGAACAGGCAATCGGCATGGGGGATGTTAAGGGTCTGACCTGGGTTAGTCATGACGAGGGGTCCTTGAAGTGTCAGGCTGCCAAAGTACGGGCGGTGAGCGCGTCGGCGCGGATCATGTCCGCACCCTTTTCGCCGATCATGATGCAGGGGGCATTGGTGTTTCCCGTGGGAATGACCGGCATGATCGAGGCATCGATAACCCGTAGCCGACGAAGGCCGTGCACCCGTAGCTGGGCGTCGACCACGGCATCGCTGTCGTTGCCCATCTTGCAGGTGCCTACCGGGTGCCAGCCTGTGCCGCCGAAGCGCTTGAGGTAGTCGAACAATTCATCGTCGCTCGTACACTGCGGGCCGGGCTTGATTTCCTCGACAACCCGTTGTGCAAGCGGCGGCGTCTGCAGGATCTGGCGCAGCTGGCGCAGCCCGGCGATGTGCCGACGTATGTCGCTTTCATCGCTGAAGTAGTTGGGGTGAAGGAGGGGAGCGTCCAGCGGGTCGGCGCTCGCCAGCTCCAGATAGCCGCGCGAGCGAGGCGATAGCAGCAGCACCGAGGCGGACAGGCCTGGATAGCTGTCGGCGGCGACCTCGCCCGATGCGGTGGCCGAAAAACTCATAGGGTTTAGGGAAAGCTGCAGGTCGACCCGTTCGCCCGGTTCGCTTCTGGCGTACGCCGTCACGGGGGCGGCGCCCAGGGCAAGGTAGCCACTGTGTGTGAGCACGTAGCGCGCGCCCTCCAGGTACTTGCGCAGGCCGCTCAGACGGTGATTGACCGAACTGCCAGGCGTGCAGCGCCAGGCAAGCGAGGCATACCAGTGGTCCTGGAGATTACGCCCCACTCCCGGCAGGTGCCGTCGCACAGCGATGCCGTGGTGCTGTAACTGCGCCGCGTCACCGATCCCCGAGAGCATGAGCAATTGGGGGGAGGCGAGGGCGCCGGCGCACAGGATCACCTCGCGCGTAGCCCCGATGGCGCGACGTTGAGTGTTAAGCACGACTTCAACACCCGAGGCCTCGTCGCCGTCGAACAGCACCTGGGTGACCTGCGCGTTGGTCAGGGTTTCGAGGTTGGGGCGATGGAGCACGGGTTCGAGAAAAGCTTTATATGCCGAGTGGCGTTGACCTTTTCTGATCGTGTACTGGCGAACCCCGACGGCAGGGTATGGCGGGGCGTTCAGGTCGTTGGAGCGTTCGATGCCGCTATTGACGCAGGCGGTGATGAAGTCGTGCGCCGCTGGGTGAATCTCGACCGGGTCTGTCACGCACAATGGGCCTTGGTCGCCATGAAAGGCGTTGGCGCCGCGTACGTTGTTTTCCGAGCGCTTGAAGTAGGGCAGCACATCGTCCCAGCCCCAGCCCTGATTGCCCAGTTGCGCCCAATGATCGTAGTCCTCGGGCTGGCCGCGCATGTAGATCATGCCGTTGATGGCGCTGCTGCCACCTAGGCCTTTGCCCCGATCCCATTGCACCTGGCGCCCGTCGAGGGTGGGCACGGGTGCGGTCTTGAAGCGCCAGTTGAAACGCTCGCTGCCAAAGAGCTTGGCCATGCCCGCAGGTGTATTGACCCAGAAGTCGTCCATGCTGCCACCCGCTTCTATCAATAGAACGCGGGCGTGCGGGTCCTCGCTGAGACGGCTCGCCACCACGCAACCCGAGGAGCCGGCACCGACGACGATATAGTCATAGTTTTCCATCGCACGCCTCTGTCTGCGGGGCGGTCAGATGGACATGCAATTTCGCGAACGGAATCATGTCCCCTCCGTGGTTTTTGTTGTGCTTATTGAATCTGCACCCTATCAAACCTGGTTCAGGCGTCGTAAGCGGCTGGGCTTGACGAATCCTGAAGTGGCGCTTCGAAAATCATGACTTGGAGGTGCCTGGTGGAGTCCTGAAGATGACGTTCATCGCGATACTGAAGACCGCGACGGGCGTGGGCGCCGCGCAAGGTCGCTTGTTGTCGGCAGTACCGTCCACCTGGCGCCTTGTCTTGGTACTTCCTACATGAATCCACGAACCTCGCTTCCCGGTACGCCCCTCCCAATGCACACCTGGACCGGCGCTCATGGCAATCGTCTGTGCGGCGATAGCTGGGGCGACCCTTTGGCACGGCCTGTGGTGCTATTGCACGGGGGCGGGCAGACCAGGCATTCGTGGCGGCACACTGCCCGCAGCTTGGCACGAGCGGGTTTTCATGCGGTGGCCTACGACGCTCGCGGCCATGGCGACTCGAGTTGGGTGGCAGATGGTGATTATGGCGAGGTGGCCATGGCTCAGGATCTTGCCTGCGTGATCCGCACTCTTGCCGGGCGTCCCGTGTTGATCGGCGCCTCGATGGGCGGCATGACCAGCCTGCAGGCTGTAGGCGGTGGTGTGGTGGATGCGGCAGCATTGATATTGGCCGATGTCGCGCATCTTTCGTCCGGAGGTGGTGTTGGGCGGGTGCGTGATTTCATGACGCGCCATGCCGAGGGTTTCGTCTCGCTCGAGGAGGCAGCCGACGCTATCGCGCAATACCGGGGGGACGTGCGGCGTCAGGGCAGCACAGCCGGGCTGGGCAAGAACTTGCGCCGCGCCGCCGATGGCCGCCTCTATTGGCACTGGGATCCGCGTTTTCTCGATGCCCGGGGCGACTTGGCCGAGCGGGCTGCACGGCTTGGCCAATGCGCGCGTCGCCTCGATGTGCCGACGCTGGTGGTGCGTGGCGAGCATTCCGATGTGCTGACGCGTGAGGCGGTCAGCGAATTTCTGGCGCTGTGCCCTCAAGCCCGGAATATCGAAGTGGCTGGCGCGGGGCATATGCTGACGGGTGACGACAACGATGCCTTTGGCCAAGTATCGATCGATTTCATCCGCCAGATCGAGCGCTGAGCTGATTGGCTTGACGCCCTCGCTGTAACGGCTTTTGTCGCGAAAGGGCTGCGCAGCAGCCCTGGTAGTGGTTATGCCGACTTCAAGACCTGAGGGCCGCTGTGCAGCCCTTCCGCGCTATAAGGCCGCTGCCCGGGGGGATTTAGAACAACGACAAGGTGTAGGTTACCAGCAATCGATTCTGGTCCTGGTTCGGCACCGCCTCGCTGTGCAGCAGAGCATTGAGCCAGACGAATCCCAGGCCTTTGAGCGGGCCGCTCTGGATGATGTAGCCCAGTGACAAGTCACGTTCCCACTCCCGCTGGTTACTGCCGCTGGCCGTCTTGATGGAGTCGGAATCCAGGTACATGATCGACGCGTTCAGGCCAGGCACACCGGCAGCGGCAAAATCATAGGCGTACTGCACGTATCGTGTGGCCTGACCTGCGCGGGTGAAGTTGGAGGCGAGCCGGTCGGTGTAGAGGTAGGTGCTGGAGCCAGCTGCCTCGACGCCATCGCTCAAGCTGGCCTGGTTCGGTTGGACGAAGGCACTGTTGTCTGAGACCTTCTGGTAGCCGGCCAGCAAGCTGTGCCCGTTGACGGTATAGGTGAAGGTGGCGCTCCAGGTATCGTTGTCGATTTCGCCATCGCCGCCTTGGGTGAAGCCCGCCACCTGATAGCCCGCATCACCAGAGGCGTTAGCTCCTTGCGCCCGACTGCGGAAATACCGGAGATCGGTCTTGAGCTTCTGCGTTTCGCCAATGGGTAGCGTATGCACCGCCCCCAGGAAATCCTGGCGGTAATAGTCCTTCAGCGAGGCATGGTAATACTGCAGCAGAAGGTTGCTCCCCAGCGTGTAGTCGGCCCCCGCGAAAGTGAAACTGTCGCTCTGCTCACGTCCGCCGCCAACGGCCAGCCCGGTACGATCGCTCGAGCCGCGCCCCGTTACCTTGTTCAACTTGCCAGCGACCAGGGTTAGCCCATCGAATTCGTTCGAGGTGACCATCGCGCCCTGAAAGAGCTGTTGCAGCAAGCGACCGTCGTTGGCGACCAGGATGGGCAGCTTGGGGTACAGCGAACCGGCCAGCAACTCCGTCTTGGATGCCTTGGCCTTGAAGGTCAGGCCAAGCCTGCTCCATTCGTCCGCCGGGTGATCGCCGTCCGAAGGAATCATGGAACTGCCCTGGTGGCGCCCTCTACCGCTGTCGAGCGTCACACCCAGCAGACCGAGGGCATTGACGCCCACACCAATCGGGCCATCCGTATAGCCGGACTGGTAGTCGAGCTTGAAGCCTTGTGCCAATTCAGCGGTCTTGGATGGGCCACTGGTGTTATCGCGAAAATCATTATTGTAATAGAGTGTTCGAAAGCCCAGGTTCAGCCTGCTGTCAGCCACGAAGTCGGCATGGGCGGTCATCGGGACGATTGGGCTCAACGCCATGATCAGGACGAGCGGATACAACTTTGATTCGGCCACACTACAACCCTCTTCTTATTTTTTTAGGTGAACGCGTACCCGCGTCGGCAATGACTTTGCCGACGACGATCAGCGGGCTTCTCGAATAACGGACATAGCGCTCTTGGCCAGGCGCATGCACCCCGGGGCCGGTCCGTGGAGTAACTATTGAAGGGCTGGGATGGTCGCTCAAGTGACCATTCCTGAAGCGCTGATTCAGCGTGGCTGAAGCGGTCTAAAAGCCGCGTGGTCAGAGGCTTGGCGAAGGAAGGGGCGGGTTTGCATGGAGCAGTAATAGGCAAGCGATATAACGAGCGAAGGGGTATAGTCAGTCGTAGCGTGAAGCAGTGCAGGAGGACGGCTGGACGACAGGTTCCAGCTGTCGCCGATCAATAAAGACAAGACGACACAGACACCTTCAGAGCGCCTATGACTTTCAACAAGATGCACCTCATCCGCCAGGTAGATCTGTTTACCTTGAAGCTGTTCCTGTCTGCTGTCGAAGAGCAGCAGATCGGGCTTGCGGCGATTCGCGAGAACATCGCGGCCTCGACCGCGACCAAACGCATCCAAGACCTTGAGGAGATCGCTGGCGTAAAGCTTCTGGAGCGCAACCCCAAGGGCGTGCAGCCAAGCCCGGCCGGGGCGGTGCTGGTGCGTTACCTGCGCTCGATCTTCGGCCAGTTGGACGACATGCGAGCGGAGATTTCCTCCTTCACCGAAGGGGTTCGTGGCGAGGTCCATGTCGCTTCGGCTCGTTCGATCATTGCGCCATTCCTAGCGCGTGAGCTAGGCAACTATGCCCACGACTATCCCCTGATCGAGCTGCAGCTGAGTGAGGTGGAAAATGCGGAGATCGTGCGTACGGTGGCGCACGGTGAGGCTGATGTGGGCGTCTTTGCAATGGCCCACGAAATCGACCTGAGTGGTGTCGACGTCACCCCTTATCGCAAGGACCGGATGGTAGCCATCGTGCCTCGGGAGCACCCGCTCGCGGGCCGGCAGAGTGTGACCTTCGAAGACCTGGCGCCGGAAAACATCGTTGCGGTGAAAGCCATGATGCCGGCCTTCCGGGTAGCGGCAAAACGGTTGGGCCAGGAGTTCCAGCCCCGTTTCAATGTGCGCAGCACCGGGGTTGCGATCAGCCTGGTACAGGCGGGGTTCGGCGTGACGGTACAGCCAGAGTGTCATGTCAGCCGAGACATGCTCGACACCATCGCGGTGCTCGACCTCGCTGAGCCCTGGGCCAAGCGCATCATCTCGATTGCGACGCCTCACGGGCGCTTGCCGAGCCCAGCCGCTCGTACGCTGTTGGAGTACCTGGCAGGTACTTCAGGGGCTGTAGAAGGTTGACCTGTCTGGCCGTGGACACTGCTGTCCACGGCCAGTCCTCGTGATTGCTAGCTTTGTAGATTTCCAGCATGTACTTGGCGTTCGAGTGCTTCGCGGTGTTCCGGCGCCGCCACTGCGATGAGCCTGGCTGCCCGCTGGGCGAGTGAGAGTCCACGCAGGTCGGCGACGCCATGCTCGGTGATGATGACGCAGCCATCGCTACGAGGCACCGTGGCAGGTCCCGACAGCGCAGTGACGATTCGGCTCTGACCACCTGCCGTGGAGGGTAGGGCGATGATCGGCACGCCGCCGCGGCTTGACTGGGCTGCGCGAATAAAATCGACGATGCCGCCAACCCCGCCCAGGTACCGACCTCCAGCCACTTCCGAGTTCACCTGGCCGCTGAGGTCGACCTCGATGGCCGAATTGATCGCCACAAACCGGTCGATCTTCCCCAGCACCTGTGGGTTGTGCGTGTAGTCCGTGCCGCGCAGCTCCAACGCACGGTTCAAATGGGCGTAGCGGCGCACCAACTCGCCGCCGATCAGTACACCACCAATGGACACATCGACATCGATGCTCTTGCAACCATTGGTGATAATGCCCGCCATCGCCAACTCAGCGATGCCGTCGCCAATCGCGCCGGAATGCACGCCAAGCTCTCGCCGGTCGTGCAATTGCGCCAGCACAGCATCGGGAATATTGCCTATACCGGTCTGCAAGGTCGCACCGTCTTCGACGAAGCTCGCGACGTGGCGACCGATCGCGACCTCGATGGGGCCAGGGGAGGAGGCGGAGGGGGTGAGTGACTGGACTGCGCAGGGGACCAACAAGTCGAAGTCGTCTTCCTGCAGGTAGGGACCGCCATATGTCCAGGGGATGGACGGGTTGACCTCTGCCAGAACCACTCGCGCCGATTTGAGTGCCGGAACCAGATACTCCCGTGCCATGCCCAGGCTGTAACGGCCCAGCGCATCGGGGGGCGGTACCTGAAGCATCAGGACATCGATGCGCAGTGCCTTCTGTTCGATCAGGCGTGGGAATTGAGAATAGTGGGCGGGGAGAATATCCAACAGACCCGCTTGGGCCAGCTTGCGGTTGGAGCCTGAAGCGCAGTAGGCCAGAAAGTCGATGGCGTCGGCATGCCCAGGTTCGAGCAGGCTGTTCTGCCCGATACCGAGGAATACGCGTACGCGGCCTATCGCGTGGCGCTGATTCACCAACGCCTGGATCAAGGTCAGGGGCTCCGCGTTGGCTTGTCCCCACATGATGGTATCGCCGGACCGGATCAATGAAGTCAGGTCGGGTGCCTGGGCGTCGAGCGGTGCAAGGTGTGGTGTATTCATAGGGGCGTCGGAATGTCTGGACCTGTCGTCAGCCTGATGTTTGGTCTTGCTGGGGCGTGGAACAAATGAATATTTCGCAAGCGCAGCTTCACCGCCGCCGAATTGAACATCGTATCGGCGCAAGAAGGATGGCCTTGGCAGTAGTTCGATCTTATCGAACTGGCGCTTTGAAATTCACGTATTGAATAAAGTGATGGCTACCTCCAGCATCGAGCTCGCCTCCCTCTCCATAAATTGCCTTGCGCACTGGGCTTTCCAGACCAAGGTGGTTTTCACATCGATGTTCAACGGTATGCCCATGCAGTTCCCCAACCCCCCTATTAATGCAGCAGTGCGCAGATCTTTGCATGACCACGCGGGAGGGGGGTGTTGATGCGCACGATAGACAACGAGCAGTCACCTCTGTTTGAACAGGCCAAGTCGTCCAGGCTTGCAGGGACGTTCCTGGTTTCTGGTTTCATCATGGCGGCGTTGGGGTCGTCCCGCCTGCTCATTCCGCTGATCGCCTTATCATTGGGGGCCAGTAGCCTCTTGATCGGAGTGGCTGCAGCACTGTTCACCGCGTCGCCGATGTTGCTGAGTGTGCCGTTCGGGCGGTGGATGGATCGTACTGGAACCCTGCCGGCTGTCATGCTTTCGGCCACGATGATTGTCCTGGCCGCCTTGCTGTATGGCGTCATGCCAAGCCAATACAGCTTGTTGGCCGTTGCCGGGTTGATCGGGACTGCCGGTGTATTCACGCACATGGCTGCGACACGCGCAGTCGGGCTTGGGGTCGAACATGCCGAGCGTGCGAAGTCTCTGGGTTATCTGGTACTCAGCTATTCGCTGTTCAATTTCTTCGGCCCCGTGCTCACGACGCACGCCTTTGAGCATTACGACGCTACCCTGGCCATTGGCGTGCTAGGGCTGTTTGCGGTCCTTTCGATCGTTGGTATCCGTAAGCTGCCTCATTTCTACACGCGCGAAAGGCAAGGTGCCGCCAATGCCAGCGCCCCTCGCAAATCCTACGACCTGCTGGGGATCGGTGACCTGCGCCTGTGGATCGTCATCAGCAGTGTCTTCACCGCGAACCAGACGCTGTTTCCCTTCATCCTTTCTATGCATGCCGCGCAAATCGGTCTCCCCGCTTCGCAGGCTGGCTGGATGCTGGGCGCATTTGCCTTTGGCACCTTGACTTCGAGGTTCTTCACACCGCTGCTGATCAAACGCGTCAGCCCAAATATGATATTGATCCTGGCGTTGATCGCAGCAGCAGGGGTCTATGCCGTCATACCGTTAGCGCATCACACGACTTCCCTGATCACGCTAAGTGGAGTCTTGGGGTTACCCTTGGGCGTTGGCGCACCTGTGTCACTGGCTCTGATCTACGACGTGGCGCCGGCGAGTAGGGTGAACGAAGCGCTTGGGATCTCGATGTCCGTCAACAACCTCCTGCAGACCGTTTTCCCCATGATCATCGGTGTGGCGGCAACTGGCCTTGGCGTGGCTTCCATGGTGTGGGTATGGGCCTTGATCATCATGGCGAGTGCTGTTTGGATCATGGTCGGCTCCATCAGGGATGGCGAATCATGATGCTTCGCTTGCCGAGCCGAGAGGATCTGTGGTTTTCCCTGCGTACGTTCATTGCCTCGATGCTGGCTTTGTACATTGCGCTTGACCTCTCATTGGCCAATCCGATCTGGGCCATGGGCACGGTCTACATCGTCTCACAACCGCTGCTCGGCGCGATGCGCTCGAAGACGCTCTATCGTATCGGCGGGACCTTGACCGGGGCGGCCGGAGCCCTGCTGCTGGTTCCGCCGCTGAGCGCCCAACCGGTGTTTTTGATCCTCGCTGTAGCGCTATGGTCGGGGATGTTCCTGTTCTTTTCGATGCTCGATCGCAGCCCTCGCACGTACCTGTTTCGCCTACCGGCCTATACCTTGCCGCTGATCGTCTTTCCCTCCGTGCATGCCCCCCAGTTGGTGTTCGACATCGCGCTGGCCAGAACCGAGGAAATCCTGGTCGGTATCTTTTGCGCCAACCTGGTTGCTGGCGTTGCCCTGGTGCAGCGAGCCAGTCCGGTGATCCGCAAGCGTCTTGCGCAGTGGTTCGACCACGTGGCCATGTGGGCACAAGAACTGATGACAGGGCAGGTGGGCTCGGGCAGCCGACATCAGTTGGTAGTGGAGCTGTCGACGCTGGAGCAATTGACTACCCATCTGGCTTTCGATACCCCTCACCGGCACGCTGTACCGCTGATGTTGCAGCTGCGCGCACGGATGCGTCGCCTACTGCCACTGCTGTCATCGCTGGCGGCGATGCGCCAGGCACTGCAGCGAGAGGGCGGCCTCGATCCGCTATTGCAGGTGCAGTTCAACCAAGTGGCTGCGCAATTGACTGGCGCCACAACCTCAGAGGCAGTCGTTGAGCTTTCCGGTGACCCTCCAGGGCAGAGCTGGCCTGGGATCCTGGCATGGGTAACGCGCCGACGCTTGGCCCATCTCCATGCACTCAACGATGACTGTCAGCAGTTGCGTGACCGCCTGGCCGATGTGAGCCTGGAAGGCAGACCCTTGCTGTATCCCCATGACCGCTTGGCTGGGAGCGCTCATCACCTGGACCATGGCCTGGTGCTGTTCTATGCCAGTTCGGTCGCCCTGGGCATTGTCCTCTGTGGCCTGCTCTGGCTGATCTCTGGCTGGACGGCAGGGGCCAATGCTATGGTGCTGGGTATCGTGGCTTGTGCACTGTTCTGCGCACTGGACGAACCTGCCCCGAGAATGTTGCGTTTTCTCGCCGTGAACTTGGCCAGCAGTGTGCTGGGTGGTCTGCTGTTGTTCGTGGTGTTGCCTCAGGTGGAGACGTTCGAGGCACTGGTGGCGTGTTTCCTGCTGCCGTGCCTGGCATTCGGGGTACTGATCCTGCGTCCGCAGTTCAGCACCGAAGCGATGCTGATGATTGTCTTTACTGGCAGCACGCTCGGGCTGCACGGCGCATATCAGGCTGATTTCGCTGGGTTCCTGGAGGGGTGCCTGGCCAGTATCGGGGGTGCCCTGGTGGCCTTGTTGTGGACGATGCTGATTCGGCCTTTCGGTCGTGAAATAACCTTGGCACGGCTGCGCCAGTCCACCTTCAGGGCGCTGGCCCAACTGGCACTGCGTGGTGGCGACGACTACCCGCGCCTCACCGCGCGCCTGCATGACCGCCAGGAACTGACCTGGCCCCGTCAACCGGGCATCGATGGCATTGCCGAAGTGCGCCTGGGGTTGGCCTTGTTGCACCTGCGCAGCCAACTGCCCTCGATTGACGTCACTGCTCGCAGGGTCGTCGAGGAACTGCTGGACGGACTTGGACGATTTTTCCTGATCTGCGCCGAGAATGGGGGGCTGAGCCCCTTCGACAGTCGCCTGCTGATGCTCATCGATCGGGCCTTGGGCCACGTGCTGGCGGGCACCGCCATTGCGACTCAAGACGCCAGCAGCGCACTGGTGGAACTGCGCCTCATCTGCTATCCCGATGCACCCGCGCCGGATTTCTCAGGAGCGCTTGTCCATGTTAGGTGAGGTCGATCTGTACGGTGTCTATCTGCCCAGCCTGTTGCCAATGCTGGCGATTGCCTATGTCGTGAGTACCTTGTTGCGAGTGGCCTTGGCCCGGTTGGGGCTTTATCGACGACTGTGGCATCCCTTTCTCTTCAACCTGGCCTTGTACGTGATCGTTCTTGGCTTTGCCACTTTCCTGGTATCGGATTGGCCCGTATGACCCGCAAGCTGCGTAAACTGCTTCCCTTCATCCCGTCGTTGCTGCTGGCGGCCATCTCCATCCCGGTGGCGGTCCATTTATGGGACTACTACAGCAACTCACCCTGGACACGCGACGGTCGCGTGCGAGCCGAGGTCGTTCAGGTGGCGCCGGACGTTGCCGGTCTGATCACCCAGGTGGCGGTCGAAGACAACCAATTGGTCAAGCGCGGACAGTTGCTGTTTACGATCGATCGCAGCCGTTACGAGGCCTTGGTGAAACAGGCGCAGGCAAACCTGATGCAGGCACGAGCGAACTTGGGCCAGGCGCAACGGCAGGCGCGACGCAACCATGTGGTGTCCGACTTGGTGGCGCGTCAGCAACTGGAAGAGGGCGATACCCGGGTCGAGCGGGCCCAGGCCGCGTTGGCCGCAGCCGAAGCGGTATTGACCCTGGCACAGGTGGACCTGGTCCGCACCGAAGTGCGTAGCCCGGTGGATGGTTATGTCAATGATCAAGTTCCGCGTAGCGGTGACTACATCACCACCGGGCGCCCGGTGCTTTCGATTGTCGATGAACACTCGCTGCATGTGGTTGGCTACTTCGAAGAAACCAAGCTGGAGCGTTTACATATCGGCCAGCCAGTGGAAATACGCCTGATGGGCAGCAATGGTTTGCTGCACGGCCACGTACAGAGCGTGGCTGCTGGTATCGATGACCGTGACCGTAGTTCGGGCGAGGCGCTCTTGCCTAATGTGAACCCGGCTTTCAACTGGGTGCGTTTGGCCCAGCGTGTGCCGGTGCGGGTAGCGCTGGATGACGTACCTGGCGATCTGCGCATGGTGGCCGGGCGCACCGCTACCGTGTCTGTGCGACAGGAGCTGGCCCGATGAAACCTGAGATTCTTGCCATTGTCGTCGCTGTGGCTCTGGGCGGTTGTAGTCTTGTAGGGCCAGATTACAGGGTGCCCGATACTGCTTTGGTACGCACAGAGGCAGCCAATGGGCCATTCCAGGCGCCAGGGGCGCGGGATCAAGCGGTGCCGGAGCATTGGCGGCTTTACGATGATCCCGAAGTCGAACAGCTGGTGCGCGAGGTATTGGCAGCCAATACCGACCTTCGGGTCGCCACTGCCCATTTGCGCAGAGCCCTGGCGGTGGAAGCCTCGGTGGCCGCTGACAGCCATCCACGCGCCAGCGTCGAAGCCGATGCACGTCGTCACCAGGATGCACTCGAATCCTCACCGCTTGGCGTGCGCCCAGGTGTGGTGAACGACGCGGGTGTGGGTTTGACGATCAGTTACGACCTGGACCTGTTTGGCAAGCTGGCGCGTGCCGAGCAGGCGGCCCGCGCCGACAGCGACAGTGCCTTGGCGGCGCTGGAGCTGGCGCGCACTGCAGTTGTGGCGCAGACCCTGAGTGCCTATGTTCAGGGCTGCTCGGCGACGCATCAGCTGGCCGTGGCACGGCAGCAGTTGGCGCTGCAGGCGCGTAGCGTGGATGTGGTTGAACGCTTGGCGGCGGTGGGCAGTGGTAGCAAGAGCGATGTCGACCGGGCGCGTACCCAGCTGGCCAGCCTGCGCGCAAACCTGCCGCCGTTCGAGGCAGCCCGTGATGGGGCCGCGTACCGCCTTGCTGCGCTGCAGGGCAAGACCTCAGCACAATTCTCCAATCAGCGGCCAACCTGCTCGCGAGAGCCACGTCTGGCCCAGCCTATTCCCGCGGGGGATGGTGCGGCGCTGCTTCGCCGGCGCCCGGATGTTCGCCAGGCCGAGCGCCAGCTGGCTGCCGCTACCGCGCGTATCGGCGTGGCCATGGCAGATTTGTATCCGAACATCCGACTTGGAGCATCGGCGGGGCTGGCCGGGCGATTCGGCGACCTTGCCGAACAGTCGGCATCGCATTTCGCTTTCGGCCCGCTGCTGAGCTGGACGATACCCGACAGTGGCGCTCGTGCCCGCGTCAAGGCCGCTGAAGCTGACAGCGAAGCGGCGCTGGCGAATTTTGACGGTGTGGTGCTGGGTGCATTGCGTGAAACCGAAACAGCGTTGACCAATTACTCGAGGGCGCTGGTTCGCAACGCTGACCTGCAGGATGCGCGCGACCATGCCAAAGGCGCGGCCGTGGACGAAGACCGTCTGTACCGGGCGGGGCAGTCGCCGTACCTGTCCAGTCTCGATGCCAATCGCACGCTGGCGACAGCCGAGGCAGAACTGGCGGCATCCGATGCACAGGTGGCGCTTGATCAAGTGGATTTGTTCCGAGCCCTGGGTGGTGGATGGCGCGCTGCAGTGTCGGCTTATCCCTCGTCCGTTACTGCGTCTTCGCCGACAGCCGCTCGCGCTTCTCTACGAAAAAATTCAACAACACCCTGATTTTGACAGGCATTTGTGAGCGTAAAGAGAGACGGCACTCTGTGGTGCCGTCTCTCTTTACGCTGATCTGGCTGCCGCGGGCTTGCTGAGTCCGGCACGTGCCTTGCCGATCGCCTCAGGACAAGTGCTCTTTAAAGAAAGGCACCAGCTTGGCCAAGGCTTGGCGCACAGGCTCGGGCTTGTCATAGAGATCGTAGTGCGACCAGCCTGCGACCACCACCAGTTCCTTGGTCTTCGAAGCCGCACGACCGATGATCTCGCAGCCGTCGCGGTAGGCACCGAATGCACCGACCTTGTCACCCACCACCACCATCAGCGGCTGGGTCAGCAACACTTCGGCAAGGTGGAAAGCATCCCAGCCCACTGCATTGCCCTGATGCGAGAGCAGTGAACGGTTCAAACCATTGGGCTTCTGCCCGCGTGGGGTGCGGTAGTACTCGGTGGCTTCGTATACGTCGATTTCAGTCGCGCCCACGCGTTTGGCTTCTTCTGGAGAAGGCGGCAGCAGGTCATCCACCCGGCGTTCGGCGCCACGGGCTTCTGCAGTGCGCTGCTGGGCGATGGATTCGAGCAGGGCGATGGGGCTGAAGCCACTGAATCCTTCACGCATCAGACGGCCATAGTTCACACCGGTGACAGTGGCCACGGCCTTGATGCGCCGTTCGGTCATCGCAGCATTGATCGAATAGCCGCCTCCGCCACACAGGCCGAGTACGCCAATGCGTTGCTCGTCCACATAGGGCAGGGTTGTCAGATAGTCGGCTACCACCCGGAAATCCTCGACACGGTGGCTTGGGTCTTCGATGAAGCGCGGCTCACCGCCGCTGGCGCCCTGGAAGCTGGCGTCGAAGGCGATGACCACGAACCCTTCCTTGGCGAGCGCCGTGCCATAGACGTTGCCGGACGTCTGTTCCTTGCAACTGCCAATGGGGTGGGCACTGATAATTGCGGGGTACTTTTTCTGGGCATCGAAGCCAGGCGGAAAGTGGAGGTCGGCGGCGATGTTCCAGTACAGGTTGGGGATTTGCACAGTTTCCATGGTGATTCACCTCGTAGCGTGTGATCAGTGAATACGGCATGAGCCTTCAGTTGGCAGCTGCCAGCGCCCCGCCTGATTCCAATACGGCTGCCACTTCCTCCTGGGCGAAGCCATATTCGTGCAGCAGTTCGGTGGTGTGTTCGCCCAGGCGCGGTGCGGGAAAACGCAGCGCTCCGGGAGTGGCACTCCATTCGTGAGCCAGGCCAATGGTGCGAATGCGTCCTTCGCTTGGATGGTCCTGCTCTTCGAAGAAGTTCACGGCCTTCATGTGCTCATCGTCGAGCAGCGATTCAGGCGTGTTCATCTGCATCACACAGATATCCGCTTCGATCAGCAGTTTTACCCACTCGGCACTAGTTCGGGTCTCGAAGGTGTGCGAAAGGAACTCGTACAGTTCACTCATGTGCAGCGCCCGGCTGTGGACGTCACGATAACGCGCATCCTGGGCCATTTCCGGGCGGCCCACGGCTTCGAACAGCCGTTGCCAGTGGCGATCAGTATAGATCTCCACACTCAGGTAGCCATCCAAGGTGGGGAAGGGGCGCCGCTCGGGGCTGGTCATGCGTGCATAGCCCCAGTCGCCCAGCGCAGGCACGAAAGTATGGCCATACATGTGGTCGCCCATCACGAAGTGGGCGAAGGTTTCGAACATGGGTACCGACACCGACTGGCCCTGGCCCGTTTGCCCTCGGTGGTGCAGGGCCGCCAGGATGGCATTGCTGGTGGCCATGCCAACGATGCGATCCGCGATTGCCGTACCCACATAACTGGGTGGGCCATCGGTCTTGCGGCTTTGTACCATCGGCACGCCAACGGCGGCCTGGATCAGGTTGTCATAGGCCGGACGCTCGGCATAGGGGCCGCGCTGTCCAAAACCGAAGGCACCGCAGTAGATGATCCGCGGGTTGATGGCCTGGACTTGCTCGTAGGAGAGCCCGAGCCGTGCCATCGCATTGGGGCGCAGGCTGAAGAGCAGGACATCCGCCGTGGCGATCATGCGCTTGAGCGCTGCGAGGCCGCTGGGTCTCTTGAGGTTCAGCACCAGGCTGCGCTTGTTGCGGTTCAGGTGCAGGAAGATCGCCGCCATGCCCTTGTTGCGACTGGGGCCGACGTTGCGCGTGGTATCGCCTTCAGGCGCCTCGATCTTGCAGATATCCGCGCCCATATCCCCCAGTAGCAGGGATGCATACGGCCCCATGAAGTTCGAGGTGAGGTCCAGTACCCGTAAACCGCTCAAAGGGCCGACCAGCTTGGTGTGATCGGTCAGGGGGTGATCAGTGGCACATTGATTCGACATACCGCATTGCTCCTGTTCTTGTAATTGCGTCAGTCCGCTGCCGGGTGAGCCAGGCGGCTCAATGAATGGTCAGGCCTCCGGTGGGGCTGACCGTGGCACCTGTGAGGTAGGCGGCATCGTCGGAGGCCAGGAAGGCCACGACGCCCCCGATGTCACCAGGTGCCGCGACGCCGAATGGGCTGCTGGCCACGATCTTTTCGTACTGCTTGCGGTGGTGTTCGGAAACACCGCCTTCCTGTCCCCAGGCGGCGTCCCACGACGGGGTGTCACGCACCACGGTAACGCACACGCAGTTGACCCGGATCTTGTCACGGGCAAGCTCTTTGGACAGCACTTTGCTGGCCATGATCAGGCCGCCGGAGAACGTGGAGATGGCGGTCTGCCCAGGGGTAGGCGACCTGCCGCCTTCGGAGGTGACGAATACAATGCTGCCGCCGCCGCGCTGGCGCAGGTAAGGCACCGCGGCCTGCACCACGAGCAGCTTCGCCGCCACGGCTTGTGCCACGAACTGGGTCACCCGTTCGAGGTCGATGTCGGCAAAGGGGCCACGTACTTGTGGTTGCCGGGCCTCATCGTCGTTGCCCCCGGCGTTAGGCACCACGATGTCTATTCCCCCGAAGCGGCGCGCCGCCTCAGCAGCCACGGCCTGCATGTCGCTTTTCGAGCGCACGTCGCCTGCAACGAAGCAGCCTTCGCCGCCCAGGGCGCGGATTTGCTCGAGCACGGCCTGGGCCTTCTTTTCGTCCCGGCCATTGATAACCACTCGGGCACCACGGGCGGCGAGTTGCAACGCCACACCCTTGCCGATACCACCCGTGCCACCGGTAACGATGGCGACTTTACCTTCGAGATTGTTCATTGCTGCAGAGCTCCTGACTGCATGGTCGAAACTGGCGGTGCCACGCACCACGCAGGTTTGGTGAATATCAAACCCAAGGGTAGGCGCCGACACGGCCCGATCCAACTTGTGCTTTACGAAGCCCTGATTCGGTCGTATTGAAGTTGCGCCTTGGGTGAAACCGGTGCGGCGAAAGCCTTTCGCCGCACCTGTGCGCTTACATGTTTTGCGGTAGCCAGAGCGTCAGCTGAGGGAAGGCCAGGAGAATCGCGATGGCGACCAATTGGGTGATCACATAAGGGAACGACCCTCTGAATATCTGCGATACCGGTGTCTTCGAGTACTTGGACACGATGAAGCAGTTCAGGCCCACCGGCGGGGTGACCATGCCGATTTCGGCGACGACGATCATGATGATGCCGAACCAGACCAGGTCGAAGCCTAGCGAGGACACCAACGGCGCGACGATGGGCACGGTGAGCACCAGGATGGCCATCTGGTCCATGAAAAAGCCCAGCACCAGGTACAGGAGCACCAGCCCGAGCATGATGGTCCAGGGGGACACGTCCAGTGCGCCCACCCAGGCAATCAGGTCCTGGGTGACGTGGGTTAGTGCGAACACCATGGCGAACAGCTTCGCGCCCAGGATGATGATGGCGAACATGCAGGACGTTCGCGCCGCCCGTCCGACCAGCCCTTGCAGATCGGGCAGGGACGCGCGACCACGGGCGACATACAGCACGCCAGCGAGCAATGCGCCAAGCGCGGAGGCTTCGGTGGGTGTTGCGATGCCGGTGTAGATGACCCCAGTGATCGCGGCGAACAGAAGCAACACTGGCAGGACGCTCTTGAGCAGGCGCAGTTTCTCGGTCAGGGCGACCGGTTCCGACAACGGTGCGCGCGAGGGGTCGAGCTTGACCAGGCTATAGACCGTGATGACGATCGTCAGGGTCACCAGGATGCCGGGCACTACCCCTGCCATCAGCAGCCTACCGATGTTCACGTCGGCAATCAGGCCATAGACCACCATCGCGATGCTGGGAGGGATCAGCATCGCCAGGGTCCCGGAAATCGCCACGCAGCCACCAGCCAGGCGCGGCTCATAGCCGTGCTTGAGCATTGCTGGCAGGGACGTGGCCGACAGGGTCGCCGCAGCCGCGGAAGAAGAGCCGCAGATCGCTCCGAAACCTGCCCCGGAAAAGGCCGTTGCAATACCGAGCCCACCGGGAATGCGACCGAACCAGGCTGCGCCGACCTTGAACAGGTCGTCGGTCACGCCGGAGCGGAGCACGAACTCAGCCATCAGCAGGAACATGGGTATGGTCACGAACTCGTAGACTACTGCCGATTCGCGTGGCATCGAGCCGAGCATGATGACCAACGCATCCGTACCCCCGGCCCACAGAAGCCCAAGGCCACCCACGATCGCCATGGCAAAGCCGATGGGGGAACCCAGGGAGATCAGCAGCAACAGGGCAATGAAAAAAGCAGCGGCAATCATCTCAGGCTTCCTCGGGTTGTTCGAGAGACGCATCCTGGCCACTGCTCAATAGCAGCGAGCAGTGATGGATCAGGCGCAAAGACAGCAGGGCGCTGCCTGCACTGATGGGCAAGAAGCTCAGCCAGACCGGCCAGTTGACATACCCGGTGAGAAACTCGTCTGCCTGAAACGACTCGATCATGCTGAGGGTGCTGCCAATGGCGATAACCAGGAACACGCAGGCCGCCAAGAGCGAGCACGCGGTATCTGAAATCAGCTTGGTGCGCGGACTCATGCGGTTAAGGAACAGGTCCAGTTGGATATGGTCGCCATGCCGGAATGTATCGGAGATCGCCAGGTAGGAAATAACCACCATGAGGTAATAGCTGATGACGTCCATCGTCCAGGGAATGGGCGAATGGAACAGGTAGCGGGCAACTGCGTCTGCGCTAATGAGCAACATGGTGATTAGCAGGCAGATACCCGCGAGCAGCGTGCTGGACTTCTCGAGTACTTGAATTATCGATTTCATGGAAAGGCTCTCAGGTAAGCGGCAGGTTATCGTTCTGAAGCCACGAACAGCTGGTGGTACTCCTCAAGCAGTGCACTGCCGTCGTGATGGGCCTCATCCATGACCTGCGCCCAGCTTTTCTTGACCTGCTGCATGGCAAGCGTCAGCTTGGCCAGATCCTCGGCGGGCAACTGCGTCACGATGTGGCCGTTGTCCCTGACGATCTGGTTCTTGATCCTGACGTTTTCCTCGTCCAGCCATTGGCACATCGAGGCCTGGGTGGCCTGCGCCGCTTGGTTCATGATGGTTTTCACTTCCGCGGGCAGCGCATTCCACCTTTTGCTGCTGATCGCATACACCACGGCCGTTCCACCCAGGCTTACACCGGCGACGGAGTACTTGAGCTGGTCTTCGAGGGCGTAGGGCGTCAGCGCGTTGTAGGGGTAGACGGCGCCGTCGATGGTGCCGCGCGACAGCGCCTCGTAGACCTCTGATGCGGAGATCTGCACGGGCACCGCATCCAGGGCCTGTACCGTCTTGGTCATGGCCGCCCCGGCGCCGCGGATCTTCAGCCCCTCCATCGCCTCCAGGCTGGCGGTCGGTTGCTTCGAGGTCATGAAGGTATAGGGCGGCATCAGGGTCACGAACAGCACGTGAAGCCCGTGGCGGCTGTACTCGGATTTGCCGATGGTGCCTGTGTCACTGACCATGGTCGCCAGCGTGCGGGTGCCCTGGCATATATTGCTGTACATGTTCGGCAGTTCAGCGACCGTGGACATCGGAAGTTTGTCCGACTCATACGCAGGAATGAAAACAGCTATATCGGCCAACCCCGAGCGGAGCAGGCTGAAATAGTCTTTTCCCAATTGCGCGGCGGGGTAGGTTTCAAACGTCACCCTGCCGTTTGAGGCCTTCTCCACCGCCTGGGTGAATACGCCACCGCCATGGGTCCAGGCATAGTGTTTCGATGAGAAGCGGTGAGTGAACTTCAGGTTGATCTGGTCTTCTGCCACGGCGGGGAACGCACTGCACAAACCGGCAAGGGTCAGTACCGTCGCGCACTGAAGTACTGAAGCGCGCTGGAGCGCGGGGCGCGGCTGAATGGCGGGTGGCCGTGCAGGCGCACGGGTTTTTGACTGTGTCTTCGAACGGAACAACATGGCTGTACCTCTGAAACTGGAATGATCTTGTTGTTGTTTCTATTCCTGTTTGGGTGTCGTCGAGTTGATCGGGCCTGTCAGGTCACTGGTTCACTCCTCTGCGTTGAATCACCGTGTACGCAACGTCCCGGGGCAGTGGTTGTGCGCGGGTGCGATAGCGGGATAACGATGAAGCAGAGCAGCCAATTGCGCCTGCTGTTTCGGCTGAAGAATTCGCAAGCCCCGATTCGCTCCTGGCGAACCCTGAAACTGCTTCGCCCAGAACGAATTGACGCTTCGATTTATCGCGTTTGCCCCACGCCCGAGATGCTCTTAGCCTCAAGCCAGAGGGATATTGCCTGTCCCGGTGCTGGCCATATGCGCGGCGTGTTTCGTTCCCTGGCAACTGCACAGGGATATTCGAGCGCAACGACAGCACCTGACCACCAACAACAATCAAGCAGATGCTGAGGGCGTTGAATGCGAGGCATGATTTTCAAGGGGCAGTGCGAAGTCCAGGTCAAGGACTTCCCGGACCCCACCCCAGGACCGGGCGAGGCCATCATCGAGATGAAGGCCTCCGGCATGTGCGGTACCGACCTGCATTACTACCGGCACGGCATGCACGAGGCACTTGGTATGCTCGGCCTGAAGGAGCGCATGCGCGGCGACGACATCATCGGTGGGCATGAACCCTGTGGGGTAATCGCCGCGGTGGGAGCCGGTGTCGATGCGCGGGCATTCAAGCCCGGCGATCGGGTCATCGTCTTTCATTACAAGGGGTGCAGCCACTGCGAGCATTGCCGCAGCGGCTGGACCCAGCTGTGCGATCACGGCGCCGACATCTATGGCGTACTCAACCACGGCGGGCATGCCACCTACATGAAGGTCCCGGTGTCTTCGCTGATCCATCTACCTCAAGACATTTCGTTCAAGGGCGGTGCCGCCATTGCTTGTGGCACGGGTACGGCCTATGGCGCTTTGCTTCGCCTTGGCGTCACCGCCCGCGACACGCTGGCGATCTATGGCCTGGGGCCCGTCGGGCTTTCCGCCGCGCAGTTGGCGGCGGCCATGGGCGTGGAGGTGATCGGCGTCGATATCAACGCCGAACGCGTGCAGAACGCGAAGGCGTTTGGTGTAGCGCATGCCATCGATGCCAGCCGAGTTGACCCGGTCGAGCAGATTCACAGGCTCACGGCCGGCAAAGGCGCCTCCTGCGCCATGGAGTGTGCCGGTGGTGAGATACCCCGTAGCCAGGCCGTGCGCAGCACCAGTATCTGGGGGCGGATTGCCCTGGTGTCGGTGGGCGGTAACCTGAGCCTTGATGTCATGAAGGACCTGATCGGCAAGCAGCGAACCCTGGTGGGCTCATTCACGGTTTCGGAGGTCGGCATGAGCGACTGTGCGCGCTTCATCGCGGCCCATGGTGTCGAGGTGGACAAGCTGTTTTCCAGCGAGTGGTCCCTTGAGCAGGCCGGTGAGGCCTATGCCGATTTCAACCAGCAGACAGGCGGCAAGGGCGTGATCGTTTTCTGACCGCCCGATGTTCTGGCCAACCCGTTCAGTGGCGCAGTGGTGCCCAATGGAGATCATCATGACCGAAAGAACCATTTCCCTGAAACACCCCGATCGGCTATTCATCGGTGGGCAGTGGGTGGTGCCCGCCACCTCTGAAACCTTCGATGTACTCGACTGCTCGACCGAAGAGGTCGTCGCCACTGTGGCGAAAGCCTCTTCCGAGGATATGCAGCGGGCGATCAACGCGGCGCGTGAGGCCTTTGACGACGGGCCCTGGCCGCGCTTGAGCCCAGAGGAGCGTGCCGTCTACCTGGAGAAAATTGCCGAGCGCCTCGAGGCGCTGAATGATGAGTTCGCGCGCATCTGGTCTATCGAAACAGGCATTGTCTACAAGGTCGCTCAACCGCGTATCGGCCTGTTCATCAGTGGCGCGTTTCGGCAATACGCGGCGATGGCCTCGAGCTTTGCCTTCAGCGAGGCACATCAATCGGTGACCGGAAATCCGGCCTATCGCGTTTATGAACCGGTCGGTGTAGTGGGGCAGATCATTCCTTGGAATGGCCCGGCGGGGCTGATGGCCTACAAGACCGCGCCGGCGCTGCTGGCCGGGTGCACGATGGTCATCAAATCACCGCCGGAAGCGCCATGTTCGGCGTACCTGCTCGCGCAGATCTGTGAGGAGATCGGGCTGCCTCCAGGCGTCATCAACGTCGTGACGGCGGACAGGGATGTGTCCGAGGAGTTGGTTCGCCATCCGGGCGTGGACAAGATTACCTTCACCGGGTCGACCGGAGCAGGCCGCAGGATCGCTTCCATCGCTGGGGATCGTGTCGCCCGCGTAACGCTTGAGCTGGGAGGCAAGTCGCCGGCCGTGGTGCTTGACGACTATGACATCGAAACGGCCGCCGCCACCTTGGGCAACTCCTATTTTGGTTATAACACCGGCCAGATCTGCCATAGTCTGACCAGGGTGATCGTACCACGGGCGAAGCACGACCAGATGGTCGACGCGCTGGCGAACATCGCGCGCAAGATCGTCGTCGGCGACCCGTTTGCCGATGATACGACCTCCGGCCCGCTCGCCAGCGCGCGTCAGCGGGAAACCGTGGAGCGTTATGTAGCAAAAGGTATTGCTGAAGGGGCTACGCTGGTGACGGGAGGGAAGCGTCCTGAAAGCCTGAAAAAAGGGTTTTTCTACGAGCCCACGGTCTTTGCCAACGTCGACAATCGCTCCGCCATCGCCCAGGAAGAGATTTTCGGGCCGGTGCTTTGTGTCATTCCCGCCGACAGTGAGGCGGATGCCATTCGCATGGCGAACGACACGCCGTTCGGACTTAATGCCGCAGTCTTTACCAACGAACGTGAAAAGGCGTTGCAAGTGGCACGGCAGCTTCGCTCCGGTACTGTGGGGCACAATGGGCCACGCACTGATTTTTCGATCGGCTTTGGCGGCTTCAAGCAGTCTGGGATTGGTCGTGAGGGCGGGGTAGAGGGCTTGTTGGCCTTCATGGAGTCGAAAACCATCGTATTGGCATGACCCCCTGATCGCCGCACGCCTGGCGTTCGAGCGTCAGGCGTGCGCGTGAAGTGCCATTGCATGGGGCTAACATTGAACATTGGAAATGGCCCATTTAAGGGGATGTGTCATGGCATTAGAGGTAGTACGTACGCAGATAGGTGCCGCTGAAATCTTCCAGGTCATCGAGTTGGAAATAGGCCCGCAACTGGCTTGGCTCCTGCCTGATACGACGCCTGACAATATTCGTGCAATCGAATGGTTGAAGCCTCCCTACCGTAATGCTGACTTTTCATTGAATGCACTATCTCAATGTTTCATCGTCAGGTTGAATGGGCGCACGCTAGTCGTGGACACTTGCATCGGCAATGACAAGACCGTTACTGAGGTCGCTGAGTGGGAGCATATGGAGACCGGTTTTCTCGAAGCGCTGGAGCGCGCCGGTATCGATCGTGGCCAAGTGACCGATGTCCTGTGTACCCATCTGCATATCGACCATGTAGGTTGGAACACCTATCTACACGAGGGCCGGTGGCTGCCTACCTTCCCCAATGCCAAGTACCATTTTGCCCGCGGTGAATATGAGTATTGGCTAGAGGCTGCTCAGCGGAGCCCGCAAGACATGCATTCTGTCTCGTTTGGCGAGTCCATCCACCCGGTGGTCGAGGCTGGGCTGGTGAATCTCATCGAGGCACCGTGTGAGCTTGGTGACGGCATCTCCATCTTGGCGACCCCTGGACATACCCACTCGCATATCGCCGTCATGATCGATAGCGGCTGTGGTGACATCATCATTGCGGGCGATGCGTTTCACCACCCGTGCCAAGTCGCAAGGCCGCATTGGGCAACCGTGAGTGATCATGACCAGCGTCAGTCCACGATGACAAGAGAGGCGCTGCTCTCGGCTTGCGCTGATACGCAGACATTGCTTGCGGGGATCCATTTCAGCACACCTTCGTTCGGTCAGGTTTGCTCAACTGAAGAGGGCGGGTACCTCTTCAAACCTCTCGTTTCGAAATGAACGGCTTCTTACTTCCTATGCCGCACGCTCCTCGGGGAAGGGCGCGGTATTGCGAGGAGTAAAGGTCGGTTCATTGCTCGAGAAGCGACACTTCATACATTGCCAATTGGATCGCTCGCTGCAATCGCTAACCATCCAACAACAATAACCACGCATCACATGATGTTTGGTCATACCTGACGGGGTTGGGGTGAGGCGAGATGCCACCCCCGTACCAGCGCGTGTGTTGCTGCCTGGTTCGACGGGATTGGAGTGGAGCAAGGTCTTATGGGGCAGATCCAGCAGTATCGACCAGACCGGATGAGCATCCGTGACAGGGTAAATTTCATGGGTACCTTGGCGATCGCGGGGCTGAATATTTCTGCCCTGGGCTCGGCGCGCCTGGTAGTACCCTTGATCGCGCTCTCGCTGGGGGCAAGCGCTACGCTCGTGGGCGTCATTGCCGCAGCGTTCACCGCTGCCCCCATGGTGTTCAGCGTGTCATTCGGGCGCTGGCTGGACCGCGCGGGGACCTTGATGCCGATCATGAGCGCCGCGCTGCTCATCGTTGGCGCAACGACGACGTTCTGGGTATTTCCGAGTCGGTACGCGCTCGTGATCGTCGCAGGTCTCGTGGGGGCGGGTGCAGTATTTACCCATATGGCCGCCACTCGTGCTGTCGGCTCAATCGCGACAGAAGCACAACGCCCTCGCTATCTGGGGTACCTGATCCTTAGTTATTCGCTATTCCAACTGGTGGCTCCAGTGTTGGCGGGGGCGATGTACCAGCATCATGGTTCAAACGCTGCAATCACGTTGCTGGGAGGGTTCTCCGTACTGTCCATTCTCGCGATCGGTCTTCGTCTGCATCATTTCCGGCACGAGCGTCGTGGGCCTTTGGCGAGGTTGGCCCGCCAGGGCATCTATCCGCTGTTACGTGTGCCTGGATTGATGGTCTGGATACTGGTGAGCAGCCTCTTCTTCGCTGCGCAGACCATTTTCCCGTTCGTGATATCACTGCATGCCGTTGCCAATGGCATCTCGCCCATCGAGGCGGGTTGGTTGCTCGGCGCTTTTGCCGGCGGGGCATTCATCTCCCGGTTTTTCACACCCGTCTTGACGCGGTATGCCAGGCCACGACCGACGCTGGTGGTGGCAATGATCATCGGTGCTGTCATTTATGCCGTGATACCGTTCGCCCATCAAGTCGTTACCCTGAGCGTTCTGAGCCTACTCCTAGGGATGCCACTGGGTGTGGGCGTGCCTGTTTCCTTGGCAATGATTTATGACGCAGCGCCGGCAGAGCGGGTCAATGAATCGGTGGGATTGTCCATGACCGTTAATAACTGTCTGCAGACCGTTTTTCCGCTGGCACTGGGAGCACTTGTTCATACCTTCGGTATTGCTCCGATGGTACTGGCATTTTCGCTGATCATGATGGGGTGCGCAGCGGTGAGCGTTCGCGGTCCTGAATGATGTTTCGAATGAGGTTTAGAAGGTCACCGCGCAGACGCGCTGGCCCAACAGCTGGCCGAAATCAGAAAGGCACCGAGCGAAGCGCGAGCGCTGCGCAAACACAAGACCAAGTCCGCCTAACGGATCAAGAGCGTACTGCGCTGTCGGCAGCATCGCCCAGACTATTAGGTGTGCGCTCTTGCCTAGGCGAACCGGACTTCAGGCAACGGATCCCCTTGGCTTCGGCCATGACGCGAGCGAGCTCCCCGCAAGGTTCGGCACGGTTTACGCTGAGGCTGCGGGCCAGTTGCACACACTTGGTCCTGACAATCGAAATAGTAGCTGCCTCATGCCCAAGGTCGCCGGTCGCGTCATAGCGGGTGCAATCAAACACCACCGGCAGTGTGTCGATCAATGACCCGGCTTCCTCTGCCGAGAGCCGACCGCGCTCAAGCAATGTACGCAATGACTCGATGATCTCCGGCAGTGCGCTCAGGCGCTGCGGGCCAAAAAGCATGACAAGCAAGCTCACTAGCCGGTGGGTGATGGGGCTGTCGACTCGCGTGCGCCATACGCGGATCGCATAAGCGGCATAGCTTACGAACTTGGCATCTTGGTGCTGTAGCGCATGTCGCAAAGTCTTCTCGACAAGGGAGGCAACAGGATCGGTGTCGGCGAAATAGATGTACGCGACCAATGCTCCGGGTGCTTGGACTTCTCGGTAAAATAAGTCGAGCTGGGCGAACATAGCTTCGCTGGACAGGCCTCCCAAGTGTGGCGCCACAACTAGGCCCAA
Organism: Pseudomonas sp. FGI182; assembly: GCF_000511325.1. Taxonomy (NCBI): domain Bacteria; kingdom Pseudomonadati; phylum Pseudomonadota; class Gammaproteobacteria; order Pseudomonadales; family Pseudomonadaceae; genus Pseudomonas; species Pseudomonas sp. FGI182. Next base: position 2,889,588 of record NZ_CP007012.1, on the reverse strand, counting down.
CGCTTTACTGATCAGTATCCCTTTCCTTTGCTCGCCACCGTGCGAAAACGCCATTTCCAGCTGGCTTTGAGCTTTCGGCCGCCAGCGTATCATCAGCTTGAAGTGGCGTTGGGCATGCTCGGCGCTGGGCCTGATATCTGCGCTTTTTGACGAATTTTGCGGCTGGCCGTACGAGTCCCATATGGAAAGTGCCGAATTTCAGCATTCGCAAGTGTGCCATTCCCGCGTCCATAGTCGGGATGATGCGTAGCCCTTGATCAAATGGAGGCAGACGCTGACCGGTCAGAAGGGTCCCGAGGAGTGCCGAAATGCTTTTGGGGCGAGCGAGTCAAAGGCCATAATCAGTCGTCGTACGTCTCAAGCGGCCTGATGCATTGAACCATCGAAATCCTACCGTCTGAGCTCCAAACCCTAGGCTTGAACAGCGATTCAAAAACAAAGCCCGCCTTGGTAGGCGGGCTATCGAACGTCTCCAAGGGGAGGCTCATCGCCAACAAGTCTCGGAGCAAGCAAGTTCAGAATACACAGTTTTCAGCACGATGTCGTTACGAGGTCAGGGTGACTTTGACCAGCGAACGCACACCCGAAAATCTACACAGCTCGCGGGCGAGTACTAAAAATTTCAAAACATGCAGGGAGTCCGGTTTTGAATCTTTAGTTTTTTGCATTTCGCAGGTTTAGTTCTGAGCGCTTGAATGGGGACAGAATACGGACGGGCACTTCCAAATACGTCATTTAACATAATACTCATTATGCGCTAGTCTATATTTGGTCACCGGACCACGAGTGAGGCACTTTGGGACCAGGGAAAGCTCCCTGGTCTAGATAATCTGTCCTGATCCATCGCTCGCTTACCATCACAAGCGCCGACCTGGTGCCAGATGCGTTAGCCTTGCCTTTTGGACTGTTGGCTACCCTGAGTGCTTGAAAGAAACCTGGTACGGTCACCCTCGACTTTGTTTATCAGGACAAATCCAGCGCATGCATGACCACACTGAAGACTAGCGCCTGTCAGCCAGCGCCATTGAGGTTGTCACGCTTCCCATCACCGGCAACCCAACTCCCGGTCGATCGGTTAACGCGGTCAATTGTAGGAGCGGCCTTGTGTCGCGATGGGCTGCAAGGCAGCCCCAACAATTCATGCGTCTGCTTTGAAACCTTGGGGGCTGCTGCGCAGCCCATCGCGACGCAAGGCCGCTCCTACAAGGGCCCGCAGGATTGAGAGGACAGTTGTTTACATCTCGCGCAGACCTCAAACCACGAACCATCCCCGTGGGTGCTGGCCTGCAAGCGATGTGATCAGTACAAGCGACAAAAGATTCATGAGGACCGCGCGATACCTGAGGGCCAGGCATACCCCCCCCATTTGCCATGCTGTATATGTAAATAAGGTATAACTACACTAAATAATCATTTAGCGTAGTTATATAGAACCCGCCTCTGCACCCAATCCTCAAACAAGCCCGCCAAAACGCCTGTAAAAGCCTTCATTCACATCCGGCAACGGCCCATCAGCCGTCTCCAGCGCTGCATTCAGCCATTCTTCCGCCTTGGCAAACACCAGCCGATAGAGGTTACGGCACAACTGTCGCGCGGCCCTTCCCTCCCAATCCCCAGGCAGCAGCTCGTCCGGCAATTGCGGGTCGCGCAGCAGCAGCCGGCGGTATTCGTGAATCAGCAGCGTACGTGCCAGGAAACAATCCTGCGCATCAAGCTGTTGCTGCTCTTTCAAACCTTGCCATAGCGGCCTGAACAGCTGGATGAACTCGCTGTACTGCTGCCCCAGTTCGTCGATGCGCCAGCTTTCCCGCACCTGAGCACGCATGGCCTTGGATGCCAGCACTTCCTGGGTGTGGGTTTCGAAGACGATGCTGTCGTCGCTCGCCTCCAGGTCACGCAAGGTTGCGGCCAGGTCGGCGCGGTCTGCCCGTGGGCAGCCCAGCAGGTTCGGCGCCATGGCCCCGAAGCCCTGCCATTCCAACTCTTCACGCAAAGCCTTGCGCTTGCCGGCCTCCAGTTGCGAGAGCAACACCAGCGTCCAGGCGCCGTCCCAGGCTGGTTGGCTGGGGCTGTAGACCCGTTTGAAGGCTTTCTCGAACCGCCGGCGGCCAGTCCCTGTCAGGCTGTAGTAACTGCGGCGGCCAACCTTTTCGGCGGTGAGCCAGCCTTCCTTGGTAAGGCGGAAGATCGATGTGCGGATCAGGCGCTCGTTGATGCCGATCGGCTCCAGCAGGTTGATCAGGCTACCCAGCCAGACGGTTCCGCCGTGGGGCTCGATGGCGTCGCCGTACAAAGTGATGATCAGGGAACTGGCGCGGATCGGCGTCTGTTCCTGGAAGCGGGTGATCAGGTTGTTCAGTGGGGCGAGATTGCTCATGGGCGAACTGTGCGCGGTTAAAGCACCGACTATACCTGCGCGGCGGGCCGCCTGACCATTGCGTGACGCTGCCAGGCTCATGCCGATGCCTGGCCTTTGGGCCTGACGCCAGTGTCTTCCATGCGTGGGCGCTCGGGCTCGATCTCGGTCAGTGGTGGGCATTCGACCATGCTGTTCATGCAGCGTTGCGCCAGGTGCTGGTACTCCGCCGTGCCGCGTTGCTTCCAGGCCAGTTCCTGTTCGGTCAGTGGGCGCTTGACCTGGGCTGGCGAGCCCATCACCAGGCTTTGTGCCGCACATTCGAAGCCCGCCTTGACGAATGCCGTGGCCGCGACGATACAGCGCGGTGCCACATGGGCACCATCCATCACCACCGCGTTCATGCCGATCAAGGCGTCTTCGCCCACGCGACAGCCGTGCAGCACGGCGCCATGCCCAACATGCCCGTTGCGTTCGACCACCGTATCGCCCCCCGGGAAACCATGCATCACGCAGGTGTCCTGCAGGTTGGCACCCTCCTCCAGCACGATTCGGCCGAAATCCCCCCTTAGTGATGCCAGCGGGCCGACGTAGCAACGAGGGCCGACGATGACATCACCAATCAGCACGGCGCTGGGGTGCACGTAGGCTGTCGGATGAACCACGGGCGTCAGGCCGTCCAGTCGATAGCAAGGCATGGCAAAGCTCCTGAAATGATTTCAAATGCGCCATGATCTTGTATCACAATCTTGTGGTGCGTCAATCAGCATGGTCGTGTATCGCTTTTGCTGGAGTCATCGCGTTCCCATAAATTCAGCATTGTGCGTTGAATACAAGGTGATGAAGCGATTCACCATCATGAAACCCTTTGCTGAGGCAGTTGTCACTCACGCAAAAAGAGATACATGAAACAATTTTGAATGTTGCATAGTTGTATCGCGTAATGCATATACTGGTTCCACCTGGACGTGATCCCCGCATCACGCCCCTGCAAACAATTCCAAGAAATGCCGGCCCCACGATGTGCCGTGCGTGCAGCCAGAGGAACCCGACATGCCGCGATATCTCGATGTGCAGGCGCCCGAACAGGGCGTCCAGCTCATTACCCTGCAACGGCCCGAGGCGCTCAACGCCCTGTGCACCGAGCTACTGGCAGAGCTGGCCGCTGCGCTGGAAGCGGCCGGGCAAAACGAACAGATCCGCGCGGTGGTGCTCACCGGCAGCCGCAAGGCATTCGCCGCAGGCGCCGATATCCGCGAGATGGCCGAGCGCGACCTGGTCGGCATCCTCAACGACCCGCGGGTGGCCCACTGGCAAAGCATCGCCGCCTTCGCCAAGCCACTGATCGCCGCCGTCAACGGCTACGCCCTGGGTGGCGGCTGCGAACTGGTGATGTGTGCCGACATCGTCATCGCCGGCAGCGACGCCCGTTTCGGCCAGCCGGAAATCAACCTCGGCATCATCCCCGGCGCCGGTGGCACCCAGCGCCTGCTGCGGGCAGTAGGCAAGCCGCTGGCCATGCAAATGGTGCTGACCGGCGAAGCCATTACCGCCCGTCATGCCTTGCAGGTTGGGCTGGTCAGCGAAATCGCCCAGCCGGAACTCACCGTAGAACGCGCCCTGCACATCGCCCGCAGCATCGCCGCCAAGGCCCCACTGGCGGTGCGCCTGGCCAAGGAAGCGCTGCTCAAGGCCGGCGATACCGACCTGGCCAGCGGCCTGCGCTTCGAACGCCATGCCTTCACCTTGCTGGCCGGCACCGCCGACCGCGACGAAGGCATCCGTGCCTTCCAGGAAAAACGCCAGGCCCGCTTCCAGGGCCGCTGATCATCTTTCCCTCGACTGACGGAGCGAGTCTGTCATGACTTTCCAGCACATCCTGTTTTCCATCGAGGACGGCGTCGCCCTCCTCTCGTTGAATCGCCCCGAGCAGCTGAACAGCTTCAATACCGCCATGCACCTGGAAGTGCGCGAGGCACTCAAGCAAGTACGCCAGAGCAGCGAAGCACGGGTGTTGTTGTTGACTGCCGAAGGCCGTGGTTTCTGCGCCGGCCAGGACCTGTCCGATCGCAACGTCGCCCCGGGCGCCGAGATGCCGGACCTGGGCGAATCGATCGACAAGTTCTACAACCCGCTGGTGCGCACCCTGCGCGACCTGCCGCTGCCGGTGATCTGCGCGGTGAACGGCGTGGCTGCCGGCGCCGGTGCCAACATCCCGCTGGCCTGCGACCTGGTGCTGGCGGCCCGCTCGGCCAGCTTCATCCAGGCCTTCTGCAAGATCGGCCTGGTACCCGACTCCGGCGGCACCTGGCTGCTGCCGCGCCTGGTCGGCATGGCGCGGGCCAAGGCCCTGGCCATGCTGGGCGAGCGCCTGGGCGCCGAACAGGCCCAGCAATGGGGGCTGATCCACCGCGTGGTGGACGATGCCGCGCTGCGCGACGAAGCCCTCACCCTCGCCCGCCAGCTCGCCACCCAGCCCACTTACGGCCTGGCCCTGATCAAGCGCAGCCTGAACGCCAGTTTCGACAACGGTTTCGATGAACAGCTGGAGCTGGAGCGCGACCTGCAGCGCCTGGCCGGGCGCAGCGAGGACTATCGCGAAGGCGTGAGTGCCTTCATGAACAAGCGCACGCCGGCATTCAAGGGGCGTTGATCATGAGCGCACTCGCAAGCAATGCCCAGGTGGCGGTGATCGGTGCGGGCGCCATGGGCGCAGGCATTGCCCAGGTTGCGGCCCAGGCCGGCCACCCGGTAAAGCTCTACGACAACCGCCCGGGCGCTGCAGCCCAGGCGGTGGCCGGCATAGACCGGCAACTTGCCCGCCTGGTGGAAAAAGGCAAGTTGCAGGCTGCCGAGCGGGAAGCCATCAGCGCCCGGCTGTGCCCGGTAGACGCCCTTGAAGCCCTGACCGACGCCCGCCTGGTGATCGAGGCCATCGTCGAGAACCTGCAGGTCAAGCAGGCGCTGTTCAGCCAGCTGGAAGCCTTGTGCGCCACCGACTGCATCCTCGCCAGCAACACTTCGTCGCTGTCCATCACCAGCCTCGCCGCCGGGCTGCAACGCCCGCACCAGGTGGTTGGCATGCACTTCTTCAACCCGGCGCCGCTGATGGCCCTGGTCGAAGTGGTCTCGGGCCTGGCCACCGCCCCGGCCGTTGCCGCGTGCATCCATGCCACCGCCCAGGCCTGGGGCAAGCAGCCGGTGCACACGCGCTCCACACCGGGCTTCATCGTCAACCGTGTGGCGCGGCCGTTCTACGCCGAAAGCCTGCGCCTGCTGCAGGAAGGCGCAGCCGATTGCGCCAGCCTCGATGCGCTGCTGCGTGATGCCGGCGGTTTCCGCATGGGCGCGTTCGAACTCACCGACCTGATCGGCCACGATGTCAATTACGCCGTTACCTGTTCGGTCTTCGATGCGTTCTACGGCGACTTCCGCTTCCAGCCTTCGCTGGTGCAAAAAGAACTGGTGGACGCAGGCCGCCTCGGGCGCAAGACCGGCCAAGGCTTCTATAGCTATGCCGAAGGCGCCGAACGCCCGCAGCCAGCCGAACTGCACAGCCCTGCCATCGTCGATGCCTGCGTCGTCGAAGGCGACCTGGGGGTGATGCAGCCGCTAATCGAACGCCTGCGCCAAAGCGGCGTCGCCGTGACCCAGCGCGCCGGCAGCGGCCTGATCCAGGTGGGCGATGCCACCCTGGCGCTGTCCGATGGCCGCCTGGCCAGCCAGCGCGCCCGGGAAGACGGCCTGCGCAACCTGGTGCTGCTCGACCTGGCCCTGGACTACACCACCGCCACCCGCCTCGCCATCAGCTGGTCGGCCGACACCAGCGACAACGCTCGTGACCAGGCGGTGGCCTTGCTGCGGCGTGCCGGCCTGAAGGTAACGGCGGTCGCCGACCTGCCCGGCCTGGTGGTGCTGCGCACCGTGGCGATGCTCGCCAACGAGGCCGCCGATGCCGTGTTGCAAGGCGTCGGCAGCGCCGCCGACATCGACCTGGCCATGCGTGCCGGCGTCAACTACCCCTGCGGCCCGCTGGCCTGGGCCGCGAACATCGGCATCGCCCACACCCTGCGCGTGCTCGACAACCTGCAGCGCAGCTACGGCGAGAGCCGCTACCGCCCTTCCCTGCTGTTACGCCGCTGCGAAGCCAAAGGAGGCACCCTGCATGACTGAAGTCGAACTGGCACAAGCCTGTGCCGAGGCCATGTACGCCCGCGACCAGGCCACCCAGGGCCTGGGCATCCGCCTGCTGGAGGCCGGCCCGGGCCAGGCATGCCTGTGCATGCCGGTACGCGCCGACATGATCCAGGGGCATGGCACCTGCCATGGCGGCTTCCTGTTCGCCCTGGCCGACTCGGCGTTTGCCTTCGCCTGCAACAGTCACGACCAGGCCACCGTCGCCCTGGGCTGCAGCATCGACTACCTGGCCCCGGCGCTGCGCGATGACGTGCTCACCGCTCGCGCCAGCGAGGTCAGCCGCAAGGGCCGCACCGGCCTGTACCACGTCCGCATCGAGAACCAGCGCGGTGAGCTGGTGGCGATGTTCCATGGCAAATCCTACAAAGTGCGCGGCACCGTGCTGGCGCAGGAGACGCAAGATGACTGAACACACCTTGGCCGATGCCTTGATCATCGACGCCGTGCGCACCCCCATCGGCCGTTATGCCGGCGCCTTGAGCGGCGTGCGCGCCGATGACCTGGCCGCCATCCCGCTCAAGGCCCTGATCCAGCGCCACCCCGAACTGGACTGGAAAGCCATCGACGACGTCATCCTCGGCTGTGCCAACCAGGCTGGCGAGGACAACCGCAACGTCGCGCACATGGCCAGCTTGCTGGCCGGGCTGCCGATCGAAGTGCCGGGCACCACCATCAACCGCCTGTGTGGCTCCGGCCTGGATGCCATCGGCAATGCAGCCCGCGCCCTGCGCTGCGGCGAAGCCGGGCTGATGCTGGCCGGCGGCGTGGAGTCGATGTCACGCGCGCCGTTCGTCATGGGCAAGTCGGAGCAGGCGTTCGGCCGCGCGGCCGAACTGTTCGACACCACCATCGGCTGGCGTTTCGTCAACCCGCTGATGAAGGCAGCCTTCGGCACCGATTCGATGCCGGAAACGGCCGAGAACGTTGCGCAGCAATTTGCTATTTCCCGCGCCGACCAGGACGCCTTTGCCCTGCGCAGCCAGCACAAGGCCGCCGCCGCCCAGGCACGCGGGCGCCTGGCACGGGAAATCGTGCCGGTCGAGATCCCGCAGCGCAAAGGCCCGGCCAAAGTGGTCGAGCACGACGAACATCCCCGCGGCGACACCACCCTGGAGCAACTGGCCAGGCTGGGTACCCCGTTCCGTGAGGGCGGTAGCGTCACCGCTGGCAATGCTTCCGGGGTCAACGATGGTGCCTGCGCCCTGCTGCTCGCCAGCAGCACCGCCGCCCGCCGTCATGGCCTGAAGGCTCGCGGCCGAATCGTCGGCATGGCGGTGGCCGGGGTCGAACCACGGCTGATGGGCATCGGCCCGGTGCCGGCTACCCGCAAAGTGCTGGAGCTTACCGGATTGTCGCTGGCCGACATGGACGTCATCGAGCTCAACGAGGCCTTTGCCGCCCAGGGCCTTGCGGTGCTGCGCGAGCTCGGCCTGGCCGACGACGACGAGCGGGTCAACCGCAACGGCGGTGCCATCGCCCTTGGCCACCCATTGGGCATGAGCGGTGCACGCCTGGTCACCACCGCGTTGCACGAGCTGGAAGAAACCGCCGGACGCTACGCCCTGTGCACCATGTGCATCGGCGTTGGCCAAGGCATCGCGATGGTCATCGAACGCCTCTGAGCGGCTCAGACCATCGGCTTGTTACCGAACCGAACGCAGCCGTATATGCTGCTTCCATGACACTCACCGCGCGGCCTGCAACCGGTACCGCGCGGCGTACAAGAACAATTCGAGTGAAGCCATGAACATGTACCATGATGCCGATCGTGCCCTGCTGGACCCGATGGAAACCGCCAGTGTCGACGCCCTGCGCCAGCACCAGCTGGAGCGCCTGCGCTGGAGCCTGAAGCACGCCTACGACAACGTGCCGCTGTACCGCCAGCGCTTTGCCGAGTGCGGCGCCCACCCCGACGACCTCAAGTGCCTGGAAGACCTGGCGAAGTTCCCCTTCACCGGCAAGAACGACCTGCGCGACAACTACCCCTACGGCATGTTCGCCGTGCCCCAGCAAGAGGTGGTGCGCCTGCACGCCTCCAGTGGCACCACCGGCAAGCCGACGGTGGTGGGCTACACCCAGAACGACATCGACACCTGGGCCAATGTGGTCGCCCGCTCGATCCGTGCCGCGGGTGGGCGCAAGGGGGACAAGGTGCATGTCTCCTACGGCTACGGCCTGTTCACCGGCGGGCTTGGCGCGCATTACGGTGCCGAGCGCCTGGGCTGCACGGTGATCCCCATGTCCGGTGGCCAGACCGAGAAGCAGGTGCAGCTGATTCGCGACTTCCAGCCCGACATCATCATGGTCACCCCCTCCTACATGCTCAACCTGGCCGACGAGATCGAGCGCCAGGGCATCGACCCGCAAGATCTCAAGCTGCGCCTGGGCATATTCGGCGCCGAACCGTGGACCGACGAGCTGCGCCGCTCTATCGAGCAACGGCTGGCCATTGATGCCCTGGACATTTATGGCCTGTCGGAAATCATGGGGCCTGGGGTGGCGATGGAGTGCATCGAAACCAAGGATGGCCCGACCATTTGGGAGGACCATTTCTACCCCGAGATCATCGACCCGATCACCGGTGCGGTGCTACCGGACGGCCAGCTGGGCGAACTGGTGTTCACCTCGCTGAGCAAGGAAGCGTTACCCATGGTGCGCTACCGCACCCGCGACCTCACTCGCCTGCTGCCCGGTACCGCCAGGCCGATGCGGCGGATCGGCAAGATCACCGGCCGCAGCGATGACATGCTGATCATTCGCGGGGTCAACGTGTTCCCGACCCAGATCGAGGAGCAGGTGCTAAAAATAAAACAGCTTTCCGAGCTTTATGAGATTCATCTGTATCGCAATGGCAACCTGGACAGTGTCGAGGTGCATGTGGAACTGCGTGCGGAGTGCCAGCACCTCGATGAAGGCCAGCGCAAGCTGTTGACCGGGGAGCTGACCAGGCAGATCAAGACCTACATCGGCATCAGCACCCAGGTGCGCCTGCAGCCCTGCGGCACGCTCAAGCGTTCCGAGGGCAAGGCCTGCCACGTGTTCGACAAACGGTTGGCCAGCTGATTCATTCGGCTGCCTTTTCGGCCCCGGCATCGTCCGGGGCTTTTTTTTGCCTGGGAGATTGCTGGGGGCGCTTTGCGCCCCTTTCGCGACGCAAGGCCGCCCCTACAGGGGAACGCAATCTTCTGTAGGAGCGGCCTTGTGTCGCGAAAGGGCTGCACAGCAGCCCCCTTGGCTAGCAAAGCGATACACAAATCTCATTCGATACACATAAAACTGTTTGACGTTATGTTTTGTATCGCTTACAAATGACTCATGCCTTAGCAGGAGTCGGAACACATGTACGCACAGCTAGTGGAAACCGGAGTCAAGCGCGTCAAGTCGCTGGAAGAGATGTCGCCCGAGGAGCGCAACTTCCAGGAAAAGATCGACGCCGAAATCAAGATCGAAGCCAAGAACTGGATGCCCGAGGCCTATCGCCAGACCCTGATCCGGCAGATCTCCCAGCACGCCCACTCGGAAATCGTCGGCATGCTGCCGGAAGGCAACTGGGTCACCCGTGCCCCCAGCCTCAAGCGCAAGCTGCAGCTGATGGCCAAGATCCAGGACGAAGCCGGCCACGGCCTGTACCTGTACAGCGCCATGGAAACCCTGGGCGCCGACCGTGACGAAGAAATCGCCAAGCTGCACAGTGGCAAGGCCAAGTACTCGAGCATCTTCAACTACCCCACCCTCAGCTGGGCCGACATGGGCGCAGTGGGCTGGCTGGTCGATGGCGCCGCCATCGTCAACCAGGTGGTGCTGCAGCGCACCTCTTACGGCCCGTATTCGCGCGCGATGATCCGTATCTGCAAGGAAGAGAGCTTCCACCAGCGCCAGGGCTACGAAATCCTCCTGACCATGATGCGCCACGGCACCCAGGCCCAACGGGACATGGTCCAGGACGCGATCGACCGCCTGTGGTGGCCGGCACTGATGATGTTCGGCCCCAGCGACGAGCATTCCCCCAACAGCGCCCAGTCCATGGCCTGGAAGATCAAGCGCCAGACCAACGATGAACTGCGCCAGCGCTTCATCGACCAGACCGTGCCGCAGCTCGAACTGCTCGGCTGCACCGCCCCCGACCCCGAGCTGAAGTGGAACGCCGAGCGCGGCCACTACGACTTCGGCGAAATCCAGTGGGACGAGTTCTACGAAGTGATCAAGGGCAATGGCCCATGCAACCAGGAACGCGTCGCCACCCGGCGCAAGGCCATCGAGGACGGCGCCTGGGTACGCGAGGCCGCCGTGGCCTACGCGCGCAAGCAACAGAACAAGAACGCCGCCTGAGCGGCGATTGATGCGGAGATCGAAAATGTCTGTCTGGACCCTCTACGAAGTGTTCGTGCGCAGCAAGCACGGCCTTAACCACAAGCATGTCGGCAGCGTGCACGCCGCCGATGCCGCCATGGCCATCGAAAACGCCCGCGAGCTGTACACCCGCCGCAGCGAAGGCGTGAGCCTGTGGGTGGTGCCCTCGGCACTGATCACCGCCTCTTCCCCGGACGAGAAAGACCCGCTGTTCGCCCCGGCGGACGACAAGGTCTACCGCCATGCCAGCTTCTACGAACTGCCCGACGAAGTCGGACACATGTGAGGTTGGCCATGCACAACGAAACCCTTGTCCCCTACCTGCTGCTGCTCGGCGACAGTGCCCTGGTGCAGGGTCAGCGCCTCTGCGAATGGTGTGGCCGCGCCCCGGCCATTGAAGAAGAACTGGCCCTGATGAACGTCGGCCTCGACCTGGTAGGCCAGGCGCGCAACTGGCTGGAGTACGCCGCCGAGCTGCTCGATGATGGCCGTGACGCCGACGCCCTGGCCTTCCGCCGTGACGAGCGTGCCTATCGCAACCTGTTGCTGGTCGAGCAGCCCAACGGCGATTTCGCCGTGACCATGACCAAACAGTTCTTCTATGACGCCTGGCATTTCGCCGTGCTTCAGGGCCTGGTCGGCTCGAACGACGAGCGTATCGCCGGCATCGCCGCCAAGGCCCTGAAGGAAGTCACCTACCACCTGCGCCGCTCCAGCGAGTGGGTGCAACGCTTGGGCGGTGGCACCGAAGAAAGCCGCCAACGCATGCTCGCGGCCATCCCGGCACTGTGGCGCTTCACCGTCGAACTGGCTGCCGGTAGCGACAACGAAGGGCACCTGGCGCAAGCGGGTATCGCCGCCGACCCCGCTGCCGTCGGCGAGGCCTGGCTCAAGCAGGTTGGCGAGACCTTCGCTTCGGTCGAACTGCCGTTGCCCAAGGCCGCCAGCCACTTCTACCTGGACGGCCGCAAAGGCCTGCACACCGAGCACCTGGGCCTGCTGCTGGCCGAGATGCAGTTCCTGCCAAGGGCGTACCCCGATGCAACCTGGTGAGCTGATTGCCGGCGACCGTGGCGCCCGCGCGCCACGCGGCGACGACCTGGCCCGGGCCTGGGCGGTACTGGCCCAGGTCATGGACCCGGAAGTGCCGGTAGTCAGCGTGGTCGACCTGGGGATCGTGCGCGACCTCGACTGGCGCGCCGGGCACCTGCACCTGGTCGTCACGCCGACCTACTCCGGCTGCCCGGCCACCGAGGTGATCGAAGGGGATATCCGCCAGGCGCTGGAACAGGCCGGTTTCCCCGCCCCGGCTCTGGAGCGCCGGCTGACCCCGGCCTGGAGCACCGACTGGATCAGCGAACTGGGCCGCGAGCGCCTGCGCGCCTACGGCATCGCCCCGCCACAGGGCAGCGCCAGCAAACGCAGCCTGCTCGGCGAGGCACCGCAGGTGTGCTGCCCGCAGTGCGGCAGCGCCCATACCGAATTGCTCAGCCAGTTCGGTTCCACGGCTTGCAAGGCGCTTTACCGCTGCCGCGAGTGCCTGGAGCCGTTCGACTATTTCAAATGCATTTGAGCCGCGGAGAACGCCATGAGCCAGTTTCACAGCCTGACCATCAAGCAAGTGCGCAACGAGACCCGCGACGCGGTGTCGATTGCCTTCGACGTGCCCGAGCACCTGCAGGCGCAGTTCCGTTTCACCCAGGGCCAGTACCTGGTCATGCGTACCCAGCTGGACAACGAAGAAGTCCGCCGTTCCTACTCCATCTGCAGTGCCGTGCAGGACGGCGAACTGCGTGTGGCGGTAAAGCGCGTGCCTGGCGGGCGCTTCTCGGCATTTGCCAATGACGTGCTCAAGGCCGGCCAGCAACTGGAAGTGATGCCACCATCGGGCAGCTTCTTCGTGCCACTGGAGCCGGCCCGCCAGGGCAACTACCTGGGCGTGGCTGCCGGCAGCGGCATCACCCCGATCCTGTCGATCATCGCCACTACCCTGGCCAGCGAGCCACACAGCCGCTTCACCCTGCTGTACGGCAACCGCTCCAGCTCTGGCGCGCTGTTCCGCGACAAGCTGGAAGACCTGAAGAACCGTTACCTCGACCGCCTGAACCTGATTTTCGTGTTCAGCCGCGAGCAGCAGGATGTCGACCTGTACAACGGCCGCATCGATGCCGACAAGTGCGGCCAGCTGTTCTCGCGCTGGATGGACGTTGCCAACCTGGATGCCGCATTCATCTGCGGCCCGCAGGCGATGACCGAGACGGTGCGCGACAGCCTGCGGGCCAATGGCCTGGCCAAGGAACGCATCCATTTCGAGCTGTTCGCCGCAGCCGGCAGCGAAGCCCGTCGTGAAGCCCGCGAGGCGGCGCGCCAGGTGGACTCGGCGCTCAGCCACATCACCGTGATCAGCGACGGCCGCGCCCTCACCTTCGACCTGCCACGCAACACCCAGAACGTACTGGACGCCGGCAATGCCATCGGCGCCGAGCTGCCGTACTCGTGCAAGGCCGGCGTGTGCTCGACCTGCAAGTGCCGGGTAATCGAGGGCGAAGTGGAGATGGACAGCAACCATGCCCTGGAGGACTACGAAGTGGCGGCCGGGTACGTGCTGTCGTGCCAGACCTACCCGGTGAGCGACAAGGTAGTGCTCGATTTCGACCAGCTGTAGGCCCAAGCCCCTATCGGACTGACGCGGTCTCTGTAGGAGCGGCCTTGTGTCGCGAAAGGGCCGCAACGCGGCCCCAGGATCCTGGCCCTGATCATGGATTGCCGGGGCTGCTGCGCAGCCCTTTCGCGACACAAGGCCGCTCCTACAAAGGCCGCACCAACAGCATTGCAATGCAACACCCGCGTGACCTCAACAAAACAATTACAACACCCAGAGATCGCAACCCATGACACCCGAACGCATCGAAAGCATCGCCAACCACCCCGACTTCCAGCACCTGGTGCAGCGCAAACGCCGCCTCAACGGCAGCCTGACCCTGGCCATGCTGGTGATCTACTACGGCTTCGTCCTGCTGGTGGCGTTCTCCCCCAGCACCCTCGGCCAGTCCCTCAGTGGTGGCGTCACCACCGTCGGCATGCTGGTGGGCGTGCTGATGGTGCTGCTGTCCTTCGCCTTGACCGGCATCTACGTGCACCGCGCCAACAACGTGCTCGACCCGCTCAACGACAAGGTCAAGCAGGAGTACGCACAATGAACTGGACCGCCATCTCGATGTTCATGGTGTTCGTCTGCTTTACCCTGCTGGTCACCCGCTGGGCTGCCATGCGCACCCGCTCGGCCAGCGACTTCTACACCGCCGGCGGGGGCCTGACCGGCATGCAGAACGGCCTGGCGATCGCCGGCGACATGATCAGCGCCGCGTCGTTCCTGGGCATTTCGGCAATGATGTTCATGAACGGCTACGACGGCCTGCTGTATGCCCTGGGCGTACTGGCCGGCTGGCCGATCATCCTGTTCCTGATCGCCGAACGCCTGCGCAACCTGGGCAAGTACACCTTCGCCGACGTGGTCAGCTACCGCCTGGCGCAAACCCCGGTGCGCCTGACCTCGGCCTTCGGCACCCTGGTGGTGGCGCTGATGTACCTGGTGGCGCAGATGGTCGGTGCCGGCAAGCTGATCGAACTGCTGTTCGGCATCAGCTACCTGTACGCGGTGATGCTGGTCGGCGTGCTGATGGTCGCCTACGTCACCTTCGGCGGCATGCTCGCCACCACCTGGGTACAGATCATCAAGGCGGTGATGCTGCTGTCGGGCACCAGCTTCATGGCCTTCATGGTGCTCAAGCATTTCGGCTTCAGCACCGAGGCGATGTTTGCCAGCGCCGTGGCCGTGCATGCCAAGGGCCAGGCGATCATGGCCCCGGGCGGCTTGCTGTCCAACCCGGTGGACGCCATTTCCCTGGGCCTGGGCATGATGTTCGGTACCGCCGGCCTGCCGCATATCCTGATGCGCTTCTTCACCGTCAGCGATGCCAAGGAAGCGCGCAAGAGCGTGTTCTATGCCACCGGGTTCATCGGCTACTTCTACCTGCTGCTGATCGTCATCGGCTTTGGTGCCATCGTCATGGTCGGCACCGAGCCATCCTACCGTGACGCCACCGGCGCGATCATCGGCGGCGGCAACATGGTCGCCGTGCACCTGGCCCAGGCCGTGGGTGGCAATCTGTTCCTCGGTTTCATCTCCGCCGTGGCCTTCGCCACCATCCTGGCGGTGGTCGCCGGCCTGGCGCTGTCCGGTGCATCGGCCGTTTCCCACGACCTGTATGCCTGCGTGGTGCGCCAGGGCAAGGCCAGCGAGCAGGAGGAAATGCGCGTGTCGCGTATCGCCACCCTGCTGATCGGCCTGCTGGCGGTCATCCTCGGCCTGATGTTCGAATCGCAGAACATCGCCTTCCTCTCCGGCCTGGTGCTGGCGGTGGCCGCCTCGGTCAACTTCCCGGTGCTGCTGCTTTCGATGTTCTGGAAAGGCCTGACCACCCGCGGCGCGGTGTGCGGCAGCATGGCCGGCCTGGTTTCGGCGGTGCTGCTGGTGGTGCTGGGCCCGGCGGTGTGGGTCAACGTGCTGCATCACGAAATGGCGCTGTTCCCCTACAGCAACCCGGCGCTGTTCTCCATGAGCCTGGCCTTCCTCGGCGCCTGGGTGTTCTCGGTCACTGACAGTTCCGAACGCGCCAGCCAGGAACGTGGCCGCTACCTGGCCCAGTTCATCCGTTCCATGACCGGAATCGGCGCTGCCGGCGCCAGCAAGCATTGACTCTCAGGGAAGAACAACCATGTCGGGTAAAACAACAACAATGAACCGCACGCACTTCATCTCGGCCGCCTGGCTGGCGACCCTCGCCCTGCCGATGCCGGCGATGGCAGACTTCATCGGCGACAGCCACGCCCGGCTGGAGCTGCGCAACCACTACCTGAACCGCGATTTCCGCCAGAGCAACGCACCGCAGGCCAAGGCCGAGGAATGGGGCCAGGGCTTTACCGCCAAGCTTGAGTCGGGCTTCACCGAAGGCCCGGTCGGCTTTGGTGTCGACGCCATGGGCCAACTGGGCATCAAGCTCGACTCCAGCCGCGACCGCCGCAATACCGGCCTGCTGCCTTTCGGCCCGAACAGCCATGAACCGGTCGATGACTACAGCGAACTGGGCCTGACCGGCAAGGTGCGGATGGCCAAGAGCACCCTGCGCCTGGGGACCTTGCAACCGATCCTGCCGGTGGTGGTGTACAACGACACCCGCCTGCTGGCCTCCACCTTCCAGGGTGGCCTGCTCACCAGCCAGGACCTGCCCGGCCTGACCTTCAACGCCGGCCGCCTGACCAAGGCCAACTTGCGTGATTCCTCGGGCCGCGACGACATCGGCTACGGCGCCGCCAGCAGCGACCACCTGGACTTCGGCGGCGGCAGCTACGCCATCACCCCGCAAACCAGCGTCAGCTACTACTACGCCAAGCTCGAGGACATCTACCGCCAGCAGTTCGTCGGCCTGATCGATACCCGCCCGCTGGGCGAAGGCCTGAGCCTGCGCACCGACCTGCGCTACTTCGACAGCCGCAACGACGGCGCCGAGCGTGCCGGCAACATCGACAACCGCAACTTCAACGCCATGGTCACCCTCGGCGTACGGGCCCACAAGTTCACCGCCGCCTGGCAGCAGATGTCCGGCGACAGTGCCTTCCCGTTCGTGAACGGCGGCGACCCGTTCACCGTCAACCTGGTCACCTACAACACCTTCACCCGCGCCGGGCTGGACTCGTGGCAGGTGCGCTACGACTACGACTTCGTCGCCATGGGTATCCCCGGCCTGAGCTTCATGACCCGCTACACCGATGGCCGCCACGCCGAAACCGCCACTGTCAGCAATGGCCGTGAGCGTGAGCGCGACACCGACATCACCTATGTCATCCAGAGCGGCCCGTTCAAGGACGTCAGCCTGCGCTGGCGCAACGTCACCTTCCGTTCCGGCAATGGCCTGACCAACGCCGTCGACGAAAACCGCCTGATCATCGGCTACACCGTGGCGCTGTGGTAACAGCGCCCCCCTCTACATTGGAGAACAGCATGTCTGCCGCCCCTACCTTGCAAAGCTTCATCGCCGGCCGCTGGCTTGGCCAGCACGGCGCCCAGGCCCTGCGTAGCGCCCTGGACGGCCACGTCTTGGCCTACAGCCACGAAGAGCGCCCGGACTTCGCCGAGGCCGTGGACTTTGCCCGCGCCCGTGGCCTGGCCGCGCTGATGGCCATGGACTTCCAGCAACGCGCTGCCCGCCTGAAGGCGCTGGCCTTGTACCTGGCCGAGCGCAAGGAGCAGCTCTATGCCCTGTCCCACCATAGCGGCGCCACCCGTGCCGACAGCTGGATCGACATCGAAGGCGGCAACGCCACGCTGTTCTCCTATGCGGGCATCGGCAGCCGTGAACTGCCGTCGGGCAACCTGGTGCACGAAGGCCCGGCCATCCCGCTGGGCAAGCAAGGCCATTTCGCCGGCAGCCACATCCTGGTGCCGCGCGCCGGCGTGGCGGTGCACATCAACGCCTTCAACTTCCCCATCTGGGGCATGCTGGAGAAGTTCGCCCCGACCTTCCTGGCCGGCATGCCATGCATCGTCAAGCCGGCGACCTCGACCAGCTACCTGACCGAGGCCGTGGTGCGCCTGATGAATGCATCCGGCCTGTTGCCCGAAGGCAGCCTGCAACTGGTGATAGGCAGCACCGGCGACCTGCTCGACCGCCTGCAAGGCCAGGACGTGGTGACCTTCACCGGTTCCGCCGACACCGCCGCCAAATTGCGCGTCACGCCGAACCTGGTACGCAACTCGGTGCCGTTCACCGCCGAAGCCGATTCGCTCAACTGCGCCATCCTCGGCCCGGACGTGACCCCGGACAGCGAAGAGTTCGACCTGTACATCAAGGAGGTGGTCCGCGAAATGACCACCAAGGCCGGGCAGAAATGCACCGCCATCCGCCGCGCCATCGTACCGGCCAGGCACATCGACGCCGTTGCCACGCGCCTGCGTGAGCGGCTGGCCAAGGTGGTGGTCGGTGACCCGTCGCTGGAGGGTGTGCGCATGGGCGCCCTGGCCTCCCACGACCAGCAGCACGATGTGGCCGAGCGGGTGCGCAGCCTGCTGCAGAGCTGCGACCAGCTGTTCGGCGCCAGCGATGGCTTTGCGCCGCGTGGCGAGGGTGTGGCCGAGGGCGCGTTCTTTGCCCCTACCTTGCTTCAGGCCCGTGACCCGCATGCCGAAGGCGGTGCCCACGATATCGAAGCGTTCGGCCCGGTCAGCACGCTGATGGCCTATGACGACCTCGATGAAGCCCTGGCGCTGGCCGCGCGGGGCAAAGGCAGCCTGGTGGCGACCCTGGTCACGGCCGACCGCAGCGTGGCAGCCAAGGCCATCCCGGTGGCTGCCGCCTGGCATGGCCGCCTGCTGGTACTCGACAGCGAGGCGGCCAAGGAATCCACGGGCCATGGTTCGCCATTGCCGCAGCTCAAGCATGGCGGCCCGGGCCGCGCTGGTGGTGGTGAAGAACTGGGTGGCCTGCGTGCCGTCAAGCACTACCTGCAACGTGCCGCTGTACAGGGTTCGCCGAGCATGCTCACGGCGGTAACCGGCGAATACGTGCGCGGTGGCGAAGTGATCGAAACCGAAGTGCACCCGTTCCGCCGCTATTTCGAGCAGTTGCGCATCGGCGAGTCGCTGCTCACCCACCGGCGCACCGTGACCGAAGCCGACCTGGTCAACTTCGGCTGCCTGTCGGGTGACCATTTCTACATGCACTTCGACGAGATCGCCGCCAAGCAATCGCAGTTCGGCAAGCGCATCGCCCACGGCTATTTCGTGTTGTCGGCAGCGGCCGGGCTGTTCGTCTCCCCGGGTGCAGGCCCGGTACTGGCCAACTACGGCCTGGATACCCTGCGCTTCATCAACCCGGTGGGCATCGGCGACACCATCCAGGCGCGCCTGACCTGCAAGCGCAAGATCGACCAGGGCAAGACCAGCCCGCTGGGCCAGCCCCAGGGCGTGGTGGCGTGGGATGTGGAGGTGACTAACCAGCTGGGCGAGCTGGTCGCCAGCTACGACATTCTCACCCTGGTGCTGAAACAGCCCTGACAGTGCCGTTGGTCAGGGGCGGTGGATATCCAACCGACCTCCCCTGGCTGTTGCCGCTCTCATTCAATGAGGGGTGGTCAATGGCTTCGCCTCTCACTCCTGTATTGGGCCCGCCTGATCGCGGGCCTTTTTTTCATCGAGAGCGAGGGTTGCGAGATGAAAGACATGCTTGGCATGGGTGGCGGCAGCGCACAGGATGACTGGCCAGAGCTCGAGCCGGACCGGCGCAATGACCGGGCAGATGACCCGGATGCCGACCCCAATGTGACAGATGACGAAGAAAACCGCCCCGGCGTGCCGGCCAGCGACCCCGAGTCCGGTGCCTAGACGGCCTGCGCGTACCTGTAGGAGCGGCTTTAGCCGCGAAGAATCCAACGCGGTGCATGGCACCGGCTGCGCCGGTGTTCGCGGGCGCGCCCGCTCCCACAGGTATGGCGCACTCCTTGAGCTGGTGGTGTCCCTGTGGGAGCGGGCATGCCCGCGAAGCAGGCGACGCGGTGCTTTGAGCAAGACAGTTGTTCATACAAGGATTGCGCAAGGTCTTGCAATCGGGAATCACATTGTCGCCGCAGACTGGTTCGGCTTGCCGCCGGATACCCGCCAGCTCACCGCGGTAATCCCGTAGCGCTCGGCCATCGGCCTGCTGACCTTCCTGATCTTCTCCCGGCCGAACTTGGGAATGATGCCGATGCCCGCATCGCAACTCGCCCAATGCCAGGCTTCGGCATTGTCCAGCGTCTCCAGACGGATGATGAAACTGCGCGGCTGGCCATGCAGTTGGTAATCGATGATGTACAGCTGTGGGCTAGGCATCGCAGGGGCCTCCTCTTCTCCATGGATGACACCCTGATTGATCGGGGCACGGCCAGAAGATTCAAAAAATTGTCGAACAACAGGTACCAGAGGCTATTGCAGCCTCGTTACGCAGGGCTTGGCCGGCACCCGGTACCTGCGGATACCGGGTGTCCAGCAACCCTTCAACTTACTGCTGGCGGCCCCCGCCGTGGCTGTTCTGGCCGCCCTTGCGACCGGCCTCCGATGCCCGTTGGCGGTCGTTGGCGAAGTTGCCGCCAGAAGCCTGCCCGCCTTTGTGCCCCGCACGGGAGGCCCGTTCCCGGTCGTTGGCGAAATTGCCTGGGTTGGTTTCCTTGGTGCCGCCGCGCTGGCTGGTTCGCTCTTGATCCTGCGCCATGTGGTTTCTCCTTGCGATGGATGGGTCGCATGGATGTTTGCCATGCCTTGGTTCCGAGCCGCCGATCACACAGTCTGCTCAATGGTTTTGCCGGCAACTGACCAGTGGCACCAAACATGGGTCGGCAAAAGGTTGGCGTGACGGAAGCAGGCGGGTCGCACTTTCCTGTGCCTGCGGAGGTCCCAACAACATGGCGACGGCCTATAATCCCGCCACACACACGCCCGATGATGCTGCTACGGGCGGAACGTTCCGGTCTGCACAAGGCTCCGTCCATGAAGTCGTCCCCCAAGCAACCTGCCTCGCCCCAGAACCCGGCGCTCAGCCCCAGCCACCTGGATTTCCCGGTGGTGGGCATCGGTGCATCGGCAGGCGGCCTGGAAGCGATCTGTACGCTGTTCCGGCAAATGCCCAGCGACTGCGGCATGGCCTTCGTCGTGGTCCTGCACCTGTCCCCCGACCACCAGAGCGTCGCCGACCGCATCATCCAGGAGACCACGCAAATGCCGGTGCGCCAGGTGACCGAGCCGGTGCCCATCGAGCGCAACCACATCTACGTGATTTCACCGGCCAATCGCCTGTCCACCAACGATGGCTACCTGCGCGTGACCCCGGCCAACCGGCGCCGTGGCGACCACGTGGCCATCGACCTGTTCTTCCGTGACCTGGCTGACGTGCACAAGGACCACGCCTTCTGCGTGGTGTTGTCCGGTACCGGTGCCGACGGCGCCGTGGGCCTTTCGCGGATCAAGGAGCAAGGCGGCGTGACCTTGGCGCAAAACCCGGACGACGCCCAGTACGACAGCATGCCCCGCGCCGCCATCGAGACCGGCATGGTCGACCTGGTGCTGCCGGCGGCAGAAATGCCGCAGAAGCTGCTGGAGCTTTGGCGCAATGCGCGCCAGGTCCGGCTCCCGGAAATCGAGGACGACACCCTGCCACCGGCCTTGGGCACCCGTGCCGGCGATGCCCAGGCCAGCGAGCCGATGCTCGAGGAGATCCTGCTGCAATTGCGCAGCAATACCGGCCACGACTTCCAGCACTACAAGCGCGCCACGGTGCTGCGGCGCATCGAGCGCCGCCTGCATGTGACCGGCCAGGCAGACCTGGCGGCCTACCTGCATTACCTGGAGCAGCACCCCGCGGAATCCCGGGCGTTGCTGGCCGACATGCTGATTGGCGTGACCAATTTCTTCCGCGACCGCGAAGCGTTCGAAGCCCTGGAGCGCCATGTGTTGCCACAGCTGGTCTGCGAACGCGACCCGGCCGAGGGCGCCGACGAGATACGCGTGTGGTCGGCCGGCTGCTCCACCGGCGAAGAGGCGTACAGCCTGGCCATGCTGGTTTGCGAGCAGCTGGCACTGGAGCAGCGCTCGCACAAGGTACAGGTGTTCGCCACCGACCTGGACGAACGCGCCATCGGCATCGCCCGCAGTGGCTCCTACCCCGAAGCGATCGTCACCGACGTGCCGCCCAGCCGGCTGCGCCAGTTCTTCCTCAAGGAAGACCAGCATTACCGGGTGCGCAAAGAAGTTCGCGAGAAGGTGCTGTTCGCCCGGCATAACCTGCTGTCGGACCCACCGTTCTCGCAGATCGACCTGATTGTCTGCCGCAACCTGCTGATCTACCTGGACCGCGAGGTGCAGCGTGACATCCTGCAGATGTTCCACTTCGCCCTGCGCCCGGGTGGCTACCTGTTCCTCGGTTCGTCCGAGTCGGCCGACGTGGCCAGTGAACTGTTCACCCCGGTGGACAAGCGCAATCGCATTTTCCGCGCGCTCGATGCCAGCAATACCGGCCGCCGTTCCGGCCGTCAACTGCCCGGCACTTCGGCCGCCAGCCTGCCCCAGGGCGCACTGGCCAAGGCCAAGCCGGGGCGCAAGCCATCGTTCGCCGACCTGCACTACCGCGCCCTGGCGCGCCGCATGCCGCCCAGCCTGATCGTCGATCTCGACGGCAATATCCTGCACATGAGCGAAGGCGTGGGGCGTTTCCTGCAAGTGGCCGGTGGCGAACCGAGCCGCAGCCTGCTCAACCTGGTGCTGCCGCCCCTGCGCCTGGCCCTGCGCAGCACCTTGTTCCAGGCGCGTCAGGGGACCGAGGCGGTGACCTCGCGCCCTGTCGACCTGGCGGAAACCATGGGCAAACTGCAGGTGGAGATCACCGTGCAGCCGTACAAGGACGACCTCAGCGCCAGCGATTGCCTGCTGGTGGTATTCGAGGAACGCGCGCCCGACCCTTCCCTGCCGTTACCCGGCGTCATCCGCCAGACCGACAGCATGGTGCTGCACAACCTCGAACGCGAACTGCAGCGCACTCGCCTGCAACTGCAGGAAACCATCGAGCAGTCAGAGGTCTCCAGCGAGGAGCTGACGGCCTCCAACGAAGAGATGCAGGCCATCAACGAGGAGTTGCGTTCGGCCAGCGAAGAACTGGAAACCAGCAAGGAAGAGCTGCAGTCGATCAACGAGGAACTGCTCACGGTCAACTACGAGCTGAAGAACAAGGTCGAGGAAACCGACAAGGTCAACGACTACCTCAGCAACCTGATCGCCTGCACCGAGATCGCCACGGTGTTCGTCGACCGCAACCTGCATATCCGCTGGTTCACGCCGCGCGCCACCGACCTGTTCAACATGTTGCCGGTCGATACCGGCCGTTCCCTGCTCGACATCACCCACCGCCTGGATTACCCGGCGCTGGCCGACGATGCCCGCGCCGTGGCTCAGGGCGAGGCCATCATCGAGCGTGAAATCGGCGGCCAGGGCGATCACTGGTACCTGGCGCGCCTGCTGCCCTACCGCTCCAGCGAGCAGAAAATCGACGGCACGGTGCTGACCTTCATCGACATCAGCAGCAGCCATGCCGCCGAAGAGCGCGTGCGCCTGGGCGAAGAGCGCCTGAGCAAGCAACTGGCCGAGTCGCAAAGCACCAGCCACATGAAGGACGAGTTCTTCGCCGTCATGTCCCATGAACTCAAGCACCCGCTCAACCTGATACAGCTCAATGCCGAAATCCTGCGCCGCCTGCCATCGCTACGGAACATCATTGCAGCGAGCAAGGCCGTCGGTACCATCTGCGATGCGGTAACCAGCCAGGCGCGGATCATCGACGACCTGCTGGATGTGGCGCGCATTCGCACCGGCAAGCTTAAGCTCAAGACCGAACCTGTGGATCTGCTCGCCCTCCTGCAGGGCATCCACGATGTGGTGGTGAGCGAGCAACACCCCTGCCCGGTTCGCCTGGAGCTGCCCGCCGACACTCTGCCGGTGATGATCGAAGGTGACGTAACCCGCCTGGAGCAGATCATCTGGAACCTGCTCAACAACGCGCTGAAGTTCAGCCCGGCGGGCAATGAGATACGCCTGGTGCTGAGCCACGACGAGGACCACGCCCGCCTGCAGGTGATCGACCATGGAGTGGGCCTGAGCCACGACAGCCTCGAGCATATCTTCGACCTGTTCAGCCAGGCTACGTCGCAACAGGCCAGCCACAGCCGCGAAGGCCTGGGCATCGGCCTGTCGCTGGTAAGGCAACTGGTCGAGGCACATGGCGGTACCGTCCGCGCCACATCAGCGGGGCTTGGCCTGGGCTGCACCTTCACGGTCACCCTGCCCCTTTGCGAAACGCAGCCCCAGCAGCGTACGCAGGGCTCGGAGCCGCCGAGCGAGGGCCGTCTGAACGGAATTCGCGTATTGCTGGTGGATGACTCCGTAGAGGTGCTGGCGGTAATGCAGGAGCTGCTGGAAATGGAGAGCGCCACTGTCAATGCCTTCAGCAAGCCGCGTGAGGCCCTGGACGCCGCTGCGGGTGAGGAATACGACATCATCCTGTCCGATATCGGCATGCCGGTGATGGACGGCCATGCGTTGATCAAGGCCCTGCGTGGCTACGTGCACCTGCGCCATACCCCGGCCATCGCCCTGACCGGTTATGGCGCCAGCGCCGACCAGTACAAGTCGCGCCAGTCGGGCTTCGACCGGCACCTGAGCAAGCCGGTGGGCTATGACGAGCTGGTGGAGGCCATCGAGGCGCTGAGCGGCTCGGTGCCTTACTGACCGTTGGTCGCTTTAAACGCAACGTTCATTGCTGCCGGGGGCCGAATCTACATGGAATGAGGGATTCGCCCAGGAGCCTGAATGAAGCCAGTCAAGCATCGCGCCACCATCATCTGCCGGCATGGCAAACAAACCCATAAATGGTTGTGGGTGAGAAAGCCCAACGCCGCCTGGACCCTGCCCGGCGGCAAGATAGAGCCCGGCGAGACGCCGGTGCAGGCAGCGGAGCGTGAATTGCTTGAGGAAACCGGGTTGCAGGCAGAATCGCTGACCCTCTTGATGCGTCATGAAACGGCAGAGCGCATGCATTATGTGTTCGAGGCGGAGTTCGCCGACGCCCCGCATCCCAAGGCGCAGCATGAAATTGTCGATTGCCGGTTCGCTCACCCGGACCAGGTGCCCATGCTCAAGGACGAGATCAAGCTGCTGATCCGCTCTTTGCTGGCCTGTGACCGGGCTACGGCGGCGTCAGTGAGGTAGACCTTCTACACCTGTGCCGGCCCTTTCGCGGGCTTGCCCGCTCCCACAGGTTCGGTGGAATGCCTGTGGGAGCGGGCAAGCCCCCACAGGTGCTCCACCGCTTCTGAAGCATGTGCTGAACCTGTGGGAGCGGGCAAGCCCGCGAAGAGGCCGGCACAGGAATCCGCTAGGCATGCACGCTCCACTGACACGCCTCTGCCTCGATCGGCATTTCGTCAATGGCATGGATCATCCCGTTCGCCAATGCCTCCCGTGGCCCGAGTATCCGCGGGTAGGCCATCAGATACCGCGGCACATCCAGCACCTCGTCCGCCCCTTCAGTCCGCTCGGCGACGATCTGTGCATACAGCCGCAGGTCATAGTCCAGGCTCATCGCATATTCGGCCATGCGGGAGTGGTCGACCGAGCCATGCAAGGTCCAGTGGAACGGATGGAACAGGAACTTGCTGTAACTGCATGCAGTGCGCCGATCCCCGGCCAGAAACAGGATGTTGCCCATGGATTCCACCGTGCCGAGGTTGTGGGTATGCACCTCGACCGGTAACGCCCGCAGGAAGTTGTACAAGGTAAACCCGTAGCTGCACTCGCCGCCCATGGTGGCGATGTTCAGTTGCAGGACTTCGGCCCCCTGCTGCAACGCCCGCGAACAGGTGTTGATCAGGTTGCCGCAGGTGGATGAATTGATAGGCCCGGTGAAGTGGACGATATGTCTGGCCATGCTTGCCTCCAGGGTTGGCAGGTCATTCCTTGGGTTTCTGCGCATCATCACCCTGCCCGGCCATCTGCCGGTACTGCTTGCGCAGGGCATGCAGCTCGGCCGGGTCCATGTCTTCAAGGTCCAGCAGCGCCTTGTGCGCCTGTTGGGTGGTGCGCAACAGCTCATCGATCTTGATGTGCAGTTCGTCGTTGTCGCGGTTCTGGGTGTTCTGGATCAGGAACACCATGAGGAAGGTGATGATGGTGGTCGAGGTGTTGATCACCAGTTGCCAGGTGTCGTTGAAGCCGAACAACGGCCCGGTCACTGCCCAGATCAGGATCAGCAGGCAGG
Organism: Pseudomonas sp. FGI182; assembly: GCF_000511325.1. Taxonomy (NCBI): domain Bacteria; kingdom Pseudomonadati; phylum Pseudomonadota; class Gammaproteobacteria; order Pseudomonadales; family Pseudomonadaceae; genus Pseudomonas; species Pseudomonas sp. FGI182. The sequence goes on along the minus strand of NZ_CP007012.1, from coordinate 2,863,794 downwards.
CGATGCCAAAAGTCAGCGGGCGGCCGGCCCAATTGGCCAGCCATTGGGCGAAACGGTCGAATTTCATCCTGGCGCCCTTCCTCGTAGCAGGTATGCGGTGGAAACGTCGCGGGCCGCAAAGTTCCACGCGGCATCAGCCTTTTCCGTTGGTCAACCGTGCTGAACCCTGGCCGCTGTTGACCGGTCGCACTTTCAGAGTGACCGAACAAGGACCCGGCAATGAGGAAGGCAGCGTGAGCGATATCCGCATCGGCATCTCCGGCTGGCGCTACGGCCCGTGGCGCAAGGATTTCTACCCGAAGGGCCTGCCCCAGGACAACGAACTGGCGTTCGCTTCGCGAGCGGTCAACAGCATTGAAATCAACGGCTCGTTCTACAGCCTGCAAACACCCGAACGCTACCAGGGCTGGCATGACGAAACGCCGCCTGGGTTCGTGTTCGCGGTAAAAGCCCCGCGTTACATCACCCATGTACGGCGGCTCAAGGACATCGAAGAGGCCGTGGCCAATTTCTTCGCCTCCGGGCCGCTGCTGCTCGGCAAGAAGCTGGGCCCGTTCCTGTGGCAGTTTCCGCCGAACATGAAGTTCGACGAGGCCCGCTTCGCCCGTTTTCTCGAACTGCTGCCGCACAGCCGCAAGGATGCCCGCGAATGCGCACAGGGGTGTGCACCGCGCCTGAAGGACAACGGCAGCACCGATATCAAGGGCAACGCACGGCTGCGCCACGCGGTGGAAATCCGCAACGAAAGCTTTTTGTGCGAAGCCTTCATCAAGCTGCTGCGCAAGCACCGTGTTGCGCTGGTAGTGGCCGACAGTGCCGGAAAATGGCCCTATGTCGAGGACCTTACCGCCGACTTCGTGTACATGCGCCTGCATGGCGATGTCGAACTGTACAGCAGTGGTTACACCGCCCAGGCGCTGCGGCGCTGGAAGCAGCGCATCCAGCACTGGAGCCAGGGCCGCCAGGCCGACGATGCCCAGCTGGTGGTGCCAGGGCCGCCACCGCGGCGCGCCACCCGTGACGTCTACTGCTATTTCGACAACGACCAGAAAGTCCATGCGCCTTATGACGCCCGGCGCCTGTTGCAGAAGCTGTCGCTGGACCATGAGCTGATGACCGAGCCTGGCGTGGTGCCGGAGGTGACCCTGTGAACAGGACCCTGCCTGCCCCGCACTGCATCATCGACAAGATCACCGCCGTGCGTCGGCTGAATGTACTGACGTTGAACGTGCACAAGGGCTTCACCTTCTTCAACCGGCGCTTCATCCTGCCCGAGTTGCGCGAAGCCGTGCGCGCCACCGGCGCCGACCTGGTGTTCCTGCAGGAAGTGCACGGCAGCCACCAGCAGCATGCCCTGCGCCACCCGGCCTGGCCGGATACGCCACAGTACGAGTTCCTGGCCGACAGCATGTGGCCGCAGTTCGCCTACGGCCGCAATGCCGTATACCCCCATGGCGACCACGGCAACGCGCTGCTGTCGAAATTCCCCATCAGCCGCTTCGACAACCTGGACGTCTCGGTGCAGGGCAACGAGCAGCGCGGCCTGTTGCATTGCCAGCTGGAAGTGCCTGGCCATGACCAGGTGCATGCGGTGTGCGTGCACCTGGGCTTGCGCGAGGCCCACCGGCAACGCCAGGTGAAGCTGCTGCTGGACCTGCTAAACAGCCTGCCGCCCAAGGCCCCGGTGATCGTTGCCGGCGATTTCAACGATTGGCGGCTGAAGGCCGACGCGGTGCTGTGCGAACACCTGGTGGAAGCGTTCGGCGAGCATTTCGGCACCCCTGCACGCAGTTTCCCGGCGCGCCTGCCGTTGTTGCGCCTGGACCGCATCTACCTGCGCAACGCCATGCCCGGCACGGCCCAGGTGCTGTCCAAGTACCCGTGGTCGCACCTTTCCGACCACGCCCCTCTGGCTTCGGAGATCAAACTGTGAACCGACCCTGGGTAGACGGCAACAGCGTGCAGTTGCTGATCAATGGCGAGCAATACTACCCCCGCGTGTTCGAGGCCATGAGCCAGGCACGGGAGGAAATCCTGCTGGAGACCTTCATCATCTTCGATGACAAGGTTGGCCAGCAATTGCAGCAGGTGCTGATCGATGCCGCCCGCCGCGGCGTGCGTGTCGAAGTGGCCGTGGATGGGTACGGCACGGCCGACCTGCCCGACTCTTTCATTGCGGCCATGACCGATGCCGGAGTCAGTTTCCACGCCTTCGACCCGCAGCCGCGGCTGGTGGGCATGCGCACCAACCTGTTCCGGCGCCTGCACCGCAAGATCGTGGTGGTCGATGGCGAGCGGGCCTTCATTGGCGGCATTAACTACAGCGCCGACCATTTGGGCGACTTTGGTCCCATGGCCAAGCAGGACTATGCCGTGGAGGTCGTCGGCCCGGTGGTGGCACAGGTTCATGCCGCCAGCAAGCGCCTGATGTCACCGGTGCTGCAGCCGCCCAGCGCGGTAAGGCCATTGACCGAGCCTGCCGGTACCTGCACCGCCGTGCTGGTCGAGCGCGACAACAAGGTGCGCAGCACCGATATCGAAGCCCACTACCTGCAGGCGTTTCGCAGTGCCCGGCAGCGCATCGTGGTGGCCAATGCGTATTTCTTCCCGGGCTACCGGCTGATGCGTGAATTGCGCAATGCGTCCCGGCGCGGCGTGGAGGTCCGGCTGATCCTGCAGGGCCAGCCAGACATGCGCTGGGTACGGGCGCTGTCGCGACTGCTGTACAACTACCTGCTGCGCGACGGTGTGGCCATTCACGAGTATTGCCAACGGCCGCTGCACGGCAAGGTGGCGCTGGTGGATGATGAGTGGGCCACGGTCGGCTCCAGCAACCTGGACCCGCTCAGCCTGTCGTTCAACCTTGAAGCCAACCTGTTCATCCGTGACCGCGCCTTCAACCAGCAGCTCAACCAGCACCTGCAGGCGCTGGCCCGCGAACAATGCAAGCCGGTCACCCTGGAACGCATGGTTCGCGGCTACTGGTGGCGGGCACCGCTGATTTTCGTGTGTTTCCACGTGATCCGCCATTTCCCGCGGATTGCCGGTTGGTTCCCGGCGCACCGTCAGCACCTGCGCTCGGTGCAGCCGGAGGCCGAGGCACAGGTTGACTATCACGAGGGCAAGACCTGATGGCGCGAAAACACTGGCAAATCTGGGGCAAGCGGCTGTTCACCCTGGCATTCCTGATCCTGATCCCTGCGCTGTTGTACCTGCTGGCGCGCAACCTGGACTGGAACGAAGTGCGCCAGTCGTTGCTGGCCTACAAGCCTGGCACCCTGGCCATCGGCCTGGTGCTGGCCGGGTGCAGCTACCTGACGTTCGCCAGCTACGACCTGCTGGCCCGGGCCTACACCGGCCACCACCTGCCGGCCCGCCAAGTGTTGCCGGTTGCCTTCGTGTGCTATGCCTTCAACCTCAATTTCACCACCTGGGTGGGTGGCGTTGCCTTGCGCTACCGGCTCTACAGCCGCCTGGGCCTGGACACGGCGACCATCACGCGCATCCTCACCCTGGGCCTGCTGACCAACTGGATGGGCTACATGCTGCTGGCTGGCACAGTGTTCGCCTTGCGCCTGGTCGAGCTGCCCGCCAACTGGGCGGTCGGCGCCAGCGGTCTGCAACTGATCGGCGTGGTATTGCTGGCGATTGCCGCAGGCTACCTGCTGGCCTGTGGTTTCGCCAAAAAGCGCACCTGGCGCTGGCGTGACCATGAGGTAACGCTGCCGTCGCTGCGCCTGGCGCTGTGCCAGGTGGTACTGGGTGCCAGCAACTGGGCGCTGATGGCACTGCTGATCTTCTGGTTGCTGCCTGGCGAAGCCTTCTACCCGTCGATACTAGGCATCCTGCTGATCAGTTGCGTGGCTGGTGTGGTCGCGCATATCCCGGCCGGGCTGGGTGTGCTGGAAACGGTGTTCCTGGCCCTGCTGCATGGGCAGCTTGCCCAAGGCACACTGGTGGCGGCCCTGCTGGGTTACCGCACGCTGTACTACCTGGTGCCGCTGTTGCTGGCGGTGCTGACCTACCTGATCCTGGAGAAACGCGCCAAGGCCATGCGCCGGCGCGACAAGCCTGCCTAGACCTATCGAGGGCCACTGGCCCGGGAGGTGGCAAATGCGTGGCGCTGTCTTGAAGCCGATGTTGATACTGATGGTGGCGAGCCTGGTCAGCGGCCAGGCCCTGGCCGAAGCCTGCAATGTGCTTACCCGCTCCTCCAGCGAGGCGGTAACGCCGGTGGAGCGGCACAGCTGCTACAGCTACAGCAACCTGCCCGCCGAAGCGATCAACTGGTCATGCAGCAACGAGAGCAAGGACATGCTCAACAGCGAAAAGCACAAGGTCGCGCGTTGTGCGGACGGCAGCGTCGGCAGTTGCATCGCGCCGTTGACCCAGGAGGCATTGGCCAACCCCAAGGCAGCTGGCGGTGACAAGCCGGCGTTGCCCAAGGATGCACGGGTGATCACCTACTACTACGACACCCCCAGCCTGGGCCAGGCCCGCACCGATTGCGAGCGTAGCAACGGCATCTGGCAGACTCACTGATTCTGCATGCTCGCGCGCCGCTTTTTGTGGGAGCGGCCTTGTGTCGCGAAAGGGCTGCAGCGCGGCCCCAGGATTTCAGCTTCGCACGGAGAATTGCCGGGGCCGCTTTGCGGCCCTTTCGCGACGCAAGGCCGCTCCTACAGGATCATCACCGCCCCATAAAACTATGCGGAAGCTATGGGAGGCACGATTGCCAGCGGACCAACGGCACTTGGCAGACTCACTGATTCTGCAGGCTCGCGCGCTGCTTTGTGTAGGAGCGGCCTTGTGTCGCGAAAGGGCCGCAGCGCGGCCCCAGGATTTCAGCTTCGCACGGAAAATTGCCGGGGCCGCTTTGCGGCCCTTTCGCGACGCAAGGCCGCTCCTACAGGATCATCACAGCCCCATAGACCTATGCAGAACCTATGAGACGGCGATGTTCAGGGCGAAATCGGGTCACTCGCCGGGAAGGTCTCGTCCAGCGCATTGTCCACCGCGCTTTCCCCGGTCTTTTCACCACAGTGGCAATCAGGCATCCGGCACGGCTCGCCATTGCGATGCCCGCTGGCACAGGCCTCGCAGCAATACACCTTGCCTTCGAGCTGCAAGGCATTGGCATCCACGGTGCAGGAACAATGCGCACAGGCACAACGTACCTCGTTCATGGCTTGCTCTCCTCGTCATCGATCACATCATCGGCCCAAGGCTCTCCATCCAGCGGCGCGGAGCGGGCCAGTTCGGCTTCGTCCAGGCCTATGCCGCCGCCAATCTCGTTGGCCTCTACCCGCCTCAGGGTCTTGTCTGCCGGGCCGCCGCTGCGACCGGGTTCGTGCGGGTCACGGGCGCCGGTTTCATCCAGCAAGGTGTCCGGGCTCAGGTCGTCGTAAGTGACGTTGTCCTCGTGCAGGCTGTCGCTCAACGCCTCGCCGCCGGTCATGCCGCTTTCGGCCACGCGCCGCGGCGGGAACTCGCGGGCCACGTCCGCGGCCGGTCGCTCGTCACCCACACGCCCCTCGCGTTCATCCAGGCGCTCGTCGAAGTCCAGTTCATGCACGCTGCCCATGCGGTCTTCGGTGTCGTCGATTTCAGTGGGGGTATACGGCTTCGGTTCATCTGCTCGGGCCATGTGCGTTCTCCGTCAGGTGGCTTCATTCGGTCGACTGCACGAGCTGCTGGAAGATTCAGAGTTTTTTTGAACTACCGCCCGGGCCGCTGCCTCCCAGATTAGAGACTGCGAACCGCCCGGAGCCCGCCATGGCCAAGCCCCTGCAGGAATATGCGCGCAAGCGCGACTTCAATGCCACGCCCGAGCCCAGCGGCAAGCGCAGCCGTGGCAAGCGGGCCCACGCGCTGCAGTTCTGCATCCAGAAGCACGATGCCAGCCACCTGCACTACGACTTCCGCCTGGAGCTCGATGGCACGCTGAAAAGCTGGGCCATCCCCAAAGGGCCGTCGCTGGACCCCAAGGTGCGCCGCCTGGCCGTGCACGTGGAGGACCACCCGCTGGACTACGCCGACTTCGAAGGCCATATCCCCGAAGGCCATTACGGCGCGGGCGATGTGATCGTCTGGGACCGGGGCATCTGGGAGCCCGAAGGCGATGCGCGTGAGGCCTATGCCAAGGGCAAACTGCGTTTCCGCCTGCAAGGCGAAAAGCTCACCGGTGTATGGAACCTGTTCCGCACCCACCTGGCCGGCAAGAAGGAGCAGTGGATGCTGGTAAAGTCGCACGACAGCCAGGCGCGCAGCGAAGCCGACTACAGCATCGTCGACGCTCAGCCCGACAGCGTGCTCAGCGACCGCACGCTGGTACCGCGCAAGCCGGCAGCAAAAAAGGCAGCCGCGCCACGTCGCAAAACCGCCAGCAAAGGCCGGAAGGTGCCGTTGCCGGCACAGCTGCAACCACAACTGGCGACCTTGGTCGACTCCCCGCCCAGTGGCGACTGGCGCTACGAGGTCAAGTTCGACGGTTACCGCATCCTTGCCCGCATCGACGGTGATGACGTGCGCCTGTTCACCCGCAATGGCCATGACTGGAGCGGCAAGATGCCCAGGCAGGTTGCCGCCTTGCGTGCGCTGGGCCTCGATTCGGCCTGGCTCGATGGCGAGGTGGTGGTGGCCGGCGAAGACGGCGCGGCGGACTTCCAGGCGCTGCAGAACGCTTTCGACACCGAGCATGACGAGCACATCACCTATTACCTGTTCGATTTGCCCTTCCTGGGTGGCCAGGACCTGCGTCACTTACCGCTGCAGGACCGGCGCAACACCTTGCAGCAGTTGCTGGAACACAACGAATCGGACGTGCTCAAGTACTCCGCCGACTTTGACCAGCCCGTCGAATCCCTGCTCGACAGCGCCTGCCGGCTGCAACTCGAAGGCCTGATCGGCAAGCGCGTCGACAGCCCCTACAGCGGCCGCCGCAGCCCCGACTGGATCAAGCTCAAGTGCAAGCAGCGCCAAGAGTTCGTGATCGCTGGCTACACCGACCCCAAAGGCAGCCGCAGCGGTTTCGGCGCCCTGCTGCTGGCCTTGCACGACAACGACAGCGGCGAGTTGCGCTATGCCGGCAAGGTCGGCACCGGCTTCAGTGCCACCACACTGGCCAGCATCCATGCCCGGCTGAAACCGTTGGAAATCGCCAGGCCGGCCCTGCCCAACCCGCCCACCGGGGCCGAAGCGCGGGGCGTGCACTGGCTGAAACCGCAACTGCTGGCCGAAGTCGCCTACGCCCAGATGACCCGTGACGGCATCGTGCGCCACTCGGTGTTTCACGGCCTGCGTGATGACAAACCGGCTACCGCCATCGACCTGGAGCGCAGCATGCCCGCCAAGACCCTGCCCAAGCGCAAGCAGGCCAAGGCCCCCGAGGCCTTGGGCGAGCTGCGCCTGACCCACCCCGAGCGGGTGGTAGACGCCACCAGCGGCGTTACCAAGCGCGAGGTCGCCGAGTACTACGCCGCCGTCAGCCAGTGGATACTGCCCCAGCTCGAGCACCGCCCGGTGGCGCTGGTGCGCGCGCCAGATGGCCTGGCCGGGGAGCTGTTCTTCCAGAAGAACGCCGGCCAACTGCATCTGCCCAACGTGCTCAGCTACGACAAGGCCGAGGCCGGCCAGGCGGCAATGGTCGTCAACCGCGCCGACACCTTGCTGGGTGCCGTGCAGATGAACATGATCGAGCTGCACACCTGGAACGCCACCGACAAGGACTTCGACAAGCCCGACCGCTTCGTCCTCGACCTCGACCCGGACCCGGCACTGCCGTGGAAGGCCATGCTCGAAGCCACCCAACTGGCCCTGACGCTGCTGGATGAACTGGGCTTGAAGGTGTTTCTAAAGACCAGTGGCGGCAAAGGCATGCACCTGGTCGTGCCCCTGACCCGGCGGGCCAGCTGGGATGAAGTCAAGGCGTTCAGCCACGGCATCGTCGATTACCTGGCCAGGCTGTTCCCCGACAGGCTCAGTGCCGTGTCCGGGCCCAAGAATCGCATCGGGCGCATCTTCATCGACTACCTGCGCAACGGCAAGGGCGCGACCACCGCCTGCGCCTATACCCTGCGCGCCCGCGAAGGCCTGCCGGTATCCGTGCCAATCTGGCGCGAGGAACTGCCGCAACTCAAGGGCGCCAACCAGTGGAACATCGGCAACGTGCTTGAACGCCTGGGCGAGGTGGACGACCCCTGGGCGGAGTATGGCAAGACAAGGCAATCGATCACCGTGGGCATGCGCAAGCAGCTGGGGCTGGCCTGATGACGGCTTGCCTCCAGCGCTACGCCCGCAGTGCCTCACCAAGGAGCCGAGCCCATGAGCATCGTCCAGGATTTTGACCTGACCAACCTCGATCGCCTGCTGCGAGCTTTCAGCGAGCGGCAGCAACCGCTCAACCTGGATACCCAGTTACCGCAGCTGATTCAGGCACTGCAAGCCGACCACCTCGACCTGCTGCCCCTGCCCGGCCAGGGCAATACGCTACGGCGCTGGCAAACCCTGGCCCGGGTGGCAGGCTGCGACCTGGCCTTGGCCAAGCTGTACGAGGGCCACACCGACGCGTTGGCGATCCTTGCCGAATGCGCTGCGGCACACCACGCTGCCGAGGGTATATGGGGCGTGTGGGCCGCCGAACCGCCGGATGCCCGCGCCTGCATCGTCGCCCGTGATGGCGACCAGGTCCGCCTGGAGGGTCGCAAGGCCTGGTGTTCAGGCGCACTGCAGATCGACCGGGCGCTGATCACGGCCTGGGACCAGCACGACCAGCCCCAGCTGGTGGCCATCGAACTGTCCCATCCCAGCCAGGGCCTTGCCATAGACCGTTGGCAGGCCATCGGCATGGCCACCACCGCCAGTGTCGAAGTCGAATTCAACCACACCCCTGGCATCGCCATCGGCCGCCCCGGGCAATACCTGTCACGCCCCGGGTTCTGGCATGGCGGCGCTGGCATTGCGGCCTGCTGGTACGGCGCCGCCGAAGCCCTGGCAGACTACCTGCGCGAACACTGCCGCAACCCCCGCCCCGACCCACATGCCGATGCTCACCTGGGCGCGGTCGATGCAGCCTTGTACGGCGCCAGGGCGGCACTGCGCGAATGCGCGGCGTGGATCGACCGCCAGCCAGGCGCAGACGCCAGCTTCGAAGTGCGCCGCACCCGCGCCCAGGTGGAACAGGCCGTGGAGCAGGTGATCCACCACGTTGGCCGGGCGCTGGGCGCCACGCCTTTCTGCCGCGACAACCACTTTGCCCGGCTGAGCGCCGACTTACCGGTGTTTCTGCGCCAGAGCCATGCCGAGCGCGACCTGGCGGCGCTCGGCGAGCAGTTGGCGCAACGGCCGGCGGGAGTCTGGCAGCTATGAGGCAGAACCTGATCCAGGCGAACAGCGGTACGCCGTGGGCGGCCTGGCAGCAGGCCGCGCACCTGGCCAGGGCCACCTGGATCACCCCGCAGCAGCTGTGCCCGCCAGGCCGCCGCCTGGTGCTGCTGGCTCCGCACCCCGATGATGAAATTCTCATGGCCGGCGGGCTGCTGGCGGGCTTTCATGGCCGGGAAGACGACCTGGTGCTGATCTCCGCCACCGATGGTGAAGCCAGCCACCCCGGCTCTACCCACTGGAGCGAACACCGCCTGCGCCGGCAAAGGCCGCTGGAAAGCCGCCATGCGCTGCAACAGCTTGACCTCGACCTCGGCCGCCTGGACTGGCGGCGGCTCCACCTCAAGGACGGCGCGTTGCCACGTGACGAGGCGTTTCTGCTCAACCACCTGAGCCAGTTGCTCAGGCCTGACGACCTGCTGATGGCCACCTGGAGCGGCGATGGTCACTGTGACCACGAGGCAGTGGGCCGGGCTGCGGCGCAGGCGGCGCGGATGCGCAAGGTGCAATGCCTGGAGGTACCCGTGTGGGCCTGGCACTGGGCGCAACCGGACGACCCACGCCTGCCTTGGCCGCGGGCCCACCGCATCCAGCTGGACGAGGCCAGCCTGGCCCGCAAGCGCAAGGCCCTGGCCGCCCATGTCAGCCAGCTGGAGCCGGATGGCCAGCGCCCGCCCGTACTGCCGCCGAACTTGCTGGATTGTCTGCTGCAACCTTTCGAACTGGTGTTCCTGTAAATGGAGTTGTCATGAGCCTCGACCCACAGTATTTCGCCGACCTGTACGCCACCAGTGAAGACCCTTGGGCCTTTCGCACCCGCTGGTACGAAAAGCGCAAGCGCGAGCTGGTCATGGCCAGCCTGCCGCGCCAGTGCTACCAGCGCGTGTTCGAGCCGGCTTGCGCCAATGGCGAGCTGAGCGCGTTGCTGGCCGAGCGTTGTGCCAACCTGTTGTGCCAGGACCTGGACCCTACTGCGGTAGCGCTGGCCGGTGAACGCTTGGCTGGACTGAGCAATGTCTCGGTGGAACTGGCGCGGCTGCCCTCGGACTGGCCGCATGGGCATTTCGACCTGATCGTGCTGAGCGAGGTGGGTTACTACCTCGACCCGACCGACTGGTTGCAGGTGATCGAACAGTCGGTGGCCAGCCTGACCTACGACGGCGGTTTGCTGGCCTGCCACTGGAAGCATCCCATCGCCGGTTGCCCACAGGACGGGCGTGAAGTGCACCGCATGCTGGCCCGGCACCTGCCGCTGTATCTGCAGTTTCAGCATGACGAGGCGGACTTCGTGCTGGAGTACTGGGCCTCTCAGCCCAGCGTGGTCGACCTCGACGAGACCTGCCCATGATTGCCGTGGTGATCCCGGCCCACAACGAGGCCCGGCGCCTTGGGCGCTGCCTGCGGGCAGTACTGGCTGCCGCCCTGCAGGCGCAGCAGGCGGGGCACCAGGTGGAGGTGCTGGTGGTGCTGGACCGCTGCAGCGATGGCAGCGCCGCCGTGGCAAGGCGTTTCGGTGTACAGGTGCTGACGGTGGATGCCGGCAACGTCGGTATGGCCCGCCGGGTGGGCGCGGCATACATGCTCGAGCGCGGCGCGCAGTGGCTGGCGTGCACCGATGCCGACAGCCGGGTGCCAGCGCACTGGCTGCTGTCGCAACTGGCCTGCAGGGCCGAGGTGGTGTGCGGCACGGTTCACGTCGAGTACTGGCAACCCTGGCAGACAGCAGCCTTGCGCAAGCTGTACCACAGCCGTTACCAGGCACGTGAGGGGCATCAGCATGTGCATGGGGCCAATCTGGGGGTGTGTGCCGACGCCTATGATCGAGTGGGCGGCTTCCAGCCCCTGGCGGCGCATGAGGATGTGCAACTGGTCAGCGACCTGCAGGCCAGTGGTGCGCAGATCGTATGGACCGCCAGGCACAGCGTGGCCACCAGCAGCCGGCGCGACGGCCGCGCTCGCGAAGGGTTTGGTGATTATCTGGCGGGGTTGCAGATGCAGGTCTGATCCTGGTTCGCAAGCGGCGCGTACCCTGTGGGAGCAACTGTCTTGCTCAAATTCGAAAAGTTGGCGCGATCCCTGTGGGAGCGGCTTTAGCCGCGAAGAATTCAACGCGGTGCATGGCACCGGCTGCGCCGGTGTTCGCGGCTAAAGCCGCTCCCACAGGGGGCCGCGTTATGTACAGCTCCATGCGAGCTGGCTTGCGGTGACGATTCCTTTCACGACGCCTTGCGTGTCTTCTTCGCCGGCTTCTTGCCACCGAGGCTGCGCTTGAGCAGTTCGGTGAGGTCGAGGATGTCGGCGCTTTTCCCCGCTTCCGTCGCCTCGCCCTTCTCCACGGTCTCGATCTTGCCCTTGCTGGCCTTTTCTTCCACCAGGTCCATGATGGTCTGGCGGAAGGCATCGTGGTAATCCGCAGGCTTCCACTGCCCGCTCATGTCTTCGACCAACCGCTTGGCCATGTCCAGTTCGCGCTTGTCCACCTTGGCCTCGGTGACGCTGCTGTCCAGTTCCAGCGTTTCCAGCCCGCGCACTTCTTCGGGCCAGCGCAGGGTGATCATCACCAGCGCATCATCCAGCGGCCGCAACAGCGCCAGGTGCTGGCGGGTGTGCAGCACCACCGTGGCCAGCGCCACCTTGCCGGTTTTTGCCAGGGTTTCGCGCAGCAAGGCGTACACCTTGCCGCCACGGCGGTCGGGGGTAAGGTAGTACGGCGTGTCGAAGTGCTGCAGCGGGATCTCGCCAGCCTCCACGAAGGAAAAGATATCGATCGTCTGGGTCGCCTCGGGCCGGGCCTTGCGGATTTCCTCCTCGCTGATCACCACGTAGCGGCCCTTTTCGAACTCGACGCCCTTGACGATGTTGTCCTTGTCGATTTCCTTGCCGGTGACCTTGTTCACCCGCTTGTAGCCGACCGGTTCCATGCTGCGCTTGTCGAGCCAGTCGAAATCGACCCGCTCGGTGCGCACCGCGGTGTTGAGGGCCACGGGGATGTGCACGAGGCCGAAACTGATGGCGCCTTTCCAGATTGCCCTAGCCATGGAGGTGCTCCCAGGTTGCCTGCCAATACCTGAATCGACTGCAACGGGCGGCGAAGGTTTAGCCGCCCCGCCCTACGGCAGCGGGTTGCCGCCGGTCACGCCGAACACCTCGCCGGTGATGTAGCTGGACTCCTGGCTGGCCAGCAACACATACACCGGCGCACATTCGGCGGGCTGCCCCGGTCGCTTCATCGGTGTATGCGCGCCGAAGTCGGGGATTTTCTCCGGTGGCTGGCCGCCGCTGGGCTGCAGTACGGTCCAGATGGGGCCAGGGGCAACGGCATTGACCCGGATACCGCGCTCGATCACCTGCTTGGCCAAGGCCTTGGTGAAGGCAACGATCGCGGCCTTGGTGGTGGCATAGTCGAGCAAGGTGGCCGAAGGCTGGTAGGACTGGATCGAGGCGGTGTTGATGATGGTCGCCCCCGCCGGCATCAGCGGCACGGCCGCCTGGCACAGCCAGAACAGCGCGTAGACGTTGGTTTTCAGGGTGTGGTCGAACTGCTCGTGGCTGACCTGGCTGATGTCCTTGCGCGCCTCCTGCTTGCCGGCGACGTTGACCAGGATGTCCAGGCCACCGAGCTGTTCGTGGGCCTGGTCGACCAGTTCCTTGCAGAACTGCTCGTCCTTCAGGTCACCGGCAATGGCCACCACCTTGCGGCCTTCGGCTTCGATCAGCTTGATGACTTCGCGGGCATCGGGTTGTTCGATGGGCAGGTAATTGAGGGCAATGTCGGCACCTTCGCGGGCGAAGGCAATGGCCACGGCCCTGCCGATGCCCGAGTCCGCGCCGGTGATCAGCGCCTTGCGCCCCGCCAGGCGGCCAAAGCCCTTGTAGGTGGTTTCGCCGTGGTCTGGTTCGGGCTGCATGTTGGCGTCCAGCCCCGGTGCTGGCTGGCCTTGGGCCGGGAACGGAGGGTGCGGGTACTGGGTCAGCGGGTTCTGCATGCTGAACTGGTCGTGCGGTTTGCTGGGCATGGGGGCCACTCCTCTTGTGAAACCGGTGTTGGCCCATTCGCGGGCTTGCCCGCTCCCACAGGTATTGAAACTGGTGGCAGTCCTGTGGGAGCGGCAAGCCCGCGAAGGCCGTTCTACCGATTTCGAGGTAAACCGCCATCGATGGTTTTTTCCGACTGGCCCAAACACTGACCAGCGGTCGATACGTCACTCAAAGTGGCTAGTTCCGTACCTCAGCTGCGTCGACATCCGGTGCATCTGGCGCGTCTGGAGCATCTGGCGCGTCGTCCACATCCGCCCTTGCAGCGTCTCTGGCTGCATTGGCAGCGACTTTGGCTTCGTCCCTGGCGGCATCTGCCGTAGCCCTGGCAGCATCTCTGGCGGCATCAGCTTCGTCTCTGGCTGCGTCGCGGGCAGCATCTGCCGCGGCCCTGGCAGCGTCTCTGGCTTCATCTGCGCCGGCTAGGCCAGCAGCTTTTGCGGCGTCACGGGCTGCATCCGCCTCGGCTCTGGCAGCGTCTCTGGCGGCATCTGCAGTAGCTTTTGCCGCATCCCGGGCGGCATCTGCTTCAGCCCTTGCAGCGTCTCTGGCTGCATCAGCATCGTCTCGGGCTGCGTCCCTGGCGGCATCTGCCGCATCGTTGTCGTTGTCGTTGTCGTTGTCGTTGTCATGCGCATCGCCTGGGCCTCTGCCGGCCATGCCACCATGGTCACCATCGCCGGCCCCCGGGCCACCATGGCCGCCATGACCGCCACCGCCGTCACCGCCGTGACCACTGCCTCCGCCACCGCTGCCACCACCGTGACCGCCACCGCCTCCAGAGCCACCGCTGCCACCACCGTGACCACCGCCGCCTCCAGAGCCACCGCCGCCACTACCGTGACCACCGCCACCTCCAGAACCACCGCTGCCACCACCGTGACCGCCGCCACCTCCAGAGCCACCGCCACCGCCGCTGCCGCCGTGGCCACCACCACCGCCGCCGCTGCCACCGTCTTTGGCATACACACTGGAGAAACTACCGATATAGTCGGGCACCAGGACGGTCGAGGCCGACAGGACGCCACCTATTGCCAATGCCAACAAACATTTCTTGAGCAACATGATGCACCTCCGCTTGGAGTTGCGTCCTCATCTCCGTATCGAACGCAATGACCAATGTGTTCGCAACCGCCCATGGAGCGGACAGCCAACCGGCGCGGCCATAAATCTGCAGCGTCAGCGAGCAGCTTCGGTTTCGCACGATCCTTCAGAGCCAGTCAGCATCTTTGCGTGGGAAATATTCCCACATATTAAGACTAGTCCGGTTTGCCTGAGTTCCAAACACCGAATATCAGGCCAAGGCACGTGTCGGCGCCTGTCAGCAGTCACGCCTGGCTGAACAGCACCTGCCTGAAAGCCTCAGCCGCCAGGTGCACCTGCACCGCCCAGTCCTGCGCCGCGTCACTGCCAGCATCATCGGAAATGTATTTCAGGCACACGAACGGGATGCCTTCGCCGCGTGCGATCAGCGCCAGCACGTAGGCTTCCATGTCGACCACGTCATAAGGTGCATCGCCATGGTTGATCTCGAAGCTGTCACCACTGCCGCAAGTCTCCAGGGCCAGGCCGGGGATCTGCGACCCATGCTCCAGCACCACCGGGATATCCGACAGAGGCGTCTGGTAGCGGGCGAAGCCAAGCGGGGTCACATCCATGTCGCGCTGCACGAAGCGGGTACAGCACACAACCTCGCCCTTGCCATGGCGCTGGCTGCCGGCCGAGCCGAGGTTGACGATCAGCCTGGGCCGGCGCGCGGCAATGGCCTTGGTCAGGGCGATGGCGGCATTGACCTTGCCGATGCCGGTGAACACGGTGTTGACGTCAGCGAATACATCGCCGGCCTCGGCTTCGAGGGCGAAGACAAACAACGTGTCGTCCAGGGAAATGTCGGGGAATTGCTTGATCAGCATCATGGCGCAGGTGGTTCCGAGTGGCTGCGAAAGGCGCGGCCATTTTCGGCAAACCCCGACTAATTGCAAGCCCCGGCGGCCACCACGGCCCGTAACGCCTGCGCCCTGCCCAGGCCGGCAGCGCTGGCCTGAGCCAGGCATTGCAGTTGCTGATCGGCATGGGTGCCGTCACGCAGCAGGCGTTGTGCATGGTGGAAGGCGCGCTCGGCGTCTGCGGTGTCGATCGGCAACTGCTCCTGCAACTGGGCCAACCAACCTTCGGCCGTGACCGGCTGTTGCTCATGCAGGCCAATGAACTCGCCCTGGCGCCCATGACGCATGGCGCGCCAGTAGTTTTCCTGCGTGATCCAGCGCTGTTCGCGGTTGCAGGCCGCCGGGTCATGCCGGTACACGATGCTGTGCTCCACCAGGTGACGAAACAGCGCAGCGATGCACAGCGCGTCCTCCAGCCGCGGGCAGCCATCGCAGATGCGCAGCTCGACCGTCGGGAAACGCCGCGAAGGCCGGATCGCCCACCAGAAGTCGCCATCCGCGGCCAGCGACCCTGTGCGTTGCAGCAATGCACGGTAGCGCTCGTAGGCGGCCCAATCCGGCAAAGGCTCGGGCAAGCCCATGTGCGGCCACTCCCCGCAAATCACCCGCCGATAGCTCATGTAGCCGGTGCACTGGCCTGCCCACAGCGGGGATGACGCACTCAGCACCAGCAACAGGGGCAACCAGCCCAGTACGCGGTTGATCAATTGCATGCGGTCGCAACCTGGCGGTACGCCCACGTGTACATGCAGGCCGTTGAGCAGGCTGCGCCGCGCCACATGCCGGTAGTCAGCGAACAGTTGCTGGTAGTGCGCCGGGGTAGCAGGTTTCTGCCGCAGCCAGGCTGCATTGGGGTGGCTCGCCGCACCGTACAGGCCCATGCCCTCTTCGGCCAGCGCTGTGTTCAGCTGCTGGCGGCTGTGCTGGAAGAACTCGCGTGCCTCGAACAGGTTGGCGAACACCGGCGAGGCCACCTCGATCTGGCTGCGGAACATTTCCTGGGCAAAATGCTGGCCCAAGGTCTCCTTGCAACGCTCCAGCACGGCCGGCGAAGGTGTAGCTGGCACCTGTCCTGTGTCCAGGTTCACCAGCAGGTATTCTTCCTCGATGCCGAACGTGCAGGGTCGGGCCATGCTGCCTCAGCTGTTGCGGGTAACTGTGAGCACCACCGCGGCGATGCGCTCGACCTGCTCGTAACCGGGTTCGTTCAGTTGCTCGCCGAACACGTCCGGGTCGATTTCCCGATACACCCAGGACCATGCCGGGCCCGCCAGGCGCAGGCGAATGGCTTCGAGCAAGGCGTCCCGGCCCTCGACGATCGCCACGCCGGTATACAACAGTAGCGAGCCCCCCGAGCCGAGCCGCTCGCAGGCTTGTTCGACGATCCGCAGCGAAAGCTGCGCGCCGAGCGAACCGCCGCCATGCCGATAGGTACGTTCGCTGGCATCGAGCATGTACGGCGGGTTGGCAACGATAAGGTCGAACAGCCCGGTAATGCCGCCGAGCAGGTCACTTGGCTCCACGGACACATTGCTCAGGCCCGCCAATGCCGCGTTGATCGCGGTGTAACGCAGCGCGAGCGGGTTGATATCCACGGCGCTGACCTGGGCATGGGGAGCCGCCCGGGCAATCAGCAAGGCGCCGACACCCGTGCCGCAACCGATATCCACGGCATGCTCGACACGCTTCGGCGTGCGTTGCAGGTGATCATGAATGACTTGGGCGAAACGGTAACTGTCGGGGCCGAAAAACACCGCGTCGGATTGTTGGGTGGGGTACGCAGAGTGCACCAGCAGCAGGTCGTCGAGCGTGGACCAGCGCACGCGGCTGATCAGCAAATCACCGTGCTCCTCGAGTACCTGGGCCTGCCGCATCTGGTCCAGCTCATCGGCAGAAACCAGTGACGATCGGAACGGACGGTTCCAGCCGAACACATCGCGCACTGTCCTGGCCTGCCCGGCTTCCGGGCGCGCATTCACGCGAGCATGGGTTGCCGGGGTGACGCAGGTGAAGCGGTAGCCGTCGGCGCGCAGGCGCCTGCCCAGTTGCAGCATTGCCTGGTCAGCCTGGGTCTGTTGCGGATCGAGCAGCATCAGCGGGTCATCTCCTGAACAAGGCCGGTAGCACGCATATAGCGCCGAGTGGCCAGCAAGCCTTCCGGTGTTGCATGGCGGTTACCGGACATCGTGTCGATCAACGTCTCGATATCGGCGTCCGCGGCAGGAGTCGAAAGCGCATCATCCGATTGCACTTGCACCTCCCAGCTGCCAGGCAGCACGCGGCGCCCCCGGGCTTGCCAACCTGCCGCGATCCAGTCGTGCCATAGTTGTTTTTCATACGCTGTGAACACGCCATACATCGGTGCCGAGGGGCCGTCGATGAGCCCCCACCAGCGGCTGTTGGCGGGTGCTTCACCACGGCGGATCCAGCCCTGCGCCTGCAAGGCCTGCAGAAACGCGGGCATGGCGCCGGGTTCGGCCAGCCATTGGTTGACGGTACGCTTTTGCAGGCGGCAATGGTCGGAATGCATGAACTGGCCAAAATTGCGCTTGTGCTCCAGTGCCGACAGCAATTCGGACTCAAGATCGAAGCTGCTGATCAGGCTGGGTGTATCAAGCCCCAGGTCGTTCAAGCGGTAGCCACTGCGTACCCGCTGGTAGAATTGGCCAGCGTCGTCGACCGGGCAGAGTTGGCGTAGCGCCTGGATGGACAAATGCGCATGCCCGCTGGCCGCGTTATCGATGGTCACGTGAAGCTGGAAATAATGGCCATCTATGCCCAATTCCGCCAGTTCGTAGGTGGTGATCAGCAGATGCAACGGTGGTTGTTCATAGCCCAGGTTGTAGCCGATCAGCTCGGGAAGGAAATCATCGCCGTGGCGCCCCAATGCCAACTGCAAGGCGCCCTGCAGGTAACGCTGGTCGTCCAGTTCAGGCATACCCAGGCAACCCAGCCGGCTCAACAGCCGTTGGTAGATCAGCACATGGTTGTAGCGCGGATCACCGCCGCCCAGTTCTTCCAGGTAGGTGCGAATCAGGCCGTGATAGCGCGGATCGCCCCACTGTCGCAAGGTACTGTGCAGCCATGCCCCGTCCACTGCCTTGGTGGGCGCCACTTGTTGCAGGAACCACAGCGCCTGGGCGCGGTTGGCAAAATAGCGCCGCGGCGCGCCTTGGCCGCGTTGCTCGAGGTAACTGGCATAGGCCTCGGCCACCTGGTTTGCATGGCTAGCGCTCCAGGCTTCCAGCTGAGCAGGATCGGCAGGCAAGTCATCCGGCAAATGCTGCGCGCGTACCAATTGTTCGCTCAGCCACGCCGCGCTCGTGGTGTCGTGGGCCACGAGCAACTTGTTGTAACGCTCCTTCAGGCTTGGCCCATTTGCCGAAGCTGGTATCACCGCGGCGGTCTTGCGGGTCATTACCGTCATGCCGTAGTCCTTGTCCGCGTTTTATTGGCTGGGTTTCTGGCCACGCATCGGCTCAGGGTCCGGCGCAGGTTGGGAAGCAGGTTTGTCGCCGGGTTGCTGCATCTGCAGCGAAGGTTTGCTCTGGTCGGCATCCTTTGCCGGGTGGTCGTTGTCCCGGTCGAAACAGCCACCCAGCAAGCCAAGCGTGCCCACCAGCGCTATCAGAGGGATCAATCGCATGGGGTTCTCCTCATGTGCAGAATCGCAGTGCCCGATCGCCCGGGCACTGCGTAGCCTCACTTACGAACGGCCGCCCTTGCGGCCCGATTCGCTGGTACGGCCACCACCGGATTGCTGGCCGCCCTTGCGCCCAGCTTCGGAGGCTTTTTCGCGGTCATTGGCAAAGTTGCCCGGGTTCTTGTTGCCACCCTGGCTGCCTTGCTGGTTGCCGGTGCGGCTGTTCTCTTTGTTGGCCATGGTCTTAAACCTCGTATGACTTCGGAATGCACGGCATTACCTGCCGTACACCAGTTGGGAGTTCGGTCATTTCGGCGGATTCGGTTTAATGCGAAGCGTTCGGACCAACGGCATTAAATAAGCGGCATCAGCATATTTGGCGCGCCTGTCAGTCGCGCGATGTGGTGTCCAGGCGTGCCTGTCGCCTTCCCAGCAAACCTCCGGTCATCGCCCAGCCCAGGGCAATCAGCGTACCGATCAACATCGCCAGTTGCGGGTACTCGCCCATCACATCCAGCCCCCGCTTGACCCAGCCGCTGAGCGCGTCGCCGCCGCGGTAGACCACGGTGTCGATGAAGTTCTTGGCCTTGTACTTGTCCTCGGCGGGCAGCACTGTGAACAGCATCTCCCGCCCCGGCCGCACCAGAGCGTACTCACCGGCCCGGCGCACCACCATCACCACCACGAACACGGCGAACACCGGGGCCAGTGCCAGCCACAGGAAGCCCGCAGCCATCACCAGCGGCACCGCCACCAGCAGCACGCCCACCCCCAGGCGGCGGGCCAGGCGCCCGGTGAGGAACACCTGGGTGAGGATGGCCAAGGCCTGTACCACGGTGTCGATCAGGCCGAACACCTGGGTTTGCCGGGTACGGTCGGTGAAGGTTTCACTGACGATGCGTGCCTGTTCGAAATACAGGAAGGTGCTGACACTGGCGAGCAACACCACGAACAGGGCAATGCCCAGCAGGTAGGGCGAGCGCAGTACGGCAGTGGCACCGGCAAACGGGTTGCCGCCCAGTGGCCGGGAACCTGCCCGCTCGGCTTGCGCCGGCAGTGGATGCCGCGTTCGCCAGCGTTGCAGGTACAACGTGGCGCCGATGCTGCCCAGCAGCAACGCTGCGGCCAACACCAGCAACCCGGCATGGCCCAGCGGCGCCACCAGCAGCGTGCCCAGGATGGGGCCACTGAGCCCACCCAGGCTGGCCCCGGCCGCCAGCAGGCCGAACAGGCGCTTGCCTTGCGCGGTGGAAAACAGGTCGGCGAGCACGCTCCAGGCCAGCGAGATGCTTAGCAGGTTGAACACCGACAACCAGATGTAGAAGGCCCGAGCCGTCCACGAAGCTTCCGGATTGCTGGCAAACAGCACGGCGAACAGCAGCAGGTTGCTGGCGAAGAAGCCGTAGGTCCAGGGCAGGATGTACCGGCGCTGCACCTTGGAGGCCAGCCAGCCAAACAACGGCAGGCACGCCACGGTGGCGATGAAGGTGCCGGTGAACAGCCATTGCAGGTTGTCCACGCCACCGGCAACGCCCATGGTTTCGCGCACCGGGCGCAGCATGAAATAGCCAGTGAACAACAGGTAGAACAGCAGCAAACCGGCGATCACCGCCGGCCCTTCGCCGGGCTGGATGTTCAGCCCCTGGTCCAGGCGCCGCCGCCAGGCTGCCATGGTGTCAGGCAAACTGCTTGATCAGCGCCTGTTGCTGCGCCTGGGTCAGCAACGACCCGTGCCCGGCCTTGAACTGGTCAAGTTGGCGCTCGGGCCGGCTGGTTGCGGGGATGACCGTGGTCACCGCCGGGTGACTGATGGCGAACTTCAGAAACAGCTGCGCCCAGCTGCCGATACCCGCCTCTGCGGCCCAGCCGGGCAAGGCCTGGTCCTTCACCCGGGCGAACAGGCGGCCATCGTCGAATGCCCGGTTGATCAGCACGGCGACGCCCTTGTCCTGGCACAGCGGCAGCAGTTCGCGGGCGGCGTCGGGGGCATTGACCGAGTAGTTGATCTGGATGAAGTCCAGAGGTTCGCTGCGCACGATGCGGGCGACCTCGTCCTGGCCACTGTTCAGGTAATGGGTGATGCCGACATAGCGGGTCTTGCCCTGCTGCTTCAACTCGCGGGCATAGGGCAGCTGGGCCTGCCAGTCGCGCAGGTTGTGGATCTGCAGCAAGTCGACCTTGTCGGTGCGCAGGCTCTCGAGGCTGCCGGCCCATTGCGCTTCGGCGTCTGCCCGGCTGTCGGCGGCGATCTTGGTGGCGATGAAGCACTGCCGGTGCCAGCCGCCCTCTTCCAGGAGCTGGCCGAGAATGCTGTCGGCGCCGCCGTAGTTGGGCGAGGTGTCGATGACCCGGCCACCGCCTTCGAAGAACGCCTTCAGTACAACTTTCAGCTGCTGGTACTGGGCCGAACCGGCTTGCACTTCGAAACTGCCGGAGGTACCGGCACCGATCACCGGCAGCGCTTCACCGGTGCTCGGCACGTTGCGGGTCAGCAAGCCCGCCGGGGCAGCGGCGTGCAACCAGGGGCTGGCGGCCAGCAAGCCCAAGGTAGCACCCGCACGTAGGACATCACGACGTGCGTACATGGAAAAGCTCCCGTCACGAAGCGGAAACTTTCAAGGCTAGCCGCTGTACCCCGCTGCGTCCGGTGTTTCTGTATCTGGATGTTTAGCGATCAGGCTTGCAGCAGCAGGCTCAGGTCGACACCCGTCTCGCTCATGGGCGGGCACCAGTAGTAACCACCGGTCAGTGGCCGGCTGAAGCGGTACAGGCCGTCGATGATGCCGTCCTCCAGGCCGCTCATGCGCCGCAGCTGCACCTCGAACGCATCGAAGCTGTGGCCCAGGGCCACGAACGCCAGGCCAGCGCCACGTTGGTCTGCCCAAGCCACCGAACGACGGACGATGAACGCTTCTGGTTCGAAGCTTTCCTGGGCCGTGCGCTTGACGTGGGCGGACTCGGGGGCGTCCTCGAGCTCTTCGTTGTCGCTGAGGCGACGGCCGATGATGTTGTCCTGGTCGGCCTGGGGCAGCGACTTGAAGTACTCCAGGTCGTGCTTCCACAACTGGAACGCGGCAAAGCTGGAGCCATCGGCGCCAATGGCCGCTTGCACGGCCTCTTCGTCCACCGGGTTTTCGGTGCCGTCCTCATAGCCGGTCAGGTCATGGCCGCCACGGTGCAGGAAGCCGTCGACGCTGTCGGCCAGGCGCAGGGCCGGTGCCAATGCCAGCTCCAGGGCCTGGGCCCGCAGCAGCAAGTCGCCGCGCTCGTTGCCGCGCAGCCACAGCCACAGGGCGTGTTGGGTGCTGGGGTTCTCCACTGCAGCATCCAGCTGCGGGAAGGCGCGCAAGCCAGGTACTTCACGGCCCAGGGCCTTGGCCAGCGGGGCGCCGACACCCAGGATCAGCTGTTCGCCATCGACCTGCGGCAGCAAGGCATCCAGCGCGGCAGGCAGGGCCTCGGGCGACTGCAGGGTGAAGAACAGGTGACGGGCGTGGGCCGGCACCGGGGTGGCAAGCAGACCTTGCTGGAACGGCATGACAGGCTAATCCTCGGTAAAAACGGGAATGCTACTGCGCCTGCAGGCCTACTGCAACGCGGCATACAGCCTCGCTGGCCGCTGCGCTTGGTAACAAACGGTTACCAAGGGCTGGCGCTTTGCAATTAGCTATCAATCAGGGCCGACCTACACTGCTCGGGATCCTTCGCCCGAGAGACCGCCCATGACTGCCTCACCTTTGCTCACCGCCTTTCTGCCGCTGGCCCTGGGCATCATCATGCTCGGCCTCGGGTTATCGCTGACCCTGGCCGACTTCGCCCGCGTGGTGAAATACCCCAAGCCGGTGGTGGTAGGCCTGGTTTGCCAGATCCTGCTGCTGCCGCTGGTGTGCTTCCTGATTGCCAACGGCTTTGGCCTGGAGTCGGCCCTGGCGGTGGGGTTGATGTTGCTGGCCGCCTCGCCTGGCGGCACCACGGCGAACCTGTTCAGCCACCTGGCCCATGGCGATGTGGCGTTGAATATCACCCTGACGGCGGTCAACTCGCTGATCGCGATCCTGACCATGCCACTGCTGGTGAACCTGTCGCTGAGCTGGTTCATGGCATCGGACCAGGCCATACCGCTGCAATTTGCCAAGGTGATGCAGGTGTTCGCCATCGTCCTGCTACCGGTGGCGCTGGGCATGCTGGTTCGCCGCTTCGCACCCGCTTTTGCCGCGCGTATGGAGAAGCCGATGAAGCTGGTGGCCGCGTTGTTCCTGGCGTTCACCATCGTCCTGGCGCTGGCCAAGGACTGGCAGACCGTGGTTGCGTACGCGCCGGTGGTGGGCCTGGCCGCGCTGCTGTTCAACCTGCTGAGCCTGAGCGTGGGCTACTGGGTGCCGCGCCTGTTGAACATTCCCAAGCGCCAGGCGATTGCCATCGGCATGGAGATCGGCATCCACAACGGCACCTTGGCGATTGCCCTGGCATTGAGCCCTTCGCTGCTGAACAACGCCACCATGGCGGTGCCGGCGGCGCTGTACAGCCTGATCATGTTCTTCACCGCGGCGGCGTTTGGCTGGTGGGTGAGCCGCGGGCATGTGGCGGCGCAGCCCAAGGGTGAAACAGTGAACTGAGGGCCTTTCCACGTACCCTGTGGGAGCGGGTTTACCCGCGAAGAATCCAACTCGGTGCATGGCACCGGCTGCGCCGGTGTTCGCGGCTGAAGCCGCTCCCACAGGGTCCCTGCTGACTCAATGAGTCATTTGCAGTTGCATCATCGTGGGCTGCTCTGCCAGTCCCTGTCACAACTGGCTGCGCTTACGCCGCAACTGCTGTTTCAGCACCTTCAACGGCGGTGCATAGAAAAACCCGAACGACACACTCCCCGTCCGCCCCTTCACCGCATGGTGTAACCGGTGCGCGCGGTGCAAACGCTTGAGGTAGCGGTTGACCGGCCGTGGCTTGTGTGGCCAGTGCCGGTGAAAGAAACCGTCGTGGGCCACGACATACAGCACGCCGTACCCCGCCACCCCGCCACCCACCCACTGCAAGGGCGCAAGGCCACCCTTGCCCAAGGCCACCAGCAGCGTGGCAATCAGCCCCAGGGCCACCAGGTACAGGTCATTGGTTTCGAGCATGCCCAGTTGCGGCTCATGGTGCGAGCGGTGCAGCCACCAGCCCCAGCCATGCATGATGTACTTGTGAGCCAGCGTGCCAACGCCCTCCATGGCCACCAGGGTGCCGAACAGCACGGCGAGATTGAACAGCATGGAACGGTCCGGGGGATGGCAAGGGAAGGCGCAAGGGTACCGATTGCCCGCATTTTTTTCCATGCAGGCGTGACCGGTAGCAGGCCCATTGCGGATGAAGCCATTGTCATGTTTTTGCCCTTGACCTGGCCTGCCACGGGGCGTAAGGTCCGCGGCGCAATTTTGCATCCCTGAACAGGAGATCTGCATTGGACAGTAGCCCCAGTCGCATGCGACAGGCCCACGTGGCGCGCTAGTCCGGCAGTGTCTCTGCACTGTCTGGCCGGCCTGGCAAGACGGTGGTTTCTTGTAATCCCCCTCTTCTTCCTCCCCCTTCGTGGTCCTGCGCATTTTCTGGTTTTTCAACCGCGCCAGCTGATGGCGTTCTTGCGGGCGTGTGCCCGTGGAAGAGGTTTGCTATGGATTGGAAAGTATTTCTGCTGCGTGTCAGCATCGCCCTGCTGCTGGGGGCGCTGATCGGCGCCGAACGTCAACTGCGCCAGCGCCTGACCGGGCTGCGCACCAATGCACTGGTCAGCACCGGTGCCTGCCTGTTCGTGCTGATGACCCAGGCGGTGCCGGGCATGGCGCCCACCGATGCGTCGCGTATCGCCGCGTACGTGGTATCGGGCATCGGTTTTCTTGGTGGCGGCGTGATCATGCGCGACGGGTTCAACGTACGTGGCCTGAACACCGCCGCCACGCTGTGGTGCACGGCCGCGGTCGGCGTGCTGTGCAGCCTCGGGCTGCTGCTGGAAGCGACGCTGGGTAGCCTGGTGGTGCTGTGTGCCAATATCCTGTTGCGTGACATTGCCCAGCGCCTGGACCGCCAGGGAGTGGTGCCGGCGAGCGAGGTGGAACAGCACTTCGAGGTGCGCATCGTCTGCCGCGCCGAGGACGAGATCCAGGTCCGCAGCCTGATGTTGCATAGCCTGGGCGACCCGCAGCTGCGCCTGCAGTCACTGCACAGCGAAGACCTGGCGAACCCCGCACGCCTGGAAGTACGCGCCGAACTGCTCGGCACCGCGCAGGCACCAGCACAACTGGAGCGGTTGGTCAGCCGGGTCAGCCTGGAGAAAGGTGTAAGCTCGGTGCGCTGGCAATTGCAGCCGCAGGTGCTGGCGGCAGACTAGAACGAAAGGACTTCTTCATGCGCATTCGCCCTACCCTCGAGCAAGACATTCAATGGCTGCCGGGCGTCGAACGCTCGGCTGCCCAGGCCTTTGCCGCCCGGCCGGCGCTGGCATGGCTGGCGCAAGGAGATGTGATGGACTGCGGCACCCATCAGGCATTTGTCGAAGCTGGCGGGAGCTGGGTGGCCGAGGGGCCGGATGGGCGCATTCTGGGGTTTGCCTGTGCCCGGTTCGAGGATCAGGCGCTGCATCTTCATGAAGTTTCGGTGCGTCGGGAGGCCCAGGGGCAAGGCGTCGGGCGCAAGCTGCTGCAGCAGGTGGCCGATGCGGCGCGCCAGGCGGGGGTGCGGGAGCTGACCTTGACCACCTTTGCCGATGTGCCGTGGAATGCGCCGTTCTATGCGCGGTTGGGGTTCGAGGTGATTGATGAGGGGCTGCTGGATGCACGCTTGCAGCAGATTCTGGCCGAGGAGCGTGCTCATGGGCTTGAGGGCCGTTGTGCGATGCGCCTTGGCGTAGATAACTAGACCCCCGGGGCTGCTTTGCAGCCCATCGCCGGCAAGCCAGCTCCCACAGGGACCGCGCATTGCCAAAGAGATGCACATTACCTGTGGGAGCTGGCTTGCCGGCGATGGGGCCGGTACAGGCAACCCAAAGCCTTCATTCCTCTACACTCACCACCGAACTTTCTGCCACACAATACCCATCCCGCCCCTGGCGCTTGGCTTGGTACAGCGCCGCATCCGCTGCCGCCATCAGGCGCTCGGCCGTCACTCCCTCCCGCGCCAGGTCACCCACGGCAATCCCCGCACTGAACGACACCCGCCCCAGTGGGCTGCCCGCATGCTCCAGCGGCTGCCGACGCAACAGCTGTTGCACTTCCTGCATCAGCAGTTCCGCCCCGCGAACATCGGTATCAGGCAGCAGCAATGTGAACTCCTCGCCGCCATAGCGTACAGCCAGGTCGGCCGGCCGCTTCAGTGCCTGCTGCAGCACCTCGGCAAAGCGCCGCAGACACTGGTCGCCCGCGGGATGCCCGTATCGGTCGTTGTAGGCCTTGAAGTAATCCAGGTCGAGCATCACCAGCGCCAGCGGATAGCCCTGGCGTCGCGCCCGGCGCAGCTCCGGCTCGAACACTGCATCCAGCCGCCGGCGGTTACCCAGGCCGGTCAGGCTGTCGGTCAGTGCCAGGGCCTTCAGGGTCTGGTGTGCCTGGTGCAGCGCCCGCTCGATGACGATACGCTCGCGCAACTGGCGCAACACCACGCCACCAAAGGCCGCCAGCCCCACCAGCAACAGCAGCAAGACCGCCACCGACTTGATCGCATCGTGTCGCCAGGGCGCAACGATCGACTCCCGCGACAAGCCCGCCTCCACTACCAACGGGTAGCTGCCCAGCGCGCGAAAGCCATACAGCCGTGGCGTGCCGTCCACCACGGCGACCGCCTCGGCCACCCCTTCGCTTGCATACGGCAGGTGCTTGCGGAAGATCTCGCTGCTGCTCAGGCTGCGGCCCACCACCTGCTCGACGAACGGCCGCCGTACCAGGATGGTGCCGTCGCGCTTGGCCAGCACCAGCGCGCCACGTTCATCGATCTTGAAGTCGCCGTAGTAGCGCACGAACCACTCCACCTTGATGGTGCCCAGCAACACCCCGGCGAAGCTGCCATCGGCATATTGCAGGCGCCGTGAAATGGGGATGATCAGGTCGCCAGTGGAACGGCTGCGCACCACCGAACCGATGTGTACCCCACGGTCGGTATGGTCGCGGTGGTAGATGAAGTAGTCGCGGTCGGCATTGTTGGCATTGGGCGGGACCACCGCCTGGTCGGTCACGATCCAGCTGCCATCCGGGCCATACACGAACAACCCGTGCAACTGCGGCATGATGCTTTTCTGCTGCACCAGCAAGGTATGCAGACGCGGCCGGTCGATGTGCTCGAAGCCGTCGCCTTCCAGGCGCTCGGCCAGCGCCGCGGTAATTGCGTCGACCTGGCGGATGGCGTCTTCGGCATGCTGCGCCGTGGCCCGGGCCAGGTTGGTGACCATGTTTTCGGCGTTGGTGAAGGCGTGCCGGTAGTCGCGCCAGATACGCCAGCCTTCCACCACGACGAAGGTCAGCATCACCACCAGCATGAACGCCAGTACCAGGCGGAACAGCGCCACGGCGCGGCCCTCGCCTGTTATCGCGAAGAACCCGTCTTCATCCTGTTTCCTGGCTGCACACATTGAAATCCCTAGCCATACCGCGTTCGCCGCCTTTCACTATAGTTCAGCACCACCTGGGCGCAGCCGGCCAGGAAAAAGATTAAACCTTTGCCGCCCATTCACCCTCAACCGTACGCGACACTGAGGTCGCGCCACGGTTTAAGGAGTGAAGCATGAGCAGTCTCTTCATCAAGCGCGTCGGTTTTTCCATGGTGTTGGGCCTGGCATCGGTACACGCGATGGCAGCGAGTTCCGATGACTTCGTCGAAGCGGCCACCGAGGCCGGTATTGCCGAAGTGGTCACCGGCAAGCTGGCTCTGGAAAAAACTCAGAATGCCGAAATCAAGACCTTCGCCCAGCAGATGGTCACCGACCACACCCAGGCCAATCAGAAACTCGGCGACATCGCTCGCAAGCTCGATATATCCGTACCCGATGAGGCGGCAATAACCGACAAGGTCAAGAAAATGATCCTGGAATGGCGGGAAGAGTCGTTCGACAAGTCCTACGTCAACAACCAGGTCGAAGCTCACGAAAATGCGGTGGAGCTGTTCAAGAAGGAAGCGGCATCGTCCGACAAGGCTGAATTGAAGGCCTTTGCCAGCGAAACCCTGCCCAAGCTAGAACAGCATCTGGAGCATGCCAAGGCGCTTCAGGCCAAACACGCCAAGTGAGGCCCGCCATGAGTAACGATGCATTGAAAGCCGAAGTGCTGACTCGCCTGCTGCATGCTCACCCCCAGGGTCTCGGCAAGGAAGTGCTGGACAACTACCGGGGCGAGAAGGCCGTGGCCGGTATGCTCAAGACGCTGCAGGAGGCCGGTTTGATTCAGGATGGCAGCGTGGCGGTGAGCAGCGACCATCAGATCAGCGTGAACTACCCCATCAAACTCTCGGCTGCGGGCGTGGAGGCAGCCAGGCGGGCAGAGTCCTGAGTCAAGCGAGCGTAGCTTGCCTGAGACAGCCTGCCCCAAGCAGTGCCGTGTTGATCGCGGGGGCCGCTTAGCGGCCCTTTGCGACAAATGCTACCTTCACGGTGATTTTTCGACGTCCCGCGGTGGCTTGGCAGGCCCTTGAGGGTCGACTTGCGGATCCTCCACATCTGGCGAATCGGGGTCGAAACCCAAGTCCTGGCGTTTGTTCGCCTGCTCGGACGAATGGGGCCCTTGGGGATGTTTTTCTGGCTGTTGTGGTTCAGGCATGAGGCTTTCTCCGGTGAGTGTCTAGGGAAGAAACCACCGGCCAGGAAAAGTTTGATTAATCTGTATCCACAGCTAGTTGGGCACGGCATTGAACCAACGCTTCATCACGTTGCTTCAGCTGCTCCTCGAGCTGCTGCAGCTGGCGAGCCTGTACCGTGCACAAGTCGCGCCTGGCCTCCAGATTCTGGGCCTGCACATCCAGCTGCCGACGCATTTCCTCGCTGGCACCCTGCGCCTGGGCCAGGATCGTGCGCAAGCCCTGGATCTGCGCATCACGCTGTTCCAGTAATTCATCCTGCGCCCTGCAGGCGCTGGCAGCCTGGCGATGCTCACCCAGCAAGCGCTCGTTGTCGCGGTGCAGGCGGGTCAGCTCGTCCTGCTTGACGATCATGCCCTGCTGCAGTTGGCGTACTTCCACCTGCAACTGTTGCAGTTGCGCTTCGTGGCGGCGCTGTTCCTGTTCACGCTGTTCGCGGCTGGCGTTGCGGTAGTGTTCCAGCGCATCGCGGGCATGACGGTGCTTGTCTTCCAGTGATTTGACCTGCTCGTCCTTGTCGGCCAGGCGCACCTGCAGCTCGCCCAGCGATTGGTTGAGGCTGGCACTGCGCAGCTGTTCGGCCTGCAGGGTGCTTTGGGTGGAGAGCAGTTTCTCCGATTCGGCCGCCAGCGCGGCCGCGTCAATCTGATGCTGCTGATGCGCCGCAGCCAGTGCCTGCTGGGCAATCGCCAGCTGCGCCTCCAGTTGTTCGCGCTGTCGAGTGAAGGCGCTTTCGGCCTGCTCGATCTTCAGGTCGGCCTCGTCCTGCAACTGGGTTGCCAGCTGCCCGACCATTCGGCTCAGCACGTCGCTCAGCGCAATGCCGCCCTCGGAGGCCACAGGCTGCTGGCCATTCAACTCTTTCAGGTAGCGGTGAATCGTGGTCTTGGAGCCGGTGTTGCCCAGTTCGATACGTATGGCATCGATGCTGGGGTTCTCGCCCCGGGCAATCAGCGCCTGACGCGCCTGCTGCACTACAACCTTGTTGATACCGCCCCGGGCCATGCTTGCTCCTACGATTTTGTAACGTGTTATGTACCATGTAATTACGTACCAATTATGGAGACATGCCATTGCCCATGCAAACATTTCCTATGGTGGAATAATCACGGCTTATCGCATGTGAGTGGTTCATGAGGGCCGTGCAAGGGAATAAAACAGTACGCCAGACAGCAAAACGCCCCGCTCGGCTTCAAGCCGGCGGGGCGCTGCAAAAGCTGACGCAGGGAGCGTCAGGTGTAGTGTTCAACCCTGGCAGGCGTTCTACGCATCAGCACCTTGCCGTAGCGTACCGACACCAGCGCATGCCCCTGGCTGCGCACCATTTCGTAATCGTCCGGCGCCGACAGCAGCAACAGGTTCGCCGGCCGCCCCACTTCGATGCCGTAGCGCTCGCCCAGGTTCAGGGTGCGGGCGCTGTTGTCGGTGATCAGGTCCAGGCAGCGCTGCAGGTCTTCGTAGCCAAGCATGTGGCAGATGTGCAGGCCGGCCTCGAGAATACGCAGGATGTTGCCATTGCCCAGCGGGTACCAAGGGTCGACGATGGAATCCTGGCCAAAGCACACGTTCATCCCGGCCCGGTCGAGCTCGGCCACGCGGGTGACGCCGCGGCGTTTGGGGTAGTTGTCGAAACGCCCTTGCAGGTGAATGCTCTCGGTCGGGCAGGACACGAAATTGATACCCGACTGCTTTAGCAGGCGGAACAGCTTGTAGCAGTAGGCATTGTCGTACGAGCCCATGGCCACGGTATGGCTGGCTGTCACCCGGGCGCCCATGCCGCGCACCCGCGCCTCTTCGGCCAGTACTTCGAGAAAGCGCGACTGCGGGTCGTCGGTCTCGTCGCAATGCACATCCACCAGGCAGCCGGTACGCTCGGCCAGGTCCATCAGGAACTTGACCGACGATACGCCCTGGTCGCGGGTGTTC
This sequence comes from Pseudomonas sp. FGI182, assembly GCF_000511325.1. NCBI lineage: Bacteria > Pseudomonadati > Pseudomonadota > Gammaproteobacteria > Pseudomonadales > Pseudomonadaceae > Pseudomonas > Pseudomonas sp. FGI182. The sequence continues at coordinate 2,833,053 of NZ_CP007012.1, read as the reverse complement.
TCGAAATGCGGGATGCCGCCAACCACGTCGGCACCGATGGCCACCGCTTCGGCCATCAGCGCCCGGCCATTGGCATAAGACTCGATACCCTCCTGGGGGAAGGCGACGATCTGCAGGTCGAGCAGGTGGCGCACTTCGTCACGCACTTCGACCATGGCCTTCAGCGCGGTCAGAGTGGGGTCGGTGACATCGACATGGGTACGTACATGCTGGATGCCATGGTCCACCAGCATGCCGATGGTCTTTTTCGCGCGGTTCTTGATGTCGTCGTGGGTGGTGATCGCCTTGCGCTCGGCCCAGCGCTCGATGCCTTCGAACAGGGTGCCGCTCATGTTCCAGCGCGGCTCGCCGGCTGTGAGCGTGGCGTCCAGGTGGATGTGCGGTTCGATGAAGGGCGCCACCACCAGGTTCTGCCCGGCATCCAGGTCATCGGCAGCGCGCGTCGCCACCCCTTCGGCCTGGGGCACGATGGCGGCGATGCGTTCGCCGCTGAGCTCGATGCGGAACAGGCCGGGCTTGCCGCGCAGGCGTGCGTTGATGATGTTCATGATGCTTCTCCCTGGGCTTTGCGGGTGGCCCTACCAGCATAGTGGCCGAAATCTCATCTGCCCGGTTAGCGCGGACCTTTGTAGGAGCGGCCTTGTGTCGCGAAAGGGCTGCGAAGCAGCCCCAGCAATTTGTGCATCTGCGCTGAAATCCTGGGGCTGCTTCGCAGCCCTTTCGCGACACAAGGCCGCTCCTACAAGAGTCCGCGCAGGGTCATGCAGTGCGCTATTGGCTAGCCAAGCCCATCTGCCAGAAGTCCGCCTCCAGGCTGGACGCCTGGCCGAAAATCCCCACCAGCTCGGCAAACCGTTGCTCGGTCATGCTCCGCGCTGCCAGCTCGTCCAGATGCTTGCGCGCCGCGGTGGCGACACCCTGGTAGCCTTCACCGGCATACTCGGCGATCCACTCGCGGTACGGGTGATTGCTCAGATCGCCAATGCGCTCGGACAGCGCCCGGCCAATCTCGGCGTAGCCGATCACGCAAGGCGCCAAGGCCACATGCAACTCCAGCAGGTCACCCGCGGCACCGCAGTCCAGCACATAGCGGGTATAGGCAACCGTGGCCTGGTGTTCTGGCGCGGCTTCGATATCCGCCTGGGTCAGGCCCCAGCGTGCGCACAGGCGCAAGTGCAACTCGGTTTCATCCAGAATCGCCGCCAACCCGGCCTGCGCGGCGCGGATGTCGGCCGGGCGTCGGCTCTTGTAGGCGGCCAGCGCCCAGGCGCGGGCGAACTGGATGAGGAACAGGTAATCCTGTACCAGATAGGTGCGGAAGGCGGCTTCGCTCAGCGTACCCTCGCCCATCTGGCGCACGAACTCGTGGTCGACGTAGCTGTTCCATTGCGGCGTGGCAGCAGCCTTGAGGCGGTCGAAGATATCCATGCTCATTTGTCCTCCGGGTAGACGGCATCGAAGAAGGCCAGCTCCAGCGCCACGGTGCGCTGGTAGAAGTCAGCCGCCAGCGCGGCTTCCTGCGGGCCGACGCGGTCGAGTTCGGCTTGCAGGAAGGCAACGAAGTCCTGGAATGCCGGGTTGTCGTGCAGGGTGATCCATTCGGCGTGGACGAAGTTGTCCGGCATCGGCTTTGGCGCCTTCAGCGCCCAGTCCAGGTACAGGCCTTCGGCGACGTTGAGCACCGCCAGCGCGGCCACATAGGACCGGGTGGCCGCCGCTTCGCGCATGATCGCCTTGAAGCCTGCGGTTGGCACGGTGTCGGCCGGTTCGCTGCGTTGCGCGGGGCTTACCCTCAGGGCCTCGAAGGCGCGCAGGAAGTAGGTGTTCTCGTCACTGGAGATCATCCCGGCAAAGCGGCCGAAGCGCAGGCGCGCCTCGAAGGTGTCGGCGGTGGCGATGGCCGCGCCCAGCAGGGTCAGGAAGCTGTCGAGGAAGCGGTGGTCCTGCACCAGGTAGTCGACCATGATCGGGTCCGGCAGGCTGCCATCGCACAATTGGGTGACGAAGCGGTGGCCAACGGCCGCCGACCAGGTCGGCTCGCTGCGGCGGCGCAGGGACTGGCTGAAGCGTTCGGTCATGTTGCTGTCCTTGATGGGGGGTGACAGCGAGACCGCGATGGTTGGCATGGACGGGCCTCGCAGTGAGGCCGGCAAAAAGGCAGGTTTCAAGTCCCATCCCTTCGCCGGCATGATCCGGATCAGGTTCGAAGGGTCACCGCGCTGCAGCATCCAGCGGTTTCTCAGCCCGATGCCGGGCCCCCCCTTGGTGGCGCTCAGGTATACCCCAGGGCGCTGCTGCTGTCACCACCCAATCTGTGGGCAATGGGTGACCCACTAGTGGGGCCCCTCACCCATTTTTGACGCAATGGCATTTAGCGCACATCAGGCGCCACAAGGATTTGTTTAGAAACACATTCCTCGTATTTGGTTGGCACACCCGTTGCTCTAGCCCCAGAAACGGGCAAAAAGCCATTGATGGCCGCAGGCCATTATGTCGAGAGCGAGGCACAAGGCAATGAAAACACCTGCCGTGATCCACCCTGCCAGGCATGCATTCCAGCTGTCCACCCTCACCACGCTGATGCTCGGCCTCGGGCTGGTCACGGCTATCGCCGCTCCCCTCGACGACAACAGCATGCCACCGCCGACCGACCCTTCGGCCTATACCGACCAGCCGGAAGATCCAACCCAGGCCTTGCTGGACCTTTACAGCATGCCAGAGGCCAATCGAGGCGCACTCGAGTTGACCGATGGCGTGTACGGTGACCGCGACACAGTACGCGCCAACAACGTGCTGCCGCCGGCCCTGCAAACCGGAGAAAAATACCCCACCAACGGCAAGCCCAGCCCTTTGTTCGGGGCGCTGCCGTTTACCCAGCAGTTACTGCTGTTCGAGGAATTCGGCACGGAAAAACTCGACCCCACGTTGCCGCCGCCGCCCCTGACCTTCCCGGTGCCCACCTTGGGCGCAGCACCGGCGCAGGACCCTAATGTGGTGGCCCGCAGCGGCCCTAGCGGCACGGCCCTGGAAGCCTTCCTCAAACAGCCGGGCCTGTACCCGTTCCCGACCCAGTATTCCAACGTGCTGGACCGCAACCCGTGGAAGGCGCAGATCGAGATGTTCCTCAACCGCCAACCGGTCGGTTCGCCGGCGGAAGGCCGGCCACCAGGAAAAGGCTGGTCGCACCAGCGCTGGAACGAGTTCTACCCGCAGGCGGGGTTCAAGACCGCCCAGGCCGGTGCGCGCATCAACCTCGGCCTGCGTGACCGCAAGCAACTGCACAACTATGCGGTCGGCGAGTTCGCCCCGGGTGGCCTGTACTACCAGACCTCCGACATCCCCAACACGCTGGGCACCACCAAGGGCATCGACACCCGCTTCCACCCAAAAATGCCGCTGCAGAACCACAAGTCACTGTGGACCTTCGACGGCACCTTCCCGCCCAAGCTGCTGATGGTGCGCTATGGCCAGCCGATCCTGATGCGCCATTACAACGCCCTGCCGATCGACCCTGCAGCCAACAACGGCTTTGGTCTGCACACCCTCTCCACCCACGAGCACAACGGCCATTCGCCGGCCGAGAGCGACGGCTATGCCAATGCCTACTTCTTCCCCGGCCAGTATTACGACTACCGTTGGCCGTTGCAGCTGGCCGGCTACGACACCATCAACACCCGCGCCCAGGACCCGCGTGCGGCGTTCCCCTGCTCACCGGGTGAAACCCTGTTCGTCAATGACGCCTCGCCAGGCCTGAAAACCTGCCAGAACGGCAGCATCAAGATCCGTGGTGACTGGCGCGAAACCATGAGCACCCACTGGTTCCACGACCACATGCTGGATTTCACGGCGCAGAACGTCTACAAAGGCAATGCCGTGATGATGAACTACTACAGCGCCCTGGACCGCGGCAATGAGGCGCTGCAGGATGGCGTCAACCTGCGCTTCCCCAGCGGTTCGGGCATGCCGTGGGGCAACCGCGACTACGACGTAAACCTGGTGATCGCCGACAAGGCCTGGGATGCCAACGGCCAGCTGTGGTTCAACCCGTTCAACACCGACGGCTTCCTCGGCGACCAGATCCTGGTCAACTGGCAGTACCGGCCCACGCTCAAGGTACGCGCGCGCAACTACCGCTTCCGTATCCTCAACGGCTCGGTGTCGCGCTACTTCAAGTTCGCCGTGGTGCGCGAAATTGCCGGTACCAGTGGCGAATTCAAAGGCCCCACCGGCTCCAACCTGTCGTATGCGCGAGTGCCGTTCCACATGATCGCCAACGACGGCAACATCATGGAACACACCGTGCCGTTCGACGGCACCATGGACCTCAATGGTGACGGCAACCTGCAGGACAACAACGGCGTTCTGCCGCTGCAGGGCATCGCCGAGCGCTACGACATCATCATCAACTTCGCCAAGAACGGCATCAAGGTCGGCGACAAGCTGTACTTCGTCAACCTCGAGGAGCACCAGAGCGGCAAGGGCCCGGAAGGCGCCATCGCGCTGGGCGATGTGTTGTCGGAAAAGTACAAGCCAGTGATCAAGCAGACCAGCAAAGGCCCACGCTGGGAAAACGGCGACCCGGGGATCGGCAAGTTCCTGCAGCTTGTGGTACAGCCCTACAGCGGCCAGGACCTGAGCATGAACCCGGCAGCCTATGAACCGGCCAAACCGGGCAAGGCCGCAGGCATGAAGATGCTGCCGCTGCCGATCGACCGCAACTCTGCCACCGACCAGGCCAAACTCCAGGCTGCCCGCCACCGCGAGTTCATCTTCGGTCGTTCCGACGGCACCGACACCCAGCCCTGGACCATCAAGACCGATGGCGGCTTTGGCTACAGCATGGACCCACGGCGCATCAGCGCGGCGCCACAGCTGGCCCAGCAGTCCACCGATGCCGGCTTCAGCGGCGACGGCACCCTGGAAGTGTGGAAGATCATCAACGGCGGCAATGGCTGGAGCCACCCGGTGCATGTGCACTTCGAGGAAGGTGTGGTGCTCAGCCGCGACGGCAAGGCACCCCCAGAATGGGAAAAATGGGCGCGCAAGGACGTGTATCGCATCGGGCCGGACATCGATTCTTCGGAAGAAGTGGAAGTGGCGATCCGCTTCCGCGAGTTTGCCGGTACCTACATGGAACACTGCCACAACACCCAGCATGAAGACTCGTCGATGCTGCTGCGCTGGGACCTGGAGCACCCAGGCCAGTTCCAGGTGATGCCGACCCCGCTGCCAGGCTGGGATGGCGTGGAGTACGTCGCTTCGGTTGGCCTGCCGACCTTCCGCACCAAAGACCATGACGACGACGACGCGGCCAACAAACCGCCAGTCGCGGCCAACGACAGCGCGGCTACCACGGCCGGCAAGCCGATCACCCTGAACGTGCTGGCCAACGATACCGACCCGGAAGGCAACCTGCCGCTGACCGTCGTCGGCCTCAGCCAGCCGGACTCCGGCCAAGGCAATACCAGCACCGATGGCACCAAGGTGACCTACACCCCGCCGGCCACTGTCACCACGCCGTTCACCGCCAGCTTCAACTACTCGGCGCGTGACGCCAAGGGCGCCGAATCGGTAGCACCGGCCACGGTCAGCATCGCGGTAGGCTCGGCAGCGGTGGTCGACCAGATCCAGGTCACCAGTGCCACGGTACAGGTGCTCAGCAGCAACCGTTTCACCTGGGAAATTGCTGGCACTACCACGGTGGCCACGGGCAACAGCATCACGGTGACCGCGGCCACTACCGGCGGCCCGGTGAACCTGGGCACCGCCACGATGACCGCCACGGGCAGCGGTGCCAGCTGGCGGTTGGTGGCAACCACCTCCGGCTACGGCCCGGCCACGCCGGCGACTGTGACCGTGAAGTCGGCGCTGGGGCAGAGCGTGACCGCGCCAGTCAGATACAAGTGAGGGTAAAGCGGGGGCCGCCATGCGGCCCATCGCCGGCAAGCCATGTGCAGTCCCTGTGGGAGCTGGCTTGCCGGCGATGGGCTGCATGGCAGCCCCGATCCCGTTATCGACGAGGACCGCATCATGTCCGGCTCATGGCGTTTCCTGCTGGTGCTCTCGCTGTTCGCCGCCAGCATCCCGTTCTGGCCGTTGCAACCACAGCAACCCGTGGCCGAGGAAGCTGCAACGCCCTGGGGTGCCGACTACTTCCCCAACATCCCGCTGCTCACCCAGGACGGTGAAAAGGTGCATTTCTTCGACGACCTGATCAAGGACAAGGTGGTCGCCATCAACTTCATCTTCACCGGCTGTTCCGATTCCTGCCCGGTAGAAACCGCCCGCCTGCGCCAGGTACAGAAAATCCTCGGTGACCGGGTCGGCAAGGACATCTTCCTCTACTCCATCAGCATCGACCCCTACAACGACACCCCCGCCACCCTAAAGCGCTACGCCGAAAAGTTCGGTATCGGCCCCGGCTGGACGCTGCTCACCGGCGAGCCAGCCGATATCGAACAATTGCGCCGCAGCCTGGGCCTGTACATCGATGGCCTGGAAAACGGCCGCTCCAAAGACCACAACCTCAGCCTGATCATCGGCAACCAGGCCACCGGCCGCTGGATGAAAGCCTCGCCCTTCGAAAGCCCGTACATCCTCGCCGACCGCCTGGGCAACAGCCTGCACAACTGGAAACAGGCCAGCGCCATGGCCAACGACTACGCGCAGGCTCCCGAGGTGCGCGCCCCCAGCAGTGGCGAGCAGCTGTTCCGTACCCGTTGCTCGTCCTGCCACACCCTGGGCAACGCCGAACCAGGGCAGCCCGGCATCGGCCCCGACCTGCTGGGCGTGACCCGCCAGCGTGATGCCAACTGGCTGACCCGCTGGCTGAAAGAGCCCGACCAGATGCTGGCCCAGAAAGACCCCTTGGCCATGCTGCTGTACGAACAGTACAACCGCGTGGCCATGCCCAACATGCGCCTGGGCGATGTCGAAGTCAGCGCGCTGATGAGCTACATGGAGGAAGAAACCGCGCGCCTGCAGACGCCGCTGGCCGATAAGGGAAATCCTTAAAGGCAATTAGCCATCAGTCATTAGGCTGTCATCTTACTGTCGTATTTTTCGACCATCACCCAGGGTCGGGAACTATCAGCAGTGATTCGCCGTTCGCTTTCATCCGCCAGCCTTCTGCGGCTGCTGATCCTGATGCTCTGTGCAGCCACCCTGGCCTTTCTCTGGGGGCTGCACGTTTCGCAGAAGGCCGCCGCCCGCCAGGACGCGCTGTCGGCCAAGGCCGCCGAGCACCTGAACCTGGCCAGTATCGTCGGCGAAAGCCTGCGCCAGCTGGTGGATCGTGCCCAGGCCGTGGGCCGGGTCACCCAGGACGACATGAAGGTGCTGCGCCAGGGCAGCGCCAGCCTGGCGCGAATGCTTGCCGAAGACCCGGTCTTCAAGCGCATGAGCCTGTACGACCGGCAAGGCCGGCTGTTGTCGGCCAGCCATGCCGACGAAGCCGCCGAACTGCCCGAAGACTGGCTGCGCCAGCTGCAACGGCACGTTGCCCGCTACGGTTTCAAACCGTTCCTGCCCAGCGTGCAGCCCCCCGGCCAACCGGCCACCCTGCCCAACTGGCGGCTGCCGTTCCTGCTGCCTCTGACCAACCTGCCCGGCCGCGAAATCGACAATATCCTGGTGGTGCAGCTGGACATCGGCTACCTGGCGGTGCTGCTACAGCACATCGACCTGGGCAGCAGCGGGCTGGTGCGCCTGCTGCAGGATGATGGCCTGGAGCGGTTGCGCATCGATAGCAGCGGCGTGGTGGTGGCCGGCGACGCCCTGCTGCCCGGGCTGCCGGACAGCGGCAGTGAAGCAGGCATGCTGACCCAGTACGCGGCCGGCGACCCGTACCAGAGCCTGTACCGGCGCGTGCCCGAGCGGGGTTTCAGCGTGGTGGTCAGCCAGCGCCAGGACGAAATCCTCGCGCCTTCGACGCTGGCCTATTCCCGGCAGTTCTGGCTGAACCTGAGCATGACCCTGATGATCCTCGCCAGCCTGCTGTGGACCTTGCGCCTGTTGCGCAAGCGCCAGGAGGCCTTCAGCGCGCTGGAACAGGCCCAGCAGGTCAACCAGCAGTTGATCGGCCGCCTTGAGGACGAACACCGGCGCAGCAGCCACGCCGCGGCCACCGACCACCTCAGCGGCCTGCACAACCGGCGCCAGTTCGTCGAGGTGGCCAGCCAGGCGCTGACCCGGCAACGCGGCAAGCGCCGGCTGATGGCGATCCTGTTCATCGACATGGACCGTTTCAAGTCGATCAACGACTCGCTCGGGCACAAGATCGGCGACCTGCTGCTGCAGGCCGTGGCCGGGCGTATCCAGCGTCTGCTGGAGCCAGGCGACGAGGCTTCGCGCTTTGGTGGCGACGAGTTCGTGGTGCTGCTGGCCGGCGAGCGCAGCGAGGAACAGATCAATGCCTGGGTCCGCGTACTGGTGCAGAAGCTGTCGGCCACCTACGCGCTGGACGGCCAGGAGGTCAACACCAGCCCCAGCGTGGGCGTGAGCATCTGCCCGCGCGATGGCCAGGACATCGACAGCCTGATCCGCAGTGCTGATGCCGCGATGTATTCGGCCAAGCAGGCCGGGCGAGCCCAGTACCGTTTCTTCGACCCGTCGCTGAACCTGGCCGACATCCACGCCTTCACCCTCGAACAGGCCTTCGGCAGTGCCCTGGCCGAGCGCCAGTTCGTGCTGCACTACCAGCCACAGATCCGCCTCGACACCCAGCAGGTGCTGGGCTACGAAGCGCTGGTGCGCTGGGACCACCCCGAGTTCGGCCTGCTGTATCCGGACCGGTTCATTGACCTTGCCGAGCGCAGCGGCTTCATTGTCGAACTGGGCTGGGAAGTGCTGCGCCTGGCCTGCGAGGCCTTGTCGGGTTGGCACGCCCAGGGCCGGGAGACGCGGCTGGCGGTCAATGTATCCGCCCTGCAGCTACGCCAGGCGGACTTCGCTGCACGGCTATTGAGCAAACTGCAGCAGTACGCCATCGCCCCGCAGCGGCTGGAGCTGGAAATCACCGAAACCACCATCCTCGACCCCGAAGGCACGGCGGTGGCGCACCTGCACACCCTGCGCGACGCTGGCCTGGGCATCAGCCTGGACGATTTCGGTCGCGGCTACGCCGGCTTCGCCCACCTGCACTCGCTGCCGCTGAGCAAACTGAAGATCGACCGCTCGCTGATTGCGCCGCTGTCCAACAGCCACGACGACAGCCCGATCGTGTCGTCCACCATCATCCTTGCCAAACGCCTGGGCCTGGAAGTGGTGGCCGAAGGCGTGGAAACCCGCGAACAAGTGGTGTGCCTGAAGCTTGCCGGCTGCGATATCGCCCAGGGCTACCACTTCAGCCGGCCGCTGTCACCGGCGCAGTTGCGTGACTACCCGCTCTTCAACGGTGTCGAGGACAAGGCCTGCGTGTAACGCAAGCCCTGGCGAATCCGCCGGAATGAACCGATCATGCCTGACGCGCCACGCCTGTAGGAGCGGCCTTGTGTCGCGATCGGGCCGCAAAGCGGCCCCTCTGATTTCAGCGTTTACGCGAATACTGCTGGGGCCGCTTCGCGGCCCGATCGCGACACAAGGCCGCTCCTACAGGGGCCGGGCATGTATTACCAACCCATTTCGGTTTATCGTGTGCCCATCATCTACTCGCACCCGCACCATGACCGACATCGAGCGCTACCTCCGCGCCGCCACCCGTGACAACACCCGGCGCAGCTACCAAGCCGCCATCGAGCATTTCGAAACCCACTGGGGCGGTTTTCTGCCGGCCACGGCCGAGAGCATCGCCCGCTACCTGGCCGACCACGCCGACCAGCATGCCGTCAGCACCCTGCGCCAGCGCCTGGCGGCGCTCAGCCAATGGCACGTCGCCCAAGGTTTTCCCGACCCGACCAAGGCGCCGCTGGTGCGCCAGGTGCTACGCGGCATCCGCACCTTGCACCCGACGCCGCCCAGGCAGGCCGCGCCGCTGTTGCTGCAGCACCTGCAAAGCGCAGTGGAATGTTTCGAAGAAGAAGCCCGCCTGGCCCGGGAACAACATGACCTGGCCACCCTGCGCCGGGCGCGTCGCGATGCTGCGCTGCTGTTGCTGGGCTTCTGGCGCGGTTTTCGGGGTGATGAACTGGCACGCCTGCGCGTGGAGCACATCCAGGCCGAGGCCGGTGTCGGCATCACCCTGTTCCTGCCGCGCAGCAAGGGCGACCGCGAGGCCCTGGGCGTACAACACCGCACCCCGGCCCTCAAGGCCTTGTGCCCGGTCACGGCCTACCTGCAATGGCTGGAAGTCGCCGGCATCGCCCATGGGCCAGTGTTCCGCAAGCTCGACCGCTGGGGCAACCTCGGCGACACCGCGCTCAACAGCAACAGCCTGGTCGGCCTGCTGCGGCGCATGCTGGAACGCGCCGGGGTACCGGCGGCGCTGTATACCGGCCACTCGCTGCGCCGTGGCTTCGCCACCTGGGCCACGGCCAACGGTTGGGAGTTGAAGGCGCTGATGAGCTATGTGGGCTGGAAAGACGCCAAGTCGGCGTTGCGCTACATCGACGCGGCACAGCGCTTTGGCGAACTGGCCGTGCTACCGGCCAGCCAGGCGCAAAAGCTCATTCCTTGAAGGTGTGCCGGGCGATGCCGCCGATTTCCGGACTGATGGCATACAGGTCGCCAGCGTCGGGGTAATGGTGCAGGTCTTCGGCACTCATGCCGAAGCGCGCGGTACTGATGAACAAGGTGTTCATCCCCGCCCCGCCAAAGCAGCAACTGGTGGGGCACGGCACTGGCATCAGCACCTGGTCGGTCAGGTGGCCATGGCGGTCATAGCGCAGCAGGCAACTGCCATGGTACTGGCATACCCACAGGCCGCCTTCGCGGTCCAGCGCAAGGCCGTCCGGGCGCCCCAGTTCGGCAGGGGTTTCGGCAAACAGGGTGACTGCACCAAGCCGACCTTCGGCCAGGTACCTGGCGCGGTAGATCGAGCGCGCCGCCGAATCTACGAAGTACACCGTGTGGCCATCCTGCGACCAGGCCAGGCCGGTGGGCAACGCCATGTCGTCGTGGATCACCTGGTCGCTCAACTGCCCGTCAAAGCGGAACAGCGCCCCGGTGTTGCCACTCAGGGCATCGTCCATCAGCCCGGTTACGAAGCGGCCCTGCGGGTCGCAGGCGCCGTCGTTGAAACGGTAGGTCGACCGCGGGTGAACCGACACCGAATGCCGGCGTACCTTGCGCAGCGGCACGTCGAAGATGGCCACGCTGGCATCCTCGGTGAAAATCAGGTTGCCCTGGTCGGTCAACGCCAACGCGCCGATGCGTGCCGCAGATTCGTACAGGCATTCGGCTTCGCCATCGGTTGTCAGGCGGTTGATCCGCCCGCCAGAGATATCGACGAAGTACAACGCGCCGCTGCATTCATCCCAGACCAGGCTTTCGCCCAGGTCGGCGCGGGTGTTGGCGACGTTGACTGGCACATGGCTGCATGCCTTGAGGCGGTTACGCAGTTCGTCCACCTCCGCCAGCGTCATGGAACAGGCCAGTCCCAGGCCCTGTGCGGCATCGGTGAATACCGCAACGTTGTCGTGGAAAGGCTCTGTGACGGGCATTTGCTGGCTACCTTCGATTCTCCTTTCTACGATAACAACAAAAAAATCAATGACTTAATATTAAAAGCATGTAACTTTGATATCTCATGGATATCACCGCCGGTTCACCGGGCCCGAAGGACCGCAGGATGATCGAAACACGTTTGCTTCGGCAGTTCGTCGCCGTGGCCGAAGAGCTGCACTTCCACAAGGCCGCCGCTCGCCTGCACATGGCGCAACCACCGCTGAGCCAGGCGATTGGTCGCCTCGAGGACAAGCTCGGTTTCAGCCTGTTCCTGCGCAACAAGCGCGGGGTGCGGCTGACTGCAGCGGGCACGGCCTTCCTCGACACCGCCTACCGCACGCTGGCCGAGCTGGAACAGGGCATCGAGTATGCGCGCGATGTGTCCGCCGGCATCTGCGGCAAGCTGGACATCACAGCCATTTCCATCGCTTATTACGAGTCGCTGCTCACGACCTTGCGCCGCTTTCGCGAGGCGTACCCGAGCGTGCAGCTGACCATCCGCGAGATGCCATCGGCCTCGCAGGCCAAGGCCCTGCTGGCCGGTGAGGCGGATATCGGCTTCATGCGCAGGTTGCCGTTGCCGGCTGGCACCCTAGAGTCACGGTTGCTGCTCGACGAGCAAATCGTCATGGCCCTGCCCGCCCGCCACGCCAAAGCACAGGAAGGGGCGGTAGACCTGCGCGATTTCGCTGATGAGGATTTCGTCTTCACCCCGCAAGCCCTGGGCAGCGGCTACCACGCGCAGTTGACGGCGCTGTGCGAGGCGGCGGGTTTCTACCCCAGGGTGGTGCAGGAAGCGGCACAGGTCCACACCCTGCTCGGCCTGGTGGCCTGTGGTTTTGGCGTGGCCCTGGTGCCGGCCTCGTTCATCGGCTCCATACCGCGCGAGCGCGTGCAGTTCCGAGCAATCCTGCCAATCGACGACCAGCCCACCCCGGGCCTGGGCTTGTACATGAAATGGAACGCGCGGAATGCTTCACCGGCGCTGGCCAACTTCATTGCCATGTTCGAGAACCTGGGCGTCGCTGGTCATCGGGGGGCACTGTCCAGGAACAGCACCACATAACCCCCTCTCATAGAACGGCACATGACTCATTGAATTAGCAGGGGCCCTGTGGGAGCTGCTGGTCACTGTCTTTGGTATGGATACGATCGCGTTCATACCTGTCCTTCTTGTGTCGCCTGTACTGGCCTCTTCGCGGGTAAACCCGCTCCCACAGGATCACCGCAAAGGCTGAATCCGTGCAGTCCCTGTGGGAGCGGCTTTAGCCGCGAACACCGGCGCAGCCGGTGCCATGTACCGCGTTGAATTCTTCGCGGCTAAAGCCGCTCCCACAGGGTACGCGGACCGCTTGCGAATACAGTTCTCTACGCGACAGCACAGCCCAAGGGACTCTGCGTTGCGCAGCGCCACAGCCGCCCGATATCACAAGCCCGCGCCCGCAGCAGCCCAGCCGCATTGGCACATGCCTGCTCCAGGCTCATGGGCCCGCTGGCCAGGGCAAAGGCAGCATCGACACCATGGGCATACAGCTGCTGGTAGCCTTCACCCAAGGTCCCGGCCAACACCACCACCGGCACCCCGTGGCGTTTGGCAACCCGGGCCACGCCCATCGGTGTCTTGCCACGCAAGGTCTGGGCGTCGAAGCGACCTTCGCCGGTCACCACCAGGGCTGCGCCCTGCACCAAAGCATCCAGGCCGGCCAGTTCGGCCACCACTTCCACCCCGGGGCGGAACTGCGCGCCCATGAAAGCACGCGCGGCGAACCCCATGCCGCCGGCAGCGCCACAGCCAGGGTAGTCCCGCACATCCTCACCCAGCAGCTGCGCACAATGGTCGGCAAAATGCCCCAGGGCATGGTCCAGCGCCTGCACCTGCTGTGGGTTGGCGCCCTTCTGCGGGCCGAAGATCGCCGAGGCGCCATTGGCGCCACACAGCGGGTTGTCGACGTCTGCGGCGACTTCGAACTGCACCTCGGCCAGGCGCGGGTCGAGGTCGCTGGCATCGATGCGGGCCAGCTTGGCCAAGGCCAGGCCGCCTTCTTCCAGCGCTTGCCCATCGGCGTCCAGCAGGCGCAGGCCCAGCGCCCGCAACATGCCGCTGCCCGCGTCGTTGGTGGCACTGCCGCCGATGGCCAGCACTACCCGTTGCGCGCCGGCGGCCAGGGCGGCGGCAATCAGCTCGCCGGTGCCCCAGGTGCTGCTGCGGCAGGCATCGCGCTGGCCTGGCGGCACCAGCTGCAGGCCGCTGGCCTGGGCCATTTCGATGATCGCCGTGCGGCTTTGCGGCAGCCAGCCCCAGCCCGCCTCCACGCTTTGCCCCAAGGGCCCGCGCACGGTCTGACGACGCAGTTCGCCGTGGCTGGCGGCGAGAATCGCATCCATGGTGCCTTCGCCACCGTCGGCCATCGGGCACTCGACCAGCTCGGCCTCCGGCCAGGCCTCGCCCAGGCCCGCCGCAATGGCGCGGGCGACACCGGCAGCGTCGAGGCTGTCCTTGAACGAGTCGGGGGCAATGACGATCTTCATGGGTTTTCTCCTGTCCTGATGAGCGGCATGCTGACAGGTGGCTGCCAAGGAGGCCTCGGTCAAATGCACAAAACGCCGGGCGGGTTGTTTGGGCAGATGCCTTCGCGGCTGCCTCCACCTTTGTAGGAGCAGCCTTGTGCTGCGAAGAGGCCGGTACAGGCAACAGATGTGCATTGTCAGTACGGGCCTCTTCGCAGCACAAGGCTGCTCCTACATGTCTCATGTCAATCGGCAGGCAGCAGCTGCAACCCCAGGTAGAGGCTAAGCATCCCTTCCATGCGCAGCGGGTCGACCTCGCCCAGCTCGGCAATCCGCTCCAGGCGGTAGCGCAGGCTGTTGCGGTGGATGCCCAGGGCATCGGCACAGGCCTGGCTCTGGCCGTCATGGGCACACCAGGCGCGCAGGGTGGTGAGCAACTGCCCACTGCTGTCCTTGCTGCGAATACGCTGCAACGGCTCCAGCAATTCATCCAGCGCATCATCGTTGCGATGCCGCCACAGCAATGCCGGTAACCGGTAGCGTTGCAGGCTGAGCAGGCGCTCGCCGGGCAGTACCTCGCGCCCATAGGCCAGCAGGTCGCGCACCCGGCGATAACCCCGGCGCAGTTGCTCCAGGCTTTGCGCGGCACTGCCCAGGGCCAGCCGCTCCACTTCCCAGCCATGGCGCTGCAGGCGTTCCAGCAGGCGAGGTTCGTCCAGCACCACGCCTGCCGGGCGACACCACAACAACGACTGGCGGGCCGGGCTTACGCACCAACTGTCCGGGTAGCGGCTCATCAACCATGCCGCCAGGGTTTCGGCGGCTGGCCCCGAGGCCAGTTCGAACAGGCACGGTACCCGTGGCAACTGGGGTTTCAGGCCCAGTTGCCGAGCTTCGTCGAGCAACCGCGGAGAATCGCCGCTGCCGCCCAGCAGCAGGGCCAGCAAATCGTCACAGCGCTGCCGACGCCATTGCTGGTCGGCCTGCAAATGGCGCTGGGCCAGCAGCATTTCGGCGGTCATGCGAACCAGTTCACCATAGGTACGCACTTGCTGCGGGTCACCGGTCAGGCCGAGTACGCCCATCAATCGGCCATCCAGCATCAGCGGCAGGTTCACCCCGGGCTGCACGCCCTTCAGGCATTTGGCCGCGTCGGTATCCAGCTCGACGATGCGGCCGTTGGCCAGCACCAGTTGCGCGCCCTCGTGGCGGGTGTTGATACGCTCCGGTTCGCCACTGCCAAGGATCAACCCCTGGCTGTCCATGACATTGACGTTGCATGGCAGAATGGCCATCGCGCGGTCAACGATATCCTGCGCCAGGTCATGGTCGAGTTCGAACATTGAACGGTCCTTTGGGTGTCAGGGTTTTGGGCTCGGGCACAGCAGCCCGGTGCAAGTGCTGTGCAAAAGCACAAAGACAGGCACGCCGCAGTCCCCGAGACTCGTCAGGGCGAGCGCCGGAACAGGCGACGCGGCGACAACCATAACAACAGAGAACCCGATCATGGCATACAGCCCCGCCCCTGACCAAGGCACGGACACCAACCGCAACGCGCTGTACCGGCGCATCACCCTGCGGCTGATTCCGTTCATTTTCATCTGCTACCTGTTCAACTACCTGGACCGCGTCAACGTCGGCTTTGCCAAGCTGCAGATGCTCGACGCCCTGAAGTTCAGCGAAACGGTGTACGGCCTTGGCGCCGGCATCTTCTTCATCGGCTATGTGCTCTGCGGCCTGCCGAGCAACCTGGCACTCAACCGCTTCGGCCCGCGGCGCTGGATCGCGCTGATGATGATCGCCTGGGGCAGCCTCTCCACCTGCCTGCTGTTCGTCACCACGCCCACCGAGTTCTACGCCTTGCGCCTGCTGACCGGCGCCGCCGAAGCCGGCTTCTTCCCGGGCGTGGTGCTGTACCTTTCGCGCTGGTTCCCGGCGGCCCGCCGCGGTCGCATCATGGCCCTGTTCATGTCGGCGATCCCGGTTTCGGGCCTGCTCGGCGGGCCGTTCTCCGGCTGGATCCTCCAACACTTCGCCGCCGGCCAGCACGGCCTGGCCGGCTGGCAATGGATGTTCCTGATCCAGGGCCTGCCGACCGTTGCCCTGGGTGTACTGGCGGTGTTCCTGCTCAGTGACGGCTACCAGAAAGCCGCCTGGCTGAGCCCGGCCGAACGTCAGCTGATCGCCACCGACCTGGACGCCGATGCCGCCAGCAAGCCGAGCACCACCGGCGACGGCGTGCTCGCCGTGCTGACCAACCCGCTGATCTGGACCTTCGGCTTTGTCTACTTCTGCATCCAGAGCGGTGTGTACGCGATCAACTTCTGGCTGCCGTCGATCATCAAGAACATGGGCTTCGACAACCCGCTGCTGATCGGCTGGCTCAGCGCCATCCCGTACCTGCTGGCCGGCGTGTTCATGATCCTCTGCGGGCGTTCGGCCGACCTGCGCAACGAGCGCCGCTGGCATCTTGTGGTGCCGATGCTGATGGGCGCCATCGGCCTGCTGATCGCGGTGAACTTCGCCGGCAACCCGACCATTGCCATCCTCGGCCTGTCGATCGCCACCATGGGCGCGCTCACCGGCCTGCCGATGTTCTGGCCGATGCCCACCGCGCTGCTCAGCGCCGGCGCGGCTGTCGCGGGCCTTGCGATCATCAACTCGGTGGGCCAGATGGCCGGTTTCCTCAGCCCTTACCTGGTCGGTTTCATCAAGGACCAGACCGGCTCGACCGATGCCGCGCTGTATTCGCTGGCGGCGTTGATCGTGCTGGGTAGCCTGGTGGCCTTGCGGGTTACCCGGGCTGGTGCGCTGAGTACTGCAAGGGCCAGTTGAACCCGTTCGCGGGCTCGCCCGCTCCCACAGGATCACCACAAGCTCGAACACCGTGGTATCCCTGTGGGAGCGGGCAAGCCCGCGAAGAGGCCAGCCCAGGCCACATAAAATCCCCACCCTCCACCGATCGTCAGCTCAACGCATCCCCTCCCCGACCCAGGCGTCAAATGGTTCCAAAGGTCCCTTTGGAGAACCCCCATGACCCAGCACGCCGTGGCCCGCCTGGCCCAACTCGACGAACACCGCCCCCTGCGCGTCCAGGCCGGCAGCGAGGAGATCATCCTCATCCGCCAGGGCGACCAGGTGCACGCCTACCAGGGCAACTGCCCCCACGAAGGCGCGCCACTCAATGAAGGCGTGGTGTGCGGCGGGCTGCTGGTGTGCCCCTGGCACAAGGCCGCGTTCGCCGTGGACGAGGGCGCGGTCTGCGAGCCGCCGGCCCTGGCCGACCTGCGACGTTACAAAACCTGGGTCAAGGGCGACGAGGTCTGGGTCGATGACCAACCCCTGCCCAGAACCGAGCCGCCCCGCCACAGCGACGCCCGCTGTTTCGTGGTGGTCGGCGCCGGTGCCGCGGGCAGCGCCGCAGTCGCCACCCTGCTGGCCCATGGCTTTGCCGGCCGCCTGGTCTGGGTCGATCAGGAGCGCCAGCCAGCCTACGATCGTACTTCCCTGAGCAAATTCGTGATCGCCGGGCAGATGCCGCCCGATGAGGTGCCGGCCCTGCTCGACGCCGACGCCCTGCGCAAGGGCCAGCTGGAGCGCAAGCATGGCAAGGTGCGCACCCTGAACACCCAGAAACGCCAGATCACCCTGGCCGACGGCCAGCAGATCGACTATGACGCCTGCCTGCTGGCCACCGGCGGCAAGGCGCTGCGGCCCGATATCCCGGGTGTCGACCTGCCCGGGGTATTTACCCTGCGCTCACGGGAGGATGCCGCGCACCTGCTGGACGCTGCCGAGCCCGGCCAGCCGGCAGTGATCGTCGGCGACGGTTTCATCGGCCTTGAGGCCGCCTCGGCCTTGCGCAAGTACGGTGTGCAGGTGCACCTGGTCACCCGCCATGAGGTCCCCCTGGCCCGGCACCTGGGCGAGCGTATCGGCCGTAGCATCCGCGAGTCGCACGAGCGCAAGGGGGTCACCTTCCACGGCCCCACCGAGGTCGAGCGGATCGAGGGCCAGGGCAAGGTCGAGGCCGTGCTGCTGGCCAACGGTGAACGGCTACAGACGCCATTGGTGCTGCTGGGCACCGGGGTCAGACCGGCGACCGCTTTCATCCAGGGGGTGCTGCTGACCGAGGACAAGTCGGTGCAAGTCGACGCTGAAATGCGCGCTGCAGATGGCCTGTGGGCCGCAGGGGATATCGCCACCTTCCCGCTCAGCGGGCGCCCGGTGCGTATCGAACACTGGCGCCTGGCCCAGCAACATGGGGTGATCGCCGCCGCCAACATGCTCGGCGAGCAGCGCCGCTACGCCGACGTACCGTTCTTCTGGACCTACCAGCACGGCCGCACCTACGAAGTACTGGGCCACGCGCGGGACTGGAACCGCATCGAGTTCGTCGGCGAGCCGGAAAAAGGCGACTTCATCGCCTTGCAATGCGTGGATGAACGGGTCGAGGCGGTCATCGCCAAGGGCTATTCCGATGCCATGGCGACGCTATCGCAACGCCTGAAGCGCCCGTTGACCTTGCAGGAGGCCTTGGCGCTGATCGGTTGAGGCTGCCTTTCATTGCGCCCCGGTTGTGTGTAAAACGGGTAGATCAGCCGACTGCACAAGGACCCAAGCGCATGATCTACCGCCCCCTCGGCCACAGTGGCCTGCAGGTTTCCGCCCTTACCCTGGGCAGCATGATGTTCGGCGAGCAGACCAGCACCGAGGACGCCCTGCGCATCATCGACAAGGCCTGGGACCAGGGCATCAACTTCATCGACACCGCAGACGTGTACAACGCCGGGCGCGCGGAGGAAATCGTCGGCGAAGCGGTGGCCCGCCATCGCCAGGACTGGATCGTGGCCAGCAAGGTCGGCTTTGGCCCGGCCGATGGCCTGCCCAACCGCAGCGGGCTGTCGCGCAAGCACATCTTCAATGCCCTGGAGGCCACACTGACGCGCATGGACATGGACTACCTGGACATCTACTACCTGCACCGCGAAGACCACAAGGTGCCGCTGGAAGAAACCGTGCAGGCCATCGGCGACCTGCTGCGCCAAGGCAAGATCCGCTACTGGGGCGTGTCCAACTTCCGCGGCTGGCGCATCGCCGAGGCCTGCCACATTGCCGAGCGACTGGGCGTGCCCAGGCCAGTGGTGAGCCAGCCGCTGTACAACATCGTCAATCGCCAGGCCGAGCCGGAGCAACTCACCGCAGCCGGCGCCCATGGCCTGGGCGTGGTGCCGTTCAGCCCGCTCGCGCGGGGCGTGCTAAGCGGCAAGTATGCGCCGGGGGCGGTGCCGGATGCCGGTAGCCGTGCCGGGCGCCAGGACAAGCGCATCATGGAGGTGGAATGGCGCCAGGAGTCGCTGGCCATTGCCCGGCAGATCCAGGCCTATGTGGAGGCCAAGGGCGTGGGTATCGTCGAGTTCGCGATTGCCTGGGTGCTGAACAACCGGCTGGTCAGTTCGGCGATTGTCGGGCCGCGTACGGAAGAACAGTGGGATACCTATGGCGGCGCGCTGGCGGTGAAGATTACGGCGGAGGATGAGGCGTTCATTGATTCGCTGGTCACGCCGGGGCATGCGTCGACGCCGGGGTTCAATGATGTGGCGCATTATGTGAGTGGGCGGTTGGCCCGTAGCTGATCGTTCTCCTGTTCTGGCCTCTTCGCGGGCACGCCCGCTCCCACAGGATCACCACAGCCTGGGGAATTGTGGGGTCCCTGTGGGAGCGGGCGTGCCCGCGAAGAGGCCAGAACAGGCGGTACAGAAGCATCAGGAACAGCCATTGGGGAGCCCAATGCCGGGCTCCCGGTCCCCCCTTTCCCCAATCACCTCGGTATCGTGCGCACCATTGGTTTTCCACCTCTGGAGCAGCAATGAAACTCTTGCAACCCCTGAAAGTCGGCCCGCTCACCCTGCCCAACCGGGTGTTCATGGCCCCCCTCACCCGCCTGCGCAGCCTCGAGCCGGGTGACGTACCTACCTCGCTGATGGCCGAGTACTACCGCCAACGCGCCAGCGCCGGGCTGATCATCACCGAAGCCACGCAGATTTCCTTCCAGGCCAAAGGCTATTCCGGCTCGCCGGGCATCCACAGCGCCGAGCAGATCGCCGCCTGGAAGCGTGTCAACGAAGGCATCCACGCCGATGGCGGCCATAGCGCCGTGCAGGTGTGGCACACCGGGCGGGTATCGCACACTTCCTTGCAACCCGGTGGCGAAGCTCCGGTGGCACCTTCGGCGCTGCCGGCCGCTGCCCGCACCACCCTGCGTGACGAGCACGGCAACCTGATGCGTGTGGAAACCTCTGCGCCGCGGGCGCTGAGCGAGGCGGAAATCGCCGGCATCGTTGCCGACTTCGGCCAGGCGGCGGCCAATGCCCGTGAAGCCGGGTTCGACTTCATCGAGCTGCACGCCGCCCACGGCTACCTGCTGCACCAGTTCCTCACCCCTAGCGCCAACCACCGCGAAGACCGCTACGGCGGCAGCGTCGAGAACCGTGCACGTATCGTGCTTGAAGCAGTGGACGCGGCGATTGCCAGCTGGAGCGCCGAGCGCGTCGGCATCCGTGTGTTCCCGCTGGGTGGTTTCAATGGCGTGGACAATGGCGAGGACCAGGAAGCCGCAGGCCTGTACCTGATACGCGAACTGGCCAAGCGCAACCTTGCCTATCTGCACCTGTCCGAACCGGACTGGGCTGGCGGCAAGCCGCTGCGTGACGAATTCCGCCAGGCGATTCGTGCAGCCTACCCGGGGGTGATCATTGCTGCCGGTGCCTACACCGCCGAGAAAGGCGAAGACCTGATCGGGCGTGGCTTGATCGATGCCGTAGCGTTCGGGCGCAGCTTCATTGCCAACCCGGACCTGGTAGAGCGGCTGCGGGTGCAGGCGCCGTTGAATGCGCACCGGGCGCAGTTCGACTATGCCAATGGGGCTGAGGGGTATACGGATTATCCGTTCCTCAAGCAGGCTTGATGCTGAAGCCTGATTCACGACTGGCTCGGTACCTGTAGGAGCGGCCTTGTGTCGCGAACGGGCTGCGAAGCAGCCCCAGTGATCCGCACATTGGCAACAAAACCGGGGCCGCTTTGCGGCCCTTTCGCGACACAAGGCCGCTCCTACACGGCCCCCCACAACTTTCAAGACCTCAGTTCAGCCAGGGCCTGCGCGGCATAGGCATGCGAACGCTGCCGCGCCTGCGGGTCGTGGATGCGGCAGTCGATCATCAGTTCATCCGCCCCGGTCTGCTCGATCAGCGTGCGCAACCCTTCCCTTACCCGCTCCGGCCCGCCGGCCACGGTGCAGGCCATCACCTGCTCGAGTACCGCGCGCTCATGGTCCGGCAGGCTTTCGACATACCCCTCCTGCGGCTTGGGCAACAGGCCGAAGCGCCCGACATGCAAGTCCAGCATCCATTTGCGATGGGAGCTGGCCAGGTAATCCGCCTCGGTGTCGCTATCGGCGGCGAACAGGTTCATGCCCACCATCACATACGGCTTGGCCAGTTGTGCCGAAGGCTGGAAGTTGGCCCGGTAATGGGCAATGGCCTGCAGCAGGTAGCGCGGGGCAAAGTGCGAGGCGAAGGCATAGGGCAGGCCCAGTTTCGCTGCCAGGTCGGCGCCGAACAGGCTGGAGCCGAGGATCCACACCGGGATGTCATGCTTGCCCGGCACGCCGCGCACGCGGCGCTGGCCGTTGTCGGCCAGGTAGTCACGCAGCTCGGCGATGTCCTGGCTGAAGTCGCGCTCTGGCGCAGCACCACGCAAGGCGCGCACGGTCGGCCCGGAGCTGCCCGGCGCACGGCCGAGGCCCAGGTCGATGCGGCCAGGGTGCAGGGTGTCGAGCGTGCCGAACTGCTCGGCCACCACCAGCGGCGCGTGGTTGGGCAGCATGATGCCACCGGCGCCGACGCGGATATGCCGGGTGGCGTTGGCGATTTCGTTGATGACCAGTGACGTGGCGGCCGAGCCGATGCCCGGCATGTCGTGGTGTTCGGCGATCCAGTAGCGGCTGTAGTGCTGTTGCTCGACATGGCGCGCCAGTTGGCGGGACTCTTCGATCGCGTCGGCGAAGGTCTTGCCTTCGCCGATCATGACCAGGTCCAGTACGGACAGTGCAGTCATGGGGTCTCCACAGGGATTATCAGTGACTGCCAGTTTCCCTGCTGCGCAGCCAGTGATAAACCCGGCTTCAGGCCCGGCATAGGGGCCTGCCATTCCCCAATCAGTATTCCCAGGGCACGCCCGGTTCCCAGCTGGCCACCAGCAGATCAATGAAGCCGCGTACCCGTGGCGACAGGTGGCGCTTGCTTGGGTAGACGATGCGAATCGGGTCCGCTGGCGGCCGATAGGCTTGCAGCACCTCCACCAGGGTGCCGGCGCGCAGGTCGTCGCCGGTAATGTAGGTGGGCAGGTGAATCAGCCCGAAACCCGCCCGCGCGCCGTCGAGCATCGCCTCGGAGCTGTCGATGTTCAGCCGCCCGGGGTCTTCGCACAGGTGCAGCCCCGCTTCGGTATGGAAGCGCCACGGCATGGCCTTTTCACCAGCCAGGAAGGCGATCTTGTCGTGGCCGTAGAGGTCGCTGGGCACCTGCGGTACGCCGCGTGCATCCAGGTATGCGGGCGAGGCGCAGGTGACGAACTGCTGCCAGGCCACCGTGCGCGTCAACAGTTGCGAGTCTTCCTTCGGTGCGCCGATACGCACCGCAACGTCGATACCCTCCTCGACCAGGTCGACGAAACGGTCGGTGAAGCGGATATCCGCGCGCAGCTCGGGCCACTGCTTCAGGTAGCGGTCGAGAATCGGCAGCACATGGCGCTGGCCGAACGACAGGGGTGCTGTCAGGCGCAGGGTGCCGGTGGGCTTGCCACGGCGCTGGGCCATGGTGCTTTCCACCTCGTCCAGGTCATCCAGAATCTGCCGCCAGCGCTCGTAGGCCACCAGGCCCTCGTCGGTCAGGCTCAGCTTGCGCGTGGTGCGGTTGAGCAGGCGCACGGCCATGCGCGCCTCCAGGCGAGCGATGCTCTTGCCCACCGCCGAGCGCGTCAGGCCCAAGGTGGCGGCGGCGGCGGTAAAACTGCCGGCCTTCGCGGCGCTGACGAAGGCGGCGATGTCGCCGAAGCGGTTGGGTTCCATGGGAGTTCCTGAGTCTGGTGCGGCCGGTTTAGATGGGTATGAATCTGTGAAATGCAAGCAGGACTATCGAGGCTGCACAGCATTTGTAGGAGCGGCCTTGTGTCGCGAAAGGGTCGCGCAGCGGCCCCGGCAATTTCAATCGCCAGGAAGATTGCCGGGGCTGCTGCGCAGCCCTTTCGCGACACAAGGCCGCTCCTACAATGATCTTCGCATGCCAAAACGGCAGGTGTGGCCGCAAGAGCGATCAAGCGAGGACCTTGATCACCAATAAATGCACCGGATAGAACAGGTAGCCCCAACGTCCCACTGCTGGCACCCGCCAATCATCATGACGCAGCAACAGCAACCCGACCGGAATCGCCAAGGCTGCAGCAATCAGCGTCAGCACGGTGATGGGTGCCAACAGATGTTCCCGCAACCAACTGTTGGTCAGGTTCCCACCCATGGCCAACAGGCAAGGCAACACCCAGGCCGCCCCTCCCTTGCGGCGGGCCATCAACCAGGCGCCCGGCAGCATCATCCCCGGCAGCCCGTACATCAGCTGTTCGCTGAACAACCACCCTGCAAGCAGACCGGCAACGCCAAGCACGCGCGCCGACCTCGACGGATGATGCACGCCCCAGGCAACCAGCAACCCCAACACCAAGGTCGGCATCACGCTGAACGTTGGCGAACCACTGTCCAGCCAACGGTATACAGGCTCCGACAGCACCGCGAACACCAGCATCAACCCCAGATAACGCAGGTTGCCGCGGGTATACAGCGCCCCGCCCCTGGCGCGCCCCACATTCACTGCAATCGCCAGGCAGAACAGCGGAAACGCTAACCGCCCCAATATGAACAGGCCATCGGCAGCAGGCCACAGGAAACGCAGGTGGTCGGCGACCATGGTCAGCATCGCCGTCCACTTGACCAGGTCCAGCCCGGCTGATCGCATGCCTCAGCGCCCGGGCTCGACTGCGCCAGGGCCCAGGTAACGGTCGGTCCAGGCAGCCAGCGGCAAGGGTGGCTGCTGTTCGACGATCCGTCGCCAGATCAGCACCAGGTCGTCGCCATTGAACGCCGCCCCTGGTCCAGCGCCCTTCCACATCGACGGCACATCGGCAATCCAGTGCCCCTGGCTGTCTCGGTGGGCCATGTTGAAGCGGAACGTGTAGTTCCCCGGGATGCCCATGCGCAGGTCGCTGACCACCAGCGCATCGCCGACCTGGTCGTAGCGCAGCCAGTCATCGGTGAACCAGCGCAAACGCTGGTGCAGCGGATGCCCGGCCAGCGCTTGCGCCAGTTGCAGATTACGCGGCAAACGCTGCATTTCTGGCGCTTGCTGGTCGAACCCGCTGCTGATGCCTTCGTAGTAATCACCATCCGGGGTCTTGGCCAGCACCCGCCAGACCAGGCTGTTGAAGGCTATCGGCACGGCACGTACCTGGCTGACGGCGATACCCTGGCGATCGAGGGCAGCCTGGAAACGCTGCTCGGCCGCCATGCGTCCGGCCAGGCCGAAACCCAGGTAGGCTGCGCTGAATACCAGGGCCAAGGTGAGTAACTGCGTAGCCTTGCGCGTCAGCCCTTTGATGATTGCGTAGATCACCGCGGCCAGCAGCGGCACGGTGTAGACCGGGTCAATGATGAACACCGCTGCCCAGCTTTCCGGGGTGGCCTGCAAAGGCCAGAACAACTGCGTGCCGTAGACCGTGAAGGCGTCGAGCAACGGGTGGGTGACCAGCACCAGCCAGAACGCCAGGAACAGCCTGGGCAAGGTATAGCCTTTGCCTGGCCAGCACTTGTTGACCAGCCAGGCCAGCAGCAAGGCCAGCCCGGTGAGCACGAACAGGGAATGAGAAAAGCCGCGGTGGTAGGTCATCTGCGACACCGGGTCGGCGTAGCGGATGATCACGTCCAGGTCGGGAAGCGTGCCCAGCGCCGCGCCATACAGCAGTGAGCGGCGGCCCTGGATGCGGCCGAGTACGGTACCCTGCAGGGCCGCGCCGAGTACGGCCTGGGTGATGGAGTCCAAGGGTGGCATTCCTGAAAAGGTGGTTTCCAGAAGCTACCTTCATCCTGCCCTGATGCGCAATTCCCTTGGTTATGGGCTTTCATTGTGGGAGATGGCCCAGCCCTTTGGGCTGCGCTGTCGCGCAGAGAACCCAGTGCGCAAGCGGTCCGCGTACCGTGTGGGAGCGGGCGTGCCCGCGAAGAATCCAACGCGGTGCCTGGCACCGGCTCCGCCGGTGTTCGCGGGCGCGCCCGCTCCCACAGAGCCTGGCTAAATCAATGAGTTATGTGTTGTTCTATGAGAGCGGCCTTGTGTCGCGAACGGGCCGCACAGCGGCCCCGGCTATCTCGATTTCCCTGAAGATCGTCGGGGGCTGCTGCGCAGCCCTTTCGCGACACAAGGCCGCTCCTACAAAGGTCCCGCAGGCATCCTGTGGATGCGTCAGAACAACTGCCAGGTGTACACCAGCGTCAAGCGGTTCTCGTCGATGTCGCTGCGGTAGTTGGACCGGGCCATGGCATTGCGCACCCGGATCCCCAGCCCCTTCAGCACCCCGCCCTGCACGGCGTAACCGATGTCCAGGTCGCGCTCGCGGTCGCGCCCTTCATAACCCAGCCCAGTGTCGACATTGTTACCGGTGATGTAGCGCACGGTCGCGGTCAACCCCGGCACGCCCATGGCCGCGAAGTTGTAGTCGTAGCGCACCTGGTACGAGCGTTCGTCGGTGTAGGCGAACTCATAGGTCGGCACTTCGTTACCCAGCGGCGAGATGTTGGCGAATACCCGTGGGAACGGGCTGTCGCCATAGATGCCCTGGTAGCCGGCATGGAAGCTGTGCCCGCCATGCCGGGCCGTGAACATCGAGAAAAACGCCTGGTTGTCGATGTTGCCGAGCAACGCATCGCCATCCTCGCGTGCAGTGAAATACCCCAGGTTGGCGCTGAGCACCCAGTTGCCTACGGGCTTGCTGTGCTTGAGGCCGACAAAGCCCTGTTCATAGATGTCCTCCAGCTGCCCGTACCACAGGCTGACGCTGCTCTGGTTGGCATTGAACGCATAGTCCCCGCCCAGGTAGTTGAAGGCATCGCTTTCTGCCTGGCGCATCGGCACATGGCCGAGCATGGCGTTCATCTTGCCGTCGCCGCCTTCGTTGCGCAGGTGGGTGCTTTTCAGGTGCCCGGCCTGCACGGTCAGGCCGTCGATTTCCGCCGAACTCAGGCTTGCGCCCTGGTAGGTGGGAGGCAACAGGCGGATGTCGCTGAAGGTCAGCACCGGCAGGTTGGGTTGCAGTTCGCCGACGCGCAATTCGGTCCTGGACAACCGGGCCTTGAAGGTGGGCGCCAGGCGGCTGTATTCGTCGGCGGCGCGGCCATCGCCGTGCACCGGCAGCAAGCCGGTGTTGGTGCGGTCGGGGCTGCTGTCGAGCTTGATGCCCAGCAGGCCCAGGGCATCAATGCCAAAGCCGACCGTGCCCGGTGTGTAGCCCGACTTGAAGTCGAGGATGAAGCCCTGGGCCCACTCCTCGGCCTTGGATTGCCGGTTGGCCCCGACGATGTCGGAGAAGTCGCGGCTGAAGTAGTAGTTACGGGCACTCAGGGTGGCCTTCGAATCTTCGAAGAAGCCGCCTTCGGCGGCCAGCAACGGTTGGCTGAGCAAAGTCAGGCCCAGGGCGACGCAAGGGGTGTGGTTCATTCCGAAGCTCTCTTGATCTTGTTTTTATGGGTAAAGCGTTGGAAGCACGGCGGTTCATGGGGTACGGCGCAGCACCTCCCTGGCGCGTGGCTGGCGCAGCCTGAGCAAACCATGGCTCAGCAGGCCGAACAGCAGGCCCCAGAACGCTGCCGACAGGCCCAGGAAGGCCACCCCCGAAGCGGTGACCAGAAAAGTGAACAGCCCGGCATCGCGTTCTGTTGGTTCCGCCAGGCTGCGGGCCAGGGCTTCGCTGATGGCGCCATACAGGGCCAGCCCGGCCAGGGCGGCGATCAGGGCGGCGGGGAATGCTGCGAACAGCGACATCAGCGTGGCCCCGGCGATCCCCAGCAGCAGGTACAGCGCACTGCCAGCCACCGCCGCGACATAGCGTCGCCGTGGGTTTTCATGGGCTTCATGGCCAGTGCACAGGCTGGCGGTGACCGCCGCCAGGTTCAGCCCGTGGCAACCGAACGGCGCCAGCGCGGCACCGGCCAGGGCGCTGGCACTGATGATCGGGCTGGCCGGCGTGGGGTAGCCGGCGTTGCGCAGCACCGCCATGCCCGGCATGAACTGCCCGGTAAGGGCCACCAGCACCAGCGGCAGTGCCAGGCTGAATACCGCTGCCAGGCTGAACTGCGGGGTGACCCACTGCGGCGACGCCAGCTCCAGCACCAGCGCCTCGCTGCGAAACGCCCCGCTGGCCACGGTCACCACCGTGCCCACGCACAGCACCGCCGCCACGGCGTAGCGCGGCTGCAGCCGGCGCATCAGCACGTAGGTGACGAACATTGCCAGTACCAGCAGCGGTTGCACCGGCAAGGCGCGGAACACCTCGATGCCGAAGCTGAACAGGATGCCGGCCTGCATGCCGGCGGCGATGGAGCCCGGCAGGCGCGCGATGATGCGGTCGAAGGCCCCGCTGATGCCGATCAGCAGCAAAACCAGGTTGGCCACCAGGTAGGCGCCCACGGCCTGTTCCAGGCCCAGTTGCGGCAAGGCGGTGACCAGCAGCGCCGAGCCGGGGATCGACCAGGCGATCACCACCGGCACCCGGTAGCGCAGGCTGAGCAGCGCGCCAATCACGGCGCTGCCCATGGACACTGCCCAGACCCAGGAGGACAGTTGCCGATGGGACAGGCCGGCGGCTTCTGCGGCGTGGAAGATGATCACCAAGGGGCCTGCGTAGGAGATCATCGTGGCGATGCAGCCGGCGACGATGGCGGACAGTGAACTGTCCTTGATCAGGGTTTTCATGGCACCTCTAGCAAGGCATCTGGCCGGGCTAGGTGACCGGCTCTTGTTCTTGTGTTGCCTTCTTCGCGGGTAAACCCGCTCCCACAGGGACTACACAGGTTCCAGCATTTGCGCCGTACCTGTGGGAGCGGGTTCACCCGCGAAGAAGCCAACTGGGTGGATCAGGCCTCTTGCAAAGCCCGCGGCCGCCCACTGCGCTGCTCATCGGCACCGCCCTGGGCCCGCTGCAACTGGAAGTCGAACTTCAGCTCGGCATGCCGCCCCGCCTCGCCCTCGACGAACACCACCTCGCCCACCAGCCCATCGCGCGTGGCATAGGCAAAGTCATCCCACAGGTACTTGTCTCCGGCCAGGTTGATCTGCGTGGTCAGGTGTCGGTACCCCGGTGCCGAGATGAAGAAGTGCACATGCGCCGGACGCTGGCCGTGACGGCCGAGCAGGTCCAGGCACTCCTGGGTCGGCCCCTGTGGATCGCAGCCATACCCGGACGGCACGATGGAGCGCGCGCGGTAGCGCCCTTGGGCATCGGTGATGATGCGCCGGCGCAGGTTGTACTCGGACTGGCTCTGGTCGAAGAACGAATAAGTGCCACGGGTATTGGCATGCCACAGGTCAACCGTGGCTCCCGGCAGCGGCCGGCCTTGCGGGTCGAGCACCTGGCCCTCCAGGTACATCAGCGTGGCAACGCCCTCCTCGCTGCCGTCATCCATGCGCACTTCACCTTCGGCGATGGGCGCACCGGCCACGTACAGCGGGCCTTCGATGGTGCGTGGGGTGCCGCCGACCAGGCCTGCCTGCTGGTCCTTGGCATCCTGCAGCAGGTCGAGGAAGTGCTCGAGGCCCAACCCCGCCACCAGCAGCCCCGCCTCGCCGCGACCGCCCAGGCGGTTGAGGTAGTCGACGGCATGCCAGAACTCGTCCTCGCTGATTTCCAGGTCTTCGATCAGCCGCGCGGTGTCTTGCAGCAGGCGCTGCACGATGCGCTTCAGGCGCGGGCTGCCGGCATCGTTGCCAAAGCCTGCGGCCTCTTCGAAGAACTGCTGTACCTCGGCAGTGTGGGAAATTTTCACGGTCATGGTGGGATACCTCATGTTGTTGTTCTGGAGTTACGCCTGCGCCGCAATGGCCCGGGCATGCCGACGGCCGCTGGCCAGGTGCACGGCCATGGCCAGCGCGGCAATTGCGCCGGGGATGGCGAAGGCGATGAAATTGAGTTGCAGGGGCAGGTTGATGCCCATCAGCGCACCACCCAGCAGCGGGCCGACGATGGCGCCGTTGCGGCCGATGCCCGAGGCCCAGCCCAGCCCGGTGGAACGCACCGATAACCCGTACAGCTGGGCGGCGCCGGCATACAGCAGGATCTGCGTGCCGATGGTGGTGGCGCCGGCAATGAAGATCAGCAGGTACAGCACCGGCATCGGGCTGTTGACGCCCAGCAGGCTGATCGACAGCGCGGCGGCAATGAAGAACGCCACCTTGACCTTGACCAGGTTGTAGCGGTCGCCCAGCCAGCCGCCGAGGATCGCCCCGGCCATGCCGCCGAAGTTCAGCGCCAGCAGGAATGACAGGCT
This sequence comes from Pseudomonas sp. FGI182, assembly GCF_000511325.1. Taxonomy (NCBI): domain Bacteria; kingdom Pseudomonadati; phylum Pseudomonadota; class Gammaproteobacteria; order Pseudomonadales; family Pseudomonadaceae; genus Pseudomonas; species Pseudomonas sp. FGI182. The sequence goes on along the minus strand of NZ_CP007012.1, from coordinate 2,803,304 downwards.
CGAGCCCAGGCTGTAGCCGGCGTTGGCCATCAGCTTCGGCAGCCAGGAACTGAGCGCGTAGACCATCAGCAGGCAGCAGAAAAACGCCAGCCACAGCGCCAGGGTGCGAATGGCCAGGCCGTTGCGGAACAGTTCGACTACAGCGGTGAACTTGCCGGCCCTTTCGCGGGACAAGCCCGCTCCCACAGGGGCGACCAGTACATCGTCAGGTTGCAGGTCGCAAACCGGGTCCAGCCGCTTGAGCAGCTTGCGGGCCTCGTCGGTACGGCCCTGGCGCACCAGGAAACCGATCGATTCCGGGAGGTGGTAGAGGATCACCGGCAACAGCAGCAGTGGCACCGCTGCGGCGAAGAACATCGATTCCCAGCCGAAACGCGGCAGCATGAAGATGCCGACACCCGCCGAGAGCATGCCGCCCAGCGAGTAGCCACTGAACATGATCGCCACCAGCGTGCTGCGCAGGCGCTTGGGCGCGTACTCGTTCATCAGTGCCACGGCGTTGGGCATCAGGCCGCCACAGCCCAGGCCGGCAATGAAGCGGTAGATGCCGAACTCGCTCGGGCTGCTGGCAAACCCGTTGAGGATGGTCGCCCCGGAAAACAAGGCGAAACAGATGGCGATGCCCTTCTTGCGCCCGATGCGGTCGGCCAGGCTGCCGAACGCCAGGGCGCCGAACATCATGCCGAACAGCGCATAGCTGCCCAGTGCACCGGCCTGCAACGGGGTCAGGCCCCACTCTTTCATGATGACCGGCAGTACCACGCCGTAGATGAACAGGTCATAGCCGTCGAAGATCAGCAGCAGGCCGCACCAGGCCATGACCATCCAGTGGAACGGGGTAAAGCGCGCGTTATCGATGATCGGGTGTACGTCAAGGGTTCGCATGGCATCTGTCGCTCTTGTTTTTGTTGTGAAAGAAAGCTCTTTGCCTTGTGGGTGCCGCTCAGCCGAGGTCGCCGCCCCCTACCGGCAAGGTCACGCCGGTGATGTACGAGGCTTCGTCGGAAGCGAGGAACAGGATCGCGCCGACCTGCTCGTCGATGCTGCCGTAGCGGTGCATCAGGCTGCTGTCGAGGGTCTGGTCGACGATCTGCTGGTACCAGTGCCTTTCCTGTTCGGTCTGCTCGGCACTGTTGCGCGGCACGCGCCGGGGTGGCGCCTCGGTGCCGCCGGGAGCGGTGGCGTTGACCCGGATGCCCCGGCCGGCGGTTTCGAAGGCCAGGCACGCAGTCAGCGCGTTGACGCCGCCCTTGGCCGCGCCATAGGGCACGCGGTTGACGCCACGGGTGGCGATGGACGAGACGTTGACGATGGCGCCGCTGCCGCGTTCGAACATGTACGGCAGTGCGGCATGGCAGCACCACAGGGTAGGGAACAACGAACGGCGTACTTCGGCTTCGATCTGGTCCACTTCGTAGTGTTCGAAGGGCTTGGCCCAGATGGTGCCGCCGACGTTGTTGACCAGGATGTCGAGGCGGCCGAATGCTTCAACCGCGCTGGCCATGACCCGGGCGCAGTCGGCGTGTTGTTCCAGGTCGGCGGTGAGGGTGAGCATGCCCTCGCCGGCCAGTTCGTGAACCAGTTCGGAGCGGTCTACCGCGACCACTTGCGCGCCTTCGGCCTTGAGCCGCCAGCACACGCCACGGCCGATGCCCTGGGCGGCACCGGTGACCAGGGCGACCTTGCCTTGGAATCGGTTGTTCATCTCGATCTCCTACTCAGTCCAGCATTGCCGGGAGGGCTGCGCCCTCCATCGCGACGCAAGGCCGCTCCTACAAGCACCGCGGTCCCCTGTAGGAGCGGCCTTGTGTCGCGAAAGGGCCGCACCGCGGCCCCAGCAATCTGACAGTCAATTGAATGGAGGCCGCCCTCATCGGCACGAGGCAGGCGGCCCTGGCAAAACCTCAGGCCGCCGCCGCGAACTTCTCGTAGTAGAAGTTCGCCGGTGTAATGCCCTGCTCGCGCACGTACTGGCTCACCGCCTCGACCATCGGTGGCGGGCCGCACAGGTACACATCCACATCGCCATCGTTGAGATGGCGCGGTTCGATGTGCTGGGTCACGTAGCCCTTCTGCGGGTACTGGCTGTCGGGGTTGGCCACGCAGGCACTGAAGGTGAAGTTGGGGATGCGCGCCGCCAGCGCCTGCAGGCGGTCGAGTTCGACCAGGTCGAAGTCGTTGGTCACGCCGTAGATCAGGTGCAGTGGGTGCTCGCTGCCCTGCTCGGCGATCTTCTCCAGCATCGCCGTGAACGGCGCCAGGCCGGTACCACCGGCCAGCAGCAACAGCGGGCGCTGGATCGGCCGCAGGTAGAAGCTGCCCAGCGGCCCGGCCAGGGTCATGCTGTCGCCGGCCTTGGCCAGGTTGGTCAGGAAGCTGCTCATCAGCCCACCCGGCACGTTGCGGATCAGGAAGCTGACCTCGCCGTCCTTCTGCAGCGAGCTGAACGAATAGGCGCGGCTCTGCTCGCTGCCCGGCACCTTGAGGTTGACATACTGCCCCGGCAGGAAAGCCAGGCGGCTGAGGGCCTCGCCCTTGATCGACAGGGCGATGGTGCTGGCCGACAGCTGGCGGACATCGCTGATGGCGGCCTCGAAGCTGGCCTGCTCGGTCTTGCACAGCTGCGACGAGGCCGGGATGCGGATGACGCAGTCGCTTTCGGCGCGCATCTGGCAGGTCAGTACGTAGCCTTCGGCGACTTCGTCTTCGCTCAGGGCGTCTTCGATGAAGTTGTCGCCCAGGTCGTAGCGCCCGGACTCGGCCTTGCACTTGCAGGTACCGCAGGCGCCGTCGCGGCAGTCCAGCGGGATGTTGATGCCCTGGCGGTAGGCGGCATCGGCCACGGTTTCATGGCCGGTGGCCTCGATGAAGCGGGTCACCCCGTCTTCGAAATTCAGTGCGATCTGGTAGCTCATGTTGCACCTCGCGGGCGAGCCGGGCCACGGCGCGTCGCAGGACGCACCGGGCAGCGCTCGCAAAACCCTGGATCAGATGTGGTAGATGTCGATGACCTGGCGCACGTAGTCGTTCTTCAGCACCACTTTCTTGGCCTTGATCAGCGGCTGCTCGCCGCGCAGGTCGAGGGTGTAGAAGCTGGTGCCGAAGTAACTGTCGGTGGTCTTGTAGCGGAAGCTCAGGGTGTGCCAGTTGAAGCGCACCTGGCACTCACCTTCGCCCTGCTCGACGATCTCGATGTTGCTGATGTTGTGCGAGGTACGGGTGTCGGGCACGGTCGCACTGGAGCGCTCGGTCTTGATGCGGAACACCCGGTCTTCCAGGCCGCCACGGTTGCCGTACCAGATCAGCGAGATTTCGCTTTGTGGGTCTTCGGTAAGGGTGTCGTCATCGTCCCAGCTCGGCATCCAGAAGCTGGCGTCGCTGGCGTACAGTTCCAGCCACTGGTCCCACTGGGCGTCATCCAGGTAGCGCGCTTCGCGGTAGAGGAAGTCGCGCACGGTTTCATACAGGCTCATTGCACGGCCTCCACGGGGATCAGTTGCTGTTCGTCCTTCAGGGCCTGGATCATGGTGTCCTGCCAGTACTTGTGCTGTAGCACGAACAGGCCTTCGTCCTCGGTGCGGACACCGGACAGCAACGGCTTGAGTTCGATCTCCCTGGCCGCCTCGTCGGCGCCTTCCACCCAGTGCGCCGCGCCGCGGGACATGTCGTTCCAGCCGGTGCCGCCGCCGTAGCCGGTCTGGCACGAGCGGAACTCCTCCAGGTCATCCGGGGTGGCCATGCCGCTGACGTTGAAGAAGTCTTCGTACTGGCGAATGCGCTTGGCGCGGGCATCGGCGCTCTCGCCTTTCGGTGCGATGCAGTAGATGGTGATTTCGGTCTTGTTCACCGAAATCGGCCGGGCGATGCGGATCTGCGAGCTGAACTGGTCCATCAGGTACACGTTCGGGTACAGGCACAGGTTGCGCGAGTTCTCGATCATCCAGTCGGCACGGGCCTGGCCGAAGTCGGCGGCCAGCTGCTCACGGCGCTCGTAGGCCGGGCGGTCCTCGGGGTTGGCCCAGCGGGTCCACAGCAGCAGGTGGCCGTGGTCGAAGGAATAGAAGCCACCGCCCTGCTTGGCCCAGGCGCCGGCACTCATGGTCTTGATCTCTTCACCCGCCTCGCGCTGCTTGCGCTGGTTCTGGGTGGCGGCGTAGTTCCAGTGCACGGAACTGACGTGGTAGCCGTCGGCGCCGTTCTCGGCAGTGAGCTTCCAGTTGCCTTCGTAGATGTACGAGCTGGCACCGCGCAGCACTTCCAGGCCTTCCGGCGACTGGTCGACGATCATGTCGATGATCTTGGCCGACTCGCCCAGGTGCTCGACCAGTGGCTTGACGTCGGCATTCAGGCTGCCGAACAGGAAGCCACGGTACGACTCGAAGCGCGCCACCTTGGTCAGGTCGTGGGAGCCGTCGCAGTTGAAGCTGTCGGGGTAGCCGGCGTTGCTCGGGTCTTTGACCTTGAGCAGCTTGCCGCTGTTGTTGAAGGTCCAACCGTGGAACGGGCAGGTGTAGCTGGAGCGGTTGCCACGCTTGTGCCGGCACAGCATGGCGCCGCGGTGGCTGCAGGCGTTGAGGAAGGCATTGAGCTCACCGTCCTTGTTGCGCGCGATGAAAATCGGCTGGCGCCCCATGGTCAGGGTGAGGAAGTCGTTTTTCTCGGGGATCTGGCTTTCGTGGGCCAGGTAGATCCAGTTGCCCTCGAAGATGTGTTTCATCTCCAGGTCGAACAGGCGTGGGTCGGTGAACATCTCGCGCTTGCAGCGGTAGATGCCCTTGTCACGGTCGTCCTCGAGCAAGGCATTGAGGTAGTCGAATCCCAGGGACATGGCCAGGGTCTCCCTTGTTATTGTTTAGACCTGGTCAGGTTAGGGAGACCGCTGGCGGGGGACTATCCGGATTGTGCAGAGTGTTATCCACCATTGCGCTTGTTTGTCATCTCGCCTGCAAGGGAAAACGGCAACTCTTCGAAGAGAGTGCGCTTCATTTCTTTATTTGCCATTTTGATAGTTTGAGTAACCCATTGCTGGACTCGCACAATTTCTTTCCTCGTCTCAGCTGCTGCTTCTGCCTCTACAACGTAATTGCGAGCGTTAAAATACTCTTCTGCCAACTCAAAACGATTAGCCCTGCCTTGAAGGAAACCGTTTGAATTCTCAAGTCGTTTGACATCCTTTGGCTGCCAAGATTGATGCCTTCTTGCGTCGCTCACCCTAGCTCGGAGGTGAGGGTCAAATTCAGATAACGCCTTTTTCACTTTCAGGGGTTTTAAGGCTGGTGCATTTTTACCAAGTGCATAGGATGCAACCGAGCGAAGCCCCCACCGTCTGGTGAATAGGCCGCCGCTAACAAAGCTATCTCCGACATGACCACTTGGATCGACTTTGTTCACAGGATCGCCATTGCAGTAGCAGTAGACATTTAGACCTCCATTACCAAAAGGGCTCATACTGTCGGGTGCATTGAATCGCATCAAAACCGGGCTGAATGCACGGTACCCGTCGCCCAACAGATAGTGCCCCGTGGCAGACTCTTTTCGTTGTCCGCTGTAGTGCAGCACCGATGCGCACTGGACTTCTCCATCATGCCCATAAACGGTGTAATACAGCGAACAAGAGGAAAAAACGAGGACAGACCCCTGAACGTCCACGGCGTAGAAAGCTGCCTGCCCATCATCGCGCTGTGCGAGCGTGCGGCCTGCGGCCCGCAGCAAAGTCGTAGCCCCTGCTGCGGTAGGCTTGACCAGCGCGAGACCTTCGGAGGAGTAAAAATAGAGTTTTTTCTGTGAGGTCGACATGATTTCCACCGTTCACCCGAGATTAGGCAAATAGTGGAAAAGGCACGAGACCCAATCAACTGGTAGAAATATTAGGTGGGCAAGCTGAAAGCCTTACCCCCGCCGTTTGAACGTCTGCGAAGGCAGCTCACCAAACTGTTGCCGGTACACCTCGGAGAACCGGCCCAAATGCAGGAAGCCATAGTCCAGAGCAAGTTCTGTCACGCTGCGCACGCCGCAGGTCGGGTCGTTCAGGCATGCATGCACCCGCTCCAGTTTGCGCTGACGCACGTAATGTTTGGGTGTGGTGCCCAGATGTTGGTCAAACAACGCATACAACGAGCGCAAGCTCATGCAAGCCTGCTCTGCCAACACCTCAGCCGACAACTCCAGCTTCAGGTTGCGTTCGATGTAGTCGAGTATGCGCTCCAGGCCCGCTTGCGGCGCGCTCAGGCTTTCGCGGCGGATATTGGTACTCATCAGGGTCAGCAGCTTGCTGGCGACGATCTGGCTGTAGTGGCCCTGCACCCTGGGCAGCGAATCGCTCACCTCTGCCTCCTGGCAGACCATGGCCAGCAGGTTGACGAACCCGTCCAGCTCGTCCAGCCGGTAATGGTTGCGCAAGAACCGCACCCCGCCATCCGGGCGGTGCCAGCGCTGTTCGTCGCAGATCGAGTCCAGTAGCCGGGTCGGCACCTTGAGGATGAATTTTTCGCAGTCTTCCGAGTAGGTCAGGTCAACCGGGTCGTCGGGGTTGATCAGCAACAGCTCGCCCGGCACCAGGTGCTGCTCGCGCTTGTGCCCGCGCCACAGGCAGTTGCCATTGAGCAGCACCTGCAGGTGATAGATGGTTTCCAGTGCCGGCGAGGTAACGCGCACGCTGCCGCCGTAGCTGATGCGGCACAGGTCGAGTTCGGCGAACTTGCGGTGGCTGAGGCTGGCTTGCGGATGAGTGGTGCGGGACAGACCGATGCAATGCTGGCCTACGTGCTGGTTCACATAATCGGACACAGCATAAGGGTCGGCGTGATGAAACACGCTACTGCGCTCGCTCAGCAGGCGGCTTTCCATAGGCAAGGCACTCGGATCGTTATTGTTCTGGTCGCCGCTTCCTACGGCCCGGTGGGCTGTGGTTGCGGTCGTCACGGTCATTCTATCGAGCCGGCTGCGGGTCGCGGGGGCAGGCGACAACCGGTGGATGGGCACACTTAAGCAAAAAGGCGGGGGTTGGGCAATGCAACCTTGGGAATGGATGGGCGGATAGCGGACAGGCAGGACAGGGTCAGTGTTCGTTTATCGAACGGTGTTTTCCTGTGCTGGCCTCTTCGCGGGCTTGCCCGCTCCCACAGGATCGCCGCAGCCCTCTGGGCCTGTGCAAGGCTCTGTGGGAGCGGGCAAGCCCGCGAAGAGGCCGGCACAAACAGTAGATAACTCAGTGCACAGCCACATCCTGCCGCCCTGCCCACCCTTGGCTCCTTGCCCGGTACTGCCGCGGGGCAATGGCGAACAGCTCACGGAAGCGCCGGTAGAAATGCGGGAAGCTGACAAACCCGCTGGCCACCGCCACTTCGGTCAATGACTTGCTGGTGTGCTGCAGCAACTGTCGTGCATGGGTCAACCGCAGCTCCAGATAGTAACGCGGCGGCGTGGCCTGTACATGCCGGCGGAACAGGCGCTCCAGATGCCGCCTGGACAAGCCGGCATGCTCGGCGATCTCGTCGATGCCGATCGGGTCTTCGATATTGGCGTGCATCAGCTCCAGGGCCAGGCGCACGCCGTTGGGCAGGCTGGGGTCGATTTCCGGCGAGCTGGCAGGTGCATCACTCAGTACCCGCGCCCGGTCGCACGCCAGCATCTGCTCCACGGCGCGGCGCAACGCTACGCCACCGCACTGTTCAAGCAGCGCCAGCATCATGTCCAGCGCGCTACTGGCGCCCGCGCAGCTCATGCGCCGGCGGTCCAGCACATGGGCCTGGCGGCTGATGCGCACCTTGGGGAACAGCTCGCTCATCATCGCCCGGCCATCGGGGTGGAAGGCGCAATCATGGTCGTTGAGCAAACCGGCTTCGGCCAGGAAGTAGGCACCGTTCCACAAACCGCCCAGCTGGCAGCCGTGCTGGTCGGCCTGACGCAGCCTGGCGCGCAGCAGCGGTGCGGTTTCCAGGCGCACTCGGAAGCCGCCGCACACCAGCAGGCAGTCCAGGCCTTGCACCTCCAGGTCGGCCAGCTGGGTGTTGACCGGCAGGGCGATGCCAAGGTCACTCATCACCTGGGTACCCTCACCCACCACCTGGACCTGGAACAACGGCGTGGCACTCATCAGGTTGGCGGTGACCAGGCTGTCCATGGCGGCGGTGAAGGCCATCATCGAGAAGTGCTCACGCAGGACGAAGGCGACACGCTGGCATGGCATCGACAGCGAAGTGCGGATGGCCGGGTCCAGGTGGGCCAGGTTGGTGTTCTTGAGGATGCTTTCGAAGTGGCTCATGGCTTTAACTCTACTGCGGAAATCGCGGTGGCCTCTTCGCGGGCTTGCCCGCTCCCACAGGGAAACCACAGTACTCAAGCCTGTGGTGATCCTGTGGGAGCGGGCAAGCCCGCGAAGAAGCCAGCACTGATGGAACAGGTTACTTGCTGGCCTGTGCAGCCGCGTCACGCGATGCCTGCAGCCACTGGTCGAACTGCTGGCGGTGCGCCGCTACCCATTCCTTGGCATGGCGGGTGATGTCGGCAGGCTTCTTCTCGCCCTGCTGCATCTTCAGGTTCTGGTTGCTCTCGTCGTCGGTGCTGATCTGCACCAGCGACAGGAACTTCAGCGCTGCCGGGTTCTCTTCGGCAAAGTCCTTGTTCAGCACGGCCACCACCTTGTCGATGGCAAAGCCGAGGTTTTTGCCGTGGTACATCGTGTCGACATCATTCTTGCCATCCGGCAGGTCGGTCTTCGGCACTTCCAGCCAGACCACGTCCCTGCCCTCGACCAGCACGCTGGCGATCCACTGTGGCACCCAGGTGAAGTAGAAGATCGGCTTGCCTTCCTTGTAACGGGTGATGGTGTCGGCCATCAGCGCGAAGTACGAGCCCTGGTTGACGGTGATGCTCTTGTCCAGGTCGTAGGCTTTCATGTGGTGGGCAATCACCAGCTCGCAACCCCAGCCCGGGTTGCAACCGGTCATGTCGGCCTTGCCGTCACCGTCGGTGTCGAACAGCTTGGCGATCTCTGGCTTTTTGAGGTCGGTGATGTACTTGATGTTGTACTGGTCAGCGGTTTTCTTGTCGATCAGGTAGCCTTGGGCCACGCCCGGCAGAATGTCGCCGGTCTTGACCATCACATCGTCACCACCGGCCTGCTGGTAAAACTGGTTGTGCAGTTTGTCCCACAGGTGCACGGTGAAGTCGGCATCGCCGTTGGCCAGGGCCACCATCATCACGCCGTACTCGGTCTCCTTAGGCTCCTGGACCTTGTAGCCCAGCTCGCGCAGGCCTTCCATGGCCACTTCGCCACGGAAGCGCTCTTCGGCGATGGAGGGGAAGATCGGCGTAACCTTCACGCCCTCCCCCGGTTTTTCGGCCGAGGCGTGCGCGCCCAGCGCGGCTGCCACCAGGGTCAGCGCAGTGGCGCATTTGAGGATGCTGCGGGAGAACTTGGATTCGTGCATCGTCGCTTACCTTCTTCTGATTTTTATCTTCAAGTGCGGCAGATCGAACGTCTCAAAAGCCTTGCAGTGCTCAGGCGGTCTTGCGCCGCCCTTGCGGTTGCGCCACGCCACACAGGCGCATGACCACGCCTACCGGGCCGGTGTGGTACCAGCGCAGGCTCGGGTCGGCGCTGGTGCGGGCGCCCATGGCCTGGGTCAGGCGGTCAAGGAAGATCGCCAGCAGCACCAGCCCTACGCCACCGACCGTGGCCAAGCCCATGTCGAGGCGGCCGATACCGCGCAGGACCATCTGGCCCAGGCCGCCGACGGAAATCATCGAGGCGATCACCACCATCGACAGCGACAGCATCAGGGTCTGGTTGAGGCCGGCCATGATGGTCGAGGTGGCCAACGGCAGTTGCACGCGGGTCAGCATCTGCCGTGGGGTGCAGCCGAAGGCACGGGCGGCCTCGATCTTGTCTTCCGGCACCTGGCGAATGCCCAGGTTGGTCAGGCGCACCAGTGGCGGCAAGGCGAACACGATGGTCACCAGCACGCCGGGCACGTTGCCGATGCCGAACAGCATCACCACCGGTACCAGGTAGACGAAGGCCGGCAGGGTCTGCATGGCGTCGAGCAGCGGGCGGATGATGCGCTCCAGGCGATCGCTGCGGGCACACAGGATGCCTAGCGGTATGCCGATGACCGCGCAGAAGAACACCGAGGTCAGCACCAGCGCCAGGGTGGTCATGGATTCGGCCCATACGCCGATCAGCCCTAGCAAGGTCAGGGTGACGAAGCACAGCACGGCCATGCGCTTGCCGGCCAGCTGCCAGCCCAGCAGCGAGGAGAGGATGATGCCGATGGTGGGTGGGATGCTCTGCAGGGTGAACTCGATGCCATTGAGCACTTGGTCGATCGGCCAGCGGATGGCGCGGAACACCTCGCGGAAGTTGTGCACCAGGAAGTTCAGGGTGGCGGTGACCCAGTCGCCCAAGGGGATGGTGGCCGCCTGGAACGGGTCGAGAATGCTGAATTCGGACATGAGGGTGTACCTCTGGGTATTAGTGGCGGCTCAGGGTCTGCAACAGCTCGTTCTTCGACAGCGTGCCCTTGAAGGCGCCCTGGCGGTCGAGCACCGGTACCGGGTACGGCAGGTCGGCCGCCACCCCGAGCACTTCGTGCAGTGGCGTATCGGTGTACACCGGGCACTGCTCGTGCAGGCTGTAACGCTCACTGGCGGTAGCGCCGTTGGCGTCGGTGTCGACCACGCCCAGCAACTGCCCTCGGTCGTCGACCAGGTAGCCGAACGGCACGCCGGCCTGGAAGCTCGGGGCCTTGCCGTTGACCTTGCACACCACCGCCGGGTCGAACTTGGCCACATCACCGGCCTTGAGCACCCGCGAGCTGTCGAAGCTCTTGAAGAAGGTGCGCACGTAGTCGTTGGCCGGCTGGTTGATCAGCTCCTGCGGGGTGCCGATCTGCACCACGCGGCCACCTTCCATGATCGCGATGCGGTGGCCGATGCGGATGGCTTCCTCGATGTCGTGGGAAATGAAGATGATGGTGCGCTGCTGCTCGGCCTGCAGGCGGATCAGCTCGCCCTGCATTTCGCTGCGGATCAGCGGGTCGAGCGCGGAGAACGCCTCGTCCATCAGCAGGATCGCCGGGTCGTTGGCCAGGGCCCGGGCCAGGCCTACACGCTGCTGCATACCGCCAGACAACTGGTGCGGGTAGCTGTTTTCATGGCCGGCCAGGCCAACCTGGCTCAATGCTTCACGGGCGCGGCTGTGGCGTTCGGCCTCCGCTACGCCGGCAATCTCCAGGCCGAACGCGGTGTTTTCCAGCACGCTCATGTGCGGCATCAGCGCAAAGGACTGGAACACCATGCCCATTTCCTTGCGGCGCACATCCAGCAGGGCTTTGTCGGAGAGCCCGGTGATTTCCTTGCCGTTGAGGTGAATGCTGCCGGAGGTGGGCTCGATCAGGCGGTTGAACAGCCGCACCATGGTCGACTTGCCCGAACCGGACAGGCCCATGATGACGAAGATTTCGCCACGCTTGACGGAAAAGCTTGCATCGAACACGCCGACGACGTGGCCGGTCTTGCTGAAGATTTCATTCTTGTCGGCCCCCTTGCGGAGCATCTCCATGGCCATGTTCGGGTTGGGACCGAACACTTTGAAGATGTTTTTTACCGAAAGAATCTCATCGGCATGGCTCATACGACCCTCTTTATTATGCTTATTAACCAATCTTTCAACATCGCACTTTCAATAAGGCGGGTAGAGATCAGTGCGAGTACGCTTGGCAGTCCGTTCAAATTCGAACGTGAGTCAAAACCGGCACGCAGAATGTCCTGCTTCAAAATTGTCCGACTATCGATGTCTCGAATGTCGCGCCGTGGGTTTAACGTTAGGCCTTGATCCAGAGCGGGTCCAACGACATTTGTTTCACGCAAACCATTACCTGAAGTTATCAATCAGGGCCTGAGCCCCGAGCCAGAGCCTGGCGCAGTACGCTTGAATGCAGGCGCAGCCTTGTGCTGCGAAGAGACCGGCTCATACACTTGAGCCTTGGGTGCCTGTAGGGGCCCTTTCGCAGCACAAGGCTGCTCCTACAAAGGACTGCACCCCACCGACATGGTCAGACACTCCGAACCCGATCAGACGCTGATCAAGATGCCCTCGCTGCGTGCGGTCAAAGTCTTCGTCGCCGCCGCCAAGTACCAGAACTTCACCCGCGCCGCCGAGGCGCTGTGCGTGACCCAGGCAGCGGTCAGCCGGCAAATCCGCGAACTGGAAACCTACCTGGGCGCCGAGTTGTTCACCCGCGTGGGCCGTGCGGTGGAGCTGACGGTGGCCGGTTCGATCTTCTTCGATGCGGTGCAGTTGTCGTTCGTCAACATTTCCCAGGCTGCCGAGCGCATTCGCAGCAACACCAACAGCAAGCAGGTGGTCACCCTGTGCTGTTCGCCGGCCTTCGCCGCCTTGTGGATGGGGCCGCGGATGCCGAGGTTCTTCGATGAGAACCCGGACATCGACATCAACCTGGTGACCACGCAGAACTTCCTGGCCATGGAGCCCGGGGTGCGCCCGGACATCTACATCACCAAACTGGGCAAGGTGCAGGCGGGCTACAGCTCGCACCAGCTCAACCACGACGTGATCTACCCGGTGTGCACGCCGCTGTACCTGGCGCAGCACCCAGAAGTGCGTACCCTGCAGGGGCTGCGAGATGGCACGTTGTTGAACCTCAGCCCTTATGGCCGCTCGCAGGTGGCCGAGCACGTGGACTGGAACGTCTGGCTGGCGTTCCATGACATCGACCTGAAAAGCCGCGCCAACACCGGCCCGCACTTCTTCAATGCCAACGATTACAACCTGCTGGTGCAGCTGGCCCTGGGTGGCCAGGGCGTGGCGCTGGGCTGGCACCACCTGGTAGAGCCGCTGGTGGCCCAAGGGCTGCTGGCAAGGCCGGTGGAAGAGGAACTGGTGCTCAAGGATACCTTCCACTTCCTGGCGTTCAACGAAGACAAGGACCATGACTCCAGTTGCTGCCGCTTGCGGGACTGGTTGCTGGCGGAGTTTCAGCCGTTGCTGGAGTCGTTGCGTACCCGCTGAATGTCGGTTGCCTGTGCTGGCCCCTTCGCGGGCACGCCCGCTCCCACAGGGATATCACCAGCCTGAAGGGCGATGAAGTACCTGTGGGAGCGGGCATGCCCGCGAAGAGGCCGGTACAGGCAACCCGGAACCACCCATTTCACTGCACCGGCAGGAAGTTCATCAACAGCAGGCTTTGCGCATAATTCAAGCCAATCCGCCTGTACCGCTCATCCAGCAACTCCGCCAGCAAATCCAGCCGTGCCACGATCTTGCCGAACTCCACGGCAAAACTCAGGTTGCTGCCCTCTTCCGAGATTTCGTTGGAGAACAACAGCAGCACGCCATTGGCATCCTGCCGCTGGCTCAACATCCAGGTGGCCTTCTCGATATTGCGTGCCGCGTTGTTGACGAACAGCGGGTCGATGGTATCGGTCATGTAGAACTCGGTACGCCCGCCGTGCGCGGTGATCAGCATGCTGCCGATGGCGTAGATGAAGGCGCCCACCCGGTCACCGCGAAACTCGGGGCTCAGGGCATAGCTCAAGGCTGCCAGGTCGCGACGGTTGCCCAATTGCGGCAAGGGCTGGCGTTGTTCGATGGCGATACGGATCTGCCGCTCGGCAGTGGCCGCGTCCACGTAGCCGGACAGCTTCCACTGGTTGGGGTTGCGCAGGTAAAGCTTGTTCATCAGCAGGTACAAGCTCTGCAGGTTGTCGCGCATGGACAGCGTGGCCAGGCGGTCGACGCTGGTCTGGAACAGTTCGCTGGGCTTGCCGTTGCCGAGCTGGTTGACCATGTCGCGACCCTGCTGCTGGGTGCAGGCGCACAGGCACGTGAGGGTGCCTGCCAATAGCAGGCGGAGGAAGAATTTTGGCTTGCTTGCAACCATCGGCACCGGGTCGATATTCGGCGGCCGCACCGGGGATCAGTGTGGCCTGGCCAAGCATAGAGCCCGGAAATTGGAAAAAGTGCGGTGATCGGGGGGGGATACCTTTGCCGGCCTCTTCGCGGGCTTGCCCGCTCCCACAGGGACCGCACAGCCCGCAGCACCTGTGATGAACCTGTGGGAGCGGGCAAGCCCGCGAAGGGGCCGGCGCAGGCAACACATGGATCACATGGCGTGACGCAACATCTCCACCACCTGCGCATGCAGCGCCGGGTCACCACAGGCCACCACGCACCCGCCATTCTGCGCGCTGCTGCCATCCCACGCCGTGATCACCCCGCCCGCCCCTTCAATGATCGGCATCAGCGCCTGCACGTCATACGGCTGCAGGCTCGCCTCGACGATCACGTCGACAAACCCGCAAGCCAGCATGCAGTAGGCATAGCAATCGCCACCGTAGCGCATCAGGCGCGCCTTGCCGGCAACGGCCTCGAACGCAGCCTTGCGCGCGGCGGTATCGAACATGTCCGGCGTGGTGCACATCAGCGTGGCCGAGGCCAGGTCGGCACAGGCGCGGGTCTGCAACGGCGTACCGCTGCGCCAGGCGCCTTCCGGTGTGCCGACAAAGCGTTCGCCGGTGAACGGCTGGTTCATCACCCCTACCACCGGGCGCGTGCCGTCGTTCAGGGCAATCAGCGTGCCCCACAGCGGCAGGCCGGTGATGAAGGCACGGGTGCCGTCGATCGGGTCGAGCACCCAGGTCAGCGGGCTGCTGCCGACTGCCACGCCGGCTTCTTCACCGAGAATGCCGTGGTCGGGATAGCGGGCCTGGATCAGCTCGCGCATGGCGTCCTCGGCTGCCTTGTCGGCCACGGTCACCGGGTCGTACAGGCGCCCACCCTTGTCCTCGACGTCCAGGCTGGCGCGAAAGTATGGCTTGATCGCCACGGCAGCAGCATCGGCCAGCTGCTCGGCGAAGGCGCGGAATTCACCGATCTGTTCAGCACTCAGGGACATGGGGCGGGCCTCGTGAAAATGATGGGGTCCGCATCATACCCGACACACCGTGCCGCGCCAGCCTCCGTCGGCCGCTCATGCGGCCCTGCGCGGTCTAGACTGAACAAGACCAGATCACCGGGGGGCTGCCACACGTGGAGGTGTGAGATGAGCCAGTTCAAGCGTCTGTTCGTCATGCTCGGCCCGCAGATGCGCCACACGCCGGCGCTGCAACGTGCTGCGGCGTTGGCGGAATCCAGCGGGGCCTTGCTGGATATCAACGTGTTCGTCGACGATGTCGACACCTTCGGTTTGATGAGCGATAGCCGCGAGCGTGAGCGGCTGCTCAGCGACAACCGCCAATGGCTGGCGGACGAAGCCGAACAACTGGCCAACGCCGGCCTGGATGTGTCTACCGAACTGCTGCTGACCCGCGATCCGCTGGGCAGCGTGCTGGAGCGGGTGGAACGGCTGGGTTGCGACCTGCTGATCAAGGATGTGCAGCACGAACCGGTGCTCAAGCGCCTGCTGGTAACGCCACTGGACTGGCAGTTGCTGAAGGACAGCCCGGTCGCCGTGCACCTGGTCAGCGATATCCGCCTGCCCCTGCCCCGGCAGATTGCCGCCGCGGTGGACCTGAACAGCCATGGCGCCGGCGAGCACCTGGATGAGCAGGTGATCCATTGCGCCCATGCCCTGGCCCTGCAGTGCAATGCCGAACTGCACCTGCTGCATGTGTGCGACGCGGCCAAGACCCACATTGCCGACTTCGGCGCCGGCACGGTGACCATGCCCGGCTTCGATGTCAGCGTGCGCACCGCGCAGCGGGCGGCGTTCAACCGGCTGGGCGACCACCACCAGATCCCGCTGGAGCGCAGGCACTTCCTGGAAGGGGCCGCGATCAAGGTGATTGCCCAGTTCGTCGGGCATAGCCGGGCGGATGTGATCGTGATGGGCAGCCACCGGCATGACGCCATGCAGACGTTCCTGGGCGGGACCACGGCGCATGTGCTGGAGCATCCGCTGTGCAATGTGCTGGCGATCAAGGCGGTTCGCTGAGAGCTGCTGCGCCTGAACTGGCCCCTTCGCGGGCACGCCCGCTCCCACAGGTCATGCACAAAGCCTGAGCCTGTGACGAACCTGTGGGAGCGGGCGTGCCCGCGAAGAATCCAGCACAAATTCCACTTGGTATCTGGTACACCAGTGCCACACAAAAAGAATGCATTTGATAATGATTCGTAGTAGTTTCTCGGCGCTTGCCCAACCTACCCTCAGCGCCCTACTCCAGGATCGTACCGTCGATGCGTCGCACGTTCGTTTCGCTTTGTGTGCTTCATGCTGTCTCCCCGCTGGCCTTTGCCGAGCCTGAACCGCTCGGCGAACCCGCCCAGATCGAACTCCAGGCCCTGAACATCACCAGCAGCGCCGACAGCGAACGTGCCGATGGCCCGGTCGAGGGCTACAAGGCTACCCGCTCGGCCAGCGCCACCCGCACCGACACCGCCCTGCACGAAACCCCGCAATCGGTCAGCGTGGTGCCCAAGGATGTACTGGAAGATACCGGCGCCACGCGCCTGCAGGATGGCCTGGACTACGCCGGCGGTGTCGGCCGCGCCAACAACTTCGGCGGCCAGGGCCTGACCACCTTCACCGTGCGTGGCTTCACCACCGGGGAGTTCTACCGCAACGGTTTCCCGATCAACCGCGGCTACCCCAACGCCCCCGACGCCAACACCGTCGAGCGCCTGGAAGTGATCCGCGGCCCGGCCAGCAGCCTGTACGGCCGTGGCGACCCCGGTGGCACCTTCAACGTGGTCAGCAAGCAGCCGCTGCCAGAGTCGAAAGTTACCCTGGGCAGCCAGTTCGATGACCAGGGCATGCACCGCGCGACCCTGGACGCCACCGGGCCGCTGAACCAGGACGGCTCGCTGGCCTACCGCCTGAACCTGCTGGGCGAAGGCGGCGAAAGCTTCCGTGACGACGTGGAAAGCGAGCGCTATGACGTGGCGCCGGTGCTCAGCTGGCAGGTCAACGACAGCACGAAGATCGTCTTCGAGGGCGATTTCATGCGCAATAACCACCCGCTGGACCGTGGCCTGACCCGCCTGCCCGGCCAGCTCGGCACAGCTTCGCGAGACACCAACATCTGGGAAAAAGGCAGCGACAACCTGCTGCACAACGACAACAACATGGCCCAGTTGCGTTTCGAGCACCTGCTCAACGACAACTGGACGCTGGGCGGTGGCATGCAGTGGCTCGACGGCTCACTCAAGGGCAACGCCGTGGAGGCCAACGCATTGCAGGCTGACGGCCGCACGCTGGGGCGCAACTTCAACTACCGCAAACTGGAGTGGACCGACCGCGACTACCAGCTCAACCTCACCGGCCACTTCGACACCGGCGGCTACGCTCATACACTGCTGACGGGCATCGAGTACGAAGACTACGACTACAACTCGATCATCCAGCGCTCGGCCAGCGGTGCCGATAAGTACCCGATTGACATCTTCGACCCGGTACTGGGCCAGCCACGCCCTGCCCTGACCCGCACCACCACCCATGACAAGGAAAACCTGAAGACCTGGGCGGCATTCATCCAGGACCAGGTGGCCCTGACCGAGCGACTGAAGGCGCTGGCGGGCGTGCGCTTCGAGCGCTTCGAGCACGATTACGACGACAAGCTGCCGACCAACCGCGACTTCAGCAAAGGCGAAAATGGCGTCACCCCACGCTTCGGCCTGATCTACGACCTGACCGATACGGTGGCGGTCTATGCCAACACCGCGCGCTCGTTCAAGCCCAACACGGGCACGCCAAGCGGGGGCGGAGGTTTCGACCCGGAAAAAGGCAAGTCCTACGAACTGGGTGTGAAATGGGAGGCACTCGACCGCCAGCTGAGCATCGACGCGGCGATCTATCACATCGTCAAGGAGAACGTCCTGGCGCGCGACCCGAACGACCCAACCGGTACCTACAGTATTGCGGCCGGCGAAGTGCGCAGCCGTGGCCTGGACATCAACATCGCCGGCAACCTGACGCCGGAGTGGCGCGTGATCGGTGGTTATGCCTACGTGGACGCCGAAGTGACCCAGGATACGACCCTGCCCAAGGGCACGCGCCTGGCCAACATTCCGCGCAACAGCTTCAGCCTGCTGAACACCTACGAGTTCCAGGATGGCCTGGCCAAGGGGCTGGGGTTGGGGGTTGGGGTGAAGTACGTGGATGATCGCGCCGGCCAGACGGCAGCCACGACCTACACCATGGAGCGCTACAGCGTGGTCGACCTGCTGAGCTTCTACAAGGTCAACGAACACGTGCGGTTGAACCTGGACGTGAAGAACGTTTTCAACAAGGGCTATGACGAAGGCGCGTTCAACAACTACGTCTACCCGGGTGCGCCGCGGACGGTGCAGGCTGGGGTTTCGTATACCTTCTGACCGTTCCTGGGGCTGCTTTGCAGCCCATCGCGACACAAGGCCGCTCCTACAAGGAAACCGCGATCTCCTGTAGGAGCGGCCTTGTGTCGCGATGGGCCGCAAAGCGGCCCCCCGGCCTCAGAACCCTTTGCTGTAGAACAGCGAGTACGACTCGATGCCGTCGTTAGGCTGCTTGAGCCCCGCGTTGGAGTAATGCATCGCGCGGATCCCCACCTTCTGCTCCCCCGGCAGTTTCAGGCCGAAGCCGATGCGGTCTTCGAAGTTGACCGACGAGCCCAGACGCTGGTCGCCCACGTCGGTCTTGGAAAACGCCGCCAGGCCAATGCCGGCCTCAATGTACGGGGTATAGGTGAAACCGCTGAACTCGTAGGTGAACACCGGGCTGAACGAAAGCGAGTGCGCGCCACTGGCCTCACCGCCTTCCCAATAGGTGTAGGCCGCATCCCAGTACCCGGTCAGATGACCGGTGCTGCTTTCCAGCCATTTCTTGTCCCAGTCGAACGACAGGCCGATACGGTAGGTCATGTCACCTTGGCCAGTGGCGCCAACGGCACCGCTCACCTGCGCTGCCTGGGCCAGATTCGCCCCGGCAAAGGCCAGCACTGCAGCAGCCAGCGAAGCTGCTAGACGGGTTTTCATCAATGACTTCTCCTGATGGTCTATACGGCAAGCGGGGGCTTGGGCCCCTCGATCTTATCTGGCGACCGGATGCATCCAGACCGGTCACACGAAGTAATACTTTTCTGATTATCGACCAGATAAACACAAAGTTGAAAGTGAATTGCCACCATTGGCTAATACCCTGCGCCAGCATCTGCCATGCCGAACAGCTGCGGTCAGTCGTATTCCGCCTCTTCGTGTTCGCCCAGCAGGCGCCTTTGCCTGGGGGTGGCCTCCTCCAGCACCTGCGGGTTGAAACGCCAGTTCAGGTACGGCGAAAACTTCTGCGCGACCATGCGCCGGCCATAGTGCACTTGCAGCATGTCGCGCTCGCGTGACTGGGTGCAGTTGGCCCCGCCGCTGTGCCAGACATCGCTGCGAAACACCAGCGCGTCCCCTGCCTTGCACAGCACCGGCTGGGCCTCACGGCCCTGCCAGTGTTGCTCGCCAGCCTGTGGTGGCCGCGCCGCGCGGTGGCTGCCGGGCACAATCCAGGTCGGCCCGATGTGATGGTCGATATCGCTGAGGTACAGCTGCGCAGTCAGGATCTGCGGGGGCTGGGTGAAGTCGCCGCGCTCGCTGAGCCAGTCGGGCAACTGCATGGGCAGATGGTCCAGGTGCAGGGCCACGCCGGGGTAGCCCGGGTGGCTGCGCCAGGCGGTCTGGCCGATCACATGGCAGTCGGCGCCCAGTGCCGCTTCGGCCAGGGCAATCAGCGGCGGCAGGTCGAGAAAGGGCAACCACAACGGGTTGCGGTTGAACACGCACTTGTAGTGTTCCAGCAGCCCCTGGTAATCCCAGTGGATGGGCTGCAGGTCATCGATAGCGCAGCGCAACAAGGCGATACGCAAGGGTTCGAGCACACCGGGGAGCAACACATAGCCCCGCTCGTCCAACATCTCCAGCTGAAGGTCCAGGCTCATGGCGGTGCGCTCCTTTCAGGCAGGAGCACATCCGTACTCCTGCCCGTTTTTCCATCAACGCCAGTTCAGGTTCACGGTCGCGGGGGTCTTGCCATTCACGGTCACCAATTGCTGCACCGTCTCACCCTGGGCGTTGCCAGTCACTTTGTATTTGCCGGGAGGCAACTGCACATACAGCAGCGGCCCGGCATCCGTAAGGCTGAGCACGGGCTGGCCCTGTGCATTCTGGATGTCGACGGTGGCACCGCTCTGGAACTTGCCTTCCGGGCCGGTGGAGAGTTCCACGTGCAGGTCATAGCCCGGGGTCTTGCGCAGGGCGTTGGCTTCATCCTGGCCGATGCCGCCTTGCAGATAGCGGACGCCGTTCTGCTCCTGCTGTTGCAGTTGCACGGCCTGCATGTCGATGGGGGCATTGAGGTCGGCGGCGGCCGCCAGGGTCCATGGCAGCGCCAGGGTGATCAGCAGCGCCGCGCCGAGGGCATAGTGATGGTTACGCATGGTACGACCCTCCTTTCGAGGATGGCTTACCTATTATCTGATCCTTCGGGCGTAACGGCGTTCGTGCTGATGCATGGTCGTCTTGATGAAATTCGCATCGATGGTGTGAATATCCCGCTGGAACATCAGGTTGCGCGCCCTTCCTCAAGCAGTTTCACGAACATGCTCAAACTGCGCGATACCGTGCCCCGGCGCCACACCAGCCAGGTTTTCAGGTAACGGAAATCCTCCGACATCGGCCAGGCACTGACGGTGCTGCAACCGGGCATGTTGTCGAGCATGCTGCGCGGCATCATCGCCAGGCCGGCGCCGGCGCTGACGCAGGCCAACATGCCGTGGTACGACTCCATTTCGTGGATCTTGCCCGGCACCGCCTGGTCCTGCACGAACCAGTTCTCGAAGTGGTGGCGGTACGAACAGTTGGCGCGGAAGGCGTAGATGCTTTCGCCGTTGACGTCCTGGGCGCGGGTTACCGGGGCGTGGTTGAGCGGCGCGATGACCATCATTTCTTCCTCGAACACCGGCATGCCTTCCAGCGTCGGGTGCAGCACCGGCCCGTCGACGAACGCCGCCACCAGGCGCCCGGACAGCACGCCTTCGAGCATGGTCCCGGACGGCCCGGTGGACAGGTCCAGGTCGACCTTGGGGTAGCGCTGGTTGTAGGCCGCCAGCAAGGCCGGGATGCGCACCGCGGCCGTGCTTTCCAGCGACCCCAGGGCGAAGGTGCCTTGCGGGTCTTCACCGGCCACGGTCAGCCGCGCCTCGTGCACCAGATCGAGGATGCGCCGGGTGTACTCGAGGAAGTTCCAGCCTGCGGGGGACAGGCGCAGGCGGCTCTTCTCGCGGATGAACAGCTCCACGCCCAGGTCCTCCTCCAGTTGCTTGATACGCGTGGTCAGGTTCGACGGCACCCGATGGATATGCTGCGCGGCGGCACTGATGCTGCCCTGCTCTGCCACGGCCTTGAAGATCTCCAGTTGCACCAGGTCCACAGCCTTTCTCCAAACGTGAATGTTTCGCTCATTATTATTCAGTTTTCATTAAAGCCATAGCCCACTAGTCTGGCGTCACGGTTCAACAACAACGAGAGTGTCCCGCCATGAGCGCGATCAGCAGCCTGACCCACGCCATCTCCCTCGACCCGTACAGCGGCGAGCAGATCGGCGCCTACCCGTTCGACACCGACGCCGCACTGGAAGCGGCGCTGCAACGCGCCAAGGTTGGCTACCGCCAGTGGCGCCAGGTGTCGCTGGGTCAGCGCAGCGAGTACCTGCTTGCCCTGGCCAGCACCCTCGAAACCAAGGCCGAAGCCTTCGCGCAAATGATCAGCCGCGAAATCGGCAAGCCTGTCGTCCAGGCCCGTGGTGAAGTCAGCAAGTGCGTCGGCCTGTGCCGCTGGTACGCCGAACATGGCCCGGCCATGCTCGCAGCCGAGCCGACCCAGGTCGAGAAAGCCCGCATCGAATACCGCCCGCTGGGCCCGATCCTGGCCGTGATGCCATGGAACTTCCCGGTCTGGCAGGTACTGCGCGGCGCCGTGCCGGCGATCCTGGCCGGCAACACCTACGTACTCAAGCACGCGCCGAACGTGATGGGCAGCGCCTACCTGCTGGGCGAGCTGTTCAAGGATGCCGGCCTGCCGGAAGGCGTGTTCGAAGTGCTGAACGTGACCCCGGACGGCGTCACCCGCGCCATCAACGACCCGCGCATCGCCGCCGTGACCCTGACCGGCAGCGTGCGTGCCGGCATGGCGATTGGTGCACAAGCCGGCGCTGCGCTGAAGAAGTGCGTGCTGGAGCTGGGCGGTTCCGACCCGTTCATCGTGCTGGCCGACGCCGACCTGGATGCCGCCGTGAAAGCAGCCGTGATCGGCCGTTACCAGAACACCGGCCAGGTCTGCGCTGCGGCCAAGCGCCTGATCGTCGAGGAAAGCATCGTTGACGAATTCACCCGCAAGTTCGTCGAGGCCACTCGCGAGCTGAAGGTCGGCAACCCGCTGGAAGAAGGTACCTACATCGGCCCGATGGCCCGTTACGACCTGCGCGACGAGCTGGATGGCCAGGTCCAGGCGACCATCGCCGAAGGCGCCACCCTGCTGCTGGGCGGCCACAAGGTCGATGGCGTTGCCAACTTCTACGCGCCGACCGTGTTCGCCAACGTCACCCCGCAGATGACTGCGTTCAAGCAGGAGCTGTTCGGGCCGGTGGCGGCGATCATCAGCGCACGTGATGCGGAGCATGCGGTGGAGCTGGCCAACGACAGCGAGTTCGGCCTGGCCTCGACCATCTACACCGCCGACTACGCGCTGGCCGAGCGCATGACCGCGGCGCTGGATACCGGCGGCGTGTTCATCAACGGCTATTGCGCTTCCGACCCCCGCGTGGCGTTTGGCGGGGTGAAGAAGAGCGGCTTCGGGCGTGAGCTGTCGCACTTTGGTGTGCGTGAGTTCACCAATGCCCAGACGGTGTGGCTGGACCGTAACTGATTCAGCGTAACTGGGGCCGCTTTGCGGCCCATCGCGACACAAGGCCGCTCCTACAGGCGATCACGGCGCGATCCTGTGGGGCCGGCCTGTATCGCGGTCCCCTGTAGGAGCGGCCTTGTGTCGCGATGGGCTGCAAAGCAGCCCCAACAATATCAATCCCGAACCTGGTCCTTGACCCAGTCCAGCATCCCCCCCGGCACGATCAGTTCATGCCGCGCCCGCGAACAGGCGGTATACAACCCCGCCAGCATCCGCGCCCGCTCATTGCGGTTCCCCGCCACCTGCGGCGCTACCATCAGCTCCGGCGACACCATCACCCGGGCGAACTCCATGTTCTTCACATCCCGCACCCGCCCCAGGAACAGCTTGGGCGCCTTGTCCCAACGGTAACGGCTCTTGGCCCTGGCAAAGTGCTCTGGCGTGTAGCCCTTGCGCAGCATGTTGGCCACGGCGACGAACGCCTTGTCATCACCCTTGTCCTGCTCCAGCGCCTGCCAGCTGGCATAGCGGAACAGCATCGGGTGACGCGGCCGGGTGCCATGGCGGTACAGCTCGATACAGTCTTCGACGAACAGCTCGAAGTCCTTGCGCGCGCTTTTCAGCAGCACGAACGGCACGCCCCGGTGGGTCAGGCGCTGGAACCAGCCAAACAGGCCCCATTCATCGTCGACGATCAACGCCGTGGGCTGTTCCGGCACCGTAACCGCATCGAAGAAGCTGACCCGGGTGTAATGCTCGGCGCTGCCGCTGAAGGCTGCCTGGATCGCCGCTGGGTGGGCCTGGATCAGCGGGTTGAGCACGTTGTCCATCGCCGGCCCGGCCCGCAGCGAGTGGTCGATGTAACGCTGGCGGATAAAGCCGCCATGGTGCGCGCTGAGGCCGTTGAGGTTCTGCAGTTCGTCACCCAGGGCAATGATCGACTGCGGGCTGCGGTCGAGCACGGCAAGCATCGGTGCCGACAGCTCGTGGGCCTCGTCGACGATGACATGGGTGTAGCGGCTGTCGATCACATGACCAGTCAGCGACAGCAGTTTGACCCGGTGGTAGTCGCGCACCGGCAACTGGATTTCCCGTGCCGACGGGCGAATCAGCTCCTGCCAGTACAGCCGTGCCTTTTCCAGCAACACTTCCTGGTCCAGTGGCGTGGTCCCCGGCCCGGCCCAGGGCAGGTGGTGCAACTGCAGCTGGGTGTCGGCGCTGTGGCAGAACGTGCGTACCGCGCGGATGCACAAGGCAACCACATCGCGCGCGGCGAGCGGGCCGATGTCGGGAATGGCCAGCCAACGTACCACCTGCGCATCCTGCGGGCGCCACGAAAGCTTGGTGCGATACGGGTCGCGCAGGCGCCAGCCATTGCTGGTGAGGTCGCGGTTGAGCAGCTCGTCGGCCAGCTGGCCGAAGGTCAGTGCGGTGTAGGCGGCGGCATCCTTGACCCGCGCCTGCAGCGCGCGCAACTGGCCTTCGGTCAAGGCCAGCAACAGCGTGCGCTGCGGCTCGAGCAGGCGGGCGAACTGGTGAATCAGGAAGGTCTTGCCGGTGCCGGCAAAGCCCTGTACCGCCACCGACTCATCGATACCACTGAGGAATTCGCGCAGCAGGCGGTTCTGTTGGTCGCTGAGCATCAGGTCGTTGGCCAGTGACGGCAGGTACACCGGGTGCAGCGGGGTTGCCCGCTGGCGGTAGCTGTCGGCGAACTGGAAGTTCCACTGGCCCTCGGCGTCCAGCAACTCGTCGGCCTGGTACTCCACCTCGGTCGACAGCAGTGCGATACCGTTTTCGCCCAGCATGCCCAGGCCCATGGCGAAGGCTTCGCGATCGAAGTGCTGCGCTACCTGGCCCTGGAAGCGCCCCGGCGCGGCGCTTTCGACCTCGTTGGCAATGCGCACTATTTCGGCAAAGCGGCGCTCCTGCGCATCCGCCGAGGCGGTGGCGGGCTGGCGCGGCAGGTTCTGCACGAACAGCACTGCGGCGGCGTCGAGGACGCTGGCGGTGGTGAAGAAGTCGGTGGTGGGCTCGCTGGCGAGGCGGTCGGCCTGGTCGCTGGGCAAAGGCAGGTAGAACATCGGCACCTCGGGTGGAATCAGGGCGGCACGATAGCAATTTTCGCTGTGGAATGCTGGGTTGTGTATTGCCTGGGCCGGCCTCTTCGCGGGCTTGCCCGCTCCCACAGGATCACCTCAGGGCCAGGATTGTGAGGTCCCTGTGGGAGCGGGCGAGCCCGCGAAGAGGCCAGCAGCTACACCACCAGAATCAGCCCCTGCCCCGCTTCAAGGTCTCGCTGGGAAACTCCTTGAATAACTGCCGGTAACTCTCTGAAAACCTTCCCAAATGCCAGAACGACCAACGCATTGCCACCTCGGCCACGGTCACTTCACCGCCGTGCAGCAGATCGCGCCGCGCACCGTTCAGCCGGCGCAGGCGCAACCAGTGCGCCGGCGGCATCCCGGTATACGCCTTGAAGGCTTGCTGCAACTGACGCAAGGAAACCCCGGCAACATCCGCCAGCTCCACCAGGTTAAGCGTCTCCTCCGGGCAATCGGCCGCCCACTCGCTCACCCGGCGCATGATCGCCCGTTCCTCGTCACGCCGGCCCAACGCCACGCCCTGCAGGCGCTGGCAGGCGTTGTCGAGGATGAACAGGCAGTCCTCCAGCAGCTGCTCCGCCAGGGCCTGCCCCTGCAGCGGGCAATCCGCCTGGCCCAGACGGGTCAGCGTCGCGCTCAGCCAGCTGCCGAACAGCGCGTTCTGGCCGCTGCCCAGCGGCACCATGAACAACCCTTCCAGGCGCTGCGGGTCCAGCCCATGGCGGGCCAGGAAGGCCTGGTCGAACACGACCGCCACTTCCTGGTAGTTCTCCGGGGTGATCCAGATGTTGCGGCTCTGTTCGTTCAGCAGGTACAGGCTGTTCTCGCTGCAGTCGAAGCAGAACGCCAGCGAACCGCTGGGTGCGCGGAAAAACTGCTCCACCCTGGTGTTCAGCCGCTCCTCGTATACCTCCACCCCGTCCAGCCCCAGGCAACGCAGCTCTCCGCTGAAATGCCCGGGCGACATCTGCCGGTACTGCTGCTGCCAGCCAGGGGTGGCACGTACTTGTTCGGTCACGTCGGTGGTGTGGAAAGCCTGGACTTGCAGGGCATTGGCGGTTGTCACGCTCGGTCCTAGTTGCACTCTTTTGGTGCATTCATTGCCGGAGAAAGTGGATAGATCAGCCATGCGGGCTGCGACCAAGATAGTCTCCAGCGCGTCACCTGGGAAGCGGGACGCCTTCGAAACCGTAGAACGGTTTACGCTGGCACGCTTGCTCCCACACTAAAACCCAACCAAGAGGTCTGTATGAACGCCCCCTTCGATCAGCTGTCCACCTGGCTGAAAGAACACCGGATCACCGAAGTCGAATGCGTGATCAGCGACCTGACCGGCATCGCCCGCGGCAAGATCGCGCCCACCGCCAAGTTTCTCCATGAGCGTGGCATGCGCCTGCCCGAGAGCGTGCTGCTGCAGACGGTCACCGGCGACTACGTTGACGATGACATCTACTACAACCTGCTCGATGCCGCTGACATCGACATGGTCTGCCGCCCAGACCCGAGCGCCGTGTACCAGATCCCGTGGGCGATCGAGCCGACCGCGATCGTGATCCACGACACCTTCGACAAGCAAGGCAACCCCATCGAGCTGTCGCCGCGCAACGTGCTGAAGAAAGTGCTCAAGCTGTATGCCGACAAAGGCTGGCAGCCGATCGTGGCACCGGAGATGGAGTTCTACCTGACCCAGCGCTGCGAAGACCCGGACCTGCCACTGCAAGTGCCGCTGGGGCGTTCCGGCCGTGCCGAAAGCGGCCGCCAGTCATTCTCGATCGATGCCGCCAACGAATTCGACCCGCTGTTCGAAGACGTCTACGACTGGTGCGAGATCCAGGGCCTGGACCTGGACACGCTGATCCATGAAGACGGCCCGGCGCAGATGGAGATCAACTTCCGCCATGGCGACGCCCTGGACCTGGCCGACCAGATCACCGTGTTCAAGCGCACCATGCGTGAAGCCGCGCTCAAGCACAATGTGGCCGCCACCTTCATGGCCAAGCCGATCACCGACGAGCCCGGCAGTGCCATGCACCTGCACCAGAGCGTGGTCGACATCGCCACCGGCAAGCCGATCTTCGCCAATGAAGACGGCAGCATGAGCCAGCTGTTCCTGTACCACATCGGCGGTTTGCAGAAGTACATCCCCAAGCTGCTGCCGATGTTCGCGCCCAACGTCAACTCGTTCCGCCGCTTCCTGCCGGACACCTCGGCACCGGTGAACGTCGAGTGGGGTGAAGAAAACCGCACCGCCGGCCTGCGCGTGCCCACCTCCAGCCCCGAGGCGATGCGCGTGGAAAACCGCCTGCCGGGCGCCGATGCCAACCCGTACCTGGCCATCGCCGCCAGCCTGCTGTGCGGCTACCTGGGCATGGTCGAGCGCATCGAGCCCAGCGCCCCGGTGCAGGGCCGTGCCTACGAGCGGCGCAACCTGCGCCTGCCGATCACCATCGAGGACGCCCTGCAGCACATGGAAGACTGCGAGACCGTGCAGCAGTACCTGGGCAAGCAGTTCGTCCAGGGTTACGTGGCGGTCAAGCGTGCCGAACATGAGAACTACAAGCGCGTGATCAGCTCGTGGGAGCGTGAATTCCTGATGCTGAGCGTCTGACATTTTCGCGGTACCTGTGGGAGCGGGTTTACCCGCGAATGCTGTGGTGCATTCAACGACGTATTCGCGGGTAAACCCGCTCCCACAGGGCACGAGCCCCTGCACCGAACTCCAAGAACAAGACCAACGAGGTGTCCCCATGCGTCATCTGCAAGCCCTGATTCCCGCCGCATTCGCCCTGCTGTTCGCCACCACCACCCAGGCCACCCCCTCGGTCAGCGTGTACAACTGGACCGACTACATCGGCGACACCACCGTAGCCGACTTCCAGGCCAGCAGCGGGATCAAGGTGGTCTATGACGTGTTCGACTCCAACGAAACCCTGGAAGGCAAGCTGCTGGCCGGGCGCACCGGCTATGACGTGGTGGTGCCATCCAACCACTTTCTCGCACGCCAGGCCCAGGCCGGTGCCTTCCTGCCGCTGGACCGCAGCAAGCTGCCCAACTGGCAGCACCTGGACCCCAAGCTGCTCAAGCAGCTTGAGCAGAACGACCCTGGCAACCAGTACGCCGTACCCTATCTGTGGGGTACCAACGGCATCGGCTACAACATCGACAAGGTCAAGGCGGCCTTGGGCGTCGACCATATCGATTCATGGGCGGTGCTGTTCGAGCCCGAGAACCTGAAAAAGCTCAAGCAGTGTGGCGTGGCGTTCATGGACTCGCCCGACGAACTGTTCCCGGCCGTGCTCAACTACCTGGGCATGGACCCGCGCAGCGAAAAACCGGCCGACTACGCCAAGGCGGAAGCCCGCCTGCTCGAACTGCGCCCCTATATCACCTACTTCCACTCCTCCAAGTACGTTTCCGACCTGGCCAATGGCGATGTCTGCGTGGCCTTCGGCTATTCCGGCGACGTGTTCCAGGCCGCCAACCGCGCCGTGGAGGCGAAAAACGGCGTGAAAGTCGCCTACAGCATTCCCAAGGAAGGCAGCAACCTGTGGTTCGACCTGCTGGCCATCCCCAAGGACGCCAACAACCCCGAACAGGCCCTGGCGTTCATCAACTACCTGCTCGATCCCAAGGTGATCGCCAAGGTCAGCGCCACGGTCGGATATGCCAACGCCAACCCCGATGCCCAGGCCTACATGGACGCGTCGCTGGTGAAAAACCCCGAGATCTACCCACCCCAGGACGTGCTGGACAAGCTGTACATCTCCAGCACGCCGAGCCCGAAGATCATGCGCGTCATGACCCGTTCCTGGAGCAAGATCAAGTCCAACCGCTGAGTCGAGAACGCCCATGTCTTTCACTACCCAACACACCGCTTCGTACTATGCCGCCACGGCACGCGATGCAGCGCCCTATCCCAACCTGGACGGCGAACTGAGCGCCGATGTGTGCGTGGTCGGCGGCGGGCTGACCGGGGTCAATACCGCCCTGGAACTGGCCGAACGCGGGCTCTCGGTGGTGCTGCTTGAAGGCCGGCGCATCGGCTGGGGCGCCAGCGGCCGCAACGGCGGCCAGCTGATTCGCGGCATCGGCCATGACGTCAACGGCTTTGCCCGGCATGTCGGCCAGGACGGCGTGCACTACCTGAAACAGGCCGGCATCGATTCGGTAGCGCTGGTGGCCAGCCGCATCGCCCGGTACGGCATTGCCTGCGACCTGCGCTGGGGCTTCTGCGAACTGGCCAACACCCCAGCGCAGTTCGCCGCATTCAAGGACGAACAGGACGACCTGGCCGCACTCGGTTATCGCCCTGAAACCCGCCTGGTCAGTGCCGACCAGCTGCATGAAATCGTCGCCAGCAAGCAGTACGCCGGCGGCCTGGTGGACATGGGCTCGGGCCACCTGCACCCGCTTGACCTGGTCCAGGGCGAAGCCCGCGCCGCCCACGGCCTGGGCGTACGCATCTTCGAGCAGAGCCCGGTGCTGCGCATCGAGCACGGCCCCCGCGTGACCCTGCACACGGCCCGTGGCAAGGTGCGGGCAAGCAGCCTGGTGCTGGGCTGCAACGCCCACCTAGATGAACTGGAACCACGCCTGAGCGGCAAGGTGCTGCCGGCCGGCAGCTACGTGGTGGCTACCGAGCCATTGCCCGAGTCACTGGCCAGCAGCCTGATCCCGCAGAACATGGCGCTGTGCGACCAGAAAGTCGGCCTGGATTACTACCGCCTGACGGCAGACCGGCGCCTGCTGTTCGGCGGCGCCTGCCACTATTCCGGCCGCGACCCCAAGGACATCGCCGCCTACATGCGACCCAAGGTGCTGAAGGTGTTCCCGCAGCTGGCCAACGTGCGTATCGACTACCAGTGGGGCGGCATGATCGGCATCACCGCCAACCGCTTCCCCCAGGTCGGGCGCCTCAGCCAGCACCCCAACGTTTACTACGCCCAGGGCTATTCCGGGCACGGGCTGAACGTGACGCATTGGACGGCAAAACTGCTGGCCGAAAGCATCGCCCTCGGCCACAGCCAGGGGCTGGACGTGTTCAGCGCCGTGCCACACCTGACCTTCCCCGGCGGCAAGGCACTGCGCTCGCCGCTGCTGGCGCTGGGGATGTTGTGGTATCGATTGCGGGAGGTGTTGGGTTGAGTTCGCCACGAGCTTTGCGGCGCCTGGGAGACCGAGCGCCGCCCGCGCGGCGCTTCGCAGCACAAGGCTGCTCCTACATCTGTTTCAGGCCAATTACGCCTGTACCATTGCACACGACCGCCTTGTTTGGCCGACACGATATCGAGGTGGACGCCAAGGGGGCGCGCGAATTCGCACCAGGAATAACTGGCCCGAAACAGATGTAGGAGCAGCCTTGTGCTGCGAAGCGCCGCGCGGGCGGCGCTCGGTCTCACAGGCGCAGAAAAACTCAAGACAAGCCCTTCCCACCCCCTCCAACTTTCTACCATTTCACAATCGATTGAACCTACCCACTGGCCAACTGCCTCGCACCTGCTAGCGTTGTTCTGGCCGACCTATCATGGATGCATCTTCATCATGAAATCATTGCCCCGCATCACCCTGTTGTGCGCCGCACTGCTTACCATGGCCGCCTGCTCCAGCAATCGCGTGGACCCAAAGGACTACTCCGGCTTCCTCAAGGATTACAGCCGGCTGCAGGAAACCAAGAGCCCGTCGGGCGACCCGGTGATGCGCTGGATCGACCCCAAGGTCAACGTCAACCAGTACAGCCAGGTGTTCATCGAGCCCAGCCAGTTCTACCCCAGGCCGCAACCGACGGCGGTCATCTCGGCGCAGACGCTGCAGGAAATCACCCGCTACTTCAACGAAGCGCTGCGCCGTGAAATGGGCAGCGTGGTACCGCTGGCCAAGGGCCCCGGCCCGGGCGTGATCGTAGTGCGCCCGGCCATTACTGCGGTGTCCACCAGCAACGAGGGCCTCAAGCCCTATGAGGTCATCCCTATCGCACTGATTTCAGCCGGTGTGAACACCGCCATGGGCGGCCGTGACCAGGAGGTGGATGTCGGCGTGGAAGCTGCGTTCCTCGATGGTGCCAGCCAGAAAGTGCTGGCCCAGGTCGTGCGCAAGGGCACGGGGCAGGATCTGGAGAACAAGACCACGCAGCTGACCCTGAATGACGTCAAGCCGGTGCTGGATGGCTGGGCCAAGGACATGCGCGCGAGCTTCCTGGAAGCGAAGCAGAAAGCCCGCTAAAGCCTCACTGGTCCATGTAGGAGCGGCCTTGTGTCGCGATGGGGCGCGGAGCGGCCCCAGATCCACGTATTCAAGCTGAAATCGCTGGGGCTGCTTCGCAGCCCTTTCGCGACACAAGGCCGCTCCTACAGTTGACCGCGTCAGCATTCGACGAAGGCAACGGCCAGGCCGCCGCGCGAAGTCTCCTTGTAGTTGGCGTGCATGTCCGCCCCGGTATCACGCATGGTGCGGATCACCCGGTCGAGCGAGATGAAGTGCTCGCCGTCCCCCCGCAACGCCATTTGCACGGCGTTGATCGCCTTCACTGCTGCAATCGCATTGCGCTCGATGCACGGCACCTGCACCAAGCCACCCACCGGGTCGCAGGTCAGCCCAAGGTTATGCTCCAGGGCAATCTCGGCGGCATTTTCCAATTGCGGCGGCGTAGCGCCCAGCACCTGGGCCAGGCCGGCAGCGGCCATCGAACAGGCCGAGCCCACCTCGCCCTGGCAACCAACCTCGGCTCCGGAAATCGAAGCGTTCTTCTTGCACAGGATGCCGACCGCCGCTGCCGCCAGCAGGAAGTCCACCACGTCCGCGTCGCACGCGCCCGGGTTGAACTTCATGTAGTAGTGCAGCACCGCCGGGATGATGCCCGCCGCACCATTGGTAGGCGCCGTGACCATGCGCCCGCCGGCGGCGTTCTCTTCATTCACCGCCAGGGCGAACAGGTTGACCCATTCCATGGCGCTGAGGGTGGACCCGATCACGTTGGGCTTGCCCAGTTCCTGCAGGCTGCGATGCAGCCGCGCCGCACGGCGCTTGACGTGCAACCCGCCCGGCAGGATGCCTTCGTTGCGCAAGCCGTTGTCGACGCATTCACGCATGGCGCCCCAGATCCGCAGCAGGCCCTCGCGTACCTCGGCCTCCGGGCGCCAGGCACATTCGTTGGCCATCATCAGCTGCGCCACGCTCAAGCCATGGGCCTTGCACAAGGCCAGCAACTGCGCGGCACTGTCGAACTCGTACGGCAGCACCACCGCGCTCGCCTCGCCTGCTGGCGCATCGATCTCGGCTTGCTCGACGATAAAGCCACCGCCCACTGAATAGTAGGTCTGGCGCAACAGGCTGCCCTGCCCGTCCATGGCTTCCAGGCTCATGGCATTGGGGTGGTACGGCAGGTTCTCGTCGAGCAGCAGCATGTCGCGGCTGTACTCGAACGCCAGCGGGTGGCTGCCATCGAGCATCAGGCAGTGCTCCTGCATCACCTGGCCGATGCGCGACTCGATGGTGGCCGGGTCGATACGGTCCGGCCATTGCCCCATCAGGCCGAGCAGGCAGGCGCGATCGGTGGCGTGACCAACCCCGGTGGCCGACAGCGACCCGTACAGCCGCACCTCGACACGGGTTACCTGGGCCAGCAGCTCCTGTTCGCGCAGGGCCTGGGCAAAGGTAGCCGCCGCCCGCATCGGGCCGACGGTGTGGGAACTGGACGGCCCGATGCCGATTTTGAAAAGGTCGAAAACACTGATAGCCATGCTAATGCCTGACCGTACCCGGGTATGAAGCCGCAGCACGGTTATCTGGAGAAATTGAGCGGTATTGCGATTTTGCGCGATACTGCCGCGCTGGCTCATGGATGACCAACGAAACTTCCTAAGCAAGGCTTTAGTGGTACTAAACGATGCGACGACAACTCAACGGCCAGACGTTCGTCTGGCTACACGTGTTCGCCTGTGCGGCCCGGCACTTGTCCTTCACCCGCTGTGCCGAAGAGCTGCACATCACCCCGGGCGCCGTCAGCCAACAGATGCGCCAGCTGGAGGAACGCCTGGGCTATCGGCTGTTCCTGCGCCGGGCGCGCGGTGTGGAACTGAGCGCCGAAGGGCAACGCCTGGCGCAGACGGTGACCGAAGCCTATGGCAGCATCGAAGCCGAACTGCTGCGCCTGGACGCAGGGGAAATCCGCGGCACCTTGCGCCTGCGCTCGATCCCGTCGTTCCTGGCCAAATGGCTCACGCCGCGCCTGCCGCGCTTTCAACAACGCTACCCGGACATCGAACTGCGCCTGGTGGCCGAAGACAGTGCCCAGGCGTTGACCCCGGGCGATTTCGACCTGGCCATCGACCTGAACGATGGCAGCTACCCCGGCATGCTCTCGACGCCGCTGCTGGACGAGCAGATCTTTCCCGTGTGCTCCCCCACCTTGCTGCGCGGGCGCCCGCCGCTGCACGGGCCGGCAGACCTTGCGCACTACCCGCTGCTGCACGACATCACGGCCTGGCGCGGCAGTTCGGAATATGCCGAATGGGAGTTCTACCTGGAGGGCATAGGCGCCGCCGGCCTGGATGTGCGGCGCGGACACACCTTCAACCGCAACCACCTGACCATCGAGGCGGCGATTGCCGGCATTGGCGTGGCGATTGCCCGGCGCACGCTGCTCAACGACGAACTGGAGCGCGGGGCGCTGATCGTGCCGTTCGGGGTGCCGATCGCCAACCACAAGCGCTATGTGGTGCATTACCCGCCGGGCGGGCTGAACCAGCCGGGTGCGCGGGCGGTGCATGACTGGCTGGTGGAGGAAGCGCGGGGGTTCAGGGAGTTGCACCCACTCACGAAGGTGTAGATTGGTGAATGCCTTGAGCCTTGTGGGGGGCGGAGATCGAGCGCCGCCCGCGCGGCGCTTCGCGGGGCAAGCCCGCTCCCACATTTGTTGCAACGTGGCCATGCCTGTGGGAGACGCGTTGCCCGCCTTGGTGAAATGTTTGAGCCTGGCGAGGCGGCGGTAGCGCCAGCCCGGAAACCGCGTCAAGACAACAAGGCTGGCGACCATGGTCTGACAGGTTCGGCACGTTGCAACAAATGTGGGAGCGGGCTTGCCCCGCGAAGCGCCGCGCGGGCGGCGCTCAATCGCATAGGCAATGCAATTGTCACGGCAAGCGCCTCGCAGCACTCGACTCAATAAGCCTGCTTGCCGGTAAACGCATTCAACGTGCGCACCAGAATCACGAAATCCAGCCACAGCGACCAGTTGTTGATGTACTCGATGTCCGAGTCCACCCGCTGGATCATCTGCTCGATATCCCTGGTCTCGCCCCTGAACCCACGCACCTGCGCCAGGCCGGTCATGCCAGGCTTGATATTGTGGCGGGCAAAGTAGTCGACGATGTCCTGCGAATACAACGTGTCATGCTGCAAGGCATGCGGCCGTGGCCCGACCAGCGACATCTCCCCGGTCAGCACATTGAACAACTGCGGCAGTTCATCCAGGCTGGTGCGGCGGATAAAGGCGCCGACCCGGGTCAGCCGCGGGTCATTCCTCTGCGCCTGCCTGACCACGCCCTCTTCCGGCTGATGGACATGCATGCTCCTGAACTTCCAGATGCGGAACGCTTCCCCGGTCCAGCCGGTGCGTTCCTGGCGGAAGAACACCGGGCCGCGGCTATCGAGCTTGATGGCCAGCGCAACGGCCAGCAACACCGGCGATGCCAGCAGCAGGATCAGCGCCGCCAACACCCTGTCCTCGAGGTTCTTCAGGAACAGGCTCATGCCCGTCAGCGGTGTTTCCGACAAGGTCAGCACGGGAATGCCGGCAATTTCCCGCACGCTGTGGTTGATCAGGCGCAACGAGAAGATATCCGGCACCCAGTTCACCGCAATGCACTTGTCGAGCAACTTGAAATACACATCATTGATGACCTCGGAACCGCCCAGTGGGGTCACCAGGTACACCGTGCGGATGCCGTGGCGAGCCACGATATCGTCAAGCTCGGCAACATGCCCGAGTACCGGCATGCGCTGCTTGCCGTCGGCGCTTTCGCGCCCCGGCTCATCGGCGCTGTCGATCAGCACGCAACCCAGCACACGCTCACCGAACCAGGGGTTGTTGCTGATTTTCTGGTACAGGAAGTTGGCCAGGTCACCGGCGCCAATGATCAGGGCGTTGTCCAGGCGGGCATGGGCGGTGAAGCGCTTTTGCAATTCGCGCACGGCAAAGTGCAGGAACAACTGGGCGATGTAGCCAATGATGAACAACTGCACGACCAGCAGCCGCGAATAGGTTTCGCTCTGTTTGGCCAGGAAAGCCATGACTACCAGGAAGCAAAAGGTTACCGACCAAGCCTTGAACAGCCGGAAAGCCTTGATGGAAAGGCCGACGTTGGTACGGTATATCGCATAGTGATCGTAGATGACTGCCAGGGCCCCCACCAGCAACAGCAGCATGATCACGTAATCGGAGGTGATGTAGCCAAACTTGTCGTAGATCAGGTACCAGGCGATACCGGTGACTGCAATCCCATCTAGGCCGGCCTGAATGGCGTTACTTACGCTGCTTCTTCTCTGCAATAAGGACCGACTGCTTCTGGGCTCTAGAACCATTTCAGACCTCATCAATTTGCGTGCAGCAAGTGCATTCCACAAACCAGCAAGACTTGACAACGGCTCATGCAAAGCCCGTGAAGCGAAATCCTGCAGCCCCAACCCATTGATCTCACTGTAGCAGCCAGCCGCCATCAGTGTGCGCGGATTGTGCCGCTCATACGGGGTGTCTGGCCGCCCCTCCGTCGCGGCGGTACAGCAAGGTACGCAGCAAGAACAACGGGTTGCCCACCACATAACGCATGAACAAACGCTTCGGCTCGCGCAACAGCCGGTACAGCCACTCCCCGCCCAACTGCCGCAACCACTCGGGCGCCCGGCTGACCTTGCCGCCGAGAAAATCCAGGATCGCGCCGCCGCACACGATCAGGCACGGCCCGCCAGTTGCTGCCAGCCTTGCCGCCACAACCTCCTGCCTGGGCATGCCCATGCCCAGCACGATCAGCTCCGGTTGTTGCTCCCTGGCCAGTTGCAGGTAGGCATCGACGCTGGCAAAGCCATCGTGGACCGACACCGGCACCACCCCGAACATCGCTGCGCTGCGCTGCACGGCCTGGTCCAGGTAAGGTTGCCGGGTGCCCCAGAACGCGACCCGCCGCCCACGGTAGGCAGCCAGGAGCCGAGGAATGAGGTCGGTGCCATTCATGTTGAGCCCCGGTTCAAGCCCCAGCCGGCGATACAGGATCGCCATGCCGGAACCGTCGCGCAGCAACACGTCGGCCGCCGACAATGCCTGGTGGCAGGCGCCATCGCGAACCACCAGGTTCATTGCATGGGCATTGACGAAGCCCAGCACGGTCGCAGCTTCCGGGGCGCTCAGCCTGTCCAGCAGGCGCTGCGCGGCAGTGGCATCCGCCACCACTTCGAGCTTGCCGACGAGGGTGCTCCAGCGTTTCTGCCACTCAGCCATCAGCCTTCATCCCTTTTTGAACGTACCCATTCAACCTGGCGCTTGATCAGGAACCCCAGATACAAGGGGACCTTCCTTGCGGCGTAAAACGGGGCATACAGCAGCACGGAAAACGGGATCAGTTCGCGACAGAAGCGCGCCCAGGCCAGTGCGACGGCAAGGCAGAGCAATGCCAGCGCGCAAAGGGCGATCCAGGCAGGCGCCGCCAGGCCGAACAGCAGGTATGCCAGCCAGGCCACCAGGTTGAGCCCGAGCAGGCTCAGCACCAGCAACGCCAGGGGCGGCACCAGCAGGTCCAGGGTCATGGCCAGCAAGCTGCCGTTACGCTGGGTGACTGCGGCCAGCGCACGCCTGGGCGCATCGGCCAGCATCAGGCTCAGGTGCCCATGCTCCCAGCGGGTGCGCTGGCTACCCAGGCCTTGCTGGCTGGCAGGGAACCGGCTGCTGATCACGGCCTCGGGGCAGAACACTGGCGGCTTGCCCTGTTGGCACAGGTCCAGACCCAGTTTCACATCCTCCACCAGATGCCCGTTGGCCAGGTCGA
This sequence comes from Pseudomonas sp. FGI182, assembly GCF_000511325.1. NCBI lineage: Bacteria > Pseudomonadati > Pseudomonadota > Gammaproteobacteria > Pseudomonadales > Pseudomonadaceae > Pseudomonas > Pseudomonas sp. FGI182. The sequence goes on along the minus strand of NZ_CP007012.1, from coordinate 2,766,288 downwards.
TCAAGGCCAGGTCACGCCAGCCGAACGCCATGCCAGCGCCCATCAACTGGCAAGGCAGGCCCAACCGTGCCCAACCACGCGGGCGCACCAGGTTCTTGACCCGCCAGGCGAACTCGGCAACCTGCACTGCCAGCCCGGCCCCTGCCGGTGCGTGCATCAGGTACAGCGCCTGCACCGGGCGAGCGACCTCACGGTAGCGCCGCGCCAGGTGCTCGATCGCCCCCTCGCCCACTTGGCAGTCGGCATCCACCACGATCACCACCTCGGGCGGCTGGCTGGCCAGGTGGCGCACGCCAAAGTCCAGGGCATAGCCCTTGCCGCGCAACCGCGCATCGCGGCGCTCAACCACTTCGGCACCGGCCTCGCGCGCCAGTTGCGCGGTGTCGTCAGTGCAGTTGTCCGCCACCACCAGCAAGCGGTCGCCAGGCCGCAACTGCGGGGCAATGCTCGCCAGCGTGGCGCCGATCAACGAAGCCTCGTTATGGGCTGGCACCAGCACGGCCACCTGCGGACGAGCGTTGTTGCCCAACGGCTGCGCGCGCGCTGGCAGGCAAGCCATCAGCACCTGCACCAACAGCAGCAGCACCGGCAACAGGGCGATGGCCGCCAGCGTGCCCAATGACCAAGCCAATACACTCATCATGCGGATGCCTTGAAATAGCTGGCCAGCCTGGCCGCCTCGGTATCGATGTCATGCCGTTGCAGCACACGCTGGCGGGCTGCCTCGCCCATGCGCTGCAGCGCTTCGGCAGGTTGCGCCAGGCAGTCGGCCATGGCCGCCGCCAGCTCGTCCACGGCGCCAGCAGGGAACAACCAGCCGTTCTCGCCCGGCCGCACCAGCTCGGGAATGCCTGCCACATAGGTGGTCAGCACTGGCCGGCGCAAGGCCATGGCTTCCATGATCACCACCGGCAACCCCTCGGCAAAGCTGGGCAGCACCAGCGCACGCGCCGCAAGGATTTCCTCGCGCACCTGTGCGCTGCTGAGCCAGCCGGTGATGCGCACCTGCTGCTTCAAGCCGTGCCGGGCAATCAACGCCTCGATCTGCCCACGCATTTCACCGTCGCCGGCCAGCACCAGCTCGAAGGCGATCGACCGGGCGGCCAGTACCCGCGCGGCCTCGATCAACAGCAACTGGCCTTTCTGTTCGCACAGGCGGCCGACGCACACCAGGCGTGGCGCCGTGGGCACGCCGACCGGCGCCACCTCATGGAAGCTGCGCTCGAGGCCGCAATGCACCACCTTCACCTTGGCCCAGTGGTCGTGTGCCACCCAGCGAAACAACTGGCTGCGCCCGTACGAGCTGACCGCCGCGACAAATGCGGCACGCCGCACCTTCTCGCCCATGTGCAGGAACTGCGGTTTGTCGAACTCTTCCGGCCCGTGCACGGTAAAGCTGTAGGCTGGCCCGCCCAGCACGTTGGCCAGCATCACCACCTCGGTGGAATTGGTGCCGAAATGCGCATGCACATGTTTTGCCTCGCCAGCCTGCAACCACTGCAGTACCTGGCAGGCCTCGGCCAGGTAGACCAGGTGGTAGGGCCAGGCGCGGTCGGCCCGCAGGCCAAGGCGCATGGCCAGCCAAAGCGCCTGGAAGAACCGGCGCGGCTGTGCGCGCAGCACTTGCCAGGCCGGTGCCAGCAAGCCCTTGATGCCACGTTGCAGCACATAGCGGGTCCTGGCCTGTTCGCTCGAGTCCTCGGCATCCTGCAACTCGGCGTCCCACCCGCGCAGGGCAATACGCTGCACCTCTACCCCCTGGCGCTCCAGCGCCAGGATCTCGCGGCGGATGAAACTGTGGCTGACCTTCGGGTACTGGTTTATGAAATAAGCAATGCGCATAGGAATCCAGATCAAGACCCGCGTAATGAACCTTCAGGCCTGCCGTAGCAGGGCCGGCCGTTACTTCAGGCTGTCGATTACCGGCGGCCGGCGCCCCGCCGATGCCACCTCGTCAGGTGCATCCTCCTGTTTCCCTTGTAGTCCAAGGTTGTGACCGCTGCCTGGCAACGTGGCCTGCAAGCGGGTGAAAACATCGTCGAGCAACGCCTGGCGGCGGCGGTACATCGCCCGTTTCTTCGCCGGAATGTCCTGTTCCGCCCGCTGTACCGCGGCCAGCGGGAGGGCGAAGAAATCCGCATGGTTCGACGCAGTAGCGCCGTGCTCCAGCCAGATCACGTCATAATTGGCCGCCAGGTCCTGGCCTTTGTCGTTGCCAAAATACGCGTGCCGATGGTGGCGGCAGGCGTCACTGACGGCATACAGGTGGGCCACGCCCAGGGTCCTGGCCAGGCACTTCAATGCCTCGAGCAGCAGGCTGCGTGGGCGCAACCCTTCGAAGTCCTTGGTCAGGTCGCGGTAGATGGCCAATGAGGTTTCGCTGTCGACACCCTTGTGGATGCCCTGCACGGCACCGATGAACAGGCAAAGCTCGCCCTGGCTGCGGCACAGGCTGAACGCCAGGGATGCCACGCGCAGGTCGCCCTGGAACAGGTTCAATACCAACTCGCCTTCGCGCTTGAACCAGATCGGCCGGTCCAGCACCAGGCGGCAGCCCGGTGAATGGCTGGACAGCTCGCACAGCGTCAGGCTTTCGTCCCGCCCCAGCAGCAACAGCGCCGGAAACTGCCCGGCCAGCACTTCGAAGTGCGAAGCCAGCACCTCCAGGCGCTGCGGGGCTTCCCAGCATTTGCTGAGGTAAGGCCACTGCACGACACCGATGCAATCCACCCCCAGCCGCTGCAAACCTTGCGGGCCCAGCGTTGCCGTCATGCGCTGCAGGAACGCATTCAGCTCAGGCCATTGCCTGGCAATCTGCAGCGTCAACTTGCGCTTGTTGTTCAGCGCCCGCAACGAGTAGCCCGGTTGCAAGGTAAACACGCTTTTCACGATCATGCCGAGCATCATGGGCCTCTTTCTCATAGAACTGCACATAACTCATTGAATTAGCAGGGGCCCTGTGGGAGCGGACTCCTCGTCACTTGTACTCGATCAACGTCGATTTGCCGGCCGCGATGCGGTGGCGCAAGAACTTCAGTTGCCCGAGCATTTCCGGGAACTTGCCCAATACCAGAAACACCGCCTGTAGCCAGTTCTCCCGCACCGACTTGCCACCACGCCGGGCCAGGCGTACGGCCTGCAGCGGGTAGACCAGCAGTAACAGCAGGCTCCAGCCGCCAAGCAGCAGGCAGGCCAGCACGGTCACCACGGGGATGCCCAGGCCCCACAGCCAGGCCCGGCGCGATTCGCGCAGCCAGTGCCGCTCGGGCGGCTGACCATGCAGGTAGGCCCCTTCGGCATAGGCGTGGCCAGCGCGCAGGCTACGCCGCCACCATTGGCTAAAACGGGTCATGGCGGCGTCGTGCAGGGTCATCTCGGCGTCCAGGCGCCAGACTTTCCAGCCCTTTGCCCGCAGGCGCACGCACAGTTCGGGTTCTTCTCCGGCGATCAGCTCGGGGCGAAAGCCGCCGACCGCGGCGAACGCATCTACCCGCATCAGGGCATCGCCACCGCAGGCCTTGGCCTCGCCGATGGGGGTGTCCCACTCCAGGTCGCACAACAGGTTGTACACCGACCGCTGCGGGAAGCGCTCGCGTCGGCGGCCACACACCACTGCCACGCCGGGATGGTCGTCGAGAAACGCCTGCGCCGCGGGCAGCCAGCCGCGATCCACCTCGCAATCGCCATCGACGAACTGCACCAGTTGCATCGACGGCAGCCGCCGCTGCAAGGCGAAAAAGCCTTCGTTACGGGCGCGTGCGGCAGTAAACGGGGTGCCCAGGTCCAGCGCCAGTACCTCTACCCCCAGGCTGCGGGCCAAGTGCAGTGAACCATCGGTGGAGCCCGAATCGACGTACATGACCTTGTCCGTCCCCTTCAGCAGCGAACGCAGGCAACGCTCCAGGCGCTGGCCTTCGTTGCGGCCAATCACCACCACACCGATCCCGCTCGCCATGGGTTTCACTCGACGGGCGCCGTGGCGGCCGGTTGCCTGGCCTTGATGATGGCCGGCACCCCCACCGCCAGCGAATTGTCCGGCACATCCACCAGCACAACGGCATTGGCACCGATGATCACATCGTTGCCGATACGGATGCTACCCAGCACCTTGGCCCCGGTGCCGATATCGACGTTGTTGCCGAACACCGGTGCAATCGGCTCGTTGACGTTCTTCAGGCCCACCACCACCCCATTGCGGATGCGGCAGTCATCGCCAAAGCGGGCATAGCCGCTGATGACGATGCCGCCAAAATGGTCGATGACGAAGTTGCGGCCGATCACCACCTCGCACGGCAGCTCCACACCCGTGATGATCTGCACGAACTTGAACAGGACCTTGTAGATGAGCGAAAACAGCTTGCGCAGCAGTGCCGGGCGCACCCCATAGCGCCAGCGGCCGAAGCGGTACACCAGCAGTACCCAGAAGCCCTGGGCGCCCCAGTCGCCACCATGGGCACGCAGGTCGGCACGTATATTCTCGAACATGGCTCCACCTACCTTGTCGGTTGGCTGGCGTACCGGGTCTTGAACAACAAAGACCAGGTCGCCCGGCAGTGACGCCAGCAGGCCTGTATCGCGCCCCGGCCGCGTCGTTTCAACAGCGCCTTTAGTGCCAGCACCAGGTCGCCCAAGGTGACCAGCAGCATGTGCAGGGCCAGACCCACCAGCCCGTGATGCTTGCGAAAGTACAGCAGCTCGCTTTCGATCTGGTATGACGAGATCTGCCGGCTGGCCGCCTCAAGTTCGGCCACCGATCTGGAGCTTTCCCCACCGATGTGCACCACCGTGGTATGCGGGTAGAACACCACCTTCCAGCCGGCCGCCTTCACCCGCTTGCAGTGGTCGACCTCTTCGTAATAAAGAAAGTAGCGCGGGTCGAACAGGCCCACCTGGTCGAGCACTTCGCGGCGCACCAGGTAGAAGCAGCCAGGCAGCCAGTCGCACTCGCGGACCGAAGCGTGGTCCCAGTTCATTTCGTCGACCATCTTCAGTCCCGGGAACAAGCGCCCCAGCCCGGTACGCCCGACGAACACGTTGAGCGGTGTGGGGAAGTAGCGGCAACTGGGCTGCAGGTCGCCGTCGCGGCCCTCCAGGCGCACCCCCAGCACCCCGCACTCCGGGTGGGCTTCCATGTAGTCGAGGGTTTTCTGCAAGGAATCGGCGGCGACGAAAGCATCGGTGTTCAGCAGCAAGGCGTACTTGCCCTTCAGGTGCGCCAGCAGCTGGTTGTTGGCCCGGCCAAACCCCACGTTCTGCCTGTTGCTCAGCAGCAGCGCCTGCGGGCACACCTCGGCCATGCGCTGCAGCGAGTCATCGACCGAGGCATTGTCCACCACCAGGTAGCTGGCCAGCCGTTCGCTGTCGGCGCGGCGCAGCGCATCGAACATCGGCTGCAGCAGCCTGGCCGTGTTGAAGTTGACCACCATGACGTCCACAGGTTTGCTAGCCATTGTTGCCATCCCTCGAAGAAGTCCCCGCGCCTTTGCAGCATCAGCACAACATTCGTCACACCGCGGCTTCCCTGGCCGCGCTCATCCTGGCATCGAGGTGGTCGGCCAGGCGTAGCGCAAACTGCAGCAGCGGCATGGTCGGGTTGGAGGCCCCGCCCGTGGCAAAGATGCTGCTGCCGGCGATGTAAAGGTTTTCGGTACCGAACACCTTGCAGTTGGTATCGACAACACCGAACTGCGCCGACGACGCCATGCGCGTGGTACCCATGTGGTGGGCATGTGGCGACAGCTTCAGCGGTATCGAGGTGTCATAAACGAAGTCATTGAGCTTGATGAAGCCCAGGTTCATGTCCGCCCACTGCTTGGCCAGTTCGCTGCCAATGCACTTGATGGTGTGCCGGTCATCAGCGCTCAGGGCCCAGTTGACATTGACCTTGGCCACGCCCAGTGCGTCCTTCTCGTCCAGCAGCGAAATGCGGCTGCGCAGGTTGGGGAACTGCTCGATCATGGTGCTGATGACACCGTCACCGGGGCAACTGAACTTGGTCACGAAGGCGATCTTGCTGGCTACCCCCATGTCGCAGGCCAGGTTCTCCAGAAAATGCTTCACCTCGGCAGTACGACCATAGGTTTGTACATCGGCCAGCAAGGCGGCCCTGACATTGCCTTTACCTGCCTTGTATTCATCAACGAAGGCGTCGGTGGTGTAGTACTCGCGCGGCTCGGGGGGCAGCCCCGACTTGAGGATGAAGGAGCCAAGGTCAATGTTCAGATGCTCCATGAAACACCGGCCGACCAGCCCGTCCTTGCTCACGACACCCGCCGCCAGCAACGACTCGCTGTTGAGCAGTTGCCGGGCATTCTCGATGGCACCGGTGGCCAGCACGAAGTTTCTCGCAACCAGGCGCTGGCGATTGCACGCATAATCGGACAGTACGACTGCGGCCAGGTGGCCGGAGGCCTGGTCGAACTCCAGGTTCACGCAATTGCAGTTGATGAACACGTCCAGGCCTTGGGTCTGCTCCAGGGCCGTGGCGTACTTTTGCGCAAAACGCGTGGGTGGACTGAGCAGAAAGCGGTCTGGCTCGAATTCTCCGCCGTCGAGGCCAGCATTCAACGCGTGAAAATCCGACCCGCGCGGCAGGTCGACGATATCCATGGCAGCAGGCAGGTAGCCTGCTATCTCCGAATAGGGAATGGGCCAGCCAGGCAGGTCGCCAATAGGGGGAACGGCGAAGTCCGAGGGGCTGAACGGCCGGCAACGGCCGGCCCAATGGTTGGAGGTGCCGCCCAGATAACGCAGGCGGGCTTCCCCGGCGTACAGCTCCAGGCCAGTGGATGCACAGGCGTACAAGGCTTGCGAGTTCGCCGAATATTCACGCCCGCCACCTTCGGCAAGCAGTACGCTCCAGCCGGCGGCGGCCAGGCGCAGGCCCAGGGTAATGCCCGCGGGGCCGGCACCGATGATGCAGACATCGTAACTGTCGCGCAGGGCCTTCTGCTGCTGATAATCCTTGATCATGGGTGTTCGTCCCGGAAGTAGCGAGACGGCAATACCCAGCCGTTGATCACCACGAACCCGGGCCTGCCGGCAGGTTGGCTGGCGGCGGCGGGCGTAGCAGCGAACACCAAACCACCAACCCCCAGCAACACGCAACTCTGGAGAAATCCTCTACGACCCGTTTGCGCAGTGCAAAAAGTAAGCTTCCCCATGACACAGTGACCTGCACCTTTGAAAGATTTACCCGACAAGCCGCATTACCGCCAGTCCCCAGGGCCAGCGTCACAATCGACGGCATGACGTCGATCTCTGACCGATTGGCTAAAAGGTCACTATAGTTTCAATCAGCCACGATGCTAGCCGTTGCCCACCGACGCATAGGTGCACATAGCCAATGCCTGAACATTTTCGTGCGTTGATCGTCATCCTGTTTCTGGCGAGCGTGGTCTTCCTGCTGGCGCGGCGGCCTGCCACCGACCTGGTCCCGCTGAGCGACTTCAAGCGCCGGCGCAACCTGTGGTTCCTGCTTACCCTGCTGGCGTTCTTCTCGCACAGCTTCTGGCTGTACCTGGGTGCTGGCGCCGTCATCCTGTACATCGCCGGGCGCCACGAACACAACCCCATGGCGCTGTTCTACATGCTGCTGTTCCTGGTCCCGCCGGCTTCGGTGCAGGTGCCCGGGTTTGGCGTGGTCAATTACCTGGTCGACCTCAACCATATCCGCCTGCTGACCCTGTGCGTGCTGCTGCCGGCGGCACTGGCCCTGCGCCGGCAAGGCGACACCCTGCGCTTCGGCCGCACCTGGCCCGACAGGCTGTTGGCGGCCGGCCTGCTGCTGATGAGCGTGCTGTACCTGCGCGAAACCACCCTGACCGACACCCTGCGCCAGACGCTGTACCTGTATGTCGACGTGCTACTGCCGTATTACGTGGCCAGCCGTGGCCTGCGCCAGATCAGCGACTTCAAGGACACCCTGCTGGCCTTCGTGCTTGCCTCCTTCGTCCTGGCCCTGATCGGCGTGGCCGAGTACGTGCGCCACTGGCTGCTGTACAGCGCCCTGGTCGACGCCATGGGCGTGCCGTGGAGCATGTCCGGCTACCTGAGCCGTGGCGGTTCGCTGCGCGCCAGCGTCACCACCGGGCAGGCGATTGCCCTGGGCTATGTGATGAGCGTGGCCATCGGCCTGTTCCTGTTCGTCCAGGGTTACGTGCGCCGCCCCCTGCAGCGGGCGCTGGGCGCCCTGCTGCTGGCCGCCGGGCTGTTCGCTCCACTGTCCCGTGGCCCGTGGATCGGCGCCGTGGTCATCGTGGTGGTGTTCATCGCCCTGGGCAAAGGTGCGGTCAGGCGCCTGGCGCTGCTCGCCGCGGCCGGCGTGCTGGCCCTGCCCTTGCTGACCATCGTGCCCGGTGGCGACAAGGTACTGGACATGCTGCCGTTCATTGGCAACCTCGAGAAAGAGAACATCACCTACCGCGCAAGGCTGATGGACAACTCGTGGATCGTCATCCAGCGCAACCCGCTGTTCGGCTCGTTCGACTTCCGCAACACCCCGGAAATGCAATCGATGATCCAGGGTGAAGGCATCATCGACATCGTCAACACCTACATCAACCTTGCGCTGCGGGTAGGGCTGGTCGGGCTTGGCCTGTTCGTGGCGTTCTTCGCCACCGTACTGCACGGCATCCGCAAGGCCATGCGCAGTTTCCCCGACAAGGACGACGAACAACGCCAGCTCGGCCGGGCATTGCTGGCGACACTGATCGGCATCCTGGTGATCATCTTCACCGTCAGCAGCATCACCTTCATCCCGGTGGTGTACTGGACTGTCGCCGGGCTGGGCGTGGCCTACATCCAGATGGTCCGCAGGCTGCACAACAGCCAGGCCATCGCGCTGGCCGACCCCGGCCTTCAACCAAGGTGACACTTATGAGTCTGTTCCCCCTGCGCAGCCGGGGTTTTCAAACCCTGCTGCGTGTTTCGGCCATTGCCGGCCTGGCTTTGCTGCCGCTCACCAGCTGGGCATCAGCGTGGCAAGTCAGTGTCGATGAACAGAACGGGCTGCCCATGGTGACCCGCGGCGGTGGGCCGGTGATGAAAGCCAAGTTCGACTTCTGGGCGGCCAACTGGAGCTGGACCGGTTTCTCCACCACGTTCAAGGTCAATGGCCCCTACCACTACACGCTGCAGGGCAAGAACAAGGAGCTGGACTTCGACCTCACGGCGGATATCCGCAAGGAGCAGGCGCAAACCCTGAGCTGGGCCTTCGACCTCGACGCCCACAGCCGCCAGGCCGGGGTGATGGGCGGCGGCATGGTGTTCGAGTTCGACCCTGCGCAAATTGCCGGGGACATGGGCGCACCGCAGTTGCTGCCCGGCAACCGTGGCTGGTCATGGGGCAAGGCTGACCAGGGCCGGCGCATCGAAATGCGCTTCGACCCACCGCTGGCCAAGGTGTATTTCGAGCGCGGCAACCCGTCCGAACTGCGTGCGTTCATCTACAGCGACCCGATCAACGCCGGTCGGCAGCAGATCAAGGCAGTGCTGAACATCACCGGCGACATCGACCTGGGACCCACCCCCAGCGAACGCTTCGGCCTGGCCGACCCCGCCGGTTGGCCCGACGACCAACTGGACTGGCGCACCTCGCCAGTGGACCTTTCATTCCTCAACGCTGCGGAAAAGCCTGCCGGCAAGCACGGCTTCGTCAAGGCTGTTGGCGAGCAATTGATGTTCGAAAACAACACCCCGGTGCGCTTCTGGGGCACCAACCTGTCCGCCTATTCGCTGTTCAAGAGCCCCGACGAAGAAATCCGCCAACAGGCCAAGCGCCTGTCGGCACTGGGTTTCAACCTGGTGCGTCTGCACCATCACGATTCGCCCTGGGTCAGCCCGAACGTGTTTGGCGACGGCACCCTGGTGCGCGATACCCAGCAGCTCAGTGCCGAATCGCTGCGCAAGCTCGACCTGTGGATCAATGCGCTCAAGGACGAGGGCATCTATATCTGGCTGGACCTGCACGTGCAGCGGGCGCTTACCGCCAATGACAACATCGATGACTTCAAGGAACTGGCCAAGGGCGAGAACCACGTCGACCTGAAGGGTTACGCCTATATGAACCAAAGCATCCAACAGGCGATGAAGCGCTTTGCCGAGCAGTACCTGACCCATGTGAACGAATACACCGGCCTGGCCTACAAGGACGACCCGGCCATCGCTGCCGTATTGCTCACCAATGAGAACGACCTCACCCAGCATTATGGCAACGCCCTGATGCCGAACAAGGATGTGCCGCACCACAGCGAGCGCTACATGAAAGCTGCCAAAGCCTTCGCCAAACAATACGACCTGCCCACCGACCTCACCTGGCGCGCCTGGGAGCATGGCCCTTCGAAGCTGTTTCTCAACGACCTGGAACAGCGCTTCAACGCCGACATGATCGCCCACCTGCGCGGCCTCGGCGTGAAAGTACCGATTGCCACCACCAGTACCTGGGGCGGCAATGGCCTGAGCGCGCTGCCGGCACTGACCGCAGGCGATGTCATCGATGCCCATGCCTACGGTGCCAATGGGCAACTGGAGAAGAACCCGTTGACCAGCGACGGCATGATCGACTGGCTCGCCGCCGCCCAGGTAGTCGGCAAGCCGCTGACCGTCTCCGAGTGGAACGCCGAACCCTTCCCGCTGCCCGACCGCCACTCGCTGCCGCTGTACGTGGCCGGCACCGCCGCCCACCAGGGCTGGGACGCCATGCTGCAGTACGCCTACAGCCAGCAGGCCTTCAACCCAGGCTGGCGCACGGCGGACAACTGGCACGCGTACAACGACCCGGCGATGATCGCCACCCTGCCCGCTGCCGCCCTGCTCTATCGCCGCGCGGACGTGAAACCGGCCACGACCCGCTATGTGTTCGCGCCGACACCCGCCACCCTGTACAACCAGGAGATCACCCCGCGCACTTCAGCGCTGCTGCGCACGGCCATGGAAAAAGGCCAACTGCAGATCGCCCTGCCACAGACGCCGGAGTTGCCCTGGCTGAAGCCCGCCGCCATCCCTGCCGGTGCGCAGGTACTGCAAGACCCGGGGCAATCCTTGCTGCCAGCCGACGCCACGCAAGCGCTCAGCGACACGGGCGAGCTCAAGCGCAACTGGCAACAGGGCATCTATACCATCGACACACCCCTGACCCAGGCCGCCACCGGCTGGCTGGGCGGTCGTTCGATCAGCCTGGGCGCCATCCAGGTGCAAGCACGAACGCCGTACGCCAGCGTCGTGGTGCAAAGCCTGGACGGCAAGCCCCTGGGCCAGTCACGCGAACTGCTGCTGTCGCTGGGTACCCGTGCCGTGCCCAAGGCCGATTACAAGACGCCGTTCAACGTCGAGCCGCTTGCCGGCACCTTGAGCATCAAGGCGCCTGTTGGCCTGAAACTTTTTGCCCGGGACGCGCAGGCACAGTTGAAACCGTTGCCGATGGCTTACCAGGATGGGCACTACAGCATCACGTTCGACGGCAAGTACATGTCCAACTGGCTGTTCTTGAAATAGGGTATATGGCCATCTACCCTCACCACAGACCTGTAGCTGAAAAGCGCGGCTGTACAACAGCAGAGTCCAGGAGGCATGGATGAAGTTTCTGGTTGTCGGTGGCGCAGGCTACATTGGCTCGCACATGGTCAAGCACTTGCTCGTTGCGGGCCATGAGGTGGTGGTGGCGGACCTGGTCTCGCCCGGCCCCGGCGTCCAGTGGGTGAAACTGGACATCGCCGACGAACCCGCGCTGGATGTGCTGTTCGGGGTTTGCCGTTTCGACGCCGTGTTCCACTTTGCCTCGTTCATCCAGGTGGGCGAGTCGGTCAGCGTGCCCGGCAAGTACTACCAAAACAATGTCGCGGCCACCCTTTCCCTCCTGCAGGCCATGGTGAATGCCGGTATCAGGCACCTGGTGTTTTCTTCCAGCGCAGCCGTTTACGGCAACCCGCAGTACGTGCCGATCGACGAAACGCATGCCAAGGGGCCGATCAACCCGTACGGGTTGAGCAAATGGATGGTCGAGCAGATTCTCGAGGACTTCGACCGGGCCTACGGCTTGAAGTCGGTATGCCTGCGTTACTTCAACGCAGCCGGCGCAGACCCGCAAGGCCAACTGGGAGAGCGCCATGACCCGGAAACCCACCTGATCCCGTTGATCCTGCAGGCCGCTTCGGGCCGGCGTGATGCGGTAACGGTATTTGGCCGCGACTACGACACGCCGGATGGTACCTGCATACGCGACTATGTACATGTGGCCGACCTGGCGGCGGCCCATGCGCTGGCGGTGGATTACCTGCTGGCGGGTGGCGAGCGAACCGCGTTCAACTTGGGCAATGGGCTGGGCTTTTCGGTGCAGCAGGTGATCGATACGGCCCGGGCGGTGACCGGTCGACAGATCCGCACCCTTGATGCCCCCCGCCGCCCCGGCGACCCGCCCCGGTTGGTGGCGGATGCCGGCAAGGCCATGCGCATGCTGGGCTGGCGGCCGGAGTTTGCCACGCTGGAATCGATTGTGCGGCATGCGTGGCAGTGGGAGTTGCAGTACCCCTGGGCTCAGCGCCAAAGCTGAGATTGTGGGGCTCGCTACCCAGCTGAAGGAATGCGCTGTACCTGTAGGAGCGGGCGCGCCCGCGAACACCGGCGTAGCCGGTGCCATCCACCGCGTCGTCTGCTTCGCGGGCGTGCCCGCTCCCACAGGGACCCCGCCAGCTTAAGGAATGCGCCATACCTGTGGGAGCGGGCGCCCGCGAACATCGGCGTAGCCGGTGCCACCCACCGCGTCGCCTGCTTCGCGGGTAAACCCGCTCCCACAGGGACCTCATCAGCTGAAGGAATGTGCTGTACCTGTGGGAGCGGGCGAGCCCGCGAACACCGGCGTAGCCGGTGCCATCCACCGCGTCGTCTGCTTCGCGGGCATGCCCGCTCCCACAGGGACCTCACCAGCTGAAGGAATGTGCCGCACCTGTGGGAGCGGGTTTACCCGCGAACACCGGCGTAGCCGGTGCCACCCACCGCGTCGCCTGCTTCGCGGGTTTACCCGCGAACACCGGCGCAGCCGGTGCCATCCCCCGCAGTGCCGGCGCCCACAGGTGCCCATCAGCCGGTGCTGCCAGCATTCAGGGAAATGCCTGCCGGATCCGCTTCTTGTCGATCTTGCCAACGCTGGTCTTGGGGATCTCGTCCACGCAACGCAACTGCCGTGGTATCGCCCATTTGTTCAGGTGCCCGCTGTCGACATACGGCTGCAGATGCCCGGCCAATCCCGCCTGGTCGAACTGCATGCCGTCACAACAGACTACCAAGGCCAACGGTTGCTCACCCCACTGCGGGTCCGGGATGCCGATCACCGCCACCGATGCAACAGCCGGATGCTGACTGATCAGGTTTTCCAGCGCCACCGAGCTGACCCACTCGCCTCCGGTCTTGATCACATCCTTGATCCGGTCACGAATACGCACTACACCCGCAGGATCGATGCAGGCCAGGTCGCCGGTATGCATCCAGCCCCCCAGCCACAACGCGGCACCCTGCTCCGGCTCATGCAGGTAGCCCTGGGTCAGCCACGGTGCACGCACCACGATTTCACCCAGGCTTTCGCCGTCACGGGGCACATCAATGCCTGCAACGTCGACAATGCGCAGGTCCACCAGGGCAATCGGCACGCCGGCATCGATTCGCAGCGGCAGCTGTTGCGCCATGGGCAGTGCCAGCAGCTCGGCGCTCAGGTGGGTGATGCTGAGCAGTGGGCAGCTTTCCGACATGCCGTAGCCACAATGCACGCTGATGCCGCGCTCGCTGGCACGCTGCGCCAGGCCCAAGGTCAGGGCGCTGCCGCCCAGCAGCATCTTCCAACCGGTCAGGTCGGCGCGGCGCCCTTCTTCGCTGTCGAGCATCATCTGCAGCACCGTGGGCACGCAATGGGAGAACGTCACGCCCTCGTCACGGTAAAGGCGCACGAGGCGGTTGGGCTCGTAGCGCCCGGGGTAGACCTGCTTGATACCCAGCGCCGTGGCCACATAGGGCACGCCCCAGGCATGCACGTGGAACATCGGCGTGATGGGCATGTACACGTCGCCGCTACGCAGCAGCGGCACCTCGCCGCAGGCAGCCAGGGTGCCCTGCTCGACCAGGGTATGCAGCACCAGTTGCCGGTGGCTGAAGTACACGCCCTTGGGGTTGCCGGTGGTACCGCTGGTGTAGAACAGCGTGGCCAGTGAGTGCTCGTCGAAATCGGCGAAGTCGAATTGCGGCTCGGCAGCCGCCAGCAGTTGTTCGTACTCACCCAGCAGCGGCACATCTTGCGTTGCGGGGTCGCCTTCGCCGAGGCGAATGAAACCCTCCACCGTCGGCAAGTCATCGCGCAATTGCGCCATCAACGGCAGGAAATCGTCATGTACCAGGACCAGGCAGTCCTCGGCATGGTTCATGGTGTAGCGCACCTGCTCGGTGGACAGCCGTACGTTCACCGTGTGCAGCACCGCACCCAGCATCGGCACGGCAAAGAAGCACTCCAGCGCCCGGTGGCTGTCCCAGTCGAGCAAGGCCACGGTGTCGCCAGGCTTGACCCCGGCGGCGGTCAGCACATTGGCCAGCCGCTGAATGCGTTCGAGCAGCGTGGTGTAGGTGTAGCGCAGCTTGTCGGCGTAGACGATTTCCTGGTTGGGCTGGTAACGCACGCCAGACAGCAACAGGCGCTTGATCAGCAGCGGATAGGCGTAGGCCTGCTCGGCCGCGGGCATGATGCGAGTGGTGATCATGTCGGCGGCCTTCACAGTTGCCCGGCCTCGAGCAGGTACAGGCTGTCGCTACCGGCCCTGACGCTGGCGCTTAGCGAATGAATGCGTGGCAGCAGGCGGGCAAAGTAGAACCGCGCGGTGCCCAGCTTGCTCAGGTGGAACGGCTCGGGGGCCGCATGGCACTGGCATACCACGGCCATGCGTGCCCACAGGTAGGCGTAGAAGGTGTAGCCAAATACCTGCAGGTACTCCACCGCCGCCGCGCCAAGCTCGCGCGGGTTGCCCTGGGCGCGGTCGAGCACCCAGGCGGTCAGCTCGTCGAGGTTGCGCACGGCAGCCAGCAGCGGCGCGCCGAACTCGGCGCACGCCGCGGGAAGCGTCTCGGCAAAGGTGGTAATTTCGTCGGACACGCTGCGATAGGCCTGGCCGCCATCGGCAAACAGTTTGCGCCCCACCAGGTCGAGGGCCTGGATGCCGTTGGTGCCTTCGTAGATCTGGGTGATGCGGCAGTCGCGGATCAACTGCTCCTGGCCCCACTCGCGGATATAGCCATGGCCGCCCAGCACCTGCTGGCCGTGCACGGTGGTTTCCAGCCCCATGTCGGTGAGGAAGGCCTTGGCCACCGGTGTGAGCAACGCCACCTTGGCCTCGGCCTGGGCGCGTGCGACCGGGGCCTCGCTGTATTTGGCCAGGTCCAGCTGCAGTGCCACATAGGTGGAGAAGGCCCGCCCGCCTTCGTTCAGCGCTTTCATGGTCAGCAGCATGCGCCGCACATCCGGGTGGACGATGATCGGGTCAGCACCTTGCCCCGGCGCTTCGGCGCCGGTCGGCGCACGGCCCTGCTGGCGATCACGGGCGTAGGCGATGGCGCCCTGGTAGGAGCGTTCGCCCAGGGCCAGGCCTTGGATACCTACGCCAAGGCGCTCGTAGTTCATCATGGTGAACATCGCGTTGAGGCCCTTGTTCGGCTCGCCGACCAGGTAGCCGATTGCACCGTCGAAGTTCATCACACAGGTGGCCGAGGCCTTGATGCCCATCTTGTGCTCGATCGACCCGCAACTCACCGCATTGGCCTCGCCCAGCACGCCGTCGGCGTCAACCAGCACCTTGGGCACCAGGAACAGCGAGATGCCCTTGGGCCCGGCTGGCGCATCCGGCAGCCGCGCCAGCACCAGGTGGATGATGTTCTCGGTCAGGTCCTGCTCACCGCCAGTGATGAAGATCTTGGTCCCGCTGATGCGATAACGGCCATCGGCAACCGGCACGGCGCGGGTGCGAATCAGGCCCAGGTCGGTGCCAGCGTGTGGCTCGGTCAGGCACATCGAACCGGTCCAGCGCCCTTGGTACATGGGCGGCAGGTACAGCGCCTTCAACGGCTCGCTGGCATGGTTGAGCAGCGCCAGGCAGGCTCCGGCCGTGAGCATCGGGTACAGGCCGAACGACAGGTTGGCGGCATTGAGCATTTCTTCGAGCTGGGCGCCGATCACTTTCGGCATGCCCATGCCCCCATATTCCGGGGCACCAGCCACACCCACCCAGCCATCTGCGGCAAATGCCCGGTAGGCATCGGCGAAGCCATCGGGGGTGTATACCTGGCCGGCCTCCCAGCGGCAGCCCTGCTCGTCGCCACTGCGGTTGAGCGGCGCCACCACCTCGGCAATCAGCCGGCCGGCCTGTTCGAGCACGGCCCGGGCAGTATCGCCATCGACCTGCTCGGCCAGCGCGGGCGTTTGCGCCCACCAGGCCGGGATGTCGAACACTTCGTTGAACAGAAAATCCATGTCGCGCAGTGGCGGAAGGTAATCAGACATGAGGCGAACACTCGGTTTCTTGGGTTTGCGGAAGCGACGTGGCCTGGGCCTCGGCAGGCGCCGGGGCGGCCTGGCCACGCAGGAGGAAATGCGACAACGCAGGGATCAACACCAACGCGCCGAGCATGTTCCACAGGAACATGAAGGTCAGCAGCAGGCCCATGTCGGCCTGGAACTTGATCGGCGACCAGGCCCAGCCGACCACGCCGGCGGCCAGGGTGATGCCGACCAGCCCGACCACCCGGCCGGTGAAGGCCACGGCTTTCTGGTAGGCCTGGGCCAGGCTCAACCCGGCGCGCTGGTAGTGCAGTTGCACGCTGAGCAGGTACAGCGCGTAGTCCACGCCGATGCCTACGCCCAGGGCGATCACCGGCAAGGTGGCGACCTTGACGCCAATGCCCATGGCTACCATCAGCGCCTCGCACAGCACCGAGGTGAGCATCAGCGGCAGGATCGCCACCAGCGTGGCGCGCCAGCTACGGAAGGTGAACAGGCAGAACAGCGTGACCGCCAGGTACACCAGCAACAGCATGCGGTGGTTGGCCTCGCGGACCACCACGTTGGTGGCAGCCTCGATACCGGCGCTGCCGGCGGCCAGCAGGAACTGCTGTTCGGCGCTGCTGTTGGCCTGGGCAAAACGCTCGGCCACGGCGGCCACCTGGGCCAGGGTGTCGGCGCGATGGTCCTTGAGGTAGGCGATTACCGGCATCAGCGAGCAGTCGTTGTTGAACAACTCTGGGGCGTTGACCGAAGCCTGCTGGGCAGCGTAGTTGAGCACGTCCTGGTTGCGCTGCAGGCTGTTCAGGCGCGGGTTGCCTTCGTAGGTGCCGGCGGTGATCTGGCGCACTGCGTTGGCCAGCGACACGGTGGTCTGCACACCCGGCAATTGCTGCAGCTCCCAGGCCAGGCGGTCGGCAAGGACCAGTGTCTGGTATTGCAGGCAGCCTTCCGGAGCGGTCTTGACCATGACCGCGAAGGTATCGCTGGACAGCGCGTAGTGCTGGGTGATGTAGGCGTTGTCGAGGTTGTAGCGGGAGTCGGCGCGCAGCTCGGGGGCACCGCTGTCGAGGTCGCCGATTTTCAGTTGCAGGCTGCCCCAGATGCCGAGGACGCCCAGGGCCAGGGCCACCAGCAGTGCGGCGCTGGCCCATTTGCGTTCGGTGAAGCGGTCGAGCAGGCTCCATGGGTTGATTGGGGCTGCGTTGCAGCCCTTCGCGGGCATGCCCGCTCCCACAGGTATCGCGCCGTCCCTGTGGGAGCGGGCGTGCCCGCGAAGGCCCCAGCGCGCATCGATAGCCAGGGCTCGTTCAGCGGCCCTGCGGCCCACGCCAACATAAGACAGCGCCACCGGCATCAGCAGCAGCGAGGTGAAGATCAGCACCGCCACGCCGATGCTGGCGGTGATGGCCAAGTCCTGGATCACCGGGATGTCGATCAGCATCAGCACGGCAAAGCCCACCGCATCGGCCAGCAACGCAGTCACCCCGGCCACGAACAGGCGGCGGAAGGTATAGCGCGCTGCCACCTGGCGGTGCGTGCCACGGCCGATGTCCTGGAGGATGCCATTCATTTTCTGCGCCGCGTGGGACACGCCGATGGCAAAGATCAGGAATGGCACCAGGATCGAATACGGGTCGATGGCGTAGCCCAGCCAGGCGACGATGCCCAGCTGCCACACCACCGCGGTCAGCGAACACAGCACCACCAGCAGGGTGCTGCGCACGCAACGGGTGTAGCAGTAGATGATCAGCAGGCTGGTCAGCACCGCCAGGGCGAAGAACGCCATCACCTGGATCAGCCCGTCGATCAGGTCGCCCATCAGCTTGGCGAAGCCGATCACATGGATGCGGTACTGGCCGCTGGCCTGATACTGGCTGCGCAGTTGTTCGAGCTTCTGCGAAAAGGCGTGGTAGTCGAGGCCCTTGCCGGTGGCCGAATCCTGGTCGAGCAGCGGCACGACCAGCATGCTCGACTTGAAGTCGCGCGCCACCAGGCTGCCGACGATGTTGGCGCGCTCGATGTTCTGCCGCAGCTGCTCGATGTCACCCGCAGCGCCCTGGTAGCCATCGGGCATCACCGGGCCGCCCTGGAAGCCCTCCTCGGTCACCTCGGTCCAGCGCACCGCCGGGCTCCACAGCGACTTCACCCAGGCCCGGTCCACGCCCTGGCTGAGGAACAGCTCGTCGTTGATGTGGCGCAGGGTCTGCAGGTAGCCCGGGTCGAAGATGTCGCCCTGGGTGTTCTCCACCACCACCCGCACCGCGTTGCCCAGGCCACGCAGTGATGGGCGGTTTTCCAGGTAGTTCTGGATGTAGGGGTGGCTCTGCGGCAGCATCTTGTCGAAACTGGGGCGCAGCTCCAGGCGGGTCAGCGCCATGTAGCCCAGCACCAGGGTCGCCAGCAGCATGCACAGCAGGAACGGCAGGCGATGGTTGAACACCAGGCGCTCCAGGCAATTGCCCGAGCGTGGGTCGAAATCGTCGAGGTTGCGGATTACCGGCAGGATGTCTTGGCGGGTAGCGGCCATCAGGGTCTTCTCTTGTTATGGGTGCAGCGTGGGGTTACCGGCCTGGTTGCGCACGCCCCGCTCGCCCACCAGTACCAGGCCGTTGCCGGTATCGGTGGCGAGCGCGGTCACCGGGCCACGGGCGCTTTGCGGCACCGGGCTGAAGCTGGCGCCATCATCCCGGCTAAGCAGTAGGTCGCCAGCCTGGCTGGCCAGCCATAGCTGGCCGTCACGGTCGACACCGGCGGCGGTGAGGCTGGTGTTCACACCCGTGCTGACCGGTTGCCATTGCCGGCCGCCATCGGTGCTGCGGTAGGCATGCCCACGCAGGCCGTAGACCAGCAGTACGCCAGGCTTGCCGACAGCACCGAACAGTGTGCCGGCGTAGGGTGTCTCGACACGGCTGAAGCGCTCACCGTCCTGCTTCAGCAACAGGCCTTGCTCGCCGGTGATGTACAGCTCGTCACCCACCGCGGCCAGGCTGGTCAGGTGCAGGCCTTGCGGGTTATCGCTGTGGTCGAGCCAGGGCTGCCAGTGCTCGCCGCCGTCAACGGTGCGCAACAGCAGGTTGAACACGCCGACCGCATAGCCATTGCGCGCATCGCCGAACCACACGTCGAGCAAGGCATTGTCGCTACCCGTGCCCGGCAGTTGTTCGGCCAGCGCCCGGCCATCCAGCTGCTTCTGCCAGTGCACGCCGCCATCACGGCTGTGCAGCACCACGCCATCGTGGCCAACAGCCCAGCCCAGCTCGGGCGTGGCGAAGCTCACGGCATTAAGGTCGGCGCTGACCGGCACCTGAGCCTGCTGCCAGTGCGCGCCATGGTCGTCGGAGTACAGGATGTGCCCGCGCGGGCCCACCGCGACCAGGCGCTGGCCGGCCAGGGTTACATCGCGCAAGGCGCTGTTGGCGACCAGGGCGCTGGGCATGGCGGGCAGGTCCAGCACATCGGTGAAGGGCGCAGCCTGGGCCGCGCCCTGCAGCGCGGCCAAAGCCAGAACCACCACGCTGCATCGTTTGAAGACAGACATTGCCACCTCTGCTCCGTGCGTTCAGCGAATGCCGTTGCCGGCCAGCGACTCAGGCGACCACTGGGTTTTCGACAGCGGGTCGATGTAGCGGATGCCGCCGTAGGCACCGACCACGCCATTGAGGTTGTAGGTGCCGCCGATCAGGTCGTAGATCATGAACGGCGTGGCGTCCGGGGTCTGCTTGTCATAGCTCTGGGTGAGGAAGGCGAACGAGCCGCGGTACAGCTGGCCACGGGCGTCATACTGGTCCGAGGCCAGGGCAATCCAGCTGTCTTCGTCGAGGTAGAAGCGGCGCTTGTGGTAGATATGGCGCGCACCGTCCTTGAGCTTGCCTTCCACAACCCACACCCGGTGCTTCTCCCAACGCACGAACTGCGGCGCCAGGTGGTTGGGGGTGATCACCTGCTTGACGTCGGTGTTGTAGGTCAGCTGGTAGGTGTTGTACGGCACGTACATTTCCTGCTTGCCGACCAAGGTCCAGTCGTAGCGGTCCAGCGCACCGTTGAAGACGAACACGTCATCGTAGGTACCCGAACCGGAGGTGCCCGGGTTGGGCGTGTCGTAGGCCAGGTTCGGCGCCAGCTTGACCCGGCGCTGGCCCGGCAGGTATTGCCAGGCACTGCGTGGCTGCACCAGCGGGTTGGCGGCATCGCGCAGCATCATCGCTTCGCCGGCACGGCGTGCGGGCCCGGTGTACACCAGTTTCATCTGGTAGTAGGTGTCCTTGGCACCGATCGGCTTGGTCATGTCTTCGTAGATCGGGTAGCTGATATTGGCCTGGCCGGTGGTCGACAGCGATGGCTTGCCAGCAGCGTCGACGTTCCACGAGTCGTACTTGGCAGTCATGCTCACGCCCTGATAGCGCAGCAGGAAGTTCCACATGGCCTCGGCGCCGTTCTGCGGAATGGGGAACGGGATGCCCGGCAGCACGTTGTCTACCGCAGTGCCGCCCTCCTTGCTGTTGGCGGCAGTGGCGTTCTTGCGGGTGTTGTCGAGTACCGCTTGCGGCAGCGCCACGCTACGGTGGGTCGGGTACACATCGACGCGGTAGCTGGGGTAGCGCTTGAGCAGTTCCAGGGTGGTGGCGGTCAGTTGGCCCTTGTACTGCTCGGCGTTCTTGCCATCGATGACCAGCAGCGGCTTGTCGCTGGCGAACGGGTCGGGGCGCATGCTGGCGCCGCTCTGGTAGCTGGCTGGTGGCGTCAGCAGGCCGCCCTGGTAGGCCGGGATCGAGCCATCGGCGTTGCCGGCCTTTTCCGCGCCGATGACGGTCAGGCTGGTGCCCAGGCGCGCGGCCTGGTCAGTGGAAACGGCGGCCTGGGCAGCGTTCAGGGCGGCCAGTGACAGGCACGAGGCCAGCAGGGTACGTACGAAATTCATGATGGTTGTCTTCCTGTGTAGGCTGTAGGAAACATGACTCAGAAGGTCGTCTTGACGGTCAGGTACAGGGCGCCACGGTCCTCGGTGGTGGCACCACCGCCGGAGAAGGAGGCGTAGCCGCCGCCGTAGCAGGTGTAATCCTGTTCGCCGTCCAGGGCGTTGGGGGTGCTGCCGTCGGTCTGGCCGTCCTTGCAGGCCTTGGTCTCACCGAAACTGTCGACGTACTTGAGGTCGACGAAGTACTGGTTGTAGATCGCGGCGCTCACGCCCACCGCATAGTTGCCGGTGTTCTCGGCGCCACCGCCCTGCACCGGCGACACGCCGTCGAGGCCGACGTTGACCGACAGCGGCATGCTCAGGTCCATGCCCGGCAGCACCTGGTACCAGGTAGGGGTGAAGTTGACGGCGATGCCCCAGTTGTCGCGGGTGGCCTTGTCGATGCCGCGGTAGCTGCTCTTGCCCTTGTACAAGGCCTCGTTGTGGCTATCGAGCTTGAGCAGGTTGCTGTAGAACAGCTCGCCAAGCAGGGTTGCCGAATCGAACAGCGGCGTGTCGCCAATGGTCATCAGGCCGTTCAAGGTCCAGTGCAGGGTGTCGCCGGTGGCGCTCAGGCCGTCGCCATCCTTGGGCACGTCGTAGATCACCCCGCTGCTGGGCAGGCGTGCCGGCAGCAGGCCGAAGCCGCCGCCCAGGCCACCCTGGCCGGGGGCGCTGACGATTGCCGGGATGCTCGCCAGCGGCATGTTGTGGCGGATGTTCAGGTCGCTGCCGACACTGATGCCACCCACATCCTTGGACAGGCTCAGGCCATAGATGTCGATGTCGTCGGAGTAGGCGAACTGGTAAGTAGTGCTTTGCAGCGAGTTGTACAGGTTGCCGACTGCGCCTTGGCGGCTGCCCGGCGGGTTGCCGAACGGGCCGTTGGCGACGGTCATGCCGCGCGCGTCGAGCCAGGCCTGCGGGAGGATCTCGGAGGTCTTGCGGTAGTAGAAGCCGAGGGTGCCGCCCAGCCACTCGGGCGACCACTTGGCCATGATGCCCCAGTCGCCGCTCTTGCCCGGGTTCAGGTCATGGCCACGGCGGATGGTGGTCAGCGCACCGCGCACCGGGATCAGCCCCGGGGTACCGGTGTGGCCGAGCAGGAAGCTTTGGGCGCCCTCGCCTACCACATCCGAGCCGCCATAGTAGGTACCGGCTTCGGGCAGGCGGGCGGCGTCCCAGTCGAAGAAGTACTGGGCACCCAGGGTCAGTTCGGAATTGACCAGGAACGAGGTCGACAGCTGGTTGCGCGGCACGAACAGCTCCTTGGCCTCGGTGCCCGGCGAAGCGGCCAGCTTGGCCAGGTCGAGGCCCGACTGGCCGTAGCTCAGCGAGTGCACCGGGTTGAGCAGGGTTTCACCCCAGAACAGGTTGTGCTGGCCCAGCTTGGCGCTGACCTGCGAAGCCTCACCGACTTCACGGCTGAAGAACACGAAGGCATCCAGCACTTCACCGGACGGGCCGCTGTAGTAACGCTGGGCGTAGTTGCTCAGGTGCGGGCTGCCCAGCGGCACACCGGTGCCAGGCAGGCCATTGAGGCTGGGGTTGATGCCGGACTGGTCACCGTTGCCGTTGACGAACGGGTTGCTATTGGAGCCGGTGTTGTCATAGGCCTTGTCGTACCAGCTGGCGGTGCTGACGCGGAACCCGGTGTTGCCCTGGTAGACCACATCCAGTTCGGTCAGCAGGTCGACCCGGTTGGTGATGTTGGTGCCGGCCTTGCGGAAGTTGTAGTCACCGTCGTTGCTGTTGGGCGTGCCCAGCATGCGCTTGTCGGCGCTTTCGGTGCGCACGCCATAGTTGTACTTGACGGTGTTGTCGAAGCGCACGGCCCAGTTTTCATTACCGGTATCGACTTCGAACGCCTGGGCGGCGGGCAGCGTGAGCAGGCCGATGGCGCAGGCGAGCAGGCAGCGCTGTGGTTTCACAGCACGGTAAATGCGGTGTTCTGGCATTACGATGGCTCCACGTATTGTTATTGTTTTTTTCGCCGCCCGTCTTTTGCGAGCGTGGCTGGGGCGTCCATGCGCTATTGCAGGTTGGGCTGGTCCAGTCGCTGGATGAAGGCCTCGGCCTGCGGCCAGGGGCCGAAGCCGGAGGCCGGGTTGAGGTGGCCGACGGCCCCCAGTGCGACCAGTTCGCTACCCCAGCCTTGGGCCAGGGCGCTGGCCGCGGCAAAGCTGGCCAGGTGGTCGTTGCTGCTGGCCGCGACAATGCTGGGGAACGGCAGCGGCGCCTGGGGCAATGGCGACCAGCCGTGCTCAGCCAGGCTGGCCGGGCTTGGGTAGTGGACCGGCCATTGCGCGTTCAGGTCGGGCGGCGCCGCCAGCAATGCACCCTTGATCGGCCGCCGGTAGCGCGCCGCCCAGTGGGCGACCATCAGCACGCCAGCGCTGTGCGCCACCAGGATCACTTCACCATCGATCTGGTCCAGTTCGCGCTGGATCGCTTCGACCCGGGCTGTGCAGCTCAGGCCGTCGACCTGCAGCGGCGGTACGCTGCGCACCTTGGCCAGGCGGCCTGCGAGCAGGGTCTGCCAGTGTTCGGCGACATGGTCGCGCAGGCCGGGGACGATCAGCACGGTGGCAGTGGTTTGCAGTTTTTCCACGGTGAACCTCGTGTGCGGTGTAGCTCTTGAGGTTCACAGTAAACAGCCCACCCACCGGGTGCTTCACATTGGGCGTCAGGGGCTTTTCATTTGATGACAATGGCCAAGACAGGGCTTTGCTTTTCAATTCATGACACGCAGGCTATAAAACACAAAACGCATGTCGGCATACCCAACAACAAGAAACCGCATGGAAAACAACAAAAGATGCCTGCCCTAGTCCGTGCCGCCAGCTTGACCAATTACCTTGAGGTGTCCCGCCACCTGGGCCTCAATCCCCATGCACTGTTGGCACAGGTTGGCCTCAGCGCCGCGTTGCTCGATGACCCCAACCGGCGTATCCCGGTTGCCAGCGTCATCACCTTGCTGGAGGCCTCCGCCAGCGCCACCCGTTGCGAAAGCTTCGGCCTGCGCATGGCCGAGTTGCGGCAATTGTCGGACTTCGGCGAAATCAGCCTGCTGCTCAGCCACCAACGCACCCTGCGTGATGCGCTGCAGGTGATCGTGCAGTACCGTCACCTGCTCAATGACGCCCTGGCCATTCATATCGAGGAAGCCGGCAAGACCGTGGTCATCCGTGAGGAGGTGATCAACGAACGCGCGCCCTGCAGCCGCCAGGCCACCGAGCTGGCGATCGGCGTGATGATGCGCCTGTGCGCGGCGCTGCTAGGTGCGCATTGGCACCCGATCAGCGCCAACTTCACCCACGCGCCTCCCGCCGACCTGGCCACCCACCGGCGCATTTTCGGCTGCACGCTGGTGTTCGGCAGCGAGTTCAACGGTATCGTCTGCCCGGCCGCCGACCTCGACAGCGCCAGCCCGCAGGCCAACGAGGCCATGGCGCGCCTGGCACAGCGCTATCTGGACAGCCTGCCGGCGGGCGGCACGCCGTCCCTGGAGCTGGAGTTGCGCAAGACCATCTACCTGCTGCTGCCCATGGGCCGCGCCACCATCGAGCAGGTAGCACAAACCCAGGGCATGAACGTGCGCACCCTGCAGCGGCGCCTGGAAGAAAGCGGGTTGACCTTCAAGGACCTGATCAACAGCGTGCGCCGTGACCTGGTGATGCGCTACCTGGAAAACCCCGGCTATTCGCTGGGGCGTATCGCCGACATGCTGGGTTATTCGATGCCCAGCTCGTTCACCCGCTGGTTCATCGCTCAGTTCGGCATGCCGCC
Source organism: Pseudomonas sp. FGI182 (assembly GCF_000511325.1). Lineage (NCBI taxonomy): Bacteria > Pseudomonadati > Pseudomonadota > Gammaproteobacteria > Pseudomonadales > Pseudomonadaceae > Pseudomonas > Pseudomonas sp. FGI182. The sequence goes on along the minus strand of NZ_CP007012.1, from coordinate 2,741,020 downwards.
GGCCAGTTGGCGGGCACAGCGGGATGATCGGCCCGTGTAGGAGCGGCCTTGTGTCGCGATAGGGCTGCGCAGCAGCCCCGGAGGTTCAGTGCAAACGCCCATATTGCCGGGGCTGCTGCGCAGCCCTTTCGCGACACAAGGCCGCTCCTACAATCGACCGCGTCAAGCAGTCAGGCAAGGCCCCAGTGCATCAACGCCAGCACCAAAAGCACAAGAAACACGCTCTCCCCCACCATCAGCGCAATGGGTTTCAACCCGACCGAAGCCAGCGACTTGAGTTGGGTTTTCATGCCCAGGGCACTGATCGCCACCACCAGGCAGCCACGCGACAGGTCGTTGATACCGCCTTGCACCGCGGTGGGTACCCAGCCTGTGCTGTTGACGCACGCCAGCAGCAGGAAACCGACCGCGAACCATGGCAGCAAGGGCGGCCGCTGGCCACCGGCCTCGAGGCCCTGGCGCCGGGTGATCATGGCCGCGCAGACAATGACCGGCAACAGCATGGCCACCCGCATCAGCTTGACCACCGTGGCGATGTCGCCGGTCTCGGTAGACATGCTGTAACCCGCCCCCACCACCTGCGCCACGTCGTGGATAGTCGCACCGAGGAAGACCCCGGCCTGCGCTGGGGACAGGTGCAGCCACTGGGCAATCATCGGGTAGAGGATCATCGCCAGGGTCGACAGCGCCGACACGCCGATCACGGTGAACAGCGTTGCATGCTCCTTGCGCGGGTGCTGTGGCAAGGCAGCTGCCAGCGCCAGCGCAGCCGAGGCACCGCAAATGGCCGTGGCACCGCCGGTAAGCATGCCGAACAGCCGTGAAAACCCCAGCACCTTGGCCACCACCACCGAGACCAGGATGGTCACCACCACCAGGGTCACGACCAGGGCCACGGGCTTCCAGCCCAGGCTGGCAATCTGGTCCAGGGTGATGCGCATGCCAAGCAGCGCCACGCCCAGGCGCAGTACCGTGCGGGCGGTGAACTCGATACCGGCCTTGCAGGGGCCGTCGACCGCGAGAAAGTTCAGCGCCATCCCCAATAGCAAGGCAAACAGCATGACCGGGGCCGCGTAATGCTCACCGAGGAAACTGGCGGCCGCACCGACCACAAGGCTGACCACCACCCCTGGGGCAAGGGTGCGGATACGCTGATGGGTAGCGCCAAGTGCCAGTGTATTCATTGCCCCGCCTCCTCACTGTCAAACACGATGTAGACCTGCCCGCCCTGCTGCTCGACCGGGTAGCTGGCAACTTTCAAGGCCCTGGAATTGACCAGGTAGCCGCTGGCCAGGTCAAAACGCAGGCCATGCGCGCAGCACTGGATGACACGGCCTTCCAGCCGCCCGCCGCACAACGACGCGCCCTGGTGCGGGCAGCTGTCTTCGATGGCATAGAGCGAGTCGGCGACGTTGAACAGCGCCACGCTGCGCCCTTCGCAGGCCAACAGTACACGGCCGTCACGTTCCGGCACCTGATGGGGGGCCAATGCAATGCGCCGGGTCATGCCCTCTCAACCTCTTGCAGCGCTTCGGTCATGGCCGCATACAGCACCTCGGCAGGCTGTGCACCCGCAACGAGCGGCCCCTGATTGAAACGGAAGCGCGGCACGGCACTGCCAGCGCGCCCTGCCCCATCGAGGAACGGGCTGCCGTCGTCACGCAGGCAGTCGACCACCTGCGCGGCATCCAGCCCGCAACACTGTGCGATGTCGAGCAAGGTGCGGCTATCCCCCAAGTCGCGGCCCTGGTGGAAATAGGCGATTAACAGCTGTGCCAGCAAGGCTTCCAGTTGCCCTGCTTGGAGCAACTGAGCAGCACGTTGCAGCAGCCGATGGGCATTGCCGGTGTTGGGCATGCGGCGAATACGCGAGAAGTCGATGTCCTCGCCTACCACACGGGCAGCGGCGCGCACCTGGGCCTGGCGCTCGCGTACCGCCTCCTCGCTGCCCAGGCGTTGCAGATAGAAGGCATGGAACGGCACGCCACCGGCGGGCAAGCCAGGCAACAACTGCACACCTCGCCATTGCAGTTGTACCTGCACTTGCGGCTGTTCGCGCTGCAACAGCAACAGGGCGGCCTGCAGGTGCCGCTGGCCAATCAGGCACCACGGGCAGACGAAATCGAAGAACACTTCGACGGACAACAGCTGTTTCACGGTTTCAACTCCCGGGGTGCGTCGGCAGCGTCGTGTGCCGGTGCGTGCAGACGGTCCATGTCGCGGTGGTAATGACGTTTGGCGAGGAAAAACACCGCCGCCGCGCCGATGCTCATCAGCGGCACCAGCTGGAAGGCGGCATGCAGGCCGATCAGGTCGGAAACGCGCCCGGTGATCAGCGGCCCGGTGGCCAGGCCCAACAGGTTGTTGGCCAGGGTCAGGGTGGCAAACGCGGTGCCGTGCACCGAGGCGTGGGTGAGGTTGGCGACCATGGCACTGGATGGGCCGTTGGTGCCGGCGGCGATCATCATGCCCAGGCAGATCAGCACCAGTTGGGCAGTGCCGGCTGGCAGCGCGAAAGCGAGGGACAACAGCGCGCAGCTGCCCAGGCAGTAGGCGATGGCCAGGCTGATCTTGCGGTCCGGGCGCTGCCGCCCGAGGCGGTCGCAGAGCATGGCGCAGAGGATCATGCCGATGCCGCTGCACAGCACGATGACTGCCGCAATAGCCCCGGCGCGGTCGGTGCCCATGGCGTAATAGCGGTTCAGGTAGCTGGGCATCCAGACGATCACGGTGCCGCCGACGAACAGCTGCAGCCCGCTGCCGACGTAGGCCGCGATGACCGAACGGCTGCTGTACAGGGTGCGCAGCGGGCGGCCGGCCTTGCCTTGCGACTGCTGCGCGCACCGAGGCGCAATACGCGCCTCCTTGACGATCAGCGGGTACAGCATCGCCAGCACCAGGCCGAACAGCGCCATGCCGGCGAATGCCCAGCGCCAGCCCAGGTGCTGGGCCAGTACACCACCCAGGGCCATGCCCAGCACCGAGCCGAACATGCCACCGGCCATGAACGCGCCGGCCAGGGTCGAGCGCATGTCGCGGGGGAACACGGCGACCACCACGGCGATGCCGACACTGCCGTAGGCCGCCTCGCCTACCCCGACCAGAAACCGCGCGACGAACATTTGCGGGTAGTTTTCCGCCAGGGCGCAGCCGAGGGTGGCCAGGCTCCACAGTACCGCCATCAGCACCAGGCTGCGCACCCGGCCGAAGCGGTCGGCCAGCAGCGACAGCGGGAAGGTCAGCAGGCCGACCATCAGCGCGACGATACCGCTGAGCAGGCCGAGCTGGCTGTCGCTCAACGCCCATTCGCCCTTGAGCAGCGGGAACACCGCATTGAGCACCTGGCGCGACATGTAGTCGGAGATCAACAGGCCAAAGGTCAGGGCGAAGACCACCCAGGCATAGCGCCGGGGGACGCTGTAGGCGGTGTCGGTGCCGGAATCTTCGGCACTGGCGAGATAGGTGGCCATGTTGCCTCCTTGGGGTGATGTGGGTTTTTCTTGTTCTTATGCATTGGCACGCCCCCTGTAGGAGCGGCCTTGTGTCGCGATGGGCCGCAAAGCGGCCCCCGAGTGAAGCGTCAACTCAACTATTGCCGGGGCTGCTGTGCAGCCCTGTCGCGACACAAGGCCGCTCCTACAAAGGCCAGCGCAGGCCAGTGAAGTCAGCGCTGCGGCACGCCCTTCACACCCGGCTGGCGATTCGGCGCCATGCCGTTGGCCTCGAGGGTCTGCTCGATGCTGTCGTACTGCTGCCCGATGCGGTAAATGGCGCGTGCTTCCTTGCCGCTGGCAATCTCGCGGCCCAGCTCATGGGCCACACGCACGGTCTGCTGGATCTGATGCACCGAGGTAAAGCGCTTGCCATGCTGGTCGATGATGGTGTCTTCGTTGCCGCAGCGTGGGTGCAGGCCCATGGCCAGGGCCATGGTGTTGAACGGCAGCACGTTCTTGAGCAACGATTCGGCGGTCAGGGTGCAACCGTCCGGCGCGCGGTGGATGAAGTTGAAGAAGTTGAACGGGTTGGGGCCGTCGAAACCGCCGCCAATGCCGATCCAGGTCAGGTTCAGCGGACCCATGTAGTCACCACGGCGGACGATGCGCTCGAGCGTCTCCAGGGCATGCATGCCGGTCAGCTGAAAATGCGGCTGGATGTTGCTGGCCTGCAGGCGGCGCAGGTGCTCGCGGACCCAGGCCGGGCCGGCCGGCACGGTCATCTCGCTATAGGCGGCATGAATCGCCGGGCTGGCCAGCGAGGTGCCTTCCAGGTACTCGGGGTACAGCAACTCCATGATGTTCATCTGCGTGGTGTTGATGGCCACGGTCACTTGGTCGGGGCGCGGCGTCAGCTCGGCGAGCATGTGCCGGGTGTCATCCGACAGCCACTTGGCCGCCTCGCCTTCGCCTTCCGGGGCAAAGGAAATCGACCCGCCAACCTGGATGATCATGTCCGGCACCGCTTCACGCACCCCGGCGATCAGCTCGTTGAACTTGGACAGGCGCTTGGAGCCCTTGCCGTCCAGTTCGCGCACGTGCAGGTGCAGTACGGTGGCACCTGCATCAAAGCAGTCGACAGCCTTCTGCACCTGCTCGTCCATGGTCAGGGGAATGTCTTCAGGGAAGTCTTCAGGCATCCACTCCGGGCCATAGGGGGCCACGGTGATCACCACCTTTTCCATGTTTTCCGGGTGCAACGAATCGTCGAAGAATTGCATGCTGTAGTCCTCGCTATTGTTATTGTGCGGTTGCCGCCAGCGACGGCGACGAACTCAGAACGTGGGGCTGCCCTTGATCCCGGCGCGCTCCATCTTGCGGTGGCACGGCGGGTAGTCCATGACGGCGTAGTGCTGGGTGCTGCGGTTGTCCCAGATCGCCACGCTGTTGGGCTTCCAGCGCCAGCGCACCTGGTACTCCGGCAGGTAGGCCTGGCTGATCAGGTAGCGCAGCAGGTCGCTGGCACCGGGGTTGGCGTCCTGCCCGAAGCGCACCCGCTGCGGGGTGTGGTAGTTGCTGAAATGGGTGGTGAAGGCGTTGACGAACAGCACCTGCTCGCCGGTTTCCGGGTGGGTGCGCACCACCGGGTGCTCGGCATCGGGGAACTGCGCCTTCAGCGCCAGGCGCTTTTCCAGCGGCATGGCGGCGCCAAAGCTGGCCTCGATGCTGTGACGGGCGCGCAGGCCTTCGATCTTGGCCTTCACATCGCCTGGCAGGTTTTCATAGGCCAGCACCATGTTCGCCCACATCGTGTCGCCGCCCACGGGCGGGCATTCGATGCAGCGCAGCACACAGCCCATCGGCGGGGCCTCGCGCCAGGTGGCGTCGGTGTGCCAGGCATTTTCATAGCGGTCGTTGGGCTGGTCCGGGCGCTTGTAGATCTGTACCAGGCCCGGATGCTCCGGGTCGCTGCCGGCCACCGGGTGGTCCTCCAGGTCGCCGAAGCGGCGGGCGAACGCCACATGTTCGGCGCGGCTGAAGTGCTGGTCGCGCAGGAACAGCACACGGTGCCGGAGCAACTGCGCGCGAAGCTGGGCGAACAGGTCGTCGTCGTGGATCGCGTCGGCCAGGTTGACCCCACTTACCTCGGCACCGATCGCGCAGGTCAGTTGTTCGATGTGCATGCTGTTGCCCTCTTCAGATGACGAAGATCGACGAGCCGGTGGTCTTGCGCGCTTCCAGGTCACGGTGGGCCTGGACGGCATCCTGCAGTGCGTAGTGCTGGTTGATCTCGATACGGATGCGCCCGCTGCCGACGTGATCGAACAGCTCGCCGGCCAGGTCGGCCTTTTCCGCCGGGTCGGCGATGAAGTCGGCCAGTGCCGGGCGGGTGAGCTGCAGCGAGCCCTTGATCGCCAGCAACTGAGGGTCGAACGGCGGGATGGTGCCTGACGCCGTGCCGACGCAAACCATCAGGCCGCGGCGCTTGAGCGAATCGAGCGAACCCATGAAGGTGTTCTTGCCAACGCTGTCGAACACCACGTTCACCCCTACCCCGTCGGTCAGCTCACGCACGCGCGTGGCAACGTCCTCGACGCTGTAGTTGATGACGTGGTTGCAGCCATGGGCGCGAGCCACTTCGGCCTTGGCCTCGGTGGACACCGTGCCGATCACGTTCAGCCCCAGCAGCTGCGCCCACTGCGCGACGATCAGGCCGACCCCGCCAGCAGCGGCATGCAGCAGCACGCTGTCGCCGGGTTTGAAGTCATGCAGCCGACGCAGCAGGTAGGCGGAGGTCAGGCCGCGCATGGTCATGGCGGCGGCGGTTTCGAAGGCGATGGTATCCGGCAGCTTGATCAGCGCGGTGGCAGGGATCAGGCGCTCGGTGCAATAAGCGCCCAGGGTGTTGAGGAAGCCGGTGTAGGTGACCCGGTCACCCACCGCCACCTGGGTCACGCCCTCGCCCAACGCCTCGACCACGCCGGCCGCTTCCACGCCGATGCCATTGGGCAGCGGGATCGGGTAGGTGCCGTTGCGGAAATAGGTATCGGCGTAGTTCAGGCCCACCGCCACCTGGCGCAAGCGCACCTGCCCCGGGCCGGGCTCGCCGACCTCGGCGTCCTCGTAGCGCAGCACCTCGGGGCCACCGGTCTGATGGAAACGTACGACTTTGGACATGCTTGTCTCTCCAATCATCGATCTGGACGCATGGCGTCAGTTCTGGGTGATTGGACTGTATGCCCTTGGTGTGCGGGGTGCTTCGCATCGGACGACAGCGGGTTTTCATTTGATGACAGGACGGGCGTCGACCTGTCGATCACGAAAACCGGGTTTTATTCATGAGTCTCCTTGATGGTTATCCATGGCCAGACTAATACTTAAGTCTCTGCCTGGGGAGGCACGAAAAATGCAACCAAGATTCGTTATCGTTCCCGCTGTGCCGATCGAAAAGGAGTCGTTCCGCGTGGGTAGCCGCTATTACGCCGCTACCGTTTGTGGGGGTTTCGACATTTACGATAACCAAGCGAAGGAGCGGCTCAAGCCCAGTTATCCAAGCAGGACGGATGCACTGATGCAGTGCGAGCAGATGAACAAACGCGGTGATGCAGGCTGATACCCAGAATCCAGACGGCTGTGCGATCCCTGTAGGAGCGGCCTTGTGTCGCGATGGGCTGCGTAGCGGCCCCGGCAATCTGTGCATCGACGCAAGATCCGGGGGCTGCTACGCAGCCCATCGCGACACAAGGCCGCTCCTACAGGGGGTTACGTGTTCGTGGCCTCGCCCTGCTGCCAACCGGCAATCAGGCGCTGGGCATTCTCCTCGCAATCCATCCCCTGCGGCTTGTCTTCCATGCCCGCAATAACCGCCAGCAACTGCGCGCGGTTGTGCGCCAGCCGCTGCTGCATCGCTTCGATCTCCGCCACCTTGCGCTTGAGGCTGCGCAGCAATAAATCATGCCCACCCGCCGCAGCCCCGGAGGCGTCGGTGAGTTTGCGCATTTCTTCCAGGCTGAACCCGGCCTGCTGGCCGCAGGTGATGACCTCCAGCGCCCGCACCACCTGCTCCGGGTAATCCCGGTAACCATTGCCCAGGCGCCGCGCAGTAATCAGTCCGCTGGCTTCGTAAAAGCGGATACGCGATGCACTAAGCCCCGTGCGTCGCGCCAGTTCACCAATTTTCATTGCGGCAGCATTCCCCTCTTGACCTTAAAGCTGACTTTAACCTTAGCCTTCTCCCGAACCTAGCCCACGCGCGCAAAAACCGATGCGTGGCAACCCTTTGCGGAGATCGCCATGACGCCGTTCCAGCCCCTGCACCTGCCCAATGGCAGTGTCATCCCCAACCGCATCGCCAAGGCGGCGATGGAGGAAAACCTGGCCAACCCGGACCAGACCCCTTCCGACCAGCTGCTGCGCCTTTACCAGGCTTGGGCCGAGGGCGGTGCCGGGCTGTTGCTGACCGGTAACGTGATGGTCGACCCTGGCGCCATGACCGGCCCGGGTGGCGTGATGCTCGATGCCAGCCAGCCACTGCAACGTTTTCGCGACTGGGCGCGCATCGGCCGCGCCCACGGCGCGCAGTTCTGGATGCAGATCAACCACCCGGGCCGGCAGATGCAGGCCAACCTCGGCCAGCCCACCGTGGCGCCTTCGGCCATTGCCCTGAACATGGGCGGTTTGTCCAAGCTGTTCCCCTTGCCCAAGGCACTGGACGAAGCCGAGATCGGCGCGTTGATCCAGCGCTTCGCCCGCACTGCGGCGCTGGCTGAAGAAGCTGGTTTCAGTGGCGTACAGATCCACGCTGCCCACGGTTACCTGCTGAGCCAGTTTCTTTCGCCACTGAGCAACCAGCGCCAGGATCGCTGGGGTGGCAGCCTGGAAAATCGCGCGCGGTTGCTGCTGGAGGTGGTCAAGGCCGTGCGCGAAGTGGTTTCGCCCGGTTTCGCCGTGGCAGTGAAACTGAATTCGGCGGATTTCCAGCGCGGCGGTTTCGAACCGGCGGATGCGCGCCAGGTAGTGCTGTGGCTGAATGAATTGCCGGTGGACCTGGTGGAGCTGTCGGGCGGCAGCTATGAGGCACCGGCGATGCAGGGTGATGCCCGCGATGGGCGCACCCTGGCTCGCGAGGCCTATTTCCTGGAGTTTGCCCGGGAAATCGCCGCCATCGCGAAGATGCCGGTGATGGTCACCGGCGGTATCCGGCGGTTGCCGGTAGTCGAGCAGGTGCTGGCCAGCGGTGTGGCCATGGCGGGGATTGCCACGGCGTTGGCAGTCGAGCCTGCCCTGCCCCGGCGCTGGCAGCACGGCGAGCCGACGGCAACCGCCGAACTGCAGCCCATTCGCTGGAAGCGCAAGGCCTTTGCCGCGCTGGCCTACATGGCCCTGGTGAAATTGCAGATGCGCCGCCTGGCGGCCGGCAGCCGGCCCAAGGCGCATGCGTCGCCCTTGCGCGCCTTGTTGCTGGAGCAAGGCTGCACGTTACTGCGGGTGCGGCAGTACAGGCGTATGATGAAAAGCCGAGCGGATTGATGGTGTGATCGCAGAGCCAGGGGTCGCACATTCGCGCGGGGTGCACCTGCCTTCATCGGCGTCCTCTACCGGAGCACTGCCATGAACAAACCCTTTCACGCGCTGATCCTTGCACTGGCAGCGCTTTCTGCCTGCTCGTCCAACTCCGCGCTGTACCACGACCAGCCGCTGGTGGCGAAAGTCGCCAACGGCATGAGCAGAGACCAGGTCATGCAGGTCGGCGGCAAGCCCGATGCCGAGACCGAACGCACCGTGGTGCCCGGTACCTGCTTCGACTACATGCTGACCAAGGCCGATAACCGGCAACCCTACAGCGTGAGTTTCGACGGCACCGGCAAAGTGGACAATACCGCTTTCATGACCTGCGCCGAGTGGAGCAATGCTCAGCGCAGGGCCCGCCTCCCCAGCATGGGCGGCTCTAGCGGATCGGGTTACTGAGTCAGTCCAGGCATTCCCTGGCAGCCTGGCGCAATTTGTCGCCAGACAGGAAGCTGCCCTTGTAGAAGGTCGCGCGGCTGCCCTCGCGGGAATCGACTACGTCCAATACATCATCGGATGCCACGGCGCTGGGAGCCGTCAACCGGTAGCCGTGGGCGATCGATTTCTGCGTGGCCTGTGGCGCCAGCGCTTGCCACTTGGGCAGTACGCAGGCGGCGTACTGCTGGGGCGATTTGTGGGTCAGTTTGCTGGCAGTGGGTTTGCCAGGGGTTGCGCAGCCGGCAAGGCCGGTGACCAGCACAGTGGCGAGAAAGATACGAAACGTAGACATTTGCAATTGGCCATCAAGGATACGCGGCATTTTAACGGTGGGTTGTATTGGCTTACCAATCAACCAAAGTCTCGCTGCACGGGCCGCAACTGATATTTCTGCCAGTGGTCTGGGTGAGTAAAGGCTGGGAAAGTGTATCTGCCAATAGCCTTCGGAGCACATACCATGCAAAGGAACACCAACAGAACGCAATTCTTCTATCAGAATGGAAAACTGATCACCCTGAGGGTTGGTGAACAAGGTCGCAGCATTTTCCGTACTACAGATGTGCCACTCGCCGAACTGCAAACGGAAGGCACGCACTCCAGCGGCTTGCTGGCCACGGACGATAAGGGTTCAGTACTGAACGTGCAGGAAAACACCTGATTCTGGAGGAACAGGCGCTAACGAGAACACCTGCGTAGCCGGTATCAGCCACCGCGTAGCCTGCTTCGCGGGTGAACCCGCTCCCACAGGGACCCCATCAGCCGAAAGAACGCACCGTTCCTGTGGGAGCGGGCGTGCCCGCGAACACCGGCGCAGCCGGTGCCAGCCACCGCGTCGCCTGCTTCGCGGGCATGCCCGCTCCCACAAGGACCCCACCTGCCGAAGGAATGCGCTGTCCCTGTGGGAGCGGGCGTGCCCGAGAACACCGGCGCAGCCGGTGCCAGCCACCGCGTCGCCTGCTTCGCGGGTATGCCCGCTCCCACAAGGCCCCCACCTGCCGAAGGAATGCGCTGTCCCTGTGGGAGCGGGCGTGCCCGCGAACACCGGCGTAGCCGGTGCCAACCACCGCGTCGCCTGCGGGGGCGCTCGCTGACACCTGCGCCTGACGTCAATCCAGCGCGCCGTTCAACACCTCGTAGATAATACCCGTAGCAACTGCCACCAGGATCAGGTCCGCACCCGCCTGCATCCATTCATAGCCATCGTAATGAGGCAGTTGCCCCAGCAGCCTGCCATCGAGCTTCTTGGCGATACCCGGCGGCAGCGGTTTGCCACGGGCCAGGTTCTTCTGAATGCCGGGGGGCAGCGCCGGCCCTGCGCTCCAGTAGCCACGGTGCCCGTCAAGAATGCCAAGCACATCGCCACGGTTTATCGAGGGCCCGCCATAAGAGCCCCCGTGACCTTGACCATGCTGGCCCTTGTCCTTGCCGTGGCCCTGCCCTTTACCATTACCCGGGTCGGCATAAGTAAGCGCCGGCCCCACTGCCAGCGCGATCGAGGTAGCGATAACTGCCCATCGACGCTTTGCCATAGCTGTTTCCTTACACCAGAGACGTCCCAGCACTGTAGACCAAAACCCGGTTCAGGGTGAAAGTCCCCAAACCCGGGTCAGGGCTTGGCACTCCGATAGAGCATGATGGCTGCCACATCGAGTGCCAACACGGCAACGGCGAAGAGAAACATGAAGTACAGATCTTCTGGAAACATGGCCGTATCCCCAAATGGGCAGGTTTTCAGGGATGCAGCAATTCCCGTTCCAAACGCCTGGCTGAACGAGCCTCCCCTCTGCTATCGAGATGATTGCTCCGTAACCACGACATCAGCCGGCAATGTTCCAGCGCGGCTTTCCCATTTTGCGACCACGATCGGCGCCAGCGCATTGCCGAGCACGTTCAGTGCCGTAACGGGCATGTCCATCAATCGATATACCCCTGCAATCAGGGCCACGCCTTCCAATGGCAAACCTGCCGCTGTCAGGGTTGCAGTCAGAATCACAAACATGAACCCGGGCACTCCGGCAGCGCCTTTGGACGTCAATACCATGATGAATACCAGCATGACCTGGTCGGCCAGGGCCAGTTCAATATTGTAGGCCTGCGCGATAAACAGCGTACCCAGGCCCGCAAACAGCGACGCGCCATCCAGATTGAATGAATAACCCAACGGGATCACCAGCGACGTGATCGCTCGCGGCACACCCCGTGCTTCGGTCTTGGCCATCAATTGTGGCATGACGGTGGCAGAACTCGCGCTGCTGAAGGCCAGTATCAGTTCATCCTTGAAGGCCTTGATGATCTCGAAGATATTCTCGCCAACAGCCCTGGCAACAAGGCCCAGCACGGCAATCGCGAAGAATAGTACCGCCACATAAGTAATGGCTATCAGCTTTGCCAGCGGCATCAGTGAATCAATCCCGAAGGTCGACACGGTGACAGCTATCAGGGCAAAGATGCCGATCGGTGAGTAGGCCATGACCATATGAGTGATCTTGAACATGGTATCCACTACCGTCTGCAGCACGGCAACCAAAGGCTGCCTCCTGGGTTCATCCAGCGTAGACAGTGCCACCCCGAACAAGATGGCGAAGAACAGTACCGACAACAGCTTCGCCTCTGCCATTGCGGCCACTACATTGTCAGGAATGATGCCCAACAATACCTTGCCGAGCCCTGCCGAACCATTTTGCACCGGTGGCACTGCTTCACTCGCCGATGAAACGGCGAAGCCCGCACCGGCGCCTGGCTGGAGCACGTTACCGACCAACAAGCCGAAAATGATTGCGACCCCGGTCACAACAAAGAAATAGACAAGGCTTTTTGTTCCCACCCGCCCCAGGGCGCGTTTGCCAGAGCCGGCTATGCCTACCACCATACAGGAAAACACCAGCGGCACGATGATCATTTTCATCAGTTTTATAAACGCGTCGCCCGCCGGCTGTAGCACTTGCTCGATCCACCACCCCTTGTAATCGGGAAAATGATTCAACAACACGCCAACGCATATACCGACAGCCAGACCAATTGCAATTTGCGTGATCAAATTTATTTTTATTCTCACCGGACTGATCTCTGTTTTTATAAAGCACTAGGAAGCAAAGACTGCATTCAAATTCTTGAACCCCTTGATCTCGATCGGATTACCACTTGGGTCCAGGAAAAACATTGTCCTCTGCTCGCCAGGCTCACCCTCGAAACGTACAACCGGTGGAATTTCGAACTGCACGCCCAGAACTTCAAGGCGTTCAGCCAAGGCTTGCCAGCGATCCAGAGGCAATATCACCCCGATATGAGGCATCAGTACAAGGTGCGGGCCGACCTTGCCAGTGCGGCTGGTTTCAAAGGGCTTGCCCACATGCAGAGATATCTGGTGACCAAAGAACTCGAAGTCTACCCACGTATCAGTGCTACGCCCCTCGACACAGCCAAGAACCTCTTTATAGAATTTTCTTGCTTCATCCAGATCTTTGACATGATAAGCAACATGAAAGGGTGTCAACATGATGGTACTCCTCGAACGGAGCCACTATCCTCACACCGCCCGGCATTCATGTACACCAACTGACACTTGGTCTGAGCACAAGCATTACTTATGGACATTCAAAATCTGGAAAGCCTCATATCTGTTGTTGAATGCGGCTCCATTGCGGGTGCGGCAAAGAAGGCAAATGTTTCAGCCGCTGCAATAAGTTTGCGCATTCGAAACCTGGAGAAACACTTGGGCTGCACTCTCTTCAATAGAGAGGCACACGCGATAAGGCCGACAGAAAAGCTGCTGGCATTGATTCCACGGATACGCTGCATCGTCGAGCATGCCAATCAGCTCAGGAACGACCTGAACGCCGACACGCTGACCGGGGAACTGCGCATTGGCGCCATATCAACCGCCCTCACCGGCCTTGTACCGGCAGCACTGGAGCATTTGTCATCCTCCGCGCCGGACCTCAAACTCACCATCACGCCCGGTGACTCGAAACTGCTTCATGACAAGCTGATCAATCAGGAACTGGATGCGGCAATTCTGGTGGCGCCACCCTTCAAGACAGCAAAATCGTTGAGAACGCTCACGTTGCGCAGCGAACCGCTGTGCTTGTTGGCACCTGCCGCGGCCTCCCGGGCTGAAGCGCAGGCAATGCTGGCCACCGGGCCCTATATCCGATATGCCGTCGATTCCTGGGGCGGCCTGATAACCCAGCGCTATCTGGACGATCTGGGTCTCGCGCCCAACGTCGCTTGCGACCTGGATGCGCTCGAGGCCATCAGCCTGTTGGTGTCGCTGGGGCAAGGCGTTTCCTTGGTACCGCAATGGTCGTCATTGCTGGAGCAATCGCCAAACGCCCTCATCCTGACCGATGACCCAAGGTACTGCCGCGACATAGTGCTGGCCTACAGTGCCGGCCATCACCGCACGTCGGCAATCAAGCTGCTGGCATCCGTACTGATGGCCTGACACCCCAGTTCAGTACAGACGGGCCTTGATCAGCGGGCGCAGCAAGTAATTGAGCACGCTGCGCTTGCCGCTGAGAATATCCACCTCGGCGACCATGCCGGGGATGATCGGCAGCACCTCCTCGCCGCGCTTGAGCTGGCTGCCGTCAGTGCGGATCAGCACCTGGTAGTACGACTCCTTGCCATGGGGCGTGTCCTCCTCGATGGTGTCGGCGCTGATCTGCTCCAGGGTGCCCTTGAGGTCGCCATAGATGCTGAAGTCGTAGGCGGTGATCTTCACCTTGGCCGGCATGCCCGGCACCAGGAAGGCCACGTCGCGCGGCTTGATCCTGGCCTCGACGAGCAGGCGGTCCTCCACCGGGATCACTTCCATGATCGCCTCGCCGGGCTGGATCACCCCGCCACGGGTGTTGATCAGCACGGTGTTGACCCGCCCACGCACCGGCGAAACGATCCCGGTGCGGCGCAGCTGGTCCTGGCGCTGCTGGACAATCGGCTCCAGGGCACTGAGGTCGGCCTTGCGCTGTGAGCGTTCGGTATAGGCATCCTGGAAGTAGCTGCTCTTCAGCTCGGTCAGCTTGCCGTTGAGGGTAGCGATGTCCTGGCTCAGGCGCAGCGCCTCCATCTGGCTCACCGCACGCTTGGCCACCAGCGGGCGAACCAGGTCGAGCTGGCTCTGGGCCAGGCTGATCTGCCTCTGGATCGCCTGGCTGCCTTCGAGCAGCTTGTCCCGCCGCGACTTGAACAGCTCGCGCTCGGAACGCGCCAGCGGCCCTTGCGGGTCGATGTCCGATGGAAACTCGATGGCCGCCTTGCCCAGCACTTCGGCGTCCAGCCGGGCGATGGCCGCGCGCAGCACGCCGGCCTGGTTGGCCGACTCCTGGAAATTGGTGAGAAAGCGCGTCTCGTCCAGGCGCAGCAGCGGCTGGCCGACCTCCACCAGGTCGCCCTCCTGCACCAGCAGACGGTCGAGAATGCCCCCTTCCAGGCTCTGGATCTTCTGGATACGGCTGAACGGCACCACCCGCCCATCGCCGCGCGTCACCTCATCGAGTTCTGCCCAGGCGGCCCAGGCGACGAACAGCAAGACGCTGCCGAGCAGGGTCCAGAGCAGCGGGCGATAGACCGGGTGAGTGGTCGCCAGCAAGGGGTCGGCCAGTTGCCGGCGCAGCACTACAGAACTTTTTTCAGCTGCCATGGCCGGCTCCTTCGGCGACCTGTGGCGCCTGCACCTGGTTGCCCAGCACCACCTGATTCAGCGGGCCGTCCATGATCACCTGGCCGTTGCGCAGCACCACCGCACGGTCCACCAGCGCCAAGACGCTTTTCTTATGGGTGGTGATGATCAGGGTACGGCGGCCCAGCCATTTCTGCAGGTAGTCGATGACCTGCTTCTCGCTGTTCTGGTCGAAGGCCGCGGTCGGCTCGTCGAGCAGCAGGATCGGCGGGTCCTGCAACAGTACGCGGGCCAACCCCACCGCCTGACGCTGGCCACCGGAGAGGCTGGCGTTGCCCTGGATCGGCATGTCCAGCCCCAACGGGTGGGCGCGCACGAAAGTGCCCAGCCCCACGCCATCGAGGGCTTCCAGCAATTCCTCGTCGCCCAGCGCGGCGTTGGCCAGGTTGAGGTTTTCGCGCAGGCTGCCGTGGAACAGCGCCACATCCTGCGGCAAGTAGCCGATGCCGCGCTGGCGGTCGGCCGGGTCGAGCTGGCTCAGGGCGATGTCGTCCAGCAACAACCGGCCGGATTGCGCGTCGAGCAGGCCACTGAGCAGCCGCAGCAAGGTCGACTTGCCGGCGCCGTTGCCGCCGAGCAGCGCCACCCGCTCGCCGACCTGGATGCTCAGCGCCTGTACGTCGACCACCGGTGGGCTATCGCCGTGGGCCAGGCGCAGCGCCTCCAGGCGGTAATGCCCGTGGAGCCGGTCGCGGTGCACGAAGCGCTTGCCGGCGGGCCGCTCCTGCTCGGCGGACATCAGCTGGTCGAGGCCCTCCAGCGCCACCTTGGTGTGCTGCCAGCGGCCAAGAATCGCGGCAGCCTGGGACAGCGGTGCGATGGCCCGCGAGGCCAGGATCGAACAGGCCACCAGGGCGCCGACGGTCATCGCGCCGTCGCTTATCCGGTACACGCCGAACACCACCACCCCTACATAGCACAGCTGCTGGACGATGCTCGCCGAATAGCTGAGGGTCGAGGCCAGGGCGTGGGTCTTCATTGCGGTACCGGCCAGTTCCCCGGTGAGCGTCTCCCACTGCTGGCGGCAGCGGCCTTCGGCACGCGCGGCCTTGACCGTCTCCAGGTGTTCGAAGGCTTCCAGCAGCACGCTGTTCTTCATCGCCCCCTCGCGCAGGTTCTGCCGCGACAGGTGCCCCAGCAGGCGCTGGGTCAGCAGCCCCGGCAGCAGCATCAACACGCAGGCCACCAGCGGCACCCAGACCACATGGCCACCGATCACGGCAATGATCAACAGGAAGATCACCACGAACGGCAGGTCGCTGATCAGTGCGGCGCTGGACGAAGTGAAGAATTCGCGGACCGACTCGAACTCACGCACCTGGGTGCTGAACGCGCCCATCGACGCCGGTTTGGCGGCGATCCGGGTGCTCAGCACACGCGCGAACAGCAGGCTCGACAACTGCAGGTCCAGGCGCTTGCCGAGAACGTTCAGCAGGTGCCCGCGAAGGATCCGCAGTACCCCGTCGACGATGATCGCCAGGGCCACGCCGCTGGCGAGTATCCAGAGGGTATCGAAGGCCGCGTTGGGTACCACGCGGTCGTACACCTGCATGGCGAACAGCGCCGAGGCGACGGCCAGGACGTTGGCCACCAGGGCCGCCGCCGTGACTTCCGCATAAGAGCGCCAGAGCCGCTTGAGCGGCCCGAAGAACCAGTGCTCCGGCAGGCCGCTGGCGTAGTCGCCCACCCGCCCGTCGGGGTGGTAACGGCACTTGGCGAACACCGCCGTGCCGCTGTAAAGCGCCTCCAGAACGGGCAGCGCCATGCACTCACGGCCGCCGTCGCTCTGCGGCACCAGCACCTCGTACTGCTCACCCTCGATGCCAACCAGCAGCAGGCTGCGGCCATCATCGAGCAACAGCAGGGCCGGCAGCAGGTAGGCGTCCATCTGTCGCAACGGCAGCTCCGCGACCCTGGCAGTGATGTCGGCGCGGCGCAGGGCGCGGGCGACCAGGCGCAGCGGCAGGCGTCCGTGCTCCAGTGCCAGGCCGTCGACCAGCTCGGCGTCGCCCAGCGGCCGGCCCAGTTGCCGGCACAGCAGCAGCAGGCCCTGGCGCAGCGGGTCGTCGTGGTTCAGGGTCACGACATTGTCCGGGGATTGTTCAACTTCCATGATTCAACCGATTCTCCAGTAATGCCCCCAACAGCCCGACCTGCGCGGCCGCCCGGTACTCGATGCGCTTGCGCTCGATGTGCAGATTGATCAATTGCCGCTCGGCCTCGAAGCGTTCGCGCTGCACATTGAGCAAGTCGATCACGTCGCGCCGGCCGACCTCGAACTGCTCGCGGTACAGCTCGCCCACCTGCTCCGACTCCGTCACCTGCTGGCTCAGCGACTGCTCCCGCCAGCGCAGCGTGTCACCGTTGTCGAACAGCGTCTGCAACTGCCGGCGGATGTCACGTTGCATCGCATCGGCCGTCCATTGCGCCGACTCCAGACGCTGTTGCGCAGCGGTCGGCCGGCGGAAGTTGGAAAGCCCCTGGAAGGTATCCATGCGAAAGCGCAGCGACATCACCGAGTCGCTTTCCGGGCGCCCGCCGATCTCCCGGCGCAATGCGGAGGCCTCCAGGTTCAACTGCGGCAGCAACGAAGCCTTGGCCTCGCGGACTTGCGCCTCGGCGACATTGGCGTCCTCCAACGCCTTGCGCTGCAACGGCGACTCGCGGATCACCCGCGTCATGTCGCTGGCAGCCAGGTAGCGCTGCAGCGACATCGGCTCAGGCTCCACCAGCTCGGAGGGGTCCTGGCCAACCAGGATCGCGTACTGGTTGCGCGCGTCCTGCAGGTTGCCCTTCTCCAGAGACAGCTGTTCCTGGGCACGCGCCAGTTCGAGGTTGGCGCGGTCCAGTTCGCTGCGGTCGGCGTAACCGTCGCTGCCGCGCGCCTGGGTCATCTCGCGGATGCCGTCGAGGCGCTGGATGTGCTGGCGCACCGTCTCCACCCGGCGCTCCGAGGCAAGCACATCGAGATAGGTCTCGACGATATCCAGCGCCGCATCGTCGCGCGCCACCAGCACCGCCTCGGACAGCTTGCGCCGGGTGGCGCTGGCGCTGTCGACCTTGCTCGTCACCCTTCCCCAGTCATACAGCATCTGCGAGACGGTGACGTCGTAGACGACCTCGCCAACGTCGAACTCCTGCGGCCCTCCGGACATGGTGACAGAGGGGTAATAGCCACCCTTGGCGATCTCCACCTCGGTGCCCGCACGGTCCGCTTCGGCCATCGCCGAACGCACCTGCGGATGGATCGCCAACCCCGCCCGCACCGCTTGGTCGAGCGGGATGGCCGGGGCGGACAGCGGCAGCCCCAGGCACAGGAGCCAGAGGGCTCCCGCGCCACGGCGCCGTCCCTTGAGCACGGACAGGCCGCGCATCAGACCACGACCTGTACCGTGTTGTCCTCGATCAGCAGGGTACTGCTGCCAAAGTTGTAGACATCGTAGGTAATGCCGTTGAGCTGCTGGGTGGTCCCGGTGTTCACGGCACCCACCACGTTGAGGGTGTCGTTGCTCTCGCCGGTAATCTGCAGCACGTTGTTGGCATCGGTGATGGCGTCGACCTCCGCCGCGGTCAGGGTCAGCACGCTCCCAGAGTCGCCCTTGCCGAGGTCGATGCGCTCGATGTTGGAGAGCGTGCCGACGCCGACGGCGTTGTAGTCGAGGTCGATGCCGTCAGCCAGGACCAACGTGTCGAAGCCGGCGCCGCCGTCGATGCTGACGAAGTCGGTCGCGGTGATCTGGATGGCATCGTTGCCGTTGCCGGCCACCACGTGATCGCCGGTCCCCACGTTGAAGATCAGGTCGTTGCCATCACCTCCATTGATGTGCTCCGAACTGCCGCTCGCCCCGGACATGACGTCGTCCCCCGAGGTGCCGTTGACGTCGATCTGGCCGATGTTCAGCGACAGCCCGTTGGGGGCCAGGGTGATGCCGTAGGCCGAGCTGTCGTTGCCATTGGTGTCGGTGGCGACGATATTGAACGAGATCTGCGAACCGAGGTTGAGGATATCGGTGATGTTCAGCCCCAACTGGGTAAGGACGGTCGGGCTCAGCAGGTTCAGCGAGAAGTTGCCGGAGCTGTCCGCCTGGATCGGCAGCAGCTCGACGTTCAGCGCCGGGGTGATGACACGGATCACCACGCTGGAGTCCGGCTCGGTGGTGCCGCTGAAACCGAACCGCGGGTTCAGCGGGTTGAGGCTGACATCGACGCCGAAGTTGCCGATGGTCACTGGCTGCTCGATGCTGCCGCCAACGCCGATGGTTGCCACATTGCTCGTGTTGCCGGCCGGATCCTCGCCGGTGACCGAGACCTGGGCGTTGAGCAACTGGTCCAGGGTAAGGTCGATGTCCAGGTCGGTGAGCAGGTTCAGCGAAGCCAGCCCGCTGTTGTCGGCTGTCACCGTGGCGGTGGCGGTGACGCCGCCGATGTCCACTTCGACCGTAAGTTCGGTTCCCGGATCGGTGGAGATGGTCAGGATGCTGCCCACCAGCGACAGCACCGGGGTCGCTGGCGGGATGGTGTCGACGGTGAACGGCACCGAGGTCGAAGCAGTGCCGCCATTGATGTCTGCAGTGACGGTAGAGGCGCCCTCCGGGAACGGCCCCATGCCACTACCAGGGGGAATGGTCACGGTGACGCTGCCGGCCAGGATATCGCCGGCGGTGATGGTGTGAGTTGCCTGCGTCTCGTAGCCGTTCTGCCCGGCGAAGGCGACGGTGATCACCTGGCCGACCTGCATGGTCGGGCGGATCGTCACGTCGACCTGGATGCCGTCGCTGATCTCGGCAGCGTTGATCCAGGTGTCGGCGGCTTCCGGCACACTGATGGTCGGCGGCGCCAGGTCCGGCGCGTTGATCGTCGCCGGGCCGCTAAGGTTGCCGGCAGCGTCGGCGGTAACCCCGCTGATCAGCTCGCCGGTGATCAGCGGTGGCGCCAACGGCAGGCTGAAGTTACCGGCGCCGTCGACATTCACCGTGATCGGGTTGGCGGTATCGCCGTCGATCACGAGGCGTACCTGGCTGTTCGGCTCGGCGGTACCGGTCAGCAGCGCACCGTCGGCACTGATGCTCAACAGCGGTGCCGACGGCGCCACCGAGTCGACCGTGGTACTGGCCGGGCCACTGCTGTTGCCGGCGGCGTCCTCGGCCACCGCGTTGACCACCGTGCCATTGGCCAGCGGCGTGGTTGGGGTGAAGCTCCAGTCGCCACTGCCGTCGGCGGTCGTCTCGCCGATCGGGTTGCCGCCACCATCGGTGAGGATGACGGTGGCGCCGGGCTCAGCGGTACCTGTGAGGACCACACCATTGCTCGGTTCGATAGTCGGCGCGGCCGGGGCGATGGCGTCAACGGTGACGCTGGCCGGCCCGCTGGTATTGCCGGCCGGGTCCTGGGCCACGGCGTTGATCACCGTGCCGTTGGCCAGCGGTGTACCGGGCGTGAACGACCAGTTACCACTGCCATCGGCGGTGGTCTGGCCGATCGGGTTGCCGCTGCCGTCGGTGAGGATCACCCTGGCGCCGGCTTCGGCGGTACCACTGATCTCGGTACCGTTGCTCGGCTCGATCGTCGGCTGGCCAGGGGCTACCGCATCCACCGTGGTGCTGACTTGTGGGGTGCTGGTGTTGCCAGCGGCGTCCTGGGCCACGGCGTTGATCACCGTGCCGTTGGCCAGCGGCGCACCAGGCGTGAAGGCCCAGTTGCCAGTGCCGTCAGCGGTCGTCTCGCCGATCGGGTTGCCGTTGCCGTCGGTGAGGATCACCTTCGCCCCGGCTTCAGCGCTACCCGTGATCACGGTCCCGTTGCTCGGGTCGATCGTCGGCTGGCCAGGTGCGACTGAATCCACCGTGGTGCTGCCCGGCAGGCTGGTATTGCCGGCCGGGTCCTGGGACACGGCGTTGATCACCGTGCCGTTGGCCAGCGCAGGCGCAGGCGTGAATGTCCAGTTGCCACTGCCGTCGGCGGTCGTCTCGCCGATCGGGTTGCCGCTGCCGTCGGTGAGGATCACCTTGGTCCCGGCTTCGGCGGTACCACTGATCACCACCCCGTTGCTCGGGCTGATAATCGGTGCGGCCGGGGCGATGGCGTCAACGGTGACGCTGGCCGGCCCGCTGGTATTGCCGGCCGGGTCCTGGGCCACGGCGTTGATCACCGTGCCGTTGGCCAGCGGCGTGCCGGGCGTGAACGACCAGTTGCCGCTGCCGTCGGCGACGGTCTGGCCGATCGGGTTGCCGCTGCCGTCGGTGAGGATCACCCTGGCACCGGCTTCAGCGGTACCACTGATCTCGGTACCGTTGCTCGGCTCGATCGTCGGCTGGCCAGGGGCTATCGCATCCACCGTGGTGCTGACCTGTGGGGTGCTGGTGTTGCCAGCGGCGTCCTGGGCCACGGCGTTGATCACCGTGCCGTTGGCCAGCGGCGCACCAGGCGTGAAGGCCCAGTTGCCACTGCCGTCAGCGGTCGTCTCACCTATCGGGTTGCCGTTGCCGTCGGTGAGAATCACCTTGGCCCCGGCTTCAGCGCTACCCGTGATCACGGTCCCGTTGCTCGGGTCGATCGTCGGCTGGCCAGGTGCGACTGAATCCACCGTGGTGCTGCCCGGCAGGCTGGTGTTGCCGGACGGGTCCTGAGCCACGGCGTTGATCACCGTGCCGTTGCCCAGCGCAGGCGAAGGCGTGAAGGCCCAGTTGCCACTGCCATCGGCGGTGGTCTGGCCGATCGGGTTGCCGCTGCCGTCGGTGAGGATCACCTCGGCTCCGGCTTCGGCGGTACCACTGATCACCACCCCGTTGCTCGGGTTGATTATCGGTGCGGCCGGCGCGATGGCGTCAACGGTGACGCTGGCCGGCCCGCTGGTGTTGCCGGCCGGGTCCTGGGCCACGGCGTTGATGACCGTGCCGTTGGCCAGCGGTGTACCGGGCGTGAACGACCAGTTGCCACTGCCATCGGCGGTGGTCTGGCCGATCGGGTTGCCGCTGCCGTCGGTGAGGATCACCTTGGCCCCGGCTTCGGCGGTACCACTGATCTCGGTGCCGTTGCTCGGCTCGATCGTCGGCTGGCCGGGGGCTACCGCATCCACCGTGGTGCTGACTTGTGGGGTGCTGGTGTTGCCAGCGGCGTCCTGGGCCACGGCATTGATGACCGTGCCGTTGACCAGCGGCGTACCGGGCGTGAACGACCAGTTGCCGCTGCCGTCGGCAGTGGTCTGGCCGATCGGGTTGCCGCTGCCGTCGGTGAGAATCACCTTGGCCCCGGCTTCAGCGCTACCCGTGATCACGGTCCCGTTGCTCGGGTCGATCGTCGGCTGGCCAGGTGCGACTGAATCCACCGTGGTGCTGCCCGGCAGGCTGGTGTTGCCGGACGGGTCCTGAGCCACGGCGTTGATCACCGTGCCGTTGCCCAGCGCAGGCGAAGGCGTGAAGGCCCAGTTGCCACTGCCATCGGCGGTCGTCTGGCCGATCGGGTTGCCGCTGCCGTCGGTGAGGATCACCTTGGTCCCGGCTTCGGCGGTACCACTGATCACCACCCCGTTGCTCGGGTTGACGATCGGTGCGGCCGGGGCGATGGCGTCAACGGTGACGCTGGCCGGCCCGCTGGTATTACCGGCCGGGTCTTGGGCGACGGCATTGATGACTGTGCCGTTGGCAAGCGGTGTAACGGGCGTGAACGACCAGTTGCCACTGCCATCGGCGGTGGTCTGGCCGATCGGGTTGCCGCTGCCGTCGGTGAGGATCACCCTGGCGCCGGCTTCGGCGGTACCACTGATCTCGGTACCGTTGCTCGGCTCGATCGTCGGCTGGCCAGGGGCTACCGCATCCACCGTGGTGCTGACTTGTGGGGTGCTGGTGTTGCCAGCGGCGTCCTGGGCCACGGCATTGATGACCGTGCCGTTGACCAGCGGCGTACCGGGCGTGAACGACCAGTTGCCGCTGCCGTCGGCAGTGGTCTGGCCGATCGGGTTGCCGCTGCCGTCGGTAAGGATCACCTTGGCCCCGGCCTCAGCGGTACCACTGATCACCACCCCGTTGCTCGGGTTGATGACCGGTGCGGCCGGCGCGACGGCGTCAACGGTGGCGCTGGTCGGCCCGCTGGTGTTGCCGGACGGGTCCTGAGCCACGGCGTTGATCACCGTGCCGTTGCCCAGCGCAGACGAAGGCGTGAAGGCCCAGTTGCCACTGCCATCGGCGGTCGTCTGGCCGATCGGGTTGCCGCTGCCGTCGGTGAGGATCACCTTGGTCCCGGCTTCGGCGGTACCACTGATCACCACCCCGTTGCTCGGGTTGATGATCGGTGCGGCCGGGGCGATGGCGTCAACGGTGACGCTGGCCGGCCCGCTGGTGTTGCCGGCCGGGTCCTGGGCCACGGCGTTGATGACCGTGCCGTTGGCCAGCGGTGTACCGGGCGTGAACGACCAGTTGCCACTGCCATCGGCGGTGGTCTGGCCGATCGGGTTGCCGCCGCCATCGGTGAGGATGACAGTTGCGCCGGCTTCGGCGGTACCACTGATTTCCGTGCCATTGCTTGGCTCGACCACTGGCGCGGCCGGCGCCACGCCGTCCACGGTAATGACCGCCGGCGCACTATCGGTCCCACCGGGGTTGCGCGCCACCGCGTTGACCACGGTGCCATCCGGCAACGGTATGCCGGGGGTGAACGACCAGTTACCGGTGCCGTCGGCGGTGACCTGGCCGATCGGGTTGCCGTTGCCATCGGTGAGGGTAATGGTGTTACCGGCATCGGCAGTACCGCTGATCACCGAGCCGTTACTCGGGTCGACCTGCGGAATCGACGGCAGCGACGAGTCCACGGTGGTGCTACCTGGAGCACCCGTATTGCCGGCAGCATCGGTCGCCGTGGCGTTGACCACGGTACCATTGGGCAGTTGCGTGCCCGGGGTGAACGTCCAGTTGCCGCTGCCGTCGGCAGTGACTTCGCCAATCGGATTACCATTGCCATCGGTGAGGGTCACGGTGCTATTCGGCTCGGCAGTACCGTTGATCACGGCGCCGTTGCTCGGATTGACCACTGGCGCGGCGGGTGCGATCGAATCCACCGTGGTGCTGCCCTGCGGGCCAGTGTTGCCGGCTGGGTCCTGGGCGACGGCGTTGACCACCGTGCCGTTGGGCAGCGGTGTGGTTGGGGTGAAGCTCCAGTCGCCGCTGCCGTCGGCGGTGGTTTGGCCGATGGGGTTGCCGCTGCCATCGGTCAGGATGACGGTGCTGCCCGGCTCGGCGGTGCCGCTGATTTCGCTGCCGTTGCTCGGCTCGACCACGGGCGCGGCCGGGGCTACCGAATCCACCGTGGTGGCTGCCTGCGGACCGGTGTTGCCGGTCGGGTCGGTTGCCGTGGCGATGATTACGGTACCGTTGGCCAGCGGTGTGCCGGGGGTAAAGCTCCAGTTGCCGCTGCCGTCGGCGGTGACCTGGCCGATCGGGTTGCCGCCGAGGTCGGTCAGGGTGACGGTGGCACCCGCTTCAGCGGCACCGCCGATGGTCGTGCCGTTGGTGGGATTGATTACCGGTGCAGCCGGCGCGCTGGAATCGACGGTGACCGTCGCTGCCGGGCTGGTGTTGCCCGCCGGGTCGCTCGCCGTGACATTGACCACGGTGCCATTGGGCAGCGGCGTCGCTGGGGTGAACGTCCAGTTGCCGCTGCCGTCAGCTGTGACTTCGCCAATCGGATTACCACTGCCGTCGGTGAGGGTCACGGTGCTGTTCGGCTCGGCGGTGCCGCTGAGGCTGCTGCCGTTGCTGAGGTCGATGGTGGGCACACCCGGGGCCACACCGTCCACCGTGGTGCTGCCCTGCCCGCTGGTATTGCCGGCCGGGTCGGTCGCCGTGGCATTGACCACGGAGCCATCCGGCAACGGTGTGCCTGGGGTGTACGACCAGTTGCCGCTGCCGTCGGCGGTGGTCTGGCCGATCGGGTTGCCGCTGCCGTCGGTCAGGGTGATGGTGCTGCCCGGCTCGGCGGTACCGCTGATTTCGCTGCCGTTGCTCGGCTGGACCACCGGCGCGGCCGGGGCCACCGAGTCCACTGTGGTGCTCGTTGGAGCGCTGGTGTTGCCGGTCGGGTCGGTCGCAGTGGCGTTCACCACGGTGCCGTTGGGTAACGGGCTGCCCGGTGTGAAACTCCAGTTGCCACTGCCGTCGGCGGTGACCTGGCCGATCGGGTTGCCGCTGCCATCGGTCAGGGTGACGGTGGCACCCGCTTCAGCGGTACCGCCGATGGTCGCGCCGTTACTCGGATTGATTACCGGTGCAGCCGGCGCGCTGGAGTCGACGGTGACCGTCGCTGCCGGGCTGGTGTTGCCGGCCGGGTCGCTCGCCGTGGCATTGACCACGGTGCCATCGGGCAACGGCGTGGCTGGGGTGAACGTCCAGTTACCGCTGCCGTCAGCTGTGACTTCGCCAATCGGATTACCACTGCCGTCGGTGAGGGTCACGGTGCTGTTCGGCTCGGCGGTGCCGCTGAGGCTGCTGCCGTTGCTGAGGTCGATGGTGGGCACGCCCGGGGCCACGCCATCCACGGTGGTGCTGCCCTGCCCGCTGGTATTGCCGGCCGGGTCGGTCGCCGTGGCATTGACCACGGAGCCATCCGGCAACGGTGTGCCTGGGGTGAACGACCAGTTGCCGCTGCCGTCGGCAGTGGTCTGGCCGATCGGGTTGCCGCTGCCGTCGGTCAGGGTGATGGTGCTACCCGGCTCGGCGGTACCGCTGATTTCGCTGCCGTTGCTCGGCTGGACCACCGGCGCGGCCGGGGCCACCGAGTCCACTGTGGTGCTCGTTGGAGCGCTGGTGTTGCCGGTCGGGTCGGTCGCAGTGGCGTTCACCACGGTGCCGTTGGGTAACGGGCTGCCCGGTGTGAAACTCCAGTTGCCACTGCCGTCGGCGGTGACTTGGCCGATCGGGTTGCCGCTGCCATCGGTCAGGGTGACGGTGGCACCCGCTTCAGCGGTACCGCCGATGGTCGCGCCGTTGGTGGGATTGATCACCGGTGCAGCCGGCGCGCTGGAGTCGACGGTGACCGTCGCTGCCGGGCTGGTGTTGCCGGCCGGGTCGCTCGCCGTGGCACTGACCACCGTGCCATCGGGCAACGGCGTGGCTGGGGTGAACGTCCAGTTACCGCTGCCGTCAGCTGTGACTTCGCCAATCGGATTACCACTGCCGTCGGTGAGGGTCACGGTGCTGTTCGGCTCGGCGGTGCCGCTGAGGCTGCTGCCGTTGCTGAGGTCGATGGTGGGCACGCCCGGGGCCACGCCATCCACGGTGGTGCTGCCCTGCCCGCTGGTATTGCCGGCCGGGTCGGTCGCCGTGGCATTGACCACGGAGCCATCCGGCAACGGTGTGCCTGGGGCGAACGACCAGTTGCCGCTGCCGTCGGCGGTGGTCTGGCCGATCGGGTTGCCGCTGCCGTCGGTCAGGGTGATGGTGCTACCCGGCTCGGCGGTGCCGCTGATTTCGCTGCCGTTGCTCGGCTGGACCACCGGCGCGGCCGGGGCCACCGAGTCCACTGTGGTGCTTGATGGAGCGCTGGTGTTGCCGGTCGGGTCGGTCGCGGTGGCGTTCACCACGGTGCCGTTGGGTAACGGGCTGCCCGGTGTGAAACTCCAGTTGCCACTGCCGTCGGCGGTGACTTGGCCGATCGGGTTGCCGCCGGCATCTGTCAGGGTAACTGTGCTGCCCGGTTCAGCGGTGCCACTGATCGTGGTGCCATTGCTGGGGTTGACCACTGGTGCAGCCGGGGCCTGCGCATCCACTGTCGTGCTCGTCGGAGCGCTGGTGTTGCCAGCTGCATCCTGGGCCACCACGTTGATCACGGTACCGTCGGGCAGCGGTGTCGCGGGGGTGTAGCTCCAGTTGCCACTGCCATCGGCCGTCACCTGGCCGATCGGATTACCGCTACCATCGGTGAGGGTCACGGTGCTGTTCGGCTCGGCGGTACCGCTGAGGCTGCTGCCGTCGCTCAGGTTGATGGTGGGAGCGCCCGGCGCCACGCTATCCACGGTGGTGCTGCCCTGCCCGCTGGTATTGCCAGCCGCGTCCTGGGCCACCGCGTTGACCACGGTACCATCGGGCAGCGGTGTCGCGGGGGTGTAGCTCCAGTTGCCGTTGCCATCGGCCGTCACCTGGCCGATCGGGTTACCGCTGCCATCGGTGAGGGTCACGGTGCTGTTCGGCTCGGCGGTACCACTGAGCTCGGTACCATTGCTCGGGTTGATCACGGGTGCCGCTGGCGCCACGCCATCGATGATGATACTGGCGGGCGGGCCGCTGTTACCGGCGGCATCCACTACCACTGCTTTGACCACCGTGCCATCGGGCAGTGGGCTATCGGGTGTGTACGACCAGTTGCCGTTGCCGTCGGCAGTAGTCTGGCCGATGGGGTTGCCGTTGCCGTCGGTGAGCACCACGGTGCTGCCCGGCTCGGCGGTACCGCTGAGGCTGGAGCCGTTGCTCGGGTTGATTTGCGGCGCATCGGGGAAGTCAGGGGCCTGCACGGTCGCGGGCGGGCTGCTATTGCCGGCCGGATCGGTCACCACCACGGTAACCGTTTCACCGTTGGTCAGTGGCGGATTCAGTGGAATCTGGAATTTGCCGTCAGAGCCGACCACCACGCTGACGTCGGTTTGCCCGTCGCCGTTGCTGTCGATGCCCACGGTGGCGCCCGGCTCGGCCGTGCCGCTGATGCTGCTGCCATCTGGGGCAATCTGCAGTCCGCTGGCAGGCGCCGGTGCCGTGGTGTCAGGCGGCACACTGCCGTCACCGCCGCCACCACCACCGCCGCCGCCATCGTTGCTGTTGGCGATCGCGACGCCGCCGCCAATGATCGCAGCCCCAGCCAGCAATGCAGCGCCGGGGCTGAGCCCGGCAATGGTGCCGTCGGCGCCAGTGAGCGACTCGAACCCGGCCGCAGTTTCCTGGGGCACATAACCTGCCAACAGCGGCCCATCGGCAGCGACCGGGGGCAGGTCGACGGCCAGCAGCTTGTCCCGGTCTACCAGGTACAACTGGCTTACCGGCTGCCCTTCGACATAGAAGTTGGCAATGCGCAGGCTCTCGCCAGACTTCAGTTGTACGATCAGGTCCGCCCCGCTTTTTGTGTAGCTCGTCACACTTTCGGGAGCAATATCCAGAACAATGTTACTGCTCTGGGTAAGCGTCAGGATTCCGTTATCGGGGATTGCGATGGGGGCAGCAGAAGTAACACTTTGAGCGAGGGGAGATACCTTGGCCTGAATCGACATACGTGACAGTCCTTTTGTCAACAGCACGACCGAGCGATCGCACGCGTATATCCAGAAATAGCACGCCCCCCATAAAACGCCAGACGGGCTTTAAAATATTTAAGGAAGGTCTCTTGCGGCGAGGATCATCATCAAGGCTCGCAAAAATCTACTTGATCTATTACTTTTGAGTTAGCCCTTTCCTCACTGCAGGATGGCGTAACTGAAAGTTGGTATTAACAGGAAGGTATTAGTTGAAAAGTAGCCGCCCCACACCTTGATAAATGCAAACAAATCGTGTTTGCTTCAAGACCTTGACGAACCTTCCAACTTGAGCCTGGGTCAGCTCGACAGCAAGGCAGATTATCGAGCAACATGAGACAGTAGGCCGCTCGGTGCTGGCCTTCGAGCGGCTCGTCCAGCGTTTCCTTAGTTGAACTTGAGCTTTGCCACTTTGCTCAGTGCCCACCCACTGAACACGTAGAACGCATCCAGATAGAAGCGGCCTTCGTAGTTGGGTAGCGGTTCACGATTCAACAACAGCTCGGGCATGTCGGGCGTCGGGGGAAACAGCGCATAAAAGCCGTTGGGCAACACCGCCACCGCGATGAGCAGCAGGTAGGTCACGGTCCGCAGCATGGTGGCGCGGTTATCGGATTGCTCGGCCCATTTCAGGCCGAACCAGGCGACCAGGCCGGCAACCGGCAACACCCAGAAATGCGTCGGCATTCCAATGAACATTTCAGCGACAACGCTTCTTGCTTCCAACCTGGTGCTCTCCTTTCAAATGAGCGGATTATTGCCGCTGGGGTCGGCAAATGCAAAAAGCCCGCTCTCGAGGGCGGGCTTTTTGTTCGCGAGGGTCAGTTGATCATGCTTTAGAACACATCAGCGCGGCGTCCAGCAGCCTGCCATGGTCGTACCAGGCATCGCGTTGATAGGCCGCGAACTGGCGCTGGTTACCCGTGCCCCGCACCTCGACCAGGCCACCCGCCTTGTCGGGGTCGGTACTATCGACGAAAAGTCTGACCGAGTTATCGCCATCGACCTGGTAGGTTTTCACATTCCCTTGAAGTTCGCTTTTGACGCATCCCAGGTACGCCGGTGTACTTCTTTCCGTGGCCCCGGCCGCATACCCATGGCCCTCACGCACATCGGGGTCATGTGCGCAGCCTGCCATGAACAGTGTGGCGAAAGTGGACATCAGTATTGCACCTGCTACCGATCTTGAGCTCTTCACGCGACACGCTCCTGCCGCCCCATCGAGTAACTTGGGAAAGTGTTGCCAAGCCGCATACCTTTTTTGGTTTTTGTTTGCCCATGTTACTGCTCAACGTCAGCCGGGCAATATGCTTGTTTGCTATATCGGTTTCAGGACGGGCTTTGCCCGGGAAGATAACCTTCGTTCATGGATCAGCGGGCAAGTTCCAGACAGGCCAGCCTGGGCGAGTTTGAGTTGTCTTGCTGTGTATTCGCAGCGGCCTGGCCGCAAGCGGAAGGGATGCTGCCTGCATCAATAGCGGCGGTAGTCCTGGCCACCATGGTAACCGTCGTTGAAATGCCGGTGATGGCCGCCGCCGTGATGCCCACCGTGGTGCCAATATGGCCAGCAACCACCGAGCAGCAGCAACCCTGACAACACTACGACCCATGCAGTCTTGCGTTTCATGTGCGTACCTCCGGCCAGGTGAAACCAGGCCTTGCTTACGTTGGACCGCACAAAGGAGGGATGTTCAGGCAGGGGCCGGCCGTTGGTCTTCTTGCCGGCGAGATTTCATGCGCAGGACATTCCGGTACCGTATGGCCATGAACCCGCCAGAGCGCGAGCAAAACCCGACCCAGACCGGATTGTCTTCCTGCTGGTGCCCCGATTCCGGGGGGCTGAACCCACAATCGGGGGTCAGGCGATGGCCTTCAGGAACACCAGTGTCGCCACCAGATCCAGGAGCAGTACGGCAACCACCACGAAGGCCATGTAATAGCGGTCATCCTGAGTCATTTTTGCGTTCCCCGAATGATCAATGCCTCAGGGTCAAAGCAATTGCTGTTCCAAAACCGTGTCACATCCGATCAGGGTCGTTCCGTCCATGCCCGGCCCCCTGCTGCCATGTGCCTGAGGAACCATGCCCTGGCCTATGCTCATGGTTTCGGAGGAAGCGAATATGTGCGGAAGGCTCAGCCAGTACCGTGGCATACATGACTTCGTTGAGACCCTGAGCCTGCCAGAGGCCTGGCGGAACAACGTCGGCGACCAGCCGCTTGGCCGCTACAACATCGCGCCGACCACGCCGGTGGCAGTACTGCGGATGGATGACGCAGGCCCACGGGCGGACCTGGTGAGGTGGGGATGGCGACCGCACTGGGCGAACGATCGCGCTGCGCCGATCAACGCGCGGGTCGAGAGGGTGGCGCATGGCCCATTCTTCCGGGCGATCTGGCCGCACCGGGCCATCACCCCTGTCGACGGCTGGTACGAATGGGTTGATGAAGGTGGGCCGAAGAAGCAGCCGTACTACATCCGCCGCCAGGATGGGCGCCCTGCCCTTTGCGCCTCGATCGGCCAGTTCACCGGCACCGAGCACGACGGGTTCGTCATCATTACCGCCGACGCTCAGGGCGGAATGGTCGACGTTCACGACCGCCGGCCTGTCGTGTTGTCGCCAGAACTGGCGTACGAGTGGATCGCGGCAGAAATGCCGAACGAACGCGCAGAACAACTAGTGCTCAACCTGGGTGAGCCGGCTGAAGCCTTCGAGTGGTACCGGGTGGGTATCGCCGTGGGGAATGTGCGTAACCAAGGTGCCGAGCTGATGAACCCGCTTCAGCGTATGATCTGAATGCGCAGCGATGCAGGATCGTAAGCGCGGCGCCTGCGATCATTGCGATGAGGATCGTATCCCTGCCATCAGCCATACAGAGCTGGCCAAGCACAGAATGAGGATGGAGATCGAAGCAGGCAGGTGAAACTGGTGATATCCAGCCAATCCGAAGCCGGCATGGATAAGGAACGTGATCAGGCCTAGGCCGGCACAAACTTTGGCGAAGAACACCGCGTTAACCGTACCCAGCAACACGCTTCGATAACCAACCAGCAACACGGGTATTGCCAAGATATTGAACAGGAGGAAGCCCTGTACCCCACCCGGTAGGAAAAACATCTCCCATTCCTGCCAATACGCGGCATCTATTTGATGAAGAATCAGTGCAAGCATCGTTACGAAATAGCTTCTTTCCATGTAAGCAATCCCTTCAGCTAGTGATCATCCCTGAGTAAAGCGCTGACGATGATATCTCGCGCCTCTATGCGACGCTTAGAAGTATTTGCAGATCAGTGCTGCTCAACGAGCGCGCGCTGAATGCCATCCAGCATGCCCAGAGGATGGCAACTCTCCGGCGCATGGCACCCCAAGCCAGCGCACCCGATCCGCCCATTTCTGTTCCAGCCGAGCAAAGGTGGGCTGTGGATCAACGAACCAAGTGTTACAATCCGCCACTTCAAATCGGCGCCCAAGGCGCTGAACATCCGTGAACGCCGTCAGTACGACACCCGCCACACCTACGCCACCCTATGCCTGATGTCTGGGATGAACCCACGTTCATCGCGAACCAGCTTGGTCACAGCGTCGAGATGTTGCTTTCTACCTACGCGAAATGGATCAGCTCCTCCTCGGACTGGAGGGAGCTGGAGAAGCTGCCGCCCCGAGTCGAATTGGCCCAAAATTGGCCCAAGACTGACGAGATGGCCTAAATACACCTCTGGAACCCCCGCAGGACAAGCACTTGATTTCTACCGCCAACATCACCATGCAGTTCGGCTCCAAGCCGCTGTTCGAAAACGTTTCCGTCAAATTCAACAACGGCAACCGCTACGGCCTGATCGGCGCCAACGGTTGCGGCAAGTCGACCTTCATGAAGATCCTCGGCGGTGACCTGGAGCCGTCCGGCGGCCAGGTCATGCTCGAGCCGAACACCCGCCTGGGCAAGCTGCGCCAGGACCAGTTCGCCTACGAGGAATTCACCGTGATCGACACGGTGATCATGGGCCACGGCCAACTGTGGAAGGTCAAGGCCGAACGCGATCGTATCTACTCGCTGCCGGAAATGACCGAGGAAGACGGCATGGCCGTCGCCGAGCTGGAAACCGAATTTGCCGAAATGGACGGCTACACCGCCGAATCCCGTGCCGGTGAACTGCTGCTGGGCCTGGGTATTCCGCTGGAACAGCACTTCGGCCCGATGAGCGAAGTGGCACCGGGCTGGAAGCTGCGCGTCCTGCTGGCCCAGGCGCTGTTCTCGGACCCGGACGTGCTGCTGCTCGACGAGCCGACCAACCACCTGGACATCAACACCATCCGCTGGCTGGAAACCATCCTCACCGCGCGTAACAGCACCATGGTGATCATTTCCCACGACCGGCACTTCCTCAACAGTGTCTGCACCCACATGGCCGACCTGGACTACGGCGAGCTGCGCGTATTCCCGGGCAACTACGACGAGTACATGACCGCTGCCACCCAGGCCCGCGAGCAGCTGCTGTCGGACAACGCCAAGAAGAAAGCCCAGATCGCCGAACTGCAGACCTTCGTCAGCCGCTTCTCGGCCAACGCCTCCAAGGCCAAGCAGGCCACCTCGCGGGCCAAGCAGATCGACAAGATCCAGCTGGCCGAGGTCAAGCCGTCGAGCCGGGTGAGCCCGTTCATCCGCTTCGAACAGACCAAGAAGCTGCACCGCCAGGCCGTCACCGTCGAGAAAATGGCCAAGGCCTTCGACGACAAGGTGCTGTTCAAGGACCTGGGCTTCACCATCGAGGCTGGCGAGCGCGTGGCGATCATCGGCCCCAACGGTATCGGCAAGACCACCCTGCTGCGCACCCTGGTCGGTGAAATGACCCCGGACAAGGGTGAAGTGAAGTGGACCGACAGCGCCGAAGTGGGCTACTACGCCCAGGACCACGCCCACGACTTCGAAGACGACATGACCCTGTTCGACTGGATGGGCCAGTGGACCTCCGGCGAGCAGGTGATCCGCGGCACCCTCGGGCGCATGCTGTTCTCCAACGACGAGATTCTCAAGTCGGTGAAGGTGATTTCCGGTGGTGAGCAAGGCCGCATGCTGTTCGGCAAGCTGATCCTGCAGAAGCCGAACGTGCTGGTGATGGACGAGCCGACCAACCACCTGGACATGGAATCGATCGAGGCGCTGAACCTGGCGCTGGAAAACTACCCGGGCACCCTGCTGTTCGTCAGCCACGACCGTGAGTTCGTGTCGTCGCTGGCCACGCGCATCATCGAGCTGTCGGCTGATGGCGTGGTGGACTTCAGCGGTACCTATGACGATTACCTGCGTAGCCAGGGTGTAGTGGTCTGATTGATGCGGCGGCCTGGCCATCTTGTATGGCTGGGCCGGCCTCTTCGCGGGTAAACCCGCTCCCACAGGGACTGCGTAGCACTTGAGGCCTATGCAAATCCTGTGGGAGCGGGCGAGCCCGCGAATGACGATTACCTGCGTAGCCAGGGTGTGCTGGTCTGATTGATGGAGTTGCCTGGCCATCTTGTATGGCTGGGCCGGCCTCTTCGCGGGCATGCCCGCTCCCACAGGGACTGCGTAGCACTTGAGGCCTATGCAAATCCTGTGGGAGCGGGTTCACCCGCGAAGAATCCACCGCCGATCCCACAGGCTGGCACTGCCCGACGAATAATTCGTTAGCCTGCTTTCATTTCCTTCGCGCAACGGCCATGATGGGGCCACGCCCAACCGCCCGCCCGCGAACGTGCCCATGACCGCGCAACAACCCGCCCCCGCCAGCAACACGCTGCACATCACCCTGCAGATCCTGTCGATCGTTTTCTACACCTTCATTGCCTTCCTCTGCATCGGCCTGCCGATCGCCGTGCTGCCTAGCTATGTGCACGACCAGCTGGGGTTTGGCGCGGTGGTCGCCGGGCTGACCATTGGCCTGCAATACCTGGCCACGCTACTCAGCCGCCCGTTTGCCGGGCGCGTCGCCGATACCCTGGGGGGCAAGCAGGCCATTCGCTTCGGCTTGCTGGGGATTGCCGGCTGCGGGGTATTGACCCTGTTTTCTGCCTGGACCCTGACGCTACCGCTGCTGAGCCTGGCGCTGTTGCTCGGCGGGCGCCTGCTGCTGGGCCTCGCCCAAGGGCTGATCGGCGTGGCCACGCTGAGCTGGGGCATCAGCCAGGTCGGGCCCGAGCACACCGCCAGGGTGATTTCCTGGAACGGTATCGCCTCCTATGGCGCCATCGCCATTGGTGCCCCCTTGGGTGTACTGGCCGTGGACGGGCTGGACTTCAGCGTGCTGGGGCCGGCATTGCTGGTGCTGGCGGTATCGGCCCTGCTGGTACTGCGCAAGCGGCCGGACGTGGTGGTGGTGCGTGGCGAGCGCCTGCCCTTCTGGTCGGCCTTCGGCCGGGTCGCACCCTGTGGCCTGGGCCTGACCCTGGCCTCTATCGGCTACGGCACGCTGACCACCTTCGTCACCCTGTATTACCTGGAGCGCGGCTGGGCGGGCGCGGCATGGTGCCTGAGTGCCTTTGGCGTGTGCTTCATCATTTCCCGGCTGCTGTTCGTCAACGCGGTCAACCGTTTTGGTGGCTACAACGTGGCGGTCGCGTGCATGGCCACCGAAGTGCTCGGCCTGAGCCTGCTGTGGCTGGCACCGTCGCCGCCGTGGGCGCTGATCGGTGCCGGGCTTACCGGTTTCGGGCTGTCGCTGGTGTACCCGGCGCTGGGGGTGGAAGCGATCAAGCAGGTGCCCAGCAGCAGCCGCGGCGCAGGGCTGGGTGCCTACGCGGTGTTCTTCGACATGGCCCTGGCCATCGCCGGGCCTGTGATGGGCGCGGTGGCCGCTCACCTGGGTTATGCCTCGATCTTCTGCGTGGCCGCCCTGCTCGCCCTGGCGGGTGTCGGCCTAACGCTGTTGCTGGCGCGGCGCGCCGCTCGCGGCTGAACGCTCGGCCGGCTGCGGCGCGCCCAACGCCTGGCTGAAGAACACCGCGGCTTCACGTTGCAGGGAATGGTGGATGTGCCGACGGTCCACGCCTGCGGCATCCTTGCACAGCGCCGGCATCCGCACGGACTGCTCGGCATCACAATGGGCCATGAACACGAAGTGGCCGGCGCCGGCCAGCAGGCGATAGTCCGGTGTGACCGGCAACTTGCGGGCCAGGGCTTCGGCGTTGCGGTCCACCGCCACCAGCTGGTCGCTGTCGCCACTGTAGATCAGCGCCGGCACCTGCACCCCGGCCAAGGCATGGCGCCCGAACAGCAGGCTAAGCGGTGCCATCAGCATCACCGCCCCCACCCGCTGGTCGGCCTCTGGCACCAGCTCGCTGCGGTCGGCAATCAGCACACCGTGTGTCCTGCAGGCGTCGGCGTCGTTAGGGCGCTCCAGGCAGTACTTGCGCAGGCGGTCCAGATCGGGGCGCGCGCCCGAGAGGATCAAGGCGGTTTCACCACCGGCCGAGTAGCCGATCACCCCAACCTTGCCACCGTTCAGGTAGGGCCCCAGCAAGGCATCATTGCGGGCGGCCGTAATCGCGGCACTCACTTGCAGCGGTCGGCCATACAGGTTGCTCAGGGTGCCCAGGCGGCTGTGGTCGCGGGCGTTGTCGCCGGGGTGCACCACCGCCACCACGATGAAGCCCTGGCGCGCCAGCGACGTCGCCAGGTAGTGCAAGGCCAGCGGGCTGCCGGTATTGCCGTGGGACAGCACCAGCAACGGGAACTGGCCCAACGCTACCGGCGCCTCCTCATTCACGTCGATCGGGTAGCCGTCTATCCGGCTGCTGCGGGTATTGCCGATGGCCGGGTAGAACGCCAGCGCCTGCATGGGCCGGGCGTCGACCGGGTCGGCCAGGGTCATGTGGTGCAGGCCGGCAACCCAGGGCGCGGCCTCGGCTTGGGCCAGCAGGCTGCCGAACAGGGCCAGCGCCAACACGCAGCGTGGGAGAGTCATCGGCCGGCGGTTCCTTGCAGGGCGAAGAGATAGCCCAGCATAGAACCGCCCTGGGCTGCACCGGATGAAACCTGGATGAAACCGAAGTCATGCACTTCACGCCCGCGCCCTATGCATTTGCGCTTTTCGTCGAACCCGTGGCATAGATGCAGGTCCACGTCTCTACGTGACTGTTTCGCGCCAATGAAGGAGATTCATGCATGAGCAAGCCCGCTTACGTGCCACCCAAGGTCTGGCGCAACGACGCAGCGTCCGGCGGCCAGTTCGCCAGCATCAACCGCCCGGTTGCCGGCCCGACTCACGACAAGGACCTGCCGCTGGGCAAGCACCCGCTGCAGCTGTACTCCCTGGCCACGCCCAATGGCGTCAAGGTCACCATCGCCCTCGAAGAGCTGCTCGCGCTGGGCCACCCGGGCGCCGAATATGATGCCTGGTTGATCCGCATTGGCGAGGGTGAGCAGTTCTCCAGCGGTTTTGTCCAGGTCAACCCCAACTCGAAGATCCCCGCCCTGCTCGACCGCAGCGTCGAACCGCCGGTGCGGGTGTTCGAGTCGGGTTCGATCCTGCTGTACCTGGCAGAAAAATTCGGTGCCTTGCTGCCGAAAGCGCCAGCTGCACGCACCGAGAGCCTGAACTGGCTGTTCTGGCAGATGGGGGCGGCGCCCTACCTGGGCGGTGGCTTTGGCCACTTCTATGTGTATGCGCCGGAAAAGTTCGAGTACGCCATCAACCGCTTCACCATGGAGGCCAAGCGCCAGCTGGATGTGCTCGACCGGCGCCTGGCCGAAAGCCGCTACCTGGGCGGCGAGGAATACAGCATCGCCGACATCGCCGTGTGGCCGTGGTATGGCCAGCTGGTGCGCGGCAACCTGTATGGCGCGGCGGAGTTCCTGGCGGTGGACGAGTACCCACATGTGCAGCGCTGGGCCGAGGAGATAGCCTTGCGCCCGGCGGTGCAGCGTGGCACACGGGTGAACCGGACCTGGGGGGATGAGGCCAGCCAGGTGCCGGAGCGGCATGCAGCGGCAGACCTGGACGGTTGACGCGGCACCCTTGTGGGAGCGGCCTTGCGTCGCGAAAGGGGTGCGAAGCGCCCCCAGGGTCTTCGTATGACAGTGAAATAATTGGGGCCGCTTTGCGGCCCTATCGCGACACAAGGCCGCTCCTACAAGGGTTCGCGCCGGGCTTAAGAGGCTCGACAATGCCCGCCTGCAAAAAACCATTTGCCCCCGCGCAAACCTGCGCCCGCCAAGCCCTTCTTGTACACTCCTCGCATTAGCCCCCACCTGCACATTTTTTTGGTGAACGCATGATCGAGGTAACCGAGGTTTCCATTGCCGAGCTGCGCGACGCGCTCGAGTCGGGCCGCACGACGGCGGTCGAGCTGGTCCAGGCCTACCTGGCGCGCATCGATGCCTACGATGGCGCCGACACCGCCACTGCCCTGAACGCCGTGGTGGTGCGCAACCCCGAGGCGCTGAAAGAGGCCGAAGCCTCCGACGCCCGTCGTGCCAAAGGCCAGGTCCTGAGCCCGTTGGACGGCATCCCTTACACCGCCAAGGACAGCTACCTGGTCAAAGGCCTGACCGCTGCCTCCGGCAGCCCGGCCTTCAAGGACCTGGTGGCCCAGCGCGACGCCTTCACCATCGAACGCCTGCGCGCCGCCGGCGCCGTATGCCTGGGCAAGACCAACATGCCGCCCATGGCCAACGGTGGCATGCAACGCGGCGTGTATGGCCGCGCCGAAAGCCCGTACAACGCCAACTACCTGACCGCACCGTTCGCCTCAGGCTCGTCCAACGGTGCCGGCACCGCCACCGCTGCCAGCTTCAGTGCCTTCGGCCTGGCCGAAGAAACCTGGTCCAGCGGCCGTGGCCCGGCGTCCAACAACGGCCTGTGCGCCTATACCCCGTCGCGCGGGGTGATTTCGGTGCGTGGCAACTGGCCGCTGACACCGACCATGGACGTGGTGGTGCCGTATGCCCGCACCATGGCCGACCTGCTGGAAATCCTCGACGTGGTCGTAGCCGACGACGCTGACAAGCGCGGCGACCTGTGGCGCCTGCAACCTTGGGTGCCAATCCCGGCGGCTTCGACGGTGCGCCCGGCTTCGTACCTGGACCTGGCCGTGGATGCCAGCGCGCTCAAAGGCAAGCGCTTTGGCGTGCCACGCATGTACATCAATGCCGATGCCGAGGCCGGTACTTCCGAGAAGCCTGGCATCGGCGGCCCGACTGGCCAGCGCATCAACACCCGCGCCACGGTGATCGACCTGTGGCAGCAGGCCCGCCAGGCACTGGAGGCGGCTGGTGCCGAAGTGCTGGAAGTGGACTTCCCGCTGGTGTCCAACTGCGAGG
The DNA here is from genome assembly GCF_000511325.1 of Pseudomonas sp. FGI182. Classification (NCBI taxonomy): domain Bacteria; kingdom Pseudomonadati; phylum Pseudomonadota; class Gammaproteobacteria; order Pseudomonadales; family Pseudomonadaceae; genus Pseudomonas; species Pseudomonas sp. FGI182. The sequence goes on along the minus strand of NZ_CP007012.1, from coordinate 2,702,343 downwards.
GCGACCGCCCGGGCGCACCGACCGTGTACAACCGCGGCATCGTCAGCAAGGAGTTCCTGCATGACGAGCTGTGGGAGCTGTCGGGCTGGGCCTTCGATGACTTCCTGCGCGCCAACGATGACCCCAGGCTCAACCGTCTGGCCGATGTCGACGGGCCGCAGATCTTCCCCCACGACCCGGGCACCCTGCCCAACCGTGAGGACGACCTGGCCGCCGGCATGGACGAGTACGTCAACATGGCCAAGCGTGGCCTGAAGACCTGGGACCAGATCGAGACCCTGCCCGACGGCCTGCGCGGCCTGGAGCAGACCCGCAAGATCGACCTGGAAGACTGGATGGACAACCTGGGCCTGGACGCGGTGCTGTTCCCCACCGTGGCCGATGTGGGCCCGGCCGATGCCGACGTCAACCCGGCATCGGCGGACATCGCCTGGAGCAACGGTATCTGGGTGGCCAACGGCAACCTGGCGATCCGTCACCTGGGCGTGCCGACCGTGACCGTGCCGATGGGCGTGATGGCCGATATCGGCATGCCGGTGGGGCTGACCTTTGCTGGCCGGGCTTACAGCGACAATGCGCTGCTGAGCTTTGGTGCGGCCTTCGAGGCGACCGGGTCGCGTCGGATGATCCCACCGCGTACCCCGGCCCTGGGCTGAGTACTGGGGCTGCATCGCCGCCTATCTACCTCGATCCATGCGCAATTCCTGTAGGAGCGGCCTTGTGTCGCGATAGGGCTGCGAAGCAGCCCCAACAATCTGAGCTTGTACGCTGAAATCCTGGGGCTGCTTCGCAGCCCTATCGCGACACAAGGCCGCTCCTACAGGGCTGTGCAGTCCACAATAGATCGTAAAATTCAACTTTATGTGTAAAAATACACAAAACGTTGATTTTACGATCTGCCATGCCTATCACCCCAAGCGAAGAACGCCAGCTCACCCTCACCGTCCTCAAGGCCGCCATCCAGGCCCTGGGCAGCGTTGCCGCGCGCAACATGGAAATCCTCCTGCACGACCTCGACCACCCGGAACACTCCGTGGTGGCGATCGTCAACGGCCATCTTTCCGGCCGCAGCGTCGGTAGCCCGATCCTCGCCGCCCCTGAACAGGACCTGGGTTTCAAGGCACTGATGCAGACCTCGGCCGATCAGCACGGCTGTGAGCCGGTGGTGCTGCCCGATTACCCCACCACGCTGAAGGGCCGCACGCTGCGCAGCGCCACGGCCATCTTCCGAGACAGCAGCGGCCACCCCTTCGCCAGCCTTTGCGTCAACACCGACGTCACCGGCCTGGATGCCGCCATGAACTTTCTCCAGCAGTTCCAGCCGCTGGGGGCCACACCTGCCGTCAGTGAGCCCGCCGACATGGAACTGCTGATGAGCGAGATAATCCAGGCATCCCTGCAGCGCAGCGGCCAGGGGCGGATGAACAAGCAGGCCAAGGTCGAGGCCGTGCGCGTGATGCAGGAGCGTGGCCTGTTCATCGTCAAGGGCGGCGTGGAAAAGGCCGCCAGCGCCCTGGGTGTGACCCGCTACACCGTTTACAACTACCTCGAGCAACTGCGCGGAGCCAGCCAATGACCTTGCATATCCATACCCCCCTGATCGAATCCCGCCCGCTGTCATTGGCCGCGGGCAGCAACGTCTGGCTCAAGCTCGATGCCCTGCAGCCCTGCGGCTCGTTCAAGCTGCGCGGCGTGGGCCACGCCTGTGAGGTGCACCATGCCCGTGGCGCGCGGCATTTCGTGTCCTCCTCGGGCGGCAACGCCGGCCTGGCAGTGGCCTATGCCGGGCGCAAGCTGGGCGTGCCGGTGACCGTGGTAGTGCCCGAGACCACCACCGAGCGGGCCAAGGACCTGCTGCGCCTGGAGGACGCCAAGGTGGTGGTGCATGGCAGCTCCTGGCAGGAGGCCAACGCCCTGGCGCAGACCTTGGTCGGCCCGGATGACGCCTTCATCCACCCATTCGACGACCCGCTGCTGTGGACCGGGCATGCCAGCCTGGTGGATGAAGTCGCCGAGGCCGGCGTGAAACCGGATGCCGTGGTGTTGTCGGTAGGCGGCGGTGGTTTGCTCAGTGGTGTGGTCGAGGGGCTACAGCGCAACGGCTGGGGCGATGTGCCGGTGCTGGCGGTTGAAACCGAGGGCGCGGCATCGCTGCATGCGGCCATGCAGGCGGGGCATTCGGTGGAGCTGGAACGGATTGCCTCGGTGGCGACCTCGCTGGGGGCCAAGCGTGTGGCTGACCAGGCGCTGGTGTGCGTGAAGGAGCATCCGGTGCACAGCCATCTGGTCACTGACCGCGCTGCGCTGGAGGCGTGCGAGCGGTTCCTGCTGGACCATCGCGTGCTGGTGGAGCCTGCATGTGGGGCGGCTTTGGCGTTGGCCTATGCACCGGGCGCCCTGGCGCAGTACCAGAATGTGCTGGTGGTGGTTTGTGGCGGGGCTACCGCCACGCTGGAGCAGATCCAGGCGTGGTTGCAGCAGGTTGATTGAGGTTGCCTGTACCGGCCTCTTCGCGGGTAAACCCGCTCCCACAGATTGGACTGCACAGGATTGAAGTAGCAACAGGACTGTGCAAGGTCTGAAGCAAGCGCAGTCCCTGTGGGAGCGGGTTCACCCGCGAACACGGGCGTAGCCCGTGCCATCCAGCACAGAACGTTGCTCATCGGATTCTCCTTGCGGCACCCGGTTGCTGATTACGATAGTCACATGCCGCTGTTCTACTGAGCCCGCCGCAACCGGAAAAATCCTCTCGCAACAGCGTCAACCACGACGAAATGCGTAACCCACCCTTTCGGTCTGCGGCAAGTGAAGGCACAATGCGTGTCCTTTTTTTGGCCGGCCTGGCCGGGGGCCTTTAAATGATCAAGACGCCGTACTACCTCATCGATAAAACCAAGCTGCTGGGCAACATGGAGAAGATCGCCTACGTGCGCGAACACTCCGGTGCCAAGGCGCTGCTCGCCCTCAAGTGCTTTGCCACCTGGTCGGTCTTCGACCTGATGCAACAGTACATGGACGGCACCACCTCTTCGTCGCTGTACGAGCTCAAGCTCGGCCGCCAGAAGTTCGCCGGCGAAACCCACGCCTACAGCGTGGCCTGGGCCGACGACGAGGTCGAGGAAATGCTCGATAACTGCGACAAGATCATCTTCAACTCGATCGGCCAGCTGCAGCGCTTCGCCGAACAGTCCGAAGGCAAGGTCCGTGGCCTGCGCGTCAACCCGCAGGTCAGCAGCTCCGACTACCTGCTGGCAGACCCTGCCCGCCCGTTCAGCCGCCTGGGCGAATGGGACCCGGCCAAGGTCGAACAGGTGATCGAGCAGATCTCCGGCTTCATGTTCCACAACAACTGCGAGAACGGTGACTTCGGCCTGTTCGACAAGATGCTCACGCACATCGAAGAGCGCTTCGGTCACCTGCTGCACAAGGTCGAGTGGGTCAGCCTCGGTGGCGGCATCCACTTCACCGGTGAAGACTACGCGCTGGACGCCTTCTGCGCGCGCCTGAAAGCCTTCTCGGAAAAATACGGCGTGCAGGTGTACCTGGAGCCGGGCGAAGCGGCCATCACCAACAGCGCCTCGCTGGAAGTGACCGTGCTCGACACCCTGTACAACGGCAAGCACCTGGCCGTGGTCGACAGCTCGATCGAAGCGCACATGCTCGACCTGCTGATCTACCGCCTCAACGCCAAGATGGCCCCCAACGACGGCGCGCACACCTACATGGTCTGCGGCAAGTCGTGCCTGGCCGGTGACATCTTCGGCGAATACCAATTCGATCGTCCGCTGGCCATCGGTGATCGCCTGTCGTTCGTCGACGCGGCGGGTTACACCATGGTCAAGAAAAACTGGTTCAACGGTCTGAAAATGCCATCCATCGTGGTCAAGCAACTCGACGGCAGCGTCGAAGTGGTGCGCGAGTTCGGTTTCGAAGACTACGTTTCCAGCCTGTCGTAAGACCGGCTTTCAGTAAGGAGCAAGGGATAAATTGAAGAAGAACGTTCTTATCATTGGTGCAGGAGGTGTCGCCAAGGTGGTGGCCCACAAGTGCGCGCAGCATAACGACGAACTGGGTCGTATCGCCATCGCGTCACGGAACATCTCCAAATGCCAGGCCATCATCGACAGCGTCAAGGCCAAGGGTAGCCTCAAGGTACCCGCCGACATCCAGGCCTTCTCGCTCAATGCCCTCGATGTCGAGGCAACCAAGGCGCTGATCCGCGAGACCGAATCGCAGATCGTGATCAACGTTGGTTCCGCCTTCCTCAACATGTCGGTGCTGCGTGCCTGCATCGATACCGGTGTCGCCTATCTGGACACCGCCATCCACGAAGAGCCGGGCAAGATCTGCGAGACCCCGCCGTGGTACGGCAACTACGAGTGGAAACACCTCGAAGAGTGCCAGGCAAAGAACATTACCGCCATTCTCGGCGTCGGTTTCGACCCGGGTGTGGTGAACAGCTACGCCAAGCTGGCGCAGCAACAGTATTTCGACAGCATTGACTCGATCGACATCCTCGACGTCAATGCCGGTTCGCATGGCAAGTACTTCGCCACCAACTTCGACCCGGAAATCAACTTCCGTGAATTCACCGGGCAAGTGTGGAGCTGGCAGAACAGCCAGTGGACCAGCAACACCATGTTCGAGGTCAAGCGTACCGACGACCTGCCGGTGGTAGGTTCGCAGAACCTGTACCTGACCGGCCACGATGAAGTTCACTCGATTTCGAAGAACCTCAACGTGCCGAACGTGCGTTTCTGGATGAGCTTCGGCGAGCACTACATCAACGTGTTCACCGTGCTGAAAAACCTGGGCCTGCTCTCCGAGCAACCGGTGAAAACCGCCGAAGGCCTGGAAGTGGTACCACTGAAAGTGGTCAAGGCCGTGCTGCCGGACCCAGCCTCGCTGGCCCCGGGCTACACCGGCAAGACCTGCATCGGTGACCTGGTCAAGGGCACCAAGGATGGCCAGCCGCGCGAAGTGTTCATCTACAACGTGGCCGACCACGAAGAAGCCTACGCCGAGACCGACAGCCAGGGCATTTCCTACACCGCCGGTGTACCGCCAGTGGCTGCCGCCCTGCTGGTCGCCCGTGGCGAGTGGGATGCCAAGCGCATGGTCAACGTCGAGGAGCTGCCAGCCGAGCCGTTCCTCAAGGCGCTGGACGTGATGGGCCTGCCGACCCGCGTCAAGGATGAAAAAGGCGATCGTCCCTGGGACGCTGAAGCCTAAGCAGCAAGACAGAGGGGGCGCCATCAAGGCGCCCCTTCTGTTTTTGCAGGCCCGGCCTCTTCGCGGGCACGCCCGCTCCCACAGGGTTTTCGCCGGCCTCAGGTGGGGCCCTGTGGGAGCGGGCGTGCCCGCGAAAGGGCCGGCACAGGCTGACCTCTACTTCCGAGCCTCCAGAATCAGGTTGAACGGCGTCTGCGTCGCCCGCCGGAACCGGCCGAACCCCGCCTCCTCGAACACCGCCCGCAACCGCGCTTCCCCCGCCTGCGCACCCAGCCCCAACCCCACCTCCTGCGACAACGAGTTCGGCGTGCAGATAAACGTCGACGCCGCATAGAACAAGCGCCCGACCGGTGTCAGGTTGCCCTCCAGCGAATCCTCGGCATAAGGCTCCACCAGCATCACCGTGCCGTCGGCCTTCAACGCACGGTAGGCATGCTTCGCAGCCCCCACCGGGTCGCCCATGTCGTGCAGGCAATCGAAGAAGCACACCAGGTCATGGTCATGCCCCGGGTAGTCCTTGGCGCTGGCCTGCTGGAAGCTCACCCTCCCCGCCAACCCCGCCTCGCGCGCACGCTCGTTGGCGGTAGCGATGGAAGGCCCGTGGTAGTCGTAGCCGACGAAGGTGGATGCCGGGAACGCCTGGGCCATGACCAGCGTGGAAGCGCCATGCCCACAGCCCACATCCGCCACCTTGGCGCCCGCCTGCAGCTTGGCCACCACGCCCTCCAGCGCCGGCAGCCATTCGGCTACCAGGAAGGTGCGGTAACCCGGCCGGAAGAACCGTTCGGTGCCGCTGAACATGCAGGGGTGATGGTCGCCCCAGGCCAGCCCGCCATCGCCGCGCATGGCCGCGACCAGCTTGTCCTTGTCGTGGAACAGCGCGGCCACCACCGCCGCACCACCGGCCATGTAGGCCGGGGAATCCTCCAGCGCCAGGGCCATGGCCTGCTCTTCGGGCAACACGAAACGGCCCTTGTCATGCACCATGTAACCCGAGGCGGCCTGGGCGTTGAGCCATTCGCGCACCAGCCGCGGGTGGCAGCCGGTCTTTTCCGCCAGCGCCTCTGGGGTGGTCGGCTGGCTGTCGGCCATGGCCCGGTACAACCCCAGCTCGTCACCGAGAATCACGTTGGCCAAGGTCGCCGCCGCGCCCATGTCGCCCACCAGCTTGCCCATGAAGTCGTGAAGCCTTGCCTCGTCCATGACCTGCCCTCCTCTGCAAAGAAGGCCATCGCCAGCGAGGGACATCCGCTCCGGGGAGGCGGTGGTCGGTTGAATGGTATGGGCCTGTCGAGCGTTGCCCGATGCAGGCCACTTGTAAGTCTAGATGCCTCGATCAGAGGGCTTTGCCTGCCCGGCCAACTTTTCCAGCAGTACCTTGGCCAGCGCCTTGTCCGAGAACGGGTTCTGCCCGGTGATCAGTTCGCGGTCCACCACCACATTCGGTTGCCAGGCCTTGGCGTAGCCCATGTCGCCCCCTGCCATTGCCATGGCGGTGGCCGGGTAGAACAACAGCCGCTGGTCCTTGAGCGAAGCTTCGAACACCTGCTCCTCCGGGTCGGAGAAAATGGTCATCTTGTAACCCTTGTACAGCCAGTCATTGGCTGCCGGCTTTTCACCACGCGCCAGCGCCGACTGGTAGCTCGCCGGGTCCTGCTGGGCCGAGAGCAAGGCGATGGGGCCGTGGCAGATGGCGGCTGTAGGCTTGCCGGCCTGATGGAAATGCCGCAGCAAGGCGCCCACGTCCGGGTTGTTGGCCAGGTCGATCAACGGCGCATGGCCGCCGGGGATGAACAGCCCGGCATAGCGGCCCAGGTCACCTGCCAGGACCTCTTTCACCGACAGGGTATCGTCAATGCCCGGCAGGCCTTGCACGACTTTCTCGATCCGGCGCATCTCCACCGCATCACCGGCAAAGTAGCGCGGGTCGATCGAACGCTGGTCGACGCTAGGGGCATTACCTTTGGGGGTTACCAGCACCAGCTTGTAGCCAGCCTTGAGCAATTGGTCGGCAGGCACGCCGAACTCGTTGAGGTAGTAGCCAGTGGCGTAGCGCTTGCCGTCCTGCAGGGGCAGCTGGTGCTCGCTGGACAACAGCACCAGCGCCTCTCCCTTGGGCGCAGCGTGGGCGCCGGCGGCAAGCAGGGTGCTGGCAACAGCCAGGGCAAGCCGGGACATCTTGATCATGCAACAATCTCCTGATCAGGCAAAAAGAGCGGTCCGCTCATGTCGGCGGGATGCGTTCATGCTAATGGCAAGGCTATGATTCGATAATTCGAAAGTTCTCATGTCTGCGATCCAGAAAATGAATATCTCCAGCAAGGACCTCAACCTGCTGTACCTGTTCCATGTGCTGTATCAGGAACGCAACGCCACCCTCGCCGCCCAGCGCATGGCGCTGAGCCAGCCCGCGCTCAGCCACAAGCTCAACAAGCTGCGCCATCAGTTTGGCGACCCGCTGTTCGTCCGCGCGCCCAGGGGCCTGACCCCGACGCCGCGCGCCCACGAACTGGCGCCCGAGGTAGAACGCCTGGTAGTGGGCCTGGAAGGTTTCTATGAACGCTGCGAAGGGCAGGACTTCCTCGCCCGCCCTGCCCGCCTGCACCTGTACAGCACCGACTATGTAGAACAGACGCTGTTGCCCAGGCTGCTGCCGATCCTGCGCAGCCAGGCACCGAACCTGACGCTGGTCACCCACAACACCCGTGGCCAGCTCCCTCGCGAAGAGCTGGAGAAAGGCACCTGTGACCTGGCCGTTGCCGGGTTCTATACCGACCTCCCGGAAACCTTCCACCAACAGCGCCTGCTCACCGAACACTTCGTTGTGCTGGCCTCGCGCAGTCATCCAGCCGCGGACCAAGGCCTGGGCCTGGATACCTTCCTCGCCAGCGACCACCTGCTCACCACCCTCACCGGCGACCTCGATGGGCTGGTCGACCGCGCCTTGCGCAGCCAGGGCATGCAACGACGGGTCGTGGCTGGCCTGTCGAGCTTCGTGGCCCCCACGCGCCTGCTGCGCGGCACCGACCTGCTGCTCACCTGCCTGAGCTCGCTGGCCATCGAAGCCACCGAGCGTGATGACGACCTGCGCATGTACCCGCTGCCGCTGCCATTGCCCGCAATCGAGGTGATGCAGATATGGCATGAACGCACCCATGCCGACCCGTTGCGGCGCTGGTTCCGCCAGCAGCTGTGGAACGTCGCCCAGGTAGCAGCGGCCTGCGCAAGTAACAATATCTAAACAACGTTGTGACATTTTTTTTCAGCTTTCTCGCCAAGGAGCTGTCAAATGAAGGTCACGGTTTTCGGTACCGGCTATGTCGGCCTCACCCAGGCAGTGTGCCTGGCCCAGGTGGGGCACTCGGTGTTGTGCATGGATGTCGACGCCGAGCGGGTCGCCAGCCTCAATGCAGGGCATTGCCCGATCTTCGAGCCCGGCCTTGCGCCGATGCTGGAGAAGAACCTGGCCTGCGGTCGCCTGCGTTTCACCACCGACGCCAGCGAAGCGGCCAACTACGCCAGGTTGCAGTTCATTGCCGTCGGCACCCCGCCACAGGCCGATGGCAGCGCCGACCTGAAGCACGTGTTCGCCGTAGTCGACAGCATCCTCGAACATGCCGACGGCCCCAAGCTGATCGTCAACAAATCCACCGCGCCGGTCGGCACGGTGCACCGCATCAAGGCGCGCATCGCCCAGGCCGTGGCCGATACCAGCCGCTTCCACGTCGTCAGCAACCCCGAGTTCCTCAAGGAAGGCTCGGCAGTCGATGACTGCATGCGCCCGGAGCGCATCATCATCGGTGGCGCGGAACCTGCCGAGGTGGAGTTGCTGCGCGAGCTGTACCTGCCGTTCAGCCGCAACCGCGAAAAGCTCATGGTCATGGATGCGCGCAGCGCCGAGCTGACCAAGTACGCGGCCAACTGCATGCTGGCGACCAAGATCTCGTTCATCAACGAAATCGCCAACCTGGCCGAGCATCTGGGCGCCGACATCGAAATGGTGCGCCGTGGCATCGGTTCGGACCCGCGCATCGGCTACGACTTCATCTATGCCGGCTGCGGTTTTGGCGGCTCGTGCTTCCCCAAGGACCTGCAAGCCCTGCGCCGCAGCGCCGAGGCCGAAGGCTTCGAGCCGCAACTGCTGCGTGCGGTGGAATCGGTCAACGAGCAGCAAAAGGGCCGGCTGTTCAGCAAGATCCAGCGCCACTACCCACGCGGTCTGCGGGGCAAGGTCTTCGCCTTGTGGGGGCTGTCGTTCAAGCCCAATACCAATGATATCCGCGAGGCCTCCAGCCGGGTCCTGCTGGAAGCGCTGTGGGCCGCCGGCGCGCGGGTGCAGGCCCATGACCCGCAGGCCATGGAAGAAATCCAGCGGCACTATGGCCCGCGCGCCGACCTGCAACTGGTGCCATGCAAGGACGATGCACTGCACGGCGCCGATGCCCTGGTGATCGTCACCGAATGGCAGGATTACCGCGTGCTCAACCTGGACAAGGTGCCGCAACAGCTGGCCGACCGGGTGGTGTTCGACGGGCGCAACCTGTTCGAACCCGAACACATGGCCGCCGCCGGCCTGACTTACTACGGCATCGGCCGTGGCCAGGTGCAGCCAGCATGCTCGTACTGATTACCGGCGTGGCCGGCTTCATCGGCTACCACGTTGCGCGGCGCCTGTGCGAGGCAGGCATCGAGGTGGTCGGCATCGACAACCTCAATGCCTACTACAGCGTCCAGCTGAAGCTGGCGCGCCTGCAGCAGCTGTTCGGCTTTGCCAATTTCCGCTTCCACACCCTCGACATCGCCCACCCGAGCGAACTGCAACAGCTGTTCGCCGGCCAGGCGTTCAGTGAGGTGATCCACCTGGCGGCCCAGGCCGGGGTGCGCTATTCGCTGGACAACCCCGGCGCCTATGGCCAGGCCAACCTGGTCGGCTTTCTCAACATCCTCGAGGCCTGCCGCCAGCAGCCACCCCGCCACCTGATCTACGCCTCCAGCAGTTCGGTATACGGCGCCAACGCCAAGCTGCCGTTCAGCGTCGACGACCCGGTCGAGCAACCGTTGTCGCTGTATGCCGCCAGCAAGCGCGCCAATGAACTGATGGCGCACAGCTACGCACACCTGTACCAGCTGCCGACCACCGGCCTGCGCTTCTTTACCGTATACGGCCCCTGGGGCCGCCCCGACATGGCGCCGTTCAAGTTCACCCGCGCCATGCTCGAGGGCCGGCCGATCGAGGTCTACAACAACGGCCTGATGGGGCGCGACTTCACCTACATCGACGACATCGTCGAGAGCATTGTGCGCCTGCGCCTGAAGCCGCCACTGTCGGCCGAGGGGCAACCGCCCTGCCAGCTGTTCAACATCGGCCGAGGTCAGCCGGTACGGCTGCTGCACTTCGTCGAATGCCTGGAGCGTGCGTTGGGCATCAAGGCCCGACGCGACTACCTGCCGCTGCAAGCAGGTGATGTGCTGGAAACCTGGGCCGACGTCGGCTCGCTGGCACGCTGGATCGACTACACCCCCGGCACATCGCTGGAACACGGCGTCAACGCCTTCGTTGGCTGGTACCGGGATTTCTACCGGGTCTGAGCCGCGCAATCACAACAAGATCACAGGTAGCCTCATGACAGATCCACTTGACCTCTCGGTGCTCATTCCCGCCAGGAACGAGGTCGACAACCTGCCGTCACTCTTGATGGAAATACGCACCGCACTGGCGGCCGAAGACCATGAAGTACTGGTGGTCGATGACGGCAGCAGCGACCGCACCCTGAGCGTTCTGCTGCAACTGAAAAGCCAGGGCTACCCGCAACTGCGCATCCTCCGTCACGAGCGCTCGCTGGGCCAGAGCACCTCGCTGTGGCATGCCGCCCAGGCGGCGCGCGGGCGCTGGCTGGCGACCCTGGACGGTGACGGCCAGAACGACCCGGCGGACATCCCCGGCATGCTGGCCCTGGTGCGCGCCAACCAGGACCTGGCTGGCGGCGTCAAGCTGGTGGCCGGGCACCGGGTCAACCGCCGCGACAGCGCCAGCAAACGCTGGGCGTCGCGGCTTGCCAACGGCCTGCGCAGCCGCTTGCTCAAGGACGCCACGCCAGACACCGGCTGCGGGCTGAAGCTGATCGAACGTGCGGCCTTCCTGCGCCTGCCCTACTTCGACCACATGCACCGCTTCATCCCGGCGCTGATCCTTCGCCACAACGGCCGCATGCTGGTGCACCCGGTCAACCACCGGCCACGTCAGGCCGGGGTGTCCAAGTACGGCAACCTGGACCGCGCCCTGGTCGGCATCCTCGACCTGTTCGGGGTCTGGTGGCTGATCCGTCGCACCCGCCTGGACACGCGCCCCCAGGAGTTCGAAGGATGACCCGCGAAACCCTGTGGCTGGTCATCGGTTTCGCCGGCCAGGCCGTATTTACCGGGCGCTTCGTGTTGCAGTGGCTGTACAGCGAGTTCAAGCGCCGCAGCGTGATCCCGGTGGGCTTCTGGTACCTGAGCATGCTCGGCAGCGCGCTGCTGCTGACCTACGCCATCTATCGCCAGGACCCGGTGTTCATCATCGGCCAGAGCTTCGGCTTCCTGGTCTACCTGCGCAACCTGCAGCTGATCGCCCGCCACCAGGAACAGAAGGAATAGCCCTTGCCTAGGTTCAACACGCTCGGGGCCGAACGCCTGGCCCTGATTGCCCTCGCGGTGTTGCTGGTGGGCGCGGGTATCGGCTGGCGCCAGCCGATGAACGTGGATGAAGAACGCTTTCTCGGCGTCGCCCTGGAAATGCTGCAGAGCGGCAACTGGTTCATCCCCCACCGGGCGGCGGAAATCTACGGCGACAAGCCGCCGCTGTTCATGTGGACCGTGGCCCTGTTCAGCCACCTCACCGGCTCGCCCAAGGTTGCCCTGTATCTGCCAGGGTTGCTGTCGGCGGCGACCATTACCTGGGTGCTGCATGACCTGGGGCGGCGCCTGTGGAACCGGCGCATCGGCGTGATCGCCGCCTTGCTGTTCCTGGCCACCTACCAGAGCTACAGCATCCTGCGCACCGGGCAGATCGACAGCTTCCTGTGCCTGTGGGTGGCACTGGGTTTCTACGGCATGCTGCGCCACTTGCTGCTCGGGCCGGCCTGGGGCTGGTTCTACCTGGCCTGCGCGGCCATGGGCCTGGGCATCATCAGCAAGGGCGTGGGCTTTGTCCCGGCGCTGCTACTGCTGCCCTATGCCTGGGCGGTGCGCCACCGCTGGCACGGGGTGGTGGCCATGCCCGGCCAGGGTTGGCGCTGGAGCCTGGGGCTGGCGTGGCTGCTGGCCGGTTGCGCGGTGTGGCTGCTGCCATTGCTGGTTTCGATCGCCCATGGTGGTGGCGCGGCGGAGCTGGCCTACCTGAAGGAAATACTCCTGCGCCAGACCGCCAGCCGCTATGCCAATGCCTGGGACCATCGCGAACCGTTCTGGTACTTCTTCGTCAAGGTCATCCCCAAATACTGGCTGCCACTGGTGCTGGCCCTGCCCTGGCTGGTACCGGCCTGGCGCCGGCAGCTGCAAAAACGCGACGCGCGCTTTCTGCTGCTGCTCGGCTGGGTGGTGCTCGTGCTGTTGTTTTTCAGCCTCAGCAGCGGCAAGCGCAAGCTGTATATCTTCCCGGCGCTGCCGGGCCTGGTGCTGGGCATCGCGCCACTGCTGCCGTGGCTGCTCAAGCGCTGGCTGCAGCGCCGGCCGGCCTGGCGCAAGGCGTTCACTGCCGTGGCCCTGGCATGGTTCGCGCTGTGGTTCGCACGCGGCTTCGTCGAGCCGCTGAAGGAAGGCCGCAACCCGCATGAAACATTGATGAGTGAAGCCGCACGGGCCACCGGCGGCGCCGAGTTGGTGCTGGTCAACTGGCGCGAGGGGCATTGGCTGTTTGCCCGGCAACCGATCGTGCACTTCGGTTTCACCGGCCAGTCCAGGGCGGACACGGCCGCTTACTGGCTGCGTCACAACCCCACGGCCTTCGCCCTGGTACCGGCTTCGGAGCTGGGCCGCTGCTTCAGTGCCGACAAGGCACGCAGGCTGGGCGAGACGTCGCGCGCAGAATGGTATGTGGTTGGTGCCGATGCCGATAACGGCCAGTGCCAGGCCACGGCCCCCAGCCACGTGTATCACTTCGCCTGGGCGGGCTCGCCTTAGTGCCTGCCAACGTTTCTGCAGGACTTCGCGGGCACGATTGCTCCCAAAGGTTTGGCGCCGAGCTCAAGCTACGCGCTATCCCTGTGGGAGCGGCCTTGTGTCGCGAAAGGGCTGCAAAGCAGCCCCAGCAATTTCAACTATTGCGCATCAATTCTGGCGCCGCGTTGCGGCCCTTTCGCGACACAAGGCCGCTCCGACAGGGGATCGCGCCACTTTTTCGGGGGCAGTCCAGGTTCCTGCCCGCCAAGGTAGTCGGGCATGGCCGGCGCACAATCGCTTGCAATCCGTCACATCTCAAAATACTGTATGAATATTCAGTATCACAGGTCAGCCCCATGCAACTCATCGCCAAACTCGGCATCCTTGCCGATGCTGCCAAGTACGACGCATCCTGCGCCAGCAGCGGCGCGCCCAAGCGCAACTCGCGCGGGGCTGATGGCCTGGGTGCTACCAATGGCATGGGCATCTGCCACAGCTACACGCCCGACGGGCGCTGCGTCTCGCTGCTCAAGGTGCTACTGACCAACTTTTGCCTCTACGACTGCCAGTACTGCGTCAACCGCCGCTCAAGCAACGTGCCACGCGCGCGCTTCAGCCCCGAGGAAGTGGTCCGGCTGACCCTGGACTTCTACCGGCGCAACTGCATCAGCGGCCTGTTCCTCAGCTCCGGCATCATCCGGTCTGCTGACTACACCATGGAGCAGTTGATCCGCGTGGCGAAGCTGTTGCGCGAAGAGCACGACTTCCGTGGCTATATCCACCTCAAGACCATCCCCGATGCCGACCCGTTGCTGATCGAAGAGGCCGGGCGCCTGGCAGACCGGCTCAGCGTCAACATCGAGCTGCCGACCGACGCCAGCCTGAAACGCCTGGCACCGGAGAAACAGGCGCACACCATTCGCCAGGCCATGGGCGTGATCCACCAGGGCCAGCAAGCCGTGGCCCACGAACCCAAGGCGCCGCGCTTTACCCCGGCCGGGCAAAGCACCCAGGTGATCGTCGGGGCCGACAGCACCGACGACAGCACATTGCTGCGCAATGCCGAATCGCTGTACCAAGGCTATGGCCTCAAGCGCGTGTATTACTCCGCCTTCAGCCCCATCCCTGACAGCCCCGGCAGCGTCCCCCTGGCCGCACCACCGCTGCTGCGCGAGCACCGCCTGTACCAGGCTGACTTCCTGCTACGTGGCTATGGCTACAAGGCCGGCGAGCTGCTGGGCCAGAGCGGCAACCTGGCACTGGACATCGACCCCAAGCTGGCCTGGGCGCTGGCCAACCGCGAAGTGTTCCCGCTGGACGTGAACCGTGCCGAGCCGGCGCTACTGGCGCGCATCCCCGGCATCGGCCTGCGCAGCGTGCAGCGCCTGGTAGCCCTGCGACGCGAACGGCGCATTCGCTACGATGACCTGATCCAGCTGCGCTGCGTGCTGGACAAGGCGCGGCCGTTCATTGTCACCAGCGACTACCGCCCGGCCCAGGCCGAGCTGCGCAGCGGCCTGCTGAGGGAGCGCTTGCGTGAGCCGCAGGCGCCGGTGCAGATGGGCTTGTGGGGATGATCGCGCTCGACTGCGACGGCCTGTTCGCCACCTGGCGTGACCAGGCCCGGGTGTTGTTGGGGCATGGCATCGACCCGTCGGAGGTGACCTGGGCGCAAGGGCCGGTGGCTGATTTGCTGGCCGTACCGACAGCGCTGCCGGAAGGCTCCGGTCCTTTTCGCGCCAAGGTGCCAGCGGCGCTGCTGAGCCAGCTGGAACAGGCCGCCCGCTACCGTGGCGAGCACCGCTGGAACCTGCTTTACGAGGTACTTTGGCGGGTGGCCCATGGCGACCGCACTGCAATGCTGGCGGGTGACCGACTGGGCAGCGAGCTGCAACGACGGATCAAGCAGGTCAATCGCGAAGCGCACCATCTGCATGCGTTTGTACGCTTCGTGCCACTACCCGAAGTATTGGCTGAACAGCTGCAACTCGACCTGGTGGCCTATCACGAGCCGGCGCATGACATTCTGGAAAGCGCCAGTGCGCATTTCGCCGACCGCCTGGGGCGTTTGCGCTGGATGATTGCCACGGCGCACGACGGCATACGCTTCGATGGCCAGGCATTCGACTACCAGCGCCAGTGCCCCGAGCCCTGGCGCCAGTGGGCCCGCAACGCCGAAGACCCTGGCGCCGAATTGTGGCGCACCTACTATCGCCATACCTTCAACCCTGCCCGCCTCAACCCCGACGCCTTGCGCCTGCACATGCCCGGGCGGTTCTGGCGTCATTTGCCGGAGGGCATGCTGATTCCGCAGCTCGAAGGCCTGGCTCGGCAAGGCAAGCAACGGGATGGCCAAGCCCTGGAAGTCGCCTCCCAGGCTGGCAAACAGATCAGCAAGCCCACACGGTAGTTGCGTATTCGCAAACCTTGATCAGTGGGGATTTCTTCGCGGGCATGCCCGCTCCCACAGGTATTGCACTGTTCTCAACGTGTGTGGAGACCTCTGTGGAAGCGGGCGCGCCCGCGAAGCAGCCAAACCATACTCAAGCCGAACGATCAGCCGCCACAGCCGTCATAACCTGAGCCGCTGCCGACACGCAAAGAGGACGCGAAATGACCCAACCCGACCCGTCATACGTCAAATGGCTCGAAGACCGCGCCATGCTCAGGGCCTCCCAGCAACGCACCCACCTGTACTCGGGCCAGTCGCGCCTGTGGCAACAGCCCTACGCCGAAGCCCAGCCCCGCCGCGCCACTGAAATCGCTTCGGTCTGGCTGACCGTCTACCCCGACGCCATCATCGCCCCCGAAGGCTGTTCGGTGCTCGCTGCCCTGGCCCACGAAGCGCTGTGGAAGCGCCTGTCGGAGATCGGCATCCAGGGCCTGCACACCGGCCCGATCAAGTTGTCCGGCGGCATTCGTGGCCGTGAACTCACCCCCAGCGTGGACGGCAACTTCGACCGCATCAGTTTCGACATCGACCCGCTGTACGGCAGCGAGCAGGAGCTGATCCAGATGAGCCGCATGGCCGCCGCGCACAACGCCGTGACCATCGACGACCTGATCCCCTCGCACACGGGCAAGGGTGCCGACTTTCGCCTGGCCGAGCTGGCCCACGGCCCCTATCCGGGGCTGTACCACATGGTCGAAATCCGCGAGGAAGACTGGCCGCTGCTGCCCGAAGTGCCTGCCGGGCGCGACGCGGTCAACCTGCTGCCGGCCCAGTGCGACGAGCTAAAGGCCCGCCACTACATCGTCGGCCAGCTGCAACGGGTGATCTTCTTCGAACCAGGTGTGAAGGAAACCGACTGGAGCGCCACGCCGCCGGTGACCGGTGTGGATGGCAAGACCCGGCGCTGGGTGTACCTGCACTACTTCAAGGAAGGCCAGCCGTCGCTCAACTGGCTGGACCCGACCTTCGCCGCCCAGCAGATGATCATTGGCGATGCCCTGCACGCCCTGGACTGCCTGGGTGCACGCGGCCTGCGCCTGGATGCCAACGGCTTTCTCGGCGTGGAGACCCGCGCCAGCGGCACTGCCTGGTCGGAAAGCCACCCACTGTCGATCGTCGGCAACCAGCTGATCGGCGGCATGATCCGCAAGGCCGGCGGTTTCAGCTTCCAGGAACTGAACCTGACTCTCGACGACATCGCGCAGATGTCCAGGGGCGGTGCCGACCTGTCCTACGATTTCATTACCCGGCCGGCCTACCAGCATGCGCTGCTGACCGGCGACACCGAGTTCCTGCGCCTGATGCTCAAGGAGATGCATGCTTTCGGCATCGACCCGGCGTCGCTGATCCATGCCCTGCAGAACCATGACGAGCTGACCGTGGAGCTGGTGCATTTCTGGACCCTGCATGCCCACGACATGTACCTGTACAAAGGCCAGACCTTGCCCGGCGGCATCCTGCGCGAGCACATCCGCGAAGAGATCTACGAACGGCTGTCGGGCGAGCATGCGCCGTACAACCTGCGCTTCGTCACCAATGGCATAGCCTGTACCACGGCCAGCCTGATCGCCGCTGCACTGGGCATCCGCGACCTCGGGCAGATCGGGGTTGCAGAAATCGAGCTGATCCAGAAGGTGCACCTGCTGCTGGTCATGTACAACGCCATGCAGCCGGGAGTGGTGGCGCTGTCCGGCTGGGACCTGGTGGGCGCCCTGCCCTTGCCCGCCGAAGCGGTCGCGCAGCGGATGCTGGATGGCGATACCCGCTGGATTCATCGCGGCGGCTACGACCTGGCCGGGCTGGAGCCGCAGGCCCAGACGTCGGTGCGTGGCATGCCCCGTGCCCGGGCGCTGTATGGCAGCCTGGACAGCCAGCTGGAAAATGGCGATTCGTTTGCCTGCAAGGTGAAGAAGCTGCTGGCGGTGCGCCAGGCCTATGGCATCGCCACCAGCCGCCAGGTGCTGGTACCTGAAGTCAGCAGCCCCGGCTTGCTGGTAATGGTGCATGAACTGCCGGCCGGGCGTGGCATCCAGATCACTGCGCTGAATTTTGGCCAGGAAGTGATTGCCGAGGAGCTGCAACTGACCGGGTTCACGCCGGGGCCGGTGGTGGACATGATCAATGAAACGGTCGAAGGGGATTTGACCGAGGATGGGCGCCTGATGGTGAACCTGGACCCGTATGAGGCGCTGTGCCTGCGGATCGTCAACAGCAGCGGCCATGTCTGAATTGTAATTGCCCTGCACAGATCCTTGTAGGAGCGGCCTTGTGTCGCGATGGGCTGCGTAGCAGCCCCGGCGATCTATGCTCGGCTAAAAACCCTGGGAGCGCTTCGCACTCCATCGCGACACAAGGCCGCTCCTACAGGCGGTGATATCCCAGAAGCGCTGGTCTGTGCCGCCTTCGCCTCCATTGCCTTCGCCGGTGAAGCTCTGAACGGCAGCCACGCGATACCTGTGGGTTTCAAGTGTCCAGACAAATGGCCGGCTTGCTTTTACCGCTCCACGGGCATAGCGTTCGGAAGTTTTCTTTTCCGTGCCCAGGAGCAACTCCATGTACACCGGCATCGTCCAGGCCGTCCGCCCTCTGCTTGATGTGACCACCTACCCGGGCCACAACCAGTTCACCATCGACCTCACCCCCGAGCTGCTCGACGAGCTGAAGATCGGCGCCAGCGTCAGTGTCGAAGGCACCTGCCTGTCGGTCACCGAAATACACGGCACCCAGGTCAGGTTCGACGCCATGACCGCCACCCTCGATCGCACCAACCTGCGCAACTTCAAGGCCGGCCAGGGCGTCAACATCGAACGCTCGGCGAAGATGAACGCCGAAGTCGGCGGCCACCTGATGGCCGGCCACATCGCCACCACCGCCGAAATCGTCGAGCTGTCGATCAAGGAAACCGGCGCCTTCATCAGGTTCCGCATGCCACCGGAATGGGGCAAGTACGTGTTCCCGCGCGGCTTCATCGGGGTCAACGGCTGCAGCCTGACCGTAGCCGATGTCGAGGACAATGTGATCACCATCAACCTGATCCCGGAAACCCTGCGCCAGACCACCTTCCCCAGCTACAAGGCCGGCGAGCTGCTCAACATCGAAGTGGACCACCAGACAATGGTGCTGGTCGATGTAGTGGAGCGCACCATCAAGAGCACCCTGGCCCGCGAAATGCCTCGCTGAGTTCCCGAGGATGCTGCCCAACACCCTCCCCGCGCGCACAGCCAAGCGGCTGCGCCTGCAGATGCTGCGTGGTCGCGTGGGCCTCGGCCTGGTCGCCGGCCTGTCCGTACTGGCCGGCATGACCGATGCCATCGGCCTGCTGGCGCTGGGCGACTTCGTGTCGTTCATGAGTGGCAACACCACGCGCCTGGCCGTCGCCATCAGCGATGCGGACCTGGCCCTGGTGCTGCGCCTGAGTGCTGCAGTGCTGGGCTTCGTCGTCGGCAACGCCCTGGGCGTGCTGCTGGCGCGCGCTTTCCGCCGTCGGGCGTGGCCGGTGCTGCTGGTAGTCGCCGCCCTGCTGGGCTTTGCAGCCGCATGGCCCTTGGCAGCCACCTTTCCAGCGCTGCTCGCTGCCACACTGGCCATGGGCATGATCAATGCCGTGGTCGAACAGGTGAACGGCCTGCCCATCGGCCTGACCTACGTCACCGGCGCCCTGTCACGCTTCGGTCGTGGGCTGGGGCGCTGGCTGCTGGGCGAGCGGCGCAATGGCTGGCGGGTGCAACTGGTGCCTTGGGCCGGCATGCTGCTGGGCGCCGCGCTGGGTGCCTGGCTGGAGCACCACCTGGGCCTGCAGGCACTGACCGGCAGCTGTGCGCTGGCCTGCGTGCTGGCCCTTGTGTCGCGGTTCATTCCACGGACTTGGCAGCGTGGCTACATGCCACACTGATCACTCGATGCGCGGGTGCTGCTGCACCAGCAACTTGCGCTTGGCCTTCAGTTCGGCAATCTGCGCATCGATGTCCTCGATCCTTTGCTCGATGTTGTCGTGGTGTTCCTGCAGCAGCTCACGCGCTTCCTCGATATCCGATGCTGCCGGTGCAGCGCCGCGCAGCGGTTTGTTGGCGGTTTCCTTCATGGTCAGGCCGGTGACCAGCCCCACCGCGGCGATCACCATCAGGTAATAGGCCGGCATGTACAGGTTGCCAGTACTTTCCACCAGCCAGGCGGCGATGGTCGGGGTGAGGCCGGCGATCAGCACCGAGATATTGAAGGCGCTGGCGAGGGCGCTGTAGCGGATGTGCGTGGGGAACATTGCCGGTAGCGTCGAGGCCATCACACCGATGAAGAAGTTCAGCAGCACGGCAATGATCAGCAGCCCGGCAAAAATCACCCCCAGCACGCCGCTGTTGATCAGCATGAATGCCGGGATGGCCAGCACCAACAGGCCGATACTGCCGACGATGATGAACGGTCGACGGCCGAACTTGTCGCTGAGCAGCCCGATCATCGGCTGCACGAACAGCATGCCGACCATGATCGCGATGATGATCAGCACGCCATGGTCTTCGCTGTAGTGCAGGTTGTGCGACAGGTAGCTGGGCATGTACGTGAGCAGCATGTAGTAGGTGACGTTGGTCGCGATCACCACGCCAATGCAGGTCACCAGGCTGCGCCAGTGTTGGGTGGCCACTTCCCTGAACGACACCTTGGGCCCGGTCGCCAGGCCTTCGCGGTCGCCTTTCTCCAGCTTGTCGACGTGCTGCTGGAAGGCTGGCGTCTCCTCCAGCGCATGGCGCAGGTACAGGCCGATGATGCCCAGCGGCAAGGCGAGGAAGAACGGCAGGCGCCAACCCCATTCGAGGAACTTGTCCTCACCCAGCACCGTAGAGATCAACACCACCACACCGGCACCCAACACGAACCCGGCAATCGAGCCGAAGTCCAGCCAACTACCAAGAAACCCCCGTTTTCGATCAGGGGCATATTCGGCGACGAAGATCGACGCGCCGGTATACTCGCCCCCCACCGAGAAGCCCTGGGCCATCTTGGCCAGCAGCAGCAGGATCGGCGCCCAGATACCGATGCTGGCATAGGACGGTATCAGGCCGATGGCGAAGGTGCTGAGCGACATGATCACGATGGTCGCAGCGAGGATTTTCTGCCGCCCGAAGCGGTCACCCAATGCACCGAAGAACAGCCCGCCCAGAGGCCTGATCAGAAACGGCACCGAGAACGTGGCCAACGCCGCGATCATCTGCACGCTCGGGTCGGCATTGGGGAAGAAAACCTTGCCCAGGGCGTAGGCGACGAAGCCGTAGACGCCGAAGTCGAACCACTCCATGGCATTGCCCAGGGCTGCCGCGGTGATTGCCTTGCGCATCTTGGCGTCGTCGACAATGGTGATGTCCTTCAGGCCGATTGGCTGGAGGCTTTTCTTGCGAGGTTTCATGTCCGTATCCCTGTCGATGAATGCTCTAAGGGATGAGATACAACGGGACACTAAATAATTCAGCGCTTACGGTTTTTTTGTGCTTTTCCTCACCGGTTGCGGCGCAGGCAAAGAAAAGCCGCTGCGATGGCAGCGGCTTGCATGGGCAACGGCTCGCGGTCAGATGCCTTCGCGGGCCAGGTCCATGGCGAAGTAGGTGAGGATCAGGTCGGCACCGGCACGCTTGATCGCGCCAATGCTTTCACGCACCACACGGCCTTCATCGATGGCGCCAGCCAGGCCGCCGAACTTGATCATCGCGTACTCGCCGCTCACCTGGTAGGCCGCCAGCGGCAGGCGCGATGCTGCGCGGATATCGGCGATCACGTCGAGGTAGGCACCGGCCGGCTTGACCATCAGCACATCGGCCCCTTCCTGCTCGTCGAGCAGCGACTCACGCACGGCTTCGCGGCGGTTCATCGGGTTCATCTGGTAGCTCTTGCGGTCGCCCTTCAGCGCGGTACCACCGGCTTCACGGAACGGGCCATACAGCGACGAGGCGAACTTGGTGGAATAGGCCATGATCGCGGTGTCGTGGAAGCCGGCACCATCCAGCGCGCTGCGGATGGCCTGGACCTGGCCGTCCATCGCCGCCGACGGGGCAATGAAGTCGGCACCGGCAGCAGCGGCGATGACAGCCTGCTTGCCCAGGTTGGCCAGGGTGGCGTCGTTGTCCACGCCGTGGTCGTGCAGCACGCCGCAGTGGCCGTGGCTGGTGTATTCGCAGAAGCAGGTGTCGGACATCACCACCATTTCCGGCACGGTGTCCTTGCAGATGCGCGACATGCGCGCGACCAGGCCGTTTTCGTTCCAGGTGTCGCTGCCGACGGCGTCCAGGTTGTGCGAAACGCCAAAGGTCATCACCGACTTGATACCGGCGCGGGCATAGCGCTCGATTTCCTGGGCCAGCAGCTTCTCGGGGATGCGGTTGACGCCCGGCATGCTGGTGATCGGCACGAAGTCATCGATGCCCTCTTCGACGAAGATCGGCAGGATCAGGTCTTCAAGGCGGAACTCGGTTTCCTGGAAGATCGTGCGCAGGGACTCGTTCTGGCGCAGGCGGCGTGGACGAACGGACGGGAATTGGTTGGACATGACAGCTCCAGGGAATTTGAACGGCGTATACCTTATGCCTGTCGCGCGCCAGTGAAAAGGCCAGATGACGAGATATTGTCTTGCGTCAAAGGCAATGGCTGCATTTTTCCTGTGCCGGCCTCTTCGCGGGTAAACTCGCTCCCACAAGTACTGCGCGATTCCTGTGGGAGCGGGCGTGCCCGCGAAGAGGCCGGCACAGGCAACACATTACTGCAGCCAGGGCGGCGCCGGCTCCTCTGCCCTGGCCGCCCCATGCTCAGCCTCGGCCCGCGCGGCGCGCCGGCGCGCATCATCCAGCCGGGCCGCATCGATCTCGCGCATCACCCCGGCCACGTCAGCCGCATGCTCGTCATCCTCGAACAGGCCCGTCAGCGGGCTGTCCGGGCGCAGTTCGCCCGCCTCGTACAAGGCCCACATTTCCTGCGCATACCGGGTGCTTTTCAGCTCCGGCGCAAAGCGCCCGAAATAATGGGCCATGTTGGCCACATCGCGCTGCAGCATGCTGAAGGCATGGTTGTTGGCCGCTGCATCCACCGCCTGCGGCAGGTCGATGATCACCGGCCCGTCCGGGCCAAGCAGCACGTTGAACTCCGACAGGTCGCCATGCACCAGCCCGGCACACAGCATCAGCACGATCTGGCGAATGACGAAGGCATGGAACGCCCGGGCATCCTCGGCCTCGAGGTGCACGTCGTTCAGGCGTGGCGCCGCGTCACCGTCGGCATCGGTCACCAGCTCCATCAACAGCACGCCGTCCTGGAAATCGTAAGGCTTGGGAACCCTCACGCCAGCGCCGGCCAGGCGGAACAGCGCCGCCACTTCGGCGTTCTGCCAGGCGTCTTCGGCTTCCTTGCGGCCGTACTTGCTGCCCTTGGCCATTGCCCGGGCCTGACGGCTGTTGCGAACCTTGCGGCCCTCCTGGTACTCGGCAGCCTGGCGGAAACTGCGCTTGTTGGCTTCTTTATAAACCTTGGCGCAGCGCACCTGGCTGCCACAGCGCACCACATACACGGCGGCTTCCTTGCCACTCATCAACGGCCGCAGTACTTCGTCGACCAGGCCGTCTTCGATCAGGGGTTCGATTCTTTTGGGTGTCTTCATCAGGCTGCGTTCGGGGTCCTGGCTGTGATGGCGGACATCCTCTCACAGCCTGATGCGACTTGCTCGTCTGTCTTCAGGCCGAAAGGCTCAGGCGCCCTGCCCTACGCGGCCAACCACCACCTCGCGCGCCCGACGCCGCGTGACCAGAAGGCCCGAACACACCACCAGCACCGCCAGCACCATGGTCGATACCACTTCCAGGCGGTGGTCCGGGCGGAACAGCATCAGCACCAGCACGCCACTGATGAACAGGATCACGCCCCACGTCAGCCACGGGAACAGCCACATGCGGTAGCCCAGTGTCTTGCCCTGTGCGGTCAGGCGCTGGCGCAGGCGCAGCTGGGAAACGGCGATCACCAGGTACACCAGCAAGGCAATGGCGCCGGAGCTTGCCATGAGGAAGCCGAACACCTTGGCCGGTACCAGGTAGTTGGCGATCACTGCCAGGAAAGCTGCGCCAGTGGACAGCAGCACAGCTACCACGGGGGTGCCGCTGCGGCTGGTCACCTGGGCACAGGCCGGAGCATCACCGCGGCGGCTCAGCGAGTAGACCATGCGCGACGCGGTATACAGCGACGAGTTGAGGCAGCTGGTCACCGACGTCAGCACCACGAAGTCGATGATGGCCTTGGCATTCGGCACGCCCAGGGTGTCCAGCACCGTGACATAGGAACCTTCGGTGGCCAGGCGCGGGTCGGTCCACGGCACCAGCGCGATGACGATGAAGATCGACAGGATATAGAACAGGGTGATTCGCCAGATCACCGAGTTGGTGGCCTTGGAAATATGCTTGCCCGCTTCGTCGGATTCGGCCGCGGCGATGGTCACCACCTCGGCACCGAGGAACGAGAACATGGTAATCAGCATGGCGCTGAGCACCGCACCAAAACCGTTGGGCATGAAGCCGCCGCTATCCCACAGGCGCGACACGCCGCTGACACCAGAGCCTGGCAGCAGGCCGAAGATGGCGCACACCCCCAGCGCGATGAAACTGACGATGGCCACCACCTTCACCAACGCCAGCCAGAACTCGAACTCACCGTAGTTCTTCACGCTGAACAGGTTGGTGGCGGTCAGCAACAGGGTAATCACCAACGACAAGACCCAGATTTCCAGCTGCGGAACCCAGGAATTGATGATGGTGGCGGCGATATTGGCCTCGATGGGGATGATCAGTACCCAGAACCACCAGTACAACCAGCCGATGGTGTAGCCGGCCCACTTGCCGATGGCGAGGTCGGCATAGGTAGAGAACGAACCGGTGTCCGGCGAGGCAACGGCCATTTCGGCCAGCATGCGCATCACCAGCACCACCAGCGCGCCGGCCAGGATATAGGCCAGGATAGTGGCGGGCCCTGCTTCGGCAATCGCACGGCCGGAGCCGACGAACAGGCCGGCACCGATCACGCCGGCAATGGACAGCATGGTGACATGCCGGGATTTCAATCCATGACTCAAATTGTTCTTGTGGGTTTGCATGGCGCTACCTTGTTGTTTTTGTCATGCCCACGCAGGGGCCGCCGGCTTGCACGTCACCGACGCAGGCGCGAAAAAGCCCGCCCTGCCCCAGGTGGTGAGTAGGGCAGTACGGGTTGAGTAAAACGAAACCGCAGAACGTATTACGGGTAGGTCAGCCGGCAGCCCGCTGACGAGGCGCCAGGTCGGCCTTGGGGAAACTGCCGCCCTGACGGCCGACCTGCTCGCATACCTTGTCGACGATGTAGGCGCCGATCGGGATGGCGGAGGTGGCGGCCGGCGACGGTGCATTGCACACGTTGACGCTGCGAGCGGTGTTGACGAACAGGAAGTCGTCGATCAGCTTGCCGTCACGCGACACGGCCTGGGCACGCACGCCGGCCGGGTAAGGCGTGAGGTCGGCCTTGGTGATGCTCGGGCAGTACTTCTGGACCTGCTTGAGGTAGCCACCCTTGAACAGCGAGTTCTTCATCTCGATCAGGCCAGGGCGGAAGTTCTTCGCCAGCACCTTGAGGATGCCGGGAGTGGTCAAGGTCTGGAACAGGTCGCCGGGGCTGACATCGCGCTTGCGGTAGCCCTCGCGCTTCATCGCCAGCACGGCGTTGGGGCCAACGGTGACGGTGCCGTCGATCATGCGTGTCAGGTGCACGCCCAGGAACGGCATGGACGGGTCGGGAATCGGGTAGATCAGGTGGTTGACGATCTGGTTGTGCTGCTTGGGCAGCAGGTAGTACTCGCCACGGAACGGGCAAATGACGAATTCGGTACGCAGGCCCAGCATGCTCACCACGCGGTCGGCCATCAGGCCCGAGCAGGTCACCAGGAAACGGCTGCGCAATTCGTCACCCTGCGTGCGCACGACCACTTCGCTGGCCAGCTCCTGCAGGCCGACCACCTCGGCGCCATAGCGGATTTCACCGCCGGCGCGCTGGAACTCGGCGCCCATGGCCGCAGTCACTTCGGCGTAATTGACGATGCCACTGGAGGGCACGAAGATGCCGCCCATGCCAACGATATTGGGCTCGCGCTCGCGCAGCTCGGCCGCCGACAGCCAGTAGCGCTCCAGGCCATTGGCCGCGGTGCGCTCCCACAGCGCCTTCATGCGCTGCATTTCCAGGTCGTTGGTGGCCACCAGCAGCTTGCCGCACTCATCGAAGCGGATACCGTGCTGGGTGCAGAAAGCCTTGGTGGCCTTGTTGCCTTCCAGGCAGAAGCGCGCCTTGAGGCTGCCGGGGGTGTAATACACGCCGGCGTGGATCACGCCGCTGTTGTGGCCGGTCTGGTGGCGGGCCGGGCCGGACTCTTTCTCCAGCAGGAGAATCTTCGCATCCGGGTAGACCTTGATCAGGTGCATGGCCGTGGACATGCCCACAATGCCACCGCCAATGATGATGAAATCGTACACAGCCTTACCTCACACGCAGGCATTGCCTGACTGGCTCACCAAGGCCCGCGCGGGCCCTGGTGGCATCGTTTTGTGCAAAGACGCGTGGGCGGGCGCCCGCCCCGCGCCCTGTCATTATTGCCCGCGCTGGTACAGCGGTTTGGGGAAGGCCACGTAGCCGCGCTGGCGCATCAGTTCGCGGCGCAGGCCTTCGTGCGGCGTGAAGCGGTCGCGGCCATGCAGCCAGAACAGGTTGTTGATCAACAGGAAACTACCCACGCCAACCGGTACCGAAAGCTTCTTCTCGCTGCCTTCCAGCGATTCGGACAAGGCGTTCAGCCAGATGCCCTCCTCGTAGTTTTCCGGCTGCACGAACTGGTCGATGTAGCGCATGGTCGGGCGGCCTTCGGCATCGGTGTCGAATACCGAGTGGAACACATCCTCGGACACCTTCTTGCTCGGCGGTGCGGTCCAGCGCATCTCGCGACGGGCCAGCGGGTGGCGGAAGAATTCGTCGCACTGCTCCCAGTCGTCCAGGTGCAGCAGCAGCGAGTTGCCGCCTTCCATGTTCTTTTCGTCGATCTTCAGCATCAGCACGTAGTCGGTGATCTGGTTGACGAAGGTGCCGTCGTTGTGCAGCTCCATGACCCGGTGCGGCTGGCGCAGGTAGCTGTCGGAGTTGTCGGTGTTGACCACCACGAAGCGGGCATAGAACTGGCCACTCATGGCGTCGTAGTTGGAGCGGCCGATCAGGTGTGCGCAGGCGGTGGTGAACGTGACCATGTCCTCGGCCTGGCTCACGTCATCCAGGCCGACCGGGGTGATCAGCATGCCGCCGCTGGCGCGGTTGAGGATGGTATTGAGCAGCACCGGCCGCAGGGTGCCCTGGCACAGTTCGTCGAGGATCTCGCCAACCCGGAAGCGCAGGAACGACTTGTACTCCAGCGCCTGCACCGGCCACTGGGCAACAGCCTGGACGAACGCTTCGACCGTTTCGCGGGCAAAGGTGAGCTCAAGCAGGCGCGGCGACTGTTTCGAGGGGGCGATGGTGAAACCACGCGGTTCGAGCGGCAGTGGCATCACAAGTTCGTCGATCTGCGTAAAAGCGTTCATGGCAGTGTCCTGGCAGAGAAAGTGAGTGGCGCCGTCCGGTCATGACCTGGATCAGTGCGGGCGAGCTAAAATTATCGCCATAAACGCAAAATGTCTACATTTTTATTTTTCAACGACAAAACGTATGTTTGTCCATTGTTTTTCGCCGGCGAACGCTTTCGGTATGATCGACAAAACCGTTTGAGGAACAGGACCTTGGAAGCGCTCGCCCCCCGACAAAACTCAGCATTCAGCGGGTATGAGAGGCTCAAGAAGGACATCATCCGCGGCGTGTTCAAGCCCGGAGAAAAGCTGCTGATGAGCACCCTGAAGGAACGCTACGACCTGGGCGTGGGCCCGCTGCGCGAAGCACTGTCGCAGCTGGTGGCCGAGCATCTGGTCAACGCGATCAGCCAGAAGGGCTACCGTGTGGCGCCCATGTCGCTGGACGAGATGAACGACATCTACGATGCCCGCGCCAACCTGGAGGCGATGATCATCACCCTGGCCATCGAACGTGGCGACGACGCCTGGGAGGCGTCGGTACTGGCCCACTCGCATACTTTGGCCAAGGTGGTTGAAGTGAAGACCCGCGAGCAACGCCTGGATGTATGGGACGAACGGCACAAGGCGTTCCACACGGCCATTGCCTCAGGCTGCGGCTCCAAGCACCTGCTGCAGGCGCGCACCTACCTGTTCGATCAGGCCGAGCGCTACCGGCACCTGTGGCTGACCCAGACGGTGTTTTCCGAACAGGCCCTGGAGCTCAAGCGCCAGGAGCATGCGGCGTTGGTCGAGGTGATTCTGGCCCGGGACGCCAAGCGCGCCAGCGCCATGATGCGTTCGCACCTGATGACTCCGGTGCCGATCATTGCGCAGATCATGCATGCCGAGGGTATCGGCGCACGCTGAGCGCTTTGCCCTGGCCTGCGCGGTCCTTTGTAGGAGCGGCCTTGTGTCGCGAAAGGGCTGCGAAGCAGCCCCGGCAATTTGTGCATTTGTGCTGAAATCCCGGGGCTGCTGCGCAGCCCTTTCGCGACACAAGGCCGCTCCTACAAGGGGGCGGTCAGCCGGTCAGGTGGCCAGATGAATTTTTCTTAAATCGCCGTTTGGCTATTCTTTGGCACAATCAAGTCTCCATTAGATGTCCGGGAACCAGCATGCCTCGCGTACTGACCATCGAAGACGACGCCGTCACCGGCCAGGAAATCGTCGCCGAACTTACCAGCCACGGCCTTGAGGTGGATTGGGCCGACAATGGCCGTGAAGGCCTGGCCAAGGCCATTGCCGGCGGCTACGACCTGATCACCCTGGACCGCATGCTGCCCGAGGTCGATGGCCTGACCATCGTCACCACGCTGCGCAGCCTCAAGATTGCCACGCCGATCCTGATGATCAGCGCCCTCTCCGACGTCGACGAGCGGGTGCGCGGCCTGCGTGCCGGGGGTGACGACTACCTGACCAAACCGTTCGCCTCCGACGAGATGGCCGCGCGGGTAGAAGTGCTGCTGCGCCGCAACAGCGTGCCCATGACCCAGACCCGTCTGCAGGTCGCCGACCTGCAACTGGACCTGATCAGCCACGAAGCCCGCCGTGGCGAACAGACCCTCAACCTGCTGCCCACCGAGTACAAGCTGCTGGAGTACCTGATGCGCCATAGCGGCCAGGTGATCACGCGGATGATGATTTTCGAGGAAGTCTGGGGCTACCACTTCGACCCGGGCACCAACCTGATCGACGTACACATCGGTCGCCTGCGCAAGAAAATCGACTCGCCCGGCCAGTCGCCGCTGATCCGTACGGTACGGGGCTCCGGCTATGCCATTGCTGAACCCGTCTAAGGGCTGGAGCTCCTCGACCAGCCGCCTGCTGGCGCTGTACAGCTTTCTGTTCGTGGCCTGGAGCAGCATCCTCATGGGGGTGCTGTACTTCGAGGTGTCCAGCTACCTGAACAAACTCACCCGCCATTCGATGCTGCAGCGCCAGCACCTGTTCGCGCACATGAGCGGCAAACAGCTGGACGACGCCCTGGTCGCCAGCCAGGCCTTCGAAGAGCGCAGCTTCGACGCCTACGGCCTGTTCGACAACCAGCTCAACCCGATCGGCGGGCGCATTCGCGCCATCCCGCCAGAGCTGGGGCTGGACGGCAAGGTTCACGAACTCAAGCGCTGCCTGGACGCCGACGACCCACACATGCCGCGTGACAGCTGCGACGCGGTGGCGATCAAGGTGCAGGATGGCCGCTGGCTGGTGCTGGTGCGCGACAACGGCTCGCTGTTCGTGGTCACCCGGATCATCCTGCATGCCCTGCTCTGGGGGATCTCGCTGACCCTGATCCCGGGCTTTGCCGGCTGGTACCTGCTAAGGCGCCGCCCGCTCAAGCGCATTCGCGCGATCCAGGCCCAGGCCGAACTGATCGTCGCCGGTGACCTTACCCACCGCCTGCCGCTGTCGGCCCGGCGTGACGAGCTGGACATGCTGGCGGCCATCGTCAATGCCATGCTCGACCGCATCGAGCGGCTGATGCACGAGGTCAAGGGCGTGTGCGACAACATCGCCCACGACCTGCGCACCCCGCTCACGCGCCTGCGCGCCCAGCTGTACCGCATTCGCCAGCAAAGTGACGTCGACTCCACCCAGGCCGAGGCACTGGACCAGGCCATCGGCGAAACCGATACCCTGATGGCGCGTTTTCGCGGTTTGTTGCGTATCAGCGAACTGGAAGACCGCCAGCGGCGGGCCGGTTTCGTCCAGCTTGACCCGCACGAACTGCTGGTGGAGTTGCACGACTTCTACCTGCCGCTGGCCGAAGATGGCGGCATCCGCCTGGAACTGCAGCAGCCAGCCGAACTGCCGGCGTTGCACGGTGACCGCGAACTGCTGTTCGAGGCACTGGCCAATCTGGTGGGCAACGGCATCAAATTCACGCCCGAGGGTGGGCTGGTGCGGATTACTGCGACGCAGGACGACAAGGGCCTGCGCCTGGCCATCGAGGACAGCGGGCCGGGTATTCCGGAAGAGGAACGGGCGGCAGTGCTGAAGCGCTTCTACCGTAGCGATGAAGGCCACCGCCATGCGGGGTTCGGGCTGGGGTTGTCGATCGTTGCGGCGATCGTCGACCTGCATGGGTTCGGGCTGGAGGTGGGGGAAAGCGAGCTGGGTGGGGCCAGGTTGGTGTTGCACTGCCCGCTTGCGGGGCTGGCCAAATAGAAACGGGGCCGCTTTGCGGCCCATCGCGACACAAGGCCGCTCCTACAGGGATTACGCAAGCATTGAATGCAACGCTATTCCTGTAGGAGCGGCCTTGTGTCGCGATGGGCTGCAGAGCAGCCCCCTTGAAACCGATCAGTCGGCCAGACGCCAGGTAGTCCCACCCTTGCTGTCTTCCAGCACCACACCCATGGCGGTCAACTGGTCGCGAATGCGGTCGGACTCGGCCCAGTTCTTGTCCGCACGCGCCTGCAGGCGCGCCTGGATCAAGCCCTCGACCTCAGCGGCATCCACCTTGCCTTCGGCACCGGCACGCAGGAAGTCATCGGCCTCCAGCTGCAGCACACCCAGCACATCACCCAGCTCGCGCAGGCGACCGGCCAGGCCGGCAGCGGCCTCCAGGTCGCTGTCGCGCAGGCGGTTGATCTCGCGCACCAGGTCGAACAGCACGGCGCAGGCTTCGGGGGTGCCGAAGTCGTCGTTCATGGCCACGCTGAAGCGCTCGACAAACTCTTCGCCACCCTTGGCCGCCACCCGTGGCAAGCCGCGCAAGGCGTGGTAGAAGCGCTCCAGTGCGCCCTTGGCATCGCGCAGGCTGTCTTCCGAGTAGTTGATCGCGCTGCGGTAGTGGCTGGCCACCAGCAGGTAGCGCACCACTTCAGGGTGGTACTTCTCGAGCACGTCGCGGATGGTGAAGAAGTTGTTCAACGACTTGGACATCTTCTCGCCATTGATCCGGATCATGCCGCAGTGCATCCAGGCGTTGGCGTACTGCTTGCCGGTGGCCGCCTCGCTCTGGGCAATCTCGTTCTCGTGGTGCGGGAACTCCAGGTCGCTGCCGCCACCGTGGATGTCGAAGCTTTCACCCAGGCAGCAGGTGGACATCACCGAGCACTCGATGTGCCAGCCCGGACGCCCTGGGCCCCATGGCGATTCCCAGCTCGGCTCGCCCGGCTTGACGCCCTTCCACAGCACGAAGTCCAGCGGGTCCTGCTTGGCTTCGTCAACCTCGATACGGGCACCGATGCGCAGGTCTTCGATCTTCTTGCGCGACAGCTTGCCGTAACCGACGAACTTGCCGACGCGGTAGTACACGTCGCCATTGCCCGGTGCGTAGGCATAACCCTTGTCGATCAGGGTCTGGATCATCGCGTGCATGCCGGCGATATGGTCGGTGGCACGCGGCTCCTGGTCCGGCGGCAGGATGTTCAGGCGGCGCTCGTCTTCGTGCATCGCGTCGATCATGCGGGCGGTCAGGGCGTCGAAGCTTTCGCCGTTCTCGTTGGCCCGGTTGATGATCTTGTCATCGATGTCGGTGATGTTGCGTACATAGGTCAGCTCGTAGCCGCTCTTGCGCAGCCAGCGGGTGACCAGGTCGAAGGCCACCATGCTGCGGCCATGGCCCAGGTGGCAGTAGTCGTATACGGTCATGCCGCACACGTACATGCGCACCTTGTTGCCATCCAGCGGCTTGAAGGTTTCCTTCGCTTTGCTCAGCGTGTTGTAGATGGTAAGCACGGCGGTTCCTCAGCTGCCCCAGGAGTCACGCAGGGTGACAGTGCGGTTGAACACCGGGCGGCCCGGCTGGCTGTCTTTCAGGTCGGCGCAGAAGTAGCCTTCGCGTTCGAACTGGAAGCGGTCCTCGGGCTGCGCCTGGGCCAGCGACGGCTCGGCACGGCAGCCGCTGAGCACTTGCAGCGAGCCTGGGTTGATGTTGTCCAGGAAGCTGCCGCCCTCCTCGGTCTTTTCCGGGTTCGGCGAGCGGAACAGGCGGTCGTACAGGCGCACTTCGCACTCGACGCTGCCCTCGGCCGGCACCCAGTGGATCACGCCCTTGACCTTGCGGCCTTCCGGGTTCTTGCCCAGGGTGTCCGGGTCGTACGAGCAGCGCAGCTCGACGATGTTGCCGTCGGCATCCTTGACCGCCTCGTCGGCGCGGATCACGTAGCTGCCGCGCAGGCGCACTTCACCGGCCGGTTCCAGGCGCTTGTAGCCCTTCGGCGGCTCTTCCATGAAGTCGTCGCGGTCGATGTACAGTTCACGGGAGAACGGCAGCACGCGCACGCCCATGTCTTCCTTCGGGTGGCGCGGCAGTTCGAGCTGCTCGACCTGGCCTTCCGGGTAGTTGGTGATGACCACCTTCAGCGGGCGCAGCACGCACATGGCGCGCGGTGCGGTGCGGTCCAGGTCGTCACGGATGCTGAACTCGAGCATCGACATGTCGACCACGCCGTCGGAACGGTTGGTGCCGATCATTTCGCAGAAGTTGCGGATCGAGGCCGGGGTGTAGCCACGGCGACGGAAGCCGGACAGCGTCGACATGCGTGGGTCGTCCCAGGCTTCGACGTGCTTTTCGTCCACCAGCTGCTTGAGCTTGCGCTTGGAAGTGATGGTGTAGTTCAGGTTCAGGCGGCTGAACTCGTACTGGCGCGGGTGTGCCGGCACCGGCAGGTTGTCGAGGAACCAGTCGTACAGCGGACGATGCCCTTCGAACTCCAGGGTGCAGATCGAGTGGGTGATGCCCTCGATGGCGTCCGACTGGCCGTGGGTGAAGTCGTAGTTCGGGTAGATGCACCACTTGTCACCGGTCTGGTGGTGGTGGGCATGGCGGATACGGTACAAGATCGGGTCGCGCAGGTTCATGTTCGGCGAGGCCATGTCGATCTTGGCCCGCAGCACGCGCTCGCCATCCTTGAACTCGCCGGCCTTCATGCGGGCGAACAGGTCGAGGTTCTCGTCAACGCTGCGCTCGCGGAACGGGCTGTTCTTGCCCGGCTCCTTGAGGTTGCCACGGTATTCCTTGGCCTGCTCGGGGGTAAGGTCGCAGACGTAGGCCTTGCCACGCTTGATCAGCTCGACCGCCCAGTCGTGCAACTGGTCGAAGTAGTCGGAGGCGTAGCGCACGTCGCCGGCCCAGTCGAAGCCCAGCCACTTGACATCGCTCTGGATGGCGTCGATGTACTCCTGGTCTTCCTTGGCCGGGTTGGTATCGTCGAAACGCAGGTGGCAGACGCCCCCGAATTCCTTGGCCAGGCCGAAGTTGACGCAGATCGACTTGGCGTGACCGATGTGCAGGTAGCCATTGGGCTCCGGCGGGAAACGGGTGACGATGCTGCTGTGCTTGCCCGAGTCCAGGTCGGCCTGGATGATCGGCCGCAGGAAGTTCGCAGGGACAGCGGGGGCGCCTTTGGCAGCGGCGTTGGGCGCGTTGTCGGCAGTGGGCTTGCTCATAGGATCCTTGAATGCACGTGTCCGGCCTGGGTAGGCCGATTGAATCAAAGGGCCTATCATAGCCGAAGCAGTCAAGCTGCTGACAGTCGGGCCCGGACAAACTGGCGTGATTTATCACGGCTTTTTGCCGCAGCCTGGCAAAATGGCCAGTGCGCGCCATGTGTCGCGATCGCCTGATCCTGCGTCAGGTGATAACCCGCGCCCTGCGCACCCTAATTCCGATTGCCTTGAAAGAGCGAGTTTCAGCATGTCCAAAGTCAAACTGAGCACCAACCACGGCGACATCGTCCTGCAACTGGACGCCGAGAAAGCGCCGCTGACTACCGAAAACTTCGTTCAGTACGTCAAGGACGGCCACTACAATGGCACCGTGTTCCACCGTGTGATCAAGGGCTTCATGATCCAGGGCGGCGGCTTCGAGCCTGGCATGAGCCAGAAGAAGACCCGCGCCAGCATCCAGAACGAAGCCGACAACGGCCTGAAAAACAAGAAGTACAGCATCGCCATGGCCCGTACCATGGAGCCGCACTCCGCCTCGGCGCAGTTCTTCATCAACTCGTCCGACAACGACTTCCTCAACCACAGCGGCAAGAACGTGCAGGGCTGGGGCTACGCGGTATTCGGCGAAGTGATCGAAGGCCGTGAAATCGTCGACGCCATCGAAAAGGTCGCCACCGGTTCCAAGGCTGGCCACCAGGACGTGCCGAAGGACGACGTGGTCATCGAGAAAGCCGAGATCGTTGAGTGATCCTGCTGATCTCCGATCTGCACCTGCAAGAAGAACGCCCGGACATTACCCGGGCGTTTCTTGATCTGCTCGATGGCCGTGCCCGCCACGCCAAGGCGTTGTACATCCTTGGCGACTTCTTCGAAGCCTGGATCGGCGACGACGCCATGACGCCCTTCCAGCAGTCGGTCTGCCAGGCCATGCGGCGGCTGAGCGACAGCGGCACGGCCATCTACCTGATGCATGGCAACCGTGATTTCCTGATTGGCCAGGCCTTCTGCGACGCTGCGGGCTGCACGTTGCTGCACGACCCTAGCGTGATCGAGCTGGGTGGTGAGCAGGTGCTGCTGATGCATGGCGATACCCTGTGCACCCGCGACCTGGCCTACATGAAAATGCGCCGCTTGCTGCGCAACCCGCTGAGCCTGTGGGTGTTGCGGCACCTGCCGCTGTCGGCCCGCTACAAGCTGGCACGCAAGCTACGCAGCGAAAGCCGCACGCAGACGCGGATGAAGTCTACCGAGATCGTCGATGTCACGCCGGAGGAAGTGCCGAAGGTGATGGCGGCGCACGGTGTACGTACCTTGGTGCATGGGCATACCCATCGGCCGGCGATACACAAGCTGGTGGTCGACGGGCAACCGGCACGGCGTATCGTGCTGGGCGACTGGGACCGCCGCGGTTGGGCCTTGCAGGTTGACGAGCAAGGGTTTCAGCTGGCGCCGTTCGAGTTTTCCTGACCGACCGAGTCGCCTTCTTCGCGGGTAAACTTGCTCCCACAGGTATCGTGCCGCTTGCAGCCCTGGTGCAGTACCTGTGGGAGCGGGTTTACCCGCGAAGAGGCAGGCACAGGCTTATACCTCAAGGCCGGCTGACCACCGCCCCCTTGTCCCGCTCACTGATCACCACTTCCCGGTACTCCGGGTCAGCCTTGATCTGCGTCTCGGTAAACGGAATCACCGCCAGTTGCCCGGCCGCAAACGCCTTGGTCTGGTCACCGGCATGCATCGAAGCCGCTTCACTCGACTGGGAAAACGCCAACAGCCCACGGGCCTGCGGCCCCTTGTCGGTAAAGCTGACCAGTTGCAGGTAGCTGGTACCACTGACCACCAGCCGCTTACCCTGCCCGTGCGGCACGCTGTAGATAGCGTTGTACACGCCCAACGCCTGCGGGCCACCCGGCACCGGCGTGCCATCGCTCGCCTGTTGCACCTGCCCCCAGCGCGCGTCCCCTGCCATGCCGCTGTCACGCACCCGCTTGAGCGACGCCAGCGCGGCCTGGTGCAGCAGCTTGCGCACGGCCGCCTGCTCTACCGCCAGCCCGCGGGGGGTGTGCTGCGGGTCGGCCGGGTCGAAGGCCACCCGCCAGCTTTCCGGGTGCTCGGCCAGGGCATCGAACAGGTTCTGGAAATGCACCAGGCCAATGCCGCTGTCCAGGTCAGCCTTGCCATTCCAGGCCGCCAGGCTGCTGCATACCGCCCGCACATCCGCATCGGCGCCCTTGCACCACTGCAGCAGGTCAGGCAGTAGCAGGCTGGCCAGGTACACCTCGTCATCGGTCACCATGCGCTGCAGGTCGTCAACGCCCAGGCGGGCCGTACCCTGCAGGCGTTGCAGGGCAAAGCGGCCACGCATGCCCAGCGGCTGGTCACTGCGGCTGACCAGCGGCGAATAACCGGTCAGCGGCTGCGCCGGGTTGGCCATCCAGGCCGGGTCGTTGGAGTTCTGCACGAAATCCTCGCGCTCCAGGCTCGGCAGCAGCCGCGCAGGGAAGATCCCCGGCTGCGCGGCCTGCGCATCGACCTTCCACTGGCACGCGCTGCGTGAGCCATCCAGTACCACCAGGCGCCCTTGTGCCTGCGGGTTGCTGCACGCACTCAGCAGTTGCTGATCCACATATGGCACCACTGACTGGTTCAGGTACAAGGCCTTGCCTGCCGGGTCCACCGCCAGCGTGTTGACCCAGGGAATACCCTGCAGCTGTTCGATCGAGCCTTTCAACGTAGCCAGGCTGTCGGCATGGTTGATCTGGTACCACTGCTGCAACACCCGAGTGTTCTCGAGGTTGGCGTCGCGCAGGCTGTAGGCGGCATGCGCATCCCAGTCCAGGCGACCCGGCCACTGCACCACCGGGCCGAACTGCGAGCTGTAGACCTGGCGCTGTACCTGGCTCAGGCTGCCATCCTCGGCCTTGACCGCAACGCTGACGGTTTGCCGGGCCAGCGGTAGGGACTTGCCATCGAGCAGGTAGCGGGTCGGGTCCTTGGGGTCGAGTTGCAGGCGGTACAGGGTGAAGTGCTTCGATGTGTCGACGGTGTGCGTCCAGGCTAGATGCTGGTTGAAACCGATGTTGACGACCGGCAGGCCCGGCAATGCCGCCCCCATCACATCGAGCTGGCCGGGAATGGTCAGTTGCATCTGGTAGAAGCGCATGCCACCCATCCACGGGAAGTGCGGGTTGGCCAGCAACAGGCCGCGGCCATTGGCCGAACGTTGAGCTCCGACGGCCACTGCATTGCTACCGCGCTCCGTGGCAAAACGCTGCTGCCTGGCCAGCGCCTCGGCAAACCCTGTCGGCGCCTGCTGGCTGGCCAGCATTGGTGGTTGCGCCCCCGCCAGCGCTTCGACGAACTGCCCGACACCGCCTTCGGCGAGCAGTCGACGGGTCAGCTTGACCAGGTCCTCGCTGCTGATCGGCCGCAGCCACTCGCCGTTGCCACATTCGGCAGGCAACCCCTGGCTGCGGCGCTCGGCCAGCGCCCGGTTGTAGCCGCTGGCATAACCTGCCAGCAGCGCCTGTACCGGCGCGGGCTGCGCCTGCAAGAACGCCTCGACTGCCGCCGGCGTGTTGAGCCAGGCGAAGAACACATCGCTGGCCAGGTTGTCACGCTGCTCCAGGGTCTTGCCCTTGGCACCGAAGTAGCGTGAGCGCTCGCCACTGACGGTCAGCACTTCATTGGCCAGCAGGCACAGGTTGTCCTGGGCGTAGGCGTAGCCGATGCCATAGCCCAGGCCGCGCTCGTCCTTGGCCACAATGTGCGGCACCCCGTAACTGGTTCGGCGAATCTGCGCACTGGCATCGGCTGCGGCGGACTGCACCGGCGCTGCGCCGACGCTGAAGGCTACCAGGGCGGCGGCCAGGCCAGCGCAAGTCATGGGACGGGAAAGTGGAAACACGGGCACTCCTCGGGTTCGGGGGTCATCCCGATCAGACGAATGGCCAGATGAAAATTTTACGTATTACCAGGCAATGGAACGTCTTGAACAGAACCAGGCTTTTTTTGCGCGTGGGCTGCAGTTTTTCCGTTCTCATTCGTCCTAGTAAGTGAGGCACCCAAATTTCGGGTTCGTCCACGAAAAGGAGCATTCACATGTACAACCCGCAACCCTCGATCCAGGCTGGGCGCGTCCCAGGCAAAGCGCCCAGGGAACAGGACGTTTTTGCTGACGAACGCATCGGCAACGAACAGATCCGCGAGCTGTTGCGCAGTTTCGGCCTGCGTACCAGCCTGATCCGCCTCAAGGTCATCGATGCCTTGCACGCCGCCGACCGCAATGGCCGCAGCATTGGCGTGCGCGGCGTGCACGCGCAACTGGAACAGCTGGATATCCCGCTGTCGTTCCTCAGCGTGCGCGAAGTGCTCAAGCGACTGTGCAGCGAGGGCGTCATCCAGCTGGGCAGCGACAAATGCTACAGCCTCGACCCGCAGGCGCGCGCCGTGCTGGAGCGAACGCCTGTACGCTGAGCGCATGGCCGGCCATGACTGGCCGGCCCGCCAGTATCAGGGCTTGACCTTGCGCCGCAGGATGCCGTTGATCACCACGACCACCACGGCGATGGCAATGGCCAGCATCTGGAAGGTCTGCTCACTGATCGTGCCCTGCTTCTGCAGGTGGGACAGGCCCAGCATCAGGCCCAGTACCACCAGGATGATCAGAAGGGAATATTTGAGGCGCTGCACGTGTGTCATCGAAGGTTCCTTGCAACATCAGGGGCAAATGGCTCGCAACGAGCCGCGGCAATGATACAACGGCCACCGGCCCCGGCGCTGCATTTCCTGCTGGGTGGGCCGGCGCCTGCCTGAAAGCATTGGGCTCCCAAGCACCCATGCCGGAGGTACCATGTACAAACCCCTTCTGTTCGCGTCGCTATTGCTGACACCCCTTTCCCTTCATGCGCTGGACACCCGCCAGACCTCGGCCGAGCAACTGCTCGAACTGGGCCGCGAACTGGCTGCCCAAGCTGGCGCCAGCCAATGGCAACAACTGTGGCAGCGCGTGCGCCAGGCCGGTTACCTGCAGGCAAACGGTGCGTCGGTGCATTTCAGTGTCCCCCTGGCGCAACTGCCCGAGCTGGCCCGGCAAACCCTGGCCCAGGCCGACCAGGTACAAGCGCAGCAGCAGACCCAGGCACTGTACCGCCGCAGCTTTGCCGACCAGGTCATCGGCCACCGTGACGGGCAGCCGCTGCATGCGCTGTGCCTGCTGGTTGATTGGCGCACGCTGCCACAAGGCATGCGCGACTTCCCCCAGGCCTACCTGCGCAGCGCCAGCCTGCTGAACAGCTATCCGTGCGATTGAGGGTTACCACACCCAACGCGCTGCACAGGGAGTGACGTGATGGGAAATCACCCGCCACAGCCAAATGTTGAAGCCATGTCCTACAGCGCCGGATATCGCTGCCTGCAAAACCTGTTCGCGGAAGCTACAAGCCCCAACCCATATGCCGCCTAGCGACGCGCCTCGGCTGTCACAGAAAATCCGGTCACACCTTCGACATAACGCCGCTGGTGATCGGGTAGCACAGCCCATCCGCCCCGAAGGAGCGCCATATGCAATTACCAGACTTGAGCCAAATCGATATCAGCCAACTGCCCCACTCGCTGCAGGCCCTGATCGACTGCATCGGCATCGAAAACGCCTACCAGCTGACCTGCGCCTACGGCGGCAGGCCCAAGTACATCCCCAAGCACCGCGAGCGCACCAAGCTTGCCGACGTGCTGCCGGCCGAAGCGCTCGACGCGCTGATCAAGCGCTTTGCCGGTGTCGCCTTGGAAATCCCCAAGGCGGACCACTTCCTGCGCCAGTTGCGCAACCTGCAGATCCAGAAGGAAAGCGCCAGCGGCTTGTCCCGCAGCCTGCTCGCTGACAAGTACGGCCTGAGCCTGCGCCAGATCGGCAACATCCGCCGCCAGGAACATTGCACGCGCTGAAGCCCAGGCATCGTGACCACGATTGATAGCCACGTTTTAACCCAACCAGAAAGAGACCCCCGCCATGTCGATAGATAACAGCCTCATCGGCTCCGTAATCAATGCCCTGCCGATGGACCGCATGATCGCAGGCCCCCTGCAGGCCATGGTCCAGGCCCAGGTCACCGCCAGCAAATCCTACGCC
The DNA here is from genome assembly GCF_000511325.1 of Pseudomonas sp. FGI182. Classification (NCBI taxonomy): domain Bacteria; kingdom Pseudomonadati; phylum Pseudomonadota; class Gammaproteobacteria; order Pseudomonadales; family Pseudomonadaceae; genus Pseudomonas; species Pseudomonas sp. FGI182. The sequence goes on along the minus strand of NZ_CP007012.1, from coordinate 2,662,373 downwards.
GACTTCCTGATGCAGGTGTGCGTCCAGGACGGCAAGGCCGTGGCCATCCAGTTCGACTACGACGAAACCATCGTCGACGAACAAGGCGAGTACAAGGGCGTGGTCAGCAAGACCATGAAAGTGCCGCTGGTGGCAGCCATCACCCACCCGAACATTTCCATCGAAGAAGGTAATGTCGAGTTCGAGCTGGTCATCAACCAGATGTCGGAAGACGTTTCCAGCAAGGACATGAACGCCGAAGCGACCGGCTCGCTGGGCTGGGGGCCGTTCAGGCTGAACGTGAAAGGCAGCGTCAGCCACAAGTCCACGCAAACTCGCAAGACAGACACTCGCGCGCGCTACGCTTTCAACACGACCTTGAAGCGCCAGGAGCCGCCTGAAGCAATGATGCGGGTGATCGAATTCCTGACCGACGCCGCGACAAAGCCAACCGTCGTCAAAACCGCCACATTGGACAGCCAGGACGAAATTTCCCAGGCAGACACCTTGAAGAGCCCCGCAGCTGACGGCACGCCGGCCCCTGGCGCCGGTATGCCTTGAGACGCACCTCCCTGCCCCGAACAGCCCCCCTGACCGGCAACAAGGGGGGCCCCACCTGGCCTGAGGAGTCGAACCATTGGATAAATCCCCCGCCCCCATGACTTCCATCGACCTGCGCGAAATCACCCGTGGCCTGCAGGAAGCCGCCAGTGCTACCAACAGCCTGATCGCGCAGCAGTACATCAACCTGTTCGACCAGTTTTTCGAATGCGACACCGAAGCGTTGGGCGCGCCCATGAAAGCCAAGATGGTCGAAGTGGCCATGGACGGCCAGCACATCATGCGCGTACCGCTGTTCGCGCTGGTGTCGCCAAAGGGCCTGGCCCTGGAGCGCATGCAGGTCGACCTTTCGGTAAGGGTCAAAGGCACCGAAGCACAGCAGGCACTGCTGACCGCAGGCGAGAACAAGGCGGCCAGCTTCAAGGTCACCATCGGCGGCCAGAGCCGTCAGGGCGACAACCGTGACCCCGATGAAGTGCAGATCCGCATGCAGTTCCAGGCCAGCGAACCACCAGAAGCCCTCAACCGGCTGATCGAGGAGTACACCAGCCTGATCATCCCGGTACGGGCCCCCAGCCCGCCGCCCTCGCCCGACACTAATGAGTTCATCGAGGCGGCCATCGTCCGTTGACGGCCGCCCCCGCGTCGGCTCAGAAGTCGCGCTTGTAGAAGATGTCCAGTGAGCTGGCCAGCCCGCTGGCAGCCTCGAGGTACACCTTCTTGCTCAGCTTGTAGCGCAATGCAATGGTGTTCGCAGGCTCGAACACCCCCACCCCATAGCGCAGGCTCAGTTTCTCGGTGAGGTTGCCGCTGGCGACCACGCTGGTGGTATTGCCCGAACCTTCGGTGTCCAGCTGGAAGTCGTCGATACCCAGGCTCGAGGCCAGGCTGCCGGTGATGCCGGCGCTACCCGCCAGGCCCAGGCCCAAGGCCGCTTCGGCGAGCATGTTGTTGTCTTCGCCGGACGCGCCCAGAGGCCGCCCCAGTACCAGGTACGACAGCGCCTGCTCCTGGCTCATGGCCGGTTCCGAGAACACTTTGCTTGTGGGCTGCTCGGCACTGCCGCTCAGGCGGATACCGGCAATCACATCGTCGACCTTGCGGATCGCTTCAATGTCCAGATACGGCTGGTCGATTGGGCCCGCGAACAGCAGCCGCGCACGGCGGATGGTCAGGCGCTGGCCGTAGGCACGGTAGCGGCCGTCGGACAGGCTCAGCTCGCCACGGGTATCGAGGTTGTCGCCAATGTGCACATGGCCGAGCAGGTTGGCCTTGAGACCAAAGCCACTGAACGAAAGCTTGTCACGGCCCACTTCGACATCAATGTCCATCGCCATCGCCATGGGTGGCTTGCCCTCTTCGGTCTGGTGACCGACGATCACCGTGTCATCCGAGACCTTGACGGTGGACGGTGGCAGCTCGCGTACAGTGATCGTGCCCTTGGGCACCTGTACCTTGCCGGTCACCGCCAGCTTGTCGTCGATCAGGCGCAAGGTCAGGTCCGGGGCAACCTCCAGCGTCGCATAGGGCTCGACCGTAACGGGCAGTTGCTGGCCCTGCAGACGCAGGTCCATGCCCAGGGCCTGGCCCCAGGTGAGGTTGCCATTCAACTGGCCCCGCCCCGCCTCGCCGCTGCGCCAGCCGCCATTGAGCTGTACCTGCTCGCCGGCAATCAATGCCTGCAATGACAGGTCCTCGAGGCTGACCGGCAGTTCGGCGCCACTGACTTCGCCGCCGCTGAGCATCAGGTTGCCGTTGACCTGCGGCGCCAGCAAGGTGCCCGACAGCCGGCCACTGCCATTGAGCTGCCCGGCCAGGCGCTCGACCATCGGCACGAACGGGCGCGCCACCGACAGGTCGAGACCGGCCAGGCGAAAATCACCCGATAGCGGTTTGTTCTTGCCCAGTGGATCGAGGCGAGTGTTGACGTTCAGCTCGCCCAGGCGCTGGCCGCGGAACGCCAGGCGGGTATCGATGCGCCTTGGCGCCAGCGTGCTGTCCAGGCGCAGGGCCTGGTACGGGAAGTCGACCCAGCGGTCCTTGTCGCGCACGCGCAGGGTACCGCCACTGGCGTCGACGACGATGTTGCCCTTGGGGCCGCTGGCCGGGATGTCCAGATTGATGTCGGCATTGAGCAGGCCCTGCCAGGCGAAGTCCTTCGGCAGCCACTGGGCCAGGCTGTCCAGCGGGAACTGCTTGAGGTGGTAGCGCAAGCGTGGCTCGGGGGCCAGGCGCTGGTCGTCACCACACAAGCTGGCCTGGCCGGAACGCCAGCAGTGCGCAGCAAAATCCAGCTGGCCGCTGGCCAGCCGCTGCAGGCGCGCCGGTGCCTGCAACTGCCAGTCCTGGCCGCCGGCCTGGATCCGCCCACTGGCCAGGCGCCCACGCCAGTCACCCTTGTTCAACTGGCCATCCAGGCCGAGGTCGAGCTTGAGCTGCGGGCCGTCCAACGCCAGGGTCAACGCTTGCTGGCGAATGTCGCCTTTGCCGTGGGCCTGCAAGGTGCCCAATGCCGTGTCACCCAGGTGAATGCCGCTGGCCTTGAGCTCGATCACGCCGCGCTGGGCGTTATCCAGGCGGGCATCCAGGTCCAGCTGCTGCAAGCGGTTTTCCGCCTGGGCCAGGCGCTGGCCTTGCAGGGTCAGCGTACCTTGCGGGGCCTGCAAGGTGCCGGCGACGTCCAGCCGGCCCTTGACCTGGCCCTGCAACCTTGGCCATAACTGGCCCAGGCGCGGCAGGTCGAGGTCGACCCGCCCGGCCAGGCGCTGCTGCAGGCTGCCACTGCCATTGATGCGGTTATCCCCCAACTGGACTGCCAGGGCGCCCAAGGTCCAGCTCTGCCCTGCCCCCTGGGCCTCGACCTTGAGCATTGCCGGCTGGCCGCGCAAACGGCCTTTCAGATCTAGCTGGGCATCGAGGCTCAGGGCGTCGCCTTTCATCTCGCCTTTGCTGCGCAGCGGCCCCGCCAGGGTACCCGGCAGCTCGGCCAGCCAATAGGCTGGGTCGAGCGCCGACAACTGCAGGTCGACATCCCATGCCAGGGTGTCGGCAAAGCGCACGGCGACACTGCCGGCAGCCTTGCCTTGCCCGGCGCTCAGCGCCAACTTCGGCAGCTTCACCTGGCTCAGGTCACCTTCGAACGGGCTGGCCAGGCTGAACGCGCCGGCCGGGCCATCCAGGTCGCCATTGAAGGTGCCCTGGTAATTGCCATCGCGATAATGCACCTGGGCCATGAACCGCTTGAGGGTGACCTCGGGCGGCGTCTCCAGTGGATACAGGCGCAGCCACGGGAAGTCCTGCCAGTCCAATTGGGCGTCGGCGACCAGGCCATGCTGCCAGTCAGCCGTGGCTTGCAACTTGACCCGCTGGGTATCGCTGGCGTTCAGGTCCAGGGCATCGAGCCTGGCGCCTTTGCTGTCGACCAGCCCGGACAACAGCAAGGCGATCGGCGACTGCTCGGCCGGCAGGCTGGCCGACCCCGACAGTTGATAGCCCTTGAGCAGGTCGCCCCGGGCGTCGAGCTTGAGCTGGTTGAACTGCACGGTGTCGGGCAACGAGGCGGCCGGTTTGAATGCCTCGGAGCGGATCTGCAAGGTCGCCGGCAGGTGCTCGGCCAACGCCTGCAATTGCCCGTTCAGCGTGGCGTCAAGGTAACCACTGCTGGTGCCGGTGAGTTTGAGGGTTTTCTGCAGCTCGCCGGTGGCGGTCAGCGCCAGCTGCCACGGTTTGCCGTCCACCGCTGGCAATTGCAGCTGCGCCTGGAGTTGCACCGGCCAGTCAGCTTCGGGCTGCAGGTCGCCCTGCAGGTTCAATTGCAGGTCATCGCGCTGCAGGTGCAGGCTGTCGATGCGCAGCCCGGTATTAGTCCAGTGCGCCGCCAGTTGCAAGTCGCCAAGCAGGTCGCTGCCATCCAGGCGCAACTGGCCAACCTTGACCTCACCCAGTTCGATGGCCAGTGGCAAGCGCAGGGCTGGCAACTGCAGCGGGCCACTGTCGGCCGATTCGGCGCTGGGCGCAAAGGCCATGTCGATGCGCTGTGCCTGCAACTGGTCAATGCACAAGGTAGAGCGCAGCAGGCATACCGGCGACCAGGCCAGCAGCGGTGCCTGCACCTCTACCGTGCTGCCGGCATCGGCCCAGCTCAGCCGGCTGGCTTGCCAGCTACCGGCCAGGCGGCCCTGGAAGTCAGCCACCTCAAGCCCGGGCACCTTGCCCAGCACCCAGCGGCTGCCGGCCTCGGTCCCCAGCAGCAGGCCGAGTGCCAGGCCCAGGCTTGCGGCTACCCCGAGCAGGCCTGCCAAAATGTACTTGATCACGCGTTTCACAGCTCAGGCCCCATGGAAAAGTGCAGGCGAATTCCCCCTTCATCATCCAGCGCCTTGGCCAGGTCCAGGCGCAGCGGCCCGACCGGCGACACCCAGCGCACGCCAAAACCTACACCGGTCTTGAGGCTTGGCAGCTCCAGGTCGTTGAACGAGTTGCCCTGGTCGACGAAGGTTGCCAGCCGCCACTTTTCGGTCAGCGAATATTGGTACTCGACACTGCCGGCGACCAGGTAGCGCCCGCCAATGCGGTCGCCGTCGCTGTTCTTCGGTGACAGGGTCTGGTAGTCATAGCCACGCACGCTCTGGTCGCCACCGGCGAAGAAGCGCAGCGACGGCGGAATGTTGTTCTTGAAGCCATTGGTCGCGCTGCCACCGAACTGCACCCGGCCGAGCAAGCGGTGGTCATGGCCAAGCGTGGTCAGGCCCTTGAGCAGCACGTTGCCATGCAGCAGGTTGGTGTCCGAGACCAGCCCTTCCTTGGCCACCTGTACATCGAACTGCAGGCGGTAGCCGTTATGCGGGTCGATGCGGTTGTCACTGCGCAGGAAGGAGTAGCTCACCCCCGGCATCAGCAGGTTGCTCAGCCCGGAGTCATCACCCAGGCGGTACTCCTCGCGCTGGTACTTGAGGGAAATCACCCGCTGCCAGCCGCTTGGCAGTTTGCTGTGCCACTCGGGGCCCACCGTCAGCAGTTTGCTGAGGGTGTCGGTGCCGGCAATTTCTTCGTTCTGGTAGCCGCCGGCAAAGCGCAACTTGTCGGTCAGCGGCGGGTCGAGGGGGATGTCGTACCAAAGGCCGACGTTCTGCCGGGGCGCCGACAGTTCGGTTTCCCAACCGTAGCTATGGCCCTGCGGGTTGACCCAGTGACGGGTCCAGTTGGCCTTGCCGCGCGGCCCGACGTCGGTCGAGAAGCCCAGGCCCAGTCCCATGGTGCGGGGCTTGCGGGTTTCCAGGCGGACATCCACGGGGATTTCTTCGCCCACGGCGGCGGTGGGCGCCGCATCCACGCGCACGCCTTCGAAGTAGCCGCTCGATTGCAGGTCGTTGTTCAGCTCGGCGATCAGTTCCGAGTCGTAAGGTGTACCCGGCTTGAACGAGACCATGCGCTGCAGCAGGTCGTCGTCCAGCGGTGTGTCGCCACCAAAGGTGACGGCGCCCAGGTGATAGCGCGGGCCGCTCTGGTAGACCAGTTCGATATCGGCCACGCCCGCCTGAGGGTCGACCGCCAGGCGCTGGCGGCTGAAGCGCCCACTGAAGAAGCCATAGCGCGACGCCTGGTTCTGAATCAGCCGCTTGGCATCTTCGTAATGGCCATGGTTGAGTTGTTCGCCCGCGCGCAGGGCCTTGCTGTCGGGCACGCGAAAGGCCTTCATCTCGCTGGCGGGGCCTTCGATGCGTACGGTCACGTTGCGCAGGCGAATCGGCTCGCCGGGGTCGATGGTGATGATCAGTTGCGGGGAACGGTCAGCCTCGCTGGCGGGCTTGACCTCTGTGTCGATCTGCGCCTGGTAGTAGCCAAGTGCCTGCGCGGCTTTGCGCGCCTGCTCCTGGGCGCCGCGACTGAAGCGCAGCAGCGCTTCTTCATCGCGGTCACCAAGGGAACCGATATAGCCTTCGACATTGGCCTTGAGCGCCTTGTTGGCCGGTTTGACCTTCACCAGCAACTCGCTCTGGCCCCATGCTGCGAAACTGGCGACCCAGATAACCAGGCCCCAGGTCAATCTTCCTGAATACGTCATGCGGCGCATGCTACCAGAGCCGGGCGCTCAAGGGAGCCGCCGCGCGGTCTGCTCAGGCAAAAGCAGAATTGGAAGAGACCGGATTGGGATGGAAGAACACCCTCTCACGGATTGGTCCTACAGCCACCTCGCCAATTTCCTCATAACCCTGGCGCTGGTAAAAGGCCAGGTAGTGCTCGTTGCCGGTGTCCAGCACCACACCCTGGGTACCAGGGTCGTCTGCGCACCAGTCATGCACAGCTTGTAACAATTGCTCGCCGTAGTGCTTGCCCTGAAATTGCGGGTGCACGCCCAACAGCGGCAGCACATGCACCTCGTCGGTGGGCAGGCAGGTGGCTAGGGCGGCCTGGTAGTCCATGTAACGGCGCGTACAGCGCAGGCCGGTGCCCATCATCATGCGCAGGCGCCAGGCCCAGCTGTCGGCCACGCCCAACCGGCGCAGCGGCGGCACGATCAGGGCGAGTGCGATCAGGCGGTCCTCCACCAGCAGGCCGATGGCGGGCAGTTGCAAGTAGAAGTGCTGGCGTACCCACTCGCGCACCATCACCCGCAGGCGCCGCTCATAGCCTGGGCGCTGGGCCTCGAAGATATAGGCGAAGGTAGGTTCGTGACGGTAGGCGTTGTACAGCAACGAACGCGCCTCGCGGCTGTAACCGTCATCGAGCAGGCAGACACGGGCCGGAGCGGCAGTGGTTTCGGGCATTGCGGGCAGTCCTCCTGGAATGGGCTTACAGTGCCCTGGGAAGGACGTTAGCAGCAGGCTCCCGAAGCCGCCATGCTGGTGATGGCAAGCGATGTCGGCTAGCATCCCGCCTTTTACCGGGATTATCTTTCCATGAAGATCGTCTGTTTCAACATCAACGGCCTGCGGGCCCGCCCGCACCAGCTGGCGGCGCTGATCGAAAAGCACCAGCCGGACGTGATCGGCCTGCAGGAAACCAAGGTCAGCGACGATCAGTTCCCGCTGGCCGACGTGCAGGCGCTGGGCTACCACGTGCATTACCACGGCCAGAAAGGCCACTATGGCGTGGCCCTGCTGTCGCGCCAGGCACCGCTGAGCCTGCACAAGGGCTTTGCCAGCGATGAAGAAGACGCCCAGCGCCGCTTCATCTGGGGCACCTTCGCCGATGCCGATGGCAACCCGATCACCATCATGAACGGCTACTTCCCCCAGGGTGAAAGCCGCGACCACCCCACCAAGTTCCCGGCCAAGCAGCGCTTCTACAGCGACCTGCAGGCGCTGCTGGAAGGCCAGTTCCGCAACGACCAGCCACTGCTGGTGATGGGCGACATGAATATCTCGCCGCAGGACTGCGACATCGGCATTGGCCCGGACAACGCCAAGCGCTGGCTCAAGACCGGCAAGTGCAGCTTCCTGCCGGAAGAGCGCGAGTGGATGGAACGTTTGAAAGGCTGGGGCCTGGTGGACAGTTTCCGCCACCTGTACCCGGAAGTTTCCGACCGCTTCAGCTGGTTCGACTACCGCAGCCGTGGCTTCGAGGACGAACCCAAGCGCGGCCTGCGCATCGACCTGATCATGGCCTCGCAGCACCTGGTGCCGCGGATCAAGGCAGCGGGTGTGGACTATGAACTGCGCGGGATGGAAAAGCCGTCGGACCATGCGCCGATCTGGCTGGAATTGAGCTGATCGCCAGTTGAACGCACAGCACCTGTAGGAGCGGCCTTGTGTCGCGATAGGGCCGCAACGCGGCCCCAGGATGTCAGCGTCGATGCACAAATTGCTGGGGCCGCGTTGCGGCCCTTTCGCGACACAAGGCCGCTCCTACAAGGGCCAGCGTTAACCGCCCCGCACTCGGCTATCGCCAATAGCGCGAATCATCCACCACCCTCGCATGCCCCTCGAACAGCGCTGGCAACTGCTCCTTGAGGTAGTCGATCCAGGTGCGCACCTTGGCATCCAGATAATGCCGTGACGGGTAGATCGCATACAGCGCGCTCTCGCGCAGGCGATACGGCGCCAGCAACCGGCACAACCGCCCCTGCTCGATCGCCTGGCTGGCCGTGTAGAACGGCAGCAGGCCAATGCCCATGCCCAGCTCGCTGGCCACCAGCATGGCGTCGGCGACGTTGGTGGAAAAACTGTCGTTCGGTGCGATCACGCACTGGTCCACCCCTTGCGGGAACACCCAGTCACCTTCGTACATCGGATAAGCCATGCGCAGGCAACGGTGCTGGTGCAGGTCTTCCGGGCGCTCTGGCACGCCATGGGCCACCAGGTAGCTCGGCGCTGCGCAGGGGATGCTGAAAATGTTGCCCAACGGCACGGCGATCAACTGCGAATCCGGCAGCGCCCCGTCCACGGTAATCACCACATCATGCCCTTCGGCCAGCGGGTCGGGGTTGCGCTGGGACAGGGTCAGCTCGATCACCACCTCCGGGCACAATGCGTTGTAGCCGGCCACCAGCGGCATCAGCAACAGGCCCAGGCCGTGCGGGCAATGCAAACGCAGGCGGCCGCGGGGCGTGAGGTGCGCACCACGGGCTTCGCCCACCGCCTCTTCGGTCAGCAACATGATCTGCCGCGAGCGCTCGAGAAACCGCTCGCCCGCCTCGCTCATGCGCAAACGCCGCGTGGTGCGGTGCAGAAGGCGGGTCTGCAGCTGGTTTTCCAGCTCGGCAACGATGCGCGAAACCTGCGCCGCAGAAATGTCCAGGGCATTGGCGGCCGCAGCGAAGCTGCCACATTCCACCACACGGGCGAAGGTACGCATGGCATGCAGCATGTCCATGAAGGTGTGCTCCTTGTTCGGTCTTATTCTTGCGTTACAGGCAGGAATCTATCACGGGTTAGCCCATTTATTGTGGATGACCAATGAATGGATCATTAGCCATACATTGAAAAAAGGAGCCTGCCATGAAACGTTCGATCGCTGTCCTTGCCGTTGCCGCTACTTTCGCCTCGTTCGGTGCCTTTGCCGACACCGGCAGCAACCAGCCGGTCAGCAGCAGCAACTACGAATACGGCATGCCGCTGGATGTGGCCAAGGTCATCTCCATCACCCCGGCCAGCAACGCTGCCGACTGCCAGGTTGGCACCGCGCACATGGTGTATGTCGACCACCAGGGCCAGAAGCGCGAAATCGACTACCGGGAAATGGGCAACTGCTCGCAGCAGTGAGTCAGGCCAGCACCTCGGTGATCCAGCTGACCTGTTGCCTGAAGTCGTCGATTTTCGCCTGAGACACCGCACCGCGGGCCCGCTCGAAGTTGGCCAGGGTCTGCTGCTTCTGCCGCAGCATGCGCCGCCACTTGACCAGGAACGCTTCGCTTTTCTCCTGCACCAGCACCGGGCCGAAGTACAGCTGTTCAGCGGTGTACGCCGCCCCGCCCGGCTCGGCGACGATGATCTCGTAGTCGAAGCGGTTTTCCCGCAGCAGCTCTTCGCTGACGATCCGGTAACCATTGCCCACCAGCCACTGGCGCAGTTCGCGCTCGGCGCCATTGGGCTGCAGCACCAGGCGGGTGACGCCAGCCAAGCGCTGTTTGCCGGCCTCGAGGATTTCGCACATGGTGTCGCCACCCATGCCGCAGATACTGATCACCGAGATGCGGTCTTCCGCCTCGACCGCTGCCAGGCCATTGGCCAGGCGCACGCTGACCCGCCCTTCCAGGCCGTTCCTGCGCACGTTGCGCTGGGCCGAGGCGAACGGCGTCTGCGCCACCTCGCCCGCTACCGCCGCGTCCAGCACGCCGCGCAGCATCAAGGCCACCGGCAGGTAGCCATGGTCCGAGCCGATGTCGGCCAGGCGCGCGCCTTGCGGTACTTGTGCAGCCACGCGCTCCAGGCGCCTGGACAATGTCTGTTCGTTCAACGTAAACCCCTGCTTTGCAATCGGCCGCGATTCTGACGGCGAACGCCGCGCATTTCAAACACCGGGGTGCCCTCGACCATGCCGGCGCGCTCGCGTAGGCTTGCCGCTTTCCTTCCGTAGCAAGGCAAGACACCCCATGGCACAAGCAGACATCATCTACACCCCGGACCCGGACGCCGAGTCGATTTCCTCCGACGTTGCCGAATACAACGGCGTGCTGGTCACCACGCAGATCCCGACCCACGCCGATGGCAGCCTGGAACTGGGCGGCATCGTCGAGCAGAGCGAGTGCACCCTGCAGGCGCTGAAAGTGGCGCTGGAGAAGGCCGGCAGCGGCATGGACCGCGTGCTTCACCTGACCATCTACCTCACCGACATGGCCGACCGCGCGGCATTCAACGAGGTGTACCAGCGCTTCTTCAGCAAGCCCTGGCCGGTACGCGCCGCCGTGGGCGTGGCTGCACTGGCATTCGAAGGCATGCGCGTGGAAGTGACCGCAATGGCCGCCAAGCGCTGACTTTTGCCTGAGGCACGATCCTTGTAGGAGCGGCCTTGTGTCGCGATTGGGGTGCGCAGCGCCCCCAGGTTCTCAGCTGCGCAGCAGATATTGCCGGGGCCGCGTTGCGGCCCTTCGCGACACAAGGCCGCTCCTACAAGCACCCCGATGATGCCGCCAGCCCGTTTCGCCGCTACAATGCCCGCCTAAACCGTGACAGCCCGAACCTATAACGACATGTCCCTTCCAAAGAATCACCTGGAACTGCTCAGCCCTGCCCGTGACGTGGCCATCGCTCGCGAAGCGATCCTGCACGGCGCCGACGCCATCTACATCGGTGGCCCGAGCTTCGGCGCGCGCCATAACGCCTGCAACGAAGTCAGCGATATCGCCGAACTGGTCGAGTTCGCCCATCGCTACCATGCACGCGTGTTCACCACCATCAACACCATCCTCCACGACAACGAGCTGGAGCCCGCGCGCAAGCTGATCCACCAGCTGTACGACGCCGGTGTCGACGCGCTGATCGTGCAGGACCTGGGGGTGATGGAGCTGGACATCCCGCCGATCGAGCTGCACGCCAGCACCCAGACCGACATCCGCACCCTGGAACGGGCCAGGTTCCTCGACCAGGCCGGCTTCTCCCAGCTGGTGCTGGCGCGTGAGCTGAACCTGCAGCAGATCCGCGCCATCGCCGCCGAAACCGACGCCGCCATCGAGTTCTTCATCCACGGTGCGCTGTGCGTGGCCTTCTCCGGCCAGTGCAACATCTCCCATGCGCAGACCGGCCGCAGCGCCAACCGCGGCGACTGCTCGCAAGCCTGCCGCCTGCCCTACACCCTGAAGGATGACCAGGGCCGCGTGGTTGCGTTCGAGAAGCACTTGCTGTCGATGAAGGACAACAACCAGACCGCCAACCTGGCCGACCTGGTCGATGCTGGTGTGCGCTCGTTCAAGATCGAAGGCCGCTACAAGGACGTGGCCTATGTGAAGAACATCACCGCCCACTACCGCAAGGAGCTCGACGCCATCCTCGAAGGCCGCCCGGAGCTGGCCCGCGCCTCCAGCGGCCGCACCGAGCACTTCTTCGTGCCCGACCCGGACAAGACCTTCCATCGCGGCAGCACCGACTACTTCGTCACCGACCGCAAGGTCGACATCGGCGCCTTCGACTCGCCAACCTTCACCGGCCTGCCGGTGGGTGTGGTGGAAAAGGTCGGCAAGCGTGACATGCAAGTGGTTACCGAGGTGCCGCTGACCAACGGCGACGGCCTCAATGTGCTGGTCAAGCGCGAAGTGGTGGGTTTCCGCGCCAACATCGCCGAACCGCGTGGCGAGTTCGAGGAAGACGGCGAGAAGCGCTACCGCTACCGCGTCGAGCCCAACGAAATGCCCGAAGGCCTGCACAAGCTGCGGCCCAACCACCCGCTGTCGCGCAACCTCGACCACAACTGGCAGCAAGCCCTGCAACGCACCTCGGCCGAGCGCCGCGTCGGCGTGCAATGGCACGCGGTACTGCGCGAACAACGCCTGGCGTTGACCGTCACCAGCGAGGAAGGCGTGAGCGCGCAAGTGGCACTGGACGGCCCGTTCGGCCCGGCCAACAAGCCGCAGCAGGCGCTGGACCAGCTGCACGACCTGCTCGGCCAGCTGGGTACCACCATGTACCACGCCGACAGCATCGAGCTGGACGCCCCGCAGGCGTACTTCGTCCCCAACTCGCAGCTCAAGGCCCTGCGCCGCGAAGCCATCGAGGCGCTGACTGCAGCACGGGTGCAGGCGCACCCGCGTGGCGGGCGCAAGGCCGAGACCACGCCACCGCCGGTTTACCCCGAGTCGCACCTGTCATTCCTGGCCAACGTGTACAACCAGAAGGCCCGCGACTTCTACCACCGCCACGGCGTGCAACTGATCGACGCGGCCTACGAGGCCCATGAAGAGCACGGCGAAGTGCCGGTGATGATCACCAAGCACTGCCTGCGCTTCTCCTTCAACCTGTGCCCCAAGCAGGCCAAGGGCGTGACCGGCGTGCGCACCAAGGTGGCGCCGATGCAGCTGATCCAGGGTGATGAAGTGCTGACCCTGAAGTTCGACTGCAAGCCGTGCGAAATGCACGTGATCGGCAAGATGAAAAGCCACATCATCGACCTGCCGACCCCGGGCAGCGCGGTGGCCCAAGTGGTTGGGCATATCAGCCCGGAAGACCTGCTGAAGACCATTCCGCGCGGGCCGCATTGATCGGTAGCCTGCTAGGGCCCTTTCGCGGCTAAAGCCGCTCCCACAGGTGCTGCGCCCCCCTCACGGCCGGTGCAGTACCTGTAGGAGCGGCTTTAGCCGCGAAGAGGCCAGCAAAGACACAAAAAAGTCTCAAATGAGACCATCCCGCTTGATCCCCCTCCCATTTCCTGCACAATGATTGGCATGCGACCCACGCGAGGCATGCCGATGCAACCCACCCCGCACGATGAACGCCTGCTCAAGGCCCTGGCCCACGCCATCGTGGTCCACCCCCGCGCCACCCTCAAGGAGCTGGCCGAAACCGCTGGCGTCAGCAAAGCCACCCTGCACCGCTTCTGCGGCACCCGCGACAACCTGGTGGCGATGCTCGAGAACCATGGTGAACAGGTGCTCAACCAGGTGATCGACAATGCTGCCTTGCACACGGCCGAACCCCTGGCCGCCGTGCGCCACCTGATTTCCGAACACCTCAAGCACCGCGAGATGCTGGTGTTCCTGATGTTCCAGTACCGTCCCGACACCCTGCTGCACGACAACGAAGACCGCCGCTGGCTGGCCTACACCCAGGCGATGGATGCGTTTTTCCTGCGTGCGCAGCAGATGGGCGTGTTGCGCATCGACATCAGCGCGGCGGTGTTCACCGAGATGTTCATCACCCAGATCTACGGCATGGCCGATGCCGAGCGGCGTGGGCGTGCGGCCAGTGCCAATTCGGCGCAGGCGCTGGAGCAACTGTTCCTGCAGGGGGCACTGGCCAGGCCCTGAAAGCGGTCCCTGTAGGAGCGGCCTTGTGTCGCGACGGGGTGCGAAGCACCCCCAGGTTTTCAGCTTCGCCGCAGATATTGCCGGGGCCGCTTTGCGGCCCTTTCGCGACACAAGGCCGCTCCTACATCGACGGCGTCCCCCTTGTGATCACTTGTAAAAAAGGCCCCTGGGCACAAGTCCCAGGGGCCAAAGCGGTTGGATCACCCAACCAAAGGAGCCTTTCTCAGCCGCGCGCCGGCCATCCGCCGCCCAGGGCGCGGAACAGGTCCACCAGCGCCAGCTGCCGCTGCGTACTTGCCTCGATGTACGCCGCTTCGTTCACAAAATCGCTACGCTGCGCATCCAGGTAGCGCAGGTGGCTGTCTATCCCGCCTTCATAACGCGCCTTGGCCAGGGCCACCGTTGCGCGGCTGGTATCGGCCAGGGCCCGACGGGCGATTTCCTCACGCCGCAAGGTATCGGTAGCCGCCAGGGCATCGGCCACCTCACGAAACGCCTGCTGGACCGTCCCTTCATAAGCCGCCACCGCCGAGTCCTTGCGCGCCTCGGCCAGGCTCAGCCCGGCCCGGTTGCGCCCGGCATCGAAGATTGGCAATGACAACTGCGGCATGAAGCTCCAGCTGCGCGAACCGCCATCGAACAGGCCCGATACCTGGGTACTCGACGTGCCAAAACTGCCGGTCAGGCTGATGCGCGGGAAGAATGCCGCCCGCGCCGCGCCAATATCGGCATTGCGCGCCCGCAAGCGGTGCTCGGCGGCGAGGATGTCCGGGCGCCGTTCCAGCAGCGCCGACGGCGCGCCAGGGGCAATGTCCTGCAGCACGCCGGGCGCCGCCTGGCGTTCGGCCGGCAGGGCGTTGGTCGCCTCGCTGTTGCCCACCAGCAGCACCAGCGCGTTGTAGGCCTGGCGCTGTTGGCGCAGATTGCTCTCCAGCTCGGCACGGGACTGCTCGACCAGGCCGAGCGCCTCCTGATGGTCCAGCGCCGTGGCCGTACCGGCGGCGCGACGCTGGCCGATCAGGGCCAGCGAGTCCTCGCGGCTGGCCAGGGTCTGCCGGGTCAGGGCCAGGCGCCGCTCGCTGCCGTCCAGGCTCAGGTAGGCCTGGCTCACTTCGGCGATCAGGGCAATGCGCGCGGCGCGGCCAGCCTCTTCGGTGGCCAGGTACTGCTCCAGGGCCGCATCGCTCAGGCTCTTCACCCGGCCGAACAGGTCCACCTCGTACTCAGGCAACGACAGGCCGACCTGGTAGCTGCTGGCAACGCCTTCACGGCCATCGCCAGACAGCCCGGCGGGCTGGTGCTGGCGGTTGGCGGAAGCCGCGGCGTTCAGCCCCGGCACACGGTCGGCACGCTGGATGCGGTACTGCGCACGCGCCTGGTCGATGTCCAGCAGGGTCTGGCGCAGCGAGCGGTTGTTATCCAGCGCCGTGCTCACCAGCTGGCGCAACACCGGGTCGACGATGAACGCCTGCCAGCCCAGCTGGTCCACCTGTTGCCCGTGGCTGGCGGCATCGTTCCACTGGCTGGCGACTGGCGCCTCGGGGCGCTGGTAGGTCGGTGCCAAAGAGCAGCCGCTGGCCAGCAACGCCAGGGCGAAGGGCACAAACAGATTACGCATGGCCATCACTCCAGCACCTCGACGGCTTGGGCTTGTGGCGCTGGCTTGCGCTTGAGCAGCGACAGCACCCAGACAAAACAGATCGGTACGAACACCACACCCAGCAAGGTGGCGCTGAGCATGCCGCCGATCACCCCGGTGCCGATCGCCCGCTGGCTGGCCGCACCGGCACCGCTGGCGATGGCCAGGGGCACCACGCCGAGGATGAACGCCATCGAGGTCATCACGATCGGCCGGAAGCGCAGGCGTGCGGCCTCGATGGCGGCGTCACGCAGGCTGTAACCCTTCTCCCACAGTTCCTTGGCGAACTCGACGATCAGAATGGCGTTCTTCGCCGCCAGGCCGATGATGGTGATCAGGCCAACCTTGAAGTACACGTCGTTGGGCATGCCGGTGAGCATCACCGCCAGCACCGCACCCAGCGCGCCGATCGGCACGATGAGCATCACCGTCAGCGGGATCGCCCAGCTTTCGTACAACGCCACCAGCAGCAGGAACACCACCAGGATGGCCAGGGCGAACAGGCTGCCGGCCTGGCCGCTGGAGACCTTTTCCTGGTACGACAGGCCGGTCCAGGCGTAGCCGATCCCCGGCGGCAGCTCGCTGACCAGGCGCTCCATCTCGGCCATCGCCTGGCCAGTACTGTAGCCAGGCGCGGCATCACCGGAAATACGGATCGACGGGTAGCCGTTGTAGCGCACGATCTGTACCGGCCCTTCCTCCCAGCGGGTGGTGACGAAGGCACTGAACGGCACCTGCTGGCCATCGGCATTCGGCGCGTACAGGCGCAGCACGCTTTCCGGGGTCATGCGCTCGCCCTGCTCGGCCTGCACCACCACCCGCTGTTGCCGGCCGGCGTTGGTGAAGTCGTTGATCACCGCCGAACCAAAGGCGGTGGCCAGGGTGTTGTTGATGGTCTCGAAGGTCACGCCCAGGGCGCGGGCCTTTTCCCGGTCGATGTCGACCCGCAGCTGCGGCGCCTCGGCCAGCCCTTCCATCATCGCGTAGAGGATGATCGGGTTGCCGTTGGCCTGGCCCAGGATCTGGTCGCGCGCTGTCAGCAAGGCCTTACGGCCCAGGCCGCCACGGTCGAGCAGGCGCAGGGCGAAACCACCGGCGTTGCCCAGGCCATCGATCGGTGGCGGGTTTACCGCCATGATCGCGCCATCGCCGTAGTCGGCGAACTGCGCGTTGATCGCCTGGGTTTCGGCATCCACCGATTGCTCGGCACCGCGCACCGACCAGTCCTTGTAGGTAGGGAACGCCAGCGCGGCGTTCTCGCCCATGCCGGAGAAGCTGAAGCCACTGACCATGAACGCGGAGGCCAGGGCTTCACGCGACATCAGGAACTGCTCCAGGGCCTGCCCGGTACCATCGGTACGCACACGGCTGGCGCCCGGCGGCAGCTGCACGTCGACAATGGCATAGCCCTGGTCTTCCACCGGCACGAATGATTCCGGCAAACGCAGGTAGAAGTAGCCCAGCATCGCCAGGATGCCGGCATACACCAGCATGTAGCGGCCGGCACGGCGCACCAGGGCATTGTTCATTACCGAATAGCGCTCGGTCAGCCGCGCAAAGCCGCGGTTGAAGGCGCCGAAGAAGCCGCGCTTTTCATGGTGCCCAGGGGCCACCGGCTTGAGCAGCGTGGCGCACAGGGCCGGGGTGAAGGTAAGCGCGAGGAAGCCCGAGAACAGGATCGACACCGCCAGCGACAGGGAAAACTGCTGGTAGATCACCCCCACCGAACCCGACATGAACGCCAGTGGCATGAACACCGCCGACAGCACCAGGGTGATGCCGATGATCGCGCCAGACACCTGGCCCATGGCCTTGACCGTGGCATCGGCCGGCGACAGGCCCTCCTCGGCCATGATCCGCTCGACGTTCTCCACCACCACGATGGCGTCGTCGACCAGGATGCCGATGGCCAGCACCATGCCGAACATGGTCATCATGTTCACCGAGAAGCCCATCAGCTTCATCACCATCAGCGTGCCCAGCAGGCACACCGGCACCACGATCGACGGAATCAGCGTGTAGCGGATGTTCTGCAGGAACAGGAACATCACCAGGAACACCAGCACCATGGCTTCGAGCAGGGTGTGGATGACCTTTTCGATGGCCACGTCGACGAAGCGCGAGGTGTCGTACGGCACCGAGTACTCGACGCCTTCGGGGAAGAACTCGCTCAGCTCGGCCAGGCGCTGCTTGACCAGCTCGGCGGTTTTCAGCGCATTGGCGCCCGGCGCCAGCTGCACCGCACCGGCCACCGCAGGCTTGCCGTCCAGGCGCGAGGAGAAGTTGTAGCTTTCCATGCCCACTTCCAGGCGTGCGACATCGGCCAGGCGCACCAGCGAACCGTCCGGGTTGGCGCGCAGCACCACGCGGCCGAACGCCTGTGGGTCGTCCAAGGTGCCTTGCACCGCCAGGGTAGCGGTCAGCTCTTGCTGGCTGCTGCCAGGCGCACTGCCGAAGCTGCCAGCCGGCACCTGCACGTTCTGGCCACGGATGGCGTTGCTCACCTCATCGATGGACAGCCCGTAGCCGACCAGCTTCTGTGGGTCTACCCACACACGCATGGCAGCTTCCGACGAGAAGAACTGCAACTTGCCCACGCCCGGTACCCGGCGCAGCTCGTTGTTGATATTGCGTGCGGCATAGTCGCCCAGCGCCGTGGTATCGGCCTGGCCGGCGCCGTCCTTGTAGCTGAGGGCGTAGATCAGCAGGAAGCCGGCACTGGTCTGCTCGACCTGGATACCTTGGGTAATCACCGCCTGCGGCATGCGCGCCTCGGCCTTCTTCAGGCGGTTCTGCACATCGACCTGGGCCAGCTCCGGGTCAGTGCCCGGTTCGAAGGTGACCACCACCTCGGCCATGCCGTTGGAGTTGTTGGTGGACTCGAAGTACAGCAGGTTCTTGGCGCCGTTGAGCGACTCTTCGATGATGCTGGTCACCGATTCCACCAGCACCTTGGCCGAAGCGCCCGGGTAGGTAGCGGTGATGGTGATCTGTGGCGGAGCCACGTTGGGGTACTGGGCCACCGGCAGCGTGGGAATTACCAGCAGCCCGGCCAGGGAAATGAACAACGCCACGACCCAGGCGAAGTTCGGCCGCTTGATGAAGAACTTGGACATCTCGTAACCCTCGCCTCAACGCGCCGCGGCTTGTTGCGCCGGGGCCGGTGCCACCGGCATGCCCGGGGCCAGGCCGGCAGGGCTGCCAACGATCACCTGGTCACCTGGGCGCAGGCCCTCGGTCACCTGCCAGCGGGCACCGTGCATGGCACCGGTGCGCACGCTGCGCGCCTCGGCAACCCCGCCAATGCCCACCAGCATCACCCGCGCTTCACCGTCGCTGCCGCGCTGGATGGCGCGCTGCGGGACGAGGATGGCTTGGTTGTCGGTGCCTTGCGGGGTGCGCACGCGCACGTACATGCCCGGCAGCAGGATGCCGTCGGCGTTGTCGAAGCGGCCACGCAGGGTGACCTGGCCGGTACCGCGGTCGACCGCGACGTCGGTGAACATCAGCGCGCCCGGGCGCTCATAGTCGGTGCCTTCCACCCGGGCGGTCAGGGCCTGCTGGTCACCGGCCGCCAGCGCGCCGTCCTTCAGTGCCTGGCGCAGGCGCAAGGCATCGGCGGCGGACTGGGTGAAATCGACGTAGATCGGGTCGAGCTGCTGGATACGCGCCATCAGCGTGGCGTCACCCTGCCCTACCAGTGCACCTTCGGTGACCAGTGCGCGGCCGATGCGGCCAGAGATCGGCGCCTTGACCGTTGCATAGCCCAGGTTCAGGCGCGCGGTCTCGACATCGGCCTGGGCCGAACGCACCGCGGCCTGGCCGCTGCGCAGCTCGGCGCTGGCGGTGTCGAAATCCTGCTGGCTGACCGCCTCGATTTTCACCAATGGTTCGTAGCGGCGCACCCGCGCCTGGGCTTCGAGCATTACCGACCGGGCTTTGGCCAGGTCGGCTTCGGCGCGTGCCAGCGCGGCCTTGAATGGCGCAGGGTCGATCTGGAACAGCACATCGCCGGCCTTGACGTCGGCGCCCTCTTCAAAACGCTTGTGCAGGACGATGCCGGCCACCCGTGCGCGCACCTCGGCGACACGCATGGGCTCGACCCGGCCCGGCAGGGTTGCCGCCAGGGTCAGTGGTTCGCTGGCGACCGTCACGGTCTGCACCGGAAAGGCGCTTTGGGCCGCAGACGGCGGCGCTTCCGCTTCGCCGCAGCCGGCCAGCGCGACTGCTGCCGCCAGGCAGCTGGCCATTCCTATTGCACGCAAGTTGCTCATGATTCACCCGAGCTTTAGATGGAAAAACGGCCCGAATGATATTGGCGAAGTCAAAATGAGTCAATTTTGTCTCATTTGATACTTTGTTAACAATTGTGAAGCCTGTCCGGTGTAGGAGCGGCCTTGTGTCGCGATCGGCCGCGCATCGGCCGCAATTCAGGCGCTGCCGTGTGTACTGGAGATACGGGATGCAGGTTTGGCGGCCGCTTCGCGCCCGATCGCGACACAAGGCCGCTCCTACAGGGATCGCGCAGGGCCCAGGCTTGGCGCCATGCCTGTAGAGGACCTTGAAGCCTGCACGGTCAGTGTGGGAGCGGGTTTACCCGCGAACACCGGCGTAGCCGGTGCCATCCACCGCGGCGCCTGCTTCGCGGG
Source organism: Pseudomonas sp. FGI182 (assembly GCF_000511325.1). Classification (NCBI taxonomy): domain Bacteria; kingdom Pseudomonadati; phylum Pseudomonadota; class Gammaproteobacteria; order Pseudomonadales; family Pseudomonadaceae; genus Pseudomonas; species Pseudomonas sp. FGI182. Next base: position 2,642,149 of record NZ_CP007012.1, on the reverse strand, counting down.
TGAACCCGCTCCCACAGGGATCGCGCAAGGCCCCGGGGCTGACGCCATGCCTGTAGAGGCAATGGCCTGAATCAAAGACCTTGAAGCCTGCACGGTCAGTGTGGGAGCGGGTTTACCCGCGAACACCGGCGTAGCCGGTGCCATCCACCGCGGCGTCTGCTTCGCGGGTGAACCCGCTCCCACAGGGATCGCATCAGTACATGACCTTTGCGCTGCTGCTCAGCGAATCTGATGCTTGTGCAGCAACCGATAGAAAGTCGGCCGCGATATACCTAGCACCTTGGCCGCCACGCTCAGGTTGTCACTGTGCCGGCTGAGTACATCGCACAGCGCCTGGCGCTCGGCCCGGTGCTTGTACTCCTCCAGCGTACCCAGCGGTTGCTGCATCTGGTCGAGGGTCTGCAATCCCAGGTCCTGCGCCTCGATTTGCCGGCCTTCGGCCAGCACCAGCCCGCGCCGCACCCGGTTGGCCAACTCGCGGACATTGCCCGGCCAGTCATGCCGGCCCATGGCCGCCAGGGCATGGTCGCTGAACGAACGCGGTCGACGCCCGGTTTCCAGACTGTAGAAATGGGCAAAATGGCTGGCCAGCATCGACAAGTCGCCATGACGGTCGCGCAAAGGCGCGGTCACAACCTGCAACACGTTAAGGCGGTAATACAGGTCTTCGCGAAAACGCCCTTGCTCGATGGCCCTTTCCAGGTCCACGTGGGTTGCCGCCAGCACCCGCACATCCACCGGAATCGGCTGGCTGCCCCCCACGCGCTCGATGTGCTTTTCCTGCAGAAAACGCAGCAAGTTGGCCTGCAACTCCAGCGGCAGGTCGCCAATTTCGTCGAGGAACAACGTGCCACCATGAGCCGCTTCGATGCGCCCGGCCTTGCGCTGATGAGCACCGGTGAAGGCGCCCTTCTCATGGCCGAACAGTTCCGACTGGATCAGGTGCTCGGGGATCGCCCCGCAGTTGATGGCAATGAACGGCTGTTCGCTGCGTTGCGACTGACGGTGCAGGGTGCGGGCCACCAGTTCCTTGCCGGTGCCGCTTTCACCGCGGATCAGCACCGGCGATTCAGTAGGCGCCAGCTTGCCCAGCAGCTTGCGCAACTCGCGGATCGGGCGGCTGTCACCGAGCAGCTCGTGGCTGGTTTCATCCACCCTCGCCAGCCCTTTGCCACGCAGGCGCGCCATGCCGAAGGCCCGGCCCAGGGTGACCTGCACGCGGGAAACGTCGAACGGCAAGGTGTGGAAGTCGAAGAACCATTCACAAACGAAATCGCCGACGGCCGGCATGCGCAACTGTTCGGCGCTGAGCACGGCAATCCATTCGGTGTTGCTGCGCTTGATCAAGTCCTTGACCCCGTCCGGGCGCCTGAGGTGCGACGCCTGCAAGCGCAACAGGCCCACATCGCAAGGATGATCCAGCGCGGCACCGAGCATGCAGCTGTCCACATCCCAGCCTGCGCTGCGCAATCCAGGCAACAAACGGTGGCAGTCATCGCAGGGGTCGACGATGAGCAAACGGCGTAGAGCGGCAGGCTGCTGCATGACCGATCCTTGGCGCCAGTTTTCGGTTTTTTGAAATAAAACAGTAAGTTGTGGCGCCCGATTAACAGTAGCAACGAAGTTGACGGTTCCCAGTACCGTCTGTCTGCCGAATCATTTTTTTACAATCAGTGACGGGAATTTTCGCACTTTATCGACATCACATGGCGGCATGGGCAAGAACGGATTCGAACCTGGCAAATTTTTTTACAACCAATGTGTGACTCGCCACCGGACAACGAGCATCAGTACACATAACCCCGCGCTGCACTTCGCGATAACCGAGGCGACTTTGAAGCAACGCGGACTTACCTGGATGTTTGGGACCATAGAGAGACCGAACCATGAATGCCCCGCTCCGTGTCAACGAAGCACTGCTGATTGCCGACCACGCCTTCGAACCTTTCCAGTGCGTAGCCTGGGATGCACCCAACGGTACTGGTGAACTGAGCCTGGCAGTGATCGACCGGACCAGCACCCGCATCGGCAGCAAGCAAGTGTCCTCGCGTATCTACTCCGACCCGGCCCAGTGGGCCAGCCTGATCGAGGAAGTGCGCGCCGAACTGTGCGAAAAAGGTTACGACCTGCAACCGTGGTCAATGCCCAAATAATATCGGCCGGCAAACCAAGTGCGTGCACCGTCACGCACTTGTACAACTTCCGGGTTGCTGTTCTGGCAACTTTTCTTATTGCGACATAGTGTCGCATCGATACTTTTTCAATCCACCAACCTGAACTGTTGCAGGTGCTGGTAATCAGCCTGAAGTTGTTGTGCCAGACGCTGCGCACGGCCCAGGCGCACCGGCGCCAGTTCCATATCCACCAGCAAAGTGGCGCACGGCATCGGCTGCACGGCATTCCAGTGCTGCAGGCGACCGTCGGTAAACACCAGGCAGCGCAATGCTTCTTCAGGGTGGGCCCGTTGCCGCGCCTGCAACCAGTGCCGAGCCTGTTCCAGTGCTGCGATCAACGGCGTGCCGCCACCGGCACCCAAGGCTTGCAGCCAGGGTTGCAAAGCGGCCGAGGCCTTCAGGCCGTGGCGCTGCCACTGCGGTGCGCGCCCGCTGGCGGTAAGCAGGGCCAGCCGGGCACGCTGGCGGTAGGCCTGGTCGAACAGCGCCGCCAGCAGCCCTTTGGTTTGTGCCAGCGCCTGGTGGCGGCGGGTCGAGGCTGACGCATCGACGATTACCAGCCACAGTTCTGCGGGCCTGGCCTGGCGTTGCTGCCAGCACAGGTCCTGGCGCTGGCGTGGCCGGCCCTTGAGCAGGGTCGGCAGCCAGGCCACCCGACCGGCCGCGGCACTACGCGACCGGCCTCGGCTGGCACCGTACTGCTTGCCTGCGCCTGCTTTGGCATCCGCCCCTTTGGCTGGTGGCTGGGGGATGCTCAGGGCTTTTTTGCCCAGTTCGGCACCTCGCGGCGGGCGCCGCTGGCCACGGGCTGCGCCGCCATCGCACCCCAGTCGCCCTGCCCGCCCTGTTCGCCAGGGTTGCCTGCGCCTTGCCGATCGGGTTGTTGCTCAGGCTGCTGCGGTGCCGCAGGGAGGTTGGCCTGGGGCGCAACGCGGCGGCGATGGCGCAAGGCGAACTCGGCCACTGCATCGACATCGCCCTCTTCGATGGCCTCGCCGCCGCGCCAGGCACAGTGGGCGCGCGCGGCGCGCAGCCAGACCAGATCGGCGCGCAGGCCGTCGACCCCGGCGGCGTAGCAGCGTTCGGTGATCCAGGCCAACGCCTGGTCGTCCAGGGCAATGCCGGCCAGGGCCTGGCGCGCCGCCTGGCAGCGCTCGCGCAATTGCGCCTGGGCCTCGGCCCATTGCGCGCAGAACGCTTGCGGGTCGCTGTCGAAGGCCAGACGGCGGCGAATGATCTGCTGGCGCGCTTCAGGCTCGGGCAAGCCTTCCAGGGCCACGTTGAGGCCAAAGCGGTCGAGCAACTGCGGGCGCAGTTCGCCCTCCTCCGGGTTCATGGTGCCGATCAGTACGAAGCGGGCACTGTGCCGGTGCGAGATGCCGTCGCGCTCGATGCGGTTGGTGCCACTGGCCGCCACGTCGAGCAGCAGGTCGACCAGGGTATCGGGCAGCAGGTTGACCTCATCGACATACAGCACACCGCCATCGGCCTGGGCCAGCACCCCCGGGGAAAACTGCGCCTTGCCCTGCCCCAGCGCGGCATCCAGGTCGAGGGTGCCGACCAACCGTTCTTCGCTGGCGCCCAGTGGCAGGGTGACGAACGGGCCCTCGCCGAGCAGGTCGGCCAGGCCACGGGCCAGGGTGCTCTTGGCCATGCCACGCGGCCCCTCGATCAGCACGCCGCCGATCTTCGGGTCGATGGCGGTCAGGCACAGCGCCAGTTTCAGGTCGTCGGCACCGACCACGGCTGCCAGTGGAAATTGCACGGGTTCACTCATTTCAAGCCTGTTCCTCGCCGTCGAGCAGTTGTTCCTCGAGGGCTTCGCGGTAGTCGCCAGGCGCCTGCCACAGGCCGCGCTGCTGGGCCTCCAGCAAACGCTCGGTAAGGTCGCGCAGGGCCTCGGGGTTGTGCTCGCGCATGAAGTCGCGGGTCGCCGGGTCGAGCACGTAGGCATCGGCCAGCGCCTGGTAATGATGGTCGTCGATCAGCTGCGTGGTGGCGTCGAAGGCGAACAGGTTGTCGACCGTCGCCGCCATCTCGAAGGCGCCTTTGTAGCCATGGCGCTTGACCCCGTCGATCCACTTCGGGTTCAGCGCCCGGGCGCGGATGACCCGGTTCAGCTCTTCCTTGAGGGTACGGATGCGCGGCCGGTCGGCCTGGCTGTGGTCGCCGTGGTAACTGGCCACTGCCGCACCAGACAAGGTTTCCGACGCCGCCAGCATGCCACCCTGGAACTGGTAGTAGTCGTTGGAATCGAGCAGGTCGTGTTCGTGGTTGTCCTGGTTCTGCAGCACCGCCTGCACCTTGGCCAGGCGCTGGGCGAACTGGGCCCGGGCCGGGGCACCGTCGTCGCTGGCGCCGTAGGCATAGCCGCCGTGGTTGAGGTAGACCTCGGCCAGGTCGTCGCGGCTGTGCCACAGGCGCCCGTCGATGGCGTTCTGCACCCCGGCGCCGTAGGCCCCGGGCTTGGCACCGAACACCCGCCAGCCAGCCTGGCGCGCGGCCTGCTCGGCGTCCACGCCCTGCGTCTGCAGCGCGGCGCGCTCGCTACGCACGCGGGCGGCCAGGGGGTTGAGATCGTCGGGTTCGTCCAGCGCGGCCACCGCCTGCACTGCGGCATCGAACAGGCGGATGAGGTTGCCGAAGGCATCACGGAAAAAGCCGGAGACGCGCAAGGTCACGTCCACCCGCGGGCGGTCGAGCAGGCTGAGCGGCAGGATCTCGAAATCGTCGACCCGCTGGCTGCCCGTGGCCCACACCGGTCGCACGCCCATCAGCGCCATGGCCTGGGCGATGTCGTCGCCGCCGGTACGCATGGTTGCCGTGCCCCACACCGAAAGGCCGAGTTGGCGCAGGTGATCGCCGTGGTCCTGCAGGTGGCGCTCGAGGATCAGGTTGGCCGAGGCGAAGCCCAGGCGCCAGGCGGTGGTGGTGGGCAGGTTGCGCACGTCCACGGTATAGAAGTTGCGGCCGGTGGGCAGCACGTCCAGGCGCCCACGGCTGGGCGCACCACTGGGACCGGCGGGCACGAAACGCCCGGCCAGCGCCGCCAGCAGGCCATTCATTTCGGCGCTGCCGCAGGCGTCCAGGCTGGGTGCCACCGCTTCGCGCAGCGCCTGCACCACATCGTGCACCGGCTGCCATTCGCTATGGGCTGGTAACTGTGCGGTGCCGCCCAGCGCCTGGTCGATTACCTGCAGCGCCAACAGTTCGAGGCGTTCGCGGGTATCGCCACAGGTGCGCCAGGGTTCGCTGCTCATGGCCTGCAACTGCTCGGGGCGTGCGCCCTGCCACGGCTGCCCGAGCTCGCAATCGAGCGGGTCGAAACCCGGCACCAGCGCCTTGGCCAAAGCCCGCAGCAGGCTGGCATTGCCGCCGCGACCGTCGCCACGCTCGACCCGCAACAGCGCCAGCAAGGTATCCAGGCGCAGCCGGCCTTCCGGGGACTGGCCGAACACATGCAGGCCATCGCGAATCTGCGATTCCTTCAGGTCGCACAGGTAGGTGTCCAGGCGCGGCAGCCACACGGCAGCATCGTCCAGTTGGCCTTCCAGCTGCAGTTCGCGGTCGATGTGGTTGGCCTTGACCAGTTCGAGAATGTCGCGTTGCAACTCGCGGGCCCGCCGCGGGTCGAGCAGCTGCGCTTCGTAGAACTCGTCGGCCAATTGCTCCAGGTGGCGCAACGGGCCATAGGTTTCGGCACGGGTCAGCGGCGGCATCAGGTGGTCGATGATCACCGCCTGGGTGCGGCGCTTGGCCTGGGCACCCTCGCCCGGGTCGTTGACGATGAACGGGTAGATGTTCGGCAGCGGGCCGAGCAAGGCGTCCGGCCAGCACTGCGCCGACAACCCGACGCCCTTGCCGGGCAGCCATTCGAGGTTGCCATGCTTGCCGACGTGGATCACCGCGTCGGCGGCAAAGGCATGGCGCAGCCAGAAGTGAAACGCCAGGTAGCCGTGCGGCGGCACCAGGTCCGGGTCGTGGTACACCGCGCTGGGGTCCACCTGGTAGCCCCGCGCCGGCTGGATGCCGACGAAGGTCAAGCCGAAGCGCAGGCCGGCCACCATCAGCCGGCCACTGCGGTACATCGGGTCCTGCTGCGGTGGCCCCCAGCGTTCCAGCACGGCCTGGCGGTTGGCCTCGGGCAGGCGCTCGAAGGCGGCCTGGTAGTCGGCCAGGCTGAGGCTCTGCGCGCAGGGGCGCAGGTCCAGATGGTCGAGGTCGTTGGTCACGCCCCCGAGCAACTGGTGGATCAGTTGCGTGCCACTGCCCGGCAAGTCGGCCAGCGGATAGCCTTCGGCCTGCAGGGCCTTGAGGATGTTCAGCGCCGCCCCTGGCGTGTCCAGGCCAACGCCGTTGCCAATGCGGCCATCCCGGGTCGGGTAGTTGGCCAGCACCAGGGCCACGCGCTTTTGCGCATTCGGCAGGCGCGCCAGTTCGACCCAGCGGCGGGCCAGTTCGGCGACAAAGTCCATGCGCTCGGGGTGGGCGCGGTAGCAGACCACGTCGGACTGGCTGCGCTCGCTGCGCCAGGCCATGTCCTTGAAACTGACCGGGCGGGTGATGATGCGCCCGTCCAGTTCGGGCAGGGCAATGTGCATGGCCAGGTCACGCGCCCCCAGGCCCTGCTCGCTGGCTTCCCAGCCGGGCTGGTTGTCTTGCGCGCAGATGGCCTGCAGCACCGGGATGTCGCGACGGAACGGGCGCAGGTTGGGCCGTTCGGGGCTGGACAGGGCAAAGCCGGTGGTGTTGACCAGCACTTCGGCACCCACCTCGTCCAGCCAGGCTTCGACCTGCTCCAGGCAGGCGCTTTCCTTGAGGCTGGCCACGGCGATCGGCAACGGGTTGAGCCCGGCGGCCTGCAGGCGCTGGCAGAACACATCGATGAACGCGGTGTTGGCCGCCTGCAGGTGCGAGCGGTAGAACAGCAGTGGCGCCACCGGCTGTTCGGAATGCCACTGCGGGTACCAGTCCTCCAGCGTGGCGCTGCCCTTGGCCGGGTGATACACGGCGGTGCGCGGTAACGGCTGCGGCTCGTCCCAGGCATAGTCGCGGCCCAGCCACTGGCTGGCCAGGCAGTTGAACAGGTTGATGGCGTTGGCCTTGCCGCCCTGGCGCAAGTAGTGCCAGAGGCGTTCGGCCTGCTCGCCGCTGACACTGCCCAGGCTGGTCAGCTCCGGGTCCGGGCGGTCGTCGCCCGGCACCAGGATCAGTTGCACGCCACGGCCGGCCAGTTCGACCAGTTGCTCGACGCCATAGCGCCAGTAACCGACGCCGCCGTGCAGCGACACCAGGATGACCTTGGCATGGCGCAGCACCTGGTCGACATACAGGTCGACCGAGGCATGGTTCTGTACCTGCATCGGGTTGGCCAGGCGCAGGCTGGGGTAATCCTCGGGCAATTGCTCGGCGGTATCGGCGAGCAATGCCAGGTGCGAATCGCCGCTGCAGAGAATCACCAGCTCGGCGGGCGTCTGGCCGAGGTCGGCAATGCTGTCATCCGGCACGAAGCCGCCGGGCTGGGTCCGCAGCAGGTGCATGGGTCAGGCGCCCAGTGCCTGGCGCAGGCGCGCTTCCAGCTGGGCGGCGTCGAGGTCCTGGCCGATCAGCACCAGGCGGGTGATGCGCGGCTCGTCGGCGCGCCAGGCGCGGTCGAAGTGCTTGTCGAAACGGGTGCCCACGCCTTGTACCAGCAGGCGCATCGGCTTGCCCGGGATGGCAGCGAAGCCTTTGGCGCGCAGGATGCCGAATTCCACCACCAACTGGGTCAGGGCGTCGAGCAGCAGGCTTTCGTCGGCTTCGGGCAGGTCGATGGAGATGGAGTCGAAGGCGTCGTGGTCATGATCGTCATGGTCATCGCCGTCATGATGCGAATCGTGGTGGGTACGGCGGCCATTGATGTGCGCCTCGGACTCGGCGCCCACGCCCAGCAGTACCTCCAGCGGCAGCTTGCCGCTGCTGGCCTCGATCACCTTGACCGCCGGCGGCAGTTCTTCGGCCACCTCGGCGCGGACCTTGGCCAGGCCTTCGGCGTCGATCAGGTCGGCCTTGTTCAGCACCACCAGGTCGGCGCTGGCCAGCTGGTCGGCGAACAGTTCGTGCAGCGGCGACTCGTGGTCCAGGTTGGGGTCGAGCTTGCGCTGGGCATCGACCTGGTCCGGGTAGGCGGCGAAGGTGCCGGCGGCCACGGCCGGGCTGTCGACCACCGTGATCACCGCGTCGACGGTGCAGGCATTGCGGATTTCCGGCCACTGGAAGGCTTGTACCAGCGGTTTGGGCAGGGCCAGGCCGCTGGTTTCGATGAGGATATGGTCCAGGTCGCCACGGCGTGCCACCAGCTCGCGCATCACCGGGAAGAACTCTTCCTGCACGGTGCAGCACAGGCAGCCGTTGGCCAGCTCGTAGACGCGACCGGTGGCTTCTTCTTCGGTGCAACCGATGCTGCACTGCTTGAGGATTTCGCCGTCGATGCCCAGTTCGCCGAACTCGTTGACGATCACCGCAATGCGGCGGCCCTGGGCGTTGTCGAGCATGTGGCGCAGCAAGGTAGTCTTGCCCGAGCCGAGGAAGCCGGTGACGATGGTGACGGGGAGCTTGGCCAGTGTTTTCATGTCGCATTGCCCTTGGCAGATTGGCGCGGGCATGCAGGACGACAGCCACGGGCCAGGCCGGCCGGGCTTGTTCGCCACCGGATCACCCCGCCCGGTTGAAAGTCGAAAACGTGACGAGGCAGGTCTCCTGGCTCGCACCGTTCCATGTGCCCGCTGGTGCAGCGGGCTGGCGGGATGACGCCTTCCCGCGCGCGGGCGCAGTGGCTGTGTCGATCCGTTGTCGGTGCTTACAGTTGCGGGGGCAGCCGCGGCTTGTACCGCGTTCCCGTCTTAGCTTCGGCCTGGCCGAAGAACCTCGAAGTGGCAAGGCTACGCAGTGGCTGGCGGGTGGTCAACCATTGCTGTCGGGCTGGCCGACAACAAGTGGCGCAACTGCGTTACAGTGGTGGCTTTGAGCAGCGAGGCCCACCGGTGAAACCCCTGAACAAGCGCGATTTGGCACGCCTGGAGCGTGAACTGGTGGTTTGCCTGACCGAAGCCTGCGAAACCGCCAAGGCGGAGATCGTCGGTTTCAGCTGGCTTACCCATCGTCTGGCTCCCGAGGATTTTCCGGCCAGCCTGCGTATTACCTGGGTGTTCGAACGAGAGGCCGACAAGGCCGCCGCCGTGGCGGGCGACGCGAAGGTACGCATGCTGGCGCTGACCGGCCTGGCTTTGGAACAGGCCGGCATTCAGCTGGACCATCCGGCCTGGCATGTGCGGTTTGACAGTGAAGAGGCCTGCCAGCAGAGCCACGGGGGCGACTGGAGCAAGCGCTTGATGGGGCGCTGAACCAGGGGCATGCGCAGTCCTGGCTCTTGTAGGAGCGGCCTTGTGTCGCGATAGGGCTGCGAAGCAGCCCCAGGGTTTCAGCAAAGACGCACAAATTGCTGGGGCTGCTTCGCAGCCCTATCGCGACACAAGGCCGCTCCTACAGGGGCCGCGGCGCATTCGCGGAATCTGTTTTCCCGCGACAACGATGCCTCTATCCGTTAGGCTACGCATTCCCCTTTCACGAGGTGTTCGTCCAATGCGCCATTGATGCCGCCGTCCCTTCGACGGCCAGTCTTCAGCCTCCGGTTCGCTCCGGAGATGTCGCGGCATTTGTGGAGTTGTGCATGACGAACACGTCGATCCTGACGCTGGACAGCGTCTCCTTGGCCTTGCCTGACGGCAGGCTGTTATTTACCGACCTCAGCGAAACCTTCGACCAACGCCGCACCGGCCTGGTCGGGCGCAACGGTGTGGGCAAGAGCCTGCTCGGGCAAGTACTTGCCGGGCAGCGCGAACCAAGCAGCGGCCAGTGTCGGCGCCTTGGGCGCATCCATCTTCTGGACCAGCAGGTGATCGAGCGCAGCGCCACGGTCGCCGACCTGGCCCAGGTGGGCGCGGTGCTCGCTGCGCTGGAGCGCATCGAGCAAGGCAGCGTCGCACCCAGTGACTTCGACACTGTCGGCGAACGCTGGGATATCCGCGAGCAATTGCAGGGGCACCTGCAACGCCACGGCCTGGGCCAGCTCGACTGGCACCAGCCCGCCCACAGCCTGAGCGGTGGCCAGGCCATGCGCGTGGCGCTGGTCGGCGCCTGGCTCAGCGAAGCGGACTACCTGATCCTCGACGAACCGAGCAATCACCTGGACAGCAACGCCCGCGCCCAACTGCTGAGCATGATCGAAGCCTGGGACCGGGGCTTGCTGGTGATCAGCCATGATCGCAGCCTGCTCGCGCACATGACGCGCATCGTCGAATTGTCCAGCCTGGGCTTGCAGGCCTATGGCGGCAACTACAGCTTCTATTCGGCCCAGAAAGCCAGCCAGACGGCGCTGGCCCAACAGCAACTAGCCCGGCTGAAACAGGAGCAGCAACGCCAGGCGCGCGAACTGCAGCGCCAGCGCGAAGACCTGGAACGTCATCAAGCCCGCGCCGGGCGCAACGCCAGGCACGCCAACCAGGCCAAGATCCTGGTCGATCGCCAGCAGGAACGCAGCCAGGCCACTGCGGGCAAACAGCGCCGCGACCATCGCGACGCCCGGCAGGCGCTGCAGGGCAAAGTGCGTGACGCCGCTCGCGAAGTCGAGCAGGACAGCGCCATTACCCTGCATGCACCCACGCCGCAGCGTCATCCGGGCCGCGAAGTGCTGGCCTTGCAGGCGCTGCACCTGCCCCGCGGCACGCGCAAACCACTGAACCTGCGCTTGTGCCTGGGCCAGCGGCTGGGCCTGGTCGGCGCCAATGGCAGTGGCAAATCCACCCTGCTCAGGCTGATGAACGGTGAGTTGCCAGCACCGCCCGAGCGCCTGCGCCTCAGGGGTGAAACCGCCCTGCTCGACCAGCACTGCAGCGCACTACCAGGCCACACCAGCGTGCTCGACCACCTGCGCCAGGCAAACCCGACCCTGGCCCAGGGCGACTTGCGCAGCCGCCTGGCGCAACTGGGCCTGGATGCGGCCCGCATCGAACTGCCCAGCGGCCTGCTCAGCGGCGGTGAGCGGATGAAGGCGGCACTGGCCGCCGTGCTGTACCGCGAACGGCCGCTCGACCTGTTGCTGCTGGACGAACCGGGCAACCACCTGGACCTGCCGTCTCTGGCCGCACTGGAACACATGCTCGGGCAGTTTCGCGGGGCGCTGGTGGTGGCGTCCCACGACCAGGTACTGCTCGACCAGCTGGCGCTGGACGAGTACCTGCACCTGTAGAAGCCGCAATGAATGCATTGCAGGCTATCAATTCGTGACTGGCCGTTCCCGATCTGCCACGGATGTATTATGGTGGCGTGGTGCGCATATAACAGCAGCCCGAGCAATCGGGCACTTGCAAGACAATGAGGGTGTCATGAGCAACGAAAGCATTAATTGGGACAAGCTGGGTTTCGACTACATCAAGACCGACAAACGCTACCTGTCCGTATGGCGCAATGGCGAGTGGGACAAAGGCACCCTGACCGAAGACAACGTACTGCACATCAGTGAAGGCTCCACGGCCCTGCACTACGGCCAGCAGTGCTTCGAAGGCCTCAAGGCCTACCGTTGCAAGGACGGTTCGATCAACCTGTTCCGCCCGGACCAGAACGCCGCCCGCATGCAGCGCAGCTGCGCCCGCCTGCTGATGCCGCAGGTGCCGACCGATGTGTTCATCGAGGCGTGCAAGCAAGTGGTCAAGGCCAACGAGAAGTTCGTGCCACCGCATGGTAAAGGCGCCCTCTACCTGCGTCCGTTCGTGATCGGCACCGGTGACAACATTGGCGTGCGCACCGCCCCCGAGTTCATCTTCTCGATCTTCGCCATCCCGGTTGGCTCGTACTTCAAGGGCGGCATGAAGCCGCACAACTTCCAGATCTCCAGCTTCGACCGCGCAGCCCCACAAGGCACTGGCGCGGCCAAGGTCGGTGGCAACTACGCCGCCAGCCTGCAGCCGGGTGCAGAAGCGAAGAAAGCCAACTTCGCCGACGCCATCTACCTCGACCCGCTGACCCACACCAAGATCGAGGAAGTCGGTTCGGCCAACTTCTTCGGCATCACCGCCAACAACGAGTTCGTCACCCCGAAATCGGCTTCGGTGCTGCCAGGCATCACCCGCCTGTCGCTGATGGAACTGGCGCAATCGCGCCTGGGCCTGACCGTGATCGAAGGCGATGTGGAAATCAACAAGCTGGACCGCTTCATCGAAGCCGGCGCCTGCGGTACCGCTGCGGTGATCACCCCGATCGGCGGCATCGAGTACAACGGCAAGCTGCACGTGTTCCACGACCTGGAAAAGGTCGGCCCGGTTACCCAGAAGCTCTACAACGAGCTGACCGGTATCCAGAGCGGTGACGTGGAAGCACCAGCTGGCTGGATCGTCAAGGTTGCCTGAGGCGCTTTAACGGTTTGAAAAACGGGGCAGGCCAGCGATGGCATGCCCCGTTTTTTATTGGCTGATGGCACCGGCTGCGCCGGTGTTCGCGGCGAAAGCCGCTCCTGAAACCTGCACCGTCCCTGTAGGAGCGGCCTTGTGTCGCGAAAGGGCTGCGAAGCGGCCCCAGGATATCCGCACAATGCACAAATCGAGGGGCAGCGCAGGCTGGTAGTTTTCACGCAAGGCGACGCTGCATCAGCAGGTGCCGGGCTTTGTCGAAGGCCCAGTTGTACAGCACGGTATAGGGCAGGATGATCACGAAGAAGCCCAACTCCACCATGAACGCCTGCAGCAACGAAATCTCCAGCATCCACGCCGCCACCGGCAGGCACCACACCACCAGCCCGGCTTCGAAGCCCAGGCCGTGCACAAAGCGTGCGCCGGCCTTCCAGTGGATGCGCTCGACCCGCACGTAGCGATCGACCAGCGCGTTGTAGACCATGTTCCACAGCATGGCGATCACCGACAGGGTCACCGCCAGCGCCCCCGCCGTCGCCAGCGACTTGCCCATGATCCAGGACAACAGCGGCGCACACAGCAGCACGGCGAACACTTCATAACCGACGGCGTGAACCAGGCGTTCGGTGAAAGAGACGTTTTTCATTGCAAATTCCATCCATTGCGTGAGTCGTGCTTCCTATTTTCTTTGATAGAACTGATACTCTCGACATAGCTACCATCGGTTTTATCAATACCATGCGCTACTCACCCGAAGCTCTGGTCGCCTTTGTCGAAGCTGCATCGCTGGGTTCGTTTTCCGCTGCGGCGCGCAAGTTGCGCAAAAGCCAGTCCACCATCAGCATCGCCATCGCCAATTTCGAGGCCGATGTAGGTTGCCCGCTGTTCGAGCGTGGCGGTCGTCACCCCACGCTGAACGAGGCTGGGCGGCAGGTGCTGAGCCATGTCGAGGCGATTCTCGATGCCAGCGCCCAGCTCGATGCCCTGGCGGTGCGCCTGGCGGAAAACGTCGAGGCACTGGTCTCGGTGGTGATGTCGGACAGCTACAGCGTGACCTTCCAGGGCGCGGTGATGGCCCGCTTCGCCCAGCACTACCCGCATACCGAGCTGCGCTGCGGCCCCTCGGAAGATGCCGATGTGATCGAGCTGATCCAGCAGGGCCTGGCACACGTCGGCATTCTTGCCACCCAGCCCAGCTACCCCGCTGACGTTGCCGTGGCACGCTTGCCCGAGCAGGCCGAGTTTGGCGTGTACGTGGCCAGCGGGCATCCGTTGGCGGCTTTGCCACAGGTGCAGACGCAGCACCTGGAGAACGTCCGGCAGCTGTATATCAAGACCTATGCCCCCAGCTTGCACCACGGTCGTGGCCAAGCCTGGTCGGCACCGGACTACCTCACCCTGCTGGAGTTCGCCGTACGCGGGTTCGGCTGGGCCGAACTGCCCAGGGCTCTGGTGGCACGGTTTGGCAATGGGCTGGTGGAGCTGCAGGTGGCCGGGTACCCGCGACGGGTTGACATGGACGTGGCCTGGTCGAGCCGGCGCGCGCTCGGGCCGGCGGGGCAGTGGCTGGTGCGGCAGATGTTGGGGCAATAGGCCTTTATCGCCTGCAAGACCCTGGGGCTGCTGCGCAGCCCGTCGCGACGCGAGGCCGCTCCTACAGGGCACTAAAGCGAAAAATCCTACAACGTTTTAGGAAGCCCATTGCTCCCCCGCGAAGGCGTTCCTCGCTAGTGTTTTGGCCGTTGCGTCAAATCACTGGAAAAGGAACTCCTGATGAGCATCAGCAAAGCCATCCACATCGCCATGCAGGAAGAGATCCCCAACACCTACGGTACCTGTAATGCCTGCGAACGCTCCGGCCTGCCGATTCTGTTGCTGCGCGAGGCCTACGCCCCGCGCCCGGATACAGGGCGCCCCTATCGCCTGGCAGACGATAGCGAAATCATCTTCCACCCAATGCACACCGACCAGTTGCGCCTCCTGCGCCAGGGTTATGTCTACGTACTGCTCGACCAGGAAATCTGGCAGGCCTACGAGGTAGCGGCGGAAGGTACCTTGCAGCGCTTTCCGGTATCGCAGATGCCCTTCGGGCCACCCAGGTCGTTACCCAAGGTATGCGCCACCGAAGGCCACGATGTGATTGCCTCGTTCATCAACATCGATACCCTGCTCTACCGCAAGGCCTGGATCGCCTTCGCCAACGACCCCTGGCCTCGTGCGGTACTCGACCGCTATCGGCAAGGCATCGCCGACAGTGACCCGGATACCCTCGCCCGCTTCGTCGAAGTGGACCTGAACACCGCACGCAACGACCCTGCCAGCCTCGGCATCGCCATGACCGACAGCTTCCGCTTCGGCCTGGAACAGGTGCTGGAGTTCTCGACCTTTTCCTCTGCCAGATTTACCAGCGCTCATGGCTTTTACAGCCGCCTGGGCCGCTGGCATGAAACCCGCACGCATGTGCGCAATGTCATCCAGCAGGAACAACTGCCCAATGGCCTGCTGGCGCTGACGCTGCCCGACCCGGTCGGCATGGTCATGGAGCTCAACGCGCAACGCACTGGCTGGGTGCAAGCCCTGCAGGAATGGCGGGCGCAGCCGCAGCGGCACTTCGAGTACTTCACCTCCCAAGCACTACTGGGCATCCGCGAATTGCACGCTGCCATGGCGGCCGCGCAGGGTGCCGAGGACGCGCAGCGGGAAGCCCGGCAGGTCGAGCAATGGAACGACAGCCCGATCGCGGCCAAGGCGTATCTGCCGCCGGTGGACATCGACGCGCAGACCGAACGCAACATCGCGCGCAAACAGCAGGACGCCCGCGAGCGGCTGGAAGAGCGTTACGACGAAAGCGCCCGCGCCGCGTTCCAGGCCGATTACGACCGCGAACTGAAAAACTGGCAGTCGATGATCGACCAGGTTGGCGATCTGTATGCGCGGCACTATGCCAAGCGGGCGTTTCAGCAGATCGGCTACTACGACTATGACGCGACCTCCCCCGTTTCGGTGGAGTACTTCATCCAGATGATGGCCGCCTGCCTGGCCGGCGGGCCTACCGAAACCCTGCCGCAGGAGGGTCAGCCACTCGGGATCACCCAGCATATCTGGCAGCAGCTGCTGGAAGACGACCGCAGCCTGCTTTACCAGGCACTGCTGGCCAAGAACCAGAAGCTGATGCAGCAGGTGGCCAACGCGCTGTCCGGGGACGACTTCGGCAAGGTGTACGACATCATCAAGGGCATCGCCGGTACCGCCGACGGCCAGCTGTTGATGATCAAGCCGATACAGGATGCCGTTGGCCAGTTGCTGGCCGCGACCAACAGCGCCGGGAATGCGCTCAGCCAGCACCTGAGTGAACGGACCAAGACCCTGATCGGCCATGTGCATCGCTCGGCGTTTGCCCTGTTTGCGGGGCAGCAGGTAACGCCGCTGCGGGTGTCGCTGACAGTGGGCGAATACATGAGCCTGCTCAATGAAGCCCTGGAGGCGCGAACCGATGCGTTTCTGCAGCAGGTAGACAAGCAGTTCCGTGACCCACTGGGCCGCAAGGTGCGGGCCATGGTGCTGAGTGGCGCGATCAATATTGCGGCAGCGGGTAACCGTAGCCAGATGATCGAGGTGATGCTCTGGACGTTGGAAAGTGCTGAAAGTTTACAGGCGCGGCTGGTGCAGTTGCGCGAAGGTGCAGCCGGTGGCGTCGGGGCGCTGGTACGCAATGTTGCGATTGGTGCGGGTACGCTGCGTGCGCAGGTTTCCGATGGTTTGAAAATCAGCTCGATAGCCGCACAAAACATGGCGAGTGATGCTATGCGCAGCATGCGGGATGCGGCGACTAGTACCGGAAGTGTAGGCCTGCTCCTTACCTTGGGCAGTATATGGTTTCAGCAGGACAGCCTGGGCAAGAACTATCGAGCGCTGCATGAAACAAATACAAACAACCCGGAGGTGCTCGCAACAATCTGGTCATCATCGCTTGGGGTACTTGGGGCAAGTGTTGAAACAGCAGGTTTCACCATAGCGCTGGTACGTCCCAATCCAGAATGGCCTGGAACAATCACCAATTCATCGTTGGCAAGCAAATTAGCCAGGTATGGTGGTGCTATCACAGCTATGGCAGGCCTCATGGATGGAGCCCAGTATGCCTTTGCAACTTTCCGCACAATTGAAAATGGCGACAATACGGCCTCATCAAAATACCGTATTGCCAGCGCAACAGCGTTTCTATCGACACTTTCTGGAGTAGCTGTGGCATTCGGAAAAGCCGCTCTGCTCGGCCCCCTTGGCATTACGATAGTGCTAGTACTGGCCACATACACATTAGCCACAATAGCAAAACGGAAAGAGTCAACGCCTACGGAGCTATGGTCAAGGCGCTGTAGATGGGGCATTCCAACAGCGCAACGTGCGTGGTCCGAAGCCGAGCATCTTGACGCTGCGATTGGAGCTCTCAATGCAGCAACTCTTGGTGTCCAGGCAGATGCTAGAGTCAACCTTAGCTTGGCATCGAATGTTCATCTTGATACTGCCGCTCCGGAAGGAACGATCATTAGCGATGGTCACGCGGTACCTGCAGTTTTCATGCTCGACTTCCACTTTACCTTACCAAACTATCAAACCAACCAATCTTACTACCGCTGGGAATTACATCTTTATCAATCCGGGTTACACGAAAACACAATAATCCTCTCAGGCGAGAGCGCACCAAACTCCGCACTAACGATCACACAACCCAGCAATGTAAATATTTTTCCACTTGACAATGACAAACGACACCTGAGCAAATTCGACAGCGAACGAGGAGTATTTACCACCCAATATTCCTTACCGCTGCATGACAACCACCACATTCGCGACATCAAATTCATCTTAGATTATCGCCCGAATAAAAATGACGATACAGGTAATGCACGCCTGGAGATCAAAGAAAATAAAATAAAAATCAAGGACCTCTGACAATATGAATCGCCCACTATTAAACCCACCTAGCCCACGCTGGATAAAGGACCTACCCACACCTTGTGAGTCGCCTACTGTAGAACCCCTCATGAAAAAACAAGCACCGAATCATCAGTGTGCAATCTACTTAGAGATCGCCCGACAAAGCACTACACCGCGATGTGCAAGCTCAATACTTACCGTGATACTATGCATTCCACTCACGCTCAATATTTATTTAATGCTCTCCTCACTCGACATCAAAAATCCAGAATCCATAATATATTCGACCCTTGAGCTCATGCTGATAACCTGGGGAGTTGCCACAGGAATTCTTATTGATACTACGCCACCACTCGACGAACCTATCAGATTCAACCGCCTCCGCCAAAAAATCTACGCCTACAACTTTATGCGCCAGTGGTGGAATCCTTTCGACATGGGCAAAATCGCAGCCGTGAGTTACGACTGGTCGCAAGTCCGAGCTGAATTGTGGGCACAAACCAGAAGTGGGCTCATTGTCAGATGGGGCGTCATGCTTTCAATCGTCGCACCGGGCACGAACAATGTTATCGATCGTTTCCACCTGAGTATGATGGGTACCGATGAGCTTACGTGGGCCTATATCTGCACCTACATGCAAGAAGGCCCCTCGGCACTACCCCCGCCCGGCACACCTAAAGACCATGACGATATTCTCTGGTGTGAGTTCGCCCTGCGCTTGGCCCCCCGAGTAGCGTGGCCAACGGAAATGGATCTGGAGTCGAGAACCGCCCCCTGAGATTGGAACAGAAGGAAAGTGAAACAGTCATCAGTGATAGCAGTACGGTGGCCGTAGGCTTTGTACTGAACGCTTATCAATGGAAGCTGGACTTGCCTTGTTTATTGGCCTGGTCCTGATTACAACTCAGCTCGAGCACAGATAACAATGAAAGAGAACAACATCAGTTCTTTGGAGCACCTCAATTGGCCTCCCCATTACTAGTCCCTCCTTGCGCTGGCTGGAAGGAGGATCTGCCTGGCCCAGCCACTCCTCCAGCCGTTGATAGGAATTTGGGCAGGCAGATACCAAACCATCAAGATACGATTTACCTTGAAGTGCCTCGGTCCCCTATTTCACCTAGAGGTATCCTCTCGGCACTCTCCGTACCTGCGGCCATATTTACGCTGCAGGTTCCTCACATGATCTTCAAAGGCTGGAGTATTGGCAGCATAGAGCTAGTCATCATTGGAATTCTTGTACTGCTCCTTGGCGTCTGGTGTACGTTTTTTGGATACCAAGTTGATATATCCCCCCCTCGCGACCTACCCATCAGGTTCAACCGTGCGCGCCAGAAAATCTACGCCTACAACTTCAAACGCCAATGGTGGAACCCCTTCGACAAAGGCAAGGTCGTGCCGGTCAGTTACGAATGGTCCCAAGTCCGCGCCGAGCGCTGGTCACAAACCGGCGCCCTGCCAAACGGTGGGGTCATTTTCAAATGGGGTGTCATGCTGTCCATCGTCGCGCCGGGCACGAACAACGTCATCGACCGTTTTCACCTGAGTACGATGGGTGCCGACCAGCATGCCTGGGCCTACATCTGCACCTACATGCAGGAAGGCCACTCAGCCCTGCCACCACCCGGCCCCCCCCAAGGATCACAACGATGTGCTCTGGTGTGAGTTCGCCCTGCGCCTGGCACCCAAAGTGAGCTGGCCAGCTGATATGGACCTTGAATCGCGAACCGCACCTTGAACCGGCCACGGCGGGTGCGCCCCACTCAATCTCCCGCCGGCACATCCACCACCTTCCAGCTGTCATCCGGGTCGAAGCGTTTCATCTCCTTGGCCAGCTTGTCGCCGTGCGGCCCGAGGTCTTTCTCGAACACCTCGCCGTCATGGCTGATCATGAAGCTCATCACCCCGGTGTCATCGTACCTGGCCGGCCAGGCAACCATGGCGAAGCCACGGCTCATCTGGTTGCCGATCAGGTAGCTGTAGGCACCGCCGGGGGCAGATGGGCCCTGTGCATCGAGGATGCGGAAGTGGTAGCCATACCAGGCGTCGCCGACCATGTCCTGGCCGAACAGCGGGCCCAGCGGGCTGACCTGGCCATCGCCGTCGTCGTCCCAGTACAGCCCGTCATGCTTGCCGGGCTCGCTGAATATCTTCTGCGCGTACTCCAGCGCACCGTTGCCGTTGTGGTCCTGGCTGGCATAGTCCATCTGCGCATCGTGGTAGGCCAGCATCGACTGCATGGCGCCCAGCTCGTTGCGGCCAATACGCCGGGCGCGGATTTCAGAGCTGCCGGCCTTGAGGTCGAAACGCCAACCCTCGCCGCCTTTGGTCAACGGTATGGGCAACGTCCAGTGATCACTGCCCACCGCGAGGATGGCCTTGTTTGCCCCCGACATGTCGATGCTGTGCTGCACGCGATACTGCGCCAGGAACGTGTCCACGTCACTGCGTTGCACACCGCCGCGCGGTATGTAGGTACGCCAGTCATCGCCCAGCAACTGGGCCAGGCGGGCTTCATCAGGTTTCTCCTCGCCCAGCGCGGCAACAAAGGATTCCACGGCCTTCTCCGGTGTCGGGAAGACTTCCTGCGCAGCGGCCAGGGTTGACCAGGCCATACCGGCTGCGATTACCAGTGCCGCTATCGATTGACGGTTCATCGACGGCCACCTCCCCCGCGGCGTGCGGGCGCACTGGGCCGGGAAATCTGGTGCCCGGCGGCACGCGATGCGCTCGGGCGCTGGGCGAACGACTGGCTGGTGCGGCCACGGCTGGCCTGCGCGCTGGTGCGCGAGGGTGAACGCACGCCGTCGAAGGCATTGTTACGCGCCCGGCCGGCGGTATTGGAAGACCGGTTTTGCGCCAGCTGCCGCCCCTGGCCTTCACCCTGCCTGCGCTGGTTCACCTGGTTGTTCTGCTGCCGAGCCTGGGTGTTGCGGGTTTCCTGTCGGCGGTCGGTTGCCCGCGGGTTGTCGCTACGAGGCTGCATGCGGTTGCCGACCGAATTGCCCGCCTGCGCCTCGCGCATCTGCTGGCGTGCCTGGCGGTTGCTGGTGGCCGGCCGTTCGATGCCGGCCCGGTCCATCGACGCCCTGGCCTTGTCCCGCGCCTGGGCGCGCTGGGCGTCATCGCCGCGGAAGGCAGTACGCTGGGTGGCACCGTCCAGCTGGCGACCGTACTGCTGGCGGCTGCGGGAGTCGCGGTACGGCACGCCGTCGCGGTTGGCGGCGTTGTGCTGCCATTTGTTCTGGTTGTTGGTGATGCGGTTGTTGGCGTTGATGTTGTTGTAGCGGTTGACGTCGATGTCGATGTCGTTGTTGCCCCAGTCGCAGTCACCCCACAGCGAGGCAACGATCGCCACGCCGGTACCGAAGGCCAGGCCCGCCACCAGCGCGGAACCGGGGTAGTACATGGGCGGTGGCGGGTAGTACGCCGGCGGCGAAGCCGGGTAGGCCCAGGTGCCGTAGGTGGTGGTCGGGTTGTAAGTGGGCACATACACCACTTGCGGGTCGGACGGCTCGATGATGATGGTGGTGGGCGGGCTGCTGGCCGTAACCACCTGGGTGCTGCTACCGCTGGAGGCCGGTGCTGGTGCCGGGGCGGTCTGCACGGTCACGTTCTGGTACTGGTTGCTCTGTAGGTTGCCGGCGGCCTGGGCCTGGTGACGCAGGCGCTGCACGCCGCCCATGACATCGTCGGGCTGCGCGAGGAAGGCATCGCCCAGCCGCTGCACCCAGACCGGGTCCTGCCCCAGGGTTGCCAGCACCTGTGGGAAGGCCACAAGCGCTTGTACGCTTGGGTCCCAGGGCTGGTTCGCCACCTTCTTGACGGCATCGTCGCCGGTGGCCTTGGGGTTGGCCTTGGACCAGGTCACCGCTTCGCTCACCTGCCCCGGATAAGTGGAAGCCATCAATACCTGGGCCAGCAGCGCATCGGGGTACAGCGCGATGGGCGCGAGCATCTGGTCCAGTTGCTCCTGGGTGAACACCGGGTCCTTGGCCACGACCGTGTCGGCTTGTGGTGCCGGGTCGGGGGCAGGTACGTCTTCTGCCAGCACCAGGCCGGGCGTGGCGCTCAGATACAGGATTACCGACAGGACCGCTGACAGTGGGATGCGCATCGCTTCTCTCCATGAGATCAGACCGCGTGGATTAAGGGTAGCAATGGCGATGCTTTTGGCCAGATGTGCGGGCGCAAACTTTTCGCGCTCTAAAGGTGAGGGTGGTTGCTGCTTTTGAATCTATATCAGGGCTGGGCTGAGATCTGTAATTGACTGTACCGGCCCTTTCGCGGGCACGCCCGCTCCCACAGGGTCACCACAGGTTCGAACATTGTGGAGTACCTGTGGGAGCGGGCGTGCCCGCGAAGAGGCCGGCGCATGCACAAGACCGTATCCCAAAAAGGAGCCCACCCTGATGAACACGCCCCGCCTCATCGCCGTGATCATGCTGGCCGTGCTCTGCACCTCGGCCTGGGCGGCCACCGACCGTGCCGAACGGCGCCGCGAGGCCCGCGATGTGCGGCAGGAAACCCGCCAGGACGCGCGGCAGACCAAACAGGATTGCCGCCACGCCGACCAGCAAAGCAACGCCGGCTGCCGACAGGACAAACGCCACACCAAGCAGCAAGGCCGTGAGCGCGCCCGCGACATAAAATACTGAGCGGGCGGTGCTCAGCCGCCCAGGGCGATGATCGCCAGGATCAGTGACGCCCCGACTACCGCCAGGACCACGCCGGTCAACAGGGTGCGGCCACCGGAATAGCGTGCCAGCAGCCAGCCCGCAAGGAAGAGCATGGCCAGGGCGACCAGGTTCGATACGCGAATGGCCGTACCGGTGGTCTCGATCAGCAGGAACGGAATGACCATCGGGAAAGTTGCCAGTACCACCAGCAGGAAAGTGGCCAGGGCCGCCTTCAAATCATCCAGCCCCAGGCGTGCCGGCAGCGGGCGGCCAGCATCACGCAACATGCGCCCGCGCAGCATCTCCAGCCCGTCTTCATCCATTGCCAGGCCGATGCGCTCTGGCAGCGTATCGGCAATCAGCCTGCGCCCCTGATTGATATCACCGGCTTGCAGGCGGGCCAGCAAGGTCCGGCTGCGGGTGCGTTCGGTCCAGGTACGCAGCAGGTAGATGACGGCATCAGCCAGGCCCCAGGCCAGGTTGCAGCCGAGCGCGGCAATCAGCATCAGCCGCGCGTCTTCACGCCCTGCGGTGGCCACGCTCAGCGAGCCGATGAAGGTCATCGCCATCAACAGGCCGAAGATGACTTCGGTGATCCGGTCGATCGGCTCCAGCACGCCCCATTTACGCGGTTGCTCGTCTTGCCCCATCGCACCCTCCCAGGAACCATCGATAGTCACTATCGAGAATGGCAATTTCTGCCGAACGACATGGCCGAATAACCTAGCTCCATCGACTCGCCGCCCACCACCCCGGCCCCTGGAGCTACCTGATGAACACCTTGGCCCGCCTGCTGTCCGCCACCCTTGCCGTTATTGCCATCGCCATCATCAGCGGCTGTGCCAGCCACCCCGAACTGCGCCCCTACACCGCCGAGGAAACCCGTCAACTGCAACTGGAAGCCTTGCAACGCCGTGGCCTGTCGCTGGACGACTACGAGCAGCAACGGCGGGTAATCCAGCGTGCCGGCAACCTGCCCGTGGTGACCGAAGCTGCCGACGCCGACCGTTCGACCAAAGGCTGAGTGGGCTAGTCAGCGGTTCCCTCCCGTTACCTGCACAGGTATGCTCTACCGCTCAACCGCAAGCCTTCCAGGACGGAGACCATGACCAGGCCCCTTCTGTTGCTGAGTGCTGCACTGCTGTTCAGCCCCATGCTGCTGGCCCAACAGATCAAACGCGAACTGGGCGGCTTCGACTTCACGCTCGGCACCACCCCCTCACGCAGCATGGCCCAGGGTCTGATATCGCCCAGCGCCATCGGTGCATTCCACGGCGGCCTCGACTTCAGCCACCCCAGCGGGTGGTACCTTGGCCAGTACGCCCCAAGCATGGGCGTTACGCCCGACTCCACCCTGCGGCTGGACAGTTACCTGGGCTACAAGCACCAGTTCGACAGTAGCCTGGGTTACGAGGTGGGGTTGATCCATTATAGTCAGCCAAACATCTCAGGCCCCGACAGCTATGCCCTGTACGGCGGCGTTTCGGTGCTGGGCAGCCGTTTCGGTGGAGCGCTGCGCAACAACCCCGACAACCGCACCGGCACGCTATTCGCAGACTTCGGCCAATTGCCACTGTTTGACGTCGACCTGAGCGTCAAGCTCGCCCATCACCGTCTGGGTACGCCATTCACCATTGGTGATGGCAGCCAAGTGAATGCCTTTTCCGATTGGTCGCTGGAGCTGTCCCGGCCCTGGCTCGGCATCGACCTGAACCTGATCTACAGCAACTCCAACCTCAGTGGAGGCGGGTGTGATGCGTACTCGGGCATCAACACCTATTGCAACAGCATGGTCACGCTCAAGGCGCAACGCAGTTTCTTTTAACGCCGTGGCGCCAGCGCCAGGGCGATACCGCCCAGCACCACCACGCACGCCACCAGCAAGCGCAACGACAATGGCTCGCCGATCAGGCCAACCCCGCCCAACGCCGCAATCACCGGGACGCTGAGTTGCATGGTCGCCGCCTGCTGCGCGCTGACTTGCCTGACCACGCCGTACCACACGGCATAGCCCGCACCCGAGGCCAGCACACCGGAGCCCAGCGCATACAGCAAGCCGAGCGGGCTCAGGTGCAAGCCGGCGCCCAGCAACAGCATCGGCGCCAGCAGCACCAGACACGGCAGGCTCCGGGCGAAATTGCCGGCAGTGTCGGCCAGCGGCCTGGGTGAGCCTTTGCCCAGCAGCGTGTACACGCCCCAGGCCACGCCGGACAGGGCCATCAGCAAGGCACTGGCAAAGGGTGGCGCCGCGGTACCGGGCAACAGCAGCACCAGCAGGCCGGCGAAGGCGATCAGCATGCCCAGCAGCATCCGCGCGGTGATAGGTTCGCCTTTGTACCAGGCAAAGCCGAACATGGTGATCTGCACCGCGCCGAACAGCAGCAACGCACCCGCGCCTGCGCCCAGCTGCAGGTACGCCGCAGAAAACAGGAACGCGTACAGGAACAGTGCCAGGCCGCCGCGCCAGCTGCCCCCCATGGCAAGCGCGGGTTTGCGCAGGCGGAGCAACAGCAGCAGGAACAGTGCACCACTGGCCAGGCGCACCACGGTGAAGGATGCCGGGTCGATGGCCCCGTCCTTCAGCGCCAGCCGGCAGAACACCGAGTTGGCAGCGAAGGCCACCAGGCTGAAAAGTGCAGGCCAGAGCCAGGCCCGGGCCTTGCGGTCGGTGAGCGTGGTGGTGCTGGTGCTCATGGTGTGGTCACCTCTGAGATCGATTGTTGTCATGGCGGCCATGCTGGTAGGGCCAGCACCGATATACAACATAGTGTTTATCCGCCGCCACCACCGAATCGCCCGGACCTATACCGCTGCCACCGCCTCGATTTCCACCAGCATGCCGTCCAGCGCCAGCCGGGGTACCGGTATCAGCGTGCAGGTCGGCTTCATGCAAGGGCCCCAGGCCCTGTCAGCCTCGGCTACCCACTCACGCAGGCGCGTTTCGGAATGCTCGACGATCAGCAGGGTCAGCTTGAACACCTGGGCCAGGCTGGCGCCTTTCGACGCCAGGGCAACCTCCAGGTTGGCCAGTGCCTGGCGCGCCTGCTCGGCGAACAGCGGCGACAGTTGCCCGTTGCGGCCCTCCCCGCCCTGGCCGGCGATGAACAGCAGGCGGCTGTCGGCATGCACCTCGGCGACATGGGAATAGGCGTTGCCGCTGGGGTCGTACAGGCCTTCGGGATTGCTCAGCTGAAACGCGGTTGAATGGCTCACGGTAAACCCTCGATCAGTTGGAAGAGGCGCGGAGTATCGAACCTTGAGTTAACTCGAGGTCAAGCGCGGTTTTCAGGGGCGGGCTTGTTCGCGAAACAGGCGCCGAGTGTAGGACGTTTCGCACAGCGCACGAGCTTCCGTGAACCACGCGTTCATATGCGAAGTGGCCGTCAGGCGCTAGATTGCGAGGCCCGGCATGGAGGCCTGTACGTAACAAGGATAAAGCGATGAGCAAATACAATTTTCAACTGGCCTACACCATCAAGCCAAACAACCCTGCCCGAGATGAAACCGATGCGGCGCAGGCCCGTCTGCACCTGCGCGAGAAAATTGGCCTGGACACCGTCGAGCACATTGAGACCACCCTGCTCGGGATGGTCACACTCAAAGGCGCCACACTTGCAGAGCGCAAGCGCGAAGCCGAAAAGCTGCTTCACGACTACATCCATGAAGCGCTCAAGCAACTGCGTGTGCTGTCGACCGTGAAGTTCTACGGTTGCTTGATGGTGGACGGACTGGGCGCAGCCATTCGCTTCGACATCCTGCCCAAATGAACAGCGACGGCATCAGGCGCCCCCGCGCCTGATGCCGCGCACCGTCATTTTTCCTGCAGTACCGCCCTGCCCTTCACCGCCCGAGGCCCGCGCCAGGCCCAGAACAGCAAACCGGGGAATGGCGCGTAGACCACGAACACGATCCACAGCATCTTGCGCTCGGCGCGCCGGTCACTGCCGATGATGTGCCAGATGGCCCAGATTTCCAGCAGGATCACAAAGGCCGCGACGATGATCCAGATCGTTCCGATTTCCATGAGCGCTCTCCCATTTGGCATGTAATGGGTTGGGTTGCAGAGGCTGCCGAGGGTTCAGATTGATTTGGCTGGCGGCATGGCACCGCGGCCCTTTGTAGGAGCGGCCTTGTGTCGCGATGGGCTGCGCAGCAGCCCCAGGATCTTTGCCCTACGAAATACCGCAGGGGGCTGCTTTGCAGCCCATCGCGACACAAGGCCGCTCCTACAGGGAGCAGTGACAGCTCTCAATGCCGTGGTGCAGTCTCCAGCGCCGCCTTCAACGCCGGCGCATCGGCAAATGCACGCTGGCTCACCAGCGTACCTTGCTCCAGTTGCAACCACTGCACCTGGCCATCCTGCCCGGGATAACGGCTGGCCACCCGCCCGTCACGGTCCAGCAGCACCCGGTAGTTGTAATCGCGCATGGCGGGGATGGCGAACAGCTTGCTGATCAGCGCCGGCATGCGCTGGATATCGGCGACGAACACCGCATCGCGCGCTTCCAGGTAACCCTTGGGCTGTTCGGCCAGCGCCGCCTTCACCAGCTTGGCACCGTCCATGTCGCGCGCCACCAGCAGGATGTGCGTACCGGCGCCGAGGCTGTAAGCCTGGTCGTGCTGGTCGAGCAGCGTCCACGGCGCAAGCTTGTCGCCCGGTTCCAGGGCATTGGCCAGCAAGGGCATCAGGCAAAGCAACAAGGCAGCGGCGTACTTCATCAAGGGTATCCTCAGTCACGGGAGCATCAGCATAGCGGCAACGGGCCAAGCCAGGCAGGTTGCCTGAACACGACCTGGAACACGACACGGCCACCCGGGAGATTGTCTTTCCCCCGGCCACCCGCCACACTCTCAAGGCCAGCCAGGAAGCGGAGTCCAGAGTGCCCACGCCACGCCAGTTCAGCAAGAAGACCAGTACCAGCAACATGCTGCGGCTGAAGTCCACCAGCGCCAATGCCCAGGCCCCCTATCGGGTCGATTTCGTATTGCTCGAACACTTCTCGATGGCCAGCTTCACCGTGGCCATGGACGTGCTGGTCACGGCCAACCTGCTGCGCGCCGACAGCTTCCAGTTCACCCCGCTGTCGCTGGAAGGCGACCGCGTGCTCAGCGACCTGGGGCTGGAGCTGGTGGCCACCGAGTTGTCCGCCGAGGCGCTGAAGGAGCTGGACCTGCTGGTGATCTGCGGCGGCCTGCGCACGCCATTGAAGTACCCCGAACTCGACCGCCTGCTGGGCGATTGCGCGGCCCACGGCATGGCCCTGGGCGGGCTGTGGAACGGCGCATGGTTCCTCGGCCGCGCCGGGGTGCTGGATGACTATGGCTGCAGTATCCACCCCGAACAGCGCGCCAGCCTGTCCGAGCGCAGCCCGCAGACGCGAATCACCCCGGCCAGCTTCACCCTCGACCGCGACCGCCTCAGCGCTGCCAGCCCCAATGGCGCCATGGAGCTGATGCTCGGCCTGGTGCGCCGGCTGTATGGCGACGGCCTGGCCGAAGGCGTCGAGGAAATCCTGTCGTTCTCCGGTGCCCGCTACCGCCAGGTCGGCCCAGGCGCGAAGAAGTCCATGAGCCTGCACCTGCGCACCATCGTCGAACTGATGGAGAACAACCTCGAGGAAACCCTCAGCCTCGACCAGCTGGCCGCCTACAGCGGGCGCTCGCGCCGGCAGATCGACCGCCTGTTCCAGGCCCAGCTGGGCACTTCGCCGCGGCGTTACTACATGGAGCTGCGCATCACCAAGAGCCGCCGCCTGTTGCAGTATTCCGACCTGTCGGTGATGGAAGTGGCAGTGGCTTGCGGGTTTGTTTCGGTGTCGCACTTCAGCAAATGCTATGCGGCTTACTTTGGCTACCCGCCGTCGCGTGAGCAGCGGTTGGGCGAGTGAGCATCAAGGCGTCATTCATGTGTCGCCTGGGCCGTCCCTTTCGCGGGCGCGCCCGCTCCCACAGGATCACCACAACATTCAAGGCAGATGCAGTACCTGTGGGAGCGGGCATGCCCGCGAAGGGGCCAGCCCAGGCACTGGAAAACCTTCAGGGGCGGCGCTCGATCTGGATATACCGCAACACCGCATCACAGATCATGGCCTTGTGACGCAGCTTGACCTGCTCATCGGACAGGTCGATCTGGAAGATCTCGCCAAAGGTGTGGCGGTTCGACACCCGGTAGAAGCAGAACGAGCTCATCAGCATGTGCAGGTCGATGACCTCGATGCCGGCGCGGAACACACCTTCCTGCACCCCACGGCGCAAGGTACTGCCCAGGGCCTCGAGCACCAGGCTGCTCATTTCGCGAATCGCCGGCGACTGCTTGACGTACTCGCCGTAATGGATGTTTTCGGTGCAGATGATCCGCACGAAATCGACGTTGCGGTCGTGGTGATCGAAGGTGAACTCCACCAGCCGGCGAATCGCCTGCTCGGCCGGCAGCGACTCCAGGTCCAGGCTTTGCTCGGTCTTGCGGATGTCGCCGTACAGCTTGATCAGGCACTCGCAGTACAACTGCTCCTTGCTGCCGAAGTAGTAGTAGATCATGCGCTTGGAGGTGGCGGTGCGCTCGGCGATGGCGTCGACGCGGGCACCGGCCAGCCCTTGCTGGACGAACTCGTTGATGGCGGCCTGGAGGATGTCCTCGCGCGTTTTCTCGGGGTTGTTCTTGCGCGTCTTGCGCCCCCCTTCGGTTTCAGGCTGGCCGAGGCTGACTACGGAATCACTCATACCCACTCACAGGCTGTTTATTGGAATGGAGGGATTATCCGCGAGCGCGGCCATGCAGGGAAGCGCGCTGTTGGTCGGGTAGCCATCATCCACGGCTGCTGCCCAGCCAGGCGCAGGGTCAGTCGCGCTGGGCGGTATTGCGCTCCAGCGGCGGGGTCAGGTGCAGCACACGGTTGCGCCCGCCTTCGGCCAGCAGGTAGCCGCCCTTGCCATCGGCAACGATCGACTGCGGCGCCTTGAGGAACGACAGCACGGTCTGCCGCGTGCCGTCGGCGCCGATGCGCAGCAGCCGGGCCCGGTGGGTGTTGTCTTCGCTGATCCACAGGCCGCGCTGGTCGCAGAACAGGAACGTCGGGTTGCGCAGGCCATCGACCACCACCGGGTCCCGGCCATCGTCGGACAGGGCGCGGACCTTGCCGTTGGCCTTTTCGGTATACAGCAAACGCCCGTCGCTGCAGCGGGTCAGGCCTTCGGTTTCGGTCAGGCCGGAGCGCAGCACATCGAGCTGGCCGCTGCGCCAGTCATAGCGCATCAAACGGCCATTGCCCTTGCGGTCCTCGATGGCGTACAGGTGCTCGCCGTCGTTCCACAGGCCCTGCACGCTCTCGCCGTCGAACAGCCGCGTGACCTGGCCATCGCGGGCCAGGCTCACCGGGGCAAACCCGCCTTCCTGGCTGAACACCCAGCCTCCCTGCGCCGCCACCATGCCGTCGGGTTTGGACAGGTTGTCGATGACCACCACCCGATTACCCTGGGCGGTGATCCTGAGGATGCTGCCACGGCCATCGTCCAGTTCGCGGCTGACCAGCAGGCTGCCATCGGCTTGCGGTAACAGCGACGCGGCCTTGGTCACGTCGCGGTGCAGCACCTCGACGCCCCAGCCGGAGGCGGCCTGGACCGGGTAGAAACTCTGCCAGGCAAAGAAGCCCAGGGTGGCCGTGAGCAGGCCGGCGGTGGCGGCCAAGGCGATGCGGGTGCTGCGCTTGCGCAGGATGTGCGACATGTAGGGCTCCTCGGGAATGCCGGGGAGCCTAGCAAGCGAATGTGAAAAAAATGTCGAAATGGACCAACCATTACAAAACAAAAGGATATAAAAATAACTAAACAATCTAACAAACAGGAATATAAAAATTGAAAGCCAAACGCCACCTCCTTAGTCTGGGCACATCGTTTCCCCTCCAACTCAAGGAGCAATGCCAATGCCCGCCCGTGCCTTCTCCCCCTTGCGCCGCCTGTTGATCGGCGGCTTGCTGGCCAGTGTCGCCAGTACCCTGTTGCCTTGGTCCCAAGCCCTGGCCGACGAGGCCAGAACCCTGCGCATCGGCTACCAGAAGTTCAACAGCATCAACATCCTCAAGGGCAGCGGCGCCCTGGAGAAGGCCCTGGCACCGCAAGGCGTGAAAGTCAGCTGGCACGAGTTCGCCGCCGGCCCGCAGTTGCTCGAAGCCTTGAGCACCGGCGCCATCGACCTCGGCCATGCCGCCGACGCACCCTCGGTGTTCGCCCAGGCTGCAGGCAAGCCGGTGGTGTACCTGGCCGCCGAGCAACCCTACCCACGCGGCATCGGCCTGGTGGTGCGCGAGCAGGACCACCTGGCCAGCGTGCAAGACCTCAAGGGCAAGCGCGTGGCCACCGGCCGCGGCTGGAACGCCCAATACCTGCTGGCCGTTGCCCTGGAACAGGCCGGCCTCAGCTACCAGGACATCACCCCGGCCTACGTCAACAACGCCGCCGATGCCGTCGCTGCCCTGCAATCGGGCAGCGTCCAGGCTGTGACCCTGTGGGACCCGTTCCTCGCCGCAGCAGAAAGCCAGCCGGGCCTGAAGAACCTGCGCGACGGCAGCGGCCTGTCCAACAACCGCACCTTCTACCTGTCCACCGCCAGCTTCGCCGACCAGCATCGCGCCTTGCTGAAGACTTTCTTCGCCGAACTGGGCAAGGTCAGCCAGTGGGCCAATGCCAAGCCTGCGGAAGTTGCCGCGCTGCTGGCCCCGCAACTGGGGATCAACGCCAATGTGCTGCAAGTGGCCAGCGAGCGGCGCAACTACAACGCCGTGGCCATTACCCCGCAGATCGTTGCCGAGCAACAGAAGCTGGCCGATACCTTCCAGGGCCTGGGCCTGATTCCACGCAAGCTGCAGGTGGCCGACGCGGTCTACCCGGCTTCCGTATTGCCTTGAGCGGAGCGCGCCCACCATGCCCCGCCCGATTCGCTTCAACGCCTTCAGCATGAATGCCGCCAGCCACCAGTCCCCCGGCCTGTGGCGCCACCCGCGCAACACCAGCGTGGCCTTCAACCGCCTGGGCTACTGGACCGACCTGGCCCGCCTGCTCGAACGCGGCCTGTTCGATGCCCTGTTCATCGCCGATGTGCTGGGCATCTACGACGTCTACCAGGGCGGCCCCGAAGCCGCCCTGCGCGGTGGCGTGCAGGTGCCGGTCAACGACCCGCTGCTGCTGGTGCCGGCCATGGCCGGGGTTACCGAGCACCTGGGCTTCGGCGTCACCTTCTCGCTCACCTACGAACACCCCTACCCGTTCGCCCGGCGCATGTCGACGCTCGACCACCTGAGCAATGGCCGGGTCGGCTGGAACATCGTCACCGGCTACCTCGACAGTGCCGCGCGCAACCTGGGCCTGGAACGCCAGCTGGGCCACGACCAGCGCTATGACCTGGCCGAGGAATACCTGCAGGTGCTTTACAAGCTCTGGGAGAAAAGCTGGGACGACGATGCGGTGCTGCTGGAGCGTGACAGCGGGCGCTATATCGAACCCGCCCGGGTACACCCCATCAACCATGTGGGCGAGCACTTCCAGGTGCCGGGCATGCACCTGTGCCAACCTTCGCCGCAACGTACGCCGGTGCTGTTCCAGGCCGGTGCTTCGGCACGCGGCCAGCAGTTCGCGGCGCGGCACGCCGAATGCGTGTTCATCAGCGGGCCGACGCCCACGGTACTGCGCCGCTACGCCGACGGCATCCGCCAGGCCAGCGAGGTGGCCGGGACGAGGTGCTGATCTACGCCCAGGCGCTGTTGATCGTCGCCCCTACCCGAGAGGAGGCCGAGGCGCGCTTCGCCGAATACCGCCGTTATGTCGACCTGGACGCCGCCCTGGCGCTGCTGTCGGGCTGGACCGGCATCGACTTTGCCGGCCTCGACCCCGATGCGCCCATCGAATACGTCGAGAACGATGCCGGTCGCGCGGCCCTGGCCGCCTTCACCGCCGCCGACCCGAACCGCCGCTGGACCGTGCGCGAGGCTGCCGAGTTCGTTGGCCTGGGCGGCCGTGGCCCGGTGCTGGTGGGTACTGCCAGCGAGGTGGCCGACCAGCTGGAAAGCTGGCAGGACCAGACCGGCATCGATGGCTTCAACCTGACCTACGCAGTGCAACCGGACGACCTGGCAAATGTGGTCGAGCTGCTGGTGCCGGAGCTGCAACGCCGTGGCCGCTACCCGCTGAGTCATGCCGAAGGCACCTTGCGCCACAAGCTGTTCGGCCAGGGCGACCGCTTGCCGGAAGGGCACGCTGGCCGGCAGGTTCGCATTCAGCCGGCAAATACTGGGTATTCCAACATTTAATTTGTGGATGGCACACACTCGACCCTATTCTGTCGCCACATCCCCTGCGCCGCACCGGCCGGTGCGGTTCACGGCATGGGGAGAGAACAACAAGTCGAGATCGTCCATGTCGAACCATTCGTACTTCGCCCCCCACGGTGGGCACCCGGCTCAGACCGAGCTGCTGACTGACCGTGCCATGTTCACCGAAGCCTATGCCGTCATCCCCAAGGGCGTGATGCGTGACATCGTCACCAGCCACCTGCCGTTCTGGGACAAGATGCGCATGTGGGTCATTGCCCGCCCGCTGACCGGTTTTGCCGAAACCTTCTCCCAGTACATCGTCGAAGTGGCCCCGGAAGGCGGCAGCGAGCGCCCTGAGCTGGACCCGAACGCCGAAGCCGTGGTGTTCATCGTCGAAGGCGAACTGGACATCACCGTCGAAGGCAAGCACCACACCCTGGTTCCGGGCGGCTACGCCTTCCTGGCCCCGGGCGCCGAGTGGAGCCTGCGTAACAACAGCAAGTCCAACGTCACCTTCCACTGGCTGCGCAAGCACTACCAGAAGGTCGAAGGCCTGGACGTTCCCGAGTCGTTCGTCACCCACCGTGACAACGCCACCGTCATCGAGATGCCGGGCACCGAAGGCCGCTGGGTCACCACCCGCTTCGTCGACATGGCCGACATGCGCCACGACATGCACGTGAACATCGTCACCTTCCAGCCGGGCGGTGTGATCCCGTTCGCCGAGACCCACGTGATGGAACACGGCCTGTACGTGCTGGAAGGCAAGGCGGTGTACCGCCTGAACCAGGACTGGGTCGAAGTGGAAGCCGGCGACTTCATGTGGCTGCGCGCCTTCTGCCCGCAAGCCTGCTACGCCGGCGGCCCAGGCAAGTTCAGCTACCTGCTGTACAAGGACGTGAACCGTCACGTGCACCTGACGCTCAACCCTAAGCGTTAAGCCCAGGCTGATGCCCGCAAGCCCGCCAACCTGGCGGGCTTTCTGTTTGCCGCGCATACTGAAACACCCACCCCCCGCGCGGTACCAGCCATGAACCGCTGCCTGCTGCTCGCCGCCCTGCTGCTCTGCACCCCCGCCCCGGCCGCCGATGACTGGAACCTGGCCTACGACCGCGAAGGCATCCGCGTTTACCTGAGCGCCGCCCCCGACTCGCCCTACCAGCAATTCCGTGGTGTCAGCACCATGAAAGCCAGCGTTCGCACGCTCACCGACCTGCAGGAGAACCTGCGGGTGGCCTGCAAGTGGCTGTACGCCTGCGCCGAGATGCGCTTGCTGGATGTGCAGGGCGAAAACACCTGGGTGTACCTGACCACCAACCTGCCGTGGCCGACAATGCCGCGGGACATCGTGCTGAAGGTCACCACCGAACGCCTGGACGACGGCACGCTGTTGCGCCACCTGAGCGCCGAGCCAGACAG
The DNA here is from genome assembly GCF_000511325.1 of Pseudomonas sp. FGI182. NCBI lineage: Bacteria > Pseudomonadati > Pseudomonadota > Gammaproteobacteria > Pseudomonadales > Pseudomonadaceae > Pseudomonas > Pseudomonas sp. FGI182. The sequence continues at coordinate 2,608,202 of NZ_CP007012.1, read as the reverse complement.
GATCCCCAAGGTAGATGGGCTGATCCGTGTGCAGCAGCTCAACGGCGAGTGGCGGATGAAACCGCTGGGTGAGCGCAGGACCGAAGTGACCTACCAACTGCAGGCCGACCCTGCGGGGGATGTGCCGGGGTGGCTGGCCAACCGGTTTGTGGTGGATGCACCCGTGGTGACATTGCGGACCTTGCGGGCGGTGGCCGAGCGCCAGCCTTGAAATGCCTGCACGGCCCTATCGCCGACAAGCCACGCCCCCACTCCGATCGCGCCGCTCTCAAGGGCAGAGAACTGATTCGCAAGCGGTCCTCGCACCCTGTGGGAGCGGCTTCAGCCGCGAAGAATCCAACGCGGTGGATGGCACCGGCTGCGCCGGTGTTCGCGGGTAAACCCGCTCCCACAGGGATTTGCACAAGCCTTCAGATTTGCGCAAGACAGTTTCCACCGGCAGCATCACGGCCCTTCCGGGCTACCGCCATCGCGCTTTTTCTGCCACTGTGCCCGCGCGGCGCGGACCAGCGCGCCGCGCCTGGCCAGGACGTCACATGAAAACACAAGAAAATGGCAACACGCACAAAGGCTACCGGCGCATCATCCCGTCGATGACCGCGCTGCTCGAATTCGAAGCGGTAGCCCGCCACACCAGTTTCACCCTGGCCGCCCAGGAGCTGGGCGTCACCCAGGCCGCGGTCAGCAAGCAGGTCAGGCAGCTTGAAGAAAACCTCGGCCGCCAACTGTTCCAGCGCCTGCACCGCGGCATCCGCCTGACCAGCGAGGGCCAGGCGCTGTACGCGGTGGTTTCCGATTCCATGCAGAAGATCGCCTCGGTCTTCGACCGCCTCAGCGAAGGCGACAGCGAACAGGAACTGGTGCTCAGCTCCACCGCCACCTTCTCCCAGTTGCGGGTGATGCCGCGCCTGGGCAGCCTGCGCAGCGCCCTGCCCCAGGTGCGTCTGCGCCTGGCCACGCAGATGTTCACCGGCGACCTGCGCAACCACGATGTCGACCTGCTGGTGCGCTATGGCAATGGCCGCTGGGAAGACGGCATTGCCCTGCACCTGTTCGATGAAGAGATCTTCCCGGTGTGCTCGCCGGCCTGGCTGGCGCACAACCCGCTGCCGGACTCGCTGGAGGCGCTGTACCGGGCCGACCTGCTGGACGCCGATGCCACCACCGAAGGCTGGATGACCTGGCCCACCTGGTTCCGGGCACTGGGCGGCAACCCGCCGAAGCTGCACTACAACCTGCGCTGCCAGCTGTATACCGACACCATCCAGGGCGCACTGCATGGGCATGGCGTGGCACTGGGCTGGGGGCGCATGCTCGACCACCTGTTGGCGTCCGGCGAGCTGGTGCGCCTGACCGACCTGGTGGTGCGGCCGCGTGAGGCCTATTACCTGGTAGTGCCTCACGGGCGCACCACCACCCCGACCATTCTGCGGCTGGTGGACTGGCTGCGCGACAATTTGCCCACCGCATGATCGGTTCACGCTGTAGGAGCGGCCTTGTGTCGCGACAGGGCTGCAAGGCAGCCCCAAGGCTCAGCGCAGATGCACAAATTTCTGGGGCTGCTTTGCAGCCCTGTCGCGACACAAGACCGCTCCTACAAGGGCCGGTGCAAGCCGAGGCGTCAGGCCGCCGTGGCTGTCTGCGGCCGGGAGCAAGCCCTGGCTCTGCGCCGATAGGCCAGCAACAGGCCTGCGTACCACAGCGGCATCACGTACAGCGCGGTGCGGGTGTCCGGCTCCAGCGCCAGCAGGCACAGCACGAAGATCAGGAACAGCTGCGACAGCGCAGCGGTGACCTTGCCACCAGGCAGCTTGAACGTCGACTGCTCATGCGCCTGCGGATCCTGCCGGCGATAGGCGAAGTAGGACAGCAGGATCAGCGACCAGGTAACGATGATCATCACCGCGGAAATAGTCGACACCAGGGTGAACACGGTCATCACCTCGGGGATCACGAACAGCAGCGTCAGTGCGATCGCCATGCAAACCCCCGAGAACACCAGCGCGCGTACCGGCGTACCCGAGCCCGACAACCGCCCGAACGCCAGCGGCGCCTGCTGCTGGTGCGACAGGCCGTAGAGCATCCGCGAGCCGGAGTACACGCCACTGTTGGCCGACGAGGCCGCAGAGGTCAGCACCACGAAGTTGATGATGCCAGCGGCAGCGGGCAACCCACCCAGCAGGAACAGTTCGACGAACGGGCTGCGATTGGCCGGCACATTGGCCCAGGAGATGACACTGATGATGCATACCAGCGAGCAGATGTAGAACAGCAGGATACGCACCGGGATGGTGTTGATGGCCTTGGGCAAGGTCCGCTCCGGGTCCTTGGCCTCCGCGGCTGCAGTACCGATCAGCTCGGTACCGACAAAGGAAAATATGGCGATCTGAAACCCGGCGAGAAAGCCGAGGATGCCATGCGGCATGACCACGCCCGGGGCCACCAGGTGGCTGAACGAGGCGGTCACCCCGGCCGGCGAGGTGTAGGACGTGGCGACCATCACCAGGCCGGTTACCACCAGCAGCACGATGGCCACGATCTTGATCAGGCCGAACCAGAACTCCACCTCGCCGAACGCTTTCACCGCCAGCATGTTCAGCCCCAGCAGCAGGAACATGGTGGCGAATGCCGGTAGCCAGGTGGGCACATCCGGGTACCAGTACTGCACGAACCCCGCCACGACCACCACATCGCCCACCGCCGCGACCACCCAACTCAGCCAGTACGACCAGCTGAGGATGTAACCGGCCCTTGGCCCCAGATAGTTGTGCACCAGGTCGGCGAACGATTCCATCTGCAGGTTGGCCAGCAGCATCTCGCCCATGGCCCGCATGACGCAGAACACGAAAAAGCCGATGATGGCGTACACCAGGATGATCGATGTGCCGGACAGCGCAATGATCTTGCCCGAGCCCATGAACAGGCCGGTGCCAATGGCGCCACTGATCGAAATAAGCTGGATATGCCGGTTTTCCAGCCGGCGTTTGAGCACGCGGCCATCTTCCGGAACTGCGCTTTGCGCGTTGCACGTTTGCTGCATAGTTGACCTCTTATTCTTTTTTTGTAAAACCTCAGCGCCCCGCACCGCACCAGTTAGTTGGTACTCAAGTGCAGGCTTTTAGTCATTCAAGACTGTCGAAGCGTGGGTATTGACACAGATGAAGAACAGTTCCCGATGCAACTTCGCAGCGGGCTTACTTATTCTATTGAAACGCACCAGAGTGGCGCGCCCGATACAGTCCCGCGAAAGCCGTTTCATTCTGCCAGCGGCCCGGGTCAAGCGGAACGCTACAGAATGCACACAGCCAAACGGATTTTGTGCAGTGTGAAAAGCCTGGGTGACAGTTTGCACAATGCACCTGCCACAAGGCCTGACCCAGCGGTCACATCTTGTAGGTAGAGAGCAGGATGCTGGTCTCGGTGTTTTCGATGTGCGGTATCGAGCGGATGGTGTTCAACGCCCGGTCGAAGGCCTCGAGGGTGTCGGCACGCAGCTCTGCCATCAGGTCCCAGCGGCCATTGGTGGTATGAATGGCCACCACGTTGGGATGCCCACGCAGCGCGTGCTTGACCTCTGCGGCGTGGTGGCCGCTGATGCCGATGCTGGTGATGGCCCGCACACCCTGCTCCAGCGCATCGGAGCGCAGGCGTACCGTGTAGCCGATGATCACGCCCTGCTCTTCGAGCCGGGTGATGCGGTTTTGCACGGTTGCCCTGGCCACCTTGAGCTTCTTCGCCAGGGTCAGCACGGGGGTGCGCGCGTTGTCCCGCAACAGCGCAATCAGTTCCCGATCGATAGTATCCATAGATGCCTGCCAAATAATCAGATTGCTATTTTGGGGTGGCAGATTGTCTAGAAAGTTGATGAAACTGGCAACCTGCTCTCTTCATCTTGACGCAACCTTTCATCAAAATGTTCATGCCACTTCAACAATCTCAAGCGTTCATCCCGCAGGCCACTGGGGTGAGAGCGCAATAATAAGGTGCAAGAGCATGACGTATTTCATTGATGTTCCAACCATGTCGGACTTGGTACATGACATTGGCGTAGCGCCGTTCATCGGCGAACTGGCCGCAGCCATTCGCGAAGATTACAAGCGCTGGCAGGAGTTTGATAAATCCGCGCGTGTTGCCAGCCATTCGGAAGTCGGCGTGATCGAACTGATGCCGGTCGCCGACAACAGCCGTTATGCCTTCAAATACGTCAATGGCCACCCGGCCAACACCGCCCGCGACCTGCATACGGTGATGGCCTTCGGCGTGCTGGCCGATGTCGACACCGGCTACCCGGTGCTGCTGTCCGAACTGACCATCGCCACCGCCCTGCGCACTGCGGCCACCTCGCTGATGGCAGCGCAGGCGCTGGCCCGGCCGAGCTCGCGCAAGATGGCGCTGATCGGCAACGGTGCGCAAAGCGAATTCCAGGCACTGGCCTTCCACAAGCACCTGGGCATCGAAGAAATCGTCGCCTACGACACCGACCCGCTGGCCACCGCCAAGCTGATCGCCAACCTCAAGGAATACAGCGGCCTGACCATCCGCCGTGCCGGTTCGGTGGCAGAAGCGGTGAAAGGCGTGGACATCATCACCACGGTGACCGCCGACAAGGCCTACGCCACCATCATCACCCCCGACATGCTCGAACCCGGCATGCACCTGAATGCCGTGGGTGGCGACTGCCCGGGCAAGACCGAGCTGCATGCCGATGTGCTGCGTAGCGCTCGGGTGTTCGTCGAGTACGAGCCGCAAACCCGCATCGAAGGTGATATCCAGCAGTTGCCGGCGGACTTCCCGGTGGTCGACCTGTGGCGCGTGCTGCGCGGTGAGACCGAGGGCCGCCAGAGTGACGCCCAGGTCACCGTGTTCGACTCGGTGGGCTTCGCCCTGGAAGACTACACCGTACTACGGTACGTACTACAGCAGGCCGAAAAACGCGGCATGGGCAGCAAGATCGACCTGGTGCCTTGGGTGGAGGACGACCCAAAGGACCTGTTCAGCCATACCCGCGGTCGCGCTGCCAAAAGCCGCATCCGACGCGTTGCCTAACCCTGCTCCCAACCTGGTATTTCACATGGCATTTCCAACGCGTTCCATTCAGGCACCTGCAGCAGTGGTCATGGTCAGGCCGCATGCCTTCACCCCCAACCCGGAAACCGCAGCCGACAACTCGTTCCAGCGCAGCAACCCAGACATCGCCGCCCAGGCCCTGGCCGAGGTGGCACGCGATGAAGTCACCCAGGCCGCCGGCCGGCTCGAAGCCGAGGGCGTGCGGGTGCATCTGTTCGACGACTTCGGTGAGCACAACACCCCCGACTCGGTATTCCCCAACAACTGGTTCTCCACCCACCCCGGGGGGCACATCGCGATCTACTCGATGTACTCGCGCAACCGCCGCCGCGAACGGCGCGCCGATGTGATCGAGATGCTCAAGCATGAGTACCGGGTGCAGGATGTGATCGACTATTCGGGGCTGGAGCAGGACGAACTGTTCCTTGAAGGGACCGGCGCCATGGTCTTCGACCACCTGTCGCGGGTGGCCTATACCGCGCGCTCCAACCGCGCCGACCCGATTGCCCTGGAGCGTTTCAGTACGCACTTCAACTTCGAGCCGATGGTGTTCGACACCGCCGATGAACAAGGCACGCCGATCTACCACACCAATGTGCTGATGTGCGTGGCGACGGAGTTTGCGCTGGTGGGCTTTGGCACCTTCACCAACAAGGCGCGGGCCGAGGAAGTGCGCATGCGCCTGCTTGAGTCGGGCCGCGATGTGATCGACCTGAGCAACCGGCAGATCAGCCAGTTCGCCGGCAATGCCATCGAACTGTCCGGGCGTGACGGGCGCATCCTGGCGCTGTCACGCAAGGCCTTCGACAGCCTGACCGGCGAACAGCGCCAGCGCATCGAACGCTCGGCGCGGCTGGTGCCACTCGATGTGCCGACCATCGAGATGGCAGGGGGCTCGGTGCGCTGCATGATTGCCGGGATACACCTTTCGCCAAGAATGACAGCTGCCTGCGCCTGACCCACGACCTTACTGGCTGACGCGGCCCTTGTAGGAGCGGCCTTGTGTCGCGAAAGGGCCGCACAGCGGCCCCGGCAATCTCTGCAGCGACGCTGAAACCTGGGGCTGCTGCGCAGCCCTTTCGCGACACCAGGCCGCTCCTACAAGGGATCGCGTGAGATTGTAAAATCCTGCATCGCCGCACAGATCGTCAGATCCCGCCACCTGCCAGCAATTGCGTCATCACCTCGGCCAACGCCTTGACCATCACATCCGCCGTCGGCCGGTGGACGATGACGATTTCGTAGCTGTCGACTTCCGGCAACCCTTGCCCTGCCCCCAGCACCCGGTGCTCGCCAGTGGCCGCCCGTGGCGGCAGCAGGCTGATACCCATGCCATCAGCGACCGCTGCCTGGATGCCGCTGAGGCTGGAGCTGGTGAAGCTGATGCGCCAACGCCGGCCCATGCCTTCGATGGCGGTGATCATGTCGTCGCGGTACAGGCCGCGGGGCGGGAAGGTCACCAGCGGGACCGGGTCCAGTTCGAAGGCGGGCGTGCGCGCGCTGTCGATCCACTGCAGGCGTTCGGGCCAGCAGGCCACGCCTTCGCGGCTGTTGCGCCGCTGCTTGAGCAACACCAGGTCGAGCTCACCGTTGTCGTAGGCCTGGCTGAGGTCGCGGCACAGGCCGCTGGTCACTTCCAGCTTCACCTGCGGGTGCAGCCGGCTGAACGCCGACAATGCATTGGTAGTACGCCCGCCCACGAAGTCCTCGGGCACGCCAAGGCGCACGGTCATGCCAACCATCGCCCCGGCCAAGGCTTCGAGCATCTGGTCGTTGAGGGCCAGCATGTGCCGGGCATAGCCGAGCAGGGTCTGCCCGGCGTCGGTCGGCAGCACGTCGCGATTGCCACGCACCAGCAGGCGGTGGCCAACCATATCCTCCAGGCGGCGCACCTTCTGGCTGATGGTCGATTGGGTGGAGTGCAGGCGGGCAGCAGCCGTGGTGAAGCTGCCGCAATCGGCCACCACGACAATGGCACGCAACAGGTCGAGGTCGAACAGGGCCCTATTCGATTTCACGCTGATTGACATCTTGATATTCAACTTCTGAATGGCAAGACTGACTTCTACCACGCCAACTGCTGCACCGCAACGCGCACCGCTAGTCGCCGACTGCCACGCCTTCGCGCCGCGGGTCGGCACCACCCGACCAACCCTCGCCACTGCGCTGGATGATCTGCATGCCACTGGTCATGATCATCGGCGTCACCTCATGCCCCCAGGCTGCCAACTGGCGGATCAGTGCCGGGCTGGCCAACCCCCCCTCTACTTCGGTGCCGGCATTGCGGCTGCCGAAGTTGGGCAGGCCGGCGGCCTGCTGCGGGTCGAGCTGCCAATCCAGCAGGCCAATCAGCGCCTTGTTCACGTAGCCGATGATCTGCGAGCCACCGGGCGAGCCCAGGCTGGCCACCAGCTCGCCGGAAGCTTGCGAGAACACCAGGGTCGGCGCCATGGCCGACAGAGGCCGCTTGCCCGGTTGCACCCGGTTGGCCACGGGCTTGCCTTGTTCCCGGGGGATGAACGAGAAGTCGGTCAGGTGGTTGTTGAGCAAAAAGCCCTTGACCATCAGGTGCGAGCCGAACGCCGCTTCCACCGAAGTGGTCATGGCCAGGGCCTGGCCGCGGTCGTCCACCGCGCTGAGGTGCGAGGTGGATATGCGCAGCGGCGACCGGTCAGGCGCCAGGGCCAGATCGGCCCCCTGCGGCTGGCCCGGGCGGGCGCGTTTCATGCTGTACTCGCCGACCTGCGCAGCGCGGCTGGCCAGGTATGCGGAGTCGGTCAGGGCCTTGAGCGGCACCGGCACGTAATCGCTGTCGGCCAGGTACTGGGCGCGGTCGGCATAGGCCAGGCGCTCGGCCTCGGCAACCAGGTGCACAGCCAGCGGCGGGGCTTCCAGCCCGGCAACCGACGAAGTACGCAGCGGCCGCATGGCGGCAAGGTCGCGCTGTGGCGAAGCCCGTTGCAGTGCCTCCAGGATGCCCAGGGTCTGCAGCACCGTCACCCCGCCCGACGACGGCGGCGGCATGCCACAAATGCGCCAGGCCTTGTAGGGGCCGCACAGCGGCTCGCGCATCTTGGCCCGGTATTGCTGCATATCCTGCAACGACAGGTAGCCGGCATTGGCATGGCTGCGCACCTTGGCGACGATGGCTTCGGCGATCTCGCCGCTGTAGAACACTTCAGGGCCGTGCGCAGCAATCTGCTCGAAGGTTTGCGCAAGCTCGGGGTTGCGCAAGGTAGCCCCCACCGCCAGCGGCTTGCCCTGCTCATCCAGGAAGTAACGGGCCATGGCCGGTGAACGGGCAATGAACGGGTCGCCCGCCACCAGCGTGTGAAGGCGTTCGGAAACCGCGAAACCGTTACGTGCCAGCGCAATGGCCGGGGCGAACAGGTCGCGCCAGGGCAGCTTGCCGTGCTGCTCATGGGCCAGCTTCAGGGCACGCAGAACTCCCGGTACGCCCACCGAACGCCCGCCGATCTGCGCCGCCCTGAATGGCATCGGTGAACCATCGGCTTGCAGGAACAGGTTTTCCGTCACCGCCGCCGGGGCTGCCTCGCGGCCATCGAACGCCTGTACGCGCTGCCCATCCCAGTAGAGGATGAACGCCCCGCCGCCAATGCCGCTGGATTGCGGTTCGACCAGGGTCAGCACCATCTGCATGGCGATGGCCGCGTCGATGGCGCTGCCACCGGCACGCAGCATCGCCCGCCCCGCTTCGCTGGCCAGCGGGTTGGCGGCGGCGGCCATGTGCCGGCTGGCATGCACCGGCTGCAGGCCAGTACGGTAGCCGGAGGCCAGTTCCGGTGGTGCGGGCAGCACCTGGTCGGCACAGGCCCAGCCACTGGCAGCTACCAGGCACAAGGCGCCCATCAGGGGGGTGGAGAATGTCATCGTTGTGCTTCCTGCCATTACCTATTCAGCAAGGCACTGTCTGTCATGCGCAAACTTAACTTCAAGCCCTGGCGTGTTTTTTCTAGGATGCGGGCAGGTCATCGAGGAGCCTGCCCCATGCGTTCACTACTTGCTGCGATGCTGTTCGCCCTGTGCACCAGCCTTGCCGCCCACGCCGAGAGCACTGCCATGGACAACCGCCTGCACGACGCTGCCCGTCACGATGATGTGCGCACCCTGCAACAACTGCTGGCACAAGGTGCGCAGCTGGAGAGCCGTGACGAGCAAGGGCGCACTGCCCTGCTGGTGGCTACCCATGGCAACCAGGTTGCGGCCGCGAAAGCGCTGATCGAGGCCGGTGCCGATGTGAATGCCAAGGACAACATCGACGACAGCCCGTACCTGTATGCCGGGGCGCGTGGCCTGAACGACATCCTGCGGCTGACCTTGAGCCACGGTGCCGACCTCAAGAGCACCAACCGGTATGGAGGCACTGCGCTGATACCCGCCGCCGAACGCGGGCATGTCGAGACCGTGCAGCTGCTGATCGATGCCGGGGTGGACGTGAACCATCTCAACCGCCTGCACTGGACTGCGCTGCTGGAGGCGGTGATCCTCGGTGACGGCGGGCCGCGGCATGTTGAGATCGTGCGCCGGCTACTGGCGGCCGGGGCGGATCGGCAGATTGCCGACAAGGATGGGGTGACCGCGCTGGAGCATGCGCGGCAGCGGGGGTATCGGGAGATGGAGGCGTTACTGGCCCGCTAGGCAATGCTGGCTTTCGAATGCCGGGGCTGCTTTGCAGCCCAATCGCGACGCAAGGCCGCTCCCACATGTAATCGTTTGCGTCACAGGCGCTGCTGTACCTGTGGGAGCGGCCTTGTGTCGCGATTGGGCCGCAAAGCGGCCCCAGCAATTTTGCAGGAATGCGAAGACCCTGGGGGCGCTTCGCACCCCTTTCGCGACACAAGGCCGCTCCTACAGGTCAGGCGACTTCTTCGAACGGCAGCCCTACATAGTTCTCGGCAATGTTCACCAACCCCGCCGGCGAGGTCAGGAAGTACTCGCGGTCGGCCTCCTGCATCTTCTGGTCCCAGGCGTCCTTGTGGCTGCCGAAGTCATGCAGCAGCTGGGTCATGAACCAGCTGAAACGCTCGCCTTTCCACACCCGGCGCAGGGCCAGCGGCGAATACTGCTGCAGCAGGTCGGTGCGCCCTTCGCGGTACACCTTGACCAGTATGCGGTACAGGTAGTTGACGTCCGATGCCGCCAGGTTCAGGCCCTTGGCGCCGGTCGGCGGGACGATATGCGCAGCATCCCCGACAAGGAACAGCTGGCCATACTGCATCGGCTCGACCACCAGGCTGCGCAGCGGCGCGATGCTCTTCTCCAGCGCCGGGCCGGTGACCAGGCGCGCAGCCACGTCTTCGGGCAAGCGTGCCTTCAGTTCCCCCCAGAAGCGCTCGTCGGACCACGCCTCCACCTGCTCTTCCAGCGGGACCTGCAGGTAGTAGCGGCTACGGGTGTGCGAACGCTGGCTGCACAGCACGAAACCGCGTTCGTGGTGGGCGTAGATCAGTTCGTGGTTGACCGGTGGCGTGTCTGACAGCATGCCCAGCCAGCCAAACGGGTAGACCCGCTCGTACTGCTTGAGGATGCCTTCGGGGATGCTCTGCCGCGAGACACCGTGGAAGCCGTCACAACCGGCAATGTAGTCGCAGTCCACCCGGTGCACCTGGCCGTCTTTTTCATAGGTCAGGTAGGGCCGTTCGCCCTTGAGTTCGTGCGGCTGGACATTGCTTGCCGAATAGATGATCGGCGCGCCGCTGGCTTCACGTGCCTGCATCAGGTCACGGGTGACTTCGGTCTGGCCGTATACCATCACCGTCTTGCCACCGGTCAGGGCCTTGAGGTCCAGGCGTTGGCGGCGCCCGCCGACCAGCAGTTCGACACCCTCGTGTACCAGGCCTTCACGGTCCATGCGCTCGGCCACACCGGCTTCACGCAGCAGGTCGACCGTGCCTTGCTCCAGCACCCCGGCACGGATGCGGCCAAGCACGTATTCGGGCGTCTGGCGTTCGACGATGACCGTATCGATACCGGCCTTGTACAGCAGTTGACCCAGCAGCAGGCCAGACGGACCTGCACCAATAATTGCTACCTGAGTTTTCATTGTTGTTGTCTCTGTGCGGACGATGCCGGCCCTGGACTGGCAGTGGGGCGGCATCTGCTGTTAGGGTTTGCCCGTGCATTTTTACTGGCAAAAACAGCCATTGAAGTGTGCTATTCCATGCATAACCTGCACTTTTACAAAAAACGTTCGATTAACGGACAGGCCTGCACGCATGAAATCCACCCTCCCCGGCGTCCCCTTGTTCAAGCTGTATGGCGAAAACCAGGCCTGGCCCGGCACCGACCTGCTGCACTGCGAGTCGATCCCGGCGCGTAGCCGTTTGCACCACTGGGAAATCAAGCCGCACCAGCATGCCGAGCTGTTCCAGTTGCTGTATGTGCAACGCGGCCGGGCCGAGGTGGAGGTCGAGGGGGTGCGCAGCGCCATCAGCGAAGCGGCGATCCAGGTGGTGCCGCCGATGACCGTGCACGGCTTTCGCTTCAGCGCCGATATCCAGGGGCATGTGCTGACCTTCGGCACGGCACTGGTGGCCAACCTGGAGCAGCGCCTGGGCGCGCCGCTGGCGGTGCTGGCGAAGGCGGCGTGTTACCCGCTGGGCCGGGACCGGGTGCACCTGCGCAGCCTGATCGAGACCCTGCAGCAGGAGTACCAGGGCAACGCCCCGGCGCGGGCGGCACTGCTCGAGGCGCTGGTGACGGCGCTGATGGTGTGGATCAGCCGCCGCCAACAGCTGGGGCAGGCGCCGCGCAACCGCGATGAACGCGACCGCCAGTTGCTGGGGCAGTACCTGCGCCTGGTCGAGGCGCATTACCGTGAGCACCTGTCGGTGGAGGACTTTGCCGCGCGGCTGAATATTCCGAGTTTGCAGCTGAACCAGCTGTGCCGGGCGCTGAGTGGGCAGACCGCGCTGCAGGTGGTGCACCAGCGGTTGCTGCTGGAGGCGCGGCGCAACCTGATCTATACGCGGATGAGCATTGGGCAGTTGTCGGATAGCCTGGGCTTTACCGACCCCACCTATTTTGCCCGGTGGTTCAAGCGGTTGAGTGGGCAGACACCGAATGGGTATCGCAGGTTGGGGTTGTCTGAGTAATTTTTTCGCCTGTGCTGGCTTCTTCGCGGGTGAACCCGCTCCCACAGGGACGGCGGTGCCCTCAAGGCCTGTCCACTTCCTGTGGGAGCGGGTTTACCCGCGAAGAGGCCGGCACAGGCAACACACATCCCGCGCCCCCTGCTTGACGTATACGTCAACCTGCCCTCAGGATACCCGCATACCCCACGCCGAGCCCCAGCATGAGCACCCAGACCTACAGCATCTCCGACCTGTCCCGCGAGCTGGACATCACTACCCGCGCCATCCGCTTCTATGAGGAACAGGGCCTGCTGAGCCCCGAGCGCCGTGGCCTGGAGCGTATCTATTCGGCGCGTGACAAGGTCAGCCTGAAGCTCATCCTGCGCGGCAAGCGCATCGGCTTTTCGCTGGCCGAATGCCGCGAGCTGATCGAGCTGTACGACCCCTCCAGCGGCAACCTCAAGCAGCTCAACAGCATGCTGGCGAAAATCGCCGAGCGCCGCGCCCAGCTGGAACAGCAGATGCTCGACATCCACCAGATGCAGCTGGAGCTGGACACCGCCCAGGAGCGCTGCGAACAAGCCCTGGCCGCCACCCTGAACAACAAAGACAACCGCTGAACGCCACAGGAAACCCGCCATGTCCTTGCCCAAACACGTCCGCCTGGTCGAAGTAGGCCCCCGCGACGGCCTGCAGAACGAAGCCCAGCCCATCAGCGTCGCCGACAAGGTGCGCCTGGTGGACGACCTCACCGAGGCGGGCCTGGCCTATATCGAAGTGGGCAGTTTCGTCTCGCCCAAGTGGGTGCCGCAGATGGCCGGCTCCGCCGAAGTGTTCGCCGGCATCCAGCAGCGCCCGGGTGTCACCTATGCGGCGCTGGCCCCCAACCTGCGCGGTTTCGAGGACGCCCTGGCCGCCGGTGTGAAGGAAGTGGCGGTGTTCGCGGCCGCCTCCGAAGCCTTCTCGCAACGCAACATCAACTGCTCGATCAGCGAAAGCCTCAAGCGCTTCGAGCCGATCATGGAAGCCGCGCGCAACCACGGTGTGCGCGTGCGCGGCTATGTGTCGTGCGTGCTCGGCTGCCCCTATGAAGGCAAGGTCAGCGCCGAGCAGGTCGCCCCGGTGGCCCGTGCCCTGCACGACATGGGCTGCTACGAGGTATCGCTGGGCGACACCATCGGCACCGGCACCGCCGGCGAAACCCGGCGCCTGTTCGAGGTGGTCGCGGCACAGGTACCGCGCGAGCAACTGGCCGGGCACTTCCACGATACCTATGGCCAGGCCCTGGCCAACGTGTATGCCAGCCTGCTCGAAGGCATCAGCGTGTTCGACAGCTCGGTGGCCGGGCTGGGCGGCTGCCCCTATGCCAAAGGCGCTACCGGCAATATCGCCAGTGAAGACTTGGTGTACCTGCTGCAGGGGCTGGGCATTGAAACCGGCATCGACCTGGACCTGCTGATCGCCGCCGGCCGCCGCATCAGCAGTGTGCTGGGCCGCGACAACGGGTCGCGGGTAGCGCGGGCGCGCAGCGCGCAATAAGTCATACGGGTGTCACATTGGTGTGGGTGAAGTGTTACCGTCCCCACGTTTTGCAGCAAAAAATCGGGTAACAGGGAAACAAATCGGCAGAATTTCAGGCCGGTCGATTTCGACCAAAATCGCCAAGCGCTTGATTTTAAAGGGTTTGCAAAAGTTGGCACGCACCCTGCTATATCTCTGGCACAACAACAAAAAGAATGTGACACCCAATAAAAACAACAGGTAACGGCTCTGACATAACAAGAACAACACGGCAGAGGCGTAGCAAGCAGATTTTTTTGGAGTCGACACGCTTTTCAGGGGTACGCCCCGCGGTCTGGCACAGAACAATAAAACTACCTCCAGGTAGCGGCAGCCAGGTTCGGATCAGCAATGATGAAGGCAGGTCAGCGCTCAAAAAAATACGTTTGCTCTTGACCCCGCATGGGGGTCGCCCGCAACACCAGGACAGGCTGACAAAAACAACAACAGGCCGGTCCCAATAATAAAAAAAGAGCAGGCAACAACGCTTTGAGGGGAGCTTCGGCTCCCCTCAGTGCTTCCTGCCCTCTTCCTCCTCCTGCTTTCCCTCATCCTGCCCTTCGAGCTTGTCCACCAACAACGGCATCGTGCCCAGCACCAGCAGGGCCAGTATCGTGCTGATCAACGCCGTGGCTTCGCGGCCCATGCCGGCTGCCGTACCGATGGCGGCGGTCATCCACAACCCGGCGGCAGTGGTCAGGCCCTTCACATGGCTGGCGTCCTGGCCGTTACCCTTGAGAATGGTGCCCGCACCCAGAAAACCGATACCGGCGACAATGCCCTGGATCACCCGGCTCAGCGCCTGCTCATCGGCCCCGGCCATGCTCGGTGCCAGCACGAACAGCGCGGCGCCCAGCGAAACCAGCATATGCGTGCGCACCCCGGCGGCCTTGCCCTTGTGCTCGCGCTCGAAGCCCAGCACGGCGCCGAGCAGGGCTGCCATCAGCAGGCGTACGAGGATTTGCGTGACCTCGCGCTCGTCGGTGATATCGGCGAATTCGGCCTGGATTGCTTGCCAGATGAGGTCCATTGCTTTTTTCCCATGCTGAGCATTGTGTTGTCAGGCCCGGCCTCTTCGCGGGTAAACCCGCTCCCACAGGTACTGCATTGCATTGAAACCTGTGCAAACCCTGTGGGAGCGGGTTTACCCGCGAAGAGGCCGGGCCTGCCATCTGCAAGGGTTGACCTCCGGGCAAATGACAAAGTGCCGCTCAGCTTCCGGATGCAGCAACCCGCCCTGCCCTGTGGTCCACCCCTGTAACCCCCAGGAGGACCACCCCATGCCCATTGAAATCGACGAAACCACCCGCCGCTGCACCCTGATCGCCGAAGACCTGCGCCTCGAGGGTGATGGCCCGTCCATCGAAATCGTCACCGACGAACAGCTGCGCATGTCCGTGGCCCTGCTCGCCGGCCAGCGTGTGCCCATCACCGAAGCCGAGGCCGATGCACTGACCGTGGCGGGTGCGGTGGATAGCCGCAGGCATCTGAAGGCCAGCACGCCAGGCTCGGTAATCTGAGGCCTGGCGGGGCCTGCCCGGAAATCTGATACGGTTTTTATCGCAAAATCTGAGCCTGTGCTGATAACAGCCTCAGGGCCATAGTGCTCATGCCTGATCGAGGCCTGATGAGCACCGAGCCATGAACGATAGAATCCCTTTCACAGAGATCGCCACCGCCCCAGCCAGCCCCCAGCCGCGCCGCGCCGACAATGGCATCCATACCCGCAGCTTCACCGGGCTGTACCGCAACCTGCGCATCGGCTTCGCCGGCGCCCTGTTCGTGCTGTTCTTCGGCACCGCCTGGCTGAACTGGAATGGCCGCCAGGCAGTGCTGTGGGACCTGGGCAACAGCAAATTCCACATCTTCGGCGCCACCTTCTGGCCGCAGGACTTCATCCTGCTGTCGGCGCTGCTGATCATCTGCGCCTTCGGCCTGTTCGCCATCACCGTGTATGCCGGCCGCGTGTGGTGCGGCTACAGCTGCCCGCAAAGCACCTGGACCTGGCTGTTCATGTGGTGCGAAAAGGCCACCGAGGGCGACCGCAACCAGCGCATCAAGCTGGCCGCCGCGCCCTGGAGCTTGAACAAACTGGCCCGGCGCACGCTGAAGCACAGCCTGTGGCTGGCCATTGGCGTGCTCACCGGGCTGACCTTCGTCGGCTACTTCACCCCGGTCCGCCCACTGGCCGCGGAGCTGTTCACCTTGCAACTGGGCGGCGTGGCGCTGTTCTGGGTGCTGTTCTTCACCGCCGCCACCTACATCAATGCCGGCCTGCTGCGCGAAGCGGTGTGCCTGCACATGTGCCCCTATGCACGCTTCCAGAGCGTGATGTTCGACAAGGACACCCTGGCGGTCGCCTATGACCCGCGTCGCGGCGAGGCCCGTGGCCCGCGCAAGAAGGGCAGTGACCTCCGCGCCCAGGGCCTGGGCGACTGCATCGACTGCACCTTGTGCGTGCAGGTGTGCCCTACCGGCATCGATATCCGCGATGGCCTGCAAATGGCGTGCATCGGTTGTGCGGCGTGCATCGATGCCTGTGACGGGGTAATGGACAAGATGGGCTACGCCCGTGGCCTGATCGGCTACAAGTCCGAACGCAGCCTGCAAGGTGGCACCACCCATTGGCTGCGCCCGCGCCTGCTGGGCTACGCCGTCGCGCTGGGGGTGATGATCGCGGCGCTGGTGGTGGCCTTGCAGCTGCGCCCGATGGTGTCGCTGGATGTGATCAAGGACCGCGGCCTGTTCCGCGAGAATGCCCAGGGCCAGATCGAGAACATCTACCTGCTCAAGGTCATCAACAAGACCGAAAGCACCCGGCACTACCAGCTGCGCCTGCTGGACGCCGACGGCTTCAGCCTGCAGGGCAAGACCTCATTCATGATCCCGGCCGGTGAAATGAGTGAACTGCCGGTGTCGGTGGCGATGCTCGCCGAGCGGCCGGCCAGCAGCTCGCAGACGCTGAGCTTCGAGATCAGCGAGCGCGACGACCCCGCCATCCGCAGCGTGGCCCACAGCCGCTTCGTCGCACCGCTGAACCGTTGATCCCTTACACTGACTCCACCTTGCCTGCCAGGCTTCGACAGAAGGCCAGAATGAAACGCTACGAACGCTTTGCCGACGACATCGCCGAACTGATCCGCTCCGGGGTGCTGGGCCCCGGCCAGCGCGTGCCCTCGGTGCGCTATGCCAGCCAGACCCACGGGGTCAGCCCGTCCACCGTGTTCCAGGCCTACTACCTGCTGGAGCGGCGCGGGCTGATCCGCGCCCGGCCGCGCTCGGGCTATTTCGTCAACGCCCACGCCCCGCGCCAGTTCAGCGAACCGCAGGCATTGCAACCAGTCAGCGAGTCCACCGATGTCGACGTCAGCGCGCTGGTGTTCTCGATCCTCGACTCGATCAAGGACCCCAACACCGTGCCGTTCGGCTCGGCCTTCCCCAGCCCCGAGCTGTTTCCGCTGCAACGCCTGTCGCGCTCGCTGGCCAGCGCCAGCCGCAGCATGGACCCGCGCATGGTGGTGACCGACCTGTCACCCGGCAACCCGCAGCTGCGCCGGCAGATTGCCCTGCGCTACATGGTTGGCGGGCTGATGCTGCCGATGGAGGAGCTGCTGATCACCAACGGCGCGCTGGAAGCCCTGAACCTGTGCCTGCAGGCCGTCACCCAGCCCGGTGACCTGGTGGCCATCGAAGCCCCCGCCTTCTATGCCTGCCTGCAGGTACTGGAGCGGCTCAAGCTCAAGGCCGTGGAAATTCCTGTGCACCCGCGCGAAGGCATGGACCTGGGTGTGCTGGCGCAAACGCTGGAAAAGCACCCGGTCAAGGCCGTGTGGTGCATGACCAACTTCCAGAACCCGGTGGGCGCCAGCATGCCGGAAGCGAAAAAGCAGGCACTGGTAGAGCTGCTGGCGCGTCATCAGGTGCCATTGATCGAAGACGACGTGTACGCCGAACTGTACTACTCGCAACAGGCACCCAAACCGGCCAAGGCCTTCGACACCCAGGGCCTGGTGATGCACTGCGGCTCGTTCGCCAAGAGCCTGGCACCCGGCTACCGCATCGGCTGGGTGGCAGCCGGGCGCTTTGCGCAGAAGATCGAACGGCTCAAGCTGATGACCTCGCTGTGTGCCTCGATGCCGGCCCAGGCGGCCATCGCCGACTACCTGCAGCACGGTGGCTACGACCGCCACCTGCGCAAACTGCGCTATGCCCTGGAAGGCCAGCAGGCCAACATGCTGGCGGCCATTGCCCGGCATTTCCCGGCGCAGACGCGGGTCAGCCAACCGTCCGGCGGCTACTTCCTGTGGCTGGAGCTGCCCGAACAGATGGACGCCCTCAAGCTGTTCCACATGGCCCTGGCCCAAGGCATCAGCATCGCCCCCGGGCCGATCTTCTCGCCCACCCGGCGCTTCGGCAACTGCATCCGCCTGAACTACGGCAGCCCCTGGCACGAGGATGCCGAACGGGCCATGGAAACCCTGGGGCGGATCATCCGCTCGTTCTGATGGCTGCTGCCCCGGTGGGCGACTATAGTTGCCCGATCCGCTCACCGGGCCCTCGCCATGCAAGCAGATTCGCTCCCGTCATTGGCACAGCTGCAAGCGCGTGTCGCAGAACTGGAAGCTCGCCTGGCCGAGCGCGACGACACAGCACAGGCCCACAACCGGCTACTGGGCGAATTGCTCGACAACAGCCTGGCCAACGTGTTTGCTGCCGACCGCAGCATGCGCCTGATAGCGATCAACCGCATGGCCCGGGAAACCTTCGAGCATTACCGTGGTTTCGTGCCGCAGATCGGCGATTACGTGCCGCAGTTCCTGCTCAACCAGCCTGACATCATGGGCCGCCTGGCACCGGTGTGGCCACGCGTGCTGGCCGGCGAAGCCTTCATCGACACCATCACCCTCGGCCCACCTGACGCCCCGCGCCATTACGAGATTCGCTACCACCCGTTGCACGATGCGCAACAGCAAGTCCAGGGCGGGTACCTGTTCGCCTATGACATCACCGAGCGCGTGGCCGAGCAGGAGCGCCTGCGCCAGGCCGAAGAAGCCCTGCGCCAGTCGCAGAAAATGGAGGCGGTCGGCCAGTTGACCGGTGGCATCGCCCACGACTTCAACAACTTGCTGGGCAGCCTGCTTGGCGCACTGGAACTGGCAGAGCAACGCCTGGCCCAGCAACGCTTTGCCGACACCGCCCGCATGCTCGAGCTCGGCCGCAGCAACGCACTGCGCGCCACAGCCCTGGTGCAGCGGTTGCTGGCCTTTTCGCGCCAGCAGACGCTGATGCCACAAGCGGTGGATGTGCAGCGCCTGGTCGCCGACATGCATGACCTGATCCGCAGTTCGACCGGCCGGCACATTGACTTCCAGGACCGCACACTGGCTGCCCAATGGTCGATCCGCATCGACCCGCAACAGCTGGAGAACGCCCTGCTCAACCTGTGCATCAACGCCCGTGACGCCATGCCGCTGGGCGGCACCCTGCGCATCGGCTGCGAAAACGCCGATCTCGCAGCGGCCGAGGCCAAGCGCCTGGACCTGCCGACGGGCCAGTATCTGCACATTAGTGTCGAGGACACCGGCATGGGCATGCCCAGTGAAGTGCTGCAACGCGCCCTCGAACCCTTCTTCACCACCAAGCCACTGGGCCAGGGCACCGGCCTGGGGTTGTCCATGGTTTATGGCTTTGTTCGCCAGTCCGGGGGGCAGTTGCTGATCGACAGCGTCACCGGGCAAGGCACTTGCGTTCACCTGTACCTGCCTCGGGACGATAGCGCTCCGGCAACCTGCCACGACGAGCCAGCCCTATCCACCGCCGCGCCCGGGCAGCCGCACGGCTGCCGGATCATGCTGGTGGAGGACCAACCGGCCTTGCGCCTGGTGCTGGTCGAAGTGCTGACGGAGCTTGGCCACCAGGTGCAGGCTTTCGAGGGCGGCCACCCGGCGCTTGAATCGTTGAAGGAAGGGCCGCCACCGGACTTGCTGATCACCGATGTCGGCCTGCCTGGGCGGGTTGACGGTTACCAGCTTGCGGAGGCCTACCAAAACCTTGTGGAGCATGCCCCGGTATTGCTGATTACCGGCTACGACGCTGCCGATACGGTGCACGTTGCCCGGCCCGACAGGCGCACCGAACTGCTGCACAAACCCTTCGACCTGAGCACCCTCGGCGAACGGATCGAGCGGCTGCTGGGCATTGCGCCACACCCGCGTTGACTGGCTATTCGCCTGTTGCCGAACACGCTAAAGTCTGGGCTTCATCCACTGTCGGACGTCGGCATGCCCTCCCGCGACCTGCTTTCACTGCGCCAACAAGTCGAAGCCCTGCAGCAACAGAACGCGCTGCTGGAAGCCCGCCTGGCAAGCCATCAGCAACACGACCAGGACTTCTACCGCTCGCTGTTCGACACCATGGACGAAGGCTTCTGCATCATCGAGTTCTTCGACGGCCCGCACGGCCCGCTGAGCGACTATGTGCATGTGCTGGCCAACGCGGCCTATGCCAAGCACGCCGGCATCCCCAACGTGGTCGGGCAGAAACTGCGCGAGATGGTGCCCGATGAGGCCGACGATTGGGTCGCTCGTTATGGCGCGGTGCTGCGCACGGGCGAGCCGCTGCATTTCGAGCAGGAACTGGTCGCCACCGGCCATGTGTTGTCGGTGACCACCTTCCGCGTAGAGCCGGCCGAAAAGCGCCAGGTGGCGGTACTGTTCAAGGACGTCACCGCACGCCGACGGGCAGAGCAGGCCCTGCAGCGCCTGAACGAGGAACTGGAACAACGGGTGAATGCGGCACTGGCAGAACAGGCCAAGGCCGAGGAAGCCCTGCGCCAGGCACAGAAGATGGAAGCGGTCGGCCAGCTCAGTGGCGGCATCGCCCACGACTTCAACAACCTGCTGGGCGGCATCCTCAGTGCCCAGGAGCTGATGCGCCAACGCCTGGAACAATCCCGTTTCGACGCACTGGAGCCGTTGCTGAAGCTGTCCAGCGGCTCGGCGCAGCGGGCCTCTTCGCTGGTACACCGGCTGCTGGCATTCTCCCGTCAGCAGACCCTGCAGCCCTGCTCCACGCAGGTGGCCACGCTGGTGGGCGGCATGGAAGAGCTGCTGCGCCGCACCATCGGCCCCTCCATCACCCTGACCAGCCAATTCCCCTGCCAGCTGTGGCCGACCTTCATCGACCCGCCGCAACTGGAAAGCGCCCTGCTCAACGTGTGCATCAATGCCCGCGATGCCATGCCCGCCGGCGGCGTGATCGATATCCTCGGTGACAACCTGCAGCTCGACGACCAGCAAGCCCGTGCACTGGAACTGCCAGCTGGCGAATACGTACGGCTGAGCATCAGCGACAACGGCAATGGCATGTCGGCGGAGGTGGCCGAGCGCGCCGTCGACCCGTTCTTCACCACCAAGCCGATGGGCCAGGGCACTGGGCTGGGCTTGTCGATGACCTATGGTTTCGTGCGCCAGTCGGGCGGGCAGCTACGGGTGTTGTCGACACTTGGCGAAGGCACCCGCATCGAGCTGCTGCTTCCCCGCCACCACCAGCACCCCGAAGCCCCGGCACCCAGGCCACCGCGCACACTGCTGGAAAAAAGCAGCAGCGCCACGCAGCGTATCCTGCTGGTCGAAGACCAGGCCGCCTTGCGCGTGGTCGTCTGCGAGGTGCTGGAAGAACTGGGTTATCGGGTCGATGCATTCGAGAACGGCCCGGCCGCCCTCGCCCACCTGCAAGCTGGCGAGCGGCCAGACCTGCTGTTGAGCGATATCGGCCTGCCCGGCGGCCTGAATGGCCGCCAGTTGGCTGAGCGTTGCCGCGAGCGCCACCCCGACCTCAAGGTGCTGTTCATCACCGGCTACGACGAAAGCGCGGCGCTCAGTGACGGCCAGTTGCTGCAAGGCACTCAGGTGCTGACCAAGCCGTTCGAGCTGGAAGTGCTGGCCGAACGGGTACGCACGCTGCTGGAGGATTGACCGGTGCGCTCAGCGCCCGCCGCCCAGGTCGATGAAGCTGCCGGTGGAGTACGAGGCTTTGTCCGAGAGCAGCCAGAGGATGGCCTCGGCCACTTCCTCGGGGCGCCCGCCGCGGCCCATGGGCAAGCCGGGCTCGAGCTTGCTGACCCGGTCGGGGTCGCCCGACAGCGCGTGGAACCCGGTATGGATGTAGCCTGGCCGCACGCCATTGACCCGCACGCCCTCGCCTGCCACTTCCTTTGCCAGGCCAATGGTGAAGGTGTCGAGGGCGCCCTTGGAAGCGGCATAGTCCACGTATTCGTTGGGCGAGCCCAGGCGTGCGGCCACCGACGACACGTTGACGATGGCCCCACCCTGCCCGCCGTACCGGCGTGCCATGCGCTTCAGTGCGTGCTTGGCGCAGAGCATGGGGCCGACGACGTTGGTCTTCATGACCTTGAGCAGGCGGAATTCGGACATGTCCTCGACCCGGCTTTGCTGGCCGATGGTGCCTGCGTTGTTGACCAGCGCGGTGACCGGACCGAGTTCTTCGTCCACGCGCTGGAACAGCTGGATGACTTCATCCTCGACACTGGCGTCGGCGCGCACGGTGATGGCCTTGGCGCCCAGGGCGCGGACCTGGCCGAGGATGTGCTCGGCGGCCTGGTCGTCGGCGTGGTAGTTGATGCAGATGCGGTAGCCCGCGCGGGCGGCCAGCAGCGCCGTGGCGGCGCCGATACCGCGGCTGGCACCGGTGATGACGATGACTTTCTCCATGGGTCTGCCAATCGTTTGGAAAGGGAGCATCGACAATAGGGGAAAAGGCTGCGCGTGGGAATGACCTTTCCTTCTGCTACTGCCTGGGCGTGCCCTGTTGGGGAAACAACGTCTCGAATCGCGGCGTCGCCCGCGCAACGAAACCCAGCCCCTGGTGCATGATGAAGTAGGCAGCTATTTCATGCCGCTCGGCGAAGGCATAGCCTTCCTCCGGGCCGAGCACCATCAACAATGTATCCAAGGCATCGGCACGCAGCACCGAAGGGTCGACCACCGACACTGCCGCCAGCGCGTGCTTGACCGGCCTGCCGACACGGGGGTCGAAGGTGTGCGAATAGCGCTGGCCACCTTCCTCGAAATAGTTGCGGTAATCGCCGGCAGTGGCAACGCCGTAGCCATCCAGGGCGATGGCGCGCTCCACTTGCTGCTCGCCCCCGCCACTCGGTACCTCGAGGGCGATGCGCCAGGGCGAGCCATCCGGCTTGCGGCCGACACCCTTGAGTTCGCCGGTGATCTCGACCAGATAGGCCTGGATACCCAGGGCCGCAAGCCGGTCACCCACCCGATCCACTGCATAACCGGCGAGCATGCTGTCGAAATCCAGCTGCGCCGCCACATCCTTGCACAGCTTTTCTCCATCCAGGTGCAAATGCTGCAGGCCTACCCGTGCCTGTTCTCGCGCCAGCGTGCTGGCGTCCGGCACCTGCCTGCCTCGTGACTGCGGGCCGAAGCCCCAGAGGTTCATCAATGGCAAGACCGTCAGGTCGAAAGCCCCGCCACTCTCGCGGAACAGAGACACACCGTACACCAGCAAGTGCTGCATCTCTTCCGGCACCGCCTGACAGGCGCCGGCCGGCAGAGCGTTGAAGCGGGCAACCACGGAATCGCCGCGCCAGTTGGAAAACTGCTTGTCGAGCGCCTCGAGAATCACCTCGACTTCGGCCTTTACCTGCTGCGCGCCGGGCGCCTGCTCGGTGGGTACGTACTGGATCGAATACGTGCTGCCCATGGTCGGCCCGCCAAAGCGTTCGATCCTTTCGCCGCAGCCATACAGCAATGTCACCAGCATCACCAGCAGGCCTGCGCGCTTCATTCGACACCTCGCCGACTCTGGCCGCCCGTTAGCGGCGCAGGCTATTTCACCAGAATTGCGAGATGGCAATTGGCCTACCGTTCATCAGCAAACCTGGTCAAAAACCGAACAAAATTCTCATTGAGCACTCTGATCTGCGCGGGTGATCAATCATCCCCCCTCCCTTTCCGCTTAACGTCCCGGAAGTTACAAAACCATCATGTGCATAAGCGCATAGGGGCGTTCTTTGCCCAAAAATTGGAGGACAGTAAATGTCTAGCCATTCGTTGCAGAGCGTCGAACGCCTGCAGAGCCGCATCCGCGCCCAGCGTCAGCCGCAACAGAAAACTTTCTGGCGCCGTCTGCTGGCCATCGCCTCATCTTCTCAGCGTAGTTGGCATGGAGGGATCGAGCTCAGGGGATACAAGGAACTGTCCAACGCCACGCCGGTTGCCCCGATCGCAATCGGAAAAATCCAGCTGGCGATCCCCCTCGGGCGGGGTCGGCGGTTTGTCCAGCCTTGCGTGCAGCCGGGGCAGCATGTGCGCAAGGGCGAAGTGATCGGTATTGGCGACAACACCACCGCCTGGGTGCATGCCAGTACTTCCGGCATCGTGGAACGGATCGATCACGTCTTCGCGGCCGACTCGGCCGAGCCTGTCATGGCCGTCATCCTGAACGCAGATGGCCTGGATGAGTGGCTCGAACGCCCGGCGCCGGGCCTGCCGCAAACGCCAGAGGCGCTGGTCGAGCGCGCATTGCAGATGGGCATAGTCGGCCTTGGTGGTGCGGGTTTCCCGACTGCCCTCAAGCTGGCCGGCGCACAGCAGCCCGATCTGCTGCTGATCAACGGTGCCGAATGCGAGCCCTTCCTCACCTGCGATGACCGCCTCATGCGTGAGAATGCCGAAGCGTTGATCGAGGCCGCCGACTATGTCGCCGCGCTGCTGGGAATAACGACCACCCGTTTCGGCATCGAAACCAACAAGCCGGAGGCGATGGCCACGTTACGTGCCGCCGCTCGCCAGGCGCACACCCGGGTCGAGATTTGCCCACTTCCGGAGCGTTACCCGGCAGGTGGGCAGCCGTTGATGATCAAGAGCCTCAGTGGCCGCAACCTGGCCCCGGGGAGCCGCCCCGCCGATATCGGCGTGCTGGCGCTGAATGTCGCAACCCTCTACGCACTGGGCCGGGCCGTCTTCCAGGGCGAACCACTGACCAGCCGCGTGCTGACACTGACCGGTGACTGCGCGCGCCCGGGCAATGTGCGGGTGCCGGTGGGTTACCCGGTCAGCGAACTGCGCGCGATTGCTGGCGCGTCCTCCACTGGGCAGCTGACCCAGGTCGGCGGCCCGATGATGGGGCAGCCGCTACCGGACGCCAACGCCTTCGTCAGCAAGACCAGCAGTTGCCTGATATTCGGCGCCGAGCGCTACCTGCCGGCTGCTCGCCCCGCCAGCAGTTGCATTCGCTGCACGCGCTGCGTGGATGTCTGCCCGATGTCGCTGCGGCCGCTGGACCTCTACGCTGCCGCCGAACGCCTGGACAAGGCCAGCCTGCAAGAGCTGCGCCTGGACGCCTGCATCGAATGCGGCAGCTGCAGCAGCATCTGCCCGAGCAATATCCCGCTGCGCGAACGCTTCCGCCAGAGCAAGACGGAGGTCCGCGCATGAGCCTGATACGCCACCCCATCCCGCAACGGCTGCGCACGGTGATGCTGCTGGTCGTCCTGTGCCTGCTGCCGGGCACCGTCCTGTATGCCTGGCAATTCGGTGTCGTGGTCTGGTTGCAGGCCTTCTGGTGCGTGCTGTTCGCCCTGGGCTTCGAAGCCGCCCTGCTGCGCCTGCGCGGGCATGAAGTACGCAAGGGTTTGAGCGACCTCAGCTGGCTGGTGCTGGGCCTGATACTGGCTCGGGCATTGCCGCTGATGGTGCCGTTGTGGATGATCGCCCTGGCCAGCTTTGCCGCTCTGGCACTGTGCAAGCACGCCAGTGGAGGCCTTGGCCGCAACCGCCTCAACCCTGCCATGGTAGGCCTGGGGGTGGTTGCCATCTGCTTCTACCAGCAGTTGTACCCCGCGCCATCGAACCATGCCCCCTGGACAGCAGCCCTGGACGCCAAAGCGGTTCTGCTGCAACAGCTACAGTTGGCGCCACGCCTGGATCTCGATGCGTTCGCCGGCGCCACGCAACTGGCGCAGAACGAGTTCACCCATGTCACCCACAATCTGTCGGGGTTCGGCTACATTGCCGGCGGTTTGTTGCTGGCTTCGCTGCGGGTGATCCGCATCGAGATTCCGCTGGCGATGCTCACGAGCACGGTATTGCTGTGCATGGCCGCCGGCCACAGCCTGCAGGAAGCCGTGTACAACCTCAGCCTCGGCGGCTACCTCTTCACCGCCTTCTTCATCGCCACCGATCCGGTCACCAGCCCCAATACCCGCGCCGGTCGCATCCTCTTCGGCGTGACCGTCGGCACGTTGACCGAACTGATTCGCGAATTCGGGCTGTATGCCGATGGCCTCTGCTTCGCCGTGCTGGCCGGCAACCTGCTGGTGCCGCAAATCGACCGGTTGGTGCTGCGCATGCAGCGGCCCTGGTACGCAGCAGCGAGTGCCTGACATGGCATTTGGCAAGGGCAAGAGCCTGGGCCCTGTTCTGGCCCGGCTCAATGCCCTGCCGACGCCGGCCCCGCCTTGGCGGTAAAGGGCGGTTTGGCGAACCACACCAGCAGGATCAACCCGGCAAACACCCAGGTCATCAGGGTGAAGTAGTCCACCGTCGACATCATGTACGCCTGCCCGTTGAGTATCTGCTCCAGCTGCGCATAGCTCTGCGGGCTGGCCCCGCCCAGCTGCTCCAGGGTATGCCGCGTGGCCGGGTCGAACTGGCTGATGTGCTCGCTCAGGTAGGCATGGTGCTGGTCCGCCCGGCGAATCCAGATCCAGGTGGTCAGCGACGCCGCGAAACTGCCGCCCAAGGTACGCAGGAAGGTCGCCAGGCCCGAGCCATCGGCAATCTGCTGCGGTGGCAGGTCGGACAGCAGGATGCTCAAGGTCGGCATGAAGAACAGCGCCACGCCAATGCCCATGAACAGCTGCACCAGCGCCACATGCTGGAAGTCCACCTCGCTGGTGAACCCGGCACGCATGTAGCAGCTGCTACCGATCGCCAGGAACGCCAGCCCGGCCAGCACCCGCAGGTCGAAGCGGTGCGCGTACTTGCCCACGAACGGCGACATGAGCACCGGCAACAGGCCGATCGGCGCCACCGCCAGGCCGGCCCAGGTAGCGGTATAGCCCATCTGCGTCTGCAGCCACTGCGGCAGGATCAGGTTGATGCCGAAGAACCCGGCATAGCCCCCCACCAACACGATGGTGCCGACGCGGAAGTTGCGGTGCGCGAACAGGCGCAGGTTGACCACCGGGTGACGGTCGGTCAGTTCCCAGATCACGAACACCGCCAGGAACACCAGCGAGATCAGGCTGCCGACAATGATGAACGACGACTCGAACCAGTCCAGGTCATTGCCTTTATCCAGCACCACCTGCAAGGCGCCAACGCCGATGACCAGCGTCAGCAGGCCGATGTAGTCCATCGGCTGGCGGCTGGTGACCACCGGCCGGGTGCGCATCTGCTGGCGCACCACGGCGGCGGCGAACAGGCCGATGGGCACGTTGATGAAGAAGATCCACGGCCAGCTGTAGCTGTCGGTGATCCAGCCCCCGAGAATCGGCCCGGCAATCGGCGCCACCACCGTGACCATCGCCAGCAGCGCCAGGGCCATGCCGCGCTTGGCCGGCGGGTAGACGGCGATCAGCAAGGTCTGGGTCATCGGGTACAACGGCCCGGCCACCACGCCCTGCAACACGCGAAAACCGACCAGTTCCGGCATCGACTGGGCGATACCGCACAGGAACGAGGCCAGCACGAACAGCAGCGTGGCCCAGATGAACAGCTTCACCTCGCCAAACCGCCGGCTGAGCCAGCCGGTCAGCGGCAAGGCGATGGCGTTGCTCACCGCGAACGAAGTGATGACCCAGGTGCCCTGCTCGTAGCTCACCCCCAGGTTGCCGGAAATGGTCGGCAAGGCCACGTTGGCGATGGTGGTGTCGAGCACCTGCATGAACGTCGCCAGCGACAGGCCGATGGTGGTCAGCAGCAGGCTCGGTGGCGTGAACTGGGCAGCAGCGTTGTTGCTCATCGCTGGGCCGTCTTGCCGGTTGCGCTGTTTTCGTGGATCAGCCGGGCGATCAGGTTGTCGGCTTCGACCAGCTGGCGGTCATACACCTGGGTGGTGTAGCTGGCCTGCTGCGGTGGCTGCTGGGCCAAGGCCGGGCCGCTCTGGTCGTGCAGGTCGACCTCGACCACGGTGGACAGGCCGATGCGCAGCGGGTGGTCCTTGAGCTGGTCGGGGCTGAGGTGGATGCGTACCGGCACGCGCTGGACGATCTTGATCCAGTTACCGGTGGCATTCTGCGCCGGCAACAGGGCGAAGGCGCTGCCGGTGCCGGCGCCAAGGCTGTCGACCGTGCCGCTGTACCTGACCTCGCTGCCGTACAGATCGGCGCTGATCTGCACCGGCTGGCCGATACGCATGTCGCGCAGCTGGGTTTCCTTGAAGTTGGCGTCGATCCACACCTGGTCCAGCGGGATCACCGCCATGGTGGCAGTGCCCGGTTGCAGGCGCTGGCCCAACTGCACGGTACGCTTGGCGACGTAGCCGGTGACCGGTGCCACCAGGGTGGTGCGGGCATGGTCGAGGTAGGCCTGGCGCAGGTCGGCGGCGGCGGCCATCACCTCGGGATGCGAGGACACCACGGTGTCGTCGACCAGCGCGCTGCTGGTGCTGAGCTGCTGGCGCGCACTGTTGACGGCGGCCTCGGCCACGCTCAGGTCATCGCGGGCATGGGACAATTCTTCCGCGGCAATCGCACCGCTGTCGGCCAGCACCTTGCGCCGGTTGAAGTCCTGCCGGGCCTTGCGCAGCTCGGCCTGGCGGGTTTCCAGCTGGGCCTTGAGCGCGTCGACGTTGCTGTACAACCCGCGCACCTGGCGCACGCTGCGCGCCAGTTTGGCTTCGGCGGACTGCAAGGCCACCTGGCTGTCGGCCGGGTCGAATTGCAGCAATACCTGGCCGGCGTGGACCAGGTCGCCGTCATCGGCACCGATGCTGGTGACAGTGCCGGTGACCAGCGGGGTGATCTCTACCACGTTGCCGTTGACGTAGGCATCGTCGGTGCTTTCGTGCCAGCGCCCGACCAGGCTGTACCAGGCCCAGGCACCGACGCCGGCAAGGATCAGCAGCAACACCAGGCCAAGCAGCCAGGCCTTGCGCTTGCGCGACGGTTCGGGCGCGGCGGAGGGAGTCGGGGTGTCTGCGGGAGTGGCCATGACAATACCTTGGAAAATTCGTGACAGGGTTCAACGATCGCCGAAGCGGCGGATCGTCAACGGGTCGCCGGCAGCGAGCAGGACCTTGGCCAGCAGGCCTTCCAGGGTCTCGAGCTCTTCGGCTGCCAGCGCGCCGCACAACTCGTTCATGGCCGCCGCGCCGATTTCCGGCAGGCGGTCAGCCAGGCGCTGGCCATCGGCGGTAAGGGCCAGGCGCACCTGGCGACGGTCGTCGGCGCAGCGGTTGCGCACGATCAGCTCCTTCTGCTCGAGGCGGTCGAGCATGCGGGTCATCGACCCGCTGTCCAGGCCCAGGTAGCGGCACAGCTCGGCCGGGGTGTCCACCTGGTACTGGGTGACGATGATCAGCACCTTGAACTGCGCGGCGGTGACGCCTTCGGATTCGAGGTGCCAGTCGAGAATGCGGTCCTTGAGGATCGCCGCGCGGCCAAGCAGCATGCCGATGGCGCAGGTCTGGAAGTTTTCGGGGGAGAAATGGGCCATCGGAGGCTGCTCGGGCAATTGTGTAAAAATATTACTGCCTAGGCAGTGAATGTCAAAGCTTTGATTAGGTTGCTATGGAAAATTTCATGATTTCTGCCCCTTGCGCTGCCCCTGTAGGAGCGGCCTTGTGTCGCGATGGGCCGCAAAGCGGCCCCGGCAATTTCTGCTGGGGCACAAAACCTGGGCCGCTTCGCGCCCCATCGCGACACAAGGCCGCTCCTACAGGGCCATGCGTCAAGGCCTGCTACGGTGTTCGCAGGCCCAATGCCTCCACCGCTCCGCAGGCAATGGCCATGCCCACCAACTCCGCCAGGCTATCGGCCTGCAACCGCTTCATCACCCGCCCCCGATACAGGTCCACCGTCTTCACGCTGACGCCCAGCCGCTCGGCAATCTCGCGGTTGCTCAACCCTTGGGCCAACGGCACGAACACGTCGCGCTCGCGCGGGGTCAGGCCGTCGATGCGCGCCTGCACGCGGGCCAGCGCCTGGTCGTCCTGGCGTGCCCGCCCGGCGTTCTCCAGCGCCGCCTGTACGCTGTCGAGCAGCAACTGGTCGTTGTAGGGCTTTTCGATGAAGTCGCAGGCGCCGGCCTTGAATGCCCGCACCACGATCGGCACATCGGCATGGCCGCTGACGAAGATCACCGGCAACCCCAGGCCACGCTCGCGCATCGCCTGCTGCACCGCCAGCCCGCCCAGCCCAGGCATGCGCACATCCAGCAGCACACAGGCCGGCCCATCGTCGACGCAGGCGTCGAGAAACGCCTGCCCGCCGGCGAACGGCAAGGCCTGCAAGCCCACCGACTGCAGCAGCCACACCGTCGAGTCGCGCATACCCTGGTCATCATCGACCACATACACTTTCGCTTGCACCGCCATCTCCCCTTATCCCCTGCTGACCGCCAGGCGGCAGCACAGTACCAGACCGCCATTGTCACCGGCTCGCGCCCACAGGCTGCCGCCAAAGCCTTCGATCAGGCTGCGGCTCATGCTCAGGCCAAGGCCCAGGCCATCGGCCTTGCTGGTGGTGAACGGCGTGAAGATTTCATCCAGGCGCTCGGGCGCCACACCCGGGCCCTGGTCGGCCACCTCGACCAGCACGCCATCGCCATCGCGCGCGGCGCCCAGCAGGATACGTGACGGCCGCTCGCCATGCTGCTCGCGGTTGGCATCGATGGCGTTGCGCAGCAGGTTCAACAGCACCTGCTCCAGCAGTACCCGGTCGGCATACACCAAGGGCAGCTGCGCGCTCATGCGCAACTCGACCACCACCTGGTCACGCGCGGCCTCCCAGGCGCACAGGCGCATGGCTTCGCCGGCCACCTCGGCCACGTCCAGCGCCTGCAGGCGGCGCGGCCCTTTGCGCAGGAAGGCGCGCAGGCGGCGGATCACTTCAGCGGCATGGGTGGCCTGTTCGCTGATGCGTTGCAGGCCCTGCCCCACCCGCTCGCGGGCCTGCGGGTCGCGCTCCAGGCCCTGCAAGTAGCGCTGGCTGGCATTGGCATAGTTGACCACTGCGGCCAACGGCTGGTTGATCTCGTGGGCAATGCCCGAAGCCAGCTCGCCCAAGGTGGCCAAGCGGGCGCTGTGCGCCAGGCTTTCCTGGGCTTCGATGCGCAGGGTGATGTCGCGGGACACGCTGACCACCTCTACCACCGCGCCGGTGTAGGTTTCGCGGATGGCTCGGCTGGCGATCTCGAACCAGCGGTAGCCGCCTGCGGCCTGGCGCACCCGGCAGGTCATGGTGTGGTAGCCGTCCTGGTCCAGCGCGGCGGCGGCCTGGCGCAGCACCTGGCGGCGCTCGCGCGGGTGCAGCAAGGTATGCACGGCCATGCCGCGCAGCTGCTCGGGCCACAGGCCAAGCAGGCGGAATGCCGCCGGCGAGGCATCGAGGAAGCGGCCGTCGGGGCTGTGCCGGGAGATCAGGTCGGTGGTGTTCTCGATGATCAGCCGGTACAGGCGCCGGGCGCGGCTGGCCTCGCGTGCGCCATGGCGCTCGTCGCTGGCGTCGCGGCAACGCGCCAGCACCTGCTGGCCCTGGTCGTCAGGGATGAAGCTCCACAGCACGATGCGTTCGCCGACCTGCACCTCGACATCGGCGATCGCCCGGCGCTGGCGCAGGCAGGCGCGCACCAGGGCGGCGCAGTTGCCCGGCAGCCAGCTGGCCAGTGCCGGGCCTTCATCGACCCAGGCCTGCAGCGCCGGGTTGAGTGCCAGCGGCCTGGCATCGCCGGCCAGCATCAGGCTGGGTTGCGGGTCCTTGGCGAGTAAGGGATAGGCAGTGTTTTCCACGGCAGGCGGCTCTTTTATAGTAGTTTTACTATATTGCTATAGTCGATATTCCTAATACCATAGCGACTCGCGTAAAACTGCGACAAGGGGGAGCGGCCCACCGTCCGCCTCCCTGCACCCTGAACAGAGCTAACAATCAGCCACCGGGGGTCAAGCGCACAGGTTGTGCCTGCCTCCCTTACAGGATTACCGCATGTCGATCTATGCCCAGGGCCTGATGCCCGCTGCCGTCAACCATGTCGCCCTCACCCCGCTGAGTTTCATCGAACGCACCGCTGCCGTGTACGGTCACTACCCGGCGGTGATCCACGGTGCCATCCGCCGCAACTGGCAGCAAACCTACCAACGCTGCCGGCGCCTGGCCAGCGCCCTGGTGGGCCGGGGTATCGGCCGTGGTGACACCGTGGCGGTGATGCTACCCAACATTCCGGCCATGCTCGAAGCCCACTTTGGCGTGCCCATGACCGGCGCCGTGCTCAACACCCTGAACGTACGCCTGGACGCCGAGGCCATCGCCTTCATGCTGCAGCATGGCGAAGCCAAGGTGCTGATTACCGACCGCGAGTTCCACACCGTCATCGAGGCGGCCCTGGCCTTGCTCGAGCACCCGCCATTGGTGGTGGATGTGGATGACCCGGAGTACGGCGAAGGCCGTGCGGTCAGCGAACTGGATTATGAGGCGTTCCTGGCCGAAGGCGACCCGGACTTTGCCTGGGAATGGCCCGATGACGAGTGGCAGGCGATCTCGCTCAACTACACCTCCGGCACCACCGGCAACCCCAAGGGCGTGGTCTACCACCACCGTGGCGCTTACCTGAACGCCCTGGGCAACCAGATGGTCTGGGGCATGGGCCATCGCCCGGTGTACCTGTGGACCCTGCCGATGTTCCACTGCAACGGCTGGTGCTACCCATGGACCATCACCGCGCTGGCCGGCACCCATGTGTTCCTGCGCCGGGTCGACCCGCAGAAGATCCTGACCCTGATCCGCGAGCACCGGGTCAGCCACCTGTGCGGCGCGCCAATCGTGCTCAACGCCCTGGTCAACATGCCCGAGGCGGCCAAGGCGGCCATTGAGCACCCGGTGCAGGCCATGGTCGCCGGCGCCGCGCCACCTGCCAAGGTCATCGGCGCCGTGGAAGAGATGGGCATCCAGGTCACCCACACCTACGGCCTGACCGAAGTCTACGGCCCGGTGACCGTGTGTGCCTGGCATGACGAATGGGATGAACTGTCGCTGGAAGAGCGCGCACGGATCAAGTCCCGCCAGGGCGTGCGCTACCCGACCCTCGACGGCCTGATGGTCGCCGACCCACAAACCCTCGAGCCGGTGCCGCGCGACGGCGACACCCTGGGCGAGATCTTCATGCGTGGCAACACGGTGATGAAGGGCTACCTGAAGAACCCCGAGGCCACCGTCGAAGCCTTCCGTGGCGGCTGGTTCCACACCGGTGACCTGGCCGTGTGGCACGCCGACGGCTATGTCGAGATCAAGGACCGGCTCAAGGACATCATCATTTCCGGTGGCGAGAACATCTCCACCATCGAGGTCGAGGACGCCCTGTACAAGCATCCGGCGGTGCTGGAGGCCGCGGTGGTAGCGCGCCCGGATGAAAAATGGGGGGAAACCCCGTGCGCCTTCGTTGCCCTCAAGCCGGGCCGCGAAGACACCCGCGAAGCCGACATCACCAGCTGGTGCCGCGAGCACCTGGCCGGGTTCAAGGTGCCGAAGACCGTGGTGTTCGGCGAACTGCCCAAGACCTCCACCGGCAAGATCCAGAAGTACGTGCTGCGCGACCGGGCCAAAGCCCTCTGATCCAGTGGTGGCCTCTTCGCGGGTAAACCCGCTCCCACAGGTACAGCAATGTGCTCAGGTTTGGCGCGATCCCTGTGGGAGCGGGTTTACCCGCGAAGAGGCCAGCCCAGATTTCCCACTTTTCAAGAGCTACCGATGACCACCTACACAGCCCCCCTGCGCGACATGCGCTTCGTCTTGCATGATGTGTTCAACGCCCCGGCCCTGTGGGCCCGCCTGCCTGCCCTGGCCGAGCGCATCGACGCCGATACCGCCGATGCCATCCTCGAGGAAGCAGCCAAGGTCACCGGCCAGCTGATTGCCCCGCTCAGCCGCAACGGTGACGAGCAAGGCGTGCGCTTTGCCGCAGGCGAAGTCACTACCCCTGACGGCTTCCGCGAGGCCTGGCACACCTACCGCGAAGGCGGTTGGGTCGGCCTGGGCGGCAACCCCGAACATGGCGGCATGGGCATGCCGAAAATGCTCGGCGTGCTGTTCGAAGAAATGCTCTACGCCGCCGATTGCAGCTTCAGCCTGTATTCGGCGTTGAGCGCCGGCAGCTGCCTGGCGATCGATGCCCACGCCAGCGAAACGCTCAAGGCCACCTACCTGCCGCCCCTGTACGAAGGCCGCTGGGCCGGCACCATGTGCCTCACCGAGCCCCACGCCGGCACCGACCTTGGGCTGATCCGCAGCCGCGCCGAACCCCAGGCCGATGGCAGCTATCGCATCAGCGGCAGCAAGATTTTCATCACCGGCGGCGAACAGGACCTGACCGAGAACATCGTCCACCTGGTGCTGGCCAAGCTGCCGGATGCGCCCACCGGCGCCAAGGGCATCTCGCTGTTCCTGGTGCCCAAGTACCTGGTCGAGGCCAATGGCCGCCTGGGTGCGCGCAACGCCGCCCATTGCGGCTCGATCGAACACAAGATGGGCATCAAGGCCTCGGCCACCTGCGTGATGAACTTCGATGGTGCCGTCGGCTACCTGGTGGGCGAACCGAACAAGGGCCTGGCGGCGATGTTTACCATGATGAACTACGAGCGCCTGTCCATCGGCATCCAGGGCATCGGTTGTGCCGAGGCGTCCTACCAGAGCGCCGCCCGCTACGCCAACGAACGCCTGCAAAGCCGCGCCGCCAGCGGCCCGCAGGCACAAGACAAGGCTGCCGACCCGATCATCCACCACGGCGATGTGCGGCGCATGCTGCTGACCATGCGCACCCTCACCGAAGGTGGGCGGGCGTTTGCCGCCTACGTCGGCCAGCAGCTGGACCTGGCGCGCTACGCCGAAGACGCCGGCGAGCGCGAGCATGCGCAGCGCCTGGTGGCGCTGCTGACGCCGGTGGCCAAGGCGTTCTTCACCGACAACGGCCTGGAAAGCTGCGTGCTCGGCCAGCAGGTGTATGGCGGCCATGGCTATATCCGCGAATGGGGCCAGGAGCAGCGGGTGCGCGACGTGCGCATTGCGCAGATCTACGAAGGCACCAACGGCATCCAGGCCCTCGACCTGCTCGGGCGCAAGGTGCTGGCCGACGGTGGCCAGGCGCTGGCCAGCTTTGCCGCCGAGGTGCGGGCCTTCAGCGTGGATGCGCCGCTGCACCGTGAAGCCCTGCAAGCGAGCCTGGCGCGGCTGGAGGCCACCAGCGCCTGGCTGCGGGCGCGGGCCGGCGAGGATGCCAACCTGGTCAGCGCGGTGGCGGTGGAATATTTGCAGCTGTTCGGGCTGACTGCGTATGCCTACATGTGGGCGCGGATGGCGGCGGTGGCGTTGGCCAGGCGTGACGAGGATGCCGCGTTTCATGGGGCCAAGCTTGCGTGTGCGGAGTTCTTCTTCCAGCGGGTCTTGCCGCGGGGGTTGGGGCTGGAGGCCAGTATCCGGGCGGGTAGTGGCAGCCTTTTTGGTTTGGAGGCGGCGCAGTTCTGAGAGGCCATGGGGGCGCTTTGCGCCCCATCGCGACACAAGGCCGATCCTACAGGGGAACGCGATTCCATGTAGGAGCGGCCTTGTGTCGCGATGGGCTGCAAGGCAGCCCCAACGATTTCAGCCATTGTTTTACCTGCGCGAAGGGTTCTCAAACGCTGGAAAACCATCACCAATCCGACGAAAACCGGCACAACTGATAGTCATTCGCCATTACCTCGGTTCTCGGGAGCCCTCCAGCAAGGGTAGAATGCGCAAAACCCGGAGCCGCAATGAACCACGACCGCCTCAATCCCAGCCCAGACGATGCCATCACCGACGCCGCCGCGCACTGGTGCATGCGCCTGCACGCCGAAGATTGCACGGTGGGCGAGCGCGAGGCGTTCGCCCGCTGGCTGGCGGCCGACCCGCGGCATGCCGAGGAATACCAGGCGATGCTGGAAATCTGGCAAACCGCCGACCTGCTGCCGCGCAATGCCACCGTCATCGACTTCAACCCGCCCGTGCAACAGGCCGCGCGCCCGCGCAACTGGCGGCCGCTGGCATCCGCTGCCGCGATCGCCCTGGCGGTGCTGCCGCTGGCCGGCTGGGTGGGCTGGGAACAAGGCTGGCTGCCCAACCACTACCAGCACTTCGAAGCCGGCGCGCACATGCAGAACGTGCAGCTGAGCGACGGCAGCACGGTGCAGCTCAACCTCAACACCGAGCTCACCTACCTCAACTACAAGGACCAGCGCCAGGTCACGCTCAAGCGTGGCGAGGCGTTCTTCAAGGTGCAGCACGACAGCAGCCACCCGTTCATCGTGCATGCCGGTCGCGGCCAGACCCGCGTCACCGGCACCCAGTTCAACGTGTGGAAGTACCAGGACCAGGTCAAGGTCACCCTGGTGGAGGGTTCGGTACTGGTATCCAGCGACGGCAGCGCCGGTGGCTACCGCCTGGGCCCGGGGATGCAGGCCAGCTATCACAAGGGCGACTTCGAGCCGCAACTGGAGCAGAGCGACGACTACGGCAACAGCCTGGCCTGGCGCGACGGCAAGCTGGTGCTCGACAACCTGAGCCTGGAACAGGCCCTGCCGATTATCAACCGCTACCTCGACGCACCGCTGTTGCTGGCCGACGCCAGCACCGGCCGCATCCGCATCAGCGGCATCTACAACACCCGTGAGGTGGGGCGCCTGGTCAACAACCTGCCCAAGGTGCTGCCGGTCTACCTGACCCGCAGCAAGGACGGCAGCACCGTGCTCAACCGCATCTCGCCGCCGCCCGACAAGGGCTGACGCCCTCCCCCTACAGCGTCATCGCCGCCAACCAGCCGAACGCCAGCAGTGGCAGGTTGTAGTGGATGAAGGTGGGCACCACGGTGTCCCAGATATGGTGGTGCTGGCCATCCACGTTCAACCCCGAGGTCGGGCCCAGGGTCGAGTCCGAGGCAGGCGAGCCGGCGTCGCCCAGCGCACCAGCGGTACCAACGATGCACACGGTGGCCAGCGGGTCGAAGCCCAGCTGCACGCACAGCGGCACGAAGATCGCGGCCAGGATCGGCACGGTGGAAAACGACGAGCCGATGCCCATGGTCACCAGCAGGCCCACCAGCAGCATCAGCAAGGCACCGACGCCCTTGCTGTGGTCGATCCACTGCGCCGAGGTTTCCACCAGGCTCTTCACCTCACCGGTGGCCTTCATCACGTCGGCAAAGCCCGAGGCGGCAATCATGATGAAGCCGATCATGGCCATCATCTTCATGCCTTCGGTGAACAGGTCGTCAGTGTCCTTCCAGCGCACGATGCCCGACAGCGAGAAGATCAGGAAGCCGACCATGGCGCCGATGATCATCGAGTCCAGCCACAACTGGACGATGAACGCCGAGGCAATCGCCAGCCCGGCCACCAGCAGGGTCAGCGGGTTGTACTGCACGCTCACCTGCTCCACCTGCTCGATGCGCGCCAGGTCGTAGTCACGCTTCTTGCGGTAACTGATGAATACCGCCAGCAACAGGCCAGCCAGCATGCCGGCTGCCGGAATGGCCATGGCGTGGGTGACATTCACGCCACTCACGTCGACACCCGCGCGGGCAACGTTGGCCAGCAGGATTTCGTTGAGGAAGATGTTGCCAAAGCCCACCGGCAGGAACATGTACGGGGTGATCAGGCCGAAGGTGATCACGCAGGCGATCAGCCGGCGGTCGATGCGCAGGCGGGTCAGCACGTAAAGCAGCGGCGGCACCAGCAAGGGGATGAAGGCGATGTGGATAGGCAGGATGTTCTGCGACGACACCGCCACCACCAGCATCAGGCCGACCAGCAACCATTTGACCTTGCCGCCATTGGCATGGCCCTGGCGGTCGATCATGGCCAGGGCGCGGTCGGCCAGGGCATGGGCCAGGCCGGACTTGGCGATGGCCACGGCAAAGGCGCCCAGCAGTGCATAGGACAGGGCCACCGTGGCCCCGCCGCCGAGGCCGCCGTTGAAGGCCTTGAGCGTACCCTCGATACCCAGGCCGCCCACCAGCCCACCGGCCAGGGCCCCGATGATCAGGGCGATGACCACGTGCACGCGGGACAGGCTGAGTATCAGCATGATGCCGACCGCGGCGATCACTGCATTCATGGTTGGCTTACCTCATTGCGACAGAAAAAAAGCGCGCACTCTGAAGCAGTGGGCAGCAGATGTCAAAAGCGCCATGTTGCGGCGGATTACCAACGCCTCGCGCGACCTGCGGATTAAATTGAACGTTTGAATAAAGAAAAGCCCGCGCCAGCCGACACATTCGTCAGCCACACTCTTATTACAAGGGACCCACCCCCATGCCTTTGCGACAACTTTCCATCCAGTGGAAGATCACCCTGCTCGCCGGTCTCTGCCTGGCCGGCATCGTCACCCTGCTCGTCGGCCTGTCGCTGTACCGCATGGACCACAGCTCGGACCTGGTCAAGGCCAGCAGCATGCAGATGCTGACCGAGTCGGCGCAGTCGCGCATCGAGTCGCAGGGCGAGGTGCAGGCGCTGAACATCCGCCGCCAGTTCATGGACGCCTACCAGTACGGCGCCGGTTTCGCCCGCCAGGTGCTGTTCCTGCGCGAGCAGGCGGAAAAGCGCTTTCTCGATGCCTTCGACCTGCGCGAGGACATGACCCGCCAGGTGCGCGCCGCCCTGCAGGCCAACCCTGAGCTGCTCGGCCTGTCGCTGGTGTTCGAGCCCAACGCCCTGGACAACAAGGACAGCCTGTTCGCCGGCAAGGCGGAACTGGGCAGCAACGAAACCGGGCGCTTCGCCCTGTACTGGTCGCAGCCGCGTGTCGGCCAGCTGACGGCCATGGCCCTGCCCGAGCATGACATGGCCAACACCGAGATCGGCCCCAGCGGCCAGCCAGCCAATACCTGGTGGGTGTGCCCGCGCACATCCGGCAAGGTGTGCGTGGTGGAGCCCTACTTCTACGACATCGATGGCCAGCAGGTACTGATGACCAGCATCGTCTTCCCGCTGGCAGTCGACGGCAAGGTGATCGCCACCCTGTCCATCGACATCAACCTCAACAGCCTGCAGGCCCTGAGCCAGGAGGCCAGCCGCAGCCTGTACGAAGGCCGCACCACGGTCGGCATCCTCAGCCCGGTCGGCCTGCTGGCCGGCTACAGCGCCGACGCCAGCAAGCTGGCCCAGCGCTTCGACCAGGTCGACACCGCCAAGGGTGCCGAACTGGTGCGCAAGCTGGCCGACGGCAAGATGACCATCGTGCACGACCAGCAGCGCCTGAAAGTGCTGGCCGCGTTCCGGCCGATTCCGGATGCCCAGCCCTGGGGCGTGCTGCTGGATGTGCCGGAAAACGCCCTGACCGGGCCGGCCGAAGCGCTGAAACAGGAACTGGACGCGCTGAACACCAGCGGCACCCTGCTGGAACTTGGCCTGGGCCTGGCGGCGGCGATTGCCGGCCTGCTGATGGTGTGGCTGATGGCCCGCGGCGTTACCCGGCCGATCCTCGGCGTGGCAAGCATGCTCAAGGACATCGCCAGCGGCGAAGGTGACCTGACCCGCCGCCTGACCTACCAGAAGCAGGACGAACTGGGCGAACTGGCCGGCTGGTTCAACCGCTTCCTCGACAAGCTGCAGCCGACCATCGCCGAGGTCAAACGCTCGGTGCAGGCTGCCCGTGGCACCGCCGACCAGTCTTCGGCAATTGCCACCCAGACCAGCGCCGGCATGGAGCAGCAGTACCGCCAGGTCGACCAGGTGGCCACTGCCTCGCACGAGATGAGTGCCACCGCCCAGGACGTCGCCCGCAGCGCCGCCCAGGCCGCGCAGGCCGCCCGCGATGCCGACCAGGCCACCCGCGAAGGCCTGGCGGTGATCGACCGCACCACCCACAGCATCGATGCCCTGGCCGCCGACATGAGCAACGCCATGGCCGAGGTGGAGGGCCTGGCGCAGAACAGCGAGAAGATCGGTTCGGTGCTGGAAGTGATCCGCTCGATCGCCGAGCAGACCAACCTGCTGGCGCTCAATGCCGCCATCGAGGCGGCCCGTGCCGGTGAAGCCGGCCGTGGCTTTGCCGTGGTCGCGGACGAGGTGCGCAACCTGGCCCAGCGTACCCAGGAATCGGTGGAGGAAACCCGCCAGGTGATCGAGGCTTTGCAGAACGGCACCCGCGAAGTGGTCGGGGCCATGGACAACAGCCACCGCCAGGCCCAGGGCGGCGTGCAGCAGGTTGGCCAGGCCGTCACCGCGCTGCAGCGCATCGGCCAGGCAGTGACGGTGATCACCGACATGAACCTGCAGATCGCCTCGGCCGCCGAGGAGCAGAGCGCAGTGGCCGAGGAAATCAACAGCAACGTGGCAACCATCCGTGATGTCACCGAATCGCTGTCGGGGCAGGCCAACGAGTCGGCGCGCGTAAGCCAGTCGCTGAACAGCCTGGCCAACCAGCAACAGGCGCTGATGGACCAGTTCCGCGTGTGAATGGATCAGGGCCGGCAGCTGCCGGCCCAGGC
This sequence comes from Pseudomonas sp. FGI182, assembly GCF_000511325.1. Taxonomy (NCBI): domain Bacteria; kingdom Pseudomonadati; phylum Pseudomonadota; class Gammaproteobacteria; order Pseudomonadales; family Pseudomonadaceae; genus Pseudomonas; species Pseudomonas sp. FGI182. The sequence goes on along the minus strand of NZ_CP007012.1, from coordinate 2,567,785 downwards.
TCAGGCCGCGAACCTGCCACCGCCGAGGATGCGGTCCAGCAGCACCAGCGCGCCATGCACATTGGGCCTGGCGCCCATCGGCAGCACATCGGTACCGGGTAATGTGGCGTCGTGATACCCGGACGCCATGACTAGCTGATGCAGCTGATTGCCATTGAGATAGACGTGGTGCTGCTCCATTGCGTAGGACTGGATCAGGCTCAGTGTGCCGCACACCATCGGCGTAGCGCTGGAGGTGCCAGCGTAGCGGTCTGTGTAGTCCCTGTCCTTACCAGACAGGTCCTGCAAATACCCATAGGAAAGCGTGACGACGCTGTCGCCCCAGGCATTGAGCATGCGGTAACGGTAATGGTGGTTGGAGTAGGCGTGGGGCTTGCCGTCATACGAGTGACTGGCGCCCACCAGGATGGCACCTGAATCGCCATGGTCATTGAAGTAGCGCCAATTGGTCAGGTCTACGCCCTGCCCTGCGCGGGTTCCTCGTTCTGCAAGGGTCTTGCTGCTGCCATTGGCCGCGGCATTGACCACCACTGCACCACGCTGGCTCAACTGCTGCATGACGGTCCACCAGACCTTGTCGTGCAAGGACGGCAGCATCGTGCTCAACACCTCGATATTTGCAGTTTGGCGATTGATGCCGACGATGTCCCCGGGTTCTACATTACGCAGCAACTCCGTGAGCGCCTGGAAACCGCCCTGGGCGTCTGTCGCGCGGTTGTTGTACAGGTACAGCTCGCTGTCATGGCTGATCCCTGTAGCGCCGACCCCGTTGCGCCTTGCCAGAATGATACCCACTGAAGCAGTGCCATGACGCGGATCATGGTTTGGCTCGAGCGACACGACGCTCAAGGCCGTGTTGCCACGCAAGTCTTCATGTCCAACATGCAAACCACCGTCGCTGAAGTGAATCCGCGCGCCCTTGCCCGTCACCTTGTTGGCCCAGACCTCGCGCACATTCAGGCCCTTCCAGCGGGGGCCGGGTTCGTCGAGGTAGTTCTGGCGTGGCTCGAAGTCGGGCGTGGGTTGGGCATTTTCATAAGCCCTGTTGCCTGCCACCACTGCAGTACCTGTCAGCAAGGTTGCCAACAGCCCCGCCAGCACGAATGCGGCGGGGTGTGGTTCCGAAGGGGCAGGCGCCATCTGCATGGATATTACGTAATCCAGCGCGGCCATCGACTTGAGCAATGCCAGATAGGTGTCATTGAGCATGCTGGCAGGCTGGTCGAGGTAGTAGTACTGGCGTAACGCATGAAGCCGGTTATCGTCCAGATCATGTTTATCCAGGACCGGCCTGGGCGTGATCACCGACTTCAGGTTCGGCCAGTAACGCGACAGGGCAGAGCCGGAAGCAGGCTCCAGGTCTCGAAGGAAGTGCTCGTAACCCCCGGCACTGAACTCGATGACCAGGGTCGGGTACGAAGTGCCTGGTGCCAATAGGGGCAGCGCGTGTCCTGGCAGCGCGTGTTCGGCCACCTCCGCGCCCGCCAGCGCCCGCTTGCGACGCCCGCCAGCAGAAGGCAACGGGACCTTGTCGAGGACGCTGCGGTTGATCTCCTCGGCCTTGATGTCGAGTACCAGCGGCGGCATGTCGATGACACCGGCCCCTCCGACAGGCAGGTTCATCGCCCGCGCATGCTCGTCCTGCAGTACCACCCTTGGTCGGATGGTATAGACCCCTGCTTCCTCCTCGGCGAGCAGTGTGGCTGGGCAACCGTGGTCACTCAGTTTGCCGGTGTGGGCCCGGGAATAGGCCGAAATCCCTCTGAACGACACCGGGCCATCGGGGCCAGCCCGTTCCAGTTCGTAGCGAATGCGGCTGACCTTGTGCAGGTCTGCGCCACTGCAACGAACGTGCAGCTTTCCATCAAAACGGAAGTTGCGGTAATAGACGAAATTCAAGTCCAGCGTCATCAGGAACACCTCGCAAAATGTGCTTGCCAAACGGCGCTGGGCACCTTTGCAAACCGCCGCCCCCGCTGGCATCAGGAGCCCGTTCCCTGCCGCCGTCGGCACCGAGCGGGAGGGGTCGTCTACACTTGCCCGCAGCTACCCCACGGCAACCGACGAGGGCCCTGATGAAGAGAATTCCAACGTTGCTGGCCGGCCTGCTGCTCGCCGTCGGCCTGGCCAGCACCGACAGCGCCGCCTCGGCAGAACGCACCACGCCCATCCGCTTTGGTGCCATCGGCTGGGAAAGCGGTGCCCTCACCACCGAGATCCTGCGGCTGATCGTGGAGCGTGGCTACGGCTACACCACCGACACCCTGCCCGGCAGCACCGTCAGCATGGAAGTGGCCCTGGCGCGCAACGACCTGCAGGTAATCGCCGAGGAATGGGCCGGGCGCAGTCCGGCCTGGGTCAAGGCAGAACAGGCCGGCCAGGTGTTCGCCTTGGGCGACACGGTCAAGAACGCCGAAGAAGGCTGGTGGGTGCCGGCCTACGTGATCGAAGGCGATGCGGCACGCAAGCTGAAACCCGTGGCGCCGCAATTGCGCAGCGTCGAGGACCTCAAGCGTTACCCGCAGGTGTTCCGCGACCCCGAGTCACCCGGCAAAGGGCGTTTTCTGAATAGCCCCAGCGGCTGGACATCCGAAACCGTCAACAGCCAGAAACTCAAGGCCTACGGGCTGAATGATCTCTATACCAACTTCCGCAGTGGCTCCGGGGCTGCAATGGATGCCGAAATCGGCTCAGCCATCCGCCGTGGCCAGCCGGTGCTGTTCTACTACTGGAACCCGACCCCTTTGATGGGGCGTTACAAACTCATACGCCTGCAAGAACCGCCGTTCGATGCCCAGGCCTGGGCCACCCTCACCGATGCCGGCAACCCCGAGCCCAAGGGCAGCAGCTCGCTGCCGGCCAAGTTGTCGATTGGCGTATCCAAGGCCTTTCGCGAGGGCTACCCGGAGCTGGTGAGCGTGTTCGAGCGGGTCGACCTGCCCATCGACCGACTGAACAACGCACTGGCCGACATGAGCGAAAAGCGCACGCCGCCCCGCGACGCTGCCCTCACCTTCCTGCGCGATAACCGCGAGGTGTGGAAAGCCTGGTTGCCTGCGGACATTGCCAGCAAGGTCGAGGGCAGCCTGTGAGCGGCGGCTTCCCCGAAGCCCTGCAATTCTCCTTTGCCGACAGCGTCAACCGGCTGGTCGACTGGCTGGTGCTGCATTACGGCGATCACCTGCGCAGCGTCTCGGACCAGTTGCTGCAACTGCTGGTCGGCCTGGAAACCCTGCTGCGCCTGCTGCCGTGGTGGCTGCTGCTGTTGCTGATCGGCCTGCTCGCCTGGCATGCCAGCCGCAGCGTACTGCGCAGCGCGGTACTGGTGGCGCTGCTGGCCCTGATCGGCATGCTCGGGTTGTGGGACAAACTGCTGCAGACCATGGCGTTGGTGCTGGTCAGTACCGGCCTCTGCGTGCTGGTGGGCGTGCCGCTGGGCATCCTGCTGGCTGCCCGGCCGCTGGCGAAGCGGTTGCTGTTGCCGGTACTGGATGTGATGCAGACCTTGCCGGCCTTCGTTTACCTGATCCCGGTGCTGATGCTGTTCGGCCTGGGCAAGGTGCCCGCTGTGTTCGCCACGCTGATCTATGCCCTGCCACCGCTGGTGCGGCTGACCGAACTGGGCCTGAGCCAGATCGACCCTTCGCTGCTGCAAGCCGCCCATGGCCTGGGGGCCAGCCGCTGGCAGCGGTTGCGGCGCATCGCCCTGCCGCTGGCGCTGCCGAGCATCATGGCCGGGCTCAACCAGTCGGTGATGATGGCCCTGTCGATGGTGGTGGTGGCTTCGATGATTGGCGCCCGCGGGCTGGGCGAGGACGTGCTGTCGGGGATCCAGACCCTGAATGTCGGCCAAGGCGTCGAGGCCGGGCTGGCGATCGTCGCCCTGGCCATGGTAATCGACCGGATCAGCCAGGCTTATGGGCGTGGTGGGCGCTGAGGAGTATTGCCGCTACCAGCCTTTCGCAGCACAAGGCGATTCCCTGTGGGAGCGGGCGTGCCCGCGAATGGCCCAACGCGGTGTATGGCACCGGCTACGCCGGTGTTCGCGGGCTTGCCCGCTCCCACAGGAACCGCGCATTTTCTGAGCCTCGCGCCAAACCTGTGGGAGCTGGCTTGCCGGCGATAGGGCCGGGCCTGACAATGCAGCTCTGTCAGCTTGAAACCGGACCTCACCCGCATGTCCCTCAAAGCCTTGCGCACCCTGGTGACCATCGCCCGCCACGGCACCTTCGCCCGTGCCGCCGACCTGCTCAGCCTCACCCCTTCGGCGGTGAGCCTGCACATCAAGACCCTCGAAGACGAACTGCAGGTGACCTTGTTCGACCGCAGCCGCAGGCAGGTGTCGCTGACCGAAGCCGGCCAGCTGGCGGTGGCCCGCGCCGAGACCATCCTGGCTAGCTATGACGAACTGGCCGACGCCCTGGCCAGCGGCCCGAGCCTGCGCGGCCGCCTGCGCCTGGGGGCGATCCACACGGTGCTGGCGCGGCGCCTGCCCAAGGCGCTGGTGTGGATCAAGGCGCACCATCCGCAGTTGCATGTCAGCGTGGCCTCCGGCATGTCGGCCGAACTGGCACGGCGGGTGGAAGACGGCGAACTCGATGCGGCGATCACCACCGAGCCGGTCAGCCCCTACCCGCAAAACCTGGACTTCACGCCGTTGTTCGAAGACCGCTTCTGGGCCATCGCCAGCCCCGACCTGGCCGGGTTAAGCGTGCCGCAGTTGCTGGCCAGCCAGCCGTTCCTGCGCTTCGACAAGCGTGCCTGGGCCGGGCGGCAGATCGAGCAGGAGCTGCGCCGCCAGCATCTGCAGGTGAGCGAGCAGATGGAGCTGGACAGCCAGGAAGCACTGGCGCGCATGGCGGTGATGGGCCTGGGCGTGGCAATCATCCCCATGGCCGATGACGACCTGCAACGCTTGCCACCGGCCACCTGCCTGCCGTTTGGCGACCCCCAGCTGACCCGGCGGGTGGTGTTGCTGGAGCATGAGAAGAGCCAGCGGCGGCATTTGAGTGCGGTGCTGAAGACTGCGCTGGAGGCGTGAAGGTTCGCAGGGCCTTGTAGGAGCGGCCTTGTGTCGCGAAAGGGCCGCAAAGCGGCCCCGGCAATTTTGTGGCGATGCCGATATCCTGGAGGCGCTTCGCACCCCTTTCGCGACACAAGGCCGCTCCTACAAGAGCCAGTGTCGACTTCAACCATGCATTTTTTCTCAATGGTCAGTGCAGAAAACAACGTTTTTACAGATCGATCCGCACCAGTAGTCTGTGCCCCGTACCCGACCACGGAACGTCGATCATGCTCCACCTGCTGCTGACTACCCTGCTGCCGATCATCCTGCTGATTGCCCTGGGCACTTTCCTGCGCCTGCGCGGCTTCCTCGCCGATACCTTCTGGCCCGGCGCCGAGCGCCTGAGCTATTACGTACTGCTGCCGTCACTGTTCCTCCATGGCCTGGCCACCGCCAACCTCGATGGCGTGCCGGTGCTGGGCATGGTCGGCGTGCTGATGCTCTCGACCCTGGCCGGGGCCGTGCTGCTGGTGCTGTACCAGGGCGCAATCAACCACGACGGTGCCGACTTCACCTCGGTGTTCCAGGGCGGCATCCGCTTCAACAACTACATCGGCGCCACCCTTGCAGCGGGTATCTACGGCAGCGCCGGCATCGCCCTGGCGGCGGTGGCCAACGCCGCCATCGTGCCACTGGTCAACCTGCTTTGCGTGCTGGTGTTCGCCCGCTTCAGCGCCCGCCATAGCTCACCGGCCACGGTGCTGCGGGCCATCTTCGCCAACCCCTTGATCGTCGGTTGCGCCGGCGGGTTGCTGCTGCGCGCCAGCGGGCTGGGCCTGCCAGCGGGTATCGAACCCACGGTCAAGGCCCTGGGCCAGGCCGCCCTGCCGCTGGGCCTGCTGTGCGTCGGCGCAGCCCTGGGTGGTGCCCGCCTGGGCCAGCAGGTGCGCCCGCTGATGGCGGCGTCGGCATTCAAGTTCCTGGTCATGCCGCTGACCACCTGGGGCTTGTGCCGCCTGCTTGGCCTGGGTGGCCAGGCAGCGGTGGTGGCGGTGCTGTTCCAGGCACTGCCGACCGCGTCATCTTCCTATGTGATGGCCCGGCAAATGGGCGGTAACGCACCGCTGATGGCCACCATCATCGCCCTGCAGACCATGATGGCCGCCGCCACCCTGCCTTTGGTGCTGATGCTCGCGCTTGGCTAGACTGTGAACCAGCCCACAGTTCGGGAGCTTGCATCATGCGCCTTTCGTGGATGGTGATCGGCCTGGTTTCGGCCCTGCTCGCAGGCCACTTGCACGCGGCCGACCCGGCCAAGGCTGCCGTCGCCGAGGACAAGGCCGAGGTGCTCGAGGAAAAAGTCGTGAATGACACACCACCCCCGAAAAAGGCCGAGACCCTCACACCGGGCGAAGCGCAGGCAGTGGACCCGGCTGGCCAGGCGCCGCTGGATGACAGCATCACCTGCCTGGCCCGCACCATCTACTGGGAGGCCAAGGGTGCGGACGCCGAAGACATGGCCGCCGTGGCTAACGTGGTGCTCAACCGCCTGGGCCACGATGGCTTCCCGGATACCATCTGCGGCGTGGTCAAGCAGGGTGTGGAAAGCAAGGCCTGCCAGTTCTCCTGGTGGTGCGACGGGCGCCCGGACCAGGTCGAAGAAGCGCAACGCTACGGCATTGCCAAGGAGATTGCGCGCAAGGCGCTCAACCAGCAGTTGAAAGACCGCACCGGGGGTGCCTTGTACTTCCATGACCGCAATGTGCGCCCGGACTGGGCCAAAGCCTACCGCCGGACGGCGCAGACCAGGCATTTTCTGTTCTACAAACCGAACCAGGCGGTGGCGCGCTGATACCCGCCGGGGCGCCGGCAAACGGGCTGACCGCTGTGCTTCGATAAGAATGATTACCAACTGTTCGCACTTTTCCGATGATCAGTGGTCTACTCCCTCTTTTGCCGCCAGCAACGAATGCCGGCGTTTTCATTGCTTTGCACGATCCCGGGCCAAAAGCCCCGGGCTTGTGTAGGATGAGCAGCGCAAACCACGACGCTGCCAGTCATAGGGAGATCCACATGCGCGTCCTGTCATCCGTTGCCGCCTTGTCGCTGGGCCTGGTCGTTTCGGCCGGGGCACTGGCTGCCACCGGCGAAGAGGCGCAACTGATCGATTCGATCAATGTCTACCGCAGCAAGGCCCAGCCCTGCGGTGGCGAAGCGTCGTTGGAGCTGCCACCGCTCAACAGCGATACCCGCCTGGCACTGTCGCCAGAGGGCACACGCGACCTGCAGCAGGCCATGACCCGCGCCGCCTACCCGATGGTCAACGTGCAGGCCATCAGCCTGTCGGGGCCGCGTGATGCGCGCGCTGCCATGCATGCCATCGAAGAGAGCTTCTGCCAGGTGGTGCTCGACCCGCAGTTCGTCGATATCGGCGTCAGCCAGGAAGGCCGCGACTGGCGCATCGTGCTGGCCCGGCCATTGCTCAGTGGCCGCCTGGGCGACTGGCAGGCCGAGGGACAGAAGGTGCTGCAGGAGATCAACGCCGCGCGCAAGGTGCCGCGCCAATGCGGTGGCCAGCCCTTCGCCGCCGCCCCCGCGCTGAGCTGGAGCACGGTGCTGGCCGGGGTTGCCGCCAACCACACCCGGGCCATGGCCAACCAGAACTTCTTCGACCACATCGACAAGGATGGCCGCACCCCCGGTGACCGGGCAGAGCTGGCCGGCTACCTGTACCAGCAGATCGGCGAAAACATCGCCGCCGGGCGGGATACCGCGCGCAAGGTGGTCGATGGCTGGCTGGATAGCCCGGGGCATTGCGCGACGCTGATGAACCCGGACTTCCGCGAGCTGGGCGCAGCTTATGCAGTGGACCCGAAGAGTGATGCGGGGATTTACTGGACAGGGTTGTTCGGGACGCCGCAGTAGACCCGGCTGACGCGCTTTATGTAGGAGCGGCCTTGTGTCGCGAAAGGGCCGCAAAGCGGCCCCGGCAGTTTTGCATTGATGCCAAGATACCGGGGGCGCTTCGCACCCCTTTCGCGACACAAGGCCGCTCCTACAGAGTGCGCGCCGGGCTTCAGGGCGAGATACTGCCGTCACGCAACGCTTGGGCCGTGCAACCAAACCGTCGCCGCACGCACTTGCCCAGGTAACTGGCATCGCCCAGGCCCACTTCATCGGCAATCTGCGCCAGGCTGTGGCTGGAATTGAGCAAGCGCCAGCGCGCCTGTTGCAGGCGCATCTCCAGCCACCAGGCCTTGGCGCTCATGCCGTGGCTGGCGTGAAACTGCCGGTCCAGCTGGCGCCGGCTGATGCCCAACTCCGCCGCCAACTGCTCCACCGCCAACGGCGTTCCCAGGTGATGACGCATCAACGCCTGCGCGCGCTGCACCTGCCGACCCTGCCCCGTCCCCAGCTCCAGGGAACGCAAGGCATGGCGGCTATCGCGGGTTTCATCCACCAGCATGTCGGCCAGGCCCTTGAGCGCCCGGGCCCGCCCGCAGGCGCGTGACAACAGGGCGACGGCCAGGTCGATGGCCGCGGTGCCGCCAGCGCAGGTGATGCGGCTACCGTCGATGCAATACAGCTGCTCACTCAGCACCTGCAAATGCGGGAAGGCCGCACGAAATTCGGCTTCGTGGCGCCAATGCACCACTACCTTGTGCCCCTGCAGCAACCCGCAGGCGGCCAACAGGAAAGCACCGTTGTCGACCCCCACCAGCTTGACGCCAGCCTTGCCGGCCTGCCTGAGCAAGGCCCGGTAGCGAGGCGCCAGCGCGGCAGTGGCCATGGCATTGCGACCGCCGAACACCACCAGGTAGTCGAAACTGGCCAGCTCGAGCTGGCCAGCGACGGCCTCGACCTGCACCACCGCGCCGCTGCTCGACGGCACCGGGTCGAGGGTCAGCCCTGCCACGGTCCAGCTGCAGTAGCGCTGCTGGCTGTAGTCCTCGTCGTCGGCGCTGAACCGCAACTTGTCGAGAAAGGCGCCGAACGGCAGCAGGGCAAACTCCGGTAATGGCAAGATCAGCAAGCGGATATCGGGCAGCATTGGCATCGCGTCCAGAAACGACCATTCAATGTCCGGATCATACCCTTGGCGGCCAAGGTCGGCGCCATAGACTGACGCCCTCCCCATCAACAAGGCATTCCCCACCATGGCACTCGACACCTGGCTCATCTACCTGCTGGCCAGCATCGGCCTGTCGCTGACCCCGGGCCCCAACAGCCTGCTGGCCCTGACCCACGGCGCCCTGTATGGCGCACGCCGGACGTTGTTCACCATCGTCGGCGGGGTGTTTGGCTTCAGCGCCCTGATCGCCCTGGCCATGTTTGGCCTCAGCGCATTGCTGCAGGCCTCGGCCTCGGTGCTGAGCGTGCTCAAGTGGGTGGGTGGCGCCTATCTGATCTGGCTGGGTATCCAGCTGTGGCGCAGCCCGGGCCTGCACCTGGAACTGACCGCGCAAAGCGCGCGGCTGGGCAATGCCGGCCTGTTCCGCCAGGGCCTGCTGTCGGCCATGGCCAACCCCAAGGTGCTGCTGTTCTACGGCGCTTTCCTGCCGCAGTTCATCAACCCGCAGCGTGGGTTGCTGCTGCAGTTCGTGGTGATGGCGGCAACCTTTGCCAGCGTCGAGTTCCTGGTCGAATACCTGCTGGCACGCCTGGCGTTTCGCATCCGGCCATGGCTGGCCAAGGGCGGTAAAGGCTTCAATCGCTGCTGCGGCAGCCTGTTTGCCTTGATTGGTGTGGCGTTGCCGCTTGGGCGGTAGCACTACACAAAGGCTGTCGCGATCCCTGTAGGAGCGGCCTTGTGTCGCGAAAGGGCTGCAAAGCAGCCCCGGCAATATCAGCAGCGAAGCCGATATCCCGGGGCCGCTGCGCGCCCCATCGCGACACAAGGCCGCTCCTACAGGGATCGCGACAACCTGTGGGCTCGCATTCAACCGCGGCGCGCTTTGGCCAGGAAGATGAGCAAGGCCACACCCGGCAACCCCGCCCCCACCAGCGCCACACCCTGCCAGCCAAACTGGCTGAACACCGCACTGGCCACCGCCGAACCCAGCGCCCCACCGAGGAAGATGCTGGTCATGTACACCGCGTTCAGCCGCCCGCGGCTGGCCGGGTCCAGGGCGTACACTTCACGCTGGCCGATGACCATGTTCATCTGCACCGCAAAATCCAGCAGCACGCCGGTCAGGCCCAGGCCGATCACGCTGTAGCCCGGCACGGTCAGCCCCAGCAACAGTGCCGCCGGTGCCAGCAACAACGCCAACAGCGAACCGGCCCGGGCATGCCCGGCATCGGCCAGGCGGCCGGCCATGGGTGCGGCAACGGCGCCCACCGCGCCCACCAGGGCGAATACCGCGATCTGGCTCTGCGACAGGCCATGCTCGGTTGCCAGGGCCATCGGCACCGCCGTCCAGTAAAGGCTGAACGCCGCGAACATCAACGCCTGGTACAGCGAGCGCTGGCGCAGCAAGGGATAACGGCGCAGCAGCGTGAGCAGCGACAGCATCAGCCCGGCATAGCTGGCCTTGTGCTCGGGCACCCGCCGCGGCAAGGTCAGAGCCAACAGCAGGATGATCGCCAGCATCACCCCGGCAGCGCCAATGAACACCGCACGCCAGCCGAGGTAGTCGGCCACCAGGCTGGACAACGGCCGCGCCAGCAGGATACCCAGCAGCAGGCCACCCATGATGTTGCCGACCACCCGCCCACGCTGCTGCTCCGGCGCCAGGTGCGCCGCCAGCGGGATGAGCATCTGCACCGCCACGGAACTGAAACCGATCAGCAGTGCATAGCCGAGGAACAGCTGGCCCTGGCCGCTGCTGCTGGTGCCCGCCAGCAGCAGGCTGACGCAGGCCAGCACGGCGGTAGCCACCATCAAGCGGCGGTTTTCCAACAGGTCGGCCAGCGGTACCAGCAACAGCAGGCCCAACGCATAGCCCAGCTGCGTGAGCGAAACGATCAGGCTGGCATGCTCGGTGGACAGCCCCAGGTCCGGGGCGATCAGGCCGACGATGGGTTGGGCATAGTAGATATTGGCGACGATCGCGCCGCAGCAGAACGCCAGCAGGGCGACCAGGGCCCGGCTGAGGCCGGTTACTGCAGGCTGCGCGGCGGCAAGGGAGGGATTCATGCGAGTGTCCTCGACAATGGCTGGAATATGCCGGCCACCTTACCCAGACGCACTCCTGGCGAGAATCCAGCGCTGGCGCAACAGGGCTTTGCGCACTGCGCAACACTAGGTGCTGCGCTGCAGCAAATTTTCGCAAAAGTCGATAAAGGCATTCACCCGCCGCGAACCACGATGGTTGGGCAGGTACAGGGCGTTGATGCTGTCATTGGCCGCGCCGGGGCTGGCCTGCCAATCGGGGAACAGGCGTTGCAGGCGCCCGGCCGCCACATCCTCACGTACCAGCCAGTCGGCCAACAATGCGATACCGCTGCCCGCCAGTGCGGTTTCGCGCAACATGTCGGCATTGGCACTGCGCAACGGCCCGCTCACATCCAGTTCCAGACTGTCCTGCCCACGGGCCAGGCGCCAGGGGCGCCCTTTCTGCCCGTAGCGAAAGCGCAGGCAGGCGTGCTCGAGCAGCTGCCGCGGATGCTCCAGCGCGTCATGCCCGGCCAAGTAGCCCGGGCTGGCCACCAGCCAACGCTGAAAGCGACCCAGCTGGCGGCATACCAGCTCGTCATTGGGCGACGGGTCGCCCAGGCGGATCGACAGGTCATAGCGCCCGTCAAGCAGGTCATCCAGGCGGTCGCTGAGGTCGATGTCCAGCTCCAGAGCTGGATGTTGCGCCAAAAACGGCCCCAGGTGCGGGGCGATGACCCGCCTGCCGAACTCCACCGGCAAGCACAGGCGCAGCACACCGACAGGCTCCTCGCCCCGATCGGCGACACTGGCATCGGCCTCGTCCAGGGCCTCGAAAATACCCCGCGCGCGCTCGTAATAACGGGCGCCGGCCTCGGTCAGGCTGACCTGGCGGGTGGAGCGGTTGAGCAAGGTAGTGCCCAACGCTGCTTCCAGGGCATCGACCAGGCGCGTCACCGACGATGTCGCCAGCCCGAGCCGGCGTGCGGCGGCAGAAAAGCCCTGGGCATCGACGGTGGCCACGAACATCTTCATCGCCAGGAGTTTGTCCATTTGTTGCCCGTCTTCCAAATCCCGGAAAGTTCTTACAAACAGCCGGGCCGGTCAAGAAGCGCGGCGTACGGCAATTGCGTCCATAGTGGAACCACCCCCTTCCAAACGAGGTTTTCCATGATCCCGACCAACCTGCTGACTGCCCTGCCCCCTTGCGACCCCACCAGCGCCGAATGGGTCGACCAACTGCTCAGCCGCCCGGGCGTGCGCGTGGAACGTATCGTCTCCAGCGGCCAGGCCAGCCCGCCCGGTTTCTGGTACGACCAGGCCGAAGGCGAATGGATCGTGCTGCTCAGTGGCGCCGCCGGCCTGCGCTTCGAGCACGAGAGCCACACCCGCCTGCTGGCGCCGGGCGATTGCCTGGACATCCCGCCGCATTGCCGCCACCGCGTGGAATGGACCGCCCCCGGCACCGCCACCATCTGGCTCGCGGTGTTTTACAGCAGCGGCACTCCTTGGCCGGCGTGAATCCGGTAATCGAAAATCGAACGGGGTTACCCAGCCGACATGAACACCCTGTTTACTGCAATTTTAAACGCATGATCTAGACTTTTAGCCACACCTTGCAGAGTTCAGCCCTGCGACAATCCGCCCCACAAAATTATGTACCAACTTGTTAATTAGCAAGCTAAGAGATTACACTGCGCGCATTCCACCTGCTGAGATCCCTGGCATGAAAGAAACACCGCGCGCCTCTGGCGCCACAAACATCATCCTGGTCGGCCTGGGCGTGATCATCGCCCTGCTCGGCCTCCTCCTGGCTGCGGGCGGCGTCAAGCTGGCCGGCCTGGGCGGTTCCTGGTACTTCCTGGTCGGCGGCCTGGCCATGGCCATCGCCGGCGTCCTCATCGCTCGCCGCAAACCGGCTGGCGCCTGGCTGTACGCGGCGTTCCTGGTCGGCACTGCCATCTGGGCGCTGATCGACGCTGGCCTGGTGTTCTGGCCGCTGTTCTCGCGCCTGTTCATGTTCGGCGCAATCGGCATGGTGGTGGCGCTGGTCTACCCGCTGCTGGCCCGTGCCAATGGCACCAGCGCCGGCCGCGGTGCCTATGGCGTTGCCGGGGTGATGGCCGTGCTGCTGGTGATCGCCGCCGGCAACATGTTCGTCGCCCACCCAAGCGTCGCCCCCACCGGCAAAGGCCCGGGCATGACCCCGGTCGAAGCCGACAAGGCGCAGAAGGACTGGGCCCACTACGGCAACACCGAAGGTGGCAGCCGCTTCGCCGCGCTGGACCAGATCAACCGCGACAACGTCAACAAGCTGAAGGTAGCCTGGACCTACCACACCGGTGACGTGGCGCTCAGCGACGGCAACGGTGCCGAAGACCAGCTGACCCCGCTGCAGGTCGGCAACAAGGTGTTCATCTGCACCCCGCACAACAACCTGATCGCCCTCGATGCCGACACCGGCAAGGAGCTGTGGAAGAACGCGATCAACGCCCAGTCCAAGGTCTGGCAGCGTTGCCGTGGCATGGCCTACTTCGACGCCACTGCCGCCATCGCCCAGCCGACCCAGCCGAACAGCTCGCCAATCACCGCGGCCAGCGTACCGGCCGGTGCCAACTGCCAGCGTCGCCTGCTGACCAACACCATCGATGGCCGCCTGATTGCCGTCGACGCCGACACCGGCGAGTTCTGCCAGGGCTTCGGCAACAACGGCCAGGTCGACCTCAAGGCCGGTCTGGGCGATGTGCCGGACTCCTACTACCAGCTGTCCTCGGCCCCACTGATGGCCGGTACCACCGTGGTGGTCGGCGGCCGCGTCGCCGACAACGTCCAGACCGACATGCCAGGCGGCGTGATCCGTGGTTTCGACGTGATCACGGGTGAAATGCGCTGGGCCTTCGACCCCGGCAACCCGGAAGATCGCCAGGCGCCGCAGGGCGACAGCACCTATGTGCGCAGCACCCCCAACAGCTGGGCCCCGATGTCCTACGACCCGGCGATGAATACCGTGTTCCTGCCGATGGGCTCGTCGTCCACCGACATCTACGGTGTCGAACGCAGCAAGCTGGACCACACCTATGGCGCTTCGGTACTGGCCCTGGACGCCACCACCGGCAACCAGAAGTGGGTGTTCCAGACCGTGCACAACGACCTGTGGGACTTCGACCTGCCGATGCAGCCGAGCCTGATCGATTTCACCAAAGACGACGGCCAGTCGGTGCCTGCAGTGGTAATCGGCACCAAGGCCGGGCAGATCTACGTGCTCGACCGCGCCACCGGCAAGCCGCTGACCCAGGTCGACGAAGTACCGGTCAAGCCAAGCAACATCCCCAACGAGCCGTACTCGCCAACCCAGCCGAAGTCGGTGGGCATGCCGCAGATCGGCGCGCAGACCCTGACCGAATCGGACATGTGGGGCGCAACCCCGTACGACCAGCTGCTGTGCCGCATCGACTTCAAGAAAATGCGCTACGACGGCCTGTACACCGCGCCGGGCACCGACCTGTCGCTGAGCTTCCCGGGTTCGCTGGGTGGCATGAACTGGGGCAGCATTTCCACCGACCCGGTACATGGTTTCATCTTCGTCAACGACATGCGCCTGGGCCTGTGGATCCAGATGATCCCGTCGCAGAACAAGGGCGGCGCCGCTTCCGGTGGCGAAGCGCTGAACACCGGCATGGGCGCAGTACCGCTCAAGGGCACCCCGTATGCGGTGAACAAGAACCGCTTCCTGTCGGTGGCCGGCATCCCGTGCCAGGCGCCGCCATTCGGCACCCTGACCGCCATCGACATGAAGACCCGCCAGGTGGCGTGGCAGGTACCGGTGGGTACCGTCGAGGACACCGGCCCGCTGGGCATCCGCATGCACCTGCCGATCAAGATCGGCCTGCCGACCCTGGGCGGCACCCTGTCGACCCAGGGTGGCCTGGTGTTCATCGCCGGCACCCAGGACTTCTACCTGCGCGCCTACGACAGCAGCAACGGCAGCGAAATCTGGAAGGCTCGCCTGCCAGTGGGCAGCCAGGGCGGCCCGATGACCTACGTCTCGCCGAAGACCGGCAAGCAGTACGTGGTGATCACGGCTGGCGGCGCGCGCCAGTCGACTGACCGTGGCGACTACGTGATTTCTTACGCCTTGCCGTAACACCGCGTCGCCCCCTTCGCGGGTAAACCCGCTCCCACAGGAACTGCACAGTTTGCAAGGGCAGTGAAAATCCTGTGGGAGCGGGTTCACCCGCGAAGAGGCCTTAGAAGACAACCCGAGATTCAGCAATGCCATCCGCAATTCGCATCACCCCCACCCTGCTGCTGGCCCTGGCCAGCAGCACCGCCCTGGCCGACGGCGACCTGATGACCCGCAGCACCCTGACCGGTGACTGGGGCGGCCTGCGTCACCAGCTGGAAGAAGACGGCGTCAAGTTCACCGGCGACTACAGCGGCGAAACCGCCTACAACGCCCACGGTGGCCTGCACCGCTCGGCGCGCTACTCGCAAAACCTGAAACTGGGCGTGCAGTTCGACCTGTCGAAACTGTATGGCCTGGACAACGGCGGCAAGGTCCAGCTGACCATCAACGACCGCCGCGGCAACAGCGCCTCGGAAGACCTAGTGGGCAACCGCCTGCCGATCCAGGAAAACTTCGGCGGCCTGTACACCCGCCTGACCGAACTGAGCTACGAGCGCACCCTGTTCACCCCGGCACTCAACGTCAAGCTCGGCTACATGGCCATGGGCAACGACCTCGGCGGCCTGGACAGTGGCATCCTGTGCAACTTCATGAACGCCGGCTTCTGCGGCCACCCGCTTAACATGTCTGGCGGCAGTGGCTGGACCAATTACCCCAATGCCCACCTGGGTGTGCGGGTGAAGTACGACCTGTCGCCGTCCTGGCAACTGCGTGTGGCGGCGTTCAACGTCGACCCGGAAAGCAACGGCAACTCCAGCCGCGCCTGGCACCTGGGCCCCAAGCACACCACCGGCACCGTGGTACCGGTAGAGCTGGTGTACAAGCTGCAGGGCGAGCTGCCTGGCGAGTACAAACTGGGCTACTACTACGACAGCTCCGATGTGAAGCGCATCGGCAGCGACGAGGAAGTGTCCGGCCGCGGCGGCCACTATCTGCTGGTCGACCAGGCCGTGTGGAACGACCAGGGCTTGCCGGGCCGTAGCCTGCATGCCTTCGGCCAGTACTCGGCGTCGAGCAAGGCCGCCTCGCCGTTCACCAAGTGGTATGGCGCCGGCGTGGTGCTGTACAAGCCGTTCGCAGGCCGCCCGAAGGATACCGTGGCGCTGGGCTATGGCCGTGCCGTGCCCAACCCGCGTAGCCGCGACGTGCTGGAAGATGCCGCGTTCGATGCCGGGCAGCAGTTCCCCGATATCGACAGCGCCGAGCAGTTGATCGAGCTGAGCTATGGCTACCAGGCCACGCCGTGGCTGAACCTGCGCCCGGATGTGCAGTACATCATCGAGCCGGGCGCGTTCTCCGGGAAGGACATCGACAACGCGCTGGTGGTTGGCCTGCAGGTCAAGGCTACCTTCTGAAACCTTGATTGGGGCTGCTCTGCAGCCCTTCGCGGGCACGCCCGCTCCCACAGGGTTATCACCGGCTTTCCTGGCGGTGCTGCCTGCAGGTCAAGGCTACCTTCTGAAACCTTGATTGGGGCTGCTTTGCAGCCCTTCGCGGGCACGCCCGCTCCCACAGGTATATCGCCGGCTGTCCTGGCGGTGCTGTATCTGTGGGAGCGGGCGTGCCCGCGAAGAAGCCAGCGCAATCAACCCTGCCTGAGGTAATCCACCAGCCTCAGCAACATGGCATCACACCCCCGCAACTGCTCGACACTGACGAACTCATCCGGCTTGTGCCCCTGGTCCATGCTCCCAGGCCCACACACCACAGTCGGGATGCCCGCCTGGTCGAACAGCCCTCCTTCGGTACCAAACGCCACCGTACCGAACTCATCCGAACCACTGAGCAACGCCACCAGGCCAGCCGCCTCGCTATCCGCTGGCGTGGCCAGCCCCGGATATGCACTCAACGGCTGCAGGCGAATGGCGCTGGCGGCATTGACCTTGCGCATGCGCGGCAGCAATTCGGCCTCGGCATAGGTTTGCAACTGGTCGGCCACTGTCTGCGCCTCGAACCCCGGCAAGGCCCGCACTTCGAAATCGAATTCGCATTCCGCCGGCACGATGTTCAGCGCTCTGCCCCCTTTGATCACACCAGTCTGCACAGTGGAGAACGGTGGGTCGAAGCGCTCGTCGTGATACTCCGGCAACGCCAGGGCATCACCGATATCACCCAGCTTGCCGATCAGCTTCGCCGCATACTCGATTGCATTCACCCCATACGGTGCGTACGCCGAGTGGCAGGCCGCGCCATGCACCTGGCAACGCATCGCCAGCTTGCCCTTGTGCCCCAGCACCGGCTTGAGTTCGGTGGGTTCGCCAATCAGGCACAGCCGTGGCTTGTGCGGGCGCTGTTCCAGCGCGGCCAGCATCGAGCGCACCCCCAGGCAGCCGACTTCCTCGTCGTAGGAGAACGCCAGGTGCACCGGCATGCGCAACGGCTGGGCGAGAAACGCCGGTACAGCCGCCAGCACCGAAGCGATGAAACCCTTCATGTCGGCCGTGCCGCGGCCATACAGGCGCCCGTCGCGCTCACTCAGGGCAAACGGCTCGACTGCCCAGGCCTGGCCGTCCACCGGCACCACATCGGTATGCCCGGACAGCACCACGCCGCCAACGTCCCGGGGGCCGATGGTGGCGAACAGGTTGGCCTTGGTGCCTTCCGGGTTATGGAACAGTTCGCTTTCCACCCCCAGTTCGGCCAGGTAGTCGCGGATGAAGCTGATCAGTTCAAGGTTGGAATCCCGGCTGACCGTGGCAAAGCCGATCAGCCTGGCCAGCAGCGCGCGACTGGCAAATTCACTCATCGCCCGGCACCCCGTAGCTTGGCGCGGCAGTCGGGTTGAGGGCGCGGGTGACGTAGTCCTGCATCTGCGGCCGATACGCCTGCCACAGGCCATCGAGCACGCCGATCGGGTCGGCCTCGGCCCAGTCCACGCGCAGGTCCACCAGCGGCCAGGTCAGCTCGCCGGCAATCTTCAACGCCGCCGAGTGCACAGGCCCCGCCTCGCCGCCTGCGGCCATCGCCGCGTGCATGGCCGCCAGCAGGCGGTCGGCCAGATGCCCGCCGGCTTGTTCAAAGGCCTGCACCATCGCCTCGATCACCTGGGTCGAGGCCAACAGGTTGCCTGCCGCCGCACATTGCTCACCGGCGAGGGCGTAGTGCGTGCCCAAGGCTTCCTTGCCAGTGAACAGCGCCACCTGGCCATGGCTGTCGATCACCGTGAGCTGGCGGTACTCGCTCCAGCCATTGGCGCTCAGCACCCGGTCCAGCGCAGCGGCAGGCGGCAACTGGCCCTGTTCCAGGGCATCGAGAATCTGCGGGCCCAGCGCCGGCAAGGTGATGTTCTGGGTGGCGACCGCACCCACACCGGCACGCACCCACGGGCAGCGGGCGCCCACGGCGATGCTCGAAGAGCTGATGGCGATACCGACCTGGCCGGTTTCCTGGCAACGACCGATGATGGAAAAAGTCATGTCATGGTTCCTGTTGTGCTGTGCGATACACAGCATTCTGGGTTGAACCTTTCGGCCGGCGAAACGACCTTTTTCCGAGGGGTTAGGCAGGAAAAAACTTTGCTCTGGCTGAGATCGAGCGCCGCCCGCGCGGCGCTTCGCAGCACAAGGCTGCTCCTACATCTGTTTCGGGCCAATTATTCCTGTCGACACAGCGCGCGGTCCCTTGGCGTCCAACTCGCAAGCCACAGAATCCAGGGCCTTCGCCGTTTTATCGGCAAGCCCCAGCTAAATACTATTTTCGCCATTTCAACGGCATCCCTAGTCTGGCCCCAGGCAACGGCGGTCCTCCAAACCGACCTGACAAAAACCGCCTGAACAAGGGCTCGGACATGACACTGAACAACCTCGAAATCGACACCCTCGTCGTCGGCGCCGGCCAGGCCGGCGTGGCCATGAGCGAACACCTGAGCAAGCTTGGCGTGCCGCACCTGGTGCTGGAGCGCAAGCGTATCGCCGAGGCCTGGCGCACCGGCCGCTGGGACTCGCTGGTGGCCAACGGCCCGGTCTGGCACGACCGCTTCCCGGGGCTGGAATTCAACCTCGACGCCGACGCCTTCGCCGGCAAGGACCAGGTGGCCGACTACTTCGAGCAGTACGTACGCAAGTACAACCTGCCCGTACGCACCGGCATTGAAGTGAAGAAAGTGCTGCGCAACAGCGACCGCCCCGGTTTTACCATCGAAACCAATGAAGGCGTGATTCGCGCCAACCGCGTGGTCGCCGCCACCGGCCCGTTCCAGAAGCCGGTGATCCCGGCCATCGCGCCGAAAGACAGCAACCTGCACCAGATCCACTCCGCTGCCTACTACAACCCCGAGCAGTTGCCAGAAGGCGCTGTGCTGGTGGTCGGCGCCGGCTCTTCCGGCGTGCAGATCGCCGAAGAACTGATGCGTGCCGGGCGCCAGGTGTACCTCTCGGTCGGCGCCCACGATCGCCCGCCACGCGCTTACCGCAACCGCGACTTCTGCTGGTGGCTGGGCGTGCTGGGTGAGTGGGATGCGGAAATCGCCAAGCCTGGCCGCGAGCACGTGACCATTGCCGTCAGTGGCGCCCGTGGCGGCCACACCGTGGACTTCCGCGCCCTCGCCCACCAGGGCATGACCCTGGTCGGCCTGACCCAGTCGTTCGAGAACGGCGTGGCGCGCTTCCAGGACAACCTGGTCGAGAACATCAACCGCGGCGACGAAAACTACCTGGCCCTGCTGGATGCCGCCGATGCCTACATCGAACGCAACGGCCTGGACCTGCCGGAAGAGCCCGAAGCCCGCAAACGCCTGGCCGACCCTGAGTGCATGCGCAACCCGCTGCAGCAGCTGGACCTGGCCAAGGCCGGCGTCACCAGCATCATCTGGGCCACCGGTTACGGTGTCGACTTCAGCTGGCTGCAGGTAGACACCTTCGACGCCAACGGCAAGCCCCAGCACCAACGCGGCGTGGCCCGCGAGCCGGGTGTGTACTTCCTTGGCCTGCCGTGGCTGTCGCGTCGTGGCTCGTCGTTCATCTGGGGCGTGTGGCACGACGCCAAGCACGTCGCCGGCCACATCGCCACGCAACGCACCTATACCGCCTACCGCGACCGCGAACAACGCGCAGCGGATGAGCAGCAACAACCCAAGATCAGCAACGTCAGCACCCTCGGAGCCCACTGATGCCTACCCATACCCGCATCCGCATGTTCAACACCAAGGTCACCTACCCCAACCAGACCCTGGACAACGACCTGTGCCAGGCGGTACGCGCCGGCAACACCATCTACGTGCGCGGCCAGGTCGGCACCGATTTCGAAGGCAACCTGGTGGGCCTGGGTGACCCACGGGCGCAGGCCGAGCAGGCGATGAAGAACGTCAAGCAACTGCTCGAAGAAGCCGGCTCGGACCTGTCGCACATCGTCAAGACCACCACCTACATCACCGACCCGCGCTTCCGCGAGCCGGTGTACAAGGAGGTAGGCAAGTGGCTCAAGGGCGTGTTCCCGATTTCCACCGGGCTGGTGGTGGCCGGGTTGGCCCAGGCCGAGTGGCTGATGGAGATTGATGTGATCGCCGTGGTGCCTGATTCGGTCTGACCGATCGGTTCAACCTGTAGGAGCGGCCTGGTGTCGCGAAAGGGCCGCAACGCGGCCCCAGGATTGATGCGCAACAGCTGAAATTGCCGGGGCTGCTTTGCAGCCCTTTCGCGACACAAGGCCGCTCCTACAGGGAGCGCGCCAGTTTTTGAAATGGGCTAGAAACCCACTGTCGCCGACAGCAGGTAGGTACGCGGCGTGGACAGCGTCAGCCCCGGCTCGCTGTCATCCGAAGCCCCGGCCGAACTCCAGTAGCGGTCGTCCAGCACGTTCTCGACACTGGCGCGCAGGGTAACCTGGGTGGCATCCACCTTGAACGCATAACGCGCCCCCAGGTCGTAACGCTCCCACCCCTCGATCTGCTTGCTGTTGTTCTGGTCCAGGTACTGCGAGCTCGAGTGGATGCCCCGCGCCGTCAGGGTCAGGCCGTTCACCCCAGGCACGTCCCATTCGGCGCCGAGGTTGACGTTGTACTCGGGCGTGGCCGGCGCGCGGTTGCCATCGTAGGCGCCACCGATGGTGTCGGTCAGTTCGCTGTCGATGTACATCACCCCGCCCAGCACGCGCACGCCTTGCACGGGCTCGCCGAACACGCTCAGTTCGATACCGCGGTTGTCGCGCTTGCCATTGGGGCCGAACACCCGCGACGTGGGGTTGGTTTCGTAGGCGGGCTGGCGGATGCGGAAGGCACTGGCGGTAAAGGCGACCTGGCCCAGGTCGTACTTGGCCCCCACCTCGACCTGGCGACTGGTGAACGGCGGGAAGATCTGGTCCTCGTTGACCGATGTCGACGGCGCAATCTTGCCTTGGCTCAGGCCCTCCATGTAGTTGGCATACAACGACAGCTGGTCGGTAACCTTGAGCAGCACACCGCCCGAGGGCGATACCTTCTCTTCATCGTAGGCGGTATCCCCCTTGATACCGTCGCTCCAGTCATCCACCTGCACCCGCTGCCAGCGCGCCCCAAGGGTCAGCAGCAGGCGGTCATCGAAGAAGCCCAGGGTGTCGGCCAGGGCCACGCCGGAAAAGCGGTTTTCCGTGTACACCTCGGGATCGATGCGGGTTGGCGTCCCCGGTGTCGGCGTGGCCACCGGGTGGTAGAGGTTGCTGGGCGCCGAGGCATAGCGGGCGCCGCCGTTGGTGAAGTCCATGTAAAAGTAGGTGGCGGCCAGGTTCAGCTCGTGGCTGACCGGCCCGGTATGGAACCAGTTGCGCACGCCGGCCATGGCGGTACGCACACTTTCATCCCGGGTGAAGTCGCGCGGCTGCACGGTGAAGTCGCCGGCATCGTTGCTGATGGACACGTTGTGGCGCAGGAAGTCATGGTTGCTCTTGCGCGCGCCGACCGCGCCATAGGCCAGCAGCGACTCGCTGATATCGTACTCGGCATGCAGCGCACCGAAGGTGTCGTTGGTGCGCGCCTTGCTCCAGGCCTGGGCGTAGTTGTGGCGTACGTCGTTGGCATCCGGCACCTTGGCGTTGGCACCAACCAGCACCCGCTCCTGCGGTGCATCGGTGTCGCGCTCGGTATGGCCGAGGTCTGCCGAAAGCCGCAGGCGCTCGCCACGAAAGTCCAGGCCCAGCACCGCCATTTCGCGCTCGACACGCTGGTGGTCCCATTCGGTGTCGCCCGCCTGTTTCACGCCATTGAAACGCACGCCGAACTGCTGGCCTTCGCCAAAGCGCCGGCCAACGTCCACCGCACCGCCTGCCTGGCCTGCCGAGGCGTAGCTGCCGGTAAACTCGGTGAGTGGCTGGTCGCCGGCCCGTTTGGGCTGCACATTGATGCCGCCGCCGACACTGCCCCGCGGTGAAATGCCGTTGATCAGCTGGCTGGGGCCTTTGATGATGTCGACCCGGTCGGCCATCTCCATGTCGATCGAGTAGGTCGGCAGGATGCCGTACAGGCCGTTGTAGGCCACATCGCTGTTGAACAGGCTGAAGCCGCGAATGGTGAACTGCTCGAAGCGCCCACCCGCCGGGTTGGTGGCGCGCACAGATGGGTCGCTGGCGATCAGTTCGCCCAAGGTTCGCGCCTGCTGGTTCTTCACCAGTTCGCTGGTGTAGCTGGTGATGCTGAACGGGGTTTCCATGAAGTCGCGCGTACCCAGCAGGCCCTGTGATCCCTGACGGGCCACCTGGCCACCGGCGTAGGGTTGCGTTTCGTTGCCTGCGGCCAGGCCGCCGACGATGCTGGTCGGGGCGATTTCCAGGGCACCACCCGCCTGGGGGGCCGGCATCAACGTGAAAGCACCCTCGCCCACCGGCAGCAACTGCAGGCCACTGCCGCGCAGCAGCTGGGTGAAGCCTTCGTCGACACTGAAGCTGCCGGACAAGCCATTGCTCTGCCGGCCGTTGACCAGCGCCGGGTCCAGCGACAGGCTGACCCCGGCCTGGTCGGCAAACTGGGTAAGTGCCGCACCCAGGCTTGCGGCCGGCACCTGATAGCTGCGCCGGGCAGGTTCATCGGCCCAGGCCGGTGCACACAACAACAGGCTCATGGCGAACAACGGATGTGCCGCACGCGCCAGTGGGCGCAGGCGGCAGGACATGACAACAGGCATTGAACAAGGCTCCCCTTTATTTGCTCCTACCGGTAATGACCGGTGAGTGAAAAAAAGGGGACAGCCTCATGCGCGATTTTCTTGCGCGGCCAGGCTCACCCAGTAACGCGTGCGCGTGTGCACCTGCAACGGCAGGCTGGCGGCGAGCAAGGCCAGCACCCGGTCGGTGTCGTCGAGGCGGAAGGTACCGGTCACGCGCAGGGCCTCCAGTTCGGGCGCCCAGCGCAGCACGCCGGGGCGGTACCTGCGCAGCTCGTGCAGCAGCTCGCCCAAGGGGCGGTCCTCCAGGCGCAGCACGCCTTCGCGCCAGCCCAGCGGCCAGGCGTCCAGGCCGGTGACAGGGCCAACTCCGGCCACTTGCAGGCTGGCTTGCTGCCCGGCCTGCAGCAGCAGTGCCGGGCCTTGCCTCGGCTGCAGGTTGGCCGTGCCCTTGAGCACCGATACCCGGCAAGCCTGATCGACCAGGCGCAGGCACACCTCGCCGGCATCCAGCGCGACCTGGCCATAGGGCACCTGCAACGTCAGGCTCAGGTTGCCGGGCAACCTGACTGCCACTTCGCCACGCAGCAATGTCAGGCGACGCGCGCCCAGGTCGATATCCACCGCACTGTCGGTGTTCAACTGCACGAATGTGCCATCGCTCAGCAGCACCTGCCGGCGCTCCCCGACCGCGGTGTGCATGTCGGCGGTCCAGGCCTCCAGCGGCAGTTCGCGGCTTGCCAGCCAGGCCGCCGGCAACAATGCCGCCACGCCCAGGGCCTGCTTGAGCAGCGCCCGGCGGCCGCTATCCGGGCGGTCCAGGGTGGCCATGGCCAATGCGCCGGGTAGCGCGGAAAAGCGCTGGCGCAACAGCAGTGCCTTTTGCCAGGAGTGTTCGTGCAAGGTGCTGCTGGTGCGCCATTGTTCCAGGCGCTGCAGGTCACCCTCGCTGGCAGCGCCAGAGTCCACCAGCGCCAGCCAGCGCGCGGCGGCCTGCAGTGCCTCGCGGGTTTCGGGGGAATGGCTGGTCATTGCAGTTCGGCCAGCAGGCAATGCTCGTAGGCCTGCGCCATGTAGCGTTTGACCGAGCGCTCGCAAACGCCCAGGCGCTTGCCGATCTCGGCATAGCCCAGGCCCTCCAGCTGGCTCCAGAGAAAGGCCTTGCGTACCGGCGCCTTGAGGCCGTCGAGCAACTCGTCGAGGGCTTGCAGGGTTTCCAGCAGCAGCCAACGCTGCTCTGGCGAGGGCACATGCTGCTCGGGCAACTGCGCCAGTGCATCGAGGTAGGCTTGTTCCAGGCTGCGCCGTTGGTGGAAGTTGCTCAGCAGGCGCTTGCCCACGGTCAGCAGGTAGGCACGCGGTTCGCGAATGTCTGCCAGCGGCTGGGCGCTGGTTAGGATACGCAGGAAGGTATCCTGGCTGAGGTCGGCAGCATCCCAGGCATTGCCCATGCGCCGCCGCAGCCAGGTTTCCAGCCAGCCACGATGTTCCCGGTACAGGGCAGGCAGGCTATGCTCCGGTGGCGGCGCGGCGTCGATCATGGGGAAGGCCCTGCGGTGGCGTAAATAAGATTAATTCTAATTTACACCATACCGCAGAACCAAGCGGTTTGTTACCTGTCAGGCAATCGCCGCATCCACCAGCACCTGCGCTTCCTGCACCAGGCGCTGCAGGTGCGCCTCGTCGATGAAGCTTTCGGCGTAAATCTTGTAGATATCCTCGGTGCCCGAAGGGCGTGCGGCGAACCAGCCATTGGCGGTCATCACCTTCAGCCCGCCAATCGCCTGGCCGTTGCCCGGTGCATGGCTGAGGATCTGCACGATCGGCTCACCCGCCAGCTCGGTCGACTTCACCTGCTCCGGCGCCAGCTTGCTCAGCAAAGCCTTTTGCCGGGCATCGGCCTTGGCTTCGACACGGGTGGCGAACGGCTTGCCCAGCGCCTCGGTCAGGTCGGCGTAGGCCTGGCTCGGGTTGCGCCCGGTGCGGGCAGTCATCTCGGCAGCCAGCAAGGCCGGGATCAGCCCGTCCTTGTCGGTGGCCCAGACCGAGCCATCGCGGCGCAGGAACGAAGCCCCCGCGCTTTCCTCGCCACCAAAGCCCAACGTGCCGTCGAACAGGCCCTGGGCGAAGAACTTGAAGCCCACCGGCACTTCGTACAGCTCGCGGCCCAGGCGCTGGGTGACGCGGTCGATCAGGCCGCTGGAGACCACGGTCTTGCCGACGGCGGCATCGCTGCGCCATTGCGGGCGGTGGCGGTACAGGTAGTCGATGGCCACGGCCAGGTAGTTGTTCGGCTGCAGCAGGCCATCGGGGGTGACGATGCCATGGCGGTCGTGGTCCGGGTCGCAGGCGAAGGCCACGTCGAAGCGTTCGCGCAGGCCGATCAGGCCCTGCATGGCATAGGGCGAGGACGGGTCCATGCGGATCTGGCCGTCCCAGTCGACGGTCATGAAGCGGAAGGTCGGGTCGACCTCGGTGTTCACCACTTCCAGGTCCAGCTGGTAATGCTCGGCAATCGCCGACCAGTAGCGCACCCCTGCCCCGCCCAACGGGTCGACGCCCAGGCGCAGCTTGGCGCCGCGGATGACGTCGAAGTCGATGACGTTTTCCAGGTCGGCCACGTAGTTGCTCACGTAGTCGTGGCGCTGGGTGGTGGATGCCTGCAGCGCCTGGGCGTGGTCCATGCGCTTGACGCCCGCCAGGTCAGCGGCCAGCAGTTCGTTGGCCTTGGCCTCGATCCACTTGGTCACGTCGCTGTCGGCCGGGCCGCCATTGGGCGGGTTGTACTTGAAGCCACCACTCTGCGGCGGGTTGTGCGACGGGGTGATGACGATGCCGTCGGCCAGGCCCTGCTCGCGGCCACGGTTATAGCAGAGAATGGCATGGGAAACAGCCGGCGTCGGCGTGTATTCGTCGTCCTTGGACAGCATTACCTGCACGCCATTGGCCGCCAGCACTTCCAGGGCGCTGGCAGTAGCCGGTGCCGACAGTGCGTGGGTGTCGGCGCCGATGAACAGTGGGCCATCGATGCCCTTCTCCTGGCGATACAGGCAGATGGCCTGGGTAATGGCCAGGACGTGGTACTCGTTGAAACTCAATTCAAGCGAAGTGCCACGGTGCCCCGAGGTGCCGAAGGCCACCCGCTGGGCCGCCACGGCAGCGTCGGGGCGGCCGGTGTAGTAGGCGGTGAGCAGCCGGGGAATATCGACCAGCACGCTGGCCGGAGCCGGCTTGCCTGCCAAAGGACTGAGCGTCATGCAGAAACCTCGAGTTCAACGGATGTTGGTGTTGGAGCGTGCAGTTTACTGAGAGTTGCTTTGCCGCGCGATGGGCGGCAGCAAAGAAACATCAGGCCACGCAGCCCGCTTTTTGTAGGAGCGGCCTTGTGTCGCGATAGGGGTGCGAAGCGCCCCCAGGATCTTCGCACCTCCAGGAATTGTCGGGGCCGCTTTGCGGCCCTTTCGCGACACAAGGCCGCTCCTACATGGGCCAGCGCATGCCGCTCATCTGCCTCATGACGGTCTAGAGTAGAAGCCATGCACCCTGCAAAAGAGGCCCCATGGCTTTCCACCGCCTGACCCACACCCACCCGCGCCTGAGCATCGCCACCGTGGTCGGCCTGCTCGGCGCCTGGCTGATCCCTGCCGGCGACAGCGTTCAGCACATCCTCGCCGGCTGGAACCTTGGCGTGTGGCTTTACCTGCTGCTGGTGCTCTACCTGAGCTTGAGCGCCAATGCGGAAAAGGTGCGCAAGATCGCCCGCGTCGAAGACGAAAACGCCGGCCTGGTCCTGCTTACCGTGTGCATCGCCGCCATCGCCAGCCTCGCCGCCGTCACCTTGCAACTGGTGTCCAGCCGTGGCCTGCAAGGCACGGCGCTGGCCCTGCACTACCTCTATACCGGCCTGACCGTGACTGGCTCCTGGCTGCTGATCGGCTGCATTTTCAGCCTGCACTACGCGCGGCTGTTCTATACCGGACAAAATCACGAACCGCCGCTGCGCTTCACCGATGGCGAACGTAACCCCGATTACTGGGACTTCCACTACTTCTCGTTCACCATCAGCGTGGCGGTACAAACCTCCGACGTGGGCGTCGCCGGGCGGGGGCTGCGGCGAGTAGTGCTGGCGCATTCGCTGGTGGGGTTCGTGTTCAATACGGCGATTTTGGGATTCACCATCAATATCGCTGCTGGCCTGCTGGGCTGAGCCTGCCATCAATTCTGCTAGTTGCAACCGTTCGGCCCACCAGGAGACGCTTGATGGCCGAAGTGTAAATGGGTTAAGCCATGAAAACGACTAGTTCGAAAAGTTTGCTGATTCAAGCCGACACCGCAAGTACGATCATGGGCACGGCTGCTACGCTATCGCAACAGGTGTATTCACCTTATGGGGTTAGTAAGCCGAGTTCCGTTGAAAGCTTGTTAGGTTTTGCTGGAGTTCTCTATGACGCTGCTTGCAAAACCTATTCGCTTGGAAATGGCCATAGAGTCTATAGCCCTTTGCTAATGTCCTTTTACCAACCAGACAGCTTTTCGCCCTTCAATGACGGTGGCCTGAACTGTTACGCCTACTGCCAGGATGACCCGATAAATTTCACTGACCCAACGGGCCGTTTCAAAATGCCGCGTCGACTAATGCCACAAGCTCGAACAAATGGCATCGCGCAAAACAGTTTCCGTGCATCGCAGGGTTTCAATACTGAACGCCCTCGCAGGGTTGAACAACGAGCGCAGCAACGGCAACAACAAGCACAACAACGCCCGCGCGGCGGGCAGCAAAGAGGCCACCAGGCTCGAAGACCGCCACACCCCCCGGAAATGAATGTTGTACAACTTGAACAAGTAATGAATCGGGCCGCCATGGATATCGCCCCGCTAGGTGGACCCACTGAGCAAATCAACAATGGCAGGGTACTCCTCGGGTTCATCGCGCTTTCCGCGGTAATATCGGTAATCAGTGAGTCACTCGCGCCGATAGTCATGCAACGTACCATCAGAGATCCCATGAATCACGCCAGCACATTCGCGAGCTACTACCCCGGGTATTCATCTCGCCCTTGAGGCCGAAAGCCGAAAGCCGAAACCGCTCGTCCGAAAACACTGATTGCGCAACATCCATGAAATGACCAGGACGCAACGGGTTATCCATCGCTATCGTGCACGGAAAACGTTTGCCAGAGCGGCGGTCTCCAAGCTGCCGTCCCTCACAAGGATGTGACCGCTGTCATGCATTAGCACATTTGTCGTATTTGCAGCCGAGAATACTCCGTGGCAGGTGCTATGGTTACTTTCCCGGCGGCCGCATCGATGTGGCCACCCGCTCACCACGTCCAGGTACGGACAAGGAGGCTGGCATGAACAAGATGACGTTCCCCAACGCCTGCCAGGTGATGCGCTGGCATTTCCACCCGCTGGGCTTCGAAGCCAGCATGGATGCGCCGCGCAGCATGGTCGCGCGGCTGTTCGACCGCGCCACCGGCGAAACCCTGCTGGCGATTGCCGGCATCCCCTGCTCGGCGATCATGGCCGCCGCGGATGTAGAGCGCATCATCGAGGCCGTCGAGGCGGAGATGGATACCTTCATGCCCGCCTTCACCTTGCGCGACGCGGTCTAGCCCGCTGCGGTACTTTCCTGGCGCATGGCCTGCAACTTGCCCATGAACTGCTCGGCCGGCACCGGCTGGCCCAGCAGGTAGCCTTGCAGCGAATCGCAGCCCAGGCGGGTCAGGAAGTCCTGCTGCCTGTCAGTCTCCACCCCTTCAGCGACGATGCGCAGGCCCAGCGCCTGGCCCAGCGCCACAATTGCCGAAACGATCGCCGCATCGTCGCTGTCGTGCTCCAGGTCGCGCACGAAACCGCGGTCGATCTTCAGCTCGTTGGCCGGCAGGCGCTTGAGGTACATCAGGCTGGAGTAGCCGGTGCCAAAGTCATCGATGGACAGGTCCACGCCCATGTCGGACAGCCGCTGCAGCACCGTCAGGCTGGCATCGGCGTCGTGCATGGCGGTGGTTTCGGTAATTTCCAGGGTCAGGCAGTTGGCCGGCAGGCTGTTCTGCTGCAGGGCCCGGGCCACGCTCTCGACCAGCCCGGCATGGCAGAACTGGATGGCCGACAGGTTCACCGCCATGCGCCAGCCGTGGTGCCCCTGGTCCAGCCACTGGCGCATCTGCCGGCAGGCCTCGATGAGCACCCATTCGCCAATGGGAATGATCAGGCCGGTCTTTTCCGCCAGGCCGATGAAACGGTCGGGCAGCAACAGGCCCTGCTGCGGGTGCTCCCAGCGCAGCAAGGCCTCGGCACCGATCGGCTGGCAATTCTGAGCGTCGAACTTGGGCTGGTAGTGCAGGCGGAACTGACGCTGCTCCAGGGCCTGGCGCAGGTCCTGCAGTAGCTGCAATTGCTGGCGGGCGTTGCTGTTCATCGACACGTCGAAGAAGCTGTAGCCATTCTTGCCGGCGCTCTTGGCGTGGTACATGGCGGCGTCGGCATTGCGCAGCAGCTCGTGCTGGTCCTGGCCATTGCCCGGGTACAGGACGATGCCCAGGCTCGCCGTCAGCTGCAGGTCATGCTCGGCCACGCGGAACGGCCGAGATACCAGGTTGACCTGCTTGACCGCCACATCCATGGCATCGTTCGGCTCGCGCAGCTGCACCAGCAGCACGAATTCGTCGCCGCCGATGCGCGCCAGCGTGTCCTGGCTGTGCAAGTGTCCACGCAGGCGTGTCGCCACCGCCTTGAGCAGCAAGTCGCCGACGTGGTGGCCGAAGGCATCGTTGACGGGCTTGAAGCCGTCCAGGTCGATGAACATCAGGGCAAAGCAGCCGCCCTGCTCCGCGACCTTGGCGATGGCCTGCTCGATGCGGTCGGCCAGCAAAGTTCGGTTGGGCAGGTCGGTGAGGGTGTCGTGCAGGGCCAGTTGGGTCAGTTCCTGGTTGGCCAGGGTCAGCGAACGGGCCAGCTCGGCGGTGCGTGCCTCCAGGCGGGCGTCCAGCACCGAGGTGAGCAAGGCCACCGCCAGTACCGCCAGGGTGGTGATCAGCACCAGGTACACCAGGCCATCGCCTTGCAGGCCTCCCCCGGCCAGCGCACCGCAAAAGCTGCCTTCGGGGAAATTCGCCGCGGCCATGCCGGTGTAGTGCATGCCGACGATGGCAAAGCCCATCACCACCGCCGCCAGGCCGCGAATCTGCCGCACATAAGGAGTGTGCGCGCGCAGACGGAAGGCGATCCACAACGCCGCTGCCGAGGCGCCCACGGCAATCAGCAGCGAGGCCCCGAACAGCGTCGGGTCATAGTCGATGCCCGGCAGCATGCGCAGCGCGGCCATGCCGGTGTAGTGCATGCAGGCGATGCCGGCGCCCATGATCAGCGCGCCAAACGCCAGCTGCTGCCACGGCAGGCTCGGCTGGCTGACCAGCCACAAGGCAAAGCCCGAGGACAACACGGCAATCAACAGCGAGAACGCGGTCAGGGCAAGGTCGTAGCCCAGGTCGATGGGCAGGCTGAAGGCGAGCATGCCGATGAAGTGCATCGACCACACGCCGATGCCCATGGCCAGCGCGCCACCCCCCATCCACAGGCAGGCAGCCCGGCCTTTGGCCGTGGCGATGCGGCCGGTCAGGTCGAGGGCGGTATAGGACGCCAGGATCGCCACGCACAGCGAAATCAACACCAGCGAAGAGGAGTAGCTACCGGTCAGCATTGGGAGTTCCAGCGACGGGACGGGAGGCCCGGAAAAAGCTGACGATTGTACTCAAGCTTAGGCGAAACGCACGGGGTTTTTGCGAATGGGAATGGATCCAAAGACTGCGAGGGCCTGAAGGATGCGCGGTAGCTGTAGGAGCGGCCTTGTGTCGCGATCGGGCTGCGAAGCGGCCCCAGCGATCTGTGCTTGTACACAGAGTTCTGGGGCCGCTCTGCGGCCCAATCGCGACACAAGGCCGCTCCTACAGGGGGACGCGTCTGCGGGTCGCTTCAATCCTGCTCGGCGAAGGCTTGCCCGGCATCCCAACCACCACCCAGCGCGGCAACCAGCTGCACGCTTGCCACCAGGCGCCCCTGCAGCAGGTTCAACACACTGCGCTCGTTGCTCAGCGCCGTGGTCTGCACGTTGACCACATCCAGGTAGCCGATCAGCCCGGCGCGGTACTGGTTCTCGGTCAGGCGCAGCGACTCGCGCGCGGCATCCAGTGCCTCCTGGCGCACCACCGCCTCATCGCCATACACCTTCAACTGCACCAGCAGGTTTTCCACTTCCTTGAAGCCGTCGAGCACGGTCTGGCGGTACTGCGCCACGGTCTGGTCATACACCGCCACCGTGCGGTCCACCTCGGCACTGCGCTTGCCAGCGTCGAACAAGGTCATTGCCAGCTGCGGGCCTACGGACCAGTAGCGGTTGGGCAGTTCGATCCAGTTGCTGAAGCTGCTGCTGGAGTAACCGCCACTCATGCTCAGGCTCAGGTCCGGGAAATACGCCGCCCGCGACACGCCGATGTTGGCGTTGGCAGCCATCACGTTGCGCTCGGCCGCAGCGATGTCCGGGCGTCGCTCCAGCAACTGCGAAGGCAAGGCCACCGGAATTTGCGGCAGCGCCGGAATGGCCTTGCTGTCGGCCAGGGCGAAGTCCGCCGGGGCCTTGCCCAGCAACACGGCAATGGCGTTCTCGAACTGCGCGCGCTGCCAGATCAGGTCGATCAGGTCGGCCTGGGTGCTCTTGAGCTGGGTACGCGCCTGGGCCACCGCATCCGGGCCGGCGACGCCGGCGCGGTACTGGTTTTCGTTCATCCGCAGGGAACGTTCATAAGCTGCCACGGTGGCTTCCAGCAGACGCTTCTGCTCGTCGATCACCCGCAGCTGCAGGTAGTTCTGCACCAGTTCCGACTGCTGGCTGAGGCGGATCGAGGCCAGGTCGGCCAGGCTGGCTTCGGCACTGGCTTCGTTGGCATTGAGGGTTTCGCGCAGCTTGCCCCACAGGTCGATTTCCCAGCTGACGCCAAGCTGGGCGTTGTAGGTGTTGCGAATACCGCTGCTGTTGTTGGACAGGCTCGAGCTGGAGCTGCCGGTGCCCTGGGCCGAGCGGTTCTTGCTGACGCTCAGGTCCAGGCTGGGGAACAGTGCCGCCCGGCTGCTGCGCACCAGCGCCTGGGCCTGGCGGTACTGGGCTTCCGATTGCGCCACGGTCTGGTTGCTGCGGTTAAGCTCTTCGACCAGCGCATTGAGCCCGGCATCGCCGTAGATTTCCCACCAGGCGCCGCGGGCGATGGCATCGGACGGCGTGGCCTGGGTCCAGCCTTCGGCATGCTTGAACTGCGCCGTGCTGCTCAGCTCCGGGCGGTGGTAGTCCGGGCTCAGGGTGCAGGCGCTGAGCAAGGCGACGCACAACCCGGCGCCGAGCAGGCGCGAGCCACGCCCACGGGTCAGCGTCTGCAGGGCGCGGTGAAGTGGGGTCTGGGCAAAAGTCATAGCGGGGTTTCCAGGGCGGCGTCGGTGCGCACGCCACGCCAACGGTTGAATCGGTGACGCAGGCGGTCCAGGTACAGGTAGACCACCGGTGTCGTGTAAAGGGTGAGGATCTGGCTGAACACCAGGCCGCCAATGATGGTCAGGCCCAGTGGCTGGCGCATTTCCGCACCTTCGGCGCGGCTCAGCAGCAGCGGCAAGGCACCGAGGATGGCCGCCAGGGTAGTCATCAGGATCGGCCGCAGGCGCAGCAGGCAGGCCCGGCGGATCGACTCTTCCGGTGTCAGGCCCTGGTGGCGCTCCAGCTGCAAGGCCAGGTCGATCATCAGGATGGCGTTCTTCTTCACCACGCCGATCAGCAGGAACAGCCCCAGCAGCGAGATCAGGCTGAACTCGCCGCCGGTGACGTACAGCGCCAGCAAGGCACCGACGCCGGCCGAGGGCAGTGTCGAGAGGATGGTCAGCGGGTGAATGTAGCTTTCGTAGAGGATGCCCAGCACCAGGTAGACCAGCACCAGCGCGCCAAGGATCATCAGCGGCTGGCCTTCCTGGGTCTTGGCGAAGGCATCGGCGGTACCACCAAGCTTGGCGATCACTTCCTCGGGCAAGCCCAGCTTGGCCACCGCACGCTCCAGCGCCGCCATGGCCTGGTCGGGGCTGTAGCCTTCGGCGACGTCGAAGGCGATGCTTTCGGCGGCGAACTGGCCTTCGTGGCTGACCCGGTCGTTGGCCAGGCTGTTCTCGTAGTGGGCAATGGTCGACAGCGGTACGCGGGCACCGTCGGCGGTAATCACCTGTACCTGCTCGAGGGTGCTCGGGTCCCAGGCGTACTTCGGGTTGATCTCCAGCACTACCTGGTACTGGTTGAGGCTGTCGTAGATGGTGGAGATCTGCCGCTGGCTGTAGGCGTTGTTCAGCACCGTGGTGACCATGTCCATGTCGATGCCCAGGCGCTTGGCCTGGTCGCGGTCGACCACCAGGGTCACCTGCTGGGTGCCGGCACCGTCGCGGGCGTCGATGGCAGTCAGCTGCGGCAGTGCACGCAGCGCCGCCACCACCTTCGGGAACCATTCGCGCAGGGCCGTCAGGTCACCGCTCTGCAGGGAGTACAGGTACTGCGAGGAGGTCTGGTCGCGGCCCCCGCCGCCCAGTTGCAGGTCCTGGTCGGCCATCAGGAACAGGCGCCCGCCGGGTACCTTGGGCATTTCCTTGCGCAGGCGTTCGATCACCTTCTGGGCGTCGAGCTTGCGCTCGCTGATCGGTTTCAGGCGCACCAGCACAAAGGCATTGTTGGTCCCGCTGTTGCCCCCGATGAAGCCGGCAACGCTCTGCACTGCCGGGTCGGCCAGCAATGCGCGGCGATAGATCTCCATTTTCGGTTGCATCACGCTGAACGACAGGCCGTCGTCGCCACGGATGAAGCCCATCAGCTGGCCGGTATCCTGCTGTGGCATCAGCGTCTTGGGCACCACCACGTACAGGGCGATGTTGATGCCGATGGTGGCCAGCAGGCTGATCAGCGTCAGGCGCTTGTGGCGCAAGGCCCAGCCCAGGCTGCGGTCATAGGCATCGACCATGCGCTGGTGCAGCTGGTCGCTCCAGCGCTGCAGGCGGTTCTGCTCGGCCTGGTGCGGCTTGAGCCAACGGGCGCACAGCATCGGCGTGAGAGTCAGCGACACCACCAGCGACACGATGATCGCCGCCGCCAGGGTGATGGAGAACTCCTGGAACAGGTTGCGCACGATGCCGCCCATGAACAGGATGGAGACGAACACCGCCACCAGCGACACGTTCATCGACAGCAAGGTGAAACCCACTTCCTTGGCACCCAGGAAGGCCGCCTTCATCGGCGGCTGGCCGTCCTCGATGTGCCGGGAGATGTTCTCCAGCACCACGATGGCGTCGTCCACCACCAGGCCGGTGGCAAGAATAAGCGCCATCAGCGACAGGTTGTTGAGCGAGAACCCGCACAGGTACATGACCGCGAAGGTGCCCACCAGCGACACCGGCACCGCCAGGCTGGGGATCAGCGAGGCCCGCAGGCTGCCGAGGAACAGGTAGACCACCAGGATCACCAGCACCACGGCGATCAGCAGGGTGTGCTCGGCTTCCTTGAGGGTTGCCTTGATCACTGGCGAGCGGTCCATGGCCACGTTCAGTTGCACGCTGGCCGGCAGCAGCGACTGCAGGGCCGGCAGCTGCGCCTTGATCTGGTCGACCGTTTCGATGATGTTGGCGCCGGTCTGGCGGTTGACCACCAGCAGCACCGCGCTCTGGTCATTGAAGAAGCCGCTGTTGTAGCGGTTCTCGACCCCGTCGGTGATGGTCGCCACGTCGGACAGGCGCAGGATGGTGCCGTTCTGC
Organism: Pseudomonas sp. FGI182; assembly: GCF_000511325.1. Lineage (NCBI taxonomy): Bacteria > Pseudomonadati > Pseudomonadota > Gammaproteobacteria > Pseudomonadales > Pseudomonadaceae > Pseudomonas > Pseudomonas sp. FGI182. Next base: position 2,532,608 of record NZ_CP007012.1, on the reverse strand, counting down.
TGGCGGATCACCACGGGCTCGTAGTCCTTGGCGCTTTCCAGCTGGTCATTGGCGCGCACCTGCCAGTTGCGCTCGGCGTCCTCGACAAAGCCCATCGGCCGGCGCTGGTTGGCGTTGGACACCGCAGTGCGCACTTCATCCAGCGACAGGCCGTACTGGTTGAGCAATTGCGGCTCCACGGCAATGCGCACCGCCGGCAGCGAACTGCCGCCGATCTGCACCTCCCCTACCCCAGGCACCTGGGCCAGGCTCTGCGACAGGATGGTGTCGGCCAGGTCGTACAGCTGGCCCTTCTGCAGCACGTCCGAGGTCAGCGACAGCACCATGATCGGTGCCTGCGACGGGTTGATCTTCTTGTAGGTGGGCATGCTGCGCATACCGCTGGGCAGCAGGTTGCGGGTGGCGTTGATCGCCGCCTGCACCTCGCGCGCCGCACCGTCGATGTCGCGGCCCATCTCGAAGCCGATGATCACCCGTGTGGAGCCTTGGTTGGAGCTGCTGGTCAGGGTGGTCACGCCGGCAATGCTGCCCAGCTTGCGCTCCAGCGGCGTGGCCACGGTGGAGGCCATCACTTCCGGGCTGGCGCCGGACAGGTTGGCCGACACCACGATCACCGGGAAGTCCATCTGTGGCAGGGGCGCCACCGGCAGCAGGCCGAAGCTGACCCCGCCCAGCAGCATGATCGCCAGGCTCAACAGCATGGTCGCCACCGGGCGACGGATGAAAGGACCGGACAGGTTCATGCCTCGGCCTGCTTCACGTCAGTGGCCGGGCGCCAGCGGCGGGCCAGGCGGTCGAAGTACAGGTAGATGACCGGGGTGGTGAACAACGTCAGCACCTGGCTGACCAGCAACCCGCCGACCATCACCAGGCCCAGCGGCTGGCGCAGCTCGGCGCCGGAACCGGTGGCGAGCATCAGCGGCACGGCGCCGAACAGCGCGGCCAGGGTGGTCATCAGGATCGGCCGGAAGCGCAGCAGCGCCGCCTGGTAGATGGCATCGCGCGGGCTCATGCCCTGCTGGCGCTCGGCCTCGAGGGCGAAGTCGATCATCATGATCGCGTTCTTCTTGACGATGCCGATCAGCAGGATGATGCCGATGATGGCGATCATGCCCAGGTCGTTGCCGCTGATGAGCAAGGCCAGCAAGGCGCCGACCGCTGCCGACGGCAGGGTCGAAAGAATGGTCACCGGGTGGATGTAGCTCTCGTACAGCACGCCCAGCACGATGTACATGGTCACCACCGCCGCCAGGATCAACAGCAAGGTGCTCGACAGCGATGCCTGGAAGGCCTCCGCCGCGCCCTGGAAGCGGGTTTGCACGCCCAGCGGCATGCCGATGTCCTTTTGCACCTGCTCGATCACCTGCACCGCCTCGCCCAGCGAAGCGCCGTGGGCCAGGTTGAACGACAGGGTCACCGCCGGGAACTGGCCGATGTGGGAAATGGCCAGCTGGGCCTGGCGCTGCTCGATGCGCGCCAACGCCGACAGGCGCACCTGGCCGCCATCGGTGGCCTTGACGTGGATCGACTCCAGCGCCTGCGGGCCGATCACCGCCGCATCCTGCGACTGCAGCACCACGCGGTACTGGCTGGCCTGGGTGTAGATGGTCGAGATCTGGCGCTGGCCGAAGGCGTCGTACAGGGCGTTGGTGATCTGCGACACGCTGATACCCAGGCGGCTGGCCATGTCGCGGTCGATCACCAGGTACACCTGCAGGCCCTTGTCCTGCAGGTCGCTGGCCACGTCGGCCAGTTCCGGGCGCTGCTGCAGCGCCTGCACCAGCTTGCCGCTCCACTGCGCCAGCAGGTCGGCGTCCGGCGACGACAGGCTGAACTGGTACTGGGTACGGCTGACCCGGTCTTCGATGCTCAGGTCCTGCACCGGCTGCATGAACAGGCGGATACCCACCAGCCGGTCGACTTGCGGCTGCAGGCGGTTGATCACCTCGCTGGCAGTGACATCACGCTCGCCATGGGGCTTGAGGTTGATCAGCAGGCGGCCGCTGTTGAGCGTGGCGTTGTCGCCATCGACACCGATGTAGGACGACAGGCTCTGCACCGCCGGGTCCTGCAGGATCACCTTGCTCAGGGCTTGCTGGCGTTCGCTCATGGCGGCGAACGAGGTGGACTGCGGCGCTTCGGAAATGCCCTGGATCACCCCGGTGTCCTGCACCGGGAAGAAGCCCTTGGGCACCACCATGTACAGGAATACGGTGAGCGCCAGGCTGGCCACGGCCACCAGCAGCGTCAGCGGCTGGCGCTTGAGTACCCACTGCAGGGCGCTGCCGTAGTGCCTGATCAGCCAGTCGATCCAGGCGCCACTGGCGCGGTAGAACCGGCCCTGTTCCTCTTCCTTGGGTTCGCGCTTGAGCAGGCGCGCGCACATCATCGGCGTGAGGGTCAGCGACACCACCAGGGAAATCAGGATGGCCACCGCCAGGGTAATGGCGAACTCGCGGAACAGGCGGCCGACCACATCGGCCATGAACAGCAGCGGGATCAGTACCGCAATCAGCGAGAAGGTCAGCGAGATCAGGGTGAAGCCGATTTGCCGGGCGCCCTTGAGCGCAGCCTGCATGGGCGTCTCGCCCTCCTCGATGTGCCGGGAGATGTTCTCCAGCATGACGATGGCGTCGTCGACCACGAAACCGGTGGCGATGGTCAGGGCCATCAGCGTCAGGTTGTTGACCGAGAAGCCGGCCAGGTACATCACGCCGAAGGTGCCGATCAGCGACAACGGCACGGCGATCGACGGAATGAGGGTGGCACTGAAACGGCGCAGGAACACGAACGTGACCATTACCACCAGGGCGATGGCGATCAGCAGTTCGTGCTGCACGTCCTTGACCGCGGCGCGGATGGTCTGGGTGCGGTCGGTGAGCACCGAAACATCGAGGCCGGCCGGCAGGTTGTCGGTGATCGACGGCAGCAGGGCCTTGATGCGGTCGACCACTTCGATGACGTTGGCGCCCGGCTGGCGCTGGATGTTCAGCAGCACTGCGTGGTTTTCATTGGCCCAGGCAGCCAGGCGTTCGTTCTCCGCGCCGTCGACGATTTCGGCCACGTCCTTGAGACGCAATGGTGCACCGTTGTTGTAGGCCAGGATCAGGTTGGCGTACTCCTCAGGGGAGCGCAGCTGGTCGTTGGCATCGAGCATCGACACCCGGGTCGGGCCGTCGAAGTTGCCCTTGGGCTGGTTGACGTTGGAGGCTCCGATCAGGGTGCGTACGTCCTCCAGGTTCAGGCCGTTGGCGGCCAGGGCATCGACGTTGACCTTGATCCGCACCGCCTGGCGCTGGCCACCGGCGATGCTGACCATGCCCACACCGCTGATCTGCGCGAGCTTCTGGGCCACGCGGGTATCGACCAGGTCGTTGAGCTTGGGCAGCGGCATGGTCTTGCTGGAGATGGCCAGGGTCAGCACCGGGGTGTCGGCCGGGTTGACCTTGTTGTACACCGGCGGCGCCGGCAGGTCGCTGGGCAGCAGGTTGCTGGCGGCGTTGATCGCGGCCTGCACCTGTTGCTCGGCAACGTCCATGTTCATGTCGAGGTTGAAGCGCAGGGTCAGCACCGAGGCGCCGCCGGAGCTGGTCGACGCCATCTGCTCCAGGCCCGGCATCTGGCCGAACTGGCGTTCCAGCGGTGCAGTAACGGCGCTGGTCATGACCTGCGGGCTGGCACCGGGGTACAGGGTCATGACCCGGATGGTCGGGTAATCCACCTGCGGCAAGGCGGAAACCGGCAGCAACTTGTAGGCGATCAGGCCGGCCAGGACGATGGCCAGCATGCTCAGCGTGGTGGCAACCGGCCGCAGGATGAACAGACGCGAGAGGTTCATGCGCCCGCCTTGCCTGCTGCGCTACCAGGCTGTGCTTTACCGGGCTGCACATCACCAGCGCTTGCCGAACCCTTGGCTTCCTGGCCTTGCAGGTGCTGGCCCGGGGTGGTCGGCACTTGCGAGCTGTCTTCGACCACTTCCACCTTGGTGCCTTCGCGCAGGCGGTCGGTGCCTTCCAGCACCAGGCGGTCGCCGGCCTTCAGGCCTTCGAGGATGACGCTGTTCTCGCCGTCGCTGGCGCCCACCTTGAGCTTGCGCACATTCACCTTGCTCTCGGCGTTGACCACATAGGCAAAGGTGCCGTCGTTGCCGAACTGGATGGCCGCCGCCGGGGCCATGGTCACCTGCTTGAGGGTGTCGGCCAGCAGGCGCACGTTGACGAACTGGTTGGGGAACAGGGCCAGGTCCTTGTTCTCGAAGCGGCCCTTGAACTTGAGGGTGCCGGTGGTGGTGTCGATCTGGTTGTCGATGCTGCCCAGCACGCCGGTGGACTGCAGCTTGCTGTCACTGCGGTCCCAGGCTTCGACCGGCAGGCTGGCGCCGCTGCGGTAGCGTTCCAGCACGGTGCTCAACTCGGTTTCCGGCAGGGTGAAGGCAACGCTGATCGGCTCGGTCTGGGTGATCACCACCAGCGCGGTGGTGTCGTTGGCCGCCACCAGGTTGCCCAGGTCGAGCTGGCGCAGGCCCACGCGGCCATTGATCGGCGCGCGTATCTGGGTGAAATCGAGGTTCAGGCGGGCGTCGTTGACCTGCGCCTGGTTGGTCTTCACCAGCCCCTGGAACTGCGCCACCTGCGCTTCGGCGGTGTCGAGGGTTTGCTTGGCGATGCTGTCTTCGGCGTACAGGCCTTTATAGCGGGCCAGGTCGACCTGGGCGTTCTTCAGCTGCGCCTGGTTCTGCGCCAGGGTGCCTTCGGCCTGTTGCAGGGCGATGCGGTACGAGCGCGGGTCGATCTCGGCGAGCAGGTCGCCGACCTTGACCTGCTGACCTTCCTTGAAGTGGATCTTGACCAGCTCGCCAGCCACGCGGCTGCGCACGTTGACGGTGTTGGTCGCGGTGACGGTGCCCAGGGCCTTGTAGTACAGCGGGAAGTCGCCCACCCGCACCGGCTCGACGCGCACCGGCACCGGGTCGCTGGAGCCGCCGAAGCCCGGGCGACCGCCCATCATGCCCATGCCCTTGCCACCGCGCCCGCCACCGGCTTCTTTAGGCGCAGGCGCTGCTGCGGGCCACAGCCACCAGGCCAGTGCAGCCACCAGCAGCAGGATCAGCAGGCCTACGAGCCAGCGACGAGGGGAACGGGAATTGGACGCTTGCATGGGTTGAACGAACCTTGTTCGGAATGACGACTTGGGGAGGATGAACGATAAGCACTGGCATCGTTTTAGCAAAGCGCCTTTACCAGAGGTTTACCTTTGCCTGACGTTGCCAAGGGGTTGAACTTTAAATGAAAACGGCCCGGAACGCGTTCCGGGCCGTTTACAGGGTGTTGCGTGGAGCAGTGGCGGGCTGAAAGGTTTCGGTTGCCTGTGCCGGCCCCTTCGCGGGTAAACCCGCTCCCACAGGTGCAGTGCACTACCTGTAGGAGCAGCCTTGTGCTGCGAAGGGGCCGGCACGGCAAAAGAGACTCTGTGGCAGTAATGGCCTCTTCGCAGCACAAGGCTGCTCCTACATAGGTACCGCGCAGTCTTGAAGCATTGTGCAGTACCGGTGGGAGCGGGTTTACCCGCGAAGAGGCCGGTACAGGACTCAGCCGACCTACCCCACAACCTTACTTCAGCACAGCCAGCGCTGCATCGTAGTTCGGCTCATCAGCAATTTCGCCAACCAGCTCGCTGTGCAGCACCTTGTCGTTTTCGTCCAGCACCACCACGGCACGGGCAGCCAGGCCGGCCAGCGGGCCATCGGCGATGGCCACACCGTAGTTTTCGAGGAACTCGCGGCCACGCAGGGTCGACAGGTTCTTCACGTTGTCCAGGCCTTCGGCGCCGCAGAAGCGTGCCTGGGCGAACGGCAGGTCAGCGGAGATGCACAGCACCACGGTGTTGGCCACATCGTTGGCCTGGGCGTTGAACTTGCGCACGGAGGTAGCGCAGGTCGGGGTGTCGACGCTCGGGAAGATGTTCAGCACCTTGCGCTTGCCGGCGTAGTCTTTCAGCGACTTGTCAGCCAGGCCTTCACCTACCAGGGAGAAAGCCGGAGCCTGGGCGCCGGTTTTCGGCAGTTCGCCGTTGACCTGAACCGGGTTGCCTTTGAGAGTCACTTGAGCCATGACGAAATCCTTATGCGGGGTTTGAAAAGGACACTGAGTTAAGCATGAAGGCGGCCGGGTGCCTATGGGGGCAGGTGAAATTGTTCTGTTGCCGGACAATTCTTGTGGACAAAAAAATGCCCGGGTGGCAACAAGCGACCCGGGCATTACTGTTGCAGATGGCGTATCAGCCCAGCAGGCCGTATACCACCGAGGTCAGCGCAACCAGGCCGACTACCACCACGAACACGTTGGAGGCAGCACCGCTGTACTTGCGCATGGATGGCACGCGGCGAATGGCGTACATCGGCATCAGGAACAGCAGCACCGCGAGGATCGGGCCACCGAGCGACTCGATCATGCCGAGGATGCTTGGGTTGAGGGTGGCGACGATCCAGCACACCACCAGCATCAGCGCGGCGACCACGCGGTCCAGGGCCTTGGCGCTCGGGCGAGCACCGGCCTTGGTGATGATGCCCTTCAGGCCTTCGCTGGCGCCGATGTAGTGGCCGAGGAACGACTTGGCGATGGCCACGAAGGCGATCAGCGGTGCAGCGAACGCGATGGTCGGGTTGCTGAAGTGGTTGGCCAGGTACGACAGGATCGACAGGTTCTGCGCCTTGGCCTCGGCCAGCTGGGCGCTGCTCAGGGTGAGCACGCAGCTGAACACGAAGAACAGCACCATCACCACCATCAGCAGGTGGGCACGGCGCAGGATCTGGCCGCTACGCTCATCGGCATGCTCGCCGTAGCGGCGCTTCTGGTCGACGGCAAAGGCGGAGATGATCGGCGAGTGGTTGAACGAGAACACCATCACCGGAATCGCCAGCCACAGGGTGTGCAGGAAGGCCGAGGCCGGTGGCACCTGGGTGGCGCTGTCGAGAATGCCACCGGTCCAGTGCGGCACCAGGTACAGGCCCAGCAATGCCAGGGCGACGATGAACGGGTAGACCAGCAGGCTCATGACCTTGACCGTGGCCTGCTCCCCGCAGCGCACGATGGCCAGCAGGCCGAGGATCAGCACGAACGACAGGATGGCCCGTGGCGGCGGCTGCATGTGCAGCTGGTGCTCCATGAAGCTGGACACGGTGTTGGTCAGCGCCACGCTATAGATAAGCAGGATCGGGAAGATCGCGAAGAAGTACAGCACGGTGATCGAGGCGCCGGCGGTAATGCCGAAGTGTTCCTTGACCACTTCGGTGATATCGCCGTCATTGCGCCCGGAAAGGACGAAACGGGTCAGCCCGCGGTGAGCGAAATAGGTCATCGGGAAGGCCAGTATGGCCAGGATCAGCAACGGCCAGAAGCCGCCAAGGCCGGCGTTGATCGGCAGGAACAGGGTTCCGGCGCCGATCGCTGTGCCGAACAGGCCCAGCATCCAGGTGGTGTCGTGACGCGACCAGCTGCCGAGGGTGGCGGGGGTCGATTCTGCAAAGCGTTGTTCAACGCTTGGGGCCTGCTCATTCATTCCGGGTGAAGCTCCACTCGCAAGACTGCAACAGGCTGAGAATGGCGAAATAGACGTTTCGCCCAACTCAACCGAAAAAGGGAGCGCGATTGTGCACGGAAAGGTTGCACTTGCGAAGCCCTTTTCCGAGGAGCGGTTGCACTTGTCTTTACAAGCGGGTTGTGCCGGTGGACTGCAGGAGGGATTTGACAGGTGTAGGAGCGGCCTTGTGTCGCGAAAGGGCCGCAAAGCGGCCCCGGCAATATTCGCGGCGAAGCTGCAAACGTTGGGGGCGCTGCGCACCCCTTTCGCGACACAAGGCCGCTCCTACAAAGGCCGCACCCCACAGAAGCGGCCCCGTGCGGTGTTACTTCTGGACGGCGGCGAAGGCTTCGGCAACCCGTTGCAGGTTGGCCGGGCGCAGGCCGGACATGCATACGCGGCCGCTGTCGATCAGGTACACGCCGAAGTCGTCACGCAGGCGACGCACCTGCTCGACGCTGAAGCCGGTGTAGCTGAACATGCCGCGCTGGCGCAGGAAGAACTGGAAGTCCTGGCCTGGCAGCAGCACTGCCAGGGCATCGACCAGCGCCTGGCGCATGTCGAGGATACGTTTGCGCATCACTTCGACTTCCTCGGCCCACTGGGCATTGAGGGCGGCATCGCCGAGCACGCCAGCAACCAGCTGGGCGCCGAAGTTGGGCGGGCTGGAGTAGTTGCGGCGCACGGTAGCCTTGAGCTGGCCGAGCACGCTCTGGGCAGTGGCGTCATCGTCGCAGACCACCGACAGGCCGCCGACACGCTCGCCGTACAGCGAGAAGATCTTCGAGAACGAGTTGCTGACCAGGCACGGCACGCCGGCGCGGGCCATTTCACGGATGGCGTAGGCGTCTTCCACCAGGCCTTCGGCGAAGCCCTGGTAGGCGATGTCGAGGAACGGGATCAGCTGGCGTGCCTTGACCACTTCAACCACCTGCTGCCACTGGTGCTGTTCCAGGTCGGCGCCGGTGGGGTTGTGGCAGCACGGGTGCAGCAGCACCACGCTGTTGGCCGGCAGGGTCTGCAGGGTGGCCAGCATGCCATCGAAGTCCACGCCACGGGTGGCCTGGTCGAAGTACGGGTAGGTGTGCACCTTGAAACCGGCGCCTTCGAAGATGGCGCGGTGGTTGTCCCAGGTCGGGTTGCTGACCCAGACTTCGGACTGCGGGAAGTAGCGCTTGAGGAAGTCGGCGCCGACCTTGAGGGCGCCGGAGCCACCCACGGTCTGCACGGTGGCCACGCGCCCGCCGGTCACGGCTGGGTGATCGGCACCGAACAGCAGTGCCTGGATCGCCTGGCGGTAGCTGGCCAGGCCTTCCATCGGCAGGTACAGCGAGGCTTCGTGGTCCTGGCCGGCGATGCGTTTTTCCACCGCATCCACAGCCGCCAGTTGCGGCACCACGCCGGCCTCATCGTAGTACAGGCCGATACTCAGGTTGACCTTGTCGGCGCGCGGGTCGGCCTTGAAGGTTTCCATCAACGAGAGGATCGGGTCGCCGGCATAGGCATCGACATGTTTGAACACAGCGTGCAGCTCCTTGGATCAGGACAGTTCGAAAAGGCAGCCCTGAGCATACCCGGAGTGCGGGCTCAGGAACATCAACTATTGTGCAAGGTTGTCTATGCAACATTGCATGGCTGAGGATTGGCGCTGGATTCTTCGCGGGCATGCCCGCTCCCACAGGTACTGCACAGGTCTCGAGGGCGGTGATACCACTGTGGGAGCGGGCGCGCCCGCGAAGAGGCCGGGTCAGCCAAGCAGCTCTTTCAGGCCTTGCAACTCCTGCTCGGTCACCGCCACCCCCTCCTCCTCGGCCACCTCGCGCTCGCGGTAACGCCGCTCGCCCGGCATGCGCGTCAGCCCTACCGCCTGCATCTGCTCGACCAGTTCGCGGCTGCGCTGGGCAAACCGCTCGCCCTCGGCCTTGCTCGGGTCGATGACGATGATCAGCTGCCCGGTCCACGGCGTCTTCGCACCCGGGTGCCCCGACCAGTCGAACTCCCAGGAGAAATGCCCGCCGGTCAGCGCCGCCGCCAGCAACTCGACCATCATCGACAAGGCCGAGCCCTTGTGCCCGCCAAATGGCAGCAAGGCGCCGCCTTCCAGAATCGCCTTGGGGTCGGTGGTCGGCTCACCATTGGCATCCACCCCCATGCCCTCCGGCAATTGCTGGCCAGCGCGCGCGGCAATCTGCACGTCGCCATGGGCCATGGCGCTGGTGGCCATGTCGAAGACGATCGGGTCATGTTCGGCGCAAGGTGCGGCAAAGGCGATGGGGTTGGTGCCGAACAGCGGCTTGCGGGCGCCGTGCGGCACCACGCAAGTCATGCTGTTGACCACGCTCAGGGCTACCAGGCCTTCGTCGGCGAATGGCTCCACATCCGGCCACAGCGCGGCGAAGTGGTGCGAGTTGTGGATCGCCAGCACGGCGATACCAGCGTTGCGCGCCTTCGCCACCAGAAGTTCACGGGCCGCCGCCAGCGCCGGCTGGGCAAAACCGCCTGCGGCATCGACGCGAACATAACCGGGCGCCACGTCGCTGACCTTCGGCGTGGCCTGGCCATCGACCCAGCCGCTGGCCAATGTCGAAACATAGCCAGGTATGCGGAACACCCCATGGCTATGGGCGCCATCGCGCTGGGCGCTGGCGCAGTTGTAGGCCAGCACCCGGGCCACGCTTTCGCTGCAGCCATGGCGCTGGAAGATGCTCTGCAACAGGCCCTGCAGCTCGGTAAAAGGCACACGCACGACGGTGCTGGTGGAAGGTGCGGACATCTGAAGCTCCTTGTTGGAATTGGAATGGCTACAGCGTTGCAACGACAAAAACTTTCCTGCATGTGACAGCTATCTGTCAAATGTTGACTTGATGACAGAAAACAGCCATTTTCTTTCGCAAGCCTTACCCCTGGAGCCGCAGCATGAGCCAACCGATCAAGCAACGCCTGGAAAACAGCCTCGAAGGGGCCGCTGCTTCGGGCCGCAAGATCGCCAGCTACATGCTCGCCAACCTGCATGAACTGCCGTTCCAGACCTCGGCCAGCATTGCCGTCAAGCTGGGCGTCAGCGAATCCAGCGTTGGCCGTTTCTGCCGCTCATTGGGTTATGCCCATCTCAAGGCGTTGAAGCAAGACCTGCAGAACGACCTGGGCGATGGCCCGTGGCTGGTGGGCGACCGCCTGCAAGATTACCGCCAGAACCAGGACGCCAGCGACAACGCCGGCAGCCTGGAGCTGGAAATCGCCGCCCTGGTGCGCGTGCACGAGTATCGCCAGAGCAGCGCCTGGCACAGCGTCGCCCAGCGCCTGGCGAGCAAGCAGCGGGTGTTCATTGCCGGCTTCCAGACCGAGCGCGGCATCGCCATGTGCATGAGCCACCTGCTGCAGTACCTGCGCGATGGCGTGCAGCTGGTGGATATGAGTGCCGGGCACTTTGGCGAAGTATTGCTGGGCCGCGCCGAAGACAGCGCCCTGGTGGTGTTCGAAGCCCGCCGTTATTCCCGCCATGCCCTGCTGTTGTGCCAGAAGGCACGCGAGGCTGGCATTGCGGTCACCCTGGTGACCGACCCCTTCTGTGACTGGGCTGATGCCAACGCCGACGAGGTGTTCCGCATCCCCACCGAGTTCAACCTGTTCTGGGAGTCCACCTCGACCATGCTGTCGTGGGTGCACCTGATGGTCAACGAGGTCTGCAAGAAGCTCGGGCCGGATGTTGAAAAACGCTTGGAAGCAACTGCCGCTCTACATAACGAATTCGTCGGCTACACCTCGTGGTCGACGGGAAAACAACAATAGCAAGAGTGCAATGAGGTGCGAGATGAACAAGACCATGGCCTTGGTGGGTGCGTGCGCCCTGCTGCTGTCGGGTGCCGCCAGTGCCGAAACCCTGCGCTTCGCCACCGAGGGCGCCTACCCGCCCTTCAACTATGTCGACGCCAATAACCAGTTGCACGGCTTCGACGTCGACATCACCCATGCCCTGTGCGAGCAGATGAAAGTCGAGTGCACGCTGGTGGCCCAGGACTGGGAAGGCATCATTCCGGCGCTGATGGCACGCAAGTACGACGCGGTGGTCGCTTCGATGATCAACACCGAAGAACGGCGCAAGAAGATCGCCTTCACCGACCACTACTACCGCACCCCGCTGACCGTCGCCGTGGCCAAGGACAGCAAGATCAGCGACGCCCAGACCAACTTCGACGGCTACACCGTTGGCGCCCAGTCATCATCTACCCAAGCCATCTACGCCGAAGACGTCTACGCCAAGGCCGGTGCTGACGTGAAACTGTACCCGACCATGGACGAAGCCAACGCCGACCTGGCCGCGGGCCGCCTGGACGGGGTGATTGCCGACAAATTCCCACTGAACGAGTGGATGACCAAGAACGGCGGGGACTGCTGCAAGATCCTCGGCGACGTGGCCAACACCAAGGCCGATGCCGCCATTGCCGTGCGCAAGGACGACGAAGCCCTGCGCCAGCGCCTGAACACCGCGCTGCAGCAGATCGTCGCCAACGGCACCTACCAGAAGATCGCCAGCAAGTACTTCGCTTTCGATATCTACAACTGATCTTCAGGAAACTGCGCAATTTCTGTAGGAGCGGCCTTGTGTCGCGACAGGGCCGCAAGGCGGCCCCGGCAATCCCTGCTGCGGCATAGATCCTGGGGCTGCTCCGCAGCCCTTTCGCGACACAAGGCCGCTCCTACAAAAAGTCCGCGTTGCCCATCCTAGGGGTTTGTCATGCTCGATCAATTGTCCTTGCTGTCCTTCGCCAGTGGAGGCTGGGGCCAGGCGCTGCTGGCCGGCGCGCTGGTCACCGTTTCCCTGGCCCTGGCCTGCCTGCCCATCGGCCTGCCGCTGGGCCTGGTGGTCGCCCTTGCAGCACGCTCGCGCAAGCGCTTGCCGCGAGCCTGGGCCACCACCTTCTCCACCGTGTTCCGTGGCCTGCCCGAACTGCTGACGCTGCTGATCATCTATTACGGCTGCCAGATCGCCGCACAGAAGATCCTCGCAGCCATGGGCTACCAGGGTGAGTTCCTGATCAATACCTTCCTCGCCGCAATGATCGCCTTCAGCCTGGTGTTCGCCGCGTTCTCCAGCGAGATCTGGCTGGCAGCCTTCAAGACCCTACCCAAGGGCCAGCTGGAAGCCTGCTCGGCGCTGGGCCTGAGCAAGCGCACCGGCTTCTTCAAGGTGCTGCTGCCGCAATTGACCCGCATCGCCCTGCCCGGCCTGTCCAACAACTGGCTGTCGCTGCTCAAGGACACCTCGCTGGTCTCCACCATCTCGCTGGTCGACCTGATGCGCCAGACCAACCTGGCCGTCAGCGTGACCAAGGAGCCGATGTTCTTCTATGGCGTGGCCTGCCTGGGCTACCTGCTCTTCGCCGCCATTTCCGGGCGTGTGTTCGCCTTCATCGAACGGCGCAGCAACCGCCACCTGCAAGGAGCACGCGCATGAGCTTCGAACAACTGCTGGCGCTGGTCCTCGACCCCGACCTGCTGGACCGCTACGGCCCGCGCTTCCTCGATGGCCTGCTGGTAACCGCCAAGCTGGTGGCGATTTCCTTCAGCCTGGGTGCCGTGCTCGGCCTGTTGCTGGCCCTGGCGCGCATGTCGCGCAGCCTGCTGCTGCAGCGCATGGCCGCCGGCTACGTGTACTTCTTCCGCGGCTCGCCGCTGCTGGCCCAGCTGTTCCTGCTGTATTACGGCCTGGGTTCGCTCAAGGGCTTCTGGCAGGACGTCGGCCTGTGGTGGTTCTTCCGCGAGGCGTGGTTCTGCACCCTGCTGGCGTTCACCCTGAATACTGCCGCCTACCAGGCCGAAATCTTCCGCGGCAGCCTGATGGCCGTCGCCCCCGGCCAGCATGAAGCGGCGCGGGCGCTGAACCTGAAGCGCTCGACCACCTTCTTCAAGGTGATCCTGCCGCAGTCGCTGCTGGTGGCCATCGGCCCGCTGGGCAACGAACTGATCCTGATGATCAAGGCCAGCGCGATCGCCTCGCTGGTGACCATCTACGACCTGATGGGCGTGACCAAACTGGCCTTCTCGCGCAGTTTCGACTTCCAGATCTACCTGTGGGCCGCTGTGCTCTACCTGCTGATCGTCGAACTGGTGCGGCGCCTGCTGAAACACCTGGAAGCCCGCCTGGGCCGCCACCTGAACTGACCGAAGGATACGTTCCATGCATTGCCAGACCCTTGTCCTCGGCGCCGGCATCGTCGGCGTCAGCACCGCGCTGCACCTGCAGGCCCGCGGGCGCCAGGTGATCCTGATCGACCGCGACGAACCGGGCAGCGGCACCAGCCACGGCAACGCCGGGCTGATCGAGCGCTCCAGCGTGATCCCCTATGCTTTTCCCCGGCAACTGGGCGCGCTGCTGCGCTACGGCCTGAACCGCCAGCCCGATGTGCGCTACAGCCTGCTGCACCTGCCCAAGGCCGCACCCTGGCTGTGGCGCTACTGGCGCCAGTCGGCCCCCGGGCGACTGGCCGGGGCCGCCGCCGACATGCTGCCGCTGGTGCAGCGCTGCGTCGAAGAGCACGACGCACTGATCGCTGCCGCCGGCCTGGAAGGGCTGGTGCAGGCCAAAGGCTGGATCGAAGTGTTCCGTGACCCGGCGCTGTTCGAGCAGGCCAAGGCCGACGCCAAGGGCCTGAGCCGTTATGGCCTGCAGTTCGAAATCCTCGAATGCGGGCAGTTGCAGGCCCGCGAGCACCAGCTGGACGCCAGCGTGGTCGGCGGCATTCACTGGCTCGACCCCAAGACCGTGAACAACCCCGGCGCCCTCACCCGCGGCTACGCCACCCTGTTCACGCAGCGCGGCGGGCAGTTCCTGCATGGCGATGCGCGCAGCCTGCGCCAGGTCGACGGCCAATGGCGGGTCGACAGCCGCCGCGGCCCGATCACCGCCAACGAGGTGGTGGCCTGCCTCGGCCCGCAGTCGGCCGACCTGTTCAGCGGCCTGGGCTACCAGATCCCGCTGGCGATCAAGCGTGGCTACCACATGCACTACAGCACCCGTGACGGCGCGCAACTGGAGCATTCCATCTGCGACACCCAGGGCGGCTACGTGCTGGCGCCAATGGCCCGCGGCGTGCGCCTGACCACCGGCATCGAGTTCGACGCCAGCAGCGCGCCGGGCAACCAGATCCAGCTGGGCCGCTGCGAGGCCCTGGCGCGCAAGCTGTTCCCGGCCCTGGGCGAGCGCCTGGACGACACCCCCTGGCTGGGCCGCCGCCCGTGCCTGCCCGACATGCGCCCGGTGATCGGCCCGGCACCGCGCCACCCGGGACTGTGGTTCAACTTCGGCCACGCCCACCACGGCCTCACCCTGGGCCCGGTCAGCGGCCGGCTGGTGGCCGAACTGGTCACCGGCGAACGCCCCTTCACCGACCCCGCGCCCTACAGCGCGACTCGTTTCGACTGAACCCCTGCGGGAGAACAACAAGATGACCGCACCACTGAGCCTTGCCACCCTTGCCCCCGAACCCGACCCACGCCCGGTGCTGATCCGCATCGAAGGCCTGAACAAGCACTACGGCGCGTTCCACGTGCTGCGCGACATCGACCTGCAGGTGCGCGAAGGCGAACGCATCGTGCTGTGCGGGCCGTCCGGCTCGGGCAAGTCGACCCTGATCCGCTGCATCAACCGCCTGGAAGTGGCCCAGCAGGGCAGCATCAAGGTGGATGGCATCGACCTGGCATCCACCACCCGCGAAGCGGCGCAGGTGCGCAGCGACATCGGCATGGTGTTCCAGCACTTCAACCTGTTCCCGCACATGAGCGTGCTGGACAACTGCCTGCTGGCCCCCACCAGCGTGCGCGGGTTGTCGCGCAAGGACGCCGAGGAGCGGGCGCGCATGTACCTGAGCAAGGTCGGCATCGAAAGCCAGGCGCACAAGTACCCCAGCCAGCTGTCCGGCGGCCAGCAGCAGCGCGTGGCGATTGCCCGGGCGCTGTGCATGAAGCCGCGGATCATGCTGTTCGACGAGCCCACCTCGGCGCTGGACCCGGAGATGGTCGCCGAGGTGCTGGATGTGCTGGTGCAGCTGGCTGGCACTGGCATGACCATGCTTTGCGTCACCCATGAAATGGGCTTTGCCCGCCAGGTTGCCGAGCGGGTGCTGTTCCTCGAGGGCGGGCAGATCATCGAAGACAGCCCACCGCAGGTGTTCTTCAACCAGCCGCGTACCGAGCGGGCCAAGGGGTTCCTGGCGCAGATACTGCACTGATTGAAAATGATGAAAGCTGGCGCGATATCTGTGTAGGAGCGGCCTTGTGTCGCGAAAGGGCTGCGCAGCAGCCCCAGGGTTTCAGCGCAGGTGCACAAATTGCCGGGGCTGCTTTGCAGCCCTTTCGCGACACAAGGCCGCTCCTACAGGTTCCGCGTGAGCCGAAGGAGTGAGCGACTCTGCCGGCCCTTCATTGCACCGCTGCAAAGACCCAACTGCATCGTTAAATATTATTGACCTTAACCCCCGTCAAACCCACGCCACCACAGGCCCGCATCGGTTTCAGCCCCCAAAAACCGGCGCATTCCCTGCCATCAAGCCCTGCTCCGTCGTTTGACATATCGAACGGCTCTGGCAAGCTATCTACAAGCCCCGACCGGAATCGTCGCCTCCGACGAGCCGGCAGTGCTCGGGGCTACAGGTTGCACCCATGGCCCCGCGCCGTGCACCTGCACAACAACGACAGGCCGAACCTGTCCCAAGGTGACATATGTCCAACAGCAACATTGGCAACAAGCAACCCTCCCTGCGCAAACCCGTCGTCCTGATGACCATGGGCAGCCAAGAGCGCAAAGGCCATGACTACCAGGTCATGACCCACAAATACATCACCCCGCTGGTCGAGTTTTCCGATTGCGTCCCGGTGCTGGTGCCCACCTGCTGCGGCATCGAAGACCTCGAGACCTATCTGGACATGGCCGACGGCGTGTACCTGACCGGCGCCGGCAGCAACATCGACCCGGCCCTGTACGGCCAGGAGAACGAGACCCCCGGCAAAGGCCAGGACCAGAACCGCGACCTGTTCGACATCCCGCTGGTCAAGGCCGCGATCAAGCGTGGCCTGCCGATCTTCGGCATCTGCCGTGGCATGCAGGAAATCAACGTGGCCCTGGGTGGCGACATCTACCAGAAGGTGTACGCCGAGCCTGGCTTCAACGACCACCGGGAAAACCCGGAAGACCCGGTCGAGGTGCAATACGCCCAGGTGCACGGCGTGAAGATCAAGCCGGACAGCTGGCTGCGTGACACCCTGGGTACCGACGAGATTCGCGTCAACTCGCTGCATGGCCAAGGCCTGCACAAGCTCGGCGCCGGCATCGAGGCCATCGCCCACGCCGAAGACGGCCTGGTCGAGGCGATCCATGCCCCGAGCATCTCGCCGTTCCTGTTCGCCGTGCAGTGGCACCCGGAGTGGCAAGCGGCGAAGAACCCGGATTCGATCAAGATCTTCCAGGCTTTCGGCGACGCTTGCCGGGCCCAGGTACGCAAGGCGCAGATCAAGCGCCAGCACGCTGCCTGACCCCAGTTTCCTCTGCTTTGATCGCGGGGCGGCGCAAGGCCGCCCCCGTTTTCCCCGGTCACCCTCTGCTGGTCCCAGAACACTTCCCGTGGAAACGGGCGGCGGGCTTGTGCCTGTCTCCGCGATCGTTTTTTCCTACCTCACCAAGAGATACGATGACTGATCGCAGCTAGTCTGCCATCTGTGTCTTATACATCTCTTGTTGTCGCCTGTGCCGGCCTCTTCGCGGGCACGCCCGCTCCCACAGGGAATCTCCGCTACCTTCAAGCGCACTACGGTCCCTGTGGGAGCGGGCATGCCCGCGAAGAGGCCGGGCCAGGCAATAACACTCCTTCCGCCCCTCCACAAAAAAATCTCCCAAAGGGACTAGTCATAGTACAAGTTGTACGATAACTTACCTCCAACGCAAAACAACACCCTTCACCCAAGCGCCACAGGATGCCAACAACAATGACTCCACAAGAACTCAAATCCATCCTCTCCCACGGCCTGCTGTCTTTCCCGGTCACCGACTTCAACGCCCAGGGCGACTTCAACCCGGCTGGCTACGTCAAGCGCCTGGAATGGCTGGCCCCGTACGGCGCCAGCGCCCTGTTCGCCGCCGGCGGCACCGGTGAGTTCTTCTCCCTGGCTGCCAGCGAATACAGCCAGGTAATCAAGACCGCCGTCGACACCTGCGCCAAGTCGGTACCTATCCTCGCCGGCGTCGGTGGCTCCACCCGCCAGGCCATCGAATACGCGCAAGAAGCCGAGCGCCTGGGTGCCAAGGGCCTGCTGCTGCTGCCGCACTACCTGACCGAAGCCAGCCAGGAAGGTGTCGCCGCCCACGTCGAAGCAGTGTGCAAATCGGTAAACATCGGCGTAGTCGTCTACAACCGCAACGTCTGCCGCCTGAACGCCGACCTGCTGGAAAAACTGGCCGAGCGTTGCCCGAACCTGATCGGCTACAAGGACGGCCTGGGTGACATCGAGTTGATGGTGTCGATCCGTCGCCGCCTGGGCGACCGCTTCAGCTACCTGGGTGGCCTGCCGACCGCCGAGGTGTATGCTGCTGCCTACAAGGCCCTGGGCGTGCCGGTGTACTCCTCCGCCGTGTTCAACTTCGTGCCGAAGACCGCCATGGACTTCTACAACGCCATCGCCCGTGACGACCACGCCACCGTGGCCAAGCTGATCGACGACTTCTTCCTGCCGTACCTGGACATCCGCAACCGCAAGGCCGGCTACGCCGTGAGCATCGTCAAGGCCGGCGCCAGGATCGCCGGTTACGACGCTGGCCCGGTGCGTACTCCGCTTACCGACCTCACCGCCGACGAGTACGAAAAACTCGCCGCGCTGATGGACAAGATGGGCCCGCAATAAGCGCCGCCCGCGGCCTGCCAGATGCCGCGCCCGGAGTGGGCCAGCCCCACTCCGGTTACAATTCGTGAGCCCGCACAAAAATAACTAGTGGGAGTACTACCAGCATGCAAGCGACGAAGAAGACGCATGTGCGCTACCTGATCCTGTTCATGCTGTTCCTGGTGACCACGATCAACTACGCTGACCGCGCCACCATTGCAATCGCGGGCTCCAGCCTGCAGAAAGACCTCGGCATCGATGCCGTGACCCTCGGCTACATCTTCTCCGCCTTCGGATGGGCATACGTGGCTGGCCAGATTCCTGGTGGCTGGCTGCTCGACCGCTTCGGTTCCAAGAACGTCTACGCCTTCAGCATCTTCACCTGGTCGCTGTTCACCCTGCTGCAGGGCTTTGTCGGTGGCCTGCCGGTGGCCTGGGCGGTGGTGACGCTGTTCACCCTGCGCTTTTTGGTCGGTTTTGCCGAAGCCCCGTCGTTCCCGGGCAATGCGCGCATCGTCGCGGCCTGGTTCCCGACCCAGGAACGCGGCACCGCCTCGGCCATCTTCAACTCGGCGCAGTACTTCGCCACCGCACTGTTCGCACCGATCATGGGCTGGATCGTGTTCAGCTTCGGCTGGGAGCACGTGTTCGTGGTCATGGGCGCACTGGGCATCGTGTTCTCCATGGTGTGGCTGAAGACCATCTACAACCCGCGCCAACACCCACGCATCAGCCCGGGTGAACTCGAGCACATCGAGCAGAACGGCGGCCTGGTGGACATGGACCAGAAGCGCGGCAACGACGGCCCGAAATGGGGCTACATCAAGCAACTGCTGACCAGCCGCATGCTGCTGGGCGTGTATCTGGGCCAGTACTGCATCAATGCCATCACCTACTTCTTCCTCACCTGGTTCCCGGTGTACCTGGTGCAGGAGCGCGGCATGACCATCCTCAAGGCCGGGTTCATCGCCTCGCTGCCGGCGGTCTGCGGCTTCATCGGTGGTGTGCTGGGCGGGGTGATCTCCGACTGGCTGCTGCGCCGCGGCAACTCGCTGACCTTCTCGCGCAAGCTGCCGATCGTCTGCGGCCTGCTGCTGTCGACCACCATGGTGTTCTGCAACTACGTCGACGCCGAGTGGATGGTGGTCGGTTTCATGACCCTGGCGTTCTTCGGCAAAGGCATCGGCGCACTGGGCTGGGCGGTAGTCGCCGACACCTCGCCGAAACAGATCGCCGGGCTGTCGGGCGGGCTGTTCAACACCTTCGGCAACATCGCCTCGATCACCACGCCAATCGTGATCGGCTACATCATCAGCGCCACTGGCTCGTTCAAGTGGGCCCTGGTGTATGTCGGCGCCAACGCCCTGGTGGCGGTGTTCAGCTACCTGGTGATCGTCGGCCCGATCAAGCGCATCGAGCTGCGTGAAAGCCCAAAGCCTGACGCCGAGCCAGCGACCGCCAGCGAACTGGCCGGCTCGCGCCACTGAGTGAACACGCCCGCGTCGACCACCCCGCCGCGGGCGGATGTACAAAAGCCTGAGAACCTGACAAGTAGGGCCCGAACATGCAGTTGATCGAACATTCCGACTCGCCACGCTACGTCCGCCTGCACGACGACGACAATGTCGTGGTGGTGGTCAACGATGGCGGCCTGGGCGAAGGCGCCCGCTTCGCCGACGGCCTGACCCTGGTCGAGGGCGTGCCACAGAGCCACAAGGTAGCCACCGTGGCCATCGCCAAGGGCGAGCCGGTGCGCCGCTACGGGCAGATCATCGGCTACGCGCTGGAAGACCTGCGCCAGGGCAGCTGGGTGCAGGAGAGCCAGCTGGCCATGCCGGCCGCGCCGGAGCTGGACAGCCTGCCACGCTGCGACGCCGTCCCGCAGCCGCTGCCGCCGCTCGAAGGCTTCACCTTCGAAGGCTACCGCAACGCCGACGGCACCGTCGGCACCCGCAACATCCTCGGCATCACCACCACCGTGCAGTGCGTGGCCGGCGTGCTGGAGCATGCGGTAAAGCGCATTCGCAGCGAGTTGCTGCCCAAGTACCCCAATGTCGATGACGTGGTGGCCATCACCCACAGCTATGGTTGCGGTGTGGCGATCAACGCGCGCGATGCCTACATCCCGATCCGCACGGTGCGCAACCTGGCGCGCAACCCCAACCTGGGCGGCGAGGCCCTGGTCATCAGCCTAGGCTGCGAAAAGCTGCAGGCCGGCCAGGTGATGCACGACAACGACCCGTCGGTGGACCTCAGCGACCCGTGGCTGTACCGCCTGCAGGACGCCAGCCTGGGCTTTGTGGAAATGATCGAGCAGATCATGGAACTGGCCGAGACCCGCCTGAAGAAACTCGACCAGCGCCGCCGCGAAAGCGTGCCGGCCAGCGAACTGATCCTGGGTATGCAGTGCGGGGGCAGCGATGCCTTCTCGGGCATCACCGCCAACCCGGCGCTGGGCTACGCCGCCGACCTGCTGGTACGCGCTGGCGCCACCGTGCTGTTCTCGGAAGTGACCGAAGTGCGCGACGCCATCTACATGCTCACCTCGCGGGCGGAAAACCAGGAGGTCGCAGACGCCCTGGTGCGCGAAATGGACTGGTACGACCGCTACCTGCAGCAAGGCGCCGCCGACCGCAGCGCCAACACCACGCCGGGCAACAAGAAAGGCGGCTTGTCGAATATCGTCGAGAAGTCCCTGGGGTCGATCGTCAAGTCCGGTAGCGGCGCCATCCAGGGCGTGCTCGGGCCGGGCGAGCGGGTCAATCGCAAAGGCCTGATCTTCTGCGCCACCCCGGCCAGCGACTTTGTCTGCGGCACCCTGCAACTGGCTGCCGGCATGAACCTGCATGTGTTCACCACCGGCCGCGGCACCCCGTACGGCCTGGCCATGGCGCCAGTGGTCAAGGTCTGCACCCGCAGCGAGCTGGCCCAGCGCTGGCCCGACCTGATCGACATCGACGCCGGGCGCATCGCCAGCGGCCGCTCGACCATCGAGGAGCTGGGCTGGGAGCTGTTCCACTACTACCTGGACGTGGCCAGCGGCCGCAAGCAGACCTGGGCCGAACAGCATCGCCTGCACAACGACATCACCCTGTTCAACCCGGCACCGATTACCTGATGACCCGGCTTCTCGACAGTGTCGCGATCCCTGTGGGAGCGGGCGAGCCCGCGAAGCAGGCAACCCGGTGTATGGCACCGGCTGCGCCGGTGTTCGCGGGCTCGCCCGCTCCCACAGGTCATGCGACAACCTGCCAGATTTTCTCTCAACCTACAGGAGCACCCCATGCCTGAAATCCTCGGCCACAACTTCATCGCCGGCCAGCGCAGCGCCGCTGGCCCGCAGCGCCTGCAGAGCCTGGACGCCAGCACCGGCGAGGCCCTGCCCTACAGCTTCGCCCAGGCCACCGAAAGCGAAGTGGACCAGGCCGCCAAGGCCGCGGCCGCCGCCTTCGCCGAATTCCGCCAGCTGGCCCCGGCGCGGCGCGCCGAATTCCTCGACGCCATCGCCGCCGAACTGGACGAACTGGACGACGCCTTCGTCGCCATCGTCTGCCGTGAAACCGCCCTGCCCCCCGCCCGTATCCAGGGCGAGCGCAGCCGCACCAGCGGCCAGATGCGCCTGTTCGCCCAGGTGCTGCGCCGTGGTGACTTCCTCGGTGCGCGCATCGACCTGGCCCTGCCCGAGCGCCAGCCCCTGCCACGCGTGGACCTGCGCCAGATGCGCATCGGCGTCGGCCCGGTCGCCGTGTTCGGCGCCAGCAACTTCCCGCTGGCCTTCTCCACCGCCGGTGGCGATACCGCCGCGGCCCTGGCCGCCGGTTGCCCAGTGGTGTTCAAGGCGCACAGCGGCCACATGGCCACCGCCGACCTGGTCGGCTGCGCCATCCAGCGCGCCGCCGAGCGCACCGGCATGCCCAAGGGCGTGTTCAACATGGTGTTCGGTGGCGGTGTCGGCGAGTGGCTGGTCAAGCACCCGGCCATCCAGGCGGTCGGCTTCACCGGCTCGCTGAAAGGCGGTGACGCCCTGTGCCGCATGGCCGCCGAGCGCCCGCAGCCGATCCCGGTGTTCGCCGAGATGTCCAGCATCAACCCGGTCATCATCCTGCCGGGCGCCCTGGCCAAGCGTGGCGAAGCCATCGCCCGAGAGCTGGCCGGTTCGGTGTGCCTGGGCGCAGGCCAGTTCTGCACCAACCCGGGCCTGGTGATCGGCCTGCAGTCGCCGCAGTACAGCCAACTGCTGGCAGAGCTTGGCCAGTACCTGGACCAGCAGGCCGGCCAGACCATGCTCAACGCCGGTGGCCTGCGCAGCTACGTCGGTGGCCTGGAGCACCTGCAAGCCCATGCCGGTATCGAGCACCTGGCCGGCCAGGCGCAGGCAGGCAGCCAGGCGCGCGCCCAACTGTTCAAGGCCGATGCCCGCCTGCTGGTGGAATCTGACCCGCTGCTGCAGGAAGAAGTGTTCGGCCCGACCACCGTTGCCGTGGAAGTGCAGGACAACGACCAATTGCGCGCCGCCCTGCTCGGCCTGCGCGGCCAACTGACCGCGACCCTGATCGGCGAACCGGAAGACCTGCAGGCCTTCGCCTGGCTGGTGCCGCTGCTGGAGGAGAAAGTCGGGCGGATCCTGGTCAACGGCTACCCGACCGGTGTCGAGGTGTGTGATGCGATGGTGCACGGCGGGCCCTATCCGGCCACGTCGGATGCGCGCGGCACGTCGGTCGGCACCCTGGCCATCGACCGCTTCCTGCGCCCGGTGTGCTACCAGAACTACCCGCAGGCGCTGTTGCCTGAGGCACTGCGCGACGGCAACCCGCTTGGGCTGCGCCGGTTGGTGAATGGCCAGTGGAGTGAGGGCGCGATCTGATCGCCCCTTGAAACCAGAAAGCCCCGCGCATGGCGGGGCTTTTCTTTTGGCTGTACCGGCCTCTTCGCGGGTAAACCCGCTCCTACAGGAACCGCGCCGTACCTACAGGTAATGGATAACCTTGTGGGAGCGGGTTTACCCGCGAAGAGGCCAGGTCAGGCAACAGAGAAGCCTCAGACCCCCTGCGCCTCGGCCTCTGCATGCGCCTGGCGCAAGCGCTCGCGGCTGTTGCTCAGGTGCATGCGCATGGCCATCTTCGCCCCTTCGCTATCACGCCGGGCGATGGCTTCGTAGATCGCCTCGTGCTCGTGCATCAGCCGGCTCATGTAGTGCGCCTGGTCATCATGGGCCAGGCGCGCCGAGTTCAACCGGGTACGCGGGATGATACTGGTGCCCAGGTGGTTGATGATGTCGGCGAAGTAGTGGTTGCCGCTGGCCTGGGCAATGCGCAGGTGGAACTGGAAATCCGCCGACACCGCATCCGTGGCGTGGGCAGCCCCTTCGTTGAGTTCGTCCAGCGCCGCGCGCATGCCGGTCAGCTCTTCATCGCTGCGCCGCTGCGCCGCCAGGCCCGCCGATTCGATCTCCAGGGCAATGCGCAACTCCAGCACCGCCAATACTTCGCGCAGGGTGACCACGGTCGCCGGGTCGATACGGAAACCACCCGTGGCTGGCGCGTCCAGCACGAAGGTGCCAATGCCGTGGCGGGTCTCGACCTGCCCGGCGGCCTGCAGCCGCGAGATCGCTTCACGCACCACCGTGCGGCTGACACCCTCTTCGGCCATGATCTGCGATTCGGTCGGCAGCTTGTCGCCGCGCTTGAGCTGGCCGCTGCGAATGCGCTCGGTCAGCACCGTGACCAGTTCCTGGGCCAGACTGCGCGGCTTGCGCCGGGTCTTTGCCTGTACCTGCTGCTCTGTCATTGCCCTGTATTTCACCTTGAAAGACAGCGCTCATCATAGCGCAAGCAGTTGTACGATCACATACACGCAGTGCGGTATTTATTCGCTGGGTTGCACGCCACCAGTCGATTGCGAGCGACCATGGTCTGACGGCAAATTGCTGGCCCCCAGTGCCTGCTTGTGAAGGCAAACTTCGTTTTCCTTCAGATGCTTAGGACAGCAACATGCGAGTACTTCTAGCAACGATGGCCGGCTGCCTGCTGGCCACGCTCGCTTTCGGCGCCCAGGCACGGGCGCTGAGCCAGAACGATCGCCACACTTGCGGCTGGGGCGCGCAGATAGCCGCCGAGGCGCAGCAGGCCAAGCTTTCCGGGGTAACTCTGTATGCCACGCGCAAGAAGCTGCAGGCGCGCAAATTCCCCAAACCGTGGATGCGCATGACCGCCTTCGGCATTACCGAACAAACCTACAACAGCCGCTCGCGGCTCAAGCCTGCAGCGATCAAGCAGACCTATTACGAGCAGTGCGTGCAGCATGCTGTAGCAAGGCGATAAAGCTCTGCAGGAGATTGCCCAGCCCTTTGGGGTACGCTGTGGGAGCGGGCGTGCCCGCGAATGCCACAACGCGGTGTATGGCACCGGCTCCGCCGGTGTTCGCGGCGGTTCGACGCCTCGACATGCCCGCTCCCACAGGTGCCCTGCTAATTCAATTGGTTATGTGCAACTCTATAGCCGCCACGGTGCGCCGGCCTCGAAGCGTGCTTCCAGCCACGCCTTGAAAGCCACCAGGGCGGCAGTGTTGAGGCGCGCGGTCGGCCGTACCAGGTAAATGCCTGCCGCCACATCCAGCTGCCATTGCGGCAGCACCCGCACCAAGCGCCCGGCGGCAAGGTCCTCGCCCATCAGCCAGTCCCCTCCCGCCAAGATGCCAACGCCACGCCGCGCCGCCTCCAGCAGGGCTTCGTTGTCATTGCTGCGCAGGCTGCCGGCAACCTTGACACTCACCTGTCGCCCACCACTCATCAGTCGCCATTCAGGAAAGCTTCGCAAGCCACTGAAACTCAAGCAATTGTGCCCAGCAAGATCCTCCGGTTGCCCAAGTGCGCCATGCCGGGCCAGGTACTCGGGCGACGCACACAGGATGCGCAGGTGATCGCACAGCTTCCTGGCCACCAGGCGGTTGTCAGCCAGCTCGCCAATGCGGATGGCGGCGTCGAAACCCTCGCCGATCAGGTCGACGAAACGATCGGCATACTCGGCCTCCACCATCACCTGCGGGTAGGCCAGCACGAAATCGGCCAGCATCCCGCTCAACCAGCGCCGGCCCATGGCTGCCGGCAATGCCAGGCGCAGGCGCCCACGTACCGTAGCTGCCCCTTCGGCCGCTTCCTGTTCGGCCTCGGCGATCAGCCGGTTGGCCTCGCGCACCTTGGCCACCAGCCGCTCGCCTTCATCGGTAAAGCGCAGTTGCCGCGTGCTGCGCTCCACCAGGCGAATGCCCAGGCGCACCTCCAGTGCACTCAGACGCTTCGACAGCACCGTGGGGTGGCGCTCCAGCTGCCGCCCGGCAGCGGCAAACGAGCCCTGCTCGTGCAGCGCCAGCAAGGTGGCAAGTTCATCGGCGCGGCGGCTGTCGAAGGCATCCATGGCAAGGCTCGGCACAAGGCAGTAAGGGTGAAAGTCGGGTATCAGGCAGTAAGGACCAGCGCGCCCTCCGACTGCCCTTGCTCCAGGTCCCCGTGGGCCCTGGCCGCGTCGGCCAGCGGGTAGGCACGCCAGACCCGAGGCTGGATGATACCCTCGGCGACCGCCGCCAGCACATCGGCGGCGCGCTGCTGATACTCTTCGACCGTGCGGGTGTGTGCCGCCAGCGAGGGCCGGGTCAGGTACAGCGAGCCCTTGGCGTTGAGCGTGGCAACCTCGATGGCCGCCGGCGCGCCGGAGGTGCCGCCGAACGACACCAGCAAGCCACGCACCCGCAGGCTGTCCAGCGAGGCTTGCAGCGACACCTTGCCGACACAGTCATAGGCCACGTCCACGCCCTGGCCCTGGGTCAGCTCACGGACCTGGCCGGCCAAGGTTGCCGCGTCGAACACCAGCACATGGTGGCAACCCGCTGCCTGCGCCCTTGCCACACTCTGCGGGCGTGATACCACGCCGATCACCGTCGCCCCAAGGTGCCGCGCCCAAGGCGCCATCAGCTGGCCCAAGGCACCGGCGGCACCGTACAACAACACTTGGCTACCCGGGCCCACGGCATAAGTGGTCTTCAGCAAGTACTGCGCCGTGATGCCCTTGAACAGCACGGCGGCAGCGGCCTGGTCATCCAGCTGCGGCGGCAGCTTGATCAGGCGCTCGGCCGGGTACAGGCGGCCGCTGGCGTAACCGCCAACCGGGCCCATGGCATAGGCGACCCGGTCGCCCACCTGCACGTCATGTACCCCTTCGCCGACGGCGGCGACCCGCCCAGCCCCTTCCAGCCCCAGCCCGGAAGGCAAGTCCAGTGGGGCACCGCCCTTGCGCTGCAACAGGTCGAGCGGGTTGACACCCATGGCCGTCTGTTCCAGCCAGACCTGGCCGGGCCCTGGGGCTTGTGCTTGCAAGTGTTCAAGCTGCATGACATCGGCGGTGCCGGTGCTGTTGAGAACGATGCGGGTAGCCATGATCGAATCCTGTTGGATGGGTGTTCGAGTCAGGCTAATCAGGCGGGGAAAGTTGAACAATCAGGCGGGATGCAGATGATTTCTGCACCCCTTGCAGCAATTCGCTCAGTGCCTCAGCACCCGGTCAGCGCTACAGGCCGACGCTCGCCGGCAAAGAACAGCGGACGCAGGCGCACGCCGATCAGGTTGCCGGCATGGGGGCGCCCAGGCTACGCGGCTCGGGTGTTGCGGTTGCGGAAAGACCCATCGGAATACTCGGATAACAGTGAAACGGGTGGGGAATATAACCCCAACGACTGGCGCGTTCCTTGTAGGAGCAGCCTTGTGCTGCGAAGAGGCCGGTACTGACTCCGCCTGTCTATGGCCTGTACCGGCCTCTTCGCAGCACAAGGCTGCTCCTACAGAACCTCACTAAACCAATACGTCATGTGTCGTTCTATAAAAGCGGTCTTGGGCATTTGTTAAGCTAATGAAAACTGCCAGACACAACCAAGACCATTCGCACCATGGATGAACTACGCAAGATCGACCTCAACCTGCTGCTCGCCCTGCACGCCCTGCTGAGCGAAAAGCACGTGACCCGCGCCGCCCTGCGCCTGCACCGCAGCCAACCGGCGGTAAGCCACGCCCTGGCGCAGTTGCGCAAGCACTTCGACGACCCCTTGCTGGTGCGCCAGAACGGCCGCATGGCCTTGACCGCCCGCGCCCAATCGCTGGCCAAACCGCTGCACGACGCCCTGGGCAACCTCAACGGCCTGCTGGCCGCCCCACAGTTCGAACCGGCCAAGGCCCAGCGTCGCTTCAGGCTCTCGCTGTCCGACTATTCCTCGCGGATCATCCTGCCACCCCTGCTGCGCCACTTGCGCCAGGTCGCGCCCGGGGTGGACCTGGCCATCAGCCAGGCCAGCCGCGAAACCATGCTGGCCCAGTTGCTCGATGGTGAACTGGACCTGGCCCTGGGCATCTTCCCGGACCTGCCCCAGGCCATCACTGCGCAGCCGCTGTTCACCGACAGCTTCATCAGCGTTGCCGACCGCCAGGTGCTGCCGGCCAACGGCGGCCTGACCCTGGCCGACTGGCTGGCCCGCCCGCATGTGCTGATGGCCATGCACCCGGATGCCTTCGATGAAATCGAACGCGCCCTGGCCGCGCAAGGCCTGCGTCGGCGGATTGCCCTGGCCTTGCCGCACTGGAGTGCGGCGGTCGAGGTGCTGGCCGGCACCGACCTGATCCTGACCGTGGCCAGCCGCGCGGTGGGCTCGCTGCACCAGCACAGGACCTTGCGCCAGTTCGAGCCGCCACTGGCGATTCCTTCGTTCGATTACCAGCAAGCCTGGCACAGCCGCAAGGACGACGACCCCGGGCATCGCTGGCTGCGGGAAACCGTGTGGGCGTGCAGCCAGCCGGGGCGCTGATCAGCCTTCCGGCTGTTTCACCACGGCAGTGGCACTGGCCGGCGTGCCTGCTGCCCAGGTGCCCTGCACCAGCAGCACGCCGCAGAGGATCAGCACCACACCCGCCAACCTGGCCAGGTTGAGCGGCTTGCCCCCCAACCCCATCACCCCGAAGTGGTCTGCGACCACCGCCGTGATGATCTGCCCCGCCACCACCAGCACCAGGAAACCCGCTGCGCCCAGCCTGGGGGTGAGCGCCGCGGCACCGGCCACGTACAACGCCCCGAGCACACCGCCAACCCACAGCCACCAGGGCCCCTGCAAGGCCTTGCCCATGTCTGGCGCCGGCACCCTGAGGATCAGCAGCGCGGCGATCACTACCAGCGAACTTACCGTCAATGACGTGAACGCACCCCACAACCAGTGCCCCAGCGCCCGGCCGACGGCGGCATTACCCGCAGCCTGGAACGGCAGCACGGCACCGGCAAGCAACGCCAGGGCAAAGGGAAGCACCAGAAGGCACAAGGTCTTGCTGAACATGGCAGTCCTCATTCGTGACAGATGTTCAGGCGATGATCGGAAAATTCCCTTTATCCATGGAAATCGAAAGTGTGCACGCATGCTATTCGCCACATGGATACCAGCCAATTGGGCTAGGATGCTGCGCAGCCTCGGCGCCCGCGGCCTGAGCCGGCGAGTTCACGGCTGAGGCCAGACCAAACCGTATGTGATGGAGCACATTCGATGACAGATGAACGTACAACCCTGATCGACCATGGGCAGTTGCCCACCCGCAACCTGGCCGAATGCCTGGCAGTGGATCAAAGGACCCTGGTCCGTGCACTGGCGGGCCAGTTGCCCGACAAGCTGATCGAACAGCTGGCTACCTGCGCCGAAGAAACATGCTCGCAGGGCCTGTCAAAAAAAATCACGGGAATCGGCCTTGCCCTTGGGCAGTGGCTGGAACCCGTACCTGCGCCCCAGCGCCAGCAGGTGTTGGAGCAGTGCAGCGCACACAGCTCCGATACGGTGCGCAGCTGGGCGGCCTTCGCCCAGGCGCACCTGTCGCGCACGCTCGATCTCGAAGCCGCATTGCTGGCCCAGCTGCGTTTTGCTCGCGATGAACATTTTGGTGTGCGCGAATGGGCCTGGATAGCCCTGCGCCCGCGCCTGGCCCAAGCGCTGGATGATGCCCTGGCCCTGCTTGCCCGACATGCCGGCGACAGCAACCCACTGGTACGACGCTTCTGTATCGAGGTGCTGCGCCCACGTGGCGTCTGGTGCGAGCACATCGCCGCACTCAAGCAAGCGCCCGAAGTGGCCGACCCACTGTTGGTGCCGCGCCTGGCCGAAGCAGACAAGTATGCCCAGGACTCGGTTGCCAATTGGCTCAACGATGCCAGCAAGACTCGGCCCGATTGGGTGATGCAGCTGTTCGAACGACATCCGCCGTCATGCAAGGCATCACGGCGGATCCATGCGCGGGCAACCCGTAGCCTGCCCCAATGAAGGGTCAGCGCGAGGTTTCGACGCGCAGCACTTCGGTGTAGATCGCGTCGACCGTCTGGCCGACCTTGAGGTTCTTCATGCGTGCCTGCAGGTCAGGGTTCTCGACCTTGACCACCTGCAGCTTGCCCTCCGGCGGCAACAGGCTCACCTCATGCGTCTCGAGGTCGATCTTCTTGATCTGCGAGGTCACCTTGACCTGGCGGAACGCCTCGCCGCCCGGGTTGGGGTTGTCTGCCGTGGCGCGAATGGTACCGGACTCCTCAGTCGCCTTCGGTGCACCGCCCACCTCGGGATTCAGCACATAGGCCACAGCACGGGTCACGTAGATGTCGACCTGGTCACCCACCTTGAGGTTGGGCAGCGCCTTGGCCTTTTCCGTGAGCTGGAAGGTCACATCCTTCTTGGCGTCAGGGCCTTTTACCGTGACCTGGCGGCTGGCCAGGTCGATGGCCGTGACCTGCGTGGTGACGTGGCTTTCCAGCGCCTCGCTACCAATAGGAATACCGGCAGCCTGCACCGTGAAGCTGGCGGCGGACGCCAGGGTGGCAAGGGCAACAGCACGAGCGAGAGAGCGAATCGGATTCATAGGCCTGCTTCCATGTGATCAAGACCGAATGGGGCGTGAAATGTTCACGCGCCAACAAGCATAGCCCTTGCCTGGCACATTGCCGGCCCTCCCCCTTGCGACGTGTTTTGTCGTTTTTTTGCCACGAGCACCCTTGCAACAGCAAATGCGAACTCTTTACACTTGCTTTACATTTACAAATCATTACTATTCGTGACCTTCAAATACAACAAAGAGTCACCTGTAATGGCAAAAAAGTCTGTTGCACCAGCATCCATTTCCATGCTGGGCCTGCTGGTTGTGCCTGCTGTTCACGCGGCTGTCCAATCTGAATCGCAGGGTTCCCTCGCCTTGCCCGCCACTGCCGTCACCAGCGCCTACGAGCAGCAAAGCTACAAGGCCAGCGAAAGCCGCAGCGCCATGAAGATCGACGCCCCGCTGCGCGACATCCCGCAAACCGTCAACGTCGTGCCCGAAAGCGTGATCAAGGACCAGGGTGCGCAGTCCATGGAAGACGTGCTGAAGAACGTGCCCGGCGTCGGCCTGTCCAACGGCGACGGCCAGCGTGACCAGGTGACCATTCGCGGCTTCAGCGCCATTGGCGACATGTACATCGACGGCGTGCGCGACGACGCCCTGTACTTCCGTGACCTGTCCAACATCGAGCGGGTCGAGGTGATCAAGGGCCCTGCCGCCGTGCTGTATGGTCGTGGCTCTTCGGGCGGCCTGATCAACAGCATCAGCAAGAAGCCGAGCTTCACGCCCAAGCGCGAAGTCGGCATGAGCTTCGACAGCGAAGGCAAGCGCCGCACCCAGTTCGACACCGGCTGGGCCGACCCGCAAAGCAACCAGGCCTACCGCGTGACCGGCGCCTTCGAAGACAGCGACACCTTCCGCGACGATGGCTACATCGACCGCAAGGCTATCGCGCCGTCGGCCTACTTCCGCCTCTCCGACGACCTGGAACTGAACCTGGGCGCCACCTATCTGTACGACAAGCGCCTGATCGACTTCGGCATCCCGGCGCTGGGCAACCGCCCGGTAGATGTGGACCGCGACAAGCGCTTCGGCTCCGGCGATGCCGACCAGGACTACGCCCGCAGCGAAGTGTTCTCACTGACTGCCAGCCTGGACTACCGCATCAACGACGACTTCACCCTGACCAACACCAGCCGGTACTACCGCTACGACCTGGACCGCAACAACACCTTGGCCGACAGCAGCCCGACGCGCTTCGTCACCGCGCCTGACGGCGAACTGCTGGTCAAGCTCAACCGTGGCAACGTCGCCCGCGACGAGTACGGCATGTTCAACCAGACCGAACTCAAGCAACAGGCGCAGCTTGCCGGCATGCAGCACAACCTGCTGTATGGCGTGGAGGTGGGCTTCCAGGACAAGCACCAGCGGGTGCTGAGCCAGAACAACGTGGCCCAGGTGCCGGTGTATCGCGACGCCCTGGTGCCGGTGCCAGAGCACGCCGCCAACCTGTCGTCCAAGGGCACCAACTTCCAGCAGACCACCGGCCTGTATGTGCAGGACATGATCGAGTTGAACGAGCACTGGAAGGCCCTGGTCGGCGTGCGTTATGACATCTTTGGCCAGGAGTACGACGACGACCGCGCGCAGAACGTAGACCTCGACCGTACCGACAAGACCTGGAGCCCACGTGCCGGCCTGGTCTACCAGCCGGATAACATCCAGTCCTACTATGTGTCGGTCAGCCGCAGCTACCAGCCTTCGGGCGAAGTGTTCGCGGTCAGCCCGACCAACCAGCACCTCGAGCCGGAAGAAACCACCAACTACGAAATCGGTGCCAAATGGGACCTGCTCGACAGCCGCCTGTCGCTGACCGCAGCGGTATTCCGCCTCGAGCGCACCAACATGAAGACCGCCGACCCGGCCAACCCCAACCTGACCGTGCTGGCCGGCGAGCAGCGCACCGACGGCTTCGAAGCCACCGTCAGCGGGCAGCTCACGGACAAGTGGCAGATCTACGCCGGCTACGCCTACCTGGATGCCGAGATCACCAAGTCCAACAGCAAGACCAACGGCGTTGCCAACGAAGGCCAGACCCCTACCCTGACGCCGCGTAACAGCGCCAACGTCTGGCTGGTGCGTACCCTGACCCCGGAATGGCGCGTGGCCGCCGGCGCCAACTACGTCGACGAGCGCTACACCGCACTCGACAACGTGGTGGTGATGCCGGGCTACACCACCTTTGACGCCGCGCTGCTGTACAGCGTGCCGCAGTGGGACGCCGCACTGCGCCTGAAGAACGTGTTCGACCGCGACTACTATGCCTCCGCGCACGGTTCGGTGGACCTGATCACCCCGGGTGCACCGCGTACGCTGGAAGCCAGCTTCAACTACCGCTTCTGATCGTTGCCCCAGGCGCAAGGCCTTGCCATGGTGCAAGGCCTTGCGCCTGGGGCAACGCAAGCGTTCACCGCTTCGCTTGAATGCAATATCCTGTGCAGAGTATGGCAGCGGTCTTGCCGGTGTTCGCGGCGGGGAGTCCTGCGCCTCGGTAAGGAGAGCATATGAGCAGTAAACCGATTCGCCCCTACACGTCCTGGGCGCTGACCACCCTGCTTGCCTTCAGCCTGGCACTCACCGCCGGCTGCTCCAGCAAAGCCAGCAAAGCCAGGTACGCGACGCCCGCAACGGGCTCCAACTGCTTCGCCAAAGCCGTGCCCACCACCGGCGAAGGCGGCCTCGCGTGGGGCAATACGCTGAGCATTGCCCGGCAGAAATCGCTGAACAACTGCGTGCGTTATGCAAGCCGGTCAGGGGGCACACCGAAGACTTGCCAGGTGGTGATGGCCAAGTGCAAGAACTGAGCGCTTGGCCCGTGGGCTCAACCTCGAATGATCACCACTTCAAGGTACTCACTCGGCACCACCAACGACGACGCGCCGCCCACATTGCTTTCATTCAGCAATTGGGTCAGATCCCGCTCCAGCGCCCCGGCCGTCTCCGGCTCCAGCGAGGCAAACGCCTTGTGCACCGGCCCGTACCAGGTGCGGAACACCTCGATGAAATGCGCCGCCGAGCGATAGCGGAAGTTGAAGTGCTGGCGGCTGACCTTCAATTCGCCCAGCGCCCCCTCGAACATCACGCGCAACTGTTCTTCATCACCCCAGCGTGAAGGCGGCAGAGCCCCGGCTGGTGGCGGTACATGCCGCCCGAGGGTCTTGAACATCTGCCCGACGAACCCTTGCGGGGTCCAGTTGGCCAGGCCGATCCGGCCACCGGGCCGGCACACCCGGCCCAGCTCACGCGCGGCCTGGGCCTGGTCGGGCGCGAACATCACGCCGAAGGTGGACAGCACCGCATCGAATGTTCCATCGGCAAACGGCAGCGCTTCGGCATCGGCGGTCTGGAACACCACATTGAGGTGCTCGGCCCGCGCACGTTCTTCACCGCGCTTGAGCAGCTCGGGCACATAGTCGGTGGAGGTGACACGGCAGCCGCGCCGGGCAGCAGCCAGGGTGGCATTGCCGTTGCCGGCGGCGACATCCAGCACCTGCTCGTCCCAGCGCAGGTCACAGGCTTCGGCCAGGCGCTCGCCAACCAGTTGCAGGGTGGTGCCGATTACCGCGTAGTCGCCACTGGCCCACGCGGCTTGCTGGCGGGCTTTGAGGGCATTGGTATCCAAAGGGGTGCTCATGGTCTGCGCCTTCTTGTTGTGCGCGGCCGAGGTCCTTCTGGCGGTCAACGCGCCATGGATCGAGGGGATGGGAGCAAAACGCTACGCGCCTGGCAGGCGAAGCGGCAAGACAGATTGGGGATAGCGGTTATTTGAAACCGATATATGAAGGCGATCGACGTCGTTGTAGGAGCGGCCTTGTGTCGCAATGGGCCGCAAAGCGGCCCGGCAATATCAGCTTCAATGCCAAAACGGGGCCGCTTTGCGGCCCATCGCGACACAAGGCCGCTCCTACAGGAGTAACGCGTGGTCAGGCCAGTTTGGCCCGGGCCGCGTGCAGCTTCTTGTAGCTTTCGATCAGGCGCAGGTGGCGATCGAGGCCTTCGAGCTTCATGCTGGTCGGGGTCAGGCCATGGAAACGCACGCTGCCGTCCACCGAACCCAGCACCGCGTCCATGCGCGGGTTACCGAACATGCGGCGGAAGTTGGCTTCGTAGTCGTCCATTTCCAGTTCGTCGTCCAGCAGCACTTCCAGCACCACGTTCAGCGCCTGGTAGAACAGGCCGCGCTCGACGGTGTTGTCGTTGAACTGCAGGAACGCCTCGACCAGTTCCTTGGCGTCCTCGAAGCGCTGTACCGCCAGGCAGATCAGCAGCTTCAACTCGAGAATCGTCAGCTGGCCCCACACCGTGTTCTCGTCGAACTCCACGCCGATCAGCGTGGTGATGGTGGTGTAGTCATCCACATCGCAGTTGTCCAGGCGCTTGAGCAGCAGCTTGAGGGAACGGTTGTCCAGGCTGTGCAGGTTGAGGATGTCGGCGCGGAACGACAAGGCGCGGTTGGTGTTGTCCCAGATCAGGTCCTCGACCGGGTAGATCTCCGAGTAACCCGGCACCAGGATGCGGCAGGCGGTGGCGCCAAGGTTGTCGTACACCGCCATGTACACTTCCTTGCCCAGGTCCTCGAGGATGCCGAACAGGGTCGCGGCTTCCTGCACGTTGGAGTCCTCGCCGTGGCCGGAGAAGTCCCACTCGACGAACTCGAAGTCGGCCTTGGCACTGAAGAACCGCCACGACACCACGCCACTGGAGTCGATGAAGTGCTCGACGAAGTTGTTCGGCTCGGTCAGCGCGTGGCTTTCGAAGGTCGGTTGCGGCAGGTCGTTCAAGCCTTCGAAGCTGCGGCCCTGCAGCAGTTCGGTGAGGCTGCGCTCCAGCGCCACTTCCAGGCTCGGGTGGGCGCCGAACGAAGCGAACACGCCGCCGGTGCGCGGGTTCATCAAGGTCACGCACATCACCGGGAACTCGCCACCCAGCGACGCATCCTTGACCAGCACCGGGAAGCCCTGCTCTTCCAGGCCCTGGATGCCGGCGACGATGGCCGGGTACTTGGCCAGCACCTCCTGCGGCACATCCGGCAGGCACAGTTCGCCTTCGAGGATTTCACGCTTCACGGCACGCTCGAAGATTTCCGACAGGCACTGCACCTGCGCCTCGGCGAGGGTGTTGCCGGCGCTCATGCCGTTGCTGAGGAACAGGTTCTCGATCAGGTTGGACGGGAAGTACACCACCTGCTGGTCGGACTGACGCACGAACGGCAACGAACAGATGCCGCGCGCGGTGTTGCCCGAGTTGGTGTCGTACAGGTGCGAGCCACGCAACTCGCCGTCCGGGTTGTAGATTGCCAGGCAGTGCTCATCGAGGATCTCGGCCGGCAGCGCATCGCGCGGGCCGGGTTTGAACCACTGCTCGTTCGGGTAGTGCACGAACGACGCGTTGGCCAGGTCCTCGCCCCAGAACTGGTCGTTGTAGAAGAAGTTGCAGTTCAGCCGCTCGATGAACTCGCCCAGCGCCGAGGCCAGTGCGGCCTCCTTGGTCGCGCCCTTGCCGTTGGTGAAGCACATCGGCGACTGGGCGTCGCGCACATGCAGCGACCACACGTTGGGCACGATGTTGCGCCACGAGGCGATCTCGATCTTCATCCCCAGCCCGGCGAGGATGCCCGACATGTTGGCGATGGTCTGCTCCAGCGGCAGGTCCTTGCCGGGGATGTAGGTGCTGGTGTCCGCCACCGGCATCAGCAGGCCCTGGGCATCGGCATCGAGGTTGTCGACCACTTCGATCACGAACTCGGGGCCGGTCTGCACCACCTTCTTCACGGTGCAGCGGTCGATGGAGCGCAGGATGCCCTGGCGGTCCTTCTCGGAAATGTCCTCGGGCAGTTCGACCTGGATCTTGAAGACCTGGTTGTAGCGGTTTTCCGGGTCGACGATGTTGTTCTGCGACAGGCGAATGTTTTCGGTGGGGATGTCGCGGGTCTGGCAGTACAGCTTGACGAAGTAAGCCGCGCACAAGGCCGAAGACGCCAGGAAATAGTCGAACGGCCCCGGGGCCGAGCCATCACCCTTGTAGCGGATCGGTTGGTCGGCGATCACCGTGAAGTCGTCGAACTTGGCTTCGAGACGGAGATTGTCGAGAAAATTGACCTTGATTTCCATGCGGGATTACCGTGATTTAAGCGTGCAAAACGAAATTGGCCGGCATTATCCGGGTTTTCGCTGCGGAAGTCCCCCTCACCTCCAAATGCGCTTTCCTGTAGGAGCGGCCTTGTGTCGCGATGGGCCGCAAAGCGGCCCCTTACAATACTGCATGCTGCCAAGATCCCGGGGCCGCTGCGCGCCCCATCGCGACACAAGGCCGCTCCTACAGGCGATAGCGCACATCGCCGCTTGCGCATTTCACCGAATTGCTTGCCTGATCCTCTGAACCTGCCCCCGCCAGCAGACCAGCGGTCACCCCGCTGTGCTAGCGTTTCTGCACTGGGGAGCACCGTATTCCCCGATCAGAAGAAACCAAGCGACAGCAACCGTTGACGGGCAGGTGAACCATGGAACTACGCATCAACCAGAAGACCTACCAGGTCGAGGCAGACGCCGACACGCCCCTGCTGTGGGTGATCCGCGATGACCTGGGGCTGACCGGCACAAAGTATGGCTGCGGCCTGGCCCAGTGCGGCGCCTGTTCGGTGCTGGTGGACGGCAATGTGGTGCGCGCCTGCGTCACCCCGGTGGCCGGCGTGGTCGGGCGCGAGGTGACCACCATCGAGGCGATCGAGGCCGATGCCGTGGGCAAACGGGTGGTCGCGGCCTGGGTCGAGCACCAGGTGGCCCAGTGCGGCTACTGCCAGTCCGGCCAGGTAATGGCGGCCACGGCGCTGCTCAAGCACACGCCCAAGCCCAGTGACGCGCAGATCGAGGCTGCCATGGTCAACCTGTGCCGCTGCGGCACCTACAACGCCATCCATGCCGCCGTGCATGAGCTGGCCCAAGGGGAGAAGGCCTGATGAACACACCTGTCGATACCCCCGCCGAACTGCTCAAGCTGCAACTGGGCGAAACGGTCAACCTGTCGCGTCGGCGCTTTCTTGCCGGCACGGCTGTCGGTGCCCTGGTGCTGGGCTTCGGCCTGCCCATGGGGTCGGCCCGCGTACAGGCAGCCGCCGCAGCAACCCCGGAGCGCGGTACCCAGGTGCCGGCGTTTCTGGAGATCCGCCCGGACGGCAAAGTACGCCTGCTCAGCCCGTTCATGGAAGGTGGCCAAGGCCCCTTCACCGCCATGGCGCAGATCGTTGGTGAAGAGCTGGACGTCGACCCGGCCAATTTCGTGGTCGACAGCGCGCCGCCCGGCGAAGCCTATGTAGTGATGGAAAATGGCATGCGCATCACTGGCGGCAGCATGTCGGTGCGCATGAGCTACCCGACCATGCGCCGCCTGGGCGCCCTCGCCCGGGCCATGCTGCTGCAGGCGGGCGCCGAGCAGCTGGGCGTGCCGGTCGAAGAACTCTCCACCACGCCGGGTAACGTGGTACATACCACGACTGGCCGCTCCATCCCCTACGGTGAGCTGGCCGGGCGGGCCATGGACCTGCCGGTGCCGGACCCGGCCAGCGTCAAGCTGCGCGACCCCAGCCAGTTTCGCTGGATCGGCAAGCCGGTACGTCGCCTGGATGCCTACGACAAGTCCACCGGCAAGGCTGTGTACAGCATCGATATCAAGGTCGACGGCATGCTCCACGCTGCCGTGCAGCACGCGCCACGCCTGGGCATGACCGTCGGCAGCCTGCGCAACGAAGACCAGGTCAAGGCCATGAAGGGCGTGCATTCGGTGCATCAGCTGCCGGGTGCCGTGGCCGTGGTTGCCGAACGCTGGTGGCACGCCAAGCGCGCGGTCGAAGCCATCCAGGTGGACTGGAAGGAGCCTGCGGCCGACAGCCCGGTACGGCCAATGCCGGCCGACTTCTCCAGCGATGGCTGGCGCGAGCACCTGGCCACGGTCACGGGCCCGGCGCGCGACGACGAAAACCAGGGCGATGTGGCCGGCATGCTGGCCAGTGCCAAGACCCGGGTCGAAGCAACCTACCACAACCAGTACCTCAACCACGCCCAGCTGGAACCGCCGTCGGCACTGGCGCGCTTCAACCCGGACGGCACCCTTGAGGTGTGGCTGCCCAACCAGGCACCGGACATGTTCCGTGACGACATTGCCAAGCGCACCGGCCTGGCCCCGGCGCAGATCACCCTGCATTCACCGTTGCTGGGCGGTTTCTTTGGCCGCCACTTCCTGTACGACTCGGCCAACCCCTACCCACAGGCCATTGCCTTGGCCAAGGCGGTCGGCCGGCCGGTGAAACTCATCTGGAGCCGCGAAGAGGAATTCCTCCGCGATGTGCTGCGCCCGGTCGCCGTGGTGAAGTTCCGCGCCGGGCTGGATGCCGACGGCCTGCCGGTGGCCCTCGAAGCCGTGAGCGCCACCGAAGGTCCGACCGAAGCCATTGCTGGCAAGCAAGGCGAAAAGCTCGACCCGACCGCGCTCGAAGGGCTGTCGGGCAAGTCCTACGCCATCGCCAACAAGCGCATCGCGCAAATCTACGTGAAAGGCCCGGCCATGCTCGGCTACTGGCGCTCGGTGGGCAACTCGCTGAACGACTTCTTCTATGAATCGTTCCTCGACGAACTGGCCGACAAAGGCGGCAAGGACCCATTCGAACTGCGCCTGCACCTGCTGCGCGACAACCAGCGCCTGACCAACCTGTTGCAGGCCGTCGCCGAACTGTCCGGCGGCTGGAAGCGTGGGCCGTTCACCGCCGAGGATGGCAGCAAGCGAGCGCGTGGCGTGGCCATGGCCTCGCCGTTCGGCTCGGAGGCAGCGGTCATTGCCGAGGTGTCGATCGAGAACGGTCAGGTCAAGGTGCACGACATCTGGCAGGCCATCGACCCGGGCAGCATCGTCAACCCGGCGATCATCGAGCACCAGGTCAACGGCGCCGTCGCCCTGGGCCTGTCGCAGACGCTGCTGGAAGAAGCGGTGTACGTGGATGGCAAGCCGCGCGCGCGCAACTACGACCTGTACCCGATCCTGCCGCCGTCGCGCATGGCCAGGGTGCATGTGCGCATTGTCGAAAGCGGGGCGAAGATGGGCGGCATCGGCGAGCCACCGTTGCCCGCAGTGGCACCGGCGGTGGCCAACGCAGTCGCACAGTTGACCGGCCAGCGCGTGCGCAGCCTGCCATTGAGCCGCCATACCTTCAGCTGAGCACACAAGGACGCCCCATGACCCACCGTTTCGCAAGAACCGCTGGCTGGCTGGCGCTGCCGTGCCTGGTCGCGGCAGGCCTGCTGGCCTGGTACGTCACCCGCGAGCCCGCCTCGCCATTTGCCGATGCGCAGGCCACCACTGCCGACCCGGCTTTGGTCAGCCGTGGCGAGTACGTGGCCCGCCTCAGCGACTGCGTGGCCTGCCACAGCCTGCCGGACGGCAAACCGTTCGCCGGCGGGCTGGAAATGGCCACCCCGCTGGGGGCGATCCACGCCACCAACATCACCCCCGACCGCGACACCGGCATCGGTGGCTACAGCCTGGCCGACTTCGACCGTGCCGTGCGCCTGGGCGTCGCACCCGGTGGCCGGCGGCTGTACCCGGCCATGCCCTACCCGTCCTACGCCAAGCTCAGCGATGACGATGTAAAGGCGCTGTACGCCTTCTTCATGCACGGCGTGCAACCCGTGCAGCAAGCGAACCTTGCCAGCGACATTCCCTGGCCGCTGAACTGGCGCTGGCCCATTGCCATGTGGAACGGCCTGTTCGCCGCCACCGCGCCATACGCCGACCAGGCCGGGCAGGATGCCCAGTGGAACCGCGGCGCCTACATCGTCCAGGGCCCTGGCCACTGTGGCAGCTGCCATACGCCGCGCGGCCTGGCCTTCAACGAAAAGGCCCTGGATGACAGCGGCAAGCCGTTCCTCGCTGGTGCCCTGCTCGATGGCTGGTATGCACCGAGCCTGCGGGCCGACCCCAACACCGGGTTGGGGCGCTGGAGCGAGGCCGAGATCGCGCAGTTCCTCAAGACCGGACGCAACCGGCACGCGGTGGTATTCGGCTCGATGACCGAGGCATTCAACAACTCCACGCAGTTCATGAGTGACGACGACCTGGCCGCCATCGCCCGCTACCTGAAGTCGCTGCCCGGCGACCCGCAACGCGACGGTGAGCCGTGGCAGTACCAGGCCGAAACGACGGCGGCGCGGCTCGACAGCCCTGGGGCGCATACCTATGTAACCCGCTGTGCGTCGTGCCACGGCCTGGACGGCAAGGGCCAGGCCGAATGGATGCCGCCTTTGGCCGGCGCTACTTCGGCACTGGCCAAGGAAGACGCCTCGGCGATCAATATCACCCTCAATGGTTCGCAGCGGGTGGTGACGGCCGGGTTGCCCGATGCCTATCGCATGCCGGCCTTCCGTGAGCAATTGAGTGACCAGGAAATTGCTGATGTGCTGGGTTTCGTGCGCAGTGCCTGGGGGAACAATGGTGGCGCGGTGAATGCGCAGGCGGTGGGCAAGTTGCGTGGGCATACCGACCCGGCCAGCAGTAGCCCGATCATTTTGCATATGCGCTGAAATGGGTAGTGCCTGTACCGGCCTCTTCGCGGGCTTGCCCGCGAAGAGGCCGGCACAGCCAACATCAGGTTTAATGGAGTACCCATGGAAAGCATCGACCTGCTGGTCCTGCGCACCACCCGAGACTGGCTCGCCGCCGGCCACCGCACCCTGCTCGCCACGGTCGCCCGCACCTGGGGCTCCTCCCCCCGCCCAGTGGGCTCGATGATGGCCCTGCGCAGTGACGGCCGTGTGGTCGGCAGTGTCTCTGGCGGCTGCATCGAGGACGACCTCATTCACCGCTACACCAGCGCCTACGGCGGCCCAGGCATGCCTGGCGGCCTGCCCCAGATGGTGCGCTACGGCGTCAGCGCCGACGAGGCCCACCGCTTCGGCCTGCCCTGTGGCGGCACCCTCGAACTGGTGCTGGAATTCGCCCCTTCGTTGCAACACCTCGAACAACTGCTCGCCGGCCTCGACGGCGGCAGCCTGGTACGTCGTGGGCTCGACCTGCGCAGCGGTGAAGCCAGCCTCACCGCCACCACCACGCCCGAACTGTTCAGCTTCGATGGCCAGCACATGCTCAGCACCCTCGGCCCCGGCTACCGCCTGCTGCTGATCGGTGCCGGCGCGCTGGCCGAATACCTGGCGACCATGGCCCTGTTCAATGGCTTCAGCGTGTCACTGTGCGACCCGCGCCCCGAGTACACGGCCGGCTGGAACGTTGCCGGCGTCAACCACCTGGCCGGCATGCCGGACGATGTGGTCCGCGCCTTCGCCCCAGACCTGCGCAGCGCCATCGTCGCCGTCAGCCACGACCCCAAGCTGGACGACCTGGCCCTGCTCGAAGCCCTGCACAGCCCGGCGTTCTATATCGGTGCCATCGGCTCACGGCGCAACAGCCAGCTGCGCCGCGAGCGGCTGATCGAACACTTTGGCGAAAGCGAAGCGTCGTTGCAGCGCCTGCACGGCCCTATCGGCATTTATATTGGTAGCAAGACCCCGGCCGAGATTGCCGTCAGCGTCATGGCCGAGATCCTAGCGGCGAAGAACGATGTCACCCTGCCCGGCGCAGTCAGCGTGACCCGGGCCAAGGAAGCCGAGCAACTGGCCCGGCCCCTGTAGGAGCGGCCTTGTGTCGCGATGGGGCGCGAAGCGGCCCCGGCGATATCTGCGGCGAAGCTGAAAACAGGGGCCGCTGCGCGCCCCATCGCGACACAAGGCCGCTCCTACAAGGACCGCATACCAGGCTGCAATTTATTGCCATCGCTCCAGGTTTTGCTGCAGCAGTTGCTCCGGCAACGCTCCGGCAACGATCTTTTCCATCTCCCTCGCCAGCGCCTCACGCAGCTTCGGCTGGTTGCAGGGCGAGTCATGCGACAGCGCCAGGTACAGCCCTTCGCTGGATATCGGTGGCTCCAGCACCTGCAAAGTGTCGGCAATCCCCAATGTGCGCGCCAGCGCCAAGCCGGGATACTGCTCGTACACCACGTAATCGCTGCGTTTGTGCATCAACTTCTCGAATGCCTGCTTGGCACCGGGTACCGCTTCGAGGGTGAGGTTGGTCCTGGCGTAGTCGTCGAACTGCTGGCCGTGGCTGTTGTTGACCAGCATGCCGCCTTTGCGCCCCTTCAGGTCGGCCCATTGCCGGTAGGCAAAGGTATTGTCCTGGCGCACCCAGACAACACTTGGGGTATGCAGGAATGCCGGGGCAATGAAGTCCATCTCTTTCCGGCGGGCCTCGGTCTGGAAATACCCAGCCATCAGGTCGATCCGGCCCGTGCGCACTTCTTCCTGGGCGCGCGACCACGGCCCGCCGTAGACCACCTCGATTTCCAGCCCCAGCTGCTTGCCCAGGTACTTGAGCAGGTCGGCATTGGCACCGATCAGTTGCTCGGGGTTCTGCGGGTCGCGC
This sequence comes from Pseudomonas sp. FGI182, assembly GCF_000511325.1. NCBI lineage: Bacteria > Pseudomonadati > Pseudomonadota > Gammaproteobacteria > Pseudomonadales > Pseudomonadaceae > Pseudomonas > Pseudomonas sp. FGI182. The sequence continues at coordinate 2,489,770 of NZ_CP007012.1, read as the reverse complement.
CACAGGTAGGGGGGGTATTCCGGGTTGCCGGTCGCAGTCAGCCGCCGGCATTCCTCATGCGCTACCGCCGCCAGCGGCAGCAGCAGGCACGGCAGCAGCAACAAGGCGTGGCGAAAGCAGCGCTCGATCATCGACAACCCTCGGCACATGTGACATCCGCAGACCCGGAGCGGTGGCCAAAGGCTGCCACATCCTGTGGTCGACTGCAGCACCCATCTGTGCGTGCTGTAGACAGTCTGGACCATGTATGGCCATCAGGTTGGCCTTTTATCGGCCAGAAGGAGCGGCCCTCGTACTTCAGGCCCCCTGCCGGCGCATCGCCAGGATCGCTGCGCCAAAACCTATGAAGGTGGTGCCCACCACCCGGCTGACCCAGCGCGACAGCGACGGCCGGGTCAGCACGCCCTTGGCCCGCGCCGCCAGGGCGGCATACAGGCTCAGCGAAACCAGCGACAACGCCACGAATATCCCGGTCAGGATCAGGAACTGCGGCAGCAGCGCTGCCCCCTGGTCGATGAACTGCGGGAACAGTGCGGTGAAGAACATGGTCGCCTTGGGGTTGGTCACTGCCGTGAGGAAGGCCGACTTGTAGAGTTTCAGCGGCGTGGGCCGGACCTTGGCCACACCCTCTGCGGCGCCCTGCGCCAGCATCGGGCTCTTTTTCAGCAGTTGCCGCGCCCCCAGGTAGAACAGGTAGCCCGCCCCCAGGATCTTCACGGCGTTGAACAGCATTTCGGAACTGGCCAGCAGCGCGCCCAAGCCCAGCATGGCTGCAGCAGAAAGGCAGAACAGGCCCGAACCATTGCCCAGCGACGACCAGATCGCGCTGCGCTGGCCATGGGCCAGGCTGTTGTTGATGGCCATCAGGGTGGCAGGGCCGGGGCTGGCGATCGCGATGGCAGCGACCAGGGTAAAGGCAAACAGCGAGTGAGAATCCATTTTCAGGCTCGTCAGACAATCAGGAAAGGCCGCGCACAGGGTGCGCAGGTTCAGTCGGCATTCTGCCGCTTGGCCGCCTTCTTGGCGATAGCCTTCATCCGCGTTGCCGCCCGCTGCACGGTGGCCATCTTCTCGGGGCGTTTCATGCCCCGCCATTTGCGGATTTCGTCACGGGTGCGGCCGCAGCTCACGCACAGCTCGCTATTGAGCTGGCACAGCGAGACGCAAGGGTTGTCGATGTCTTTGGCCATGCCGCCACTCAGCCGGGCATTTCTGCCCGCGCACGCTCGGCGGCGCCGTGGAACACCTGGCGCACTTCCTCGGCCTTGACCTTGCTGACCGACCTGGCGGCCAGCAGCTCGTCGACCACGCGCAAGCCCTGTTCCAGGGCGGTGGCCAGTTGCTCGGGGTCGGAGGCGTCAGCGATATCACCCAGATAAGGAGCGATGAGATACACGTAACGGTCCTGCAGCTTGAGCGCTTCCAGCGCGTCGAGGGCTTTCTGGAACCGATCGGCAGCGGCAGGGCTCATGCTCAATTTATCGAAATGAATCAGGCTCACACGGTCAGTGGCCATTTGGACGAATCTCCGTTTCCTGGTACGGCCAGACCCACAAGCAGCAGCGCGTCTACGGTGCTCGGATGTGCAGGCCCGGGGAATGCCCATCAGGGTACCAGAACGCGAAGCAGAAAGGGCCATCGCCCCCAGAACTAAAAGTATTTGGCAGGTCGCGTAATGGACGCCCCGGGGCGTTATCGGGACAGGAGCCGCCGTTTCGTGCGCAGGATAATCCCGCCAGCAATCTCCCCGCCGAGGCAGTCATCGAACTCGGTAGCCCACACAACAACAAGCCTGCACCTGCAGGTAAGCCAGAAAGGGGCCTCATCATTCATGGCAAAGGAACACATCACCGAAACGCTCGACCTTGGCGTGACGGACCCCTCGAAAACCGCGGAAGCGCGCCAGGACCGGCGTTTCGAGGGCAAGCTCGACTGGATCGTCTTTGGTTTCACCAGCCTCCTGGCAATCGCTTTCGTCCTCTGGGGCTTCCTCAACCAGGCCAGCCTCGCCAGCAGCGCCTCCAGCGCGCAATCCTGGGTCATTCTCAACTTCGGCTGGTTCTTCGTGCTCACCTCCACGCTGTTCGTGGTGTTCGTGCTGTGGCTGGCGGCCAGCCGTTACGGCCGGGTCCCGCTGGGCCGTGATGGCGAACAGCCAGAATTCCGTACGGTGTCGTGGGTGGCGATGATGTTCAGCGCCGGCATGGGCATCGGCCTGATGTTCTTCGGCGTTGCCGAACCGCTGTCGCACTATGTGTCGCCACCGCCAGGGACGGCCAGCGGGCAGTCCAGCGAAGCGATGCAGGTGGCCATGGCCACCACGCTGTTCCACTGGACGCTGCACCCCTGGGCCATGTACGCCATCGTCGGCCTGGTGATTGCCTATGGCACCTTCCGTCGCGGCCGCTCGCAGCTGATTTCCGCCGCCTTCCGGCCGTTGATCGGCAAGCATGCCAACGGCCCGCTCGGCCGCCTGATCGACATGATGGCGATCTTCGCCACGCTGTTCGGCTCGGCAGCCTCGCTGGGCCTGGGCGCGCTGCAAATCGCCGGTGGCCTGGAGTACAACGGCTGGATCGAAAGCCCCGGCAAGCTGTTCTACATTTCGATCATCACCCTGCTGACCATCGCCTTCGTCACCTCGGCGGTGTCGGGCATCGGCAAGGGCATCCAGTGGCTGTCCAACACCAACATGGTGCTGGCGCTGGTGCTGGCGCTGTTCGTGTTCATGGTCGGCCCGACCCTGCTGATGCTCAACCTGCTGCCAACCTCGATCGGCATCTACGTCAAGATGCTGCCGGAAATGATGGCCCGCACCAACGCCAGCGGCGGTGAGCAGATGAACAGCTGGCTGGCCGGCTGGACCGTGTTCTACTGGGCCTGGTGGATTTCCTGGACGCCGTTCGTGGGCATGTTCATCGCCCGCATCAGCCGCGGCCGCACCATCCGCCAGTTCGTTACCGGGGTGCTGCTGGTACCGAGCCTGGTCAGCCTGGTGTGGTTCACCATCTTTGGCGGCGCGAGTATCGACGCCCTGCGCGAGGGCGCCTTCCAGCTGGCCAATGGTGCGGTCAACAGCAACCACGCGCTGTACCAGTTGCTGGACAGCTACCCGCTGGCCTCGGCGACATCGGTGCTGGTGATGGTTCTGGTGGGTATCTTCTTCGTCTCCGGTGCCGATGCGGCCTCGCTGGTGATGGGCACGCTGTCGGAACACGGCACCACCACGCCATCGCGACGTACGGTGATTTTCTGGGGTGCGCTGACCGGTACGGTGGCGGCGATCATGCTGGCAATCGGTGACCCGAGCGACCCCGGCGAGGCGCTGACCGGCCTGCAGAACCTGACCATCGTCGTGGCCCTGCCGTTCGTGGTGGTGATGGTGCTGCTGTGCCTGGCGCTGTACCGCGACCTGCGCAAGGACCCGATGATGCTGCGCCACCTGCGCGGCAACGAACTGATCGAAAAGGCGGTGCTGTATGGCGCGGTGAAGCATGGCGAAGAGTTCTACATCGTGGTGCAGGAGAAGAAGACTTCGGCCAAGCCGGCGTCGGCAGAGGCCGAGGTGACCGGCAACTGATCGGGCAAGCCCGCTCTCATAGAACAACACATGACTCATTGGTTCGGCGAGGTTCTGTAGGAGCAGCCTTGTGCTGCGAAGAGGCCGGTACTGACAAAGCCTGTCTGTTGCTTGAACCGGCCTCTTCGCAGCACAAGGCTGCTCCTACAAAGGACGCTTCAAACGAGCGATATTTGTTCTCTGCGCGACAGCGCAGCCCAAAAGGGCTGGGCAATCTCCCACAGGGACCGCGTGAGCCGGAGCCTGCGCCGTACCTTGTGGGAGCGGGTTTACCCGCGAAGCAGGCGGCGCGGTGGATGGCACCGGCTTTGCCGGTGTTCGCGGCTAAAGCCGCTCCTACACTGGTACGGCGCAGGTTTCAGGTGCCCAATCAATCACGCAGGAAGCTTTCCTCGAACGGGTAATGGGTCAACAGCTCATACCCGTCCTCGGTCACCAGCAACTGGTTTTCCAGCTTGATCCCGTCATGCCCACCCACTTCGCCCACATAGGCCTCCACGCACAAGGCCATGCCCGGCTGCAGTTCGCCTTCGTAGCCATAGGACTCGAGGTCTTCCGGGTAACGAATGCTCGGGTACTCATCGCATAGCCCCACCCCATGGAACATCACGCCGTAACGCTGCGCGCGGCAGCTCTCGGGCAAGCGGTGGCCGTTGCGGGTGAGTTCGGTGAAGCGCACGCCAGGCTTGACCATTTCGGCGTTGACGTGGATGTGCTCATGGGCAATGCGGTACAGGCGCTTCTGCTCTGCCGTGGGCTCCAGGCCACCGCAGATCCAGCTGCGCGACATGTCCACGCAGAAGCCATATACACCAATCAGGTCGGTGTCGAACGACAACAGGTCACCGTCACCGAGCACCCGCGGGCCGGACTCCTGGAACCAGGGGTTGGTACGCGGGCCAGAGCTGAGGATGCGGGTTTCGATCCATTCGCCGCCGCGGCGGATATTGCCGCTGTGCAGCGCCGCCCACACATCGTTCTCGGTGGCCCCGGCACGCATGGCCTGGCGCATTTCGGCCACCGAGGCTTCGCAGGAAGCCACGGCGCAGCGCATGGCGAGGATTTCGTCGGGGCCTTTGATCAGCCGGGCGAATTCGGTCACTTCCTGGCCATTGTGCACCTGCACGCCGAGCGCATCGAGGGCGCGCAAGCCGGCGACTTCGATGCGGTCCACGGCCAGGCGGCGATTGTTGCCGGCATGGGTGCGCAGCAGTTCGTCGACCTGGGCGCAGAAGCGCCGGGCATGTTCCTCGGTGCGGTCACCGGTTTCGAAATAAAAGAACGAAGCGCCACTGCGCAGTTCGCTGACCAGCGGCAAATGCGCAGACAGGTGATCGCAGCCATGGAAGTCCCACAGCACCACATGGCCGCTGGCGGCGACGAAACAGGCTCGCGCGGGATTGTGGGTGGTCCACAGCTGCATGTTGGTGGTGTCGGTGGCATAGCGGATGTTCAGTGGGTCGAACAGCAGGATGCCACCGAGGTCGCGGGCCACCAGCTGCTCGCGGATACGCTGCAGGCGGTACTCGCGCATGGTTGGCAGGTGCGGCGCCTGCAGGCCGAGGGCAGCCCACTCGGCAAAGGCCAGCGGCGTAGGGCCGATTTCGGTGCGGTCGTTGTCGTCGACCGAACCGTCGGCCTTGAACGCAGCGGCGCGCTGGCGCGACGGGTCGATACGGCGGGCATTGGCGGGGATCGAGAACGGCGATGTCATCATGGCGTGCGGATTTCCTGGTTCTTGTTGTCTGGAAAACAGCGATGCATCGGGGTTGGCGTACGCTTCATCGTGCGTTGATGCGCCTGCTCGTTCGATCAGTCCCTTTGAATGAACAGCGGAGCCCCCAATTGCTACCCGAGTCTAGGGCGGGGCTGCGAGCCGATACATCGACATTTTCTAGGGCTTATTGATTACAAAAACTCATGGACAATCACGCCCACCCCGATCTGCCCCCGATCAAGATGCCCTCACTGCCGTAATCAGCCCTTCAACGCCGCCTCTATCCTGGCCACATCGATCTTGCCCATCTGCATCATGGCCTCGAACGCCCGCTTGGCCGCCGCCCGGTCGGGGTGCCCGATGGCTTCGATGAGGATGCGCGGGGTGATCTGCCACGAAATCCCCCATTTGTCCTTGCACCAGCCGCAGAGGCTGGCCTGGCCGCCATTGTTGACAATGGCATCCCACAAGCGGTCGGTCTCGGCCTGGTCCTCGGTGCTGACCTGAAATGAAAAAGCCTCGCAGTGCGTGAAGGCCTTGCCTCCATTGAGCCCCACGCAGGGAATGCCCATGACGGTGAATTCGACCGTGATCACGTCGCCCTCCTTGCCCGACGGGTAATCACTCGGTGCCTTGTGCAGCGCGATTACCTTGCTGTCGGGGAAGACGCTGGCGTAGAAGTTTGCTGCCTCCTCGGCATCATTGTCGTACCAGAGGCAGATGGTGTTCCTGGCAGTCATGGCCTTGCTCCATGAGCGAATGTGAGCCCCTGAGTCTAGCCCCGGCAAGCAGGGTGAACTCACAGGATCGACAAGGGGTACTCCACGACATTCGCCTCATTGGCAATGCAGCAAAGCCAAGCCGGGTCCTGCAACATCCTGCAGACATTTCCGACGTCAGGTAGTGAACCCGCCTACAAAAAAACGGTCTTTCGCTGACGGTCAACTCACCGACCGGTTCATCGGCCCAGTCACCGGGCCTACTTTTGTCCTGTTTCAGCGAAGACCCAACATGCCCGATTCCCGCCCAACTGCTTCCGCCCTCACTGCCCTGCGCGGCGGCCTGATCGCCACCCTGGTGGCCCTTGCCGCACCGGTGCACGCCGAAGAGCCTGCCAGCGACGCACGCTGGGTCAGCGACAGCCTGAGCACCTACGTGCGCAGCGGCCCCACCGATGGCCACCGCATTGTCGGTACGCTCAAGTCCGGGCAGAAGCTGACCCTGATCGGCAGCCAGGGCAACTACAGCCAGGTGCGCGGGCAGAACGGCGATCTGGTGTGGATCCTCAGCAACGACCTGCAGTCGGTGCCAGGCCAGAGCGAGCGCCTGCCGCAGCTCGATGCCCAGGTCGCGGACCTGACCGGGCAGTTGAAGAACATCGACGACAGCTGGAAGAGCCGCGTGCAGGGCATGCAGGAAACCCTGGATTCACGCAAGAAGCTGATCGACGAACTGGAGGCGCGCAACAAGGCGCTGAATGAACAGCTCGACCAGAGCCAGTCGCAGCTGCGCGATACCCAGGCCCGCCTGGGGGACGAGAACAAGCAGGTGATGATGCGCTACATGGTGTATGGCGGCAGCATTGCCGGCGCGGGCTTGCTGGCGGGGCTGATCCTGCCGGCGCTGACCCGTGGGCGCAGGAAGAACGATCGCTGGTTCTGACTGGGCTTTCCTGCACTGGCCTCTTCGCGGGTAAACCCGCTCCCACAGGTACCGCGCTGGCCTTGAGCCTGTTGGAGATGCTGTGGGAGCGGGTTTACCCGCGAAAGGGCCAGGAAGCGCTTATCTGCTACGTGCCTTGTTGTAGATAGTCTTGGCCTGGTCGGCCGAGGCCTGACACTGCTTCATATCACCCTTGCTCTGAGCATCCTTGGCATTTTGCAGGTGGACTTTGAAGTCATGGGCCATGCCGCCATGCATTGCCTGGCCACTGGCCTTGTCGAAATCCTCAAGCTCCTTGATCTTGGCCGCACAGTTGCTCGCCGGGTCTGCGTGTGCGGCAAAACTGAGGACCGAGGCAATCACCAGCAAAGGTATGCATTTCGTGGATTTCATGGAGCGTTCTCCTGGAAAACCTGAAGGGTCGTCGAGATGACATTGGCTCGACGCAGCAAACAGCATAGTCGGCCATACGCCCCGGCGCCTCGGCTCAGCCCGGGGGCTATGCCCCCTCGGCAAACAGGAAATCGATGAACACCCGCACCCGCAGCGGCATGTGCCGGGCCTGGGGGTAGATCAGCATGAACGGCCGCGAGGTGCCGCCAAACTCGGCGAGCACTTCCACCAGTTCGCCACTGGCCAGTGCGTCCTGCACGGTAAAGCGGTAAGCCTGCATCAGCCCACCGCCATGGCGCACCAGCGTGGCGGTGGCGAGGAAGTCGCCCAAGCAGGTGAACCCACCCTGGGTTTCGATCTCCACCTGCTGGCCATCCTGAAGGAAGCTCCACGGCGGGCGGCGGCCACTGCTGGGCAGTTCGAACTGGATGCACTCATGTTGCAGCAAGTCGTGCGGTGTTCGTGGCGTGCCGGCACGGGCCAGGTAGCCCGGCGTGGCCACCACCACCAGTTCGGCATCTTCCAGGCGACGCGCCACCAGCCGCGAATCGGCCGGCTCGCGACCACGAATGGCCAGGTCGAACGGTTCCTCGGCAAAGTCGACGTTGCGGTTGCTGACATGCACATCCACCTGCACCTTTGGGTAACGCTGGCGAAACCGCGGCAGCAGCGGCAACAGCCGGTGATGAGCATAGGGCGTGGGGGCACTGATACGCAGGCGACCGCTCGGCTCGACCTGCCCGCCCGTGACCTGGCGCTCGGCCTCGACCAGCTGCCCCAGTGCCTGCCGACATTGCTGGTAATAGGCCTGGCCGGCTGCGGACAGGCGCATCTGCCGGGTGGTGCGGACGAACAGGCGCACACCCAGGCGCTCTTCCAGGCGCGCCACGCTGCGGCTGACCGCCGCCGGTGTAACGCCGGCCTCCGTGGCCGCGGCAGTGAAGCTGCCGCTGTCGGCGGCCAGGCAGAACAGCTCCAGGCTGCCCAGTTGCAGATCGTCGAAATGGCGGGTCATGACGGCTCGATTGATTACATGATGTATCGATTGAAATGCCCCGCGCCTCATTTTTCAAGTGCTGATTGCAACCTACAGTGGCTTCACACCGAGCCCATGGCTCACTTCACTGGAGATCATGCACATGAACACGCCACGCACCGTCATCATTACCGGGGCCTCGAGCGGCCTGGGTTTCGCCCTGGCCGAGGCCTTCCTCGAACGCGGCGACAACGTGGTCGGCAACGCCCGCAGCCAAGCCCGCCTTGAGCAAGCCGCCGCCCGCCTCGGCAACCCATCGCGCTTCATCGGCGTGGCTGGCGACATCGCCGAGCCGGGCACGGCGCAGCGCCTGTTCGCCAGCGCCGAGCAAGCCTTTGGCGGGGTCGACCTGCTGATCAACAACGCCGGCATCTTCATTGCCAAGCCATTTGCCGAGTACAGCGAAGCGGATGTCGACGCCCTGGTCGGCACCAACCTCAAGGGGTTCTTCTACCCGGCCCAGGAAGCGGCGCGGATCATGACCAGGCAAGGGCATGGGCAGATCATCGCCATCACCGCCTCCATCGCCTTGCAACCGGACACCCGCGTGCCAGCCCTGCTGCCGGTACTGGTCAAGGGTGGCCTGAACCAGGCGGTGAAAGGCCTGGCGCTGGAACTGGCAGCCAGCGGCGTGCAGGTGAACGCGGTGGCGCCGGGGATCATCGAAACACCGCTGCATGGCGGCAACACACAAGGCATGGGCGCGCTGTCACCCAGTGGCCGCACCGGCTTGCCACAGGATGTCGTGGATGCAGTGTTGTACCTGGCCGACTCACGCTTCGTCAGCGGCGTGATCCTACCGGTGGATGGCGGTAGCACCGCTGGCACCTGGCACTGACAGAGGAGCGAGAACCATGCCCTATGTCCATATTCGCGTAACCGATGAAGGCGTGAGCGCTGAGCACAAGCGCCAGCTGATCGAACAGACGACCCGCATGCTGCAGCAGGTGCTGGGCAAGCCGCCGGCCAGTACCTTTGTGGTGATCGAGGAGGTGCCGACCGATAACTGGGGGGTTGGCGGGGAGACAGTGACCGCGCTGCGGGCCCGAGAGCGGGGTTGAAGCCTGGGGCCGCTGTGCGGCCCTTTCGCGACACAAGGCCGCTCCTACAAGAGGTCGCGTTCCCTTGTAGGAGCGGCCTTGTGTCGCGAAAGGGCTGCAAAGCAGCCCCAGGGCCCTCACTGGCGCAACCGCTCCAACGCCTGCAACACATACCCCGTGGCCCGCTCCACCTGCCCTTCCCGGCAGGCAATGCCCAGTTGACGCCACAACCCCGGCCGCAGCGGCCGGCGGGCGATGCGCCGGTCCAGCTCGGCCGACTCCCCCTCCTGCGGCAGCAGCGTCGCCCCATACCCGGCCCCGACCAGGCTCTTGATCGCATCGTTGTAGTTCAGCTCGATTCGCGGCTCGGGATACAACCCCGCTGCCGCGAACCACTCGCCGGTCACCCGCGAAAGCTGGGTGCTGCTGTCGTTGAGGATCAACGCCCGCTGCGCCAGCCAGGCCGGCGTGACCTTGGCCGGTGGTTGCCAGTCGGCCGGCACGTAGGCCAGGATCGGGTCGCGCCGCCAGGGCGTAACCGCAAGCCCTTTGCCGGCCACCTGTGGCAAGGCCACCAGGCCGATATCCAGCGTGCCCTCGCGCAAGCGCGCCAACGAGGCCTGGGAGGTCAGCACCTGTACCTGCACATCGATCCCCGGGTGCACCGTACGCAAGTGCTCCAGCGCCTGCGGCAGCAGGTGGGCGATGGCACCGGTGGAAGCGCCCAGGCGCACCCGGCCGGTCAGGCCCTCTACCTGTCGGCGCACTTCATCCAGCGCCAGGTCGGCGTCGGCCAGCAGGCGGCGGGCACGGGCCAGCAGGGTTTCGCCGATGACCGTGGGCCGCACCTGGCCACGGGTGCGGGTAAGCAACGGGGCGCCGATGCGCGCCTCCAGCTCGGCCACGTGCAGGCTGATGGTGGGCGGTGCCAGGTTGAGCTGGCGGGCGGCTTCGGCAAAGGAGCCCAGGTCGGAGATGACCACCAGGGTGCGGAGGCGATCGAGGCTGATTTCGCGCATGGGCCATACTCATTCAGAAAAGATGAACATATCGATCATCATATTCAAATTTTCTTTACCAGAGCCACAAGCGAGCATAGGCCATCCCTCCCCGACCGGACTTCGACCATGCACACCCCTGTTGTCTTCATCGACGGTGACCAAGGCACCACCGGCCTGCAGATCCATGCCCGCCTGCAAGGCCGCAGCGATCTGCGCCTGCTGACCCTGCCCGAAGCCGAGCGCAAAGACCCGCAACGGCGCCGCGAGGCAATCAACAGCGCCGACATCGCCCTGCTGTGCCTGCCCGACGATGCCGCCCGCGAGGCCGTGGCGGCGATCCACAACCCGCAGGTGCGGGTGATCGACGCAAGCTCCGCGCACCGCACCAGCCCAGGCTGGGTCTATGGCCTGCCGGAGCTCGACGAGCAGCAAGCCGAGCGCATCGCGCACAGCAAGCGCGTCAGCAACCCCGGCTGCTACCCCACCGGCGCCATCGCCCTGCTGCGCCCACTGGTCAAGGCCGGCCTGCTGCCAGCGGATTACCCGCTGAACATCCACGCCATCTCCGGCTATTCCGGTGGTGGCCGCGCCGCAGTCGAACGGCATGAACAGCCCGCCGCCGGCAAAACCCCAGCCCTGCAACTGTACGGCCTGGAACTGGCGCACAAGCACGTGCCGGAAATCCAGCAGCACGCCGGGCTGTCGGCGCGGCCGATGTTCATGCCCGGCTACGGTGCCTATCGCCAAGGCATCGTGCTGAGCATCCCGCTGCAGTTGCGCCTGCTGCCCGGCCAGGTCAGTGCCGAACAGCTGCAGGCCTGCCTGCAGCAGCACTACCAGGGTGCCCGTCACGTCCAGCTGATGCCCCTGCACCAGCACGGCGCAGCGCCGAACCTCGACCCCGAGGCGTTGAACGACAGCAACGACCTGCGCCTGGCGCTTTACGCCAACCCTGAGCATGGCCAGGTGCTGCTGACCGCAGTGTTCGACAACCTCGGCAAAGGTGCCTCCGGTGCGGCGGTGCAAAACCTCGACCTGATGCTCGGTGCATTGCAGGTACAAGGCTGATCGGCAAAACCGGTTAGACTGTACAGCCCGCGCCCGCATGGCGCGGGCCGCCCATCTACCCGCCGGAGCCCGCCCCCCGATGTTCATCCTGAGCCGCCTCGACAGCGTGCCGCCTGAATCTTTCCAGAACCAGATCCGCGAACTGGTGATCCACCACGTCGGCGAACTGAGCAGTGTCGCCATCAGTGCCGACAACCCGCTGTACCCGCTTTACCAGTACGGCGTCGGCATGGAGGTGCACCAGTACCTGCAAGCACTGGACGGCACCCGCGGCCTGGCCGTGACGCTGACCCTGGCGCTGGATGCCGAGGCACCGGACCAATTGCTGGGGTTTGCCCTGTCGCTGCCGGCCGAGGACGATGAACAGGCCTGCGCCCTGGCATTCCTCGCCGTGCGCGCCAGCCATCGTCGCCAGGGCATCGCCCGCGCCCTGCTGGGCGACCTGCAGGCACGCCACGCCTGCGTCGAGCTGAATGCCTTTGCCAGCCAGGTGCCGTGGTTCGAGGCGATGGGCATGCAGGTGGTGGCCGCCAATGGGCCCCAGGTACTGATGAGCAGTACCGGGCGGGCTAGCGGCGCGCTGATCGGGCGACTGGATATTGCGCCGATCTACCAGACGGCGGAAGTGATGCAGATCCATACCTACCTGCTCAACCAGCAGGGTGAGGATGCGATGATCGAAGCGGAACAGATGCGGGATGAGCGGCTGGACGAACTGACCGCTCAGGCCCAGGAGTGTGTACGGCAGCGCAAGACCGTGCATTGACCCAAGGGCCTGTTCGCGGGCTCGCCCGCTCCCACAGGGATTTCACAAGGCCAAACTGTGGGAGCGGGCAAGCCCGCGAAGAAGCCCCACTGGCCCCTCAGCCATGCACCCAACGCCGATGCAGCCCACGCGCCAGGGCATCCAGCACAAACCCCAGCACCCCGATCAGCAGCACCATCGCCATCAGCTCGGAATACGCCAGCCGGTCACGGGTATCGAGAATGAAGTACCCCAGCCCCGCACTCACCCCAAGCATTTCGCACGGCACCAGAACGATCCACAGGATGCCGATGGCCAGTCGCACGCCGGTCAGCACATGGCCGATCACCCCGGGCACGATCACCTTGCACAAGGTCTCCCGGCGCGTGGCACTCAAACTGCGGCTCAACTGCAACCAGCGTGGGTCCAGCTGCCTTACCCCGGCCGCCGTGTTCAGCAAGATCGGCCACAACGCGGCAAACGCCAGCAGGAAGTAGATAGGCTGGTCCCCCACGCCCATCAGCATCACCACCACCGGCATCCACGACAGCGGCGAGATCATGCGCAGGAACTGGAACGCCGGTGTGGTCGCAGCCTCCAGGTGCCGGTAGCTGCCCACCAGCAAGCCCAGCGGCACGCCGATCAGCAACGCCAGCAGCAGCCCGACCAGGATACGTTTGAGGCTGACCCAGATATGCCCGTACACCTCGCCCTGCCCCAGCAACTCGATCAGGCTGGCCAGGGTCGCTGCCGGCGAAAAGCGCGCCGACAGGCCATCGGCCTGGCCGAACAGCGCGACACCGGCCCACCACAACAGCAACAATCCCAGCAACCCGGCCAGCCCCAGGCCGGCATGAACGACATGCGTGCGCATCAGACCGCGAACTCCTCGCTACGCTCGAAGTTATCGGCAATGCCGAACACCGACGGCCCGCCAACGCTGGCGATGGCGTTGCGCACGAAGCGGTCGTCGACCAGGTCGCGGGCGGTCTGTGCCGGGTCCAGGCCGGCCAGGAACGCGCTGTCGCCCTCGATCAGGGTGGTTTTCAGGCGCTTGACCAGCTCTTCGGTGTAGCTGGGGAACGGGTAAGGCTGGAAATCGATGCGCTTTTCGTCCCACTGCTGGTGGCGAATGGCGCCACTGGCAATGTAACCGGCACGGTCCTCGGCGGCCGGGGCCAGCACTTTGCCGAGCACCGCTGGTTCATGCGGGGTGTACCTGTTGGGGCCGGCCTTGGACAACAATGCGGCGGCCTCGGCGCGGTGGTCACGGGTCCAGTGCTGGGCCTTGACGATGGCGTTGACCACCTTCTGCGACCACTCCGGGCGGTTGTTCAGGTCGTGCTCGTGCATGAACACCACGCAGCAGGCGTGATTGCGCCACACATCGCCGGTAAAGCGCTGCACGCGGCCAACCTTGAGGTTCTCGGCCAGGGCGTTGAATGGCTCGGCGACGATATAGCCAGCGATGCGTTTGCTGGCCAGCGCCGGCGGCATGTCGGACGGCGGCAATACCAGCAGGTTGACTTCGTTGCCGGCCAGTGGCGCATTGGCCGGCTTCGACACCGGGGTCAGGCCGTTGTCGTTGAGCATCTGTTGCAGCACCACGTTGTGGATCGAGTACCAGAACGGGATGGCCACGGTCTTGCCGCCCAGCTGTTTCATGTCGCTGATGTCCGGGGCCACGGTCAGGCCTGAACCGCCCACGTGGTTCCAGGCCACCACCTTGGCCGGCACCTTGCTGCCGTAGCGGGCCCATACGGTCATCGGCGACAGCAGGTGGATGACGTTGACCTGGCCGGAGATGAACGCCTCGATCACCTGCGCCCAGCTGCGCAGCAGTACCGGGCGCTCGGCCTTGATGCCTTCGGCCTCGAACAGGCCGTTGTTGTGCGCCACCAGCAGCGGCGTGGCGTCAGTGATCGGCAGGTAGCCGATACGCACTGGCGCGTCCGGCTCGGCGGCGGCACGGGCCTGCAGGCTCGACAGCAACGGCAGTGCTCCGGCGGCCGTGAGCATGGCGCCGAGCTTGAGGAAATCGCGACGCGAAGAAGAGGAACAGCAGTCATCCATGCACATGGACAGCCTCCGAGGGCAACGGGGTTGGGGTAGGTTCGACTGTGCGGCTTGCCCGCCGAAGGGTTTTGAGAATTTCGATGCGCAAGGCGCCCAGTTCCTCGACCCGCTGCGTCCGTGGTTGCGGCAGGTCGATGCGCCACTGGCCGAGGGTATGCGCTGGGTGGTTGCCCAGTAGCAGGACCCGGTCGGACAGCAGCAGGGCTTCGTCGATATCGTGGGTGATCAGCACCGCCGCCGTGTTGTGGGTCGCGATCAGTTGCAGCAGCAGTTGCTGCATGTCGGCCCGGGTCACTTCATCCAACGCGCCGAACGGCTCGTCGAGCAACAGCACTTCGGGCTGGCGAGCCAGGCAGCGGGCCAGCGCGGTGCGCTGGGCCATGCCGCCGGACAACTGCGCCGGGTACTGGCCGCGAGCATGGGCCAGGCCCACCGCGGCAATCGCATGGTCGATGCGTGCGCGGCGTTCGGCGGCGGCAAGTTTTGGCTGGCGGGCGAAGTCCAGGCCGAAGGCAACGTTCTTCTCCAGGCTCAACCAGGGCAACAGGCTCGGGTCCTGGAAGGCCACCGCCAGGCGTGGGTGCGGGCCCTGCAGCGGCTGGCCGTGCAGGGTCACGCTGCCACCGCGGGGCTGCTGCAGGCCGGCCAGTACCCGCAGCAGGCTGGACTTGCCGACCCCGCTGGGGCCGAGGATGGTCACCACTTCGCCAGGGGCCAGCTGCAGGTCGAACTGCGCCAGCACCGCCTGCCAGCCACCCTCGCGCGGGTAGCCCAGGCTGATGTCGCGGGCTTCGAGCAACACTTGGCTCATGCCGCGCCCGCCTGGCGTTGCAGTTCGGCGCGCAGTTGCACCAGGCTGGGCGTGACGATCGGCACGAAGGCCGACTCGCGCCAGCGGCGGGCAAAGCCTTCGCCATACTCGCTGAGGTAGGCCTTGCCACCACTGGCCTGCAACTCCAGTTGCACGGCGTCGGCAGCGCTTTCGGCCAGGGTGATGCGCAGCTTGAACAAGGCTGCCGGCTGCTGCTGGAAGCGCCCATCGAGCAGGCCCTGCTTGAGCTCGCTCACGGTGTTTTCCAGGCGCTCGCCGAGCACCTGGCGTGCTTCGTCGAGGAACGAGGCACGGCCATGCAGGTGTGCCTGCACTTCCGCCAGCGCCCGCCGCGCCAGGCCAATGGCCATGCCGCACTGCAGCGCCAGGAACGCCGGGCGTACCCGGGGCAGGAACTCACGGGCATTTTCGTGCAGCAACCAGCCACGCTGCAATTGCACCTGGTGGAAGGCCAGTGCCGCGGTGTTGCTCGACTGCAGGCCCATCAGTTGCAGGTCGTCGGAGCGCTCCAGGCCCTGCGCGTCGGACGGAATGGCCAGCACGAACGGTGCGCCACCGGCTTCGTCTTCGATAGCCGCAGCCACCACGAAGCCGCTTTTGCGCAGGTTGGTCACCCAGTGCAGGCGACCTTCCAGCTGCCAGCCATCGGCTTGCGGGCACCCGCGCACCTGCAGCGCTTCGATGCCGGACAGGAACTTCATGGCATTGGACAGCCCGGTGGCACCGGCCAGTTCGCCAGTCAGCAGGCGCGGCAACAGGTGCTCGCGCAGGGGCTGGTTGGGGCTGTGCAACAGGTATTCGATGAAGGCGCGCTGGCCCCAGCAGACGAACGCCGCTGCCAGCGAGCGGCTGGCGATCGCGGCGATGGCCTCGACCGCGTCGGTCACCTGCCCGCCCGTGCCGCCCAGGGCCGGGTCGACACCGACCCGCAGCAGCTGCGATTCGGCGATTTGCGCCAGCACCAGCTGCGGCTCGCACTGGCCCCGGTCAATGGCCTCGGCATTGGCATCCAGCCAGTGTCGAAATGCACAATCTTGCATGGTCTTGCTCCTTTGAAAACGCCGGGGCCGCTTGGCGGCCCATTCGCGGCACAAGGCCGCTCCTACAACGATCGCGGTACGACCGGTGTCACGCGCGGATCATGCAGAAGGCTGCCAGCGGTACTTGCCGAGCTCGTCATTGAGCGGCGTCTGGGCGAACACATTAGCAAAGTTGCACAGGGTTGCGAGGCTCACGCCCAGAATCACCTCCAGGGCGTTGCCTTCGCTGAAACCGGCTGCGCGGAAGGCCTGGTAAGTGGCCTCGCTGACATTGCCACGGGTGGCGATGACTTCGCGGGCGAACGCGGCCAGGGTTTCATACCGGGCATCGGGCAGCTCGCCACGGGCACGCAGGGCATCGACCACCTCCTGCGGCAGCTTGGCCTTGTTCAGGGCCACGGCCGTGTGGCCGGCCACGCAGAAGTCACAGCCATGCTGGGTGGCGGCAATCAGCTGCACCACTTCACGCTCGGCCAGGCTCAGTTCGGCTTTGCCGTTGAGTGCCGAAACGGTCACGTAGGTTTCCAGCGCCGCCGGGGCATTGGCCAGCACGCCCAGCAGGTTGGGGATGAAGCCGGAATTCTTCTGGGCGTTCTCGAGGAACGGACGGGCCGCTTCCGGGGCACTCTGCAGCGTGTGTAAAGTAATGCGCGAGGACATGGAGTGGTCTCCTTTGATGGGTGTCACTACAGTCTGTTGGTTATAAGAACTACCCTCCATATTCATCAGTCGCCTTTCCTTGCTCTTGAGTCTTTGCATTAGATGATTTCGTCCAGCCACCTTGTCGATTGGTTATTAGAAGGCCTGGAGCTCGATGCCAGCCTGTTCCATGTGGGCCGCTACTGCGGCGGCTGGCACGCCAGCACCCAAGGCATGGGCCGGGCCAGCTTCCACCTGGTGGTGCAAGGGCATTGCTGGCTGCACATCGACGGCCAGCCCGAGGCACTGCGCCTGGAGGCTGGCGATGCGGTGTTCCTGCTACGCGACCTCGGCTATCGCCTGGCCAGCGACCAGGACCCGGCCAGTGCCTGCGCCCAGCCACGCCAACACATGCAGCCCATGGACGCCGATGCGGTCGATGGCGTGGGGCTGGTATGTGGTTTCTTCCACTTCAAGCCGGGCTTGTCGGCGCTGATCGTCGACGGCCTGGCCGACTGGATATTGCTGCGCGCCGATGAACCGGCCGGGCATGCGGCGCGGGCGTTGTTCGAGCTGATCCTGGAGGAATGCCGGCGCGCCGCCGGGCCGTCACAGGCGTTGCTGGAGCGGCTGACGCACTTGTTGTTCCTGTATGTGCTGCGCCAGCAGGTGCATGCCGGGCAATCGCTGGGCGGGCTGGTCGCCCTCGCCCGGCAACCGGCGTTTGCCGGGTTGCTGGAGCAGCTGATCGAGCAACCGGGGCAAGCGTGGACGCTGGAAAGCATGGCCGCCTGCACCGGGTTGTCGCGGTCGGCGTTTTTCAAGCGTTTCAATGAACTGGCGGGACAGTCGCCGGGGCAAGTACTGCTGGCGTTGCGCATGCGCCATGCCAGCCAGTTGCTGCGGGCAGGGCATACCGTGGAGCAGGTAGGGGCACAGGTGGGATATCAGTCGGTGGCGGCGTTTACCCGGGCGTTTGCCAAGGCGGTGGGGGTGCAGCCGGGGGCGTATCGGCGGCAGCATGAGGGGCGCTGAGCGGGTTATTTCTGTGCCGGCCTCTTCGCGGGCTCGCCCGCTCCCACAGGTACCCCACAGATTTCAGCAATTGTGCGATTCCTGTGGGAGCGGGCAAGCCCGCGAAGAGTGCAGGCAGCAGATTCAGACCTGACTGACCGGAATATCCCCTGCCCCTTTGCCCTCCCGCCGCTCACCCATCCAGGTATTGACCTTCTGCCCGAACTCGGCCGGCGCCTTGCGCCCGAACCGCCGCGCCAGATCTAGGATGGTCTGCTGCGCCAGGGCCTCTTCCATGCGCTTCTGCGCACCCAGCATCACCGCATGGATCGCGCAGGTGCCCTCGGTCGCCCAACCCGGCGGCGAACCCTCGAACAGGCTGCAACGCTCGCGAACTTCGCGGCAGTCGAAGATCTTCTTTGGCCCGTCGATGGCATTGACGATATCCAGCACGGTGATTTCATCCGACGGCCGCGCCAGCCGGAAGCCGCCACGCACGCCCTCGGTGGCGGCCACCAGACCGGCACGGGCCAGCTTGGTAAAGACCTTGGCCAGGTACTCCTGGGGTACACCCTGCAACTCCGCCAGGTCGCGCACGCTGGACTCGCGCGAGTCGCCCCGCTCGTCCACCAGGAACAGCAGGCAATGGATACCGTATTCGACGCCAGCACTGTAGAGCGACATATCTATCTCCGACCAATCTTGTCGCAAATAATACGCCGATAGCATCCGCACCGCAAAGCGCAAAGCTGCCGTCTGTCGGCCTTGTTTTCCCCTTAAGCCCAGTAAATACAGCTATTCGAGCCACGAAATGGTGCTGCAGGGTGTCGGCCTGCTGGAAAAAAGACTTGCGCCCACAAACTACGATCAATACAGTCGTAGTTATTCGAGAGGCACACAACCCGCCCTCGAAGCCCCTTTCGAACCTTGCGGAGCACCTTCATGAAATCGAACATCCTCATCATCGGTGCCGGCTTTGCCGGAGTATGGAGCGCCCTGAGCGCTGCGCGCCTGCTCGATCAGGCCCAGCGTGCCGACATCAACATCAGCGTCCTCGCTCCGCAGCCTGAACTGCGCATCCGCCCGCGCTTCTACGAGGCCGACGTGCACGGCATGAAGGCCCCGCTGGGCGAGCTGTTCGAAGCCGTGGGCATTCACTTCATTCCGGGCAACGCCGACAGCATCGATACCGAAGGGCGCAGCGTCAGCTACACCGACGCCCAGGGGCACCGGCAACAGATCGCCTACGACCGCCTGATCCTCGCCGCCGGCAGCCAGGTCGCACGCCCGGCAGTGCCTGGCCTGGCCGAACATGCATTCGATGTCGACCAGATGGAGTCGGCCATGCGCCTGGAGCAGCACCTGGTCGGCCTGGCCGCCCTGCCCGCTTCGCCTGCACGCAACACCGTGGTGGTCTGCGGTGGTGGCTTCACAGGTATTGAAACCGCCACGGAAATGCCTGCCCGCCTGCGTGCCATCCTCGGCGCCAGTGCAGCGGTGCGGGTGGTGGTGGTCGACCGCGGTGCGCAAGTTGGTGCGGCGCTGGGCGCCGGTATCACGCCGTCGATCATCGCCGCCTGCGAACAGGCCGGGGTCGAGTGGAAGGCCGGGGCTTCGGTGGTGGCTGTCGATGCCGGTGGCGTTACCCTGGACAATGGCGAGCATATCGCCAGCAACACCGTGATCTGGACCGTTGGCGTGAAGGCCAGCCCGTTGACCGCACAGGTTGCCGGCGAGCGCGACAACTTCGGCCGGCTGAAAGTGGACGGCCACCTGAAGGTGCTGGGCCAGGACCATGTGTACGCCACGGGCGACACCGCTTGGGCCGCTGTGGACGAGCTGGGCAACCACGCCCTGATGACCTGCCAGCACGCCATCCCCATGGGCCGCCACTCCGGCAACAACGCCGCGGCCGACCTGCTCGGCCTGCAGCCGGTGGTGTACCGCCAGCCCAAGTACGTCACCTGCCTGGACCTGGGCGAATGGGGCGCGACGTTCAGCGAGGGTTGGGAGCGCGAACTGAAGCTGCACGGCCAGGAAGGCAAAGACCTCAAGCGCCAGATCAACTCGGTGTGGATCTACCCGCCAGCGGCTGATCGCGCCCTGGCGCTGGCCGCTGCCGACCCGCTGATCGCGATCGTCTGACCGCAGCAATCCGACAAAACCGCCGCCTGCTGGCGGTTTTGTCATTTGATGTCATGACATGAAATGACTGTTCGAAAATGATGGCCATATGGCATCATTCAAATCAAAAAGAATTCAAGAGGGTGAGGCACACAACTGAATCCGCAGCGCTTCCAGAGCCTGGCGCCACACCCGGTGACCCGGCCATCCGCCCAAGCTCCTGAGGGCCTGCACGCCACCGTCAAGGAGCATGTCATGCAATTAAGGAATTTGAAGATCGGCATTCGCGCTGCCTGCGTGTTCGCCCTGTTGGGTATCCTGGTCCTGTTCATGGGCCTTACCGCACTTTATGAAACCCGGCAGATGGACAAGGCCACGGACGAAATCCGGGTCAACTGGATGCCCGCCGTGGTGGCCCTGAGCGAAATCAGCAGCAACCTTGGCCGCGCCCGCGCCCTCACCCTGCGTACCGCACTGGACGACAACCCCAGCGAACGCAGCCGCAACCTGCAGTTGCTCGACGACACCAATGCCAAGATGAAGGATGGCCTGAAGGCATACGAAGGTACCATCACCGCCGCCGATGACCGCGCCCTGTTCGACTCCTTCAATAGCGCGCACCAGCAATATCTCGAGCTGCAAGCACGCGTACTGCAGGACATAGTTGCTGGCCGCATGGAAGACGCCAGGCAGCAGATCAACGGTCCCCTGACCCAGCGCGCCGACAGCATGATGCAGGCCATGGCGGCGCTGATTGCCTACAACGGCAAAGGTGCCGAACAGGCCTCGCAGCGCAGCAGCGACGTGGCTGACGAAGCGTTCACCGCGATCATTGTCTCGCTGCTGGTGATCATGCTGGCCCTGGTCGCCATTGCCACCGTGCTCACTCGCAGTATCGTCGTGCCGCTGGCCGATGCGGTGAGCGTGGCCGAGCGCGTGGCGACCGGCGACCTGACCCAGGACATCCGTGTAATCGGCCGCGACGAGCCAGCCTTGCTGCTGCGCGCCCTGGGCCGCATGCAGGGCAGCCTGCGCGACACCATCCGCAAGATCGCCGCCTCGTCCGACCAGTTGGCCTCGGCTTCGGAAGAACTGCACACCGTCACCGAAGACACCAGCCGCGGCCTGCACC
Organism: Pseudomonas sp. FGI182; assembly: GCF_000511325.1. Classification (NCBI taxonomy): domain Bacteria; kingdom Pseudomonadati; phylum Pseudomonadota; class Gammaproteobacteria; order Pseudomonadales; family Pseudomonadaceae; genus Pseudomonas; species Pseudomonas sp. FGI182. The sequence continues at coordinate 2,468,671 of NZ_CP007012.1, read as the reverse complement.
AGCAAAGCGCGGAGATCGACCAGGCGGCCACCGCCGTCAACCAGATGACTGCGGCGGTCGAGGAAGTGGCGAACAATGCCGTCAGCACCGCCGACGCCTCGAAGGGCGCCGACCAGACCACCCGGGATGGCCGCGACCGGGTCAACCAGGCGCTGGCTTCCATCCAGCATCTGGTGGCTGATGTGACCGGCACCTCGACCGAGATCGAACAGCTGGCCAACAATGCCAACGAGATCAGCCGCGTGTTGGACGTGATTGGCGCGATTGCCGGGCAGACCAACCTGCTGGCGCTGAATGCCGCCATCGAAGCGGCCCGCGCCGGCGAGGCGGGCCGTGGCTTTGCCGTGGTGGCCGATGAGGTGCGCGCCCTCGCCCACCGTACCCAGCAGTCGACCGCCGAGATCGAGCAGATGATTGCCGGGATCCAGAATGGTACCGAGCGGGCGGTGACGGCGATGCACAGCAGCCAGGGCCGCGCCAGCGGCACGCTGGAGGTGGCGCAAGGCGCCGGTCAGGCGCTGGAGGTGATTGCCGAGGCGATTGCCTCGATCAACCAGCGCAACTTGGTCATTGCCAGCGCCTCGGAGGAACAGGCGCAGGTGGCGCGGGAGGTGGACCGCAACCTGGTGAACATTCGCGACCTGGCGATGCAGACATCGGCGGGGGCCAACCAGACCAGTGCGGCGGCGCAGGATCTGTCGCGGTTGGCGGTGGACCTGAATGGCCTGGTGGCGCAGTTCAAGGTTTGAGCCGAAATAGCCGGGGCCGCGTTGCGGCCCATTCGCAGCACAAGGCTGCTCCTACATGCAACGCGATTCCTTTGTAGGAGCAGCCTTGCGCTGCGAATGGGCTGCAAAGCAGCCCCTGTTACAGCAACAACGCTCTATCAGTCATTGACACTCACAACACGCCCCGCCTTCTCGGCAGCCTTGCCCCGGGTCGCCAGGCAGTAATACAGCGGCACCGTCACCAGCAGGCCAAACAGCCACGACAGGTCAGCCCCTTCGACGATATTGGAATACGGCCCCACATACAGCGACGTATTGGCAAACGGCAGCTGCACCAGGATGCCGCAGGCATAGGCAATGATCGCGTGGTGGTTGAAGCGGCCATAGATGCCGCCGTCGGCACTGAAGATCGAGGCGATGTCGTACTGGCCCTTCTTGATCAGGTAGAAGTCGATCAGGTTGATCGACGCCCACGGCACCAGTACCAGCAGCAGTGCCAGGATCAGGCCGATGAACTGGCCGATGAAGTCCGCCGAGGCATTCAGCGCGACCATGCCGCAGCCCACCAGAATCACCGCAGCCAGCACCACCCGCACCTTGATGCTCGGCGTCCACTCGGCGATGAAGGTCTGGATCGCGGTCACGATCGACAGCACCGCGCCATACAGGTTGAGGGCGTTGTGGCTGATGATGTTGAGCAGGAACAGCACCATCAGGATCGGGCCCAGCCAGCCGGTGGCCTGCTTGACCGCGTCCATCGCATCGGTACCTTCCGGCACGCACAGCACCGCCACCGCACCAAAGCTGAAGCACAGGATGGTGCCCAGGGTAGCGCCGAAGTAGGTGGCCCAGAACGGCTTGGCAATGCCCACTTCACGCGGCAGGTAGCGCGAGTAGTCGGAGGTATACGGCGAGAAGCTGATCTGCCAGATGGTGCCCAGCGACACGGTGGCGATGAAGCCCGACAGGTTGAAAGCGCCACGGCTGAAGAAGTCGGCCGGCAGTTCCTGGGCGAACATCATGATGAAACCGGCCAGCAACGCCGAACCCATCACCCAGGTACCGATGCGGTTGAGGATGTGGATGAAGCGGTAACCAATCACGCCAATGGCGGTGGCACTCAGCGCCCCGATCACGATCGCGCCCGGCATCGGCACGCTCGGGGTGATGCCGTGGATGGTCTTGCCCGCCAGGACGATGTTGGAAATGAAGAAACCGACATAGATCAGCGCGGTGAAGAACACGATCAGCAAGGCGCCGTAGCGGCCGAACTGGCCACGGCTCTGCACCATTTGCGGAATGCCCAGCTGCGGTCCCTGCGCAGAAGCAAGGGCAATGACCACGCCCCCGACCAGATGGCCCAGCACGATGGCGACCAGGCCCCACAACAGGTTCAGGTGGAACACCTGGACCACCATGGCGCCGGTGACGATGGGCAGTGGCGCGATGTTGGTACTGAACCAGAGGGTGAACAGGTCGCGCGCCTTCCCGTGGCGCTCGGCAGGTGGAACGTAATCGACCGTGTGATTCTCGACAAACTGGTGTTGCGACGACGGTTGGGACATAGGATTCAGCTCGAAAGGTCGTTTTTATCTTTGTAAGGAAACCGCATCTAGGCGGCCTCTCAGCTGCGGACCATATTATGGTATTCCAAACTTTTGACAACACTGATCCGTAGGAAAAAACGCCCACTGATCCGCTCGCGCAACCCCTGCGGCAAACCGCCTCACCGCTCAAAGCCACGGTATACGCGGGCTTGAGCCGTTCATCGCGCAATATCCTCGCTTGAAAATTCCGCTTGCAAAATAGGTATTACGGTATACCATCAGACACATCAACGATAAAAACCGCGGACCACCGCAGCCCTATAGAGGTACACCAGATGATCGACGCAACCGTCTACAAGCATGTCCTGGGCTCCTTCCCGTCCGGCGTTACCGTCATCACCACCCTGGACGACGATGGCTCGGTCGTCGGCCTGACCGCCAGCGCCTTCTCCTCCCTGTCGATGGACCCGCCGCTGGTGCTGTTCTGCCCCAACTACACCTCCGACTCCTACCCCGTGCTGATCCGGCAGAAGCGCTTCGCCATTCATCTGTTGTCCGGTGAACAGCAGGCCGAAGCCTATGCGTTCGCCAAGAAGGGCAAGGACAAGGCCAGTGGCATCGAGTGGTCCCTGAGCGAACTGGGCAACCCGATCCTGGCCGGTGCCACCGCGGTCATCGAATGCGAACTGTGGCGCGAATACGAAGGTGGCGACCACGCCATCATGGTCGGCAAGGTGCACAACCTGATCGTCCCTGAAGAGGCGCCACGGCCGATGGTGTACTGCCGCGGCAAAATGGCCAGCCTGCCGGCCTTTGCCTGAAGCCTATTCTGAATCGAGACCGCTGGTGCCAACCCTGCCTGGCGCCAGCCCCTTTCAAGCGTTGAGGAAAGCCCCATGAAATTTTCGTTGTTCGTGCACATGGAACGTTGGGATGAACAGGTCAGCCACCGCCAGCTGTTCGAAGACCTGACCGAACTGACCCTGATGGCCGAGAACGGCGGTTTCAGCACCGTGTGGATCGGCGAACACCACGCCATGGAATACACCATTTCGCCAAGCCCGATGCCGCTGCTGGCCTACCTGGCTGCGCGCACCGACAAGATCCGCCTGGGCGCCGGCACCATCATCGCGCCGTTCTGGAACCCGATCCGCGTGGCGGGGGAATGCGCCCTGCTCGACGTGATCAGCAATGGCCGCATGGAAGTGGGCCTGGCGCGTGGCGCCTACCAGTTCGAATTCGACCGCATGGCAGGCGGTATGCCGGCCACCGACGGCGGCAAGGCCCTGCGCGAAATGGTGCCGGTGGTGCGCAAGCTGTGGGAAGGCGACTACGCCCATGACGGCGAAGTCTACAAATTCCCCACATCCACCAGCGTGCCGAAGCCGTTCAACGCCACCCCACCGATGTGGATCGCCGCCCGCGACCCGGACTCGCACAACTTCGCCGTGGCCAATGGCTGCAACGTCATGGTCACCCCGCTGATGAAGGGTGACGAGGAAGTGCTGGACCTGAAGAACAAGTTCCAGGCTGCCCTGGACAACAACCCGGGCGTGCCGCGCCCGCAACTGATGGTGCTGCGCCACACCCACGTGCACAGCCCGGCCGAGCCGGAAGGCTGGAAAGTCGGCGCCCAGGCCATCTCGCGCTTCTACCGCACCTTCGATGCCTGGTTCGGCAACAAGACCACCCCGGTCAACGGTTTCCTTGAGCCGAGCCCGGAATCGAAGTTCGCCGAAGTGCCGGCGTTCGAGCTGGAAAACATCCGCAAGAACACCATGATCGGCACGCCGGAAGAGATCATCGCGCGTATCAAGTACTACCAGGAACTCGGCGTCGACGAGTTCAGCTTCTGGTGCGACAACAGCCTGCCCCATGCCGAGAAGAAGAAATCGCTGGAGCTGTTCATCAAGGAAGTGGTGCCGGCGTTCGCCTGATTTCCCATTACCTGAAACATTGCGGGACGCGCCCGCTCCCGTGGGCCCTGTGGCCCGCGTGAGCGGGCTTTTTTTTGAAGCCTGCACCGGCCTTTTCGCGGGCTTGCCCGCTCCCACAGGGACAGCACAGGCCATGAATGCCGTGCGATCCCTGTGGGAGCGGGCGAGCCCGCGAAAAGGCCAGCACAGAAACCACAGGAATCAAGGCATCAGGCCACCTTTCGTCCCCTCGCAAGAGAAATTTCCAGCCACCTCTTGCACAACAAATATTATGGTATACCATCAGACAACAAGAGCTGATAACCCTCACCAGGAGCCACCCATGAGTTTCGAAATCCGCAAGATCGTCACCTACTCCGAAGAGACCCGCATCGAAGGCGGCAAGGCCACCGACAAGCCGGTGACCATGGTCGGCCTGGCCGTCGTGATCAAGAACCCATGGGCCGGTCGCGGTTTCGTTGAAGATCTGAAGCCGGAAATCCGTGCCAACTGCTCGGACCTGGGTGCCCTGATGGTCGAGCGCCTGACTGCAGCCATCGGCGGCGCCGACAAGATCGAAGCCTACGGCAAGGCCGCAGTCGTCGGCGCCGACGGCGAAATCGAACACGCCTCGGCGGTGATCCACACCCTGCGCTTCGGCAACCACTACCGCGAAGCGGTACAGGCCAAGAGCTACCTGAGCTTCACTAACAAGCGCGGCGGCCCGGGCACCTCGATCCAGATCCCGATGATGCAGAAGGACGACGAAGGCCTGCGCTCGCACTACATCACCCTGGAAATGCAGATCGAAGATGCCCCGCGCGCCGATGAAATCGTCGTGGTCCTGGGCGCCTCCGACGGCGGCCGCCTGCACCCGCGCATCGGCAACCGCTACATCGACCTGGAAGAACTGGCTGCCGAAAAAGCCAACGCTCAATAACAACAACCAAGACGGGCCGGGGCGTGGCGTGCTTACCCGCCGCGCCCGACCTTCAAGGAGCGCCCTCCATGATTCAGCCTGTCGCTGAACGCACACCCGCCGGCACCAGCTACCTGTCCGTCGGCCAGGGCCAACCCGTGGTACTGATCCACGGCGTGGGCCTGAACAAGGAAATGTGGGGCGGTCAGTTCGTTGGCCTGGCCAACGACTACCGCGTCATCGCCTACGACATGCTCGGCCACGGCCAGAGCGCACTGCCGGCCGCGGACATCGGCCTGGAAGGCTATGCCGCCCAGCTCGCCGAACTGCTCGACCACCTGCAGATCGCGCAAGCCACCGTGATCGGCTTCTCCATGGGCGGCCTGGTCGCCCGGGCGTTCGCCCTCGGCTACCCGCAGCGCCTGGCCGCACTGGTAGTGCTCAACAGCGTGTTCAACCGCACCCCCGAGCAGAGTGCCGGCGTTATCGCCCGCGCCGCCCAGGCTGCGCAGCTGGGCCCCGACGCCAACGTCGACGCCGCGCTCGACCGCTGGTTCAGCCGTGAATACAAGGCTGCCAACCCGGCGCAGGTCGCCGCCATTCGCCAGGTGCTGGCGAGCAACGACCCGCAGGGCTACCACACCACTTACTCGCTGTTCGCCACCCAGGACATGTACCGCGCCGCCGACCTGGCCAGCATCCAGGTGCCGACGCTGATCGCCACCGGCGAACTCGACTCGGGCTCCACCCCGGCCATGACCCGCCAGCTTGCCGCCAGCATTCCTGGCGCGCACAGCGTGGTCCTCGCCGAGCAACGGCATATGATGCCGGTGGAAGCACCGCGTGAAGTCAACAAGATGCTGCTGGACTTCCTCGCGCAGGCCCGCACCCTCACCGAATCCGCCAAGGGGATTGTTGCATGACCCTCGTTCGTTTCCAGATGTGCATCGACGGCCAATGGCGCGATGCCCAGAGCGGCAAGACCTTCGACAGCCTCAACCCGGCCACCGCCCAGGCCTGGGCGCAACTGCCCGACGCCGACGAGGCCGATGTGGAGCTGGCCGTGCAGGCCGCCCAGCGTGCCTTCGACAGCAAGGAGTGGCGCAGCATCACCGCCACCGCGCGCGGCAAGCTGCTGCGTCGCCTGGGTGACCTGATTGCCGAAAACAAGGAACACCTGGCCCAGCTGGAAAGCCGTGACAACGGCAAGCTGATCCGCGAAACCCGCGGCCAGGTCGGCTACCTGCCAGAGTTCTTCCACTACACCGCAGGCCTTGCCGACAAACTTGAAGGCGGCACCCTGCCGCTGGACAAGCCCGACCTGTTCGCCTACACCGTGCACGAGCCGATCGGCGTGGTGGCCGGGATCATCCCGTGGAACAGCCCGCTGTACCTCACCGCAATCAAGCTGGCCCCGGCCCTGGCCGCCGGCAACACCATCGTGCTCAAGCCGTCCGAGCACGCCTCGGCGACCATCCTCGAGCTGGCCCGCCTGGCCCTCGAGGCCGGCTTCCCGGCCGGTGTGGTCAACGTGGTCACCGGCTACGGCCCCAGCACCGGCGCGGCGCTGACCCGCCACCCGCTGGTGCGCAAGATCGCCTTCACCGGCGGCGCCGCCACCGCCCGCCACGTGGTGCGCAGCAGCGCCGAGAACTTCGCCAAGCTGTCGCTGGAGCTGGGCGGCAAGTCGCCGAACATCATCTTCGCCGACGCCGACCTGGACAGCGCGATCAACGGCGCCGTGGCCGGCATCTATGCCGCCTCCGGGCAAAGCTGCGTGGCCGGCTCACGCCTGCTGGTGCAGGACGAGATCTTCGACGAGTTCGTCGAACGCCTGATCGCTCGCGCCAAGCGCATCCGCATCGGCAACCCGCAGGACGATGCCAGCGAAATGGGCCCCATGGCCACCGCGCAACAGCTGGCCGTGGTCGAAGGCCTGGTGGCCGCTGCCAAGGCCGAAGGCGCCAAGCTGCACATGGGCGGCAAGCGCGCCGAAGTCGAGGGTGACGGCTGGTTCTACGAGCCGACCCTGTTCGAGTGCGACAGCAACTCGATGACCATCATGCAGGAAGAGGTGTTCGGCCCGGTTGCCGCGGTAATCCGCTTCAAGACCGAGGAAGAGGCCCTGGCCATCGCCAACGACTCGCAGTTCGGCCTGGCCGCCGGCATCTGGACCCGCGACCTGGGCCGTGCCCACCGCCTGGCCCGCGACGTGCGTTCGGGGATCATCTGGGTCAACACCTACCGTGCCGTGTCGGCCATGGCGCCGATCGGCGGGTTCAAGAACAGCGGCTACGGCCGTGAGAGCGGCATCGATTCGGTGCTGGCCTATACCGAGCTGAAGACGGTGTGGATCAACCTGTCCACCGCGCCGATGCCCGACCCGTTTGTGATGCGCTAAGAGGTAGCACAAGATGATCGAACCAGGCATCTACAAAGACGTGATGGGCTCCTTCCCGTCCGGCGTCACGGTGGTCACCACCCTCGACGCCGACGGTGGCATCGTCGGCATCACCGCCAGCGCGTTCAGCGCGCTGTCGATCGACCCGGCGCTGGTGCTGTTCTGCCCCAACTACGCCTCCGACACCTACCCCATCCTGCGTGACAGCAAGCAGTTCGCGATTCACATGCTGTCCGCCGACCAGACCGCCGAGGCCTATGCCTTTGCCGGCAAGGGCAAGGACAAGGCCAAAGGCATCGACTGGCACCTGAGCGAGCTGGGCAACCCGCTGCTGGCCAAGGCCACGGCGATCATCGAGTGCGAACTGTGGCGCGAGTACGACGGCGGTGACCACGCGATCATCGTCGGCGCGGTGAAGAACCTGGTGCTGCCGGCCGAGCCGGTGACCCCGATGGTCTACCACAAGGGCAAGCTGGGCGCCCTGCCCCCCTTGGGTTGATAGACCGCGTTGGCTTCTTCGCGGGCTTGCCCGCTCCCACAGGTAGTGCGCAGGTTTCAGCACCTGTGCAATCCCTGTGGGAGCGGGCAAGCCCGCGAAGAAGCCAACACCGATGACCCTGTTTTTAGGGGCCGCGTTATCGTCTCACCCTCGGTTGCGTCCCCTGTTTTATTCCGGAGTACTGCACATGAGCAATGAAAAGTACGAAAAAGGCCTGCAGATCCGCACCCAGGTGCTGGGCGAGGACTACGTCAACCGCTCGATCCAGAACGCCGACGACTTCACCAAGCCGTTGCAGGAGCTGGTCACCGAATACTGCTGGGGCCACGTCTGGGGCCGCGAAGGCTTGTCGCTCAAAGAGCGCAGCATGATAAACTTGGCCATGATTTCCGCGCTCAACCGGCCCCACGAGCTCAAGCTGCACATTCGCGGCGCCTTGCGTAATGGCCTGAGCCGTGAACAGATTCGCGAGATCCTGCTCCAGGTCGGCATTTATTGCGGCGTGCCCGCGGCGGTGGACAGTTTCCGCCTGGCCCGCGAAGCGTTCGCTGAAGCCGATGCGGAGTCAACCCGTTAACACCGGGCTGTTCGAACCCACGCAAGGAGCACCCAAGGTTCGTGGTGCTGTTGCGGTTGCGGCCGGGCAGCCTCTTTAAGAGCGCACTTGATGAAACGCCAGCCACTCGACGACAGCTTCAAGGTCAACCGCAACCCCGTTACCCTGCGCGAAATCGTGCTCGACAAGCTGCGCGCCGCGATCATGAACTTCCACCTGCTGCCAGGCGACCGCCTGGTCGAGCGCGACCTCTGCGACCGCCTCGGCGTCAGCCGCACCTCGGTGCGTGAAGCCCTGCGCCACCTGGAGTCCGAAGGCCTGGTGGAATTCGCCGACGCCAAGGGCCCGCGCGTGGCCATCATCACCCTGGAAGACGCCCGCGACATCTACGAGCTGCGCTGCGTGCTCGAAGGCCTGATCGTGCAGCTGTTCACCCTCAACGCCAAGGCCAAGGACATCCGCGCCCTGGAACGCGCGCTGGAGGTCAACCGCGAAGCCCTCGAGGAAGGCGAACTGCAACAGGTGCTGGATTCGGTACAAGGTTTCTACGATGTGCTGCTGGAAGGCTCCGGCAACCAGGTGGCGGCCCAGCAGCTGCGCCAGTTGCAGGCGCGCATCAGCTACCTGCGCGCCACCTCGGTGTCGCAGGAGAACCGCCGCGGTGCCAGCAACCGCGAAATGGAAAAGATCGTCGAGGCGATCAAGAGCGGCGACCCGCTGGTTGCCCACCAGGCCTCGGTCGACCACGTCCGCGCCGCCGCCAAGGTGGCCCTGGACTACCTGCGCCAGAAGCAGGATGACAACGTCAAGGTGCGCGAGATGGTCGAGCCCCTGGCCTTGAAGGACCCACGCATATAAGCCACCCACAGGCCACCGATCATGCCCAACGCCCCGCGCTACTGCCCGCACTGCACCACGGAACTGGCCCGGGGCGTTCCCACAGGCGACACCCACGAACGCCTGCACTGCACCGGCTGCGGCTACATCCACTACATCAACCCGAAGATCATCGCCGGCTGCATCATCGAGCGTGATGGCAGGTACCTGCTGTGCCAGCGCGCCATCCCGCCGCGCCCCGGCACCTGGACCTTGCCGGCCGGGTTCATGGAGGCCGGCGAAACCACCGAGCAGGCAGCCCTGCGCGAGGTCTGGGAAGAAAGCGGCGTACGCGCCGAAATCGTCTCGCCGTACTCGATCTTCAGCGTCCCGAAGATCAGCGAGGTCTACATCATCTTCCGCGCCATCGCCACCGAGGAAACCGGGCAGTACGGGGCGGAAACGCTGGCGTACAGGTTCTTCGAGCCGGACGAGATCCCGTGGGACGAAATCTACTACCCGGCAATCCGGCAGATTCTCGAGCGCTATATCCTCGAGCGGCAGGCCGGGGTTTATGGCATCTACATGGGCAATGACGACACTGGCAAGGTGCACTTCATTCGCTAGCCTGTACCGGCCTCTTCGCGGGCCTGCCCGCTCCCACCTGTACGGCGCAAAGCTTGAGCAATGTGCTATCCCTGTGGGAGCGGGCAAGCCCGCGAAGAGGCCGGTACACGTAACACAAATCCCTCGCCAAGCGTCTATTCTCGGTGCACCCTAAAGGCCTTACGCAAAAGGACCAGCAGAGCACATGGCAAAATGGCTAGACGGCGGCGGGCTGATGGCCGAGCGCATCCGCAACCACGATTGGGCCGCCACCACACTGGGCCCGCTGCAGCACTGGCCCGACTCGCTGAAAACCAGCCTGGCCCTGTGCCTGGCCTCGCGCTTCCCGCAAGCCGTGCTCTGGGGCCCTGACCTGCTCACCCTGCACAACGACGCTTTCTCGCAGATTCTCGGGCAAAAGCCCTCGGCATTGGGCATCCCCTTCCGCGCCGTGTGGCAGGAAGCCTGGGCCGACATCGGCCACATGGCCAACCGCGCCCTGGCCGGCGAGGCGGTGTACATCGAAGACTTCCCGCTCGTCATCGACCGCAACGGCGGCCCCGAACGGGCCTATTTCACCTTCTGCTACAGCCCCATCCGCGACCACGACGGCAAGGTGCTGGGCATGCTCGATACAGTCACCGAAACCACCGCCAGCGTGCTCGCCAACCAGCGCCTGAAATTCCTCGACGACCTGGGCCGTGCCGTGGCCGACGCCACCGACCCGGACCAGATCCTTGCTACTACCACGCGCATGCTGGTCGAGCACCTGCAACTGTCGAGTTGCGCCTATGCGGTGATGGAGCCCGACGAAGACGGTTTCACCATCTGCGGTGACGCCGTGGCGCCCGGCTCGCCGCATCTCTTGGGCCGCTACCAGTTGCACGATTTCGGCAAGCTGGCGCTCGGCCGCCTGCGCAGTGGCCTGCCGTTGGTCATCCAGGACAACCTGAGCGAGCTGTCCCCGGAGGAAGCTGCCACCTTCCAGGCCATCGGCATTACCGCGACCATTTGCATGCCCCTGATCAAAGGCGGCCGGCTGACCGCGCTGATGGCCATCCACGACAAGGCGCCACGGGAATGGACCCACTATGAACAGGCGCTGATCAGCGAAGTCACCGAGCGCTCCTGGGCGCATGTCCAGCGGGTACAGGCCCACGCCGAAGTACGCGAAGCCATGGCGGCACTGGAGGCTCTGAATGCTACCCTCGAACAGCGCGTCGACGAACGCACCAGCCAGCTGCTGCATACCGAAGCCGTGCTGCGCCAGACCCAGAAGCTCGAAGCCATCGGCCAACTGACCGGCGGCGTGGCCCATGACTTCAACAACCTGCTGACCATCATTCGCACGTCGCTGCATTTTCTGCAGCGCCCCAACCTCGATGCACAGCGCCGCGAGCGCTACCTCAAGACCATGTCCGACACTGTCGACCGCGGTACCAGGCTGACCGGCCAGTTGCTGGCCTTCGCCCGCCGCCAGGCCCTGAGCCCGCAAGTGTTCGAGGCCGGGCCACGGCTGGAAGCCATGGCCGACATGCTCGACACGGCCACCGGTGCGCGGATCCAGGTCGAGCTGCAGTTGCCGCAGGCGCCTTGTCATATCCGCGCCGACCTCAACCAGCTGGAAACCGCGGTAATCAACCTGATGCTCAACGGCCGCGATGCCATGGCCGGCGAAGGCACCTTGCAGCTGCGCCTGCAGGCCGACCAGCGCCTGCCCGCCCTGCGCGGCCAGGCGCCACAACCGGGCCAGTTCGCGGCGATTTCGGTGAGCGACAGCGGTGTCGGCATTGCCGCCGAACTGCTGGAGCGCATCTTCGACCCGTTCTTCACCACCAAGGCACCGGGTGAAGGCACCGGGCTCGGGCTGTCGCAGGTGTTCGGTTTTGCCAAGCAGTCCGGGGGCGATGTGCAGGTGAACAGTGTCCTGGGCCAGGGCACCACCTTTACCTTGTACCTGCCCCAGGAGCCACCGCCTGAGGCCTAGCGGTCAACGCCGCCCTTCGGCCAGCATGCGCACGGCCAGGCCCGCCAGCACCGTACCCATCAGCCAGCGCTGAACCTGCTGCCACAGCGGGCGACCGGCGAGGAATACGGCGATCGACCCGGCCATGATCGCGATCAGTGCATTGACCGAAACGCTGATGGCGATCTGCGTCGACCCCAGCACCAGCGACTGCAGCAGCACGCTGCCATGCCCCGGCTCGATGAACTGCGGCATCAACGACAGGTACATGACGGCGATCTTGGGGTTTAGCAGGCTGGTGGCAAAGCCCATGGTGAACAGCCGCCGCGGGCTGTCGGCAGGCAGGTCACGAACCTGGAACGGCGAACGGCCACCAGGGCGCAGCGCCTGCCAGGCCAGGTACAACAGGTACAGCGCGCCACCGATGCGCAGCGCGTCGTAGGCAAAAGGCACGGCCATCACCAGGGCGGTGATGCCCAGCGCGGCGCAGAACATGTAGATGACGAAGCCCAGGGCCACACCACCCAACGAAATCAGCCCGGCCTTGCGGCCCTGGCAGATCGAGCGGGAGATCAGGTAGATCATGTTCGGCCCTGGGGTCAGGACCATGCCGAGGCAGATCAGGGCGAAGGTGAGCAGTTGCGTGGTTTCGGGCATGGGGCACTTCCTGGTTGTGCGTTGAAGTGCTGCGAGTTTATCCGAGGCCATGCATGTCGTCTTTACCCTTGGCTCTCGCCAGCCAGGTTAACGCGGCAACCTGTAATCGATGGACTCGCCCCCGCCGAGGCATCACAGTGCCACGGTGGCGTTCTAAGAAGCCAACGGCAGCGAGGGCGAGACCATGAAAAAGCATAGTTCCAAGCAAGGTTCCCTGTCTTCCACTGATGTGGAGCTTTGCACAACCATCTGTGTAGACCTGGCCAAGCAGGTCTTTCAGTTAGCAGGCGAGGATGCTACCGGTCGGGTGATCTACGAAGATCGCATCAAATCCCGTCAGGCCTTTCATGATTTCCTGCTCAGGTTGCCAGCGACAGTGACCGTCTTGATGGAGTGCGGTCCAGGGGCACAAGCCTGGGCAAGGCTGCTGCAGGCCAAAGGTAATGCAGTTCGCATCCTGCCTGCGCAACGAGTCGCCGAACACCGCAGCGGCGCGAAGAATGACCGTAACGACACCCATGCCATTTTGCGCGCCGGTCGCGATACCAGTATTGCCTCGATACCGATCAAGAGCACTACAGCACTGGCTATTCAAGCACTGCACCGTATCCGCCGCGGCAACATCAAGCGGCATACCGCGCTGGGTAACCAGATGCGTGGTTTGCTGCTTGAGCATGGCGTATCCATGCCTCAGGGCGACGCTGCGATTAGTAAGCATGTGCCGCGGTCTCTTGAGGATGCCTCTTTACCTTTGCCCGACCTGTTGCGTGAGTTGCTCGATGGGCTGTTGACGGACTGGCTGTCTCTGGGTGAGCGCATTGCGGGGCTCAGTAGACGGCTCGAAGCGACAGCCCGGGAGGATAAAGTCGCACAGCGACTGATCACCATTCGTGGCGTAGGCCCTATCATCGCCACGGCGATCGTGGCGAAACAGACCGAGCCCAGCCGCTTCGCCAGTGGCCGAATGTATTCCGCCTTCTTCGGTATCGTGCCCGATCAGCACAGCAGTGGAAACAAAGTCAGATTGGGCAGGATGAGCAAGCGAGGTGACGGCTACATACGTAGCCTGATGATCCAGGGCGCACATGCTGTCTTGAGTCAGCTAAGGCCTGATTCCGATCAGCCAGACGATCGCCGCCTCTTGCGCTGGCTATCCCGCCTTGGGCGCAAGGAAGCGGCGATCAGACTGGCTAATCGAAATCTGCGCATTATCTGGGCCCTGTTACAGAACGACCAGGTCTATCAACACAAACCGAACAGCAACCCGGAGGCTGCCATGAGCCTCTGACCAACCGAGTAATGCCACCGGGGCGCTAAGCGCTCCAACCCCTGCTAGTGAACATTGACCCCTGGTAAGACCGTCGCAGACTGATGCCTCCGCTCCTACAGGCCCGATGCAGTGGCCTCAATGTAAACGGCACGCTGCGAGCTCACCACGATGTTGGCCAGAAGCAAAAAGCTTCCTCGAACTGGCCTGATACATAGATGCAACCGGGTTCCTATTTCAAAAGCAGCTAGACAGTGTGGGCGAGTCCATACATAGGAGCGGCCTTGTGTCGCGATGGGCTGCAAAGCAGCCCCGGCGATTTGTGCACCTGCGCTGAAATCCTGGGGCTGCTTTGCAGCCCTATCGCGACACAAGGCCGCTCCTACAAGGGCCAGCGCAGGCCAGTGAGTCAGCTGATCTGGCCGGCTATCAAGCCCAGGGCCACCGTGATCATCGCCACCCCCGACACCCGGCCAACCAGCTTCGCCGCCCCCGGCCGGGTGCTCAGCACGGCTTTGGCGCCATAACCGACCAGCGAGTAGATCACCAGCGAGCTGCACAGGTGCACCAGGCCCAGCAGCAAGATCTGCAACGGCACCGGCCAGCTCGACTGCGGGTCGGTGAACTGCGGCAACAACGCCAGGAACAGCAAAAACACTTTCGGGTTCAGGCCACTGACGCAAAAACCTTTCAATGCCCAGCGGGACCCCGACTCCCCCGCACCATCCTGCCCGGCCGCCGGCAATGCCGGGCTCAGCAGCAGGTTGCCACCCAGCCACAGCAGGTAGCTGCACCCCGCCAGGGTCAGCAAGGTCAGCGCCAGCGGGTGGCCGGCCAGCAGGCTGCCGACCCCGGCCGCCACCACCAGGGTCGCAAGGAAATGCCCCGACAACATCCCCGCCACCGCGGGCATCACCCAGCGCCCGCGCATGCCGGCCGAAATGGCGTAGGCCCAGTCCGCGCCCGGGGTAATCACGAACAGCATCGACACGGCCCAGAACGCCGTCAGAACACTGAGAGCCACTTGAATCTTCCTTTTTCCACTGCTTTGGGATGACGAAAGATTACGGATTCCGCCGAGGGATTTTCTTTCGTATATTCCCCAACAGCCCTCAATTACTGGAAGATCCTTCTCGATGGACAGGACTGATCGAAAAATCCTTGCCGAACTGCAAAAAGACGGTCGGCTATCGGTGACCGAGTTGGCAGACCGTGTGGGGCTCAGCCTGTCGCCCTGCCATCGGCGCTTGAAGGCGCTGGAGGAATCAGGGGCGATTCTTGGCTATCACGCCCGCTTGGCGCCGAGCGCCCTGGGGCTGAACTTTGCCGCGCTGGTGTTCGTGACCCTGCGCGAAGTCACTCGCCAGCCGGTAGCGGACTTTGAAGCGGCGCTGGCCGAAATCCCGCAGATCGTCGAGGCGCAGCGGCTGTTTGGCGACCCGGATTACCTGCTGCATGTGGTGGCCAAGGATTTGCCGGCGTTCCAGAAGCTGTATGACGAGCAGCTGACCAGCATTCCCAATGTGAAGCGGTTGAGTTCGACCCTGGTGATGAAAGAGGTGATACAGGATCGGTTGTTGCCCATGTAGCGTTGTTGCCTGTACCGGCCCTTTCGCGGGCACGCCCGCTCCCACAGGTGCACCACAGAATCTGAAAGCTGCGCCGTACCTGTGGGAGCGGGCAAGCCCGCGAAAGGGCCAGCACAGGCAACCATTCAGCTGCCCTGAAAATGCGCACACCGCACCACCACCGCCCACCACAAACTACCTGCCACCCCGCCAGCCCCTCTAGCCCAAGCCCTCCCGCCCCCTGGCACCCTCCTTGCTACCGTCCCCCGCTTAACCTTTTGTCAGCCTTAGGTTTTTTAAGGTTTATGGGCACATATTTACTAATTTCTCGTTATCCCCGCGCCCCGCATCATCGCTCCAACAAGAACGCGTCGCCCTTCGCCGGCACGCCCCCGGGCAGCTCCCGATGCCCTACCTTGCCTTGGAGTCAGTCATGACCAGTGCAGCCAATTCGGCACCCCTCATAGAAAAACACACGATCGGCTACGTGCCCCCGCAAGACCGCCATGGAAAGGTAAGGGATCTGTTCACACTGTGGTTCGGCGGCAACATCGCGCCGCTGCCCATCGTCACCGGCGCCCTGGGCGTGCAATTGTTCCACCTGAACCTGGTCTGGGGCATCGTCGCCATCCTGGTCGGCCACCTGGTCGGTGGCGTACTGATGGCGCTGCACTCGGCCCAGGGCCCGCAGATGGGCATCCCGCAGATGATCCAGAGCCGCGCCCAGTTCGGCTCGCTCGGCGCGCTGCTGGTGGTGGTGATCGCCGGGGTCATGTACATCGGCTTCTTCGCCTCCAACATCGTTCTCGCCGGCAAGTCGCTGCACGGCGTGGTCGATGCCGTGCCGGTACCGGTGGGCATCGTCATCGGTGCGCTGGGCTCAGGCATCATCGGCATCATCGGCTACCGCTTCATCCACGTGCTCAACCGCATCGGCACCTGGGTGCTGGGTATCGGCATCGTGGTCGGCTTCGGCTACATCTTCAGCCACGTGCAGAGCGACGACTTCCTCACCCGCGGCGGCTTCAACCTGGCCGGCTGGCTGGCCACCGTGTCGCTGGCGGCACTGTGGCAGATCGCCTTTGCACCCTACGTGTCGGACTACTCGCGCTACCTGCCGGCGGACGTGAAGGTCAGCTCGACGTTCTGGACTACCTACCTGGGCTCGGCCCTGGGTTCGAGCCTGTCGTTCATCTTCGGCGCCGTGGCAGTGCTGGCGATCCCGGCCGGCATGGACACCATGGACGCGGTCAAGCTGGCCACCGGTACCCTCGGCCCGATCATGCTGGTGCTGTTCCTGCTCAGCGTGATCAGCCACAACGCCCTCAACCTGTATGGCGCAGTGCTGTCGATCATCACCCTGGTGCAAACCTTCGCCCACCGCTGGATCCCCACCGCCAAGAGCCGCGCCGTGCTGTCGCTGGTAGTGCTGACGGCCTGCTGCGTGGTGGCAGTGTTCGCCTCGGCGGACTTCATCGGCCACTTCGTCGACATGGTGCTGGTGCTGCTGGTGGTGCTGGTGCCGTGGACAGCGATCAACCTGATCGACTTCTATGCCATCCACAAGGGTGACTACGATATCCAGTCGATCTTCCAGGTCGATGGCGGCATCTACGGGCGCTACAACCCGCAGGCGCTGATTGCCTATGCCGTGGGCATCGTGGTGCAGATCCCGTTCATGAACACGCCACTGTATGTCGGGCCGATTTCCGAGCATATCAACGGAGCGGACCTGTCGTGGCTGGTGGGGCTGGCAGTTACTTCGCCGCTGTACTGGTGGCTGGCCAGCCGTGACAGCGCCTACCGTCGCCGGCAGATGAGTGCCAAGGTGGCCATGGGGCACTGATTCAACCAGTGCCGGCCTCTTCGCGGGCTTGCCCGCTCCCACAGGATGTCACCGGCCTCGAAGGCTGTGGTGTCCCGGTGGGAGCGGGCAAGCCCGCGAAGAGGCCGGTACAGGCAACACATCAATCAGAGGTTGTAGGCCCGCTCATTGTGCTCAGCCAGGTCCAGCCCCTGTTCTTCCTCTTCCCGGCTGGCCCGCAGCCCGATGGTCAGCTTGATCGCCCCCAGAATCGCCCAACTCACCACAAAGCAATACACGAAGGTGAACGCCACCCCCTTCAACTGCACCAATGCCTGCCCGACCGGTGACGCACCCTCCACATAACCGCCCAACGCAGGCGCGGCAAAGACCCCGGTAAGGATCGCGCCGACCATTCCGCCCACGCCATGCAGGCCGAACACATCCAGGCTGTCGTCGTAGCCCAGCGCCTGCTTCAACCGGGTCACGGCAAAGAAACAGATCGCCCCGGTCAACAGCCCGATCACCAGCGCGCCCAGCGGCCCGACAAATGCACAGGCCGGGGTAATCCCGACCAACCCTGCCAAAGCCCCTGAAGCCGCACCCAAGGCCGTCGGCCGACCATGCGCCACCTTCTCGGTCAGCAACCAGCCGACAATCCCCGCACAGGCCGCCACCATGGTCGCCAGCATCACCACCCCCGCCGCCTGGTTGGCCGCCAGCCCCGAGCCGACGTTGAAGCCGAACCAGCCCACCCAAAGCAACCCGGCGCCCACCAGGGTGAAACCGAGGTTGTGCGGCGGCATGGCCACCTGCGGGTAGCCCTTGCGCTTGCCCAGCATCAACGCCGCAGCCAGCGCTGCCACACCGGAGTTGATATGCACGGCGGTACCACCGGCAAAGTCCAGCACGCCCCAGTTGACCATCAACGCCCCCGGCCCGCCCCAGACCATATGCGCGATCGGCGCGTACACCAGCACGAACCAGGCGGCCATGAACAGCAACGAAGCACTGAACTTCATGCGCTCGGCAAAACCACCGGCAATCAGCGCCGGGGTGATGATGGCGAAGGTCAGCTGGAACACCGCGAACACGCCTTCGGGGATGCTACCGACCAGGCTGTCATGGCCGATGTCCAGCATCAGCGCCTTGTCCAGCCCGCCGATGAAGCTGTTGACGGTCAACTGCCCCTCGACCATGCCGGTGGTGTCTACCACCAGGCTGTAGCCGAACAGCACCCAGAGAATGCCGATCACCCCGGCAACGGCGAACAGCTGGGTGAATACCGAGAGGAAGTTCTTGGCCCGCACCATGCCACCGTAGAACAGTGCCAGGCCCGGGATGCACATCATCAGCACGAACATCGCGGCGCAGATCATCCAGGCGGTGTTGCCGGTGTCCAGGGTGGGGTCGGCGGCGTGGGCCCGGGTGGTCAGGGCTAACAACATTACAGCGAGGGTGAGGTGCTTCATGGAGTCACTCCTGTGTGAATGGTGGGGGTGCCCTGGGGCTGCCTTGCAGCCCATCGCGACACAAGGCCGCTCCTACAGGGGGCCGCGCAGGCTCAGAGACGCGGTCCCCTGTAGGAGCGGCCTTGTGCCGCGAATGGGCCGCAAAGCGGCCCCAATTACCAATAACTCAGTACTGCGCCTGCCCCGGCACCCAGGCGGTCCCCGCCAACGGAACCCGCGCCATCGCCGCAGCCTCCACGGTCAACGCCACCAGGTCCTCCGGGTCGAGGTTGTGCAAGTGCGACTTGCCACACGCCCGCGCCATGGTCTGCGCCTCCAGCACCAGCACCCGCAGGTAGTTGGCCAGGCGGCGCCCGGCCTCCTCCGGGTTCAGGCGCCTGGCCAGTTCCGGGTCCTGGGTGGTAATGCCGGCCGGGTCGCGGCCGTTCTGCCAGTCGTCATAGAAACCGGCCGCCGAGCCGATCTTCTTCAGTTCGGCATCCAGCCGCGGGTGGTTGTCACCCAGCGCGATCAACGCCGCAGTGCCAATGGCCACCGCATCAGCCCCGAGGGCCATGGCCTTGGCCACGTCGGCACCGTTGCGAATACCACCGGAGACGATCAGCTGCACCTTGCGGTGCATGCCCATTTCCTGCAGCGCCTGCACTGCCTGCGGAATGGCCGGCAGGATCGGGATGCCGACGTGCTCGATGAACACTTCCTGAGTCGCGGCGGTACCGCCCTGCATGCCGTCGAGCACGATCACATCGGCACCGGCCTTCACCGCCAGCTTTACGTCGTAGTACGGGCGGCTGGCGCCGATCTTCACGTAGATGGGTTTTTCCCAGTCGGTGATCTCGCGGATCTCGGCAATCTTGATCGCCAGGTCATCCGGGCCGGTCCAGTCCGGGTGGCGGCAGGCGCTGCGCTGGTCGACGCCGATCGGCAAGGTGCGCATGCCGGCCACGCGCTCGGTCACCTTCATGCCCAGCAGCATGCCGCCACCGCCCGGCTTGGCACCCTGGCCGAGGACGATCTCGATGGCATCGGCCTTGCGCAGGTCGTCGGGGTTCATGCCGTAGCGCGACGGCAGGTACTGGTACACCAGGTGCTGCGACTGGCCGCGTTCTTCCGGGGTCATGCCGCCGTCGCCTGTGGTGGTGCTGGTGCCGGCGATGGTCGCACCACGGCCAAGCGCCTCTTTGGCGTTGGCCGACAGCGCGCCGAAACTCATGCCGGCGATGGTTACCGGAATTTTCAGGTGGATCGGCTTCTTGGCGAAGCGGGTGCCCAGCAGCACATCGGTGCCGCATTTTTCGCGGTAGCCTTCCAGCGGGTAGCGCGACACGCTGGCACCCAGCAGCAGCAGGTCGTCGAAGTGCGGCACGCGGCGCTTGGTGCCGCCGCCGCGGATGTCGTAGATGCCGGTTTCGGCGGCACGCTGGATTTCCTGGATGGTCAGGCGGTCGAAGGTGGCCGACTCACGCAGTACTGGTGGGAATTGCTCGCTCATGGGAATGCTCCTGGATCAGTACGCGCTGGCGTTGTCGACTTTGAAGTTGTACAGCTGGCGAGCCGAGCCGTAGCGTTTGAAATCGGCAGCCTTGTGGTCCAGGCCGGCCTTGTTCAGCAGTTCCTGCAGCTCTTGCAGGTGCTCGGCGCGCATCTCTTTCTCGATGCAGTCCGAGCCCAGCGACTGCACCGCACCCTTGACGTAGATGCGCACCTCGTACAGCGAATCGCCCAGCGCATCGCCGGCATCGCCACACACCACCAAACGCCCGGCCTGGCCCATGAAGCAGCTCATGTGGCCGATGCTGCCGCCGACGACGATATCCACGCCCTTCATGGAAATACCGCAACGCGCGCCGGCGTCGCCCTCGATCACCAGCAGCCCGCCATGGGCGGTGGCGCCGGCGGCCTGGGAGGCGCTGCCCTTGACCCGCACCGAGCCGGACATCATGTTCTCGGCCACGCCGACACCGACGTTGCCATGCACGGTGACGCTGGCCTGCTGGTTCATGCCGGCGCAGTAGTAGCCGGCGTGGCCTTCGATATCCACGGCCACGGCGGCGTTGATGCCCACGGCCAGGTTGTGCTTGCCGTCGGGGTGGGTCACCCGCCATTCGTGGTCCTGCACCTCACCGTGCAAGGACTGGTTGAGGACACGCACCGAGGTGCTGGAAAGGTCGATCGTCTTCATGTGGTTCTCCAGAGGTTCGGTGGCAGGTCAGGCGCTTTCGCGTTCCCAGACGTACAGGGTGGCCGGGGCCGGTTCCCAGACCTTGGCGTTCTCGATGCCCGGCAGGCTGGCCAGCGCCTGGTACTCCGAGGCCATGGCCACGTAGTCGTCGGTCTCGGCCAGCACGGCGGGCTTGCAGGCGATCGGGTCGCGGATCACGGCAAAGCCGTTGCGGGTGCCGATGGCGAAGGTGAAGAAGCCGTCCAGGTCTTCCAGGGCGCCATCCAGGGCCTGGGCCAGGCTGTCGCCCTGCTGCAGGCGCCAGGTCAGGTAGCCGGCGGCCACTTCGGTGTCGTTGTCAGTCTCGAAACTGATGCCTTCGCGCTTGAGCTCCTGGCGCAGGCGGAAGTGGTTAGACAGCGAGCCGTTGTGCACCAGGCACAGGTCGGCGCCGGTGGAGAACGGGTGGCTGCCTTCCATGGTCACGGCGCTTTCGGTGGCCATGCGGGTATGGCCGATGATGTGGCTGCCTTTCATGCCGGCCAGGCCGAAGCGGCTGGAGATTTCCGCCGGCAGGCCCATGCCCTTGAGGATCTCGATGCTCTGCCCGGCGCTCATGATGCGCACGTCAGGGGCCAGTTCGCTCAAAGCCTGGCGGGCCGATGCCTCGTTGGTGTGCACCTTGAGCACGGCGGCGCTGGCGTTCTGGAACCAGTCCAGCGAGCAGCCCAGGCGCCCTTCCAGCTGGCCCATCAGCGCCGCCCAGGGGTAGTTGATGTCAGTGGCCTGCAGGGTCAGCTTGACCCAGCCATCGGCCACTTCGTCGCCGTAGATGGCAAAGCCGGCGCTGTCCGGGCCACGGTCGGTCATGGCTTCGAGCATGGGTTCGAAGAGCTTGCCGAGCTGGGCTTCCAGCTCGGGTTTTTTCAGGTACAGACCTACGATTCCACACATGGTGATGCTCCTTACTAGGCAGTGGGCGACCGCGTTCGTGCTGGCCGCCCAAGGGATTGGGGGCGGTCAGAAGAATTCGGTGTAACGCTGGATTTCCCAGTCGGAGACGTGGCGGCAGTACTCCACCCACTCCATGCGCTTGAGCTTGATGAACTCGTCGACGATCTCGGCGCCCAGCACTTCGCGGAACAGCGGGTCGGCCTCCAGGGCGTCGGCGGCTTCCTTCAACGACTGCGGCAAGGTCTTGATGCCGCGTGCGGCAATCTCTTCCAGGCTCAGGTTGTAGAGGTTCTCGTTGCACATCTCGCCCGGCTCCAGCTGACGGTCGATGCCATCGAGGCCGGCAGCGATGATCGCGGCGGTGACCAGGTATGGGTTGCAGCCAGCGTCCGGCAGGCGGAACTCCAGGCGGCCATAGGGGATGCGCACCATCGCCGAGCGGTTGTTGGCGCCGTAGGCGACAAACGCCGGGGCCCAGGTGGCGCCGGATAGCGAGCGGCCGACCACCAGGCGCTTGTACGAGTTGACCGTGGGCGCGGCGAAGGCGCACAGCGCCGGGCCATGGGCCAACAGGCCTGCGGCAAAGTGGTAGGCCAGCTTCGACAGGCCCATGCCGCTGCTGTCGGACGGGTCATGGAACAGGTTCTTGTTGGTGCTGCTGGCCAGCGACAGGTGGAAGTGCATGCCATTGCCGGCGCGCTTGGGGTCGGGCTTGGGCATGAACGAGCAGATCATGCCCAGGTCGTTGGCGATCTCGCCGGCGGCCATGCGGAAGAAGGTGAAGCGGTCGGCCGACTCCATGGCGTCGCTGTAGGTGTAGTTGATCTCGAACTGGCCGTTGGCGTCCTCGTGGTCGATCTGGTAGATGTCGAAACCCACCGGCTGCAACGCCTCGGTCAGGCGCTCGAGGAACAGCCGCGAGCGCGACAGGCCCTTGTAGTCGTAGCACGGCTTGTCGAGGTTGTCGGAAGCGTCCACCAGTTGCAGCTTGCCATCCTCGTCGCGGCGGAACAGGCTGAACTCGGGCTCAAGGCCGGTGTTCAGGGTCCAGCCTTTGTCGGCCAGGCGCTGCACCTGCTGCTGCAACACGTAGCGGCTGTCGTAGGGCCAGGGTTGGCCGTTTACGTGGCCTACACACACCACCCGGCCGTAACCCGGCTGCCACGGTACCGGGATCAAGGTGGAAAGGTCGCCGCGGGCCATGAAGTCGGGGCCGTGCGGTTCCATGCCCATGCCGCAGATGGCGAACCCGGCAAAGCCGGCGCCCTCCTCGGCCACCATCTTCAGGCCCGAGACCGGCACCGATTTGGTCTTCGCCGAGCCATGGATATCGACGAACTGCGCCAGCACGTACTTGATGCCGTGCTGATCGAGGGTGCGCTGGGTTTCTGCTGGCAACATGGGTTGAACACTCCTGGGTAAGGGGCAATGATTCCGCATGGGAAACTTACTTTCCTCTCAGGAATGCAATGTGCTTGCCAACTTTGTTCAGGGTGCAACCTTTTGTTGCCTGTTCGGGCCTCTTCGCGGGCCTGTGGGAGCGGGCGTGCCCGCGAAGAGGCCGGTACGGGCAACCCAAAACCCAAGCAGATTTCCACGCTCCATTTATGGGAAACTTGTTTTCACCCGAGGAAAGATGCAGCCACCGCAGCTGCATTTCGCACTTTCCCAGTGCGAAAACTTTATTCTTGAACTGAAACCGTGCAGGACATTCGATGCCAACCGAAACCGAACCGCGCCTTCGCCTGGAGCAGTACCTGGGCCTGCAGATCAAGCGCCAGCGCCAGGCCCAGTCCCTCAAGCTCGCCGACGTGGCGCGCATCGCCGGCATCAGCCAAGGCATGCTGAGCAAGATCGAGAACGCCCAGGTGTCCACCAGCCTCGACACCCTCAGCCGCCTGTGCGATGTGCTGGGCATGCCGATGGCCAAGCTGTTCAGCCAATATGACCAGCCCGACGGCAATGCCTTGTTGGTGAAAGCCGGTGAAGGGCTGGAGGTGGTGCGCCGCGGTACCGAGAAAGGCCACACCTACCATTTGCTCAATCACGCCAGGGGGCCGAAGAAGAACTTCGAGGCGTACATGGTGACCATGGACGACGCCAGCGAAGAGTTCCCGACCTTCGCCCACCCCGGCACCGAGTTTCTCCACTTGCTGGAGGGTGAACTGGTGTACCGCCACGGCAACCAGCTCTATCACATGCAGGCCGGCGACAGCCTGACCTTCGACGGCGAGACCCCGCACGGCCCCGAGCAGCTGGTGCAGGTACCCATCCGCCTGTTGTCGATCATGAACTACGGCGACGAGTGACGCGGCGCAGCAAGGCAACAACCGATGTCGCGATCAGACAAGCACACGTCGCCCGCGATCGGCTTCAGAACTGTGTCTACAAAAATAATACACACATCGACCAGCCCCGCGCCGTGGGCTGATCGGTGCGGTATTCGCGAGTAAAACAGCCTCGCTTCACAATTCCAACGCTGTGGCGCCTTTTTGCACCGGGCAGTTCGTCCGGGCTCATAACGATAAAACTCCCAGTATTAGAGACCCGCGCCGCGCCAGCCGGGAGTGTTTGCGCGCGCCACATTGTGAAGACTTGACTGCCATGATCGCGACTTCAATCCCCGTAGCCGGTGCTGCCACCGGCCACCGTAACGCCCTGTGCGTTGCCCATATCGCCGCTGTGCTGTTCGGCCTGACCGGCATCCTCGGTCACCTGATCGAGGCCGACGCCAGCATCATCACCTTCGGCCGCGCCACCTTCGCCTTCATCGCCCTGGGCTTCGTCGCCGGGCTCAAGGGCACGCGCCTGCTCGACGCCCTCACCCTGCGCAACCTGCCGGTGCTGGGCCTGACCGGCGCCCTGCTGGCTGCCCACTGGGTAACCTTCTTCATCGCCGTGAAGGTTGGCGGCGTGGCCGTGGCCACCCTGGGCTTCGCCAGCTTCCCGGCGTTCATCGCCATGATCGAGCGCGGCGTGTTCGGCCAGCGTATCGGTGCCGTGCAAGGTTTGCTGCTGCTGATGGTCACGGCCGGTCTGGTGTTGGTGGTACCGACCTTCGACCTGCTCGACAAAGGCACCGTCGGCCTGCTCTGGGGCCTGGGCTCGGGCCTGGCGTTCGCCCTGCTGACCGTGGCCAACCGCCGCAACGGCTCGAGCATGAACGCGATGCAGGTGGCGTTCTGGCAGAACGTGGTGGTGGCTGCGCTGGTGGCGCCGTTTGCCTTCACTCACCTGGGCAACACCAGCCTGGCTGGCAGTGACTGGGTCAACCTGGCGCTGTTGGGCGTGTTCTGCACCGGGCTGTCGCAGTTCCTGTTCGTCAAGAGCCTGGAAGGCCTGGAAGCGCGCACGGCCGGCATGATCATCGCGCTGGAGCCGGTGTACGCGATCATCGGCGCTTGGTGGCTGTTCGGTGAGCAGCCAAGCCTGCGCATGGCCGCTGGCGCTGCGCTGATCGTGCTGGCGACCATCCTGGCGGCGGCGCGCAAGGCACCAGCGGAACAAGGCGATACCAGCCGCTGCGCGCATTGATGTATGAGCTTGCCTGAACGGCCCTCATCGCCGGCAAGCCGGCTCCCACCCGACCGCTTAGGCCTCAAGCATTGTGCAGTACCTGTGGGAGCTGGCTTGCCGGCGATGAGGCCAGAACAGGCAGCACAAGACAGTTACTCCCACAGGGTAATCACAGGGCTCTAGCCTGATGCTTTACCTGTGGGAGCTGGCTTGCCGGCGATGAGGTCGGTACAGGCGACTAAGCGCCCTCAGGCAGCAGACTGCGGTCAAACATGAACGCCCGCTCCCCCTGTGGTGTGTACTGATACAACTGCTGCGGCCGGCCCAGCCTGGGCTGGTTCTTCTCCCCGGTGTCCCTCACCCACCCCAGCTCGCGCAAGCGCTCCAGGCGTTTGCGCAGCGAGGTGTTGTTCACCGCCTGCCCCAGGCACGCCTGCACCGCACCTAGCGCATCCAGCACAGTGAACTTCTCCGCCAGCAGGTAAAGCGGCAGGCTGCTGTACACCGTCTTCGCCGCCAGCCGCTCACGGGCGCGCTCCACCAACAGGTTGTGATCAAAGGGCAACAGCACCTTGCGCGCCAATACGCTGTCCAAGTCGAAAAACGCCAGTTGCTCGCCCTCGACGACCTGCCCGGGTTCGAGCAATGCCAGGTAATAGGTGCTGAGTGACCATCCACGCGGGTCGCGGAAAGCATTGCCCTCGGTGCCCACCTGTTCCATGTAGCACGGTACGACCTGGGTTTTCTCGCGCAGCGCGCGTTCGGCAGCAGCTTCCAGGCTGGTGTCGGGGGTGCGGCCATTGACGATCACCCCGGGCAAGGCCCACTGGCCGGCATGCGGTTCACGCTCACGACGGTGCAACAGCACCTGCAGATGCTGAGCTTCGGGGGCCATGCGCAGGGCGACGATATCGACGCTGGCCAGGACTTCGACTGCATTCACCGGGCGACTCCTTGTTCAAGCTCACCATAATCCACCAGAGCATCTAAGTAAGGCAAGCAGAAAGCCCGTTTCAAAAGTTGCTTGACACACTTAATACACCAAGTGAATTATGTATCCATTCCAGCGAGGAGAACCGCCATGAAGATCGCCAGTTTCGATGTCGACGCCCAGAACGGCTTCACCAGCAACGTGCCGCAAGAGCTGCCGGTTCCCGAAGGCGATGAAATCGCGGTAGATCTTAATACCATGGCCTTGCGCGCCGACCTGCGCCTGGGCAGCAAGGACGCCCACCCGGCCAACGCCGCCTGGGTGGTCGCCGACCCCGCGCACATGCTGCAGCCCCTGCAGCTGGCCAACGCCGACCTGACCTGGGTCAGCCACTGCGTCCCCGGCACACCCGGCTTCGAGTTGCTGCCCGGCCTGCCGGCCCCCATCGACTACGACTATTTCGTGTGGAAAGGCGTCGAGCCCGACCTGCACCCCTACGGCGCCTGCTACCACGACCTGGCCGAACGCCGCTCCACCGGGGTGATCGAGTACCTCAAGGTGCAGCAGGTGGGCGCGGTGATCGTCGGTGGCCTGGCCCTGGACTATTGCGTCAGGACCACCGCCCGCCAATTGCGCCAGGCCGGCTTCCAGGTGCTGTTGTACCTGCCGGCTTGCCGCGCCCTCACCCAGGCAGGCGCCATCGAGGCGTGTGGCGCCCTGGCCGCCGACGGCGTGATCCTCTGCGGCGACGAAGCCGCGCTCGACCACCAGCTCTCTCTGATCAAGGAAGACCGCCCATGAGCGACAGCGTTTTCGGCCCACGCATCATCCAGAACCTGCTGGACACCGACTTCTACAAGATCACCATGATGCAGGCGGTGCTGCACAACTACCCCAACGCCGAGGTGGAATGGGAGTTCCGCTGCCGTAACGGCGAGAACCTCGCACCTTACCTGGCGGAAATCCGTTACCAGGTCGAACAACTGGCCGATGTCAGCATCACGCATGACCAGCTCGCCTACCTGGAGAAGATCCCGTTCATCAAACCGGACTTCATCCGCTTTCTCAGCCTGTTCCGCTTCAACCTGCGCTATGTACAGGTAGGCCTGGATGATGCCGGGCAACTGGCGATTCGCGTGCGCGGGCCGTGGTTGCACGTGATTCTCTACGAGATCCCGCTGCTGGCGATCATCAGCGAGGTGCGCAACCGCTACCGCTATCGCGAGGTGGTGATCGAGCAGGTCCGCGAGCGCCTGTATCAGAACCTCGACTGGCTGAAGGCCGAGGCCAGCGCCGAAGAACTGGCCGGTTTCCAACTGGCCGACTTCGGCACCCGGCGGCGCTTCTCCTACCGGGTGCAGGAAGAGGTGGTGCACATTCTGAAGCGTGACTTCCCGGGCCGCTTTGTCGGTACCAGCAACGTGCACCTGGCCCGCGAATACCAGCTCAAGCCGATCGGCACCATGGCCCACGAGTGGTTCATGGCCCACCAGCAACTCGGCCCGCGCCTGGTCGACAGCCAGGCTGCCGCGCTGGAATGCTGGGTGCGGGAATACCGGGGGCTGCTGGGCATCGCCCTGACCGACTGCATCACCATGGACGCGTTCCTCGGCGATTTCGACCTGTACTTCGCCAAGCTGTTCGATGGCCTGCGGCACGATTCGGGCGATCCGCTGGCCTGGGCGGAAAAGGCCATTGCCCACTATGAGCGGCTGGGGATCGACCCGAAGAGCAAGACCCTGATCTTTTCCGACGGGCTGGACCTTGCCAAGGCGCTGGGGCTGTACCGGGCGTTGCACGAGCGGATCAATGTGAGCTTTGGCATTGGTACCAGGCTGACCTGCGATGTCCCGGGGGTGGAGCCGATGAACATCGTGATCAAGATGACGGCGTGCAATGGGGCTCCAGTGGCCAAGATTTCCGACAGCCCGGGCAAGACACAGTGCCGGGATGAAAATTTCGTGGCGTACCTCAAACATGTTTTCAACTGCTGAAGGGTCGCACCCTCAGCCCGTGCCCAAAGTAGCGCTAATAACATTTACAGGGTGTGGCCTGGCCATAGAACTTAAACCAGTATTGGCCGAGCAGGCGTTGGCCTGTTGTCCATTCCTCGCTCTTTGTACTGCGATAAATCAGAGCTGGTTGCACATCACAAAAGCTCAAGGCTTGCTGTACTTGCCTCGATATCTACCGCATATGGTACTACTTCCATTTGGAATAACACGGGCGACGGATTGCATTGCCCAATCGTTCTGTACGCGTCAAACTCACTGGTCATATGGCCGGTCAGCGATCCCCCCATTGGCGGGCCGAGCAAGTGGCGGCCCCAAAGTACCGGGCGCTACTACCGGACATACCGTCCATTCATGACCTTGCCAGTCGTGGCGTGTTCAGCGCACTAGCGTTATGCCCAACCACGACGCGAGACAATGCTTGGCAGAGGCAGATTCGGCTCCCGCATCCGGTGGACCGAATGTAGTCGCGATAATCGACGCGTATGCCTATCGCAGGGACAACTAGAGAAGCGTCCGCGCCATCCCCAAAACGTACTCAATGTACAGGGAGGCGCCATGCATACCACCCGTAACGCCCTGGTGGTGTTGGCCCAACACCAGCACGATGACCTGGCCCTGACCAAGGCCAAGCAGATTGCCGACCTTACCCACGCCCACTTGCATCTACTGCTCTGTGCCAAACCAAATGGGCATTCGATGTATCTGAAGCTGATGCAGGAGCAACTGGCCCAGGAGGGATACGATGTCAGTGCTCAGCAGGCTTGGCACGACAACCCCTGCAAGACGGTGTTCGCCGTACAGCAGGCTGAAGGTTGCGACCTGGTGATCAAGCAGCACCGAGCGGACAGCGCACTAAAAAAGGCCCTACTCACTCCTGAAGACTGGCACTTGCTGCGCCAGTGCCCGAGCCCGGTGCTGATGGTCAAGCATGCCAATCCTTGGACAGAGCGCCCCATCCTTACGGCCATTGACGCTGGCAGCGACGACCTCAAGCATCGTGTGCTGCAGGTTGGCATCCTCAGCCACGGCCACGACCTCGCCCACCTCAGTCATGCCAGCCTGCACATGATGAGCGCCTACCCTTACCCGATGCTGTCGGCAGCCGACCCCATATTCCAGCTCAAGGAAAGCATCGTGACCTTCTACCATGAGCAGTGCCAGGGCTATCAGGACGAGTTCGATATCGACGACGAACACCTGCACCTTGCGGAAGGCCCTGCCGACCAGCTGATTCCGCATGTCGCCCATCAGCTAGGCGCCGCCCTCACCGTACTCGGCAGCGTGGCGCGCAGAGGCCTGAGTGGCGTACTGCTAGGTAACACCGCCGAATTAGTACTGGATGCCATGGAAAGTGATGTGCTGGTGCTCAAACCTTGGGATGTCATCCGTGAATTGGAAGCGCTGGCCGCTCACCACTGAGCAGACGCCTGATAGCCGCTCCCGGGCGTGAGGCCCGGGAGCAAACGGCAGAGTCAACTTGAATGACGAAAATGCAACTATGCTAGGTCTGATTACCGGAACTGATTGAAAGGCAGGTCTGCCGGAGGTCTAAAGTTGCGAATCGCTTTTCTGGTGAACCGGGACGTTGAGAGCAACCTCACTCTCAATTTCCTGTTGCCCGAGATTCACGAGAGCACAGTGGGAATATTCCTCTCGGAAAGAGTGGGATCGGGCAGGAAGGTTCCACGCATGCTCGGGCAACTGGCATTGATCGAGCAGGACTTCTTCAATGCCTTGGCCCCTGGATTAATCGGATCGAGCGACCAGGTCAGCAGCGGGCATCGATTCGGTTTTGCAGAACTGCAGCAACGCTTTGGGGTTCCTGTACGGGTATTGCCCAACTTGAGTGATCCTGCGGGCCTGCAAATGCTGCAGGACGCGGGGGCGGATCTGTTCATCTCAATCCGCTTTGGTCAAATCCTGAAGAATGAAGCGCTGGCAATTCCGTCACGCGGCGTCCTCAATCTTCACTCTGGCCTCTTGCCTCAGTATCGAGGTGTTCTGGCGACCTTCCGGGCGCTGCTGAACGGGGACCCGGAGATCGGCTGTACTCTCCATTGGATCGACAGTCCCGGCATTGATGTTGGTCGCATCATTGAGACTGCCAGGGTGGCAGTCGAAAAGGAGCGCTCCTTGCTGTGGCACATCCTTTCACTTTATCAACCAGGCGCGCGTCTCATCATGAACGCAATCAGGCGCTTGGAGCGCGATGAGCCTATGACGGGAACGTCTCAAGATCCATCTGCCGGGGCCTACTACTCCTTTCCCAGCGAGGATGACCTGACGCGGTTCACGGCACTGGGGTGGCGGCTCTTCGATCGCGAGGACGTATGGGATCTTTTCGAATCGTACGGATTCCCGTTACGGATAAACACGCTTTGAGAGCCGAACGGCGGGGTACCGCACCGCATTCAAGAACCGTGAGAAACCTGAGGGAGCGGGCAAGCCCGCGAAGAGGCCAGCACAGTCACCCCACCTCTTGCAGGCCAACACACAACTCCAGGAACCGCGCCGCAGCCCGCGACGGGGTGGCTGCATGCGGCACCAGAATGGAAAACCGCCGCACCAACGCCTGCGGCACAACCTGCAACCGCTGCAACGCCCCATCCTCATGCCGGATCGACATCGCCGACACAAAACCAATACCCATCCCGGCCCGCACTGCCTCCTTCACCCCTTCCACCCCGGCAATCTCCAGCGCCACGCGCATCGCCACGCCACTGCGGGCAAATGCCCGCTCGACGATCTGTCGCACACCCGAGCCGCTCTCGCGCAGCACCAACGGGTAAGCCCCCAGCGACGCCAGCGTCTGTCGGTCACTGCCAGCCAGCGGATGACCACGTGGCACGATGGCCACGATCTCGTCTTCCCGCCACGCCGTCACCGCCGTGCCCAATGGCAGTTCCTGCCCAGGCGGCCCTTCGATCAGGGCGATATCGACGCTGTCCAGCGCAGCGACGATTTCTGCCGTATTGCCGTTGGAAGTGCTCACCAGCACCTCCGGGTAGCGGGCATGGAAATCGGCAATCAGGTAAGGCAGCAGGTAGCTGGCCGGCGTGGTACTGGCGCCGATGCGCAAGGTACCTCGCTCCAGCCCGCGCATGGCCTCGCGCAATGCCTGGGCCTGACGGAAGGTTTCGCGCAGGCGCTCGGCATGGGCCAGCAATTGCTCGCCGGCTGCTGTCAGCCGCACACCACGGCCGGCGCGCTGATACAGCGGCTCGCCAAAGGCCTCCTGCAGCAGCTTGAGCTGGCCAGACACCGCCGGCTGCGACAAGTGCAGGGCCTGGGCCGCATGGCTGATGTTGCCGTGCTCGGCGACGGTGGCGAACGTTATCAGTTGTTCTGGGGTCATGAATGAAAAATATCAGTTAAACGGATATTTGCCATCCTAAATTACGATTTTTTATAAGCTTATAACCAGATTAACGTAAGCCATGTCGAAACACCTTTCCGGAGGACTCACATGGCCACGGCTCCGTCCAACCCCGCCTTTGCACCTACCCTCTCTACCCGAGGGCGGCTCAATGGCATCCTGTTCGTCGCGCTGTTCGCACTTGCGGTCACCCAGTTGGCCGCCCTGCCCGCCATCGCCAACCTGGGTATCAGCCCACTGATCGTCGGTATCGTCGCCGGTGCGCTTTACGGCAATGCACTGCGTGACGGTGTACCGGCAAGCTGGGCGGCGGGTATCAACTTTTCCGCCCGCGGCCTGCTGCGCATTGCCGTGGCCTTCTTCGGCCTGCGGGTAAGCCTGCAGGAAATTGCCGAAGTCGGCTGGTCCGGGCTCATCGTGTCGTTGCTGGTGGTGTCCAGCACCCTGCTGATCGGCCTGTGGTGCGGCATGAAGCTGTTCAAGCTGGACCGCGATACCGCCTTGCTGACCGCGGCCGGCAGCGCCATCTGCGGCGCCGCCGCGGTTCTGGCCTTCGAGTCGGCGCTGCGCAGTGCACCGCACAAAAGCGCCATGGCGGTTGGTAGCGTGGTGCTGTTCGGCACCCTGTCGATGTTCCTCTACCCATTGGCGATCAATGCCGGCTGGCTGCACCTGGACGCCATGGGCGCCGGGCTGTTCCTGGGCGGCACCATTCACGAAGTGGCCCAGGTGGTCGGTGCGGCCAGCAACGTCAGCCCCGAGGCCACGCATATCGCCACCATCGTCAAGATGACCCGGGTGATGCTGCTGGTACCGGTACTGCTGGTGGTGGGCCTTTGGATCAGCCGCGCGCGCCAGCCGGGCCAGGCACAGGGCAACGGGCGCATCGCCATGCCCTGGTTCGCCTTCGGCTTCCTCGCGCTGGTGCTGGTGAATTCGCTGCAGGTGTTGCCGGGCAGCGTGACGCAAGCGGTTAACAGCCTGGATACCTTCGCCCTGACCATGGCCATGACCGCGCTGGGGATGGAGACGCGCCTCAGCCAGATTCGCCAGGCCGGGCCGCGGGCGCTGGCCACCGGGGCGATTCTCAACCTCTGGCTGGTGTTTGGTGGCGTGGCGATTACCCTTGGCGTGCAGAAGCTGTTGAGCTGACTTGAGACCGAGTCGCCTGCTTCGCGGGCTTGCCCGCTCCCACAGGTCCAGCGCAAGCCTGAAAGCAGCGCGGCCCCTGTGGGAGCGGGCAAGCCCGCGAAGAAGCCAGCCTGGTCTCAAGCTTTTTCCACTCCCCCCTCGTTGCCGTCCACATTTCTCGGTATGGTGTTGTCAAAGAAGGATGTTTTACCCGCACAGGAAAGACTTAGATGCCTCAACGCAATGTCATCAATGCATCCGTCAGCCCCAAAGGCAGCCTGGAGACGCTGTCACAACGTGAAGTGCAGCAACTGAGTGAAGTCGGTACCGGTAGCCTTTACACCCTGTTCCGCCAGTGCGCCCTGGCTATCCTCAACACCGGCGCCCATGTCGACAATGCCAAGACCATCCTCGAGGCCTATCAGGACTTCGAGGTGCGTATTCATCAACAGGACCGCGGTGTGCGCCTGGAGCTGCTGAATGCCCCGGCCGACGCCTTCGTCGATGGCGAAATGATCGCCAGTACCCGTGAAATGCTGTTCAGCGCCCTGCGCGACATCGTCTATACCGAAAGCGAGCTGGCCAGCCAGCGCATCGACCTGGAAAGCTCCCAGGGCATCACCGACTATGTCTTCCACCTGCTGCGCAACGCCCGCACCCTGCGCCCGGGCGTGGAGCCGAAGATGGTGGTGTGCTGGGGTGGCCATTCGATCAGCAGCGAGGAATACCAGTACACCAAGAAGGTCGGCCACGAGCTGGGCCTGCGCAAGCTGGACGTGTGCACCGGCTGCGGCCCGGGCGTGATGAAGGGCCCGATGAAGGGCGCCACCATTGCCCACGCCAAGCAACGCATGCACGGCAGCCGCTACCTGGGCCTGACCGAGCCGGGCATCATCGCCGCCGAAGCGCCCAACCCGATCGTCAACGAACTGGTGATCCTGCCGGACATCGAGAAGCGCCTGGAAGCCTTCGTCCGTGTCGGCCACGGCATCATCATCTTCCCGGGCGGTGCCGGCACGGCCGAGGAGTTCCTCTACCTGCTGGGCATCCTCATGCACCCGGACAACCAGAACCTGCCGTTCCCGGTGGTACTCACCGGCCCGCGCAGTGCCGAGCCGTACCTGCAACAGTTGCACGCGTTCGTCGGCGCTACCCTGGGTGAGGCGGCACATCGCTTGTACGAGATCATCATTGATGACCCGGCGGAAGTTGCCCGACACATGGTCGAAGGGCTCAAGGCGGTCAAGCAGTTCCGCCGCGAGCGCAACGATGCCTTCCACTTCAACTGGCTGCTGAAGATCGAGGAGAGCTTCCAGCGGCCGTTCGACCCGACTCACCAGGCCATGGCCGACCTCGACCTGCGGCGCGAGCTGCCGGCCCACGAACTGGCTGCCAACTTGCGCCGGGCGTTTTCCGGTATCGTCGCCGGCAACGTGAAGGACAAGGGCATCCGCCTGATCGAGGAACACGGGCCGTATCAGATCCGTGGCGACAGCGCCGTGCTTGACCCACTGGGCCGGTTGTTGCAGGCGTTCGTCGACCAGCATCGGATGAAGTTGCCTGGCGGCGCGGCGTATGTACCGTGCTACCAGGTGGTGACCTGATTCGCCATTCTTGCTGACTTGCTGAGGCCCCATGGATGGGGCCTGCAGCTATTTGGCTTTTTGGATGTGGGCATTTGCATCGAGTAGACATTCATTCGCGATGGTGGCGCCAAGTCACCTTTCCGCCCTTACGGCGGGTCCCTTTTTGTCGTGGCAAAAAGGAACCAAAAACCGTCGGCTCCCATCATCCGGCCCCTCCGCTGCGCTCCGGGGTTCCCTCGCTACGGCCTGCTCCCGGGAGTACGCGCTGCAGGCCCCATCCATGGGGCCTCAGCGCTTGACGGGCATCCATGCCCGTCACCTCCCTCCGCAGTCCCTTCGCTCGGCCTCCTGAAGTCGCAATCGGCGGCGCCTGAACTATCGCGCGCTTAGAAGCAAAGGCAAAGGCAAAGGCAAAGGCAGACGCAAAGGCAAAACTGCTACTGACTGAGGTCGGCCATCGGTCGTTCGACGAAGCGGATGCTGTCGCGCCCACCGCGCTTGGACTGGTACAAGGCGACATCTCCCTGCTCGATCAAGGCTGCCAGGCTCGTCGGCGGTTGGTCGAACAGGTTGGCGCCGATGCTCAAGGTGACCGGCTGCGGCGTAGGTACCGTCTTGCTGGCATACTGCTGGAACTGCTCGCGCAGCAGTCCACCCAGCTCCATGACCCGCTCGCTGCTCGCACCACACAGCAGAATGACGAACTCATCACCGCCCAGCCGCGCCGCCAGCGAACGCTCGGGCAACACCGTGCGAATCATCTCGCTCAGGGCAATCAGCAAGCGGTCCCCTGCAACATGCCCGTGCAGGTCGTTGACCAGCTTGAAGTTGTCGATGTCGATCAGTAGCAAGGCCCCGGGCTGCGCCGAGTCCACTGCCTTGAAAAAAGGCCCCGCCCGCACCTCCAGTGCGCGTCGGTTGTACAGCGCCGTCAACGGATCACGGGCTGCCAGGCGGGCAATCCGCTCCTCGCGCCGGTAGCGCACGGTGCCGGTCATCGACAAGGCAATCAGCATGATCGCCATCGCACCTTCGACCAACGAAACCTGAATGATCAGCCCGCCGAAGGTGGCCAGGTCAATCAGCGTACCCGGTGTGATCGCAATGATCGCCTTGGCCACATAGAACAACCCATGAACCAGCAACACATAGCGCAACTGCACCGCGCCAACACTCAGCGACTTGCCATGCGGCCGCAACAGCCAGCTGGCCTTGAGCGTCAACAGCGCCACCAGCAACGAGTTGACCATCAGCATCACCTTCGACCACTGCGGCCCAACAGGCAACAGCAGCAAGGCAAACCACACCAGCACGACCGATAACCAGATACGCGACAGCCGCACCTGGGTGAAGCGCAACACCCCCACCAGGAAGAACCAGTGCGCCACCACCAGCAAGCCGTTGGCGAACCAGATACCGATCAGCAACAAACCGATGCCACGCAGCAAGGCCAGGGTGGAACCAATCGTGATGGTGGCAAAGCCTGCGCTCCAGAACAGCAGCGACGGCTCGCGTACGCTGCGCCACTCGATCGCCAGGTACAACGCAGCCGCGGCAGCCAGAGCGATCGAGATAGTGAGCATCGTGGGTGGATCAAGCGCCATGAACGGTTTGGCCTATCTGGTTGACGAGGAAAAGGCCCGATTGTATGCGCTCGTGATGACTTTTCAGAGGAGCCTTACACCACCAGCCTGCAAATGATAGCCCAGCCCTGGCCAATACCCGTGCGAGTGAATGTCATATTGACATCAGCCTGTCATTTGCACCACAAAAACCGCTGTCGTTATGACAACACACCAGCGCAACACGCCCATCTGCAAGGGCTGCCCAGCTGGCACGAAAGCTGAACCATTCTCTTTCGCCACTACCTGCCTTGCGGAAATAACCATCATGAAAAATATCCTCCTCCCTCTGGTGATGTCCCTGTCCATCGCCCTGCCCGCCTGCGCCGACGAGGTACTCTCGGAAAGCCCCGACAACACGGTGGGCTATGGCGCCGGCGGCGTCAGCGGCCTGATGGTCGGCGCCGCGCTCGGTGGCCCGTTCGGCGCCATCGCCGGTGCAGCCCTGGGTGCATTTGGCGGCGCCGCCGTGCAACAAGGCAGCGGGCACAGCGACGCGGCCTACGTGGTACGCCATGACGACGGCAGTACCCAGCGTTATCGCTCGCCCAATGCCCGCTTCAAGCCCGGTGATCAGGTGCAGGTGAGTGGTATTCGCCTGGCCCCGGCGCAGTAAGCCATTGCCCGGACAAAAAGCTCACCAGTTGCCGCCCATGTGAGCTCAGGCGCTCCCAGTCGCGGAAACACAAACGTAGCTCCAGGGTGGCCCAGCTTTCCGCCAGGGCCACCCGACGCACCGGCAGCTCCTGCTCGGCGCGCACGGCGGCTGTGCGGGCAGCATGGCCAGGTTCATCGCCAATTCCTCGATAAAGCGCTGCTAGTAAGGCTGCCTTCTGTTCAGAATAACCCTGTCTTTCTTCTGCCGCGGGTACCCCATGAACGCATTACGCAGCCTGATCCAGCGCCAACTGCAAAGCGGCGCCCTGTACGCCGTGCTGGCGGCCCTGGGTTTCAGCTTCAAGGCCATCTTCGTCAAGCTCGCCTATGCCGCAGGGCCGGTGGACGCCATCAGCCTGCTGGCATTGCGCATGGGGCTGTCGCTGCCGATGTTCGCCTGGCTGGTATGGGCCAGCCGTGGTCAGGGCAGCGCACCGCTCAACCTGGGCGATGGGCTGCGTGTCGCGTTGCTCGGGCTGCTGGGCTACTACCTGGCCAGCCTGTTCGACTTCTATGGCCTGCAGTACATCAGCGCCGGGCTGGAGCGGCTGATCCTGTTCACCTACCCGACCCTGGTGCTGGTGTTCCAGGCCATCGCCCTGCGTGAGCGGCCAAGCCTGCGCACCTTGTCCGCCATGGGCCTGTGCTACCTGGGGCTGGGCATTGCCTTTGTCCACGATGTCAGTGTGGCCGGGACTGGCCAGCAGGTAGTGCTGGGCTCGCTGTGGGTGTTCGCCAGTGCGGTGACCTACGCGCTGTATTACTCCGGCACCGGAATGATGCTCAAGCGCATGGGCTCGATGCGCCTGGCCGGGTTGTGCGGTACTGCGTCCTCGCTGATGGTGCTGGCGCATTACCTGGTGGTGGCACCGGTCGGGCAGTTGTGGGAGTTGCCAGGCGCAGTGTGGGCCAATGCCGGGTTGATGGCGGTGTTTTCCACGGTGTTGCCGATCTACTGGGTGGCGCTGGCGATACAGCGCCTGGGGCCGACCCATACTGCCGCGGTGGGCAACCTGGGGCCGGTGCTGACGGTGCTGGCATCGTGGGCGATCCTGAGCGAAGAGATTTCGCTGTATCAGGTCGTCGGGTTGGCGGTGGTGCTGTTTGCGGTGTCGCGGCTCAAGCCGCGGGGCAAACAGGAAACAAAGGTGGCACAGCCTGGCGCGGACTCTGTAGGAGCGGCCTTGTGTCGCGAAAGGGCTGCAAAGCAGCCCCAGCAATAGCAGCGGTGACGCTGAAATCGAGGGGCCGCTTTGCGGCCCTTTCGCGACACCAGGCCGCTCCCACAAAAACGCTTGAATTCCCTCAGAGCACCCGCTTGATCAGCGGCTCCAGCCGGCTATAGCGCAGCCGCCGCAGGAACTTGCGCACTTCCTTGGGGTGCTCGGCCTTGACCCCCAACTCCTCTGCCGAGCCGATCTTCGGCGCATGCCGGCGCAACTCGGTCAACTCTGCCTCCCGTGGCCCCAGCCATTGCCCTTGCGGGTCATCGATCAGCAGGCCGTTCTCCAGGTCCAGGTTGAAGCCGCGCGGGTTCAGGTTGTTACCGGTCAGCAACGAATAGCGCTGGTCTACCCACACGCCCTTGGCATGAAAGGTATGCCCGGGGTCATTCCAGATCCGCACCTGCAGCTGGCCGCTGGCAATCGCAGCGTGGCGACGTCGGGTGAAGGCGCGCAGGTTGTCTTCGTACAGGTAGGGCAACGCGCCGCTGGCACTGAACGGCTCGCCGGGGGCGATATAGAAGTCGTTGGCCGTGCGGTCACCAACGATCAGCTCCACCCGCACGCCACGCGCCAGGGCATGGTCGAGCTCGCGCATCAGCACCCGGGGCGGGTTGAAATACGGCGTGCTGATGATGACCTGTGTGCGCGCCGCCGCCAGCAAGGCGCACAGTGCCCGGTTCAGCGGGTTGCCACGGCCCACACCCAACAGCGGAATAACCCGCAGGCCCTGCCCCGCTGCGCTGGCCGGTGCCTCATAGGCCATGCGCCGCAGCCGCGCGCGCAAGCGCCGGATGTCGCCGCGCAGGCTGCGGGTGGAGGGTGGCTCTGGCAGGTCGAGGCGCGGCGTGGCGGTGTGGTGCAGCAGGCGCCGCACCAGCCCGACCATCGCGTCGGCCAGCTCTGGTGATTGGAACAGGTGGTAGCGGTCCAGGCGGTAACGGTCGAAACGGTGCAGGTACACGTTGTTAAGGCTGGCGCCGGTGTAGATCACGCAGTCGTCGATGATGCTGCCCTTCAGGTGCAACACGCCAAACAGCTCGCGGGTCTGCACCGGTACGCCATGGATGACGATGTCCAGCCCATGGTGCTGGCGCTGGGCCTGGTACCAGGCGGCGTTACCCGGCTGGCGCCCGGCGCCCAGCAGGCCGCGGCGGGCACGGAACCAGTCGACCACGATGGTGATTTCCAGCCCCGGCCGCGCGGCCTTGGCCTGGTACAAGGCATCCAGCACTTCCTGGCCGGCCTCGTCTTCCTGCAGATACAGCGCAACGATGACGATACGCCGGGTTGCGGCGCGGATGCGCTCGAGCAGGCAGGCGCGGTAGGCCTTGGCATCGGGCAGCACCTGTATCGACTCGGCCGACATGGCGTAGCCTGGCAATGCCGCCAGCATGGTTTCGGGGTTCACGAACGATCACCTTCTGTGTGCAATCACTGTCGTGCATCAGCTTGCACAGGAAGATTGAAATGGTCCAGCCCCCGGAGAGCATGGGGCTGCTTTGCAGCCCTGTCGCGACACAAGGCCGCTCCTACAGGTTCGGCGCCGCATTCGGCGGTGGCTTGTAGGAGCGGCCTTGTGTCGCGATAGGGGCGCAAAGCGCCCCCATTTCCGACGCAGCTATTTCAGGTCAAAGCGATCCAGCTCCATCACTTTCTCCCAGGCCGCCACAAAGTCCCGCACGAACTTGTCCCGGCCATCACTGCTGCCATACACCTCGCTCAACGCCCGCAACTGGGCATGGGAACCGAACACCAGGTCAACCCGGCTACCGGTCCACTTCACCTGCCCGGTCTTGCGGTCGCGCCCTTCGAAGGTTTCGTTATCCGCCGAGGTCGGCTTCCACTCAACGCCCATGTCCAGCAGGTTGCGGAAGAAGTCGTTGCTCAGGGTACCGACCTTGTCGGTGAACACGCCCTGCTGGCTGCCGCCATGGTTGGCGCCGAGCACGCGCAGGCCGCCGATCAGCACGGTCATTTCCGGCGCGGTCAGGGTCAACAACTGGGCCTTGTCCAGCAGCAGCTTCTCGGCCTTGACGCTGTAGCGGGCCTTGGTGAAGTTGCGGAAACCATCGGCCAGCGGCTCCAGCACGGCGAACGACTCGACGTCGGTCTGCGCCTGGGAGGCATCGGTACGCCCCGGGCGGAACGCCACGCTGACGTTGTGCCCGGCGTCCTTGGCAGCCTTTTCCACTGCGGCGGCGCCAGCCAGAACGATCAGGTCGGCCAGGGAGATTTTCTTGCCACCGGCATTGAACTCGGCCTGGATCTTCTCCAGCGCCGCCAGCACCTTGCCTGTGCCCTGGTTCGCCGGCCAGTCCTTCTGCGGCGCCAGGCGCAGGCGGCCACCATTGGCCCCGCCACGCTTGTCCGAACCGCGGAAGGTCGACGCCGCCGCCCAGGCTGTGGCCACCAGCTCGCCAACGCTCAGGCCCGCCGCCAGCACCTTGGCCTTGAGCGCGGCAATGTTCTGCTCACCCACCAGCGGGTGGTCGACTTTTGGCAGCGGGTCCTGCCACAGCAGCTCTTCGTTGGGCATTTCCGGGCCCAGATAGCGCGCCAATGGGCCCATGTCGCGGTGAATCAGCTTGTACCAGGCACGGGCGAAGGCGTCTGCCAGCTGCTCAGGGTTGTCCTTGAAGCGGCGGGCGATCGGCTCGTAGATCGGGTCGAAGCGCAGCGCCAGGTCGGAGGTGAGCATGGAAGGCGCGTGGCGCTTGGCCGGGTCATGGGCATCCGGCACGGTGCCTGCCCCCTTGCCCTCCTTCGGCCGCCACTGGTGGGCACCGGCCGGGCTCTTGGTCAGTTCCCAGTCGAAGTTGAACAGGTTGTTGAGGTATTCGTTGCTCCATCGGGTGGGGGTCGAAGTCCAGGTCACTTCCAGGCCGCTGGTGATGGTATCGCCACCCTTGCCGCTGCCGAACTTGTTGGCCCAACCCAACCCCTGCAGCTCCAGGGCTGCAGCTTCCGGCTCCGGGCCAACGTTGTCGGCAGGGCCGGCACCGTGGGTCTTGCCGAAGGCGTGGCCACCGGCGATCAGCGCCACGGTTTCTTCATCGTTCATGGCCATGCGGCCGAAGGTGTCACGGATGTCCTTGCCCGAGGCTACCGGGTCGGGGTTGCCGTCCGGGCCTTCCGGGTTCACGTAGATCAGGCCCATCTGCACAGCAGCCAGGGGGTTTTCCAGGTTACGCTCGCCGGACAGG
This sequence comes from Pseudomonas sp. FGI182, assembly GCF_000511325.1. Classification (NCBI taxonomy): domain Bacteria; kingdom Pseudomonadati; phylum Pseudomonadota; class Gammaproteobacteria; order Pseudomonadales; family Pseudomonadaceae; genus Pseudomonas; species Pseudomonas sp. FGI182. The sequence goes on along the minus strand of NZ_CP007012.1, from coordinate 2,427,571 downwards.
TCCCGGCTTTGCTCCTCTGGGTGCTTGGCTGGCTCTGCTACCAGGTCACCCTGGCCTGGCGGCTGGGCCTTGACCTGCTCATTGCCATAACGAATGTCTCCGCCCAGCCAGACCTTTTCCGAACCCCAGTACACATCTTCGTCCGGCTCCCACACGTCGGCACGCCCGCCGGAGAAGCCGAAGGTCTTGAAGCCCATGGATTCGAGGGCGACGTTGCCGGTGAGCACGATCAGGTCGGCCCAGGAAATCTTGTTGCCGTACTTCTGCTTGATCGGCCACAGCAGGCGCCGGGCCTTGTCCAGGCTGACGTTGTCCGGCCAACTGTTGAGCGGGGCGAAGCGCTGCTGGCCAGAGCCTGCACCACCCCGGCCATCGCCGATGCGGTAGGTACCGGCGCTGTGCCAGGCCATGCGGATGAACAGCGGGCCGTAGTGGCCGAAGTCGGCGGGCCACCAGTCCTGGGAGTCGGTCATCAAGGCGGTCAGGTCTTTCTTCAGGGCCTGGAAGTCGAGGCTCTTGAACGCCTTGGCATAGTCGAAACCCGGGTCCATCGGGTCGGACTTGGAGGAATGTTGGTGAAGAATTCTCAGGTTGAGCTGGTCAGGCCACCAGTCACGGTTGGTGGTGCCGCCACCTGCGGTTTGATGGAACGGGCATTTCGATTCGTTCGACATCTGCGGGTACCTTTGGGTCGGTTATCCAGATTTCCGGTCTTTGCCAGGTGTTCTTTCAGCCGAGCGCGTGGGCTCGTGCTACCCCTCGTCAGGTCTACACGGGGCTTGCGAAGCTGTCACGACGGGGTTGGTGCGGTCTTGCACGCAAGTGCTGACACACCGCCCGCTCGCGGAATTCGCGGGGCCAGGGGAAAGACTAGCCGAGCTTGGACAGAGTTCTAATAGAGTGGCTATTGAGGGGTGATAGGTTGGCTCTGTCAGGGTCATGCCTGTACTGGCCTCTTCGCGGGCGCGCCCGCTCCCACAGGACCTGCGCAGGTCTCGAGAACTGTGCAATACCTGTGGGAGCGGGCATGCCCGCGAAGAGGCCGGCACATCCATACAAGGCAATCAGGCTGGCCACATGCTTCAATACACCGCCACCCCTTCTACTCCGGAACCCGCCCCCTCATGAACCGCAACGACCTGCGCCGCGTCGACATGAACCTGCTGGTACTGTTCGAAGCCCTGATGATCGAACGCAACCTGACCCGGGTCGGCGAAAAGCTGTTCATCACCCAGCCCACCGTCAGCGCCGCCCTCGCCCGCCTGCGCGAGCTGTTCGACGACCCGCTGCTGATCCGCAACGGCCGGGCCATGGAGCCCACGCCACGGGCCATGCAGATCTTCGCCGAGCTGGGGCCGGCCATGGATGTGATTTCCGCCGCCATCAGCCGCGCCCGCGAGTTCGACCCGGTCAACAGCTGCAACGTGTTCCGCCTGGGCCTGTCGGACGATGCCGAGTTCGGCCTGTTCCCGGCCCTGCTGCAGGCCCTGCGCGAAGAGGCCCCGAACATCAGCGTGGTGGTGCGCCGGGCCAACTTCCTGCTGATGCCAGGGCTGCTGGCCAGCGGCGAGATCTCGGTGGGCGTAAGTTACACCACGGACCTGCCGGCCACCGCCAAGCGCCGCAAGCTGCGCAACATCGGCGTGCGAGTGCTGCGCGCCGATGACCGCCCGGGCCCGCTGACCCTCGACGAATACTGCGCCCGCCCGCATGTGATGGTGTCGTTCTCCGGCGACATGAGCGGCAATATCGACCTCGACCTGGCGCGCATCGGCCGCTGCCGCAAGGTGGTGCTGGCGGTGCCGCAGTTCGGCAGCCTGCGCGCCCTGCTGCGCAACACCGAGCTGATCGCCACGGTGCCGGACTATGCCGCCTGCGCCCTGGCCGACGACGGCAGCCTGCGCGCCGACCCGGCGCCGTTCGACATCACCGAGGCCGAACTGTCGATGGTCTGGAGCGGCGCCCAGGACAATGACCCGGCCGAGCGCTGGCTGCGCGAGCGCATCCTGCAGTTCATGGCCACGCAGTGATGCATCGACCTCATCGATAGCCACCATGAATGCCATCAAGTTCCGCTGCGGCCAGCCCGGGCGGAAGATGGCGGCATTCACTGATTGATGAGGCCTCCCATGAAAACCGGCATGATCGCTGCCCTGCTCGCCTTGCTGGCCGCCCTTGGCGGTTGTGCCAGCCCTGCCGCTACCGACGCGCAGCCCTACGGGCACTTCTATTCGGCCACAGCCATTTCCAGTGTCGCCCTGGCCCCCGGCCAACGGGTGGCGGTGCTGCTGGGGCGAGACGCCGAAGCAACCCTCGAATACCTCGGCAGCCATCGCACCCAGGCAGCCGAGCCGGCCCAGGGCCAGCGTGCTCCTGTTGCGACCCTGGGCGGCGAGAGCCAGGCGTATGACTGGCTGGCGCGGTCACTGGCGCAGCAGTTTGCCGAAGTGACCTTCTATGACGACCTGGACACGCTGCTGGGCGACCACCCGGATGTGATCGTGCTGCTGGACACCGAAAGCCGTTTGGCCAGCGCGGATATCGAAAGCCGGGTAGTAGCGCGCTTTTTCGATGACCAGCTGACCTATATCGGCCGTGCTGAAGGGCGGGCCAGCAAGCGCCTGGGCGATGTGGCGCGGGTGGCCGAGGATGAGCGGGCGGTGCAGGCGGATGCCTTGCGCGACTTTGACGATTCGTTGCAGGCGTTGTTGAAGGGGCGCGTTTGAGGGCCACGAAAACCTGGGCCCCTTGTAGGAGCGGCCTTGTGTCGCGAAAGGGCTGCGAAGCAGCCCCGGCAATATATGCATTTGCGCTGAAACCCTGGGGCTGCTTCGCAGCCCTTTCGCGACACAAGGCCGCTCCTACAAGGCCCAGCGTTCATCGATCAGGTGGGCACAGGACCGGTACAGGCTGCTACTTACCCCGCTGCATCCACGCCGCCCCCAGCCCACTGAGGCAAATCACCGAGATGCCCACCAGGCTCAGGGTATCCGGCACCTGGCTATAGACAACCAACCCAAGCAACCCGGCAAACACGATCTGGCAATAACTGAACGGCGCCAGCAAGGCCGGTGCCGCATGGCGGAAGGCCTGGGTCAGCAGCAGGTGCGCAGTCATGCCAAAGCCACCCAGCGCCAGCATCAGCAGCGCATGGTCCCAACGCGGCATCTCCCAGAAGAACGGCACCAGCGCACTCATCGCCAGGGTGTTGCACAACCCCGCATAGAAGTTGCTGGTGGTCGGGCTGTCATGCGCGGCCAGGATGCGCGTCAGCAACTGATAGAAGCAGAAGCCCAGCGCCGAACCGAAAGGATACAGGATGGCCGGGGTGAACATCGCCCCGCCCGGGTGCACCACCACCAGCACACCGATGAAACCCATCACCACCGCCACCCACTGCCCCACCGTCACCCGCTCCTTAAGCAACGGCGCCGACAGCGCGGTGACCAGCACCGGGGCCAGGAAGTTGACCGCCGTGGCCTCGGCCAGCGGCAGGTACTGCAGGCCGGTGGTGAACAGCAGGCTGGTGCTCAACAGGCTCAGGGCACGTAACGTCTGCAACAGCGGGCGGCGGGTGCGCAGCACGTTGAGGCCGGCCTTGGGCAGGAAGATGCCGGCCATCAGCAGCGTGTGCACCACATACCGCGCCCACACCACCATGATGATCGGGTACAGGCCGCCGAGGAACTTGGACAGGGCATCGTGACTGGCGAACAGGAACGTCGCCACCACCACCAGGGCGATGCCGCGCAGGGGTTGGTTGACTCCGGACAGCGGTGTGCTGGAACTCATGGCACTCTCGATGACGGCGCGGCTGGATGCGGCGCCCAGGGAAGGCCGCGCAGGCGTTGCCTGGCGGATGCAACAGCTCGGATTCTAGAAGAGATGCCAAAGAATAAGGAAGTTCAATTGCCGCCAGCCAAGGCCGACTGCAATTTCTGTTCGCTGATCGACCACTTTCCGCCCCGTGCGCATGGCCCGTGCCGTGCTGATCGCCGACCATCGAATGCGAACCCTGCCCACCCTACAAGGAATTTACATGCAAAGGCTCACCACCCGAAACGGCCTGGACCTGCCCGCGATCGGCCTGGGCACCTGGCCAATGACCGGAAGCGAGTGCACCCAGGCCGTGCGCCAGGCGCTTGAAGTGGGTTACCGGCACATCGACACCGCCACTGCCTATGACAACGAAGCCGCCGTCGGCCAGGCCCTGCGCGACAGCGATGTACCGCGCGAGCAGATTCACCTGACCACCAAGGTATGGTGGGATCGCCTGGCGCCCAAGGCCATGCGCCAGTCGCTGGAGGACAGCCTGCGCGCGCTGGGTACCGAGCAGGTCGACCTGTTCCACATCCACTGGCCCGGCCAGGACTGGGACCTGGCCCGCAGCATCGAAACCCTGGTGGCCCTGCGTGACGAGGGCAAGGCGCGCAGCATCGGCGTGGCCAACTTCCCGCTGGGGCTGCTGCGCCAGGTGGTGGAAACCCTGGGCGCGCCATTGTCGGCGATCCAGGTGGAATACCACGTGCTGCTCGGCCAGCAACCGCTGCTGGACTACGCCCGCCGCCACGACCTGCTGCTCACCGCCTACACCCCGCTGGCCCGTGGACAGGCGGCGGCGCAGCCGGTGATCCAGGCGATCGCCCGCAAGCATGGCGTACTGCCCAGCCAGGTGGCGCTGAAGTGGTTGCTGGACCAGGACGGCGTGGCGGTGATCCCCAAGGCCGGCAGCCGCGAGAACCAGCTGGCCAACCTGGCGGCGTCGAACGTGCAACTGGATGACGAGGACCGCGCGGCGATTGCCGGGTTGCCGAAGGACCAGCGAGTGGTGAGCCCGGCGTTTGCGCCGGACTGGAACCTGTAGGAGCGGCCTTGTGTCGCGAAGGGGCGCGCAGCGGCCCCAAATTTTTCAGCTTCGCCGCAGATCTCGCCGGGGCCGCTTTGCGGCCCTTTCGCGACACAAGGCCGCTCCTACATGGGGCGAGGCAGGCCAATGGGCACTACGCCGGCGTCATCACCTGCTTCAACCGCTCGTTCGCCGGTGCCGGTCGCCCGTACAGGTAACCCTGGAAGTGCGAGCAACCCTCCGCCGCCAACCGGCGCATCTGCTCCTCCGACTCAACCCCCTCGGCCGTGGTCTTGATCATCAGGCTGTTGGACAGGTCGGTAATGGCGCGGATGATCGACATCGCCTCGCGGCTGTCGCACATGTCATGTACGAACGACTTGTCGATCTTGATCCGGTCGAACGGGAACGAACGCAGGTAGCCCAGCGAGGAATACCCGGTGCCGAAATCGTCCAGCGAAATGGACACGCCCAGGTCCTTCAGTGCACGCAGGGTGCGCACGTTCTCCTCGCTGTTGCCCAACAGCACCGACTCGGTGACCTCCAGCTCCAGCCGCTGCGGCGGCAGGCCTGAGTCGGCCAGCGCCAGGGCCACGGTGTGCACCAGGTTGGCATTCTTGAACTGCACCGCCGACAGGTTGACCGACACCGTCTGCTCGCTGTCCCAGCTGGCCGCCTCCTGGCAGGCCAGGTTCAGCGCCCGGTTGCCCAGTTCGTGGATCAGCCCGGTTTCCTCGGCGATGGGGATGAAGTCCATGGGCATGACCATGCCGCGGGTCGGGTGCTCCCAGCGCAACAACGCCTCATAGCCGGTAACGCTGCTGGTCTGCTGGTCGACCACCGGCTGGTAGTGCAGCTGCAACTGGCCCAGGTGCAGCGCGGTGCGCAGGTCGGTTTCCACCAGGCGGCGCTGGCGCGCGGCGACGTCCAGTTCGACGTTGAAGCACTCGTAGCGGTTGCGGCCATTGCGCTTGGCCTCGTACAGCGCCATGTCGGCGTAGCCCAGCAGTTGCTCGGCCTGGTCGCTGTCATCAGGCGCAATGGCAATACCGATGCTCACCCCCACCGTGAACTGGTGCCCCTCGATCTGGAACGGCGGGCAGATCGCGTTGATCAGGCGCTGCGCCGTGTTGCATGCGGCCTCCCGGCCCTCCAGGCCGGTCAGCACCACAGCAAACTCGTCGCCGCCCAGGCGGGCCAGGGTGTCGTGTTCGCGCAGCTCGCGGCGCAGGCGCTTGCCCAGCGCGCGCAGCAGCTTGTCGCCAAAGGCGTGGCCCAGCGAATCGTTGATGTTCTTGAAGTTGTCCAGGTCCAGGCACAGGGCGGCGGTCAGCTTGGCGTGCTCGCTGTCACGCACCAGCGCCTGGCGCAGGCGTTCGTTGAACAGGGTGCGGTTGGGCAGCCCGGTCAGCGCATCGTGGTGCGCCATGTGGTGGATCTGCGCGTGGGCGGCCAGCTCTTCGGTGGCGTCTTCGGCAACGAACAGCACGTAGTCGGCCTGGCCTTCACGGTTCTGGCTGAGCAAGGTGCGGCTGCGCAGGGTGCGTGGGCCGCAGGCCGTGTCGACCCGGGTTTCGGCGGCATGGCCCTTGGTGCTGCGGGCGCCACGGGCCAGTTGCTGTTCCAGGTAACCGGCAGCACCCGGTGCCAGGCATTCGCCGGGCAACTGCCCGGTCATGCTGCGCTGCGGCCCGCCGAACAGGCGCTCGGCCTGCTGGTTGGCCAGCAGGATGCGCTGGCTTTCCAGGTCCTGGACAATGACGCTGGCGGGGATGTTGGCAATCACCGAATCAAGGAACTGCGACAGCTTGGTCATTTCCTGGCTGTACTGCTCGGCCAGTTCCTTGGCCTGCAGCAGTTCCAGCTCTTGCCGGTGGTGCTCGGAAATGTCGCGGGTGACCTTGGCGAAGCCCACCAGTTGCCCGGCATCGTCGTACACCGCGTCGATCACCACATGGGCATGGAAGGTCGTGCCGTCCTTGCGCAGGCGCGAACCGGTCTCTTCGAAGCGCCCGGTGCTGCGCGCCTGCTCAAGGTTGAGCGCGGGCAGCCCGGCGGCGCGCTCGGCATCGGTGTAGAACAACGAGTAGTGCTGGCCGACGATTTCCTCGGCCAGGTAGCCCTTGGCGCGCTGGGCGCCGGGGTTCCAGTTGGCGACGATTCCTTCGGGGGTGAGCAGGTAGAAGGCATAGTCCACCACACTCTGGATCAACAGCCGGTACATGATGTCGGGGCTTGCGACTAGCGACATGAACTTTACCTGGGCCTTCGAAAGGCGTGAAAAGGTTGGTGGCATTATGCCTCCGATGACGATTTTGTGAAGTAGCTCACAAAAAGCCACGATCCCTTCAATTTGCGAACGAAGGCTGGCAACCCCTCAATGGCGGGCGCCCGTCACCAGGAAATTGAGCAAGCCCGGTTCGTCATCCAGGGCTATGGGCTGCGCCGGGCGCGACAGCTCGGCCAGCACGGCATTGCAGAAGGCCACGGCAGGCATGTCCTGTGCGTAACAGCGCATCAGCCAGTCGCCCTCGCCGCCCAGCAGTTGCAATGCCACCGCCCGGCCGATGCCCTGTCGGCGGTACTTTTTCAGGATGAACAGGTCGGCCAGTTCGAACGCGTCGATGCCCGGCAGCTCGCTGCGTTCGACCAGCACGAAACCGGCGATGAAACCATCTGCCAGCACCAGGTACGCGCCCCAGCCATCGGCCTGCCAGTAACGTTGCAGGTGCTCGTCATGGATATAGAAGCGGCCGTCCACTTCGACGTCTTCCTGCTCCCAGTCCGAGGACTCGTAGGCGTAGAACTGGTAGAGGTTGCGAATCAGCGGGGCCTGGTCGGCAGTGGTTGCCAGCAGTTCGATGGGCAGCATGGTGCGAGGGCTCGGGTAAAAAGGCGGATTCTAGATCAACAGCCCCTGGCAGCAAAAAGCCCAGGCCCTCCCCGCACGGAAAGGCCCAGGCCAAAACCATCACAAGCACATCACTCATTGATTTAGCAGGCCCCTGTGGGAGCGGGTTCACCCGCGAACACCGGCACAGCCGGTGCCATACACCGTGTTGCATTCTTCGCGGGTAAACCCGCTCCCACAACGACCCTCTACAACCGGAGCGATAACACCACTCAGGCTCCCTGCAACGCACGCGGGCGGTGGCTGCGCGCCTCGGCGTCCGGCGCCTTGGCCGCCTGCAGGTGGAAGTCGAACGCCAGCTCGGCAAAGCGTTCGCCCTCTACGCCGCGATCACGCGCCGCCGCAGCATCCTCGACAAAGCGCAGCTCGCCGACCAGCCCGTCACGGGTGGCATAGGCAAAGTCATCCCACAGGTACTTGTCCCCGGCCAGGTTTATCTGCGTGGTCAGATGGCGGTGCCCCGGCGCCGAGATGAAGAAGTGCACGTGCGCCGGGCGCTGGCCGTGACGACCAAGCAGGTCCAGGCATTCCTGGGTTGGCCCCTGCGGGTCGCAGCCGTACCCCGACGGCACGATGGAGCGCGCACGGTAGCGCCCTTCGGCATCGGTGATGATGCGCCGGCGCAGGTTGTACTCGGACTGGGTCGAGTCGAAGTACGAATAGGTGCCCTGGGTGTTGGCGTGCCACAGGTCAACGGTGGCGCCGGCCAACGGCTTGCCTTCAGTATCGAACACCTGGCCCTGGAGGAACATCACCACGCCCGGGTCGCTGCCGTCGTCCATGCGCGCTTCGCCCTGCGCCAACGGCGCCCCCGCCACATACAGCGGGCCTTCGATGGTGCGCGGGGTGCCGCCAGTCAGGCCGGCCTCGGCGTCCTTGGCATCCTGCAGCAGGTCGAGGAAATGTTCGATGCCCAGCCCCGCCGCCAGCAGGCCGGCTTCGTTACGGCCACCCAGGCGGTTGAGGTAGTCGACGGCATGCCAGAACTCGTCTTCGGTGATTTCCAGGTCTTCGACCAGGCGTGCAGTGTCCTGCAGCACACGCAGGATGATCTGCTTGAAGCGTGGGTTGCCTTCGGCATGGCCCAGGCCGGCCACTTCCTTGAAGAACGCCTGAACATCGGCAGTGTGGGAGATTTTCACGGTCATCGTGCTTGCCTCATCTTGTTCTTGTCAGGTAGACAGGTGCGACTCAGCGGTCGTCGCTGTGAATCGACGAGGGGTGCCGGCACAGGCCGTCGACCTCGATGTCCATGTACGGGAACAGCGGCAGCTGCATCAGGGTGTCGTGCAGCGCCTCGACACTGGGCACGTCGAACACGCTGTAGTTGGCGTAGTGCCCGGCAATGCGCCACAAGTGGCGCCAGGTGCCCTCGCGCTGCAGGCGCTGGGCCAGTTCCTTTTCGTCGGCCTTGAGCCGGGCGGCCTTGGTCGGGTCCATGTCGACCGGCAGTTTCACGGTCATCTTCACGTGGAACAGCATGCTGGTATCTCCTTTCTCTGATTTGGCGCGAACACTGTGGGAGCGGGCGAGCCCGTGCCATCCACCGCGTCGCCTGCTTCGCGGCTAAAGCCGCTCCCACAGGGGTTGTGTGTTCTTTCAGCCAGCGTGACTCAGCGGCGGGCGAAGCGCGCCAGGCGCTGTTCGTCCAGGGTCAGGCCCAGGCCCGGGGTACTTGGAATGTGCAGCTGGAAGTCGCGGTACTGCGGCGGCTCGTTGACGATTTCTTCGGTCAGCAGCAGCGGCCCGAACAGCTCGGTGCCCCAGGTGAGCTGGCGCAGGGTCAGGAAGGCGTGAGCCGAAGCCAGGGTGCCGATCGAGCCTTCGAGCATGGTCCCGCCATACAGGGCGATGCCGGCAGCCTCGGCGATTTGCGCGGTGCGCAGCACGGCGCGCGGGCCACCGTTCTTGGCTATTTTCAAGGCGTAGATGCTGGCCGCGCCGTCGGCGGCCAGGCTGAAGGCGTCCTCGACGCTTTCGATCGACTCGTCGGCCATGATCGGCGCCGGGCTGCGCTGGTTCAGGCGCACCTGGCCGCTGCGGTTGATGCGCGAAATCGGTTGCTCGATCAGGTCGATGCCGTTGTCGCCAAGCACCTGGCAGGCACGGATGGCCTGGGATTCGTCCCAGTACTGGTTGACGTCGACCCGCACGCTGGCACTGTCGCCCAGCTCGCGCTTGATCGCCACCACGTGCTTGAGGTCCTGGGCCAACGGGTTGGCGCCGATCTTCAGCTTGAACACCCGATGCCGGCGAATCTCCAGCATGTGCAGGGCTTCGGCGATGTCGCGGGCGGTGTCGCCGCTGGCCAGGGTCCAGGCCACTTCCAGGCTGTCGCGCACGCGGCCACCCAGCAGTTCGCTGACCGGCAGGCCCAGGCGCTTGCCCTGGGCATCGAGCAAGGCGCTCTCGATACCCGACTTGGCAAAGGTGTTGCCCTTGGCCAGCTTGTCCAGCTTGAGCATGGCGGCGTTGATGTTGTCTGCCGGCAGGCCGATCAGCGCCGGCGCCAGGTGCGCATCGATGTTGGCCTTGATGCCCTCGGGGCTTTCGTAGCCATAGGCCAGGCCGCCGATGGTGGTGGCCTCGCCGATGCCTTCCACGCCATCACTGCAGCGAACACGCAATACCACCAGGGTCTGCTGCTGCATGGTGTGCATCGCCAGCTTGTGCGGGCGAATGGTCGGCAGGTCGACGATAATTGCCTCTATACGTTCAATCAGCGCGCTTGTCATTGTTGCCAGGTCCCGTTGTTTCGGGCTGCCAGCCGCAGGCCCGAGTGGTGCATTTACTTGCTTGTTCAAGGATTGCGCGAGACCCTGATAGCCGTCCAATATCGAATGAATCTCCCACCATACCCTGGAGGTCTGATGGAGCTGCGCCACCTGCGTTACTTCAAGGTCCTGGCCGAAACCCTGAACTTCACTCGCGCCGCCGAGCTGCTGCACATTGCCCAGCCACCGCTGAGCCGGCAGATCAGCCAACTCGAGGACCAGCTCGGTACCTTGCTGGTGGTGCGCGAGCGCCCGCTGCGGCTGACCGAGGCGGGCCGCTTCTTCTACGAGCAGAGCTGCACCGTGCTGCAGCAGTTGGAGAACATCAGCGACAACACCCGCCGCATCGGCCAGGGCCAGCGCCAGTGGCTGGGGATCGGCTTTGCCCCCTCGACCCTGTACAAGGTGCTGCCGGAGCTGATCCGCGAGCTGCGCCAGGACAGCGAGCTGGAGCTGGGCCTGAACGAGATGACCACGCTGCAGCAGGTGGAGGCGCTGAAAAGCGGGCGCATCGACATCGCCTTCGGGCGCATTCGCATCGATGACCCGGCCATTCACCAGCAAGTACTGTGCGAGGACCCGCTGGTGGCTGTATTGCCCAAGGGCCACCCGCTGGCGAGCAGCCCGCTTACCCTTGCCCAGCTGGCTGACGAGGCGTTCATCCTCTACCCGGCCAACCCGCGGCCCAGCTATGCCGACCATGTGCTGGCACTGTTCGCCCACCACGGCATGAGCATCCGCGTCAGCCAGTGGGCCAACGAACTGCAGACCGCCATCGGCCTGGTGGCCGTCGGCGTAGGCGTCACCCTGGTGCCGGCGTCGGTGCAGCAGCAGCACCGCACCGATATCGAATATGTAAGCCTGCTCGACAGCGGCGCCGTCAGCCCGATCATCCTCAGCCGGCGCAAGGGCGATGTGAGCCCGATCGTACAGCGCTGCCTGGCATTGATTGCACAACAGGCCGAATGAGGGCGCTCCCTGACCTCACGCGGTCGGTTGTAGGAGCGGCCTTGTGTCGCGAAAGGGCTGCAAAGCAGCCCCAGGGTTTCAGCGCAGATGCACAAATTGCCGGGGCTGCTTTGCAGCCCTTTCGCGACACAAGGCCGCTCCTACAAGGGCCTGCGCAGGCCAGAAGAATGCGCCCCCCGGGTCATCATCAACCAACAGGAAAACCAGCATGATTCACGGCAAGACACTGCAAGCATGGTGCAGCTCCCACCCCCTGATCGAAGACCTGGTGGCCCTGCGCGAAACCCGTTGGTTCAACCCGCACATCGCTCCTGCCGCCCAGGCCCTGGCCGATGTCGGCCTCAGCGCCGCCGATGTCAGTGCCGCCAGTGCCCGCCTGGCACGCTTTGCCCCCTACCTGGCCAGCGTGTTCCCGGATACCGCTGCCACCGGCGGCATCATCGAGTCGCCACTGCGCCCGCTGCCCACCCTGCACGCCACCTTGCTGCAGGCAGCGGGCCTGCCAGCCAGCGGCTCACTCTGGCTCAAGGCCGACAGCGAGCTGCCGATCTCCGGTTCGATCAAGGCCCGCGGTGGCATTCATGAAGTGCTCAAGCATGCCGAAGACCTTGCCCTGGCAGCCGGCCTGATCAGCCTCGACAGCGATTACCGGGAACTGGCCAGCGACCAGGCCCGGCAATTCTTCAGCCAGTACAAGGTTGCGGTCGGCTCGACCGGCAACCTCGGGCTGTCGATCGGCATCATGAGCGCCAGGCTGGGCTTTCAGGCCACCGTGCACATGTCGGCCGATGCCCGCCAGTGGAAGAAGGACAAACTGCGCGCCCATGGCGTGAAGGTGGTCGAGTACGAAAGCGACTACAGCGTGGCAGTGGAGCAAGGGCGCCAGCAGGCGGCGGCGGACCCGAGCTGCTACTTCGTCGACGACGAGAACTCGCCACACCTGTTCCTCGGCTATGCCGTGGCGGCCGAGCGGCTGGCCGTCCAGTTCGAGGCCGCGGGCATCAAGGTGGATGCCGAGCACCCGCTGTTCGTCTACCTGCCCTGCGGGGTCGGCGGCGGCCCGGGTGGCGTGGCGTTCGGCCTGAAGCTGATCTGGGGCGACCATGTGCACTGCATCTTCGCCGAGCCCACCCACTCGCCCTGCATGTTCCTGGGGGTGTATAGCGGTTTGCATGACGCCACCAGCGTGCAGGATTTCGGCATCGACAACCTGACCGCCGCCGACGGCCTGGCGGTGGGCCGCCCTTCCGGCTTTGTCGGCAAGTCGATGCAGCGTTTGCTCGATGGTTATTACACGGTCAGCGACGAGGCGCTGTACCGGCTGTTGGTGCTGGCCCATGACCAGGAGAACGCGCGGCTGGAGCCTTCGGCGCTGGCGGGGATGCCGGGCATGGTCAAGGTGCTTGAAGCGCCTGAGTACCTGACGCGCATGGGCCTGTCGGCTGGGCGCATGGAGCGGGCCACGCACCTGGTGTGGGGGACCGGTGGCAGCATGGTGCCGGAGGCAGAGTTCGCGGCCTATCTGGCCAAAGGAAGGGGCTGAGGAATCGTCTCTGCTTTTGATGTCTGTAGGAGCGGCCTTGTGTCGCGATGGGGCGCGCAGCAGCCCCACATTTTCAGCTTCGCCGCTAATTTCGCCAGGGCTGCTTTGCAGCCCTTTCGCGACACAAGGCCGCTCCTACACAAAGCGGGTGTTGCAGGTAGGCTCTACCCCGGCAGGCTATAACGCTCGGCAAAGTACTGCCGGAAAAAGTCCACCGCCACCCGCACCTTGGCCGAGCTGGCCAGCGGCGTGGTGTACACCGCCCAGATATCCGCCGGCTGGTGATAGTCCTCCAGCACCTGCACCAGGCGCCCGTCCTGCAGGCTGTCGTGCACATCCCACCAGGACCGCAGCAATATCCCGCGCCCGTCCAGGCACCACTGGTGCGCCACTTCGCCATGGTTGCTTGACAAACCGCCGGTCACCCGCACCCCCTCCTCACCCTCCGGGCCCATCAGCTGCCACACGCCAAACGGGTGGTCGCGCTCCTTGATCACCAGGCAGTCATGACTGGCCAGGTCGCCCAGCACCTTGGGCGTGCCGCGCCGGGCCAGGTACGCCGGCGCGGCGCACAGCACCCGGCGGTTGCGCGCCAGCGGCTTGGCAATCAGGTTGGGGGCGATGGCGTTGCCCACGCGGATATCCAGGTCGACGCCTTCGGCGATCAGGTCCACCAGGCGGTCATGCACGTCCAGGCGAATGTCCAGCCGCGGGTAGCGCTCGGCCAGCTCCGACAAGGCTGGCGCCACGAAGCGCCGGCCCAGGCCCAGGCTGCTGGCGATGCGCAGTTGCCCGGCCGGCTCGCGGTGCTGGGCGCTGATGTCATCACCCATGCGCTGCACCGCATCGAAAATCTGCAACGCCCACTGGTACACCCGCTCGCCCTCCTCGCTCACCGTCACCCGCCGGGTGGTGCGGTGCAACAGGCGTACTTCCAGGGTTTGCTCGAGCATGCGAATGCGCTTGCTGATGTACGCCGCCGACATGCCCAGCTCATCGGCCACGGCCGCGAAGCTGGCGCGCCTGGCCACTTGCAGGAAGATGTTGAGGTCGTCGAGGTTAGGCAGATTATTCACGTAGCGTGTTCCAAGAATCCATGAATGGCTAGATTATCTCCGGATCAAGCCCTTATAGCATGGCCAGCACCTGTTCCCTAGACAACGAGTGCACCCCATGAGCAAGACTTTCAGAATTGCGGCAATCCCCGGCGATGGCATCGGCAACGAAGTACTGCCTGAAGGCATTCGCGTGGTCGAGGCCGCTGCGCGCAAGCACGGCCTGGACATCAGCTTCGAGTTCTTCGAGTGGGCCAGCTGCGATTACTACCTGGCCCACGGCAAGATGATGCCGGACGACTGGTTCGAACAGCTCAAAGGTTTCGACGCCCTGTACTTCGGCGCAGTGGGCTGGCCTGACAAGGTACCGGACCACATCTCCCTGTGGGGTTCACTGCTCAAGTTCCGCCGCGACTTCGACCAGTACGTGAACATCCGCCCGGTGCGCCTGTTCCCCGGCGTACCTTGCCCACTGGCTGGCCGTGAGCCAGGTGACATCGACTTCGTGGTCATTCGCGAGAACACCGAGGGCGAGTACTCGTCGCTGGGCGGGCGCATGTTCGAAGGCACCGAGAACGAGTTCGTGCTGCAGGAGTCGGTGTTCACCCGCCGCGGCGTCGACCGCATCCTCAAGTACGCCTTCGATGTGGCCCAGACCCGCCAGCGCAAGCATGTCACCTCGGCCACCAAGTCCAACGGCATGGCCGTGAGCATGCCGTACTGGGACGAGCGCACGGCGGCGATGGCTGCCAATTATCCGGAAATCAGCTGGGACAAGCAGCACATCGATATCCTCTGCGCGCGCTTCGTGCTGCAACCGGACCGTTTCGACGTGGTGGTGGCCTCGAACCTGTTCGGCGACATCCTCTCCGACCTCGGCCCAGCCTGCGCCGGCACCATCGGCATCGCGCCATCGGCCAACCTCAACCCCGAGCGCAAGTTCCCGTCGCTGTTCGAACCGGTGCACGGTTCGGCGCCGGACATCTACGGCAAGAACATCGCCAACCCGATCGCGATGATCTGGTCCGGTGCGCTGATGCTCGACTTCCTCGGCAACGACGGCGCCGACCCGCGCTATCGCGCCGCCCACGACGACATCCTCAAGGCCATCGAGCAGGTCATCGCCGCCGGTGACGTGACCCGCGACATGGGCGGGCAGCAATCCACCCAGCAAGTGGGCCAGGCAATTACCGCGCTGGTCGAGGCCTGATCCACCAGGGCCGATTGTCAGAAGTGTCTGACAATCGGCCCTTTGGCTCTTGCGAGCGGCGTGGATTGTATGCAAAATCTGTTAACCATTAGATATTCGTAAACCATAGGTTAACGACCAAGGAAGGAGTGGTACTGCAACACCCCGGATGCCTGCCGGGTAAAACAAGTACGCCAACGTCCCAGGAGACGATGATGTCGCACAAGAATAAAAAGATTGATGTGTTCCTGATTACCGTGAGCCTGATTGCCGTGCTGCTCACCGTGATCGGCCTTGCAGCCTTCCCCGCCCAGGCGGAAAGCGCCGCCAACCAGTTGTTCGAACTGTCCACCCGCACCTTCGGTACCAGCGTGCAGGTGCTGGTGTTCGGCAGTACCCTGGCCGTGCTGTACCTGGCCTTCAGCAAGTACGGCAACATCCGCCTGGGCAGCGGCAAGCCCGAATACGCCACCGCTACCTGGGTGTTCATGTTCATCTGCGCCGGCATGGGCTCGTCGACCCTGTACTGGGGCGTGATGGAATGGGCCTACTACTACCAGACCCCAGGCCTGAACATCGCCGCGGCCAGCCCCAAGGCGCTCGAGTACAGCGTTGGCTACTCGTTCTTCCACTGGGGCATCAGCGCCTGGTCGATCTATGCCCTGGCCTCGCTGGCCATGGCCTACCACTTCCATGTGCGCAAGAAGAGCGGCCTGAACCTGGCCTCGATCGTCGAAGCGGTGACCGGCTTCAAGGCTACCGGGCCGGTAGGCCGTAGCGTCGACCTGATCTTCCTGCTGACCATGATGGGCGCGCTGACCGTGTCGCTGGCCCTCACCGCCTCCACCCTCACCCGCGGCCTGCACGACCTGGCCGGCACCCCGGACACCTTCACCGTGCAGTTGCTGGTGATCGGTGGCGTGGCAGTGATGTTCTCGCTCAGTTCCTACATCGGCATCGATGGCGGCCTGCAGCGCCTGAGCAAGATGGTGTGCATCGGCGCGCTGGTGTTCGCCGCGGTGATCCTGCTGGTCGGCCCGACCCAGTTCACCATCAACAACACCGCCAACTCGATTGGCCTGATGATCCAGAACTACGTGCACATGAGCCTGTTCACCGACCCGGCCGGCGACGGTGCCTTCACCCGCAACTGGACGGTGTTCTACTGGCTGTGGTGGGTGTCGTACGCACCAGGCGTGGCCATGTTCGTGACCCGCGTTTCGCGCGGCCGGCAGATCAAGGAAGTGGTGCTGGCCCTGCTGCTGGGTGGCAGCTTCGGTTGCTGGTTCTTCTTCGGCGCACTGGAAAGCTACAGCATGCACCAGTTCATCACCGGTGCGGTGGATGTACCGAAGATGCTCGCCGAACAAGGCGGCGAATCGGCCGTGACCCACCTGCTGCTGGCGTTGCCATGGGGCCAGGTGTTCCTCGGTGTGTACCTGTTCATCATGGCCATCTTCTGTGCCTCGCACATGGATGCCGCAGCCTATGCGGTAGCCGCCACCAGCACCCGCAACCTGCGTGAAGGCGACGACCCGACACCGACCCACCGCCTGTTCTGGTGCGTGGTACTGACCCTGGTGCCACTGGCCATGCTGTTCGCCAAGGCCTCGCTGTCGACCATGAAGACCGCCGTGGTGCTGACCGCCATCCCGTTCATGGTGATCCTGCTGGTGAAGATCTACGGCTTCTTCAAGTGGATGATCGCCGACTACGGCCAGGTATCGGCCCACCTGATCGACGAAGAAGCGGCCCGCATGGCTGGCGAAGAGCCAACCGAGCAGGCCCCGCGCAGCGCCGCTGCGGTGCACTGACCGATGCTGTAGAAGCGAGCTTGCTCGCGATGGGGCTGCCAGGCAGCCCCAGGATAGCTGCAAATTTTTTTGCCTGATCTGTTAACCAACAGATACGCGTTAACCAATAAATACAAACCGAGCTTGTGAGAAACCTGTCATGAACGACTTCAAACGCCTGCCCGCCGATTTCTGCGCGAACGCCGACGAGGCCTTCACCATCCCCGCCAATTTCTACACCCAGGCCGCGGTGTTCGAGCACGAGAAGGAAGCGATCTTCGCTCGCAGCTGGATCTGCGTGGGCCACCGTAGTGAAGTGGAAGAGAACAACGCTTACATCACCCGCGAAGTGATTGGCGAAAGCATCATCGTCGTACGTGGCCGTGACAGCGTGCTGCGCGCGTTCTACAACGTCTGCCCGCACCGCGGCCACCAGCTGCTCAGCGGCAGCGGCAAGGCCAAGAACGTCATCACCTGCCCGTACCACGCCTGGACCTTCAAGCTCGACGGCGAACTCGCCCACGCCCGCAACTGCGACAACGTGGTCAACTTCGACAAGGAAAACTCCACCCTGGTGCAGCTGCGCGTAGAGGAATACGCCGGTTTCATCTTCATCAACATGGACATGGACGCAGGCTCGGTAGAAGACCAGTTGCCAGGCATGCAGGCACGCATGCGTGAAGCCTGCGCGGTGATCGACGACCTGCACCTGGCCGCGCGCTTCGTCAGCGACACCCCGGCCAACTGGAAGTCGATCGTCGACAACTACCTGGAGTGCTACCACTGCGCCCCTGCCCACCCGGGCTTCTCCGACTCGGTGGACGTTGGCCAGTACAGCCACAGCCTGCACGGCAACTGGACCCTGCAATACGGCCTGGCCAAGCCTTCGGAGCAGTCGTTCAAGTTCGACGAGAATGTGAAAGACCCATCGTTCGCCGGTTTCTGGGCCTGGCCTTGCACCATGTTCAACGTGCCGCCAGGAGCCAACTTCATGACCGTGATCTACGAGTTCCCGGTCGATGCCGAAACCACCCTGCAGCACTACGACATCTACTTCCTCAACAAGGACATCAGCGAGGAGCAGCAGAAGCTGATCGACTGGTACCGCGAAGTGTTCCGCCCGGAAGACCTGCGCCTGGTCGAAAGCGTGCAGAAGGGCCTGAAGTCCCGTGGCTACCGTGGCCAGGGCCGGATCATGGCCGACCGCGAGCGCAGCGGCATGAGCGAACACGGCATTGCCCACTTCCACAACCTGATCGCCGTGGCCCACCTCGACGATTGATGGCAACCGCTCCACGTTTTTTGCACGTAAAGGTGCGCGGCAGGGCCTGCCGCGCACCCAGGCAGTCGAGGTGAACCATGGCCAACACATATGAAATGTTCAGCGTGCACGTTACTGCAGTGGAACAAGCCACGCCGCTGATCAAGCGCTTTACCCTGGCCCGCGAAGACGGCATGGCGATGCCCGCCTTCACCGGTGGCAGCCACGTCATCGTGCAGATGCACGGCACCGACGGCAGCCAGTTCAGCAACGCCTACTCGTTGATGAGCGACCCGCGCGACACCCGCAGCTACCAGATTGGCGTGCGCCTGGAGGAGCAGTCCAAGGGCGGCTCGGCGTTCATGCACCAGCAGGTGGAAGTGGGCACCCGCCTGACCATTTCCTCGCCCAACAACCTGTTCGCGCTGGACCCGACCGCCGGCCGCCATGTGCTGATTGCCGGCGGCATCGGCATTACCCCGTTCCTGGCGCAACTGCATGAACTGGAAGGCGCCAGTGCCGACTACGAACTGCACTATGCCTTCCGCGCGCCGGAGCACGGGGCGTTCCAGGACCAGCTGGCCAACGGCCCGCACGCCGCCAACACCCGTTTCTACATCGACAGCCTCGACCGCAAGCTCGACCTGGCCGCCCTGTGCGCGGGGCTGGACGAGCAGGCGCACCTGTACGTGTGCGGCCCCAAACCACTGATCGACGCGGTCATCGCCTGCGCCGCCCAGGCCGGCATTGCCGAGCACCGCGTGCATTGGGAACAGTTTGCCGCCACTCCGGTCACCGGCAGTGCCTTTACCGTGGTGCTGGCGCAGTCGGGTGTGGAGCTGCAGGTGGAAGAAGGCATGACCATCCTGCAGGCCATCGAGAAGTCCAAAGCCGCCAAGGTCGAGTGCCTGTGCCGCGAAGGCGTGTGCGGCACCTGCGAGACGGCCATCCTCGAGGGTGAAGCCGAGCATTACGACCAGTACCTGAGCGACGAAGAAAAGGCTGCCCAGCAGAGCATCATGCTGTGCGTCTCGCGTGCTCGTACTGCCCGCTTGGTACTCGACTTGTAATTACCCGCAGTTGACGCGCCCTCTGTAGGAGCGGCCTTGTGTCGCGATGGGGCGCGCAGCGGCCCCAGGATCTCTGCCATGGCACAGATCGCCGGGGCCGCTGCGCGCCCCATCGCGACACAAGGCCGCTCCTACAGGGATTCGCAACTCTCTCAGTACCGTCAACCAAAAGTTGACAGCTTGGGTATACTGGCAGGCTCTTGGCCCAGATCAGGACACCCTGCCGATGTTGGAAAACAGCTTCGCCTTCCGCCTCAAGGAACTGCTCGAGCATCACAAGCTGACCCTGCAAGCCGTGGGCACGGCCTTGGGCATTTCGCGCACCGCGGTGCACAAGTGGACCCGTGGCGGCGAGATCGACTACGACAACCTGCGCAAGCTGGCCGACTTTCTCAAGGTCAACTGGATCTGGCTGCGCTATGGCGACGAGGCGCTGCAGAACATCCAGCAACCACAGGTGGTCGAGCTGCCGATGACCGACCTGCGCCGGCGCCTGACTGCCGAGATCATGGAAAGCGAAACGCGCATGAAGCTGGCCCAGGAAGGCGCACGCATCGTCACCTGGGAATGGAACCTGATCAGCGACGAAGTCACCTACTCGCCCAATGTCGAACAGGTGTATGGCTGGCCGGTGCACCACAACGAAGACTTCTGGAAACACCTGCCGGGCGAAGACGTGCAGCGCATGCAGGCGATGTATGCCGAGGCAGTGGCCAAGGGCAGCGGCTGCGAGTGCGACTTCCGCATCACCCGCCCCGACGGTGAAGTACGCTGGATCTCCTCCCGCGCCACGGTGGTACGCGACAGCGCCGGGCGATCGGTGAAGATGGTCGGCATCAGCATGGACAACACCGAGCGCCAGATGGCCCAGCAGGCCTTGAGCCAAAGCGAGGAACGCTTTCGCACGATCTTCGAGCTGGCCTGGGGGGCCCTCGCCTACATCGACCCCGACGGCACCTGGCAACGGGTCAACAACAGCCTGTGCGAGCTGCTGGGCTACCGTGCCGAGGAGCTGTACGGCATGACCTTCCAGCAGATCACCCACGCCGATGACCTGGCGCAGAACCTGCAATTGCTGCAGCGCATGCTGGCCGGCGAAACCGAGCGTTACGAAGTGGAAAAACGCGTACGCCACAAGAACGGCGAGTACATCTGGGTACGCGCCCGCACCTCGCTGCAACGTCGCGACAACGGCGAGCCGGAGCACCTGATCAGCGTGTTCGAAGACATCAGCGCCGAGCGCCAGGAACATGAACGGCTGCAGGCGCATATTGCCGCGCTGGAGGCCCGCCTGGCTGCTTCGTGACAAGGCTTACCCGAAAACCCAAGTCTGTCGCGATCCGTGTGGGAGCGGGTTCACCCGCGAACACGGGCGAAGCCCGTGCCATCCACCGCGGTGCCTGCTTCGCGGGTGAACCCGCTCCCACAGGGACCGCGCCAGCTTTCAGATTTGAGTAAGGCAGTTGCTCCTTTGCTGCCAGGCCGGCAGGCGATCGCCGCGCAGCCAGTCGATAAACCGCGCAAACAACTCCGACTGCGAATTGATCTCCAGCTTCAGGTACAGATTCTTGCGGTGCATGCGCACGGTTTCCGGCGAGATGCCCAGCTCCAGCGCGGTGGACTTCACCGAATGCCCACGCAGAATCATGTGCGCCACCTCCCGTTCACGGTCGGTCAGCACCTGGCAGCCGAAACTGTCGAACGCCGCCTGCAGGCTGCCACGCTCCACCGATGCGGGGCCGGGCTCCAGATGGTGCCGGGCGTAGCGCCCCAGCAGCTCGCGTACCATCGGCTCCAGCGCACGCAGCAGGTCGATCTGCCCTGTACTCAGGCGCGTGCCGCTGCAGCCCTGGAACAGGCTCAGCGACAACTTGCGGCCAGCGCTGAGGTCGACGATGTAGTAGCTGTCTTCACTGCAGCCGGTACCCAGGTAATAGGCCTTGTAGTAGTCGCTGTCGAAGAAATTGTCCGGGGCGATTTCCTGCAGGTGGTAGAAGCCCTCGGCCAGGCCGCTCTGCACGGCCAGGCAGAACGGATCGAGCAGGTAGCCGGCAGTGAAGTAGCGCTCCAGCACGGCAGCGCGGTGCAGGTCGGGGATGCCTTGCTGGTACAGCAGTTGCGGTGCCCGCCCCTGGCACTCGAGGCTGATCATCATCGATTCCACCTGCACCAGCTGGCCGATGGCGGCCGCCACATGCGCCAGCGCCTCGGGCGTTTCGCTGTGGGCCAGTGCGCGCTGCAGCGCCGCATGCCATTGCTGCAGCGCGCCCAGTGAAAGGGTAAGCGGGGTGTCGGGAGAGGCCTGGGTCATGCCCGGCAGTCTAGCCTGCCAGGCACGCCCGCGCACAGCCCTTTGCGCCAGGTTCATCGGCCCTGGTACAGGCCAAGCGCCGTGAGTTCGCGCGCGGTTTCGATGATGCACTGGCGCAGGGTTTCGACGATCTCGTCCACCTGCGCATGGGTGACGATCAACGGCGGCGACATCACGTTCAGGTGCATGATCGGCCGCACCAGCAGCCCTTTGGCCTGGGCCTTGCTATGGATGCGTTCGCCGATGTTCACCTCGTCGGCGAACAGCGCCTTGCTGGCCTTGTCGGCAACGAACTCGACACAGGCCATCAGCTTCATGCAGCGTACATCCCCCACCAGCGGCAGCTCGCGCAGGCTTTGCAGGCGCTGCTCCAGGTAGCCGCCAACGTCCTTGACGTGCGCCAGCAAATGCTCGCGCTCGATGATCTCGATGTTCTTCAGCGCCGCGGTGCAGCACACCGGGTGGCCGCTGTAGGTGAAGCCGTGGGTGAAGCAGCGGCCCTTGCCCGGCTCGGCGATCACCTGCCAGATGCGCTCGGAGAAGATGCACGCCCCCAGCGGCAGGTAGGCCGAGGTCAGGCCCTTGGCGGTAGTGATGATGTCGGGGGTTACGCCGAACAGTTCCTCGCTGGCGAAGAAGGTGCCCAGGCGCCCGAACGAGGTCACCACTTCGTCGGCGACGAACAGGATGTCGTAGGTCTGGCACAGCTGCCACATGCGCTGGAAGTAGCCCTTGGGCGGAATGATCACCCCGCCCGAGCCCATGATCGGCTCGGCGAAGAACGCCGCCACGTTATCGGCCCCCAGCGAGAGGATCTTGTCCTCGAACTCGGCCACCAGGAAGTCGAGGAACTCGGCCTCGTCCATGTCGTGCGGGGCGCGGTACGGGTTGGGGCTGGACACGTGGTGGATCAGGTCGTGGTGATAATCGAACTCCGCCACCCGGTCAGCGGCCTTGTTGCCGATCGACATGGTCAGCGTGGTGGAGCCGTGGTAGGCGTTGTAGCGGGCGATGATGTGCTTCTTGTGCGGCTTGCCACGGCAGTTCTGGTAGTACTGGATCAGCCGGTAGGCAGTGTCGACCGCGGTCGAGCCGCCGGTGGTGAGGAACACGCGGTTCAGGTCACCCGGCGCCAGCTGCGCAAGTTTCTGGCACAGCTCGATGGCCACATCGTTGGCCATGTCGGAGAACGGGTTGGAATAGGCCAGCTGGCGTACCTGGTCAGCGATGGCCAGGGCCATTTCCTCGCGCCCCAGGCCAATGTTGGTGCACCACATGCCGCCGACGGCATCGAGGAAGCGGTTGCCGTGGGTATCGCGGATGTAGGCGCCCTCGCCGGCAACGATGTTCAGCGCGCCTTGCTCGCGGTGCTCGTCGAACACGTGGTAGCCGTGCATGTAGTGGGCCTTGTCGGCTTCCACCAGCGGGTCGTGGGCAATGGCGAATGCTTTGCTTGGGGTGGCCATGGGCATCTCCTTGGCAGTGATCGTTGGGCAGTGTTCAGAAACCGGTCTTGACCGTGCTCCAGACCCGGGTGATGGCGCGCATGTCCTTCGGGCTCTGGGTTTTCTGCGCGAACAGGCGCTCGCGGGTTTGCGCGTCGGGGTAGATGGCCGGGTCCTGGCGGATCTCGTCGCGCACCAGCGCGGTGGCGGCGGCGTTGCTGTTGGCGTAGTGGATGTAGTCGGTGACCTTGGCCATGGTCTGCGGCTGCAGCAGGAACTCGATGAAGCGGTGGGCATTGGCCGCGTGCGGCGCATCCTTGGGGATGTACAGGTTGTCGAACCAGATCAGCGAGCCTTCCTGGGGGATGAAGAACGACAGCTTGATGTCCTTCTTCGCTTCCACCGCGCGGGCCTGGGCGGTGGCGTAGTCGCCGGACCAGGTCAGGGCCAGGCAGACATCGCCGTTGGGCAGGCTGGTGAGGTAATTGACCGAGTCGAACTTGCGAATGTACGGGCGAATGCCCAGCAGCAGTTGTTCGGCCGCCTTGAGGTCGGCCGGCGATGCGCTGCGTGGGTCCTTGCCCAGGTACTGCAGGGCCAGCGGGATGACTTCGGTCGGCGCGTCCATCAGGGTGACGCCACAGTCGGCGAAGCGCGAGACGATACTGGGGTCGAACAGCATGGCCAGCGAGCCGATGGGGGCATCGGGCATGCGCGCGGTGATCTTGTCGACGTTGTAGGTTACCCCCGAGCTGCCCCAGGTGTAGGGCGCCGAGTATTTCAGGCCGGGGTCGTAGCCTTGCAGGTTGTTCACCACCTGCTGGTCGAGGTTGTGCCAGCTGGGCAGTTGCTGCTTGTCCAGCGCCTGGAATACCCCGGCGCTGATCAGCGGGGGAACCAGGGAAGCGTTGAGCATGACCAGGTCGTAGCCGGAGCGGCCGGTGAGCAGTTTGGTCTGTACCGTTTCGTAGCCGTCGAAGGTGTCGTAGATGACCTTGATGCCGGTGGCCTTCTCGAAGTCGGCCAGGGTGGTTTCGCCGATATAGTCGGTCCAGTTGTACAACCGCAACGTGTTACCGCTGTCCACCTCTGCCGCCTGGGCCAGGCTGGCGCCAGACGCCAGCAGCAGACCGCCAATCACCTTCAGTACCTTGCGCATGGCAACTCCATCGTGTGAGTGCTCGGGATCGAGCCGATGGGGGCACTATCGAGGGATTTGCCGAAGGGGGACATACCCCGAATGTGTGGGTGGTCGTTTTTTGGCAGAATGTCGTATGCCGACAGAATTCTGGGGCTGCTTTGCAGCCCTTTCGCGACACAAGGCCGCTCCTACAGGGTACGCGGATCCTGTAGGAGCGGCCTTGTGTCGCGATGGGCCGCAACGCGGCCCCAGTGGTTCGAGCAAAAGGTCACGCCAGCGGATACAACGCCTCATCAAACTGCTCAAGACGCGGGAAAACCAGTGGCTGGTCGTCCGAGAGCTGCTCCAGGCGCTGCCGGTACTGCTGCAAAAACGCCTGCCGCGCCTCGTCACTGATGTACGGCACATGCCAGGCCACGAACGGCGGCAGCACCTCGAACCCCACGTAGGCCAGCGTGCCGCGCAAGATCGGCCGCAGCATGTCTTCCAGCGGCCCATGAATCGCCCCGTCGCCAAACATGTGCTCGCGCCCGCCCAGGGTCACGGTCACCAGCGCTTTCTTGCCCGCCAACCCGCCCTGGTCGTAGAAGCGCTTGCCGCCATAGCACACCCCCGACACCAGCACCCGGTCGATCCAGCCCTTGAGCATGGCCGGCGCCGAGAACCAGAAGATCGGGAAGTTCAGCACCAGCAAGTCGGCCCACAGCAGCTTGTCCAGCTCCTGCTGGATATCCGCGGCAATGGCACCACGCTTCACCCCCTGGCGCTGCTCCAGGGCATACACCAGGTACTCGGGGTTCTCGCGCTGGCTGAAGTCATCGGCACTGGCCACCGGGTTCCAGCCCATGGCGTACAGGTCGCTGACCTGCACCTGGTGGCCCTGGGCGCGGAAGGTTTCCACGGCCTGGTCACGCAGGGCAGCCGTGAACGATTGCGGCTCGGGGTGAGCGTGGACGATCAGTACATTCACAAACATTCTCCTCACACAAAACAGGTTGTCTTCCAGCTGTGGCTCAGCACTGCACCGCTTTCACCTCGACAAACTCGGCCAGGCCCTCCTCGCCCCACTCGCGCCCGTTGCCCGACTGCTTGTAGCCACCAAACGGTGCCTGGTAGTTGAACCCGCCACCGTTGATGAAGCACTGCCCGGCGCGTATCTGCCGCGCAAGGGCCAGGCCGTGCTCGCGGCTACCGGCCCACACCGCGCTGGACAGGCCGAACGGCGAATCGTTGGCCAGGGCCAGCGCCTGGGCCTCGTCGGCATAGGGGATCAGGCACAGCACCGGGCCGAAGATTTCCTCCTGGGCGATGCGCATGCGGTTGTCGACATCGGCGAACAACGTCGGCGCCACGTAGAAGCCGCGCTCGAAGCCGGCCGGCGTATCACCGCCGCACAGCAGGCGCGCGCCCTCTTCCTGCCCCAGGCGAATGTAGTCGAGCACGGTGCGCCGCTGGCCTGCCGAACACATCGGCCCGAGGAAGCTGGCAGGGTCACGCGGGTCGCCCATGACCAGCGCACGGGTCTCGGCCTCGGCAATCTCCAGCGCCTCGGCGTAGCGGCTGGCCGGCAGCAGCATGCGGGTCAAGGCCGTGCAGGTCTGCCCCGAGTTGATCATCACATCCTGCACGCCATGGCGCACCGCCGCGTGTAAGTCGGTGTCGGCGGTGATCAGCAGCGGCGACTTGCCGCCCAGCTCAAGGCACACCCGCTTCACCGTCGGCGCGGCCGCCTGGGCCACGCGCACCCCGGCGCCGGTGGAGCCGGTGAACGACACCATGTCCACCTGCGGGTGCCGGGCCAGGGCCTCGCCGACCTTGGCCCCCGGCCCGCTGACCAGGTTGAATACCCCGGCCGGCAGGCCGATGGCCTCGATCATCTCGGCCAGCAGGAACGCATGCAGCGGTGTTTCCTGGCTGGGCTTGACCACCACCGTGCAGCCGGCAGCCAGGGCCGGCGCCAGCTTGCCGATCATCTGGTGCAGCGGGTAGTTCCACGGGTTGATGAACGCGCACACGCCAACGGCCTCGCGGTACACCAGCGAGTTGCCGACTTCGCGCACTTCATCCATCAGCCCGGCCAGTTCGGCGTACTGCTCCAGCCCGGCAATCGGGCCCTCGACCTGTACCGCCTGGCACCACTGCACCGGCATGCCCAGCTCATCGGTGATGAGCGAGGCCATTTCCGCCGCACGGCTTTTCAGCTGTGCGGCCAGCGCCGTTATGAACCCGGCACGTACGCTGGACGGCGTGCGCGACCAGCCATCGAAGGCCCGCCGCGCAGCCATCACTGCCCGTTCGACATCGGCCTCGGCGCCCAGCGGCACGCGGCCGATGGCCTGTTCGGTGGCCGGGTCGATCACCTCGGCCATGCCCTGCCCGCTCGGTACCTGCCAGGCGCCGTCGATGTAAAGCCGCGCATACTCACGCATGGGCCTGCCCCTGCATCAGTGCGGCGGCGCAGCGGGCGATGCGCCGGCAAGCGTCGGCCAAGGCCTCGTCACCCAATACCAGGCCCAGGCGGATATGCCCGGCAGCGCTGGGGCCGAAGGCTTCGCCAGCGAGCACCGACACGCCCTGGCTGTCGAGCAGGCGATCGGCGAAGGCCTGGGCGCTGAGGCCGGTCTCACGGATGTCGACCATCACGAACATACCGCCATCGGGCTTGAGCACCTTGATGCCCGGGCAGTCGGCCAACTGCTCGCACACCAGGTCGCGACGCTGGCGATAGGCTTCGCGCATGACATCCAGTTCCGGGAGTTGTTGCTCCAGCGCCACCACGGCGGCGTCCTGGATGAAGTCCGGCGAGCCGTACAGCATGCACAGGGCGAGGTTTTCCAGGTGGGTGGCAAGCTCGGTCGAACCGACCACCCAGCCCATCCGCCAACCGGTCATGGCATGCGACTTCGACAGGCTGTTGAGGGTGGCGGTGCGCTCGGCCATGCCCGGCAGGCTGCCAGGGCTGACATGCTCGCCGTCGTACAACAGCTCGCTGTACACCTCATCGGAAATCAGCCACAGATCGTGGGCGATGCACAGCTCGGCCAGCGCTTCCCAGGTGGCGCGCGGCAGGCTCGCCCCCGAGGGGTTGTGCGGGCTGTTCAGGGCCAGGGCGCGGGTGCGCGGGGTGATGCGCGCGGCCACGTCACGCGGGCACACGCGAAAGCCGTTCTCCGGCTTGACCGGCACCGGCACCACCTTGGCGCCACAGGCCCCGAACACCGCCTCGTAGGTCACGTACATGGGCTCGGCGACAATCACCTCGTCACCCGGGTCGAGCACGCACTGGGCCACGCAGTACAGCGCGCACTGGGCACCCGCCAGCACCGTCACCTGGTCAGCATCGACGGCCTGGCCGCTGCGCTGGCGGTGGCGGTTGGCGATGGCCTGGCGCAGCGCCAGCTTGCCGCGCACATCGGCGTAATGGGTGTGACCCGCCCGCAGGCTGTCGATGGCCGCCTCGACGATCGGCGCGGGGGTGTCGAAGTCCGGGTCCCCCACCGACAGCAGCAGGATATCCTTGCCCTCGGCCTGCAGCGCCAGGGCGCGGTAGTGGATGTCCCAGGCCGCAGCCCCGTCGCCGGCGATGCGTTGAGTGAGCTTGGCGTAGCGCATGGCAATCTCCCTTCATTGGCGGTTTCAGTCGACGAGAATCTTCGGGTTGGAACTGCCCCATACGGTGTACAGGTCGGCGAGCAGCGCGCCGTTGATTTCTTCCATTTCGGCCTGGGTGATTTCACCCCCGGCCTGTTTGCCGAACAGCACCACTTCGTTGCCACCCTTCACATCGGGGAAGTCGGTGACATCGACCATCAACGTGTTCATCGACACCTTGCCCACCACCGGCACACGGTGGCCGTTGATCAGCACATGGCCCTTGTTGGTGAACACCCGGCGGTAGCCATCGGAGTAGCCGACGGTGATGTTCGCCAGGCGCGAATCACGCGCCAGGGTGAAGGTGCGGTCATAGCCGACGGTGTTGCCTGCCGGGTAGCTGTGCACCGCTGCCACGTGCGACTTGAACTGCATGGCACGTTGGTATTCGGTGTGCGTCGGCACGGTGTCGCCGAACAGCGCGCCGCCGGTGCGCACCATGTCCAGGCGCGCTTCCGGCACTTCCAGCGTAGCGAAGGAGTTGGCGGCGTGCAGGGTGAGCTTGCTGCGATCAAGTTTCGCGTGCTTGATCAGCCAGTCGGTCTGCTCGTTGAACGCTGCCAGGCCTTTGCGCACATCGTCCTTGTCTTCCACGGCGAAGTGGGTCATCAGCGCGACCAGCTCGAGGTGCTTCTGGTCGGTGATCTGCAGCGCTTCACCCCGGCCGGACCAGGTGGTCATTTCCACGC
Source organism: Pseudomonas sp. FGI182 (assembly GCF_000511325.1). Classification (NCBI taxonomy): domain Bacteria; kingdom Pseudomonadati; phylum Pseudomonadota; class Gammaproteobacteria; order Pseudomonadales; family Pseudomonadaceae; genus Pseudomonas; species Pseudomonas sp. FGI182. Next base: position 2,398,923 of record NZ_CP007012.1, on the reverse strand, counting down.
CGTTGCGGCTCATGCCACTGGAATTGAGCGCCATGTGAATGCGCAGGGTCTTGCCGTGGCGTTCGGCGATGGCATCGAGCTGGCGGGCGAACTCGGCGCTGCCGACCAGTTCTTCCATGTCGTACTGCAAGGCATCTTCCACTTCGCTGAGGCTGGCCAGGCGTACCCGCACCAGTTGCCCGGTGAAGCCGCTGGCGCGAACCACGCGGGCCTCCTCGTTGCTGGCCACCGCCACGCAAGGCACGCCCTGGGCGATGATCGACGGCATCACCAGGCCGATACCGTGGCCATAGGCGTCGGCCTTGAGCACGGCGCACAGCTTGGACTTGCCGCCCAGCTCGGCCTGCAAGGTACGGATGTTGTGTTGCAGCGCGCCGGCACTGATTTCGACCCAGGCGTTGCTGTTCTGCACGGTCAGGGCCGTGGTGCCGTTGTCCATCGACAGGGGTGGTGCGGCGTACAGCGGGGCCTGGCCGGTGATCAGCAGAGCGAGGGATGCAGCCAGGAGGGTACGGCGAAATGGCATGGTGGTTTCTCTTGTTGTTCGTGGTGTCTGCCGCTTAGCAGACGCAGGTGTGTTTGAGTTCGATAAAGGTGACGCCGGGGGTGGCGAAACCGCTGGCCAGATCGGCCTGCAGCGCGTCCAGGTCACGCGGCTGGCGCACCGCGCAACCGAAGGCGCGGGCCAGGCCGATGAAGTCCGGGTTGCGCGGCAGTACGCCGACCGGCTCGATGTCCAGGCCGAGCATGTCGTCGCGGATCTGGCCGAGGGCGTCATTGTTCCACAACAGCACGACCAGCGGCCGGTCCAGTTCCTCGACTGCCGTGGCCAGTTCCTGGGCGGTGTAGAGGAAGCCGCCGTCGCCCACCAGCACCAGGCCGGGGCGGTGGTCGCTGGCGAACATGCCGCCGATGCCGGCCGGCAGGCCGTAGCCGAGGGTGCCGTAGCCGGTGGGGTGCAGCCAGCTGCGCGGCGCCCGGCTGGCGAAGGCGTAGTTGCCGGTGTAGGCCAGCTGGGTCATGTCGCTGCTGATGAAGGCATCGTCGGGCAGCACGGCGGCAATGCGGTCGAGGATTGCCTGGTGCACGGCCTGCAGCGGCGCATGCCCGCTGCGAATGGCCTGGCGCAGGTTGGCCACCGCTTCGCTGGCCTGGGCCGGGTCACGGTCCAGCGCTGGCAGGTGCTCGAGCAGGCCGACCAGGGTTTGCCGGGCATCACCGTGCAGGGCTATGGCACAGGGGTAGAAGTCGTTGAACTTGCGCGGGTCGATGTCCACGCGCAGCAGCTCGCCGCTGATCGGCAGGCGCTCGCGCCAGAAGTCGGTGTCGGCCATTTCGGTACCCACTGCCAGCACCACGTCGGCCTGGCTGATCAGCTGCCAGCCGGGCTCGACGCACAGGCTGGCGCCGGCATTCAGTGGCGCGTCCGCTGGCAGCAGGCCCTTGCCGGCCACGCTGGTGAACAATGGCGCTGCCAGCCGCGTGCTCAGCTGCTGCAGCTGCTCGGCCGCGTGCAATGCCCCACCACCGGCAATGATCATCGGCCGCTTGGCGGCGGCCAGCTTCACGGCTGCCTGGTCGAGGATGTCGCGGCACGGCTGGCCACGCCCGGGGCGGCGCACCACCTCAGCGCTCCAGTCACGGCTGACCGGCGCGGCCAGTACGTCCAGCGGCACCGAGATGTGCACCGGGCGCGGCCGTTCGCTGTCGAACACGGCCCAGGCACGAGCGATCAGCTCGGGCAGGTCGTCGCCGCGCAGGGCCACGGCAGAGAACGCGGTAATCGGCGCGGTCATGGCGCGCTGGTCCTGGGTTTCGTGCAGGCAGCCCCAGCCCTTGCCCAGGCTGGCAGTGTGGTTGACGCTGGAAATCACCAGCATCGGGATGGAGTCGGCATAGGCCTGGCCGATGGCGGTGGCGGCATTGGTCACGCCCGGGCCGGTGATGACGAAGCACACCCCCGGTTTGCCGCTTACCCGTGCATAGCCGTCGGCCATGAAGCCGGCGCCCTGCTCGTGGCGGGTCAGCACATGGCGGATGCCGCTGCCCGGCAGGCCGCGGTACAGCTCCAGGGTGTGCACGCCGGGGATGCCGAATACCGTCTCCACGCCGTAGTTGGCCAGCAGGCGCACCAACGCCTGGCCGGCGGTCGGGGTGTGCTTATTCATGTCGTTCTCCTTGCGCCTGGCCGAGACGGATCAGCGCGTCGACCGCGGTGGTGCCGTGGGCACCGACCATCAATGGGTTCACATCCAGCTCCAGCAGTTGCCCGGCGTTTTCGCAGGCGTAGTCGGCCACCGCGCGGATAGCCGCAACCAGTGCGTCGAGGTCGGCGGCCGGGCGGCCACGGAAGCCTTGCAGCAGGCTGGCGCTGCGCAGGCCGAGCAGCGCGCTGCGGATGGCATCGTCGGTGGTCGGCAGCAACAGGCTGACGCTGTCCTTGAGCAGCTCGACCAGCACGCCACCGGCACCGATCACCAGGGCCAGGGCGAAGTCGTGCTCGCGCTTGATGCCGACGATCAGTTCGGCCAGCGGCGGCTCGGCCATCGGTTCGAGCAGCACCTGGTCGAACGCTACCTGCGGGGCGTAGGCGGCGATGCGCTGGCGCATCTGCACCAGCGCAACCTCGAGGGCGGCGGCATCGCGCAGGTTCAGCGCCACCGCACCGGCTTCGGTCTTGTGCGGCAGTTGCGCGCTGACCGCCTTCAATACCAACGGGTAGCCGACGCGGGCAGCATCTGCCACAGCGCGCTCGGGTGTGCTCAGCACCCCTGCCGGTACCGGCAGGCCGAAGGCACGCAGGGCTTGTTTGGATTGCCATTCGTCCAGCAGGTGGCTCTCGCCCCCAAGGGCCTGCGGGCACAGCGGCACCCGGGCGGCCTCACCCTGTTCCAGCAGCCGCTGGCGGTTGCGCTGGTAGGCGACGATGCGCCCCCAGGCTGCCAGGCCATCCTCCACGCCCTGCAGGGCGGCGATGCCACGCGCGTGCAAACGCTCGCGCGCGCAGGCGGGCAACAGCTCCGGGAATGCCGAGGTGACGAAGCCGATCTTGCCGTGGCGCTCCAGTGCATCGCAGTACAGCGCCAGCAGCAGGTCGCATTCCTTGCGTTCGCCGGTGAACGCCGCCGGGTAGTCCAGCACCAGCATGGCCGCGTCGGCTGCGCCGCTCAGGGTGCTGTCGAGCATGCGTTGCAGGGCCGCTGCATCACCCCAGATGGCAGTGGTGAAATCCAGCGGGTTGACCAGGTTGGCATAGGCCGGCAGCACCTCGGCCAACTGCGCCACCTGCCCTTGTGCAAGCTTCGGCAGGACCAGCTGGTTGCGCTCGGCATAGTCGGCGATCAAGCCGGCATCGCCACCGGAACAAGCCAGGGCGATCAGCTCGCCATTCACCGGCAGGCGGCCACAGGCGGCGGCCTTGAGCGTTTCAACGAAGCTCACCGGGCCACTGACGCGGATCACACCCAGGCGCTGGAACAGGCTGTCGTACAAGGCATCGGAGCCGGACAGCGAGCTGGTGTGGCTGAGCGCCAGTTCGGCGCCGATCTGCGACACGCCGGTCTTCAACGCAATGATCGGCGTGCCCTGCTGCAATGCCTTGCAGGCAGCACGGGCGAAGCCCGGCACGTTCTTCAGGCCTTCCAGGTGCAGGCCGATGGCGGTTACCCGTGGGTCGTCGAGCAGCACGTCCATCAGCTCGGCCACGCCCAGTTGCGCCTGGTTGCCGACCGAGGCCATGTAGGCCACCGGCAGCGAGCGGTCGCTCATCGACAGGTTGTAGGCGAAGTTGCCGCTCTGGGTGAGGATCGCCACGCCCTTCTCCACCTGCTGGCCACCATGGGCCACCGGCCACAACGCAGCGCCGTGCAGGTAGTCGAGCAGGCCGTAGCAGTTGGGGCCGAGCAAGGCCATGTTGCCGGCGGCGGCGAGCAAGCGCTGCTGCAGCTGGCGGCCCTCTTCACCGCTTTCGGCAAAGCCCGAGGCATAGCAGATGGCGCCACCGGCGCCGCGTGCGGCCAGCTCGGCAACGCACTGCAGGGTCAGTTCGCGGTTGGTGGCGATGAACACCGCGTCCGGGGCATGGGGCAAGTCGGCCACCCGTGCCACACAGGGGATACCTTCGAGGCTGTCATGCTGCGGGTTGACCAGCCACAGCTCGCCGCCAAAGCCACCTTCGGCGCAGCGCTTGAGCGCCCGCGCCATGCTGCGCCCGCCGACGAAGGCCAGGTGCCGGGGGGCCAGCAGGCGCTTGAGGTTGTCACGAATCGAATGCGACATGAGTGTTCTCCTGGCGTTTAGCGCAGCAGCGGGCGCAGCAGTTCGCGGGCGATGATGTGCCGCTGGATTTCCGAGGTGCCTTCCCAGATGCGCTCGATGCGTGCGTTGCGCCAGATGCGCTCGACCGGCCCTTCATCCATCAGGCCCATGCCACCGAAGATCTGCACGGCTTCGTCGGCAACCTTGCCCAGCACCTCGCTGGCGAACAGCTTGGCCATGCCGGCCTCGCCGTCGGTCATGCTGCCCTGGTCCATCTTCCAGGCGGTGTGCAGGGTGAGCATTTCCGCAGCGCGAATCTGCGTGGCCATGTCGGCCAGCTTGAACGAAACCCCCTGGTAGCTGCCGATGGCCTGGCCGAACTGCTTGCGGTCGGCGGCCCATTGCAGCGACAGGTCGAGGGCACGCTGGGCCTGGCCCACGCAGTTGGCGGCGACCATCACCCGGCCGGCGGTGAGCCAGGCGTTGGCCACCTCCCAGCCCTTGCCGACCTCGCCCAGCACCTTGCTGGCCGGCACCCGGCAGTCGTCGAAGAACAGCTCGTAGGTGTGGTAGCCACGGTTGCTCACGCACTTGGGGCCACGGCGGATGGTCATGCCCGGCGTGCCCCGGTCGACCAGGAAGGCCGTTACCGCGTTGCGCTTGCGCCCGTTGTGCTCGTAGGTGTCGGTGACGGCGAAGACGATGGCGAAATCGGCGTGGCCGGCATGGCTGATGAAGTGCTTGCTGCCGTTGATGACGAAGTCGTCACCCTGGCGCACGGCACGGGTCTTGATGGCGTTGGCATCGGAGCCGGCGCCCGGCTCGGTGAGAGCGAAGCAGTCGATCTTCTCGCCCTGCACGCAGGGCAACAGGTAGTCGTTGATCTGCTCGTCCTTGCAGGCCATGAGGATTTTCGATGGCCGCGCGACGAACACGTGCAGGGCCCAGGACACCTTGGACAGTTCGCGCTCGATCAGCGCCTGGGACAGATAGTCCAGGCCACCGCCGCCGACCTCCTCGGGCATGTTGAAGGCATAGAACCCGGCGGCGATGGCCTTGCCGCGGATCTGCGCAGCCAGCTCGGGCGACACGGCATCGGCGCGGTCCACCGCCTCCTCATGGGGCAGCAGCTCCTTGGCAACAAAGCTGCGTACCGCTTCCACCAACATTTCTTGTTCTTGGGTCAGTTGGAAATTCATCTGCGAAGGTCCTGGTGAGGGTCGGTTATCGGGTTACTGGCCGGTGAAACGGGGGGCGCGGCGCTCCACCGAGGCTTGCAGCGCCTCGGCACCGTCCTGGCTGCGGCCGCACAGCAGGCCGGCCTGGCGCTCGGCTTCCAGCTGCTCGGCCAAGGTGCGCCGGGCGCCATCGCGGATCAGCCGCTTGGTCTGCGCGTAGGCGAAGGTAGGGCCGTTGGCCAGGCGCCCGGCCAGCTCGGCGGCCACGGCGGGCAGTTGCTCGTCGGCACAGACTTCGCTGACCAGCCCGGCCACCAGGGCACGTTCGGCACCCCACAGCTCATCGAGGAACAACAGGCGCTTGGCCTGCTCGCTGCCGATCAGCCGTGGCAGGTGCCAGCTGGCACCAGCATCGGGGCTGTAGCCCATGCTGGTGTAGCCGGCCTTGAAGCGCGCCGAGGCCGCGGCGATGCGCAGGTCGCAGCACAGGCTGAGGTCCATGCCACCGCCCACGGCAGTGCCGTTGATGGCAGCGATGGTGGGCTTGTCGAGGCTGTGCAGGCGCAACATCAGGGCGTGGGCGGTTTCGGTCCAGCCGTAGCTTTCCAGGGTGCCCTGGGCCTCGGCCGCGGCCCATTCGGCCAGGTCGGCTCCGGCGCAGAAGCTGCGCCCGCTGCCGGTCAGCACCACCACGCGCACGGCCGGGTCGCTGTTGCAGGTTTCCAGCAGGGCGTGCAGTTGCTTGAGGGTGGGGATGTCCAGCGCGTTGCGCTGCTCGGGGCGGTTGAGGGTGATCCAGGCAACGCCGGCTTCGACCTTGCTCAACAGTGACGACGACGGGGTGGTCATGGGGGGCCTCGGTGTTGTTGTGATGGTTTGAGAGGGCTTGATGAGGGAGATACTAAACGAGTGTTCAACAAGGCGGCAATTGGGCGGGGATTGGGCTGTAACAACACTTGGAAACGATATATGTCGTTGTTTTTATTAGTTTTATTTGTTGTCTCAAGGTTGAGATAGGAGGTGGTTGTTACAACTTTGTACAACTGACGGATTGCTGGGGGCGCTTTGCGCCCCTTTCGCGACACAAGGCCGCTCCTACAAGAGATCGCGCCAGGCCGGGCCTGAGCGCGATTCCCCTGTAGGAGCGGCCTTGTGTCGCGATGGGCCGCAAAGCGGCCCCGGCAATCTTCAGCCCAACACCCGAATCAAACCCCTGGCACGCTCGGCTCGAAGGCCCCCTGCCGGCGGCGGTTGACGAAGAAGTACGCCGCGTAGCACAGGGCAATGAAGCCAAAGCCCCAGTACAACGACGGCCGCTGGGTTTCATCCAGCGCCAGGAACACGAACAGCGAGCTGCACAGGGTGATGCACAGCAGCGGCACCAGCGGGTACAGCGGCGCCTTGTACTTCAGGTCCTGCAGCTGCCCACCGTCACGCAGGTAGACCTTGCGGAAGCGGTACTGCGCCAGGGCGATGACGATCCAGGTCACGGTGCCGGACATGCCACTCACCGCCATCAACACCATGAACAGGGTGTCGGCGGCAATGAAACTGGTCATCAGCGAGATCAGCGCAAAGCACAGGGTGATGCTCAGCGCCCGCAACGGCACGCCACGCTTGCTCAGCGGCGACAGGCTTTTCGGCGCCATGCCGCTCTTCGACATGGCCCAGAGGATGCGCGTGGAGGCATACAGCCCGGAGTTGCCCACCGAGAGGATGGCGGTGAGGATGACGAAGTTCATCAGGTCGGCGGCAAAGGGAATGCCGACCATGTCGAACACCTGCACGAACGGGCTTTCCATCAGCCCGGCCTGCTCGAACGGCACGATGGCCGAGAGCACGGCAATCGCCAGCACGTAGAAGATCAGCACGCGGAACACCACGTTGCGCACGGCCCGTGGGATGCTCTTTTCCGGGTGCTCGGTCTCGCCGGCCGCCACCCCCATGATTTCACAGCCCTGGAAGGCATAGACCACGGTCATCATCACCGCGAACACCGCCGACAGGCCATGGGGGAACAGCGACTCGCCCATCAGGTTGTCCAGCATCGGTGCCGGCGCCCCGCTGCTCAGCGGGATGGCGCCGAAGATCACCAGCAAACCGATGATGATGAAGCCGAGGATGGTCGCCACCTTGATCCCCGAGAACCAGTACTCCGCCTCGCCGAAGGCACGGGTGGCCAGGGCGTTGAGGCCGAACAGCACGACCACGAACAGCGCCGACCAATACCAGATCGGCACCTCCGGGAACCAGCGGGTCATCAGCATGCCGGCGGCGGTGAACTCCAGGCCCACAGTGGTGGCCCAGCTCATCCAGTACACCCAGCCGATCATGAAGCCGGTGGCCGGGCCGATGAACTTGGTGGCGTGGGCTTGGAACGAACCGGACACCGGCATCTGCACCGACAGCTCGCCCAGGCAGACCATCACCAGGTACATCAGCAAACCCGCGACCAGGTAGGCCAGGATCGCACCGACCGGGCCGCCCTGGTTGATGGTCACGCCCGAGCCCATGAACAGCCCGGTGCCGATCACCCCGCCCAGCGACAGCATGAAGATGTGCCGGCTTTTCAGCGCGCGGGTGAGCTGGATCTTTTCGCGGTTGTCAGTCATGGCGCACCTCGCCTTTGCGGCTGGTGCCAGGCCGCGCGGGGGTGCCGCGCGGTGTGGTAGGAAGGAGGGGCTGAGCGCTACGGCATGTCATTATTCTTGTCTCCAATAAGCCTCATGGACCGCGTGCAACACGGTTGCCATGGATTATTGGAAACGGATGTAAGGTGCCGTTGTACGAACGGATCGAAGATGTAAAAAGTCGTAAGTTTTTTGTACGTCAGCTCTGGATCAGCTGTTCCAGGGTGGCGCGGGCCTGGGCAAGCTCGGTGGCCAGCGGCGCACCGAGCGCTTTCAACGCCTGTTCGTCATGCTGCCGGGCAGCGTCCTCAAGGCGTCGCAACAGCGCGGCCAGGCCAGAAAAACCCAGGGAGTCGCAACTGCCGGCCAGGCGGTGGGCCAGGTGCAGCACTTCGGTAAAGTCCTGGGCCGGCAGCGCCTCGGCCAATGCGGTGGCGTGCTGCTCCAGCGACTGGCGCAGCACCTTCAACAGGCCTTGCAGCTTCTGTTCACCCAGCAGCGAGCGGTGGGTGTCCAGCAATGACCAGTCCATTCTCGCGTCGACGCCCACCACTTCAGCGGGCGCCGCTTCGGCCAGCGCCTGGCGCAGGTTGTCCAGCCGCAGGGGCTTGGCCAGCACTCCCTGCATGCCGGCATCCAGGTACCCTGGCACTTGCCCCGGTTGCACGCCAGCCGTCAGTGCCAGGATCCGGCTGTGGCGGTTCGGCCCGGGGGTGGCACGCAGTTGCCGGCACAGTTCCACCCCGCTCATGCCGGGCAGGTGCACGTCGAGCAGGATCAGGTCGAAGCGCCGCTGTGCGCAGGCCTGCAGGGCTTGCCCGGCGTCCTCGGCAAAGCTCACCCGGTGGCCATCGCGCAGCAGCAACCCACCGGCCACCTCGCGGTTCAATGCCACATCCTCGACTACCAGGATATCCAGGCTGGCCAGGGGCGAAGGGGCTGGTGAACTGGCCTGCACTGGCTGCCCGCGGGCCATGTCGAGTTCGAACCAGAAGCGACTGCCCTGCCCCTGCACGCTGTCCAGGCCAATGCAGCCCCCCAGCTTTTCCACCAGGTGCTTGCAGATCGCCAGGCCCAGGCCGGTGCCGCCGTAGCGCCGGGCCACCGCCTCGCTGGCCTGGACGAAGCGGTCGAAGACCCTGGCCTGCACAGCCGGCTCGATGCCGATGCCATTGTCGCTGACCGACACCCGCACGCGCTGCGATCCCTGGTCACTGGCCAGTACCTGCACCGCAAGCTGCACCTGGCCGTGTTCGGTGAACTTGATGGCGTTGGCCAGCAGGTTGCTGAGCACCTGGCGCAGGTACTGTTCGGCACCGTGCTGGCACTCGGCCAATTGCTCGTCGATGTCCAGCTGCAGGGCGTCGCCATTGTCCCGGGCCATGGGTTCGAGCAGCGCCAGCACTTCCTGGCACAACTGGCGTAGCGAAAAACCGACCAGCTCGGCGCGGCTCTCGCCCTCCTCGAGGCGGGCAAAATACAGCACCTCGTTGAGAATCGCCAGCAGCCCCTCGCCGGCCTTGTACAAGGCCTCGACGCGCTGGCGGTCGGCCGCCTCCAGCCGGCTTCCGCGCAGCAGCTCGGCCATGCCGAGAATGCCGTTGAGCGGTGTGCGCAGCTCATGACTCATGGTCGCCAGGAAGCGTGACTTGGCCAGGTTGGCGGCTTCGGCCTCGTCCTTGGCCCGGGCCAGGCTGGCGGTGCGCCGCTCGACCATGGCCTGCAGTTCGTCGCGCTTGTCCTGCAGCGCCAGGCGGTCACGCTCGCGGCGCTCGATGTCACTGAGGATGGCGCGGCGCATGTCATCCAGGGCATTGGCCACAGTGTCGATCTCGTCCGGGCGCGTCGAGGTGCGGCGCCCCAGGCGCAACGGTTCCTGCCACTGGCCGGCGCCAATACGCCGGGCGAACTCGGCCATCACTTGCAGGTGGCGGGTGACCAGGCGGTAGAACAGCCCCGACAGCGCCACCGCCAGGCCACACAGGAACACGCCCATCCACAGCAGGCTGGCAAGGCCAGTGGCATACAGCCGCCTGTGCACCGCGCCCAGGTCGATGCTCACTTCCAGCTCGCCCAGGTGCCTGGCCGGCCCCGAGGGCGGCTGGTAATCGAGGGGGAAGCGTTCGATGCGCAGCGGCCCCTTGGGCTCGGCGGCGCCGCGCAGCAGCTGGAAATCGTCGCTGACCAGGCGCACCCGGGCGACATCGGAAAAATCCACCAGGCCGCGCAGTTGTGTGTCCAGCTGTGCCTCGTCCAGGTCCCACAGGCTGCGCTCCAGGCTGGCCAGGTAACCGGCGCGGATCAACGCCATGCGCGCCTCGATATCGCGCATCTCGCGGCGGTACTCGAAATACAGCTGCACCGAGCTGGCCAGCACGGTGAAGCACAGGCTGAACAGCAGGATGAACAGCAGCAGGCGGCGCAGCAAGCCATCGGTGCGCAGGCGGATCATCGGGAGTCCGCCGGCAGGTTGACCATGTCGCGGTAGGTCACTTCGCTTTGCTCCAGCCAGCGCTCGATCTCGCCGGCCTGGTTCATGCGCAGCAACTGCGCGTCGATTTCGTCCATATGCTGGCTCAAGGGCGATTGCCGTGATATCGCAACGCGCAGGTAGTCCACGCTCAGGGCCGTGGGCAATACGCGGATGTCCTGCGCCCCGGGCAGGTTTTCGATGAACAGCTGGCCGGTGCGCCGCTCCTGGATCACGTAGTCGATGCGCCCACGGATCAGCTTTCCGAAGTTCTGCTGGCTGGACGACACCCGTTCGATGTTCTGGTGGCGGGCGACAAAGCGGTCGAAATCGGCGCCGTAGCTTTCGCCGTACAGCAGGCCGCCGCGGTAGCTGGCCAGGTCCTCCAGGCGCTGGAACTGCACTGGCCGCAGGCGGTTGTAGAACACCGCCACTTCCTCACGCACTACCGGCACCGTGGAAAAGCGCATGCGTTGGTCACGCTGGTCGCTGTTGTAGGCCAGCACCACGTCCACCCGCCCGGCGGCGGCGTCCATCAGGCAGCGCTTCCAGTTGCCCAGCACCACGGTCTGCACTTCGTAGCCCATGCGCGCGAACAGCTCTCGCACCACGGTGGGGGCCAGGCCACGCACCTGGTGGCCGTCACTCCAGGAAATCGGCGGGTACACCGGGTAGTCGCAATAGCGCACCGGCTGCTTTGCACTGGCTTGCACGGCGAACAATGCCAAGGCCAGCACCCAGGCGCTGCGGGTCATGCCGCCACGCTGGCGGTGAACAGGTAGCCGGTGCCGTGAATGGTGATGATCAGCTGGGGCTCGGCCGGGTCGTCGTGCAGCTTGCGCCGCAGGCGGCCGACCAGCACGTCGATGGAGCGGTCGTTGGGCACCCACTCGCGGTTGCGGATCTGGTCCATCAACTGGTCGCGGCTGAGGGTGTGGCCGCTGTTGCGCAGGAACACGCTGAGCAACTGGAACTCGCCATGGGTCAGCAGGGTTTGCCCGCCACGGGCGTCGATCAGGCGCCGGCGGTCGGTGTCCAGTGCCCAGTCGGCGAACTGCTTCAGCGATTGCGCGCAGGCCGGCGCCGGGTGCACCTCGCGGGCATGGCGCACGCGGCGGATCAGGTTCTTGGCGCGGGATACCAGTTCGCGGGGGTTGAGCGGCTTGATCACGTAGTCGTCGGCGCCGCATTCCAGGCCGACGATACGGTCGATGTCGTCGTTGCGGCCGGTGATGAGGATGATGCCGACCTCCGAGCGTACCCGCAGCTCGCGGGTCAGGGTGAGGCCGTCCTTGCCGGGCAGCCGGATGTCCAGCAGCACCAGGTCGACATCCTGGCTGCCGAGCAGGGCTTCGGCCTTTTCCGCGGTGTCGGCGCAGTGCACGTCATAGCCTTCCTGGGACAGATAGGCCTGCAGCAAGTCACGAATAAGCGGATCGTCATCGACGATCAATACCCGAGGCGTCATTGCGTGTCGTCTCTTTTTTTTATTGGTTTGTTCTACACACTCGCGACAGCAGCCTACTCGTTACTGAACAGGCGATCAACAGCCCTCCGGCAGGCTGAAGCGACGCCGGCCACCGGCCTGCAGGCCATCGACCCAGGCCTCGCAGATCAGCACGCCCTGCTCGGGGGTGAAGGTACCGGGGTTGAGCCCCGACTCCAGCCACAGGCCATCGAGCAAGGCGCTCAGGCTGATGGCCGCGAGGTCGGCATCGAAGCCCTGCCAGCCCTCCTCCCCGGCCAGCGTGGCCAGCAGCCCGCTCAGTTCATTGCGGTATTCGCCATAGGAATGGTCATGCACCTGGTTGATCGCATCGGCGGTCTTCACCGCGCCCCAGAACGCCAGCCAGGCGTCGAGCAATTGCGGGTCGAGCAGCTCGGCGCAGAACGAGGCGCGGAAGAACGCCGACAACCGCTCGCGGGCATTGGGCGCGGCCTGGGCCATGGCCTCGCGCAGCAGGCCCATCACCCGGCCGGTGACCGCCATGTAGGCTTCGGCCACCAGCTCATCCTTGCCGGCGTAGTGATGGCTGATCAACCCGACCGAGACCCCGGCCTCGGCCGAAATCTTGCGGATCGACGCGCCCTGGAAGCCATGGCGCTTGAGGCATACCAGGGTCGCCTCGACCAGGTTGGCTTTGCGCAATTCCGGCAGCATGCGATGGTAGCGGGCTTCCTGGTTCATCGGCGGCTCTCGGGCTAGGGGCTGGACTGAACGACTGTACAACAAGCCGGACTGCGTGATAAACCCTTGGCACCCATGCCCACAACAACAAAAGCGGCTGCCATGAACGACCTGATCACACGTGACCTGGACCAGGGCCTGCTGACCCTGGCCTTCAACCGCCCCGACAAGCTCAACGCCTTGAACACCGCCATGTACCAACAGCTGGGCGACCTGCTGCTGGCGGCAGGTGAAGACCCTGATGTCGAAGCCATCATCATCACCGGTGGGCCGCTCTGCTTCAGCGCCGGCAATGACTTGCGCGACTTCCTCGACAACCCGCCCGCCGACCTGGACAGCCCGGTGTTCCGCCTGATGCGGGTGGTGATGGGCCTGGACAAACCGCTGATTGCCGCGGTCAGTGGTGCGGCGATCGGTATTGGTGCCACCTTGCTGTTGCATTGCGACCAGGTGCTGGTCAGCCGTACGACCAAGCTGCGCATCCCTTTCGCGCCGTTGGGCGTGTGCCCGGAGTTTGGTTCCAGCCTGCTGCTGCCGCGCTTGCTTGGCCATGCCCGGGCGGCTCGCCTGCTGCTGGCAAACGAGTTGCTTGATGGCGAACGGATGGTGGCCTGGGGGCTGGCCAATGAACTGCATGAAGACGGTGAGCAGTGCCTTGCAGCTGCCCGGCGCCTGGCGCGGCAGTTGCAAGGCTACCCGCAGGCGGCGCTGCGCATCAGCAAGCGGCTGCTCAAGGACGGCCAACGGGCCGAGCTTGAGGTGACAGTAATGCGGGAAAGCCGGTTGTTCATTGAGTGCTTGCGCACTGAAGAAGCACGAGCGGTGTTGCGAGGGTTGATCAAAGATTGAAAACCTGGGGCCGCGTTGCGGCCCATCGCCGGCAAGCCCACCCCACCTCGACTGCATCGGCCTCAAGCCTTGTGCAGTACCTGTGGGAGCAACTGTCTTGTTCAAATTCCAAAAGTTGGCGCGATTCCTTGTAGGAGCGGCCTTGTGTCGCGAAAGGGGTGCGAAGCGCCCCCAGGATCTTCGCATCACCACAACATTGCCGGGGCCGCTTTGCGCCCCTTTCGCGACACAAGGCCGCTCCTACACGAGATATGAGCAAGCAAATGCTAAATGTCGGCCAGCAGGCAATGTTGCGGGGCTAATCAAGAATTGAACAGGCTGACACGGTCCCTTGTAGGAGCGGCCTTGTGTCGCGAAAGGGGTGCGAAGCGCCCCCAGGATCTTCGCATCACCACAACATTGCCGGGGCCGCTTTGCCGCCCTTTCGCGACACGAGGCCGCTCCTACACGGGACCGCGTCATGCCCGATATATGAACAAGCCGGCCAGCAGACAGTGCCATGCACCGTGCTGGGCTCTTCGCGGGCACGCCCGCTCCCACAGGTAATATGACACGCTCTCGAACATAGCTCCCTGTGCAACAGCGCAGCCCAAAGGGCTGGGCTCATGGCCGGGATATGAGGTGCTAATAGCCGGTCATCTCCAGATACCCTCGCCCACCCGCACTCCCGGTCAAGCGCACTGGCCCCTCCCAATACGGGAACCGCGTCTCCATCCAGGCCTGCGACTCCACAGCCTCGACCTGCACATCCACGCCATGCCCCGGCACCTGCACCCGCCATCGCGTCGGCACCTGCTTGCCGTTCTTCTGCCGGGCCCAGGCCAGCGCCTGCAGCTGGATCTGCGCACCCTGCAGTGCCACTACCTCACCCTGCGGGCCGACCCAGGTCCCGGCGCGATACGCCTCCCCCTGCACCTCGCGCACCTGGAACAGCATCAGCCTGGCGCCACTATCCAAGTGCAGGGAAAACCAGTCCCACCCCGTCTGCCCGGCAGCCAGCGGCTGGCTGCTCCATTCCCGGTCCAGCCAGGCCTGGCCGGTGACTGCAATGCACTGGCCGTCACGCTGCACTTCCCCACTCACTCGATAGAACGGCTGACTGTAATAGTACGAAGCCTGCCCCTTGCCGGACTTCTCGCTGTAGCCCTGGTCCCCGTGCAGCACCAAGGGCCGATCGCTGTGCAGTTGCAGGTCATAGCGAAAGCCGTCACCACCGGCGACCATTTGCAGATGCTCGATGCCACTGCTGCCCTGCAACGACCAGTCATTGATCCACGCCCGGAACGGCTGGGCTTGCACGCCAGCCTGGCCGATACCCCCGCGCGCCAAGGTTTCGCCAGACTGATGACCACCGGGACCGGTCAACGCCGCGTGCCCCATCCACAGGTTCGGGCTGTTCCAGCCGGCAGTCTCGGGGCCTGGGCGCAGGGCCGAGCGAAACAGCGTCCACTGCGCGCCCCAGTCCCGCCCCTGGAGGTCCTGAAGGTTGGCGGTGACATACCACCATTCGATGCGGAAGCCATCATGTGCCCCGTGGTCACGCGGAAATTCCAGGCGATGGCCGCGGCTTACCTGGCTGAACTCGCCCGCCTGCTGCCCGAGCCCGGCATAGCTTTGCTCGGCCGGCTGATCACAGCCGCCCAGCAACCCACACAGCAACAGCCAGGCGCTACGTTTCATCGGCAAACGGCCTCAACAGTTCACGCGGCTGGCGACGCGCCAGCTGCCACAGTGGCCAGGCACTGGCCAACAGGCTGGTAAGCATGCCCAGCACGGCCAGGTGCAGCAGTTGCGCAGGGAACACGTAGAGCGGCAAACGCCAGCCGAATGCCTGCACGTTCACCACCGCGACCAGGCACCAGGCCAGCAGGATGCCCAGCGGAATCGCCAGCAGCACGGTAAGGCTGCTCAGCAACAGTGTCTGCCCAAGGCTCAGCCACACCAGGTGCGTGCGCCGCACACCCAGTGCCCACAGCGGCGCCAACTGGCCCAGGCGGGTCTGGCCCAGGGTCAGCAGGTTGATGAACAGCGCCACGCCTGCCACGCCAAGGGTGAGGCTGTTGAGCGCGGCGGTGGCGGCGAAGGTGCGGTTGAACACGTCGGTCGACCAACGTTTGAGCCGCGTCTGCTCGACCACGCGGCTGTCGTCCAGGGCGAAGCGCTGTTGCAGTTCGGCCTCGAGTGCCGACACCTGATCGCCCACCAGATCGACACTCAACCCGGTCAGGGTTGCCTGTGGCCAGTGCCCGCGCAGCCAGCCGGCATTGACCAGCATATGTCCTTTGGGGTTGCCGTAATCGGCATAGATGCCCACAACGCTCAGGGCTGGCGAAGTGTCTGCGGGCAGCCTCAGGCGATCACCCAGCTGCAGCTTCAGTCGCCTGGCCAGCTGTTCACTGAGCATCACGGCCTGCCCGGCGGCCAGTTGTTGCCAGGCCTGCTTTTGCTGCGCCAGCAATGGCCAGCGTGTGCGATAGACAGGATGATCGACGATGCCCTGGACCTGCACCGGCCAGCCCTGCAGCTGTGTTTCCACACGCCAGCCGGGCAATACCACCTCCACCGAAGGTTGCTGCCCGAGCCACTCGGCTATCTGCAAGCCCTGGGCGGTGTCCCTCGGGGTGACATACAGGTCGGCGGACAGGCGCAGGTCAAGCCAGCCGACAAAGGTCTTGCGAAAGCCCTCGGTCATGCTGCCCACCCCGACACTGGCCGCCAGCGCCAGCAACAGTGCCATCAACGCCAGGCTCAGGGCCGGCAATTGCTGGCGGCTGTCGGCGACGAACCATTGCGACAAGGGCCGTCGACAATGGCGCGCCAGCCAGGCCAGCACCCGGTCGAGCAAGGCCGGCAGCAGCAGCGCCGCCGCCAGCAGCAAGCCTGCCAGCAGGCCGAACGCGCTGGGCAGGCTGTCGCCCAGCACGCCACAGCCCAGGGCCAGCAAAAGCAACAGGCCGGCCACCATGGCCTGGCGCCGCAACCAAGGCCCCTGGGCCAACCGCCAAGCCTGAGGTTGCGCCAGCGCCAGCAACGGCAAGCGCGCCGCATGCAGTACACTGCCCAAACCCGCCAGCAGCGCCCCCAGCACGCTCACCAGCACGCCCATCAGCCACCACCCGGCGGGCAGGCTCAGCGCCCCGGCGACCTGGGCGCCATACAGGCCGCGCAAGCTGGCGGCCACATCGGGCAGCAACCACGCGGCCAGCCCGTAACCACTGGCCACGCCGGCCAGGCCGCCCAGCACCGCGAACAGCCCCAGCTCCAGCACCAAGGCGCACAGCAAGGTTTGCAGGCTGATGCCACAGGCGCGCAGGTTGCGAATCAGGCCGCGCCGCTGTTCCAGTGCCAAACCGATTGCGGCATGGGCAATGAACAGGCCGACGACGAACGCCAGCAGGCCAAGGGCGGTCAGGTTGAGGTGGAAGCTGTCGGTCAGCCGCTGCAAGCCGCCATCGTCCTGCCGGGGTTGCAGCTCAAGGTAAGGCGCGATATCCGCCGGCAACGGCCCCGGCGTGGCAGCCACCAGCAAGCGCGACAACTGCCCGGGTGCATGCAGCAACGCCTGGGCGTGGCCGATATCGACCACGATCACCCCTGGGGCCAGCGCTGGCTGTAGAACCAACGGCGGCAGCAGCTGCCCTTCGCTGTCGCGTGCTGAGGCCCCGGGGCCGGCATGCAGCTGGCGCAAGGTGTCCGGCCCGACCCAGGCTTGCCCGGGCATGCCGACAAAGGCCTGCAGATCGAACGCCCCGGGCTGCACACCGGCGATGCTGCTGGCCGGCGGCAGGCTCAACGGCTCGATGCCGATCAATCGCACGCTGCGCGCCGGCTCACCCGCAAAGCGCAAGCGCCCTTCCAGTACCGGCGTCACCGCCCAGCCCAGCCTGCGCAACTGCACGTACAGTGCCTGGTCGAAGCGCTCGCCACGGCGCGGCACCAGTTGCGCCTGCAACGGCCCGGCCAGCACCGCGCTGGCCCGGGCATAGTCGCTGCGTGCCTGGCTGTTCAGCGCCTGCACGCCGGTCCACAGCGCCGTGGCCAGCCACAGGCCGGTGAAGATGCTGAAAAACTGCACGCGATGGCGCCGCCAGTGGCTGAGCAGCGCCAGCAGGGCCAGCGATAGAAGCCTCATCCGCCCTGCTCGGGCCGCACGCGGCCGGCCTGCAGGTAACAACGCTGCTGCAAGCGCGCCGCCAGCCGCGGGCTGTGGGTCACCATCAGCACCCCACTGCCAGCCTCGGCGACCAGTTGCAACAGCAGGCTCAACACCTCATCGCTGCTGGTTTCATCGAGGCTGCCGGTGGGTTCGTCGGCCAGCAACCAGGCCGGGCGCCCGGCCAGGGCGCGGCCGATGGCAACCCGCTGTTGCTGGCCGCCAGACAATTGCTCCGGGTAACGCGCCAGCAAATCCGCCAAACCCAGGCGCTGCGCCAGGTAGGTCAGCCAATCGGGATCATGCCGACCGGCCAGCCGGGCCTGGAACGCAAGATTGGCCCCCACGTCCAGGCTGCTGATCAGGTTGTACTGCTGGAACACCAGGCCGATGCCTTCCCGCCGCCACAACGCCAGCGACGCCTCGGAACGGCTGTCGAGCGGGATGTCGTCGATCAGGATACGGCCACTGTCGGCACGGTCCAGGCCGGCCACCAGGTGCAGCAAGGTACTCTTGCCGCTGCCCGACTCGCCCATCAGCGCCAGGCTGCTGCCGCGCGCCAGGCGTAGGTCGACGCCCTGCAGCACGGGGAGCGGGCCCTGGGGGGTGGGGAATGATTTGTGCAGTTGCTCGATGACCAGCATCGACGGGCCTTGGTGGGTTCAGGGGTCTTTTTAGGAATAGCAGGTTCATCGCGGCGTGAACGAACACTCGTCGTTTTCCTCGATAAAGCAATTTCCGGCTCTATTCGAAAAGCGGCTTCCAACTTCAACCCTCGATGAACTTATTAATTCCACGCCCCTGAAAGCCTTACCAAAAAGTCAACATAAACAGCCCCGCACCAATAAAAAAAGACACTTCCTACAGAAATTTCTTTTTATTGGTCGATATCCACTTTCAGACGAGAAAACAATGACCTGAATCAGAAACCATCGACTACGATCAGCATTCACTTCGCATCCGTTAGTTACGGCAAGAGACTCAACCATGGAAAAACCAGTAGTTCTGCACGCCGCTGGCCAGGTCGATATCGCTTTGGAAAGCGCCCACCAGTACGCCTATTTCCAGCTACTGGAATTGCTGTATCACCTACACGACGACGATCTGGAACAACGCCCACTTGCTCGAGAGACGAGACGCCGATTACGGCTGGAAGTGTCGCCCAGCCTGTCTTTCCCTGTTGCCGACGTGTTGCGCGCCGATCGCTTGAAGGACGACCGCTACCGCATCCAGGCAAGTTTTCTGGGCCTGCATGGCACAGACTCGCCACTGCCCACTTACTACCTTGACGAAATCGCCTACGAAAACGCACACGGCATCGGTTTACGCCCGGCTTTCCTCAATTTCTTCAACCATCGCCTTCATACCCTGCTCCATCAAGCGTGGCGCAAGTACCGCTACTACGTGCGCTTTCAACCGGGCGCGAAGGACGGTTTCTCCCGCTATGTCTTCGCCCTGATCGGCCTGGACGACTCAGCACTACGCGGCGCTACGCCGCTACCCTGGAGCCGCTTGCTCAGTTTCGTGGGAATGATCGCCAGCCGCAGCCGCTCCCCCGGCATGGTAGCCGGCATGATCGCGCATTGCTTCGACCTCCAGCAGGTTGCCATCCGCGAATTCGAAAAGCGCACCGTGTCGATTCCCACTTCCCAACGCAACTGCCTGGGGGCCAGAAACTACCAACTCGGCAACAACTTCCTGGTTGGCGACAGCATCGAGTCACGCAGCAGCAAGTTCACCATTGTGATCGCAGGCCTGAATCAGCAGCAGTTCCGCGAATTCCTGCCCAGCGGTGACAACTACCAGAGGCTGGCGCGGCTGGTGGATTTTCTGCTCCGTGATGTCGGGGCCTATGACCTGGAGTTACGCATGTGCGCCGAGCAAGCCCCACCCTTCAGCCTACGGGCCGAGCAAGGCACCCACCTCGGTTGGACAAGCTTCATCGCCAACCGCAATGACCCCACACCTCCCCCTGTTCGCATCACGGTACGCACATGAGTACAAATGTTCTCTCCCCCAGCGTCACGCTCACCGTCCTCAATCCGGAAAAACTCTTGCACGGCAGCGAACCGCGGCATCGCTTCGATCGGGCTGGCGGCTCCATCGGCAGTCAAGGTGCTTGGCGCCTGCATGATCGGGGCGTTCGCATCCTGCCGGTGCACTGCGAAATCGGCTGGCATGAAGGCCATTTCTGCATCATTGACCACAGCGGCAAGAGTTTCATGAATGGCAGTGACACCCAGTTGCTTTCGGGTACGCCTGTCCGCCTCAGGCACAACGACAGACTGCAGATGGGTGACTATCAGATTGCCATACACCTGGGCGAGGACGAGGAAGAGCCGCAGCCGCATACCCGCAGGGACCCACTCTCAGAGCTGGGGGTTGATCAGCTGATGTGCCCGCTGCAGGTACTTGGCGTACCGATTACGGATATCGCCGGATTTTTCCAGGCCTCAATGCCTGGGCCTGTGGATGAGCTTGATCCGTTGGCCTATCTGGACAGGGCCGCGCAAGCCCGGGTTGACCCGGCCATAGTCGAAATCTTCGGCAAGGAGGTGCAATGAACAAGCCTGTAGGTTTGCTACTGGCCTGCCTGGCGATCAGTGGCTGTACTTCGATCAGCAAGATCTACCAGGTGGCGATGGATCCGGCTCTGCCTGTCGGTGGCCCCAACAATGACATCAGCCACCTGGCGCTGAGCCTCTACGCCGCAGACCCGCCTGCGCCTGTCAGCCTCGAACCGACAGATTCAGGCGAACAAATACCGCTGCATGGCCACCCGGAACAGCTGGCGGCTAACCTCAGCGCCACAAGTCCTGTCGAGCTGACTGACAAGCTGAGCTCACTGGCAGAGCAGCTGCACCGCAACTACCCCGCTTCTGTCGAGGGCGAGCAAGCCATCGTCGGGCCGAAGGCGCCTGCGCCATTGGCCAGTTACGCAACGCCCCAAACTGCTTTGCCTGAGGAACTCGACCTGCAACCACAACACCAGGCCCCGTCATCCATCGTTTTCAAGGTACTTCAGCTCCGGGACGATTCGTTGTTGCTGGATGCCACTTATGAGCAAGTCGAAGAAGACCTGGATAAAGCGCTGGGCACCACGCTGATCAGCGTCGATGACTACCGTCTGACCCCTGGCCAGTTCAAGTTCATCGAACACGAAGAAATCAACGAGCGCACCCGCTACATCGCCGTCGTTGCTCGCCTGGGCGATAACCCCGAGGGCCGCTGGAAAGATGCAGTACGCATCCAGGCACGCGGTTACAACCATACCGTACACGTTCACTTCGAGAACAACGCCGTTGAACTCAGGCAAGACAGTGAATACCGCCGTGACAAATGATCCGTCCAATAAAAAAATGAGCATCCTGTGAAGGCCGGACCAGGCACCGGAACAAACAGACAACGAATCCCGACCCAGGCCACTGGTATCGGGATGCTTGGGTGGCCTGCGCCGTGCCCTATCGCCCGGCCACTTCGCTGGCCGTGCCGTCACGCAACAACCGCTGCGGCAGGGCGAACCCTGCAAAGAGCTGGCGGGTGAAGGGGTTGTTTGCGCCCGTGGTGTGAACCTTGTAGCGCGCCGTATCGCCGGCAATCATGAAACCGAGATCGATACTGGTGGATGTACGGGCATTCAGCCCACCGCGGCTGAGCAGGCGGTAGAGCGACCAGGGGCCGTGATAGCCCAGGCTGACAGTGGTACCCGCAACCTGCACGAGGGTGACACGGCTATGCCCACTCTCCCCGGCAGGGCCCGGCCAGGTCATGCCGATCGGCTCCTTGCCCCGGTCCGCAAACGCATGCAGCTGCCCATCCAGGTCGAAGACGCTGCCACGCAAGCCACCGCTGATCGCCAGAGGCTCCAGGCCAAAGCTCACGCTCAGCTCCCCGCGATTGTCGAAAAACGCGTTGCGTATGGCTTCAGCCTGCTTGAGCTGCACCATGACTTCGGGGCGGACCAGGTAACCTTCATCCGCACGGGAGTACAGCGCATCGAGGTTGTCTTCGAGAAACACCGCAAGGTACTGGTCCTGGAAGCGCTTGAGCTGGCCTTGCGGGCCAAAGAAGGCTTCAAAATCCTTGAGCGACACATCCGGCCCGGCCGGGTCGATGGGATAGCGTGAGGCCAGTCGCTCCTGGTAGACGCTGTAAACCTCGGCATCCCAACGCTGCTCCAGCTCCCGTAACGCCATGACCATCAGCACCTGCGAAGTCTGCTCCGCCAGCTGGCGAACATGCCGATTGAGGGGTTCCGGCAGGCCCGTGGCAATGCGCTGAAGGTTGCGAATGGGGTCGGGCGCCGTTTCCGAAAAACGGCTCAACACTAGCGCCAGGGCGGCCTTGCCCCGGTCAGGGCTGTCCTGCACCGCCTTCAGGTAGTCGTGTACAGCGCTGATCGCCTGGAGTGTTTCGTCATGGTAGGACGGTTTGTCACCACGCACGTCGAGCATCCCCGAAAGCCCCGCGAAAGACCGATAGATGCCCATGGCCTGCATGCGAACCTGCGGATCGGCTTTCGGTTCCTTCTCGCTGTCCGCGGCCTGCGGATAGATCAGCGTATTGCTGCGCACGGTTTCCAGCAGCCGGCGTATCGGCGCTGCCGGGCCGCTGACTTGTTCCAGAACACCCAAGGCATGCGCAAGATCGCTGAATTCGGCAACCGAAAACTGGTTCAGCACACGCCGCCAACTGTCGATGTAGTCGGCGCTGTACAGGGCTCGCAGGCGCTCCGCCAGGGCCTGGCGGTCCATGTCGGAGTAGTCGAGGCTACGCCGCTCCCCTAGCACCCACTGGTCGACCAGGGCGAGGTCGGCCGCGTTCTGGCTATGCTGGTCGAAATAGTCGCGAAAGCCCGTCGCCGTCAGTAAAGGTGGCAGGGACAAATTGGCGTCGACGGCCGCTTGGTGATCGCGTGCGGCCAGTGGCCTGTAGACGATATCGAACGCGGGGCCGATCTCGTTGCGCAAATCCAGCTCACCGTGCAATTGCTCCCGAGCCTGCTGCCTCAAGCCGATGTAGACACGCTCGGCCAGCGGCAGCTTGCGCAACTGCTGCTGCGCTTGGGCAACGACTTTCCGATACTCCGGCAGCTCGACATCTGCGTAGGCCAAAGCGTACCTGAGGTGGCGCATCAGCGCGGCCTGCAGCTGGCCCTGGCCCGGATACGCCCTTTGCCACTCGCGAGCCATCCATTGCTCGACCATCTCTGCCCGACGATTACCGCGATCCTCGATCATGCGATACACGCGCAATGCCGCCAACTGCGCGTCGCTACCGGGGGCAGCTTGCTTTACAGACGCTGCCACGCCGCCCGCAATCACCGGTAGAAAACGCTGAGCCAGGGCATTCAGGTACGCTTGGTCCACTTGCGGGCCAATGGCTTTGCCCTGGTACAGCCCCATATCCGTGAACACGCTCCAACCAGAGCGATAATCGCCGTACAGGCTCACGGCATCACGGATCTCATTCAACGGCAGCAGCAGGCTGCGCCCGGTCAAATCATCCTTGGCGTCCGTGCTGGTGTTGCTGAACGCAAGGCTTTTCTCCAGCACCTGCTCCGCCTTGTCACGGTTGACGCTGTAGAAGTACGCCCAACCACCGGCCATGGCCAACCCGCACACACTCGCCGCCACGGCGCCGCCCTTCAACAGGCGGCCCTTGCGCCGGGCGACCTTGCGGTTGTCGCCCGCCAGGCCGGCCTCGGGGTAGACCACGCGTTGCAACAGCCGCTGCGCGAAATACACCACGGAGGTGCCTTGCGGCTTGGTCGACAACGCCGGGGTAGCGAAGGCAAAGGCGCGGGCAGAAGCATCCGCGAGCAGGTTGCGCACTTCGCCTCGCTGGTAGACCGAGGAAAAGTACAGGCCACGCACCAGGGGTGGGGTGCTGTAGCGGTCACTGACCAGTACATCAGCGAGGAAATTCAGCAACATCTCCTGCGCCCCGCTCAGTTCCCGAAGCAGCGAGCAGGCGCTCTTGCCCGTGGTGCCAGGTGCGCCCACGGTAGCGCTCATCAGTTGCCTGCCGAGGCGCCCCAGGAAGCCCTGATAGGCTCCCTCCAGCTCCTGCAGCCAGGCATCGAAGTCCTTTACCGAACCCAACGTGAAGGTAAAGCCCTGCACCTCTTCCCGCTCACGGGCCGGGAGCGCGGCGAACAGTTCCTCGAAACCGTCCAGCAAGTCGAACTTGCTCATCACCACGTACAGCGGCAAGCGCGTACCTAACTCACCGCCCAGCTCCGTCAGGCGCGCGCGCAGCATCAAGGCCAGGTCACGTCGCGCCTTCGCCGATCGCCCGAACAGGTTGACCATATCCACCAGCAAGACCACGCCATTGAGTGGCCGTCGGCTGCGGTTCTGGGCAAGCCAGCCAATCATGTGCCGCCACAGGCGTCGCTCGACGCCCGCCGGCAGGCCTGTGGGCTCGGCCGGTGCTCTCGCCGTCAGTGCAGCCTCCTGCACTGCTGGCAGCGTGTTGTTATCGCCCCCCTCCTCATTGATGGGCTTGACCACACGCGCCGGGCGCTCAGGCTGGCTGATGAACTCGCCCGGCGGATCGATCAGCACCGCGTCGTCACCTACCCACCAGTCGATGCCAAAAGCCAGGTCCGGATCCGTCCTGGCCCGCTGGGTGGCGCCATCGGTGCGGGCGAGTGCAAAACGCTGATCCGAACGGCTGACGAAGCTCGACTTGCCCGCATTCTGTTCGCCAAGGATGAGGTACCACGGCACATCGTAACGGTGCCCGCGGCCACCTTGGCTGTCGCGCAAGCGGGCCAGGCTGCTGTCGAGGGAGCGCTGCTGGGCCTGCAGATACACCAGGCACGGGTCTTCCACCTCGCGCCGCTGCCGTTGCTGTTCGCGTACGATCGAGCGGTTGCGCCGATGCACCCACGCGCTCCATGCCAGCAATGGCAGCATCACCAGCAGCACGGTTGCCGCAATCCGCACCGGCAGGTCAACCAACGGTTGCTGCTCACGCCACCGCCATTCAGGCCCCAACCACCATAGCCAGACCACTGCGGCAGCAACGCCGAGCAGTACCACACCAACAACTACCGGCATTGCCTGACGCTGCACCAGCAATACACCGCGCAGCAGACTGTCCTTGTTCACTTTCATAGCGGCAAACCTTACCGACTGCATTTCCGAATGATTTAAGGCACCTCACAGTGCACACTGGCAAAAACAGTAGCAGCATTGAAAAACACTATTCAATGATATCAAGCAAGAAATACCAGCTAACACTTTTCTTGCAGACGCCGGTGACTTTCCTGAATTATGAAATAAAAAGCACTTGCTTCAGGAAAGTTAACAACCCAGCAACTTGTGGGAACTTTCCTACAAATAAGCCATGCGCACTTTTCATCAACCCTGGCACATGCCACCAGATAGAGCGTCCAACGCGATAAACATGAAGTTCAAAGACTGGTTCATGCAGGAGCAGCAGACCCTAAGGGAATTGGGTGACGACTTTGTCGAGGACGACCCGCGTCTGGCGCCTGTCCTTGGTCGCACCGCCTCGGACCCGGCCAGCGAGTACCTGATGGAACACTTCGCCTTCCTGACCGCTCGCCTGGTCATGAAGATCGAAGACCATCTGCCCGAGCTGACCCACCCGTTGCTGCAGCTGCTCTACCCCAATTTTCTGCGCCCGCTGCCGAGCATGACACTGATGCAGTTCCAGCCTGTCGACCACGCGCTGAGCGAGACCCAGGTGCTGCCCAAGGGCACCCCTGTGTTCTCCCGAGCCGTTGACGGCGTGAGCTGCGAGTTCCGCACCTGCGCGGACCTGGCTATCGCGCCGCTGGAAATTCGCAGCATCACCACGCAACCCAGTGCCGAAGCACCGGTAGTGCGCATCGACCTGGGCGCCTTGTCCGAGCAGCCGCTGCGGCAGATGAAGTGCGACCAGCTGCGGTTTCATCTGGCTGGCAGTAAACGCAATGCACTCACCCTCTACCAGTGGCTGGCGCAGCACCTGAACAAGCTTGATCTGCATATCGGCCAGCACCGCTTTGCGCTCCCCCCCTCAGTGGCCTTCGTCGGTTTCGAGGCAAATGAAGCGCTGCTGCCCAGCCCCGGCGAGCAGATGGATGGCTACCGCATCCTGCACGAATTCTTCTGCTTCCCGGAGCGCTTTCATGGGTTTCGCATCGACGGGCTAGGCAGCTACTGGCCTGACGAGGCCGCCGTTCATATCCAGCTGGAGTTCGGTTTCAGTGCGCCCCTCCCGCCCGACATACAGATCGACCAGACAACGATCCTGCTCAACTGCATCCCTGCCATCAACCTGTTCAGTTGTACGGCAGAGCCCATCCCGTTGAATGGGCAGGCACTGTGTGAAAGCGTGCGAATGGGGCGCCAGGGCGGCAAGAAAGGTGAAATTTTCAGCATTGATCGGGTCAGCAGCCAACGCCAGAAATCCAGCGATCATGTACAGGATTTCAAACCCTTCGAGGCCCTGGACCGCGACTTCCCGTTGGCCGAGCCGACGCCCGCCCGCTACTACAAGCTGGACATCGAGCAGGAACCCGTCAATGACAAGGTGCAACACAGAATTAGCCTGGTGCATCACAACCTTGCGCCCTACCTTGGCCTGCACGAAGAACTGAACATCGACCTTACCTGCAGCAACGGGCCCCTTGCGCAGCAGCTCAGGGTTGGCGAAGTCGATGTGACCACCCAGGACACCCCCTCGTTCGTCACCTATCGCAACCTCACCCGCCCCACCCGCAGCTACCCGCCGATGCTGCAGAGCGGTGGCCAAGGTGAGCGCCACTGGGCGCTGGTCTCCAACCTTGCGCTGAACAACCTGTCGCTGTCTTCTCCTGCAACCCTTGCCGCGGTACTGCGGGTTTACGACTTTGTCGCCGCCCATGACCTGCAGCAGGAGCGCAATACCACCCAGCGCCTCGACGCCATCAGACAGGTGGACAACGAGCCCTGCGATTGGCTGGTCAAGGGCGTGCCGGTTCGGGGCATGCGCACCACCCTGCACATCGACCCTGCCGGCTTCGAATGCGAGGGTGAGGTGCAGCTGTTTGGCAACGTGCTTTCCCACTTCATGACGTTGTACGCCAACAGCAACTCATTCCATCAACTGCAGATCATCAACACCGCCAACGCAACCCGCCAGCTATGGCCCGCCCGGACCGGGCGGCAGCCGGTGATGTGACCAGGAGGTCCGCTCATGAACAACGCGCCCGAGAAAGACTTCGAGAACACCCGGGTAGACGCCCGCGCCGCTCCCCCACTCAGCGAACTGTTCCCTCATGTCGACGCGCTGGGGTTCGACACCCGCTCGAACACCACATTCCCCCTCTTCGACATCGCCTCTCCCCTGTTCGGCCTGGTCATCCGCCTGGAAGGCACCGAACACTATGACCACGTCGAGCAGTTGCATGCCCACGTCAAGAACATGATCCACGGCATGGTCGAGCAGGTACGCCAGCTTGAACACTGTGACGAAGGCGACCGCGTGGTGTTTTCCTACTGCTTGTGTTGCGTGGTCGATGAAGCCGTCATGACCACCTCCTGGGGGCGCGACTCGTCCTGGAAAGCCCAGTCCTTGCTCAGCGCCATCCATCAGGAAACCTGGGGCGGCGAGAAATTCTTCAGCGTGCTCGAACGCTTGCTGGACGCCCCCGAACAGCGCTACGACCTGTTTGTGTTCCTGTTCTGGTGCCTGGCACTGGGCTACCGCGGCAAGTACGCCAACCAGACCAATGGCGATGAGCAACTGGCCGCCTGGCTCAAGCGGGTCCATGACCGGATCGTTGAACTGCATGGCCCCGAAGCCGAATCGCAACCCCTGACCGACCCGCTGGCCAATGTCGCGCCCCGGCATTACCGCATGAACCGCCAGCTGCCCTGGTGGACGCCCTGGGCCGTGATGGGCGTGTTCTGCACAGGCCTGTATTTCTACTTCGCCACCAAACTTGACGGCATTACCCAGCAAGTACTGGCATCACTGCAGGCGATGCTGCAGCCATGAATTCGACAACATAGAACTGACATGACGCAACAGTCACTGTGCCGATGGGCGCAACAAGTAAAACTTTGCCCGAAACAAGATAGATCCTGCATTTAGCGAAACTTCCTACAAATTTTTAGGAAGCAACTTTCACGACCAGGAACGGATTCCTCATTACGGTCGTGAGCACAACTAATGCCTGGCGTCCTATGACGCGTCCGGTTTCATGAACCTGCCCGATGGGACGAACCGCAGGAGTACGCATGAGCAACCTGAATGATGTGCGCTTTACCTTCAGTACCCCAGCCGACGAAGCCATTCAGTTTGATGTCGTGTCATTCGAGCTGACCGAAGGCGTCAGCCAGTTGTATCGCCTGGAAGTCGAACTGGTGAGTTTCGCCGACGATGCCGACTTCGCCACTCTGCTCGACCACCCCGCGCTGCTGACCATCTGGCAGCAGGAGCAACCGGTGCGTCACGTGCATGGCCTGATCAGCAGCTTCGAACAGGGCAAGACCGGCCACCGCCGCACCCGCTACCGCGCCATTGTCGAACCGCAGCTGGCCCGCGCCGGCCTGCAGTCGGACTGGCGCATCTTCCAGCACCGCCCCGTGCCGCAGTTGCTCGAGGAGCTGTTCCGCGAGCGCCGGTGGGGAGCGCTGACCCAGTACCTGGTCAACCCGCACCAGACGCGTGAGTTCTGCGTACAGGCCGGTGATCTGGACCTGGAGTTCTTCTGGCGGCTATCGGCAGAAGAAGGCCTGATCTCGATCTTCGAGCACAGCCAAGGCAGCCATGGCGTGGTCCAGGCGGACCAGATCAGCCAGTTCGGCAGCCTGGAAGGCGACCCGGTGTTGTACGTGGCCAACCGGGGTGGCACGGCGCGCCAGCCCTGCCTGCATGACTTCCGCTATCGCGAGCAGGTACGCACCAGTATCCAGGTCCAGCGCGACTACACCTTCACCCACCCGCGCTACAACCTGGAACACACCCTGTACCCCAGGGACATGGGCAACCAGGGCAACGAGTACGAGCGCTACGACTACCCCGGCCGCTACAAGCACGACAACGCCGGCAAGCCGTTTACCCAGACCCGTATCAACGCCTTGTTCGGCGATGCCCGGGTGGCCCAGGTCAAAGGCGACGATGCGCGCCTGCAGCCGGGTATTGCCTTCCAGCTGGCCGGCCATGCCCGCGAGGACCTGAACATCCTCTGGCGGCCGATGCAGATCACGCACAAGGGGCAGCAGTTCACAGCGCTGGAAGAGGATGCTGCCGAAGCCGAAGTCGGCACGTCCTACACCCTCACCGCCACCTTGATTCCAGCCCGGGTCGAATGGCATGCACCTGCTTGCCCCAAGCCCGTGATCGACGGCCCGCAGATGGCCAAGGTGGTCGGCCCGCCCGGCGAGGAAATCTACTGCGACGAGCACGGCCGCGTGCGCGTGCAGTTCCCCTGGGACCGCCTGGGCCAGGACGACGACAAGAGCTCGTGCTGGGTGCGGGTGACCCAGGCCTGGGCCGGTGCCACCTGGGGCCATATGGCCATACCCCGCATTGGCCAGGAAGTGGTGGTCAGTTTCCTCGACGGCGACCCTGACCAACCGATGATCACCGGGCGTAGCTACCACATCGTCAACCGCCCGCCGTATCGCCTGCCCGAGTTCAAGGCGTTGAGCCCGATCCGCAGCAAGGAGCACCACGGCAAGCGGCACAACGAACTACGCCTGGACGACACCACCGGGCAGATCAGCGCGGCGCTGATGAGTGACCACGACCACACCGCGCTGCACCTGGGTTACCTGACCCATCCGCGTCACTTCGGTGGCCAGCCCCGTGGGCAAGGTTTCGAGCTGCGCACCGATACCCACGGGGTGATCCGCGCAGGCGGCGGCCTGCTGCTGACCACCGAGCTGCGCGCCCGCGCCGTCCAGCACCACACCGACCTGGCCGAAACCGCCGAACGCCTGCAGACCGCACAGCAGTACCACACCACTTTCGCCAGGGTCGCCCGCGACCACCTGGCCCAGGAAGGTGGCGATCAGGATGAGGTCGGTGAAGCGCTCAAGGCACAGCACGATGCCATCTGCGGCTACGGCGGCAACCCTGAAGCCAACCGGTTTCCGGAACTGGCCGACCCGCAGCTGGTGCTCGCCAGCCCGACCGGCATTGCGACCACCACCCCGGAATCCACCCACATCGCCAGCGGCGAACATCTGGGCCTGAGCACGGGTGGCCACACCAGCCTGGCCATCGGCAAGCGCCTGCTGATCAGTGCCAGCCGAGGGGTACGCCAGTTCGTCCAGAGCATGGGCTGGCGACTGGTCGCGGCCACCGGCGACATCGACCTGAAGGCGCTCAAGGACAACATCAACCTGCTGGCCAAGCTCAAGGTCAGCGTCACCGCCGAACGCATCACCCTCAGCGCCAAGGAAGAACTGGTCATCCAGGGGGGCGGCAGCAGTACCACCTACACCGCAGGGGGAATCCTGCATGCCACCGCTGGCCAGTACACCGCGCACGCGACTGACTTCATCTACAAAGGTGCACAAAGCCAGACGGCCACGTTCCCGGACGCGCCCAAAACGGACAAAGGCAACCTCGACCTATTCCGCAACTACGCCAACAACCGCCCCTTGAAAGGCTCCGGGTACCAGGTAGAGGACGCGCTGGGCCAGATGCTCAAAGGCACGCTGGACGAACAAGGGTTTGCGGCGGTAGCAGCTGTAAGCCCGGGCCCCACAGCCGTTGATTTCGAGAAAGACCCAGCCGACCCATGGGTAGCCGGCAGCTACTTCGGCAACCTGAGAAAGGACTTTTCAGGCCCGGCTGCAGCGCTGACGCTACCTTCCGCCCTGCAGGGCACCGAAAACCTCGCGAAGCATGCGGCACAAGCGTTCAAGGCCCCGCTCGACGCCATCGCCCCCTCGGCACCTCCCCCTTCCCGGCTCGGCACTGCCAGTGCCTTGGCTACCTCACTCATCCGGGAAGGGAATTGAAACGATGACCCCACAAGAAAAGAAAGAAATCGAAGAACGCGAAATCGCACTGGTCCCGTTGAACAACCTGGTCGCCCAGGATATCGGCCAGGGTGAAGCCACGGTAAACGCCTGGCTGCTGGAACTCAGCGGCAACACCATCGACCTGGCCACCGTCAAGGCCTGGGCCGGTGCAGTGCCGGTGGTGGGCAACATCGTCGCCTTGTTCGACGCCTTGGGCGACATCATCCATCTGGCCAAGACCGGCTCGAATGACCCGCTGGACTGGGTCAGCCTGGGCATCAACCTGATCGGTGTAGTACCCGTCCCGCCGACCATGGCCGCCGCACGGATGACGTTGCGCCCGGTGCTGTTCCTGGCCCGACAGCAACTGAAGAAAAACAAAGGTGACTTCGCCCAAGCCGTCATGAACATCATGGTCGGCCACCTCAGTGCCACGCTGATGGGCGAAATCGAAACCTTCGTCGAGCGGGCCGAAACCGAACTGCCTGGCATCTTGAACAATGCCGCCAACACCGGCTTCCAGACACTCAACAGCCTGGCGGATGCCATCGAGCGCATCGCCAAGGGCGAGATCGACACCACCCAGCAGCGCAAGGCGATCATCAACAGCGCCCAGGCAATCTACGCCCCCATCGAAGAGCCGTCCCTCTGGGACCTGCTGACACGGGCCGAAGCGGTCATCAGCACCACCGCTGGTGCGGTCCAGTACGGCGCGACCGAGGGGTACAAAGCTGCAGCGAGCAACACTGGCTGGGTCCTGAAGCTCGTCCAGCCACACACCAATGTGCTCAGGGGCCTGGCCCAGCTGATCCGCCAGATGCTGACCGCCCTGGCCGACCCCGCCACGCAAAACAGCATTGCCTGGCTCCTCGCCCAGCTCAACGCAGGCCTGCGCAAGCGCAAACCCGCGCGCCGGGTGTCGGCCAATACCCCGGCGCACGGCTCGGGTGTGGCAAAGGACAAGGGCACCGAAAGCCGCGTGGAAGCCACCCGCAACGAGGCCCGACCTAAAAACGACCCACGCTGCGACCTGAACGGCACCTGCCCCGGCACCAGCAAGAGCATCAGCTATGCACGCGGTACCGAAACCCTGGTGCATGTCGACTTCCACCTGCCAGGCGTGTTTCCTGTCGCCTGGGCACGCACCTACCGTTCCAGCCTGGACGCCTACGATGACAGCGAGTTCGGTGCCCGCTGGATCACGCCATTCTCGATGCGCTTCGATGTGGTTGACGAGGGTGTGCTGTACCACGCCGACGATGGCCGCACCCACAGCTACGCCCTGCCCAAGGTTGGCAAGCCCCATTACGACCCGGTAGAGAAGACGGTACTCATCCGGGTCGACGACAACCACCTGAGCCTGGCCCACGGCCACCAGCGCCAGGAACACTACCAGCGCGTCGGCGATCACTTCCGCCTGGTCGGCATCATCCAGCGCGGCGGCGCCCGCATCGCGTTGCATTACGAGCACCAGCACGCCGGCAAGGCAGTGCTCTCCGACCTGGTCACCTACCAGGATGAAGACCAGCACCAGCATGTGCATACCCAGCTCGATGAGCATGGGCGCATCAAGGCACTCTGGCTGATGCAGGACGGCCGGCAAACGCGACAGCTGGCCAGCTACGACCACGACGACCAGGGCGACCTTCGCGCGGCACGCGATGAACATGGGGCGCAGTGGACCTACCAGTACCAGCACCACCTGGTCACGCGCTACACCGACCGCACCGGGCGGGGCACCAGCCTTGAATGGCAGGGCGAAGGCCCGGACGCGAAAGCCGTGCGCGAATGGGCCGATGACGGCAGCTTCGATACGCGCCTGAAATGGAACAAGCATATCCGCCTGACCACCGTCACAGATGCGCTTGGCCAGGAAACCCGCCACTACTACGACTACCTCGGCTACACCTACCGCATCATCTACCCGGACGGCAACGAAGAGTGGCTGTTCCGCGACGATGGCAAGAACGTCATCCAGCATGTGCATACCGACGGCAGTATCGACCGCTATGTCTACGACGAGCGCAGCAACTTGCTGCAGCACACCCGCCCCGATGGCTCCGCGGTGCACCACGCCTACGACGACCTCGACCAGCGCTTCAAGACCCGCGACGCCGAGGGCGGCCTGTGGAAGTACGACTACGACCAGCGCGGCAACATCATCGAAACGCTCGACCCGCTGGAGAACAAGACCCAGTACACCTACAACAGCGATAACCTGCCCATCGCCATCATCGACGCCAACGGTGGCGAGAAGAAGCTCGGCTACACCCGCGACGGCCAGCTGGCCAGCTACACCGATTGCTCCGGCAAGACCACGCTGTGGAAGTACGACGGGCTCGGGCAACTGAGCAAAGCGATCAACGCAGCGGGGGAAACCACCGAGTATCACTACCAGGCCGGTCAACTGACCCGCCTGGTATACCCCGACAAGACCCAGGACCGCTTCGAACACGATGCCGAAGGCCGCCTGCTCAGCTATACCGACGCGTTGAACCGTCGTACCGCCTGGGCCTACAACGAGGCCGGCCTGATTCACCAACGCCACAACCCCGACGACAGCACCCTCACCTACCACTGGAACAAGCTCGGCCAGTTGCTGCGGTTGCGCAACGAGAACAACAGCGAGGCCAGCTTCAAGTACGACCCGGCCGGGCGATTGATCATGGAGACCGGCTTCGACAAGCAGGTCACCGCTTACCTCTACGATCAAAGCAGCAACCAGCCCACCCGCCGCATCGATGGCGACCGCATCACCCGCTTCGAATACGACGCCATGGGCCGCCTGGTGAAAAGCCATGCCGGCCAGCGCGGTGGCAAGGAGTGGGAAAGCGAAACCTTCGCCTACGACGGCAACGGCAACCTGCTACTCGCCGAGAACAAGGCCTGCAAGCTGCAGTGGTTCTACGACCTGGCGGGCAACAACACCCGCGAGCACCAGCACTTCAAGTACATGAAGGAAGCGAAGGTCGCTGTCTTCAAGCATGAGTACGACGCCCTCAACCTGCGTATCGCGACCACCCGCCCTGATGGCCACCGGGTCAGCTGGCTCACCTATGGCAGCGGCCACCTGCTCAGCCTCAAGCTCGACGAGCACGAACTGCTCAGCTACCAGCGCGACGACCTGCATCGGGAAATTGGCCGCGAGCAAGGCAACGGCCTGGTTCAGCGCCAGACCTGGACCCCGAATGGCCAGTTGCAGCAGCAGACCCTGGCCCGACGCGGCGCCACCCGGCGCATCGCGGTGCGCGACTACGAGTACGACCTCAGCGGCCAGCTAACCCGCGTCGATGACCTGACCCGTGGTGACACCTACTACCGCTACGACCCGGTCGGCCGCCTGCTGGAAGCGGGCGACTTCTACAAGAAAGAGCTCTTCGCCTTTGACCCTGCGAGCAACCTGCTCGACCCACAAGCCCCGCCCGGCCCCAACCCACACTCACCCCGCCGGATCAACGACAACGTACTGCGCAGCTACTGCGGCACGCAGTACCGCTATGACGAACGCGGCAACCTGGCGGAGCGCACCACGGGCAGCAAGAAAGGCCACTTTGACTGGGACCTCTACAACCGCCTGCGGCGGTACGAGGATGACCGACTGATTGTCACCTTTGCCTACGACGCGCTCGGGCGGCGGTTGTACAAGCACTCACGCGCCAAGTACCGCGACCGACCGCAGGCCGGCCCGGTGTGGAACCAGAATGCCCGACGGCAGCGGGATGAAGAGTTGGGTTGTGGGTACACCTGGTATGTGTGGGAAGGCGACACGCTTGCATTCGAGTGCCGGGACCGGGAAGGCAAAGGCCACACCACTCACTATGTGTTCGAGCCCGGGACCTTTGTGCCGGTGGCGCAGGCGGTGTCCAACCAAGTTGTCGAGTTGTTGCGCCAGCCGGTGTATGTGTTCCCGTATGACATCGACAAGGATCCGGTGTGGCTGCATAAGCCGATACCGAAAGCGTTTGATGCGATGGCGTGGTACCAGTGCGATCAGCTGGGGACGCCGATGGAGTTGACCGGTGAAGATGGGGAGATTGCCTGGAGCGGGAGGTACAAGGCCTGGGGTTTGGCGGAGGAGCAGCGGAGTGACGGGGCGAAGTGGGCGGAGATTCGTAATCCGCTACGCTTTCAGGGGCAGTATTGGGATGTTGAGACGGAGCTGCATTATAACCGTTACCGGTACTATGACCCGCATATCGGGCGGTTTATCGCGGAAGACCCTATAGGATTTGATGGTGGATTGAACGTCTACCTCTATGTTCAAAATCCAACGCAATGGATCGACCCACTAGGACTCGCTAAAAATAAGCCGACCGGAGTACCTAAACAGGCGCAGAGAAAAGTAGAGCGTGGACAAGCTCCAAAAGAAATAACCAGAATTGACGCACCGGAAGAGGATGTACCTAAGAGCCAATGGCATGCACACTGTCCATGCGGCTCAGGATACAACTTGGACGGTTCCATTCACGACAAAGGCAAAGGCAGTGTAACTTTTTCAAAAAAGACCATAGACTGGTTGAACGATCACGGATGGAGCATTAAAAAATGAACATACGAAAAACATTTGACACCCTAGTAAAGAATGAGCCCTACATTGATCTCGATGTATTTCTGGACACATACGAAACATTCGAAGAGTTCCCCTTGATCTCAAGATACAGAAAACTAGCAAAGCTAGCGCCCAACTTAAAAGAAGTCGAAATCTCAAACATCCTTCTGAGTACTGCGTTTTTTGTACTCAACTCTGCATTACTACACATGCAGAGCAAAGGTCACGACCTCAAGGGGCGTTTTCTGGCAATTTCCTACACGAATTTTAATTTTTCAAGCAAAACCGAACCTCCAATACCTAATTTTTTTGTAAACTCAAACTCCACAATGGATGACTTTTCAAACAAATTGAAGTCAAAGCAGAAATCAGACGCATCATTGGAAACAAAATTGGTTCGAGAGCAGTTCGAGTCGTGTGGACTTAGCCCGTTATTCACATTTTATGAAAGCCGCTTTCTTGACCCGACCTGCAATGAGGACATTGTCAGAGTTTATGCGATTTTAAATTAGCTGCAGCACGTATTGCCGCTATGACGAGTACGCCATCTGGAAAAGGCAAAACATTTTATGAAAAAGAGCGCTGCCAATGAAAGCCAACCATTATAAAAAGGAATTACTTTACCGAAAAACACAGGGGAATAAGCGCCTGAACAAATTTGAGTCAAAAAAAGAGAACTTGATTTCAAACGCAAAAAATTGCGCCACGCAACTTAATCTACAAGAAACCGATAAACTAATCCAAACAGTCGGGGCAATACACTGGTCTTCGTTCACCAGTGTAGCCTTTCCATCCATCGCAGATTTCTTTAATTATATCGAAAACAAATTAAAACAACAGGAATACCACATACTAATTGATGATGATTGGAGATATTGCGGAGCAATACTTGCAAAGGATAACTGCGAATTAAATAAAAATTCAATTTCGACGAAAACGAAAGCGATGAAATTAGATTTATTTCTGCAGACCTCTCTACATTTGCATCAATAGATTACATTCACAACCACTACCCTACCTACTATGAGTACTTAATTAAATGGCGCTAACCGTCGTGCGAACCATCCGAAAGGTCATAAATAAGTTATGAGGAAAGAATTTACAAAAAAAATCTTTCAGCGAGTAGCCTCCAAACTAGGCCTTTGCGGGAGAGATACAACCTTTTTCATGAAACATGGCAATGCTTACTTAATAGTTAATTTCCAAAAAGCTTCCGGCAACCGCAGTTTTTACATCAATGGCGGGATAAGCTACACAGATCTGCTTTCAAGTAGTGATCTAGAGCACTCTCCAGTTTCAGCCTACAACAACCAACCCACTCAATTCCCAACCCATGTAGACTTTAGAGCAGAAAACGTTCCCAACAGCCCCATTACGCAAGCTGAAATTGATGCAGCTGCATCTAATTACGATGCTATAGCAACAGAGAAAATAATCTTCACCGCATTAGAATCCATGATACTTTTCGCCCGCAATTATGGAGACAGAGAAGAAGTGCACAGACTAAAGCAAGCCAAACTATTTCCAGCAATAATAAAAAAAGAGGTGTGATTCCCGGCAAGGGTTGCGCCGAAATAACTGTTCTGCAGGTTTCGTCCGCACCAATTCCCCAAAAGCCAGATGGACGATAACAAGATGATCGATAAATTTTTGTTGTTCTTAAGTCTAGATTGCTTTGCGACCTGTTTTTTCCCTTTAGGCAACCAATCAGCCTTACACATAATTTGCAAATGCGCACAGAATGAGGCATCCAAGATACTCAGAAGCAAAGCCGGCTATTATGAGAGGGATATGAGCATGGCCAGAATAGCCAACTCCAAATCCAGCTTACTTACTTCGCTTAGGAACCAGGGTTTGCCAAATCCGGGAATAGACTACATTTCATATCTTTGGAGCTTATTTGACCACGATACAGCAGAGCGGAAAATAATTAGCTTAACCTTGGGCAGTCACATTGATCGATTACTCGCACTTGACGTCCTACAACCCAGCATAACTCTTTGCGATGCCGTACAAAAACTTCATTCCGAAAACATATTTTCCTCCCATCAGAACATTGGCTCGCTGATAGAGGACTCATTTAGCAATAACACAAGCGGCTGGCTTACAAAATTGCAGGATCCGAGACTATTCGATGGAGTAGAAGACGCAATCCAAGAGTTCTCACATGAAGTATTAGAAGGCTATACAGCCTTCCCATTTTTCTGCTTGGTTGCGAGGCTATGCAGCAGAGATGAAGCAACTCAAATAATAGCAAGCTTGTCCGATAGTTTTTTGCGCCATGAAGCCTCGACTACAAACCTAGTCGAGATAGTAATCCCCGGATTAAACACCCAGTCTATTCTAACGTAAATTATTCGAGAACTGACTCACCCGGCAAGACGGCCCGGCATGGGACATATAACACTACGACGAGTGCGGAAACTGGAAGGCAAAGCCACGCCACCCACTATTTTTCGAGTCCGGGACCTTTGTCTCCCATCTACTCAGATCTGCAGCGTCTGAATCGCCCCGATGAAAAGTGAGGTTACAATGCACTTGAATTTTTTAACATTCGCTGAAGAAATTTCTCAAGCGCTCGACAAGCAACAGCTTTCACGCGTAGAGCCCACGCATAAAAAAGAAATCTTATCAAAGATTCAATCCACCTTTATAAAAGGCAACCCACGCGCTTGGTGGACATCATTGCGACCAAAGCCCAATATACAAAATTTCGATGACAACACCGGATATCTTCACTTATGCGAGTTAGCCCCAAAACCACTGGAAGATGTATGGCTGATAGCGGACGAAGACAACGAAGAAAAGCTCCTCTTTAGCCTGCCATTTAAAAATATAATTTCAATACTTGATGATTGTAGACACTTCGAATACTACATAGTTGATAAGCAATTAAGCTGGATGATAGCTGAAAACGATCATGGTGATCTGATCTTCTGCAGCGCACCTGAAACAAAGAGTGATTAGACGAGCTGAATTACGCCCGAAATCGGCACTATGATCCGCTGGTAGGTTGGTTTATCAGGAGGGATCCGGTTGGATACGCGGACGTTCAAAGCTTATCTACCAACGTTTACAGCCCATACTGTGGCTAGAGCCATTCGGGTTAGCAAAAACAGAGAACGTATCCAAGCACAGGGCGCAAGGTTAAAGGAGTCGGCCTCATGAAACCACATCGCGGTAGATGGCACGGGCTGTGTCCGTGTTCGCGGGATCGCCCGCTCTCGTAGAACAACACATGACTCGTCGGTTTAGTGAGGTTCTGTAGGAGCAGCCTTGTGCTGCGAAGAGGCCGGTACAGACAATAGACAGGCTTTGTCAGTACCGGCCTCTTCGCAGCACAAGGCTGCTCCTACAAAGAGCGATATTTGTTCTCTGCGCGACAGCGCAGCCCAAAAGGGCTGGACAATCTCCCACATTGCGCCCGACAGTTTCTCCCGCAGAGGCACGCACAAGCTTTCTAGCGCTTGACCAATACCTCCGTTCAATCACGCCTGGCTTTCAGCCCTCCCCCACCAACGCACTGCCGCCATGAACAAATCTTCATTTTGCTGGCGAGCGCCCTGATTGCGGGCGTGGCAGCCCTCTTCGCTTCTGCAGCCGCAGGCCTTCACCTTGAGGGGGCTCACTACCTTGCGTAGCATCACCGCCCCCCGGGGCCGCTGCGCGGCCCATTCGCGGGCACGCCCGCTCCCACAGGCGCGTGCCCACAGCGCTCACACCTCACCCAGCCACACCATCAGCAGACAGAACACCGATGCCGCAACCCATACCCCTCAAGGACCACGAAAAGGAAAAGCACCTGGTCAACCGCCGGCTTCTGGCCTGCGCCGCCCTGGTCTTCAGCCTGGTCGCCGTCCTGGTGGGCCGGCTCTATGTGCTGCAGGTGCTGCAGCACGACCAGCAGACCGCCGTATCGGAAAACAACCGCGTGCACGTGCTGCCCATCGCCCCCGAGCGCGGGCTGATCTACGACCGCAACGGCGTGGTGCTGGCCGACAACAAGCCCAGCTTCGACCTGACCATGACCCGCGAGCGGGCCGGCGGCGACACGGCCAAGGTGCTCGATACCCTGGCCCAGGTGCTGAGCCTGACCGACGACGACCGCAAGCAGTTCGACAAGGACCTGCGCCGTGGCCGCAAGCCGTTCGAACCGGTGACCCTGATGGTCGGCCTGAGCGAAGAGCAGATCGCCCTGGTGGCGGTGAACCAGTTCCGCCTGCCAGGCCTGGAGGTGGAACCACAGTTCATCCGCGAGTACCCGCTGGCCGAGCATTTCGCCCACTCGGTGGGCTATGTGGGGCGCATCAACGAGAAAGAGGCCAAGACCCTCGACAGCACCGAATACCGGGGCACCCAGTCGATCGGCAAGACCGGCATCGAGCACTTCTACGAAAGCCAGCTGCACGGTCATGTGGGCTACGAGGAGGTCGAGACCAACGCCCAGGGCCGGGTGATGCGTGTGCTCAACCACAAGGCCCCGACCCCGGGCCAGGACATCGTCCTGACCCTGGACGCCCACCTGCAACTGGCCGCGGAAAAGGCCCTGGGTGACCGCCGCGGCTCGGTGGTGGTGCTCGACCCGGCCAATGGCGACGTGCTGGCGATGGTCAGCAACCCCAGCTTCGACCCCAACCTGTTCGTCAAAGGCATCAGCTTCAAACAGTACGCCGCCCTGCGCGACTCCATCGACCGCCCGCTGTTCAACCGCGTGCTGCGCGGCCTGTATGCCCCCGGTTCGACGGTAAAGCCGGAGGTGGCCATCGCCGGCCTCGACAGTGGCGTGATCACCCCGGGCAGCCGGGTGTTCGACCCGGGCTACTACGAGCTGCCCAACTACGACCACAAGTACCGCAACTGGAACCGCAGCGGCGATGGCTGGGTGGATATGTACACCGCCATCATGCGTTCCAACGACACTTACTTCTATGACCTGGCGCACAAGCTGGGCATCGACCGCCTGCACGACTACATGGCCGAGTTCGGCCTGGGCCAGAAGGTGTCGCTGGACATGTTCGAGGAAGCGTCCGGGCTGATGCCGTCGGCCGAGTGGAAGCGCGCCACCCGGCGCCAGGCCTGGTTCCCGGGCGAGACGCTGATCCTTGGCATCGGCCAGGGCTACATGCAGGTCACCCCGCTGCAGCTGGCCCAGGCCACCAGCCTGCTGGCGAGCAAGGGCGTGTGGCACCGCCCGCACCTGGCCATGACCGTGGGCGGCGATGCGCCGGTAGACCCCAACCCGATGCCCAATATCGTGCTGCACGACAGGCACGCCTGGGACCAGGTCAGCCAGGGCATGCAGATGGTCATGCACGACCCGCGCGGCATCGCCCGCGCTGCCGCGGCCGGTGCGCAATACCGGATTGCCGGCAAGAGCGGCACCGCGCAGGTGGTGGCGATCAAGCAGGGCGAACGCTACAACCGCGACAAGACCCTGGAGCGGCACCGCGACAATGCCCTGTTCGTCGGCTTTGCCCCGGCTGATCACCCGAGTGTGGTGGTGGCGGTGATGATCGAGAACGGTGAAGCCGGTGGCCGGGTGGCAGGGCCGGTGGTGCGGGAGGTGATGGATGCCTATCTGCTGGATGAGCAGGGGCATCTGAAGCCGGAGTATGCGGGTGGGGTAGTGCCTCGCAGCGTGCCGCACACTTAGGGTCTTTGGGGCCGCTTCGCGCCCCATCGCGACACAAGGCCGCTCCTACAAGAGACCGCGTCCGCCTGTAGGAGCGGCCTTGTGTCGCGATGGGCTGCGAAGCGGCCCCAGCACATAAAAAACATAAAGGAATAAGAATATAAAATCTTATTCCTTTTTCATCATTCCGTAATCCTCTATAAATCCCCCAACTGCACAGCCGCCAACACTTGGCCAACTGTCTGCAGCGCAACACACGATCAACAGGCAACGCCCGCACGGCAACAGCGCCGCATCCATCAGAAAAGCGCTAACCAGTTGAAATAAAAGCACATTCAAACTCGGCACGACGATTGCTCAAGCAAAGTCCCCCGCTCAACCAGAACCGGAGACCTGCCCATGAGCACCCCACTGAACGTCGTAGCCCTGTCCGGCGGCACTGCCCGCCCTTCGCGCACCCTGGCACTGACCGAGGCGATCCTCGCCGAACTGGCCCAGCACCTGCACATCAAGCCGCACCTGATCGAACTGGGCGAGATCGCCCGCCCGCTGGGCAGCG
Source organism: Pseudomonas sp. FGI182 (assembly GCF_000511325.1). Taxonomy (NCBI): domain Bacteria; kingdom Pseudomonadati; phylum Pseudomonadota; class Gammaproteobacteria; order Pseudomonadales; family Pseudomonadaceae; genus Pseudomonas; species Pseudomonas sp. FGI182. The sequence goes on along the minus strand of NZ_CP007012.1, from coordinate 2,357,478 downwards.
CCCTGTGGCGCAGCGAACTGCCCGAGGCCGTCGAACAGCAACTGCGCCTGGTGGAAAAAGCCGACCTGCTGGTGGTAACCACGCCGGTGTACCGCGGCAGCTTCACCGGCCACTTCAAGCACCTGTTCGACCTGATCGGTCAGGACGCCCTGGTCGACACCCCGGTGCTGCTCGCCGCCACCGGCGGCAGCGAGCGCCACGCGCTGGTGCTCGACCACCAGCTGCGCCCACTGTTCAGCTTCCTGCAAGCCCTGACCCTGCCCATCGGCGTGTTCGCCAGCCAGGCGGAAATGGCCGACTACCGGGTGTCCAGCGCAGCCCTTGCCGCCCGTATCCGCCTGGCCGCCGAGCGCGCCGTGCCGCTGTTCGGCGCCCATCATGCGCTGCGCAAGAGCGCCTGAGGAGCGGCCATGAATGCACCTGTGAATACCCCCCGGCACCCTGCCCTGGCCATCGCCCGCGAACTGGCCGGGCAGTTTGCCCAGACCGCCGTCGAGCGCGATGAACGCGGCGGCACGCCAAAAGCCGAGCGCGACGCCCTGCGTGACAGCGGCCTGCTGTCGCTGGTGATCCCGCAGGCCTTCGGCGGCCAGGGCGCCAACTGGCACGACACCTTCGCGGTGGTGCGCGAGTTCGCCCGGGTCGACAGCTCCATCGCCCACGTGTTCGGCTTCCATCACCTGATGCTGGCCACCGTGCGCTTGTTCTCGCGCCCGGACCAATGGCAACCGTGGTTCGAGCAGACCGCCCGCAAGCAGTGGTTCTGGGGCAATGCCCTGAACCCGCTGGACACCCGCACCGTGGTCAAGCACTTCGATGGCTGGTGCGAGTTTTCCGGCAAGAAAAGCTTCTGCTCCGGCGCCAGCGATTCGGAAATGCTCATCGCCTCGGCGGTGGACGAACGTGCCGGCGGCAAGCTGCTGATCGCTGCCATCCCCAGTGGCCGTACCGGCATCAGCCTGCACAGTGACTGGAACAACATCGGCCAGCGCCAGACCGACAGCGGCAGCGCCACCTTCGAGCGGGTACGGGTGGAGCACAACGAACTGCTGCTCGACCCAGGCCCCCTGAGCACGCCGTTCGCCGCCCTGCGCCCGCTGATTGCCCAGTTGCACTTCGCCAACCTGTTCCTCGGCATCGCCGAGGGGGCGTTCGAGGAGGCCCGCCAGTACACGCTCAAGGAAAGCCGGCCGTGGTTCCGCTCCAGCGCCGCCAGCAGCGCCGAAGACCCTTACGTGCTGCGCCATTACGGTGAGTTCTGGGTCGGCCTGGAGAGCGTGCGCCTGCTGATCGAACGGGCCGCACGCCAGCTCGATGCCGCCTGGGCCAGGGAGCACGCCCTCACGGCGCAAGAGCGCGGCGACCTGGCCCTGGCCATCGGCACCGCCAAGGTTGCCGCCAGCCGCCATGGCCTGGACATCTGCAACCGCCTGTTCGAGGTCACCGGCGCCCGCGCCACCCATGCTTCGCTACGCTTCGACCGACACTGGCGCAACCTGCGCACGCAAACCCTGCACGACCCGGTGGACTACCGCATCCACGAACTCGGCGAGTGGGCCCTCAACGACAAGCGCCCTGCCCCATCCTTCTATTCCTGAGGATTGCCCATGCAACTGCTGACCCTCCCCCCGTCCCCGACACTGGCCACCTCGATCCGGGCCACCGCACAGGTTTTCGAAGACCCCAGGTCGCAGGCGCTGCTCGCCCACCTGCAACAGGTCGCCCCCAGCGAGGCCAGCGTGCTGATCATCGGCGAAACCGGCACGGGCAAGGAGCTGGTCGCACGCCACATCCACAACCTCAGCGGCCGGCGCAACGGCCCGTTCGTCGCGGTCAACTGCGGTGCCTTTTCCGAATCGCTGGTCGAGGCGGAGCTGTTCGGCCATGAAAAAGGCGCCTTCACCGGTGCCCTGGCGGCCAAGGCCGGCTGGTTCGAGGAGGCCAACGGCGGCACGCTGTTCCTCGACGAAATCGGCGACCTGCCGTTGCCGATCCAGGTCAAGCTGCTGCGCGTGCTGCAGGAGCGCGAAGTGGTGCGGCTGGGGTCGCGCAAGAGCATCCCGATCAATGTGCGGGTACTGGCGGCGACCAACGTGCAGCTGGAGAAGGCCATCAACGCCGGGCATTTTCGCGAAGACCTGTACTACCGGCTGAACGTGGTGACCTTGCAGTTGCACCCGTTGCGCGACCGCCCGGGTGACATCCTGCCGCTGGCCCGGCACTTCATCCGCAGCTACAGCGACCGGCTGGGCTACGGGCCGGTGGAGCTGAGCGCCAAGGCCCAGGCCAAGCTGGTGGAATACAGTTGGCCGGGCAACATCCGCGAGCTGGAGAACGTGATTCACCACAGCTTGCTGACCTGTGGCGACGGTACGGTGCAGGCGCAGGACCTGCGCTTGTCCAACCTGCGTATCGAACGGCAGGAGGAAGAGCCTGCGGGCAATGGTGTTGAGGATCTGCTGCAGCGCGCGTTCAGCCGCTTGTTCGAAGAGCAGTCGGGTGACCTGTACGAGAAGGTGGAAAATGCCCTGCTGCGGTCGGCGTATCGGTTCTGCCATTACAACCAGGTGCATACCGCGCAGTTGCTGGGGTTGTCGCGCAACATCACCCGCACCCGGCTGATTGCGATCGGCGAGTTGGTGGTGAACAAACGGCGGGGGCAGGAGCAGCAGGTGCTGGATAACCGGGTGGTGCGGTTGTCGATCTGAATGCTTGTAAACCTGTGCCGGCCCCTTCGCGGGTAAACCCGCTCCCACAGGGGCCGCGCCAAGCTTGAGATCGGCACAGTACCTGTGGGAGCGGGTTTACCCGCGAAAGGGCCGGCACAGACACCCAAATTGCTAGTTCCGGTCGCCTCCGCGATCATCCCCAACATCATGGTCAGCCCCATCATCAGCGCCATGCCCTACACCGTGGGGCTCGCCCACGTCGTGATTCGCTTCGTGATTCGCCTCATGGTTGGCTTCGTGATTGGCTTCATGATTTGCTTCGTGGTTGGCCTCGTGGTCGGCGCCATCATCAGCACCATTGCGCCCGCGACCATCATGCCCTGGGCCGCCATGCCCACCACTATCGCCACTGTGTCCGCTGCCACTGCCGCCGTGGCCACCACCCGAGCCACCGCCGCCGCTACCACCACCTCCACCGCCATGACCACCGCCGCCGCCACTACCACCACCTCCGCCGCCATGGCCACCACCGCCGCCGCTGCCTCCGCCACCACCACCGTGACCGCCACCGCCACCATCCTTCGCATACGCGCTGGAGGTACCGCCAATGGTGTCAGGCACCAACATGGCCGAAGCCGACAACACTGCACCGATAGCCAAAGCCAACAAGCATTTCCTGAGCATGATGAGCCTCCGCTTGGAGTAGCACCGGGTTGCACGACGCACCCTGTGATTTCCGGCCCCCCTTGGGGCAACCTGCAAACCAGCGCGGCCTTCCATCTGCAGCGGTTGAACGAGATCCTTCAGGGCCTGCCGGCCAAATATTTCAGGATGTTTCTTGATTTTTGAGCGTAGCCACGCCGCTGCGCTTGTCACCGACCGGTCATCAGAATGGCTGGCTCGCCAAAGGCCGCTGCACCATGGCCTGGCGAGCCGGGTTGCTCAGGAGGCCGCGCGGGGCATCAGATCATACGGGTGCTTCCACCCTGGCAACGCCTGAATTCGCGCCTTCCATGCCTCGATGTGGGTGAACTGTGCCAACGCAATGCCAGTGTCCTCCGGCATGAACACATACCCGGCCAACGACAGGTCAGCGATCGTCAGCCGGCCACCGACCATGAATGGCGTCTTCGCCAAGTGCGCGTCGACAATACGGTAGGCTGCCACGGCACGTTCACGCAGGAACCGGGTCACGTCCGTTTCGCCGGTTTTCTTCAGGCAGAAAAGAAAGCGCAGCGCCGCGTAGTAACTGGTGAACTTGTGGTTGTCGAACAGCATCCAGCGCCAGATCTCGCGCTTTTCGTCTTCGTCGCGGGGGCCGAACTGCCCGGTTTTCTCCGCAAGGTAGTCAAGGATCAGCGCAGACTGGGTGAAGGATTTGCCGGCGTGCTCCAGCACCGGCACCTCGCCCTGCTCGTTCACTTCGTCGCGCCAGGCTTGTTCACGAGTCTGGCCATTGAAGAAATCGACGAACACCGGCTGCCAGTCCTGGCCTGTGAGTTCAAGCATCAAGGCGGCCTTGTAGGCGTTACCGGATTCGGCGAAACAATGCAGCTTGTAGTCGGGCATGGGTGAGAACCTTCAGTATCCATTGAATGATTGGGCCATCGGGCCGAGCAGATCACGCCTGGCCCGACAGGGTCAATGCCGGCAGCCAGAACATCTTATTCCCCGTCCCTCCCGTCATAGTCCCCACCCGGACGCCAATGCCATAGTGGAGAAAACAACACGGATAAAATCCCATGTACAGAAACACCTCTACCCCCGCGGACGACAACGGTTGCGGCTGGTTCCACCTCAGCCCCGGGCGCCAGCCTCGCGCCGCGCACCGGGGGCGGAGCGAGGCGCGCTGGGTGGTGCTCGGGGCAGGCTTCACCGGCCTTGCCGCCGCGCGGCAACTGGCGCTGCATCACCCTGACGATGAGGTGGTCCTGGTCGAAGCCCAGGAGGTTGGCTTCGGCGCCTCGGGGCGCAACTCCGGCTTTGCCATCGACCTGCCCCACGACATCGGTGCCGCCGACTACATCGGCGACCTGCCCACCGCGCGGATGAACCTCAAGCTCAACCTGCGCGCGCAGGCGATCCTGCGCGGGCTGATCAACCAGCACGGCATCGACTGCCAGATCCGCCCGGACGGCAAGTACCAGGCGGCGGTCGAAGACAAAGGCCTGGCCGTGCTCGAGGCCTACCGCAGCGGCCTGGAAAAACTCGGCCAGCCCTACCAGATGATCGACGCCCGCGACCTGCCCGAGCACTTCGGCACCGCGTTCTACCGCAAGGCGCTGTACACCCCGGGCACCCAGCTGCTGCAACCGGCCGCCCTGGCCAAAGGCCTGGCCGACAGCCTGCCGGGTAACGTGACCCTGCACGAGCGCACCACCATCACCCACATCGAGCAGGGCCGGCGCATCACCCTCAAGCATGCCAACGGCGAGATCGTCGCCGACCAGCTGCTGCTGACCAACAACGCCTTCGCCTCGCACTTCGGCTTCCTGCCCGGCCGCCTGCTGCCGATCTTCACCTACGCCAGCATGACCCGCCCGCTGACCGAGGAAGAACAGGCGCGCCTGGGCGGCAAGGCCAGCTGGGGCATCATCCCCGCCGACCCGTTCGGCAGCACCCTGCGACGTACCCCGGACCAGCGCCTGCTGGTACGCAACAGCTTCAGCTTCAACGCCGACGGCCGTGCCAACCCGCGCCACATTGCCCGCGCCGGGCGCCAGCATCGCGAGTCGTTCGAACGGCGCTTCCCGATGTTGTCGGGCATGCCATTCGAATACACCTGGGGCGGCTCGATGTGCCTGTCGCGCAACCACCTGTCGCACTTCGGCACCCTTGCCCCCAACGTGCATGCGGCGCTGTGCTGCAACGGCCTGGGTATTACCCGTGGCACCGCCACCGGCACCCTGCTGGCCGACTGGCTGAGCGGCGAGCGCGACGAACTGATCGACTTTCTGCTCGGCTCGGCAGGCCCCAACCGCAACCCGCCGGAGCCGCTACTGAGCGTGGGCGTCAACCTCAACCTGCACTGGGGCCAGCGCCGCGCCGGCCTGGAAAGCTGACAAGGAGGCACTATGCATAGCCTGGGCATTCTCGGGGTCGGCGAGCTGACCGAAAAAGTGGTCATCGGCCTGCGCCGCAGTGGCTTCGACGGGCCCATCCTGCTGTCACCGCGCAATGCGCAACGGGCCGCCCTGCTGGCCCGGGAGCACGCTTGCGAAGTACTGGCGAGCAACCAGGCGGTGGTCGACCAGGCCGAGCTGGTGATCCTTGGCGTGCGCCCGCATTCGCTGGGCGAACTGGCAGGCGAAGTACGCCTGCGCCCCGGCCAGCGCCTGGTGTCACTGGCTGCCGGGGTGAGCCTTGGGCAACTGGCAAGCGCCTTCCCCGGCGCCCTCTGTGTGCGTGCGATGTTGTCGTATGCCGCGCAGTACAACCAGTCCACGGTGGTGGTCTGCCCGCCGGATGCGCTGACCACGCAATACCTCGGGCCACTGGGCAAGCTGGTAGTCCTGCGGGGTGAGCCCGAGTTCGAACTGGCCACGGTGGCAGCCTGCATGAATGGCTGGTTCTACTTCCTGCTGCACGACCTGCAACAGTGGCTGATGGACAAAGGCCTGCCGGCGGCCGAGGCACGCGCGCTGGTGCTGGGCAACCTGCAGGACTGCGTGGCCAGTGCCGGGCAGCAGCCAGGATACACGCTCAAGGCACTGGGGCAGGCCATTGCCACCCCCGGGACCTTTACCGCCGATGGGCTGGAGGTGCTGATGCATCAGCCGGTGAGTGCCACCTGGGGCGCGGCGTGCGAGGTGGTGCTGGATGGGTTGTTGACCCGGTCGCGGTTGGCTGACCGATAGGTTTTCCTGCACCGGCCTCTTCGCGGGTAAACCCGCTCCCACAGGTTGATCAGTGCTGCTGAAGATAATGCAATTACCTGTGGGAGCGGGTTTACCCGCGAAAGGGCCAGCAGCCCCAGTAAAGAAACGGAAGTGTTCTACCCGCCCGACAGCAGCATCCCACGACCCGTCCCAGCCGTTATATGGCCCGCCATCAGGCCAGTGCGATAGTGCTGCGCAGTCCCTGCATGAACCAAAGGAACCCATACGTGAGCCAAGTCCTGACCGTAGTCCGCAACGCCCCCGCCTCCCCCCTGGGCACCCCGGCCCCTGCCCGCCTGCCGATCGGCGAACCCATCGCCCAGGCTGCCACCGCCCAGGACCAGACCGACCAGGCCGTCGGCGCCAGCATCGGTGTATGGGAAAGCAGCCCGGGGGTGTTCCGCCGTCACCTGAAAAACCGTGAATTCAGCCACATCGTCAGCGGCTGGTGCACCTTCACCCCCGACGGTGGCGAGCCGGTGGAGCTGCGCGCGGGCGACGCGGTGCTGTTCCCGGAAAACTGCGAGGGTGTGTGGGACATTCGCGAAACCCTGCGCAAGACCTACGTGCTGTTCTAAGGAAACTGTCGATGATCGAACGTATCAACCCCGGCCCACGGGCCAGCCAGATGGTGCTGGTGGATGGCCGCATCGAAACCTCGGGCATCGTCGCCCTGCAACCGGGCGACATCGCCGCGCAGACCCGCTGCGTACTGGCGCAACTGGAGCAGTGGCTGGCGCAGGTCGGCGCAGGCAAGGGCAACCTGACCCGCGTGCAGATCTGGCTGGCCGACATGGGCGAGTTTGCGGCGATGAACGAGGTGTATGACGCCTGGGTTGGCGATCAGCCGCCAGTGCGGGCTTGTGTAGGCGCGGCCCTGGCGACAGCGGATTACCGCATCGAGATCCAGGCCTTCGGCCAGCTCTGATCCTGCGCGACCTTTTGGGGAAACAACTGCCTTGTGCTACCTGACTGGTTAACGCGGTCCGTTGTAGGAGCGGCCTTGTGTCGCGAAAGGGCTGCGCAGCAGCCCCAGGGTTTCAGCGCAAATGCATAAATTGCCGGGGCTGCTGCGCAGCCCTTTCGCGACACAAGGCCGCTCCTACAGCGATCCACAGCAGGAAGAGCGCCAACCGCTCACAACTCCGGGTCCAGCCCCACCTTGTCACCGTGCCAGTCAAACCGCTCCACCTCATGCCGCCGCTTGCGGAAGCTGTACGGCGTCTCGCCATACTGCTTGCGGAACCACAGGATGAAGTGCGACGCATCGGAAAACCCGCACGCCAAGGCAATGGTGGTGATGTTCTGGCTGGTATTCACCAGCAACCGCCGGGCATGGTCCAGGCGCAGCTTGCGCCAGTAGTTGGCCGGCGGTTCCTGGGTATTGGCAACGAACTCGCGGTGCAACTGCCGGGGGTGGGTGCCCACCGCTTCGGCCACGGCCTTTAGCGTCATCGAGGCATCCAGGTTGGCCCGCATGAAGCTGATCGCCCGCTGCACCCTGTCGTTCTGGTACACGCATTCGCTGGCCGCCTTGCCCTCCTGCTCGTCGGCACGCTCGTCCACCAGCAGGTATTCCAGCCCCTTCTGCGCCCGTACCGCGCCGCAATGCCGGCGGATCAGGTTGGCTGCCAGGTCGATGGCGGTGCCACCCGGGCAGGTGATGATGCCGCGGTCGTCCACATAGCTCTTGTCGATCACCGCCGTGGACAGCGGGAAGCGCTCCCTGAACTCATCGCGCAAGGTGAAATGCAGGGCGCAGCGCCGGCCATCCAGCAGCCCGGCCTTGCCCAGCACGAACGAGCCCGAACACAGGGCGATGATCGGGATATTCGCGGCATGCACCTCGCGCAGCGCATCCAGCAACCAGGCCGGCGGGTTGCGGGTTTCGTCCAGCAGGCCGCCGGCCAGCACGATGTAGTCGTACTGGGCGAACAGGTTCAGCGGCTTGGTCGGCGAAATGGGCATGCCGCAGCTGGCGGTGATCGGCTGGTCGTCGAGGGTCATCCAGTCCCACTGGCAAAACACCTGCTGGCTGCGGAACGACTTGTCGGCGGCAAAGCGCAGCGAGTCCACCAGCCCGGCCACCGGCACCAGGGTGAAGTGGTTCATCAGCACGAAACCCACCCGCAGTTCCGGCTTTACCTGCGCAGCGATGACAGGGGCATGCGCCGGTTCTTCCCGTTGTTCTATTTGTTGTTGAGCAACCATGGACGCAAGCCTCATGACATTCGCAATAGCGCCATTCTAAAGTGCGCCCTGCGTCCGTCATATCATATGCATCCCCACAAATAGGAAATCCGTGACAAAAGGCGGCACCGTTCTATCAATTGTCATGACTGTAATATCGGCCCGCCGGCCCGGCTGAGCATCATGTGCCCACAAGACAAACATGCTCAGAGGCACCCCTCATGTACCGTGGATTCTGGTATGCCCAGGCGCTTGACCTGGACAGCGACCTCGCCCCTGCCCTGCAGGACTCGATTCAAGCCGACGTGTGCATCGTCGGCGGTGGCTTCCTTGGCCTGTGGTCGGCCATCCGCCTGAAAACGGCCCACCCGGAAAAAACCATCGTCATCGTCGAGCGCGACCGCTGCGGCTCCGGTGCCAGCGGGCGCAACGGGGGCGTGGCGACCAACTGGTGGGGCAAGTACCTGTCGGTGCGCACCATCTGCGGCGACGTCGAGGCACGGCGCATCTGCCAGGCCGCCGAGTCGGCCATCGACGAGATCGGCAGCTTCTGCCAGGAACACGGTATCGACGCCCAGTACCGCAAGGACGGCTGGCTGTGGACCGCGACCAACCAGCGGCAGATGAACTCCTGGCGCGTGCTCACCGACGGCCTGCAGAAGCTCGACGTCAACCCGTTCCAGGAGCTGGACCGCCAGACCATCCGTGGCCGGGTCGGCTCGCCGCTGGTGCTGGGTGGCATCTACGACCCCAACGCCGCCACCGTGCAGCCGGCCATGCTGGCCCGCGGCCTGCGCCGCGTGGCGCTGAAGCTGGGCGTGCAGATTTTCGAGAAGTCGCCGTTCACCCACCTGGAACGCGGCAAGAGCCCGGTGGTACACACCGCCAAAGGCCATGTGAAGGCCAACCACGTGGTACTGGCACTCAACGCCTGGGGCGCGCAGTTCCCCGAGCTGCGCCGGATGATTGCGATCATGTCCAGCGACATGGTCGCCACCGCGCCGGTCAAGGCCAAGCTCGACGCCATCGGCTTCAGCGGCGGCGAATGCATGACCGACTCGCGCACCGTGCTCAACTACTGGCGCAACACCCCGGACGGGCGCGTGGTGTTCGGCAAACCGCTGGGCCAGTTCGCCTATGCCGGGCGCATCGGCAACCTGTATGAAAAGCCGTCGCCGGCCGCCGACAAGGTTGCCGCCGAACTGCGCCGCCTGTACCCGCAACTGCAGGACGTGCCAGTGGTCAGCAGCTGGACCGGGCCGATCGACCGGGCCATGAAAGGCTTGCCGAACTTCGGCTACCTCGACCATCACCAGACTGTCAGCTACGGCATCGGTTTTTCCGGCAACGGTGTGGCCACCACGGTGTTCGCCAGCCGCATCATCAAGTCGCTGGCCACCCATGCCAACGACGAATGGGCCAACTGTGGCCTGGTCAACCAGAAGATGAAACTGCTGCCGCCAGAGCCGTTCCGCTTCTTTGGCGCACACCTGGTGCGCGATGCGCTGGTGCGCAAGGAGTCGCTGGAAGACCACGACCAGGACGCCGGCTTCATCACCCGCCAGCTGGTCGGCATGGCGCCCGCCGGCTACGTGCCCGCGCAGAAAAAATAAGGACAATACCGTGAGCGAACATATCGTCTTCCTCGACGACGAAGGCCTGGCGCCTTCCACCCGCCTCAAGCGCCCTGACTGCGAGCACAGCTGGCAGCAGTTTGCCTACACCCACCCCGACCAGGTGCTGGAGCACCTGCAGGACGCCACCGTGGCGCTGACCTGCAGCGTGCCGCTGCGTGAAGAGCACCTGCGCCAGCTGCCCAGGCTGAAGATGATCTCGCTGGCCCTCACCGGCCGCGACATCGTCGATGTCGCCTACTGCGAGGCCCACGGCATCGAGGTGTCGAGCGTGCCGGGCTATGCCGCCAACACGGTGGCCGAACACAGCCTGGCGATGATCCTCGAACTGTTCCGCCGCCCGGCCGCGTTCACCCGCCTGATGCGCCAGGTGCATGCCGGCGACAAGCCGCACCAGAACATCTACTTCAACCACCGCATCCGCGATGTGCGCGACAAGCAGCTGGCGATCATCGGCAGCGGCCCGATCGCCCTGCGCCTGGCGCACCTGGCGCGGGCGTTCGGCATGCAGGTGCTGTTCGAGGACCGTGGCGGCAAGCGCAAGGGCCCCGACTGCCGGCCGCTGGCCGAACTGCTGAAAAGCTGCGATGTGCTGTCGATCAACTGCCCGCTCACGCCCGAAACCTACAACCTGATCGACGCCGGGCAACTGGCGTTGATGAAGCCCGATGCCTTGGTGATCAACACTGGCCGTGGTGGTGTGGTCAACGAAGCGGCGCTGATCCAGGCACTGCAGCAAGGTCGCCTGGGCGGCGTGGCACTGGATGTGGTCGAGGTAGAGCCGCTGCACCCGAGCAACCCGTTGTTCCAGCTGATCGACCGCGATGACTTCCTGCTCAACCCGCACATCGCCTGGAGCAGCGAAGACGCCATGCAACAGTTGATGGACAGCGCCGTGGACAACATCAGCGACTTTGTTGCCCGCCAGGTTTCTGAAAAAAGGATTCGCACCGCATGACCCTCGTGACCAAGAGTAGCTACGTCGATGGCGCCTTCATCCCCCTGGGCAGCAGCGCCGACATCCTGGAGAACCGCAACCCGTCCCACCCGGGTGAAGTGGTCGAACGCTTCGAACGCGCCGGCCAGGTGCTGACCGAACAGGCCATCGCCGCTGCCCGCCGGGCGCAGCCAGCCTGGGCGCGCAGCAACCCGCAGCAGCGCGCTGACGCGCTGGACTTCATCGGCACGGAAATCCTCGCCCGCCGCGAGGAGCTGGCCACGCTGCTGGCCCGCGAAGAAGGCAAGGTGGTGCGCGAAGCCCTGGGCGAAGTGGACCGGGCCGGGCGCTCGTTCAAGTTCTACGCCCAGGAAGCCCTACGCGCCGAAGGCGAGAAGTACCAGTCGGTGCGCCAGGACGTGGCCATCGATGTGTTCAGCCAACCGCTGGGCGTGGTCGGCATCATCGCGCCGTGGAACTTCCCCATCGCCATCCCGGCGTGGAAGATCGCCCCGGCGCTGTGCTTTGGCAACTGCGTGGTGTTCAAGCCGGCCGAACTGGTGCCGTCCTCGGCCTGGGCCCTGGCCGAAATCATTTCCCGCGCCGGGTTGCCGGCGGGCGTGTTCAACATGCTGATCGGCCCGGGGCGCAGCGTGGGCGACACGATCATCCGCTCGCCACTGGTCGATGGCATCAGCTTCACCGGCTCCGAGCACACCGGCCGGCAGATCGCCCGGCTGGCGGCCGAAGGCATGAAGAAGGTGCAACTGGAGATGGGCGGCAAGAACCCGCTGATCGTGCTGGATGACGCCGACCTGGAGCAGGCGGTGGAGGTGGCGCTGAACGGCTCGTTCTACAGTACCGGCCAGCGCTGCACGGCCAGCTCGCGGGTAATCGTGACCGCCGGCATTCATGACGCCTTCGTCGCGCGCCTGGCCGAGCGTACCCGCGCGCTGCAGGTGGGCGATGCGCTGCAAGCCGGCACCGACATCGGCCCGGTGGTCGACAGCCGGCAACTGGAGCAGAACCTGTCGTACGTGGCCGCCGGCCTTGAACAGGGCGCGAAGCTGGAGTGCGGTGGCGAACGCATCGACAGCCCGGCGGGGGCGTATTTCTTCACCCCGGCGCTGTTCACCGAAGTGACCGCGGGCATGCGCATCTACCGCGAGGAGATTTTCGGGCCGGTGCTGAGCGTGCTCAAGGTGCGTGATTACGAGGAAGCCTTCACCGCCGCCGAGGACACCGCCTTTGGCCTGTCTGCCGGGATCGTCACCACCTCGCTGCGCCATGCCGAGCATTTCAAGCGCCACAGTTCGGCGGGGATGGTGATGGTCAACCTGCCTACGGCCGGGGTGGATTACCACGTGCCGTTTGGTGGGAATGGGGCATCGAGCCTGGGCTCGCGGGAGCAAGGCACGCATGCGCGGCAGTTCTTTACCCGGGTGAAGACTACTTACCAGTTGGCCTGAGCGGGCCCTGGGGGCCGCTTTGCGGCCCATCGCGACACAAGGCCGCTCCTACAAGGGACCGCGATCTCCAGAACGAACAAGGGAACTACCACCCCACCTGCGCTTTCTTAAACACTGAGTGGTTCAATTACTTGGGCTTCATGCTACTGGAGATCACACCATGCGCCACCTACTCCTCGCCCCTGCGCTGCTGCTCCTGCTGCCTGCCGGTGCTGCCCTGGCTGACGTCGACGCAGGCGACGTCGCAACCTCGGCCGGTGTTTCCGCCTCGCTTTACTCGACCTTCAAGGACGACAAACGGATCATCCCGGCGCGTGACGAGCTTTCGGCCTACGTCGCCAGCGGTGGTGCAATCCGTGGCGCCTATGTGGAGTCGGCGCTGGAACAAGCCCGCAAGGACAACCCTGGCTTGCAGGCCAATGATGAAGAGCTGGCCCGGGCCCTCCTCTCGCAGGATGACCGCATAGCCGATCATTGATTGAGGTAATCCTGCATCGGCCTCTTCGCGGGCTTGCCCGCTCCCACAAGTACTGCACAGGCATCAGACCCGGTGCAGCCCCTGTGGGAGCGGGCAAGCCCGCGAAAGGGCCGGCACAGGCATACATTCACCCCCAGCCATCCATGCGCATGGTAGCCCTTACCAGCCGCTGCTCCTCCTGCTCGATCTCCCGCAAACTGTCGCGGATCCCGTTGATATGTTCGCGCGCCGCGCGCTGCGCCTGCTCGGGCAGCTGCTCCATCACCGCGTGATACAACCGCGCATGCTGGCGATCGATCTGGCGCTTCTGCGCCGGTCGGCAATACAGGTTGTTGACCGAGGCGAACACCGTGCTCAAGGTCAGGTCACTGAGCGATTGCAAGGTATGCACCAGCACCGGGTTGTGCGACGCCTCGCTGATCGCCCGGTGAAAGGCATGGTCGCGGCGGGCATGTTCACGGGCATCGATCGCTTCGGGGGCTTCGTGCGCAGCCAGCATCTCTTCATAGCGCCGGCGGATCAGCAAACGGTCGACCTCGGTGGCGCGCAGTGCCGCCAGGCGCGCCGATTCGGCTTCCAGCAACGCCCGCACTTCCAGCAGGTCGAACAGCGTACGCGGCTGCGAGCCGAACAGGTGCATCAACGGCGTGGCGCCCGCATGGCCGGTCAGGTCGGCAACGAACGAGCCCCGCCCCTGCTCGGTGTCGATGATGCCGCGCCCGCGCAGGATGCGCAGGCCTTCACGCAGCGCCGAGCGCGAGCAGCCCAGCTTGTCCACCAGGCGCCGCTCCGACGGCAGGGCCTGGCCCACCTTGAGCACGCCTTCGACGATCAGCCGCTCGACCCGTTCGGCCACCTGGTCGGCGACCTTGGCCTTGACTTCAGTACCCACTGCGTACCCTCCTGCTGGTAGGACCACTTCGACCACCTGCCTCAATCTAGCCAGGCAAAGCCGTCAATAACCAGTACCCGTCGCAAAAACTGGTAGGACCAGTTCACCCCGTGCTCGACCCGGGCGGCGGCCACGCGCAGGCTGCAAGGGTGAGCGCTTTGCCAACAACAACAAAAACCGTTGCCGAGTGAGCCGATGAATATCCTGTACGACGAACGCGTCGATGGCGCGCTGCCTGACGTGGACCGGGCGGCGCTGCTGCAGGCGCTGCGCGCTGCCCTGCCGGACCTCGAAATCCTGCACCGCGAGGAAGACCTCAAGCCCTATGAATGCGACGGCCTCTCGGCCTATCGCACGGTGCCGCTGCTCGTGGTGCTGCCCGAGCGCCTGGAGCAGGTGCAGGCCCTGCTCAGGCTCTGCCACCAGCGTGGTGTGCCGGTGGTGGCACGCGGCGCCGGTACCGGCCTGTCGGGTGGCGCCCTGCCGCTGGCAAAAGGCATCCTGCTGGTGATGGCGCGTTTCAACCGCATTCTCGAGGTCAACCCGCAAGGCCGCTTCGCCCGTGTGCAGCCCGGCGTGCGCAACCTGGCCATCTCCCAGGCTGCCGCGCCCCACGGCCTGTACTACGCGCCGGACCCATCCTCGCAGATAGCCTGCTCCATCGGCGGCAATGTCGCGGAGAACGCCGGTGGCGTGCACTGCCTGAAGTACGGCCTGACCGTGCACAACCTGCTCAAGGTGGAAATCCTCACGGTCGAGGGCGAACGCCTGACCCTCGGCAGCGATGCCCTGGACAGCCCCGGTTTCGACCTGCTGGCACTGTTCACCGGCTCTGAAGGCATGCTCGGCATCGTCACCGAAGTTACCGTCAAGCTGCTGCCCAAGCCACAGGTGGCGCGAGTGCTGCTGGCCAGCTTCGACAGCGTCGAGGACGCCGGCCGGGCAGTGGCCGAGATCATCGCTGCCGGGATCATCCCCGGCGGCCTGGAGATGATGGACAACCTGGCGATCCGCGCCGCCGAAGACTTCATCCACGCCGGCTACCCGGTGGACGCGGCGGCCATCCTGCTGTGCGAGCTGGATGGCGTCGAAGCCGATGTGCATGACGACTGCGAACGGGTCGCCGCCGTGCTGGCCCAGGCCGGCGCGCGTGAAGTGCGGCTGGCCTGCGACGAGGCCGAGCGCGTGCGCTTCTGGGCCGGGCGCAAGAACGCCTTCCCGGCGGTGGGGCGCATCTCCCCGGACTACTACTGCATGGACGGCACCATCCCGCGCCGCGAACTGCCACGGGTGCTCAAGGGCATCAGCGAACTGTCCGACGAATACGGCCTGCGCGTGGCCAACGTGTTCCACGCCGGCGACGGCAACATGCACCCGCTGATCCTGTTCGATGCCAACCTGCCAGGCGAGCTGGAACGTGCCGAAGCCATCGGCGGCAAGATCCTCGAACTGTGCGTGGCCGTGGGCGGCAGCATCACCGGCGAGCACGGTGTGGGGCGCGAGAAGATCAACCAGATGTGCGCACAGTTCAACAGCGACGAAATCACCCTGTTCCATGCGGTCAAGGCCGCTTTCGACCCACAGGGCCTGCTCAACCCCGGCAAGAACATCCCCACCCTGCACCGCTGCGCCGAATTCGGCGCCATGCATGTGCACCATGGGCAATTGCCCTTCCCCGAACTGGAGCGTTTCTGATGAGCATGGACCGCGACATCAGCCAGGCCCTGCTGGAGCAGGTCAACCAGGCGCTGAACCAGGCCACGCCGCTGCGTATCCAGGGCAGCAACAGCAAGGCCATGCTCGGCTGCCCGGTGACCGGCGATGTGCTGGACACCCGCAGCCACCGCGGCATCGTCAGCTACGACCCGACCGAACTGGTGCTGACTGCCCGCGCCGGCACGCCGCTGCGCGAGATCGAGGCGGCATTGCACGAAGCTGGCCAGATGCTGCCCTGCGAACCACCGCACCTGGGCCCCGACGCCACCCTGGGTGGCATGGTCGCGGCCGGGCTGTCAGGCCCAAGGCGGCCGTGGGCCGGGTCGGTGCGTGACTATGTGCTGGGCACGCGGGTGATCACCGGCCACGGCAAGCTGTTGCGCTTTGGTGGCGAAGTGATGAAAAACGTTGCCGGCTACGACGTGTCGCGGCTGATGGCGGGCAGCTTCGGCTGCCTCGGGCTGCTGACCGAGGTGTCGCTGAAAGTGCTGCCACGCCCGCGCCAGTGCCTCAGCCTGCGCCTGCCGATGGGCCGCCACCAGGCGCTGGCGGAGCTGGCTGAATGGGGCCAGCAGCCGCTGCCGATCAGCGCGGCCTGCCATGACGGCGACGCGCTGTACCTGCGCCTGGAAGGCGGCGAAGGCTCGGTGCAGTCGGCACGCCAGCGCCTGGGCGGCGAGGCACTGGACAGCAGCTTCTGGAGCGACCTGCGCGAGCAGCGCCTGGCGTTCTTCGCCGGCCCTGCGCCGCTGTGGCGCCTGTCCGTGCCCAACGCCACCGGCGAGCTGGAGCTGCCCGGGCAGCAGCTGATCGACTGGGGTGGCGCGCAGCGCTGGCTCAAGTCCACGGCACCGGCGCAAGAGATCCGCGAGCAGGTCGCCAAGGTCGGCGGCCACGCCACCTGCCATGCCCCTGGCGCTGCCAGCAGCCCACCGCTGCCCGCCGCGCTGATGCGCTACCACCGTGTGCTCAAGCAGCAACTCGACCCCCAGGGGGTGTTCAACCCTGGCCGCCTGTACCCGGACCTGTGAGGCCAGACCATGCAAACCAACCTGAGCGAAACCGCCCGGCAACTGGCCCGCGCCGACGAAGCCGAAAGCATCCTGCGCTCCTGCGTGCACTGTGGTTTCTGCACCGCCACGTGCCCCACCTACCAGCTGCTGGGCGATGAACTGGACGGCCCACGCGGGCGCATCTACCTGATCAAGCAGATGCTCGAAGGCGCGCCGATCACCGCTAGCACCCAGTTGCACCTGGATCGCTGCCTGACCTGCCGCAACTGTGAAACCACCTGCCCTTCCGGGGTGAAGTACCACGACCTGCTGGACATCGGCCGCGCCGTGGTCGAACAGCAGGTGCCACGCCCGCTCGGCCAGCGCCTGCTGCGCCAGGGCCTGCGCGCAGTGGTGCCACGCCCGGCGCTGTTCAAGGCCCTGACCCGCAGTGGCCAGGCCCTGCGCCCACTGTTGCCGGCCACGCTCAAGCGCAAGCTGCCGGCGCGGGTCACCGCCCCCGGCCAACGCCCCGCACCGCGCCATGCGCGGCGGGTGCTGATGCTGGAAGGCTGCGTGCAACCGGCCCTGTCGCCCAACACCAATGCCGCCGCCGCACGCCTGCTGGACCGCCTGGGCATCAGCGTGGTGCCGATCCGGCAGGCCGGCTGCTGTGGCGCGGTGGACTATCACCTCAATGCCCAGGAACAAGGCCTGCAACGGGCGCGGCGCAATATCGATGCCTGGTGGCCAGCCATCGAAGCCGGCGCCGAGGCCATCGTGCAAACCGCCAGCGGCTGCGGCGCGTTCGTGCGTGACTACGGCCACCTGCTGGAAAAGGACCCGCGCTACGCCGCCAAGGCCGCACGGGTCAGCGCCTTGTCCCGCGACCTGGTGGAGGTGCTGCGCGACGAGCCGGTCGAGCAACTGGGCCTGTGCGCCGAACAGCGCCTGGCCTTCCATTGCCCATGCACCCTGCAGCACGCGCTGAAGCTGGGGGGGGCGGTGGAGGCGTTGCTGACACGCCTGGGCTTTACCTTGACCCCGGTACCTGACGGCCACCTGTGCTGCGGCTCGGCCGGCACCTATTCGCTGACCCAGCCAGAGCTGTCGCTACAACTGCGCGACAACCGCCTCAACGCCCTGGAAAGCGGCAAACCGCAAGTCATCGCCACCGCCAACATCGGCTGCCAGGCCCACCTCGACGGGGCTGGGCGCACACCGGTGCGGCACTGGATCGAAATCGTCGAAGCAGCCTTGAACCCGGAGAACCACCATGCATAGCAAGTCCGTGATCGGCCAGGCCGAAGTCGCCCTCGTGCTGACCGCCGCCCGCCAGCAAGCCCAGGCGCAACAATGGAACGTGACCATCGCCGTGGTCGACGACGGTGGCCACCCGCTGGCCCTGGAGCGCCTGGACGGCTGCGCGCCGGCCAGCGCCTACATCGCGATGGAAAAGGCCCGCACTGCCGCGCTGGGGCGCAAGGAGACGCGGGATTACGAGGAGATGGTCAATGGTGGCCGTACCGCTTTCGTTACCGCGCCGCTGCTGACCAGCCTGGAAGGTGGCGTGCCGCTGCGGGTGGATGGGCAGGTGGTGGGGGCGATCGGCGTGTCCGGGGTCAAGGCCGAGCAGGATGCCCAAGTGGCCAAGGCCGGGGCGGCTGCCCTCTGAATCCTGTGCCGGCCTCTTCGCGGGCTTGCCCGCTCCCACAGGGCCTTCACAAGACCTGAGACCTGTGCAGTACCTGTGGGAGCGGGCAAGCCCGCGAAGAGGCCGGCACAAGCAAAAACTTTCCAGAAGCCTGAACATCGAGCGAACAGACAATGCCAAACCATCCACTCCAGATCGCCCCCACCCTGCAGCGCTTCATCGAAGACGAAGCCCTCCCCGGCACCGGCATCGAAGCCCGCACCTTCTGGCAAGGCTTCAGCACCCTGGTCCACGACCTCGCACCGCAAAACCGCGCCCTGCTCGCCGAACGCGAGCGCCTGCAAGCAGAACTGGACAACTGGCACCGCGAGCACCCCGGCCCGATCCGTGACATGGCCGCCTACCAGCACTTCCTGCAAGGCATCGGCTACCTTGTGGAGCCCCCGGCAAGCGTGCAGGTCAGTACCCGCAACGTCGACCGCGAGATCGCCGTGCAGGCCGGCCCGCAACTGGTGGTGCCACTGAGCAACGCCCGCTACGCCCTCAACGCCGCCAACGCCCGCTGGGGCTCGCTGTACGATGCCCTGTACGGCACCGATGCCATCGCCGAAACCGATGGCGCCGAACGTGGCCAAGGCTACAACCCGCGACGCGGCGCCAAGGTGATCGCCTATGGCCGGCAGTTCCTCGACACCGCTGCCCCGCTCGACGATGCGTCGCACAACGACGCCAAGGCCTACGCGATCAGCCAGGGCATGCTGCAGGCAACCCTGGCCGATGGCCGCCAGGTGGGCCTCATGCACCCCGCGCAACTGCGTGGCTACCAAGGTGAGCCGAACACGCCAACAGCGATCCTGTTGCAGCATCACCAGCTGCATTTCGAAATCCAGGTCGACCCGGCCAACGCCATCGGCCAGCAGGACCCGGCCGGGGTCAAGGACATCCTGCTGGAGGCCGCGCTCACCACCATCATCGACTGCGAAGACTCGGTAGCCGCCGTGGATGCCGACGACAAGGTCAACGTCTACCGCAACTGGCTGGGCCTGATGAAGGGCGACCTCAGCGAACAGGTCAGCAAGGGCGGCAAAACCTTCGCACGCACCCTGGCCGAAGACCGCCACTACCACGGCGCAGACGGCCAGCCACTGACCCTGCCGGGCCGCTCGCTGCTGTTCATCCGCAACGTCGGCCACCTGATGACCAACCCGGCCATCCACGACCGTGATGGCCGGGAAATCCCGGAAGGCATCCTCGATGCCGTGGTCACCAGCCTGATCGGCCTGCATGACCTCAAGCGCCGCGGCAATTCCCGCGAGGGCAGCCTGTACATCGTCAAGCCGAAGATGCACGGGCCGGCCGAGGTGGCCTTTGCCAACCAGCTGTTCGGCCGCGTCGAAGCCCTGTTGGGCCTGCCCGCACATACGCTGAAGATGGGCATCATGGACGAGGAGCGGCGTACCAGCGTCAACCTCAAGGCCTGCATCGCCAGCGCCGCGTCACGGGTGGTGTTCATCAACACCGGCTTCCTCGACCGCACCGGTGACGAGATGCACACGGCCATGGAAGCCGGCGCCATGCTGCGCAAGGGTGACATGAAAGGCAGTGCCTGGATCCAGGCCTACGAGCGCAGCAACGTACTGGTGGGGCTGGCCTGTGGCCTGCGCGGCAAGGCGCAGATCGGCAAGGGCATGTGGGCCATGCCCGACCTGATGGCGGCCATGCTCGAACAGAAAGTCGCCCAGCCCAGGGCCGGCGCCAACACCGCCTGGGTGCCCTCGCCCACAGCCGCGACGCTGCATGCGCTGCACTACCACCAGGTGGATGTGGCGGCCGTGCAGCAAACGCTGGAACAGGTTGACCTGAATGCCCAGCGCGCCGAGTTGCTGCATGACCTGCTCAGTGTTCCGGTCAGCCCCGAGCGGCCCTGGAGCGCAGCTGACATCCAGGCCGAACTGGACAACAACTGCCAGGGTATCCTCGGTTACGTGGTGCGCTGGGTCGAGCAAGGGGTCGGCTGTTCCAAGGTGCCGGATATCCATGATGTGGGCCTGATGGAAGACCGCGCGACCCTGCGGATTTCGGCGCAGCACATTGCCAACTGGCTGCACCACGGGGTGGTCGATGCCGAGCAGGTCGAAGCGACTTTGCAACGTATGGCCGGCGTGGTCGACCAGCAGAATGCCGGGGACCCGGCGTACCGGCCGATGGCCGCCGGTTTCGAGGCATCGCATGCCTTCCGCGCTGCACGGGAGCTGGTGTTCAAGGGCCGGCAGCAGCCCAGTGGCTATACCGAACCGTTGCTGCATGGCTGGCGCTTGCGCTTCAAGCAGGAGGTCGGGCGCTGATGCTGACAGGGCCGCCATGCGGCCCTATCGCCGGCAAGCCAGCTCCCACAGGTACTGCACAGGCTTCAGGCCTGGTGTGATACCTGTGGGAGCTGGCTTGCCGGCGATGAGGCCGGGACAGGTGTAATCAACTTTGCGAATCGACCACCACCGGCTCGCCTATCGCATAAAAATGCCCACCCGCCACGTAGTGCAAACTGCGCCACTGCGGGTCGGCATTTTCGTAGGCCCAGTGGCCAGCGCGGAACACCCGGTCATCGGCCCAGGCCGCCACCACCTCGCCAATGAACAGGTCGTAAGTGTTCTGGTTGTGCGGCTCGTCGATCACCCGGCACATCAACCAGGCCGAACAGCCCTCCACCAACGGCGCCGCATGCCCCTCGACCCGCGCCAGCTGCACACCAATGCTGGCGAGCTTGTCGGGCTGGTCGAACAGGCTGCGGGTACCCACCTGGTGGGTCAGCTGCGCCTGCGCCGCGGTTGGCACCTGGATCACGAACCAGCCACTGCCCTCCACCAACTGCCGGGTGCGGGCGGTCTTGTCGAGTACCACGGTCACCTTGGGTGGGTCGAAATCCAGCGCACAGGCCCAGGCGGCCGCCATCACATTGTCCACCCCTTCGTGGCTGGCCGACACCAGCACCGTCGGGCCGTGGTTCAGCAGGCGATAGGCCTTTTTCAGGTCGACGGCTTGGAAATGGCTGTTCATGGCAATCCTCGGCAAGGCGGGTAGCGGGCGGCAAATTGTGCCGCAGGCGCCGTCCTCCCGCCAGCTTGGGGTGTCACTTCTGCATCTTCAGAAAACTCCTACGCATTGCTCGGATGCGTCCTACTTGTTGCCCCCTGCTCACTGAAAACATGATCGGCACTGGATGACGCAAGGTCGCGACCCAGAGGAGGTTCCGCATGCACCTGTACGCCCGCCCCACTGCCGAATTGCGCAGCACCCTGCGCGAACTGCTGGCCCATGACATGAACAACCCGGACGAAGACCCCCACCTGTCGGGGGTGATGTTCTTCTGCGCCACCGATGAACGCTCCCGCCAACTGATCGAACGTATCGAGTTGCTGGCCAGCGAGTTGTTCTTCGACCAGAACGGGCGGGCCATTACCGAGCATATGAAAGCGGCGGCGGTGGAAGGCGTGCGCATCAAGCGCAACCGCAAGGCGCCGGCGGACGAGACGGTGATACGTATCGCGCTGGCGGACAAGGGCTACATCACGGTGAGTACTGCCCGGATCTGAGCATCAGCTAGCGGTCTAGCTCTTGTAGGAGCGGCCTTGTGTCGCGAAAGGGCTGCGCAGCAGCCCCGGGAATTCAGCCTCAACGCAGATATCGCCGGGGCTGCTGCGCAGCCCTTTCGCGACACAAGGCCGCTCCTACACAGCCAATCCGCTATCCTGAGCACTTCTCCGCTCCGGACCGCTCCATGGAACTGCACATTCGCCTGGAAGGCCGCAAAGGCCTGGCCGACCAGCTTTATCAGCAACTGCGCGCCGGCATCGATAGCGGCCACCTGGCCGCCGGCACCCAACTACCGCCAAGCCGCCTGCTGGCAGAGCAACTAGGCGTGTCGCGCAAGACCGTGGCCGAGGCCTATTCCCGGCTGACCTACGACAACCTGCTGAGCGGCGTGGTCGGCCGGGGCACCTTCATCACCCCGCGCCAGCCGCTGCGCAGCAGCGAATCGAACGCCATTCCCCTGGCCGCTGCCGCGTCCCTCGAACGCTGGCAGCAGCGCGCCACCGTGCTGAGCCAACGTCAGCTGGACGCTCCCTCGCGTTACGACTTCATCGGCGGGGCCTCGAGCAAGGCGCAGTTCCCGTTCGACCAGTGGCGCAGTTGCCTGAACTATGCCCTGCGCCGCAGCCAGCGCCACCCCGAGCGACAGTTCCCGGCCCAGGGCCTGCCAGAGCTGCGCGAGGCCATTGCCCATCACGTCGCCTACGCCCGCGGCGTGCACTGCAGCGCCGCCGACCTGCTGGTGTGCAACGGCGCCCAGCAGGCACTGGACCTGATCGCCCGGGTATTGGTGGAGCCGGGTTGCCAGGTGGCCATGGAAGACCCGGGCTACCCGCCAGCGCGGCAACTGTTCCTGGCCCTGGGCGCGCGCCTGCAATCGGTACCGGTGGACGATGAAGGGCTGTGCGTGGAACAGATCGCCGACGGCACTCGGCTGATCTATGTGACGCCCTCGCACCAGTTCCCGCTGGGCATGCCGATGAGCGAGGCACGCCGGCACGCCCTGCTGGCACGGGCCGCCGAGCTGGGTGCGTTGATCATCGAAGACGACTACGACTGCGAGTTCCGCTACCACGGCCCAGCCGCGGAGGCGTTGCAGCGCCTCGACCGCCATGGCCTGGTGGCCTATGTGGGGACCTTTTCCAAAACCTTGCTGCCCGAGTTGCGCCTGGGCTACGCCGTACTGCCGCCCGCCGTGTTGAAGGCCGCCTGCGTGGCCAAGCACCTCAGCGACTGGCACAGCCCGACCCTGTTGCAGTGGGCACTGGCGCGGTTTCTCGGCGAAGGCCACCTGAACAAGCACATCCGCCGTTGCCACGAGGTCTACAGCGCCCGTCGCGAACGCATCCTCGCACGGCTGGGCGGCGACCTGTCACCGTGGTTCAGCGCCATCCCCGCCAGCGCCGGGTTCCACCTCAGCGCCCTGGCCAAACCTGGGGTCGATGTCGAGCTGCTGGCCAACCTCGCACGCAAGGTGGAAGTCGGCCTGTACTCGCTGGCGCCGTTCTTCAGCGAAGCGCCAGTGCGCCCGGGGCTGTTGCTGGGCTTCGGCGCCATCGAGCTGCTGGACATCGACCCGGCGCTGGACCGGGTGCGCGACACCCTGCAGCGCCTCAGTTGACCGGTGCGGCCTTGCCCGCCACTACCGGGCGGGCAATGGCCGCGGCATAACCGCGTGGGTTGAAGCAGGCGGTAACCAGCAGCATTGCCACCACGGTCACGGTCAGCAGCGTCCACGAGGCCTGGAAGTCACCGCTCATGTCCCGCAACCAGCCGGTGACGTACGGCACGATGCCAGTGATGATGAAGCCGATGCCCTGCACGAACGCCGCCAGGCTGCCAGCCTCGGCAGGCGTCTTCAGGTGCTCCAGGGTCAGCGTCAGGCTCTGGCTGAAGCAGGCGCCCAGGCCGAAACCGATCATCGCCACCCACAGCCCCGAGGCCAGCGTGGGTGCCAGCAGCAGGCCGAGGAAACCCACCAGCTGGATCGCCAAGGCCAGCCACAGGCCCGGGCGCCGGTCTGCCCAGCGCCGCAGCAACAGCGGCAGGCCCAGTGCGCCGGCCACCTGGAAGATGGTCATCAGGCCCACCAGGTCGGCACCGCCTTGAGCGCTGCCGCCATGCTCGATGTGATAGGCCGGCAACCAGGCCACCATGCTGGTGTAGCCGCCGTTGATCAAGCCGAAGTACAGCGCCAGCAACCAGGCCCGGCGCGTGCCGAACCAGTGGCCGCCGGTGGCACCGGCCAGCTTCGGCGCCTGCTGGCGTGGCCGCAGCACGGCCCAGGCCAGCACCGCCAGCACAGCCGGGATCGCCCACACGCCCAAGCCCACCTGCCAGTGGCCGAAGTAGCCACTGATGTGCGGCCCGAGCACGGCAGCCAGGCCGCCGCCGCTCATCAGCGCTGCCGAATACAGGCCCATCGCCCCCGCCAGGCGGCCGGGGAACCAGCGGTTGACCAGCCCCGGCATCATGCCCTGCACTACCGCCACCCCCAGGCCGGCGACCACCGCACTGGCAATCAGCGCCCAGGCACTGTCCAGTTGCAGGCGCCACAGGCAGGCCAGGGCGATGGCAGACAGGCCAGCGAGCATGCCGCCATGTTCGCTGATCCAGCGCCGCAACCAGGGCTGCAGCAGGGGCACCAGGCCCATGCACAGCACCGGCAACGCCGTCAGCAAGGCCGCCTGCTGGTAACCCAGGCCGGTACTGGCGCGCATGGGTTCGAGCAACGGGCCGATACTGGTCAGGATCGGCCGCAGGTTCAGTGCCAGCAGCATGACCAGCAACAGGTTCAATGCCGCTCTCATTGTGCGTTGGCCTGTTTCCATTCAAGGTACAGACCGGCTTCGCCGCTGGGCTTCAGTGCGCGCAGCGGCAGGCTCTGCTGCTGGGGCGGGCGAGCCATCTGCGCGTACACCGCCGCGGTGGACAAGCCATAGGGTTCGCCCTCGGCGTTGTCGTAGGCAAACCAGGCCCGCTCGATGCCGCACAGGTGCATGGCCGCCAGGCACATCGGGCACGGGTGGCCGCTGGCGTAGATTTCGGCGCCATCCAGGCGCGCCTGGCCCAGGGCGTGGCTGGCCTTGCGGATGGCCTGCATCTCGGCGTGGGCGGTCGGGTCCTGGGTGCTGTGGATCTCGTTGACCGCACGTGCCAGCACCTGCCCCTGGTACACCAGCACGGCGCCGAAGGGCCGGCCACCGGC
The DNA here is from genome assembly GCF_000511325.1 of Pseudomonas sp. FGI182. Lineage (NCBI taxonomy): Bacteria > Pseudomonadati > Pseudomonadota > Gammaproteobacteria > Pseudomonadales > Pseudomonadaceae > Pseudomonas > Pseudomonas sp. FGI182. The sequence goes on along the minus strand of NZ_CP007012.1, from coordinate 2,332,173 downwards.
CTTGATGTTGGCGCGGGCCAGGTCGAGCGCTTCGCGCATGTAGCGTTCTTCGGACATGAATCGGTTCTCCTGTTGCAAGACCTGGTCATTATCCGGGCTCGGGCGGCCTGGCAGAAATGAAGAGATTGGATGCCTGTCAGTGGCCTCCCGAATGGCCGATTGGCCTCCCGCTGATGCGCGCGATTGGCTATCGGGGAGGCCAACGTGCGGCGCTACAGTAGCGCCATCCCCACCCCACACCCTTTGGAGACAACCATGCACAACCGTATCGAATGGGCCAAGCACGCCCCCGAGGCCTACAAAGCCATGGTCGGCCTGGAGCAGGCCCTGGCCAAGAGCGGCCTGGAGAATTCCCTGCTGGAACTGGTGCGCCTGCGGGCCTCGCAGATCAACGGCTGCGCCTACTGCGTCAACCTGCACGCCAACGATGCGCGCAAGGCCGGTGAGACCGAGGCACGCCTGCAGACCTTGTGCGTCTGGCAGGAAACCGCCTACTTCACCCCGCGCGAGCGTGCTGCGCTGGCCTGGGTGGAGAGCCTGACCCGGCTGCCCGAACACGGCGCGCCGCAGGGCGAATATGAAGCCTTGCAGGAACACTTCGAGCCGGCCGAGGTGGCCAACCTGACCCTGGCAATTGCCACCATCAATGCCTGGAACCGCTTCGGCGTCGGGTTTGCCATGGTGCCGGCCTGATCATTGATCGGTAGCCTGTACCGGCCTCTTCGCGGGCTTGCCCGCTCCCACAGGGATCGCACAGGGCCTGAAAGCTGTGCTGCACCTGTGGGAGCGGGCAGGCCCGCGAAAGGGCCGGTGCAGGTGAACGCTACCGCCCGGCCAACCGCGCCCGGTAGCTCCCGGGGCTCTCCCACAGGGATCGCACAGGGCCTGAAAGCTGTGCTGCACCTGTGGGAGCGGGCAAGCCCGCGAAAGGGCCGGTGCAGGTGAACGCTACCGCCCGGCCAACCGCGCCCGGTAGCTCCCGGGGCTCTCCCACAGGGATCGCACAGGGCCTGAAAGCTGTGCTGCACCTGTGGGAGCGGGCAAGCCCGCGAAAGGGCCGGTGCAGGTGAACGCTACCGCCCGGCCAACCGCGCCCGATAGCTGCCGGGGCTCTGCCCGGTCCATTTCTTGAACGCCCGGTGAAACGCACTGGGCTCCTGGAACCCGGTCTGCTCGGCAATCTCGGCAATGCTCAGTTCCCCTTCGCGCAACCGCTCGAAGGCCATTGCCCGGCGCACCTCATCCTTGATCTGCTGGTACGAACGCCCCTCCCGCTCCAGCTGCCGACGGAAAGTACTGGCACTGACCCCCTGCTGCTGCGCCAGCGCCGCCAGCGTCGGCCACTGCCCATAGCGCCGCGCCCGCAGGTGCCGGTACACCTCGGCCACCAGCCCGTTCTGGTTGCGAAAGCGAATCACCAGCCCCTGCGGCGCGCTGCGCAGGAAGGTTTTCAGGGCCGCCACGTCCTGCACCACCGGCAGGCGCAGGTAGGCGCTGTCGAACTCCACCTCGGTGCGCCCGCTGCCCAGGCGCAAGTCCGGCCCCCACAACAGCAGGTCGTCCTCCTGGGCCGGGCGCGATACCGCCAACTCGGTGCGGTCGATGGCGATCCGCCGCCCGGCCAGCCAGCACAGCATGCCGATCATCAGCACCAGGTAGGTTTCCTCGGCATACACCCGGGTCAGCGGGTCGGCGATGCTCGACTGCACGCTGATCAGCGCCCGCCCGCCACGCAGCGTCAGGCTGCCGCGCAAATCGCGCAGGAACAGGCCAAAACCGCCCATGCACTGGCGCAAGGCCTTTTCCAGGTTCGGCTCCAGGATCAGGCCCCGGCAGATCAGGGCGAAACTGCCCGGAGGCATGCCATGGCTGTCGAGGCGGAAGAACTCGTCGTCCAGGCGCTGGATCAGCGCCAACCACAACTGGGCGAAGGCCTTGGCCGGTACACGGGCCTGGGGCTGCTCGAGCAGTTGCGGGTCGATGCCCACCGCACGCAGCTGCGCATCGCGTTCGGCGGGGCAGTCGCGCAGGGCGTGGAGCATGGCATTGAGGAAGTACACGGCGACCGAATCGCTATCGCGCATGGCGGTTTTCGCTGTCTATGCTGAGTGGCAAAAAGTGCCAGGTTGTCTGAACAGTTCCGGCATAGGCTGCAACAGAGCCTTTGCCTAGACTCGGACCCACTCCGGGATCGCCGGCCATTCTCTCAGAGGCTGGCACGGTCCCGCCATGCCTTCGCAATCGGAGCCCCTATGAGCAGCGCAGAAATCTACGTCGTCAGTGCCGTCCGTTCAGCCATTGGTGGCTTTGGCGGTTCCCTCAAGGACCTGCCGCTGGCCGACCTGGCCAGCGCCATCACCCGCGCCGCCATCGAGCGCTCGGGCGTGGCCGCCGAGCAAGTCGGCCACCTGGTGATGGGCACGGTGATCCCCACCGAACCGCGTGACGCCTACCTGGCCCGCGTAGCGGCAATGAACGCCGGCATCCCCAAGGAAACCCCGGCATTCAACGTCAACCGCCTGTGCGGCTCGGGCCTGCAGGCCATCGTCTCGGCAGCCCAATGCCTGCTGCTCGGCGACACCGATGTGGCCGTGGCGGCCGGTGCCGAATCCATGAGCCGTGGCCCGTACCTGCTGCCGCAGGCACGCTGGGGCGCTCGCATGGGTGACCTGCAAGGCATCGACTACACCGTCGGCGTGCTGCAGGACCCGTTCGAACACTTCCATATGGGCATCACTGCCGAGAACGTTGCGGCCAAGCACGGCATTACCCGCGAAATGCAGGACGAACTGGCCCTGACCAGCCAGCGCCGCGCCGCCCGCGCCATTGCCGAAGGCCGCTTCGCCAGCCAGATCGTCCCGCTGGAACTGAAAACCCGCAAGGGCAGCGTGCAGTTCAGCACCGACGAGCATGTGCGTGGCGAGGTGACCGCCGAGCAACTGGCGGGGATGAAGACCGTGTTCAAGAAAGACGGCACCGTTACCGCCGGCAACGCCAGTGGCATCAACGACGGCGCTGGCGGCCTGGTGCTGGCCAGTGGTGATGCGGTGCGCCGCCTGGGCCTGAAGCCGCTGGCACGCCTGGTGGGCTACGCCCATGCTGGCGTCGAGCCTGAACTGATGGGCCTGGGCCCGATCCCGGCCACCCGCAAGGTGCTGGAAAAGACCGGCCTGAAGGTGCAGGACCTGGATGTGATCGAGTCCAACGAAGCCTTCGCCGCCCAGGCCTGCGCCGTGGCTCGCGAACTGGGCTTCGACCCGGAAAAGGTCAACCCCAACGGCTCGGGCATTTCCCTGGGCCACCCGGTGGGCGCCACCGGCGCGATCATCGCCACCAAGGCCATCCATGAGCTGCAGCGCATCCAGGGCCGCTACGCCCTGGCCACCATGTGCATCGGCGGTGGCCAAGGCATCGCCGTGGTCTTCGAGCGCGTCTGAGGGGGCCTGACACATGAGCATTGAACAGATTGCCGTGATCGGCGCCGGCACCATGGGCAACGGCATTGCCCAGGTGTGTGCCGTGGCCGGCTACCAGGTACTGCTGGTGGATGTTTCCGACGCTGCGCTGGAGCGCGGCGTGGCCACCTTGAGCAAGAACCTCGAGCGCCAGGTCGGCAAAGGCACCCTCGACGCCGACAAGGCGGCAGCCGCCCGCACGCGCATTCGCACCAGCACCGACTACACCCAGTTGAGCGGCGCGCAGCTGGTGATCGAGGCCGCCACCGAGAACCTGCAGCTCAAGCAGCGCATCCTGCAGCAGGTGGCGGCCAACGTCGCCGCCGACTGCCTGATCGCCACCAACACCTCGTCGCTGTCGGTCACCCAGCTGGCGGCCAGCATCGAGCACCCCGAGCGTTTCATTGGCGTGCACTTCTTCAACCCGGTGCCGATGATGGCGCTGGTCGAGATCATTCGCGGCCTGCAGACCAGCGACAGCACCTACGCCCAGGCGCTGGTGGTGACCGAAAAGGTCGGCAAGACCCCGATCACCGCCGGCAACCGCCCGGGCTTCGTGGTCAACCGCATCCTGGTGCCGATGATCAACGAAGCGATCTTCGTGCGCCAGGAAGGCCTGGCCAGTGCCGAGGACATCGACACCGGCATGCGCCTGGGCTGCAACCAGCCGATCGGCCCGCTGGCCCTGGCCGACCTGATCGGCCTGGACACCCTGCTGGCGATCATGGAGGCCTTCCATGAAGGCTTCAACGACAGCAAGTACCGCCCTGCCCCGTTGCTCAAGGAAATGGTCGCGGCCGGTTGGCTGGGGCGCAAGAGCGGCCGCGGTTTCTTCACCTACTGAGGAGCGAACGCCATGCCCCCGGTCAATGCCGCGATGCGCTGTGCCAACTTTGAAGAGCGACGTGATCGGGCCATGGCGCTGTTTGCCGAAAAGGGCTTCGGCCAGGTCAGCATGCGCGAGCTGGCGGCCCATGTGGGGCTTACCGCAGGCTCGCTGTACCACCACTTTCCCAGCAAGCAGGACTTGTTGTACGACCTGATCGAGGAGTTGTACGAAGAGTTGCAGGCAACCCTGGACCAGGGGCGCAGGGCCATGGCGCGCGGGGCGTCGGCGTTGAGCTGCCTGATTGCCGCGCACTGGCAGCTGCATGCCGAGCGGCCCATGCAGTTTCGCCTGGCAGAGCGCGACTTCTGTTGCCTGAACGAAGACCAACAGGCGCGCCTGGCCTTGCTGCGCAAGCGCTATGAGGCGGGGTTGCTGAGGTTGATCGCACCGCAGGCGAGGTTGCAGGGGCAGGCCCTGGTGGCCACGGCGCATGTGGTGGCGACGCTGCTGAACCAGTTGCCGGGGTTGTTGAAGGCCTTGCCCGAAGAACAGGGGCTGGGGTTGATGGAAAGCATGCTGGTGGGTGGGCTGGAGCGGACACTGCGCTAGCCTGTTCCGGCCCTTTCGCGGGTAAACCCGCTCCCACAGGAACTGTGCAAACCTTGAGACTTGCACAGCTCCTGTGGGAGCGGGTTTACCCGCGAAAGGGCCAGTGCAGGCTAGCGCAGGAGCGACTGAATCTGTTCGTGCAAGGTATCCAGGTCGAACGGCTTGGCCAGGATCGGTGCCTTGCGGGTGATCGGGCTGCCGGATTCGAGAATCTCTGCCGGGTAGCCGCTGATGAAGATCACCTTCAGGTCCGGCCGCAATTTCACCGCCGGCTCGGCAATGTCCACCCCGGAAATCCCGCCCGGCAAGCGGAAGTCCGTCACCATCAGGTCGAGGTGCGGCTTGCTCGCCAGGATCGCGAACGCCTGCTCGCCATCCTCGGCCACCAGCACGTGGTAGCCCTCACCTGCCAGGTAATCACGCAGGATCATGCGAATCGCCGGTTCGTCCTCGACCACCAGTACTACATCTTGTGCATCTTCACTCATGTCAACGCCTTGAAATACTTACAGCTGGCCATCAGACCCCAGGCTCAGGCAGAGGTTGCCCGTGCCTGGTCGTTTTGTTGTTCGTAAGTTGCCAGTGGCAACTGCAAGGTAAAGGTGGCGCCTTTGCCCTCTTCACTCTCCACCAGTATGCGCCCGCCGTGTGCCTGGACGATCTGCTCCGATATGTACAGCCCCAGGCCCAACCCACCACTGGCCTGCTGGGTGGCGACCCGCTCGAACTGCTGGAAGATGCGCTGCTGGTTGGCCACGCAGATGCCGATGCCATGGTCCTGCACCTGCACGCAGGCCAGGCCGTCCTGCTCGAACACCCGCACCTGCACCGGTTTGCGCTCACCATAACGCAAGGCATTGGACAACAGGTTGGCCAGCACCTGCTCGATGCGAAACTCGTCCCACTCGCCCCGCAGCGGCTCGCAGCGTTGCAACTCGAAATGGGTATCCAGTGCGCTGGCCTGGGCAGCAAAGTTCTCCACCAGGCCGCGCACCAGCTGGCCCAGGTCGAACGCCTTGGGCCGCAGCGACAGTTTGCCGGTGCGGATGCGCGATACATCGAGCATGTCTTCGACCAGGCGGATCAGGCTGTTGATCTGCCGCTCGTCGCGCTCGACCATGGCCTGCAGCTTGTCGCCGCTGAAGGCGGCAAGGTTGCCGCGTGCCAGGTGCAGCTTGCGCAGTTGGGTTTCCAGGATCAGGCCATTGAGCGGGGTGCGCACCTCGTGGGACACGATCGACATGAAGTCATCGCGCATGCGCACGGCATGCTCCAGTTCACCCCGCGCCGTTTGCAGCTGGGCCAGCAGCAGCTCCTGCTCCTGGCGGCTGCGTTCCAGGGCCTGCAACTGGCGGTCGAGCACCTTGCGCTGGCGGTACAGGTCGACGAAGACCGACACCTTGCTCTTCACCGCCAAGGTGTCGAGCGGCTTGTACAGAAAGTCCACCGCGCCGCTTTCATAACCCTTGAACGCGTAGTTCATCTCGCGCCCGGCGGCAGTGACGAACACGATGGGGATGTTGCGGGTCTTTTCCGTGCCGCGCATCAGCTCGGCCAGCTCGAAACCGTTCATGCCCGGCATCTGCACGTCGAGGATGGCCAGGGCGAACTCGTGCTCGAGCAACAGCGACAACGCTGCTTCGGCCGACTGGGCCTGGTGCACCTCGCGGTCTTGGCCCTGGATCAGGGCGTCGAGGGCCAGCAGGTTTTCTGGCAGGTCGTCGACGATCAGCAGTTTGGCGATGGTGTGGCTTAGCATGCGCTGGGTTCCAGGGCGGCGAGCAATCGCTCGATGCCACTCAGAGAAAGAATATGGTCGGGCTGGTGCAGGGCCAGTGCGGCCTCCGGCATCAGCGCCACCTGTGCGTCGCAAGGGTCCTGGACCACGGTCCGGCCCCCGTTGTGCTTGATATAGGCCAGGCCTTCGGCGCCATCTTCATTGGCCCCGGTGAGCAGCATGCCCAGCAGGCCGGCACCATAGGCATCGGCCGCCGACATGAACAGGTAGTCGATCGCCGGCCGGGAGAAATGCACCGGCGGCTCCTGGCTCAACGACAGGGTCAGGTCACGCTCCACCGACAGGTGGTAACCCGGCCCGGCCACGTAGATCTGCCCGGCGCGCAGCGGCTGCTTGTCGCGGGCCTCGCACACTGGCCGCCGCAGGCGGCGCTGCAGCACCTCGGCCAGCTGGCTGTGGCGGTCATCGGGCAGGTGCAGCACGCAAATTACCGGGATGGCGAAGCCGGCCGGCAACGCGCCCAGCACGCTGAACAGCGCCGTCACGCCGCCCGCCGAGGCGCCGACCACCATCGCGTGTACGCCTTTCATGACTTGCGGTAGATCCGTTCGGGCTTGACCAGCGGCTCGAAGCGCTCGCTGTAGGCGGAAAAATCCACCGATTCCTTGCTGCCCAGCACCAGGAAGCCGCGGTGGCACAAGGACTCATGGAACAGGCCCAGGGCGCGGTCCTGCAGTTCCTTGTTGAAGTAGATGAGCACGTTGCGGCACGACACCAGCTGGGTTTCGGAAAACACGCTGTCGGTGGCCAGGCTGTGGTCGGCGAAGGTCACGTTGTCACGCAGGGTGCTGTCCATGATGGCGTTGCCGTAGGCTGCCGTGTAGTACTCGGCAAAGTCCCGCCGGCCGCCGGCGATGCGATAGTTTTCGGCGTACTCGCGCATGCTCTGCATCGAGTAGATGCCCTGCTTGGCCTTGTCCAGCGAATGCGGGTTGATGTCGGTGGCGTAGATGATGGTGCGCTCCAGCAGGCCCTCCTCGCGTAGCAGAATGGCCATCGAATACACCTCCTCGCCCGTGCTGCAGCCGGCAATCCACACCTTGATCGACGGCCAGGTGCGCAGCAGCGGCACCACTTCGTTGCGCAGCGCCAGGTAGTGCCCCGGGTCGCGGAACATCTCGCTGACCGGGATCGTCAGGTACTGCAGCAACTGCATGAACATGCCAGGGTCGTGCAGCACGCGCTCCTGCAGCGCCGACACCGTGAGGCAGTCGAACTGGCGCAGCGCATGCAGGATCCGGCGCTTGATCGACGCGCCGGAATAGTTGCGGAAATCGTAGCTGTACTTGAGGTAGATGGCCTCGATCAGCAAGCGGATTTCGATATCGGTGTTACGTTCGCTAGTCAAATTCGCTCCAGTTGCGGCAGCCACACACGGATCAGCGAGAACAAGCGGTCCAGGTCGATCGGTTTGGCCAGGTAATCGTTGGCGCCGGCCTGCAGGCAACGCTGCTGGTCATCCTTCATCGCCTTGGCGGTCACGGCAATGATCGGCAGCTTGCGCCAGCGTGGTTGCTGGCGGATCAGCCGGGTAGCCTCGAAGCCGTCCATTTCCGGCATCATCACATCCATCAACACCAGGTCGATGTCGTCATGCTGCTCCAGGCGCTCGATGGCCTCGCGGCCGTTGCGGCCGATTTCGACGATCGCGCCCTTGTGTTCCAGCGCGCTGGTCAGGGCGAAGATGTTGCGCACGTCGTCGTCCACCAGCAGCACCTTGCGGCCTTCGAATACCTTGTCGCGGCTGCGCGCGGTCTTGAGCATGCGCTGGCGTTCGTTGGACAGCTGCGACTCGACCTTGTGCAGGAACAGCGTCACTTCGTCGAGCAGGCGCTCCGGCGAGCGGGCGCCCTTGATGATGATCGAGCGCGAATACTTGAGCAGGTCGGCTTCTTCTTCGCGGGTCAGGTTGCGCCCGGTATACACGATCACCGGCGGGAAGGCACGGATGTCTTCGGCGGTCATGCGCTTGAGCAACTCGTTGCCGAGCATGTCCGGCAGCTTGAGGTCGATGATCATGCAGTCGTAGATATTCTCGCGCAGCAACGCCAGGGCATCCTGGGCCATGGCCACGGCGGTGATCTCGACATCGTCGTCGCCGATCAGGCGGGCAATGCTCTCGCGCTGCAGGTCGTCGTCTTCCACCAGCAGGATGTGCTTGAGCTTCTGGGTCAGCTTGGCCTCCAAGCGGGCGAACACTTCCTTGAGTTGTTCGCGGCTGGTGGGCTTGACCGCGTAGCCGACGGCGCCCATGTGCATGGCAGCCTCGACGCGGTCCTCCACGGAAATGATATGCACCGGAATGTGCCGGGTGCTCGCCTGCTCCTTCAGGCGTTGCAGCACGGTCAGGCCGGAATGGTCGGGCAAACGCATGTCCAGCAGGATGGCATCGGGGATGTACTGGGCGGCCAGCTCGAAGCCCTCGTCGGCGCCCTGCGCCACCAGGCAGCTGTAACCCAGCTCGTGGGCCAGGTCGAAGAGGATGCGGGCGAAGTTCGGTTCGTCCTCGATCACCAGGATGCAGCGGTTGCCGAACGGCGCGCGCTCGCGGTCGTCGGCGAATGCCGGTGCCTGGCGTTTCGGCGCCGCCACCGCCGGTGCCTGCGGCGCGGGTGGCAGGCTGTCGACCGCCGGGCGCAGGCTGAGCGGCTCGATATCCTGCGCCACGCGCTCATAGCGCTCCGGCAGGATCAGGCTGAACACGCTGCCCTGGCCGGGGCTGCTGTCGACACTGATCTGCCCACCCAGCAGGTGCGCCAGGTCGCGGGAAATGGACAGGCCCAGGCCGGTGCCGCCATAACGGCGGTTGCTGGTGCCATCGACCTGGTGGAAGGCGCCGAAGATCGCCTGCTGCTGGTCGGCGGCGATGCCGATGCCGGTATCGCGCACGGCAAAGACGATGCCGGTGCCAGGCTGGTAACCGATGTTCAGGCTGACCTGGCCGCGCTCGGTGAACTTGATGGCGTTGGACAGCAGGTTCTTGAGGATCTGCTCCAGGCGTTGGCGGTCGGTGAACAGCGTGGCCGGCACCTGCGCCTCGGCGGTAACCTCGAAGGCCAGGCCCTTGTGACCGGCCAACGGCTCGAACATGCCACGCAGGCCTTCGACCAGGCGCTCCACCTGGGTGCTTTCGGGGCGCACTTCGAGCTTGCCGGCTTCCACCTTGGCGATGTCGAGAATGTCGTTGATCAGGTTGAGCAGGTCGTTGCCGGCCGAATAGATGGATTCGGCGAACTTGACCTGCTCGTCGCTGAGGTTGCCCTCGCCGTTCTCCGCCAGCAGCTTGGCCAGGATCAGCGAACTGTTCAGCGGCGTGCGCAGCTCGTGGGACATGTTGGCGAGGAACTCGGACTTGTACTTGCTCGAACGCTGCAGCTCCTCGGCGCGCGCCTGCAGCTCATCCTGGGCCTGGAGCAGTTCGTCGTTCTTGCGGTCCAGGGCCTCGGTGCGCTCGGACAATTGCTCGTTGGTCTGCTCCAGTTCCGCCTGCTGGGTTTCCAGGTGGGCCTGGGACTCCTTGAGCACGCGGGACTGCTCTTCGAGCTCTTCGTTGGCGGTTTTCAGCTCTTCCTGCTGCACTTGCAGCTCTTCGTTCAGTTGCTGGGTCTCGGCCAGCACTTCCTGCAGGCGCTGCCGGTAGCGGGCGCTTTCGATGGAGATACCGAGGTTGCCACGGACCCGCTGCAGCATCTCTTCGTCACGCTCCTGCAGTGGCCGCAGGAAGCCCAGCTCCAGCACACCGTTGATCTGCCCGTCATCACTGCAGGGCATCAGCATGGCACTGCGCGGCAGGCCCCGGCCCAGGCCGGAACTGAGGTGGAAATAGTCGTCGGGCAAGTCGTCCAGGCGCAGCAGCCGCGCTTCGCGCACGGCCTGGGCCAGCAGGCCTTCGTGATCGCCTAGCACCTGCTCGCGGGCCTGCTCCTCGGCATCCAGGCCATAGCTGGCCACACGCACCAGGCGGCCATGCTCGTCACGCACGTACAGCGCGCCGACCACGCTGCCCAGGTAGCTGGCGAAGAAACGCAGGATGTTGTCACCGAGCATGGGCAGGGTCAGCTGGCCGAGCACCTGTTCGGCCAGTTGCGTCTGCCCGTTGCGCAGCCAGGCCTGGTGTTCCAGGCGCTCGGCCGCGCGCTGCTGGGCCTTGAAGTTTTCGTCATAGGTACCCGACAGCGCCAATAGGTCGCGCCGCCCGAGGTAGGCCAGCAAGGCACTGAGGCCGACGATGAACAGCACGAAGGACGACATGACCGTGACGGTCACACTGTTGACCCGCTCGTTGCGCGCCATGCGCAACTGTTGTTCGCTGGCGATCAGGTTGTCGAACTCCTTGCGGATCTCGTCGGTCAGGCGCTTGCCGCGGCCGTTGCCGATCAAGGCGCGGTAATCACCCTGGCTGCGGCGCAAGTTGATCATCTCGCTGCCGAAGGTGTTCCACGCCTGCTGCAGGGCGATCAGCCGGTCGATGCGTTCGACCTGTTGCGGGTTGTCCTCGACCATGCCGCGCAGGCTCTGCAGGCTACCGAAGATGCGCGGCTTGGCCACCTCGTAGGGGTCGAGGAAACGCTCGTCGCCGGTGATCAGGAAGCCACGCATGCCGGTTTCCATGTCGATCGACAGTTTGACCGTTTCGTTGGCATTGCCGATCACCCGGTCGGTGTGCTCGACCCACTGCAAGGCCGAAAGCAGGTAGTTGATCACCGCGACGAAGGCAACGGCCCCCAGCAGGCCAACCCCCAGGGGTAGGCCGACGTTGCGGCTCAACAGCTTGCGGAAGCTCCGCTGGTCCATCGAGGCTGCTTGAATCATGTGAAAACGCCCGAGCAAGTAAAGTCCATTGAAAGTGTGGCAAATCGATCGTTGTAGTTGTCTGCCACTGCTCTGTCCCGTAAAGCGAGTCTAACCAGCTTTGGCGGGTCTGGCAGGGCATTTAGCCAGTATTTGAAGGTGATGTGCGCCAATCGTTCCATCTGATTGCACGGACCGGTATCCTCGGGGAACTTCTGCTGCCATCCGGAGCACAGATTAAAGACATTCATTCTGCACAGGATCGCAACCATGCACCTTCTGGTAGTCGAAGACGACGACATCGTACGCATGCTGATGGTCGAAGTGCTCGACGAGTTGGGCTACACCGTCATCGAAGCGGAGCATGCCAACGCGGCGCTGCGCATTCTCGAGGACCAGAATCAGGCACTGGCGCTGATGATGACCGATGTGGGGCTGCCGGACATGCGTGGCGAAGAGTTGGCGGTCAAGGCGCGCGAACTGCGCCCGCTGTTGCCGGTGCTGTTCGCCAGTGGCTATGCCGAAAGCGTCGATGTACCGGAGGGCATGCACCTCATCGGCAAGCCGTTCAGCATCGACCAGTTGCGGGAGAAGGTGCAGGCCATTCTGGGTACACCGTGAGCAAGGTGTCGCCTGCTTCGCGGGTGAACCCGCTCCCACAGGGAACGCGCGGCCCCCAAGCTGGCGCTGTACCTGTGGGAGCGGGTTCACCCGCGAAGGGGCCGGAACAGGCAGTACACCTCACAGCTCCCTGCGCAACAGGTAGCTATCCATGATCCACCCCTTGCGCGCCCGCTCCCGCTCACGCACTTCCATTATCTGCGCCTTCACCGCCTGCAACGGCCCGGCAATCAGCACCTCATCCGCGGTCCCCAGGTACGCGCCCCAGTAGATCATCAGCGCCGGGTCATCGAGCCGGGCAAACGCGCACTGCCCGTCGAGCATCACCAGCACATTGTCGATCTGCCCCTGCCCGGCCAGGCGCCGCCCCGGCAATACGGTCAATGGCTCACCGATGCGGTTGAGCGGCACCTGATGGCGCGCTGCCAACGCCTGCACGCTGCTGATGCCCGGAATGACCTGCAGGCGCAGCGCCACACCACGCTCGCGGACCATGCCAAGGATGCGCAGGGTGCTGTCGTACAGCGTCGGCTCGCCCCACAGCAGAAAGGCGCCGGTTTCGCCAATGCCTATCTCCTGTTCGATCAGTTGGGCATACAGCGCCGCACGCTGCCGGTGCCAGTCCTGCACCGCGCCCAGGTAGTCATCGGCCTGGCCATCGCGTGCAGGGTCGGCCACCTGCACCAGGCGGTAGCCGCCCTCGGGCCGGTAGCGTTGCACGATGGCCTTGCGCAGGCGCACCAGTTCGTCCTTGTCGCCGCCCTTGTCGAGCACGAAGAACACGCTGGCCTGGCGCAGCGCATCGACCGCCTCGTAGGTGACCTGGCGCGGGTCGCCCGGGCCGATGCCGATCAACAACAGGTCTTTCATTGCCCTGCCCTTTGCGGGAACCAGCAGCCATTGTCAGGTGGCTGCCGATATTTGGCAAAGCGCCCCGTCAGAAGATGGAGAAGTTGTAGCTGACAATGACCCGTGTCTCGTCCATGTCACGCGCCCACTTTTCATAGTTGCTGCGGTAAGTGGAATTACGCAGGCGCACACTGACATCCTTGAACGTGCCACTTTGCACCTGGTACTTGAACTCGGTGTCGCGTTCCCACTCTTTGCCTTCGGCCGTGCTGCCCGGCACCTTGATATTGTCACCGTTGATGTAACGGGTGAAGAAGGTCAGGCCGGGCACGCCCAGGGCCTTGAAGTCATAGTCATAACGCACCTGCCAGGAACGTTCCTGGGCGGCGGCGAAGTCGTTGACCTGGGCATAGTTGACCAGGTACGGGTTGGTGCCATCCAGGTATGGCATGGCACTGTCGCCATACATGCGTTGCCAGCCGGCACTGAGCTTGTGGCCACCCAGGCTGTAGCCGAGCATGCCGCTGAACGCGCGATGGTCGATTTCGCCGGCGCGGGCATTGCCGATGTCGTCACTCTTGATCAAGCGCAGGTCTGCCGACAGGCTGCCCACCGCCAATGGCTGGCTGGCCACCAGGCCGAGGAAGTGCTGGCGGTAGATGTTCTCCAGCTTGGCCACCTGGTACTGGGCGCTGAAGCGCTCGTTGAAACGGTAATCGACACCGGCCAGGTCAAAGTGGTCAGCCTCGATATCGCAGGCATAGCGCTTGTTCTTGCAATGCACGCGAATGTCCTGGCGGTCGGTGGAATCCCGTGCGGTGTACTTGTCCAGGCGGGCCAGGGTGAACTTCAGGTCGCGCACTTCTTCAGAGGTGAGCATGGCGCCATGGAACATGGTCGGCAGCAGGCGGCCATCGTTGTACTTGAGCAGCGGCACATCCGGCATCATCGAACCGTACTTGAGCACGGTATTGGAAACCTTGACCTTGGCCGCCAGGCCCATCTTCGCGTACTGGTCCGCCGAGTGCCGTGGGTCATGGCCGGAAGACGGCAACAGGCCGCTGTTGCTGTCTGCCGGGCTGGAGTCAAGTTTGAAGCCGAACATGCCCAGCGCATCCACGCCAAAACCTACCGGCCCCTGCGTGTAACCCGACTGCACATTGAGGATGAAACCTTGTGCCCATTCTTCGCGTTTGGACGCACCCTGGCTGGAACTGCTGTGGCCGTCACGGAAATCCCGGTTGAAATAGACATTGCGTGCTTCGACCTTAGCACTGCTGTCTTCAAGAAAACCGGCGGCCTGGGCATTGACGCCGGCACACAACAGGAACAAGCCGGCAACACGACGCCCGGGGGCGAGGGGGAAAGGGGCAAACATGGGAGAAAACATCCAGAATCAAGGCGAGTAAACAACCTGTGGCACGTGCTGGCCACGGTACTGCGAGGGGGCCGAACAATAGCCGGCCATCATCTGAAATTATCGCGCGAAGGCTCTGGCACGGGCCATTGGACCATGGTCTAAGCGCACCGCAAGGCAACCGCGAAAAAACCTGACAATACCGCGCGCAAAACTAGGAAAGTTCCCGGCTTACTTACAAAAAGTTTGCAGTTTACCCAGTACCCATGAATGACTACACTCGATATCAGCGAACAGCGGAACCCACCCGCGTGGCCGGCGTTTTTATTCTTCTTCAATGTTCGTCACGCCCTGCCACGACCGACGTACAGGAGTGATTACAGTGTCCAGACTTGCAGAGTTTCGTGCTGCCGAAAAAGCGCTCCAGGAACAGATGGCGCAACTGGAAGCGTTGAAAAAGGATGCCGGCCTCAAACGCGAAATCGAATTCGAGCAGAAACTAGTCGGCCTGATGAAAAGCTACGACAAGAGCCTGCGCGATATCATCGCCATCCTCGACCCGAAGGCAGTGGCCCGGGTTTCCAGTGCAGCACCCAAGCAACAGCGCCGCGCGCGCGTGGTGAAGGTTTACACCAACCCGCACACCGGCGAGCGGATCGAGACCAAAGGCGGCAACCACCGTGGGCTCAAGGCCTGGAAAGAACAATACGGAGCCGCCACGGTAGAAAGCTGGGTACGCTGATGAAACGTCCACACGTGCTTCACACTTTTTTCACAAGGGCTGGCTCAGTATCGAGACAGCTAAAGGACTAGCGACCCCATCACGCGCCCGCACATGCGGGCCTCTAATTCCAGCGCCCTGCCTCGTGCAGGGCGCTTTCATTTGCGCAATCGGCACACTGCCGTATCATGGCCGGCCTGTCTGTTTTGCCGGCGCCCTGCGCCCGGCCCCGTCTCAGGAGTTCCCATGAGCCTGCATGATCTGCAAACCCTGCCTGGCGTCACCGCCCAACCGGACGCCGCCACCGCCCAGTTCGTCTTCAACCACACCATGCTGCGGGTCAAGGACATCGAGAAGTCCCTGGACTTCTACACCCGCGTGCTGGGCTTCCGCCTGGTGGACAAGCGCGACTTCCCCGAAGCCGCCTTCAGCCTGTACTTCCTGGCCCTGGTAGACCCGGCACAGATCCCGGCCGATGACAGCGAACGCCACCAGTGGATGAAGTCGATCCCGGGCGTGCTGGAGCTGACCCACAACCACGGCACCGAAAACGATGCCGAGTTTGCCTACCACAACGGCAACACCGACCCACGCGGCTTTGGCCACATCTGCATCTCGGTACCGGACGTACGCGCCGCCTGCGCACGCTTCGAGGCACTGGACGTACCGTTCCAGAAGCGCCTGCAGGACGGGCGCATGAACCACCTGGCCTTCGTCAAGGACCCGGATGGTTACTGGGTCGAAGTCATCCAGCCGACCGAACTCAAAGGCTGAGCGTTCATCGCGGCTCGCTCGTCGGGCCGGGAACTCCCGGCCCCTTGCTGTGGTATATGAAGGTAACTGCTTCACATGCCACAGCGAGGTAAGGACGATGCAATCTCTTCACTGTGAATATCGCAAGCACACCATCACCGCCAGCGTGATGCCCCACCCCGATTCCCCCCTGCCCTATGCCGCCGGGTGCCTGATCACCGACCCCGACGGACACACCAGCAGGCGCATGTCGATGCCGATGAAGTTCTTCTCCGACCTCGAGAACGCACAGCATGTGTCGCTGGCCCATGGCCGGGCGCTGGTCGACCAGCAGCTGGATGAAGGGCACAAGGTGTTCTGACCTTGTCGATGCCAGTGCCGGCCTCTTCGCGGGTAAACCCGCTCCCACAGGGGTAGCGCAGCTGCTACATGCGTGCGCTATCCCTGTGGGAGCGGGTTTACCCGCGAAAGGGCCGGCACAGGAATAATCAGATATCCCGGGCGTACGCCACCGCCGCCTCCACCTGCGCCAAGGTGGGTCGCACCCCGGTGTAAAGCACGAACTGCTCCAGCGCCTGCAGCGCAATCACCTCCAGCCCGGTGATCACCGGCTTGCCCAACGCCCGCGCCCGTCGGATCAACGGTGTGCTCTCCGGCATCGCCACCACGTCGAACACCCGCGCCGCCGCGGCGATGGCGTTCTCGGAAAACGCCAGCTGCTCGGCCTCGGGCCCGCCCGCCATGCCGATCGGCGTCACGTTCACCAGCATGGGTGGGCACAGGTCGCCCAGCTCCGCCACCCAGCGATAACCGCACACATCTGCCAGCTGCCGCCCGGCCTGCTCGTTGCGCGCAACGATGATGCCTTCGGCGAACCCGGCATCGCGCAAGGCACTGGCTACCGCCTTGGCCATGCCGCCACTGCCGCGCAGGGCAAACGCCGTGGTCGGGTCGACCTGGTGTTGCTCCAGCAACTGGCGCACGGCCAGGTAATCGGTGTTGTAGGCCTTCAGGTGACCATTGCTATTGACCAGGGTATTGACCGACTCGATGGCCGCCGCCGATGGGTCGATCTCGTCGACCAGGGCCATGCAGGCCTCCTTGTACGGCATCGAGACCCCGCAACCGCGGATACCTAAAGCACGGATGCCCGCCACCGCCGCCGGCAGGTCATCGGTGCGCATGGCCTTGTAGTAGAAGTCCAGGCCCAGCTGCTGGTACAGGTGGTTGTGGAACCGTACCCCGAAGGTGCCGGGGCGGCCCGCCAGGGAGATGCACAGCACGGTGTCTCTGCTGGGAGTTGTCGACATAACCTGCTCCTTTGTCATAACTGAAACGTTTGTTCAGCGTAACAGAGGTAACCGCTGGTCGTCCCTTACACAACCTTTACCGTTCCCCCGTGCTCAGCTGACGAAGAGTGGAGTCATAGTAATAGGACCCCACACCTGGGGTGTCCTTGCGAGGGTTTCTTCATGAACCGTCACATTCCCGGAATCGCCCTGCTGGTCGGTGCCCTGGCCATCAGCGCGCCCGCTGTCGCCCATGGCGGCCATGGCCATGGCGGTTGGTATGGCCCCGGCCCGCTGCTGGGTGC
Source organism: Pseudomonas sp. FGI182 (assembly GCF_000511325.1). NCBI lineage: Bacteria > Pseudomonadati > Pseudomonadota > Gammaproteobacteria > Pseudomonadales > Pseudomonadaceae > Pseudomonas > Pseudomonas sp. FGI182. The sequence continues at coordinate 2,314,796 of NZ_CP007012.1, read as the reverse complement.
GGCCGTGGTTGGCGCCGTGGTCGGGGCGACGGTTTATGGCGGGCGTGACCGTACCGTGTACGTCGAGCGCCAACCGGTCTACTACGGGCCGCCACCGGTGTACGTGCAACCACCGCCACCGCCGGTGTACTACCAGCCGTACTACGTGCCAGCACCACCGCCCCCGGGCTACCGCACCTACTACGGCCCGCCACCGGTGTATTACGGCCCGCCGCGGTGGTAAATGTTGATAGAACCAATGACCACTATCGAGGAAGTTAATTTCAAACCGCCCCGGCTGCTGCGTAAGGTAGGGCCATGTTTTACAGGAGGTCCACATGGCCACTATCCAGATCATGTCCGTCGTCGGCAGTGCCGTCCCCGCTTCGCTGCGTCAGCAGGGCCTGCTGGCATGCTGGTACCTGGTGCGCAACGGCGAAGCCGTAAGCGGCCCGATGCCGACCCTCGCCTCGGCCCAGGCCCTGGTCGAACAGTTGCAACCAGGCACCCTGGTCGCCTGACCCGTATTTGTTGTGCGTTGCTCCCTACGCCCTTCTGGCCCGCCTACCTGGCGGGTCTTTTTTTGCCTGGGCGTTACGCCTGAACCTCCCCGCTGCAGGCTATGAACATTGCCAACAACGCGGCCAACTGGTGCTCGCGCTGACCGTAGCCCGCGCCAGGCAGGCTGGCCCAGATCGGCGCGGCCTTGGCGATCGCCTGGGCAATGCGGCCGGCCTTGATCAGTGCCAGTGCGCCGCACTCGCTCAGCAACTTGATGGCCGCCAGGTCCTGGGCCTCAGGGGTAAAGCGGCCATTGAAGCCATAAGTGCTCACGATGGCATCCCAAGTACCGGCCAGAATCTGGTACCGCCCTGCCGCGGAGCTGTGGATGCCGTAGCTGGGCAACCACACCTTCTGCCTCGGGTGCCCGCGGTAGTCATTGAACAGTTGGCCGCCGACCAGGACGTTGTAGCCATCGTCACTGGCGGCGATGGTCGAGGTACCCTCGGACCAGGCCAGCATGTCCAGGAATGCGAGCACGTTCGCGCCGCCGGCAGCGGCAGAATCCAATCGAGCCATGTTGTCTCCATACAGAAAAGGGCCCATACGCATGGGCATGAACAGAATTTGTCTTGCGGGCCGCCTCACTCACCCCGCTTCCCGCGCAGGCGGGCGATCCCCTCGCCCTGGACGGTGACCTGCCGGGGAGGATGGCCGCCCCGACTGGTCAGCGCTTCGATCTTGCCTTCCAGGCGCCCTACAGTGATCACCAGTTCATTGCGTTCCTTTGCAAACTGATCGGCCCTGGCCTGCGCTTCTCTTCGGGCATCACGCTCGATATCGAGCAGCTCGTTCAGGCGCCGGACCACGCCAATATCAGCGTTGTCCATGGCACGGTCAGCCGCATCCCTGGACAGCCACTTGCGCAGCCAGAGGAATGCACCCAGCAACACGGTGCCTGTTCCGCCCAGCCAGGTGATGGTGCCTGGGCCGAGGTCAGTCGGGTCCATGAAAACCTCATAACGGATGGTGATGTCGTAAGCCTGGAGAACAGCTTCTCGGTGGCTTTCCTTGCTTGCACATTTAATTTAGCCTACAGCTAATATCATGACAAGAGAAATTTAGCCTTGAGCATATTTAGCAGCAAGCTAAACACTGGCATGCTTCGCCCCATGGACATCTACGAAATTCGCAAGCACAACCTGGTCAAGCTGATCGGCAACCAGAGGAAGGGATCCTGCGCAGAGCGCTGGGGGATGGCGCCTGCGCACCTGAGCCAGATCCTCTCGGACAAGACAGCGAAGAACCTGGGCGATGACGTGGCCCGCAGGATCGAGGGCATCGAAGGCTTGCCGCGGGGGTGGTTCGACGCGATGGCAGCGGGCGACCAGGCGCAGTCGCCGGTCGAGGCTGGCGACAGCAAGCTTTCCGCGGCCGATCTGGTCAAGCAGATGCTTGCCAGAAGCGGCAGAGGCATCCCCGAAGAAACCCGGCAAAGGCTGCTGGCCGCCGCCGAGGAGCCGGCAGACTCGACGCTGGTGGCGGCTGAACTTGTTCGGCCAGGCCTGGTGGGCGACGAAGTGTGGATTGCCCACTACGACGTCCGTGCGGCCATGGGCGGCGGGCAGATCCCCCACGACTACCCCGAGATGTTCAAGGATGTTCGCGTCAGCCCAAGCCACCTGCGCGAGCTGGGCGTAGAGTTCAGCGAGCACCACCACCTGAAGATGGTGACCGGCTGGGGCCAGTCGATGGAACCGACCATCAAGCACCGCGACCCGCTGATCGTGGACGTCAGCATTCGCGAGTTCGTCGGCGATGGAATCTACTTCTTCTCCTGGGGCGACCACATCTACATCAAACGGCTGCAGATTGCCGACGAAGACCATTTCGAGATGATTTCCGACAACTCGCGGCACAAGGACCGCATGATTCGCCGGGAAGAGACCTACATCCAGGCCAGGGTGCTGCTGGTGTGGAATGCGCACCTTGTGTAAGCGTCATTGACCTAGCAGGGCACTGTAGGAGCAGCCTTGTGCTGCGAAGAGGCCAGTACTGACAATGCAGATCTGTTGTCTGTCCCGGCCTCTTCGCAGCACAAGGCTGCTCCTACAAAGTGGGCATTTTCCCGATGCTCAGAAAGGTGCCGCCTCCTCGACCTGCTGCTCGCTGTCCTGCTCGACGATAAAGTCGTCGCGCTCCTCCACGCTGCCGCGCTCCCAGCGCACCGTCACGCTCTCGTCGTCGTTGAAGGTCAGTTCCAACTCGGGCGTCTCGGCCAGCAGGCCCATCACCTCCTCCCACTCGGCATCACCGTCGGTATCCAGGCGATGCACCGTCACCCAGCGCTGCGTCTGCGCGAGCGGGTGGTTGATCATCGCTGATACCCGCAAGCTCAGCCGCTCTATTCCGGTCATTTCCTGGCGCTGATGGGGCGTCGACTTCAAGGGCTTAGACATATTCTTATCCTGACAGCTGTATATTCGTACAGTATTCAAGGAAAGCTTATCTCACCGCCAAATCAACCGTAAAGCCCCGCTGCGGAAAATTTTCGCCAACAGGTAATTTGTCGCCCGGCGAAATAATTTTAGCCATGAGCTATTGACGATGATTTAGCGCAAGGCTAAATTCATTCCAGCAGCCCCCACCGTGCTGCTGCGGCACCAACCGTCATTTCCATTCAGGAGTTCCCCCCATGAGCGTAGATATCAGCAACCTCACCATCGCCGTTCCGGTAGCCGAATCGTCGATCAGCACCGTAGCGGTCGAACTCACCGGCAGCGAAGCGATTGCCCTTTACCCGAACTATGTGACAGTGCTCAGCGATGGTTCGGTCCAGTTGTCTGCCCCCACCAAAGGTGCTTCGAGCAAAAGCACCCGCAGGACCCGCTGCGAGTGGTCGGAGCCGGAATACTGGAGCCTGGGCGGTGCCCCACATCACTGGAATCGCCAGGAAATGACGCTGACCAAGGTCAACTGGGCGCAGAAGGTGGTCATCGCGCAGATGCATGTCTACGGGGACGACAGCCCGCCCGTGAAGGTGTTCTGGAAAAAGGGCGACATCACCCTGGGTTTTCGGCGGACCTACAACCAGACTGACCCGATCAACTCGACGGTGCTCAAGGGGGTACCGCTGGGGGCGAAGTTCGAGGTGAGCATCCACGCCACCGCAGCAGGCGTGGTCAACGTTACGGCCAAGTGCAATGGCGTGAGCGGTACGTCCGGCGATCTACAGTTCGACAGCACCTGGGCTACACAGCTATTCGAGTTCCACGGCGGGGTCTACAACCAGGTGGACTACACCGATACCACGCCAGCCGATGACGGCTCGATCTGCATCATCAGCGACCTCTCGCTGATCCATGCCTGAACCCGGGCAGCCGGCAAGACATCCCGATGCCCCTGCCCCCCGACGCAGGTTGCATCGGGATCGCCTTTGGCTGAACTCCAGGTGGGCCGCTCATGGCTGCCGCTCAAACTTCCTGCTTCTCAGATGAACTAAGCTATTCGGATGTCTTTTTTCCAGATCAGGGTTAGGCCCCCATGAGACTGTTCGATTTCATTGATGGCAGTATGGAACCCATTCTCCAGGCTTGGGAAAATTACGCCCGCTCGGTTGAAACAGAGCTGCCGAAGCAGGACTCAATCGGCTTGCGCAATCATGCCGAGAAGATGCTCCGCACCGTGGCCGCAGACATGAAAACGCCCCAGAGCAGGCAACAACAGTCCGAGAAAGCACAAGGGAGAGGCCCCAGTAGTTCCAGCGAAACCGCAGCGCAGACCCACGCGGTTGCTCGCTTGATAGCTGGGTTCTCGATGGATCAGATGGTGTCCGAATACCGGGCATTGCGCGCAAGCGTTCTGTCACTCTGGCTTACCCAGGAATCGTTCGCAGACGCGCATCATGTTCAGGACATGATCCGGTTCAATGAAGCGATTGACCAGGCGCTCGTAGAGTCGATCGCGGCCTACGGAACGGCAGTCGAGGCGACCCGGAAAATGGTGCTCGCGGTGCTCGGTCATGATTTGCGTTCGCCCTTGGGCGCGATACTCATGGCTGGCGGGCTGATCCAGCGGCAGACGGGGCTGGATGAAAAGGGAAAGTTACTGGCGACCCAGGTTTGTACCAGTGCACATCGGGCAAATGTCATGATCAACGATCTGCTGGATCTGGCCCGCTGCAACCTGGGGACTGGCATTCCAGTGGATTTGCGGAAAATGGATCTGAACTCTATCTGCCAGGCTGTCATTGACGAACTGCGCACGGCGTTCCCGCACGCGCGGATCATCCTGGATGAGCAGGCGCACATCACCGGGCAATTCGACCCTGACCGCATCTCTCAGGTTTTCTCCAACCTGATAGGCAATGCCCTGCGCCATGGCGATGCGACGGCCCCGATCAAGGTCACGGTGGCCAGGGTGGATGGTGTTCCACGGGTCAGCGTCCAGAATTCCGGAGAGCCTATTCCACCCGAGGTGATGCCCTACATCTTCAAGCCGGAAGGGCGATACTCGAGCTACTCATCCGGAGAGCGGGGCTCCGCAGCGGGGCTCGGCCTCGGCCTGTTCATCGCATCGGAGATCGTGGCGAACCACGGTGGCAGAATTGAGGTGGAGTCGACCGAAGAGGAAGGGACGACCTTCGAGGTTGTTCTGCTGTCTTCGGCAGAATGATGATGGGTACAGGACAAGTACCGGATTAAATTTCGTTCACGTTGCGCCCTTTAGTCATAAGGCATTCGACAGCAAATCAGCCATACTCCAGAATGCAGCGGTTTTTGGGGGAAAACCCTTGCACAGCCAACGACATACCAACTTTTAGTGAGCCTCAACGTGAAAACATCCCTGTCCATCCTCAGCCTGCTGCTGTTGCTCACAGGTACTGCGACCCTTCCGTCGACCGCTGCTGCACAACCCCCGGCCCAGGTTCAACGTGACCCTTCCAAGCTGCACCTCGCCTCGGGCAGCGCCCTGCTGATCGACTTGAACACCAACCAGGAGCTGTATTCAAGCCACCCCGACCGCGTGGTACCGATTGCGTCGGTGACCAAACTGATGACGGCGATGGTAGTGCTGGATGCCAAGCAGCCCATGGATGAGATGCTCACCATGACCATTGCCAACAACCCGGAAATGAAAGGCGTGTATTCGCGTGTGCGGCTGGGCAGCCAGCTCGACCGCCGCGAAACCTTGCTGATTACCCTGATGTCATCGGAAAACCGGGCGGCCAACACCCTGGCCAACCATTACCCCGGCGGCTACCCGGCGTTCATCAAGGCGATGAACGCCAAGGCCCGCAGCCTGGGCATGGCGCACACCCGCTACGTCGAGCCGACCGGCCTGTCGACGCAGAACGTGTCCACGGCCCGTGACCTGGCCAAGCTGCTGATGGCGTCGCGCAAGTACCCGATGCTGAGCGAGCTGTCGACCACCCGCGAGAAGACCGTGGCCTTCCGCAAGCCCAACTACACCCTGGGCTTCCGCAACACCGACCACCTGGTGAACAAGAGCAACTGGGACATCAAGCTGACCAAGACCGGCTTCACTAATGAAGCCGGGCACTGCCTGGTGCTGCTGACCCGCATGGACAACCGCCCGGTGGCCATGGTGATCCTCGACGCCTTTGGCAAGTACACCCACTTCGCCGATGCCAGCCGCATGCGTCAGTGGCTGGAAACCGGTGCTGCCAAGCCGGCGCCGGCGGTGGCCATGCAGTACAAGGCGGAGCGGCAGAACAAGGGGCGCCTGGCGGCCGAATGACCGCCACCTGATGCTACCCGGCCCTTGTAGGAGCGGCCTTGTGTCGCGATGGGCTGCAACGCAGCCCCGACGATTTGTGCATTGATGCCAACATCCCGGGGCCGCTTCGCAGCCCATCGCGACACAAGGCCGCTCCTACAGGGGACCATATCCGCTGTCAGGCCGTGGCGCTGACCATCCCGCCCGCGCTGCTGCCGCCCTCTTGCTGCAACAACTCCAGCAACTGCGCCGTGGCCGCCATGATCTGCCCGTTGATGGTGGCAATGCTCGCCTGCTTGGCGCCCACCGCAGCCGCCTTGGCAGCCTCGTCCATTTTGCTGTCCATCAATGCAGCAAGCTGCTTCTGCTCCTCGGCCAGCTGCTTTTGCAAATCCTTGATCAACTGACGCAGCTCGGACACGGCCTGCGACTCCCCACTGCCTTCACTGTCCGTGGATTGCGCCTGGCCAGCCCCGCCAACCTTCATGCTGTCGCTACTGATGCTCAAGGGCCCCAGTGCCTCACCAGCCTGTTTCGCCTGCTCGCGTTCGGCAGTTGCGTTCGCGCTCAGCGTCTGGGCTGAAACGCCGTTGATCATCAAATTGCTTGCTGTTATCCCGCTCATCTCGGTTCCTTGCCTCAAGTCGGCTCCTTGTCGTACCCCTATCGGCCCCCCCTCACAGTTCTTTAGCCCGCTTAAATTCCCCCCCGGCTGGCTCGTTCCAACACATGTACTTGCGCAGGAGCCGGAGCTCCGGCGGGCGTCAAAATCCGACCATTCAGGGAATCGCAGCCATGAGCCAGCCCTCACAGCAGGAAACCATCAAAGATCTGATCGGCGTGGGCTTCGGCCCTTCCAACCTGGCCCTGGCCATCGCCCTGGAAGAACTCGCCGAGTCCCAGGGCCATGCCCTCGACGCGCTGTTCATCGACAAACAGCAGGACTATCGCTGGCACGGCGAAACCCTGGCCACCCAGAGCGAGCTGCAGATCTCGTTCCTCAAGGACCTGGTGTCGCTGCGCAACCCCACCAGCCCCTACAGCTTCGTCAACTACCTGCACCAGAAGCAGCGCCTGGCCGACTTCATCAACCTCGGCACCTTCTACCCCTGCCGCCTCGAGTACAACGACTACCTGCGCTGGGCCGCCGAGCACTTCGCCACCCAGGCGGTATATGGCGAGGAAGTGCTGCGCATCGAGCCGGACGTGCAGGCGGGCCGGGTCGAGCACCTGCGCCTGGTCTCGCGCGACGCCCAAGGCCGCGAATACAGCCGCCGCACCCGTTCGGTGGTGGTCGGCAGCGGCGGCACGCCGAAAATCCCGGAAAAGTTCGGCGCCTTCAAGGACGACCCGCGGGTATTCCATCACTCCCAGTACCTGAGCAGCCTGAACAAGCTGCCGTGCACCGCCGGCAAGCCGATGCGCATTGCCGTGATCGGTTCGGGCCAGAGCGCCGCCGAGGCGTTCATCGACCTCAACGACAGCTACCCGTCGGTCAAGGTTGACATGATCCTGCGCGGTTCGGCGCTCAAGCCTGCCGATGACAGCCCGTTCGTCAACGAGATCTTCTCGCCGGACTACACCGACCTGGTCTACAACGAACCGGCCGACCAGCGCAGCAAGCTGCTGGGCGAATACCACAATACCAACTATTCGGTGGTCGACCTCAACCTGATCGAACGCATCTACGGCATCCTCTACCGGCAGAAGGTCGCCCACCAGTACCGCCACAACGTGCTGTGCCGGCGACAGGTCGAAGCCGTGGTGGCCACCCGCGAAGGCCTGGAACTGACCCTGCGCGACCTCGCCACCGGCCAGCAGCAGACCCACCGCTACGACGCGGTGATACTCGCAACCGGCTACGAGCGCCGCTCGCACCGTGACCTGCTGGCGCCCCTGGCCGGGTACCTGGAAGATTTCAGCGTCGACCGCAACTACCGCGTGCTGGCCAGCCCCGACCTGCAGGCCTCGGTGTACCTGCAGGGCTTCTGCGAAAACAGCCACGGCCTGAGTGACACCTTGCTCTCGGTGCTGCCGGCGCGCGCAGCGGAAATTGGCCGCGCGCTGTACCAGGACCTGGCGCAGCTGCACGGCAAGCCGCAACCGGCAGTGGCCCTGACCCGCGCCTGATCCCCTGCAACACCAGCACTGCCCTCAAGGCATGTACAGGTCCTGTAGGAGCGGCCTTGTGTCGCGAAAGGGCTGCAAAGCAGCCCCGGCAATTTGTGCGTCTGCGCTGAAACCCTGGGGCTGCTGCGCAGCCCTTTCGCGACACAAGGCCGCTCCTACAGGGTCGCGCCAGCTTTCAGGTTTCTCTGCCTGAAACATTTGCTTGCATTTAAAACGGCAGGTTTTCGATTCTCATTCGTCCTTATCAATACAGCCCCTCTTTGGCTGGGCACACGCTCGACTCCCCATTGCAGAAGACCGTCAGATGGCCAAATCACCGAAAAAATCCAAATCCAGGCTGTGGTTCCTGGTCCACAGCTGGCTCGCCTTGCCGATCTGGTTCTTTGTCCTGATCGTCTGCTTCACCGGCATGCTCGCCGTGGTCAGCCAGGAAATCGTCTGGCTGGCCGACCCGGCCGTGCGCGCCAACAAGCCCGACGCCGACGCCGAACGCCTGAGCTTCCAGCAGGTACTGGACGCCCTGCACAAGGCCGAGCCGGACATGGTGGTGGAGCGGTTGATCCAGCCCGACGGTTCGCACTTTGCGGTCAAAGCCAATGTCACCCTGCCTGACGGCACCAGCCCGACGCTGTATGTAAACCCCTACACCGGGGCCATCCAGGGCAAGACCCCGGACTTCAACTTCGAAGCCTTCACCCGCGCCCTGCACGGCTGGTGGCTGGTACCGTTCACCAGCGGTTTCAGCTGGGGCTGGTACCTGGTGTCGCTGCTCGGCCTGCCCATGCTGGCTTCGCTGGTCACCGGCCTGGTGGTGTACAAGAAGTTCTGGAAGGGCTTCTTCAAGCCGGTGCGCACCGGCCATGGTTCGCGGATTTTCTGGGGCGACCTGCACCGCCTGGCCGGGGTCTGGTCGATCTGGTTCATTGCGGTCATTTCCATCACCGGCACCTGGTTCCTGATCCAGGCGATCCTGGCCGACAACCACATCACCATTTCCAGCCGGCCCATCGTGCCGGTCATCGCCCGTGAGGACGTGCCACAAACCCCGAATGGCAGCCCGGCAACGCGCATCGACCTGGATGAAGCGGCACGCATCGCCGGCCTGGCGGTCCCGGGGCTGGACATCAGCTTCATCTCGCTGCCGGCCACCGCCTACAGCCACATCACCCTGGCGGGGCCAGGCTGGTACCCGCTGATGTTCCAGAGCGCCTCGGTAAACCCGTACACGCGTAATGTCGACAGCCAGTTCCTGGTCAGCGACCGCTCCGCCCTGGAGTTCGTCACCGAGTCCATGCGCCCGCTGCACACCGGCGATTTCGGCGGCCTGCCGATCAAGCTGGTGTGGTTCTTCTTCGGCCTGGTCCTCACCCTGATGGTGTTCAGCGGCTTGCTGATCTGGACCAAACGCACCGCCCAGGCCACCGCCGCCGCCCTCAAGCGCAGCGAGCGCGCACCGCGCATGGCGCGCCATGAACCCACCGCGGAGATCCGCCCATGAGCCAGGCCCAAGCCGTGCCCGTCAGCCCGCTGAAGCAACTGTGGCTGAAGTGGCGTTTTCACCTGAACATCCTGCTGATCCTCATCCCGCTGGGCTTCATGCCCAAGTACTTCGCCGACGCCAAGCTGTTCCGCGGCGAAGCGGGGCTCGGCGCCAATGTGATCAACGACATCCAGGTCGGCCCCTATACCCTGGACCTGGCCGAGATGCGTGACGAGGCCCCCCGCGCCGACGGCCCTGCCGGCCACTTCAAAGTCTTCAATGCATCGCTGTGCAAGGCCTGCGTCAACGGCGTCAAGGCGGCCTACCTGCGCATCGGCAAACCGCGCAGCCTGCGCGCCGCCGGCACGATTTTCTTCGGTGCACCGTACAACATGGGCACCTCGTTGCCGATCCCGCCACGCACCAAGCCCGACGCGCAGATCTGGATCACCCTGGAAGGCTGGGACGGCAGCATGCACCAGGCGTCGGTCCCCCTGGCCAAGGCATCGCCAGCCACCGTGGCCTGGCTCGAGAAACAAGGAGGCAATAAATGAAACACCTGATGCGCACCCTCGCCCTGCCCTTGCTGGTGCTGGCCGCCGGCCCGGCCCTGGCGCACAACCCGATGTGCGAGTGCGAAGAACTGCCTGGCGGCCAGGTCAAGTGCACCGGCGGTTTCTCGGATGGCAGCGGTGCCCCCGGGGTAACCCTGGACGTGATCGCCTACGACGAACAGGTGCTGGTCGGCGGCAAGCTCGGTGACGATTCGACCCTGACCTTCAAGCGCCCGGACGGCGAATTCTACGTGCTGTTCGATGCCGGCCCCGGGCACGTGGTGGAAGTCGACCACGCCGATATCGCCCAGCCATGAGCCGCGCCCAAGTGATTCGCCCGGCCGGTGCCGGGCACGAAACCCTGTACGTGCTGCTGGTCAGCCTGCTGATCGTGGTACTCGCCACCTGCGTGGTGCTGCTGCGCGGCGAACGCGAGGATGAGCAAGCCATCGCCAGCCACCAGATCGACGCCCGTCGCGACCTCACCGCCGCCGAGCAAGGCCTGTACACCGACCTGCGGGTGGCCTTCGACGAAATCCAGCTGCTGCGTGAAGAAAACGCCGCCGCGCCCAGCGTGCAGGCCCTGGCCGAGGAAGGCCTGCCGCCGTTCGTGGTCGATGCCGGCAGCCAGAGCCGCGGCAGCCACCAATGGTCGTGGCTGGAGACCGGGGCCTACCTCGGCCGCAGCCAAGCCCCGGAAGTGGCCGGCAGCCTGCTGCTGATCCTGCCGGCCGACAGCACCGGCCAGGCCGATGTCTGGCTGCGCCGCGACAGCGCCGCCGTGCCCCCTGACGACCTTGGCCAGGCCGCCCTGATCGCCGCCGGCTGGCAGCAGGTGGTCAGCCATTACGACGCCGGGGTCACCCGCGAACACCGTCACTGAACCCAAGGACTCCCCCATGCTCCGCTCCGCCCTCGCCCTGCTCCTGGCCCTTGCCCTGCCGGCACAGGCCCTGGCCGATAACGGCAAGCCCCTGCGTATCGGCATTACCCTGCACCCCTACTACAGCTATGTGAGCAACATCGTCGGCGACAAGGCCGAAGTGGTGCCGCTGATTCCGGCGGGGTTCAACCCCCATGCCTACGAGCCACGGGCCGAGGACATCAAGCGCATCGGCACCCTGGACGTGGTGGTGCTCAACGGCGTTGGCCATGACGATTTCGCCGACCGCATGATCGCCGCCAGCGAAAAGCCCGGCATCAACACCATCGAGGCCAACCAGAACGTACCCTTGCTGGCGGCCACCGGCATTGCCGCCCGTGGCGCCGGCAAGGTGGTCAACCCGCACACCTTCCTGTCGATCAGCACCACCATCGCCCAGGTCAACAACATCGCCCGCGAACTGGGCAAGCTCGACCCGGACAACGCCAAGCTGTACACGCAAAACGCCCGCGCCTATGCCAAGCGCCTGCGCACGCTGCGTGCCGACGCACTGGCCAAGGTCACCGAGGCGCCCAGCGCCACCTTCCGGGTCGCCACCATCCATGCCGCCTACGACTACCTGGTACGTGACTTCGGCCTGGAGGTGACTGCGGTGGTCGAGCCAGCCCATGGCATCGAACCCAGCCCGGCCCAGCTGAAGAAGACCATCGACCAGCTCAAGGCGCTGGACGTGCGGGTGATCTTCTCGGAAATGGACTTCCCGTCGGCCTATGTCGAAACCATCCAGCGTGAATCCGGCGTGCGCCTGTACCCGCTTACGCACATCTCCTACGGCGAATACACCAAGGACAAGTACGAAGTGGAGATGAAGCGCAACCTCGACACCGTGGTCCGCGCCATCCAGGAGAACCGCGCATGACCGCCGCCGCCAACCTGGTGACAGCCTGCGGGCCGCGCATCGAGTTTGCCGGCATCGACCTGACCCTGGGCCGCACCCGCATCCTCGAACAGGTCAGCTTCAACGTCGCCGCCGGCAGCGTGCATGCCATCGTCGGCCCCAACGGCGGCGGCAAGAGTTCGCTGATCAAGACCCTGCTCGGGCAGATGCCGCACCAGGGCCGGCTGACCCTGCACTGGCCCGGCGAACGCGAAGTGATCGGCTATGTGCCGCAGGCGCTGGAGTTCGACCGTGGCCTGCCGATGACCGTGGACGATTTCATGGCTGCCATGTGCCAGCGCCGCCCCGCCTTCCTCGGCCTGTCGCGCCGTGTGCAGCCGGCCATCGACGCAGCCTTGGCGCGGGTCGGCATGCTCGACAAGCGCAAACGGCGCATGGGCGCGCTTTCCGGTGGCGAACGCCAACGCGTGCTGCTGGCCCAGGGCCTGATTCCCGAGCCGCAACTGCTGGTGCTGGACGAGCCGATGTCGGCCCTGGATGAAGCTGGTATCCAGGTGTTCGAACAACTGCTGCAGGGTTGGCGCCAGGCCGGCACCACCGTGCTGTGGATCGAACACGACCTGGAAGCCGTGCTGCGCCTGGCCGACCGGGTTACCGGCCTGAGCCGCCAGGTACTGTTCGACGCCCCGCCCGCCCAGGCCCTGACCCCGGAGCGCCTGCTCGGCCTGTTCTCCGTTCACCCGCGTAGCGAGAGCCTTGCCTGATGAGTTTTGAAATCTTTCGGCAAACGGTCCAGGACTGGGCCACTGCCGGCTACCTGCCCGAGGCGCTGGCCTACGGCTTCGTGGTCAACGCTCTGCTGGCCGGTTTGATGATCGGCCCGGTGCTGGGCGGCCTGGGCACCCTGGTGGTGGTCAAGCGTTTTGCCTTCTTCTCCGAGGCGGTCGGCCATGCCGCGCTGACCGGCGTGGCCATCGGCATCCTGCTGGGCGAGCCCTACACCGGCCCCTACGGCAGCCTGTTCGGCTACTGCCTGCTGTTCGGCATCTTGCTCAACTTCCTGCGCAACCGCACCGGGCTGTCGCCGGACACGCTGATCGGCGTGTTCCTGTCGGTGTCGCTGGCGCTGGGCGCCAGCCTGCTGCTGATGCTGGCGGGCAAGATCAATGTGCACATCCTCGAGAACGTGCTGTTTGGCTCGGTGCTGACCGTCAGCGGCCAGGACCTGGTGGTGCTGGGCATCGTCGCGGTGCTGGTGCTGGCATTGGCCGTGCCGCTGTACAACCGCATCATGCTGGCCAGTTTCAACCCACAGCTGGCGGCCGTGCGCGGGGTGGCGGTGAAAACCCTGGACTACCTGTTCGTGGTGCTGGTGACCCTGGTCACCGTGGCCTCGGTGAAGGTGATCGGGGCGATCCTGGTCGGGGCGCTGCTGGTGATTCCCGCTGCCGCCGCACGCCTGGTCAGCCAGTCGCTGAAGGGCTTTTTCTTCCTGTCGGTGCTGATCGCCACGCTGAGCACGTTGCTCGGCATCCTGCTGCCGATCGTTTTCGACCTGCCGGTGCCGTCCGGCGCCGCGATCATCCTGGTCGCCGGCATCTGCTTCGCCCTGGCGGCGCTGGCCCGCGCCCTCGTCCCCCGCCTGCAAGGAAACCCGGCATGAACCTGAAACGCCTGACCCTGGCGCTGGCCCTGGCCGGCCTGCCGTCGCTGTCTCTCGCCACGCAAGTGCTGACCACCCTGCCCGTCACCCACAGCCTGGCCAGCGCCCTGCTCGACGGCACCACGGTGCAGCTCACGCGTGCAGCACCCGCCAACTTGCCTGCCAGCCGCCAACCTTCCTATTTCAGCGGGCGCGGTGGCGCCAGCCTGCACAAGGCCGCACAGCAGGCCGACGCGGTGATCGGCGTACGCTCGATCTGGCGTGACGACCCGCTGTATCCGATGGCCCGGCGCAGCAATATCCGGATCGTCGAGATCGACGCCGCACGGCCGGTGGATGGCGCGCTGCCGGGTATTGCGGTGAGCGGCGACGAGGCCTATGGCGCCTACCCCTGGCTCAACCCGACCAACTTCGGGCGCATGGCCGACGTGGTAGCCAATGACCTGGAGCGGTTGGCGCCGGGCGACAAGGCGAAGATCCAGGGCAACCTGGCCGGGCTCAAACGCCAGTTGCTGGAGCTCTCGGCCAGCAGCCAGACACGCTTGGCCAAGGTCGACAACCTGACGGTGGTGAGCCTGTCGGAGCGACTGGGTTATCTGGCCAGCGGGTTGAACCTGGACGTGGTCGAGCAGCCGCTGCCAGCCGAGTGGGATGCGGCTGCGCTGAAGGCGCTGGGGGACAACCTGAAGGCGCAGGATGTGGCGCTGGTGCTGGACCATCGGCAGCCGGAGGCGGCTGTGGCCGAGGTGATCAAGGCGTCCGGGGCGAAGCTGGTGGTGGTGGAAAGTGACCCTGAGGATGCGTTTGCCGGGTTGAAGGCCAGTGTGGATCAGGTAGTTGCCGCCTTGGGCGAAAGCTGATGTTCTCCTCGCAGTCCCACAGGCCTGCACGGTCCCTGTGTAGGAGCGGCCTTGTGTCGCGATGGGCTGCGCAGCAGCCCCAAGGGTTCAGCGGTGATGCACAATCTTGGGGCTGCTGCGCAGCCCATCGCGACACAAGGCCGCTCCTACAGGACCGCGCTCGACAGCCAGGCCACCATTAACGCTTCATGCACCGCTGATAACGCTCATCCACCCGCCCGGCAAACCACGCCGTGGTCAGCTTGCGGGTGATCTTCGGGCTTTTCAGCTGAATCCCCGGCAGCACCGCCCGTGGCACCGGCTTGCCGGCCGCGGCATCCGCCAGGGCAAACACCCCGCTGTACAGCTTGCTGTCCTCGAAGGCCAAGCTATCGCCCTCCTCCAGCTGGCTGCGGATCTGCGGGTTGCGCAGGCCCAGCTTCCCTCCCAGTTTGCGCGCCGCCTTTTCCGTGGTCCCGGGCATGATCGAGCCCGGCGCCACCAGGTCGCCATCCAGCGCCAGCGTTACCCCCGTCACCTTGCTCAGTGCCGCCTGAAATGCCGCATTGCGGCTGGCGTACCAGCCCGCGTTGAAATCGGCAAAGCGGTACAGCTGGCGATCGTAGTTGGCCGAATAGCCCAGCAAATGGGCGATACCGAAATACATGCCGCCGCGCCGGGTGAATACTTCCTGGCGAATGCTGCCGTCGTGGCTGTAGGGGTAATCCCGCGCATGCTTTTCGGCAAAGTCGATGCTGACCTGCATCGGCCCACCGGTATGCACCGGGTTCAGCCCGCCCAGCAAGGTCTTGCCCAGCGGCACGCGAGCGATGACTTCGTCGTACAGTTCGCTCAACTGCTTCTCGCTGCGCACCGCCTGCAAACGTTGCTGGTAGCTCTTGCCATTACCCGACGGCGTCTTCAGTGCACCATCGACCAGCAGCTTGGGGATATGCAGGCGCGCGGCGCGGCGGTCGATTTCCTCCCGGGCGATACGCCCCAGGTTGGGCACCTGCGGGTCGGCATTGAAGGTCGATTCCTGTTCGGTCACCGCCAGCACCGCGCACAGGTTGCTCTTGCTGGGGGCAATACGCTGGGCCTCGAACGCCACCTGAATGTCCCGGGCCCAGCCCTCGCGGTCCTTGGCCTGGGCGGGTAACAGCCGCAGCAGTTGGGCGCGGACCTTGGCCGGGTCCGCCTCGGGTGCTTCCTCACGGCGCCCGGCGCAGCCTTGCAGCAGCGCCAGGGCCATCAACCCGGCAGCCAGTAACCGGCCGTTCAGGGCTGTTCACCGACCAGGTAGGTCTTGCTGATGTGCCGGAACAGCGGGTGGCCGGCACTGCCCATAAGCTCGAACAACACCATTTCGCGGGTCACCACCTGCGCCCCCGCAGCCCGCATGCGCGCCAGCCCTGCAGCCTTGCTCGCCGGGGTACGGCTGTCACAGGCATCCTCGACCACGAACACCTGCTTGCCCAGCGCCAGCAGGCCGAGCACGGTCTGCAGCACACACACGTGGGTTTCCATGCCACAGACAATCACTTGCTCGCGCGCCATCAAACTCGCTGGCAGGCACTCGGCGGCCACGCAGGAAAAATGGCTTTTCTCCACCACCTCGGCGGCCGGCGCTGCGGCCAGCAGTTCGGCCAGGGTATGGCCCAGGCCCTTGGGGTACTGCTCGGAAATCACCGTCGGCAGTTCCAGCTCGTTGGTCGCCGCCAACAACCAGCGGGCCCGCGCGCGGGTGCCTTCAGGGTCGCTCATGGCGCCGATGAGTTTTTCCTGGATGTCGACGACCAGCAGCGTGGCCTTGTGGGGATCGATCAGCATTGTCTGCCTCTTGCCTGGGAAAAGCCCTAGCCTCCCCCAAGGCAAGCGGTGCCGTCAATCAGGCGGACAGCCGAAGCGGTTGCAGCGACGCGGTCAGCGCAGCGAGCACCCGGTCCTCATGCTCATGGATGAAGAAGTGGCCGCCTGGGAACATCTGCAGCGAGAACGCCCCGAGGGTTTCCTTGCGCCAGGCCTGCAACTGCTCGTCACTGGCGCGGTCCTGCATGCCGCCCAACACGTGCAGCGGGCACTGCAACGCCGGCCGCTGGCGGTAGGCGTAGGTACCACACAGCAGGAAGTCGGCGCGCAGGGTGGGCAAGGTCAGGCTCATCAGCTCGGCGTTGGCCAGCACTTCCTCGGGCGTGCCCTGAAGCTCGCGCAACTCGCCGATCAACTCGGCGTCGCTCTTGGGCTCGCGCCAGTTCTTGCCATCGTAGTCCTCTCGGCGGGTCGGCGCTGCGGTACCGCAGGCAAACAGGGCCAGTGGCGCCGGGCAGCCCAGCGCTTGCAACTCATGGGCAAGTTCAAATGCCAGCAAGGCGCCCAGGCTATGGCCGAGCAGCGCGTAGGGGGTGCTGGCCGCCAGGCGCTGTTCGGCGGCCAGTTGCCGGGCCAGGGCCTGCATGTCGGTGTGCAGTGGCTCGGCCATGCGCGCACCACGCCCGGGCAGTTCCACCGGGCGTACCTGCAGCCACGTCGGCAGCTTGCGCCGCCAGCGGCTGTAGACCATGGCGCTGGCCCCGGAATACGGCAGGCACAGCAGGTTCAATGCAGTCACTGGGCGGCGGCTTCGGCCATTTTCTGGCGCAAGCTCAGCGGGCGCATGTCGGTCCAGACTTCATCGATATAGGCCAGGCATTCCTTCTTCAGGCCGCTCTTGCCTACGGCACGCCAGCCGTTGGGGATGGCTTTGTAGTCGGGCCAGATCGAGTATTGCTCTTCGTGGTTGACCACTACCTGGAACTGGATATCGTCGCGGTCGAAAACGGAAGTCATTGCCTGTCTCCTTGAGTGATGAATGCCGCTGCGCGCCTGGCGCAGGGGGGCTTTCAAGTAGACGTAGCGTGCGGCGAAAAAATTAGTGGGGCTGACGCGGTCCTTGTAGGAGCGGCCTTGTGTCGCGATCGGGCGCGCAGCGGCCGTAATCCAGGCGACCCAGACCTGCCAGGAAGACCGAGGTTGCAGGCTTTGCGGCCGCTGCGCGCCCGATCGCGACACAAGGCCGCTCCTACAAAGACCGCGCCGGGCAGGCCTTCAGGTATCCCGCAACAGGTCGTGGGTATCGAGCAAGCGGAAGGCAACCTGCGGGTTGCGTTCCAGCCCACGGCGGATCGCCGCCGGGATCGACTGCCGGGTCTTGCGGCACAGCCCGGGCTGGTCGTCCAGTTCGATGACGATGCCACGCATGGTCCGCACTTCGTTGAAACCAGGGGCGATGTGCACGCGGATGCCCAGGTTTTCGTACATCCGTTGCTGCAGGCGTTGCAGGTCTTCCAGGTCCTTGAGGTTTTCCAGGCGGTCGAGCAGGCGCTTTTCTTCCTGGCGGGTCAGCAGGAGGATGCGCTGGGCTGTCTGCGGGTGGTCGGCCAGGTGTTCGCGGCCACAAATGCAGGCGCCAGGTGGGCAGGGTTGGCGCAGGGATGGAGAACTGGTCATGGGGCAAGCATAGCCAGTTTTTGTGCCGCCTGTGCGGGCCCTATTGCCGGCAAGCCGGCTCCCACAGGAGCCACGATGGCGTTAAAAAACTTTCCTGTCAGGATAAAAAATTTCACAAATCTCTAGACCGCCACCCCTCACTTCGCCTATAAATCGCCAAAAGGAAATTTATATTCCTATCAAGAAACATCACTTCGCCTCTCGCGAAGCCTCTTTTGCCCTTGTGCCCGACCTGCCCCACTCCATCACGAGGCCTATCCGACATGCACCCCGCTCCCGATCACTTCATCCTGCGCGTCAGCTGCCCGGCCGTGTCCGGCATCGTCGCCGCGGTGACCACCTACCTGGCCGAGCACGGTTGCTACATCAGCGAGATGGCGCAGTTCGACGACGAGGACAACGGGCGCTTCTTCATGCGCGCGGTGTTCCGCTACAACACCGGTGTCACGGGTGACACACCGCAGCTGGAAGCCGGCTTTGCCGATGTCGCCCAGCGCTTCGACATGCAGTGGAGCCTGCACAGCAGTGCCCGGCCGATGCGCGTGCTGCTGATGGTGAGCAAATTCGACCACTGTCTGTCCGACCTGCTGTACCGCCATGCCAAGGGCGAGCTGGACATGCAGATCACCGCCGTGGTCTCCAATCACCTGGACCTGCGCCCGATGGCCGAGCGCCAAGGCATCCGTTTCGTCTACCTGCCGGTCAGCAAGGACACCAAGGCCGAACAGGAAGCCGCGCTGCTGCGCATCGTCGAGGACACCGGCACCGAACTGGTGGTGCTGGCGCGCTACATGCAGATCCTCTCCGACGACCTGTGCCGCCAGCTGTCGGGCCGGGCGATCAACATCCACCATTCGTTCCTGCCCGGTTTCAAAGGCGCCAAGCCCTACCACCAGGCCTACCAGCGCGGGGTGAAGCTGATCGGCGCCACCGCCCACTACGTCACCAGCGACCTCGACGAAGGCCCGATCATCGAGCAGGAAGTGCAGCGCGTGGACCATGCCTACGCACCGGATGACCTGGTGGCCATCGGCCGCGACACCGAGACCATCGCCCTGTCCCGCGCCGTGAAATACCACCTGGAGCACCGGGTGTTCCTGAACCACGACCGCACGGTGATCTTCAAATGAACGCCATTCCCGGTATCAAGCTGATCGACGGCAAGGCCACCGCGGCGCGGGTGCTGGCCGAGGTACGCGAGCAGGTGCAGGAACTGCGCCAGGGCGGCGTGCAGCCGGGCCTGGCGGTGGTGCTGGTGGGCGCCGACGCTGCCAGCCAGGTGTACGTGCGCAACAAGGTGCTGCGTGCCGAAGAGGTGGGCATCCGCTCGCTGGAGCATCGCCTGCCCGCCAACACCAGCCAGGCCGAGCTGCTGGCCCTGATCGAGCGCCTCAACCGCGCCCCCGAGGTCAACGGCATCCTCGTGCAACTGCCGTTGCCGGCCCATATCGACGAACACCGCATTCTCCAGGCGATCAGCCCACTGAAGGATGTGGACGGTTTCCACAGCGAGAACGTCGGCGGCCTGGCCCAGGGCCGCGATGTGCTCACCCCGTGCACGCCCAGCGGCTGCATGCGCCTGCTGCGCGATGCCTGTGGCGAGCTGCGCGGCAAGCATGCGGTGGTGGTCGGCCGCTCGAACATCGTCGGCAAGCCCATGGCCGCCCTGCTGCTGCAGGCCGACTGCACGGTGACCGTGGTGCACTCGCGCAGCCGCGACCTGCCGGCGTTGTGTCGTCAGGCAGACATCCTGGTGGCCGCAGTGGGCAAACCACGGCTGATCGGTGCCGACTGGCTCAAGCCTGGCGCGGTGGTGATCGACGTCGGTATCAACCGCATCGACGAAGGCGGCCACAGCCGCCTGGTCGGCGATGTCGACTTCGCCGCCGCACTGCCCCAGGTGGCCGGCATCACCCCGGTGCCCGGCGGCGTCGGCCCGATGACCATCGCCTACCTGATGAAAAACACCCTGCTCGCCCTCGACCTGCAACAACAGGCCGCCCACCAGGAGCGCACCCCATGCCTTTCGCCCTGCTGAAATATGGCCTGAGCGCCGACTACCCGGTGGAGGTCGACCTGCCACCACCGTGCGAACTCAAGCCACGCTATGACGTGGTGATCATCGGCGGCGGCGGCCACGGCGTGGCCATCGCCTACTACCTGGCCAAGTACCACGGCATCACCAATGTCGCCGTGCTGGAAAAGGCCTACCTGGGCGGCGGCAATACTGCGCGCAACACTGCGGTAATCCGCTCCAACTACCTCACCAGTGAGGGTGTGCGCTTTTACGCAGAATCGGTGCGCATGTTCCAGAACCTGTCGAACGAGTTCGACTTCAACATCATGTATTCCGAGCGCGGCCAGCTCACCCTCGCGCACACCGACGCCACCGTGCGCGCCTTCCGCCAGCGCGCCGAGGTCAACAAGCACTTCGGTGGCCGCACGGAAATGATCGACCGCCAGCAGATCCGCGAACTGGTGCCCAGCCTGAACCTGGACCCGGGCCACCTGCCGGTGCTGGCTGGCCTGTGGCACATCGACGGCGCCACCGCGCGCCACGACGCAGTGGCCTGGGGCTACGCCAGGCAGGCGGCCAAGCGCGGTGTCGAGATCCACCAGCTGACCGAAGTGCAGGACCTGCTGATCCGCAATGGCCGCATCGAGGCGGTGAAGACCAACCGTGGCACCGTGCAGTGCGGTTGCGTGGTACAGGCCGTGGCCGGGGCCAGTTCGCTGCTGATGGCCAAGGCCGGCATCCGTGCGCCGATCCATACCTACCCGCTGCAGGCCATGGTCACCCAGCCGTTCAAGCCGTTCCTCGATCCGCTGGTCAGCTCGTCGGCGCTGCACTGCTACGTGCAGCAGACCAGCCGTGGCGAGATCGTCTTTGGCGGCGGCTCCGACCCCTACCCGCTGTACAACACCCGCTCCACCCTCGACCTCAAGGAAAGCCTGCTGGCCCACGCCCTCGAGATGTTCCCGTTCATGGCCAACGCCAAGCTGATGCGCCAATGGGCCGGGATCACCGACATGACACCGGACTACAGCCCGATCATGGGCCTGTCGCCGGTGCACAACTATTACCTGGACGCCGGCTGGGGCACCTGGGGTTTCAAGGCCACGCCGATCTGCGGCAAGACCATGGCCGAACTGGTCGCCAGTGGCGGCAAGGTACCGGAACTGATCGCACCCTTTACCCTGGAGCGCTTCAGCCGCTTCCAGCAAGTCAACGAAATGGGCGCCACCGCGGCCAGCCACTAAGGAGCGACGACGATGAAGATCCTGACCTGCCCCTTGAACGGCCCGCGCAATATCAGCGAGTTCACCTACGGCGGCGAATTCAGGCACATGCCCGACCCGGCCAGCTGCAGCGACGCCGAATGGGCCGACTATGTGTTCAACAGCGACAACCTGGCCGGGGTAGTGACCGAGTGGTGGCTGCACAACGCCTCCAGCTACTGGTTCCTGGCCGAACGCCACACGGTGAGCGACCAGGTGCTGCGCACCTTCGACCCGAAAGAACTGTTCGACCGCCGCGTCGACTTCAACCCCGCCGCCACCCCGGAGATTGCTGGATGAACAGCCACTCTCGCCTCCCCGCGCCCATGGGCCTGCTGATCGACCGCGAGCGGCCCCTGCACTTCCAGTTCGACGGCCAGGCCTGCCAGGGCTTTGCCGGTGACAGCATCGCCAGCGCCTTGCTCGGCAGCGGCCGCTGGTTGCTGTCGCGCTCGTTCAAGTACCACCGCCCGCGCGGCCCGCTGAGCATGGCCGGGCAGGATGCCAACACCCTGGTGCAGCTGCCGGACGAGCCCAATGTGCTGGCCGACCTGGAAGCCGCCCGCGATGGCCAGGTGGTCGAAGGGCAGAACTTCAACGGTAGCCTGGCGCACGACCGCGATGCCTACCTGGGCAAGTTTTCGCGCTTCATGCCAGTCGGTTTCTATTACCGCTCGTTCTACAAGCCCAAGGGCATGTGGAAGGTGTGGGAGCCGCTGATCCGCAAGAAGGCTGGCCTCGGCGTGCTCGACCTCGGATTCAAGCCGCAGTACTACGACAAGGCCTATCTGTTCGTCGATCTGGCCGTCATCGGCGCTGGCCCGGCGGGCCTGCGTGCGGCACTGGACGCGGCCAATGCCGGGGCCAAGGTGTTGCTGATCGAGCAACAGCCGGTGCTTGGCGGCTCGCTCACCTACGCCCGCTTCGACATTGCCGGCACCCGCGCCACCGGCCTGCGCCAGGAACTGCTGGCTGCCGTCGACGGCCACCCGAACATCCAGGTACTGCTGGAAGCCACCTGCAACGGCTGGTTCACCGACAACTACCTGCCGGTGATCCAGCACAAACGCCTGTACAAGGTGCGCGCCAGCCGCTGCCTGGTGGCAGCCGGTGCGTTCGACCAGCCGGTGGTGTTCCGCAACAACGACCTGCCGGGGGTCATGCTGACCAGCGCCGCGCAGCGGCTGATGAAGCTGTACGCGGTCAAGCCGGGCCAGCGCGCGGTAATCCTCACCGGCCACGATGACGGCTACCTCGCCGCCCTCGACCTGCAGGAGCAAGGCGTGGCGGTGGCCGCGGTGGTCGACATGCGCGCCGCGCCAGCCGATGCCGCATTGGCCGCCGAACTGAAGCGCCGCGATATACCCGTGCACCTGGGCAGCACCGTGTACGAAGCCCTGCACGAAGCGGGCATGCGCCACGTGAGTGGCGTGGATATTCGCCCGATCACCGGCCAGGGCAAGGTCGGCCCGCACGGCCTGCGCCTGGCCTGCGACCTGCTGTGCATGTCGGCAGGCTACATGCCGGTGTACCAGTTGCTGTGCCAGGCTGGCGGCAAGCTGTCCTACGATGTGAACCGCGACGAATTCGCCATCACCAACCTGCCGGCCGGGCTGGATATCGCCGGCTCGGTGAACGGCCGTCACGCACTGGGCAATGTGCTGGCCGACGCCACTCGCGGGGCTGCCGATGCGCTGGCAGCGCTGGGCCTGGAAGCGCCGGTGCAGCCAGTGTTCAGTGCCGAAGCCAAGGTCAACTTCCCCTGGCCAATCTTCCCCCACCCCAAGGGCAAGGATTTCGTCGACTTCGACGAAGACCTGCAAGTGCGCGACATCGTCAACGCCACCCGCAGCGGCTACCGCGACGTGCAGCTGGTCAAGCGTTTCTCCACGGTCGGCATGGGCCCGTCCCAGGGCCGCCACTCGGCGCTGCCGACCGCCCGCCTGGTGGCCCACGCCACCGGGCGCAGCATCAGCGAAACCGGGGTGACCACCGCCCGGCCACCGTTCCAGGCGGAAAAACTGGCCCACGTCGCCGGCCGCGCCTTCGACCCGTACCGGCAAACACCAATGCATCGCCGCCATCTGGAAGCCGGGGCGAAGATGATGCCGGCCGGTATCTGGCAGCGCCCGGCCTATTATGGCAAGCCTGAGGAACGCGAACGCTGCATGCAGGAGGAAGCCCGCCATGTGCGCGAGAAGGTCGGCCTGATCGACGTTTCCACCCTCGGTGGCCTGGATGTGCGCGGCCCCGACGCCGCCGAACTGCTGGAGCGCCTCTACACCTTCGGCTTCGCCAAGCTGGCCATCGGCCGCACCCGCTACGCGCTGATGACCAACGAGCACGGCGTGGTGATCGATGATGGCGTGTGCGCCCGGCTGGGCGAGCAGCACTTCTACGTCACCGCCACCACCAGCGGCGTCGACCGCATCTACCAGCAGATGCTGAAGTGGAACGCGCAATGGCGCCTGGATGTGGACGTCACCAACGTCACCGCCGCCCTGGCCGCGGTCAACCTGGCCGGGCCGCTGTCACGCCAGGTGCTGGCCAAGGTATGTGACGATGTGGACCTGTCGGCCGAGGCCTTCCCTTACCTCGGCGTACGCCAGGGCACCGTGGCCGGTATTGCCGCGCGCATCCTGCGGGTGGGCTTTGTGGGTGAACTGGGCTACGAAGTGCACGTGCCGGCGCGCCACGCCGAGCGCCTGTGGGATGCCTTGATGCAGGCCGGCGCGGGGTTGGGCATTCGCCCGTTCGGCGTCGAGACCCAGCGCCTGCTGCGCCTGGAAAAAGGCCACGTGATCATCAGCCAGGACACCGACGGCATGACCCACCCGGCGGAGATCGACATGCAGTGGGCGATCGGCCGCAAGAAGCCATTCTTCGTCGGCAAGCGCTCGATCGAGATCCTCGAAGCGCAGCCGCTCAAGCGCAAACTGGTCGGCTTCACCCTGCCCAAGGGCAGCCCACAGCCGCTGGAGGGGCATCTGGTGCTGGATGGGGCGGATATCAGCGGCAACGTCACATCCTGCGAATACTCGCAAACCCTGGGGCAGATCATCGGCCTGGCTTACGCCGGTGCCCATCAGGCCACGCCTGGCATGCACATCCCGATCCGCGTGGAGGGCGGCGTGATGGTCAATGCCAAGGTGGTGCCCCTGCCGTTCCACGATCCCGACAACCTGCGCCAGGAGCTCTGAGCCATGACCAGTTTGCAAGCCGAAGCTTTTATTCCACGCAGCCCGCGGGCCGAGCTGTTGCACAACTGCGCGTTGACTGACCTGACCGATCTGGCACGGGTCGGGTTTCGAGGGGGCGACAGTGCCGCTTGCCTGCAGGCGCGTGGCTACCGCTTGCCGTCGCTACCCAACCAGGCCGTGCGCCAGCAAGACGGTGGCTGGGTAGCGCGCTTGTCGCAGACCGAGTACCTGCTGTTGGGCAGCCTGGCGGACGGCGGTGCACGGGTGGCTGCCGAAGAGGCCGGGTGGTTGCAGGATGCCCGGCGCAACTACCTGCTGCCGCGCCAGGATAGCCATGCCTGGCTGCAGCTGTCGGGGGAGTATTGCAGCGCGGTGATGGCCAAGTTGTGCGGGGTGGACTTGCGCGCCCAGGCGTTTCCCGTTGGGGCGGTGGCGCAGACCTCGGCGGCGCGGATCAACGTGATCGTGCTGAATGTGGGGAGCGATGAGAGGCCGGCGTTGCAGTTGCTGTTTGATCGGGCGTCGCTGGCGTATTTCCGTGAAGCGGTACTGGATGCCATGGATGAGTTCGATGGTGGGTGGGTCGGGGTGGATGAGCTGATGCATTGACCTGCGCCGGCCTGCCCTGTTCCTCATTAACGGCGCGATTCCTGTAGGAGCGGCCTTGTGTCGCGAAAGGGCCGCAAAGCGGCCCCGGCGTTTTTGCGGTGATGCACAGATCGTTGGGGGCGCTTCGCCCCCCTTTCGCGACACAAGGCCGCTCCTGCAAAGTAATCTCGCAGCCCTGCGATACCTCAGTGCTTCATGCCCAGCTCGGCATCATCCATCAGCGCCTTGGCCATTGCGCTCAGGTAATGGGCGGCCCAGATCATCATCGGTTTCTCATCCATCAGGCCGGTGATGGTCAGTTCGCGGACATAGCCCATCAATTCCGAGGACTGCTCGCGGGCATCGCGACAGGGGATGCCGGGCTCGATGCGGAACAGTGGATGGGTGCCGTTTTCGCCTTGGTAGAAGGTGGTCTTGCCGACGGTGAATTGGGTGTCTTCTGTGGTCATTGGTGAATCCCACTGAAATATCTCGACTGCCTGAGCCGGCCCTTTCGCGGGTAAACCCGCTCCCACAGGTACTGTGCAAGTCTTGAAGTCTGTGGTGATCCTGTGGGAGACCTCGGCGGCGCGGCAACGTGATCGTGCTGAATGTGGGGAGCGATGAGAGGCCGGCGTTGCAGTTGCTGTTTGATCGGGCGTCGCTGGCGTATTTCCGTGAAGCGGTGCTGGATGCCATGGATGAGTTCGATGGTGGGTGGGTCGGGGTGGATGAGCTGATGCATTGACCTGCGCCGGCCTGCCCTGTTCCTCATGAACGGCGCGATTCCTGTAGGAGCGGCCTTGTGTCGCGAAAGGGCCGCAAAGCGGCCCCGGCGTTTTTGCGGTGGTGCACAGATCGTTGGGGGCGCTTCGCACCCCTTTCGCGACACAAGGCCGCTCCTACAAAGTAATCACGCAGATCTGCGATACCTCAGTGCTTCATGCCCAGCTCGGCATCATCCATCAGCGCCTTGGCCATTGCGCTCAGGTAATGGGCGGCCCAGATCATCATCGGTTTCTCATCCATCAGGCCGGTGATTGTCAGTTCGCGGACATAGCCCATCAATTCCGAGGACTGCTCGCGGGCATCGCGGCAGGGGATGCCGGGCTCGATGCGGAACAGTGGATGGGTGCCGTTTTCGCCTTGGTAGAAGGTGGTCTTGCCGACGGTGAATTGGGTGTCTTCTGTGGTCATTGGTGAATCCCCCTGAAATATCTCGACTGCCTGAGCCGGCCCTATCGCGGGTAAACCCGCTCCCACAGGTACTGTGCAAGTCTTGAAGTCTGTGGTGATCCTGTGGGAGCGGGTTCACCCGCGAAGAGGCCAGCCCTGGCGACACATCAATAAAGCCTTAATGCGAAGTGCTGCGCCCATCGGGCATCTGCTGTCTTCGAAGGAATGGGGGGGTGTGGGGTGGATCGGGGACAACTTTCAGCATGAATCAACTCCTTGATGGAGCTACCACACACCTGCTGTCAAACGGGAGGGCGGCAACTGTACGTAGGTTGACAGACCGGCGGAGTTGATCAGTTACCGGCGCACGCGAACGTGCCCTACGCACAGCTGCCATTGAAACCTCAGCCATGCGATCAACCCGAAGCGGCCTGTCAAAGCCGATCGCTGATGTGCAGCGACCCGCCGAGACTAGAGCGCTGCCAAAGCGGCCGCAACGGGAAACAGGCGGCGTGAGTATCTTTGGGAAATGGCCTACAAGGAAGGGGCTAAATCTGATTTTTCGTTCAAGCCGGGCAACGCATCTGCCCCAACCAGTACGCCACATCCACCTCATCGATCTGCTCGGCACGCAGGAACCGCTCGGCATACTGGCGGTACACCCCGCTGCTGAGGAACAGCTCCAGCAACTGGCCGTCGATGTGCCCGCCACGGGCCATGCCCACCAGGATCTTCACCGACTCGGACAGGGTCTTCGGCGCCTTGTAGGGCCGGTCGGCCGCGGTCAGCGCCTCGAAGATGTCGGCAATCGCCATCACCCGCTCGGCAATGCCCAGGTCCTGCTCGCCCAGCCGGCGCGGGTAGCCGCTGCCGTCCATTTTCTCGTGGTGGTTGCCGGCGATGTCCGGCACCCGCTTGAGCTGGCGGGGGAACGGCAAGGAACTGAGCATGATGATGGTCTGCACGATGTGTTCGTTGATCTTGAAGCGTTCCTCATCATTCAGCGTGCCGCGGCGGATCGCCAGGTTGTACAACTCGCCATGATTGCTGGCGTAGGCCGGCAAGCGCATGTCGAAGCCCCAGCGGTTGCGCGGGTCGCCCTTGGCCACCGGGGGCTTGCGGGGGCCCCAAGGCACGCAATGCTCAGGGCGGTCGGCCAGCAGTGGTTCGTCAACCGGTAGCGCAGGCGCAGGCACGTCGGCAAAGCGCTCCACCTCATCACGGGAGATGCCCAGGCGGTTGTCGAAATGGCGCTGCCAGCGGCGCTGGCCAATCTGCTGCAGGCGCTCGATGTCGGCGTCCTGCATGAACTCGCCGCCGATGTTGGCCTGGGCGACGAAGGCGAAGTCGTCCTGCAGCTGGGCCTGGCTGCGCGCCAGGGTGGCTTGCAGCGCCTGCTGGTCGCCACCGCTGGCCAGGCCTTGCCAATAGGCCAGATCGGCATCCCGCCAGAGCACCTCGAAACGCATGCGTACCTCGTGGATACGGTTGTACAAGGTTTCCAGCTTGGTCGCCTTGTCCACCACATACTCGGGGCTGGTGACCTTGCCGCAGTCGTGCAGCCAGGCCGCCACGTGGAATTCGTAGCGTTCAGCCGCGGTCATGCTGAAGCTGGCGTACGGGCCGGTTTCGGCCGCCACCGCCTGGTCCAGCAGCATCTGCGCCAGTTGTGGCACCCGTTCGCAGTGGCCGCCGGTATAGGGGCTCTTGGCATCGATGGCATCGGCCAGCAGCTTGATCATGGCATCCAGCAGGCGTTGCTGGGCTTCGACCAGCTGGCGTGTCTCGATGGCCACCGCCACCACCCCGGACAGTTCGGCAACAAAGCTGCGGAACGGCTGGCCTGTCTGCTCGTGTACAGGCCCATCGCCCAGTTGCAGGACCAGAATGCCCAGCAACGCCTGGCTACGGTCATTCAACACCAAGGCCATGCTGCCCTCATGCAGGCCGAGGGCCTGGGTCACCGCCGTGGCCAGGTGCTGCTGGGCAGCCTCATCCACGGCCAGCTCGCCAGGGTACTGCTCGCCACGGCAGGCGGCGGCCAGGCGCAGCAAGGCATGTTCGGCATCGAACAGGTACACCACGCCGGCATTGACCCCGGCGGCTTCCACCAGATGGGTCAACACACCGTCGAGCATGCGCTCCAGGTCGCGCTCGCGGCTGAGCGTGAGGGTAATCGCCTGGAAGCTGCGGATGGTGCCGGACATGCGGCTGAGCACGCGGCTCAGTTCACGCACCTCGGACACCCGCGAGCGCACCCCGACTTCGCGGCTGAAATCAAAACCCGCCACGCCTTGCAGCTGTTCAGTCAGCAGCCGCAACGGGCGGCCGATGCGCCGGCCGAGCACACCACCAAGCACCAGCAGCACGGTTATCAGGGCGGCGGTCCAGAGTAACTGTTCGAGCAGTACCTTGCGCGCACCGGCCAGCAACTCATGGCCTGGCACGGCAATCAGCACCTGCAGGTCCTGCCCGGCCAGGTTGGTCAGTTGCACGCGCATGCCATACCAGGTCTGGCCGTCCACCTGATAAGGCTGCGGGCGGGTGCCTTGCGGCAGGTCGGCGTAAAGGTGCTCCAGGCTGGGGATGCCCAGTTCGCCGATGCGCGACAAGCGCACGGCCTGCCCTTCGTGCACGATTACCCGCTGCAGGTCCGGGTAGGCCACCACGCTGCCCTGGTCGTCGACCACGACGATCTCGGTGCCGGGGGTCATGCGCAGGCCCTGGGTCTCGCTGGCCAGGTCGTCGACCGAAACGTCCATGCCGATCACCGCCCCGCCGTCGACGCTGCGCTGGGCCATGGTCAGGCCGATCTCGCGGGTGGTGAAGAACACATAGGGGTGGGTCAGCACCGTGGTGGGTTGGGCGCTGGCTTCGACAAACCACGGGCGCGTGCGCGGGTCGTAGCGGTATTCGGGCTTGGCCTGGGCCTGCAGCAGGTTCAGCGCGTGGTCGTAGAAGCGCCATTCACCCTGCACCGCCCCACCCTCACGGCTGACGCTCTGCACCAGGAACACGGTGCCCGGCGGCGCGGCGAAACGCTGCAACAACTGCGGGTCGCGCAAGCGGCGCACCAGCAGGAACTCACCACTGGGGTAACCCATGTAGGCAGCACTGAGCATGCGGTTGGCGTCCAGCGTCTCGACCAGTTGCGGCAAGCGTTCCAGGCGCTGCGCCGGGGTTTGCGCGGCCGGGTTGTGGGCGAGCAGGCGGATACTGCTGTGCACCGGGTCGATCAGGCGCCGGGCGCGCTCGTCGATGGTCTTGCCAATTTGCTGGGCAGAATCACCCGCTGCGGCCACCAAGGTCTGGCGAATGCCGTGATAGCCCTGCCAGGCCAGGGCGGCGCCGAGCAGCAACATGCCCAGCACGATGGCGAGTGCCACCAGCCACTGCAGTGAAATGCCACGTCCGGCGTTGCCAGCAGCACGACCATTCGACACGCAGCCCATCTCAGGTACTCCATGTATGGCACATTGCCTTGGCTGATACCCGCAGCAGTGTAGAGGGCGGACGGGCTTTTTGCCGGGCTAGAGAAGAAATTTAGTCTTGCATGGCTCCTCTAGCCAGCACTGGCCCTTGTAGGAGCGGCCTTGTGTCGCGACAGGGCTGCAAAGCAGCCCCGGCAATTTGTGCATCTGTGCTGAAACCCTGGGGCTGCTTTGCAGCCCTATCGCGACACAAGGCCGCTCCTACAGGTCCTGGGTATGCCTTCAGGGTATCAGGCGCGCAACTGGTACCAGGTGGTCTTGAGCTGCGAATACTTGTCGAACGAGTGCAGCGACAGGTCGCGGCCAAACCCGGACTGCTTGCCGCCGCCGAACGGCACCGTCACGTCCAGCGCATCGACCGTGTTCACCGACACGGTGCCGGCCTTCAACGCCCGCGCCACGCGGTGCACCTGGTTGAAGTCATCGCTCCACACCGACGCCGCCAGCCCATAGATGCTGTCGTTGGCCAGGCGCACGGCCTGCTCTTCACTGTCGAAGGCACTGACCGCCAGCACCGGCCCGAATACCTCTTCCCGCGCCAGGCTCATACGACCATCGACACCGGCAAAAATGGTCGGCTCGATGTAATTGTCCGAGCCGTCGATGGTCAGGCGCCGGCCACCACACACCAACCGCGCCCCGTCCTGCCCGGCACGGGCGATGGCGGCTTCGATCCGGCCGGTCTGCCCGGCATCCACAATGGCACCGGCACGGCTCGCCGGGTCCAGCGGGTTGCCTGGCAGCCACTGGCGGGCCTTGGCCTGCAGGCGCTCGATGAACTCGTCATGGATGGAGCGCTGCACGTACAGCCGCGAGTTGGCCGAGCACACCTCACCCTGGTTGAAGAAGATACCGAATGCCGCCTTTTCCGCAGCCAGGTCCAGGTCCTGGCAGTTTTCGAACACCAGGTTGGGGCTCTTGCCGCCGCACTCCAGCCATACCTGCTTGAGGTTGGACTGTGCCGAGTACTGCATGAAGTACTTGCCCACCTGGGTGGAGCCGGTAAACACCAGGCAATCCACGTCCGGGTGCAGGCCCAGCGCCTGCCCGGCCTGCTCGCCCAGGCCCGGCACCACGTTCAGCACGCCTTCCGGCACACCGGCCTGCAGCGCCAACTGGGCCAGACGCAAGGCCGAGAACGGTGATTGCTCGGCGGGCTTGAGCACCACGCTGTTGCCGGCAGCCAGCGCCGGGGCGAGCTTCCAGGCGGCCATGTCGAGCGGGAAGTTCCACGGCACCACGGCGGCGACCACGCCGAGGGCTTCGCGGGTGATGGTGGCCAGCGCGTTGGGCGCGGTGGGTGCCACCTGGTCGTACAGCTTGTCCAGCGCCTCGCCGTACCAGGCGAACACCTGCGCCGAGCCCGGCACATCGATGTTGTAGGCGTCCATGACCGGCTTGCCCATGTTCAGCGAGTCGAGCAGGGCCAGTTCTTCGCGATGGGCCATGATCAGCTCGGCCAGGCGCAGCAGCACTTTCTTGCGCTCGCCCGGGGCCATGCGCGGCCATGGGCCTTGTTCGAAAGCCCTGCGGGCGCTGGCGACGGCCAGGTCGACCTCGGCCTGGCCGCAGGCGGTGACCTGGGCCAGCACCTTGTTGGTAGCGGGGTTGATGGCGGCGAAGGTGGCGCCGTCCTGTGCGTTGACGGGCTTGCCGTCGATCAGTGCATTGGCCGGGAGGTAGAGGTCCGAGGCACGTTGTTGCCAGAATTGGAGGGTGTACATTTGTACTCCAGGCGACCGTCGTGGCGGTCTCTGTTGCTCGTAAGGTGCAGTGTCGATACAGCACCGGGGGAGCGGGTTCATAGAGGCGTCGAACCGCCGCGAACACCGGCGAAGCCGGTGCCATGCACCGCGTCGCATTCTTCGCGGGTGAACCCGCTCCCACAGGGGCTGCGGAGCGCTCGCAGGTTTTTAGAGCTTGCCGACCAGGCGCGCCGTGCGGTCCACGGCGATGCGGGTCTTCTCCACCAGCTCATCCAGCTCGCTGTGGTTGGCGATCAGCGCCGGCGCCATGATCATCCGGCCCAGGGTGGAGCGAATGATCACCCCTTCCTCGAAACCGAAGGTGCGGCACTGCCAGGCCAGGTCATTCTCGTTGGCGAAGCGCTTGCGCGTCGGCTTGTGCTCGGCGAACTGCAGCGCCGCCACCAACCCGGCGCCCTGCACCTGGCCGATCAACGGGTGGTCGGCAAACACCTCGCGCAGGATGCGCTGCAGGTACGGCCCGGTGTCGTCCTTCACCTGGCGCACGATGCCTTCGTCACGCAGCGCCTTCAGGTTGGCGATGGCCACCGCCGCCGCCACCGGGTGGCCGGAATAGGTCAGGCCGTGGGCGAACACCCCGCCCCGCTCCACCAGCGCCTCGGCAATGCGCTTGCTCAGCACCAGGCCGCCCATGGGCACATAGCCGCTGGTCAGGCCCTTGGCGATCGACAGGGTGTCGGGCTCGAAGCCGAAGTACTCGTGGGCGAACCATTCGCCAGTGCGGCCAAAGCCGCCGATCACTTCATCGGCGCACAGCAGCACGTCGTACTGGCGGCAGATGCGCTGGATCTCGGGCCAGTAGCTTTCCGGCGGGAAGATCATGCCGCCCGCGCCCTGGAACGGCTCGGCGATAAAGCCGGCGACGTTCTCGGCACCCAGTTCGAGGATTTTCTCCTCCAGCTGCAGGGCGCAGCGGCGGCCGAACTCGGCCGGGGTCAGCTCGCCGCCCTCGGCGTACCAGTACGGTTCATCGATGTGCGCCACATCCGGGATCAACCCGCCCATTTCGTGCATGAACTTCATGCCACCCAGCGCCGTGGCGGCCAGGGTGGAGCCGTGGTAACCGTTCCAGCGGCCGATCATGATCTTCTTGTTCGGCTGGCCGACCACCTGCCAGTAGCGGCGCACGGTACGGATCAGCACCTCGTTGGCCTCGGAGCCGGAGTTGGTGTAGATCGCGTGGCTGTAGTGCCCCGGCAACAGGCTGAACAGCAGCTCGGACAGTTCGATCACCGCCGGGTGGGTGGTGTGGAAGAACATGTTGTAGTAGGCCAGCTGGTCCATCTGCGTGGCTGCGGCGGCGGTCAGGTCGCGGCGGCCGTAGCCGAGCTGGGTGCACCACAGGCCGGACATGCCGTCCAGGTAGCGCTTGCCCTCGCTGTCCCACAGGTGCAGGCGTTCGCCACCGACGATCACTCGCGGCCCTTCGGCGTTCAGCGCCTTCTGGTCGAGGAAGGCATGGATGTGGTGCGCGGCATCGGCTGCCTGGTAGTCACGGGTCTGGCGTTGCGGGGCGAAAGGCGCATTCATTGTTGGTTTTCCTTTGCGGTGGGGTTGCAGGGTGGCTTGCGCTCAGCGCAGCTTGCCCATGTAGCTTTCCAGCGGGTCCTTGCCCAGCACGCCCTGGGCATTGGCCAGCGCGTCGATGAACAGGGAGAACAGCTCGGACTGGGTACCGATGTCGAGCTTGGCGTAGACGTTCTTGCGGTGTGACTTGATGGTGTCCTCCGACACCCCCAGGCGCTCGGCCAGCGACTTGGTCGAGTGGCCTCGCAGGATCAGCTGGGCGATACGGCACTCACGCTCGGTCAGCAGCGAGCTGCCGAAGTTGTTCAACGCCACGTGGATGCGCTGCTCGAGGATGTTCTCGAAGCGCCCGGTGCGGCTGTCCAGCCCGGCGAAGTGCTTGCCGAGCACCGCCAGTACCCAGGGCGTGATACGCCCGAACAGCGCACGGGTTTGCCCATCGAGCTTGTCGGTGAACGCCAGCGATACCGCCAGGCTCTGCCCGGGCGCGACCTGCAGGATGTAGTTGAGCTCATCCTCCAGGTGCGAGTGCCGGTAGAACGACTGGTAGTACTCGCTGACCTCGAAGTGGTCGGGCGCCACTTCGAACAGGCCGTAGCAACCGGACTCGACCTGCTCCACACAGGCCCCGTAGAACGGGTCGAGCAGATAGAAGCCGGACAGGTAGCGGCTGACATTGCCCTCGGGCTGCCAGGGCGCCTTGTCGTCCTGCTCGAACAGCGCGCAGGGCATGCCGTCGTGCGGGTACAGGTACACCGTGGTCGCCTGGATCGGCCGAATCACGCCAAGCGCAGCAAACAGGGTGGCGGCAAAGCCCGGTCGGCCGATCGCCTCGGTGACCTTGGCCAGGTGCTCGAACCACTGTTGCGAAAGCAATTGATCAGTCACTTTGGGCCTGCCGTCTCAAGTAAAGGCACCGCCGCCAGTGCGGTGCGTCGTTGGCCAGATACTCCCATGGCACTGCAAACACCGAAATCACCCTTTGGGGTGAGCAGGCAAAGCCCCCTGCTGGCTCACCCCAAAGGGTGATTCCGGGTACCAGCGGGGTGTGGGAGCATCAACCCGCCCCAGCGCTGCGAGCCAGCCGCTCGACCTCCTTGCACAACACCCACCGGTATCGAGCCCGCTCGCATACCGCGGCGTCCTGCATCCCTTTCCAGGAGTTAGCAATGCATACAACAACAAGTACAGCCCATAGCCCTGCACATAGCCCGTCGCAACCCACCGCCAGCAACGGCCGTTTCCGCAAGTCCATGGGGCTGCCCGCCCTGGTGCTGTTCGGCCTGGCCTATATGGTCCCCCTGGCAGTGTTCACCACCTACGGGCTGGTCACCCAGATGACCAAGGGGCACCTGCCCACCGCCTACCTGCTGACCCTCGCCGCCATGCTGCTGACCGCCTACAGCTACGGCCGCATGGTCCAGGCCCACCCCTACTCCGGCTCGGTCTACACCTACACCCGCAAGGCCTTCGGCAGCCACATCGGCTTCATCGCCGGCTGGACCCTGCTGCTCGACTACATCTTCCTGCCGCTGCTCAGCTACCTGCTGATCGGCATCTACATGTCGGAGTACTTCCCGGCCATCCACGCCTGGGTGTGGGTGGCGGGCTCCATTGCCCTGGTCACCTTCCTCAACCTGATCGGCATCGAGTCGATCACCCGGGTGAACTGGATCCTGGTGGTGGTGCAACTGGTGTTCATCGTCGTGTTCGTCGCCCTGTCCATCCACAACCTCAGCGGGCAGGCGCAGCCGGTGTCGCTGCTGGCGCCGTTCCACCACGAAGGCTTCAGCGTGCCGTTGATCATGACCGGCGCCGCCGTGCTGTGCCTATCGTTCCTGGGCTTCGATGCGGTCTCGACCATGGCCGAGGAAACCAGCAACCCCACCTACCGCATTCCCGTGGCGATCCTCGCCGTGTCGCTGATCGGCGGCATGTTGTTCCTGGTGGTGTCGTACTGCGCACAGATGGTGTTCCCTGACTGGGGCAGCTTCGCCGACCCGGACTCGGCGTCGGTGGACGTGATGCGCCGGGTCGGCGGCGAACTGCTGGTGACCGCCTTCACCGCCACTTACGTGGCCGGCTGCTTCGCCTCGGCCATGGTGTCCCAGGCCAGCGTGTCGCGGGTGCTGTTCGCCATGGGCCGCGACGGTGCGTTGCCGCGTGCGTTCGGCCAGCTGGTGACGAAAAAGCGCGTACCGGCCACGGCCATCCTGCTAGTCAGCCTGCTGTCGCTGATTGCCTTGGTGATCAGCCTCGACACGGTGGCCAACATGATCAGCTTTGGCGCGCTGTTCGCCTTCTCGGCGGTGAACCTGGCCGTGGTCAAGCACTACCTGATCGACCACAAGCTGCGTGGTGGCCGCAACTACCTGCTGTATGGCGCCATTCCCGGCCTGGGCTTCCTCAGCACGCTGTGGCTGTGGAGTAGCCTGACCAGCCTGTCGTTCACCATCGGTTTATGCTGGATGGGCATGGGCCTGGTGGTGCTGCTGGGGCTTACCCGGGCGTTCCGGGTGAAGCTGCCGGAGTTGCAGATGGCCGAGTGACCCACGCGCTTTCAAGCATTTGCGCGGTCCCTGTGGGAGCGGGTTTACCCGCGAAGCAGGCGACTCGGTGGATGGCACCGGCTTCGCCGGTGTTCGCGGGTGAACCCGCTCCCACAGGGGGGCCGTGCATACGATCGAAACTTTTGGAGAAGGCCGTTGTGATAACAATCTGTTATCACCTGATCCGCATTAATCATTATTCAGCACGCATTTCGCCCCCTACAGTCCCAGCCCAACGACTGTCATTGCCAACGGGAAACGAAATGTCCATCGAACATCGCCTGAACCACATCGCCGGCCAGCTCAGCGGCAACGGTGACGTGCTGCTGAACAGCGTCGACGCCCACTCCGGCGAGCCACTGCCATACGCCTTCCACCAGGCGACCGGCGACGAAGTCGAAGCCGCCGTGCTGGCCGCCGAGGCTGCCTACCCGGCCTACCGCAGCACCAGCCCGGCACAGCGCGCCGCCTTCCTCGACGCCATCGCCAACGAACTGGACGCACTGGGCGATGACTTCGTCCAGCATGTGATGCGCGAAACCGCGCTGCCCGAGGCACGCATCCGCGGTGAGCGCGCCCGCACCAGCAACCAGCTGCGCCTGTTTGCCGATGTGGTGCGCCGTGGCGACTTCCTCGGTGCGCGCATCGACCGTGCGCTGCCCGAGCGCACCCCACTGCCACGCCCGGACCTGCGCCAGTACCGCATCGGCGTCGGCCCGGTGGCTGTATTCGGTGCCAGCAACTTCCCGCTGGCCTTCTCCACCGCCGGCGGTGATACCGCCTCGGCGCTGGCGGCCGGCTGCCCGGTGGTGTTCAAGGCCCACAGCGGGCACATGCTGACCGCTGCCCACGTGGCCGCGGCCATTGACCGCGCGGTGGCCGGTAGCGGCATGCCTGCAGGCGTGTTCAACATGATCTATGGCGCCGGCGTGGGTGAAGCGCTGGTCAAGCACCCGGCCATCCAGGCGGTCGGCTTCACCGGTTCGCTGCGTGGCGGCCGCGCCCTGTGCGACATGGCGGCTGCGCGCCCGCAGCCGATCCCGGTGTTCGCCGAAATGAGCAGCATCAACCCGGTAATTGTCCTGCCCCAGGCCCTGCAGGCCCGTGGCGAGCAGGTAGCCGGCGAACTGGCCGCCTCGGTAGTGCTGGGTTGCGGGCAGTTCTGCACCAACCCGGGCCTGGTGGTGGGCATCAAGTCGCCGCAGTTCGAACGCTTCGTGCACACGCTGGTGGCGAGCATGGCCGACCAGGCGCCGCAGACCATGCTCAACGCTGGCACCCTGCGCAGCTATCAGAACGGTGTGCAGCACCTGCTGGCGCACCCTGGCATCCAGCACCTGGCCGGGCAG
Source organism: Pseudomonas sp. FGI182 (assembly GCF_000511325.1). Taxonomy (NCBI): domain Bacteria; kingdom Pseudomonadati; phylum Pseudomonadota; class Gammaproteobacteria; order Pseudomonadales; family Pseudomonadaceae; genus Pseudomonas; species Pseudomonas sp. FGI182. The sequence continues at coordinate 2,277,719 of NZ_CP007012.1, read as the reverse complement.
CCACAAGCCGGCACGCAGGCCCAGCCGCAGCTGTTCAAGGCGGACGTGAGCCTGCTGCTGGACAGCGACCCTCTGCTGCAGGAAGAAGTGTTCGGCCCGACCACCGTGGTGGTGGAAGTGGCCGATGCCCAGCAACTGGCCGAAGCACTGCGCCACCTGCAAGGCCAGCTGACGGCCACCCTGATTGCCGAACCGGACGACCTGCGTGCCTTTGCTGCGCTGGTGCCGCTGCTGGAGCGCAAGGCCGGGCGCCTGCTGCTGAACGGCTACCCGACCGGCGTAGAGGTATCGGACGCGATGGTGCATGGCGGGCCATACCCGGCCACCTCCGATGCCCGTGGCACTTCGGTCGGTACCTTGGCCATCGACCGCTTTCTGCGCCCGGTGTGCTTCCAGAACTACCCGGATGCGCTGCTGCCGGATGCGCTGAAAAGTGCCAACCCGCTGGGGATTGCGCGGTTGGTGGATGGGGTCGCCAGCCGTGGCGCGGTTTGATCTGACATTGAGGTAGCCTGTGCCGGCCTCTTCGCGGGTAAACCCGCTCCCACAGGTACTACACAGCTCATGAATTCTGTGCAGTACCTAATGAAATGGTCCTCCCAGGACTCCCCAGTGAAAGCCTAAGCTTTCACTGGGGGATCTAACTGGAGATCGCCGTTATGAATACTCAGAATCTTGCTCTTACCAGCTTGGATCTAGGCAAAAATTGTTTCCATTTCCACGGCCAGGATAGCCGTGGCCAGTACCTGTTCCGTAGCAAAATTTCTCGCAGCAAGGTTTTTTCCTACATCGCTCAACTACCACCCTGCACCTTGGCCATGGAGGCCTGTGGAGGCGCTCATTTCATGGCTCGATTCGCAGCCAGCTGTGGTCATCAACCCAAATTGATTGCCGCGCAGCATGTACGACCTTATGTCAAAAGTAACAAAAACGACTACACCGACGCCGAGGCCATTGGTGAAGCAGCCAGTCGTTCGGCAATGCGATTTGTTGCAATCAAAAGCGAAGCCCAGCAAGCGCTGAGCATGCTCAACATGACCCGTGAAGCTTTCATTCGGGACCGCACAGCGACGGTCAATCGAATCCATGCTTTCCTGCTTGAGTGGGGCGTTAGCCTGGCGCCAACCTTCAAGTCGGTCAGAGAGTTACCGGAAACGTTGGAAAAACTTCATGCTCCTGGCTCGGTAATTCGCCTTTTCCAACAGTTTCATGCGCACTTCAACTACCTTGACGAACAGGTCAAGGTACTCACCAAAGAGCTGGAGAGCCAGGTCGCTGGAGATGATCTGGCAACCCGTTTGATGACCATACCGTGTATTGGACCGATCACCTCCAGCGCCCTGGCTGCAGAATTAGGTGACGGTAAGCAGTTCAAACGAGGACGTGACTATTCGGCCTCGATAGGCCTGGTGCCCAAGCAGCTGACCACCGGCGGGAAACCGCGCTTGCTGGGTATCAGCAAACGCGGTGATCGCAATCAGCGACGGCTACTGGTGCAGTGCAGCCATACCTTCATCAACCACCTGGATAAGCAATCTGGGCGATTGGCTGATTGGGTGAGAGTGTTGCTGACTCGCCATCACCCGAATGTGGTTGTGTGCGCCTTGGCGAACCGGCTAGCACGGATAGCTTGGGCAATCGCACACAGCCATGGCATTTATGAAGCAGGGCCAAGCGCACAGAACGCTTGACCCTGCGCTACCAAGCACCACCCAACGGTTTTTGCGATGCTGGATAACAGATGACGTAAACGGCCAACCGACCTGACGAAAAACCTGGGCTCCCACGCGGCTCTAAAGCCGATTTACCTAATCAGGATCGTCAGGCGCGACTTTCATCAAGGCGCGAACCTTAACCCTTCGACGCCGAATAGATTGCGGCAAGCCAACTACGCATCCAGATTCAGTATTGCAGAAACTGGGAGGACCATAGATGTGGGAGCGGGTTTACCCGCGAAGAGGCCGGCACAGGACTATCAGCCCTGTATACAATCCGCAAAAACCTTGCTTACAATGCCATGCGCCTATGACATCGGTAATCGCCGATGCGTATTGCGACAGGCTTAAGCCATGTCATCTACAAATGCTCCAAGAACGCTACTGGTCAAAAATGCCGAACTTCTGGTCACCATGGACGGCGAACGCCGCGAAATCAGGAACGGCGGAATGTTCATCGAAGGCAACCTGATCCGCCAGGTCGGCCCCAGCGATACCCTGCCACAGCACGCCGATGTGGTGCTGGACATGGCCGGCAAGGTGGTCATCCCTGGCCTAGTCAACACCCACCACCACATGTACCAGAGCCTCACCCGCGTGGTGCCGGCAGCCCAGGACGGCGAGCTGTTCAACTGGTTGACCAACCTCTACCCGATCTGGGCACGCCTGACCCCCGAGATGATCGCGGTGTCGACCCAGACCGCCATGGCCGAACTGATCCTGTCCGGCTGCACCACCTCCAGCGACCACCTGTACATCTACCCCAACGGCTGCAAGCTCGACGACAGCATCCATGCCGCCGACGAGATCGGCATGCGCTTCCACGCCGCGCGCGGCAGCATGAGCGTGGGCCGTAGCCAGGGCGGCCTGCCGCCTGATTCGGTGGTGGAGAAGGAAGCCGACATCCTCAAGGAATCCCAGCGCCTGATCGAGGATTATCACGACGCCAGCCACGGCTCGATGCGCCGCATCGTAGTGGCGCCCTGCTCGCCGTTCTCGGTCAGCCGCGACCTGATGCGCGAAGCAGCCGTGCTGGCGCGCCAGTACGGGGTGTCGTTGCACACCCACCTGGCCGAGAACGTCAACGACATCGCCTACAGCCGCGAGAAGTTCGGCATGACCCCCGCCGAATATGCCGAGGACCTCGGCTGGGTCGGCCACGACGTGTGGCACGCCCATTGCGTGCAACTCGACCAGCATGGCATCGAGCTGTTCGCCCGCACCGGCACGGGTGTCGCCCACTGCCCATGCTCGAACATGCGCCTGGCCTCGGGCATCGCCCCGGTGCGCAAGATGCGCGACCACGGGGTGCCGGTGGGCCTGGGGGTCGACGGTTCGGCATCCAACGACGGCGCCAGCATGATCGGTGAAGTGCGCCAGGCCTTGCTGCTGCAACGGGTGGGCTTCGGCCCCGACGCGATGACTGCACGCGAGGCGCTGGAAATTGCAACGCTCGGCGGTGCCAAGGTGCTCAACCGCAACGACATCGGCGCCCTGGCCCCAGGCATGGTGGCCGACTTCGTCGCCTTCGACCTCGGCCACGTGGCCTATGCCGGTGGCCATCACGACCCGTTGGCGGCGCTGGTGTTCTGCACCCCGACCCAGGTGCACACCAGTGTCATCAATGGCCGTGTGGTGGTGAAGGATGGCCAGCTGGCCACGGTCGACCTGCCACGGGTGCTGGAGCGCCACAACCAGTTGGCACGCCAGCTGGTCAGCGGCGAATAAGCAGCCATTCGGGGCCGCCTTGGCGGCCCATCGCCGGCAACGCTGCCGTGTCTTGCGAAATCAGAGGACCATGAGCATCTCATGCCAGGCCATGCCGCCGTGGTCCGACGGCGACGGTTTCACGTACTGATACCCCAGCTTCTGGTACAACGCCACATGCTGTTCCTTGCACATCAGGTGAATGGTCAGCTTGCCCGCCGCTTTCATGCGTGCGATGAATTCAACCATCAACTGCTTGGCGTAGCCTTTGCCCTGGTGCGCCGGGTCCACCACCACCGACATGATCACCACGTTTGGCGCCGCCGGGTCATGCCCGACCAGCTCCTTGAATGCCTCGTCGGACATCACCACTTCGTGGGCACAGCCGCTGTTGATGAAACCAACGATCTCGCCCGCGTTTTCCAGCACCAGGAAGCCCTGCGGATACTGCGCGATGCGAGTGCGGATCTTCTCCAGCGTGGCCGCCTCATCGCCTTCATAGGCACCGATTTCGATGGCGTAGCAGCGTTCGGCGTCGGCGGCTGTGGGGGTGCGGAACTGAGGGGCGCTCATGGAGGGATTCCTTGGTAATGGCTAAAAACAGCCGCCATGGTAAATGAGCGCCGCTGCCACAGGTACAGCTTGTACCCGAAACCTGCGCAGTAACCGAACACATCCACCGCGCCGCCTGCTTCGCGGGCATGCCCGCTCCCACAGGTACGGCGCAGGCTTCGGGATCACACTGTACCTGTGGGAGCGGCCGTGGCCGCGAACACCGGCGCAGCCGGTGCCATCCACCGCGTCGCCTGCTTCGCGGGCATGCCCGCTCCCACAGGTACGGCGCAGGCTTCGGGCTCACGCTGTACCTGTGGGAGCGGCCGTGGCCGCGAACACCGGCGCAGCCGGTGCCATCCACCGCGCCGCCTGCTTCGCGGGCATGCCCGCTCCCACAGGTACGGCGCAGGCTTCGGGCTCGCGCTGTACCTGTGGGAGCGGCCGTGGCCGCGAACACCGGCGTAGCCGGTGCCATCCACCGCGTCGCCTGCTTCGCGGGCATGCCCGCTCCCACAGGTACTCCGCAGGCTTCGGGCTCACGCCGTACCTGTAGGAGCGGCTTTAGCCGCGAACACCGGCGAAGCCGGTGCCATCCATCACAACACCTGCTTCGCGAGCATGCCCGGATGTTCAGCCCACCGATTTCAACGGCACACGCCCACTCAGCCGCTCGAGCATGGTCGCGCAGTACCAGTCATCGAACTGGCACACCCCGTTCTCGGCATTCTCCGAGAACGGTCCGGGTTCATAGCTGGGCGAAGAAACGCCCGCATGGGTCCCTTCCACCAAGCGGCGGTCCTGGTCGTTGGTCGCCAGCCATACCTTGGTCAACCGGTCGAGGTCATAGTCGACCCCTTCCACCGCCGACTCCGGCACCAGCCACTTGGTGGTCACCAAGGTTTCCCCCGGGCCAATCGGCAGCACGCGGAAACTCAGCGCGTGGTCGCCAAGGAAATGGTTCCAGGTAGAGGGATAGTTGAAGTACAGCAAAGCACCGATATCCGCCTCGCCACTGCTGTCCAACCGCCCGTTGACGGCGGGCTTGCCGTCCATGGTGTAGCTGACGGCGCCGGCCGAGAGCGGGATGCGGGTCATGCGGAAGCGCCCCAGTGGGTCCATGACCAGGCGGCTGGGCATGCCCGCCGTTTCGCAGCGGGTCCAGTGGGCCACCAGTTCCGGGTCGTCGTCACCGCCCACACCGGCCACCGACAGGTTCTCGACGAACGAGTTGAGCAACTCGGGGTGGGTGCCGTCGCAGTGGTAGCACTCGCGGTTGTTTTCGAACACCAGCTTCCAGTTGCCCTTCTCGATTAGGTTGGACTCGAAGGCGACCTTGCAGTTTTCCAGGCCGTGCGGGGCGATGAAGGGGCTGACCGCCGCGCGGAAGCTGCTGAAGTCCGGCGCCTGTTGCGCCACGCACACGTAGATGTAGGTGTGGACGACCTCCACATGCACCGGCTTGAGGTTGTATTGCGACTTGTCGAAATCCGCGCCCATGTTGCCGGCATAGATCAGGTTGCCATCCAGCTCGAATGTCCACTTGTGGTAAGGGCACACCAGCTTGGCGACTTTACCCGCAGCGTGTTCGCACACCTTGGCACCGCGGTGGCGGCAGGCATTGTGGAACGCGCGCACTTCGCCGTCCTTGCCACGCACGACAGCCACCGGGTAGTCGCCGATCTGCAGGGTGAAATACTGGCCGGCCTTGGGAATCTCGAATGTATGGCCGGCGAAGACCCAGTCCTTGTGCCAGATTTGCTCAAGGTCCTGACGATACACTTCCGGGTCCAGATACAGTTCCCGGGGCAATACATGCCGCGGTTTGCGCTGTTTGATCAGGCCAATGACGGATTCATTGCTATTCATTATTATCCTCCAGCCACACGGTGTTCACGACAACCGCTGACAATTACCGAACCATTTTTCTTGTAACCAGCCAACTGAAACTTTCTCGCAAGTTAAACTTCAGCCCCGCCCGCTTCAAACGACATTTTCAAAGCACAATTCATGATGCGTTGTTATGTATTGACGGTTTCAGACTTTCCACCAGGTAAACTTTGACAATACCCAGTCGCGTACCCGCCCGCAGGCGTCGTAATCGGTATTTTCCTTGCAGGCCAGGTAATGCAGGCTGTTGCGCAACGTGACTTGTTCACGCACCGGCCTGGTCAACCGGCCCTGCTCGACCAGGCTGGCCACCAGCTGGTTCCAGCCCAGGGCAACCCCTTGGTGGGCCAGCACCATGTTGATGATCAGGCTGTAGTCATTGGCGTGGAACAGTGGCGGGCTGTCGGCGCCACGCTCATCGATGTCCACGTTGTGGAATGCCAGCCACACACTCCAGTCCACATGCTCGGCCACACCAGCCCGGCCGTACGGGCTCAAGTCCAGCAGCGCGCTGTTGCACAGGCCTTGCAGCGTGCCGATCTCGGGGTGACGCGCGAGGTACTGCGGCGTGCACACCGGGTAAATCACGTCATGGCACAGCGGGTAGATGGTGTAGGCATCACCCACATTGGCAAACTTGGAGATGATCACATCCGGCTCCACACCGGGCTCCCGCGTCAGAAAGTTTTGCGTGGTGATCAGGTTGAGCTCGATATCCGGGTTGTTTGCGCGAAACTCGTTGATGTGATGCGACAACCAGAACGCGGAAAACGCCGGGGAGCAACAAATCGTCAGCACGTGCTTTTCCAGCGGTGTATGGCGTATCCGCTCCGCCGCCTGGGCAATATTGACGAACGACAACTGCGACGCCTCGAAAAACACCGAACCTGCCGGGGTAAGCTCAACCGCACGGCCCACACGCTCGAACAACTGCGCGCTCAGGTAAGTTTCCAATTCACGAATCTGCCGGCTGATCGCCGCCTGCGACACACACAGCGCCTCTGCGGCCCGGGTGAAACTCTGGTACTTGGCTGCCGCGACAAACGCTTTGACAGCACGTAACGAAGGCATGCGAAGTAACAGGGTATCGGGATCAACTTGCCGCTGTGACATCCTGGTGTGTTCTCCTCATTCCGCGTACAGGACACTTGAATCGTACACAGCAGGTAAAAAAACACATCGGCACTTAAATTACTTTACGCATAACCTTGGGTTATGCGAAGAATCGCCGAACTCACCAATAACACTGGGTTATCAAAGAAACCGCACAAAATGTCGTTGGACTTCATCCTTGCTGCACCCATACATTATTCGCCGACCTGTATGCCAGATCCACCCGCCTGGAATGGCTTTCACTCTATTAGTCAGCCGAACCTCGGGCCTCGGCATCTGGGTGACACATGACAATAACTACAAGAACATTCAGCCACACCTTCAAAGAGCGCAACCTGGGGTTCATGGCACAACCCATCACGCGCCCCAAGCCGTCGCGGGTCGGTTTTCTGCTGCTGGAGAACTTTTCCCTGCCCAGTTTCACCCAGGCGCTGGATGTGCTGGTCACCGCCAACCTGATCGCCCCTGGCTCGATCAGGGTGCATACCTTCAGCCACAACCACAACGAAGTGATGAGCGACCTGGCCATCCCCATTCGCCCAGACACGCCGCTGACCGATGTGCGCCTGTGCGACCTGGACATCATGGTGGTCTGCGGTGGCTTGCGGGCCGCGCGCACGGTACCCGGCTGGCTGACCGCCCTGCTGAAGCGGCTGGCCAGGTTCCCGGTGGTGCTGGGCGGCTTGTGGAACGGCGCCTGGTACCTGGGCAGCGCCGGCCTGCTCGACGGCTACCGCTGCGCCATCCACCCCGAGCAGCGCATTGCCCTGGCCGAGCGGGTGCCGCACGCATTGGTCACCCACGATGCCCTGGTGCTCGACCGCGACCGGCTGACCGCCGCCTCGCCGGCGGGCGCCTTCGAAATGATGCTGCAGTGGCTGAACATTGGCTGCAGCCACGCGCTCGCCGATGCGGTGCTCGACACGCTGGACCACGACCAAAGCAAGTTCCGCAGCGTGCAAAAGCCCCTGCAGCCCAAGGTCAGCCGACCCCTGCGCGAAATCATCAAGCTGATGGAGGCCAACCTCGAGGAGCCGCTGTCACCCGGCCAGTTGTCCCAGGCTATCGGTTTGTCCGTACGCCAGGTGCAGCGCCTGTTCAAGGACCAGCTCGATACCACCCCGCAGAAATACTACTTCCAGTTGCGCATTACCGAAGCGCGGCGCCTGATCCAGAACTCCAATGCATCGATCTTCGATGTGTCCATCGCCTGCGGCTTTGTGTCGTGCACCCACTTCAGCAGGTCCTACAGTGCGTTCTTCGGCCACCCACCTTCAAAAGAAGTGCGCTATGAAATTTGAAATACAAGGAGCGCGCAAGGAAGGTTTCTGAACAGGCCGTCCCCGGCACTGACAATAAAAACAATCGTATAGCCATCGATCACTGAATTTTCGAGATGGCTTCACGGCCCCGCTTTGGAGGCCGCGCTGCCCTTTTACTCGAAAAACCATATCGGGAGACAAGAATGACAAGTCCAAATATCTCAGTCGAAGATGTACCGCTGAACAGGTTCCACAAACTTCTCACGCTGCGCTCTGGCGGTGGCTCGTTCGTCGATGGCTATGTCTTGAGCATTATCGGCGTCGCCCTGGCGCACATCAGCACTGCGTTGTCATTGAACAGCTTCTGGGAAGGCCTGATCGCCGCCTCGGCGCTGATCGGCATTTTCTTTGGCGGCTTCCTCGGCGGCTGGCTGACCGATCGCCTTGGCCGCAAGCGCCTGTTCTTCGTCGGGCCAACCTTGTTCATCGTCGCCTCGCTCGGGCAGTTCTGGGCCGACTCGGCCTTGACCATCTTCCTGCTGCGGCTGGTCATCGGCATTGCGGTCGGCATCGAATACCCGGTTGCCACCTCGCTGCTGGTCGAGTTCATGCCCCGCAAGTACCGCGGCCCACGCCTGGCCATGCTCACCATCCTCTGGTTTGCCGGTGCGGCGGCTGCCTACATCGTCGGCGAACTGCTGCTGCGCACCGGTGCCGAGGATGCCTGGCGCCTGGTACTGGCCAGCTCCGCGACCATTGGCCTGGCCCTTTTCATGGTCCGTATCGGCACCCCCGAATCACCGCGCTGGCTGCTGAGCAAAGGCCGCAGCGCCGAGGCAGAACAGGTGATCAAGGCGGTATATGGCAATGACTTTTCCCTGCGCAACCTGCCCGAGCAGGGCACCGCGCACAAAGTGAACATCTGGAGCCTGCTGTATGCCGGTTACGGCAAGCGCATGCTGTTCGTCATCGTGTTCTGGACCTGCTGCATCATCCCGCTGTTCTCGGTCTATGCGTTTGCGCCCAAGGTGCTGGCGGCGCTGAATGTGAAAGGTGACAGCGCCTCGATCGGTTCGGTACTGATCACGCTGTTCTTCGTGGTCGGCTGCATGGTCGCCACCCGCCTGATCAACGTCATCGGCCGCCGCAACCTGTTGCTCTACAGCTTCCTGGTGTCGGGCCTGGCCTTGCTGTGCCTGGGCGCGTTCCACAGCAGCGCGGGTATCTGGATCCTGGTGTTCTTCGCCCTGTATGCGTTGTTCATTGGTGGTGCGCAGGTGCTGACGCTGGTCTACCCGAACGAAATCTTCCCCACGGAGATCCGCGCCTTCGCGGTCGGCATGGGCACCTCCGTCTCGCGCATCGGCGCGGCAGTGGGTACCTACCTGGTGCCGGTTTCGTTAGACGTGCTGGGTATTGCGCAAACCATGTACGTGGCCGCTGCCATCACGTTCTTCGGGCTGCTGCTGTCCTGGGCCCTGGCCCCGGAAACCCGTTCGCTGAACCTGCAGCAGGCGGCCGCCCTGGGCTAACGGTACATGGCACCGGCTTCGCCGGTGTTCGAAGGAAGACCACCGGCGTGGAGGGCGGGCTTTTGGCATGCAGAAGGGGGGGCAGACGAGATACAGGTCACGATGAAGAAACAACCTGCGGTTCTTGCCCCCTCGTTTCATGCATACAACCCGACTGCCGCACGCAGTGTCTGGCAAATGTGCGTTCTCAGTGCCGAAGGCTCAAGCACCTCGATATCCGCCGCATTGGCCATCAGAAACAGCCGAAGCCCTTGCGTATCATGAAGCCTGCAGGTCAACAGCCAGCCCTCACCGTCAGCGACCATCTGCTGATCATGAGCAAGCGGGTTTTCGCTGAGCCTGTTGTGGAGGTTGGGGCTCAGGCGCAGCCTGATGGTCTCTGGCTGCGCGGTATGAATGGTCATCAGATCCTTTTGCGCCGCATACGAGTGGACATCGTAATCGTCCGGCCCGTCGATAACCCGCTTGCCGGGCTCAACGCGGGTCACCCGATGCAGCATGAGCGCGCACATCGTACCGGGGCCGTTACTGCTGTACTTCCCACGCTTGCTGCCTGGCATGGGCTCAGTGCCCGGCGGCCACGCTTCTTCGAGGACATATGCCGAGAGATAGATGTTCGAGTCTTGATGCGAAAGAGCCAAGGGTTTGAGCTGGTAGATACACTCGACCCCTCCAGCATCACGCGGCAGGTAGCCGACCTCCATTGGCGTGTTGTCGAGGATTGCGAGTTGGAGCTTTTCAAGATGATTCTCGTCGACCTTGCCCGGCAGCAAAACGGTAAACCGCGTGCCCGTGGTAATTCGCTTGGCAAAATCGATGTTGCATCGGGCACGGTCCTGCATCACCTGCTCGGCATAATTGCGCAAGTTCACGAGCGCTTCCGTCCCCGACTGCAGGCCGAATCGCTCGGCGTGCTGAAAAATGGCAGTCAGAGTCATCGCATCCGCTGGCGGCAGTGTCATTGCGTGGCTCCGCCCTACTGCACGCCAAACCAGGCCCCGTTTGTCGTCTGGGTCCTCTTCGGAGACCACGTACCCTGTCTGTTCAAGCGCCTGTAGATCACGCCGCGTAACCTTCAGGTGATGCTGGGTTTCATCACTGCTCTTCTCGAGCCATGACAGAAGTGCCTTGTGCAGTTTTGCAGTAGACAGGGTGGCGTTCGCCTGCATGAGAATCTGCCGCAGATAATCACGGCGATAAAAAAAATGGGTCATGGATGAGATGAGGACAAGAAATGGGTCTATCGGCTGGGATGATCTCCTGGTTGGCAGGGCAAACATGCGAAAAAGCCAATTCACAGGAGCATTACATGAAGCGCCAAGACTACCTCAATCGTCCCCAAGTTGCTGCCTTCATCAATTGGCTGGCCAGCGAACTCGATTCGCAAGTGCTGTTCCGCCACCAGTATGTCGAGCGTCGCTCGGGTAAGAAATGGCAGTGCCAGTCGTTGTACAACGCCTTTCAAGCCTACAAGTGGAACCATCCTGGCAATGACCGCCTGGGCTTCGTCGCGGGAGACTGCTCGACCAGCAACGGCCTTGCACTTTCGGCGCTGCGCAAAGACCTGTTCGCTGCAGCTGGCAACGATACGTTGATGCTGCAGGCTGCCCGCGATGTGATGGCATGGGGCGGCGTCACTGCTGGCAACGGCAAATGGCTCGACACCAATCGTTCTGGCTTGAGCAAACTGATCCAGACCGTGCGGTTGGCGATCGACACCGGTGACCTGGGGCATCCTGTGTTGCGCTCGAAACACCTGCGGTTCAATGCCGGCATGACCAAGGTATATGCACTGATCTGTGAAGACTTCCTGATCTACGACTCGCGCGTCGCTGCCGCTCTCGGCTGGCTGGTGGTCAAGTATTGCGAGGCTCACGGCATTGCAAAGGTGCCCGATGCCCTTTGCTTTCCGTGGGCTGCAGCAAAAGAGGGTGAGAATGCCAACGCCCCGAAGCGCCGCGACCCTGGCGCCGCTGAGCTCAAGTTCAAGCGCCTGCGCCCGGGTAGCCACCATTTGAAGTGGAACCTCCAGGCCAGCTGGCTGCTGAGCGCAGTACTGGCCCATCCACAGGCGGCTACCAGCCCTTTCAATCATCGAACGGGCGACCACGCACCTCTGCGTGCACTGGAAGCCAGCCTGTTCATGATCGGCTACGACCTTGGGGCGTGACATGGACGACCAGGAACAGGCAGGCGACGACAAGCCGACAACCCCGGCGGCAGGTCAGGAGGAAGCGCTCGAGTACAGCCCCGCCTTCGCCCGGATGATCATTGAGACCTCCCATGAAACCTTTACCGAGATGGACCCGGACGCGCTGATTGCCTTGCTTGAGGAAATGCTGCAGAAAGCACGCGCCAAGTGAGCGTCCCTCGGCAAACGGTCACAGGGTTGGGGGGCCACAAGTTGTACAAGTTGTTGCCGCTGCGAACTTTTTCCCGTTTACCGGTCTATGTGGGAGGCACAGAAAGGTAGCGGAACGCGAGACGAGCTTCCCCGACCACCTGCTGGCCAGATGGCTCAATTGTTATCAGAGGTTGGCTTCGCTCATGAAAATACATGTCGCAAGGTTGATGCTGCTCGGCCTGTTCTCGTTCGCGGCGATGGGCACGGCATCGGCAACACAAATGAAGGCGCCCGTAGTGGCAGCCCCGGCGGTTCAATCACCGTTGCAGCCTGCCGGCAACCCCTGGTCCAGGGTGGCCAGTGTGGCCGATGAACAGCCAGCCACGCTGCTGGCCCACGATGACGACCGCTGGCATGACCACCGCAGCGACTGGCGCCGCGAACAATGGCGCCGCGAGCAGGCCCGCCGTGATTGGGAGCGCCGGCGAGACTGGGAACGCCGACGCGACTGGGAACGGCGCCGCGACTGGGAGCACCGCCATGAGCGGGCCATGCACCACCGCTACAATGATGACCACCGCTACTATCGCCGTTGATCGCAAGCAGCCAACGCGCCCCTGTAGGAGCGGCCTTGTGCCGCGATCGGGCCGCAAAGCGGCCCCGGCAATATCTGCTTCAATGCTGAAATCGTGGGGCCGCTCTGCGGCCCGATCGCGACACAAGGCCGCTCCTACAAGGTCCGCGCCAGTCAGTCAGGTGGGGGTATCCCCCGCCGCCTCGGCCTCCATCTTCAAACGGTCGGCCTTGCAAATGTACTTGGGCTTGCGCGGCGCCAGCTTGGCGCTGGCCTTCTTGGCATGCGCCTGCAGTAGCTGCTTGATCTTCTTGCGACGGTTCATTCTCACTCGACCTGTCAGTCTGGTTTGGCTGAACACATCATACCTTGCCTGGGCCAACGTCTCGTTGACGTTATTTTCACGCTCGGCAGATTAGCGTCACGCCCTTTCCGGCCACGGGCACATCCGCTGGCCGCCAAGTACGACGAGGCATACGTGTCACACACTCCATCCCCCTCCTCGCCCAAGCGCGTGGACTGGGCCGGCCTGGGCTGGCTTTTGCTGTTCTTCTGGTACTTCTCGGGCGTGACCCAGGCGTTGCTGCTGTTCAGTGGTACCACCGGGTTCGCCGGTTTTCGCGATGCATTCTTCCTCAGCAGCCTGTGGCTGGCCCCGGTACTGCTGCTGCCGCGCTTCACTCGCGCCACGGCAGCGGTCATCGGCCTGGTGTTGTGGGCTGCTTCGCTGGTGGGCCTGAGCTACTTCGGCATCTATCGCCAGGAGTTCTCGCAAAGCGTCATCTTCGTGATGTTCGAGTCCAACACCGCCGAGGCCGGTGAGTACTTCAGCCAGTACTTCAGCGCCTGGCTGGGCCTGGCACTGCTGCTGTACACGCTGGTGGCGGTGCTGCTGTGGAAGCGCGTACGCCCGGTCAGCCTGCCGCTGCGCAGCCGCCTGCCGGTGGTCGCCCTGTTGCTGCTGGCCAACCTGGTGTACCCGTTCTACAAGCAGATGGTCACCCAGGAACGCAGCTTCGCCGACGCGGCGGAAAAGGTGCAGCAGCGCATGGAACCCGCCGTGCCCTGGCAACTGCTGGTCGGCTACCGCCAGTACCGCCAGCAGCTGGACAACATGCAGGAGCTGCTGGCCAAGAACGCCGCGCTGCCGCCCCTGCAAAACCTGCGTGACAGCAGCGGTGCAGCGCCACGCACGCTGGTGCTGGTGCTGGGCGAATCCACCACCCGCGAGCACATGCACCTGTACGGCTACAACCGTGACACCACGCCCAACCTCGATGCGCTGGCCGCCAGCGACAAGAGCCTGACGGTGTTCCGCAACGTGGTGTCGCCACGCCCGTACACCATCGAAGTGATGCAGCAGATCCTCACCTTCGGCGACGAGCAGAACCCGGACCGCTTCCTCACCGACCCGTCGCTGATCAACCTGATGAAACAGGCCGGCTACAAGACCTTCTGGATCACCAACCAGCAGACCATGACCAAGCGCAACACCATGCTGACCACCTTCTCGCAGCAGACGGACGCGCCGGTGTACCTGAACAACCAGCGCAACCAGAATGCCAGCCAGTACGACGACGTGGTGCTGACGCCGTTCGAGAAGGCCCTGCAGGACCCGGCGCCGAACAAGTTCATCATCGTGCACCTGCTGGGTACGCACATGGACTATCGCTACCGCTACCCGAACGACTACGCGCACTTCAACGACCGCCAGGGGGTGCCCGGCAAGCTGACCGATGACCAGGTGGAAACCTACAACTTCTACGACAACGCGGTGCGCTACAACGACTACGTGGTGTCGAGCCTGATCAAGCGTTACTCGGCCAGTACCTCCAATGGCTTCCTGCTGTACCTGTCCGACCATGGCGAAGATGTGTACAGCTCTGGCAACCACGACCGCCTGGGGCGCAACGAAGGCGCGCCGACCCGGCCGATGTACACCATCCCGTTCTTGCTGTGGACTTCGCCCAGCTGGCAGGCCGAGCACCCGCGCGACTTGCAGGCGATGGCCGACCGCCCCTACAGCAGCTCGCACCTGATCCATACCCTGTCCGACCTGGCCGGGCTGAGCTATGACCGTTACGAACCGGCCAAGAGCCTGGTGAGCCCGCAGTTCGTGGTGGCACCACGCTGGATCGGCGACCCGTACCGCAAGGATGGCCTGCGCGAGTTCGACCACCTGCCGCAGGACAAGGCCGAGCGGGGGCAGGAGACGGTCAGTAGTGGCAAGACACAGAACGCTGGACGCCTGAACTGATTGCCTTGTAGGAGCGGCCTTGTGTCGCGATGGGCTGCAAAGCAGCCCCACTGGCCCTGCACCGCGAACAAAGGTTTACCGCCCCAGCGTAAAACGCCATGCTTGGCGCATCTTTGGAATGAGTGATGCCCATGCTCACGGTGCAGGACCTGATCGATATCGAACTGCTCAAGTTGCAGGCCGTGGCTGGCGCGGCCGGCACCGGCAGGCTGATCACCTGGGCCCACACCGTCGACTTGCCAGACCCCTGGCGCTGGGTATCGCCAGGCGACCTGGTGATGACCACCGGCGTCGGCCTGCCCAGCGCTCCGGCAGACCAGGTGAGCTGGCTGGAGCAACTGGTGCAGAGCAACCCCAGTGCCCTGGTGGTGGCGCCGCGGGCCGATGCGCCAGCGCTGTCCGGCGAACTGCTGGCCGCCGCCGACCGCCTGTTGTTCCCGGTGCTGCATGGCAGCTTCGAACTGGAGTTCGTCAAGCTGTCGCACTACGTGATCGAGAGCGTGCTGCAGGCCCAGCGCGAGCGTTTCAACGCCAGCGAGCGGCTGTTCCAGACCTACGCCGACGCCTTGCGCAAAGCCCCCGACATGGCTGGGCGCCTGGCGATCCTGGCCGACACCCTCGGCCTCGACCTGGCCATCGAAGATGCCCCCAGCGGCACCACCGTGGTCGAAACCCGCCGGGCCGCGCAGGCTGCCGAGCGGGTGGAACGCATCCCGATCGGCGGCCGCGCCCGCGCCAACCTGCTGATGGCGCGCAAAGGCACCCGCACGCAGGATGACGCCATCCTGGTGCGCTCGCTGGTCGGCTTGCTGGGGGTGGAACTGGAACGCCTGATGATCCACCGCGACCAGCAGCGCGAAGAAGGCGCAGCGCTGTTGCGCAGCCTGCTCGATAGCGAGACGGAGTTCAGCCTGGCGCGGCCGATGCTGGAGCGTCGTGGCCTGGTCGGCACCCTGGTGAGCCTGGCGATCAGGCCGGGTAGCCACGGCCCATGGAGCAGCGCCGACATCCACCAGGCCCCTGCCCTGCATCACTCCACGCCGCTACTGCTCGACGACAAAGGCCTGCTGCTGGCGATCAGCCGTGACGACGCGCCAAGCCTGATGGCGCTGTGCCACAACCTCGGCGAGGGTACGGTAATTGGTATCAGCGGGCCGATCGCGGCGGCCACCGGCTTTCGCGAGAGCGTGCGCCAAGCCCGCCTGGCGCTGACCCAGGCCGAGGAAAGTGGCGCGCAGCAACTGCGCTATGGCGAGGCGGAAACCGGCCTGATCATGGCGCCCAAGTCGCTGGCCGAGGCGCGGGCGCTGGTGGGGCGTTACCTGGGGCCGCTGATCGAGCATGACCGCACCCAGGGTGCGGCGCTGCTGCAGACGTTGGTCACCTTCCTGCACAACGACGGCAACTGGAAGGCCACGGCGTATGATTTGGGGATTCACCGGCAGACGCTGGTGTACCGGCTGAAGCTGGTGGAGCAGCTTACCGGGATCAAGCCGACCACTACCGGCGGGATTGCGCGGTTCTGGATTGCGATTCAGGCGGGGAAGAATACCGACCTGTTCTAGCATCTGGTCTAGGCCCTTGGGGGCGCTTTGCGCCCCTGTCGCGACACAAGGCCGCTCCTATAAGGAGATCGCATACAGGTCCGACCTGGTGCGATCCCTTGTAGGAGCGGCCTTGTGTCGCAATAGGGCCGCAAAGCGGCCCCAAATACACCTTAGTTCAACCCAACCTCTGCACCAGGCTGCTGCCCCCGCGGCCCCCGCACCATCACATACGAAACCGCAATCACCACAATCGCAACCACGCATTGCCCCAGGCTCACCCGCATGCTCGGGTCGAAGGCCATGCTCACCAGCACTGCCACGATCGACCCGGTCACCAGCAACGGCAACCACGGATGCCCCCACATGGCGAACTTCAGCGTACCTTCCGCAACCCATTTGCGCCGCAGCCTGATCTGCGACAGGCAGATCACCAGGTAGACGAACAGGAACACCGTGCCGGACGAGTTGATCAGGAACTGGAACACGGTATCCGGCCACAGCGCCGCAATCACCACGCAGCCATAACCCACCAGGGTCGAGGCAATCACCCCGCGTACGGGTACGCCATTGCCGCTGACCTTGGCCACCCAGCGTGGCGCCTCACCGTTGGAGGCCAGCACATAGAGCAACCGCGACGAGGTATACAGCCCGGCATTGAGTACCGACAGCACCGCCACCAGGATGACCACGGTGAGCATGTCGCCTGCGCCGGGAATGCCGATATGCTCCAGGGTGGTCACGAACGGCGACTTGCCGGGGGTGATTGAGGTCCATGGCTGTGCCACCACGATGAAGAACGTCGCCAGCACGAAGAACACCAGGATGCGCAGCATCACCGTGTTCACTGCCTTGCGGATGTTGCGCGACGGGTCTTCCGATTCGGCCGCCGCGAGGGTGGCGACTTCCACACCGGTCATGGAGAAAATCACCACCACCACCCCGGTGAACAACGCGCCTACCCCACGGGGCAGGAAGCCGCCATGCTGGGTGAGGTTGGCAAAACTGGCGCTGGAGCCAGGCCACAGGTTGAACACGTACAACCCGGCCACGACCAGAAACACCACGATGGCCGCGACCTTGATGCCGGCGAACCAGTATTCGGCCTCGCCAAACGAGTGCACCGACATCAGGTTGAGCAAGGTCATGCCGACCATCAGGCCAAGGGCAATGGCCCACACCGGGATATCGGGCAGCCAGGCATTGATGATCTGCCCGCCGACCACGGCCTCGAAGCCGACCACGATCACCCAGAAGTACCAGTACAGCCAACCGGTCATGTACCCGGCCGGGCGCCCGAAGGCCAACCGGGCGTAGTCGACGAACGAACCTTTGGCCGGGTGCGCGGCGGCCATTTCGCCGAGCATGCGCATCACCAGCGCGACGATCAGGCCGGTGATGGCATAGGTGATGAAGGCACCCGGGCCGGTTGATGCGATAACCGCGCTGGACCCTACGAACAGACCGGCCCCGATCACACCGCCCAGGGCCAGCATGCTGATGTGCCGGGTCTTGAGGGCACGCTTGAGACGCGGGTCATGCTCCGACTGAATCGGCATTGGTTGTCTCCTTTTATTATTAGTAATCAACATTGCCGCTTCGCAAGGGTATGCAGGGGCCAGAGCGTGGCCTATCGCAAAAAAACAGGTGCGCAGGCGCTGGCCTGTACAAATGTATGAAGGAAATTCGGGAAATTCGCAGAAGCGCGCTCTGTGTAGGAGCGGCCTTGTGTCGCGATAGGGCCGCGAAGCGGCCCCCGGCTTTCAGCGTTACAGCAACAATTGCTGGGGCCGCTTTGCGGCCCTATCGCGACACAAGGCCGCTCCTACAACGGTCGGCGAGATGCTCAGGCAGATGCAGAACAGCTGCCCTGCCGGGCACTCCCCCGCACCGCCTCGGCCAGTTTGCGCAGGTTGGCCTGGTGGGCATTGACCAGGCTGGCGATGCTGTTGTCCGCGGGCGTCTGCAGCGAGGTACGGCAGGTCAGTTCGGCCTCACCCGAGCGCGTCAGGCGCCATACCGCCTCCAGCGAAGCATAGCGCCCCGGCACGCTATCGAAGCGCTGCACGTCCACCCGCAGCAACGCCTTGCCGCCACCCACCGGCCCGCCCAACTGGTCCTGCAAGGCGCTGCGGAACTCATCCACCAGGTTGGCCCCCCACCACTCCGTCTCGAGGATGGCCAGGCCGCTCTGCCCTTGCCGCACCACCAACTGCGGGCGGTCCACCTGCGGCGGCACGGCCACCCTCGCCACCTGGATGCGCTGGCCACCGTCGCGCACCGGTTCGCTCGGTACCAGCGTGTGATAGTTGTTCGGGGTACTGCTGCAGCCCCACAGCACGGCCAGCAGGCCGGCGCCACACACATTGCGCAGTCGATGCATCGGCTGTCTCCTCAGGGTTCAAGATCGGCGGCAGCGGCCGCTTTCGGCCGGCCGCGTATCAGCGACTCGGGGTGCCGGCCCAGGTAATCGGCAAGGTCACGCAGCGAACGCGACATGCGCTCCAGTTCGTCCAGGGTTTCGCCCATCCGCTCGCGCTGCGGCGAGTCTTCGGAAATGGCCGAATTGGCGGTGCGCAGGGTCTTGTGCACTTCGTCCAGCGCCACCTTCACGTCCGGTAGCGTTTGGCCATTGAACTGCTTGAGGCTGGCGCGCAACTCTCGCAGGCTGCCGTCCAGGTTGTTGGCGATGCTCTCCAGCGGCAGTTTGCTGATGCGCTCCACCACCCGCTGCAGCTGTTCCTGCAACTGCTCCAGGCTGCCGGGCAAGGTGGGGATGGTGATAGGGTCTGCGGTCTTGTCGAAGGCCACCTTGGGGGCATCGGGGTAGAAGTCCAGGGAAATGAACATCTGCCCGGTGATCAGGTTGCCGCTGCGCGCCTGGGCCCGCAGCCCGTGCTCGACGAAGGTGCCGATCAGCCGGCGCGCGCCGTCCATGTCGCCTTCGGCATGCTTGAACACGGACAGCATCTTGCGGTGCACCGGCCCCAGCCGCTGCGGGTAGATCACCGCATCGACCACCACCGGGAAGGTCTGCCGGGTGGCATCGTAGTCGAGCTTGACCGAAGTGACCCGGCCAAACTCCACCCCCTTGAACTCCACCGGCGCTCCCACCGACAGGCCGCGCATGGCCTGGTCGAAGCGCAATTGCAGGTACTGCGCCTGGCCACTGGGCGGTGCCAGGGCGGTGTCGCGGTCGGCAAACAGCTGGAAGCGCGCCTGGTCGGCAGCGGGCTCGGCTTGCGGGGCGAAGTCGGGCGAGCCAAAGGCCAGCCCGCCCACCAGAATCGACGACAGTGATTCGGTATCGATCTTCAGGCCGTTGGCACCGATCTGCATGTCCACGCCACTGGCGTTCCAGAAGCGGGTATCGGCGGTGACGAAGCTGTCGTAGGGGGCCTGCACGAACACGCCGATCTCCACGCCCTTGCCATCGCCCTGCAGGGCAAAGGACACCACCTCGCCCACCGGGATCTTGCGGTAGTAGATCGACGAGCCAATATCCAGCGACCCCAGGTCGCTGGCGGTCAGGACAAAGCGCTTGCCCTTTTCGTCGTAGGTGATCGGCGGTGGCAGCTCCAGGCCGACAAAGGACTTCTCCGGCACTTTCGATGCGCCGGCATCCGCCCCGATGAAACTGCCCGACAGCAGCGTGTCCACACCGGACACGCCGCCCACGCCAATGCGTGGCCGCACCACCCAGAAGCGCGCCCCCTGGGTGGCGAACGCGCGGGCGTCGTTGGATAGCTGGACCTTGGCAACCACGCTCTTCTTGTCGTCGGCCAGGTCCACCGTGGTGACTTCGCCGATCACCACGCTGCGGTACTTGACCTGGGTCTTGTGCGCCACCAGCCCTTCCCCGGTGTGGAAGGAAATGGCGATGACCGGGCCCTGCTGCATCCAGTTGCGCACCACCAGCGAAGCGCCGATCAGGATCGCCAGTATCGGCACGATCCATACCAGCGACACACTCCAGCGCCGGGTGTGCACTTCAACCTGCCCCGCGCCCTCGCGCTTGTCAGTCTGTTGCACCATCAATGCGGCCTCCCTCGTTGGCACGGCTATCCCAGATCAGGCGTGGATCGAAGCTCATCGCAGAAAACATGGTCAGTACCACCACCATGCCGAAAAACAGGATGCCCACCCGCGGCTCGATGGTGCCCAGCCCGCGCAGTTGCACCAGCGCCGCCACCAGCGCCACCACCATCACATCGAGCATCGACCAGTAGCCGATCAGCTCGACGAAACGGTACAGCTGCGAGCGCTGTCGGCAGGCCCAGGTAGAGCCGCGCTGGGCGGTGAACAGCAACAGGCCGAGCGAAAAGAACTTGATCGCCGGCACGCCCACGCTGGCAATGAAGATGATCAGTGCGATGTCCCAGGCCCCTGCCTCCCAGAACTCCAGCACACCACCGCCAATGGTGCTTGCGCTGCCACTGCCGAGCATTTCGGTGTGCATCACCGGCAGCAGGTTGGCGGGGATGTAGAAAACCAGCGCCGCCAGCAGAAACGCCCAGCCGCGGCTGATGGCATTGGCCTTGCGCCGGTGGATGGCGGCACCACAGCGCTCGCAGGTGTGCTTGCCGCTGCCCAGTTCGCAGGCCTGGCCGCAGCCATGGCACAGGCACAGGCCCAGGTCGTCGGCGTTGGCCGGGCTATTCATACCTGCTCCCAAAGGTCGCGGATGTCCTTGCCGGCGATATGGATGATCAGCATGCTCAGGGCGGCCAGGGCCAGCAGGCCGATGCCGGGTATCACATCGAGCAACCCCGCCAGCTTGATCACCGCCACCATCGCCCCCAGCAGGCACACCTCCAGCATGCTCCACGGCCGCAGGCTCTCCAGGCTGCGCATGCACAGGGCAAAGCCGGGGGCGCGCTGGCCGGCCAGGGCGAAACTCAGTAGCCAGCACAACAGGGTAATCTGCAGCACCGGCGCAAAGATGATCGACAAGGCCATGACCAGGGCGATGAAGGTGATACTGCCGTGGCTGAGTATCTGCACCGAGTCCCATAATGTCGCGGAATGGGTGAGCCCCTGCATGCCGATGGTCATCACCGGGTAGAAATTGGCGAACACCAGCAGGATGCCACCCGTCACGCTCAGGGCAAGCCGCTGCTGTACGGTCAGCGAGGTGTGCCGGTACAGCACGCCGCCACAGCGCTGGCAAACGGCGCGCTGGTGCTTGAGCAGCGGCGCACGGTGGTACACCGTGTCACAGTACTCACAGATGATCAGGTGCTGGGTCTGGCTCATGGGGTTTCCACAGGTAGCCCGGATTCACGCCGTGATACGCAGGCGAACCACGTTTGATATCCGGTTTAGACCATCCCGGCAAAACTGCCATCATCGGCAGCAAAGGCGAACTATTCTGTGAAACGGGATCCCCACCCGCTGGAGGTTTGCCATGCGTACGATGACGTGGAGTTGCCTACTGGTGCTGCTGTGCGCGGCATCGGCAACCCAGGCGCAGTCGGTGGTGCCGCTCAAGGGCCAGAGCAGCCAGCAGATGCAACTGGATATCAATGATTGCAATACCGTCGCGACCAATGCCGCGAACAGTGCCGCGACCTCCAGCGACCCCCATGTCGGTGGCCGGGTACGCGGTGCCGCTGCCGGCGCGGTTGCCGGTGCGGCAGGCGCGCAGGTGCGCGGCAACCAGCACGACGAGCTGTATGACCGGGTCGGTGACGATGCCAAGGAGCAATACCGGCAGAACCGCGCCGGCGAAGTGGCCGCCGCCGGTGCTGCGGTCGGTGGCATGCGCCAGCGTCAGGACCGCCGTCAGGACCGGCGCGGCCAGGACGAAGCGAAAGCCCAGGCTCATGCCAGTGCTTATGCCGGGTGCCTGCAAGGGCGCGGCTATCAGGTCAACCCCTGACCAACGGGCACGCCATGCTCCTGCAAGGCGTGCCCGTTTCAGAACTTCGCCAACTGCTCCCGGCAGAACTCCACGAACAACTGCGCCGGCTTGGTCAGCTGCACCCGCTTCAACCAGGCCGCCGCCAGCCCTGACAGCGCCACTGGCTCGGCGATATCCAGCATGGCCAGACGTTGCCCGTCGTAGGTGTACTCCGAGTGCGGCCGCGTCACCAGCAGCGAAAAACCGAAGCCCTGCCCGACCATGCCGCGCACCATCTCGATCGACGGCGAGCTGAAGACGATGTTGGGCGTGAGGCCCATTTCGTTGAACAGGCTGACGAAGTAGGTACGGCTGGGGGCCACGTCCAGCAGGATCATCGGCTCCGGGCACAGGTCACGCAGCGACACCTGGGCCTGGCCGGCGAAGCGGTGGTTTTCGGGCAGCAGCACATAGGGTTTCTGCGGCGGCATCAGCGGCTCGGCCTCGATGGTGCCGTCCAGATCATGGTCGTAGAGGAACGCCAGGTCGAAGGTACCCGCGGTCAGGCCCTGGATCAGGTCCTGCTGCTCGCCGTCGCGCAGGCGGATATCCACCCCCGGGTAACGCTGGCGAAAGCCGGCGATCAGCCGCGGCAGGTACAGCGGTGCCACGGTCTCGAAGCAGCCGATGTCGATTTGCCCGGCCACGGTGTCGTTGTCGGCCAGGGCGTTCTGCTCGAATTCGTGGGCCATCTGCAGCAGCGACTTGGTCTTGGCATAGAAGCGCTTGCCGCTGGGCGTCAGTGACACGCCCTGGGCGTGGTGACGGATGAACAGCTGCACGCCGAAGCTTTCCTCCAGGCTCTTGATGGCCGTGGAGATGGACGGCTGGGCAATGTACAGCTGGCGTGAAGCCTCGGCCACGCTGCCGGCCTCGACGGTGGTGACGAAGTACTTGAGTTGTCGCAATGTGTAGGCCGCCACGGGCACCTCTCTGACGCCGGTCTGGGCGCGCTGGGATCATGCCTGTCACTTTACCCCTGGCAGCGGCTGGGTGGGGGCCGGGTGATGAAGGATTTACCTATGGCTTGAGCAGGTTTTTACGAGGGGCGCGGGGCGCCCCCCTTTGCTTCACTCGAAATCGATATTGGCGATTACACAGTCATCACCAATCAGTTTGTACCCTGGCCTGCAGGGCATGCCGACTACTGGCCCTATACCGCGCTTGCGCCGGGACAATACCTGCGGTTCTGCATTTTCCAGCTGTTCGTGGTCGAGAGTGTCGTCTGGCTCGTTCATGGGTTCTTCTTGCATGGGGTTCACTCCTTGGTTTGGGTGGTATTGCCCGATCAACGCTACAACCCCCATTGCCACCAACCCATCTGGAACCTTGACCGTGAAGAGAAATGCTGTCGGATCGCGTTGCGTTGTTCGCGGGTGAACCCGGAGCCTTGGCCAAATGCCCCTGATTGTCTTTACTGATACTCAACGGTTCCAGGCATAGGGCGTGCGTTCATGAAGATCGTGGTCACCAGCATCCTCGTCGACGACCAGGCCAAAGCCCTGGCTTTCTACCACTACGTACTCGGTTTCGAGCCCAAGCACGACATCCCCATGGGCCGACACCGCTGGCTGACGCTCACCTCCCCCAACGACCCCAACGGCGTCGAGCTGCTGCTCGAGCCCGACGCGCACCCGGCCGCCAAGGTCTACAAGGCCGCGCTCAAGCAGGACCGTATCCCCGCCACCTCGTTCGGCGTGCGGGACATCCAGGCCGAATACACCCGGCTGTGCGCGGCAGGCGTGCAGTTCACCCAACCGCCCACTGCCATGGGGCCGGTCACCGTAGCGGTGTTCGATGACACTTGCGGCAACCTGATCCAGATCGCCCAGAAACACTAGCGATGTTCAGGGCCCCACGGGCAGGCGCAAAGTCGCGCGCAACCCGTGTGGCGCCTGGTTGCGCAACTGCACGCTGCCACCCAGGCGGGTCATGATGGTGCTGACAATCGACAACCCCAGCCCGGCGCCATTGGTCGAGCCCTTGCTGTAGAAGCGCTCGAACACCCGCTGCTGGTCGACTTCGGCGATGCCCGGCCCTTCGTCGTCGACACTGACCAGCAAGGCCTGGCCTTCGCGCTGCAGTGTCACGGTGACCCGACCGCCTGCCGGCGAATGGTCCACGGCATTGGCCACCAGGTTCTGCAAGGCGATACCCAACGCGCCAGCGTCGGTGTGCAAGTGGTAGTCGCCGGCGGCGATGTCCAGCGAAGGCTCCAGCCCGCGCTCCAGAATCCATGGGGTCAGCTCGGCCAGGGTCTCGGCCACCACGCCCTCCAGGTCCACCCGCGGCCAGTCACGCCGGCCTGGCCGCGGCTCCAGGCGGGCCAGGGTCAACAGCTGGTTGACCACCCGGGCAAGGCGGTCGACACCGCCCATCAGGAACTGCAGGGCCTTGTCCCGCTCGGCAGCGCTGTCTGCATTGAGGGCGTTCTGCGCATGCAGGCGCAGGATGGCCAAGGGCGTGCGCATCTCGTGGGCAGCGTCGGCAATGAAACGGTGCTCGCGGCGCAGCAGGTCATCGATCTGCCCGAGCAGGCGGTTGATCGCCGCCTGCATCGGTTCCAGCTCCTTCGGCAACGGCACCAGCTGCAACGGCTCGAGCGACTCGGCGTGGCGGGCGCGGATCACCCTGGCCATGTTCTGCAGCGGCCGCAGCCCCCAGCCAATGGCCGCCCACACCAGCAAGGCCAGGGCCAGGCTGCCGAACAGGAATGGCAACAGCGTGTGCCGCACGATGCGTTCGATCAGGTCGTCACGCACGTCGTTGCGCTCGCCCACCCAGATCACCCAGTGTTTTTCCGGCACCGGCAAGACGAAACTGCGCCAACGGCGCCCGTCCACCACCACGTCGGCAAACCCTGGCACCCGCGGCGCCTGCCCCAGCTGCGGGGCGCTGGGCGTGTGCACCAGCAGCCCGTTGTCGTCGGCCCACACCTGGAAGGCCAGCTTGCTCTCGTAGCGGTGCCCCACCTTGTGGTGCCCGGCCTTGCTCAAGGCCTCGTCGAAGGCACGGTACAACTCGTCACGGCTCTGCTCCTGCACCGGCAGGCTCATGATGCCCTGCAGCAGCCGGGCGTTCTGCGCCAGGTGGGCGTCGTACACCTCGTTAATTTCGTGGCGGCTGTCGTGGTAGTTGTACAGCGCCAGCAACCCGCTGCCGACCAGCAACAGCAGCATCACCCGCCACAAGGTGCGTTGGCGCAGCGAGCTCATGTCTTGCGTTCCACCAGGTAGCCAATCCCGCGCACGGTGCGGATCAGGCCGTTGAACAGCTTCTTGCGCAGGTGGTAGATGTTCACTTCCAGGGTATTGCTCTCCGGCTCTTCATCCCAGCCATACAGCAACTGGGTCAAGCGTTCGCGGGTGAACACCTTGCCCGGCTGGGCCAGCAATTCGTGCAACAGCAGGTATTCCTTGGGCGTGAGCACCACCGGCTGGCCCAGGTAGTGCACCTGTTGGCTGACCGGGTCCAGGCACACACCGGCATGCTCTATCAGCACCCGGGCGCGGCCACTGCTGCGCCGCAGCAAGGCCCGCAAGCGGGCCTTGAGTTCGTTGAGGTCGAAGGGTTTGACCAGGTAGTCGTCGGCGCCGGCGTCCAGCCCGGCGATGCGGTCCTCGGTGGCGTCGCGGGCGGTCAGCACCAGCACCGGCAGGCTCTTCCCGGCCGCACGCAGGCGCCGCAACAACTCGATGCCATCCAGGCGCGGCAAGCCCAGGTCGAGAATGGCCAGGTCGAACTCCTCGTGGCACAGGGCATGCAAGGCGCTGGTGCCATCCTGCAACCAGTCGAGGGTGTAGCCCTCGCGGCGCAGGCCGTCACAGATCCCCTCCCCCAACGCGGCGTCGTCTTCTACCAGCAGCAGGCGCATGCTTAATCCTGTTTGTCCTTGATCGCTTTGAGTAAAGCATCGATTTCACCGCGCCGGCCCTGGTCGGCCAGCTCCCGCCCGGGCCGGGGCGGTGCCTGCAACGCCTTTTGCAGGGCGGCGCGGGCTTCGTCGTAACGGTTTTGCCGGTACAGGTGGTCAGCCCAGAAGTAGTTGCTGTCGATACCGTCGGGGTTGATCGCCAGCGCCTGGCGCAGCATGGCCTCGGCCTTGGCTTGGTCGCCGAAGCTCAGCGGCCAGCCGGGCACCTGGTCGTACAGCGCGCCCAGGCTGGTGTAGGCCGAGCCCTGCAGGGCCTTGGGGTCCATGGCCAGGGCCTTTTCCAGGCTGGCGCGGGCGGCCTTGACCTTGCCCAGCGCGCCCAACCCGCCGGTGGCACCGGCCCAGCTGCTGTTGACGATGCCGTCCCAGATCAGCGGCTCGGCCGAGCCCGGGTGCTGGCGCACCAACGCCGCCGACTGTACCGCCAGGGCCTCGAACGCCCCGGCACGCTGGGCTTCGGGCAGGTTGTAGCGAATCACCGCCCAGCGCTGCTGGATGGCATTGAGTTGCTGGGTACCGTTCTGGTCGAGGGCCCAGGTGAACGGGGCGATGGCCAGCAGGCCGGCCAGTATCAGACGTTTCATTTGCTCGACTCCTTGCTGTGCCAGGTGCTGTAGCGGCGGATCAGCGGCAGTTGCTTGCGCAGGGCGCGGTCGACCACGCCCGGCAGCATGCCGTTAAGGCGCACGAAGAGTTTTTCCGGCCAGCCCAGGTACAGTTCGCTGCGCTCGGCCTGCACCGCGTCGAGCACTGCCCGGGCGACATCCTGCGGGTCATCGACGCCCACCTTCAACGCCTGGTTCAGGGCCTGCGCGGCGCTGCTGTTCATAGTCGTGCGGGTGGTGCGCGGTGCGGCATACAGCACGTTCACCGAGGTGTCGGCAAGCTCGCGGCGCAATGCCTCGGAGAACCCGCGCAAGGCAAACTTGCTGGCGCAGTAGGTGGCATAGCCGGGGTAGCCGATCGAGCCGTAGATCGACCCCACGTTCACCACCAGCGCACTGGGCTGCGCGCGCAGCAACGGCAGGCACAGGCGGGTGAGCTGCACGGCGGCCTTGATGTTGAGGTCGAACAACTCGTCCAGGGCGGCCTCGTCCATCTGTTCGAGCAAGGCGAAGCGGTTGACCCCGGCGGCGTTGATCAACAGGTTGCAACTGCCCATCGCCCGCGCCGCCTCCAGCACGTCACGGCGGCCTTCGGCGCAGCGCAGGTCGGCCTGCTGCCAACGCAGTTGGCCGGGGTAGCGCGCCATCAGTTCGGCCAGCTTGCCCTGCTGCCGGCTGACCGCCAGTACGCGGGCCCCGGCGCTGCAAAGCTGGTCCGCCAGCTCCAGGCCGATGCCACCGCTGGCGCCGGTGAGCACTGCCACGCAATCAGGCAAGCGCATGCTGTACCTCCTGCTGCGCGTTACGCGGCAGCCCTTCGAACATGGCGGTGTACAGGCGGTACACCACTTTGGCAGCGTGGATTACCGCCTGCTGGTCCTCGGGCTGGTCCAGGCGGTTCATCAGGCCACGGTAGGTGGCCATGTGGTCCTGGTCCAGGGCGCCATGGGAACTCAGGTAGCTGAACGCCTGGTCCGGCAGGCCGAGGCTGCCCTGCAGGGTACCGGCAGCCTGGGTGGCCAGGGCAATGCTGGTGCCTTCGAGCACGTTGACCATGCCGAACAGCCCGACCGGGTTGCCACGGGCAATCTGGTCGTAGAGAAAGGCCACCATCAGCTCGACAGGCAATGCCGGGCGGCCGCCCGCCACCTGGTGGGGGTCACCACCGCAGGCGGCGATGTCATCGAGAATCCAGCGCTCATGGCCGTACTCCTCCTCGATGTACTCGCACACTGCGCCGCGCAGCCACTCCAGCCGCGCGGGCAAACGGGCCCCGCAGGCCATCATCAAGGGTACGGTGTGCCGCACGTGGTGGTAAGCCTGGGTCAGAAAGGCCACATAGGCCTCGAGGCTGGCCTTGCCGGCCAGCGCGTCGCGGATGACCGGGACGCTGAACAATGCCGTACGCTCGTCGGCGGTTTCCTGCTGCAGCGTATCGAAGAAAAGCATGGCAAACCTCGTGGGTCATTGAAGGTCGGATAACAGGGACTGGTAACACCGCAGGATCTGTTCGCGGCGTGGCCGGCCGTTGGCGGTAAGGGTTTGCCCGGCGGCACTCAAGGGTTCGGGCAGGCGCCGCCAGGCATGCACCCGGGCATAGTCCGGCAGGCCGGCATTGGCCTGACGAATGGCCTGTTCGAGGGTGTGGTCGTCAGCCTGCGGGTCCAGCGGCCAGATCAGCGCCAAGTTGTGTGCCAGGCCTTCGCCGTGGACGAATGCCTGGGCGATCACCCCGCCCTGGGTCAGTTCGGCCTCGACCCACTCGGGGTTGACGTTGCGCCCGAAGCTGGTGCTGTACTGGTGCTTCTTGCGCCCGGCCAGGTACAGGAAGCCGTCGCTGTCGAAGTGGCCCAGGTCACCGGTCGGCAACCACGGCTCGCTGAACGGTGGCTCGCCCAGGTAGCCGAGCAACGCCGAACCGGCCACCTGCACTTCGCCGTCTTCGGCAATGCGCACCTGCACATGCGGCAGCGGCCGCCCGACACTGCCCGGGCGGTGCGCCCCGGGGCGATTGAGGCATACCACCGAGGCGCATTCGGACAAGCCATAGCCCTCGAACACCGGCAGCCCGACGCCCTCGGCCCGGGCCAGCAGGCTCGGCGCCACCCGCGCGCCGCCCACCGCCACGAAGCGCAACGGGCCGACCCGCATCAGGCCGCGCTCGATGGCAGTGACCAGCCCGAGCAGCAGTTGCGGCACCAGGATCAGGCTTTCGGCCCCACTCAAGGAGATGGTGCCCAGCAATTGCTTGAAGTCGACCTGGCTGGCACCGCGAAAGCCCAGTTGCGCCTGCGGGTACAGGGCAATGCTCGCCCCGGCCAGCAGGGCCGCGTACAGGCCCAGGTTCTCCAGCAGCACCGCCAGGGGCAATACCGCCAGGTACTTGCCTGGCGCCGTGGGCCGGCTGGCGGCCTCCAGTTCACGCGCTACCCGCAGCATGGCATCGGCGCTCAGGCATACGCCCTTGGGTGCACCGGTGCTACCGGAGGTGTAGGTAATCTTCGCGGTACCCGGTGGCAAGGGTACGGCCGCTGGCGGCTGCCGGCTCCAGAAGCGCTCACCGGCAATGAAGCCGCTGGCGTGCAGGTCGTCAGCGAAGGCCTCGTCGGCCAGCGCCAGCACCGCCCCGCTCTGTGCCAGGCAGTGGCGGCGTTGGGCGCTGCTGAAGAACGCCGGCAGGATGACGATGGGGCGCGCCGCGAACAGTGCTGCCAGGTCCCAGAACAGCGCCTCGGGGCCGTTTTCCAGGGCCAGGGCGAAGGTGCCCGATGGCTGCGCGCTCAACCAGGCCTGGCGTTGCTCGACCTCGTCCAGCAACTGTTGATAGGTAAATGGCCCGCCAAGGCCCAGCAACGCCGGTTGCGCCCCTCGGTGACGGGCGTGCAGTTGCAACACTTCCCTGAACAGCTGGCATTCACGCGGCATGGCCGGCCTCCTGCACGCTCGCGGGCAAGCCCAGCCGCTCGAACACGCCGCCGCGGGCCAGGGCTGCATGGCCGTAGTCGATGTTGCCGACGAACACTTGCGGGTGCTGTGCGTAGTAACTGCCCCAACTGTCGGCATCGCCGTTCAGCCGGCCAGGGTCGGCCACGGCCAGCGCCGTGGGCACCAGGCCCAGGCGATGAAAGCTGTTGACCAGGGTCGTGGCACCGGTGAAGGCCACCCACTGCAAGCCGCGGGCGGCCAGCAACCAGGTCACGGCAATGATCATGATCCGCGCGCTGCCGGCGCTGAGCGCGGCCAGGTTGCCCACTTCGACCAACTGCGTACGGCTGACCGGGCTGGCCGACAGCCGGGTCACGGCCACTTCCAGCGGTTCATCCAGGTAACGCTCGATGAAGGTCGGGCCACTGCTGGCCAGGCGTATGCCGGCGGCGGCCATCAGGCGCCCGTGGCTGTCATGCAGGCCGAGCAGTTCGGGCAGGTAGTGCTGCACGTCGGCGTGGTGCGCGCAGGCAAAGCGGGCGTGGATGAACTGTTCCAGCTCGTCGCGCCCCGGCTCCCCCGGGTGTTTCAGTGTCATGTGGGCAAGGCGATCGCCGTGGTTGCCGATAGCCAGTGGAAACAGGCTGGCGCTGTCTGCCTGGGTCATGGCTGTCCCCCTTTCAAGTCAGGTCTCGGGGGCAGTATCAGGGGGCAATCTGAAGCCAATCTGAAGTGCTACATTTGCCATTGCCCCCATGCGCACCAACAAGGAAAACAGATGCGCCACGAATTCAGCGAAGTGCTCAACGACCTGGTCGACTACTTTCTGCTCGGCGATATCCAGCTGCTCGAGCGCTTCAAGCAACAACATGAATTGCCCGACGACCTGGCCCATGCGTTCACCCACGGCGACAGCGGCGACCAGGCCGTGCGCGAAGGGATTGTGCTGCCACTGGCCGGGGTCGATAACCTGCCCTACCGCATCCTGTTCACCCTGGACAACCGCACCCCGGCTCTGCGCGAACCCGGCAGCCGCCTCAAGCACCGCCGCAATGGCTATGTGCTGCAGGTCGAGCACGGTGCGCTGATGCTGTACACCTGGCGCATCCTGCAGCACTTCACGCCCAAGACACTGGGTGACCTGATGGCGCGCTACCAGGTGCCGGGGCGGCCGATCATCGAGCTGGACAATGGCTGGTATGACGTGGAGGTGCTGGCGGGTGCGCTGGTGCGGGACGGGCTGTACGAGCCGGCGTTCGAGTTCGTGTTGAAGAAACGCTGGAGCCGGGGCGAGGCTGCCGTGGATACCGGGTATGCCTTTGGCTTGCGGGGCTATTTCGAC
This sequence comes from Pseudomonas sp. FGI182, assembly GCF_000511325.1. Classification (NCBI taxonomy): domain Bacteria; kingdom Pseudomonadati; phylum Pseudomonadota; class Gammaproteobacteria; order Pseudomonadales; family Pseudomonadaceae; genus Pseudomonas; species Pseudomonas sp. FGI182. The sequence goes on along the minus strand of NZ_CP007012.1, from coordinate 2,246,521 downwards.
TGATGGGTTGACTGTGCCGGCCCCTTCGCGGGCTTGCCCGCTCCCACAGGGCACAGTGGTATCCCTGTGGGAGCGGGCAAGCCCGCGAAGAGGCCGGTACAGGCAGCCTCAACCTTCAAGTGTGGTTGATATCGCGGTCCTTGGTCTCCGGCAGGAAGAAGATCCCCAGCACCGCCGTCATCACCGCAATCACGATGGGGTACCACAAGCCGTAATAGATATCCCCGGTCGCCGCCACCATGGCAAACGCCACGGTCGGCAGGAAGCCGCCGAACCAGCCGTTGCCGATGTGGTAAGGCAGCGACATCGAGGTGTAGCGGATACGCGCCGGGAACAGCTCCACCAGCCAGGCCGCGATCGGCCCGTAGACCATGGTCACGTAGATCACCAGAATGGTCAGCAGCAACAGCACCATCGGGTAGTGGATCTTCGCCGGGTCGGCCTTTTCCGGGTAGCCGGCTTCCTTCAACGCTCCGGTCAAGGTCGCGGTAAAGGCGTCGCTCTGTGCCTTGAAGTCCGCTGCCGCCAGGCCACTGCCATCAAAGCTTGGCAGCACCCGTTCACCAATGCGGATCTGCGCCTTTTTGCCAGGCTCGGCCGCTTCGTTGGTATAGGGGATGGCCCGCTTGGCCAGCAGGCTCTTGGCGATATCGCACGAGCTGGTGAATTTGGCCTTGCCCACCGGGTCGAACTGGAACGCGCACTGGGCAGGGTCTGCCATCACCACCACCGGGTTCTGCTCCTGGGCGACGAACACATCCGGGTTGCCGTACTGGGTCAGTGCCTTGAAGATCGGGAAGTAGGTCAGCGCGGCGATGATGCAACCGGCCATGATGATTTTCTTGCGGCCGATGCGGTCGGACAGGCTGCCGAAGAAGATGAAGAACGGTGTGCCGATCAGCAGCGAACCGGCAATCAGCAAGTTGGCGGTCTGCGGCTCGATCTTGAGCATCTGCAACAGGAAGAACAGCGCATAGAACTGCCCGGTGTACCACACCACGGCCTGGCCGGCGGTGCCGCCGAGCAGCGACATGATCACCACCTTGAGGTTGTCCCAGCGGGCGAACGATTCGGTCAGTGGCGCCTTGGACGCCTTGCCCTCGGCCTTCATCTTCATGAACACCGGCGACTCGTTGAGCTGCATGCGGATGTACACCGAAATCGCCAGCAGCAATATCGACAGCAGGAACGGCACCCGCCACCCCCAGGCCTCGAACACCTCGTTACCCATGGCCGTGCGGCAGGCCATGATCACCAGCAGCGAGAGGAACAGCCCCAGGGTGGCCGTGGTCTGGATCCAGGCAGTGAAGAAGCCGCGCCGGCCCTTGGGTGCATGCTCGGCCACATAGGTGGCCGCGCCGCCGTACTCGCCACCCAATGCCAGGCCCTGCAGCAGGCGCAGGCTGATGAGGATGATCGGCGCGGCCACGCCGATCGTGGCATAGCTGGGTAGCAGGCCCACCACAGCGGTGGACAGGCCCATGATGACGATGGTGATGAGGAAGGTGTACTTGCGCCCGATCATGTCGCCCAGGCGACCGAACACGATGGCGCCGAATGGCCGCACGGCAAAGCCGGCGGCAAAGGCCAGCAAGGCGAAGATGAACGAGGTGGTTTCATTGACCCCGGCAAAGAAGTGCTTGGCGATGATCGCCGCCAGGGAGCCGTACAGGTAGAAGTCGTACCATTCGAATACCGTGCCCAGGGATGAGGCGAAGATGACCTTGCGCTCCTCCCGGGTGATACCGCGTTGGGGCGCGCTGCCCGTGGATGTGCTGTCGAGAACCGCCATGGGGTGCCTCCGTCTTGTCGTCATGCAGGCCGGGAGCACCTCAAATCTTTTTCACCATCGCACCCAGGCCCTGGGGGGCTTGCTTTGGATATGCGAAGCACGACGAGGCAGGCCGCCTCGGATCGCAGCAAGGTAACTGAAGCATAATAGGCTTTGCCGGGATATCCACTTGAGCCTTGCGCGATCCGTGTAGGAGCGGCCTTGTGTCGCGAATGGGGTGCGAAGCAGCCCCAGGATTTCAGCGTACCTGCACAGATTGTCGGGACTGCTTTGCAGCCCTTTCGCGACACAAGGCCGCTCCTACAGGGACCGCGTCAGCCTGGGGAAGGTCAGCGCAAGAACTGCAGGACTTCCGCCAGTACTCGCTCGGCCTGCTCCCGATGCGGCACATGGCCACAACCTTGCAGCAGGCGCATCAACCCCGGGCCGCCAGCCAGTTCCACCAACCGCTCGGGGTGCGCCGGCGAGCCGAACTCATCGTTGTCGCCATGCAGGCTCAACAGCGGGCAGCGTACCTGCGGCAGCAGCGCATCCAGGCTCCAATCGGCAAAGTGCTCGGACAACCAGTTGTCCACCCAGGCACGCAATACCCACTCGGCCTTGCCGCCGTGGTAGCGCTCCAGCCGTTGCAACTGCCCAGGTTCGGCAAACTGCTGGTCGGCCACGCGAATGCCCTCAAGGGTACGGGCCTCGACAAACGCCTGCGCCGACTCGGTAATCAGCCCCACACACTGGCTGGCGAAGGCCGCCGCACAGGCCACGGCCATGCCGCCGCCAACGCTGTGGCCGAAGACAATGAAATCGCCAATGCCAAAATGCTCTCGCAGCGCCGTGAACCCCTGCTGCGCCTCGTCCTCGACAAAGCCCAGGCGCAAGCTGCCGGGGTGGGCGTCGGAGCGGCCAAAGCCCAGGCGATCGTAGGCGATTACCCGGTGCCCGGTGGTTTGCGCAAGCTGCGCCGGGAACTCGCGCCACAAGGCAACGCAACCCAGTGAATCGTGCAGCAGGACGATCGGCGCACCCTGCGCCTGCAGCGGCGCCCACTCCTGGGCGAACAGCTTGCCTTGTGCGGTGTCGATCCAGTGTTCGCGGGTATGCAGGTTGCTCATGGAGCCTCCGTTGCCGGTACCGGCCCTTTCAGCTCGACCTGGTTGCCATCGGGGTCGTAACAGTACAGCGACAGCCCCTCGCCTTCGGCGCCATAGCGTTTTTCCGCAGGTTCGACTTCAACCCCCGCAGCTTGCAGGTAGGCCGTAAGTGCAGCCTCGTCGAACGGCTCGATGCGCAGGCAGAAATGGTGCAGGTTGCGCCCCTCGGCACCCGGCGCCGCCCCACCAGGCTGGCCCAAGGGACCGTCCAGGGTCACCAGGTCGATCATCGCCGTGCCTGTGGCCAGGTGGACCATTCCCAGGTCTTCGCGCACGCGGCTGACCGTGCAGCCGAGCAGTTGGGTGTAGAAAGCGACGCTGCGCTCCAGGTCGCTGACCCGCAGGACGAGGTGGTCGATGTGCTTGATGACGAATGGTCGCATGCCAAGGCTCCTTGTGGCCGCTGGATTCCTGTGGGAGCGGGCGTGCCCGCGAATCAGGCGTTGCGGTGAATGGCACGGGCTTCGCCCGCTCCCACAAGGGATCACGCAAGCCCGATGAGATTCACCACCATAGCCCACGTGCGCATGGCATGACCATATCCAGTTACTCGTTTACCAACCGTTGCAGCACGCCCCCTTCATGGCGGGCGAGGATGCGCAGCAGTTGATCGACCAGCGCCCGGTCCGGCGCATCCAGGTGGAAGTGGTGCCCGCCCGGATGCCAGGAGATTTTCGCCTGGCTGGGCAAGGCCGCCTGGCGCCTGGTAAAGGCCTCACCGGTGAATGCCCCCTGGCGGCCGAACAGCAGGTACAACGGGCAACGGATCTGGCTGAGCAGGTCGCAGGCTTCGCGCTCGGTCAGCGGCATGGGTTCGGGCAGCACCAGGCGTGGGTCGTGGCGCCAGCAATAGCCCTCGCCCAGCTGCAGCAGGTCGCGCAGCGCCAGCAGCCGTGCCGCCTCTTCCGACAGCCCGGTGTCCAGGCGCTCGCGGCGTTGTTCCAGGGCCGTGTCCAGGTCCTCGAAACGGCCGACGTCCGGCTCGGCAAAACCCTGCAACTGGCTGCGCTGCACCATGCGCTTGAGCCGGTAGGCCCGGGCCAGGTGCTGCACGCGGTCGTCCTCGGCCACCGTGAACGGTGCGCCCATGCCGTCGAGGAAGGTCATGCTGGCAATACCGCTGGTCATGGCCGCCAGCAGCGATGCCACCCCGGTACCCATGCCATGGGCCAGCACATGGAATTGCGACAGGCCCAGGCTGTCGGTCACTGCCAGCATGTCCTCGGCATGTTCCCACAGGTAGTAACCACTGTCGTGGCGGCGATGGTCCGAGCGGCCATGGCCAACCAGGTCGGGGGCGACCACGAAGCAGCCGTCGAGCATCGGTGCCAGGCGTTCGAACGAGGCGGCGTTGTCCAGCCACCCGTGCAGAGCCAGCACCGGGATGCCGTCCTCCGCCCCCCAGGTGCGTACCGCTATTTCAATACCGTCGAGGTCCAGCAGGTGATCCTTGGGACTGCACAGCGAATGCATCGTAGTTCTCCCTGATAGAACGCCGGCCTATGGCCAGGCATCACATGACGCCGGCCCATACCCCACGTGCCGGCGTCATCCACACGACATGCCTACCCCATGCCTTGCCCCACCATCTCCCAACAACCCTGCCCGCGCTGCTCCCCTACCGACGCTCTCGTGCACAGGACCGACCTGTGCATTCAACTAAATACCACCGCATGCCGAGGCGAAACCTGTCGACTGGCCCCTCCATCGACAACGGAGACTTCAGCATGTCCAGCACACCCATGCCTTTCCATCAGGCCCAGATTGTCCGTAACCTGCCTGACTGGTGCCGAACGATGTACCCTGACCATACCCGCCGCGTCGTTCAGAGCATCCGCAAGGACTACCTCGACGAAAACGGTTCGCCTTACGCCTGGTACGCCGCAGCCAGCGATGAAGACCAGGCGCGTTTACGGCAGCTGATCAGCGCCCGCGATGCCGAGTTCAAAGCTCTGCGGGCCTTGCTCGAGGACTTCAGGCAGATCAGCGAATTCTGCAACCCTTTGCTCGAGAGCCGGTTGGGCCCGGATGTCAAAGCGGACAAGGCCCAGTACCTGCACCAGCCGTTCAAGGTGTACACCACGCTGGTGAATGTCCCCGGCCTCGATTTCTCACTCGGCGGTGACGATACGTACATCAATCGCCCCGAAGGGCCACCACAGAAGCGCACGCTGCTGGAGGCCGCCCTGCACAATTTCGAAGGCACCGACGAAGTGGGCCCGTTCGACACCCTGACCCTTGGCCCGGACGACGACGCCTCACTTCCTGGGCTGGAGCCCGAAGCGTTCGTGAACCTTTGCCGAAGCCTGGACCTGGGCCGGCAGTATCAAGACCACCTGCAGAGTATCTATGAAGGCCCCAGAAAAGCCGCAATCGAGCAGCAGTGGATCGATGCAAGCCAGCAGGCACTGAAAACCGAGGCGATGATCGCTTACCTCAAGAGCCTGCTGACGCTCAAAGGTCGCGATGCCCTTGTACAGCTATGCGACAACGAAAGCACGCCTCGCTATGGCGAACACAGGCTTCGCTGCTGGCGCTTCAGCCTGCTCGGCATCCCGATTCATGGCGTACTGCTGCTGGGCCCTGATGAAGCCGACCAGACCAACCCCTGCATGCTCTACATTCCCCAGGATGCACAACACCCGCTGAGGGAGTTCGCTTCTTTGCAAAAGGCCGGTGCTCACATACGTCAACGCCTGCTGCAAACCACGTTTCGACAGCACTTGATCAGCTTCGCTGACAAGGACCACCAGGTCGAGTTCAGCCGCAAGCTCGAACATGCCCTGTTCGAGCAGGGTACCTCCACGCGCAGACCCAAGGACAAGCCTGAACTGCACTTCAAGCGAACCCGCCTGGCGCTTCCCATCTGGCAGGTGCTTTACAAAGACCACAAGCGTCGCCTCATGGCAACTGCCAGAACGATCGCGGTACCAACCGCCGATGCCGATGCCAAGGCACGCAAGGAACGGCTGCAACACTGGCTGGACGCAGGCATGAACGTTCTGAACGTGGCCGCCTTCTTCGTGCCTGGGCTGGATGCCGCGATGCTTGGAGTATTCGCCTACGACCTCATGGATTCGGTGTTCACCGGGTTCGAAGCCTGGGAAGAAGGCGATACCCAGGAAGCGCTGCAACAACTCGAGTCGCTGGCCATCAATGCCGCCGTTGTTGCCGGCTTCGCCGCCGGCAGCAGCGCGCTCAAGGCATCGGGGTTCGTCGATGCGCTGGAAAGTGTATTGAAAGGTGGCCGCGAACGGCTTTGGCACCCAGACATGGGCCCTTACAGCACCTCGGACTCCTTGCCAGTCGGAGTGCCGACAAATTCCGAAGGGCTCTACCTCTTCGATGGCAAAAGCCACGTCTGGCTGCAAGGCAAACTGTATGAGGTGTTCGAAACCGGCGGGCAGTGGCATGTGCGTCACCCGAACGCCCCCGATGCCTACGCACCGGCCTTGCGCTACCTCGGCGACCAGCGTTGGCAATTGGCGCATGACAACCCGCTCGAATGGGACGATGCGCAGTTGCTCGAAGGACTGGGCCAATTCAGCCAGGGGCTGGATGCATCGGAGCAACTTGCCGCCTTGCGTATAACCGAGGTCGATGCAGACACCTTGCGTCACAGCCAGGTCAACGGCTCGCGGCCCCCGGCTCTGTTGGCCGATGCCTTGCTGCGCCTGCGACTGACCAACGACGTGCAGACCATCATCACCCGAGTACGTCACGGGCTGCCGTTGGCTGCGCATATGAACTTCGCGCTGCCCGAACTGGTACAGATGCCTGGTTGGCCTGCGCATTACAGGCTGAAGGTCTTCACCGGTGCCGAAAAATGGGGAGAGGCGGTCTACTTCGGAGCGGAGCCAAAAGCCGACACGTTGCAGATAGAGATCGGCCGCGAAGAGCTTGACAATGGCGAACTGAGCAAGGTTGTCCTGGCGGGGATGGATGAAGATGTCATAGAGCAGTTACTACCCGATACGCCAGCAGAGCAGCGTCCGAGCGCCCTTGACGAGCTGTTGGCCAACCGCCTGTCAGCACGCCGTCGCGAAGTCTTCGCGAGCATGTTGAAAAGCCATCGGGTACCGCTTGGCGACGAAGCGAAGACCTTGGGCCGCCAGTTCCCCGGTTTGCCCGACAATGCCCTGGAAGAGCTCGTCGCGCATGCCGACAGCGCCGAACGCGATCGCCTGAAAAGCGGACGTGTGCCCTTGCGCGTGGCTGAAGAAGCCCGCTACCTGCAGGCCCGCGCCCGCCTCGATCGTGCCTTGACCGGCCTGTACCGAGCAGACCTGGCCAATGATGACAGCCAACTGCTGCGCGATGCATTGGTAGCCGAAAAGCCGCAGGCGACTGAGGCCGAAGTGTTCGCCAGCGCCGTCGCCGACCGCTCGGGCTGCGCCGCACTGCTGGGCCAGCAGCCAATCAAGCCAGGCTTTCGCTCGCCCATGCGCCTGGCACATGGACGATTCGGTTACCCACTCAGTGGCCGAGGAACAGGCCCGATCGGCGCATACGCCGCAACACGTCGGCTCAACTCACTTTTCCCCTCGCTGAAGAGCGACGAGATCAACGCCCTGAGGGGCGAACTGAGCCAGACCGGTGATCTCGGCTCGGCAATTCGGCAACTGGAAACAGAGTGGAGAGATCTGAATAGCTATCTGGAGGCGTGGTACAAGAGCCCAAACGACATCTTCGAGCGCCTCGATCGACAAAGATGCACTGATCGCCTCATCGAGGCTTGGCAGCGGAAGGGTCGCACGCTAGTGCTGGAGCGAATTCGGTTACCCGAGTTGCCAGCGATCACAGCCAGCCTACCCCACATACGTGAGCTCAAGCTGAACGAGCTTCAGCTGCAACGACTGGACAGCACGTTCCTGTCACGTTTCCCCAACCTGCAAGTGCTGGAAGTCACCAACAACCGAGAAATCGACGGGGAAGCGCTGTTCCAGGCACTTGAATCGGTGCCCAGGCTGCGCACGCTGGACCTGACCAACAACACCCTTGCTACCCTTTCGCCCACCGCACAGCGAGTGCTGGCAGCGATGCCAGACCTGCGCCAGCTGAACCTGCGGCGCAACCAGTTGACACTGGATGAAGCGACATTGACTTTACTTTGCGGCCGACCACTGGATGTCCTGAGGCTGGGGCACAATCGCATCACGCTCGATGAAAACCTCGCCACGCGCTTCCAGGACATGATCCATCCGCAGCAACTGGACCTGGACTTCAACCCGCTGCAGCACGCACCTGATGTGCGCTACATGGCGCGGTTGCAGCACCTGAACCTGTCCAACGCTCATCTGCGGGCCTTTCCCCCTGGCTTGAGCAACCTGATGAACCAGTTACAATACCAGCTGCGCTACCTGGACCTCTCATCCAACCAAATTCGCCATGTTCCGGGCCTGGCAAGCATCCTGGGCAGTCCGTATGCGCGGGACGTCGCTGCGCGGTTGCCCGGGCGCCGCTGGTTCTTCAACTACAACAATCTGGAAGCCGAGTCGGCCAGGCGCCTGCGAGCCAGCGGCGTCAATGTCTTCGAGCACGCCCCCGACAGGCAGGAGTGGCAAGGGTTCTGGCGCGGTGCCGCGACCGACGATCAGAGGCAACTTTGGTCCGACCTGTTCGATCAGAACGATAATGGCGACCTGCAGGCAGTGTTGGAGCGCCTTACCGAATCGTTGGAAGCAAGAAGGGATCCCGAAGGCCTGCGTGCGCGAGTGTGGGAACTGTTGGAGCACGCCCGCGGGGACACAGCTCTGCGCGAACGTCTGAACGAGGTGGCGCAATCCTTCCCCCCAACTTGCGGTGATGCCGGCGCCGAAGCACTCAGCGCTCTGGAAGTGGAGCTGCTGGCGAACCAGGCGTCAGGTTGGGCACGGGATACGGCCAAGCCGCTACTCGACCTTTACCGCAAGCTGTATCGTCGCGAGAAAGTCAACGAACTGGCGGATCGCATCAGCCTGCGACGCGGCCTGCGCAAGCAGGCGCTACAGGAACACGCCGCCCAGTTACCGGCTCGAGATGAGCTGGATGTCCCGGCGGCCTTCCCCGATACGGTCCTGGCCAGGGGCCTGGTTGACGACATCGAAGTCCGCCTGGCACTGCGCCAGTCCTTGAGCGGAAAGCTCGATTTCCCCGAACCCAGCAGCGGCATGCTCTATCGCGATACCGCAAGGATCAACCAGCAAATCATCGACAACGTTCGCGCTGCCGTGCTGGAACTCGATGCGGACACCACCGCCAGGCAGCAGTGGATGAGCGAACAACCGGCCTGGGTTGGCTACCTCAAGCGCCAATATGCCAGTCAGTTCGAAGCCATTACCGACTTCTGGCGCCCAGGCCTCGATTACCTCTTTTATTGCCTGGACGAAAGCCAGGAGCCGATCACTTACCTGGACAACGCGATAATAAAAGTATTGTTCCCGAAAAAGCCCATACCGGCGCTGGACGAAAACGGCACATTGCGCAGGGTTCCGTTCAATGAGGAAGCGTATGTCAAGGCCACGAACGCCTTGACCCAGGCACAGCAGGAGGTAGAAGCCGGGCTATTGCTGAGCCTTACCCGGCAAGCGGACATCCTCGATGCCTGAACACTGATCAATGACCACGCAGGTCTTCGAAGAAGGCCTGCCGCCCATCCACCTGGCTCGACGCACGCGGCGCTGCCGCCGCCTCTGCGTTGGCCGCCTCCACATGCCAGTAGCAGTGCCTGATCGCGCGGGTTACCGCCACGTAGGCCAGGCGCTGCACCTCTTCCTTCTGCGCGGTATCGAACGGCTGGGCATCACCGGCCTTGCCTAGCCCGGCCTGGCGATACACCTGGTTCTTGTAGGGCGAGCTGGTCAGGTACTGGCAGTCGCCCAGCATGAACACTGCATCGGCCTGCAAGCCCTTGGCACTGTGGTAGGTCAACTGGCGCAAACGGCGCTGCTCGGCCGGCAACGCCGCTTCGGCGTGCAGCACGCCTTGCAGGTGCTCGTTCATCAGCGCCCTGTCGCTGCCCTTGCGGTAAAGCATCATCACCGTCTCGCCACGCTGGTAGTGCTCGATCAGCGTTTCACCCAGGGCGGCCTCGTCACGATCGAACACTTTTACCGGCGAGCCTGGCAACTCGGCCGCCGGGCCACTGGCCCGGGCTTTCTTGCCGGCTATCGCCGGGGTGCCCTTGACCAGGTGCTCGGCCGCGTCGATCACCTGCTGCTGGCAACGGTAGTTGTCGACCAGCATCACCCGGGTGTTGGCCGGCGACGGGAAGGCCTTGGTGAACTCCATGAAGTACTTGGGCGAACTGCCGCGCCAGCCGTAGATCGACTGCCAGTCGTCGCCCACACACAGCAGCGACGAATGCTGGGCATGGTGCCCGATGTGCATCGCCGGGCCGCGACGACGGATCTCGGCGAGGCTGGCGCGCAGCCAGCTGACGATCTGCGGCGACACATCCTGGAACTCGTCGATCATCAGGTGCGCCAGCGGCCGCAGCAACGGGTCGGGCAGCAGTTGCAGGTTTTCCGGGTTGTTCTCGCCGAACAAGGCGAACATGCGGTTGTAGCTCATCACCGGCGGCGACTGGTCCAGCAGGTGGGCCTCCAGGGCCTTCCAGTACAGGGCCAGGGCCTCGAAAAACAGCGCATCGCTGTCGCCGGAGGGGAAGCTCATCGCCGCCACGGCAGTGTTCACCTCCAGGCCGAGGTTCTCGATGAAATTCGCCGCACCGACAAAGGCATCGAGCAGCGGCGCCGGGGCCAGTTCGCCCTTGACCTTGTATTCGAAGCCGGGGCCGGCCACGGCATCACCGGCCAGCGAGGCTGCCAGGCGCCGGGCCATGGCGTAGTTGTCGAGCCAGATCAGCGGCTGGTCGCAGAAGGCCTGCAACAGGGTGCGCTTGACCGCCCACTCGGCGCGCACTGCCAGCTTGGCGCCGGGGCGCTGGTACTGCGCGCTTTCCGCCGGGTCGAAGCCCAGCACGAGCAAAGGCCCCTGGCCAGCCAGACGGCCATGCACATGGAAGCGGCTGCCACGGATCTGGATGGTTTCGCGGCAGGGTTCGATGCCTTTGATCGGCCAGGCGCCGGCGGCGAACCACAGGTCTTCGATCACGTCGCACAGCTCTTCGTCGCGCTGGGCAGCCAGCTGGGTTACCTGGGCGCGCTTCTGCACATCGGGGTTGTTCGGGTCCAGCGGCTTCAACTGCAGGGCTTCGCTGCGCAACAGGCCGACCAGCTCGGCAAAACGCGGGCTCTCGCCCAGCAGCGTGCTGTAGCACTGGTTCAGCTGCTGGCGCTGGGCATCGTTCAGGCGCAGGTCGAACGGGTTGCTCTCGGCCTCGGCCTCACGACCGACCGGCATCTCGTTACCCAGCGTTTCGAACGCGCGCACCTGGCCAAAGCCCGGCAGGCTGCGCACCAGCGGCAGGATGCGCGAATGGAACGTGCGCACCAGCTCGCGAGCCTGCAGCGGTTGCAGGTTGATCTGCCACAGGGCGAACACCTGCAGCAGGCGCTTGATGAAGTCCTTGCGCGACTCGCGGGTGAAGGTGACCACGGTCATCGCATCCAGCTCGTAGCCCAGGTAGTGGCGCAACAGCAGGATGCGCAGCACCAGCGAGGTGGACTTGCCCGCCCCGGCCCCTGCCACCACGCAGGTGGACGGTGTGTCACTGAAAATCAGCTTCCATTGCGCGGCACTGGGTTGCGCCTCGGCGGGCAGGCGCTGGGCGACATCGGCCTTGAAGCGCTTTTTCAGCTCGGCAGTCAGCGGCAGGCGCCAGTCATCGAACAGGTTGTCATCCCGGCCCGGCACCGCGGCGGTGTCGGGCCGGGTATCGCGGATCACCAGCACCTGGCGCCCGTCCTCGTAACCTTCCACCCGCCCGCGTTCGAACCCTTCACGCACGCCATCGGCATGGCCACTGCGCTGGCCGCTGGCGTGGCCGAGGAACCAGGAGTCGCGGTGCTGGGCCTGCAAGCGGGTCAGGCCACGCCCCAGCAGGCGGGCCGCCAGGCGGCGAAACCAGGGCAGCTGGGCAGGAGGGGTAAGGTCGGCAGGGGCCTGGGGTTGCTCGTGGGCCACGGTCACTCCGTTGAAAAACAAAATCAGCGGGCATGTTCGCCGCATCGACAAAAAATCGCCAGCGAATGCTTGCAGATCAGTGGATTAGGCGATGAAGCGGATAAAACACTCCATCGCAATTAATCTATTTTAGTGATTGTTTTAAGCCGATATTTACGCTTATTTTCGATGCTTCTTTGACGCATCATGGCCTCATTCCACTGATTCAAGGAGCACGACCATGCTGCAACTGCGACCGTTCGAAAGCCTCGGCCACGCCAACCACGGCTGGCTCGACGCCCACCACCATTTCTCGTTTGCCGAGTACTACGACCCGGCGCGCATGCACTGGGGCAACCTGCGGGTGTGGAACGACGACCTGATCGCTGCCGGCAGCGGCTTCCCGCCGCACCCGCACCGCGACATGGAAATCATCACCTATGTGCGTGAAGGTGCGATCAGCCACCAGGACAGCCTGGGTAACAAAGGCCGTACCGAAGCCGGTGACGTGCAGGTGATGAGCGCCGGTACCGGCATCGTGCACAGCGAGTACAACCTGGAAGACGTCGACACGCGTATTTTCCAGATCTGGATCGTGCCGGAGCGCACTGGCGAAGCACCGCAGTGGGGTAGCCGGCCGTTCCCCAAAGGTGAACGTGGCGAAGGCTTCGTGACCCTGGCCAGCGGCCGTGAGGGCGATGAGGACAGCCTGCAGATCCGCACCGATGCGCGGCTGGTGGCTGCCACCCTGCGTGCCGGCGAAACTGCCGAGTACCGCTTCGATGCCGCACGCCGGGGCTACCTGGTGCCGGCCAAGGGGCTGGTGGAGGTCAACGGGCTGCGTGCCAAGGCGCGCGATGGCGTGGCGATCGAGCAGGAGGAGGTGCTGCGGGTGACCGCCATCGAGGACAGCGAGATCGTGCTGGTGGATGTGGCCTGAGGCTTTCGCCTTGCGACGCGATCTTTGTAGGAGCGGCCTTGTGTCGCGATCGGGCTGCGCAGCAGCCCCTCGATTTCAGCTGCGCAGCACATATTGCCGGGGCCGCTTTGCGGCCCTTTCGCGACACAAGGCCGCTCCTACAAGTACTGCATAGGCCTTTTGGGCTGCGGCTCTGGCCTAGGAGGCGCTGCGGGTGACCGCCATCGAGGACAGCGAGATCGTGCTGGTGGATGTGGCCTGAGGCTTTCGCCTTGCGACGCGTTCTCTGTAGGAGCGGCCTTGTGTCGCGATCGGGCTGCGCAGCAGCCCCTCGATTTCAGCTGCGCAGCACATATTGCCGGGGCCGCTTTGCGGCCCTTTCGCGACACAAGGCCGCTCCTACAATTTAGGCCTTTTGGGCTGCGGCGCTAGCCTGGTGTAGCCACTTCGGCGAGCACCTCGGCCGAGGTGGTGACCTGGCGGAAGTGATGCTTCCACAGGTCGATGCCCAGCTTGCCGGACCTGTCGAGCGAAGAGCCTACCGTCATGTCGGTGACCAGGGTGGGCATCAACCCCGCATCGAACAGGGCGAAACCGGCGGCCAGCACACAGGTTTCGGTCTGCAGCCCGCATACCAGCACGCGCTCCACACCCAATTTCTTGATGTAGTCGATGGCCTCGGCGCTCTGCCCGTAGCCATGCTTGACGAACACCTGGTCGGCCTCGACCAGGCTGTCGTCCTCGGCCGCCGGGTGCCAGCCAAGCTGGCGCTCGAACGGCGTGGCCTGTTCGTCGTGCAACTCGACCGAGGCGATGGTGGGGATGTTCGCCGACAACCGGCGCAGGCCATCGACCAGCCACTCGGGCGGGCTGAAGGTGGACTGGACATCGACAATGAGCAAAACCTGGCGCATGGGCGGATTCCGGGCATGGGCAAAGGCGCGGAGTATAACGCGATCGCCTGTGGTAAAGGCCTCAATGCCACGCTGCCAGGCTGTCCCCTTGGCGGAAGAATGCCCTCAGGTGCTCGACGAAGCACGACACCTTGGCCGACAGGTTCAGGCGTTCCAGGTACACCGCATAGATATCCGCAGGCGGCGTGTGGTAATCGCTCAGCACCTCCACCAGGCGCCCGCTGCGCAGGTGGTCGGCCAGGTTCCACTCGGCCCGCAGCAGGATGCCCTGCCCGTCCAGCGCCCAGTTCAGGGCGACCTCGCCATCGTTGGTGCTGAGGCTGCCATGCACCTTCACCGACTCGCTCTGCTTGCCGCGGCTGAGCCGCCAGATACCGAACGCGGCGTCGTTCTGGCGCAACACGATGCAATTGTGGCTGGCCAGGTCCTTTGGCGATTCGGGGGTACCGTGGGCTTCCAGGTAACCGGGCGACGCGCACAATCGGCGGCGGTTGGCCGCGATCTTGCGGGCGATCAGCCGCGAGTCGGGCAGCTCGCCAAAACGGATGGCCACGTCGATGGCATCGTTCGGCAGGGCAATGGGGCGGTCGGTCAGGTGCAGCTGCACCTCCACCTCGGGGTAGCGCTTGGCAAACGATGACACCGCCGGCCCCACGTGGGTACGGCCAAAGCCCAGCGGCGCATTGACCCGCAGCAAGCCCTTGGGCTCGGCGCGGCTGCTTGACACCTGCCGCTCCATTTCCTCGATCTCGCCCAGTATGCGCTTGGCATTCACCAGGTAAGTCTCGCCCTCGGCGGTAAGGCTGATGCTGCGTGTGGTGCGGTTGAGCAGGCGCACGCCCAGGCGCTGTTCCAGCTGGGCCAGGCGCTTGGAGACCGCTGGCGGGGTCAGGTTCAGTTCGCGAGCAGTGCCCGCCAGGCTACCCACCCTGATCAGCTGGGTGAAGAACGCCAGCTCCGATACCGGATTCATAATTAACCTGAGGGAAACAATGAGTTGAATTTCATTGTATTACAGCATTTTTTAAAAACCATTACCTTTTGCCCTGCGTGATTAACCACAAGAAAGCTGGGCTCTTCGGCCGCCAAGGCCAGGTGTGACCTGCACCCCTCACGAGCAGCCCGGCCGCCAGATTAATCCGACTCACAACAATAATTCGGAGACGGCAATGGCCAAGCGATTGTTCGGCAAGTTGTTCGGCAAGCTCTACGTACAGGTATTGATCGGCGTAACCCTCGGGGTGCTGATCGGGGTGTTCTGGCCACAGGTTGGCGCTGACCTGAAGCCCGTCGGTGATGCCTTCATCAAACTGATCAAGATGGTCTTCGCCCCGATCATCTTCGCCACGGTGGTGCTGGGCATCGCCAAGATGGAAAACATGAAGGAACTCGGCCGCGTCGGCGTGCGCGCGCTGATCTACTTCGAAGTGCTGTCCACCTTTGCCCTGGTACTGGGGCTGGTGGTGGTCAACATCGTGCAGCCCGGCCAGGGCATGAACGTCGACCCTGCCACCCTGGATGCCAAGAGCATCTCCACCTACACCGCCGCGGCAGCCGGCAACAGCGGCGGCTTCATCGACTTCCTGCTGCATGTGATACCCGGCAGCGTGATCGATGCCTTCGCCAAGAACGAGATCCTGCCGATCCTGCTGTTCAGCACCCTGTTCGGCATCGCCCTCTCCCACCTGGGCCCGCGCGGCAAGCCGATGGTGGATGTGCTCGAAGCGTTCTCCCACGGCATGTTCTTCATCGTCGGCATGATCATGCGCGTGGCACCGCTGGCCGCCTGCGGGGCCATGGCCTTCACCGTAGGCAAGTACGGGCTGGGCTCGATCGTTTCGCTGGGCAAGCTGATGGCGACCATGTACCTGACCTGCTTCCTGTTCGTGGTGGTGGTGCTGGGCGCCATTGCCCGGCTGTGCGGCTTCAACCTGTGGAAGTTCCTCAAGTACCTCAAGGAAGAACTGTTCACGGTACTGGGTACCAGCTCATCCGAGTCGGTGGTACCGCAACTGATGAACAAGCTGGAAAAGGTTGGCGTGTCCAAGCCTGTGGTCGGCCTGGTGATCCCCTCGGGCCTTACCTTCAACCCGGACGGCCAGTGCATCTACTACACCATGGCCGCCATCTTCATCGCCCAGGCCACCAACACACCGTTGACCCTGATGGACCAACTGATCGTGCTGGGTGTGCTGCTGCTCACCTCCAAAGGCTCTGCAGGCGTAACCGGCTCGGGCTTCATCACCCTGGCCGCGACCCTGGCGACCATGGACAACATCCCGGTGGCCGGCATGGTCCTGCTGCTGGGCGTGGACCGCTTCATGTCCGAAGCCCGGGCCATCACCAACACCATCGGCAACGCGGTCGGCACCGTGGCCATCGCCAACTGGGTGGGTGCGCTGGACAAGCAGCGCATGGCCCAGGCCCTGGACGGCCAGCTACCGACCGTCCCCGAACCCGAGGCCGCTGTGCCGCACCCTGCCCTTGCACGCATGGAGGCCGGCACACCCGCACCCTGACCTTTCGAAAAACAGCAAAAAGAACCCGCCTTGTGATGCAGTGAGGAAATAATCATGGACAAAGAAACAGCCGTGTCATCGCTTACCGACGTGATGGCCAAGTTCACCGCCTATATCGGCAAGCGCCTGCCCCGCGACGTCAAGGAAAAGACCGCCAAGTTGCGCGCCGCCGAAACCAACCCGCTGGCCATCGCCGTGTACGACTCGATGGCCGACAACCAGGAATACGCCGACAAGCTCAACCGGCCCAGCTGCCAGGACACCGGCGTCATCCAGTACTTCGTCTCGGCGGGCGCGCGCTTCCCGCTGCTGGGCGAGATGGAAGGCATCCTCGAGAACGCCACCAGGGAAGCCACCATCCAGGGGCCGCTGCGCCACAATGCGGTGGAAACCTTCATCGAGAAGAACACCGGCACCAACACCGGCTCGAAGATCCCGTGGCTGGACTGGGAAATCATCCCCGATGCCGACTACGCCATCGTCGACGTGTACATGGCCGGCGGCGGCTGCACCCTGCCGGGCTCGGCCAAGGTACTGATGCCGGGGCAAGGCTATGAAGGGGTGACAGAGTTCGTCTTCGATGTCATCACCTCGCGCGGTGTCAACGCCTGCCCGCCACTGCTGGTGGGTGTAGGGGTATCGACCTCGGTGGAGACGGCGGCACGCCTGTCGAAGAAGGCCATCCTGCGCGAAGTGGACTCAAGCCACCCCAACGAAAGCGCGGCGATGATGGAAAAGCTGCTGGAGGAAGGCCTCAACGAAATCGGCATCGGCCCGCAGGGCCTGACCGGCAACAGCAGCGTGATGGGCGTGAACATCGAGTCTTCGGCCCGCCACCCGTCCACCATCGGTGTGGCGGTGTCCACCGGCTGCTGGGCGCACCGCCGCGGCAAGATCCGCATCAACGCCGACTTGTCCTACGACATCCTCTCGCACGAAGGGGTAGTACTGTGAAAAAGATCCTGAGCACACCTATCAGCGACGAAGACCTGGCCAACCTCAACGTGGGCGATGTGGTCTACCTCACCGGCCAACTGGTGACCTGCCGTGACGTTGCCCACCGCCGGCTCATCGAACTGGGCCGCGAGCTGCCGGTCGACTTGCGTGGCGGCGCGATTTTCCACGCAGGCCCCATCGTCAGGAAGAAGGACGATGGCAGTTTCGAGATGGTCTCCATCGGCCCGACCACCAGCATGCGCATGGAAAAGTTCGAGAAGCAGTTCATCGAGCAGACCGGCGTAAAGCTGATCGTCGGCAAGGGCGGCATGGGCCCGGATACCACGACCGGTTGCCTGGAGAACAAGGCAGTGCATGCAGTGTTCCCGGGCGGTTGCGCGGTACTGGCGGCGACCCAGGTGGAAGAGATCGAGCGTGCGGAATGGCAGGACCTGGGCATGCCGGAGACGCTATGGGTGAACCGCGTGCGCGAGTTCGGCCCGTTGATCATCTCCATCGACACCAAGGGCAACAACCTGTTCGAGCAGAACAAGGCCCGGTTCAACGAACGCAAGGGGGCGGTGATCGAGAAGATCAACAGCCAGGTGCGGTTCATCAAATAACTGCGTGCGATATGGGGCCGCTTTGCGGCCCAATCGCGACACAAGGCCGCTCCTACAGGGGATCCCCTGAAGGAGCGGCCTTGTGTCGCGACGGGCTGCGCAGCAGCCCGTGCATTTCAATGCCGACAGCTTATCCTTCGGTTCCTCAAACTGCCAGGTTGAAGTCCGCTGCGGTCACTGTGGTTGCATCCGCCACTCCCACCAGGCGGATGGAGTCGGTAGCACCGATGCTGACCAGCGTGTCCGCGCCGTCATCGGCGATGGTCACGTTGGCGGCAAAGGTGGCCGCGGTGATGTTGAAGGCAGTGATATCCAGCAGGTCCTGCCCACCCGTCGCGTTGCTGTCGAAGTTGATGATCAGGTCATTGCCGAAGCCTGCGGCGAACTGGAAGACATCATTGCCATCAGTAGCCATCATGGTGTCATCGCCCGCGCCGCCGTTGACCGTGTCGTTGCCAGCCGCACCGTTGATGAAGTCATTGCCACTACCGCCCGACAGAATGTCGTTACCATTATCGCCGAACAGCGTGTCACTGCCTGCGCCGCCGTTGAGGATGTCGTCACCCAGACCACCATTGAGGCTATCGTTGCCGTCGCCACCGTTGAGGGTATCGTTACCGATGCCACCCAGCAGTTGGTCGTTACCTGCACCACCGTTTAGCAGGTCGTTGCCAGCGCCGCTGGTGATGATGTTGTCCAGCGTGTTACCGGTACCGCTGAAATTACCCACCCCGGTATAGGTCAGGTTCTCGATGTTCGCACCCAGGCTGTAGCTGGCTAGCGCGGTAAGCACCCTATCCGTACCGGCTCCCGTGGCCTCGATCACCAAATCCCCGGCGTTATCCACCACGTAAGTGTCGTTGCCGAGACCACCCACCAGGCGATCGGTACCTGCATTGCCGTTGAGCACGTCGTCGCCAGCGCCACCGACCATGATGTTGTCCAGCGCGTTACCGGTACCGCTGAAGTTGCCCACCCCGGTATAGGTCAGGATCTCGATGTTCGCACCCAGGCTGTAGCTGGCTAGCGCGGTAAGCACCCTATCCGTACCGGCTCCCGTGGCCTCGATCACCAAATCCCCGGCGTTATCCACCATGTAGGTGTCGTTGCCGAGACCACCCACCAGGCGGTCGGTACCTGCATTGCCGTTGAGCACGTCGTTGCCAGCGCCACCGACCATGATGTTGTCCAGCGCGTTACCAATACCGATGAAGTTGCCCACCCCGGTATAGGTCAGGATCTCGATGTTCGCACCCAGGCTGTAGCTGGCTAGCTCGGTAAGCACCCTATCCGTACCGGCTCCCGTGGCCTCGATCACCAAATCCCCGGCGTTATCCACCATGTAGGTGTCGTTGCCGAGACCACCCACCAGGCGGTCGCTACCTGCGTTGCCGTTGAGCACGTCGTTGCCAGCACCGCCGATCATGATGTTGTCCAGCGTATTACCGCCACCGACGAAGTTGCCCACTCCGGTATAGGTCAGGTTCTCGATGTTGCTGGTCATGCGGTAGCTGTCAAGCGAGGTACGCACCGTATCCGTACCCCCCCCCGTAGCCTCGATCAGCACATCCCCGGCGTTATCTACCATGTAGGTGTCATTGCCGAGACCACCTACCAGGCGGTCGGCACCCGCACCGCCATTGAAAAAGTCGTTGCCAGCACCGCCGATCATGATGTTGTCCAGCGTGTTACCGCCACCGACGAAGTTACCCACTCCGGTATAGGTCAGGTTCTCGATGTTGCTGGCCATGCGGTAGCTGTCTAGCGTGGTACGCACGGTATCCGTCCCCCCCCCCGTGACCTCGATCAGTACATCCCCGGCGTTATCCACCATGTAGGTGTCGTTGCCGAGACCACCTACCAGGCGGTCGGCACCCGCACCACCATTGAGAAAGTCGTTGCCAGCACCGCCGATCATGATGTTGTCCAGCGTGTTACCGCCACCGACGAAGTTGCCCAATCCGGTATAAGTCAGGTTCTCGATATTGCTGGCCATGCGGTAGCTGGCCAGGCTGGTCTGCACCAAGTCAACACCGCCGTTAAGCGCCTCGATCACCGTGTCGCCGTCGTTGTCCACCACGAAGGTGTCGTTGCCACCACCGCCGTTCATGGCATCCGCGCCAAGCCCGCCGTCGAGGATGTCGTTGCCAAGCCCGCCAAACAGCTGATCGGCACCGTCCAGACCAGAGATCACGTCATTACCCGAGCTACCGATCAGGATATCGGCACCATTGGTACCGACCAGCGTCAAGCCTGGCACTGCAGCAGTCGCCGCCGAGGTGAGTGACTCCTGCGCGCCGAAGGCGTCGGTGTAGCGCACGATCACCTGCAGTTGCTGGCCTCCCTGGTCGAGGCCCGGGGTGAAGGTGGCCGAAGTAGCACCAATGATGTTG
This sequence comes from Pseudomonas sp. FGI182, assembly GCF_000511325.1. Taxonomy (NCBI): domain Bacteria; kingdom Pseudomonadati; phylum Pseudomonadota; class Gammaproteobacteria; order Pseudomonadales; family Pseudomonadaceae; genus Pseudomonas; species Pseudomonas sp. FGI182. The sequence continues at coordinate 2,226,232 of NZ_CP007012.1, read as the reverse complement.
GTGAAGATGCCGCCAGTTCCTTGCTGCCACTGGAAGCTGAACGCCCCCAGCCCGTCCAGGTCGGCAATACTGCCGGTAAGCGCCGTCAACGTCTGCCCCAGGGCTGGCGTGGTGTCGCTGATCAGCACGGCACCGGTAGGCGCATCGTTGACGTTGGCCACCGGGTCGAGGATGTCGGAGGCGATGCTTTCCTGCACCCCGACGTCATCCACATAGCTGACCACCACCCGCATGTTCTGCCCCACCTGTTCCTGGGTAAGGACAAAGGTGCTGCTGATGGCGCCGGCAATATTGACCCAGCCGAGCCCGCGGTTGGACTGCCACTGGAAGGTGAACTGCGGGTTGCTCAGGCCGTCGGCATCGACGATGGTCGCGGTGTTGGCGGTGAGGGTCTGGTTCTGCACCAGCAGCCCAGTCACGGTCGGCCCGGCGGTCGGCGCGCTGTTCGCCGACGAATCGACGATTTCCAGCGTGCCCTTGGCGTCCTGGTACACCGCCCGTACGCGGATGTTCAGCCCCGCCACATCGTCCGTGACCCGGTAGGTGGCGCCGGTGGCCCGGGAAACTTCGCCGGCAGCGACGAAGGTGATGTCTTCATAGACACCCGAACCTGGCAGGGTCTCGACTTGCCAGTAGTACGCCACAGGGCCGTTGATGGCGCCGCTCGCATTGGTGGCGCTGACATTGTCGGCATCGTGCACCGCCACGTTGCTCACCCGCAGCAACTGGCCGCTGACCGATGTGTCGTTACGCAGGCCGGTGACAGCGTCGAGGATCGCCAGGTGGCCCGTTGGGCCGGCGTTGACCGCAGTGCCCACACCGGAGGCCTGGGCGCTGTCGGAGAACTGCAGGCGCTCGATACCGGTCAGGCGGTCGACACCATCACGCCCGTCCACCAGGTCAGTGACGATCACCGAGTTGCCATCGACCACCACGCTATAGTCGGTGGCTACCCCCGAGAACACCGCCGTGTCGTAGCTGTCGGTGCCGCTCAGGATTTCACGGACGATCACCAGCTGGCCCGGGTTGTAGGTGCCATTGAGCATCAGCGGCACCATCGGCTCCATGCTGTCGAAGCTGGCGATTTCCGGGCCGGTGCCGTCGCTGTTGGCGCGCACGCTGATGCGCACGTTCAGCCACTTGTCACCGTCGAGGATGTCGTCGCCACCACGGCCTTCGATCAGGTCGCTGCCGCTGCCGCCGAGGATGATGTTGCCACCATCGTAGAACGTTGCCCCGGCAGCCAGCAGGCCGGACAGGCCGTTGATCAGGCTGATGTTGGTCAGCACGCTGCCGTTGGCGCCGTTGGTCGGCAAGGTGGCAGAAGTTTCGCTGTCACCGCGCAGGAAGTCGCCATGGGCCGAACCCGACAGGCCTTCCATGATGTCGAAGCGCACCAGCGCAGACGCGCCCGAGCCCGGTACCGGCGGCACATCGAAGAAGCGGTCGCTGAAGTCAGCAGTCACGCCCTGGGCCAGGCCCTTGAAGGTCGCCCAGTCGTAGCCGGAACCACCGATGTAGCGGTCACCGAAGCCCAGGCTGCCGACCATGATGTCGTCGCCGCCTTCACCGTTGAACTTGTCGTTCTCGTTGCCACCGATGAACACGTCGTTGCCGATGATCGGGTCGTTGCCGAGCGGGTCGAAGTTGTCGCCAGGTGCACCGTCCGAGGTGCCCTTCTCGATCCAGTCGTCACCTTCGTTGCCCATGTCCTGCTCGTTGGCCTTGCTGCCGAGGATAAAGTCGTTGCCCTGGCCGCCAATGGCTTCGGAGGCGTCCTCACCGGTGACGATGAAGTCGTTGCCGAAACCGCCGATGATCAGGTTGACGCCATTACCGCCGTGCAACACATCGTTGCCGTCGCCGCCCTGGATGTTGTCGTCACCACCCATGTCGCTGATGATGTCGTCGCCGGCACCACCACGCAGTTGGTCGTTGCCGTCGCCACCCTCGATGCGGTCGTTGCCGCCATCGCCCCAGACCGTATCGTCACCCTCGCTGGACACCAGGATGTCGTCACCCTCGGTGCCGCCCAGCACGATGTGCTCGGCACCGGCATAGCGGATGTAGTTGGTGTCCGGGCCTGCCGTCAGCGGGCTGTCGCGGAACACCACCTGCTCGCCGTTTTCGCCCAGTGGGTCGAGGTTGCCCAGGCCTTCGTTGAACTGCTTGCTCTGGTCCACTTCCAGGTAGAAGCCCGGGTCGGAGAACACCAGGCCCGGCAGGTGGGTGGCCGAGGTGTTGGCCATGATCAGCTTGGCGAACGAGTTGCTTTCCAGCTCGGCGTTCATCGACAGGCCGGCGGTGCGCTCCAGGTAGTAGAAGCGGTCGCCATCCTGCAGTTTCTCCATCTGGTTCTCGAACACAAAGTTGAAGGTGCTGCCGAGCATGCCGCCGAACGGTGTTTTCGCTTCGGCCAGGCCGCCGATCCACAGGTCGATGGCATCGACCCCGGTCACGGTCACTGCCCTCAGATCATCGGCGGTACCCAGCACGCCATCCCTGCCAGGCAGCGTGACGTTGGCGTAGGCTCCGGTGCTGTTGAGGAAGTCCAGGCGATCGGCCGGCGCGCCGTCGCCGCCGAACACCAGGGCCATGGCCGCCGCGCGTTTCTCCAGTAACGTGGTGGCCCCGGTGATGGTGCTATGGGTGCCGTAGGCGGCGATGAAGTTGATCAGCGACTCCGGATGCTTCAGGTGCTGCACCAGGTCGACCCAGCTGGTGTAAGGCTTGAGCTGGGTATCGCCGGTTTGCGCGTAGATGTCGCGGCGCACAGCGTTCAGCGAAGGAATACCGACGTCGCGGCCACGGGCGATGTTGATCGCCGGCAGGTCCAGCGGCAGACCGAGCAGGTTGTTGCGCAGCGCCTCGGTGACGAACTCGTCGATCTCGTTACCGGCCTGGCGGGTGACCCCGCGCACGATGGCACTGGTGGCATCCTCGGGGGTGACGCCACTGGCGGCATACGCCAGCGGGTTGAGGAACGCCGCGATCAGGCCCAATTGCTGGTCGGGGTTGGCGCTGGCCGGGTCGCTGATGACGGTGAAGTCGACGTCGAAGCGGTCGACGGTCTCGGTCAGCATCGAGTGGCCGAAGCGGTACACGGTGTGGGCGAATTCGGCCACGATCGACGCATCGAGGTCGACGTCATACACCTGGGTCGGGGCGAAGAACAGGTCGACCCGCGGTTGTACGGTGCGGGCGAACTCCTCGAACACCAAGTGCTGGTACTGCATCTCGGTACCGAACTTGGCGGCCTGGAACAGCCGCTCGCCATTCCACACCAGCGCGTCGATTGCGGCCTGGTCGGCCGGCAGCACGGTTATCGGGTTGAGCAGCCACTCGTTGATGAAGGCCAGGTCACCCGAATCGAGCACGGTGTCCATGGTCTGCGCCACCAGCCGGTTGTGCTCGGAGTGGAAGATCGCATGCACGGCGGTCAGGCCGATGTTCTCGTTGACCCGGCCGTCGCCGGCGATGTAGTGCGCATCGAGCAGTTCGTTGTCGTAGGCAAGGTTGGCGCCAGTCTGCGGGTTCACCGGCACGGCATTGCCCACATCGGTATCGGCATCAGGCACCAGTACGCCGTTGCTGAACACCGGCACGGCATTGTGGGCGATGTCGGCAAGGAACTGGTGACCGGTGCGCACGGCATTGGTCAGGTCGATCGGCGCCAGCGGGTTGCCTTCGACCTGCTGGTCGTCGGCCGTGCCGGCAATGCCGTCTGCCCCTTTCATGATCACCATCGGGAAACCGTTGGGCCCCTTGATGAAGTTGCCGTAGGCATCGGTCGCCAGTAGCGGCACGTTGTCGACGTCTGCATCGGTCAGGTTGATGCCCAGTACGTCACGGGCTTGGGCCTTGACCACCTTCCAGGTCGCCATGCCACCAATTTCGGTGTCGTCGGCGGTACCGTAGCGGCCGTCGGCGCCCAGGTCCCGGTTGGTGATCAATCGGCCGGTGGCGATAGGCCCGTCGTCGGTCAGCAGATAGCCGCGCAGGAACACCTGGTGGGAAGGATGCGAGCTGTAGGTCTGGTTCTGATCCACGAACGGGGTGGTGGTATTGGTGTGCTCGTGGATGTCATCGGCGTTGCCGAGGATGCCATCCGGCCCAGGCAGGTTGGTCGCACGGGTCACCACCATGAAGTTGGTGAAACCGCCCTCCACGTACAGCGGGTCATCCGGTTGCAGCGGGATGTAAATAGTGCCCGAGCCCCCCTTGGTGACCAGGTCCAGGCCATGGTCGAAGAACTGCCCGAAGAAGGTCATCCAGGCGTTGAACGGCGCCGACAGGCCAGCATCGGCGGCGGTGTTCTCGAACAGGTACACGTCGTGGTCGTCGGCGGTGCCGAACTGGCCGTCCAGGCCCGGGCTGGCGACGATGCGCACGCCGTCCTTGAGCACGTCGTCGTTGCCCACGGCACCGAAGTTGAGCACGCCGTCCGCACCCGGGTCATACGCGGTGGCATAGGCCGCCGGGTTGTTGGAAGTCTGGTCGACGACCAGGTTGCTGATGGTGCGCGGCTGCGAGTCGAACACCGGGCCGCTGGTCTGCTCGTACGACGAGCCCGGAATGGCCGGCGAGCCAGGGCCGAAGAAGCCGGCCGGTGCACCTTCGGCCGGGTTGAACACCGGGTCGGTCACGCGCGGGAAGACGTTGTCGGCGGCACCGTACTGCGTATTGTTGATACCGTTGAGGTTCATCAGGTTGTTGTTCGAGCCATCCACCGCCCGCAGGCCCAGCGGCGCACGGATGTTGGGCAGCAGCGAGAGGATGTCTGCCCCGTTGGCATCGGCCTCGGCGATCTTGATCTGGTCGAGGATGAAGTTGAGGTCGGAACGCACCATGTGCAGCCCGGCGCCGCCAGCAGTGGCATCCGCCACCGGCGTGGCTGGCGTCGGTACCACAGGCGCGCCCGGTTGCACCACGGTAGTGGGCTGGGAGAACAGCACTTCGGTGGTGCCATGGGCGTCCTGGTAGATCGCCTTGACCCGCAGCGACAACCCGGCCAGGTCCGGCGACACCTTGAACGTGGTGCCGTCGGCACTCTGGAACGCCAGGTCGCCGGCCGGCAGCAGGATGATGTCTTCGAACACGCCACTGCCCGGGGTGGCCTCGAACTGCCAGTAGTACGACACCGAACGGTCGGCGAGCGTGCCCAGCGGGTTGCCGGCGCTGATGTTGTCGGCATCCAGCACGCCGGCCACGTTTACGGTAAGGACATCGCCCACGGTGATCGCACCGCCGTTGCCATCAGTAATGGCCGGGCTGCCGGTAGGCTGCGCATTCAGCCCCTCCACCAGCACCCGCTGGCTGTCGGCGAACTGCAGGCGCTCGATGTGCAGCAGGGTATCGACGCCATCGCGGCCATCGACGTTGTCGGTCACGGTCCAGACATCATCGGAAGTGTCGAGCGTACCTTTGGTGTTCTGCGTCACCGTGTACTCGCTCTGCACCCCCGAGAACACTGCCGTGTCGAACGCCGCCCCACCCGTCGAGGTGCCGGGCAGGATTTCCCGCACGGCCTTGAGCTGGCCTGGGTTGTAGGTGCGGTCGAGCATGAACGGAATCATGTCGACCATGCTGTCGAAGCTGGCGATCTCAGGGCCGGTGTGGTTGACGTCTCCTGGGGCATACACGGCGATGCGCACGTTGAGCCACTTGTCACCGTCGATCAGGTCATCGCCCCCACGGCCTTCGATCAGGTCGCTGCCGTTGCCGCCGAGCATGATGTTGCCTGTGGCAAAGCCGGTGGTCGGCAACCCGGCATCGGCCAGGAACTGCTGCAGGCCACGGATCAGTGCCACGTTGGTCAGCGCACTGCCGGTGGCACCGCCGTGGTTGAGGATGGTCACGGCATCGACATTATCGCCCTTGAGCACATCGGCGAAGTTCGAGCCGGACACGCCCTCGACCTCGGCAAAGCGGTCGAGGATGGAAGCCGGCGAGGCGCCGACCGGGTTGAAAATACCGGTGTTCTGGTTCGGTGCGTTGCCATGGGGTTGAGCCAGGGCGGCCAGGGTCAGGTCGACGGTGACGCCAACCTGGTCATTCTTGTTGGTAATCCAGTCGAAGCCGGACATGCCGTCCATCTTGTCCTGGGCGTCGCTGCCGACAAAGATGTCGTCACCGCCCTCGCCGATCATCTCGTCGAAGCCACCGCCACCGACGAAGATGTCGTTGCCGACCACTTCGTCACCCAGCAGCGGCGCAAAGTTATCGCCGGGCGCACCGTCCTGGGTGCCCTTCTCGATCCAGTCATCACCCTCGTTGCCGGTCGGTGGCAGGTTGGTCTTTGCGCCGAGGATGAAGTCATCGCCCTGGCCGCCGAAGGTGGTGCTGATGTCTTCGGTGGTGATGATGAAGTCCTGGCCGTTGCCACCCAGGATCAGGTTACCGCCCACCAGCATGCTGCCGGCGACGATGACGTCGTTGCCGTCGTTGCCTTCCAGGCGGTTGTCGCCGAAGGAGTCGGTGATGATGTCATCACCGGCGCCGCCCAGTACCGCATCATTGCCCGCACCGCCTTCCAGGGTGTCGTTGCCGGCGTCGCCGTAGACAGTATCGTCGCCCTCACCGGAGATGATGATGTCGTTGCCGGAAGTGCCGCCCAGCACCACGTGGTCTTCGCCGGTGTAATGCAGGAAGTTGGTGTCGGTGCCCACGGTATCGGGGTTGTCGCGAATCACCAGCGGCACCACTTCGACGCCGTTGATCATGATGCCGCCCGTCGGGTCGGCCCGGCCATCGGCCCCCAGCCCGGTGAACTGGTTGGCCTGGTTCACCTCGAGGGTGAAGGTCGGCGTGAGGAACACGGTGTTGGACAGGTGGGTGACATCGGAGTTGAGCATGATCAGCTTGGCGAAGGAGTTGTTCTCCAGCTCGGTGCCAAAGTTCATGCCCGCGGTGCGCGACAGGTAGTAGAACCGGTCGCCGTTCTGCAGGGCTTCCAGCTGGGTCTCGAAGACGAAGTTGAAACTGGAGCCGAGCATGCCGCCGAATGGCATTTTCTGCTCGGCCAGGCCGCCGACCCAGAAGTCGATGTCATCGACGCCGGTCACGGTCACTCCGGTGATGTCATCGGCGGTGCCGGGGATGCCGTCCGCGCCGACCAGTGTCACGTTGGCGTAGGCGCCGGTGCCGTTGAGGAAGTCCAGGCGGTCCGCTGGCGCGCCGTCACCGCCAAGCACCAGCGCCACGGCGGCGGCGCGCTTGGCCGCTTCGGTGTCCGCCCCGGTGATGGTGGCGTGGGTACCGTAGGCGGCGATGAAGTTGATCAGCGACGCCGGGTGCTTGAGATGGTCGGCAAAGTCGGCCCAGCTGATGTAAGGCTTGAGCTGGCTGTCGCCGGTCATGGCATAGAAATCGCGCCGCGCCTCGTTGAGGGTGGGGATGCCGGTGTCACGGCCACGGGCAATGTTCAGCGCGGGCAGGTCCAGCGGCAGGCCAAGCAGGTTGTTGCGCAGCGCCTCGGTGACGAACTCGTCGATTTCGTTGCCCAGCTGACGGGTGACGCCACGGATGATCGCGCCGGCCGCTTCGTCGGCGGTAACGCCACTGCCGGCGAAGGCCAGCGGGTTGAGGAAGGCAGCGATCAGGCCGAGCTGCGGGTCGCCGTTCACCGGGGCGAACGCCGGGTCGAAGCGGTCGACGGTCTCTGTCAGCATCGAGTGACCGAAGCGGTACACCACATGGGCGAACTCGGCGAGGATGGCCGGGTCGATCGAGGTGTCGTAGCCGTTGGGGGCCAGGAACTCGTCGATCTGCGGCTGGATGGTACGGGCGAACTCTTCGAACACCAGGTGCTGGTACTGCATCTCGGTGCCGAACTTGGCCGCCTGGAACAGCCGCTCGCCGTCCCATACCAGCGCAGCGATTTCGGCGGGCGTGGTGGGGATGGCAGCGACATCATCGATCAGCCACTGGTTGAGGAACGCCAGGTCGCCGGAAGCCAGCAGGGTGTCCTTGGTCTGCTGCACCAGGCGGTTGTGCTCGGAGTGGAACACATGGTGCACGGCAGTCAGGCCGATGTTCTCGTTCACCCGGCCGTCGCCGGCGATGTAGTGGGCGTCGAGCAGTTCGTTGTCGTAGGTCAGGTTGTTGCCACCCGGCCCCACCGGCTGTGCGTTGCCGACGGCAGTATCGGCGTCGGCCTGCAGCACACCGTTCACGATCACCGGCGCGGCGTTGTGGGCGATGTCGTCGAGGAAGCCATGCCCGGTGCTCACGGCATTGGCCAGGCTGATCGGCGCGTCGCGGTTGCCTTCGACCAGCGTGGTGACGTCGTCGGCGGTACCGGCGATGCCGTCGGCGCCATTGCTAACGCGCATCACCACCTGCGGCATGCCGTTGGGCCCGCGCACGAAGTTGCCGTAGGGGTCGGTGGCCAGCAGCGGCACGCTGTGCACGTCGGCGTCGGTCAGATTGATGCCGAGCAGGTCGCGGGCCTGGGCCTTGACCACCGCCCAGGTGGCCATGCCACCGCTTTCGCCGTTGCCATCGTCGGCGGTGCCGAAGCGGCCATCGGCGCCCAGGTCACGGTTGGTGATGAGCCGCCCGGTGGCTACCGGGTCGCCTGCGGCATTGAGCGTGTATTCACGCAGGAACACCTGGTGCGAGGGGTGCGAGCTGTAGGTCTGGCTCTGGTCGACGAACGGCGAGGTGGTGTTGGTCTGGCCATCGTCGGCGGTACCCACAACACCATCGGCGCCTGCGGTACGCACAGCCCGTGGCAGCACCATGAAGTTGGTCGGGCTGCCTTCGACGAACAGCGGGTCGTCCGGCTGCAGCGGGATGAACACGAAGTCGGTGCTGCTCTTGGTGACCAGGTCCAGACCGTGGTCGAAGAACTGGCCGAAGAAGGTCATCCAGGCGTTGAAGCCGGCGGTCAGGCCGACGTCGGGCGACACGTTGGGGATGAAGAACACTTCGGTGTCGTCAGCGGTGCCGAACACCCCGTCGATGCCGGGGCTGATCACCGGAGCGGCACCACCATTGGCCTCGACCGCGGCCGGGTTGTTCGCCGTCTGGTCGACGATCAGGTTGCTGATGGTGCGTGGTTGCGAATCGGTGACCGTGCCGGTGCCGGCATAGTCGCCGCTGAAGGAGGGGCTGAGCAGGCGCAGGAACGAGTTGTCGGCGGCACCGAACTCGCTCTGCCCGGTTACCAGGTTGTTGTAGCTGCCGTCCACGGTGCGCAGGCCGAACGGTACCTGGCTGTTGGGCAGCAGGTCGGTCAGGCTCGCGCCATCGGCGTGGGCTTCGGCGATGAAAATCTGTTGAAGGATGAACTCCAGGTCCGACTTGCTGAAATCTGCCATTTCAATTGCCCTCGATCTGTCCGGAGATGACACAGGGCAACAGGGTCCTTCCCGCGCCCAGTCAGTGTTGACGTGCGCAGATACTGGTTCGGTGGTCCAGGTTCAGTGGGCACAACACTCTTGTGCTGGCCCCCACTGGCCTCATCATTCGCAAGCCGGCACCCACCATCCGGGGGGCCTTGTTAAGCATGCGATACAGCTGTAACGCACATGCATCGACCCCAGCTCGCACAGGGCCCGAATACATCAGACTAAAGTCGCAGGCGAAAAGGTTGTCAATATCCCGTCGAAAAAATCATTTGGCGATGATAATGCGATGCAAATAGCTGTTTTTTTGGCACTTATGAAAAGTTCAAAGACTTCATAGAGCGAAACGATATTACCGGCTATGTCGCTGCAACCTACGCTCCAGCATGTGGGAGCAGCGCAGCGTTTTGGAGTATCCGCCATTAGAGCGATCCGCCTGCGAGCCAACCAGAAGCCACGATTACCGCTGCACGGGGCGCCGCAAGGGCTTCCCGATTTGTGATAAAGGGAGGCCCCGATGCACAAGCCACCACGCACTCGTTCCGAGCTGGCCGACGTGCTGTTCCGCCTGCGCCGCAGCTTTTTTGCCCTGGCCGCCTTCAGCGGCGTCATAAACGTCATGATGTTGACGCCAGCAATTTATATGTTGCAGGTGTACGACCGCGCCCTGGTCAGCCGCAACGTCACCACCCTGACCATGCTCACCCTGCTGGTGATCGGCTTGTTCATGCTGATGTCGGCCCTGGAGATGGTCCGTACCCGCGTACTGATCCGGGTCGGCAACTTCCTCGACATGGACCTCAACCGACGCATCTTCAGCGCTGCCTTCGAACGCAACCTGAGCCGCGCCGGCGGCAACCCGGCCCAGGCCCTGCAGGACCTTGCGCAGGTGCGCCAGTTTCTGACCGGCAACGGCCTGTTCGCCTTCTTCGATGCCCCCTGGACGCCGATCTACCTGCTGGTCTGCTACCTGATCCACCCACTGCTGGGGCTGGTGACGCTGATCGGCTCGCTGATCCTGGTGGGCCTGGCCTACCTCACCGAGAAGGCCACGCAAAAACCCTTGGCCGAAGCCAACCAGGCGGCCATGTCGTCGGCCAGCTATGCCAACAACAACCTGCGCAACGCCGAAGTGATCGAAGCCATGGGCATGCTGCCGGCGATCGGCAAGCGCTGGTACCAGGGGCACTTGCGCATCCTGCAGATGCAGACCCTGGCCTCCGACCGCGCCGCAATGATCAGCAGCACCGGGCGCTTCGTGCGCATCACCTTGCAGTCGGTGATCCTCGGTGCCGGCGCACTGCTGGCGATCGAAGGCAAGATCACCCCCGGCATGATGATCGCCTGCTCGATCCTTACCGGCCGCGCCCTGGCCCCGGTTGAACAGGCGATCGCCGCGTGGAAGCAACTGCTGGGCTGCCGTTCCGCCTGGGGCCGGCTCAACGACCTGCTGCACGACTACCCGCAGCGGCCACCGAGCATGTCGCTGCAGCGGCCAATGGGCATGCTGGCCGTGGAAAACGTGATCGCAGGCGCCCCCGGCACCAACAACAACATCGTGCGCGGGGTCAGCTTCAGCCTGGTCCCGGGTGAAAGCCTGGGCATCATCGGCCCTTCGGCCTCGGGCAAATCCACCCTCGCCCGCCTGCTGGTAGGCGTGTGGCCGACCCAGGCCGGCAAGGTGCGCCTGGACGGCGCCGACATCTTCACCTGGAACAAGGCCGAACTTGGCCCGTGGCTCGGCTATCTGCCGCAGGACGTGGAGTTGTTCGAGGGCACCATCGCCGAGAACATCGCACGCTTCACCGAAGTGGACAGCGAAGCGGTGATCCGCGCTGCCCGCAGCAGTGGCGTGCACGACATGATCCTGCGCTTCCCGCAGGGCTACGATACCCGCCTGGCAGCCGACGGCAGCCCGCTGTCCGGTGGCCAGAAGCAACGCATCGCCCTGGCCCGTGCGCTGTATGGCGAGCCGAACCTGGTGGTGCTGGACGAGCCCAACGCCAACCTCGATGACGTTGGCGAAAAGGCCCTGGTCGATGCGCTGGCTGCGCTGAAGGCGCGCGGGGCCACGGTAATCCTGATTTCCCACCGGCCCAATGTGCTGTGCGCGGTCGACAAGGTGCTGATGCTGCGCGACGGTGCCGTGCACATGTTCGGCAGCCGCGACGAAGTGTTCGCGGCGCTGCGCAAGGCCAGCGTGATCCCGGCAGCGACCGCAGCACCGCTGGCCTCGGTAAAAGTACGGGAGTGACCGATCATGCAGATGACCCAACACACCGAATTGATTCCTGCCGAGGCCCGCAACCTGATCGACCTGGACGCGGGGCGGCCGGCACGCTGGGGCGTATGGCTGGTCATCGCCGGCTTTGGCGGCTTCCTGCTGTGGTCGTGCCTGGCGCCACTGGACGCCGGCGTGGTCGCCACTGGCACGGTCAAGGTCACCAGCAACCGCAAGGCAGTGCAGCACCTGACCGGCGGCACGGTCGAGGCGATCCTGGTGCGCGAAGGCGATGTGGTGAAGAAAGGCCAGGAGGTGGTACGCCTGGACGCCCTGCGCGCGGTGGCCGAACAGGGCGCGGTCAGTGCCCAGTACATCGTCAGCAAGACCGTGGAAAACCGCCTGGAAGCCGAGCGCGACGGCCGCGACACAGTCACCTTCGACCCTGCCCTGCTCAAGCACTACGGCAGCGACCCGCGCCTGCTGGCAGCCATGGACCTGCAACAGCGCCTGCTGGATACACGCCGCGCGGGCCTTGCCGGTGAACTGAGCATCCTCGAGGAAAATTTGGCCGCCACGGCGGTGCAGCTCAAGGGCCTGCAGCAGGTGTACGGCGCCCGCGCCTCGCAGATCGGCTTCCTCAACCAGGAACTGCAAGGCACACGCGTGCTGGCCGCCGAAGGCTATGTGCCACGCAACCGCCTGCTGGAGCTGGAGCGCAACAACGCCGACCTGTCCGCCGGCCAGGCCGAAAACCTCAACAACATTGCCCGGGCGCGCAGCCAGGCCACCGAGATCAAGCTGCGCATCCTGCAACGCCAGCACGACTACCTCAAGGAAGTGGAATCGCAACTGACCGATACCGCCAAGGAGAACACCACCCTGGCCGATCGCCTGCGCGCGCTGGACTACGAAGTGACCCACACGGTGATCCGCTCGCCGATCGACGGCATGGTCCAGGCACTGAGCATCGCCACGGTCGGCGGCATCATCCAGCCTGGGGCCAAGATCATGGAGGTGGTGCCGCTCGACCAGCCGTTGCAGGTCGATGCGATGATCCCGGTGCAGGCCATCGACAAGATGGTGCCCGGCCTGGACGTGGACCTGGCCTTCCCGGCCTTCAACCATGCCAAGACACCGAACATCCCCGGGCGGGTCATGACCATTTCCGCCGACCGCCTGATGGACGAAGAAAGCAAGCAGCCGTACTACCTGGCCCAGGTGGAAGTGACGCAGGGCGGCATGGGCTTGCTGGGCAGCAACCACATCCGCCCCGGCATGCCGGCCACCGTCACCATCAAGACCGGCGAGCGCAACCTGCTCAGCTACCTGCTCAAGCCGATGCTCGAGCGCGTGGACGCCTCGTTCAAGGAGCAATGACATGAAACGCCCGTGCCTGATGTTGTGCCTGCTGGGGTTGTCCGTACAGGCCAGTGCCATGGACCTGAAGCAAGCCTGGGACCTGCTGCAGTATCAGGGCCCGATCTACCGCGCCGCGGTGCACGAGAAAGAAGCCGGCAGCGAGAACCGCGCCATCGGCGAGGCCGGCCTGCTGCCGCAGATCAATGCTGCGGGCTACTTCAACAAGGTCAATGGCAGCCAGCGGCAGAATGGCCGGGACAGCGACCTGGACTATGACTCCAAGGGTGCCAACGTGCGGCTGCGCCAACCGCTGTTCAACAAGCAGAAGATGGCCGAGTACCGCCAGGGCCAGCAGCGTGCCGACTACAGCGTGGCGGTGTTCGATGCCAAGACCCAGGACGCTGCGGTCCGGCTGGCCGACGCCTACTTCGACGTGCTGCTGGCCAGCGAAACCATCACCCTGGCCAAGGCCAAGCTGAATGCCTTCGAAGAGCAGCTGGCGTCGGCGAGGCGGCGCATGGAGCTAGGTGCCGGCACCATCACCGACATCGACGAGTCGGTAGCCCGTCGCGACCTGGCCGAGGCCGACCTGATCGAGGCCCAGGACAACCTGGTCAACGCCCGCCGCAAGCTGGAGGAATACATCGGCGAAACGCCGGAGTCGCTGACCACCTTGCAGCCGGGCTTCAGCACCCCGCCGCTGATGCCGGGCAACCTGCAGGACTGGCTGGTCAAGGCCCAGGCCGACAGCCCGTTGATTCATGCGCGCCGGCACAACTACGAGCTGGCCGAAGAAGAAGTGAAACGCGCCCGCGCCGGGCACTGGCCGACCCTGGATTTCGTGGCGGGCTATACCGCCGGCAGCAGCCAGTCGATTTCCGAACTGAACCAGCGCAATCACTACAGCTCGATCGGGCTGGAGCTGAACATTCCGTTGTACAGCGGCGGCAGCACCAGCGCCCTCACCCGCCAGGCCAGCGCCAACAGTTCCAAGGCCCTGGATGAACTGGACGCCACGCGCGAGGAAGTGATCTCCGGCACCACCCGCGAGTACCGCGGCGTGCAGAGTGGCGCCTTGCGCATTCAGGCGCTGGAAAAGGCCGTAGCGTCCAACGAACGCTCGCTGCTTTCGGCCCGCAAGGGTTTCAGGGAAGGCGGCACCAGCACCAACTCGGATGTGCTCAATGCCGAGGAGTTGCTGTTTGACGCCCGGCATGACCTGTTCGAGGCGAAGCTGAACTACCTGATGTCGCGGCTGCGCCTGGCATCGTCGGTGGGCAGCCTGGGGGATGACGATATCCAGCAGATCAACGATTACCTCGGGCCGGAACTGGTGGTGAGTAACTGATGGCAACGGCCCTTGTAGGAGCGGCCTTGTGTCGCGATCGGGCCGCGGAGCGGCCCCCGGATTTCAGCTACGCAGGACAAATTGCCGGGGCCGCTTTGCGGCCCGATCGCGACACAAGGCCGCTCCTACAACGAACCGTACAACCCTCGCTGCCCCCATAGCTGCGCCTCTCCTCTTCAGGCTATGATCGGTCACCCCGCCGCGGACGCCCTGCCCCATGCCCGTAGACCTCCAAGCGTTATACCCCAGGCTGATCCACCTGATGCTGGACACGGTGTTCGTGGTCGACCGGGACAACCAGATCGTTTTCGTCAGCGATGCCTGCGAGGCGCTGCTGGGCTACCGGGCCTGCGAACTGATCGGCACCCCGATCACCGACTACATGCACCCTGACGACCTGGCGATCACCCGCGCATCGATCGTCCGGGTGATGAACGGCCAATCCCACTACGACTTCCGCAACCGCTACATCCGCAAGGATGGCGGTATCGTGCATATTCTGTGGGCAGCCTGCTGGTCCGATGAGGCCGATGCCCGCATCGGTGTGGCGCGGGATGTCACCGCCCAATGCCAGGCCGAGGAGGAACTGCGCTTCCTGGCCCACCACGACCCACTCACCCGCCTGGCCAACCGGGCCATGTTCAATGAGCGGCTGGACACAGCCCTTGCCGCGGCCCGGCACCACAACCACCCGCTGGCGTTGCTGTTCATCGATATCAATGACTTCAAGGACATCAACGACAACCATGGCCACAGCGTGGGTGACCGGGTGCTGTGCACCCTGGCCCGGCGCCTGGAAGGCTGCGTAGGTGCGACCGATACAGTGGCGCGGATGGGTGGTGACGAGTTCACCGTGCTGCTGACCGACTACGTGTCGCCAGAGGCCATCGCCGAGCAGGTGGCACGCATCCTGGCCACCATGGCCGAGCCACTCGGCGCCGAATTTGCGGGCATCGATGCGCCATCCTGCAGCATTGGCGTGGCCCGTTTCCCCGAGGACGGCAACGATGCCGACATGCTGCTGCGCCATGCTGATGGCGATATGTACCGGATCAAGCGACAGCGCGCTGCAGCCGGCTGAGCGCTTTGGCGGCCGCCAGCGGAAACCAGCACGACGGAGATGACCATGCGCAACCCTGAAGACGCCTTGCTCGACAGCTGGCAGCACAACGCCCAGGCCTGAATCGATGCGGTGCGCAGCGGCAGTATCGAGAGCCGTCGCCAGGTCACCGACCAGGCCATCCTGCTGGCCATTCTTGGCCGCCAGCCCGAACGGGTGCTCGACCTGGGCTGTGGTGAAGGCTGGCTGCTGCGCGCGCTGGCCGACCGGGGTGTCGAGGCGGTAGGTGTGGATGGAGACCGGGCGCTGGTGGATGCCGCGCGTGCTGCAGGTTCCGCCGAGGTGCACCTGGCCAGCTATGCACAGCTGGCCGCCGGGCAGGCCTATGTTGGCAAGGACTATGACCTGATCTGCGCCAACTTCGCCCTGTTGCAGCAAGACATCATCCCACTGCTGGCGGCGATGAATGCGTT
The DNA here is from genome assembly GCF_000511325.1 of Pseudomonas sp. FGI182. Classification (NCBI taxonomy): domain Bacteria; kingdom Pseudomonadati; phylum Pseudomonadota; class Gammaproteobacteria; order Pseudomonadales; family Pseudomonadaceae; genus Pseudomonas; species Pseudomonas sp. FGI182. Next base: position 2,210,418 of record NZ_CP007012.1, on the reverse strand, counting down.
GCTGGCGCCCGGCGGTGCGCTGGTGATCCAGACCCTGCACCCGTGGAGCGTGGCGGATGGGGATTACCAGGATGGCTGGCGGGAGGAGGCGTTTGCCGGGTTCGCCGGGGATTGGCAGGTGATGCCGTGGTACTTCCGTACCCTGGCCAGCTGGCTGAGCGCGCTGGACATGGCGGGGTTGCGGCTGGTCAGCCTGCAGGAGCCACAGCACCCGCAGAGTGCGCTGCCGCAGTCGCTGCTGTTGGTGGCCGAACGCCCTTGAAGCATACGCGGTCGGTGTAGGAGCGGCCTTGTGTCGCGATGGGCCGCAAAGCGGCCCCAAGATTCATGCGGTGCTGCTGAAATCCTGGGGCCGCCTTGCGGCCCATCGCGACACAAGGCCGCTCCTACAGGGACCGCGCCGGGCTCAGAGGACCGGCTTGCGCGCCGCCCCGCTGCGGGCCTTGGCCATGGCTGCCAGGCGCACCGCAACGTTGGCCGCACCGTAACCGGCGTACCCTCCCTTGCGCTGGATGATCTCGAAGAAGAAACGCTCTTCGAACGGCTCGGTGTACACGTGGAACAGCTCGCCGCCCTGGGCATCGCGGTCGTACAACACGTTGTAGTACGCCAGTTCGCTGAGGAACTCGTCGTCGAAATCGAAACGCGCCGCCAGGTCGTCGTAGTAGTTCAGCGGGATCTCCAGCAGCGGTACCCCAGCCAGTTTGGCCCGCGCCACTTCGCGGAAGATGTCGTCGCAATCGAAAGCGATGTGGTGCACGCCCGAGCCACGGTAGCTGGACAGCGCATGGGCGATGGCGGTGTTGCGGTTTTCCGAGATGTTCAGCGGCAGGCGCAGGGTGCCGCACTGGCTGCGCAGGGCGCGGCTCTTGACCAGGCCATAAGGGTCCGGCAGCACCACTTCGTCGTCGGCAGCGAAATCGAACAGGCTCTTGTAGAACAGCACCCAGCTGTCCAGCGACTCGGCCGGCAGGGCCAGGGCCATGTGGTCGATACGGCGCAGGCCGCCGGTGGCCGTGGCATTCTTGTCCAGGCTGAAGTCGGTGTCGTACAGGGTCTGGCCGGCAGTGCCCTGCTCCACCAGGTACAGCAGGCTGCCATCTGGCGCTCGTACCGCCGGCACTTCGCACTCGTTGGGCCCGACCAGGCCACGGAACGGCTGGCCACGGAAGGCGGTGGCGCGCTTCAGGGCGGCTTGCTGGTCCTTGACCCGCAGCGCGGTGGCGCACAGCGACGGCCCGTGGGCCTCGAAGAAGTTGTGGCCGAAGGAATAGGGTTCGGCGTTCAGCACAATGTTGATATCGCCCTGGCGCAGCAACTGCACCTCTTTGCTGCGGTGCTTGCCGGCATCGGCAAAGCCCAGGCGCTTCAGCCAGCTGCCCAGGCGCGCGCCAACGGCTTCGTCGACTGCGAATTCGAGGAACTCCACGCCGTCATAGGCACTGGCCGCCGGTGGGGTGAACAGCACACCGGGCTCGATCGAAGTACCTTCCTGCTCCAGGCGCAGGCGGGTGTGCTCTTCGAGGTACAGCAGCGAACGCAGGCCGTCGGCGGCATTCTGCCGGGGCGGTGCGGCGCGGAAGCCGTCGTTGAAGATTTCCAGCGACAGCGGCCCGCGGTAGCCAGTGGCAAGAATTGGCGCCAGGAAACCGGCCATGTCCATCTCGCCCTGCCCCGGGAAGCAGCGGAAGTGGCGGCTCCACTCCAGCACATCCATGGCCAGGATCGGCGCGTCGGCCATTTGCACGAAGAAGATCTTGTCGCCGGGGATGTCGCGGATCGCGCTCGGGTCGCCCTTGAGCGACAAGGTGTGGAAGCTGTCGAGGATCACCCCGAGGGCCGGGTGGTCGGCCTGGCGCACCAGGTTCCAGACTTGCTGGTAGGTGTTGACGTGGCGGCCCCAGGCCAGCGCTTCGTAGCCAATGCGCAGGCCGCGTTTGCCAGCGTGCTCGGCCAGCAGGCGCAAGTCGTCAACCAGCAATTGCTCTTCGCCCAGGGCATCGGCCTGGACGTTGCTGCACACCAGCACCAGGTCGGTGCCTAGTTCCTGCATCAGGTCGAACTTGCGCTCGGCGCGGTCGAGGTTTTTCTGCAGGCGGTCGCGGCGGCAGCCCTCGAAATCGCGGAACGGCTGGAACAGGGTGATGGCAATACCCAGGTCGGCGCACATCTGCCGTACCTGGCGCGGGCTGCCGGCGTAATAGAGCAGGTCGTTTTCGAAGATCTCGACGCCGTCAAAACCGGCGGCGGCGATGGCTTCGAGCTTTTCCGGCAGGGTGCCGCTCAAGGACACGGTAGCGATCGAACGCTGCATGGCGGGAGTTCCTTGTTGTTAGAGGGTTGAGGCCAGGGCTGCCTGTACCGGCCCAATCGCCTGGCAAGCCAGCTCCCACAGGATTGGCGCATACCTTGTGGGAGCTGGCTTGCCGGCGATTGGGCCGGGCCTGGAAAATCAGGACCACAGTTCCTGGCACGATCGATTATTCGCAGGTAAAGTCGTCGCTTCAATCTCTTTGTACGGAATGGTTAGTTTTGCGTTCGATTATCGCACAAAACCGGTTTTAGCGAATTGCCAGCCCACTGGCCCGTGGTCAACATGAACCACAGACGCAGGCACACCGACCCTCGCCTCCTGCCTTGGCGAATCTCCGGCGGAACCTGTGCAAACAACAATAACAACGGAGACAACGATGGCTCACTCCAGCTCTCAAGCCAAGAAAGCGACCGCCAGTGGATGGATAGGCTCGGCACTCGAGTACTACGACTTCTTCATCTACGCCCAGGCCGCTGCGCTGATTTTCCCGCAGATCTTCTTCCCCAACACCGACCCGAAAATGGCCATCATTGCCTCGCTGGCCACCTACGGCGTGGGTTACCTGGCGCGCCCGGTCGGCGCCTTCGTGCTGGGCCACTGGGGTGACACCCGCGGCCGCAAGAACGTACTGCTGCTGTGCATGTTCCTGATGGGCCTGTCGACCATGGCCGTGGGCCTGCTGCCCACCTACCACGACATCGGCCTGCTCGCCCCGGCCTTGCTGGTGGTGCTGCGCCTGATCCAGGGCTTTGCCGTGGCCGGGGAAATCTCCGGTGCCAGTTCGATGATCATGGAGCATGCGCCATTCGGTCGACGGGGCTACTACGCCAGCTTCACCCTGCAAGGCGTGCAGGCCGGCCAGGTGTTGGCGGCGGCAGTGTTCCTGCCACTGGCCTACTTCATGCCGAGCGAAGCCTTCAACGACTGGGGCTGGCGCATTCCATTCCTGATGAGCGCCATCGTGCTGATCGCCGGTTTCATCATTCGCAAGGAAGTGCACGAAACCCCGGCGTTCGTGAAGGAAGAGAAGCAGGACAAAGTCGCCAAGTCGCCGATCAGCGAGGCCTTCCGCCACAGCTGGAAGCACATGGTACTGGTGATGTTCATGGCCCTGATGAACGTGATCCCGGTGGTCGCCACCATCTTCGGCGCGGCCTACGCGGTGCAGCCGGCCTATGGCATCGGCTTCGACAAGAGCGTGTACCTGTGGATTCCGGTAGTCGGCAACATCGTCGCGGTGCTGGTGATTCCGTTTGTCGGCAACCTGTCCGACAAGATCGGCCGTCGCCCGACCATGATCGCCGGTTGCCTCGGCTCGGGCCTGCTGGCCTTCGTCTACCTGTATGCGATCAGCATCCAGAACGTACCGCTGGCGTTCGCCTCGTCGATCGTGATGTGGGGCATGGTTTACCAGGGTTACAACGCGGTGTTCCCAAGCTTCTACCCAGAGCTGTTCCACACCCGCTACCGTGTTTCGGCCATGGCCATCGCGCAGAACATCGGCACCATGCTGACCGCCATGCTGCCGGCACTGTTCGCTCTGGTTGCCCCGCCTGGTTCGGACAACATCCCGCTGGTGGTCGGTGGCCTGGCGTTCTTCATCACCTGCGTGTGTGCCCTGGCAGCGTACATCGCCCCGGAAACCCATCGCCTGGCGATGGAAGACCTTGGCAACCCCGATGCCAAGCCGATGGACAAGACCGCGTATGAGGCTAGCCGTAAAGGGAGCTTTCAGGCAGTGAGCCACTGACAGATTGCAGGGGGCTGCTCTGCAGCCCATTCGCGGGCATGCCCGCGAATGGGCCGCAACGCGGCCCCGGCAGTTTCAGCCCTTGACCACTTCCTGCAGGCGCGCCCAGAGCTGTTCGACATGCTCCCGCTCAGTCGGCAATGCGCCAATTGACACCCGCACCATCCACCGCCCATCCAGCGTCGCCGGTGTCACGTAGGCATCCCCGGACGCATTCAGCCGCTCGGCCCACCCCTTGGTATGCGCATCCAGCGCCTCCCCTTCCAGCCCCGTCGGCCGATGGCGAATGCACAACGTCTGCAACTGCACCGGCGCCAGCACCTCCCACTCCGCCGCCGCGCCGATTTGCCCGGCCAGCCACTGGGCATTGTCCAGGTCACGCCGCAGCCGTGCCTGCAACGCCTCGACCCCCTCGCTGCGCAGCATGAACCACAGCTTCAACGCACGGAACCGGCGGCCCAGCGGGATACCCCAGTCACGCAGGTTCTTCACCTCGCCATCCACCGCCGACTGCAGGTAGCTGGGGTTGGTGCTCATGACCCGGATCAGGTGCTGCGGGTCGCGCACGTAGTAGATCGAGCAATCGAAGGCCACGCCCAGCCACTTGTGCGCGTTGACCACCAGCGAATCGGCCAGCTCGATGCCGTCCCACATCCAGCGGCATTCCGGCAGGATCATCGCCGAGCCGGCCATGGCCGAGTCCACGTGCAGCCACAGGCCGTGGGCCTGGGCGATCTCGCCGATCGGCCGCAGCGGGTCGAGGGCCGTGGTAGCGGTGGTGCCGGTGGTCGCGACCACGGCGCAGGGCTGGTTGCCGGCGGCCAGGTCCTGCTCGATCGCCGCCTGCAGTGCTTCCGGGCGCAGGGCATAGCGTTCGTCGGTCGGGATCAGGCGGATGTTGTCGCGACCGAAACCGGCCAACAATGCAGCCTTGTCCACCGAGCTGTGGGCATGGGCGCTGACATAGACGATCAGCGGCCTGGCCTGGGCTTGCAGGCCGCCGCGTACCAGTGCGTAGTCGCTGGCGCGTTCCCGTGCGCAAATCAGCGCCACCAGGGTGCTGGTGGATGCAGTGTCCTGGATCACCCCGCTCCATTGGTCAGACAGGCCGAGCAGCTGACGCAGCCAGTCGAGGGTGGTTTCCTCCAGCTCGCTCAGGGCCGGGCTGGACTGCCAGGACAGGCCCAGCACGCCCAGGCCAGTGCTGAGGAAGTCACCGAGGACCGACGACAGGGTGCCGTTGGAGGGGAAGTAACCGTAGAAGTCCGGGTGCTGCCAATGGGACAGGCCGGGCATGACCAACTGGTTGACGTCGTCGAGGATCGCTGCGAAAGGTTCGCCTTGCCGGGGGGCCTGAGCGGGCAAGGCGGCCTTGAGATAGCCGGGCTCGACCTGGGCCATGACCGGGCGCTCGCCGACGGACTGGCGGTAGTCGGCGATCAGGTCGATCAGTTGGTGGCCGTACTGGCGGAATTGTTCGGGGGTCACCTGGGGTCTCCTGTGGGTTTTTCGCTGCCTGTGCTGGCCTCTTCGCGGGCACGCCCGCTCCCACAGGTATTGCACCAGGCTTGAGAGCGATGCAGTACCTGTGGGAGCGGGCGTGCCCGCGAAGAGGCCGGTACAGGCAACACAATGCCCCAGTCTAGGCACCTATCCCGAAGTGAATAACCCCGCCTCGCGCATACCTGCTATGGCAAACCCGCATGCCCGCCCTGCACACCGAACTGCGACTGGCGCCACAACTCGAACACCCGGTTGCGCAACCAGCGGTGTTCGGCCGAGGCCTGCAGGCGCTGGTGCCACACCACCCAGTAGCGCTGGCTGTGGTCGATGAAGCCCAGCGGCCGCCAGGCCAGGTCATGCAGGCGGCACAGCTGCCGGGCGATGTGCTCGGGCACGGTGGCCAGCGCCTGGCTGTTGGCGATCACCTGCACGGTGGCAGAGAAGAACGGCACTTCCAAACTGACCCGCCGTTGCAGGCCCTGGGCGCGCAAGTGGCGGTCGATGAAGCTGTCCTTGTCGCCTCCACCGGAAATACGCACATGCTTGTGCGCCAGGTAGTCGGCCTGGCTGAGCGCGCCACGGGCGGCCAGCGGGTGGTCGTGGCGCATCAGGCACACCGCGCGGTCCTCACCCAACAGCCGCCCGTGCAGGTTGGGTGGCGACTCGTCGAACAAGGTGGTGGCCAGGTCGATCTCGCCGCTGGCCAGCAAGGCGTACTGGCCGGCCTGCCAGGTGCGGTACTCCAGCGATACACCCGGCGCTTCGCGCTCCAGCGCCGCCACCAGCAGCGGCAGCATGTGCTCGGCCACGTAGTCCGAAGCGGCCAGGCAGAAACGCCGCTCGCAGCGCGCCGGGTCGAACACCGCGGGCTGGCGCAGGGCGTGCAGCTCTTCGAGAACCTGGCGCAGGGGTTCGACCAGGGCTTCGGCGTGTTCGCTGAGCACGTAACCGCGGCCTTGGCGTACCAGCAAGGGGTCGTCGAAGGCTTCGCGCAGGTGGGCCAACTGGCGGCTGAGGGCGGACTGGCTGACGCCCAGGCGCTCGGCGGCGTGGCTGAGGTTCTTCAGCTGCAGCAGGTGGTCGAGGGTGCGCAGGTGGGCGAGGCTGAGGGAGGCGAAAGCGGGGTTCATCGGGGTTCGGCTCCAGACCGCTGGCGAGGGCTTTGCCCTCGTTTCGCGACACAAGGCCGCTCCTACATGGGTCATGCGTTCCCCTGTAGGAGCGGCCTTGTGTCGCGATGGGCCGCAAAGCGGCCCCAGAGAAGCAGATCAGTCAGTCAGACCAACATAAACGTTCTGCACGTCATCGTTCTCGTCGATGGCTTCGAGGAACGCTTCCACCTCGGCCAGCGCCTCGGCACTCAGGGTTGCCGCGCTCACCGGGTTCTTCGGGGTGTAGCCGATCTTCGCCGAGGTCACGGTGAAGCCATGGTCCGGCAGGGCCTTCTGCACCGCGTCCAGGTCGGTGGTGTCGGTGATGAACAGGGTCGAACCCTCTTCGTCGCCTTCCTCGAAGTCCTGGGCGCCGGCTTCGATGGCCGCCATTTCCGGGTCGGCGTCGCCGCTCGGGGTGGCTTCGATCAGGCCGACATGGTTGAAGTCCCAGGCCACCGAACCACTGGCACCCAGCTGGCCCTTGCGGAACAGCACGCGGATTTGCGCGACGGTGCGGTTGACGTTGTCGGTCAGGCACTCGACGATCAGCGGTACCTGGTGCGGGGCGAAACCTTCGTAGCTTACCGCCGAGTACTGCACGGCATCGCCGTCCAGGCCCGCGCCCTTGCGGATTGCGCGCTCCAGGGTCTCGCGGGTCATCGAGGCCTTCTTGGCCTGCTCGATGGCCAGGCGCAGGCGTGGGTTCATGTCCGGGTCGGCGCCGGACTTGGCGGCGATCTGGATCTCTTTGGACAGCTTGCCCATGATCTTGCCTTTGGCGTTGGCCGCGGCTTCTTTATGTTTGGCTTTCCACTGTGCGCCCATGTCGACTCTCTTGTTTCAGCGGCCGGTTCAGGAAGCGACCGGCCAAAAGTGGGTGCAGTTTATACGCCCTCTGGCCTGTGTTCGACAAGAAATCGCTGGGGCCGCTTCGCGACCCTATCGCGACACAAGGCCGCTCCTACAGAAGAAGCGCGCCAATCTGGGCTCGCGCGTCCCCCTGTAGGAGCGGCCTTGTGTCGCGACAGGGGTGCGAAGCGCCCCCAAAATATCAGCCTTTATCGGCCTTGCCCGCCGCCGCGGCAAACCGCGCCAGGCGCACATCCAGCCTGCGCGGCCGCAGCCCACGGTCCTCGGCCCGCTCCTTGCGGCGGATGGCATTGCGCACCATCAGCGAGCCCAGGTAGCGAATCGGCTCGGGCGGGAACAGCCCCAGCGGCCCCTTGACCAGCGGCGAACGGGTCCATGGGTTGTCCAGCCCCAGCGCCAGCGACGACAGAATCTGCCCGCCCATGTGGCACGGCCCGACGCCGCTGCCGGAGTAACCAAAGCCGTAGAACACGTTGCCCTGCCCGTCCAGCCGGCCAAAGAACGGCAAACCGGTGACCGAGCGGTCGGACGGCCCGTTCCAGCTCGCCGCCAGCGGCACCTCGGCCAGCGCCGGGAAAAACCCGCCCAGGCTTTCACGCAGCAGCGGCCGGTACGGCGACGGCTGGTCGAACACCGGCAGCATGCGCCCGCCATAGGCGAAGGTATTGCCGCCCTTGCCGAGCATCAGCCGACCATCGGAGGTGTTGTGGTAGTAATGCACGAATATCCGCGAATCGAGCACGCTGATGCCGCTGTCCAGGCCGACCTGGTGCAACAGCTCGGGGCAAGGTTCGGTGATCACCATGTCGCTGGAAACAATCGCCACGCTGCGCTCGAACTGCGGGAAAGCCCGCGCCATCCAGGCATTCAGGCCAAATACCACGCGGTCGGCGCGCACCGTGCCATGGGCCGTGCGCACCTGCACCGGGGCGCCGTGCTCCAGGCCGGTCATGGCGGTGCCCTCATGGATGCGCACGCCGCGCTGCAAGGCCACCCGGCGCAGGCCGCGCACCAGCTTGCCCGGCTGCACCGTGGCCGCGGCCGGCGAGAACCAGCCTTCCAGGTGCCGCGCCGAACCCGCCAGGCGCTGCACCTGCTGCAGCGGCAGGCGGCGAAACGAATTGATCCCCTTTTGCTCCAGCGCGGCGATCACCGCGTCGGTGGCGCCGACCTGGGCGGCGTTGGTGGCGGTGTACAGCGTGCCGTCCAGGCGGTAGTCGCAGTCGATGCCATTGGCCGCGCAGAACGCGCCGATCTCACCGATGCTGCGCTCCGACTCACGCACCAGGCGCACCGCCTCGGCCACCCCGAACAGCCGCTCGAGGGTGAAGTACTTGGCCGACCAGGACAACGCACAGCCACCATTGCGGCCACTGGCACCGGCACCGCAGATATCGGCCTCGATCAGCACGATATCCAGGGCCGGCACCGCTTCCTTGAGCATCAGCGCGGTCCACAGGCCGGTATAGCCGCCACCGACGATGCACACATCGCAACGGGCATCGCCTTGCAGCGGCGGGCACACCGCCTCTTGCGCCGAATCCAGGGCCTGTTGCAGCCAGAAGGGTCTCATTCGCTCGCTTTCCTTTCAGGTACGCAGTGGCTTGATTGCCATGCTGGTATTCGGTGCCACGTCGGCGCTTTGCGCAGCGCTGGCCGGGCGGCTGTTCCAGTGCGGCAGCAGTACCAGCGCCGAGAACAGCGCGCAGCCGGCGAACACGATGAACACCGTGACACCATCGAAGTACCCCGGCAGCAGCCCGCCCAGCACCGCCCCCACCGAGCCACAGCCGTTGACGAAGCCTGCTGCGGTGGCGCCGGCCTTGGCAGTGCCGAAGTCGATGGCCGCAGCGCCGCTGATCATCGAGTCCGGCCCGTACAGGGTCAGGCCCATGACGAACAGCAGGGTCACCACCAGCATCACACTGCCGGTGTGCATGGCCGCCATGAACGCCGCCAACGCCACGGTCAGCAACACCAGGCTGATGACACAGGCCGGCATGCGCCGGGCGCCGAACAGCTTGTCGGAGGCCAGGCCGATGATGATCGGGCCGAGCAGCCCGGCCAGTTCGAAGGCTGTCGGGATGATCGCTGCCCCCACCTTGCCCACCGAGGGCATCTGCTCGAAGACGATCACCGGCCCCCACAGCAGGATGGCGTAGCGCGCCGGCTTCAACAGGAAGTACGCCAGCCCCAGGGTCAGCACCGTGCGGTTGCGCATGATCTCCTTCAGCGGCGCCCACACGCTGCACAGGTTGCCGGCCGGGGCCATGCTCTGCGGCTCGGGCTCCACCGCCGGCAGGCCGACGTCTTCAGGCTTGTTGCGCTGCAGGAAGAAGAACAGCACGGCCACCAGCGCCACCACCGCGGCACTGGAGAAGAACGCCGCGTGCCAGGTACCGACCAGGGTATAGGCCCACCAGCCGGCGAACGGCGAGGCCACCAGGCCGCCGAAGGCATAGCAGGAGCTCCACAGGCCCAGCACCCGCCCACGCTGCGACGCCGGGAAGAAGCTGCCGATGTTCTTGCACAACCCGGCCCAGCCGGTGGATTGCGCCAGGCCCTGCACCAGCATGCAGGTGGCGAAGATCGGGAAGGTGGCGTAACTGCCCATCACCACCGCCGCAACAGCAGAAATCAACAGGCCGCCGAGCACCACCACGCGTGGGCCAAAGCGGTCGGCGAGCATGCCCCAGGTGAACTGGCCCACGGCGTAGGCGGCCAGGTAGATGGCGTCGAGGTTGGCCATGGCGGCCTTGTCGAGCATGAAGTTGGGGTCTTCAGCGATGCCCAGCTTGGCCACCGAGAAGGCCTTGCGGGTGAAGTAGAAGGCGGCGTAGGCCAGCCAGGTAATGGCGAAAATCTGGATACGCCAGCGTTTGAACGCGGCTAGGGATTGGTTCATGTAAGTCTGACCTCTTGCTTGAGTGTGCCGGCAGAATGTGAAGAAACGCCTGTCTTGTTCTTGTGTTACGCACAGCGATGACGAGGCTGTCATCGGGTCAGATGGCGCCGTGTGGGTGCCATGGCCCTGGCGGCACTTGTGGTACCAGCGTCGGGCTGACATGCATGGAAACAGTTGCGCTAAGATAAATAAAATCGATTTATCGTATTTCACACATAAGCCCAGCTTGTTACTGAGGTCGTCATGTCGGTTTCCCACGCACAACTCAAGGCCTTCCATGCCGTGGCCGTTCACGGCAGCTTTACCCGCGCCGCCGAAAAGCTGTTTCTTACCCAGCCCGCGGTGTCGGACCAGGTGCGCAAACTGGAGGAGCGCTTCGGCGTCTTGCTGTTCCACCGCAACAAGCGTTCGGTGCAGCTCACCGACCTCGGCGAGCGCCTGCTGGGCATCAGCCAGCGCCTGTTCGCCTGCGAGGCCGAGGCCCATGAACTGCTGCAGGATTCGCGTGCGCTGCACACCGGCAGCCTGGTGCTGGCGGTGGATGCGCCGGTGCACGTGCTGCCGCAGATCGCCCGCTTCTGCCAGCGCTACCCGGGCATCCAGGTGAAGATCGAGACCGGCAACACCGACGAGTCGCTGGCCCGGCTGTTCAGCTACCAGGCCGACCTGGCACTGCTGGGGCGGGACGTCGACGATGAGCGGCTGCACTGCCTGCCGCTGCGCCGCGACCCGATGGTGGCGTTTGTCTCGCACCAGCACCCATGGGCCAGCCGCGGCGCGATCAGCCTGGCGGACCTGGACGATACGCCGCTGGTGCTGCGCGAGCCCGGGTCGGTGACGCGGCAGACGCTGGAAGAAGAAATGCAACGGGCCGGGCTGCGGATTCGCCCGGCGATCCAGGTGGAAGGCCGGGAAGCGGCGCGGGAAGCGGTGGTGGTGGGGATTGGTGTGGGGGTGGTGTCGGCGGCGGAGTTTGGTGCGGATGCGCGGGTGTGCGCGTTGCCGATCGTCGATTGCCAGCGGCACCTGACCGAGACACTGGTGTGCCTGAGCGAGCAGCGCACGCGGCGGGTGGTGGCGACCTTCCTGCAGATGGTGGAGGACGGGTTGTAAGCCTGTGCCGGCCTCTTCGCGGGCTCGCCCGCTCCTACAGGATCACCACAGGTTTTGAATGCTGTGCAGTGCCTGTGGGAGCGGGCAAGCCCGCGAAGAGGCCGGTACAGGCAACCCAACTATGCTGGGATAACCTCAACCCTCGGCACACAACCCATGCTCTACCGCCTTGCCGCCGACACCCTGGTCCTGCTGCACCTGCTCTTCATCCTGCTGGTGCTGTTCGGCGGCCTGCTGGTACTGCGTTGGCGCCCTGCCCTGCTGCTGCACCTGCCGGCGCTGGCCTGGGGCCTGGCGGTGGAATGCCTGCACCTGGGCTGCCCGCTGACCACCTGGGAAAACCGCATGCGCAGCGCGGCTGGTGACGCGGGCTACCAGGGCGGCTTCGTCGAGCACTATATCTGGCCGTTGATCTACCCCGCCGGGCTGACACCGCACATCCAGCTGCTGCTGGGCACTTTCGTGCTGCTGCTCAACCTCGGCATCTACAGCTACGTGGCCTGGCGCTGGCGCCGCCCTAGCGGGTAGCGATCACGAACAGCCGCGGGAACGGCAACAGCACCTTGCCATCGGTGGCCGGCGGGTAGTCGCGCTGCATCGCCTGCAGGTACATCTGCAGGAAATCCGCCTGCTCCTGCTCCTCCAACCGCCCCAGGTACGGACGCAAGGCCGAACCCTTGAACCATTCCACCACGGCTTCCGCGCCACCGGCCAACGGGTGGTGGTAGGTGGTGCGCCACACATCCACCCGTGCACACAGCGGGCTGAGCAGGTCGTAGTAGAACGCCGTGTTGTGCCGTGGCGGCAGCTGGAAATCAGCGAACTTCGCCGCCCAGGGGCCCTGGCTGGCGATTTCGCGCAGTTGCCGGTGGGCCGGCTCGTCGAGGTTGTCCGGGGTCTGCACAGCCAGGCTGGCACCTTCGCTCAGCTGGCGCACCAGGTGCGGGTACAGCGAGGCGTGGTCGGGCACCCACTGTAACGAGGCATTGGCCAGGATCAGGTCCTGCGGCTCGGGGGCGGACCAGCCGGCAATGTCAGCGACGACAGTGCGCACCCGGGGGATGCACAGCCGTTTGCGCTCGCGGGCCTTTTCGATCATGTCCGGGTCACTGTCCAGGGCCGTCACCTGGGCATCCGGGTAACGTTGCAGCAGCACCTCGGTGGAATTGCCAGGGCCACAGCCCAGGTCGGTGGCGTGTCGTACCGGGCGTGGTGGCACAGCGGCGAGCAGATCGCGCACGGCGCGGGTACGCTCGTCTTCGAACAGCGAGTACTGGGTGGCGGACCAGGCCATGTGAAGCTCCTTTGGGCGGGCGATGTGTTCAGCATATGCCATGTAACAGGCGGCGCGATCCCTGTAGGAGCGGCCTTGTGTCGCGATCGGGCCGCAAGGCGGCCCCAGCGATAGTCGCAGCAATCGAGAAATCTGGGGCCGCTTTGCGGCCCGATCGCGACACAAGGCCGCTCCTACAACGGTGCACAAGCCGGAACTGGCCCAACAACGCAAAACGGCCGGGTCCCTGAGGGAGCCGGCCGTTTCGAGAAGCGAGTGACGCTTAGTGCTGCTTGCCAGTGCGGATCTGGTGCACCACACCCATCGCCACCACGATTGCCGCGGCGATACCGGTGGAAATCACCAGGATCTGGTAGTCAGGCATGAAGGCCATGGTCACCAGGGCGGCCACGATGAACGCGATCACCAGGTAGGTCAACCACGGGAACAGCCACATCTTCAGGCGTACTTCCTTGCCTTCGGCAATCAGCTTGCGGCGCATGCGCAGCTGCGAGAAGGCAATCACCAGGTACACCAGCAGGGCAATCATGCCGGTGGTGTTCATCAGGGTTTCCAGCACGTCTTTCGGGCGCAGGGTCTCGCTGAAGTTGATCAGCGCACACACCACGGCCACGGCGCACGAACCCATGATCGCGTACACCGGTACACCGGTGCCGGCGCGGGTGATCTTGAAGAACGACGGCGCGTCGCCACGCTGGGCCAGGGAGAACAGCATGCGCGAAGCGGTGTAGTGGCCCGAGATCAGGCAGCTGCTCACCGAGGTCAGCACCACGAAGTTCATCAGCAGCTCGGCATACGGCACGCCCAGCAGTTCCAGGGTGCGACGGTAGGCGCCATAGCCGGAAACGCCCAGGTGCGGATCGTTCCACGGTACCAGGCAGACGATCAGGAAGATCGAACCCACGTAGAACAGGCACACACGCCAGACCACCGAGTTGGTCGCCTTGACGATCTGCGCGGCCGGGTCCTTGGCTTCGGAAGCGGCGATGGTGACGATTTCCGCGCCGAGGAAGGCGAACATCACCCCGAGCAAGGCACCGATCACGGTGGTGATGCCATTGGGCATGAAGCCTTCGGCGGTGAGGTGGCTGATGCCACGCACTTCACCGAACTGCCAGATGTTCAGCACGGCAGCGGTACACACGATCAGGAAGCAGACGATCGCGATCACCTTGATCAAGGCGAACCAGAACTCGAACTCACCGTAGTGCTTGACGTTGAAGAAGTTGACGGTGATCAGCAACAGGGTCGTGGCCAGCACGAACACGTTGACACTGACGTCGGGGAAGAAACCATGCAGGATCTTGCCCGCCACATAAGCTTCCCAGGCCATGAGGATGACCCAGTACCACCAGTACAGCCAGCCGATGGTGAAACCGGCCCAACGGCCGATGGCGCGATCGGCGTAGGTGGAGAACGAACCGGTGTCTGGCGAGGAAGTCGCCATTTCACCCAGCATGCGCATGATCAGTACCACCAGGATGCCGCCTGCCAGGTAGGCCAGCACCGCGGCTGGGCCGGCGCTGTGAATCACGCTGCCGGAACCGACGAACAAGGCGCCGCCGATAACCCCGGCGATCGACATCATCGTCAGGTGGCGCGACTTGAGCGAGGCACTGAGCTTGCTCTCGTGCCCGCTTTTCGCGGTGGTGGTTGTGGATGTTGCGTCCATCAGTTGTGTACCCCGTGCTTCTTTTTATCCAAGGAAAACTGTGAAACCCCGATGGCTGGCGGTTTCACGTACATCAGTGCTAATGCGCGCAGGATGGTGTGAGCGAACACACGCAGGCCCTCCATGGCGGCCTGCTGACGCGCCCCAGGGCAGGCGCCTGGGGCGAACTGAACATGCTTTAGGTGGCGATATCTGACACCTAATGTAAAAATGTCCGACGCAGAGAGCCATGCACAGTGGCATGAAACTCGCACTGCACTGTACAGGTCGCCCATGCAATACACCTTGCAAACGCCGGGCGATACGCACCCTGAAGGCCCCGAATGTTCGAATTACATCCAGACTCCTCGACCCCGCTGGTGAACCAGATCATCGACGGGCTGCGCGAGTTGATCGACAACCAGACCCTCAAGCCAGGCGCCAAGGTCCCCTCGATCCGCGCCTTTGCCGCGAGCTATTCGGTGAGCACCTTCACCGTGGTCGAGGCCTACGACCGTCTGGTCGCCCAGGGCCTGCTGGTGAGCCGGGGCAATGCGGGGTTCTTCGTCAACCGCGCGGCGGGCGAATTGCTCGACCCGCACAACGCCGAGGCCGACACCAGTCGACCAACGTTCAACTCCGAGTGGTACCTGCAGCAGATCTTCGAAATCCGCCAGCTGCCGTTCAAGCCTGGCTGCGGCTGGCTGCCCAACGACTGGATGTACGAAGACGGCCTGCGCCGCGGCCTGCGCCAGGTGGCCGGCAGCCCGCTGGAGCTGTCGGGCTACGGCGACCCCATGGGCCTGATGGAGCTGCGAGCACTGACCGCACAGAACCTGCAGCAAGAACTGTCGATCGTCGCCAACCCGGCGCAGCTGATGCTCACCCATGGCGCCAGCCAGGCCCTGGACCTGGCCGCACGCACCCTGGTGCGCCCGGGCGACGTGGTGTTGGTGGACGACCCCGGCTACCCCAACCTGATGAGCATCCTGCGCACCCAGGGCGCAACCCTGGTCGGCGTGCCGCGCACACCGGCCGGCTACGACCTGAACCAGCTGGAGCAGTTGCTCACCCATCACCGCCCCACTGCGTTCTTCACCCAGCCGCACCTGCACAGCCCGACCTGCTCGCGCACGCCGCTGCCGCAGCTGCACCGCCTGCTGCAACTGGCCAGCCAGCATGGCTTCCGCCTGGTGGAAAACAACCTGTACGCCGACATGGTCGCCGAACCGCAGCCGTGCCTGGCCAGCCTCGACCACCTGCAGCAGGTGGTGTACGTGGGCAGCTACTCCAAGAGCATTTCGCCCAATGTGCGGGTCGGCTACATGCTGGCCAACCCCGAGCTGATGCAGAAGCTGCTGCACCTGAAGATGCGCTCTGGCCTCACCACTTCGCAGGTGATGGAGCGCGTGGTGTATGCCGCGATCATCGACGGGCGCTGGCGCAAGCACCTCAAGCGCCTGCGCCAGCGTTTGGCCGAGGCGCACCAGGAAGTTGGCCGGCATCTGCATCGGTTGGGCTTCGAGCTGTTCATCGAGTCGGATGAAGGGATGTATATCTGGACCCGCCACCCGGCGATTCCGGACAGCGCGGCGTTGCTGGATGATGCGTTGGAGAAAGGCATCATGCTCGGGCCAGGGCAGTTGTTCATGGTCGATGCCAAGGCGACCGGCTGGATGCGGTTCAACGTGGCGTTCAGTACCGAGCCGGCGATGTGGGAGTTGCTGGAGAAGGTGTTGGTGAAGCATGTGCGGCGGGGTGGGGTGTAAGGGGCTGCGGGGTGTTCGCCACAACACTTTCAGCGCCTATGAGATCGAGCGCCGCCCGCGCGGCGCTTCGCGGGACAAGCCCGCTCCCACATCTGTTTCGGGCCAGTCACTCCTGTGAGGGCACCTGTGTCCGCCTTGTTTGTTCCATTCGATATCGAGGGGGCGCGACTGCTCTTCATCGATCTTCAGCCATGCCCCAAGGCTGCAACCCATCTGGCGCAGGAGTAATTGGCCCGAAACAGATGTGGGAGCGGGCTTGTCCCGCGAAGCGCCGCGCGGGCGGCGCTCGATCTCATAGGCGCTGAAACTGTCAAGGCAAGCACCCGTCAGCCCCGACAATACGTTATCGCCAGTCCGCCTTGTCGGCAAAAAACGCCTGCGCATTCGCCTCCAGGCTCTCCAGGTGATACCCCCCTTCCTGCACGATCAGGCACGGCAAGCGCATCGCCCGAATCCGCTCGCCCAATACCGCAAACCCTTCAGTCGTCACCGCCACCTTGCTCTGCGGGTCGAGTTCGTAGATATCGAACCCCAGCGACAACACCAGCACCTCGGCGCCAAAGTCCTTCACCGCAGCCAGCGCGATCTCCAGCTGGCCCATGAAGTCCGCTTCGCTAGCCCCATGCGCCATCGGCAAGTTGAGGTTGTACCCCTCCCCCGCACCGCTGCCACGCTCGTCCGCGAACCCGGCCACACCCGGGTAGAAGTTGGTGGGGTCGCCATGCACCGACACATACAGCACATCCCGGCGGTCGTAGAAGATTTCCTGAATCCCCTGCCCGTGGTGCATGTCGGTATCGAGGATGGCCACGCGGCTGTAGCGGCTGCGCAAGGCCTGGGCAGCGACAGCGGCATTGTTGATGTAGCAGAAACCACCGGCTGCATCGAAGCGCGCATGGTGGCCTGGCGGCCGGCACAGGGCATAGGCCGCCGGCTCGCCGTCGAGAATGGCCTTGGCACCGGCCACTGCGCTTTGCGCAGACCAATAAGCCGAGCGCCAGGTGTGTTCGCCTACAGGGCAGCTGCCGTCAGCCAGGTAGCGCCCGGCCTGGGCGAGGATGCCGCGCAGGGCGTTGGGTTCACGCACGAAGATGTTGGACATGACCTCGTCGCCCCAGTCCTCGGGCACTTCCTTCCAGCGCGCATGGGCCTCTTCGAGGAAGGCCAGGTAGGCCTCGCCATGCACTGCCTTGAGCGGTTCGAGGCCGGCGTCCTCAGGCTGACGGATGTCGAAGCCCAGATCCTTGGCCGCCTGCAGCAGGCGCTGGGCGCGTTCGGGGACTTCCTGCGGGGTGCGCATGGCGCCGCGCGAGTAATAGCTGCGTGGGTGGTGCAGCAGTTGTTCGGGGTGGAAGTAGCAACGCATCAGGCGTCTCCTTGTTCGATACGACCCGCGCGGGCCAGCACGGCATTGAGCAGTACATCGGCGCCCTGGCGGGCGTCGTCGGGCAGTACGTCTTCGGCCTCGTTGTGGCTCAGGCCGCCGACACAAGGGATGAACACCATGGCGGTCGGGCAGTAGCGGGCCAGCAGGATGGCGTCGTGGCCGGCGCCGCTGACGATCGACTGCTGGGCATAGCCCAGGCCATCCACCGCCTGCTGCACGGCGGCTACGCAATCGGCATCGAATGGTGTGGCCGGGCTGACCCAATGGCGCTCGATACGCACCTGCAACCCGCGCTGATTGGCGATGGCTTGCAGCTTCAACGTCAGGTCGCGCTCCATCGCCTCGATGGCTTCATCCCGGTGATGACGCAAGTCGACGGTGAACTGCAGCAGCCCTGGAATGGTGTTGCGCGAGGACTTGGCGATGGACAGTTCACCCACCGTGGTCAGGCCTTCGGGGGCAAAATCGGCAGCCAGTTGCTCGACCGCCTGGATCATCCGTGCGGTGCCGTACAAGGCATCCTTGCGCAGCGGCATCGGCGTGGTGCCGGCGTGCGCGGCCATGCCTTCGACCGTGACGTCGAGCCATCGGATGGCCTGCCCGCCGCTGACCACACCAATGGCCTTGGCGTTGTCTTCAAGGATCGGGCCTTGCTCGATATGCGCCTCGAAATAGGCATCGACCTGGCCGCCCAGCGGGCGCCGGCCGGCGTAACCGGTGCGTTGCAGTTCGTCGGCGACGCTGATGCCATCGGCGTCGCGAATGGCCAGCGCTTCGTCCAGTGCCAGGGTGCCGGTGAACACCGCCGAACCGAACATGGCCGGGGTGAAGCGGGCGCCCTCCTCGTTGGTCCATACGGCGATTTCCAGCGGCTTCCGTGTCTGGATGTTCAGGTCATTGAGCCGGCGCACCACTTCAAGGCCCGCCAGCACACCGTAGACGCCATCGAAACGGCCGCCCTCAGGTTGGGTGTCGAGGTGGCTGCCCATCATCACCGGCGCTGCATCGGGGCCGCTGCCAGCACGGCGAGCGAACAGGTTGCCGATGGCATCCACAGTCAGCGTCAGGCCGGCTTCGCGGCACCAGTGGCTGAACAGTTCACGGCCAGCCTTGTCCTCGTCGCTCAGGGCCAGGCGGCAGCTGCCGCCACGGGCGGTAGCGCCAATTTCGGCCATGGCCATCAGGCTCGCCCACAGGCGTTCGCCATTGCTTTTCAACATGTGCGGGTACTCCAGAAAAAAGCGGTTCGATCAGGCCAGTTCCAGGCGCTGGCTGCGGGCGTACTGGCGCGCCAGGGCGAGCACGCAGACCAGCGAGATGGTGGCGATCAGGGTGTAGAACACCGCCATCGGCCACCATTGGCCGGTGAAGGTGTGGGCCAGCCAGGTACCGATCAGCGGGGTCAGGCCGCCCGCGATGGCGCCGCAGATCTGGTAGGCCAGGGAAATGGCGGTGTAGCGCACGCGGGTGTCGAACATGCCGCTGACATAGCCGGCGATCACCGCATAGAACGACGCCATGCACGCGGCGGCCAGGGCGATGCCGAGCACGATCAACGGCCCCTGGCCCGAGCTGACCAGCACGAACATCGGGTAAGGCGAGGCCATCGCCAGCAGCGCGACCAGGGCCAGGAAGCGGGTGGCACCGATCTTTTCCGATAGCCAGGCGGCCAACGGCTGCACGCAGAACTGGATGATCGCCACGAAGAACAGGCACTCCAGGATCAACGAACGCTCCAGGTGCAGCTGCTGGGTGGTGTAGCTGATCATGAAGGTGTTGGTGAAATAGACCCCGGCAATACCCAGGGTATTGGCACCGATGCACAGCAACAGCGGGCGCCAGGCCGTGCGCAGCACTTCGAATACCGGAGCCTGCTCCTTGCGCCGGGCCTTTTCCGCCTGCTCGCGGCTGGCGATGAACTCGGGCGACTCATTCACCCCCAGGCGAATCGCCAGGCCCACCAGCAGCAACAGCGCGCTGGCCAGGAACGGCACGCGCCAGCCCCAGTTCATCAGGTCTTCTTCCGGCAGGCGGGTGACCGCGCCGAAGGCCAGCAGCGACAGGATCAGGCCCGCCGGGCTGCCCAACTGGGCGAACGAAGCGAAGAAGTTGCGCCGGCCCTTGGGGGCATGCTCACCGGCCATCAGCACCGCCCCGCCCCACTCGCCGCCCACGGCAATGCCCTGGACGATGCGCAGCAGGATCAGCAGTACCGGCGCGCTGGCGCCGATTTGTGCGTAGGTCGGCAGCAGGCCGATGCCCACGGTGACGATGCCCATCATCAGCAAGGTGATGACCAGCGACTTCTTGCGGCCGATACGGTCGCCCACGTGGCCAAATACGATGCCACCCAGCGGCCGGGCGAAGAAGCCGACGGCGAAGGTGCCGAACGCGGCCATGGTGCTGAACAGGCTGTTGTCGGAGGGGAAGAACAGCGCGCCGAACACCAGGGCGGCGGCGGTGGCGTAGATGTAGAAGTCGTACCACTCGATCATGGTACCGATGAACGCGGCGGCGGCAGCACGGCGTGGCTGGGGGGAAGCGGTGGGCTTCATGGGGGCTCCTTTGCTTGTTGTTCTGGCAGGAGTTGTCAGGGGCACGGGGGCGCTCTTGTGGCGCTTGGCTTGTTGAATCGGTATTGGCTTCTTCGCGGGCTCGCCCGCTCCCACAGGTACTGCGCAGCATTCGAAACTTGTGGTGACCCTGTGGGAGCGGGCAAGCCCCCGAAGAGGCCAGCACCGACTCAGCAGGCCTCGATACCTGCGATTTATCGGCCCGGGGCTATGATTAGTCAATTTTCTATTTATTATTCGAAATATTAGCCTTGCTTATTATCGAGCCCTGCCATGCCCGACCGTCTGCTCAACGACCGCCTCGACTGGAACCTGCTGCGCACCTTCCGGGTCATCGGCCAGGAGCTGTCCATCAGCCGCGCGGCCGCCCGCCTGCACCTCACCCAGCCGGCAGTGAGCCAGGCGCTCAAGCGCCTTGAAGAACAGCTTGGCCGCCAGCTCATCGCCCGCCGCGGGCCGCGCTTCGTGCTGACGGAAATGGGTGAGCAGCTGTTCCAGCTGGCCGGCGAGGTCTATGGGCAGATGGCGCAGATTGGCGGTTTGCTGGAGCAGCCGGCGGACGAACTGGTGGGCAAGGTACGCCTGCTGATGATCAGCCGTATCGTCAACGAACGCTTCGACGACTTCCTCGCCGACTTCCACCGCCAGCACCCGCGGGTGGAGCTGGAGATCGACGTGATGCGCAGCTCCGACATCGTCGCCGCCCTGCAGGAAAAAACCGCCACGGCGGGCCTCAGCCTGAACCGGCGTGCGCAGCCACGGCTGGAGCAGCGTCTGTTCCTGCGCCAGCGCTATGCCTTCTTCTGTGGCAAGCACCATGCCCTGTTCGGCCAGGCCGAAGGCGACCTGCAGCGGGAGAACTTCGTCAGTTTCACCAGTGACCAGATTGGCGGCATGCTGTCGCCACTGACCATTTTCCGCGACCAGCAAGGGTTTGCCGGGCGGATCGTGGCATCGTCACCAAGCCTTGAAGAAGTGCGCCGGCTGGTGATTGCCGGGTTTGGCATAGGCTGCCTGCCCGAGCATGTGGTGGCGCCGGATGTAGACGCCGGGTTGCTGTGGAAGCTGCCGCCGCAGGAAGGGATTGCCGATGTGGATATCCACCTGTTGTGGAACAGGGAGCAACGCTTCAGCCGGGCAGAAGAGGTGTTTATCGAGGCGTTGCAGCAGAGCCTTGACTGAACGCAGAGCTGGGGTCGGCGAGCACTGGACACGATAGTGGCCAATTAGTAGCATCCAGGCCAACTGAACATTACGGACAATCTCAGTCATGGATCGAGCTACCGGGGTCATTCGACGCCCCATTCATCACCCTATCCGCCCCTTGATCACCTGGGAAGAAGCATGGAAAGGGCCCGACGAGGGCTTGATCCGCTGCTGGGAGATTGGCCGTGAGCGGGCTCTGGCCCAACCAGAACTTGCCCGGCACTGCGCCGATGGCGCACTCCCGGTGCTAGGTTGGAAAGGTGGCCATGATCGCGCATTGAAGAAACCGATGAAGTACGGTTCGTTCAAGTACCTGGCGCAATGGCAGGGCCTTCGCGGCGAGGATCTGTTCATCGATACGCGAACAGAGCTCACCCTGACCTGTAATCACACCGGCATGCTGACAACGTTCACACCGGACCAGGAAAAATACGCCAACGCTGTGATGCTGATGGAATAGAACAGAGAATGGCGGCCTTGCAGGAACTTCAGTGCAGCCGGCTTTTTTACACCCTACCTCGAAATTGCACGGTCACTGTGGGAGCGGGTTCACCCGCGAAGCAGGCGACACGGTAAATGGCACCGGCGTTGCCGGTGTTCGCGGCTAAAGCCGCTCCCACAGGTACAGCGTGAGCCCGCTCCTACAGAAGTAGAACCTGAAGTCAGGCTGTTGCCAGTGCCGGGTAATCGGTCAGGCCATGGGCATCACCGCCAAACAGCGTGGCCCGTTCGTGCTCGGCCAGGGGCGCATTCAGCTTCAGCCGTGCCGGCAGGTCCGGGTTGGCCACGAATGGTCGGCCGAAGCCGATCAGGTCAGCCCAGCCCTCCTCCAGCGCGCGCCGTGCACGTTCGCCGGTGTATTTGCCGGCATACACCATCACCCCGGGGAACACCGACCGCAGCTGTTGCTTGAAGTCCACCGGCATGTCCGGCGCGTCATCCCAGTCGGCTTCGGCAATGTGCAGGTAGCCAATGCCGATTTCGCCCAGGCGCTTGGCCGCTGCGGTATAGGTGGTGACCGGGTCGGCATCGACACAGCCATTGAGCGTGGTCAGCGGCGCCAGGCGTACGCCTACGCGCTGGGCGTCGCCGGTGCCTTCGACCAGCGCACGGGTGACCTCGTCGAGGAAACGCAGGCGGTTTTCCAGCGAACCGCCGTAGCGGTCGGTGCGGTCGTTGGCGCCGGAATCGAGGAACTGGTTGACCAGGTAACCGTTGGCCGCATGCAACTCGACACCGTCAAAACCGGCCGCCATGGCATTGCGCGCAGCCTGGCGGTACTGCTCGATGATCTCGGCAATTTCCGCTTCGCTCAACGCGCGTGGTTTCGAGGCCTGGACAAAGCCTGGCGTGCCGTCGGCATTGTCGATGAACACATTCACGCCTTCGGCCTGCATCGCCGAGGACGACACCGGTGCCTGGCCGCCGAGCAGGCTGCTGTGGCTGAGGCGGCCAACGTGCCAGAGCTGGGCGAAGATGCGCCCGCCCGCGGCATGTACCGCCTCGGTGATCAGGCGCCAGCCGTCGATCTGCGCCTGGGTATGGATACCCGGGGTGCGGGCGTAACCCTTGCCCAGTGGCGAGATCCAGGTGCCTTCACTGACGATCAGCCCGGCACTGGCGCGTTGTGCGTAGTACTCGGCCATCAGCGCGGTCGGTACATCGCCAGGCTGGGCGGCGCGGGAGCGGGTCATCGGCGGCATCAGCACGCGGTTGGGCAGGTTAAGGGCGCCGAATTGCAGGGGTTGGAACAGCGGATCTTGAGTCATCATGAGCATCTCCGTAATGCGAATCAGGGGTCAGGCGCGGCTGACAACAGGTTGTGGCTGGGCAGGTACGCGGCGGTCGAGGCGGCCGCTGTACAGGGTCAGGGCCAGGGCACCGAGGGTGACCAGCGCGGCAATCCATGGGGTGTGGCCGAGGCCGAGCTGTTGCACCACCTGGGCACCGCCCCAGGAACCACCGGCCACACCCAGGTTGAAGGCGGCGATGTTGAAACCGGCAGCCACGTCGACTGCGTCGGGGGCGACCTTTTCCGCCTGCTGCACCACGTACACCTGCAGGCCCGGCACATTGCCGAAGGCCACCGCGCCCCAGGCCAGTACGGTGATTACCACCAGCACCGGATGCGGCGCGGTGAAGGTCAGCGCCAGCAGCACAACGGCCAGCAGCAGGAAGATGATCGACAGTGCCTTGACCGGGCCTTTGCGGTCGGCCAGGCGGCCCCCCCAGATGTTGCCCAGGGCAACCGAAACGCCGTAGGCGAGCAGCACCAGGGCGACGCTGTTGGCGCCGAAGCCGGCGATGTCCTGCAGGATCGGGGCAAGGAAGGTGAAGGCGATCAGCGAGCCGCCGTAACCCACGGCAGTCATGGCATACACCAGCAGCAGGCGTGGTTGCAGCATCACCCGCAGTTGGCGCAGCAGCGGTGCCGGCTGGCTGTGCTGGATGCGCTTGGGCACGAACAGCAGTGCGCCGAGCAGCGCCACCAGGCCGAAGGCAGCCACCACCAGGAAGGTCACGCGCCAGCCGAAGTGCTGGCCGATGAAGGTACCCAGCGGGATACCGGTGACGAAGGCCACGGTCATGCCACTGAACATGGTGGCGATGGCGCTGGCGGCCTTTTCTTTCGGCACCAGGCTGGTGGCGATGATCGAGCCGACCGAGAAGAACACCCCGTGGGCCAGGCCGGTGAGGATGCGCGCCATGATCAGCGATTCGTAGCTGGGCGCCTGCCAGGCCACCAGGTTACCGGCGGTGAACAGCGCCATCAGGCCGACCAGCAACAGCTTGCGCGGGACGCGGCCGGTCATGGCGGTGAGCAGGGGCGCGCCGATGGCGACGCTGAGGGCGTAAAGGCTGACCAGCAGGCCGGCCGAAGGCAGGGTGACCGCCAGGTCATTGGCGATGGTCGGGATGAGGCCGACGATCACGAACTCCGTGGTGCCGATGGCGAAGGCCGCCAAGGTCAGGGCTAACAAGGCGAGAGGCATTTGAGAATCACCTGTGGAAGGTTGGGATGGGTGAATTCTCGGGGGGACGCGGGGATGGGAAAAAGACGGGCGCGGGACAATGAGTTTTGCCTCTGAAGCAAAGGTGGTGGTTGGGCTGTTGCGGAAGGATCAATCTTTTGTGGTGCCTGAACAGACGCATTCGCGGGCACGCCCGCTCCCACAGGTACTGCGCTGCATTTGAACTGTGGGAGCGGGCGTGCCCGCGAATGGAGGGCAAAGCCCTCCCCTTGCGTTAAACAGCACCAAGCCCTGGTCGGCATGCTCAACCGACGAAGTGAGCACATCCCAGGCTGGCCATGTCGAGACCGCCCAAGTCATAATCATCAACAGTTAAGTCCCAGGAGGTCTCATGCAAGATCTACGTCAGTTGCGCTACTTCGTAGCCGTCGCCGAATGCGAGAACGTCGGCCGGGCCGCCGAGCAGCTGCATATTTCCCAATCCCCCCTCAGCCGGCAGATCGCCCAGCTGGAGGACAACCTTGGCCTGGCGCTGTTCGAACGGCGCAACCAGCGCCTGTACCTGACCAGGGACGGGCGCACCTTCCTGGCCGAAGCGCGTGGCCTGCTCAAGCATGCCGAGCGCCTGGAATCGCTGGGCAAGCGCCTGGGCCGTGGCGAGGAAGGCGGGCTGTGCATCGGTTACGTCAACCACGCCATCCACGCCGGCGTGCTGCCGGGCGCGGTGCGGGCGATTCGTGGCGAGCGCCCGAACATTCATATTGCGCTGTACAACATGACCCCCAACGAACAGTTCGAAGGCCTGCGTCAGCGCAGCCTGGACATTGCCCTGGTTTGCGAGCCGCCGCCAAAGAATGACCCCGACCTGCGCGGCCAGCCGGTGCTGGACGACCCATTGCTGCTGGCCATCCCGGCCGCGCACCCGCTGGCCAGCAAGGCCGAACTGACCCCCGCCGACCTGCACGAACAGGACTGGATCATCACCGGTGGGCAGCCCGACCAGGGCCACAAGCGTGACGATTTCATCGCCCGCTGTGGCGATGCCGGCTTCACCCCGCGTCTGTCGCTGGAGGCCAACGACCCGCTGAGCGTGCTCGGCCTGGTGTCCGCCGGCCTGGGCCTGGCCATGGTGCAAAGCAGCCTGTCGGCCAGCGCCGGGCCGACCGTGGTGCTGCGCCAGCTGGACTGGTTCCAGCCCAGCGAGCAGTTGTGGGCGGTCTGGCACCAGGTCGACTTGCGGCCGATCGTGGGCATTTTCCGCGAGCGGGTGCTGGCATTGGCCGAGCAAGGGCTTGATAAGTCCAGGCAGGTCTGAACTCAGTCGAATTACGTCTTTTACAGTCTTGCCGCGCCTCACTAGGATGACTCCTATCGATGCAACTCACCCACAGGAGCCATTCCATGAACATCGACCTCGGCGGACGCACCGCCATCATCAGCGGCTCGACCGGCGGTATTGGTCTGGCTATCGCCCGCGGCCTGGCCCGCGCCAACGCTGACGTAGTCATTGCCGGCCGCAGCCAGAAGTCGCTGGATGCCGCCCTGGCCGAACTGCGCGAGCAAGGCGGCCGTGGCCAGATCCACGGCGTGGTTGCCGACCTGGGCACCGCCGCCGGTGCCGAAACCCTGTTCGCCGCCCACCCACGGGCCGACATCCTGGTCAACAACCTGGGCATCTACGACGACGTCGACTTCTTCGACGTGGCCGACAGCGAGTGGACGCGCTTCTACGACACCAACGTGCTGAGCGGCGTACGCCTGGCCCGCCACTATGCCCCGGGCATGGTCGAGAAAGGTTGGGGGCGGATCCTGTTCATCTCCTCGGAATCGGGCATCGCCATCCCTGCCGACATGATCAACTACGGCGTCACCAAGGCTGCCAACCTGGCGGTATCGCATGGCCTGGCCAAGCGCCTGGCCGGCACCGGGGTAACCGTGAACGCAGTGCTGCCCGGCCCGACCCTGACCGACGGCGTGGCCGCGCTGGTGGCTGATGCAGCCCAGGCGTCCGGGCGCAGCATTCGTGAAGAAGCCGACAACTTCGTGCGTACTGCACGGCCGAGCTCGATCATCCAGCGTGCCGCCGATGTCGACGAAGTCGCCCACCTGGCGGTGTACCTCGCCTCCCCTTACTCGTCCGCCACCACCGGTGCAGCGCTGCGAGTCGATGGTGGCGTAGTCGACAGCCTGGCTATCTGAGTTCAACCTGGGGGCTGCTCTGCAGCCCATCGCGACACAAGGCCGCTCCTACAAGGAAACGCGTTCTCCTGTAGGAGCGGCCTTGTGTCGCGATGGGCGGCAACGCGGCCCCAGACTTTTGCCCTGAAATCAAAACACCTTGCCCTCACCGCACCTGTTTCCCCCTCTTGATCCCCGCTAGCCTGCCGCCCACCCGTCTCGAAAGGACCCGCACCATGCAAACCGATCATCAAGCCTGGGCCTGGACCCCGAACGCCGGCCTCGACGGCCTGCAACTGCTGCGTAAACCCCTGCCACAACCCGGCCCCGGTGAGGTGCTGGTGGCCAACCGCGCCATTGCCCTCAACCCGGTGGACTGGAAAATCTGCGAGTGGGGCCACCCTGCCTGGCAGCAAGGCACGGTCCCGGGCGTGGATGGCGCCGGTGTGGTAGTCGCCGTTGGCGCAGGCGTCGACATGCCGTTGGGCAGCCGCGTTGCCTACCACCAATCGCTGGCGCGTGACGGCAGCTTTGC
Organism: Pseudomonas sp. FGI182; assembly: GCF_000511325.1. NCBI lineage: Bacteria > Pseudomonadati > Pseudomonadota > Gammaproteobacteria > Pseudomonadales > Pseudomonadaceae > Pseudomonas > Pseudomonas sp. FGI182. Next base: position 2,183,244 of record NZ_CP007012.1, on the reverse strand, counting down.
CGAGCACTGCCTGCTGGATGCCAGCCTGGTGATGCATATCCCCAGTGCGCTCGGCGACACCGCCGCGGCCGCCGTGCCCTGCCCCGCCCTGACCGCCTGGCAGGCCCTGGCCAAGGTGCCCCAAGGTGCCAGCCGCGACGTGCTGGTGATCGGCGCCGGTGGCGCGGTGGGCTTCTACCTCGCGCAACTGGCCGCGCAACGAGGCCTGCGCGTGTGGGCCAGTGCCGGCCAACGCCACCACGCCACGCTAAAGGCCCTTGGTGTGAGTGGGGTGTTCGACTACCACGACGCCGACTGGCAGGACCAACTGCAAGCCGCCCTGGGCGAGCGCCCGCTGCATGCCCTGTTCGACACCGTCAGCGGCGCCCATGCCGGCAGCCTTGCCCACCTGCTCGGCTACAACGGCCACCTGGTGTGCATCCAGGACCGCCAGGAAACCGCGCCAACGCCCGCCTTCGGCACGGCGATCTCGCTGCATGAAGTGGCGCTCAACAGCATTCATGCCCATGGCCGGTTGGCAGATCGCCAAGCCCTGCGCGTGGCCGGTGAACGCCTGCTGCAGGCCGTCGCCGATGGCAGCCTGATCGCGCCACAACGCCGCGAGTTCACCTTCTCGGCACTGCCACAGGCTCTGCGGCAGCTGAAAGAGGGCCAAGGCGCAGGCAAATGGGTGACGCGCCTCGACTGAACGCCGTACGCGAGAACTTGGATCCCATTCTGCTACAAGGTATGCTGGGCAATAGCTAAACGCCACTACCCAGGCAGGCTTCGTGCCTGCCTTCAAGGACGAACCCTTTGCCCAGCCACCCTACCCGTCACACCATCGCCCGCCAGTGGCAGCTGCTCAAGCTGCTGCCCGGCCGCCACCCGGGGATGAGTTCCACCCAGTTGCAGGCCGCCCTGACAACCGTGGGCCATATCACCAGCAAACGCACCGTCGAACGCGACCTGGTCGAACTCGCGGCGCTGTTCCCGCTGCAGTGCAACAGCAAAGGCATGCCCTACGGCTGGTACTGGCAACCGGGCCTGAACCTGGGTGAGGCGCATCAGCTGCAGCCCGATGCGCTCACACCCCCGGAACAGGTCGAATTGCACGCCTGGGTCGATGATGCGCTGGCCCGGCGCCTGGAAGCGGCGCCCCTGTCGGCAGATATGCAACTGACGCTGCAAGCGGACGGTGGCGCCACCCTGGTAGCCACCGTCGACGACAACCGTGCGCTGATGGGCTGGCTGCTGTCCCAGGCCGGCTCGATCCGCGTGCAGGCGCCGCAGGCACTGCGCCAGGCCATGCTCGAACAGTTGCGCCAGAGCCTGGCGCTGCACGAGGGTGGTTGTTGACCGGCAAGCAAAAGTCATTGTCCCCCGGGCCGCTTTTTCCCATAGCTGGCCCTGCGCAGAATCTGCTCCTGACAACGCCTCACTATCAGGAGTACCCGATGAAACGCTTCAAGCCCCTGCTGCTCGCCGTCGCACTGGCGACCACTGCCCAGGCCACCCTGGCCGCCGACTGGCAGACCTCGCCCTACGGCAAACAGGATGAAATCGGCGCCGCCAACCTGCTCACCCCTGAAGTGGTCAAGCAGGCGGTCGGCCTGGTCAAGACCGGCAAGACCTACCCGCTGGCCGTACCGGTGAGCAAAGACCTGCCGGCCTTCCGCCACCGCAGCTTCCACCTGTACAACATCCAGCCTGGCGAACAGGCCGGCCAGACCCTGGGCCGCAACAAGTTCAGCTTCAACGATGAACTGGTCAACGGCTGGACCGGCGTCGGCACCCAGCTCAACGGCATCGGCCACATCGGTATCGACAACGTCTACTACAACGGCAACAAGGCTGCCGATTTCGTCACCGTCGAAGGCGTGACCAAGCTGGGCGTGGAAAAAGTACCGCCAATGGTCACCCGCGGCGTGGTGCTGGACATGACCGCTCACTACGGCAAGGCCATCGTGCCGGGCGGCACCTCGTTCACCGTCGACGACATCAAGGCCGTACTGAAGAAAGAAGGCATTACCCTGCGCAAGGGTGACGTGGTGCTGTTCAACACCGGTTGGCTGGAACTGATCGGCAAGGACAACCAGCAGTTCCTCGCCACCGAACCGGGCATCGACCTGCCGGCGGCCGAGTGGCTGGCTGACCAGGGCATTGTCGCCTTTGGTGGCGATACCTGGGCTTCGGAGGTGTACCCGAACCCGACCGGTGAAGAATTCCCGGTCAACCAGTTCATGCTGGCCAAGCGCGGCATCTACAACCTGGAGCTGATCGACACCCGCGCGCTGGTGAAGGACAAGGCGTTCGAGTTCCTGTTCGTGCTGGGCCAGCCGCTGTACAAGGGCTCGACCCAGGTGAACATCAACCCCGTGGCGATTCACTGATCGATTTCGATCCTGGGGCTGCTTTGCAGCCCTTTCGCGACACAAGGCCGCTCCTACAGGGGAATGCACATCCCTTTGTAGGAGCGGCCTTGTGTCGCGAAAGGGCCGCAAAGCGGCCCCATTTTCAGAAGGTACCGGGGAACGCCCCACCATCGATCAACAGGTTCTGCCCGGTGATGTACCCGGCATGCGCACTGCACAGGAACGCGCAGTAAGCGCCGAACTCGCCGGCACTGCCAAAGCGCGCCGCCGGGATGGCCTTGCGCCGCGACTGGGCGGTGGCTTCCACATCGCCACCTGCCGCTTTCAAGGTCTTCTGCAGGCGCGCCGTGTCGAACGCCCCAGGCAGCAGATTATTCAGCGTCACGTTGCTGCCCGCCAGGCGCTGCTGACGGGCCAGGCCAGCGATGAAGCCGGTCAGGCCACTGCGCGCACCATTGGACAAGCCAAGAATATCGATCGGCGCCTTCACCGCGCCGGAGGTGATGTTCACCACCCGGCCAAACCCGCGCTCGGCCATGCCATCGACCACCGCCTTGATCAGCTCGATGGGGGTAAGCATGTTGGCGTCCAGTGCCTTCAGCCAGTCCTCGCGGCCCCAGTCGCGGAAGTCGCCCGGGGGCGGGCCACCGGCATTGTTGACCAGGATATCCACCTGCGGGCAGGCTGCCAGCAGCGCCTGGCGCACCTCGGCGTCGGCGACATCACCGGCCACGGTGCGCACCTCGATGCCCGGGCAAGCCGCGCGCAACTCGGCGGCGGTCTGCTCCAGGGTGGCCTGGGTGCGGGCATTGATGACCAGGTTGACGCCTTCTTTGCCCAGCGCCTCGGCGCAGCCTTTGCCCAGGCCCTGGCTGGCCGCGCAGACGATGGCCCAGCGGCCGGTAATGCCTAGATCCATTGGGTTGCTCCTTGATGCAATGCAGTTACAGGGTCACTGGATCGGCGAAAACGCGGCAGGCATCAACAGCTTCGATTCCATCCGCACCAGCATCGGGAAGGCCACGGGAATGAAGCGCTCCAGCCAGTCCGCATCGCGGTACAGGGCGGCGCGGCGCTCGATGCGGTCGTCAAGGCTCTCGTAGGCCCAGATGTGCACCACCTGGTTCAGTTCGCCAATCTCGGTGTACCACCAGCCCACCAGCTTGGCGTAGCGCGAGATCACCGGCAAGCCTTCCTTTTCGAAGTGCTCCAGGTATTGCTTCATCTTGCCGATGTGCAGGGTGTAGGTACGCATTTCATAGAACATGGTCGTGGTTCCATAAGAGGTTCAGAGGTTGCCGTGGTAGGCGTCGGTGATCAGGCGCTCGACATCGCGCGCGGTGGTCAGGCGTGGGTTGACCAGCACGTTGCCGCTGCGCATCGAGTCGCTGACCATCTGCGGCAGGAACTCCAGGTCCACGCCCAGTTCACGGATGGTCGCGGGAATGCCGATGGCCTGGTTCAGGGCCACCACTGCATCTACCGTGCGTGCCGCGGCCTGCTCCACGCTGAGCCCGGTCACATCGGCGCCCAGGGCAATGGCGATGTCGCGGAAGCGCTCCGGGCAGGCCGGCAGGTTGAACTTGATCACGTAAGGCAGCAGGGCGGCGTTGGCGATGCCATGGGGGATGTTGAACACCCCGCCGAAGGTGTGGGAAATGGCATGCACGTTGCCCAGCTTGGATTGCGAGAACGCCACCCCGGCCAGGAACGAGCCCAGCAGCATCTGCTCGCGGGCCGCCATGTCGGTGCCGACGAAGTAGGTTTTTTCCAGGCTGCCGGCAATCATGCGAATGGCCTGCAGGGCCATGGCCTGGCTGATCGGGTTGGCCTGGCGCGACACATACGACTCGATGGCATGGGTCAGGGCATCCATGCCGGTGGCGGCGGTGATGGCCGCAGGCAGCTTCAGGGTCAGTGCCGGGTCGAGGATGGCCAGGCGCGGGAACAGCCGCGGGCTGACGATCACCGTCTTGAACAGCGTGCGCTTGTTGGTGAACACGGTCGAAGCCGTGCATTCGCTGCCGGTACCGGAGGTGGTCGGGATGGCGAAGATCGGCAGCGGCGGCTGGGTCAGTTTGTCGTAGCCCTCGTAGTCGAGGATGTTGCCAGGGTTGGTGGCCATCGCCGCCACGCCCTTGGCGGTGTCGATGCTGCTGCCGCCGCCCACGCCGATCACGGCGGTGCAGTTGCGCTCTTTCAGCAGCGCCACGGCAGCGTCGAGCACGTCGGTGCTGGGGTTGGCCTCAACGGCAGAGAACAGCTGGTAGTCGATGCCCGCCTGCTCCAGCGAGGCGAAGAAGCCGGCCAGGATGCCAACGTCGATCAGGCCCTGGTCGGTGACCACCAGCAGGGTGCCGTCCACGTACGGTTTGAGCAGCGCACCGGCCTGGTCGGCCAGGCCCGCGCCACATTTGGCAATGGTGGGGAAATGGAACTGGAATTGGCTCATGAGGGGTCCTCAGGCAACTGCGTTGTTCTTGTTGTGCCCGCCGTGACGCTGGCGGGCCGTGCCGGGGCAATCTAGAGCGCGGGCCAGGGCCGCCGATAATGAAAAGAGCTGATCCGCCAATAACCACTGCTTATCCCCTGCCCGGGTAATAAGCAGGCGTTATTGGCGGATCAGCTCTTTTCATTACCTGCACTGCCGGCAGCGCTCCAACAATCGGCCTGCGTAGTTGCTACGCCTCCCGATAATCACAACAACGAGCTCCTGCGATGAAGACCATCCCCTCCCCGGCCGACCTGGCGCTGCCCGCTGCGGCCCCGATGACCACAGTGCGCTGGCGCATCTTCCTGATCCTGTTGCTGCTGACCGCAATCAACTACATCGACCGCGCCTCGCTGTCGGTGGCGCTGCCGCTGATCGCCCCCGAGTTCAACCTGACGCCGGCCATGGAAGGGCTGATGCTCAGTGCGTTCTTCTGGTCCTATGCCTTGATGCAGATCCCTGGCGGCATGCTGCTGGACCGCTTCCACACCCGCGGCATCATTGGCGCGGCAACCGTGGCCTGGGGCCTGTTCCAGGCACTGGGCGCGGCCTCGCACAACTGGCTGGTACTGCTGCTGACGCGCATCGGCCTGGGCGTGGCCGAGTCGCCGATCATGCCCGCCGGGGCCAAGCTCAATGGCGCCTGGCTGACGCCTAACGAACGTGGCCGTGGCGCGGTGCTGGTGGATGGCGGCGCGCCGCTGGGCAGCGCCCTGGGGGCGATCCTGATTTCCGGGCTGATTGCCTGGCTGGGTTCGTGGCGGTTGGCCTTCGTGGTGGCCGGGGTCGGCACCGTATTGGCCGGCATCCTGGCGTGGAAGTACATCCGCAACCACCCCAGCGAGCACCCGGGGGTGAACGAGGCCGAGCTGCGCCACATCACCGAAGGCAACGCCAGCGCCCATGCCGCGGCAGCCAAGGCCAGGCTGCCGCTGCGCGAGCTGCTCAAGGACCGTTCGATCTTTGCCATGTTCGCCGGCTACAGCTGCATCCTGGCAGTGTTCTACGGCCTGCTGACCTGGATGCCGAGCTACCTGCACAAGGCCCACGGCCTGAACATCTCGGCCATGGGCGGGGCGACCTTCCTGATCTTCATGTGCGGATTTGTCGGCGAACTGATCGGCGGCTGGATCGGTGACCGCTGGCGGGCCAGCGGTGCCTCGCCGAACCTGGTGATGCGCACCATGTTCAGCGGTTCGGCGCTGGTGGCGGCGCTGTGCATCCTGGCGGCAGCCTATGTGGGCGAGACCGTCGCGGTGATCAGCCTGCTGTGCGTGGCGATGTTCTTCATCCGTTGGTGCGGGATGTACTGGTGCCTGCCGGCGATCATCGGCGGGCCGTCGCGTACCGGCGTGCTGGGTGGCACCATGAACTTCTGCGGCAACATGGCCGGGGTGCTGGTGCCGATCGTGATCGGCCTTATCGTGCAGTTCACCGGGGATTACTTCTTTGCGCTGATCTTTTTTGTGGTGGCTGCGGTGTTGATTGCGGTGTTTTCCAGCTTGATCGATTACCGCGAGCGGCGGTTCTGAGATCGAGATTGCGAGATCCCTGTATGGCTTCAGCCGCGAATACCGGCGTAGCCGGTGCCATCCACCGCGTCGCCTGCTTCGCGGGTGAACCCGCTCCCACAGGTACGGCGCAGGCTTCGGGCTCACGCTGTACCTGTGGGAGCGGCTTCAGCCGCGAACACCGGCGCAGCCGGTGCCATCCACCGCATCGCCTGCTTCGCGGGCATGCCCGCTCCCACAAGTACTATGCGGGCTTCGGGTTCACGCTTTACCTGTGGGAGCGGCTTTAGCCGCGAACACCGGCGCAGCCGGTACCATCCACCGCGTCGTATTCTTCGCGGGTGAACCCGCTCCCACAGGTACGGCGAAGGCTTTCGGGCTCACGCTGTATCTGTGTGGGCTTTAGCCGCGAACACCGGCAGAGCCGGTGCCATCCACCGCGTCGCCTGCTTCGCGGGCATGCCCGCTCCCACAGGTACGGCGCAGGCTTCGGGATCACGCTGTACCTGTGGGAGCGGCTTCAGCCGCGAACACCGGCAGAGCCGGTGCCATCCACCGCGTCGCCTGCTTCGCGGGCATGCCCGCTCCCACAAGTACTATGCGGGCTTCGGGTTCACGCTTTACCTGTGGGAGCGGCCGTGGCCGCGAACACCGGCGCAGCCGGTGCCATCCACCGCGTCGTATTCTTCGCGGGTGAACCCGCTTCCACAGGGGGTCGCAACAGGGCTCAACCGGCCGTAAGCTCCTCCACCAGCAACCGCGCCGCCGGCGACAGCGGCGCTGCCACCCGGTGCACGATCCCGAACGGCTCGCTCAGTGCCCGCAGCTTCACTGCCAACGACACCAGCAACCCGCGCTGCTCGGCAAAGGCCGCCACGGCGCTGGGGATCACCGCCACCAGCGTCGGGTCGTCTTCCAGCAGCATGAAGGTGGCAAAGGTGGAGAAGGTTTCCAGCGGGTAGCGTGGTACCTCCACCCCCGCCTCGCTCAACTCACGCTCCAGCGCCTGGCGCATGGGCATGTTCGCCGGGTAGACAATCCAACGGTACTGGCTCAGGTCGCCAACTTCCAGCGCCGCCGCCCCGGCCAGCGGGTGCTGCGGGTGCGCGACCACCGCCAGCGGCTCCTGGGCCAGTTCGACAAAGGCGTAGTCCGCCGCGTTGCGGCCCAGCCCTGGCCGGCAGATGGCCAGGTCCAGGCGCCCTTCATCAAGCTGGGCCAGCAGGTTGGCACTGGTGTTCTCGGCGATCTCCACCGCCAGTTGCGGCTGCTTGCGGCGCAACCGCCCGAGGGCACCGACCAGGGTCGGCATGGCACCCATGATGCTACCCACCGCCAGCCGCCCACCCTGGCCCTGGACGATGCCCAGCACCTCCTCGCGCAAATGCCCCAGGTCACTGTGAATCAACCGCGCATATCGCACCACGCAACGGCCTACGTCATTGGCCACCAGGCCGCTGGGCAGGCGCTGGAACAACGGCACACCCAGCACCTCCTCCACCTCGCGCAAGGCCTTGGTTGCACCAGGCTGGGAAATCGCCATGGCCTCCGCCGCCTTGTGCAGGGAGCCGCAACGGTCCAGTTCGATGAGCAGGCGTAACTGACGCAGGCGCAGGCGGGAAAAAATGGAGTCCAGGGAGGGGATCATCAGGCAGGCTCGGCATGGGTCTTGTAATGCCGAGCACTATAGAGGGTTGTCAACGGGCGATTGTTGAGTTTGCGGCAAATGTCCTTTGCCCCAGAAACACGCATTTTCGCCTTTTCTGTAGGAGCAGCCTTGTGCTGCGAAGAGGCCGGTACTGACCAAACATGTGTATCACTCGTACCGGCCTCTTCGCAGCACAAGGCTGCTCCTACAAAGGTGTATGGCTGCAAAACAAGGTAACGATCTGCCAACGTCGGTAGCGTCTGGAATCTCTATTGTAGGTATCCCACACGAAACGGATGCGAGGAACACTACATGGATCGTGCTGAGGCCAACCTGCTACGCCGGGGGCGTTTTTCAGAGCCTGGCAGGCTGTACCTGCTGACCACTGTCACCCATGCACGCAAGCCGCTGTTTCAGGATCTTCGTACAGCTCGCCTGGTCATCAGGGAGCTGAGGCGGTCGGAACGCCTTGGTGCTTGCCGCTCACTTGCCTGGGTGCTGATGCCTGACCACTTGCATTGGCTGGTAGAGCTGCGTGCTGTCACATTGAGCAGCCTGATGCGGCAGTTCAAATCGCGATCTGGTACGGCATTGTGCAAGGCGGGCGTGAGCCCGGGCCAAGTCTGGCAACGCGGGTTTCATGACCGAGCGCTGCGCCAGGACGATGATGTGCGCAAGGTAGCCCGATACATCATTGCCAACCCTCTGCGGGCTGGCCTGGTAGCAGAGATTGGCGATTATCCACACTGGGACGCAGTATGGCTCACTGACAGCCTGCACAACTCCTTGTAGGAGCAGCCTTGTGCTGCGAAGAGGCCGGTACAGGCGATACACATGTTCAGTCAGTACCGGCCTCTTCGCAGCACAAGGCTGCTTCTACAGGTGAGGCGTTCAGTGCGGGTTACGACGCGACAGGCAGGCATACCCCAGGCCCAGCACGCTGGCCGCCAATACGCCCAGCAGCACCATCAGCTCGCGGCTGTAACGGGCCACCCAGGCCGGGAAACCGATGACCTCGCGGTAAACCTGTATGTCAGCCTTGCCATCGGCGTGACTGATGCTGACCCCGCCCTGGCGGATCTGTGAGTAGTCCGCATCGAAATACACCCATACCTTGCACGCGCCACCCGGCTCGATGACGGGGATGTCCGCTTGCATGGTGGAGGTTTCCAGGATGGTGTCATTGCCAGCTGCATCGCGCACCTGCACAAGGCCTTTCGCCGGCAGGCGGATTTTCACCTGGCGCACCTGCGCATCACCGCTGTTGCGCAGCTCGATGAGCAGACCGGTACGGTGGTCGACCAGCCCGGCCTCGAAGGGCTTGGCGAACAGCTGGGCATACGGCGCCTGGGCCATTTCGATCAGCCGCTCGACCTGATCGTGGCTCAGCCCGCCCTCGCTGATGGCATTGATACGCCCCTGCAACTGCTCGTACTTGAGCTGCTCGCTGGCTTTGGTGATGCGTTCGCTGAACTGGCTGGGATAGGTGAGGTAGGCATAGGTCAGCGATGCCTCCAGGCGCGGGTTGCCCCTGAGCAACCCATAGGCGGCCAGCAGGACCATCAGGCCAAGCAGCACGGCTACGAGGAGTTTCCCCACCTTGTCCCAGCTCAATGCGAACTTCCTTCTGTCGTGATACAGAGATTCAAACTGACCAAGGGTGCCAAGTTCATGGTCCCCAGGCAAGTCTGACTAAGGCTCCTGCTCGCCTCCCCGAGCCTGGCGCAACTGCTGCAACTGACCGTCGATAAGCGCCTTGGCCATGCCTGCCAGGTAATACGTGGCCTGCATCATCGCCTTGCGGTCACCAGGCCGGTCGATGGCCTTGCGGGTGAGTTCGGTAATGCAGCCCATGATGCTCGAGGCCTCCATCAGCGCCGTACGCATTGGCAGCTGCGCGTTCATCTGCACCAGTTCGGCGCCGCCGTTGCCAAAACGGCCCGCTGCGCGCACGACATTGAGGTTGCTGCTTTCTTTCGGAGTGTCTTTGTCCATGTCCATTCCTCGGGGTTACGAGCGTGCCGAGACTAGGGCGCTGCATGCCCCGCCACAATAACCTTGGGGGTGGAAAGGCTTACTTTCGGAAATGGACTACAAGGAACCTACAAAGGGGATGCTCCACCACCACTCAGGCTCTTGACCGGCAACCGGCAGTGACGGACGATCAATCTCCCCCCACAAGGATGAACACCATGCTACGGATACTGGGCAGAGCCTCCTCCATCAATGTACGAAAAGTCCTGTGGGCGTGCGCCGAGTTCGAGGTCGCGTTCGAGCGCGAAGACTGGGGGGCGGGTTTCAAGCCCACGGACAGCGCCGAGTTCCTTGCGTTAAACCCCAACGCCATGATCCCGGTGATCCAGGATGGCGACTTCACCCTGTGGGAATCCAACAGCATCATCCGCTACCTGGCCACGCGCTATGGCGCCACCGGGTTCTACCCGGGCGAGGCGCAGGCGCGGGCCAGGATCGACCAGTGGATCGACTGGCAGGCCTCGGACCTCAACCGTTCCTGGAGCTACGCGTTCATGTCGCTGGTCAGGCACTCGCCCGCCCACCAGGACCCACAGGCCCTGGCCGCCGGCTGCGCGGACTGGGCGCGCTACATGCACATTCTCGACCGCCAGCTGGCAAGCACCGGTGCCTACGTGGCCGGCAGCCAGTTCACCTTGGCCGACATCCCCATTGGCCTGTCGGTCAACCGCTGGTTCGAAACGCCGTTCGAGCACCCGCACCTGCCGGCAGTGCGCGATTATTACGAGCGGCTGAGCGAGCGCCCGGCCTATCACCTGCATGGCCGTAACGGTACGCCGTGATGGGCAAAACTGTGGGGCTGCCTTGCAGCCCATCGCGACACAAGGCCGCTCCTACAAGGAATCGCGGTTTCCTGTAGGAGCGGCCTTGTGTCGCGATGGGGCGCAAAGCGCCCCCGAAGATCTCCACCTGTTACACAGCAACCTGACTCGCCGCAGCCCCCGCCCGCCCCCGCCAAGCGAACAGCAGCACCAACACCAGGCCCAAAACCGCCATCGCCGCCCCCGCCAGGGAAACCGCCGAATACCCCAGCCCGGCATTGATCACCGCCCCACCCAGCGCCGCACCAATCGCGTTACCCAGGTTGAACGCCCCGATATTCACCGCCGACGCCAGGTTGGGCGCATCCTTGGCCGCCTCCATCACCCGCATCTGCAGCGGCGGCACCAGGGCAAAGCTGGCAGCGCCCCACACCAGGATCGCCAGCGCAGTCGGCAGCGGCCAGTCCATCACCAGCGGGAACACCAGCAACACCGCAATCAGCACGGCCAGCGACAGCATCAGGGTACGGTCGATCGAGCGGTCCGCCGCCTTGCCACCCCACACATTGCCCAAGGTCAGGCCGACACCGAACAACACCAGCATGGCCGTGACGAAGGTGGTGGACGCTGCCGCCTCGCTCTGCAGGATCGGCGCGATGTAGGTGAATACCGTGAACATCGCACTGGAGCCCACCACGGTCAGCAGCAGTGCCGCCAGCACCGGCCCGCGGCCGAGCACGCGGATTTCGGCCATGGCCCCGCCACCCTTGGGCGACGGCACATTGGGCAGTGCGTACCAGAGGGTGGTCATTGCCACCAGGCCGAGCCCGGCGATGCCCCAGAATGCCGTGCGCCAGCCCAGCATTTCACCGAACCAGGTCGCCAGCGGCACTCCGCCGATGGTGGCCAGGGTCAACCCCATGAACATGGCGGCCACGGCCCCGGCGCGCTTCTCGGGCGGCACCACGCTGGCCGCGACGATCGAGCCGATGCCGAAGAACGCACCGTGGTTCAGCGAGGTGACCACGCGAGCGACCAGCAGGCTGGCGTAGTCGCTGGCCAGGGCCGACATCAGGTTGCCGAGGGTGAAGATGGCCATCAGCCCGATCAGCAGGTAACGCCGCGGGATCTTCACCGTGGCCAGGGTCATCAACGGTGCGCCGATCAGCACACCGATCGCATAGGCACTGACCAACAGCCCGGCAGCGGGGATGGAGACGCCAAGGTCGGTGGCGATGCTGGGCAACATGCCCATGGGGGCGAACTCGGTGACCCCGATGCCAAAGGCACCGATGGCGAGTGCGACAAGAGGTGGATTGATACGCATGGCAAGCTCCTTATCTGTGCTGCAAATGCTACGATCCGAAGCCAAGCCGCACTAGACTGCATTTTTGCGAACCACCTTTGCTGAAGAGGCACAAATGGACTTCAGTGGAAGATCCGGAGAGATGGAAATATTTGCCAAGGTGGCCCAGGAGGGCAGCCTGTCCGCAGCCGCCCGGGCGCTGGGCCTGACGCCTTCGGCGGTGAGCCGCATCCTCGCGCGCACCGAACAGCGCCTGGGCACCCGCCTGCTGCTGCGCACCACCCGGGCGATCACCCTCACGCCCGAAGGCGAAGCGTACCTGCGCGGTGCACGGCGGGTGCTGGCCGACATGCTCGAAGTGGAAGAGGCCATCACCGACCAAGGCGTGCCACGCGGGCGCTTGCGGGTCAGCGCAGCGCTGGGCCATGGCCGCTTGACCGTGGTGCCGTTGCTGGCGGCATTCAGCGCGCGCTACCCGAAGGTGCTGGTCGACCTTACACTCAGCGACGAAGTGGCCGACATTCTCGGCGGCCAGGCCGACGTGGCGCTGCGCTTCGGCCACCTGCCGGACAGTTCGTTGAGCGCCCGCGCCATTGGCGAAACCGGCCAGGTGATCGTCGCCTCGCCCGAGTACCTGGCGCGCTGCGGTACGCCGCTTGTGCCAGAGGACCTGGCCCGGCACAACTGCCTGCGCTTCAACTTCCGCCGCGCCGCGCCCGACTGGCCGTTCCGCCGCGACGGGCAGGCGTTTTCATTGAAGGTGACGGGCAATATCGAATGCAGCAGCGGCGAGGCCCTGGCGCAGTTGGCCAGGCTCGGCGCCGGCGTGGCGCGCATCGGTACCTTTACCGTGGCCGACGACCTTGCCAACGGGCAGCTGGTGCCGTTGCTGGAGGCGTACAACCCGGGTGATCGCGAGCCGATCCATGCGGTGTTCGTCGGCGGCCCGGCGATGCCGGCGCGGGTGCGGGTGTTCGTGGATTTTCTGGTGGAGCAACTGTCAGTCCTGCCCAGCGCCTTGTAGGAGCGGCCTTGTGTCGCGAAAGGGCTGCAGAGCAGCCCCAACAGACTATGCACAGTTGCTGAAATCCAGGGGCCGCTTTGCGGCCCTTTCGCGACACAAGGCCGCTCCTACAGAATCGCGCTGTACAGGATCCCTTGCCCTCGGCTCATGTTCAGGAGTTACTTCATGCCCTACCCCATCGAACAGAAACTGGTCATCGGCGTTGCTTCGAGTGCGCTGTTCGACCTCACCGTCTCGGACGACATCTACCAGACCCAGGGCGTCGAGGCTTACCGCCAGCACCAGCAGCAGAACCTGGACGAACCCTTCCCCAAGGGTGTGGCGTTCCCGTTCATTCGCCGCTTCCTGAGCATCAACCAGGCCTTCCCCGAGCAGTTGCCGGTGGAGGTGGTGCTGCTGTCGCGCAACTCGCCGGAAACCGGCCTGCGGGTGTTTCGCTCGATCAGCCACTACCAGCTGGACATCACCCGCGCGGCGTTCATGTCGGGCCGCTCGCCCTATGAGTACATCCCGGCGTTCAATGCCTCGCTGTTCCTCAGCGCCAACGAGGAGGATGTGCAGAAAGCCATCGACGCCAACTACCCGGCCGGCCGGGTGCTGCCGACACGCATCTACGATGACGAAATCGACACCGAACTGCGGGTAGCCTTCGACTTTGACGGGGTGATTGCCGATGACGAGGCCGAGCGCGTCTACAAGCGCGACGACAACCTGGACGAGTTTCAGGAGCATGAACGCGTGCGCAAGGGCATCCCGCATTCGCCGGGGCCGCTGGCGGACCTGTACCGCAAGCTTTCGCTGATTCGCATGCTCGAAGACCGCAAGTTGGCCGAGGACCCGGCGTACAAGCGCATCTTGCGGATTGCCATTGTGACGGCGCGCAATGCCCCTTCGCATGAGCGGGTGGTGACGACGTTGAAGGACTGGGGCGTATCGCCGGACGAGTGCTTCTTTCTGGGCGGGATGGAAAAACCCAGGGTGCTGTCGATACTGAAACCGCATGTGTTCTTTGATGACCAGCGCAGCCATTTGCAATCGCCGGCGGGGGATTTGCCGATGGTGCATGTGCCGTTCGGGGTGGCGAATCGCGAGCGCTCGGTAGCGGACTCTGCGCTCGACGTGCCAGCTCCCACTTCGATAGCACCGGTTTGATCTGATGCCCAACCTGTGGGAGCGGGCACGCCCGCGAAGGGCCGCAAAGCGGCCCCAATCTGTATAGCTGACAGGCACCAGGGACTGCGATCACCGGCAACACCAGCCCGCTTTACTCAGCTCGCCCAGCAGGACTGCCGAATGACGCTGCAGAAATTCCCAGGCCGGAATGCAGGCTCCTTGTCCGCGATCACATCCGCCTTCACGTTGCCAAACGTGGTCTGCGGCTTGTGCCGGATCCCGTCGTAAAACGCCTGGATGATCGCCTCCTTGAACCGCTCCCCACGCGGGTGCGCCTGGACCACGGCATCCCGCGCGGCAATCCCCAGCCCTTCGTGGTGCAGCCCCAGCACATCAGTCTCCACCCCCGCCGTGACCAGGGCGATCAACGGGTGCATGTGCTCTGGAATGCCCGGCGTGGTATGCAGCGCGATCGCCGTCCACACTCGCTCGACATCGCGCTCGTCCACGCCGTGGCGCTGGAGGAAATCGCGCGCCGCATTGGCACCGTCCACCTCGAAGCGGCAGCAATCGCTGCTGTGCTGATGGGTCAGGCCCATGTCATGGAACATGCAGCCTGCGTACAGCAGTTCACTGTCGTAACGCAGCCCCAGCCGCTGCCCGGCAAGGGCCGCGAAGTAGAACACCCGGCTGGAGTGGTGGAACAGCAAAGGGGAAGCCGTGTCACGGACGAGCTCGGTGATTTCCCGAGCCATGGCGCTGTCGGGCACCTGGATACCGGCGATGGATGAGGACATGGTCGCTCCTGGGTGGGTTGATGACGAGCCCAGTCTGCGGTCGTGAGCCCATGTCCTCAATTGACTTGTAGCGCCAGATACTGCCATTGTCGGCGGATTACGGACTTGCGGCGCAACGCCCGGAGCCACCATGCCCTCTGCCCCCTTCACGGTCGCCATCCTGGCCATGCCCGGCGTACAACTGCTGGATGCCTGCGGCCCGCTCGATGTGTTCGCCGAAGCCAACCGCCAGGCCGGCCGTGACGCCTATCGCCTGCTGTTGCTGGCTTGCGAACCGGGGCCGCTGGTGAGCTCTTCCGGTACGCGCCTGGTCGCCGACGGCTGGATCGGCGAAGACCTGGAAGCCATCGACACCTTGCTGGTAGCCGGCACGCCGCAGGCTGCCGAGCAATACCTGCGCCCCGGCATTCTGGACTGGCTGCGGCAACGCGCGGGCGCTTGCCGGCGTTACGGCTCGGTGTGCACGGGGGCGTTTGCCCTGGCGGCTGCCGGGTTGCTGGATGACCGGCGTGTGACCACCCATTGGGCCGTGGCGCAGCCGCTGGCCGAGCGTTATCCGCGGGTGCAGGTGGATGCCGATGCCATTCAGGTGCATGACGGCAACCTGCGTACCGCTGCGGGGGTAACGGCCGGGCTGGACCTAGCACTGGCCCTGGTGGAAGAAGACCTGGGGCGGGATATTGCCAAGCAGGTTGCCGGGCACCTGGTGATGTACTTCAAGCGGCCTGGCGGGCAGCTGCAGTTCAGCCGGCAGGGCGGGACATCACCGGTTGGGCGTTCGGCATTGCAGGGGTTGCAGCGTTACGTGGCCGCCAACCCTGCACTGGACCACGGGGTTGCCAGCCTGGCTGCGCGGGTTGGGCTGAGCCCGAGGCATTTTGCACGGGTGTTTCAGGGTGATGTGGGCATGACCCCGGCCGCGTGGGTGGAGCTGGCGCGGGTGAATGCTGCGCGGGCGCGGCTGGAGGCTGGGCGGGAGGCACCGAAGCAGGTGGCGGCGCTGTGTGGGTTTGCCAATGCGGATACATTGCGGCGGGCGTTCGTGAAGCATGTGGGGGTGACGCCGGCGGAGTATCGCAAGCGGTTTGGGCGGTCGGGGTGAGGAGACCTTGATAAGCGTGGCGTTCACGCAATGTGCAACGCCAATCTGCCCCCAGCGACACAGGTTGTCGCCCTCCTGGCAAAAGCTACCCACACCAAGCCAGGAGGAAAACGAGATGAGAGACCTGTTTGCAGTCATCGGCTTTGCCGTGGTGGTGAAGAAGGGATACGAGTGGTATCGCGAGTACAGCGAGCTCAAACGCGAAAAAGCGCAACGGCAGTGAGCCCGCAAAGCCGTGTAATACCAAAGGCGATAAAAATTGACGCGCAAATGCGCCATTAAACCGCCATTACCACTAGCACATGGCCACCATTCACCGGTACGATCCGCACAGCTAGAAGTCGTGCCGGGCAGCCGGTGATCCAGAACAAGGTCGTTTTCATGTCACAAGCGAAGGATACGCTGCTCAGACTGTTTGCCTTACTCCGTCTTATCCCGACAGAGCCACAGCGCATTGCCACCCCCACGTTGCTGGAGAAGCTTCGCGATCGCGGGTTTTCGGTCACGCTGCGTTCCATTCAACGCGACCTGAATCGGTTGTCCATCCCCTTCTCCCTCGTGTGCGACGACAGCGAGATGCCTTTCCGCTGGAGCTTCACTCGTAACGCACCCTTGCAGATGCAAGACATGGATGCGCCTACGGCATTGGCGCTTTACCTGTCCGAAAACCATCTGCATGCCTTGTTGCCGCAAACAGTCCTGGACCAACTGGGCCCGCAGTTCCGCCGCGCCCGTAACTACCTGCATGGCGTAGGGGCCAATGGCCTGGCCGACTGGGCCCGGCGCGTTCGTGCACTGCCCAACGGTAAAACCTTGATCCCGGCTGCGGTGTTGCCAGAGGTATGGGCACAGGTATCCAGCGCGTTGCTGGAGCGTCGGCAACTGCAGGTTAGCTATCGAAGCCGCAGCAAAGATGCCATCAAGCAATTTCGCCTGCATCCGGCCGGGCTGGTATCGCGCCATGCCATCAGCTACCTGATTGCGACGGTTGATGACTACAGTGACCTGCGCCAGTTTGCATTGCATCGCATCCAGCAAATCGAAGTGCTCGGCGAAGCTGCCGAGCTGCACAGCAGCTTCGATGTCGACGACTACATCGCCAGCGGCGTATTCAACCTGCGCCAATCCGACGCCCATGTAGAACTGATCGCCGATGTTCATCCACAGATCGCCACCTTGTTGCACGAGACGCCCCTCAGCCAGCAACAGGAATTGACTGACCTGCCTTCAGAGGACTGGAAGCGATTACGCGCCAAGGTGCCCCTGGACCGGGAAACGCTGTGGTGGATATTCGCGCTCAACGACAACATCCGCCTACATGCCCCACAGGTCTGGGTCGACGAGATCCGCCAGCGTTTGCGCTCGATGCAAGCGTTCTACCTGGAGGCTTGCCCCGCCTGACCTCGACCCTGCAGTACGTTGTGCCGATTTTCCGCTACCGCTGCTCAATGTGAGCGCGAAAGCAAACCTAGACAGATATCGATATCCACCAAAAGGACATTGCCATGCCGCTTCCTCTAATCCTCGGTGCCGCCGCCCTGGTTACAGCTGCTTACGGAGCCAAGAAAGGCTACGACGGATACCAACGTCATTCGGAAGCCGACGAAATTGTCAAAGGCGCCCAGGAACGCTATGAGGCGAAGAAGGAAATCTTTGACGAGCAGGAAACCAAAACCACTTCCGCTCTCGAAGCCTTGGGGAAAAAGGAACTGGAGATCGGCCAGAGTTTTGCTGAATTCAAGGTACTGGCCGACAAACTGCTGGACCAGATGAACGCCGGCCGCCAGCACAAACTGGAAGTCAACATTCCCAAGCACAACCTGCAAAAGGTCGACAGCTACAGCTTCACTGCTGTTGGCGTGCTGGGTACCGTAGCGGGCGCAGGTACTGCGGGCGCTGCGGCGGGCTTCGCCGTCTATGGCGGTGTAATGGCCCTGGGCGCGGCATCGACCGGCACCGCCATTTCGTCGCTGGCTGGTGTTGCCGCTACCAACGCGACCCTGGCGGCAATCGGTGGCGGCTCTTTGGCTACCGGTGGCCTGGGCATGGCAGGCGGTACCGCAATTCTGGGCGCAGCAGTGGCCGCCCCGGTATTGGCGATTGCTGGCTGGGCTTACAACAGCCACGGCGAGGAGGCACTGAAAAACGCCCGCAAAGCCGACCAGGAAGTTACAGCGGCAGTCGGCAAGCTTGCCCGCGCCACCGAAATGCTCGGTGAAACAGAACACTACACCCGCAAGATCCGTCGTTCGCTGATGTCCATCTACGCCCAGTTCAATCAGTATTTCGACAGCCTGAAGGACATCGACAGCTTCCTGCAGGACCTCAAAGGCCGCAACGTCGATGCCAAGGCGGAACTGGCCAAGCACAACGAGTCGATCGTGCGCACCATCGAAAACGGCTACGCCCTGGCGGCCATTCTGGTGAACGTCATCACCACCCCGATCTTCAAGCTCAAGAAGGTCAACGGTCAGGTCGCCAAGGACAAAGATGGCGTTCCGACCATGGAACTGGACAACGACGGTTCGATGGTCCTGAACGAGAGCGAACTCGACAAAGTGATGGTCAGCGCCAGCGCTGAAGCAGAAAAGGTCGAAGCAGCCTGATGCCCTCCCGGGGAAGGCTCGCCTTCCCCACCTCCCCCTTTTCGATTTTCATGGACCCGAACATGCACGCCGCAGCGCGAGACTATCCCTGGGCTGAAGAGCTCGAGAAAACCGTAGTCACCAGCCTGGCCACCAGTTTTGGCCTGGACTTTCTTTTGTTCCAGGACAAACACGGCGGCGAGGTGGACACCATCCACAATGCACGCAATGGCGTTTGGGCAACGGAGCAGGAGAAGCAACGCTTTGAAAAGCGCGGCGACTACAATCCGGATCCATACCATCAGCACGAAAACTACATCGAGACAGGGCGCCGGGACAAAGCCACTCACCTGGCTGGCGAACTTCACGACCCTTACCGCAACACCACGTTGACTGCAGCCCAGAAACGCAACCTTGATCACGTTATCAGTGCCAAGGAAATTCATGACGATGCCGGCCGCGTGCTGGCCGGGCTGGACGGTGTCGAGCTGGCGAACCAGAGCAGCAACCTGCAAACGACCCACGAGAGCATCAACAAGTCGAAAGGCCAGACGCCTATCAACGACTACCTCCGCGATTTGCCCGAGCTGATCGGCAGAAGCGAAACCAAACTGGCAAAGGACCGAGCACGCCTGGCTACCTTGCCGCGTGACACCCCCGAGCAACAGCACAATGCACGCGTGCTGGAAGATCAGATTCGCAAAGACGAAAACAAGATCGAAACGTTGAAGGCCATCGACCCCGATGAGATGCGCAAACGGGACGAGGCTGCCCGGGCGCCCTACAACGAACAGATCAACCGCGCCTACTACACCAGCAGCAAGTTCTGGAAGCAAAGCGCTTCCGCGTCGCTGGATGCCGGCCTGAAAATGGGTGCCCGCCAGATGCTTGGCCTGGTGCTGGCCGAAGTCTGGTTCGAATTGCGCGGGCAGGTGCCGGCGCTGCTTGAAAAACTCAAGCACAAGTTCGACTTCGAAACCTTCATCGACAGCGTCAACAGCACCTTGAAAGGCATCTGGACGCGTGTGCAAAAACGCTTCACGGACTTTCTCATCGGCTTCAAGGACGGCGTTTTCGCGGGTGTCATGGCCAGCGCGACCACCACGCTGTTCAATGTGTTCGCCACGACCAAGGTCATGGCGGTCAAGATCATCCGCGAGGTCTGGGGCCAGTTGGTCAAGGCCATCAAACTGATGATCTTCAACCCCGAACAACTGGGCTTCGTCGACCTCTGCAAGGCCGTTACCAGCTTGATGTCCCTCGGTGCCGCCACTGTCGTGGGCACCATGGTGCATGCCCAACTGCTGCCACTGTGCAGCTTCCCGTTCGGCGGTGAACTGGTGGCGTTTGCCAGCGCACTGGTCACCGGCGTGGTCACCCTGGGCCTGAACTACTTCCTGCTGCACAGCCCAGTGGCCCACAAGCTTTGGGCCTTCATCGAGTCGATCATGCCCCACGCCGGTGTGGTCAAGCACTTCGAGTCGGTAAACGCAGAGCTGGACCGTTACCTGACCGAGCTGAGCAAGCTTGAGTTCAACCTGGATGCTTATGAGCTTGAAGCGTTCTCGCTGACACTGATGGCCTGCAACGATGAACTTCAGCGCGGCATGGTGCTGAAAGCTGAAGTAGCCAAGCGCAACATCGAGCTGCCGTTTGAAATGGGCAACAGTGCGAGCACTCGCGACTGGCTGGCCTCGCTGGTGTAAGGATGCAGCCGTTTCCGTGCAACCAGTGCGGCCTGTGCTGCCGAAACGTTCACCTGGCCGAGGAAACGCGCTTCCTCGACCGGGGGGACGGTACCTGTCGACATCATGACTTGCCCAGCAAACGCTGCACGATCTACAACGACAGGCCCGATATATGCCGGGTGGATCGGCAATATGAGCTGCACTACGCCAACCGGTATGGCTGGGACGAGTTTGTGAAGCTTAATGTTCAGGTATGTGAGGTGCTGCAAGAGCAGTCGCCACAAGGCTAGATCTGCTGCCTACGCCATCCGCCAATCATCGCCCGGCATGATGCGTCGCATGAACTCATCGAAGAGCGGTACCGTGAACGCCGTATCACCGTGGTTCGGGCTATAGATCATCCCTTTATCGATCAATGCACTACGCAACGGCGCGAGCGTGGAAACCTTCCGCTCCAGGCGCGCCGCAATATCCCCAGAGCGATGAGGGCCGGCCCCCAGATCCGCCATGCCACGCAGGTACTTCTTTTCCGCAAGCGTAAGGCGGTCAAAGCGCACCCGGAAGAAGCTCTCATCCAATGTGGCAATCGCCTGCTCTGAAGCGGTTTCGACATCAGCGCTGGTGATGGGGCCCTGCGTGGCTACATCCCATGAATGCTTGCCCCACTCCTGCAGGAAGTAGGGATAGCCCTGTGAATGCGTCAGCACACTTTCCAGCGCTGTATCTTAGAATGCTACGCCTTCATCTTCTGCAGGCGGGTCCATGACTTATACCGAGATTAGGAAAGTTATCGAATTTAGATAACTTAACTAATCTCTCTTGATTCGGCATGTCAAGCGAGCCCCTGTGCACAGCACTTTCCTTGAGACCCGACGGTGTTGCCGCTAGCACTTCCGGGCTGTTGCTGGGCACCTTTCACAACCAGAAGCGACAGTGAACCTTTGTGGCGGCAGTGGCTCAGTTGTGCAAAGCGCGCTTACCACTCCGACAAGGGATTGCCATGAGAGATGCCCCGTCCACCGCCCTTCCCCAGGCTCGCATCGAACGTGAACTGAGCCTGCGGGCGGTGCTCACCGGCGTAGTGCTGGGCATTCTGCTGACACCCTCGAATGTGTACGCGGGCCTTCGGATCGGCTGGTCGTTCAACATGTCGATCATCGCCTTGCTGGTCGGCTTCACCCTGTGGCAGGGCCTGGCGGGGCGCAGCAAGGGCCGGCCCGCATGGACGTTGCACGAAAGCAACATCAACCAGACCGTGGCCTCGGCCGCCGCGTCCATCGTTTCTGGCGGGCTGGTCGCGCCGATCCCCGCCTATACCCTGCTCACCGGTCACCAGCTGGACCCGCTGCCGATGATGGCCTGGGTGTTCTCCGTGAGCTTCCTGGGCATCTGGATCGCCTGGTATCTGCGCCCCGCCCTGCTCGATGACCATGGCCTGAAGTTCCCTGAGGGCATGGCGACCCTGGAGACATTGCAGCAGATCTACCGCCACGGCCACGAAGCCATGATGCGGATAAAGGTGCTGTGCAGCGCCGCGTTGCTGTCGGGGCTGGTGAAGTGGATTGACGGGTTCGTCTGGGCGATACCGCGCTGGGCACCCTCGCCTGTGCTCGAGCGCCTGACCTTCACGCTCGATCCTTCGCTGATGCTGGTCGGCTTCGGCGGCATCATCGGTATCCGCGTGGGCCTGACGCTGCTGTTCGGCGCCGCGCTGGCCTGGGGCGGGCTGGCACCGTGGCTGATCGACCATGCCCTGGTGGTGCTGGCCCCGAACGCCAGCGGCCCACAGTTCGCTGCCCTGGTGGAATGGCTGTTGTGGCCGGGCGTCAGCCTGATGGTATGCGCGACCCTGACTTCATTGTCGGTCCGCCTGTTGCAAATGCCCCGGCAAAGGCCCACCGCCCCGCTGGCAAGTCGGGCAGCGCACGCCCGTGGGCGATTTTCCCTGGCACCTGCGTGCGGGCTGTTATTGTCCATTGCGCTGGTGGTGGCGTTACAGGCGTTGCTGTTCGGCATCGACTGGTGGATGGCGCTGCTGAGCATTCCCTTGGCGATATGCCTTGCGGTGGTCGCCGCGCGCGTGGTTGGCGCCACCGGTATTGCGCCGATCGGCGCCATCGGCAAGCTGTCGCAGCTCAGCTTTGGCCTGGTCGCCCCGGGCCAGGTGGCCATCAACCTGATGAGCGCCAACACTGCCGGCGGCGCGGCCGGGCAAGCCACCGACCTGATGAACGACTTCAAGGTTGGCCAGGCGATCGGCGCCACACCACACAAGCAACTGATTGCACAGTGCCTGGGCATTCTCATCGGCAGCGTGGCGGGCGTGCTGGTGTACCTGGTGCTGATTCCCGATCCGCAGACCCTGCTGCTTAGCGAGCAATGGCCCGCACCGGCCGTGGCGACCTGGAAAGCCGTGGCCCAGACCCTGATGCAGGGGCTGGGGGCTCTGTCGCCGGAGCTGCGCTGGGCGATCGTGGCCGGCAGCGCGGCAGGCGTACTGCTGGGCGCGCTGGACAGCCTGCTGCCGCAATGGGTGGCGCGCTGGCTGCCGAGTACCGGCGCGCTGGGGCTGGCGTTCATACTGCCGGCATCGATCAGCATGATGATGGGGCTCGGCGCGGTGGTTACCTGGCTGGTCGGCTGCCGTTGGCCGAGCGTTACCGAGCGGTTTGCGATCACGGCCGCAGCGGGGCTGATTGCCGGGGAAAGCATTACCGGGGTGGCGGCATCGTTCTGGGAGATGGTGCGGATGCTGTAGCGGTTGGCATGGCGCGGCCATGCTGCCGGGCAGCCCATCGCGCGTTCACGCTTGACCCACACCCTCCCCCCGCCACATGCTCGATCGCTCCACCCACGCTCAAGGAACGATTGCATGAAGCTGGAAACCCTCGCCATCCACGCAGGCTTCAGCCCCGACCCGACCACCCGGGCAGTGGCCGTACCGATCTACCAGACTACTTCCTTCGCCTTCGACGACACCCAGCACGGCGCCGACCTGTTCGACCTGAAGGTGGCCGGCAACATCTACTCGCGCATCATGAACCCCACCAACGACGTGCTCGAGCAGCGCATGGCCGCCCTGGAGGGCGGGGTTGGCGCGCTGGCGGTGGCCTCGGGCATGGCGGCCATCACCTACGCCATCCAGACCGTCGCCGAGGCCGGCGACAACATTGTCTCGGTGGCCAAGCTGTACGGCGGCACCTACAACCTGCTGGCCCACACCCTGCCGCGCATGGGCATCCACACCCGCTTCGCCGCCCACGACGACATTGCCGCCCTCGAAGCATTGATCGATTCGCGCACCAAGGCGGTGTTCTGCGAGTCCATCGGCAACCCTGCCGGCAATATCGTCGACATCGCCGCGCTGGCCGAGGCCGCCCACCGCCATGGTGTGCCGCTGATCGTCGACAACACCGTGGCCACCCCGGTGCTGTGCCGGCCGTTCGAGCACGGTGCCGATATCGTCGTGCACTCGCTGACCAAGTACATCGGCGGCCACGGCACCAGCATCGGCGGCATCGTCATCGACTCCGGCAAGTTCCCTTGGGCCGACAACAAGGAACGCTTCGCCCTGCTCAACACCCCCGACCCGTCCTATCACGGCGTCACCTACACCGAAGCCTTCGGCCCCGCCGCCTTCATCGGCCGCTGCCGCGTGGTGCCGTTGCGCAACACAGGCGCAGCGCTGTCGCCGTTCAACGCCTTCCTGATCCTGCAAGGCCTGGAAACCTTGGCCCTGCGCATGGAGCGCCACACCGAGAACGCGCTGAAGGTCGCCCGCTACCTGCAAGCCCACGAGCAGGTGGCGTGGGTGAAATATGCAGGGCTGCCCGACCACCCCGAGCATGAACTGGCCCGGCGCTATACCGGCGGCAAACCAGCGTCGATCCTGTCGTTCGGCATCAAGGGCGGCCAGGCGGCCGGCGCGCGCTTCATCGATGCACTGCAGCTGGTGGTGCGCCTGGTGAACATCGGCGACGCCAAGTCGCTGGCCTGCCACCCCGCCTCCACCACCCACCGCCAGCTCAACGACGAGGAGCTGGAGAAGGCCGGCGTGCCACGGGACATGGTGCGCCTGTCGATCGGCATCGAGCACAGCGACGACATCATCGCCGACCTGGCCCAGGCGCTGGAGGCCAGCCGCGGTTGATTCATCTGCGCCCTACCCAATGCCTACGGCGGGCGCACCTTTCGCACATATGGATAGCCCTGCGATGACCCTGTTCTACCTCAAGCTGATCGTCACACCTCTCCTGATGTGGGCCATCTCCCTCGCCTCGCGTCGCTGGGGCGGCCTGCTCGGCGGGTTGCTGTCTGGCCTGCCGATCACCTCGGCACTGGTAATGACCTTCCTGTGCCTGGAACAGGGCACGGCCTTCGCCCTGGGGGCGGTGCCCGGCGCGCTGGGCGGCCTGGCGGCGGTGCAGGCCACGTACACCTTCTACCTGTTCGCTACACGCAGGCTCGGCATCGGCCCGGCCGTATTGCTGGCGATGCTGTTCTATGGTGTAGCGGCCTATGCGTTTACCCACGGGGGCAACCTGTACCTGTCGATTGCCGTGGCGCTGGTGTTGATCGGCGTGCTGATACGCGCCAGCGGCCGCGAGCCCAGGCCGGATGCCCTGGCCCGGCCACGGCAGCGGTTTTGGGAGATCCCTCTGCGCATGGTGTCTGCCACTTCGTTGCTGATGGTCATCACAAGCCTGGCCAACTGGCTGGGCCCGGCGGCCAGCGGCATGCTGGCGCCGATCCCGGTGATTGCCTGGCCGCTGGTGGTGTTCGCCCATGTGCGGAATGGCCGTGCCGGAATGGCAGCGATGGTGCGGGGCAATGCGATCGGGGCGGTGGGGGTGATTGCGTTTTATCTGGTATTGGCAGGGCTGCTCGAAAGGTGGGGCGTGGCCGTTACCATCAGCCTGGCCATGCTCTGCGCGGTAGTGCTGACCGTCGCGCTGGCCACTGTATTGCGACGGGCGTGATCGCCCGGCGCTGTCGACGCCAAGCATAAAAATCAGGTGGCCACGATGGCCTTCTGTGGAGGAGTCGGGAAGGAGTGATCGCCGTACCGTTACTTTCCGGTTTCTTGATCAAGCCGATTCAAATGCAACCAGGAACACCACAGACTCGCGGAACAACCACCTCCCAACGGTCGCATTTCTGGCGCGGCCGATACTGCTCCTCGCTATCCTCCAAAAACCGAATCACCACACCCGCAACCTCGCATCGCTCAACCTCAAGATCAAGCTTGAAGGACTGCGAAGTCCGCCCAACCCTTCGCCCCTGACTATCCAGCACAAGGTAGCGCTCACCCTGCTTTTCAAGCTTCAGCTCTGCCCCAGGCTCCAAGCAGCTCAGCGCCTCATGGATGAGATCTGTTACAGGGCTACGTCCGGCATAGCCAATATCAATGTCCTTCAGACTGAGCTGCAGGTAACGCCGCTCCAGGGCTGCACTGTAATTGCCGGTAAAAATTTGCTGCCCGATGTCAGCCGACAAACTCCCACTAAAAGGATTCGATGCACTGAACTCACACAGCGTCAGCGTCTGCTCTGCACGTGTCATCCCCACGTAATACAATCGGCGCTCATCGTTGAGCCCCTCGGGCTGCACACTCCAGCCACCATCAAGCAGAACGACATGCCTGAACTCGAGGCCTTTCGCTGAATGCACCGTACCTAGATACAGGCCACTCCTGGGCTGCTGCCGCATCTCCCGAGCATAGTCGTAGAGCCAGTCCACGATTGCAGCACTGTTGAGCTGGCACTCGCCCAACTCGACCTGCAATTGGGTGAAAGCCTCCTGAAAAAAACTGCGCCAGCTCTCACTCACCCCCGCCGATACCTGCTGCCACGCCAGCGCAGCGGAAAGCGCCTCGTTGATTTCGCGAAGCTGATCAACAACCGACACAAAATCACGTTGTCGAGTGATGGGCAGCGCACTGTCTTTATCCGAGGCCAGGAAGTACGGAACCCCAGCAAGCTCGCAAAGCGCCTGGACTGGCCATAAATACTGATGGGTACGGGCAAGAATGGCGCATCCACTCCAATCACCGTCCTCCAGCGCCAGCAGCCGCTTGAGTTCACCGACAGCAGCCTGTGCCTGAAGATTACCGACAGCTTTGTCGCTGGGTTCAACGGCCAGTCGCAAAACACGCCCCGATCGATCTGAATCAAGCGTCTGCCACTGCCCACCGAGAGGATCTGACTGACGTTCTCGGTTAATTCGGATGGGATAAGAGGCTTTCAGGCGCCCCGGGTTATTGCCGACCAGCTGATTTGCCGCGGCAATGATGCGTTGAGTGGATCGATAGTTCTCGACGAGGTAGCTGGTCGCAGCAGAATAGTCCTCCCGAAAGCGTTCGATGTAGCGATTATTGGTGTCGCGCCAAGCGTAGATGTTCTGATCATCGTCCCCCACCGCCAAAATGCACAAATGCCCTTCCTCACCGGTCTGTCTACCGGCAAGTGCGCTCACCAAACGGTATTGCAGGGCATCGATGTCCTGGTATTCATCAACCAGGATGTAGCGGTAGCCACGCAACAACTGTTCACGCAGGTCGTCATCGCCATCGGCAGTTCCTTTCCCCTCCAGAAGCTCGACAGCATCCACCAAAACCCGCTTCAGAGCGCCCTCGTCGACAACATCCCTGCGCTCAAAGCGAGTGCCTGTCAGGCGCATGGCCATGCTGTGGTAGGTCATGACGCTGACACCGTAGGCATCAGCCCCAACCAGGCTTAAAAGACGCTTACGAATTTCATTGGCCGCATGCCGATTGAAGGTCAACGCCACAATGGCATAGGCTGGAATTCGTCGAACACGCAGCAGGTAAGCGATACGGTGAACGATTACACGAGTTTTGCCAGACCCTGGCCCCGCCAGTACCAATCGATTAACGTCATCGTCATCGGCGACGATGAGTCGTTGCTGAGTGCTCAGATCCTCAACAATGGAACTCCAGGACGCTTCACTGGTGGCATGCTTGAGCACCTCCTCGCGACCGGCAAAGTAGCGTTGTAGAAAAGTATCTTTGGAGTCCGTGAAGTAATGCAGTACCAGCTTGAGCGCGTTCGCCATCTCCTTCAGTGCAACCTCGGCATACTCGCGCATCACGTGGACCTGGATACGCTTCTCGCTGTAATGCTCATCGAGCCGTAGGTAATCGTCCTTGAGATAGCTGCCCTTCTTGTCGGTATTGACCTCAATGGTCATTGCCCGACGCATTACGGTCATACCGTGGTTGAGCGTCAGCACCTCCTGCTTGTGCAGATACAACAGCACATGCTCAATTGCTCTGTGGCGTTGACTCGGGGGAATGACCTGAGAGAGCTCCAGGTCCGACTCGATCAAGCCGACCAATTCACCGAAGGTAGACTGCACCATCAGATCCTTGCCCTTGGAAGCCGGAGCCAGCTTTCTGATCAAGAACTGAAGCAGCTTGCTGGCAATGACTCGGCGCTTTTCACCCAAGCGTTCAATCTGTGACCAGCTGTACTTACCTTGAATTTTCAGTTTGATGAAGTCGTGATTGACCGTCTTCAGTTCAAAACTCGTACGCGGCTGACTGTTACTTTCACGATCTTGAGAGAGGCTGCGCAGCAGACGAAGCACTTGCAACGGAATGACATCCTCGTTCTCCAGCCTGGCTTTGAGCCCCGCCGTCAGAGCCGCGAGATTGAGATCCTGCCAACTTCCATCCTCGGCATCTGGCGCTAGTTCGCCAAGTACCTCGAACAGCGCCGCCTCCAATGCCAAGGTCTGTGCCAAGCGTTGAGTGGAAGCCCCCGCCACGCCGTGACGCAGTAATACAGTCAACTGGGTGTCATTGACCAGTAACCCCAGCTCTTCCATCTGCTTCAGGGTGCTAACGACTTCCTCAGACGTCAGGCTGGTGAGCGACATCAAGTTGTCCGTGTTCACCCGCTCATCAGCGTCGGCCTGATAGAGGTAACTTAAAATCGCGCCGAACTCTTCACGGCGGCGCTCCGACAGATTGGCCTTAAGCAAACGCTGTTTCGCATCCACTTCGCCGAGGCTCAGGCGCGCCGGAAAAATCTGTGTGCTGTTTTCCTCTCGCTTGAGGTAATGTCCTCGTTCCAACCAGGCGACCG
Source organism: Pseudomonas sp. FGI182 (assembly GCF_000511325.1). NCBI lineage: Bacteria > Pseudomonadati > Pseudomonadota > Gammaproteobacteria > Pseudomonadales > Pseudomonadaceae > Pseudomonas > Pseudomonas sp. FGI182. The sequence continues at coordinate 2,154,722 of NZ_CP007012.1, read as the reverse complement.
CGGTGACCACTTTGGTTTCAGCATCGCTGTCATCCGCGTCGAACGAGGTCTCGACGGTTTCATCCATGAGAATCTCGCCAGCGGTGATGACCAATTCGCCACCCTTGCGCCTGGCGTACTCGAAACGCAGCTTGCGCAGAATTTGTTGGATGTCACGTAAACTGAGCCTGGAACGCTCACACAACCCAAATTGGGTCTCGATATCCTGCGAGTCATAAAGCAGCACACAGCGTGCTGCATCCTGATCACGCCCCGCCCTTCCAGCCTCTTGGAGATAGTTCTCCAGCGAGCCTGGGATATCCGCATGAACTACCAGCCGGATATCAGACTTGTCGACGCCCATGCCAAACGCATTGGTGGCGACAATGATGCGGAGCCGCCCTGCTTTGAAATCGTCCTGGATGTCTTTCTTTTCGTTGGGCTCGAGCCCCGCGTGGAAATGACGGCACAACCATCCCTGCTCGACCAGAAACGCTGAAAGCTCTTCAGCGCCCTTACGGCTTGCAACGAAAACGACCGCCCCACCGTCCTGGCTACCGAGTTGATCCTCTAGCAGCTGATGGGTTCTAGGCCACTTCTCACCTCGACTGCAGGGCAACACTTCAAAGCCAAGATTCGTCCGCTCATGGGTCCCCAGGAACTGATCGAACTCAATCCCGAGGCTTTCCTTGAAATGCGCGCGGATGTCAGCCAATACATCCGGTTTGGCCGTTGCTGTGAAGCAGCCAATGGGAGCCAGGGATCGATCGCCGGTGTGCTCACGAATGAAGCGCGAGGCATACAGGTAATCCGGGCGGAAATCATTCCCCCACTTCGACAAGCAGTGGGCCTCATCGAAAATCCAGGCACCGATCTGGCGTTGGCGTATCGCACGCCGGAAAGCCTTGTTGCGGAACTGTTCAGGAGACACCAGCAGGATACCGACATCGCCCATCTGGACCTTCTCCAGCACGTCCGCGCGCTCAGGCATGGTCAGCAGGCCATTGAGCGTCGCAGCGCACTGCACATTGCGTTCCAGAAGCCCGTCAACCTGATCCTTCATCAGCGACTGCAGAGGCGAAATGATGATGGTCAGGCTGCCGTTGCGATGAAAGCGATTCAGCGCCGGCAACTGGTAGCACAGCGATTTACCACCACCGGTTGCCAGGATCGCAAGCACATGCCGGCCCTGCATGCCTGCAAGAACCACATTGTGTTGCAGACTCTCACCGGGTCGCTCGTAGCGGAAATCAGCAAAGCCGAAGTATCGCTTGAGCTCATGGCGTGGATCATGGGTGGTACGGCAGTACCGGCAGTCTGAACGGTCACAGGGAACGTCCCGGAGCTCAGTAATCAGTCGCCCGACAGCGGGGAACTGATGCCGTACCCATGGTGCAAGCACAGAATTGCCGCCAGACACCCTCAACCACGCCAGGGCATAGGCCAAGGGCAGATGCAAAACCTTCTGCTCAAGATCCGTGCTCAGAAGAGCGTCCAGTCGAGTTCTACATACCTTCAGATCACGATCCAATGAGGGATCGGTTTCCACCAGCAGACTCGGAATGAGCCGCTGCAGCTCCGAGATTGGAACTGCAGTCTCTCCCGTTAGCGAAGCGAAGAATGATCCCAGATCACTCTTCAGGCTCGGGGCAAGCAGTGCGTGGTAGCAGAGCAGCTCAGCACGGTTGGTCTCATTCAGCTGCGCGAATGCATCTCGCTGATCGCTGAACAGAACCAGAGTCGAACGACAGTCCGCAAGCGGCGAGTTGAGGCTGTCTCGGATGAGTTTGTAATCCTTGACCAGCCGGTGATACGGGTTCTGCGGAAAGGCCAGCGGAGACAAACGCAAGGTATCGATGACTGGCAGTACGTGCAGCGCTAAGTCAGGTGCCTGCTGTTTGAGGATCGGCAAGTCATGCTCGATGACGTTATGCCCCAGGAGAAAACCAGCACCTTCGGACAACGCATCAACTTCAGCAAGAATTTCAGGGAGGTTTTTCGAGACCTTGCGATCAAGCTCGACACCCAGGTCAGGCCGAGCCGCCCCAACCTTGAAGATACGATCTGGGCACCCCTCCTTTCCGGGAGCGACTTCCAGATCGAGAACCAAGCTCTTGGGCTGGGGAACTGATGACATCCCTGATGCAACCCCTACTGTTGCTTGCAAAATGCCTGGTTGCACTTTAAAGGTAAAGCGCCATACAAGAAAGCGTAAGCGTTCGATCGAACGGCCAGTCGCCCCGGCCAGGCCGCTCCTGCAACTGACCGCGTTAAACGATCAGGTGAAGCTGGCTCTGCCCTGCTCCACCACTTCGAGCTACGATAACGCCTCGCCCTCCCAAGGCCCGGACAGCGCCATGCCCAGAACGAACAAAGTCACCGACCCGTCCTACGAGTTGATGGACGACCACGAAGGCCACTCGCTGATCTACCGCCAGCACGGCTTCCCCAGCCCGCTGGTGCGCTGGCACTTTCACAAGGAATACGAGCTGCACCTGATCGTCGCCAGTGCCGGCAAGGTATTCATTGGCGACTACATCGGCAACTTCGCCCCCGATACGCTATTCCTCACCGGCCCCAACCTGCCGCACAACTGGATCAGCCAGATGGCCCCCGACGAGGTGGTGGACAAGCGCGACATGCTGGTCAACTTCACCGACGAAGTGCTGGAGGACGGTAGCCAGGTGTTCTCCGAGCTTGGCCAACTGGCCCCGCTGCTGGCCAGGGCGCGCTATGGCATCGAGTTCCGCGACCCGGCGCTGATCGCCGAAAGCCGCATGCTGCTGCAACGTATCGCCGACAGCCGCGGCATGACCCGCCTGGGATACTTTTTTATCCTCATGGAACAGCTCGCCGCCTGCGAGGACTACCACCTGCTGTCCACCGTCACCTCCTCGCAACTGGCCGACGAGCACCATGTGGAACGCATCAACCGGGCGGTGGACTATATCTTCCAGCACTATGCCCAGGACCTCACCCAGAACGAGGTGGCCGAGCACCTGGGGATGACCCCCACCTACTTCTCGCGCTTCTTCAAGCAGGCCGCGGGGCGCGGTTTTGTCGAGTTCGTGAACCGCCTGCGGGTCAGCAAGTCGTGCGAACTGCTGGCCAAAAGCGAGCTGCCGGTGACCGAAGTGTGCTTCGAATCGGGCTTCAGCAACCTGTCCAACTTCAACCGGCGCTTCCAGCAACTCAAGGGCATGACCCCCTCCAGCTACCGCAGCCTGGTGACCCAGCGGCTGACCGAACAGAACCGCCCCTGAGCCCAAGCGCTGCAAAAAAGTATCAGTGCGAGTGCAGGCGAGGCTTTGTCGGCATCGCCGTGGGGCGGTGTAATCGGCGGCGAGCGACACAAAAACAATAATGTCTTCCGCGCCGTCACCCGGCCCGGTAAGGGGGTTCACCGATGAACAACTCGATCAAGACCTGCCTGGCCGCCGCCTGCCTCAGCCTGCCGCTGTTCACCCAGGCCGCCGAAACCCTGACCATCGCCACGGTCAACAACAACGACATGATCCGCATGCAGCGCCTGGCCAAGGTGTTCGAGCAGCAGCACCCGGACATCAAGCTGAAGTGGGTAGTGCTGGAAGAAAACGTGCTGCGCCAGCGCCTGACCACCGACATTGCCACCCAGGGCGGGCAGTTCGACGTGCTGACCATTGGCATGTACGAGGCCGCGCTGTGGGGCGCCAAAGGCTGGCTGGCCCCGATGAACGACCTGCCCGCCGACTACAGGCTGGACGATGTGTTCCCCTCGGTGCGCAATGGCCTGTCGGCGGGCGGCACGCTATACGCTCTGCCGTTCTACGCCGAAGCCTCGATCACCTATTACCGCAAGGACCTGTTCGAAAAGGCCGGGCTCAGCATGCCCGAGCAACCGACCTGGACCCAGATCGGCGAGTTCGCCGCCAAACTCAACCACCCCGACCAGGACCAGTACGGCATCTGCCTGCGTGGCAAGGCCGGCTGGGGCGAGAACATGGCGCTGATCGGCACCGTGGCCAACGCCTTCGGCGCGCGCTGGTTCAATGAGCAGTGGCAGCCGGAGTTCAGCGGCAGCGAGTGGAAAAACGCGCTGAACTTCTACGTGAACACCCTCAAGCAGTACGGCCCACCCGGCGCCTCCAGCAACGGCTTCAACGAAAACCTCGCGCTGTTCAACAGCGGCAAGTGCGCGATGTGGGTCGATGCCAGCGTCGCCGGCTCGTTCGTCACCGACAAGGCCCAGAGCAAGGTCGCCGACCAGGTCGGCTTCGCCTTCGCACCGAAGGAGGTCACCGACAAGGGCGCCACGTGGCTTTACTCATGGGCACTGGCGATCCCCACCAGCTCCAGGGCCAAGGACGCCGCCAGAACCTTCAGCACCTGGGCCACCTCCGAGGCCTACGGCAAGCTGGTGGCCGAGCAGGAAGGCGTGGCCAACGTACCGCCTGGCACCCGCGCCTCGACCTACAGCGACGCCTACCTGGCCGCGGCCCCCTTCGCCAAGGTGACACTGGAATCGCTCAAACGCGTCGACCCCGACCACCCCACCCTGAAGCCTGTGCCCTATGTGGGCATCCAGCTGGTGACCATCCCCGAGTTCCAGGCCATCGGCACTCAGGTCGGCAAGCTGTTCTCTGCCGCCCTCACCGGGCAGATGAAGGTGGACCAGGTGCTGGCTGCGGCCCAGCAGTCGACCGAACGCGAGATGAAACGCGCCGGTTATCCCAAGTAACAGCCACCCCGAGCAGGCATGACCTGACCGTTGCCGCGCCGCACACCCGCGCGGTGGCGGCCGGCCGCTCGCCCTTTTCGACGCACACGGAGTCGCCATGAACACTTCGGCCCTAGACAGCCCGAGCCTAGCCACCGCGCGCCCCGGCAAACGCCGTGTCGGCCCCGGCTGGTTCCTGGTCAGCCCCTCGGTAGCGCTGCTGCTGTTGTGGATGATCGTGCCCCTGGGCATGACCCTGTACTTCTCGCTGATCCGCTACAACCTGCTGTACCCCGGCGAAAACGCATTCGTCGGCCTGGAAAACTTCACCTTCTTTGTCACCGATGCCGGCTTCCTGCCCGGCGCCCTCAACACCCTGACCCTGGTCGGCAGCGTGCTGGCCATCAGCATCGTCCTCGGCGTGCTCATCGCCGCGCTGCTGGAAGCCGGCGAGTTCTGGGGGCGTGGGGTGGTGCGGGTGCTGCTGATCTCGCCATTCTTCATCATGCCCACGGTCAGCGCGCTGTTGTGGAAGAACCTGATCTTCCACCCGGTGTCGGGCATCCTTGCCGCGCTGTGGCGGCTGTTTGGCGCGCAGCCGGTGGACTGGCTGGCGCACTACCCGCTGCTGTCGATCATCCTGATCGTCTCGTGGCAGTGGCTACCGTTCGCCATCCTGATCCTGATGACCGCCATGCAGTCGCTGGACCAGGAACAGAAGGAAGCCGCACGCCTGGATGGTGCCGGCCCGCTGGCGATCTTCTGGCACCTGACCCTGCCGCACCTGGCTCGCCCCATCGCCGTGGTGGTGATGATCGAGACCATCTTCCTGCTGTCGGTGTTCGCCGAGATCTTCACCACCACCAGTGGCGGCCCGGGTTTCGAGTCCACCAACCTCGCCTACCTGATCTACAACCAGGCGCTGCTGCAGTTCGACGTGGGCATGGCCTCGGCGGGCGGGCTGATCGCCGTGCTGATCGCCAACATCGCCGCCATCGTGCTGGTACGCATGATTGGCAAGAACCTCACCGAACGCAGCTGAGGAGCCCGCCATGCTGACACTCAAGCAAAACCGCCGCCTGCAAAATGCACTGCTCGGCCTGCTGTGCTGGGGCATCGCCCTGGTGATCTTCTTCCCGATCCTGTGGATGGTGCTGACCAGCTTCAAGACCGAACTGGATGCGTTCGCCACGCCGCCGCAGTTTTTGTTCACGCCGACGCTGGAGAACTACCTGCACATCAACGAACGCAGCGACTACTTTGCCTACGCCTGGAACTCGGTGTTGATCTCGGTCTCGGCAACCCTGCTGTGCATGCTGATTGCCGTGCCGGCAGCGTACTCGATGGCCTTCTTCGAAACCCGCCATACCAAGCGCACGCTGCTGTGGATGCTATCGACCAAGATGCTGCCACCGGTGGGCGTGCTGATGCCGATCTACCTGCTGGCCAAGCAGTTCGGCCTGCTGGACTCGCGCCTGGCGCTGATCATCGTCTACACCCTGATCAACCTGCCGATCGTGGTGTGGATGGTTTACACCTACTTCAAGGATATCCCCGTGGACATCCTCGAAGCCGCGCGGCTGGACGGCGCAGGCACCTGGCATGAGATTGTCCGCGTGCTGCTGCCGATCGCCCGCGGCGGGTTGGCCTCGACCCTGCTGCTGTCGCTGATCCTGTGCTGGAACGAGGCATTCTGGTCACTGAACCTGACCTCGTCCGCCGCCGCGCCGCTGACGGCGCTGGTGGCGTCCTATTCAAGCCCCGAAGGGCTGTTCTGGGCCAAGCTCTCGGCCGTCTCGACCCTGGCCTGCGCGCCGATCCTGATCTTTGGCTGGGTCAGCCAGAAGCAGCTGGTGCGTGGCCTCTCGTTCGGAGCCGTGAAATGAACCGCATTCATGCCCCTGTAACACAGCCCCTGTGGGAGCGGGTTCACCCGCGAAGCAGGCGACTCAGTGTCAGGCACCGGCTGCGCCGGTGTTCGCGGGTGAACCCGCTCCCACAGGGTCCAGCTAACTCCTATCAATTCCTGGCCACCGCAGAGGTAACCCGACATGGCTGACCTGAAGATCCGCAACCTGTACAAAGGCTTCGATGGCCACGCCATCATCAAGGGCATCGACCTGGACGTGCGCGACCGCGAGTTCGTGGTGTTCGTCGGCCCGTCCGGCTGCGGCAAGTCCACCCTGCTGCGGGTGATCGCCGGCCTCGAAGAGGTCAGCGGCGGCAGCATCACCCTGGACGGCGCCGACATCACCGACACCGCCCCGGCCAAGCGCAACCTGGCGATGGTGTTCCAGACATACGCCCTGTACCCGCACATGACCGTGCGCAAGAACCTCTCCTTCGCCCTGGACCTGGCCGGCGTCAGCAAGCAGGAAGTGGCCGCCAAGGTCGACAACGCCGCGCGCATCCTCGAGCTGCAACCGCTGCTCGAGCGCAAGCCTCGCCAGCTTTCCGGCGGCCAGCGCCAGCGGGTGGCGATCGGCCGGGCGATCGTGCGCAACCCGAAGATCTTCCTGTTCGACGAACCACTGTCCAACCTCGACGCCGCCCTGCGCGTACAGATGCGCCTGGAGCTGGCACGCCTGCACCAGGAGCTGGCCGCGACCATGATCTACGTGACCCACGACCAGGTCGAGGCGATGACCCTGGCCGACAAGGTGGTGGTGCTCAACGGTGGGCGCGTCGAACAGGTCGGCTCGCCGCTGGAGCTGTACCATCACCCGGCCAACCTGTTCGTGGCGGGCTTTCTCGGCACCCCGAAGATGGGCTTCCTGCGTGGCCACCTGAGCCGCAACCAGGGCAACCAGTGCGAGGTCGCCCTCGAATGCGGCAGCCGCATCACCCTGCCCCTGTGCGCAGGCGACCTGCACACCGGCAGCCAGGTGACCCTGGGCATCCGCCCCGAGCACCTGAACATCACCCTCGCCAGCCAAGGCGCCCCAGCTTCGCTGCAGGTGACCGCCGACGTCAGCGAGCGGCTGGGCAGCGATAGCTACTGCCATGTGCGTGCCGCCTCCGGGGAGATGCTTACCGTACGCGTGCGCGGCGACTTCGCGCCGGCCTTTGGTGAACAACTGGAGCTGACCTTCGACCCAGCCCACTGCCACCTGTTCGACAGCAACGGCCAGGCCCTGGACAAACGCCTGCAACAAGCGGCCTGAGGACTCCATGATGAAACTGAACCAAGCCAACCTCGGCCAGCTCCCGGCCACGGTCACCCGCCCCGCCTACGACCCCGGGCAACTGCGCCAGGGCATCGTGCACATCGGCGTCGGCGGCTTCCACCGCGCCCACCAGGCCGCCTACACCGACGCCCTGATGAACCTCGGCGAAGGCCTCGACTGGGCAATCTGCGGCGCCGGCCTGCGCAGCGAAGACCGCACCATGCGCGATGCCCTGGCCGCGCAGGACCACCTCTATACCCTGTTCGAACTGGGTGACCAGCCCGACACCGAAGTGCGGGTGATCGCCGCCCTCAACGGCATGCTGCTGGCCGAGGACGGTGCCGGCGCGCTGCTGGCCAAGCTGGCCGAGCCCGCCATCCGCATCGTCTCGCTGACCATCACCGAAGGCGGCTACTGCATCGATGACAGCACCGGAGAATTCCGCGCCGACCTGCCACAGGTGCAGCACGACCTGGCCAACCCACAGTCTCCGCACAGTGTGTTCGGCTTTCTCTGCGAAGCCCTGCGCCGCCGCCGCGCGGCCGGCAGCGGGCCGTTCACCGTGATGTCCTGCGACAACCTCCCGCACAACGGCGATGTGGCGCGCAAGGCGCTGCTGGCCTTCGCCCGGCTGCTCGACCCTGAGCTGGCCGAGTGGATCGGCGGCAATGTCAGCTTCCCCAACGCCATGGTTGACCGCATCACGCCGATGACCAGCCCCGCCCACCGCCAGCAACTGCTCGAGCGCCATGGCGTCGAGGATGCCTGGCCAGTAGTGTGCGAGCCGTTCCTGCAATGGGTGGTGGAAGACAAGTTCGTCGCCGGGCGCCCGGCCTGGGAAAAGGTCGGCGTGCAGTTCACCAACGACGTCACGCCCTATGAAGCGATGAAGATCAAACTGCTCAACGGCAGCCACCTGGCGCTCACCTACCTGGGCTTCCTGCAGGGCTACCGCTTCGTCCACGAAACCCTCGCCGACCCGCTGCTGCATCGCTACATGCGCACCTTCATGGACCAGGACGTGACCCCGCAACTGGCCCCCGTGCCGGGTATCGACCTGGAGCGCTACAAGGCCAGCCTCAGCGAACGCTTCGCCAACCGCGCCATCGCCGACCAGCTGGAGCGCGTGTGCTCGGACGGCTCGTCGAAGTTTCCCAAGTTCATCGTGCCCACCGCCAACCGCCTGATCGCCGATGGCAAGCCACTGGAACGCGTCGCCCTGGTGGTCGCGGCCTGGGCGGTGTACCTGCGTGGCGAAGACGAACACGGCACCCGCTACAGCATCCCCGACCCACGCGCCGCCGACTGCCAGGCGCGGGTGGTGCAGCGTGACGGCCTGGCCGCCCGAGTGCTCGGCGACGAGGCGATCTTCGGCACGGCGATACCGGCATCCAGGGCCTTCGTAAGCGCGTTCGAGCGCCTGTACGACAGCTTGCGCGAACACGGCGTGAGTGCAACCTTGCGCCAGGTCCTCGGCGACTGACCCGGAGCGTATCGACATGGATGAACTGTTCCTCGGCATCGACTGCGGCACCCAAGGCACCAAGGCCCTGGTGCTGGACGCCGGCAGCGGCCAGGTGCTCGGTCTGGGCAGCGCCGCCCACGCCCCACCCCAAGGCCGCGATGGGCGCCGCGAGCAGGACGCGGCCGACTGGCTGGCCGCCCTGCGCAGCGCGGTGGCCGGCGCACTGCGTGCGGCCGGTGTCGACGGTCGGGCGGTCCGCGCACTGGCGGTGTCCGGCCAGCAACATGGCCTGGTGCTGCTCGATACCGAGGGCCAGGTATTGCGCCCGGCCAAGCTCTGGTGCGATACCGAAACCGCGCCCGAGAACCAGCAACTGCTCGATGCACTCGGTGGCGCCGAAGGCTCGCTCGAACGCCTGGGGCTGGTGATCGCGCCAGGCTATACCGCGTCAAAGCTGCTATGGACCAAGCGCCAGCACCCCGACCTGTTCGCCCGCCTGGCTCATATCCTGCTGCCCCATGACTACCTCAACCACTGGCTGACCGGCCGCGCCTGCAGCGAGCCCGGCGATGCCTCCGGTACCGGGTATTTCGACGTGCGCCGTCGAACCTGGGCCGCCGACGTGCTGCAACGCATCGAGCCAGGCGAGCGGCTGCTGGCAGCCTTGCCCGAGTTGGTCGAGTCCGGCGAGTGCATCGGCACCCTGCGGGAGCACGCCGCCAAGGCGCTGGGCCTGAGCCCGCACGCGTGGGTGGCCAGCGGGGGTGGCGACAACATGCTCGGCGCCATCGGCACCGGCAACATCGCCCCCGGCATGATCACCTTGAGCCTCGGCACCTCCGGCACCCTGGCGGCCCATGACGACCAGCCCCGCGTCAGCGCACAGGGCGAAGTGGCGACCTTCTGCGCCTCCAGCGGCGGCTGGCTGCCGCTGATCTGCACCATGAACCTGACCAGCGCCTGCGCCCTGGTGCGCGAGCTGCTGGAGCTGGACCTGAAGCGCTTCACCGAGCTCGCAAGCCAAGCCCCCATCGGTGCCGACGGCCTGCTGATGCTGCCCTTCTTCGACGGCGAGCGCGTACCCGCGTTGCCCAACGCCAGTGCCAGCCTGCACGGCATGACCAGTGCCAACCTGACCCGCGCCAACCTGTGCCGGGCAGTGCTGGAAGGCACCTGCTTCAGCCTGCGCCACGGCCTCGACCTGCTGCGCACCAGTGGCTTGCAAGGCAGCGAAATCCGCCTGGTCGGCGGCGCGGCGAAAAGCCCGCTGTGGCGCCAGGTGCTGGCAGACCTGCTCGGCCTGCCAGTGGTGTGCCCGCAACAGACCGAAGCCGCCGCCCTGGGTGCTGCAATCCAGGCCGCCTGGAGCCTCGGCCGGCAGTCGGGCCATGGCGACAGCCTTGCAACCCTTTGCCAACGCTGCGTGGCCCTGGACGAAAGCACACGCACCCTGCCCCGCCCGGCACAGCAGGCCGAGTACCAGGTTGCCTATCAACGCTACCGGGATCATCTGCCGGCACGCTGATCGCCGGCCTTACCTTTCGTATTGGAGAACTCCATGTATCTGGTGTGTGGCGAAGCCTTGTTCGATGTGTTCAGCGTGGAAAACAGCCCCCGCAGTAGCGAGCTGGGCTTTACCGCGATTGCCGGCGGCTCGCCGTTCAATGTCGCGGTCGGCCTGCGCCGGCTGGGCGCGGACGCCGCGTTGTTCGGCGGCCTGTCCAGTGACTACCTGGGTGTGCGACTGGGCAGGGTGCTTGAAGAGGAAAACGTGGAGTGCGGCTACCTGGTGAGCAGTGATGCGCCAACCACACTGGCCATGGTCGGCCTGGATGCCAACGGCTCGGCGCAGTACCAGTTTCGCGGTGAAGGCTGCGCGGACCGACAGGTGCGGCTGGAACATCTGCCTGCGCTGGATGAGCGCGTGCGCGGGCTGCATGTGGGGTCGTACACCCTGGTGGTGACGCCCGTGGCCGATACGCTGATGGCGCTGGTGCAACGCGAAAGTGATCAACGCCTGATCAGCCTCGACCCGAACGTGCGGCTGAACCCGCAGCCGGATGTGGCACTGTGGCGGCGCCAGGTTGAAGCCTTTGCCGGCCGCGCCCATCTGATCAAGGCCAGCGAGGAAGACCTGGCCCTGCTGTACCCGGGGCGCGACCCCGCAGAAGTGGCTCGAGGCTGGCTTGGCGAACGGTGCAGGCTGGTGTTTGTCACGCATGGCGGTGACGGGGCAAGCGTGCATTGCGCGTACGGGTCATGGCTGCGTCCGGCGGATACGTCTTTACCGGTGCGCGATACCGTGGGTGCTGGCGATACCTTCCAGGCGGCAGTGCTCGCCTACCTCGCCAGGCTCGGAGCCGACAGCCCAGCAGGTTTGGCGATGCTTGAGCGTGACACCATCGATGCGATGCTTGCCTATGCGATCCGTGCTGCGGCGATCACCTGCTCCCGAGTGGGCCCGGACCTGCCGTTTGAGCATGAGGTATCGCTTATATCCTGATGCGCTGGAGCGGGTTTACCCGAAAACACCGGCGAAGCCGGTGCCATGCACCGCGTTGGATTCTTCGCGGGTAAACCCGCTCCCACAGGATCACCACAGCCTTCAAGGCAGCCGCAGTACCTGTAGGAGCGGGCTTGTTCCGCGAACACCGGCGTAGCCGGTGCCATGCACCGCGTTGGATTCTTCGCGGGCATGCCCGCTCCCACAGGATTACCAAAACCTTCAAGGCAGCCACAGTACCTGTGGGAGCGGGTTCACCCGCGAACACCGGCGCAGCCGGTGCCAGCCACCGCGCTGGATTCTTCGCGGGCACGCCCGCTCCCACAGGATTACCACAACCTTCAAGGCAGCCGCAGTACCTGTGGGAGCGGGTTCACCCGCGAACACCGGCGCAGCCGGTGCCAGCCACCGCGCTGGAGTCTTCGCGGGTAAACCCGCTCCCACAGGATTACCACAACCTTCAACGCAGCCGCAGTACCTGTGGGAGCAACTGTCTTGCTCAATTTCAAAAAGCTGGCGCGATCCCTGTGGGAGCGGGCTTGCCCGCGAACACGGGCGAAGCCCGTGCCATCCACCACGGTGTTGGCTTCGCGGGCAAGCCCGCTTCCAGGCGGCTCACGCTGCGTTCTGGATTTACGTTGTACCTTCAGGCTGCGGTAGCACTAGATCGAGCCATGATGTACCCGTTCTGAGCATGGCATTTAACCGCACGATGAACGTTCTCATGCAGGCCACGATAGCGACTTTGGGAAGTTTTCCGCGCTCCCGCAGTGACTGATAACGAGCCTTGAGTGCTGGGTTGTATTTCATCGCCACAAGGCATGCCATGTACAGCGATCGCCTGACCGCAAATCGCCCGCCAGAGATAGAGCGCTTGCCCATGAATTTCCCGCTGTCGTGGTTGAAGGGCGCCACCCCAACCAGGGAGGCAATTTCTCTGGACTCAACCCGACCTAGCTCCGGCAGCAGCGCTATTAGTTTGCCCGCTGTCACCATCCCAATGCCTTTCACTTTGATCAGCTGGGCAACCCGTTCGTCGTTCAGCATCGCGATTTGCTGTTCGATCTCACACTCAACCCGTTTGATCTGCGCCTTGAAGTGTTTCAGGTTGGCATTCAGGTAGTTAGCAACTGCAGTCGATTGCACCTGCTTCAGGCGCCGCAGGTCGTCATCTCGCTGTTGAACCATCCGATCACGTTGCTGAAGCAACTCTCGCAGAAGCGCTCGTTCGGGGCTGACTCGCAGAGAGGGTTGATCTGGAATGACTTCGGCATAGTGCGCCAGAACCTCGGCGTCGATGGCGTCAGTCTTGGCCTTGATGCCTAAAGAGTCAGCGAATGACCTGGCTCGCCTGGGATTGACGCGTATGACCTTGTAGCCAGCGTCCTGTAGAAAACACATGACATCTCGCTCGTAGCCACCCGTCGCCTCTAACAGGACGCGCTTGATACTGAGCTTGCGAAGGCTCTCCAGTAGCGCCTCAAACCCTGTTGGATCATTGCTTAAATGCATTTTGATGCCCTGTGGCCGCACCGCAGCATCAAGGGAGAGACTGGAAACATCGATACCCAAGAAGGAAGCCATCACCAAAACCTCCTAAACTCAACACAGTGAGAGGACTTTGGCTTGGCCCACGCTTGTGATTCGAGATCAGAGCCGCATCCAACTGTTCGGGCTCTCGCCAAAGTGGAACGGTGAATGGCAGCTTTTGCTCCCACACGTGCTCAAGGCACCTACGGCATTCAGCTTGCCATTCACCGCTCTCACTCCAAATTCTAATCCCCCATCAAGACACAAGCGGGTATGCCCGCGAACACCGGCGCAGCCGGTGCCATGCACCGCGTTGGATTCTTCGCGGGTAAACCCACAGGGCCCTGCCCTATCAATGGTCACTCCCTGCGCTGATCCAGGTCTACCGCAGGCTGCTCCACGCTCTGCCTGCCGTCATCAGCCAAGCTGTCTTCCTCCTGCCAATCACCACCCTCTTCTTCGTTCATGAGCGGGTCGTCGTCAGGGTCGGGTATGGTCGGGCGGTCGGGGTCAACGGCCGGGTCAGGTGAAGTGGGCATGTCCGGGTTCGTGCCGCCTTGTGCATTCGGATCGGGGCTCATCGCTGCATACCTCGCAAGAAAAGGTGTGAACCGCATTCGTTCCGGGCAATTCCGTCAGCGAGGCTGCGGGTGCTCGGCAGAAACCGAATTGTTGGCCTGCACGTCCTCCATCTCCTCCTCGATCGGGCCTTCGTCATCCGAAGGTAGCGGGACCTCTCCGTCACCGCTGCCGGGCTGGGATTCGGTTTGCTCGAGGCCGGGGTCATTCTGATCGTTTGCCATGGAAGTTCTCCTGGGTTTGCGCGTTGATCGCGCATACAGATCGGACGGAAAACGGCCACCAGCAGTGCCCCGGGTTCGACAGGTGGCGCAAAAGGCCGGGGTACCGGCCATGGCCATACACTGAGCTGCATCCATCATTAAGAGACGTTTCCTACAAGCTTTTAGGAAGCCCAAAGCCTCTCTGGAAAGCGATTCCCCGTTAGTGTTCAGAGGTCGACAAGGACCTGTCCAACACGAGGATCGCTCATGACCATCAGCCAACGTATTGCCCTCGCGATCGCCGAAGCCGGGCTGCCGCACGACCAGTGCATGTTCTGCGAGCGCCAGGGCCTGCCGATCCTGCCGCTGCGCCGCGCCCTGGTGCCCGATACCCGCCCCGAGTGTGTCTCCACCGTGGCGGATAACCGGCATATCACGGCGAAGATCGGCTTGCGCACCTTGCGCAGGGGCTACCTGTATGTCCTGCTCGACCAGCAGGTCTGGCACGCCTATGCCGTCAGCGAGCAAGGTCATCTGCGCCGCTTTAATCCTTATGAGCCGCCAGACGGCCCGCCTTCGCCGCTGCCCGAAAAATGCGTGAACGCAGATCACGACGTTCCTTCGGCCTTTCTCAACATCGATACCAGCAGGTACGCCAGCGCCTGGCTGGCCTTCTCCAGCGATCCTTGGCCGGTGAGCGTGCTGAACGCCTACAAGAGCGGCGCGTCGCCTGCGCATCGCTTCGAGGGCCTGGACCTGATTCAGGCACGCGACAATCCCGAGCTGCTGGGCATCGCCATGACGCCCGATAAGCTTGGGGTCGACCAGCAGGTGTTCGAGTACGCCCAGCATGGCTGCGCCCCCTTCGACAGTGCACATGGCTTCCACAGCCGCTGGTTGCGCCGGTTCGCCCTGCGCGGCTATCTGGTCAATGCGGTCAACCGGCACAAGCTGGAAAACGGCGTGCTGGCGGTGGTGCTCGACGATACCGTCGGGTTGATTCAGGAGTACAACCATCAGCGTCTGAACTGGGTACTGAAGCGTCAGGCCTGGCGTGAAGAACCGATGCGGGCCTATCAGCTGCAGACCTCGCAGATCCTGCAGATCATTCGTGCCACGCACAGGGAGTGGGCGGCGCAGAAGGTGCCGTTGCTGGAGCCGATGACGGGCGATGGGCCGCCGGTGTTCACCGACCCGGCAGTCGAGCGGCAGCTGTTGGTCGAGCGTGCGCAGCAGGAGAGTGACGAGCGGCTTGAAGAGCGCTACCACGAACCGCAGCGGGCAGCGTTCCAGGCTGAATACGAGCAACAGGAGCGCGAGTTTCAGCGTTACATCGACAAGGACACAAGGGCGTACGTTGCCTTGTTCGATACACCCATGTTCAAGGTGGCCGAGGCGTACGACTACGACGGCAACGATCGCGAGTCCGGGGTGGCCTACGCCAAGACCATGGCCCTGTGCCTGGGTGGTGGCGTTACGGAAGCTGTCGTTCCCCACCTTGAACCGCATGTGCCCGCTTCCGGCACCAGCGAACTGCTCTGGTTGAAATGGCTAAAGGACCCGGACAGCCCGCCCTACCGCGCCTTGCTGATGCGCGACCAGGCACTGCTGGCCGGGCTGCTACCCAGTTTCTCGGCCACAGAAGCGATCAACTGGAACGACAGCGACAAGCTCTACGGCATGCTGAGCAAGATCATCGCCAGCGATGACGCCGGCCTGCGCATGCGCAATACCCTCAAGCAGGCCATTGCTGAAACACAGGGCGCACTCAATGCGGCCAGTCAGCGGCTGGCGCCATGTCTGTCGCCTGGCATTCAGAAGGCCGTGCGGCATCTGAACAGCGCCACGCAGTTTCTCTACAACGGCGTCCACCTGATCGAGCTGGAAGTGAAGATGAAGCTGGGCGAGTACTACGCCTTGCAGAGCGCGCACCTTCGGGAGTTGCAGCACAAGGCCAATGCGTCGATCGCCGAGGCACGGGACCGGATGCGCCGCAATATCGATGACTTCGAGTTTGGCTCGATGAAGGCCATGCGCAAGGTGCGGCCGATCATCCAGCATGGGCTGATGAGCCTGGCCGTACTCGACCCGCGGTTCACCAATTCGATGATCAGCGTGACGGTGTGGGTCGAGGGCAAGGCCGAGGAAGTGCATGGGCGGTTGTTCAAGGAGGTCAGCATGGGCGTGACCCAGGCGAGCAGCGCGGCGCAGCTTGCCTTGGTGGATATCTCGGTGGCGGCAGGGACGTTGGAAACCGATGCGCGCAGGTTGTTGCACGGGATGAAGATCACGACGCAGCAGGCGACCCGATTGGTAAAAACCGGTTTTTCCGGGTTGCGCGGGATTGCTGGCAGCTGGGAGGTTCTGCTGGCGATAGGCGGGTTGTATCTGCAGCAGGACAGCCTGGGCAGGAATCAGGAAAAGGCGGAAACGGAGATTGGGCCCAAGGCGTATGAAGCCAAGTTGGCGTTGCAAGGATCGCAGTTGGGCCTGTTGGGAGGGCAAATCGAGCTGGTTGGGCTCATTTTGAGATCAAGTGCTGGTCCACTGAATTTGGGGTGGGCAAAGGGTGTTGCAGCCAGTGGGGGGGCCTTGATAAGGCTTGGTGCTTTGGTGAGTGCGGTTGCAGGGGTCTTTGATGCGGCTCAAGCAATCAATGCCATGAGGCGCACCGCCGCTGCGGGTGATGATGCAGCGAGGAGCCAACACTTCTTTTCATTCCTCTTATATGGCTCGGGCACTATTGTATTTAGTGTTGCAGTACTCAAGCCCTTGTTTTTCGGCCCGTTGGGACTGGCGATAGCCCTCACGCTTGCTGCTTATCAACTAAGCAAACTGGCTCAGGAAAATGAATCAACGGATCTGGAGCGGTGGGTAAGGCGATGCTGCTTTGGAAAAGCAAACGAAAAGCCGAGTATTCATTGGAATGCTCCAGAACATGCGGATATCGCTTTTGCCGAACTCAATGCTGCCACGCTAGGCGTTCAGGCGAAGTTGAATTTTGAGTCGCGCTTGGCCACTGAACCAGGACTTCCGAAAGTCGGCGGCTTGATTAGTGCCGAAATAATTAGGAAGTTAAAATTCTTGATCGCATTGCCTCTGTACGATGAGCGGTCCTCGGGATATCGCTGGAAATTGATTGTACATCGTCACGGTGACGGCAATCACCCTGATTACGTTGGTGGGGAAACTATTGCTTCGGGCAATTTCTTTGCAAACGCTGAAGAACCTCTCTCACCGTCCTCTTCATTTTCCAGCTTTGCATCGCCACTGATCCCCGATCACGACCGCAGTATTTCAATTAGCGAGAAGCAGAAACCTTATTCTACTGGACTCTGTCAGTTAGAGATTTCTGGCTCGATATCGCTCATGGCGACTATAGGAAAACACACGACTCTGGCAGCTACGCTGTTGGTGATGTACTGGCCGGATCGGAGCTTGCCAAGTGGGTACATTGAGATTTGTATCAGGGAGACTAACGAGTGAAGCGTGATGGTAAAGTTCTGTGGGAGCGTGCTTTAGGCTGGAGCCATGACCTTCCCAAGGTGGATGAAGTGCCAAAGTGGCGGGAAGTGTGGGCGAGTGTCAAACCGTCGCCCAACTATTTCGATGATGTTTATCTCGAGTTGCCGCGGAGCAGCACCATCCTTCGAGGCGTTATATTCCTAATCGGTGTTGCGGGTCTGCTTTTTCTTTTTGGAATGGCGTTTTACTTGTACTGGGATTTATTATACGACGACTGGCGGCACGACTGGCTGATGAATCTATCATTGATAATTACCGCCTCAGCAATACTGTGGGCCTTGATTCCTTACATCAAGCTTGATCTGGTTGCCCCTAGAGACGAGCCAATTCGCTTCAACCGACTTCGCCAGAAAATATATATTTATGAATTTCGATATGACCGCATCTTCATCTTCAGCCGCAAACGCTGGTGCGTCAAACCGGTCGCCTACAACTGGGACGATGTAACCGCCGAAGTCTACCGAGTCTACGCCCCCGGCCACGGTGGGCTGATCGAAAACGTCATGCTGTCGGTCCGCAACCCGGAAACCAACGAAGTCATCGACCGTGTGTTCTTCACCTATGACCTCTACAAAGGCGAAGCCTACTGGGCCATCGCCCGACTATTCATGCAGCAAGGCCCCGAAGCCCTGCCGAAGTTCGTACACCCACCCCGTGACTGGAACGATGACGATGGCCTGAGCCACATGCATTGCCTGGCACCAAAGGTTCATTGGCCGGAGGACATTGACCGTGAGTCCCGTACTGCCCCATCTGACTGAGAGGGCCGATGAACCCCAAGTCCAGAAGGTATAGGCTGCCCTGGGTTGCGGCAGCCTCACTCTTGCCGCGTGGCCACTGCCCAGTCAGGCCCTGCGGCAGGCTGCTCCCCGCTCTGCTTGCCATCATCAGCCAGGCCATCATCGTCCTACCCATCACTGTTTCCACGGAACTGAATGCATGAAAAGAAAGAGAAAGATGCTACCTACCCGAGGGATGGGCTGGAAGTATGATCTTCCTCCGCATGATATTGCACCCGCGCAGCGCGAGGTGTGTTTGGCATCTAATTTAAAGATCAATCGGGCTGGACATATATTTATCGAATTCCCAAGGTCGTCGGTCAGCGTGCGGGGGATATCTTTTTTCGGAGGCTTGATTATTTTAATTTACACCATGGTGTTTATCGTGCCAGACATCATCACTTCCCTCCTTGACGACTGGCAATCGGGAATTGAAATTACGACCATAGGCATCATGATTATAATTCTTTCAACCTGGGCCTTTTTTCCATTGTTTCGTATGGACCTACGACTTCCTCGCGATGAACCCATACGCTTCAACAGAGCACGTCAAAAAGTCTATTTTTACGAGTACAGATTTGATCGCCTATACCCCTTCGGCAGCAAGGGTTGGGGGGTAAAACCTGTGGCCTATGACTGGGCCGACCTAACTGCCGAGGTTTACAGGGTATACGCCCCAATGGGCTACGGCGGCCTCATTGAAAATGTAATGATATCGGTTCGTAAAACAGGCACCGAGGAAGTCATCGACCGCCTGTTCCTATGTGACGACATAGAGCAAGGCAAGCAGTATTGGGCACTGGCACGTTTGTACATGCAAAGTGGCTATGACGCTCTTCCTGACTCTATACGCCCTTTGCAGGGTCAGAAGGTTGGCAATGGTCTGAACCCGATGCAATACCTCGCCCCCAAGGTCCGATGGCCAGCGAAAATCGACTTGGAGTCTCGCAGCGCACCGACAACAGATGAAGTCGTCTAAAACCTTAGCGCGAGGTGCTGAGGGCCCGGTAAGCACCCTGCTGCTACACGCTCTGCCTAGATGCCAAGTGGGTACATTGGGGTTTGTGCAAGGGAGATTAACGAGTGAAGCGTGATGATGAAGTTTTGTGCGAACGCGCTTTAGGCTGGAGTCATGACCTTCCCAAGGTGGATGAAGTGCCAAAATGGCGGAGCGTATGGGCGAGTGTCAAGCCTGCACCCAATTATTTCGATGATGTGTATCTCGAGTTACCACGGAGCAGCACCATCCTTCGAGGTGTTATATTTTTGGTTGGGGTTCCGAGCTTACTATTTATTCTAGGAATGACGCTTTACTTATATTGGATCCTTTTGCATGGCGGTTGGCCGCGCGACTGGCTTACAAACATATCAATAGCTCTTCCCCCGGTAGCATTATGGGCTTTGACTGCCTATGTCAGGCTTGATCTGGTTGCCCCTAGAGACGAGCCAATTCGCTTCAATCGACTACGCCAAAAAATATATATTTATGAGTTTCGATATGACCGTATCTTCATCTTCAGTCGCAAACGATGGGGCGTCAAACCGGTCGCCTACAACTGGGACGACGTAACCGCCGAAGTCTACCGAGTCTACGCCCCCGGCCACGGTGGCCTGATCGAAAACGTCATGTTGTCGATCCGCAACCCGGACACCAATGAAGTCATCGACCGCGTGTTCTTCACCTATGACCTCTACCAAGGCGAAGCCTACTGGGCCATCGCCCGGCTGTTCATGCAGCAAGGTCCCGAAGCCTTGCCGAAGTTCGTGCACCCACCCCGTGACTGGAACGATGACGATGGCCTGAGCCATATGCATTGCCTGGCGCCCAAGGTTCATTGGCCGGAGGATATTGACCGCGAATCCCGTACTGCCCCATCTGAATGAGAAGGCCGATGCCCCCGGGGCCTAGAAGGTAAGGATCACCACAGCCTTCAAGGCAGTTGCAGTACCTGTGGGAGCGGGCATGCCCGCGAACACCGGCGTAGCCGGTGCCAGCCACCGCGTTGGATTCTTCGCGGGCAAGCCCGCTCCCACAGTTTGGTTCAATGCCTCAAGCGCTGGCCGACACATGACGTGGCGCACGCACACCCCACAACCAGTAACCCAGGGATAGCAGCACCAACCAGCCAACCCCGACATACATGGCTGTGCGGCTGGCCGGGAACCAACCGAGCACACCAAAAATGAACACCATGAAAGCAATCGCGCAAGCTGGCCCTACCGGCCACAGCGGCACACGATAATCCAGTGCTACCACCTCCTCATTGCTCATGCCGCGCCGCATGGCCACTTGAGAAAGCAGGATCATCAACCAGACCCAGACAATGGAGAACGTGACTACCGCCGCAAGAACCAGGAACAAGTCTTCCGGCACCAGGTAGTTCAATACCACACCCAGAAGCAGCGCGACGCCCATCACCGCAACCGTCATCCACGGCACACCGAATCGCGACAACGATGCAAAACCGGCTGGCGCCTGGCCGTCCTGAGCCATTCCGTACATCATCCGCCCAGCACTGAAGATATCGCTATTGATCGCCGAAACAGCAGCTGAAATCACCACGATGTTCAACACGGTGGCCGCTGAACTGATGCCAAGACCACTGAAGATTTGCACGAACGGGCTACCGTGGCTGCCAATGCTGGTCCAAGGATAAATGGCCATGAGTACGAACAGGGTAAGAATGTAGAACAGCAGGATGCGCAGGGGCACCGAGTTGATAGCCTTCGGCAGCACGCGCTTCGGGTCCCTTGCCTCGCCTGCGGTGATGCCGATCATTTCGACCCCGCCAAAGGCGAACATCACGACAGTGAACGAAGCGATCATCCCACTGACGCCATTAGGGAAGAACCCGCCGTGGCTCCATAGATTCGAGACTCCGGCAACCGTGCCTGCATCGTCATTCAACTGGATACCCAGCAGCAGCACAGCCGCGCCTGCCACAATCATGGCAACGATCGCGGTCACCTTCAGCAACGACAGCCAGAACTCCATTTCCCCGAACACTTTCACGCTGCACAGGTTCAGCGCCCCGATAAAGAACACTATCCCAAGCACCCAGATCCAGGCAGGTGTTTCAGGGAACCACAGCCCCATGTAAACGCCAAAGGCCGTCACGTCTGCCAGGCAAACCACCAACATCGAGAACGCGTAACTCCAACCTGTCAGAAAGCCAAAGTAACGCCCCAGATACTGGCTGGCATAGTGCCCGAACGAGCCTGACACCGGGTTATGAACCGCCATTTCGCCAAGGGCGCGCATCATCATGTAAATGGCGGCGCCACCAATCAGATAAGCCAGCAAAACTGAAGGCCCTGCCAACTTTATTGCCGATGCCGAGCCATAGAACAGCCCCGTACCGATAGCAGAACCTAACGCCATGAAACGAATATGCCGGGTAGAGAGACCCCGCTTCAACTGGTGTGAAGATTGAGCGCTCATAGATACCTTCTTGGTTTTATTATCAGGTCCGCACAACGCTAATGCCGTGCGGTTTTATCAGGCACGCAGCATTCCAATCATCAAGCCCTAGGCCACAGCACCGGAAACAGTTCGTGGTTCATTTGGGCACCGCTGGCGAGTTGCGTTTCGAGGCCGGGAAACTGTGGCGAGGTTTTCCACTGGCGCGGTGCGTGAGTAATGTCATCGCCCAGGAAACGTACCGAGAAGGCACGACGCCGACGGTTGCCCCCGACACCGCCCGAGGCGTGCAAGGTGAGCATGTGGAAGAACACGGCGTCGCCTGGGGAGAGCTCCCAGCCGAGGATGTTCCAGGCGCTGCGATCGGCCTCGATATCCGGCAAGTCCGCAAGGCTGCCTTCCGGGAACCATTGCGCCTGGCTGTCGAGGAAGCTGCGCGGCATCAGCCATGGCCCAAGGTGCGAGCCCCCTACGAATTCAAGGGTGGATTCTCTCGAGACCGGGTCGACTGGCATCCACATGCTGCAGTTCTGCCGCCCGTCGATGTTGTAGTACGGCTGGTCCTGATGCCAGGGCGTTCGCTGGCGCGTGTTTGGCTCCTTGACCAGCAGGTGATCGTGATAAAGCCGGGCTGTCTCACTGTTCATGAGTTGCGCTGCAACACTACCTACCCTGCTTTCGAAGATGAACTGGCGATAGGCCGAAATATCCCCCCAATTACAGAAGTCTTCGAAGAACCAACCCGGGTCATCAGGGCGGCTTGCCACTTTAGCGCGCTCGCTTGGGGCTTTCAGGTTCTGTTCGATGCCGGTTTCGAGCAGTGCAACTTCTTCCGGCGTGAACAAATTACGTACGCAGACGGCACCATCACGCTGGAAAGCCTCGATGGTTTCGTCACTCAGTTGAAATTCGGCGGACTGTTTCATAAGCACCCTTTGGTCTTTTTATTGGGCAACAGCACCACTGCCAGTTTTCAAGCGGAATAAGCAAGGTGCACCGCGAGTATTGCTTTTCAGCCACAATAGGAAAAGAATATATTTCCTAATCCCGAGTATAGGAAAAGATGATAGGGTTCTCGTTCAGGCAGCTCGAGTACTTCGTCGCCGTGGCCGAGCACGGCAGCATCAGCGCTGCGGCCAGAGCCCGGCACGTTTCACAGCCATCGGTTTCGGTAGCGATCGCCCAGCTGGAAGAGGCGCTGAACGAGAGGCTGTTCCGGCGCCAGGTGAGCCGCGGACTGGAGCTGACGTCAGCGGGCACGCGTTTATTGGCCCAGGCACGCGATATCATCGGCATGGCCATTGCCATGAATCAGAACGCGGATACCACGCGCGGCTCGCTTCGCGGCAACCTGTCGCTCATCTGCTTTCAAGACTTGGGCCCCTATTACGCGCCGCGGCTGCTGTCGAGTTTTCGCAAGCAGTATCCCGATGTCGAGGTAACGCTTTTCGAGACTGACCTGGCAGGCGTACACCGCCACTTGAGCGCCGGTAAAGCCGAGCTCGCGCTGACTTATGACATTGGCCTTGATCCCTTGCTGCCGCGCCAGGTACTGGCTGAGTTGAAGCCCTACGCACTCATCGCCACTGACCACCGCCTAGCCCACCTGGCAGCGATACCGCTGCATGAGCTGGCGCAGGAGTGTTTGATTCTTGAGGACATCGCACAAACGCGTGAGTATTTTCTTTCACTGTTTTGGGCGCACAACCTGCAACCACGCACTCAGCAATACACCCAGACCTTCGAGATGCAACGGGGCCTCGTCGCGCATGGCTATGGGGTTGCCCTGTCATGCACCCGGCCCGCCGGGGACCACTGCTATGACGGCACACCGCTGCTATGCCGGCCATTACTGGAAGAGGTATCACCGCAAAAAGTGGTGCTGGCCCAATCAGGCGCCATGCACCCATCGCCGGTGGCGGAGGCGTTCAAGGGCTGGGTTGCTCGAGAGATAGCTGGTGGGGGGCATGAGTTCGATTGAGGTAGCCATAGGTATGTTGGGTGACGAACCAGGTACCTCGTTGCAGTTTGCAAAAATTTCTCGAGGGACAATTAATGATCAGTTCGAAGACCCCTATGGAAGCGCGCTACGCGGAGTGCTTAAGCGTGTCGCGACTCAAGAAAAAATCTGTGCTACTGGAAAATTTGAAGATTTTCGTTTCCCAGTGAAGAAAATTGCTGCGCCGGCGATTGATTGAAAGGGAAGATTGCGAGCACAAAGATGGCAATATAGTGGCCACACATAAGCCATTAGCTGGAAACTGAAAGAAAAATCGGCATAATCGCTAGACCTCAAGATTTTGTGAGCCCAGTCAAGAAAATATCGGCGCTCACCATTAAACGGAAGGAAAGGTGCATGCGAGCAGCCGGATATTCGCTACTACACGATAGGCTGCAGATAACTGCGGTTGCGCTCAACCGCCCTGCTATCGTCCAACCGGTCACCCGGATTGAAGTGATCGGACGCACGCTCGCAGTGCCCCAGAGGTTGGCTCCCGCAGAGGAGGACCTCCTTGGGAATGTGCTTTTCGCGCTTAAGCATGAGGGTATCAACCTCTCAATTCTCGCCCAAGCCCTAGCCCAGATTCCTGCCGAGCATTTCCTTGAAGCGCTGAGGGCTTCCCCTAACGGGGTCTACATCCGCAAAGCCTGCTACCTGAGGGAAGCCTTCACCGGCGAAGAGATCGTGCAGCCTTCGCCTGTGCGCGGAGCATTCGTTCAGTTGTTCGATCCGAAGCAGTACATTACTCGGCCGGGCGAACGGAATTCCAAGTGGCGGGTGGAGTTTAACGGCCTGGGAGATCTATCGTACTGCGCCACCGTCGAGCGTACCCCGGAGGTCTCAGCGCTTCTAGCGCATGACATTCTTGGCAAAGCCAAGGAATTCATCGATTCACTCCCTCCGATGATGATGGACCGGGCTATCAACTGGGCGTATCTACACGAAACCCAAGACTCGTTCGCTATCGAGAAAGAAGCTCCAACTGAAGATAAGTCCCGCCGCTTCATCCAACTGTTGCGCCAGGCTCACGAACGCCAACCGCTGACCGAGGACTATCTGGTCAACCTGCAGAACGCTGCTGTGGCGAACCCTTTGGATCTGGCAGCTGCGTTTCGGCATGAGCAGAACCACCTAAGTAACGGTATGCATGGTGCTGCAGGCGTAACCTATGTGCCACCTCCTCCTGAATTGTGCCGGGAACTGATGGAAAGCCTGATGCGCTTTGCCAATGAGGCCCCAACCCAGGTCGATCCGCTGGTCGTTGCAGGCATCATCTCTTTTGGCTTCGTGTTCCTGCACCCCTTCATGGATGGTAACGGTCGCTTGTCGCGCTTCTTGATCCACCAGGCCTTCTGCCAATCCGAAGCGCTTGATAATGGCCTGCTGCTGCCAGTATCTGTCGCCATGAAACGGGAGGAACGCATGTACCTGGAGACACTGCAGGCCTTTTCCAAGCCGGTGCGGGAGTTTTGGCGTGTGAACTGGATCGATTACGAGCAGTTCAGCTTTGAGTTCAAGGGCGCTGATGCCGTGTACCGGTTCTGGGATGCAACACCCAGCGTGGTATTCACTTGCCTGATGGCAAAGCGTGCTTTGGAAGTTGAGCTGCGAGATGAGACAGCCTTCCTGGAAAACTATGACACCGTCTACAAAGCCGTGGATGAGCGATTCGATGTTCGCGGCAGCGACCTCGCAAACTTGGTCATGATGTGCCTGAGCAATGGGGGAGTCGTATCCAACAATCGGCGCAAGCAATACCTATACAGGGTCCCCGAAGCGGTGTTCGACTTCATCGAGCTGACGACGCAGCAGGTGCTTGCCGCCCAGCGTGCAACGATGGAAGCGCACCAGGACGGTGGATCAGAGGCTGATACTTAGTTTTGGGTGAGCACTGCCCTAGGCAGAATGTCATCCGAACGGGCTCCTGCCTGCACCTTTCTCTAACCCGAGATTAATGGAAGAGCTAACGTGGCGAGACGCTATCTTGTAGATCCAGCTTTATTACCCGAAGCACGTATGGAACGTATGCGTGAGGAAATGTATGTATTACGGCAGGCTGTATTGTCGCTGGTCCCTGAGCGGTTCCGTATCCTCATAAAGCCGCCCTACAGCTTCACTCAGGAACAAGGAAGATCCTGGCAATACGAGACCGTTCGGAAGGTCCTGGAACTGGTGGAAGCAGACCCACAAGGTCGGGCGGCATGCCCGCTTTGCGGAGAAACGACTCAGACATATGGTGTTGGCTTTGCCGTACCAACTGGCTTGGAGCGACACCTTCTGGGCTCTCATCAGTCCAGACGTTGTGATGTGATGCACGCGGCAAAAGGATTGCTGAGAGTTCGGCACCGAGAGCTATTTCCTGAAGACTATGGGCCCTACGGTTGTGATTGAGTCGATCGGTCAATCTCACCCATCTCAACTCGACCCGCTAGGGTAGCAGGGTGCCCCGCAAACACGGGCAAAGCCCACGCCATCCAGCGAGTCGCCTGCATCGTAGGGCAAGCCAGCCCCACAGATTCGCCATACCCCACAAGGGATTCACGCACCTCTGCCGGCCCCGCTTTCCCCGACCTCATCCATGAAGGCTGCTGAGCTGCGCCACAGATCTCGTGGCCTGTGCATTGCCCGCGAACACCGGCGCAGCCGGTGCCATGCACCAAGTCGCATTCTTCGCGGGCACGCCCGCTCCCACAGGATCACCACAGCCTTCAACGCAGCCACAGTACCTGTGGGAGCGGGTTCACCCGCGAACACCGGCGCAGCCGGTGCCATACACCGCGTCGCATTCTGCACAGGTAAGTCAAACCGCCACATCGCACAACAAGCGAGCCCGCCAATCAGAACACCGACCACCCAATCCGTGTACTCAGCAACTCAAGCGCCGCCATCCCCGCCAGGGAGTTACCCGCCGTATTCAACTCCGGCGACCACACGCACACGGTGAATTGCCCCGGCACGATCGCCACAATCCCGCCCCCCACGCCACTCTTGCCCGGCAACCCCACCCGATAGGCGAAATTCCCTGCTTCGTCATACAACCCACTAGTGGCCATGATCGAGTTCACCTGCTGGGTCTGACGCCGGGTCAAAATCTGCTCACCGCTGTGCTTGCAAAAACCATCGTTGGCCAGGAAACAGAACGCCCGGGCCAGGTCCAGGCAATTCATCTGCAGCGCGCAATAGCTGAAATAGCTGCGCAGCACCGTCTCCACCTCGTTATGGAAGTTGCCGAACGACTGCATCAGGTAAGCCATGGCCGCGTTACGCGCGCGGAATTGATACTCCGAATCGGCAACGCGAGCATCGATCGAGATATGCGGATTGCCCGATAGCCGCCGCACAAAATCGCGCATCGACAACGTGGGTGCAGCAAAGCGCGACTGGTTGATATCGCAGATCACCAACGCCCCCGCATTGATAAAAGGATTACGCGGCCGACCACGCTCGAACTCCAGCTGCACCAGCGAGTTGAACGGCTGGCCGGAAGGCTCATGGCCAAGCCGCTCCCAAATTGCCTCCCCCGAGTGCCCAATCGCCTGCACCAGGCTGAACACCTTGGAAATACTCTGTACCGAGAACGGCACCAGGGCGTCGCCTGCGCAGTAATAGCTGCCATCGTTGCCATAGACCGCGATGCCCAGCTGGTTCGCTGGCACATCGGCCAGCGCAGGAATGTAGTCAGCCACTTTGCCCTTGCCGATCAAGGGACGTACTTCTTCGAGAATCTCGTTCAACAGCGTTTGCATGAAAGGCCCTGTATCAGTCCCCAGACGACGGCTAAGGGGTAGCATTCTTGACGAAGATCGAGCGAAAGAAATCACACTCTCGGCAAGAATGGCCAGCCGCACCTGCAGCCCAAGGCTCCACGCTATAACCTATGCTGTGCTTGTTTCGACGGTATAGAGAACGCGCCCCCGCCAGGTGCAAAAGCAGCCAACCAGGGAATGGAGGACCAACGATGCCAGCTTGCCCTTTACCCGCAGACGAAGCGCTTCGCCAGCGCACGCTCGATGACATGAACCTGGTCGATACACCAGCCGAGCATTACCTCGATACCCTGGTGCGGCTTACCCAGGACCTGGCCCATGTGGATACTGTGCTTATCAGCCTGATCGACCAGGACCGACAGTGGTTCAAGGCTCGAATAGGGCTTGAGGCAACCGAAACGACGCGCAGTGTTTCCTTCTGCGGCTACGCCATTCTCGGTGACGAAACCCTGATGGTCCCCGATGCCAAGCGCGACAGCCGGTTCGACGACAATCCACTGGTGCTCAACGAGCCCTATATCCGTTTTTACGCCGGCCACCCCCTGCGCGCCGGCAACGGCAAAGCCATCGGCACGCTGTGCATGTTCGATCCCCACCCGCGCGTGCTCAGCGAGGCTCAACAAGCGAACTTCAGGGACCTGGCCACGCTCGCCGAGGGATATCTGCAACTGCGTACCTTGGCGCAGGTGAACCGCGATCTGCGGCTTGAAATGGATCGCGAGCAGCGCAAAGCCCTGCTCGACCCTTTGACACAACTGTGGAACCGCGGCGCGCTGTCGGCGTTTGAAGACCATGAACGGCGATTGGCAGAGTTGAACGGCTTACAACTGGGTGCGGTTTATGCCGACCTGGATCACTTCAAATCCATCAACGACAAGTACGGCCATGGCGGCGGTGACAAGGTGCTTTGCGAATCTGCCCGCCGCCTGCGCGCAGCACTTCGCCCCGATGACCTGCTGGTGCGCCATGGGGGTGAGGAGTTCGTCGCTATTTTGCACGTCAAAGACAGCGAAGAACTGACGCGGATTGCTGAGCGGATTCGCGAACAGGTGGGTGCCAGCCCGATGCAGTTGCCCTGTGGTCAGTTGAAGGTAACCCTGAGCATTGGGTGCACGCTGTTCGCCAAGGGTGAAACGCTGGATGACGCACTGGAACGCGCCGACAAGGGGCTCTATACCGCCAAACAGAATGGGCGTGATCGGGTTATCTATGTAGTGCCGCCTCTCTGAGACGAGCACGATCCGGGCTGTACGGCATCTCTTCTCGCATGTCAGCCCGGCTGTTCATATCCCAGAGCCCGCCCCGCTCGGCATGCCCTTGCCGCCAAAGCTGGATCATCTAAAAGCCGCAAACCCAGCACTCAAACCCTGTACGTCCCCTGTGAAAGCAACTGCCTTGCAAAAACTCTAAATGTTGCCGCGATCCCTGTGGCAGCAAAGGCCTTGCTCAAAATCTAAAATATGGCGCGATCCCTGTGGGAGCGGGCGCGCCCGCGAACATGGGCGCAGCCCGTGCCATCCACTGTAAACCCGCTCAAAAAAACTGCACACAACTCATCGATCAGCAGAACCTAGTACAAGAAGGCCCAGCCCAGAGGTGCGTTGCCGCACGGATAGCTCAACCGATAAGCACAGACCCAGCCTCTAAGGGACCGGCGGCGCCGCGGTCCAACATACCCACGAAGACTCCAACACAGCGAATGGCATCGCCGACAAGGTCTTCACGAACAAACCCGCCCTCAAAAACTGCAAATATCTCCCTGAATTAGCAGGCCCCCCTGTGGGAGCGGCTTCAGCCGCGAACACCGGCGCAGCCGGTGCCATGCCCACGCTAAATTCTTCCCCGCCCAAACAGAACACTCAGGCCCATGACACCACAGCTACCCGCCCCAGGGCCTGGCTACTTCCCCAAAGCCACCCACAAAATCGATCCAGTCGTGAGCAGTTCCAATACAGCTGGCTCACGCCAAAAAAACCTGCCAATCGTCCCAAGCCCCGTCACTTCACCCCTGCCCGCCAGCCCCGATCTCATCCATGAAATCCGCAAGAAACACTTCAAGCCGAGCATGACGTTCAGCAGCCAGCCGAGCCCCTTCAGCAGTTTTAAAACCTGACGCAAGCTTGAGCAGCTTGGTATGAAAGTGCTCGACCGTATACGCCTTGTCCTGATACTCCCTCCCCCACGCAGTGGGGTTCTCGAAATCGTACAGTGCCGACCCCATTCGCCCGGAAACGTAAAAACACCGGGCGATACCCACTGCACCTATGGCGTCCAAGCGATCACTGTCCTGAAGAATTCTGGCCTCAAGGGTGAGCGGCTCGAAGCCAGCCGAGTAGCTGTGGGTTTTGACTGCATGCGCCACCTGCTCGATGCGCTGCAAGGGCCAGCCCATATCAGCCAGGATTGACGCCGCCCTTTGTGCGGACAGCGTTGACGCCTGCCCACGCAAGGGCGAGTTCTTTTCTACTGCGACACAATCATGCAGCACAGTCGCTGCAAGCAGCACTTCCAGGTCGCCGCCTTCTACGCGCTGTATCCGTTGTGCGTTGCCCCATACGCGATGGATGTGGGACAGGTCGTGGGAGCCATCTGGCTGGTCAGCCGGTAGGTACTTCAGCAGGTCAGTGGCGAGGCGCTGGAAAGGGGCAAAAGCTTCGATAGTCATCTTCGGTGCATTCCATGGGCTGTTACTTGGCGTCCGTTGTCAGGGGTTGGCCCGTGACCTGCCTTGGTGCAGATGCGAGCGGGTCAGTTTCAGGGCTTGAGTGATGAAAGTCCATGCTGGGCCGTTTGTTGGCATCGCGACATAACTGGATACAGGGATTCGTGAGTGGAAAGCTTTTTGAGATCCACAAACCGTTAACAGAGCAGCCAGTGTTGCAGGCAATGAAGGTGAACGGGCAAAAAAAGTCAGAATTAACCCCTTCCTTGTAGGCCATTTCCCAAAGATACTCCCTGCGCCTGTTTTTCGTTGCACATGACCAACGTGGATTTTAGTCTCGGCTCGTCGCTGCCAAT
Source organism: Pseudomonas sp. FGI182 (assembly GCF_000511325.1). Classification (NCBI taxonomy): domain Bacteria; kingdom Pseudomonadati; phylum Pseudomonadota; class Gammaproteobacteria; order Pseudomonadales; family Pseudomonadaceae; genus Pseudomonas; species Pseudomonas sp. FGI182. The sequence goes on along the minus strand of NZ_CP007012.1, from coordinate 2,124,088 downwards.
TCAGCGACCGGTTTTGACGGACCGATGACGCTGTCCTCATGTGCACACTTTTATGGTGGCTGTACGTGCGGGCACCCTGTGGTGCGCCGAGTGCCAACGTCTCGGTCCGTCAACCCGCGTACAGCTACCACCCCATTGCTTGACGGCATGGCCGTGGTAGCTCCTCCTTCTACGTTGGAGCTTCACCATGCTCAAGATTGTTCCAGATCCTCCCCACAAGACTCTCTGCCTTGAAGACACCCTGATCCAAGCCACGGACTATGCACTATGCGCGGCAACCGTCGTGCATCAGGCAATGCTGCTGCAGCCCAAATCGCCTGCGTCGATTTTGATGATGACCTCAATGCATGAACTGGAGACGCTGCGAGCTTTGCTTGAGTCCGCACTGATCCAGGTGCAAATGCCCACTGAGCCCAGGACTTTGCACTAAGGCTTCATTGATGTGTCGCCTGGCTGCCCCTATCGCGAGCAAGCCGGGCTCCCGCATGGATCTGAGCTACGCCACAAATCTCGAGGCCTATGCAGTATTTGTGGGAGCTGGCTTGCCGGCGATGAGGCCAGACCAGGCACTAGAGATTTCGGGGAGACTGAACAATGACCACAGAAGAAACCAAATTCACCGTCGGCAAAACCACCTTCTACCAAGGTGAAAACCAGACCCATCCGCTGTTCCGCATCGAAGCAGGCATCCCCTGCCAGAGCGCCCGAGAACAAGCCTCGGAGCTTATGGGCTACGCACGGGATATGACCCTGGACGGCTTAATGGAAGACAAACCCCAGCTGATCTGGGCATCGCATTACCTCTGCGCATTGGCTAAGGCGCTGATGGATGATGCCGAGCTGGGCATGATGCGCTGAGGTAGCTATTCGCTCGGGGAGTGCTTTCAGAAACCAAGTCCAATCTACCTGAAGGCACTCATACCGTTTTAGGAATCTATGACACCGTGACCCAGATGCTTCGCAAGAACTCCGCTGGCTAAAAAATTCAGAGGGCCTCCATCACTCCGGTGTTGTACCTTCCTCATGAAAGCTGGGCCAAGACAAGCTTTTTTGATTACAATCGCGGATTGCCTCGAAGAGCCAGTCCATTTCCGACTCAGGGCCTCGGATCCCGCACTCCCAAAGCTCGATCACCCTCCAGCCTGACGCCAACAGCTCGTTTTTTACCCTTGTGTCACGGCTCACATTCTGATCGAATTTGTGCTGCCAGAAATCTGCTCGGGTCTTAGGGGTGGTCGCATAACGGCATCTTGGATGTCTATGCCAGAAGCACCCGTGCACAAAAATACACACTCTATAACGAGGCAAAACCAGATCAGGCTTACCGGGTAGCTTTTTTCCGTGAAGCCGAAACCTAAAGCCATGCCGGTGTAACAAGCGCCTGACCTTGATCTCCGGAGAGGTGTGGCTCCCCCGGATCCCCGCCATCATGCGAGACCTCACTTCCTTACTGACTATGTCCATGAATCAAGACCAAATGACCTTTCTTCCCGAGTCTACACCCGTAGATCCAATTGGTGAGCTCGACTACCCAATCCAAGTGGTTGATCTCTTCGCTGGACCAGGGGGCTTAGGGGAAGGCTTTACTTCGCTCGGCGATGGTCAACGTTTCGAGATTGTTGTTTCAGCCGAGAAGGATTCTAAAGCATGGCAAACACTGAGGCTGAGAGCCTTTTTTCGCCTGCTGAAAAAGAAAAAACCGACACATCTTTTCGAATACTATAATTATTGCAACAACCCATCTGCGACTGGCGAATTCATACCATCCGACGAAACAAAAGAGCTATGGGGTGAAGCCGCAGAAGAAGCCAAGTGCATAACACTGGGAAGTGTATCAGGCAATGACATCCTAGATAACGCACTAAACCACGAGAAGCATGGGCTCAACGAAAATCGTCCTTGGGTGCTAATTGGAGGACCTCCATGCCAAGCATACTCCGTAGTCGGAAGAGCTAGAAATCAAGCTAAAGCAGACTACAAGGCTGAAGAAGATCACCGCCATTTTTTGTACAAGGAATACCTGAGAATAATCAGAGAGAAACAACCGACCGTTTTCGTAATGGAAAATGTCAAAGGTATTCTTTCGTCAAAAGTTAACGATGAACGCATATTCTCAAGCATACTGCGCGATCTATCCGACCCACACCAAGCTCTGCACGAAGGAGGCACAGGAAAACGCTATCATATATATTCCCTAGTTACTGGAACGCACTTTTCTCCCGGCGACAACGTAGACAAAATCGATCCTAGAGCATTTATAATTCGAGCAGAAAAATATGGCATCCCTCAAGCCAGGCACCGAGTTATTCTTTTAGGCATCTCCGAAGACTGCCTTCCTGCAAGCCCTCATCAAGTCAAGATGAGCACTAGCAGTTCTGACGCAACTGTTGGACAAGTTCTGAGCCAGTTACCGAGGCTGCGTAGCGGCCTTACGAAGATGGTAGATAATCAACAAAATTGGGCTTCTGTAGTACAAGAACAGGTTAAATACCTTCGCGAGCAAATTGACGTATCTGATGAAATGTGGCGCGTCCTTGGAGACGTAACAAAAGACTTTGTCCCACCTGAAACCACAGGTGGTAGACGTGTAAAGAGAGCGTCTAACAAAACTGACGGCAAGACGGGCAACGACCAACTAGACAATTGGTACCGCGATGAAAGCCTCGATTACTGGCTTAACCACGAAGTCCGCGGCCACATGCTAACAGACCTGCGCCGATATATTTTTGCAGCCTCCTATGCGAAGCTCCATGGGGTTTCTCCAAAAGGACATAAAGGCTTTAACCTAAAAGGTCTTGCCCCCGACCATGCGAACTGGAAGAGCGGCGTTTTCAGCGATCGCTTCCGAGTGCAGGCTGAGAATTTACCAGCAACAACAATAACTAGTCATATATCAAAAGATGGACATTATTTTATCCACTATGATCCAACACAATGTCGTAGTCTATCTGTACGCGAAGCGGCCCGCCTCCAAACATTCCCTGATAATTACTTCTTCCAAGGTAACAGGACTGAACAATTTCATCAGGTAGGCAATGCAGTCCCTCCCCTACTCGCAGCTCAAATAGCAAAGGTTGTGTTCCGCATCCTCTTTGATAAAGTCAAAAAACATGACGACAATTCCACACAAAAATCGAGCACTTCATTAGCTTTAACCTAATATAAACAACCATTATCAAACTTAACGAAAGGCTCATACCATCTGCATGAGCCTTTTCTTTTTTCCGGTATTATTATGACTATTTCCAACCAGCTCATGCTACATGATTAAATTATTGGCCTTCAAGTAATCTTGTCAAACTAACACCCTGAACTGGCTGCCTTGACCAGAGTGAATCATCAGTTGCTGCTGTGACCAGCATCAATATACAATAATCAACCTCGCATCGATGTCCAAGTCGCTGTAAAATCCTGGCTTCATTGGCTAACCAATGACTTGACGAGAGAACAAATCCAGCACTATCGTCAGATACAGCCACACATCATAGGGGCGAATGTAGCTGATTTGTAAGCGCTCCACGAATCCCACCTAACCAAAGATGGGCGGAGCACTTAACTATGTATTTAAGGCCTGCAATTCCACGGCAGCCGTGCTTCGTAGTCTTCCACTGAAGACGCCAGCGGCAGGCGGTCCAGTGCGTGGCGCAGACACGCATAAGGCTCTTGGCCATTGGCTTTGGTCGTCTCGACCAAGCTGTAAAGTTTCGCGCTGGCCGTGGCGCCTGTAGGCGTGTCACTGAAGAGCCAGTTCTTTCTGCCGATGACAAACGGCCGGATCGCTCGTTCGGCAGCGTTATTGTCGATCGGCAAGTCACCCTGCTCGACGCAGCGTTCCAACTTGCGAACATGTTTGATGACGCGAATCTGCATCGGGAAAATTTCAAGCTGCTCGCTGACCTCTCCACCGATGGCATGTTTGCGGCAGCCACAAGCGCACGTCAGCTCATGCCCAGGCAGTTCGTGGAAACTTCGATACGCGGGAAATCAGCCGGCAATGGCTTGCGCTTGCCGGTACTTGGTCGGCGCATCAACTTCTTCGTCCAGCCTCATCTAAGGGTTCGGCCAGGCTTTCCGCTTCGTCGAAGAGCGGCAATTGTGGTGTCACCAAATCGCCTGTCTACTCGGTCTTACGCCCAAACAAGCGCTGGCGCAGCAGCGCAACTTCCTCTTCGAGATGAACGATCTTGCCCTTGTCGGACGCGCGCTCGTTGATCATCTACTCAAGCAGTTACTTGAGCAGAACAGGATCGCCAGGGAGGTTTCGGGCGTAGAAATCATGCCGCGGACCGAATCAGGCGACGTATCGAGGCGTCAAAACCTGATGCGGACGGTTGCGCCATAGCTCAAAGTCGTCGAGCAGCCAGTTCAGTTCCTGAACGATCAGCACAATAGCGATGTTAGTCGGATCGGGTGAAGTTTTGAACCGTTCAGAGTCCAGGCGCTTGAGCCAGAGGCAGAAGCCGTTGCGCTCCCAATACAGGATCTTCACGCGGTTGCACGGCTTGTTGAGGAAGACGAAATGCACCAGGTCGAACACCTCCCTGATATCGAGTTCGACCAGTGCGACCAGGCCATTGATGGATTTTCGGAAGTCGACGGGTTTGGGGTAGAGGTCCACTTTTTCGATTTTAGCGTCGGGTCGCGTCATGGTCGGCGAGCTTCAGAAAGAAATCGGGAGCACAGCATCAGGGATCAGGTAGGCGCTTTGAATGTGGGGTTCATGGAGCGCTTACGCCTGATCACCCGGAACGGGGTGCTTCCTCGATCTTGCGCTTGGCTTTGTAGAGCGCACTGCATTTGCCCAAGTGCTGGTAAGCGCTGCGTCGCGCTGCAATCTGCCAGTTCACTGGCCGCCCTTCATGCTCTGGTCTTTTCTCAACGCCGGTATAGCCGGCATCGGCACAGACGACGTTCTTCAAGCCACACAGTACATGTGCAACCTCCGTTAAGCCGGCCACGTTCGCAGCAGTGGCGCGAACGTGGTGCACAAGCCCGGACTCAGCATCAACACCGATCTGGGCCTTCATGCCGAAGAAGTACTGGTTGCCTTTCTTCGTTTGATGCGTCTCTGGATCGCGCTTGCCCTCCCTATTGTAGGTCGAACTGGCGCATGGATAAGCGTGGCATCGACAATCGTGCTCTAGCGCAGCAACAGCCTCTTGTCCCGCAGGTAAATATTGATGGTTTCTAGGCTCTGTACGAAAAGCCTTGATACTCGGTGATGCTGCGTTGAAAACAGCCTCGGAATGCTCATTTACAACCCGTAAACTCCGCTTCCTCGGCTGTTTTCGCCTTGCCTGACCTTCGTTTCAAGACTTTTCATACAGAGCCTAGGATGCCTGCCGCCAACTGGTGCTTCTCCAGCAACTTCGGGGATCGGGGCGCTTAGCGTCAGCCGAGCAAACTGGCGCATCCAGGTGACCTTGTACAACTCTTCTTCCATCGCCGGATCGCTCAGCGAAAACCAGTTCTGTAGCAAGTGAATGCGTTGACCCATGCTGAATTGATCGGAAAATCCCTAGACGCCGCCGATAGCCCGCTTGCGAGCGCAGCCCCTCCACCTGCATCAAGCTCCCGACTGAATTTCGCACGCAGGCCTTCCCCGCTCATGAATATCATCATGAATTTCCGATAGTCGTACACACGCCTGCTTTCCAGCCAAGCATGTTTGCAAGCCAAGCCGACGTTGATCTTCTTTCAGTCAGATTGAGGCTCTGCCAGCCAAGCGGAGCAGCCGCCAGGGTGAACCTTGAGGGTTTGGCAAAAGGGCCACACCGGTGAATCAGTCGAGCGCTTCTTGATGAAGGCGTACGTCAGCCGCACTCCTTGGCAAAGTACGCGCCGGCCTTTTTCCAGAACGTCTCGCTCTTGATACACCGCCTCTCACAGCTGGAGTCCACGTCCTGAGCCTATGAGGTGACTGATGGCGCATCGCCTTCACAAAGCGCTTGACGAAATCACAAACATTTCGTAAACATATCGGAAATGTTGCGAAAAAATACGTCTCCACGTGGAATATTTGAGGAATGTATGTCAGAAAAACGCGAAAAATTCGTAAGGCTAGCAGAGCAGCGCGTGAACAGGGCGATCAAGGACATCAGCCTGATCGGCAACCTTTCAAATCGTAGCGCCTACAGCTTCACCGACGACGATATAAAGAAGATCTTCAAAGCACTACATAAGGAGCTTGATCAGGCAAAAGCCCGTTTCTCTGAAAGCGAAAACGCTTCTGTCGGTGATTTCAAGCTGTGAATGTGTACAAGCAAGGAGATTCTGCATGAGTGATTTAAAGCTCGAGTTCCCCCCAGATACCGCCGTAGAAAATGATGGGCTTGGAGATGCTGGGATTGAGACATTCCGTGACTCCGCGTACGCCAGTTGTGCGAGAGAAACAGGACAAAACTCCAGAGATGCTGCATCTGCGCCTGATGTTCCAGTCCGGGTTACTTTCGATGTTTTACATGTCCCGCGCAACGAAATCCCAGATCTTTACAGTCTCGAGTCCGCTCTCCACTCATGCCTAGACATGGCGCAGGAGGAGAAAAACCAAGACTTCTTTACCACCGCCTTGAACGCGATAAGTAAAGAAAAGGTAACTGTATTAAGGATTGCGGATTACAACACCACTGGACTAGTTGGCCCACCAAACACTAGAGGAACAGCATTCCATTCCCTATTAAAATCTCGTGGAGTCACGAACAAAGGAAGTAATGAAGACTCTACCGGATCATTTGGGATTGGTAAGAATGCGGTATTGGCTGTCTCTGATCTTCAAACGGTATTTTATTCCACAATATATGAAGATGAAGCGGGCGCCCAGCAGTTCGCAGCACAAGGAAAAGCAATTTTAATTTCTCACAAAGGGACGGATGGCGTAGATAGACGCCCAACTGGCTACTGGGGAAACCCAGAAGGATTCAGTGCTATTACTGATCAAACAAATGTACCGTCTTGGATGAAGCGTAGCACGATCGGGACTTCAATTTTCTGCATCGGATTTCGAGAGGGTGATGGTAGCTGGGAAGACCTAATGGTTTGCTCCATTATTTCCAACTTCTTTGGCGCAATAGAGAACAGACAAATGGAATTTGAGGTCGGAAATACAAAAATAAACTCGAACACTCTTGAATCCCTATTAAACTCTTCTGACCTTCACAACGCAGCGGAAGGGACTGACCTCGAGGATGAGCTTAATTTTGCTCGCGACTTGCACCGCTGTCTTATTTCAGGCGCAGCGATTACTCAAGAAATAGAGATAAAAAACCTAGGCCGGATAAAGATCCGAATACTCACAGAAACTGGCATGCCAAAACGACTGGGCTTTGTTCGGAACGGAATGCTAATAACCGACAACCTAAGTTACTTCGGCCATAAATTTCAAAGATTCCCTGCTGCAAAGGATTTTATTTGCCTAATAGAACCAGCAGACACAGCGTCAAACAAACTTCTTAAAAAATTAGAGAACCCAAAACACAAGGATTTCTCCGCAGACAGAATAGCTGAGCCTAAAAAGCGCGAAGCCGCTACCAAAGCGATGCGTGACCTTGGAACTGAACTCAGGAATATGATCAACAACAGCGCAGGTGCTAAAGTAGAGGGTGCTGTCATACTGGATGAATTAGCCAGTTTGTTCGCGGCACATGAAAGCTCGTCCGAGAGCAAATCAAATAATGCTCTTGACCCTGAACGATTTATTTATAAAGTTGTTCAGAAACGCCCCCCTCGATTGGGCACCGGCGGTGGAGTAAGGGATCTTGGCAGGAACTCCCAAAAGGACAGGGGGAATAGAGGCAACGGTGGCAACAGGCCCCCTGGGCGTCGGGGGAGCGGACGCAACGGCGCTATAGGGACAGGAAATAAAAAGATAGTGGAACTGAAAAACTTCAGGAACAAGATACCCAAAAGTGAAAGTTATAACAAATTGTCGAGAACGATCTATTTTGACTCCAACGAAGCCAGTACGATCCAAATCGAAATACTTGCATTGGGACTAAGTAGTGCAGAGCCACTAAAAATAATAAGCTCAAGCCTTGGTAGTGTAAAAAATGGGAGTCTAATACTTGATACTGCGGAAGCAAAGCGATATGCCATAACCGTCTCATTCGACGAATCATATGACGGCCCAATTGAAATAATTGCCAGCATAGCGACAGGAGAGTCAGAGTGAGAATTTCAGATAGCACACGCTACCCACATCCGGTTCTTTCACCTTTTAGTGACGACTACGCAAATGGTCAGTTTAATGTTTACTTTGCCGTAAGCGAAGATCTAGGCAGCGGGGCGCTAACTCTCCGCTACGACGTCATTATTGATGAGCCATGCATTTCCGAATTAGTTTACAATGAGCGCGCAACCGTTGGATGTATTGTTGTATCACTCGAAACATACTATATAAGACTACACAAATTAGATTGGAAAAGTGGATTTATAGATTTTCCTGCGGGAGCTCTATTTGGAGAGGTCGGCTTAAGACCAATTATCTGGCTTAATGACGAAACCATTCAGCTATCCAGCACTAATATAAACCCTGAGTTTGACGAAACTGCGTTATTGGCGAGAGGAGACATCCTCGCCATTGACATTGAAACAACAATTGATGTAGGAAATGCAAAACTAACCCCATTAGAAAGTATTTTCGAATTAGTTCCTTCCCCTAACGTCCCAGAAGGTAGGGTAGCAGTTAAACTTGATGGCAGTCGCATTGCTATTGTGTTAGGACCAAAAACTTTTTCGTCGGTTAACACCTTACGAGGTCAAGAGGAATACCTGCCCGCTGTAACAGCTTCAATTTACCTCCCTGTAGTAATGGAGGTACTCGATACAATTCGCAGCTATCCTGAAGAGTATATAGATTTTAGATGGTACAAGCCCTTCCATGACAAGTGCAACTTTAAAGGAGTTTCTTTAGCTGCCGGCGGCTCGTCACTGGAAGGCGCACAAATATTATTAGAAGACCCTTTATTTGAACTGTGCGAGAGCGTAAACGGAGAGCAAAATGATTGAAAATACTTTTTGGTTTCTTTCTGAACTTAAGCTACAGGAACTTCGAGAAAGTGTGTCATCCAATCGAGAAAGATATGCGAGCGGTGACTTTTTCGATCTGGAGCTAGACAATGGCTGGAGAACCGAAAGCAAGCATGCAAGCATTGACCGTGATGCTCTAAAAAGCTTGAACTATAGCGATAGATCTGCACAGCTGGACGCTGAAAATTCTATTATCGTATATGATGCATTGAAAGGCATGACTCCAGCCTTGGCTATGGATGAACGTGTATGGGTTCGTTTGACTCACATAGAATGCATAGACTATAGCCGAACGAGATGGCCTGCCAAAAAAGACGACATTGATAAGTTTGATAGAAATATTTTAAAGCATTTTTTTGCTCGAGGGGTACCAGGAACTCGGGACGATAATGCTATCTCCCGCTTGTGGTGGAATATGTATATAGCGTGTCTTATAGCCGGTGGAAGGGAGAGCGCAGAGACCTATTTATATAAGTTGATTAGGTCAGCTGACATCCGGCAAGCATTTGTTGAGCGCTCTTGGACGGGGGCACGTATCCCTTTAGCTCGAGCAATACTAAACTCTATATATGAAAATTCCTGGGCATCTAAAGATTCAAACTTTAGACAGCTAATGATAGAAATAAATCGAGATGCAGGCGGTATTCTTTTTGAAGCCCTTTCAGAGACAGACTCTGAGGATCTAGTTAAGAAGTGCTCTGAAAAAGCTTTTGAACATCTAGAGAGACTAGCGCAATAGATTTAAAAAATCACAAAGTCAACATCAAAAGTGGATAAAGATATTTTCTTGAGGGCGATATGGACCATAACTTCGATGTTGTAGAGCAAAAAGTGGCCGAAGCAGAGTTTTTCCTAACAAAAATGGCACAAGCAGGTTCTATGAAATTTGAATTTGAGTGCTACCTCAGTGCCTATCTAGCTTCATCACGAACTTCTACGCTCGCGCTTCAACAATTCAAGCATCTGCCTGGTTTTCAAGAGTGGTATTCAAAACATCAACTGACACTCAAAAGCAATCCATTAGCCAAGTTTATGCTGGATCTTCGGAATGCACATATACATGGTGGTCCATATCCGGTACGCGGCGGTGTATTTACGCGAGAAGCTGCAAAGTATGTTTTTTTAAAAAATGAATCTCGACAGCCATGCCCACCCTTGGACGTACTATCCGCATGTCGTAGTCACTTTATTCTAATTCTAAGAATAATTCACGATTGTTATATCGAGTTAGGGAAATTTATTGACCAGCAGCAATACTACACAAAGGAAAACTTCTCCGAGATGGGACTCTCAATTGATGACGCAGAGATTGAAGTCCTCGGATGGATATGTACCTCACTTATAGAAGAGGGCTATGACGAGGACGCTCGATGGAGTGAGCTCCGAGGAAAACTTTATGAGTGTTCAATAAATCATTTGTTTTACAGCTATTTGGGGGAAATCACCCCACAACCAATAGTGCCTGAACATTATGTTGACTTTTCTTATACGCCTGAAGAGCGAGGCTGGGCACACCCACCGGCGGGATATCTGACTCTAGAAGCTTACTGGAAAGATGCAGGAATTACAAAACCAAACATATAACTTAAAATTCTATTCATAATCTCACAAAACAAATATGCTTAAAACTGCGAAAATACTTTATAAGGCCTGCCATTAAAGAAATAAACCTAGCGCGCCGAAAACTCAAAACTGAATAATTTAACCACTTGTAAAACCCCAAACTAAAGACGTCAAAATGAGCGAAAATGTCCGCATGCTTGCAAAATAGTATAGCCTCACCGCCTCGGTAAGGCATATAGGATTTAGTAAAATCATACAGTAAGATCAATCGCGGATACCGAACTATAATCCAATTTCAAATCTTGTTTATGCAGTACGCTTACGGCATTGCCTATCTCAACACCGTAGGCCTTACTTATTTGCAACTGAACAAAGGATGGTGACAAACTTTTTATAGCATCAAGGTCAGTTCCTCGCGAAATCTCCGCGTAGCGGTTAGCTACTTGTAACTCAAGCTCAAAATTCTTAATTTTTTCCCCTTGAATTCTCGCATCCAAAAGCTCTATCTCTTTGGCCTTAATTTTTTTATCGATCTCATGCAGTTCTTTAGCTCTTTTTTCTTGCTGAATAGCTTGATATGCGGTGACGCCAGCTTCAAAAAGTGCTCCAAGAGGGCTATTTTTCTTAATTTCCTTTAACTCTAATCCTGTGCGCTCTTTCTTATTCACTAGTGACCGGCCGAGCACCCGAAATTTACCACTCCCTACTCTCGCGCACACAAGGGGTCTTACCGTTTTATCGAACTTATCAAAAAAGGAAGTAAGAAACACAGCTAATCGTTGATTGTTGCGCCCAGGTGAAGTTAATAGTTCTACCTTTTGGTCATCATTCAACCCACTGATAAATTCGAGATCTTTCTGTGACTGCTCTTTAAACCTTACTGGTTTGATCAGAGCCCTATCAAAATCACTCCGCTTTAACTCTTCCTTCTTTTCACCCTTCTCAACAGCTATCCTATAACTCTTTTCGGACTGTTCTAAAGCCAAGTCCACAAGCCGAGATTTTACATAATCCAATCCTTCAATATTCAATGCCTCATACAGTCCAATAATCTGCTCTAGCCTCAGCGGCTGTACATGCTTAACTTTTAAAAGCGAATTAACAGCCTTAAATGACAAATACAAGAAATGGTAATTGATAGACCATTCACTTGGAGTCAATGCCACCGGAAGACCAATAGGGTAAAATAACTTTGCTGCTGTTGCCTCAGAGAGCAAATTCATTTCGGCATAACGCTCATAGAGCGGTAGCGAATGATCAAAGATTATAATGTCTTCTGGAAGAATTCCATGATTTAATGCGGAGCATATTGAGTTTAATAACTCAAATTTATAGTAAACCGTGTTGAACCCTTTCAGGAAACTAGCAATTTCCCAAGGGTAAAGAGGCTCATCTTTTTTTTGCAAGAATTTGAAGCGAATCCGAGTTTCTGTATTTTTGAAAGCATAATCATCAAACATTCAAAGCCCCCTTCCATCCCTCAAAGGAAACAACAATAGTAGCATAATGGCACTATCATAAATGCCAGTAAGCGGACCTCTCGTCAAGAAGAGAAAACGAACTCATAATTATTCCAAAACAAAAAAGCCCAGTCGTCACCGACTGGGCTTTTCCGTTTCAATAATGGTCGGGACGGAGTGATTCGAACACTCGACCCCTTGCACCCCATGCAAGTGCGCTACCGGGCTGCGCTACGCCCCGACTGGGCTTTGAAGCATGTTCTCAATGCTACCGAGAACGTTGAAGAATGTACCCTAACCTCCTGATAAATGAAAGCTTTTTCTCAAAAAATTTCACTCATCAAAAACCCAGATCACTTCTTCAACACCACCAACACATCCTCCAACTCGACAATCATCTGCCGAATCAGCTGCTTGTACTGGCTCGACTCATCCTTGGCCTCATCACTGGAGAGCCTCAACCGAGCCCCACCAATGGTGAACCCCTGGTCATAAAGCAGCGCACGAATCTGGCGAATCATCAGCACATCCTGCCGCTGGTAATACCGCCGGTTCCCCCGCCGCTTCACGGGATTGAGCTGATCGAACTCCTGCTCCCAATACCGCAGCACGTGCGGTTTTACCGCACAAAGCTCACTCACCTCACCAATGGTGAAGTACCTTTTGCCCGGTATGGGGGGCAGTTCGTCGTTATGGCTTGGTTCCAGCATAGGCCTCAACCCGGGCCTTCAACTTCTGCCCTGGACGAAAGGTGACGACGCGCCGTGCGGTGATCGGGATTTCTTCCCCTGTCTTGGGGTTGCGGCCCGGCCGCTGGCGTTTGTCGCGAAGGTCGAAGTTGCCGAAACCGGACAGCTTGACCTGCTCGTTCTCTTCAAGTGCGTGCCGAATTTCTTCAAAAAACAGCTCGACCAGCTCCTTGGCCTCACGCTTGTTAAGCCCCAGCTCCTCGTACAGCCTTTCGGCCATCTCAGCTTTCGTCAGAGCACCCATGCCGTTATTTCCTTAACGTGGTGTTCAACCTTTGTTCGAGCGAGGTGAGGATGTTTTGCAGGGTAGTGTTCACCTCATCGTCGTTAAGAGTGCGCGATGGATGCTGCCAGGTCAAGCCGACGGCAAGGCTTTTTCTATCAGGATCAATGCCTTTACCTTGGTAGACATCAAACAGCCTGAGGTCTGTGAGCCATTCGCCTGCATTGTCACGAATTACTTCAAGCACCGAGCTAGAAGCTACATCACGTCCTGCGATCAAAGCCAGGTCGCGGCGGGTTTCCGGGAACTTGGACAGCTCGCTGAATTTCGGCAGGCGGCCTTCGACCACATCGCCCAGCACCAGCTCGAACAGGAACACCGGGCGGTCCAGGTCCAGGGCTTTTGCCAGCTCTGGGTGGATGGCGCCGAGGTAGCCGACCAGCTTGCCGTCACGCTCGATGGCGGCGGTCTGGCCTGGGTGCAGGGCTGGGTGCTTGCCGGCGCTGAAGGCGAAGTCGCTCAGGGCGCCGGAGTAGCCCAGCAGGGCTTCCACGTCGGCCTTCACGTCGAAGAAGTCGACGCTGTCGCGGCCGTTGGCCCAGCCTTCTGGCAGGCGGCTGCCGGTGACAACGCCGGCGATCATCGGCTGCTGCTTCAGGTCGCCGAGCTGGCCGACGAAGCGCAGGCCGCTTTCGAACAGGCGCACGCGGTCTTGCTGGCGGTTCAGGTTGTGCTGCAGTGCCTTGACCAGGCCCGGCCACAGGGACGCGCGCATGGCGGCCATGTCGCTGGAGATGGGGTTGGCCAGCAGCAGCGGCTCTACGCCCGGGCTGAACAGTTCGAACAGTTTCGGGTCGATGAAGCTGTAGGTGATGGCTTCCTGGTAGCCGCGGGCAACCAGCAGGCGGCGCAGGGTCGGCAGGTCACCGCGGGTTTCCGGCTTGCCCTGGGGGGCCAGGCGGGCTTGCGGGTAGCGAACCGGCAGGTTGTTGTAGCCGTACAGGCGGGCCAGCTCTTCGATCAGGTCCACTTCCAGGCTGATGTCGAAGCGGTGGCTCGGCACGTTCACCGTCCACTGCCCTTCCCCGCTCTTGGTGGTGGTCAGCTCCAAGGCGTTGAGCAGCTGCTCGACCTGGGCTGGGTCCATTTCCATGCCGAGCATCTGGGTGATGCGTTCGGCGCGCAGGGTAACCGGGGCTACTTGCGGCAGGTGCTGTTCGCTGACGGCTTCGACGACCGGGCCGGCTTCGCCGCCGACGATGTCCAGCAGCAGCTGGGTGGCGCGCTCCATGGCTTCGCGGGCCAGCTGCGAGTCTACGCCGCGCTCGTAGCGGTGCGAGGCGTCGGTGTGCAGGCCGTAGGAACGGGCTTTGCCGGCGACGGAGATCGGCTCGAAGAAGGCGCTTTCGAGGAACAGGTCGCGGGTTTTTTCGGTGTTCACACCGCTGTGCTCGCCACCCATGACGCCGGCAATGGCCAGGGCGCGGGTGTGGTCGGCGATTACCAGGGTGTCGGCGCGCAGGGCAACTTCCTGGCCGTCGAGCAGGACGAGCTTCTCGCCCTCTTCGGCCATGCGCACGCGGATGCCGCCGTTGATTTCTGCCAGGTCGAAGGCGTGCATCGGCTGGCCGAGTTCGAGCATCACGTAGTTGGTGATGTCGACGGCGGCGTCGATGCTGCGCACGTCGCTGCGGCGCAGGCGTTCGACCATCCACAGGGGGGTCGGCTTGCTCAGGTCGACGTTGCGGATGACGCGGCCCAGGTAGCGTGGGCAGGCAGCCGGGGCGCTGACTTCGACCGGGCGCACTTCGTCGTGGGCAGCCGGTACGGCTGGCACTACCGGGCGGGTGACCGGGGTGTCGTACAGGGCGCTGACGTCGCGGGCGAGGCCTGCGATGGACAGGCAGTCGCCGCGGTTGGGGGTGAGGCCGATTTCGATGCTGGCGTCGTCCAGGCTCAGGTACTGGCGAATGTCTTCGCCAACCGGGGCATCGGCAGCCAGTTCCAGCAGGCCGTCGTTCTCTTCGCTGATCTGCAACTCGGCAGCCGAGCACAGCATGCCGAAGGACTCGACGCCGCGCAGCTTGGCCTTCTTGATCTTGAAGTCGCCTGGCAGTTCGGCGCCGATCATGGCGAACGGGATCTTGATGCCTGGGCGGGCGTTAGGAGCGCCGCACACGACCTGGAAGGTTTCCTGGCCGTTGCTTACCTGGCACACGCGCAGCTTGTCGGCGTCCGGGTGTTGTTCGGTGGCGAGGATTTCGCCCACGACGATGCCGCTGAACTGGCCGGCAGCGGGGGTAACGCTGTCGACTTCGAGGCCGGCCATGGACAGGCGGGCGACCAGTTCGTCACGGGAGACTTGCGGGTTTACCCAACCACGCAGCCACTGTTCACTGAATTTCATGCTGTTCTCCTAGAATGTGCGTCGATTGGGCCTAGCGGAATTGGGCAAGGAACCGCAGGTCGTTATCGAAGAACAGACGCAAATCGTTGACGCCGTAGCGCAGCATGGCCAGGCGCTCGGCGCCCATGCCGAAGGCGAAGCCCTGGAACTCTTCAGGGTCGATGCCGGACATACGCAGCACGTTCGGGTGCACCATGCCGCAGCCCATCACTTCCAGCCAGCCGGTCTGCTTGCACACGCGGCAGCCGTTGCCGGAACACATCACGCACTGGATGTCGACTTCGGCGGACGGCTCGGTGAAGGGGAAGAACGATGGGCGGAAACGTACCGCCAGTTCTTTTTCGAAGAACACGCGCAGGAATTCTTCGATGGTGCCCTTGAGGTCGGCGAAGTTGATATCGCGATCGATCAGCAGGCCTTCGACCTGGTGGAACATCGGCGAGTGGGTGATATCCGAGTCGCAGCGGTATACGCGGCCCGGGCAGACAATGCGGATTGGCGGCTGGGTGGACTCCATGGTCCGCACCTGCACCGGCGAGGTGTGGGTACGCAGCAGCATGTTGGCATTGAAGTAGAAGGTGTCGTGCATCGCCCGGGCCGGGTGGTGGCCGGGGATGTTGAGCGCTTCGAAGTTGTGGTAGTCGTCTTCCACCTCTGGGCCTTCGGCAATGCCGTAGCCGATGTGGGTGAAGAACTGCTCGATGCGCTCGAGTGTACGGGTGATCGGGTGCAGGCCACCGGTGGCCTGGCCGCGGCCTGGCAGGGTGACGTCAATGCATTCGGCAGCCAGGCGAGCGCTGAGCTCGGCTTCTTCGAAGGCGGCCTTGCGGGCATTGAGCACAACGGTGACGCGCTCTTTGGCGTCGTTGATCAGCGCGCCGACTTTCGGCCGCTCTTCGGCTGGCAGGTTGCCCAGGGTCTTCATCACCTGGGTCAGCTCGCCTTTCTTGCCGAGATAATTCACCCGGATCTGTTCCAGGGTATTGATGTCTTCAGCGCGCTCCACGGCCTCTAGGGCTTGGGAGACCAACGCATCCAGGTTTTCCATGTACAGACTCCAGATACGAAAATAGGGGAAGAGCTTTGAAGGCTCTTCCCCTATCGATGACGTTCAATGCCCGACGGCGCTAGCGCCGCCGGGTGATTGTCGCGGGTACTTAAGCCAGAACGGCTTTAGCTTTCTCGACAATCGCAGCAAACGCCGCTTTTTCGTTCACTGCCAGATCGGCCAGAACCTTACGGTCGATTTCGATCGAAGCCTTTTTCAGGCCAGCAATCAGACGGCTGTAGGACAGACCGTTGGTGCGGGCACCGGCGTTGATACGAGCGATCCACAGTGCGCGGAACTGACGCTTCTTCTGACGACGGTCACGGTAGGCATATTGACCTGCCTTGATGACAGCCTGCTTGGCAACGCGGAATACGCGCGAGCGTGCACCGTAGTAGCCTTTAGCCAGTTTCAGAATTTTCTTGTGACGCTTACGAGCGATGACGCCACGCTTAACACGAGCCATGAGTAACTTCCTCTATCTAAACCAGAATTAACGTACGCGCAGCATGCGCTCGACTTTTGCCACGTCAGACGGGTGCAGCAGGCTGGCACCGCGCAGTTGACGCTTACGCTTGGTCGACATTTTGGTCAGGATGTGGCTCTTGAAAGCGTGCTTGTGCTTGAAGCCGGAAGCGGTCTTCAGGAAGCGCTTCGCAGCACCGCTCTTGGTTTTCATTTTTGGCATGTTGGAACTCCGCATTCGATAAAATTACACAATAATCATCAGGCCTGCCGTGCCCGGGAGATTACTTCTTCTTTTTGGGGGCGATGACCATCATAAGCTGGCGTCCTTCCATCTTCGGATGCTGCTCAACGGAGCCGTATTCGGCGAGGTCGGCTTCGACCCGCTTCAACAGCTCCATGCCCAGCTCCTGGTGGGCCATCTCACGGCCACGGAATCTCAGAGAGATCTTGGCCTTGTCCCCATCGGTAAGGAAACGTACCAGGTTGCGTAGTTTTACCTGGTAATCCCCTTCTTCCGTCCCTGGACGAAACTTGATTTCTTTGATCTGGATCTGCTTCTGGTTTTTCTTGGCTTCGTTGGCCTGCTTCTTCTTCTCGAAGAGGTGCTTGCCGTAGTCCATCACCTTGCAGACGGGCGGTTGCGCGTCGGCGGAGATTTCCACCAGATCCAGCTTCGCTTCATCAGCGATACGAAGCGCTTCATCAATCGAGACGATGCCAATCTGCTCGCCGTCAGCGCCAATTAACCGAACCTCGCGTGCCGAGATATTCTCGTTGATCGGGGCTTTCGGTGCAGTTCGTTTATCGTTTCTCATTTCACGCTTAATAGTCATTACTCCGATTCTAGGCGACCGCGCTGGGCAACAGCGCTGTTGAGCAGCTGCGTGAATTCAGCCACCGGCATGGAGCCGAGGTCTTTGCCTTCACGGGTGCGTACGGCGACGGTCTGCGTTTCGACTTCGCGATCCCCTATAACCAAAAGGTACGGGACCTTGAGCAAAGTATGCTCGCGGATTTTAAAGCCGATCTTCTCATTTCTCAAGTCCGACTTGGCACGGAAACCGCTACCGTTCAGGGTATTTTCCACCTCGAGGGCGAAATCGGCCTGCTTGTCGGTGATGTTCATGATCACGGCCTGGGTAGGTGCCAGCCAGGCCGGGAACACGCCAGCGTAGTGCTCGATCAGCATGCCGATGAAGCGCTCGAACGAACCGAGGATGGCGCGGTGCAGCATGACCGGGCGAACTCGGCTGTTATCTTCGGCGATATAGCTGGCATCCAGGCGCTCTGGCAGGTTCGGGTCGTACTGCAGGGTACCGCACTGCCAGTTACGGCCGAGGCAGTCGCGCAGGGTGAACTCGATCTTCGGGCCGTAGAAGGCGCCCTCGCCCGGCTGGTATTCCCACTCCAGGCCCGATTCGTTCAAGGCGTCGGCCAGTGCGCCTTCGGCACGGTCCCACAGCTCTTCGGAACCCACGCGCTTGGCCGGGCGGGTCGACAGCTTCATGGCGATGTCGGTGAAGCCGAAGTCCTTGTACACGTCCAGGGTCAGCTTGATGAAGTCGGCGGCTTCTTTCTTCACCTGTTCTTCGGTGCAGAAGATGTGCGCGTCGTCCTGCACGAAGCCACGCACGCGCATGATGCCGTGCAGGGCGCCGGACGGCTCGTTACGGTGGCAGGCACCGAACTCGGCCAGGCGCAGCGGCAGGTCGCGGTAGCTCTTCAGGCCCTGGTTGAACACCTGCACGTGGCATGGGCAGTTCATCGGCTTGACTGCGTAGTCACGGCTTTCCGACGAAGTGGTGAACATGTTCTCGGCGTAGTTGGACCAGTGGCCGGAACGCTCCCAGAGAATGCGGTCGACAACCTGCGGGGTCTTGATTTCCTGGTAGCCGTTGACGCGCTGGACCTGGCGCATGTACTGCTCGAGTACCTGGTACACGGTCCAGCCGTTGGCGTGCCAGAACACCATGCCCGGGGCTTCTTCCTGCAGGTGGAACAGGTCGAGCTGCTTGCCGATCTTGCGGTGGTCGCGCTTTTCGGCTTCTTCGATGCGCTGGATGTATGCCGCCAGCTGCTTCTTGTCGGCCCAGGCGGTGCCGTACACGCGTTGCAGCTGCTCGTTCTTGGCATCGCCGCGCCAGTAGGCGCCGGACAGCTTGGTCAGCTTGAATGCCTTGAGGAAGCGGGTGTTCGGCACGTGCGGGCCGCGGCACATGTCGACGTATTCTTCGTGGTAGTACAGGCCCATGGCCTGCTCGTCCGGCATGTCTTCGACCAGGCGCAGCTTGTAGTCTTCGCCACGGGCCTTGAACACGTCGATGACTTCGGCGCGCGGGGTCACCTTCTTGATGACGTCGTAGTCCTTGTCGATCAGCTCCATCATGCGCTTTTCGATGGCGGCCATGTCTTCAGGGGTGAAGGGGCGCTCGTAGGCGATGTCGTAGTAGAAGCCTTCGTCGATGACCGGGCCGATAACCATCTTGGCGGTCGGGTACAGCTGCTTCACCGCGTGGCCGACCAGGTGGGCGCACGAGTGACGGATGATCTCCAGTCCCTCTTCATCTTTAGGGGTGATGATCTGCAGGGTGGCGTCGTTGCTGATCAGGTCGCAGGCATCGACCAGTTTGCCATCGACCTTGCCGGCCACAGTGGCCTTGGCCAGGCCGGCGCCGATGGAAGCGGCGACTTCGGCTACGGATACGGCATGATCGAACGAACGTTGACTGCCATCGGGAAGAGTAATAACGGGCATGGCGCCTCCTCTCCTAGTGGTGACCCCTACCAAAGGTCACGTGGGTTGGGATGAGCCAGTACAAGATCCGACCTGCCTTCCCGCAACGGGAAGCCTGCCTCACAGTGGCAGAAGCCTTTCGGCTTGCCAGGGACGAACCAGAGTGACTGGAAAGAAAAAAGATAGCTGCAGGCTGCAAGTTGTCAGCTGCAAGCCGGGCATGCTAGCACGCGGGTTGCATGCCAGGCAGAAATATTTGGAAATTACGCCGCAGCGGTGAACTAACGCGGAAAAATTCCTATCAGACCTTGGGAAGCAACCTACTCTTGATGAGACCTTAACCCAAGGAGTAACTGGTTATGCGAGTTCCGTCTCTTCTGGCCCTGGCGGCCGCTGGGGCCCTGCTGCTGCCCATGGCTGCGAACGCCGGCAACTTCCCGGCCGGGAAGGAAGCCGCCTACATGAGCCAGTGCACGCAAGTGGCTCAAGGCCAAGGCGTTGACGCTGCGACCGCGAAAAAACACTGCGACTGTGGCGCGCAAACCATCAAAAAGAATTTCACCGACGCGGAGATTGCCGACCTCGACAGCAACGATGGCGTGGACGCCAAGCTGATGCAGAAGGCCCAGACGGTCGTGAAACAGGCCTGCGCACCGAAGAGCTGAAACCTTAAAGCCGGAGCAGACCAGCCATTCTTTGAGCTGGATCAATATCCTGCGAAGGTAAAAGGCGCTAGATGCGCAGAATTAGACTATGATGTGTCCCGTGCTCCGTAGCCTCGGCCGCATTGCACCACTGAAAAAACTAAATGTTCTGGAGATTCACCCATGTCCAATCGCCAACAAGGCACCGTCAAATGGTTCAATGATGAGAAAGGCTACGGCTTCATCACCCCAGCAGGCGGCGGCGACGACCTGTTCGTTCACTTCAAGGCCATCGAATCTGACGGCTTCAAGAGCCTGAAAGAAGGCCAGACTGTTTCCTTCGTCGCCGAGCGCGGCCAGAAGGGCATGCAGGCTGCACAGGTTCGTCCGGAGTAATTCGGATAGCTGTAAAAAAACCCGCCCTTGTGGCGGGTTTTTTTATGGGCGTTTGCCAGGCTGCACGCGCTCGCTTTTTGTAGGAGCGGCCTTGTGTCGCGACGGGGCGCGTAGCGGCCCCAGGGTTTCAGCTTCGCAGCATCAATGGCCGGGGCCGCTTTGCGGCCCTTTCGCGACACAAGGCCGCTCCTACAGGGACCGCGTCGATCCTCCGGGCTGTATCAACCGCAGTTGACGCGAACCACCTTGCCCTGCTCGTCCACATTCAGGTTCAAGCGCTCGGAGCGGTACTCGAGGGTAACCACATCGTGCGGCTTGAGAATGCGGGCCATCTGCGAGCCACTGGCCTTGCGCGCCTGCTCCAGCAGCTCGGCGCTGGCAAGCTTGCCAATGGCGAAATCGGCGCCGCTGGCTTCGCAGCGGCCATCGTTGCCTGCCGGCGTGGCTGGCGCAGCGCCACCAGCAGAATTGCCACCAGTGCTGCAACCAGCCAGGACAGCAGCCACCGCCAGGGTTGCCAGGTAAGCACGGGTACGGAACATGAAGCCTCCTAAATCGGTCCGGGAACTGTCTGATCCGACAGTTCCGCTGATCTTTTGTTGCAAAACCGGTCAAGTCTGCCTGAACTCGCCAGCCGAGGCGAAAACGCAATCGTGACCGGATTTTGCACAACCTGCTGCGTTTGCCATATGCTTAAGCCGCAAGGTCACTGACGCAAAGTCATGATTTAGTGCAAGAAGTGGAGCGCACCCCGCCTCCATCGAACACCAGGGTCAGGTGTTCGCCCCTTCGTCCCGGGCCCCAAGCGAGAGCCTTTCATGAGCAGCCACAGCATCGAAGCCGATATCAAGGTCAAATGGGCCGAAGGCCAGAGCGCGTACAGCCCTGGCACGCCGGAGGAGTTGCTGCTGATTGCCATCGACCTGCTGGTGCGCGATCGCGGCGCCGAGGCGGCACGCAGCTTCTTCGACCAGGTGTTCGAGCGCTACGCGCCGCACACGGCTATTCCAATCGCGCCAAACGGGCGCTGAGCAGGTCGAACAGGCCCTGGGCATCGCCCTCCTCCACCCACATCACGTTGGCTGGCTGCTTGAGCACGCCGTACCAGTCGGCAAGGGTCTGGCCGAAGCTGGGGCCTTCGCGGCTGTCGATGCTCATATGGATGCGCCGGCCGCTGAACAGCTCGGGCTTGAGCAGGTAGGCGATGACGCTGGCGTCGTGCACCGGGCCGCCGGGCATGCCGTACAGGTCCATGTCGTGGGTGATGTAGGCGTTGAGGATATCCACCACCCGTTTGCTGGCCTGGTTGTTCACCGCCGCCAGTTGCTTGAGGCGGGCATCGCTGGTCAGCAGCTTGTGGGTGACGTCCAGCGGCAGGTAGGTCAGTTGCACACCGCTGGCCAGCACCACTTCGGCGGCATGCGGGTCGGCATAGAGGTTGAATTCCGCCGCCGGGGTGATGTTGCCGCCATTGAAATGGGCACCGCCCATGACCACCACTTGCTTGATGCCTTTGGCGATATCCGGGCGCTGGATCAGCGCCAGGGCCAGGTTGGTTTGTGGGCCGAGCATGGCGATGGTGATGCTGTGGGGCTTGGCGGTGCCAAGGGTGTCGACCAGGTATTGCACGGCATTGCCCTGGGCCAGCGGCGCTTTCGGTTCGTGGACCTGGATGCCGGTGAGGCCTTCTTCACCGTGCACGTCGGCAGCGTAGATAGGCTTGCGCACCAGCGGGCGAGCGGCGCCGGCGTACACGGGGATGTCTTCGCGGCCGGCCCATTCGCGGGCCAGGCGGGCGTTGCGCGAGGTTTTTTCCAGGCGCACGTTGCCGGCCACGGTGGTGATGGCGCGGATGTTGAGCTCGTCGGGCGAGGCCATGGCCAGGAACAGCGCGACCACGTCGTCGGCGCCGGGGTCGGTGTCGATGATCAGGTCGATGGGGGCGGCCTGGAGGGTGGTGGCTGCGGCCATGAGGGCGATTCCTTGTAACAAGGGTTTGAGCATGGGTGGCACTCCTGTTGCCTGGATTGGTATTCCTGATACACCGCAAATCCCTGTGGGAGCGGGTTTACCCGCGAAGAAGGCAGCGCGGTGGATGGCACCGGCTTCGCCGGTGTTCGCGGGTGAACCCGCTCCCACAGGGGGCGACGAGCTAGAAGGTCACGCCGGAAATCAGCGCGATGTTGCTGTAGGGCTGGCACTCGCCGGTGCGCACTACCGCACGGGCACTGCGTGACAATTCCTTGAATTCTTCATGGCTCAGCCATTCGCGCTTGCCCAGCTTGCCCTTCAGCCGCTCGATCTCGACCAGCGCCGGTGGCACCACTTTCTGCATCTCTTCGGCCAGCACGTGGCGCTCTACCTGCAATTCGCTCAGCACAACCCGCAACACGCTGGCGAAATCCGGCAGGCCGGGCGTGACGGCCAGGTCGATCAGTTCGACGCCCGGCGGCACCGGCAGCCCGGCATCGCCGATCACCAGGATGTCGCCATGCCCCATGCCGGCAATGGTCCGCGACAGGGCGACGTTCAGCAGTGGGGTCTTCTTCATGGCGCAAGCTCCGCCAGGTAGGGAATCGACGGCTGGGCACCGGCGCGGGTAACCGACAGGGCCGCGGCGCGCTGGCCGAAGGCGATGGCTTCGCCCTCCTCCAGGCCGCGCACCAGGCCAGCGGCAAAGCCGCCGATGAAGGTATCGCCGGCTGCCGTTGTGTCCAGCGGCTGCACCACCGGCGCGGGGAAGTGCTGGTGGCCCTGACGGGTGACCAGCAAGGCCCCTTGCGCGCCCAGGGTAATGATCACTTTGCCCGCGCCCAGTTGCAGCAAGCGCTCACCGGCGCGCCGGGCACTGTCCAGATCAGCCACCGCCACGCCGGTCAGGGCTTCGGCCTCGCTTTCGTTGGGCGTCAGGTAGTCGATGTGGGCGAACCAGCCCGCCGGCAAGGGGTCGGTCGCCGGCGCCGGGTTCAGGATCACCCGCTTGCCCAGTTCATGCCCCCTGGCCAGGGTCCAGGCCACGGTGTCGGCCGGTATTTCCAGCTGACAGATGATCACCTCGGCTGCCTGCAGCAGCGCATCGAACCGCTGCACCGACTGCGGCGTCAGCAGGCCATTGCCACCAGGGATGATGACGATGCAGTTCTGGCTGGCGGCATCCACGGTGATCAGCGCCACACCGCTGGACACGCCCTGGCAGGTGCTGACGCCCTGGCAGTCGATGCCTTCCACATACAAGGCCCGGTGCAGTTGCCGGCCATAATCATCGTCGCCGACGTTGCCGATCATCGCCACGCTGCCGCCCAGGCGCGCCACGGCCACCGCCTGGTTGGCCCCCTTGCCGCCCGGCACGGTGAAAAAGCTTTCGCCGGGGAGTGTTTCGCCGGCCCGGGGCAGGCGCTGGGCGCGGGCCACCAGGTCCATGTTGAGGCTACCGACTACCACGACCTTGGCACTCATGACATTTCCTTAGCGTTAGCGGTAATCGTTGAACAGGTCCGGGCGCGGCCCGGTGGACTCGCGCAGCACGATGCGCGGGGCGACGATGCGTTGCTCCGCCGCGCCCTGCCGGGGTGTGCCGATACGCGCCAGCAACAGCGACGCGGCGCTCTCGCCCAACTCGCGGATCGACTGGCCCACCGTGGTCAACGGTGGGTACACATAGCGGCTGAGTTCGATGTCGTCGAAGCCGATCACCGACAGCTCGCCAGGCACGTTGATATTGCGTTCGGCCGCGGCACGCAGCACGCCGAAGCCGATCATGTCGTTGCCGGCGAAGATCGCCGTGGGCCGCTTGCCCTCCAGCAACCGGCTTGCCACCGCATGGCCCCCCGGGCTGGTGAAGTCGCAGTGCAGCACGCGGTCGCCCAGCACCGCTGCGCCGGCCTCGGCCATGGCGCGACGGAAGCCGCTCAGCCGCAGCTGGGTGACCCCGGTCTCGGCGGGGCCGCCGATGTAGGCGATGTCGCGGTGGCCAAGCTCCAGCAGGTGACGGGTGGCCAGGTAGGCGCCCTGCTCGTGGTCGATGCGCACCAGGTCGGCATCGACGCCATCCAGTTCGCGGTCGACGATCACCATCGGCGTGCGCACGCCAGCCAGGCTTTGCAGCAGGTCGCTGTCCTGGCCTACCGACGCCACCACCAGACCGTCGATGCGCTTTTCCAGCAGTACACGCAGGTAGCTGCGCTGCTTCTGCGGGTTGTCGTCGGAGTTGCACAGGATCACGCAGTAGCCGTTGCGCTCGCAGGCGTCTTCGATGCCCCGCGCCAGTTCGGCGAAGTACGGGTTGACGCTGTTGGGCACCAGCAAGCCGATGGTGGCCGTGCTGCGCGCCTTCAGCGAGCGGGCCACGGCGCTGGGCACGTAGTCGAGCTCGGCGATGGCGGCTTCGACTTTCAGCCGCACCTGCTCGCTGACCGGCCGGGTCTTGTTCAGCACATGGGACACGGTGGTGTAGGAAATGCCCGCCAGTGCCGCGACGTCTTTGATGGTTGCCATGTTCTCAGTTCCGCCGGCCTGCACGCCGGCTACGGTAAGTGTCGAGCACCACGGCGATGACGATCACCGCCCCGGTGATGATGCGTTTGGTCGGTTCGCTGGCACCGATCTGCGCCAGCCCTGCGGCCAGCACCGAAATGATCAGCACGCCAAAGAAGGTGCTGATGACCGAGCCACGCCCGCCCATCAGGCTGGTGCCGCCAATCACCACGGCGGCGATCACCTGCAGCTCCAGGCCGGAGCCGGCATTGGGGTCTGCCGCTTCCAGGCGCGAGATCTGGAACAGCGCGGCCAGGCCGGCGAGCAGGCCCATCAGGGCGAACACCAGCACCTTGTATGGGCGCGGGTCGATGCCGGCCAGGCGCACGGCCTCTTCGTTGGTGCCGATGCCGATCAGGTAGCGGCCGAACACCGTGCGGGTCAGCACCAACTGGGCCAGCACGATCACCAGCAAGGCGATGATGAACGCCGGCGAGATGCCGAATGCGATGGGGTTGGAGAACCAGGCATAGGCATCGCCGATATAGGCGGTGCGCGAGTCGGTGAACTGGTAGGCCAGGCCGCGGGCCATTTCCAGCACCCCGAGCGAAACGATGAACGACGGAATGCGCCAGGCCACGGTGACGCCGCCGGTGATGCTGCCGGCCAGCGCGGCCACGGCCATGCCCAGCAGGGCCGAGGGCAGCACGCCCCAACCCCAGCCGAGGATCGCCACGCTGACCGTGGAGGCTGCCAGCGCCAGCACCGAGCCCACCGACAGGTCGATGCCGCCAATGATCAGCACGAAGGTCATGCCCACCGCCAGCACCATCAGGTCGGGGATCTGGTTGGCCAGGGTACTGAAGGTGTTGTACGACCAGAAGTGGCTGCTGAGGAACGAGAACAGCACGATCATCGCCAGCAAGGCGCCGGCCAGGCCCAGGTAGGTACCCAGGCCAAGATAGGTGCCACTGCGGCGCACCGGTGCGGCGCCTTGGCTGTCGAGCGGGGTGGTTTTCATGCATCCATCCTGGGAGCTGCGTCATGCAGCAGTGCGTCACGTTTCTGATAACCGGCAAAGGCCGCGGCCAGCAGCTGGTCCTGGCTCCAATGGTCACGCTCGAAGGTGTCGATCAGGCGACCGGCCGACAGCACGGCGATGCGGTCGCAGATCAGCATCAGCTCGCGCAGGTCGCTGGACACCACCACCAGGGCCTTGCCCTGGCGCGCCAGCTCGGCCAGCAGGCCATAGATGTCGAACTTGGCGCCGACGTCGATGCCACGGGTGGGCTCGTCGAACAGCAGCACCTGGCAATCGCGCTCCAGCCAGCGGCCGATCACCACCTTCTGCTGGTTGCCGCCAGACAGCTCGCCCACCACCTGCTGCGGGCCGGCACTGCGAATGCGCATGGCCTGGATCTGGCGCTCGGCCAAGGCCGCTTCGGCTTCGCCATCGAGCACCCCGGCCCGTGATACCGCGCCGAGGTTGCCCAGGGCAATATTGGCGCTGATCGACTGCGTCAGCAGCAGGCCCTCGCCTTTGCGGTCTTCGGTGATCAGCGCGATACCGGCCTGCACCGCAGCCTTGGGCGAGTCGATGGTGACCACCTGCGGTGGCTGGCCGAGGGCAATGCTGCCGCTGTCGGCACGGTCGGCGCCGTAGATCAGGCGCAACAGCTCGGTACGGCCGGCACCGATCAGGCCGGAGATGCCGAAGATCTCCCCTGCCCTGACCTCGAATGACACTTCACGCACCTTGTCGGCACGGCTGAGCTTGTCGACCTTGAGCAGCGGCGCGCCGATCTGCCTGCGGCCCAGGTCGATATGCTCGCCCAGCTCGCGGCCGACCATCAGGTTGACCAGTTCGGCGCTGCTGTAGCGCTGTATCGGCTCGTCGCACACCAGCTTGCCGTCGCGCAGCACGACGATGCGCTGGGCCACGCGCTGCAGTTCTTCCAGGCGATGGGAGATGTAGACGATGGCCACGCCACGTTGGCGCAGGCGCTCGATCTGGGTGAACAGCAGCTCCACCTCGCGCGCGGTGAGCATGGCGGTGGGTTCATCGAAGATCAGCACATGGCAGTCGCCGATCAGGTTGCGGGCGATCTCGACCATCTGCTGGTGGCCGATGCCCAGCTCGCCGACCGGGGTGTCCGGGTCGATGGCGTCGAGGCCGACCTGGGCCATGGCGGCCGTGGCCAGTTGGCGCAGGCGCTTTTGGCTGATCCAGCCGAAGCGGCCGGGCAGGTTGTCGAGGAACAGGTTTTCCGCCACGGTCAGCGTGGGCAGCAGGTTCAGCTCCTGCATGACCATGCGCACGCCGAGGCGCTCGGCCTCGCTGCGGCTGCCAGGCGCGTAGGCCTGGCCGCGGTAGTGCATGTGCCCGGTGGTGGGGGTTTCCAGGCCACTGATGAGCTTGGACAGGGTGCTCTTGCCGGCGCCGTTCTCACCGGTCAGCGCCAGCACTTCGCCGGCCCGCAGGTTCAGGCTGACCTCGCCGAGCACGGGTTGGGCGTAGGTCTTGCCCAGGCCGCTGGCGGCGAGCACCACTTCATTGGCCGATGCAGGCATGGCCGTTTCTCCTGCCAGCAATCAGGGTTTGGTGATGAGTTGGACCGGGGTCTGGATGACGTTGTCGGCATCCACGTCGGGTTTCTCGCCCTCGACCATTTTCAGCGCCGCCTGGATGCCATATACCGCCTGCTGGCTGGCCGCCTGGTCGAGGGTGGCGAGCACACGGCCATCGGCGAGCATCGGCTTGATGGCGTTGATGTTGTCGTAGCCCACCACTTGCACCTGGCCGGTCTTGCCGGCGGCACGCACGGCCGACACGGCGCCCAGGGCCATGCTGTCGTTACCGGCCAGCAGGGCTTTCAGGTCGGGGTATTCGTTGAGCATGGAGGCGGCGACGGCGTTGCCTTTGTCGATTTCCCAATTGCCGCTCTGCACCGAGACGATCTTGATCTGCGCGGCCTCCATGGCGTCCTTGAAGCCGGCGGTACGCTGCTGGGCGTTGGTGGTGGTCGGCACGCCTTCGATGATGCCGACCTGGTCGCCGGCCTTGAGCTTCTCGTTGGCCAGGTAGTCGCCGACCAGGCGCGCGCCCTTGCGGTTGTCGGGGCCCACGAAGGGTACGCTGATGCCTTTGCTCTTGAGCAGTTCAGGGTCCAGGCGGTTGTCGATGTTGATCACCACCACGCCTTGGTCCATGGCCTTCTTCACCGCCGATACCAGCGCCTTGGAGTCGGCCGGGGCAATGACCAGGGCCTTGGCGCCCGCGTTGACCATCTGCTCGACGATGCGGATCTGCTCGCCGGTGTCGGTCTCGTTCTTGATGCCGTTGGCGATCAGCTCGAATTCATCGGCGTGGGCTTTCTGGTAGTCCTTGGCGCCGTCTTCCATGGTGCGGAAGAACTCGTTGGCCAGCGACTTCATGACCAGGGCGACCTTGGGCTTGTCTTCGGCGTGGGCGGCCGAAAACGGCAGGGCCAGGGACAGCGAGGAAATGACCGCGAGGGCCAGCAGACGACCGGGGAACGGCAGTTTCATGGACGATGACTCCGGATCTTGTGTTTTTTGTCGGATCGCAAACGTTTGCGTTGCCTAACTATGGAAACAGGACCGGGGTTTGTCAAATCCGTTTGGCTGTGGGAGGTCAAGTCGAGCCTGGGGCAGTTTATCCGGATTTTTTCCGAAAAGCCGAACGTCTTTTCCTACGTTTGTTCGGAATCTCGAATGGAACACCCCTTCATGTAGGAGCGGCCTTGTGTCGCGATGGGCTGCGCAGCAGCCCCCGGCAATTTGTGTATTCGCCCGTGAATCTGGGGCCGCTACGCGCCCCATCGCGACACAAGGCCGCTCCTACAGGCAGCGCGCACATGCCTGGTACGAAACCTGCCTTGCACCCTGTGCGACAAAACAACCATCTCATTAGGAAGAGAGAGAACAATAACGATGAATGCCGCACTGAAAACCTTCGCCCCCAGCGCACTCGCCCTGCTGCTGGTGCTGCCAACCACCGCCTCGGCCAAAGAAGCCGAAACCCAGCAGAAGCTGGCCAACGTGGTCATTCTCGCCACCGGCGGCACCATTGCCGGTGCTGGCGCCAGCGCCGCCAACAGCGCCACCTACCAGGCCGCCAAGGTGGGCGTCGACAAGCTGATCGCCGGCGTACCGGAACTGGCCGACCTGGCCAACGTACGCGGCGAGCAGGTCATGCAGATCGCCTCTGAGAGCATCTCCAACGACGACCTGCTCAAGTTGGGCAAACGCGTTGCCGAACTTGCCGAAAGCAAGGACGTGGACGGTATCGTCATCACCCACGGCACCGACACCCTGGAAGAAACCGCCTACTTCCTCAACCTGGTGGAAAAGACCGACAAGCCGATCGTGGTCGTCGGTTCGATGCGCCCGGGCACCGCCATGTCCGCTGACGGCATGCTCAACCTGTACAACGCCGTGGCCGTGGCCAGCGACAAGCAGTCGCGCGGCAAGGGCGTGCTGGTGACCATGAATGACGAGATCCAGTCCGGCCGCGATGTGAGCAAGGCGCTCAACATCAAGACCGAAGCCTTCAAGAGCGCCTGGGGCCCGATGGGCATGGTGGTGGAAGGCAAGTCCTACTGGTTCCGCCTGCCGGCCAAGCGCCACACGGTCAACTCCGAGTTCGACATCAAGCAGATCAGCAGCCTGCCGCAGGTGGACATCGCCTATGGCTATGGCAACGTCACCGACACCGCCTACAAGGCGCTGGCGCAGAATGGTGCCAAGGCACTGATCCATGCCGGTACCGGCAACGGTTCGGTGTCGTCGCGGGTAGTGCCGGCGCTGCAGGAACTGCGCAAGAACGGCGTGCAGATCATTCGCTCGTCGCACGTCAACCAAGGTGGTTTCGTGCTGCGCAACGCCGAACAGCCGGATGACAAGAACGACTGGGTCGTGGCCCATGACCTGAACCCACAAAAGGCGCGGATCCTGGCGATGGTGGCGATGACCAGGACCCAGGACAGCAAGGAGCTGCAGCGGATCTTCTGGGAGTACTGATCGCTAGTACCCCCTGAAATGCAAACAGCCCCGCTGCGTGGGCGGGGCCGTTTGCTGTCAGCTAGCCGAATGCCTCAGTGGCTGGTCGGCATCGCGAACTCCGCCCCCTTGGCGATGGCTTGCGGCCAGCGCTGCATGATGCTCTTCTGCTTGGTGTAGAAGCGCACCCCTTCCTCACCGTAGGCATGCATGTCGCCGAACAGGCTCTTCTTCCAGCCACCAAAGCCATGCCAGGCCATCGGCACCGGGATCGGTACGTTGATACCGACCATGCCCACCTGGATACGGCGGCCGAACTCGCGGGCGATGTGGCCGTCGCGGGTGTACAGGCTCACACCATTGCCAAACTCGTGGGCGTTGATCAGGTCGACCGCTTCGGCAAAGTCCTTCACCCGCAGGCAGGCCAGTACCGGGCCGAAGATCTCTTCCTTGTAGATGCGCATGTCCGGGGTGACGTTGTCGAACAGCGTGCCGCCCAGCCAGAAACCGTCACCACAACCTTCGCCAGCCGCCTGGCCGTTGAAGTTGCGGCCATCGACCAGCAGCTTCGCGCCCTCCTTCACGCCTTGCTCGATGTAGCCGGTGATGCGCTCCAGCGCCGCGCGGGTGACGATCGGGCCCATCTCGGCTTCGAGGTTGGTACCGTTCAGCACTTTCAGCTCGCGGGTACGCTCGATCAGCTTGGGCATGACCTTCTCGGCAGTATCGTCACCGACAAACACCGCCACGCTGATCGCCATGCAACGCTCGCCAGCCGAACCATAGGCGGCACCGATCAGCGCATCGACCACCTGATCGATGTCGGCGTCGGGCATCACCACCAGGTGGTTCTTCGCCCCGCCCAGCGCCTGCACGCGCTTGCCGTGGCGGGCACCGGTTTCGTAGATGTGGTTGGCGATCGGCGTGGAGCCGACGAACGACACCGCCTGCACATCCGGGTGCTCGATCAGCGCGTTGACCGCGTCCTTGTCGCCCTGCACCACGTTGAACACACCGTCCGGCAGGCCGGCCTGCTTCAGCAGCTCGGCGATGAACAGGCTCGGGCTCGGGTCCAGCGGGCTGGGCTTGAGCACGAAGGTGTTGCCGGTGGACAGGGCGACCGGGAACATCCACATCGGCACCATCACCGGGAAGTTGAACGGGGTGATGCCGGTGACCACGCCCAGTGGCTGGCGCAGGGTCCAGTTGTCGATGTTGGTGCTGACCTGGTCGGTGAAGTCGGTTTTCAGCAGCTGCGGCGCGCCGCAGGCGAACTCGACGATCTCGATGCCGCGCATCACCTCGCCCTGGGCATCGGTGAACACCTTGCCGTGCTCGGCGGTGATCATGCGGGCCAGGTCGTCGCGGTGCTCGTTGAGCAACGCCAGGAACTTGTTCAGCACCCGCGAACGGCGCAGTGGCGAGAGGTTGCTCCAGGCCGGGAAAGCGGCCTTGGCCGAGGCGACGGCGGCGTCCACGTCCTTTTGTGCAGACAGCTGCACCTGGCCGGTGACCACGCCAGTGGCCGGGTTGTAGACCGGCAGTTGCTGGCCGCTGGTGGTCTCGGCCTGAGCGCCGGAGATCCAGTTCATGATGGTTTGGGTCATTGTATTTTTCCCGTAATTCATTGGTAGAGCGCCTGCCCCTGTGGGAGCGGGCGTGCCCGCGAATCAGGCACTGCGATGGATGGCACGGGCTTCGCCCGTGTTCGCGGGCAAGCCCGCTCCCACAGGGATCGCGCCAGCTTTCAAATGCCGAGCAAGGTACAAAGGGCCAGTGTTGCGTCAGTAGATGGCGTAGACCTTGCGCACGGTTTCCAGCACGTCCCAGCGGCCAGTCCAGCCTGGCGGCAGGATGATCAGGTCGCCGCCGGTCACTTCCACCACCTCCCGGGTGCTGTCGTCGGTGAGCAGCGCCTTGCCGGAAATGATGTAGGTGAACTCGGTGTCAGGGCGGTCGACCACCGGCCAGCCACCCGGCTGGCACTCCCACACACCGAGGTTGCCGACCGCTTCCGGGGCCTGCTTGCTGATGGCGATCTGCGGGTCCCCCTTGTCGGCGCCGGCACGCTGACCGGCAGGGTTCAGTGGCAGTGCCTTGATGTCGGCGTGCTTGATGATGGTGAACGAAGGCATGGGGTTTCTCCTTTCAATGGGCGCCGGTGAGCTTTTCCAGCAGCATCGCGGTACGTGAAGGTTTGTGGGTGTAGCGCTCTTCCAGATCACTGAGCGACGCGGCAGCCAGGCCGCTGTTGATGCCGAACCAGCGCAGCGGTTCTGGCTCCCAGGATGGCGAGCGGTGGTTGACCAGGGGCAGCGTGTTGATGTCTTCATCACGCTCGAGAATCAGGTTGCGCAGAATGCGCCCGGCCAGGTTGCTGGTGGCCACGCCGTCACCGACGTAGTTGCCGGCCCAGGCCATGCGCTGGTTGCGGTCGATGCTGACGGTGGGGCACCAGTCGCGGGAAACACCCAGCGCGCCACCCCAGCGGTGGGTGATGCGGGCGTCGCGCAGGGCCGGGAAGAATTCGAGCAGGGTGTCGTGGATCTTGCCGTGGATACTGTCCACCAGGTCGGCCTGCTCGGGCATGCTCGAGCCCAATTTGTAGGGCGCGCCCCGGCCACCGAACACCAGCCGGCCTTCGGCAGTGACCTGGCCGTATACGCGCAGGTGGCGCATGTCGTTGAACGCCAGGCGGTGGTCGAGGTTGAGCCGGGCCAGCAGCTCTCGCGGCAACGGCTCGGTGGCCAGCACCAGCGAATACAGCGGGATGACGAAACGCGACTTGCCCGGCTGTTGCGAAGTGAATGCTTCGGTGGCCCGCACGGTCATGCCGGCACGTACCGAACCATGTTCGGTGTGCACCACGCCCGGGGCCATCTGGGTGACCGCCGACTGCTCGTAAATTGTCGCGCCCAGGCTTTCGACCAGCTTGGCCAGGCCACGCACCAGCTTGCCGGGGTGGATGAGCGCGCAGTGTTCGGTGTAGAGGCCGCCAAGGGTGCCTTGGGCGCCGGTCCGGGCCTGGGCTTCGGCAGCCTCCAGCACTCGCCACTGGTCAGGCAGCCCGAAGCGCGCCGAGGACTCCACGGCCGCACGCGCCCGCGCCATCTGCGGGGCGCTGCGGGCCAGGGAGAGGAAGCCCTGCTTGGCATAGTCGGCATCGACCCCTTCCAGCACCAGCACCCGGCCGATCTCGTCGACCGTTGCGTTCATCGCAGCCTGCAGGTGCAAGG
This sequence comes from Pseudomonas sp. FGI182, assembly GCF_000511325.1. Classification (NCBI taxonomy): domain Bacteria; kingdom Pseudomonadati; phylum Pseudomonadota; class Gammaproteobacteria; order Pseudomonadales; family Pseudomonadaceae; genus Pseudomonas; species Pseudomonas sp. FGI182. The sequence continues at coordinate 2,090,641 of NZ_CP007012.1, read as the reverse complement.
CCGCATGGTGGGAATACAGTTGCTCCACCCGGTGCAGGGAAATCGGGAAGATCGCCGAGGCCCAACCGCCGTTGCGGCCCGAGGCGCCGAAGCCGACGGCGTTCTTTTCCAGCAGCACCACGCGCAGCGACGGGTCGCTCTTGAGCAGGTAGTAGGCGGTCCACAACCCCGTGTACCCGGCACCGACGATCACCACATCGGCATCGGCCACGCCGTCCAGCCGGGCCCGTGGCGCGCTCGGGGCAAACCATAGCGGTTTGTTGGGTAACAGGGACAAATCGGATTTCGCTGACATGCTGGTGGCTTCCCGTTGGCGTTTGCGACTGGTGTAGAGGGCTTCGTCTTGTCAGTAGTGACCAGTGCGTGTTGGCCTGAGGTTATGCGGGGTTGGCGGGGGGTGGTATCGACCATTTTCAATAGACGGAGCCATCAGCCATACAAATGTATGAACGATCATCAGCATTTGCAGTTGCGCGGTACCTGTGGGAGCGGGCATGCCCGCGAACACCGGCAAAGCCGGTGCCATCCACCGCGTCGCCTGCTTCGCGGGCGCGCCCGCTCCCACAGGGACGGCGCGGGCTTCGAGTTGGCGCTGAACCTGTGGGAGCGGGTTCACCCGCGAAGAGGCCCTCGAGCTCAATCACGGCTGCCGCTTGATTTCAACAAAGCCCAGGTACCCGCCAGACACCCGGCACCGACCCATTGCGGGTGAAACCCACACAGGGAATGTGCAACGTATGAGTATGCTGCTAACTACCTGCCCCCCCAGCCAACGCGACACATCTGCGTGCCAAAATCATGGTGGGGTCCACCAGGGCAACCGTCCTGCCACTCAGCTCATAAGCATCACAGTGGCTGAGCACCAGCGGCAGTTCCGTACAGCCCAGAATCAGCACCGTCGCCCCCACTTCCGAGAGATGCTCGGCCGCAATCAGCAACTGGTCCCGACACAGTCCTTCAGTGAAGCCAGCCTTGATGCCCCGCTCACCGTAAATGGCCTCCATGACCAGCTTCTGGTAATCCGGCGCCGGCACAACAATCTCAAGCCCGGCGCGGCTCGCTGCCTGGTGATAGACCTGGCTGGCGACGGTGCCTGACGTCGCCAGCAGGCCGACTGACTTGTCGCGGCCGTATGTTTGCCTTATCCAGTCGATCGTCTCGGTGAGCATGTTGACGATTGGCACGCGCAGGTGCTCCTGGATGCGTTCAACAAACGCGTGAGCGGTATTGCACGGGATTGCAATTGCGTTGGCACCGGCGCTTTCCAGGCGCTTGCAGGTCGCGTACATGGCCATCGTCGGGTCGGTTTCATCATTCAGCAGGCTGGCCGTGCGGTCCGGAATTTGCGGGTTCTGCTCGACCACCATCTTGATATGGTCCTGATCCCGGCCCGCAGGCGTACCGGCAACCACCTTGCCCATGAAATCCACCGTCGCTGCAGGGCCGACACCACCCACGATACCCAGCTTGAAAGGCAGTTCACGGGGCGCACTTGAGCCTTGGGTCGCGAACGTGGCGTAGAGCTCATTGATATCCAGTGCGGCAACGCCCCGGCGCTGCAGGTCGGCGCACACCAGCGAAAGCTCGGTCATACCCGGCACGACCAAGGTGGCACCCTGTGCCTGCACTGACAGGCATGCCTGGTACACGGACTCCAGAGGCATGCCATTCAGGTGCCCATCCTTGATGCCGTTGACGCCATACATGGCCTCCATCAGCGCGACCTGCGCTTGCGCGTCGGGGTAGACCACATCGTACTGGCGGCCCAACGCTTGTTCGAAGAGCCCGGAATGGCGCACATAATCCGAAGCAAGCACACCGAGTGTACTGCCTGGCTCCGCGACCTGACGGATGTATCGCACCAAGGCTTCCATCATGTCCAGTACCGGAATCCCCAGCTCTTCCTGGATCTGTGCGCGGAACGTCTGGCTGGCAAAGCAAGGCAGCATGATCGCATCCACACCGCTCGCTTCGAATGACCTGCACACCTCGAAAACGTAGAACTTTCGCGAGGTCATGCTTGCGCTTGCGTCCAGAGGCAGCAGCACATCCTTGAAGGGATGTTGCTCGAGCAGGAAATGAAAACGCCCCTGGTCCTCCAGCACCGCCCGCGACTTCACAAGCTTGTAGAAAAGGTCGCCCCCCGCGAGCGAACCAAGCCCGCCGACAATCCCGATCGTGTGGGCAAAAGCTTGTGGACCTGCTGCCTTCTTCGACTTCATGAGCAAACTCCTCAGGCGGCCGATACCGGGCGGTCGAGGGTGGACGCCCCGCTTGCCGCTTCCGGCTCGGTCTGTGGCTCTGATCTGGCGATCACCGCCGTGGCAATGCTGTTGCCCACGACGTTGGTAGCGGTACGCGCCATGTCGAGGAACTGATCGATACCGATGATCAACAGCAGGCCAGCCTCAGGCAGGTTGAACATCGGCAAGGTCGCAGCGACCACCACCACCGACGCCCGCGCCACGCCCGCCATGCCCTTGCTGGTAATCATCAGTGTCAAAAGGATCAACACCTGCTGGGTGAAACTGAGGTCGATGTTGTATGCCTGGGCGATGAACATGATGGCGAACGCCTGGTACATCATCGAACCGTCGAGGTTGAACGAGTAGCCCAACGGCAGGACGAAGCTGGACACGCGTTTCGGCGCACCGAACTTCTCGAGCGCTTCCATCGTTTTCGGGTAGGCCGCCTCGCTGCTGGCCGTGGAGAACGCCAGCAGCACAGGCTCGCGAATCAGTTTGCCGAGCGTGAAAACAGACTTGCCCAGGCACAAGTAACCCGCACCGAACAGCACTGCCCACAGCAGCAGGATGCCCAGGTAGAACTCGACAATGAGCTTGCCATAGTCGACCAGCAGCCCCAGGCCTTGAGTAGTGATTGCCGAAGCGATCGCTGCAAAAACCCCGATCGGTGCAAATGCCATGACATAGTCAGTGATGCGAAACATCACTTTCGCAAGTTCATCGATGCAGTCCACAATCTTTGTATGGCCGGCTCGGTTGACGCCAGCCAGAGCGAAGCCGAAGAACAAAGAGAAGACCACAATTTGAAGTATTTCATTATTGGCCATGGCCTCGGCAATACTGCGAGGGAATACATGACTGATAAATACCTTGAGGCTGAAGTCACCCGTATTCACCGGGGCTGTAACGGCATCAGCGTGCTGCGCGACCTGCAAGTTGATGCCAGCGCCTGGTTCGAACAGGTTGACCAGCGCCATGCCGATCGCCAGTGAAATGGCCGAAGCGCAGACGAACCAGGCCATGGCACGAAAGCCGATGCGGCCGACCGAACGTGAATTGCCCATGCTTGCGATCCCGCCGACAAGTGTGGCGAACACCAGCGGCGCAATGATCATTTTGATCAGACGCAGAAAGATGTCCGTCACCATGGAGAAGTAGGCTGCTATCTGCCTGGCGTCCTGTTCGCTGCCTGCGAAATGATGACATGCCCAGCCGACGACTACGCCCAAGGCGATACCTATCGCAATTCGGCGCGGAAGCTTATTGTTTTTCACGATATTTTCCTCAAGTTATTTTCTATTTTTTCTACTTGGCAGGATTGGAATAAAGACAGGAACAGCAACTCGCTAGGAGAGTGCTGGAGACAAGTTTATCGCCACGAAAAAACAAGTTGATGAGTAATAGGGCTGACCCTATGCGTTTTCGGAATAGTTTATAGGCATCGCTGTCGAGGCTTGTGCGAACACGCTTACACTGAGCGCCTGGCGAAGGAGATCAGCGATGCAAATCAAGTGGCTGGACGACCTCATGGCGATCGCCGAGTGGAAGAATTTTTCCCGCGCCGCCGAGGTGCGATGCGTTACACAGTCCGCGCTCTCCAGGAGAATCCGCTCGCTCGAAGAGTGGGTGGGTGTCGAGCTGGTTGATCGTGCCACCTACCCGGTACAGCTCACGCCCGCCGGCCAGACCTTCTGCGCTGAAGCCCGCCAGGCGCTCGCCGCCTTGATGGCACTGCGCGCCGACCTGAGGGACGTGAAACGGATGCCAGGGCGCTCGATCCAGATCACGGCAGCCCACAGCCTGTCCATGACGTTCCTGCCGAAATGGCTCAGCCAGTTCCAGCAGCAAAACGAGCGCTTCAATGCCCGGGTAGTGGCGGCCAACATCAATGACGCCGTCATCGCCCTTGAAGAAGGCAGCTGCGACCTGATGATTGTCTACCATCATCCGCTTACCCCCATCTCCCTGGACCCTGAGCGCTTCGGTAGCCTGGCACTCGGCCATGATGCATTCATCCCCGTGTGTGCGCCCGACGCGCAGGGCAAGCCGATGTTCCGGCTTTGCGCCGGCAAGAAACCTATTCCGCACCTGGCGTACACGGCCACGACATTCCTGGGGAAAGTGGCAGACGTCGTCATTCGCAACGCACCTGAAGTCGCCCCCCCTGGAACGCTGCTATGAGGCCGATATGGCGATGCTGCTGGTTCGCATGGCTGTCGAGGGCTATGGGGTAGCCTGGCTGCCCCACAGTGCAGTGAATGACGAGCTGGAAAGAGGGTTGCTCGTGCAGGCTGGAGGCGCCGAATGGAGCACTCGCCTGGAGATCCGCTCGTACTGCTCGCTGTTGAATCAGAACCCTACGATGAGAAGCCTGTGGAATACCCTGGATAACGCTGCGCACGGATCAGCCCACGCTTGAGCACAGTTTTCGCCTGACAAGCTGTTGCGAAATTACTTACAGTGAAATACTGTATGTGCATACAGCAAAAACAAGGAAACACTTGTGTCCAGCACCGCCTCCGCCACCCCGAGCAGCTATGAACAACTGGGTATTCGCATCCAGAAGATCATCAACAGCCCCACTGCCCAGCGCAGCCGCGCGGCGCTGATCTTTCGCCTGGAACAGGAAGCCCCGGAAGACTGGGAAACCCTGCTCGAGGAAATCGCCGAAAACGATAACGTCACCCTCGCCCACCGCGACGATGGCGGTGTGCAGATTTTCTGGACCGTGCCGAAGGAAGACTGACCGCGTATTCAACCTCAGGCCAACGCCTGCAGGTAGGCGCTGGCTTGGCGGTAACGCGCCAGCCGCGCCAGGTCGGTGGGGCCTGGGCAGGGGATGCGCGAAAGGTCGCTGTTGTCGGCCAGGTCGGCCAGCTTGACGGTGCGTGCCAGCGGGTCACCGCCCAGGCGCACCACGAAGTCCTGGTAGGCCTCGCCCTCACGGCGGCTGAGCGCCAGCAAGGCGGCAAGGATTTTCAGCGCGAAACCCTCGCGCGCCAGGTCGGACAGGGTCAGCGGGGTGTCTTCGATCACATCGTGAAGCACCGCGACAATCCGTTGTTCGGTTGTGGAAACCCGCATCATCACGCGTAGCGGGTGGAGGATATAAGCAGCCCCACCCTTGTCGTATTGCCCTTCATGCGCCCTGGCGGCCACGGCAATGGCCCGCTCCAGTGTAGACATGAGGCCCTCCCCGTTCGGCTTCTTCCTGCCAAGCATAGCCAAAACTGTGCGGACAATGTCTAGTGCGCGTTTGACTGCTCGAAATCCGGAAGCTGGCGCACGCCCTGTAGGAGCGGCCTTGCGTCGCGACGGGCTGCGAAGCAGCCCCACAGAATCTGCTGTGATGCCGAAATCCCGGGGCTGCTGCGCAGCCCGTCGCGACACAAGGCCGCTCCTACAGGCCCCACGCACACAGGGTTTTCAGCGCGCTGCGCCGTGCTGGATCACCACCGAATCGGTACCCAGCTTGGCCATCACCTCGGCCTTGCGTGCTTCGGCTTCCTCACGGCTGGGGAACGGCCCCATCAGCACCACCGGCTTGCCGTCGCGGTACTCCACCGAGGACGGGATGCCCTTTTCGATCAGGCGCGCGGTCATGTCGCTGAGCGCGCCCATGTTGGCGCCCTGGATCACTTCCACATCCCAGCCTTGCGGGGCCGGCTGGCCAGCCAGGGCTTCGGCGCGACGCTGCAGCTCGGCGCCGCCACACATCTCGCGGATGCGCAGGTTGTTGCCGCTGTCGTCGACGATGATTTCGTATTGGCCATCGCGCTTGATCGCCACGTAGCTGCGGTAGGCTTCGTACTGCCCGGCATCATCCTTGCCGCGGACCTGGCCGCAGATGGTGCCCTGGGTGTCGATCCGCACGTTGCCGAACTTGGCGGTCTTGGGGTTGTGCAGGTGTTCGGCCACCTGTTTGTGCACGCCTTCGACCTCGTTCTCACAGCCCGCCAGGGCGAGCACTGCCATTACCACAGCCAGTTTGCGCACGCGTGTACCTCCAGATTCGAAGGCGCGGATTCTAGCACGCCCTCCCCAGGCAAGGACCGCGACCATACGTTACACCGTGCAACCAGTGCTCATGCACCTCAGGCAGTCATGGCATGCCTTGCCCTGTCATGACGGCAGCAGATCCAAGGTCCGTTCGAGCTCATCGAGGTCGATGCGGAAGCCGCTGCCATCAGGTATCCCGACCACAAAGCCGAAATGCTGTTGATCGCGATCAGTCAGGTACTTGTAGAAGCAGACAAAGCGATCAGGTGGCTGCAGCGTCAGCACCGAAGCGCCGGGCGACAGCACATTCATACCGTGGATGAGCTGGCTGCCTTCGACGCCCACCACTACCCTCGCCCCGGCACAGGTTTCCACGATGGTTGCCAGGTCGCCCCCCAAAGGGGCAAGGATGCGAAAGCCGCGATGTTTTTGCAGATGTTCGGCAATCTGTAGTTCGTTGCGCAGCAGGCGCAGATCTCCGTCACAGCCCCGCAAGATGAAAACCCCCGGGTGGGACTGGTAATTTACCCGCGACAACAACTTTTGGCCCATGGCGCGGTATCGCTCGGACTGGTTTGTGTTGTGGCTGAAGTCATCGAACAGCACCAACTCTCGAAAAAAGGCCGTGTGCAGCCGAAGCGGATGCATGCCAAGCCATTCTTCGTACTGCGCAGCCTGGGAAAAAAGGGGGAACCTGCCGGAGGGTGCCGTGGTGACCGGCACGCCTTCGTTACGGGCCAAAGCATATGTGACGCAATCCTCGGCCAGCCACGTTCCAAACCAGCGGTTGCCGTAACGTGAACAATAAGCGGCCCCACGCTCGATCTCTTGCTCCACGACGATTCGCGGCAACCCGTTGGGCCGGTCAGACAGCCAGAAGCTGGCATTGTTCTTGTAGAGTGCGCCATCGATCAGAATGACGTCCTTGATCAGATAGCCCTTGGTAGGGGCCTGTGCGACGCTGCCCAGCCCCTCCATGGTCCGCCGCGGATGCTCGAAAGGAAAGAAACGTTTCGCTTCCCAGCCGGTCACTCGCTCCAACTGATTCGGCAGAAAGAAAGCGGGAGGCGCTGGGGTGACCTCGGCCGGGGCGATATCCCAAGTCCTGACCGCAAGGTTCTTCAGGTTCTCCGACGGCTTTCGTACCAGCCGCTTTCTTGCGAGGTACTTGTATGCGGCCAAGCTCCAGCTTTTATGGTCGGATCCCTTCGTCTCTATACCCGAAATGTCGTTCATCATGCAGCGCTCTCATTGAAAGGCTATCTTTCACGCTCAGTTGCACACTACTTTTTCCAGAATGGGAGGGGACTGGAAGTGAGCATATCGATCGCGCAAGTTCTCCAGCAGCAGTTCGCCAGGCGCTTTCGCACAGTAAATGTATATCTTGAATAAGCCACCGAAGACCATTTCACGATAGCGGTCGACAATCTCCTCGTCACTTGGCCCATCCGGCAAACCCAGATGCAGTGTAAGCCTGCTGTCCTCGACGGCAAATAACGGGAACTCCCAGAGAAACTTGGCGATACCGGTCTTCGGCAGCCGGACGAACATATAAGCCTGGTTGCCCAAGGTATCCACATCACCGCCGCGCCGGCGCTTCCATTTCAAAAGCCCATCGTCCGGACGTGCCAGACATTGGCCGATATCGTAATAATCGAAACCCTGCTCGATGGCCCATTCCAGGGCCATGAAGGTAGTGATCGAGTTGACCTCGCGCAGTCGTTTTGGGTCGTTGAAGACGGCCTCCGGGTAGCCAAAGCGAAGCGTGCTCCAATAGCGCTTGCCGGCCCGGGTTATTACACAACCGAAATGACAGGCTACAACCTCCTCGCCTTTCATCACGAGGTCGAGCCGGCCAACGGTCTGGGCGATGCGCAACACTTCCTGGGAGTCGAATTGTTTGGCATGCAGGCCATGCCGCGCCTGGGCATAAGGCTGCAACATTTCCCGGTCGGCCTTGCCAATCTCCTCGTCCGTCAGCACCTGCTGCATGCGGTACAGCGGCCGACACTTGCGGATGTTGCGGCGCAGTTCACCGTCGTAGCGGGCGATGATCTCCTCCAGCGGACGCCCCAGGGGGATGATGGCACTCAGGTAATGGGGCACGTACAGGGCACCTGCACTGGGCATCTCGCTGATCAACACCCTATGGGACGCGGCGCCAGGCTGTTGCGCGCTATCGCCGGATTTGGTGTCGACCTCGGGTTTACCGCCGATGAGCAGCTTGGCCATCTCCTTGCGGCTCTTTCGACCGACATATAAGACTTCGTAGTCGTTACTTGTCTGCAGCCGAAAACTGGTAATTTCCCAGCGCCACAAACACGCGCGCCCCATTATATCCTGGGCCCAAATCAAGAACTTTCTTATTTCGAAGCGCATCGACGGCGTTATGAGCTTTCGTATGTGCTCTCTCATTTCATGTCCTTGGAGCGTATCCAGTTAACAGGCAATAAGTGCTGCCAAATAAACACCCAATAACCTTCGGCACTTAAACGCCACAGGCTGCCATATACCAAAAGATTAAAGATCTGCAAAAAAGATCTGTCAAGACACGCTTAATCATTGATTATTCAATGATTAGCCAGTGGAAACCGTATGTTTTATGGCGCCATTTTTTCTACTTGTGAATATGGCGAAAGATAACAACGGCATACCTGACCGTGCGGTCTCTGGGGCCGCCTGATGCAGCCTCCCCTCCCAGGCGCTGGAACCTTTCGCGGCCCATGTGTCTACCGACCACACGCTCACCTGCCTGCGCCTTCACGGCCCAATCAGGTGAACAGGCTGGTTATCATTTCACCGAAAAAGACGCCGATCAGCAGGGCAGGCAGTACTACAACCTCGCGCTTCAGGTCCAGCAGACCCAGCTTGCGGTTGACAGGAAAAATCAGGAAAAGCGTGAAGAAGGTATGCAGCGCCACACCCCAGATGGCATAGCTCACGCCACCGATGGCCATGAGGACCGGCAGTAGGATAAACAGCGAAACGACCCGGATGATGTTGTCCATCGCCACGTATTTGGTCAGCCCCAGGGCCAACCAGAGCTGGTGTGCCAGCGTGAAGCGCAAGGTGAAAAGAGAGAGCGAGAGAATGGCCATGGTATTGCCGGCGCCGGCATAACGGTCGTCGTACAGCCAACTGATCAACAGCGGGCTGGCAGTCAGCAAAAAACCGCAAGCGAACAGCGAGGTCAGGTCGAACAGCACCCTGGAGCGGTAGTAAAGGCTGCGCACCCGCTCTTTGTCGCCACTTCTCGTTGCCTCACTGAAGGCCGGCAAGGCGACTGCCCCCGCCAGCCGCAGCAGGACCGACTGAATCGCCCCGAGGATGGCGACAGCGATGGAATAGACCCCTAGTTCCGCGACCGACATACTTCCGCCGAACCAGATCCGGTCACCCTGCATCGCCAGCACCCCTACGGAGGACGACAACAAGATCCAGCGTCCGTAATCGAACACCTCGCGCAGCGCGGCGGGGTCCCATCGCAGGCGGTTGCGCGGCCCTTGGAATACCAAGTGACTGAGTACGGTGAAAACCAGTGTGCTCAGCAGCCCCGCCGCCACCAATGACCAGATGGAGCGGGTGAGATAGCCTGCCACGAGCATCACGATCAAACCGACAAACTGTGCAATCAGTTCGGCGATCACTACCTTCTTCTGCTGGAAGACACGGATGGCCACATCGACCTTGGGCGACTGGAAGCCATAGATGATCGCGGCGAACCCAGACAAAGCCAGCACCATCGGTAGCTCTGGAGCGGCGTAGGTGGAATGGGCCGGCCACAGTTCGATGTACTGCGTGAATTTTGCCCCCAGGGCCAATAGCAACGTCAGAAGGAACAGCACAAACCCACGGATGACTTGCACCGTCCACACGGTATCGAGAAACAGCGGTTCGTCGCCGCGCGAGCTCTGAATGACGTTCGGCCGCAGCCCAACATCGGAAAGCAGTTGCAGCACCACTGAAACAGTGGTTGCAATGGCCATCACGCCGAACATTTCCGGCACGAGCAAGCGGGTGATCACCAGATTGCCGCCCAGCCGCATGACCTGGGAAGCAAAGACAGCGAGAAGGTTCAACGCACTGGCCAACATGGCTCGTTTGCGCAGGCTCAACGGAAGCGACACATCAATCGAAGGCATAGCCGCATCTCTGACCCCATCGCTAGAGACTCACTATAGTCGCAATTCGCTATGCGGTTATACGACGAGGCTGTAGCGCGTGAAGTCGCCCTTCGTTGGGCACGACAAAAACAAAAGGGCGACCCCTTGGGGTCGCCCTTTTGATGCCCGGAAACCGGGACTTTTGTTTGGTAGGCACAATTGGACTCGAACCAACGACCCCCACCATGTCAAGGTGGTGCTCTAACCAACTGAGCTATGTGCCTGTCGTGTGGTGCGCATATTAGTGATCGAATGCGTACCTGTAAAGCGTTTTTTTGAGAAAAATCAAAAACTTTCGAGTTTTCTACACATGGGGCCACCTTGCCGGAGCACGGCATTGGTCGGATGGGCTGCGCACCAGCCCCTGGCCGCATAAAATCACAATGAAAAAAGGGGTGACCCTTTCGGATCACCCCTTTTTCGATTTGGTAGGCACAATTGGACTCGAACCAACGACCCCCACCATGTCAAGGTGGTGCTCTAACCAACTGAGCTATGTGCCTGTCGTGTGGTGCGCATTCTACCCATTCCAAAAACCCTGTCAACATTTTTTTTCGCGCTAACCTACTGAATCTTAAACCCTTTATAGAAAGGCGTGCTGACGGGGACCGAGTAAAGGATTTTCAACGGACGACTAGCGGGTGTTTATTATTATTGATAGCATCGGTACATTCGTTAAAAATATAAAACACGAGGTTCCTGCAGCATGGCTAACACCCCCTACCCCCAGTCCTACTACGCCGCCTCGGCCAACCCGGTGCCGCCACGTCCGGCGCTGCAGGGTGAGGTGGAAACCGATGTGTGCATCATCGGCGCCGGCTACACCGGCCTGTCCAGCGCCCTGTTCCTGCTGGAGAACGGCTTCAAGGTGAGCATCGTCGAAGCGGCCAAGGTCGGCTTCGGCGCATCGGGCCGCAACGGTGGCCAGATCGTCAACAGCTACAGCCGCGACATCGACGTCATCGAACGCACCGTCGGCCCCAAGCAGGCCCAGCTGCTGGGCCAGATGGCCTTCGAAGGCGGGCGCATCATTCGTGAGCGCGTGGCCAAGTACAACATCCAGTGCGACCTGAAGGACGGTGGCGTGTTCGCTGCCCTCACCAGCAAGCAGATGGGCCACCTGGAGTCGCAAAAGCGCCTGTGGGAACGCTTCGGCCACAACCAGCTGGAGCTGATGGACCAGAAGCGCATCCGCGAAGTGGTCGCCTGCGACAACTATGTGGGCGGCATGCTGGACATGAGCGGCGGCCACATCCACCCGCTGAACCTGGCCCTGGGCGAAGCCGCCGCGGTCGAGTCGCTGGGCGGCATCATCTATGAACAAACCCCGGCCGTACGCATCGAGCGTGGCGCCAACCCGGTGGTGCATACCCCGCAGGGCAAGGTCCGCGCCAAGTTCATCATCGTCGCCGGCAACGCCTACCTGGGCAACCTGGTGCCGGAACTGGCCAGCAAATCCATGCCATGCGGCACCCAGGTGATCACCACCGAGCCGCTGGGCGACGAACTGGCGCGCACCCTGCTACCGCAGGACTACTGCGTCGAGGACTGCAACTACCTGCTCGACTACTACCGCCTGACCAGCGACAAGCGCCTGATCTTCGGTGGTGGCGTGGTGTACGGCGCGCGTGACCCGGCCAACATCGAGGCGATCATCCGTCCGAAGATGCTCAAGGCCTTCCCGCAGCTGCAGAACGTGAAGATCGACTACGCCTGGACCGGCAACTTCCTGCTGACCCTGTCGCGCCTGCCGCAGGTTGGCCGTATCGGCGACAACATCTACTACTCCCAGGGCTGCTCGGGTCACGGCGTGACCTACACCCACCTGGCGGGCAAGGTGCTGGCCGAGGCCATGCGCGGCCAGGCCGAGCGCTTCGACGCCTTCGCCGGCCTGCCGCACTACCCGTTCCCGGGTGGCCAGATGCTGCGTGTGCCGTTCAGCGCCATTGGTGCCTGGTACTACAGCCTGCGCGATCGCCTGGGCTTCTGATGTAGGCAGGGCTGGCCTCTTCGCGGGCACGCCCGCTCCCACAGGACTTGTGCCGGTTGCACGGCCCCTGTGGGAGCGGGCGTGCCCGCGAAAGGGCCGGTACAGACAAAGCTATTTGTTCAGGCTACTCACAGCCTGCTTCGCCGCAATCTCCTGCCCCGCCCGCGCCAGTTCATCCGCAGCCTGCAACCAGCGCTGGCGGTCCACCTGGGCCGGCAATTGCCGCGGTGGCTGCACCAGCACCGCCCAACTCCCAAGCTTCGCCCACGCCGAGGCAAAGTCATCGAACGCCATCAGCTGCCGCCGGTGCATGCCCGAGCGCAACAGCACCCGCTGCTTGTAGCGGTCGTAGCCGATCAGCACGGCATAGCGTGGCTCGCTCCACCAGGCCGAACCATCCTCGTAACGCAGCAGCACCGGGTTGCCCGCCGCCACCTGGGTCAACAGCGCGTCCAGCTGCTTGTCCAGCGGATACACCACCATGCCGTAGTCGCGCGCCACCCGGGGGATGCCGGTGTCCAGCGCCTCGGCGCCCTGGGGCAGGTTTAGCGGCTTGTCCAGCAGCCCCGGCGTGATCGGAGCCCCCTGTTGCGACAGCACCGCCGCCAATGCCATGGCCCCGCTGTGGTTGGCGTTGCCACGGTAGAACGGCACGCTGCTGATCTCGACCCGCTGCGGCAGGCCCTTGAGGTTGGCGGAGGGTGCGCTGGCACAACCGGCCAGGCTGGCCGCTACCAGGCAGGCCGCCAGCAGCCGACGAGGGATGGTCTTGAAGGAAGGTTGCTGCATGGACACTCGCTTGCTCCAACGCCGGGCAGGCAGCGCCCGGCTCTGGCCACCGATCATAGGTCGGACAGCGGCGCGGGTATAGTCCGACACCGGTTAGGAGCAAATCGGACCAAGCAATAGACCTTTGGTCAATGGAACGTCACAGGCGAGAGACTAGACTAAAGCAGTGTCTGGAAGGCCAGCGTCGGCGACCGAGCGCGGCCCGTAGAGATGGAGGCACAGATGAGCCTGACCATGGCAATCCTCATGCTGGTGGGCATGTGGCTGAGCGTTGCAGCCGCCATGCTATGGGGTGTACTGCGTATCGTGCGGCGTCACTCCCACCACCACCTGCCACCGCAGGCCCCCGCCAAGCCACAGCCTGTGCGTCGGGCGCGGCGGCATGCCGGGGTGCACTGACTACAGATTCTCCCTACTCCCATTCGCGGGCTTGCCCGCTCCCACAGGGACCGCGTAGCTATCTGGCTGACGCGGCACCTGTAGGAGCGGGCAAGCCCGCGAACGGGGCGCAAGCGCCCCGCTTTTTCACATCAACCTTCAGCCGCCTCACGCTTCAACCGCGCCCGACGGGCCAGGATGTTGAGGATCTCGATCGCCGTCGAGAAGGCCATGGCTGCGTACACATAACCCTTCGGTACATGGGCGCCGAAACCTTCGGCGATCAGTGTCATGCCGATCATGATCAGGAAGCCCAGAGCCAGCATCACCACGGTCGGGTTGTCGTTGATGAAGTTGGCCAACGGGTCGGCGGCCACCATCATGACGATCACGGCAGTGATAACGGCAATGATCATGATCGGCAGATGCTCGGTCATGCCCACGGCGGTGATGATGCTGTCGACCGAGAAGACGATGTCCAGCAACAGGATCTGGAAGATCGCCGCGGCAAAGCCCAGGGTAACCGTCGACGACACCTTGGCTTCTTCCTTGGCCCCGTGCGGGTCGACGTTCTCGTGGATTTCCTTGGTCGCCTTCCACAGCAGGAACAGGCCACCGGCAATCAGGATCACGTCCTTCCAGGAGAAGGCATTGCCGAACACTTCGAACACCGGGTCGGTCAGCTGGACAATCCAGGCCACCGTGCTGAGCAACGCCAGGCGCATGACCAAGGCCATGCTGATACCGATACGGCGCGCCTTGGAGCGGTACTCCACCGGCAGCTTGTTGGTCAGGATGGAGATGAAGATCAGGTTGTCGATGCCCAGCACGACTTCCATGGCTACCAGCGTAGCCAGGGCAACCCAGGCGGTAGGGCTAGCGACGAGTTCCAGCAAGTATTCCATTGTTCAAATCCTGCAGCAGCGGTTGGGGGTCAGATTTCCTGGGTGTCTTCTTTCTTGTCGGCGTCCTTGGGCTTGTGCCCTTCGCTGCCGATGGCCTCGCTCAACGCCTGCTGTGCGGCCTTGTTGGTGTCGTCGATGGCCTGCTTGGCCGACTGTGCGGCCTGGTCGAGCATCTGCTGGGCAGATTTCTCGGCCTGCTCGCAACCGGCCAGGGTGAACAGGGCCAAGGCCAGCACCAGCGGCGTGCCGATGGATTTGAGTTGCAGCATGGGTTCCTCGCTTTTCATGTTCCGGCGGCGCACACGGCGCCTGATGGAGTCGTATTCTAAAGAGCGCAACACATCCGGAAAATTCGTATTTTCAGCGGTTATACTTCGGTTTTTACGATTCCGGAAACATACCGATGCTCAACTATCGGCAGTTGCACTACTTCTGGGCCGTGGCCAAGACCGGCAGCATCGCCCGCGCCAGCGAACAGTTGAACCTGACCCCGCAAACCATCAGCGGGCAGATCAGTCTGTTCGAACAGACCTACGGCCTGGAGTTGTTCCAGCGCGTGGGGCGCCAGCTGGAACTGACCGAAACAGGGCGCCAGACGCTGATCTATGCCGAGCAGATGTTCCAGCTGGGTAGCGAGCTGGAGGCCATGCTGCGGGCCGGCCCGCAGGAGCAGATCCTGTTCCGCGTGGGCGTGGCGGACGTGGTGCCCAAGTCCATCGTCTACCGCCTGCTGGCACCGACCATGGAGCTGGACGACGTGCTGCGTATCAACTGCCGCGAAGACAAGCTCGAACGGCTGCTGGCCGACCTGGCGATCCAGCGCCTGGACCTGGTGATTTCCGACAGCCCCATGCCCAGCCACCTGGACATCAAGGGTTATAGCCAGAAGCTGGGCGAGTGTGGGTTGAGCTTCTTCGCCACCCCGGCGCTGGCACAACGCCTGGAAGGCCCCTTCCCCGCCTGCCTGCAGGATGCGCCATTGCTTATCCCCGGGCAGGAAACCGTGGTACGCAGCCGCCTGCTGCGCTGGCTGGGTGAACAGCAGGTGCAGCCACGGATCGTGGGCGAGTTCGATGACAGTGCCTTGATGCAGGCGTTCGGGCAGTCGGGCAGCGGCATCTTCGTCGCGCCCAGCGTGATCGCCGAGGAAGTGTGCCGCCAGTATGGCGTGGAGCTGATCGGGCAGACCGAGGCGGTGCACGAGTCGTTCTATGCCATTTCGGTAGAGCGCAAGGTCAAGCACCCGGGGATCGTGGCGATTACCGAGGGGGCGCGACGAGAGTTGTTTCATTGGTAGCAGGCAGATTTGACGCCTCCCGCGTTTCAATGGTCATATGCCCGCCAGTTTCAGGTGCCCTGCGCCGCCGCGCGCAGGGTGAAACGGGAAGCCGGTGCGTCGTGTTGCCCACGACAAGTCCGGCGCTGCCCCCGCAACGGTAAGCGAGCGAACCCTTCGAGATACCACTGTGCACATGCATGGGAAGGTGAAGGTTTCATGCCCCTCGCAAGCCCGGAGACCGGCCTGGAGCTTCACTTGGCAACCCGCGGTGGGCGGGCGCAGGCCGGTATCCGTGCGTGCGCCTGCGTGCACGGTGCGCCTTTGCGTGTTTTCCACCGGGATCCATTCATTCCTGCAGTAGTGGAACGACATGTCCCGTATCTTCAAGCTTCACCCCCTGGCGGCCTGCCTGGCCGTATCCCTGCCGGCCCTGGCCGATGACCTCGAGCGACAGCCACTGGCCCTGCCCTCCACGGCCATCACCGACACCCAAGGCAGCCACCCCATCGACCTGACCACCCCGACCCAGGCGGGCTCGCGCCTGGGCCTCAGCGCCCTGGAGACACCGGCCAGCACCAGCAGCATCAGCGCCGAGCAGATCCAGCAGCGCAACAACCTCACCGTACAGGACGCGGTAACCCGCTCACCGGGCATCAGCTACATCGGCTCCCCGGGCGACGGCGGCACGGGCCTGTCCGCCCGCGGCTTTACCGGGCACAACTCGGTGATGACCCTGTTCGACGGCGCACGCCTGTACACCGGTGCCGGTACCCAGACGTTCCCGGTCGACCCGTGGATGGTCGAGCGCATCGATGTGATTCGCGGCCCGGCCTCGGTGCTGTATGGCGAAGGCGCCACCGGTGCGGTGGTCAACGTGGTCCCGAAAAAGCCGTTTGCCGGCGAGGTACGCAACCACCTGCGCCTGGGCTACGGTTCGTGGGACCGCCAGCAGCTCGGCCTGGACAGCGGCGGCAGCCTCGGTGAGCGCCTGAGCTACCGCCTGGCCCTGAACCAGCAAACCGGTAACGGCTGGGTCGACCGCACCCCGTCACGCAGCCTGGCGCTGAGCGCCGCGCTGCGCTTCGATGCCAGCGACGACCTCAGCTTCACCCTCGCCCACGACCGCGGCGATGCGCAGCCTGCCAACTACTACGGCACCCCGCTGATCGACGGCCACTACCGCAGCAGCCTGCGCAAGAAGAACTACAACGTGCAGGACGATGTGCAGCACTACGTCGATGAATGGACCCGCCTGAACACCGACTGGACGTTGAGCGACCACCTCAGCGCCAGCAACCAGCTGTACTACATCAAGAGCCGCCGTCACTGGCGCAATGCCGAGGAGTACAGCTGGGATGCCGGGCGCCAGCAGCTGCTGCGCGGCAGCTACCTGCAGATCAAGCACAACCAGGAACAGTTCGGCGATCGCCAGGCCTTCACCCTCGACCACACGCTGTTCGGCCTGGCCAGCAAGACCGTGGTCGGCGCCGAGTACAACAAGGTCCGCTTCAACGTCGACAGCAACGCGCCCTACAACGATGTGGGCGGTGACTACGTCGACCCTTGGCAGCCACAACCGGGTTGGTTCCACAGCGCCTCGCCGCTGCGCCCGCAAACGCTGTCCACCACCCACACCTTTGCCCTGTTCGCCGAAAACCGCCTGCAGTTGAGCGATCGCCTGTCCCTGGTCACCGGCGTGCGCCGCGACCAGAACCACATCGTCCAGGAGAAACTGACCACCGACAGCCGCAGCGACCGCAGCCTGCAAGGGGGCAACTGGCGTGCCGGGCTGGTGTTTGCGGTCAGCGACGACCTGTCGCTGTATGGCCAGTACTCCACCAGCGAGGACGGGGTCGACAACCTCATCAGCCTCAGCGCCAACCAGATGCACTACGACCTGACCGAGGCCAGGCAGACCGAGGTGGGCCTGAAGCAGCGCTTCTGGGAGGGGCGTGGCGAATGGACATTGGCGGCCTACCACATCGTCAAGAAGAAGCTGCTGGTGGATGACCCTATCACCCACGAGAAGCAACAGGCTGGCCAGCAGACGTCCGACGGCCTGGAGGCAACCCTGGAACTGGCGCTGGCGCACCAGTGGCAGGTGTCGGCCAACGCGGCGATCGTGCGCGCCAGGTATGACGACTTCGACGAAATGGTCGGCGGCGTGGCGCAGGACCGTGCGGGCAATCGCCCGGCCAATGTCCCGCGGCGTACCGCCAACCTGTGGCTGAGCAAAGGCTTCGGCCAGCAACTGGAGGCCGGTATTGGCGCGCGCTATGTGGACGAACGATATGCCAATACCGCCAACACCCAGAGCGCCCCCGGCTACACCGTGGTCGATGCCGACATCGGCTGGCAGGTGTTGCCGGATGTGCGGCTGGGGTTGCAGTTGAACAACCTGTTCGACCGTGAGTATGTGCAGTCGGCGTTCAGTGGCCAGCAGTGGCTGATGGGGATGCCACGGTCGTACTTTGCGACGGTGGATTACAGCTTCTGATCTGCACTGCCTGCACCGGCCTCTTCGCGGGCTTGCCCGCTCCCACAGGTACTGCACAGATTTCAGAATGGGTGAAATTCCTGTGGGAGCGGGCAAGCCCGCGAAAGGGCCGGTACAGGCACCACAAAAACAGTTACCAACTCACTACCATTTAGTTATAAGATAACGTTTCAGTTGACATCAATTCCTATCAGCGACCTCCCATGACAAGCGCCAGCGCCACCCCCACCCTGCTCAACCAGCGCCTGCAGAGCATCGATGCCCTGCGCGGCCTGGTGATCCTGTTCATGCTCCTGGACCATGTCCGCGAAACCTTCTTCCTGCACCGCCAGGTCAGCGACCCGATGGCCATCGATACCACCGAGCCTTCGCTGTTCTTCAGCCGCACCCTGGCCCACCTCTGCGCGCCGGTGTTCGTCATGCTGACCGGCCTGTCGGCCTGGCTGTACGGCGAGAAACACCAGGGCCGCGGCGATGTCTCGGCGTTCCTGTTCAAGCGCGGGCTGTTCCTGGTGGTGCTGGAATTCACCCTGGTCAACTTCGCCTGGACCTTCCAGCTGCCGCCCAGCGTCATCTACCTGCAGGTGATCTGGGCCATCGGCGTGAGCATGATCGCCCTGTCCCTGCTGGTCTGGCTGCCACGTGCCGCCCTGATCACCCTGGGCGCAATCATCATCGCCGGCCACAACCTGCTCGACGGCCTGCACTTCGGCGCCGAATCCGCCCTGCATGTGCCATGGGCGATCCTGCATGACCGGGGTTGGCTGGAGTTCTCCGAAAACCTGCGCCTGCGCACCTCCTACCCGGTGCTGCCGTGGATCGGTGTCATCGCCCTGGGCTACGGCCTGGGCCCGTGGTTCGCCCGTGGCAGCGCGGCCGGCCAACGCCAGCATCGCCTGCTGCTGGCCGGGTTGATCGCGCTGCTGGGCTTTGTCGTGTTGCGCCTGGTCAACGGCTACGGCGAGGCGCCGTGGAGCGCTTACCCGACCGTCACGCAAACCCTGATGAGCTTCTTCAACATCACCAAGTACCCGCCGTCGCTGCTGTTCCTGGCCCTGACCCTGGGCTGTGGCCTGCTGTTGCTGCGCGCCTTCGAACGCGCCGGCCAGGCCCGCTGGATCAGTGCCCTGGCGGTGTTCGGCGCGGCACCGATGTTCTTCTACCTGCTGCACCTGTATGTGCTGAAGCTGCTGTACCTGGCCAGCGTGGCGCTGTTCGGCCGCAACCATGGCGACTACTTCGGCTTCGACGGCATCGCCGCGGTGTGGCTGGGGGCAGCGCTGCTGACAGTTTCGCTGTACCTGCCGGTGCGCTGGTTCGCCCGCCTGAAGGCGCGGCGGCGCGACATCACCTGGCTGAAGTACTTCTGAAAAGCGTTTTCACCCGGCGGCACGATGGTCTACCATGCCGGCCGCCGGTTTCCACCACGGAATCAATAGGGAATCCCAGGCCCGCCAAATCGGGCCAAACGGAACTGCCCCCGCAACTGTAGGTGCCGAGCCTGCTCCATCGATGCCACTGGGCCACGAACCCGGGAAGGCCGGAGCCAGGCCATGACGCACCAGTCAGGAGACCTGCCGGCCTACATTCACCAACCGGCGGGGTGTCCGGGATTGGCCATCAGTGTTGCCCCTGCCGCCAGCGGGGGCTCGGCGATGCCTGTCCGTGCGTTCCTCACCCGAACTGTCCGATAGGAGATCGCCCAGCATGCTGCCCCGTTTTGCCACCCTGCTCACCGGCCTGGCCCAGGCTGCTGCCACCCATTACCCGCTGACGGTCGACAACTGCGGCAAGCCGCAAACCTTCGCCCAGGCGCCGCAACGCACGGTCACCATTGGCCAGGCCGGTACCGAGATGCTCTACGCGCTGGGGCTGGGCGACAAACTGGCGGCCACCTCGCTGTGGTTCAACAACGTGCTGCCCGAGTACCAGGTGCAGAACGCCAAGGTACCGCGCCTGGCCGACAACGAACCCAGCTTCGAGGCGGTAGTGGGCAAGCGCCCGCAACTGGTGACGGTGCAGTTCGAATGGATGGTCGGTGCCCAGGGCGTGGTCGGCACCCGCGAGCAGTTCGATGAACTGGGCATCCCCACCTACCTGCTGCCGTCGGATTGCGAAGGCAAGGACAACCTGGTGGGCGCCGATGGCACCCGCCTGCAGGCGTTCCAGGTCGACACTATCTACAAGAGCGTCAGCCAGCTGGCGGCAATCTTCGATGTGCAGGACCGTGGCACGGCCCTGAATGCCGAACTCAGAGGCCGCCTGGACAGTGCCAAGGCACAACTGGCCGACAAGGACCTGTCCGCCACCTCGGCGCTGTTCTGGTTCTCCAGCGCCGACCTGCATATCGACCCCTACGTGGCGGGCCGCCAGGGGGTCGCCGACTTCATGCTGCGCACCCTCGGCGTGCGCAACGTGGTCGAGTCCAGCGAAGAATGGCCGACCGTAGGCTGGGAAACCCTGGCCAAGGCCAACCCCACCTGGCTGATCATTGCCCGCATGGACCGCCGTCGCTACCCCGCCGACGACTACCAGAAGAAGCTGGCATTCCTGCGTAGCGACCCGGTAACGCGCAACATGGACGCGGTGAAGCACGATCGCATCATCATCCTCGACGCCGACGCCATGCAGGCCGGCATTCGCTTGTTCAGCGGCCTGCAGACACTGGCCACCGCCTTCGCCAGCGGCAAAGCAGCCCAGTGATGATGCGCCTGTTACCCTTCATCGCCGTTGCCCTGGCCGCCCTGTTGGCGGCCCTGCTGGCCGGCACCGCCATCGGCGAAACCAACCTGTCGCCCGGCGTGGTCGGCCAGGTGCTGGCCAACCACCTGTGGCAGGCCGGCTACCCGGTCGACCCGATCGACGCCGGCATCGTCTGGAACTACCGCCTGCCCCGCACCCTGGTTGCTGCGGCCTGCGGCGCCGGCCTGGCCACCTGCGGCGTGATCCTCCAGGCACTGTTGCGCAACCCGTTGGCCGAGCCTTACTTGCTGGGGCTGTCTGCCGGCGCCTCGACCGGTGCGGTGCTGGTGGGCCTGCTGGGCTTCGGCAGCCTGGCGCTGAGCATGTCCGGCGGTGCCTTCATCGGCGCCCTGGCAGCGTTCGCCCTGGTGCTGGTGCTGGCTCGGGCAGCCGGCCCCAGCAGCAACAATGCCCAGGTGATCCTTGCCGGGATCGCCGGCTCGCAACTGTTCAACGCCCTTACCGCCTTCCTCATCACCATGTCGGCCACCGCCGAGCAGGCGCGCGGCATCCTGTTCTGGCTGCTGGGCAACCTCAGTGGCGTGCGTTGGCCTTCGGTGTGGCTGGCCGTGCCAGTTGTACTGTTCGGGCTGTTGGTGTGCCTGTGGCATCGCCGTGCCTTGGATGCCTTCACCTTCGGTGCCGACTCGGCGGCGTCGCTGGGCATCCCGGTGCGGCGTACCCAGTTGCTGCTGATCAGCTGCGCGGCGCTGGTGACCGCCGTGATGGTGTCCATCGTCGGTGCCATCGGTTTTGTCGGGCTGGTGATCCCCCATGCCCTGCGCCTGCTGCTCGGCCCCGGGCACAGCCGCCTGCTGCCCGCCAGCGCACTGGGTGGGGCACTGTTCCTGATTGCCGCCGACATTCTGTCGCGCACCTTGATCCCGGGCCAGGTGATCCCCGTTGGCGTGGTCACCGCGCTGCTCGGCGCACCGGTCTTCGCGCTGATCCTGGTCAGCCGCCGGGGGCGCCCATGACGGTCATGACGGCGCTACAGATGGCCCCCTTGAGTTGCCAGAACCTGGGGCTGCAACTGGCCGGCAACACCGTGCTCAGCGATATCGAACTGAGCGTTGTCGCCGGTGAAACCCTGGGCATCGTGGGCCCCAACGGCTCCGGCAAATCCTCGCTGCTGAAGGTGCTGGCCGGGCTGCGCAAGCCAGGCAACGGCAGCGTGCAACTGCTGGGCGAACCGCTGGCACGGTTGCCCCGCCGCCGTGTCGCCCAGGCCTTGGCGCTGGTCGAACAGCAGGCCGACACCCTCGATGCGATCAGCGTGTTCGATGCCGTTGCCCTGGGCCGCACCCCCTGGCTGTCGGCGCTGGCGCCGTTCTCCCGGGAGGACCGCACGATCGTCGAGCAGGCCCTGGCCGACCTCGACGCCCTGCACCTGCGCACCCGCCTGTGGGGGTCGCTGTCCGGTGGCGAGCGCCAGCGCGTGCACATTGCCCGTGCCCTGGCACAGCGGCCGCAGGTGCTGCTGCTGGACGAGCCGACCAACCACCTGGATATCCAGCACCAGCTGAGCCTGTTGCAACAGGTGCAGGCCCTGCCGGTGACCACCCTGGTGGCCCTGCACGACCTCAACCAGGCGCTCACCTGCGACCGCGTCGCGGTGCTCGACAAGGGCCGCCTGGTCGCCCTCGGCAAACCGCTCGAGGTACTTACACCCGAGTGCCTGCTGAACACCTTCGGCGTGCACGCCCATTACCTCATCGACCCCTTCGACGGCGCGCACATCCTGCGTTTTCGCGCCCCCTGAACAGGAAGTTCTGCCCATGCCGCGCCCTGCCGTTTTGCTGCTCGCCAGCGCCCTGCTCGCGCCCCCTGCGCTGGCCGACTCCGCCAAGTCGCAAAGCAACGGTTTTGTCGAGGATGGCCGCTGGAGCCTGCTCAACCGCAGCGTATTCGACCAGCGCGACTACAAGCATGGCGGGCGCAACAGTGCCGGGCGCAACGCCTACAAGCCGCGCGATGAACGTAGCGGCAAGGCCGAGGAATGGGCCTATGGCCTGATGGGCACCTTCCGGTCCGGTTTCACTCAGGGGCTGATTGGTGTCGGGGTCGACGCCCACGCCTACCTGGGCGTGCAACTCGACAGCGGCGGCGGGCGCGTGGGCAAGGCACGCTTGCTCGGGGTGGATAACGAGGGGCACCCGAAGAACGAATACAGCCGTGCCGGCGCGGCACTGAAACTGCGCATGTCCGATACCGTGCTGTCCTACGGTGAGCAACGGGTCAAGACCCCGGTGTTCAGTTCCTCCGACAGCCGCCTGCTACCCGAGACCGCGACCGGGTTCTTCCTTGACAGCACCGAGTTCGAGCACCTCAGGCTGGTGGCCGGGCACTTCAACGAAAACGCCGACCGCAATGCTTCCAGCCACGACCAGGGCTTCGTGGTGAACTACTCCAATGGCCGTCAGGGCAACAGCTTCGATTTGGCCGGCGTGGTGTGGAACCCCGGCGCCGCCTTCAGCGGCAGCCTGTACACCTCACGCTACCAGGACAGCTGGAACCAGCACTACCTGGGCAGCACCCTCAGCCATGCCCTGGATGAGCGACGCAGCCTCACCCTCGACCTCAACCTGTACCGCACGACCGACACCGGCAAAGCGCTGTCCGGGCACATCGACAACACCACCTGGAGCCTGGTCTCGCGGTACGACCATGGGCCGCACGGTTTCAGCCTGGGCTGGCAGCAGGTGGACGGCAACACGCCATTCGACTACGTGACGCGAGGGGCAATCTTCATTGCCAACGCGGTGCAGATGTCGGACTTCAACGCGCCGAACGAGAAATCGTGGCAGGCGCGCTATGACCTGAACATGGGCGCCTACGGCGTACCGGGGTTGAACCTGACGGCGTTGTACGTGCGCGGGTTCGATATCGACGGCAGCCATGTCGACCCTGCGGGCGGGTATGCGTACCTGGGGTATGGCAAGGGGGGCAAGCATTGGGAGCGCGACCTGGAGGCACGGTATGTGGTGCAGAGCGGCAAGGCCAAGGGCGCCGCGTTTTCGCTGCGGCATAACGTGCATCGGGGCAATACGGCGCAGGCGGAGCTGGATGGGGACCAGATACGGTTGGCGGTGGAATGGCCGTTGGGGGGTGGGTTCTGATGCTCCGCGTTGCCTGAATGGGGCTGCTTTGCAGCCCATCGCGACACAAGGCCGCTCCTACAGGGATCGCGCTTGGCCAGATCTGTATGCGAATCCCTTGTAGGAGCGGCCTTGTGTCGCGATGGGCCGCACAGCGGCCCCCAAAATCCATCAGGCAACCACAACTGCCGTATAATCGGCAGCACTCACTGCCCAACCAGGCCACGCCATGCCTCGCCTCCAGAAGTTGCTGCTGCCCCTGCTGCTGACTGCAGCCCTCACCGCCTGCGACCAGAAACCCTCCCGTGAAGAACAGATCCTGGCCCAGCTGCCGCTGCAGGATGCCTACACGCACAACATCGAGCGCATGGCCGCGCTGCTCGGCCGCACGCACCCGCAGCTGCCGCAGGCGACCATCCAGGACGTGCTGCGCAAGCACCTGACCGTCGAGGACCAGCGCCAGGACCTGTTCCGCCTGTACAGCGAAAAGAACTTCAGCGATGCCGAGTTCGCTACCATCGTCGAGGCCACCCAGGACCCGGCCAAGGCCCGTGCCCTGGAAGACACCGAGGCCGGCAAGCGCCTGAGCGAAAAGCTCACCACCCTGATGCGCGAATCGGCCCGCGACGCGAAGGTACAGGCCCTGGCCGAGCAGCGCATGCAGCAGGTGGAAGACGAACTGGACGCGTTGGAAAAGGCAGGCTCCTGAACACGGTTCCCCACTGCGCTCATAAGGCGTAAGGTTGTTCCCATTTCGTAGCTGTTTTCGATCACCCGAGGTCAGGATTGCCACACGCCAAGCACGGACTGCGCCTGGGTCTACGCACACTCATTCTGGTGCTTTGCGCCCTTACCGCCGTGGTCATGCTGTGCGCCAGCTACTTCGCCAGCTACCGGGTGCAACGCCAACTGCTGATCGACCATGCCCTGGAAGCCAACCGGGTGTATGCGATGAAGCTGGCAAGCATCACCGAGACCTTTATCGACAACGCCTTGCAGCAGCTGTCGTTCAGCGCGGGCGTGCAAGGCCGCCAGCTAGGTGACGCCGTCGCCCTGCAGGCGGAGGCCGAGCGTGTCCTGAGCCAGAGCATGGCCTTCAATTCCACCTTCGTGATCGATGCCAACGGGGTGCTGCTGGCGATTTCCCCCGCCCCTTTGCGGCACCTGGTCGGCAGCCACATGCATTCGCCCGGTGTCCAGGAGGCGCTGCAGGCGCGCCGCCCATTGGTGTCGACGCCCTACATATCGGCGGCCAACAACCTGGTGGTGGCGCTGTCGCAACCCATTTTCGACAGCAATGGCCGCTACCTGGGGTATGTCGGCGGCAGCCTGTACCTGCGTGAACGCAACATCCTCAACAGCCTGCTGGGGGAGCATTTCTACAAGGATGGTTCCTACCTGTACGTGGTCGACCGCAACCGGCGTCTGCTGTACCACCCCGACAGTCAGCGGGTGGGTACGGTGGTTGAGGGCAATGCACTGATCGACCAGCTGGCGGGCCTGGGCAATGGTACCCGTCAATTGACCAACAGCCTCGGCGTGGAAATGCTCGCCGGATACGCCACCGTGCCCAGCGCCGGTTGGGGCGTGGTGGCGCAGCAGCCGCTGACCCAGACAGTGACGCCGCTTAGCCACCTGATCCTCAACGTGGTCGGCACCTCCGCACCGTTGGCGCTGGTGGGCAGCGTGCTGCTGTGGTGGCTGGCCATGACCATCGCCCGGCCGCTGTGGCAGCTGGCCGCCGGCGCCCGCTCGATGGACCGGGCCGGCACTGCCGAGCGCCTGCATCGGGTACCGGCCTGGTACTTCGAGGCGGCCGAGCTGAAGCGCGCGCTGCTGTTCGGGCTGAACCTGCTGCATGAACGCATCGGCCGACTCAACCGCGACGCCCAGACCGATCCGCTGACCGGCCTGGGCAACCGCCGCAGCCTGGAGTTCAGCCTGTCGTTGCTGGAAGCCGAAGGCCGGGCGTTTGCGGCCATCGTGCTGGATGTCGACCATTTCAAGCGGGTAAACGACTGCCACGGGCATGAGGTGGGTGATCAGGTGTTGCGCCGGTTGGCGGAGCTGATGCGCCGCTGCTGCCGCGAGGGTGACCTGCTGTGCCGCACCGGCGGCGAGGAATTCCTGATGCTGCTGCCGGGGGCCGGCCTGGACGTTGCGGCAGTGGTGGCCGAGCGGCTGCGGGTGACGGTGCAGGATACGCCAGTGGAGCCGGTGGGGGCGGTGACGGTGTCGCTGGGGGTGGCGCATTGGGATGGCGAGACCGAGAGCGAACCGGGGGATGCGTTGAGCGAGGCTGACCGGGCGCTTTACCGGGCCAAGCAGGAGGGGCGCAATCGGGTGGTTGTTGCCTGAACGCCCTTGCTTGCCTGTTCCGGCCTCTTCGCGGGTAAACCCGCTCCCACAGGTACCCCGCAGCCCTCAAGGGCGGTGCATAACCTGTGGGAGCGGGTTCACCCGCGAAAGGGCCGGAACAGACACTACACAGCTCAAGGCAAACCGATTGCCACATGACGGAATGAACTTGGCAGGCTGTAACATTCCTTGTCATAAAACTGTCTTGTTCCAGTCATAGGATTGACCCCAACCTGACATTTTCACTTCATGGATGAGCGTCTAATGCGTCGTGTGGTTTTCAATCAGAAAGGTGGCGTCGGAAAGTCCAGCATCGCCTGCAACCTTGCCGCCGCCAGTGCCGCCGAAGGCTACCGGACCTTGCTGGTCGACCTCGACCCGCAGGCCAATGCCACCTACTACCTGACCGGCCTGGTCAATGACGCCATTCCTTCCGGCATCGCCGATTTCTTCCGCCAGACCTTGTCGCCAGTCACCGCTGCCGGCAAGAAGCACCGGGTGGCGATCACCGAAACCCGTTACAGCAACCTTCACCTGGTGACCGCCAGCCCCGACCTCAGCGACCTGCAAGGCAAGCTGGAGAGCAAGTTCAAGATCAACAAGCTGCGCAAGCTGCTGGTGGAACTGGGCGAGGACTACGAGCGGATCTACATCGACACCCCGCCGGCGCTCAACTTCTATACCTTCAGCGCGCTGGTGGCGGCCGAGCGGCTGTTGATCCCGTTCGACTGCGACAGCTTTTCGCGCCAGGCCCTGCACTGCGTCATGGCCGAGGTCGAAGAACTGCGCCAGGACCACAACCCGGCGTTGCAGGTGGAAGGTGTGGTGGTCAACCAGTTCGCCGGGCGCACCGCGCTGCACCAGACCCTGGTCGAGCAATTGCGCGGTGAAGGCATGCCGGTGCTGCCGGTGTACCTGAGCAGTTCGATCAAGATGCGTGAATCGCACCAGGCCTCGGTGCCGCTGGTGCACCTGGCGCCGCGGCATAAACTGGCGCTGGAGTTTGTTGATTTGCTGGATGTACTGGAGCGTGCGGCCTGATAGAACCCTGGGGACGCTTTGCGCCCCTTTCGCGACGCAAGGCCGCTCCTACAAGGGATCGCGTCAATTGCAGCCCCAAAATATCAAGCCCGAAGCACTACCCGACCGTTCATCCGGATGGTAGATTCGCCGCCATGAAAACCACCCGGCATACCCGCACGCTGACCGCCTGGACGCTCTACGCCAGCGTCCTGTTCAGCCTGGTTCTGTGCGGCCTGCACCATGGCCAGATGGGTGGCCTGCGCCTGGCCGGCCTGGAAGGCGGTTTCTGCTCGGTCAACAGCGAACACGGCGTTGCCATCGACCTGAATGGCGCCGGCGGCGACCAGCACATGGCCCAGCTCGACTGCCCGGTGTGCTCCTCGTTCGGCCTGGCCGTGCCGCTCAGCAGCAGCGGCTGGTCGTTCACCCCGGCGCAAGCCGTGGCCACATCGCCCATCGTGGTGCGCAGTTGGGCGCAACCGCCGCCGCGCTATCAACGCCCCGCCCTCAACCCCCGCGCCTCCCCCGTCGCTTTCCCCGCAGCCGTACTTCATTTCGCCTGACCTCAGCCGGGCGCGCCTGACTGCGCGCGCTCGCGGTCAGCCATGACCTTTGCGTGGAAGACACACCAACATGCTTCGCAAAACCTCCCTGGTGCTCCTCATGGGCACCTGCAACCTTGCCTGGGCGGATGCTGCCCCGGTGGAACTGAGCGCCACCACCATCGACGGTGAACGCGACGCCGCCAGCGGCGTGCAACTGGACGAGCCGATCCGCACCGGTTCGCGCCTGGGCCTCACCGCGCGGGAAACGCCGGCCTCGGTCAGTGTCTCGGACCGCCGCCTGATCGAGGAGCGCGGCGCCAAGGACAGCCAGGACGTGATCAACGCCATGACCGGCGTCAATGCCTCGGCCAACCCCGGCTTTGGCGGCTTCGTCGCCTACCGCGGCTTCACCCAGAACCAGGTTACCCAGTTGTACAACGGCATCAACCTGGGCTACAGCAGCGCCACCCGGCCAGTGGATGCCTGGGTGCTCGACCGCGTCGAACTGATCGGCGGGCCATCGTCGTTCCTGCATGGCGCGGGCGCGGTGGGCGGCTCGATCAACTACATCACCAAGCTGGCCAGCCGCGATCAGCAGACCATCGACGGCCGTATCCGCCATGGCAGCTTCGACGACAGCGAAGTGGCGTTCGGCATCAACCAGGCACTGGCCAGCAACCCCGCCGATGCCCGCCACTTCATGCGCCTGGACTTCAGCCGCGGGCAGGGCAACGGCTACATCGACCGCAACGAACGGCAGACCGACAGCCTGGCCTTCTCGTTGCTGAGCGACCTCACGCCCAACCTCACCCACACCCTGGCCCTGGAGTACCAGGAAGACCGCGAAGACAGCCCTTACTGGGGCTCGCCGATCCTGCCCGGGCGCAGCACGATGAAGATCGATAACAGCCGTCGCTTCGAAAACTACAACGTCGGCGACGGGCGCTATGAGCAGCGGGTACGCTGGCTACGCTCGATCCTCGACTACCAGCTCAGCGATAGCACCAGCGTGCAGAACACGCTGTACCACTACAACGCCCAGCGCGACTACCGCAACCTCGAACGCTACAGCTACACCAGCGATGGCAAGGTACGGCGCAGCAGCCCTTACCTTCAGCGCCACGACCAGAACCTGCTGGGCGACCGCATCGAGCTGCGCCACGACAACCAACTGTTCGGCCTGGCCAGCCAGTGGTCGCTGGGGCTGGAGTACTCGCGCATGCGCCAGACCCTCTACCCCACCTCGAGCAGCTGGAGCGATGTGGTCGATGCCGAGCACTTCGACCCCGGCAGCTTCGACGACATCCCCGGGATGAATGCCGGCCTGACCAAGCAACGCCGCCACGAGGTGACCAACCGCGCGGTGTTTGCCGAAAACCGCCTGCAACTCACCGAACGCCTGGCCCTGCTGACCGCCCTGCGCTACGACTATCTGGACATGCAGGTGACCAACTACGGCGCGGTGACGCCAACCTCGCCGGCGTTCTTCGAACGGCGCTGGGAGCCGCTTTCCGGGCGTATCGGCCTGACCTACGCGCTGACCCCATCCGCCAGCGTCTATGCGCAGTACAGTACCTCTGCCGACTTGCCGGCCGGCTCGCTGGCGGCAGCGACCTATTCCAACGTCGGGCTGTTCGACCTGTCCAAGGGCGAGCAGTGGGAAGTGGGCAGCAAGTTCGACTTTCTCGACGGGCGCGGCGCAGCCACGCTGGCGCTGTACCAGATCGTGCGCAAGGACTTTGCCGTGCGCGACTCCAACGACGCCAACCTCACCGTCCAGGCCGGGCAGCAGACCTCACGCGGTGTCGAGTTGTCCGGGCGCCTGCAGGTGACGCCGAAGCTGCTGGCCGAGGCCAACTATGCCTATGTCGATGCGCAGTACGACGAGTTCAACGAGGCGGTCAACGGCGTGTCGGTATCGCGCAAGGGCAACGCACCGGTGAACGTACCGGCCAGCGTCGCCAACCTGTGGCTGACCTACAGCCTGACCCCGGCGTGGTCGGTGGGGGCAGACGGGCGCTACGTGGGCTCGGTGTATGCCGACAACGCCAACAGCCTCAAGGCCCCGGCGTACACCCTGTTCGGCGCGTTCGCCCGCTACCGGCTGGATGAACACACCACGCTGACCGGGCGGGTACGCAACCTGACCGACGAGGTGTATGCCAAGCAGGCCTACAACAGCCAGTACTACATGGGGCCGCCGCGTACCTTCGAGCTGGCGCTGGACATGCGCTTCTGAGCCCATGGCCTGTCTTGCATGAACATCCCGGCCTGCATTGGCTCTTGTGGGAGCGGCCTTGCGTCGCGAAAGGGCCGCAAAGCGGCCCCGGCGATGTCAGTGGCGAAGCTGCAATCGAGGGGCCGCTGCGCAGCCCTTTCGCGACACAAGGCCGCTCCCACAGTGGACCGCGCCAAGCGAACAGCTCGCGGTTGATTCAGGTATCCCGAGGTCGCCCTCGACAAAGCGCCTTCCAGCGCCCGGCTATCTACTGGCAAGCACAACAATGATGGCGCGGCCCGACCGCGCCACTTTCATCATGCCTGCCAATGGAACCGGAGAGCACTCGCATGCCCGCACCTCACGAGGTATCCCCCGCCACCCTGCGCCGGGTGATCGCCGCCTCGGCCATCGGCAATTTCGTCGAATGGTTCGACTTCGCCGTCTACGGCTTTCTCGCTACCCTAATCGCCAGCCAGTTCTTCGCCAGCGAAGACGCCAGCGTGGCCTTGCTCAAGACCTTTGCGGTGTTCGCCGTGGCGTTCGCCCTGCGCCCGCTGGGCGGCATCGTGTTCGGCGCGCTGGGTGACCGCCTGGGGCGCAAGCGCATCCTGTCGCTGACCATCCTGCTGATGGCCGGCTCCACGACCCTCATCGGCCTGCTGCCGACCTACGCCAGCATCGGCCTGGCAGCCCCCGCGCTGCTGACCCTGGCGCGCTGCCTGCAGGGCTTTTCCGCCGGTGGCGAGTATGCCGGGGCCTGCGCCTACCTGATGGAGCATGCGCCCAACGACAAGCGCGCCTTCTATGGCAGCTTCGTACCGGTGTCGACCTTTTCCGCCTTTGCCTGCGCTGCAGTGATCGCCTATGGCCTGGAAGCCAGCCTGTCGGCCGAGGCGATGAACGCCTGGGGCTGGCGCATCCCGTTCTTGATCGCCGCGCCGCTGGGGCTGGTCGGCCTGTACCTGCGCTGGCGCATGGAAGAAACCCCGGCGTTCCGCGAAGCCATCGCCCAGGGCAAGGAGCATGAACATTCGCCGCTCAAGGAAACCCTGCGCAACCATGGCCGGGCGATCCGCAACCTGGGGGCCTTCATCTCGCTGACCGCGCTGTCGTTCTACATGTTCACCACCTACTTCGCCACCTACCTGCAACTGGTCGGCAACCTGACCCGCGCGCAATCGCTGCTGGTAACCACCGTGGCCCTGCTGTTCGCCGCGGTCGGCTGCCCGCTGGCCGGGGCGTTCTCGGACCGCGTCGGGCGGCGCAAGACCATCGGCTTTACCTGCCTGTGGGTGATGCTGTGCGTGTTCCCGGCGTACTGGCTGGCCAGTTCCGGCTCGATGTCCGGTGCGCTGCTGGGGGTGATCCTGCTGGCGGTGGGGGCGTTGTGCAGTGGCGTGGTCACGGCGGCATTGCTGTCGGAAAGCTTCCCTACCCGCACCCGCTATACCGCTTCGGCAATTACCTACAACGTGGCCTATACGCTGTTTGGCGGCACCGCACCGCTGGTGGCGACCTGGCTGATCGGGCAGACCGGTAGCAGCCTGGCACCGGCGTTCTACCTGGTGGTGATTGCACTGGTGGCGTTGGTGGGTGGGTTGGCGTTGCCGGAGACTTCGCGGATTTCGTTGCATGATGAGGCGGGGGGCGACGGTGCTAGGGCTGGGACTCGTCGTACTGTTTGAGAATTTGGGGCCGCTTTGCGGCCCATCGCGACACAAGGCCGCTCCTACAAGGGATCGCGTCAATTTGCGGCTGATGCGGTCCCCTGTAGGAGCGGCCTTGTGTCGCGATGGGCTGCAAAGCAGCCCCAGGATTCTCAACCCTCCTGCACCTCTTCCCGCCGATACGCCCACTGATACAACGCCGGCAACACCAGCAAGGTCAGTGCGGTGGACGACAGAATCCCGCCAATCACCACGGTCGCCAGCGGCCTTTGCACCTCGGCCCCGGTCCCGGTCGCCAAGGCCATCGGGATGAACCCCAGCGACGCCACCAGTGCCGTCATCAGCACCGGCCGCAAGCGCGTCAGCGCGCCCTCCTCGACCGCTGCCCGCAGCGTGCGCCCCTCCTCCCGCAAGCTACGGATAAAGGCGATCATCACCAGCCCGTTGAGCACCGCCACCCCTGACAAGGCAATGAACCCCACACCAGCGGATATGGACAACGGAATGTCCCGCAACCACAGCGCCAGCACCCCGCCGGTAAGGGCGAACGGGATGCCGGTGAACACCAGCAGGCCATCCCTGAGGTTGTTGAACATCATCAGCAACAGCGCCATGACCAGCAGCAAGGCCACCGGCACCACCACCTGCAGGCGCTCGGCCGCCGACTGCAGCTGCTCGAACTGGCCGCCCCAGCGGGTCCAGTAACCCGGCGGTATCTGCACCTGCTCGATCAGCGTCTGCTCGGCCTCCTCGACGAACGAACCCAGGTCGCGCCCGCGCACGTTGGCACTGACCACCACCACCCGCTTGCCATCCTCGCGGCTGACCTGGTTCGGCCCCAGCTGCAGGTTCAGCGTGGCTACCTGTGACAGCGGGATGAAGCCGATTTGCCCGGCACCCGCAGCAGCACTGGCCGGCACCGGAATCAGCAGGCTGCCCAGCCCGTCGACATCGGTGCGCAGGGGTTCCGACAGGCGCACCACCATGTCGAAACGGCGGTCACCTTCGTACAGCGTGCCGGCCGTGCGGCCACCCACGGCAATGGCAATGGCGTCCTGCACATCACCCACGTTAAGGCCATGGCGGGCCGCCTTGTCGCGGTCGATATCGATGGTCAGCACCGGCAGGCCGGTAGTCTGCTCGACCTTTACCTCGGACGCGCCCGGCACGCCTTGCAGGCTGCTGGCGATCTGCGCGGCTGTGCGGTTGAGCACATCCATGTCATCACCGAACAGCTTCACCGCCACATCGCTGCGCACCCCGGAAATCAGCTCGTTGAAGCGCAGCTGGATCGGCTGCGACAGCTCGTAGTTGCTGCCCGGCACGCTGGCGGCGGCACGTTGTACCTCGGCGATCAGCTCATCACGCGGCTTGCCCGGGTCGACCCATTGCTCACGCGGACGCAGCATCACATAGGCGTCGGAAATGTTCGGCGGCATCGGGTCGGAGGCGATCTCGGCGGTGCCGGTGCGGGCGAACACCCGCTGCACTTCCGGCACCTGGGCGATGATCGCCTGTTCCAGGCGCTGCTGCATGTCGACCGACTGCGACAGGCTGGTGCCCGGCACGCGCAAAGCCTGCAGGGCGAAGTCGCCTTCGCTGAGGCTGGGGATGAATTCGCTGCCCATGCGGCTGGCCATAACCCCGGACAACAACACCAGGGTGGCGGCGCCAGCGAACGCCAGCTTGCGCCGGCCCAGCACCCAGGCCAGCACCGGGGCATAGCGCTGACGCGCCGTGCGCATTACCAGGCCTTCCTCTTCCTTGACCTTGCCGGTGACGAACAGGGCAATGGCCGCCGGCACGAAGGTAACCGAGAGGATCATGGCACCGAGCAGGGCGATGACCACGGTAAAGGCCATAGGGTGGAACATCTTGCCCTCCACCCCGGTCAGGGCAAAGATCGGCAGGTACACCACCATGATGATCAGCTGGCCATAGATCAGCGGCCGACGCGCCTCACGGGCGGCAGCGAACACTTCATGGAAGCGCTCGGTGCGGGTCAGCATGCGGCCATGGCGTTGCTGGGCGTGGGCCAGGCGGCGGATGGCGTTCTCCACGATCACCACCGCGCCGTCGACGATGATGCCGAAGTCAAGTGCGCCCAGGCTCATCAGGTTGGCGCTGACCTTGTTGCTGAACATGCCGGTGAAGGTGAACAGCATCGACAACGGAATGACCATGGCGGTGATCAGCGCAGCGCGTATGTTGCCCAGGAACAGGAACAACACGGCGATAACCAGAATGGCACCTTCGACCAGGTTCTTCTTCACCGTGGCGATGGCCTTTTCCACCAGGTTGGTGCGGTCGTACACCGTCACCGCGACCACGCCCTTGGGCAGGTTGCGGTTGATCTCGACCAGCTTGGCGGCAACCGCCTGGGACACCGTGCGGCTGTTCTCGCCAATCAGCATGAAGACCGTGCCCAGCACCACTTCCCGGCCGTTTTCGGTGGCCGCGCCCGAGCGCAGCTCTTCGCCCAGGCCGACCTGGGCAACATGGCTGACGCGGATTGGCGTGCCATCGACACTGGAGATGACGATGTTGGCGATGTCCTCGGCCGACGCCACCTGGCCTGGCGCGCGAATCAGCAACTGCTCGCCATTGCGCTCGATGTAGCCGGCGCCGACGTTGGCGTTGTTGCGCTCCAGCGCCGCGATCAGGTCGTTGAGGGTGAGTTTGTAGGCCGCCAGGCGCTTGGGCTCCGGCGCAATCAGGTACTGCTTGGCATGGCCGCCGATGCTGTTGACCTCGGCCACCCCGGGCACGTTGCGCAGCTGCGGCTTGATGATCCAGTCCTGAATCACCCGCAAGTCGGTCGGGGTGTAGGGCGTGCCGTCTTCCTTCAGCGCGCCCTGCTCGGCTTCCACCGTCCACAGGAAGATTTCACCCAGCCCGGTGGAAATCGGCCCCATGCCCGCTTCGATGCCGTCGGGCAACTGCTCACGCGCCACTTGCAGGCGCTCGTTGACCAGTTGGCGGGCGAAGAACAGGTCGGTGCCGTCGTCGAAAATGACCGTGACCTGCGACAGGCCCGAGCGCGACAGCGAGCGGGTCTGCTTGAGCCCGGGCAGGCCGGCCATGGCGGTCTCGATGGCGAAGGTGATGCGCTGCTCGGTCTCCAGCGGCGAATAGCCGGGTGCGGCGGTATTGATCTGCACCTGGACGTTGGTGATGTCCGGTACAGCGTCGATCGGCAGTTTCTGGTAGCTGTGGATACCCACCGCGGCCATCAGGACCACGGCCAGCATCACCACCAGGCGCTGCTCGATGGCGAATTGGATCAGGCGTTCGAACATGCAGGCGTCCCCGTGATCAATGGCTGTGCTCGGCCGAGCCTTTGCCCAGCTCGGACTTGAGGACAAAGCTGCCGGCAGCGGCCACCTGGGTTCCGGCGGCAAGGCCGGTGGTGATTTCCACCTGGCCGGCGTCGCGGCGGCCGGTCTTCACCGGGCGGGCCTCGAAGCCTTCCTCGGTACGGGCAAACACCACGGTCTGCTCCTCCCAGGTTTGCAGGGCGCTTTGCGGTACAACCACGGCGGCGTTGAAGCGTTCGACGCTGACCGCGACATTGACGAACAGCCCGGGGCGCCAGGCGCCGTTGGGGTTGGCCAGCGTGGCGCGAACAGTGGCGGCACGGTTCTGCTCGCCGAGCAGGCTGCCGACGTAGTTGACCTTGCCCTCGACCTGGGCGCCCAGGTCCGGCGCGCTGACCGTGACATTGCGGCCGGTGGTCACCTTGTCCAGGTCGCGCGGGGCGACGGCGAAGGTGGCCCAGACCCGGCTCAGGTCAGACAGGGTGAAGGCATTGCTGGTCTCATCGACCACCTCGCCCACGGTCAGGTGCTTTTCCACCACCACTGCATCGAACGGCGCGCGCAGTTCATAGCGGTTGCCGGCGCCGGCCGGGCCCACGGCGGCGACCTTCTGCCGGGCGTTGGCCAAGGCAATCTCGGCTTCCTGCAACGCCTGACGGGCCTGCAGGTAATCCTGCTCGGCACTGATGCGTTCCTGCCACAGCTGCTGTTCGCGCTGGAAGGTCAGGCGCGCCAGTTCCAGGCGGCGCTGGGCAGCCTGTTGTTCGCTGCGCAGGTCGGAAATCTGCTGGCTGGCGATTACCGCCAGCACCTGACCACGCTTGACCGCCTGGCCCAGCTCGGCTTGCACCGACTCGACCACACCGGGCACGCGTGGCACGACGTGGGCGGTACGGTCCTCGTCGAAGCGGATTTCACCCGGGAAGCTGATGGCGGTGCCCAGTTCACGAGGGCCGGCATTGGCCAGTTGCACACCGGCAGCTTCGATCTGGGCGATGGACAGGTGCAGCTTGCCCTCCTCTTCTTCGTGGCCTTCGCCGGCCTGTTCCTCGCCGTGGCCGTGGCTGTCTTCGCCGTGGTCGTCGTGCCGGGCTTCAGTGCCTGACGCGTTGCCGAGGTTGCCGGTCCAGGCCAGGCCACCGAGGCCAAGCGCGGCAATGGCCACGGCCAGGAGGGCGAGCTTGCGTGGGTTGTTCATTGTTGCTCCTGCTGTTGAATGCAAATGTCCTGCGCTGATGCCATCGCCTGTAGGAGCGGCCTTGTGTCGCGATCGGGCCGCAGAGCGGCCCCAGGTTCTCGACGGCATGCACACATTGCCGGGGCCGCTCTGCGGCCCGATCGCGACACAAGGCCGCTCCTACAGTGAACCGAGGTCGCCATAGATCCGCTCGACCTGCGCCCGCGCGTCGGTCGCCGAGGCCAGCGCCTCGAGGTACAGCCCGCGCGCCTCGATCAGCGTGCGCTGGGCGTCGAGCACATCGAGAAAGGCGAACTTGCCCATTTCGAAACCGCGTGTGGCGGTGTCCACGGCCTGCTGGGCAGAGGGCAGGATGGTGCGGTCATAGGCCTGCACTTCCTGCATGGCCGTGGCCCACTGGCTGACGGCGCTGCGGGTTTCACTGCGCAGGCGCAGCTCCACGGCGTTGCGCAGGTCACGCGCCTGGTCGGCACGGCGGGCCGCGGCCAGCACGTTGCCCTGGTTGCGGTCGAACAGCGGCAAGGGCATCGACAGGCCCACCACATTGACCCGCTCGCGGTCTTCGCGGCTGTACTGGCTGCCAAGGCTGACGGTGAGGTTGGGAATGCGCAGGGCCTTTTCCGAACCCAGGGACGCTTCGCCGCGCTCGACCTGGGCGGCGGCAAGACGCCATTCAGCCGTTTGCTCGACCTGGTCGAGCAGGGCGTCGGCGCTGGGCGCATCACCGGGGGACAGATTGGCGGCCTGCAACTGGTCGAAGCTTGCCAGCGGGCTGCCGGTCAACCGTGCCAGGGCCTGGTAAGCCACACTGCGCTGGGTTTGCGCACGGCGCACTTCGGCCTGGGCCTGGGCCAACTGCACCTGGGCCCGGGTGGCCTCCACTGGCGATGACTGGCCAGCGGTCACCCGCCCCTGCACCACTCGCAGCCCACGCTCGGTCAACGCCTGCGATTGCTGCGCCAGCTCCAGCGCGGTCTGCGCGCGCAGGGCCGCGTGGAACGCCTGCACCACATCGGCCCGCAGGCCGTTGCGCTGGCGCTCCAGGTCCAACTGGGCAATGGCCTGGCCGGCACCGGCCACGGCGATGCGTGCACCGCGCTTGCCGCCCAGCTCCAACGGTTGGCTGAGGGTGACAGTGGTGGTGCTGGTGTCACGGCGGGTGTCCTCGACCTCCCAGGACAGCTCCGGGTTGGGGATCAGCCCGGCCTGGCGCCGCTCGCCATCGGCAATGCCGATTTCCCGGCCGGCCGCGGCCAGCTCCGGGTTCTGGGCAAAGGCGGCGTCAAGCGCCTGCGGCAGGCTCAGGCTCTGGCTGGCCTGGGCGCTGGCGGCAACAGCCAGCAACAGGCAGAGCAAGGCGGTCTTGCGGGGGATGGGCACGAAACAGATCCTCGTCGGCGAGCTTTGGCGAGGGACTGTAGAAAGCCGCGCTTATCGGGGCGGTGGCGGGAAAATTACAATTTTGTAATCCAGTCCGCGTTTCTCTGTAGGAGCAGCCTTGTGCTGCGAAAAGGCCGGTACTGCCACAGCAGATGTAATGGCATTGCCGGCCTCTTCGCAGCACAAGGCTGCTCCTACAGAGGGTGTGTACATGCTGAGGGTTCGATAATCGCCCACTTTCCCGGTACAGCGGTTTAGTCCAATTGACTAAACTAACCAGTCGGTACAAAACTAGACGCATCCAACAACAACAAAGCGATGCCCGTCATGAAGCCCCTCATTCTCGTGCTCAACGGCCCCAACCTGAACATGCTGGGCACCCGCGAGCCTGCCCAATATGGCCACGAAACCCTCGCCGACCTGGCCCAGGGTTGTGCCGATACCGCCCATGCCCACGGCCTGGAAATCGAATTCCGCCAAACCAACCACGAAGGTGAACTGATCGACTGGATCCATGCCGCCCGTGGCCGCTGCGCCGGCATCGTGATCAACCCCGGTGCCTGGACCCATACCTCGGTGGCCATCCGCGATGCCCTGGTGGCCAGCGAAGTGCCGGTAATCGAAGTGCATCTGTCCAACGTGCACAAGCGCGAACCGTTCCGTCAC
The DNA here is from genome assembly GCF_000511325.1 of Pseudomonas sp. FGI182. NCBI lineage: Bacteria > Pseudomonadati > Pseudomonadota > Gammaproteobacteria > Pseudomonadales > Pseudomonadaceae > Pseudomonas > Pseudomonas sp. FGI182. The sequence goes on along the minus strand of NZ_CP007012.1, from coordinate 2,052,180 downwards.
CTGTCGTTCGTATCGTCCATCGCCGTCGGGGTCATCTGCGGCCTGGGCAGCCATGGTTACCGCATGGCCATCAGCCACTTCGCCGAAATGTTGCAGGAGCACAGCGCATGAGCCAGCAAGCCATCCTCGCCGGCCTGATCGGCCGTGGCATCCAGCTGTCGCGCACCCCTGCCCTGCACGAACACGAAGGTGATGCCCAGGCGCTGCGCTACCTGTATCGGCTGATCGATGCCGACCAGCTGCAACTGGACGACAGCGCCCTGCCCGGCCTGCTCGACGCCGCCCAGCACACCGGTTTCACCGGGCTCAACATCACCTACCCGTTCAAGCAGGCGATCCTGCCGTTGCTCGACGAACTGTCGGACGAAGCCCGCGGCATCGGGGCGGTGAACACCGTGGTGCTCAAGGACGGCAAGCGGGTCGGCCACAACACCGACTGCCTGGGCTTTGCCGAAGGCTTGCGCCGTGGCCTGCCTGATGTGGCACGGCGCCAGGTGGTGCAGATGGGTGCCGGTGGTGCCGGTTCGGCCGTGGCCCATGCCCTGCTGGGTGAAGGGGTCGAGCGGCTGGTACTGTTCGAAGTGGACGCGGCCCGTGCGCAGGCCCTGGTAGACAACCTGAATGCCCACTTCGGTGCCGGGCGCGCCGTGGTCGGCAACGACCTGGCCACGGCCCTGGCCGAAGCGGACGGGCTGGTCAACACCACACCGGTGGGCATGGCCAAGCTGCCGGGCACACCGCTGCCGGTGGAGTTGCTGCATGCGCGCCTGTGGGTGGCGGAGATCATCTACTTCCCGCTGGAGACCGAACTGCTGCGCGCCGCCCGGGCGCTGGGCTGCCGCACCCTGGATGGCAGCAACATGGCCGTGTTCCAGGCGGTGAAGGCGTTCGAGCTGTTCAGCGGGCGCCAGGCGGATGCGGCTCGGATGCAGGCGCACTTTGCCAGTTTCACCTGACAGACAGGGGTTGGCTTCTTCGCGGGCTTGCCCGCTCCCACAGGTACTGCGCAGATTTCACTGATTACGCAAATCCCTGTGTGAGCGGGCAAGCCCGCGAAGAGGCCGGCACAGACAACTCACCCTTTTTCATCCAGCAACGCCTGTATCACCTGCTCCTGCCCACCATAATCCCCCTCGCCAAAGTGCACATGGCGCACCTGCCCCTTGCGGTCGACAAAGTAATGCGCCGGCCAGAACTGGTTGCCCCAGGCATTCCACACCTTGTAGTCGTTATCCACCGCCACCGGGTAACCAATCCCCAGGCTGGCCACCTTGTCACGCAAGGTGCCTACATCGTGCTCGTAGTCGTACTCCGGGGTGTGCACGCCGACCACCACCAGGCCCTGGTCGGCATAGCGCCGCGCCCATTCGTTCACATGCGGCAGGCTGCGCCGGCAGTTGATGCAGTCCCAGGTCCAGAAGTCCACCAGCACCACCTTGCCCTTGAGCCCGGGGCCATCCAGCGGCGCCGAGTTCAGCCACTGGCTGGCGCCGGACAGCGACGGCATGGCACCGTAGCTGTCGCGGGCCATCAGGTGCCCGGCCAGGCCCAGGCCGGCCAGCGCCAGGGCAACGCCGCCAACCTTCAACAACAAGCGGCGATCAATTCTCATGGCAACCGCCGGTGGCGTAGGTGCGGTACTGCACGCTCTGCTGCTGGCCCTTGGAGTCGAGGTAGTCCATGCGGGTGTTCACCAGGCCGCAGGCGTCGCTCTGGTCATCCTGAATCGACAGCACTTTCTTCACATCCAGGTGGTCACCGTAGCGGTACTGCATGACCCCGGTATCGTCCATCGGCATCGTGGAGGCCTGGGCGGCAATGGCGCCAAAGCTGAGCACGGCGAACAGGCTGGCACGGGCGAAGGTAATGAAGTTCATGGCATCTCTCCTGTGTAACGCTTGAGGGTGGGGAGTTGTGCTCCCCGGTCGAGAGCCATTTCACGCCGGCCAGGTATCCCGTATGTGTCGCCCGAAGCTGTGATGTGCTTCCTCCTGTGTCTGTACACATGCCAGATACACTGCAATACAAACCCCCGCAGGCAAGCGCGAATGCGCTCGGTACACTGCGCCCATCCCCTCTTGCACAGGAACGCAGCGCATGGAACACGTCGATCACATCCTGATCGTCGACGACGACCGCGAAATCCGCGAACTGGTCGGCAACTACCTGAAGAAGAACGGCCTGCGCACCAGCATCGTCGCCGACGGCCGGCAGATGCGCGCCTTTCTCGAAGCCAACAGCGTCGACCTGATCGTCCTGGACATCATGATGCCCGGCGACGACGGCCTGCTGTTGTGCCGCGAGCTGCGCGCCGGCAAGCACCGCAACACCCCGGTGCTGATGCTGACCGCCCGCAACGACGAAACCGACCGTATAATCGGCCTGGAAATGGGCGCCGACGATTACCTGACCAAGCCGTTCTCGGCCCGCGAACTGCTGGCCCGCATCAACGCCGTGCTGCGCCGCACGCGCATGCTGCCGCCCAACCTGACCATCAGCGAAAGCAGCCGCCTGCTCGGCTTCGGCCAGTGGCGGCTGGACACCACCGCGCGCCACCTGCTCGACAGCGAAGGCACCCTGGTAGCCCTGAGCGGTGCCGAATACCGCCTGCTGCGGGTGTTTCTCGACCACCCGCAGCGGGTGCTCAGCCGTGAGCAGTTGCTCAACCTGACCCAGGGCCGCGAAGCCGACATCTTCGACCGCTCCATCGACCTGCTGGTCAGCCGCCTGCGCCAGCGCCTGGGTGACGACGCCCGCGAACCCAGCTGCATCAAGACCGTGCGCAGCGAGGGCTACGTGTTCTCGCTGCCGGTGCAACTGCTCGAGTCACCATCATGAAATGGCCACGTACCCTGGCCTCGCGCCTGGCACTGATCTTCTTCACCGGCCTGGTGCTGGCCTACGGCCTGTCGTTCGGCCTGCAGGCCTACGAGCGCTACATCAGCAGCCGCTCGATGATGCTCAGCACCCTGGAGCAGGACGTGGCCACCTCGGTGGCCATCCTCGACCGCCTGCCCGCGGCCGAGCGCGCCGCCTGGTTGCCGCGCCTGGAGCGGCGTACCTACCGCTACCGGCTGGACCAGGGCCTGGCGGGCGAAGCCATGCCGACCAGCGACCCGCCCATGGCCGCCGACTCGATCGTCAAGGCCATTGGCGCCGACTATCGCCTTTCCTTCCAGGAAATACCCGGCCCGAATGCGCACTTCCAGGCACACCTGACCCTGGCCGATGGCGCACCGCTGACCATCGACGTAACCCCATCGCCGGTCCCGGTGGCACGTTGGCTGCCCGTGGTGTTGCTGATCCAGTTGGCCGTGCTGTTGCTGTGCACCTGGCTGGCGGTACGCCTGGCGATCGGCCCGCTGACCCGCCTGGCCCGTGCGGTGGACAACCTCGACCCGGACAAGCCTGGCGTGCAGCTGGATGAAAGCGGCCCGCGCGAGGTGCGCTACGCCGCCGTGGCCTTCAACGCCCTGCAGGCGCGCATCGCTGCCTACCTCAAGGAACGCATGCAGTTGCTGGCGGCCATTTCCCACGACCTGCAAACACCGATCACGCGCATGAAGTTGCGTGTCGAAGTGATGGACGAAGGGGTGGAAAAGGACAAGCTGTGGAGCGACCTGGGTGAAATGGAACACCTGGTGCGCGAAGGCGTGGCCTATGCCCGCAGCATGGACACCAGCACCGAGGCCCCGTGCCGGGTCAACCTCGATGCCTTTCTCGACAGCCTGGTGTTCGACTACCAGGACAGTGGCGCCCAGGTCGAGCGCCATGGCAGCAGCGGCAGCCTGCTGGAAACCCGCCCGCATGCCCTGCGCCGGGTGCTGGTGAACCTGGTGGACAACGCCCTCAAGTTTGCCGGTGCTGCCGAACTGGAGGTGTGCCGCGAGGGCGACAGGACGTTGATCCGCGTGCTCGACAACGGGCCAGGCATACCCGGCGGCGAACTGGATGAAGTGCTCAAGCCGTTCTATCGCGTGGAAGGTTCACGCAACCGCAGCACCGGCGGCACAGGGCTGGGGTTGGCGATTGCCCATCAGCTGATCCAGGCCATGGGTGGCCGACTGACCCTGAGCAACCGCGCAGGCGGCGGGCTGTGCGCGCAGATCGAGCTGAAGTAAGGCAATCTCAGGTAGGAGCGGCCTTGTGTCGCGATCGGGCCGCAAAGCGGCCCCGGCAATTCATGCGGCGAAGCTGAAAACCTGGGGCTGCTTCGCAGCCCATCGCGACACAAGGCCGCTCCTACAGGGACTGCGGCGCTTGAGCGACTTCTACAATCCGATACACAACCCCACCACCGCCGACACACTGCAGATACCCCACCCCGACACACTCCCGGTCACACAACCACACCCCGGGAGCCTCCCTGATGAAACCCCTCACCCTTCCCTCCGGCTGGAAGCTGTTCGCCACGCTCGCCGGCCTGACCTTGGCGATGACCGCCGTGGTCCTGGCCAGCCAACCTGATCCGGACGGCCTGCGCAGCGCGATCCGTGCCACTGCGCGCAGCTCCTTCGCGCTATTCCTGCTGGCCTTCCTGGCCTCGTCGCTGGTGACCTTGCTGCCTGGCACCAGCAGCCGCCGCATCCTCCAGGAACGGCGCTATCTGGGGTTGGCATTCGCCTTTTCCCACACCGTGCACGGCGTACTGATCTACCGCTATGCCCAGCAATTCCCCGAGCTGTTCTGGGCCGGCCGCACGCTCACTTCCAGCCTGCCCGGCACCCTCGGCTACCTGTTCCTGCTGCTGCTCACCATCACCTCGTTCAAGGCCCCGATGCGCCTGTTGGGTGGCCGTGCCTGGCAGGCCCTGCACAGCACCGGCATGTGGGTACTGGCCGCGGTGTTCTGCCTGTCGTTCTACAAACGCATCCCCATGGGCGGCTGGTACCCGCTGGCGTTCGCCCTGATGTTCAGCGCCATCGCCGTCAAGCTCACCGCCAAGCTGGCCCGTCAGCAACGCCGTAACGCCCGTGCCCTTTCCTGAAGAGAGAAACCAGCATGACCACCTTGACCCGCACCCTGACCACCTTCGACCGTTTCGGTACCTGGAGCGCCGACCTGCCGTTGCGGCTGTTCCTGGCCTGGGAATTTTTCGAATCCGGCTGGGAGAAATTCAATGGCAGCAACTGGTTCGCCGACCTGCAAGGGAACTTCCCGTTCCCCTTCAAGCTGCTGCCTGCAGAGCTGAACTGGCAGCTGTCGATGTGGGCGGAGCTGATCCTGCCGTTACTGCTGTTGCTGGGGCTAGGTACCCGGCTGGCCTCGTTGGGGCTGATGGTGGTGACCGTGGTGGCGATTGCCGCGGTGCATTGGCCGGCGCACTGGTCGAACCTGGCCGAGCTGGCCCAAGGGTATGCGATTACCGACCAGGGCTTTGGCAACTTCAAGTTGCCGCTGATCTACCTGGTGGCGTTGCTGCCACTGCTGCTGAAAGGGGCTGGGCGGTTGAGCCTGGATCATTGGCTCAGAGGGCGGTTCTGCAGGTGATATTGCCGGGGCTGCGTTGCAGCCCATCGCGACACAAGGCCGCTCCTACAGGGGATCGCGTACCTCTGTAGGAGCGGCCTTGTGTCGCGATAGGGGCGCAAGGCGCCCCCCGTACCCGCACTCAACCTGTACCGATGATAACCCCTTGCTCGCGCAGCCCCTCCAGCAACGCCAACCCCTCCTCCACAGCACCGCCCAACGCCTCCAACCGCGCCCGCCCACTGCCCTGTTCCAATGCCAGCAACCGGTACGCCAGCGGCGCCAGGCGCGCGAAGCGCACCTTCAACCCAGCATCGCGATAAACCAGCAACAAGGTCGGCGCCTCTGGCGCCACCGCTGGCTGGTAATCCGCCCCGATCCGCTCCACCGGCCAGCGATAGGCCAACACGCGTGCCACACACGACAACAGTGGCTCCCCTTCCAGCAGGTCGCCTGCCGGTTCATGGGCCGGGTCCTCGGCATCGCTCAGATACAACTGCGCCTCGACCCACTCATAGTGCGCCAGCTCCAGCTGCCAGGGCGCATCCAGCTCGATGCCTTGCAGGTAATCGACGAACGCTTCGGCAATCTCGGTGAACAACGGTGTCTGGCTGCGATAGTTGGCATAGAAATCTCGCACTCGGGCATGCCAGCGCGGTTCGCCCAACGCCTGGCGCATCACCGGAAAACTGCCGGCCAGCAAACCTTCGATAGCACCATAGAACAGCTCGCGGTAAACCTTCAGGCGCCGGGCCTCCACGCCCGGCGGCGGCGCATGGCGCTGCGGGTCACGCAGGTGCCGGGCCAAGGTGTACTGCTGCTCACGCAAGGTCTCATTCATTTGCATGCCCTCCCGCAGCACGCTGCACAGTGCGGATGCGCGCCGCCTCGGCGAGCAGCTCGGCCAGCGGCGGATAGTTGAAATCACGCTCGAGCACGGTCGGTTGCACACCGAAGCGCGCACAGGCGACCGCGTACAGCGCCCACACATCCTCCTTCACCGCAGCCCCATGGGTGTCTACCTTGAGGTCCGGCGCTTCATCGTAATGGCCAGCCACGTGCATGCCGGAGACCCGCGCCTGGGGCAAGCCCGCCAGGAATTCACGGGCGTCATAGCCGTGATTGCAGGCATTGACGAAGACGTTGTTGACGTCCAGCAGCAGGTCGCAGTCGGCCTCATCGAGTACCGCGCGGATGAAGTCGAGTTCGCTCATCGCCTGGTACGGCGCGGCGTAGTAGCTGATGTTTTCCACGGCAATGCGCCGCTCCAGGTATTCCTGGGCCTGGCGAATCCGCGCGGCCACATGGCGCACCGCTTCGTCGGTGAATGGAATGGGCATCAGGTCGTACAGGTGCCCGTCATCACTGCAGTAGCTCAGGTGCTCGCTGTACAGGCGCACCTGGTGGCGATCGAGAAACTGGCGGGTCTGGCCAAGGAAATGGCGGTCCAGCGGCTCGCTGCCACCCAGCGACAACGACAGCCCGTGGCAGGTAATGGCAAAACGCTCGGCCAACTGCGCCAGGCCCTTGCCGTAGGCACCGCCCACGGCAACCCAGTTTTCCGGTGCGCATTCCAGGAAGTCCACGGCACCAGCCTCCATGGCCAGCAGTTCCGGTAGCAGGCCGCGACGCAGGCCTAGCCCGGCCTCTAAAGGTACAGGGGACAAAGATGTGGGGTGCATGAAAAGGTCTCCGCAACAGGCACAACGCCCCGCCTGACCAGCAGGAGGGGCGTTGCGCGGTTCATGGGGCAGAAAGTCAGGACTTGCCGGTCAGGTGGCTGAACAAGCCTTCGGGCATGGCCTTGCCATTTGCCTGGTAGATCGCCTTGAGGTGATCCGCCGCCTCCTGTTCGGAGATGAAGCCATCATGGTTGCTGTCGATCTTGTCGAAGTCGCCGGCACGGTCCTTGGCCACCGCCAGGAACTCGTCGCGCGAGACCTTGCCGTCGTGGTTGCTGTCGGTCTTGGCGAACGAGGCATCACCACACTTGCCCTCGCCACACTTGCCTTCGGCACCGGCCTTGGCGCTGGCGCCACACTTGCCCTCACCGCATTTGCCTTCGCCCTGGGTGGCCTTTGCGCTGCCACCACATTTGCCTTCACCACACTTGCCCTCGCCTGCCACCTTGGCCGAAGCCAGCTGGTAACCCTGGGCCAACGGCTCGACGGCAAAGGCGCTGCTGCTCAATGCCATGCTGCCGATCAGGGCAGCGCCGAGCAGGCCGAGGGTGTTTCGTACTTGAGTCATGGTGTCGCTCCACTGTGGTTGGAATGTGGAGCCATTAGGCCGTTGCGGTATGTCGTGGATGTATCGCGCGGGGTGCGGTTTTGTATGGGAATGGGTCTGCGGCGTGGGCAGATACAGTGGGATACACAACGGCCCCAAGGTGCCTCGGGGCCGTCGTGCAGGGTCAGTCTTCCAGCGGCTTGGGTGGCGCGGCCGGCTTGGCGGGCTTTGCCGGCTTGCTGTCCTTGGCCTTGGGTTCCGGTGCCGCCGCTGCCACAGGCTCCGGCGCCGACACGGCTTTTTCGCTGGCGGGCAGATCATCGACCGCCTTGAGGATCACCTGCGGGTCGATGGCCCCTCCCTCTTCGTCGTCCTTGAGCATGTGCCGCTCACCGTCCTTGCCCACCAGGATCACCTTGGTGCCTTTGCTGGCACCCAGCTTCAACTCGCGGATCAAGGCCATGGTGGTCTGCTGCTCGAGGTTCTTGTCCTCACGCTTGCCCATCATGTTGGCAACGCTGTACACCACCAGGTTGCGCTCTTTGAAGGCGGCCTGGGTGGCCGGGTCCTTGAGGGCCTCGTTCAACCCACGCAACGTTGGGTCGGCGCTGCTGGGTGCAATGACGACCAAGGGCCTGGCCTTGCCCAGTTCCTTGGCCAGCGGCGCGTCACTGTCGGCAGCAAACACAGGGGCGACAAGCGCGAGCAAGGTGGCGAGGGTCAGTGACCGGACGAGCATGCGTATCTCCTTATTCTCTCGATAAACCAGAAGACTACAGATCAGGGCGAAAGATCCGACGAGCGAGCGTAAACCAGCAAAAGGCCTCCATGTTTGAATGAACAGTAACCGGCGGTTACCAAGTGCGGTCGCTCCCCGTCCCGAGCCCGAAAAAGTACCTCTATCACTTGTAGCTTGAGCATAGTCCAATGCGCCCTGGTCATACCGGCCGTTGCAGAGCCTCGATGGTCAGTTGAAGCTCGGTCTTTTCGGTCCAAAGCCTGATTTCCGCCATCAACCTGGCGGCGTCCTCGGCATCGGCATCCTCTGCCAACTGGTTCTGAAAACTGGCCGGTACTTCCAGTTCGCGCACGTAGCGTTTCTCGAGATAATTTCTCCAGAACGGTTGCTGGACCATCCACACTGCCACCGATTGGTCTGTCTCGTTACGCCTGACCTGATCAGCCGCGCGCATCACCGAAGCGTCATCCAGGTTCGGGATGCCCGCGTGTAGCATGCTCCGCGCGTTGCCAGGCAGGCCCAGGTCCTCGCGCAAGCGGATCGAGTAGGCCAGCGCCCATTCGACCGACTCAATGCTCGCACCTGCAGCCTCAGCCTCGCGCATGGCGATGAAGTCAACCTCCTGTTGCCTCCACAACTGCCGCGCCAGATTTACCAGGGCTCGTTCCTGGCTACCAGAAGGGGCGGCCTGCTTGGCTTCCCACACAAGGCATCGGATCTCAAGCTGCTGGAAGACAACCGTGGCATTGTCGGCACAGTTTTCAACCAGCGCATTGGCGAAAATTTCATTGGCCAATGCTGCTGAGCTGTCCACCTTTTCCATCATGGTCAAAACGCGTGTAGCCAGCATTTCCCCATATCGAGGATGGGTGAAGTCTTGCGAGCGCGTAAGCTGTTTCAGCAATTGCATGAAGTTCGTCACCCCATCCATCTGCTCAACAGTAGCCCACAGGTTACCCAGATCTTCGCGTCTATCACCGTCCAGGCGGTCCACCCAGCGAAATTTGTGAGGGACCAAACTGTCCTCCGGAATGTTCCAGGCCTCCTGCACATCTTCAGCCTGGTGCAGCAGCACAGGATTGCCTGACAGCGCCACGTAGCCGTCCCGCCACAACGGGGACTGAATGAAGTTGGGAGGCAACAGAGTGATGAAGTTGTTGGAAGCATCGAGCATGTACAACGTCTGACAATCCGTGATGCCCTCGGGCAGCAATACCAACCCGGCATTGCGCAAACGCAGTTCGGCCAACTGGTTCATCTGCGCCACAGAAAAGGTCATGTTCAAGCGATTGTCCGAAAGGTTCAGGTAACGTAACCGGCTGCATTGCGCCAGCAATTGAGCCTGGGGCTCGTCCAGAGAGATGCGATTGCCGGACAAGTCGAGTATGCGCAAGTCATTGAGCAACGACAGGCTCGCTGGCAGACGTTGCAACTGGTTGTAGCTCAGTTCCAGGGACGTCAGATTGGGGAATGAGAGCAGGAACTGCTCTGGTACCTCTTTCAGCAACAGGCTGCGCAGGGAAAGTTCGGTAACGTGCGGGAAGCTGAAGAGTGGGCCCAGTTCAGGCAATGAGCACAGGTCATACGCGCTGTACTGCCAAGTTAAAGCCAGACGTTGATGCTCAGGTGTAACTTGAGCGGGCACCCGTTCCCGCCAGCATTGCATGATTGCTTTGCGAAACCGCTTGCGCTCGGCTTGTTCTCCGGCCAGCAACCCTCGGCGCTCCCAGCTTTTCAAGTGGTCGCTCAACCGGCGGGCCTGCTCTTCGAGCACACCAAGCTCGGTGTCGGTATCACGCCCCGAAGCATGCAACGTGGTCAGCCAGGCTTCGATCTGCTCGTCACTGTACGCTGGGTAAAGGTCGCGCAGACGCGCTTCGAATGCCCGGGGTCGAGACGCAGGCCGGGCAAAGCGCCCCAGGCCGCCGCCCAGCGGGTAACCGACCCTGCCATCCTCCAGGCGAAGTGGCGCCAGCATCCATGGCTGTCGAGGGTTTTTGCCCAACACTTGGGCGAGTACTTTGCTGTGCCCGGGCATTTGCCGGGCCAACACTGCTCTCAAACCCGGGCCGTAGGGTTCAGTGATACCGAGTGCCGCATGATCGGCCGGGGCAAACGCAGCCGCCAAGGTCTCGAACAGCTCGCCGGGGCCACTCAGTTCGAGGCCTAGCGCATCTTCAAGCTCGAACTGCCCGTTGTCATGCACAAGCCTGTAGTTCTGCCCGTCGCCAGCAGTAGTCATTATCGGCTGCGGGCTATCGCCATCGTACAGCCGCCAGCGCGGCCTGGTCTCCCTGACATCCAGCGTCTCCAGCAGCGTCAGCGCGACCTTGGCCTGGTCCAGGGTCTGGGGCGTCTCGATGAACAGCGCCTCGCAGGCACGCGCAACACGTATGCGCAGTACGCTCAGCCTGGCCCTTTCGACCAGCCGAAACGGCACCGTGCCGCTGACCAGTGCCTGAAACTCCGCACCTTCTGCCGACAGCTCACCTACAAGCTCGCGCGCCGCTCGGCGATGCAGGCTCGGGAAGGCCTTGCGCAAGGTTGCCACCGCCGCATCGTCTGGCTCCTGCTGCCCGTCATACACCTGTTGAAACAGCTGGCGCCGCCTTGCCGAAACCTGCGCCGCCAATGTTGGCCCGCCCTGCTCGGTGACACCAGGCAGGGCGCGGGCCTTCGCCAGCAACGGCGCGTCCTCCGGCACCCGCCCGAGCTTCAAATCGTCCAGCAGCGTTTGCAGCCGGCGGTCGATCAGCAGGCGCTCTACGGTATCGACCAGCTCGGCCTCAGGTGGTCGGCCGTACACATGCAGCGCCCGTAGATGCTCTGCATCCAGGGCATGGACGGCCATGGCCTGGTCAATCTGTTCATCATCCAGGCGAGCGAAACGCTCACCAAGGCGGCGGAACATCCTGTGCTTGTCTGTCCAGCTGGCCGGTTGCTCGGTCCATAGCCGCCAGGCACCGGCGTCATTGTGACGCAACAAAGGTCCATGACCATCTCGTGGTGCCAGTTGCCACTCTTCATCTGCGCGCTGGACGATTTCGTAGTTGTGGCCGTCCATGGTCATCCAGCTTCTGTCCTGGGCACGGTAGATGCCCATTGCATCGGCCACTTCCCCAGCGGGAGGTGCAGCGCTGCGAAACGGCACCAGGTCTCCATTCCAGAGTTTCTCGCTGCCGTCTTCCAGGCGCGCTGGCACCCATTGGTCCAATGCGGCCCAGGCCCGGCTCGCTTCCCGCCATACCACAGCAGTTACACCGATCACGGCCAGGTCTTTGGTCACGCTGAGCACATGCTCCATTGCGGCGCTGGTATCGCCCTCGCGCCAGTCTTCCACGGCCTGGAACAACTCGCCCAGCAGGTCCCAGACCATTACCGCCAGCAGCAGTGCATTGAGCGCAGGGATGAACACGCCCGCCACCGTGGCCAGGGTCCAACCCTCGGCAACCAACCTTTGTTGATGGGCTTCCTGGGCCTTGCGATCAAGGTCCGACACCGGCGTTGCAATCAGCGCAGCATCGTCCTTGATGTGATCGATGCGCGCGCAAGCAAGGTGCTCGAACAACGGCAGCGGGTAGTCCCGCATGTGCTGGTCCATTTCCCGGGTTGCCCAATCGGCGACGCCTACCAGGTCCTTGGCAACTCTGGAGAAGAACTGCTGGCTGTCGCGCCGGCGTATGAAGCGTTTGAAGAAATCCTGATAGCGCTTGTCTCGCAGACGCTGGCCCAGGACCTTGCGGGTGAAGCTTTCCAGGTCGGGGCTTGCGGTCCAGGGACCGTGGGGGTCATCGGGAATATAGACAATGATCTTGCGGCTGACCTTGTCATGAAATACATCGAGTATCACGATCTGTTGCAAGTCGCAGCCGAACGCCTTCAGTTGCCGGGCCACCACTTTCGATTCGTAGAGCGTGCCGGGGCGTCCGTGCTTGCACAGGTCCACCACCAGTTCCAGTTCAGCGGCATTCAGTACGCCATCACTCTTGGCCTTGCACGCATCGATCAGCATGACCGAGCTGTACAGCTGGGCAAGCGTCGAAGCCATGCTGCGCCAGCCGCTGGCCTGGCTGTTCGGCGCTTTGAGCACGGAGTCCAGGTGCTGTTGATAGCGCTTGCCCAGGTCCAGCTTGCGGCACAAGCGCGCGAAGGCAGGCGCGGTTGGCGACGCGAGGCGTTGCGACAGGCTGTCGACGATGCAGTTGTCCTTGTGCTGTTCGTTCCGCCCCTCGCCCGGCGTGAAGTTGTCCAGTGCCGCCTCGATCAGCGGTACGTCGAAATAGTCCTTTTCCACCACCGGGTAGCGCCCCCACACGGTGCCCTGGCTGGGAGCGGTGTAGGTGTACCAGCGCCTGAAATACAGGCCATCGACATTTTCCCTGGTGACGAATTCTTCCTGCATGGCGTGTTGTAGCAGCGGCTTGACGAAACGGTCGATGCCCTCGATGCGCGCAAGCTCCTTTTCCAGCCACTGTCGACAGGCCAGGCTGTCTTTCAATGCGTTACGTAAAGCAGCATGCTGCGATTCATACAGACCGTTGGCCGGGATGTTCTGCTCGGTCGGCGATACGATACGCAGCCGGCGAATCCATCTGGGCAGTCGCTTGACGATGAGGTTGTCCTGATAGGCCTGCTCCATGGCCAGCGTATCGGCGGTTGGCGGTAGTTCCTGGCGGGGTGTAGTCACGTTGTTGCGCCTCTGGCTGATCCAAAGGCCCGACACTAGACGCAGGCTTGCCAAGCGATTGGCTAGATAGCTACCACCTCTTCAGAACAGCGCCAGCTGCTGGCCGGTCAGCCCTTCGAAACTGTCGCCAACGAAAGGCAGGATGGCATCAGCCACCGGCTGCAGCTGCCGCGTCAGGTAATGCTCGTAGTCCACCGGTGCTTGCAGGTTTTCCAGGGGTTCGGGGCCCGCCAGGGTGATCAGATAGCTGATCCAGCCGCCGCGCTGGTATTGCAACGGGCGGCCAAGGCGGCGGTTGTAGTCATCGGCCAGCCGGGCCGCACGCACGTGCGGTGGCACATTGCGCTGGTAATCGGCTAGCGGCCGGCGCAAACGCTTGCGGTACACCATCAGCTCATTCAGCTCGCCCGCCAGGGTGCGCCGTACATAATCGCGCACATACGCCTGGTAAGGCTCCCCGCGGAATATCCGGCCATAAAGCTCCTGCTGGAACTCCCGGGCCAGCGGCGACCAGTCGGTACGCACCGACTCCAGGCCCTTGTAGACCATCTGCTCGCTGCCATCGGCCCGCTGCACCAGCCCGGCGTAGCGCTTCTTGCTGCCTTCGTCCGTGCCGCGGATGGTGGGCATCAGGAAGCGCCGGTAATGCACCTCGAACTGCAGCTCCAGCGCGCTTTCCAGGTTCATCTGCTCGCGCAGGTGTTCGCGCCACCACTGGTTGACCTGGGCCACCAGCTCACGGCCGATGCGTGCTGCTGCCTCCTCGCCGTGGGCGCCCTTGAGCCAGACGAAGGTGGAGTCGGTATCGCCGTAGATCACCTCGTAGCCCCTGGCTTCGATCAGCGCACGGGTCTGGCGCATGATCTGGTGGCCGCGCATGGTGATCGATGAAGCCAGGCGCGGGTCGAAGAAGCGGCAGCCGCTCGAACCCAACACTCCGTAGAAGGCATTCATGATGATCTTCAGCGCCTGCGACAGCGGCGCGTTGCCCTCGCGCTTGGCCGCTTCCCGGCCCTGCCATACACGCTCGACGATGGCCGGCAGGCAATGCTCGCTACGGGAAAAACGCCCCCCGCGGAAGCCTTCCACCGAGTGTTCATCGTCGGGCAGGCGCAAGCCTTCGACCAGCCCCACCGGGTCTATCAGGAAGGTACGAATGATCGACGGGTACAGGCTCTTGTAGTCCAGCACCAGCACAGAGTCGTACAGGCCCGGGCGCGAATCCATGACGAAGCCACCGGGGCTGGCTTCGTCGGGGCGGCTGCCGAGGTTGGGGGCGACGAAGCCCAGGCGGTGCATCTGCGGGATGTACAAATGGCAGAACGCGGCCACCGAACCACCGCTGCGGTCCACCGCAAGGCCGGTGACCGAAGACCGCTCCAGCAGGAATTCGAGCAGGCGGGTGTGGGCGAAGATGCGCGTCACCAGCTCGCAATCCTTGAGGTTGTAGCGCGCCAAAGCCGGCTTGTCCTCGGCGAAGCGGCGGTTGATTTCATCCATGCGCTGGTACGGCGTGTCGATGGCCTTGCCTTCACCGAGCAAGGTCTGGGCGACACTTTCGAGGCTGAACGACGGGAAGCTCCAGGTCGCCGAGCGCAGCGCCTCGATGCCATCGATCAGCAGCCGCCCCGGGGCATCGGCGAACACGTGGCCACCACCGGCATGGCTGCGCAAGGTCATCGGCGCGCCATTGCGCCCCAGTGCCAGCGGTACTTGCAGCAGCTTGGCGTGCTCGTGCAGCAGGCGCAGGTCGAACTGGATCAGGTTCCAGCCGATGATTGCATCCGGGTCGTGCTCGGCCATCCACTGGTTGAGGCAGGCCAGTATGTCGGCGCGGTCGGCGCAGTAGCGCAGGTCGAAGTCGAGGTCATCAGCCGTGCCGTTGGCCGGCCCGAGCATGTACACCTGGCGTTGGCCACAGCCTTCCAGGGCAATGCTGTACAGCTCGCCCCGCTCGCTGGTCTCGATGTCCAGCGACACCAGGCGCAGCGGCGGGCGATAACCCGGCAGGGGCTTGAGCTGGGCATCGCAGAGCACGCCTTGGGCATCCGGTTGGCCGGTGAACTGCACCGGGGCGGTGATGAAGCGCTCCATCAGGTAGCGCTCGGGCGGGCGAATATCGGCTTCGAACACCTCGATACCGGCCGTGCGCAGGCGTTGCTCCAGCTGCATCAGTTGCCGGTGCTGGCGGCAGTACAGGCCCAGCACCGGGCGCTGGTCAAAGTCCTTCAGCTGCAGCGGCCGCAACTCGACACCGGCTTCGTTGGCCAGCAGCACCCGCGCGTGTGCTTCCTGCGCCTGGGGGATGAATGCCACCGATACCTGTGGCGCCAGGCGCAGTTGTCGTGGCCCCTGGTCGGTGGCCAGCCAGAATTCCACGCAGGTGCCTTCGGGCGTGTCATGCCAATGTCGGGTCAGGACAAAGCCCTGCTGCAACTCCACCGCGTCGACCTCTGAATCGTTTGTTGTGCTGATTGCGGGATTCTACCGCTGACGCACCGTCGCAGCGCATTTTGTTGGGGCCAGCAGGTGTTTGCCGAAATATTTTCAGCGCCTGTGGGATCGAGCGCCGCCCGCGCGGCGCTTCGCAGCACAAGGCTGCTCCTACATCTGTTTCGGGCCAATTACGCCTGCCCCAATGCACGCGACCGCCTTGTTTGCCCGGCATGATATCGAGGTGGACACCAAGTGGCCGCGCGCCTTTGCCACAGGAATAACTGGCCCGAAACAGATGTAGGAGCAGCCTTGTGCTGCGAAGCGCCGCGCGGGCGGCGCTCGATCTCCCAGGCGCTGAATCCCTCAAGACAAACACCCCCGCCACAAACCACTCCACCGCCGGGCGTTTGCTCGAACGCGTGTTCAACCGTACAGGTAATTGATGTCCTTGCAGGCCAGCGGTGGCACCTGGCCAAGCAGGAACTCGCGCAGCTTATGCATCTGCCGCGCCTTGGGGCTGGCCTTGAGCCAGGTCATGTAATAGCCGTCGCCGGTGGCCACCGCGTGCTTGAACGGCGTTACCAGGCGCCCGGCCAACAGGTCGGCGCTGGCCAGCACCAGGTCGACCACCGATATACCCAGGCCTTGCTGTGCGGCCGAGATGCCCTGGTCGAGGGTATCGAACACTTGCCCGTGGTCGATGCTGATGTCCAGCGCGTCCATGCGAGCCAGCCAGCGCCGCCAGTCTCGTCGGTCAGGGGACGGGTGCAGGAATTCGCACTGGGCCAGGTCGGCAAGGCCCGGTTGTGCCTGGGCCATGTAATCCGGGTGGCACACCGGGATCAGCCATTCATCGAACAGCTTGAAACTCTCGATATCGGCGGGAAAACGCCCGTTGGCCAGGAGGATCGCACAGTCGTAGGGCTCGGAATAGAAGTCCACGCTGTCGATGTCCATCCACACGCTGGACAGCTGCACGCTGCAGTTGTCCTCGACCTTCTTGAACGCATCCAGCGCCCGCAGCAGCCAGCGCACGGTGAGCGTGGACGGTGCCTTCAGACGCAGGCCGTAGCGGTCCTGGCGCAGCAGGGCGCAGGCATTTTCGATGATCTTGAAGCCAACCTTGAGCTCCTGCGCCAGCAGGCGGCCGTGCTCGGTCAGGGCCAGCTTCGGCCCGCGGCGCTCGAACAGGTCGCAGCCGAACATGGCTTCGAGGGTCTTGATGTGGTGGCTGACGGCGCCCTGGGTCAGGGCCAGCTCTTCCGCGGCACGGGTAAATGAGCCATAGCGAGAGGCCACCTCGAAGGCACGCAGCGCGTGCAAAGCCTGAATCCGTTCCGACATGGCGACGCCCCGAGCATGAGTAAGACTAATAGTAGGTCATAGTTCCACGCGTTTTACAACGCCAAGGACGTCTCGGAAAATGCGGGTAAATAATAAACATAACCAAGATCCTGCCTGCATGTGACTTGAACGTTCATCAAATTTACGCCTGGGGAAATCATGTCGACGGGTTATGGAACTTGCTATCGCCTGGATGCGCTAGAGCTGGCCGCTGACCATGTGCGCAACGCGCGACATTGGACCTACAAAGCCGTAGAACATTTTCGCAGTGTCCTCGCCAACCCCGAGTTCCCCTGCCTGTTCGGCCGCAAGGCGGTAAACGGCGCAACCTGCCACATCCTCTTCGCCCGCGCCGGGCAGCTGGCCGATGACATCGCCATGGGCCTGGCCGACTACGTGCGCACCGTCACACCTATCCCACCCAAGCAGCGTATCGGCAGCCCACTGGTGGTGTTTCTCGAAACCGCCGCCGACTACACCCTGGCCGAGCAACAGGCGCTGGCCTGGAAGGTGTTGCGTGGCGTGCACGCGCGCGACCCGCATCCCTGGCCGCAGGGCATCCCGACCGACCCCGACGACAACGCCTGGTCGTTCTGCTTTGCCGGCATGCCGCTGTTCATCAACATGAACTTCCCCGGCCACCAGCAGATGAAAAGCCGCAACCTGGGGCCGCACATCACCTTCGTCATCAACCCGCGGGCGAACTTCGACGAAGTGGCCAACGTCAACACCGAAAGCGGCCATCGTATCCGCGAACGCATCCGCGAGCGCGTGCACCACTACAACGACGGCGTCATGCCCGACACCCTTGGTTTCTTCGGCGATGCCGACAACTACGAGTGGAAGCAGTACCAACTGCAGGAGGCAGGGTCGCTCAACCCGTCCCGCTGCCCGTTCCACGCCCATGCCGTACAGCCGGCAACACCCGACATACTGATCGAGACCTGACCGTGAATACCGCACTCACCGCTACCTACGCCCTTACTGTCCTGCTACTGATCGCCACCCCCGGCCCGGTGGTGGCACTGATCGTCAACACCGCGGCCGCCTCCGGCTCACGCAAGGCCATGTTCACGGCTGTGGGCACCAACTGGGCATCACTGGTGCTGATCGGCGCGGCGGCCTGGATCATCCTCACCAGCGCCGCCATCGACAAGGCCTGGCTCAGCGCCATGAGCCTGCTGGGTTGCCTGTTCATCGGCTACATTGCCGTCGGCACGCTGCGGGACGCCCTGCAGGCGCCAGCAGCCGAGGCACCGGGCGAGCTCGCCAAGCCTGGCCGCGGCGGGCTGCTGCAAGGTTTCATGGTGGGCATTTCCAACCCGAAGGACATCATCTTCTTCATCGCCTTCTTCCCGCAGTTCATCCAGATCACCGAGTCGTTCGGCAAGAGCATGGTGGTGCTGTCGATGCTGTGGGTAGCCATCGATTTTGCCGTGCTCAGCCTGTACATCTTCGCCATCGGCAAGATCGCCTCGCAGCGCAGCAACCGCATGATCAGCCTGGCCTCGGGGGTCGCCCTGCTGCTGATCGCCGCCGGCGGCCTGCTGTACAACGTCAAGGAGCTGGCGGCCTGAACGTGACGCAAGGTGCCCGCTGCAACAGAAGGAGAACCCATGACCGCGACTGACACGACCTCGTCGCCTTCGCCGTTGCAACAGGACTACCAGCGCTTTCTGCTGCTGGGCAGCCGGCGCGCCCCGCACACCGTGCATGTGCACGAAACCGGCTACCGCTCCGGCACCATCAACACCGATGCCCTGGGCCTGCGCTACAGCCATTGCGCCGGCAAGCGCTTTTCGGCAGCCGAGCGCGGTGGTGCGTCACGCATCAACCTGCTGGTCGGCGGCTCCACCGCCCTGGGTATCGGTGCCAGCTCCGACGAACACACGGTGGCCTCGCACCTGTCGATGCTGACTGGCGAAGTCTGGCTGAGCCTGGCTGGTTGCGGGCTCAATGCCAGCCAGGAGCTGCTGATGTTCCTGACCCACCAGCACCGCCTTGGCCAGCTCGGCCATGTGGTGGTGCTCAGCGGCCTCAACACCCTGGCCCACGAAGCCCTCTGCGAAGTCCTCGCCAGCCTGAGCGACCCGCGGCACGCCAAGGCCTACCAGGATTTTCTCAACAGTTTCAGCGAAGGCATGCAGCCCACGGCGGCGCCCCGCCGGCAATCGCTGTGGCGGCGCATCGGCCAGGCGTTGGCCACACCCTCGGTCGCAACACCTGCCACCTGGCCGCTGTCCCCCCCGGAAAAGCGCCTGGCCCGTGCCGCCGACAGCATTGGCCGGACCTTGCGCCAATGGGACCGCCTGCTGGCAGACAGCCATTCCACCCTCACCTTCATCCTGCAGCCGTTGCTGCCCTGGTGCCGGGATAGCCTGCCCGCTGGCGAGCAGGCCATGCTGGACGCGCTGCAGCGACGACCGGCGAATTTCGACCGGCTGCTGGACGGCGCGTTCGACAGCCAGTTGCACTCGGCCTTCTTCCGTCGCATCAAGAGCCAGGCCGACCCGGTGCCCTGCTATGACATGAACTGCATGCTCAGCAGCTCGCCGGTGTTCGGCGCCGACCTGTTCATCGACCGCCTGCACCTGAACGACCTGGGCAACAATGCCCTGGCCAAGGTCATTACCGCCAAGCTTGGCCTGGCCCAGGAAAAACATGCCCAGCGCAAGGTCACGCCGATCAAGCTCGTCTGACAGTTGCCAGGTGGTCTTCCGGCCAGGCCCCTTGGGTGGCTAGAATAGGCCGTCGTTCCGATCTGCCCGAGGCGCACGCTTGACCGCCATGAACATCGAAGCCATCCATCAGTACCTGGCACCCCATGGGGCTTGCCTGTGAGCCGCATGCTTCGCTTGCCCTTACTGCTGATCGCCCTGATGCCGCTGGCCGCGCACGCGCTGGAAGTGCGCATCGACCCTCATGCCGACCTGCTCTACCGCCAGGCCTTGCCCCTGCTGGAGCAGGCCGACAGCCAGGACGACGGCGCCAGCACGCTGCGCACGGCCATCGGCGGCGACCCGGAGCTCAGCCGCCAGGGCCAGGCCATGGCCCACACCCTGCCGACAGCCGTCGCCTTGCTGAAAAAGTCCGTGGAGCTGGGCCACCCGGTCGCACAGTACCGTCTGGCGCTGTACTACATGACCTACCTGCCCGCCGCGCAAATCCCGGATGCCGCCTGCCCGCTGCTCGAAGCCAGCCTCAGACAGGGCTTTGCCGCACCGGCGCCGGCCATCGCCACCTGGTGCCCGCCCTATAACGTCAGCAGCGAGTACCGTACTGCGCTGGAGGCCATCCCCAACATGGCTACCGTGTATGCGCCCTACTACCCGCAACCGGCCACGCGCCTGGCCTGCAACCGCAACCGGCCACAAGGCCTGGAAATGCAGTGGGGGCGCCAGCGTGACTACCAGGCCGAGGTATACCGCCTGCTCGGCGACCTCGACCCGCAGCACCGCCAGAGCCTGCTGCAGAAGGCCGTGGATACCAACGGCTGCGTGACAGCGCAGCAGCACCTGACCAGCCGTCCGTAACACGGACACGGTTTCTGTGTAGGAGCGGCCTTGTGTCGCGATGGGGCGCGCAGCGGCCCCAGGATTTCAGCTTCGCCGCAGATATTGCCGGGGCCGCTGCGCGCCCCATCGCGACACAAGGCCGCTCCTACAAGGGACCGTGCCAGGCATAGCAAGATCGTTCAAGCCATCCCCCGCCCCGTCTGGCATGCTGGCCTGCCACGTACACGCACTGCAGCCACCATGCCCCACATCGCCCGCCAAGCCTTTCTCCACGGCGCCATCGCCATTCTCCCGTTGTCCCTGGCCGTCGCCCCCTGGGGCCTGCTGGCCGGCTCCATGGCCATCGAGGCCAATCTCAGCGCCTGGGAGGGGCAAGGGCTTTCGGCCATCGTCTTCGCCGGTGCCGCGCAACTGGTGGCGATCGGCATGCTCAAGGGCGGCGCCAACCTGGCGTCGATCCTGCTGACCACCCTGCTGCTGACCTCGCAGCACCTGCTGTATGGCCTGACGATGCGCCCGGTGCTGTCCAGCCAGCCGCTGCGCTGGCGGCTGGGCCTGGGCTTCCTGCTCACTGACGAGTTCTTCGCCCTGACCAGCCAGTACGACCAGCAGCAGTTCAACCGCTGGTACGCCCTGGGCGTGGGCCTGACCTTCTACGTCGCCTGGAACCTGTTCACCCTGGCCGGCATCCTGCTGGGGCAGAACATTCCGCACCTGGACCAGCTCGGCCTGGACTTTTCCATTGTCGCCACCTTCGTCGCCCTGATCGCGCCACTGGTGCGCAACCTGGCCACGCTTGTGTGCGTGGCGGTGTCGCTGTTCTGTTCGGTGCTGTTCAGCTACTGGCACTGGGAAACCGCCCTGGTGGCCGCAGGCCTGCTGGGCATGAGCGCCGGTTTCGTCTGCCAGAAATTCACCGGAGCCCGCGCATGACCTGGGTCCTGATTCTTGCCATGGGCGCCATCGTGTTCATCAACCGCTATGCGTTCCTGGAGCCGCGCCTGCCCTTGCGCCTGAGCTCCAACGCCCGGCAGTTCCTCGGTTTTGCCGTGCCGGGCATGCTCACCGCAATCTGCGGCCCGATCATCTTCATGCCCGAGCACCAGTTGAACCTGAGCCTGCTCAACCCCTACCTGCTGGGTTCGCTGGTGGCCATCGCCCTGGTGCTGTTGACCCGCAGCGTGTTGCTGAGCATGCTGGTGAGCATGTTGATCTTCTTCCTCCTGCGCAGCTGGCTGGCATGAGCACGCCCCTGCGCGAGCAGACACACCTCTGGCAGGCGCCGGCACTGGGCGACGTCGAGATGCTGCACGCGCGCTATTTCCAGCAGCGTTTCGCCCCGCATGTGCATGAAGGCTATGTGTTCACCGTGATCGAGTCGGGCGCCCAGCGCTTCTGGCATCGCGGCAGCGAGCACCTGGCGCCGGTCGGCAGCATGGTGCTGATCAACCCCGACGAACTGCACACCGGGGCCACCGCCCACGAAGCGGGCTGGCGCTACCGAGGGTTCTACCCGGAACATGAACGGGTAACCGGGGTGCTCGACGAACTGGAACTGGGCCGCCACGGCATGCCCAGCTTCAAGGACAGCGTGATACACGACCCGGCCCTGGCGCTTGCCTTCAGCCAGTTGCACCAGCTGTCCGAAGCCGGCGCCAGCGCCCTGCAGCAGCAGACCGCCTGGCGCCAGGCGGTGCTGGCCCTGGTGCAACGGCACGGGCAATGCGCCGAACCAGCCGCCCCTGGCCACGAACCGCTGGCAGTGGCCCGCGCCCGTGAGCTGCTGGAAAGCCAACTGGCCGACCCGCCCTCGCTTGAGGCCCTGGCGGCGGCGGTCAACCTGTCGCCGTTCCACTTCGCCCGGGTGTTCCGCCAGGCCACCGGCCTGCCGCCACATGCCTGGTTGAAGCAGCGGCGCCTGGCCCGTGCGCGGGAAATGCTCAAGCGTGGCTGGGCTGCCTCGGAAGTGGCGTTCGACCTGGGCTTTGCCGACCAGAGCCATTTGAGCCGGCAGTTCAAGCAGGCCTATGGGGTAACGCCAGGGGCTTATCGCAGCGCCTGCCTGCAGGGCTGAGCTGCGACAGCCGGCCTCAGGCAGGCCGGCCAGCCACTGCTACACTGACAAGGCTGAATGGAGGATCCTGCCATGTCCGAAAGAGAGCTCACCACCCTCCTGTCGCTGATGAACCAGCGCCAGGCCTGCCTGAGCAGTGCCTGCAAGGAGATAGCCGACTGGATCGACCGGCAGGGCGACGTGCCCGCCGCCGGCAAGATCCGCGCAAGTCTCAAGGCCCTGGAGGCCGATGAGGCCCAGGTCCGCAAGACCTTGACCTCGCTGACCCTCGACAGGCCGCTGCCCAAGTTTCGCAGCTGATTGAACCGGGAGCTGCCTGGCAGCCCATCGCGACACAAGGCCGCTCCCACAGGGGATATGCGTTCTCCTGTGGGAGCGGCCTTGTGTCGCGATGGGGCGCAAAGCGCCCCCAAAGGGTTCAGCCTGATCAGTGCTTCATGTGCATGTGATCATGCCCACCGCCCGCCTCGGCGTTGAGCGCACGCACTTCGGCCTGCACGTCCAGGGTTTCCTTGGCCCCCTTGGCATCTTCGATGGTCAGGGTCAGCGGCACTTTCTCGCCTTCCTTCACCTGGTTGTTCAGGCCCATCAGCATCACATGCAGGCTGTTCGGGTCGAGGGTCACCGCCTTGCCGGCCGGCAACTCGACCGCCTTGACCTCACGCATGCCCATCACATCGCCGTTCATGGTCATCTCGTGCACCTGCACGGTCTTGGCCACAGGCGAAGCCACGCCCACCAGCTTGCTGTCGCTGCTGGCGGTCAGGGTCATGAAGGCACCGGTGGACTGCTGGTGCGGCACGGTCGCACGCACCCAGGCGTCGCTCACGGTGGTCTGGGCCAGGGCCGGCAGCGCCAGGCCCATCAGGACCAGGGCAGCCAGGCCGTGCTTGATCGGTTGCATCGACATTCAGCAGATCTCCATCAGGGTGACCAGGTCTTCGGCGCATTCCTGGGCGGTCAGGGAATGGCCCAGGCTCAGGCGCAGGGTGCCACGCGTATCGTAGACGTAGCTGGTGGACGAGTGAGAGACGGTATAGGTATCACCGGCCGGGACTTTCTCGTAGAACACCTTGAACTCTTTGGCCACCGCAGCGATTTCCTCGGGGGTGCCGGTCAGCGCGGTGAACGACGGGTCGAACGCCTTCACGTAGGCATCGAGCACCTCGGGGGTGTCGCGCTCCGGGTCCAGGGTAATCAACACCACCTGGAACAGGTCGCGATCGCGGCCGCGCAGCAGCTTGCGGATTTGCGCAGCGCGCGCCAGGGTGGTCGGGCACACGGCCGGGCACTGGGTGAAGCCGAAGAAGATCATCGGCATGCTGCCGTAGAAGCTCGACAGGGTGCGCACATTGCCTTGGGTGTCCTTGAGGCTGAACTTGCGCCCAAGGATTTCGTTGCTCATGTTCTTGCCGTACTTGAACTCGAGCCCCCGGGCCGGGCTGCAGCCTGCGAGCAGGCCAAGCCCGAGAACGCCCATCCCGGCGACAACTGCGCGCCGGGTATATAGATCATTCATGAAACCATCCTTTACAGGGAAGGTGCCGGCCCTCGGGACGGGCCGGTCGAAAAACCGGGGCATTCTGGCACGACACCCCGAGGGGTTCTACCCGACGAAGGCAAGGATCGGCTGCAGCCCTTTGAATACGGGCTGCGGCCTGTTGTCGCAGGGGTTGAAACAGTAACACTTTGTTGCTAAGGAAGTGGGTTCAACGCGATCCCTGTAGGAGCGGCCTTGTGTCGCGAAAGGGCCGCGAGGCGGCCCCGGCAATACCAGCTTCGCCGCCAATATCCCGGGGCTGCTCCGCAGCCCTTTCGCGACGCAAGGCCGCTCCTACACACGACAGAGCGCGTCAGCCTCAGTAGTAGGCGTTCTCTTTCTGACTGTGGTCAGTCACGTCACGCACGCCCTTCAGCTCGGGAATACGCTCGAGCAGGGTGCGCTCGATGCCTTCCTTCAGGGTCACGTCGGCCTGGCCACAACCCTGGCAACCACCACCGAACTGCAGCACGGCAATGCCGTCGTCGACCACATCCACCAGGCTCACCTGGCCGCCGTGGCTGGCCAGGCCGGGGTTGATCTCGGTCTGCAGGTAGTAGTTGATGCGCTCGTTGATCGGGCTGTCTTCGTTGACCATCGGCACCTTGGCATTCGGCGCCTTGATGGTCAGCTGGCCACCCATGCGGTCGGTGGCATAGTCGACCAGTGCGTCTTCCAGGAACGGCACGCTGACCGCGTCCAGGTAAGCGGTGAAGCTCTTCAGGCCCACGGCGGTGTCGTCAGGCTTCTCTTCGCCCGGCTTGCAGTAGGCGATGCAGGTTTCGGCGTACTGGGTGCCCGGCTGGGTGATGAAAATGCGAATGCCGATGCCAGGCGTGTTCTGCTTGGAGAGCAGATCGGCCAGGTAGTCATGGGCGGCGTCGGTAATGGTTATAGCGCTCATGTAGGTTCCTCACAGACTTGCGGCCAAGTGTACGCCAACCCGGCCTTCGAACAAAGTCCTAGTATTTGACTCGGGAAAGCGCATATTCAGGGGCCCGCCCCCGTGGCGCCGCCAGCCAGGCCTGCATGCGCCGGTACAGGCCGCGCTCCAGCCACTGGTAGCTGAACCACGACATTAGTCCAATGGACGGCACGCACAGGGCGAACACCAGGTACGGGTTCAACTGCAGGCGCTGGCTGGCGAACCAGCCTGCGTACAGCACCAGCACATGGACCAGGTACACCGAATACGAACAGTCACCCAGCGCCTTGAGCAGCCGGTTGCCGCGGAACACCGGCTCCAGGGCGACGAAGGCCAGCACGATCATTGCGCTCGGCACGCCCCAGTGCAGCAAGCGCCGGGATGCGTCCAGGTGGTAGATGGCGAGGCTTGCAACCGCCAGCAATGCCAACGGCAGCCAGCGGCCCTGGTGGATCAGCCCGCGACGGTGTAGCACGCCCAGGCCGATGCCGAGCAGGAATTCGTAGATGATGTCGTTGCTGTAGAAGCGGCTGAGCACGCCCAGCCGGCCCAGTATCTCGCTGGCCAGCAGCAGCGCGGCGGTGACCAGCAACTGGTGATGACGCTGGCGCACCAGGAAGGCCAGGCCGAACAGCAGGTAGAAGAACATCTCGAAGTTCAGCGTCCAGCCCACGTTCAGAGTCGGGTACAAGCCGTAGCCACCGGGGTTTTCCGCCGGAATAAACAGCATCGACAGCAGCAGATGGTGCCAGGTGAATGCCTGGTGCGGCATCCATTGACTGAAGGCCAGCAGCAGGGTTGCCATCAGCACCGTGTAGAACCAGTAGGCCGGGACGATACGCAGCGCCCGGTTGAGCAGGAACTGGCGGGGCTCGATGGCCTTGTCGCAAGTCGACAGGTAGATCACCAGCCCGCTGATGACGAAGAATATGTCGACGCCTGCGGCGCCGCGGTCGGTGAGCAGTTGGCCGATGGGGCCGGAGGCTTGGAAGTCGAAGAAGATCTGCATGAAATGGTGGCAGACTACCACCCAGGCGGCGAACGCCCGCAGTGCCTGAAGCGAATACAGCATGGAGAACCCTGCAATTGCCGGTGCATTGAGGCCCGGCGAGCGCACCGCGCTCGTTCGCGGGCTTGCCCGCTCCCACAGGGTTCATGCCATGCCCGAAAGCACCACATATCCTGTGGGAGCGGGCAAGCCCGCGAATGGGGCTGCACAGCAGCCCCCGGACCACCCACCCATTCCGACCGCAGGGTAATCGGAAAGGTCAGCCCAACCGATCAGAGGTTCTCGTAGCGGTTCATGTCCAGCACGCCCGCCTCGACCGGTTCGGTCTCCTTGATGAAGCTGTTCAGGTCATGGAAGTAGCGCCAGAACTCTGGGTGACTGCGGCGCACACCCCAACGCATGACGATGCGCTCGAACCTGGCCGGGTCATCTTTCGCATACTCCATGTCCTCGACGAACTCCGGCACATCCTTGGTCGGGATGTTGAAGATGAAGTTGGGGTAGCTGCTGAGCACGCCCGGGTACAGCGTCAGGGTATCCAGCCCCGGCTGGTAGCGGTACGCCTCACCCAGCAGGAACGCCACGTTGCTGTGCGCGCGGTTGCGCAGCAGGCTGTACACCTGGCGCTGGCCACCCTGCCCTTCGATGCGCAGCATGGTCGCTTCGGGCAGCTGGTTGATCACCTTCAACCCGGCAGCCGGGCGCGACACCAGGCGGCTGAGCGACTGCTCGGCATTGCGGAACTCTTCGCTCACCTGCGGCCGCGAGCAGAACGCGCCCTGGCAGCGGTTGATCGGGTCAGGCGCGGCATTCAGGCTGCCGGTGCGCTGCAACAGCTTCAGGCCGAAGTCGCGCTTGGGGTTACGCGGGTCGAGCTGGATGCCGCTCGGGGTGTCGGTGTCGATGTCTTCATAATCCATCCACATCTTCACCTTGCCGCTGTTCTGGTACCAGTCGCCGAGGATCGCCTTGCGCTGGTCGGCCGGCATCAGGCGCAGGAAGTTGACCTCGGCGCCGTTGCGGATCAGGTCGAAGTACAGGCGCGTCTGCAACTGGTGCGAGACGTTGCCGAACACATCGAAGTTGACCGCCAGCTGGTAATAGGTGCGCTCGAACAACGGGTAGTCGAACAGCCACACGGTCAGCGGCACATCACCGATCAGGCCCTTGGTCACCGAGGCGCTGTCGAAGTGGCGGAAAATGCTCAGTAACGCGTTGTCGTTACCGGCCCACAGCGTCGCCCAGCCCGGCGCCGGCATGTCGGCATAGGCTTCGCGGCGCAGTTTTTCGTACTCGTTGCGCTTGTCACGGTAGGCGTGCCACAGGCTCAGCACGCTGCCCACGTCATCGATCTGCCCAGGCATGGCCAGCAGCGGCGTGGCCTCGCCACGGTACTTGGCATCGGTGATGTAGCGGTCGTGGGCCGGCTCCTGGAACAACGCCCAGAAGTTGTCGCGGATCACGTCGGTGGCAATCTGCCCACGGCATACCGGGCCACGGATGAAGGTGCGCACGAAGTACTCGGCGTTATCCAGCATGAACTGGTAGCGCGCCACGGCCGGGATCGCTTCGAAGGTTTCGAACGGGTTGGCCCGGTGGCGCGGGCCGTAGCCTGGCAGCGCGGTGGCATGCCAGTCGCCGGCGTAGAACAGTTGCTTGACCCGCTTGAGCTTCTGCGGCCCCATCGGGTAAGTGATGTGCGTCTTGTGCACGATCACGCCCTGCACCGGGATCAACCGGTAGTAGAAGTCGGTGCCCGGCGGGTCGTTGGGGCGGCGCGTGGCGATCAGGTCGACCGGCTGGCCGCTCGGTGTACGCGAACGTACCCACTGGAAGAAGTGACCCTGCTCGCCACCAACGAAATAGATGTGCGCCAGGAACAGGTGCTCGTACAGCCAGCGGCCAACCAGCGCCTCGGTGGAACCCGGGCGGTTGAGCAGCTCTTCCCAGTCGGCAATCTGCTTGGCTTCGGCCGCACTTGGCTTGATCGGCTGGTACTCGACCGGCGCACCGGCGGCCAGCCAGCGGCGCATGGTGTCGTATTCCTTGTCGGTCAGGCCGGTCACCGCCAGTGGCATGCCTTCCTTGGGGTGGGCGCCGGCATAGGCATCGAACTCATGCGGCAACGGGCACATGTTGTTGCGGTTCAGACCCAGGACGATTTCCTCGGGCAGCTTGGCATTGGGCGTGAGCGGGGTCTTGTGCCCCAGCTCGAGCATGCGCGCCATCAGCGCGGCCTGGCTGCCCTGGTTGTCGAGCACCGAGTAGAAGCCCTTCTTGCGCCACTCGCCCTCGCTGTGGGCGTCGTAGAACAGCCGCGTGGTGGGCACTGCCTTGCTGCGCTCGCCCTGGTACACCGGAACCTTGGTGGCGCCGCGCACCGCGCCTTCGGGGCTTTCCAGCTTCAGCTGGCAGGCGGCGTCGTTGCAGGCGTGGCAGGCCACGCATTTCTCGGTGAAGATCGGTTGAATGTCCCGGGTGTAGGAAATAGCCGGGCTCGACTGGGGGGCTTGCCCGAACGCCACACTGCTGATGAGCAGGGCGAAAACGCCGGCAAGAATACGATGCACCATGTGCGGAAAGTCCTGGGTATTGAAAGCCATCACGATTTGTTGCCTGGTCGTCCTTGGGTGCCCTGCTTCGCCGACGCCCGCCCAACATGAGCCATTTTCATGCAAATGGGCGATGCGCCTAAAAACCGCGCAGCTTTGTTATGATTCTGCACCTTCTGAAATTTGCCCGACCAGGTAGTTCCTATGTCCGACCGCAGCGCTCGTCTCCAAGCACTCCAGAACGCACTCAAAGAGCGCATCCTGATCCTCGACGGCGGCATGGGTACTATGATCCAAAGCTACCGGCTCGAGGAACACGACTATCGTGGCACGCGTTTCGCCGATTGGCCAAGCGATGTCAAGGGTAACAACGACCTGTTGCTGCTCAGCCGCCCGGATGTGATCGCCGCCATCGAAAAGGCCTACCTGGATGCCGGCGCCGATATCCTCGAAACCAACACCTTCAACGCCACGCAGATTTCCCAGGCCGACTACGGCATGGAGTCGCTGGTCTACGAGCTGAACGTCGAGGGCGCGCGCATCGCCCGCCAGGTGGCCGATGCCAAGACCCTGGAAACCCCGCACAAGCCGCGCTTCGTCGCCGGCGTGCTCGGCCCTACCAGCCGCACCTGCTCGATTTCCCCGGACGTCAACGACCCCGGCTACCGCAACGTCACCTTCGACGAGCTGGTAACGAACTACATCGAGGCCACCCGCGGCCTGATCGAGGGCGGCGCCGACCTGCTGCTGATCGAGACCATCTTCGACACCCTCAACGCCAAGGCGGCGATCTTCGCCGTGCAGCAGGTGTTCGAGGAAGACGGCATCGAACTGCCGATCATGATCTCCGGCACCATCACCGACGCCTCGGGCCGTACCCTGTCGGGCCAGACCACCGAAGCGTTCTGGAACTCGGTACGCCACGCCAAGCCGATTTCGGTGGGCCTGAACTGCGCCCTCGGCGCCAAGGACCTGCGCCCGTACCTGGAAGAGCTGGCGACCAAGGCCGACACCCATGTCTCGGCCCACCCCAACGCCGGCCTGCCGAACGCCTTCGGTGAATACGACGAAACCCCGGCGGAAATGGCCGTGGTGGTCGAGGAGTTCGCCGCCAGCGGCTTCCTCAACATCATCGGCGGCTGCTGCGGCACCACCCCTGGCCACATCCAGGCCATCGCCGAGGCCGTGGCCAAGTACAAGCCGCGCGAGATTCCGGAAATCGCCAAGGCCTGCCGCCTGTCGGGCCTGGAGCCGTTCACCATCGACCGCCAGTCGCTGTTCGTCAACGTCGGCGAGCGCACCAACATCACCGGCTCCGCCAAGTTCGCCCGGCTGATCCGTGAAGAGAACTACACCGAAGCCCTGGAAGTCGCCCTGCAGCAGGTCGAGGCCGGCGCCCAGGTGATCGACATCAACATGGACGAAGGGATGCTCGACTCCCAGGCCGCCATGGTCCGCTTCCTCAACCTGATCGCCGGCGAGCCGGACATCTCGCGCGTGCCGATCATGATCGACTCGTCCAAGTGGGAAGTGATCGAAGCGGGCCTCAAGTGCATCCAGGGCAAGGGCATCGTCAACTCCATTTCCATGAAGGAAGGCGTCGAGCAGTTCAAGCACCACGCCCGCCTGTGCAAGCGCTATGGCGCTGCCGTGGTGGTGATGGCCTTCGACGAAGTCGGCCAGGCCGACACTGCCGCGCGCAAGAAGGAAATCTGCCAGCGCAGCTACGACATCCTGGTCAATGAAGTGGGCTTCCCGCCGGAAGACATCATCT
Organism: Pseudomonas sp. FGI182; assembly: GCF_000511325.1. Classification (NCBI taxonomy): domain Bacteria; kingdom Pseudomonadati; phylum Pseudomonadota; class Gammaproteobacteria; order Pseudomonadales; family Pseudomonadaceae; genus Pseudomonas; species Pseudomonas sp. FGI182. The sequence goes on along the minus strand of NZ_CP007012.1, from coordinate 2,021,887 downwards.
TCGACCCGAACATCTTCGCCGTCGCCACCGGCATCGAAGAGCACAACAACTACGCCGTCGATTTCATCGAGGCCTGTGCCTACATCCGCGACCACCTGCCGCACGCCCTGAGTTCGGGCGGTGTGTCCAACGTGTCGTTCTCGTTCCGTGGCAACAACCCGGTGCGTGAAGCCATCCACTCGGTGTTCCTGTACCACGCGATCCAGAACGGCCTGACCATGGGTATCGTCAACGCCGGCCAGCTGGAGATCTATGACGAGATCCCGGCTGCCCTGCGTGAAAAGGTCGAGGACGTGGTGCTCAACCGTACCCCGCATGGCACCGACGCACTGCTGGCCATCGCCGACGACTACAAGGGCGGCGGCGCAACCAAGGAAGTGGAAAACGAAGAGTGGCGCTCGCTGCCGGTGGAAAAACGCCTGGAGCACGCGCTGGTCAAGGGCATCACCGCGTTCATCGTCGAAGACACCGAAGAATGCCGACAGCAGTGCGCCCGCCCGATCGAAGTGATCGAAGGCCCGCTGATGAATGGCATGAACGTGGTCGGCGACCTGTTCGGCGCGGGCAAGATGTTCCTGCCCCAGGTGGTCAAGTCGGCCCGCGTGATGAAACAGGCGGTAGCCCACCTGATCCCGTTCATCGAAGCCGAGAAAGGCGACAAGCCGGAAGCCAAGGGCAAGATCCTGATGGCCACGGTAAAAGGCGACGTGCACGACATCGGCAAGAACATCGTTGGCGTGGTGCTGGGCTGCAACGGCTACGACATCGTCGACCTCGGCGTGATGGTGCCGGCCGAGAAGATCCTGCAAACCGCCCGCGACGAGAAGTGCGACATCATCGGCCTGTCCGGCCTGATCACGCCGTCGCTGGACGAAATGGTCCACGTTGCCCGCGAAATGCAGCGCCAGGGCTTCCAGTTGCCGCTGATGATCGGCGGCGCCACCACCTCCAAGGCGCATACCGCGGTCAAGATCGAGCCCAAGTACAGCAACGACGCCGTGGTCTACGTCACCGACGCCTCGCGTGCGGTGGGCGTTGCCACCCAGTTGCTGTCCAAGGAGCTGAAAGCCGGCTTCGTCGAGAAGACCCGCCAGGAATACGAGGAAGTACGCGAGCGCACCGCCAACCGCAGTGCCCGCACCGAGCGCCTGAGCTACGCCCAGGCTATCGGCGCCAAGCCGCAGTACGACTGGGCTGGCTACCAGCCAGCGGTGCCCTCCTTCACCGGCGTCAAGGTGCTGGAAGACATCGACCTGCGCACCCTGGCCGAGTACATCGACTGGACCCCGTTCTTCATTTCCTGGGACCTGGCCGGCAAGTTCCCGCGCATCCTTACCGACGAAGTGGTCGGCGAGGCGGCCACGGCGCTGTACAAGGACGCCCGCGAGATGCTCGACAAGCTGATCGACGAGAAGCTCATCAGCGCCCGCGCGGTGTTCGGCTTCTGGCCGGCCAACCAGGTGGCCGATGACGATATCGAGGTGTACGGCGAGGACGGCCAGGCCCTGGCTACCCTGCACCACCTGCGCCAGCAGACCATCAAGCCGGACGGCAAGCCCAACTGGTCGCTGGCCGACTTCGTCGCGCCGAAGGCCAGTGGCGTTACTGACTACGTGGGCGGTTTCATCACCACCGCCGGCATCGGTGCCGAGGAAGTGGCCAAGGCCTACCAGGACAAGGGCGACGACTACAGCTCGATCATGGTCAAGGCCCTGGCCGACCGCCTGGCCGAGGCCTGTGCCGAATGGCTGCACGAGCAAGTGCGTAAAGAACACTGGGGTTATGCCCGCGACGAACACCTGGACAACGAGGCGCTGATCAAGGAGCAGTACCGCGGCATTCGCCCGGCCCCCGGCTACCCGGCCTGCCCGGACCACACCGAGAAGGAAACCCTGTTCCGCCTGCTTGACGGCACTGCCATCGGCGAGACCGGGCCGAGCGGCGTGTTCCTCACCGACCACTTCGCGATGTTCCCGGCGGCGGCAGTCAGCGGCTGGTACTTTGCCCACCCACAGGCGCAGTACTTTGCCGTGGGCAAGGTCGACAAGGACCAGATCGAGCGCTACAGCGCGCGCAAGGGCCAGGATGTGAGCGTCAGCGAGCGCTGGTTGGCGCCTAACCTGGGTTACGACAGCTAAGACCCTTGGGGCCGCTTTGCGGCCCATCGCGACACAAGGCCGCTCCTACAGGAGAATGCAATCCTTTGTAGGAGCGGCCTTGTGTCGCGATGGGCTGCACAGCAGCCCCAATAGCCACCTACACTGTCCCTGATTGCCTCTGATTTCCTCAGGAGCCACCATGGACGATTCCAGCCAGGGCAAGCCCCCTACCTTCTGGCAGATGCTGCACAGCATCCTCGCTGCCGCCTTCGGCGTGCAAAGCGGCAAGAACCGCGCCCGCGACTTCACACACGGCAAGGCCAGCCATTTCATTGCGCTGGGGACGCTGTTCACCCTGGTGTTCATTGCCGTACTGATCGGCCTGGTGCAATTGGCCCTGCACCTTGCGCGCTAGCAAAAACGCCTGCGGGACTCCCTCCCGCAGGCGCTCTGGCTGCATCACGGTCTTGAATACAAGTCTACTGGTGACTGACCCAATACACGGCAGTGACCACCACCAGAACGATCAGGCAGAGGATCGCCCAGGCATCGACGCTGCTGTCAGCTTTGCGGACCTTGGTTGAGTTTCCCATTGCATTGCCTCTTGTAGTGGTTATGGGAATGCACTTCACCACCAGCAGTTAAGACGAGCAATGCCCTTCCCTCAAGCAGGGTCTTTCAATAATTGATCGGTGATGTCAGAAACGGGTACTGGTAGTCGGGCGGCCGCCCTTCGGCACTGTAATGCTGGAAATCGATGCCGTAGTCCGGCTGCTCCAGCAGTTTCAGCCATCGGGCTGCCTTGGCCTGGTCGATCGGCTGCAACACCGGCACGCGATGCTCGCGCAGGCCATCACGGTTCACCGCCAGCCCCTGGGCATCATCGTGCAGCATCACCATGGCCCAGCCGCCGAGGGTGAAATGCCCGCCCATCAGCACGCTCAGGCGCCCGTCGATACGTGCGTGCAGGGCCTCTGGCGAGCTGTTGATGGCGCTGAACAGCACATCGCGCCCTGGCTTGCGCCCCGCCTCCTCGAACGCCTGCATGGCACCAAAGGCCATTTCGTCGTTGGCCGACCACACCAGGCGGGTGGCCGGGTAGCGCTCCAGCAGTTGCTGCGCCTGCTCATAAGCGCGCTGGCGGCTCCAGCCGCCATATACCACCTGGCGCAGGCGCACCTGGGGGAAGTCGGCCAGAGCCCGGCGCATGCCTTCCTCGCGCAGTTGCGAGGCCGGGGTGGTCTTGACCCCGGCAAACGCCAGCAGGTCCACCGGCCCGCTGTCACGGGGCAATTGCGCGACCATCTGGTGCAACATCTGGAAGCCCGCCTGCTCGTCGTTGGCCGTCAAGGTGCCCAGCAGCTCGGCATACTTGTCGGGCTGGGCCTCGATGCTGCGGGCCTGGCTGGCAGTCAGGCCGTTGTTGACCAGGAACAGCTTGACCCCGCTGCCGCGCGACAGGCGGATGATCTCCGGGGCCACGTACTGCTCGTTGACCAGTACCAGGTAATCCGGGCGCTGCGGCCCGCCCAGGATCGCCCTGGCCTGGGTCAGCGCCAGGTCGGCGCGGCGTTCGCCGTACTCCACGCGCAGGGTCATGCCCAGCTCGTCTGCGGCGGCCTGCATGAAGCGCGTATAACTGGTCCAGAACGTCTCGGTGGACAGCCCCGGGTTGAGGAAAACCACCGAAGCCGGCTGCGCGCTCGCCGCCAGCGGCAAGGCAAGACACAAGCTTTGGCACAATGCCTTGAGCATGGGCTGACATCCCTGCGAAGCAAACATCGGATTATAAACGCCAGCCCACGCCCAACGCACAAATGGCAGTCAGTCTCACATAGTCCATTTGGTTCTTTTCATATGCAAAAACATCACTTTAGCGCATAAACGCAACCTGCTATCGTTCCCCGGCTCCGAAGCGGAGTGCGCGGCCGTGCGCGCGAATAGCTGCATGCCTGAGACAGGACTTTTATGTACGTATACGACGAGTACGATCAGCGGATCATCGAGGACCGCGTCAAGCAGTTCCGTGATCAGACCCGCCGCTATCTGGCCGGTGAGCTGAGCGAAGAAGAATTCCGCCCTCTGCGCCTGCAGAACGGCCTTTACATCCAACGTTTCGCACCGATGCTGCGCGTCGCCGTGCCGTACGGCCAGCTGAACGCCACCCAGGTCCGCACCCTGGCCAGGATCGCCCGCGACTACGACAAGGGCTACGCCCACATCTCCACCCGCCAGAACGTGCAGTACAACTGGCCGGCACTGGAAGACATCCCGGACATCCTCGCCGAACTGGCCACCGTGCAGATGCACGCGATCCAGACTAGCGGCAACTGCCTGCGCAACACCACCACCGACCAGTTCGCCGGTGTGGCCGCAGACGAAATCGTCGACCCGCGCCCGTGGTGCGAAATCGTCCGCCAGTGGACCACCTTCCACCCGGAATTCGCCTACCTGCCGCGCAAGTTCAAGATTGCCATCAACGGCTCGCAGGAAGACCGCGCCGCCATCGAAGTGCACGACATCGGCCTGGAGCCGGTGCGCAATGCCGCTGGCGAGCTGGGCTTCCGTGTGCTGGTCGGTGGCGGCCTGGGCCGTACCCCGGTGGTGGGCTCGTTCATCAACGAGTTCCTGCCGTGGCAGGACCTGATCAGCTACCTCGACGCCATCCTGCGCGTGTACAACCGTTACGGTCGCCGTGACAACAAGTACAAGGCGCGGATCAAGATCCTGGTCAAGGCCCTTACCCCGGAAGTGTTCGCCGAGAAGGTCGAGGCCGAAATGGTCCACCTGCGCGGCGGCAGCACCACGCTGACCGAAGCCGAAGTGCAGCGTGTATCGCGCCACTTCGTCGACCCGGCCTACCTGGCCCTGGACAACGTCGACTACGCCGCCCAGGACGCCGAGTACCCAGGCTTCGCCCGCTGGCGCTCGCGCAACACCCGCGCCCACAAGCGCCCTGGCTACGTGGCCGTGACCCTGTCGCTGAAGCCCACCGGCGTTGCCCCGGGCGACCTGACCGACAAGCAGCTGGACGCCGTGGCCGACCTGGCCGAGCGCTACAGCTTCGGCTTCCTGCGCACCTCGCACGAGCAGAACATCATCCTCGCCGACGTCGAGCAGCGCCAGCTGCACGCCCTGTGGCTGGAACTGCGCGAAAGCGGCTTCGCCACCCCGAACATCGGCCTGCTGACCGATATCATCTGCTGCCCGGGTGGTGACTACTGCTCGCTGGCCAACGCCAAGTCGATCCCGATCGCCGAATCCATCCAGCGCCGCTTCGACGACCTGGACTACCTGTTCGACATCGGCGAGATCGACCTGAACATCTCCGGCTGCATGAACGCCTGCGGCCACCACCACGTGGGCCACATCGGCATCCTCGGCGTGGACAAGAAGGGCGAGGAGTTCTACCAGGTGTCGCTGGGCGGCAATGCCGCGCGTGGCGCGAGCCTGGGCAAGATCCTCGGCCCGTCCTTCGCACAGGATGACATGGCCGATGTGATCGAGAAGCTGATCGCCGTGTACGTCGAGCAACGTACCGAGGAAGAGCGTTTCATCGACACCTACCAGCGTATCGGCATCGACCCCTTCAAGGAACGCGTCTATGCAGCGAATCATTAAGAACAACCAGATCGTCGACGAAACCTGGCATCTGCTGCCCAAGGAAACGTCCTTTGACGAGCTGACCAACTGCGACGACTACATCGTCCCGCTGCAGATGTGGCGCGACCATGCCCACGTACTCAAGGCCCGCGACGGCGGCCTGGGCGTGTGGCTGGACAGCGACGAGCAGGCGGAGGAAATCGGCGAGGACGTGCAGCACTTCCAGGTCATCGCACTGAACTTCCCGGCGTTCACCGACGGGCGCAGCTACTCCAATGCGCGCCTGCTGCGTGACCGCTACAAGTTCAAGGGCGAGCTGCGCGCCATTGGCGACGTGCTGCGCGACCAGCTGTTCTTCATGGCCCGTTGCGGTTTTGACGCGTTCGCCATCCGTGCCGACAAGGACCCGGAAGACGCGCTGCAAAGCCTGAAGGACTTCTCGGTGACCTACCAGGCCGCCACCGACGAGCCGCTGCCGCTGTTCCGCCGCCGCTGATCGTCACCTTGCAATGCCGGACGGCCCGCCTCTATGGCGGGCCGTTTCGTTTTCCTGTACCGGCCTCTTCGCGGGTGAACCCGCTCCCACAGGCACTGCACCGTTCTTGAGTGCGGCGCGGTCCCTGTGGGAGCGGGTTCACCCGCGAAGAGGCCGGTACAGGTTTACCCTGCATTCCCTCAGCAACAGTCAAGGCACAGCGACCTATTCTTGCCTCCCGGTCAAATGACCTTGGCCCCGCCCCACCTTAATCAATCCCCCTCAAAGCCGCACACTGCTCCCCACACGAAGAGCGATCGAACCCGAGCGACCAGGCTCGATTCGGCTCACCTCTCACTCACCAGGAGCAGATCCATGAGCATTCCATCCTTCGGCCTCGGCACCTTCCGCCTCACCGGCCAGGCCGTCATCGATTCGGTCAAGTCGGCCCTGGAACTGGGCTACCGGGTCATCGACACCGCGCAGATCTACCAGAACGAAGCCGACGTCGGCCAAGCCATCGCCGAAAGCGGCGTCAAGCGCGACGAGCTGTTCATCACCACCAAGATCTGGGTCGAAAACTACGCCGCCGACAAGCTGATCCCGAGCCTGCGCGACAGCCTGCAGAAACTGCGCACCGACTACGTCGACCTGCTGCTGATCCACTGGCCTGCCCCAGGCAACGGCGTTGAGCTGCGCGAGTACATGACCGCCCTGGCCGAAGCCAAGAAGCTGGGCCTGACCCGCCAGATCGGTGTGTCCAACTTCAACATCGAACTGACCCGCCAGGCCATCGAAGTGGTCGGCAAAGGCGAAATCGCCACCAACCAGATCGAACTCAGCCCGTACCTGCAGAACAGCAAGCTGACCACGTTCCTCAAGGAACAAGGCGTCACCGTCACCTCGTACATGACCCTGGCCTACGGCAAGGTGCTGAAGGACCCGGTTCTGGCTGACATCGCCGCCAAGCACAAGGCCACCGTCGCCCAGGTTGCCCTGGCCTGGGCCCTGCAGCTGGGCTACGCGGTGATCCCGTCGTCGACCAAGCGCGAAAACCTGGCCAGCAACCTGCTCGCCCGTGACCTGAAGCTGGACGCCGACGACATGGCACGCATCGCCAAGCTCGAGCGCAATGGCCGCGAAGTCAGCCCTGACGGCCTGGCGCCAATCTGGGATTGATACCATGACCACGCCCCTCGAACGCCTGACCGCTGGCGGCTTCAGCATCGGCCTGGAAGCACCGCTGGACCACGACTGGACGCCCACCGGCGACCAGGCGCGGCGCCGCGATGGCCGCCAGTTCGGCGAGCCGGACCTGGCCCGCCACGCAGAACTGGCACAACTGGCCGACCGCCTGGGCTACCGCGCCCTGTGGGTCCGCGATGTGCCGCTGTACGACCCGTCGTTCGGCGACGCCGCCCAGGTGTTCGAGGTGTTTGCCTACCTCGGCTACCTGGCCGGGGTAACCCGCGACATCCTGCTTGGCACGGCTGCCGTGGTGCTGCCGATTCGCGAACCACTGCTGACCCTGAAATCGGCCAACAGCGTGCAGCGCCTCAGTGGCAACCGCCTGCTGCTGGGCGTGGCCAGTGGTGACCGGCCGGTGGAGTACCCACTGTTCGGTCGGGATTTCGAGGGGCGTGGCAACACCTTCCGCGAACACGTCGCGCTGCTGCGTGATGGTGCCAACGGCCACCTGCCCGAAGGGCTGGCCGTGCTACCCAGCACCGCTTCGCCGCTACCGTTGCTGGTAGCCGGCCTGGCCCAGCAGAGCCCGGCATGGATCGGCAGCAACCTGGACGGCTGCCTGGCCTACCCCGGCACAGCGGACGACCACCGGCAGCGGGTCGCCGCCTGGCGCGCGGTGGCGGGTAACAAGCCCTACAGCAGCTTCATCCACCTGGACCTGGCGGAGAACCCCGACGAACCGCTGCAACGCTGGCGCTTCGGTTTCCGCGGCGGCCGCAAGGCGCTGGCGGCCGAGCTCGGCGCCCTGCGTGCGGCGGGCGTCGACCATATCGGCCTGCACCTGCGGCGTAACGTGCGGCCGCTGGACGAAACCCTGCGCGAAATCGCCGAATACGTATTGCCACAATTCCATGAGACAAAAGCCCAACTGACGGAGGCCACCCCATGAGCACCCCAACCCCACTGCCGGCCTTCGCAGGCCGCAGCTTCCAGGTCGAATACCCCGGCCTGGCCGCGCACAACATCTATTCCGCCGATGGCCGCCGCGTAAGCTACGCCATCGTTTCCGGCCCTTACGCTGGCGCCAGCGGCGAAGCCGAATGCCAGTGGCAGCAGATTGCCGAAGGGGTCTACGTGATCTCCTGGCAGGAAGCCGACGGCGCCACCGTGGTGCATGTCGATGACTTCGCCAACGGCCATTCGAAGGCCTTCTTCACCGCCAGCGACCTGACCTTCTACCGTATGCAAGGGCCATTGACCGAACTGGACGCGCAGGAGCCTGCGCAATGAAAGCTGGGCGCGTCCTGTTTGCCCTGGCCATCGGCGCCTTCGGCATCGGCACCACCGAGTTCACCCCGATGGGCCTGCTGCCGGTGATCGCCCAAGGTGTCGATGTCAGCATCCCCAGCGCTGGCATGTTGATTACCGCCTATGCCATCGGGGTGATGGTCGGTGCGCCGATCATGACCCTGCTGTTCAGCCGTTTCGGCAAGCGCGCCGCGCTGATGGCGCTGATGGCCATCTTCACCCTCGGCAACCTGCTGTCGTCGCTGTCACCGGACTACTACACCCTGCTCGCCTCGCGTCTGGTCACCAGCCTCAACCACGGCGCGTTCTTCGGCCTTGGCGCGGTAGTGGCTGCCAGCGTGGTGCCCAAGGAGAAACAGGCCAGCGCCGTGGCCACCATGTTCATGGGCCTGACCATCGCCAACATCGGCGGCGTGCCGGCCGCCACCTGGATCGGCCAGCAGGTTGGCTGGCGCATGGCCTTTGCCGGTACCGCCGTGCTCGGCCTGCTGGCCATGGCCGCGCTGTGGTATGCCCTGCCCAAGGGTGAACGCGGCAGCGTGCCGCACGTGCGCAAGGAGCTGGCGGTCATCGCCCGCCCCAGCGTGCTGCTGGCAATGGCCACCACCGTGCTCGGTGCCGGCGCCATGTTCACCTTGTACACCTACGTGGCACCGGTACTGGCCGAACTGACCGGCGCCTCGGACAGCTTCGTCACCCTCGGCCTGGTGCTGATCGGTGTGGGCTTCACCCTGGGCAACAGCCTAGGTGGCCGCCTGGCCGACTGGTCGCTGGATGGGGCGGCGCGGATCTTCCTCGCGGCACTGGCAGTGATCATGCTGCTGATGCCGCTGGTGCTCGGCAGCCACATCGGCGCCGCCATCGCCTTGCTGGTGTGGGGCATGTTCACCTTCGCCGTGGTACCGCCGCTGCAGATGCGGGTGATGATCGCGGCCATCGAAGCACCGGGGCTGGCCTCGTCGATCAACGTCGGCGCGTTCAACCTGGGCAATGCCGTGGGCGCGGCGCTGGGTGGTGCGGTGATCAGCCTGGACCTGGGCTATGCGGCAGTGCCGATGGCAGGTGGTGTGCTGGCGGCTGCCGGGCTGCTGCTGGTGTGGCTGGGCGGGCGTAGCAAGGCTGCCGGGAAAACTGCAGCCGACGCAGCCTGATAGAGCCCCCCCCTGTAGGAGCGGCCTTGTGTCGCGATGGGCCGCAAGGCGGCCCCAAGGTGCTTGCGTCAACTCTGGAGCTATTGGGGCTGCTACGCAGCCCTGTCGCGACACAAGGCCGCTCCTACACGTGGACCGCGCCTGGCATGGCACCTCGGCATTGTTCCACGCACTGCAATTATGATGTGCCAGGCACACCCATTCTCTGTTCGGCCAGCGGCTACTACTCTCCTACCAGCCAATCGAACTGAGGAGTACCCCGATGTCCCGCCCACCCCTGCCGCCCTTCACCCGCGAAAGCGCCATCGAAAAGGTCCGCCTGGCCGAGGATGGCTGGAACGGCCGCGACCCGGCCAAGGTCGCGCTTGCCTATACCATCGACACCGTCTGGCGTAACCGCGCCGAGTTCCCCCGCGGCCGTGCCGAGGTCGAGGCGTTCCTGACGCGCAAATGGAACCATGAACTGGAGTACCGCCTGATCAAGGAGCTGTGGGCCTTCACCGGCAACCGCATTGCCGTGCGCTATGCCTACGAGTACCACGACGACAGCGGCCAGTGGTACCGCGCCTATGGCAACGAGAACTGGGAGTTTGCCGAGGACGGGCTGATGCAGAACCGTCATTCGAGCATCAACGAGCACCCTATCAGCGAAGCCGAGCGCAAGTTCCGCTGGCCGTTGGGCCGGCGCCCGGATGATCACCCCGGGCTCAGCGAACTGGGGCTCTGATCAGCCCTGCGGCAGCATGACCCTGACTTCCAGCCCGCCACCCGGGCGGTTGCACAGGGTCACGCTGCCCCCCTGCTCAAGCACGATGGCCCGTGCTGCGGGCAGGCCCAACCCAACGCCACCGGTATTGCGGTTGCGTGAACCTTCGATACGGTAGAACGGCGCGAATACCTGCTCATGCAGCTCCGGCGCAATGCCCGGGCCGCGATCCTGCACGGTAATCTCGATCTGCCTGGCGCTTACCGCCAACACCACCGTTGGCTCACAGCCGTATTTCGCTGCATTGTCGATCAAGTTGACCAGCACGCGCTTGATACCCACGGGCCGCCCCGTGTACACACAGCGGCGCGGCCCGCTGAGGCCGACCTCGACCCCCGCGTCCTTGAAGTCGTCCACCACGGTCAGCAGCAGCTCGCCCAGGTCGAATACGGTCGTCTGCTCCAGCCGTGCGTCATCACGGAAGAACTCCAACGCCGCATCGACCATCGCCTGCATCTCGTCGACGTCCTTGAACAACTTGGCCTGTAGCTGGGCATCGTCGATGAACTCGGCGCGCAAGCGCATGCGCGTCAGCGGTGCACGCAAGTCATGGGAAATGGCCGCAAGCATCTGGGTACGGTCGTTGAGAAAATGCTTGAGCTGCGCCTGGGTGGCATTGAACGCAAGAATGGCCTGGCGCAGGTCGTGCGGGCCGACCACCGGAATGGGCGGGGCGTTGAAGTCCTTGCCAAAACGCCGCGCACCTTCGGCAAAGCGCTCCAGAGGCTTGGCCAGGTAGCGCGTGGCCAGCAGCGCGACGGCAAGGCTGGAAACCAGCATCAGGCCGAGGATGATCAGGTTGCGCGGCAGTTCATCCAGGCCCCAGCTACGGCTGGTGGCACGGAACAGCACCCAGGACTTGTCGCTCAGCTCGATCATCAGCGCATAGCCACGTTCAGGTGCGTACTCCGGCATGTCGGACGGTTCGAAAGCCTCCACCCTGGCATCCGGGCGCTTTAGCAGTGCGCGCAGGATAGGCGTGCCCTCGCTGAACTCGGCATCGACCAGCACTGGCACACCCGCTTCGTCATGGCGGCGCAGCCATCGCACGGAGTATGAGCCGTCGCCCGCCGCACTGGCGATGTTGGCACGCTGCGCCATAGGCGCGGCATCGATGATGCGGGTGACCGCTGCAACCTTCTCGATCACCCCGCTCTCCAGCAGCGGTGGCTGCGCCCAGACGCTCAGCAACAGGCTGAACAGCCCCTTGAGCAGCAGCAGGAACAGCATCGCCGTCAGGGTGGTCAGCGCGATCCAGCGGGCAATGGTGATCCTGGGCCGTGGTAGGGCCTGGCGAACCCTGGCCAGCAGCTTCATCGCTTCGCGACCGTGGGCGTGAACAGGTAACCGGCGTTGCGCAGGGTACGGATCAAGGGCTCGTTGCCGTTGTCGGTTTCAAGCTTGCGGCGCAGCCGGCTCACCTGGACGTCGATGCTGCGGTCATAGGCGTCGTAGGCATCGCCACGAGCCATGTCCAGCAACTGCTGGCGGCTGAGCACCCGCCGTGGATGCTCGGCGAACACCAGCAGCAGCTCGAACTCACCGTTGGACAAGGGGATCATGACGTTGTCCGGCGAACGCAGCTCGCGCCGCACCACATCCAGCCGCCAGCCGGCAAACTCCAGGGTCGCGCAGGCATGGCCCGCCGTGCCACCGGCCGCTTCACCGGCACGGCGCAGCACTGCCCTCACCCGGGCCAGCAGTTCACGGGCGGCGAACGGTTTGGTCAGGTAGTCGTCTGCACCCAGCTCCAGGCCAACCACCCGGTCGCTCAACTCACCCATGGCGGTGAGCATGATCACTGCCACCTTGTGCTCGGCCAGCAAGCGCTGGCACAACACCAGGCCACTGTCGCCAGGCAGCATCACATCCAGAATGACCAGGTCCGGCACCCGCCGCTCAACGGCCTGCCACAGCGCCTTGCCATCCCTGGCCACATCAACCTCGTAGCCATGCTGGCAGAGAAACTTCTGCAGCAGGTCGAGCACCTCGACATCATCGTCGACTATCAGCAAATGGCTCACAAAAAAGCACCGCAAAACAAGGTTACCAAGCCGTACTTTAAGGCCATCCCCACGCAGCCGTCATATATTTCAACCCGGAAACAAAGTGTCGACGCCGAGACAATCCGGACATTCCCAGGCAAAGAAAACTGCGCAGCATCGCCGCCAGTTCTTGCCAGGAATGTATCTATGTCCCGTTCATCATCCGCCTCCCGCTCAGCGCGCTCAGCCGCGCTGGCCTTGTCGTTGCTTGCGGCGGGAGGCTGCAGCCAACGTGCACCGGCCACGGCGGCCTGCGGCAATGTCGCCTATCAGGTCAGTGACCCGGCCGAGCCCGCCAACCGCGCCGTATTCGCCTTCAACCGCACGGTCGATGACTATCTGCTGGCCCCCGTCGCCCGGGGCTACACCGCGCTGCCCGGTTTTGCCCAACAGGGCATGCACAACTTTGCCAGCAACTTCGGTGAGCCCAAGGTGTTCGTCAACGACCTGCTGCAGGGCAATGGCGAACGGGCGATGACCAGCCTCAGCCGCTTCATCTTCAACACCACCCTGGGTGTGGCGGGGCTGGTCGACGTGTCTGGCAAGATGGGGCTGAGCCAGCATCGCTCGGACTTTGGCCAGACCTTCGGGGTGTGGAACATCGCCGCTGGCCCCATCGTCGAGCTGCCGCTGCTGGGCACCCACAACCTGCGCGATGCCACCGGCACGCTGCTGGGCCTGGCACTGGACCCGTTTGGCGGCAACAGCGATACCGTCGAAACCATGGGCAACGTAGCCACGGCCGGCGGCATCGTCGATGCACGGGCCGAAGCACTGCCATTGACCGACCTGCTGCGCACCTGGCCTGACTACTACGTTGCGCTGCGTGACTACACCGCGCAGCGGCGCAGCAACCGGGTGGCAGAAGGCAAGGCCGGCGAGCCGGGGGCGTGGCCTGTGGATTGTGCAGGGGGTGCCCGTGAAGAATGATGCCCAAGCCGCCATGCTGCTGTTCAGGCGCCTTGAAGGCGCTGCCCGGCAACCGCTTTTGCTGCATGAACTGGAGGCCCGGGTTTCTGCCGATGGCCGGAGCCTGGTGCTGAGCCGCTATCGCGAACGCTTTACCGCCGAAGGCAAGCCCTACCGGCACGAGGCTCACCGCAGCGTACCGATTGCAGCATTGCTGCGCTGGGTGGCGCGGCAGGGTCAGTGAAATTGGGGCCGCTTTGCGGCCCTTCGCGGGCACGCCCGCTCCCACAGGTGCCGCACTGAGCCCAGGAAGTACGCGATTCCGGTGGGAGCGGGCGTGCCCGCGAAGGGCTGCAAAGCAGCCCCAATAAAGCCGCAGCCTCGATGGACATGTCCGAAACGCGACAGTGGCTGCCTGTTCGGCGTGAGACAGGCAAACCGGGCACTGGCTACCCTTCTTCGGCAAATGCCTTGTTCCCTTTCGCCAGAAGAAGATCGCCCATGACGACCTCCACCGCCTCCATGGCCGCCACCACGCTTGCCGACCAACCCCAGGGCTTTCTGGTCCGCATCGTCGGCGCTGCCGCATTCGCCCACCTGCTCAACGACCTGATCCAGGCCGTGCTGCCATCCATCTACCCGATGCTCAAGAGCGATTTCGCGCTGAGCTTTGCCCAGATCGGCTGGATCGCCCTGATCTACCAGGTGACCGCGTCCCTGCTGCAACCCTGGGTCGGCCTGTACACCGACAAGCACCCGCAACCCTACCTGCTGCCGGCTGGCATGCTGGTGACGCTGCTGGGCATCGCCCTGCTCGCCTTCGCCAGCAGCTATGAAATGCTGCTGGTAGCCGCGGCGGTGGTCGGCGTGGGCTCGGCAACCTTCCACCCCGAAGCCTCGCGAGTGGCCAGGATGGCCTCCGGTGGGCGCTTCGGCACCGCGCAATCGACCTTCCAGGTCGGTGGCAACACCGGCTCGGCCCTCGGCCCGCTGCTGACCGCTGCCATCGTCATTCCGCACGGCCAACCGGCCATTGCCTGGTTCATGCTGGCGGCCGCGCTGGCGGTATTGGTGCTGTTGCGGGTGACCGGCTGGACCGTGCGCCACGGCCAGACCCGGCTCAAGTCCTTCGCCGGCCAGCAGGCCCCCGGCCTGTCGCGTGGTGCCATGTGGCGTGCGGTGGCGGTTATCGCCGTGCTGATGTTCGCCAAGTTCGTCTACATCGCCTCGTTCACCAACTACTTCACCTTCTACCTGATCGAGCATTTCGGCCTGAGCGTGCAGCACAGCCAGCTGTACCTGTTCGTGTTCCTCGCAGCCGTGGCCCTGGGCACCTTTGCCGGTGGCCCGGTGGGTGACCGTATCGGGCGCAAGGCGGTGATCTGGGTCTCGTTCCTCGGCGTGGCGCCCTTCGCCCTCGCCCTGCCCTACGCCAACCTGGCCTGGACGGCGGTACTGGCGGTGGCCATCGGCCTGGTGATGTCCTCGGCCTTCGCCGCCCTGGTGGTGTACGCCCAGGAGGCCGTGCCGGGCCTGGTCGGCATGGTGTCGGGGGTGATGTTCGGGTTGATGTTCGGTATCAGCGGCATCGGCGCCGCCGGGCTTGGCGAACTGGCCGACCGGCATGGCATCGAGTGGGTGTACCAGATCATCTCGTTCCTGCCGCTGCTGGGGTTGGCCACCGCGCTGCTGCCAACAACCCGCTCACAAGCCCGCCCCAGCCGCTGCTGTTAAAGTGGGCGCGCCAGGCTGCCCGTACAAGAGGTCGAAATGCTGAAGCCGCAGCACGAATTGCTGGTGGAGGTGGATGAGTGGAGCTGGGAGGTGGGCAGCCGTGCGACGGACTACCCGACCGACTGGTTCATCGAGCCCCACAGCCATGCCAAGCACCAACTGATCTATGCCATCAAAGGCCTGATGATCGTCGAGTCCGGTAACGAACGCTGGACCGTGCCACCCAGCCGCGGCGTATGGATGCCCTGCGGCCAGGTGCACGCGATCCGCTGCGTGGGCGATGTGAAGATGCGCAGTGTGTTCGTGCGCACCGACGCGGCAGTGCAGTTGCCCGTGCAGAGCAAGGCTATCAGCATCTCGCCGTTGCTCAGCGAACTGATCAAGGCCTCCGTCGGCTTTACCGCGCCGTTTGCCGAAGACTCGCGTGAAGCCCGAGTAATGCGCCTGATCCTCGACGAGATCTGCGTGCTGCCGACCTTGCCGCTGAAGCTGTCGCAGCCCGGCGACAAGCGCCTGCAGGCAATCTGCGCCGCGCTGCACGAGCGGCCTGACGATAACGCCACCGTGGCCGACTGGGGCCAGCAGCTGGGGGTGGACGAAAAGACCATCCAGCGCCTGTTCCGCAAGGAAACCGGCATGACCTTCGGCCAGTGGCGCCAGCAGGCGCGGCTGATGCAGGCACTGGAGCGGATTGCCCTGGGCGAGCGGATCATCGATGTGGCGGGGACGCTGGGGTATGACAGCCCAAGTGCCTTCGCCAGCATGTTCAAGCGCCAGTTCGGTATCACGCCGAGTCAGTTCTTCAAATAACCTGGAAGAGACACATTGACTGTGCGGGCCTCTTCGCGGGTAAACCCGCTCCCACAGGGATATCACCGCACCTGAGACTAGTGACACTCCTGTAGGAGATCACCCGGCACTCTGGGCTGCGCTTTCGCGCAGAGAATTCAATTCCTAAGCGCGACGCGGCCTCTGTGGGAGCGGGTTTACCCGCGAACACCGGCGAAGCCGGTGCCAGGCAGCGCGCTCCTGCTCAGCCCAGCCAGCGCACCAGCGCGAAACCGGCGAAGGTCATCAGCAGCGAGCCCAGCACATGCGCCGACACCGTGGCCATGGCCCAGCCATAACGGCCATGCATCAGCATCGCCATCACCTCGGCGGAAAACGTCGAGAAGGTAGTGAGGCCACCGCAGAAGCCGGTGGTGACCAGCAGCCGCCAGGCCGGGTCGAGGTTGGGCCAGCGCAAGAAGAACGCCATGGCCCCGCCAATGATGAAACCGCCAACCAGGTTCACCAGCAAGGTGCCGAAGGGCATGCCCGGGAACAGCGAATTCAGGCGCAGGCCCAATAGCCAGCGCAACACGCAGCCAGCGCTGCCACCAACGACTACGGAAAAAAGGGACAGGTACATCGGGAAACTCCACAGGGTAAACGGGAACCCTGTGGGTAGACGGCGGGCGATAGCCTACGCGCCCCTGTCACAGGGTATGCGTAGGCATCATCAGCGCGGGGGCGGTTCAAGGAGGAATGCCATCTCCTGGGGGGAGATGCTATGAAACCAGGCGCTACTATGCAATATCCTGATACATCAACCGCCTGATCGGCCCCGCGTTGCCTGATCTCGCGCAGCAACCCTGCCAAGCCGTGTACAGTAGCCTCACAACAAAGCCCCCAGAAGGAGCCCGGCACATGACCGTGACGCTGTCCCCCCTGCAGATCGACTGCGATTTCGACTCCGGCAACATCCAGGTGCTGGATGCCAGCAACCCGGCCCGGGTGCACCTGGCCATCCGCCCGGACACCCACAGCGGCCACTACCAGTGGTTCCACTTCAAGGTCAGCGGGCTGACGCCGGGCCAGGTCCATCGCTTCAGCCTCGACAACGCCTCCGGTTCCTCCTACAAGAACGCCTGGAGCGGCTACAACGCCGTGGCCTCCTACGACCAGCAAACCTGGTTTCGCGTCCCCAGCCAGTTCGACGGCACGGCGCTGTCGTTCGAGATAAAGGCCGAACAGCCGCACATCTGGTTCGCCTACTTCGAGCCCTACCCGCGCGCGCGCCACAACCAGCTGATCGAGCGTGCACGGCAACTGCCGGGGGTCGAATTGCTCGCCAGTGGCCGCAGCGTACAGGGCCGCGACATTCCCCTGCTGCGCGCCGGTGATGGTGCCGCAGGCAAGCGCAAGCTGTGGCTGATTGCCCAGCAACACCCGGGCGAACACATGGCCGAATGGTTCATGGAGGGCGTGATCGACCGCCTGCAGGCCAACGACGCGGTGATCCGGCAGTTGCTGGCCAAGGCCGACCTGTACCTGATCCCCAACATGAACCCCGACGGCGCCTTCCTCGGCCACCTGCGCACCAACTTCAAGGGCAAGGACCTCAACCGTGCCTGGCAGGACGCCAGCGTCGAGCTCAGCCCCGAGGTGTTCTTCGCCCAGGCGCAGATGAAGCAATACGGCGTGGATGCGTTCATCGACGCGCATGGCGACGAAGAGATTCCCCATGTGTTCACCGCAGCCTGCGAGGGAAACCCCGGCTACACGCCGCGTCTGGCCAAGCTGGAAGAGCAGTTCCGCAGCACCCTGTGCAGCCTGACCCGCGACTTCCAGACCGTGCATGGCTACACCCGCGACGAACCGGGGCAAGCCAACACGACGCTGGCCTGCAATGCGGTGGGGATGGCGCATGACTGCCTGTCACTGACCCTGGAAATGCCGTTCAAGGACCATGACGACGCTCCGAATGCCGTCACCGGGTGGTCGGGGGCGCGCTCGAAGGATTTGGCCGGGGCGGTGCTGGAGACATTGGCGAAGATAGTTGGCGATTTGCGCTGAGGCCCCTGGCCGACGCGCCCCCTGTAGGAGCGGCCTTGTGTCGCGAAAGGGCCGCAAAGCGGCCCCGGCGATATCTGCGGCGAAGCTGAAAATGTGGGGCCGCTGCGCGCCCCTTTCGCGACACAAGGCCGCTCCTACAACGATCGCGTCAGCCGGGAGCCATGTCAGAACTGCACATCCAGAAGCACGCTGTCGATATAGGTCGCAGCCGGGGGTGTAGCCTGGTCGGTGTAGACCTTGGCGTTGTAGTTGAACACCTGGCTACCGGTGCCGGTCCCCGTGCCGGGGTTCACATCGGCATCGGCGCTGGCCCGTCGCGCAGCCCCTACCGAACCCCAGCGCACCGCACCGGCGCTCTTGAAAATGTCATAGGCCAGGTAGTTGTTGGCCGCCGACTTCATCCGCCGCCGCCCATTGGCCACGTTCTGCCCGTCATCCAGGCCCACGGTGTAGTTGCTGCCCTTGGTGCACGACACGCTCAGGCTCTGGCTCACCGTACCGAACCCCGCCACCACCGGGGCGCTGGCGAAGTTGATGCTGGGTGTGGTGATCTGGCAGTCGTTGGTCACCGTCATGCTCACCAGCAGGCTCTTGGTACCGGAGCCCTTGTCCTGCCCTATGCAAAGCCCGCCAACACCAATCCCATCGCAATACTCCCAGGACCACTCGACGTCGAGGGTTTCCTGATACAGCCCCGCCGAAACGTTGCTGCCACCCTGCGTACGCATGTAGATGGGCACGTTCTTGGGTGTACCGTTGAGCAACCCCAGCAAGTCAAGGATACCGGTGGTCCTGAATTCGAAGGGAGTGCCACGGGTGATCGGATAGTTGGTACTGGCGTCGGCATACAGCGTGTAAGGGATGACATCCCCGGTAGGCCCTACCAGGCCGCTGGTGGTAGAGGTGATCTTGATCTTGAAGGAGTCGGTGCTACTGAGCACGTTGATCACCGAACCGTTGCATTGCAGGCCTGAGTTGGTGCTGGAGGCCGTCTGTACCGTGCCACGTACCTGAGTCGAGTTGAGCGAACCAAACGCCGCCGGCGCAGTTGACACTGATGTGCACTTGGCCCAGGCCGAGCCCGCCCACAACAACAAGGCGCATGCCCACAAACCCCGCCAGCAGGCCTTCATTTGCACACCAACGGGCCGATCAAGGGGATCGAACCTTGTGCTTCAGGCAGGTCGAACGCCACCTGACAATGCCCGCCCCCCTCCAGCTCCACCTGCAGGCGGTTATGCGGAGCCAGGTTCTCCAGATACACCAGGCCATCCCAACCGACCACCGCCTGGCTGCCGCTTTCTGCATGGGTGACACGGCTGCCCAGCTTGAGCACCTGCTGGTCGGCGTCCACCAGTTCGACACTGGCCGCCAGCACGCGCCTGAGCGGGAACTCCAGCAAGTAGCCACTGCCCCGGCGCACCGCCACCCGCTGTTCCACTTCCGGCGCGAGGATGTCTGGTGGCAAGTCCATGGGGTCGATCTCGTACTTGCCGCGGTAGTAACCGCTGCTGTACGGCACCAGCAGGTGGCCGTCGGCATCGGTGCGGCCGACCTCCTGGTTTTCATAGCGCACCGGCACATCGGCGTAACCACCGGTGCTGACCACCACGAAGGCATCGTCGATGCGGTTGGCAGCGAACAGCCCGGCATCCATCCACACCAGCGAGCCACTGGCGTCGGCCCAGCGGGTCATCTCGCCACTGCTGCCATACACACCGGCCTGCAACTGCACCGACTGCAGGCGCCAGGTGACATCGGCCTGGCGGTAGGCATCGCGCTCGCTACCGGCGGCGTAGCCCAGGTTGTAACCGACACCACCACCCACCGGCGTCGCGCGGCTGTAGTTGACCCGCTGCAGGTCTTCGCCTTGCTGGCTGCGCTCCATGCCCAAGGCCAGGGTGCCATGCAGGTCGAACGGGATCACCAGTTGCGCCTGCACCGCCCACTGGCTGTCCCCCACTTCGCGGTTGGCCGACAGATACACGCTGCTGTTGCCCCACAGCGGCCTGCTGTAGCTGAGGTTGATCAGCCGGGTACGTGTGCCGTCGCCGGCGCGCACATCGAAATAGCCGGCGCCGATGCTGCCGTATTCGTTCAGGTTCAGGCTCAACGTGACCTGTTCGCTGCGCTGGCTCAGCTGTATGTCCCGGCTGTCGACCCGGGTCAGGTCGGCATAGTCGCCATGGCGTTGCAGGCGCTGGTAGCTGAAGCCGATGCGCTGGCTGTTGTACTGGTAACCGAGGGCGACCTGGTGACCCTTGTCGCCGTCGAACCGGCTCTGCGCCAGGGCCGCGTTGAGCACGCCGAAGTTGCCCAGCCGCATGTTGCCGCCCAGGCCGCCCAGCATCAGCGATTCGGCGCTTTCGGCATGAGTCTCCAGGGTGAAGATGTCGCTGACCCCATAGCGCAGGCTGGCCGAGGCAACCCCGGGGCCGTAGGCAAAATCGCGCACCCCGTAGTCACGGCGCAGGCTGCCGGCTGCCACCGAATAGTCCGTCAGGCCCTGCTGCAGCAGGCTGCTGGTGACGTAGAACGGCAAGGTGGTGGACACCTGCCGGCCAAGGGCATCGGTGGTGACCACCACCGCCTCCCCGGCGCCGTTGATGAACGGCACGTTGGTCAACGTGTAGGGGCCCGGCTGCAATTCGCTGGTGCTGGACTTGTAGCCATTGATGAACAGGTCCAGCGAGGTCGGTACCGCCGCTTCACCGGAGAACGCCGGCAGCGGATAGGTGACCAGGTCGGGGCGCGCAGCGAAATCGCGCGACAACTGCAGGCCACCAACCCGCACCGAGCTGGTCCAGGGCAAGGCCCCGGTCACCAGGTCACCGGCTTCGTAGGTCAGCAGGCGCTGCTCGTCGGTGAAGCGCCAGGTGGTGTCGTAGCGCAAGAAGCCCTGGCGCGCGTCGTCGGTCGGCGCACCATTGAACGACTGGCGCCATTGCCCGGTGCTGGAGAATGTACCCCAGCTGTCGAACAGGCGCAGTTCGTTCCAAGCCGCCAGGTAGCTGCCGCCGTCATCGGTGTCGTTGAGGTACAGGTCGTAGTTGAACAAGGCGCCGAAACTGCTGCGCGCATCGCTGGCCGGATACAGGTTTCGGTCGCCCAGTTGCTGGTCGGGCAGCCAGGCCGGCGGCACTTGCAGCAGCAGGCGCTGGTTCTGGCTGTCGTAGTCGGCGTGCAGCCCGGCGATGGCCTCCAGGGCCACCTCGCCCTGCGGGTTGCCTGGCAGCGAGACGCCGGCCGCCCGCAACACCTCGCTGTCCAGGTACAACTGCCCGGCACGCTGCTGCACCGGCACCAGTTCAGCCCTGGGCATCTGGTTCACCAGCAGCTCGAGGTACAACGTGGCATCGGCGATCGCGGACAGCTCCGTGGGTGGTGGCGGCAGGTCGTCGGCCAGCACCAGGCCAGGGCCGACCAGGGCCAGCCCCAGGCACCAGCGGTGCGTCCTCGCTGTCAGCCACCTCACACACGGTTTCCAACCATTGCCGGGTCCTCCCTGGCCCCTGCGCGGCATTCAGGCGCAGGCTCATTGGCTTTGGCGGATGGCGTCCGCGCTGCTCTGGCCGTTTACCCTCCCCTTCAGCACACTGCCGGCACTCGGTGCCAACGGTGCCGGCCAGCGCATGCTGGCCCCCGGCAGCACATAGCCCAGCAGGCCCTCGGCCAGTGGCTTGCTCTGGCTGCCTTGCTGCACCACCACATCGGTCAGGCGGGCGTGCACCGGGCCGGTGTTGCGCAGTTCCACGTACGGCTTGCCCTGCACGGTCACCGCACGCCAGCTGAGTTGCGGCTTGCCGACGCCCTCGGCATTGCGCTTGCCCGCAGGATCGGCCTTGCCCCACAGGCCTTCGCCGTAGACGAACAGGGGTACCGAGTAGCGCATCTGCAGGCGGATCGCCGCGGTGGTGCCGGGCTCGGCCTTGTCGACGGGAATGGCGGGCGGAATTTCGTCGATGATGATGCGGTAGGCCTGCTCCTGGCCGACTGGCGAGGGGCCGGTGCGGGTCAGGCGGATCAGTTGCTTCTGCCCGGGGGCGATATTGGCCACCGGCGGGCTACCAATGATCTCGCGCTGTGCCTGGTACTGTTCCTGGTAGTCACCCTGGCGCCAGGCGAACACCCGCACCTGCAGGTTCGCCGGTGCCGTGCCGCGGTTTTCCAGCCACAGTGCGCCAGCCTTCTGGTCAGCCTCCAGCACCGGGTCGATCGGCCAGATCAGCACCGAGGTGGCGGCCCCGGCCGGCAGGCTCGCCAGCCACAATGCTCCGATCAATCCACGCGCCCACTTCGCGCCTGCCCCCATGAAGCTCTCCTTGGATACTGGTCGTTGGTGCCGATGCATTCACCAGGTCACCGTCACTTGCACCACATCGGTGTAGGTCCCCGCCGGCAGCGTGCCGGTCAGCTGGACCCGCCCGTACACCGGCAGCTTGATCGCCGTCGGGTCGGTGTAGCTCACAGCCACGCTCTGGCCGATCCCCAGGCTCTGGCTGTATGCCGCGTCCCGGTACAACTGGTAGGCCAGCACCTGCGTGCCGCCCGTGCGCTTGAGGTTGCGTGTGCCACTGACACTGTTCTGCCCGCCATCCACGCTCATGCTCAAGGCCACCCCCGGGGTGCACTGGAAGGTCACCGTGCTGCCGCCCAACGAGGTGCCAATGACTCCGGTGGCCAGTGCCGATTGCGAACCGTAGTCGAGCGTCCCGAAGCTGCTCACACCGCCCACCACCAGGCACCCGGCGACGATCTGCGCCGTCACCTGGAAGCTGCTGGTGGTCGCCGCATCCAGAGGCGCGGCCAGCAGCACGCCGAGGCCGCTCAGGCCGCCCGCCAGCCAGCTGCGCATGGTTCAGAACGACAGCTCGACGGACACTGTGTCGGTGTATGCCCCCGCCGGCAGGCCTGCCTTGCCGCGCGCCTGGCCATACAGGTTGACGGTCTGAGCCGTACCGCTGCTGATCGGCAAGGTGATGGTGCCGTTGATGGCCAACACCTGCGTGCGCCCGGCATCGGTGTAGAAGTCGTACGGCACGAAGTTGCCTGCGCCATCCGCCAGCGCACGGCTGCCCCCGGTCGACTGGCCATCGTGGGAACCTGCACCCACGCGGATCACGGGTACCGTGCCGGCCGAACAGAGAATGCTGATCGCCCCACCGCCACCGCCGATTACCTGGGCGTTGGCAGTGGTGAACAAGGCATTGTGAGTGCCGAAGTCCAAGGTACCGAAGTCGGCCCCCGAGGAGGCTGAGCTCCCGTTGACCTGGCACGCTGCGGTCAAGGTCAGCGTCGACTCGATGGTCCCGGTAGTGGCAGCCTGGGCCTGGGAAGCCAGCATCAGCCCCAGGCCGGCCAGGATGCAGCGTGAAAGGTTCGTTCGCATCGAAGTCTCCTTGTGTCGTTACCAGTCCAGGGTCACCCTCAGGGTGTCACGGTACAGCCCGGCCGGCAGCGCGCGCGGTTGCGCCACTATCACACCGTAGATGGGGATCGGTATCTGCCGGGTACTGCTGATGGTGAAGGCACGCGCCTGGCCGATGCCGTAGCGGCTGTTACCGCCTGGGTCGATCGCCAGTTGATAGGGGATCAGCTCGCGGCCGTTGCTCAGGCGCCGTATGCCGTCGCTGTCATTCAGGCCGCCGTTGATGCGCACGTTGAACGCCCGCACCTCAGGCGTGCAACTGATCTGCAGGCTGCCTTCGCCGCTCACATCATCAACCCGGCTGCGCAGCGGCTGGTCCCAGTTCGGTCCGCGCTCGCCGAAGTCCATCAGGCCGGGGTTACCCACCGTTGCCGGCTGCGTCTCGTTGCTGCTGATCTGGCAAGCGGTGCTGATCACCAGCCGCGCCTGGATGAAACCGGTGCTGGTACCATGCGCGGCACCACCGGGCACCAGCAACGGGCCCAGGGAAAGCAGCAGGATCGAGGTACGGTTCATGGCGTCGCGTCCTTGTGCATGGTGGCATCCCTACCAGCTGACGGTGACTTTGAGCAGGTCGGCGTACAAGCCTGCAGGCGGTACCCAGGCCAGCTTGTCGATCCGAGCAAACAACGGCAGCTCGACCGAACCGCTGTTCGGCACCCGCGCCGAATGCGCCACGTTCACCGCCAGCGGTTCGCGCCAGGCAGCGTCGCGGTAAAGGCGATACGGGATGGGCCGGGCCGTGGCATCGTCACTGGCAAGGAAGCGCAAATCGCCGACGCCGCCATGCTGACCACCGTCAACGCGGACCTGATAGGGGGTGTGGGGATTGCATTCCAGGCGTGGCGGGCGCTGGCTCAACAGCGCGCCGGTGAGCGGCGCGCCAGGGCCATCCAGCCGTGCAGCAGCGCCCAGGTCTATGCGCCCCAGCGCCTGTGCCCCGGCATCGCGGGGCTGGTTGACCAGCATGCAGCCGCGCTGCACCAGCACCCGCACCTCCACCAGGAAGTCCGCCGCCATGGCGCTGCTGCTCAACATAAGGCCCAACAGGGCGGCCAAGTAGCGCTCCGTCACCTAATTATCCTTGTCGATGTCTGCTGACCTGAGCGTAGCAGCGAGGTGGCATCACGCTGCTGGCATCGAGCCATTTTTTTGTATTAGCCAAAAAGCGTTACCACCTGAAAAAAAAGCCGCACGACACAGAACGCATCGCCGACATTCTTCTCAAATGGCCAAAGGCCGTTATCCGGACCGATATTCTGTTAGGGTGTATCCCTTTCATCCTGCCTAGACTCATGCGGCATGCATGGAAGGACACGACAGGAGCGTTTTCATAGATGATTGCAGACAGCACGCTCACCCAAGCCCTCGAGCGCTGCGCCCAGGAGCCGATCCAGCTGCCTGGCAGCATCCAGCCCCACGGTTTCCTGCTGGTGCTGGACGAAACCGACATGCGGGTACTCCAGGCCAGCGAAAATGTCGAGCACTGGCTGGGCATGCCGGCCAGTGAACTGATAGGTCGCGACTTCTCCGAACTGGTCAGCGGTGCCTTCGACCTGCGCCTGCACCTGGCCCGCCTGCCGCAGGACGAGGTCTTTCCGTTCCACATCAGCGATGTGCACCTGCGCCAGGACGCGCCTTACCGCGGCAACCTGCACCTGCTGGTGCATCGTCACGACCAGGTGCTGATCGCCGAATTCGAACCCCCTCGCCTGCCGGCGGACCTTGCCGGGCAAGGCGACTACTACCCGCTGGTGCGCAGCTTCGTAGGCCGCCTGCACCAGGCCGGCAGCCTCGAGGAACTGCTGCAGCAAACCGTGCTGCAGCTCAAGCGCATCACCGGCTTTGGCAGGGTCAAGGCCTATCGCTTCGATGCCGAAGGCAACGGCCAGGTGCTGGCCGAGGTGGCCGACCCGGGCTACCCGAGCTACCTGGGCCTGTGCTTCCCCGCTTCGGACATACCGCGCCAGGCGCGCGAGCTGTACCGAATCAACCGCATCCGCGTGATCGAGGACGCCAACTACCAGGCCTCGCCGTTGCTGCCAGCTGCCAACCCGCGCACCGGCAAGCCGCTGGACCTGAGCTTTGCCGCGCTGCGCAGCGTGTCGCCAGTGCACCTGCAGTACATGCGCAACATGGGTACCCTGGCATCGATGTCGCTGTCGATCGTGGTCGACGGGCAACTTTGGGGGCTGGTGTCCTGTCATCACGAACAGCCGCGCCCGGTGGACCTGCGCACCCGTACCGCCTGCGAGCTGCTGGCCAGTGTGCTGTCGCTGCAGATCGAGTCGCGCGAGTCCCACGCCAACACTCGCCAGTTGCTGGAGCTGCGCCAGCACATCGTGCGCATGATCTCGTCCATGGCCGACCATGACAGTGTCGGCGACGGCCTGCGCGACTTGCCGGAAGTACTGCTGGCCTTCGCCGGCGCCCAAGGTGCCGCGGTCATATCCGCCGAACGTTGCGACCTGATCGGCAAGACCCCTCCGGCCGCGCAGGTAAACGCCCTGGTGCACTGGCTCTCCCAGCGTGGCGAAGAGAGCGTGTTCCACAGCGACAACCTGCGCCGCGACATCGATGAACTGCCCGAGCTCGCGGCCCATGCAGGCGGTGTGCTGGCAGTGGCCATTTCGCAGATCCACTCGCACTACCTGCTGTGGTTCCGCCCCGAGCAGGTGCGCACGGTGAACTGGGCCGGGCAGCCGAACAAACAGGTCGGGCCGCAGGGCAACCTCGACCCGCGGCACAGTTTCGAAAGCTGGCAGGAAAAACTGCGCGGCTACTGCGAACCCTGGCACCCACTGGTCATCGAAGGCGTGCAGGAGCTGCGCACGGCAGTGCTCGGCATTGTCCTGCGCAAGGCCGAGGAACTGGCGCAGCTGGCTGGGGAGCTGCGCCGCTCGAACAAGGAGCTCGAAGCGTTTTCCTACAGCGTGTCCCATGACCTGCGCGCGCCCCTGCGCCATATTGCCGGCTACTCCGAACTGCTCGGGGAAATCGAGGGCCAGGGCCTCAGCGAGCGCGGCAGGCGCTTTCTGCAACACATCGAGGAAGCCGCGCATTTTGCCGGAAGCCTGGTCGACAACCTGCTCAACTTCTCGCAAATGGGCCGCTCTGCCCTGCGCCTGTCCGAGGTCGACCTCAACGCCCTGGTCGAGGCCATTCGCAGCGAACTGGCGCCCGACTACCAAAACCGCGAAATTGTCTGGGACATTGCCCAGTTGCCCAAGGTGGTCGGTGACCCGGCGTTCATCAACATGGCCTTGCACAACCTGCTGGCCAACGCCATCAAATACACACGTGGGCGCACCCCGGCGCGCATCGGCATCAGCGCCGTGCAACACCCGGGCGAAACCGAGATCTGCATTCGCGACAACGGCGTGGGCTTCGACATGGCCTACGCCAACAAACTGTTCGGCGTGTTCCAGCGCCTGCACCGCATGGAAGACTTCGAAGGCACCGGGATCGGCCTGGCCAGCGTGCGTCGCATCATCGAACGCCATGACGGCCGGGTCTGGGCCCATGGCAAGGTTGGCCAAGGTGCAACCTTCCACTTCACCCTCCCGCGCCACCCCGCGACTACCTGAGGCACCGCTACCATCATGCTCAAACCCATCCTGCTGGTCGAAGACAACCCACGGGACCTGGAGCTGACGCTCCTGGCGCTGGAGCGCAGCCAGTTGGCCAACGAGGTCATCGTGCTGCGTGACGGTGCCGAAGCACTCGACTACCTGCTACGGCGCAATGCCTATGCCGAACGTGACGATGGCAACCCCGCCGTGTTGCTGCTGGATCTGAAACTGCCAAAGGTCGACGGCCTGGAGGTGCTGAAGGAAGTACGCGCCACCGCCGAGCTGCGCAGCATCCCGACGGTGATGCTGACGTCCTCGCGCGAGGAGCCCGACCTGCTGCGCGCCTACGAGCTGGGGGTGAACGCGTACGTGGTCAAGCCGGTGGAGTTCAAGGAATTCGTCGCCGCCATTTCCGACCTGGGGGTGTTCTGGGCGGTACTCAACGAACCGCCACCCGGCTCGCTGCGCCTGAACCGGCGTGGCAGCATCTGAGGTGCCCGCGACGATGCAGCCAACACCGCTGAAACTGCTGATGGTCGAAGACAACTCGATGGACGCCGAACTGACCCTGATGCGCCTGGAGCGCAGCGGGCTGCAGGTGCAGGCGCAACTGGTGTTCGACCATGCCGGTGTCGAGCAAGCCCTGAGCGAGGCCCGCTACGACCTGATCCTGTGCGACTGCGTGCTGCCGGGCTCGTCCGGCACCGAAGTGCTGGCCATCGCCCAGCGCCTGGCACCGGACATTCCGTTCATCTTCCTGTCTGGCATCTATGGCGAAGAACATGCGGTGGAAATGATCCGCCTGGGCGCCACCGACTATGTACTCAAGAAGAACCTGCCGCTGCTGCCCAAGGCCGTACGCCGGGCCCTGACCGAAGTGCAGGAGCGCCAGCGCCGACGCCGCGCCGAAGAAGCCCTGGCCGACGTCGAGGCACGTGCACGCATTGCCATCGACGCTGCCGGCATGGGCACCTGGGACATGCGCCCGCAAGAAGGCCTGTTGTTGTGGGATGACCGCTGCAAGACCCTGTTCGGCCTGCCCGCCGATACCGAAATGAGCCTCGAGGTGTTTTACGCCGGCATCTACCCCGACGACCTGCCGCAGGTGCGCGAGGCGGTGGAGCACGCCATGTGCCCGGAAAGTGGCGGCCTGTATCGGGTCGAATTCCGCATCGCCCAACCCGCTGGCCTGGAACCGCGCTGGCTGCTCAGCAGCGGCCAGAGCCAGTTCGTCGACGGAAAGTGCGTGCGTTTTTCCGGGGTGCTGCAAGACATCCACGCCCAGCGCCTGGCCAACCAGGCACTGCACCAACTCAACGAGATGCTGGGTGAAAGGGTCGAGCGCCGCACCCGCGAACGCGACCGTGCCTGGGAGCTGTCGCAGGACTTGCTGGCCGTGCTCAACAAGGACCTGACCCCAGTCGCGCTGAACCCCGCCTGGGAAGCCAGCCTGGGCTTGTCCCGCGAACGCCTGAGCCAGTCGTCCTTGCTGCACCTGCTGCCCGAGCCCGACCAGGAGCTGCTGCTCACCGAACTGGCCGCCCTCGCCCATGGCCGCACCAGCGCCCGCTTTGTCGGGCGTATCCTGGATGCCGGTGGCCAGCAACGCTGGTTGTCGTGGGTGGTGGTGCCGGAAGACACCCTGCTGTACGTGGTGGCGCGCGACATCACCAGCGAGCGCGAAGCCGCCCTGGGCCTGGCCGAAGCCAACGCCCGCCTGCGCGAGCAGATCGCCGAGCGCGAACGTATCGAGGCCGCGCTGCAGCAGATGCAGCGGCTGGAAGCGGTCGGCCAGCTGACCGCCGGTGTGGCTCACGACTTCAACAACCTGCTGACGGTAATCCTCACCGGTGCCAGCTTCCTCGAGCGCGACCTGGCCAAAGCCGACGTTGAAAAAGCCCGTGCGCGGCTCACGCACATCCGCGAAGCCGGCGAGCGCGGCGCCAAGCTGACCTCGCAGTTGCTGGCTTTCTCCCGCCGTCAGCGCCTGGAACCGGTGGCGCTGAACCTCAACCGCACCCTGGCCGGCCTGGAAGAGTTGCTGCGCCGCACCCTGGGCGGCAATGTCTCGGTGCGCCTGGACCTGGAACCAACCCTGTGGCAGGCGCTGACCGACCCGACCCAGACCGAAATGATCATTCTCAACCTGGCGATCAATGCCCGCGATGCCATGCCCGACGGCGGCCAACTGACGCTGTCGACCCGCAACACCCGGATCGACGCCCGCCCGCAGCGCCCGGAAGACCCGGACCCTGGCGAGTACGTGATGCTGAGCATCCGCGATACCGGCTGTGGCATGAGTGAAGAGGTGCTGGCCAAGGTGTTCGAGCCGTTCTTCACCACCAAGGATATCGGCAAGGGCTCTGGCCTGGGCCTGGCCCAGGTATTCGGCTTCGCCAAACAGTCCGGGGGTGGCGTGCGCATCGACACCACGCCTGGGCGTGGTACGCAGGTGGCCGTGTATCTGCCGGCAGTCAAGGGTGAAGCCGTCAACGAACCGGTGCCGTCGCTGTTCAGCCACTCGATAAGCGAAAGCGGCCGTAATCGCACCGTGCTGCTGGTGGATGACGACCATCTTGTACGCGATATGCTCGGTGATGTGTTGCGCCAGTACGGCTACCAGGTGCGCCAGGCGCACAGTGGCGAACAGGCCTTGGCCTTGCTGGATGAGCAGATCGACCTGCTACTGAGCGATTTCGCCATGCCCGAGTTCAACGGTGCGCAACTGGCACTGGCGGCACGCGAGCGGTACCCGCACCTGCCGGTGGTACTGCTAACCGGTTATGCAGAATTGCAGGGGCTGGAGTTGCCGGGCAGCCTGGTGATCCAGAAGCCGGTACAGGCCGATGAACTGGCCCGCTTGCTGAACGAGATGCTTGGAACTGCCAGGTGACCGAACAGCCCGCGACAAAACCTGCGGAAACGACAAAGCCCAGCGCTTGTCTTTCCAAGCACCGGACCGAGATACGTTTAAAGCAGGAAAATGGCAGGGGCGGCTGGATTCGAACCAACGCATGGCAGGATCAAAACCTGCTGCCTTACCGCTTGGCGACGCCCCTGTATCGGATGCAGCGTTTGCTGCTCTGACAATTCCAACTGAGTGACAACTGGGTTGTTGTCTTGGAATGCGCGGCACTTTAACAACAAACTTTCGGTCTGTGAACCCCCCGATGAAAAAAAATTACCAAAAAACAGCGAGTTAGTCATTTTCGGGGTTGGCGCGGCGACCATCCGTCGTTTTCCGCCCGCTTGGCTTCAACACAATCGCTTTCCTCCCTTCCAATCAGATGAGCCATCTGCATTGACCAAGGAGGACCCCATGCCTGTCTCCCACGACCTTTACCAGGACTTGCACTACCCGCGCGAAATCGTCCAGCAACGCCGTCAGCAGGACAAGGCACTGGACCGGCTGCTGGACGAGTACATGGACATCGACAACCAGGTGCTGGCCGCCGAGTCGATCTCGGCGGGCAACTTCGAGGATGAAGACCTGCGCCGCCTGAAAGAACGTCGGCTGGCAGTGAAGTACATGATCGAGCGCCAACTGGAGCACAAGGCCTGAACTAACCCTGCAACATGGCCAGGGTCAGGGCGTCCTGATCACCGCCGTAAAATTGCACCAGCGCCAGCTGGAACAACGGGTTGTCGGGCTCCGCCCGGGCGAACAGGGTCAGGCACGAGCGCAGCTTGAGGTGGTCGGGGCTGCCGAGCATTTCACGGGCGCTCTTGTCGCTGTGCTGCAGCAGCGCAGTCACACAAGCCTCCAGGCGTGGGCCAAGCAGCGGATGAGCCAGGTAGGCACGGGCCTCGTCGATACCGGCCAGCGCATAGCGTTCGGCCATGGCGCTGTGGCCCAGGCCACCGAGCTGCGGGAACACGTACCACATCCAGTGGCTGCGCTTGCGCCCGGCCTGCAGCTCCTGCATCACCTGGTCATACACAGGGTTCTGCGCCTCGACGAAGCGCTGCAGATCAAAGTCGGCGTGCATGCTCGCCCCTCCTCGCATCGGCTCCAGCCTCTACTGTACGCCTGCCATGGCAAACCTATCTCGTCAGGCGATAATTGCCGCGCACTTTCTGTATTGGTCAAAATGGCCGCCCTCGGGCAAGCTGCACGCTGCCCCGCCATCGCCCAAGGAGCTTTGCTTTTGCCTGCCTGGATCCCTACCCCGCTACGCCAGCTTGGCCAACGCCTGCGCGGCGCCGCCGCCAACCAGAGCGAACTGCTCGGCTGGTTCGAGGACAAGGCGCACAGCCGCGGTTACCAGCTCAGCGACGGCCAACGCCGGGTGATCCACTGCATGGCCGAACAACTGGCGCAGCTCGAACAAGGCCAGCCGCGCAGCCTGTACCTGTACGGTTCGGTAGGCCGGGGCAAGAGCTGGCTGCTCGATGGCTTTTTCCAGGCCGTGCCGGTGCAGGCCAAGCTGCGCCTGCACTTCCATGACTTCTTCGCCCGCCTGCATCAGGGCATGCACCGCCACCGGGCGCTGGACGATGCATTGGGCGCGACCCTCGACGAGCTGGTGGGCGATTGCCAGGTGCTGTGCTTCGACGAATTCCATGTGCACGACATTGGCGATGCCATGCTGCTTACCCGGCTGTTCAATGCGTTGTTCAGCCGCGGCGTGTTCCTGCTGGTGACGTCCAACTATGCACCCGAAGGGCTGCTGCCCAACCCGCTGTACCACGAGCGTTTCCTGCCGGTGATCCGCCTGATCAACAGCGCGATGGAAGTGCTGGAAGTGGGTGGCGATACCGATTTCCGCAGCCTGCCGGCCAACCGCGAGCATCAGCGCTTTACCCGGGGCCACTATATGTGGCCGGGCAATGCAGCGCAGCGCCAGGCGCTGAAGGTGCCCGAGCCGCAGCCGGTGATGCTGGAAGTGAACAAGCGCCCGCTGCGCGCGCTGGCCGTCGATGGCCGACGGGTGGTGCTTGGCTTTGACGACCTGTGCGAAAAGGCCACGGCAGTGATCGACTACCTGGTGCTGGCCGGGCAGTACGATGAGTGGATCATCGATGGGCTGGATGATCTGTCTGAATGTTCGCTGGCGGCGCAGCAACGTTTCGTCAACCTGGTGGATGTGCTGTATGACCAGGACCGGCAGGTGCTGGTGATCGGCAAGCGGCCGCTGGAAGAAAGCCTGGGCGGGCCGCTTGCCGACCTGATGCGTACGCGCAGCCGGTTGGGGCAGCTGCATCAGGTAGGGCCCTAGAACTGCATTGCCTGGGCCGGCCTCTTCGCGGGTAAACCCGCTCCCACAGGGATGTCACAGGCCTTGAGAGCGGTGCAATACCTGTGGGAGCGGGTTTACCCGCGAAGAGGCCAGCAAAGTCAAAACATCAACCCGCCCTGGGCAAATCCGCCAGCACCGCTTCGATCTCCCCCAGCACCGCCGGGTCATCCAGGGTCGAAGGCGGCACATAGTCCTGCCCGTCGGCAATCTTGCGCAGCACCGCCCGCAGAATCTTCCCGGAGCGGGTCTTGGGCAGCCGCTTCACCAACCGCACCCGGTTGAAACACGCCAACGCGCCAATTTCCTCACGCACACTGCCCACCAGGTCCACCAGCAACTGCGCCTCGGCAATGCCCTCGCCGTCCTTGAGCACCACCAGGGCCAACGGCACCTGCCCCTTGATCTCGTCATGCACGCCAATCACCGCGCACTCGGCCACCGCCGGGTGGCGTGCCACCAGGTCCTCCATCTCGCCGGTGGACAGCCGGTGCCCGGACACGTTGATCACGTCATCGGTGCGCCCCATGATGTAGACGAAGCCGTCATCGTCCAGGTAGCCACCATCGCCGGTGTGGTAATACCCCGGGTAGGTCCGCAGGTAGGCCTGCAGGTAACGCTCATGGTCGCCCCACAGCGTCTGGCTGCACCCGGGCGGCAATGGCAGGGCGATGACGATCGAGCCCTGGTGGTTGGGCCCCAGCAGGTGGCCCTCGTCATCCAGCACGCGCACGTGATAGCCCGGCACCGCCCGGTTGCTGGACCCCGGCTTCGCCGCGCTGCCTTCCAGCCCTACGCAGGGCGCGGTGACCGGCCAGCCGGTCTCGGTCTGCCACCAATGGTCGTGCACCGGCTTGCCACTGACCCGCTCCAGCCATTCGTGGGTGCTGGAATCCAGTTTCTCGCCAGCCAGGAACAACTGGCGCAGCGAGCTCAGGTCGTGCCTGCTGATCAGCTCCCCCTCGGGGTCTTCCTTGCGGATGGCGCGCATGGCCGTGGGCGCGCAGAACAATGCATTGACCTTGTATTGCTCCACCACCCGCCAGTAGGCCGAGGCGTCCGGGGTACGGATCGGCTTGCCTTCGTAGAACACCGTGGTGCAGCCGCTCATCAGCGGCCCATAGACGATCAGCGAATGGCCGACCACCCAGCCCACGTCGGATATGCCCCACCACACATCGCCGGCCTGCATGCCGTAGATATGGCGCATGGCGTAGCACAGCGCCACGGCATTGCCGCCGTTTTCCCGCACGATGCCCTTGGGTTTGCCGGTGGTGCCAGAGGTATACATGATGTAAAGCGGGTCGCCGGCATCCAGCTCCACCGGTGCCACCGGCTCGGCTTTGGCCAATGCCGCCTGCCAGTCCAGGTCGCGGCCCGGCTGCAGCTGGGCACGCGCCTGCGGGCGCTGCAGCACCAGCACGTTGCGCGGCTGGTGACGGGCCAGTTGCAGGGCGCGATCGACCAGCGGCTTGTATTCGATTACCCGGTCGAACTCCAGCCCGCAGGAGGCCGTCAGCAGCAGCGCCGGCTGGGCATCGTCGATGCGCAAGGCCAGCTCGTTGGCGGCAAAGCCACCGAACACCACCGAGTGCACTGCGCCAATCCGCGCGCAGGCCAGCATGGCCATGGCCGCCTGCGGCACCATGGGCATGTAGATGATCACGCCATCGCCCTTGTTCACCCCCAGCTGGCGCAACAACCCGGCCAGGCGCGCCACCTCGTCGCGCAATTGGTGGTAGGTGTAGGCCTGCTGCACGCCGGTCACCGGCGAGTCGTAGATCAGCGCCAGCTGCTCGCCACGGCCCTGCTCGATCTGATGATCGAGGGCCAGGTAGCAGCTGTTCAGGCGGCCATCGGCAAACCAGCGGTGGGTACCGTCGGCATTGTCTTGCAGCGTGAGGGCAGGCTTGCGGTGCCAGGCCAGGTGCGCGGCCTGTTCCGCCCAGAAAGCGGCAGGGTCGGAAATGGAATGGGCGTAGCTGTGCTGGTAGCTCATATCGAAAGAAACCCGGTACTTGTTGTTATTGAAGGGCGAAACTTGAGTATGGACCGCTACACCCGCGCCGCCATGGGACTAAAGTCACAACCGACCTGCAAATTTGCAGACAACGCAAAAACGCCCCATAACGGTGCAAAGCCTCTAGAATAGGCCACCCTTCAGCCACCGAGCAGCTCATGGACATCGATCAGGCCCGTACCTTTCTGGAAATCGTGCGTTGCGGCAGCCTGGTCGCCGCCGCCGAACGCCTGTTCGTGTCACAGACGGCGATCACCGCGCGGGTGCAGCGCCTGGAGCAGCAACTGGGCTGCCAGCTGTTCGTGCGCAGCCGCAACGGCGCCAGCCTGACCAGCGACGGCGAGGCATTCGTCAGTTATGCCAACCAGATGGTGCAAACCTGGGAAGCGGCGCGCCGCGACCTGCCGCTGCCCGAAGGCTGCCAGCAAGTGCTGCACGTGGGCGGAGAGGTGAGCCTGGGCAACCCGATGCTGCTCGACTGGGTCAGTGCCCTGCACCGCGAGCTGCCCAGCCATGCCATCCGCAGCGAGGTGAGCGACGGCGAATCGCTGCTGCGCAAGGTCGAGATGGGCCTGCTGGATGCCGCGCTGGTCTACCAGCCGACCTACGGCCCGGGCCTGCAGGTGGAGCAGCTGATGGAGGAAAAGCTGATCCGTGTGCGCCGGGTCGCCCAACCGGACCCGTACATCTATATCGACTGGGGCGAAGCCTTCCGTCGCCAGCACGATGCCGCCCTGCCCGACTGCGCGCGCCCGGCGCTGAGCTTCAACCTGGGCCCGCTGGCCTTGCAGTTCATACTCGACCAGGGCGGCAGTGGCTACTTCCGCACGCGGGTGGTGCAGGCCTACCTGGACAGCGGGGTGTTCGAGCGGGTACCGCAGGCGCCGGAATTCACCTACCCGACCTTCCTGGTGTACCCGCGCAAGCGCGACAGCGAAGCCCTGCAACAGGCCTTCGCCATCCTGCGCCGGCTGGTAGCCGCCGGCGCCAGCGACTGGTCACAACGCTGGGACCCGGTTATCTGAAGCCTCGGCCTTGCTGAGCAGCTGGCGCTTGAGGCCGGCGATCAGGTCGGTCTGGGTAATCACCCCCACCAACTGGTCGGCATCGAGCACCGGCAGGCAATGCAGGCCCTGTTCGCACAGCAATGGCAGTAAGCGCTCCAGCGGGTGCTGGCTGCTGACGCTGATTACCCGGCGGCTCATCACCTGCTCCATGCGCACCGCCTTGCGGCCGAACAACCCGCGCCAACTGAAGCGGCCACGCTGCATGGCCGGGCCGACCAGGTCGCTGAGGCTGACTATGCCCACCAGCTTGCCCTGCTGCAGCACCGGCAGGGTCTTCAGGTGGTGGCTGGCCAGCATTTTCCAGGCCTGCTCCAGAGTGGTGTCGGGCGTGGCGAACTGCACGTCGCGGGACATCACCGAGGCTGCGGTGATGCCGCCAAGGCTGCGCTGCAGGGCGTGTTGCTCGGTGGCCAGGATGATGCGTTCCAGTTCGTCACGGGTGACGTCGACGAACTCGCCCAGTTCTTCCAGGGCCTGGTCAAGGTCTTCTCCACGGATGCCGACCCGCTCGCTGGGCAGCGGGTCATGGGTGTGGTGCAGGTCCTTACGCGGCACCGCGCCTTTCGGGTAGCGCACGCCGGTGATGCGGTTGTAGAGGATCGCCACCGCTACCAGGATCAACGCGTTGAGCAGCACCGGCTCCAGCAGGTGGTCGCCCATGGCGGTCAGCCCCGGGTCGGCCAGCACCGCGCTCACCGCCACTCCGCCACCTGGCGGGTGCAGGCAGCGCAGCAGGCACATCACCAGGATCGAGATACCCAGGGCGGCAGCGGCCACCCACAGCTCCGGGCCGAAGCCCTGGCGCATGGCCAGGCCGACCGCGCCGGCCAGGGCGTAGCTGCCCAGCACCGGCCAGGGCTGGGCCAACGGGCCCGAGTGCACGGCAAACACCAGCACGGCCGAAGCCGCCAGCGGGCCGAGCAGGTGCAAGGCGATGCTGGGGCCATAGGCCATGCTGGTCAGCCAGCCGGCGAGGAACAGGCCGAGCAACGCGCCGATACCGGCACGCAACCATTCTTTGGGGGGAATATTCAGGGGCGCTGGCAACAGCCGCTGCAGACGACTTTCGGAACGCGAGGCAGACATGTAGGTAATCGGAATCTGTAGTTTTTCTGGTTAAAAAGAAAGCCCAGCCGAGGTGGCCTGGGCCTCGTATTGCGGTTGCAATAGCACAAGGGGCTCCGTCCGTGGAGAGATGGAAACCGCAGGGTTTCGTGGGGGAATTTTGCCGGGTGGGGTGAGATTGGGCTAATTCAAAAAAATGCGGCTGTACTGCAATTTTTTTGCAGTGGTGATATGGCCAGCAAATTCCTCAAGCGCGCCGCGCAACTTGTGGTAGCGGGTTCACCCGCGAAGAATGCGACACGGTGCATGGCACCGGCTTCGCCGGTGTTCGCGGGTAAACCCGCTCCCACAGGGACCCGGTATTACCGAGCCTTGCGCGGCAAGTCGATGCTTACCCGCAAGCCGCCCAACGGGCTATCCAGCAGCGCCAGGCGCCCGCCCCAGGCCTCGACGATATCGCGCACGATGCCCAACCCCAGCCCGTGCCCGTCTACCTGCTCGTCCAGCCGCGAACCGCGCTCCAGTACCTGCTGCCGCTGGCCCTCGGGGATACCGGGGCCATCATCATCGACCCACACCTGGTAGCCCTCGGCATTCGGCGCTATACCCAGCCGCACCTCGCTGTCGGCCCACTTGCAGGCGTTGTCCAGCAGGTTGCCGAGCAGCTCCAGGAAGTCCTCGCGGTCCCAAGGCAGCAGCAGCCCGGGCGGCACATCCCTGGCCAGCAGCAGGCCCTCGCCATGGATCATGCCCAGCGTCCCCAGCAACCCCGGCAGCTCGACGTCGCAGTCGAACTGCGCGCCAGGCAGCGCATCCCCGGCCAGGCGCGCACGGTTCAGCTCACGCGCCAGGCGCTGCTGAATCTGCTCCAGCTGCTCGCGCATCTGCGCGCGAACATCCGGCAGGTCCTTCAGGCGCTCGCTGGAGGCCAGGCTCAGCAGCACCGCCAGTGGCGTCTTCAGTGCATGGCCCAGGTTGCCCAAGGCATTGCGCGAGCGGCGCAGGCTGTCTTCGGTATGGCTCAGCAGGTGGTTGATCTGCCCCACCAGCGGCGCCAGTTCGCTGGGCACTTCGGCATCCAGCTGCGAGCGCTGGCCCTGCTGCAACTGGGCGATCTGCTGGCGTGCTCGCTCCAGTGGCCGCAGCGAGCGGGTCACGGTGATGCGCTGCAACACCAGCACCAGGATCAGCGCCACCAGGCCCATGCCCAGGCCGATCTGCTGCAGGCGCCGGAAACCTTCGCGTACTGGTGAATAATCCTGTGCCACGCTGATCGAGATGTCCTGGCCCAGGCGCCGGTAGTCGGCACGCAGGGCAAGCAGTTGCTGGCCTTCCGGGCCGAGCTCGTGGCTGTCGGAAAGGCCCGGCGCGGCGGGCTTGGGCATGTCCAGATCCCACAGCGAACGGGAGCGCCAGGTGCCTTTATCGAAATCGATGCGGAAGTAATAGCCGGAAAACGGCCGCTGGTAGGCAGCCGAGATACGCCGCTCATCCAGCTGCAGGCCCGAAGGCCCGCGCACCAGGGCCACCAGCAGGTTTTCGCTTTCCTTGCGCAGGCCATTCTCCAGGTAGCGCTGCAGGCCGACCTCGAACAGCCACAGGGTCAGCTGCGCAAGCACCAGGCCGACCACCACCAGCACCGCCACCAGGCCCAGGCTCAGGCGCGCCTGGATCGACTTCACGCGGCGCTCCCGGCGTAGATGTAGCCCTGCCCGCGGCGGGTCTCGATGACGCTGCGGCCCAGTTTGCGTCGCAAGTGGTTGACGTGCACTTCCAGCACGTTGGAGTCGCGCTCGGTTTCACCGTCGTAGAGGTGCTCGGCCAGGTGGCTCTTGGACAGGATCTGCTGCGGATGCAGCATGAAGTAGCGCAGCAGGCGGAACTCGGCGGCGGTCAGCTGGATATCCACGCCGTCACGGTTCACGCACTGCCGGCTTTCGTCCAGGTGCAGGCCGGCCGCTTCCAGCGTCGGCTGGTTGGCCAGGCCACGAGCACGGCGCAACAACGCCTGGATGCGCAACTGCAGCTCTTCGGGGTGGAAGGGTTTGCTCAGGTAGTCATCGGCCCCGGCCTTCAGCCCTTCGATACGCTCGGCCCACGAGCCACGGGCAGTAAGGATCAACACCGGCGTGGCCAGGCCGGCGGCACGCCACTGGGCCAGCACTTCCAGGCCCGGCAGGCCCGGCAGGCCAAGGTCCAGGATGATCAAATCGTAGGGTTCGCTCTGGCCCTGGTACACCGCGTCGCGGCCATCGGCCAGCCAGTCCACGGCGTAGCCCTGGCGCTGCAGGCCGGCGGTGAGTTCATCGGCCAGCGGTACATTGTCCTCGACAAGCAACAGGCGCATTCAGTCGTCTTCCTCGTCTTTGAGCAGGGCACCGCTGCTGGCATCGAGCTTGATCTCGCGCACCACGCCTTCAGCCGTCAGCAACTCGACTTCGTATTCGTAGCGATTGTCGTCTTCTTCCAGCTCGGCCTCCAGCAGGCGCGCCCCGGGGTGACGCCCCAGGGCGGTTTCCAGCAGATGCTCGAGCGGCAGGATGATGCCCTTCTGGCGCAGCTCCAGGGCTTCGTCCTGGTCCAGGTCGCGGGCAACGGCCAGGGAACACACGGCCAGCAGGGCCAGCGCGAGGTAGCGCGCCGGCCGCAGTAGGTGGGTCATCAGTTGTCCCGCTCGTCCTTCAGCACTTCACCGGTCTTGGCGTCCAGCGCCACGTCCCATTCGACGTTCTGCGTGTCGCGCAACTCGACCTTGTAGATGTAGCGGCCGTACTCGTCTTCAAGCTCCGAGTCGGTGACGGTGGCACCCGGGTGCTTGGCCACGGCGGCGGCCTTGAGTTCGTCCAGCGACTTGACGGTCTTGGCATTGACCAGTTTGACCACTTCGTCGGGCTGCACATCCTTGGCGATGGCGGAATGGGCGCCCAGGGCAAGGGCGGCGGCTACGGTGAACAGGGCAGTCATGTGTTTCATCGTTCTTCTCTCCTGAGAACTGTGCAAGTTGTCTACGGGGTTAAGATTAACCACCGGTCCTTAATTCAACCTGAAAACAACTGGCGCCATGATAGCGCAGGTCAGGCTGCTGTCTCGCCATCACCGAATCCTGCACGGTCCCTGTGGGAGCGGGCATGCCCGCGAACACCGGCGGAGCCGGTGCCATACACCGCGCTGGGCCATTCGCGGGCGCGCCCGCTCCCACAGGGAATGTGACATGCTCTAGAACCTTGTTCCCTATGCGACAGCACAACCCGATGGGCTGGGCAATCTCCTGCAGGCCCTGTGCATGCCTTGAACCCTTTACAATGACTCGCCTGCTGCCCAAGAGACCCGCCATGAGCGCCATTCACATCAAATACCCCGCCCTCACCTTCAAGGCCGGCCAACGTGCCTTGCGGCAGGTCCGCGAGCGCGGCCTGCAGGCGGCCGATGTCGGTGTGTTGCCGGGTGCGGCTGGCGGGCCAAAACCGCTGGGCATCCAGGGCCTGGACCTGGCGCTGTTCGGTGAGTGGCTGCCGTCGGCACCACGCCAACGTGCGCTGATCGGCGCCTCGATCGGCGCCTGGCGCTTCGCCAGTGCCTGCCTCGACGACCCGGTCGCAGGCATCCGTCGCCTGGGCGAACTGTACACCGAGCAGGATTTCGCCAAGGGCGTCACCCCGGCCGAAATCAGCCGCAGCTGCCAACACATGCTCGACAACCTGCTGCAAGGCCGCGACGGCCAACTGCTGGCCAACCCGCACTATCGCCTGAACATCCTGGTAGTGAAGAGCCATGGCCAGCTCGCCCACGACCATCGCGGCCGCCTGGGCCTCGGCCTGGGTTCGGTGATAGCCAGCAACCTGCTCGGCCGTTCGCGCCTGGCCCGGCACTTCGAACGCATCATCCTGCACGACGGCCGCGCCACGCCGCCGCTCGACGCACTGACCGACTTCCCCTCGCGCTGCCTGCCGCTGGACCTGGCCAACCTGCGCCATGCCTTGCTCGCCTCAGGGTCCATCCCCATGGTCATGGAAGGTGTGAAAGACATCCCAGGCGCAGGTGCAGGCACCTACCGCGACGGCGGCCTGCTGGACTACCACCTCGACCTGCCCTACCGCGGTG
The DNA here is from genome assembly GCF_000511325.1 of Pseudomonas sp. FGI182. Lineage (NCBI taxonomy): Bacteria > Pseudomonadati > Pseudomonadota > Gammaproteobacteria > Pseudomonadales > Pseudomonadaceae > Pseudomonas > Pseudomonas sp. FGI182. The sequence continues at coordinate 1,981,281 of NZ_CP007012.1, read as the reverse complement.
ACGACCTGGTGCTGTACCCGCACTTCACCGACAAGGTCGTACCCGGCTGGTTCGACAAGGCCCTGCCCTGGCGCAAGGGCGATGCCACCCGCCTGCAGAACGTGCTGCTGATGACACCCTCGCCGCAGTACCTGGCGGCGCTGCCCTACGGCAAGCTGCCCGACCGCAACGACTTCAAGCGTTTCATGGGCGATGCGCCTGGCCGCAAGCGCTACTGGTACAAGGCCATTGCCGAGAGCCAGCGGCTGGGCGACGAGCTGCTGGAGCTGATTGCCACCGGGCGGTTGCATGAACGCCTGCAAGCCTTGTAGCGGCCATGCTGGTAGACTGCGCGCATTCTTGATTCACACAGAGTTATGACAGCGTGGAAATTTTTAAAGAATTTACATTCGAGTCGGCCCACCGCCTGCCGCACGTCCCTGCCGGGCACAAATGCGGTCGCCTGCACGGCCACTCGTTCAAGGTCGGCCTGCACCTGACCGGCCCGCTCGACCCGCACACCGGCTGGATCCGCGATTTCGCCGAGATCAAGGCGATCTTCAAGCCGATCTACGAGCAACTGGACCATAACTACCTGAACGACATCCCGGGCCTGGAAAACCCCACCAGCGAAGTGATCGCCAAGTGGATCTGGGACCAGGTCAAGCCGCTGCTGCCGGAACTGTCGAAGGTCCGCATCCACGAGACCTGCACCAGCGGCTGCGAGTACAGCGGCGACTGAACCCCGGCAAGGGCGCTGTAGCAGCGCCCTTGCGCCCCCCTAGAACCTGGCCGAGGTTTCCACCACCTGCACAGTCAGGGATCCTTCCTCACCCAGCGCCTCCGTACCCAGCCTGCGTTCGCTGCGATCTGCCAGCTTCACGACTCGGCCACTGCTGTGCCTGAGTTTCACGTTGGCCACTGTTGCCCCCACCTGCAAGGCAGCCGGGTCCAACCCGTCCAGATGCCAGAGAAAATCCGCCTGCGCACGAACCGATTGCCAGCGCTGCGCCAGGCTCATGGTCCAGCCCTTCTGTTTGCGCAGGGTGAAGTTCAGGCGCCGACCACGCGCGTCGAGCGGCCAGATCTCATACGCATACACCCCGTTATCGAGGTAAGCGGCAAACCAGAAACGCTCGCATGCCGGTCGGGTTTCATCGTCGCGCCAGCGCGTGCCCAACGAATCGGTCTGCTCCACACTCAACCTTGCCCGTGGGTTCCACTCCCAGCCTTCGTCAAAGCGAGCTGCCACCAAGCCCTGCACGCCGTCCGGGGAGCCGGCAGGGTCGGCTGGCGTCTCGTCGGACCGCCAGCACAAACTGGCGATGAAACTGTGCTCTGCCTTGAACACATGACTGCTGCCCGCCCGCTGCAGGCCCGTGCCCCAGGCGACATCACGCGCTTCATGGGCGTAGTCCAGCACTTCGAGGGCCATCAGGCCTGGCTCGCCAGTCAACGTGTTTATCAGCCACGCCTCCCGGTTGGCGATGCGCCTGGCCCGTTGCCCGGCGGCGTCGACCAGAACGACATTGCATAACCGCGCCCCGCGCTTGATATCGTTGTGGTTGATACCCGAAAGGTTCCACAGGTGCTGCGGGTCGGCCAGATGCTGACGCCCGGCCGCCGCCTCGGTCTGGTCCTTCACGCCCGCATAGCCTGCAAAGCCTGACAGCGCCCCCGGCTTACTGTAGACAATCCGGTTCAGCGGTTTCCAGTTCCGGTCATAAGGCCGCATTTCATAGCGCAGCGTCGCCCCGGTCCGGTCCGTACCGCTGACATAGGCTCCGAACCAGAACAGCTCGCCATACACATGACTGGGCAAGGTGTAGCTCCATGGTTCCAGCTGCAATGGACCGGTGCCTTCGGGCTCAGCCCGCAGATACCGGTACCAGTGGTCGTTGTGAAACCCGGCCCCGCCATAATGCAGCCACATGGGGGCAAGCCTGGCGGTCGAAGCGTCCCACTGATCGGGATGCAGGAGCTCATCGCCCAGCTGCCACCAGCAGCGAGCCAAGAAGGAAAATTCCGGGTGGTAGACATAGTCGCTCATGGGCGCTTCCTGTACATGGAAAACGCCGGACACTACGCGAGCGATGCCGCCCGAAATCAGGGGGAAACAGCCTACTCCAAAGCCTGTTGCAGGAACGCCGGGGCGATGTAGCGCTGGTAATGCGCCTCGGACAGCAGGAAGAACTCGCGGTCGATGGCGTCGCGCAACTGCGGCAGCTCCCAGTCGCGGAATTCCGGCAACAGCACCATGCCATAGGCTTCCAGGTCGCGGATCATCCGCGCCCCGCGGGCAATCAGCTGGTACGCCCAGCAATATTCCGACTGCTGCTCGACAAAGCGGATGGAACGCTGCTCCAGTTGCTGGCGCAGCAGGCCTTTGTCGAACACCTCCAGCTTGGCCATCATCACCTGCACCAGTAGCTGCTCCAGGCGCAGCCACACGGCGCGCTTCTGCGCATCGTCGTAGCCGTTCCAGTTGATCACTTCGTGGTGGAACCGCTTGCAGCCACGGCAAACCGTGTCTCCGTAAACCGTGGAGCACAGGCCGACGCAAGGGGTCTTGATGGACTTGTTGGACATGAAAAACAACAGCTTGGCGGTGGAACACGGGCTCATGTTAGCCCTTTGTCTAACCAGGGTCACTCGTTAAAGTCATCTTCGCCGCCTTACGTTCGAGCTTTTTTTGCCGTAGAATCATCCCGCCTTTTCAAAGGCAACAATGTCCGTTGGAAGCTGTTTTCAAAGCGTCACGAGCACAGTTCATCCGGTAGAACGGCGTTGGCCCGGGCCATGCATCCCTCGCATGCCCGTGCCAGCCCTCATCAGCTCCCCGTTCTGCAGGCGTAAAACTTTGAAAGCAGCTTCTGTAAGGATTCTTTGCGACTCTGGCTGGGCGGCCCACAAAGCCGTGGCAGCGCATGGGTGCATTGAATGCTGGATGAGCGTCCCGGACCCCCTTTAGGGACCACTGATGAGGGAAATAACTGTGCTTGAAGCCTACCGCAAACACATCGAAGAGCGTGCCGCCCTGGGTATCGTGCCCCAGCCGCTGAACGCCGAACAAACTGCAGGCCTGGTCGAGCTGCTGAAAAACCCGCCGGCCGGCGAAGAAGCCTTCCTCGTAGACCTGATCACCAACCGCGTACCACCAGGGGTCGACGAAGCTGCCTACGTCAAGGCCGCTTTCCTCTCCGCCGTCGCCAAAGGCGAAGCCAAGTCGCCTCTGATCGACCGCAAGCACGCCACCGAACTGCTGGGCACCATGCAGGGCGGCTACAACATCGAAACGCTGGTCGCACTGCTGGATGACGCCGAACTGGGCGCCGTCGCGGCCGAACAGCTCAAGCACACCCTGCTGATGTTCGATGCCTTCCACGACGTGGCCGAAAAAGCCAAGGCCGGCAACGTTCACGCCAAGGCCGTGCTGGAATCCTGGGCTGCCGGCGAGTGGTTCACCTCGCGTCCGGCCATCGCCGACAAGTACACCCTGACCGTGTTCAAGGTGCCTGGCGAAACCAACACCGACGACCTGTCCCCTGCCCCGGACGCCTGGTCGCGCCCTGACATCCCGCTGCACGCCCTGGCCATGCTGAAAATGGCCCGTGACGGCATCGAGCCGCAGCAGCCTGGTTCGGTCGGCCCGCTGGCCCAGATCGAAGCCGTCAAGGCCAAGGGCTTCCCGGTTGCCTACGTCGGTGACGTGGTCGGTACCGGTTCCTCGCGTAAATCCGCCACCAACTCGGTGCTGTGGTTCTTCGGCGACGACATCCCGTACGTGCCGAACAAGCGCGCCGGTGGCTTCTGCTTCGGCACCAAGATCGCCCCGATCTTCTACAACACCATGGAAGACGCCGGCGCCCTGCCGATCGAATTCGACTGCACCAACCTGGGCATGGGCGACGTCATCGACGTTTACCCGTTCAAGGGCGAAGTGCGCCGTCACGGCAGCGACGAACTGGTCACCAACTTCGAGCTGAAAACCGAAGTGCTGCTGGATGAAGTCCGCGCTGGCGGCCGTATCCCGCTGATCGTCGGCCGTGGCCTGACCGAAAAAGCCCGTGCCGAACTGGGCCTGGGTGCTTCCGACCTGTTCAAGAAGCCGGAGCAGCCTGCCGATTCGGGCAAGGGCTTCACCCTGGCACAGAAAATGGTCGGCCGTGCCTGCGGCCTGCCAGAAGGCCAGGGCGTGCGCCCAGGTGCCTACTGCGAGCCGAAGATGACTACCGTCGGTTCCCAGGACACCACTGGCCCGATGACCCGCGACGAGCTGAAAGACCTGGCGTGCCTGGGCTTCTCCGCTGACTTGGTGATGCAGTCGTTCTGCCACACCGCGGCCTATCCGAAGCCGATCGACGTCACCACCCACCACACCCTGCCAGACTTCATCCGCACCCGTGGCGGCGTGTCGCTGCGCCCGGGCGACGGCATCATCCACAGCTGGCTGAACCGCATGCTGATGCCTGACACCGTGGGTACCGGTGGCGACTCGCACACCCGCTTCCCGATCGGCATCTCGTTCCCGGCAGGTTCCGGCCTGGTGGCCTTCGCCGCCGCCACCGGCGTCATGCCGCTGGACATGCCAGAGTCGATCCTGGTGCGCTTCAAGGGCAAACTGCAGCCAGGCATCACCCTGCGTGACCTGGTCCACGCCATCCCTTACTACGCCATCCAGAAGGGCCTGCTGACCGTCGAGAAGAAAGGCAAGAAAAACGCCTTCTCCGGCCGCATCCTCGAGATCGAAGGCCTGAACGATCTGACCGTCGAGCAAGCCTTCGAGCTGTCCGACGCCTCGGCCGAGCGTTCCGCTGCCGGTTGCACCATCAAGCTGCCAGAAAAGGCCATCGCCGAGTACCTGCAGTCCAACATCACCCTGCTGCGCTGGATGATCGGCGAAGGCTACGGCGATGCCCGCACCCTGGAGCGCCGCGCCCAGGCCATGGAAGCCTGGCTGGCCAAGCCTGAGCTGCTGTCGGCCGACGCCGATGCCGAATACGCCGAAATCATCGAAATCGACCTGGCCGACGTGAAAGAGCCTGTGCTCTGCGCGCCGAACGACCCGGACGATGCCCGCCTGCTGTCTTCGGTACAGGGCGAGAAGATTGACGAAGTGTTCATCGGTTCGTGCATGACCAACATCGGCCACTTCCGCGCTGCCGGCAAGCTGCTGGACAAGGTCAAGGGCGGTATCCCGACCCGTCTGTGGCTGGCTCCGCCAACCAAGATGGACGCTCACCAGCTGACCGAAGAAGGCTACTACGGCATCTACGGCAAGGCTGGCGCGCGCATGGAAATGCCAGGCTGCTCGCTGTGCATGGGTAACCAGGCACGTGTGCAGACCGGTTCGACCGTGGTCTCCACCTCGACCCGTAACTTCCCGAACCGTCTGGGCGACGCCACCAACGTGTACCTGGCATCGGCCGAGCTGGCTGCTGTCGCTTCGATCATCGGCAAGCTGCCGACCGTCGAAGAGTACATGCAGTACGCGAAGGACATCGACAGCATGGCTGCCGACGTTTACCGCTACCTGAGCTTCGACCAGATCGCCGAGTTCCGCGAAGCGGCAGCCAACGCCAAGATCCCGGTGGTTCAGGCGTAAGCTGAGTTGTAAGATGTAAAGGAAAGCCCCGGCAGAAATGCCGGGGCTTTCTTGTTTCAACCTGTACCGGCCTCTTCGCGGCTAAAGCCGCTCCCACAGGGACCCCACAGTTGTCGAGGGCTGCGCAGGACCTTGTGGGAGCGGCTTTAGCCGCGAAGAGGCCAGCACAGGCAACTCAGATCACGAACAGGTCGACAAACCTGTGCACCGCCATCTGTTCCAGCTTTTGCTGGTCCTTGCACACCTCAAGAATCTCCCCACACCGCTGCCGCGCAAAGCGCGTGGCCAGGTTGTCCCTGAACTTGGCCTCCAGCAACGGTATGCCCTCCCCTCGCCGCCGGCGATGCCCGATCGGGTATTCCACCACCACCTGCTCGGTACTGCTGCCATCCTTGAAGAACACCTGCAGCGCGTTGGCGATCGAGCGTTTGTCCGGCTCCAGGTATTCACGGCTGAAGCGTGGGTCTTCCACCACCTCCATCTTCTCGCGCAGGCGGTCGATACTGGGGTGGTTGGCATGGAAGGTGTCTTCGTAATGCTCGGCCACCAGATGACCGAAAATCAGCGGCACCGCCACCATGTACTGCAGGCAGTGATCGCGGTCGGCGGCATTGGCCAGCGGGCCGCTCTTGGAAATGATGCGGATCGCCGACTCCTGGGTGGTAATGACGATACGGTCGATTTCGTGCAGGCGGTTACGCACCAGTGGATGCAGGGTTACCGCTGCCTCGCAGGCGGTCTGGGCGTGGAACTCGGCCGGGAAACTGACCTTGAACAGCACGTTTTCCATCACATAGCTACCCAGGGCTTGCGGCACGCGCAGCTCTTGCTGCTCGGACGGCTTGAGCGCGAGGTCCTTGTTGGTGTGACTGAACAGCACATCGTAGAAGCCCCACTGCGGCGCAGTGAGCACGCCCGGCACGCCCATCTCGCCACGCAGGGCAATATCGGCCAGGCGCACGCCACGGCTGGAAGCATCACCAGCGGCCCACGATTTGCGCGAACCGGCGTTGGGCGCATGGCGGTAGGTACGCAGCGCCTGGCCGTCGACGAAGGCGTGGGACAAGGCGCTCAGCATCTGCTCACGGTTGGCCCCCATCAGCCTGGCGCACACGGCGGTGGAGGCTACCTTGACCAGTATCACGTGGTCGAGGCCAACGCGGTTGAAGGCGTTTTCCAGCGCCAGCACGCCCTGAATCTCGTGAGCCATGACCATGGCTTCGAGCACATCGCGCATCAACAGTGGCGTTTCACCTGCGGCCACGCGCTTCTGCGACAGGTGATCGGCAACCGCCAGGATGCCGCCGAGGTTATCCGAGGGGTGGGCCCATTCGGCGGCCAGCCAGGTATCGTTGTAGTCCAGCCAGCGCACCGTGCAGCCGATGTCCCAAGCGGCCTTGACCGGGTCCAGGCGATAGGCGGTGCCGGGCACGCGGGCGCCATTGGGCACCAGGGTGCCTTCCACCTGGGGGCCTAGCAGCTTGGTGCATTCGGGGAAGCGCAGGGCCAGCAGGCCGCAGCCGAGGGTATCCATCAGGCAGTTGCGCGCGGTGTCCAGGGCTTCGGCGGATTCGACCCGGTACGTGAGGGCGTAATCGGCGAGGGTTTGCAGCACCCGGTCGTAGTCCGGGCGGGCGTTGAGGTCTACGTTGGCGCTCATATCCAGCTCCCTTCAGAATTGCCGGGGCTGCTTTGCAGCCCTTCGCGACACAAGGCCGCTCCTACAGGTACCGCGCAAACCGTGTAGGAGCGGGCTTGCCCGCGAAGGGGCGCAAAGCGGCCCCAACGAACTAAAGCCGAGCGCCAGTGGTGCGTTAGAAGCTATCGCCAGGCACGCGAACCCAGCCCTCCATCAGCACGCGAGCACTGCGGCTCATGATTGCCTTGATCACTGTCCATTCACCATTCACCTGGCGCGCCTCGGCCCCCACCCGCAGGGTGCCCGAGGGGTGGCCGAAACGCACGGCGCTGCGCTCGCCCCCGCCTGCGGCGAGGTTGACCAGCGTGCCCGGAATGGCCGCCGCGGTGCCGATGGCCACCGCGGCCGTTCCCATCATTGCATGGTGCAGCTTGCCCATCGACAAGGCCCGTACCAGCAGGTCGATATCACCCGCCTGCACCGCTTTGCCACTGGACGCAGTGTAGGTGCTCGGCGGCGCGACGAAAGCCACTTTCGGCGTGTGCTGACGCCCGGCAGCCTGGTCGACGTTGTCGATCAGGCCCATGCGCACGGCGCCATAGGCGCGAATTGTCTCGAAGCGCAGCAGCGCCTGCGGGTCGCCGTTGATGGCGTCCTGCAGTTCGGTGCCGGTGTAGCCGATATCCGCCGCATTGACGAAGATGGTCGGGATGCCGGCATTGATCAGGGTCGCCTTGAACGTACCGACGCCCGGCACCTCGAGGTCATCGACCAGGTTGCCGGTGGGGAACATCGCCCCGCCGTCGCCATCTTCGTCGGCCGCCGGGTCGAGGAACTCCAGCTGCACCTCGGCGGCCGGGAAGGTCACCCCGTCCAGCTCGAAGTCGCCGGTTTCCTGCACTTCACCTTCGGTGATCGGCACATGGGCGATGATGGTCTTGCCGATGTTGGCCTGCCAGATGCGCACGGTGGCGATGCCGTTGCGCGGAATGCGCGCCGGGTCGACCAGGCCGCTGCTGATGGCGAACGAACCGACCGCGGCGGAGAGGTTGCCGCAATTGCCGCTCCAGTCGACAAAGGCCTTGTCGATGCTGACCTGGCCGAACAGATAGTCGACATCGTGTTCAGGCTTGATGCTTTGCGACAGGATCACGGTCTTGCTGGTGCTCGAAGTGGCGCCGCCCATGCCGTCGATCTGCTTGCCGTAGGGGTCGGGGCTGCCGATCACCCGCAGCAGCAGTGCGTCGCGGGCCGGGCCGGGGATCTGCGCTTGCTCGGGCAGGTCTTGCAGGCGGAAGAACACGCCTTTGCTGGTGCCGCCACGGATGTAGGTGGCGGGGATTTTTACTTGCGGTACGTGAGCCATGGATGTGGTCCTGTCTGAGATGCATATGGCCTCTGGGGCTGCTTTGCAGCCCATCGCGACACAAGGCCGCTCCTACAGGGATCTGGTAACGCTTGTAGGAGCGGCCTTGTGTCGCGATGGGCCGCAAAGCGGCCCCCCTACAATTAGGCGGTCGCTTCGAGGAAGTCCTGGGCGAAGCGTTGCAGCACCCCGCCAGCCTCGTAGATCGACACCTCCTCGGCGGTGTCCAGGCGGCAGGTCACTGGTACCTCCAGGCGCTCGCCGTTGGCGCGGGTAACCACCAGGGTAAGCGTCGCCCGCGGCGTACGCGCGCCGAGTACGTCATAGGTCTCGCTGCCATCCAGGCCGAGGGTCTTGCGGTCGGTGCCCGGCTTGAACTCCAGCGGCAGTACGCCCATGCCCACCAGGTTGGTACGGTGAATACGCTCGAAGCCTTCGGCGACGATCGCCTCGACACCGGCCAGGCGCACACCCTTGGCCGCCCAGTCACGGGACGAACCCTGGCCGTAGTCGGCACCGGCGACGATGATCAGCGGCTGCTTGCGATCCATGTAGGTCTCGATCGCCTCCCACATGCGGGTGACCTTGCCTTCCGGCTCGATACGCGCCAGCGAGCCCTGCTTCACGCTACCGTCTTCCTTGCGCACCATTTCGTTGAACAGCTTGGGGTTGGCAAAGGTAGCGCGCTGGGCAGTCAGGTGGTCGCCACGGTGGGTAGCGTAGGAGTTGAAGTCCTCCTCCGGCAGGCCCATCTTCGCCAGGTACTCGCCGGCAGCGCTGTCGAGCATGATGGCGTTGGACGGCGACAGGTGGTCGGTGGTGATGTTGTCCGGCAGCACTGCCAGCGGGCGCATGCCGCGCAGGGTACGTTCACCGGCCAAGGCACCTTCCCAGTATGGCGGGCGGCGGATGTAGGTGCTCATCGGGCGCCAATCGTACAGCGGCGCCACCTTCGGCCCACGGTCTTCCTCGATGGCGAACATCGGGATGTACACCTTGCGGAACTGCTCCGGCTTGACCGCAGCACGCACCACGGCGTCGATTTCTTCGTCGCTGGGCCAGATGTCCTTGAGGCGGATTTCCTTGCCGTCGACCACGCCCAGCACATCCTTCTCGATGTCGAAGCGGATGGTACCGGCGATGGCGTAGGCCACTACCAGTGGCGGCGAAGCGAGGAAGGCCTGCTTGGCATACGGGTGGATACGCCCGTCGAAGTTGCGGTTGCCCGACAGCACGGCAGTGGCGTACAGGTCACGGTCGATGATTTCTTGCTGGATCACCGGGTCCAGGGCGCCGGACATGCCGTTGCAGGTGGTGCAGGCGAAGGCGACGATGCCAAAGCCGAGCTGTTCCAGTTCCTTCTCCAGCCCGGCCTCCTCCAGGTACAGCTGCACGGCCTTGGAGCCAGGTGCCAGCGACGACTTGACCCACGGCTTGCGGGCCAGGCCCAGCTTGTTGGCATTGCGCGCCAGCAGGCCTGCGGCAATCACGTTGCGCGGGTTGCTGGTGTTGGTGCAGCTGGTGATGGCGGCAATGATCACCGCGCCATCTGGCATCTGCCCTGGCACTTCTTCCCAGCTGCCGGCGATGCCTTTGGCCGCCAGGTCGCTGGTGGCGACGCGGGCATGCGGGTTGGACGGGCCGGCCATGTTGCGCACCACGCTCGACAGGTCGAAGCTCAGGGTGCGCTCGTAGACTGCACCGCCCAGGCTGTCGGCCCACAGGCCGGTGGCCTTGGCATAGGTTTCCACCAGCTTGACCTGCTGCTCTTCGCGGCCAGTCAGGCGCAGGTAGTCGATGGTCTGCTGGTCGATGGCGAACATCGCCGCAGTGGCGCCATATTCCGGGGCCATGTTGGAGATGGTGGCGCGGTCGCCCAGGGTCAGGGCACGGGCACCCTCGCCGTGGAACTCCAGGTAGGCGCCGACGACTTTCTGCTTGCGCAGGAATTCGGTCAGGGCCAGCACCAGGTCGGTGGCGGTGATGTTCGGCGCCAGCTTGCCGGTCAGCTCGACGCCGACGATTTCCGGCAGGCGCATCCACGAGGCACGGCCCAGCATCACGTTCTCGGCTTCCAGGCCCCCCACGCCAATGGCGATCACGCCCAGGGCGTCGACATGCGGGGTGTGGCTGTCGGTGCCGACGCAGGTGTCCGGGTAGGCCACGCCACGGTCGTTGTGGATCACCGGCGACATCTTCTCCAGGTTGATCTGGTGCATGATGCCGTTGCCCGGCTGGATCACGTCGACATTCTTGAACGCCTTCTTGGTCCAGTTGATGAAGTGGAAGCGGTCTTCGTTGCGACGGTCTTCGATGGCGCGGTTCTTTTCGAAGGCCTGCGGGTCGAAACCGCCGCACTCGACGGCCAGCGAGTGGTCGACGATCAGCTGCACCGGCACCACAGGGTTGACCTGGGCCGGGTCGCCGCCTTTGTCGGCAATGGCGTCACGCAGGCCGGCGAGGTCGACCAGTGCGGTCTGGCCGAGAATGTCGTGGCACACCACGCGGGCCGGGAACCACGGGAAGTCGAGGTCGCGCTTGCGCTCGATCAGCTGGCCCAGCGAGGCGTCGAGGGTAGCCGGGTCGCAGCGGCGCACCAGGTTTTCGGCGAGTACGCGAGAGGTGTAAGGCAGGCCATCGTAGGCGCCGGGCTTGATGGCCTCGACCGCCGCGCGGGCATCGAAGTAGTCCAGGTCGGTGCCTGGCAGGTGCTTGCGGAATGCAGTGTTCATATCGTTATCAGGCTCGGTCACGGTATTCGGGGGCAGGTGCGGCTCAGGCCTTGGGGGCGCTACGCGCCCCTTTCGCGACACAAGGCCGCTCCCACAGGTACTGCGCCGTCCCTGTGGGAGCGGCCTTGTGTCGCGAAAGGGCTGCGCAGCAGCCCCAGCGATCTATGACTCAGCGCTGTTCGATCGGCACGAACTGGCGCTGCTCGACGCCGACATACTCGGCGCTCGGGCGGATGATGCGGTTGTTGGCGCGCTGCTCGAAGACGTGCGCAGCCCAGCCGGTCAGGCGCGAGCAGACGAAGATCGGGGTGAACAGCTTGGTCGGGATGCCCATGAAGTGGTACGCCGAGGCATGGTAGAAGTCGGCGTTGGGGAACAGGCGCTTCTGCTCCCACATGGTCTTGTCGATGGCTTCGGAAACCGGGTACAGCACCTTGTCACCCACTTCGTCGGCGAGCTGTTTCGACCAGCCCTTGATCACCTCGTTGCGCGGGTCGGACTCTTTGTAGATGGCATGGCCAAAGCCCATGATCTTGTCCTTGCGCTCGAGCATGCGCAGCAGCTCGGCAGTGGCTTCCTGCGGGCTCTGGAAGCGCTCGATCAGCTCCATCGCCGCCTCGTTGGCACCGCCATGCAGCGGGCCGCGCAGCGAACCGATGGCAGCGGTTACGCAGGAGTACAGGTCGGACAGGGTCGAGGCACAGACGCGGGCGGTGAAGGTCGAGGCGTTGAACTCGTGCTCGGCGTAGAGGATCAGCGACACGTTCATGACCTTGACGTGCAGCTCGCTCGGCTTCTTGCCATGCAGCAGGTGCAGGAAGTGGCCACCGAGGGTGTCTTCGTCGCTGGTGCAGTCGATACGCACGCCGTCGTGGGTGAAGCGGTACCAGTAGCACATCACTGCCGGGAACAGCGCCAGCAGGCGGTCGGTCTTGTCACGCTGGGCCTCGAAGGTCAGTTCGGGCTCCAGGGTACCCAGCACCGAGCAACCTGTGCGCATCACGTCCATCGGGTGGGCATCACGCGGGATGCGCTCGAGCACTTCCTTCAGGGCTTGCGGCAGGTCACGCAGGCCCTTGAGCTTGCGCTTGTAGTCGGCCAGTTCGGCTTTGCTCGGCAGCTCGCCGTACAGCAGCAGGTAGGCGACTTCTTCGAACTCGGCACCCGCGGCCAGGTCACGCACGTCGTAACCACGGTAGGTCAGCCCGGCACCGGCCTGGCCCACGGTCGACAGCGCGGTCTGGCCGGCCACCTGGCCGCGCAGGCCTGCGCCACTGAGTACTTTTGCTTCGGCCATGGTGTTTCTCCTTTCTTGAACTTGTTATGGAAATCTAGCTGGCTAATCAGTTTTGCCTGTGCCGGCCTCTTCGCGGGCACGCCCGCTCCTACAGGGACTGCGTGGCACTCCAGGCCTGTGGGGTCCCTGTGGGAGCGGGCGCGCCCGCGAAGAGGCCAGCCGCTCCAATAAAAGCCTTCAGCCCTTCTTCTGGGCAAACAGCGCATCGAGGCTCTGCTCGAAGGCGTGGTAACCAATGGCATCGTAGAGCTCCATGCGGGTCTGCATGGTGTCGATCACGTTCTTCTGCGTGCCGTCGCGGCGCAGCGCGGTGTACACGTTTTCGGCCGCCTTGTTCATGGCGCGGAACGCCGACAGCGGGTACAGCACCAGCGACACGTCGACCGAGGCCAGCTCTTCAGTGGTGTACAGCGGCGTGGCGCCGAATTCGGTGATGTTGGCCAGGATCGGAGCCTTCACCCGGTCGGCGAAGGTCTTGTACATCTGCAGTTCGGTGATGGCTTCCGGGAAGATCATGTCGGCACCGGCCTCGACGCAGGCGGCGGCGCGGTCCAGAGCGGCGTTAAGGCCCTCGACGGCCAGGGCATCGGTACGCGCCATGATCACGAAGCTGTCATCGGTACGGGCATCGACTGCGGCCTTGATGCGGTCGACCATTTCCTGCTGGCTGACGATTTCCTTGTTCGGGCGGTGGCCGCAGCGCTTGGCGCCGACCTGGTCCTCGATATGGATGGCGGCAGCGCCGAACTTGCTCATCGAGCGCACGGTACGGGCAACGTTGAAGGCAGAGGCGCCGAAACCGGTGTCGACATCCACCAGCAGCGGCAGGTCGCACACGTCGGTGATGCGGCGCACGTCGGTGAGTACATCGTCCAGGCCGCTGATGCCCAGGTCCGGCAGGCCCAGCGAACCGGCGGCGACGCCACCACCGGACAGGTAGATGGCCTTAAAGCCGGCGCGCTTGGCCAGCAGGGCATGGTTGGCGTTGATGGCGCCAACCACCTGCAGCGGATGTTCAGCGGCAACGGCGTCGCGGAAACGCTGACCGGGGGTGCTCTTCACAGTCATTTCTCACCTCGTGGGCTGTTGTTGTGGGCGTCCAGGTAATGACGCTCGATATTGCGCTTGGACGCGCCGATGTGGCGGCGCATCAGGAGTTCGGCCAGCTCGCCGTCACGGTCGGCGATGGCATCGAGAATGCGGTGGTGTTCGGCAAAGGCCTGGCGTGGCCGGTTGGGCGTGGCGGAAAACTGGATGCGGTACATGCGCACCAGCTGGTACAGCTCGCCGCAGAGCATCTTGACCAGGGTCTGGTTACCGCTGCCCTGGATGATCCGGTAATGGAAGTCGTAGTCGCCTTCCTGCTGGTAATAGCCAAGGCCGGCCTGGAACGCGGCATCGCGCTCGTGGGTGTCGAGCACCCGGCGCAGTTCGTCGATGTCGGCCTGGCTCATGCGTTCGGCGGCCAGGCGGCAGGCCATGCCTTCCAGCGATTCGCGAATTTCGTACAGCTCGATCAGTTCGGCATGGTTGAGCGACACCACCCGCGCCCCCACATGCGGCACGCGCACCAGCAGGCGCTGGCCTTCGAGGCGGTGGATGGCCTCGCGCAGCGGCCCGCGGCTGATGCCGTAGGTACGCGCCAGCTCCGGCTCGGAAATCTTGCTGCCGGGGGCGATATCGCCCTTGACGATGGCCGCCTGGATGCGCCGGAAGACGTTTTCGGACAAGGTTTCCGTTTCGTCTGCCAGCACCGGGCTGGGGGTGGATAGGTCCTGCATATTGTCGACACCTTGCAAATCTCTTTGCCAGAAATTAGCTAATTCGACCGCGGCAGTCAAAGACAAAATGAATATTGTCGACAATCGTCTAAGAACGAACTAATGCCAGCGCGGTGCTGTCAGATCGCGCACCGCTGGCGTCAAGGCGCCGGCGTGATAGAATGCCGCGCCTCCGATGGAGTATGGATAGCCTGTCTGTCATCCATTCATGCTGTTGACAGATGAACGAGGAAGCTTGCGCAGTCGCTGCCAGTCGCCTTGCCCTGAACACGGCTCTGAACATGGCTTTGAAAACAGCCCCGAACCTTGCACTGCACCGCGCCAGGAATATGAGACTTACACCCGCATTATTGCTGCTCTGCCTCACCCTGCTGCCGGCCCTTGGCCAGGCCGCAGGCAAGACCGTGTACGGTCTCAACGAATATGCACGCCTGGGCGACCTGGACCTGGAAGTGGCCGCCAAGCTCGACACCGGCGCCAAGACCGCGTCGCTCAGCGCCCGCGACATCAAGCGTTTCAAGCGCAACGGCGAAAGCTGGGTGCGCTTCTACCTGGCCATCGACGCCGCCCATTCGCACCCCATCGAACGCCCGCTGGCACGCGTAAGCAAGATCAAGCGCCGGGCCGGCGACTATGATGCTGAATCGGGCAAGGCCTACACCGCGCGCCCGGTCATCGAACTTGAAATCTGCATGGGCCAGGCCATGCGCACCATCGAAGTCAACCTCACCGACCGCAGCGCCTTCCAGTTCCCGCTGCTGATCGGCTCCGAGGCGCTCAAGCACTTCGACGCGCTGGTCGACCCAAGCCTTAAATACGCGGCCGGCAAACCTGCCTGTGCCACCGACGCTCCCAAAGCAGAGTAATCCCGATGCGCTCTCTTACCCTCCATCTGAAAGTCCTGATCACCGTGCTGGTGCTGTTGGGCGTGGCGGTCACGGCTTATCAGATCTTCGTACTCGGCATCCCGGTAACCGAGGATGAAACCGACGACCTGTGGAACATCGACGCCAAGGTCGAGTTCGTGGCCAGCACCAAGGACCCGGTCAAGGTGCAGATGTTCGTGCCACCGCTGAACCGCGACTACGTCAGCCTCAACGAGAGCTTCATCTCCAACAACTACGGGGTGAGCGTCAACCGTGCCGACGGCAACCGCAAGGTCACCTGGTCGGCCCGCCGCGCCAGCGGCAACCAGACCCTCTACTACCGCCTGGTGCTGACCAAGCGCTACAGCAACGAGAAGACCACGGTCAAAGGCCCGACCTTCCGTGACAGCCTGGCAGTGGAAGGCCCCGAGAAGATCGCCGCCGAGGCCCTGATGGCGCCGATCCGCCAGCACTCGGCCGACGTCGAGACCTTCGTCAGCGAGACCATCAAGCGGGTCAACAACCTCAACGACGACAACGTCAAGCTGCTGCTGGCCGGCGACACCACGGCCATGAAGAAGGCCCAGGTCATCGACCTGCTGCTGTCGATCGCCCACGTACCGATGGAGAAGGTGCACACCATCCGCCTGGTGGCCGACACCCCGCAAACCCCGGAACTGTGGCTGCGCAGCTTCAACGGTACCGACTGGCTGTACTTCAACCCGGACACCGGCGAGCAGGGCCTGCCCAGCGATCGCCTGCTGTGGTGGACCGGTGACGACAACCTGATCACCGTCGATGGCGGCAAGAAGGCCAACGTTACCTTCAGCATGAACAACAGCGAGATGAACGCCATCCGCCTGGCCAAGCTGACCGACGAGAATACCGACGCCGACTTCCTCGAATATTCGCTGTACGGCCTGCCGCTGCAGACCCAGCAAACCTTCATGATCATGGTGATGATCCCGATCGGTGTGCTGGTGATCCTGGTGCTGCGCAACCTGGTCGGCCTGCAGACCCTGGGTACCTTCACCCCGGTACTGATCGCCCTGGCCTTCCGCGAGACCCAGCTTGGCTTCGGTATCGTGCTGTTCACGGTAATCACCGCCCTGGGCCTGTCGCTGCGCTCGTACCTGGAACACCTGAAGTTGCAGATGCTGCCACGCCTGTCGGTGGTACTGACCTTCGTCGTGGTACTGATTGCCGCCATCAGCCTGTTCAGCCACAAGCTGGGCCTGGAGCGCGGGCTGTCGGTAGCGCTGTTCCCGATGGTGATCCTGACCATGACCATCGAGCGCCTTTCCATCACCTGGGAAGAGCGTGGCGGCGGCCATGCCATGAAAGTGGCCATCGGCACCCTGTTCGCCGCTTCCCTGGCGCACCTGTTGATGATGGTGCCAGAGCTGGTGTACTTCGTGTTCACCTTCCCGGCCGTGCTGCTGATCCTGGTGGGCTTCATGCTGGCGATGGGTCGCTACCGCGGCTACCGCCTGACCGAGCTCGTGCGCTTCAAGGCATTCCTGAAGAAGGCTGACGCCTGATGTTTGGCCTGATCAAGACGTGGAAAGCCCTGGAGGCCCGGGGCATCATGGGTATCAACCGGCGCAACGCGGACTACGTGTTGAAGTACAACAAGCGCCACCTGTACCCGATCGTCGACGACAAGATCATCACCAAGGAGCGCGCCCTGGCGGCCGGCATCCATGTGCCGGAAATGTACGGCATCATCGAGACCGAGAAAGAGATCGAGAAACTCCACCAGATCATTGGTGGGCGCAGCGATTTCGTCATCAAGCCGGCGCAGGGCGCCGGTGGTGACGGCATCCTGGTGATCGCCGACCGCTTCGAGGACCGTTACCGCACGGTGTCGGGCAAGATCATCAGCCACGAGGAAATCGAGCACCAGATCTCGAGCATCCTCACCGGCCTGTACTCGCTGGGCGGGCACCGCGACCGTGCGCTGATCGAGTACCGGGTCACCCCCGACCAGATCTTCAAGAGCATCAGCTACGAAGGCGTGCCGGACATCCGCATCATCGTGCTGATGGGCTACCCGGTGATGGCCATGCTGCGCCTGCCGACCCGCCAGTCCGGCGGCAAGGCCAACCTGCACCAGGGCGCCATCGGCGTGGGTGTCGACCTGGCCACCGGCGTGACCCTGCGCGGCACCTGGTTGAACAACATCATCAGCAAGCACCCGGACACCACCAACGCGGTGGATGGCGTGCAACTGCCGAACTGGGACGGCTTCATGAAGCTGGCCGCCGGCTGCTACGAGCTGTGTGGCCTGGGCTACATCGGTGTCGACATGGTGCTGGACCAGGACAAGGGGCCGCTGATTCTCGAGCTCAACGCCCGCCCCGGCCTGAACATCCAGATCGCCAACGACTGCGGCCTGACCCAGCGCACCCACGCCATCGAGGCGCACCTGGAAGCGCTGGCCAAGGATGGCATCAGCGAAGATGCCGAACAGCGTGTGCGGGTATCACAAGGCTTGTTCGGGCACGTGCACCCGCGCTGAAATCGCCAAGGGCCGCCTTGCGGCCCATTCGCAGCACAAGGCTGCTCCTACAGGATATCGCGTGATCCTGTAGGAGCAGCCTTGTGCTGCGAATGGGCCCCAAGGGCGAAACCCAGTGCTTGAATGTCGCCACAAAGCTAGGCGCATTTCCTGCACAGGTCTACAATCGCCCTCCTCGCTTTTACATCGCCGTCCACACTGATGCCGACCTGTACGCTCCACCCCCTGCCTTACCAGCCCGACCCTGCCGCCTATTTCGCCCGCCTGCGCCAGGCCCCCGGTGCGATCCTGCTGGACAGCGCCCGCCCCGGCGCCGAACGCGGGCGCTTCGACCTGCTCAGCGCCTGGCCGCAGCAACACCTGCAGGCGCAGCCCGACGAAGATGGCCGCACCTTCCTCCAGCGCCTGCGCGCCGGCCTGGCACGACTGGGCCATGCGCAGTTGCCCGCAGGCAGCGAGCTGCCGTTCGCTGGCGGCCTGATCGGCTACCTGAGCTATGACTTCGGCCGCCGCCTGGAACACCTGCCCAGCCTGGCCGTGGACGACCTTGGCCTGCCGGACGCGCAACTGGGGCTGTATGCCTGGGCGCTGGTCACCGACCACCAGTGCGCGACCAGTCAACTGGTGTTCCACCCGAGCCTGCCCGGCAGCGAACGGGAACGCCTGATCGCCCTGTTCGAAGGTGTCGACAACGCAGAAAGCGGCAGCTTCCAGCTACTCGCGCCGATGGCCGGCGACCTGCAGCCCGAGCAGTACAAGGCCGCCTTTGACCAGGTGCAGCACTACATCCAGGCCGGCGACTGCTACCAGATCAACCTTACCCAGCGCTTCCGCGCGCCCTGCCAGGGCGACCCGTGGCACGCTTACCAGGCCCTGCGCAAAGCCTGCCCCACCCCCTTCTCCGGCTACCAGCAACTGGCCGACGGCAGCGCCCTGTTGAGCTTTTCGCCCGAGCGCTTCATCCGCGTCAGCCAGCGCCAGGTGGAAACCCGGCCGATCAAGGGCACCCGCCCGCGCGCCAGCAACCCGGCTGAAGACATGCGCAATGCCGAGGAGCTGCTGCACAGCCCCAAGGATCGCTCGGAAAACCTGATGATCGTCGACCTGCTGCGCAACGACCTGGGGCGTACCTGCGAGATCGGCTCGGTGAAGGTGCCCGAGCTGTTCAGCCTGGAGAGCTACCCCAACGTGCACCACTTGGTCAGCAGCATCACCGGCCAGCTGGCCCGCGATAAAGACGCCCTGGACCTGATCGGCGACAGCTTCCCGGGCGGCTCGATCACCGGCGCGCCGAAGATCCGCGCCATGCAGATCATCGACGAACTGGAGCCGGCACGCCGGGCGCTGTACTGCGGCTCACTGCTCTACGTGGATGTGCGCGGCGAGATGGACAGCTCGATTGCCATTCGCAGCCTGCTGGTCAAGGGTGGACAGGTCAGCTGCTGGGGCGGCGGCGCGGTGGTGGCCGACTCCGAGTGGCAGGCCGAATATGAAGAGTCGATTGCCAAGGTGCGGGTGTTGATGGAGACCCTGCAAGGCTTGTGATCGGCGGCGCCTGCTTCGCGGGCGCGCCCGCTCCCACAGGGTACAGCGCACATCTGTCATGTTTGCACGCACCCTGTGGGAGCGGGCGTGCCCGCGAAGGGCCAGACACCGATATCAGCCCGTCTACCCCGCCATTTTTTGTTACCATCACCTTACTACGAGCGCACAGCGCCACAGCCACGATGGAAACCGCCTGATGAGCCAACCCTTCGACGTCGCCGCCCTGGCCGCGACCTATGCCAACAAGTCCCCGCAGGACATCCTCAAGCTTGCCTTCGAGCACTTCGGTGATGACCTGTGGATCTCCTTCAGCGGCGCCGAGGATGTGGTGCTGGTGGACATGGCCTGGAAGCTGAACAAGCAGGTCAAGGTGTTCAGCCTCGACACCGGCCGCCTGCACCCGGAGACTTACCGGTTCATCGATCAGGTCCGCGAGCAGTACAACCTGCCGATCGAGATCCTCAGCCCCGACCGCGCCAAGCTCGACCCGTTCGTCAAGGAAAAGGGCCTGTTCAGCTTCTACAAGGACGGCCACGGCGAGTGCTGCGGTATCCGCAAGATCGAGCCGCTGCGTCGCAAGCTGGCCACCGTGAGCGCCTGGGCCACCGGCCAGCGCCGCGACCAGAGCCCGGGTACCCGCAGCCAGGTGGCGGCAGTGGAAATCGACAGCGCCTTCTCCACCCCCGAGCGCACCCTGTACAAGTTCAACCCACTGGCACAGATGACCAGCGAGGAAGTGTGGGGTTATATCCGCATGCTGGAGCTGCCGTACAACAGCCTGCACGAGCGCGGCTTCATCAGCATTGGCTGCGAGCCCTGCACCCGCCCGGTGCTGCCAAACCAGCATGAGCGCGAAGGGCGTTGGTGGTGGGAAGAGTCGACGCAGAAGGAATGCGGGTTGCACGCGGGCAACCTGATCAGCAAGGCTTGAAATAGCCGGGGCTGTTTCACAGCCCATCGCGACACAAGGCCGCTCCTACAGGGGAATGTGATCTCCTGTAGGAGCGGCCTTGTGTCGCGATGGGCCGCAAAGCGGCCCCCTGCAATTCTGGATCAGTGCACCGGCAGCTCGACGCCTTCGAACAGGTCTTCCAGCTCCTGCTTGTTGTGGCACTGGATGGCCTTGGCCATCACTTCACGGGTCAGGTGCGGGGCGAACTTCTCGATGAAGTCGCACATGAAACCACGCAGGAAGGTGCCGCGGCGGAAGCCGATCTTGGTGATGCTGGCTTCGAACAGTTCGCTGGCATCCAAGGCCACCAGGTCGCTGTCGAGCTTGGTGTCCACCGCCATCTTGGCGACGATCCCCACGCCCAGCCCCAGGCGCACATAGGTCTTGATCACGTCGGCGTCAGCCGCGGTAAACACCACTTTCGGCGTAAGGCCGCGGTGGTTGAACGCTTCGTCCAGCTTCGAACGCCCGGTGAAACCGAACACGTAGGTAACGATCGGGTATTCGGCGACCGCTTCCAGAGTAAGCTTTGGCAGCTTGGTCAACGGATGGCCCTGCGGCACCACCACGCAGCGGTTCCACTTGTAGCACGGCATCATGATCAGGTCGCCGAACAGCTCCAGCGCCTCGGTGGCGATGGCGAAGTCCACCGTCCCGTCCGCGGCCATCTCGGCAATCTGCATGGGCGAACCCTGGTGCATGTGCAAGGACACTTCCGGGTACTGCTTGATGAAGTTGCTGATCACCGGCGGCAAGGCATAACGCGCCTGGGTGTGGGTGGTGGCGATGGACAGCGTGCCCTTCTTCTCGTTGGAGAACTCCTGGGCAATCTGCTTGATGCTTTCGACCTTGCGCAGGATTTCGCCGGCAGTATTGATGATGCGCTCACCCGCCGGGGTAACGCGGGTCAGGTGCTTGCCGCTGCGGGCAAAGACTTCAACACCCAGCTCATCCTCGAGCAGGCGGATCTGCTTGCTGATACCTGGCTGGGAGGTATACAGGCTCTGCGCCGTCGCGGAGACGTTGAGGTCATGGTGCGCCACTTCCCAGATGTAGCG
The DNA here is from genome assembly GCF_000511325.1 of Pseudomonas sp. FGI182. NCBI lineage: Bacteria > Pseudomonadati > Pseudomonadota > Gammaproteobacteria > Pseudomonadales > Pseudomonadaceae > Pseudomonas > Pseudomonas sp. FGI182. The sequence continues at coordinate 1,959,940 of NZ_CP007012.1, read as the reverse complement.
CAGTTGTTGAAGCTTCATAGGTTCCCCTCGGTTCAGCGATGAGTCCGCGGCAGCAGGCAGCGACGATATATAACTATATTAGTGGTTCTGGAAATAAATCTAGAACTATTTTGTTACATACCCCCGGAAATGGCCTACGGCCATCTTCATGCTTTCCTACGCCCCAAATGCTGCGCCAGCGGCACCATGTACACCGGTACCGGCGACAGCTGCAGCAGCCGTACCGCCGTGCGCCCCAATGGCACATCCACGCCGGCGCCAGCACTGTGGCTACCGAAAATCAGCAGGTCGACGCTCAGCCGCTGTGCCTGGTCGAGGATCACCTGCGCCGGGTCGCCCTGGCGCACCCGCACCGCCTTGATCACCGCCAGGTCGGCCTCCTCGCCCAATTCGTCGCGAAAGTTTTCCAGCACACGCTGCTCGATATTGGCCATCACCGTGTTCACCCCCTGGCTGTGCAGCTGGTCGAGCGTCTGTTCATCGAGGTAGCTTTGCAGAAGAGATTCAGCGAACTGGCCCATGGGCTCTACCGCATGGATCACATACAACTCGGCGCCGAATGTGCGCGCCAGCGCCAGCGCGTGTTGCATGACAAAAGGGGCGTAGACACCGAGGTCGGTGGCGTACAGCATGGAGTGGATCATTCGACCTCCTTGACTGCCGCTGCGGCAGAGCAAGCTTCAGCTTAGCAGCGCGCCGGACGCACGCTTTGCCGTCCGGCGCGCTGCTGATGCGGGCTGGAGGGCCCCGGCGGGGCCAGAACCACCCTCAGCGAGGCTGTTCGCCCCGGTCGATGAAAGCCAGCGCCTGGTACAGCATCTCCATGCGCGGCAAGTGGCAGCCTGCCGCACGCGCCTGTGCCAACGGCTCGGCATAGATGGCCTGCAGCTCCAGCGGGCGCTTGTGGACATGGTCGTGGTACATGCTGGGCCAGTAGTCGGGCATGCGCTCGGTCACCTGGAATAGGTGCTCGGCATACCCCTCGGGCAACACATGGCCACACGCCGCCGCACCCTGCACCACCTCGGCCATCAAGGCCTGGATCAGGGCGCGGCCATGGCTGTCGGCCATCAGCGGCGTGGTGCTGGCGCCGAGCAGCACCGACAGGCCGTTGTAGGGCACGTTCCACACCAGCTTCTGCCAGCGTGCCTGGGCCAGGTCGGGCATGGCCTGCGAGTCGATGCCCGCAGCCCGGAACAGCTCCGCGCCCTCATTGACCAGCGCGGCACCGCCATCGTTGGCCGGCCCGCTGTGGTAGCCGAGGTTGACCGCGCCCAGGGCCTGGTGGCGGATCACGCCGGGCGCCTGGCGGTTGACGCAGATGAAACACAGGCCGCCGAGCAGGTGCATGTCGCTGCGCAAGGCCGGGCGCAACTGCTCCTCCACGCCCAGGCCGTTCTGCAGCAGCACCACCTTGGCGCCCGGCGCGGCCGCCTGCACGATCAGCGGCGCCAACTGGTCATTGCTGGTGGCCTTGGCCCCCACCAGCAGCCAGTCGCAGGGCGGCATGTCGGCGGCACTGGCATAGGCCTGCACCTCTATCTGCAAGTTGCCATGCACGGCACTGTCCAGGGTCAACCCCTGCTCGCGGACAACCTCGTACTCGCTGCGCAACAGAAAATGCACATCGAAGCCGGCCCGGGCCAGCATCAACCCATAGAAGCCGCCGATGGCGCCACTGCCGATGATGCCGATACGTGGTGTGTGCGGATGCATGCCGATCTCCAGGTAAAAGTCAGCCCTCTTTTTACACAGGTTGCGCAGCGCTGGGCAGCCCATGCACGGCAAACACCTGCCATCTCGGAAAAACCCCACACGGACTGGGCCCAGCCCATTGTCGCGCCACCTGTAACGCGCTAAGGTTCGGCTCCCCGCTGCGATTATTCTTGCTGCTGGGCCGCACGGGGATAGTTGGCGGCCGGCACCCGTGACCTGACGAGTAACACGATGGCTGATTTACCGATCGATGACTTGAACGTTGCCTCCAACGAGACCCTGATCACCCCCGATCAGCTCAAGAAGGAAATCCCCCTCAGCGCCAAGGCCCTGCAGACCGTGACTGCCGGCCGTGAAGTGGTGCGCAATATTCTCGACGGCAAGGACCATCGCCTGTTCGTCGTGGTCGGCCCTTGCTCGATCCACGACATCAAGGCCGCCCACGAGTACGCCGAGCGCCTGAAAGTGCTGGCCGAGGAAGTGTCCGACACGCTGTACCTGGTCATGCGCGTGTATTTCGAAAAACCGCGCACCACCGTCGGCTGGAAAGGCCTGATCAACGACCCGTACCTGGATGACTCGTTCAAGATCCAGGATGGCCTGCACATCGGCCGCAAACTGCTGCTGGACCTGGCCGAAATGGGCCTGCCGACCGCCACCGAAGCGCTCGACCCGATTTCCCCGCAGTACCTGCAGGACCTGATCAGCTGGTCGGCCATCGGCGCCCGCACCACCGAATCGCAGACCCACCGCGAGATGGCTTCGGGCCTGTCCTCGGCAGTCGGCTTCAAGAACGGCACCGACGGCGGCCTGACCGTTGCCATCAACGCCCTGCAGTCGGTGTCCAAGCCGCACCGCTTCCTCGGCATCAACCAGGAAGGCGGCGTGTCGATCGTCACCACCAAGGGCAACCCGTACGGCCACGTGGTACTGCGCGGCGGCAACGGCAAGCCGAACTATGACTCGGTCAGCGTCGCCCTCTGCGAGCAGGACCTGGCCAAGGCCAAGATCAAGGCCAACATCATGGTCGATTGCAGCCACGCCAACTCCAACAAGGACCCGGCCCTGCAACCGCTGGTGATGGAGAACGTCGCCAACCAGATCCTCGAAGGCAACCAGTCGATCATCGGCCTGATGGTCGAGAGCCACCTGAACTGGGGCTGCCAGTCGATTCCGAAGAACCTGGACGAGCTGCAATACGGCGTGTCGATCACCGATGCCTGCATCGACTGGTCGGCTACCGAGAAGACCCTGCGCAGCATGCGTACCAAGCTGAAGGATGTGCTGCCGCAGCGCAAGCGCGGCTGATGCGATAAAGAGCGGGGCCGCTTCGCGCCCCATCGCGACACAAGGCCGCTCCTACAGGGTTATGCGATTTCCTGTAGGAGCGGCCTTGTGTCGCGATGGGGCGCGAAGCGGCCCCGCTTTTTTTTACAGAATCAGACCTTGCTCGAATGCCGCTGCTGGCGCTCCATGTAGCGCTCCACGTACGAGCAGGACGGAATCACCGTGTAGCCCATCTGTTCAGCGTACTCCAGGGCCCGTTCGGTCAGGGCGGCAGCAATCCCGCGGCCACGCAGGGCGTTGGGTACGAAGGTGCGATAGATGTCCAGCGTCTGCTTGCCCAAGTCCATGTACGTCAGATAGGCACGATGACCGTCCACGTTGGTCTCGAACTGATGACCGGCCTGGTCATGGTGGATGGTCAGCGCTTCGCTCATCACTACTCCTCGCAGGTCTTCTCGGCAGACCCATACCTTAACCGATGGTGGTTTATCCGGCACAGAATCCTCTACGCCACCTGTTGCCCCCTTCGACCACTGGACGATTGCAATCGTTCGGATCCTCTGGCACTCACAAGATAGTAGGCGCCGCAGGCGGGATTGCTCAAGGTGGTGGCGGTTAAAAATGGCGAAAATGCAGCCAGATGCCATTCTTGGCAACGCGCCAGGCAGCCACCGGATGTACTAGGGCTTAAGACGCCGAAGGACAGTTAAAGTCACCCTTAGTTCAACAAAAAAGTTCCTGTACTACAGTCGCTTGCGAACCCTGTACGTTTTTTTCACAGGTGTGTCGCAAATCTTGTCGGAAAGGCGTCAAGCAACATTTTTTTTGCAGTTCTTGCGCTTAGTCAGTTTACTTACTACAAGTAATGGGTACTATGTACGCCGGCCAGTTTCTCTTTTCCGAGAGATGGCTATTTAATAGAAAGTCCTTGAAGGGGAACACGATGAACAACGTTCTGAAATTCTCTGCTCTGGCTCTGGCCGCAGTTCTGGCTACCGGTTGCAGCAGCGTATCCAAAGAAACCGAAGCTCGTCTGACTGCGACTGAAGACGCAGCAGCTCGCGCTCAAGCTCGTGCAGACGAAGCCTACCGTAAGGCTGACGACGCACTGGCAGCCGCTCAGAAGGCTCAGCAGACCGCTGACGAAGCCAACGAGCGCGCTCTGCGTATGCTGGACAAAGCCAGCCGCAAGTAATAATCCTCACGGATTGTTATGGAGCCGACCCACTTGTGGGTCGGCTTTTTTATTGCCTGCGCACAAGGCAAACGCGCCAGGCAGAAACGAAAAGGCCTGCACTAAGGCAGGCCCGGGTGTGTCGCAATTACCTTACTGCAGTTCGGGCGGAATGCTCGAAACCATCGGTGCGCCACCCTGGTTTTCGGTCGGCACGGCAATTTCCACCGGCATGCCATCTTCCGCGGCCACCACGTCACGGACCATGTCCCAGTTCATGCGTAGGTTATTGGCCAGGTCTTCACGCTTGAGCAAGGCGTTGATAACAGCAGTGTGTTTATCGACCACCGACGGATTACCCTGATCGTCCAGCGGCGTGTGCGCCTCCAGATAGACCTTGCCGCCACTGATACCAAACTTGTAGGGCTCGTTGATGATGCGCACCGGCGTACCCACCGGCACCATCTTCGACAGTTCCAGCACGTTGTTGTTGAGCATGCGGAAGCAACCGTGGCTGGTACGCATGCCAATGCCGAACTTCTTGTTCGAACCATGGATCAGGTAGCCCGGCACGCCGAGGGTGAACTTGAACGGCCCCAACGGGTTGTCCGGGCCGGCCGGCACCACGCTCGGCAGGATGTCGCCGTCAGCCGCGTGCTCGGCACGGATCGATGCTGGCGGGGTCCAGGTCGGGTTCGGCGTCTTGGCGGTGATCTTGGTATTGGCGATCGGCGAACCCCAGCCTTCACGGCCAATGCCCAGCGGGAAGGTATGCACCACGTTCTGCCCTTTCGGGAAGTAGTACATGCGGTATTCGGCCAGGTTGATGACGATGCCCTCGCGCGGGCCCGGCGGCAGGATGTAACGGGTCGGCAGGATGATCTCGGTGCCGGCACCTGGCAGCCATGGGTCCACGCCCGGGTTGGCGGCGATCATTTCCAGGTAGCCGAGGTCGTTGGCAGTGCCGATATCGGCGAACGTGTCCTCGTACTTTGCCTTGATCACATGCACCTGGCCGATGATGTCTTCACCGGGTGGTGGCAGTGGCAGCTCCAGCGCAGCAGCGGGGCCTGCTACCAGCAGGGCGGCCAGGGACAGGCTACGGGTGACGGCAGGAAAGCGCGGCAACATCCGGTAAATCCTTCGAAAGGTGGGTCAAGAGAATCGATTGTACACCTGCGCCGATGCAAGCGGGAGGCATTGGCGCCATGCAAGCGTTCCAGATGATGAAAGGCGCGTGTTCAGGCGCCCTGCAGCTCCGGCCACACCGGGCGCATGCCGCGCCGCTGGGCATCGAGGATGGCGCGGCATAGGTCGCACAGGCGGCCGTCGCGGTAGATCGAGCGCGCCACCCCCGACCAGCGCGGTTGCGCCGGCAGCAGGCCACCGCACAGAGTGCGGTCGGCCGGTACGCCCAGCTCGAGCTGGCGGGCCACGAGGTGAACGCGGATTTCCTGGCAGGCGAACAGGTCGAGCTGCTCATCAGGCTCGATCAGTTGGTAGGCATACAGGGACCAGGCAGGGCGCGGCATCGGTGGCACTCGAAACGGGGGGCGCAACATTAGCCGAAAGCCGGCGCCGTTTAAAGCGTCACAGCAAGGGTTTTATCGCCGGCCAGGCATTTTCCAGCAGGCGCTGCTGGGCAGCCTGGGCCGGGTGAATGCCGTCCGCCTGCATCAACTCAGGCACGCCCCCTACCCCCTCGAGGAAAAACGGCACCAGCGGCACCTGTTTTTCTGCCGCCAGCTGTTCATACACCTGGGCGAACGCGGTGGTGTAGCGCACGCCATAATTGGGTGGCAGGCGCATGCCCAGCAGCACCACCTTGGCACCGGCCTTGCGCGAACTTTCGATCATCGAGGCAAGATTTTGTTGCAATTGCGCTGGCGACTGCCCGCGCAGGCCATCGTTGCCGCCCAGCTCCAGCACCACCAGGCTCGGCTTGTGCGCTGCAAGCAGCGCCGGCAGCCGCGCCTGGCCACCTGCACTGGTGTCGCCGCTGATCGATGCATTGACCACTTTGTCGTCGAAACCTTCGTCCCGCAGGCGGGTCTGCAACAGGGAGACCCAGCCCTGGCGGGTATCCAGGCCAAAACCGGCGCTGATACTATCGCCGACAACCAGCAGTGTTCCCGCCGCCGCGCTCTGGGCCAGGCAATACAGGGCCAGACCGGCACTCAACCACCACACTCGCATCGGATTCTCCATGGGCCCCAGCATTCTCGTTGCGCAGAACCTTAGCAAAGTGGTCCCCAGCGCGGAAGGTGACCTGACCATCCTGCACGCACTGTCCCTCGACCTGGCCCAGGGCGACAGCCTGGCCATCGTCGGCGCCTCGGGCTCGGGCAAGTCGACCCTGCTCGGCCTGCTCGCCGGCCTCGACCAGCCCAGTGCCGGCAAGGTCATCCTCGCTGGCCACGACCTGGGGCCGCTGGATGAAGACCAGCGCGCGCGGGTGCGCGCCGAACATGTGGGCTTCGTGTTCCAGTCGTTCCAGCTGCTCGACAGCCTCAACGCCCTGGAAAACGTCATGCTGCCGCTGGAGCTGGACGGCCGCCGCGACGCCCGCGAACACGCGCGCACCCTGCTCGAACGGGTCGGCCTGGGCAAGCGCCTGAGCCACACCCCGCGCCAGCTTTCGGGCGGCGAACAGCAACGGGTGGCCATTGCCCGTGCCTTCGCCGCGCAACCGGCGGTGCTGTTCGCCGACGAACCCACCGGCAACCTCGACAGCCACACCGGCGAGCGCATCAGCGACCTGCTGTTCGAACTGAACAAGGAACGCGGCACCACCCTGGTGCTGGTTACCCATGACGAACGCCTGGCCCGGCGCTGCCGCCGCCAGATCCGCCTGGATGCGGGCCGCCTGGTGGCCCCGGTGGAGGCCTGATGAACCACATGCCGCTGTCTCGCCTGTGCGGCCTGGCCCTGCGCCAGTTGCTGCGCGACATTCGCGCCAGCGAAGTGCGCGTGCTGTTCTTCGCCCTGCTGGTAGCGGTCGCGGCCAGCACTGCCATCGGTTATTTCGGTGCCCGCCTCAACGGCGCCATGCAACTGCGCGCCAGCGAGTTCCTCGGTGCCGACCTGGTGCTGCAGGGCAGTGCCCCGGCCCGCGACCAGCAGATAGAAGCCGGCAAGGCGCTTGGCTTGCGCCACGCCCAGGTGGTCGAGTTCACCAGCGTGGTCGGCGGCGACAACGGTATCCAACTGTCCAGCGTCAAGGCTACTGATGGTGCCTACCCGTTGCGCGGGCAAGTGCGCAGTGCCGCGGAGCCCTATGCCGCAGAAACCCCGGGCGGCGGCCCGGCACCTGGCGAAGCATGGGTCGAACCACGCTTGCTGGCGGCACTGGGGCTGAAGGTTGGCGACAGCATCGACGTGGGCATGAAGACGCTGCGCATGAGCCGCGTACTGACCTACGAACCGGACCGCGCCAACAACTTCTACAGCCTTACCCCACGGGTAATGATGAACCTGGTCGACCTGCAGGCGACCGGCGTGATCCAGCCGGGCAGCCGGGTCACCTACCGCGACCTGTGGCGCGGCGATGCCGAAGCGTTGGCCCAGTACCGCGGGGCACTGAAAAAGGACCTGGCCGCCAACCAGCGCCTGCGCGACACCCGCGATGGCAACCAGCAGGTCGGCGGCGCCCTGGGCAAGGCCGAGCGCTACCTGAACATGGCCAGCCTGGTGGCGGTGCTGCTGGCAGGCGTCGCCGTTGCCCTGTCGGCCAGCCGCTATGCCGCACGCCGCCTGGACGCCAGCGCCCTGCTGCGTTGCCTGGGCCTTTCGCGCCGCCAGGCACTGGGCCTGTACTGTCTGCAATTGGCCATGCTCGGCCTGGTCGCCGCGCTGGCCGGTGCCCTGCTCGGCTGGCTGGCCCAGCTGGGCCTGTTCCGCCTGCTGCATGGCCTGCTGCCAAGCGTGGTGCCTGCAGGCGGCATCGTCCCGGCCCTGGCTGGCATCGCTACCGGGCTGGTGGCCCTGGCCGGCTTCGCCCTGCCGCCAATTGCCGCGCTGGGCCAGGTGCCGCCGCTGCGCGTGCTACGCCGCGACCTGCTGCCGATACCGCCCAGCAGCTGGCTGGTGTACGGCGCGGCCCTGTTCGCACTGGGCCTGATCATGTGGCGCCTGAGCCTCGACCTGCTGCTCACCTTCGCCCTGCTCGGTGGCGGCCTGGTCGCCGCGCTGCTGCTCGGTGGCCTGCTGCTGCTCGGTTTGCGCAGCCTGCGCCAATTGCTGGCCGGGGCACCACTGACCTGGCGCCTGGGGCTGGGCCAACTGCTGCGCCACCCCATGGCCGCTGCCGGCCAGGCCCTGGCCTTCGGCCTGATCCTGCTGGCCATGGCCCTGGTCGCGCTACTGCGCGCGGAACTGCTCGACACCTGGCAAGCGCAGCTGCCCAAGGATGCACCCAACCATTTCGCCCTGAACATCCTGCCGGATGACCGTGAGCCCTTCGCCCAACACCTGCAGCAGGTCAATGCCACCTCGGCACCGCTGTACCCGGTGACACCCGGCCGCCTGGTGCGCATCAACGAGCAACCGGTGCAGCAGGTGGTCAGCAAGGACTCGGCAGGCGAACGCGCCGTGCAGCGCGACCTCAGCCTGACCTGGGCAGCCGAACTGCCCGAAGGCAATACACTGACGGGCGGCAACTGGTGGCAGGCGTTGCCCGCCGAAGATGAAATCCCCGGTGTGTCGGTGGAGGCGGAACTGGCCAGCAGCCTGAAGCTGCAACTGGGCGACCTGCTGACCTTCGACATCGGCGGCCAGCAGCGCCAGGCCCGGGTCAGCAGCCTGCGCAGCGTGCACTGGGACAGCTTCCAGCCGAACTTCTACATGATCTTCCAGCCCGGCACGTTGCAGGGGCTGCCGACCACCTACCTGACCAGCTTCTATCTGGCACCGGGCCATGACCTGGATGTGGTGGCGCTGTCACGGGCATTTCCGGCAGTGACCATCCTGCAGGTGGATGCCTTGCTCGATCAGCTGCGCAGCATCCTCGCCCAGGTGACCCTGGCGGTGGAGTATGTGTTGCTGTTCGTGCTGGCAGCCGGGTTGGCGGTGCTGTTCGCTGGCTTGCAGGCGACGCTGGACGAGCGCATCCGCCAGGGCGCCTTGCTGCGTGCGCTGGGCGCGGCGCGGCCATTACTGGTCAAGGCGCGGCGGATCGAGTTCGGCTTGCTGGGTGCGGCCAGCGGCTTGCTGGCGGCGGTCGGGTGTGAGCTGATTACCTTGGTGCTGTACCGCTATGCCTTCGACCTGCAATGGAGCCCGCATGTGTGGTTGCTGCTGTTGCCGCTGGCAGGGGCGCTGCTGGTAGGTGGTGCGGGGGTGCTGGGGACGCGACGGGCGTTGAATGCCAGCCCGTTGGCGGTTTTACGCGAGAGTTGATGACAGCCTGTGCCGGCCTCTTCGCGGGCTTGCCCGCTCCCACAGGTTCACCACAGTACTTGAAACCTGTGTCGGACCTGTGGGAGCGGGCAAGCCCGCGAAGAGGCCGGCACAGGCAACATCAGATCACTGCCCGTAGCTGATGCTGTTCACATACCAGGTCGCTTCACCGGTAGGTGTGTGCACCACCACCTCATCACCCTCCTCCTTCTTCAGCAAGGCACGAGCCATGGGCGAGTCGATCGAGATGTAGTCATTGCGCCCATAGATCTCGTCATACCCGACAATGCGAAACTTCATGGTCTCGCCCTCGTCGTTCTCGATCTCCACCCAGGCACCGAAAAACACCTTGCCCTCCTGCTGCGGCGAGTAGGCCACCACCTTCACATCTTCAAGACGCTTGCGCAGGTAACGCACCCGGCGGTCGATCTCGCGCAGCAGCTTCTTGTTGTACTGGTAGTCGGCATTCTCGCTGCGGTCGCCCAGCGATGCCGCCCAGGTAACCTTCTGGGTAATCTCCGGGCGGTATACCCGCCACAGGTGGTCCAGTTCTTTCTTCAGCGCCTCATGGCCTTCCGTGGTGATGATGTTGGTACTCAACAGCGCGCTCCTCAGCGGCGGGTAATCAGGCCTTGGCGCGCGATACGGGTGAGGTGGCCGATGATTTCGGCGGCCTCGTCCGGTGCCGGGGCCTGGATCACGGCCAGGTCGAAACGGTCATTGCCATACTGTGCGAGGTGGCAGCCGGTATCGGCGAACTGGATCAGAAATGCACGCGCCTGGCCCTTGCGCCGGGACAGGCCTTCAAGGTGACGTAAAAGAGTGGGTTGATGCTGGCCGCCGAGCAGGATGCGCGGTGTGCGGGACGCCTGGCTGGCAGGCAAGGGGCTCAAACAGACACTGGTACGTGGGCAACTCATGGAGCTTCTCTCCGCCTCGCGAATCCCGCTGGGCAGCGGTGGGAGGCGTCACCGAACCAGCGCTTTAGCGGTATTTCGGATGACCCGGAGAGGGGCTTTCCTGCGCCCCGCAAGTAGCTGTTTAAATCGGCGCAGACGGTATGCTAGAGCTACAAGCGGCAAGATACAAGCCTCAAGCCGAAAGTGATCGGCCTGAGGCTTGTATCTTGGCATTTGCGGTGTATCAGCGGGCGATCAGGCGGTCCAGCGAGAAGCGGCCAGCGCCTTCGATCAGTACCGCGACGGTGCCAGCCAGCAGGGCCAGGCCGAACTCATAGCCGTTGTTGGACATGAACAGGCCGTTGCCGATGTGCACCGAGAGGATCGCCACCACCAGGGTCACCGCCAGCACCAGGGCCGCCGGGCGGGCCAGCAGGCCGATCACCAGGGCCAGGCCGCCGAAGAATTCGGCACTACCGGACAGCAGGGCCATCAGGTAACCCGGGGCCAGGCCGATGCTCTCCATCCACTGGCCGGTGCCTTCCAGGCCATAGCCACCGAACATGCCGAACAGTTTTTGCGCACCATGCGCAATGAAGATGATGCCGACCAAGATACGGATGACGCTCAGGCCAGCGCCGGCGCGGGTGGAGAACAGAGCGTTGAGGGTAGCGTTGTTCATGTCGAAGACTCCTTGAAGCGGGGAAGTTGTGTTGGGATGGGCGCCATCATAATCGATTCAATAGATATGAAAATCGCAAAAAACCCAACATAACAATCGACAAAATCGATTTGTCAGCGATTCGCCACACGCTCCAGCGCGGCACGCTCCCGGTTGAACGCTACAAAGTACTTGTTGACGCTATTGACGAAGTTGACTGGCCCCATGCCCACCTGCTCCATGGCGATACGTTCGGTCTGGAAAAACCACTGGTCGCCATTCAGCCCGCGCCGCCGCGCTTCGGCGCGCATGGCCTGGACGCGCTCGGGGCCCAGGTTGTAGGCCGCCAGCACGAAGGCCATGCGCTCGCGCTCGTTGATCTTGGCGCTGGCAAAGAACTTGCGCCGGATCAGCGCCAGGTAACGGGCGCTGGCCTGGACATTGCCATCCACCGTGGCGGTGTTGCTCACCCCCACACGCTGCGCCGCCGAAGGGGTGATCTGCATCAGGCCATGGGCCCCTCCGGTGCCGCGCGCGGCCGGGTTGAGCGTCGACTCCTTGAAGGCCAGCGCGGCCAGGTTGAGCCAGTCGATCTGCTGCGCCTCACCGTGTTTCTGCAGCACCGCCCGCAGCGCGGTCAGGCGCTGGCGATTCTTGCTGGCCAATGGGTCGTGCACCCGGTACTGGCGGCGGTAGATGCGCTCGAACGCGGCGTCCTGGTTGTCCGGCGCGCGGTAGCCCTGCAGAAAGCGATCGACCGTGGCCTGCAACTGCGGCGCATCGGGCCTCACATACCAACGCATGGCTTGCGGCGCCCCCAGCTTTACGCGGCTGTCCAGGCGCAGGCGCGGCATCACCCGGGCCCAGCGCCGGGCGATCGGCTGCTCGACCACGGTCAGGTGATAGATGCCGGCCTGGACCATTTCCAGTACATCCTCCACCGCCAAGGTCGAGTCGACCCACTCCACCTTGATCGGCGCGCGCTTGCGCAGCGCCAGCTGCTGGTTTACCTGCTGGATCAACGGGCCGGCGGCACTGGCGCTGGTCAGGGCCACGGTACGCCCGGACAACTGCTCGACATGGCTGAAGCTGCGCTCGCCCTTGCGCCCCACCAGCAGCAGCGGCACCTGGTCGAGCACCGGCGCGCTGCTGCTGACCCCACGCACCACGGCGGGGTCGAGCAGCTCACCCGGCGCGGCCAGGTCACCCTCGCCCCGGGCCAGGGCGCCGAGCAACTGCTCCTTGGCCCGCGGGATCAGCTTGAGCTGGATCTCCTGGCCGTCGGCGGCGCGGTCATTGAGGTAATGTTCCAGGGCACGCAGGCGATAGTATTCGATGCCGACCGGCTCGCCCTTGACCTCACCGGAGCTGTTGCGGCTCTGGTTGACCAGCACCCGCAGCACCTGGCTGGTGCGAATCTGTTGCAGGTCACGGACCTTGGCCGGCGCGATGTTCTGCTGCGGTCCCGGCACGCGCGCGTGGGCAGGCCCGGTCAAGGTCAGCCCAAGCGTCAGCAGGAAAATGAGCCAGCATCGCTGCATGCGAAAACGTGTCCGTGGTCGGTGGGCGGCATCCATGGGGTTGCACCGCCAAGAGAGAAATGACGGTAAAAGACCACGGCAACAGCATGAAGTTCTTGGTTTTTTCAGAAAAACACGGTTTTTGCTATGCTGGCCGCCCCGCGGCACGAGATAGCACCATGCAACTGATCGATATCGGCGTCAACCTGACCAACAGCAGTTTCCACGACCAGCAGGCGGCAATCGTCGAGCGCGCCCTTGAGGCCGGGGTCACGCAGATGGTGCTGACGGGCACCAGCCTGGCGGTCAGCGAACAGGCGCTGGAGCTGTGCCAGCAACTGGATGCGAGCGGCGCGCACCTGTTCGCCACGGCAGGCGTACACCCTCATGATGCCAAAACCTGGGATGCCGGCAGCGAGCGCCAGTTGCGCCAGTTGCTGAATGAAACACGCGTGCGCGCCGTGGGCGAATGCGGCCTGGACTTCAACCGCGACTTCTCCCCTCGCCCGCTGCAGGAAAAAGCCCTGGAGGCACAGTTGGCACTGGCTGCCGAGCTGCGTCTGCCGGTGTTCCTGCACGAACGCGACGCCAGCGAACGCCTGCTGGCGATCCTCAAGGATTACCGCGACCACCTGACCGGCGCAGTGGTGCACTGCTTTACCGGCGAGCGCGACGCGCTGTTCGCCTACCTGGACATGGACCTGCACATCGGTATTACCGGCTGGATCTGCGACGAACGCCGTGGCACCCACCTGCACCCGCTGGTGGGCAACATTGCCGAGGGGCGGCTGATGCTGGAGAGCGATGCGCCTTACCTGCTGCCGCGCAGCCTGCGGCCCAAGCCGAAGAACGGGCGCAACGAACCAGCGTTCCTGCCAGAGGTGTTGCGTGAAGTGGCCTTGCACCGGGGCGAGTCGACCGAACAGACGGCGGCGCATACCACGGCAACGGCGCAGGCGTTTTTCCGACTCCCCTGAACCCGTCGCGTTCTCCTGTAGGAGCGGCCTTGTGTCGCGAAAGGGCCGCAACGCGGCCCCGGCAATCTATGCGGCGAAGCTGAAAACCTGGGGGCGCTTCGCACCCCTATCGCGACACAAGGCCGCTCCTACAAAAGCGCGTCAGAACTTGCGGCAGAATTTTCTTGATGCACATCAAGAAAGGCCCTGGCTTGCGCAGGCACAATGATGGCACCTTGCCAATATTGTTCCCGCTCAACTCAGAGAAGACCTGCCCATGGGTGCCTGGCTTAGCAATGTTTCCCTGAAGTACAAGTTCTGGGCCGTCAACGCGGTGGCCTTTGTCACGACCTTGCTGCTGGTGCTCTATGCCGTGCACCTGGAGCAGCGCGCCCGCGCCGAGGCCGCGCAGGCCCAGGCGGCCGCGCAGGCCCAATTGCTGGCTGCCTGGCCGGCCGGCCAGCCGCTACCCCGGCCGGCCAACGTCATCAGCTGGTCAGCCGGGCAAACGCCCACCTTCGCCGGTGAACCCCTCGAGGCCCTGCGCAATGCCCAAGGCTGGGTCGAACTGCCCGCCGCCCGGCTCTTGGGCAACAACCCGCTACAGGGCGCGCAGGTGCTGCGCAATGGCGATCAGCAAATGGCCGTGCTGGCCCAGTCGCCCAGCCTGCGCCAGGTGTTCCTCGACCGCTTCAGCAACTACGCGGTATGCGTGCTGGTCCTGATGCTGGCCATGCTCGGCGCCTCGCAGCTGCTGATCCGCTTCCTGCTCAGCCAGCTCAACACGCTCAAGGACGTGATGCTGCACGTGGAAAAAACCGGCGACCTGTCGGCCCGCGTACCGCTGGCCTGTGGCGACGAGGTCGGCCAGATGGCCGGGGCCTTCAATGCCATGCAGGCGACCTACCACCGCGTGGTCAGTACCGTCGCCCACACCGCAGCGCAACTGGACTCCGGTGCCGCGCGCCTGGCTGCGAGCATGAGCGACGTGCGCCACGGCATGCTCGGCCAACAGAGCGAGACCGACCAGGCCGCTACCGCCATCAACGAAATGTCGGCGACGGTGCACCACATCGCCCAGCACGCCGGCGCCACCCGTGACCTGTCACAAACCGCCGACACCCTGGCCGGTAGCGGCCAGGAGGTGGTCAGCCGGGTGCAGGACTCGATTTCCGGGCTGTCCAGCGGCGTTCAGCAAACTGCCGAGATGATTCGCCAGCTGGCCGAAGACAGCCAGAAGATCAATGGCGTGGTCAGTGTGATCCACAGCATCGCCGAGCAGACCAACCTGCTGGCGCTCAATGCCGCCATCGAAGCAGCGCGCGCCGGCGACCTGGGCCGCGGCTTTGCCGTGGTGGCCGATGAAGTGCGCAACCTGGCCAAGCGCGTGCAAAACTCCACCGACGAGATCACCACCATGGTCTCGGCCCTGCAGTCGGGCACCCGCGATGCAGTGGATTTCATGCAGGAAAGCTCGTACAAGGCTGACGACTGCGTCAGGCAGGCCCAGGAGGCCGGCGAAGCACTGGCCGAGATTACCGGTGCCGTGGCGCAGATGCGCGAAAGCAACACCCAGATTGCCGTGGCAGCCGAGCAGCAAAGCCAGGTGGCCGAGGAAATGAACCGCGCCGTGGTGAGTATTCGCGATGTCACCGAACAGACCGTGCAACAGACCGTGGGCTCGGCGACCACCAGCAGCGAACTGGCAACCCTGGCCGGTGAACTGAACAAGGCCATTGGCCAGCTCAAGCTATAGTCACCATAGCCAGCCTCGATTGGCCCCCGCCTGGGGGGCGCACTAAGCTTTGGGCATGACCGAGAGGAAATGCCCATGAGCAAACGCCTGCCCAACCTGCCCGCCTGGCAATGGCGCGGCTACCACCACAACCACCGCCACCCGACCAACCTGGTGCTGCACCTGATCGCCGTGCCGTTGTTCATCCTTGGCGCGTTGCTGATTCTGTCCGGCCTGTTCGGCCTGGATCTGGGCCAGATTGCCGTTGGCATCATTGCCTTGATCGCCGGCCTGGGCCTGCAGCGCCAGGGCCATCGCCTGGAAGCCGAGCAACCCGAGCCCTTCGCCAACCGCAAGGATGCCGTGCAACGCCTGTTGACCGAGCAGTTCATCACCTTTCCGCGCTTCTTGCTGAGCGGGGCCTGGTGGAAGGCCTGGCGGGAACGACACAAGCATCGCCATTGATGCTCCAATCACGCGCAATCTTTTGTAGGAGCGGCCTTGTGTCGCGAAAGGGCTGCGCAGCAGCCCCAGATTTACAGCTTCGCCGTGAAGATTGCCGGGGCCGCTTTGCGGCCCTTTCGCGACACAAGGCCGCTCCTACAGAAAAGCGTGCAGGCCTGCAGGTATCTGCTAGGCAAACACGGTAACCGTCTGCCGGCTCAAGGCCAGCAACTCGCCCTGCGCCGTCCTCAACGCAGCGGCAGCGTGCCCATAACCATCCCGCGCATGTTCGGTTTCCACGCAATAACGGCACCAGTCCAGGGTCGACAGCTGCGCCCTGGGCTGCATGAATTCGATGGTCCAGGTCAACGTGCTGCCGGCAGCGGGCTGCTTGAGAAACGGCATCAGGCTCGGTGGCCAGGCATCGACCAACGCCAGCAGGTGCGCCTCGTTGACCGGCTCTTCCTCCACCCCGCGCAAACGTACCCAGCCGCCCATCTGGCGCGACTGATTGCCACTGAACGGCAACCCACCCACCGCCCAGCGCAAGGCCACATGCTGCATGAACTCCGGGGTAACGCCTTTGATATGGGGCAGCTCGGGGGCTGCGTCTTCGAGCGCTTTCATTTCCGTGGCCGGCAACGCCGGCACATCGACCACCGATGGCCGCCCCGCACCGAAATTGCCCTGCACCAGGGTCACCACCTGGCCGTCTTGAACGGCACGGCCCAGCAAGGTGCTGACTGCCTTGCCTTCACGCAGCACCTCCACGTCGAAGCGGATTGGCACATCCGCCGCGGCCGGCGCCACAAAGCTGATGGCCAGCGAACGCACGGGGCGGTCATCGGAGATTTTCTGGCGCATGGCTTCATACACCATGGCCGCCATCAGCCCGCCAAAGGCGGCGCGACCCTGGGCCCAGCTGGGCGGGACGCTCACCGCTTCGGGGTTGGCCCGCACGGCGTCGAGCAGTTGGTTGAAATTCATTGGCCGGCTCCTGCCTGCAGCGAAAAAGGTCTGTCCATCCTAGCCAGCAAACCCTTGTCGATCAGCCCGCATATCGGTCATTTTTCGGGCTTTCGCCGCGCCAGCGCCTGCTGCAGTGCATCCAGCGTCACATCCGAATGCCGCTCGGCCTCGTGCAATTCCTGCTCCCAGGCGGCCTTGCACGGTACCAGGTCGGCATGGTCGCGCGCCTGCAACAGCCATTGCAGGCGGTCATGCCAGTCACCCAGGTCGCCCTGGGCCTGCTTCAGCAAGCGCCGCAACTGCTTGCCCGCATGGTCGAGCTGCGGGTATGCCTCGTCACCGTAGCGCGCACGCTTGATCAGCAAACGCAGGCGATGGCGATCGTGGGCCGGGTCCTGCAGCGCTTTGTGCAACTTGCGCCACTGTTTGACCAGGCGTTTGTCGATACGCTTTTCCAACCCCTTGACCAGGCCCTCGCGGCCAGCTGCACGCAGGAACAGCGGAAACGCGTCGACAATCGCCAGCACCCGGGTCAGCTGCGGGCTGACGGCAACACTGGCGAAGGTCCTGCCACGCCCTTCCAGGCGCCGCTGCCCGGCCTCGGCAAAACCACGCCCGATCAGTTCGGCCGCCAGCACCTCACGGTCACGCAACGGCGTGGTCAGTGTACCCAACGACTTGGCGGCGTCCTCCAGTTGCTCCACCCCCGGCAGCCCACGCAGCGGCCGCAGCAGGCTGCGCAGGCGCCGCAGCGTGGTGCGCAGGTCATGCAAGGCCTCACTGTCGGTATCGGCAGCCAGGCGCTCGCGGCAGGCCAGCAGGCGCACCTGCAAGGCCACTATCTGGGCAACCACATGATCGAGCATGGCAGACATCGAAAGACGCTCCTTGGTCAGCGCCCGGCGCGAGACTCACGAATGTAGAAACGGGCCTTTTCGGCTTTTCTGGTACAGCTTTCATAGCCTTCGAACTGCTGCTGGGTCTTGGCCCCGGTCAACAGCGACAAGGCCTTGGAGTAGCTCACGGCACCGGCAAAGCCTTCGGCCTTGGCCAGGTCCAGTTCCTTCCAGGCGGCATCCAGTTGGGTCGCGCAACTCTCGCGGTAGGCCGTCTTGCCCGCGCAGCCAGCAAGGGCCAAGGCGATCAAGGGAAGGCAGATCCAGGCTTTCATCGGTAATACCTCAAAAGAAAAAACGTTGGCTTTTTGACGCCTCGGCAGCTGAAAAGTGCCCTGCCCAGCCAGCTTGGCCCAGCCAGTTTTATTACAGTAGCTCAGCGCGATGCACATTGAAGCACAGGTGGCGATGGGTGCATTGTAGGACCATGGTTGCACTGGCCGGGGAATGTTCATGAGCAAACGCGTGGCACTGGTACTGGGATCCGGCGGAGCCCGGGGGTATGCACATATCGGGGTGATCGAGGAAATCGAGCGCCGTGGCTACGACATTGCCTGCATCGCCGGCTGCTCCATGGGCGCGGTGATCGGCGGCATCTATGCCGCCGGCAAGCTGGAAGACTACCGCAACTGGATCGAGAGCCTCGACTACCTGGATGTGTTGCGCCTGGTCGATGTCAGCTTTCGCCTCGGCGCAATTCGCGGCGACAAGGTGTTCGGGCAAATCCGCAAGATCGTCGGCGAGATCAACATCGAGCAATTGCGCATCCCCTACACGGCGGTTGCAGCCGACCTCACCAACCAGCAGGAAATCTGGTTCCAGGAGGGCTGCCTGCACCAGGCCATGCGCGCCTCGGCGGCCATCCCCAGCCTGTTCACCCCGGTGATGCAAGGCAACCGCATGCTGGTCGACGGCGGCATCCTCAACCCGCTGCCGATCGTGCCGGTGGTGTCCAGCCACTGCGACCTGATCATCGCGGTCAACCTCAACGCCACCAACCAGAAGCAGTACCAGTTACCGGTAATCGAACGCCCGGCGGCGTTCAAGATGCGTTTCGATGCCCTGCTCAGTTCGCTGGGCTCGCGCTTGCCGTTCCGGCGCAAGCCGGCGGAGGAGCTGATCCGCATCGAGCAGGAAATCGTCGCCGAAGGGCTTGCGCCGCCAAACCCATGGCTGGCCGATGCCGCCAACCCGGAAGGCCAGCAACCGGCGGCGGCGCCGGAGCGCGAAGGCGCACCGAAGTCGGCGACCGGCTCGTTCATCATCGACAACGTGGGGCCCGCTTCGCTGCTGGACTTGATCAACCAGAGCTTCGAGGTCATGCAGACCTCGTTGGCGCAGTACAAGATCGCCGGCTATCCGCCGGATGTACTGATCAACGTGCCTAAACGGGTGTGCCGGTTTTTCGAGTTCTACAAGGCGCCAGAGCTGATTGCCCTGGGGCGGGAGATTGCGCGGGATACGCTGGATAATTATGAAGGGGTGAAACGCTAGGCCTTGTGCTGCTGGTGCCGGCCTCTTCGCGGGTAAACCCGCTCCCACAGGTTCACCACAGTATTTGAAACCTGTGTTGGACCTGTGGGAGCGGGTTTACCCGCGAAGAGGCCGGTACAGACAACAGAAACGAAACAGGCCGCTCAAGGCGGCCTGTTCGTTCATGCATCCATCACCTTAGTAACGGGTGATGTCCGCCTTGGCTTCCAGCTGCTTGCGGTACGCCGCGAAGTCTTGCTGGCCAGCACGCGACGCGAGGTAGCGGCGGATCTGCTGCTTCTCTTCGTCGGTGGCAGTAGCGCCTTCGTTGACACCCTTGAGTTGCAGTACCACCAGGCTACCGTCACGCAGCACGACGCTGCCATAAACCGGCTTGTCCTTGGCTTGTGGCTTGCCCAGGCGGAACAGCGCCTGCAGCTCGGCCGGGTCGATACCGTCCTCGCCGCGGGTAACTGCTTCATAGGCCTTCCAGCCCTGCCCTTCGTGCACACTGCCCGCTGCGATGGAGCCGTCACGCAGGCCGGCAATCAGCTTGTCCGCCTTGGCCTTGAGCTCGGCAGTCGCCTTCTCCTTGGCCAGGTGCTCGCTGATGTTCTTGGCCACGGCTTCCAGCGGCAGCTGCTCAGGCTTGCGGTGCTCCTTGACGCGCAGTACCACGGTGGTTTCCGGGTCGAGCTCGATCGCGGTGCTGTTGGCACCCTCCTCCAACACTTCTTCGGAGAATGCGGCCTGCACGACCGAACGGTTGGCAGTGATGCCTTCACCACCCTCGCGGCCGAAGGCTGCGGAGGTTTGCACCTTCAGGTTCAGGTCCTGGGCCGGCTGGGCCAGGTCGGAAGCCTCATAGGCGGCATCCTGCAGCTGCTTGCTGGCATCTACGTAACGCTGCTCGACCAGCGGGATCTTCAGGTCACGGGTCAGCTTGTCCTTCAGGCTGGCGAAGCTCGGCACTTCCGGTGCCTGTACGCCCAGCAGCTTGATCAGGTGGTAGCCGAACTCGGTGCGCACCGGCGCCGAGACCTGGCCATCCTGCAACTTGTACAGTGCATCTTCGAACGCCGGGTCGTAAACGCCCGGGCCAGCGAAGCCAAGGTCACCGCCGCTGTTGGCCGAACCCGGGTCCTGGGAGAACTCCTTGGCCAGCGCGGCAAAGTCTTCACCCTTGGCCAGACGCTGCTCGATCTCGTCGGCGCGGGCCTTGGCCTGGGCGTCGGTGACCTTGTCGTTGACCTCGATGAGGATGTGCGCGGCATGGCGCTGCTCGGCGAGGTTGGCGATTTCCTTCTCGTACTGGGCCTTGAGCTCTTCGTCGGTCACCTTGACCTGATCGAAGAACACCGACTTCTTCAGCTCGATGTAGTCGATCACCACCTGGTCTGGCGACATGAACTCCTTGGCATGCTGGTCGTAGTGCGCCTTGATCTCTTCATCGCTGACCTTGACCGCGGCCGGGTCGGCCTTGAAGGTCAGGGAAGCGAAGTCACGGGTCTGCTTCTCGAGGCGGGCAAAGGCATCGACCTGCTGGTCGGTGACGAAGCTGCTGCCGGCCAGGCCGGTGCGCAGCTGGCCGATAAGCATTTCCTCGGCGAGCATGTCGCGGAACTGCATGCGGCCATAGCCCATCTGGCGAATGACCTGGTCAAAACGGTCGGCACTGAACTTGCCGTCCACCTGGAATTCCGGCGTCTGCAGGATCACTTGATCCAGCGCGGCCTCGGAGAAGGCGAATTTGGCATCTTCGGCGCCTTGCAGCAGCAGCTTGCGGCTGATCAGGCCTTTCAGTGCCTCTTCACGCAGCAATTTGTCGTCCAGCAGCGCCGGGTCGAAATCCTTGCCCAACTGTTGCATCAGCTGACGGCGCTGCATGTCGGCCGCCTGGCTCAGCTCGTTCTGGCTGATGGTCTGGCCGTTCACCTTGGCGGCGTCCTGGCTATGTGTGGCGGCCTGGAAAATGGCTTCGAAGCCGGTCAACGCCATCAACACGACGATAAGGCCGATGATGGTCTTGGCAATCCAACCTTGTGAATTGTCCCTGATATTTTGCAGCATGCGTCCCCCAGAAACGGCTGTACCACTGCGTCGACAACCGCGGAGCGTGGGTAGAAACCTGATAAAAGAAAGGCGCATCCGAGGATGCGCCTTTTCTTAGCAAACGTGTCAGGCGGGAACGTTTGCGCCCCGCCATCACCGTGCTCGGACCTGGCCAGGCCGGGTCCGGCTGAAAGAGACGACTTAGTTGACGGCGTCTTTCAGGCCTTTGCCAGCCTTGAAGCCTGGAACCTTGGCGGCAGCGATCTTGATCGCGTTACCGGTTTGCGGGTTGCGGCCGGTGCGCTCTGCACGCTCCTTGACCGAGAAGGTACCGAAACCAACCAGTACCACATCGTCACCTTGCTTCAGGGCGCCGGTGACGGATTCGATGACTGCGTCCAGCGCACGGCCGGCTACAGCTTTCGGGATGTCAGCAGATGCGGCGATAGCGTCAATCAGTTCCGACTTGTTCACTCTAAGTCCCCTTATTTCTCTATTGAGTTTGTTTCTAAGTATGTAATGAAAAGCTTATGAAACGTGCGCTGGGTGGCCTGATGACAATAGCGTGCCGCTTTATAGCAAGGCCCCGAAAAAACTGTCAAGGAAAGCCCCCCAGCCAAAAACTACTAGTGCGTGCTAATTCTTTCCTTAGCATCGCCGTCGCGCTTTTCATCTTTCGCGACAATCTCCGGAGCCACATCTGGCAAGGGCTCCGGGGCGTATTGCAGCGCAATTTGCAGGACTTCGTCAATCCATTTGACCGGTTTGATCTGCAGATCCTGTTTGATATTTTCCGGAATCTCCTTCAGATCGCGAACATTCTCCTCGGGAATGATCACCGTCTTGATCCCGCCACGGTGTGCCGCCAGCAGTTTTTCCTTCAACCCGCCAATGGCCAGCACCTGGCCACGCAGGGTGATTTCGCCGGTCATGGCCACATCGGCACGTACCGGAATCTGCGTCAGCGCCGACACCAGCGCGGTGCACATGCCGATACCGGCACTCGGGCCATCCTTCGGCGTGGCGCCTTCCGGCATGTGGATATGCACGTCGTGCTTCTCATGGAAGTCGGCGGCGATACCCAGGCTGCGGGCACGGCTGCGCACCACGGTCTGCGCGGCGGTGATCGACTCGACCATGACGTCGCCCAGCGAGCCGGTCTTGATCAGCTGGCCCTTGCCGGGGATGACCACGGCTTCGATGGTCAGCAGTTCGCCGCCCACCTGGGTCCAGGCCAGGCCGGTAACCTGGCCGATCTGGTCCTGCTGCTCGGCCAGGCCGTAGCGGAACTTGCGCACACCCAGCAGGTGTTCCAGCTGCTCGCTGGCCACCTTGACCTTGACCTGCTTCTGCCCGGTATGTTCCTTGACCACCTTGCGGCAGACCTTGGCGATTTGCCGCTCCAGGCCACGCACACCGGCTTCGCGGGTGTAGAAGCGGATGATGTCGCGGATCGCCGAGACGTCGACTTCCAGCTCGTCCTTCTTCAAGCCGTTGGCCTTGACCTGCTTGGGCACCAGGTACTTGACCGCGATGTTGATCTTCTCGTCCTCGGTGTAGCCCGGCAGGCGGATGACTTCCATCCGGTCGAGCAGCGCCGGCGGGATGTTCATCGAGTTCGAGGTGCACAGGAACATCACGTCCGAGAGGTCGTAGTCGACCTCCAGGTAGTGGTCGTTGAAGTTGTGGTTCTGCTCCGGGTCGAGCACTTCGAGCAGTGCCGAGGCCGGATCGCCACGCATGTCGCTGCCCATCTTGTCGATTTCGTCCAGCAGGAACAGCGGGTTACGCACCCCCACCTTGGTCATCTTCTGGATCAGGCGGCCAGGCATGGAACCGATGTAGGTACGGCGGTGACCACGGATCTCGGCCTCGTCACGCACACCACCCAGGGCCATGCGCACGAACTTGCGGTTGGTGGCAGCGGCGATCGACTCGGCCAGCGAGGTCTTGCCGACGCCGGGTGGGCCGACCAGGCACAGTACCGGCCCGCGGATCTTCTTGACGCGCTTTTGCACGGCAAGGTACTCGAGGATGCGTTCCTTGACCTCTTCCAGGCCGTAGTGGTCCGCATCGAGGATTTCCTCGGCCTTGGCCAGGTCCAGGCGCACCTTGCTCTGGGCCTTCCACGGCACCTGCACCAGCCAGTCGAGGTAGGACCGGACCACGGTGGCCTCGGCCGACATCGGCGACATCTGCTTGAGCTTGTTCAGCTCGGCCTGGGCCTTGGCCAGTGCGTCCTTGGGCAGGCCAGCGGCTTCGATGCGCTTTTTCAGCTCTTCGACTTCGTTGTGGCCTTCGTCGCCATCGCCGAGCTCTTTCTGAATGGCCTTCATCTGCTCATTCAGGTAGTACTCGCGCTGGCTGCGCTCCATCTGCTTCTTGACCCGACCGCGAATGCGCTTTTCGACCTGCAGCAGGTCGATTTCGGCATCCAGCAGCGCCAGTACGTGCTCGACACGGGTCGGCAGGTCGACGATTTCGAGAATTTCCTGTTTCTGCTCGATCTTCAAGGCCATGTGTGCGGCCATGGTATCGACCAGGCGCCCTGGCTCTTCGATGCTGTTCAGCGACGACAGCACTTCGGCAGGGACTTTCTTGCCCAGCTGCACGTACTGCTCGAACTGCGACAGCAGCGTGCGCACGAACACTTCCGACTCGCGCTCGGCGGCGTCGACTTCGTCGATCAGGGAAACTTCGGCACGGATGTGCCCTTCTACTTCGCTGAAACGCTCCACGGCGCCGCGCTGCTCGCCCTCGACCAGCACCTTGACGGTGCCATCGGGCAGTTTCAGCAATTGCAGCACGGTGGCAACGGTACCGACGCGGTACAGGGCGTCTTCGCCCGGATCATCGTCGGCCGGGTTTTTCTGGGCCAGCAGGAGGATCTGCTTTTCGCCCGTCATCGCCGCCTCAAGGGCTTCGATGGACTTTTCGCGCCCCACGAACAGCGGGATGACCATGTGCGGGTAAACAACGACATCGCGCAATGGCAAAAGAGGCAAGTCGAGGGTGGTCTTCATGATTTCGCCTCTACAGCGGCCTTATGGCCGGAAACCGGTGGAAATGATGCTTGGACCTAATGTGGGGGCACACTTGGGAAATTACAAGCGCTAGCGCAGGAAAAGCAGAAAGGGGCCCGTAGGCCCCTTCTTGCTTGCAACCGTCAACCGGCCATTGCCTGGATCAGGCGTCCGGTGCGGCCTTGGCTTGCGGCTCGCTGTTCTCGTAGATCATCAGCGGCTGCGAGGTGCCATCGATGACGCTCTCGTCGATCACCACCTTGCTGACATCCTTCTTCGAAGGAATCTCGTACATGGTGTCGAGCAGCACGCCTTCGAGGATCGAACGCAGGCCACGGGCGCCGGTCTTGCGCTCCAGGGCCTTGCGCGCCACGGCCTTGAGCGCATCGCTGCGGAACTCGAGGTCGACGCTTTCCATCTCGAACAGCTTGGCATACTGCTTGGTCAGGGCGTTCTTCGGCTCTGTGAGGATCTGCATCAGCGCAGCCTCGTCCAGCTCGTCGAGGGTTGCCAGTACCGGCAAGCGACCGACGAATTCCGGGATCAGGCCAAACTTGACCAGATCGTCCGGCTCGACCTCACGCAGGGACTCGCCAACCTTCTTGCCTTCTTCCTTGCTGCGTACTTCGGCGCCAAAACCGATGCCACCCTTGGTGGAGCGGTTCTGGATGACCTTTTCCAGGCCCGAGAAGGCGCCACCGCAGATGAACAGGATGTTGCGGGTATCGACCTGCAGGAATTCCTGTTGCGGGTGCTTGCGGCCGCCTTGCGGCGGAACCGAGGCCACGGTGCCTTCGATCAGCTTAAGCAGTGCCTGTTGCACGCCCTCGCCCGAGACGTCACGGGTGATGGACGGGTTGTCCGACTTGCGCGAAATCTTGTCGATCTCGTCGATGTAGACAATGCCCATCTGGGCCTTTTCCACGTCGTAGTCGCACTTCTGCAACAGCTTCTGGATGATGTTCTCGACGTCCTCACCCACGTAACCGGCTTCGGTCAGGGTGGTGGCGTCAGCAATGGTGAACGGTACGTTCAACAGGCGTGCAAGGGTTTCGGCGAGCAGGGTCTTGCCCGAGCCGGTTGGCCCGATGAGCAGGATGTTGCTCTTGCCGAGTTCGACTTCGTCACCCTTCTTGTCACGCTGGTTCAGGCGCTTGTAGTGGTTGTACACCGCTACGGCAAGCACCTTCTTCGCGCGTTCCTGACCAATGACGTACTGGTCCAGGATACCGCTGATTTCTTTCGGCGAAGGCAATTTGTGCGCGCTGCTCTCGGCCTGGGCTTCCTGCACCTCCTCACGGATGATGTCGTTGCACAGGTCGACGCACTCGTCGCAGATAAATACCGAGGGCCCGGCAATCAGTTTGCGCACTTCGTGCTGGCTTTTGCCGCAGAAGGAGCAATAAAGCAATTTGCCGCTGTCCTCGCCGTTACGGGTGTCAGTCATTCGATCGATCCAATCCGGTAGGCTTGCAACACAAGATGAAGGCAATTGCGGGCTTTTTCAAGTCCGCAGGTAGGCGCTTTCGGCGCCCACCTGCTCTGGCACCCCGGTTCAGGAGGCCAGTTGCCGCTTGTCGTAGACCGAGTCGATCAGGCCGTACTCGGCCGCGCGCGAGGCGCTCATGAAGTTGTCACGTTCGGTGTCGCGCTTGATGGTCTCGAGATCCTGGCCGGTGTGGTAGGCCAGCAGCTCGTTCAGGCGGGCCTTGATATTGAGGATTTCCTGGGCGTGGATCTCGATATCGGTGGCCTGACCCTGGAAGCCGCCCAGCGGCTGGTGGATCATCACGCGCGAGTTCGGCAGGCAGTGACGCTTGCCCTTGGCACCTGCAGCCAGCAGGAAGGCGCCCATGCTGCAGGCCTGGCCGATGCAGATGGTCGAGACGTCCGGCTTGATGAACTGCATGGTGTCGTAGATCGACATGCCGGCGGTGACGGAACCGCCCGGCGAGTTGATGTACAGATGGATATCCTTGTCCGGGTTTTCCGCTTCAAGGAACAGCAGTTGCGCGACGACGAGGTTGGCCATGTAGTCCTCTACCGGGCCAACCAGGAAGATCACACGCTCCTTCAACAGGCGCGAGTAGATGTCGTAAGCGCGTTCGCCACGGGCGGACTGCTCGATAACCATCGGGACCAGGCCGCCTGCGGCCTGGATGTCAGAGCTCTGCTGAATATAAGAATTGCGGGACATGTCCTGCGCTCACTCCCAAATAGTCATGGCTTGAATACGCACAAGCCAGCTCGAAGGCTGGCTTGTGGGGGTTTCCTACGAGAGAAGCCTGTTACTCAGCGGCGGCTGGAGCCTGTGCTGGTTTAACGGCATCTTCGTACGAGACCGACTTGTCGGTCACAGTCGCTTTCTGCAGAACAGTATCTACAACTTGTTCTTCCAGCACAACCGAACGGACTTCGTTCAGTTGCTGGTCGTTCTTGTAGTACCAGGCGATGACCTGCTCAGGCTCTTGGTAAGCCGAAGCCATTTCTTCGATCATTTCGCGAACCTTGCCTTCGTCCGGCTTCAGCTCGAACTGCTTGACCACTTCGGCCACGATCAGGCCCAGGACCACACGGCGCTTGGCTTGTTCTTCGAACAGCTCGGCCGGCAGTTGCTCAGGCTTGATGTTGCCACCGAACTGCTGAACAGCCTGCACGCGCAGACGGTTGACTTCGTTTTCCAGCAGGGCCTTCGGCACTTCGATCGGGTTGGCAGCCAGCAGACCGTCCATGACCTGGTTCTTCACCTTGGCCTTGATGGCCTGGCGCAGTTCACGCTCCATGTTCTTGCGAACTTCGGTGCGGAAGCCTTCCAGGGTCGATTCCTTGATGCCGAACTGGGCGAAGAACTCTTCGTTCAGCTCTGGCAGCACAGGAGCAGCAACGCTGTTGACGGTGATGGTGAACTCGGCAGCTTTGCCAGCCAGGTCCAGGTTCTGGTAGTCCTCAGGGAAGGTCACGTTGACAACGCGCTCTTCGCCAGCCTTGGCGCCAACCAGGCCGTCTTCGAAGCCTGGGATCATGCGGCCGGAGCCCAATACCAGCTGGGTGCCCTTGGCCGAACCACCGGCGAACACTTCACCGTCGACCTTGCCGACGAAGTCGATGTTGACCTGGTCGTCGTTCTGCGCGGCGCGCTCGACGGCCTCGAAGCGGGTGTTCTGCTTGCGCAGCACTTCCAGCATGTTGTCCAGGTCGGCGTCAGCCACTTCGGCGCTCAGGCGCTCGACGTTGATCGACTCGAGGCCGCCAACGGTGAACTCCGGGAACACTTCGAAGATGGCGACGAATTCCAGGTCCTTGCCCTTTTCGAAGGACTTCGGCTCTACCGCAGGGGCGCCAGCCGGGTTCAGCTTCTGCTCGACGATGGCTTCGTAGAAGGAAGCCTGGACCAGGTCACCGAAAGCCTCTTGACGGGCATCAGCTTCGAAACGCTGACGGATCACGCTCATCGGCACTTTGCCTGGGCGGAAGCCGGCAACCTTGGCGCGCTTGGCAGTCTGTTGCAGACGCTTGTTGACTTCGTTCTCGACGCGCTCGGCCGGAACGGCGATGGTCATGCGGCGCTCGAGAGCGGAAGTGTTTTCAACAGAAACTTGCATGGATATTCCTCGTTGCACAGACGTTAGCCGGCGTTAGCCCGACTCCAGAATCAAGGGCAAGCATTCTAGTGAGTCGCGCAGCAGAAGTCACCCCACTCGGGACGACGGGAAACCACGCCGGTCGATTAACTTTCAAGGCCCGCACGACATAACGCCGGGCCTGTTTCAATGGGGGCCGCACGACGCCCGGGGCGACCTGCAGCCGAAATACCTTGTCAAACAACTACCAGGAACGAATTCGCTGCCTTTATTCAGGGTCGATTTCGTTGAACTGGCAGTACTCCTCCCACTCCATCCCCAGCGCCTCAGCTACCTCGCGGTGCGTCTCCAGGCGCATGGCCTGCAGCTGCTCGGGGGTTTCGGCGATCAGTTGCAGGGCCAGCTCCCAAGGCTGGATACCCTGCTCCTCGGCCGCATCCTCGAACGCCCACTCGATCTGCTGGGCCTGCTCGCGCGCATCCAGCTCACGGATCTCTTCGAGCAGCTGCGGATTGGCCTCGGCAAAGCGCTGTAGCGCCAGGGCCTGACGGGCTTCTTTTGCGATCATCGGGCTGTTCCTCTGCCGGCCAAATGGGCCGGTGTTTCAACCGGCTGAAATCTAACAGCTTTTATTGGGATGTCACTAGAGGATTGCAAGGGCCGGGCTCGATTGATTTGCAACCCGGCGAACACTCCTACAGCGCTGCGGGAAACACGCTATCGCACAAGCGATTGCCCTGCGCTTGAATGGAGTACCTTTTTTGGTACACTTCCATGGACAGGAACGCAACAACACTAGAAGTCCGCTTCTTTCGCACCGAAGCCGGCAGTGAGCCTGTACGCGAATGGTTGACCTCACTCCCCCGCACCCACAAACACCTGATTGGAACCGAGATCAAGACAATACAAATCGGATGGCCGCTAGGCATGCCCATTGTCAGGAAGCTCGGGAAAGGCCTATGGGAGGCCAGGGTCAACCTTGAGAACACGATCGCCCGGGTTCTTTTTACCGTGGATGGAAACACCATGGTCCTGCTTCACGGCTTCATCAAGAAGAGCCAGAAAACACCAGCGCCGGACCTGGCCGCCGCCAGGCAGCGCCAAGCCGCCATAAAGAGGCACAAGCAATGACCACACATATCGGCTCCGACTTCGACGACTTCCTGGCAGGCGAGGGCCTTGCAGAGGAGGTATCCGCAGCTGCCCTGAAGCGCTTGATCGCCTGGCAGATCGCCGAGGCCATGAAAGCGCAGAAGATCAGCAAGAAGGCATTGGCCGAGCGCATGCACACCAGCCGCACCGCGGTTGACCGGGCGCTCGACCAGAACGACCCAGGCATGACACTGGCGACCCTGGCCAGCGCAGCGCGTGCCCTCGGGCATCGCGTAGAGGTGCGCCTGGTACCGGAAAACAGCCCTGCCCTCGCCTGAGCGCAGCGCCACCAGATCAGGGCGCAAAACAAAAAGGCGCCCGATCTCACGATCAAGGCGCCTTCGAAGAATATGGGGTGGACGATGGGAATCGAACCCACGACAACTGGAATCACAATCCAGCGCTCTACCAACTGAGCTACGCCCACCATATTGCAGTCTTGCGATGTTGCGGTACAGCCTTACAGAAGCATGGTGCGGACGAAGAGACTCGAACTCTTACAGCTTGCGCCGCTGGAACCTAAATCCAGTGTGTCTACCAATTTCACCACGTCCGCGTAACGCTTAAAACAAAGGCGCCAGATGCTATCGAGGCGCCTTTGAAGAATATGGGGTGGACGATGGGAATCGAACCCACGACAACTGGAATCACAATCCAGCGCTCTACCAACTGAGCTACGCCCACCATATTGCATTACAGCCTACTTGCTTGCCAAAGCTGCCTAATGGCGCACCCGGCAGGACTCGAACCTGCGACCATCCGCTTAGAAGGCGGATGCTCTATCCAGCTGAGCTACGGGCGCTTAAGCTTGAAGCCTAACCGAACGAGACCTTAACAGGTAACTGCTAAACCACTCATTCTGCCCGACTTAGCCAACCAGTGCTAGGCTGTGCCCGACAAGTGCTAGGCTGTGCCCGACAAGTGCGGCGAATCTTATAGGCGGGCCTGATAGTCGTCAACACCTTTCTCAAAAAAATTTAAATTATTTAAGGGCTTAGGGGATTTGCCCGACCACCCGCCTTTGCCCTTGGCCCATGTCGTGCGAGAATGCGCCCTCTTCAATTGTTTCCTTCTCGATGGTTAATCACGCGTCTATGACTGCACACCTAATCGATGGCAAGGCGATCGCCGCCAGCCTGCGCCAGCAGATCGCTCAACGTGTCGTGGAGCGTCGCCAGCAAGGCCTGCGTACGCCGGGCCTGGCGGTGATCCTGGTCGGCACCGACCCCGCCTCCCAAGTCTATGTCTCGCACAAGCGCAAGGACTGCGAAGAGGTCGGCTTCATTTCGCAGGCGTTCGACCTGCCCAGCGAAACCACGCAGCAGGCCCTGACCGAGCTGATCGACCGCCTCAATGACGACCCGGCCGTCGACGGTATCCTGCTGCAGTTGCCGCTGCCGGCGCACCTGGACGCCTCGCTGCTGCTCGAGCGCATCCGCCCGGACAAGGACGTGGACGGCTTCCACCCGTACAACATCGGCCGCCTGGCCCAGCGCATCCCGCTGCTGCGCCCGTGCACGCCGAAGGGCATCATGACCCTGCTGGAAAGCACCGGCCAGGACCTGTACGGCATGAACGCGGTCATCGTCGGCGCCTCCAACATCGTTGGCCGTCCGATGGCCATGGAGCTGCTGCTGGCCGGTTGCACCGTGACCGTCTGCCACCGCTTCACCAAGGACCTCCCCGGCCATGTCGGCCGCGCCGACCTGGTGGTAGTGGCCGCAGGCAAGCCGGGCCTGGTCAAGGGTGAGTGGATCAAGGAAGGTGCCATCGTCATTGACGTGGGCATCAACCGCCAGGAAGACGGCAAGCTGGTCGGCGACGTGGTCTACGAGACCGCCCTGCCGCGCGCCGGCTGGATCACGCCGGTGCCGGGCGGCGTCGGGCCGATGACCCGCGCATGCCTGCTGGAGAACACGCTGTATGCGGCGGAAGAGCTGCACAAGTAATACCGCGTGACATGAAAACGGCACCTCTGGCAGGTGCCGTTTTTTTTGCCCGTAAACTGTGCACTGGGTTTACCGGCCTCTTCGCGGGCTTGCCCGCTCCCACAGGTACTGCGCCGCTCTCAAGACGCGCGGGGTACCTGTGGGAGCGGGCAAGCCCGCGAAGAAGCCAGCGCGTTACTCAGCCGATCACTTCCTGGCCGCCTCCCACGACTTCAGCAGTTCGTTGTAGCTGACCGTCTCGCCCTTGGGCTTTTCGTTGGCCAGTTTCGGTTTCGGCGCCCCGGGCTGGTCGAACCAGTACTGGGCGTCCTTCTCCGGGTTCAGCTTCGGTGCGCAGGTGGCCTGGGCGTTGGACCGCTGCAAGCGCTCCATCATCCGGTCCTGGTCGCGGGCCAGGCCGTCCAGCGCTTCCTGCGGGGTCTTCTCGCCACTGGCCACTTCGGCGATGTGGCTCCACCACAACTGCGCCAACCGCGGGTAATCCGGCACGTTGGTGCCGGTCGGTGTCCACTGTACCCGCGCCGGGCTGCGGTAGAACTCCACCAGCCCGCCCAGCTTGGGCGCCAGTTCGGTCATGGCCTGGGAGTTGATGTCCGACTCGCGAATCGGCGTGAGGCCGACGATGGTCTTTTTCAGCGACACGGTCTTGGAGGTGACGAACTGGGCGTACAGCCACGCAGCCAGGCGTTGCTTCTCGGGGGTGGACTTGAAGAAGGTCCACGAACCGGTGTCCTGGTAGCCCAGCTTCATCCCCTCCTCCCAGTACGGCCCCTTCGGCGAGGGCGCCATGCGCCACTTCGGCGTGCCGTCGGCGTTCACTACCGGCAAACCGGGCTTGGTCATGTCGGCGGTAAACGCGGTGTACCAAAAGATCTGCTGGGCGATGTTGCCCTGGGCCGGCACCGGGCCGGCTTCGGAGAAGGTCATGCCCTGGGCTTCCTTGGGCGCATAGGCACGCATCCAGTCCACGTACTTCTGCGTGGCATATACGGCGGCCGGGCCGTTGGTGTCGCCGCCACGGGTCACGCTGGACCCCACCGGGTGGCAGTCCTCCACGCGAATGCCCCATTCGTCCACCGGCAAACCATTGGGCAGGCCTTTGTCGCCGCCACCCGCCATGGAGAACCAGGCATCGGTGAAGCGCCAGCCCAGCGACGGGTCTTTCTTGCCGTAGTCCATGTGGCCATAAACGCGTTTGCCGTCGATTTCCTTGACGTCTTCGGTGAAGAACCTGGCAATGTCCTCGTAGGCCGACCAGTTCACCGGTACGCCCAGCTCGTAGCCGTATTTTTCCTTGAACCTGGCCTTCAGCTCGGGCCGCTCGAACCAGTCGGCACGGAACCAGTAGAGGTTGGCGAACTGCTGGTCGGGCAGTTGGTAGACCTTGCCATCCGGCGCGGTGGTGAAGGAAATGCCGATGAAGTCCTTCAGGTCCAGGGTCGGCGAAGTGTAGTCCTTGCCTTCGTTGGCCATCAGGTCGGTGATCGATTCCACCTTGCCGTAGCGAAAGTGCGTACCGATCAGGTCGGAGTCGTTGACCCAGCCGTCATAGATGTTCTTGTCCGACTGCATCTGTGTCTGCAGCTTTTCCACCACGTCGCCTTCCTGCAACAGGTCGTGGGTCAGCTGTATACCGGTGAT
This sequence comes from Pseudomonas sp. FGI182, assembly GCF_000511325.1. NCBI lineage: Bacteria > Pseudomonadati > Pseudomonadota > Gammaproteobacteria > Pseudomonadales > Pseudomonadaceae > Pseudomonas > Pseudomonas sp. FGI182. The sequence goes on along the minus strand of NZ_CP007012.1, from coordinate 1,927,415 downwards.
CTCGCTGAAGGCCTTGGCCAGCACCTTGGACTCGTATTCATGGGTGGTGATGGTTTCCGACACCACATTGATCTTCATGCCGCGGAACGGCTCGGCAGCCTTGATGAACCACTTCAACTCGGCCAGCTGCTGCTCAGGGGTAAGGGTCGAAGGCTTGAACTCACTGCCGAGCCACTTCCTTGCCGCATCCTCGTACTGGTCGGCCCAGGCTGTGCCCTGCACGCTGGCCAGTACCAGCAACGCGGCCAGGGTCAAATGTCGCCTGTTGTACTTGTTGTCGAACATTGTGATCTCCCGTTTCAGTTATCCCACAGGGCCACTCGCTCAGCCCCAGCGCAGCACCACCACCAGCCACGCCAGCGACAGCAGCGAGGCCACCCACAATGGCCACTCGCTGACGCCAACCACCAGCAAATGCAGGTAGGCGCTGGCCAGCAGGCCGATGAACAAGCGGTCACCACGGCTGGTGACCAGCGGCAGGAAGCCGCGTCGCTCCACGCAGGGGCGACGCAGTTCGAGCAGGGTCATGCCCAGCAGCAGCACGCCAACGGCGGCGAAGAACAGCGCCGTCGGCAAGGTCCAGGCCATCCACTCCATGCCTTGTCCTCCTCACACCCGGCCCAGGGCGAAGCCCTTGGCCACATGGTTGCGCACGAACCAGATCACCAGCATGCCCGGCAAGATGGTCAGTACCCCCGCCGCCGCCAACACGCCCCAATCGATGCCCGAGGCCGACACGGTACGGGTCATCACCGCAGCGATCGGTTTGGCATTCACCGAGGTCAGGGTGCGCGCCAGCAGCAGCTCGACCCAGGAGAACATGAAACAGAAAAACGCCGTCACGCCGATGCCGGAGCCAATCAGCGGGATGAAGATCTTCACGAAGAAGCGCGGGAAGCTGTAGCCGTCGATGTAGGCTGTTTCGTCGATTTCCTTCGGCACACCAGACATGAACCCCTCGAGGATCCACACCGCCAGCGGCACGTTGAACAGGCAGTGGGCCAGGGCCACGGCGATATGGGTGTCGAACAGGCCGATCGACGAATACAGCTGGAAGAACGGCAGCAGGAACACCGCCGGTGGCGCCATGCGGTTGGTCAGCAGCCAGAAGAACAGGTGCCGGTCACCGAGAAAGCGGTAACGCGAGAAGGCATATGCCGCTGGCAGCGCCACCAGCAGCGAAATCAGCGTGTTCAGGCACACGTAGTACAGCGAATTGATGTAGCCGCTGTACCAGCTGGCATCGGTGAAGATCACCCGGTAGTTGTCGAGGGTGAACGCCTGTGGCCACAGGGTCAGGCCGCCGAGGATCTCGGTGTTGCTCTTGAACGACATGTTCAGCAGCCAGTAGATCGGCACCAGCAGGAAGAAGAAGTACAGCAACAGGGCCAGCGATTTGCGCGTGCTCATGGCCTAGTCCTTGTCGGCATGGGTCATGGCTGTGTAGAACAGCCACGAAACCAGCAGGATGATCAGGAAGTACACCAGCGAGAATGCCGCCGCCGGGCCCAGGTCGAACTGCCCCACGGCCATGCGCGTGAGGGTCTGGCTGAGGAAGGTGGTGGCGTTGCCGGGCCCGCCACCGGTCAGCACGAAGGGCTCGGTGTAGATCATGAAGCTGTCCATGAAGCGCAGCATCACCGCGATCAGCAGCACGTTCTTCAGCTTGGGCAACTGGATATGGCGGAACACCGCCCAGCCCGAGGCGCGGTCGATGCGCGCAGCCTGGTAGTAAACGTCGGGGATGGCGCGCAGCCCCGAGTAACAGAGCAACGCCACCAGCGATGTCCAGTGCCACACGTCCATCACCAGCACGGTCAGCCAAGCGTCGAACGGGTCGCCAGCGTAGTTGTAGCTGACCTCGAGCTTGGCCAGGGTGGCGCCGAGCAGGCCGATGTCGGCCCGGCCGAAAATCTGCCAGATGGTGCCGACCACGTTCCACGGGATCAGCAACGGGATGGCCATGACGATCAGGCACACCGAGGCCATGCGCCCCTTGGTCGGCATGGTCAGGGCAATGGCGATGCCCAGCGGGATCTCGATCAGTAGCACGCAGGCGGAATAGATGAACTGGCGCAGCAGCGCATCGTGCAGCGCCGGGTCGCGCAGCACCTGGCGGTACCAGTCGGCGCCGACGAAGTAGCGGTTGGACTGGTCGAAGATGTCCTGCACCGAGTAGTTGACCACCGTCATCATCGGCACCACCGCACTGAATGCCACCAGCAGGAACACCGGCAGCACCAGCCACCAGGCCTTGTTGTTCGGTACCTTGTTCATGGCCCGGCCTCCAGCAGCACATCGTCGACGTACAGCATCAGCCACTGCGCCGGCAGGCTGACCCAGGCCTGGGCCACCGGCAGCGGGCGGTCCTCGCCCAGGCGCGCCTTGAGCGCGACACCGCCCAGTTCGAGGGTGACGATGCGGTAGGTGCCCAGGTCCTCGACGTCCAGCACCCGTGCCGGGTAGGCGTCATCGAACGGGCTGTCCCACAGCTGCACGAATTCCGGGCGGATGCCTACCTGCAGGCGTCCACCGCCTGTGGCCGCCAGGCGCCCTTGCAGGTGCTCCCGCAGTTGCCCGGGCAGCACCAGGTGAATATCGCCGAACGCCACCCCGTCCGCTTCGGCGCGTACCTCGATCAGGTTCATCCCCGGGCTGCCGATGAAGTAACCGACAAAGGTATGCCGCGGCCGCTCGAACAGTTCACGCGGGGTGCCGAACTGAACGATGCGCCCGCCGTGCATCACCGCGATCTTGTCGGCGAACGTCGAGGCTTCCAACTGGTCGTGGGTGACGTAGATCATGGTGATGTTGAACTGCTCGTGAATCTGCTTGAGCTTGCGCCGCAGCTTCCACTTCAGGTGCGGGTCGATCACCGTCAGCGGCTCGTCGAACAGGATCGCCGACACGTCATCGCGCACCAGGCCACGGCCCATGGAGACCTTCTGCTTTTCGTCGGCACTGAGGTTGCGCGCCTTCTTGCGCAGTACGGCCGAGAGGTCGAGCACCTCGGCAATCTCCTCCACCCGGGCCTGCACCCGGGCTTCGTCCAGCCCCTGGTTACGCAAGGGAAACGCCAGGTTGTCGAACACCGTCATGGTGTCGTACACCACCGGGAACTGGAACACCTGGGCGATGTTGCGCGCCTGTGGTGACAGCTGGTTGACCGGCTTGCCGTCGAACAGCACCTCGCCGTGGGACGGTGTCAGCAGCCCGGAAATGATGTTGAGCAAGGTCGACTTGCCGCAGCCCGACGGCCCGAGCAAGGCGTAGGCACCGCCCTGCTCCCACACATGCTCCAGCGCGTGCAGGGCATAGTCTGCCTCGCTGGCGGGCTGGCGGCTGTAGCTGTGCGCCAGTTGGCGCAGGCGGATCTCGGCCATCACCCTCTCCTTGCCTGGCGCAGCCCCGGGGCCTGCACCAGCGCCCCGGCGCTGTCGAACACGAACAGCTTGTGGGTGGGGATGAACACGCGGATCGGCGTGTCCACCTGGTATTCGTGCACCCCTGGCAGGTGCAGGATCATGCGCCAGTGTTCGTTGCGTACATGCAGGAAGGTCTCTGAACCACTGATCTCGGCCAGTTCCACCAGCACCGACAATTCCAGGTCGTCGTCGTGGGCCGGCACCAGGCTGATGTGGCTGGGCCGCACGCCAAAGCGGTAGTCACCCTCGGCAAGCGGCTGCAGGTCGGCATTGCGGGCAAAGTGCACGGCCTGGGCCAGGCTCACGTCGTTGCCGCTGATACGGCCAGGTACCAGGTTGATCGGCGGCTCGGAAAACAGCTCGGCAGCCAGCACGCTGCCCGGGCGCTGGTAGACCTCGGCGGTAGGCCCGCTCTGGACGATACGGCCCTCATGCACCAGGGTGGTGGTGCCGCCCAGAGCCAGCGCCTCGTTGGGCTCGGTGGTGGCATACACGGCAATGCAGTGGCGTGCCGCGAACAGTTCGCGCAGTTCCTGGCGCAGGCCCTCGCGCAGCTTGTAGTCGAGGTTGACCAGTGGCTCGTCGAACAGGATCAGCGAGGCATCCTTGACCAGCGCCCGGGCCATTGCCGTGCGTTGCTGCTGGCCACCGGACAGCTCCAGCGGCAGGCGCTGCAGGTAGGCTTCGATGCGCAGCATTTCGGCGGTTTCCTGCACCCGTCGGCGAATCTGGGGCTCGTCCATGCGTGCCTGGCGCAGCGGTGACGCAATGTTCTCGTACACGCTGAGGGTCGGGTAATTGATGAACTGCTGATACACCATCGACACATTGCGCTGGCGCACCGGCACGCCAGTCACGTCCTGGCCATCCATCAGCACCCGCCCCCGGTCCGGGCGATCGAGCCCGGCCATCAGGCGCATCAGGCTGGTCTTGCCGGCCAGGGTGCGGCCCAGCAGCACGTTGAACGAGCCGGGTTCGAAACGCAGTGAGGCATCGACGATCCAGGCTTGGTTGTCGACGCTGCGGCTGACCTGTTCCAGCACCAGGGACATGGCGTGGCCTTCTTGTGGTTTTTGTCTGCCGGGCACAGCCAGTTTCGTGCCAGTTGCGCCGCGACCGTCTGGCCCGGGGCCCTGCTGGCAACACCGGCCAATCGCAGGTTCACAAGTGAACACAAGCACTGAACAACTGAACACTTGCCGGTTTGACATTGAACAACCGTGCACGACACTGAACAGCGGTCGGCCCCATGACAACAATCACACAGGACAGGCCCATGGCCGCATCCGCTTCGCCCCATGCCCAACTGATCCAGGCCTCCTGGGCCCGCTGCCGCGACCACGGCCTGCAACCCCAGCACGCCCCGGACTTCGACTGCCTGACCCGCGCCGAGCTGAGCGCCCTGCTGGAGCAGCGCCAGGCCCTGCTGCACCTGACCCGCGAAGCGGTGCTGCCGCAATATGCGCACCTGCTGGGCAATGCCAGCTACCTGGTGATGCTGGCCGATGCCAGTGGCTGCCTGCTCGACAGCTGGGGCTCGCGGCGGTTCATCGAGCCGCGCCAGCAGCATGGCTTCAGCGCCGGTGCCCACTGGCACGAGCGCGGTGTCGGCACCAATGCGCTGGGCACCGCACTGGTCTGCGCCGAGGCGATTCACGTTGGCCAGGACGAACATTTCCTGCGCCAGAACCGCTACATGTCCAGCGCCGCCACGCCGCTGTTCGACGCCGAGCGGCAGCTGGTCGGGGTGCTCGATGTGGCCAGCGACGGCTACCTGCCCGCCAGCCAGACCCTGGGCCTGGTACGCATGATGGGCCAGAGCCTGGAGAACCGCCTGATCCTCGCCAAGCATGCCGACCAGCACGCGCAACTGATCTTCAACAGCGCCTCCGACAACCTCGACAGCCCCTGGGCCGGCCTGCTGGTGTTCGATGAGCACGGGCAGGTGCTGGCCGCCAATCACCGGGCCGACACCCTGCTCGGGGGCAACCCGCTGCAGCAGAACATCGCGCAACTGTTCCAGTTGCCCCTGCAACAGCTGCTCAGCCATCCCCGGCAACAGCCCTTCGCCCTGCAAGCCACCGGGCGCAACCGCTTTCATTGCCAGTGGCAGCCGCCGCGCGAGGCCCCCAGCCGCCCCACCGCCAGTAGCGCCGAGCCACGCCTGGAGAAGGCCCTGGCGCAGGCCGGCCTGCTGCTGGAAAAGGACATCCCGGTGCTGGTGCAGGGGGAAACCGGCGTAGGCAAGGAGGTATTCGTCGATACCCTGCACCGGGCCAGCAGCCGCGCCAGCCAGCCGCTGATCGCCGTCAACTGCGCGGCGATCCCGGCCGAGCTGGTGGAGTCGGAACTGTTCGGCTACGACAAGGGCGCGTTCACCGGCGCCCACCAGAAGGGCAACCCGGGGCTGATCCGCAAGGCCCACCACGGCATCCTGTTCCTCGACGAAATCGGCGACATGCCGCTGCCCACCCAGGCCCGCCTGCTGCGCGTGCTGCAGACGCGCAGCATCCAGCCATTGGGCAGCGGCGAACCGGTGGCGGTGGATATCCGCGTGGTGTCGGCGAGCAACCGCGACCTGGCCGAAGAAGTGCGCGCCGGGCGCTTTCGCCAGGACTTGTATTACCGCATCGCCGGGCTGGCGGTGGTATTGCCGCCGCTGCGCGAGCGCAGTGACCGCCGGCAGCTGATCGAGCAGGTGCATGCGCGCTACCGCGACCCCGGGCAGCCTGCGCGGCTGCCTGCGGCCATTATCGAGTTGCTCGATCGGCACCCCTGGCCGGGGAATGTGCGTGAACTGGTGAGTGTGCTGCAGGTGGCGCTGGCCTTGGCGGGTAATGGGCCGGTTGGCGTCGAGCACCTGCCTGCAGGATTTCAGGCCGAGTTGCACGCCCCCGTGCTGCTTGCCACTGAGGAAGCGGACCTGCACGCGCTGGTGGAGCAAGCCAACGGCAACCTGTCGGCGGTGGCGCGCGGGCTTGGGATCAGCCGCACCACGCTGTACAAGCGGTTGCGTGAGCAGTGATGCTTGATTCCCTGGGGCCGCTTTGCGGCCCAATCGCGACACAAGGCCGCTCCTACACCGGAAAGCATCGCCCACCGTTGCAGCCGATTCGGCTGCCAGCGCAGCGAAATCAGCCAAAGCCGCTGCCGCCACAGCCCATTACAGCCAGCTTTACCTCCCCACCCGCCGCACAATGAAACCAGAGCCCACTCTGGAAGCGTCGACCGCAGGGAGACCCCTCATGACCCGCTATATCGATGTGCAAGACCTGGCCCGCCTGGTCAATCGCAAAGGCCTGCCCACGTGCCTGCTGGAAATGGCCGAGTACATCCGCCAGGACCACCTGCGCTGGCCCGTCTTCGAAAAGTGTGCCCGGGTGGCCAACCATTCAGCGGACGGCGTGATCGAGCTGATGCCAATCTCGGACGCCAGCCGCTACGCCTTCAAGTACGTCAACGGCCATCCGAAGAACACTCGCCATGGCCTGCCCACGGTGATGGCCTTCGGCGCCCTGGCGAGCGTCGATACCGGTGCACCGTTGCTGCTCAGCGAAATGACCCTGACCACCGCCATCCGCACTGCGGCCACCTCGGCCCTGGCCGCCCGCTACCTGGCGCGCGAAGACAGCCGCAGCATGGCGTTGATCGGCAATGGCTCGCAAAGCGAGTTCCAGGCCATCGCCTTCAATGCCCTGCTGGGCATCGATGAAATCCGCCTGTATGACATCGACCCGGCCGCCTCGGCCAAATTGGTCGCCAACCTGGCCAACCGACCCGGCCTCAAGCTGAGCATCGCCAGCTCCGTGGCCGAAGCGGTACGCGGGGCCGATATCGTCACCACGGTGACCGCCGACAAGGCCTGCGCCACCATTCTCACCCCGGAGATGATCGAGCCGGGCATGCACCTGAACGCCGTGGGCGGTGACTGCCCAGGCAAGACCGAGCTGCACCGGGCGATTGTCGAGCGGGCCCGGGTGATCGTCGAATACGAACCGCAGAGCCGGGTGGAAGGCGAGATCCAGCAGATGCCGGCGGACTCGCCAGTGACCGAATTCTGGCGTGTGGTTGCCGGGGAAGCCAAGGGGCGTGAGCGCGCCGAACAGGTGACGCTGTTCGACTCGGTGGGGTTTGCCCTGGAGGATTATTCGGCCTTGCGCTATGTGCTGGATACGGCGCAGGCGCTGGGTATCGGCACGGATATCGGGCTGGTGCCGGTGCTGGAAGATCCGAAGGATTTGTATGGGTTGTTGCAGCCGCGGGTGGTGGAGTTGCGGACGGTGGCCAAGGCTGGTTCTGTCTGCGCCTGATGGATCCTGGGGCTGCTGCGCAGCCCATCGCGACACAAGGCCGCTCCTACACAAGGACCGCGTATCCCTTGTAGGAGCGGCCTTGTGTCGCGATGGGCCGCGCAGCGGCCCCCTTTACCGCCTAACCTGTCCCATGCCCTCTTCCGAACGAAGCCCTAGCGCATGGACACCAAGGACGCCAACGCCCACCCCCTCGACCGCATCGACGAAGCGATCATCGACATCCTGCGCCATGACGGCCGCATCACCTTCGAGAAGCTCTCCAGCCTCGTCCACCTCACCCCCCGCCCCTGCCTGGAGCGTGTACGCAAGCTGGAGCGCCGTGGCGTGATCCGCGGCTACGGGGCGATCATCGACCTGCAGAAGGTGGCGCCCGGGGTGTCGCTGCTGGTGCTGGTCGCCCTGTCCAACCAAAGCGGGCGGGCCGCGCAGAAGGCCTTCGAAGCCACCCTGCGCAACTGCCCGGAAGTGCACGAGTGCCAGCTGATCAGCGGCCACTTCGACTACAGCCTGCGCCTGCGCTGCCGCGACATGGAACACTACCGGTTGCTCAGCGAAAGCTGGATGAACGACGACACCCTGCACATCGACAAGCTGGTCGCGCACCCGGTACTGGCCGAGGTCAAGCCAATGGCTCGCTGACGCGCTATCAAGAGTCGCGCCATTGCGCCGGGCGCGGACTCTACGAGGTCACCCGCATAATGCAGATGACCCTTATGAATCATGGCGTTATCGAAAATATCGAAGTCGGCATGGCGCTTGGCAAGCTGATTGCAAAGATGCCTGAGGCACTGGCCAAAGCCTGATCTGATTCATGTGCGCACGCGGTTCGCCGCTGCGATTCACCTGCGAACGGCCGCACTGCGGCCCGATCAACCAGACGCACCGAATTAGAGCGAGGCAGGCTGGATTGCCCTACAACTGGTCAGACCGGTAAGGCCAAAAATCCTTGCAATGTCGGATTTTTCGCGCTTTCATGGCTTCGCGCTGAACAAACCGGTAAGACCACAATAATTAAGTCCTGCGCTCTTTCGCCCCGTGCGGCTACCGAAGCAAGGACACCGATCAGAGATCCCTCCCATGCTCAAATGGTGCTCGCGTTCGATCTTCCTTCAAGTCGTGCTCGGCCTTGCCCTCGGCATCGCCTGCGGTCTCAGCTTCCCCGACCTTTCCCTGCAACTCAAACCCCTTGGCGACGGCTTCATCAAGCTGATCAAGATGCTCATCGGCCTGATCGTGTTCTGTGTGGTGGTCAGCGGTATCTCGGGCGCCGGCGACCTGAAAAAGGTCGGGCGCATCGGCCTGAAGTCGGTGATCTACTTCGAAGTGCTGACCACCCTGGCGCTGGTGATCGGCCTGGTGTTCGCCTTCACCAGCGGCATCGGCAGCGGCGCCAACATCCACCTGGACCAACTGTCCAGCGCCGACGCCAGCAGCCTGGCCGAGCGCGGCCAGCACATCCACGGTGCCACGGCGTTCTTCATGGACCTGATCCCCACCTCGGTGATCGGCGCCTTCGCCGACAACAACATCCTCCAGGTGCTGCTGTTCTCGGTACTGTTCGGCAGCGCGCTGAACCTGGTGGGTGACTCGGCAGCCGGCATCTCGCGGCTGATCAACGAACTGAGCCACGTGATCTTCCGCATCATGGGCATGATCGTGCGCCTGGCACCGATCGGCGTGTTCGGTGCCATCGCCTTCACCACCAGCAAGTACGGCCTGGAATCGCTGCAACACCTGGGCGGGCTGGTGGCGCTGTTCTACCTGACCTGTGCCGGCTTCGTACTGATCGTGCTGGGCACGGTCATGCGCCTGTCGGGCCTGAAGCTGCTGCCACTGATCAAGTACCTGCGTGAAGAGCTGACCATCGTGCTGGGCACCGCCTCGTCCGATGCCGTACTGCCACAGATCATGCGCAAGCTCGAGCACCTGGGCATCGGCAGCTCCACCGTCGGCCTGGTGATCCCCACCGGCTATTCGTTCAACCTCGATGGTTTCTCCATCTACCTGACCCTGGCCATCGTGTTCATTGCCAACGCCACCGGCACGCCACTGGCAATGACCGACCTGCTGACCATCCTGCTGGTGTCGCTGGTGACTTCCAAGGGCGCTCACGGCATCCCAGGCTCGGCGCTGGTGATCCTTGCCGCTACCCTGACCGCCGTGCCGGCGATCCCGGTGGTCGGCCTGGTACTGGTACTGGCGGTGGACTGGTTCATGGGCATCGGCCGGGCGCTGACCAACCTGATCGGCAACTGCGTGGCCACCGTGGCCATCGCCCGCTGGGAGAAGGACATCGACCTGGAACGCGCGCACAACGTGCTTGACGGCAAACCCGGCTTCGCCCCCACGCCACGCAAGCAGCCCAACCCCCATCAACAGGAATTCTGAGCGAACGTGGCCGGCACTGATGCCGGCCCTTCCAGGAGCGAACCGTGATCAGCTCATCTACCGTCGTCAACTCAGTGGTGGAAAAACTGCGCCAGGCCCTCGCCCGAGGCCAATGGCGTACCGGCGACATGCTGCCAGGCCAGCGCGAGCTGGCCGAACAACTGGGTATCAGCCGCCCCAGCCTGCGCGAAGCGGTGACCGTGCTGGAAACCCTGGGCCTGGTGCGTTCGCTGCCGGGCAAGGGCGTGCTGGTGCTGGATGCCGATGCCGCCGCCCAGGAACCGGGCGTGGACACCAGCGCCGCAGCCAGCCTGGCCGACGTGCTGGAGCTGCGCTACACCCTTGAGCCCTTCATCGTCGGCCTGGTGGCGCAGTCGGCCAACAGCCAGGACATCGGCCAGCTGCGCCTGACCCTGATGGACATGCGTGAAGCGCTGGAGGCCGATGACAGCGAAGCTGGCGTCAGGGCCTACATTGCCTTCCATGAAGCGCTGTTCGCCCTGACCACCAACCCGATCTTCCAGAGCGTGGTGCAACAGACCGGCAATGCCCTCAAGCAGAGCGCCGACATGCTGCGCAATTCGCCAGAGCACCTGGCCGCGCGGCTGAAGGAAAACGAAGCGGTGGTGCGCGCCATACGTGAGCGCAGCAGCGCCCAGGCCAGTGCCCAGATGCGCCAGCACATCCTGGCCGAAGGGTTGCGCATGGGCATCCCGTTGAACATCCCGGACGAACACCCGCATCCATGACCCCAGGAGAGCGACCATGAACGCCGCCCCTCACTTGCCGGCCCTGCTCGCGGCCGGCGAAACCCGCCTGTCGGCCGAGCAGATCTACCCGCGGCTGTTCGATGCCATTCTCGAACAGCGCCTGCCACCTGGCAGCCTGTTGCCCGAACAGGCGCTGGGCCACGCCTTTGGCGTCAGCCGTACAGTGATCCGCCGCGTGCTCGGGCGCCTGTCCGACCAGCAGGTGGTGGTGCAGCGCCCCAGCCACACTGCGCATCTGGCCGCGCCCGACCCGGAGCAGGCCCGCCAGGTGCTCAGCGCCCGGCGCCTGGCCGAAACCACGCTGATCACCCTGGCCGCGCAACGCGCCCGGCCGGTACAGATTCGCCAGTTGCGACAACTGGTGGAGCGCGAGCGCCAGCACCATGAGAACGGCGAGCGTTGTGCGGCGATCCGCCTGGGCGGCGAGTTTCACCTGAAACTGGCGCAGGTGGCCGCCAATGCGCCACTGGCACGGTTCCTCAACGGCCTGGTGCCGATGACCTCGCTGATCATCGCCCGCTACGAGTCGCCATGCTGCGACCACTGCGCGTGGCAGGAACATGCGGCGATCATCGATGCCGTGGAGCACGGCGATGCCGAGGCAGCGCTGGGACTGATGCACAAACATCTCGACCGCCTGGAAGAAAAGCTCGACCTGGAATGACCGATTCAAGCTGACGCCCCCCTTGTAGGAGCGGCCTTGTGTCGCGATGGGGCGCGAAGCGGCCCCAGGATTTCAGCTGTGCAGCAGAAATTGCCGGGGCCGCTTTGCGGCCCTTTCGCGACACAAGGCCGCTCCTACATGGATCGCGTTGGCCGGGCGATGGCTGATGGGCTGCACGGCAGCCCTTCACTCCCCACCCTATACTCCGAGAACCACCCCAGCCTCTATCAGGGAGGCGGTTGCGTGAGCACTCGAGTCCTCCTGCTGCTGTGCCTGCTGCTGGCCCTGGCCGGCTGCGCAGGCAAGCCCCCACCTGTCCCGCCACCACCGGTGGTGCTCACCCCCGCCGCCTGGCAACGCATCGACCAGGAACTGATCGAAGCCTCGGTCGGCGCCGCCAGCTCGGCCAACGACTATGCCCGGCGCTCCATGCGAGTGTGGAAGGAACAGGTACAGCAGCGCACCGAAAGCGACTTCATCCCCTGGTTCACCGGCTACTGGACCCAGCAGTGGCTGACCCTCAAGGTGGCCTGGTACAAGATCGACAGCGGTGAAGGCCGGGAGCCGGCGGAAAAGCGCCTGGCGCTGTACCTGCAGGAGCAGTACCACAAGCGGGTGATCGAACCGGTGGCGGAGCAGATCAACCCCGAAGGCATCCGCGACCGTGCCAGCGAGCTGTACCTGCAACTGCTCGGCCAGCAGCTGCCGGCCATCATCAGCCGCTACAACGCGCCCCCCGAGCAGTTCAGCCAGCGCCTCAACCGCATTCCCGCCATAGCCCTGGGGCCGCCGGATGCGCGCAATGCCAGCCTGTACCAACTGCTACGGGCCAAGTCGCTGGCCCAGCAACCGGCCTGGCAAGCCATGCGCCAGCACCTGCACCAGCAGGCCAGCAAAGGCCCCGGGAAGACCGATGTCGGGCTGAACTCGGTGGCCAACCAGGCCAGCGAAAAGCTCGGCGCCACCCTGGCCCCGCGCGGCATCGCCAGTGCCGTGGCGTCGGCGGTGGGCAAGGTGGCGGGGGCGATGATTTCGATTGCGGCGGCCGGTTACGGGATGATGACCCATGACCGCGAACACCCGCAAATGGTCGAGCAGCTGCGGGTGATCCTCAACGTGGCGCTGAACCAGGAATGGCAGGAGCTGATGGAGAACCGCCAGAGCGGGGCCATGTCGGGGGTGTACTACCTGTCGGGGCAGGTCGAGGACAGCTTGCTGGCCAGTGCGCCGCGGCCGGCGGAACAACCGGTCGAGCAGCAGGTGAAGCAGCAGCAGGAGCCTTTGATCATTCGCCTGCCACCCTAGTGGTTGACTGTTCCGGCCTCTTCGCAGCACAAGGCTGCTCCTACAGGGACCGCACCCGCCTGAAGATTGTGCGGTCGCTGTAGGAGCAGCCTTGTGCTGCGAAAAGGCCGGAACAGGTTGAATCAGGCTGCTGCCAAGGCCGAGCTGGGCAAGCCAAAGATCCGGTCGAACGCCCAGTTATAGGCAAAGGTGTAGCACGGCACCAGCACGATGAACGCCATGTCCACCAGCAACGCCTCCAGCAATGTCATGTCCAGCCACGAGGCAATCAGCGGGATCAGGTACACCACCAGGGTCAGCTGGAAGCCGATGGCATGCGCCACCCGCCGAGCCACACTGCGCCCGCGCTTGGCCTGGCGGCTCTCCCACCACTCGAACAGGGTGTTGTAGATCAGGTTCCAGAGCATGGCGATAGTGGTGATCATCACCGCCAGAGGCCCGGTATGCGATGCCTGGGTGTCCGACAGGTAGGCCAGCCCGAGGGTCGACATGCACAGCCCGATCAGTTCATAGAAAGTCACGTAGACCAGTTTGCGTTTGAGTCCCTGCACCCGGGGTTACCTCCAATGACAAAAGCGATGGGGCGCGATCATGCTTCATCATGCTTGACAGCAAAAGTCAGCAGCTGTCAGATCCACTGACAGGAGGCTGCCATGAACTTTTCCAGCGACAATATCCAGCTATTTCTCGCCGTGCTCGACCGCGGTTCGTTCTCCGCCGCCGCGCGCGCCCTGCAGCGGGTGCCTTCAGCCGTGAGCATGGCTATCGGCAACCTCGAGGCCGAACTGGGCTACACCCTGTTCGAGCGCGGCCCGCGGGAAGTCCGCCCGACCGCCCAGGCCATGGCGCTGGAACCCCATGCCCGGCTGATCGCCGAGCAGTTGGGGCTGCTGCAGGTGCATGCTTTGGAGCTGTCCCAGGGGCTGGAGAGCAGCCTGACCCTGGCGGTGGTGCCGGACATCAACCACCGCCCGCTGCTGGCGGCCATCGCTCGCCTGGGTGAGCGGCACCCACTGCTGGACATCGCCCTGCTCAGCGCCCCGCAGGAAGAGGCCGTGCGCCTGCTGGACAGCGGCCGCGCCGACCTCTGTGTGGCCTTTGCCGGGCTGCAGGTCGATGCCCGGCGCGGCTTCCAGCACATCGGCATTGAGTCGCTGGTGGCCACCCTGTCGCCCGCCCACCCGGCCCTGCGCGAGGGGCGTATCCACTACCTCGAAGACCTGACCCGGGTGCGCCAGATCCTGGTGCGCAGCCGTGACCTGCCGCTGGCCGACCCACGCCCGTTGATAGGCGCTACGCACTGGTCAACCGACAGCTTCGACCTCGCCCTGCAGATGGTGGAGGCCGGCCTGGGCTGGGGCGACCTGCCGCTGTCGCGGGTCGCGCCACTGCTGGCCAGCGGGCACCTGGTGCGTCTGGATTTTCGCAACACCCGCAACGAGCTGCAGTTGCCGGTACACATCTTCTGGCGCAAGCAACAACCGTTGCAGCAGGCTGCACGCCTGTTGATCGAGCAGTTGTGTAGCCAGTGAATGCCGTCCGTCGAAATGACCGTAAGAAATTTCTGTAAGCACTTCAATCTTTTACCCCTTGAGCCGATATCCCGAACGATAGGTTGCGCAATGCGTCATGAGCGCGCTGCGCCCTCCCCTCATTGGCCCAAGGTCTCGAAACATGAACCTGAAATTTCGCCACAAGATCCTGCTCAGCGCCTGCGGCGTCGTAGTCCTGGCATTTGCCCTGTTCACGCTCTACAACGACTACCTGCAACGCAACACCATTCGCCAGAACATCGAAGCTTCGGTGCAGCAGTCCGGCGCACTGACCGCCAGCAGCGTGCAGAACTGGATGAGCGGGCGCATCCTGGTCCTGGAAAACCTGGCCCAGGACATCGCCCAGCAAGGTGCCGGCGACACCCTGGCCGGGCTGATCGAGCAGCCGTCCTACACGCGCAATTTCCTGTTCACCTACCTGGGCCAGGCCAACGGTGTGTTCACCCAGCGCCCCGATACACAGATGCCCGCCGGTTACGACCCACGTCAGCGCCCGTGGTACGGCGCCGCGGCCAGCGCCGGGCAGACCGTGCTGACTGCCCCGTACCAGGGTGCTGTCGGCGGCCTGATGGTCACCATCGCCACGCCGGTGAAAAGCAAGGGCAATGGCGAGCTGATCGGTGTGGTCGGCGGTGACGTCACCCTCGACACCCTGGTCGAGATCATCAACTCGGTCGATTTCGGCGGCATCGGCCACGCCTTCCTGGCCGACAGCAATGGCCAAGTGATCGTCAGCCCCGACAAAGACCAGGTGATGAAAAACCTCAAGGACATCTACCCCGGCAGCAACCTGCAAGTCGCCGCCGGCATGCAGGATGTCACCCTCAATGGCCAGGACCGCATCATCTCCTTCGCCCCGGTGGCCGGCCTGCCTTCGGCACAGTGGTACATCGGCCTGTCGATCGACAAGGACAAGGCCTACGCCGCGCTCAGCCAGTTCCGCACCTCGGCGATCATCGCCATGCTGATCGCCGTGGCGGCCATCGCCGGCCTGCTCGGCCTGCTGATCCCGGTGCTGATGAGCCCGCTGACCACCATGGGCCGCGCCATGCGCGACATCGCCGAGGGCGAAGGTGACCTTACCCGCCGCCTGACCGTGCAGAACAAGGACGAGTTCGGCGAACTGGCCACTTCGTTCAACCGCTTCGTCGAGCGCATCCATGCCTCGATCAGCGAAGTGTCCTCGGCAACCCGCCTGGTGCACGACCTGTCGGAAAAGGTGGTCAATGCCTCCAATGCGTCGATCACCGGTTCCGAAGAGCAAAGCATGCGCACCAACAGCGTGGCCGCAGCGATCAACGAACTGGGTGCCGCCACCCAGGAAATCGCCCGCAACGCCGCCGATGCCTCGCAGCATGCCAGCGGTGCCAGCGAACAGGCCCACGGTGGCCGTGAAGTGGTCGAAGAAGCGATCAGCGCCATGACCGCCCTGTCGCAGCGCATCAGCGAGTCCTGCGCGCAAATCGAAACGCTCAACGCCAGCACTGACGAAATCGGCAAGATCCTCGACGTGATCAAGGGCATCTCGCAGCAGACCAACCTGCTGGCGCTGAACGCCGCCATCGAAGCGGCCCGTGCCGGTGAGGCCGGCCGTGGCTTTGCCGTGGTAGCCGACGAGGTACGCAACCTGGCGCACCGCACCCAGGAATCGGCGGAAGAAATCCACCGCATGATCACCAGCCTGCAGGTAGGCTCGCGCGAAGCGGTGCACACCATGAACACCAGCCAGGTTTCCAGCGAGCAGACCGTGCAGGTGGCCAACCAGGCCGGCGAGCGCCTGGCCAGCGTGACCCAGCGCATTGGCGAGATCGATGGCATGAACCAATCGGTGGCAACCGCTACCGAAGAGCAGACCGCCGTGGTCGAGAGCCTCAACCTGGACATCACCCAGATCAACGCCCTGAACCAGCAAGGGGTGGAGAACCTCAATGAGACCCTGCGCCATTGCGACCAACTGGCACAGCAGGCCGGGCGCCTGAAGCAGCTGGTAGGCAGCTTCAGGATCTAAACCGGAACGCACACCCTCTGTAGGAGCGGCCTTGTGTCGCGAAAGGGTCGCGCAGCGACCCCGGATTTTCAGCTACACCGCAGAAATCGCCGGGGTCGCTCTGCGACCCTTTCGCGACACAAGGCCGCTCCTACAAGGGATACGCGCCAGCAGCAGATCAAGCAGCATTGGCTACCGCTTTAACCACTTTGCTCCGCCGGACCCAGGCCAGCAGCACCGCCGCCATCAGCACGAAGCCCAGGTAGCCGAACAGCGGGTACACCTCACCCACCAGGCTGATGAACCCCACCAGGCTGCAGCCGAACGCCACCACCCCGGTCACCACCGAGCCCCAGCGAAACTTCGCCGTCCCCGCCGGCATCAGCCGCGAGAGAAACGAGAACAACGTACCCACCGCGGTGTTGACGATCATGCCGAAGATGATCAGGCACATCACCAGCCCCAGCAGTGGCGATACTTCGTTGGCGATCGACAGCATCGGCATCGGCAGATCAGCCACGCTGTCCAGGCGCGACAACAGCCCGGCACTCATCACCAGCATCAGCCCGCCCAGTGCTGCCCCACCGAGCAGCCCACCCCATACCGCCGTTCTCTCGCCCTTGGCCGAGCCGCCCAGGATGGCCAGGATCGGCGCGCCGGCAACGATGTTGTACGACACGTACAGGAACGCCCCCAGCAGCCAGTGACGGGTGCCTGCCTGTTGCTGGCTGGCCAGCTGGTCGAGCTGGGCGAAGCTCTGCTCCCGGCTGAACACGGCGTACAACGCAATCGCCGAGGCCACCAGGATCAGCAACGGCGTGATGGCACCAATGGCGAGGATCACCTTGCGCACATCCAGGCACACGATGCCCACCACCACCAGCGTCACCAGCACGCTGCCGGCCAGCGCCGGGATGCCGAACTGCTGCTCCAGCAAGGCACCACCACCGGCCAGCATGACCACGGTGACGGCAAACATGAAAAAGGTGATCAGCCAGTCGACGAACAGGCCCAGGTGACGGCCGCAGATGGCCTGGATCACATCCTTGTGCGAAGTGGCCTGCTGGCGATTGCCCAGCCCCGCCAGGGCCATGCCGAGGAAGGTGAACAAGGCTGCACTGACCAGCGCACCGACCAGCCCCCACACACCGAAATCGACAAAGAACAACAACAGTTCCCGCCCCGAAGCGAACCCCGCCCCCACGATCACGCCGACAAACGCGCCGGCAATCTTCAGCTGCTCTTGCATGTGAACCTCTGGATTTATTGTTGTTGTCTCACTGCCACCACATACCCCGTGTAGGAGCGGCCTTGTGTCGCGATAGGGCCGCATGGCGGCCCCGGCGATTCTTGCTGCGAAGCTGAGATCCTGGGGCCGCTTCGCGCCCCATCGCGACACAAGGCCGCTCCTACAAGAGCGCTCAGGCGTCGCCGACAAACGCCTGCACTTCGATCTCCACATCCACCCCCAGCGCCAATGCCGAGGCCACGGTCGAGCGCACCGGCAGCGCTGCGCCGAAGAACTCCTTGTACACCTCGTTGAAGCCGGCGAAGTGGCTCATGTCCGACAGCCACACCGTGGCCTTGACCACTTGGTCGAAACGCGCGCCGCAGGCCGCCAGGCTTTCGCCGATGCGCTCGCAGGCCGCGCGGGTCTGGGTCTGGATGTCACCGCGCACCACTTCGCCGCCGGCACTCATCGGCACCTGGCCGGACAGGAACAGGAAGCCGCCGGCTTTTACCGCACGGGAGAACGGGAACGGCAGGCTGCTGGGGAAACGCTGGATATCATTGCTCATGGGATGCTCCTTTCAGGATTGCTGGAAACGGGCCGGGGACAGGCGCTCGGGCGCCACCCCCTGGCTGACAAGGCCAGGACACAGGGGCTGGCCCAGCAGCAGGTCGGCAGCCAGGCGCGAGGCGCCCGCAGCCGACTGGATGCCATAGCCACCTTGTGCCGCCAGCCAGAAGAACGCTGGCGCGTGCACATCGAAACCGATCACCAGGTCGCCGTCGGCGACGAACGAGCGCAGCCCGGCCCAGGTGTGGCTCGGCCGGCGGATCGCCAGGGTGGTCATGGCCTCGATGTTGTAGATGCCCAAAGCCACGTCGAGCTCCTCGGGCGCGGCGTCCTGGGGTTCGACCGGGTCGGCATTGGCCGGCGAACCCAGCAGCTGGCCGGCGTCGGGCTTGAAGTAGAAGCTTTCGTCTACGCCGATTACCGCCGGCCAGCGGGCGAAGTCCTGGTCTGCCGGGCCGGGGAAGGTAAAGGCACTGCGCCGGCAGGGTTGCAGGCCGATACGCGCCACGCCGCACTGCTCGGCCACACGGTCGGCCCAGGCGCCAGCGGCATTGACCAGCTGGCGCGCCTGCACGCGGCTGCCATCGCCCAGCTGCACCTGCCACAGATCATCCAGATACCAGGCCTGGACAAGCTCGGCGTTGCAGCGCAGTTCGCCGCCAGCGGCGCGATAGCCACGCAAGAAGCCTTGGTGCAGGGCATGTACGTCCAGGTCCATGGCCCCCGCCTCGAGCACCGCGCCGGCGAGGTTCTCGCCACGCAGGCTCGGCACCAGGGCCAGGGCGGCGTCGCGGTCGAGCAGGCTGACCTCAGTGCCGTTGGCCAGGTTCTGCGCATGGGTCTGCTCGAGCAGCGTGCGCTGTTCCAGGCTGGCGACGTACAGGCAGCCACGCGGTTCCAGCAGCGGGTGCTCGCAGAAACCCTGCGGTGGTGCTTCGTAGAAGGCCCGGCTGGCACGGGTCAACGCCTGGATCTGCGGGGTGCCGTAGGCCTCCATGAACATGGCTGCCGAACGCCCGGTGGAATGGTAGCCAGGCTGTGCCTCGCGCTCGAGCAGCAGCACCTTCTGCTGGCCGGCCAGGCGATAGCCCAGAGATGCACCGGCAATGCCGGCGCCGATGATCAGGGTGTCGTAGATCGGGGTCATGCACGCTCCTGCCAGGCTAATTATCATTTATGAGAATTCTAATATATGAGAATTTACGAATACGCAAGAGTCCAAGGTAAGATGCCCGACCAACGCCGCATGCCGAGACCCTGAATGCCCGCTGCCCTACCCCTGCTGGACCGTGCCGTAGTCGGCCAGCGCCTGCGCCAGGTGCGCAAGGCGCGCCAGATGACCCTCAAGCAATTGTCCGAAGCCAGTGGCGTACCGCTGTCCACCTTGTCGAAGATGGAGCTGGCGCAGGTCTCGGTCAGCTACGAAAAACTGGCCGCCGCCGCCCGGGCGCTGAATGTCGACATTGCCCAGCTGTTGCGCGCCAGCGGCACGGTCACGGCACCGACACCGGTGACCGTGGTGGTCGATTCACTGCCGGCGGCGGCGGGCTACTCGACCGGCACCTATGACTACCACCCGATCGCCGGCGACTTCCCCGAACGGCGCATGACACCCGCCTATGCCCGCATCATTGCCCGTGAACGCGGCCAGTTCGACGATTTTATCCGCCACCCCGGGCAAGAGTTCGCGTTGGTGCTGAGCGGGCGCGTTCGTATCGAGTTCGAAACCGGCGAAGCGGTGAGCATCGGGCCGCAGGAGACGGCGTATTTCGACAGCCAGGTGGGGCATATCTACCTGTCGGAAAGTGACGATGGCGCAGATGCACATGTGATGGTGGTGATGACTGATCGCTGACTGTGTTGAACGATGCGCCTTTTTGTAGGAGCGGCCTTGTGTCGCGACAGGGCTGCGCAGCGGCCCCGGGATACAGCAGCACAACACATATTGTCGGGGCCGCCTTGCGGCCCTTTCGCGACACAAGGCCGCTCCTACAAAGATCGCGTACGTCGCCGTCTCGGTTATAACCTAATAACGAACAAGTCTATTTGGCTATAAAAAAATCTATATGCTGGGCTGCATCCGATAACGGGCAAAGTTGGGCAGTCGAGTAGCGTATGGATGTAGGTTCTTTCGGTTTCACCATTGCGGGCCTGGTCGTGGGTTTCATCGTCGGAATGACCGGCGTCGGTGGCGGCTCGCTGATGACCCCGATCCTGTTGTGGTTTGGCATCAGCCCGGCAACAGCCGTCGGCACCGACCTGCTATACGCCGCCATCACCAAGGCCAGTGGCGTCTGGGTGCATGCGCGCAACAAGAACGTCGACTGGAAGATCACCGGCCTGCTCAGCCTGGGCAGCGTGCCCGCGGCGGCGCTGACCCTGTGGTTCCTCAGCACCCTGCACACCGACACCTCGGCGCTCAACGCCGTCATCAAGCAAGGCCTGGCGGTGGTGCTGATCCTGACCGCGCTGGCCATCCTGTTCAAATCGCGCCTGCAGGCCTTCGCCAGCCGCCATGCCGGTGACCACTACCACCTCAGCGACCGCAGCCTGAACACCCTTACCGTGCTCACCGGCGTGGTGCTGGGGGTGATGGTCACCCTCACTTCCATCGGTGCTGGCGCACTGGGTACCGTGGCGCTGTTCCTGCTGTACCCGTTCCTGGTCACCCGCCGCCTGGTCGGTACCGAAATCGCCCACGCCGTGCCACTTACCCTGGTGGCGGGCCTGGGCCATGCCGGCATGGGCAACATGGACTGGTCGCTGCTGGGCTACCTGCTGCTGGGCTCGCTGCCAGGCATCTACCTGGGCAGCCACCTCACCGGGCGGATTTCCGACCGCGTGCTGCGTCCGTGCCTGGCGGCGATGCTGCTGCTGATCGGCTACAAGCTGGCGTTCTGACCTTCAGCCCAGGCGCAGGCGCCACTGCCCGGTAAAGCTCAGCTCCAGGCGCGACAGCGGCAACACATCGACCCGCTGACTGGCGCTCATCGGGCAGCCAAGTACGTGCACCAGCGCGGCGCGCATGACCATCGGGTGGGTAACCGCCACCCATTCACCCGGCCTGTCGAAGGCCGCCAACCAGGCGGCGATGCGCTGGCAAAGCACGGCGAACGACTCGCCGCCGTGCACATCACTGGCCGGGGCCTGCAGCCATTCGGCCATCGCCTGCGGTTGCTCGGCCTGCAATTGCTTCAGCGTCAGCCCTTGCCAACGCCCCAGGTCGCAATCGGCCAAGGCCGGCTCGACCTGCACCGGCCCCGAAAACCACGCCGCCGTCTCGCAGGCTCTCCGCTCTGGTGCAGTCAGCACCGGCACACCGGAAAGGTCGGCGAAAGGCTGCTGGCCCAGCGGCAGGATGCCGTCGTCGGCACGGTGCAGGCGCCCGGTCTTCTGGGCCTGGGTAAGGGCGTGGCAGATCAGGGTCAGGCGGACGGCTTTCACCGGGTTTCTCTCGCAGCGGGTTGGGGCGCAAGGTTTAACATGCCTTGGCACTTTTTACCGCAACAACATGGCACCGGTTGCGCCGACGATGTGGCCTGGTCAGATCATCACCTGTATCAGTCCCCAAACCGGCACCGCCGCCACCAACCCCACCGCCAGCCGCGGCCAGTATGGCAGCAGCAATACCAGCACCATCCCCGCCAGCGACATCACGGCAAACCAGGCCACCGGCCCCATGGCCCAGCCCCAGGCCTGGGCACACAGCACCAGACTGGCCAGCAACGCCAGCCAGCCAGCCGCGCGCAAGCCGACACGCAGCACCGGCGGGCAGGTGCGGTTCCATACCTGCTTGTAATGCCGCTCCAGCCCCTGGCACAGCCCCAGCATGCCAGCGTAGGCGAACAACACGCTGCCCATGATCCACATCATCATGCCCCGGCCTCCATCCGCCGCCCTGCCCTGGCCTTCTGCGGCACCCACTGCGCCTGCCATACGCGCCAGGCCAGCAGCCCGAGCAATACACCCAACACCAGGGCACAGGCCACCACCCCCAGGCGCATGGCGTCGCCCAAGCCACCCAACGCACCCAGGCCAATGCACAGCAACGCGGTCAGCAGCAGTTGCTCGACCCAGGCCCGGCGTACCGGCCTGATACCGGCATGCAACAGCGCCAGCAGCCATACACCAAAGAACGCACGAACCTCCCAGTTCTCCCGCTGCGCCAGTTCCACCGGCAGCACGCGGCTGGCCCACAGCAACGCCACGCACGCCAACAACAGGCCACTGACGAAGCCCACGTTGCACACCTCCGCCACCCGGTACCAACGCCGCACCGAAGCCGCGGCGCTGGTGTACTTGCGCCCACGCTTCACGCAGAACAGCACCAGCCCGCTGGCGATCATCAGGCAACTGACCAGCCCGCAGACAAAATACAGCCAGCGCATCGGGTAGCCGCCAAACTGGGCGAAATGCAGGCCGGCCATGACCCGCTGGGTCAATGGTGCCGCACGCCATTCGGCGACGTCGCCGAGCAACTGCCCGCTGACACCATCGAAGACCATGGCCTGGCCCTTGGCCAAGGCAATGCGGTTGCCCAGCCCGGGGCGTATTTCGATACGCGCCGCCGCCGTGTTGGGGTTGCGGATATTCAGGCCACCAATCGGCCCCAGGCGCGCCTCGGCCTGGGCCAGCAATGGCGCGACATCGACCAGCGCGGCCGGTTGCCTGGCCAGGCCACGAGGCTGCTCCAGGCGGGCATTGCCCTGGGCCTGGAAGTAGGCACGGTTGTCGCCGGCGAACAGCGCATCGACCCCGGCCGGGATGTAGATGAGCATGAAGATCACCAGGCCGGTGTAGGTGATCATCAGGTGGAACGGCAGCAACAGCACCGCGCTGGCGTTGTGGAAATCCAGCCAAGAGCGCTGGCCCTTGTTCGGCCGGAAGGTGAAAAACTCCTTGAAGATCTTCTTGTGGATGACGATACCGGTGACCAGCGCCGCGAGCATCACCAGCGCCAGCGCGCCGACCACGAAGATGCCCCAGTTGCGTGGCAGGTCGAGGGTGAAATGGAAGCGGAAAAAGAAGTTGCCACCAACACTGTCACGCACCTCGATGGCCTCGCCAGTACGCGGGTCGAGCTGTACGGTGGGGCCATGGCGACGCTCGCCGGTGGACACCCGCAACCCAGGCGAGCGCTCGCTCGGCAGGCTGATGCCCCAGTTCCCAGCCTGCGGCTCGTGGGCCTGCAGGTAGGCAATGGCGCGCCGCGCGGCGTCGGCCTGGGGTACCTCGGTGACCGGGATTTCCGGTTGCATCCAGTGGTCGAGTTCCTTGTCGAATACCGCCAGGGTGCCGGTGACGAAGATGGCGAACAGCAGCCAGCCGAATATCAGCCCGGCCCAGGTGTGCAGCCAGGCCATCGATTGGGTGAAGGTGTTCTTCATGCCAGCCACTCCAGTGCCTGCGGCCAGAAGCCGATCAGGGCAAGCGGTACGGCCACAGCCAGCGGAGCCCAGGCCCGCAGGGCATCACTGCAGGCGAAGGCCCAGAGGATGGCGGCGGTGTAGAAGATGAAGGCCGGCAGGGTCGCGACGATGACCGCATCGGCGGCAGCCAGCGGCAGGATGCGGGCCAGGCAGGCGCTGGCGGCGTAGCTGAGGGCATAGCCGCCGAGCAGTGCGGCAAAGCTGCGGGAGAGGATCTGCAGCCAGGCGGGGGCTTTGATCATCGGGGGCTCCTTGGCGTTGATCGGTGGCATCCGGGGCTGCTGTGCAGCCCATTCGCCGGCAAGCCAGCTCCCACAGGGATTGCACAGGGTTCGAATACTGTGTGGTACCAGTGGGAGCAACTGTCTTGCTCAAATTCTAAAAGTTGGCGCGATCCCTGTGGGAGCTGGCTTGCCGGCGAATGGGCCGCGCAGCGGCCCCTTGGATCAGAAGTTGATGTTCAGCGCAGCGAACACCGCCCTGCCCGGCTGGTTATAGGAATTAGCGCCCGAAGTACTGGCGTTGCCGCCACGCAGGATCTGCTTGTCGAACACGTTGTTCACCCCCACCCGCACGTCGTAGTTGGCGTTGAACTTGTACCCGGCGCTCACGTCCACCAGGCCGTAGGCTTCCACGTCCTGTTGCGCGGTCTTGTCGTAGCCTTGCTGGGTGCGTTCGTTGAAGGTCGGCGACTTCTGCTTGCCGAAGTAGGTACCCGCCACCTGGAACGACAGCTTCTCGGTGGCGCGCCAGTCGAGGGTGGTGTTGACGGTGTATTCCGGGATTATCGACAGCGGCTCGCCGGTCTCGCGGTTGTCGTTGTCGAGCATCCAGGTCAGGTTGGTGTTCCAGTCCAGGGCCGGCGTCAGCTCGATGAACAGGTTGCCTTCGATACCTTCCACCCGCGCCTTGCCGGCGTTGTCCCACTGGGTCACGCGGCTGCCGGTGCCGATGGTGTACAGCACATCGGTATCACCGACGATCTTGTTCTTGTAGTCGTTGCGAAAGTACGTGGCACTGGTGCGCCAGGTACCACGGTCGTACATCAGGCCGATTTCCTTGTTGACGCTGATCTCGGGCTTGAGGTCGGCGTTGCCCTGCAGGTAGCAGCCACCGTTGTTGGTCTGCTGCACGCTGCAACCATTGCCGCGGCTGTACAGCAGGTAGTTGGGGTTGGACTGGTACAGGTTCGGGGTCTTGTAGGCGCGCGCGATACCGCCTTTGACCGACAGTGCTTCGGTCAGTTTGTGCGACAGGTTCAAGCTGGGGCTGAAGTTGTCGCCGAAGGTTTCGTGGTGGTCGAAACGCAGGCCCGGGGTAATGGTGGTGTCGCCGACAATGATGTTGTCCTCGACGAACAGCGCATAGCTGCGGGCGGTCATCTTCGAGCTGCTGCGGTCGAAACCGACCAACCCGTCGTTACCGGTAGGGTCCGAGCTTTGCGGGCGCAGCGAGCCCTGGTCATTGAGCGCTTCGTACAGGTACTCGCCGCCCAGGGTCAGCACATGTTCGGTGCTGCCCATGGCGAATGGCAGGTTCACTTCGCTGCTCAGGCGCGTGTTGCGCAGGCGCGACATGGCGGCGCCTTCGGCATTGGGGGCACCTTCGGTGCGGCCTGCCAGGCCCTCGTTGAGGCGCCAGTTGCGCACGTACTCGTAGGCCAGCACAGTCTTGCTGGTACCCCAGGTGAAATCGCCCAGGTGGGTCAGGTCGTAGGTACTGCGCTGCATCACATTGGTTTCGTGGCCGTACAGGCTGGACACGAACTCGACGTCACCACCGCCGTTGCTGTTCATGGTGTCGCCGGCAAAGATATTGCCCTGGCGGCTGTAGCCGGCACTGGCCTCGAGGCGGTGCTCGTCATTCAGCTTCCAGCTCAGCAGGCCATTGATGTCCTTGTTGCGTACGCCTTCGCGGCCGGCCACCAGCGCACTGGTGGCATGCCCGGCATTGATGTCCAGGTCGTCGGCATCGGTCTTGGCCAGGCCGCCGTACAGGCGGAAGCCGAGGTTGTCGGTCAGGCCGCCGCCCAAATTGAAGTTGGCCCGGCGGCTGGCGCCCTCGGCGCTGTCTTCCGGCAGCTGGGTGTACAGGCTGACGCTGCCCTTGAGTTCGTCGGTGGGCCGCTTGGTGATGATGTTGACCACCCCGCCCATGGCGCCGGAACCGTAACGTGCGGCCGCCGGGCCACGCAGGATCTCGATGCGCTCGACCGCTTCTGCCGGTACCCAGTTGGTTTCGCCGCGGGTATCGCGGTCGCCGTTCCAGCCATAGCGCACGGCGTTGCGTGCGCTGGATGGCTTGCCGTCGATGAGGATCAGGGTATTTTCCGGGCCCATGCCGCGCAGGTCGATCTGCCGGTTGTTGCCACGCGCGCCGCTGGCGCTGTTGCCGGTCAGGTTGACCCCGGGTTCGCGGCGGATGATGTCGGACAGGTCATTGGCCGGCGGATGGCGCTTGATGTCTTCGGCGGTGATGATCGACGTACCCAGGGCCTGGCGTGCCTCGCGCTCGGCGGTGACCAGGGTGTCCTGAATCACCAGCGCGTTGTCGGCAACCGGCATCTCCAGCACCTCACCCGTGCGCTGTTCTTCGGCCTGGGCCACGGTGGCCACCATGGCCGGTGACGCCAGCGCGACGAACGCCAGGGCCAGGCTGTTGGGTGAAGTCTTGCACTGCATGGGTACATCTCCTGCGATTCATGAGCGAAACGGCACATCCCTGTCGGAAACCGGGGGCCCTCGCCCACCGGCCTCGCAAACACAGTTTGGTGGCCAACAGGGATGGTAAATATAGAGATTCGCAAATGAGTTTAAATCTTATTTACGAAGTTTACATGTTTGTAACGGAACTTTGCTGACACGACAGCGTTGCCGGCGCAGCCCGGCTATGCGCGCTGTTGCTTGCATACACCTGTCCGATTTGCATCCTGCGTGACGGCTCCTACAGTTTCGAACGTAGCCCTCTCTGCCGAGCCTCCTGATGCGCAGCCAAGAAGAAAGCCACGCCACGAACGCCACCAGGTCCCTGTCGAAGATCCCTCGCAGTGTCTGGGCGCTGGGGTTCGTGTCGATGTTCATGGACATTTCCTCGGAAATGATTCACGCACTGCTGCCGCTGTACATGGTCACCGTGCTCGGCACCTCGGTAGTGGCGGTGGGCTTTATCGAAGGCATCGCCGAGGCGACCGCCTCGATCACCAAGGTGTTTTCCGGTGCCCTCAGCGACCGGCTGGGCAAGCGCAAGCTGCTCACGGTGCTGGGCTATGGCCTGGGTGCGTTGACCAAGCCGGTGTTCCCCATGGCCTCCGGGCTGGAGTGGTTGACCGCAGCACGCTTCGTTGACCGGGTAGGCAAAGGCATTCGTGGGGCGCCGCGCGATGCGCTGGTGGCCGACGTTACGCCCGCAGAACTGCGCGGTGCAGCCTTCGGCCTGCGCCAGGCGCTGGATACCGTGGGCGCCTTCCTTGGGCCGTTGCTGGCAATCGTGCTGATGTGGCTGACCGCGAGCCATTTCCAGACGGTGTTCTGGGTGGCGGTGCTCCCGGCGTTCGTGGCGGTGTACATCCTCATCGCCTTCGTGCGCGAACCTGAAACGCCGGCCACCACCCGGCCGGTGCGCTCACCGCTGGCCCTGCACGAGCTGGCCCGCCTGGGCCCGGCCTACTGGCGGCTGATCGGCCTGGCCACGCTGTTTACCCTCGCCCGCTTCAGCGAGGCGTTTCTGCTGCTGCGCGCACAGGACATGGGCCTGGCGCCGCTGTGGGCGCCGGCAGTGCTGGTGCTCATGGCCCTGGCCTACTCGCTGTCGGCCTACCCCGCGGGGGTGCTGTCGGACCGCGTAGGCCGCCGCGGCGTGCTGATGACCGGGCTGGGGCTGCTGGTCGCCGCCGACCTGCTGCTGGCCCTGCTGCCGGGCTGGACCGGGCTGGCCATGGGGGTGGCTGCCTGGGGCCTGCACCTGGGCTTCAGCCAAGGCATCTTTGCCGCCATGATCGCCGACAGCGCCCCCGCGGAGCTGCGCGGTACAGCCTTCGGCCTGTTCAACCTGCTGACCGGCGTGGCGCTGCTGGTGGCCAGCGTGGTGGCCGGGCTGCTGTGGGACGGGGTCGGCTTCAAGGCGACATTCCTGCTTGGCGCGGCGTGTGCCGGCAGCACCCTGGCCGGGGTCGCATTGCTCAGGTCAGGCCCGATCACCGGCAAGCCGCACTAGGCCAGCGCTGGCTGCTGCTCCAGCAGCGACCAGCCGCCATGCCCATCCACCTCCAGCCGATGGGTATGGAAACCTGCCAGCGTGCTGCGGTGCCCGACACTGACCAGCAACGCTCCCGGCATTTCCGTGCGCAACAGTGAATACAGGGCATGCTCGAGCCCTTCGTCCATGGCCGAAGTGGACTCGTCGAGAAACACCACCTGCGGCCGGTTGAACAGCACCCGGGCAAATGCCAGGCGCTGCTGCTCACCGACCGAGAGAATGTGTGACCAGTCACAGCTGACGTCCAGTCGCTCGGCCAGGTGGGCCAGGTTGACCTGGCGCAAGGCCTGCTGCATCCGCGTTTCATCCTCAGGCCTGCTGGCCGCCGGGTAGGCAATGACGGCGCGCAGATCGCCCAGCGGCAGGTACGGCCGCTGCGACAGGAACAGCGCCTGGTGGCCCAGCGGGCGCCTGACCTCACCCTCGGCATACGGCCAGAGGCCCGCCAGCGTACGCAGCAACGTGGTTTTGCCGCTGCCTGACGGCCCCTTGATCAACAGCGCCTGGCCGGCGTGCAGGTCAAGGTTCAGGTCGGCGATAAGGGCATGCCCGTCCGGGCGCAGCACCTGCAGGCGGCTGATCGCCAAGGCATGCTCCTGGTCCTCGGTGATGACGCGCGGCAAAGCGCTCGCCTGCTCGTTGGCATCGAGGAAGCCGGTCAGACGATCGAGGGTAGCCCGGTACTGGGCAAACGCATCATACGACTCGCGGAAGAATGACAACGAATCCTGCACCTGGCCAAAGGCCTGGGAGGTCTGCATGACGTCGCCCAGCTTGATCGCCCCGCTGAAGAAGCGCGGTGCCTGCAGAATGAACGGGAACACCACTGCTACCTGGCTCACGCCCAGGTTGAAACCACTGAATTTCAGGTTTCGGAACACCAGCGCCCAGGCATTCACGATCAAGGCACCAAAGCGGCCCAGCAAGGTGCCCCGCTCGACCTGCGCACCCTGGTAGAAAGCAATGTTCTCGGCGTTCTCGCGCAGTCGCATCAGCGCGTAACGGAAGTTGGCGGTGAGCTTTTCGTTGAGGAAGTTCAGGCGGATCAGCGGTCGCCCGAGGCGGAAGGCGATCCATGTGGCGACGATGACATACAGGTACACGGCAAACACCATCGCCCGGGGAATCTCCACACCAGCGACGGCCAGCGGCGCCGACAGCCCCCAGAGGATGCCGGTGAATGCCACCAGCGAAACCAGCGCGCTGACCGCGCCCAGGGCGAGGGTCACCGAGTTGCTGACAAAGGCGTTGACGTCCAGTTCGATACGCTGGTCAGGGTTGTCCACCGGCTCGGCAAGGAACTGGCCACGGTAGTAGGCATCGCCGTGCATCCAGTCGTGGGTCAGGCGCTCGGTCAGCCAGACCCGCCACTGGATGCTGAACGCCTGGCTTACATAGAAGGTGAACAGCGAACGCAGCACATGGATGGTGGCCAATACCGCGAAGACGCCGAGCAGGTACCAGAAGGCGGCTTGATCAAGGCCTTGCAAGGCGCTGTAGAAGCCGTTGTACCAGAACGAGAACAGCACGTTCAGGCGCACCGAGAATAGCGTCAATACCAGCAGCAGGGCGAACACCAGTAACGGCCGCCAACTGCGCCTGAAACTGAAATAAGGCCCGGCAAGCTGCCAGAACTGGCTGCCCCAGCGCGTACAACGTACGGCCAGTGTGGCGGCTGCCGTGAAGCAGACAAGGGTGATGAACGAGGCGATTGCCAGCCAGCTCAGGCTCTCTTGCAGGGCCTGGTGCCAGTTCATTTCCATGATGGGTATCCGTGCTGAGTATTTCCGCGAGCGTAGCATTGACCTGTAACTCGTCAGGCATAAATGACGCACATTTCATGATTGCTTTTCGGAGCTACGCGGGGCCCTGTGGGAGCAACTGTCTTGCTCAAATTCTAAAAGTTGGCGCGATCCCCTGTGGGAGCGGCCTTGTGTCGCGAAAGGGCTGCAAAGCAGCCCCAGCAATTTCAACTGTTGCGCATCAATCCTGGGGCCGCTTTGCGGCCCTTTCGCGACACAAGGCCGCTCCCACAGGGGCTGCGTATGCCGGGAATTTTTGCACCACAAAGACAAAACCCCTACCTGCATGCGCAGATAGGGGTTTTGCGAAATGAATCTTGACGATGACCTACTCTCACATGGGGAAACCCCACACTACCATCGGCGATGCATCGTTTCACTGCTGAGTTCGGGATGGGATCAGGTGGTTCCAATGCTCTATGGTCGTCAAGAAATTCTGTTGCCAGAATGTCCAGATGGACAGCCCAGCGAATTCGGATATGCGATATTTGTGATGTTGCGAACTTTCGGTTCTTTCGTCTTCACCACCACAATTTGGCTTTCGTGCGCAAATTGCTTGGGTGTTATATGGTCAAGCCTCACGGGCAATTAGTATTGGTTAGCTCAACGCCTCACAGCGCTTACACACCCAACCTATCAACGTCGTAGTCTTCGACGGCCCTTCAGGGGATTCAAGATCCCAGTGAGATCTCATCTTGAGGCAAGTTTCCCGCTTAGATGCTTTCAGCGGTTATCTCTTCCGAACATAGCTACCCGGCAATGCCACTGGCGTGACAACCGGAACACCAGAGGTTCGTCCACTCCGGTCCTCTCGTACTAGGAGCAGCCCCTCTCAAATCTCAAACGTCCACGGCAGATAGGGACCGAACTGTCTCACGACGTTCTAAACCCAGCTCGCGTACCACTTTAAATGGCGAACAGCCATACCCTTGGGACCGGCTTCAGCCCCAGGATGTGATGAGCCGACATCGAGGTGCCAAACACCGCCGTCGATATGAACTCTTGGGCGGTATCAGCCTGTTATCCCCGGAGTACCTTTTATCCGTTGAGCGATGGCCCTTCCATACAGAACCACCGGATCACTAAGACCTACTTTCGTACCTGCTCGACGTGTTTGTCTCGCAGTCAAGCGCGCTTTTGCCTTTATACTCTACGACCGATTTCCGACCGGTCTGAGCGCACCTTCGTACTCCTCCGTTACTCTTTGGGAGGAGACCGCCCCAGTCAAACTACCCACCATACACTGTCCTCGATCCGGATAACGGACCTGAGTTAGAACCTCAAAGTTGCCAGGGTGGTATTTCAAGGATGGCTCCATGAGAACTGGCGTCCCCACTTCAAAGCCTCCCACCTATCCTACACAAGCAAATTCAAAGTCCAGTGCAAAGCTATAGTAAAGGTTCACGGGGTCTTTCCGTCTAGCCGCGGATACACTGCATCTTCACAGCGATTTCAATTTCACTGAGTCTCGGGTGGAGACAGCGCCGCCATCGTTACGCCATTCGTGCAGGTCGGAACTTACCCGACAAGGAATTTCGCTACCTTAGGACCGTTATAGTTACGGCCGCCGTTTACCGGGGCTTCGATCAAGAGCTTCGCTTGCGCTAACCCCATCAATTAACCTTCCGGCACCGGGCAGGCGTCACACCCTATACGTCCACTTTCGTGTTTGCAGAGTGCTGTGTTTTTAATAAACAGTCGCAGCGGCCTGGTATCTTCGACCGGCATGGGCTTACGGAGCAAGTCCTTCACCCTCGCCGGCGCACCTTCTCCCGAAGTTACGGTGCCATTTTGCCTAGTTCCTTCACCCGAGTTCTCTCAAGCGCCTTGGTATTCTCTACCTAACCACCTGTGTCGGTTTGGGGTACGGTTCCCAGTTATCTGAAGCTTAGGAGCTTTTCTTGGAAGCATGGTATCAACCACTTCGTCGCCTAACGGCAACTCGTCATCAGCTCTCGGCCTTGAAATCC
Organism: Pseudomonas sp. FGI182; assembly: GCF_000511325.1. Lineage (NCBI taxonomy): Bacteria > Pseudomonadati > Pseudomonadota > Gammaproteobacteria > Pseudomonadales > Pseudomonadaceae > Pseudomonas > Pseudomonas sp. FGI182. The sequence goes on along the minus strand of NZ_CP007012.1, from coordinate 1,895,754 downwards.
CGGATTTGCCTAAGATTTCAGCCTACCACCTTAAACCTGGACAACCAACGCCAGGCTGGCCTAACCTTCTCCGTCCCTCCATCGCAATAACTGGAAGTACAGGAATATTAACCTGTTTTCCATCGACTACGCTTTTCAGCCTCGCCTTAGGGACCGACTAACCCTGCGTCGATTAACGTTGCGCAGGAAACCTTGGTCTTTCGGCGTGCGAGTTTTTCACTCGCATTGTCGTTACTCATGTCAGCATTCGCACTTCTGATACCTCCAGCAAGCTTCTCAACTCACCTTCACAGGCTTACAGAACGCTCCTCTACCGCGTCATCAAAGATGACACCCGTAGCTTCGGTGCATGGTTTGAGCCCCGTTACATCTTCCGCGCAGGCCGACTCGACTAGTGAGCTATTACGCTTTCTTTAAAGGGTGGCTGCTTCTAAGCCAACCTCCTAGCTGTCTAAGCCTTCCCACATCGTTTCCCACTTAACCATGACTTTGGGACCTTAGCTGACGGTCTGGGTTGTTTCCCTTTTCACGACGGACGTTAGCACCCGCCGTGTGTCTCCCATGCTCGGCACTTCCAGGTATTCGGAGTTTGCATCGGTTTGGTAAGTCGGGATGACCCCCTAGCCGAAACAGTGCTCTACCCCCTGGAGTGATACATGAGGCGCTACCTAAATAGCTTTCGAGGAGAACCAGCTATCTCCGAGCTTGATTAGCCTTTCACTCCGATCCACAGGTCATCCGCTAACTTTTCAACGGTAGTCGGTTCGGTCCTCCAGTCAGTGTTACCTAACCTTCAACCTGCCCATGGATAGATCGCCCGGTTTCGGGTCTATACCCAGCGACTAAACGCCCTATTAAGACTCGCTTTCGCTACGCCTCCCCTATTCGGTTAAGCTCGCCACTGAATATAAGTCGCTGACCCATTATACAAAAGGTACGCAGTCACCTAACAAAGTAGGCTCCCACTGCTTGTACGCATACGGTTTCAGGTTCTATTTCACTCCCCTCTCCGGGGTTCTTTTCGCCTTTCCCTCACGGTACTGGTTCACTATCGGTCAGTCAGTAGTATTTAGCCTTGGAGGATGGTCCCCCCATATTCAGACAAAGTTTCTCGTGCTCCGTCCTACTCGATTTCATTGACAAGAGATTTTCGTGTACGGGGCTATCACCCACTATGGCCGCACTTTCCAGAGCGTTCCACTAATCTCAAATCAACTTAAGGGCTGGTCCCCGTTCGCTCGCCACTACTAAGGGAATCTCGGTTGATTTCTTTTCCTCAGGGTACTTAGATGTTTCAGTTCCCCTGGTTCGCCTCTTGCACCTATGTATTCAGTACAAGATACTCAGCTTGTGCTGAGTGGGTTCCCCCATTCAGAGATCTCTGGATCACAGTCTGTTTGCCGACTCCCCAAAGCTTATCGCAGGCTACCACGTCTTTCATCGCCTCTGACTGCCAAGGCATCCACCGTATGCGCTTCTTCACTTGACCATATAACCCCAAGCAATCTGGTTATACTGTGAAGACGACATTCGCCGAAAATTCGCATGTTGCTCTTTCGAGCAGAACTCACAAATTTTACCTTAGCCTGATTTCCAGCAGTGAAACTGGTCATCAGTCTATATCTATCACATATCCGAATTTTTAAAGAACGATCTGACAAAAGTCAGAAATCAACATTCGAACTGAATGTTCATTTCTAAGTTCTGACAAGCTACTGCGTACGGCGAAAGTGGTGGAGCCAAGCGGGATCGAACCGCTGACCTCCTGCGTGCAAGGCAGGCGCTCTCCCAGCTGAGCTATGGCCCCGTATTCTACGGCTGAACCATGTAATGGTAGGTCTGGGCAGATTTGAACTGCCGACCTCACCCTTATCAGGGGTGCGCTCTAACCAACTGAGCTACAGACCTATAACAGGGTCGCGTTACAGCATCGTCTTTTACAATGAATCAAGCAATTCGTGTGGGAGCTCATCAGCAGGCTGATGTCGTCGATTAAGGAGGTGATCCAGCCGCAGGTTCCCCTACGGCTACCTTGTTACGACTTCACCCCAGTCATGAATCACACCGTGGTAACCGTCCTCCCGAAGGTTAGACTAGCTACTTCTGGTGCAACCCACTCCCATGGTGTGACGGGCGGTGTGTACAAGGCCCGGGAACGTATTCACCGCGACATTCTGATTCGCGATTACTAGCGATTCCCACTTCACGCAGTCGAGTTGCAGACTGCGATCCGGACTACGATCGGTTTTGTGAGATTAGCTCCACCTCGCGGCTTGGCAACCCTCTGTACCGACCATTGTAGCACGTGTGTAGCCCAGGCCGTAAGGGCCATGATGACTTGACGTCATCCCCACCTTCCTCCGGCTTGTCACCGGCAGTCTCCTTAGAGTGCCCACCATAACGTGCTGGTAACTAAGGACAAGGGTTGCGCTCGTTACGGGACTTAACCCAACATCTCACGACACGAGCTGACGACAGCCATGCAGCACCTGTGTCAGAGCTCCCGAAGGCACCAATCCATCTCTGGAAAGTTCTCTGCATGTCAAGGCCTGGTAAGGTTCTTCGCGTTGCTTCGAATTAAACCACATGCTCCACCGCTTGTGCGGGCCCCCGTCAATTCATTTGAGTTTTAACCTTGCGGCCGTACTCCCCAGGCGGTCAACTTAATGCGTTAGCTGCGCCACTAAAATCTCAAGGATTCCAACGGCTAGTTGACATCGTTTACGGCGTGGACTACCAGGGTATCTAATCCTGTTTGCTCCCCACGCTTTCGCACCTCAGTGTCAGTATCAGTCCAGGTGGTCGCCTTCGCCACTGGTGTTCCTTCCTATATCTACGCATTTCACCGCTACACAGGAAATTCCACCACCCTCTACCGTACTCTAGCTCGCCAGTTTTGGATGCAGTTCCCAGGTTGAGCCCGGGGCTTTCACATCCAACTTAACGAACCACCTACGCGCGCTTTACGCCCAGTAATTCCGATTAACGCTTGCACCCTCTGTATTACCGCGGCTGCTGGCACAGAGTTAGCCGGTGCTTATTCTGTCGGTAACGTCAAAACAGCAAGGTATTAGCTTACTGCCCTTCCTCCCAACTTAAAGTGCTTTACAATCCGAAGACCTTCTTCACACACGCGGCATGGCTGGATCAGGCTTTCGCCCATTGTCCAATATTCCCCACTGCTGCCTCCCGTAGGAGTCTGGACCGTGTCTCAGTTCCAGTGTGACTGATCATCCTCTCAGACCAGTTACGGATCGTCGCCTTGGTGAGCCATTACCCCACCAACTAGCTAATCCGACCTAGGCTCATCTGATAGCGCAAGGCCCGAAGGTCCCCTGCTTTCTCCCGTAGGACGTATGCGGTATTAGCGTTCCTTTCGAAACGTTGTCCCCCACTACCAGGCAGATTCCTAGGCATTACTCACCCGTCCGCCGCTGAATCAAGGAGCAAGCTCCCGTCATCCGCTCGACTTGCATGTGTTAGGCCTGCCGCCAGCGTTCAATCTGAGCCATGATCAAACTCTTCAGTTCAATACTGCTTGGGTTTTTAAGAAACCCTAAACTTGGCTCAGCAATCTCAAATGACTATGTGATTTCTCGCATGGTCACTTGTGATGCTGATAATCTTTGTGACTATCAGTCCGTACTCACAAGCACCCACACGAATTGCTTGATTCGATTTGTTAAAGAGCGTTTGGTTAAGAGCTTTTCGTCTCAACCGAGGCGCGCATTCTACGCTTTCCTCATTTGCTGTCAAGCGTTTATTTTGAAGTTTTTTGCGAGAAACTCGTTTAGCTTCAAACACTTGACTCAACAGGGTGGCTGGCTTTGCTTCGCTACCGCGTTGGAGTGGTGCGCATTATAGGGCGGCGTTTCAGGAGGTCAACCTTTAATTTCAATAATTTAGGTTTTTTTGAAAAAGACCGCGTCAGGGCCGCCAGGTGCTCGCCGCAAGCCTTGCAGCGCCTGTGAGATCGAGCGCCGCCCGCGCGGCGCTTCGCGGGACAAGCCCGCTCCCACATTTGTTGCAACGTGCCGAACCTGTCAGGCCATGGTTGTCAGCCTGGTTGCCTTGACGCGGTTTCCCGGCTGGCGCTACCGCCGCCTCGCCGGTCTCAAACACTCCGCCAAAGCGGGCAACGCCTCTCCCGCAGGCATGGCCACGTTGCAACAAATGTGGGAGCAACTGTCTTGCTCAATTTCAAAAAGCTGGCGCGATCCCTGTGGGAGCGGGCTTGCCCGCGAACACGGGCGAAGCCCGTGCCATCCACCACGGTGTTGGCTTCGCGGGCAAGCCCGCTTCCAGGCGGCTCACGCTGCGTTCTGGATTTACGTTGTACCTTCAGGCTGCGGTAGCACTAGATCGAGCCATGATGTACCCGTTCTGAGCATGGCATTTAACCGCACGATGAACGTTCTCATGCAGGCCACGATAGCGACTTTGGGAAGTTTTCCGCGCTCCCGCAGTGACTGATAACGAGCCTTGAGTGCTGGGTTGTATTTCATCGCCACAAGGCATGCCATGTACAGCGATCGCCTGACCGCAAATCGCCCGCCAGAGATAGAGCGCTTGCCCATGAATTTCCCGCTGTCGTGGTTGAAGGGCGCCACCCCAACCAGGGAGGCAATTTCTCTGGACTCAACCCGACCTAGCTCCGGCAGCAGCGCTATTAGTTTGCCCGCTGTCACCATCCCAATGCCTTTCACTTTGATCAGCTGGGCAACCCGTTCGTCGTTCAGCATCGCGATTTGCTGTTCGATCTCACACTCAACCCGTTTGATCTGCGCCTTGAAGTGTTTCAGGTTGGCATTCAGGTAGTTAGCAACTGCAGTCGATTGCACCTGCTTCAGGCGCCGCAGGTCGTCATCTCGCTGTTGAACCATCCGATCACGTTGCTGAAGCAACTCTCGCAGAAGCGCTCGTTCGGGGCTGACTCGCAGAGAGGGTTGATCTGGAATGACTTCGGCATAGTGCGCCAGAACCTCGGCGTCGATGGCGTCAGTCTTGGCCTTGATGCCTAAAGAGTCAGCGAATGACCTGGCTCGCCTGGGATTGACGCGTATGACCTTGTAGCCAGCGTCCTGTAGAAAACACATGACATCTCGCTCGTAGCCACCCGTCGCCTCTAACAGGACGCGCTTGATACTGAGCTTGCGAAGGCTCTCCAGTAGCGCCTCAAACCCTGTTGGATCATTGCTTAAATGCATTTTGATGCCCTGTGGCCGCACCGCAGCATCAAGGGAGAGACTGGAAACATCGATACCCAAGAAGGAAGCCATCACCAAAACCTCCTAAACTCAACACAGTGAGAGGACTTTGGCTTGGCCCACGCTTGTGATTCGAGATCAGAGCCGCATCCAACTGTTCGGGCTCTCGCCAAAGTGGAACGGTGAATGGCAGCTTTTGCTCCCACACGTGCTCAAGGCACCTACGGCATTCAGCTTGCCATTCACCGCTCTCACTCCAAATTCTAATCCCCCATCAAGACACAAGCGGGCTTGTCCCGCGAAGCGCCGCGCGGGCGGCGCCCGATCTCACAGGCACCGAAAATACAACGCCATGCACCTTGCCCCCCATCCTCATAATTGCGCACTATATTGCTCACCCCCACCTCGCTCAAGGATCGCTGCACAGAAATGAACACCCAGCCCCGCAGCCTGGCCGCCACCCTCTTCCCGATCGGCCTGCTGCTCATCGCCATGGCATCGATACAGTCCGGTGCCTCCCTGGCCAAAAGCATGTTCCCCCTCATCGGCGCCCAAGGCACCACCACCCTGCGCCTGATCTTTGCCAGCATCATCATGCTACTGATCCTGCGCCCGTGGCGGGTGCGCATGACCCGCAACGCCCTGCGCAACGTCATCATCTACGGCATGGCGCTGGGCGGCATGAACTTCCTCTTCTATATGGCCCTGCAAACGGTACCGATCGGCATCGCCGTGGCACTGGAGTTCACCGGCCCGCTGGCCGTGGCGATCTTCTCCTCGCGCCGGCCGATCGACTTCCTGTGGATTGCGCTGGCCATCGTCGGCCTGCTGCTGTTGTTGCCGGCCGGCCATGGCGGGCAGGCCCTCGACCCGGTTGGCGCAGCCTATGCCCTGGGCGCGGGCGTATGCTGGGCACTGTACATTCTGTTCGGGCAGCGGGCCGGGGCCGAGCATGGCATCCAGAGTGCCGCACTGGGCGTTGTGGTCGCCGCGCTGTTCGTTGCCCCCATCGGTATCGCCCACGCCGGCAGCGCTTTGCTCACACCCGCCGTGATCCCCATGGCCCTGGGCGTTGCGGTGCTGTCCACCGCCCTGCCCTACAGCCTGGAAATGGTTGCCCTCACGCGCATCCCGGCACGCACCTTCGGCACCCTCATGAGCATCGAACCAGCCTTCGGCGCACTGTCCGGCCTGCTGTTCCTGGGCGAGGTCCTGACGATTACCCAGTGGCTGGCCATCCTGGCGATCATTACCGCGTCGGTTGGCACCACCCTGTCCATGCGCAAGGAACCCAGCCCGGCCGTCGCAGCAGACTGATATGAGAAATATTTTCATTTGAGACAGGATTAGTGATTGTAGCGACCCGTCTCGCTGATTAAGCTGTCACAGAATCATCATCTTTACGCTATCTACTGGACCGAACACGGACGCTGGGGAAATTTCAGGAAGAACCAAAGCGATAACGACAGGGCCATACAGCTATCAGCCCTGCATTTAAGGACAGGAATGAAACGTATTTTGCTCATCCTGGCCATCTTGGCTATTGCTGGATGTGCCGCCACGGCCAAGACTGAGGTCAAAAGGGGCAAGAAAGGCCTGCATATCAATTGCTCCGGCCTGTCTTCCTCGTGGGACAACTGCTACAGCAAGGCCGCAAGCTCCTGCAGCACGCGCGGCTACCGGGTCATTGCACGCTCGGGCGATAGCGATGAAGAACCCGGTGACTACTTGTTCGGCATCAACCCGGCGGGTTACACCAGCCGCAGCATGATCGTCATCTGCAAGTAGAAAAAAGGGCAGCTCGCAAGCTGCCCTTTTCATTTGCCACCTTACAAGGGCGCGGTACGCGCTTCCAGCCAGGCCAGCGCGTCACCCTTGAGCAACGGTGCCAGGCGCTCGCGTACCGTGGCGTGATAGCCGTTCAACCAGTCCACCTCTTCCCTGGCCAGCAGTTCGGGCACCAGGCAGCGGGTATCGATCGGGCACAGCGTCAGGGTCTCGAAGTTCAGGAAGTCGCCGAAGGCGCTCTTGCCGGCCTCGCGGTTGACCACCAGGTTCTCGATGCGCACACCCCACTGCCCTGGGCGGTACGTGCCCGGCTCGATCGAGCTGATCATGCCCACCTGCATCGCGGTCTGCGGCGTGGGCGCCGCCTGGTAGGCAATGACCTGCGGCCCCTCGTGCACATTCATGAAGTAACCCACCCCATGCCCGGTGCCGTGGCCGTAATCCACCTGGTCAGCCCAGATCGGTGCCCGGGCAATGGCATCGAGCAACGGCGACAGCACGCCACGCGGGAAGGTGGCCCGCGACAGGGCGATCATGCCTTTGAGTACGCGCGTGCAATCCTGCTTCTGTGCAAGGCTCGGGTTGCCCACCGGCACCATGCGGGTGATGTCGGTGGTACCGCCAAGGTACTGCCCGCCCGAATCGATCAGCAGCAGACCATCGCCCTCGATGACCGCATGCGACTGCTCGGTGGCACGGTAATGCGGCATCGCGCCATTGCCATTGAAGGCGGCAATGGTCGAGAAGCTCAACGACACGAAGCCTGGGCGGCGGGCACGCGCGGCACTCAACTGCTCGTCGACCGTCAGTTCGGTAACCCGCTCCCGACCGAGGTTGGCCTCGAGCCAGGCGAAGAACTCGCACAAGGCCGCGCCGTCCTGCTCCATCACCTGGCGGATGTGCACCAGATCGTCATCACCTTTGCACGACTTGCTCAGGGTGCTGGGGTTGAGCCCCTCGACCAGTTCCACCCCGGCCGGCAGGTTATCCAGCAGGCCGCAGGTTACCCGGGCCGGGTCGACCAGCAATCGGCTGCCGGCCGGCATGGCGGCAAGGGCATTGCCTGCTTCGGCGTAGTCGCGCGCCTCGATACCGTCGGCCGCCAGCACCTGGCGTAGATGTTCGTCGAGCTTGTCCTGGCCGACGAACAGGATGGCCTGCTGCTGGCTGATCAAGGCAAAGGCGACGAACACCGGGTTATAGGACACATCGCTACCGCGCAGGTTGAACAGCCAGGCAATGTCATCCAGGGTAGCGATGAAATGCCAGTCGGCCCCCTTGGTCTGCACGCTCTGGCGCAACTGCGCCAGCTTCTCCGCACGGCTTACCGTGGCGTGCGGTGGCAAATGCTGGTAGACCGGGTTGCCTGGCAGCGCCGGGCGCCCTTCCCATACCTGGCCCAGCAGGTCCTTGTCCGTCACCAGTCGCGCCCCGCGCGCCTTCAGCCGGTCGCCAAGCTGGCGCGCCGAAGCCAGGGCCATGACCGCACCGTCTACCGCCACGCTGCCATTGGTCTCGACGTGCTCGCCCAGCCATTCCAGCGCACCAGGCTTGCCCGGCAAAAGCTTCATCAGCTCGATGCCGCTGCCAGCCAGCTCGTGTTCCGCCTGTTCCCAGTAGCGGCTATCGACCCACAGCCCGGCAAAGTCAGCCGTGACCACCAGCGTGCCGACCGAGCCGTGGAAACCCGACAGCCACTGGCGCCCTTGCCAGTAACCGGGCAGGTATTCGGAAAGATGGGGGTCGGCCGAGGGTACCAGCAAGGCATCGATGCCCTCTGCGGCCATGGCCTGGCGAACCTGCGCCAGGCGCTGCGGCACGCTTTGCCCAAAGGTGGTCTGAACGTTCATGCGCTCTCCTGCGGCTACATCACGGTTTATCCAGTGCGCCGATAATGGAACAGCCGCCGAAGCCCTGCAATCGTGGCGACCGACACACGGCATGCATTGCCCGTCACGCCCTTCGCATACCGGACATTTCCTACAGACGGGCCAGGACCACCGATCAAGTTCCGCTGAACTTCCTCAAAGCACCGGCTTCACACTCAGTACATTCATTGCACACAGGCAAATGACCATGCCCAATGCCTGCGCCCCTAAAAGCGGCGTGGTGCTGCTCGACACCCGAGCGCACACCCCCGACCACGAGCATGCCGTGCACCTGAAGCTTGCCGATGGCCTGGCCCGCCTGCTGGGCTGCCCACACGTGCAACCCAGCCAGCCACCAAGCGCCACCGATGGCTACTACTACCTGCCCACCGAAACCCTGGTCGACCCCAAGCGCCATGCCGCCCTGGGCATCTGCAGCGAGCAGGACCTGTTCGGTGGCCTGGTCGCACACCCCTACATGGCGACCAAGGCGATCTCCCACCCGTTGCCGGCCGGGGCCAGTTTCCCGCCGGGCTGGACCGATGCCTTCGCCCGCCAAGCCAGCGACGCCCTGCTGCGCGGCTACACCGTGTTCAGCAAGGCTGATGCGCGCACCGCCGCACAGCTGTTATTGACGGACGGCCCGTTGCGAATCAAGCCGGTACTGGCCTGCGCCGGCCGTGGGCAACAGGTCATCACCACGGCCGATGAGCTGGAACCGCTGCTGGCCGGCATGGATGACCAGGACCTTGCGCTGTGGGGGCTGGTGCTCGAGGAAGACCTGAGCGAAGTGCAAACCTTCAGCGTCGGCCAGGTACGTGTCGCCGGCCTGACCTGCAGCTATCACGGTACCCAGCAACTGACCCGCGACCACCAGGGCACGGAAGTGTATGGCGGCTCCGACCTGGTAGTGGTGCGCGGTGACTACCAGGCACTGCTGCAACTGCCGCTGGACGAGCCGCTGCGCCTGGCCATCAACCAGGCGATGGCCTACGAGCAGGCCGCCGAGCAGCACTTCCCCGGCTTCATCGCCTCACGGCGCAACTACGACATCGCCCGCGGCGTCAACCCCCTGGGCCACCTGCGCAGCGGCGTACTCGAGCAATCCTGGCGCCTGGGCGGAGCCAGCAGTGCCGAGCTGCTGGCCTTGCAGGCGTTCGCCGACGACCCGGCATTGCAACGGGTGCGTGCCTCTACCCATGAAGTGTTCGGCACCCCCGAACTGCCCACTGACGCCACCCTCTTTTACCAAGGAAACGACAGTGAACTCGGACAACTCAGCAAATTCGCGCGGATTCGTGAACATGACCATTCAGAGTGAAACCGTTGAACTGCAGGTCGAGGATGACAGCATCGTCGGCACCCTGGTCAGCCCCGGCAGCAAGATGCCCGGCATCCTCTTCGTCCACGGGTGGGGTGGCAGCCAGCAACGCGACCTGGCCCGCGCCCGGCATATCACCGGGCTGGGCTGCGTGTGCATGACCTTCGACCTGCGCGGCCACGAAAAAACCGAAAGCCAACGGCTGACGGTCACCCGCGAACAGAACCTGACCGACCTGCTGGTGGCCTACGACCGGCTGGTAAGCCACCCGGCCGTCGACACCAGTGCCATCGCCATCATCGGCAGCAGCTACGGCGGCTACCTGGCCACCCTGCTGACCCGTGAGCGGCCGGTCAAATGGCTGGCCCTGCGGGTACCCGCGATGTACTGGGACGACGAATGGAACCTCCCCAAGCAAACCCTCGACCGGCAACGGTTGAACGCCTACCGCCAGCGCCCGCTCGGCCCGGCGGACAACCGCGCACTGGCAGCCTGTGCCGAGTTCGGTGGCGATGTACTGCTGGTGGAGTCCGAGCAGGACGACTATGTGCCGCACAGCACCTTGATGAGCTACCGCTCGGCATTCGTCAGCGCCCATTCGCTCACCCACCGCATCGTCGACGGTGCCGACCACGCGTTGTCCAGCGAAGAGAGCCAGAAAGCCTACAGTTCGATCCTGGCGGCATGGATCAGTGAAATGGTCGTTGGCGCCCGCCTGGACCGCTACCCGCACTACGCGCCCTGGTATGCCTGAGGCTCGCCCACCTGACAATGCAGGCCGCCATCGGCGCCGCGCACCAGGCTACGCAGGGTCTGGTAGGCAGCAAAGTTGACCCCACGCGCCTGATGCTGGCCAAGCAGTTCGAGGAAAGGTTCCCCGACGAAATAAACGGCCGCCGCTGCCCACGCCTGGCGGGACTGCCATTGCAGGTACTGCAGCACCCGGCTGCCATCGTCGCTGGCCTGGATACTGACACCCTGCAGCCCTTCGCAACGCGCGGCCAGCGCTTCGCTGCGCGCCACCAGCGCCTGGGCCAACGCCTGCTGGAACCTGCCGGGTACTTCGTATTCGATCATCTGGGTAAACCACAGGGCATGGGATGTTGCCGTCATGAACGGTCTCCTGGTGACGGACGCCTACAGCGCGATGCCGAGCAGGGTAAAACCTCAAGTTATGTCAAGGTCAAGCGGTTTTCCGCACTGGGAACGCCCCCGTGCCCTAACCCGATACCGCGAAGCGCCGCCGGTAATCACTCGGGGTCAGGCCGGTGATGCGCTGAAACACCTTGCGAAACGCTCCCGGGTCCTGGTAACCGACGCCCCAGGCGATCTGCTCGACATTGCGCCGGGTGAACTCCAGCAAGCGGCACGCCCGCCCCACCCTCACCTGCTGGCAGTACTCGGTTGGCCGTAGCCCCGTGGCAGCACGAAAACGCCGCAGGAAGGTGCGTTCCTCCAGCCCCGCGCACGCTGCCATGCTGGCCAGGTCGGCATCCTGCCCACCGTTGCCCTGCAACCAGTGCTGCACTTTCAGCACCGCCTCATCGCCATGGTCCAGGCGTGGATTGAACACTGCACCGGGCAGTGGCGCCGCGACCGGGTCGACCGCCAGGTAGCGGGCAGTTTCCCGCGCCACCGTCGCGCCCATGAAGCGCTCCAGCAAGCGCAAGCCCAGGTCGGTCCAGGCCATCAACCCGGCCGAGGTGACGATGTCGCCATCGTCCAGCAACGGTTGCTGGGCCTCGACCCGCACCTTGGGAAAACGCTGGGCAAGCGAATGCACGTAGTTCCAGTGGGTGCAGGCCGGGCGCCCGTCGAGCAGGCCACTAGCGGCGATGAAGAACACCCCGATGCACACCGACGCCAGCACCGTGCCGTGCCCGTGCAACTGGCATAACGACGCACGATGGCGCTCAAGCAGCTCACCCTGAGGTGCCGACTCCAGGCTCGGCGGAATGATCAGCACCCGCAGATCGGCCGCGGCGGCAGGTGGGCTCTCAGGGGCAGGCTGCAACTGCCCCGCCTCGTCTGCCTGCCAGAAGCTGATACGCACCGATGGCAACACGACGGCCCCCAGTTCGGCAACCACCCGATTGGCCACCAGGAACAGGTCGGCCAGCCCATGCACGGCAGCACGTTGCGCGCCGGGGTACAGCAGCAGGCCGATGTCCAGGCTGGCGGGGTTGTCAGTTTTTGCCTGCATAGTGTCGTTCGCGCCAATCCTCAGGTCAGTGCACACAGCCTATAACTAACGTCATCCAACGACTACTGCCACAGGAGGCAGCATGAGCAAGCAGGCGCTGATCATCATCGACATCCAGAACGACTACTTCCCGGGCGGCAAATGGACCCTCGATGGTGCCGACCAGGCGGCCGACAATGCTGCCCGCCTGTTGGCGGCGGCGCGTCAACGGGGCGACCTGGTGGTACATGTGCGGCATGAGTTCGACAGCGCCGATGCGCCGTTCTTCGCGCCAGGCTCGCAGGGTGCGGCGATCCATGCCAAGGTCGAGCCTCAGGCCGGTGAACCGGTGGTGCTCAAGCACAAGGTCAACGCCTTCCTCGGCACCGACCTTGAGCACACGCTGGACCGGCATGGCGTCGAGGCCCTGACCATCGTCGGCAGCATGAGCCACATGTGCATCGACGCCGCCATCCGGGCCGCGGCCGACCTCGGTTACGACGTGACCGTGGCGCACGACGCCTGTGCCACACTGCCACTGGAGTTCGATGGCAAGCAGGTGCCGGCGGCGCAGGTGCATGATTCGGTGATGGCGGCGTTGGCGTTTGCCTATGCCAAGGTGGTCAGGACCGATGAGTTGCTGAATAGCTGATCAGGCTTGCTCAGCACCTGTGGGAGCGGGCGTGCCCGCGAATCAGGCGACGCGGAGGATGGCACCGGCTCCGCCGGTGTTCGCGGGCATGCCCGCTCCCACAGGTGGTGCAGCCCTGCGCGCTCTTAGATCACCACATTGCGCACAAACCGCACCGCAACCGCCCCATCGTTGCGATAGGCATACCGGCAATTGCTGGGAAACACATGGAACTGCCCGACCTGCAGGCGATGCTCGGCCCCTTCGATAATCAGCGTCAGTTGCCCTTGCGCCACATAGATCTGCTCGCTCCAGCCCTCGGCATCAGCCTCGCTGGAATAGCACTCGCCCGGTGCCAGGGTCCATTCCCACAGCTCCACCTCGCGCCGCGCCACACTGCTGCCCAGCAGCACCGCCCGGCTCTGCGGGTGCTCCCCGGCCCAGGCCAACTCTTCGATGCGCCCGGGATCACGCTGGTCAGGTGCCTGGATCAGGGTACTGAAAGCCACGCCCAAGGCTTCGGCAATCAGGTCGAGGGTAGTCAGGCTGACATTCTTTTCGCCCGCCTCGATCGCCACCAGCATGCGCCGACTGACACCGGAGCGTTCCGCCAGCGCCGTCTGGCTCATGCCCGTGGCATTGCGCAGGCTGCGTACATTGAGGCTGACATGTTGCAGCACCGATGCCCGGTGCGAGGAATCTTTGTGCACTATATTGCTCACTGGTCGGTATTGCGCAGTATACTGCCCACTTTGCGGCGATTGTGCGCCGCCCCCTCCGAGTGCGCAAGACCATGAGCCAGCCCAGCAGCAAACCGACCCCTGCCGTTGCCTTTCGCCTGAGCAAGGCCGAACTGGTGCTGGTGTTCATCACCATGCTGTGGGGCGGCACCTTCCTGCTGGTGCACAACGTGATGACCGTCAGCGGCCCGATGTTCTTCGTCGGCCTGCGCTTCGCTGCAGCCGCGCTGTTCGTCGGGGTGGTCTCGGCGCGGGCGCTGCCGGGGCTGACCTTCACCGAACTGAAGGCCGGCATGCTGATCGGGGTGTCGATCATGCTCGGCTACGGCCTGCAGACCATGGGCCTGCAAACCATCAGCAGCAGCCAGTCGGCGTTCATCACCGCGCTGTACGTGCCGTTCGTGCCGCTGCTGCAATGGCTGGTGCTGGGCCGGCGCCCCGGCCTGATGCCCAGCATCGGTATTGCCCTGGCGTTCATCGGCCTGATGCTGCTGGCCGGCCCTGAGGGTGGCAGCCTGCACTTCAGCGAAGGCGAGCTGGTAACCCTGGTCAGCGCCGTGGCCATTGCCGGCGAAATCATCCTGATCAGCCGCTACGCGGGCCAGGTCGATGTGCGCCGGGTCACCGTGGTGCAGCTGGCAACCGCCTCGCTGCTGGCGTTCCTGATGATCGTGCCGACCCAGGAGCGCATACCCGACTTTTCCTGGCTGCTGCTGGCCAGTGCCGTGGGGTTGGGCGCCATGAGCGCGGTGATCCAGGTGGCAATGAACTGGGCGCAGAAGTCGGTCTCGCCCACCCGCGCCACCCTCATCTATGCCGGCGAACCGGTATGGGCCGGGATCGTCGGGCGCATCGCCGGTGAGCGCCTGCCGGGCGTGGCACTGCTCGGCGGCCTGCTGATCGTGATCGCGGTGGTGGTCAGCGAACTCAAGGTACGCCGCCCGCGCGAGGTGGCCGAAGCACGGGACGTGCAGGATGAAGGCGAACGCCAGGCTGGCCTGTAAAGCCGCCAACTGCGGCTATGCTTTGTAAGAATCTGTTATAAAAAAACAGCTTGTCACAGCCTGTTTGTAGGATTCTGCGACAGCTTGCGTGTTGGTGATCAACCCCTCGGCACGTATGATTCTTTGCAAACTTCTCCAGAATAGAACGCTATGTCATTGATAGTGCTATTGCTTCTGCCGTTCGTGGGCAGTTGCCTGGCAGCCGTGCTGCCGCACAACGCACGTAACGCGGAGTCCATTCTCGCCGGGCTCGTGGCCCTGGTCGGCACTGTCCAGGTAGCACTGCTGTACCCTCAGGTTGCCCACGGTGGCGTGATTCGCGAAGAATTCCTCTGGCTGCCCAGCCTGGGGTTGAACCTGGTGCTGCGCATGGACGGCTTCGCCTGGCTGTTCTCGCTGCTGGTGCTGGGCATCGGTACGCTGGTGTCGCTGTATGCCCGCTACTACATGTCGCCACAGGACCCGGTGCCGCGCTTCTTCGCCTTCTTCCTCGCGTTCATGGGCGCCATGCTCGGCCTGGTGATCTCCGGCAACCTGATCCAGCTGGTGTTCTTCTGGGAACTCACCAGCCTGTTCTCGTTCCTGCTGATCGGTTACTGGCACCACCGTGCCGACGCCCGCCGCGGCGCCTACATGGCGCTGATGGTCACGGGCGCGGGCGGCTTGTGCCTGCTGGTGGGTGCCCTGCTGCTCGGCCATGTGGTCGGCAGCTACGACCTGGACAAGGTCCTGGCTGCCGGCAACACCATCCGCGAGCATGCGCTGTACCCGGTGCTGCTGCCACTGATCCTCATCGGCGCCCTGAGCAAGAGCGCACAATTCCCCTTCCAGTTCTGGCTGCCCCATGCCATGGCAGCGCCCACCCCGGTATCGGCTTACCTGCACTCGGCGACCATGGTCAAGGCCGGGGTGTTCCTGCTGGCGCGCCTGTGGCCGGTGCTGTCGGGCAGCGAGGAGTGGTTCTGGATCGTCGGCGGTGCCGGCGCCCTCACCCTGCTGCTCGGCGCCTTCGCCGCCATGTTCCAGAACGACCTCAAGGGCCTGCTGGCGTACTCGACCATCAGCCACCTGGGCCTGATTACCCTGCTGCTGGGCCTGAACAGCCCGCTGGCCGCCGTCGCGGCGGTGTTCCACATTCTCAACCACGCCACCTTCAAGGCCTCGTTGTTCATGGCCGCCGGCATCATCGACCACGAAAGCGGTACCCGTGACATCCGCCGCCTCAGCGGGCTGATACGCCTGGTGCCATACACCGCCACCCTGGCCATGGTGGCCAGCGCCTCGATGGCCGGCGTGCCGTTGATGAACGGTTTCCTGTCCAAGGAAATGTTCTTCGCCGAAACGGTGTTCATCAGCTCCACTGCCTGGGTCGAGGCCACGCTGCCGGTGATCGCCACCCTGGCCGGCACCTTCAGCGTGGCCTATGCCCTGCGTTTCACCGTCGATGTGTTCTTCGGCCCCACGGCGCAGGACCTCCCGCACACCCCGCACGAACCGCCACGCTGGATGCGTGCGCCGGTCGAACTGCTGGTGCTTACCTGCCTGGTGGTGGGCATCTTCCCTGCCCAGTCGGTCGGCCCGCTGCTGGCCGCCGCCGCCCTGCCGGTGGTGGGCGGCACCCTGCCGGAATACAGCCTGGCCATCTGGCATGGCTGGAACGCGCCGCTGATCATGAGCCTGGTGGCCATGAGCGGCGGTATCGTGCTGTATCTGCTGCTGCGCAAGCAGCTGCGCCTGGGCCGCTTCCCCTACCCGCCAGTGATCGAGCGTTTCAACGGCAAGCGCCTGTTCGAACACGGCCAGGTGCAACTGATGCTGCTGGCGCGGCGCATCGAGCGCCTGCTCACCAGCCGCCGCCTGCAGTCGCAGCTGTTCATGCTGGTGCTCGCCGCCTTCCTCGCCGGCCTCACCCCCATGCTCTACAGCGGCCTGAGCTGGGGTGACCGGCCGAAGATTCCAGGCTCGGGCGTGTTCGTCGCGCTGTGGCTGATCGCCATTGCCTGCGCCATCGGCGCCGCCTACCAGGCCAAGTATCACCGTTTGGCGGCGTTGATCATGGTCAGCGTCTGCGGCCTGATGACCTGCATCACCTTCGTCTGGTTCTCCGCGCCCGACCTGGCCCTGACCCAGCTGGTGGTGGAAGTGGTCACCACCGTACTGATCCTGCTCGGCCTGCGCTGGCTGCCGCGGCGGATCGAAGGCGTATCGCCGCTGCCGGGCAGCCTGGAGCGTGCGCGCATGCGCCGCCTACGCGACCTGCTGCTGGCGGTGCTGGTAGGTGGCGGCATGGCCGTGCTGTCCTACGCCATGCTCACCCGGCCGACGCCGAACGACATTTCCTCGTTCTACCTGAGCCGGGCCCTGCCCCAGGGCGGTGGCACCAACGTGGTCAATGTCATGCTGGTCGACTTCCGTGGTTTCGATACCCTCGGTGAAATCACCGTGCTGGTGGCCGTGGCGCTGACCGTGTTCGCCCTGCTGCGGCGCTTCCGCCCGCCGAAGGAAAGCATGCAACTGCCGGCGCAGCAGCGCCAGCTGGCACCCGACGTGGTCACCGACCTGATCAACCCTCGGCATGCCACCGACACCGCCCTGGGCTTCATGATGGTGCCTGCGGTGCTGGTGCGCCTGCTGCTGCCGATCGCCCTGCTGGTGTCGATGTACCTGTTCATGCGTGGCCACAACCAGCCCGGTGGCGGCTTTGTCGCCGGCCTGGTGATGTCGGTGGCGTTTATCCTGCAGTACATGGTGGCCGGCACCCAGTGGGTCGAGGCGCAGATGAGCCTGCGCCCGCTGCGCTGGATGGGCACCGGGCTGCTGTGCGCAACCCTGACCGGCGCGGGCGCCATGCTGCTGGGCTACCCGTTCCTCACCACCCATACCGCCCACCTGCACCTGCTGTTGCTCGGCGATGTGCACGTGGCCAGCGCGCTGTTCTTCGATGTCGGCGTGTTTACCGTGGTGGTCGGCTCGACCCTGCTGATCCTCACTGCCCTGGCGCACCAGTCGGTGCGCGCCTACCGCCCGGGCAACCCGGCGAAAACCAGCCAAGCAGGAGCCGCCTGATGGAAGAAGTGATTGCAGTTGCCATCGGCGTTCTGGCCGCCTCGGGGGTGTGGCTGATCCTGCGCCCGCGAACCTACCAGGTGATCATGGGCCTGTGCCTGCTGTCGTACGGGGTCAACCTGTTCATCTTCAGCATGGGCAGCCTGTTCATCGGCAAGGAACCGATCATCAAGGACGGCGTGCCCCAGGACCTGTTGCACTACACCGACCCGCTGCCGCAGGCCCTGGTACTCACCGCCATCGTCATCAGCTTCGCCATGACCGCGCTGTTCCTGGTGGTGTTGCTGGCCTCGCGCGGCCTGACCGGTACCGACCACGTGGATGGCCGGGAGCGTGACGAATGAGTGGCATGAGCCAATTGATCATCGCGCCCATCCTGCTGCCCCTGGTGACCGCGGCAGTGATGTTGCTGCTGGGCGAGAAACACCGGCAGATAAAAGCCCGGCTGAACCTGCTGTCGACCTTCGCCGGCCTGGCCATCGCGGTCAGCCTGCTACTGTGGGTGCGCACCCAGGGCCAGGCGGAATCGATCGGTGTCTACCTGCCAGGCAACTGGCCGGCGCCGTTCGGCATCGTGCTGGTGGTCGACCACCTGTCGGCCCTGCTGCTGACCCTCACCGGCATCATCGGCTTCAGTGCCCTGCTGTTTGCCCGCGCCCGCTGGGACGGTGCCGGGGCCAGCTTCCACGCACTGTTCCAGATCCAGCTAATGGGCCTGTACGGCGCCTTCCTCACCGCCGACCTGTTCAACCTGTTCGTGTTCTTCGAGGTGCTGCTGGCCGCTTCCTATGGCCTGCTGCTGCATGGCTCGGGCCGCGCCCGGGTGCGTGCCGGCCTGCATTACATTGCCATCAACCTGTTCGCCTCGTCACTGTTCCTGATCGGCGCAGCGATGCTGTATGGCGTGACCGGCACCCTGAACATGGCCGACCTGGCCCTGAAGATTCCGCTGGTGCCGGAGGCCGACCGCGGCCTGCTGCACGCCGGCGCGGCGATCCTGGCCATGGCCTTCCTGGTCAAGGCCGGCATCTGGCCGCTGAACTTCTGGCTGGTGCCGGCCTATGCCTCCGCCAGCGCGCCGGTGGCTGCGCTGTTCGCCATCATGACCAAGGTCGGCCTGTATGCCGTGCTGCGCCTGTGGACACTGCTGTTCTCCGGGCAGGCCGGGGCCTCGGCGCACTTCGGTGGTGAATGGCTGGTGTACGGTGGCCTGGTCACCCTGGCGGTGGCGGCGGTGTCGATCCTGGCCGCACAGCGCCTGGAGCGCATGGCCGCCCTCAGCATCCTGGTTTCGGCCGGCACCCTGCTCGGCGCCGTCGGTTTTGCGCAAGCGGCGCTGACCGGCGCGGCATTGTTCTACCTGGTCAACTCGACCCTGGCGCTGTGCGCGTTGTTCCTGCTCGCCGAACTGGTCGAACGTTCGCGCTCGGCCAACGAAGCACCGCTGGACGACGAAGAAGACGCCATGCCGCCACCGCTGGAATCACTGCACCCGCCCAAGGGCATCAACCTCGACGATGAGCAGAAGGTGGTGATCGGCCAGATCATCCCGTGGACCATGGCCTTCCTCGGCCTCAGCTTCATCGCCTGCGCCCTGCTGATCATCGGCATGCCGCCGCTGTCGGGCTTTGTCGGCAAGCTCAACCTGATCAGCGCGCTGTTCAACCCGCAGGGGCTGGGCGTACCTGCCGAGCAGCCGCTGGGCACGGCGGGCTGGGGCCTGGTGGCGTTGCTGATCCTGTCTGGCATGGCCTCGCTGATCGCCTTCGGCCGCATCGGCATCCAGCGTTTCTGGAAGCCTGAGGAACGCCCGTCGCCGGTGCTGCGCCGCTATGAATGCCTGCCCATCGTCATCCTGCTCGGCCTGTGCATCATCCTCAGCTTCAAGGCCGAACCGCTGCTGCGTTACACCCAGGACACCGCCGCCAGCCTGCAGGCCCCCGACGCCTATATCGAAGCCGTGATGGCCGCTCGGCCGATTCCTGGCCCCACCTCGCTCGACGTACAGGTGCAGCCATGAATCGACTGTTCCCCGCACCGTTGTTATCGGTTTCGCTGTTCGGCCTGTGGCTGTTGCTGAACCTGTCGGTCAGCCCCGGCAACCTGCTGCTGGCTGCCGCGCTTGGCGTGCTGGCGCCGCTGCTGATGGCACCGCTGCGCCCGCAGCATGCCCATGTGCGCCGGCCGCTGGCCATCGCACGGCTGATTGGCCGGGTCGGCATCGATGTGATCATGTCCAACCTGCTGGTTGCCCGTGGCGTGCTGCGCGCCGGCAAGCAGCCGCCGCGCTCGGCGTTCGTGCACATCCCGCTGGCCCTGCGCGACCCGCATGGCCTGGCGGCGCTGTCGATGATTACCACGGTAGTGCCCGGCACGGTCTGGTCCGAGCTGGCGCTGGACCGCAGCGTGTTGCTGCTGCATGTGTTCGACCTGGACGATGAGGCGGCCTTCATCCAGCACTTCAAGGACACCTACGAACGCCCGCTGATGGAGATTTTCCAATGACAGGCCTGCTCGCCAACGCTGTCCTCGCCAGCCTGTTCATCTTCGCCCTGGCCATGGCCCTGGCGCTTATCCGGCTGTTCCGCGGCCCGTCCGCCCAGGACCGGGTGCTGGCGCTGGACTACCTGTACATCCTGGCCATGCTGACCATGCTGGTACTGGGAATCCGTTATGCCAGTGACACCTACTTCGAAGGTGCCCTGCTGATTGCGCTGTTCGGTTTCGTTGGCTCGTTTGCCCTGGCCAAGTTCCTGCTGCGCGGTGAGGTGATCGAATGACTGAAACCCTGCAACTCCCCTTCTGGCTGGAGCTGGTCACTGCCGCGCTGCTGCTGACCGGCAGCCTGTTCGCCCTGATCGGTGCCGTGGGCCTGTTGCGGCTGAAGGACTACTTCCAGCGCATGCACCCGCCGGCACTGGCCTCGACCATTGGTGCCTGGTGCGTGGCACTGGCCTCGATCATCTACTTTTCCTGGCTCAAGGACGCCCCGGTGCTGCACGCCTGGCTGATTCCGATCTTGCTGTCGATCACCGTACCGGTGACCACACTGTTGCTGGCCCGGGCAGCGCTGTTCCGCAAGCGCATGGCGAAAGAGCCGGTACCTGAAGAAGTCAGCAGCGGCCGCGATCGCGGTAACTGAAAGGTTGCCGCCTCACCCTTGGGCCAGGCGCTGCAACTCGCGCCGGACCATGGCCGCATAAGGCGGCGGGCCGAGGCGATACAATTCCCCTGCCACCCAGTTCAACCAGGCGCCCTGCAACTCTTCGCGCCTGACCAGCAAACGCTCGGCCTCGGCCACGGCATCCGCCTGATGCTGCCGATGGAACTCGGCACGCGTGGCGGGCGCGTCGTCACTGTGGGTCATTCACTGGCCTTGAAGGTGGTCAGCTCACCTTTGCGCCATTTGGCAACCTTGCCGGTCACCGCCTTGAGCAACTTGCCCAGGCCTTCCTGTACTTGTTGCTGAGCGGCGAACACCAGCATCACACCGTGGCCTTCACGGAACACGATGCCCTCGCCTTCGGGCACCGAGACGAAGGCATAGTCGCCCACGCCATACACGTTCAGCTTGATTTCGCGAAAGCGCATTTCCAGTTTGCCTCCTTCGCGACTGGGCAGTACGGCGGCGCGAAAGTGGTCGCCCACCTTCAGTTCCAACCGCTGCTTGTCATCGACGACCAATGCGCTTTCGGTGTCGATTTCGGCCATGTACAGGCCTTCGGGACTCTGTTCGGTGACATAGACAAAGCGGCCCTGGAACAGCTGGGCCAATTTACCGCGCAAGTCGCCCAGGGCGAACAACGCATGGGTATCAAGAGTGCTGACTGCCAATGAAGTAATCCTCAACCGGTTACAACCCGCCCTCACCCAAGCTCGGTGAGGCACGGCCATTTCTTATCGATAGGCGAAAAGAGTAATGAAGCGATATGCGAAATGTCTGTGCACGCTGGCGATGCAGCGTGCAGGAATCTTTACTCTGGCTTGCCAGATCTGGCCTCAAATACAGGCTTTCGGCATATTCCCGATACGGGAAGCGTAATGTCTGACAGCAAAACCGCCAGAAAAGATGCGACAGGCAATGCCAGAGCGCGCGTGAGAACGGGCCCTGCAATCCATCAGCGCATTACTGGGGGAAGAATATGCACGAAAACACCGAAATTCGTCGAGAGGCAAAGTACATTTCTTACAGAGGAACGCCCTGAACGACACCCTGTTCGCTCGTCGGCAGCACTCACTGCACTCAAGCCGCCAGGCCCTTCTTCAACTGCTGCTGCCAGGCCGCCTGGCACTCCAGCGCTTCTTCACGGGTGGCGAATGCGGTACCACGGCGTTCGCCATTGACCAGCACCACCCAGCAGATGCGTTTACCCAGCGCACGCAGTGTGGCGGGCACCCCCGAACCAATCATCACGGCTACATCGACCCGGCTATTCATCATTCCCTCCGGAATTTAATTAGCACCCTAACGATAAAGCCATGATACGCCTGCGTACGGCGCGGAAACAGCGCATCCCGGTACAGCAGTGTTACGTGCAGGGCAACAAAACCGCGGCCGGCAAGAAACGCAAAAAGCCCCAGGGATCGCTCCGTGGGGCTTGGCACACCGCGCGGGGTTACACCTGGCGCTGGTGGCGGTCGAGCTGCTCGTGGCGCTCCTGGGCTTCGATGCAGTACTTGGTGGTCGGGCTGATCAGCAGACGCTTCAGGCCGATTGGTTCACCGCTGTCATCGCACCAGCCGAAGCTTTCGTCGGCAATACGGTCCAGGGCCATTTCCAGCTGCGGCAGCAGGCGCTGGTCGCGGTCGATGGCGTTCACCAGCCAGCTACGCTCTTCTTCGACCGAAGCCACGTCGGCAGGATCCGACGGGGTGTCCAGGCCTTCGATGGTGGCACGGCTCAGCTCGATGCGTTCATGGGTTTCGACTTTCATCGCCTGCAGCAGGCCAGCGAAGAAAGCCAGCTGGTCAGCGTTCATGTAGTCATCGGCCGACATGGCCAGCAACTGTTCCTTGGTCATCGATTTCTCTATGAAAAAATGTGCATTTGGGCGATTCAGGTGCCGCCGACGCCTTGACATCGGCAGCGGAATTCTTCAAGCGCCAACCGGCACTCTTTTACAGGGGGCGGCAGTCTAAGGCGCCGCGTCGCGTGGAGCAACTGCAATTGGGTGCGAATTTGCTTCCATTGCTCGGAATCCGCTGGTCGGTGCATGGATGGCTGGCCCTGGGAGAGGGGCCTGTGGGGCATGGGGGGATTGAGTAGGAGTCACCAATTGCTCGCCACAACATGTTCAGCGCCTGTGAGATCGAGCGCCGCCCGCGCGGCGCTTCGCAGCGCAAGGCTGCTCCTACATTTATTTCGGGCCAATTATTCCTGAGGCGAACGCGCGCGCCCCCTTGGTGTCCACCTCGATATCGTGTCGGACAAACAAGGCGGTCGCGCGCATTGGTACAGGCGTTACTGGCCCGAAACAGATGTAGGAGCAGCCTTGCGCTGCGAAGCGCCGCGCGGGCGGCGCTCGATCTCACAGGCGCCGGACCTCTCAAGGCATGCACCCAGAGGCCCCGCGCAAATCCCCAACCAGAATCAGCGGTCCTTGAACTGCGCCTCGCGCTTGGCAATGAACGCAGCCATCCCCTCTTTCTGGTCTTCGGTAGCAAACGCCGCATGGAACACCCGCCGCTCGAAGCGTACACCCTCGCTAAGGGTGACTTCGAACGCACGGTTGACGCTCTCCTTGACCATCATGCTCACCGGAATCGACTTGCTGGCAATGGTCGCGGCCACCTTCAGCGCCTCTTCCACCAGCTCCGCCTGCGGCACGATACGCGCCACCAGGCCAGCACGCTCAGCTTCCTCAGCCCCCATCAGGCGACCGGTCAGGCACAGTTCCATGGCCTTGGCCTTGCCCACCGCACGGGTCAGGCGCTGGGTGCCGCCCATGCCCGGCAGCACGCCAAGGTTGATTTCCGGCTGGCCGAACCTGGCATTGTCCGCCGCCAGGATGAAGTCACACATCATCGCCAGCTCGCAGCCGCCGCCCAGGGCAAAGCCGGACACCGCGGCAATGATCGGCTTGCGCCGGTTGGCAATGCGGTCGGAATCGCTGAACAGGTCGTCAACGTAGATTTGCGGGTATTGCAGCTCGGCCATTTCCTTGATGTCGGCACCAGCGGCAAAGGCCTTGGCGGAACCGGTCAGCACCACGCAGCCGATGTTCGGATCGCGCTCGAGCTGGTCCAGGGCCTGGTTGATCTCGCCGACGATCTGCGCGTTCAGCGCGTTCAGCGCCTGCGGGCGGTTGAGGGTGATCAGGCCGACCTTGCCGTGGATGTCCAACAGGATGGTTTCGAATGCCATGCAGTCTGCTCCTTCAAAGATTGCGCGCAATGACCATGCGCTGAATGTCGCTGGTGCCTTCGTAGATCTGGCAAACCCGAACGTCGCGGTAGATCCGCTCCAGCGGGAAGTCACTCAGATAGCCATAACCGCCCAGGGTCTGCAAGGCATCCGAACAGACCTTTTCGGCCATTTCCGAGGCAAACAGCTTGGCCATCGACGCTTCCACCAGCGCCGGGCGCCCGGCATCGCGCAGCGCGGCAGCGTGCAGCACCATCTGCCGGGCCACGGCAATCTTCGTCGCCATGTCGGCCAGGCGGAAGGCCACCGCCTGGTGCTCGATCAGCGCCTTGCCAAAGCTCTGCCGCTCGTTGGCGTAGTCGCGCGCCACTTCGAACGCCGCGCGGGCCATGCCCACCGCCTGCGAGGCTATGCCGATGCGGCCGCCTTCGAGGTTGGCCAGGGCGATCTTGTAGCCCTCGCCTTCGGCGCCCAGGCGGTTGGCAACCGGCACGCGCACATTGTCGAAAACGATCTGGCAGGTGTCGGAGGCGTGCTGGCCGAGCTTGTCCTCGACCCGCGCCACCTGGTAGCCGGGCGAATCGGTGGGCACGATGAAGGCACTGATGCCGCGCTTGCCGGCGTCCGGGTCGGTCACGGCAAACACGATCACCACCCCGGCGTTCTGCCCGGAGGTGATGAACTGCTTGCTGCCATTGAGCACGTAGTGGTCGCCATCCAGACGTGCACGGGTCTTCAGGCTGCTGGCGTCGGAGCCTGCCTGCGGTTCGGTCAGGGCGAAGGCGCCGAGCATCGCACCGCTGGCCAACGGGGTGAGGAACTGCTCCTTCTGCTGCTCGCTGCCAAAACGCAGAATCGGCACACAGCCCACCGAGTTGTGCACGCTCATGATGGTCGAGCAGGCGCCGTCACCGGCGGCGATTTCCTCCAGGGCCATGGCATAGGCCACGTAGCCGGTGTCGCTGCCGCCCCACTGCTCCGGCACCAGCATGCCGAACAGGCCCAGCTCGGCCATCTCCTCGATGGCCTCCTTGGGGAAGCGGTGTTCCTTGTCCCATTGCTCGGCAAACGGCTTCAGGCGCTCCTGGGCAAAGGCGCGTACCGCGTCGGCGATCTGTTGTTGCTCGTCAGTTACCAGCATGGTTCACCTCAGTACAGGCATTCGACAGCCATGGCCGTGGCCTCGCCACCGCCAATGCAGATGGCCGCCACGCCACGGCGCAGGTTGTTCTGGCGCAGGGCCGACAGCAGGGTCACCAGAATGCGCGCGCCGGAAGCGCCGATCGGGTGGCCGAGGGCGCAGGCGCCGCCATGGATATTGACCTTGTCGTGCGGCAGGTCGAGGTGCTTCATGGCCGCCAGGGTGACCACGGCGAAGGCCTCGTTGATTTCGAACAGGTCGACCTCTGCCAGGTTCCAGCCCGTGCGTTTCATCAATTTGTCGATGGCACCGATCGGCGCGGTCGGGAACAGTGCCGGGGTGTCGGCAAAGGCGGCGTGGCCGTGGATCACCGCCAGCGGCTTGAGGCCGCGCTTGTCGGCTTCGGAGCGGCGCATCAGCACCAGCGCCGCAGCGCCGTCGGAAATCGAGCTGGAGTTGGCGGCGGTCACCGTGCCGCCTTCGCGGAAGGCCGGCTTGAGCTGCGGGATCTTGTCCAGGCGCGCCTTGGGCGGTTGTTCGTCGTCCTTGATGACGCGCTTCTCCTTGCCCTCGGTGACCTCGACCGGCACGATCTCGGCAGCAAAGCGACCGCTCTTGATAGCGTCCTGGGCGCGGGTCAGCGAGGCGATGGCGAACTGGTCCTGGGCTTCGCGGCTGAAGGCATTGGCCTGGGCGCAGTCTTCGGCAAAGGTGCCCATCAGGCGGCCCTTGTCGTAGGCGTCTTCCAGGCCGTCCATGAACATGTGGTCGATGATCCTGCCGTGGCCCATGCGGTAGCCGCCACGGGCCTTGTCCAGCAGGTACGGTGCGTTGGTCATGCTTTCCATGCCACCGGCCACCACCACATCGGCGGTGCCGGCCAGCAGCAGGTCATGGGCCATGATCGCCGCCTGCATGCCCGAACCGCACATCTTGTTCAGGGTGGTGCAGGTGGTGTGCTTGTCCAGCCCGGCGCCCAGCGCGGCCTGGCGCGCCGGTGCCTGGCCCTGGCCTGCCGGCAG
Organism: Pseudomonas sp. FGI182; assembly: GCF_000511325.1. Lineage (NCBI taxonomy): Bacteria > Pseudomonadati > Pseudomonadota > Gammaproteobacteria > Pseudomonadales > Pseudomonadaceae > Pseudomonas > Pseudomonas sp. FGI182. Next base: position 1,869,420 of record NZ_CP007012.1, on the reverse strand, counting down.
CACGCAGCCGAACAGCACCTGCTCGACACTGGCGGCATCGATGCCGGCGCGCTCGACGGCACCACGGATGGCGGCGCTGCCCAGCTGCGGCGCTGTCAGGCTCTTGAGGTCGCCCTGCAAGCCACCCATGGGCGTGCGCACGGCGCTGACGATAACGATCGGATCATTGGCGAGGGTCATGTTCGCTCTCCTTACTTGGCAGCCATGCGCAGTGCACCGTCGAGGCGGATCACCTCGCCGTTGAGCATGCTGTTCTCGATGATGTGGCGGGCCAGCGCGGCGTACTCCTGCGGGCGACCCAGGCGCGGTGGGAATGGCACGCCAGCGGCCAGCGAGGCGCGTACTTCCTCGGTCATGCCGGCCATCATCGGCGTTTCGAAGATGCCCGGGGCAATGGTCATCACACGGATGCCGAAGCGCGCCAGTTCGCGGGCGGTCGGCAGGGTCAGGCTGGCGATGGCGCCCTTGGAAGCAGCGTAGGCTGCCTGGCCGATCTGGCCGTCATAGGCGGCGATGGAGGCGGTGTTGATGATCACCCCGCGCTCGCCCCCCTCATCGGCAGCCCCTTCGGCCATGGCCGCGGCGGCCAGGCGCAGCAGGTTGAAGCTGCCGATCAGGTTGACGTTGATGACCTTGGCAAAGCTGGCAAGGCCATGCGGGCCCTGCTTGCCCAGCACTTTCTCGGCGCCGACGATGCCGGCGCAGTTGACCAGCCCGTGCAGGCTGCCAAAGGCGCTGACGGCCGCATCGACCGCCGCCTGGGCGGCCTGCTCGTCGCTGATGTCGGCCACCGCGAAACGGGCGTTTTCGCCCAGTTCGCGGGCCTTGGCTTCGACGGCCTGGGCATTGAGGTCGACCAGCATGACCTTGGCGCCGGCCTTGACCAGCATCTGCGCGGTGGCAGCACCCAGCCCGGAGGCGGCGCCGCTGACGATGAAGTGTTTGTTGGCTATTTGCATGATCGGTTTCCTTTCAGGCGCTGGCAGGGGTGGCCTGTTGCGCTTGTTGTTTGGCGACTTCCTGGTTGCGCAGGATGAAGCGTTGCAGCTTGCCGCTCGGGGTCTTGGGCAGCTCGCTGACGAATTCGATTTCCCTTGGGTAGGCATGGGCGTACAGGCGCTGGCGCACGTGCTGGCGCAAAGCCTCTTCAAGCTCGGCGCTGCCCTGGTAACCGCTGGCCAATACCACGAAGGCCTTGATCAGCTCGGTGCGCTCCGGGTCCGGTTTGCCGATCACCGCCGCTTCGATCACCGCCGGGTGCTCGATCAGTGCGCTTTCCACGTCGAACGGGCCGACCCGGTAGCCGGAGGTGGTGATCACATCGTCGCTGCGGCCGACGAAGCTGATGCTGCCATCCTGGTTCAGCTCGACGGTGTCGCCGCTGAGGTAGTACTTGCCGACGAAGGCTTTGGTCGGCAGGCCGTGGTAGCCCGCGAACCAGCACAGCGGCGACTGCTCGCGGTCGACCGCGAGGATGCCCGGCTGGCCGGCGGGCAGTTCGTTGCCCTGCTCGTCCAGCACCACGATGCGGTGGCCGGGGATGGCAAAGCCGGCCGAGCCGAGGTGTACCGGGTGCTGCAGGCCATGGTGGTTGCACAGCACCATGCCCAGTTCGGTCTGCCCATAGTGGTCGTGGATGGTCACGCCCAGTTCGTCGGCGAACCAGCGGATCACTTCCGGGTTGAGCGGTTCGCCGGCACTGCTGACCACCCGCAGGCGGCCCTTGATCGGTGCCGAGAAGTCATCCCCGGCGGCAATCAGCAGGCGGTACGCGGTGGGCGAGCCGGCCAGGTTGGTGATGCCCAGCTTGTCGATCACCCGTGCGCAGCTTTCAACACTGAACGGGCCATCGTAGAAGGTGGTGGCATGGCCCAGCGACAGCGGGCCGGTGACCGCGTAATACAGGCCATAGGCCCAGCCCGGGTCGGCCAGGTTCCAGAAGCTGTCCTCGGGGCGCAGGTCGATGGCATCGCGCATGTAGCCCTGGAACGCGACGATGGCACGCAGCGGCACCTCCAGCGGTTTGGCCGGGCCGGTGGTGCCGGAGGTGAACATCAGCAGGAACGGGTCGTTGCCCGAGCGCATGACCGGCTCGCATTTGTCTGCGGCATTGTCCAGGCACTGCTGGAAGTCCAGCTCACCATTGGGGGCATTGACGGTGATGATGGTCGGGCAGGCGTGCACATCGTCCAGCTTGGCGCGGTTGTGGCTGTCGGTGACGACCACGCGGGCGTGGGACTGCTCCAGGCGATGTTCGATGGCCTTGGGGCCGAACGCGGTGAACAAGGGCTGGTACACCGCACCGAGACGCCAGGTGGCGAGGATGGTGACCAGCAGTTCGGGGGTGCGCGGCATCAGGCCGGCGACCCGGTCACCCGCACCCACGCCTTGCGCTTGGAGCACATTGGCGAAACGGGCAGCCAGTGTTTGCAACTGATCGAAGCTCAACCGCGCACTCTTGCCCTCGCGGTCTTCCCAGACCAGTGCGGTCTTGCCCTCACCGGCATGGCGGTCGCAACATTCGACACAGGCATTGAGGGCTTCGAGGTTGCCATGCAGCGCCGCAGCAGCAGCCTGGCCATGGTCGAACGCACGAGCGGCCTCGGTGTAATCGCGCATCGTCGGACTCCTGGTTTCTTGTTTTTGGAGTTGAACCATCGGTCCGACGATGTTCGCGCCGCGCTGGCGTTGCGGCAATGGCCTAAGTTGTCAAACTGGATGACCGGTTTGGCCGGTGGCCATCAACCCGGTGCGCGCTCCAGGCTGATCACGTAGTGCTCGGTCAGTTGCAGTTGCAACTCCAGCCGATCGGCCTGCAGCTGCGCATCCAGAGCCTGTTCCTGGTTCAGATACTGTGCTTCACCCAGTTCATCGCGCCTTACCGCGAGTGCCGCCCGCTGCTCCGCAGCGAGTTGCTCAAGGTCATTGAACGGCCGGGCGAAGCGCTGTTGCAAAAAGCGCTGCCAGAATGCGCGCGTGCACAGGTTTGCGACTACATCAACGAGAAGGTTCGCCCTTTCCACGGCCGCCTCTGCCGCCTGCAGCCGATGCTCGCTCAACCCTACGGCGGCGGCCCTGAGGCGCATTCTGGCAGGCTGGAACGGCAACCTGAGCCTGGTGCGCAAGCGTACCCTGTAGCGCATTGCTAACGTCGCCAGTACCGCGGGCTCGGCGAAGCCTTCGAGGTTTTGCCGCTCGGCCTCGACATACTCGTCAAGGCGGTCCAGACGGTGCAAGGCGCGCCCCAACGCCAGCAACTTCGAGCCTCGGGATTGCGCACCATCGCCTGCCGCGTCGCGCTCGGCATGCAGACGCAGCAGTCGGCTGAACAGGTCGATGGCACCGTTGTCATCCATTACCACATCGTCGGCCGCCAGTTGCACCTGGCGAGCGAATTCGGCGTCTGTCTCCATCATCGACAGGCACTGCCAGCCCATGCGCAACAGATAAGCCTTGGGCCAGCTGTAGTCCGCCAGGCCTTGCAGAAGCTCCAGCAGATCGAACAGGCGGGCATTTTCGTCTCGGGTGCTCAGCCGGTCCCAAAGCTCACCACGCCCATGGCTGGCGGAGTCGGAACCGACCCACCAGGCTCGGCCGATCTCTTCCTCCGGGTCCTCCAGCAGCGGCTCCAAGGCATAGAGCTTGCCGTAATCGGCCATGCTCAGGCGGTTGCCATCGACCAGGATGCGCTGGCGAAACTCCAGCGGCATGGCCAGCACGCCGTCAGGCACACCCCGCAGGAAATTGTCACGCAGGTCGGCTCGTTGCAGGAAGCCACACAGCTCGAGCCCTCTGGGCCACTCGCTGAGCCCGCAGCGGCGCAAATTCAGCTCGATCAGATGAGGCAGGTGATGGAAGCGCATTTCGTACACCCCCAGCGGGCTGTTGTAGCTCAGGTCGAGGTGGCTGAGCAGCGGCAACCCGTTCAGTGCTTCGATGGCATGAGCATCCAGGCGAATGCGGTTATGCCCCAGGCGCAACCGGCGCAGGTTGGTCAGGTAGCCAAGCCCGCGCGGGCAGCGCAACAGCTGGTTGTGGCTCAGGTCCAGCTCCTGCAGGTAGGTGAATGCCCGCAGAAACTCCTCGTTCACCACCCCGATGGTCGTCTCGCTCAGTACCAGGGTGGTGACGTGATAGAAATCGATAGGCGCAGGCATGACCGGCAACGAATCGGTTGGCAAGTCATTCAGGACCAGGCGCAGCCCCTGGCGCTTGCCGTCACTGTCGACCACCACATGGTCGCCAAGCGCCTGCCAGGCACGCAGCAATCGTTCGGCGAACAGCTGGCGTCGCGCCCGCAAAGTGTCACTCAGCGCAGCCGACACCCAACCATTGAGCGCGCGGTTCAACTGCTCAAAATCGTCCTGCAGCGCCAGGAGCGCATCGGCGACCGACACATTCTGCAGCAGCCAGCGGTCAACTTGCGTTTCCAGCGAATCGCCCAGCCCCGGGAAGAATCGCCTCAGGCCGGCCCGCAGTTGTTCCCTGGGTGTGGTGGGCAGTGCCGCGCGCCCGCTGAGCAGGTACCCGACGCGGCCATCGGCAAGGCGCTGCCCGGGGTTGAACCAGCGCTCCGTCGGCGCCCAGCCCAGCATGCGGGCGATTTCCTCATGGGTACCCAGGTGCGCCATGAGTTTCTCGCGCAAGCCCTCGGCATTGGCGTTCTCGGCCAGGCCCAAACGACCCAGCAGGTTGCGCGATTCGAGTGCGGCCAGCACAGCCTGGAAGATGCACGAGGAAGCAGGTGGCTGCATCGCGAGTTTTCGGCCCTGCCCGTCATACAGGGCAAAGACCCCTTGCTCACGCACCAGCACCCGCTGCTCGGCCGCATCGCCAACCGAACCGATGCGCTGCAACGCCACGGCATCCGCAGCAGCATTGCTCAACGCCAGGCTGAACGCATCAATGGCCTCGACATTCAGCAATGCCAACACCAGCTTGCCCGTTTCGTCGCTATATGCGCTCGGCAGATAAAACCCTGCCAACGCCCTGCTCACCTTCGCCAGCGAGCACAACGACCTGGCCTGGGTGGCCAGGCTTTGCGGCAACTTTCCACCACCGACGAACAGCTGGCGAGCGTCATGACTTGCTCCGTCGGCCAAATCGCGCGCATAGGGCTCAGGCAGCCCCAGCGCCATCAGCGGCTTGAGCAAAGGCTCCGCTGATTCGGGCAGGCGTGTCAGCCGTGCGAACAGCAGCTCGCTCGACCTTGGCCGGTCCGCCAGCACTGCCGCACGCCCCTTTACACTGCCCGGTCGGGACTCGCACCAGGCCAGCAGCTGCAAGTCCTCATCGGAGACAGTGTCGCGTTCCAGGTTGCGGAAGAACGTGTCGATCCGGGCATCGGCATCGAATGCCCTGAGGGTTTCCCGCAAGGTGGCGGGCGTTCGCCGGTTTTCCACCAGCAGGCCGCGCAGTTCGTCCTCATCGATGCCGGCCATGCGCAAGATCCGCTGCGCCTGCTGGCCATCGAAAGGTTGATCGCGCGGCCAAAGGGTATCGAGCATTTTCGCAGGGTCGCGCCAACGCTGCGGCTCATCGTGCATCAGGCGCCAGCTGCGTTCGCCATTGTGCAGCACGACGGGGCCGTACGCCTCTTCGCGACCGGGATGGCGCAGACGCCAGGGGCCATCGGGGTCAGGCCGATGAACTTCGTAGAAGACCCCGTCGGCCTTCATCCAGCGGCGCTCGCCATCGGCATAGGCCCCGTCCGCACCCAAGGTGATCGTTTCAGGGGTCGAGGCAAAGGCTGCCAGATCTCGGGACCACAAACGCCCCGCCCCATTGGCGAGCCTTACCGGCTCCAGCGCCGCGACAAACGCGCTGCGCACGAAGGTGACGCCCGCCACCGTCGCGGCGGTGCCCGCCAGTATCTCGGCAACGCCCAGCATGTGCTCCAGCGCCTCGTGCTGATGGCCTCGCAACCAGTCCTGCGTGCCCTCGAAAACCTCCGAGAGGGTATGGGCCACCAGTTGCCCGAGCAGCAAGCCGCCCACCACAGGAATGAACAGGCCCGCGAGGTTGAGCACATCGAGGCCGGCGGCCTTCCACGCCTCATGCCGCTCACGCGATGCGGTTTCATCGGCATCGGCGGTCGGCACCAGCAACAAGCGACCATCCTGCTTCACCCGGTTTGTCTGCTGTGCAGCCAGCGCCTGGAAAATGTCATGCTGTGGCACGCTGCCATCGAGTTCCAGGTCCGGCTGATCATCCTTCAGGCGGGCCTGCAGCTTGTGCATGAACACGGCACGCTGATCCAGGCCGATCAACTGGCTGAACGCCTGGCGATAGGGTTCATGGCGCAGCTCGGCCACCAACGCGCGGTTGATCGAGGCATGGTCGTCGAAGTGTCGCAACGCCTGTACCGGGTCGCTGGGCAGGTAGAGCACGCCGCCCTGCGTTTGCCCATGTGTGTCGCGAAGTTGAATCCACACACCATCCGCCACTGGGCAACCGAGGGCTTCAAGCAGGCCCGGGTGGCCCGTGAGGCTGGCGGATCGCCGATCCGCGGGTTCATTCACCAGGGCTTGCAATGCCTCCTTGACCGGCTCGGTGATCTCGCCTTTCAGCGCGGCAACCTGCACGGCCAGACGCAGCCCGGAGCGCTTGTCTTCACAAAGGACGCGTTGTGCCGTGGCGTCGAATGTCTGGTCCAGCTCCTGCTGGTACAGGCGCCCGGCATCGAGCTTGCGGCACGCCTCGACCAGTTCATCGGTGCCTGGCGAAAGTACCCGTTCCTGCCCCGGCGCGACCAACCCGGTTCCCAGATAGAAATCGTTGCTGGCGGCAAAGTTGCGCATCAGGCGGAGCAAGCCGTTTTCACGCCGTTGCCCGTAGGTGGGAAATGGCGACTCAGCGCCGGGCGTGGACGAAAAACGATGGGAAACCTCCAGCCACTCCAACTGCCAGAACGCTACGTCGCCCGGCAGCGGCTCGCGCAACAAACTGGCGAATTGCCGTTCGGCGAACTGCTGTGGTGACGGCAGCGCCAGGGTGATCCCGCGCAACCGGGCCTGGGTGGCATGATGGGCTTCCAGGTTTTCGCGCAAGGTACGTATCTGGCTTTGCGTGGCCTGTTTGAGCCAGGCAGGCAACCGGTCACCGATGAAACCGTCGTGCAAGTGGCTGGAAGACGCAGAGGCGGGTTGTGGTGCGTGTGGTTCGCGGGTCATGGCAGGTCCCTGGATGGCTGTCGAAAGCCACGCATGGTGTGCAACCTGCCGGCGCTTGCGCAGAGGGAACCCCTGCGGTAGAAGCAGGGCGGCACACTGCGTGCCGCCCGTGAAGCGCCGTCACTTTGCCTCTGGCACCATGAACGCTTCGCGCGTAAGGCGCTGGGCAAGGCTGGCCAGGGCCTGCTCGCGCTCATCGCGCAGGGCGTTGCTCAGGTTCCAGTACTCGTCACTGGTCAAGGTCTCCCTTTGCTCGTCCAGAGTTTCCAGTCGCAGGGAGAATTGCGTTTCAAGGGTTTCGAAGTCGTCCGCATGCTCTGCCCGCAGTACCGGCAACCAGAAATCACGCTCGCTGATGAACACGACCCGTTGCTCGCCCGCCTCCACCTCCAGCACTTCCTTGAAGGCCTCCTCCAGTTGCAGCGGCGACACGTTGGCCAGCCTGCCAAACTGCATGTGGCGAGGTTGGCCCAACAGGTCCAGGCGCTGGGCCAAGCCGCTGAGGTAGGCAAGATTGACCTCCACCTCCTCTTCATCATGGTTCCCGCGGCTCCAACGTCCATCCTGGTAGCGGGTGTCGATTTCGCGTCGGGCGATTTTCTCTACCCAGTGCACGCGAAACAGTCGTTTGGCCAACTGCAGGCGTGCCGCGCGGGTCGAAATCGGGTCGCCGCCGCGGGTGGCCTGCTCGACATGCATGCGCACCTCGAGGCGGCTGAACACGGTGGAAACGCTGTCCACACAGGTGGTGGGCTCCGCTGCCAGGTCAAACAGCGCCATGCGCGTGGCGGTATCGGCATGGGCGGCATCCAGCATTGCCCATACCCTGAACCCGAGTTCGGCCGGCGCCTTGCTGAATTCGGCCGTGCTCGTCAGTTGCCTGAGCAGCTCGAAGAAAGCCAGGCTGCCGGGCTCGGCATTCAGCGCATCCCATTTCCCTTGCCGCTCCTGCCGCGCCGCTGGGTCCAGGGTCTGCAGCCATTGTTCCCGGGCCGGGGCGTGCCGTTGCGGGCGGGGCGTGGCCAGCAGGCGTTCGGCGGCATAAAGGCGATCGAGATCCTGCACTGGCAGCGCATTGCCCTCCAGGTGCATGGCACGGCGCAACTGCAACGGGGCCTGAAACAAGGCTGCCGGCAACTCGGCTATCTGGTTGTTGCGAAGATCGGCGAACACCAACAGGCTACACCACTCCAGGCCCCGGGGCAGCGCCGTCATCTGCACGCGGTTCAAACGCAGGATCCGCAAGCTGGGCAGCCGCTCGAACTGTAGCCTGATGTCGCCGAGCGGGTTGTCACTCAGGTCCAGCGAACGCAAGAGCGCCAGGCCGGTCAGCACATTGGCCTGCGGCTCCGAGATACGAATACGGTTGCGCGGCATCAGCAACTGGCGCAAGGCGGTCAACCGCTCCAGCCCCGCAGGTAGCGTGCGCAAGGCGTTGTCGCTCATGTCCAGGCACAGCAGATTGGGGAAGCAGGCGAGGAACCCCGACGGGATGGCATCCAGACCGAGCGCCGACAGGGTCAATTCCGACACGTGCGAGAAGTCCGTCCCGACCGGCAACACGGGCAGGCTGCCCACCGGTACGGCGACGATGCTCAGGCTGAGCACCGCATCGTTGCCGATAGCCCCGACGGCGCGGTCGCTGCGCATCTGCCAGGCACGCCGCAACGAATCTGCGACACGTCTGCGTGCGCGGCTGGCGCTGCCCGCCACCTCTTCAACCCAGGCCAGCAAGCTGTCATCCAGGCGGCGGTATTCCTGCTCGACGCGCAGCAGGTTCTCGAACAGGCCCCCGCGCATGTCCAACAGGCTCTGGACATAGCGATCGACGCCGGCATCCCCGATACCGGGATACAACGCGCGCACCCGCTGCCGCACCACGCGCTCCGGCGAGCCGATGCACGACTGGCAGCCACCCAGTGGATAGCCCGCTCGGCCATCGGCCAAACGCTGCATGGGCGATGCCATGGGCCTTGCCTCCCGCCAGCCGAGCAGGCGCAGCAGGGCCTGCCGGTCACCGGGTAGCCAGGCCTGCATCTGCTCGCGGATTCTGGTCGGCGCATCGACGCCATTCCAACCCTGTCGCACCCGGTATTCCACCGGCAGGCAAGCGGCCAGCACCTCGAACAGCCCCTCGGGGGCGGCGACCTCGCGCTCATCCGGCAAGCCTCTGTCGTTGTAGAGCTGGAAGCGCCCCTCCCGCCTGACCAGCACCACGGCCTGCTCAAGGTCGGTCTCGGCGAACAGCCGCTCCATCGCCGCCCCGGCATACGGGTCACGGCGCAACACCAGGTTGAACCCGGCAGCGCCGGGGCCATGCCGACGCAGCAGGGCAAAGACCAGCGCCACCACTTCCGGCCGATAACTGCCCTGCAGGTACAACGCTTCGCGCATACGGGTCAGGCGCGCCAGTTGCAGGGCCACCCGCGCCTGTTCAGCCAACGCCAGCGGCAGGCGGGACTCTGCCTGCATGCGCAAGCGCACAGCCTCGCTGGCCTGCTCCAGCACATCGAGGGCATAGGCCTCTGGCAGCGTCGGGAAGTCGCGCTGGATCAAGCCCAGCAGCGGGTCGTCGGCCAGGTAAAGCCTGGAGAAATGCTCGAGCATCGCCTCACGCAACTCGCTTGCCGCGTCACGGATCGACAGCACCTGTTCTTCGACGGTTTCACCCTGCAGATGCAACCGTTCGATGCACCATTGCCACAGCTCGGTAGCGGTATCAGCCTCCCCCGCTTCAAGCCGGCTGAAAAAGGCCTGCGCGCGTGCGTCCACGGCAAAGCGCTGCAAGGTATCGCGCAGCTGCACCGGCAACCCGCGCCGTTCCACCAGCAGGCCACGCAAGTAGGCCTCGTCGACATCCGCGACCTTCAGCACCTGCTCCACCCGCACGGCGTCCATCGCGGCCACCGCTGGCCAAAGCCGCCCGAGCAACAGTGCGGCGCCCTGCCATTCCAGTGGCCGCTCGTAAGCCAGCCGCCAGCCACGCGCAGAGCAACGTTCCAGCACCGGCCCGAACGCCGCGTCACCTTCGGCATGCAGCAAGCGCCAAGCGCCATTGGCGGTTTGCCTTACCCGATACAAGGCACCATTCGACCGCCACCAATGACGCTCACCCTCGGCGAGCAAGCCGTTGTCGAGCTCCGTCAGCTGAACGGGTGGAGTAGTGTCCTGGTAAGGCGCCAGCTCATTGCGCCACAGCCGTTGCCGGCCATCTTCGGTGATGACCGGCTCCAGGGTGTCGACGAATGCGCTGCGGGCCAGGTGGGCACCGACAACCACCGCACCGGTGGTTGCCACGCTGAAGGCCACCTGAAGCATATGCGTCAAGGCCTCATGCTGATGGCCCAACTGCCAGTCACGCACGCCCTCGAAGGTCTCGATCAACAGTTGCCTGGCTAGGTCCGCCACCAGCAAAGCCCCGATGACCGGCACAAACAGGCCCGCCAGGTTGAGCAATACCAGGCCGGCGCCTTTGAGCTCGTCCAGGCGCTGCTCCGCAGCCGCGTCGTCGGCCTGGGCGGTGGGCACCGCAAGGAAACGTGCATCGGCCTTGATTCGCTGCATGTGCCAGGCGGCCATCGACGCAAAACCGTCCCCCGCTTCCAACACCCTGCGGGGTTCCAGGTCAGGTTGTGCATCCTGCAAGCGGGTGGCCAGGGCCTGCTCGCAAGTGGCGCGATCACCCATGGCAATGCGCCGAAAGAATGCCTGCCGATAGTCCTGGTTGCCCATCGCCGTGGCCAGGACGCGGTTCGCCTCATCCCAATTGGCGAACGCGCGCAGGGGTTGCGCCTGATCGTCAGGGGTATACAGGATCACTCTTTTCAAGCGCCCAGGTACCCCGAAGGGAAACGTGGACTGGTGGCGGGGCTGCTCGATCAACTCAACGGCCAGCGCGCCATCCACCCGGCAGCCAAGGACCTGCAGCGCACCGATCTCCAACTGCAGCGGCGCCTTGATCACGGCGGGTTCATCCTTGCACGCGATACGCAGCGTCAGCAGGTCTTCCGCATCCAGCTGCTGCTTGATGGCCGCGATCTCGACCGCCACGGCCAGTTCCAGGCGCCGGTCGGAGGCCAGGGCTTTTTCAAAGTCAGGGGTCAATACCTGCGCCAGGTGCCGCTGGTAGGCGCTGCCGACATCCACCTGGCGGCACAGGCTGACAATCCGCTCGATGTCTTCGCTCACCACCTGCTCGTCCTGGTGGGCTCCCGGGAGGGTCAAGGCGGTGCCGAGGAAGAAGGACTCGTTGGCCTTGAAGTTCTGCAACAGCTTTTGCAAGGCCGGCATGCGCACGAAGTACGGTTGATAATCAGGGATCAAGCCCGTTCTCACATCCAGCCGTGCGCGTGTTTCGCGCCACACCAGTTTGTCCAGGTCGACCTGCAGCTTCAGCTGGCTGTCCTGGCGCAAGGCAGGCTCGAACAGTTGCTTGGCGAAACGGTCCAGAGGCTGCAGGCGGTCGGCGAACCCTGCCATCTTCCGCTGGCTCGCCAGATAGGCGTTGAAACGCAATTGCAGCCTGGCAAGCTGCTTGGGCTTGGCCGCCTTCAGCCAGGCGGGCAAGCTTTGGGCGATGAAATCTTCGGCGGGGTGACGCAACTTGGGATGCAAGGCAGGTTGAGACATCGTCGATTTCCTGGTCAGTGATCGACTTGTCACGATGCTTGCCAGCGGCGGCGGCCGGCAGCGGGAAGGCGTGGTTCCCTAGCCGCCACTGCCGCGCTTGAGGATCAGCGCACGGTAATGCCCAGGGTTGCAGCCGAACCACTTGCGAAACGCCTTGTAGAACGAACTGCTGTCGGCAAAGCCCAGGCGTTCGGCGATTTCGCCCATGGCCGCGTCTTCCTGGCTCAGCCAAGCAATTGCAAGCTCACGACGCACGCTGTCCTTCAACCCTTGGTAGTTCTGCCCCTCTTCGGCCAGCCGCCGGCGCAGGGTAGAAGGCGACAGGCACAACTGGCGCGCCAGGCTGTCGCCATCGGGCCACTGCCCCGGGTCCAGGCGCAGCAGGTCGGTGCGAATGCGCCGCCCGAGGCTGGCCGGGTCACGGTACTTGACCAGGATGTTGCCCGGCGCCTCGGCCAGAAAGCGCTGCAGTTCTTCTTCGCTGCGCCGCAGCGGCAGCTCGAGGCACTCGGCAGCGATGATCATGCGCGTGCGCGGGCGCTCGAACTGCAGGTTTTCCGAAAACATCACCCGGTAGTCATCGCAGAACGGCGGTTCGGCACAGCGCAGATCGATAGCCAGGATCGGGATACGCCGCCCGGCCAGCCAGCAGGTCACCCCGTGCACGATCATCCAGAAGGTGAAATAGGTGAAAGCGCGGCGCGGTGTGTCACGCGGTTCGTTGATGACGATTTCGGCCAGGCCTTGCTGGCGCACCAGGCTTGGCTGCAGGTCTTCGAGCATCAGTGACAGGAACGCCAGCGCGGTTTCCAGGCCGGCGCCCAGGGTTGGCTGGCCCATGCTGGCACGGCACATGAACGCCAGGCTGCCGCTGCGCAGACCGCGCGGGTCCATGGCGAAGAACTCATCGTTGCAGCGCCGCGCCAGCAGACGCCAGAGCCGGGCATAGGACTCGGCACTGACCCGTGCCGCTGGCAGGTGCAGCTGTTCGACGGCGATACCCGCCCGGGCCAGCAAGCCGGTATCGGGCTCGCCGGCGGGGCAAGTCTGCAACAGCGCTTCGCGCACCAGCTGCATGGAAATGGTGTCTTTCTCGCTCATCGACGGTCCTGTCGGCTCAATGCCGGCCATCTTAGGCCGCCCCGTTGAAAACAGCCATCACAGCCCCGCCGCCAGGCCGAGGAACGCCTGGATCAGGCGCAGCTCACGGCGGCGCTCCAGGCAGCCGATCAGGTGCTGGTTGACCAGGCCGTCACCGGCCAGCGGGCGTGCCACCACCCGCGGGTCATTGGCGACTTCGGTGGACGACACCACGCCAATGCCCAGCTCCGAGGCCACCGCTTCGGTCACCGCCTCGCGGCTGTCCAGCTCCAGCAGCACCCGAGGTTGCACGGCGGCCTTGCTGCAGGCCTTGTCGAAGGTGCGCCGGGTGGTGGAGCTGGGTTCGCGCAACACCATGATCTGCTGGTGCAGCTCAGCCAGCGGCAAATCACCCTCGCCGCTGGCCCAGGCATGCCCCGCCGGCAGCAAGGCGCACAACCGCGACTCGCACAGGTTCTGCAAATGCAGGCCTTTGCGCGGCTCGATCTCGGTTAGCACGGCCACGTCGGCATGTTCGCTGAGCAATGCCGCCAAGGTTTCCTGGGCATTGCCCAGGCGCAGGTTGACGGTAATGCCCGGGTAGCGCTCGCGCAGCAGCGCCAGCATCGGCATGACCCGGTGCGGGCCATCGGCCGCCACCTCCAGGCGCCCGGTCAGCAATTGCCGGTTGGCCTCGAGCATGGCCTGCGCCTCTTCGGCCAAGCCGAACATGGCGCGGGTGATGGCCGCCAGGCGGGTGCCCTCTTCGGTCAACTCCACCCGCCGCGCGGTACGCCGCAGCAAGGTGATCTGGTAGTGCTCCTCCAGCGCCTTCACGTGCCCGGTCACCGCCGGCTGGCTGATGAACAGGCGTGCGGCGGCACGGGTAAAGCTGCCCTCACGGGCCACGGCATCGAAGGCACGCAACTGGAACAGGTTCATATTTATCGGCCTGACTTATAGCTCGGATAACAACAAACAATTTGATTGATGACAGCGCCAATTGCAACCTAGGCCCCGTAGTTTCAGCCCACCGCTTGTGAGGAATAACGGAATGAGCAACGCCCCGATTCTGCTGACCCCCGGTCCCCTGACCACATCAATCCGCACCCGCCAAGCCATGCTGGTGGACTGGGGCTCCTGGGACCGCGACTTCAACCAATTGACTGCCAGTGTCTGCGAGCAACTGCTGGCCATCATCGACGGCAGCGCCAGCCACCACTGCGTACCCCTGCAAGGCAGCGGCACCTTCGCCGTGGAAGCGGCCATCGGCACCCTGGTGCCGCGTGACGGCAAGGTCCTGGTGCTGATCAATGGCGCCTATGGCCAGCGCCTGGCGAAGATCTGCAAAGTGCTGGGCCGTGCCTACAGCACCTTCGAAACCGCCGAAGACCAGCCGACCACCGCCGCCGACGTCGACCGCCTGCTGGCCGCCGACCCGGCCATCACCCACGTCGCGCTGATCCACTGCGAAACCAGCACCGGCATCCTCAACCCGCTGCCCGAGATCGCCCAGGTGATCAAAGGCCACGGCAAGCGCCTGATCATCGACGCCATGAGCTCGTTCGGCGCACTGCCGATCGATGCTCGCGCCATCCCCTTCGAGGCGCTGATCGCCGCCTCCGGCAAATGCCTGGAAGGGGTACCTGGCATGGGCTTCGTGTTCGCCGAGAAAACCGCCCTGGCCGCCGCCGAAGGCAACGCCCACTCGCTGGCCATGGACCTGCACGACCAGCACACCTACATGGCCAAGACCGGCCAGTGGCGCTTCACCCCGCCGACCCACGTGGTTGCTGCCCTGCACGAAGCGCTGCAGCAATACAACGAGGAAGGTGGCCTGCCAGCGCGCCACCAGCGCTACGCCGACAACTGCAAGACCTTGCTCGACGGCATGGCCGCCATCGGCCTGCGCAGCTTCCTGCCTGCCGAGATCCAGGCGCCGATCATCGTCACCTTCCACGCACCGAACGATCCCCGCTACCAGTTCAAGGACTTCTACGAGCGGGTCAAGGCCAAGGGCTTCATCCTCTACCCGGGCAAGCTGACCCAGGTGGAAACCTTCCGTGTCGGCTGCATCGGCGTGGTTGGAGCGGATGGCATGCAGGCCGCCGTGAATGCCGTGGCCGAGGTGCTGCGGGAAATGGAAGTGCTGGACATCTGACCCTTTGCCCACCAATTTCAGGAACAAGCGCACATGAACTACAGCAACCCTACCCAGCTGCAAGCCGCCATCCTTGACTGGGCCGGCACCGTGGTCGACTTCGGCTCCTTCGCCCCGACCCAGATCTTTGTCGAAGCCTTTGCCGAATTCGATGTGCAGGTGTCCATCGAAGAAGCCCGCGGCCCGATGGGCATGGGCAAGTGGGACCACATCCGCACCCTGTGCGATGTGCCGGAAATTGCCGAGCGCTACCGCAAGGTGTTCGGCCGTACCCCGACCGACGATGATGTCACCGCCATCTACAACCGCTTCATGCCGCTGCAGATCGAGAAGATCGCCGTGCACTCGGCGCTGATCCCCGGCGCCCTGGACACCCTCACCGGGCTGCGCCAGGACGGCCTGAAGATCGGCTCTTGCTCGGGCTACCCGAAGGTGGTGATGGACAAGGTGGTGGAGCTGGCCGCGCAGAACGGCTACGTGGCCGACCATGTGGTGGCCACCGACGAAACCCCGAACGGCCGCCCATGGCCGGCCCAGGCCCTGGCCAACGTGATCGCGCTGGGTATCGACGATGTGGCGGCGTGCGTGAAGGTCGACGATACCGTGCCAGGCATTCTCGAAGGCCGCCGTGCCGGCATGTGGACCGTGGCCCTGGTGTGCTCGGGCAATGCCCTGGGGCTGACCTGGGAAGGCTACCGCGCGCTGAGCGCCGAGAAGCTGGAAAGCGAGCGCCAGCGCATCCACGCCCTGTTCGCCGGCTCCCGCCCGCACTACCTGATCGACACCATCAACGAACTGCCCGAAGTGATCGCCGACATCAACCGGCGCCTGGCCAAGGGTGAGATGCCGCAGGCATCCTGAACGTTTGCGTGATACCTGAACGTTTGCGCGATAGATGTAGGAGCGGCCTTGTGTCGCGATCGGGCTGCGCAGCAGCCCCAGGGTTTCTGCGTCAATGCGAAATTTGCTGGGGCTGCTGCGCAGCCCGATCGCGACACAAGGCCGCTCCTACAAGGATCGCCGTATCGGCAGGCCTTTCTCGAACAAGTGCTACTCCGGCAACTGCACCCGGGGTTTGGTTGCCGCGAAGATCGCCCAGCTCGACACGAACAGCGCCGCGATCAATGGCCCGATCACGAATCCGTTGAGCCCGAAAACCGCCAGCCCGCCCAGCGTCGACACCAGAATCAGGTAGTCCGGCATGCGCGTGTCCTTGCCCACCAGGATCGGCCGCAACAAGTTGTCCACCAGGCCGATCACCAGCACGCCGAACGCGGTCAGGATCACCCCCGACAAAATCGCACCAGTCAGCAGGAAGTACGCCGCCACCGGCGCCCACACGATCCCCGCCCCTACCGCCGGCAACAGCGACAGAAACGCCATCAGCACCGCCCACACCAGCGCACTCGGTATATCCAGCACCCAGAAAATGAAACCACCCAGCGCCCCCTGGGTAATGGCCACCAGCACGTTGCCTTTTACCGTCGCCCGCACCACACGGTTGAACTTCAGCTGCAAACGGCGTTTCTGGTGTTCGGGCAGCGGCACTGCCAGACGCACCTGGCGGGCGACCTCCGCGCCTTCGCGCAGGAAGAAGAACAACAGGTACATCATGATGCCGAAGCTGATCACGAACTCGAACGTGCCCTGCCCGAAGTTGAACGCCTGGCTGGCCAGCACCTGGCTGCCTTGGGTGGCCCATTTGGTGATCTTGTCGCGCAGCCCGTCGAGATTGCCCATGCCCATGCTGTCCAGCCCCCGCTGGGCAAAAGCCGGAAGCATGTCCTTGCCGCGCTCGACATAGCCGGCAATATCCAGCTCCCCGTGCTCGATGCGCTGGTACAGGGCGGCTCCCTCCTGCACCAGCAGCGCGCTGGTGATGATCACCGGCAGGATCGCCACCAGCAGGCACACCAGCAAGGTGGCCGCCGCAGCCAGATTGCGCCTTCGGCCGAAACGCAGCAGCAGGTGGCGCTGCAGCGGGGCGAACAGGATGCCGAGTATCACCGCCCAGAAGATCGCACCGTAGTACGGCAGCAGGATCCAGATGAAGGCAATGGTCACCAGCGCCAGCAGTACTGCCAGGGCTTTGTTCTGCAGGGCGGTCTGGTTCATCGCGGGTCCTCGCATGGCTTATGCGTTATTAGTGCGCCGCACCTTGGCAAAAGTGCCGCCATTCCCTTGATGCAAATCAATACGGGCCGTATCTGCCAACCCTAGCATCCGCACCTTTTGCTCCGGTGCGCACATGACCCCTATCGCCAAGCCCGAACTGCTGGCCCCCGCCGGCACCCTCAAGACCATGCGCTACGCCTTCGCCTATGGCGCCGACGCGGTCTACGCCGGCCAGCCACGCTACAGCTTGCGGGTGCGCAACAACGAGTTCGACCATGCCAACCTGGCCCTGGGCATTCAGGAAGCGCATGCCTTGGGCAAGCGTTTTTACGTGGTGGTCAACATTGCCCCGCACAATGCCAAGCTCAAGACCTTCCTCAAGGACCTGGCGCCGGTGATCGAGATGGCACCGGACGCCCTGATCATGTCCGACCCAGGCCTGATCATGCTGGTACGCCAGCACTTCCCGCAGATGCCGGTGCACCTGTCGGTGCAGGCCAACACGGTCAACTGGGCCAGCGTGCAGTTCTGGCAGCAACTGGGCCTGAGCCGGGTGATCCTGTCGCGCGAGCTGTCGCTCGAAGAGATCGAAGAGATCCGCCAGCAGGTGCCGGAAATGGAGCTGGAGGTGTTCGTCCACGGTGCCCTGTGCATGGCCTACTCCGGCCGTTGCCTGCTGTCGGGCTACCTCAACAAGCGCGATGCCAACCAGGGCAGCTGCACCAACGCTTGCCGCTGGAAGTACGACGCCACCCCGGCCACCGAAAACGCCACTGGCGACATCGTGCGCGAAGTGCAGCCGACGCTGGGCCTGGGTGCACCGACCGAGCAGGTATTCCTGCTGCAGGAAAGCAACCGCCCCGGCACCGAAATGCCAGCGTTCGAAGACGAGCACGGCACCTACATCATGAATGCCAAGGACCTGCGCGCGATCCAGCACGTCGGGCGCCTGGCCGCCATGGGCGTGCACTCGCTGAAGATCGAAGGCCGCACCAAGTCGCACTTCTACTGCGCCCGCGCCGTGCAGTCGTACCGCCAGGCGATCGACGACGCGGTGGCCGGGCGGCCATTCGACCGCTCCCTGATGGACAACCTCGAATCCCTGGCCCAGCGCGGTTACACCGAAGGATTCCTGCGCCGCCACGTGCACGACGAGTACCAGAACTACCAGCGCGGCAACTCGGTGTCCGAGCGCCAGCAGTTCGTTGGCGAGCTGACCGGGGTGCGCGTCGACGGCCTGGCCGAGGTCAAGGTGAAGAACCGCTTCGCCGTGGGCGACCATCTGGAACTGATGACTCCACGCGGCAACTACCACTTCGATCTCGAGCACATGAGCAATGGCCAGCAGCAACCGCTGCAGGTCGCCCCTGGCGATGGCCACACCATCTACCTTCCTGTTCCCGAGCAGGTGCCATTGGCATACGGCCTGCTGATGCGTGACCTGCCAGCTTGAGCGAGGTGGCTAGAGTTCAATCCTGGTAATGGCGCCAAGCCGCCGGTCACCCAATTCCTTACGAATCTGCTGACGAAAAGCGGCGAAACGTTCCAGGTCAAAACGGTAAACAGTGCCGGTGTTCCATACGACGATGTCACGCTGGGCCTCGCTCCAGAATCCGAAGTCGCGTATTTCCACCGTGGCATTGAAGCGAAACGAGTAGACCGCCAGATGGATCTGGCCTTCCTCGTCCTTCTGGCAGGGTGTTATCAGAAACGATGAGGCGACGTCGTTCTGCCAACCCGACTTCAGGAACTTGCTGGCGTGAGCACTGATACGCAGTTCCTGCATGGATGCGCGCGCCAGTTGGGCCAACAGCATCGGTGTGCTGCCTGTGCCGATGGGCTCGAGCCCGGTATCGAAATCGTCATGGTCCCTGATGACCTGGGGCGGCAACTCCAGGGCGGCCGTCCTTACGCAGCCATGTTTCTCCAGGCGATTGCGGAAGCGGTCGAACCAGCTTTTCCATAGCTCGTCCCGGTCGAGGAAGCGGCTTGCGAACTCATCGGCATGGTCCAGCAACGCTTGCACGTCCTGGCGTTCCTCTTCGGACAGGTTTGGTCCGATGCCGATCAGATTGGTCTTGGAGTACAACAGGCAGTCCAGTGGTAGGGTCATGATCCAGCAGGCTCTCAGATAGGTGAGCCGTACGTTAGCCAGCGTGATGACAGGCCGGCATCCGGAACCACTACCTGGCAGGTAGACTGCTTGCCCAACAAGGCTGGTGAACGGCAACAGGCCGCGCTGCGCCTGAAGGCCGCTTAGGCTATGCTGCTGGCCGACCGCTGGATATCGGACCGCCCCTGGGGCCGTAACGACACCGGGCGCGTGCAAGGCACAGGCCTGGTCGCCGGTATCCGCCCACGTTTTTGAAGGAGTGCTTCATGAAGCTGCGTAAACACCTGCTGCCCCTGGGCCTGCTGGCCATCACCGGCCTGGCCCAGGCTGCCGAGACCATCGACGTCTACCGCGACCCCAACTGTGGCTGCTGCAAGGCCTGGATCAGCCACCTGCGCGACAACGGCTTCATCGTCAACGACCATGTCGAGCCGAACATGAGCGAGGTGAAGCAACGCCTGGGCGTGGCGCCACGCCTGGCGTCGTGCCATACCGGGGTGATCGACGGCAAGTTCGTCGAAGGCCACGTGCCGGCCGAGCAGGTGCGCCTGCTGGCCAAGCGCAACGACCTCAAGGGCCTGGCCGTGCCGGGCATGCCCATGGGCTCGCCCGGCATGGAAATGGGTGACCACAAGGATGCCTACCAGGTCATCGGCGTGACCCAGGACGGCAAGGACACCGTGGTCGCCAACTACTGATGCTCAGCCTGTGGGCGCTGTTCCTCAGCGCCTTCGGCGCCGCCACCCTGCTACCGCTGCAATCGGAGGCCGTGCTGGTCGGCCTTTTGCTGCGCCAGCCCGAGGCCTGGGCCACCCTGCTGCTGGTGGCGACCCTGGGCAATGTGCTGGGCTCGGTGGTCAACTGGGTGCTGGGGCGGGCCATCGAGCATCTGCGTGACAAGCGCTGGTTCCCGTTCAGCCCTGCCCAGCTGGAGCGCGCGCAGCAGCGCTACCAGCGCTGGGGGCAATGGTCGCTGCTGCTCAGCTGGATGCCGGTGATCGGCGACCCGCTGACGCTGATCGCCGGCATCATGCGTGAGCCGTTCTGGCGCTTCCTGCTGCTGGTGACCCTGGCCAAGGCCGGCCGCTATGGGGTGCTGGCGATGATTACCCTGGGCTGGTTTCACGCCTGGTAACACCTTTCACGTTCCGCGTGGTCCACTGGCTGTTACAGTCGCCCCTTCCTACATGGCCCTACACGGAGTGCCCCCATGCTGCGCGCAACCGCCCTGGCCCTGGCCTGCCTCGCCGGCAGTTCGGCCATCGCCGCCGAATCGCCCACCTATGGCCCCCAGCTGGAGGGCTTCAGCTACCCGCATCCGCTCAAGCATTTCGACTTCAAGTCCCAGGGCCAGGCCCTGCAGATGGGCTACATGGACGTGCCCGCCCAAGGCCAGGCCAACGGCCACAGCGTGGTGCTGATGCATGGCAAGAACTTCTGCGCCGCCACCTGGGAAACCACCATCGATGCCCTGAGCAAGGCTGGCTACCGGGTCATCGCCCCCGACCAGGTCGGCTTCTGCAGCTCCAGCAAGCCGGCGCATTACCAGTACAGCTTCCAGCAGCTGGCGAGCAACACCCATGCCCTGCTCGAACAGCTGGGGGTGAAGCAAAGCATCGTGCTCGGCCACTCCACCGGCGGCATGCTCGCCACCCGCTATGCGCTGATGTACCCGCAGCAGGTGGAGCGCCTGGCGATGGTCAACCCCATCGGGCTGGAAGACTGGAAAGCCCTGGGCGTGCCCTACCGCACGGTGGACCAGTGGTATGCGCGCGAGCTCAAGCTGGATGCCGAAGGCGTGCGCGAGTATGAGCGCAAGACCTACTACGCCGGGCGCTGGAAGCCGGAGTACGAGCGCTGGGTGCAGATGCTGGTGGGCCTGAACAAGGGGCCGGGGCATGAAGCGGTGGCGTGGAACTCGGCGCTGATCTACGACATGATCTTCACCCAGCCGGTGTACCACGAGTTCAAGGACCTGCAGATGCCTACCCTGCTGCTGATCGGTGACCAGGACACCACAGCCATCGGCAGTGATATCGCGCCGCCGGAGGTGAAAGCGAAGCTGGGCAAGTATGCAGTGCTGGGGCCGCAGGTTGCCAAGCTGATTCCCAAGGGTGAGCTGATTACCTTTGAAGGCATGGGGCATGCGCCGCAGATCGAGGAGCCGGTGCGGTTCAACCGTACGCTGGTGGAGTGGCTGGGCAAGTGAGCCAATAGTCGAGGGGCCGCTTTGCGGCCCTTCGCGGGCTCGCCCGCTCCCACAGGTACTGCACAGGTTTGGGAAGCTGTGCACTACCCGTGGGAGCGGGCGAACCCGCGAAGGGCTGCAAAGCAGCCCCCTACACTTTCCAGACCTGCTCCTCGGTCCAGCCCAGCTCGGCAAAGTCCGCCGCACGTAACCCCGCCTCTTCCTCGCAGAAAAACTCATCCAGCTGCGGCGGCCTCACTGCCGTGTCACTGAGCATCGCATGCACCTGCCCGCGGTGATGCACCTGGTGCTCGAACAGGTGCGCCAACAACCGCAGCCGTTGCTCGCGCTGTACCCGCTCGGGGCGCACGATGCTCACATAGCGCGCCAGCTCACCATCGCGCAGGCCCCGGCAATAGGCGATCAGCCGGTGATCGGCCTGGGCCTGTTCGGCATGCAGGTCGGTGCAGGTGGCAAACGGCTGTTCGGGGTCGAAGAAGCGCTCGCCGTCGGCGTCGGGCTGCTCGCCACGCTGCTCGCACTCGAGCATGTGCAGGTAGAACCAGTCCACCGTCAGCAGGTGGTTGAGGGTGGCCTTGATCGACGGGAAAAAGCTGCAGCGCGGGGCGACGAATTCGTCCTGGGTCAGTTGCAGGCAGGCCTTGTAAAGACGGTGGTTGGCCCAGCCATTGTTGTAGGCCTGGGTCAGCAGATGATGCGACAGCGGCTCCATGGTTCGGCTCCTTTTCAGGCGAAGCGTTGCAGTTGCATCTCCCGTAGCCGGCTCAGGGTCCGTTGGTACGGGAACGCCAGATACCCTTGAGTGTAGAGGGCATCCAGCGGCACCTGTGCCTCCAGGTACAACGCCACCCGGCGGTCGTAGCATTCGTCGACCAGGGCAATGAAGCGGCGCACCGCGTCGTCCTTGGGCGACAGCGCTGGCAGCTCGCGGTCACCCGCCACCACCCGCGCCGCAGCATCCTCGGTGCCCCGGGCAATGCGCCCGGCCCGCTGTTCCCCCCCCAGCGCCGGAATGCCCGACACCAGGATGGCCGGGAACCGGTCGCACAGGGCCATGAACTCCATGGCCGCCAGCGGCTGTTCGCACAGGTCGGTGAAGCGGCACCAGATGGCCTGCGCGCTGCGCCGTACCACCTGCACTTGCCGGGAGCCGATCGCCAAGGGCTGATCGTGGCCTGCGTCGCCGGGGCTGAGCTGGCGGAACACCTCGCCCAGCTGGCTGGCCTGCCCCGCTTGCGCCACCCAGTAACGCTGGCGCTCGGCGCCGGGGTGCAGGCGGTGGTCCTGCTCGCCGGCTACCGGCAGTACCTGCATGTGCCGCTGGATGGCGGCGATGGCCGGCAGGAAACGCTCGCGGTTGAAGCCGTCGCGGTAGAGCTGCTCGGGTGGCTGGTTGGAGGTGGCGACGATAACAACGCCTTGGTCGAACAGTACCTGGAACAGGCGGCCGAGGATGATCGCGTCACCGATGTCGTTGACGAACAGCTCGTCGAAGCACAGCACGCGTATCTGCCCTGCCAGCTCCCCGGCCAGCGCCAGCAGCGGGTCGGCGGTGCCGTTGAGCTGGAACAGGCGCTGGTGGACCCAGGCCATGAAGTGGTGGAAGTGCTGGCGGCGGCTGGATACCCGCAGGCAGTGGTGGAACTGGTCCATCAGCCAGGTCTTGCCGCGGCCGACCGGGCCCCAGAGGTAGATACCCTGGGTGGGGCGGCCCTGTTCGACGGCCTGGAAACAAGCCTGCAAGGCCTCGACGGCGCGGGCCTGGGCGGGGTCGGCGACATAGCCCTGAGTGGTCAGGGCCTGCTGGTAGAGGGAATGGGGATCGATAGCCATGCGGCATTCTACACGGCTGACACAGTGCGGACCTTGTAGGAATTACGGTCTTACCCAAATTCAAAAGGCTGCCGCGAACCCTGTGGGAGCGGGCGTGCCCGCGAACACGGGCGAAGCCCGTGCCATCCACCGCGGCGCCTGCTTCGCGGCGGTTCGACGCCTCGACACGCCCGCTCCCACAGGGGCCACGTACAACAGTGGTGATCAAGCGTCGCCCAGGCCTACCTTGAGCAACGCGCCGTCCTTGTCATCGGTCAGCACATACAGGTAGCCATCCGGCCCCACCCGCACATCGCGGATACGCGCCTTCAGCTCACCCAGCAAACGCTCTTCATGCACCACCTTGTCGCCATCCAGTTGCAGGCGGATCAGCTCCTGGGTAGCCAGCGCGCCAATGAACAGGTTGTGATCCCAGGCCTTGAACCTAGAGCTGTCGTAGAAGGCCATGCCGCTGATACCCGGCGACTTCTCCCATACATGGTGCGGGTCGACCATGCCCTGCACATGCTTGCCCTTGGCCTCGGGAATCGGCAGCAGCGAATAGTTGATGCCGTGGGTCGCAATCGGCCAGCCATAGTTCTTGCCAGGCTCGGGAATGTTGATCTCATCGCCGCCGCGCGGGCCGTGCTCGTGGGTCCACAGCTTGCCGGTCCACGGGTTGAGTGCGGCGCCTTGCTGGTTGCGGTGGCCGAACGACCAGATCTCCGGCCGCACGTTGTCCTTGCCGACGAAGGGGTTGTCCCTGGGTACTTCGCCGTCCGGCAAGATACGCACGATCTTGCCTTGCAGCTTGTCCAGGTCCTGGGCGGTCGGGCGCTGGTTGTTCTCGCCGAGGGCGATGAACAGGTAGCCGTCGCGGTCGAACACCAGGCGCGAGCCGAAGTGGTTGCCCTCCGACAGCTTGGGCTGCTGGCGGAAGATGACGTTGAAGTTTTCCAGCCGGGCGCGGTCCTGGGACAACTGGCCACGGCCGACCGCCGTACCGGCCTTGCCGTCACTGCCCTCTTCGGCGTAGGACAGGTAGACGGTGCGGTCCTTGGCAAACTCTGGCGACAGCACCACATCCAGCAGGCCGCCCTGGCCCTCGGCCAAGACCTTGGGCACACCGCTGATCGGCGGGCCGACCTTGCCTTCGGCATTGACCACCCGCAAGTTGCCAGCGCGCTCGGTGACCAGCATGTCCTTGCCGCCCGGGAGGAACGCCAGGGCCCAAGGATTGCGCAGGCCGTCGGCCACTGTGCTGACGGTCAAGGTGCCTTCTTCACTGCGAAGCTGCTGTTCGGCCGCCGCCTGCACCAGCAGGGGCAGGAGTGCGGCGGCGGTAAGGGTGACAAGCCAGGGTGCTCGAAGCATGCAGGATTCCTTTCGTAGGGCGCTCATGGCGCGCGCGGGTTGCCGCGGGGTGGTCGGGTGGGCTCCAGGTTCGGGGTTTGCTGCTGGCGGCGCAGGTTGTCGCCATTGCCGATGCCGCGGTTGTCCAGGGTGGGCGTGCGCTGGTACGGGTCGGTGGACGGGCCGCGCACGGGAGGTGTGGCCGGCATGCTGCCTTGGCGGCTGTTGGGGTTGGCGCGCTGGATCGGGCTGTTGTAGGGGTTATTGTTGCCGGCGGCGAGTTGCAAGGGCGGCTCGGGGGCCGCTTGCGCGGGCAGGCACAGCACCAGGCCGAGGGCCAGGATGGGCAATGTCGGGGTCATGCTTCACCTCCTGTACGAAAATGCCGCGCCTGGTGGGTTTGATAGCCTAAGGCGCGAAGGGTTCGCGGCAAAAGTGTGAATGCGGGTGGAGATGATTCCTGATGTTTCAGTATGGGCCCTGGGGGCTGCTTTGCAGCCCATCGCGACACAAGGCCGCTCCTACAGGGGTACGCGATTACCTGTAGGAGCGGCCTTGTGTCGCGATGGGCCGCAAAGCGGCCCCAGGTTACTGGCCCTTGTCCACCTTGTGCCGCGCCGCATACAGGCACAGCATTTCCATCGCCAGGGTCGCTCCGGCCAGTGCGGTGATATCGGCATGGTCATAGGCTGGCGCCACCTCCACCAGGTCCATGCCCACCAGGTTGATACCGCGCAGCCCGCCGAGGATCTCCAGTGCCTGCACCGTGCTCAGCCCGCCGCACACCGGCGTGCCGGTACCGGGCGCATAGGCCGGATCGAGGCAGTCGATATCGAAGGTCAGGTACACCGGCCGCTCGCCCACCCGCTGGCGAATCGCCGCGATCACCGCCTCGGTGCCCTGCCGGTGCACCTGGCGGGCGTCGAGGATGGCAAAGCCCTGGCTGTCATCATTGGTGGTGCGCAGGCCGATCTGCACCGAGCTGGCCGGGTCTACCAGGCCTTCGCGGGCGGCATGCCAGAACATGGTGCCGTGGTCGATGCGCTTGCCTTCCTCGTCCGGCCAGGTGTCGCTGTGCGCATCGAAGTGGATCAGCGCCAGCGGGCCATGCCGGCGGGCATGGGCCTTGAGCAGCGGGTAGCTGATGAAATGGTCGCCACCCAGGGTGAGCATGGCGCAGCCTGCTTCCAGAATATGCGTGGCATGGGCCTCGATGCTGTCCGGTACCGACTGCGGGGTGCCGCTGTCGAAGGCGCAATCACCATAGTCGATCACCGCCAGGTGATCGAACGGGTCGAACGCCCACGGCCAGTGCCGGGCCCAGGCCTGCTGCACCGAAGCGGCGCGGATCGCCCGCGGGCCGAAGCGCGCACCGGGGCGGTTGCTGGTGGCAGTATCGAACGGCACACCACTGACCACCACATCGACACCACGCAGGTCGCGGCTGTAGCGGCGGCGAGAGAAACTGGTAATGCCGGCGTAGGTACTTTCCGCAGCGGTGCCATACAGGCTGTCGCGGGTCATGGCCTGGTCGTTGTTTGCGGCTTGCTCCACGGTCGGGCTCCTTTGTCGTTATTGGTTACTTGCGGCTGCGGAACGCGGTCCACAGGCGGTTGCGCTGGCGCAGGTCGGCCAGGGCCATGCTGCGGTCGGCATACAGGCGCTGGCGCACCGCGGCCGACGGGTAGATGTCCGGGTCGTTGCGCACCGCTTCGTCCACCAGCGGCGTGGCCGCCTGGTTGGCGTTGGCGAAGAACAGCGTGTTGGTCAGCGCGGCCACCGACTCGGGCTTGAGCATGAAGGCGATGAACGCCCGCGCGGCCTCGGGGTGCGGGGCGTCCTTGGGAATGACCAGGTTGTCCTGCCATACCAGCGTGCCTTCGCGGGGGATGCGGTAGATCAGCTCGAACGGCTTGCCAGCGCGGCGCGCCTGGTCGGCGGCCATCGCCGCATCGCCGTTGTAGGTCAGCGCCAGGCACACGCTGCCGTTGGCCAGGTCGCTGATCTGCCGGCCATTGGCGACGTAGCTGATCGACGGCTGCAACTGGCTCAGCAGGCTCTGCGCGGCGGCCAGGTCGTCCTTGTCCTGGCTGTAAGGGTCCTTGCCCAGGTAGTTCAGGGCCACGCCGATCACCTCCTGGGGCGAGTCGGGCATGGCGATGCCGCAGTCCTTCAGCCGGCTGGCGTACTCGGGTTTGAACAGCAGGTCGAGGCTGTCCAGCGGCACATCCCCCAGGCGTTGGCGCACAGCCTCCACATTCACCCCCAGGCCCAGGGTGCCCCAGGTGTAGGGCACGGCATGGCGGTTGCCGGGGTCGGCCTCGGCGAGCTTGGCCAGCAGGTCCTTGTCGAGGTTGGCGTAGCCGGGCATGGCCTGGGGGTCGAGCGGCTGCAGGGCGTTGGCCTTGAGCGCCCGGGCCAGCACGGCCGACGACGGCACCACCACGTCATAGCCGCTGCCACCGGTCAGCAGCTTGGTTTCCAGCACTTCGGTGGTGTCGAAGGTGTCGTAGCGCACCTTGTAGCCGGTTTCCTGCTCGAAGCGCTGGAGGGTTTGCGGGGCGACATAGTCGGCCCAGCTGTAGAGGTTGACGATCTTTTCTTCGGCCTGCAGGGGCAAGGCCAGGACCAGGGACAGCAGGCACAACGATCGACGCATGGCGGACACCTCGGCAAATGGGTGGATGCCGCGAGCATGCCAGCCGGGTTACATTGCAGGAATGGCAAGTTTGTAAAGCTGACATTCACCAGAGGCAATGTAATGCTCGGACAAGTGCACGACCCCGACCTGCACCTGCTGCGGCTGTTCGTCACTGTAGTCGAGGCCGGTGGCTTCAGCGCCGCGCAAGGCGTGCTGGGCCTGAGCCAGCCCACCATCAGCCAGCGCATGGCGCAGCTGGAAGCGCGGCTGGGCTACCGCCTGTGCAGTCGCGGCAAGGGTGGTTTTCACCTGACGGAAAAAGGCGCGTTGTTGCTGGACGCCGCCCGTGGGTTATTGCTGAACATCGAACAGTTTCGCCAGCAGGCCAATGGCGTTGCCGGGCGGCTGCTGGGGACCGTGCGCATAGGCATGGCGGAGAACCAGGACAAGGCGGTGAGCCTGAAGCTGGCGGCGGCCATTGCGGCGTTTCGCAGGCGCGAGGAAGCGGTGCAGCTGGAGCTGATCAGTGCGCCACCGGCAGAGCTGGAGCGCTTGTTGCTGGAGCAGCGGCTGGATTACGCCATCAGCTACTTTTCCGGCAACCAGGCAGCCTTCGATTACCAGCCGCTGTTCGAGGAGCGGCAACGGCTGTATTGCGGCAAGGGCCATGAGCTGTTCGGTGAGGCTGGCGTTGGGCGGGAGCGGTTGCTGGCGATGGACCAGGTGCGCCATCCGTACCGGTTTCTCAAGGGCGGTGAGCCGTTCCAGAGCCAGCGCAGCATGGCGGTTGCGGAGCAGATCGAGAGCGTGCTGACGTTCATTCTGTCGGGGCGGCATATTGGCTATCTGCCATGCCATTGCGCGCAAGCTTGGGAAGCTGAGGGGTTGTTGTGGTCGCTGGACCCGGGGTTGGACTTTGTGGTGCCGTTTACCCTGGCCAGGCACCGGGCGCAGGCGGTTGGCGAGGCACAGCAAGCGTTTGCACAGGATTTGCTGGCGGCGTTTGCCTGACCCGGCCTCTTCGCGGGCTTGCCCGCTCCCACAGGGACCGCGACTTCCTCAGGCATGTGCGGTCTCTGTAGGAGCGGCCTTGTGTCGCGAAAGGGCCGCAAAGCGGCCCCGGCGATATGTGCTGCGAAGCTAAGTCCTGGGGGCGCTTCGCACCCCTTTCGCCGCACAAGGCCGCTCCTACAGAACCGCGCAGCGTCAGTAAGCCATGCTCCAGGTCAGCACCGGGCGGCGAGGCGCAGCAGGCGTTTGCGCAGGATTTGCTGGCGGCGTTTGTCTGACCGGGCCTCTTCGCGGGTAAACCCGCTCCCACAGGGACCGCGACTTCGTCAGGCATGTGCGGTCTCTGTAGGAGCGGCCTTGTGTCGCGAAAGGGCCGCAAAGCGGCCCCGCCAATATGAGCTGCAGAGCTGAAATCCTGGGGGCGCTTCGCCCCCCTTTCGCGACACAAGGCCGCTCCTACAGAACCGCGCAGCGTCAGTAAGCCATGCTCCAGGTCAGCACCGGGCGGCGAGGCACAGCAGGCGTTTGCGCAGGATTTGCTGGCGGCGTTTGTCTTACCGGGCCTCTTCGTGGGCAAACCCGCTCCCACAGGGACCGCGACTTCCTCAGGCATGTGCGGTCTCTGTAGGAGCGGCCTTGTGTCGCGAAAGGGCCGCAAAGCGGCCCCGGCGATATGTGCTGCGAAGCTAAGTCCTGGGGGCGCTTCGCACCCCTTTCGCGACACAAGGCCGCTCCTACAGAACCGCGCAGCGTCAGTAAGCCATGCTCCAGGTCAGGGTGTAGGTACGCCCGCGCCCTTGGTAGTCATACAGGTAAGCCGGCCCGTAGGTCGGCGAGTAGAACAGCGTCGCACGCTGCCCCCAGACCGTGCTGTACTGCTTGTCCAGCAGGTTCTGGATACCGGCGCTGAAGGTGCCGAAGCCGGTGTCCTGGCTGCCCAGCAGGTCGAAGGTGGTATAGCCGTCGATCTCGTGGTCGGCATCGTCCTTCAGGCTGAAGGCATGGTTGGCCTGCAGCCGCGCACTGCGGCCATCACCCTTCCAGCCGACGAACGCTGTAGCCTTGGACAACGAGGCATAGCGGGCATCGCGCTTGATCCAGCCACCATCGACATCCTCTTCCTCGGAGCGGGTCAGGTGCAGGGTGCCACCGGCTTCCCAGCCGGTCTGGAAGTGTCGGGTCAGAGCGCCCTCAAAACCGAAGTCACGGCTTTTCTGCTCTTCCACATTGATGGTCAGGGTCTGCGAGTCGACGTTGATGATCTTGTCCGACCAGATGTAATACAGCGCCGCCTGGGCATCCCAGTCCAGGTCAGCATAGCGCCAGCCCAGCTCCACCTGGCGGCTCTTGATGCCGGCCAGCGGGTTGTCGGCCACGCTCAGGCCGGGCTTGCCGTAGTACTTGGCCGGGTCGGGCAGGTCGAAGCCTTCGCCGTAGTTGGTCCATACCTGGTGGCCATTCTTGAAATCGTAGATGGCACCGACGTTGAACAGGTTGACCTGGTAATCGTTGCTGCCACCCGGCACACCCTTGAAGTCGCTGACGTCCACATCCATCTGCTGGCGCCGGGCGCCGCCGGACAGGGTCAGGTTATCGGTGGCATGCCAGTCCAGTTGGGCGTACACCGACACGCCATCGACCCGGTAGCTGGGGTAGCGTGCGGCCTTGCTTTCCTTTTCCAGATCCAGGCCACCCGACTCGGACGACGTCTGGGCGTTGAAGGTGGTCTGCTCTGCGTTGAAGCGCTCGCGATCCAGGTCGACGCCGTAGGTCAGCTTCAGCGCGTCCCACTGTTTGGCGAACAGCCCCTTGAGGCTGGTGACTTCGAAGTTCTGCTGCGAGGCGGCGAAGTACACCCCGCGCGAGCCGGTGGGCGTGGCGCGGTTGTAGTACGGGAACGGGTAGAAGTTGTCGTCTTCCTTGCGGTACGAGGCCTGCAGGTAGAAGTCCTGGCCGAGCACGTCGGCGTGGTGGTAGTTGGCGTTCAGCAGCAGGCGCCGGGTGCGCGGCTCCAGGTCCGACGAGTAGCCGCTGCGCAGCTCGGCGTCTTCGAGGTCGGATGGGGCGTTGTGGTTCAGGTTGGGGAAGTAGATGCCGGTGCTGCCGTGGTTGCCCGAGTCATAGTACTGGGCCAACAGGTCGAGGCTCTGCTGGTCGTTCAGTTGCATCCCCAAGGTGCCGAGCACGTCGATGGTGCGGTTGTACTGCAGGTCGGTCTGGGTGTTGTCGATGAAGATCTGGTCGCCGGCGCCATCGTAGAAGGCTTCGTTCTGCTCGCCGGAAACCCCCAGGCGGGCGTTGAACCGCTCGTTGCCGCCACTGATCGACTGGGCGAAGCGGGTGGCCAGGTCGTCGCTGTTGTTGAAGCCGCTGCTGGCTCCGAGCTGGGTCTCGAAGCGCGCCGGGCCGGGTTCGCCCTTCTTGGTCACGATGTTGATGATGCCGCCGGTGGCGCCACCGCCGTAGATGGCACTGGCACCAGACAGCACTTCGACGCGCTCGACATTGAACGGCGAAATGCTGTCGAACTGGCGCGACAGGCCGCGCGAGCTGTTCTGACTGACCCCGTCGATCATCACCAGCACGTTGCGCCCGCGCATGTTCTGGCCGTAGTTGGTACGGCCTTCCGGCGCCAGGTCGAGGCCTGGCACCAGCTTGCCGATGGCTTCCTTCAGGCTGACGCCGCTGTCGATCTGCTCGCGCAGCTGCTGCTGGTCGACCACCCACACGGTGCCGGGGATTTCGCTGATCGCGGTGCTGGTGCGCGAGGCCACGCTGACCTCGATCGGCTTGAGGTTGACCGCCTGCGGCGCGGCGTCGGCCTTGCGCAGGGTCACCGTGCGGGCATCGCTGAAGTGCCAGCTCATGCCGCTGCCGGCCAGCAACTGCTGCAGGGCCTGCTCGATGCTGTAGCTGCCCTGCAAGGCCGGGCTGGCTTGGCCGGCGACGTCGCCGGTGGTGTACAGCAGGTGCAGGCCGGCCTGGTCGGCGAAGGTGGTCAGGGCCTGGTCCAGCGGCTGGGCCGGCAGGTCGAGCTGGACCAGGCGGGCCTGGGTCTGGGCCTGTTCGGTGGCAGTCGAGGCAAACGCCTGCAGCGGGCCGACCAGCATGGCCAGGGCACTGCAGGACATCAGGGCATGGTGAAGCGGACCGCGGCGGCGGTGCAAGGGCTTGAGCATCAGAGGCACGAATGAGCTTCCTGACAAGTCGTAAATGAGAATTGGTTGCTGATCAGTCCCACTACGACGATCTGACTTGCAGGAACTTGCAGTGCCAAATGGAAAATATTTTTTGTTTCTGTGCCGGCCTCTTCGCAGCACAAGGCTGCTCCTACAGGGATCGCACCGTTTGAAGGCTCTGCGTTCGCTGTAGGAGCAGCCTTGTGCTGCGAAGAGGCCGGCACAGGCGAATCAATGAACCACGGCCAACCACGGCAGGTAGGTCACCTTCAGCCCATAGCGCTGCTCAAGGGTCCGCAACAGGGCCTCCGGCTCATCGAGGTCGAACACCCCGCTGACCTCCATCGCCGCCAGCTTGCTATCGGACAACACGATCCGCCCATGCCGGTAACGCTCGAGCTCCGCCAGCACCTGCCCCAGCGGCTTGCCGTTGAAGATCAACTTGCCGCGCTGCCAGGCCATCTGCGTGCCGGCATCGGCCGCTACTGCCAGTTCACGCTCGCCAACCTTGGCTTCGCCGTGAGCCAATACCACGCGGCCATCGCGACGCACGCTGAAGGTAGCCGCACTCCCCTGCACCCGCTCACCGGCCGTATCGACCACAAAGGGCCGTGAATCATCGGTGGTCTCGAACAAGGCTTCACCAGACTCAAGGACCACCCGCCGCTCACGGTCGCTGAACACCACGCTCAGGGCAGTGGCGCTGTTCAGCGTCACCCGCGTGCCATCGGCCAGGGTAATCACCTGTCGCTCACCCACCCCGGTGTGGTAATCCGCCAGCAGCACCGGCGCCTGCTGCCAACCCGCCACAGCAACGGCCAACACCAGGGCCGCAGCCACGCCCGCCTGTTTGAGCCAGTTGCGGCAATGGCGCAGGGCCTGGCCGATGTATTTCGCCACCATGCTTTCGGAAACCCCCAGGCGCTCCGCGATCTGCGCCTGGGTCAGGCCATCGACGCGGTTGAGCAATAGCGCCTGGCGGGCATTGTCGGACAGCTGCAGCAGCGCCTGGTCGAGGATCTGCAGGCGCTCCCGGGCCAGCAAGGCCGCCTCGGGGGCCGGCGCCGGGCAGGCCACCTCACCTGCCCGCTCACTGTCGTCGTGGCTGGCGGCAATGCGCTGCTCGCGGCGCAAGGCATCGATCGCCAGGTTGCCGGCCACGCGGAAGATGAAACTGCGCGCGTGCAGCACCGGCACCGCCTGCTGGTCGATGTTCACCAGCCTCAGGTAGGTTTCCTGCGCGACGTCGGCAGCGCGCTGACGGTCGCTCATGCGCCGGGTCAGGAACTGCAGCAGGTCGTCGTAGTGCTCCTGGAAGCTTGCCAGCAGGCCCGGCGCGGGAGAGGTCAGCATGGGTTTGGGAACGGCCAGTAGGAGAAGTTATCGGGCGTTAATGAGAAACAGTATCTTTCATCTGGGCGGAGACTTTCAACGCCGACGCGTATTTGCCACACTGCCCATTCGCCCACTCTGGCAAGGTCGCACCCCATGGCTGCCCGTCTGCACCGCTACGCCCGCCTGTTCCTGGTCCTGCTGCTGGCCTGCGGCCTGGGGGCCTGTGCGCTGTTCCAGGCACGCGACCCGGTCAATATCAGCGTGATCGGTATCGAGCCGCTGCCCGGGCAGGAGCTGGAACTGCGCATGGCGGTGAAGATGCGGGTACAAAACCCCAACGAGGCGCCGATCGACTACAACGGCATCGCCATCAACCTGGAAGTGAACGGCCAGCCGCTGGCCGCCGGGGTCAGCGACCAGCAGGGGCACATCGGCCGTTATGGCGAAGCGGTGGTCGTGGTGCCGGTGAGCATCACGGCGTTTTCCTTCCTGCGCCAAGCCTATGGGCTGGGCCGGGTGGACTCGTTGCAGGGCCTGCCCTATGTGCTGCGCGGCAAGCTGGCCGGCGGGCTGCTGGGGACCGTGCGCTTTACCGACGAGGGCAAGCTGGACCTGCCCAAGGGCGCCTACCGGTAGGCGCCTGGCGGGGTGTGATCAGCGGTTGGCGCTGGCTGCGGCCATCAGTTTGTTGACTTCGCTGCGCACCATGTTGGCGTATTCGGGCGGCGACATGCCATCCAGCTCGGCGCGCACCCACTCGGCCCATTTGCCTTTGCGCCGTGGTTTTTCGGCGATCAGCCGCGCCGCTTCGCCCTTGGCCTTGCCCAGGTTGTTCTGCCACAGCTCGAACAGTCGGGCCTTCTCTGCCTCGATCTGCGCCCGTTCCTCGAAGCTCATGTTGGCCAGATTGAAACTCATGAAGGTACCTGCAGGTTTGAAAATGGCCGCTATCTTACACCCAGGTACTGCAACAGCCCAAAGCCGCCGCAACTTTCCCGACGCGCCGGCATCCATTGTTCAAACCACACCATCGACGAGGACGAGTTCATGGCCCGGAAAAACGCCGCGCTGGCCGACAGCGATCAGATCAAGGACCAGGTATTCAGCGAACTGCAGGCGCTGATCGAAGAATCGGAAAGGCTGCTGAACGACAGCGCCGCCCTGGTGGGTGACGAGGCAGAAACCCTGCGCGCGCAGGTAAGCCTCAAGCTACGCCAGGCGCGCCATGCTGCCGACAAGGTGCGTAGCAAGGCGCAACCGGTGGTGGAGGCTACCCAGGACTACATCGGTGGCCACCCGTGGCAGACCGTAGCCATTTCCGCAGGCCTCGGGCTGGTGGTCGGCCTGCTGCTGGGCCGCCGTCACTGACGCCTGGGCCGCCTGGTGCGAATCAGGCGGCCTGCGCCATCGGGATACCGCTGTGGAAACGCAGCTCCTGGTCCGGTGACTGGATCAGCTCCACCTCCGCTGCGCGCACCAGTTCCACCCGGCGGGCGATGTCTGCCTCATCGCCGTAGTTGTGCGCCAGTTTCAGGTACCCCTGGTAGTGGCGCGCTTCGCTCTTCAGCAAGCCGTGGTAGAAGCGGCCCAGCTCCTCGTCCAGGTGCGGTACCAGCGCGGCAAAGCGCTCGCAGCTGCGCGCCTCGATGAACGCCCCCACCACCAGCGTATCCACCAGCTTGACCGGCTCGTGGGCGCGCACCAGGCGCCGCAGCCCCGACGCATAACGCCCCGCCGACACCGGGCGCAGCGACACGCCGCGGCGCTTCATCAGGCGCAGCACCTGCTCGTGGTGCACCAGCTCCTCGCGGGCCAGGCGCGACATCATGTTGATCAGGTCGAGGTGGGTGTTGTACTTGGCGATCAGGCTCAGGGCGGTGCTGGCAGCCTTGAATTCGCAGTTCTTGTGGTCGATCAGCAGAGTTTCCTGGTCGGCGAGCGCCGCTTCGATCCAGGCGTCTGGTGTCGGGCAACCAAGAAAGGCGTCGATTTCGGGGATCAGGGACATGAGCGTGCAACCACAAAGAACAGGCAGGGCCGGCGATTATACCGGCGGCGGCGGGCGGCGCCAGTGACTATGCTTGATGTACATCAAGCGCCAGCGGGGGAAGCGCCGACTATAGTCAGGCATTGGTCGCCACCTTTGAAGGGAGTTAACGCCCATGCAAGCCGTCCGCAGCATCCTCGTCGTCCTCGACCCCGAGCACGCCCACAGCCGGGCGCTGACCCGGGCCAAGCTGATCGCCGGTGTCACCGGCGCGCGCCTGCACCTGCTGATGTGCGACAAAAGGCATGACCACAGCGCGCTGCTGAGCCTGCTGAGCAGCCAGTTGCATGATGACGGGTACGACAACGTCACCCATGAAGAGGCCTGGCGCGACAACCTGCACGACACCATCATCTACGTGCAGCAGGCCGAGGGCTGCGAGCTGGTGATCAAGGAACACCGCCCGGACAACCCACTGAAAAAGGCCCTGCTCACCCCCAGCGACTGGAAGCTGCTGCGCCAGTGCCCGTGTGCCGTGCTGATGGTCAAGAGCGAGCGGCCGTGGACCGGCGGCAAGGTCCTGGCTGCGGTGGACGTGGGCAACCAGGACGAGGACCACCGCCGCCTGCATGCCAGCATCATCGACCATGGCTATGACATTGCTGCGCTGGCCAAGGGTGAGTTGCACGTCATCAGCGCCCATCCGTCGCCGATGCTGTCGGCGTCGGACCCGGTGTACCAGTTGAGCGAGACCATCGAAAAGCGCTACCGCGAGGCGTGCAAGGCATTCCAGGCAGAGTACGACATCAGCGAAGACCGCTTGCATGTGGCCGAAGGGCCGGCGGATGTGCTGATACCGCATACCGAGAAGAAGATCGATGCCGTGGTGACGGTGATCGGCACGGTTTGCCGCACGGGGATTTCCGGGGCGTTGATTGGTAATACCTCGGAGGTGGTGCTGGATTCGCTGGAAGGGGATGTGCTGGTGCTCAAGAGCGAGGAGGCAATTGCTCATCAGGCGGAACTGGCCCGCGGCTAAAAGTGACGCGCGCCATGTAGGAGCGGCCTTGTGTCGCGAAAGGGCCGCAAAGCGGCCCCAGGATCCTGGCGTCTACGCAGGAATCGCTGGGGCTGCTACGCAGCCCTTTCGCGACACAAGGCCGCTCCTACAAGGACCGCGCACGTCTTGGAACTTGAGCCAGTCAGGCCAACGCTTCCTGCACCTTCGGGTCCAGCCCCTCCCCTGCATTGGCCTCGATCCATTGCGCCAGCTGCCGGCGCATCGCCGGCGTCCAGAAGCTCTGCAGATGCTGCCGTACCCCTTGCACCGCCAGCGCCCGGTCTGGCTCGCTGTCGAAGTAATGGGCAATCTGATTGGCCATCTTGACCAGGTTTTCACTGCTCATCGGCGCACCTCGGCTTTTTCCGCAATACGGCGCTCCTTCAGCAAGCGCCGCTGCTCGTCACTGAAGTCCTGGTAGCGCTTCTGCCACTGCGAAGGCTGGAACACTTTCACCACCTCCACCGCCGTCACCTTGTACTCAGGGCAGTTGGTGGCCCAGTCGGAGTTGTCGGTAGTAATCACGTTGGCCCCCGACTCGGGGAAGTGGAACGTGGTGTACACCACCCCCGGCGCCACCCGTGCACTGACCTTGGCGCGCAGCACCGTCTGCCCGGCGCGGCTGCCGATGCCGACCCAGTCACCGTCCTGGATGCCACGGCTTTCGGCGTCGGTCGGGTGGATTTCCAGGCGGTCGGCGTCATGCCAGGCGACGTTGCCGGTACGCCGGGTCTGGGCGCCGACGTTGTACTGGCTGAGAATGCGCCCGGTGGTCAGCAGTAGCGGGTAGCGGTTGTTGACCTTCTCCTCGGTGGGCACGTAGCCGGTAAGCATGAAGCGCCCCTTGCCACGTACGAACTGGTCGATGTGCATGGTCGGCGTGCCATCGGGTGCTGCGTCGTTGCACGGCCACTGCAGGCTGCCGTGGCGGTCGATCTCGGCGTAGCTGACGCGGTGGAAGGTGGGCGTCAGGCGGGCGATCTCGTCCATGATCTCGGACGGGTGGCGGTAGTTCATCGGGTAGCCCAGGGCATTGGCCAGGGCCACGGTCGCCTCCCAGTCGGCCTTGCCGGCCAGCGGCTCCATGACCTTGCGCACCCGCGAAATGCGCCGCTCGGCGTTGGTGAAGGTGCCGTCCTTCTCCAGGAACGAGCTGCCCGGCAGGAACACATGGGCGAACTTGGCTGTTTCATTGAGGAAGATGTCCTGCACCACCACGCATTCCATGGCCAGCAGGGCCGCAGTGACGTGCTGGGTGTTGGGGTCGCTCTGGGCAATGTCCTCGCCCTGGCAGTACAAGGCCTTGAAGCTGCCGTCCAGCGCCGCTTCGAACATGTTGGGGATGCGCAGGCCCGGGTCGGGCTGCAGGGTCACGCCCCAGGCACGCTCGAACTCGGCGCGCACGCCCTCGTTGGAAATGTGCCGGTAGCCGGGCAATTCGTGAGGGAACGAACCCATGTCGCACGAGCCCTGCACGTTGTTCTGCCCGCGCAGCGGGTTCACCCCTACCCCTTCGCGGCCGATGTTGCCAGTGGCCATGGCCAGGTTGGCGATGCCCATCACCGCGGTGCTGCCTTGGCTGTGCTCGGTCACGCCCAGGCCGTAGTAGATCGCCGCATTGCCGCCGGTGGCGTACAGCCGGGCGGCGGCGCGGATCTGCTCGGCAGGCACGCCGCAGACCGGGCCAAGCACTTCGGGGGCGTTTTCCGCCAGGCTGACGAAGTCGCGCCAGCGGGCGAAATCTTCGGTTTCGCAGCGGGCATCGATGAAGCGCTGGGCCAGCAGGCCTTCGGTGACGATCACGTGGGCCAGGGCGTTGAGCATGGCCACGTTGGTACCGGGGCGCAGTTGCAGGTGCAGCTCGGCGCGGGCGTGCGGCGAGTCGACCAGGTCGATGCGCCGCGGGTCGATCACGATCAGCCGCGCACCCTGGCGCAGGCGGCGCTTGAGCTGCGAGCCGAATACCGGGTGGGCGTCGGTGGGGTTGGCGCCAATCACCAGCACCACATCGGCCTGCATCACCGAGTCGAAGCTTTGTGTACCAGCCGATTCACCCAGGGTCTGCTTCAGGCCATAGCCGGTGGGCGAATGGCAAACCCGCGCGCAGGTGTCGACGTTGTTGTTGCCGAACGCCGTGCGCACCAGTTTCTGCACCAGGTAGGCTTCTTCGTTGGTGCAGCGGCTGGAGGTGATGCCGCCGATGGAATCGCGACCGTACTTCAGCTGGATGCGGCGGAACTCGCTGGCGGCGTAGGTCACCGCCTCGTCCCAGCTGACTTCCTGCCATGGGTCTTCCAGGCGCTTGCGGATCATCGGCTTGGTGATGCGGTCCGGGTGGGTGGCGTAGCCCCAGGCGAAGCGGCCCTTGACGCAGGCGTGGCCGTGGTTGGCGCCGCCGTTCTTGTCCGGGACCATGCGCACCAGCTGGTCGCCCTTCATTTCGGCGCGGAACGAGCAGCCGACGCCGCAATAGGCGCAGGTGGTGATGACCGCACGCTCGGGCTGGCCCAGCTGTACCAGGCTCTTTTCCGTCAGGGTCGCGGTCGGGCAGGCCTGCACGCAGGCGCCGCACGACACGCACTCGGAGGCGAGGAAGTTTTCACCACCCGCCGCCGCCACCCGCGATTCGAAGCCGCGCCCGGTGATGGTCAGGGCGAAGGTGCCCTGGATATCCTCGCAGGCACGCACACAGCGGCTGCAGACGATGCACTTGCTTGGCTCGTAGTCGAAATACGGGTTGGATACGTCCTTTTTCTCGGCCAGGTGGTTGGCGCCGTCGTAGCCGTAACGCACCTCGCGCAGGCCCACCTGGCCGGCCACGGTCTGCAGCTCGCAGTTGCCGTTGGCCGAACAGGTCAGGCAGTCCAGCGGGTGGTCGGAGATGTACAGCTCCATCACGTTGCGGCGCAGGCCGGCCAGGCGCGGGGTTTCGGTGTGCACCACCATGCCTTCGCTGACCGGGGTGGTGCAGGAGGCCGGGTAGCCGCGCATGCCTTCGATTTCCACCATGCACATGCGGCACGAGCCGAAGGCTTCGAGGCTGTCGGTGGCGCACAGTTTGGGAATGCTGGTACCGAGCATGGCCGCAGCACGCATTACCGAGGTACCGGCGGGCACAGTGATGGCACGGCCATCGATGCTCAGGCTGACCTGTACCTCGCTGTCACGGGCCGGGGTGCCGAGGTCGCTGCTTTTATCAGAAGCGGGGTCGAAGAAATTGATCACTGCGCGGCCTCCGTGTGGGTCAGCCCGAAATCGGCGGGGAAGTACTTCAGCGCGCTGGCCACCGGATAGGCGGTCATGCCGCCCATGGCGCACAGCGAGCCGTATTGCATGGTGTCGCACAGGTCGCGCAACAACAGGGCCTGGTCATGCCGTTCGGTCATGTCGCTGGTGGCGATCAGCCGGTCGACCACTTCCATGCCGCGGGTCGAGCCGATGCGGCATGGGGTGCACTTGCCACAGGACTCCTCGGCACAGAACTGCAAGGCGAAGCGCGCCATGCTGGCCATGTTCAGGGTGTCGTCGGCCACTACCACACCACCATGGCCGAGCATCGCGCCCATGGCGGCGAAAGCTTCATAGTCCAGCGGCGTGTCGAAGTGGCTGGGCGGTACCCAGGCACCGAGCGGGCCACCCACCTGCGCGGCCTTCAGCGGCCGGCCGCTGGCCGTGCCGCCGCCATAGCCTTCCACCAGCTCGCGCAGGGTCAGGCCGAAGGCGCGTTCCACCAGGCCGCCTTGGCGGATGTTGCCGGCCAGCTGGAACGGCATGGTGCCCAGCGAGCGGCCCATGCCGAAGTCGCGGTAGAACGCCGCGCCCTTGGCCATGATGATGGGTACCGAGGCCAGGGTGAGTACGTTGTGCACCAGCGTCGGCAGGCCGAACAGGCCCTGCAGCGCGGGTAGCGGAGGCTTGGCGCGGACGATGCCGCGCTTGCCTTCGATGGATTCGAGCAGCGCGGTTTCTTCGCCGCAGATATAGGCGCCGGCGCCGACCCGCACTTCCAGGTCGAAGGCCTGGCCGCTGCCGGCCACGTCGCTGCCGAGATAGCCGGCGTCACGGGCGATGGCGAAGGCCTGGTCGAGCACGCGGATGGCGTCGGGGTATTCCGAGCGCACATAGATGTAGCCCTTGTCGGCACCCACGGCGAGGCCGGCAATGATCATGCCTTCGATCAGCAGGAACGGGTCGCCTTCCATCAGCATGCGG
Source organism: Pseudomonas sp. FGI182 (assembly GCF_000511325.1). NCBI lineage: Bacteria > Pseudomonadati > Pseudomonadota > Gammaproteobacteria > Pseudomonadales > Pseudomonadaceae > Pseudomonas > Pseudomonas sp. FGI182. The sequence continues at coordinate 1,829,351 of NZ_CP007012.1, read as the reverse complement.
TCGGCGAAGGTACCGGAGTCACCCTCGTCGGCGTTGCACACCACGTACTTCTGCCCTGCCCCGGCGTCACGCACGGTGCGCCACTTGATGCCGGCCGGGAACGCCGCACCGCCGCGGCCGCGCAGGCCGGAATCGAGCACGGCGGCGACCACCTCGGCACCGTCCAGGGCCACGGCCGCTTCAAGGCCGGCGAAACCGCCATGGGCACGGTAGTCGTCCAGCGACAATGGGCGGGTGATGCCGGCGCGGGCGAACAGCAGGCGCTGCTGGGTCTTGAGGTAAGGGATGTCCTCGACCGGCCCCAGGGCCAGCGAGTGGCCACCAGACTCACCGGGCTCACCGGTAAAAGCGTCGAGCAAGGACGGCACGTCTTCCGGGGTGACCGGGCCGAAACCCAGGCGCCCTTGCGCGCTCTCGCACTCCAGCAGCGGTTCCAGCCAGTACAGCCCGCGGGAACTGGTGCGCTGGATGTCCAGCGGCAGCTGGCGGCGCTCGGCCTCACGTTGCAAGGCATCTGCGATCTGGTCAGCGCCCACGGCACGGGCTACCGAATCGCAGGGGATGTACAGCTTCAGCATGCTGCGTCCTCCTGGCAAGCGTTGACCAGCGCGCGCAGGCGCTCAGGGGTAAGACGCGCATGCACCTGGCCGTCCAGTTCCAGCGCTGGCGAGCAGGCACAGGCGCCCAGGCAGTACACCGGGCGCAGGCTGATGGCGCCGTCGGCGCTGGTGCCGTGGTCGTCCAGCGCCAGCTGTTCGCGCAGTTGCGCGGCCAGCACCTCGGCGCCCCGGCTCTGGCACGACTCGGCGCGGCACAGGCGCAGGGTGTGGCGCGCCGGTGGCGCGGTGCGGAAATCGTGGTAGAAGCTGATCACCCCACGCACCTCGGCCAGGCTGAGGTTCAGGGCATGGGCAATTTCGGCGACAGCGGCATCGGGGATGTAGCCGATGTCGTGCTGGATGGCATGCAAGATCGGCAACAGCGCGCCGGGGGTATCCTTGTCACGGGCCAGAATGCGGTGGATCACAGGCAGGTGGAGCAATTCATCAGGCATACAGCGGACCTCGGCATCACGGACCCTGCCTGAATTGTTGTGGGGGCAGGTATCCGGCGTGTTCTGCTGCGGCGCGCCGGCCACGTCACGGTTGCGTGGTGCCAGCGGCCTCCTTGCCTGCGGCCGCACGTCTGCGCGCACTGGTCCGAGGCATCCTGCAAGCATGGCACTTGTGGCGCCGGGGGGTTGCGTGCGAACGACCAGGCGCATCCTGAAACCGACGCGGGTTGTTTCTGGCCTTATGCCGTCTGCTGCGCTGTCGCTTGGAGAACTGAGTTCGCAAGCGGTCCGCGTACCCTATGGGAGCGGCTTTAGCCGCGAAGAATCCGACGCGGTGCATGGCACCGGCTGCGCCGGTGTTCGCGGGCATGCCCGCTCCCACAGGGTGCTCCGATAGCCCAAGGAATGCGCCATACCTGTGGGAGCGGGCGCGCCCGCGAAGAATCCGACGCGGTGCATGGCACCGGCTACGCCGGTGTTCGCGGGCATGCCCGCTCCCACAGGGTGCTCCGGTAGCCCAAGGAATGCGCCATACCTGTGGGAGCGGGCGCGCCCGCGAAGAATCCAACGCGGTGCATGGCACCGGCTTCAGGCCACCGCCTTGTCCACGCTGCGCCCGGCCTCCAGTTCACGCACCAGCGGCAGCACATGTTCGCCGAAGTACGCTACTTCCTCCTGGAAGTGCAGGAACCCGGACAAGATCAGATCCACACCCACCGCCTTCAGCGCAACGATGCGCTCGGCAATCTGCCGCGGTGTACCGATCAGGTTAGTCTTGAAGCCATCGTTGTACTGCACCAGGTCTTCGAAGCTGGACCTGGCCCAGTTGCCCTCGCCCTCCGGGCTGGCAGAACCGGCATGCTTCACTTCCTGGCCAAACGCCCGCACCGCCTCGGGGTTGGCCTTGTCGATGATCTCCTGCAGCACCGCACGCGCCTGCTCTTCGGTGTCGCGGGCGATGATGAAGGCATTGACTCCAACCTTTACCGAATGGCCGTTGGCCGCCGCCTTGGCGCGGATATCGTCGACCTGCGCCTTGATCCCTTCCACGCTGTTGCCGTTGGTGAAGTACCAGTCCGACACGCGCGCCGCCATGTCCCGTGCGGCGCGCGAGCTGCCGCCCTGGAAAATCTCCGGGTGCGGCTGCTGCAGCGGCTTGGGTTTGAGGTTGTAGTCGCGAAAGCGATAGAAGTCACCGTTGAAGGTGAAGTTGTCCTGGGTCCAGATGCCCTTCAGCGCGCGGATGAATTCCTCGGAACGGCGATAGCGTTCGTCGTGGTCCAGCCAGGGTTCGCCGATGGCGTGGAACTCGCCCTTGAACCAGCCCGAGACCACGTTGATGGCGATGCGGCCGTTGGTGAACTGGTCGATACTCGCCAACTGCTTGGCCGCCAGCGCCGGGTTCCACGGGCCTGGCAGGATGGCGGCGATGACCTTGAGCTTTTCCGTGGCAGCGAGCAGCGCGTGGCTGATGGTGACCGACTCGTGCTGGTTGTCGGCGCCGTAGCCGGCGGTGAAACGGATTTGCGACAGGGCGTAGTCGAAACCGGCCTGCTCGGCGATTTGCGCGAGCTTGCGGTTGTAGTCGATGTCCCAACTGGTGCGCTGTTCGATGGTGCTGACCACCAGGCCACCACTGACGTTGGGGACCCAGTAGGCGAACTTGATCGGGGCGTGGCTCATGGTAAGGCTCCTTGGTGATCCTCGGGTTCAAGGAGGCAGGAGCAGCAAACATGCCAGGCTTTAAAGTGCTTTTATTTCAATTGGTTAGATGAAATTGGCGGCGATATTGGCTGCATGCGGTCGAACAAGCTGCTGGATCGCTGTTGCCTGCACAACATCGCCGCCCCGGGGCAGGTCAGCGGTTCTTGCGCATGCCCATATGCGCGTCATCCATCAGCGCCTTGGCCATGTCGCAGAGAAAGTGCGAAGCCCAGACCAGCACCGGTTCGTTGTCCATAACCCCGATAAACGAGGCTCGCCGTGAGCAGTCCATCAAGACCGACGCTTGTTCGATGGCATGGTCGCAGCAGTTTCCCGCCTCTACGCGGAACAGTTTCCTGCCGTCCAGCACACCATCCAGGAACGTGGCCGCACCTACGGTCAGGCCCAGTGTGCCGGTGTCGTCATCCAATTCCTTGTCCATCTGAAACCCTCTTTTGAATCTGCCGGCCAGTGCGATTTCCCGGTTGCAGTCCCTGGCAGGAAAACCACACCGCCCAGGCTGGCAAAATTTGAAAATCAGCCCATCAGTGCAATGTATGCACCGGCTGCCCGCCCCGGAGCTGCACCTGCGCAATCGCCGACTCCAGCAGCGTGCGCACAGCCTCCATTTCATGCATGACCGCCAGGGTCATGATCGTGGCGGGAGATCTGGGGAGCGAGGCTATCGCGTGATGGCCTACGGACAAGGCGCAGAGCACGTATTCCGTGGCCTGGATCAGGGTATCTTCCAAGTGATGGGGTGAGTCGGAAATGGGGGGATCCGGGACTATTTTGAGCATGGTCACATCTCGATTTCGTGAGAGAAAACCACACCCCATCCCTTGCAGAGAATGGGTGGCGGCTGCGTACGGGCCTGCAAGACCGGGGAAGATCGAGAAAAACCCGGCTGACCCAAAGGTCACCCGTACGCAGCCACCATTAAGCACAACCATTGGCACAGACCAACGGCTCGATGATGAGCACGCTTTCGATACTTCCCCAGGCTTGCAGACCCGGTCGTTGAATTTGCAACGACAGGGCGAGACTAGGGGGCTCAGGTTTCCATCGCAATGGTGAAACGGCTTGAAAAGGATGATTCAGAAATGGACTACGAGGAAGGGGAAAAATCTGATTAGTTCTTGTAGGAACTGATATGAGTTTCTCTAAAAAGACTCGAAGATCCGAGTGTGAAGCACAGCGCTTGGCGGTACGCTGTGCTTCTTTCAAATGCTCACTACAACGCCAACCGCGCCAGTCGCTGCAAAGCTCGAATCACCTCCTGATCCCGGTTCTCCAGCACATCCGCCTGAATACGCGCGATCACAGCCTTCAGCAATTCGGTCTGGTTCATCTCTGTATTCTGCTGAAGCGCAAGCATGTCCTCCGCCATGTACGGATTGACCTTCATCGACAACCGCCGAGTAACATTGGAACGCGCAAGCCCGCGCTGCTCTCGCTGTTCATCCAGCGCCTGAAGGAACTTTTGATGCGCCGCATGCAACTGCCCACACTGCTGCGCCTGCACCAACTGTTGGAAATAGTGGGCAAGAAACAACTTGCGCAAATTTGCCCCCGCTTCATTACTGACCGCATGCATGGCCGCATCGAGCACATCCAGATAGACCGCCGGCAAACGCGCCTCGATCGACTTGAGCTGCTGCTTGCGCGCCTCGCGGATGGCCGGCGTGGATTGCGATGGAATGGCGACCACACCATCACAACGGGCGCACACGCCCACCAGAATGTCCTTGGCCACACCTTGGCCATCGCTAAACGGCACATCCCGGCGAGCATAGTGCGTGGGCACCACTGCCTGGCAATGCTCGCAAAGCGCATTTCCTCTGTCGCCTTCGAAAAAGATCTTCATGATCTGGGTACTCACTGGTGAACGCTGATGAACCAGGTGTCTGGCTCGATGAAAAAGAACTTTATGTACCAACCATCCCGTTTGAGCACATGCACCTCGATGGCTGCGACGGCATGGTGAGGGGTGCTGGCGTGATGAATACCCCTGCATGAGCGAACGACTTCGGCAACCTCGCCGGCTGACACTTCCCCTGTAGCCAGCAGGTTCTTTACGTCGATATCCCTGCGTGAAACGTGTTGATACTCCCCTGACTCAAGCGCCGCTATCACCGCTCGCTGGGCCTCCCTGAAGCCGAATTTCATAGCTCATCCCTGCCAATACGAAAATCATCGTACAAAACCCGAATCAAATCTACCGTTTGCCGAGCCCGGGCGACCAGTGGCACCCCGGCCAGCTCAAGACAGCGATCCGGAACACGCATGAACTATGGTCCCATCGACCGCAGGACGGCGTAGAGCAATGTAACCAACGCTTTCATGGCCTTTTCCGACTGCCCGTTCGAGGGCAGAACCTGTCCCACGAACACATCACCGAGGCGTCATTCAGGTAAGCTCAGCCCAGCGCAATGCAACCACCACGGACGGTACCCATGCATTCACTGACTGACGAACAAGTGCTGGCAATCATCCACGAGAACCCGATAAATCGGGCATTGCTGGCCGCCCTGCCAGCGCTGGATATCCCGCACTGCATGTTGACGGCAGGCGCCCTGTTCCAGACATTCTGGAACCACCGCGCCGGGCTACCTTCGGAGAGGGGCATCAAGGACTATGACATCGCCTATTTCGACGCCGACTTGTCCTGGGAGGCAGAGGACCGTGTCATCGCCCGGGTTCATCAGGCGTGCGCGCACCTGGGCGTCAACGTGGAAGTGCGCAACCAGGCCCGTGTTCACTTGTGGTATGAGGCGAAGTTCGGCGGCACTTATCCGCCATTGAACAAGGTCACGGATGGCATCGACCGGTATCTGATCCGGTCGACCTGCCTGGGGGTCGATGTCGGCACTGGCGAGCTTTACAGCACGCATGGCCTGGACGACCTGCAGAACGACCTGCTCAGGATGAACGAGCTGAACCCACGACCAGGCTTGTTCAGGGAAAAAGCTGCCAGCTACCAGGCACGTTGGCCGTGGCTGGCCTTGGTTGAGTGAGCGTGCGCTTTTGACCTGTAGAGGCCGTGTTGGAAGGGGGCTGCCATGCAGCCCATCGCAGGCAAGCCAGCTCCCACAGGGACCGCGTAAAACTCAGAAGTTGTGCGATCACTGTGGGAGCTGGCTTGCCTGCGATGGGCCGCAAAGCGGCCCCAAACTGGTTAACTGACAGGCATTACCCCCGCTGCCTTACCATTGGCACGTCGACAGAACGGAGGTTGGTATGACAACTGGTCAGGGCAAACGGGTCGTTGTCATTGGTGCAGGCATCGTGGGCGCATCACTGGCATATCACCTGGCTCGCAAAGGTGCGAATGTCACCGTGATCGACGCTGAGAACATAGCGTCGGGTGTGACTGGCCGTTCATTCGCATGGATCAATACCTCATTCGGGCGCGCACCACCCGAAGATGATGAGCATGGGCCTGCATGGACGGATCAGTGGCCATCCTGGCCGTGCGATGGCGCTGGCGCGCTTTCTCGATTACGTGCAAGGCCACGACGGGGTGTGGGTCTGCCGGCGCGAAGAGATTGCCAGGCACTGGATAGCCCAGTTCCCCGCCTGAGCGGTCAGTCGTTCGCAACAAACACGGGATCAGCTAACGGCCTGCCCTGCCGGACGCGCCAAGCACAGCCTTGCGCTGGCATTTCACCAGGACCTTGCGGCCTGTTTCGACAAAGGGCGTGACGATCAGGCTATAGACCGTCAGGTAACGCTGGTGGTCCTGCTCGCCGGTACCGAAGCGGATGCATTCGGGCGTTGATGTGGTGACATAGAGCGTGCCGAACATCCAGTCCCAGAGGGACAGGTTGGTGCCGAAGTTCCGGTTGAAATGGCGCGGGGCGTCACTGTGATGGATCTGGTGCTGGGCCGGGCTGTTAAACACATGCTCCAGCTGCGGGCCGAACGACAGCCAGACATGGCTATGCCGCAGGTTGGCCGCCAGGCTGTTGAAGATGAACACCAGGTAGGTCACGCCGAACAGGGTGTAGCGGCTGACTTCACCGCCGCAAAGGTACCAGAAGCATCCGGCGTAGAGGCCGATGCAAATGCCGGTGCTCAGTTTCTCGACGATCTTTTCCACGAAATGCACCCGGCTCGCCGTCGCCGGCACCAGAACGGGCGCCGAATGATGGACCTTGTGAAAGGCCCAGAGCCAGCGGGAGTGAAAGGCGCGGTGCGCCCAGTAATGGATGAAGTCCTTGAGCAGGAACACCCCCAACCCGTAGAGCAGGGACAGTGCAAGGTTCTCGCCCAGGCGCGGGCGCGCGCCCCAGAGGTTGCTGAAAAAGGCCAGGTAATCGCCGGAGCGCAGGATGTAGGGGTCGACCAGATGGATGACGGGCAGCACCAGCGCAACCTTGAGGATGGCCCGCACGAAGTAGTAGCGGTAGTCCAGCAGCGCCGAGGGATGCAGATGTACCCGGGCGCCACCGATGAATTGCCAGAACGACTGGGCGTCGCTCAGGCCGCGCCGCTTCCTGAAACGGAACAGGCCGTAGGCTGCGCCATAGGAGATGCAAAGGAACAAGGCCCCGAAACGACCGTTCACATTGAAAATGCCGAGAAACTGGTCGGTAACGGGCGTAATTACCCACTCGGTCAGGTGCTCAAAGACAAGCGACAGGGCATCCACGAAACGTCAGCCTCGGCAAAAGGGACGCAATTGTAAATCAGATTGATTTACTCGAGTGGCTTTCTGCATGAAGTGGTGCTTCAAGCACCGGGTAATCGCTTGCCCCCGCCCGCAAAAACACAACACACCGATTGACAACTGCAGGAGGAAGGACAACTATCCGGCCGCCTTTATGCGAAGCTTTATCATTATCAATACGCTTCTCATCATTGCGCCCGCATAGTCCATCGAAAGGAGCCAATGGATGTCCGCCTGTTTTTCTCCCCCCGCCTTCAGCATTCGCCAAGCCGCACTGGTAGCAAGCCTTTCTGGCTCGCTGCTGGCCAGTGCCAATGCCTGGGCCGTGCCTGTCAGCTACAGCATCCCGGCCGGGCCGCTGGGGGCCGCGATCAATCAGTTCGCCACGGCAAGTGGGGTGACTGTCAGCGTCAGCAACGAAGAAATCGCTGGCCTGCGCAGTGAGGGACTGCAGGGCAGTTACGAGCTGGAGCAAGGCCTCGCGCAACTGCTGCAAGGCAGTGGCCTGCAGATGCTGCAAGCGGGAGACAAGCACTACATGCTGGCCCGCCCGAGCCAGGATGGCACGATGGAACTTGCTGCAACGACGGTCTCCAGCGTGGGGCTGGGTGCCACCACCGAGGGCACCGGCAGCTACACCACAGGTTCGGCCAATACGGCAACCGGGCTGCGCCTCTCGGCACGCGAGACACCACAGTCGATCAGCGTGGTGACCCGCCAGCAGATCGAAGACCAGAACCTGAACGATGTTGCCCAGGTACTGGAACAGACCCCAGGCGTGGTCGTCGACAGCATGGGGCCGGCCGGCAGCGACGCCAATCATATCTACGTACGTGGTTTCGAGGTCGGCACCATCCAGGTCGACGGCCTCAACCGGCCTGACAGCTTTGGCTTTCGCGATGACCTTGCCGACATGGTGTCGTATGACCGGGTCGAGGTAGTACGCGGGGCCACGGGGCTGATGTCCGGCACTGGTGACCCCGGTGCGACCGTCAACCTGATTCGCAAGAAGCCGACCTTTGAAACGCAACGCAAGCTGACCCTGAAAGCAGGCTCGTGGGACACCTACCGCACCGAGCTGGACGTGTCTGGAAAGCTGTCGGAAAGCGGCAATGTACGCGGGCGCCTCGTGGCCTCGAACACCGACAGCCAGAGCTACGTCGACCGCCAGTCCCTGGAACGGCAGGTGGGCTATGGGGTGTTGGAATGGGACATCACTGACAGCACGATGCTGACCGTGGGGGCGGAATATCAGGAAATGGACAACGATGGCGCCGGTAACCACGGCTTCCCGATGTACAACTCCGATGGCAGTCACTTCAGCCCTTCCCGCTCGTTCAACTCGGCCTCTGAATGGAGCTACCACAAGCGTCGCACCAAGACCCTGTTCACCACCTTGGATCACGACCTGGCCAACGGTTGGCACCTGAAATTCAATGCTGAGCACAGTCGCCGAAGCTATGACGACGTATTTGCCACCGCCGCCAGCGGCACCGTCAAACCTGATGGCAGCGGCATACAGACCTGGACTGGCCGTTGGGCAGGCGAACCTCGGCAGACCTCGTTCGACCTGTCGGCTACGGGCCCGTTCGAAGTGCTGTCGCGTGAGCACCAGGCGTACGTCGGGCTCAGCCACTACCGGGCCTACTACCGCAACGACGGCTACCATCTGTGGACCAGGCAAGATATCGACAACATCCATGAATGGGATGGCTCGTTGCCGATACCTGACGCCATCCACAACAAGACGACGGAAAATGCGCTGGACGAAACCCAGGACGGCCTGGTGGCTTCGGTGCGCTGGAGCCTGGCCGATGACCTGTCGCTGATTACCGGCGCACGGGTGATAGACTGGCGACGTGACGAAACCCACGAGACACTGGCGAGCGGTGAAACCGATCGCACCTCGCGCAGCGAAACCGGGGTCGTCACCCCTTACATCGGGCTGGTTTACGACATCAACGACAACTGGTCGGCCTATGCCAGCTACACCACCATCTTCAACCCGCAAGACAAACAGACTGCATCGGGCAGCTACATCGACCCGTTGGAGGGCGTGAACTACGAGCTGGGCCTGAAGAGCGAGTTCTGGGACAAGCGCCTGACTGCTGCACTCAGCGTGTTCGAAGTGCACCAGGACAACCTGGCCGTGGCGGACGGCGACGTCCAGGCGCCGGACGGCAACCAGGCCTACCGGGCCGAGTCCGGCACCAAGACCCGCGGTTTCGAAATGGAAATGGCGGGCGAGATCCTGCCTGACTGGCAAGTATCGGGCAGCTACACCTATGCCGTGAGCAAGAACTCGGATGGCGAGCGCCTGCTCACCGAGGTGCCCCGCGACACCCTCAAACTGTTCACCAGCTACCGCCTGCAGTCACTGCCGCAACTGAAAGTGGGCGGCGGTGTGCGCTGGCAAGGATCGGAGTACGAGAAAAACGCAGGCCCCAACAAGGAGACCTTCACCCAGGGTGCCTACAGCGTGGTCAACCTGATGGCGCAATATGCCTTCACACCGCAAACCAGCGTCTCGCTGAACCTCGACAACGTGTTTGACAAGACCTACTACACGGCCATCGGCTCACGTGGCTGGTACGGCAGCCCACGTAGCGCCACGGCCACGTTGGTGTACGCGTTCTGACCCAGCCGGCGCTCGCTGCCGATGCCTGGCAGCGGCGCCGAACAAGTATCCATATTTGGCGCAGCCAGTAACACATGCGCACAATATATGTGTACAAATTTCCCATCTCCAGGCTCGCTTCAGAGGTGACGGCGACCAATAAAGAGGATACAAAAGCCCGAGAACCGCCAACTCCAATTGTTCGGTGGATTGGTACGAATCTTGTTTGTATACAAAACCAAAAATAAAAGTACACAAGAGTTACGGAGTCCCGATGGCGTCAATTTCACGTTCCGGTGTCAGCCAGCTTGATGTTCTCCCTGCCGAAACGGCTGGGCCCACTCAGTTGAAGTTGAGCCCGCGCCTTTACAGTGCCGACCTTGCACCGACCCGCGCGGCAAATCGCACCTGGGGCCGCTACAGCCTGTTTGCACTGTGGACCAACGATGTACACAACATCGCCAACTATTCCTTCGCCATCGGCCTCTTCGCCCTGGGCATGAGCGGCGCCCAGATCCTCGCAGCCTTCGCGCTCGGCGCACTGGTGATCTATGGCCTCATGAACCTGTCCGGCTACATGGGGCAGAAGACCGGCCTGCCCTACCCCGTCATGTGCCGGATCAGCTTCGGCATCCATGGTGCGCAGATCCCGGCACTGATCCGCGCGGTAATCGCCATCGCCTGGTTCGGCATCCAGACCTACCTCGCTTCGGTAGTGCTGCGCGTGCTGCTTACCGCCATCGCTCCCGACCTCAAGCCCTACGACCAGAACTCGATCCTCGGCCTGTCGACCTTGGGCTGGATCACCTTCCTCGGCATCTGGTGCGTGCAGGTGGCGATCTTCGCCTATGGCATGGAGATGGTGCGCCGCTACGAATCCTTCGCCGGGCCGATCATCCTGGTCGCCTTCGCAGGCCTGGCGGGCTGGATGTACTGGCGCAGCGGCCTGTCGATTTCCTGGTCCAGCGGCAACGCGCCGACCGGCTCCACGATGTGGCTGAAGGTACTGGGTGCCGCCGCGCTGTGGGTCTCGCTGTACGGCACCATGATCCTCAACTTCTGCGACTTTACCCGCAACTGCCCGGACAAACGCACCATCAGCGTGGGCAACTTCTGGGGCCTGCCGGTGAACATGCTTGGTTTCGCACTGATCGCCGTGGTGCTCGCCGGTGCGCAGTTCAGCATCGACGGCAAGCTGGTGCAGGGCCCGACCGAGATCGTTGCAGCCATCCCTAGCACCGCCGGCCTGGTGCTGGCCTGCCTGGCCTTCCTGATCGTTACCGTGGCGGTGAACATCATGGCCAACTTCGTCGCCCCGGCCTACGTACTCACCAACCTGGCCCCGAACCTGCTGAACTTCCGCCGCGCCGGCTTGCTCAGCGCCGCCATCGCCGTACTGATCCTGCCCTGGCACCTGTACAACAGCCCGTCCGTGATCGTGTATTTCCTTGGCGGCCTGGGCGCCCTGCTCGGCCCACTGTACGGGATCATCGTCACCGACTATTACCTGGTACGCCGCAGCCGGGTGAACCTGCCGGAGCTGTATAGCGAAAGCAGCGAGGCCGCCTATCACTATCGCGGCGGGGTCAACCTGCGCGCCGTAGCGGCATTCATCCCGGCGTCGCTGATCGCCATCGTGCTGGCGCTGGTGCCGGCCTTCGAAACGCTGTCGCAGTTCTCCTGGTTCTTCGGCGCGGGCCTGGGCGGGCTGATCCACTATGCCCTCGCCAACCGCAGCGCAAGGTACCTTGAGGTTTCCGGCGAAAGCATCGCAGTGGATAGCACGCACCACTGACCGGGGCTGCCAGCGCGCCCTTATCACGGCCAGCGCGGCCCCCTGTAGGAGCGGCCTTGTGTCGCGAAAGGGCTGCGCAGCAGCCCCAGCAATTTGTGCCTCTGCGCTGAATCCCTGGGGCTGCTACGCAGCCCTTTCGCGACACAAGGCCGCTCCTACAAGGGTCCCAGCAGCCAGCTGAGATACCCGCTCGCTCGGCAGGACCATCCGACCTGTTTCCAGACGCATGCCCTGCTCTCTTGGTAAACTAGCCGCCTGCCCTGGCAATCACCGATCTCCTGCCGCCGACTTTTGCTACGTCGCGCCCTCGGTTTGCTACAAACACCCTCGAAATTGCTGAATTTGGTACAAGACACGTTGAACGATATGACCACAAACCCAGGCTCTAACCCAGCAACCACGCGCCCTGAGCCTTCCCGTCGCTTCAGCGTTGCACCCATGATGGACTGGACAGACCGCCACTGCCGGTTCTTCCTGCGCCTGCTTTCCAAAAACACCCTGCTCTACACCGAAATGGTCACCACCGGTGCCCTGCTGCACAACGACGCCCACCGTTTCCTGCGCCACGACGTCTCCGAGCACCCGCTGGCCCTGCAACTGGGCGGCAGTGTGCCGGCCGACCTGGCTGCCTGTGCCCGCCTGGCCGAGGAGGCTGGCTACGATGAGGTCAACCTCAACGTCGGTTGCCCGAGCGACCGGGTGCAGAACAACATGATCGGCGCCTGCCTGATGGCCCACCCGACGCTGGTGGCCGACTGCGTGAAAGCCATGCGTGACGCGGTGTCGACCCCGGTGACGGTCAAGCACCGCATCGGTATCAATGGCCGCGACAGCTACGCCGAGCTGTGCGACTTCGTCGGCCAGGTGCGCGAGGCAGGTTGCCGGAGCTTTACCGTGCATGCGCGCATCGCGATCCTGGAAGGTTTGTCGCCGAAGGAGAACCGTGAGATTCCGCCGCTGCGCTATGACGTGGCGGCGCAGTTGAAGGCGGACTTCCCGGACCTGGAGATCGTGCTCAACGGCGGGATCAAGACCCTGGACGAGTGCCAGGCACACCTTGAAACCTTCGATGGGGTGATGCTGGGGCGCGAGGCGTACCACAACCCTTACCTGTTGGCCGAGGTGGACCAGCAGCTATTCGGCAGCGAGGCGGCGGTGGTCAGCCGCAGCGAGGCGCTGGCGCAGTTGCGGCCTTATATCGTCGCGCACATGGAAAGTGGTGGCGCGATGCACCACGTTACCCGGCATATTCTGGGGCTGGCCCAAGGGTTCAAGGGGGCGCGGCGCTTCCGCCAGTTGCTGTCGGCGGATATCCACAAGGCGGCGGAGCCGTTGGCGGTGTTCGACCAGGCGGTGGAGCTGTTGCAGGGGCGGTAACCCGGCCCAAGCATCTGACGCGGTCGGGTGTAGGAGCGGCCTTGTGTCGCGAAAGGGCTGCAAAGCAGCCCCGGCAATTTGTGCATCAGCGCTGAAGCCCTGGGGCTGCTTTGCAGCCCTTTCGCGACACAAGGCCGCTCCTACAAGGGGTCGCGACAGCTTCAGACGTGTGCATACGGAACCTCGGGGCCGCTTGTGACTCGAATCCTCACCTTTCGCACCGCGCTTCGCGAGCCCTTGAGTGGCCGTCGGGGCTCGGGTAATGTCGAGTCATTGCACAGGACAGAGCACGCCCATGACCTCCAAGCTGGAACAACTCAAGCAGTTCACCACCGTGGTCGCCGACACCGGGGACCTGGACGCCATCACCCGCCTGAAACCGGTCGATGCCACCACCAACCCGTCGCTGCTGCTCAAGGCTGCGGCCATCCCGGGTTACGCCGATCTGCTCAAGCAGGTTAAGGCCGATGCCAAGGGTAATGTCGACCTGGCCTGCGACAAGTTCGCGGTGGCCGTGGGCTCGGGCATCCTCAAGGTCATCCCCGGGCGTATCTCCACCGAGGTGGATGCCCGCCTGTCGTTCGATGAACCCGCCCTGCTGGCCAAGGCGCGCAAGCTGATCGAGCTGTACGAAGCCGCTGGCATTGGCCGCGACCGCGTGCTGATCAAGCTGGCCTCCACCTGGGAAGGCATCCGCGCCGCCGAAAAGCTGGAGAAGGAAGGCATCCAGACCAACCTCACCCTGCTGTTCTCCTTCGCCCAGGCCCAGGCCTGCGCCGATGCCGGGGTGTTCCTGATTTCGCCGTTCGTGGGCCGTATCTACGACTGGTACAAGAAGAGCACCGGCAAGGAATACGTGGGCGCCGAAGACCCGGGCGTGCAGTCGGTCACTCGCATCTACAACTACTACAAGGCCAACGGCTACAACACGGTGGTCATGGGTGCCAGCTTCCGCAATATCGGCCAGATCGAGCAGCTGGCCGGCTGCGACCGCCTGACCATCAGCCCAGAGCTGCTGCAGCAGCTCAGCGATGACCAGGGCGACCTGCCACAGGTGCTGAAGCCGGGCAATGCCGGCGAGCCCAAGCAACAACTGAACGAAAGCCAGTTCCGCTGGGCCATGAACGAAGATGCCATGGGTACCGAGAAGCTGGCCGAGGGCATTCGCCAGTTCGCGCGGGACCAGGAGAAGCTGGAGAAGTTGATGGCTGAAAAGGCCTGATACATTTCGGGATTGCCTGACGGGCGGGAAGTGTTCAGCATTTTCCGCCCGTTTTGTTTTACCGAGTCGTAGTTGTGTATTTGTTTCTCGGGCCTCTTCGCGGGCACGCCCGCTCCTACAAGCGCCGCCATACCTGTGGGAGCGGGCGTGCCCGCGAAAGGGCCCGCATAGCCACCTGAGCTGTCGATGACCTCCTCTACCCCATTGCCCCTCGTACTCGCCGGCCCGGTACTGCGCCGCCTGGAACCCCAGCGCCTGGCCATCTGGCTGGTCGCCACGCAACCGCTGCAACCCGAACTCATCTTCCCGGCAGGCGAGGCCCAGGTCGATTGCCAGGTGGTCGCGGTGGGCAAGCACGCCTTCATCCACCTGCTGGACATCCACTTCGCCCAGCCGCTGCCCTGCAACCAGCTGCTCGACTATGACCTGCTCATCAACGGCCAGGGCATCGCCGGCTGGGCACCGCACCTGCTCTACCCCGGCGCCCGGCGCCCATGCCTGGTGCTGCGCGATCGGCTCGACCACCTGCTGCACGGCTCATGCCGCAAGCCGCATTTTCCGGCCACCGATGGCCTGCTCTGCGCCGACCGCCTGCTGCAGGCCTGCGAAAGCCCCGCGGACCGCCCCGCCGTGCTGTTGATGACCGGCGACCAGGTCTATGCCGACGACGTCGCCGGCCCGATGCTGCGCGCCATCCACAGCCTGATTGCGCGCCTGGGCCTGTTCGACGAGCAACTGGAGGGCGCGGTGGTGCCCGACAGCCAGGCGCTGTACCAGCACCCGGCCTGCTATTACCACCGCGCCGACCTGCTGCCGGCGCAGGAACGCAACGAAACCCTGCGCGAGCGCTTTTTCGGCGGCAAGCGCAAGCCGATCTTCTCGTCCAGCAACGCCGACAACCATCTGGTGACCTTCGCCGAGGTCATGGCCATGTACCTGCTGGTGTGGTCACCGGTGCCTTGGCAGCTGGTGAACCTGGACATGCCCAACGGGCTCACCGCACCGCGCCAGGCCCGTTACCGGCAGGAGCTGCCGCTGATCCAGGCGTTTGCCGACGACCTCGGCCAGGTAGCGCGAGTGATGGCCCACCTGCCGTGCCTGATGATCTTCGACGACCACGACATCACCGACGACTGGAACCTCTCGGCGCTATGGGAAGAAACCGCCTACGGCCACCCCTTCTCGCGGCGGATCATCGGCAATGCCCTGCTCGGCTACCTGCTGTGCCAGGCCTGGGGTAACGACCCGCAGGGTTGCAAGCCCCTGGTCGGGCAATGCCAGGCGTTGAACAGCCAGACCCAGGATGAGCTGATCGGCGCACTGCTGCGCTTCCAGGGCTGGCAGTTCAGCCTGCCCACCAACCCACCCTTGCTGGTGCTGGACACCCGCACCCGCCGCTGGCGCAGCGAAAGCAGCCTGGCCAAGCCGTCCGGCCTGCTCGACTGGGAGGCGCTGAGCGAGTTGCAGCAAGCATTGCTGGACCACCCGTCGGCGATCATCGTGTCGCCTGCGCCGATTTTTGGCGTGAAGCTGATCGAGACAGTGCAGAAGCTGTTCAGCTGGCTGGGCTACCCACTGCTGGTGGATGCCGAGAACTGGATGGCCCATCGCGGTGCAGCGCAGGTCATCCTCAACATCTTCCGCCACTCGCGCACGCCGGGGCACTACGTAGTGCTGTCCGGCGACGTGCATTACTCGTTCGTCTATGAAGTGCTGATCCGCCACCGCCAGCGCAGCCCGCACTTGTGGCAGGTGACCAGCAGCGGGATCAAGAACGAATTCCCGCGGCGCCTGCTGGATGTGCTCGACCGGCTCAACCGCTGGCTGTATGCGCCGCGCTCGCCGCTCAACTGGTTTACCAAACGGCGGGAAATGGAGGTGGTGCCGCGTACGCCCAGCCATAGCAAGGCTGGCGAGCGGTTGTGGAATGGCGCGGGGTTGGGGCAGGTGTTCTTCGATGAACAGGGGCGGCCGGCACGGGTGTATCAGCTGGACGCTGGTGGGGGTGAGGCTACCGAGTTTGCGCGGCGGGGGTGATCAGGCAGGTAATGCTTGTGTTGGCCTTGCCGGCCTCTTCGCGGGTAAACCCGCTCCTACAGGTAGAGTGCATGACTCAAGACCGGTGCATAACCTGTGGGAGCGGGTTCACCCGCGAAGAGGCCGGTACAGGCTGAAGATCAGGTCCGCTCCAGCGCATTGACCAGGTCATGGAAGGCTTCGCGGTTGGAGTCGTTCAGGCCCATGAGGATCTTGTGCGCCTCCAGCACCTTGGAGCGCACAACGTCTTCGTTCTGGTCCTGGGACGGCAGGTCGGTCAGGCATTCCGGGCACGGGATCGGCCGATCGACGATGTTGAACACCTGATCGAAGCCCATCGACTGCAACAACCGGGAAATGTCCGGGTTGGTGGTGACCACGGTCGGCAACAAGCCCACCTTCTGGCGCGACAGGATCGACAGCTTGGCCAGCAGGCCCAGGGTGGTGCTGTCGATGCTCTCGGTTTCGGTCAGGTCGATGACAATCGCCGAGAAGTTCAACGCGGTGAAAATCTTCTCGATCGTCGCATCCAGCGCCGAACACAGGGTCAGGCGCACTTCACCGACGAATTTCAGGACGAAGGTACCGCTCTGCTCGGCGAACTGGATTCTACCGGTACTCATTGAAGGTTCCTGCTCAACACCAATAGGGCGATATCATCCGGCATCTCCCCAAGCGTAGCCAATCCAAATCGTTGACGCAGCCCATCCAGGCTGCCACCTGCTGCCCTGACGATTTCCGGCAGGGCGGTTTCTTTATCTTTGAGCGTGTCACCCGGCAAAAGGTCCAGAATGCCATCGGACATCAGGCTGAGGCTGAACTGCGGCGGCAGCTCCACCACCAGGTCCTGGTAGGTGGCCTCGTCGAACAGCCCCACCGGCAGGCCGCGGCCTTCCAGGTAGCGGGTGTGCTCGGGGGTGTGCAGCACCGGCAGCGGCAGATGGCCGCCAACGGCGTAGGTCAGCAGGCCGGTGTCTTCATCGATCACCCCGCCAACCATGGTCACGTGCTTGCCCAGCTTGCAGTTGATCAGCCCGCGATTGATGTGGCTGAGCACCTGCGAGGGTTTGAATTCGCGCATCTTGCTGCCGCGCTTGAATTCGAACAACAGCCGCGTGGTCATGAACTTCAGCAGCACAGTGACGAACGCTGACGACGCGCCATGCCCGGAGACGTCGGCGAGATAGAAAGCGATGCGCCGTTCGTCCACCCGGAAGTAATCGGCAAAATCACCCGACAGGTACAGCGACGGAATGATCTGGTGCTCGAAGGCGAACTCGCCGGCCACCCAAGGGCTTTCCGGCAGCATGTTCATCTGCACCTGGCGACCGGCGGTCTGGTCCTCCTGCAGCAGGTGCAGGCTGGCTTCCAGTTCGCGGTTAGCGGCTTCGAGCTTGTCGCGGTAGCGCTGGTTTTCCAGCACCAGGCGCGAGCGGTCGAGGGCGCGGCGCACCGAATGCTCGAGCACGGCCAGGTCTTCCAGCGGCTTGATCAGGTAGTCGGCAGCGCCCAGGCGCAACGCTTCCACCGCATCACTCATGACGCCGGCACCGGACACCACGATCACCGGTAACTGCGGGGCGCGCTCGCTGACCTGGCGGATCAGTTCGAGGCCGCCCATCTGCGGCATGCGCAGATCGCAGATCACGAGGTCGGGCTGGTGTTCTTCGAAGACCTGAAGCCCCTGCTGGCCATTGCCGGCCTGGAGGACGCTGAAGCCACTGTCTTCAAGATAGGCGGCGAGGCTTGCACGGACCACGTCGTCGTCATCGATGATCAGCAGCGTTGCACTGGTTTTCTGCATGTGGGCGAACGGCGCCGATTTAGGTTGGTGCAGCGGTGTCGGCAAGGCAGACGGCCAGCTACGGGAATTCTTTGTGGTCACACTCTACTTTGAGTTGTAGGACAAGATCACCTGCCCGGCAACTGTCCGGCAACTGTGAGAGCTACCTTGTAAGGCGCAGACGGTACTCCCATCCGGCAGGCGTTTCAAGCATGCAAGGGTCGACCCCGCCGCACTTTACAGGGCAAATCACCGGGAGTTATAAGAAAGTCGACCAGCGCAACCCGATGGGAAGGATGCAGCATGCCCCACACGCCCTCCAGCCATGGCGAGAAACGCGATTTCATCCGCATGCGCATCGACACCGAGGTCAGCCTGCTGCACGAAGGCCAGGTGATCGCGGCAGTGTGCCTGGACCTGTCCAGCGGCGGCATGCAGGTGCAGGCACCGCAGCGCTTCCATGTGGGGGACCATATCGAGGTACGGATCGAGTCCGACCACCCGGCGCTGAAGGGGCTGCACGCCAGCACCGAAGTGGTGTGGATTGCCGACCAGCCTGGCGGGCAGCAGAAGTTCGGGTTGCGGATTCTGGCGATGCATTGATGGGCCTGCTGGCCCCCCCTGTAGGAGCGGCCTTGTGTCGCGATGGGCTGCGCAGCAGCCCCCGGCTTCAGCTTCGCCGCATGAATTGCCGGGGCCGCTTTGCGGCCCTATCGCGACACAAGGCCGCTCCTACACGGGGACTGTGCAGGACCAAGCACGCGCAGGATCAGAAGTCGTCTTCGACCTCGCCATCCTTGACCTTGAACTCGCGGTTCTGCAGGTAGGCGTTGCGAATGAAGATGTACTTGTCACCCTGGATCAGCTTCTCTGCCGACAGCAGGTCGGCGCGGGTGTCGATGATATCCAGGGCGAAGATCGAATTGCGCGTCGGCACATGGTCGATGTAGCGGTAGGGTTTGGTGTAGGTATCCGGGTACTTGGCCACGCCGTCACGCACGGTGCTCGGGCCCAGCAGCGGGATCACCACGTACGGGCCGCTCGGCACGCCCCAGTAGCCGAGGGTCTGCCCGAAGTCCTCGTCGTTGCGCTGCAGGCCCATCTTGGTACCCACGTCGAAGAAGCCGCCCAGGCCGAAGGTGGTGTTGACGATCAGCCGCGCCGTATCCACGCCCGCAGCATGGGGCTTGAACTGCAGCAGGTCGTTGGCCAGGTTGGTCACGTCACCCAGGTTGCGGAAGATGTTGTGGATGCCATCTTCGAGGAACTGCGGGGTGACCGCCTGGTAGCCCTTGGCCAATGGCTTGAGGGCATAGGTGTCGAGGGTATCGTTGAAACGGAAGATCGGGCGGTTGACCGCTTCCCAGGGATCTTCCTCGGTGGCGGCCTGGGTGGCTGCCACGGGCGCCAGCAGCATGCTGGCGCAGACACAGGCCTGGGTGACTCGTTCGATCACACTGGCACCGATCCTACGCATAGGTGTTTCTCCATCGAATTTCTCGGCCGCAAGCGCAAACGGGTGCGCTGCTGTACGGCGGCAGTATAGAGGCTTGCGGGCTGATAAACAGCTTTACACATCTCTGCTCAATATTTTGTGAACAACTGTTGCGCGGCGCCCGCTGTCACAGGGCGGTAACAATCGCCGAATAGCCTGCGGACTATTTGAGGGAAGTTGCCATGGACGCTGCACCCGCCTTCACCGCTGTGCTGTTCGGCTTGCGCGGCTGCCTGGTGCAAGCCGCCAATGGCGCCCCCTCGCCCGCCCCCGGCGCCCTGGCCACCCTCGCCAGCCTGCGCCAGCGCCAGGTGCCGTGCATCTGGCTGGACGACCTCGACGCCACCCAGAGCAAGCGCCTGGCGCACGTACTGCCCGCCTGGCTGCCGGGGCATTCGGTGAACGGCGTGCGCTGGCCGGCGCCGAATGCCTGCTGGCAGGCCCTGATGACGCTCGACAGCCAACGCCTGGACGGCTGTGTGCTGGTCAGCGGCGACCCTCGCCTGCTGCAATCTGGCCTGAACGCGGGGTTGTGGACGGTAGGGCTGGCAGCCTGCAGCCCGTTTTGCGACCGCAGCTCGCGGCAATGGCAAGCCATGACTGCGCAGGAACAGGACCTGGCCCGTGGCAAGGCGACGCTGGAACTGTTCAGCCTGGGCGTGCACTCGGTGATCGACCACCTGGAAGCGCTGGACACCTGCCTGCAGGACATCGCCCAACGCCGGCGCAAGGGCGAAAAACCCTGATACAGCACCATTGACGCGGATCATGCAAAGCAACGGCAGGTGGATTACGCTGAAGACAGGCCAGAACCTTTGCCGCTTCGCTGAGGTCCATGGCTTGCCAAGCCATTGATGGAGAACTGCCAATGCCTGCCCGCGAATTGCAAGAGCGCCTGAACAGCTTGCGCGAGCAACTGGACCGCAACGTGCCGCTTTCTGACGAGGAACTGGCCGCGCTGCACGAAGAAGCGCGCCAGATCGAGGCGCAACTTAAGCTTGAGGAAGCCACGCCAGACAACAACCTGGTGGACGGCGTGAACCTGGCGATCGAACGCTTCGAGGCCGACCACCCCGACCTCACCGCCACCCTGCGCAGCATTGCCAACTCGCTGCACAGCATGGGGATCTAGAAATACTGGGGCCGCTTTGCGGCCCTATCGCGACACAAGGCCGCTCCTACAGATACAGCGCAAGATTTGAGGCTTGCGCTGTACCTGTAGGAGCGGCCTTGTGTCGCGATAGGGGCGCCAAGCGCCCCCCGGCGTACTTGCGAACCTTACTGCCGAACCAGGCGCTTGTTGTCCGGGCTGATCACCCCCGTGCTGCGATAAGGGTTGATATCCAGCCCACCCCGGCGCACATAGCGCGCATACACCGTCAAATGCTCCGGCTGCAGCAGGTTCTTCAAGTCCAGGTAGATCCGCTCCACACACTGCTCGTGGAAGTCGGCATGCTGGCGGAAGCTGATCAGGTAGGTCAGCAGGCTGGCATGGTCCAGCGCCCTGCCCTTGTACTCGACCACCACGCTGCCCCAGTCCGGCTGGCCGGTGACCGGGCAGTTGGACTTCAGCAGGTGGCTGTGCAGGGTTTCTTCCACCTGCCGCTCCGGGTTGCAGTGCAGCAGCTCTGGCTGTGGCTGTTCGTAGTTGCTGATGGCAACGTCCAGCGCATCGATGCAATGCCCCGGCAAGGCCACCACGCCTTGGGCCTCGACCTCGGCCAGGGTGCGCACTTTCACGCCGACCGGCTTGCCGGCGGCGGCGGACAGGTCTTTCTCCAGGCACGCCTGCAGTTCGCCAAGCGAGGCGAACACCGTCTGGTTCAATGAGTTCAGGTACAGCTTGAACGACTTGGACTCGATGATGTTCGGCGAATCGGCGGGGATGGCGAACTCGCCGATCGCCACCACCGGCTTGCCCGACGGCAGCAGCCAGCTCAGCTCGAAGCAGTTCCAGTAGTCCACACCCTGCCACGGCAAGGTCTGGGCGGTAACGCCCAGTTCGGCCCACTTGGCGGTACGCGGAATCGGGAACAGCAGCTCCGGAGAATAGGTGGCAATGTATTCGCTGGACTTGCCCAGCGGGGAATGTTCGGCAGCGGGATGCATGGAAACTGACCTGAAGGTTCGAAATTGCCCCTAGTCTACCGGTTTTGCACCCTGCCTTGGAGCGCAAGTCAGCGGGATTACATCTTCGTCAGTTTGGGGCGAGCGGGTGCATCGTCACGTATCATCTCAGCATCACCCAATCCCTGTGGGAGCGGGTTCACCCGCGAACACCGGCAAAGCCGGTGCCATGCACCGTGTTGAATTCTTCGCGGGTAAGCCCGCTCCCACAGGGTTTTGTGCCGTTTGCTGGAGTCAATTCACCCAATGAAATTGCTGATCGTCGAAGACCAGGCCCGTACCGGCCAGTACCTGAGCCAGGGCCTGAACGAGGCCGGCTTCGCCACCGAACTGGCCACCGACGGCGAGACCGGCCAGTTCCTCGCCCTGACCGGCGACCACGACCTGCTGATTCTCGACGTGATGCTGCCCGGCCGTGACGGCTGGCAGATCCTCCAGGCCGTGCGCCAGGCCGGCCTGGACACCCCGGTGCTGTTTCTCACCGCCCGCGATGCCGTGGAGGACCGCGTGCACGGCCTGGAGCTGGGCGCCGATGATTACCTGGTCAAGCCGTTCGCCTTCTCCGAACTGCTGGCGCGGGTGCGCAGCCTGCTGCGCCGGGGCACCAGCCCCAGCCAGGACACCACCCTGGGCCTGGCCGACCTGCGCCTGGACCTGATCCGCCGCCGCGCCGAGCGCGCCGGCCAGCGCATCGACCTGACCGCCAAGGAGTTCGCCCTGCTTGAACTGCTGCTGCGCCGCCAGGGCGAGGTGCTGCCCAAATCGCTGATCGCCTCGCAGGTGTGGGACATGAATTTCGACAGCGACACCAATGTGATCGAAGTGGCGATCCGCCGCCTGCGCCTGAAGATCGACGACCCGCACCCCAACAAGCTGATCCATACCGTACGCGGCATGGGCTATGTACTCGAAGAGCGTACTGAGTGATGCGCCGGGTCTCCCTCGGCAGCCGCCTGGCCCTGCTGTTCGCCGCCTGCACCGCCGCTGTCTCGCTCGGCGCCGGCCTGATATTCAGCCGGGCCAGCGAGCAGCACTTCGTCGAACTGGACCAGCAACTGCTGGACTCGCGCCTGTCGCTGTTCCGCACCCAGCTGGCCGGCATCACCACGCCGGCCGAGCTGCAGGCGCGCCTGCCTGCCTTGCGCGATGAACTGGGCCACCAGGCCGACCTGGCCCTGCGCATCAACGGCAGCGACGGCGCCACCTGGTTCGAAAGCCGTACAGGCCTGCCCCGGACGCCACTGCCCGACGGGCTTGCAACCCTGCATGCGCAAGGCACCGACTACCGCAGCCTGGCCGTGCACCTGGCGCAAGGCGCCCCGCAGTCGCCACAACTGACCCTGTACCTCGACATCACCCATCACCAGCACTTCCTGCAGGGCATGCAACGGCTGATCTGGCTGACGGTGGGCCTGTCGGCGCTGGCCACGGCGCTGCTCGGCGCCTGGGCTGCACGCCGCGGGCTGCGACCGTTGCGGCAGATGGGCCAGGTGGCTGCCAGCGTATCGGCGCGCTCGCTCACCACACGCTTGCCGGTGGCACAGATGCCCGAAGAGCTGGCCGAACTGGCGACGGCCATGAACGCCATGCTGCAGCGCCTGGACGATGCCTTCCAGCGCCTGTCGGCATTCTCCGCCGACATCGCCCATGAGCTTCGCACGCCGCTGTCCAACCTGCTGACCCACACCCAGGTCACCCTCACCCGCCCGCGCAGCCTCGAAGAGTACCGCGAAGCCCTGCACGGCAACCTCGAGGAGCTGCAATGGATGGCGCAGATGATCAACGACATGCTGTTCCTGGCCAAGGCCGACCATGGCCTGCTGGTGCCGGGGCAAGCACCGCTGGTGCTGCATGAGGAGGTGGATGCGCTGCTGGAGTACTACGCGCCGCTGGCAGAGGACAGCGGCGTGCAGATGCTGCGCGAGGGTGAGGCGCTGCTGCAGGGCGACCGGCATATGCTGCGCCGGGCACTGTCCAACTTGCTGGACAATGCCTTGCGCTTCACCCCGGCGGGAGGGCAGATACGGGTGACATTGGGGCCAGGGCCGAGGATTGGCGTGGCCAATACCGGGGCGGCTATCGAGCCGGCGGTGTTACCGCGGCTGTTCGACCGCTTCTACCGGGTGGACCCGGCGCGGCGGGAAGGCAGTAGCGAGCATGCCGGGTTGGGGTTGGCGATTACCCGGTCGATCGTGCAGGCCCATGGTGGGCGCATTCAGGCGGAGTGTGCGGACGGATGGACGCGATTCGTGATCGATTTCACTGAAGACCAGTGACATCGGGGCTGGCACGGTCCCTGTGGGAGCGGGCTTGCCCGCGAACACGGGCGAAGCCCGTGCCATGCATCGCGGTGCCTTCTTCGCGGGCACGCCCGCTCCCACACCACCCCTAAAATCCCACAGGAAGTTAAACTGCCAGACCAATCGCCGGCTGCACCTGCGATGCCCGATAAGCCGGGTAAATGGTCGCCAGGAAGCTCATCACCAACCCGGCAGTGCAGATGATCGCCACATCGCCCCACTGCAGCTGCGACGGCAAGCTGCTGACGAAGTACACATCCGAAGTAAAGATGTGCTGCCCGCTCACCCGCTCCAGCCAACCGACGATCTGGCTGACGTTGAACGCTGCAACCACCCCAAGCACGCCACCGATCAGCGTCCCGACAATGCCGATCAGGCTGCCCTGGACCATGAACGTGCCCATGATCTGCGCCGGTGTGGCGCCCAGGGTACGGAGGATGGCGATGTCCGGGCCCTTGTCGTTCACCACCATCACCAGGGTGGCGATGATGTTGAACGCTGCCACCGCAATGATCATCAGCAACAGCAGGCCGATCATGGTCTTTTCCATCTTCATGGCGCTGAACAGGCTGCCCTGTGTATGCGACCAGTCATCGGCACGGTAGGCATCGCCCAGTCCGGCAGCGATGGCCTTGGACACCTGCGGTGCGGCATACAGGTCGTGCAGTTTCAGGCGCACGCCCTGCACCTGGCCCGGCGCCCAGCGCTGCATGGCGCCGGCATCGTCGACGTGGATGTAAGCCTGCGAGCCGTCCAGCTCGGCGCCGACCTTGAAGATGCCGACCACGGTCAGGCGCTGCATGCGCGGGGTGATGCCACCCGGCTCCTTGCTGATTTCCGGCACGATCAGGGTCAGTTTGTCGCCGGTATTCAGGCGGAAGCGCCGCGCAGTCAGCTCACCGATGACCACGCCGAACTCACCCGGCTGCAGGTCCTGCAGGCGGCCCTGGACGATATGCTGGCCGACGATCGAGACCTTGCCCTCTTCAGCCGGGTCGATACCGCCTACCTGGATCGGCTGCATCGCGCCCTTGTACGACAGCATGCCTTCCATTTCGGTAATCGGCGCCGCCGCCATCACCGCCGGGTCGCGCATGGCCGCGTCGGCCACCTTGTGCCAGTCGTCCAGCGGCTGCACGCCGAGGATGGCGGCATGCGGCACCAGGCCGAGGATGCGCGAACTCATTTCGCGCTGGAAGCCATTCATCACCGACAGCACCACGATCATCGCCAGCACGCCCAGCGACAGGCCGATCATCGAGGTCATCGAGATGAACGAGATGAAGTGGTTGCGGCGCTTGGCTCGGGTGTAGCGCGCGCCGATGAAGATGGGCAAGGGTCTGAACATGTACGAAATCACCCAATGAAAACAGGAAAACGGGGCGGCACCGGCCACCCCGTGCAGTCGATCAGATCGCCACCAGGTGGCCGTCGTCGAGCTTCAATACACGGTCCATCTGGCGCGCCAGGTTGAGGTCGTGGGTGACCACCAGGAACGCCGTGCGCGACGCGCTGGACAGTTCCTGCATCAACTCCTGGATGCCCTGGGCGGTGTGGTGGTCGAGGTTGCCGGTCGGCTCGTCGAGCATTACCAGGCCGGGGCGGTTGACCAGTGCCCGGGCAATCGCCACCCGCTGGCGTTCACCACCGGACAGCTCGGCCGGCTTGTGGTTGAAGCGGTGGGCCAGGCCCACGCGCTTGAGCAGCGCCTCGGCACGCTCACGGGCCTCGGGGATGGGCGTGCGGCCGATCAGCAATGGCATGCACACGTTCTCGATGGCAGTGAATTCCGGCAGCAGGTGGTGGAACTGGTAGACAAAGCCCAGCTCGCGGTTGCGCAGCAGGCCACGGGCACGCTCGCCCAACGCCGACAGCTCCTCACCGGCCAGCCAGACGCTGCCCTGGGTCGGCCGGTCAAGGCCGCCCAGCAGGTTGAGCAAGGTACTCTTGCCCGAGCCGGAGCTACCCACGATGGCTACCCGCTCCCCGGCATGCAGCTCGAGGTTGAGCCCCGACAGCACCTGCACCGATTCCGGGCCCTCGTCGTAGGACTTGCCCAGGTTGCGGCAACTCAGAACGGCTTTATCACTCATGCGCGACTCACTCATAACGTAGCGCCTCTGCAGGCTGGGTGCGGGCCGCACGCCAGGCCGGGTACAGGGTGGCGAAGAAACTCAGGACCAGCGCCGCACCGCAGACCATGTACACGTCCTGGGCCTGGATCTGCGACGGCAGGTAATCGATGAAATACACGTCGGCGTTGAGGAACTTGTGCCCGATCAGTTTCTCGATGCCCGCGATCACCGCGCTCACGTTCAGCGCGGCGACGATCCCGACCACGGCGCCGATCAGGGTACCGATCACCCCGATCACCGTGCCCTGGACCATGAAGATGAGCATGATCTGCCCAGGCGTGGCGCCCAAGGTACGCAGGATGGCGATGTCGCCACGCTTGTCGTTGACCACCATCACCAGGGTGGAAATGATGTTGAACGCCGCCACCGCCACGATCAGCAGCAACAGCAGGCCGATCATGGCCTTTTCCATGCGGATCGCCTGGTACAGGTTGCCGTGGGTACGGGTCCAGTCACGGCTGTAGAACTCCTGGTCACCCAGGCGCTGGGCGATGTCCCAGGCCACCCGTGGCGCCTGGAACAGGTCGTCGAACTTCAGGCGCAGGCCCTGGACCTGGTCGGGCTTCCAGCGGTGCAGGCGGGACAGGTCGCTGATGTTGGTCAGGCCCAGGTAGCCGTCGATCTCGCCCGCGCCCACGTGGAAGGTGCCGACCACGGTGAAGCGCTTCATGCGCGGGAACATGCCGGCCGGGGTCACGCTGACCTCGGGGGCGACGAAGGTGAGCTTGTCGCCGATGCCCACGCCCAGCTTGGCCGCGGCCTTGTCGCCGATCATGATGCCCCACTCGCCCGGCGACAGCTGGTCGAGGCGGCCTTGCAGGACGAACTTGTCGATGATCGACACTTCGCGCTCGCGGGCCGGGTCGATGCCGTTGAGCAGCACCTTCTGCACCTTGCCTTCATGGGTCAGCAGGCCCTGCATCTGGGTGAAGGGCGCAACCGCCACCACCTGCGGATTCTGCTTTACTTGTTGGGCAAGGGCCGGCCAGTCGGCAATGGGCTGGCCGCTCTCCAGCGTGGCATGCGGGATCATGCCCAACACGCGGGTGCGCATCTCGTGGTCGAAACCGTTCATCACCGAGAGCACCACGATCATCACCACCACGCCCAGGGCGAGGCCGATCATCGAGGTCAGGGAAATGAACGAGACGAAGTGATTGCGACGTTTGGCACGGGTATAACGCGTGCCGATGAATGCGAAAAGAGGTCTGAACATGTCGGGGCTTGTTCGGATGAAAGGGAACGTCCTTGTGGCGAGGCGCCTACGGCGGCTTTACACTCGGACCACCGCCGCTACCTTGGGTTCGCCATGACGACATTAGACGAAGAAGATCGCCGCGAATACTACCGCATCGAAGATCGGATCGCACTTCAAATCAGCCCCCTCAGCGCGGCCGAAGCCCTTGACCCAGATGTGTTGCAAGATGATTCGCCACTATTCAACCTGCTCAGCGAACTGCACCTGTCCGACTTCGAGTCGCAGCACCTGTTGCGCCAGCTGAGCGAAAAGGACCGCACCCTCGCCGCCTTCCTGCGCGCGCAGAACAAACGCCTCGACCTGCTTAGCGCGGTGGTTGCCCAGACCCTGATCGGCGAAGTTGGCCAGCCCCAGCCGGTGGTCATTTCCGAAGGCGGCATCGAATTCGCGCAAGCCACTGCGGTGGCCCCCGGCACCCGAGTGAAGGTGAAGATGGTGCTGATGCCGCGCGCCCATGGCCTGCTGCTGCGCGGCAAGATCACCCATTGCGACCCGCGCCCGGAGGGCGGCTTCGAGGTCGGCACCGAATTCACCGACATGACCGACGCCCAACGGCAACTGCTGGCTCGCTACATCCTGCAGCGCCAGCAACAACAACGGCGCCAGCAGCTGGAACAGAACGACCCCGCCTCCTGAGCCCATTTTTCTCTGATTTGAAGGAACGAACGTGACCCTGATCTACGGCCACCGCGGCGCCAAGGGCGAAGCGCCCGAGAACACCCTGAAGAGCTTCCAGCAATGCCTCGCCCATGGCGTGACCCGCTGCGAGCTGGACCTGCACCTGTCGGCCGACAACGAGCTGATGGTGATCCACGACCCCACCCTCAAGCGCACCACCGGCAAACGCGGCAAGGTGGTCGAGCACCCGGCCGCCGAACTGGTCAAGATCGATGCCCGCAAAGGCGGCCCGGGCCACGTCCAGCCCTGCCCGATCCCGAAACTGGAAGAACTGTTCGAGAAATGCCCGTTCGAGCACTGGCAGCTGGAGGTGAAAAGCGCCTCGCGCACCCGTGCCGCCACCACCGTGCTGGCAATCCGCGAACTGGCCCAGCAGTACGGCCTGCTGGACAAGGTGACCATCACCTCCAGCTCACGCGAAGTGCTGGGTGCCGCCCTGGAGCTGGTGCCGGACGTCAAGCGCGGGCTGGTGGCCGAGTACGCCTGGCTCGACCCGCTGAAAGTGGCACAGAACTACGGCTGCGAGCTGCTGGCATTGAACTGGACACTGTGCACCCCCGAGCGCCTGCTGAAAGCCCAGGGCCAGGGTTTGCACGTGTCGGTGTGGACGGTCAACGAACCGGCACTGATGCGCCGGCTCGCTGATTTTGGCGTGGACAGCCTGATTACAGACTTTCCCGGTTTGGCCAAGACCACCCTCGGGCAGGGTTGAAATCGGTCTCTCCGACCGGCTCAGGCCACCGGTCGGAGCCGCTCAAAAAAGCCGGTTCAGGCCGTCGTAGGCAGCTACCCGATAGGCTTCGGCCATGGTCGGGTAGTTGAACGTGGTGTTGACGAAGTACTTCAGGTTGTTCTGCTCACCCGGCTGGTTCATGATCGCCTGGCCGATGTGGACGATCTCCGAAGCCTGGTAGCCGAAGCAGTGCACGCCAAGGATTTCCAGGGTTTCGCGGTGGAACAGGATCTTCAGCATGCCCTGCGGCTCACCGGCGATCTGCGCGCGCGCCATGCCCTTGAAGAAGGCCTTGCCCACTTCGTACGGCACCTTGGCCTGGGTCAGTTCCTGTTCGTTGCGGCCGATCGAGCTGATCTCCGGAATGGTGTAGATGCCGGTCGGCACGTCGTTGACGAAGCGCCAGCTGCCATTATCGACGATGCTGCCAGCGGCAGAGCGGCCTTGGTCATGAGCGGCACTGGCCAGGCTCGGCCAGCCAATCACGTCGCCGGCACCGTAGATGTTCGGCACGCTGGTGCGGTAGGCCTCGTCGACCTCGATCTGGCCGCGGCTGTTGACCTTGATACCGATGTTTTCCAGACCCAGCTTGTCGGTGTTGCCGGTACGGCCGTTGCACCACAGCAAGGCGTCTGCCTTGATCTTCTTGCCCGACTTCAGGTGCAGGATCACCCCGTTGTCCAGGCCTTCGACGCGCTCATACTCTTCGTTGTGGCGCACGGTGATGTTGTTGTTGCTGAAGTGGTAGCTCAGCGCCTGGGAAATTTCCGAGTCGAGGAAGCTCAGCAACTGGCCACGGTTGTCCACCAGCTCTACCAATACACCCAGGCCGCTGAAAATCGAGGCGTATTCGCAACCGATCACGCCGGCACCGTACACGATCAGCTTGCGTGGGGTGTGGCTGAGGCTGAGGATGGTGTCGCTGTCGTAGACGCGCGGGTGGTGGAAGTCGATGTCAGCCGGGCGGTACGGGCGCGAGCCGGTGGCGATGATGATGTGCTTGGCGTTGAGCTTTTCCACCACACCGTTCGGGCAGACCACTTCGACGGTCTGCTCGTCGGCGAAGCTGCCGGTGCCGAAGAACACGTCCACGCGGTTACGCGCGTAGTAGCCGGTGCGCGACGCTACCTGCTTGGCAATGACCTTCTCGGCGCTTTTCAGCACGTCCGGGAACGAGAACCAGCGCGGCTCACCGATGGCACGGAACATCGGGTTGGTGTTGAACTGCATGATCTGCCGCACCGAGTGACGCAGTGCCTTGGACGGGATGGTGCCCAGGTGGGTGCAGTTGCCCCCGACCTGGCGACGGCTATCGACCATCGCCACCTTGCGCCCTGCTTTGGCGGCGTTCATTGCCGCACCTTCTCCGGCCGGGCCGGAACCCAGCACCACTACGTCGTAGTTGTAGACAGCCATGCGTACTCCTTCAGAACTGGCCCGCAAGCCACGGTCGCTCGCGGGGCGCGATCATGCCGCCGGGGCGTCATGAGAAAATTCGGGTGCAGTCTAATCAAGCGTGAACGCCGCGCACATTAACCCTTGGTCGCGTCGTAGGCCAATTTTGCCCGCACTACATGTGTGAACCATTCCCTGGCGGCGATCATCCCTGCTTGCGCTTTCACTCGCCTTTCACTGCCCGTTCGAATGCGGGCGTAGCTCGGGAGACGAAGCCACCCTCGGCCCGAGTCACCAATACCGCGGCCAGGCCATGCGCCACGGCAAAATCCCAGCCACGTTCCGGGCCCAGGATCAACAGCAGCGTCGAATAGCCGTCGGCCTGCAGCGCCGAGGCATCGAGCACGGTGACCGCGGCCAGGTCGTGCTGCACCGGGCGCCCGAGGCGGGCATCGAAGGTGTGCGAATAGCGCCGGCCATTCTCCTCGAAATAGTGCCGATAGTCACCCGAGGTTGATACTGAAAGGCCATTGACCGGGATGATCTGGCGGGCTATCTGGCGATCTTCGCGGGGCAGCTCCAGGGCGATGCGCCATGGGCTGCCATCGGGCTTGCGGCCGGCGGCCTTGAGCTCGCCGGTGGCTTCGGCGACAAAGCTGGCAACGCCCATGGCCTGCAGGCGCGCGGCGATCAGGTCGACGGCATGGCCGGCGGCGATGCTGTTGAAGTCGAGTTGCACCGGGGCGTCCTTGCACAGGGCCTGGCCGTCGATGTGCAAGTGCCGGTAGCCCACGCGCTCGCGCACCTGGGCCAGGGCCAGCGGGTCGGGCACCTGCTCGTGACGGGCCTGAGGGCCGAAGCCCCACAGGTCGAGCAAGGGTTCGACGGTAAGGTCGAAGGCGCCGCCGCTCTGCTCGGCCAGGTGCTGACCAAGGCTGACCAGTTCGAGCATGTCGGGCGGCAGGCCCAGGCACTGGTTGGCGGGCAACTGGTTGAAACGGCTGACGGTGGAGTCGCCACGGTAGGTCGAGTAATGCTGGTCGATGTCGTGCAGGATGGTTTCGACTGCCGCCTGCACCTGGACCGGGGCCGGGCCGCCGGGTTCGCGCACGTACTGGATGCTGTAGCTGCTGCCCATGGTCGGGCCGCCCAGGCGCTCCAGGGTGGGGCCCTGGTTGCAGGCGGTGAGCAGCATCAGCAAGAAACAAAGAAATGCGCGCAATATCGAGATCTCGAATGTCTGTACTGGCCCTTTCGCGGGCACGCCCGCTCCCACAGGTACCCCACTGCCCTCCAGCCCTGTGATATCCCTGTGGGAGCGGGCGTGCCCGCGAAAGGGCCAGTACAGGCACAGTAAATGCCCGATCAGTTAATCAGGCGAAAAAAAACGGGAACCCGAAGGTTCCCGTTTTTTCATTGCCTTACAAGCGTATCAGTGCGGAAACGCTGGCGGGTTCACACCGGCCATCTCTTCCATCACACGAACCACCTGGCAGCTGTAACCGAATTCGTTGTCGTACCAGACGTACAGAACAACGCGGTTGTCGTTGCAGATGGTCGCTTCGGCGTCAACCACACCGGCGTGGCGCGAACCGACGAAGTCGGTCGAAACCACTTCCTGCGAGCTGACGTAATCGATCTGCTTGTGCAGTTCCGAGTGCATGGCGGTCTGGCGCAGGTACTCGTTGATCTCGTCGCGGCTGGTGGCCTTCTCGAGGTTCAGGTTGAGGATGGCCATCGAAACGTTCGGCGTCGGTACGCGAATGGCGTTGCCGGTCAGCTTGCCCTTCAGCACTGGCAGTGCCTTGGCGGCAGCAGTGGCGGCGCCGGTTTCGGTGATGACCATG
The DNA here is from genome assembly GCF_000511325.1 of Pseudomonas sp. FGI182. Lineage (NCBI taxonomy): Bacteria > Pseudomonadati > Pseudomonadota > Gammaproteobacteria > Pseudomonadales > Pseudomonadaceae > Pseudomonas > Pseudomonas sp. FGI182. Next base: position 1,797,122 of record NZ_CP007012.1, on the reverse strand, counting down.
TTCAGCGGCGCGGCACGGCCACGGCGGCTGCCCTTGTGGAAGTTGTCGATCAGGTTCTGGTCGTTGGTGAACGAGTGAACGGTTTCGACGTGGCCGTTGACGATGCCGTACTGGTCATTGATGGCCTTGAGCACCGGCACGATGGCGTTGGTGGTGCAGGAAGCGGCCGAGATGATCTTGTCATCGGCAGCGATGTCACCGTGGTTGATGCCGTGCACGATGTTCTTCAGCGCGCCCTTGCCAGGTGCGGTGAGGATCACGCGGGCAGCGCCCGGGCAGGCCAGGTGCTGGCCCAGGCCGTCGGCATCACGCCATACGCCGGTGTTGTCGACGATCAGCGCGTTTTCGATGCCGTACTGGGTGTAGTCGACTTCGCTCGGGCTCTTGGCGTAGATAACCTGGATCAGGTTGCCGTTGGCGGTGATGGTGTTGTTGGCTTCGTCGATGGTGATGGTGCCATCGAACGGGCCGTGCACCGAGTCACGGCGCAGCAGGCTGGCACGCTTGACTAGGTCGTTCTCGGCGCCCTTGCGCACGACGATGGCACGCAGGCGCAGGCCGTCGCCGCCACCGGTCTTCTCGATCAGGATGCGCGCCAGCAGGCGGCCGATGCGGCCGAAGCCGTACAGGACAACGTCGGTGCCCTTGCGCGCCGAAGCGTTCTGCTGGCCAACCACCTCGGCCAGTTCTTCACGGACGAACTGCTCGGCAGTGCGGCCATTGCCTTCCTGCTTGAACTTGTTGGCCAGCTTGCCCAGGTCGACCGAAGCGGCGCCCAGTTTCAGCTCGCTCATGGCCTTGAGCAGGGGGAATGTCTCGTGGACGGACAGTTCGGTTTCGTCGGCTTGACGATGACGCGCAAAGCGGTGCGCCTTGAGGATCGAGATAACCGAACGGTTGATCAGGCTACGGCCATAAATCGAGCTCACCACGTTGTTGTTGCGGTAGAGCTGACCGATAAGCGGGATCATCGCTTCAGCCAGGGCTTCACGATCGATCCACTCACCAAGACACTGGTCGGGCTTCTGAGTCACGGGAACCTTCCACATGTAGGGACAGAAAAAAGGGGCTACATTATGACGCCCCAACGCGTTACGGGCAATGAGCGCCTGTCGCGGCCACGCAAGCCAGCGTTCACGCCCTTTCGAACCTGACAGCCGGCACCGTCACCGGTACAATTGATCTCTTTGCCGCAACGCTTGGAGTGCAATCTCCCGTGTCAGTTCTGCGCCTACCGCAAATGTCGGCCACGGCCGGCAAACAAACCTGGGGCAATCTACCCGGTGCCACCCTCAGCCTGGCCATCGCCGAGGCCGCCAGCAGCGCGGGCCGCTTCACTTTGCTGCTGACTGCCGACAGCCAGGCTGCCGATCGTCTGGAACAGGAACTTCGCTTCTTTGCCCCGGACCTGCCGGTGCTGCCGTTCCCCGATTGGGAAACCCTGCCCTACGACCTGTTCTCGCCGCACCAGGACATCATTTCCCAGCGCATCGCCAGCCTCTACCGCCTGCCGGAGCTGAGCCACGGCATCCTCGTGGTGCCGATCACCACCGCGCTGCACCGCCTGGCGCCGACCCGTTTCCTGCTGGGCAGCAGCCTGGTGCTGGACGTGGGCCAGACCATCGACGTGGAGCAGATGCGCCTGCGCCTGGAGGCCAGTGGCTATCGCTGCGTCGACACCGTCTACGAGCATGGCGAGTTCGCCGTGCGCGGCGCGTTGATCGACCTGTTCCCGATGGGCAGCAAGCTGCCCTACCGCATCGACCTGTTCGATGACGAGATCGAGACGCTGCGCACCTTCGACCCCGAGACCCAGCGCTCGATCGACAAGGTGGATTCGGTGCGCCTGCTGCCGGCGCGCGAGTTCCCGATGCAGAAAGAGGAAGTGACCCGCTTCAAGGCGCGCTTCCGCGAACGCTTCGATGTCGATTTCCGCCGCAGCGCGATCTTCCAGGACCTGGCCAGCGGCATCATCCCCGCCGGCATCGAGTACTACCTGCCACTGTTCTTCGAAGAAACCTCGACCCTGTTCGACTACCTGCCGGCCGACACCCAGGTGTTCTCGCTGCCCGGCGTGGAACAGGCCGCCGAACACTTCTGGAACGACGTGCGCGGGCGTTATGAAGACCGCCGTGGCGACCTGAGCCGGCCGCTGCTGCCACCGGCCGAACTGTTCCTGCCGGTGGAAGACTGCTTCGCCCGGCTCAAGCAATGGCCACGGGTAGTGGTCAGCACCGAAGACCTCGACCCGGGCGTGGGCCGCGAGCGCTTCCCGGCGCGCCCCCTGCCCAACCTGGCAATCGAGGCCAAGGCCAACCAGCCCCTGGCCGAACTGGCCAATTTCCTCGACCAGTTCCCCGGCCGGGTGTTGTTCACCGCCGAATCGGCAGGCCGGCGCGAAGTGCTGCTGGAGCTGCTCGAGCGGCTGAAACTGCGCCCGCATACCGTCGACGGCTGGGCCGACTTCATCACCGGCAACGAACGCCTGGCAATCACCATCGCCCCGCTGGACGAAGGCCTGCTGCTGGACGACCCAGCCATCGCCCTGGTCGCCGAAAGCCCGCTGTTCGGCCAGCGGGTCATGCAGCGCCGGCGCCGCGACAAGCGTGGCGAAACCGCCAACGACGCGGTGATCAAGAACCTGACCGAGCTGCGCGAAGGCGCGCCGGTGGTGCACATCGACCATGGCGTGGGTCGCTACCTGGGCCTGGCAACCCTGGAAATCGACGGCCAGGCCGCCGAATTCCTCACCCTGGAATACGCCGAGGGCGCCAAGCTGTACGTGCCGGTGGCCAACCTGCACCTGATCGCCCGCTACACCGGCAGCGACGATGCCCTGGCACCGCTGCACCGGCTGGGCTCGGAGGCCTGGCAGAAGGCCAAGCGCAAGGCCGCCGAACAGGTGCGCGACGTGGCCGCCGAACTGCTCGACATCTATGCCCGCCGCGCCGCGCGCAAGGGCTATGCATTTGCCGACCCGTCCGCCGACTACGCCACCTTCAGCGCCGGCTTCCCGTTCGAGGAAACCCCGGACCAGCAGGCTGCCATCGAAGCGGTGCGCGCCGACATGCTGGCGCCCAAGCCGATGGACCGCCTGGTATGCGGCGACGTCGGCTTCGGCAAGACCGAAGTGGCCATGCGCGCGGCATTCATTGCCGTGCACAGCGGCCGCCAGGTGGCCGTGCTGGTGCCCACCACCCTGCTCGCCCAGCAGCACTACAACAGCTTCCGCGACCGCTTTGCCGACTGGCCGGTGACCGTGGAGGTGATGAGCCGCTTCAAGTCGGCCAAGGAAGTTGCCAACGCCGCCGCCGATCTGGCCGAAGGCAAGATCGACATCCTCATCGGCACCCACAAGCTGCTGCAGGACGATGTACGCTTCAAGGACCTGGGCCTGGCCATCATCGACGAAGAGCACCGCTTTGGCGTGCGCCAGAAGGAACAGCTCAAGGCCCTGCGCAGCGAGGTGGACATCCTCACCCTCACCGCCACGCCGATCCCGCGTACGCTGAACATGGCGGTGGCGGGCATGCGCGACCTGTCGATCATCGCCACGCCGCCGGCGCGCCGCCTGTCGGTACGCACCTTCGTCATGGAGCAGAACAAGAGCACGGTCAAGGAGGCGCTGCTGCGCGAGCTGCTGCGCGGTGGCCAGGTGTACTACCTGCACAACGATGTGAAAACCATCGAGAAATGCGCCGCCGACCTTGCCGAACTGGTGCCAGAGGCGCGCATCGGCATCGGCCACGGGCAGATGCGCGAGCGCGAGCTGGAACAGGTGATGAGCGACTTCTACCACAAGCGCTTCAACGTGCTGGTGGCCTCGACCATCATCGAAACCGGTATCGACGTGCCCAGCGCCAACACCATCGTCATCGAGCGCGCCGACAAGTTCGGCCTGGCCCAGCTGCACCAGCTGCGCGGCCGTGTTGGCCGCAGCCACCACCAGGCCTACGCCTACCTGCTGACGCCAACCCGGCAGAAGGTCAGCGCCGACGCCGAAAAACGCCTGGAGGCGATCGCCAACACCCAGGACCTCGGCGCCGGCTTCGTGCTGGCCACCAACGACCTGGAGATTCGCGGCGCCGGCGAGCTGCTGGGCGAAGGCCAGAGCGGGCAGATCCAGGCGGTGGGCTTTACCCTGTACATGGAAATGCTCGAGCGCGCGGTCAAGGCGATCCGCAAGGGCACCCAGCCCAACCTTGAGCAGCCGCTGGGCGGCGGCCCGGAAATCAACCTGCGCCTGCCGGCACTGATCCCCGAGGACTACCTGCCCGACGTGCATGCGCGGCTGATCCTGTACAAGCGCATTGCCTCGGCGGCCGACGAAGAAGGCCTCAAGGACCTGCAGGTGGAAATGATCGACCGCTTCGGCCTGCTGCCCGAGCCGACCAAGAACCTGATGCGCCTGACCTCGCTCAAGCTGCACGCGGAAAAGCTCGGCATCAAGAAAGTCGACGCCGGCCCCAACGGCGGCAAGATCGAGTTCGAGGCCGAGACCCCGGTCGACCCGCTGACCCTGATCAAGCTGATCCAGGGCCAGCCCAAACGCTACAAGTTCGAAGGCGCCACCCAGTTCCGCTTCCTGGTACCGATGGAACGCCCCGACGAACGCTTCAATAACCTGGAGGCGCTGTTCGAGCGCCTGACCCCACAGCCTGCCTAAGGAAGATCCATGCGTGCCATCCGTTGCCTGACCCTGCTGCTGGCGCTGTTCGCCCCGGCCGCCTTCGCCGAAGGCCTGTATCAGGTAGAAATGATCCTGGTGCGGCAGAACAGCGTGCCCGCCTTCACCAGCCCGTTCGCCCCCGAAGACTGGAGCGCTGGCGCTCCACGCCTGGAAAAGGACGCCGAGCGCCGCCTGGCGCTGGAAGATGAAGCCACCCGCCTGGAAGCCACCGCCGACTACACCGTGCTGCTGCACAAGGCCTGGCAGCAGCAAGTGGGCAGCGAGCCCAGCCGCATCGCCCTGGGCGAAGGCACCGAGCAGTTCGGCCACTTCCCCATCGAAGGCAACCTGAGCATCGCCGAGGGCCGTTTCATTGCGGTCGAGGCCAACTTCTGGGTCAACCAGCTGGACGGCAACGGCAGCGTGCTGCAAAGCGAGCAGTTCAAGCAGAGCAACAGCAACGTCAAGGGCGGCCAGCTGACCTTCCTCGACGGTGGGCACCTGGCGGTGCTGCTGAAGGTGACGCCACCAGGTACGCCGAAAATGCCGGTGATGGACCCGGAGATGATGGAGCAGTGATGCAATGAGCCGTGACGCTCTCCAGTTGCTGCGCGAGTACCCGAACTGGACCCAGTCGTTCACCGGCCCGGTCCTGCAACGCGGCGAGCGTTACGCCCGGGAAGACCGGGTAGAGATCGAATGCTGCACCGGCGCGCTCGTCGAAGCCAGCTGTCGTGGCAGCGAGGGCAGCCCTTATCGGCAGAAGATCACCCTCACCGCCCTGGCTGGCCGCTGCCATGTACGCGGCCAGTGCAGTTGCCCCGTGGGGCACAACTGCAAGCATTGCGCCGCCGCGCTGTTCGTCCTGAGCGAACAGCAGGCAACGGCGAAAAGTGACGGCGACGCACTGCCAGCCAACCTGCAGCGCTGGCTGAAAGGTCTCGAACAGCCTGCGCAGGAGCCTGCCGAAACCCAAGACAAACGCGGGCGCATGGTTTGCTACCAACTCGTGCTGACCGACGAGCCCGGCTGCGCGCTGCGGGTACGCAAAGGCACACGCGAAGACCAGGGGCTGCGCTATAGCCGTGTGCAGTCACTCTACGATTTCCTTTACGAACCTCCGCGCTTCGTCAAGGAAGACGATATCCGCATCTTGCGCCTGCTTTCGGCGCTCAATCAGGCCGGCAGCCAGGACCGCGGCTACCAGCTCAAAGGTCGGGAAGGCGGTGAGCTGTTCCAGCGCGCACTGGATACCGGCCGCATGCTCTGTAACGAAAACAAGCCCCTGCTGCGCGAAGGCCCTACGCTTGCGGCCGAGTTCCGCTGGGTGCGTCTGGACAATGGTCACTATCGGGGCATCTGGTACCACGGTGAAACGCCGCTGAACTGCGTGATTGCGCTGCTGCCACTTTACTATTTCGATTTCACCGGCAGCGTGGTGGGCAAGCTCGAGCACAGCCTCGATCCGCATATTGCCCTGCAACTGACCATCGCCCCTGACGTTCCGGAACACCTTGTCGTGCCCCTCAGCCACAAGCTCAACGCCTTGAACCACCAACTCCCTACGCCAACCACGCTGGACGAACAACTCATTGACGACCTGCAGCCCAGGCCGCACCTGACCCTGGGCAGTCTCGAATTCAGCGCCTACATGCCCAAGACCGGCCGCATGCAACGGCAGATGCAACACCGTGCCGCGCTGGCATTCGACTACGACGGCCTGCGCGCCAGCGGCAGCGACGACAAGCCGCTGTCCCGCCTGGTCGGCGACACCTGCCAGCGCATCCGCCGCCAGCCCCAGGCCGAACAGGCGCTGCGCAAGGTGCTGCGCGACCTCGGTTTCAAGGCCGCCACCCGGCAGAGCAAGGCCCTGCCTGACAGTGCCGGCGAGATGCTCCAGTTACCCGATGACGAAGCCTGGCTGCGCTTTGCCCGCGAAGGCCTGCCGCGCCTGCGCGAAGCCGGTTGGAACATCGACATCCACCGCGACTTCGCCTTCAACCTGCAGGAAGTGGACGACTGGTACGCCACCATCGACGAAGCGCCCGGCCATGAATGGTTCGACCTGGAGCTAGGCATCGTGGTCGATGGCCAGCGCCACAGCCTGCTGCCGATCGTGCTGCAACTGCTGCGCAGCAACCCGGAGCTGCTGCGCCCCAGCGAACTGGCCCGGCGCAGTGACGACGAGCACCTGCTGATCGACCTCAACCGTGGCCGCCTCGATGCCCCGGCCCTGCGCGTTGCCTTGCCCTATGGCCGCATCAAGGCAGTGATGGGCACCCTGGGCGAACTGTACCTGCACGAAGACGCCGCAGGCCCGTCCCTGCGCCTGGACCGTGCCGATGCCTCACGCCTGAACGACATCGACGGCCTGCCCCTGCATTGGGAGGGTGGCGAGCATGTGCGCGACCTGGGCCGTCGCCTGCGCGATGCCCGTGACTTGCAGGTAGAACCGCCGACCGGGCTGCAGGCCAGCCTGCGCCCTTACCAGCAACAAGGCCTGAACTGGCTGCAGGCGCTGCGCGAGATGGGTACCGGCGGCATCCTCGGCGACGACATGGGGCTGGGCAAGACCCTGCAGGCCCTGGCACACCTGCTACTGGAGAAACAGTCCGGGCGCCTGAGCGCACCGGCGCTGGCGGTGATGCCGACCAGCCTGGTGCCCAACTGGCTGGACGAAGCCCAGCGCTTCGCACCCGGGCTGCGCGTGCTGGCCCTGCAAGGCCCGGGGCGCAGCAAGCATTTCGCCAAACTGCACGAATACGACCTGGTCCTGACCACCTATGCCCTGGTGCCGCGCGACCTCGAGCACCTGCGCGCCCAGGCCTGGCATGTGCTGGTGCTGGACGAGGCGCAGAACATCAAGAGCAGCACCAGCAAGGCCGCCCTCGCGGTTTGCGAGCTGCGGGCCAATCAGCGCGTCTGCCTGACCGGCACGCCAATGGAAAACAACCTGGGCGAGCTGTGGTCGATTTTCCACTTCCTCATGCCTGGCTGGCTGGGTGACCTGAAGCGCTTCAACCAGGACTACCGCACACCGATCGAGCGCCACGGCGACAGCGAGCGCATGGCCCACCTGGCCAGCCGCATCCGCCCGTTCCTGCTGCGCCGCACCAAGGAGCAGGTGGCCACCGAGCTGCCGGCCAAGACCGAGATGGTGCACTGGGTCGAGCTTAGCGATGCCCAGCGCGACACCTACGAAGCCGTGCGGGTGGCCATGGACAAGAAAGTCCGCGATGAGATCGCCCGCAATGGCGCCGCGCGCAGCCAGATCATCATCCTCGACGCCCTGCTCAAGCTGCGCCAGGTATGCTGCGACCTGCGCCTGGTCAAAGGGGTGGAAAGCAAAGGCAACCAGGCCGACAAGGGCAAACTGGGCGCGCTGCTGGAAATGCTCGAAGAGCTGCTGAGCGAAGGGCGCCGGGTGCTGTTGTTCTCGCAGTTCACCTCGATGCTGGCGTTGATCGAGCAGGAGCTGGAGAAGCGCAAGATCCGCTACAGCCTGCTGACCGGCGACACCCGCGACCGGCGCACGCCGGTGCAGCAGTTCCAGCAGGGTGATAGCGAAGTGTTCCTGATCAGCCTCAAGGCGGGTGGCGTGGGCTTGAACCTGACGGCTGCGGACACGGTGATCCACTTCGACCCCTGGTGGAACCCGGCCAGCGAAAACCAGGCTACCGACCGCGCCTACCGCATCGGCCAGGACAAGCCGGTGTTCGTGTTCAAACTGATCACCCGGGGGACAGTGGAAGAAAAGATCCAGCTGTTGCAGCAGGAGAAGGCGGCGCTGGCGGCGAGCCTGCTGGATGGCGGGCAGGCCGGGCAATGGCGGCTGGGGGATGAAGAGATTGAAGCGCTGTTTGCGCCGCTGCCGGGGAAGCGCGGGCGGTAGCCTAGAATCCTTCGCTGCCTGTACCGGCCTCTTCGCGGGCACGCCCGCTCCCACAGGTACAGCGCTGCTTTTCAGGCTGTTGTGCTGCCTGTACCGGCCCCTTCGCGGGTAAACCCGCTCCCACAGGGATATCAGTGCCCTCAAGGGCGGTGCTGTACCTGTGGGAGCGGGTTCACCCGCGAAGAGGCCGGCACAGGTACAACACTAATTTCGAAACCCGCGCTGCACCTGTGGGAGCGGGCGTGCCCGCGAAGGGGCCGGCGCGGTCAATCGACCAACTGCGCCTCCCGCAACGCCCCCAACGCCTCCAGCCACCGCGGCTGCTGGCGATAATCCGTCCGCGCAAACCCTTGCCCACGCATCCGCGCAATCCGTGGCGAGGGCTTGACCTTCATCCGCTGCGCCGCACTCAACGCCAGCTCCGCCGCCGCCCGGTCATTGCACACCAGGCCCATGTCGCAGCCAGCGCTCAACGCCGCCTCGATCCGACTGGCCGCGTCCCCGACCACATGCGCACCCGCCATTGACAGGTCATCACTGAAGATCACCCCGTCAAAGCCCAGCTCGCCACGCAGGATGTCCTGCAACCAGCGCCGCGAGAAGCCAGCCGGCTGGTTGTCGACCTGCGGATAGATGACATGCGCCGGCATCACTGCCGCCAATTGCCCGCTCAGGCGGGTGAACGGCACCAGGTCGGCCTGGCGCAGCTGTTCGAGGCTGCGCTCATCGGTGGGAATGGCCACATGCGAATCCGCTTCGGCCCAGCCATGCCCCGGGAAGTGCTTGCCACAAGCCGCCATGCCCGCCGCATTCATGCCACGGATGAACGCCCCGGCCAGTTGCGTGGCGCGCAGCGGGTCACCCTCGAAGGCGCGGCTGCCCACCACGGCGCTGCGCTGGTGGTCCAGGTCGAGTACCGGGGCAAAGCTGAGGTCCAGGCCAACCGACAGCACCTCGGTCGCCATCAACCAACCGCACTGCTCGGCCAGGTACTCGGCGTTGTCATTGTCGGCCAGCGCACGCATGGCCGGCAGGCGCACAAAGCCCTGGCGCAGGCGCTGCACGCGGCCGCCCTCCTGGTCCACCGCCAGGATCAGGTCGGGGCGGATGGCGCGGATCGACGCGCACAGTTCACGCACCTGGCGCGGGCTGTCGATGTTGCGGGCAAAGATGATCAGGCCGGCCACTTCAGGCTGGCGCAGCAGGTGACGGTCTTCGGCGGTCAGCCATTTACCGGCGATATCCACCATCAGGGAGCCTTGCAGGCTGACAGTCATGGGTAATCCTTCATTGAAGACTGAGAGAAGCCCACTGGGGGCAGGCGGCCTGCTCGATGCGCACCGGGCAATGGGCCGGCACCTGCTCGAACAGGCTTAGCAAATCGGTGTTGCGCAGGCGTATGCAACCATGGGACAGCGCTACGCCCATGGGTTCCGTATCCGGGGTGCCGTGCAAGTAGATATAACGGCGGAAGGTGTCGACCGCACCCAGGCGGTTGACACCCGGCTCGCAGCCACTGAGCCAGAGAATGCGGGTAAGGATCCAGTCCCGGCCGGGGCATTGCGCATGCAAGGCCGGCGACCACACCTCGCCGGTCCAGCGCCGTCCGGCCAATACCGCATTCAGCGGCAAGCCCGCGCCGATCTTCGCCCGCACCTGGTGCAGGCCACACGGCGTGCAACCCGAGCCGTTGCGCTCGCCGGCGCCGTTGCGCGCCGTGGAAACCGGCACGCGCAAGCGCAGCTGGCCATCGGCAAAGCCATAAAGGCACTGGTCAGCGAGGGAAATGTGCAGGAAGTCGAGGTCGGGCATGGGCGCTAGCTTAGCCGAAGCGCCCTGCCCCGCCCAGCCTTCAGGCCTTGGCGGTGGAGGCGCCTGCGCTGGTCTTGGTGCGCGGGCGCAACTGCGCGGTGGCCATGGCGTCGTCGGTAACACCGCTATCGGCACGCATGCCCGCAGCCAGGAACGGCACCATCAGGCGCATTACCTGCTCGATTGAGGTGTTGATGCCGAAATCGGTCTCGGCAATCGCCCGCAGGGCCTTGATGCCAGACATGCTGAAGGCGGCGGCGCCAAGCATGAAGTGCACGCGCCAGAACAGCTCCAGCGGCGGGATGCGCGGTGCAGCCTCGTTGACCAGCAGCATGTAGCGGCGGAACACCTTGCCGTACATGTCTTCCAGGTAACGCCGCAGGTGGCCCTGGCTCTGGCTGAAGGCCAGGCCCAGCAGGCGCATGAAGATCGACAGGTCGTTGTTGCTGCGCGGCTGCACGGCCAAAGCCTGCTCGACCAGCATTTCCAGCAGCTCTTCGAGGCTCGGCTTGTGCTCTGGCTTGGCCTGGCGCCGCTCCAGCTCACGTTCGAGGCTGGCGCAGAACGGCCCGAGGAAGCGCGAGAACACTGCCTGGATCAGGGCCTTCTTGGAGCCGAAGTGATAGTTGACCGCCGCCAGGTTGACCCCGGCCTTGCTGGTAATCAGCCGCAACGAGGTTTCTGCGAACCCCCTTTCCGCGAACAGCTGCTCGGCAGCATCGAGAATGCGTTCAACGGTTTCCGATTGGGCCATGACTACTCCGACTACTCCGCCAGACAAACAGGTGTTTGAAACATACGTTTCAGCCCTGCTTCTGTCAAGGCTCGGTGACCGGCCGGTCGCCATTTAAAAGCGCCATGCGGGCGGCTGCAAGCGCCATTGCTGCTGTTTATTGCAGGTTTTGGCTTGCAGCGCATCCAGTACTGTATATAATCCCAGTCACTGTACAAAAAGACAGAGCGCTCACCATGTTGAAACTGACGCCACGCCAAGCCGAAATTCTCGCGTTCATCAAGCGTTGCCTGGAAGACAACGGCTTCCCGCCGACGCGCGCCGAGATCGCTCAGGAGCTGGGCTTCAAGTCGCCCAACGCCGCCGAGGAGCACCTCAAGGCCCTTGCCCGCAAAGGCGCGATCGAGATGACCCCGGGCGCCTCCCGTGGTATTCGCATCCCCGGCCTGGAAGCCAAGGCCGAAGAAAGCGGCCTGCCAATCATCGGCCGGGTTGCCGCTGGTGCGCCGATCCTTGCCGAACAGCACATCGAGCAATCCTGCAACATCAACCCCGACTTCTTCCACCCCCAGGCCGACTATCTGCTGCGCGTACACGGCATGAGCATGAAGGATGTCGGCATCTTCGATGGCGACCTGCTGGCGGTACACACCTGCCGCGAAGCCCGCAACGGCCAGATCGTCGTAGCCCGCATCGGCGACGAAGTCACCGTCAAGCGCTTCAAGCGCGAAGGCAGCAAGGTCTGGCTGCTTGCCGAAAACCCCGAATTCGCCCCCATCGAAGTCGACCTGAAAGAACAGGAGCTGGTGATCGAGGGCTTGAGCGTCGGCGTCATTCGCCGCTGATCCAGGAGGCGTCATGCAGCAGTTCATTCACGCACCCGAGCAAGCCCAGTTGCCATTGTTCGAAGCATTCCTCGCCCAGCCCGTACTGCCTGGCCTGAAAACCAGCGAAGTGGCGCGCAAGAGCAGCCAGCCCGAGCTGTTCAGCGAACTGTCGCTGCGCGGAGCCCCCGGGCACTGCCAAAGCCTGCTGGCACCCGTGCTGCGCGAACTGAGCGAAGAGGACGAGACCCGCTGGCTGACCCTGATCGCCCCGCCGTCAAGCCTGACCCAGGCCTGGCTGCGCGATGCCGGGCTCAACCGTGAACGCATCCTGCTGCTGCAACCTCGCGGCAATCAAAGCCCGCTTCAACTGGCCTGCGAAGCCTTGCGCCTGGGCCGCAGCCACACTGTGGTCAGCTGGCTGGGCAACGTCAACGCCACTGCACGCCAGCAATTGCTGCGCGCTGCCGGTGCCGGAAACGCACAAAGCCTGAACATCCGCCTCGGCTGATGTTCAGGCTTTGCCTGTCACTGCATGAAACCTGATGCCCTGCTGCACCTCAGTGCAGCACACGCGGCCCTTCATCACGCTCAAGCTCGCCATCCATCAGGCGACCGGCCATCTGCACGCCCACGCTGAGCATGGCCTTGGCCACTTCCACATGCTGACCCTGCAGGAACGCCTTGGCGTCTTCCGAGAAATCCAGGGTTACCAGAGAGCCCTCATCCTCGGCGCGACGCAGTTCGATGCGGCCATCAGGCAACTCGACAATTTCCAGAAACGACGTAGACATAAATGGCAGTTCTCCGCGAAAGGCCAGTATTGTACCAGCCGTAGCAGCTATCAGCACTCACTCAACGCGTCGCGGAAACGTCTCACCAGGCCCTTGAGGTTGCTGCGCCAGCTTTCCAGTTCGGCACGCGACAGCGCCGGATGCTCGGGCTCATCGAGATTGACCGCCTGGATCAATGGCTGGGTGACGTCGGTTTTTGGCGCTTTTTTCGCGACCGGTGGTCGGAACAAATCGGCATAAGCACTGAGCATTTGCGCCAGCCAGGTTTCGCGCTGGCGGGCCAGCTCCAGCAGCTCGGCCACTTCCGGGATGGCGATGCCGTTCAGGGCATCGTCGGCCAGTGCTTGCTCGACCGTTGCAACAACTGGCAGGCGGTAGAAGCCACCAATTTCATGACACAGGCCCAGCAGTGCGCCGTAGAGATGGAACAGCGCCGACTCGCGCTCGGCCTGGACCAGACCCTGGGCATTCATGGCCTGGCTTTGTTCGGCCTTGGCCATGGACTCCAGGGCGAGGCCGGCAAAGAACAGTTTCTGATTGGTGCGGGTGTAGAGTTCCTGGGCCATTTCAGTGCCCTCCCTAAGGCTGCAAGGCGGATAGCTGCATCATAAATGATTGGGGCCGCTTTGCGCCCCTTCGCGGGCTTGCCCGCCTGACCGGTTAACGCGGTCAGCTGTAGGAGCGGCCTTGTGTCGCGAAAGGGCTGCAAAGCAGCCCCAGGATTCAGCGCAGACGCACAAATTGCTGGGGCTGCTTTGCAGCCCTTTCGCGACACAAGGCCGCTCCTACAAGGGCGCGCGCAGGTCAGCGACTGATGAAGAATCAGCGCTTGTCTTCAACCTTCCACGCATTGCCGTCGTAGAACGCCTTCCAGCCGGTCGGCTTGCCATCAACCTCGGACTGCACGTACTGCTCCTTGGTCTTGCGGCTGTAGCGGATCACCGCCGGGCGGCCTTCCGGGTCTTTCTGCGGCGCATCGCACAGGAAGTGGTACTTCGGATCGATCTCATGCTTGTGCGGCACGATCTCCAGCACCAGCGGTGCGCGGGTTTCGCGGTTCTTTGGGAACTGGCTGGCGGCCAGGAACAGCCCCGAAGCGCCATCACGCAGCACGTAGGTATCGTCGACCTTCTCGCACTTGAGCTCTGGCATGTCCACCTTGTCCATCTTCGGTGGTGCCGCCTCGCCGCTCTTGAGCAGCTTGCGGGTGTTCTTGCACGCCGGGTTGGTGCAACCGAAGAACTTGCCGAAGCGGCCAGTCTTCAACTGCATCTCGCTGCCGCACTTGTCGCACTCCAGGCTCGGCCCTTCGTAACCCTTGATGCGGTAGTTGCCTTCCTCGATCTCGTAGCCGGCGCAATCCGGGTTGTTACCGCAGATGTGCAGCTTGTGCTTCTCGTCCAGCAGGTAGGCATCCATCGCCGTGGCGCAGATCGGGCAACGGTGCTTGCCCAGCAACACGCGGGATTCCGATTCGCCCTCGTCGTCGGCGGCAATCTCGTCGCCCGGCACCAGGTTGACGGTGGCCTTGCAGCGCTCTTTCGGCGGCAGGCTGTAGCCCGAGCAACCGAGGAACACGCCGGTGGAGGCAGTGCGGATCATCATCGGCCGGCCACATTCCTTGCACGGAATGTTGGTCATGGTCGGTTGGTTGGCGCGCATGCCGTCTTCGCTGGACTCGGCGGTCTGCAGTTTCTTGCTGAAGTCGCCGTAGAACTCGTCGAGCACGTTCTTCCAGTCACGCTCGCCCTGGGCCACGTCGTCGAGGTTCTCTTCCATGTCGGCGGTAAAGCCGTAGTCCATCAGGTTGGAGAAGCTCTCGGACAGGCGCTCGGTGACGATGTCGCCCATCTTTTCGGAATAGAAGCGGCGGTTGTGCAGGGTCACATAGCCACGGTCCTGAATGGTCGAGATGATCGCCGCATAGGTCGACGGGCGGCCGATACCGCGCTTTTCCATTTCCTTGACCAGGCTGGCTTCGGTGAAGCGCGCCGGTGGCTTGGTGAAGTGCTGGCTCGGGTCGATCTGGATCAGCTTCAGCGCTTCGCCCTGGACCATTTCCGGCAACACGTCGTCTTCGCCAGGCTTGCTCTGCTGCGGCAGCACACGGGTGTAACCGTCAAACTTGAGGATACGGCCCTTGGCACGCAGTTCGAAGTCGCCCGCGGCCACGGTGACGCTGGTGGACAGGTACTGCGCTGGCGGCATCTGGCAGGCCAGGAACTGGCGCCAGATCAGCTCGTACAGGCGCTCGGCGTCGCGCTCCATGCCAGTGAGCTTGCTCGGGTGGGTATTCACGTCGGAAGGACGAATCGCTTCGTGCGCCTCCTGGGCGCCTTCCTTGCTGCCGTACACCAGCGGTGCCTCGGGCAGGTACTGCTTGCCGAACTCGCGCTCGATGTAGCTGCGCGCCATGTCCAGGGCGTCGGCCGACAGGTTGGTGGAGTCGGTACGCATGTAGGTGATGTAGCCGGCTTCGTACAAGCGCTGGGCCATCATCATGGTTTTCTTCACACCGAAGCCCAGGCGGTTGCTGGCAGCCTGCTGCAAGGTGGAGGTAATGAACGGTGCCGACGGCTTGCTGCTGGTCGGGCGGTCTTCGCGCTTGACCACGCTGTAGCTGGAAGCCTTGAGCTTCTCCAGCGCGGCCATGGCCTGGGCTTCGTTCAGCGGCTTGAAGGCCTCACCCTTCTCGCGTGCCACTTCGAAACGCACCTTGGCGTTCTTGGCGGTGCCGAGGTCGGCGTGGATTTCCCAGTACTCTTCCGGGATGAACGCGCGGATTTCGCGCTCGCGCTCCACCACCAGCTTCACCGCCACCGACTGTACACGGCCGGCGGACAGGCCACGGGCGATCTTGGCCCACAGCAGCGGCGAAACCATGTAGCCGACCACGCGATCGAGGAAACGCCGCGCCTGCTGCGCGTTGACCCGGTCGATATCCAGCTCGCCCGGCTGCGAGAAGGCTTCCTGGATGGCCTTCTTGGTGATTTCGTTGAACACCACGCGCTTGTAGCGGGTGTCGTCGCCGCCGATGGCCTCGCGCAGGTGCCAGGCAATGGCTTCCCCTTCGCGGTCCAAGTCGGTTGCGAGATAGATGGTGTCGGCATCCTTCGCCAGGCGGCGCAGCTCTTCGATCACCTTTTCCTTGCCAGGCAGGATCTCGTACTTGGCCTTCCAGCCGTGGTCGGGGTCGACGCCCATGCGTGCCACCAGCTGGCGGCGGGCCTTTTCCTTCGGCGACAGGGCCGGAGCCTCACCCGCGGCCTTGCCACGCTTGGCGGCTGGCTCTTTGCTGGCGCTGGCCGAACCGCTGGTGGGGAGGTCTCGGATATGGCCGATACTCGACTTCACCACGTACTGGTTGCCCAGGTACTTGTTGATGGTCTTGGCCTTGGCCGGGGATTCCACAATGACCAGCGATTTGCCCATGGATCGGAGTATTCCTGAATCTGAAGATGAAAAACACGTCAGGTGCCAGACGCGGCACCGCTATATATAGTGGCAAAAGTGTGAGGTCAAGTTCGGACTATCACTCGTGCGACTTGCCCAGCAACCCGGGCAGCCCCTCTTCGGCCTTGACCAAAGCAAAGCGTGGCACCTGCTCGCCGTCAACCTCGACGGACTCCTGGAACATCGAAAGTGGCCGTACCCAGAAGCTGTAATCACCATACAGGCATTGGTAGAACACCATCCACTCTTCGCTTTCGGAGTGCCGCGCAACACTGAAGACACGGTACTCAGGCCCTTTGTAATGCCGGTATACGCCTGGTTGTATCTGCATGTTGCCCACCCTCTTGAATAAAACCTGTAAAAAACAAAACCGGGGCACAAGGCCCCGGTCGCTGTCCCGCTACGCGATCAGACGCGTTCGAAGACAGTGGTGATACCTTGGCCGAGGCCGACGCACATGGTCGCCACCCCCAGGGTACCGCCATTCTGCTTCATGACATTGAGCAGGGTGCCGGAAATCCGTGCCCCGGAGCAACCGAACGGGTGGCCCAAGGCAATGGCGCCGCCGTGCAGGTTAACCTTCTCATCCATCTTGTCGAGTACTTTCAAGTCTTTCAGCACTGGCAGGGCCTGTGCAGCGAAGGCTTCGTTGAGCTCGATGAAGTCGATGTCGGCCATGGTCAGGCCAGCACGCTTGAGGGCTTTCTGAGTCGATGGCACCGGGCCATAGCCCATGATCGCCGGGTCGACACCAGCCACCGCCATGGAACGGATGACCGCCAATGGCTGGATACCCAGGTCCATGGCGCGCTGGCCGGACATGACAATCATGCACGACGCACCGTCGGTGATCTGCGACGAGGTACCGGCAGTGACGGTACCGCCTTTCGGGTTGAACGCCGGCTTCAGCGACGCCAGGCCTTCGAGGGTGGTTTCCGGGCGAATGGTTTCGTCGAAATCGAACACCTTCAGGAAGCCGTTCTCGTCATAGCCCTGCATCGGGATGATTTCGTCCTTGAACTTGCCTTCGACCGTGGCCTTGTGCGCCAGCTGGTGCGAACGCAGGCCGAACAGATCCTGCTGCTCACGGGTAATGCCGTGCATCTTGCCGAGCATTTCCGCGGTCAGGCCCATCATCCCGGAAGCCTTGGCGGCATGCAAGGACAGGTGCGGGTTGGGGTCGACGCCATGCATCATGCTGACGTGGCCCATGTGCTCCACGCCACCGACCACGAATACATCACCGTTGCCGGTCATGATCGCCTGGGCGGCGGTGTGCAGCGCGCTCATCGACGAGCCGCACAGGCGGCTGACGGTCTGCGCCGCGGAGGTGTGCGGGATCTGGGTCATCAGCGAGGCCATGCGGGCGATGTTCCAGCCCTGCTCGAGGGTCTGGTTGACGCAGCCCCAGATCACGTCCTCGACTTCTTTCGGGTCGACCTTGTCGTTGCGTTCCAGCAGCTTGCTGATCAGGTGCGCCGACATGTCTTCGGCGCGGGTATTGCGGTGCATGCCACCCTTGGAGCGGCCCATCGGCGTGCGACCGAAGTCGACAATCACCACGTCTCTTGGATTCAGGCTCATATCAAATCTCTCGCTCTAGCTCGTTGACCGCTCAGTTGAAGAAGCGCTGGCCGTTCTTGGCCATTTCACGCAGCTTGGCGGTCGGGTGGTACAGCGGCCCCAGGTCGGCGTACTGATCGGCCAGGGCAACGAATTCGGCCACACCGATCGAGTCGATGTAGCGCAGCGCACCACCGCGGAAGGGAGGGAAACCAATGCCGTAGACCAGGCCCATGTCGGCTTCGGCAGCGGTTTCGACGATGCCGTCTTCCAGGCAGCGCACGGTCTCCAGGCACAGCGGGATCATCATCCAGTTGATGATGTCTTCGTCGGTGACTTCACGCTGCTCGAAGACGATCGGCTTGAGCACGTCGAGCACGCTGGCGTCGGCGACCTTCTTCGGCTTGCCGCGCTTGTCGGTTTCGTAGGCGTAGAAGCCCTTGCCGTTCTTCTGGCCCAGGCGGTTGGCCTCGTACAGTGCGTCAACGGCCGAGCGGCGCTCGTCCTTCATGCGGTCCGGGAAGCCTTCGGCCATCACGTCGCGGCCGTGGTGGCCGGTGTCGATGCCGACCACGTCCATCAGGTACGCCGGGCCCATCGGCCAGCCGAACTTTTCCATGACCTTGTCGATTCGCACGAAGTCGACACCGGCGCTTACCAGCTTGGCGAAGCCGCCGAAGTACGGGAACAGCACGCGGTTGACCAGGAAGCCCGGGCAATCGTTGACCACGATCGGGTTCTTGCCCATTTTCTTGGCGTAGGCCACGGTGGTGGCGACCGCCACTTCACTGGACTTCTCGCCACGGATGACTTCCACCAGCGGCATCATGTGCACCGGGTTGAAGAAGTGCATGCCGACGAAGTTTTCCGGGCGCTTGAGCGCCTTCGCCAGCAGGTTGATGGAAATGGTCGAGGTGTTGGAAGCGAGGATCGCATCGTCCTTCACCTGGGTTTCCACTTCAGCCAGCACGGCCTGCTTGACTTTCGGGTTCTCGACCACGGCCTCGACGACGATGTCGACATTGGCGAAATCGCCATAGGACAGGGTCGGGCGAATGGCGTTGAGTGCCTCGGCCATCTTGGCCGGGGTCAGACGGCCCTTCTCGACGCGGTTGCCGAGCAGCTTGGAGGCCTCGTTCAGGCCCAGCTGGATGGCTTCCTCGCGGATATCCTTCATCAGGATCGGGGTGCCCTTGACTGCCGACTGGTAGGCGATGCCGCCACCCATGATGCCAGCGCCGAGCACGGCGGCCTGCTTCACGTCGTGGGCGATTTCGTCATGCGCCTTGGCCTTGCGCTTGAGTTCCTGGTCGTTGAGGAACAGGCCGATCAGGCTCTCGGCAACCGAGGTCTTGGCCAGCTTGGCGAAGCCTGCGGCTTCGACTTCCAGGGCCTTGTCACGGCCGAAGTTGGCAGCCTTCTGGATGGTCTTGATGGCTTCGACCGGGGCTGGGTAGTTCGGGCCGGCCTGGCCGGCGACGAAGCCCTTGGCAGTCTCGAAGGCCATCATCTGCTCGATGGCGTTGAGCTTGAGCTTTTCCAGCTTGGGCTGGCGCTTGGCCTTGTAGTCCAGCTCGCCACTGATGGCGCGCTTGACCAGGTCAAGGGCACCGGCCATCAGCAGTTCAGGCGCGACCACGGCGTCGACGGCACCCACTTTCAGGGCGTCTTCGGCACGGTTTTCCTTGCCGGCAGCGATCCACTCGATGGCGTTGTCCGAACCGATCAGGCGCGGCAGGCGCACGGTGCCGCCGAAGCCCGGGTAGATACCCAGCTTGACTTCCGGCAGGCCGATCTTGGCGCTGGTGGACATGACCCGGTAGTCGGCGGCCAGGCACATTTCCAGGCCGCCGCCCAGGGCGATGCCGTTAATGGCCGCGACGGTCGGCACTTCGAGGTCTTCGAAGGCGTTGAAGATGCGGTTGGCTTCCAGGTTGCCGGCGACCAGTTCGGCCTCGGGCAGCTTGAAGTTGTCGACGAACTCGGTGATGTCGGCGCCGACGATGAACACGTCCTTGCCACTGCTGACGATCACGCCCTTGACCGAGGCGTCGGCCTGGATGGCATCGACGGCCTGGCGCAGTTCGTTCAGGGTCAGGCGGTTGAACTTGTTGACGGACTCACCCTTGAGGTCGAACTTGAGCTCGACGATGCCACTTTCAAGAGCCTTAACCGTGATGGCTTTACCTTCGTAAATCATCAACTGATCTCCACGATATGGAAGCTGAACAGTACACGCCGATCGCTGCAGCAAAAGCAGGCCTAGCTGCCCTGCCCCAGGCACACCCGTCAGCGCGCTAGTCGGAAGTATGGCTTGGCGTCATGACATACAAACGCTCAATTCATACGCCCGTTTGATTTGGGTGTGCACACATTCTCCGAAAAGATCGGCGTTGTCAAATGCTCGCGAGCAAGGTGAAAACACGACTTTCCGGTCATTTTGTAGCGTCCCGGTACAAAACATGATGACAGTGATTGCTGACCATTCATGTCGGCGATTGACCATGAACCGCAGGAGAATGCTGCAGCTTTTGCCTTGCGCGGCGACCTCGAACGGCTACACTGGCACTTGCTTGAATGCATACCCGGCCTGCCTGGCCTTTTCTGCGCAGCAGAACGCAAAGCGGCGACTTGGCACCCCACCCCTTCAGGGGATCGGCCAAGCCGCCGCTTTGTCGTTATAGAGGCTTAAAGAGCGCCGCATACCCTTGTGCTGCGCAGCAGCCCCGGCAATCTTTGCTTTTCTCTGATATCTCAGGGGCTGCTGCGCAGCCCGATCGCGACACAAGGCCGCTCCTACAGGGCCCGTGCAAAACAGGTTTCAGGCCAGGGTTTCGAGGACGTGGGCAATATCCTGCAACACAGCCGTATCGCCCCGCTCGGTCCAGTACAGCGCGATCATCCGGGCATCGGCCTCGACCTTGTAGACACTCGCCGGCAAGCGCGCCAGGGCCTCCATGAAGCGTGGGTCCTCGCAGGGTTCACGCCACTGGTTCCACCACACCCCAGGGGTGATCTGCCAGAAGCTGAAGCTGTCCTCATGCCCGCGGCGACGTGCCCGGTGGTATTGCGGGCACGGGCTTGGCGGCTCCTTTTCCAGCCAGTGCGGCCACTGCTGCGGCGCCAGCTGCATGGCCAAACCCATGCGCCGAGCCTCCAGGCGCAGCTTCATCTGCTCGCTCTGCTTGCGCGAGGTGCGCAACCAGGAAAGCGGGCTGAGAATCAGCGCGAGGATTGACACCACCAGCAATACCGTCATATCTGTAGTTCTCATAAAACGTTGCAAATGAGCTGGTTAGCCATTTTTCACGGAAGACCCGCCCGAAAGCGACCATACTTCTTCTATCGCGATTGTCAGGAGTTCCGCTCATGTCCTACGAACATCTTCTGGTCGCCGTCGACCTGACCGAGGAATGCGACCCGGTGATCAAACGTGCCATGGCGCTGGCTGCACCGTCGAATGCCAAGGTTTCGCTGGTACACATCGTCGAGCCGATGGCCATGGCGTTCGGCGGTGACGTGCCGATGGACCTGTCGCAGCTGCAACAGCAGCAGTTCGATCAGGCCAAGGAACGCATGGACCGCCTGTTCAACAAATACCCGGACATCCACCGCGGCGACTCGCACCTGACCTATGGCCAGCCGCGCCAGGAAATCCACCAGCTGGCCAAGGACCAGAAGTGCGACCTGATCGTGGTCGGCAGCCATGGCCGTCACGGCCTGGCGTTGCTGCTGGGGTCCACGGCCAATGACGTGCTGCATGGTGCGCCGTGCGATGTACTGGCGGTGCGGTTGCAGAAGAAGGAATGATTCAACCGGTGCCGACCTCTTCGCGGGCTTGCCCGCTCCCACAGGTTCTCCACAAGCCTTGAAAGCTGTGGTGATCCTGTGGGAGCGGGCAAGCCCGCGAAATGGCCGGGCCAGGCTAACGCCGATCAGCCTTCCAGCTCGGCCCAGCGCTCCACCAGCACATCCAGCTCACCCTGCAGCTTCTCGATCTTGGCCAGCACTGCCGAGGTTTCCGCAATCGGCCGCTGATAGAAGCCCGCCGCATTCACTTCTTCCTGGGCCTCGGCCATGCGCTGCTCCAGTTCGTCGATCTGCCCCGGCAGCATTTCCAGCTCACGTTGCAGCTTGTAGCTGAGCTTCTTCTTCGAACCATCGGCCACCTCTGCAACAGGCGCAGGCGCCGGCTTGGCCTCGACCTTCTCCACCACCGCACTGTTGAGCTCGGACTTGCCGCCCTTGCTCTCGGTCACGCCCAGCAGTTTCGGCGAGCCACCCTGGCGAATCCAGTCCTCGTAACCACCGACGTATTCGCGCACCTTGCCCTCGCCTTCGAACACCAGGGTGCTGGTGACGACGTTGTCGAGGAAGGCCCGGTCGTGGCTGACCATCAGCACGGTGCCCTTGTAGTTGGACAGCACCTCCTCGAGCAGCTCGAGGGTTTCCACATCCAGGTCGTTGGTCGGTTCGTCAAGCACCAGCAGGTTGGCCGGCTTGCTGAACAGCTTGGCCAGCAACAGCCGAGCACGCTCGCCACCCGAGAGCGCCTTGACCGGCGTACGGGCACGCTGAGGGCTAAACAGGAAATCGCCCAGGTAGCTCAGCACATGGCGGTTCTGGCCATCGATCTCGATGAAGTCGCGGCCTTCGGCCAGGTTGTCGATAACGGTTTTTTCCAGGTCGAGCTGGTGGCGCATCTGGTCGAAATAGGCCACTTCCAGCTTGGTGCCGCGCTCGACCTTGCCGGTGGTCGGCTCCAGGTCGCCGAGCATCAGCTTGAGCAGGGTGGTCTTGCCGGTACCGTTGGCGCCCAGCAGGCCGATGCGGTCCTCACGCTGCAGGACCATGGAGAAATCCTTGACCAGCACAGGCCCGTCGGGGTGATGGAAGCTGACGTTTTCCAGCACCATCACCTGCTTGCCGGACTTTTCCGCCGCCTCGATCTGGATGTTGGCCTTGCCCTGGCGCTCGCGGCGTTCGCTGCGCTCCACGCGCAGGGCCTTCAGCGCGCGCACGCGGCCTTCGTTGCGGGTGCGGCGAGCCTTGATGCCCTGGCGGATCCACACTTCTTCCTGAGCCAGGCGCTTGTCGAACAATGCGTTGGCGGTTTCCTCGGCAGCCAGCGCGGCCTCCTTGTGCACCAGGAAGCTGGCATAGTCGCCGTTCCAGTCGATCAGGCCGCCGCGGTCCAGTTCGAGGATGCGGGTGGCCAGGTTCTGCAGGAAGGAACGGTCGTGGGTGATGAACAGCACCGCGCCGTTGAAGCCGCGCAGGGCCTCTTCGAGCCAGGCGATGGCACCGATGTCCAGGTGGTTGGTCGGTTCGTCGAGCAGCAGCAGGTCGGGTTCCGACACCAGCGCCTGGGCCAGCAGCACGCGGCGGCGCCAGCCACCGGACAGTTCGGCCAGGGTCTTGTCGGCCGGCAGCTGCAGGCGGCTGAGAGTGCTTTCCACCACCTGCTGCAGGCGCCAGCCGTCACGGGCTTCCAGCTCGTGCTGGACGTGCATGAGTTTTTCCAGGTCTTCATCGCCCTGGATGTTCAGGCTCAGGTGGTGGAACTGCGCCAGCAACTCGCCCACGCCATCCAGGCCTGCGGCCACCACATCGAACACCGTGCGCTCGTCGGCCACCGGCAGTTCCTGCGGCAGCTCGCCGATCTTCAGGGCCGGGGCACGCCAGATTTCGCCGTCGTCGCCCTTCTGCTCGCCCTTGACCAGGCGCAGCATGCTCGACTTGCCGGTGCCGTTGCGGCCGATGATGCACACCCGCTCGCCACGAGCGATCTGCCAGGACACTTTGTCCAGCAGCGGCATGGCGCCGAATGCGAGGGACACATCGCTGAATTTGAGCAGGGTCATGTTGGTCTCCATAAATCGGGCGCGCATTCTACCTGACTTGGCCCTCGACGGCATCCGCCTGGCCAACCGGCGAGGCCTTTGCGACATCTGGTCGAACTTAATATCCCGATACAAGCACAGTGCTTTCACCCGCCGCCGGCAAACAGCTAAGCTAAGGCAATAGCTTCCAACAGTGCTGGCTCCGCCGTCACTTCCCCATGGTTCAACTGCCCGGACGTATCATGCGCAGCCGCCTGTTACATATTGCATCCTGCCTGCTGCTCACCGCCGCCACCTGCGCGGCGCAGGCCGCCGACCTTTCCCTGCAACGCCAGTACTATGACGAGGCCAAGCGCGCGCTGGCCAAAGGCGACAAAGGCCCGTACCTGCGCTATGCCCAGGCCCTCAGCGACTACCCGCTGACGCCCTACCTGGCCTACGACGAACTCACCGCCCGCCTGAAAACCGCCAGCAACCAGGAAATCGAAGGCTTCCTCGCCAAGCATGGCGACCTGCCCCAGGCCAACTGGATGAAGCTGCGCTGGTTGCGCTGGCTGGCCGAACGCGGCGAATGGAACACCTTCGCCAAGTACTACGACCCCAAGCTCAACTTCACCGAACTGGACTGCCTCAACGGCCAGTACCAGCTCAGCCACGGCCTGCGCGCCGAAGGTTTTGCCACGGCCGACAAACTGTGGAACGTCGGCAAGTCGCAGCCGGCCACCTGCGACACGCTGTTCGGCATGTGGGCGGCCGAGGGCCAGCTGACCGAGGCCAAGCGCTGGCAACGCACCAAGCTGGCGGCCCAGGCGCGCAACTACGGCCTGGCCAACAACCTGGTCAAGACCCTGACCACCCTCGCCCCGCAGGGGCGCCTGCTGGTCGATGTGGCGCAGAAACCCGAGCTGCTCAACCAGCCGTCGCGCTTCACCCCGGTCAACGAAGCCATGTCCGACGTGGTCAGCCTCGGCCTGCGCCGCCTGGCCCGGCAGGACCCGGAGCGGGCCATGGCGCTGCTCGACGACTACGCCCAGCGCATGCACTTTTCCCGTGACGAGAAGGTGGCCATCGCCCGTGAGATCGGCCTGACCCTGGCGCGCCGCTACGACCC
This sequence comes from Pseudomonas sp. FGI182, assembly GCF_000511325.1. Lineage (NCBI taxonomy): Bacteria > Pseudomonadati > Pseudomonadota > Gammaproteobacteria > Pseudomonadales > Pseudomonadaceae > Pseudomonas > Pseudomonas sp. FGI182. The sequence continues at coordinate 1,772,428 of NZ_CP007012.1, read as the reverse complement.
GCGCGCACTCGACCTGATGACCCGCTACGACCCCGAACTGCGTGACAACACCGTCAGCGAATGGCGCCTGCGCCTGCTGCTGCGCCTGGGGCGTTGGGAAGACGCCTACGAACTGACCCGCCGCCTGCCCCAGGACCTGGCCAGCAGCAGCCGCTGGAAATACTGGCAAGCGCGCAGCCTGGAGCTGGCACAGCCGAACAACCCTCAGATCCCGCTGTTGTACAAGACCGTGGCGCGTGAGCGTGACTTCTACGGTTTCCTCGCCGCCGACCGGGCACAGACCCCTTACCAGCTGAACAACAAGCCGCTGGTGCTCAGCCCGCAGCTGGTCAACAAGGTACGCAACACCCCGGGCATCCGCCGTGCCCTGGAGTTCCACGCCCGTGGCCAGATCGTCGAAGGCCGCCGCGAGTGGTACCACGTCAGCCGCCACTTCACCCGCGACGAAATGGTCGCCCAGGCGCGCCTGGGCTACGACCTGCGCTGGTACTTCCCGGCCATTCGCACCATCAGCCAGGCGCAGTACTGGGACGATCTGGACATTCGCTTCCCGATGGCCCACCGCGACACCCTGGTGCGCGAGGCCAAGGTCCGCGGCCTGCATTCAAGCTGGGTATTCGCCATTACCCGCCAGGAAAGCGCGTTCATGGAGGATGCCCGTTCCCCGGTGGGTGCCAGCGGCCTGATGCAGTTGATGCCGGCCACGGCCAAGGAAACCGCGCGCAAGTTCAGCATCCCGCTGGCATCCCCGGCGCAGGTGCTCAACCCGGACAAGAACATCCAGCTGGGTGCGGCCTACCTGAGCCAGGTGCACAGCCAGTTCAACGGCAACCGGGTACTCGCTTCGGCAGCCTACAACGCCGGGCCCGGGCGCGTGCGGCAGTGGCTCAAAGGCGCCAAGCACCTGAGCTTCGATGTGTGGGTGGAATCGATCCCGTTCGACGAAACGCGCCAGTATGTGCAGAACGTGCTGTCGTATTCGGTGATCTATGGGCAGAAGCTGAACTCGCCGCAGCCGCTGGTGGATTGGCATGAGCGGTACTTCGATGACATGTGATTGCTAGTGAGCCTGTGCCGGCCTCTTCGCGGGTAAACCCGCTCCCACAGATATTTCACCGGTCCTGAATGCGGTGCAGTACCTGTGGGAGCGGGTTTACCCGCGAAGAGGCCGGAACAGGCAACACAGCTACTCCAGGATTTCGACCTGCATCCCTACCTCCAACCACCCACTGCCATCCACCGCCAGGTTCTGCCCGAACAGCACATCCCCCTCCTTATCACGGAAGGTCCTGAGCGTGGCCATCGGCTCGCGGTCCTCGCTGCGCTCGCCGGTAGCCGGGTCGATGGTGGTAAAGATGCAGCGCACACTGGGCTTGAGCACGCGAAACTCCAGGCTGCCGATACGAATCCGCTTCCAGCCATCTTCGGCAAACGGTTCAGCCCCCTGCACCACCAGGTTGGGCCGAAAGCGCAGCATCTCCATGGGCCGTCCGATACGCCGGTCGAGTTCGTCCAGCGAACCCTGGCCGATCAGCAACAACGGGAAACCGTCCGGGAACGCCGCCCGGTCACTGTTGAAGCCATAGCCATTGGGCAGGTAACGCGCGCGCTGCTCCGGGCAATGCACCAGGCGCACGGCCTTGCCCAGCAGCTGGCTCAGCCAGGCCGCCGCCGCATCGCCCGCATCCGGCACGCGCAGGGTATCGCGCCAGATGGTCACGCCGCGCAGGGCGTCATCGGCAGGCGGCACAGGCACCCGCAACGGTGCCTGCCCAGGTGCCTCCAGCAGCAACTGGCCGCTGTCATCATCGCTTGCCTTGATCTGGCCTAGCCGAGGCCAGGCGCGCTGGGTAAGGAAGCGTCCGTTTTCTTCCTCCACCACCATCCAGCGCCGGTCACCCTGCAACCCCAGCAATCCCACCGGTGAAGCCTGCAGGCGTTGCGCCTGCCCCGACTTCACCGGGTACCGATACAGCTCACTGAGAAACATCCCTGCCGCCTCGCGTCATGCCAAAACGCCAAGCTTATACCCGGCAGGGGCCGGGATCACGCGGTAGCGGCATCCAGCAACAGGCGTTGCTTGACCACGTCGACCAGGCGATCGGGCTGGAACTTGGACAGGAAGTTGTCGCAGCCCACCTTCTTCACCATGGATTCGTTGAAACTACCCGACAGCGAGGTGTGCAACACCACGTACAGCTGGCGCAAACGGGCATCGCCACGGATCTCGGTGGTCAACCGGTAGCCGTCCATTTCCGGCATCTCGGCGTCGGTGAACACCATCAGCAGCTTCTCGCACACGTCCTCTCCGGCGTCGGCCCAGCCCTTGAGCATGCGCAACGCCTTCAGGCCATCACTGGCCACGTGCAGCTTCACACCCAGCTGGGACAGGGTGTCGCGCAATTGCGCCAGGGCCACGCTGGAGTCGTCCACCAGCAGCACTTCGCGGCCACGGGCCCGGGCCAGCACCGGGTCGGCGAGCTTGTCGCCGGAAACCCGGGCGTTGTACGGCACGATCTCGGCCAGCACCTTCTCCACATCGATCACTTCCACCAGCTTGTCATCGACCTTGGTGATGGCGGTCAGGTAATGCTGGCGTCCGGCGCTGGATGGCGGCGGCATGATCGCTTCCCAGTTCATGTTGACGATGCGGTCGACACCGCCCACCAGGAAGGCCTGTACCGAGCGGTTGTATTCGGTGACGATGATGGTGCTGTCCGGCCCCGGCTGCAGCGGGCGCATGCCGATCGCCTGGGACAGGTCGATCACCGGCAGGGTCTGGCCGCGCAGGTTGACCACACCGCAGACGAAAGCGTGGCGCTGGGGCATCAGGGTCAGCTTGGGCAGTTGCAGCACTTCCTGCACCTTGAACACGTTGATCGCGAACAGCTGGCGGCCGGCCAGGCGAAACATCAGGATTTCCAGGCGGTTCTCACCCACCAGTTGCGTGCGTTGGTCTACCGTGTCGAGAATGCCAGCCATTGGAAAGCCCCCAGGCTTGAGTCGGAAAAAGTGAAATCATCCACCCTGTATCGGCAGCTTCACGCACACCTTGACCCTTGTGGAAAAATGCCGTGAAGGCGATTGATATCACTTTACCATCATGCTTTACTGCGGGAAGCACGGGTGATTAAGCGGGACAGTAAAAGTTCCCCACCTGAGGCCCTTATCAGGGAAACCCTTAGCCACAATCGGGTGCAACCTGATGTTCGCGATATCCTTTAGCCATTAATGTGACGCCATTCTCATTGCATGAATGGAGTCAGGCTTTTGCTAGCTATCGTTTTGGCGTGCCCGTCCCCTGTGCCCGCCCCACGCGCGGGGGCATCATGATGGACAGCGCCTTGTCGTTCGATAACGCCCTGCAGGGGTTCCTGCTGGATGCCCAGGTACTGCTGACCCAGGCCCAGGAATGCCTGCAGCATCTGGAGCTGATCGACAACGACCCGGATGCCTGCCACTGCCTGGACAACGCCCTCGACAACCTTGCTCGACAGGCCACACACCTGGGCCTGCGCGAAGTCGCCCATTACACCACCGCCCTGCAGCAGTTGCTGGCACCGGCCTGCCAGGTCGGTCGCCTGCAGCGCGAAGCCCTGCCCGCGGTAGGGGCCTGCCTGACCCTGCTGGCCTGGCAACTGGAACTGGTCGACCCTTGCACCGGGCGGCTCAACCTGGACATCGGCGAGCAGCTGGTACTGCTGGGTGAACTGGCCAAGGCCGTGCAGCAAACGTTTGCACAACCCTGCACCTCCTGCGACGAGCAAGGCAGCGTGTGCATCCACCCGCATACCGAGACGGCAGGCAGCACGCACTCCGGCCGCTCATCTGCCACATATTGAACTGGCTTGAAATGCAGCCGGGCACGTTTATTCAGGCCCACCCAGGTCGAACTTGGAAAGTTCTCGAAGTTTTCCAGGTTGCCGGGGGCCAAGTTGAATCAACAGCGCGCAAGTTCAATGGCAAGTGCCTGTTGTGCGATCAAGCCAAGTGGCACTTTGCTACCCTCCAGCGCCCGCCCCGCAGGCGTTTCATAGCGTTACCCGATCGCGACCAATGCACTGCGAAGTGGTAATATGCGGCCCCACAAACGCTTGCGACCTGCAGCAAGGCCGCAAGATCACGTGTTCGAAAGAAAATATAAAGTACTGCTCCAAAGCCTCTGACATGGATTGTGCAAGGCCTCCATCAGCAATACTTCAGTGGCTTCCCTACCTATGTTTCCACGCTTGAAGACTTCTTTGCGGTGCTGCTTCCGCACTACCCTGCTGCGCTGGGCGACGGTCGGGCTGTGCGTGGCCTCGCTGGTTGCCACCCTGTCGCTGTACCTGACCGACCAGGCGATCCCGGCCAGCCTGCTGCTGCTGCAGCTGGCCGCCACGCTGGGCGCTGCCGTGCACCTGGCCCTGGGCGCCAGGTCGATCAGCCTTCGCCCGGCGGAACTGGCCGGGCGCATGCTCAAGGTCCAGGAAGACGAGCGCCAGCACCTGAGCCGGGAATTGCACGATGACATCGGCCAGCTGCTCACCGCCGCCAAGCTGCAACTGCAGTGGCTGCAGAAGCGCATGCCCGATGACCTGCAAGGCCACTGCGACGCCCTGCGCAGCACGCTGGATGACACCCTGGGCAACGTGCGCGATGTCTCCGCCCTGCTCAACCCACGGCAGCTGGCCAGCCTGGGCCTGGAGGCCAGCCTGCGCGCGCACCTGGTGCGCACCCTGGGCAACAGCGGCGTGCACTGGAGCCTGGCGTGCAACCAGCGCCTGGGCGGCATCGACGAGGCCGTGGCCATGGCGGTGTTCCGCATTACCCAGGAAGCCGTGACCAACATGCTGCGCCACGCCCAGGCACGCAACCTGGTCGTCCGCCTGCAGCGCACCCCCGAGGGGTTGGCGTTATCGATCCACGACGATGGCCGCGGCTTCGTGCCAGCCAGGCAACCGGCCGAAGCAGGCCAGCGGGGCTTGGCCGGCATGCAGGAGCGGGTAACCGCTTTGCAGGGCAGCCTGGACATCACCAGCCAGCTCGGCCTGGGCACGCGCATCGAGGCAATGTTCCCATGGCCACCGCGCACCCAGGAACGCGCCAGGAGTACTGCAACCCATGACCTGTAGACTGCTGCTGGTAGACGACCACTCGCTGATCCGCGCCGGGGTGCGCGCACTGGTCTGCGACATCCCCGGCTATGACGTGATCGGTGAAGCCGACGACGGCAGCCAGTTGCTCGAACAGGTGCGCACGCTGGCGCCGGACATCGTCTTGCTGGACATCTCCATGCGCTCGACCAGCGGCCTGGACGCCCTCACCCAACTGCGCGCCAGCGGCAACACCTGCAAGGTGCTGATCCTGTCGATGCACACCGACCCGGACCTGATCATGCGGGCCCTGGAAAGCGGCGCCCACGGCTACCTGCTCAAGGACACCAGCGCCACCGAACTGGAACAGGCCCTGGCCGCGGTGCGCAACGGCGAGCGCTACCTCAGCCCAGCCATCGCCCATACGGTCATCAACCAGGCGCTGCAGCACGCCAGGCAGGGCAAGCAACCCGCGGGCGAGCGGCATAACCTCACGGCGCGACAGCTGGAGATCCTGCGCCTGATCGTGCGTGGCAAGTCCACCCGGGAAATCGCCACCGGCCTGGGCCTTTCGATCAAGACCGTGGAAACCCACCGCTCGCAAATCATGAAACGCCTGCAGATCCATGATGTGGCCGGCCTGGTGCTGTTCGCCGTGCGCGAGAAAATCATCAGCCTGGACGACTGAGCAACGGCGACCCTTCCGACAGATGCAGGCGCAGTGCAGCGGGCCTGGCCTGGAAGCGCAACTTGTCGGCCTGCACCGGCTCGCCATCGAGGTTGATGTCCAGGCCCTGCGAGCACTTGATCTCGACCCAGGGCAACCTGGCCCTGACTAACAACCCGTTGCCAGCCAACAGCTCACGCAGCGCCCCGACCATCTCCTGTGGTGCCGGCAGGATGGCGATATCGAGCAAGCCGTCGTCCACCAGGGCCTCGGGGCACAGCTCTTGCCCACCCCCGGCCTGGCGGCCATTGCCGATCCCCAGCGCCAGCAGGTCACCCTGCCAGTCGAAGCCCGGCCCTTGCAGCTCCACCGAGGCTGCCTGCAGTTCGCTGAAGCGTGACAACCCAGTGAACAGGTAGGCAGCCGCGCCCAGCACTTTCTTCAGGTCTTCGGAGGTGTTGGCCGTGACCTGGCTGCCAAAACCGCCCGTGGCCATGTTGAGGAACAACTGGTCGCCGGCCTGGCCCAGGTCTATTGGCCGTGCGGGTATGTTCAGCAATGCCAGGGCCGTGGCAGGCTCCAGGGGTATGCCGGCGGCCTTGGCAAAATCATTGGCCGTGCCCAGCGGCAACAACGCCAGGGTGGCCTCGGTACCTGCCTGCCCCATGGCCTCGGCGACATCACGCAGCGTGCCATCGCCGCCTCCGGCGACGATATGGCCGTAGCCGGCGGCCAGCGCCTCGGTGACCAGGCGCTGCGCGTCGCCGGCCTCCCAGGTGACCCGCACATCCAGTACCCAGCCGCTGTCGCGCAGGCCATGCACGGCGCTGCGCACGTCTTCGTTCATGGCCTGCTTGCCGTGCAGGATCAGCATTGCCTTGCGCCCTTGCATGTGCGCGCCTCCGTGAAGTGATCAACCCAGATCTCGACCCTTTGCAGTCGCGGATCGTTGCATGCGCCCGAAAAAATAGCAGGCCAACGCGATCAGTTTTGTAGGAGCGGCCTTGTGTCGCGATAGGGGCGCGAAGCGGCCCCACATTTTTAGCTTCGCTGCGGAGATTGCCGGGGCCGCTCTGCGGCCCTATCGCGACACAAGGCCGCTCCTACAAAAATTGACCGCGTGGGCCGAACGTCAACCGACAAGCGTTGGCCGGTCTTTTCCCACACGCCTGGCAATGCACGGCTATGCTCAGCAAATACACTTTATTGCCACGGACGCGCCCCCGGCAGTGTTCTACCACTGCTGCCCACGGGCGCGTCTTGCTATCCGCAGCCTTTAGCGAGGATTTCGGGTCATGCGCATTCTCTGGACACTGCCGTACCTGCCCTGGCCAACCACCAGCGGCAGCAAGACCCGGCAATACCACCTGATACGCGCACTGGCACAGCGGGGCCACCGGATTACCCTGCTGGTGCAATCGAAGATCCCGCTCGGCGATGCTGCCCGCGAAGCCCTGGAACCATTGCTCGAACGCCTGATCGTGCTACCCCGCCGGCCCCTGCACAGCCCGCTGAACCTGCTGGCCTCACCGATCCTCGCCTACCCCATGCGGGCAATCATCAATGGCCTGGCCCCTTGCCTGCGGCACCGCTTCGAGCATTTGCTGGACGAGCCCTGGGACGTGATCCAGATCGAGCACAGCTACAGTTTCCAGCCCTTCGAAAAGGCCCTGCAGGCACGCGGACTGCCGTACATGCTCAGCGAGCACACCCTGGAGTCGGTGATGGGCGGCGCCAGCCACGATCGCCTGCCGCTATGGCTGCGCCCGCTCAACGCCTTCGACCGCTGGCGCTATCGACGCTGGGAACAGCGGGTATTGCGCCAACCCACCGAACTGGTGGCAGTCAGCGCCCACGATGCCGAATTGATCGCGCAGATCAGCGGGCGCCCGGTGAACGTGGTGGTCAATGGCGTGGACTGTGATTTCTACCAGCACGTGCAACCCGCGCTGCACAGCCAGCGCCTGCTGTTCGTTGGCAACTTCGAGTATGGCGCCAACCTGGAGGCCATCGAATGGGCGCTGGAAGACATCATGCCGCAGGTCTGGATGAGCAACCCGGCGGTGCGCCTGGCGATTGCCGGGCATGCCATGCCGGCCAGCTGGAAACTGCACTGGAACGACCCGCGCATCGAATGGTTCGGCTACCGCCCCGACCTGCGTGAACTGCAACGGCGTTCGGCATTGTTCTTCGCACCGCTGCGCTATGCCGGTGGCTCCAAGGTGAAAATCCTCGAAGCGATGGCCGCCGGCTTGCCGGTGATCACCACCGGCAAAGGCGTTTCAGGCCTGGCCGCGAACAATGGTGAGCACTACCTGGGCAGTGAGGATGGCGACCAGTTGGCCCTGCTGATCACCCAGTTGCTCAACCAGCCCTGGCGCATGAGCCAGTTGAGCGACGCCGGGCGCCAGTTCGCCCGCCAGCGCCACGACTGGAGCGTGGCCGCCCAGCAACTGGAGAACGTGCACATGCGCCTGGCACTGGCGGCTCCGGCCGAGGCCGCGCCGCTGGCCAGTGCCTGGCTGGGCCGCTCAGCCAAGTAGCTCGCTGAAGGGGATGAACGGCACGCTGTCACCCTGCTTCGGCGTACTGCCTTCGCGTACCTCCACCAACCCCTCGGCCCAGGCCGCACTGCGCAGCACGCCAGAGCTCTGGTTCTTGTAGATGCGCACCCGGCCCTGTTCGATGCGGGCGCGCAGGTACTCGCGGCGCGTGCCGGGCTTGGGCCAGTCAAAGCCGGCCGGCATGTCGAAGCGCAACGGCGTGACATCGGCCACGCCCTGACGCCGCAACAGGTAGGGCCGGGTCAGCAGGCCGAAGGTGACCAGGGTCGAGGCCGGGTTACCCGGCAGGCCGATTACCGGCACGCCCTGGAAGTGGCCGAAGGTCAGCGGCTTGCCCGGTTTGATCGCCAGCTTCCACAAGGCCAGTTCGCCAGCTTCGCGCAGGGCGGCGCCGAGGTAGTCGGCCTCCCCCACCGAGACACCGCCGGTGGACAGGATCAGGTCGACATCGCCCAGCTCGGCCAGGCAGCTACGGGTGCGCGCCAGGTCATCCGGCAGGATGCCCGCATCGACCACGTCGCAGCCCAGCCTCTGCAGCCAGCTGACCAGCAGCCGGCGATTACTGTTGTAGATCTGCCCCGGCCCCAGCGGCAGGCCGGGTTCGACCAGTTCGTCACCGGTGGACAACACCGCCACCCGCACCTTTCGCACCACGTCCAGCCGGCCATGGCCCAGGGTCGCGGCCAGGCCCAGCTCGATCGGCCCCAGCCGGGTGCCGGCGCTCATCACCTGTTCGCCCTTGCGGGTTTCCTGGCCCTGGGGACGAATGTTCTGCCCGGTATTCAACGCTTCGAGAAAGCGTACCCGGCCATCCTCCGCCACTTCGGTGTTTTCCTGCATCTCGACGCAGTCGGCACCTTCGGGCAGCGGTGCCCCGGTGAAGATGCGCGCACAGGTGCCCGGTTGCAGCGGCTGCGGCGCATGGCCGGCGAAAATCCGCTGGCTGACCGGCAGTGGTTCGCCCTGCCAGTCGGCCATGCGCAGGGCGTAACCGTCCATGGCACTGTTCGGCCAAGGCGGCAGGTCGAGCGAGGCCACCAGGTCGGTGGCCAGCACACGGCCCTCGGCCTCGGCCAGCGGCAGGTTCTCGGTGTCGCGGATCGGTGCCGCCTCGGCCAAAGCCAGCAGCTGCTCCAGGGCCTGTTCTACCGGCATCAGCGGCCGGGCCTGGCGGACCTCAGCCACGGCTGTCGCAGGCCGCTGCCTGCTTCAGGTGCGGCACGAAGTTGCACGGGCGATGGCGGGCATCCAGTTGCTCGGCGAGGATACCGTCCCAACCGGTGCGCACCGCGTTGGTCGAACCCGGCAGGCAGCACACCAGGGTACCGTTGGCCAGCCCAGCCAGGGCGCGCGACTGCACGGTGGAGGTACCGATGTCGGCCACGGAAATCTGCCGGAACAGCTCACCAAAGCCTTCTACCTGCTTGTCCAGCAGGCAGGCCACGGCCTCGGGCGTGCTGTCGCGGCCGGTAAAGCCGGTGCCGCCGGTGATCAGCACCACCTGCACGCTGTCATCGGCAATCCAGGTGGCGACCTGGGCGCGAATCTTGTACAAGTCGTCTTTCAGCAGCACGCGCTCGGCCAGGCGATGGCCAGCCGCGCTTAGCCGGTCGACGAACAGCTGGCCGGAGGTATCGGTGTCGAAAGTACGGGTGTCGCTGACCGTGAGCACCGCGATGTTCAGCGGCACGAAGGGGGTATCTGCCTTGGCTTTCATGGGGGTCCGTCACAAGAAGATGGGATGGCCGCAGTTATAACACAGCACGCCCCCATCACAGCGTGACGCCCGTGGCCCTTGCCCTCGATCAATGCCCCGGGTTTGCCGCTATGCTGCACTGTAGACGGAACTTGCGTGGACGCCCTGCGTCTTAATGTCATCTAGCACCATCGCACTGGAGAAACACGATGATTCAACGGACCCTACCCGCCTTCCTGCTCGCCTTGGGCCTGGGCGCCCTCGCTGGCTGCGCATCGCCAACCGTCATTACCCTGAACGACGGTCGCGAAATCCAGGCCACCGACACACCGAAGTTCGATGAAGACTCCGGTTTCTACGAATTCGAGCAGCTGGACGGCAAGCGCACACGCCTGAACAAGGACCAGATCCGCACCGTCAAAGAGCTCTGATCGCAGCCTGTTTTTTGCAAAGGCCCTTTTAACAACAAGGGCTTGCGTGCAAAAAAAGTATGCAGTAGGATTTCCTTCATCGGAGTGTAGCGCAGCCAGGTAGCGCGTCTCGTTCGGGACGAGAAGGCCGCAGGTTCGAATCCTGTCTCTCCGACCAAATCCTCGTCAAAAAGCCCGCCTAGTGCGGGCTTTTTGTTGTGCATTGAAAAGTCCCTGTAGGAGCGGCCTTGTGTCGCGATGGGCCGCAAAGCGGCCCCAGATCCCGGCATCGCTGCACATATCGCCGGGGCTGCTTCGCAGCCCTCTCGCGACACAAGGCCGCTCCTGCAAAGGGCTGCATCAACCGGTCATAACGCTTGCTCGGCCTCCACCGGCACATACAGCAACTGCAGGCGCTCACTGCTCCAGGCCCGGGTCTGGTTGGTCAGCGCCAGGTTGTTGTTCAGCTTCTGCCCATAGCTTGGCACGATTTCCTTGAGCCTGGCCTGCCAGGCTGGCGACTGGATACGGTCCTTGAAGGTCTTTTCCAGCACGGTCAGCATGATCGGCGCCGCGGTCGAGGCACCCGGCGATGCCCCCAGCAATGCAGCGATGCTGCCGTCCTGAGCCGCCACCACTTCAGTACCGAACTGCAGCACACCGCCCAGTACCGGGTCCTTCTTGATCACCTGCACCCGCTGGCCGGCCTGCAGCAGCTTCCAGTCTTCGTTCTTGGCGTTGGGGAAGTACTCGCGCAGCGCGTTCATGCGGTCATCGAAACTGAGCATCAACTGCCCCATCAGGTAGGTGCTGAGGTCGATGTTGTCGATACCGGCATTGACCATCGGCAGCACGTTGTGGCTGTTCAGCGAGGCGAACATGTCCAGCAGCGAGCCGTGCTTGAGGTACTTGGTGGAGAAGGTGGCGAACGGGCCGAACAGCAGCACCTGCTTGCCATCGATCATCCGCGTGTCCAGGTGCGGTACCGACATCGGCGGCGCGCCGACCGAGGCCTTGCCGTACAGCTTGGCCTGGTGGCGGGCGACCAGGTCGGGGTTGTCGGTCATCAGGAACTGGCCACCGACCGGGAAGCCGGCATAGCCTTCGGCTTCAGGGATGCCCGACTTCTGCAGCAGCTTCAGCGCGCCACCACCGGCACCGATGAACACGAAGCGGGCGTTGACGGCCTTTTCCTCGCCGCCATTGGCCAGGTCGGCCACCCGCACATGCCAGGTGCCGTCGTCGTTGCGCACGATGTCGCGCACTTCATGACGCAGGTTCAGCGACACATTGGGGTTGCGAGTCATCGCCGCGAACAACTGGCGGGTGATTTCGCCAAAGTTCACGTCGGTGCCGATGGCCATGCGCGTGGCGGCGATTTTCTGCTCCGGGTCACGGCCTTCCATCACCAGCGGTGCCCACTTGCGGATCTGCTCGTGGTCTTCGGAGATTTCCATGCCGCGGAACAGCGAGCTGTGCTGCAGGGCGTCGACGCGCTTGTGCAGGAAGGCGACGTTGTCGTCACCCCAGACAAAGCTCATGTGCGGCACGTTGTTGATGAACGACTTCGGGTTGCTCAACACGCCCTGCTCGACCTGGTAGGCCCAGAACTGCTTGGACACCTCGAACTGCTCGTTGACCCCAACGGCCTTGCTGATGTCGATGCTGCCGTCTTTACCGACGCTGGTGTAATTCAGCTCGCAGAACGCGGAGTGACCGGTACCGGCGTTGTTCCAGGCGTTGGAGCTTTCTTCGGCCACCTGGTCCAGGCGTTCGTAGACGTCGACCTTCCAGGAAGGCTCCAGCTCGGTGAGGTAGGTGCCCAGGCTGGCACTCATGATGCCACCGCCGATCAGCAGCACATCGACGGTCTTTTCCGGCTCCGCGGGTTTGGAGCAGCCGATGACGCCCAGGCAGAGGAACGTCAGCAGGAATTTCTTCATTGATGTTATCCAGTTGTTGTGTACACGCGCGCCGCCTTGAGCAGGGAACGTGCCAACTGGGTCTGAAGCAGTGAATACAGGAGGCGGGCGACGGGGAGCATGGCGACAATCCGCCAGAGGGGCCGGATGCACTGCAATGAAATGGCGGATTTCCCCGCCTTGCGCTGCCCTTGTAGGAGCGGCCTTGTGTCGCGATGGGCTGCAAAGCAGCCCCCTGCGATATCCGCACTGTTGCCGAGACATTGGGGCCGCTTTGCGGCCCATCGCGACACAAGGCCGCTCCTACAGGGACCGCGTCAGGCATGGTAGGGCGTCAGGCGCTCAGGCGGGAGGTGACTTCACCCAGCTGCCCCGACAACCCATGCAGGCGCTGCCCCGCCTGTTCGGTATGCTGCACCGCCTGCTGGTTGGCCGTGGCGATGCGGGTGATTTCGATCAGGTTGCAGGAAATGTCCTCGGCCACGCTGGTCTGCTCTTCGGCCGCCGTGGCGATCTGCCGGTTCATGTCGCGGATCGCTTCCACTGCCAGGGTGATGCGCTGCAGCATCTGCCCGGCCTGCTGCACCTGCTCGGCACCCTCCTCGCTGCGCTGCTGGCCGCTTTCGATGGCCTTGACCGCCTCCACCGCCCCAGACTGCACCGCTTCGATGATCTGGTGGATCTCGGCGATCGACGCCGCCGTGCGCTGGGCCAGGCTGCGCACTTCATCGGCGACGACCGCAAAACCTCGCCCGGCCTCGCCGGCACGGGCCGCCTCAATGGCCGCGTTGAGCGCCAGCAGGTTGGTCTGCTCGGCAATGCCACGGATCACTTCGAGCACTTTGCCAATGCGCGTGCTGTCATGCTCCAGATCGCGAATCACCGCCGCCGTGCCGGCAATTTCGCGGTTGACCGCGCCGATGATGTCGATGGTCTGCTGCATCACCTGCTCGCCCGCCTGGGCACTGTGGTCGGCGTCGTCCGCCGCGCGGGCGGCCTCGGCGGCGTGGCGGGCGACTTCCTGGGCGGTGGCGGACATCTCGTGCATGGCCGTGGCCACCTGGTCGGTGCGCTGGAACTGGTCGTGGGTACCACGGGCCATGTCGCCGGCGATGCTGCGCAGCTGGCCGCTGGCGCCTTCCAGTTCCTGGGCGTTGTCCTGCAGCCGGCCGACCGTGTCGGCGAGGAAATCGCGCAGGGTGTTGGCGGCCCGCGCCAGGCGCCCCAGTTCGTCCTCGCGGCGGCTGTCTACCCGGGCGGCAAAGCGGCCCTGGCTCAGCTGCGCGACATAGTCGATCAACTGGCGGATCGGCTCGATCAGGCTGCGGTTGACCAACCACAGGCTGAGCAGCCCCACCAGCACGGCCGAGGCCAGCATCACCAGCAGGCCCAGCCATACCGTGCGCTCGGCGCCGGCACTCAGGCTGGCGGCGTGCTGACGGGCTTCGGCACGCAGTTGCTCGACCAGTTCGCTCATCTGCTCGCTGACGGCGCGGTCCACGCCCTTGACCGCCTGGTCGCCGGCTACCGGGTCGCTGCCCGACGCCATAAATGCCTGGCGACCCTGCGCATAGGCCTGGCCCAGCTGCCGGTGGCTGTCACGCAGTTGCTGCAACGGCGCCTTGAGCCTCGCGTCGCTGCTGTCGATCAATTGCCCGAGCAGTTGCTGCACCTGCTGCTCGCGAGCCTGGAACTGCTGCCAGTACTTGTCCATGTCAGCCGGCTGGCGCCCGCGCAACAGCACATTCTTCCATTCCTGCACCTGGATCTTGAACTGCAGGTTGGCTTCGTCGATCAACTGCGAGGCCCGCAGCGGCCCGTCGACCAGCTCGGCGTAGCCGCGCACGCTGGAGGAGAGGAACTGGAAGCACACCAGGGCGATCAGCAACATCGCCACCAGACTGCCGCCGAGCAGGGAAAGAATTTGCACTCTGAGGGATTTACGCAACATCTTGGATCTCGGAAAGCAGGAGGAAGACCGGGGGCCGCGCAAGTTGGCAATGGGGTGCAACGCAGCCCGGTTACTGGCAGGCCAAAAAAAGGCTGCCATCAAGCAATGGCAGCCAGGTCGAGCACTTACGCAACAGTTGAGCTAGATACTCTCAGGCAAATACTACAGAAATGTTACAACGCCACTACAAGCTACCCCGTGGTGAACTGCAAGGCCGCCAGCCGGGCATACAGCGGGCTCTCTTCGATCAGCTGGCGATGCGTCCCCACCGCCACCAGCCTGCCCTTGTCGATAACCGCGATACGGTCGGCATGCTGGACAGTAGCCAGGCGATGGGCGATCACCAGGGTGGTGCGCCCGGCCATCAGGCTGGGCAGCGCCTGCTGGATCAGGAATTCGCTTTGCGCGTCAAGTGCGCTGGTGGCTTCGTCCAGCAACAGGATCGGCGCATCGACCAGCAACGCACGGGCGATGGCCAGGCGCTGCCGCTGCCCGCCGGACAGGCCAATGCCGCCCTCGCCCAGCGGTGTCTGGTAGCCCTGCGGCAATTGCCGGATGAATGCGTCGGCATGGGCACCCCGGGCGGCTGCCTCGACCTCGGCCAGGGTCGCCTCGGGCCGGCCATAGCGGATGTTGGCCTCGACCGTGCCGCGAAACAGCGAGGGGTTCTGTGCCACCAGGGCGAACTGCTGGCGCAGGTGATCGGGGTCGAGTTCGGTGATCGCCCGGCCATCAAGCAGGATGCGCCCCTGCTGGGGGTCGTAGAAGCGCAGCAACAAATCGAACAAGGTCGACTTGCCCGCCCCCGACGGGCCCACCAGCGCCACGGTCTGCCCCGGCTCGATGGTCAGGCTCAGGCCATCGACAGCCGCCACCGAGGGCCGTGATGGGTAGGCGAACACCAACTGCTGCAGTTCGATATGCCCACTGGCCCGCTGCTGTGGCAGCACCTGCGCCATGGCGGGCGGCAGGATCGCACTGCGCGCCGCCAACAGTTCGGCAATGCGCTCGGCGGCGCCCGCCGCCCTCTGCAACTCGCCGATCACCTCGCTGAGGGTGCCGAACGCACTGCCGACGATCAGGCTGTAGAACACGAAGGCGGCCAGTTCGCCCGCGGAAATGCGCCCGGCGATCACGTCCATGCCGCCAACCCACAACATCACCCCCACCGCTCCCAGAACCAGCACGATCACCAGGGTGATAAGCCAGGCGCGCTGGGCAATCCTCTGCCGGGCCACGGCAAACGCCGCTTCCACCGTGCCGGCGAACAGCTCGCGGTCATGCGCCTGGTGGTTGTAGGCCTGCACGGTCTTGATCTGCCCGAGGGTCTCGGCCACATAGCTGCCCACATCGGCCACCCGGTCCTGGCTCTGCCGCGACAGGCTGCGTACCCGGCGGCCGAACAGCAGGATCGGCGCCAGCACCAGCGGCAGGGCCACCACCACGATACTGGTGAGCTTGGGGTTGGTGATGAACAGCAACACCACGCCACCGATGACCATCAGCGCGTTGCGCAGGAACATCGACAGCGAAGAGCCGATTACCGATTGCAGCAAGGTGGTGTCGGCGGTCAGCCGCGACTGGATCTCGGAGCTGCGGTTGTCTTCGAAAAACCCGGGATGCAGGCCGATCAGGTGGTCGAACACGGCCCGACGGATATCGGCCACGCAGCGCTCGCCGATCCACGACACCAGGTAGAAGCGGCTGAAGGTACCCACCGCCAGGGCCACCACCAGCAGCAGGAACAGGCCGATGGTCTGGTTGAGCTGATGCACGGAGCGGGTCATGAAGCCCTGGTCCACCAGCAGGCGGATGCCCTGCCCCATGGACAGGGTGATGGCGGCGGTGACTACCAGGGCCAGCAAGGCCAGCAGCACCTGGCGACGGTACGGACGGACAAACTGCCAACCCAGGCGCAAGGCGCGGCGTTGACGCGGGGAAACCGATTCGGGCATGGCGCTGACCACATTGGCGGGGAAACCGCAGCCTACCACTCATCCACGCCTGTGGAACCCTTGCAGGGTTGCTATAGCCTATCGGTCTAACCAGGCTATGGAGCTTTACCGCCGTTTCTGTTCGACTGTGCCTGCCGTGACCCTGCAGGTACTGTCACAGGCCAGTCACGGCACAGGGTTAACCTGCGCTTGAACCTGATGAGGAGACAATACATGAGCTTGCAGCATGGCAGCGACAACCAGAAGCCCCGGACTACCCCTCAGCCGCAGGTGTGCGGTTCGATCATCGATGCCCAGGGGCGCGAAGTACCGATCACCGAGCAGATGATCCAGAAGGCCTGCAAGGCGCTGGAAGAAAGCCGGGTAGAGCGCGTACGCAAAGGTTGATCGGCGAATTCTTGCAACCCGGCGCTTGCGCCGGGTTTTTATTTGCCTTGGATAATCCTGACAGATCAGCTCAACCTTCTTCGCGGGCTTGCCCGCTCCCACAGGTCCCCCATTGACCTCAGGGCCTGTGTGGTCCCTGTAGGAGCGGGCAAGCCCGCGAAGAGGCCGGCACAGCTTTCAAAAGGCTGTCAGACCAACACCCCACCCAAGGCACTGACCAGCTGCGCCAACTGCGGCGACTCCCCGCGCAAGCGCACCGCCAGCCCTTCGATCTCGCGCCGTGGCGGGTACTGCTTGCGCAGCTGGTCGAACGCTGCACGCTGCTGCTGCGGGTCGTCGCTGAGGCTGCGGCGGAAATCAGCATCGTCGCGGCGTGGGTCGTACACCGCGCGGCACAGGGTGGCCAAGGCCCAGGCCGGGTCGGTGCTGGCATCCAGCTCGATCTGCGCCAGCGGCGGCCGGGGCAGCAGGTCGGCCAGTTGCACCTGTTCATCCACACCGAGGAAGCGGCACAGCGCCTGGTAGATCTGCGCCGTACCACGCTGGCGGCCGTCGAGGCTGTAGCCGGCAATGTGCGGCGAAGCCAATGTGCACAGGTCGGCCAGTTGCAGGTCGACCTGCGGCTCCCCCTCCCACACATCCAGCACCGCATGCAGGTCTTCGCGGTCCAGCAGCAGTTCGCGCAGGGCGGCGTTGTCCACTACAGGGCCACGGCTGGCGTTGACCAGCCAGGCACCGGGGCGCAACTGCGCCAGCTGCGCCTGGCCCAGCAGGTGCCAGGTCGGGTGCTCGCCGCCACGCTGCAAGGGGGTGTGCAGGCTGATCACATCGCACTGTTGCAGGATGGTTTCGAGGCTGACGTAGTCACCGCCCTCGGCGGCCTGGCGCAGCGGGTCGCATACCAGTACCTTCCAGCCCAGGCCATGCAGCACCCGCACCAGGCGGCCACCCACCTCACCCGCGCCTACCACGCCATACACGCGCTCGGGCAGTGCCACGCCATCCAGTTCCGCCAGGGTCAGCAGGCTGCCCAGCACGTAATCGACCACGCCGCGGGCATTGCAGCCCGGTGCGCTGCTCCAGTGGATGCCGGCCTCGGCAAAGTAGTTCAGGTCGAGGTGGTCGGTGCCGATGGTGCAGGTGCCGACAAAGCGCACGCGGCTGCCTTCGAGCAACTGGCGGTCGACCTTGGTCACCGAGCGCACCAGCAGGATGTCGGCGTCCTTTACGCTGGCGGCATCGAGGCTTCGGCCCGGGTAACGACGGATTTCGCCGAAACCCTGGAAGAAGGCATCGAGCAGCGGGATGTTCTCGTCGGCAACTATCAGCATGGAGCTCTCCTGTCTGGGGAACGCAGTGTAGGCGCAACGCCGGGCGTGTTCCAGAGCGGCTCAGTCGGCTTTCTTGCGGATCCAGTACAGGAAGGTACCGGCGTCTTCCTGCTGCTGCAGCAGTTCGTGGCCGAGGAAGTTGCAGAACTTGGGGATGTCGCGGCAGGTCGAGGGGTCGGTGGCGATGACCTTGAGCAGGCCGCCAGCGGCCAGGTTGCGCACGTGCTGGTGCAGCATCATCACCGGTTCCGGGCAGTTCAGGCCGGTGGCGTCGAGGATGGCGTCGGGGGTGAAATCGGTCATGGGGGACTCCGCAAATGATCGCTATTGTCGCGCATCGCGCCATTTCGACCAAGGGGCCTCAGACGCATGCCTTAAGGTTTGTGTGTGCGTCGAAATCGAGCGCCGCCCGCGCGGCGCTTCGCGGGACAAGCCCGCTCCCACATCTGTTTCGGGCCAATTACTCCTGCGCCAGATGGGTTGCAGCCCTGGGGCATGGCTGAAGATCGATGAAGAGCAGTCGCGCCCCCTCGATATCGAATGGAACAAACAAGGCGGACACAGGTGCCCTCACAGGAGTGACTGGCCCGAAACAGATGTGGGAGCGGGCTTGCCCCGCGAAGCGCCGCGCGGGCGGCGCTCGATCTCAACACCAACCAAAAACTCAAGCCATGCACCTGCAACCCCACAGAACCCAAACCCTGCGCCCGAAACTCAGCGCGGCTTCAAGTCCAACCGGCGCAGATGGCAGGTCACTTCCTCGCGGTCGTGATACAGCTGCTTGCAAGCAATCGACACCTTGATCTTGCGCGCCTTGAAGGTCGCCTCCATGCGGTCGAGCAGCCGGCGAACTTCCGCATAGCGCTGTTTCATCGGCAGCTTCAGATTGACCACAGCTTCACGACACAACCCCTCGCCCAGCCAGGTCTCGATCAGCGAGGTGGTACGCGCCGGTTTCTCGACAATGTCGCACACCATCCAGTCCACCGGCTGCTTCGGTTGCCAGGTGAAACCATCGGCCATCAGGTGCTGAACCAACCCGGTGTCCATCAGGCTTTCGGCCATCGGCCCGTTGTCGATGGCGGTCACCAGCATGCCCCGGCGCACCAGCTGGTAGGTCCAGCCACCCGGCGAGGCCCCCAGGTCGACACCGGTCATGTCATCGCCCAGGCGCTGCTCCCACTGCTCGCGCGGGATGAACTGGTGCCAGGCCTCTTCCAGCTTGAGCGTCGAGCGGCTGGGCGCCTCGCGGGGGAATTTCAGGCGCGGGATGCCCATGGGCCACAGCGCACTGTTGTTGGCCGGGGCAACACCGGCAAATACCCGGCGGCCGCTGATGAAGGTGAGCAGCAGGCGTGGGCGGCTGGGGTCGTCGACCAGGCGCCCGGCCTTTTCCAAAGCCTTGCGCAGCGGCACCTCGAACTTGCGGCAGAAGGTAGACAGTTCCTTGCCTTCGTTGCTGTCCAGCACCTCCAGCCACAGGCTGCCAAACACCGGGAACCCGGCCAGGTGCGCCAGCAGCACACTGATGCGGTCGCTTTCCGGCAGCTCGACATAACCGCCACGGGCCCACTGCCGCGGGAAAATCAGCTGGTTGAAGCGCAGTTCCCCCATCAACCGCTCGACACCGCCCTCCTCGCTACAGACAAACTCGGCACTGGCACTTTGCGGCTTGCCTTTGGCATAGCCGGCAACACCCAGGCGGGCGGCATGTTCGCTGATTTCGGCGCACACCTCACCCTCGAAACCGGGCCGGCAATGCATGAACAGGGTATTCATCTCTCACTCCACTTCGGCTGGCGCGCCACAGGCACCGGCAGGGCGGCGATGATAAAGGAAGATCGGAACCTGCGACACGCCCCGCCGGTCCAGAAAAGGGTCAGGTGGCGCAAAGCGGTCTAACCTGACCTTTCAGCCAGGTCCGTGCCGTGCGGATCGATACAGAGCGGTGCCACCGGCAGATCTTGCCAGGCACCGGCGCAGAAGGAGTTGGCAATGCCCTCGCTCGATAGCCTGAATACCCTCAAATCCCTACAGGTCGGCGACAAGACCTACCACTACTTCAGCCTCACCGAAGCCGCCCGCCAACTGGGCGACCTGCAGCGCCTGCCCATGTCGCTGAAGGTGCTGCTGGAAAACCTGCTGCGCTGGGAAGACGGCAAGACCGTCACCGGCGACGACCTGCACGCCCTCGCCCAATGGCTGGGCGAGCGACGCTCCGACCGCGAGATCCAGTACCGCCCGGCGCGGGTGCTGATGCAGGACTTCACCGGTGTGCCGGCCGTGGTCGACCTGGCCGCCATGCGCGCAGCCATGGCCAAGGCCGGCGGCGACCCGCAGCGGATCAACCCGCTGTCACCCGTGGACCTGGTGATCGACCATTCGGTGATGGTCGACCGCTACGGCACGCCGCAGGCCTTCAGCGAGAACGTCGACATCGAAATGCAGCGCAACGGCGAGCGCTATGCCTTCCTGCGCTGGGGCCAGAGCGCCTTCGACAACTTCCGCGTGGTACCGCCGGGCACCGGCATCTGCCACCAGGTCAACCTCGAATACCTCGGCCGCACCGTCTGGACCCGTGAGGCCGATGGCCGCACCTACGCCTTCCCCGACACCCTGGTCGGTACCGATTCGCATACCACCATGATCAATGGCCTGGGCGTGCTCGGCTGGGGCGTGGGCGGCATCGAAGCGGAGGCAGCCATGCTCGGCCAGCCGGTGTCGATGCTGATCCCCGAAGTGATCGGCTTCAAGCTGACCGGCAAACTGCGCGAAGGCATCACCGCCACCGACCTGGTGCTGACTGTGACGCAGATGCTGCGCAAGAAGGGCGTGGTGGGCAAGTTCGTCGAGTTTTATGGTGATGGCCTGGCCGAGCTGCCCTTGGCCGACCGTGCGACCATCGCCAACATGGCCCCGGAATACGGCGCCACCTGCGGCTTCTTCCCGGTCGACCAGGTGACCCTGGACTATCTGCGCCTGTCCGGCCGCCCCGAGGCGACCGTGCAACTGGTCGAGCAGTACTGCAAAGCCCAGGGCCTGTGGCGGAAGCCGGGCCAGGAGCCACTGTTCAGCGACAGCCTGGCGCTGGACATGCACGAGGTCGAGGCCAGCCTGGCAGGGCCCAAGCGGCCGCAGGACCGGGTAGCCCTGGGCCAGGTCAGCCAGGCCTTCGACCACTTCATCGAACTGCAACCCAAGCCGCTGGCCAAAGAGGTCAGCCGCCTGGAAAGCGAAGGTGGCGGCGGCGTGGCGGTGGGCAACGCCGACCAGGCGGGGGAGATCGACTACAGCCATCAAGGCCAGACCCACACACTGCGCGATGGCGCCGTGGTGATTGCCGCGATCACCTCGTGTACCAACACCTCCAACCCCAGCGTGATGATGGCCGCCGGGCTGGTGGCGAAAAAGGCCCTGGAAAAAGGCCTGCAACGCAAACCCTGGGTCAAGAGCTCGCTGGCGCCGGGTTCCAAGGTGGTCACCGACTACTTCAAGGCCGCCGGGCTCACCACCTATCTGGACCAATTGGGGTTCGACCTGGTCGGCTATGGCTGCACCACCTGCATCGGCAACTCCGGCCCGCTGGATGAAGCGATCGAAAAAGCCATCGGCAGCGCCGACCTCACGGTGGCTTCGGTGTTGTCGGGCAACCGCAACTTCGAAGGCCGCGTGCACCCGCTGGTCAAGACCAACTGGCTGGCCTCGCCGCCGCTGGTGGTGGCCTATGCCCTGGCCGGCAGCGTGCGCCTGGACCTGACCCGCGATCCGCTGGGCACCGGCAAGGATGGCCAGCCGGTGTACCTGCGCGATATCTGGCCCAGCCAGCAGGAAATCGCCGCTGCCGTGGCCAAGGTCGACACGGCGATGTTCCACAAGGAGTACGCCGAGGTGTTCGCCGGCGATGCACAGTGGCAGGCCATCGAGGTACCGCAGGCGGCCACCTACGTGTGGCAGGCCGACTCCACCTATATCCAGCATCCGCCGTTCTTCGACGACATCGGCGGGCCGCCCCCGCAGATCACCGACATCCAGGGTGCGCGGATCCTGGCGCTGCTGGGTGACTCGGTGACCACCGACCATATTTCCCCGGCCGGCAACATCAAGGCCGACAGCCCGGCCGGGCGCTACCTGCGTGAGCAGGGCGTGGAGCCCCGCGACTTCAACTCCTACGGCTCGCGGCGTGGCAACCATGAAGTGATGATGCGCGGCACCTTCGCCAACATCCGCATCCGCAACGAAATGCTGGCGGGCGAAGAAGGTGGCAACACCCTGCACGTGCCCAGTGGCGAGAAGCTGTCGATCTACGACGCGGCCATGCGCTACCAGCAGGAAGGCACTCCGCTGGTGGTGATCGCCGGCCAGGAATACGGCACCGGCTCGAGCCGCGACTGGGCCGCCAAGGGCACCAACCTGCTGGGGGTCAAAGCGGTACTGGCGGAAAGCTTCGAGCGCATTCACCGCTCCAACCTGGTAGGCATGGGCGTACTGCCGCTGCAGTTCAAGGCCGGGCACAACCGCAAGCAACTGGGGCTGACCGGCAAGGAGAAGATCGATGTGCTTGGCTTGAACGGCGCACAGATCTGCCCGGGCATGAGCCTGCCGTTGCGCATCACCCGCGAGGATGGGCAGCAGGAGCAGATCGAGGTGCTGTGCCGGATCGATACCGTGAATGAGGTGGAGTACTTCAAGGCGGGGGGGATATTGCATTACGTGTTGCGCCAGCTGATTGCGGGTTGAGGCGGGTATGCTTGGGGCTGCTGTGCACGCCGATCGCCTGTAGGAGCGGCCTTGTGTCGCGATGGGGCGCGCAGCGGCCCCGCTCGTTAGCGGCGGCGAAGCTGAAATCTGGGGCCGCTATGCGGCCCATCGCGACACAAGGCCGCTCCTACAGACGACGCGTAGCGGCCCGTTTCCGTTTACCCGAAAAGGACCACTCGTGCCTCGCTTCCACCTGATCGCACTTTCACTCCTGGCACTCGGCTACACCCTCGCCCTGAGCCAGGGCAACCTCGGCATCACCACCCTGCCCACCTTTCTCGCCCTGCTTGCCAGCGCCCTGCTCGCTCGCCGCCCCCAGCGCTGGCAACAAGCCCTCGGCCACACGTTGTTCATCCTCCTGGCCATCGCCCTGGCATTGCACTGGCTGCCCGGCTTCAACGCTGCCAAGGTCATCGACGGCGTTGTCCTCAGCCCCGGCGCCCTGCCCTTCACGATGTACCTGAACCTGGACAAACCGCTGATCGGCGCCTGGCTGCTGCTGGCCTGCCCTTGGCTGTTCCTGTGGCGCAGCCAGGGCCTGGCGACCAGCCTGCTGTACGCCCTGCCCCTGACCCTGCTCGCCTGCCTGGGCGGCGCCTGGGCACTGGGCATGCTGGCCTGGGCCCCGAAATGGCCCGACCAGGCCTGGCTCTGGCTGCTGAACAACCTGCTGCTGGTAAGCCTGACCGAAGAACTGTTGTTCCGCGGTTACATCCAGGCCGGCCTGCAACGGCTACTGCGCCACCAAGGGTTGGCATTGTTCGCCGCCGCCTTGCTGTTCGGCCTGGCCCACCTGGGGGCCGGCTGGCAATGGGTGTACCTGGCCACCCTTGCCGGTATCGGCTACGGCCTGGCGTACCGCTGGGGCGGCGTGGCGGCGGCGGTGCTCTGCCATTTCGGCCTGAACCTGGTGCACTTCACCCTGTTCAGCTATCCGATGCTGGCTCTTGGCTAGCTAATCGGTCATCATTCGACTTATACGTCATGAAACAGCAGAAAAAATGCAATAATGACGCCAACTTGCTTGAACGTGCTCGCTGGCTAACCCAGATCAAGTGATGGCTTATTGCCACAGATCAAGCACATTAATTATTCATTCAATAAAACCAGCGGCTTGCCGATACCTGTCGAAAGCCCTGCGGACTATCAACCCATGCGTAACAACCAGCCGATTACCCAGAGAGAACGGACTTTCCCTGCCCAGCAGCGGTTGATCTCCACCACCAATGCCAAAGGTGTGATCACTTACTGCAACGATGCCTTCATCGAGATCAGTGGTTTCACCCGCGAAGAGCTGACCGGTGCGCCGCACAACCTGGTGCGCCACCCCGACGTGCCGCCAGCGGTGTTTGCCCACATGTGGCAAACCCTCAAGCAGGGCCAGCCGTGGATGGGTATCGTCAAGAACCGCTGCAAGTCCGGTGACCACTACTGGGTCAACGCCTATGTCACGCCGATCTTCGACAACAACCAGGTGGTCGGCTTCGAGTCGGTACGGGTCAAGCCTACCGCCGAGCAGGTCCGCCGCGCCGAGGCGCTGTACCAGCGCATCAACCAGGGCAAGCCGCCGGTACCACGCCGGGACAAGTGGCTGCCGGTGCTGCAGGACTGGTTGCCGTTCATCCTGATCAGCCAGGTGGGCTTCCTGATCGGCAACTGGCTGGGCCATTCCTGGGGCTTCGCCCTGGCTGCCGGGCTTTCCGTACCGCTGGGCCTGCTGGGCCTGAGCTGGCAGCAGCGCGGCCTCAAGCGCCTGCTGCGCCTGGCCGAACAGACCACTTCCGACCCGCTGATCGCGCAGATGTACACCGACAGCCGTGGCGTGCAGGCGCGCCTGGAAATGGCCATGCTCAGCCAGGACGCGCGCATGAAAACCTGCCTGACCCGCCTGCAGGACAGCGCCGAACACCTCAGCGAACAGGCGCGCCAGTCCGACGAGCTGGCGCACAAGAGTTCTTCGGGCCTGGAACGCCAGCGGGTGGAGACCGAGCAGGTTGCCGCTGCGGTCAACCAGATGGCCGCCACCACCCAGGAAGTGGCCAACCACGTGCAGCGCACCGCCGATGCCACCCAGGAAGCCAACCGCCTGACCAGCCAGGGCCGGCAGATTGCCGGTGAAACCCGCGAGGCCATCGAGCGCCTGTCGGCGGCGGTGGGCGAGACCGGCCAGACGGTGACGCAACTGGCCAAGGACAGCGACGAGATTGGTGGCGTGGTCGATGTGATCAAGGGCATCGCCGACCAGACCAACCTGCTGGCGCTGAACGCGGCCATCGAAGCGGCACGTGCCGGTGAAATGGGCCGAGGCTTTGCCGTGGTGGCCGACGAAGTACGCCAGCTGGCCCAGCGCACTGCCGAATCCACCGGGCAGATCCACGGCCTGATCGCCAAGCTGCAACAAACCGCCAGCAATGCCGTGCTGACCATGGAAACCGGCCATCGCCAGGCGCAGGAAGGCGTCGACCGTGTGATGCAGGCCGACGAGGCACTGGTGGGCATCAGTGAAGCGGTAGCCAACATTACCGACATGGCCACCCAGATTGCTGCGGCGACCGAGGAGCAGACTGCAGTGGCTGACGAGATCAGCCGCAACATCAGCACCATCGCCGACCTGGCCGACCAGACTGCCGAACAGGCCCAGCACTCGGCGCTGCTCAGCGAAGAGCTGACCAGCACGGCGGGCACCCAGTACTCGCTGGTGGAGCGGTTCAACCGCTAGGGCCCTGTAGGAGCGGCCTTGTGTCGCGATGGGCCGCGAAGCGGCCCCAGGAGTTCAGCGGTGATGCAAAAAATGCCGGGGCCGCTTCGCGGCCCATCGCGACACAAGGCCGCTCCTACAACGACCCCGTCCAGACTACCAATCCAGCTGCAAGCAGCTCTCGAAGTAGCGCTCTTCCCCGCTCAGCGGGTCTGCAAAGCGCAGGCTCTGCGCCAGCAACTTCAGTGGCCGCTGGTAGTCATCCTCTTCGTTGACCAACTGCGGATAGAACGGGTCATTGCAGATCCCCGCCCCCAATGCCGCCATGTGCACACGCAACTGATGGGTCTTGCCAGTCACCGGCGACAGCCCGTAACGCCACAGCTCGCCATTCTTCTCCAGCACTTCGGCCAGGGTTTCGCTGTTGGCCTCCCCCTCTACCTCATGCATGCGGAAAAACGGCTCGCCATGAACCAGGCGGCTTTTGTGCACCAGCGGGAAATCGTGCTGCGGCATGGCCGCGGCAATGGCCTGGTAGCGCTTGTCGATACGTCGTTCGGGGAACAGCCGCTGGTAGGCACTGCGGCTCTGCGGGTTGGCGGAAAACAGCACAAGCCCGGCGGTATGCCGGTCGATACGGTGCAACGGCACCAGATGCGGGTTGCCCAGGCGGCGGATCAGGCGGCGCAGCAAGGTCTGTTCGACGTATTCGCCAGTCGGCGTCACTGGCAGGAAATGCGGCTTGTCGGCTACCACCAGGTGCTCATCCACATGCAGTACGGTCTCCTGCACCGGGATCGGCCGCTCGTTCGGCACCTCACGGAAGTAGTGCAAACGCATACCGCGCTTGTAAGGCAGTTCGGCAGAAACCGCCCGCCCCTCGGCATCCAGCACCCGGCCCCGGGCAAAGCGGTCGAGCCACTGGGCGCGGTCGATGGCCTTGAAATGGTCACACAGGCAGTCGAGCACCGTCGCCCAGTTACCGGGGGGCAGGCACACCGTGCTGGCTTGCTGGCGGGCGGGGTCGAAAGGCGTTGTCATGACAGGGCTCGAAACGTTCACGGCCGCGCATTATCCCCCAAGCCCGCGCCCTCAACCAGCCTGGGCAATGGCCTCGCAGCGCTCCTTCAGCCAGCGCAACACCTGCACCGGCTCCCAGCGCCCAGGGTCGTAGAGGGCATACAGCAACCCCTGGTACCCCACCACGTCCAGCCCACGGTGGTAGCCGGCACGCTGGAACAGGGCCTCGATCTCGGCGAAACAGGTATTGAAGTGGACCTTGCCGAACGGCGTACGGTCGTCGGTCACCAGGCCTTCGAGGCGCAGTTCCAGAACAGCGTCGGCCACCCGCTCGACGGGCATGCGGTTGACGCTGTACTTGAGTTGCTCGACATTGAGCATGGCTTCACCTCGACACTGTATTTATATACAGCATACGAACATCCCCTTGCCGCCGTCAATGCGCTTCATTGCAGCCCCGGCAGATAGCCGGTGCCTTTGCGGATGGTCAGCACCTGGCGCCGGGGGTCGCTACGCGACACGGCCAGGTGCACCCAGTTATCGAATTCGAGGATCAGCTGGTCGAAGGGGATGGCGCTTTCGCTGATCCGGCGCACCACCTCGCGCGGGCTCACTTCAATCACCGTGAAGTCAGCCGCCAGCCCCTGCAGATGCTTGCTCGTCAGCGCCCCGCCAATGCGCTGGTTGACTGCGGGGCTGCGATAGCCGCTGCTGACGATGACCGGTGCACCGAACAGCGCGCGCACCTGCTCCAATGCATTGCACAGCAACTGCAGGTTGGCACGCGCTTCGGCTGGAGGATTGTTGTCGAGCCCTTCCCTGGCGGCGAGCTGAGAAACGGTCATTTCATCGAGGGTGAAATGGGGGGAAATGAGCATGGCTGGGTTCCTGATGACAGCTGAAGGATGCCGGCCTCAACGTGCCGGCAGCGGATCATCACAACGCAGCACGCCGCATGGAGCAGGGACAGACCTCCCCTTGCGCGATTACTGCGCGAGAAACGCCACCACCTGTCCAGCATCGAACGGCCAGTGCAGCTCGCCGCCATTGTCACAGCGGCGCAGCACCGGAATGATCAGGCCATAGCGTTCGAACAGGGCTTCGTTCTCGGCAATGTCGACCAGTTCTACCAGCAGGCCATGGTCGACAAAGGGCATCAGCACGGCCTCGGCCACTTCACACAGGTGGCAGCCGAGGGTGCCGAACAGTTGGCATTCAGGCAGCATGGGGGCAAGTCCGCTTTGGCAGGGAGAAACCTATTCTAGGTCTGTCCTGCCGTCCGTGCACCTGACCTGGCTCAATCCTGGCTGGTGGCGCCGATACGGTGCAGCGACAGGTCCGCGCCCTGGAACTCCTGCTCATGGCTCAAGCGCAGCCCGTGCAGCGCGCGGATTGCACCATACACGGCAAATCCGCCGGCCAATGCCACCACCACGCCCATCAGGCTGCCCAGCAACTGGCTGACCAGGCTGACACCGCCCATGCCACCCAGCACCTCCTGGCCGAAGATGCCGCAAGCCATGCCACCCCAGACACCGCACAGGCCATGCAACGGCCACACACCCAGCACATCATCGATCTTCCAGCGGTTCTGCGCCGCGGTGAAGGTCCAGACGAACAGCGCACCCGCCACCAGGCCGGTGGCCAGCGCACCAATCGGGTGCATCAGGTCGGAACCGGCACAAACCGCTACCAGCCCGGCCAGCGGCCCGTTATGCAGGAAGCCCGGGTCGTTACGCCCGGCCAGCAAGGCCGACAGGGTGCCACCGACCATGGCCATCAGCGAGTTGATCGCCACCAGGCCGCTGACACCCTGCAAGGTCTGGGCACTCATGACGTTGAAGCCGAACCAGCCGATGATCAGGATCCACGACCCCAATGCCAGGAAGGGAATGCTCGACGGCGCAAACGCCACTAGCCGGCCATCGCGGTAGCGCCCGCGGCGTGCGCCCAGCAGCAGCACCGCCGCCAGCGCCAGCCAACCACCCATGGCATGCACCACCACCGAGCCGGCAAAGTCATGGAACGGCGCGCCGAAGCGTGCCTGCAACCAGGCCTGAACGCCCAGGTTGCCGTTCCACACCACGCCCTCGAAGAACGGGTAGATGAACGCCACGATCAACGCCGTGGCACACAGTTGCGGCACGAAGCGCGCCCGCTCGGCGATGCCCCCGGAGATGATCGCCGGGATCGCCGCGGCGAAGGTCAGCAGGAAGAAGCACTTGACCAGCGCATAGCCATGGTCGGCCGCCAGCGCTGCCGCCGGCTGGAAGAAATTGACCCCGTAGGCGATCCAGTAGCCGATGAAGAAGTACACCAATGCCGAGATAGCGAAGTCGCTGAGAATTTTCGACAAGGCGTTGACCTGGTTCTTGTGGCGCACCGTGCCTACTTCGAGAAATGCGAAGCCGGCGTGCATGGCCAGCACCAGAATGGCGCCCATGAGAATGAACAGGGTGTTGGAACCGTGGACCAGGGAGTCCATCGCGCTGTGCATGTTTTCCATGAAATAGGCAGACCTGCTGAAAAAGGCACCAGGACAGTTCAAGAACCTGCATCCCTGCACCGAATCGGTGCCAGCCCCCTGCCCTGTTTCGGTGAGCCGGGCGGAGCCTGCGTGGTTTTTTCTTGGGTTTGTCGTGGATTGGGTTAAGGTTTATCGGTATCCGCTGCGCTGGCGCCCCTAATCGGCGCAATACCTGCCTGGGGCGCCCCGCAACGTGGCAAAGCCTTAGCAAGGCCCATACCAGCGCCGGCACTTGAACCTTCCGCGCGTGCTATCACTCGAACTACCAACACTCATCGACAGGGAGACACCCATGGCCAGCAAATCGGCAAAGACTGCACAAGAGATATTGATGGCTGACTTCCAGGCATTGGTCCGTGACACCGAGAAGCTGCTGGCCGACACCGCCAACCTGGCCGGCGACCAGGCTGACGAGTTGCGTGAACAGATCCACGACCGCCTGGCCCAGGCCCGCGAAAGCCTGCAGCTGACCCAGGACTCGGTGCGCGAGCGCGGCCAGGCAGCACTGGGCAGTGCCGAACAGTACGTGCAGGAAAAACCATGGCAGGCGATCGGCATTGCCGCTGGCGTCGGCCTGTTGATCGGCCTGCTGGCCAACCGGCGCTAAGGGGTTCCCATGGAGAACGACGCCAACGGCGCCAGCGCCTCGGGCAGGCGCCTGGGCGCGGCTGCCCTGGGGCTGCTGCACAGCCATATCGAACTGTTTGGCATCGAGTTGCAGGAGCAGAAGGGCCGCACCTTGAGCCTGCTGCTGTTCGCCGGCCTGGCCCTGGTATTCGCCCTGCTGCTGCTGACGGCGCTGTCCGGGCTGTTGCTGGTATTGCTGTGGGACAGCTATCGCCTGGCCGGCATCATCGGCCTGTGCGTGTTCTACGGCATCGCCGCGCTGTATTGCGGCCTGCGCCTGAAGGCAGCGGTGTTCGACGAGTCGTCGCCCTTCGGCGCCACCCTCGAGGAACTTGCCAAGGACCGGGAGCGCCTGTTGCCATGAGCCTGCCAGAACTGCCAAACACCCGAAACCCGCGGGAACTGCGCAAGGCGCTGCTGCGCCTGCGCATGGAAATGCACCGCCAGGAAATCCGCCACGAGTCCGCACAGTTGCTTGAGCCGCTGCGCCGCGTGCGCGGCATGGGCAGCTCGCTGCACGACGGGCTGGGCATCAAGCATGCGCCGCTGTGGGGGATTGGCGCCGTGGTGGCGCTGGGTTTCCTCACCGGCAAGGGCGTGCGCAGCGGCAACCTGGCGCGGCTGTTGCGCCTGGGCACCAGCCTGCTGCCGCTGCTGCGCCTGTACCTGCAAGGCAGCCGCCGCCCCTGACCATCGCGATCCCTGTAGGAGCGGCCTTGTGTCGCCACAGGGCTGCATAGCAGCCCCGACAATTTGTGCACTATTGCTGAAATCCGGGGGCCGCGTTGCGGCCCTATCGCGACACAAGGCCGCTCCTACAGGATATGCTGCTGCCTTCGACCTACAGGAGAC
This sequence comes from Pseudomonas sp. FGI182, assembly GCF_000511325.1. Lineage (NCBI taxonomy): Bacteria > Pseudomonadati > Pseudomonadota > Gammaproteobacteria > Pseudomonadales > Pseudomonadaceae > Pseudomonas > Pseudomonas sp. FGI182. The sequence goes on along the minus strand of NZ_CP007012.1, from coordinate 1,741,988 downwards.
CGCGCCTTGGACTGGCACACCCTGCTCACCCGCGAACGCCTGGGCAAAGCCCTGTACAGCGCCGATGAACTCGGGCGCAGCCCCTTCCACAAGGACCACGACCGCATCATCTTCTCCGGTGCCTTCCGCCGCCTCGGGCGCAAGACCCAGGTGCACCCGGTTTCCAGCAACGACCATATCCACACACGCTTGACCCACTCGCTGGAAGTCAGCTGCGTCGGCCGCTCGCTGGGCATGCGCGTCGGCGAAACCCTGCGCGACAGCCTGCCGGACTGGTGCGCCCCCAGCGACCTGGGGATGATCGTGCAGTCGGCCTGCCTGGCCCATGACATCGGCAACCCACCGTTCGGCCACTCTGGCGAAGACGCCATCCGCCACTGGTTCCAGCAGGCCGCCGGGCGTGGCTGGCTGGACGACATGAGCGACGACGAGCGCGCCGACTTCCTCAACTTCGAAGGCAACGCCCAAGGCTTTCGGGTACTCACCCAGCTGGAGTACCACCAGTTCGACGGCGGTACCCGGCTGACCTATGCCACCCTCGGCACGTACCTGAAGTACCCGTGGAGCGCACGCCACGCCGACGCCCTGGGCTACAAGAAGCACAAGTTCGGCAGTTACCAGAGCGAACTGCCGCTGCTCGAACAGATCGCCCGCAAGCTCGGCCTGCCGCAACTGGAACATCAGCGCTGGGCGCGCCACCCGCTGGTCTACCTGATGGAGGCTGCGGATGACATCTGCTACGCGCTGATCGACCTGGAAGACGGCCTGGAAATGGAGTTGCTGCAGTACGCGGAAGTCGAAGCGCTGCTGCTCGACCTGGTCGGCGATGACCTGCCGGAAACCTACCGTCAGCTCGGCCCAGGCGACTCCCGGCGGCGCAAGCTGGCGATCCTGCGCGGCAAGGCCATCGAGCACCTGACCAACGCTGCCGCCCGCGCCTTCGTCGAGCAGCAGCAAGCCTTGCTGGCCGGCCAGCTGGCGGGCGACCTGGTCGAACACATGCACGGCCCGGCCAAGCGCTGCGTGCTGCAGGCCAAGGACATGGCACGCAACAAGATCTTCCAGGACAAGCGCAAGACCCTGCACGAGATCGGCGCCTACACCACGCTGGAGATTCTGCTGAACACCTTCTGCGGCGCCGCCCTCGAACAGCACGGCGGACGCACGCCGTCGTTCAAGAGCCGCCGGGTACTGGACCTGATCGGCAACAATGCCCCCGACCCACACGGCTCGCTGCACAGCGCCTTCCTGCGCATGATCGACTTCATCGCCGGGATGACCGACAGCTATGCCAGCGAAATGGCCCGGGAAATGACCGGGCGCTCCAGCCCGACCTGAGCCCTGCCGGTGCAGCCCGGGCATCGCCCGGATGCTGCACCGTGTATTGTGGGAAACTTCCTACATATATTGGCAGCAAGTTAAACAGCACGAATAAAAACAAATGAAAAGTTACCAATCACGCTTTGACATCGAGTTAAACGCGCCTGCCTCGTAGCCCGTTTTGTTTTATCTTGTAAGCCATTTCCCATATAGGGCTAATAGCCCTTCCTCGCATGCCCGATGACTTCCAACTGCGATATGGTGCCGCCTGTCACCCTCAATAGCCCGCAGGGAAGTTGAACATGCATTCCATATTTATCGTCGACGATCATCCCGTCATCCGCCTGGCCGTCCGTATGTTGCTGGAAAACCAGAATTACAAGGTTGTCGGCGAGTCGGACAACGGCGTGGACGCCATGCAGATGATTCGCGAAACCGCGCCCGACCTGGTCATCCTCGACATCAGCATCCCCAAGCTGGATGGGCTGGAGGTGCTTGCCCGGTTCCAGGCCATGGCCCTGCCCCTGAAGGTGCTGGTACTGACCGCGCAGTCTCCCGCATTGTTTGCCGTACGCTGCATGCACTCGGGTGCTGCAGGCTACGTGTGCAAGCAGGAAGACCTGAGCGAACTGCTCAGTGCAATCAAGGCCGTGCTGGCCGGTTACAACTACTTCCCCAGCCAGGCAATCAAGCATGACCAGGCGGTAGATGCCGACTTGCAACTTTTCCGCCAGGTGAATGACCGCGAACTGATGGTGCTGCAACTCTTCGCCCAAGGCCGCAGCAACAAGGAAATTGCCAAGGGCATGTTTCTCAGCAGCAAGACCGTCAGTACCTACAAGAAGCGCCTAATGCACAAACTTCAGGTCAATACGCTGGTCGACCTGATCGAAATGGCCAAACGCAACGCGCTGGTCTGAGGGTAGTCATGGTGCGCCTTATCGTTCGCCTGCTGCTCACCCTGCTTCTGTTCAGCGGCGTGGCACAGGCTACCCATCACGAGGCCTCGTCCTATGCCTTGCTGGCACGCTCATCGGCCAGGCCGGCACTGCCTGCCCTCACCAGCGAACAACGTCAATGGCTCGAAGGCCGTCAGGAACTGGTGCTGGGTACCTCGGCACCGGACTACCCGCCGTTCGACATCACCAGTGGGGGCCGCGACTACCAGGGCCTTACCGCCGAGTACGCGAGCCTGATCGGCAAGGCCCTGCAGTTGCCCGTGCGAGTGCTGCGCTTTTCCAGCCGGCAAGCGGCGGTGGAGGCGCTCCGGCAGGGCGACATCGACCTGCTTGGCAGCTCCAATGGCTACGAAGCGGCCAGCGATGACCTGGCCCTGTCGCACCCCTATGCCATCGACCAACCAGTGCTGGTAACGCGCGAGGACGAAAGCCGGGCGCTGGACATGGGCCTGGCGGGCATGCGCCTGGGCATGCTCTACCACTACCTGCCCCGGCAGGAGGTGAAAAGCGCCTACCCCAAGGCCGAGCTGCTGGCCTTCGGCTCGTCCAGCCAGGCCCTGAGTGCCGTGGCGTTCGGCCAGGCCGACGTATTCATCGGCGATACCATTTCCACCCACTACCAGCTCAATCGCGGCCACCTGCCGCGCCTGCGCATGGCCAGTTTCGGCAAGCACGAAGCCATCGGCTTCGGTTTTGCCCTGCGCCACGAGGACAGGGTGCTGATGGAGATGGTGAACGCCACCCTGGACGGACAGACCTTGGCCATACGCGCCAGTATCTTCAAGCGCTGGAGCGCCGGTAGCGACCTGCTGCTGACCGACCGCAGGCTGCAACTGACCGACGCAGAAGAACAATGGCTGCAGGATCACCCGGTGATGCGCGTGGCGATCGACGAGACCGCTGCACCGGTCTCCTATTTCGATGGCTCGGGGCATTTTCGCGGTATCACCGCCGACCTGCTCGAACTCATTCGCCTGCGCACCGGCTTGCGTTTCGAAGTGCAGCGCGCCAGCGGCCTCGCCGACATGATTGCCCGCCTCAAGGATGGCCGCGCCGATGTCATCGCCGCACTGGCCACCGGCGGGGTGAACGAAGACGACCTGCAAATCAGCCAGCCCTACCTGGAAAGCGCCTATGTGCTGGTCAGCCGCAAGGACAAACAACCCTTCACCTCGCTGGAACAGCTGCAAGGGCATCGCATCGCCATTACCCGCTACAGCGCCATGGACGCCATGCTGTCGCGGCACTATCCGCAAATCGGCTGGGTCGAGACCGAAAGCTCGTTCTATTCCATGGCGTTGCTCAACAGCGGTGCCGTCGATGCGGTGATCACCACCTTGATCGACGCCAACCACGCGCTGGCCGGCAACCCCGAACTGGTCATCCGGGCCACCGTCGGCAGCGAACCCGCCAACTTCGCCATGGCCACCAGTGCCCCGTCACAGGCGCTGGTGTCGATCCTCGACAAGGCGCTGCTGAGCATCTCGCCGGAAGAACTGGGGGTCATCAACAACCGCTGGCGCGGCTTCAGCCTGCACGAGGATGGCAACGACCAGGGCTACCGCCGGCTGGCGATACAGGTGGTACTGGGCACCGCCGTGCTGTTGCTGCTGGCCTTGCTGTGGAATGCCCGCCTGCGCCTGCAGATTCGCCAGCGGCAACGCGCCGAACGGGCGCTGAACGACCAGTTGGCGTTCATGCGCGCCCTGCTCAACGGCACGCCCCACCCCATGTACGTGCGTGACCGCGAGGGCCGCCTGCAAAGCTGCAACTACAGCTATCTGGAAGCCGTGCAAGCCCGCTCCGAAGAGGTCATCGGCAAGAACCTGGAGGGGAGCCTGTTCGCCGATTTCGAGCAGACCCGGCAGATCCACGCCGACTACCTGAAGGTGATGGCAGAAGGCTCGCCACTGATCATGGACCGGCCGCTACGGATCCAGGGCCGGGAGATGACCATCTACCACTGGATCCTGCCGTACCGCGACTCACTGGGTGAGGTGCAAGGCATCATCGGTGGCTGGATCGACATCAGCGAGCGCCGCCATCTGGTCATGGAGCTGCGCCAGGCCAAGCAGCAGGCCGACGATGCGAACCGCGCCAAAAGCACGTTCCTGGCCACCATCAGCCACGAAATCCGCACCCCGATGAATGCGGTCATCGGTATGCTCGAGCTAGCAGTCAAGCGTGCCGACCAAGGCCGGGTAGACCGTTGCGCGCTGGAGCTGGCCCACCACTCGGCCAAGGACCTGCTGGGCCTGATCGGCGATATCCTCGACATCGTGCGCATCGAGTCGGGGCACTTGTCCCTCGCCCCGGAGGCCGTCGACCTGGCGGCCCTGGTCGAATCGGTGGGGCGCATTTTCGAAGGCCAGGCGCGGCAGAAAGGCCTGGCCCTGGAGGTGATGATCGCACCGGCCGCACGCTGCCATGCCCTGCTCGACCCCTTGCGTTTCAAGCAGGTCCTGTCCAACCTGGTGAGCAACGCCATCAAGTTCACCGAGCATGGCCAGGTGCGCATCTGCGTCGGCCTGGTGGACGACGGCAGCACTACCCCCGCCGTGCTGGAGCTGGAAGTGCGCGACAGTGGCATCGGTATCCACGCCGACGACCTGCAACGCCTGTTCAACCCGTTCATCCAGGCCAACCCGCATAGCCAGAGCGCCCGCGCGGGTACCGGGCTGGGCCTGGCCATCTGTCGCAACCTGTGCGAAATGATGGGCGGCAGCCTGACCATCAAGAGCCTGGAGGATGTCGGCACCCAAGTACGCCTGAAAATGCCGCTGCAGCGGGTTGACGCTGCGGCGCAGCCGGCCCCGCTGATAGAGAACCTCGATGTGCCCGACCCACGGCTGAACGTGCTGGTGATCGACGACCACCCGGCCAACCTGCAACTGATGGCACAGCAGCTTGGCTACCTGGGGCTGGAGCACACCAGCGCCCGCGACGGTCGCGAAGGCCTGGCCACCTGGCGGGCGGGCGACTTCGATGTGCTGGTGCTCGACTGCAACATGCCGCACATGAACGGCTACCAGCTGGCCACCGCCGTGCGTACCGAGGAACGCCATGGCAAGCGGCCGCGCTGCACCATTCTCGGCTACACCGCCAACGCACAGCCGGAGGTACGCCGAAAGTGCCTGAGCGCCGGCATGGACGACTGCCTGCTCAAACCCATCAGCCTGGGCACGCTCAGCCAGCGCCTGGCCGGCATCCGCCCGCGTCGCCAGCACAAACCGCGGCGCAAGCTGTACCACCTGGACGGCCTGGCCACAGTGGTCGGGCATGACCCGAACGACCGCCAGCGCTTCCTGCAGGCATTGCAGCAGAGCCTGCAGGCCGACCTGGCCACCTTGATGGCATTGAATCCGCAGCACGACAGCGATGCCATTGCCGAACAGGCGCACAAGGTGCTCAGCGCCGCGCGGATGCTGGAAGCCCCCGCGCTGATGAAGGCCTGCGAAGCCCTGGAGGCAAGCGGCTTGCCTCCCGACCAGTTACGCCTGCGGCGCCAGGCGCTGGCGCGGCATATGTGCCGGGTAGAACGTGCCCTGGCCAAGGAACTGGCCACAGGCACCTGCACACAGGCAGGCAGCCAGGCGTGTTAACTGGTAGACTGCGCGGCGTTATTACCTAAGAGGATTGTTTCATGGCCACAAACCGCTCCCGTCGTCTGCGCAAGAAGCTGTGTGTCGACGAGTTTCAGGAATTGGGCTTCGAGCTGAACCTGGAATTCAAGGAAGATCTGGATGACCAGGCAATCGATGCTTTCCTCGACGCGTTCCTGGCAGAAGCCATGGACGCCAATGGCCTGGACTATGTAGGCGGTGACGATTTCGGCCTGGTGTGCTCGGTCAAACGTGGCTCGGTCAGCGAAGAACAGCGTGCAGCCGTTGAAGCCTGGCTCAAAGGCCGTAGCGAACTGACCAAGATCGAAGTCAGCCCGCTGCTGGACGCCTGGTACCCGGAAAAGCCGATCAACAAGGCCGAGTAATACCGGCCCGGCTCGATCGCTGAAAAGGCCACCCCAAGGGGTGGCCTTTTTTATTGGGGGTGCTTTTCCGTCGAACGTGGCGCATCGTCGCTGCGCTTGGGGCATAATGCGTATTCTTTCACCCTGGGGCCATCATCCCTTACAGCCCCAATGCCCTTTTCCCTCGCCGTAGGGTATTTATCGATCATGATCAAAACGCTTCGTCCCCTCGTTCTTGCCGGCCTGCTGTTGCCACTCGCCTTGCCCAGCCAGGCCGCCGCCGTCAACACCACGCTGCCTGCCAAAGTGCAGCAGGCCCTCAAAGCCAACAAGCTGCAGGATTCTGCCCTGTCGCTGGTGATGCTGCCGCTGGACGGCCCCGGCACACCGACCGTGTTCAATGCCGATGTCTCGGTCAACCCGGCCTCGACCATGAAACTGGTCACCACCTACGCCGCCCTCGAACTGCTCGGCCCGACCTTCCAGTGGAAAACCGAGTTCTACACCGATGGCACCCTGAGCAACGGTGTACTCAACGGCAACCTGTACCTCAAGGGTGGCGGCGACCCGAAACTGAACATGGAGAAGCTGTGGCTGCTGATGCGTGACCTGCGCGCCAATGGCGTGCGCACCATCACCGGCGACCTGGTGCTGGACCGCAGCCACTTCGTGCAGCCCAACCTGCCGCAGTTCAACGACGACGGCGGTGATGAGAACAAGCCGTTCCTGGTCAAGCCCGACTCGCTGCTGGTCAACCTCAAGGCCCTGCGCTTCGTGGCCCGCAACGATGGCGGCAAGGTCACCATCGCGGTCGAACCGCCGATTGCCAGTATCCGCATCGACAACCAGGTCAAGGCGGTTGCCTCCAAACAGTGCTCGGGTGATGTGCGCTACAACCCGGTGCAGCAGGCCGATGGCATCAGCGTAACGGTCAGCGGCCAGCTGGGTGACGGCTGCAACTCGCAGACCTACCTGTCGCTGCTCGACCACCAAACCTACGCCGCCGGTGCCGTGCGCGCGATCTGGAACGAGCTGGGTGGCAGCATCCAGGGTGGCGACCGCTTCGAGAACGTGCCCAAGGGTGCTCGCCTGCTGGCCCGTGCCTTCTCGCCAGACCTGGTGGAAGTGATCCGCGACATCAACAAGTACAGCAACAACACCATGGCCCAGCAGCTGTTCCTGAGCCTTGGCGCGCAGTTCCGCACCGATGCCGACGGTGACGACGCCCGCGCCGCCCAGCGCGTGGTGCGCCAGTGGTTGGCGAAGAAAGGCATTACCGCGCCACACCTGGTGATGGAAAACGGTTCCGGCCTGTCGCGTGCCGAACGGGTCAGCACCCGGGAGATGGCCGCGATGCTGCAGGCCGCCTGGAAGAGCCCCTATGCCGCCGAGTTCATGAGCTCGATGCCGCTGGTGGGTATGGACGGCACCATGCGCAAGCGCCTGAAGCGTACCGCCATGACCGGCGAAGGGCACATCAAGACCGGCACGTTGAACACCGTGCGGGCAATTGCCGGCTTCAGCCGTGACAGCAACGGCCATACCTGGGCGGTGGCGGCGATCCTCAACGATCCGAAACCGTGGGGTGCCTCGCAGGTGCTCGACCAGGTGCTGCTGGACCTGTATCGCCAGCCGAAACTGGCCGGCAGCACAGCGGCCAACTGATAGGTATAGGTAGCCAGTACCGGCCTCTTCGCGGGCTTGCCCGCTCCCACAGGTATTGCACCAAGTTCAATAACGGTGCAGTACCTGTGGGAGCGGGCAAGCCCGCGAAGGGGCCGGTACCGACAACCAAAAACGATCAGGCCAACTCCCCCTCCACCCGATCTCTCCCGGCCTGCTTGGCCGCATACACGCCTGCATCAGCCCGCAACAGCAAGGCATCGGCCCCTTCCCCCGGTCGCCAGCCCGCCACACCAAAACTCGCGGTCACCCTGCCCACGCCTTCCACCGGCACATTGCGCACTCCTTGCCACAGCTCCAGCGCCAGCAGCCGCGCCTGCTCGGCATCGCTGCCCGGGCACAGCACCATGAATTCCTCGCCGCCCAGCCGGCAGAACACATCGGTACGCCGCAAACGCTGGCCGATACGCAGGCACAGGCTGCGCAGCACGCGGTCGCCGACGGCATGGCCGAAATGGTCGTTGATGCGCTTGAAGTGATCGATATCGAGCATGATCACCGCCAGTGCCTGGCCATCGCGCTGGGCCCGCTCCAGTTCGAGCTTGAGCCGCTCCTGGAAGTAACGGCGGTTATGGATGCCGGTCAGCGAGTCGGTCACCGACAGCGCACGCAACTCTTCCTCCACGCCCTTGAGGTCGGAGATGTCGGTCAGGTAGCCATGCCACAAGGTGCAGCCCTGCTCGCCCACCTCCGGTGTCGCCTCGCCACGCACCCAGCGCAGCCCGGCACGCGGCAGGCAGACCCGATATTCTTCGCGCCAGGGCGACAGGTGTTCGGCCGAGTAACGCACCGAGCGGCGCACGCGCTCCAGGTCATCCGGGTGGATACGCTCGAACACCGCCGTGGCATCCTCGCGCAACTGCTGCAAATCGACTTCGTAGATGTCGTACAGGCCCATGCTGGCGTACGGAAAGCAGGAATGGCCGTTGCCATCCAGGCGGTACTGATAGATGCCGCCCGGTACCTCGGCACTGAGCTTTTCCAGAAGGCGGTCACGCGCCGCCAGTGCTTCATGCACCCGCCGCCGTTCAGTGACATCGATGCAGATCGCCAGGTAACCGACCCACAACCCCTGTTCATCGAGCATGGCGGTGACCAGCATGTTGGCCACCAGTTGGCTTCCATCGGCGCGCAGCAAGGTCCATTCCCCCGGCTCGGCGCCATGCTCCTGCACCGTTTCGGCAAACATGGCCTGGCCACCTTCAATCGGCCGGCCGTAACGCAGGCTCAAGGCATGGGCACGCAGGCTCAACTCCTCGGGCAGCACCAGGTCTTCCAGGCGCAGCTGGCCGATCGCCTCACTGGCGGGGTAACCGAGCATGCGCTCGGCGCCGGCGTTGAAGGTGCTGACCACACCCTTGAGGTTGGTGGCGATGATCGCCACCTGGGTTGCGGCATCCAGCACGCTGCGCAGCTGGTTGTGGGTGCCACGCAGGGATTGCTCGCTGACCCGCAGCTCGGCGGTGCGCTGCTCGACCAGGGCCAAGGCGCGCTGGCGCTGGCTGAACAAGCTGTAGAGCAAGACACTGAGCAGCAGGCTCAACAAGCCGCCCAGCAGGCTCACCGCCAGCACTGCGGAGGAACGGTTGGCGCGCACGAAGGCCAGGCTCGGCCGGATACTCAGCTGGAAGTGGTGATCAGCCAGGTGCAACAGCTGGTTGGTAGCCAGCGGCAGGGGTGCGACCGGGTTCTGCGAATCGAACATCACCTCGGGGCCATGCAGCCCGGTGGGGTCGACGATACGCACCACCAGGTTATCGTCTGCCGAAACCGGGCGCCCGTCACTGACCAGCTCACGCATGCTCAGCAAGGCCATCACATAGCCCACTGCCGCGCCGCGGGGGTTGGCATCGGAAAACACCGGCGCCACCATCAGCAGGCCACGCGCATCCGAGCTGGTATCGAACATGGGCAGTGGCTCGGACACCGCCATGCTGCCCGGCCCCAGCGCCCGCGCCAGTGCCGCCAGGGGCACTTCCTGGCCGGCGAGGTCCAGCCCATAGGGCAACCCGGGCAATTCACCCGACTGGGTATAGAGCACCGGGAAGTAATGGTCGCGCTGGGGGGATGGCCGCCACTGGCCTTGCTCATCCTGGTCGCGGATCACATAGCCCGGGCCGGAATGCGCACTGGCCTGGCGCTCGAACTCGGCGCGTTGCGCGGCCTCGACACGCGGCGCCCAGGCGTAGGCCAGGGTCCGCTGCAGCAATGGCCTGGCGTAGCCGTCGAACTCGTGTGGGGTGATTTCGTTGGAAAAGCTGAAAAACCGCCGCAGCCCGTCAAGGCGCTGCTGCTGTTCGTCAAACCGCTCGGCGATACGGCTGAAACGCTCGCTGGCCAGCAGCTCGAAGCGCTGGCGCAGCTGCTGCTTGTAGAAGGTTTGCGTGGCTAACGCCAGGACGGCCGTCAACAGGCCGCCCACGACCAGGGCGACCAGGGCCACCGCCCAGGCGGACACCGCCTCTGTGCACAGGCCAAGCAACCGCGCACGCACGCCACCCTTTGACATACACCCATCTCGTCACGTCAGCGTCCTGCGGATTATCTTGCCCTGCCCTCAGTTATAGCTATTGGCCATTAGCCGCGCAATGTACCTCGTCGCCTCAACGAAGCTGCAGACGCCAGGCGCGATGGATACGGTTATTGCGGGCGAAGTCCGGGTCCAGGGTCTGGGCCGTGATTTCCTCCACCGCGTAACGCGCCATCAGGTGCTCGTCCAGCTGGAACTTGCGGAAGTTGTTGGAGAAATACAGTACGCCACCCGGCGCCAGGCGGGCCATGGCCAGGTCCAGCAGTTGCACGTGGTCACGCTGCACGTCGAACACGCCTTCCATGCGCTTGGAGTTGGAGAAAGTCGGCGGGTCGATGAAGATCAGGTCGTAGCTGTCGCGGTTGCCCTCCAGCCAGGCCATCACATCGCCCTGCTCCAGGCGGTTGCGCTCGGAGAAGCCATTGAGCGCCAGGTTGCGCCGCGCCCAGTCCAGGTAGGTTTTCGACAGGTCGACGCTGGTGGTGCTGCGCGCGCCGCCCTTGGCCGCATGCGCGGTAGCCGTGGCGGTGTAGCAGAACAGGTTGAGGAAGCGCTTGCCGGCTGCTTCGCGCTGGATGCGCATGCGCATCGGGCGATGGTCGAGGAACAGGCCGGTGTCGAGGTAGTCAGTGAGGTTGACCAGCAGCTTGACGCCGCCTTCGTTCACTTCCTGGAAGCGGCCTTCGGTTGCCTGGCGCTCGTACTGGCGCGTGCCGCTCTGCCGCTCGCGACGCTTGAGCACCACACGCTGCGGCGAAATGCCCAGGGCCTGCGGGATGGCTGCCAGCGCGTCGAGCAGGCGTGCCTGGGCCTTGTCCGGGTCGACCGAACGTGGCGCGGCGTATTCCTGCACGTGCACCCAATCCTGGTACAGGTCGACCGCCAGGGCATATTCGGGCATGTCGGCATCGTACAAGCGGTAGCAATCGACCTGCTCGCGGCGGGCCCACTTGCCCAGTTGCTTGAGGTTTTTCTGCAGGCGGTTGGCGAACATCTGCGCCCCTTCCGACAGGCGCGCCGGCTCGCTGGCCGGTGCTGCCTGCTGGCGGCTTTCCGCGCCTTCAGGCTGCGCCTCGCGGCGCTCGCCGGTAACGAACTGGTCGGGCTGCACCTTGAACAGCAGCAGCTTGCACGGCAAGGCGCCGTTCCAGAACGCGTACTGCTTGTGGCTGCGAATGCCCATGCGCTTGCCCAGCTGCGGCGCGCCAGTGAATACCGCCGCCTCCCAGCCCATGCAGGCCTGGCGCAGGCGCTCGCCGAGGTTCTGGTAGAGGTACAGCAGGCTGGCTTCGTCACCCAGGCGCTCGCCATAGGGCGGGTTGCTGATGACCAGGCCTTTCTGGTTCTGGTCCGGGCGCGGCTCGAAGGTGCTGACTTCGCCCTGGTAGATCTTCACCCAGTCGCCCAGGCCGGCACGCTCGACGTTGTTGCGGCCTGGCTGGATCAGCCGCGGGTCGGCCTCGTAGCCACGGATCCACAGTGGTGGCTTGGCCAGGCCGGCCTGTGCCCGCGCCTGCGCCTCGTCATGCACCTTGCGCCACAGCGCCGGTACATGGCCGAGCCAGGCACTGAAGCCCCAGCGTTCACGCTTGAGGTTGGGCGCGATATCGGCGGCGATCATCGCCGCTTCGACCAGGAAGGTACCCACACCGCACATCGGGTCGGCCAGCGCGCCACCTTCGGCGGCAATGCGCGGCCAGCCGGCGCGGATCAGCACCGCCGCCGCCAGGTTTTCCTTCAGCGGCGCGGCACCTTGCTGCAGGCGGTAGCCACGCTGATGCAGGCTGTGCCCGGAAAGGTCGAGGGAGAGAATGGCTTCGCCACGGTCCAGGCGCAGGTGCACGCGCACATCAGGGTCGATCTTTTCCACCGACGGGCGCAGGCCTTCGCGGTTGCGCAGCTTGTCGACGATCGCGTCCTTGACCTTCAGCGCACCGAAGTGAGTGTTGTCGATGCCCGAGCCATGGCCGCTGAACTCCACCGCCAGGGTGCCATCGGCTGCCAGGTGATCGGCCCAGTCGACCGCGTGCACACCGTCGTAGAGGTCGTCGGCGTTCTTCATGGAGAAGCGCTTGAGTACCAGCAGCACCCGGTTGGCCAGACGTGACCACAGGCACAGGCGGTAGGCGGTTTCCATGTCGGCGGCGCCGCGAATGGCCGAGGTGTGCTCGCGCACGTCATCCAGGCCGAGGCCCCGCGCCTCTTCGGCAAGCAGGCCTTCCAGGCCTTTGGGGCAGGTGAGGTAAAGTTCGAAACGGTCCGACATGAGTAATCCAGCGCCTTGGGCTATTTGACTGACGGGGCGACGCATCGCCCCGCGATGTTTGCCCGCACACCTTTCCAGCAGGCGTGCGGGTGGCCTTTCCCGGCACGCGCGCGTGCGGTGAAAGGCCGGGCCGCCTGACCGATCCGTGCTTGGCCCAGTGGCAAAGACAGCTTAGATCATCAGGCAGTACGAAAAATTCTGGCGATACCGGGGCCGATGTGACCCTTCGTCGCATTTCAAATTATTTCTGTCATCCGCGAGCAACGCTGGCGAAATGGCGTCAATGATCGGCAAACCCTGATCATAGCGGGCTCAACGCTAAACAAGGTTGAGTCGCATTTATTTACTTATCCCCTCACCCTTGGAAAGGTTACGTGCTTATGACAAATCGATCATTCACACGGTGACTCGCATTCGATAGAACTGGTCTCAGGCCACTTCGCAACGAGGTGGCACTTTCAGCTCGCCACGCCGGCAGCGAGCGCACACCGGCAGAAAGACTCTGCCCGGCCTCGGAGAGGCCGACGGGACATTACAGTCAACAAGTGAGGGCAACACCCTATGAGAAGACTTAAGCGTGATCCGTTGGAAAGAGCATATTCACGTGGCTACCAATACGGGGTCACCGGCAAATCCCGCGAACTTTGCCCCTTCAATCTTCCTTCTGTTCGCCAAGCCTGGATCAACGGCTGGCGTGAAGGTCGCGGTGATAACTGGGACGGAATGACTGGCACCGCTGGCATCCATAGACTCAACGAAAATCACGCCGTTGGCTGAACGAGGACACTGAATTCGATTTACCATGCACGCCCTATCCGGGCGGCGGGCGAAGGCCCAGGGGCCCCTTGATGGGGCCCTTTTTTATGACTTCGAATCCATATCCGCGCTGGCTTCTTCGCGGGCTCGCCCGCTCCCACAGGCTTCAGCAGTGCGCTGAACCCTGTGGGAGCGGGCATGCCCGCGAATGGGCCGGCCAGGTCACCGCGGCATCGCAGCAATAGCGTCCACCGCCTCGCGAATCAACGCTGGCCCTCTGTAAATGAAGCCCGAATAAATCTGCACCAGGCTCGCCCCGGCAGCGATCTTCTCGGCGGCATGGCGGCCTTCGGTAATGCCGCCAGCGGCAATGATCGGCAGCTTGCCGCCCAGCTCGCCCGCCAGCACCTTGACGATATGGGTGCTCTTCTCCAGCACCGGCGCGCCCGACAGGCCGCCCGCCTCGCCACCGTACGGCAACCCTTCGACACCTTCACGGCCCAGCGTGGTGTTGGTGGCGATCACCGCATCCATGCCCGACTCCATCAGCGCGGCGGCCACCAGGGCGGTTTCTTCGTCGCTCATGTCCGGGGCAATCTTGATTGCCAGAGGTACGCGCTTGCCATGCGTGCCGGCCAATTGCTCGCGGCGCTCGGCCAGGGCATCGAGCAGCTGCTTGAGCGAATCGCCGAACTGCAGGCTGCGCAGGCCCGGGGTGTTTGGCGAACTGACGTTGACCGTGATGTAACTGGCGTCGGTGTAAACCTTGTCCAGGCAGATCAGGTAGTCATCGACGGCACGCTCCACCGGGGTGTCGAAATTCTTGCCGATGTTGATGCCCAGCACGCCGTTGTAACGCGCAGCCCGCACCCGGCCGAGCAGGTGATCAACGCCCAGGTTGTTGAAACCCATGCGGTTGATGATGGCCGTTGCCTCCGGCAGGCGGAACAGCCGCGGCTTGGGGTTGCCCGGCTGCGGGCGCGGGGTGACTGTGCCGATTTCGACGAAGCCGAAGCCCAGCTGGGCGAAACCGTCGATGGCCGCGCCGTTCTTGTCCAGGCCGGCCGCCAGGCCTACCGGGTTGGCGAAGTTCAAGCCCATGACCGTAACCGGCAAAGCCGCCGGCTGCTTGCACAGCATGCCGTTGAGGCCAAGACGGCCACCGGCGCCGATCAGGTCCAGGGACAGGTCGTGGGAGGTTTCCGGAGAAAGCTTGAACAGCAGCTGGCGGGCCAGGGTATACATGGGCGGGCAAGGCTCGGGGTGAATGAGGGGGCGATTATAGCCAGCGTGAGGCCGGCATGACAGCAAATCGTGGGGCTGCTGCGCAGCCCATCGCCGGCAAGCCGGCTCCCACAGGGGCAACACAAGGGCTGAAACCTGCGCTGTACCCGTGGGAGCTGACTTGCCGGCGATGAGGCCAATGCAGGCGGCACAAGGCAGTTGCTCCACAGGGATGCTGCCAGATGGCACATCGGTTGCACCGGAAAAGCCCACAGCCTTATCAGTACGGGCGAGGAACCTTGTGAACACTGTACCCCGAGCAACGCCCCTGGCCTGGGTCAACGGCAGCGACGCGCCGGAAAAGCCCAGTCTGAACATCGGCTACATGGCACTGACCGACTGCGCCTCGGTGGTAGTCGCCGCCACCCAGGGCTTTGCCCAGCAGCACGGCCTTACCGTCAACCTCAAGCGCCAGGGCTCCTGGGCCGGGCTGCGCGACAAACTGGTCAGCGGCGAGCTGGATGCCGCGCACTGCCTGTATGGCCTGGTGTACGCCGTGCACCTGGGCATCGGCGGTGTACCGGCCAGCGCCATGGCCGTGCTCATGGGGCTGAACCAGAACGCCCAGGCCATAAACCTGTCTCCGGCCCTGCAGCGCAAAGGCGTGACCAACCCTGAAGCATTGGCGCGCCTGGTGCACCAGCATGGCGCACGCCTCACCTTCGCCCAGACCTTCCCCACCGGCACCCACGCCATGTGGCTGTATTACTGGCTGGCCAGCCAGGGCATCCACCCGCTGCGCGACGTCGACAGCGTGGTGGTGCCACCAGCGCAGATGGCCGCGCATATCCAGGCCGGGCGCATCGACGGTTTCTGCGTGGGCGAACCCTGGGCTGCCGATGCCGTAGCCACGGGCCAGGGCTTCACCCTGGCCACCAGCCAGTCGATCTGGCCGGACCACCCGGAAAAGGTCCTGGCCTGCGCCCGCGCCTTTGCCGAGCAATACCCCAACAGCGCCCGCGCGCTGATCAAGGCGGTCCTCGCCGCCAGCCGCTTCATCGAGCAAAGCCCGGAGAACCGCCGCAGCACTGCGCAACTGCTCAGCGGCAGCGCCTACCTGGCCACCCCGCTGGCAAGTATCGAACCACGCCTGCTCGGCAGCTACCACGATGGCCTGGGCAACCACTGGCAAGACCCGCACGCCCTGCGCCTGCACGATCATGGCCGGGCCAACCTGCCGTACCTGTCCGACGGCATGTGGTTCATGACCCAGTTCCGCCGCTGGGGCCTGTTGCGCGACGACCCCGACTACCTCGGCGTGGCCCGCCAGGTCCAGCAACTGGCACTGTATGGCGAGGCGGCACAAAGCCTCGGCGTGGCCTGCCCCGAGCAGCCGATGCGCAGCAGCCTGCTGATCGATGGCAGCCGCTGGGACGGCAGTGACCCCTACGGTTATGCCCGCAGTTTCAGCCTGCATGCACTGGGCGACCTGCCCGATGCCCGTGTCGGCGCGTGAGGGGGACCATTCATGTTGCGCATCCTGCTGATCGACGACACCCAGAGCAAACTCGGCCGCCTCAAGGCGGCCTTGAGCGAGGCCGGCTTCGAGGTCATCGAAGCCCCAGACCTGACCATCGACCTGCCCGCCTGCGTCGAAACGGTGCGCCCGGACGTGGTGCTGATCGATACCGACTCACCGGACCGCGATGTAATGGAACAGGTGGTCCTGGTCAGCCGTGACCAACCGCGGCCGATCGTGCTGTTCACCGACGAGCACGACCCCGGGGTGATGCGCCAGGCGATCCAGGCAGGGGTCAGCGCCTACATCGTCGAAGGCATTCATGCCGCGCGGCTGCAACCGATCCTGGACGTGGCCATGGCCCGCTTCGAAAGCGACCAGGCGCTGAAGGCGCAGCTGCTTGCGCGCGACCAGCAACTGGCCGAGCGCAAGCGCATCGAGCAGGCCAAGGGTTTGCTGATGAAGATGAAGGACTGCAACGAAGAACAGGCCTACACCCTGATGCGCCGCCAGGCCATGAGCCGGCAGCAGAAGCTGATCCAGGTGGCCGAGCAGATCATTGCCATGCACGAGATGCTGGGCTAGCAACCTGCTTCACGCGGTCCCTGTAGGAGCGGCCTTGTGTCGCGATGGGCTGCGCAGCAGCCCCAGGATCTCAGCTTCGCGGCAGAGATTGCCGGGGCTGCTGCGCAGCCCATCGCGACACAAGGCCGCTCCTACAAGGGGGCTGCAACTTCTCAGAGTTGGCCCATCTCTTGCTGAACAAACTATCACCGGTAGCCAACGGCGGTTGCCCACTTGATCCCGACAAAGACGTCGCTCTCCCCTCCACCCACGTGGAGCGGGTAGCGGCGTCTTTTTCGTTCCGTTGCATTGCCGAGTGAGGTGTTCGATGAGTACCAGCTTCTGGAAATCCGGGCATGTGCCCACGCTGTTCGCCGCGTTCCTGTACTTCGACCTCAGCTTCATGGTCTGGTACCTGCTTGGCCCACTGGCGGTGCAGATTGCCGCCGATCTGCAGCTGAGTGCACAACAACGGGGCCTGATGGTGGCCACGCCGATCCTGGCCGGGGCGATCCTGCGCTTTGCCATGGGCGTGCTGGTAGACCGCCTGTCACCCAAGACCGCCGGGCTGATCGGCCAGGTGGTGGTCATCGTCGCCCTCGCCGCTGCCTGGCACCTGGGCGTGCACAGCTATGAACAAGCGCTGCTGCTGGGAGTGTTCCTCGGCTTTGCCGGCGCCTCGTTCGCCGTGTCACTGCCGCTGGCCTCGCAGTGGTACCCGCCACAGCACCAAGGCAAAGCCATGGGCATTGCCGGCGCCGGCAACTCCGGCACGGTGTTCGCCGCCCTGCTGGCCCCGGCGCTAGCTGCGGGCTTTGGCTGGAACAATGTGTTCGGCTTCGCGCTGGTCCCGCTGTTGCTGGCCCTGTTGGTGTTCGCCCTGCTGGCACGCAATGCTCCGCAGCGGCCCAAGCCAAAAGCCATGGCCGACTACCTCAAGGCACTGGGTGACCGTGACAGCTGGTGGTTCATGTTCTTCTACAGCGTCACCTTCGGCGGCTTCATCGGCCTGGCCAGCGCCCTGCCCGGCTATTTCAGCGATCAGTATGGCCTGAGCCCGGTCACCGCTGGCTACTACACCGCTGCCTGCGTGTTCGCCGGCAGCCTGATGCGCCCGCTCGGCGGCGCCCTGGCCGACCGCTTCGGCGGCATCCGCACCCTGCTGGGCATGTACAGCGTGGCGGCCATCTGCATCGCTGCAGTCGGCTTCAACCTGCCTAGCGCCGCCGCGGCACTGGCCCTGTTCGTCAGCGCCATGCTCGGCCTGGGGGCCGGCAATGGCGCGGTGTTCCAGCTGGTACCGCAACGCTTCCGCCAGGAGATCGGCGTGATGACCGGGCTGATCGGCATGGCCGGCGGCATCGGAGGCTTCCTGCTGGCCGCCGGGCTTGGCACCATCAAGCAGCACACCGGTGACTACCAGCTGGGGCTGTGGCTGTTCGCCAGCCTGGGCTTGCTGGCCTGGTTCGGCCTGCACGGCGTGAAACAGCGCTGGCGCACCACCTGGGGCTCGGCTGCGGTTACCGCGGCGCGGGTCTGAGGCACAGCCATGAGCCTGCAACTGAACTTTGCCCAGGCCAGCGCCACCGGGCCGCGCGAGGAAAACCAGGACGCCCTGCGCCTGGTTACCCCGGCGCCGGAGCTGGCCGCCAGCAAAGGCTACCTGTTCGCCCTCGCCGACGGCGTCAGCCAATGTGCCGATGGCGGCCTGGCAGCCCGTGCCAGCCTGCAGGCGCTGGCCCTGGACTACTACGCCACCCCCGCGACCTGGAGCGTGGCCCAGGCCCTCGACCGCCTGCTGCTGGCACAGAACCGCTGGCTGCGCGCCCAAGGCAGTGGCCAGCCACTGCTGACCACCCTCAGCGCGCTGGTGCTGCGTGGCCGGCGCTTTACCCTGGCCCACGTGGGTGACTGCCGCGTGTACCGCTGGCACGCTGGGCGCCTGCAATGCCTGAGCGAAGACCATGTATGGGACCAGCCAGGCATGCAGCATGTGCTGAAACGCGCGCTGGGCCTGGACCAGCACCTGCTGGTGGATTATCTGGAAGGTGAGCTGCAGCCGGGCGAGAGCTTCCTGCTGTTGAGCGATGGCGTATGGGCCAGCCTGGGCGACCAGCACATCCAGGCGGTACTGCGCGAGCAACCCGACCTGCAACTGGCCGTCGACACCCTGGTCGCCAGCGCGCACCTGAACGGCAGCCAGGACAACGCCAGTGCCTTGCTGGTGCAGGTCGAGCAACTGGGCACGGCCAACCTGGGCGACACCTTGGCGCAGCTGCAGCAATGGCCAGTGCCCGGCCCGCTGCGTGAAGGCCAGGTAATCGATGGCTGGCAAGCCGAAAAGCTGCTTTCGCAAAGCCGCCAGTCGCTGCTGTACCGGGTGCGCGATGCCCAGGGCCATGCCTGGCTGCTGAAGACCCTGCCCGCCGCACGCGAGCAGGAGCCCGGCGCGGCGCAAGGGCTGTTGCTGGAAGAATGGTTCCTGCGCCGGGTCGCTGGCCGACACTTCCCCGAACTGCACACCGCCAGCCAGCGCCAGCACCTGTACTACGTGATGCGCGAATACCCCGGCCAGAGCCTGGCAGCGCTGCTGACCGAGCACGGCCCGCTACCCATGCCGCAGTGGCTGGAGCTGGCCCGGCAGCTGCTGCAAGCGGTCGGCGTACTGCACCGGCGCAACCTGCTGCACCGCGACATCAAGCCAGAGAACCTGCACTTGGGCAGCGATGGGCAGCTGCGCCTGCTGGACTTCGGCCTGGCCTACTGCCCGGGCTTGTCCGAAGACCCGCTGCACGAGTTGCCGGGCACACCGTCATACATTGCCCCGGAAGCGTTCGACGGCCAACCGCCCAGCCCACGCCAGGACCTGTATGCCGTGGGTGTGACGTTGTATCACCTGCTGACCGGGCATTACCCCTACGGCGAGGTGGAGGCCTTCCAGCGCCCACGCTTCGGCCAGCCGGTCAACGCCGCGCGCTACCGCCCCGACCTGCCGGAATGGCTGCAGCACAACCTGCAGCAGGCACTGGCAGCGGACCCGGCGCAGCGCTTCGAAACCGCCGAACACTGGTTGCTGCTGCTCGAACGTGGCGACCGCCAGGAACTGCCCAGCCGGCCACGGCCGTTGCTGGAGCGCGAACCGTTGAAGGTCTGGCGCACTCTGGCGCTGCTGTCCTTGCTGTTCAACCTGATATTGCTGCTCACCCTGCTCAAGGGCTGAACGCACCTTGCCGATGAGGAAACCCTGATGAATGCGAAAGTCTGGCTGGTTGGTGCTGGCCCTGGTGACCCCGAACTGCTCACCCTCAAGGCTGTACGCGCCTTGCAGCAAGCCGCTGTGGTGATGATCGACGACCTGGTCAACCCGGCGGTGCTGGAGCATTGCCCACAGGCCCGGGTGATTGCCGTAGGCAAGCGCGGCGGCTGCCGCTCCACGCCGCAGGCGTTCATCCAGCGCCTGATGCTGCGCCATGCGCGGCAAGGGCGCTGCGTGGTCCGGCTCAAGGGCGGCGACCCGTGCATCTTCGGCCGTGGTGGTGAAGAGGCGCTGTGGCTGCAGGGGCATGGCATTGAGGTGGAAGTGGTCAACGGGATCACCGCCGGCCTGGCTGGCGCCACGCAATGCGGGATTTCTTTGACCTCACGGGGTGTGAGCCGGGGCGTGACGCTGGTCACGGCACATACCCAGGACGACAGCGAACTGAACTGGGCGGCCTTGGCCCAGGGCGGGACGACGCTGGTGGTGTACATGGGCGTGGCCAGGCTGGAGCAGGTGCGCCAAGGGTTGCTGGACGGGGGCATGGCACCGGCGACGCCGGTGGCGATGATCGAAAATGCCTCGTTGCCGCAGCAGCGGGAATGCAGGAGCGATGTGCGGGGGATGGTCGAGGATGCGCGGGGGTTTGGCTTGCATAGCCCGGCGATTTTGGTGATTGGGGAGGTGGTTGGGGAACAGCAGGCCCTGGGGCTGATCGCAGTCGCGGGCTGAACGCCATCCCTGTAGGAGCAGCCTTGCGCTGCGAAGAGGCCGGTACGGGCAATGGTATTCTGTTGCTGTAATGGCCTCTTCGCAGCGCAAGGCTGCTCCTACAGGCATTGTGCAGGCTTTGAGACCGGATAAATCCCAGGCAAAGAAAAACCCGGCCGAGGCCGGGTTTTTCATGAAGCTTCAAACCAATTACTTGGCCTGGGCTTCTACCTGAGCTTCAACGCGACGGTTGACAGCGCGGCCTTCTTCGGTGGCGTTGTCGGCAACCGGACGGGTTTCGCCGTAGCCAACCGAGTCAACACGGCTGGATTCCACGCCGTACTGCTGGGTCAGGACCTGCTTGACAGCGTTGGCACGACGCTCGGACAGCTTCTGGTTGTAAGCGTCTGGGCCGACGGAGTCAGTGTGACCTTCCACGGTGGTGGTGGTCTGTGGGTACTGCTTCATGAAGTCAGCCAGGTTCTTGATGTCGCCGTAGCTGTTTGGCTTGACGACCGACTTGTCGAAGTCGAACTTGACGTCCAGCTCAACGCGAACGACTTCGGCAACAGCCGGGCAGCCATCAGCGTCAACGGTAACGTTGGCTGGGGTGTCTGGGCACTTGTCGACGTTGTCGCAAACGCCGTCGTTGTCGGAGTCGGAGCACACTTCGGCAACTGGAGCCGGAGCGACTTCAGCTTGCTTCGGGCTACCGCCGAAGTTCAGACCAACACCAACGGTCGGGCCCCACTCGGTGTTGCCGTTGTCGATGTTGTACATGGCTTCTACGCCAGCACGGGCGAAGAACATGTCGGTGATGTACCACTTGGCGCCAGCGCCAACGTTGGCGAAGGTGGAGTGGTCGCGGCCGCTACGAGTGGCCTGGCCCAGGCTCTCGTGAGCGAAACCGGCGGAAACGTACGGACGCAGAGCGTCGCCCACGGTACCGAAGTGGTAGGTAGCGTCGAGCTTGGCCTTGGAACCTTTGATGTCTTTGTTGAAGACTTCACCACGAGCGTTGTGGGTCTCGTTGTAGCCGAGGTCCAGGGAAACGTCGTCGGTCAGGAAGTAGCCCAGGCGAACACCAGGATTGGTGCCGTCGTTCTTGAAGTTACGTTCGCTGTCGTAGTACTGCTTGGTAACGTTGCCTTCGATTTCCACAGCGCCTTGGCCTTGAGCCAGAACGCCGAACGAAGTAGCAGCGACGAGCGAGCCAATGGCCAAGCCCAAGGTGTTTTTCAATTTCATCCGTTAAATCCCCATCTGGTGATAGTTAAGCAGTCCCACCACAAACAAGGGGGACAACTCGACGGCAAGTCTAGCAGAACTCGCCGGTTCGTTAGAGATATTTGCACGCCACTAAGTTTCATCGAGGCCGGCAAATTTCTCCCGAAGCTTGTCTAGCGCGCGCTTGTAGCGCATTTTTGTCGCGCTCAGCCCCATGTGCATGATGTCGGCAATTTCCTGAAATTCCAGCTCTGCGACAAAACGCAGCACCAGGATTTCCCGGTCAATCGGGTTCACATGCACCAGCCACTTGTCCAGCCCGCCTTTTTCTTCCGGCTTCGGAGCCTTGTCTTCGGACGCCTCTTCAACAGGGTCCAGACTCAAGGCATCCATCAACCGACGTTTACGGCGCTCCTTGCGGTACTGGGTAATGCATTCGTTGTAGGTGATGCTGTAGAGCCAGGTCTTGAACTTGGACTTACCCTCGAAGTTCTTCAGCCCGTACAGCACTTTCAACATGACTTCCTGACAGACATCGTCCGCGTCACGGTCGTTCCCCAGATAACGCGCACAGACGTTGAACAGGGTCCGTTGGTAGCGCCGCATGAGCTCTTCATAGGCGCGGGTAACGTGGTACAGCTCCTCATGCGAACGCGCCACCAACTCTTCGTCGGTGAGCTCGCGGGGGTCATAACGCATGGGCGGCGAATGAACTTTATTCAAAACGGATCTGGCCGACAGTCAGGTCAATGTCGCCGCGCGACCCCGTGGGTCGATTTTCGCGGCGGCATACATTAACAGCTTTGTGCGGTTAGCGGCTATTGACTCGCTGTTCAAGCAGCTCACGATTGGACAGCGATACCAGTTCGCCATCATCGGTCAGCAGCGTCGTCTTGACCGTACCGATCTCCTCGATATGCCCTTCGACCTCGCCAATCCGCACCTGCTGGCCCACCTGGTACAGCTCGCGTACGTAGATGCCGGCCAGGATCTGCCCGGCGATTTCGCGGCTGCCCAGGCCCATTGCCAACGCAACGGCCAGACCAACGGTAATCAGCCCGATCACGATCACATGGTTCAGCAGGTCGGTTTTCACCTCCAGCTGGCTGATGGCCACCGAGATGCTGATGATGATCACCAGGCCCTGGGTGATACGCCCCAGGCCTGCCGAGTATTCCAGGCCGATGCCTTCGGCTGCGCCGCGTACCAGGCCGTTTGCCACCTGGGCCAGCAGCACGCCAGCCAGCAGCACCAGGGCTGCGCCGAACACCTTCGGCAGGTACAGGGCAAGCATGTCGAGGGTTGCCGAGACCCGCTCCAGGCCCAGCGACTCGGCGGCCGAGACCAGGAAGATGAGCAGCACGAACCAGTAGACGATCTTGCCGATCAGGGTGGAGATGGGTACCTGGATGCCGACCCGGCCGAGCATCTTGGTCAGGCCGGTGCCAGCCATCAGGCGGTCCAGGCCGAACTTGGCCAGCAGTTTGGACAGCAGCGTGTCGAGCAGCTTGGCCACCACGAAACCGAGCAGCACCACGACCAGCGCGCCGAACAGGTTGGGGATGAAGTTCGCTACCTTGGTCCAAAGGGCAGTCATGGCGGTGACCAGGCTCTGGGTCCAGAGATCGAGTTCCATATTCAATCGGCCTTATCTGCTTTGCTGCCGTTGGCAGCGTTGCGGGAAGAGTGTCGACGCACCGGCGCAACATGCGCCGCGCCATTGTTCACGGCGATCAGCAGCGCCTGGCTCCAGCGGCCAAGCAGGCTGAACAGATCGCCCGCGCCAACCTGGCGGTTGGCGGTTTTCAGCACGCGACCCAGGCAAGCGGCGTCGTCCCGGTCGTCCCGGTCATTGCCGGAGGGTGACGCCTTGAGCAGGTCGCGCAGGGATTCTTCAAACGGATCGTGCATGGGCACCTCGCGCAGTGTCAGTCAGAGACGAGATGGCCGGTCGATGGGTCACACATCGATTTGGGACGAGTGTTTCAAAATGAATGCGCGTCGGCTTCTTCGCGGGCACGCCCGCTCCCACAGGGATCCCACAGAACCTGAAGGCTGTGGTGTCCCTGTGGGAGCGGGCGTGCCCGCGAAGAGGCCAGAGCAGGTCAATCGACATCTATACCCACCGCAACCGCCGGAACAGCCACCACTGCCCCACCGCCAGCCCCAGCACGACGATGCAGGCAAACAGGAAGCCATAGGGGTTTTCCGCCCCCGGGATGCCGCCGACATTGATGCCCAGCAGCCCGGTAATGAAGCTCATGGGCAGGAAGATGCAGGTGATAATGCCAAAGCGGTACATGGTGCGGTTCATGCGCTCGCTGCGCCGGCGATCCTGGCTTTCCAGCACCAGGGCGGCCCGCTCGCGGGCCAGTTCCAGCTCTTCGAGGTAGCGGATCAGGCTGTTGTTCAGCTCGTTCCAGTAATCGGCGTCGGCATCGACGAACCAGCTCCATTTGCTACGCGACAGCTGGGCGTAGATCTCTCGCTGCGGAGCCAGGAAACGCCGCAGGCCGGCGGCACGCCGGCGGATCTGCTGCAGGCAACCATTCTCTGGAGTGTACCGTTCGTCGGATTCGACCTTTTCTTCTTCCAGGTCGACCAGTTCGGACAGGTCGCTGACAAGGCCTTGGACCTTTTCGGTCAGCAGTTCGCCCATCAGCAGCAACAGCTCGGAGGCCGATTTCGGGCCCCTGCCTTCTTCGAGCTGCTGGAGAATCTCGTCACTGGCGCGCAACGGCCGCAGGCGCAGCGAGATAACCCGCTGCGCCTCGGCGAAGATGCGCACCGAGACCATGTCTTCAGGCTCTGCACCCGGGTTGAGGTTGACCCCACGCAGGAACAGCAACAACTGTTCATCGGCCATGGGCAGCAGGCGCGGCCGGGTATTTTCTTCCAGCAGCAGCTCGCAGGCGAACGCGCTCAGGCCGCTGTCGTGCAGCAGCCAGGTGCGGGTTTGCGGATGGCTGCGGTCCCAGTGCAGCCAAAGGCTCTGCTCGGGTTGCAGCTGCAGGTCGTCCAGCTCGGTACGGGCAATCGAGCGCGCGCCGCCTTTGCCATCGAGCACCAGGGCGTGGACCAGCCCCCACTGCGCGTTGTCTTCCTCGAACATCAAAGCTCCATCAGCGCGGGCGGCGCATCACTCCGGCATTTTCAGCGGGCTTGGCGAGACCAGCACGCCATTGTTGTCGGCATACACGTACTCGCCCGGGCGGAAGGTCACCCCGGCAAAGGTCACTGCCACGTTGAGGTCGCCGATGCCGCGCTTGTCGGTCTTCATCGGGTGGCTGGCCAAGGCCTGCACGCCGACGTCGGTCTGGATCAGCACGTCGACGTCACGCACGCAGCCGTAGATGACCAGGCCTTCCCAACCGTTCTTGGCAGCCTTCTCGGCGAGCATGTCGCCGAGCAATGCACGGCGCAGCGAGCCACCACCATCGACGACCAGGACCTTGCCCTTGCCATCGAGCTCGACCTGCTCCTTGACCAGCGAGTTGTCTTCGAAGCACTTGATGGTGACGATCTGGCCGCCGAACGAATCGCGGCCGCCGAAATTGCTGAACATCGGTTCCAGCACCTGCACCAGGTCCGGGTAGGCATCACACAGGTCGGGCGTAACGTAATGCTGCATGGGAAGCTCCTGTCAGTCACAACGAAAGCGGGTATCGGCCAAGGCTACACCGTAGAGCCCATTGCAGTCATCCGGGACCAAGCAGTCAGTTGTGTTTTGCCTGTACCGGCCCTTTCGCGGGCACGCCCGCTCCCACAGGGATCACACAGGGGCTGAATGCTGTGAGGTCCCTGTGGGAGCGGGCGTGCCCGCGAAAGGGCCAGTACAGGCGACGCAAACTCAGCTGATGGGCACAGGCTCCGCCACCACCGTGGATTCATGCACCGGCACCAGCGGATCCCGCAGCCAACGCTCCACCAGCGGCCACACCTGCACCTGCGCGGCCTTGCTCACCAGCATGTCGACATGCCCGAAAGCCTCGAAGCCTTCCTCGAGCCCCAGCCGCAGAAACTGCTTGCGCTCACCGCCCATTTGCTCGAACAGCTTGCGGCAGGCCCACACCGGGTCCTGGAAGTCCCCCGCACCCGCCACCGCCAGCAGCGGCACATCCACCTTGGCCAGCCCCGCCCACCAGTCGCTCTGCCTGTCGCCAAAGCGCCCGAACAGGCCATGCCAGCGCATGCTCTCCAGGGCCAGGCCGATCGGCTCATCCTCCGGCCCACGCTTGAAACGCGGCCCGGAAATCTGCCCCCAACGCTTGAGCAGCAGCTTCGCCCCCCAGGCCAGCGGCGGCACCTTCAACGGCCAGTACACGCGGCTGATCTGGGTACCGAACAGCGCCACGCTGGCCACCTCCTCGGCAGGCAGAAAGCCACCGCCCAGCGCTGCCGCCAGGGTCGTACCACCCAGGGAATGGCCGACCCAGTGCGGCGCCTGGCCCGATTGCTCGCGCACGAACGCGGCAATCAGCGGCAGGTCATCGCGGGCATAGGCGGCGACGCTGTTGTGCTTCCAGTCATGGTTACGCGGCGACAGGCCGTGGCCGCGCATTTCCGGGATCCACACATCGAAGCCGGCGCGGGCGAGATAGGCCCCCAGGCCAACCCCTTTGGGCGAGTACCAGAAGCGGCGGTTGGAGAAGCTGCCGTGCAGGAGAATGACCGGCACGCCCTGGGCCAAGCCCTGATCGGCCAGCCCCAGGCGGGTGACAGCCAGCTCGACGCTGGGGTCAGGGCTGTTGCCGGCCTTGATCCGGTACACGTCTTCGCTGAGGTCGCCGCGGCGCTCGGCACTGAGCAGGGCCACGGGGAATAGAGTGCTGCTGCTTTGCATAAGGTTGCTTGGTGCACAAAAAAGGGCGGGATCCATTGCTGGAGCTCGCCCTGGAAAAAACCAGGCGGGGGTACGCCAGACGTACCCCCGCGTTTTACTGCATCAGACCGCGCCCTGCCCTTCGGCCAGGTAGAACCAGGTTTCGAGTACCGAGTCCGGGTTCAGCGACACGCTGTCGATGCCCTGTTCCATCAGCCACTTGGCCAGGTCCGGGTGGTCCGACGGGCCCTGGCCGCAGATGCCGATGTACTTGCCAGCCTTGTTGCACGCGGCAATGGCGTTGGCCAGCAGCTTCTTCACCGCAGGGTTACGCTCGTCGAACAGGTGGGCGATGATGCCCGAGTCACGGTCCAGGCCCAGGGTCAGCTGGGTCAGGTCGTTGGAGCCGATCGAGAAGCCGTCGAAGTATTCCAGGAACTCTTCGGCGAGGATGGCGTTGGACGGCAGTTCGCACATCATGATCACGCGCAGGCCGTTTTCGCCGCGGGCCAGGCCGTTTTCGGCAAGCAGGTCGACGACCTGGCTGGCTTCACCCAGGGTGCGTACGAACGGCACCATGATCTCAACGTTGGTCAGGCCCATCTCGTTGCGCACGCGCTTGAGCGCACGGCACTCGAGCTCGAAGCAGTCACGGAACGATTCGCTGATGTAACGCGAAGCGCCACGGAAGCCCAGCATCGGGTTTTCTTCTTCCGGCTCGTACAGCTTGCCGCCGATCAGGTTGGCGTACTCGTTGGACTTGAAGTCCGACAGGCGCACGATGACCTTTTTCGGGTAGAAGGCCGCAGCCAGGGTGCTGATGCCTTCGACCAGCTTCTCGACATAGAAGCCGACCGGGTCGTTGTAGCCGGCGATGCGTTTGTCGACGCTGTCCTTCAGGTCGGCCGGCAGGCCTGCGTAGTTCAGCAGTGCCTTGGGGTGCACGCCGATCATGCGGTTGATGATGAACTCCAGGCGCGCCAGGCCGACACCGGCGTTGGGCAGCTGGGCGAAATCGAACGCACGGTCCGGGTTGCCGACGTTCATCATGATCTTGAACGGCAGGTCAGGCATGGCGTCGACCGAGTTCTGCTTGACGTCGAAGCCCAGCTCGCCCTCGAAGATGAAGCCGGTATCGCCTTCGGCACAAGATACGGTCACACCCTGGCCATCTTTCAGCACCTGGGTGGCGTTGCCGCAACCGACCACGGCCGGAATGCCCAGCTCACGGGCGATGATCGCCGCGTGACAGGTACGCCCGCCACGGTTGGTGACGATGGCGCTGGCGCGCTTCATCACCGGTTCCCAGTCCGGGTCGGTCATGTCGGAGACCAGCACGTCGCCCGGCTGGACCTTGTCCATTTCCGATACGTCGTTGATCACGCGGACCTTGCCGGCGCCGATGCGCTGGCCAATGGCGCGGCCTTCGACCAGTACGGTGCCCTTCTCTTTGAGCAGGTAGCGTTCCATGACGTTGGCGCTGGAGCGGCTCTTCACCGTCTCGGGGCGCGCCTGGACGATGTACAGCTTGCCGTCGTCACCGTCCTTGGCCCATTCGATGTCCATCGGGCGCTGGTAGTGCTGCTCGATGATCATGGCCTGCTTGGCCAGCTCGCTGACCTCGGCATCGGTCAGGCAGAAGCGCGCGCGCTCGGCGCGGTCCACTTCGACGGTCTTGACCGAACGGCCGGCCTTGGCTTCTTCGCCGTAGACCATCTTGATGGCCTTGCTGCCCAGGTTGCGGCGCAGGATAGCCGGGCGGCCGGCCTCCAGGGTTTGTTTGTGCACGTAGAATTCGTCAGGGTTGACCGCACCCTGCACGACGGTTTCGCCCAGGCCGTAGGCGCCGGTGATGAACACCACGTCGCGGAAGCCCGACTCGGTGTCGAGGGTGAACATGACGCCGGCGGTGCCGGTTTCGGAGCGGACCATGCGCTGCACGCCGGCGGACAGGGCCACCAGCTTGTGGTCGAAGCCCTGGTGCACGCGGTAGGCGATGGCACGGTCGTTGAACAGCGAGGCGAACACTTCCTTGGCCGCGCGGATCACGTTGTCGACGCCCCGGATGTTGAGGAAGGTTTCCTGCTGGCCGGCGAACGAGGCGTCCGGCAGGTCTTCGGCGGTGGCCGAGGAGCGCACGGCAACTGCCATGTTGTCGTTGCCGGCAGCCATTTCGGCGAAGGCCGTACGGATTTCCGAATCCAGGCGGGCCGGGAAGTCGGCTTCCATGACCCACTGGCGAATCTGCGCGCCGGTCTTGGTCAGGGCGTTGATGTCATCCACGTCGAGTGCGTCGAGCGCGGCGTGGATACGGTCGTTGAGACCACTCTGTTCGAGAAAATCGCGGTACGCCTGCGCCGTAGTGGCAAAGCCGCCCGGCACCGATACACCAGCACCTGCGAGGTTGCTGATCATCTCGCCCAGGGATGCGTTCTTGCCCCCCACATGCTCCACATCATGGACGCCGAGCTTATCGAGGGAAACTACGTACTCTACCAAGGTGATCTCTCCACTAACTGTATTGGAAAAGCTCAAGGGCGCCCGCCTGCCTTCGTTGACTTGGCCGGACGCTTGTGGCCTGTACCTGGAAAATAAGTGAGAATGCCGACAGCCGCATTCGGCAAACCGAACTTATCATATCCAAGAAACGTCATCAGCTTAAGGCCCAGATCGCAAATGAAACGAACCGCGTTCTTCATCTCCGACGGCACCGGCATCACTGCCGAAACCCTGGGCCAGAGTCTGCTCGCTCAATTCGAGAGCATTCCGTTCAATAAATTCACCCGTCCCTACATCGATTCGCCGGAAAAGGCGCGGACCATGGTCCAACAGATCAACGCCGCGGCCGAGCGCGATGGTGTACGCCCGATCATCTTCGACACCATCGTCAATCAGGACATCCGTGAGATCCTGGCTACCTCGAATGGCTTCATGATCGACATCTTTTCTTCGTTTTTGTCCCCGCTTGAACAAGAATTGACTGCCCATTCGTCGTATTCCGTCGGCAAGTCGCACTCGATTGGCGGCAATTCCAACTACATGGAACGCATCGAGGCGGTGAATTTCGCCCTGGACAACGACGATGGCGCGCGCACCCACTACTACGACAAGGCCGACCTGATCCTGGTAGGCGTATCGCGCTGCGGCAAGACCCCCACCTGCCTGTACATGGCCATGCAATTCGGCATCCGCGCCGCCAACTACCCGTTGACCGAGGACGACATGGAGCGCCTGCAGCTGCCGGCGGTGCTGAAAAAGCACCACAACAAGCTGTTCGGCCTGACCATCGACCCCGACCGCCTCACTGCCATCCGCCACGAGCGCAAGCCCAACAGCCGCTATTCCAGCTTTGCCCAGTGCGAGTTCGAAGTGCGCGAGGTGGAAAACCTGTTCCGCCGGGAGAACATTCCCAACATCAATTCCACGCATTTTTCGGTGGAGGAGATTTCGGCGAAGATTCTGGTGGAAAAAGGAGTGGAGCGCAGGTTCAAGTAAGCCTGTACCGGCCTCTTCGCGGGTAAACCCGCTCCCACAGGGACCTCACTGCACTCAAGTCTTGTGATATCCCTGTGGGAGCGGGTTCACCCGCGAAAGGGCCAGCACAGGAATAAAAAAGCCCCGGCATCACTGCCGGGGCTTTTCATTTCAGCTCATGGCTCAGGACGGCACCACCGCCGCCTGCCCGCTCATGGCCAGGTCGACCAGCTCGCGGTTGGCCACCGCGTACATCGCATAGTCGGTACCGGTGGCATTGCGCAGGTCATCCAGCATGGCGCGCCAGCGCTCCACCATCACCCGGTGCTGCTCGGCCCACAGCGCCACGCGGGCGTCCATGTCTTCCGGCGCATCGGCCATCTGCAGTACCGAGATGGTGATCGCCCGCTGCTGCAGGTCGATGTCGTCGCGGAACGCCTCGCGGGCCAGCGCCTGCCAGTTGTTCTCCACCGGCAGGTTGCTGATTTCCTGCAGGTACCAGGTCAGGTCCAGCGCGCTGCCCACGGCGAAGAACGCCTTGGCCACCTGCGCCGGGTCATGGCCGGTAACGTCCGAAGCCTCGATGATCGGCAACAGGGTGTACAGGTGGGTAGTGCCAGCCACCATGCGCGCCAGCAACTCCGGCACACCAGCCTCGACGAAGCCCTGGTAGCGCACCATCCAGCGCTCGCGGGTCGGGCCTTCGAGCAACTCGTCGAGCTTGAGCCCCAGTTGCGCGATCTTCGGCCCGAAATGCGCGGTGTCGCGCCCGGCGTCCTGCTCGTTGCGGCGGCTGCGCAGGAACCAGCGGGTGGCACGGCGGCCCAGGCGCATCAGCTCGTCCATCAGGGTCAGCTGGATCTCCGCCGGCACCTGGTAGTCCAGTGCCTCGATCTGGCGGAACCAGTGCGGCAGGTGGAAGATGTCGCGCACGATCACATAGGCCCCGGCCACGTTGGCCGGGCTCATGCCGGTCGACTCCTTCAGGCGCTGGACGAAGGTGATGCCCATGTTGTTGACCAGGTCGTTGGCGATCTGGGTGCTGACGATTTCGCGCTTCAGGCGGTGGCGGCGCATGGACTCGGCAAATTTGCTGACCAGCGACGGCGGGAAGGCGGTTTCCATGTCGCGGGTCAGGTAGTCGTCGTCCGGCACCAGCGACTTGAGCAGCTGTTCCTTGAGGTCGATCTTGCTGTACGAGATCAGCACCGACAGCTCGGCGCGGGTCAGGCCCTGGCCGGCGGCCAGGCGCTCGGCCAACTGCTCTTCGGACGGCAGGAACTCGATGGCGCGGTCCAGCTTGCCTCGGGCCTCCAGGTCGGCCATCAGGCGTTTGTACTCGGCAATCCGCTCGCGGGCACGGCGGGCCGCCAGCGACAACGCCTGGGTCTGCTTGTAGTTGTTGCCCAGCACCAGGCCGGCCACTTCGTCGGTCATGCTGCCCAGCAGCTGGTTGCGCTGCTTCTCGGTCATATCGCCACCCTGCACCACTTCGTTGAGCAGGATCTTGATGTTGACCTCGTGGTCGGAGCAGTCCACGCCGCCGGCGTTGTCGATGAAGTCGGTGTTGGTGGCGCCGCCATGCAGGCCGAACTCGACCCGGCCAAGCTGGGTCATGCCCAGGTTGCCGCCCTCGCCCACCACCTTGCAGCGCAGTTCGTTGCCATTGACCCGCAGCGCGTCGTTGGCCTTGTCGCCGACGTCGGCGTGGCTCTCGGTGCTGGCCTTGACGTAGGTACCGATGCCACCGTTCCACAGCAGGTCTACCGGTGCCTTGAGCAGCGCATTGAGCAACTCGGTCGGGGTCAGGCGGTCGGCTTCGATGGCGAAGCGCTCTTTCATCTGCGGGCTGATGGCGATGCTCTTGGCACTGCGCGGGAAGATCCCGCCGCCTTCGGACATGATGCTGGTGTCGTAGTCGCTCCAGGCCGAGCGCGGCAGGTCGAACAGGCGCTTGCGTTCGGCAAAGCTTGCGGCTGGCTCCGGGTTCGGGTCGATGAAGATGTGCAGGTGGTTGAACGCCGCCACCAGTTGCAGCTTGTCGGACATCAGCAGGCCGTTGCCGAACACGTCGCCGGCCATGTCGCCGACGCCAATGACGGTGATCGGGTCTTCCTGCACATTGATGCCGCGCTCACGGAAGTGGCGCTGCACGCCCACCCAGGCGCCGCGCGCGGTAATGCCCATCTTCTTGTGGTCGTAACCGGCCGAACCGCCCGAGGCGAAGGCGTCGCCCAGCCAGAAGCCGTAGTCGATGGCGATGCCGTTGGCGATGTCCGAGAAGGTCGCGGTGCCCTTGTCGGCCGCCACCACCAAGTACGGGTCGTCATCGTCATGGCGCACCACGTTGGCCGGCGGTACCACGCCACCGTCCTTCAGGTTGTCGGTGATGTCGAGCAGGCCGGAAATGAAGATGCGGTAGCACGCCACGCCTTCGGCGGCGATCTCGTCACGGCTGCCGCCCAGCGGCAGACGGCGCGGCAGGAAGCCGCCCTTGGCACCGACCGGCACGATGACCGAGTTCTTCACCTGCTGGGCTTTCACCAGGCCCAGCACTTCGGTGCGGAAGTCTTCCTCACGGTCGGACCAGCGCAGGCCGCCGCGGGCGACGTTGCCAAAGCGCAGGTGCACGCCCTCGACCCGTGGCGAGTAGACGAAGATCTCGAACTTGGGCACTGGTTTAGGCAGTTCGGGGATCAGCTTGGGGTTGAACTTGAAGCTGAAGTACGACTTGTTGTGGCCGTTGGCGTCCGGCTGGTAGAAGTTGGTGCGCAGGGTGGCCTTGATCAGGTCCAGGTAGCGACGCAGGATGCGGTCTTCGTTGAGCACCTGCACGTCGTCCAGCGCGGTCAGGATGGCTTGTTCCAGGCGCAGTTGCTTGTCATCCAGGTCTTCCTGGGTGAGCTTGCGCGCCAGGTAGAAGCGGGTCTTGAACAACCGGGTCAGCTCGCGGGCGATGTCGGTGTGGTTGTTCAGGGTGCTGGCGATGTAGCCCAGGTCGAAGCCCAGGCGAATCTGCTTCAGGTAACGGGCGTAGGCGCGCAGCAGCGCCACGTCGCGCCATGGCAGGCCGGCGGTCAGCACCAGGCGGTTGAAGGCGTCGTTCTCGGCATCGCCGCGGACGATGTGGATGAAGGCATCCTGCAGGGTGTCGTTGAGCTGCTGGATGTCCAGGCTCAGGCCTTCGCTGTAGGTGAAGGCGAAGTCGTGGATCCAGTAGCCGCGGCCACTGGCATGGCGCAGGCGGTACGGGAACTCGCCGAGCACGCGCAGGCCAAGGTTCTCCAGGATCGGCAGCACGTCGGACAGCGCCAGCGGCGTGTCGGCGTGGTACAGCTTGCAGTGCAGGGTGCGCTCGCCGACCTGGGTCAGCGGCTGGTAGAAGCTCATCGCCAGCGGCTTGCTTTCCGACAGGTTCAGCACGTGCTGCAGGTCGACCACCGCCGAGTGCGCGGCGAAGCGCTCGCGGTAACCCGCCGGGAAACCTTTGGGGAAGTCGGCGAGGATGTTGGTGCCCTGGGCTTCGCCGAAGTTCTCGATCACCAGCGCCGAGTAGTCGTCATGCCACGAGCGGCAGGCCTGGATCACTTCGCGTTCCAGCTGCTGCGGGTCGATGTCGATGCGGTTTTTCGGGTCTACCCGCAGAATCAGCTGCACACGGGCCAGCACCGATTCGGAGAAGAAGGTCCAGAACTCGCAGTCGCTGGCCTTCAGGCGCTCCATCAGCACCTGCTGGATCTTCTGCCGCACTTCGGTGGAGTAGATTTCCCGCGGTACATAGGCCAGGCAGTAGCAGAAGCGGCCGTACGGGTCCTTGCGCAGGAACACGCGGATCTTGTTGCGTTCCTGGATCTGCACGATCGACATGACGGTGCTGAACAGCTCGTCGACCGGGGTCTGGAACAGATCGTCGCGCGGCAGCACTTCCAGCACCTGGGCCAGT
Organism: Pseudomonas sp. FGI182; assembly: GCF_000511325.1. Taxonomy (NCBI): domain Bacteria; kingdom Pseudomonadati; phylum Pseudomonadota; class Gammaproteobacteria; order Pseudomonadales; family Pseudomonadaceae; genus Pseudomonas; species Pseudomonas sp. FGI182. The sequence goes on along the minus strand of NZ_CP007012.1, from coordinate 1,707,767 downwards.
TCCTTGCCCAGGTGGGCCTTGGGATCGAAGCCCGAGCGGCGCTCGACTTCGGTAACCTTCTGCCGGATATAAGGGATGGCATGCACGCTTTCGCCGTACACCGACGAGGTGTACAGGCCCATGAAGCGGTGTTCCTTGATCACCTTGCCGTCAGCGTCCAGCTGGCGGATCGACACGTAGTCCGGGTAGGCCGGGCGGTGTACGCGGCTTGGCAGCGCGGCCTTGGCGAACGACAGCAGCAACGGTTCGTTGAGGTAGGCCACGGCATAGTCTTCGATGCGCAGCTCGTCGCTCGTCAGGCCCACGCGCAGGCGGCGCGGCAGGCCGAGGAACGACTGCTCGTCGTAGACCATCTGGCCGCCATCGGCGTCGCCCTTGACGGTGAATTCTTCATAGCCCAGGAAGGTGAAGTGGTTGTCCAGCAGCCACTCGAGAAAAGCCTTCACCTCGCCCTTTTCGTGCTGCGCCGGGCCAAAGGCGGTCTGCTCCACCTCCGCCACCACTTCACGCAGCTTGGCCTTCATCGGTTCGAAGTCGGCAACCACCACCCGAACCTCGGCCAGCACCTGCTCGATCTCGCGGGCCAGTACCGTCAGCTCGGCGGCGTTGGCGCAACGGTCGATCTCCAGGTACATCAGCGACTCATGGCGTACACCCTCGCCCTGGCTGCCCTTGGGCAGCAGTTCAAGCAGCTCGCCCTTGGCGCCGCGGCGCACGCTGAGCACGGTGGTCTGCAAGGTGTGGATGCTGTAGCCGCGGCGGTTGAGCTCGGTGCGTACCGAGTCGACCAGGAACGGCAGGTCGTGGTGCAGCACTTCGACCACGCTGTGGGTCGATTGCCAGCCATTGCGTTCGTAATCGGGGTTGTACACCCGTACTTGCGGGTATTCGGGGTCGAAACGCTCGATGATGCGCCAGGCTGACAGGGTGCAGCCGGCCAGGTCGGAAAGCCTGCGTTGGGTGAGTTCGTCCAGAGAGATGATGCCGAAGAACTGCTCGGCGAACAGCGCGACTTGTGGCAGGGACTGTTCGCTGATGTGCTGCGCCAGGGCCGCTTGCAGTTGATGCTGGAAGTCGGCTTTGCTGGCTGCGGTGAAGAACGCCATCTGTGGTACTCCGCTTGGGCTTTGTAATAATTGAAGCGTCGCTGCGTGCGCCGTGTACGGATCAACGATAGCCAACCCGTGGCAAGGCGGACGGTAAAACCAGGCGTTGAACGTGCGCAGGCACGCCCAGGGCTCGCCGAAGCTTAACGACTGATCGGTCATCAAGGCTTGCAGCGCTGCGACAATTTCGGTCAAGGGGGGGTAACTTTACGTTTATGCCTGTCGGCAAGACTGTCAGAATTCCCTTCCGTTTCCTTTGATCCGAGCCTTGTCCATGCAAATCAATACTGCCCTGCTGTTCGCCACCCCTTGCGATGACGAGGAAGACAACATGGCGACCCTGTGCTGCCACAGCGACAAGGGTCAGATGTTCCTGCTGACCCGCTACCCGGACGAAGACACCGTCGACCTGACCCTGGATGACGAGCCGTCGACGCTGGATGGCCTGAAAGTGACCCTGAGCGCCAAGCGCCTGCTGATCGAAGTGGCGGCCGGCGACCGGGATGCGCTGAAGGGTGATGAGGTGCTGGAGATCAACCTGACCAGCGAGTTGAGTGACATGGATGAAGTGAAGGAAACCCTGGAGAACATCCTGGCCGGGACCGGCACCTTCGTCTGCGAACTCTGAGCCATACAGCAATCCAAATGCTTGCGCGATCCCTGTAGGAGCGGCCTTGTGTCGCGATGGGCCGCAAAGCGGCCCCAGAATCTCGGCGTCACGGCATACATTGCTGGGGCCGCGTTGCGGCCCATCGCGACACAAGGCCGCTCCTACAAAGGCCGCGCCAGGCTTCAGATCAGTGCCGCTTGCATCTCTTGGGCCTGTTGCCGCAACGCCTGGCAAAACGGCTCCACCGCCGCCGACGCCGGCCGGTGGTCCGGCCTGATCAGCATCACCTGGTACGGCACCGACACCCGCAACCGCCGGATCGGCAACCCGCCCTGCGCCGCCTCCAGCCCGCTCAGCGGGTTGATGATCGCCACCCCCAGGCCCTGCCTGACCATGGCACACACCGAGGCAGCACTGGTGGTCTCGATGACCGTGCGGCGGTTCACCCCTGCCGCGCGAAAGTGCTGGTCCAGGCGCTGCCGGTAGGTGTCCAGGCTGGCCAGGTTGATGAAGTCGACCTCGTGGAAGTCGCTCAGCTCCAGCTCGGCCCTGGCCTGCAACGGGTGCCCGTCGGGCAGCACGCACACCATGTTGGCGCTGAACAGTAATTCGCCGTAGGCGCCACGCGGTATCTGTTCTACCTCGGTCAGGCCCAGGTCATGCTGCTGGGCAACCAGCGACTCCTCCAGCAACGGCGACTCCTGCGCCAGGATACTCACGCTCACGCCCCGGTGCTGCTGGTGAAAGCGCTGGCAAGCCTTGGGCAGCAAGGTCTGGGAAAACAGCGGCAGGCAGGTAATGGCCAGCCGGCCCTGCTCGAAATTGCGGATGGCCTGGGCAAAGCGGTCGATGCGCTCCAGCCCTACGTAGGCCCGTTCAACCTCCTCGATCAACAGCAGCGCCTGGGCCGTCGCCACCAGGCGGCCACCTTCGCGCTCGAACAGGTTCAGCCCGGTTACCTGCTCCAGCCGCGCCAGCTCACGGCTGACGGTGGGCTGCGAGGTAAACAGCAGGCGCGCCGCACCGGTGACGCTGCCAGCGGCCATGATGGCGCGGAACACTTCGATATGGCGGACGGACAGTTTCACGGGCAACACCTAGCAAGTCGGCAATGGTCATATCAGATATGAATGGCTGACAGAAAAATAGCTATTTTTCTGAATTCCTGCTTTGGCTCATCCTCGTGGCCTTCCTTATATGAGTAGCGCCGCCATGACTGCACCCTTCACTCTTCTGGCCGAGGCTGTCCGCCAGCACGGCTCGCCGCTGTGGGCCTATGACGCCGGCACCATCGCCGAGCGTGTCGAACAGCTGAAGGTGTTCGACACCGTGCGCTTCGCCCAGAAGGCCAACCCCAACCTGCATGTGCTGCGCCTGATGCGTGCCCACGGCCTGGTGCTGGACGCAGTGTCGCTGGGCGAAATGGAGCGGGCTTTTGCCGCGGGCGCCAGCGTGGATGGCGACCCTGCCGGCGTGGTGCTGACCTGCGACGCGCTGGACCGGCCGACCCTGGAGCGGGTGGTGGCCTCGAAGATCGAAGTTAACGCCGGCTCCATCGACATGCTGCGCCAACTGGGTGAACGCTCGCCCGGCCACCGCGTGTGGATCCGCATCAACCCCGGCTTCGGCCATGGCCACAGCCGCAAGACCAACACCGGCGGCGAGAACAGCAAGCATGGCATCTGGCACGAAGAGCTGGGTGAAGCGCTGGCCTGCGTGAAAACCCATGGCCTGCACCTGGTAGGGGTGCACATGCACATCGGCTCGGGGGTGGATTACCTGCATCTGGAGCAAGTGGCGCGCTCGATGATCGAGCTGATCGGCCGCCTGGGCGTGGACATCGAGGCGTTCTCCATTGGCGGCGGCCTTTCCACCCCGTACCGCAGCAGCGACAAGCCGGTCGACCTGCAACGCTACGCCCGGACCTGGGCCGTGGCCCGCAAGGAGATCGAAGCGATGCTGGGCCACCCCGTGCGCATGGAGATCGAGCCAGGGCGCTTCCTGGTGGCGGAATCGGGCTACCTGGTGGCCGAGGTACGTGCCGTGAAGCAGGTGGGCCGCAACACCTTCGTCATGATCGACGCCGGTTTCAACGACCTGATGCGCCCGGCGATGTACGGGGCCTACCACCGCATGACCCTGCTCGACGCCGACGGCCAGCCGGTTGACCGCCCACGGCAGCCGACCGTGGTGGCCGGGCCGCTGTGCGAGTCGGGTGATGTGTTTACCCAGGATGATCAGGAACTGACCCCGCACGACCTGCCCCAGGCGCAGGTGGGTGACCTGCTGGTGATCCACGACGCCGGGGCCTATGGCGCGTCGATGTCGTCGAACTACAACAGCCGGCCGTTGCTGCCGGAGTTCCTGATCGAGGATGGAGCGCTACGGATGATTCGCCGCAGGCAGACGGTGCAAGACCTGCTGGGCCTGGAGGCAGGCTTCTAACTATCGACGTGGATTGCAGTCGAGCCCATCGATGGCACGGGCTTCGCCCATGTTCGCGGGTAAACCCGCTCCCACAGGTACGGCGCCGGGCTCGAGGGCAGTGCCGTACTTGTGGGAGCGGGTTTACCCGCGAAAGGGCCGGCCCGGGCAACACATCAGCTGATGCCCTGCCCCACCGTCCATTGCCCCGCCCCACACAATCCGGGTACCCTTTTTTCCTCCCGGTCTCCCCAGGCATGACTCCATGATCATTCGCCAAAGCATCGCTGCAGACCACCCGCAACTGCTCGATATCTGGCTGCGCGCCGTGCGCGCCACGCACCACTTTCTGCAAGCGTCCGACATCGACGCGCTGCTGCCGCAATTGCGCGACGTCTACCTCCTGGCCGTCGAGCTCTGGGTCGCGGTTGACACCGAAGACCGCCCGCTGGGCTTCATCGGCTTCAATGGCAACCACGTGGAAATGCTCTTCGTCGCCCCTGAGCGCCATGGCCAGGGCATAGGCCGCGCGCTGCTGGACTTCGGCCGCCAGAAGCACAGCGTGATGAGCGTCGATGTCAACGAGCAGAACCCGCAGGCGGTGGGGTTCTACCGGCATTACGGTTTCATCCAGACCGGCCGCTCACCGCTGGATGGCGAAGGCCGGCCGTTCCCCTTGCTGCATATGAGCCTGCCCGCACAGGCTTGATTTCCGGGGCCGCATTGCGCCCCGCCGCTGTTACAAATTCGCGAGACAGACCAAAGGTATGAACCCGACGCGCTATAGCACCGTGGCCAAGGACTTGATGGAAGGCATCGCCAGTGGCCGCTACCCAGTGGGCAGCCTGCTGCCGACAGAGTTCGAGCTGTGCGACCTGTACGATGTGAGCCGACACACTGTGCGCGCGGCGATCAACCAGTTGCTCAACCAAGGGCTGGTATCGCGGCGCAAGCGCGTGGGTACCCGGGTGGAGGCCAGCAGCCCGCGCGGTGGCTACTCGCAGTCACTGGCCAGCGTGGCGGACCTGGCGCACCTGGCGGAAACCCAACAACGGGAAATCCAGGACGTGCGCCACTTCGTCGCCGACCTGAGCGAGGCGGCGCGGCTGGGGCTGGTTCCGGGCGAGCACTACTTCTGCGTGTCGAGCATCCGTGTCGACCGCGTGCACAACGCGGCGCCGCTGTGCTGGACCGATGTGTACGCGCAGCGCGACTATGCCGAGGTCATCGAGTTGGCCCGCGAGCACCCCGACCAACTGATTGCGGGGCTGATCGAGCAGCACTATGGCCGGGCGATCGCGGTGGTCGACCAGCAGGTGCGGGCAGTGTTGCTGACCGCGGAAATGGCCCGGGTGCTGAAGGCCGAGGCAGGCGCGCCGGGGCTGAAGATCATTCGCCATTACCGCGAGGAAAACGGCGACCTGATGGCGGTGTCCGAGACGGTGCACCCGGATGATCGCTTTACCCTGGTTACCCAGATGCGCCGGGATCGGTCGCCTGGCTGATCAAACCAGCGCCATGCTCGATATCCCAAAACTTGCGCGATCCCTGTAGGAGCGGCCTTGTGTCGCGATAGGGCTGCACAGCAGCCCCAGGATTTCCGCGCAGGTGCACAAATTGCCGGGGCTGCTGCGCAGCCCTTTCGCGACACAAGGCCGCTCCTACAGGGATCGCGCATGTGGCCAGGTTTACCTCACATGTCCAACACCCGCTCAGCCTCCGCCAACTGCTGCCCCCGCACCGTGGTCACCCGATGGTCTCGCGCCAGCAAGGCATAGATCGTCGGCAGCACAAACAGGGTAAACAAGGTCCCCACCAGCATCCCGCACACGATCACCACCCCCAGGCCAAAGCGGCTGTTGGCCCCGGCGCCGCTGGCAAACAGCAGCGGCAGCACGCCGAAGGTCATCGCCGCCGTGGTCATCAGCACCGGCCGCAGGCGTATCTGCGCGGCGCGGACGATGGCGGCGGCACGGTCGAGGTTGTCACGCACCTGGATCTCGTTGGCGAACTCCACCATCAGGATGCCGTGCTTGCTGATCAGCCCGATCAGGGTCACCAGGCCGATCTGCGTGTAGATATTCAGCGTGGCCCAGCCCAGCGCCAGCGGCAGCAACGCACCGCAGATCGACAACGGCACGGTCACCAGGATGATCAGCGGGTCCACCAGGCTTTCGTACTGCGCGGCCAGCACCAGGTAGATCACCACCAGGGCGGCGAGAAACGCCCACATCAGGGCAAAGCCCTCCTGCACGTACTGGCGCGATTCCGATTGCCAGTCATGGCTGAAGCCAGGTGGCAGTTCGGCGGCAAGCTGTTCGAGAAATGCCACGGCATTCCCCATCGACACACCGGGCGCCGGGATCGCCTGCAGGGTACTGGCGTTCTGCTGGTCGAACTGCAGCAAGCGGTTGGGCGCCACTTCGATGTCCAGGTGCACCACTGTGGCCAGCGGCACCAGGCTGCCGTTTTCGGCGCGCACGTACTGGCGGTTCAGCGCCGCCGGCGTCAGGCGCTGGTCCTGGATGCTTTGCGGGATCACGTCGTAGGAGCGCCCGAACAGGGCGAAGCGGTTGAGGTACTGTTCGCCCACCAGCACGCCCAGCGACTCGCCGATGGCCTGCATGCTGATGCCCAGGCTGGCCGCCTTGGCGCGGTCGATGCGCACCTTGACCACCGGGTTGTTGTAGTCGAGGTCGCTGTCCACCACGCTGAACAGGCCGCTGCCGCGGGCGCGCTGCTTGATCATCTCCATGGTCTGGTACAGCTCGGGGTAGTCCTGTGCGCTGCGCAACACCATCTGCACCGGCAAGCCACCGCTGGAACCCGGCAGCGAGGCCACCTGGAAGGCGAAGATGCTGCTGCCCTCGATATCCGCCACGGCCTGCTGCAACTGCGCCTGCACCTGCGCGGCGGAACGCTCGCGGGCCTGCCACGCGCTGAGGTTGATGCCGCCGAAACTGGCGGCCGGGCCGTCGGTGCCGTTGATGATCCAGGTGTCGGTGGTTTCGGCGAGGGACTTCATCACCTGGTCCAGCTTCAGGGCAAAGCGCTCCACATAATCCAGGCTGGCATGCTGCGGCGACTTGATGGCCGTCAGCACCGCCGCCTGGTCCTCGGGCGGGGCCAGTTCGCGCTGCGGCAGCAGGTATAGCCAAGGCAGGCTCAGGCACACCAGAAGCGCCACACCACCACTGATCCAGCGATGCGACAGGGTGTAGGCAAGTACTCGCCCATAGGCCCCGGTCAGCATGCCGAACAGGCGGTCGGCCATGTTGGCCATGGCGCCATGCTGCTGGCCGGGTTGCAACAACAGCGAACTCATCACCGGCGACAGGGTGAGCGCGACGATGCCGGACACGATCACCGCCCCCGCCAGGGTCAGGGCAAACTCACGGAACAGCGTGCCGGTCAGCCCGCCCATCAAGCCGATCGGCGCGTATACGGCGGCCAGGGTCAGGGTCATGGCGATCACCGGCCCGGCGATTTCCCGCGCCCCGGCCAGCGCCGCGGCAACCGGCGACTTGCCCTCTTCGATATGGCGGTGCACGTTCTCCACCACCACGATGGCATCGTCCACCACCAGGCCGATGGCCAGCACCATCGCCAGCAAGGTCAGCAGGTTCAGGCTGAAGCCGAACAGCAGCATCAGGCCTGCCGCGCCGAGCATCGACAGCGGGATGGCCACCACCGCGATCACCACGCTGCGCAGCGAGCCCAGGCACAGCCAGATGACCAACACCACGATCAGCATGGCTTCCACCAGGGTGCGCAACACCTCGTCGATCGAGGCGTCGATGAAGCGTGCGGTCTCGTAGGCCAGCGCCACCTCCACCCCGGGTGGCAGGGTCTGGCGGATCTGCGGCAGCAGCTGGCGAATACCCTCGACGATCACCAGCGGGTTGCCGGTTGGGGTGGGGAACAGCCCCAGGTGCACGGCGGGCTTGCCGTCCATGGTGGCGCTGGTCTGTGTGGCGGCCGCGCTCAGCTCGACGGTGCCGACATCGCGCAGGCGCACCAGGTCGGTGCCATCGTTGCGGATGATCAGCTCGCGGAAGTCCTCGACCCGGGTCAGGTCGGTGTCCACCTGGATATCGGCCAGCACGTACTGCCCACGCACCTGCCCCGGCGTCGCCTGGTAGTTGTTGGCACGCACCGCCTGCGCCACGTCGGCGGCCGTCACCCCGCGCCCGGCCATCTGTTCGCTGTCCAGCCACAGGCGCATGGCCAGGCGCTGCCCGCCGAACGACTGCACCTTGGCCACACCGTCGATGCCGGAGAACTGCGGTTCCACCACCCGCGACAGGTAATCGCTCAGCTCGGGTATCGACAAGATTTCGCTGGCAAAGCCCACGTAAGCCACCGCCGTGGAGTCACCTGCCGACAGCTCCACCACCGGGTCGTAGGCCTTTTCCGGCAGGCGATAGCGCACCTGGTTGACCTTGGCCATGGTCTCGGCAAGCGCCTGGGTCGAATCGCGGTTGAGCACCATGCGCAAGGTGATCAGGCTGCGCCCCTGCTGCGACGACGAGGACAGGTAGTCGATGCCCTCGACCGACGACACCGCCTGGGTGATCGGCTGGGTCACGAAGCCTTGCATCAGCTCGGCAGAGGCGCCGGGGTACTCGGTGCTGATGGTGATGGTGGAGGTTTCCAGCAGCGGGTACTGGCGGATCGGCAGCTTGCCCATTGCAAACAGCCCCAGCAGGATGATCAGGCTGCTGACCACCAGCGCCAGCACCGGGCGGCGGACAAAGAGGTCGGTGAACTTCACGATTGCCGCCCTCCCTGGCTGGCCTGCAGGCTGTCTTGCGCCACTGGCTCGACCGGCATGCCGTCGCTCAGTTTCAACTGGCCGGAAACCACCACCTGGTCACCGGGCGCCAGGCCTGAGGTAATCTCCACCCGCCCCTGCCAGCGCTCACCGGTAGTCACCCGCACCCGGCTGACCCGGGTGCCCTGTTCCGGGTCCCGGGTAGCGACGAACACCGTCTGCCCGTAGGCGGTGTAGGTGATCGCGGTTTCCGGCACGGCCAGCACGCTTGACGGCTGCGCGGCATCCAGGCGCACGCCGGCGTACATACCCGGCTGCAACTGCCCGCCCGGGTTCGGCAAGGCCGCCTGCACCTGCACCAGGCGCGCCTTGCTCACCACCGGGTCCACCGCGACCACCCGGGCCTGGAAGTCCTGCCCGCGCACCGCATCCACCGTCAGCACCAGCAGTTGCCCCACGTGCACTTCGGGGGCGGCTTGTTCGCCCAGGGAAAAATTGACGTGAAGCTGGCTGATGTCGGCCAGGCTGGCGATGGTCTCACCGGCGCTCAGGTACTGGCCCTGATGCACCCGGCGAATGCCGAGCTTGCCGGCAAACGGCGCGCGTATCGCCTTCTGCGCGATCAGCGCCTCGACATGCTGCAGCTCACCGCTGGCCACGTCCACGGCGGTGGCCGCATTGTCGAGCAGCTCCTGTGACACGGCGTTCACCGCGCGCAGCTTGCGGCTGCGCTGCAGCACCACTTCGGCATTGCGCAGCCTGGCGCGCAACTGCACGCGCTGGGCCTGCTCCGGGGCATCGTTCAGCTGTACCAGCAATTGCCCTGCACTCACCCATTGCCCCGACTCGAAGGCGATGCGGGTGATGCGCCCCGCCGTCTCGGCCGCCACCTGTACCTGGTTGACCGCCTCCAGTTCCCCCGAGGCAAAGTTCTGCCGTGCCAGCTGCACCTGCTCGGCCGTGGCCAGCGCCACCTTGGTCGCCGGCCATGCCGCCGCAGCCGGCGGCGCCGAGCCACTGCCGACCAATGCATAGGCAGCGGCCAGCACACCTGCAACAGCGCCAGCCCAGGCCAGTAACGTCCTTTTGTTCATGCAGTGCTCCGATCATCAGGGAAAGCGGTTGCGGGGAAGATCGGGCAGGACTATAAGAGCTCGAGTTAACTTGAGGTCAACAGGCATGGCAGCGGACAACACACGGATGCTAACGGTAGGGGAAGTGGCCAAACGCAGCGGCGTGGCGGTTTCTGCGCTGCACTTCTACGAGACCAAGGGGCTGATCGCCAGCGTCCGTACGGCGGGTAACCAGCGCCGCTATCCTTCACTGGTGTTGCGTACGCTGGCCATTATCAAGGTGGCGCAGCGCACGGGTATTCCGCTTGAGGAGATCAAGCAGGCCTTCAGCCGCTATGCGCCCAACAGCAAGCTCACGGCAGCGCAATGGGGCGAGATGTCGACCGCCTGGCGCGAAGACCTGAACGCCCGCATTCGTACTCTGGAAGCGTTGCGCGACAGCCTGGACAACTGCATTGGTTGCGGCTGCCTGTCGCTGGAGGATTGCCCGCTGCGCAACCCCGAGGATGTGCTGGGCAAGGAAGGTACCGGGGCGCGGATTCTGGAGAAAAAGGCCCGATAGCCCGTCACCGGGTTTATCCCCACATCGCGTACCGCTGTAGGAGCGGCCTTGTGTCGCGAAAGGGCTGCAGAGCAGCCCCAGCAATTTGTGCATTTCGGCTGAGGTCCTGGGGCTGCTCCGCAGCCCGTTCGCGACACAAGGCCGCTCCTACAAGGAAACCGCCTGCCCCATAGGGTTCAGTCGCCTTTACCCAGCACATACCGGTCAAAATGCTCGATGTGCTCGTCCAGGTTGTCCTCGAGCATCATCCGGTACTGCTCGCAGAAATACTTCAACAGCTCCTCCCGCGCGGCAGCCAACTCCGCACCGGTCTTGAAACTGCGGGCACTCATCCAGGCATTGAAGCGCGAGGCGCCGAAGGTCAGCGAGGCACTGACCTTGCCCAGGTCTTCGATTTTCTCGATCTGCTGGTTCGCCAGTTCGATATGCGCATCCGCGCGGTCGTAAAAAGCCTGATCGGTAGCTTGTGTCATTGCGGTTTACCTTGTTGCAGCATTCAAGTTGAGTACCCGCGAAAAATTGTACCCCGTACACGTGAACCTGTATTGAGGCGCACAGTCTTAGGCGAGCCCTCAAATCGGCCTTGCCGCCGTCATTCACCAGAGCCATTCACCCCATGCGCCAAGCAGTCCGTCGCTCCCCCTTTGTCTCGCTCTGCTTCATTCCTTTTCTTCCCCTGTTCGCCAACCCCGCCCATGCCAGCGGGGAAAGGCAACTGGTGGCAGCCATCAACGACTATCGCACCCAGCCACAACGCTGCGAGCGGCGCATTGTCCGGGGCTCGACGCCACTTGTGCTGAAACCGAAACTGGCATTGCCGGTCGGCTACGGCGGGGGTTTGCGAGAAGGATTGAAAGCTGCGGGTTATCAGGCGGTGAAGGTGCGGGCCATCCGCCTGGTCGGCGCGCGAGATGCCGAGGAGGCCTTTGACATGCTGCGCAGCGACTACTGCGCAGCCCTGCTCGATAGCCAATATGCCGATATCGGCGTCAGTCGCTCACGCAATGAATGGCGGGTGCTGCTGGCTCGGCCCCTGCTCGATGCCCAGCTCGGCGATAGGCGATCGGCAAGCAACGCGTTGCTGGCACAGGTGAACGCTGCACGGGCGAAACCACGCCTGTGTGGTCGCAAGCGCTTTGCCGCTGCACGCCCGTTGACCTGGAACACCGCCCTGGGAACGGCGGCGCAGCGCCACAGCCGGGCGATGGCCAACGACAATTTCTTCGCGCACCGCGACCTCGACGGTGATCTACCCGCGGATCGGGCCTGGGATGCCGGTTACCGTGGGCGGCAGATCGGCGAGAACATTGCCGCAGGCCAGGGGTCACCGAGCAAGGCGATGGCCGGCTGGCTGGCCAGCCCCGGGCATTGCGCCAACCTGATGAACCCGATGTTTACCCAGGTGGGTGCGGCCTTTGCCGAGAACTCGCGTAGCGATAACGGCGTTTACTGGACGATGCTGTTCGGCGCGCCTTGAAGGGCACGTGCCAGCCCTGTGACCAGGGCTGGCCTGCCGATCGTTGCCTGCACCACCTCTGACAACCCCGCCATACCTCCCCCCTCGCAGTCTCAGATGACTGGCGCTGGCGATGACACATCGCTTGTATATGACACTTTGTGTCATTAATATCGCGATTGTGTCCTGACGGCGCCCTCGCCGATCAGCAATCCCATCGCCCTTCCCCATGCAGGTACCGCCCATGACGAACACCATGCAGACCCCCAAGGACCAACTCGTCAAACTCGCACAGCAGCAGATGCTGACGGCGCTGGCCGACAACACCTACACCCCTCGACAAAAACTCGCCCTCACCTGCCGCATCCTGTTCGACGGTGGCCACGACTCCGGCCTGGCCGGGCAGATCACCGCCCGCGCAGAGCAGCCTGGCACCTACTACACGCAACAACTCGGCCTGGGCTTCGACGAGATCGCCGCTTCCAACCTGCTGGTGGTCGACGAAGACCTCACCGTGCTGCAAGGCCGCGGCATGGCCAACCCGGCCAACCGCTTCCACAGCTGGCTGTACCGCGCACGCCCCGACGTCAACTGCATCATCCACACCCACCCGCTGCACAGCGCCGCCCTGTCGATGCTGGAAGTGCCACTGGCCATCTCGCACATGGACCTGTGCCCGCTGTTCGACGACTGCGCGTTCCTCAAGGAATGGCCCGGCGTACCGGTGGGCAACGAAGAAGGTGAAATCATTTCCAGGGCGATCGGCGACAAGCGCGCGATCCTGCTTTCCCACCATGGCCTGCTGATCGCCGGCCGCTCGATCGAGGAAGCCTGCGTCCTTGCCATGCTGTTCGAGCGCGCGGCAAAGATGCAGCTGCTGGCCATGGGCGCCGGTGAAATTCGCCCCATCCCGGATGCCCTGGGCAAGGAAGCCCACGACTGGATCTCCACCCCCAAACGTCATGGTGCCGCGTTCAGCTACTACGCGCGCCGTGCCTTGCGTGCCCATGGCGACTGCCTGGGCTGACTGAAGCTGTACTCTTTCCCCAACAACGGCAGAGGTGCCTGGTTATGTCTACACCTGTAATTCGCGGCGTTATCGGCTACACCATCACTCCCTTCACGGCAGACGGCGCGCTCGACCTGGATGCCCTGGGCCTGTCCATCGACCGCCTGATAGAAGACGGCGTACACGCCATCGCACCACTGGGCAGCACCGGCGAAGGCGCCTACCTGTCCGACAGCGAATGGGAAACGGTGGTGCGCTTCAGCCTGGCACGCATTGCCGGCCGCGTACCCAGCGTGGTCAGCGTCTCCGACCTGACTACCGCACGCACCGTGCAACGCGCCCGCCTGGCACAGGCCTGCGGCGCCACGGCGGTGATGGTGCTGCCCATCTCCTACTGGAAGCTCACCGAAGCCGAAGTGGTCGCCCACTACAAGGCGGTGGGCGCGGCCATCGACATTCCGATCATGCTCTACAACAACCCGGGCACCAGCGGCACCGACCTGTCGGTGGAGCTGATCCTGCGCATCCTCGGCGAAGTGCCCAATGTGACGATGGTCAAGGAAAGCACCGGCGACATCCAGCGCATGCACCGCCTGTTCAAGGCCACCGATGGCCAGGTGGCCTTCTACAACGGTTGCAACCCGCTCACCCTGGAAGCCCTGGTGGCCGGCGCCACTGGCTGGTGCACCGCCGCGCCCAACCTGATCCCGGCGCTGAACCTGGCGCTGTGGGACGCGGTGCAGCAAGGCGACCTGGCTGAAGCTCGCGCGCTGTTCTACCGCCAGTACGAACTGCTGGAATACATCACCCGCCGTGGCCTGCCCACCACCATCAAGGCCGGTTTGAAGATGCTCGGCCAGGATGTCGGCGCTCCACGCCTGCCCCTGCAGCTGCTGGATGCGCAAGGCAGCGCGTACCTGAAGGGCTTGCTGGACGCCCTGGGCGAGGCCGACTGAACCATCGAGACCTGTCCGGCAGCAACTGGCTGCCGGGCAGTGCCTACTGCACCATCACCGTAGAGACTCACCATGAAAGTCCACTTCATCGTCCACGAATCATTCGAAGCACCCGGTGCCTATGAAACCTGGGTCAAGGCCCGAGGTCATGACGCCAGCTACTCCCGTGTCTACGCCAACCAGGCCCTGCCTGCGGATGCCAGCCACTTCGACCTGCTGGTCGTGCTCGGAGGGCCACAAGACCCGGCCACCACCGTCGCACAATGTCCACACTTCGATGCTGCCGCCGAATGTCGGCTGATCCGGCAAGCCATTACTGCCGGCAAGGCCGTGGTCGGTATCTGCCTGGGCTCCCAGCTCATCGGTGAGGCATTGGGTGCCCGGTTTGGCCACAGCCCGGAAAAGGAAATTGGCAAATTCCCCATCCGCCTGACAGCTGCAGGCAAAGCCGATGGCAAAGTCGCCCACTTTGGCGAAGTTCTACAGGTCGGCCATTGGCACAACGACATGCCAGGCCTGACGGCCGACGCCAAAGTCCTCGCCACCAGCGAAGGCTGCCCGCGCCAGATCGTCGAATACAGCAATCTGGTGTATGGCTTCCAGTGCCACATGGAGTTCACCGCCGAGGTGGTCGAACTGCTGATCGCCGCGTCCGAAGGTGAACTGGCCACCCTCGCCGATCGCCGCTTCGTACAGCAACCCGCCGCGCTGCGCGCCAACAACTGGGATGAGATGAACCATAAGCTGTTCGTGTTCCTCGACCACCTGGTCGAGGAATACAACGCAACTGCTTTGCACAAGACCGATACGTCAATACAGCCCCTGTAGGAGCGGCCTTGTGTCGCGATGGGGCGCGCAGCGGCCCCAGCATTCTCAGCTTCGCCGCAGAAATCGCTGGGGCCGCTTTGCGGCCCTTTCGCGACACAAGGCCGCTCCTACGAGGGATCGCGCCATCGCCAGCCAAAGAAGCTTCACTCAAGTTGGCGGATTCGCATGCATCACCCGCCCCCCTGCCCCCGGCCGATCGACGAACAGCACATCCAGCACACTGTTACGCAACCCCTTCAACGCATTCCAGTTCGCCGACGCATGCACATACCTGTCGCGCAAAAAACGCTGCTCATCCTCGGTCAACCCAGGCTGCTCACTCTCACCCAAGGCAAACCCGTGCAACTTGCGGCTGATGCCCAGCAACTCCTCCGGCAACCGATGCTCAGCCTGCCCACCCAACGGCGCAAACGGCACACCCGCCCGCACCGCCAACTCACGCATGATGCTCAGGTACACCCGGGAAAGCTGCCCCGCCACTTCCCGCTCGCGGTACACCGCCGCATACACCTGCTTTTGCGCCTCGCTCGGCCGGCCACCGGCAATCGGCTCCTCCCAGGCCAGCACCTGTGGCCTGGGCGCCCCCAGTTCGCCGAACGCCGACGCCAGCAAGGCACTGACGGTGGCATGCACCCGAGTCTGCTCGGCGCGCATACCCAGCGGCACCCGCTGTGACTGCGGTTTGCACAGCAGCACCTGCTCTTGCGTGGTATCCGGGTAACCACCGCCAATGTTCGAGTGCACGCCCGGCAACACGATGTCATGGCCACTGCGCACCAGCGGGAAGTTGTGCCGCTGCTCGTCACCCGCCACCAGCTGCACCATTTGCCGGGCAATGCCCGCACCCAGGCCCAGGCGCAAGCCACCATGGCGGTCGTCGGCGGGGTCGAAGTCGCCCTGCAGCGGCGCGATGATCGCCGCCACCGTGTCGAACAGGCCGATGAAATTGATAACGATGCCGCAGGACACAGCCAACAGGCTGCTGCCGCCATCATGCAGCAGGTTGGCCAGATGCCGCACAGCCGCCGCACCCCGGCTGAAACCGAACAGGTCGAACTCGACCCGCTCGAGCCTTGCCTGTGGATGCGCCTGGCCCCAGTCCCGCAACTGCCCGGCAATTCCCGCCAAGGCCTCGGCGACCCGCGCCTCGGCCCCCCAGCGCCCACACCCGGTGGCCGAGGCATAGGCATGATCCGCCTCCCCGGCCAAGGTGCCAACGCCCTCGACATAGCGCTTCAGAAACGCCATGGTCCCGTCAGCATTGGCCCCCTGCGCCGGATACAGCGCATGCAACAGGGCCACATTGCTCAAGGCATTGGCATAACTGCCCCCTTTACCCACCGGTGCATCCACCGGCATCACATTGTTCAGGTTGTTACCGGTGCCATCGAAGAACACGCCAAAACGCAGAGTGACCGGCGTGATGCGTGCAGTGCTACAGCTGTTCAGGCCCATTGTCCTGCCTCCTGCTTGTACAAAAAGCACAAGCAGGCGCCAGCACGCCGCCGCGGAACATCAGGCAATGGCCATTCCTTTACAGGACATTTCGGCAACGCTGCCAGATGTTTGTCTTGAGCGTTGAGGTGATGCAGAGATCGAGCGCCGCCCGCGCGGCGCTTCGCGGCACAAGGCCGCTCCCACATCTGTTTCGGGCCAGTTATTCCTGTGCCAGGTGGGTTGCAGCCTTGGTGCATGACTGGAGATGGATGAAGAACAACTGCGCCCTTCAATATCGAATGGAACAAACAAGGCGGACAGAGGAGACCTTACAGGAATGACTGGCCCGAAACAGATGTGGGAGCGGCCTTGTGCCGCGAAGCGCCGCGCGGGCGGCGCTCGATCTCACAGGCCCCGAAAATGCCACGGCGAGCACCTGGCGGCCCGATACATTATGTAAAACGCACCTAAATTTCCCTGCCGCCATTGGTCGCCACCCCCCCGGATGGATTAAAGTATCACCCCTTGCCAGGGCTGCTGCTTCCAGCCGCCTGCGGCCCCATACCAGGAACCGTCACCGATGGAACACCGTGAAGCGCTGATCGCGCTGCGCACCTTTCTTTCTTCCCAGATCCTAGGCCAGGAGAAACTGGTCGAGCGGCTGTTGATCGTGCTCCTGGCCGACGGCCACATGCTGGTCGAAGGTGCGCCGGGCCTGGCCAAGACCAAGGCCATCAAAGAGCTCGCCGAAGGCATCGAGGCGCAGTTCCATCGCATCCAGTTCACCCCCGACCTGCTCCCGGCCGACATCACCGGCACCGAAATCTATCGCCCGGAAACCGGCAGCTTCGTTTTCCAGCAGGGGCCGATCTTCCACAACCTGGTGCTGGCCGACGAAATCAACCGCGCCCCGGCCAAGGTGCAGTCCGCACTGCTCGAAGCCATGGCCGAACGCCAGGTCAGCGTGGGCCGCAGCACCTACGACCTGTCGCCGCTGTTCCTGGTGATGGCAACGCAGAACCCGATCGAGCAGGAAGGCACCTACCCGCTGCCCGAAGCCCAGCTCGACCGCTTCCTGATGCACGTGAAAATCGGCTTCCCCGACGCTGCGGTAGAGCGGCGCATCCTGTTGCAGGCCCGTGGTGAAGCCCTGGGCGGCGAGACCAAGCCCGAGCGCCGGGTCAGCCAGCAGGCGATCTTCGCCGCCCGCAAGGAAATCCTCGGCCTGTACATGGCCGACGCGGTGGAGGAATACCTGGTGCAACTGGTGATGGCCACCCGCACCCCAGCCAAGTTCGATGCCGAACTGGCCGACTGGATCGCCTACGGCGCCAGCCCGCGTGGTTCCATTTCGCTGGACCGCTGCGCGCGCGCCCACGCCTGGCTGGCCGGGCGCGATTTCGTCAGCCCCGAAGACATCCAGGCGGTGCTGTTCGACGTACTGCGCCACCGCATCATCCTCTCGTTCGAGGCCGAGGCGGCGGGGATCGACCAGGACCGCGTGGTCCAGCGCATCCTCGACGTCGTCGCCGTTGCCTGAGCCCATGCCCACCGCGTCGCTGGCCGAGCCCGGCATCCGCATCGGCCTTGCCGAGCTGATCGACATGCGCCACCGCGTGCGCGAAATCCAGCTGTTTTCCCGGCCCGGCCAGCGCAGCCCGCTGGTGGGCCTGCACCACTCCAAGCTTCGCGGGCGCGGCGTGGACTTCGACCAGGTGCGCGTTTACCAGGCCGGCGACGATGTGCGCAACATCGACTGGCGGGTCACCGCGCGCACTCAGGAGCCGCACACCAAGCTGTTCCACGAAGAGCGCGAACGGCCCATCTTCATCCTCGTCGAGCAGAGCCAACGGCTGTTCTTCGGCTCGGGGCTGATGTTCAAGTCGGTGCTGGCCGCCCAGGCCGCCGCGCTGTTTGGCTGGGCCGCGCTGGGCCACAACGACCGCATCGGCGGGTTGGTGTTCGGCGACAACGAACACCACGAAATCAAGCCCCGGCGCAGCAAGCAGAGCCTGCTGCAACTGCTCAACCGCCTGGCCAAGGTCAACCAGGCGCTGCACACCGAAGCCAGCCCCGGGGCCGACAGCCTCGGCCTGGCCCTGCGCCGCGCCCGCGAAGTGCTACGCCCCGGCAGCCTGGCCATCGTGATCTGCGATGAGCGCTCGCTCACTGCCCAGGTGGAGCAGCACCTGGCCATGCTCTCGCGCCATTGCGACCTGCTGCTGATGCCGGTGTCCGACCCGCTCGACCACGCCCTGCCTGCCGCCGGCCTGCTGCGCTTTGCCCAGCGCAGCGCGCAGCTGGAGCTCGACACCCTGGACGCCAACCTGCGCCAGGCCTACCGCCAGCAGGCCGAAGCGCGCATCGAGCGCTGGGAGCTGATGGCGCAAAAGCTGCGCGTGCTGCTGATGCCACTGAGCACCCAAAGCGAAATGATCGAGCAACTGCGCGAGTACCTGAACGCCCAGCGGCCACGGAGCGCGTCATGAAGAGCAGCGGCCAATGAACCCGCTTGACCAACTGCAGCCGCTGATCGCCCCCGCGCCGATCGGCCTGTGGCCACCGGCACCCGGCTGGTGGCTGCTGCTGGCCGTGCTGCCGCTGCTGGCCTGGGGCCTGTGGCGGGTGCGCCACTGGCGCCCGGGCAAACGCCGCATCGTGCGTGCCGAACAACCCTTGGACCCGGTGCGCGTGGAAGCGCTGGCCGAACTGGCGCGGCTGCCGCGCCCCTACGACGGCGCCCCGGCCGGGGCCTGGCTGCAACAGATCAACGCCCTGCTCAAGCGCCTGTGCCGCAGCCACTACCCGGGTGCCAACAGCCATACCCTGAACGGTCGCCAGTGGTTGGCGTTTCTTGACAACCGCTGCCCGGCCGCCGGCCTGACCCGCTGGATGGTACTGGTAGAGGGCGCCTACAAACCCGAGTGCAAGCTCGACGACAAGGCCATCGCCGGGCTCAGCCAAGCCGTCGAAACCTGGATTCGCAAGCATGTTTGAACTGGCCTGGCCGTGGGTCTTCGCCCTGTTGCCGCTGCCGTGGCTGGCGCGCCTGGTGCTGCCGGCCGCCGACAGCGGCGAACCGGTGCTCAAGGTGGGCTTTCTCGACGAACTGGAAGGCCTGGCCGGGCGCCGCGCGCGGCTCAACCTGCCGACCTGGCGCCAGCAGGCGCCCTTTGTCGTCATCTGGCTGTTGCTGCTGTGCGCCGCCGCCCGCCCGCAATGGTTGGGCGAGCCGGTGCCAGTGGCTGCCAGCGGCCGCGACCTGCTGGTGGCGGTGGATGTGTCCGGGTCGATGGACTTCCCCGACATGCAGTGGCAGAACGAAGAAATCAGCCGCCTCGACCTGGTCAAGGCGCTGCTCGGCGACTTTCTGCAGGACCGCGAAGGCGACCGCGTCGGCCTGATCCTGTTCGGCAGCCAGGCCTACCTGCAGGCGCCGCTCACTTTCGACCGGCGCACCGTGCGCACCTTCCTCGACGAGGCGCAGATCGGCATCGCCGGCAAGAACACTGCCATTGGCGATGCCATTGGCCTGGCGGTCAAGCGCCTGCGTCAACGCCCGGCACAAAGCCGGGTGCTGGTGCTGATCACCGACGGCGCCAACAACGGCGGGCAGATCCACCCGCTGACCGCCGCCCGCCTGGCCGCCCAGGAAGGCGTGCGTATCTACACCATCGGCATCGGCGCCAACCCCGAGGCCAGTGGCACCCCCGGCCTGCTCGGCCTGAACCCGAGCCTGGACCTGGACGAAGCCTCGCTCAAGGAAATTGCCGACATCACCCACGGTACCTACTTCCGCGCCCATGACGGCGCCGAACTGGACGCCATCGGCGACACCCTCGACCAGCTCGAACCGGTGGCCCAGCAACCGACCCAGGCGCGCACGGCCAAGGCCCTGTATGCCTGGCCCCTGGCCCTGGCCTTGCTGCTGAGCGTGCTGCTGGTGCTGGCCGTGCAATGGCCCGACAACCTGCTGCACCGCCTGCTGCGCAAGCCGCGCTTCCTGCAACCGCACCCGGAATGGCGCCAGCGCCTGAAGCGCCTGCGCCTGAGGAGGCGGCGATGATCGAACTATGGCCCGAATGGCTGCGCCCGCTCTGGCTGCTGGCCGTGCCCCTGCTCGCCTGGCTGCTGTACAAACTGTGGCACCGGCGCAAGCGCGCCGGGCGCTGGCAGATGATTCTGCCGCCGGCGTTCCATGGCGTCCTGCTCGGCGGTGGCAGCGGCAGCACCAGCAAGCTGCCGTGGGTGGCGCTGGGCCTGGCCTGGGTGCTGGTGATCCTGGCGCTGCTCGGGCCCAGTTGGCAGCGCGTGGAAGAAAGCCGCCAGCGCCCGGCCGACCCGCTGGTGATCCTGCTCGAACTGACCCCGCAGATGCTCGCCGAGGACAGCCCGCCCAACCGCCTGGAGCAGGCGCGGCGCAAGATCCTCGACCTGCTGGAGCACCGCCGCGACAGCCAGACCGCGCTGGTGGTCTACGCTGGCTCCGCGCACACCCTGGTGCCACTGTCCGATGACCTGGCCACCAGCCGCAACCTGCTCGAGGCGATCGACCCGTCGATCATGCCCAAACCCGGCCAGCGCGCCGACCTGGCCGTGCAAAAAGGCCTGGCCCTGCTGGCCCAGAGCGGCCTGGGCCAGGGCCGCCTGCTGCTGGTCGGCTCGTCGCTCAGCGCCCCGGAGCGCCAAGGCATCGCCCAGGCCCTCGGCCGCCAGGGCCCGAGCCTGCTGATGCTGGGCATCGGCAGCCGCGAAGGCGCACCGGTGCGCCAGGCCAATGGCGAATACCTCAAGGACGACCAGGGCGGCATCCTGTTGCCACGCCTGGACAGCGCCAGCCTCAAGGGCTTCATCAGCGGCACCGGCGGGCGCTACCGGCATGCCCGCATCGACGACCTCGACCTGCGTGGCCTGGGCCTGTTCGACAACCCGCGCGCCGGGCGCAATGACGGCCAGACCCTGCAACTGGACAGCTGGGCCGACCAGGGTTACTGGCTGCTGCTGCCGCTGTTGCTGCTGGCCGCCTGTGCCGGCCGACGCGGCTGGCTGTTCTGCCTGCCGCTGCTGCTGGCCCTGCCCCAGCCCAGCCAGGCCTTCGAGTTCAACGACCTGTGGCTGCGCCCCGACCAGCAAGGCCAGCGCCTGCTGGAGCAGAACCGCCCGGCCAGCGCTGCGCGCCAGTTCCAGGACCCGCAATGGCGCGGCATGGCCCTGTACCAGGCGGGCGACTATGCCGGCGCCGCCGAGGCCTTTTCCCAAGGCGACACCGCCGCCGCCCACTACAATCGAGGCAATGCCCTGGCCCACAGCGGTGAACTGGAAGCAGCCCTGGACGCCTACGAACAAGCCCTGGAACGCCAGCCCGACCTGCAAGTGGCGCTGGACAACCAGGCACTGGTGCAGCAACTGCTGCAACAGCGCGAAGCCAAGGCCGAGGAACAACCGGCCGGCAGCGATGCCCAAGGCACGCCCGGCAGCGAAACCGAAGGCAACAGCAGCTCGGCCAGCAGCCCGGCCCAGGGCACGCCCGGCAACGACGAACAAGCCAGCGCCGAACAGCCCGGCGAAGGCAGCAGCAACAGCCAGGTAGCGCCCGGCAACCAGGCGGGCGCGGATGACAGCGTCATCCAGCCGCCGCAGCGCCCGGTATCGACCAGCCTCGATGCCGAACAGCGCCAGGCCCTGGAACAATGGCTGCGGGAGATCCCCGACAACCCGGCGGAGCTGCTGCGGCGCAAATTCTGGTATGAACAGCAATTGCATCAGGAAACCCCACGATGAGTCGCTTCGGCGTCTTTCTCCTCAGTCTGCTGTGGGCCGTGCTGGCCCAGGCCGAACCGTTGCTGCGCGCCAGCGTCGACCGTACCCGCCTGGAAGCCGGCGAAAGCCTGGAGCTCACCCTGGAAAGCCAGGACGTCACCCAGTTCGGCAAGCCCGACCTGCGCGCGCTGGAGGGTGACTTCGAAGTGCGCGGCACGCGCCAACTGAACAGCCTGCACAGTCTCGACGGCGAAACCCGCGCCAGCACCCGCTGGATCATCACCCTGCTGCCGCGGCGCAGCGGCAGCCTGCGCATCCCCGAACTGCAACTGGGCCAGTCGCACAGCCAGGCCATCGAACTGCAAGTGCTGCAGGCCGATGCCAGCCGCCAGGACAGTGCCTCGCAGGTGTTCATCGAAGCCACGCTCGACAGCAGCGAGGTCTACGTCCAGGCCCAGGCCGTGCTCACCCTGCGCATCTACCATTCGGTGGCACTGTACGACGACAGCAGCCTCAGCCCGCTGCAACTGGAAAACGCCAAAGTCGAACCGCTGGGTGAATCGCGCACCTATGAAAAGGAAATCAACGGCGTCCGCCACGGCGTGATCGAAACCCGCTATGCCGTGTATGCCCAGCAAAGCGGCACCCTCGACATCCCGCCACTGACCTTCACCGCCACCGCCGCCGCCAGCCCGGACCAAGCCCCACAAGCCAACGGCACGGCCCGGGCCGGCCACCAGGTGCAGGTCAGCTCGCTGCCATTGCGCCTGGCCGTACGGCCGATTCCGGCGGCCTGGCCTGCTGGCGTGCCATGGCTACCGGCCCGCAGCCTGACCCTGGAAGAGCACTGGAACCCCGACCCTGGCAACCAGCAGGTGCAGATTGGCGACTCGCTGACCCGCAACATCACCTTGCGTGCCGAAGGCTTGTCCAGCACCCAGTTGCCGCCGCTGCCAGCCACCGAAATCACCGGCCTGCGCCGTTACCCCGACCAGCCGTTGCTGCGCAACGAAATCAGCGAGCGCGGCATGACCGCCAACCGCGAAGAGCGCGAAGCCCTGGTGCCGACCCACAGCGGTACGCTGGCCCTGCCGGCGCTGGAAGTGGCCTGGTGGAACACCCGCGAAGACCACCTGGAGCACAGCAGCCTGCCGGCGCGCACGCTGAACGTGCAGGACAACCCGGCGCTGAGCGCCGACACCCCGGTTGGTGACAACAGCAGTGCCAGCAGCTTGCTGTGGCCATGGCAGCTGGCCACCCTGGTGTTCGCCCTCACCACCTTGCTGGGCTTTGCCCTGTGGTGGCGCGCCCGCTCACAGCCAGCGGTGCTGCGCGCCGCGCAGGCCGGGCCGAGCCCGCGTACCTTGCTGGATGATCTCAAGCGCGCGTGCCAGGCCAACGACCCACAGGCAACCCGCCAGGCGCTGGACGCCTGGGCCCGCCAGCAGCCGGAGACCCTGGCCGAGATGGCGGCGCGGTTCGTGCCGTTGTCGGATGCACTGGATGGGTTGAACGGGGCGCTGTATAGCGAGAGCGGGCAGTATTGGCAGGGTGAAGACTTGTGGCGGGCGATCGGTACGATTCCGCCGGCTGAGCAGGTATTGCTGCCGACCGGCGAGAACGGCAGCCTGCCGCCGCTCTATCCCAAGTAAGTGGTTGCTGTGCGGGCCTCTTCGCGGGCATGCCCGCGAACACCGGCGCAGCCGGTGCCACCGTAAGATATTTCTGAACCTGCCCCCAATGCTTCAGAATCAACCCGCTTAGGACACAGCCCCAAGACAAGCGCGGCCCCTGTAGGAGCGGCCTTGTGTCGCGAAAGGGGCGCAAAGCGCCCCCAGGATCTTCGCATCACCGCAAAATCGCCGGGGCCGCCTTGCGGCCCTTTCGCGACACAAGGCCGCTCCTACAGAAAGCGTGATCGCATCAAGGCTGCCAGGTGTTCGCCGACACACTTTCAGGCGAGCACCTGTTAGCCCCATGCTTGGGTTACCATACCGCCCTTTCCCCGCTTGCTCGACTCGACACCAACAGGTCATCCATGCGTCTGTTTCATACCTCCGACTGGCACCTGGGCCAAAGCCTGCACGGCCAGGAACGCGACTTCGAACACGCCTGCTTCCTCGACTGGCTGCTCGGCCAGCTGCGCCTGCGCCAGCCGGATGCGCTGCTGATCGCCGGCGATATCTTCGACACGGTCAACCCGCCGGTCAAAGCCCAGGAACGTCTCTACGACTTCATCGTCCAGGCCCACGAACAACAGCCGAAGCTGGACATCGTGATGATCGCCGGCAACCACGACTCCGGCTCGCGCATCGAGCTGCCCGCGGCACTGATGCGCCGCCTGCGCACCCATGCCCTGGGCCGTGTGCACTGGCTGGACGAGGGCCAGCTGGACGCCGAACGCCTGCTGATACCGCTGACCAACGGCCGTGGCAAGGTCGCCGCCTGGTGCCTGGCCTTGCCCTTCCTGCGCCCGGCCGAGGTGACCGGCCCGCAATTGGGCGACGACTACCTGCAAGGCATCACCCAGGTGCACCAGCAGCTGATCGCCGCCGCGCAAAAGAAGCGCAAGAAGGACCAGGCGCTGATCGCCATCAGCCACGCGCACATGGCCGGTGGCGCGGTGTCGGAGGACTCCGAGCGCAGCCTGATCATCGGCAACGCCGAGGCGCTGCCAGCCAAGCTGTTCGACAAGGCCATCAGCTACGTCGCCCTGGGCCACCTGCACAAGCCGCAGAAGGTCAACCGCGAAGAACGCATCCGCTACAGCGGCTCGCCGATCCCGCTGTCGTTCGCCGAAATCAACTACCCGCACCAGGTGCTGGAAGTGGAGCTTGACGGCACCGGCCTGGTCAGCGTCGAACCGCGCCCGGTACCGCGCGCCGTGGCCCTGCAACGGGTCGGCCCGGCACCACTGGGCGAACTGCTGGAGCAGTTGGCCGAGCTGCCAGTGATCGACCTGCTCGAAGACCCCAACCGCCAGCCCTGGCTGGAGGTGCGGGTGATACTGGACGAGCCGCAACCCGACCTGCGCCAGCAGATCGAAACCGCACTGGAAGGCAAGGCCGTGCGCTTGATCCGCATCAGTGCCGAATACGCCGGCCGCAACAATGCCGAAGACGATGACCTGGCCTTTGTCGAACTGGCCCAGATGACCCCGCAGGACCTGTTCAGCCGCGCCTGGGAGCAGGCCTATGGCAACCCCGCCGACGAACAGGCGCTGGCCGACTTCGCCCTGCTGTTGCAGGACGTGCAGCAGGAAGAGGAACAGCCATGAAGATTCTTGCCATCCGCCTGAAGAACCTGGCATCCCTGGCCGGCCCGGTCGATATCGATTTCACCGCCGAACCGCTGGCCAGCGCCGGCCTGTTCGCCATCACCGGGCCTACCGGGGCGGGTAAAAGTACCCTGCTCGACGCCCTGTGCCTGGCGTTGTTCGGCACCGTGCCACGGCTGAACGACATTGGCCGCGAGGCCAAGGTACCGGATGCAGACGGCGAGATCCCTACCTCCGACCCGCGCAACCTGCTGCGCCGCGGCACCGGCAGCGGCTTTGCCGAAGTCGATTTCGTCGGCATCGATGGCCGCCGCTACCGCGCCCGCTGGGAAGCCAACCGCGCCCGCGACAAGGCCAACGGCAAGCTGCAGCACAGCCGCCAGAGCTTCTATGACCTGGACAGCGAGCAGGTACTGGGCAGCGGCAAGAACGAATACAAGCAACTGGTCGAAGCCCGCCTGGGCCTGAACTTCGAACAGTTCACCCGCGCGGTGATGCTGGCCCAGAGCGAATTCGGCGCCTTCCTCAAGGCCGACGACAAAGAACGCAGCGAGCTGCTGGAAAAGCTCACCAACACCGCCATCTACACTCGCCTGGGCCAGCGGGCCTTCAGCAAGGCACGCGAAGCCGGCGAGGCCCACAATGCCCTGAAGGACCGTGCCAGCCACCTGCTGCCGATGGCCGCCGAAGCCCGCGCCGAGCTCGACCAGCGCCTGGAACAGGCGCAGCAGCAGTTCAAGGCCGACCAGGCCGGCGAGCGCCAGCTGGAGCAGCAACGCAACTGGCTGAACGAGCAGCGCCAGCTGCAGGCCCAGCACGCCGAAGCCGGCACCGCGCTGCAGGCCGCCGAACAGGGCTGGCAACAACTGGCTGAGCAGCGCCTGGACCTGGTGCGCCTGGAGCGCCTGGCCCCGCAGCGTCACCAGTTCCACCGCCAGCAGACACTGACCGCGCAACTGGCACCGCTGGCAGCGAAGATCGCCGAGCAACAGCAGCAGCAAGCCGAGCTGCAAGTGCGCACCAGCGAGCTCGAACAGGCGCTGGACGCCGCGCGTCAGGCGCTTGCCGATAGCCAGGCCCAACACAGCGAGAACGCCCCTCGCCTGCGCCAGGCCTTCGCCGCCCAGGACAACCTGGCCCGTCTGGAGCAGGAGCTGGCAGCACAGCGCAGCGCCGGCCAGCAGGCCGAGCAGCAGGTCGCCGAAGGCCAGCAGCACCTGCAGCAGCTGGAAGACAACCAGCAGCGCAGCCTGCAGCAACTGGCGCAGATCGACACCGCGCTCGCCGACAGCCAGCACCTGGCGGGCCTGGCCAATGCCTGGCACGCCTACCTGCCGCAACTGAAGCAAGTGATGCTGATCGGTGGCCGCCTGGCCAAGGGCCGTGAAGAGCTGCCCGGCCTGCAGGCCCAGGCCAGCCAGGCCAATGCGCACTTGCAGGCCGAGCGCGATGCCTTCGAGCTGCTGTTCCGCGAAGCCAAGGCCGAACCCCAGGCCCTGGCAGAACAGATCGACCTGCTGGGTGGCATGCTGCAGGACAACCGCAAGCAGCAGCGCGCCGTGGAAGAGCTGTCACGCCTGCATGGCCGTGAACTGGAACTGCGCCAGCAGCTGGAGGCCGTGCGCGTGCGTCAGCAGCAGGCCATGCAGCAGCGCCAGCAACTGATTACCGAAGGCACCGCCGCCAAGGCCGAGCTGGAAGCCGCCGAGCAAGCGCTCAACCTCACCCGCCAGTTGCTGGAACGCCAGCGCCTGGCACGCAACACCAGCGTCGAAGAGTTGCGCGGCCAGTTGCGCGACGGCGAACCCTGCCCGGTGTGCGGCAGCGCCGAGCACCCGTTCCACCAGCCTGAAGCGCTGCTGCAAAGCCTGGGTCGCCATGACCAGGCCGAAGAAGATGCCGCGCAGAAGCAGGTCGAAACCCTCAACAGCAAGCTGGTGGAGCTGCGCACCCAGCTGGGCGTGGTCAACGCCCAGCTCAAGGACTTCCAGCAGCAACAGCAGCACCTGGACGAACAGCTGCAACCGCTGGTGGCCCAGGTGCAGGCGCACAGCCTGTGGCCGGCCCTGGCCCCGCAGGACGACAAGGCCCGCAGTGCCTGGCTCGACAGCCAGCTGCGGCGCCTGGACGAAGAAATCGGCCAGGACGAGAAACGCCAGAGCGCCCTGCTCGCCCTGCAAAAAGATGCAGCCCGTCTCAACCAGCAATTGCAGGCCGCCCAGCAGGCGCAACAGCAAGCCCAGCGCCACCTGGAGCAACAGCACCAGGCCCTGGCCAGCGACGAGCAGCAGTTGCAGCAAGGCCTCGCGGACCTTGCCGGCGTATTGCCCGAAGAGGCCCTCAAGGCCTTGAACGACGACCCGGCCAATGCCTTCCTCGCCCTGGACCAGCAGATCGCCCAACGCCTGCAGCAACTGGAGCAGCGCAAGGACGAACAGGAAGAACAGCAAGCCCGCCAGGCCCAGCTGGACAAGCTGCGCGACCAGCAGCAGGCACGCGTGCAGACCCAGCAGCAGCTGCAGCAGAAACTTGCCGCCCTCGACGAGCAGCGCCAACAGGCCCAGGCTTCGCTTGGCGAACTGCTTGGCGGGCACACAAGCGCCGAAGCCTGGCAACAGCACATGGACGCCGCGCTGGAGCAGGCCCGCGCCCTCGACGCCGACACTGCCCAGCGCCTGCAGGAGCTGCGTACCCAAGGCGTGCAACTGGCCAGCGAACTCAAGGCCAACACCCAGCAGCAGCAGGCGCTGGACGCCGAGTGCCAGCAGTTGCAGGGCCAGATCGCCCAGTGGCGCGCAGAACACCCGGAACTGGACGACGCCGGCCTGGATCGCCTGCTGGGCATGGAGGATGCGCAGGTCAATGAGCTGCGCCAGCGCCTGCAAGGCGCCGAAAAGGCCATCGAACAGGGCCGCGTGCTGCTGCAGGAACGTGAACAACGCCTGCAGCAACATGCCGCGCAAATGACTGTGGACACCTCGGCCGACGCCTTGGAACAGGCCCTGACCGAACTGCGTGAACGCCTGGCCGGCCATGAGCAGCAATGCGCCGAACTGCGTGCACAGCAGGCCGATGACCAGCGTCGCCAACAGGCGCACCAGGCGCTGGCGGCGGAAATAGAACAGGCCCACCAGCAGTGGCAACGCTGGGCTCGCCTGAACGCCCTGATCGGTTCGGCCTCGGGCGATGTGTTCCGCAAGATCGCCCAGGGCTACAACCTCGACCTGCTCCTGCACCACGCCAACGCCCAGCTGCGCCAGCTGGCCCGCCGCTACCGCCTCAAACGCGGCGGCAGCGCCCTCGGCCTGCTGGTGCTGGACACCGAGATGGGTGACGAACTGCGTTCGGTGCACTCGCTGTCTGGCGGGGAAACCTTCCTGGTGTCGCTGGCCCTGGCCCTGGGCCTGGCCTCGATGGCCTCCAGCACGCTGCGCATCGAATCGCTGTTCATCGACGAAGGCTTCGGCAGCCTCGACCCCGAGTCGCTGCAACTGGCCATGGACGCCCTCGACGGCTTGCAGGCCCAGGGCCGCAAGGTGGCGGTGATTTCCCACGTGCAGGAAATGCACGAACGCATCCCGGTGCAGATCCAGGTACGCCGCCAAGGCAATGGCCTGAGTGACGTGGAGGTGTGCGGGTGATCCTCTACTCGTTCCGCCGCTGCCCCTGGGCCATGCGCGCGCGCCTGGCCCTGCGCTATGCGGGGTGCGAGGTGGAGATTCGCGAGGTAGCGATGAAGAACAAGCCGGCAGAACTGCTGGCCTTGTCACCCAAGGGCACGGTGCCGGTACTGGATACCGGTGCCGGGGTGCTCGAAGAAAGCCTGGACATCATGCGCTGGGCGCTGGCGCAAAACGACCCGCAGGACTGGCGGCTGCAGGCCGACCCTGTGGCGGCGCAGCAGGCTGAAACCCTGATTGCGCGCAACGACAGCACGTTCAAGGCGCAGGTGAACCTGTACAAGTATGCCGAGCGCTACCCCGAGCATACCCGCGAGCATTACCGCCAGCAGGCCGAGGCCTGGCTGGCGGAGCTCGAAGGCCTGCTGGCAGGCAGGCCCTACTTGCTGGCCACGCACCCGAGCATTGCCGATGCCGCGTTGCTGCCCCTGATGCGCCAGTTTGCCGGGGTCGAACCGCAGTGGTTCGCCGAGGCGGCTTATCCGCGGGTGCGGAGCTGGCTGGAGGGGTGGTTGGCTTCGGAGCTGTTCAGGTCAGTCATGGCCAAGTAGCTTCACGCGATCCCGTGTAGGAGCGGCCTTGTGTCGCGACAGGGGCGCGAAGCGGCCCCAGGTTTTTCGTCACAGCAGAAATTGCCGGGGCCGCTCTGCGGCCCTTTCGCGACACAAGGCCGCTCCTACAGGGGACCGAGTCAGGTTCAGTAGTTGTGCTTGCCACTCAATGCCGCATTGCCGATGCCGCGTTGCTGCCCCTGATGCGCCAGTTTGCCGGGGTCGAACCGCAGTGGTTCGCCGAGGCGGCTTATCCGCGAGTGCGGAGCTGGCTGGAGGGGTAGCTTCACGCGATCCCTTGTAGGAGCGGCCTTGTGTCGCGATTGGGGCGCGCAGCGGTTCCAGGTTTTTGCGTCACAGCAGAAATTGCCGGGGCCGCTCTGCGGCCCTTTCGCGACACTAGGCCGCTCCTACAGGGACCGAGTCAGCTTCAGTGGTTGTGCTTGCCACTCAATGCCGCATGGAAGTTGGCGCTCTGGCGCAGGTACTGTTCGGTGTAGCTATGGGTAGCAGACGCCTTGCCGCTGCTGTCGGCATGGGCATGCGTCGGCAATACGACCGAAGCGGAAATGGCGGATGCGGCAATGACCGGGAAGAGATTGAAGTTCATCTGGGCTGACCTCGACGGCGGTGGTTTGACGTTGGCCTGTTTGGGCCTTGGGTCAAACTTACGCCGCCGAAGCCGCAGGCAAAAATTCATTGCGGCAGTATCGAATATCACGCCGATCGATATCACTCGATGAACTTCAGGTCCGACGGCGCATCCTGCTTCAGCGTCTGCACTGTCTCCAACAGCTTGCCGCTGCGCGGATCGCGGCGTATCACCACGATCTGGTTGCTCTTCTGGTTGGCCACCAGCAGGAAGTTGTCACTCGGATCGAGGGCGAACTCGCGGGGATGATCCCCCTCCACCGAACGGCGCTGCAGGAACGTCAGCTGGCCATCCTGCTTGCCCACGCTGAACACCACGATCTCGTTGGCCGTGCCTCGGTTGCTCACATACAGGAAGCGCCCGTCTGCCGACAGGTGCAAGCCACCTGCCGCTTTCGCCGCAGCTTCCTTGCTCTCGGTCAGGGGCAGGCGCTGGCGTTCGACCAGGTTGCCCTCCTGCACATCGAACATCACCACGTCGGCACTCATTTCCAGGGTCAGGTAGGCGTGCCGGCCCTTGGCGTCGAACAACAGGTGGCGCGGCCCGCTGCCCGGCGGCAGGTCCACCGACGCGGGGATCGCCGGCGTCAGCGGGTGGTCTGCGCTTGCACCGTCGTAGCGGTAGATGAACACCTTGTCGGCACCCAGGTCGCTGGCATACAGGTGGCGGCCGTCGGGTGACAGCACCAGCGAATGCACATGGGCGCCAGCCTGGCGCTCGGGGTTGACCCCGCTCGCCTTGTGCCGGGCCTGTTGCACCACCGGCTTGAGCTTGCCGTCCTTGGCCACCGGGATTACCACCAGGCTGCCGCCAGGGTCGGGCTTGACCGCGTAGTTGGCCACGAACAGATAACGCTGGTCCTGGCTGAGGCTGGCGTGAGTCGGCTCGTCACCTTGGCTGGCCACCTGGTTGATGGGCTTGATCTCGCCTTTTGCACTGACGCTGAAGCTGCTGGCATGGCCGTTCGGGGTTTCATTGACCGCGAACAGCTGGCGTTGATCGGCCGACAATACCAGCCACGAAGGGCTGACACTCTTCACCACCTGCTGCGGCGCAGGGTCGATATGGCCGGTCTTTTCGTCAAACTGATAGCGGTAGATGCCCTGGCTGGCGCCATCAGTGTAACTGCCCACCAGCAAGGTAGCGGCGTGGGCGTGGAGGGTCACGCTCATCAGGCTAGCGGTCAGCAGGCTCGTCCAGATCCGATTCATCTTCGTCATCATCCGGGGCACGAAAGGCACTCATACAGACTAGTCGATGCTCGCCGTTGGCATCGTCGAGTTGCCACTCGTCACCCACGGCGATGGCAGCAGTGATCTGCTCGGGGGTGAAGGACCAGCGGCGGAGCTGGCGGCCGTCCATGCATTCGATGGTGAGGCCGGATTCATCGGAGGTGAAGTCGAAGGCGTGCAGGCCGTCGATCAGGAGCATGTCGCAGGACTGCAGGGCGGTGGCGAGGGGGGACATGGGGGTACCAATCTGAAATGAGTTGGCATTATAGCCCTGGGGCTGCTTTGCAGCCCATCGCGACACAAGGCCGCTCCTACAGGGATCGCATCAGCCTTCCGATACGCGTTCCCCTGTAGGAGCGGCCTTGTGTCGCGATGGGCCGCATAGCGGCCCCTTGCGGTCAATGAGCGAAAATGGAGCCCCCCTCCTTGCCCACCATCTTCTCCGGCTTGATCAGGAACCGCGCCAACGCCGGCAACAACCACAGCGCCCCGAACATGTTCCACAACAACATGAAAGTCAGCATCAGCCCCATGTCCGCCTGGAACTTGATCGCCGAGAAGATCCAGGTGCACACGCCGATGGCCAGGCACAAGCCGGTGAACAGCACTGCCTTGCCGGTCGAGCGCAGGGTCTCGTAATAAGCCTCCTGCAACGGCAACCCGGCGCGCAGGAAGCTTTCCAGCCGGCTGTAGATGTAGATGCCATAGTCCACGCCAATGCCCACACCCAGCGCCACCACCGGCAAGGTCGCCACCTTGACCCCGATGCCCATGTAGGCCATCAGCGCGTTGCCCAGCACCGAGGTCAGCACCAGCGGCAGGACGATGCACAGGGTGGCGGCGAACGAGCGGAAGGTAATCAGGCACATCACCGCCACACAGATGTACACCAGGATCAGGATGGTCAGCTCGGCCGACTTGATCACCTCGTTGGTCGCCGCCTCGATCCCGGCATTGCCCGCCGCCAGCAGGAACTGCAGGCCTTCCTTGTTGTGGCTGTCGGCAAACGCCTTGGCCACGGCAGTGACCCGCTCCAGGGTTTCGGCCTTGTGGTCGTTGAGGAACACCAGCACCGGCGCCAGCGAGCAGTCGCCGTTGTACAAGCCGTCGGCGCGGGCGATGGAGTTGTTGAGGATGTCCGGGTTGCGCGACAGGGTTTCCCATTTCAGGCTGCCCTCGTTCATGCCCTTGATCACCTGCTTGGACACGGTCACGAGGGAAATTGCCGACTGCACGCCCGGGGTGTTCTGCATGGTCCACATCAGCTCGTCGATCGGCGCCATGGTCGAGTGGATCGAGCAGCTTTCCGGCGGGGTCTTGACCATGATCACCAGCACATCGGAACTGGTCGAGTAGTTGCTGATGATGAAGTTGTTGTCCTGGTTGTAGCGCGAGTCGGGGCGCAATTCCGGCGCGCCCTGGTCGAGGTCGCCGATCTTCAGGTTCTGGCTGTACCACAGGCCACCGGCGAAGGCGACCAGCGCCAGGGCCACCGACACCGGCGCCACCTTGGCACTGGCGAAGTTCGACAGCAGGCGCCAGAACGGGTGCTCGCGGGTGGCGTCCTGCTTGCTGCGCTCGACGGCCTTCTTGCTGATGCCGACGTAGGAGATCGCTACCGGCAGCAGGATGAGGTTGGTGAACACGATCACTGCCACACCGATGGAAGCGCCGATGGCCAGTTCACGAATCACCCCGATGTCGATGATCAGCAGAGTGATGAAGCCCACGGCGTCGGCGAGGATGGCGATCATCCCCGGCAGGAACAGCTGGCGGAACGTGCGCCGGGCGGCGGTCAGGGCGTTGTCGGCGTCACTCGACTGCAGGGCGATACCGTTGATCTTCTGCACCCCATGGGAAATGCCGATGGCGAAGATCAGGAACGGCACCAGCATCGAGTACGGGTCCAGGCCAAAGCCCACCGCATGCATCAGGCCCAGCTGCCAGACCACCGCCACCAGGGTGGTGATGAGCACGGCGATGGTGCTGCGGATGCACCAGGTGAACCAGTACAGCAGCACCCAGGTGATGGCCAGGGCGACGCCGAAGAACATCGCCACCATCACCAGGCCGTCGATCAGGTCGCCGACCTTCTTGGCGAAGCCGACGATGTGCACTTTCACGTTGGGGTTCTGCGCCTGGAACTTGTCACGGATCTTTTCTTCCAGCTGGTGCGAGAACTGCTGGTAGTCCAGCTTCACCTGCTTGCCCGGGTCCTGCGGGTCTGGGTAGCTCTCCAGCAGCGGCACGTCGACGATGCTGGACTTGAAGTTGTTGCCCACCAGGCGCCCCACCTGGCCCGACTTGAGCACGTTGTCGCGCAGGGTGTCGAGGCTGTCCTGCGAACCGTTGTAAGTGTTGGGGATCACCTCGCCACCGGAAAAGCCTTCCTCGGTGACCTCGCTCCAGCGCACGCTGGGGCTCCACAGCGACTTCAGCCCGGCACGGTCGACGCCTGGGATGTAGAACACTTCGTCATGGATCTGCCGCAGGGTCTCCATGTAGTCCTTGTCGAAAATGTCGCCATTCACGGCCTCCACCGAAATGCGCACGGTGTTGCCGAGGTTGGCCAGGTCGTTGCGGTGCTCCATCATCTGCTCGATGAACGGGTGCTGCAGCGGGATCATCTTCTCGAAGCTGGTGGACGGGCGAATCTGCGTGGCCTGCCAGAACAGGAAGATGCTGACCAGTACGCACAGGGCGATGACCACGGGGCGATTGTTGAAGATCAGGCGTTCGAGCAGCGTGGCCTTGTCCTGGTGATGCGGGTGCATGGTGATGCTCTCCCTGCTGGTCATGGACGCACCTCCTGGTCAGCACCCTGCGGGTCAGCCAGGTGCACGCCACCCTGCCCTACCAGCAGCAGGCCGCCATCGGCCAGGCCGCTGACGCCGGCCAGGGCAATGCGGTCGGCGCGGTTGTAGACACTGAAGGTCTGGCCATCATCGGTACTGCGCAGCACGCTGCCGCCATTGCCGACCAGCACCAGGCTACCGTCCTGGACAAGCGTAGCGCCTGCCAGGCCGAATTCGAGGTTGCCACGTGCGGCCTTGAGCTCGATCGGCTGCCAGCTGTCACCGAAATCGGCGGAACGGAACAGGTTGCCGCGCAGGCCGTAGGCCAGCAGGGTGTGCGGCTGGGCAGTGCCGATCACGCCGAACAGCGAGCCCTCGTAAGGGCCCTCGACCTTGGCCCAGGTCTGGCCGTTGTCGGCGGAGCGGAACATGCCACCCTGCTCGCCGACGATGAACAAGCCCGCGTCACGCACCTGGGCGATACCGTTCAGGTGCAGCTGGTCGGGGTTGTCCAGGCGCTCGGCCACGTCCTGCCAGTGCTGGCCGCCGTCGGTGGTTTCCAGCAAGGCGCCATAGGCACCTACGGCAAAACCGTGCTGGGCGTCGAGGAAGGCGACATCGAGCAAGGGTGCTTCGCGGGACAGGTCTTCGAACTGCTTGCTCCAGGTGGCACCACCATCGCTGCTGGCGAGCACCAGCGCATCGTGGCCGACGGCCCAGCCGCGCTTGTCGTCGAGGAAAAAGACGGCGGTCAGCAGTTGCCGGGTGGGCACCCGCGCCTGGGTCCAGGTGCTGCCCTGGTCGTCGGAGAACAGGATATGGCCGCGATCGCCCACCACCACCAGGCGCTTGCCGGCATGGGTGGCGTCGATCAGCAGGCTTTGGCTGGCCTTGGCCGATTCGGTGGAATACTCGTCGGCGGCAGCGGCTTGCACGCTGTCAGCCCACACGCCAAGCCCCAGCGCCAGTACCGCGCTGGCTGCCAATGGCCAGGCAAAGCGCCTGTTCTGTTCCCTCATGACTGTCCCCCTGTTGTGTTCTTGTGTGGTGGGTCAATGCACTGCAGGTACTGCGAAAAGCCTGATCTAGAGGCCTGCAATAGCTTGAGGGGATCGTAGCGGGGATATTTGCGGGAACACAACGGGCGGGGTGTTATGTTTTGTTGTCGGCTCCAAAAGCTTCGCGGGTAAACCCGCTCCCACAGGTCCTGCACAGCCCATGAAAGCGGTGCAGTACCTGTGGGAGCGGGTTTACCCGCGAAGAGGTCGGCTCAGGCTACGGAAAACTCAAGCCAGGCTCTTGCTCACAACCTCATACACATCACTGGACAGCTCACCAGAAGCCAGAATCCGCTCCAGCTCGCCCTTCATCAGGGCCTGACGCGCATCGTCATACTTGCGCCAGCGGGTCAGCGGTGCCAGCTGCCGCGAAGCGATCTGTGGGTTCAGCGCATTCAGCTCGATCACCAGGTCCGCCAGGAAGCGGTAGCCGGAGCCATCCGCCGCATGGAAGTTGACCAGGTTCTGCCCGGCAAAGGCGCCGACCAGCGCACGTACCTTGTTCGGGTTCTTCAGGGTGAACGCCGGGTGCTGCATCAGCGCCTTGACCCGCGCCAGCCCGCCCGGCAGCGTACTGGCCGCCTGCACGCTGAACCACTGGTCCATGACCAGCGGGTTGTCCTTGAAGTGCTCGGCAAAGGCTTCCAGCGCCTTGGCCCGCTCGGCCTCGAACGGCGAGTTGACCAGCACGGCCAGGGCGGTCAGGCGCTCGGTCATGTTGTCGCAGTGCTCGAACTGCTCCAGGGTCGCCTGCAGCACCTGCGGCTTGCCGCTCTGCATCAGGTACGACAGCGCGATGTTCTGCAGGCTGCGGCGGGCGAAGTGCTCGGCCGAGGCCACGTAGGCGGTGCTGCGCGACACTTCGCGGTTGGCCTGGTAGCGCGCCCACAGGGCGTCGAACAGCTGCTCGGCGATCTGCTGGCGGGCGAACTCGCGGGCGGCATGGATGGCGTCCACGTCGGCCACCTGGCTGATTTCGGTGAGGTAGGCCTCACCCGGCAGCGAAAGCATTTCGGCAACCATGGCCGGGTCCAGCGACTCGTTGCCGAGCACGGTGCCCAGGGCGCTGATC
The DNA here is from genome assembly GCF_000511325.1 of Pseudomonas sp. FGI182. Classification (NCBI taxonomy): domain Bacteria; kingdom Pseudomonadati; phylum Pseudomonadota; class Gammaproteobacteria; order Pseudomonadales; family Pseudomonadaceae; genus Pseudomonas; species Pseudomonas sp. FGI182. Next base: position 1,671,455 of record NZ_CP007012.1, on the reverse strand, counting down.
AGGCGCTGGTCGAGCTTGAGTGCTTCGCCGCGCTGATGCTGGCCGATCAGCTCCTGCAGCACCTGCACCGACAACTGCTGCCCCGCCTCCCAGCGGTTGAAGCCGTCGCTGTCGTGCTGCATCAGGAACATCAGCTGGTCGCGGTCGTAGGGGAAGCTCAGCTTGACCGGTGCACTGAAGCCACGCAGCAGCGAAGGCAGCGGCTTGGCCCGGATGCCCTGGAAGGTGAAGGTCTGCTCGGCCTCGGTCACCGACAGCACGCGGCTGGTGCCCTGCGCCGTCGCTTCACCGACCAGTTGCAGCGGCAGGTCGTTGCCTGCGGCATCCAGCAGGCCAAGCTCCACCGGGATCACGAACGGCAGTTTTTCGGCCTTGTCCGGGGTCTGCGGGCAGCTCTGGCGGAAGGTCAGGCTGTAGGTCTGCGCGGCCGCGTCATAGGCCTCGCTGACTTCCAGGCGCGGGGTGCCGGCCTGGTTGTACCAGCGCTTGAACTGGGTGAAGTCGACGCCGTTGGCGTCTTCCATGGCCTTGATGAAATCGTCGGTGGTCACCGCCTGGCCATCGTGGCGTTCGAAGTACAGGTCGCTGCCCTTGCGGAAGCCGTCTGCGCCCAGCAGGGTACGAACCATGCGCACCACTTCGGCGCCCTTCTCGTACACGGTCAGGGTGTAGAAGTTGGAGATCTCGATGAAGCTGTCCGGGCGCACCGGGTGGGCCATGGGGCCAGCGTCTTCGGCGAACTGGTGAGTACGCAGGTAGGCCACGTCTTCGATGCGTTTGACCGTGCGCGAGTTCATGTCGGCGCTGAACTCGGCATCGCGGAACACCGTGAAGCCTTCCTTCAGCGACAGCTGGAACCAGTCACGGCAGGTGACGCGGTTGCCCGACCAGTTGTGGAAATACTCGTGGGCAACCACGCCTTCGACGCGCTGGTGGGCGGCATCGGTGGCCGTTTCGGCACGGGCCAGCACACAGCTGGAGTTGAAGATGTTCAGGCCCTTGTTTTCCATGGCGCCCATGTTGAAGTCGTTGACCGCGACAATCATGAAGATGTCCAGGTCGTACTCGCGGCCATAGACTTCCTCGTCCCAGCGCATCGACTTCTTCAGGCTGACCATGGCGTGGTCGCACTTGTCGATGTTCTCGGGCTCTACGTAGATGCGCAGGGTCACGTCACGGCCGGACTGGCGGGTGAAGCTGTCCTCGACGCACCACAGGTCACCGGCCACCAGAGCGAACAGGTAGGCCGGCTTCATGAACGGGTCTTCCCAGGTCGCCCAGTGGCGGCCATCGTCTGCCGGCCCGCTGCCGATCGGGTTGCCGTTCGACAGCAATACCGGGTAGCGATGCTGCTCGGCGATGACCGTGGTGGTGAAGGTGCTCATCACGTCCGGGCGGTCGAGGTAGTAGGTGATCTTGCGGAAGCCTTCGGCCTCGCACTGGGTGCAGAACATCTTGCCCGACTTGTACAGGCCTTCCAGTGCGGTGTTGCTCTCGGGGTGGATCTTCACGCTGGTGTCGAGGGTGAAGCGCTCAGCCTTGGGCTGCACGGTCAGGCTGTCGGCATCGAGCTGGTAGTCGCCCGGCTGCAGCTCCTGGTCATCCAGCGAGGCGCGCAGCAGTTCCAGCTGCTGGCCATCGAGCGCCAGTGGCGGCAGGCCGGCACCGCGTGCCGGGTTGCGGCGCATGACCAGTTGCGCGTGAACCAGGGTATGGTCCTCGAACAGCTCGAAGGTCAGGTGCGTCTCGTCGATCAGGTACTCGGGCGCCTGGTAATCCTCGAGGTAGATCACTTGCGGTTGTTCGGTACGCATGTGCAGGTCCTTTTTACTGGAGCACGGCCAACTGGTAGGCCGTGTACTTGCGAATATTGATCACACCGGTGTCGAAGATCAGGTACTGGCCCTTGATGCCCAGCAGCGTGCCTTCCACTACCGGGTCCTTGTCGAGGTTGAAGCTGACGATCTTCGATGGGTAGGCCTCGACCGGGTACTTCATCTGCACCACTTCGGCGTCGGCCAGCGGCTGGATCGCCTGCAGGCCGAAGCGCCCCTGCAGCTCGCGCAGGCCATCGGCACAGGCGTCGAACACCTGTTCACGAATGGCCACCAGGTCGAGCTCATCGGCGTCGCCCTTGAGCAGGGCGCGCCAGTTGGTGCGGTCCGGCACCTGGCTGCGCAGCAAGTCCTCGACCAGGCCGGACTGCTGGCGGGTGGCCACGCGCACGATCGGCAGGGCCTGGCTGGCACCCTGGTCGAGCCAGCGGGTGGGCAGCTGGGTGGCGCGGGTGATACCGACCTTGATCCCCGACGAGTTGGCCAGGTAGACCACATGGTCGGTCATGCAGAACTGTTCGCCCCACGACGGTTCGCGGCAGGTGCCGGCGTCGTAGTGGCACTTTTCCGGGGCCATGATGCACACGTCGCACTGGGCCAGTTTGGTCATGCACGGGTAGCAGTAACCCTGGCTGAAGCTGGTCTTGGTGCGCTTGCCACAATGGCTGCAGTGAATGGCGCCGAGGTATTCGAGGCGCAGGCGCTGGCCGATCAGCGGGTTGACCGGCACCTGCGTGTCATCCAGACGGAAGCTGTACTGCACCACTGGCGCCTGCAGGCTTACCGCCATCTTGCTCAACGAGCCACGAGCGAGTTCGATCAATGTACCGAGTCCGACTTGAACAGAATGTTGGCGATCGGCGCGGACTTCGAGGCGCACTCCTGCGGGCCCATGTAGCCGGTACGCTGGTCTTCGGGCAGGTTTTTCATCTCCCAGGCGATTACCGCCTGCAGCGACAGCTCTTTCTGCTCGGCAGTGAGCTTGCGGCCATCCGACCATTTGCCGATTTCCACGGCCAGTTTCAGGCTCTCGTAGATTTCCGGGGTGATGTTTTCAATCATTTGCGCGAAAGTGGACATAGTGTCTCCTGATTCAAGCCGACAGTTTACGCCGGGCCAGCGCCCCACCCAAGAGCCCGGTCAGGCATCCGATGAGCAGCCCGCCGACGTGGGCGGCGTTGGCGATCTGGCCAAGGCCCAGGGTGTCGATCACGCCGCTCAGGCACACCACCAGCCAGATCAGCATCATCACCAGCACGCCCTTGGGCAGGTTGAAGTAACGGTCGGGTGCCAGCCACTGGTACAGCCAGATGTGCCCGAGCAGGCCGTACAGCACGCCGGACAGGCCGCCGAACAGGCTCGGCCCGCTGCTGTAGTGCTGGGCCAGGTTGGACACCAGGCTGAACAGCAGGGTCAGGCCCAGCAGCGCCCACGGGCCCTGGCGCAATTCGATGCGTTTGCCCAGTTCCCAGTACCACAGGCTGTTCATGGCCAGGTGCAGCACGCCGAAATGCAGCAGCATGGGCGATACCAGGCGCCACCACTGGCCTTCGTCCAGGCTTTGCGCCAGCGGGCTGAAGTACAGGTAGTCGCCCTGGACGCGGAAATCGAGGAAGGTGAACCAGCTGATGGTGGTGAAGTTGTCGCCCAGGCCGGTGAGGCCGGCGACGATGAAGCACAGCAGCAGGGTCAGGGTGGTGATTTTGCAGGCGCGGGCCTGTTCCGCCAGGGAGGGCCCTTTCGCGGGCTCGCCCGCTCCCACAGGATCGGTGGTGGCTGGCAGGTCGGCGTTGCCGTCAGGGTAGCGCTGGTAGAGTTCGCGGACGTCTGCGGCCAGGGTGTCGGGGGCCCAGAGCACCTGGGCATCGCCCTCCTCGCTGACCCGGTGCGGCACCTGCAGGCGCTGCAGCAGGTGAACGAAGCCGCTGAGGTCGACCGACAGCGGCAGGCGCATCACTTCGATAATGTTCATTGGTTGGCCTGTGGGCGGTCGACATCGACCCAGACGAACTTGTGCGGGTCGATGCGGGTTTCATCATCCAGCCGATAGGCGGCCAGCTTGCCGTAGAGCACGGCGCTGTAGTCCAGGCAGGCCAGGTTGGCGCGGATCGGCGCCGGGCGGCCGCTGCGCCAGTAATGGCCGACGAACAGCATGGGCTCGTCTTCGGCATAACGCAGCAGGGCGTTCTTCTGGCTGTGACTGAGCGGGGTGCTGGCCACTTCCGCGGGCAGGGCGTCTGGCTGGAACACGATGTCGCCGTAGGTTTGCGGGTCTTCTTCCCAGAACTTGGTACGGAAGAAGGCACGGGTCAGGCCGTCGCCACCGGTGAGGGTCAGGCCGTCCGGCAGGCGCATGTCGGTGCCGCGCAGCAGGCGGTTGCACACGGTGGCGGCAAAGCTGCCGCTCACCGCCGAGGCCTGGATGAAGTGCTCGTCGATACGCCCGTCGGGGTACTGCTGGCGCAGCGGCTCGATCAGCCGCGGGTCCCAGCAGGCATGCACCAGGCGGAAGCGCCCGGCGTCGACGAACAGCGGTAATTCGTAGAACCAGTTGACGAAGTCGTGCCAGTCAGCGGGGTGATGGGCAAACTGGGCCAGGGTTTCGTCGATCAACCGGGCGTGGCGCGGCGTATGCTCGCGCACGAAGGCCTTGCCGCTGCCAGGCAGTGCCGGGGTAACCCAGCCCAGCGCGTTGTACTCATGGTTGCCCATGATGCAGAACGCCTGGCCGGCCTCGACCATGTCGTGGACGATGTGCAGCGCCTCGCGAATGCGTGGCCCGCGGTCGACGATGTCGCCAAGGAACAGCGCCTGGCGCCGCGGGTGGCGCCACACGCCTGCCACACGCTTGTAACCAAGGGCGTCGAGCAGGCGTTCAAGGGTCAGCGCACAACCGTGCACGTCACCGATGATGTCGAAACTACGCGCCGGATCGAGCATCAGTCGTCCCTGCTTCCCAGGCGGCTGCCCCAGCCTAGCTTGGTGCGGCAGACCTCGTAGTAGTTGTGGTCCAGCGGGTGGATCAGGCGCAGCTTCTGCGGTTTCTTGCTCACCGTGATGGTGTCGCCGGGGGCACAAGTGAAGTGGTTCTGGCCGTCACAGGATACTTGCGGGTAGATCTGCAGGTCCTTGGACACCACGATCTTCAGCTCGCTGTTGCCGTCGACCACGATCGGCCGGCCCGACAGAGTGTGCGGGTACATCGGCACGATGACGATGGCGTCGAGCTTGGGGTGCATGATCGGGCCGCCGGCCGACAGCGCGTAGGCGGTGGAGCCGGTGGGGGTGGCGACGATCAGGCCGTCGGCCTTCTGGCTGCAGACGAACTGGCCATCGATGTAGATCTCGAACTCGATCATGCGCGTGGACTTGCCCGGGTGCAGCACCACGTCGTTCAGCGCATCACCCTGGCCGATGGCTTCGTTGTGGCGGCGTACTTCGGCCTGCAGCAGGAAGCGGTTTTCCACCAGGTAGTGGCCGTCGAGCACTTCGGCGACCTTCTCTTCCAGCTCGTCGGGGCGGATGTCGGTGAGGAAGCCCAGGTTGCCTCGGTTGATGCCCAGCACCGGAATGTTGTGCCGGGCCAGGGCGCGGGCGGCGCCCAGCAGGCTGCCGTCACCGCCGACCACGATGACCAGGTCACAGACCTCGCCCAGCAGCTTGCGGGTAGAGGTTTGCAGGCCATGGCCGGGTAGCACTTCGGCGATGGTGTCCTCGAGGATCACGTGCAGGTGGCGCTCGAGGAGGAATTTTTTCAGTCGGCGAATGGTGTCGAGCACCTGCGAGCTGCCAAGGCGGCCGATGATACCGATATTGCGAAATTGCTCCATGGGGCTCCTGCGAGGCTCTGCGGCGGGTGACTATGCCGCGATTATGGGCGAAACCACCGGGTAGCGGCAAACCGGCTATGCTCGCAGGATGATGCCATTCGCCCTGCTCCACGACCTGCCCCGGCAGCTACGCCGCCCCAACGTGCGCGACCTGGCCTGGGCCCTGCTGTCGCCCCCGTTGCTCAGCGCCCCGCCCTGCCCCCAGCGCCACCCGCTGGCGGGCAGCCTTTGGGCGGACCAGCCACAGCGCCTGGCAGACTGGCTGCGGGCGCTGGATGACGATGACCGCCCATTGCGCGACTGGCTGGCGCAGCTGGGCAGCCGGCGCCTGGGGCACTACTACGAACGGCTGTGGCAATTCGCCCTGGGCCAGGCCCCGGGCATTGAACTACTGGCGGCCAACCTGGCGATTCGCGACGGCGGGCGCACCCTGGGCGAGCTGGATGTGGTGCTGCGCGACCGCGACGGTGTGCACCACCTGGAACTGGCCATCAAGCTGTACCTGGGCCCGGAGCATCCCGGGCACGACCCCGCCGCCTGGCTGGGGCCGGGCTGCCATGACCGACTGGGAAGCAAACTGGCGCACCTGGCGCGACACCAGCTGCCCATGTCGGCGGGCGCGCACAGCCGCGAGGTGCTGGCCCGGCTGGGGGTGGAGCAGGTGCAGGCGCATGTGTGGCTGGGTGGCTATCTGTTCTACCCGTGGCCTGGGCATGCACAGCCACCACAGGGCGCCAACCCGCAGCACCTGCGCGGGCGCTGGCTGCGGCGGCGGGACTGGGTCATGGGCGAAGGTGAGCGATGGCAGCCGCTGCAACGGCATGCCTGGCTGGCGCCGGCGCGGGTCGAGGCGCAGGAGTGCTGGGCGGTGGAGCAGTTTGCGGCGTGGCTGCACGTGCTGGAGCGGCAGGCTCCGGCGCAGTTGCTGGTGAGGTTGGAACAAGAGGCTGACGGGGCGTGGCAGGAGGCCGAGCGGGTGTTTCTGGTGGCTGACAATTGGCCATTTACACCCGAGGCATGATGCCGGCTGTTCCGGCCTCTTCGCGGGCTTGCCCGCTCCCACAGGTACTGCACAGGTCTCTGGCTCTGCGCTATGCCTGTGGGAGCGGGCAAGCCCGCGAAGAGGCCGGTGCAGACAACACAATTTTCACAGACCTGGCGCAAAGATTTGTTCCCCCGTAGCCATTACAGTACTTCCTGAGCGCCGGCAAGAGCGCCATTCCGACCTGATGACGAGGACCGATCATGGTTTCATCCACCCCCGCGACCCATTACGCGCGCCTGTCCATCGCCCTGCACTGGCTGATGCTGGTGCTGCTGGCCGCTGTCTATGCCCTAATCGAACTGCGTGGCCTGTTCCCCAAGGACAGCGTCGAGCGCAACCTGATGAAGGACCTGCACTTCATGCTCGGGCTCAGCGTGTTCGTGCTGGTCTGGTTGCGCCTGGCCATCCGCCTGAGCCGCCCGACTCCACCCATCGTGCCCAAACCTGCGGCCTGGCAGACCGGCCTCGCGCACCTGATGCACCTGGCGTTGTACCTGCTGATGATCATCCTGCCGCTGGCCGGCTGGCTGATCCTCAGCGCCGCCGACAAACCAGTGCCGTTCTTCGGCCTGGAGCTGCCGCACCTGATTGGCCCGAACCCGGACCAGGCCAAGTTCATCAAAGGCTGGCATGAACGCATCGGCAGCTGGGGCTACTGGCTGATCGGCCTGCACGCTGTGGCCGGGCTGTATCACCACTATGTGCAGCGCGACAACACGCTGCTGCGCATGCTGCCCTACAAGTAACCGCGCCGGCCCTGCAGGCCGCCGGTGTGCACCACGATCAGGCGGGTGCCGGGCGCGAACAGCCCGGCCTCGACCTGCTCACGCAGGGCCAGCAGGGCCTTGCCGGTGTAGAGAGCTTCGAGCGGCACGCCGGTGTGCCGCTCGCAATCGGTGATGAACGCCATCAGCTCAGCGTCGAATTTGCCGAAACCGCCACGGCAGGCGTCGTGCAGCTGGTAGCCATGCGCGCCGGCCAGTGTCGCTACCGCCTCCGGCACACCATGGTCTCTGGGTACAGCCAATGCACCATGCACCACATGTGCGCCCGCCTCGGCCATTACCAGGCCGGCCAGGGTAGTCCCCGTTCCGGCAGCCAGCCACCAGGCGTCGTAGCCCGACCAGCCCAGTGCCGCGATTTGCGCGCGCGCCTGCTGCATGATCAGCGCGCAGCCCTGTGCACCGGCCAGCCCGCCGCCCCCTTCAGGGATGCAGTGCCAACCCGGGTAGCGTGCCTGCCAGGGTTCCCAGAAACCCGCTTGGTTTCGTGCGCGATAGCCGCCATAGCCCAGCCAGTGCAGTTCCATGCCCAGCGCCTGCAGGTCACGCACGGTTGGCGTGTCCTGGGCGTCGCCACGCAGCAGGCCGGCGGTGGCGAAGCCGAAGCGCTTGCCGGCAGCGGCCAGGGCGTGCAGGTGGTTGGAATGGTTGCCGCCGAGGCTGATCAGGCCCGGGGCGTTGCTGGCGCTGGCCTGCTGCAGGTGGTGGCGTAGCTTGAACCATTTGTTGCCACTGATCAGCGGGTCGATCAGGTCCAGGCGCAGGATGGCGGCTTTGATCTGCGCTGCTGTCAGCCAGGGCAGGTTCAGGGGCTGCAGGGGAGCTTGGGGGAGGTGGAGGAGCATGCTGCGAGTTTACCAGTGAAATCCCGGGGCTGCTTTGCAGCCCTTCGCGGGCTTGCCCGCTCCCACAGTCAGGAGTGCGCTATCCCTGTGGGAGCGGGCAAGCCCGCGAAGGGCCGCAAAGCGGCCCCGGCGATCTCAGAGCTCAGCCGCCAATCTCGATCCTTGGTTGATCGCCCGCTTGGCATCCAGCTCGGCCGCCACATCGGCCCCACCGATCAGGTGCACCGACTGCCCCGCCGCCACCAGCCCGTCCTGCAGCTCGCGCAGCGGCTCCTGCCCGGCACAGATCACCACGTTGTCCACCGCCAGCACCTGCGGCTCGCCATCGGCCACGCGAATGTGCAGGCCGGCATCGTCGATACCCAGGTACTCAACGCTGTTGAGCATCTGCACCCGTTTGTTCTTCAACCCGGTACGGTGAATCCAGCCGGTGGTCTTGCCCAGGCCGTCACCCACCTTGGATTTCTTGCGCTGCAACAGGTACACCTGCCGCGCTGGGGCATGCGGCTCGGCCTTGATCCCGGCCACGCCACCACGTGCCTGCAGATGGGTGTCGATGCCCCACTCCCTCCAGAACGCCTCACGGTCCTGGCTGGTAGCCACGCCCTGGTGCACCAGGTACTCGGAAACGTCGAAACCGATGCCGCCCGCACCAACCACCGCGACAGCCTTGCCCACCGGCTTGCGCTCGAGCAGCACATCCAGGTAGCTGAGCACCTTGGCATGCTCGACACCGGGGATGGCCGGCGTGCGCGGTGCGATGCCGGTGGCCAGGATGATCTCGTCGTAGCCTCCGTCCACCAGGGCCTGCACATCGACCCGGGTGTTCAGGCGCAGGTCTACGCCCGTGCTTTTGACCTTGTTGCGGAAGTAACGCAGGGTTTCATGGAACTCTTCTTTCCCCGGTACCCGCTTGGCCACATTGAACTGCCCGCCGATCTCGCTGGCGCCATCGAACAGGGTCACCGCGTGGCCGCGCTCGGCCGCCACCGTGGCTGCCGCCAGGCCGGCCGGGCCAGCGCCGACCACGGCAATGCGCTTCACGGTGCGCACGGGCAGGTAGTTGAGCTCGGTCTCGTGGCAGGCACGCGGGTTGACCAGGCAACTGGTCAGCTTGCCGCCGAAGGTATGGTCCAGGCAGGCCTGGTTGCAGCCGATGCAGGTGTTGATTTCGTCTCCGCGGCCGGCAGCGGCCTTGTTGACGAAGTCCGGGTCGGCCAGGAACGGCCGTGCCATCGAGACCATGTCGGCATCGCCCTCGGCCAGCACCGCCTCGGCCACTTCCGGAGTATTGATGCGGTTGGTGGTGATCAGCGGAATGTTCACCACGCCACGCAGCTTGGCGGTGACCTTGCTGAAGGCCGCACGCGGCACCTTGGTGGCAATGGTCGGGATACGCGCTTCGTGCCAGCCGATGCCGGTATTGATCAAGGTCGCGCCGGCCTGCTCGATGGCCCTGGCCAGCAGCTCGATTTCGTCCCAGGTGCTGCCGCCCTCGATGAGGTCGAGCATCGACAGGCGGAAGATGATGATGAAGTTCGGCCCGACCGCGCCGCGCACCCGGCTGACGATCTCCACCGCCAGGCGCATGCGGTTTTCATAGCTGCCACCCCAGCGGTCGGTGCGGTGGTTGGTGTGGGCGGCGAGGAACTGGTTGATGAAGTAGCCTTCCGACCCCATGATCTCGACGCCGTCGTAACCGGCGCGCTGGGCCAGCACCGCGCAATTGACGAAGTCGGCGATCTGCTTCTCGATACCCGCCTCGTCCAGCTCCTTGGGTTTGAACGGGTTGATTGGCGCCTGGATCGCGCTGGGCGCCACCTGGCGCGGGCTGTAGGCGTAGCGCCCGGCATGCAGGATCTGCAGGCAGATCTTGCCGCCGGCAGCGTGTACCGCCTCGGTGACGATACGGTGCTTGTCGGCCTCTTCCTCGGTGCTGAGCTTGGCCGCCCCGGAATACACCCCACCCTCATCGTTGGGCGCGATGCCGCCGGTGACCATCAGGCCGACGCCACCGCGGGCGCGCTCGGCAAAGTACGCCGCCATGCGCTCGAAGCCGCCCGGGCGCTCTTCGAGGCCGGTGTGCATCGAGCCCATCAGGGTGCGGTTGCGCAAGGTGGTGAAGCCCAGGTCCAGCGGGGCGAGCAGGTGCGGGTAGCGGTCGGCGGCCATGGAAAGGTCCCCATGTGGCGTGATCACGGAATGCGGATGCCGCACCGGTTGGCGGGCCCCGTCGTTTGTCTGCCTGCGACATTAAACAGCCGTTTGAACGGGCTCAATGATCGAAACTGACAAGTTATTGATCCTCGCGCACAGCACGACTACCCTAGGAAACTCTCGTTTCCAAGGCGCTGTCCTGCTTCATGCGAAAACTCCTGGCAAGCGCCCTGGCGCTGGTGATGATCGCCGCCCTCTGCGGCTACGGTTTCTGGACCCAGCAGCGCCCGGAAGGCCACTACCTGTCCGACCTGCGCATCGAACTGGCGCTGAACCACGGCGTGCCGGGCGAGCACGGCAACCTGCTCGGCGTCGAACCGCTGCTCTACCCGGGCGACTACCAGAACCTGCAACGCCTGCACCGCAAGCTCGCGGCCTACCTGGAGCAGGCACGTAGCCAAGGGCTTGTCGGCCCGCGTACGGTGGTGGTGCTGCCAGAGCACATCGGTACCTGGCTGTGGGCACGCGGCGAAAAGAACGAGCTGTACCAGGTCACGCAAAGCCGCGAAGCCCTGCAATGGCTGGAACTGAGCAACCCGCTGCGCTATGGCCTGGCCATGCTCCGTGCCGACGGGGACGACTGGCGCGCCGACGCGCACCTGCGCATGAAAGCCGAGCAGATGGCTGCGGACTACCAGCAACTGTTCGGCGGCCTGGCCAAGGAGTTCAACGTCACCCTGGTGGCCGGCTCCATCGTGCTGCCCGCCCCCTACGTGAAACAGGGCGTGCTGCATGCCGGTAGCGGCCCGCTGTTCAACAGCAGCGTGGTGTTCGCCGGCGACGGCTCGCTGCTGGGCCAACCGCAACGCCAGCAGTTCCCCGACAGCGAAATGCGCCGCTATGTGCACGATGGCCGCCAGCACCCGCTGCAAGTACTGCAAACCCCTGCCGGGCGCCTGGGCGTGCTGGTGGGCAGTGACAGCTGGTACCCGGAAAACCACCAGCAATTGGCACGACAGGCGGTACAACTGATCGCCAACCCGGTGTTCCTCAGCGGCAAGGGCAGCTGGCAAGCGCCCTGGCGCGGCAATCGCCATCAGGATGCCAGCGCCGGGCTGGCCTTGCAGCGCGGCGAAGTCAGCGAACAGGCGGCCTGGCAGCGCCTGACCGAAGCGGCCGGGGCCGGCGTCAGCAGCATGAGCGTGTTCATGCGTGGGCAGTTCTGGGAACAGGGCAGCGACGGCCAGGGCTTTGCCCACCAGGCGGGTGAATTGCTGGCGGGCACCCCCAGCCCTGGCGCCCGCTTGCTGAACCTGTGGTTGTAAGCCCATGGCCCGCCCCCGCGTGCGCCTGGGCGACCTGTCGGTTGGTTTTGTCCAGCCGCTGACCGAGGCCCTGCGCGAACTGGGCCACGACCCCGAGCCGCTGCTGCGCCGCTATGGCCTGGATGCGGCGCGCTTGGGCGAAGCCGGTGCGCGCTTGTCGATCCCGCGCTACATGCACCTGGGGCACGCCGCCATCGAACTGTGCGGCGAGGCCGCGCTGGGCCTGCACATGGGGCGCCTGAGCCGCCTGGCGCATGCCGGCCTGGCCGGGGTCACCGCTGCCCAGGCACCGAACCTGGGCGAGGCGGCACGCACCCTGTTGCGCTTCGAGCCGCTGTACGCCGCCAACTACCGTGGCCACTCCAGTTTTCAGGAAGATGCCCAAGGTGCCTGGCTACGCTTCTACTCCATCAGCCCCTACAACGCCTACAACCGTTTCGTGGTCGATTCGCTACTCGCCGGCTGGCTCGCCCAGCTTGCCGACCTGGCCGGTACGGCGGTGCAGGCCGAACATATGGACATCGAGTTTGCCGCACCCGCCTATGCCGCGCGCTACCAGCCGCTGTGCAGCGCGCCCGTGCAGTTCGCGGCCGACGGCAACCAGCTGCGCCTGAGCCGCGCCACGCTGCAGCTGGCCAACCCCAGGCACTGCCCGAGCACCTGGCAGCACCTGCTGCAGCTGTGCGAGGCGGAAATGCTGCAGCGTACGCGGGTGCGCAGCCTGGGTGAGCGCATCACCCACCTGCTGGGCCCGTTGCTCAATGGTGGCCGTGAACCGGACCTGGAAGAAGTGGCGCTGCACCTGCAACTGCCGACCTGGACGCTGCGCCGCAAACTGGCCGAGGAAGGCACGCGCTTTCGCGACCTGCTCAGCGAAACACGGCGCGACCTGGCCGAAACCTACATCCGCGATACGGAGCTGGCCTTTGGCGAGATTGCCTATCTGCTGGGGTTTGCGTCGGCCGAGGCCTTCCAGCGCGCCTTCAAGCGCTGGACGGGCCTTACACCGGGGGAGTTTCGCCGCAGCCAGCGGCGGGCGGGCTAGAGCTCGGTAGCGTCGTCAGCCGGTTCCGGGGTGTCCAGTTCATAAGCCTGGAATTCGAGAAGTTCTTCCTGGTATTCGTCCATAGCCCTGCGTCCTCTCATCTCATGATCTTTATCGGTGTCGCCTTCAACCTAAGCAGGTGGAGTGAAGGAATGATGACAAGCTTATGAGTGGTAAACGTAGCAGGTGTTCAGGAAGTTATCACCGGCAAGCCAGCCCACGCAGGCCCTTGTAGGAGCGGCCTTGTGTCGCGAAAGGGCTGCGAAGCAGCCCCGGCAATTTGTGCATCTGCGCTGAAACCCCGGGGCTGCTTCGCAGCCCTTTCGCGACACAAGGCCGCTCCTACAAGGGCTCGCGATAACCGATCAGGTGGGAAGAGGCCGGTACAGGCTGAAAATCAGAGTGCGGGCGCCGCGGCTTCGACAGGCTGGGCTTCCTGCTGCACCTCGATCGGTGCCGCTTCCGCTGGCGGGGCCACCGGCTGCGAGCCTTGGCTGTCATCCACCACCGGCGCGGCTACCGCCTCGCTGGCCGGGGCAACAGGGGCCGAGGCTGGCGCCGCCTCAACCAAAGGCGCCGCCACCGGCGCCGCCGCGGCCTGCTCCGGCAGCCCCAAGGCAGCCGCCGGCGCTTCGACCTTCGGCGCGGGCTCCTCGACCTTGGCCTTGCTCTCCTGTTTAGGCTTGGGCTTTGGCAGGTAGCTCTCCACCAGGGCGAAATAGCGGTCATAGAACTGCGCCGCCGTCACCGTCTCGCTGGCCACCTTGACCATCGAGTCGTCGCTGGAGCCGATCGGCATCGACACCGACCCCAGTACACCAACGCCCAGGCTGGCGGAGGTGTTGGACTTTTTCAGGGCGTAGCGGTCCTGCAGGGCGTTGGCGAACATGGTCGAACGCTGCTCGTCGCTCACATCCGGCGCACAGGTGACGTTGAAGCTGATCTGCAGGTGGTTCTCGCTGTTCTGCTGGAAGCTCTTGTTGCCCACCACCTGGTTGGCGCCGCTGCTGGTGATGATGTAGCCCTGGCTGAGCAAGGCGCGCCGGGCGGCCTCGCAGGAGCCGGCATCGCTCACCGGGAAGCTGCGCGAGAAGGTGCCCGAGTCATCGAAGTTCTCGTGCTCGTAGACGGCGGCTTTTTTCGAGGAACAACCGGTCACGCCCGCCAGCACCAGGGCCAGCCCGAGCGCACCAAAGACGGAAGATCTGGTCATTGCGAATTCCGGGTAAGTCGAGAAGGTGCCTATTGTGCAACACAGCAGGCAGGCACAGGAACCGCTGATCGGTGAAGAGTCTGTCAGGTTCGTGTAAATCTGGGTCAGGGGCGCCAATTGCCAGGCGTAAAAACGAAAAAAGCGACCCGAAGGTCGCTTTATCGTGGCTTCGAGGCGTTCAAGGGGCCTCGAGGCGAAGATGGCGCAGCGGACGGGACTCGAACCCGCGACCCCCGGCGTGACAGGCCGGTATTCTAACCGACTGAACTACCGCTGCGTATCATTCAGGCTTGCGCCCGATTGAAACCTGGGTCTGCCCTTCCGGCGCGATGGCCTCAGGGCAGGCACAAAAAAAGCGATAACGTGATCGCTTCTCTTGTGTTTGCTTCAAGGTGTTCAAGGGACCTTGAAACGAAGATGGCGCAGCGGACGGGACTCGAACCCGCGACCCCCGGCGTGACAGGCCGGTATTCTAACCGACTGAACTACCGCTGCGTATCGTTCAGGCTTTCGCCCGATTGAAACTGGGATCAGCCCAAGGCGTTTGCCTTGTGGCTTCAGACCGGTGCCAGGCACCCATCTGTTACTGAAAAATGGCGCAGCGGACGGGACTCGAACCCGCGACCCCCGGCGTGACAGGCCGGTATTCTAACCGACTGAACTACCGCTGCGCAGTGCGTTCCTCTCTGGCTATCGGCTTCTTGCGAAACTCGAAGCACCAGGAACATCTCAGGAAGTGGTGGGTGATGACGGGATCGAACCGCCGACCCTCTGCTTGTAAGGCAGATGCTCTCCCGGCTGAGCTAATCACCCTCGCGATGTTGCTTGTTGCGTTTGCTTCGCTGAGGCCGCGAAATTTACGCAGGTGGCGAAGCTAAGTCAATAGCCCCATTGAATTTTTTTCAGAAAAGAGCAAAAAGCGGTTTACCTGTCTGCGGCTGTCGATAGCCTGTACTGGCCTCTTCGCGGGCACGCCCGCTCCCACAGGATCTCCACAGATGCTGACATGTGAGAAATACCTGTGGGAGCGGGCGTGCCCGCGAAGAGGCCGGTACAGGATATGCAAAAGGCTCAGGTGTAGATCATCTTGCGGGTCATGCCGCCATCGACCACGAACTCCTGGCCGGTGACGAACGCCGCTTGCCGAGACAACAGCCAGGCAACCATGGCCGCCACGTCCTCCACCGTCCCTACCCTGCCCGTCGGGTGCTGGGCATGGTCCGCTTCAGTCAACGGCTCGGCACGGCGCTGCGACGGGTCACGGGCATCGATCCAGCCCGGGCTCACCGCATTGACGCGGATCTCCGGGCCAAGGCTCATAGCCAGGGCATGGGTCAAGGCCACCAGGCCGCCCTTGCTCGCCGCGTAGGCCTCGGTATCAGGCTCGGACTGCCGCGCTCGGGTGGAGGTGAGATTGACGATCGCCCCGTTGTGCGCACGCAGGTACGGCGCACAATGCTTGGCCAGCAACATCGGGCCGTTGAGGTTGACCGCCAGCACCCGGTTCCACTGCGCCAGGCTCAGGCTTTCGAGGGTCTGGTTGTGCGGATTGGCGATGGCCGCATTGCACACCAGCGCGTCCAGGCGGCCAAACTGCCCCAGCACCTCGGACACCCCGGCGCTGACTTGGGCCTCGTCGGCAACGTCCATGGTAATGAACCAGGCATTGTCACCCAGGGCCTTGGCCGCCTTGGCGCCACGCTGGCGGTCAAGGTCGCTGAGCACCACCTGCCAGCCTTCGCAGATCAACCAGGCGGCAATGCCCAGGCCGATGCCGCGCGCGGCACCGGTCACCAGGGCTACCCGGCCGTTATGGCCGGGCGTACCGCCGCGGATTTCGATCACAGTGCCGCCAACCCACGCGCCAGGTCGGCCTGCAGGTCGGCCACATCTTCCAGGCCCACGGCAACGCGGATCAGGCTGTCGCGGATGCCGGCGGCTTCACGTTCCTGTGGCGTCAGGCGACCGTGGGAGGTGGTGGCCGGGTGGGCGATGGTGGTCTTGCTGTCACCCAGATTGGTGGTGATGGAAATCACCCGGGTAGCGTCGATGAAGCGCCAGGCGCCCTCTTTGCCACCCTTGACCTCGAAGCTGACCACCGCACCGAAGCCACTCATCTGGCGCTTGGCCAGTTCGTGCTGGGGGTGGCTCGGCAGGCCGGCGTAATGCACCTTCTCCACGCCCTCCTGCTGCTCCAGCCACTCGGCCAGTACCTGGGCGCTTTCGCAGTGCGCACGCATGCGCAGGCGCAGGGTTTCCAGGCCCTTGGTGAAGATCCAGGCGTTGAACGGGCTGAGGGTGGGGCCTGCGGTACGCAGGAAGCCCACCACTTCTTTCATCTGCTCGGCACGGCCGGCAACCACGCCACCCATGCAGCGGCCCTGGCCGTCGATGAACTTGGTGGCCGAGTGGAACACGATGTCGGCACCCAGCTTCAGCGGCTGCTGCAGCGCAGGGGTGCTGAAGCAGTTGTCCACCACCAGCATGGCACCATGGGCATGGGCGATTTCGCTGAGGGCGGTGATATCGACCAGCTCGGCCAGCGGGTTGGACGGCGATTCGACGATCAGCAGCTTGGTATTGGCCTTGATGGCCTTTTCCCAGCCGGCGAGGTCGACCAGTGGCACGTAGTCCACCTGCACGCCAAAGCGCTTGAAGTACTTCTCGAACAGGCTGATGGTCGAGCCGAACACGCTCTGCGACACCAGCACATGGTCACCGGCACTGCACAGCGACATCACCACGGCGAGGATCGCCGCCATGCCGGTGGAGGTGCCCACGGCCTGCTCGGCGCCTTCCATGGCCGCCAGGCGCTCCTCGAAGGCACGCACAGACGGGTTGGTGTAGCGCGAATAGACGTTGCCCGGCGTTTCGCCGGCAAAGCGCGCGGCGGCATCGGCAGCCGTGCGGAACACATAGCTGGAGGTCAGGAACAGCGCTTCGCTGTGCTCGGCCTCCGGTGTACGGTTTTGACCGGCGCGCACCGCCAGGGTGTCGAAACCGACACCCTCGAGGTCACTGTCCAGTCGTCCGGCATCCCATTGATCCGTCATGCCGTCGCTCCCGAAATCAGTTGTTGTAGAGGTCGATGATCGCGCTGACCGCCTGATTCTTGACCTTGGCCAGGTCGTTACGAGCCTGCTCGATACGGTCGAGGTAGGCTTCGTCGATATCGCCGGTGACGTACTCACCGTTGAATACCGCGCAATCGAAGTGGTCGATCTTGATCTTGCCGCCACCGACCGAGTCGATCAGGTCCGGCAGGTCCTGGTAGACCAGCCAGTCGGCGCCAATCAACTCGGCCACTTGTTCGGTGGTACGGTTGTGGGCGATCAGTTCGTGAACACTCGGCATGTCGATGCCGTAGACGTTGGGGTAGCGCACCGCAGGGGCTGCGGAGCAGAAGTAGACGTTCTTGGCGCCGGCTTCGCGGGCCATCTGGATGATCTGCTTGCAGGTGGTGCCGCGCACGATCGAGTCGTCCACCAGCATCACGTTCTTGCCGCGGAACTCCAGCTCGATGGCGTTGAGCTTCTGGCGTACCGATTTCTTGCGCGCGGCCTGGCCGGGCATGATGAAGGTACGGCCGATGTAGCGGTTCTTGACGAAACCTTCACGGAACTTGACGCCCAGGCGGTTGGCCAGTTCCAGGGCCGCGGTGCGGCTGGTGTCCGGGATCGGGATGACCACGTCGATGTCGTGCTCGGGGCGCTCGCGCATGATCTTGTCGGCCAGTTTTTCACCCATGCGCAGACGGGCCTTGTACACCGACACGCCATCCATGATCGAGTCCGGGCGGGCCAGGTAGACATGCTCGAAGATGCACGGTTGCAGCTTCGGTGCTTCGGCGCACTGCTTGGTGTACAGCTGGCCTTCTTCGGTGATGTACACCGCTTCGCCCGGCGCCAGGTCGCGGATCAGGGTGAAGCCGAGCACGTCCAGGGCCACGCTTTCCGAGGCGATCATGTATTCCACGCCTTCGTCGGTGTGACGCTGGCCGAACACCACCGGGCGGATGCCGTTGGGGTCACGGAAGCCGACGATGCCGTAGCCGGTGATCATCGCCACCACGGCGTAACCGCCGACGCAGCGGCTGTGCACGTGGGAAACCGCGGCGAACACGTCTTCTTCGGTCGGCTGCAGCTTGCCACGCACCGCCAGCTCATGGGCGAACACGTTCAGCAGTACTTCCGAGTCGGAGTTGGTGTTGACGTGGCGCAGGTCGGACTCGTAGATCTCCTTGGCCAGCTGCTCGACGTTGGTCAGGTTGCCGTTGTGTGCCAGGGTGATGCCGTATGGCGAGTTGACGTAGAACGGCTGGGCCTCGGCCGAGGTCGAGCTGCCCGCAGTCGGGTAGCGCACATGGCCGATGCCGATGTTGCCGACCAGGCGCTGCATGTGGCGCTGCTGGAACAC
Source organism: Pseudomonas sp. FGI182 (assembly GCF_000511325.1). Taxonomy (NCBI): domain Bacteria; kingdom Pseudomonadati; phylum Pseudomonadota; class Gammaproteobacteria; order Pseudomonadales; family Pseudomonadaceae; genus Pseudomonas; species Pseudomonas sp. FGI182. Next base: position 1,652,962 of record NZ_CP007012.1, on the reverse strand, counting down.
GTCGCGCACCAGGCCATTATCCTTGCGCAGGAACAACCGGCCGTCATGGCTGGTCACGATACCGGCAGCGTCCTGGCCGCGGTGCTGGAGGACCGTAAGCGCGTCATACAGCGCCTGATTGACGTTCGACTTACCGACGATACCGACGATGCCACACATGCGACGCAACCCCTACTTTGACGAAACTTGAGTGAATAGCGCTCAGGGCTTTGCCGGCCCGAGCAACTGTTCCTTGAACGGAAGATCAGCTGGAGTGCCGATCAGCCCACTGGGTGTCCACTGGCCGGTAAAACCCAGGATCAGGTTTTTCGACCAGTCGGCGACCAAGAGAAATTGTGGTATCAGGCGTGATTCCTGCCACCAGGTGTCCTGTTGAACCGGCCCCAGGCTGATCAGCCCGATGGCCACCACCACCAGCAAGGCCCCGCGCGCGGCGCCGAAGGCCATGCCCAGGAAACGATCGGTACCGGACAGCCCGGTCACGCGGATCAGCTCGCCGATGAGGAAGTTGATCATGGCCCCCACCAGCAAGGTGGCGACGAAAAGAATGGCGCAGCCGGCGATGACGCGCATCGACGGCGTCTGGATGTAACTTTCAAGATACACCGAGAGCGAACCACCGAACATCCAGGCAACCGCACCGGCAATGATCCAGATGAGCAAGGACAAGGCTTCCTTGACGAAGCCGCGCTTGAGACTGATCAGTGTGGAGACGGCGATGATCGCGATGATCGCCCAATCAACCAAGGTAAATGCCACGGTGCTGCCTGCAGACGTTTGAGGCGGCGCATTTTAACAGAGCGGCGGGCTGGGAGTAAGCGGAATGTCGGGTGGATTAGCATGCGGACTTCTGTAGGAGCGGCCTTGTGTCGCGATCGGGCCGCACAGCGGCCCCAAGGGTCTCGGACACAGCCAAAATCGCTGGGGCCGCCATGCGGCCCGATCGCGACACAAGGCCGCTCCTACAAGGGCCCGAGTCAGCCAGACTCAGCTGCGCTCAGGCTGGAAGCGCACCACGAAGCCCTTGAGGCTGTTCTGGCGGTTGATGGCGTCACGCACGCGCTCGGCCTCGGCCCGCTCGATCAGCGGCCCCACGTACACCCGGTTCATGCCACCCGCCGAGCGGATATAGGCGTTGTAACCCTGGCTACGCAAGGTTTGCTGCAGCTTTTCGGCCCCGGCACGGTTGGACAGGCTGGCCAACTGGATCGACCAGCTGACCGGCAGGCCATTGACGTCGATCTTCGATGGCGCCGCCGGCGCGGCCGGCTTGGCTGCCGACTGAGGCTCGACCTTGGACACGGGCGCCTGCGGCTTGACGGGCTGAGGCTGAGGCTGAGGCTGAGGCTGCACCTGCGCCTGAGGCTGGGTCTGCGGTGACGGGGTAATCGGCTGGCTGGGCGTGCTCGCCGGCGCGGTGGACTCGTCCACCACCACCGGTGGCTGTTGCGGCTCTTGCGCAATGGCCTGCGGCTCCGGCACGGCGACCGGTTCCACCTTCACTTCCGGCAGGCTTGGCATGGCCGGCGCCTGCGGGGCCTCGACGCGCACCTGACGCATCTCGTCCTCGCGGGTGAACAGCATCGGCAGGAAAATCACCGCCAGCGCCACCAGCACCAACGCACCCACCATGCGCTGTTTCATCCCTTTATCCAGCACTACCATCTACTCCACCCTCCTGGGTGTGCCGCTCCAGCCATTCCAGTGCCTGGGCAACACAGAAAAACGAACCGAACAGCAAGATCTGGTCATCCGCCGTTGCCTGCGCGCACTGCCCTTCAAGGGCAGCATCGACGCTGGCATAAGACTTCACCGCGGCGCCGACGTTCGTCAAGGCCGTGGCCAGCTCCGCAGCTGGCCGGCTGCGCGGGGTATCCAGTGGCGCCACTGCCCAGTCATCGACCAGCCCCTGCAGCGGCGCGACAACACCGTCCAGGTCCTTGTCGGCGAGCAGGCCGAACACCGCCAGGCGGCGCCCCTTCAGCGGCCGGGCCGCCAGGCGCCGGGCCAGGTACTCCGCGGCATGAGGGTTGTGCCCGACGTCCAGCAACAGTTCCACCGGCTTGCCCTGCCAGCTCAGCAGGCGACGGTCGAGGCGACCCGTGATGCGGGTAGCCAGCAGCGCCTGGCGAATCTGCCCGGCGTCCCAGGGCAGGCCCATCAGCAGGTAGGCCTGCAGGGCCAGCGTGGCGTTTTCCATGGGCAGGTCGAGCAAAGGCAGGCCACGCAGCTCTACCTGCGCACCATCAGCCGCAGTACCCCGCCAGCTCCAGCTGCCATCGGCGCTGGCCAGGTCGAAGTCACGACCACGCAGGAACAGCGGCGCAGCCAGTTCGGCGGCCTTGTCCAGCAGCGGCCGAGGCGGATCCAGGTCACCGCACAGTGCCGGCTTGCCCTGACGGAAGATGCCGGCCTTCTCGAACGCCACCAGCTCGCGGGTATCACCCAGGTAATCGACATGGTCGACGCCGATGCTGGTCACCAGGGCCAGGTCGGCATCCACCACGTTCACGGTGTCCAGGCGGCCACCAAGGCCCACTTCCAGTACCACGGCATCCAGCTGCGACTGGTAGAACAACCAGAACGCGGCCAGGGTGCCCATCTCGAAGTAGGTCAGGGAAATATCGCCCCGCGCCGCCTCGACGGCGGCGAAGGCTTCGCACAGGCGCTCATCGCTGGCCTCTTGGCCATCGATCAGCACCCGCTCGTTGTAACGCAACAGGTGCGGCGAGCTGTACACGCCGACCTTGAGCCCCTGGGCACGCAGCAGCGAGGCCACGAAGGCGCAGGTCGAGCCCTTGCCGTTGGTGCCGGTCACCGTCACCACGCGTGGCGCCAGCTTGCCCAGCGCCAGCCGGGCAAGCACCTTCTGCGAACGCTCCAGGCCCATGTCGATGGCCGAGGGGTGCAACTGCTCGAGGTAGGCGAGCCATTCGCCCAGGGATCGTTGTTTCATCACGCGACGGCAGCCGCCTCACGCGCTTGCTCCGGGGTTTCCTGGCCGGTCATCTGCGCCAGCAGGCGGGCCAGACGCGGGCGCAGCTCGCCACGGGAGATGATCAGGTCGATGGCGCCGTGCTCCAGCAGGAACTCGCTGCGCTGGAAGCCTTCCGGCAGCTTCTCGCGCACGGTCTGCTCGATCACGCGCGGGCCGGCGAAGCCGATCAGTGCCTTCGGCTCGCCGACGATCACGTCACCAAGCATGGCCAGGCTGGCGGAAACACCACCGTACACAGGGTCGGTCAGTACCGAGATGAACGGGATGCCTTCTTCGCGCAGGCGCGCCAGCACGGCCGAGGTCTTGGCCATCTGCATCAGCGAGATCAGCGCTTCCTGCATGCGTGCACCGCCCGAAGCGGAGAAGCAGACCATCGGGCAGCGGTGCTCCAGGGCATAGTTGGCCGCGCGCACGAAGCGCTCGCCGACGATGGCACCCATGGAACCACCCATGAACGAGAACTCGAAGGCGCTGACCACGATCGGCATGCCCATCAGGGTGCCGCTCATGGAGATCAGGGCGTCCTTCTCGCCGGTCTGCTTCTGCGCCCCGGTCAGGCGGTCCTTGTACTTCTTGCCATCACGGAACTTCAGGCGGTCGACCGGCTCCAGGTCGGCGCCCAGTTCGGCACGGCCATCGGCGTCGAGGAAGATGTCGATGCGCGCACGTGCGCCGATGCGCATGTGGTGGTTGCATTTGGGGCAGACATCCAGGGTCTTTTCCAGCTCCGGACGATACAGCACGGCCTCGCAGGCCGGGCACTTGTGCCACAGGCCTTCAGGCACCGAGCTCTTCTTCACCTCGGAACGCATGATCGAAGGGATCAGTTTGTCGACTAACCAGTTGCTCATGCTTTCTTTCTCCAGTATTGGCAGGCGTTGGCCGGTGTCGCCGGCCCTGCCCTGCCCTTGAGCTCAAAATCTTTTATGAAACGATGATGGACCGGCCGCCGGGACTTCCAGCGCGCCACCCCACCGCTAATGTGTTGTCTTGCCGCCAAAGGCGCAGGCGGCTGCCCCGCAGGGCTGCGAAAGCTATGGACGATGGCGCGCAGCCAGCCGTCACATCTGCCATCACGCCTGTTTCACCGCACGCATGAATGCCTCGATCTTCGCCGCGTCCTTGATGCCCTTGGCTTGCTCCACGCCGCCACTGACATCCACCGCGTACGGCCGCACCTGGGCGATGGCCTGGCCGACATTGTCGGCAGACAACCCGCCCGCCAGGATGATCGGCTTGCTCAGGCGCGCCGGCACCAGCGACCAGTCGAACGCTTCACCGGTGCCTCCGGGTACGCCTGGCACATAGGTGTCCAGCAGAATGCCGCGGGCACCGGCGTAAAGCTGGCAGGCCGCCTCCAGGTCGTCGCCCGGGCGCACGCGCAGGGCCTTGATCCAGGGGCGGTGGTAGCCTTCGCAGTCCTGCGGGGTTTCATCGCCGTGGAACTGTAGCAGGTCCAGCGGAACCACTTCGAGGATCTCGTTCAGCTCGCAGCGCGAAGCGTTGACGAACAGCCCGACCGTGGTCACGAACGGTGGCAGCTCGGCGATGATCGCCCGCGCCTGGCGCACGTCCACGGCGCGCGGGCTCTTCGCATAGAAGACGAGGCCGATGGCATCGGCGCCCGCTTCGGCAGCGGCCAGTGCGTCTTCGATGCGGGTAATCCCGCAGATCTTGCTGCGAACATTGCTCATGGACAGCGAACCCTGCTTGTTACGGTGAAAGGCCGGATGTTAGCAAATGACTTTTCGCCCGTCAGTCTGCCAATGCCTCGTAGCCGGTCAAAAAGTGTGGGCCTATGTAACGCTTGGGCAGCGCGTATTCCTCGGGGTACTCCACCTGCACCAGGTAGAGCCCGTACGGGTGCGCCGTTACCCCGCCTTCGCGGCGGTTGCGCCCCTCCAGCACCTCACGCGCCCAGGTGACCGGGCGCTCTCCGGCACCAATGGTCATCAGTACACCGGCAATGTTACGCACCATGTGGTGCAGGAAGGCCGTGGCACGCACATCCAGCACGATCATCTGGCCATGGCGGGTGACGCGCAGGTGGTAGATGTGCTTGATCGGCGACTTGGCCTGGCACTGGCTGGCGCGGAAGGCACTGAAGTCATGGGTACCGAGCAGGTACTGCGCGGCTTCGGCCATGCGTTCGACATCCAGCGGGCGGTGGTTCCAGGTGACTTCCTCGGCCAGGTGCGCCGGGCGGATCGGATCGTTGTAGATGACGTAGCGGTAACGCCGGGCGCAGGCCTTGAAGCGGGCATGAAAGTCGGCCGGCATCGGCCGCGACCAGACCACGCTGATGTCATGGGGCAGGTTGAAGTTGGTGCCCATGGTCCAGGCGCGTTCGTCGCGCACGGCGCGGGTGTCGAAGTGCACGATCTGCCCGCAGCCATGCACGCCGGCGTCGGTGCGCCCGGCGCAGATTACCGAGATCGGCTCGTTGGCCACCTTGGACAGGGCCTGCTCCAGGGCCTGCTGGACACTGGGCACGCCACTGGCCTGGCGCTGCCAGCCACGATAGCGCGCGCCTTTGTATTCCACGCCCAGGGCGATGCGGGAGTAGCCTTCGGCCGCGGACTCGGCGGCGGCGGTGTCGATGATGTCCAAGAGCATGAAACCTGTGGGGTGTACGGAATGGCGGGGATTATAACGACAACGGCAGCCGTGTAGGGCTGCCGTTGAACGTGTGTCGCGCTTGAGGGCCTCTTCGCGGGCATGCCCGCTCCTACAGGTTACTCACAAGGTCGAAAATGTGTGGAGATCCTGTGGGAGCGGGCAAGCCCGCGAAGAGGCCGGCCCTGCTTACATCAGACCAGTCGGGAGAGCATGTCCTCGGCTTCCTGGCGCTGGCTGTCGTCGCCATCCTTGACCACTTCATCGAGGATGTCGCGCGCGCCCTGGTTGTCGCCCATGTCGATATAGGCACGAGCCAGGTCAAGCTTGGTGGCCACTTCGTCGCTACCGGAGAAGAAGTCGAAGTCCAGGTCGTCCAGTGGCTCGGGCTCTGGCTGGGCAACCGCGTCCTCGCTGGTGAAATGCGGCTCCAGCGACGGCGATTCGAGGCTCTGCGACAGCTTGTCCAGTTCGGCGTTGACGTCGTTCAGCTCCGAGGCAAAGCTCTTGGCTGCCGGCGAATCGTCTTCCAGCGACAGCGAAAGATCGAAGTCGGACGGCAGGTCGAACTCGGAAAGCGGGTCGAACGCTGGCTCGCTGTCGAAGGCAGCCAACTCGGCGGCGACATCCACCGGGGTTTCGTCCACCGCAGCCGGGGCGGCCGGGGCAACCGGCTCGCTGATGTCGAGGTCGAAGTCGGATAGGTCCACAGCGGGCTGTGTCTCGGCCTGAGCCAGCATGGCCTCGAACTCGGCGTCGGCGTCGGCCTGCAGCTCGGCATCCACGGCAAACGGCTCGTCTTCCGGCTGAGCCGTTTCCAGCATCGGTTCATCCAGTACCGGCTCGTCGACGACAGGTTGCTGGGCCACCGATTCGTCCAGCAGCGGCGTCGCCAGCGGGTCTTGCTCGGGCAAGTCGTCACCCAGGCTCAGGTCGAAGGCACTGTCCAGGTCCTGCTCGTCCAGGCCCGGCGCATCGAGGGTCGGCACTTCATCGAAGGCATCCAGCTCAGCATCCAGATCAACTTCGGGCTCGAGCACTGCCTCAGGTTCCGCCTGGGCAACGGCCTCTGGTTCAACCGCCTCCTCTGGCTCGAACGCCGGCACTTCCTCGGGTGCCACATCGGCAACCACTGGCGTTTCAGGCTGATCCTGCAGCAGCTCCTGCACGTACTGCTCATCCATCTCGGCAGCCAGGGCCGCCGCGCCCAGGCCGGCAGCGGCCAGGCCGAGCATGGCCGGGTAGCGCTCTTTCAGCCCGGCAACAGCTGCACTGTTCGGCTCGCTGGCCGGCAGCTTGCGTTCCTGCTCGACGAACGCGCTCTGGTCACCCTGGCGGGCGTACACATCCATCAGTTTCAGGCGCAGGTCGTCACGCTGCGGCGCGGCGGCCACGGCAGGCTCCAGCAGGTCGGTAGCGCGGTTCAGGCGGCCTTCGGCCACGCATTGCTCGACCTCCGCCAGCAGCGCTGCATGGGGGTCAACTTGTGGTTCAGGTTGCGCTTCGACGGCGGGTGCCGATGTTTTTTCCGCGGCGGTGGCGGCGGCAGCCGAAGCGGCGACCACGGCCGGCGACAGGGTCACGCTCGGGGCCGAGACCTCGACACCATCGAAGCTTGCGCTATCGCTGTCGAAGCCTGCGCCCTGCTCTTCTTCCAGCGCCCGCGCCATGCGCAGGTGCTTTTCAGCCTCCTGCTGGGCCTTGCGCTTGCGCGCCAGCAGCAACAGCAGAAGCAGCAGTACGAGGAAGGCACTACCGGCAATCAGCCCAAGCAGCAGCGGGTTGCCCATGATTTCGTCGACCACGCTGCCAGGCTGACCGGCAGGTGCGGCCTCGGCGGCGGGCACCGGCTTGGGTGCGGTATCGACGGCGGCAGGCGCAGGCTTGGCGACCGGTTGGGCCGGTGCCGCCGCACCCTGGGCTTCAAGGCGGGCCAACTGGTTGTTCTTCAGCTCGATCAGACGCTGCAGCTTGTCCAGCTGGCTCTGCAGGTCGGCCATGCGGCTCTTGAGTTCTTCGTTGTCGCGACGGCTGGTGTCCAGGCTTTCCTGGGCCACCGCCAGCTTGTCGTTGAGGGCCTTGGCCTGGTCGGCACCGGCCTGGTTGCCCGGGCTGACCAGGCGCAGGTTGTCGCCCTGGGCGATACGCGCCGGTGCTGCCTCGGCGGCACCGCGACGGGTGGCGTCCAGCTGGCGGGCACGCGGGCCCAGGCGGCGGCCTTCACGCCAGGCGGCATACTGCTCGGCCACCTCAGCGGTCGCCTCGCCCTGCGCGATATTCTGGATCTGCTGCTGATCGGGCAGGCGCAGCACCTGGCCAACCTTCAGCTGGTTGATGTTGTTGCCGATGAAGGCGTCCGGGTTCAGCGCCTGGATCGCGATCATGGTCTGCTGGATCGAACCACCCTGGGTGTTGCGCGCGGCAATCTGCCACAAGGTGTCGCGGCGTTGGGTGGTGTAGCTGCCGGCAGCGGTCACCGCTGGCGCGACATTGCCTGCCGCCGGCTTTTCGCCCTGGGCCTTGGCCTGGTCGAGCAGCACGCTGTAGTCACGCAGCAGGCGGCCCTGCGGCCACATCACCTGGACCAGGAACTTTACCACCGGTTCAGGCAGCGGCTGGCTGGAGGTAACCCGCAGCACGCTCTTGCCGTTGGGGTTGATCACCGGCGTGAAGGTGAGGTCTTCGAGGTACGTCGGCAGCGCCACCCCGGCCTTGCTGAACTCTTCCGGCGGCGCCAGGCTCGGCGCCACTTCGGCGGCGGTGAGGTCGCGCACGTCGAGCAGCTCGATCTCGGCGTCCAGGGGCTGGTTCTGTGCCGACTTGAGGGTCAGCTCCCCCAGGCCCAGGGCATTCGCCATGCCCGACGACAGCGCCGATGCTGCAGCCATGGCCAGAACCAGTTTGCGAATTCGAAGCATGACCTCTTCCCTTGTATAAAGCGTCCTGAAACCTGCATGCGGAGCAGGACAATAGTGCTCGCCAGTATCTTTTACGGCATGTGTTTAATCAACAATTGCGCCACTTGCACGGCATTGAGCGCGGCGCCTTTGCGCACGTTGTCGGTGGTCAGCCAGAGGTTGAGCTGCTGGTCTTCATCAACACCGTGCCGTACACGACCAACATAGACCACGTCCTGGCCCACTGCGTCGCCTACCGGGGTCGGATAATCATCGCGCTCCACCAGTTCGACGCTGTCGGCCGCCTCGAGGGCCTGATTGACCGCGTCCAGGTCTACCGGGCGACGGCTCTGCACCGCCACACTGAAGCTATCGCCGAAAAACACCGGGACTTGAACGCAGCTCACGGAAATCTTCAGTTCCGGCAGGCCCAGCAGCACGCGCAGCTCGCTGACCAGGCGGCGCTCCAGGTCCGTGTGACCTTGCTCATCGGCGGCTCCGACCTGGGCCAGCATGTTGAACGCCACCTGGCGATCGAAGAAGCGCGGCTCCAGGGGGCGGGCATTGAGCAGCTCGGCGGTTTGCCGGGCGAGTTCGTTGACCGCTTCACGGCCTTGTGCGGACACTGCCAGCGCGGCCATTACCTGCACCCGCTCGATATCCAGCAGGCCTTTGAGCGGTGCCAGTGCAACGGCCAGGGCAACTGCGGCCGAGCACGGGCTGACGATGCGGGCGGGCAATGCCAGGCTGGCCAGGCGTTCGGCGTTGGCTTCTGGCACCAGGGCGAGGGCGTCGTCCAGGCCAGCGGACAAGTCGATGACCGTGCAGCCTGCCTGCAGCGCCTTGCTGGCAAAGCTGCGGCTGACGGCGGCGCCTGCGGCGAAGAAGGCCAGCTTGACCTGGGCGAAGTCGAAGCTGTCCACTTCACGCACCTTCAGCTTCTTGCCGGCGAACATCACGCTGCTGCCCGCCGATTCCATGCTGGCCAGCAGATGCAGGGTGGCGACCGGGAAATCCAGCTCTTCGAGGATCTGCACCAGGGCTTCACCGACGCTGCCGGTGGCGCCGACGACGGCGATGTCCAAAGGGTGTGTCATGGAAGGGATCCTTTTGCTGAAAACGGCGGGGGGCGGCACTTTACTTGGATTGTAGAGTTTTGTCTGTGCTGGCCTTACCTTCGCCGGGCAAAGTTCTACAGTAGATTGCGCGATGGCTGACGGAGGCTTGTCGCAGCATTTGCAGCGCCTGTGAGATCGAGCGCCGCCCGCGCGGCGCTTCGCGGGACAAGCCCGCTCCCACATCTGTTTCGGGCCAGTCTTTCCTGTCCCAGGTGGGTTGCAACTTTTGTGCATGGCTGGAGGTTGATGAAGTGCAGCGTGGCAACCTTCAATATCGAAGGGAACAGACAAGGCGGACAGAGGTGCCCTCACAGGAGTGATTGGCCCGAAACAGATGTGGGAGCGGGCTTGTCCCGCGAAGCGCCGCGCGGGCGGCGCTCGATCTCACAGGCGCTGAAAACGCCGTGGCAAGCACCTTGCAGCCAAAACGCGTCTCCAGACCCAAAAAAACCCGCGCTGTCACCAGCGCGGGTTTTCGGTCAGACCGGAACGATCAACGCTCCAGCAGAATCCGCAGCATGCGACGCAGCGGCTCGGCCGCGCCCCACAGCAGCTGGTCACCTACGGTGAACGCGCCCAGGTACTGGGAGCCCATGTTCAGCTTGCGCAGGCGGCCAACCGGGATGTTCAGGGTGCCGGTAACCTTGGTCGGGCTCAGCTCCTGCATGCTGATTTCACGCTGGTTAGGCACCAGCTTCACCCAAGGGTTGTGCTGGCTGATCATGCCTTCGATGTCGGCCAGCGGCACGTCCTTGTTCAGCTTGATGGTCAGCGCCTGGCTGTGGCAACGCATGGCGCCGATGCGCACGCAGATGCCGTCGACCGGGATCGGGCTCTTGAAGCGGCCGAGGATCTTGTTGGTCTCGGCCTGGGCCTTCCACTCTTCACGGCTCTGGCCGTTCGGCAGCTCCTTGTCGATCCATGGGATCAGGCTGCCAGCCAGCGGCACGCCGAAGTTCTCGGTCGGGAAGGCTTCGCTGCGCATGGTCTCGGCCACCTTGCGGTCGATGTCGAGGATGGCGCTGGCCGGGTTGGCCAGGTCATCGGCAACGGCAGCATGGGTAGCACCCATCTGCTTGATCAGCTCGCGCATGTTCTGCGCGCCGGCACCCGAGGCCGCCTGGTAGGTCATGGCGCTCATCCACTCGACCAGGCCGGCCTCGAACAGGCCACCCAGGCCCATCAGCATCAGGCTGACGGTGCAGTTGCCGCCGATGTAGTTCTTGGTGCCCGCGTCCAGCTGCTGGTCGATGACCTTGCGGTTGACCGGGTCGAGGATGATCACCGCGTCATCCTGCATGCGCAGGGACGAGGCGGCGTCGATCCAGTACCCCTGCCAGCCGGCTTCACGCAGCTTGGGGAAGACCTCGTTGGTGTAGTCGCCGCCCTGGCAGGTCAGGATCACGTCGAGGGTCTTGAGTTCTTCAATCGAATAAGCGTCCTTGAGCGGAGCTGTATCCTTGCCCACGTTCGGGCCCTGGCCGCCAACATTGGAGGTGGTGAAGAACACCGGCTCGATGAGGTCGAAATCCTGCTCCTCCAGCATCCGCTGCATGAGCACGGAACCGACCATACCGCGCCAACCGATCAGACCTACACGTTTCATCGCAACTACACCTTTGCTAAAAGTGGGCCGCCACCGGGAATTTTGGGTGGCGGGCCAGAGAGATTACAGATTCCGCAGCGCTGCGACTACTGCGTCGCCCATTTCCTGCGTACCAACTTTGCGGCAGCCTTCCGAGAAGATGTCGCCGGTGCGCAGGCCCTGGTCCAGGACCAGGCTCACGGCCTTCTCGATCGCCTCGGCGGCAGCCGACTGATTGAAGCTGTAACGCAGCATCATCGACACCGACAGGATGGTCGCCAGCGGGTTGGCGATGCCAAGGCCTGCGATGTCCGGCGCCGAGCCGTGGCACGGCTCGTACATGCCCTTGTTGTCGGCATCCAGCGACGCCGAAGGCAGCATGCCGATGGAACCGGTCAGCATGGAAGCCTCATCCGACAGAATGTCACCGAACATGTTGTCGGTCACCATCACATCGAACTGCTTGGGCGCGCGCACCAGCTGCATGGCGGCGTTGTCGACGTACATGTGGCTCAGTTCCACATCCGGGTAGTCCTTGGCCACGTCCTCGACAACTTCACGCCACAGCTGACTGGAAGCCAAGACGTTGGCCTTGTCCACCGAGCACAGCTTCTTGCCACGCACGCGGGCCATGTCGAAGCCGACACGGGCGATGCGGCGCACTTCGCTTTCGCTGTACGGCAGGGTGTCGTAGGCCTGGCGCTCGCCGTTTTCCAGCTCGCGCTGGCCACGCGGGGCACCGAAGTAGATACCGCCGGTCAGCTCACGGACGATGAGGATGTCCAGGCCGGAAACGATCTCTGGCTTGAGCGACGAGGCGTCGGCCAGTTGCGGGTAGAGGATGGCCGGGCGCAGGTTGGCGAACAGGCCCAGTTGCGAACGGATTTTCAGCAGGCCGCGCTCGGGGCGGATGTCACGCTCGATCTTGTCCCACTTCGGCCCGCCCACGGCGCCCAGCAGCACGGCATCGGCCTTGCGCGCACGCTCCAGGGTCTCGTCGGCCAGCGGCACGCCGTGCTTGTCGATGGCGGCACCACCGATCACATCGTGCTCCAGGCTGAAGCCGAGCTGGAACTTGTCGTTGGCCAGCTCCAGCACCTTGACCGCCTCGGCCATGATTTCCGGGCCGATACCGTCACCTGGGAGAATCAGAATCTGCTTGCTCATGCTTTCCTCTATCCAATCACGCGGTGCGGCCAAGCGGGCCCCACCGAAAAGTTCTTAACGCTCGGCCCACAACACCAGTACATCGGTGCTGAACGAACCATCGGCCTCGATCTGGTAATACTGCCGTACTTCTTCACCCATGGCTTGCTGCAATTGGCGAATTGCCACGCGCATTGGCTCGGGGGTGCGCATGCGCTCGACCCAGCTGGAAAACTCCAGGCGCAGCGGCTGGCGGGTGTGGCTGCGTACATGCAGGCCAGCCTCGCTGACCTGGCGCTGCCATTCGGCGGCGGAATAATCGCGCACGTGGCTGGTGTCGCGCAGTACTTCGACCGTTTGCAGGTAGGTGTCGAGCAGCGGGCTGCCCGGCGACATCACGTCGATGAACGCTGCCATGCCACTCGGCTTGAGCACCCGGCGCACTTCGCGCAGGGCCAGGCCCAGGTCGCTCCAGTGGTGGGCCGAGTAGCGGCTGAAGACGAAGTCGAACGAAGCGTCGGCGAACGGCAGGCGTTCGGCGGCACCGCGCTCGGTGGTGATATTGGCCAGGCCGCGCTCGGCGGCGGCGCTGGCGACCACGTCGAGCATGGCCTGCGAGAGGTCGTAGGCGACCACTTCGGCGACCAACGGGGCGACGTGGAAGCTGACATGACCGGCGCCGCAGCCCAGGTCCAGCACACGGGCATGGCCCTGCCCCGCCAGCGCGGCCTGCAGCAGGGCGAATTCACTGCCCTGGGCGTGCACGGTGCTGCTGAGGTAGGCGCTGGCCTGTTCGCCGAACTGGCGTTGGACCACATCGGTGTGCTGGGTGCTGGTCATGTCTCGATCCTTTTGGTTTCTTGCTGCCTGTACCGGCCCTTTCGCGGGCATGCCCGCTCCCACAGGTACAACGCTGCTCTCAGGGTTGGTGATATCCCTGTGGGAGCGGGCGCGCCCGCGAAGAGGCCGGTACTGTCACCTGCAAACTTCAGGCATCCCGGAACAGCCAAGGCTGCCCGGCGCGGTGCTTGCCTTCGAAGGCCTTGATCGCATCGCTGTCCTGCAGGGTCAGGCCGATGTCGTCCAGGCCGTTGAGCAGGCAGTGCTTGCGGAACGCATCGATCTCGAAGTGCAACACCTTGCCATCCGGACGGGTCACCGCCTGCGCCTGCAGGTCGATGGTCAGCTGATAGCCCGGAATGGCTTCGACCTGCTTGAACAGCTCGTCGACTTCCTCGTCGCTGAGGATGATCGGCAGCAAGCCGTTCTTGAAGCTGTTGTTGAAGAAGATGTCGGCAAAGCTCGGCGCGATCACGCTGCGGAAGCCGTACTCGTCCAGCGCCCATGGGGCGTGCTCACGGCTGGAGCCGCAACCGAAGTTCTCCCGCGCCAGCAACACGCTGGCACCCTGGTAGCGTTCGTGGTTGAGCACGAACTCCTTGTTCAACGGGCGCTTGCTGTTGTCCTGGTATGGCTGGCCCACATCCAGGTAACGCCACTCGTCGAACAGGTTGGGGCCGAAGCCGGTGCGCTTGATCGACTTCAAAAACTGCTTGGGGATGATCTGGTCGGTGTCGACGTTGGCACGGTCCAACGGCGCGACGAGGCCAGTGTGCTGGGTAAAGGCTTTCATGCTGCGCTCCCTTGGATCAACTCGCGGACATCGATGAAGTGGCCGGTCACCGCGGCGGCGGCGGCCATGGCCGGGCTGACCAGGTGGGTACGGCCACCGGCACCCTGACGGCCTTCGAAGTTGCGGTTGGAGGTGGACGCGCAGTGCTCGCCGCTCTCCAGGCGGTCCGGGTTCATCGCCAGGCACATCGAGCAGCCTGGTTCACGCCATTCGAAACCGGCTTCGAGGAAGATCTTGTCCAGGCCTTCACGCTCGGCCTGGGCCTTGACCAGGCCCGAGCCCGGTACCACCAGCGCCTGCTTGACGTTGGCAGCGACCTTGCGGCCCTTGGCGATTTCGGCAGCGGCGCGCAGGTCTTCGATGCGCGAGTTGGTGCACGAACCGATGAATACGCGGTCGAGCTTGATATCGGTGATCGCCTGGTTGGCGGCGAGGCCCATGTACTTGAGGGCGCGCTCGATCGAACCACGCTTGATCAGGTCAGGCTCGGCAGCCGGGTCCGGCACGCGCTGGTCGACGGCGAGTACCATCTCCGGCGAGGTGCCCCAGCTGACCTGCGGCTTGATTTGCGCAGCGTCGAGCTCGACCACGGTGTCGAACACCGCATCAGCGTCGGAAACCAGACCTTTCCAGGCTTCGACCGCCTGCTTCCACTGCTCGCCCTTCGGCGCGTACGGGCGGCCTTCGACATAGGCAACGGTGGTGTCGTCCACCGCCACGAGGCCTACGCGGGCACCGGCTTCGATGGACATGTTGCAGATGGTCATGCGGCCTTCCATCGACAATTCGCGGATGGCGCTGCCAGCAAATTCCATGGCGTGGCCGTTACCACCGGCAGTACCGATCTTGCCGATCACGGCCAGGACGATGTCCTTGGCGGTAACGCCGGCAGGCAACTGGCCTTCCACGCGCACCAGCATGTTCTTCATCTTCTTGGCGACCAGGCACTGGGTAGCGAGCACGTGCTCTACTTCGGAGGTGCCGATGCCGTGGGCCAGGGCACCGAAGGCGCCGTGGGTGGAAGTGTGCGAGTCACCGCAGACCACGGTCATGCCAGGCAAGGTGGCACCCTGCTCCGGGCTGATGACGTGGACGATGCCCTGACGCTCGTCATTCATCTTGAATTCGACGATGCCGTATTCGTCACAGTTCTCGTCGAGGGTCTGCACCTGCAGGCGCGACACCTGGTCGACGATGGCCTCGATACCGCCCTTGCGCTCTGGCGTGGTCGGCACGTTGTGGTCCGGCGTGGCGATGTTGGTGTCGATGCGCCAAGGTTTGCGGTTGGCCAGGCGCAGGCCTTCGAAGGCCTGGGGCGACGTCACTTCGTGGATGATGTGACGGTCGATGTAGATCAAGGACGAGCCGTCATCACGGCGCTTGACCTCATGGGCTTCCCAGAGTTTGTCGTAGAGCGTTTTGCCAGCCATCAGACTGTTCCTCATCAGCGTCTTTCTATGCCAAAGACCCCTTGGCTTGTGCGGTCGATGCTAGGGGGTTAAATTGAATAACTCAAATTCATAATTTTTATGCTTTGGATAACCAACAGGAATACAAACCCATGGATCTGGCGAACCTTAGTGCCTTCATCGCGATTGCCGAAACCGGTAGCTTTTCCGGGGCGGCCGACCGCCTGTTCCTGACCCAACCGGCCGTCAGCAAGCGCATCGCCGGGCTGGAACAGCAACTGGATGTGCGCCTGTTCGACCGGCTGGGCCGCGAGGTGACCCTGACCGAGGCCGGACGCGCCTTGCTGCCCCGCGCCTACCAGATCCTCAACGTCCTCGATGATACCCGGCGCGCACTGACCAATTTGACCGGGGAAGTGAGTGGTCGGCTGACCCTTGCCACCAGCCACCATATCGGCTTGCACCGCCTTCCCCCGCTATTGCGGGCTTTCACTCGGGAATACCCGGCAGTGGCGCTGGATATTCAGTTCATGGATTCGGAACAGGCCTACGACGAAATCCTCCATGGCCGCGCCGAGATTGCCGTTATCACCCTGGCGCCCGAGCCGCACCACCTGGTCAAGGCCGTGCCGGTGTGGGACGACGCCCTGGACTTCGTCGCCGCCCCCGAGCACCCGCTGGCCAACAACCATACGGTCAGCCTGGCCGACGTCGCCCGCCACCCGGCCGTGTTCCCCGGCGGCAACACCTTTACCCACCATATTGTCCAGCGCCTGTTCGAAAGCCAGGGCCTGACGCCGAACATCGCCATGAGCACCAACTATCTGGAAACCATCAAGATGATGGTGTCGATCGGCCTGGCCTGGAGCGTGCTGCCGCGCACCATGCTCGACGAACAGGTTGCACCCATCGCCTTGCCGGGCATACAGCTGTCGCGCCAGCTAGGCTACATTTTGCACACGGAGCGTACGCTATCGAACGCGGCCAGGGCATTCATGGCCCTGCTCGACAGCCACGCAGGGCCCGCCTGACCGGTCGTCAGCCCGGTATTGCCACCTCCAAGGACGCGTCACACGCCAAAGGTCTGGTACCGATGCCCAAATCAGCGAATCGCTTTTTGCGCCTGCCGCGCATACCTGCGGCCGACCCTCAGGAGTCCGAGCAGGCCTGGCAGAACGCCCCGCAACTGCTGGCCGCGCTCAACGGCGCGCGGCTGGGGGCCTGGCTATGGGATATCGAAAGCGGCCGGGTCAGCTGGTCACGGGGCACCCAGGCCCTGTTCGGCTTCGACCCGCAGCGCCCGCTGCCCGCCGATGTCGATTACCTCGACCTGCTGCCCGAGGAAGACCGCGCGCGTACACGCCAGGTGTTTCAGGCAGTGTTCAACGGCGAACCGGTAGAACAGGCCATGCGCCACCGTATACGCTGGCCGGACGGCAGCCTGCACTGGCTGGAGATCAACGGCAGCCTGACCCACGACCCGAACGGCCGGCCGCAGATGATCGGGGTGATCCGTGAAATCACCCGCCAACGCGAGCGGGAAACGGCGCTGATCAATTCGGAAAAACGCTTCGCCACCCTGTTCCACCTCAGCCCCAATGCCATTTTGCTCACCCGCCGCCACGACGGCATGATCTTCGAGGTCAACCAGCACTTCGAAGACATGTTCGGCTGGCCCGGCAGCCAGGTGATCGGCAAGACCAGCCTGGAACTGGGCCTGTGGGTCAACCCCGAACAGCGCCACCAGATGCTGGAATCGACCCGGGCCAACAGTGGCCCGCTGATCCTCGAGGTGCAGTTCCGCGCCATCAGCGGCAAGGTGCATGACGGCATCCTCTGCACCCAGGGCATCGAGCTGGAAGGCGTGACCTATCTGATCAGCACCTTCGTCGACACTACCGAACGCAAGCGCGCCGAGCAGGCCCTGAAGGACAGCCAGGAGCGCCTGGACCTGGCCCTGGACTCGGCACAGCTGGGCACCTGGGACTGGCATATCCCCAGCGGCATGCTCTACGGCTCGGCCCGTGCCGCGCAGTTGCACGGCCTGCCGCCCATTCCCTTTCACGAATCGTTCGACGCGTTTTTCGAAGGGGTACCGGAGCAGGAGCGCAACTCGATGCGCCAGGCCTACCGCAGCCTGCGCGAAGGGCCTGCCGGCAACTACCAGATCACCTACCGGGTACAACTGGAGAACGGCATCTCGCGCTACATCGAAAGCCGCGCCCGGCTGTACCGCGACGAGCAGGGCAACCCGCTGCGCATGGCTGGCACCTTGCTCGACATCACCGACCAGGTGGAACGCGAACAGCGCCTGAGCGCCTCGGAAGAGAAGTTCGCCAGCCTGTTTCAGGTCAGCCCCGACCCGATCTGCGTCACTCGCCAGGACACTGGCCAGTTCATCGAGATCAACCCGGCGTTCACCCAGACCTTCGGCTGGGGCACCGACCAGGTGATCGGCCGAACTGCCGAGGAAATCGGCCTGTGGGCGGAGTCAGTCGAGCGCGCGCAACGCATCGAGCGGGTAATCCGCGAGCAGGCCCTGAGCAACGTCGCCGTGGTGGTCAACCACCGCAATGGCGCACCGCTGACCTGCGTGATTTCCAGCCGCCTCATCACCGTCGATGACCAGCCTTGCAGTGTTACCACCCTGCGCGACATCACCCAGCAGCAGCGCGCCGAGGCGGCGCTGAAGTCCAGCGAGGAAAAGTTTGCCAAGGCCTTCCACTCCAGCCCTGACGCCATCACCATCACCGAACGCTACAGCGGTCGCTACCTGGAAATCAACGACGGTTTCTGCCGCCTGACCGGCTACAACGCCGCCGACGTGGTCGGCCGCACGGTGTACGAGATCGGCATCTGGGCCGACGACAAGCAGCGCAGCGCCCTGCTGGCCGAGTTGCGCGAGCGTGGCCGGGTGCACCACCGCGAGATGCTGGGGCGCAACAAGCGTGGCGATATCCTTACCGTGGAGGTGTCGGTGGAGCCGATCACCCTCAACGAGGTGGACTGCCTGCTGCTGACCGCCCGCGATGTCAGCCAGCTGAAGAACGCCCAGGCACAGATTCGCCACCTGGCCTACCACGACCCGCTGACCAACCTGCCCAACCGTGCCCTGCTGATGGACCGCCTGAGCCAGCAGATCGCCCTGCTCAGGCGCCACAACCTGCGCGGCGCCCTGCTGTTCCTTGACCTCGACCACTTCAAGCACATCAACGACTCGCTGGGCCACCCGGTGGGCGACACGGTGCTGAAGATCATCACCGCACGGCTGGAAGCCAGCGTGCGCCTGGAAGACACCGTGGCGCGCCTGGGTGGCGACGAGTTCGTGGTATTGCTCAGCGGCCTGGAAGGGAGCCGCGAGCTGGTCGAAGAGAAAGTCCGCGGGCTGGCCGACACCCTGCGCGAACTGCTGGCCGAGCCGATGTCGCTGGACGGCCAGCGCCTGCAGGTGACACCCAGCATCGGCGTGGCGCTGATCCCTGACCACGGCGCCACCCCGGCCGACCTGCTCAAGCGTGCCGATATCGCCCTCTACCGGGCCAAGGACTCCGGGCGCAACACCACCCAGCTGTTCCATACCACCATGCAGAAGGCTGCCAGCGAGCGCCTGCGCATGGAAAACGACCTGCGCCTGGCCCTGGCCCGCGGCGAGCTGGCGCTGCACTTCCAGCCACAGGTGGATGCCCGCGACAACCGCATCGTCGGCGCCGAGGTGCTGCTGCGCTGGCATCACCCGCAACTGGGTCAGCAGCCGCCCGCGCAGTTCATTCAGGTGCTGGAAGAAAGCGGCCTGATCCTGGAAGTTGGCAGCTGGATCCTCGACGAAGCTTGCGATGCCTGCGCGCGCATGCTCGGCGACGGGCTGATCGACGCCGATGATTTCAGCCTGTGCGTGAACATCAGCCCACGGCAGTTCCGCCAGAACGACTTTGTCGGGCGGGTGCTGCGCAGCCTGGACGATTACCGCCTGCCACGGCAGATGCTGAAGCTGGAAATTACCGAAGGCATCGTCATCCAGAACCTGGAAGACACCATCAGCAAGATGCGCGAACTGAAGCGCTACGGGGTGAGCTTTGCCATGGATGACTTCGGCACCGGCTATTCCTCGCTCACCTACCTGAAGCGCCTGCCGGTGGATGCGCTGAAGATCGACCAGACTTTCGTGCGCGATGCACCGGTGGACCCCAACGACGCCGAAATCGTCCGCGCCATCGTCGCCATGGCCCGCAGCCTGGACCTGGCGGTGATTGCCGAAGGGGTGGAGCTGACCGAGCAGCTGGAGTTCCTGGAACGGCTGGGTTGCCACCTGTACCAGGGGTACTTGCACAGCCGGCCGCTGCCGTTGCCGGAGTTCCGGCAGATGTTGCTGGAGGCGCCGGCGGATTACTGACCGAACGACTGACGCGACTTTGGTGACGCTGACGCAGCCCCTGTAGGAGCGGCCTTGTGTCGCGATGGGCTGCGCAGCAGCCCCGGCAATCGATGCTGGAACCAAGATTTTGGGGCTGCTGCGCAGCCCATCGCGACACAAGGCCGCTCCTACAAGGGGACCGTGGGAACGGACACAAAAAAGGGCACCCCTGGGGGGGGTGCCCTTTTTCACATCTACACGATCAGTTCAGCGCTGGCTTGTCGCCGTTGATCGGAATGCGCTTGGCCTTGGCTTCTTCAGGCACGATGCGCAGCAGGTCGATGCTGAGCAGGCCATTGGCCAGGCCGGCGGCCTTGACTTCGATATGGTCAGCCAGGCGGAACGACAGCTTGAAGGCGCGCTGCGCGATACCCTGATGCAGGTAGGTCACTTCAGCAGGGCCATTGTCGCGCTTGCCACCGGTCACGGTCAGGACACCTTTTTCAACCTGCAGGTCGAGGTCCTCTTCCTGGAAACCGGCTGCAGCAACCACGATGCGGTAGTGGTCATCTCCATGCTTTTCCACGTTGTAGGGCGGGTAGCTGCTACCAGCCTCGTTACGTGCCGCGGATTCGAACAGGTCGTTGAAACGGTCGAAACCAACGGAATGGCGGAACAGTGGAGCGAGAGAGAAAGCGGTGGTCATGGTCATGAACTCCTGAGATTCAGCAAGTAAGTCATTACGCGACCCGACTTCGGCATCGCGTACTCAAGAGATATGGCCGAGGGAAATGCTTTCAAGGGGGGGAGCAGAAAAAATCTAAATTCCTGCATTGGATTTGATGGCCTCTTCGCGGGCACGCCCGCTCCCACAGGTACTGCACAGGGCTCAGAATCCGTGAAGTCCCTGTGGGAGCGGGCGAGCCCGCGAAAGGGCCGGATCAGGCAACACAAGCCTCGATGGAAACCGCCTCAACCCCCAGCAACCTGCTGATCCGCGCACAGTCATCTTCCCGCCGCAACTCGGCAAACAGCACAACCGCTTCGGGATAACTGCGGGTCAGCATCGCCAGCCACTGCTTCATCCGCCCCGGCGCATAGCGCGGCGACAACTTGGCCTGGGCCTGGCGCCAGAACTCGCGCAGCAACGGCAGCAGGTCCTCCCAGCTCATCGGCTGGTACTCCCGCCCGTCACGCGCCGCGGCAATCTGCAGCCCCAGGTCGGGGCGCGAAACCAGCCCACGGCCCAGCATGATGTCTTCGGCGCCACTGACCTCACGACAGCGCCGCCAGTCGTCCACGGTCCAGATCTCGCCATTGGCGAACACCGGCACCTTGACCACATCCTGCACCCGCGCCACCCACTCCCAGTGGGCCGGCGGCTTGTAGCCCTCGACCTTGGTCCGTGCATGCACCACCAGGTGCGCCGAGCCGCCTTCGGCCAGCGCCGTGGCACACTCCAGCGCGCCATCGGGGCTGTCGAAACCCAGGCGCATCTTCGAGGTGACCGGGATATGCGCCGGCACGGCACGGCGCACCTCTCGCACAATGGCGTGCAGCAGCTCCGGCTCCTTGAGCAGCACCGCCCCACCACGCGACTTGTTCACGGTCTTGGCCGGGCAACCAAAGTTCAGGTCGATCACCGGCGCGCCCAACTCGCAGGCCAGCGCGGCGTTTTCCGCCAGGCACACAGGGTCCGAGCCCAACAGCTGCACACGCATGGGCACCCCTGCGGCAGTCCGCGCGCCATTGCGCAACTCGGGTGCCAGCTTGTCGAACGAGGAAGGCGGCAGCAGGCGGTCGCACACCCGAATGAACTCGGTGACGCACCAGTCGATACCGCCCACGCGGGTCAGCACGTCGCGCAGGATGTTGTCGACCAGCCCCTCCATGGGGGCCAGGGCAATTTGCATGTCGGGGTCTCGGCGGAAAAAGCCGGCAGTCTAACAAAAATTGCCGGTGTTTCAGGCGCCGATCAGCGCCGGGCCGTAACCGTCGAGGAACTCCACCGGCATGCGCCTGGGCTTGCCGCTGGACAGCTCGATGCAGGCAAAGGTGGTCTGGGCGCGCAGCAAGGTCACGCCGTCGCGCGGGCGCTTGAGCTGGAAGCGCCGGGTCATGCGCAGGCGCTGGTCCCAGTCGATGATCCAGGTGGCCAGTTGCAGCTCGTCGTCCTCGTAGGCAGCGGCCAGATAGTCGATTTCGTGGCGCACCACGGCCATGGCCCGGTCAAGTCGGCGATATTCGGCCAGGTCCAGGCCCAGGCGCTGGGAGTGGCGCCAGGCGCAGCGCTCCAGCCAGGTGACGTAGACCGCGTTGTTGGCGTGGCCAAGGCCGTCGATATCCTCGCTGCCGACGCGCAGGTCGATGACGAAAGGTGTTGCCAGGTCCCAGCTCATGTTCGCTTCCTTGGAGCAAAAGTGGATTTAGCAGGGACGGCCGAGGGAAAGTCCAGCCCTTCTGCACTTGCCTGCGGGGCTACGCGGTCCCTGTAGGAGCGGCCTTGTGTCGCGATGGGGCGCGCAGCGGCCCCAAAATCTCAGTCCCGACACAGATTGCCGGGGCCGCTGCGCAGCCCATCGCGACACAAGGCCGCTCCTACAGGGACCGCGCCAGCCCGGGCCAGCAGCTCCAGCACCGCTGCACTCAGGCGCGGATCGGACAGCACCCGCTGGTGGCCACCCGCCTCCAGCAGCATCAGGCGGCTATCGAACCAGGCCTTGTGGATGACCTGGGCCTCATCAGCTGCCACCAACGCATCATCGGCGGCATGCACCACCAGCCCAGGCAACTCCAGCTGGTAACCCGTCACATCCAGCCGCGCAATCTGCATGCCCACATCCCGCTCCACCTGGCGAATGAATGCCGCCCGCGCCCGCGCTGGCAGCCCCAGGCGATGGGCAAAGCCACGCAGTACGCCCAACAGCCGCGCCGGAGCGGCAATGCTGACCGCTGCCTCTGTGCGCAGCCCCATCTGCAGGGCCAGCAATACACTGGCGCCGCCCATGGAATGGCCAATAACCGCGCGCAGCGGCGGCAGTTCGGCGGCAGCCTCCAGCAGCGCTCGGGCAAACAGCACCACATTTGCCTGCTCGCCGGGCGAACGCCCATGCCCCGGCCCCTCCAGCGACACCACGGTATGCCCGGCCTGGACCAAGGTTTCGATCAACGCGGCAAACTGGGTCGGGCGCCCTTCCCAGCCGTGCATCAGCAGCACGGCCGGCCCCTTGCCCCAGCGCAAGGCCGACAAGCCGAAGCGCAGAGTGATGCGCTCGGCGCTGGCCAGCACGGGCAACTCCCAATCCCGTGGCGGCAGGTTGCGCGGGGTCATGAAGGCACGGCGCATCTTGCCCGCGACATGCTCGGGGGCCAGGTGGCCCAGGGTGCCATTGACACCACGAATCCAGCTCAGGGTAGTCATCGCCATGCTCCAGGGTTAAAGCACCGCCGATTTGGCGGCGCGCAGAATACGATCAGACAGCTCGCTGGTGCCCAGGGCACGGGCCAGCGCCAGGCCGCCAACCATCAGGGCCAGGTCGGCCAAGGCCTTGTCGGCATCCTCGGGGCGGTCGACCATGGCGGCTGCCATCAACTCGATGTGCTCGGCCAGCACCTCGCGGAAGGCCTCCGGCAGGCGCTGCATCTCGCCCAGCGAGTTGGGCAGCGGGCAGGCATGCACTTCGGCATCACGGTGCTTGCGCGACAGGTAAAAGGCACTGGCCAGCGCCCGCCGCCCGGCGCCATCCAGGCTGGGGTCGATCTGCGCGAGCAAGGCGCGGCGCTCGCCCAGCAACTGACGGAACGCTTCGAGCATCAACTCGTCCTTGCTGTCGAAATGGGCGTAGAAGCCACCGACGGTCAGGCCTGCCGCCCCCATGACCTGGCTGACGCTAGGCTCGGCCGGGCCATGCTGGATCAGCGCACTTCGCGCCGCCTCGAGGATGCGTTCGCGGGTTCTGCTCTTCTTGTCGCTCATCAGGCCACTCGCAGATCAAAATATGATGATCGAAATATTATTCGCATAATATTTTTTGGCAAGCAGAATCTGCAGCCGCCTGTCGGTCGCGAAGTTTTGAATAGGGAAGAAAAACAAAAGGCCCATTCAATAATCGAATGAGCCTTAAAAGTCCCGCAAAACGCGGGTAAACGTGGCGTCCCCTAGGGGACTCGAACCCCTGTTACCGCCGTGAAAGGGCGGTGTCCTAGGCCACTAGACGAAGGGGACGTAACCTTCGTGCCGATCCGCTTGCGCGAACCGCGGCAGAAATGGTGGAGCTAAGCGGGATCGAACCGCTGACCTCCTGCATGCCATGCAGGCGCTCTCCCAGCTGAGCTATAGCCCCGAAACAAAAGGCTCATCAGTAATCGACGAGCCTTTAAAGCCCTGCAAAACGCAGGAAAAGTGGCGTCCCCTAGGGGACTCGAACCCCTGTTACCGCCGTGAAAGGGCGGTGTCCTAGGCCACTAGACGAAGGGGACGTAACCTTCGTGCCGATCCGCTTGCGCGAACCGCGGCAAAAATTGGTGGAGCTAAGCGGGATCGAACCGCTGACCTCCTGCATGCCATGCAGGCGCTCTCCCAGCTGAGCTATAGCCCCGGATTTTTAGCCTCTCGGCCCAGCGACATCCTGAAACATCGCTTGTGCAAAACTGGCGTCCCCTAGGGGACTCGAACCCCTGTTACCGCCGTGAAAGGGCGGTGTCCTAGGCCACTAGACGAAGGGGACGAACCTTCTTACCTTCAAGACCCGGTTGCTGGACCCGGTCTTGCCCGACAGCCTTGGCTGCCAGACGGAATTTGGTGGAGCTAAGCGGGATCGAACCGCTGACCTCCTGCATGCCATGCAGGCGCTCTCCCAGCTGAGCTATAGCCCCACAATGTCGCTTTGAACCGAAGCGCTGGCTGGGTGCCTGGCGTTTCGTTTTCGTTCATCGCTGTGGACGGGGCGCATATTAAGATCGGATTGCAGGGCTGTCAAACGAATTTTTCAAAATATTCAAAAAATTTTTCACAGATAACAATCACTTACCGCCCTGCCCTTGCCAAAACTGAACAGTGAGCCCTGTGGGAGCGGGTTTACCCGCGAATGCGACGGAAAACGCACCATCGTATTCGCGGGTGAACCCGCTCCCACAGGTTCGGCTTATAGCCTCGGGACCACTGTCAGGCGATGGAGGCCAGCAGCTTTTCCCACTCTTTGTTTTCTTTCTTCGACACACCACCCAGCAGGTCCAGGGCCTGGCGCAGGCGGTAGCGGGTCAGGTCCGGGCCAAGGATTTCCATGGCGTCCAGTACCGAAACCGAGCTGGCCTGGCCGGTAATGGCGGCAAACATCAGCGGCATGGCGTCACGCAGCTTCAGCTCCAGCGCCTCTACCACCGCCTGGATGCAACCGGTGATGCGCTCCTTTTCCCACTGACGCAGGCTTTCGAGCTTCCACAGGATCAGCTGGATCACCTGGCGTACCTGGTCGGCCGACAGTTTCTTGCTTTCGAACAGCTTGGCGTCCAGCTTCAGCGCGCCTTCGAAGAAGAACCCGCCCAGCGGGGCAACCTGGCTGAAGGTTTCCACCCGGCCCTGCACGTGCGGGGCGATCTTCATCATGTAGTCGCTGTTGAACGCCCACTTCTGCAGGCGCGCGGCGAACTCCTCGACCGGCAGTTCGCGCAGCCACTGGCCGTTCAGCCAGGACAGCTTCTCGATGTCGAAGATCGGGCCGCCCAGCGAGATACGCGACAGGTCGAAGTGCTCGACCATCTCGGCCAGCGAGAACTTCTCGCGCTCGTCCGGCATCGACCAGCCCATGCGGCCCAGGTAGTTGAGCATCGCCTCGGGCATGAAGCCCATGCGCTCGTAGAAAGTCACCGAGGTCGGGTTCTTGCGCTTGGACAGCTTGGACTTGTCCGGGTTACGCAGCAGCGGCATGTAGCACAGCTTGGGCTGTTCCCAGCCGAAGTATTCGTACAGCTTGATCAGCTTGGGTGCCGATGGCAGCCACTCTTCGCCGCGCAGCACGTGGGTGATGCCCATCAGATGGTCGTCAACCACGTTGGCCAGGAAGTACGTCGGCAGGCCGTCGTTCTTCATCAGCACCTGCATGTCCATGCGGTCCCACGGGATCTCGACATCGCCACGCAGCATGTCCGGAACCACGCACACGCCTTCGCTCGGCACTTTCATGCGGATCACGTGCGGCTCGCCAGCGTCCAGGCGACGCTGCACTTCCTCGGCGCTCAGCAGCAGCGCGCGGCCGTCGTAGCGCGGGGTTTCGCCACGGGCTTGCTGCTCGGCGCGCATCTGCTCCAGCTCTTCGGCGGTGCAGAAGCAGTAGAAGGCATGGCCGGCGTCAACCAGCTCCTTGGCGTACCTGGCGTAGATCTCGCCACGCTCGCTCTGCCGGTACGGGCCATGCGGGCCGCCGACGTCCGGGCCTTCGTTCCATTCGATGCCGAGCCAGCGCAGGGCATCGAAGATCTGCTGTTCCGACTCGCGCGTGGAGCGCAGTTGGTCGGTGTCTTCGATGCGCAGGATGAACTCACCGCCGTGCTGCTTGGCAAAGCAGTAGTTGAACAGGGCGATGTAGGCGGTGCCGACATGGGGGTCGCCGGTAGGCGATGGCGCGATACGCGTGCGTACGGTGGTCATGGAGAGTCTCGAACGAAAGATGAAACAAAGGCGGGATGTTAGCAGGAGGCAGGCACCGGGCTCCAGCAATGGCGCGAACGTCACTTGTCGACCGGCCGTGTGCCGCTGTTAAATTTATTTACATTTCTGGAACGATAGTCCTCATGCCTGCCCAACTCAAACGCCGCCTGCTGGTCTTCTTCACCGTGGTGGCCGTCATCGCCCTTGCCTTCCTGGGCCACTGGTACTTCAAGGGCCGCTTCTACGAAAGCACCGACAACGCCTACGTACAGGGCGAGATCACGCGCATTTCCAGCCAGTTGGGCGCACGCATCGACGAGGTGCGGGTCGAGGACAACCAGCATGTCAGGAAAGGCGACCTGCTGGTGCGCCTGGAGGCCGCCGACTTCGAACTGGCCGTGCAACGCGCCCGTGCCGCCCTGGCCACCCGCGAAGCCGAACAGGTGCAGGCGCAAAGCCGCCTGACCCAGCAAGCCAGCCTGATCGCCGCCGGCCAGGCCCAGGTGGCGGCCAACCAGGCCACCTTCGACCGCTCGCGCCTGGACCTGAGCCGCGCCGAGAAGTTGCGCAAGCCAGGTTTCGTATCGGAAGAGCGGGTCACCACCCTGTCCGCAGACAGCCATGTCGCCGGCTCGCAGGTCGACAAGGCCCGTGCCGACCTGCAAAGCCAGCGCCAGCAGGTCAATGCGCTGACCGCCGAGCTCAAGCGCCTCGACGCGCAGATCGCCAACGCCCGCGCCGACCTGGCCCAGGCCGAACTGAACCTGACCCGCTGCGAAATCCGCGCACCGATCAGCGGCAGCATCGGCCAGCGCAACGCGCGCGATGGGCAGGTGGTACAGGCCGGTGCCTACCTGCTGTCGATCGTGCCGGACGAAGACATCTGGGTGCAGGCCAACTTCAAGGAAACCCAGATCGGCCGCATGCAGCCCGGCCAGCGTGCCGAACTGCTGTTCGACAGCTACCCCGACACACCGATCGAAGGCCGGGTCGACAGCCTGTTCGCCGCCTCCGGCGCGCAGTTCAGCCTGCTGCCGCCTGACAACGCCACCGGCAACTTCACCAAGGTGGTGCAGCGCATCCCGGTCAAGCTGACCTTCCGCGCCGACAACCCACTGCACGGGCGCATCCGCCCTGGCATGTCGGTGACCGCCACCGTCGACCTGCGCAGCGAAGACGAAGGCCACAATGGCCGGTGACCAGCTGCTCAGGCCCACCGCAGAGCCGACCCGGAGGGACTGGATCGCGGTAATGAGCGTGATGCTTGGCGCCTTCATGGCGGTGCTGGACATCCAGATCACCAACTCGTCGCTCAAGGACATCCAGGGCGCACTGTCGGCGACGCTGGAGGAAGGCTCGTGGATTTCCACCTCTTACCTGGTCGCGGAGATCATCATGATCCCGCTCACCGCCTGGCTGGTGCAGCTGCTGTCGGCGCGGCGCCTGGCGGTGTGGGTATCCGGCGGTTTCCTGTTGTCGTCGCTGTTGTGCTCGATGGCCTGGAACCTCGAGAGCATGATCCTGTTCCGCGCCCTGCAGGGATTTACCGGCGGTGCGCTGATCCCGCTGGCCTTCACCCTGACCCTGATCAAGCTGCCCGAACACCACCGCGCCAAGGGCATGGCCATGTTCGCCATGACCGCCACCTTCGCCCCCTCCATCGGCCCTACCCTGGGCGGCTGGCTGACCGAGAACTGGGGCTGGGAATACATTTTCTACATCAATATCCCACCGGGCCTGGTGATGATCGCCGGCCTGCTGTACGGGCTGGAAAAGAAGGACGCGCACTGGGAACTGCTGAAAAGTACCGATTACGCCGGCATCGTCACCCTGGGCCTGGGGCTTGGCTGCCTGCAGGTGTTCCTGGAGGAAGGCCACCGCAAGGATTGGCTGGAGTCGCAGCTGATCGTCGGCCTTGGCAGCATCGCCCTGGTCAGCCTGATCACCTTCGTGATTCTGCAGTTTTCCAAGCCACACCCGCTGATCAACCTGCGCATTCTCGGCAACCGCAACTTTGGCCTGTCGAGCATCGCCAGCCTGGGCATGGGGGTGGGCTTGTACGGGTCGATCTACCTGCTGCCGCTGTACCTGGCTCAGGTACAGGGCTACAACGCCTTGCAGATCGGCGAGGTGATCATGTGGATGGGTATCCCGCAGCTGTTCCTGATCCCGCTGGTGCCGCAACTGATGAAAGTGGTGTCGCCCAAGGTGTTATGCGCACTGGGGTTCTGCCTGTTCGGCGCCGCCAGTTTCGGCTCGGGGGTGCTCAACCCGGACTTTGCAGGGCCGCAGTTCAACCATATCCAGATCATCCGTGCCATCGGCCAGCCAATGATCATGGTGACCATTTCGCTGATCGCCACGGCGTATATACAGCCGCAGGATGCGGGTTCGGCGTCGAGCCTGTTCAATATCCTGCGTAACCTGGGCGGTGCGATCGGCATTGCGCTGCTGGCCACCCTGCTGGATGCACGGACCAAGGTGTATTTCGATTACCTGAGGGAGGCATTGGTGCCGAACAACCCGCAGGTGGCGGAGCGGTTGGCGCAACTGGCGGAGCGGCTGGGCAATGACAATGCGGCGCTGGGCAAGTTGAGCGAGATCACTCACCAGCAGGCGCTGATCATGGCCTACAACGATGCGTTCCACTTTGTGGGGATCGGGTTGGCGGTGAGCATGGTGGCGGTGTTGTTGACGCGGAAGTTGCCAGAGGGGCTGAAAGCGGGAGAAGCACATTGAGGCTATTTCAGACTGTATGCGGTCCCTGTGGGAGTGGGAGCGGGCGCGCCCGCGAACACCGGCGCAGCCGGTGCCAGCCACCGCGCTGAATTCTTCGCGGGCACGCCCGCTCCCACAAGGCCCGCGCCAGGCTTCAGCTGGTAATCAACCGCTCGCGCAGCTGGGCAATCTCGTCGCGCAATTGCGCCGCGGCCTCGAACTCCAGGTCGCGGGCGAACTGCATCATCTTCTCTTCCAGCTGCTTGATGCGCTTGGTGATCTCGCCCGGCGTGCGCAGCTCGGCCTCGTAACGGGCGCTCTCCTCCGCTGCCTTGGCCATGCCCTTGCGCTTCTTGCTGCGCGCGCCGGGCACGGTGGCGCCTTCCATGATATCGGTGATGTCCTTGACCACACCTTTGGGCACGATGCCATTGGCCAGGTTGAATGCGATCTGCTTCTCGCGACGACGCTCGGTCTCGTCGATGGCGCGCTGCATGGAACCGGTGATGTTGTCGGCATACAGGATGGCCCGGCCATTGAGGTTACGCGCAGCACGGCCGATGGTCTGGATCAGTGAGCGCTCGGAGCGCAGGAAACCTTCCTTGTCGGCATCGAGGATCGCCACCAGCGACACCTCGGGCATGTCCAGGCCCTCACGCAGCAGGTTGATGCCCACCAGCACGTCGAAGGTACCCAGGCGCAGGTCGCGGATGATCTCCACCCGCTCGACGGTGTCGATGTCCGAGTGCAGGTAACGCACCCGCACATCGTGGTCGGCCAGGTAGTCGGTGAGGTCTTCGGCCATGCGCTTGGTCAGCGTGGTGGCGAGCACCCGCTCGCCCTGCGCCACGCGCTTGCGGATTTCCGACAGCAGGTCATCCACCTGGGTAAGCGCCGGGCGTACTTCCACCTGTGGGTCGACCAGGCCGGTGGGGCGCACCACCTGCTCCACCACCCGCCCGGCGTGCTCGCCCTCGTAGGGGCCCGGGGTGGCCGACACGAAGATGGTCTGCGGGCTGACATCTTCCCACTCGTCAAAACGCATCGGCCGGTTGTCCAGCGCCGAAGGCAGGCGGAAGCCGTACTCGACCAGGGTTTCCTTGCGCGAGCGGTCGCCCTTGTACATGGCGCCGACCTGCGGAACGCTGACGTGGGATTCGTCGATCACCAGCAGCGCATCGGGCGGCAGGTAGTCGTACAGGGTGGGCGGCGGCGCCCCGGCCGGGCGCCCGGACAGGTAGCGCGAGTAGTTCTCGATGCCGTTGCAGTAGCCCAGCTCCAGGATCATCTCCAGATCGAAGCGGGTGCGTTGCTCCAGGCGCTGGGCCTCGACCAGCTTGTTGGCCTTCTGCAGGTACCCCAGGCGGTCCTTGAGCTCTTCCTTGATGCCTTCCACCGCCTCCAGCAGGGTTTCCCGCGGGGTGACGTAGTGGCTCTTGGGGTAGAAGGTGAAACGCGGCAGCTTGCGGAAGACCTCGCCAGTCAGCGGGTCGAAGGCGGCGATGTTCTCCACCTCGTCATCGAACAGTTCGATGCGGATGGCCTCGAGGTCCGATTCGGCCGGGAAGATGTCGATCACATCGCCACGCACGCGGAAGGTGGCGCGGGCAAAGTCCATCTCGTTGCGGGTGTATTGCAGGTCGGCCAGGCGGCGCAGCAGCGCGCGCTGGTCGAGCTTGTCGCCGCGGTCCACGTGCAGGACCATTTTCAGGTAGGTCTCGGGGCTGCCCAGGCCGTAGATGCACGACACGGTGGTGACGATGATCGCGTCACGCCGCTCCAGCAGCGCCTTGGTCGCCGACAGGCGCATCTGCTCGATGTGGTCGTTGATCGAAGCGTCCTTCTCGATGAAGGTGTCGGACGACGGTACGTAGGCTTCAGGCTGGTAGTAGTCGTAGTAGGAAACGAAGTACTCCACCGCATTGTTGGGGAAAAACGCCTTGAATTCGCCATATAGCTGCGCGGCCAGGGTCTTGTTCGGCGCCAGCACCAGGGTCGGGCGCTGCACCTGCTGAATGACGTTGGCGATGCTGAAGGTCTTGCCCGAGCCGGTCACCCCGAGCAGCGTCTGGTGCGACAGCCCCGCCTCGATGCCTTCGACCATCTGGCGAATGGCCTCGGGCTGGTCGCCGGCCGGCTGGAAACGGGTGACGAGCTGAAACTCGGACATGACGGACCTCACGGTGTTGCAGCAACTGTAAATTTAGCCAGTAGTCTATACCCAAATGCGCCCGCCGGGGGGCGCTTTCAAGGCACAGCTGTGAGCGCTTGTTACGGTGGACCC
Organism: Pseudomonas sp. FGI182; assembly: GCF_000511325.1. Classification (NCBI taxonomy): domain Bacteria; kingdom Pseudomonadati; phylum Pseudomonadota; class Gammaproteobacteria; order Pseudomonadales; family Pseudomonadaceae; genus Pseudomonas; species Pseudomonas sp. FGI182. The sequence goes on along the minus strand of NZ_CP007012.1, from coordinate 1,621,561 downwards.
GGCAATTAGACCAATGGTCGAAAAATATTTGCGCAAATGACCGGAAAAGCGATGCCGGACTGTCGCGGTGACCGGTCGGTATCACTATACTGACTCCCCGTTTGTGCACCGCTTCAGTGCATTCGGGCTGGAGCGTGTACGTCCTATCACACTCCAATCAGAGCCAAGGTAACAATGAGCCTGTTTTCCGCTGTCGAGCTGGCACCCCGCGACCCTATTCTGGGCCTCAACGAAGCATTCAACGCCGACCCACGTACCGACAAGGTCAACCTGGGCGTGGGCGTGTACTGCAATGAGGAAGGCCGCATTCCGCTGCTGCGCGCCGTGATCGAAGCCGAGACCCAGCGTGCCGCCCAGCACGCCTCGCGCGGCTACCTGCCGATCGACGGCATCGCCACCTACGACCAGGCTGTACAAAAGCTGCTGTTCGGTGCCGAGTCGCCACTGCTGGCCGCTGGCCGCGTGGTTACCGTGCAAGCCGTCGGCGGTACCGGCGCGCTGAAGATTGGTGCCGACTTCCTCAAGCGTGTGTCGCCAAACGCCGTGGTTGCCATCAGCGACCCGAGCTGGGAAAACCACCGCGCGCTGTTCGAATCGGCCGGCTTCCCGGTGCAGAACTACCGCTACTACGACGCGCCGACCAACGACGTCAACCGCGCCGGCATGCTCGAAGACCTGAACAAGCTGCCTTCCGGCTCGATCGTGGTGCTGCACGCCTGCTGCCACAACCCGACCGGCGTCGACCTGAGCCTGGACGACTGGAAAAACGTCCTGGAAGTGGTCAAGGCCAAGGGCCACGTGCCGTTCCTCGACATGGCCTACCAAGGCTTCGGTGACGGCATCGCCGAAGACGCCTTCGCCGTGCGCCTGTTCGCCGAGTCGGGCCTGGAGTTCTTCGTGTCCAGCTCGTTCTCCAAGTCGTTCTCGCTGTACGGCGAGCGCGTCGGTGCGCTGTCGATCGTCACCGCCTCCAAGGACGAAAGCACCCGCGTACTGTCGCAGGTCAAGCGCGTGATCCGCACCACCTACTCCAACCCGCCGACCCACGGTGCAACCATCGTTGCCACCGTGCTGAACAGCGCCGAACTGCGCCAGATGTGGGAAACCGAGCTGGCCGAAATGCGCGAGCGCATCCACGGCATGCGCAAGCAGATGGTTGCGCTGCTGGCCGAATATGGCGCCAACCGCGACTTCAGCTTCGTTGGCCGCCAGGTTGGCATGTTCTCGTACTCGGGCCTGACCGTCGAACAAGTCGCCCGCCTGAAGAACGAGTTCGGCATCTATGCGCTGGACACCGGCCGCATCGCCGTGGCCGCGCTGAACCAGAGCAACATCCACGTGGTGACCAAAGCTATCGTGCAGGTGCTGTAACTCATTGTTTTGCCTAGGGGTGGCTTGACTTCCCCTAGGCAATCAGTAAGATACGCACAGATTCCGCGATAGCTCAGTCGGTAGAGCAAATGACTGTTAATCATTGGGTCCCTGGTTCGAGTCCAGGTCGCGGAGCCAAACATTGAAAACCTCCAGATGCGCAAGCACTGGAGGTTTTTTGTTGCACTTATCCCCTCATGCCAGTGCACAGCTGCTGTATCGTCCGAGATCCCTCGACGAGCACAGGGCAAGCATGAAAGCCAACGATTTCACCCAGAACGCTCAGCAAGCGGTAGCAATCGCCGCCAACCAGGCCCTCCTGGCTAGCCGACAAGCAACGTTCGCCGTGGGTGGCTGCATCATCGAAAATGCCACTGGCAAGGTACTGGTCGCCCTGCACAACCGCGTGCTGGAGCCCTCTGCCAGCCAGGCGCAACCCGCATTCAGGCTTCACGACCCAACGGGGCATGGTGAGCGCCGGCTGGTCGACTGGTATTTCGACAACCAGCAGCGCCTTGCCCTCCCCCCTGCGCATGAACTGACCGTCATCACCACGCTCGACCCCTGCGCCATGTGCGCAGGCGCCTTGCTGACTGCCGGCTTCAATGTTGCGGTAAGTGCGCTCGACACCTTTGCCGGCATCAATCATGACGGCCGCTTCGAATTCCCCGGCCTGCCGGCCGCACTTCGTCTGCGCGCGCAAGCCACGTGGGGCTACTATGCTGTCGGCAGCCCTTTTGATCGCGACTATGTCGGGGCGGCGCAAGGGCCGATCTACGCCGGCGAACGCATCGATGCTGCAACGATGTGCCTTACCCGTTCGTTGTTCGAGGCCAGCGTGAACCATGTGCACGACGAAAGCAGCAACGCCGGCCTGCCGCCATCTGCCCTGAAAGACCCGATCGCCCTACCCAGCCGGAGCTTGGTACGCCAGGCCCTGGCGGGTTTGAGCCCATGGAGCCTGCGCATCAAAAGTGCAGACCCTCGCCTGCCCGGCATCGAACTGGCCGAGCCATTGGTCGATACAGCACTCGCGGCAGATACGTGCAACGCCGTAGCCTTGCTGGACCCATTCGGCAATCTGCTGGCCTGCCTGGGCGGTGACGAAACGCGCTCCCCCATTCGCACTGCGTTCATGGAGACCACTCGCAGCTACGCCGCGTTACGCTGGAACCTGATGAACCATGACGACCCACAGGTCCGCGACGAAGCACACCAGCATCTCACCCACCCCCGTTACTGCACATTCGTCCTGCTCCGTTTTCCGGACCCGGCCGGCAGCGAGGCGGTCATGACCCTTGGCGCCTATGGCTCCACTATGGAACGGCACACCGCGCCGTCCTTCCCCTCAAGCCTGCAATATGTGTTGCTGCCAACAGGCTGCACTGCCAAGGACGTTGCTCGACTGGCGCAAAATCTGCCGCCGTTCTACACCAGCAACGCGCAGGTCGCGCCTTGCCAGGTACTGGACCCGAACCTGATGCAGGAAGTGACAACCCGGCTGGGGCAGGCTCAGCGCTCCGAGCCTGCTGCTGGATAGGGCAACGTGACCGCACTGCCTTCATCCACCAGGCTCCAGACCAGCAACTTGGCTGACTGCTTCTGACTGGCGTTGCGTGACACGCTGTGCACGGTACCCGGGGCTTCGTACCAGTATTCACCGGCCTTGTAGGTTTTCTCCGGCTCGTTATCGAGCTTCGATACCACTGCCCCTTCCAGCACGTAGGCCATCACTGCGCCCGGGTGCTGATGCGCGGGTGATGCCTGGCCGGGGGCGTAGCTGACGGTGAGCATCACGGCGCTCTTGCCGGGGGCGTTCGAGGGTTGTTGCTGCAGCAGGACCTTGACCTGGTCGGCAGCGTCGCCGTGCGCCCAGGCAGGGGTTTGAGCGGCGAACAGACCGAAAAGGATGATGCTGAAGGGTTTCATGGGGGGCTTCTCCTGGATGGCAATTGCCTGCAGGTTAGGCCTGTGGGGCAGAGAGACAAATGACCAATTCGGGGAAAAACCAAGAGGCCGATTATTGCCTGTGCCGGCCTCTTCGCGGGCTTGCCCGCTTCCACACCCTTGAAGCCTGTGGAGAACCCTGTGGGAGCGGGCGAGCCCGCGAAAAGGCCGGTGCAGGCAACAGAGATCTCAGCTGCTACGCCCGATCGGATAAAACTCACCGTGGCTCCAGACCCCAAGCCACTCTTCCCCATCGATCTCACGCGGCACCGCCAGCTCTACCAACTGGTAGAACACATTCCGATTAATCAGCGCCTCAAGGTTGCTGCGCATCAGCACATACGGCGATGGCTCCTGCGTGACCGGGTCGATCACCACGCGCAGCGGGTTGGCCGGCCCGGCTTCGACCTGGTCCTCGACATTGCTGGTGAAGCGCAGCACCTGCTGCTCACCCTCACCTTCCACGTCCAGCGCCACGGCCACGAACGGCGCATCGTCGACGCGGATGCCCACCTTCTCTACCGGGGTAATCAGGAAGTAGTCATCGCCATCGCGGCGGATGATGGTGGAAAACAGCCGCACCATCGGCTTGCGACCGATCGGCGTACCCAGGTAGTACCAGGTGCCATCACGGGCGATGCGCATGTCGATGTCACCGCAGAAATCCGGGTTCCACAGATGCACCGGCGGCAGGCCCTTGGCCTTGGGAATCTGCGCCAGAAGATCATTGGCCTTGCCGGAATCGCTCATCACGCTTGCCTCATTCACTCACACCCAGAAGGCTACGAGCGTACTCGCGCATCGGCGCGCCAAGCAAATCCTCCGGGGTTTTATCGTGGAACGTCAACAAACCGCCACGGCTCTTGATACGCGCAGTGTCGATCAGGTAGCGGGTGCTGGTTTCGATGAGCATCATCTGCACCACGCCGGTGTCCCAGCCCAGGCGGTCGACCGCCTGTTCGTCATACCACTCGTCGCCATTGCCGATACGGTCGTCGGTCCGGGCGAAGCGGGTGTACAGCACGTAGTCGGCACCCACCGAACGCGCCTGGGCGATGGCCTCTTCCAGGCCCAGTGGCCCTTGGGCGCGGCGTACCAGCGGGAAATACTCGACGAAGCTCTTGTAGGCCTGCTCGGCTACCGCGTTCTGCCGCGGCACCGGCCCCTTGCCTGGGGGCACGAACGCGCCCTGGCCGATGAAGATGAACGAATCGGGCTGCAGGCGGATCGACAGGGTGCGCCGGGTATCGCTGTGGTCCAGCAGACCGGCATCGCTCATGTGGTAACGGACGCCCTCGCCCATATCGCTGACATTCATGCAACCGCCCAGCGCCATCAGCGCCAGCAGCAAAACCAGGCTACGCATCTTTCCTCCAGTGGCCGGCGACGAAAAACCGGCGAATAGCCGGCGGATGCAGCTTTTGCGCCAGCTTCAGCCACCGATCACCTTCATCACCATCACATCGCCGGAAAACGCCAGGTCCTGCTTGTCTGCCAAGGCCTTGACCAGCAAGCGCTGCAGGGCCGGCAGCGCCTGATGCCGCGGTTTTTCCAGCAGGTCACCGACGAAATGGCGATTGCCCGACGACAGGCAGCCGTGCAGCCAGCCCGTGGAGGACAGGCGCAGCCGCGAACAGGTGCGACAGAACGGTACGCTTTCGTTGGCGATCACGCCGAAGTGGCCTTTGCCGGGTACCTGATAACGCAAGGCGGTGGCATCCAGCGGCGCGTCGACCTGAACGTAGGCATGCTTGCCAGCGATCAGTGCGAGCAGTTGGTCGAGGCCGACGAACTGCTGCAGGAAGGCGTTGTGGTCACGGGCCAGGTGGCCCATGCGCATGAGTTCGATGAAGCGCAGTTCGAAGCCGCGCTCAAGGCAGTAATCCAGCAACGGCAGCACCTGATCGAGGTTGTGCCCGCGCATCGGCACCATGTTCACCTTGATCTGCATGCCCATGGCGCTAGCCCGCTCCATGCCCGCCAGCACGCTGGCCAGGTCGCCGCCCCGGGCGATACGGCGGAAGGCCTGTGGGTCGAGGGTGTCGAGGGAAACGTTCAATCGGCGGATACCTGCCGCCTGCAACTGGGGCAACTTGCGCGTCAGCAGCTGGCCATTGGTAGTCAGCGAGATATCGTCAAGGTCGAGCTTGGCCACGGCGGCCAGGAAGGCATCCAGACGTGGACTGACCAATGGCTCACCGCCGGTGATGCGCAAGCGTTCGATGCCGGCGGCGTCGATCAGGTAGGCCACGCCACGGGCCAGGGCATCCGCCGGCAGTTCGTCCTGTGCTGCTACCAGGCGCTTGCCGTCTGGTACGCAGTAGGTGCAGGCATAATTACAGGCAGCCGTCAGGCTGACGCGCAGGTTGCGAAAACGCCTGCCTTGACGATCGACGATCATGAATGACTCCGGCATGGATGATGGGGGCTGGCAAAACCTGACTCATAAATCAGGTTTTTGCAAGCCCTGCACATCGCCGAAATAGGTAGGAGCAGCCTTGTGCTGCGAAAGGGCCGGTACAGCCATGCAGATGTGTGCTGGCTGTACCGGCCCTTTCGCAGCACAAGGCTGCTCCTACAGGTACTGCGTATTGCCTGAACGCGGATGCTTCAGTTCGAGGGTTCCGGGTCGCGCTTGCGCTTGTTGCCCATGCGCACGCCAATGTCCATCAGGAACTGGAAGAAGCCTTCCTGGTCCTCCAGCACATTGCTCCAGAACGGCGAGTGGTACAGTGCCACGGCGCCGTGCACCAGCGCCCAGGCGGCGCAATAATGGAAATACGGCGGCACGTCTTCGAGCTTGCCTTCGCTGATACGGCCCTTGATCAGCTGGGTCAGGCGGTCGAAGTTGGAGGCACGGATGCTGTGCAGCTGTTCGACCATTTCCGGTACCTGGTTACCCTTGACCACCTTTTCTTCCAGGCGGTCGAACAGCCGGTAACGCTGCGGATCGCGCATGCGGAACTCGAAGTAGGCTCGCGACAGGGCTTCCTTGTCGCGATCGACGTCGGCCGAATGCAACAGCGCGTTCAGGTCGCGCTCGTAGTCGAGCATCAGGCGCAGGTAGATCTCCGCCTTGGACTTGAAGTGCTTGTAGATCGTGCCTTTGCCGATGCCCACAGCGTCGGCGATCATCTCGACGGTGACGCTGTCTTCCCCCTGTTCGAGAAACAGCTTAAGCGCGGTGTCGAGGATTTCCTGTTCGCGACGGCGAAACTCACGGACCTTACGAGGTTCTTTCTGCATAGGAAGGACTGGATGACAATCGAAGCGGTTTATTATGCCTAACTTGCGGGAAATTGCACGGATCATCCTAGCATGTCTGTGTTTCATGATGCTTACGGCCATGCGCTGCGGGAGGAATGAAACGTTGTCGTATTCCAAATCTGTTTAAAAAACGATCAATATGCACTGGCACTGCGCCAAAGCTGACCAATACTTGAAGTGTTGGCGCGGCGCATCCCCCCCAAGTGGCGCGCCGATAAAGGTGCTCAGGGACCGCGTACCTTTGTTTTACTCCTAATGGTCTTAACCCGGATTCCCCCCCCAGAACCCGGGTTTTTTTTGTGTTTCGAGGGGTAATGAAGCCGGGGTTCAAGTTTGGGGTTGGTGGGGATTGCATGAGGACCACCAGGCGCCCGCCACGATAGTTGCAGCGCCTGTCAGATCGAGCGCCGCCCGCGCGGCGCTTCGCAGCACAAGGCTGCTCCTACATCTGTTTCGGGCCAGTTATTCCTGAGGCAGACCCGCGCGGGCCCGTGGTGTCCACCTCGATATCGTGCCGGGCAAACAAGGCGGCCGCGTGCATCGGAACAGGCGTTACTGGCCCGAAACAGATGTAGGAGCAGCCTTGTGCTGCGAAGCGCTGCGCGGGCGGCGCTCGATCTCACAGGCGCTGAAGATGTTGTGACAGGCACCTGGTAGCCCTCGCACACCCACCCCCTTCGAATCAGCTCACCCGCGCCAACGGGAACAAGCGCTTGAAGTTGGCAGTGGTCTGTTCTGCCAACTGCTCATAACTGGCCCCGCGCAACGAAGCCACGTACTCCGCCACCTCACGCACGTACTGCGGCAAATTCGGCTTGCCCCGATGCGGGATCGGCGCCAGGTACGGCGAATCCGTTTCCACCAGCAAACGATCGACCGGCACCTGCCGCGCCACTTCACGCAGGGCATCGGCATTGCGGAAGGTAACGATGCCAGACAACGAAATGTAATACCCCAGGTCCAGCGCCGCCTTGGCCATGTCCCAGTCTTCGGTGAAGCAGTGCAGCACGCCAGCCTGCGGCAGGTTGGCCTCGCGCAGCAGCGCCAGGGTATCGGCACGCGCCGCACGGGTATGCACGATCACCGGTTTGCCGGTCTGCCGCGAGGCCTCCAGGTGCAGGCGGAACGAGGCTTGCTGCAACTCGGCTGCTTCCGGCTCGTAGTGGTAATCCAGCCCGGTTTCACCAATCGCGACCACATGCGGGTGAGCCAGTTCGCGCAGCAGCCATTCCAGCGCCGGCGTTTCGCCCGGCGCCAGGTCCAGCGGGTGCACGCCTACCGAGCAATCGACATCGGCGTAGCGCTCGCTCAGCGCCTTCACCGCACCAGCATTCTCGGCACTGACGCCAATACACAGGAAATGCCCGACCCCGCGCTCACGCGCCGCCTGCAAGGCAGCATCGAGGGAGCCCTGGTGGGCGCTCAGGTCAAGACGGTCGAGGTGGCAATGGGAATCTACGAGCATGGGATAACGGCACACATGAAAAAATGAAAATCAGCGGGCGCCCGGCAACTGCAGCCAGTGGGCCAGCAGCGATTCAAGCAGCAGGGCGCGGTTGAGGTTGGCTTTGCCCAGCACCTTCTGGCGCTGTTCCAGGATCCATGCCTGCACCTCCAGCACCTTGGCCTGGCGGCTCTTCTGCGCCAGGTACTGCACCACCTTGCGCATATCGGCCAAGCCTAGCCCCTCCTCGTCCTGGGTCAATTGGTAGCGCAGGATCAGGTGCGCCCAGTCGCAGAACCAGTCGAACAGCAGCAACAGCGGTACACCGTTCCAGGCATCGGCCAGCTGGCTGGGCGATTGCTGCTGCTTGAGCAGCTTCTTCACCCCGTCGGTGACCAGCGCGCGCTGCTCGCGCACGCCTTGCGCCTGCAGGCTGACCGCCATCAGCGGCGAACCGGCAGCCAGGGTCAGCAACTCGTCGCGCTCGGCCTCGTCACTGTCGGGCAGCGCGCCAGCCAGCCAGGCCTGGCTCTGGGCCAGGCTGGGCTGCGGGCAGGCGACCTGCTGGCAACGGCTCTTGATGGTCGGCAACAGGCGGCTGGGCTGGTGGGTGACCAGCAGCAACACGGTGTCGCCGGAGGGTTCTTCAAGGCTTTTGAGCAGGGCGTTGGAGGCGTTGACGTTCATCGCTTCCACCGGCTCGATCAGTACCACCTTGCGCCCACCCAACTGCGCGGTCTGCACCACGAAGGCCACCAACTCGCGCACCTGGTCGACCTTGATCGGCTTGTCGGCTTCTTCGGGCTCGAGGACGAAGTTGTCCGGGTGGCTACCGGCCTTGAGCAGCAGGCAGGACTTGCACGCGCCACAGGCCTCCAGGCCCTGGGGCTGCTGGCACAGCAGGCGGGCCATCAGGCGCTCGGCCAGGGCCCGCTTGCCGATGCCCTGCGGCCCATGCAGCAGGTAGGCGTGAGCGTGCTGGCTGCGGCCAGCCAATTGTTGCCAGAGCGCCTGCTGCCAGGGATAGGCCTCAGCCACGGCAACGCTCCACGATGCCTGGTAGCAACGCATCGATGGAGCGCTGCACGGCCTCCAGAGGCTGGGCGGCATCGAGCAGGCTATAGCGCTGTGGTTCGCGGTTGGCGCGCTGCAGGTAGGCCTGACGCACCGCCTCGAAGAACGCCTGACCTTCCTGCTCGAAACGGTCCAGGCGGCCACGGGCGGCGGCGCGGGCCAGGCCCACTTCGACCGGCAGGTCGAAGACCAGGGTCAGGTCCGGGCGCAGGTCGCCCTGAACGAACTGCTCCAGGGTGGCGATCCGCTCGACCGACAAACCGCGCCCGCCGCCCTGGTAGGCGTAAGTGGCATCGGTAAACCTGTCACACAAGACAACGGCCCCGCGGGCCAGCGCCGGCCGGATCACCTGCGCCAGGTGCTGGGCACGCGCAGCGAACACCAGCAACAGTTCGGTGTCGGCCGCCATGCTTTCATCGCTGGGCGCCAGCAGCAGCTCGCGCACCTTTTCGGCCAGCGGCGTGCCGCCGGGCTCACGGGTCAGCACCACGTCCAGGCCCTGCTCGCACAGGCGCGCAGCCAGGTAGTCGCGGTTGGTGCTCTTGCCCGCGCCTTCGGGGCCTTCCAAAGTAATAAACAAGCCGCTCACAGGCAGTCCTTAATGTTGTTCGTCAGGCATCGGCCGTTCGGCCGCTTGCGCGCCGCCGGCAGGGGCGTCCTGCACAGGCGGCTGGTCGGGCGCTGGCTGCGCGGTAGACTCGTCGGCAGGCGCCTCGGGCTGTTCGACCTCGTCGGTACTTGGTTGTGGTTGGGGTTGTGGCTGCGGCTCTGGCTGCGATTGCGGCGCGGGGCTGGAGCGGTAGTCCGCACGGCGCTTGAGCTGGAACTCGCGCACCGCCGAGTTGTGGTCGTCGAGGTCGTCGGAAAACACGTGGCTGCCATCGCCACGGGCGACGAAGTACAGGCTGGTGCCATCGGACGGGTTGAGCGCCGCGTGAATCGCTTCGCGACCGACCATGGCGATCGGGGTCGGCGGCAGGCCGGTGATGGTGTAGGTGTTGTAGGGCGTCGGCTCGCGCAGGTCGGCGCGGGTGATCTTGCCGTTGTAGCGCTCACCCATGCCGTAGATCACGGTAGGGTCGGTCTGCAGCATCATGCCCAGGCGCAGGCGCCGCACGAAAACGCCGGCGATCTGCCCGCGCTCCTGAGGAATGCCGGTCTCCTTCTCTACCAGCGAGGCCATGATCAGCGCCTGGTACGGGTCACGGTATGGCAGGTCGGTGGTGCGCTCGGCCCACTCCTTGGCCAGCACTTCGTCCAGGCGCATATAGGCCTGCTGCAGCAACTCGACGTCGCTCATGCCACGCACGAAGCGGTAGGTGTCCGGGAAGAAGCGCCCCTCGGGGAACACACCGGTATGGCCGAGCTTGTCCATCACTTCCGAATCGGACAGCCCATCCAGCGTGTGCTTGATCTTTTCATGCTTGGCCACGGCCGAGCGCACCTGGCGGAAGGTCCAGCCTTCGACCAGGGTCAGGTTGTACTGCACCACGTCGGCCCGACGCCAGGCATCGAACAACTGCTCCACGGTCATGCCGGGGGTCAGGCGGTATTCGCCGGTGTGCAGGGGGGTGCCGGCCATGTTGAAGCGCCAGTACAGGCGCAACCAGACGGCGTCGTCGAGCAACCCTTCGTTCTGCATGCGGTAGAACATGCGATTGGGGGTGGTGCCATTGGGCACGTCGAGCAGGCGCTCCTGCGTCACGTGCAGGGGCTGCTCCAGGACCGAGTTGACCTTCCAGGCCGACCAGCCCACGGCAAGGCCGGCGAGGATCAAGCCCATTTCCAGCAGCAGCAGGAATTTACGTCTCACGAATTCAGGTTTCCAGTAACGTACGGGCAACGGCCTGCAGTTTACGGGTGAGCGGGCCCGGCGACCAGTTTAGCGCGGCAACGCCACGCACGGGCCAGACACCGTAGACGCTGTTGCAGACAAATACTTCATCTGCCTGCTCCAGCGCTTCGAACGGCAGGTCGCAGACCTGCACCGGGATGCCCAGCAGCGCTGCCTGTTCCAGCAACGCGGCCCGCATCACGCCAGCGACGCCACAGCGGCTGAGGTCGGCCGTGAACAGCACGCCATCGCGCACCAGGAACAGATTGCTGTACACCCCTTCGATCACCCTGCCCTGCCCATCACGCATCAGGCCTTCGGCATGTTCGCTGTCCTGCCATTCGGCACGGGCCAGCACCTGCTCCAGGCGGTTGAGGTGTTTGAGGCCGGCCAGCAGCGGTTGTTCCCCAAGCCGGGTCTGGCACGGGAACAGGCGCACGCCGTGCTCGGCATGTTCGACAGGATAGCTGGGCAACGGGCTGCCCTGCAGAATACGGCGCGGCGCGGCACCGGCAACCGATGCGTAACCGCGCTGGCTGTCACCACGTGTAAGGATGAGTTTGGCTACGCCATCACCGAGCTGGCTGGCATAGCGCAGGAGTTCGTCGCGCACCAGCGCCAGGTCGGCACTGATCGCCAGGCGCTGGCAGCCCAGCGCCAGGCGTGCGAGGTGGGCGTCCAGCAGGCTGGGCCGGCCGCCGCGCACGGCGATGGTCTCGAACAGCCCATCGCCGTAGGCCAGGCCGCGGTTCTGCAGGTTGACTGCAGCCGCCGGCTGGCCATCGATCCAGCTTTGCATCAATCGGCGAACCGGCGGAATACCAGCGAACCGTTGGTGCCGCCAAAGCCGAACGAGTTGGACAGCACCACATCGATCGGCATGCTGCGCGCCTGGTGCGGTACGAAGTCGAGGTCGCAGCCTTCGTCCGGCTCGTCCAGGTTGATGGTGGGCGGAGCCATCTGGCTGTTGATCGCCAGCACGCTGAAGATCGCTTCCACGGCACCGGCGGCGCCCAGCAGGTGGCCGGTCATCGACTTGGTCGAGCTGACCGCCAGCTTGTAGGCATGCTCACCGAACACGCGCTTGATCGCCGCCACTTCGGCCACGTCGCCAGCAGGGGTCGAGGTGCCATGGGCGTTGATGTAGCTGACCTCTTCCGGCTGGATGCCGGCATCACGCAGGGCGTTGGCCATGCAGCGGGCAGCGCCTTCGCCGGTGTCGGGTGGCGAAGTCATGTGGTAGGCGTCACCGCTCATGCCGAAGCCGACCAGCTCGGCATAGATGGTCGCGCCGCGAGCCTTGGCGTGCTCCAGTTCTTCGAGCACCAGGGCACCGGCACCGTCGGACAGCACGAAGCCGTCACGGCCCTTGTCCCACGGGCGGCTGGCCCGGGTCGGCTCGTCGTTGCGAGTGGACAGTGCACGGGAGGCACCGAAGCCGCCCATGCCCAGGCCGCAGGCGGCCATTTCGGCGCCGCCGGCGATCATCACGTCGGCTTCACCGTAGGCGATGTTGCGCGCAGCCATGCCGATGCAGTGGGTACCAGTGGTGCACGCGGTGGCGATGGCGTAGTTCGGCCCTTGCAGCCCCAGGTGGATCGACAGGAAGCCGGAGATCATGTTGATGATCGAGCCAGGCACGAAGAACGGCGAAATGCGACGCGGCCCCGAATCGTGCAGGGTGCGGCTGGTTTCTTCGATGTTGGTCAGGCCGCCGATACCCGAGCCCATGGCCACGCCAATACGCTGGCGGTTGGCGTCGGTGACTTCCAGGCCGGCATTACGCACTGCCTGGAACCCGGCCGCCAGGCCGTACTGGATGAACAGGTCGAGCTTGCGGGCCTCTTTGGCCGACAGGTATTGCTCGACCTCGAAGCCTTTCACCGAGCCGCCAAAACGGGTGGAGTAGGCAGACAGGTCCGTGTGTTCGATCGGACCGATGCCACTGCGGCCAGCCAGAATGCCCTGCCAGGTGCTCGGTACATCAGTACCCAGTGGCGACAGCATACCCATACCGGTGACCACGACGCGTCTACGCGACACAGTACTCTCCTTTTCTAATGACAGAGTTTCTTGCCATTGCATTCAAGCAATGGAATGAAATGGCAACAAGCTCTTGGTACCCGGTGAACGAGCCCGATCTGCAAAACGCAGGGTGCTCGCAAAGAAAAAACCGCACGCCGGCAAAGGCAGTGCGGTTTTTCCCGACAAGAAGCGTCGACTACAGCGTCTTAGGCCTGGTGGGCTTTGACGTAGTCTACAGCAGCTTGAACGGTAGTGATCTTCTCGGCTTCTTCGTCAGGGATTTCGGTCTCGAATTCCTCTTCCAGAGCCATCACCAGCTCAACGGTGTCAAGCGAATCGGCACCCAGGTCATCGACGAAGGACTTCTCGAGAGTCACTTCCTCTTCCTTGACGCCCAGTTGCTCGGCGACGATTTTCTTGACGCGTTCTTCGATGTTGCTCATACCTAGGTTTACTCCTAATGGATATATGTCAGGCAGCTGGCCGGTGGCTAATTTTATAGAAAGACGTTCGCTTTTCAAGCTAAACGCACCTTCACACCAGTCACCACACCCGCTGCCTGGAATCTGGTTGCAGCTTTATAACGGATTTTAGGCTCGCAGTATGACTCTTTTTTTACGAAATCCGTCACATTGAGTTGCAGTGTTACATGTACATCCCGCCGTTGACCGGCACGGTGGCGCCGGTTACGTAGGCTGCGCCGTCGGATGCCAGGAACGAAACCACCTTGGCGATTTCGTCTGCCTGGCCCAGGCGGCCCAGCGGAATCTGGGTCTGCAGGGCTTCGCGCTGCGCTTCTGGCAGCTCACGGGTCATGTCGGTGTCGATGAAGCCCGGGGTCACCGAGTTGACGGTGATGCCACGCGAGCCCACTTCACGCGCCAGGGCGCGGCTGAAGCCTTCCAGGCCGGCCTTGGCGGCCGCGTAGTTGGCCTGGCCGGCGTTGCCCATGGCACCGACGACCGAGCCGATGCTGATGATACGGCCCCAACGTGCCTTGGTCATGCCACGCAGCACGCCCTTGGACAGACGGTAGAGGCTGTTCAGGTTGGTATCGATCACGTCGAACCACTCGTCGTCCTTCATGCGCAGCATGAGGTTGTCACGGGTGATGCCGGCGTTGTTGACCAGGATGGCCGGTGCGCCGAACTGCTCACCGATGGCGGCCAGCACAGCTTCAACCGATTCGGCGCTGGTCACGTTCAGTTCCATGCCGGTACCGGTGATGCCGTGTTCTTTCAGGGTGGCAGCAATGCGCTCGGCGCCGGAGGCCGAAGTGGCGGTGCCGATCACGGTCGCGCCCTGGCGGCCCAGCTCGAGGGCGATGGCCTGGCCAATGCCACGGCTGGCGCCGGTGACCAGTGCAACTTTACCTTGCAGGCTCATGCAAGCTTCTCCAAATCAGGCCAGTGCCGCGCGGGTGGCGGCGACGGCGTCAGGGGTATTGAGGTTGTAGGTGGTCACGCCATCGGCGCAACGCTTGTTCAGGCCAGCCAGGACCTTGCCCGGGCCGCACTCGACCAGGTTGACCGCACCATTAGCGGCCAGGGTCTGCACGCATTCGACCCAGCGCACTGGCTGGTACAGCTGCGCCAGCAGGTCGTGCTTGAGGGCATCGAGGTCAGCGGCAACGGCAGCGGTGACGTTCTGCACCACGGGAATTTGCGGGGCGTGCCACTCGATGGCGTTGACCGACTCGGCAAAGCGCTCGGCAGCCGGCTTCATCAGCGCGCAGTGCGACGGCACGCTGACCGCCAGCGGCAGGGCGCGCTTGGCACCCTTGGCCTTGCACAGCTCGATGGCGCGATCGACGGCGGCCTTGTTGCCGGCGATGACCACCTGGCCTGGCGAGTTGAAGTTGACCGCGCTGACCACCTGGTCTTCGGCCGCTTCGGCGCAGATTTCCACGACCACGGCGTCATCCAGGCCGAGAATGGCGGCCATGGCGCCATGACCGGCCGGCACGGCTTCCTGCATCAGCTGGCCACGGCGCTCGACCAGGCGCACGGCATCTTTCAGGCTCAGGCTGCCGGCGGCAACCAGGGCACTGTATTCACCCAGGCTGTGACCGGAGACGAAGGCCGGCCTGGCACCGCCCTCTTCCAGCCACAGGCGCCACAGCGCGATGGACGCGGTGAGGATGGCCGGCTGGGTCTTGTCGGTCTGGTTGAGTTGTTCTTCCGGACCTTCCTGGACCAGCTTCCACAGGTCGTAACCGAGTGCCTCGGACGCTTCCTTGAAGGTTTCGATGATCACTGGCTTCTCGGCGCCGAGCTCGGCGAGCATGCCCAGCGACTGGGAACCTTGACCGGGAAAGACGAATGCGAGAGATGCAGACATTGAACAAGCCCTTATGATCTTGTCGTCGGATAGGGTGCGCCGGGCTTTGGGCCAGGCGCGGAATCTGAAAGCTTGGATGGAGACGCAGACCAAGCGGTCACATTTAAGCACTTCAGCGGCGATATGCCTAAGGTCTTTATTCCTTCAGCACCGGCCCTTTCGCGGGTAAACCCGCTCCCACAGGGTTACCACAGACCTGAAGGTTGTGGAGCACCTGTGGGAGCGGGTTTACCCGCGAAGGGGCCGGTACAGGCTACAACAGCAGGTCCTCGAGCCGCCCATGCAAGCGCTGCGGCAGGTTTTCCTGGATCTCGATCAACGCCCGCTGGATGGCACTCTGGAAGCCCTGCACCCCCGCCGAGCCATGGCTCTTGATGACGATGCCCTGCAACCCCAGGAAACTCGCGCCATTGTGCCGCGCCGGTGCCAGGTCGGCCTGCAGGCGCTTGAGCAGCGGCATGGCCACGGCCCCGGCTGCCCGCGACAACACGCCACCCTTGAACAACTGCTCGATGCGCGCGCCGATCATCGTCGCCAGCCCCTCACTCGACTTGAGCAGGATGTTGCCGACGAACCCGTCGCACACCACCACATCGGCTTCGCCACGATACAACCCGTCACCTTCGACGAAGCCTATGTAGTTGAGCCCGCGGGCGTTCTGCAACAAGCTGGCCGCCAGTTTGACCTGCTGGTTGCCCTTGATGTCTTCGGTACCGATGTTAAGCAGCGCCACGCGCGGCCGCTGCACACCCAGGGCCTGGGCCGCCACCGAGCCCATCACGGCGAACTGGTAGAGGTTCTCGGCGCTGCAGTCGACGTTGGCGCCAAGGTCGAGCAACTGGCAGTACCCGGTCTGGGTCGGGATCGCCGCCACCATGGCCGGCCGGTCGATACCCGGCAGTGTCTTGAGCACGAAACGCGAGAGCGCCATCAGCGCCCCGGTATTGCCGGCGCTGACGCAGGCCTGGGCCTTGCCGTCGCGCACCAGTTCAAGGGCGATGCGCATCGACGAGTCCGGCTTGCCGCGCAGCGCCTGGGATGGCCGCTCGTCCATGCCGACCACCTCGCTGGCGGCCACGATTTGCAGGCGCGCGCGATCCGCAGCCGCAAGGCCGCTGACAAGATCTTCAAGGAGGGAGGGTTGACCGACGAGGGTCAGGTGCAGCGAGGGGGTAGCCGAAAGGCAGGCAATGCTAGCCTGGACAATGCTGCGGGGACCGAAGTCCCCGCCCATTGCGTCGATCGCGATGATCTGAGCGGACAAGGATTACTCGTCAGCGCCCTTGTCGACCACTTTGCGACCACGGTATACGCCTTCTGGCGAAACGTGGTGACGCAGGTGTACTTCACCGGTGGTTTTCTCTACCGACAGCGCGTTTTCCGACAGGGCGTCGTGCGAACGGCGCATGTCACGGGCAGAGCGGGATTTTTTGTTCTGCTGAACAGCCATAATTGATTAACTCCTAAACGTTTGGGTCACGCTTTAACTGCGCCAAAACACTGAACGGGTTGGACCGCGATACCTCGTCCTTGCTCGATTCGGGCTCGTCTGCGCCCGCCGGCTGCTGGCATTCTTCCGGATGATGAGCAGGCACGATTGGCAAGGCGAGCAGAAGCTCCTCCTCGATCAATGCCTGCAGATCCAAAGGATCTTCGCCCAGTTCCAGCACGTCATAGCCTTTCGGCAACGACTGGGTATTCGCACCCTCCTTCACCACGGCGTATGTACATTCGCTGTGGATCGGCAGGGTGACCAGCTCAAGACAACGCTGGCAAACCATCTTGACTTCGACGTCCAGCTCGCTGTGGATAACCACCACGTGCTGTTCATCTCGTTCAAAATCGAACTTCGCCTGCACCGTACCGACATTGTCGGAAAGCGGGTCGCAGAGTCTTTCCAAATCAGCGAGTTGCAGCGAACCGTTAAGGGTTACGCCACGATCGGCTAATTTGCGCGGGTCAACGTGAGGTGGAATCGGGTCATTCAACATAGGCGCAGCATTCTAGGGATGCCCCCCGCCCCTGTCAAAGGAAATTCGGCGGCATCGTGCGTGATAGAATTTGTTCAACTGATTCAGGAGTCTACCATGCTTCCTCTGTTACTGGCTTCCAGCTCTGCCTACCGCCGCGAACTGCTTGCGCGCCTGCACCTGCCCTTCACCTGGGCAAGCCCCGATATAGACGAGCGGCGCCTGGATGACGAACCGGCGGTGGAGCTGGTGCGCCGGCTGGCCAGACAAAAAGCCGAGGCCCTGGCGGGCAGCCACCCCGGGCACCTGATCATCGGCTCGGACCAGGTTGCGGTGCTGGGCGAGCAGGTACTGGGCAAGCCGCACACCTTCGAACGAGCCTGCGAGCAGCTGCTGGAGTGCAGCGGGCAGCAGGTGAGCTTCCTGACCGGACTGGCACTGCTGAACAGCGCCACTGGGCACTGCCAGGTGGACTGCGTGCCGTTTACCGTGACCCTGCGCGAACTGGACCGAGAGCGAGTGGAACGCTATGTGGCGGCGGAACAGCCGCTGGACTGCGCCGGCAGCTTCAAGGCCGAGGGGCTGGGGGTGAGTTTGTTTCAGAGCACACATGGGTGCGATGCGACCAGCCTGATCGGGCTGCCATTGATTCGGCTGGTGGATATGTTGACCAGGGAAGGAGTGGTTATCCCGTAGTTCGCCTCAAGATCTTTTGCGCCTGACAGATCGAGCGCCGCCCGCGCGGCGCTTCGCGGGGCAAGCCCGCTCCCACATCTGTTTCGGGCCAGTCACTCCTGTGAGAGCACCTGTGTCCGCTTTGTTTGTTCCATTTGATATCGAAGGGGGCAACTGCCCTTCAACCATCTCCAGCCACACACCAAGGCTGCAACCCACCTGGCACAGGAATGATTGGCCCAAAACAAATGTGGGAGCGGGCTTGCCCCGCGAAGCGCCGCGCGGGCGGCGCTCGATCTCACAAACACCGCAAAACGGGCGACGAACCCTCAGCGCAACTGCGCCCCCTGGAACCCCATCCACATCGCCAAGCGCTCAGCCACACTGGCCCCCACACGCTTGGAGAAGCGATCGAGCGCAGACTCCTGCACCGTGAAGTCCACCAGCTCCTTCTCGCCCACGATCTCGCGCGCCACATAGCTGGCACTGCCCAGCCCGTCCACCAGGCCCAACTCCTTGGCCTGCTCGCCCGACCAGACCAGGCCACTGAACAGTTCCGGATGCTCCTTGTCCTTCAGGCGTTCGCCCCGCCCCTGCTTGACCATGGCAATGAACTGCTGGTGCGTGGTATTCAGCACGCCCTGCCAGAACTCGGTCTCTTCCGGCTTCTGCGGCGAGAACGGATCGAGGAAGGCCTTGTGCTCGCCTGCAGTGTAGGTACGCCGCTCCACACCCAGCTTCTCCATGGTGCCGACAAAGCCATAACCGGCCGCCGTCACACCAATCGAGCCCACCAGGCTGGCCTTGTCGGCATAGATCTCGTCCGCCGCACTGGCGATGTAGTAGGCACCGGAAGCGCCAAGGTCGGCGATGACCGCATACAGCTTGATGGCCGGGTATTCGGCCCGCAGACGGCGGATTTCGTCATACACGTAACCCGACTGCACCGGGCTGCCTCCCGGGCTGTTGATGCGCATCACCACAGCCTTGGTCTTGCTGTCCTTGAACGCCTCGCGCAGGCTCTTGACGATATTGTCGGCACTGGCCGGCTCCTGATCGGCAATCACCCCGCGCACCTCGACCAACGCGGTATGGCTGGCACTGCGCGACGCGGCCTTGTCCATGTCCATCAACGGTGTGAACAGGATCAGGATGCCGAACAGGTAGACGAAGGTCAGCAACTTGAAGAAGATCCCCCAGCGTCGCGCCCGGCGCTGCTCCTGAACGCCTGCCAGCAGGGTCTTTTCCAGCAGTTTCCAGCTCTTGCGCTCTTCGCGCTCCTCGGGTTCGGCCTCGGGGGCTTTCCATTCGTCTGCCATGCTTACCTACCTTGGAAATGGAATTGCGGAACCACCCAGCCACTCACGCAACTGGGAAAAATGATCGATGCACACCTGCGGACCAAACTCGGCCAGCGCCTGCAGCGACATGGCACCATAGCCCACGGCCACCGAGTGCATGCCAGCATTGCTGGCCATCTGCAGGTCGAATGCCGAATCGCCAACCATCAGCGCACGCCCCGGTTCGACACCGCAATGACCGAGAATTTCCTCGAGCATCAGCGGGTGCGGCTTGCCGCGGGTCTCGTCGGCGGCGCGAGTGATGTCGAAGAACTGCTCCCAGCCATTGGCCTTGAGCACCCGGTCCAGCCCGCGACGCGCCTTGCCGGTGGCCACCGCCAGGCGGTAACCCTCGGCACGGAAGGCATCCAGCGACTCGACCACGCCCTCGAACAGCGGCGAGGGCTGCTGGTCCAGGGCCATGTAGATATCGGCATAGTGCTGACGAAAGCTTTCGACCTGAGCAGGCGCCAGGTGCGGGTACAGGGTGTGGATCGCCTCGCCCAGAGCCAGACCGATGATGCCCTTGACCGCGTCCTCGCTGCTTTGCGCCTCACCGGCACGCTCGGCGGCGGCGTTCATGGCCTCGACGATACGCCCGATCGAGTCGGCCAGCGTGCCGTCCCAGTCGAAGATCAGTAGCTCATAGCCTTTTTTCATAGGTCAGGACGCACTCAGACGTTCAACGGTTTTCGCCCAGACTTCATCCACTGGCGCCTCGAGCTTCAGCTCGCCACCGTCCGGCAGCGGTACGGTCAGCGCATAAGCATGCAGGAACAGACGCTTGCCGCCCAAGTCACGAATTTCACGACTGAAGTCTTCGTCGCCGTACTTGCTGTCGCCAGCGATCATATGCCCGGCATGCAGGGTGTGCACACGGATCTGGTGGGTACGACCGGTGATCGGGCGCGCCTCGACAATGGTGGCGAACTCGCCGAAGCGGCGCAGCACGCGGAACAGGGTCAGCGCCTCCTTGCCCTCGTCGTTCACCTCGACCATGCGCTCGCCGGAGCGCAGGTTGCTCTTGAGCAACGGCGCGTTGACCTGCTTCTTCGAGGTCGGCCAGTGGCCGCGCACCAGCGCCATGTAGCGCTTGTCGACACCATCGCCGCGCAGCGCGGCGTGCAAGTGGCGCAGCATGCTGCGCTTCTTGGCGATCATCAGCAGGCCGGAGGTATCGCGGTCCAGGCGGTGCACCAGCTCCAGTTCCTTGGCGTCCGGGCGCAGCTGGCGCAGCGCCTCGATCACGCCGAAGCTCAGGCCGCTGCCGCCATGTACGGCGATGCCGGCCGGCTTGTTCATCACGATCAGCGCCTTGTCTTCGTAGACGATGGCCGCTTCCAGGCGCTGCAACAGGCCCTGGGCTACCGGCGCCGGCTCGTCACGTTCCGGCAGGCGGACGGGCGGTACCCGCACGATGTCGCCGGCCTGGATCTTGTACTCCGGCTTGACGCGCCCCTTGTTGACCCGTACCTCACCCTTGCGCAGGATGCGGTACACCAGGGTCTTGGGCACGCCCTTGAGGGCCGTGATGAGGAAATTGTCGATGCGTTGGCCGGCAAGCTCCGGCGCGACTTCGATCAGCTGAACGCCGGAAGTCGGAGGGGTATTGGTCGTCATGGCGGGATCATAACAATTTTTTATGGAATTGAAGCACTTAATCATTGCTGCTATAGTCGCGAACGCCGCCAAAAGCGGCAGGCCAGCGGCACCAGGCTCCTAGCCGGTCCCTGACCAACGCAATTCTCCAGGACGCGAGGCCGTCCTACGGGGTTTTCGCCAGTTTACCGAATTGCCTGGAATCGCCACCAGCGCTGTGTAGAGAAGACCGAAAAAAAACGACAAGTGCGGTGTTTCACCTGCTTACCCGATTCTTTTCGCTGCACCTCTGCCCGCCCCGTCGCTTCCACGCAACGCCCGGCGAATGCTTCGGAAATACCTGCCTTGGACATGAATGGCGCCAGCGCAGAACCTGCGTTGGCGAAAAATGCAACCCGTTGCGGATTCAGCGCGCGGCAGCACCCGAATTATCAGGGATACGTGCAGGGTGGAGATGCACAGCCCTCGGACCGTGTAGCACCGCGTCCGGCCCACCAGCCCACTGAACGGCTGGCGAGCGGATAAGGTCCTGAACAGATGCCTCCGGGCGTCCACGGCTGACGGTTGATTCCTCCTCCTGACTGAGTGCACAAGGCCCGCTTGGTTGATTCGGATTCCAATTCGAAGCCACCGGGGCCTTGTTGGCACCGCAGCAAACAGGACGCGTCGTCGCGACAACGGCAGGCTGGGCAACCGGCTGGTGCCGAACGTCGCTCGACACGGGGGTGGCCCGGCCACCCTTTGCGCACCTTGGCACCGACCATGAGACGTCGTGTGTGCCGAACGCCGTTTCCGGCAGCCCGGAAACCGACGGTACAACATGAAAAGAATGCTGATTAACGCGACTCAACCCGAAGAGTTGCGTGTAGCCCTGGTGGACGGCCAACGTCTCTACGACCTGGACATCGAGTCCGGCGCGCGCGAGCAGAAAAAGGCCAACATCTACAAAGGCAAGATCACCCGCATCGAACCCAGCCTCGAAGCCGCCTTCGTCGACTTCGGTTCCGAACGTCACGGCTTCCTGCCGCTGAAAGAAATCTCCCGCGAATACTTCAAGAAAGCCCCCGAAGGGCGGGTCAACATCAAGGAAGTACTGAGCGAAGGCCAGGAAGTCATCGTCCAGGTCGAGAAGGAAGAGCGCGGCAACAAAGGCGCCGCCCTCACCACCTTCATCAGCCTGGCCGGCCGCTACCTGGTGCTGATGCCGAACAACCCGCGCGCCGGTGGCATCTCCCGCCGCATCGAAGGCGAAGAGCGCAACGAACTGCGTGAAGCCCTGAACGGCCTGACCGTGCCGGGCGACATGGGCCTGATCGTGCGCACTGCCGGCCTTGGCCGCAGCAGCGAAGAAATGCAGTGGGACCTCGACTACCTGCTGCAACTGTGGACCGCCATCAAGGAAGCGTCCCAGGACCGCGCCGCGCCATTCCTGATCTACCAGGAAAGCAATGTCATCATCCGCGCCATCCGCGACTACCTGCGCCAGGACATCGGCGAAGTGCTGATCGACAGCATCGATGCCCAGGAAGAAGCCCTGACCTTCATCCGCCAAGTGATGCCGCAGTACGCCAGCAAGGTGAAGCTGTACGAAGACAGCGTGCCGCTGTTCAACCGCTTCCAGATCGAAAGCCAGATCGAGACCGCCTTCCAGCGCGTGGTCGACCTGCCGTCCGGCGGTTCGATCGTGATCGACCCGACCGAAGCCCTGGTGTCCATCGACATCAACTCGGCGCGCGCCACCAAAGGCAGCGACATCGAAGAAACCGCCCTGCAGACCAACCTGGAAGCGGCCGAGGAAATCGCCCGCCAGCTGCGCCTGCGTGACATCGGTGGCCTGATCGTCATCGACTTCATCGACATGACCCCGGCGAAAAACCAGCGCGCCGTCGAAGAACGTGTTCGCGAGTGCCTGGAAGCCGACCGCGCCCGCGTCCAGGTCGGCCGCATCTCGCGCTTCGGCCTGCTGGAAATGTCCCGTCAGCGCCTGCGCCCTTCGCTGGGCGAAAGCAGCGGCATCGTCTGCCCGCGCTGCTCCGGCACCGGCATCATCCGTGACGTCGAGTCGCTGTCGCTGGCCATCCTGCGCCTGATCGAAGAAGAAGCCCTGAAGGACCGCACCGCCGAAGTTCGTGCCCAGGTGCCGATCCCAGTGGCTGCCTTCCTGCTCAACGAGAAGCGCAACTCGATCACCAAGATCGAACTGCGTACCCGTGCGCGCATCATCATCCTGCCGAACGATCACCTGGAAACCCCGCACTTCGAAGTCCAGCGCCTGCGCGACGACAACCCGGAAGTGCTGAGCAACCAGTCCAGCTACGAGATCGCCGCCGCCGAAGCCGAAGAAGCGCCGCAGCCGACCGCCACTCGCACCCTGGTTCGCCAGGAAGCCGCGGTCAAGACCGCCCCGGCCCGCGCCAACGCGCCGGTACCGACCACTGTCGAAGAGCCGCAGCCTGCCGCACCGGTCGCCCCTGCCCCGGTCGCCCCGGAGCCAAGCCTGTTCAAGGGCCTGGTGAAGTCGCTGGTAAGCCTGTTCGCCGGCAAGGAAGAGCCTGCCGCCGCGCCGGTTGTCACTGCCGCCGAGAAGCCGGCCGCCGAGCGCAGCCCACGCAACGAAGAACGCCGCAACGGCCGCCAGCAGAGCCGCAACCGCAACGGCCGCCGCGACGAAGAGCGCAAGCCGCGTGAAGAGCGTGCCGAGCGTGCACCTCGTGAAGAACGTGCTCCTCGTGAAGAACGTGCCCCGCGCGAAGAGCGTGCTCCACGTGAAGAACGCGCCCCACGCGAAGAGCGTGCACCGCGTGAAGAACGTGCTCCACGCCAGCCACGCGAAGACCGTCGTGGCAACCGTGGCGAAGAGCGCGTGCGCGAACTGCGTGAGCCACTGGACGCTACCCCTGCCGAGCGTGAGGAACGTCAGCCGCGCGAGGAGCGTGTAGCCCGTGAAGAACGTGCCCCACGCGAAGAACGTGCCCCGCGTGAAGAGCGTGCACCTCGCGAAGAACGCGCCCCACGTGAGGAGCGTGCTCCACGTGAAGAACGCGCACCGCGTGAGGAGCGTGCTCCGCGTGAAGAACGCGCACCGCGCGAAGAACGTGCTCCGCGTGAAGAGCGCGCACCTCGTGAAGAACGTGCTCCACGCGAAGAACGAGCCCCTCGCCCACCACGCGAAGAGCGTCAGCCACGCGTAGCCGAAGAAGCCGCCGAGCAGGCTGCCGAGCTGGCCGAAGAGCAACTGCCGAACGAAGAGCTGCTGCAGGACGAACAGGAAGGCACCGATGGCGAGCGCCCGCGCCGCCGTTCCCGTGGCCAGCGTCGTCGCAGCAACCGTCGTGAGCGTCAGCGCAACGCCAACGGCGAGCTGATCGATGGCAGCGAGGAAGAAGGCAGCGAAGAGCAGCCACAACCGCATCAGGCCACCGAGCTGGGTGCCGAACTGGCTGCCGGCCTGGCCGTGACTGCCGCCGTCGCCAGCAGCAACATCAGTGCCGACGCCGAAGCCCAGGCCAACCAGCAGGCCGAGCTTGCCACCGCCGAAGTCGCCGCCGTAGCGGAAACCGACAACAGCGAAGTCGCCCAGCCGGTCGAGCAGGCCGAGAAGGTCGTACAGGTCGAAGCTGCTGCCGAGGCTGAAGAAGTGGCTGTGGCCCCGGTGGTCGAGCAGCCGGTCAGCGAGCCTGTGGCCGTGGTCGAGGCAACTGCCGAGCCAGTGGTCGAAGTCGCTCCGCAGCCAGTGGTAGACGAAGCACCTGCTGCCGAACCGGTAGTGGTTGCCGAAGCACCGGTAGAAGCGCCTGCCGTCGAGGCCGGTGAAATCGAGCAGGCCCCGGTCGTGGTCGAAGCCGCTCCGGTTGCCGAGCAACCTGCCCCGGTTGTCGAGGCCCAGCCAGAAGTGGTGGCCGAGCCTGCCCCAGTGGCCGTCGAGCCTGCACCGGTCGAAGCCCCTGCGGCGGTGGAACCTGCCACTGTCATGCTGGCCAACGGCCGTGCGCCGAACGACCCGCGTGAAGTGCGTCGCCGCAAGCGTGAGGCCGAGGCTGCCGCCAAGGCCGCACAGGAAGCTGCTGCAGCCACCGAGGAGCCAGCCCTGGAAGCCACTGATGAGCAAAAGCCTCATCACGGTTGATAGCCAAGGCTGAATGAAAAAGCCCCGCCAGTTCGCACTGGCGGGGCTTTTTCTTGCGCTACTGCCTCATCACTGCTCTGTGTAGGAGCGGCCTTGTGTCGCGAAAGGGCCGCAAAGCGGCCCCAGTTTTTCAGCTTCGCAGCATGAATTGCCGGGGCCGCCTTGCGGCCCTTTCGCGACACAAGGCCGCTCCTACAGGGGGTACCAGTGGGCCTGAGACAAGGCCAGATCAATCAGTAGAGGTTAGGCTCCATCTCCAGCTCGACTCCGAACCGCTCGAGGATATCGGCCTGGATCCGCCGCGCCAGCGCATGCATCTGCGCCCCGCTCGCCTGGCCGTAGTTGACCAGCACCAGCGACTGCAAACGATGCACCCCGGCATCTCCCTCGCGGTGGCCCTTCCAGCCTGCCTGTTCGATCAGCCAGCCTGCCGCCAGCTTCACTTGGCCATCGGCCTGGGGATAAGCCACCACTCCCGGGTACTGCGCACGGATTCCCTCGACCAGTTCCGCCGAGACCACCGGGTTCTTGAAGAAGCTCCCGGCATTACCCAGCTCTGCCGGGTCTGGCAGCTTCTCGCGGCGAATGCTGCAGATCGCCTCGCTGATCGCCTGCGCGGTCGGCTCGGTCACGCCCTGCTCTGCCAACCGCTGGCGCACCGGGCCGTAATCCAGGTGAGCCTGCAGCGTTCGGCTCAAGGCAAAACGCACACGCAGGATCAACCAACGCCCAGGGTTGCGCTTGAACAGGCTGTCGCGATACCCGAAGGCACATTCCGCCAGGCCGAAGTCACGCAACTCCCCGGTCTCGCGATCCAGGGCGTTCAGACCGACGAACACATCCTTGATCTCCACGCCATAGGCACCGACGTTCTGCATCGGTGCGGCGCCCACGGTACCGGGGATCAGGCTGAGGTTCTCCAGCCCGCAATAGCCCTGTGCCAGTGCCCACTGCACGAACGGGTGCCACGGCTCCCCGGCTTCGGCCTCGACCACGATACGTTCGCCATCGTCGCTGAGCACGCGCCGGCCACGGCTGGCCATATGCAGCACCAGCGCATCGATATCGCGGGTCAGCAGCAGGTTGCTGCCACCGCCAATCACCAGCACCGGCACGCGGCCTCGCTGCGCCTGGGCCAGCGCCTGGCGCACCTCCTGGTCGTCATGTGCCTGGGTGAAATACCGCGCCTTCACGTCGATGCCAAAGGTGTTGTACGGCTTGAGCGATACCTGCTCCTGCCACTGCACTGTCATAGCCGCCCCTTGATTTCCAGGACCAGCGCCTGGCACGCCGCTTCAACCAGGTCGAGCACCTGCTCGAAGCCATCGGCGCCGCCGTAGTACGGGTCTGGCACTTCATCCAGCGCTGCGCCATAGCGGCGCAGGAACAGGTCGAGCTCCCCCACTGCGGTGTGCGGGCGCATCGCACGCAAGTGGCCGAGATTGCTCTCGTCCATGGCCAGGATCAGGTCATATTCGGCAAAGTGCGCCGCCTTGACCTGCTGGGCGCGTTGCTGCGAAAGGTCATAGCCACGCGCCAGCGCTGCCTTGCAGGTGCGGCTGTCAGGCGCCTTGCCGACGTGCCAGTCGCCGGTGCCGGCCGAGGCCACATGCACCCGGTCGGCAAGCCCGGCAGCCTGCAATTGATGGCGCAGCACGCCTTCGGCGGTGGGCGAGCGACAGATATTGCCGAGGCAGACGAACAGGACGCGCATCAGGCCTCCAGCAAGCGCCGTACGCGCTCCAGGTCTTCAGGGGTATCCACGCCCACGGCAGGCGCCTCGATGGCGTCTTCGACGTGGATGCGCACGCCATGCCACAGGGCACGCAACTGCTCCAGCGCTTCGGTCTGCTCGAGCCAGCACGGGCCCCAGCTGACGAAGTCCTGCAGGAAGCCGACGCGGTAGGCGTACATGCCGATGTGGCGGCGATACGGCACGCCTTCCGGCAACAGGTTGCGGTCCTTGGCAAAAGTATCGCGGGCCCAGGGCAGCGGCGCACGGCTGAAGGTCAGGGCCAGGCCGTTCTTGTCGCTGATTACCTTGACCGCGTTGGGGTTGAACACGGTTTCCGGCTCATGGATCGGTTCGGCCAGGGTGGCGATACCGGCTTCCGGGTGCGCCGCCAGGTTGGCTGCCACCTGGTCGATGATCACCGGCGGGATCAGCGGTTCGTCGCCCTGCACGTTGACCACGATGGCATCGGCAGGCAGGCCGAGGTGCGCGGCCACTTCGGCCAGGCGGTCGGTGCCGGACTCATGGTCGGCACGGGTCAGCAGCACTTCGGCGCCGAAGGCCTTGCAGGCCTCTACGATGCTGGCGTCGTCGGTGGCGATGACCACGCGGCTGGCGCCGCTCTTGCGGGCCTGTTCCCACACATGCTGCACCATCGGCTTGCCGGCGATCGGCAGCAATGGCTTGCCCGGCAGGCGCGTGGAGCGCAGCCGGGCGGGGATCACCACGGTGAAATCCAGGCTCATTTGTCCAGACGCTCTTCATCAGTCAGGGTGCGCGCCTCGCTTTCCAGCATGACCGGGATGCCGTCGCGGATCGGGTAGGCCAGGCCGGCGCCCTTGCTGATCAGCTCGGTCTTGTCGGCACTGAGCTTGAGCGGGCCCTTGGTGATCGGGCAGGCCAGGATATCGAGCAGTTTGGTGTCCATTTGAGGCTTCCTTTAGGCCAGGTGGCCGGGAATTGAAAAAGGGCTCAGGGCTTGCGCAGCAAGCGTTGCAACTGGTTGTCGAACCAGGCACTGAAGGCCGGCGTCGGCTGCGCCTCGACGGCCAGGTACCACCAGTCGTCAGCGGCGAAGGCCCGGCATTTCACCGCATCCTTCTCGGTCATGACCAGCGGCAGCGGCGGGCTGAAGGCCAGGCTCTGGGCGCTGAACTGCGCATGGTCGGCAAAGGGGTGCGGCACCGGCTGCCAGTTTAGCCCCAGCAGGGTATTGAAGAAACGTTGCGGGTTGCCGATACCGGCCACCGCGTGCAGGCGTTGGCCTGCGGGGAAATGGTCGAGCGCGCGGCGCTCGCCGCTGCGCAGGTTGACCAGGGCGGACGGCTTCAGGCAGAAGCCGAAGCCATCGGCGCGGTCTGCGCTGGCGCCGTTGTAAAGCACCGCGTCAGCCTCGTGCAGGCGTTCGGCCGGCTCACGCAACGGCCCCGCCGGCAGGCAGCGGGCATTGCCAAGGCCGCGGGCGGCATCGATCAGCACCAACTCCAGGTCGCGGGCCAGGCGGTAGTGCTGCATGCCGTCGTCACACAGGATCAGGTCGAGGGGTTCGCTGGCCAGCAGTGCCTGCACGGCGCGGGAGCGGTCGGGGTCGATCATCAGCGGCACGCCGGTGCGCTGCACGATCAGCAGCGGTTCATCGCCGGCCTGCTCAGCGGCCTGGTCGGCCTGCACGCGCCAGGGTAGCTGCGGCGGCTTGGCGCCATAGCCACGGCTGACCACGCCCACCTTCAGCCCCTGCTGGCGGCAGTGCTCGATCAGCCAGAGGATCATCGGCGTCTTGCCGGTACCGCCCACGGTGATGTTACCCACCACGATGACCGGCACCGGGGCCCGGTAGCTGGCACTTTCGCCACTGAGAAAACGCGCCCGCTTGCGCGTGACCACGCGGCGATACAGTGCTTCCAGCGGGCGCAGCAGCGCCAGGGCCGGGTGCCCGGCGTACCAGGCGGCGAGCAGACGGTCGGCGAAGGCCATCAAGGCGTGCCCTGGGCCGCCTCGACGGTGGTCATGCGCAACTGGCTGAAACCGAGCTTGCCGGCGGCATCCATCGCGGTGACCACAGCCTGGTGCGGGGTCTTGCCGTCGGCGCTGATGGCCAGCGGCAGCTTGTTGTCGCCGCCCGACTCACGCTCGATCGCTTCGCTCAGGGTGGCCAGGTCGCTCTTGGGCAGCAGGTGGTTGTTTACCGAGTACACGCCTTCGGCGCTGATGGTGATTTCCACCAGCTTGCCCTGGTCGGGCGGCGCCTGTTCGGCGCTGGCGGCTTCGGGCAGCTCGACGCGCAGCTGGGTCTCGCGGGTGAAGGTGGTGGTGACCACGAAGAACAGCAGCAGGACGAACACCACGTCGATCAGCGACGCCAGGTTGATGTCGACGCTCTCCCGCTGGCGATTGCGCCGGAACTTCACGCCTTGCCTCCGGCCACTTCCACTTCACGGTCGCCCTGGATCACTTCCACCAGCTTGATCGCTTCCTGTTCCATGCCCACCACCAACTCGTCGATGCGGCGCAGCAGGAAGCGGTGGAAGAACACCGCCGGGATACCGACCATCAGGCCGGCCGCAGTGGTGACCAGGGCCTTGGAGATACCACCGGCCAACACTGCGGCGTTGGCGGTCATCTGCGAGCCCATGAAGGCGCTGAAGATGTCGATCATGCCCAGCACGGTGCCCAGCAGGCCAAGCAGCGGGGCCATGGCGGCGATGGTGCCGAGGGTGCTGATGTAGCGTTCCAGTTCGTGGATGACGCGCGAGGCGGCCTCCTCGATGCATTCCTTCATGATTTCGCGGCCATGGCGCGAGTTGGCCAGGCCGGCGGCAAGGATCTCGCCCAGTGGCGAATCGGCGCGCAGAGCCTTGAGCTTGTCACTGGTCAGTTGCTTGTCCTTGATCCACATCCACACCTGACCCAGCAGATGCGGCGGGGTGACGCGGCTGGCGCGCAGGGTCCACAGGCGCTCGACGACGATAGCCATGGCAGCGATGGAGCTCAGAATGATCGGCAGCATCATCCAACCACCGGACTTGACCAATTCCCACACAGTAAACGCCCCTTCGGAAAAAGGCCGCCACTCTACCATAGGCGCGCCGGGGGCTCATCTGCCGGAGGTCAGGGAATTGCCCTACCCGGTTTCTACCTTGAGCTGTCGGGTGGCTGAACTGGCCCTTTCGCGAGTGAACCCGCTCCCACAGATTCAGCGTCAACTCGAAGCCAGCGCAGTACCTGTGGGAGCGGGCGCGCCCGCGAAAAAGACGACGCGGTGGATGGCACCGGCTTTGCCGGTGTTCGCGGGCATGCCCGCTCCCACAGGTACCGCGTGATCTCAAGTGCGACGCCGTCCCTGTGTGGGTTTACCCGCGAAAGGGCCAGCTCAGCCACCGCCCGCATCCCTCCAGAAACGCCTCTGTCGGCGCACACTCTCGACCTCCCCCAATCTCCCCAACACCAACCGCAGCGCCCCCTGCTCCGCTGTGTCATGCATCACCACCCCATGCCGCCGATAACGTTCGACCACCTGCGCGTGCGGGTGCCCGAAGCTGTTGTTGCGCCCGCGCGAAATCAGTACCCCGCGCGGCGCCGTGGCGCGGATGAAGGCCTCGCTGGACGAACTGCGGCTGCCATGGTGCGGCGACTGCAGCCAGTCGATCCGCGGCGCTTCTGTGGCCGCAAGCCAGGCCCGTTCGGCACCGGCTTCCATATCTCCCGCCAGCAACAACCGCTCACCCTGCGCCTCGACCAGCAACACACAGGAGCGGTCATTGCTGCTCTGCCCATCAGCCCAGCGCCACAGCGAAAAGCGCACGCCATCCCACGTCCACTGGTCGCCACTGACACAAGGCTGCAGTTGCATGTCATCCAGCACTTCGCCGCCGATCACCCGTTCGACCGGCAGGCCACGCATGATTGCGCCAGCACCACCGGCGTGGTCGGCATGGGCGTGGCTGACCAGCATCAGGTCCAGGCTGCCCACCCCCAGCTTGCGCAAGGTCGGCAACACCACCCGCTCGCCCAGGTCGCTCTCCCCCCTGGCCGGCCCGGCGTCGTACAGCAGGTCGTGATGCCGGGTGCGCAACAGCACCGCCAGCCCCTGGCCGACGTCCAGCTGCCAGACCTCGACCTGGCCGAACGGCACCGTCTCCCGGGGTACCCACAGCGCCAGCAGCATCACGCCACCCAACCCGCGCAGTGGGACGCCACGGGGCATCAAAACCAGCAGCGTACCCAGGCACACCAGCAGCCAGGCCCACAATGGCAGAACTGCTGGCAGCCACGCCGACTGCTGTTGCGCCACCAACTCCAGCAGCCGGAAAAGCACATCGAGCAGACCACCCGCCAGCCAGAGCAGCGCCTCCCCCACCCCGCCCAGCGGCAGCAGCAAGGTCCCCAGCAACGCCAACGGCAGTACCGCCAGGCTGACCCAAGGCACCGCAACAAGGTTGGCCAGCGGTGCACTCAGGCTCACTGGCAAGCCCGTAGCCAGCAGCACCGGTAGCAAACCGATGGCAATCACCCATTGCGCCCGCGTCCAGGCCTGCCAGGGCCGCCAGCCGCCCAGGCGGGCACTGAAGCAATAGCCAAGCGTGGCCACGGCCGCGAACGACAGCCAGAACCCGGGCAGCAGCGCGGCCAACGGCTCCACCAGCAGCACGGCAACCAGCGCCAGCAGCAACGGCAAGGTCGCATCGAGGTGGCGAAAGCGCAGGCGCCAGAGCAACACCACGGCCAGCATCAGGCAGGCACGCTGCACCGGTACACCACCACCGGCCAACCAACCGTAGGCCAGTGCCGCAGCCATGGCCAGGCCACACGCCCAGGGCAGCCAGGGCAGACGAGCGGGCCACAGCCCCCAACGCGCCAGCCCGGCAATCAGGCCATACAGCAAGCCGGCAACCAGGCCGATGTGCTGGCCAGAGATCACCAGCAGGTGCACCGTGCCGGTGGCCTGCAACGTTTGCCAGTCCTCCCGGGCCAGGCCCGCCCCGTCGCCAAGCACCAGCGCCACCAACGCTGCCTGCCGGCCATTGGCCTCGACTGCCAGCAGGCGCTGGCGCAGCGTGTCGCGCCAGCCGCCGACAACCGGCGCCAGCAACTGCCCGGCCTTGACCGTACCGGTCGCACCGACCCGCCGCGCCAGCAATTGCGCCTCACGGTCCGGCCCATGCGGGTTGAGCAGCCCGGCCGGGCGCTGCAAGGTCACCGCCAGCCGCCACTGCTCGCCCGCGCGCAGCGGCGGGCCGTCGAACCAGCTCAGTTGCAGGCGCTGCGGCAGCTCTGCCCGCCGCGAGCGGGCCGCGTCCAGCTCGAAGCGCACACCCTGCGCAGTCCGGGTCGGCAGACCGACCACCCGACCCTCAAGCCATAAGGTGCGGCCATCCAGCCCGGTTGCCAGGCGGTCATCCAGCGCCTGTTGCGCAGACCCGCAGGCCCAACACAGCCCCAACAGAAAACAGCCCAGCGGCCACAGCCGGGTGAACAGGCCGAGGCCACCGACTACAGCCAGCAGCACCAGCCATCCGACCGATGGCAATGCGGGGAGAAAGCCCAGGCACAACAGCCCGAGCGCGAGCGCAAACACCCCTGTGCGCATGAAGTAGAGCTCCAGAAGCGAAATCACCTTCTGAGGCATAGCCCAATTGTCGGCAGCGCTTGCTCAACAATTGTCACAAACTCTAAACGAGGCTGAGCGGGAATCAGGGCATACTGCCCGGATCAACGCTCCGGGAGCCTACATGCCGCGCCGACTTTTCAAACGCTACATGCCGGACCCGACCAGTATTCGGGAACACAAGTCCTTACGCTTTTTCGGCAAGTTGCTGCATGACCCGAACCTCTGGCACCTGAACCGCCATTCGGTGGCGAGGGCCATGGGCGTTGGCCTGTTCGCGGCGCTGATCCCGATGCCGGCGCAGATGCTGCTGGCTGCCGCGCTGGCCATTCCGCTGCGCGGCAACCTGCCGATCGCGGTCAGCCTGGTATGGCTGACCAACCCGCTGACCATGCCACCGGTGTTCTTCGTCACCTACATGACCGGCGCCTGGCTGATGCAGGTACCGACACGCACCCTGCCCGACGAGCTGACTTTCCAGTGGATCACCGACCAGCTGTCGACGCTGTGGCAACCCTTCCTGCTCGGCTCGGTGGTGTGCGGTGTGGTGCTGGGCATCCTTGGCTACTTCACCACCATGCTCTACTGGCGCTGGTGGGTGGGCCGGCAGTGGCGTCTGCGCCAATGCCGGTGCAAGGCTTCAGGCACGCATGCCGCGGCCGCTGACCAGCAGGCGAACGCACACCAGGTAGAGCACCGCGGTGGCGACCAGCATGAAGGTAATCGCCGTTCCAATGCTGATATCCGACACCCCTAGGATGCCGTAGCGGAACGAGTTGACCATGTGCAGCACCGGGTTGGCCAACGACACGGTCTGCCAGAACGGCGGCAGCAGGTTGATCGAGTAGAACACCCCGCCCAGGTAGGTCAGCGGCGTCAGCACGAAGGTCGGGATGATCGAGATGTCGTCGAAGTTGCGCGCGAACACCGCGTTGACGAAGCCCAGCAGCGAGAAGATGGTGGCGGTCAGCAGCACCACGACCACGGTCACGCCCAGGTGATGCACCTGCAGGTGGGTGAAGAACAGCGACAGGAAAGTCACGATCACACCCACCGCCAAGCCACGCAGCACGCCACCCAGCACATAACCGACGAGGATGGTGTGTGGCGATACCGGCGACACCATCAGCTCTTCGATAGAGCGCTGGAACTTGCTGCCGAAGAAGCTCGACACCACGTTGCCGTAGGAGTTGGTGATCACCGACATCATGATCAGCCCCGGCACGATGTACTCCATGTAGGTGAAGCCACCCATGTCGCCGATCTGCCGGCCGATCAGGTTACCGAAGATGACGAAGTACAGGACCATGGTGATCGCCGGCGGCAGCAGGGTCTGCGGCCAGATACGCAGGAAGCGCCGCACTTCGCGGTAGACGATGGTGTTCAGGGCGACCCAGTTGGTGCGCAGTTCCACACTCATACGGCCACCTTCGACAGGTTTTTTTCCACCAGGGACACGAACAGCTCCTCGAGTCGGTTGGTCTTGTTGCGCAGGCTCTGCACCTCGATGTTCTGCAGCGCCAGCTGGCCGAACAGCGCAGTGATGCCGATGTCCTTGTCCACCTGCACTTCCAGGGTGTGCGGGGTCAGCAGCCGGCACGGGTAGCCCTGCAGCACCGGTGCAGTGGCCAGGTCCTGCCTGAGGTCGAGCACGAAGGTTTCGACATGCAGCTTGCCCAGCAACTGGCGCATGCTGGTGTTCTCGACGATGGTGCCGTGGTCGATGATGCCGATGTTACGGCACAGCTGCTCGGCCTCTTCCAGGTAGTGGGTGGTGAGGATGATGGTGATGCCCTTCTGGTTCAGCTCGGTGAGGAAGCTCCACATCGAACGGCGCAGTTCGATGTCCACACCGGCGGTTGGCTCGTCGAGAATCAGCAGGCGCGGCTCGTGGATCAGCGCGCGGGCAATCATCAGGCGGCGCTTCATGCCCCCCGACAGCGAACGCGACTGCACGTCACGCTTGTCCCACAGGCCGAGCTGGGTCAGGTACTGCTCGGCACGCTCCTTGGCCACCTTGGGCGGGATGCCGTAGTAACCGGCCTGGGTCACGACGATGTCGAAGGTTTTCTCGAACTGGTTGAAGTTGAACTCCTGCGGCACCACGCCCAGGCAACGCTTGAGCGCCGACGGCTCGCGGTCCAGGTCGTGGCCGAACACGTTGACCGTGCCGCTGGTCTTGTTGACCAGGGTGGAGAGGATGCCGATGGTGGTGGACTTGCCCGCGCCGTTGGGGCCGAGCAGGGCGAAGAAGTCGCCTTCGGCAACATCCAGGTCGATGCCCTTGAGGGCCTGGAAGCCGTTGCCGTAGGTCTTGGTCAGCTGTCGGATGGACAGGGCGGAACTCATAGCGGGTCACTTACCGAGAAAAAGGTGCAGGACACGCCAGGTAAAGGCACTGGCGCAGTGAGTGCGGCCAATGGTGCTTGGCCTGGCCGCACAAGTACAGTCATGTGTATTGATAATGACTATCGAAGTGGCCGTGGTGTTCGATCAGGTCAGCGCAGTCATTACCGCTGCCTGGTACGCAGGGCGGGCCTTGAGGCGCTCGTACCAGGCCTCCAGGTGATGCATGGCCGGGCGCTCGATGGGCATTTCGAACCAGGCATAGATGAAGCTTCCCAATGGGATGTCGCCCATGCCGATCTGGTCACCGGAAAGGTACGGTTGTTTGGCCAGGGCTTCGTCGGCAATGGCCAGCAGCTGGGCGCATTGCTTGTGCGCAGCGTTGATCGCCACCCAGTCGCGCTGGTCTTCCGGGGTGCGCAACAGGCCCCAGAACAGAGGGCGGAACGGCGTGGCGAAGGACGAGGTGGTCCAGTCCATCCACTTGTCCGCCAGCGCGCGCTGACGCGGGTCGTCCAGGTACCAGCCCTGCTCCGCACCGTACTCGGCGCACAGGTAGCGAACGATAGTGTTGGATTCCCACAAGGTCAGGTCGCCGTCTTCCAGCATCGGCACCAGGCCGTTGGGGTTGCGCGCACGGTAGTGCGGCTCGTTGACCACGCCGAAGGCGCCGCCGGCGTCGATCGACTCGAAATCCAGGCCCAGTTCATGGGCGATCCATAGCGCCTTGCGCACATTGCTCGAATTCTTGCGGCCCCAGATCTTCAGCATGGCAACGTCCTTATGAATGCGGAGGGGTGCAGTCTACTCCAGACTTTCGTTGCCTGTACCGGCCTCTTCGCGGGTAAACCCGCTCCTACAGGGTTCTGCGCCAGACCTGAGCAGGGTGCAGTACCTGTGGGAGCGGGTTCACCCGCGAAGAGGCCGGTACAGACAAACAATGCCCTGAAACTCCCACCGCCATACCCTGTCACTGTTCTGACCCGGCCGTTCGCAGCGTTGCGTCTAAGCTGTCTGGGACGGCTTACCCCCCTGGTTCCAAGGAGGACCGATTATGTTGCTGTTGTGGTTGGTGGTGCTGGTGATCGGCGCGGCGTACCTCACGCACCGGCGCCTGGCGCCCTTGCAGATTCTTGGCATCATGGCCGCTTATGTGCTGCTGATGGGCATTTTCAGCAGCGCTCCCGGCTGGCTGCTGACCCTGCTCTGGATAGCGCTGGCACTGAAAGCCGCCCTGGTGGCGCTGCCGGAATGGCGCCGCAAGGTATTCACAGGCCCCGTGTTCAAGTGGTTCCAGCGCACCCTGCCGCCGATGTCGCAAACCGAGCGCGAGGCGATCGACGCCGGCACCGTATGGTGGGACGGCGAACTGTTCAGCGGCCGCCCCGACTGGCGCACCCTGCTCGCCTACCCGGCGCCGAAGCTGACCGAAGAAGAACAGGCCTTCATCGATGGTCCGGCAGAAGAACTCTGCGCCATGGTCAGCGACTGGCAGATCGGCCAGGACATGGACCTGCCGGCCGAAGCCTGGGCACATATCAAGCAGAATGGCTTCTTCGCCCTGATCATCCCCAAGGAATACGGCGGCAAGGGCTTTTCAGCCTACGCCCACTCCCAGGTGGCGATGAAACTGGCCACCCGCAGCGGCGACCTGGCTTCCACCGTGATGGTGCCCAATTCGCTCGGCCCGGCCGAACTGCTGTTGCATTACGGCACTGACGAACAACGCAACCACTACCTGCCACGCCTGGCGCGTGGCGATGAAATCCCCTGCTTCGCCCTCACCGGCCCGCTGGCCGGCTCCGACGCAGGTGCCATGCCTGACACCGGGGTGGTCTGCAAAGGGCAATGGAACGGCGAAGAGGTCATAGGCCTACGCCTGAACTGGGAAAAGCGCTATATCACTCTCGGGCCCGTCGCCACCCTGCTGGGGCTGGCGTTCAAGGCCTACGACCCGGACCACCTGTTGGGCGAGCAGGAAGAACTGGGTATCAGCCTGGCGCTGATCCCTACCGACACGCCCGGCGTCGAAATCGGCAAACGCCACCTGCCATTGGGTGCCGCCTTCATGAACGGCCCCAATAGCGGCAAGGACGTATTTGTGCCACTGGACTTCCTGATAGGCGGCCAGGCCATGCTCGGCAAAGGCTGGATGATGCTGATGAACTGCCTGTCGGTAGGCCGCTCGATCTCCCTGCCCGCCGTGGGCACCGGTGCCGCCAAGTACACCAGCCTGGTCACCGGCCAATATGCCAATATCCGCGAGCAGTTCAATGTGCCATTGGCGGCTTTCGAAGGCATCCAGGAATCACTGGCCCGCATCGGCGGCAATGCCTGGCTGATGGACAGCGCCCGCCTACTGACCGCCAAGGCCGTGGACCTGGGAGAGAAGCCTTCGGTGCTGTCGGCGATCCTCAAGTACCACCTTACCGAGCGTGGCCGCGAGTGCATCCAGCACGCCATGGACGTGCACGGTGGTAAGGCCATCATCATGGGCCCGAACAATTACCTGGGGCGCAACTGGCAAGGCGCGCCGATCTTCATCACCGTCGAAGGCGCCAACATCCTCTCGCGCAACCTGATGATCTTCGGCCAGGGCGCCATCCGCTGCCACCCGTTCGTGCTCAAGGAAATGGCCCTGGCCGTCCGTGAGGACCGTGACCAGGCATTGAAGGAATTCGACGACCTGCTGATGAAACACATCATGTTCGCCGCCGGTAACGCGGCCAGCACGCTGGTGTTCAACCTGGGGCTGGGCCGCCTGGAAACCGTACCGGGCGATGCCTTGAGCCAAGGCTATTTCCGTGCACTCAACCGCCAGGCAGCGGCCTTCGCCCTGCTGGCTGACCTGTCGATGATGCTGCTGGGCGGGGCGCTGAAACGCCGCGAAAGGCTGAGCGCAAGGCTGGGGGATGTGCTGAGTTACCTGTACCTGGCCAGTGCTGCGCTCAAGCGCTATCACGACCTGGGCTCACCGGAACACATGCAGCCCTTGCTGCGCTGGGCGATGGAAGAGAGCCTGGGCCAGGCGGAAACAGCCCTGGACCGGTTGCTCGACAATTTCCCCAACCGCTTTGTCGGCTGCGCGCTACGGGTCTTGGTGTTCCCCTTCGGTCGCCGCCATACCGGGCCAAGCGATGAACTGGATGCTGAAGTGGCGGCGCTGATCGGCCGCGGCAAGGGCGACCCGGCGCTGGAAGAGCTGCTTGCTGGTTGCTTCAGGCCGAAGGCGGAGGGCGACCCGGTAGCAGCGCTGCAACGGGCTTGCGACTTGCTGGATGAAGCAGTGCCACTGCACAAGGCGCTTCATCAGGCGATCAAGGAGGGCAAGGTACGGCCAGCCCCGGGCCAGTCAGCGATTGGGGCGGCTGTCGAGAGTGGTGTACTGCAGCCCGGTGAAGGGCAACGGCTGCAGGCAGCGGAACAGGCACGCCGGACAGTGATCGATGTGGATGCCTTCGACAAAGCGCAGTTGCTGCCCGAACAGGGCAAGGTACGCTGATCCGTTGCCCCACGTGCCGGGTTAACGCAGTGATGACTGGCATTAGCCTTCGGGTCGCCTTTTTCTTTGCAAGCTGCACGGTCCCCTGAGCGGCCTTGTGTCGCGAAAGGGCTGCAAAGCAGCCCCAGCTACCTGGACGTTGACGCTGAGATCCCGGGGCCGCTCTGCGGCCCTTTCGCGACACAAGGCCGCTCCTACAGTACCGCGCAGTACTCCGGACCGGTGTGGAACCTGTGGGCTACCGCCTTCCCCAACCCGCCCCCAACCGGCGTATACTCCGCCCCCGTTTCAACCACCCCGAGGACCGCCCCCATGGCCAACCCCCACCTGGAATACCATCTGCAACTGCTCAACCACCTGCGTACCATCCTGGTGGCCCTGGGTGAAGCCGAGCAGGTACCGGAGGAAAGCCACGCCCTGTTCCTCGAGCGCTTCGACGAGCTGTTGAGCTTGCTGCCGCAAGACCCTCTGGAAAGCCAGTACCTGGGCCAAGACCTGATCTGCCAGGTAATCCAGCGCTACCCGCAAATCGCCCACCTGGTGCCACGCGACCTGCTGTGGTTCTTCGGCGGCGACTGCCTGCACTACATGCCGGATGAAGAGCTGAACCTGTACCAGGCCCTGGAAGAGCGCCGCTACGAATGCGAGCAGCGTGGCGAGGCGTTTGACTGGCTTGAGCAAAAGCAGCTGCTGGCTTCGGCGGCAGCCGATACCCGCCACTGATCCCGGGCTGCCCGGGCGAAGGGGTATGGCGCCCCTTCGGCCAGCCTGTTTCCCCCGGCATGTGCAACCTTCGCCTACAGACCCCCTGTGTTGCCCTGCGTACTCTGCCTGCGCGCTGAGATACATGAGTTCGCAGCCACTCAACACAGGGATCATCCAATGAAAAAAACACTATCCGTACTTGCGCTGAGCCTTTGCAGCAGCGCGGCAATGGCCAAGCCCATCAACTTCGAAGGTACTGTCAGCGGGCCTGGCACCTGCCCCATCGAGGTCGTTACCCCAGGCGGCCCAAGCCTGCCGCTGATCAACCTGGGTAACTTCAATACGTTCGACTTCACTGCAGCCAACCAGGAAACCCCCAAGAAACACTTCGCATTACGCGTACCGGGAAGCTGCGTGACCGGCACACAGAATGCCTATGCCACCTTCCAGGCGGGCTTTGGTGCGGACCCGACCAATGGCAATCTTTATGCCCTCCAGGACGGCCTCGGCTACAGCACCGGCCTGGGCCTGGCAATCAACGACCTCACGAGCCGCCTTGCGCCCAATACCGAGTCGATGGCCTATGAGGTGAAGGACACCGGCAATACCGAGATGGTCTTTTCCGCCCGCCTTGTCACCACTTCGGCAACGGTGACCGAAGGGCAGATCGATTCCAACATCTCCTTCAATGTCGATATTCGCTGATTCAAGCCCCCCTGGCACCACCAGGGGGACCAACCCGTTTCGCCTCTCATGCCGGTCCCACCATGTCCATGACCCTGCTGCGCAAGTACGTACTCAGCTTTGCCTGCCTGGCAACGCTTTCCTCAACCAGTGAAGCGGCATTGACCATCAGTGCCACCCGCGTTGTCCACCCCAGCGACAAACACAGCAGTTCGGTGGTTGTCGCCAACCCAAGCCAGGCACCTTATGCGGTGCAGGCCTGGGTAAACACGGCGGCCGACGACACCAGCACCGCAGTGCCTTTTGCCGTAACCCCCACCCTGTTCCGGCTCGACCCCAAGCGCGAGCAACTGGTCAAAATAAACGCCCTGCCAAACAACCTGCCCACCGATCGCGAATCGCTGTTCTACTTCAATGTGCAGGAAATTCCCCAGGTCGATAGCGCGCAACAAAATGTGCTGAAGATCGCCATGCGCACCCGCATCAAGCTGTTCTACCGGCCCAGCCAGGTGCAAGGCGTGCCGGAGCAGCACCTGGACAGCCTGCAGTGGTCGCTGGCCAGCAAGAACGGCAAGGCCTACCTGCAGGTTCACAACCCCACGCCCTACCACTTTACCTTCGGCCGGCTGGAAGTGGGCAAAGCGGGCACAACCGAAAAGATTGACACGGCGCTGATGGCGCTGCCCATGCAAAACCAAGCCTTTGAACTGAAGACAACCCACCCCGTAGAAGGATTGCAGGTACGCTTCAGCACAATCAACGACTACGGTGGCAGCACCCGGCTGGTGGAAAAACCGCTGCCCGGTTCGTCGATATGACGCAGCCGCTCAGTCGCGCAAGTCCAGGTCAAGTATTGGAAAGTTGGGCGATGGCGGCCAGGTCAGGCCTTGATCGAAACTGACAGAAACCCGCACAGAGAGCAGGTCACGCTTGAGCGAAAGCAGAAAAGCCTTGGTCGCCTTGAGCGCATCATCAAACCCCAAGCCGTTTTCCACTTCCTCCAAGGTCAAGGCATGGTCTTTCAGCACCTCCTGGATCAGTGGCTTACCCTGGTCATCCACACCGCTGACGACCAACGTGACCCGGTGATCCGTATGGCTATAGCGCCAGGCATCGAGGGTGATGGTCAATCCCTCTTCAGGGACATTGGACAGAAAAACCGTTTTATGGCTGGAAGGGCTGACGTTTGGCGTCGTAAGCCCTTGAGTGAGCGGCAAGAACGATACCAGGCGTACATCAGACGGATGAACCTTGCCATTCTTGTCCGTCACCTGAAAGTACACTTTCAGCACTTTGCCGCTGTGCTGTGCTATCAGGTTCAGCGGAATATCGTACTGCCCGGGAAAGCCTGGCGCCTCCTCTGTCGCCAGGTAGCTGCCGATTCCACCCGGCTCCCCCCATAGCACCTCGACCTTCTCCCCCGGGAACGCAGCCCCCGATGGCACAGCCACCCGCATGTAGTTCAGCTTCTTGTTGGGGTCCAGTTCCACCTGTTGCCCGCTTCCCGTGGCATAAGTGATTTCCGGCCAACCCAACTCCCTGGGCAGAGGTGCCGTATCAGCTTTCAATTGGACCACTTTCGGCTCTTCTGGTGAACTCTTGTTACCGGCATAATCGTTCAGCCGGTAATGCACGAAGCGCGCCCCGTCCCCACGTTCCCGGATGATATCGCCGGAGATTTCCAGCGTGACGGGAAAGTCCCCGTGCTTGAGAACCTTCTCGCCGGCAAGATTGTCTTCGTACAGCGTCGTATCCCAAAACCAGCGAATGTGGTCTCCAGGCACAAAGACCTGATAGTCCGGCACCCGCGCAACAAGCACATCATCGTGACGCTCCAGGTAATCCGCCGTTACGCCATCAGCGAGCGCCTCTGCGTCGAATATCAGGCCACCGCGATCACCGCCCAACCTGGGCCCGGTCAGATCCAGGGTTATTGTCAGCGGCTCCGAGTGTCGTTCAGCACCGTTGTAACCCGTGACCCTGTATATCAACTCAAGCGTACTGTCCTCCCTGAGATGAAGCTGGGGTATTTCGACATAATAGTCGTCGGGCTCAATGGGAACCTCCCATTGCCTGGTTTCGCCTATCTGCACACCATGGCACAACAGCACCAGTGTCTCCGGCATGCCAGGGGCGGGGTTGGAGCCCTCCCATGGCGTGACATCCACACGCAGGGGCTTTTCCAGCAGGCCCAGAGGGATGACGTTTTGCGCGCCACCCTCCAGGTTTTCAAGCGAGCCTTCCACCCAGGGCGGAGAAAAAAGCGTATCCGACTTCCCGTTTCGCATAACCCAACCTCCAACGTGTCCAGTCCGGCGCAATGAACGGCTCGCCATGGTTTACCAGCTGTAACGCACTCCCAGGTTGACGCCCCACGGCTGCTCCAGTGCCTTGCCGTTGCTGTAGTCGAAGTCGGCATGCAACTGCAGGCGGTCCATCAACGACACCGCCACCCCCATGCCCAGCTCCCCACGCGAACCCGAGAGGTCATTGTCGAACTGGTGATCGTTGACCTTTACCTGGTTGTTGCTGGCAAACTCGTGCACATAGGCCAGACGCACATAGGGTTGCAGCCACTGCCCACCCTCGAGCGTGACGGTGCGGCCCGCCGTCGCGCCGGCCTTGCCCAGTACGGAACGCGTGGCATCACCGTCGGCCTTCAAGCCATTGTCCAGGTGGTAATCCTTGCTCTGGATGCCGACCACCGACAACTGCCCGAAAGGCTCGACGAAGTAGCCATCGTCCAACGCCAGGTGGCGCCCGAACTCCACCGACGCCCCCAGGCCGACGTTGTCATAATCGCCTTCGGTTCGCTGGCCATCGCTGAGGCTGACCTTGGCCTGGTTGTCGAAGCGGTTTAGCTTGACCACGCTGTCCAGGTAATAGCCGCTCTGGGCATCCAGCCAGGTGGCATACAGCCCCAGGTAGTAGCTTTTCACCTCACCCGAGGCGCCACGGGTCAGGTTCAGGTCCGAGCTGCTGTAGCCGGCCATCACCCCGGCCAACCATTGGCCGTCA
The DNA here is from genome assembly GCF_000511325.1 of Pseudomonas sp. FGI182. Lineage (NCBI taxonomy): Bacteria > Pseudomonadati > Pseudomonadota > Gammaproteobacteria > Pseudomonadales > Pseudomonadaceae > Pseudomonas > Pseudomonas sp. FGI182. The sequence goes on along the minus strand of NZ_CP007012.1, from coordinate 1,578,957 downwards.
CCCCACGGCAACGGGGTATCGGCACCCAGCGAGAAGCCCTGTTGCACCTGGCTGTACGGCGTACCGGTAGAAGAAGAAACGTTGTACTTGTTGCCATAGCTACGCGCCCACAGGCCTGATTTACGCTCGTCGAGGCGCAGTTCCCCCATGCGGCTGCGCAGGGATGACAGCTCGCCATACCACACGGTCGGTGCGGTATTGAACAAGGCCATGGCCGCCTCGGTGCTTGGGCTTACCACCTTGGTCGCGCCATCCAGGTACCAGTCATTGCCACGCTGCACCAGGTCATAAGAGAACGCCCCCAGGTCCACCGGCCCGTTAAGCAGGGAGAACTGCGCATCCCCCGCCGCGGCGTGAACCAGGTGCAAGCTGTTTGCCTGGGTGGGTTCGCTGCCGCTGCTGCCCACCAGCAGGCTGTGGTTGCCGGTGGCCGTGCCGGTAATGTCGAGGAAGTCGCTTTGGGCGCTGCTGAAGTCGGCGTCCATGATGAACGTACCGCTGCCCGACAGGCTGCCCAGGGTAAGGCGCTGGTACTGCGTGGCCTCACCGAACCGCACCGAGCCCCCCGCCATGGTCAGTTGCCCGAGCTCACTGTCCTCCACCATGTTCCAGCGGCCGCCATCATTCAGCGCCAGGTGTTCGACATTGGTCAGGCGCCCGGTCAGGCTGGCCTGGTTGCCCAAAGTCAGATTGGCACTGGAACCGGCCTCCACCCACACATCACCCACCAGGTTGCTGCCCTCGACCTGCATCGTGGCATTCGAGCTGTTCGCCACTTCCAGCAGGTTGCCATTGCTGCCGAGCAGCGTAGTACCGCCCGTGACGATGATCGTCGCATCGCCGGGCGCCTGGTTTGCACTCCCCACCCGGATGGCGGCGCCATTCTGGCCTTCCACGTGTGTGCCCTGCAGATTGATCAATGCAGGTTTAGTCGAAAGGCCATCGCCAACCACCCGGATGCCATCCGTGGCGCCGGTCAGCCGGCTGTTGGTCGCATCCAGCCGGGCATCGCCAAACAGCAAGGCAGCACCGGCCGCCCCTTTACTCACCAGGGTACTGTCAGTCAGGGAAAGATGAGAACTGCCGGCCACTCTGGCGCCGCCTATACCCCCTTCGATATGGCTGCCATTTACAGACACCCTGGCGCCAGCCGTCGCACTGCGCAGCACATCGAGGCCGAACAGGTTGCTGGTAAGGCGCGAGCCACTAGTGATGGTTGCCGAAGCACCGCCGTTGACCATGACCGCAGCGACCCCGGTGGCTGACACCGTGGAGCCCTCAAGGTGCAAACCACCGCCTGTACGCACGTCGATCTGCTGTGTGGTAGCGCCCTCGGCTACCAAGCGCCCGCCGTCAGTGACCCTGTAGCTGTCAACAGGGGTGCCGGCACCGATAGTTTTCTCATGGTCCACCAACGTCAAGGCGTTTGCCGGCCCGACAAGAAATACGGCCGAAGCGCCCAGTAATAATTGCCCAAAGGCTAGCGCCAAGGGGGTCTGGGTAAAACTGCGTTGCTTGATCATTGCACCTTTGCCTCATCGATTCACCCGTGAACGGGCAGCAGAAACGTGAGCAAGGCTATTAAGAAATCGCCTAAAACCATGTAGGAAAAGCCTGATGATCAATGCGACTTTTCAACAGCCATGCTCAATATGCTGTACCGCCAACACTCAAGGGCGAACGAGAGGGCACTCTGTGCCAAAACTGTGCATTGATACCACCGCCACGGCAGGGTCGGATTTGACAACTTTGCCATTACGCATGAATGCATAAGTAAAGGTCGCCAACCCATCATATTTATTGTTTGCTTTATCGAACTCGTAGATCGGCTTCAGGCCATCGGCGTAAGGAATTGACCAAACGAAACCGATCGGCGGGTTGTCTTTGTCCAGCTCGATGACATCCTCATACTTGGCATCGGGTATCTCGGCCCCACCGGGAGCCGTTCCCTGCGTCGCCGACCAAGTCAGTGTCAATTCGTCACCTTCCGCCAACCATTTGCTTAGGTCAGGGATCTGGATACGTACATCAGGAGTAACATCAGCGGAATCATCCGGGTCAAACAACGAACTGCAGTTCAGCCACAGACGCCCTCCGCTTGTGAACCCGCCGCGGATCTCCGCCGCTTCGGGGTGTAGAACAATAGCTTCCACCACAATTGGCTGAGGTTTGGAAACAGCCTTGTTCGGCACATCCTTACGGCTGACCTCGTAGTGAGCAAAACGGCTACCATTGTCGTGCCGAAGAATGTACGACCATGGAATCGTCACTTCGATTTCAGTACCGGGCTCATCCTTCCCAAGGACATGATCCGCCTCCACGACATGCTCATCGGTGTAGTAGAACTCGGCCAGGTCACCTTCCATGAATGCAGCATCGATCGTTACTTTCAACACGGCATCGGCCAGCTCGTCTTTCTCGGTCAGCCGATTTTTCTGGTTGTCATTACCGCCATAAACGTCCGGCAAGGCCATGCTCGGGTTCACAGGCCCCGGCCATTCCGGATCCGGATCAGGCACAACTGGGCCAATGCGCTCGAGGTTGACGTCGAATGAATCCTTTTCGCCGCCCAACAGGTAGTCACCGCGGTGTACCTCATACGTTACTTCGACCGGTTTCACGCCGGTAGAGCCTTTTCCGTAAATATCCAAAACAACGCTGGCAGGGATGGCCAGCTTGACCGGGAACGAACCGATAGTCCGCGTCTCGAAGGTATGCGTGCCCCACTTGATCGTGATCAGGTCAGTCGCCTTGCAATGCAGGAAGGAACCAATTTCCACCGTAATACCGTTGAACACGGCATCCTGGTCCACCACTCCGCCGTTCATGCCCAAGACCAGGGGCTTTTTGAAGTCCGCCGGGGTAGGCAAATCTCCAGTCGCCACCGTAACGCGCGTGGGCACTGACACGGCACTCACATTGCCGGCGATGTCCCTTAAAAGATAGGCAATATGGATGCCGCCATCCCCTGCATCCCGAATGACCTTCTCAGGCACCGGTATCGACAATGGCACTGCAGTGACCGGCGTGAAGCCGTCAGGCACCAGGTCGCCCGGGTTGCTGGGCACGTCCCTGCGCCAGATCCACGCCACGATGTCTCTGGCATCCCAATCCGGATAGGTGGGCAACGTAAGCTCGACCGCATCAATATTGGCATCCAGCACAGCGGCAATAGCCGGGAATGCTGTCGGAAGTCGATTTGGATAAGGAGCCACACGATCGAAAATCAGGTTCAACGGGAGGAAATCAACAGGCAAGGGATTATTGTAAGCAACCACCCTGATAAAAAAACCATGTTTGCCTTCACCCCATGATTTTACCTTTGCCTTATCCAACTTCACCTGGAAGGGAAAAGTACTGTCCCTATCATATTGACCACTGTGGAGCTCCTCCTCCACCCCGCGCTCCGGCAGGTGATACAGCCACATCTGGTCATACTCTCCCATGGAGGGATCACCTGCGGCATTCCAGTTCTGGATCGTCAAAGAAATCTCGATGGCATCGTCGGTCAAAACCTCACTGCGCATCGTACCGTCGGATGGGTCTGCCAATAGCGCCAAGTCGATTTCAGGTGAGACAGGCGCAAATACAACATCAGCCACGGTCACGCTTTCTATTTTCATTTTGGCGCCTCAGCAGTTCAGGAGGGGGCTGTCGAAAAAACACATGAATATTTAGAACCGAGGCTCCCCCCCACACAACTGACAGTTTTATCAGTTGCCAAAAAGACCTCTTTGCTTTCCATACACAGACTGGAAATTAAAAAGCTCGCGCTAACGCGTAATGCTGTTCACTTAAGCGATTGGGGCCGCCTTGCGGCCCTTCGCGGGCAAGCCCGCTCCTACAGGATTGTGCGTGCCCTGAGGTTTGCACCGTACCTGTGGGAGCGGGCTTGCCCGCGAAGGGCTGCAAGGCAGCCCCAATCGATGTCACATCAGACTTGAGTGAACAACATTACACACTAACGCGGGCTTTCACTGTAAGAGGACCAGACACTCAGCCTCCACTTTGACCACTCAGGCGGTCGACACCATCGTAATGATAGCTCGACATCAAACCAGCCTTTTCGACTGACCTCAAACGACCGGTTGCATCATAGTCCATCAACATGCCCTCACCATCGTCGGTCAGGTTCCCGTCGGGATCGTAGATCAACTTCGCCGTGGCGGGGTAGCCCGGGTAGCTATTGGTTATGCTACTGAGCTGCGCAGGGTCTTCACACTCGAAGAAGTATTCAGCCACGTTTTCACCTGGTTTATCAGTGTCTTTGTCTGTCAGCTCGGTGATAACCAGGTAAATGTTGTCGAGGGCATCGAATTCAAACGCCTGTGTACGAATCACATGACCTTGCGGGTCGACCGGGGACAGTGTTCCGCTGCATTTATAGTCATACAGGCGACCGCGGCTATCGTAGGCATAAACCTCATGCCGCAACCAGTCTTCCTGGGCCGAGTCTGCTTTAACATTCGACCGATAGGGTGTGTGCCTGGCATAAATCGCCCTCAACAGCTGATTGGCTTTTTCAGTCACCGCAGGCGCGTGCAGATTACCTCGTACATGATTGGCATAGGCTTCGGCTTGGCGCAGCATATTGTCGCCCGGCTCGCCAGCCCACAGCGTTTTCCATTCAATGCGGTCGCATTCATCATAATCCTGGGTCAACGTCTGAATTTCACCTTTCATATCGAAGCGACGGCAGCGTTCACGATCGAACTCGTCATACTCCAACCAGGTGATCAGGTAGTTATCACCATCACGGGTTTCGATCTTCGATGTTCGGCCCAGCTTGTCGTACTCGAACATCGCCACTGTCGTGCCCAGGGTAGTCTTCTGCAGCCGCCCGGCATCGTCATACTGATAGTCCTGCACCTGGCCCAGTACATCGGTGTAGCTCAACATACGGTCGCGATAGCTGTACGCATACGTCATTTCGAACGTTTCGTTGCCCTCGGTGCGCTTCTCCCATTTCATCTGCCCGGTACTGAAATAATCCCGTTCCAGGGTTTGCCCATCTTCTGTACAGCGCAGCAACCGGGCATTCTCCGGGTCATAGGTGTAGTCAGCCGTGAATCGACTGGATGTCCGTTTGAGCGGCTCTTCGCCCAACACCGGGTTATATTCATACTCGACCCATTGCCTGGAAGGCGTGAACACCTTCTCTGGTCGGTTATACCCAGGCTTGTAGTGCAGAATGCGCTCTCGCCCACCGGTGACAGACCGGTAAAGCCGCTTCAGGCCATCGAACGTTTGCGTGCCCAGCACAATGCCATCGACATCGATGCTCTCCGGAAGGTCGTCACTGTCAAACGTGGCGTAGCGGCGGGTTACCACCGACCTGTCGGGGAGCGTCTGTGTCAGCAAACGGCCAAAGGTGTCGTACGTGCTCAGCGTGGTGGATTTGTCGGCAGCCACTTCCCGGGCCACACGCCCCAGGCCATCGTAATGATAGGTGTGCTGGCTGTACGCAACGGTGTCGTCCTTTTTCCTGAAGCGCCTGACGTGCGTGGCCTCTTCGAAGCGGTTGAGCCAGGTCTCGGTCACGCCGCTTGCAACCGTGCCATCCGCCGACTCACGCCAGCTACGGGTGATGGGCATTTGGGCCGACGCCTCGGTGCCAGCCGGGTCCGTCACCTCGAAATGGCAGATGCCGTCCGGCCCCCTTTGCCATGCTTGCTGGCCCCAGTCGTCGTAGCCGTATGTTGTCTGCAGCGTCAGGTCCACTGCGTGGTGGATACCCGGCTCGGTAACCACATCGGCCATCCAGTCGTACTCGGTTTCTTCGGCAAGCTGGCCATAAGCGTTGTAGGTGGCCAGGTAGGTCTTGCGATACCGCTGGCGCCGCCAGATTTCGACACTGTCGGCCTCCATACGCTGTTCTTCGAACACACGGCCAAGGCCGTCGAGCAGGGTGCGGGTGGTCACGCCCTTGACATCGGTCGAGGTCTGCACCGCCGGGCTGTCCCCCACCGCCAGCACGTAGCTGTATTTGCGGGAAGCCTTGTATAACTTGTCGTTTGGCGCAACCGTCTCGACAGTCACACGGCCCAGCAGATCATAGGCATAGGCGATTTCCACATCGTTGTCATCGCGGTTGAGCAACGGCTCTGCGGTCAATGCCGAGTGCTTCAAGGCAAAGGTTTTCTGCACATTGCGAACGGTTCCATCTTCCAGCGCCTGCCCGTGATCGAAACCCGTCACTACCTGATTGACGACCAGGGCTGGATGGTTTTCCACCACCTCTGTCGTGTAGCTGTACGAGGTGGTCGTAGGCTTTGCGCCCATGGTCATGATCGTCTCGGCCGGCCGCCCATAACTCAACAGGTCTTCTTTGGACTCATGGTAATGGGTAATCGTCTGGCTCAGCGGCACCTTCATCTCACCCGCCATGACGAAGGCTTGTTCTTCTTTCAACACAAGCCACGGCTTGGCGACAGGGTCGGGCGTGCCCTCAGGCAGGGGAACCGGGTCAAGGGCCTTGTATACGAATTCGGTACGCTCGGTCGCGGCTGCGCCCTCACCTTTGGCCGATGGCTTGATGGTCTGGCTCTTGCGCCAGCGTACAAAACCCTGGGGGTCGGCCGGGCACTTGCCGGGCTCTCCGTCAACGGGGAAGTACTCGTACACAGTCTCGACGCCAGTGACTGCAACTTCTCTGATCAGGTTGCCGAACAGGTCATACTCGGTGGTGTGTTTGGCAGTGCCCGGATTACCGTTCGCTTTTTGCCAGCGCTGAGTCGAAAGTTGCTGCAACTGGAAGTTTTCAGGTTGCTTGCCGAACGGCTCCGCCGAATTGCCTGGGTATTGGCTAACCGTGGTAATGACGCAAATGCCCTGAACTTGTTTTTCCTCGACCATACGATGGAAGCGGTCGAAGGTTCTCAGCACGGTGCGGTCCGCTTGCCCAGGGCAGCGCTCGGTGGTTTTACTCCAGTAGGAATAGTTGGCGTCGGCCACATCGTAGAGGTTATCGCGGCCATTATTGTTCCAGACAACATCGCTGCCATTACCCACGAAGTTGGTCGAAGAGTACTCGTACTCGGTAACCTGTTCGGCCTGGCCAAACCCCGGAACGATGCGGTGACGCTTGACCCGCGGCAAGTACTGATCGACGCCTGGCAGCTTGTGGCCCGGATCACCGTCTATGCCATATTCGATATGTTCCACCGCACCGGTCGGCCTGCGCACCCGGGTCACACAGGTTTGCCCGTGCACCTGTTGATAAGCGAACTCCCAATAAGCCGCATCATCGGTGGGCAGGACTATACGCTCGAGCTGCCGCCCGTTGAACTTGAGGGTATAACTGGCTCGCGCCGCAGGTTGATCGGGGTACAAGGTGATGATCATATCGCCCGGGTACTCGATCAACAGCAGGCGACGCCCCTGTTTCCCACCTACCCCGGAGTCACGCACTTCACTCAAGCAGGGGTTGCCTGGCAATTGCGGGTTGTCACGGTAGACAAATTCAAGCCAGCGCTTCGAATCGGAGTAAATCTTTGTGGGCAGCGCCAGTTCTTTGGTACCGATTTCTATAAGTTCCAGAATTTCTGTCAATTGAGCATCTTTATGCTCGACTCGAAACGCCTTATCGCCATCCTTGTGAAAATGGAAAGTATCCAGTTTTTTCTCACTGATACCCTCGACACCGTCTACCGTGAAACGCTCACCGGTGTACAACGATAGCGCACTCCCCCCTTCAGGATAAGCATGCTCGATGAAGCTGCTAAGATTGATATCCCAGCCTTGCCCATAGCCGAAGTCACCTGCGCCCAACGAACTGTACGTAAACGATGGCGGGAAGCTTACGCCACCCAAATAGTCGCCACGCAAGACAGGTAATACAATACTCAGGCCATACTGGCCGGTACGCGGGTCAACACTATTACTGATGAAACTGGAGAAGTTGAAAGCCCCCGAATGCAGTGCCGTTTTGCCGGACATACTGGTTCACCTCAAAAATATCAATATTAACGGACCGAGAAAGACAGCTTGTCGCGGCTACCTTTCACACCACTGGCAAGGTGGAAATCAACCTTGAGCCGATGCCAATTGCCGAATTGATCCATCAGACGGAATAATAATGGCCGTTCCAGTGGCGCTCGCCATTTCTCGCGCTTATCTTTCTCACTGTCATAAAAGAGCGGCAGGTTCGATACCCGATGGAGCGCAAAACAAACATCGCCCCGCCCAGGCTTGGCGCTCTCGACCAGTTCAGTATCCAGGAAGTCAGGGTCGCCGACTTGAGCCTTCACCAACGCTTGCAACAGACCGTCATACACCAGGTACTTTTCCGGATCCTCCGGGTTTTCGGCATTCTGGGGATATTGCATGACTGCGGGTTTCAATGGCGTAAACGCAAAGCTGGTGAAACTGCAATACTTCTCTTTGCGCTGGTTTGACTCCCAACGGATCATCGATACCTTGTTGTCGTCGTCAAACTTCAGCCTTAGAAAACTCAGCGTCTTGAAATCATCGCTCTTCGCCCCTGCCAGTACCCAGTAGTCGGTGGTGTCATCGGTTTTATCGAAGTCTTCGGTGTTCTCGCCTTCCCAACCTTTGACCGGGATACGCTTGAATGTATAGGCATCTTCAGTGTATTTATCTGGCGGCGCCTCACCGGTCACCCTGACTTTCGAAGTACCATCGTTATAGCTAGTGGATTTGTAAGGAATTCTATCGTCACCGGTGAACTGAGCCCCCACGAACAGGGTCCCCACACTGTTGGTCAGCAAGAACAAATGCTTGGTTCTGGTACTGGCGTCCATGGGCAACGTTTCACCCTGCGTGGCCCCCGGCCGTGTTCCTACCCGGTTACGGTCTTTGCTCACTGCCCAAGTCCCGGCGTTCACGGAATCTTCTGATAGTTCATCAGGCTCCAAGCCTTCTTCACCGGCAGGCAGGAACTCGATCACCTTTCCGCCCTCAGTGTTGAATAACTTGAGGCTGGCCAGTTCTGTGTCACTGATCGGCGGCGAAACTCCCACCCCATTCACTTTTGTCTTAATGGTTATCAGCACTTCAATTTGCTGCATACCGTTGGCGAAACACACACCAGGGCTAAGCAACTCGATGCTGAAAACAGCAAGGTCATCCCAGTCACTGGTCGCCGGGCTGGCCAGTACGACCGGACGGTGTTCGATGATCGCGTAGCCGCTAATCAGGTTGTTCCAATCGGCCATGACCACAGTAACTGGCAGTTTGGCTGCCAGGGGTGGCGTATAGATACCGTCCTGGCCTATTTCGCCCTCGCCAAACACATGCCATGTCAGGTCAGGGGGGGTGACCTTGACGCTGAACGGCACCGTGCCGTTCGGTTTGTAGCTCGATACATGAAATGGTTCGACAGACAAGGTTTGCGGCCATGTCACGATCACGACTGTCGCGTCGGCAAATGCGCCTGAGCGGGTATCCGTCGCCCGAATGACCTGGAACAGGATTTCAGGGGTGCCCTGCTCGATCTTTGCCGGGGTAAACCTGGCCTTCCCATTACCCAGATCCTCGAGTTTTCCCAGATCGGCCGAGTAAGCACCCGTAAGGTCGTGCTTCTTATGGTTACCGGCCCGCTCCGGCCCCCGTGAAGCACGAAGCGATTGCGGTGTATCGACCTTTTCCCAGCGAAGGGTGCCGCCATCTACGCTTGAAGCGGCAAGCTGGATCGGCACTCCATTGGCGCCAGTGGTCATCACCCGAGGGGAAATCTGTACCGGCCTGACATGCTCGATCACCAACGCAGCACGTTGCTGGTCGCCGTCACTGCCATCGGCATAGTGCCCCGTCACCAATGAGATCTGGCTATCCGCTGTGAACGCGTCGGCATCGCGAGACGTATACACACCCGCACGCGTGATGGTGCCGCTGGCAGCAGTGCTCCTGATGTTTGTCGTATTCCACCCCTCGACGGGCGTGCTGCCTTCGAGTTTGAACGGCAGCGTCTCTTGCGCAACGATACTCTTGATACCTGGCTCGACCCGACAGGTACCTTCAGTGGGCGAGATATGACCAAACCCGACCACATCGGCCGGCACGAACTTGTCACCGGCACTGTACGTGTACCGATGTGCATTGGGCATACGCACCGGCCTCAACACTTGGGTCAACGGCTCGGCGCGCTTCCCCTCGTTGACCGGGTCAAGCAACAGTGTGCATGAGTACTCGGCACCTGCCGCGGCCGTGCCGGGAAGCAGGAAAGGGAAATCGTGACCTGGCTGTGGAAGCGTGCCGGGCAGCAAATGCGAGCGCGTCTGCATCAGCAAGAGCACGGCACCATCGCCTTCGCTGGCAGCCTTGTCCTTGGACGCCTTGTCGGTCTTGCCTCCCCAGGGCGCCATCTGGGTCAATACCTTGATCCCCATGGGCGACATCGACGCGTAGTCTTCACGATCGAACTGGGCCAGGATATAAACCTGACGATAGCCGGGTTGCTCAAGCCAATGGCTGAATACCGCCTGGCCAATCTGTTTCGAGGCGTAAGGGGTTGTGCCAAGCTCACACTCCAGCGTATCGGGCCTGGCGTCGGAAAGCGCCAGCATCAACTGGGTGTACTGCCCGCTCGCACTCTGCTGCAACTTCAGCTCGACTTGCGCACTGACCGCATACCCCATGGCCTCGTCCACACTATAGGCCCGCAGCAAAATCGGGGGGCTGCCCGGCAAGTGAGCATGCTGCACATAATCACCTGAAAGAATACTCATCCGCACCGTTGTAACCGCCGAGAGCAAAGTGGCATCTTCGAATGAAAGCTGTGGCGGCCCGAATACCAGGTTGCGGAATTCGCCACGCAATTGGCCACCTTCATCCAGGTCGAACTGGCTACTCATGGGCGCGATGAACGACTGGTCGGTGTACCCCTGCAGGAACTGGTCGCGAAGCAACAGGTTGATGTGGCTTCGCGCCAGCGCGCCAACAGCGCTCCAGTCCCTAATGACAGTGCCAGAGGCCAAGCGCTTTAGGATTTGTTCTTTTGTAAGGTCTGCCATGATCAAACCCTCGATTGTTTGGTTAAATTAAGTGCCATGTAGTGTTTCCGTCGGCAAATGGTATTGGCCGAATCATGTTGACGACCCGGCGGTGTAGCATGCCAAGGCTTGCCTCGTTTTCGAAAAAGTCGTCTGGAGTTCTTGGAATAGCGTTCACTTTTTGAGTGTCAGATCCAGCTTTGGAAAACTCCACCATTGAGTTCCGTCAAAACTGACACTGGCCCAGACAAAAAACTTGTCACCCGATTTCAGCTTGTCCAGCACAGCGTAAGAAAGTGCATCGATTACACCTGCCTTAACCTCCGATTCGCTAACCGGTACGCTGTCCCGCAAAACTTCCGCCACAGGTCTATCATCAGGCGCCACACCGGTTAAATGAATGCTCAGCAGCTGGTTGTCATTAATGAAAGCCCAAGGAGCCAACGTCAGCGTTGCACCACCTGGCGCCAACACCAATTCTCCTGAAGCGTTTGCTTCCGGGCAGTCAATGAGCTGATATCTTTCTTCTGCCAGGGGTAATATCAGTAGCTTCACCGGCTTGCTTTCCCAGTAAAGGTTTGTCTCCCTGTCAACGATCCGGTAAAACACTTCAAATCGTTTCGAAGGTGTAGTACCCATATTGGCCGCAACAAAATCAGCCGGCACGTTGAATACTCGCGGGCCTTCCGCATCCGGGGTTTTAATAATCACCCGCCCCGCGTTCGACTCGCCCTGCCAATGCACTTCGAAGTCTTCACCCTCGCGAAGGTCGGCTTCGGCGGGAATGATGACGTATGCACCACTTTTCCTGATATCGAAGGCATTTATATTGTATTCGTCTGCTGCCCCGGTCGACGAACTGCCCCTGACTGTGGGCATAGGGGGAGTTAGGCGAGGCCTCGTAACCTTCAGCGACAATACCTCTGACGTCAGCGAGTGACCTTCACGACCATACTGGTAAAACACCTGCACCGCACCCAAACTGGCAACTAGCCATTCATGTGCAATGCGCAGCACAAACTGCTTTGCCACCAGGCTGCTTTGATCCACACGGACAACTTGCACGTGCGCTTCACCCGACGCCAACACCCAGGCCAGCATCATGTAGTCGCCAACAGCACGCTGCGTATAGGCGTCAATGGCAACCGGCAGACCATTGGCGTAATTTCCAGGGTCAATCTCGTCACTGCCGCCATTTTCTACACGGGGGGCTGGCAGTAGTGTACCGATGTCAATACCGTCACGGATCATAAACTTCTGGACTCGCGAAGCTTCGAGTTCGCTGCCGTCCTTAAGCTCGACTTTGTAACCAATCTCCAGATACCCACCCGTAGTGACTGTATTGAAAGCCGATTTTGGTACAAGCCATTCGAGGGGCTCCCCCTTGAACTTCTGTTGGCTAATCAATGGCGTTTCGAACGCCGGCGTCAATTCGTTGCCATTGCTTCTGAAGCGACGCACTATCAGCTTAGCCTTGTCACCTTCTTGTATGGCTTGATAAGCTGCTGCCACCACGTTGAGATGCTGTACGTCTTTCTTGACGATTTCCAGACCATGTGATTGCAACACCTGTACCACTGGCAGTCGGCTGGCGGAACGCAACCCTACATAGCAGAACTGCCGTAGCGACTCATCGCTTGCACTATCATTGACTTGATAAGACAAGAACGCATACCCGCCGCGGGCAGCGGTCACTATTTTGTTGTCTATCTCTACAATCACGTTATCCGGGTCGGTTACCACTGTGCCATCCGCTACCAGATCAAATGCAACCCCCTCTGCATCCAGGCCTCGCCAGTTGGAAAGCACCACGTCACCCGCTTGCAGATTCGCCCCTCGGATAGAGGCCTTGAGATTGGCGCCGCCCAACGCATCCAGATCCACTTCAAGGTCTTGAGTCAACCCTGCAATAACGGGTTTCGGGTTACTCGAATGTGGGCGCTGCCCCAGGCTGGCAATGGGGCTGTTATCAGCCGTTGAACTCATTACTGTCACTCCGTATCAAGCGTTCCGGAATGAAGTTCTACGCCTGCCGGCTCGTTTCCACTACTGGCAAAAATAACAGGTCCAAGCGGCATGCAGAGGTAACACGCAGCCACGCTGCTCCAGCAGCCATACCTGTCATTTCTGCCAGGTGCCAACCTGCGCCTTGTATTTTAGCCTGAGCATAACCAGCCCGCCGTTGTAAACACTTGCGGCCTGCGCCAACAACTTCTTCAAAACCGAAGGAACTCGACCATGACCCATACGGTAAGGCGAAGCCTGCCCCGCCTCGCTTCAACGACAATCCTTTTCCCAGTTTTCACACTTATGCTTATTGGCTTGGCTGCACCCCATGCCAACGCCGGAACCCTTACTCTGGTTTCAAAGGCCACGGACGATCATGGCGAGCGTCGGTGCAACGTGGACATCCCCGCTGCCGGGGCCGGCAAGACATTGAAACTTTCCCTGGCCGATAGAGGTGGTATCGGCACAGGGAACTGCTATGACATGCAACCCACTGAAATCATCATGCAGGATATTCCCTCCGCAGCAGAAATCCTGCTGACCGACGACTGGTTGTGCAATACGGAACTGGACAGCACCTTCTACACGGAAGATGACCCGGAAGATAACAAGAGCTTTGTCATCCGGCTCGAAACCACACGCAATCCGTCACAACTTCCAGAAATTGGCATTGACCGGCTGGTAGAGTTCGAAACCGGCAAATACATAGACTACGTCAACGACAGAAATGAGAAGTCGGTGGGATTCAAACTTACCGAAAAAACCAGCAATGGCGCAGGACGAATCACGCGCAGGCTAAGCTGTGTTGAAATAAAAATTTCGGACGATGATGAAACACCGGAATTGAAAGCCGTAACACTCGGAGCCACTACAACCCTCACCGTGAAAGAAAAAGATAGCGATGTCACCTGCGAAAAAAATATGGTCATGACTCGCCGAAAGCATATCGGCGACGAAAACAAAAAAACAACATACGGCTGCACCGAAGTCAAAGGTAACGGCACCGAAAAAATCCTGATGAAGAATAGCTTTACCTCCGTAAACATATCTGAATGCGGCAGACGTAAACCCAGCAGCGTGAGTGCCGAGCCACCGGACAAAAACTGCACAGAAGCCACGAACTACAAAAAAGAAGAGGTAGACTACATTTATTTCACCTGCCCGACAAACAGTGTGATGATCGGACGAAAACATGAAGGCGACGAGAACGGTTATACCACCTACACCTGCGCCGAGTTTTATAAAGACGAAATAGATAATGACAAAAAGAACAGGATGATCGTAGAGCCCGGTGAGTGGCTAGACGGTGCATTGGAATACCAATTCGATTTTACCTGCAGCGCTGGCGAAGTCATGATCGGCCGTGCCCACAAGTCCGATGAAAACGGCTACACCCGATACCGTTGCGGCACGCTGTACTACCCAACCAATGCCAAATCACAGGTGACCCCATGAGCAACATGGCCGCGCACTCCAACGCCAACAACTTCGCGGTCGAAAACCGCGTCGAAGAACGTACCGGACAATATGGGCTAAGCATCACGATCCCTGAACTGGTCGCCAACAGCGGCGCAGGGCCCAATCTGAAACCGGTCCTCAATTACAACTCAATGGGTGGGGGCGATGTCGGTTACGGCGAATGCTGGGACTTGAACGGTACCCGCTTTGTCGAGCACGCCTACCCTGAAGGCGGCGGCGCCTTGTCACTGTCTACCGGCGAACAGTTCACCGTGGATGGCATCGAGAGCATCAGCGAGAAGAAACTCGATAGCTTTCATTTCCACAAGGACGGTGAAGGTCTCTTCCGCGTCGTGCACCGTACCGGCGTGGTCGAAGTGCTCGAAAGCATGGGCGAAGGAAAACAGCGTGTGGCCTTGCCAACGCGCATCTACGCACCGACCGGGCAATGGATCGAACTGACGTATGCCAGTAACCCGAATGCGCCTGGCTGGTTCTGCTTGACTGAAGTACGCGACGGCCACCGCGACGGCCCCGGCAAAGGCCGCCGGCTGCTGGAGGTGACATATGGCGGTACTACCGTGTTCACCCGCTACCCTGACGCCGAGGATGTACGGGCCAGCCATGTGCTCGAATTCAATGGGCGGCAGCTGCAGCACGTAGTCATGCCCGACCAGACCCAGTGGCAGTTCGAGTACAAGGAGGTGCATGGACAAACCTGTGTAACCAGAGTGATCTGGCCAACGGGTGCCGTGGAACACGTGGATTATGGCGTTGACGGTGACCCTGGCCATTCATTGCCGGGTGTCGATAAGAAATTGCCACGGGTCAAGCGCCATCGCGTTCTGCCAGGGCATGACCAGCCTGAAATGCGCACAGACTATGACTACTCCGCTGAAAACTACATGGGCAACGGCAGCGACATTACCTGGCGCAACAACGGCCGCGACAATTTGTACGACATCGTCGACCCAGGCTACAGCTATTGGTCCACGGCTACCCGGCGTTGTGCGGGCCAGGCCGACCGTATCGTCACGACCGAGTACGACCGTTTCCACCGCGCCACCCTGGAAACCCGTGTTCAGGGCAAGGAGGTCACCCTGACCCGAATAGCCTATCACGGCGAGTTGGGCACCCCCTTCGACGATCAGCCAAGCAACTTCCTGATGGCCAAAACAGTCAAGACAACCTGGGGAATGGTGGATGATGCCAATAAAGAGCGCTCCGAATGCATCACCACCGAATACAGCCCCGAAGGCAATCTCATCAAGGAAATCAGAGCGGATGGCTCGTACACCGTGCTGGAATACTTCGAGGCCACGGGCGAAGCTGACAGATGCCCTGCCGAGCCTAACGGCTTCAGGAAACATGTGAAAAGCGAGACAGTCTACCCGAGTGCGCTTGCCGGGGTTGTACAAGGGGCGATTCCGCTGCGCACGGATTTCACCTATAAAGCGCTGGTTGTTCTGGAAGGCCGTACCGACCTGCCCGAACACGGCAAAATCGCTTCGACATGGCTGGCCATCGATCAGGAAGTGCTGTCGGACGCGTCCAATCCGCAAGCCCTGCGCCCCCTCAGCACGGTCAGGCGTAGCTACCTCGACAACCCTGGGAATGCGCGTTTGCATGGGCGCATGAGCAAACGCGAAACCACGCTGCATGGCGAGCATGACGGGACAAGCCTGGGCAAAGTGCTGGCCGACACCACCACCACGCTTGAGTGGAAGTTCAGCCGCGACCTTCACAAGGCATTCGGCGATGTCTTGCAGACCACACAGACGACCACCGGGCACAACCTGAGCAAAAAGGTCGCGAAACAAAGCCAGCATCCGCTGACAGGCCAGGTGCTGGAAAACGTCGACATTCACCACACGGTCACGCGCTTCAGCTATGACACAAGCAATCGGCTGACCAGCGAAACCTCCGCACCGGACGATGCCGAGCGGCGCGCTACGGTCCACTATCGCTATGTGGTATCGGCTGCGCAGAATTATCAGGAAACCGAAGACAACCAGGGCGTGATCAGCCGCATGCTGTTCGACGGCCTCAACCGCACCGTCAAGGAAGAGCGGGTATGCGAGGAGGTGGCCTCACGCAGCAGGCAAAAGCAGACGTATCAGGTGTACTCGGCCGCGTACAACGCCTTCGGCCAGCTGGAAACAGAAACCACCTACGACCACCTGCCCGGCCGCAACCTGGCCCTGACCAGCGAGCATCGATACGACAACTGGGGTAACCGGTGCGCCACCGTCCGCCCGGACAAGGTGACCGTGTTCACCGAACGCTCCCCGTTCGGCACCGATGGGGATATCGTCACCTCCTGGGAGGAATACCCGGATCAACCCGGTGTGCGTAAAAACCAGAACGTCACCACCTTCAACCACTTCGACAAACCCGAGCACGTGCAAACGCTGGACAAAGAAGGCGTCGCGGCGTCGACACGCGCATACCGCTATGACGGGTTTGGGCGTAGCGTCGAAGAAACCTTTACCTTCGGCGTGCCGGCAAGCGGCGAGCGAACAGCGCGCGCCGAACACAAACGCACCACCGGTTACAAGTACGACGTCTGGGGACGGATGGCGCGCACCGACCGCGCCGATGGCTCCGCGCTAAGCCGCAAGTTCGCCCGCCACAGTACCGATGAGCTGGCTACCAGCCTACTGGTGCACCCGCAGCGGGACGCTGAAGGGCTTTCGGTGTGCGAGCGTGAGTTCGACGACATCGACCGCCTGGTCTCGATGACCGTTGGCCCACTTCAGGAAACGCGGGAGTACCTGGGCTCGCGGTTGCTGCCGGAAAAACGGGTCTTGAAATCGGGCCGTACTATCAACTACGAATACGATCTGGCGGTCGGCACCTCGCCAACGCGTATCACCGCGGGGAAAAACCAGAAGCCTTCCCACTTCAAGTACAGCATGGCCTCGGCAGACATTACCGAAGCCGAAAACGAGCAAGGTAAACGCAACTACAGCTACACCGACCAGGGCTACCTGCTCAGTGAAAGCTGGGCAGACAAGCAATCGGGCGAAACCTACACGCGTGATTTCCTCACCTCGCTGCAAGGGCGCATGCTGGAGAACAGCGACAGCGACAGCGACAACAGCCGAAAGGCCTACGAATACGATGAGCTCGGCAGGCTGGCCTCGATCACTCAAGGCTCGCTGCGGGCAGTGTTCACTTACAACAGTGCTGGCCTGTTGCATAAGACACTGACCACCAACAGCGCCGAGGCCACCCACAAACAGCAACTACTGTGCACGCAAGCCTATGACCATCGGGGCCGGGAAACTTCGCGCACCCTCAAGCTGAGCCGTGTTGAAACCACCACCGACAAGCGAGAGCTGGAAACCATTATCGATGAGCGCACGATCGACCAGTTGTGGCGCGACGATGACATGCTGCACCGCCGCAGGCTGATCAAAGCGGGCGAGCCGGTACTGACGGAAACCTTTGAATATGATGACCGTGATCGCTTGTACAACCACGGGTGTGAAGGCAGCGTATTGCCGACCAATAGCAAGGGCCGTGAAATCGTCAATCAGGCATTTGAATTTGATGACTACGACAACATCTACTTCTGCCTGACCGAGTTCGCAGACGGCGAAATCGACGAAGCCTTCTACGATTTCTTCGAAGATTCGCCCTTCCAGCTGAAAAGCGTGAGCCACACGCTGACGGCCGATTACCCGGCACTGGTGACGTTCACCAAGGACGATTACGACGCCGACGGCAACATGCTGAAGGACGAACAGGGCAACAGCCTGGTGTACGACGAGGATACCGGCCAGCTGACCAGCGTAACGACCCCCGATGGCAAGGCCCTGGCCAGCTTCCGCTATGACGGCCACGGGCAGCTGCTGGGCGTGCGCCACGGCGCGCAGGCCGAGGAGCAACGGCGTTACGAGGGTTATCGCGTCAGCAGTACCCTGCGCGATGGCGTGCTTACCGAGTACCTGTATGGCGGCGTGGCACCGCTGGGGATGCAACAGTCGGGCAACGGCAACGCAACACACCTGTACATGGCCAGTAACAACAACAGTGTTATCGCTGAATGCGCGGCCAATGACGAGGTTCATGAAGTGACCTACAGTGCCTATGGCGAACTGCAGGAAGGCAAGCTGCAGGGCCTGCTGGGGTTCAATGCCGAAGCACTCGAGGGGTTCCTTGGCTGGTACATGCTGGGGCGTGGTTACCGCGCCTACAACCCGGGCCTGATGCGCTTCAACAGCCCGGACAACATGGACCCTGAAGTGGCGGGCATCAACCCTTACGTGTACTGCCTTGGCAACCCGGTGATGTGGCAGGACCCCACCGGGCATTACAGCCGCGGCTGGGGATCGAACGATGATCCGAAGAAACAGAAGAAGGAAGGTAAGGTTGAATTCTGGCTGAACATTGGCGTTCTGGTGATGAACTTGGCGTTGACCGTCACCTTTACCGTGCTCACCGGGGGCGCCGCTGGCCCGCTGCTCATGGGCGTGATGGCTGTAGGCGTAGCCGCATCGGTTGGATCTTTGGCTACGCAGATTACCGCCGCGTTCACGAAAGACCCGAAAAAGAAACAGAAATATGTAGTCGCGTCCTTGGCACTGTCAATAGCCGGTACGTTGCTGTTGTCGTTAGGGACAATCGGAGGCGGGATCAGGGCTAGGAACGCCAAGAAAGACAATCCTAACATCGCGAAAGATGGGGACAACGGAGTGCAATTAACGAGTCATACTCCAGGCGGTGAACAACAGCCACAGCAGAACAACATCACTAACAGTGATCTCCCCGAAATTAATGCCCATCGTGGCACCGTTACGAACAGGAGAGAAAGCACTCAAAACGCGGCACCTTTGATACCGGATGCGGATTACAACGATACGAATTCAACTCATTCGAGCACGCAAGCGCCTTCGGAGGAGCACCTTGGGAATATGACAGTGGATTCGAACAATCGGCCACTCCCTCCACAAGGTGCCAGAGTCCTAAACACAATGGGGAACGTCGTTATATCCAATTATAACGGTGCCGTATACAAAAATGTATTCGAGGACACGCTCAGCCGTACGCATTTTATAAACCGGCTGAAGCAAAAAGCCAAGCCGTAAGCGATTCCTAGACTAGCTGAATAGTAAGTAGCAAACCTGAACTGGTGGTGCAGATACTGTCTGCACCACCATGTTCACAAGCTGCAAAATCAAGATCTCAAGCAAACACCCTGCCGACTTATCCCCCCCCACCCCGGACTAACCCTACAGCCCTCCCCCATCCGTCTCCTTATCCTCCCTCCCCACCAAGCGACCGCCTCGCCCTAGCCAAACACGCCTCGCTTGCCACCGCCGGCACCGCCTAACCGCCGCACTCCAACGTCCAACCCAGGCATCCGTCATGCTCAAGCCCTTCAAACGCCGGCAGGCGCTGTCACGCCTGCGCTTTTTGCCCCTCCCCGCGCTCGGCGCAAGCCTGCTGAGCCTGCCAGCCGTGGCCGCCCCACCCAATCTGCAGTTCGAACCCGGCTTCATCCGCCAAAGCCCGGGCCAACCTGCCGATGCCGGCGCCCTCGCCCTGCGTGCTCTGGCCGAGCACCGCCCCCTCGCAGCAGGCCGCTACACCCTGGATCTGTACGTCAACCTCAGCCCAATGGGCAAACGGGAGATCACGGTGAACGAGAGCAGCGACGGCCAGGCCCTGGTGCCATGCCTGAACGCCGGACTGCTGGGTGAGGTGGGTGTGCGGGAACAGCACCTGGCCGTCAGGCAACCCGGTAACGAAGGCAACTGCATCGACCTTGCCACACAGCTGGACGGCGCCAGTGCCGACCTGGATGCCGGCAAGCTGCGCCTGAACCTGTCGATACCGCAGTCCTACCTGCGCCGCGACACCAGCGGCGCCATCGCCGAAAGCCACTGGGACGATGGCATCAATGTCGCTTTCGTCAATTACCAGGCCTCGGCCCAGCACAGCAACCGGCGTGGCAGCGGCAGCCGCAACAGCCAGGACCTGTACCTGAACAGCGGTATTAACCTGTATGGCTGGCGCCTGCGCAGCCAGCAAGCCCTGCGCGAGAACCAGCAGGGCGACCTGCGCTGGACGCGCAGCAATACCTACGCCCAGCGCGACCTGCCGGCGCGCTGGGGCACCCTCACCCTCGGCGAAACCTTCACCCAGGGTGAGGTTTTCCGCAGCCTGCCGTTCAAGGGTGTGAAGCTGGCCTCCGACACCGGGATGCTGCCCGACACCATGCAGAACTACGCCCCCGTGTTGCGCGGGGTAGCGCAAACCTACGCCAAGCTGGAGGTGCTGCAGAACGGTTACCCGCTGTACTCCACTTTCGTCGCCCCCGGGCCGTACGAAATCGATGACCTGGCCGTTGGCGCCAGCAGCGGCGAGCTGGAAGTGGTACTGACCGAAGCCGATGGCCAGGTGCGCCGCTTCATCCAGCCTTACTCCACACTCAGCAACCTGATGCGTGCCGGCGTGTGGCGCTACGACCTGGCCCTGGGCCGCTACCACGGCACAGGCCAGGCCGATACACCGGCGCTGTGGCAGGGTGCGCTGGCCCGCGGCATCGGCTGGGACAGCACGCTGTATACCGGCATACTCGGTGGCGACTACTACCGCGCTGCCACCCTGGGCCTGGCACGGGACTTCGGGGCACTCGGCGCATTGTCGCTGGACATCACGCAAGCCACCACCGACCTTGGCCCGGCGCTGGGCGAAGTGCAGGGCAACAGCCTCTCGGCCCGCTACGGCAAGGCCTTCGACAGCGGTACCAGCCTGCGCTTTGCCGGCTACCGCTATTCCACCGTCGGCTACCGCGACTACGACGAAGCCGTCCTGCAGCGCAACGCCTCCAACCGGTACCTGGGCAGCCGCCGCAGCCGGGTGGAGGCCTCGGTGTACCAGCACTTCGGCAATGCCGGCGCGCTCAGCCTCACCCTGTCACAAGACGACTACTGGCACAGCCGCCTGCAACGGCGCCAATATCAGCTGCAATACAACACGCAATTGCCACACAACATCAGCCTCAACCTGTTTGCCTCGCAATCACTCACTTCGTCGCACAGCAACGACCGCATCATCGGCCTGGGCATCACCCTGCCCCTGGACTTCGCCCATGCCTCCAGCGCCACGTTCGACCTGCAGCACAGTGCCGGCAAGTACAGCGAACGCGCCAGCCTCAGCGGCCACTTCGACGAACGGCGCCTGAACTACCGGGCCACGCTGGCCAACGACACTCAACAAAGTGGCAGCCTGTCGCTGTCTTACCAGGGCAGCCACGCCAACTACGGCGTGGGCTACAGCGAAGCTTCCGACTACCGCAGCCTGTCACTGAGCACCAGCGGCGCCCTGCTGGCACACGGCGGCGGCATGCTGTTGGCACCGTTCATAGGCGAAACCAACGCCGTGGTGCATGTGCCGGATATCGCCGGGATCGGGGTCAGCCAGACACAACAGGGCAAAACCAACCGCGACGGCTATGTCCTGGCACCTTATATGCGCCCCTACCGGGCCAACCCCGTGGTGCTGCAACTGGACCAGCTCGACCCGGAAATCGAAATCGACAACGGCGCCACGCAGGTGGTACCACGCC
Organism: Pseudomonas sp. FGI182; assembly: GCF_000511325.1. Taxonomy (NCBI): domain Bacteria; kingdom Pseudomonadati; phylum Pseudomonadota; class Gammaproteobacteria; order Pseudomonadales; family Pseudomonadaceae; genus Pseudomonas; species Pseudomonas sp. FGI182. The sequence continues at coordinate 1,556,961 of NZ_CP007012.1, read as the reverse complement.
GCGGTGCTGTAGTACTGGCGGAATTCGCGGCGCGCCGGGTCAACCGCCTGGTGCTGACCCTGTTGCAAGCAGACGGCCGCCCCTTGCCGTTCGGCGCACAGGTCAGCGATGCCCAAGGCCAGGAACTGGCGGTGGTCGGCCAAGGTGGCCAGGCACTGGTGGCCACCCACCTTGAGCAACAGCAACTGCTGGCCAGATGGACCGCAGGCAATGAGCAGCAATGCAGCTTCGATATCACGCCCGCCAACTTGCCGCTTGAACAAGGCTACCGCATGCAGACCTTGCGCTGCCAAGCCCCCTCCGACTGGAACAACCAATGAACACTTTCACTCGCCCGCGCCTGCTGACGGCCCTGCTGTTCGCCAGCCTGCCTCTGATTCCCCTGCAAGCCGCCTATGCCGCATCAGGCTGCGTCACCCAGAACGGCTCTGGCCCCGCGCTGTTCTCGGCAGATTTCACAGACGTATGGGTGCCAAGGGATCTGCCAGTCGGTGAACCCATCGCCAGCAAACTCTTTGGCGGGCTGCTCGACCCATCAACCACCCGCGTCCAATGCACCAACGCCAACGATCGACTGCTGGAAGCACACGTCGATTACACCACTCCATTCGTTCACAACCTGCCTATGCGACTGAGCAACGGGCGCTTGGCCAGCAGGGTCGTCAGGACAAGAATCGCAGGGGTTGGCGCGGTGATCGAGATGGGCTGGCCGTTCGCCGGACAACTCAACAACAACTTCAGATCGGTCAGCGGCGACAATACCGTGCCTTACTACGGTACCAACATGACCACCATGGCCTCCCCTCTGTTTATCGGCCCGATAAACATGAGGGTCACGTTGGTCAAGACCGGGCCGATTGCGGCAGGGCCGGTCGTGCTGGATGAAGAACTGGCCCATGGCAGCACCACGGATTTGCCTGACGCCTTTCGCCTGCGGGCAAGCGCCACCCTGCACCAGGCACAGTGCACGCTGGAAAGCGATGCCGTGAGTGCCGACCCTGTGGACCTGGGTAGCCACACAGTGGCGGATTTCCCGGGAAAGGGCAGCACCACAACCAGCATGCCGTTCCATATCAAGTTGAGTAACTGCGACGACGACCCCGCAGCGAGCACCGCCACCGCCTACATCTACCTGACAGGTACCGACGGCTCGGTGGCGATCGACCCGAAAAAGGGCCTGTTCAGCCTGGGCAATGGTTCGACGGCGAAAGGCATCGGCATCCAGATAACCGATGATCTGGGGGCTCCCGTCCCCCTGCATGAACACGTCTCGAGCAACAAAAAACTCGAACTCCCTGAGACCCGCCTGCCCTATCGTGCGCATTTCTACCAGACCGACGACCGGGTTACGCCTGGCCTGGCCAAAGGCGCGCTCGACTTCACCATCAGTTATCGCTAAGTACTGCGATGCCTGCGCACCAGTGTTCGCGCAGGCATCGCCGGAAAATCAGGCATGCAAAAACGCAGAAAGGAACCCGAAGGTTCCTTTCTGCGTTACATGTTTGGAGCGGGAAACGAGACTCGAACTCGCGACCCCGACCTTGGCAAGGTCGTGCTCTACCAACTGAGCTATTCCCGCATTGTGAAGCTTTACCGCTATTGGCGTGAAGCGCCATGAAGACCTTCACCACCACTGCACCGCATAGACGCCACAGTATTAAACTGGAGCGGGAAACGAGACTCGAACTCGCGACCCCGACCTTGGCAAGGTCGTGCTCTACCAACTGAGCTATTCCCGCAAATGGCGTCCCCTAGGGGACTCGAACCCCTGTTACCGCCGTGAAAGGGCGGTGTCCTAGGCCACTAGACGAAGGGGACACACGACACTTTTCAGTGCACCAGGTTTGAACCTCACGATTCAGCCTGGATTTTCTTTTCCTGCCCCGCAGTTAAGCGTTGCCGGAGAAACTGGAGCGGGAAACGAGACTCGAACTCGCGACCCCGACCTTGGCAAGGTCGTGCTCTACCAACTGAGCTATTCCCGCAATTTGGCGTCCCCTAGGGGACTCGAACCCCTGTTACCGCCGTGAAAGGGCGGTGTCCTAGGCCACTAGACGAAGGGGACACGCTGCTGGCATTACTGCCTGCTTTCACTCCCTGCCGCGTTTCGCTGTGTGCTTTACGCTGCAAGTGGCGCGCATTCTATGGATGGTTCGGACAGGCGTCAACCCCTTTGTAGAAATTTATTTAAATCAATGACTTCCGGGTAGGTTGGGGTGCAGATGCGGGTTGGGTTGCCGATATAGAGAGAGGCAATCCTGTGCCGGCCCTTTCGCGGCTAAAGCCGCTCCCACAGGGACCGTGCGCAGCTTGAAGGCAGTGCCGTACCTGTGGGAGCGGCTTTAGCCGCGAAAGGGCCGGTACAGGCATATAGCCGCTATTCGCCCCCCGGCAAACTCACTACACTCAAAGCTGTAATTCTTCTTCAATGAGGCATTAACGGTGACACCACTTCTGATCACCCTGCTCATCGTGGCGGGTATCGCGTTGCTGATCGTGATCGGCTACCTCAACAATGTGGTCGAGAACGGCAAGCTCGAGCGCGCCCGGATGAAGGTCGAGCTGGCCGACCGCCTGCGCCGCTGTGGCGAAATCACCGAGACCTTCCCCGGCCAGTTCATGACCCCGGCGCTGAAGCTGCTGCTGACCCGCCTGGAGCTCAACCTCAACCAGCGTCAACTGGCGATGGACAAGCACAATGCCGAGATCAAGGCGCGCATCGCCGAACTGGAGAGGCTGATTGCCCAGGGCGGGCAGATTCCGGTGAACAACCCGCCCAACCCGATCCAGACCGAGATCAAGGCCAAGGATGTGCGCTTCCTGCTGGAGGCGTTGCACAACCAGGTGACCCGCGCCGCCCAGGAGGGCTTCCTGCCCACGCCCGAGGCCAAGCAATGGATCAAGGAAATCCGCCACATCCTGGTGCTGCTGCATATCGAGTTCTTCAACAACCTCGGCCAGCAGGCCCTGCAGCAGAACCAGCCGGGCCAGGCGCGCCTGGCCTTCGAGCGCGGCGTGCAGTACCTGCGCAAGCAGCCGGAACCGAAGGTGTATGAAGAGCAGCTGACGTACCTGGAGAAGCTGCTGGTCCGGGCCAACGCCCAGGTGCTGGACCGCATGGCCCCGGCGGAGGACGAGCAGAATGAACTGACCCAGGGGCTCAAGACCGATGAGGAAGAGACCTGGAAGAAGAAGGTGATGTACGACTGATGCTTTAACCTGTACTGGCCTCTTCGCGGCTAAAGCCGCTCCCACAGGGACCGCACTGCCTTCAGGCTTGATGCCATCCTTGTGGGAGCGGCTTTAGCCGCGAAGAGGCCGGTACAGGCAACGACCATCAGCAGTCGGTCAGCTCCAGAAAAATCGCCGCCAACCGCTCCAGCCCCACCTGATCCGCCTCACTGAAGCGCCCAAGCTTCGGGCTGTCCAGGTCCAGCACACCAATCAACCTGCCCTCCTTCACCAGCGGGATCACCAGCTCGCTGTTGGACGCGCTGTCACAGGCAATGTGCCCCGGGAACGCATGCACGTCCTCTACCCGCTGGGTCTGCCGGGTGGCCGCTGCCGCCCCGCACACGCCCTTGCTGAACGGGATGCGCACGCACGCCACCTGGCCCTGGAACGGGCCCAGCACCAGTTCTTCGTTGCGGTTGAGGTAGAACCCCGCCCAGTTCAGGTCGTCCACCTGGTTATAGAGGAATGCCGAAAACTGCGCGGCATTGGCGATGAAGTCACGCTCGTCGGCAAACAGCGCCTGCACTTGCGCCGCCAGCAGGTTGTAGCCGTCGAGGCCGGCGCCACTGGCATTGAGGTCGATCATTTACTTTTGCTCCAGCAATTGCAGCCCGACCCAGTAGCGGGCGAACTGATAGGCACAACGGCCATTACGGTTACCGCGGCCGGTGGCCCAGCGCACGGCGAGGATGTCGAGTTCTTCGCTGCGCTGCCAGGCCAGGCCGGCAGTTTGCGCGAGTTGGCCGATCCAGTGCTCGACCACGTTCAGGAAGTGTTCCTGGGTGAAGGGGTAGAACGACAGCCACAGGCCAAAACGGTCGGACAGGGCAATCTTGTCTTCCACCGCTTCACTGGGGTGCAGCTCGCCGTCCACGCGCTTCCAGTTCTCGTTGTCGCTCTCCTTCTCCGGCACCAGGTGGCGGCGGTTGGAGGTGGCGTACAGCAGCACGTTGTCGGGGGCCTGCTCGAGCGAGCCGTCGAGCACGCTCTTGAGCACCCGGTAGTCGCCCTCCCCGGCTTCGAACGACAGGTCATCGCAGAACAGGATGAAGCGCTGCGGCAACTTCTGCAGCTGCTCGACCACCCGTGGCAGGTCGGCCAGGTGGTCGCGTTCGATTTCGATCAGGCGCAGGCCGGCACCCGCGTGCTCGGCCAGCAGGGCACGTACCAGCGACGACTTGCCGGTGCCGCGCGAGCCCCACAGCAGTGCATGGTTGGCCGGCATGCCGTTGATGAACTGATGGGTGTTGCGGCCCAGTTGGTCACGCTGCTGGTCGACGCCGATCAGGTCGCTGAGGCGGATGTCCAGGCTGACTTCCAGCGGCAGCAGGTAGCCGCTGCGGCCATCGCGCTGCCAGCGCGCGGCCAGGGTGGTGGCCCAGTCGATGTTCGGGCGCTGGGCCGGCAACAGGGGTTCGAGGCGGGCCAGGACCGATTCGGCGCGGTCCAGGAAAGCAATCAAGCGAGCGTCCATGACGACTCCTACGAATTTCAGTTTTTTGGGGCCGCTGCGCGCCCCTTCGCGGGCTTGCCCGCTCCCACAGGTACACTGCAAATCTCGAGGGCAGTGATATACCTGTGGGAGCGGGCAAGCCCGCGAAGGGGCGCAAAGCGGCCCCCGCTTGGCAATCAACTGAAATGAACAGACAGACCCACCAGCAGCCGGGGCTATTCGGCTATGCTTGCGCAGCGCAAGGGACGTGAAACCGGCTCGGGACACATGGATATCAAGTTCACCAATCGCCTGTCATACAAGCAAGCCCGGTTGACAGTCCTGGTCGGCTTCATCCTGGGAACATTGCTCAGTCTCTTCCAGATCGGCATCGATTATGCCAGCGAAGACGCGTCCATCAACCGTGAAGTGCGTGCCTTGCTGCAAATCAGCCACAACCCGGCCTCGCGCATCGCCTACAACATCGACTCGGAACTGGCCCTGGAGCTGACCCGCGGCCTGCTGCAATCGCCGGCGATCATCCGTGCGCGGCTGATCGACAACAACGAAACAGTGCTGGCCGACGTCGAACGGCCGCGCCTGCAGGACCGCTACCGGCCGCTCAGCGACTTCCTGTTTGGCGACCAGCGCCAGTTCAAGGAACGCCTGTACCTGACCCACATGCCCGAGGAATACCTCGGCACCCTGTACCTGGAGGTGGACACCTACGCCTTCGGCAGCCGCTTTCTCGACCGTGCCGGCATCACCTTGCTCAACGGTTTCGCCCGCAGCCTGGTGCTGACCGGCATCCTCCTGGCGCTGTTCTACATGATGCTGACCAAGCCGCTGGTGACGGTGATCGGCGCGCTCAGCGGCAGCGACCCGCGCAAGCCCCGGCAAACCCGCGTGGCCTGCCCGCACGGCCACGAACACGACGAGATCGGCGTACTGGTGAAGGTCGCCAACCAGCAGTTCGTCAGCATGGCCACCGAGATCGAGCAGCGGCGCACCGCGGAAAACCGCCTTACCCAGTACCTCAACGAGCTGGAAGATATCGTCTCGGCACGCACCAACGAGCTGAAGGCCAGCAACAGCAGCCTGAGCCTGTCCAACCAGGAGCTGGAAGAAGCCCGCCGCCGGGCGCTGGACATGGCCCAGGCGCGCGCCGCCTTCCTCGCCAACATGAGCCACGAAATCCGTACCCCGCTCAACGGCATGCTCGGCATGATCGCCCTTGCCCTGGACAGCCCGCTGCCCAGCGAGCAACGCCAGCAGCTGGCGATTGCCCATGACTCGGGCAAGGTGCTGGTGGAGTTGCTCAACGATATTCTCGACCTGTCCAAGTTCGATGCCGGCCAGCTGGAGCTGGAGCGCATTCCGTTCGACATGGGTTCGATGGTCGAGGACACTGCCAACCTGCTGTCGCAGAACACCGCGCAAAGCGTGGAGCTGACCTGCCTGATCGCCCGCGACTTCCCCAGCAGCGTGCTTGGCGACCCCACGAGGGTACGGCAGATCGTCAGCAACCTGCTGTCCAACGCCCTCAAGTTCACCCGCTTCGGCCGCGTGGATGTGCGCCTGGCGACCATCGTCGGCGGTGTGCGCCTGGAAGTGCGCGACACCGGCATCGGCATCCCCGAAGAAGCCCAGGCGCGGATCTTCCAGCCGTTCACCCAGGCCGGCGCCGGCATCACCCGCCAGTACGGCGGCACCGGCCTTGGCCTGGCGCTGACACGCAACCTGTGCAAGGCCATGCAGGGCCACCTGCATATCAAGTCCGACCCGGGCTTCGGCAGCCGCTTCACCGCCGAGCTGCCGCTGGCGGTGCACACCGAAGCCATCCCGCCGGCACCGTTGCACGGGCGCGTGGCGGCGCTGAGCGCGGCCGGCAGCGGGCTCGATGAACTGCTGCAGGACCTTTTGCCCGCCTGGGGCCTTGCCTACCAGCACCATGACAGCAGCGAGGGGCTGGACGCCACGGCCATCGACCTGCTGATCACCGACAGCCTGGACCAGCTGTTCGAACTGCGCCCGGCACTGAAGACACCGATCTTGCTGGTGACCGCCTACGGCAACTTCCTGCCCAGCGAACAGTCGGTCACCCTCGCTCCCCTGCACCAGCTGGCCCGGCCGCTGGCGCGCAACGCCCTGTACCAGACCTTGCGCCGCACCTTGCAAGGCCATGAGCCCGAACACCCGCTGGCGACCCCGGCCATCACCCTGGAACAAGGCCGCGCGCGCATCCTGCTGGTGGAGGACAACCCGGTGAACCAGCTGGTGGCCAAGGGCATGCTGGCCAAGCTCGGCTGCCAGGTACAACTGGCCACCCAGGGCGCCGAGGCCCTGGAGCTATTGGAACAGGACGAGTTCGACCTGGTACTGATGGACTGCAACATGCCGGTGATGGATGGCTACGAGGCCAGCCGGCGCATCCGCCAGAGCGGCCGCTGGCCCGACCTGCCGATCGTTGCCCTCACCGCCAACGCCATGCCCGAGGAGCGCGAGCGCTGCCGGGCAGCGGGCATGAACGACTACCTGGCCAAGCCGTTCCGCCGTGAAGAGCTGCTGGCGCTGGTCGACCACTGGGTGCCGGTCAACGGTTGAGCAGACGCTCGATGTCCGCTTCCAGGGCCTGCGGCTTGGTGGTGGGGGCGTAGCGCGTTACCTGGCCAGAGGCCGGGTCGACCAGAAACTTGGTGAAATTCCACTTGATTTTCTGGCTGCCCAGAATGCCCGGGGCGCGCTGCTTGAGTTCGACGAACAGCGGGTGGCTGCCGGGGCCGTTGACCTCGACCTTGCGGAACAGTGGGAAGCTCACGCCGAAATTGCGCTCGCAGAACTGGGCAATTTCCCGTGCATCGCCCGGCTCCTGCTTGCCGAACTGGTTGCAGGGGAAGCCCAGCACCACCAGGCCGCGTGCGCGATAGGCCTGCCACAGTTGCTCCAGGCCCTTGTACTGCGGGGTAAAGCCGCACTGGCTGGCGGTATTGACCACCAGCAGCGCCTTGCCAGGGAAGTCGCCGAGCTTCTTGTGCTCGCCGCCCAGGGTCACGCAGGGGATGTCCAGTATCGATCCAGCCATGGTCGGGCTCCGGTCAGTCGCGCGGGCGCAGGTCGATGCACACCGAGTTGATGCAGTAGCGCAGGCCGGTCGGTGGCGGGCCATCGGGGAACACGTGGCCCAGGTGCGCATCGCAGCGGGCACAGGTGACTTCGGTGCGGATCATGCCATGGGAGGTGTCGCGGATCTCGATCATCGCGCTGTCCTCGATGGGGGCGTAGAAGCTCGGCCAGCCGCAGCCGGAATCGAACTTGGTCTGCGCATCGAACAGTGCCAGGCCGCAGCAGATGCAATGGTAGATGCCGTCGCGGCGCTCGCTGTTGTACTTGCCGCTGAACGGCCGCTCGGTGCCCTTGAGGCGGCACACCTGGTACTGCTCGGGGTCGAGCATCGACCGCCATTGTTCCAGGGTTTTCTCGATCTTTTGCATGTAGGGACCTCGGCAGGCTGAATTTCACTGCGCACCGTCTTTTCCGGGGCGCGGGTGGCACGTATATTAGTTGGCTTCGTGTGCCAGGCGTTCAGTCTGGCACCCGCTTCCTGCCCTTTCAAACCTTTCGGCGGGGCGTAGCGCGTTTTCTCAATCGGGATCCCATCATGCAGTTCAGCAAATCGAACAAGCTCGCCAATGTCTGCTACGACATTCGCGGCCCAGTGCTCAAGCACGCCAAGCGCCTGGAAGAGGAAGGCCACCGCATCCTCAAGCTGAACATCGGCAACCCGGCGCCGTTTGGCTTCGAGGCGCCTGACGAAATCCTCCAGGATGTGATCCGCAACCTGCCCACCGCGCAAGGCTACAGCGACTCCAAGGGCCTTTTCAGCGCGCGCAAGGCGGTGATGCAGTACTGCCAGCAGAAGCAGATCGAAGGCGTCGGCATCGAGGACATCTACCTGGGTAACGGTGTGTCCGAGCTGATCGTGATGTCGATGCAGGCGCTGCTCAACAACGGCGACGAAGTGCTGATCCCGGCCCCCGACTACCCGCTGTGGACCGCCGCGGTGAGCCTGGCCGGCGGCAAGCCGGTGCACTACCTGTGCGACGAGCAGGCCGACTGGTTCCCCGACCTTGAGGACATCAAGGCCAAGATCACCCCGAACACCAAGGCCCTGGTGATCATCAACCCGAACAACCCGACCGGCGCGGTGTACTCCAAAGAGCTGCTGCTGGGCATGCTGGAATTGGCCCGCCAGCACAACCTGGTGGTGTTCTCCGACGAGATCTACGACAAGATCCTGTACGACGAAGCCGTGCACATCAGCACCGCCTCGCTGGCCCCCGACCTGCTGTGCCTGACTTTCAACGGCCTGTCCAAGTCGTACCGGGTGGCGGGCTTCCGTTCCGGCTGGCTGATCATCTCCGGGCCCAAGCACCACGCGCAAAGCTACATCGAAGGCATCGACATGCTGGCCAACATGCGCCTGTGCGCCAACGTGCCGGCCCAGCATGCCATCCAGACCGCGCTGGGCGGCTACCAGAGCATCAACGACCTGGTGCTGCCACCGGGCCGCCTGCTGGAGCAGCGCAACCGCACCTACGAACTGCTGAACGACATCCCGGGCGTGAGCTGCGTGAAGCCGATGGGTGCGCTGTATGCATTCCCGAAGATCGACCCGAAGGTTTGCCCGATTCACAACGACGAGAAGTTCGTGCTCGACCTGCTGCTGTCGGAGAAGCTGCTGATCGTTCAGGGCACGGCGTTCAACTGGCCGTGGCCGGACCACTTCCGCGTGGTCACCTTGCCGCGGGTGGATGACCTGGAGGCGGCGATTGGCCGGATCGGGAATTTCCTGAAGGGTTATTCGCAGTAAGTGAAGGCCTCTTCGCAGCGCAAGGCTGCTCCTACAGGAGAACGCATGCCCCTGTAGGAGCAGCCTTGTGCTGCGAATGGGCTGCAAAGCAGCCCCAAAACCCCACAGGATGTTTCTTACATCCTGCAACGCTCTATCCCACAGCCCCCGCGCCATCCTCTGCCATACTCCGCCGTACACAGTTTGAAATAGTCGCCCGATTGAATCGGCACGGCCGGCACCTTATATACCCCGCAGTAAGCGACAACTCATCCGTCAGGAGAACGTAACAACCATGATGCGCATTCTGTTGTTTGTAGCCACCAACCTCGCGGTGGTGCTGGTTGCAAGCATTACCCTGAGCCTGTTCGGTTTCAACGGGTTCATGGCCGCCAACGGGGTCGACCTGAACCTCAGCAGCCTGCTGGTGTTCTGCGCCGTGTTCGGCTTTGCCGGCTCCCTCGTCTCGCTGTTCATCTCCAAGTGGATGGCGAAGATGACCACCGGCACCCAGATCATCAGCCAGCCGCGCACCCGCCACGAACAGTGGCTGCTGCAAACGGTCGAAGAGCTGTCCCGTGAAGCGGGCATCAAGATGCCCGAGGTGGGTATCTTCCCGGCGTACGAGGCCAACGCCTTCGCCACCGGCTGGAACCGCAACGACGCGCTGGTAGCCGTGTCCCAGGGCCTGCTGGAGCGTTTCTCGCCCGATGAAGTGCGTGCAGTGCTGGCCCACGAGATCGGCCACGTGGCCAACGGCGACATGGTCACCCTGGCGCTGGTACAGGGCGTGGTGAACACCTTCGTGATGTTCTTCGCACGCATCATCGGCAACTTCGTCGACAAGGTCATCTTCAAGAACGAAGAAGGCCAGGGCATTGCCTACTACGTGGCGACCATCGTTGCCGAGCTGATCCTGGGCATCCTGGCCAGCATGATCGTGATGTGGTTCTCGCGCCGCCGCGAATACCGCGCCGACGAAGCCGGTGCGCAGCTGGCCGGTACCGCGGCGATGATCGGCGCCCTGCAGCGCCTGCGCGTGGAGCAAGGCCTGCCGGTGCACATGCCCGACACCATGAAGGCCTTCGGCATCAATGGTGGCCTGAAGCACGGCCTGGCCGGGCTGCTGATGAGCCACCCGCCGCTGGAAGACCGTATCGAGGCCCTGCGCCGTCGCGGTTGATCCAACCGGTAAAACAAAAGGGCGACTTCGGTCGCCCTTTTTGTACACCTGTGCCGGCCTCTTCGCGGGCTCGCCCGCTCCCACAGGTACCCCACAGTTTTCAAGGCCTATGGAAGACCTGTGGGAGCGGGCGTGCCCGCGAAGGGGCCGGAACAGGCTACACACCTGTCATCGGCTAACCCGGTACACCCGCTCCAACAAACTGGAAGCTCCGGCCTGCAGGAACTTCGGGCTTTCCTCAATCACCTCCACTGCCTCCAGCTCATCCACCTGCCACCCGGCAAACCCCTGCCGCAGCTCCTCATCCCCCACCGAAAACGGCGGCCCGCCCAGCAAAGCCTGGTCATAACCCAGAGTCACCACCACCCCCTGGCAACCCGCCGGCAGCAAGCCCGACAACAACTGCATGTAAGCCACACGCATCTGCGGCGGCAAGGCAATCAGCGCCGCCCGGTCATACAGCCCCGCGCAGTTGCCGATATCCCCTGCCTGCAACGCAAAGAAATCCCCACACCAGAGCTCCACGTCACCACTGCGCCAAACTTCGAAAGCCCCGCGCTGTTGCACCTCGGCTTCAAGCCCATGCTCGCGGAAGAATGCCTCCACCGCCCGCCGCGACAGCTCTACGCCCAACACGCGGTACCCCTGCCCGGCCAGCCAGGCCAGGTCCAGGCTCTTGCCGCACAATGGCACCAGCACGCGGCTACCCGGCGCCAGGCCAAGCGCTGGCCAATACTTCTGCAGATAGGGGTTCACCTGCGCCTGGTGAAAGCCGATCTGGTTGTCGGCCCACCGCTGCTGCCAGAACGCTGGCTCCATGATCACTCCCGATTTTTAGATGGTTTGTCGGTAAAAGTTGGTTTGGATTTCGATCTGTAGTTGATCGAAGATGAGTGCATCTTAACCGTCAGGACCCTGCCATGCTGCCCAGCCTGTTCATTTCCCATGGTTCCCCCATGCTTGCCCTGCAACCCGGCGCCAGCGGGCCGGCGCTGGCCGGGCTGGCCAACGCCCTGCCCCGGCCGAAAGCGATCGTGGTGGTGTCGGCGCACTGGGAAAGCAGCGAACTGCTGGTCACTGGTAGCGCGCAGCCAGAGACCTGGCATGACTTCTACGGTTTCCCACCGGCGCTGTATGCGGTGCAGTACCCGGCGCCGGGTGACCCCACCCTTGCCGACCAGGTCAGTGAATTGCTGAAGGCTGCCGGGCTGCCTGCCCGGCTGGACGCGCAGCGGCCGTTCGACCACGGCGCCTGGGTACCGCTGTCGCTGATGTACCCGGATGCGAATATTCCGGTGGTGCAGGTTTCACTGCCCAGCCACATGGGGACGGCGCTGCAGGTCAAGGTAGGCCAGGCGTTGGCGGGTTTGCGCGACCAGGGCGTGCTGCTGATCGGCTCGGGCAGCATTACCCACAACCTGGGCGAACTGGACTGGCATGCCGGGCCGGATGTGATCGAGCCTTGGGCACTGGCGTTCAGGGATTGGGTGGTGGAAAAGCTGCGGGCGGATGATCAGGAAGCGTTGCTGGGTTATCGGCAGCAGGCGCCGTTTGCGGTGCGCAACCATCCCAGTGATGAGCATTTCCTGCCGCTGTTCTTTGCCCTGGGGGCTGGGGGCAAGTTCGGGGTGGTGCACCAAGGGTTTACCTTGGGGGCGTTGGGGATGGACATTTATCGGTTCGACTGAAGATAGCCGGGGGCGCTTTGCGCCCCTTTCGCGACACAAGGCCGCTCCTACAGAGGTTACGCGTCACCATGGGGTACGCGATCCCTTGTAGGAGCGGCCTTGTGTCGCGATGGGCTGCAAAGCAGCCCCCAAATTGCACAGGCAAAAAAATCCCCAGCCAAAGCCGGGGATTTTTCATTGCGCCAGGATCAATCCTCGCGGTAGCGACGCAGCTTCAGCTGCTTGCCAGCCACGCGGGTGTCCTTGAGCTTGGACAGCAGCTTCTCCAGGCCATCTTCCGGCAGCTCGACCAGGCTGAAGCTGTCGCGCACCTGGATGCGGCCAATGGCGTCACGGGCCAGGCCACCTTCGTTGAGGATCGCGCCCAGCAGGTTCTTGGCAGCGATGCCGTCACGGGCACCCAGGGCAGTACGGCAACGCACACGGCCTTCGGCCAGCGGCATCGGCGCACGGCGCTCGCGGTCACCACGCTCCGGACGCTCGCCACGCTCACCACGTTCGGTACGCTCACCACGCGGGGCGAAGCTCGGCACCAGCGGCTGTTCACGCTCTACCGCAGCCAGGTCCAGCGCCTGGCCATTGGTGGCCTTGCGCAGCAGGGCAGCAGCCAGGGCACGCGCGCTGCAACCCAGGTCGGCGGTCAGGCGGTCGAACAGCTCGCCGTGGGTGGCTTCCGCTTCGGCAACCAGCGGCGCCAGGCTCGAGGTCAGCTTCTTGATGCGGGCATCCAGCACGGCCTGGGCATTCGGCAGGCGGGCTTCGGCAACTTTCTGCCCAGTTACGCGCTCGATCACCTGCAGCATGCGGCGCTCACGCGGGGTGACCAGCAGCAGTGCACGGCCATCGCGACCGGCACGGCCGGTACGGCCGATACGGTGTACGTAGGACTCCGGGTCGTACGGCATGTCGACGTTGAACACGTGAGTGATGCGCGGTACGTCCAGGCCACGGGCAGCGACGTCGGTAGCGACAACGATGTCCAGGCGGCCATCCTTGAGCGAGTCGATCACGCGCTCACGCTGGTTCTGGGCGATGTCGCCGTTCAGCGCGGCAGCCTTGTAGCCCTTGGCTTCCAGCGCGGAGGCCAGGTCCAGGGTGGCTTGCTTGGTACGCACGAAGGCGATCAGCGCGTCGAACTCTTCCACTTCCAGCAGACGCAGCACAGCCGGGATCTTCTGGTCGGCGTGGACCATCAGGTGGGCCTGCTCGATCGCGGTAACGGTCTGGGTCTTGCTCTGGATCTTGACGTGCTTGGGCTCGCGCAGGTGGCGTTCGGCGATCGAACGGATCGACGACGGCAGGGTGGCGGAGAACAGCACGGTCTGGCGGCTGGCCGGGATGGCATCGAAGATCACTTCGAGGTCGTCCATGAAGCCCAGCTTGAGCATCTCGTCGGCTTCGTCCAGTACCAGGTACTGCACGGTCGACAGGACTTTTTCGTCACGACGCAGGTGGTCGCACAGACGGCCCGGGGTGGCCACGACGATTTGCGCGCCGTTGCGGATCGCACGCAGCTGTGGGCCCATCGGGGCACCACCGTAGACGGCGACCACGTTCACGCCCGGCATCTGCTTGGCGTAGGTTTCGAAAGCGGTAGCAACTTGCAGCGCCAACTCACGGGTTGGCGCCAGGATCAGGGCTTGCGGTTCGCGCTTGCTCACATCGATCTTGTTGAGGATCGGCAGGGCGAAGGCAGCGGTCTTGCCGGTGCCAGTCTGCGCCTGGCCGATCATGTCGTGACCGGCGAGGATGATCGGGATCGATTGTTGCTGAATGGCGGACGGCTCTTCGTAGCCGGTCGCCAGAACGGCAGCAACAATATTCGGATTGAGATCGAGAGCGGCGAAGCCGCCGGTTTCCTGGGTCATGGGTCTGCCTCTAGGTGCATCCGCAAAGACCCATGCTCCAAAGCTGCACAAGCCATGAAAGACCGACAGGTCACCCAGGCAGCTTTGGCGGCGGGGATTTGCGAAAACGATTGAAAAAGAAAACGTGGGAAAGTCCGCCTAGCGGACGTGCAGCCGAAGCTGGACTCGGAGGGTTTGCACCACCTGATTTTGCGGTCCGCTAAAAGACCGGCGCGTACTATACCCGAAATCGTGCGCAGACGTGAGGAATATTTTCAGGGTGCCTGGCCAGTGTCGGGCCATCAATCACAGCAAGCTGAATCGATAATCCCCTGGAGCCTGGCGCGGTCCTTGTAGGAGCGGCCTTGTGTCGCGAAAGGGCCGCAGAGCGGCCCCGGCAATATTTGCATTGACGCTGGAATCCGGGGCCGCTACGCGCCCCTTTCGCGACACAAGGCCGCTCCTACACGAACCGCTACAGGTATCGCATAGGCCGCGCCAGCCATTCAGGTAGCCGGCCGAATCTCGCGGATCAGCCCCTCGAGGCTGTACCCCAGGCGCGGCGCCAGCGCCTCGGCCCGGGCTTTCAGCCCATCCAGGTCCAGCGTCTGCTCCAGGTCCGCCGGCACCAGCAGGATCACATTGCCCTCCTTCACCGGCAGTTCCCAGTAATGCCGGTGGTACAACCCGCGCAGCAACGCCGCGCCCAGCGGCTTGCCATCGTCGGTGGCCCACTGGTTGATCACCAGCCAACCACCCGGGTTCAGCTGCTGCTGGCAGTTCTCCAGGAAGTTCCACGCCAGGTGGCCCACCCCTGGCCCATGGTCGGTGTAAAGGTCGACGAACAGCAGGTCGGCCTTCTCCGCCGTGGGCAACAGCTCCAGGGCATCGCCGATGCGTACATACAGCCGCGGGTCGTCGTCCAGGCCCAGGTACTCCATGGCCAGGCGCGGTACGTCCGGGCGCAGTTCGATGGCCTCGATGTCGTCCAGCGGCAGGAACTTCATGCAGGCCTGGGTCAGCGTGCCGGCACCCAGGCCGAGAAACAGCGCGCTCTCCGGCTGCTCGTGGCACAGTGCCCCCACCAGCATGGCGCGGGTATAGTCGTACTCCAGCCAGCTGGGGTCGGCCGTGAACACGCAGCTCTGCTCGATCGCATCGCCGAATTCCAGAAAGCGGTAGTCGTCGACTTCATACACGCTGATGACGCCAAAGGCGTCCTCCACCCGTGCCAGTAGCCGCTCTTCCCGTTCCGCCGCCATGCTCACCACCCACCCGCGCAAAAACGCGCATTGTCCGTCAACACCCTCGATGCAACAAGCGCAGCGCCAACTGTTACCATGGCCCATAGCCTACAACCGACAAGACCGAGCCCGAGATGAACCAACCGTGGAGCCCCGACAGCTGGCGCGCCCTGCCGATCCAGCAGCAACCGACCTACCCCGATGCCGCGCACCTGCTGAAGGTCGAACAGACCCTGGCCAGCTACCCGCCGCTGGTGTTCGCGGGCGAGGCGCGCGAGCTGCGCCGGCAGTTCGCCGAGGTCACCGAAGGCCGCGCCTTCCTGCTGCAGGGTGGCGACTGCGCCGAGAGCTTCGCCGAGTTCTCGGCGGCGAAAATCCGCGACACCTTCAAGGTGCTGCTGCAGATGGCCATCGTCATGACCTTCGCCGCCGGCTGCCCGGTGGTCAAGGTCGGGCGCATGGCCGGGCAGTTCGCCAAGCCGCGCTCATCGGGCGATGAAACCATCGGCGACATCACCCTGCCCGCCTACCGTGGCGACATCGTCAACGGCATCGGCTTCGACGCGAAAAGCCGCATCCCCGACCCGGAGCGCCTGCTGCAGGCCTACCACCAGGCCACTGCCAGCCTCAACCTGCTGCGCGCCTTCGCCCAGGGCGGGTTTGCCGACCTGCACCAGGTGCACAAGTGGAACCTGGACTTCATCGCCAACTCGGCGCTGGCCGACAAGTACCACCAGCTGGCCAACCGCATCGACGAAACCCTGGCATTCATGCGCGCCTGCGGCCTGGACAGCGCGCCGCAGCTGCGCGAAACCAGCTTCTTCACCGCCCACGAAGCACTGCTGCTGAACTATGAAGAAGCCTTCGTGCGCCAGGACAGCCTGACCGGCGACTACTACGACTGCTCGGCGCACATGCTGTGGATCGGCGACCGCACCCGCCAGCTGGACGGTGCCCATGTGGAGTTCCTGCGCGGCGTGCACAACCCGATCGGGGTGAAGGTTGGCCCGAGCATGAACCCCGAAGAACTGATCCGCCTGATCGACACGCTGAACCCGGCCAACGACCCCGGGCGCCTGAACCTGATCGTGCGCATGGGTGCCGGCAAGGTCGGCGACCACCTGCCGGGGCTGATCCGCACGGTCGAGCGCGAAGGGCGCAAGGTGCTGTGGAGCTCCGACCCGATGCATGGCAATACCATCAAGGCCAGCAGCGGCTACAAGACCCGCGACTTTGCGCAGATCCTGGATGAGGTGAAACAGTTCTTCCAGGTGCACCAGGCCGAGGGCAGCCATGCCGGCGGCATCCACATCGAGATGACCGGGCAGAACGTCACCGAATGCATCGGCGGCGCCCGGCCGATCACCGAGGATGCGCTGTCCGACCGCTATCACACCCACTGCGACCCACGGATGAATGCCGACCAGTCCCTGGAGCTGGCGTTCCTGATTGCCGAAACCCTCAAGCAGGTGCGGCGCTGAGGTTGGGGCATGCCTTGGGATTTTCAGCGCCTGTGAGATCGAGCGCCGCCCGCGCGGCGCTTCGCGGGACAAGCCCGCTCCCACATTTGT
Source organism: Pseudomonas sp. FGI182 (assembly GCF_000511325.1). Taxonomy (NCBI): domain Bacteria; kingdom Pseudomonadati; phylum Pseudomonadota; class Gammaproteobacteria; order Pseudomonadales; family Pseudomonadaceae; genus Pseudomonas; species Pseudomonas sp. FGI182. Next base: position 1,539,913 of record NZ_CP007012.1, on the reverse strand, counting down.
TGCAACGTGACCATGCCTGTAAGGCCATGGTTGGCAGCCTTGTTGGCATGACTGGATTTCAAGGTGGGCATTGATGCCGCCCCGCCTGCCTCAGGCCATGCACCAAGGCAGGCAACCATGGCCTGGCAGGTTCGGCACGTTGCAACAGATGTGGGAGCGGGCTTGCCCCGCGAAGCGCCGCGCGGGCGGCGCTCGATCTCACAGGCGCTAAAAACCTCCAGCCAAACACCTCTGCGCCCCAACTCACCTCCTCAGCGGATCATCCCAGAAATGCCGCTCGGCCTCCTGCTGGATATCCGCCCGGCTCAACCCCAGGTCGTGCAGGGTCGCATCACTCAGGCTGGCCAGTTCCTGGCGCTGGCGGTACAGCTGCAGCCAGCGCGCCGGGCGCTGCAGGGCGGCATGCCACAGGTGGTTCAGGGAAAAGACAGGTTGCTGGATGCTGCTGACATGACCTTTCATCGTGAAGCCCTCCGTGTTGATGGCTCCAGTCTCCTGCCAGGCATAAGATCAATCCAACGAATGTTTCTGATGCCATGCATCTCGGAGATTGATGCAATGTCCCAGTACCAGAGCCTCGATGCGGACGTACTGCGCACCTTCGTGGCCATCGCCGAGCAGGGCGGCTTCACCCGCGCCGGCGAGGTGGTCAACCGCACCCAGTCGGCGGTGAGCATGCAGATGAAACGCCTGGAAGAAGACATTCTGCAGCGCCAACTGTTCGAGCGCGACGGCCGCCAGGTGCGGTTGACTGCCGAAGGCCAGGTGCTGCTCGGCTATGCGCGGCGCATCCTCAAGTTGCATGGGGAAGTGTTCAACACCCTGCGCATGCCACACATGGTCGGGATCGTACGCATCGGTACGCCGGACGACTATGCCATGCGTTTCCTGCCGACCATCCTGTCGAGCTTTGCCCAAGCCTACCCGCTGGTGCAGGTGGAGGTGCATTGCGACTCCTCCAAACAACTGATGCTGCGCCAGGACCTGGACCTGACCATCGTCACCCGTGAGCCGGGTAACGAGATTGGCCAGCTGCTGCGCCAGGAACGCCTGGTCTGGGCCGCCGCGGAAGGCTTCTGCCCGCAGGAGCAACGCCCCATGCCGGTAGCCTTGTTCAACACCGACTGCTTCTGCCGGGCCTGGACCTGCAATGCCCTGGAGGCCCAGGGCATCGACTACCGCATCGCCTATACCAGCCCGAGCCTGGCAGCGATCTTCGCCATTGTCACCGCTGGGTTGGCGGTGACCGCACAGTTGCAAAGCCTGATTGGCGGGAACATCCGCATTCTGGGCGAGAGCGAAGGGTTGCCGCAGTTGCCGGTGGCCAATGTGATGCTGGTGCGCAGTACCCAGAACCCTTCGCCGATCACCGATTGCATGGCCGACTACATTGTCGAAGGGTTCAAGTGAGCCGGGGCTGCTGCGCAGCCCATCGCGACACAAGGCCGCTCCTACAAGGGCACGCGATCCCCTGTAGGAGCGGCCTTGTGTCGCGATGGGCCGCAAAGCGGCCCCAAAATCTCAAAGCTCGAACCCGAGCATCACCGCACACCCCACCAAAAACACACAGAACATCGCCCGCAACACCTTCTCCGGCAGCGCATGGGCCAACTTCACCCCCCAGCTGATACTCAGCAGGCCGCCCACCGCCAATGGCACCCCCACCCCCCAGTCAACACTGTGGTGCACCCCATAGGTCACCAAGGTTACCAAGGTACTCGGCGCCGCCAGCGCCAGCGACAGCCCCTGCGCCACCACCTGGGTGGTACCGAACACACTGGTCAGGATCGGCGTGGCCACCACGGCCCCACCCACCCCGAACAAGCCGCCCATGGTGCCGGCAAAGCTGCCCAGCACACCCAGCCACGGCCAGGCATAGCGCAACTCGGCGCTGGGCGGCGTCACCTTCATGAACATCCGCGCCACGTTCCACACCGCCAGGGCCACCAGGAAGCCGACAAAGCCCAGGCGCATGGATTGCGCATCCAGCCCCACCGCCCAGATCGACCCCAGCCAGGCGAACACGAAGCTGCATAGCGACAGCGGCACCGCATGGCGCAGCTCGATGCGGTTACGCTGGTGATAACGCCACAGCGCCAGCAGCACATTGGGCACTACCATCACCAGCGCAGTGCCCTGCGCCAACTGCTGGTCCAGGCCGAACAGCACGCCCAGCGCCGGAATCGCGATCAGCCCGCCGCCAATGCCGAACAGGCCACCCATGGTCCCCAGGGCTGCGCCCAGCACGATATACAACAACCACTCGATCATCAGGGGCCTCATCCGCCTTTACACATAATGCGAGCATGCTAACGATTGCGGGCTGGCGGGGAAACGCACAGCAGCGCACAATGGCTGTGCGTTTTTCGCAAAAGCAAGGCAGCCATGAGCCCCGATACCCTGACCGACCAGCTAAGCCTGTTCCTCGATGTGCTGGAAACCGGCAGTTTTTCTGCCGCCGCCCGCCGCCACCCGCTGACCCCGTCCGCCGTGGCCCGGCGCATCGACAACCTGGAAAGCGCCGTGGGCAGCCGCCTGTTCACCCGCAGCACCCACGCCGTGCGCGCCACACCTGCCGGCAACGCCTTTGCCGAACGGGCCAGGCGCATCATCGAGGAGCTGCGCCTGGCACGCGCCGAAGCGGTGTCGCTGAGCAATGCCCCCGAAGGCCTGATCCGCATCGACGCCCCCGCCGCATTCGGCCGCCGCCACCTGGCCCCGGCCATCGCCGATTTCCTGGTCGCCTACCCAGGCCTTGATGTGCAACTGCGCCTGATCGACAGCTTCGTCGACCTGCATGGCAGCCACCTGGGCGAAGTCGACCTGGTGCTGCGCGCCGGCCCCCTGGCCGACACCCGGCTGGTCGCCACGCCATTGGCCTACATGGTGCGCATTGCCTGCGCCAGCCCGGCCTACCTGGCCAGCCGCGGCATGCCCACCTGCCCCAGCGAACTGCCCGGGCACGACGGCCTGGACTGGGACGGCCTGGCGCCGCCATTCGCCTGGCGTTTCAACGTGGCCGGGCAAACCCGCCTGTACCGCCCCTCACGCATGCGCATGGCCGCCAACAACGCCGAAACCCTGCTGTTCGGCGCCCTCGCCGGTTTAGGCATAGCCCACCTGCCCACTTGGCTGATCAGTGAATACCTGCTGCGTGGCGAGCTGATACCTTTGTTTTGCGACGGTGGCTTGCCCCAAGCGGAAACCAGCGGTATCTACGCGCTTCGCCTGGAACATGAAACGAACTCTCGCAGTCGTTTGCTGCTCGAATTTCTCAAGAGCCGCTTCAGCCCGATTCCACCCTGGGACCTGGCCTTGCGCAGTGAACTGCGCGAATAAAGCGCGCACTAACGATCCGCGTGCCAGACTTTCCCATTGATTACCTTCAAGGACCTGCATGAACGCCAACACCCAAGCCTCCTGTGACGAGCTGCTGCTGGACAACCAGGTCTGTTTCGCCCTGCACTCCACCTCGTTGCTGATGACCAAGGTCTACAAACCGCTGCTGCAGGCCCTGGGCCTGACCTACCCGCAGTACCTGGCCATGCTCGTGCTGTGGGAGCACGACGGCCTGACCGTAGGCGAGATCAGCCAGCACCTGCTCACCGACCCCGGCTCGCTGACCCCCCTGCTCAAGCGCCTGGAAAGCGAAGGCCTGCTGCAGCGCAACCGCAGCCGCGAGGACGAACGGGTGGTACTGGTGCAGCTGACCGACAAGGGCCGCGCCTTGCAGCAGCAGGCCAAAGAAGTGCCGCAGTGCATCCTCAAGGCCAGCGGGCGCAGCCTGGAACAGTTGCAACAGCTGCAGGCCGACCTGCTGGCGCTGCGCGAGAACCTGCAGAAAACCCTCTGACAGCTATGCTGTGCAATGGCCGTTCGGATGAGCGGTGACGATTTATCTTGCGCGCTAACTAATTGCGCGCTAATTTAAATCCCACACCAACCCGCGCCCTCCTCCAGACGGGGAGCGCACAGCACATTAGCGAGGCTCAAGATGCAAAAGGTCACTCCGCTGTACATCGCAGAAGCTACCTCCACCGGTGGGCGCGACGGCAAGTCCCGTTCCAGCGACGGCAAGCTGGTGGTCAGCCTGAGCACCCCCAAGGAACTGGGCGGCGCAGGCGGTGACGGCACCAACCCCGAGCAGATGTTCGCCGCCGGTTACTCGGCGTGCTTCATCGGTGCACTGAAGTTCGTGGCCGGGCAGGAGAAAAAAACCCTGCCGGCGGACTCCTCGATCACCGCGAAGGTGGGCATCGGCCAGATTCCAGGTGGTTTCGGCCTGGACATCGACCTGCACATCAACCTGCCGGGCCTGGCCCAGGCCGATGCCGAAGGGCTGGTGGAAAAGGCGCACAAGGTATGCCCGTACTCCAACGCCACCCGCGGCAATGTGGATGTGCGCCTGCACGTGACCGTGTAAGGCTTGCAGCGCCTCATGTAGGAGCGGCCTTGTGTCGCGATGGGCCGCGAAGCGGCCCCAGGATCGGCCTGCGAAAGCAAGTATTCCTGTGGGATCGTCAGGGCCGCTTCGCGCCCCATCGCGACACAAGGCCGCTCCTACAAGGGAAGCGTGCCGCGGCCTGGAAGTTTGCAGGCATTAAAAAACCCGGCCAAGGCCGGGTTTTTTGCGTTTTACAAGAAGATTACTTCTTGGAACGGCCTTTGAAGCTGTTGTCGCGAGTGTCGATATCGATCCACTCGTCGATCTGGATGAAGTCGGCAACCGAGATCTCGGTACCGTTCTTCAGCTTGGCAGGCTTCATCACCTTGCCCGAGGTGTCGCCGCGTGCAGCGTTCTCGGTGTAGACAACCTGGCGGCTGATGGTGGTCGGCAGTTCAACCGATACCAGGCGGCCTTCGAAGAACACGGCTTCGCAGACGTCTTCCATGCCTTCTTCGATGTACGGCAGAACGGCTTCGATGTCCTCGGCGTTCAGTTCGTACATGGTGTAGTCGGTGGTGTCCATGAAGGTGTATTCGTCACCGTTGATGAACGACAGGGTCGCTTCTTTGCGATCCAGGATCACGTCGTCCAGCTTGTCGTCTGCACCGTAGACGGTTTCGGTCTTGTAGCCGGTCAGCAGGTTCTTCAGCTTGGTCTTCATGATCGCGCTGTTACGGCCCGACTTGGTGAACTCAGCTTTTTGAACCAGCCACGGGTCGTTGTCGATCCGCAGGACGGTACCGGGTTTCAGTTCTTTACCAGTTTTCATTACGAAGTATCCGAATCTGGATGGATTTATAAAAATCGAGGCCGCGTATCATAGCGAATTTCGGTAAAAGTGTACTAGCGCTGTGGCAAGGTCCGGCTGAGCGGCCTGTCGCGCTGCCCAAAGCCGGGCATGCTGCTGCAGTTCCGGCCAGTGCTGGCGGGCCGCCTGCCAGGCCTGGCCCATGTCGCGGTCCATGTTCCAGGCACGCCACAAGCCAAGCAGCGCGGCATCGGCATCGCCTGACAACCCCTGTCGATAATGCGCGAGAAACGCTTCGAGCTTTTCCCAATGGGCATTCTCGTCCTGCACGTAGATGTGCCACAGCATCGGCTGCCCGGCCCACTGCGCGCGCGCGAACGAGTCTTCGCCGCGCACGGCGTTGAAATCACAGCTCCACAGCAACCGGTCGTAGTCATCCTGGCTGACGAAAGGTAGCACCTGCACGGTCAGCGCCCCTCGCTTGCGCACGCTGCCCACTTGCAGGGCCGCCTCGCCAAGCCACTGGCCGAGCCCCGCGACGACGCGCCCTTGCGGCACCAGCAGGTGGCAAGGTTGCTCGCCTGAGGCCAAGGCATCAAGCCAGTTGCCCAGTTGCGGGTTTTCGTAGGCGAACAGGGAAATCAGCAACGCCCCCGCTTCAGGGTTTACGCCAAGCCCCTGCAAGAAGGCCTGCCGTGCGCCTTGCTGGAACGCATCACGCCGCGCCAGCAGCGAGCCCTCGCGCAGCAAGCCACCGGTCTTTTCGGTAAAGCCGGGAAAGAAAAACACCTTGCGCAAGCCATTGGGCTGCGGCGAAGGCAAGCCATGGCAGCCCTCCACCCAGTCCTCGGCACTGAGGTATTCGAGGTTCAACCACAGCGGCGGCGTGGCGCGAGCACGCATCGCCTCTACATAAGCTGCAGGCAACTGGCAGGCGAAGGCACCGATTACCACATCAGCCGGCGCCACCGGCAGCCAGGTCACCGGCCACTGACGCACATCCACACCGTGCTGCCACTGCTGTGGGGCGGAGGCATCGGCCCCGGGGCACATGGGCGTGAACGCATTGAGGTCATCCACCCACAGGCGCACTGCCAGGCCGTGCTCGGCCACCAGCTGCCGGGCCAGGCGCCAGGTCACGCCTATATCGCCGTAGTTGTCGACGACGCTGCAGAAGATGTCCCAGGTGGCTTTCATGTGCCCTGCCCTCGCCCAGCGGAAAAACCGCGCATTCTGCGCATAAATTGTCGCGGACAAAAGCACCTGCGCGGAAAAATGCCCAGACGCATGCGACAATGCACCCCGAACACCCTGCCAGGAGGCTGCCATGCCGCGCCACCGTGAACTGAAGATCACCCTCAAGCCGCTGCCGTTGATCGTGTGCGTTGCCTTTGGCCTGTGGCTGGGCGCCGTGGCCATCGCCGCCAGCCTGTGGCTGGCCCTGCAACTGTGGCCACAGCAGGTACAGCCACTGGCCCAGGCCGTGGCCCCCGCCGCGTACCGGCCTGCCGCGCCGCCAGCGCCAGCCCCTGCGGCGGATGCCCAGGCGGAAATGTTCGAACGCTACAAGGACATCCTGCACAAGCAGGAGGTGCAACAGGCCGCCGAGGCCGCCCAGGGCAACCCGCGCAACCTCAACAGCCCCAAGTGCCAGTTCTGGCTGCAGCAGAACCGCACCGCGCCCACCGACAAAAGCCAGGCCAACGTGCTGGAGTTCTGTTACTGACCATGGACAAGCCCAGCCTGCTGGCGCAGATCGTCGCCACCCTCGAGCATGACCTGGATGTGCTGACCCGCGCGGCGCAAACCGCGTACGAAGCCGCCACTGCCGAAGAGAACATCGCCGAAAACAAGTACGACACCCTGGGCCTGGAAGCCTCGTACCTGGCTACCGGCCAAGCCCGCCGCAGCGCCGAGATCCGCAAGGCGCTGGTGACCTACCAGCAACTGCTGCTGCGCGATTACGACCCGGCACGCGGGGTGCAGGTGAGCAACCTGGTAACGCTGGAGGATGAAGATGGCGGGCAACGCCGACTGTTCCTCGGGCCCGAGGCGGCGGGGTTGAAGATTGGCGAGGGGAATGGGCTGGTGACGGTGATTACCCCGCGCTCGCCGCTGGGGCAGCAGTTGGTCGGCAGGAAGGTTGATGATGAGGTGAGCCTGGGGGCACAGGCATTGTTCATAGTCGATGTTGTCTGAACCGGCCTCTTCGCCGCCCAGGCCAGTGATCCCCGTGTAGGAGCAGCCTTGTGCTGCGAAGGGGCCATGAGCAACACAGAAAGTATTTGCCTTACCGGCCTCTTCGCAGCACAAGGCTGCTCCTACACGGATTGCAAGGCATCGAACCGCCGCGCCAACCCCTGCTCTTCGAACTGTTCCACCACAAAATCGATAAACGCCCGGGTCTTGCCCGGCAACAGCTTGTGCTCGGCGAAATACAGGCTGATATGCCCATCGTCCACGTACCAGTCCGGCAGCACCCGCTGCAGCCGCCCGCCTTCCAGGTACGGCACTGCAAACGGCAGGCTCACCAAGGCAATCCCCAAGCCCTGCTCGGCCACCGCGCAAGCCGCATCCGAATCGCTCATGGTCATCGCCTGGCGCAACTGCAATGGCTGCTGCACCTGCCAACGGCTGGTCAGCGGCCATGAACGCACCCGCCCGGTCTGCGGCGAGCGGATCAGGATACCGTCATGCCGTTGCAATACCTGCGGGTCGTCAATCGGCGCGTGCCGGCCCAGGTACGCCGGCGCCGCCACCAGCACCCGGTGCGCCGGGGTCAGCTTGCGCGCCACCACCCCCGGCGGCAGATCGAAGCCACCACCAATCGCCGCATCGAAGCCCTGGCCGATCAGGTCGACCTGGCGGTTGTCGAAATGCCAGTCCGGGGTAATGGCCGGGTAGCGACGCAGGAACTCGGCCAGCAATGGCAACACATACAAGCGCCCGAACACCGTGCCCATGCTCACCCGCAACAACCCGGCCGGCTGGCCTTCGCTGCTGGCCAGGTTGGCCACGGCGTACTGGATGGTGCGGAAGCTGTCACTGACCTCCCCCAGAAATCGCTGCCCGGCCTCGGTCAGGGTCAGCTTGCGGGTACTACGCTGGAACAACCGCACCCCCAGGCGCGCTTCCAGCTGGGCAACATGCTTGCCCACGGCAGCCGGGGTAATGCTGAGGCGCCTGGCGGCCTCGGCAAAGCTGCCGACTTCGGCACTGCGGATGAAGCATTCCAACGCGTTGAACGATTCCATGGCCATGATTGGCAACCAAAGGTTTACTCTGCTGATAGTGATTGCCATCTTATCAGCAGGTAATCAAGCGCCGATACTGCGCCCATCCAAGGCATTCCGGCCTGGCTTCCAGCAGGAGATCAGCATGTCCAAGCAACACACCCTCGAAGGCAAAGTAGCACTGGTACAGGGCGGTTCCCGCGGCATCGGTGCAGCCATCGTGCGACGCCTGGCCCGCGAAGGCGCGCAGGTGGCCTTCACCTATGTCAGCTCCGCCGGCCCGGCGCAGGCGCTGGCTGAGGAAATTACCGAAAACGGCGGCAAGGCCCTGGCCCTGCGGGCCGACAGCGCCGACGCGGCGGCCTTGCAACTGGCCGTGGATGACACTGTGAAGGCCTTCGGCCGGCTGGATATCCTGGTCAACAACGCCGGTGTGCTGGCGGTAGCGCCGGTGACCGAATTCGACCTGGCCGACTTCGACCACATGCTGGCGGTGAACGTGCGCAGCGTATTCGTCGCCAGCCAGGCCGCGGCACGCTACATGGGCCAAGGTGGGCGCATCATCAACATTGGCAGCACCAATGCCGAGCGCATGCCGTTTGCCGGCGGCGCCCCCTATGCCATGAGCAAATCGGCGCTGGTCGGCCTGACCCGCGGCATGGCCCGTGACCTGGGGCCGAAAGGCATTACCGTGAACAACGTGCAGCCAGGGCCGGTGGACACCGACATGAACCCGGCCAGCGGCGAGTTCGCTGACAGCCTGATCCCGCTGATGGCGATCGGGCGTTATGGCGAGGCGGATGAGATTGCCAGCTTCGTGGCTTACCTGGCGGGGCCTGAGGCGGGGTATGTCACTGGGGCCAGCCTGACGGTCGATGGCGGGTTTGCTGCCTGATTGAAGGGTTGCCTGTTCCGGCCTCTTCGCGGGCGCGCCCGCCCCCACAGGTATCCCACCGGCCTCAAACCCTGTGATAATCCTGTGGGAGCGGGCAAGCCCGCGAAGGGGCCGGCACAGGTTGACCCCGCTCCTACCTCCCGTCTGCCACGAGAACCCCATGAATACCCCCACGCTCAGCCGCGCCCTGATCCTGCTGATGGCCACCGCCACCGGCCTGGCCGTGGCCAGCAACTACTATGCGCAACCACTGCTGCACAGCATCGCCCAGCAGTTCGGCCTGAGCACCGCCAGTGCCGGCAGCATCGTCATTGCCGCGCAACTGAGCTATGGCGCCGGCCTGTTGCTGCTGGCGCCGCTGGGCGACCTGTTCGAGCAGCGCCGGCTGATCACCGTGATGACCGCCATTTCCACCCTGGGCCTGATCATCAGCGCCTGCGCACCGAGCCTGCCATGGCTGATCCTTGGCACGGCGCTGACCGGGCTGTTCTCGGTGGTGGCGCAGATCCTCGTGCCCATGGCCGCGACCCTCAGCGAGCCACACCAGCGCGGGCGCGCGGTCGGCACGTTGATGAGCGGGTTGCTGCTGGGCATCCTGCTGGCACGTACCGCCGCCGGGTTCATGGCCGAACTGGGTGGCTGGCGCAGCATCTACGTGCTGGCTGCAGTGCTGATGGCCATCACCGCCGTGGCGCTGTACCGCAGCCTGCCGCAACACCACAGCCATGCCGGGCTGAAATACCCGGCGCTGATCGGCTCGGTGTTCCGCCTGTTCGTTGAAGAACCGGTGCTGCGCCTGCGCTCGCTGCTCGGCCTGCTGGCATTCAGCCTGTTCGCGCTGTTCTGGACGCCACTGGCGTTCCTGCTGGCGAAAGGCCCATACCACTATTCGGACGCGGTGATAGGCCTGTTCGGCCTGGCCGGTGCAGCGGGTGCGCTGTCGGCCAACTGGGCGGGCCGCCTGGCCGACCGTGGCAAGGGTTCGCTGGGCACCACCGTGGGCCTGGTGGTATTGCTGCTGTCGTGGGTGCCGCTGGGCTTTGCCGAGCAATCGTTGCTGGCCTTGCTGCTGGGCGTGCTGATGCTCGACCTGGCAGTGCAGCTGGTGCACGTGAGCAACCAGAACGCGGTGATTGCCCTGCGGCCCGAGGCGCGCACGCGGCTGAATGCCGGGTATATCACCTGCTACTTCATTGGCGGGGCCTTGGGGTCGTTGCTGGGTACGCAGTTGTTCCAGCGCCAGGGCTGGATGGGGATTGTGCTGGCCGGGTTGGTGATTGGCGGGCTGGCGTTGCTGGCGTGGGGGTTGGCGGAGCGCAAGCGCAGGAGCGCTTTGCAAGCGGCCTGAAAAATTTTTGTTGGATTCTTCACGGGCGTGCCCGCGAAGAGGCCATCAGCCATGGCGACAATGCACCGCACGACCCTCCGTCGCATGGCCGTTGACTTGCCTGCCCGGGCAGCGCTCAGTAGGCGCTGGTCAATGCCCTTTCCCTGACAGGACGACGTTATGACAAGACTCACGGTGCAATCCGGCGATTTCTTGCAAGGCGAAGGCGAGTATCGCAACGGATCGCTCACACTCAAGACCCCGCGCAGCCCCTCCCCGGGCGAGCGGATTTCCCTGGCACGCATCAGCGAGCTGCGGCTGGCCAGCCTGGAATCCAGCCGTAGCCTGGGCAGTGCCCTGGGCTGGGGCGTGGCCGGGGCCCTGGTGGCCGGGCCGGTGGGATTGCTGGCCGGGCTGTGGCTGGGTGGCAAGGAAGAGGAAGCCACCTTCCTGGCCACCTTCAAGGACGGGCGCAAGCTCATGGCCATTACCGATGGCAAGACCTGGTCGAAGATCGATGACAACTGGCGGCAGCACAGGCGGCCGGCCCGCAAAGGCTGACTGGATATCGCAGGGCCCGGATCGTTTTATGTTGAAGGCGGCTGTAAGATGCCGCCTTTTTCATGGCCTGTGCCGGCCTCTTCGCGGGTAAACCCGCTCCCACAGGGATATCACTGCACCTGAGGATAGTGATTTTCCTGTGGGAGCGGGTTCACCCGCGAAGAGGCCGGCACAGGTGTCGCGCATCCAGGAGCCCCACCGCATGCCCCCGCGTCACCCCCGCCTGCCCCTGAGCCTGCTCAGTCTGGGCCTGGCCCTGCATTGCCCCCATGTGCTTGCCGAAGACAGCGTGCTACTGGCCCCGCTGCAGGTGTCCGATACCTACACCAACGACGGCTACCAGGCACGCCAGGCAACAGTAGGCGGCTTCCAGCCCGCGCCCCTGCTCGACACCCCGGCCTCGATCAGCGTGTTCAGCCAGCAACTGCTGGAAGACCGCCAGGTACGCCAGCTCAGCGAGGTGCTGCAAAGCGACGCCTCGGTGGGCGAAAGCTACGCCCCCATCGGCTACTACGAAAACTTCAACGTGCGCGGCTTCGAGCTGAATGCCGCCAGCAGCTACCGCATCAATGGCCAGACCATCGCCGGCGAGCAGAACGTGGCCGTGGAGAACAAGCAGCAGGTGGAGCTGCTCAAGGGTTTGTCCGGGCTGCAGAGCGGTGTGTCGGAGCCGGGCGGCCTGATCAACTACGTGACCAAGCGCGCCGAAGACGTGCACAGCGTCACGGTGTCGACCAACGAACAAGGCGAGCGCTACCTGGCCACCGATCTGGGCGGCTGGTTCGGCAGCGAGCGGCAGTTCGGCCTGCGGGCCAACCTGGCCCATGAAGACATCCGCTCCTACGTCGACCACGCCGACGGCAAGCGCGACTTCGCCTCGCTGGCCTTCGACTGGCAGATCAACCCGGATGCCACCCTGCAGCTGGATGCCGAATACCAGCATCGCGAACAGCGCTCGGTGCCGGGATACCAGCTGCTCGGTGGCAGCGGAGTCCCCCATGGCATCGACCCCGACGACCGCCTGGCCTACCAGCACTGGGCCAAGCCGGTGCAGAACGATTCGCTGAACCTGGGTGGGCGCTTCGAGTACCGTTTCAACGAAGCCTGGACCGGGACCTTGAGCGCCTCGCGCAGCAAGGTGGTTATCGATGACTACAGCTCGTTTGCCTGGGGTTCGAGCGAAGGCGCGTTCTTCGGCAGCAACGGCGACTACGACATCTACGACTTCCGCAGCCCCGACGACACCCGCCGTACCGACGAGGCGCAGGCCATGCTCAACGGGCGTTTCGATGCGCTGGGCGTGGGGCATGAGCTGACCGTGGGCACCAGTGCGCAGCGGCGCACGCTGGATCAGCGCCCCAGCTATATGGAATGGGTAGGTACAGGCAACATCTACACGGGTGCACCGGCCTTTGACCCATCCGACAAGCCCATCAGGTCTAGCGAACGTCGCCTGGACAGCCGCCAGTACGGGTTGTTCGTGAGCGACCGCATCAGCTTCAACGAGCACTGGCAGACCGTACTGGGTGCCCGTGAAGTACGCCTGGACGAGAAAACCTGGAATGAGGACGGCGTTGCCGGTCGCCATACCCGGCAGTACGAGTTGCTGCCCAACGCCGCGCTCATCTACAAGCCGCAGCCGGATACCACGGTATATGCCAGTTATTCCAAAGGCCTGTCGGCAGGCGGCACCGCACCGTGGTTCGCCGAGAACAAATTCGAAATCCTGGCACCGACGACCTCGCACCAACTGGAACTGGGCCTCAAGCATGACTGGCAAGGCCTGAGCTTCAGCGCCGCACTGTTCCAGATACGCCAGGCATACCAGTACGCGCGCCCGGACGGCGCCGGCACTTTCACCTATGTGCAACAAGGCCAGCAGAAGAACACCGGCCTGGAACTGGGCGCCAGCGGCTGGGTGACCTCGAACCTGCAGGTGCAGGCCAGCGCTGCGGCGATTCGGGCGCGGGTGCAGAACAGCGACACCGATGCCTATGAAGGCCACCAGGCGATCAACGTGCCCAGGTTCCGGGCGGCGCTGCAGGCGGAATACACCCTGCCGGTACCGGGCTTGGCACTGCTGGGCGGGGCGCGCTACAGCGCCAGCAAGTATGCGAGCCAAGCGGGGAATGTGGAAGTTGGTGGGTATACGGTGTTCGATGTGGGTAGCCGCTACCGCACGCGCATTGGTGGGTATGACACGGTGCTGCGGCTGACTGTGGATAACGTGTTCGACAAGCGTTATTGGCGCGATGTGGGGGATTACCTGGGGGATAACTACCTGTTCCAGGGAGCGCCGCGGACGGCTCGGCTTTCGGCTTCGGTGAGTTTCTAGAATTTTGGGGGCGCGTTGCGCCCCTTCGCGACACAAGGCCGCTCCTACAGGCGTACGCGGTCCCCTGTAGGAGCGGCCTTGTGTCGCGAAAGGGCCGCAAAGCGGCCCCCAAAGGCGCAAAAACAAAAAGCCCCCGGCTTCTCAGCTCGGGGGCTCTTCGTAGAATGTGGCGGTGAAGAAGGGATTTGAACCCTTGATACGATTTCTCGTATACACACTTTCCAGGCGTGCTCCTTCGACCACTCGGACACTTCACCGTTTCTCTTCAAGCCTTGCAGCCTGTCGAGGTGCGCTAATTTAGTGAAAGACCTTCCCTTTGGCAAGCATTTTTTTCAATTTTTTCATGCATTTGCATTTGAGCCCCGGCGAACGCTGACCGACCAGTCAGCCTTACTGCTTTACCTCGCCCCTGGCGCTGGGTAACGTCGTCGCCACGCCAACAAAAGGACTCTGCCATGAGCGAGCTGATTACCTACCACGCCGAAGACGGCATCGTTACCCTGACCCTGAACAACGGCAAGGTCAACGCCATCTCGCCAGACGTCATCGCCGCCTTCAACGCCGCGCTAGACCGCGCCACCGAAGAACGCGCGGTGGTGATCATCACCGGGCAGCCCGGCATCCTGTCTGGCGGCTACGACCTCAAGGTGATGACCAGCGGCCCCAAGGAAGCAGTCAGCCTGGTCACCGCTGGCTCCACCCTCGCCCGCCGCCTGCTTTCGCACCCGTTCCCGGTGGTAGTCGCCTGCCCGGGCAATGCCGTGGCCAAGGGTGCCTTCCTGCTGCTGTCGGGCGACTATCGCATTGGCGTCGAAGGGCCGTACAAGGTGTGCCTGAACGAAGTGCAGATCGGCATGACCATGCACCATGCCGGCATCGAACTGGCCCGCGACCGCCTGCGCCGCTCGGCCTTCCACCGCTCGGTGATCAATGCCGAGGTGTTTGACCCGCAGGGCGCGGTGGACGCAGGCTTCCTCGACAAGGTAGTGCCGGCCGAGCAGTTGCAGGAAGCGGCACTGGCGGCGGCGCGAGAGCTGAAGAAGCTGAACATGCTGGCGCACAAGAACACCAAGCTGAAGGTGCGCAAAGGGCTGCTGGAAGCGTTGGACAAGGCGATCGAGCTGGACCAGCAGCATATGGGTTAGCCGGGCCGGCCTCTTCGCGGGCGTGCCCGCTCCCACAGGGACAGCGCCAGAGCCGATGGCAACGCTGTACCTGTGGGAGCGGGCAAGCCCGCGAAGAGGCCGCAACAGGCTTACACCAGGGTTTGCCCCAACCAGTGCACATCCGTACACTGCCCGGCGACTGTCTGGTGTGAGTCGTACCATGCTTTATTCATTGCGCATGTTCCTGCTGGCGCTGCATTTCCTTGTGGTTGGTACCCTGGGCCTGGTCATTGGCCTGTGCCGTCCCTTCAACCCCGACAACAGCCGCCTGTTCGCCCGCCTCTATAGCCTGCCGGCCACCTGGCTGATGCGCATCAGGGTCAAGGCCGAAGTCGGCCCGCTGTGGGACCAGCCGCCAGGCTGCGTGATCGTCGCCAACCACCAGTCCAACTTCGACCTGTTCGTGCTAGGCCAGGTGGTGCCGCAGCGCACCGTCGCCATCGGCAAGAAAAGCCTGGGCTGGATCCCGCTGTTCGGCCAGCTGTTCTGGCTGGGTGGCAACGTGCTGGTCGACCGCAAGAACGCCTACCAGGCACGCAAGGCCATGCAGAAGACCACCCGGGTGCTGCAGGACGATACCTCGATCTGGATTTTCCCCGAAGGCACGCGCAATCCCGGCGAGCACCTGCTGGCCTTCAAGAAAGGCGCGTTTCACATGGCCATCGAGGCCGGTGTGCCGATCGTGCCGGTATGCGTCAGCCGCTATGCCGGGCGCCTGAGCCTGAACAGCTGGCGCCAGCGCACGGTGATCGTGCGCTCGCTGCCACCGATCGCCACGGCGGGCATGACCCTGCAGGACCTGCCGGCGCTGATCGAACAGTGCCGGGGGCAGATGCAGCAATGCATCGACCGCATGGAAGGGGAACTGGCCAAGCGCTAGGTTGCTCTTGAGCCCACTACAGCCCAAGCTGTAACCCGTGTCCAACCGGAATAAGCGAACAACCATGGGTCGAGTCGTGGCATCGGCGGTGTACAGCGCCGGCAGAAAGGTCACCAACATCAGCATCGATGAAGGCAGCGAGTGGGCGCGCAAGCCGGGGCACTTTGTATGGATCGGCCTGGAAGAGCCCAACGCAGAGGAGCTGGCCAACCTGCAGTGCCAGTTCAACCTGCACGAACTGGCCATCGAAGACGCTCTGGAAAAGCACAGCCGGCCCAAGCTGGAAACCTTTGGAGACGCCCTGTTCATTGTCACCTACTCGCCGGTGCGCCACGAAGGCAAGCTGGAGTTCATCGAAACCCACATCTTCGCCGGCAACGGCTACATCATCACCTGCCGCAACGGCCACTCCAAATCCTATGCCCTGGTGCGCCAGCGCTGCGAGGCGCGGCCGTTGCTGCTGGAGCACGGCGAAGACTTCGTGCTGTACGCCCTGCTCGACTTCGTCACCGAGAACTACCAGCCGGTCAGCGAGGCCATTCATGGCGAGATCGAAGAGCTGGAGCAGAGCGTGCTTGGCGGTTCGCTGCAAGAGGACGATATCCGCCGCTTGCACAGCCTGCGCCGCGACATCCTGCGCCTGCGCCGCTACGTGGCACCGATGGTGGAAGTGAGCGAGGAACTGCAGCGCCTGAGCTTCCCGTTCATCGACAAGAACATGCGCCCGTACTTCCGTGATGTGCAGATCCATGTGACGCGGCAGATGGAAGACCTGGCTGGCATCCGCGACATCGCCAGCCAGACCATCGAGATCGGCATGCTGCTGGAGTCGTCACGGCAGAGCATCGTGCAGCGCAAGTTTGCAGCCTGGGCAGCGATCCTGGCGTTCCCCACGGCAATTGCCGGGGTTTACGGGATGAACTTCCAGAACATGCCGGAGCTGGGGTGGCACTATGGGTACTTCGGGGTGCTGGGGGTGATCGGGCTGGGCTGTACCGCGTTGTATGCCAGCTTCAAGAAGTCTGGCTGGCTTTGATATTGTCGGGGCCGCTTTGCGGCCCATCGCGACACAAGGCCGCTCCTACAGGGGGGCGCGCCAGTCAGATTATTCGCGATCCCTGTAGGAGCGGCCTTGTGTCGCGATGGGCTGCACAGCAGCCCCCAGCCATCACGCTGCGGTATCTTTGCTCACCGGCTGCTGGATAAACCGCAACATCCACTCCCCCACCAGGTCGCCCTGGTGCTCGGTGGCCAGGCTGGCCACGGCCTTGTGGTACACCTCATCACCCAGATACTGCTGGCGCGCATCGAGCAGTGCACGGGAGTAGTCGTGCACGAACTCGGGGTGCCCCTGGAAGCACAGCACCTGGTCACGAATGTGGTACGCAGCGTTCGGGCAGAAATCGCTGGAGGCGATCACCGTGGCGCCTTCCGGCAGCTCGGTCACCTGGTCCTGGTGGCTGATCAGCAAGGTCAGCTCCGACACCTCCGGGTCCATCCACGGCGCATGGGCCGCCAGCGAATAGCGGTGGATACCCACGCCCCAGCCCTGCTCGGCACGCTCGGCCTTGCCACCCAGGGTCAACGCCAGCAACTGGTGGCCAAAACACACACCCAGCAGCTTCTCGCCACGCTCGTACAGCTTCAGCAGGTAGGCCTTGAGGGTCTGGATCCACGGGTCGGTACCAAACGAGTCGGCCTTGCTGCCCGTCACCAGGTAGGCATCGAACACTTCGTTGTCGGCGGGATAATCGCCATTCATCACGTTGTACACACGAAATTCGGCGGCGATCGGCTGACGCGAGAAGAGCTGCTCGAACATCCTGCCGTAGCCCTGGTACTGCGCGGTCAACTCCGGTCGCAGGACATCGGTTTCAAGGATGCAGATGCGTAACGACATAGGGGTAGTCCTGAACGACATGGGTGGGAATCTGCTGTAGAGACTGACGCGAAAGGCACGTACAAGCAAGTAGGCCGCACTGACGAACGGTCACATTTCGTCGGTGCCCTGCTGGCACTTGCGCCACCGTCTAGCCAGAGCATGCCAGCCGGCTGGCACTTGGCCTCATAGCCAGACGAAATCAACGAACTACAGTATTAGAACAAAGGGTTCTCAAACATGGATGACGCACACCCTACTGTTGGTTGTATATCCACTTTCAAGAGGCAGGCAGTTCAGGCGTCACGCAACGCCACTGCGATCGACCCGAAGCGCGACAGGGAAGCCAACGGGTATTCAGGAATAACAACAAGAAGGCGGTCCGCCATGTTCAGACAATCGAAAATTCGCCAAGCTGGGCTCATTCTCTTCGCCACGACTTTGCTGCTGATCCTGCCGAACCTCACACGTTTGTTCGGCTGACTGCCGCTGTGGCGCCAACAGGCAACGCACAGGTAACCTGCTGGCCTTGATGGTCGGAGATTACCCATGCGCCACTGCCTTGCACTGTTAGTGTTGCTCCTGAGCCTGCCGCTGTCGGCGGCGCAACTGCACCTTGAACTGGGCGCCACGACGCGCCAGTGGAGCAGTGCCGAACTGCTCGACCACCCGCAGGCCCGGGACATCAGCATCGACCAGGACGTTTCCTACAAGCAGCCCATGCATTATCGGGCGGTGCCGCTGGCCGCGCTGCTGGATGGCGTGAACGCCAGCGACCACCTGCAGGCGGTGGCGCTGGACGGTTTTGCCGCCGAAATGCCGGCGGCGCCACTGTTGCAGCACGGGCCGGCACAGGCCTGGCTGGCGGTGGAGGAGCCGGGCCGGCCGTGGCCACCACTGGGCCAGGGCAAGCCAAGTGCGGGGCCGTTCTACCTGGTGTGGACTGCACCGCAGGCCAGCGGCATCCGCCCGGAGCAGTGGCCGTTCCAGATCTCCACGATTCGCAAGCTGGCTTCTGTCGAGGCGCGTTTTCCGGCGCTGCTGCCCGACCCGAAGCTGTCGGCCGACAGCCCGGTGCGCCGGGGCTTTGCCTTGTTCCAGCAAAACTGCCTGGCGTGTCATAGGCTGAATGGCGCGGGGGATGCGCAGATGGGGCCGGACCTGAATGTGCCGCATAACCCGACCGAGTATTTTCGGCCTGAATATCTACGCCAGCTGATTCGGGACCCGCAGAGCCTGCGGCAGTGGCCACAGGCGAAGATGCCGGGGTTTGCAGAAAGTGTCTTGAGTGAAACGGAGCTGGATGAATTGCTGGCCTATTTGAGGCATATGGCCGGGCGCAGGCCTTGAGAACCTGGGGGCGCTTTGCGCCCCTTTCGCGACACAAGGCCGCTCCTACAAGGGTACGCGCACGCCTGTAGGAGCGGCCTTGTGTCGCGATGGGCCGCAAAGCGGCCCCAAATTCCCAAAATCTCAGGCTATGGGCCGCTCCTGCTTGACCCCCCACCCTTCCACCTCACCGCCATAAGGTGTCACCAGCTGCTCGAAGGCCTCTTCGAAGTCGCCAATCCCGCCATGGGTGGCATACATGACCTTGCTCAGCTCCAGATGCCAGGCACCGTCGCCCAGCTCCTTCACCTGGGCATTCAGCGATTCACCGCGAAACTGCCCGGCCGCGCGGCGCGCCCCTGCTTCGTCGGGGAATATGGCGTAGAACTCGATGGGGTGGATCTGGGTGAAGTCGAAACCGCCTGCCTTCATCTGGCGCAGGACGTTGCTGCTGATATCGTCGTTCTGGCTGCTCATGAAACGTCCTCCTGAATAATGCGATGGATAGACTTTCCGTGCACTACGCACCTGCCGGCAGCGGCCGGGCAGTTCGAGCTGATGCAAGACGCGAAGGGATGCGGTGCCAACCCGCAGAATAGGCCGGCACCTTCTTGCAGCGTAGTGCCTGCCAGGGCGCCACGCAAACGTGTGGTTCAGGGCGTTTCGTGGATGCTGGTGATGGTCACGCCACTCTGTTCCTTGAGCCAGCGTGCGGTGGGTGAAACAGTGCGATCCTGGAAGTCGTTGAGGTCCAGCTCGTCCATCACCGGGAACAGGTGCGAACGGATGGCCCGCGCGGCGTCCTCCTCGCTGGGGCACTGGTCGCCGTGCAGCGTCAGGGTGGTGAGCACGCCCTTCTGGTCGGCAAAGATGACTTCCCACTCTTTCATTGAACGAACCCTCTAAGTCAACGAACACCGGGTGTGTGATGCCTGAAACAAGTGACCTTGAGGTGGGGAGAATGTTCAGTCTGAGGGATTTGTGTTGGGCCCATTCGCGGGCACGCCCGCTCCCACAGGGCCACCACAAGGTCCGAAACCTGTGCTGTACCTGTGGGAGCGGGCGTGCCCGCGAATGGGCCGTGAAACGGCCCCGATCTACTTCGGCGTGCCGTGCACTACACCGGCAGTGTTATCCAGCAAGCTCTTGGTCGCGGTCTGGATATACGCTTCCAGCTTCTTCAGCATTTCCGGCTGGTCCGGGCTTTCGATCAGCTCGGCCTTGAACTCGCTGCCCAGCTGGTAGCGGTACATGCGCGGGGTCATGTCCTTGGACTCGATCAGGATGCGGTCGCCCTGCACCAGGCCGACGATCTGCTCGCTGCCCGATGGCTTGATCATGCCCACGCCCTGGTCGCCCTCAGGCAGGTTGAGCAGGTCGCGGCCCCAGCACTGGTGACGGGCCTGGCCACCCAGGCGGCCCATGATGGTCGGCACGATGTCGACCTGGGTGCCCACGGTGTGGTTGACCGCACCGAACTTCTCCTGGATGCCCGGGGCAATCAGCAGCAGCGGCACGTTGAAGCGGCCCAGGTCCAGCTCGGTGACCTGCTGGTGGTTGCCAAAGCCATGGTCGCCAACGATGACGAACAGGGTTTCCTTGAAGTACGGCTCCTTGCGCGCCTTCTCGAAGAACTGCCCCAGCGCCCAGTCCGAATAGCGCATGGCGGTCAGGTGCTCGTCCAGGCGGCCCTGGCCGGTTACCGGCTCTACCGGCAGGTCCTTGGGCAGCGCGTACGGGGTGTGGTTGGACAGGGTCTGCAGCAGCGCGTAGATCGGCTTCTTGCCATCGTGCTTGGCCAGCTCTTCGGCGCCGCGGTCGAACATGTCCTGGTCGGACACGCCCCAGGTCGGGTCGGAGAACACCGGGTTGACGAAGTCGTTACGGCCAATGAAGGTGGTCATGCCCTGGTTGCCGAAGAACCCGGACTGGTTGTCCCAGGCAAAGTCACCGTTGTAGACGTACACGTCGTCGTAATCGCGGGCGCTGAGCAACGCTGGCAGGCCGGACAGCTTGTGGCCGCCTTCCGGGGTCTGCATCAGGTATTCGAAGCCTGGCAGGTTGGGGAAGCAGGCCATGGTGGCGAACATGCCCTGGTGGGTATGGGTGCCGTTGGAGAAGAAGCGGTCGAACAGCAGGCCCTCTTTGGCCAGCTTGTCGAAGTACGGGGTGATGTTGTTGGGGCTGCCCAGCGCGCCAACCGAGTGGCCGGCGAAGCTTTCCATCAGGATCACCACCACGTTCTTGATCGGCAGGGTGCGCTCGGCCGGCGGCACGAAGTCGCGGCGGATGGCAGCCTCGTCGGCATCGACCAGGGTGTCGTTGGCGGTCAGCAGCTGCTCGCGCACGCTCTGCGTGGCCACGTCCTGCTCCAGCACCGGTTTCCAGATGTTGGCGCGGTCTTCGCCGAAGCGGCTCTTGGCAGCATCGATCAGGGTCAGGGTGCCGTTCAGGCCCAGCTGGTTGACGAAGTTGGAATCGGTGGTGAAGGCATCACCCCAGCGCATCGGCGGGCCCTGGCGCAGGGTGCCACGGGCGGCGACCACGGCCACCAGCAGGATCACCATGAACACCGCCAGGCGGTTGTACCACGGCGCCGCGCGGCGCTGCAGGGTGACCTCGCCGTCGCCATTGCCACGGGTCATGCGGTCGATGCCCTTGAACAGCAGGCTCAGCAGCCAGGTGCCGAACAGCCAGGCCAGCAGGTAGCGCACCACCGGGAAGCCGTACCAGAGCATGCTCAGCACGGTTTTCGGGTCTTCCTTGATGTACTGGAACACCAGGCCGTTGAGGCGCTGGTGGAACTCGCGATAGAAGTCCATCTCCATCAGGCCGAGGAACATCACCACGCTCGAGGTGATGGTCAGCCAGAAACGGAACAGGCCACGCCGGGCCATGGCCCAGGGGCTGAGGATGGCCAGCAGCAGCGGAATGCTGATGTACACCACCACCCGCAGGTCGAAGCGCAAGCCGTTGAGGAAGCCTTCGGCGACGGTCGCATTGGGGGTATCGCCGATCATGTCGCTGTTGTAGACCAGCAGCGCCAGGCGCACGAGGCTGAGCATCAGCATGATCACCAGGCCGCTGAGCAGCGTGTAGGCCAGGTGGGATTTCAGGGTGGGCGAGAACGACGCTCGCGCGCCCCGTTGCTTCAAGGCGTCCGGGTTAGCCATGAATGGGAAGGTCCTAGGATTGCGGGTTTGCGGAGATGGCGCAGGTGTATACCAACGCAGCATTGTGCGGGTGCGGATTCTGTTTAAACCAATGTGAAAATTTTGTCACGGGGGTGTTGCCGCTTTTGTCTGTTACGGCCTCTTCGCGGGCACGCCCGCTCCCACAGGGGATCACTGCCCTCGGTGCCGGTGATATCCCTGTGGGAGCGGGCGTGCCCGCGAAGAGGCCAGCACAGCCATTCAGATCCGCACATTCCCCCGCGGCCCGGCAATCGCCCAGATCACCAGGCCCACCACCGGCAGCAAGGCGATCAGCAAGATCCACAACACCTTGATGCCCACTTCGATGCCACTCTTGATCACATTGAGGATGGCCCAGATATCCAGCGCCAGGATGATCAGCCCGACAAGGCTGTTGAACGTCGACCCCATGCCTAAACTCCTGTCCAGAGGCTTTGCCACAGCATAGCCAGCTATCACGTCGATAGAAGGGAATCCTTGGCCGTTTGCGTGGGTCACTGCTTAAACTGCTGTATCCATTGATTTCGAGGTTGCCATGCCCCCCGCTCATACCCACCCCGTTGCCCTGCCCTCGCCCGTCAGCGCCTGGCGCCAACAGATGCACGACAACCCATGGATAGGTGCCGGCCTGGCCCTGAGCCTGCTGGTGGTACTGGTACTGCTGGGGGCAAGCCTGTGGAACGCAGTGAACGGCGACCACGCCGAAAACCTGCACCTGGCCGCACTGGGCGGGTTGTCCGGCTTTGGCGCCACGGCGCTGGGCGCGGTGCTGGCGGTGGTGCTGCGCGATGTCAGGGCGCGCACCCAGGATGTGATGCTGGGTTTTGCCGCCGGCATGATGCTGGCGGCCAGTTCGTTTTCGCTGATTCTGCCGGGCCTGGATGCCGCCCGCGAAATTACCGGCAACGGCCCGGCCGCGGCCTTTACCGTGGTGCTGGGCATGAGCCTGGGCGTGCTGCTGATGCTGGGCCTGGACCGCTTCACCCCGCATGAACACGAAAGCACCGGCCCGTGCGGCCCGGAGGCCGAGCGCATCAGCCGGGTGTGGTTGTTCGTGCTGGCGATTACCCTGCACAACCTGCCTGAGGGCATGGCCATTGGCGTGAGCTTTGCCAATGGCGACATGAACATCGGCCTGCCGCTGACCAGCGCCATCGCCATCCAGGACATCCCCGAGGGGCTGGCCGTGGCGCTGGCCTTGCGCGCTACCGGGTTGTCGAACCTGAAGGCTGCGCTGGTGGCGATCGGGTCGGGGCTGATGGAGCCGCTGGGTGCGGTGATCGGCCTGGGGATTTCGACCGGCTTTGCCCTGGCCTACCCGGTGAGCATGGGGCTGGCGGCGGGGGCGATGATCTTTGTGGTTAGCCACGAGGTGATTCCCGAAACCCACCGCAATGGGCACCAGACAGCGGCGACCCTGGGGTTGATGGGTGGGTTTGCGGTGATGATGTTCCTGGATACCGCACTGGGCTGACTATTCAGGTTGCCTGAACCGGCCTCTTCGCGGGCTTGCCCGCTCCCACAGGACTCCACTGCCCTCGGGCCCAGTGATTATCCTGTGGGAGCGGGCATGCCCGCTAAGAAGCAAACGCGGAAATCAGACGTGCACGGCGACCTTCAGGGCCTCCAGGGCCGGCTCGACCTTGATCCCCACCTCTGCCCCCAGCTCCAGCACCCGCGCCAGGTCGTTCTGCCCCACCATCACCATCTGCAGCTCGTCATCCAGCAACTGGCTGAAGTTGAGCAGCACATAACCACCCGCCTCTTTGTTCAGCGCGCCCATCTGCACCTGGATGCGGTTGAGTGCGGTCAGCGGCTCGGTGCGGGCCAGCTGCTTGGGCTTGAGGGTGAACGGCACGCTCTGGTCGAACGAATCGCTGATCTGCTGGAACAGGCCCTGGTAGCTGTCGGCCTGGAACACCACGGTGTCCGGCAGGCTGCCCAGCACCACCCATTCGCCCAGCGGGATGGGGAAGCTGTCGTCGTAGTTGATGTCTGGGTTGGCGGCCAGGAAGGCGGCGGGGTCGGCGTAGGCCTGGGCGGCCTCGTCGGCGATGCGCTCGATGTCTTCCTCGCGCATGCAGCCAGCGCCAATGAGGCTGATGAATTCGAGCAACTGAGTTTTCATGAAAGGGGGCCTGCGACGGGTGAAAAGTCGCCAAGGATAGCCGCAAATGCCCCCTTGCGGTTAGCCGGCCAGCACTTGCAGGCGCGCTGCGGCGTCCACGGCCCCCATGGTTTGCGCTGCCATCAACGCGGTGGTACCACGGGCATCCTGACGGGCCGGGTCGGCCCCCTGGGCCAGCAGGTAGTCGAGGATTTCGCTGCGGTTGAACATGGCCGCCAGCATCAGCGCGGTGCGGCCATCCTGCGCGGCGGCATCCACCGGTACGCCGTGCTCCAGCAACAGGCGGATCATGGCCAGGTCGCCCTTGAACGCGGCACCGGCGATGGGTAGCTGGCCGTTATCGTTGGCAATCAGCGGGTCGGCGCCATGCGCCAGCAGCACGCGCACTGCGTCGTGGTGGCCGTGGTAGCTGGCCAGCATCAGCAGGGTGTCACCCTTGTGGTTGCGCAGGTTGGCCGGCAGGCCGCTGGCAAGCAGGCGCCCGAGCATCTCGGCATCGCCTTGGCGAGCACGTTCGAACACCTGCTCGGCGAAGGCGGCGGTTTCGTCGTCGGTCATGGTGGCAGGCGTGGGTTGGCTGGACATTTGGAACCTCCTGGCAGAAATCGTTGCCCAAGTCTTTGTCAGGCAAGGCTGCCGGGTCAAAGGTTCAGATTCTATCGGGGCGATAGCTGGCCACGGGTCGTGCAATATGCACTGTGCAAAATGCACGACCGTGCAGCTTGCACGACAGCGTTTTGAGAAAAAATGCGTAACTGACTGAAATTAAATAAGTTTTCCATAAAAAACTTCCTGGCACGGTCACTGCAACGATCAACTCACGTCTGCCACGCAACAGCCAGGAGTTGATATGGACCTCATCCAGGAAAAGTTCGTTTCGGTATTTTCGGCCTACCAGGTAAATACCCAGGCCCGGCCCGACGGCGGTGTGCTGCTGACCCTGCGCGCTGCTGATGGCAAGGTCACCCGCCGTGTACTGACCTATACACAATTGCACAGTGCCGAACAGCTTTCGTGGGCGATCAGTGCAATTCGCCGGGATCTGGCGGAACAGGCCAGTGAACTGCCGGTGATTTCGATGCTGCAGAGCCAGCAGCGGTTTGCCTTACCGACTTATCGCTGAGTTTTGTGTTGGTTTATCTGGCCTCTTCGCAGCACGAGGCTGCTCCTACAGTGCCCGCGTCGACCTCAGGCTTCGCGTTTTACTTGTAGGAGCAGCCTTGTGCTGCGAAGAGGCCGGCAAAGCCTTACAACTCATCAATGCCCAGAAACGCCCGCGCAGTCACATCCCCGGTAAACCTCGGCTGCATCCCCTGCTCGCTGCCATACAACCGCAACGCCAGGCAAAACGGCGCATCGCCCAGCTCGATCCAGCGCCGGGTCCCCGCTGGCACTACCAGCTGGTCACCCTTCTCGCACAGCACCGAATACACCCAATCCCCCAAACGCAGGCCAACCTGCGCCCGCCCGCTGATCATGGCAAACACCTCGTCGGCGTCATGCACATGCTCATCCCGCACGTCCACCTGCGCCGGGGCCTCGCCGTCACGGTTGAGCACCACGAAGGCTTTGCTGCCATGCGCCGTCATCAACTGGTCCAGGTGATCGCGACAGGTCTCCAGCACCTCGTCCTGGGCCGTGCCCGGGCGCACCCGCAGGCCATGCTCGGCCTGGGTAAAGCGCACGCCCTGCTCGGCCAGGGTGGCGGCGATGTCGTCGTGGTGGGTCAGCACCTTGTTCGGCAGTTCCGGGCTGGAGGGGTGGAAAACGCTGAGAATGCTCATCAGGGGCGGGTCCTGGTCGGTTGCGAACAAAGGGCAATGATAACGGCTGCAGCCAAGGCTGCGGCACTGGCCATACCAAAGGTGAAGGTGGGCCCCAGCAGTTTCCAGCTGTAACCCGAATACAACGCCCCCAGCGCACCGCCAGTGCCCGACAGCGCCGCATACAGCGCCTGGCCCTGGCCCTGCTGGCGGGCGCCGAAGCTTGCCTGGACGAAAGCGATGCTGGCGGCATGGAAGCAGCCGAAGGTGGCAGCATGCAGCACCTGGGCGAACACCAGCACCGCCGGCTCGCCGGCCAGGTTGCCCAGCAACAGCCAGCGCAGCGCCGCCAGCACGAAGCTGGCCAGCAGCACCTGTTGCACCGAAAAGCGCGCGAAGATGCGGCTCATGGCCATGAACACCAGTACTTCGGCCACCACCCCCAGTGCCCACAGCAAGCCAATGGCACCCCGGGCATAGCCCAGATGTTCCAGGTGCAGGGTGAGGAAGGTGTAGTACGGCCCGTGGCTGAGTTGCATCAGTGCCACGCAGGCGTAGAACGCGATCACACCGGGCGCCCGCAGCTGCTGCAGGAAGCCGCCCGCGCCGCTGCGCTCGCCCTGCTCCACCGGCTGGGCATTGGGTACCCACAGGCTGGCGGCGACGATGCCGGCCATGATCGTGACCAGCGCCACCGGGTAGATATCCAGGCTCAGCCACTCGAACAGCCGGCCCAGGCCGACCACGGTGAGGATGAAGCCGATCGAGCCCCAGAGGCGCACCTGGCTGTAGCGCGCGGTTTGCCCGTGCAGGTGAGCCAGGGTGATGACCTCGAACTGCGGCAGCACCGCATGCCAGAAGAACGCGTGCAGGGCCATGACCAGCGCCAGCCAGGCGTAGCTTTTGCCTAGGAAGATCAGGGCGAAGGTGGCCAGGGTCGACAATGCGCCCAGGCGCACGATCAGCAGGCGCCGGCCGGTGCGGTCACCCAGCCAGCCCCACAGGTTGGGGGCGATGCAGCGCATGAGCATGGGGATGGCCACCAGCTCGCCGATGCGTGCTGGAGAGAAGCCCAGATGGTCGAAGTACAGCGCCAGGAACGGGGCGGTGGAACCGAGCAGGGCGAAGTAGAACAGATAGAAGCTGGACAGGCGCCAGTAGGGGATTGGTTGCATGGGGTGGCCTTGTGGGGACCTGTGCCGGCCTCTTCGCGGGTAAACCCGCTCCCACAGGAACCTCACTGCCCTCAGGCCCAGTGATATTCCTGTGGGAGCGGGCGCGCCCGCGAAGAGGCCGGTACGGGGGAATCAGAGCTGGCCCAGCACCGGGGTATTCACCTTCACATCGGCATTCTGCGCGCGGTGGCGCAGCAGGTGGTCCATCAGCGCGATGGCCATCATCGCCTCGGCGATCGGCGTGGCGCGGATGCCCACGCACGGGTCGTGGCGGCCTTTGGTGATGACGTCCACCGGGTTGCCGTCGATGTCGATGGAGCGGCCCGGGGTGGTGATGCTGGAGGTCGGCTTCAGCGCCAGGTGAGCAACGATCGGCTGGCCCGAGGAAATACCGCCGAGGATGCCGCCAGCGTTGTTGCTGAGGAAGCCCTCCGGGGTCAGTTCGTCACGGTGCTCGGTGCCGCGCTGGGCCACGCTGGCGAAGCCGGCGCCGATTTCCACGCCCTTGACCGCGTTGATGCTCATCAGCGCATGGGCCAGTTCGGCGTCGAGGCGGTCGAAGATTGGCTCGCCCAGGCCCGGCATGACGCCTTCGGCGACCACGGTGATCTTGGCACCCACCGAGTCCTGGTCACGGCGCAGCTGGTCCATGTAGGCCTCCAGCTCCGGCACTTTGCTCGGGTCTGGGCTGAAGAAGGCATTCTGCTCCACCGACTCCCAGGTCTTGAACGGGATTTCGATCGGGCCCAACTGGCTCATGTAGCCGCGCACGGTGATGCCCTGGGTGGCCAGGTATTTCTTGGCGATGGCACCGGCGGCCACGCGCATGGCGGTTTCACGGGCCGAGCTGCGGCCACCGCCGCGGTAGTCGCGGATCCCGTACTTGTGGTGGTAGGTGTAGTCGGCGTGGGCCGGGCGGAACAGGTCCTTGATCGCCGAGTAGTCCTTGGACTTCTGGTCGGTGTTGCGGATCAGCAGGCCGATCGAGCAGCCGGTGGTGCGGCCTTCGAACACGCCGGAGAGGATCTCCACCTCGTCGGCTTCCTGGCGCTGGGTGGTGTGCCGGCTGGTGCCGGGCTTGCGCCGGTCGAGGTCGTGCTGCAGGTCGGCGAGGGAAATTTCCAGGCCCGGTGGGCATCCATCGACAATGGCGACCAACGCCGGGCCATGGCTCTCGCCAGCGGTGGTGACAGTGAACAGCTTGCCGTAGGTATTGCCGGACATGGACGCTCCGCGAGATCTGCCTGAAGTGAACGAAAGCGGCAGTATACAGATGGATTGATCGCCTGTGCTGGCCTCTTCGCGGGTAAACCCGCTCCCACAGGGCAGTCACAGGATGCGAAAATTGTGCTGTACCTGTGGGAGCGGGTTTACCCGCGAAGAGGCCAGTACAGGCAACCTCCCCTTCGAACCTTCCCGCAAACACTGGGTCAAACCCTCATCTCCCCATGTAGTACCGCATGATGTCGCGCCTCGTCGCCCTCTTCTTCCTGCTGTGCACCGGTCTGGCCCAGGCCGCCGCCCCCACCGTGCTGCAACGCCCGATCGACCTCGACACCGGCCAGGGCGTGCTGCACGGCAGCCTGCTGCTGCCGCAACAGCCCACCCCGCCACCGGTGGTGCTGATCATCGCCGGCTCCGGCCCCACCGACCGAGACGGCAACAACCCGGCGTCAGGCCGGGTCGACAACCTCAAGCGCCTGGCCCTGCTGCTGGCCAACGAGCACATCGCCAGCGTGCGCTACGACAAGCGCGGGGTGGCCGCCAGCCAGCCGGCCACGCCCGACGAGCGTGACCTGAGCGTGGAGCGCTACGTGGCCGACGTGGTTGCCTGGAGCCAAAAGCTCAAGGCCGACCCGCGCTTTGGCCCGTTGATCCTGATCGGCCACAGCGAAGGCGCGCTGATCGCCAGCCTGGCCGCCGAGCAGGCCGGCGCCAGCGCGGTGATTACCCTGGCCGGCAGCGGCCGGCCGCTGGCCGAGGTGCTGCGCGAACAGCTGGCCCAGCGCCTGCCGCCGGCACAACTGGCCGGTGGCAGCGCCCTGCTCGACCGCCTGCAGGCCGGGCAGACCAGCCTGGAGGTGCCGGCGCCGCTGCGCCAGGTGTTCCGCCCCAGCGTGCAGCCCTACCTGATTTCGCTGTTCCAGCAGAACCCGGCGGCGGCCTTTGCCCGCCTGCCCATGCCCGCGCTCATTGTGCAGGGGCGCAACGACGTGCAGGTGGGCGTGGTCGACGCCGAACGGCTGAAGGCTGCCAAGCCGGATGCCCAACTGGTGCTGATCGATGGCATGAACCACATGCTGCGCATCAGCCCCAAGGCAATGAGCCAGCAGCGCGACAGCTACCTCAACCCTGAACTGCCGCTGGCAAGGGAGCTTGGCGAGCAGATTGTGACGTTTATCCAGCATTTGCCTTCGGCGTAAGGGAAATAGGCTCAGGTCCTGGGCGCTTCTGCCGATAGGGTGGATAACGGCGAAAATTGGGGCCGCTGCGCGGCCCTTCGCGACACAAGGCCGCTCCTACAGCGTTACGCGTCGTCTCTGCGATGCGCGATCCTCTGTAGGAGCGGCCTTGCGTCGCGAAAGGGGCACGCAGTGCCCCCTCTTGCAGCCGGCACGCACTTGAGGACAAGCCCTGATGACAACCGCCCCCGCCGCCGTAGAGCCGGCCGAAGAGCCCGAGGAAAGCACCGCCCTGCCCTGGGCCGAGCTGGCCGCCGAACATTTCCAGCTGTTGCGCCTGGCCGCCCTGCCCACCGACCGCAACACCGGCGCACGGCCGCTGCGCTTTGTGCAGTTCGGTTATGCCGAACGCCACGACAAGGCCCACAGCCTGTTGCGCATGGAAATCCAGTTGCCCGGGCAGAAGGTGCACAAGGAACAGAACCGACTGGACATTCGCGTCGACCACACCGCGCGCCGGGTGCGCATTGGCAATGAACATGGCCTGCAACTGGAGCCGCTGAACCGTGGCATCGGCCGCTTCTTGCTGGCCCAGGCCGCGCAGTGGCTGCAGCGCAATTGGTCGCACTACCAGATCGAGGGCATGGCGCTGCCGAGCAAGGATGCGCTGAACGAAGACTCACGCCTGCGTCGTGACCACTGCCTGCGCGGCATGGGTATCGAGGTGGAGTACGAGGACAGCCAGCATCTGAAGGGCCGTACCGTGGAAATGACGGTGGGCCAGCTCAAGGGCGCGTGGAACAGCGAGCGCTTGCAGCGAGTGGGGATACTGGATGCTGCCGGCCTGCTGCAGCAGGCTGACCAGCAGTTGCAGGAAAAGGAAGGGCAACTGCGTGAGCGGGATGAACGGGTTGCCAAGTACCAGCGTGAGGACAGCGGGTTGCGCTTTACCATCACCTGCCTGGTGGCGTTTGCGG
Organism: Pseudomonas sp. FGI182; assembly: GCF_000511325.1. Classification (NCBI taxonomy): domain Bacteria; kingdom Pseudomonadati; phylum Pseudomonadota; class Gammaproteobacteria; order Pseudomonadales; family Pseudomonadaceae; genus Pseudomonas; species Pseudomonas sp. FGI182. The sequence continues at coordinate 1,509,474 of NZ_CP007012.1, read as the reverse complement.
TGTTCCAGGCGGGGCTGCTGATCTGGATTGCCACGCGCTGACATCGCGTCGCCTAGCCGTTAGGAATTGGGGCCGCTTTGCGGCCCATCGCGACACAAGGCCGCTCCTACAGGAGATCGCGTAGCACAGGGATGACGCGTATCCCTGTAGGAGCGGCCTTGTGTCGCGATGGGCTGCAACGCAGCCCCAATGAATCAGACCCGGGCCTTGAACAGTTCCTGATGCTGGCGGCACTGCTCGGCAGTCAGCATGAACACCCCATGCCCGCCGCGCTCGAACTCCAGCCAGGCAAAGTCCACTTCGGGGTACAGCGCCTCGACATGCACCTGGCTGTTGCCCACCTCGACAATCAGCAAGCCCTTGTCAGTCAGGTGATCCGCCGCTTCGGCCAGCATGCGCCGCACCAGGTCCAGGCCATCGTTGCCGCAGGCCAGGCCCAACTCGGGCTCGTGGTGGTATTCGGCCGGCATGTCGTCGAAGTCTTCGGCATCGACATACGGCGGGTTGGACAGGATCAGGTCGAAACGCTGCCCCGGCAAACCGCCAAAACCGTCGCCCTGCACGGTGTACACGCGCCCGTCCAGGCCGTGGCGTTCGATGTTCTGGTTGGCCACTTCGAGCGCTTCGAACGACAGGTCGGCCAGCACTACCTCGGCCTCGGGGAACACATCGGCGGCAACGATGCCGATGCAGCCAGAACCGGTGCACAGGTCGAGAATGCGCGCCGGCTCGCTCGCCAGCCACGGCTCGAAGCGTTTCTCGATCAGCTCGCCAATCGGCGAACGCGGCACCAGCACGCGCTCGTCGACGATGAACGACATGCCGCAGAACCAGGCCTCGCCCAGCAGGTAGGCGGCCGGCACGCGTTCTTCGATACGGCGCTTCAGCAGGTGCTGCAGGCGTACCCGCTCGTCGTCCTCGAGCATGCAGTCCAGGTAGCTGTCGGCCACCTCCCACGGCAGGTGAACCGCCCCCAGTACCAACAGGCGGGCCTCGTCCCAGGCGTTGTCGGCACCGTGGCCGAAGAACAGGTCGTGCTCGTGGAAGCGGCTGACCGCCCAGCGGATGTAGTCGCGCAGCGTGCGCAGGCGGGATGTGATCACGGGGTACTCCTAATTCAGACCGGACAAAAGTCTAACAGCCCCACCCGCACATTTGTTCCTTTGCCTTACCCAATGGCTAGCCACAAGCCAGTAACCATGCCGCTTGCGTTGTCAACCATTCCCATTGGCGCCAAGGCAGGGGAGAATAGGTATACAAAAGCCCTATCCAAGGAGCCCTTGATGTCCGTTCCAACCACGATGTTTCGCCTCACTGGCCGCGACTACCCGCCGGCCAAGCTGAGCCACGCCAGCCTGATCATCATCGATGCGCAAAAGGAGTACCTCAGCGGGCCCCTGGCGCTGTCGGGCATGGACGAGGCCGTGGCCAACATCGCCAGGTTGCTCGACGCCGCGCGCAAGAGCGGCCGTCCGATCATCCACGTTCGCCACCTGGGCACTGTCGGTGGCCGCTTCGACCCACAAGGGCCGGCCGGCCAGTTCATTCCGGGGCTGGAGCCGCTGGAAGGCGAAATCGTCATCGAAAAACGCATGCCCAATGCATTCAAGAACACCCAACTGCATGAGACCCTGCAGGCGCTGGGCCACCTGGACCTGATCGTCTGCGGCTTCATGAGCCACTCCAGCGTCAGCACCACGGTACGCCGCGCCAAGGACTATGGTTACCGCTGCACCCTGGTGGAAGACGCTTCGGCGACCCGCGACCTGGCATTCAAGGATGGGGTGATCCCGGCCGCGCAGATCCACCAGTGCGAAATGGCCGTGATGGCCGACAACTTCGCTTGCGTGGCCCCCACCGCCAGCCTGATCTGATCGGCTGGTACAACCGCCCGGCAGCCGGGCGGAACCCGATGGGCGGCTCCAGGTCGAATTCCGGATATCCACAGAGGAGAGCGGAATGAAGCTCAAAGGCAGTTTCGACGCCAAGCGCCTGCGCCCGCGCGAACCGCGTAACTGGGGCGCCCGCCTGGCGGCCGGCCTGTCGGCCATGCTGGCGACCCTTGGCGTGCTGCTGGCGATGGCCGGGGTCGCCGGCCTGCTGGGCAACTACCCTGCCCTGGCGGAGCTCAATGCCAACAAACCGCTGGCCGGCATCCTCACCGTGGCCGGCCTGCTGCTGCTTTGGCTGGGCGTGCGCTTCTGGCGGCGCAGCCGCATTCGCCTGCGCCGCGGGCGGGAACTGAACCTGTCGCCGCACCTGATGAAGAAGCATGACTGAAACCTGTACCGGCCCTATCGCCGGCAAGCCAGCTCCCACAGGTACCCCACAAGTCCTCAGGCCCTTGGTAATCCTGTGGGAGCCGGCTTGCCGGCGATAGGGCCCACACAGGCTGCACAAGGCCCCACAGTCGCGTAAACTACGCCGCCCACGTGGAGGCATCATGCAAGACGACGATTTTTCCCTGTTCAAGGCCGAAGTGCGCGGTGTCAAACCGATCACGCACGACCGCGCCGAAGTCGGCAAGCCCAAGGCCGACCGCCAGAAGCTGGCCGGCCTGCGCCAGGCGGCGACCGTGCGCAGTGACAAGGCGCTGGTTATCGACGGCATGTCCGACCAGTTCGTCATCGACGTTGGCGCCGAAGACGAGCTGCTGTGGCGCCGCGACGGCGTGCAGGAAGGCCAGCTGCGCAAGCTGAAGCTGGGGCAGATCCCGTTCGAGGGCAGCCTCGACCTGCATGGCATGACCGTGGAAAAGGCCCGCGAAACCCTGTGGGACTTCATCGCCGAAGCCACCAAACTGGAAGTACGCTGCGTGCGGGTTACCCACGGCAAGGCCGCGCGCCTGGACGGCAAGCGCCCGATGATCAAGAGCCACGTCAACACCTGGCTGCGCCAGCACCCGCAGGTGCTCGGTTTTGCCTCGTGCAACGCCCGCCATGGCGGCACCGGCGCGGTGTATGTGATGCTCAAGCGAACCATGCTCGAAGGCCGCGAGGAGTAACGCCGCGCTTGCAGCGCCGCCCTCACCGCCGTACCCTTCGTTTTTGCGATTTTTTCCCACAGGTAGATCCATGTCCCTGGAACAGAACTACACCGAGATCCTCAGCCAGATTGGCGAGGACGTCTCCCGTGAGGGCCTGCTCGACACGCCCAAGCGGGCTGCAAAGGCGATGAAGTACCTTTGCCGCGGTTATGAGCAAACACTGGAAGAAGTCACCAACAACGCGCTGTTCAGCTCTGACAACAGCGAAATGGTGCTGGTCCGGGACATCGAGCTGTATTCGATGTGCGAACACCACATGCTGCCGTTCATCGGCAAGGCGCACGTGGCCTACCTGCCCAAGGGCAAGGTACTGGGCCTGTCGAAGGTGGCGCGCATCGTCGACATGTACGCTCGCCGCCTGCAGATCCAGGAAAACCTCAGCCGCCAGGTTGCCGAGGCCGTGCAGCAGGTAACCGGCGCCGCCGGTGTTGCCGTGGTCATCGAAGCCAAGCACATGTGCATGATGATGCGCGGTGTCGAGAAGCAGAACTCGACCATGATCACCTCGGTGATGCTGGGTGAGTTCCGCGAAAACGCCGCCACCCGCAGCGAGTTCCTCAGCCTGATCAAGTGATTGGCTGCTGACCCCGAGCCGACCCTGCCGGGTCGGCTTTTTCATTTCAGGAGTTGCCCATGATCGTCAAAGCCCTGCGGGTTGGCCTCGGCCAGCTCATCGTGTTCGGCGACTGGATCAGCCGCCCGGCCAAGCGCAAGCGCGACGCCGCCGCCCAGGCCCGCGTCGAGCAAGCGGCCCAGGGCCTGGCGCTGTACCAGTTCCACGCCTGCCCGTTCTGCGTCAAGACCCGCCGTACCCTGCACCGTTTGAACGTGCCGGTGGCGCTGCGCGATGCCAAGAACGACCCGGTGCACCGCCAGGCCCTGCAGGAAGGTGGCGGCCGGGTGAAAGTGCCGTGCCTGCGCATTGAAGACGCGGGCAAGGTGACCTGGATGTATGAGTCCAAGGCGATCATTGCCTACCTGGATGAGCGGTTCGCTTCGGCCTGACCGTTTGCAGGCGGCCTGTACTGGCCCTTTCGCGGGCACGCCCGCTCCCACAGGTTCACCACAGGGCTGAATATTGTGGAATACCTGTGGGAGCGGGCATGCCCGCGAAGAGGCCGGCACAGGCTAGAAACTAGCCCACCATCGGCACATGCCGTGGATGGCTGCTGACCCGCTCCAGCCAGGCCCTCACTGCCGGGTAGTCGGCCAGGTCGAACCCGCCCTGCTGCGCCACATGGGTGTAGGCATACAACGCCACATCGGCAATCGAATACTGTTCGCCGACCAGGTATGGCGTCATCTGCAGCTGCCGCTCCATCACCCTCAGGGCCTTGTAACCGCCCTTGTGCAGCTTGCGGTACTCCTCCAGGCGCTCGTCCGGCAACCCCAGGTAGAACTGGATGAAACGCGCCACGGCAATGTACGGCTCATGGCTGTACTGCTCGAAGAACTGCCACTGCAACACCTGGGTGCGCAGGCGTGGCTCGGTGGGCAGAAACTCGCTGCCATCGGCCAGGAAGTTGAGAATGGCATTGGACTCCCACAGGTAGCTGCCGTCTTCCAACTCCAGCACCGGCACCTTGCCGTTGGGGTTCATCGCCAGGAACTCGGGCGTTTCGGTCTCGCCCTTGAGGATGTCCACCGGGTGCCATTCATATGGCCGGCCCAGCAGGCTCAACATCAGCTTGACCTTGTAACAGTTGCCCGACTGGTAGTCGCCATAGACCTTGTACATCGCCCCTCCACTCCCCAAGCAGTTCTGCATTTGCGCCCAATAGTTGGCGACTGTACGGCTAAAAGCAATGGCCGCTGTATGGCAAGGATCAACCTTGCTCGCTGTAGTCTGAAAAAACTGCTTACACCTTTACAAGGATTTTGTTCATGACCGATGCCACTTCCGCACGCCTGCGGCCCCTGGCAGACAGCTCCCCGTCGGCGGTGGTCGCCGGCTTCATCGCCATGCTCACCGGCTATACCAGCTCGCTGGTGCTGATGTTCCAGGCCGGCCAGGCTGCCGGGCTGACCAGCGCGCAGATTTCGTCATGGATCTGGGCGTTGTCGATCGGCATGGCGGTGTGCAGCATCGGCCTGTCGCTGCGTTATCGCACGCCGATCACAGTGGCCTGGTCCACCCCCGGCGCCGCCCTGCTGATCACTAGCCTGGGCGGAGTCAGCTATGGCGAGGCGATCGGCGCCTACATCACCTGTGCCGTGCTGGTGCTGATCTGTGGCCTGACCGGCAGCTTCGAGCGCCTGGTCAAGCGCATCCCGGCCTCGCTGGCCTCGGCGCTGCTGGCGGGCATCCTGTTCAAGATCGGCAGCGAAATCTTCGTTGCCGCCCAGCACCGCACCTTGCTGGTACTGGGCATGTTCTTCAGCTACCTGCTGGTCAAGCGCCTGTCGCCGCGTTACTGCGTACTGGCCGCGTTGCTGGTGGGCACGGTGCTGTCCGGCGCCCTGGGCCTGCTGGACTTCAGCGGCTTCCGCCTGGAAGCGGCCACGCCGGTGTGGACCACGCCAAGCTTCTCGCTGGCGGCGACCATCAGCATTGGCATTCCGCTGTTCGTGGTGGCGATGACCTCGCAGAACATGCCGGGTGTGGCCGTGCTGCGCGCGGACGGCTACCAGGTGCCAGCCTCGCCGCTGATCTCGGCCACCGGCTTTGCCTCGCTGCTGCTGGCACCGTTCGGCTCGCACGGGGTCAACCTGGCGGCGATCAGCGCGGCGATCTGCACCGGGCCGCATGCCCATGAAGACCCGGCCAAGCGCTATACCGCGGCGGTCTGGTGCGGGATTTTCTATGGCATTGCCGGGGTGTTCGGCGCGACCTTGGCGGCGTTGTTTGCGGCGCTGCCGAAGGAGCTGGTGCTGTCGATTGCGGCGCTGGCGCTGTTCGGCTCGATCATGAACGGGCTGACCGTGGCCATGAGCGAAGCGCGTGAGCGGGAGGCGGCGGTGATTACCTTCATGGTGACCGCTTCGGGGCTGACCTTGTTCTCGATTGGTTCGGCGTTCTGGGGGATTGTGGCGGGGGTACTGGCCTTGGTGATTTTGAACCCACGTAGGGTATGACGGTAGATTGGGGTGGGGTTGAGATCGAGCGCCGCCCGCGCGGCGCTTCGCGGGGCAAGCCCGCTCCCACATTTGTTGCAACGTGACCATGCCTGTGGGAGAAGCGTTGTCAGCCCTGGTGCATGGCTTGAGACAGAAAAGGCGGCAACAGTGCCAACTCAGAAATCCAGCCAGCCCACCAAGGCTGGCAACCATGGCTTGTCAGGTTCGGCACGTTGCAACAAATGTGGGAGCGGGCTTGCCCCGCGAAGCGCCGCGCGGGCGGCGCTCGATCTCAACACCAACGAAAATCCCACGCCAGGCACCTAAAGCCTGAAATGCCCCACCATTCCCTTCAGATCGGTCCCCAACTGTGCCAGCTCGATACTCGACCGGGCATTGTCCTGCATCGCCAACGCCGCCTGATCGGCACTACCACGGATCTGCGTGACGCTGCGGCTGATCTCTTCCGCCACCGAACTCTGCTGCTCGGCCGCCGCGGCAATCTGCTGGTTCATCTGCTGGATCAACGACACCGCCGCCGCGATGCTGCCCAGCGCGCTTTCGGTCTGCAGCGCATCGGCCACCGCCAAACGCACCAGCTCGGTACTGCCGCGAATCTGCGCCACCGACTGCTGGGCATTGCCACGCAGGCTGGCGACCAGGGTCTCGATCTGCTCGGTAGACTGCCGGGTACGCCGCGCCAGCGCACGCACCTCATCAGCGACCACGGCAAAACCACGCCCCTGCTCACCAGCCCGGGCGGCTTCGATAGCAGCATTCAGCGCCAGCAGGTTGGTCTGCTCGGCCACGCTCTTGATCACCTCCAGCACGTCGCCAATGGTGTGGATCTCGGCACTGAGGCTGTCGATACCGGCGCTGGCCGTCTCCGCCGCCGCCGCCAGTTGCTCGATGCGCTGCATGCTCTGGCGCACCACCTGCTGCCCGGAATCAACCTTCTCGTCCGCAGCCTGGGCCGCCTGCGCCGCCTCTTCGGCATTACGCGCCACATCGTGCACCGTGGCGGTCATCTGTTGCATGGCGGTGGCCACCTGCTCGGTCTCTTCCTTCTGGCTGCCCACCTCGCGGTTGGTCTGCTCGGTCACCGCCGACAGCGCCTGCGCATTGCCGGCCAGTTGCTCGATGCCCTGCTGCAAACCGCTGACAATGCCCGACAGGCCCGCCGCCATCTGCTGCATGGCCTGCATCAGCTGCCCTACTTCGTCACGCCGTGGTGCCTGGGCGTCAAAGCTCAACTCCCCGGCAGCGATGCGCTGGGCGCGGGCAATCACATGCTTGAGCGGGCCGACCACGGCGCGGGTGATCAGCCAGGCGGCCAGCACCCCTACCAGCAGCGCCAATGCCGTAGCCAAGCCGATGGCCACAGCATTGCGTTGCAGTTCGCCCTGCAGGGCCTGCTCCTGCCCCAGGTAAGCCTGGTCGACCCGGCTGGTGACTTGTTCGGCACTGGCCTGCAACTGCGCCTTCAAGCCCTGCTCGCGGGCCAGCTGGTCAGTGTATTCGTTGAGCTTTTCCGAGAAGCTGCCGATGTGCCCCGCCACTTCGCCCAGCACACTCTGGTAGCCGGCATCGCTGACGGCGCCCTGCAACTGGCTGACCAGGCTGGCGGCCTCGACGGTCTGGGCGATGCGTTCCTGGCTGACGCCCTCTTCGCCCTTGCGGCTTTTTTCCAGGCGTACCCGCGCTTCGTCCATGGCCTGCAGCATCAGCCGCGACACCTGCGCCACCTGCCCGGCCTGCTCGAGGAACGCGCCGCCCTGCTGGCCCTGGGACTGCTTGAGGGTATACACGCCGTCATCAGCCAGGCCGGCCTGCAGCACATCGAGGTTGTTGGCCACGCTGGACACCGACCAGCTGGCCATGTCCAGCGCCAGCTCCTTGGCCTGCACCGCTTCGACAAAGGCCTCGAATGCCTGGCCATAGGCGGCCAGGTCGGTTTCCGCCGCCGCCAGCGCCGGCAGGCCACGGGCGCGTTCGGCCAGGCCCTGCAGGCCACTGCGCAAGGCCTCGGCCTGCTGCAGGTCGGAGCGCAGGGCAAAGGCCTGCTCGTGCTGGCGCAAGCGCAGCAGGTCGGTATTGAACTGAGCCAGTTGGCGCAAGCTGTCGAAGCGCTGGCCAACGCTGTGCAGCGCGGCAATGCCAATGGCCGCCACCGCCAGGGTCAGCACCAGCACCAGGGCAAAGCCCAGGCCGAGTTTGCGGGCCATGCCCAGGTTGGCCAGCACACCGTGCTTGCTCGCGCCCATGCCGATTCCCCTTCTGCGTGCGAGGTTATCCCGAAGGCCAAGGGTGGCAACGTTGCCAGCCGATGAACAAGGGCCTGGCGTCAGAATAGTGTCAAATAGCTATGAGCATGTCGCTATCAGCTTGCCAGAGGTCGCCCTGCGTGCTGAAGGAAGGCCTGGGCGCGGGAGTCCTGCCCGTAGGCGACATTGATGCGCAGCCAGGCGCTGGCCGCGCCCTGGTAATCGAAGGCGCTGCCGGGGGTGAGCAGCACATCGTGTTCCAGCGCCAGGCGCTCCAGGCTGGCGAAATCCCGGCCCGGCACGCAGGCCCAGACGAACATGCCGCCGTAGGGCTCGCAGAACACCTGCCAGCCCGCCTGTTCCAGCTGGCCGAGCAGCCTGGCCATGTGCTGCCCCAGGCGCACACGCAACCGCTGCACGCTCTTGCGGTAGCTGCCGTTGGCCAGCATCTGCCCCACCACCTGCTCGGCAAAGCGCGAGGTGCCGATGCCGCTGACCATCTTCAACTCGGCCAGGCGCGCCAGCAACGCGGGGTCGGCGACCAGGTAGCCGACCCGCAGCGAGCTGCTGAGGGTTTTCGAGAAGCTGGCCATGTAGATTACCCGCTGTTCGCTGTCGAGGGTGGCCAGGCGGGTGGCCGGGCCTTCCTGGAAGTCGGCGTAGATATCGTCCTCGATGATGCGCAAGTCGTGCTCGCGGGCCAGCTCCAGCAGGCGATACGCCACCTTGGGCGTCAGGCTGGTGCCGGTGGGGTTCTGGTACAGGCTGTTGATGAACAGGCAGCGCGGCTTGTGCGCCGCCAGCAGGGCTTCGAGGGTGGCCAGGTCCGGGCCTTCGGCAGTGCGCAGCACCGGCAGCATGTGCACCTGGTGCTGGCGCAGCAGGTTGTACAGGTTGTAGTAGCCGGGGTTTTCCACCAGCACCGTGTCGCCCGGGTACAGCAGGGTGCGCACCAGCAGGTCGAGGCCGTGGCTGGCGCCGTGGGTTGTGAGGATACGTTCGGGCCCTGCGGCGATGCCCAGCTGCGCCAGGCGCTTGTGCAACTGCTGGCGAAGGCTGGCCAGGCCCAAAGGTGGGCAATAGTCGAACAGGTCCTGTGGGTTGCCGCGGCTGACCTGGCGCACTGCCTGGGCCAGTTCGGTGGCGGCGCGCCAACTGCTGGGCAACCAGCCACAGCCCAGCTTGAGCAACTCGTCATGGCCCTCGCGAAACTGCCGCCAGCTGCCGTCGCCGGCCTCGCCCCAGGGTTGGGCGTCTTCCACGGCCAGGCCGGGTTTGCGCTCGGCGACGAAAAAGCCAGTGCCGTGGCGGGCCTCCAGCCAGCCGCTGGCGACCAGGCGATCGTAGGCTTCGATCACACACGACGCACTGACCGCCTGGCTGCGGGCCAAGGCCCGGATAGACGGCAGGCGCGCGCCGGGGCGCAGGCGTTGCTGGTCGATCCAGGTTTGCAGGTGGTCGGTGAGTTGCTGTACCAGCGGGGTGGTGCTGGTGCGGTCGAGGGGCAAGTGCATGGGGCAAGTGTTCGCTGGTTTTGAGCGAACAGTTAAGCATAAATGCTGTAAGGGTGTGTCTGGTGGGCGGTAATCAGAGTTATCACCATTCAACCGGCTGACGCGGTTCTTGTAGGAGCGGCCTTGTGTCGCGATGGGCTGCGTAGCAGCCCCGGCAATTTGTGCTTGAGCGGAGATCTCGGGGCTGCTGCGCAGCCCATCGCGACACAAGGCCGCTCCTACAAGAACCGCATGATGCCTGGATTTCCTACACCTGCAGACAAGGACCCTACCCATGCCCTCCGCCCCGGCCCGCCTGGCCTTCGCCCTCTGCCTGATCACCCTGGCCGTCAACCTGCAGGCCCCGCTGTACATCACCTACGCCGACCTCTCCGGCCAAGGCGCCGCCGCCACCGCGGTGGCCTTCTCCGGCTATGTGCTCGGCGTACTACCCGTGCTACTGGCCCTGGGCGGGCTGGCCGACCGGGTTGGGCGCCGGCCATTGGTGCTCGCCGCACTGGCCCTGTCGATGGTCGCCACCGTGCTGATGCTGCTGGCCCCCAGCCTGCAAACCCTGGGCCTGGCGCGGCTGTTCCTCGGCCTGGGTACCGGCCTGGCCTCGGCCACGGCCACCGCCTACATGGGTGAACTGATGGGCGGCGCGGACAACGCCCGCGCCGCCAATTGGGTTACCGCCAGCACCTCGCTGGGCTTTGGCCTGGGTGCAGCACTGACCAGCCTGTTCCTGCTGCGCGGCCCCAGCCTGACCCCAGGCAGCTTCCACCTGCAACTGCTGCTGGCGGCGCTGGCCATGCTGCTGGTGTGGCGCCTGCCGGACCCACGCCCGGCAGCACGCAACCCCATGCTGCGCCTGCCCTGCTACCCCCGTGGCAGCGTGGCCTATGGCCTGGCCATTTTGCTGGCATGGGCCTGCGTGGGGCTGGTGATCGCCCTGCTGCCAGGTATCCTGCGCCAGCACGGGCTTAGCGCCTGGTCGGGGTTCTCGACCTTTTGCGTGATCAGCTGCGGGTTGTTGTTCCAGCCCATGGCCCGGCGCCTCAGCAGCCGTACGGCCACGCTGCTGGGGCTGGTGATATTGCCGTGCAGCTATGCCGTGCTGGCCTGGGGTGCGGACAGCGGCCAGCTGGACGCGGTCTTGCTGGGTGCGGTGGCGGCCAGTAGTGCGTGCTACGGGTTTATCTACCTGGGCGGGCTGGCGGCGGTGAACGAGCTGGCCGGCAGCGAGAAGACACGGGCCAGCGCCGGGTTCTTCATGCTGGCGTACCTGGGGTTCAGCCTGCCGGTGATCTTTACCGGGCTGCTGAGCGACCGGTTGGGGTCACGATTGGCGTTGCTGGTGTTTGGTGGGGTGTTGGTGGTTGGGTGTGTGGTTGTAGGGCTGGCATTGCTATCCAGCTCGGTGAAAACCGCACAGGCAGCGCGGTCAGTGTAGGAGCGGCCTTGTGTCGCGATGGGCTGCGCAGCAGCCCCGGCAAATCATGCGGCGAAGCTGAGATTTTGGGGGCGCTTCGCACCCCGCTCGCGACACAAGGCCGCTCCTACACGGCCCTCAGGGCCAGTGATATACCCGCGAAGAAGGCCACGCGGTTTCGGCTCAGATCGCCGTAGCCCCACCATCCACCGCCAGGCAATGCCCAGTAGTAAACGCCGCGCCATCACTGCACAGGTACAGCACGGCACTGGCAATTTCCTCGACCTTGCCAATGCGCCCCACCGGATGCATGGCAGCGGCAAACTCGGCCTTGCGTGGGTCGGCCTCATAGGCGCGGCGGAACATGTCGGTGTCGATCACCGCCGGGCACACCGCATTCACCCGGATGCCCTTCTTGGCGTACTCGATGGCCGCCGACTTGGTCAGGCCGATCACCGCGTGCTTGGAGGCGCTGTAGATGCTCATCTTCGGCGCCGCGCCCAAGCCCGCCACCGAAGCGGTATTGACGATGGCCCCACCGCCCTGGGCCAACAGCAACGGCAGCTGGTACTTCATGCACAGCCACACACCCTTCACGTTGACGCCCATGATGGCATCGAACTCCGCCTCGCTGCCCTCGGCCAGGCGGCCCTGCTCTATCTCGATACCTGCGTTGTTGTAGGCATAGTCCAGCCGGCCATAGGCGGCGATCAGGCGCTCGTGCAGTTGGCGCACCTCGGCGTCACGGGTAACGTCGCAGGCAATGAACAGCGCCTCCCCGCCCGCAGCGTGGATCAGGGCCACAGTTGCCTCGCCACCGGCCGGGTCGAGGTCGGCCACCACCACCTTCAGGCCCTCCCGGGCGAAAGCCAGGGCGGTTGCCCGGCCGATGCCGGCGGCGCCGCCGGTGACCAGGGCTACCTGGCCGGAAAAGGTCATGCTCATCGCGTGCTCCAAAGCGTGCTTGGTGGGGTTCAGAGCATAGTCAGCCACCACCCGCCCGGGCAGCATCATCACCCCACCGGTTGGGCTACCATGCTTGTCAGTGATGTTAAGGACCTGCCTACATCAACAGGGTAGATTTGACGCCTCCCCCTTCCATTGCCCACAAGGACCCGCCATGACCAACACCAACCGCCGCTTCCTGCTCGCCAAACGCCCGGTCGGCACCGTGCGCCGTGACGACTTCAGCTTCGAGACCGTGCCCGCCGAACAACCCGGCGAAGGCCAGGTGCTGGTGCGCAACCTGTACCTGTCGCTGGACCCGGCCATGCGCGGCTGGATGAACGAAGGCAAGTCCTACATCCCGCCCGTGGCCCTGGGCCAGGTGATGCGCGCGCTGGGTGTTGGCGAGGTTGTTGCCTCCAACCACCCCGCCTACAAGCCGGGTGACCATGTAAGCGGCGCCCTTGGCGTGCAGGACTACTTCACTGGCGAACCCCAGGGCCTGCACAAGATCGACCCCAGCCTGGCGCCCCTGCCGCGCTATCTGTCGGCGCTGGGCATGACCGGCATGACCGCCTACTTCGCCCTGCTGGACGTCGGCCAGCCCAAGGCCGGTGACACTGTGGTCATTTCCGGCGCGGCCGGCGCAGTGGGCAGCATTGTCGGGCAAATTGCCAAGATCAAAGGCTGCCGCGTGGTCGGCATTGCCGGCGGCGCCGAGAAGTGCCAGTACCTGAAGGACGAACTGGGCTTTGACGGGGTGATCGACTACAAGGCCGAAGATGTGCTGGCCGGCCTGAAGCGCGAATGCCCCAAAGGCGTGGACGTGTACTTCGACAACGTCGGCGGCGACATCCTCGACGCCGTGCTGACCCGCATCAACTTCAAGGCACGCATCGTGATTTGCGGCGCGATCAGCCAGTACAACAACAAGGAAGCGGTGAAAGGCCCGGCCAACTACCTGTCGCTGCTGGTGAACCGCGCGCGCATGGAAGGCTTCGTGGTGATGGATTACGCCAAGGATTACGGCAAGGCCGCGCTGGAGATTGCCGGGTGGCTGGCCAGCGGGCAGGTGAAGAGCAAGGAGGATGTGGTGGAAGGGCTGGAGACCTTCCCCGAGACCTTGCTGAAGCTGTTCAGTGGGGAGAACTTTGGCAAGTTGGTGTTGAAGGTTTGATTGGGGATTGCGATTGGGCGTCCAGGTGTATGCCTTGGGTTTTGCAGCGCCTGTGAGATCGAGCGCCGCCCGCGCGGCGCTTCGCGGGGCAAGCCCGCTCCCACATTTGTTGCAACGTGCCGAACCTGCCAGGCCATGGTTGCCTGCCTTGGTGCAGGTCTTGAGACAGGTGGGGCGGCATCAATGCCCAAATCGAAGTCCAGTCATGCCAACAAGGCTGACAACCATGGCCTCACAGGCATGGCCACGTTGCAACAAATGTGGGAGCGGGCTTGCCCCGCGAAGCGCCGCGCGGGCGGCGCTCGATCTGACAGGCGCTAAGGCACTTGAGGCGTACACCTGTCAGCCCCTCCAGAATCGTCAGACTTTCCTGAACCTTGCCCTCACCGCTTCAGCTTGAAGCAGCAAGCGAACTATCCTACGCAGCGATCGGAAGCAGCTGAATTGTCGGGGAAATCCCTCAGGGATAACTTCACCGGGTCGCCATGTTGGTGACCGGGTGTGAGAACCTGTTATGCACTGCTGCTCCACTGTTCAATGGCAGCCATTCGCGGGCAGGCTTCGGCTTGGCCGGCGTCAGTGCACCGGTTTCTCACCCTGCGCAATGGCTGCCACCTTTGTCCGTGAGAAAGATCCGGGTGGTTGCTCCTCGTCACGCACTGGATTTTAACCATGAAAAAGTACACCCCCTCCCCCATCCTAACCGCAGGCCTGGAAACCTTCCTCGAAGCCGGCAACCCCACCCTGGACCTGCTCCGCGTACAACCCGGCATACCGATCGATGATGCCTACGAGCATGTGTCAGTCCTGCTGGGCTACATCAAGCACCTTGTGCGCGAAGGCGACATGGAGGATGACCACAAGCTGCTGGGCTCCGCCGATTACCTGCTGGCCATCGCCAAGGCCCTGATGAACGACATCGAACTGGCCAAGAACAAGCTGCACTGACCTGCAAAACCTTGGCAGCAGAGGCCGCACAGGAGCTGGGCCTGCTTAGAAACCTATGACTCTGAGGAAGGCATGGTTTTTTCATAGCCAATCATAAACTCGGAAACTCCTGACATCGGTGGCCCCCCTTTGCATATGGAGTCTGTGCCTTGACAGGTCTATACTTACCGCTTGCTTGGCTAGGCGCACTTCAACTACTGGAATGCAAGTAATGAAAGGAAAGCCTCTAAATCGATGGATATACGCCTTAGTACTCTTAGCCTTCGATTATCTCAATCATCGTAAAAATCAATTACCCAACACTGACTGAAAACGCGGTGAATACTCTTGGCTTTTTAGGCTTTTGGATTACTCTTTATGGTTTAATTGTGGCCATCCTTGAGATCGCTCGCACTGGCTCAGTGACCAGCCAAGTTGCTCGCGCCGCCGAGGCCTCACACAACAAACTTAAACAACAAATTGAACATGGCGAAACCGAAGCCTGCCAAGAGCTGATCAATCTTGTGCTTGAGGACCTTATAAAAAAGAAAGCGGTTTCGACCATCATCATTACCAGAATTAAGCAAGTCTATATTTCACGATTCTCGAAAGGTAATGCGCCCGAGCGATATCATGACAATCTCGAGATTTTGGATAGCTACGAACACGTGGCCCAGTCAAGGGGGAAAAAGACTGGCCCCAACCCAATGTACGATACCAGCCAGTACCCGAAAGCCAATGTGGCTGCCAGTGAGCACCCACACAAATTTACGATCGACGCCCTGAAAAGAATGCAAAATGATCTTTTGGCGCATTCAGTCGCAAAACATGATTACGTAGGTGAGCCAGTATGATTCCTGTTCAGTTTGCAAAATTTATGGACTTCGTTCTAACTCAAACCAGGAACGGAAAGTTGAAATGGCGCGAAGGGGAAGGCGGCTCCTATATAGCCAGCCACAAGGACATGAGCTTATTCATCTCATCTGACTACGACCCAGACAGAGAACTCGCCACCTTTTGGTTTCGATTGAATGGTGCTTCAGGCTCAACGCCATTTTCCGTTTCTGATAGAGAGCAAGACTATAAAGACATGAAAGTACTTTTTGAGGAGGTCATCGCCAACGCTAACGATGTGGAAAGCGATGTCCAAAAATTCATGAACGATTTCGACTATTGATTTCAAGCTACAAGGGGTACTTTAGTTCGAGGACGAAACCGCTAGCACAAACTTCCAACAGCTGCGCCATTGGGATTATTGGCTTGCTCAATGTCCAAAGCTTGCCCTCCCTTGTGGGAGCGGGTTAATCGGCGAAGCCGGTGCCATCCATCGCGTCGCATGCTTCGCGGGTGAACACGCTCCCACAGGTCCTGAGCAGGCCCCTGAAGCTTGGCTCTGCTATGTGAGCCTGCCTTGCGCAAAGCCAAAAATTTGTGCAAGGCCGCTTCCACACCGTTACAACCCCACACAAGTCTTCGCACCGTCGCTCTGGTAGCATCCGGCGCGCACCAACATCTTCGCCGCCTCAACCGGCAATCATAGGTAAATCAAGAGCATGGGCCGTGCAAGCAGCACGGCTCCAACGGGGGGATCAATGGATTTATGGACTGCCTTCCAGGCAATCATCCTGGGAGTGGTTGAAGGGCTCACGGAGTTTCTACCGATCTCCAGTACCGGGCACCAGATCATCGTTGCCGATTTGATAGATTTCGGCGGTGAACGCGCGATAGCGTTCAACATCATCATCCAGCTGGCGGCGATCCTGGCGGTAGTGTGGGAGTTTCGCGGCAAGATCCTGGAAGTGGTGTTCGGCCTGACCAGTCAGCCCGCGGCGCGGCGCTTCACCGGCAACCTGCTGTTGGCGTTCCTGCCAGCGGTGGTGCTGGGCGTGCTGTTCGCCGACCTGATTCACCACTACCTGTTCAACCCGATCACCGTGGCAACGGCCTTGGTGGTTGGCGGGGTAATCATGCTCTGGGCCGAACGCCGTACCCACCGCGTGGCGGTCGACCACGTCGATGACATGCGCTGGAGCCATGCCCTGAAGATCGGCTTCGTCCAGTGCCTGGCAATGATCCCGGGCACGTCGCGTTCCGGGTCCACCATCATCGGCGGCCTGCTGTTCGGCCTGTCGCGCAAGGCGGCCACCGAGTTCTCGTTCTTTCTGGCGATGCCGACCATGGTCGGCGCAGCGGTGTATTCGGGTTACAAGTACCGTGAGCTGTTCCAGCCCGGCGACCTGCCGGTGTTCGCCATCGGCTTCGTGACCTCGTTCATCTTCGCCATGATCGCCGTGCGTGCGCTGCTCAAGTTCATCGCCAACCACAGCTACGCGACGTTTGCCTGGTATCGCATCGCCTTCGGTTTATTGATCCTGGCTACCTGGCAGTTCGGCTGGATCGACTGGTCGACAGCTCAGGGCTGATAGCACGACACAAAAATGAAAAAGGGCTGCATCCGCAGCCCTTTTTCATTGGTCAGGTTCAGCCGCGTATTTCAGCGACTACCGCTGCCAGCGCTTGAGCCGGGTCGGCGGCCTGGCTGATCGGGCGGCCGATCACCAGGTAGTCCGAACCTGCATCCAGTGCCTGGCGCGGGGTGAGGATACGGCGCTGGTCATCCTGCGCACTGCCTGCCGGGCGAATGCCCGGGGTCACCAGCTGCAGCGACGGGTGCGCCGCCTTCAGTGCCGGGGCCTCAAGCGCCGAGCACACCAAACCGTCCATGCCAGCCTTCTCGGCCAGCGCCGCCAGGCGCAGCACCTGCTCTTGCGGGTCGACATCCAGGCCGATGCCGGCCAGGTCTTCACGCTCCATGCTGGTCAGCACGGTCACACCAATCAGCAACGGCTGCGGGCCGCTGCGCTTGGCCAGCTCTTCACGGCAGGCCGCCATCATGCGCAGGCCACCGGAGCAATGCACGTTCACCATCCATACACCCATCTCGGCCGCGGCCTTCACCGCCATGGCGGTGGTGTTGGGGATGTCGTGGAACTTGAGGTCCAGGAACACTTCGAAGCCCTTGTCGCACAGGGTTTCGACAATGCCCGAAGCGCTGCTGGTGAACAGCTCCTTGCCAACCTTCACCCGGCACAGCGCAGGGTCAAGCTGGTCAGCCAGCTTCAGGGCGGCCTCACGGGTAGGGAAATCCAGGGCGACGATCAGGGGCGTCTGGCAGGCGGACATGGGCAGGGTCTCTTGGCAAGTCGAAAACGGCGCGCATTGTAAACGAAGTGGCACAAGCTTTGGGGGCCGCGGGTCACGGAATTGGCCCGACAGTGGCTGGCTCCTATAATTGAACCAACGGAACGGGCAATTGCTCAACATTTGTACAAGCGCTGCCCATCACCAGCAAAGGAGAACGACAATGCCCTGGTATGCCTGGCTGATACTCATCATAGCCCTCGGCTCGATCGTCGGCGGGCTGATGCTGCTGCGCGATACGGCAAAGAAACTGCCACTGACCGAAGAACAGCTGCGCAAAGTGCATGAGCGCAATGCCGAAGCGGATGCCAAGGATGCACAAGACCGCTGACACGCCCTGCGATCAAGCACGCTGGCTGGCCAGCTGCGCCCACAGAACTTCACATAACTGACTGATTTAGCAGGGCCCCCTGTGGGAGCGGGCGTGCCCGCGAACACCGGCGCAGCCGGTGCCATGCACCGCGCAGGATTCTTCGCGGGCACGCCCGCTCCCACAAGGTACGCTGAGCGCCTGCCAGCATCAGTTCTCCGCGCGACAGCGCAGCCCAAAAGCTCGACGATCTCCCACAGGAACACCATAACCCCCCAGGCCTGCACCGTACCTGTGGGAGCGGCCTTGCGTCGCGAAAGGGCTGCAAAGCAGCCCCGGCAATATACGCGGCGAAGCTGAATCCCGGGTGCGCTGCGCACCCCGCTCGCGGCACAAGACCGCTGCTACAACGACCGCATCAAAAGTTATCAACTAGATAGCCTGCTGAAACATAGCAAGCTAATAAAAAATACGACCCTTTCATTTTCAACAGGTTAAAGAGTCAAACCTTTATAACGTCAAACTTTCAACAAAAAGGGCCAGGGCAAAAAGCCCCAGCCCCTCCCCGCTTACTCCACCATCACCTTGTCCCGGTTACGCTCCAACAGTGCGTTACCAATCCCCTTTATCTCCAGCAGCTCATCCACCGAAGCAAACGGCCCATTGGCCTCACGGTAGGCCACTATCGCCTCGGCTTTGGCCTTGCCTATGCCATTCAATTCCTTCTGCAAGGTCAGTGCATCGGCCTTGTTCAGGTCCAGCCGCGGCGCCTGCTGCGCGTGCTCCTGGGCCACCACCGGCACCGGCTCGGCCGCCGCCGTGACGCTGGCCGGGGCGGCGCTAATGGAGAACGACAGGCTGGCGAACAGCGGAAGCAGCAGGGACGACAGAAGTTTATTACGCATGGTGAACACTCCTTGGGTTGGTCATTTTTCAGCAGCCGTTTTCCCTCGGCTGCGCAATCAACCCTAGCGGTTCTGAGGTTATCCAAACAGCCACTTGGCCTGTTTAAACGTAACCAGATCAAACATTAAGAAAACCAGCTTCGACCACCCAAAAATGATGGCGTTCAGCCATATTTCGAGTTAACTTCATGAAAAAAAAGCGATAGCAAATCGCCGCCAGGTAAATTCCCGTTTAACCTGGGTTTCATTCAGACCAAAAGCTGTTGCTTTTCCTAAAGGCCTTGCAGCGCAAGGCCCCCACCCGTTCGTCGCATACGATGGTCATATTGATATCGTTGGCACGATGCCTGTATGACATCAAACAATCGTTTTATCAGATAAATAAATGCGATTTATGATCCAATAGCTCGATTATTATCACCAATTCGCTGGATCAGGGGGAAAAAAATCGTGCCATAATGGGATGTCATAATGATGACGAAATGATAAATTTGCGGCCTTAGGACAACCGCTTCGCTTGAAGGATCCGAGCCGAATGAATTTTTTTTCACCTCCTCCCACTGGCCAAGCCCGTTTTCGAACGTGCTACGCCAGCCAGGCCACCCTAGGCCGCACTGAGTAACACTCGAAATCGTCACCCGTAGCACCCGTTTCAGCCGCCTTGACTCACACAGAAGACCCTCGCCGTGTCCCTGAAGACCCTCATCGTATTTGGCACCCGCCCAGAAGCCATCAAAATGGCACCGCTGGCCCTCAAACTTGCCCAGGACGATCGTTTCGAGTCGCGCGTCTGCGTAACGGGGCAGCACCGCCAGATGCTTGACCAGGTTCTAGGGCTGTTCGAGATCAAGCCCGACTACGACTTGAACATCATGAAGCCCGGTCAGGACCTGACTGATGTGACCACTGCCATCCTGCAGGGTCTGAAACCTGTCCTGACCGAGTTCAAGCCAGATGTGGTGTTGGTGCACGGCGATACATCCACTACATTTGCAGCCAGCATCGCCGCCTATTACCAGCAGGTTCCGGTTGCCCATGTCGAGGCTGGCCTGCGTACTGGCAATATTTATTCCCCTTGGCCAGAAGAGGGCAACCGTAAACTAACTGGAGCACTTGCTTCACTGCACTTCGCACCTACCGAGACTTCGCGCGATAACCTGTTGAGAGAAGGAGTAAACCCTCAGAGCATTGCCGTGACAGGCAATACCGTGATCGATGCGCTCTTGCAGGTAGTCGCCAAGCTGGATACAAATGTTGAGCTCAAAGCACAATTCGCCTCACGCTTTGAATTTATACGCCCGGAACGCAAGTTAGTTCTGGTCACCGGGCACCGGCGAGAAAGCTTTGGTGACGGCTTCGAACGTATCTGCCAAGCCTTAGTACAGACTGCGCAACGCTTTCCTGACACTGAAATCGTCTACCCGGTGCATTTGAATCCTAATGTACGAGAGCCAGTCAATCGCTTATTAGGCGCTATCGACAATGTGCACCTGATTGAACCGCTCGATTACCTTCCCTTTGTCTATCTGATGAACCAGGCATATCTGATTCTCACTGATTCGGGTGGCATTCAAGAGGAGGCTCCTTCTCTAGGTAAGCCTGTACTGGTAATGCGTGAAACCACAGAGCGACCTGAGGCAGTTGCAGCCGGCACCGTAAAACTGGTGGGCACGAGTGTAAACGCAATTGTTGATGGATTAAATACTTTGCTGACCGATAACGATACATATAGAGCCATGAGCCAAACCTATAATCCATATGGAGATGGAAAAGCATGCTCGCGAATTATCGACTCCTTAAGCAAATTGGTTAAGAGGCAGTAAATGAATCTGGGCACCATCGCCGTGATTGGATTGGGCTACATTGGTTTGCCCACCGCAGCTGTATTGGCATCTCGAAAAATAAAAGTAGTAGGTATCGATGTCAACCTTCAGGCAGTAGAGGCGATCAATCGCGGCGAAGTTCATATCGTCGAGCCTGATCTCGACATGCTCGTGCATGCAGCTGTGACAGAGGGTTATCTACGTGCCACATCAGTAGCTGAACCAGCTGACGCATTTCTAATTGCGGTACCTACTCCCTTTAATGAAAAACATGAGCCGGATTTGTCTTTTATCAAAGCCGCGAGCAAAAGCATCGCGCCGATGTTGAAAAAAGGTAATCTGGTCGTGCTCGAATCCACCTCGCCAGTAGGAGCGACTGAGCAAATGGCCACCTGGCTGGCAGATGCTCGTCCGGATCTATCGTTCCCACAGGATGCAGGAGAGGCGTCGGATATTCGTATTGCGCATTGCCCCGAGCGTGTATTGCCAGGGCGTGTCCTGCGTGAGTTAGTACATAACGATAGAGTGATTGGTGGCATAACTGCGCGTTGCTCTGAAGTAGCTGCCAGCCTATATAATATATTCGTTGAAGCTGAGTGCGTCATTACCGACGCTCGTACTGCTGAAATGTGCAAGCTGACTGAGAACAGCTTTCGCGACGTCAATATTGCTTTCGCCAATGAACTGTCAGTTATTTGCGATAGATTAGGTGTCAATGTATGGGAGTTAATTCGCCTGGCGAATAGGCATCCGCGGGTAGATATATTAAAGCCTGGACCGGGAGTGGGAGGGCACTGTGTCGCAGTAGACCCCTGGTTTATTGTAAATCAGGCTCCCGAACTGTCTCCACTGATACGTACGGCGCGCGAAGTAAACGATGGGAAGCCAGCTTGGGTAATCAATAAGGCTCAGAGCCTGATCGATGAAGTAAGCTCTATTACTGGAAAAAAAAGAGAATCCATCCAGATAGCTTGTCTGGGCCTAGCCTTCAAAGCAGACATTGACGATTTACGTGAAAGCCCGGCATTGGCAATTACGCTCGAGCTTGCCAAGTTGTTTCCTGGACGAATAGTGGCAGTTGAGCCAAATATTGCGTTGGCTCCGGATATCTTGTTTGAAGCGGAGGTTCCTTTGATTGAGCTTACGGCGGCCATGGAGGCAGATATTCTATTGCTGCTGGTCGACCATAAGACCTTCTCGCCGCAGTTGTTCAACCTGCGGCAGGAGCAGCGGCTTTTGGATACGCGAGGCGTATTCGCCTAACGTCAGTTTCAATTATTATCTTTTCTATTGGGCGCGAGCCCGAATCAATTAACACGGAGTAAATAATGAAGCAGAGGCTTCTGGAAAAACTTAATGACAGGACTGGCGTCATCGGTATCGTCGGGCTTGGCTATGTAGGCCTACCCTTGGTGCTACGATATGCTGAGGTTGGCTACAAGGTAGTGGGTTTCGATATCGATCAATCGAAGATCGATCATATCGAAGGTGGCACCAGTTACATTGAGCACATTCCGGCAGCCTCTATCGCCCGCGCGGTAGAACAGGGCTTCAAGGCTACTACTGACTTCTCGCTTGCCAGTGAAGTAGACGCACTCATTCTCTGTGTGCCTACGCCGCTGAACAAATACCGTGAGCCAGATCTGAGTTACGTACTGGATACCACTGATTCGCTAGTCCCCCATCTCCGCGTCGGGCACGTGGTTTCATTAGAAAGCACGACTTACCCAGGCACCACGGAAGAAGAATTGCTACCGCGTATTGAATCGCGTGGCTACAAGGTGGGCGAAGATGTGTTCCTGGTTTACTCGCCAGAGCGTGAGGATCCGGGCAACCCGAATTTCACCACGCGTACAATCCCAAAAGTGTGCGGTGGGCATACCACTTCCTGCCAAGAGGTAGGGATGGCTCTGTACGGACAGGTTATCGATCATGTAGTACCTGTTTCCAGTACCCGTGCTGCTGAAATGACCAAGCTGCTCGAGAACATCCACCGAGCTGTGAATATCGGCTTGGTTAACGAAATGAAGATTGTAGCTGACAAGATGGATATCGATATTCACGAAGTCATCCGTGCGGCGGCAACCAAGCCCTTCGGTTTCGTACCCTATTATCCTGGGCCTGGCCTGGGTGGACATTGCATTCCTATTGACCCTTTCTACCTGACGTGGAAGGCCCGCGAATATGGTTTGCACACTCGTTTCATTGAGCTAGCCGGTGAGGTTAACTCAGCAATGCCTGACTACGTGATCTCCAAGTTGACAGGTGCACTCAACAATCGAGAGAAGTCTGTAAAAGGCAGCAAGATCCTGGTTCTCGGAATTGCATACAAGAAAAACGTAGATGACATGCGCGAATCTCCGTCTGTTTTCATGATGGAAAAGCTGCGTGAGCTTGGTGCTATTATAAATTACAGCGATCCGCACGTTCCGGTATTCCCCTACACGAAAGAACACAGCTTTGACTTGAGCACAGTGCCCCTGTCTGCGAAAAACATAGCATCGTATGACTGCGTTCTTCTTGCTACGGATCATGACTGCTTTGACTTTGAGCTTATAGGCTCTAGCGCTCAGCTCGTTATCGACTGTCGCGGGCGCTTTAAAACCACTGCAGACAATGTGGTGCGCGCTTAATATGAAAGACAATGTATTCGAGTTTAATTATCACGGTGCAGCCATAGCTTTTAAATTCCCCGAGCGATCGGATTATATAAAAGACAAAATTATTTCCAATGCAAACTTCTATGAAGAAGACCTGCTGAGCGAAATAAGTAGACTACCCATCGCTGAAGGTGCCTTCTGCGACGTGGGTGCCAATATTGGTAATCACAGTGTATTTTTCTCTCGGATACTGAGTCGAGATGTCTACTCCTTTGAGCCCGTCTTGGAAAGTTTCGGGCTTCTATCCGAGAATCTAAAGCTCAATGGAGTAGCATCCAAGGTTCATGCATTTAATGTTGCATTGGGCGCCAATGAAGGTTGCGGCGTCATGCATGTTCATGCAAGCAACCTGGGCGCGTCCAGGTTGACGGAAGAAGATGGCGGCGGTGTCAAAATATCGCAGCTGGATACCATGCTACCTACTGATTCCCGCATTGCGCTCATCAAGATTGATGTGGAAGGGTTTGAGTGCGCCGTACTGCGAGGAGCGGCCAATACGATAAAGCGTTGCAGGCCTGTGTTAGTTATCGAATCACAGTCAATCGTATCTTTTATTGAACTCAGTGCAGTCTTACGGGGGTATGGATATACACCCATTGGGCAAAAAGGGAACACTGCGACTGTCTTCTTTGTGCACGAAGATCATATGCCACTCTATCGGGATATGATTCCATTCCTTTCGCGAAACGATATAGACGAGGCTCGCCGCAGAGTTCAGGGACAACTGGAAGGCGTCAAGTCTAAAATCCTCTCTTCAATAAAGACCGTTGCTGAAAAAATTGAGCATGACGGTTCTGATCTTGCTGCTGATATTCAGCAACTAAAAGGTGCGAGCGCTGGCGTACAGCATTTGCTAGAGGGCGTTGTCGCCAACCTTAATGAACACTTGCGGGACGAACAGCGTTCGCGGGAACTGGAGAGTCGCTACAATAAGCTTGAATCCGAGTTCGAGCAACAAGTGGTCGCGCTCAAGGAACTCAATCATTCCTCGGACCGTAAGGTAGAAGCTTGCGAGCGGACCATTTCTGTCTTGGAGGTGAAGAATTCTGATCTCAAAGGGCAAGTAGACTTGTTAGAAAAGTCCGCTCTCTCTGCTAAGCAGGAGCTCGCAGAATGCGAACAGACTATTTCTGCTTTGAAGACAAACAACTCAGCACTTGAACATCAGGTACTGTTGCTTGAAGAGACCAGTCGTTCTTCCGAACAAGAGCTAGCGGCCTGCGAGCGAACCATTTCAGCTTTGAAGATGAATAACTCTGAGCTTGAAGGTCAAGTACTGCTACTCGAAGAGTTTAGCCGTACTTCTGAGGAAGAAATTGGCGCTTGCGAAGATACCATATCCACACTGAAGAAGCACAACACTGAACTCGAAGAAAAAGCTCTTACGCTTGAGCAACTTAGCCGGTCTTCTGAGCAAGAGTTAGCGGTGTGCGAACAGATTATTGCCACATTGAAAAAGCACAACACTGAACTCGAGGAGCAAGCTCTCACGCACGAGCAGCTTAGTCGTTCTTTTGAGCAGAAATTGGCAAACTCCGACCAAACCATTCTCACCTTAAATATGAACAACTCGAAACTTGAGCGACAAATACACTCCCTCCAAGAAAACAATGTTGTTTCCGAAAAAAAATTAGCATCTTTTGAGCAGACCATATCACATATAGAGATGAGCAATCAGGAACTGGCATCTCGCTTGAGACTTGAGCAAATAAAGTCGGAATTATTATACGCCGCGCTGGAGCGAAGCTTTAATAGCAAGCTACATAAATTGCAAACCAATATGTTCTCCTTGTCCAACAAGGCAACATTTGGTTTAGTCTCTACCCGAAAAAGCTGGGATGTTTTTTCGGGCCAGCTGGATAGACAAATCCGTGCAGCTCAGGAACGACAAGGTGTTGCACTGACCTGTGCAGTAGAACGGCCTTCAGATCTTCCACAACGCTCACCTGTGCTCGCACACGAACGCTCGCACAAAGCCACTTCGGCAGCGGCGCATAAAATACGGGTCGGTATTGCATCTATCGAAATCCGTAGAACGGCCTTGAGTCATGTCATAGACTGCCTTTATGACCAGGTTGATGAACTGTACATTTACCTGAATGATTATTCCTTTGTGCCGGACTTCCTGAAAAGGGAAAAGATTACCGTAATTCATGATCAAGGCGACGTTGGCGATCGTGGAAAATTCTATGGACTCATCGACTTTGAAGGATATTTCTTCACCTGTGATGATGACATCTCCTATCCTCCGTACTATGTCAAGCACTGTATCGATGGTATTGAGCGCTACGGCCGGAAGTCTGTAGTCGGATGGCATGGATCGCTTATTCTGCAGCCCTTTGAAGATTACTACACCCCAACATCCAGGCGTGTCTTGTCGTTCCGAGCGGGACGCCCCAAGGACACTGCAGTACACGTTCTGGGTACTGGATGCACTGCCTTCCACACCAGTACTATCCAGCTAAAATATGAAGATTTTAAAACATCTAATATGGCGGATATTTATTTTGCCCTGGTGGGTCAGGAGCAAAATATACCTTTCGTGGTCTTGAAGCACGACGCCGGTGAGGCGCTGCCTTTGGATATTCCAGATGACAAGGCCATTCATAAGGAATCCATGGCATCGACTGGTTCAAAAGCTGATACGAAAGCGTTGCAAAATAAGCTGGTTGCAGAACATGAAAGCTGGAACGCGCCCGTCGCCGATCTTGTTGTGCCACGCGATTCAAAGACTGTGGCTTATGTTGGCCGTGTTGATACAGAACGCTGGAAAAAAGGCGGCATCCTCAAGTCCGGTAAAATGATCATCAGCGCTCTGCGTCGATTCGGCCACAGGGTCATTCCCGTGGAGCTCGACACTGAATACAGCAGTCAGGTGTCCAGCATCAAAGATGCCGACATTGTCTGGATCTATCCTGGAGATCCAAATCGTCCAGATTTTCGCCTTGTAGAGCAACTGATTGAACATGCCGCAGGACGCGGTAAATCTGTTTTTGTCAACCTGTCTTTCAATGCGATGCCTGCTCGAACTGAGTGGATTATAGAGAAGCTCTCGGCCTGGAAACTTGCCTATGGCAATCGCGTGAAGGCCTGTGTGTTTACCAATACACTTAAAAGCCTTCCTTCCTTCGCTGAGCTTGAAGGCAATTTGGTTTGCCTGCCTAAAACCATTGACTTTGACGTAGACTTCCCCGCGCCGACATTTGGTTCTACCAAGGGGATATTCTTTGGCGACCTGCAAAAGTTGCTAAACAGGGAGTTGGTTGGCGGTGATATAGCTGACTGGCTTGACGCGCTACGAAAGGAGCTGCCAGGCGTTCCACTCTATGCCGTTCGTCAATATGGTGGGAACATTGACAGAGATTTGGGGCTTGAGGTTATACCTTACACCGTTGGCCAAGCGTGGGACGAGTTCATTTCATCTTGTCGCATCGTCACATGCTTAACGCCTCACGCCACGTTCGAAATGATACCTGTCGAGTCTGCCGGCTTAGGCATTCCTTCGATTTATCGACCGATGTTGCATGCTCACTCTGAAGCGCTTTCGGTTGCAGGAGTAGAAGTAAATAACATCGAAGAATTTGTCCATGCTTGCAAGTCTTTGTACAACGATGAAGCGATATGGAATAGTTACAGCACCGGTTCACGCCTGCGGGCACAAAGCCTTCATATAGATCACGTTTCTGCGTCTATTCATCAGCAGATGGTGATGGCTAGCCGCTGAGATAAAGGGTAAAAGCAATGGCGTTCAACAAGGAATTAAAGGCAAGAGGGTTGTTTGTAGCTGATCAGCACATACCCCGCTCGCCATTTCGATTTGAATCGAAAGTAACACTGGGCACCTGCGAAATACAGGCAGGTGTCAGTGTAGGCATGCACACTTATATCAATGATGGCTTTGTCCGCTCAAATGTTGTTATTGGCCGCTACTGCTCTATTGGTCGCAATGTGATAATTGGTTCAGGCCACCACGAAATGGGTTTTTTGTCTACAAGTTCATTTTTCCAGCCACCGCCAAATACAGGCTCCAGTATCAAGTTAGCGGATTACAAAAAAAGAATCAGAGTGCAAATAGGGCATGATGTTTGGGTAGGAGATCGTGCAATAATTTTGTCTGGTGTCACGGTCGGTAATGGCGCCGTTATTGCTGCTGGCTCGATTGTGACGAAAGACGTTGCTGACTATTCGGTTGTCGCTGGCGTTCCTGCAAAAGCGTTGAAATGGCGATTCGAGGATGAGACCGTTCGTGACCGGCTGTGCAAAGTACGCTGGCATGAATTTGATCCGGAAAGACTCAAGGCCCTGGACATTTCCAACATCCATGAAACCTTGGATACGCTGGAGTCTTGGCCGGATGATTGGCGGACCGCGAAAATTAGCCGGCATGTGCTGCTGTGAGACCGTCCGTGCAAGATAGACTGATAAGAGTGATAAAAAGGGTCGGCGACTACGCGCTAGACCTTGCATTTGGTTTATTTTGCCTGCGCAAAAGAACATACAGCGACGATGTGTACATTTTTTTGGCAATAAATGGCGCTGGTCTTGGCCATTTGACCAGAGCACTCGGTATCGCAAAGGCGCTGAAGCGTAAGAGACCTGATAGTAAAATCATATTTCTCACCACCAGCATCGGTGTGCCCTTGGTTGTTCGTCAAGGGTTTACCTGTTTTCATGTGCCACCTTTTGCCCTGGCGGGAGATGTAGGTTCGCGCGAATGGAATGGATTATTCTTTTCCCAGCTCTCAAGCCTGATTTCGCTGTATCGCCCGTCCAAAGTTGTATTTGACGGAACTGCCCCTTACGAGGGGCTGTTAAGAGCGATGCGACGATTCCCGGCGATCAAGTATGTCTGGATAAAAAGAGGGCTTTACAAGAGCGCGGCCCTTGATGAGAAACTAAAAAAGCATGTAAAGCGCTTTTCTTCCGTTATTATCCCCGGCGAAGTTGGTGATGAAACGTCAGCCCCAAACGAAAATGTGGTATTTGTACCACCCATTGTAATGTGTGGGTCTGATGAGGTTTTGCCCGCCGAGATTGCGATAGAGCGACTCGGATTGCTACCAAGCAAGAAAAGAGTACTTATTCAACTCGGAGCCGGAAATATCAATGATATTTCCGGCCAATTGGGGCAGGTCGTTTCATTCTTTAACGACCGTAGCGATGTGGAAGTCTGTGTCGCTCACTCGCCTATTTCTCTAAACCAGTTATTTCTTCCTAACGTGAAGAATATCGAAGTCTACCCGATGAGTTGGTATTTCTCGGCCTTCGATCTGGTGGTGTGTGCCGCAGGCTATAATTCGGTCTGCGAGATCGTTTATCACAAGGTTCCGGCAATCCTTATCCCCAACGTGTCTACAAAATCTGATGATCAAGTGACACGAGCGAAGATGGCGGCACTATTTGGAACCTTGGCGCTCAACGAGCCGCTGGATAGAAGCGAGTTTCTCAACTGCGTTAGCCAGCTTTTTGATGGACAAAATAACAATACTGCCAGCCGGACAGAATGCCGGATGGTGAATGGGGCGGACAACGCCTCTCATGTCATACTTAACATTTAGTGAGTAAAATTGATGTCTTCTGCGCTTGTTTTCAGACGCGACATTGCAGGGCTAAGGGCTGTTGCGGTTATTGGCGTATTGCTATTCCATCTCGGCTTCTCTTGGATTCCCGGTGGATTTGCAGGGGTTGATGTTTTTTTTGTAATTTCTGGCTATCTGATTACCAGTATATTACTGCGTGAGGCTGCATCCAAAAGCTTCACGTTCTCTGACTTCTATTTGCGCCGGGTAAAACGATTACTTCCTGCCGCTTTGGTAGTAATGGTATCCAGTTTGTTTGCCGGCTATTTCTTGCTGGCCCCTGCGGCATTTGAAAACTTGGCCTCCAGCGCCCTGTACGCATCATTTTTTTCTGCGAACATATATTTCTACATGAATTCGGGTTACTTTGACCCAAGTTCTGAAGAATCGCCACTCTTACACATGTGGTCGCTGGGAGTGGAAGAGCAGTTTTATATATTTTTCCCTCTAATTATTATTGCGCTTCTTTCCCGGAGCCGACGCGCGGCCTTCATCGGAATCGCATCGCTTTTCATTACGTCTTTTATAGTTTGCTTGATCATGGCCGTTCAGGATCCGATGTTCGGGTTCTACATGTTCCCGATGCGGGCTTGGGAACTGGGTGTCGGATGCCTTCTTGCTTTTTCAGCTGGCAGCTCCGCCCCGAATCGAGTGAGAGAAGGCCTAGTACTGTTGGGTTTGGCATTGATTCTCGGGGCAATGCTGTTGTTGGATAAAGGGCTTTCCTATCCAAGTTACTGGGCTGCAGCTCCAGTGCTGGGGACTGCGTTGCTGATTCACTTTGGTCGTAATGTGGCATTAAGTGAGCGCTGCCTTGGCGCTTGGCCAATGCAATTTGTAGGCAACATTTCGTACTCTGTTTATTTGTGGCATTGGCCTCTGATTGTTTTCTATCGCACCTATTGGTCTGGAAAGGAACTTTCCTCCGCAGAAGCGATAGCGATTTTCTGCCTGAGTCTACTCATGGGGTGGCTGTCTTGGCGGTTTGTAGAGGAAAAAGTTCGTAAGACTTCTTTCAAGCCTCAATTTGTTGTTAGTGCTGCTACCTTGGCTACCTGCACACTGGTTCTTCTGGCAGGGTCTGTACTGCTATCGAACGGCTTTGAAAGCCGAGTCGCAAGAAACACTGTTGAACTTACAGATGTCAAAAAGATGTGGGATTGGCCTTGTGTGGAACAAAAACTTGTTCCGGGCGCCGGGCCAAGCTGCGTGATTGGGGCTAGCTGGAACGGCGCTGCGAAGCGGGGAGTTGTTTGGGGTGATAGCCATTCTGAACACTTTGCTGCCATTTTGGATCTGGTAGCTCGCAAGAAAAATATCTCTATCGTCATTGCTCCGCGCTCCTGCCCGCCTTACCTGAATACAAGCTACGTTGGTTATAATCGACCAGACAACCCACTTTTTGGCGAGCGCTGCACGACGAAGCAGAAGTTAATGTCTAAATGGATTAATGAAACCAAGGATCTTGACTTCATTATAATGGCCGCTGCCTGGAGCGGTCATGGTGATAGCCTTGTATCACTTTCAGCAGATGATAACAGGCGCGGCCCTGTGTTGATGTACGACGCCTTCACCGAGCTTCTTGGTCACTTGAAGCTTGACGGACGAAAATTGCTTTTCCTTGGTGAGGTGCCGAGACTGGATAGTAATTACAACGCCTGCGCTGCGGCCTCTTTGAGCATTCCATTCCGCCATTGTAATTATGATTTCCGCCACATGAATTACGGAAAGATTTCTGCTAGGCATGAACCTTATAATAGTGTTTTGACACAACTGGCGTCGGATTGGGGAGCAAAAGTCCTGCTCCCAAGTAAGGTGATGTGCACCCCTACTAACTGTGGAACTATTTTCGCGGGCGAGTTCGTATACCGGGATAACAATCATTTGCGTAGGAACTTAAAGCCTGAAACGAACGCGGCGCTCGCCAACATCATTGGTCTCGATGATTTTGTAGACAAGCTTTAGTATTTTCCGCAGGGGCTATTTTTAGTAGCCCCTGCCTTTGCACAGGGTAAAACACCAGCGTCATTATGGCTATAGGGTAGTAAAGATGAAAGGTTTGTGGTTGACCTCAGTGCTGAGCTCCTTCTTTCAGTGGTCGGTATCATTACTGAATAAACTTCTGCGCGGGGCAACACTCTGCACGTTATTGGTTTTATTTCTTTCCATTGTGTCTCAATTGTTTTTGATGGCGTCATTTTTATTACCATTAAAAGTCATCATATTAATTGGCTCAGAAGGCATGCCGGGTTACTTTCCAAGCGCATTACGAGCCTATGAGAAGAATCATGTTGTTCTATTTCTCGTAGCCCTGTCTGTAGTCTTTTATTTCTTATATTGGGCAAGTGAGCGTCTGATTCATATCTCCTCTGACAAAGGTGCGGCAACACTTTTATCTCGCAGTCGCAAACTGATTATCTTTCCCAATCAGCGAGACCTTGCGAAGAGTTTTTTTCATCGTTACACCGGCATGCTGTCTGCATTTATTTTCTGCTTAATCGCATTTTGCTGTGTGGCTTTTGTTTTTGGTGCACTGGCACTATTTCTCACTGGGCTTGTTCTTACGATAGCATTGACATTAGCGCTTTTTCTCCAGTACTCCGAGTCCTTAAGAGAGATTGTTTACCGAAGCAGAGTGGTGATTTTTAACGCCGCTGCGGCGCTCATGTTCATGACCGGATTCTGCTTTATCGTCGTAGACTTCCTGTTGGGAGGGGGCGTGCCAGGTTATGTCGCAATCATTGCGCTTCTTCTGGTTAGGCAGATGTTTTTCCGCGCCTCTCAAGGCGTATTGGACGGTATGTCGCTGTCGTCGCAGCGGGAGCAAATCAACGCGCTCTTCTTCCACTCGCACTCTTATTCCGCCCGTAATGCTGTTTTTGACCGCCCAGGTTTTTGGGAATTGCTGGGGCAAAAGAACACCGTGATGATTGAGTCGGTCGTGCAGGATGTCACTGGACGAGAAGCGAGTGTCGTGGATTTTAAATGGCGCGAAGTTGGATGCTTTGGCGTGTTGGGCTTTGAGGCAAAGTGCCTGATAGATGGCAAACCAAAATTATTTGTTGCAAAGGTGTTCGAGCCAAGCCGAGAGGGCTTGCTCATGCACGAGCAAGCGCTTCTTTCGGTTGTTGATCAACATTTCCCTTCATTCTCGTTTTTAGGCAGCACCGTATTTGAAGAATTCAAGGTAAGTGTTTTCTCCGCCTATCCTTCAAGGGATATCGTATTGGCCGAACAAAACCTTTGTGGCCTGGAGGTATTAGCTGAGCTTTGGTCGCGGCCACCACCTGATACATTGGTGGATATGCATGCTCGCTCGAAGCCCACGATTTCTGTACGTGCGGCCGACATTGATTTTAGCCTTTTGAGATTAGCAGCTTATTCCGAACACGAGTCGGAAATGGTGGATCGTTGTGCTAGCTGGATGCCTGACATACTGGACTTTATGCAGAGCATGCCTCTTTCCATTTTCAATCCCGAGTTGAGCTTGGCATCCATGCGACGCACCGAAAATCAGGTTATTGTTTCGCATTGGGGAGCGTGGTCCATCGAACCCATTGGCGTGGGATGGTTCTTCAAAGATAGCAGCTATCGGTTTCTAAGCGAATGGCTGCAGTTCGCCAAGCAGCGACGACCTGAACTCGAGACACTGACTGAGGCACAAGTAACCTTGGTCTCCCTTATCTCAGCCTTGGATTTCTATTATCGCCGGCAGTCGTTTAGAAGTGCTATCGAATTACTTCCCAATATCTTGTCTGCGGCCGAGACATTTCTCGTTGAAGCTTGATGCCACTTAAACGAATGGTTTCCTTGGAGGGATAATGGCAACAGTTTCAATGATCGTGTGGAACGATTTTCTCAATGATGCTCGAGTTCTCAAAGAGGCCGAAACTCTGCAGAGCATGGGGCATGAGGTGACGGTCTTTGCACTGCACACGCAAGGCGTGACTTCTCGCACTCAAGTTTTGAGCAGTCAGATCAAGATAGTTCGTATTCCACGCAGCCTATTTTCTCGGCCAAATAGACTTCCAAGGCGTTCGGGCGTGGCGATCGATCAAATGGGATTTTTTGGGCGAATGTCTCGAATAGCGGCAAGGCTATGGACGCATGGCATGTTGTGTTGGCATATGGCTCGCAGACGCGCTGATGTAGTACACGCTCATGATGTCAATGTACTCCCGACCGCATGGCTAGCGGCCCGTTTGAGCAACGCGAGGCTTGTGTACGACGCTCACGAAATTAGCACCGGGAGAGAAGGCTATGCCAATTTCCGAACGCTGGTAGCGAACATCGAACGGGCCTTGATGCCACGAGCACAAGGCACCATCACCACTACTGACGCTCGAGCCAAGTTTTTTGCAAGGGCCTATGGTGTTGCGCGTCCAATTGTTCTGCAGAACCGACCGCGCTTCCAGGCGGTGCAGGCTTCGAATCGTATTCGCAGCGAACTCGAGCTCAAGCAACCTTGGCCTATCGTTCTGTATCAAGGAGGCTTGCAGCAAGGACGCGGGCTCGAGCGCCTTGTTCGGGTAGCGGCTCAGGTACCGAACGCATACTTCATCTTCATCGGCGGAGGACGACTCGATGCAAGTTTGCGGTCCATCGCTGCAGAGCTGGGTCTAGAGGAACGGGTGTGCTTTATTCCAACCGTGGCTCTGGCAGAGCTGCCCAGTTATACCGCATCGGCAGACATCGGCGTTCAGCCCATCGAAAATACCTGTTTGAACCACTACACCACTGATTCGAACAAGCTGTTCGAGTATGTGCAGGCTGGTTTGCCAGTGGTGGCCTCCGACCTACCGGAAATTCGTCGGGTAGTGAAAAGCCATGATCTTGGCCTGCTAGTACCTCCTGGAGACAACGATACTCTGGCCGCGGCACTCCGAACTTTAGTTGAGGACGACGCCAGGCGTATGCGTTATGCCGAGAATTCACGCGCTGCCGCTGCCGTATTGAACTGGGAGGCGCAGGAGAATGATCTGCTGGCGCTCTATACGCGGGTGCTTGGGCCAACGGAGGGCTGACTAAATGCGTCCAGTGACAAAACGAATCCTCTTTCTCAGTTTCTTTTATCCCCCGGATCTTTCGGCTGGTTCATTTCGCTCTGCAGCGCTAGTGAAGGCGCTGCGTTCGCAGGGGGGGGATCGGGTGCATCTCGATGTGGTGACCACCCGGCCAAACCGTTACAACACCTTCAAACGCGAGGCAGATAGCAGCGAACAGCATGACGGCTTGCATATCCGACGAATTGTTCTACCGAAGAACAAAGGAGGACTGCTGGGGCAGGCTTGGTCGTTCCTATATTTTGCTATCGTGGCATTCCGGTTCGCGCGTGCCAGGAAATACGACGCGGTGTTCGCGACATCGTCTCGCTTGATGACTGCTGTGCTTGGGGCGTTCATAGCTGCTTGCAAAGGAGTACAGCTGTACCTCGACATCCGCGATATCTTTGTTGAGACGCTGGCAGGCGTGTTCAATGCTACCGTCTGGCGACCGGTGGTATGGCTGTTCTCGATGTTGGAGCGTTGGGTCATACGACGAGCAACTATCGTCAATCTTGTTTCGCCCGGTTTTTTGCCTTATTTCCAGTCTCGTTACCCGGATGGAAGATTTTCGTTATTCCCCAACGGGGTGGACGCAGATTTCATCGAGCCACTTGGCTGCACCGACAAAGGCCGAGTAAAAGGTGAGCCTTTGCGCGTGCTATATGCTGGCAACATTGGTGACGGACAGGGACTGCATCTAATCCTGCCTGCCTTGGCAGAGCAGTTGCGAGGAAGGGTCAGGTTTCAGGTCATCGGTGATGGCAGGCACTTCAGCAGTCTTCGTGATGCACTTAGTCTGCGCCAGCTCGACAATGTCGAATTACTGGCACCCGTACCACGGCAGCAAATCAAGCTGTTCTATGAACAGGCCGATGTGCTCTTTCTGCACTTGAACGACTTGCAGGCTTTCAAGCGAGTATTGCCATCAAAGCTGTTTGAATACGCAGCGTCAGGAAAACCAATATGGGCGGGGGTTAGCGGATTTTCTACTGATTTTATTAGCAAGGAAGTCGCCAATGCTGCTGTTTTTCCCTCGTGTGATGTAGCTTGCGCGATTGAAGCTTTCGAGGCGGTGCATTTAGCTAGCGTCGACCGCCGGCAATTCGTTGAACGTTACGGCCGCGAGCGTATCATGGGGGAGATGGCACGTGAGATAATGGCGATGGCCGGATCGACCTGATCCGAAGTTCATCGACGCGGTCGAGAAAGGGTAAAAGTTTACGCTAGAGTCTGAAACGTTCGAGTAACCTTCAACTCATCGACTCCGTACGAAACACTATGCCACCAGGGTATCTCTGGCTTGTTCCATGCGCGGCTTGAGGCATCTATTTCGTACAGAGCCTTGGGTAGGATGAATCTCCAGCCCACAAGTAATACAGGCTGGAGCCAGCGTTTACCAATTGACGATTGATACCTCTTCATTCGGAGGTGTGAATACGACCCCAGCCCGGTAGCCGTAGCTATCGCCCTTTTTAAACTCGAAGCCGTTGGGCCTGGTTGACAGGTCTGCCAGTACAACACCGAGATACCATCTAGAGTACTGGCTGCCTCTTATGAGCATTTGACGATCGTCCACGTAACGGACATCGCCGTCTTTGTATCCGCGATCCATCCAAAGCATCATGCCGCCATGCTCAGCGCTCTCAAAGGATGCTGCCCAGACACTGGGGTTTTGCGATTTTGGTCCAGTATTAAAATCAGCATCAACGTATGGTTCGGTTGAGACTTCTGAGCCATAGGATGTCCGCTGGCCTTTGAACCCGGTGGTGATAGGTTGAAGCGCGTAATCGACAACAACCCCTACATTCTCAAGAGCGGTATTGCCGGTATCAATATAAATCCCACCATCACGAAACTCGATTACAAACTGCTGACGCATCACCAGGCGCCCAGATTCCTTTGTATTGAAACCAGCAATATCGTTTGTCACATACACTGTAATATCTTTAGCCTTACCTCTTCCAGGCGCATCTTTTTCAGCACCATCCACAACAATCTGGAAGTTGGTGTTTTTTGCTGTCGGCCTGCCGTCCGCAGCTCCTGTAGAACCATGGCTGCCACCCGTAAACGCCCGGGGGCCTTTATCGTAATTCTCGAGGGCTTTTACAATCAGTGGCGGAAGCCAACCACTATCGGAGCGATTGACTAGCTTCCACTTACCGAAAACGTCTCCATTTTTCTGTCGATGTTCCACAGCACGTATATTTGGCAGATTATTTACACCCAGGCGCTGAAGTGTAATTCTATAGCTGTGATCGCCATCATCCCACCAAACCCGCAGAATTTTTTCATCCCTGAGATCCCAGCCAAGATCAGAAATTCCTCTTTCTTTTTTCTCGCCGGATACAGACCAGAAGTCATTACCTTTGAACGGTGGCAAGTCACTTTTAGGCAATGAAACTATTACTAATACTGCGATCGCTAATGCAGTAGCAAAAACTAAAGTCTTTTTTTTCACGAATTGCTCTTCCAGAAATGGCCCCTCCCGGGCCTTGCAGTCGCAATACTATCCTTTGGAACGAGGATTCGCAAAAGTAGAGGACCGCTTACTTTGGCCACTTACGGCAAACTGCTTGCAGAGTCCCCGCCTTCGGCCGCTGATTCTTTTGATGGCACAGCGTTACCAACTCTCGGATGTGGCAAAGGCTGCTTTTGCTGACCTCATTATCTACAACCATGCTGGTAGCGGCCCGCCCAAGCGACCGCCTGAAGCCTGATGGCATGCTCTGGCTGCGCTTCGGGGACCTGGCACCGCTCTCACTAAAACGAATGCTCACCCCCTCTCAATAAACCCTACCCCCACCAACCTCTTCAAATACTGCCCATACCCATTCTTAGCCAACGGCTCAGCCAGCTTCAGCAACTGCTCGGCCCCAATCCACCCCTGCCTATACGCCACCTCTTCCGGACAAGCCACCTTCAACCCCTGCCGCCGCTCGATGGTCGCGATATAGCCACTTGCCTCCAGCAACGAATCATGCGTCCCGGTGTCCAGCCAGGCATACCCGCGCCCCATGATTTCTACCGACAACCGGTGCTGCTCCAGGTATGTGCGGTTTACATCGGTGATCTCCAACTCGCCCCGCCCAGACGGTCGGATGCCCCTGGCAATCTCGATCACATCGTTGTCGTAGAAGTACAACCCGGTCACGGCATAGTTGGACTTGGGTTTGGCCGGTTTCTCCTCCAGGCTGATCGCATTGCCCTGCCCGTCGAACTCGACCACGCCGTAACGCTCGGGATCTTGCACGTGATAGGCGAACACACTGGCGCTACTTTGGCGGTCCATGGCACTGCGCAGCAACTGCTGGAAGTCATGACCGTAATAGATATTGTCACCCAGCACCAGCGCCGTGGAGGCGTTGCCGATGAAGCCTTCGCCAATCAGAAAGGCCTGGGCCAGGCCGTCCGGGGATGGCTGTACAGCGTAGCTAATGTTAATGCCCCACCGGTGGCCGTCGCCCAAAAGTTGTTCGAAACGCGGGGTGTCCTGCGGGGTAGAGATGATCAGGATGTCCTGGATACCCGCCAGCATCAGGGTGGTCAGCGGGTAGTAGATCATCGGTTTGTCGTAAACCGGCAGCAGCTGCTTGGAAATAGCCAGGGTCGCTGGGTGCAGACGGGTACCCGAACCGCCCGCCAGAATGATGCCTTTACGCTTCATAGTGGTCATTTCTCGTGTATTTCCGTGAGCATGCGTGCCACACCCAGGCGCCAATCTGGCAAGGTCAGGGCAAAGGCTTTCTGCAGTTTGTAGGTATCCAGACGCGAGTTGGCCGGCCGCTTGGCCACAGTCGGATAGGCATCAGTGGTCAGCGGGCTGATCTGTCCGGCATGGGCCTTCAACGTCACGCCCTGTGCTGCAGCCTGCTCCAGCACATAGCGGGCATAGCCGCACCAGGTGGTTTCGCCGGCCGCCGCCAGGTGGTACAGGCCGGCCAGGGCCGGGTCGCGGCGGGTGGCGGTGATAACGTGGGCGGTGATGTCGGCGATCAGTTCGGCACCGGTCGGGGCGCCGTGCTGGTCGTCGATCACGCCCAAGCTGTCGCGTTCCGCGGCCAGGCGCAGCATGGTCTTGGCGAAGTTGTTGCCGCGTGCGGCATACACCCAGCAGGTTCGGAAGATCAGGTGCTGGCAACCGGCGGCCTGGATGGCCTGTTCGCCGGCCAGCTTGCTTTCGCCATAGGCATTCAGTGGGCAGACGCTGTCGTCTTCGCGCCAGGCTTGAGTGCCCTGCCCTGGGAACACGTAATCGGTGGAGTAATGCACCAGCAATGCTCCGCAGCCGGCGGCGGCGCGGGCCAGCACGCCGACGGCTTCGGCGTTTACCTTGAAGGCTTGTTCGCGGTCGCTTTCCGCCTTGTCCACGGCAGTGTAGGCGGCGGCGTTGACGATTACATCGGGTGCGTAGGCGCGCACGGTTTCGGCCAGGCCCGGCAGGTTGGCCAGGTCGCCGCAGTGTGCCTGGCTGCGGGAATTGAGCGCCAGCACCTGGCCCAGCGGGGCCAGGCTGCGTTGCAGCTCCCAACCTACCTGACCGTCCTTGCCCAATAGCAGAATCTTCATGCCGAGCGCCCTGCGTAGTTTTTCTCGACCCAGTCGCGGTAGCTGCCGGACTGTACGTTCTGCACCCACTCCTGGTTGTCGAGGTACCAGGCCACGGTCTTGCGAATGCCGGTTTCGAAGGTTTCGGCAGGCTTCCAACCCAGTTCGCGCTCGAGCTTGCAGGCGTCGATGGCGTAGCGGCGGTCATGGCCTGGGCGGTCGGTCACATAGGTGATCTGCTCGGCGTAGGGCTTGCCGTCGGCACGGGGGCGCAGTTCGTCCAGCAGGGCGCACACGCGGTTGACGATTTCCAGGTTGGGCTTTTCGTTCCAGCCGCCCACGTTGTACACCTCGCCGGTCTTGCCGGCTTCCAGCACGCGGCGGATGGCGCTGCAGTGGTCCTTGACGTACAGCCAGTCGCGAATCTGCTGGCCGTCGCCGTATACCGGCAGCGGTTTGCCGGCGAGGGCGTTGACGATCATCAGCGGGATGAGCTTTTCCGGGAAGTGGTAAGGGCCGTAGTTGTTCGAGCAGTTGGTGGTCAGCACCGGCAGGCCGTAGGTGTGGTGGTACGAGCGCACCAGGTGGTCGCTGGCGGCCTTGCTGGCCGAGTACGGGCTGTTGGGCTGGTACTGGTGGGTTTCGGTGAAGGCCGGTTCGTCGGTGGCCAGCGAACCGTACACTTCGTCGGTGGACACATGCAGGAAACGGAAGGCCACGCGCGCCTGCTCACCCAGGCCGCCCCAGTAGGCGCGTACGGCTTCCAGCAGGCGGAAGGTGCCAACAATGTTGGTTTCGATGAAGTCTTCCGGGCCGTGGATCGAGCGGTCGACGTGGGACTCGGCGGCAAAGTTGACGATGGCGCGTGGCTGGTGGGTTTTCAGCAGCTGCTCTACCAGCGCGGAATCACCAATGTCGCCATGCACGAAAATGTGCCGCGCGTCGTCCTGCAGGCTGCTCAGGGTCTGCAGGTTGCCTGCGTAGGTAAGTTTATCGAGGTTGACCACGGGCTCGTCATTGCCGGCCAGCCAGTCCAACACGAAGTTCGCGCCGATAAAGCCTGCACCGCCGGTTACCAGAATGGTCATATTTGTCTGCTTCCGCTGTCATGTTCTGCTCCCCCACTTTCTGGATTCTAGCCTGTCGGCGATTGATCCGAGAGCGAGAGGCGACATCAACATGCCACTCGACCATGACCGCGCGGGTTACTTCGTTCAATCGAAGCACTCCAACTCTTGCAGCGTTTTGCCCAATCGGTCCTTGCCTGATAGGAACGGCTGCTCAATAGGCCATTGAATGCCGACCGCTGGGTCATTCCAGGCTAGGCAACGTTCGAATTGGGGGGCGTAGTAGGCCGTGGTCTTGTACAGGAATTCCGCATGGTCGGACAACACTACGAAACCGTGCGCGAAGCCTTCCGGTACCCAGAGTTGGTGCTTGTTGTTTGCTGAAAGGTGGGCACCGACCCAACGGCCAAAGGTACGCGATGAACGGCGCAGGTCTACCGCAACATCGAACACTTCACCGACCACTACTCTTACCAGTTTCCCTTGGGGTTGGTGTACCTGATAGTGGAGGCCGCGCAGAACGTGCTGTCGCGAGCTGGAGTGGTTGTCCTGGACGAGGTTGACGGGGTGCCCTACAGCACGTTCGAAGGCTGTGTGATTGAAGCTTTCGAAGAAGAATCCACGTTCGTCAGTGAATACGTTTGGCTCGAGCAGGAGTACTTCTGGTATTGCGAGAGGGGTTGCTTTCATTCAACGGCCTTGAAAGGTAAAGCATGGGGGCAGGAGATTGTGGGGATAGGCATTCACTATCCCTGTGGGAGTGGGTTTACCCGCGAACACCGGCGTAGCCGGTGCCAAATACGGCGTCGTACTATTCGCGGGTAAACCCGCCCCACAGGGAAAGCGCAAACCTTTGAGCCTTGAGCAAGACTAACCCGCGCACTGCAGCTGAATCAGGGTTCCAGCCGTCGCTGCTGGTAAATCCAGTCCACAATCTCGCCTTCCGGCGAATAGCCGCTCACAGTTTCGCGCAACAACTGCCGTACCCGCACAAAATCATCTGCCGCCACCGCCGCCAGCAATTGCCGCAGCGCATCCTTGAGCGTATCCCAGGCCAGGAAGTCTTCGTTGGCGCTCATGATCATCGGGTGGCGAGTGGCAATCACGTTATCGCCAATCAACAGCTCCTCGTACAGCTTCTCCCCTGGCCGCAGACCGCTGAACTCGATGGCAATATCGCCCATCGGGTTACGCTCGGAGCGCACGCTGAAGCCGGACAGGTGAATCATCTTCTCAGCCAGCTCCACAATCTTCACCGGCTCGCCCATATCCAGCACGAACACATCACCACCCTTGCCCATCGAGCCGGCCTGAATCACCAGCTGCGCCGCTTCGGGGATGGTCATGAAGTAACGGGTGATCTTCGGGTGGGTGACCGTCAGCGGGCCACCTGCCTTGATCTGTTTGTGGAAAAGCGGAATCACCGAGCCCGACGAGCCCAGCACATTGCCGAAGCGAACCATGGTGAAGCGTGTCTTGTTCACCTGCGAGACATTGCTGCTGTCGCCGAACAGCACTGGCGCCATTTCCCGGCTAAGGGCTTGCAGGGTCATTTCCGCCAAGCGTTTGGTGCTGCCCATCACGTTGGTAGGACGCACAGCTTTGTCGGTAGAAATCAGCACGAAGTTGGCAACGCCAGCCTGCAGCGCAGCCTGGGCGGTGTGCAGGGTGCCGATGACGTTGTTCATCAGGCCTTCGGCGATGTTGTGCTCCACCATCGGCACGTGCTTGTAGGCGGCGGCGTGATAGACGGTGTCGACCCGCCAGGTTTTCATTATATCGAACAGTTGCGGCTGGTTGCGGACCGAACCCAGGATTGGTACCAGGCACACCGACAGCGATTCGCGCGCTATGCGCTGCTCGAGTTCGGAGAGGATGCTGTACAAGTTGAACTCGCTGTGATCGAACAGCAGCAAGGTTTTCGGCGCCTGGCCCAGAATCTGTCGGCACAGTTCCGAGCCAATCGAACCACCGGCACCGGTCACCATCACGGTCTGCTCGACGATGCAGCGCTCCAACAGGTCGGCCTGAGCGGGCACCGCATCGCGGCCCAGCAAGTCGGCAATGTCCACTTCCTGGATGTCGTCCACCTTCACCCTGCCGCTGGCCAGGTCCATGAAGCCGGGAACTGTGCGGACATGCAGCGGAAAACCTTCCAGGAAGTTAAGGATCTCCCGACGACGTGTACGCGTGGAAGAAGGGATTGCCAAAAGGATTTCCTGAGCACCCGTTACATCGATCAGGCATTGCAATTGCTCCGGGTGATATACCTGCAGGCCAGCGATCACACGGTCGGTAAGACTAGAGTCATCATCGATGAACGCAACCGGGCGCATGACTTTGTCCATGCGCAGCGCCGCTACGAGCTGATTGCCTGCTGTACCAGCGCCATAAATGGCAACCTTAGGCAGGCCATCGTCACGACTGGCGAATGGAACATGCTGAACTGCGGCGGTGAACCAGTCGCCGAGAAAATACTGTCGCATGGCCAAACGTAGCCCGCCCACAAGGATCAGGCTAAGCCACCAGTAGTTGAAAGTAATCGAGCGTGGCACCACATTCTGATGGTTGCTCGCCCAATAGATGATGAAACCGAGAATCAAAGCTGAAAGTGTGACGGCTTTGATGATGGCAATCAACGCATCGTTTCCGAAGTAACGCATTACGGCGCGATAGAGGCCGAAACGGATAAACAGCGGGATCGCAACCACGGGCGCGCACGCGAAGAGCCATGAGTGATCGATGATCGGGTTGGCCATCTCGTCGATGCCCAGTCGCACGACAAAAGCCAGCCACAAGGCAACCCATATCAGCACGATATCAGTTATCACCTGCAACAGCCTTTTATGCCGCCGTGGCAGAGCTAGCAGCTTTGTACGCACCTTATCCATAATTCCTCTGAAGGCTTCCACATTACCTAAGCGAAACGCTATACCCAACGCTAGCGTTGGTCTTCCAGGTCGCCCGCACGATATCGGACCGCAAGGGCGACCAACGGTACATAGGCGATGACCACACCCAATGCGCCATCCAAGCCAAGCTGCACAACGCAATACGCAACCGGCAACAGCCAGCAAAGGTTGAGCACTGCCACGGTAAGCGTAACAGGCAAGTGCTTGCCATACTTGCGGGACGCAAACTGATAAGCATGGCTGCGGTGTGCCTCGTATACCTTATCACCCCGCAACAAGCGCCTGACCAGCGTGTAGGTAGCATCGACGATGAATACGCCGAGCAAAATCAGCCAACACCAGAACATCGGCGGCGAAACCCAGGCGGCCTGTAGCGACAGCCCGCCCAGAACGATGCCAATGAAGCCACTGCCGGCGTCGCCCATGAAAATTTTTGCCGGTGGGAAATTCCAATACAGGAAGCCTGCCACAGCAGCCGCCAACAGCAACGGCAGCACAGCGGCACCGCTGAGGCCGCCGAGCCAGTAAAGCCACGCTGCGCCCAAGCAAGCGGTAATGGCTTCGATGCTGGCGATGCCATCGATGCCATCCATGAAGTTGTACAGGTTAAGCAACCACACCAGGTAGAACGCAGCCAACGCACCGCCCAACCACCCCAAGTCCAGCGTCCAGCCGAACAGCAGCAGCGGGGGCAACCCACCCAACCAGCCAAGCATCCAGGCTGCGGCGATGAAATGCCCAAGCAGTCGCCAGCGGGCAGCAATGTGACCATGGTCATCCATGAAGCCGATAACCGCGATCAATGCTCCAGCCCCACCGAGCGCCAAGAGTATCCTGATCTGCTCTGCACCTGACAGCATGAGGCCAACCATGGCCAGCAGGAATGTCAGGACGATTGCCACGCCACCGCCCCTTGGTGTAGGGACCGTATGCGAGCTCCGCGCATTGGGCACATCGATCACACTACGCGCCAGCGCATAGCGGCGCAGACCCGCGGTCATTACGAGTGACATAATCAAAATGGCCGGAAGAAACCACAAAAGCATCATTTCCTATCGTATTCCTGGTAGTGCCTAGCGGCAGCCCGAAGCGCAGCATCCACCTTTACCGGCGGACACCAGCCGAGCAAATCGCGCGTTTTCTTGATATCCACCTGCAATGACCCGCACAGGCGCTGGGACAAACTGCCTTTGCCGAGCGCTTTGGCACCGGCACTCAGCAGGCCCTCCGGAACAGGCAACAAGCGCGCAGGCTTGCCGAGCGCCTTCCCCATTCGACGCAGTAGTTCGGTGGTAGACAGGTCCTCCCCATCGCTGACCAGAAATACCTGGTTGGCTGCTGCTGCGTGGCCAATGCAAGTAACCACCAGATCAACCAGATTCTCCAAGGCTACCAGGCTTCGTCGATTGTTTATGGCACCAAATGGTAACGGTATACCCCGATCGAGCCAGCGCATCATGTTAAGGAAATTGGCCTTCACGCCTGGTCCGTATACCAGCACTGGGCGCACGATTACCACCTCAAGGCCAGATTCCCGGGCCAATGCCTGCAATGCTGTCTCAGCTTCCAGTTTGGAAACGCCATACGGATCTTGCGGCCGAGGGGTGTCACTGGCGGAGTAAGGCCTGCCAGGCTGGGTACCTTCACCGTTCACCTTGATCGAACTGATGAACACAAACCGTTTGACCCCAGCAGCAATGGCCTGGCGGGCCAGCGCCAGTGTCCCTTCTACGTTAACTCGGCGAAAGGCTGCCAAGG
Source organism: Pseudomonas sp. FGI182 (assembly GCF_000511325.1). Classification (NCBI taxonomy): domain Bacteria; kingdom Pseudomonadati; phylum Pseudomonadota; class Gammaproteobacteria; order Pseudomonadales; family Pseudomonadaceae; genus Pseudomonas; species Pseudomonas sp. FGI182. Next base: position 1,465,328 of record NZ_CP007012.1, on the reverse strand, counting down.
GGTCGGTCTCGGTGTCGTTCATGACATGAACACGCGCCGCACTATGGACCACGACGTCGCATTCAGCCAGCGCTCCGCCCCAGTCGTTGTCCTGCTCAAACGACTGGAACATTACGCTTCGTACCAGCGCCGACGGCGCCGCGCTCCCCTGCCTGACAGCAGCAATCACTGGCGTCCCGTCTGCCACGAGCCTGCGCAGAATCGCACTCCCGACGAAACCGCTGGCGCCGGTGAGAAAAACCTTGTGGCTCATCGTCCTGACCTTCTCAAAGTGGCACTGCTAAAAAGGCGTTCCAGGCGCGCCAATAGTGCGGGCCGGGCAAATTCCTGTTCGTAGTATTGCCGCCCCGCTGCGCCCATCTGTTGGCGTTGCGCAGCAGGCAGCTCAGCCAGTTGCCGGGTGATATTGGCCAACTCGCGGCCATTGCCTGACTCGCACGCAAACCCAGCCCCCGATGCCTCGATCACTCGCGCGGCCTCGCCGTTGATCATGCCGAGTATCGGGCGGCCGGATGCCAGGTATGCCTGAACTTTGCCGGGGATAGTCTTCTCGAAGACGTCATTGGTACGCAGGGACACCAACAAGGCATCAGCCTGTGCGAACAGCGGCGGCATTTCTTCTAACGGATGACGTCCGAGCAGCAATATGTTGTCCAGCCCCCGGCTGCGTACCTGCTCTTCGAGCCAGCTACTCATACGGCCATCCCCAACGATCACCCAGCGCACCGAAACCTGGCCGCGCAACGCCTCTGCGGCATCGAGAATTGCCGGAAAATCCTGTGCTTCCCCGAGGTTACCGGCAAACACCACGGTGAACGTCGCATCATCGGGTTTAACCAGCTTCGAAGGCTCAAGCACCTGCACCGAAAAATCATCTTCCGCCCAGCTTGGGAAGTACACTAGGCGATCTGCATCGATGGGCTTTGTGCAGTAACGGCGCACGTTGTCGAAAAAGCCATGAGATTGCAACAACAGGTAATCGGTACGGTTGTAGATCCAGGACACAGCCAAACCCACCAGCTCCAACACTTTGGGGTTGTGGATGACATTCACCGCGCGCAGCGTTTCCGGCCACAAGTCGAGCACCCAGATGAACAACGGCGCGCGCTTCAAGCGGCGGAGCACCACTGCCGGAATCGCGGCAAGGATCGGCGACACCGCATAAACGAATATGGCATCGAACTGTCTGCCTCTGAGCTTGAGTGGCCCTAGCACAGATGCCGAAAGTACGAATGAAAGGTAGTTGAGTACTAACTGGATACTGCGCTTGCCACGGGGTACCAGTGGCACCCTGACGACTTCAGCTCCTTCGTAGTTAGAGAACTGCCCTGGATTATCCTTGTATCGCTGGAAAACCCTGCCCTCGGGGTAGTTTGGCCAAGCCGTCAGCACTGTAACTTCGTGGCCCTTTTCCGTGAGGTCACGGACCATATCATTGATACGCATGTTCTCTGGCCAGAAATACTGGCTGACCACCAACACTTTCAGTTTCTTCTCAGGCATACCTTCCACTGGTTCAGTACCGTTTCCATACTGTGCGGTTAACGTAGTCGGTGTAGCTGTGAACGATGCGCACCACCTTGTCCGAAACGTTCGGCATGCTGTAGTCAGCCACCAATCGCAGGCTGCGCTGCTCGCCGCGCAATTGACTTTCGAGAATGCTCAGCCCCTGCATGACCCGCTCGGCCTCAAGCCCGACCATCATCGCAGCCGCTTCTTCCATGCCTTCCGGGCGCTCATGAGCCTCGCGGATGTTCAAGGCTGGGAAGTTGAGGATCGATGCCTCTTCGTTGATGGTGCCGCTATCGGACAGCACCGCCTTGGAGGTGAGCTGCAGCTTGTTGTAGTCCTTGAAACCCAGGGGCTTCAGCAAGCGTACATTGGCATGGAAAGTAACCCCCATCGCATCGACGCGCTTTTGGGTGCGAGGGTGGGTAGAAACAATAACCGGCAAATCGAATTGTTCGGCAACGGTATTGAGTGTGTCGACCAACTTGAGGAAGTTTTTGTCGGAATCGATATTCTCTTCGCGGTGCGCGCTGACCACAAAGAACTTACCCGCCTCAAGCCCAAGCCGCTCAAGCACATCGGACACCTCTATGCCGTCGCGGTAATGGTTGAGCACTTCGAACATAGGGCTGCCGGTCTTGATCACGCGATCGGCTGGCAATCCTTCGCGTAACAGGTAGTCACGCGCGATGGTGCTGTAGGTAAGGTTGATGTCAGCAGTGTGATCCACGATACGGCGGTTGATCTCTTCGGGCACGCGCATGTCGAAACAGCGGTTGCCAGCTTCCATGTGGAAGGTAGGGATCTTGCGACGCTTGGCCGAGATCACAGCCATGCAGCTGTTGGTGTCGCCCAGTACCAGCAAGGCCTCGGGATTCACCTCGGCCAGCACGCGGTCCACTGCAATAATCACATTACCGATGGTTTCGGCGCCGGAAGCGCCGGCAGCGTTCAGAAAGTGATCCGGCTTGCGAATGCCAAGATCCTGGAAAAAGATCTCGTTCAGTTCGTAGTCGTAATTCTGCCCGGTGTGCACCAGCACATGTTCACAGTGTTCATCGAGCGCACTCAAGACCCGGGACAAGCGAATGATTTCTGGGCGTGTTCCAACAACGGTAACGATTTTGAGCTTTTTCATACAATTCTCATTCCTGGGCCAGCCGGCTCAAGGGCAAACCGGCAGTGCATAGGTGTCCGGGTGTTCACGGTCAAAGATTTCATTGGCCCAAAGCATGACGATCATCTCGTCATCACCGATATTGGTGATGTCGTGGGTCCAGCCTGGTACCGTCTCGACAATGGTCGGTGATTCACCGCTGGTCTGCAGCTCGTAAAACTCGCCTGTCACTACCTGACGGAAGCGGAAGTTGGCCTTGCCTTTGATGACCAGAAACTTCTCGGTTTTCGAGTGATGATAATGACCGCCACGAGTGATGCCCGGGTGCGCGGTGAAGAAGGAAAACTGCCCGGCTTCGGGGGTTTTCAGCATTTCCACGAAAACGCCACGCGGGTCGCCGTACTTGGGCACTTCATAGGTGAATGCTGCAGGCGGCAGGTAGCTCAAGTACGTGGAGTACAACGCCCTGACCAGGCCCACACCCACGTTCTCGGTAACCAGCGTAGAGCGGCTGGCACGGAAGCGGCGTACCTGCTCGGCCAGTTCGCCTACGGTAGTGCTGTAAACTGGCTCGACATCCACCAGGCCGCTGCTTACTACCTCACCATCCATGATGGCGAGGAACTTTCTGACCACATCGTCTACGTAGACCAGGTTCAATGCCGCAGATTCGTCGTGAATCTGGATGGGTAGGTCGTGAGCAATGTTATGGCAGAAGGTCGCAACGGCCGAGTTGTAGTTCGGTCGCGCCCATTTCCCGAATACGTTGGGCAGCCGGAAAATGTAAACAGGGCTTTCGTTCTGCTGGCCCAAGGTCGTCAAGGCCCGCTCAGCCGCGAGCTTGCTGACACCATATGGGTTATCACGCTCCGCCTGGACGGATGACGAATACACCACCGGTATCTTGCGGCCGGAAGCCTTGACCGCCTCACACAGTTGCTGGGTAAGTTCGCTATTGCCGCTGTCGAACTCCGCGGGGTCCTGGGGGCGATTCACACCTGCCAGATGGAAGATGCAATCCGCTTCGGCGACCTTGCGGTTCAAGGTGCCCAGGTCATCGCCACGGACAAACAGGCTCACCTCAATGTCCTTACGTTCCTTGAGATGAACCAGCAGGTTGCGTGCGATAAAGCCATTGCCGCCAGTAACCAGAACCTTCATCAGTCACTCCTCCGGAGTAGCATGTTCGCCACGCTGGATGGCCTGGATGAATTCGAGCTTGAGCAGCAGTTCCTGCATGCCTGTAACATCCAGGCGTTCGGTGTTGTGCGAATTGTAATCTTCAGTTCGGGAGATCTTTTCTTCACCTTGCTCAACGAACTTGCTGTAGTTCAGATCGCGCAGGTCTGGCGGTACACGGAAGTAGTTGCCCATGTCATCGGCACAGGCCATCTCTTCGCGACTGAGCAGGGCCTCGTATAGTTTTTCGCCATGACGGGTACCGATAACCTGCACAGGGTGCTCGGGCTTGCCAAGCAGTGAGGTCAATGCAATGGCCAAGGTTTCGACCGTCGCAGCAGGTGCTTTCTGTACGAACAGGTCACCGTTGTTACCGTGCTCAAAGGCATACAAAACCAGATCGACAGCGTCAGCCAGCGTCATCATGAAACGAGTCATGTTCGGGTCTGTGATCGACAATGGCTTGCCTGCGCGAACCTGCTCGATGAACAGCGGAATCACCGACCCGCGCGATGCCATGACGTTGCCGTAGCGCGTTCCGCAAATGACCGTCTTGGTCTGGTCGAGGTTACGCGACTTGGCCACCATGACCTTTTCCATCATGGCTTTGGAAATACCCATGGCATTGATGGGGTATACCGCCTTGTCGGTACTGAGGCAGACCACACGCTGCACTTCGTTCTGGATCGCTGCTTCAAGGACGTTCTCGGTGCCGAGGACGTTGGTCTTCACAGCCTCCATCGGGTGGAACTCGCAGGAGGGCACCTGCTTCAACGCGGCCGCATGGAAGATGTAGTCGACCCCTCGCGTGGCATTGAGCACGCTCTGGTAGTCGCGGACATCACCGATGTAGAACTTCAGCTTGGCACTGTCATAGCGCTTGCGCATGTCGTCCTGTTTCTTCTCATCGCGGCTGAAAATACGGACTTCAGCAATGTCACTATCGAGAAACCGCTTTAGGACCGCGTTGCCGAAAGACCCGGTGCCGCCTGTGATGAGAAGTTTCTTACCTTTAAACATATGATCTGACCCTTGCAACGCGGGTTGGAAATTAGCGCGCTCGTAGAGCGGAATAAATGATGTCGTCTTTCTGCTGGGCACTGGGGTAGCTGATCAGCACGGCTCGATAGGCGCCCTTGAACACGAAGAAGCTGCCAGCCGCCACACCGACTACACCGCATGTCTTGACCACGCTGGCCATATCTTCGAGCGAGCCACCGCCGCCCAGGATAGTGATTGGGATATGTACGGCAGCACGCAGCTTGCTGGCCAGATCGAGGTCATAGCCCTTCATCTTCCCGTCGTTCTCGATGGAGTTGAGGACGATCTCCCCTGCGCCAAGCTTTTCCAGCTCTTGTGCCACTTCGACGACATTGCGCTTGGTGTTGCGCGTGCCGTTGTGAGTCCACACTTCCTGGTGCTTGCTCAACAGGCGCGACTTGTGGTCCAACACCACCACCACGCTCTGACTGCCAATCTCCTCGGCAATCTGGGTAACAAGCTGAGGGTTTTCGAGCGCGGCTGAACTGATCGCCACCTTCTCGACACCCAACTGGATGATCTTCTTGGCTTGTTCTGCGGTGCGGATCCCCCCGCCGTAGCACAGTGGCATGCGGCACTCGGCTGCAAGCTTGGCGATCTGGATATAGTTGGGCTCGACGCCATGAGCAGTGGCGTCGATATCAATCACGATCAGTTCATCGGCTTCCTTTTCATTGAAGATCTTCACCGCATTGATGGGATCTCCGACGTATTTCGGGTCCTTGAATTTGACCGTCTTCACCAGCCCACCGTCTTGGATGAGCAGGCATGGAATGATCCGGGGTCTTAGCATTTGTCAGTTTCCGCTCACAGTTCCGCGAAGTTTTTCAGCAAGCCGACACCGAAGTGGTGACTCTTCTCAGGGTGGAACTGAACGCCATAGACGTTCCCCGCCTGAACGGCACAGCTGAACTCAAGCCCGTAGGATGACGTCGCTGCTCGGTGCTGCTCCTGTTCGCACTCAAAGAAGAATGAATGCAGAAAATAGAACCGTGCCTCCTCCTCGAAGCCTTTGAACAAGGGGTTGTCGTTGAGCGCAGCCACGTCATTCCAACCCATGTGAGGCAACGGCAGGTCCTTGAGATTCGGGACGGATTTGAAGGAGCGAACGCGCCCCGGCACCCAACCCAGACCTGCCAGGTGCCCTTCTTCACTGCTGTTGGCAAGGATCTGCATACCCACGCAAATGCCAAGCACGGGCACTTTATGCTGCTGTACCAACTCCTCGATGGTGGGACGCATGCCCGAGGCATCCAGCCGTTCGATCGCATGGTCGAAGGCACCGACGCCGGGGAGGATCAGTTTGGTTGCACCATCCAGCTGTGCGGCCGTTTGCGCGACCGCCACCGGAATGTGCAAGCGTCGATAGACGTTAACGAAGGCCTGGATGTTGCCCAAGCCGTAATCAATGATGGTAATCATCTGAACAGCCTTCTTTCCAATCCGATTGCGCTAAGCACTCGCGCCCCGATGCCGATCAAGAAACGCTTGTTTTTGTAGGCACGGAAGGTCTTGTTCTGACCCTCGAAAATGCCTTGAAGCTCTGGCACAGTCAAGTCCAGCTTGTGCGCTACGTACTCGAACTCGGACTTAAGGAAGTTTTCGTCCATCTCAGGCTTGGCAATGCGCTCGAGCGCCGCCTCGCGTGTCAACTGACCTGTCATGATCAGGCTGGAAAAATGCGCGCGGCGTTTTTCGTAACCGAACTTGCGCGGCATCCAATAGTCTTCGTAAAAACGTGTGAAGCGGGACTCATGATGCTTATGTTTGAACCGCTTCCAGCCGAACAGACGCTCCAGCGTGGCCTCTGCGTCAGCTTTGACATAGGGCACGAGGTTCAGAGGTTTTACAATCTGCATCCCCAGGATGCGCTGGTAGTAAACCTTGTAAGTCAAAATATCAACCAAAGGGAAGCTCTTCAGTGCCCTCTTGCCAAATTGACCATGAATGTCGTTGAACAGCGTTTTATCGATACCCGGATAGCCGCCCCACTCCTCCGGCTCTCGGCAGCACTCCGTCGAGTAATTCCCACCGGTCAAGACGTATTTGATCTTGTGCTTTCGCGCAAACTTGTAGAGTGAGGAGAAGAACGCAGCATCCTGCGGCAAGTCTTGGTCCGAAATCTGCGAGCGCAGGAAGGCCACCTGCAGGTCTTTCATTTCTTCCCAATTGATCACATCGGTATAGAGATCCAGACCAAGCCCGTCGACCAGACGTTCGATGTTGCCCACGGCCTGGTCAGTATTCCATCCCGCATCAACGTGGAATAGCAACGGTCTCAGGCCCATGACATTCTTGGCGATATAGGCGGCATACGAGCTGTCCAGACCACCACTCAAACCGATAATGCAATCGAAATCCTTGCCTTTACCGTGTTGCTTGATTTTTTCTGCAAGTGCCATCAGTTCCGATTCGCCACGCGCACCGGTATCCCAATTGGGTTTAATAACACTGTCGAAATTTGCGCAGTACTCGCATACGCCGTGCTCATCGAAACGAATGTTCGGATCACTGGTATCCATGATGCAACGAGTACAAATCTTATAATCCGTCGTTTTGCTCATCGAGCAGAATCTCCACATTCGCATCAGTCGTGATGCTTGACCAAGACTGATTTATACACACTCAGTAGTTTTTTTGCATTCGTATCGGGCATAAAATTCTGCTGGGCCAGTTCGTGAGCGTTCCGCCCCATGCGTTCCCGCTCTTGCGGGTAGTCGTACATATACGCGATAGCATCAGCTAATGCACGAGGATTCCTTGCGGGGATTGCCAAACCCGTTTCATTGGGAACAAATGTATCGGGGGTCGGGTTTTCAGCCGCTACAATACTTGGAACACTCGAGAATCCCGCCTCAAAAACTGGACGCCCAGGCGCATCGAAATGCGATGGAAACAGAAGAACATCAAGTCGATCATAGACGTACTTGATATCCAGCGTAGGCCCCATCAAATGCAGGGTATCTTCCAACTGCCCCTCATGGATCAATCGCTTTATTTCACTTCCAAAGTTTTGAGCAAACCCAAGCTTTGACAAAAGCCAGGCCTTGAAGCCCTTATCCTCAATGGTGATACCACCCACCAAGACAAAATCGATTTTTCTTCCAGTTTTTCGTATTAGCGCTGCGGCTTCAACTATCTCCAAAACCCCCTTTGAGAGATGAAGATTCCCAACAAAACCGACCTTCAAACTTTGCTTATCAAGCGCAGCCAAACGCTCGACAAATTCCGGGGCGGGCTCTCCAGAACTTACCGTATTGAATGAGTTATTGATAATTTCTATAGGCAGATCCGGTGCCAATGTATTCCTCACATTACCATCAATTGCCACGACCTTATCGACATATCTGTTGAATACCCAATTCAACATCCGCACGCGCCGTGAATCCTGCTGATCCCTCGCCAATGCACGAACATGTACAACCAAGGGCGCTCGGAAGAGCCATTTGGCCAACAGCGCAGGTAGAATGTACACAAACTCATTGACATGCACGACATCTACCGTCCCCCACTTTCGCTTGGCTCGAAGCAAGGCTGAAATCATGAACGGAGCGTGAAAAATTTCCCGCAGAACAATCAGCCAGCGAACACCGCGATAGTAGCCATATCGAGTATTGTCAAACTTACTCATCCCTCTTGTTTCAACAAGCTCATTAGAAACTTTTCTATAAAAATCACTGGCTGTTCCCGCTGAGACGAGAAAATATGGCGATACCCCCAAACCCACCAAACGGGAAACAGCCTCGAACAAGCTTCTCGAAGCTCCCCCCATCGGACCATCACCATCAATGTACAAAATCTTGAGCGTCATAGTTACCAATCCAACCTTGACTTAAGCGCCTCACTCGTCGCGCCACTTCGGTAAACACAATAAACCGCAACCACCATAGGCACCAAGCCATAGGTATAGGTTTTGGCGAGCACCAGCAAAAACAGCGTGACACTGACAAAACAGAATGCGCGCAACCATTCAGGTTTCTGATAATCATCCAAACCCAAGAGTACAAGTGCGCATAAGGGAACTATTAGCATCGCCAGGTACACAACGAACCCTACAATACCCATGTCCACCCATGCCGCTAATAGGTTATGAATGTACTCGCCCGGCGGATGAGAGCCAAAGTCACCCCAGATCGGGTTTGTGGCTATCAAATCATACGCATTAGCCGCATAGATCGTTCGGGCATCCATGGACAGGTCTGCCCCATCGAAGAATATCGAGAACATTCTGAAATCTTTCAGAATCGATGCATCTGCCATGGCAAGCGCAGCAACGCCAGCCAGCACTACCAATACAGAAACCAGCGCCATAAGCCGCCAGTTCCTGACTGTTTCAATAATAACCATCAACAAGAAAAACGCAAAAAACTCAGAACGCGCACCGATTAAATAAAGCGCCGGAACCACCATCAAATAATAAAAATATCGACGATACGCCCCTAGGGAAGGCAGTAACACCATCGACAAAATCAAATAACAAAAAGCAACTTGCTGATAGTCAAATTCAAAAATATAAGCCCCATGCCAGACCGGAGGCCTGACAAAACCACCAGATGATGAAAACAGGACAAACACCGAATAACCGACAATAAAATAATATATAAACCTAGAAAAAACACTTCCCATCCGCACCAGCGCCAACGCAAGCAAGAACATATAAACAAAGCGCATAAAGCTCAGCTGAATGTAATAGGCAATATCAGCATCGACTCCCGAAAACTCAGAAAAAACCATCAATGCAAAAAACATCAACATGAAGACAAGAAAAACTAGAAACGTTCCCCGCTGCAAAAAATCCAATACTCTGAATTGAGAAAAAGCACTAAGAACCAGCAGCGGGGATGTGGCAAGCATTCCAGCCGTAAAAAAACCTTTCAAAACAGGTGCAATCAAGCCCGCCTGAGCCAAAGACTGATAAATAAAATATAACGGTATAATAACCAGAATACTCAGGCCGGCCAAACCAGATATTCCTTGTCGCGCAGTATCTGGCATCACACTATTCCCTTAGCCTGAAGAAAACCAAAAGCCAAGAGCACGCAAAGCCCCATTCCCGTGAACGCCACAACTGGCAAAAGCGCTCTCTTAAGCGCAATCAGCAGACTAAGAGGATGAAGCCCCACAACCTTAAGCACACACAAAAGATAAACGACATACACAATAAAGCCGCTAATTGCATAGGCCTCAACTACGAAGCCTGAAAAAGCGAACACACAAACACCAACTACCGCAACTCGGAAAACGAGCGCAAACACTTGCAGCACCAATGCTACCTTTTGTCGCCCTTTAACATGTAAACTTAACGAGACGGGGGACACCATAAACTGGGCAATAAACCATGGCGTCATCCAGCTTATCAATTCACCCGAGCGTTGCCACTGGCTTCCAAACACCACAGGAAAAAGTACAGGTGCTAACAGACCTGCTGCGATCAAAGGCCCCACACCTACCTTGGCGAGACGCACCATCATTTCAAGCGCGAACTCCCCCAACACACCTTGCCTTTCTTTTTCCGGAGCTTCGGAAAGGAAAACCTGTGAGACAGCATTACCCAACAGCGCTATAGGTGCCTGCAGAACCCGGGCCGCAAGCATCAGAAATCCCGCCTCCGCACCACCGACGAAAAATGCTATTAACAGGATAGGTACCTGCGATGCGCCTTCATTGGCCAGTGACTCAAGCGTCGAATACTTAGGAAAACGGCTATAATCCTTGAAAACCTTTTTCAACTCGCTTAACGCTATATGCGCCGTTTGACTAGCCTTCCATAGCAAACCCATTGCGAAAGCTGAAGCCCCAACAGCGCTATTGGCTATATACCCCAGAAGGAGACCGTACGTTTTTCCCTCCAGTAGCCCAAATGCGACCTGTACCATTACCGAAAGTATCGCCTGACTCAACTTTACAAGCGAGATGCTCATGAATTTCTTTTCACGCACATACCAAACTTGAAAAGCATTCAGCGCCCCGATAGAGAACAGCCCGGCTCCGACCAAAAGCGAAAAAAATTCTCGATCAACACCATAGTCTATTGAGAATAGCTCTCCAACTGCCCATACCCCTGTTGCAACAGCAACCGATACAATACTGGCGCAGGTTACTGCGAGCACCAACAGCTGCCTTGCTTCATCTGCTGTTTCAGGGATGGATATCGCCACATCCAGGCGAAGGCAAGCAGCACCCGCAAAAACCCCGACAATAGCTACATATACCGCGAGCACATTGAAGTGCTCAGGGGTATATAAACGTGTCAGCAAGGGTAGCGCCAGAAGCAGAATAGCCTGCCCCAGGGCCGTCCCCCCCATCAATATGCCGGTCGCTTTCGACAAGTGATCAAGCTTCACCGGGACTTTCATTCAGCGCAGCGCCTTACTACCGAGGCTATGCAAGAAATTTCATCCTCGGACAAATATGGGTGCATCGGCAAACTAATAACATGCTCCGCCAAATGATCACCAATAGGCAGAGATACCGCCGCATCGGCAACAGCGGGCTGTTTATTTAACGGAATCGGATAATGAATAGCTGATGGTACGCCCGCCTCACGCAGCCCGTTCTGCAGACGCTGCCTATCTTGAACAATTAATGTATATTGAGCATAAGCACTTATATTATGCGGATGCACAAGAGGCACTGTAACTCCATCTACCTCAGCGAGATGTCGAGCATACTGCTTGGCGATAGATTGACGCAACTCAAGCTCTTCTTGGAATATCTCAAGTTTCGGCAACAAAATAGCTGCCTGCATCGTATCAAGCCGACTGTTCACACCCACTCTAATATGGTGGTAGCGTTTCTCTTGACCATGCCTCGCAATTTGTCGCAAAACTACTGCCAGCGAATCATCATTGGTAAATAATGCACCGCCATCACCGTAGCACCCCAAAGGTTTACTCGGGAAGAAGCTGGTACAGGCAATCTGCGTCAGATTACATGACCGCCGATCTTTATACGAGGCACCAAAACTTTGCGCAGCATCCTCAATCACCACTACACCATGCCGGGCTGCAATAGTATTGATTTCGTCATAATCAGCACACTGCCCATACAGCGAGACGGGAATAACAGCCTTTGTACGTGGTGTAATGGCAGCTTCCAACAAGCCCGGATCCATATTACAGGTCCGCGGATCCACATCAATGTAAACCGGCTTCGCGCCCAATAGCGCAACAGTTTCAGCAGTTGCAATGTAGGTGAAGCCAGGCGTAATAACCTCATCACCTGGACCAACACCGAGTGCCATAAGCGCAATCTGCAGCGCATCAGTGCCATTCGCACACGTAATGCAATATTTGCTCCCAACGAACGCAGCTAACTTCTCTTCAAGTTCAGCAACTTCTGGACCAAGTATATACTGGCCGTGGCTCAGGACTCGCTGAATGGCGTCATCCAGCTTGTCTTTGATACGTGCCTGCTGTTTTTTTAGGTCGATAAATTCGATCATTTCAAAATTTCCTTGTGCAGAACGCTCCCTACCAATACATAAGTAGCGCCGCTGTGCACACACGATACTACTCCCTCCCCGGACAATGGCAGGTCCAGTTGCTCGCCAAATTCACTCATCCAGCCAATCTGCCTGGCCGGAACACCGACCATCAGCGCATACGCCGGCACATCCTTGTTGACAACCGCGCCTGCACCTATGAAGGCGAACTCGCCAATGGTGACCCCGCACACAATTGTGCAATTGGCGCCCAGTGTCGCGCCCTTCTTCACCAACGTGTCCCGGTACTGGTCTTTGCGCTCGATAAGCGAGCGCGGGTTGTAAACATTGGTGAAGACCATACTCGGTCCGCAGAACACGCCTTCCTCCAGCGTGACATTGTCATACACCGATACGTTGTTCTGAATCTTGCACCGGTCACCGATCACGACCTTGTTACCGACAAATACATTTTGCCCGAGGGATACGCCTGCGCCGATCCGAGCGCCGCTACACACATGGACGAAATGCCACACGCGCGAATCTTTGCCAATCTGAGCGCCTTCATCGACGATTGCACTGGGGTGCTGATAATGATTCATTGCTTGAGACTCACGCTGGATTGAGTTTGATCGAACAACCGTTGTAGCTGCCCGCCTGCAAAGTGCCCGTAGCGACGCGCGCCGATTTCATTCAGATGGTGGGTATCCTGGTAGATAAGCTCTCCATGCTCATAGGGTGCGTCAGCAAAAAAGCCTGAATTGGAGAAGTCCACAAAGTGCACACCAGCCCTGCCCGCAGCGAGCCTTTCCACCTGCTGGTTGGCAACCCGCCACTCATCATTGAAGGCCAGGGTGGCCGGTAACCCAAGCTCCCTGAACCTGCGTACCCTTTGAACATCAGAACGGAACATGGGCACCTGCCCCAAGATCACGACCTGCTTGTGAGCTGTTGTAGCATCATCCAGGAACGCCTGAAGCGCTTTTACAAATGCCGGGCTTGGCATCTGGTATTGCCACATGCCTGCGATGATCACTTTGTCCATTGTCACCAGTGCCTGTTTCACCGCGATGATCTGCGAGCGACAAGCTTGTTGGGCGTAATCAGGGAGGCGCTCCACGTCGAAGCCCGGGATGGGTACACAACTGCTTGCAGTAAGGACGCGATAAGCAACGCCCTGTTCGGTGCCGGCCTGATCAAAGAAGTAGTTCAACTGAGCGGCGTGGCTGTCACCAATTACCAGAATCGAAGGGACGGCGCCGGCCAGGCCCCGCTTGCATTCGCCCACCTGCTGCCCATGGCAAATCAGTTCAGGTGCTGCATAGCGAGCCTGCTCGACCGGCACCGGGCCAACCATCAGCGGGTTGTACCTGGCACTCAGCAGGGCAACCAAAGCGATGCCGACCACTCCGAGCGCAAAGCTCGGCGCCAAGCGTCGTACACCAACCAATCTGCGCGCCGGCTGCTCTACAAATCGATAGGAAAGCCAGGCCAGGGCAAACGAAGCTACCAAAGCGACTGATAGCCACTGGCCGCTTAGTTCGTACTGTCCTATGTAATAGCGAATGAGCGCCAAGACCGGCCAATGCCACAGGTACAGGGAGTAGGAAATGCCACCAACCCATACCAACCCAGGGGTGGACAGGAGGTTGTTGATCGGCCCCCGCCGCGCCGCGATCACCAGAGCCGTACCAATGCAGGGTGCGAGCGACCATAAACCCGGGAATTGAGTTTTATCGATCAGTACAAAGCTGGCTGCAAGCAAGCCCAAGCCCAGCAAGCCGAAAAGCGCCGAAACAGGTGCGGGTATTTCACGGTTTCGCAGGCCAATGGCCACTATCCCCCCCACCAGGAATTCAGGCACACGAGCAAGGAGCGAGAAGTACTCACTGCCCTGCCCGCCCGCCAGCACTTTCTTGCTGCTCCACACGAACAGAATGGCCGCTAATAGCGAGAGGCCGGGCAGACGCCAAGAGCGTGGCAAACACAACAACAGGAGGGGGAAGAACAGATAGAACTGCATCTCTATCGCGAGCGACCAGGTATGCAACAGCGGCAGCTCTTCTGCACGAGGAGCAAAATAACTACCAAAATCCGCGAAATAGAGGTTGCTGGCAAAGATGGCCGCCGACTTCAAGCTCTGGTGGAAAAACTCAAAGTCCGCAGTCAGAAACAATATTGACGACACCACGCTGACAAGCGCCAGCATGACGGCGTACGCGGGAACAATGCGTTTAATACGGTTCAGGTAGAAAGCTGCCAGGTGGATCTTCTGCCCCGGCTCCGTCAGTAGCGCCGTAATGATGAAACCCGAGATGACGAAAAACACATCGACACCGACGAACCCCGCCGGCAGCCATGTGCTATTCATGTGGTATGCAAGAACGGCCAGGACCGCTACCGCACGCAAACCTTGAACGTCCAGCCGCATGTCCTTATGCGAGTGTAACGGATTCAAGCTCTGCGACAATGTTTCATTATTCTTAGACAAGCTGGCCAAGACCTTGCAGGAGTATTGCGCGAGGAAAGGCGGCCTGCCGGCCGCCCGGTATCACCGCTATTTCAGCGGGACAGGCCAAGGACGAAAGGATGTGCCTCGTTGTCCTTGGCCTGAGCAATAGCGGCACTGCGGATGACGTTCACGGTCTCCACGCAATGGCGAGCGTCCTCGATGCCGTAGCCCCGCCCCGCAAGAATTTCTTCATAGCTGGTAGTATGCAGGTCGGTAAAGCCTTCGGAAAACTCCATTTCGTCGCCATTGACAGTGATCGAACGGTAGGTTGGCTTCTTGCCCTTCACCGATTCAGGCAAGTCATTGGCGTCAACCGACAGGAACCAACGTACGCGTGCCTTTTCGTACTCCAGGTAGCCAGCGGCCTTGTGCTCGGAGGTGAAGTGCACAACGTTGCGCTGCAGCTTGCCGAAGATGAAGTGCAACATGTCGTAGAAGTGCACGCCGATGTTGGTGGCCACACCGAACGACTTGCGTGGGTCACCTTTCCAGCTTTGCAGGTACCACTTGCCACGGGAAGTGATGTAAGTCAGGTCGACTTCATACTTGTGCGGGTTGTTCTCGCGAGCAACCTTGTCTTTTAGGGCAATGATTGCCTGGTGGTGGCGCAGTTGCAGGATATTGAACAGGCGCTTACCGGTTTCCTGTTCGATCAGGGCCAACTCGTCCAGTTGCTGCGGGGTTGGTACCAGCGGCTTTTCGCAGATCACATCACAGCCCAGGCGCAGGCCTGCGGCAATGTGCGGGTAGTGCAGGTAGTTGGGCGAGCAGATCGAGACGTAATCCAGAGCGGTAGCCGGGTTGCGCTTCAACCCGTGGGCGTGGTCGAGGAAAAACTCGAACTCGGTGAAGAACTCGCTTTGAGGCGAGATGCTGTCGATGATGCCTACCGAGTCATTGATGTCGTACGCAGAGACCAGACGGTTGCCGGTGTCCTTGATGGCGCGCATGTGGCGAGGGGCGATATAGCCTGCAGCACCGATGAGAGCAAAGTTTTTCATGAGGCTTCCTTTGAAGACGAATGAATCCGCCTGCCCCGTTGAGGGGCAGGCGGATCAATTTGCTGGCGACGCCAATCAGGCCTTGATGATGTGCGCGGTCGGCGTGCGGTACTTGCCGCGGCTGTCGACAATCAGCTTGGCCTTGGCTTCGATCAGGGCGTAGTCGAACTTGTCGTGATCGGTGGCCAGTACCACAGCGTCGAAGCTTGCCAGGTTATCGGCGGTGAGCGGCTCGCTGCTCAGCTCGAAGTGGTGCTCGCGCATCTTCGGGAACACCGGCACGTGCGGGTCGCTGTAGGCAACCACGCCACCCTTGGCCTCGATCAGCTCCATGATTTCGACGGATGGCGACTCGCGCATGTCGTCGACATTCTTCTTGTAGGCGATACCCAGAACGAGTACACGGCTGCCCTTGAGTGCCTTGCCAGCTTCGTTCAGGCCATCCATCAGCTTGCTCAGCACGTACTCAGGCATGGCCTGGTTGACTTCACCGGAAAGCTCGATGAAACGGGTGTGCAAGCCATATTCGCGCGCCTTCCAGGTCAGGTAGAAGGGGTCGATCGGAATGCAGTGGCCGCCCAGGCCGGGGCCCGGGTAATAAGGGGTAAAGCCGAAAGGCTTGGTCGCCGCGGCATCGACTACTTCAAAGATGTCGATACCCATGCGGTCGGCGACGATCTTCATTTCATTGACTAGGCCGATGTTCACCGCACGGTGAATGTTCTCCAGCAGCTTGGTCATTTCAGCGGCTTTGGTGGAACTGACCGGTACGACCTGGTCGATGGCCTGCTCGTACAGGGCGATACCCACTTCCAGGCATTTTGGGGTATGGCCGCCAATGACCTTGGGAATAGTACGGGTTTCAAAGTTCGGGTTGCCCGGGTCTTCTCGCTCTGGCGAGTAGACCAGGTAGATGTTCTCACCTACTACCAGGCCACCCTCCTGCACACGTGGCAGCAGTTCTTCTTCGGTGGTACCAGGGTAGGTGGTGCTTTCCAGCGAAACCACCTGGCCTGCACGCAGGTAGGGCTTGAGGGCGTCGGTGGTGTTGATCACGAAGCTCATGTCCGGCTCGCGATACTTGTTCAGCGGGGTGGGCACGCACAGGATCAGCGCGTCGCACTCACTGGCACGCGTGAAGTCGACGGTAGCCTCAAAGCCGGTTTCACGTGCTTTGCTGATATTGGCCGCTGGAATGTGCTCGATATAGCTCTGGCCGGCATTGAGTTTATCGACTTTCGATTGATCAATATCAATACCTAACACATTAAAACCAATGGCGTTATAACGCAACATCAGCGGCAACCCGACATAACCGAGGCCCACGATACCAATCAAGGCCTGTCGACTTTTGAACTTCTCTACCACCGATTTCATATCTGTCATGCTTCCCAACTCACCTTGAATATACCTGCCCGTTTCCGCGACTGCATAACGGGTTATTGGACCTTCTTCGACTCATTCGCCAGTCGAATGAATCCATTCGGCGGCAGCGTGCATTAGGCACGCTGTCGAGCAAAAAGCGCCCACTCACATTCGCCCGGGGAGCGACCCGGTGGCTGCCATCAATGAAAGGCGCCACAATCATAGGCCGTTAGGCTGCGGCAATCCATCGGAGTTTTCCGGGGACATGTAACAGCCAATATGCCAGCAAAATAACATCATAGCATTAAAGCTCAAGCTTGAGCCTCACCCACTCAGACTTGACTCCGATCCACCGAGTCATCGAGCAGAACGCGATGCGCCGCCCCCTCAGCCTCAAGAACTCGCAGCTGCCTTACATGATCCTTGAAAGCCCCTCAGCAGGGCAGCGACTGTTCCGAGCAACAGACCGCCGATAAATGCAACCAGAACGATGAGTGCTTTGCGTGGCCTCAAAGGCTTGCTGGAGAGCAGCGCATGCTGATCGATATTAACCAAGGGAAGAATCCTGCAGCTGAGCATCGATGGCTTGCGAGCGCGCACGCTCCACGCGAAGCCCTTCACCCTCCCCCGAAAAGCTACTTCGCTCGCCTGAACCCTGGCCACCGGGACCTCGCGATTGGTCGAATACAAGATGAGTTCTTGGCGGCTCTGCCCAACTATCGACTCGACGAAGTCATCTGAACCACACTTGCGCAATGCAGCACGCTCGGACTCGAGCACTTCGACACCCATAAAGCACAGCGACACCGGCGTACCGTTTACTTGGGTACGAATGATATCGCCATTTACCGAGCCTTCATCGGCTATCAGAAAGGGAGTCGGAGGCCTTTTCGAACCAAGGCTTCGCGCAACACTGATAGCCTCCTCAAGCCTGACCAGGCGCGCTTCGCGGTCCAATCTCAACCGAACGCGCAAGGCCTTGAGCTCATGATTGAGCTGCGCACGCCTGATCACATCCGCCCCATTGAGGCGGGCGATACGGCTTTCATTCTCAGCCTGATATTCCGACACCATAGAGCTCAGCTTCTCGCCCCCTGCCAAGCGGCTGGCCAAAATAATCTGCACGTCCTTGGACAGCTGGCTACGCTCTCGTTCGATGGCATAATCGAAAAATCCGTTGAGGATGACCGCGCCATTTACGCCTTTCTCATAGCGCATCTTTAATCCGATAAAGTCGCTCAACACATCGTTTTCGGGTCAGCTAGGACTATGCTGAGTGCATCGCGATTGAAGCCCTCAAACGCCGCTCGACACTTTGACCTTCGCCCTGAGACGCACCAATAATATTTGGCCTGGAACGAAATAAGTCAGGCCGAACGCTGTAAGAGTCAAGTGTTGTGCCGCCCCATTGAGCGCTTCGCCGGCGGCAATAAATAGATTTTTGACCGATCCAAGGCGCCCAGTTAATTCAGAGCGAAAACCTTAAACTAGTGGACGCCTCATATACAGGCGAAATGCTGTAGGCAACCGCAGCACCGACAAGCACACAGACTCCCCCTAGATCAACAATTAGCAAACGCCTATGCCAGATAGTGCGCAACACGCAGGAAAGGTCGATTACACCTGAAGTGACCATAGAGGGGCAGGGCAATGCTATTCACAATAATACCTGCTTGTAACGGTGAGCCAACCAAGACAAGCAGAGAGGGGCAGCGTCTCGCGCTCGCTCTTCCAGCTTTCCATGTCATCGGAGACGAAAGACTATTCGTTACACTTCCGCAAGCGGCAACAAAACTTAGAGACGCTTTCCTGTCAGGAAAGTTCCCCAGCACTCCCGCCCCTGCGCCTGCACCACATATCCCGCCCTAGGGCCACCAACACACCAAGTCCAACACCCACCAAAGCCGATAGCAGCATGATGATGGCTTTTCGAGGCTTGACCGGCTTATCAGGCTGGGAAACAGCGCCATCTTGCTGATACATTGCAACTAAGGAAGGGTCGACCTTCAGCGTACGCAAAAAACTGAGTTTCTCCTGCTTTTCACGCAAATTTTGTATGAACGGGTCGTTCGATGAGCGCGATTCCAGATTCGCGATTTCTGCCTCCAGTGCTTTTGTCCCACGCATGTAGGTAAGAGCCCCGCTCATACCAGCAGACACTTCATTGGACAGTGTATCGGAAATGATCGGGGGCTTTTCCAGGCCAATCGACCGAGCAACACGCAACGCCTCCTTGAGCTGAGCAATCTGATCCACGCGCTGATTACTGGCAGTGGCCCGAGCTGCTCTAATCTGCTGATCAAGATTATCAGCCATGATCGATATGTCACTGCGGGCGCCACTCAACAACTCGCTTTTTGCTCGCTCCGCAGCCATTTCGGCGTAATTCGACACCCAAGTCGCCGCAAGACGTGGGTCCTCCAGACTCGCCGTCAGGACATAACGATCAGGCATGTCCTTGCCAGCCAAGGTTATTTTCAGCATGTTATTGAACTGAGCATACAAGACATCGCGAGAATCGCCTCGCTCTTCTTCGGTCAGCATAGGAAGAAAGGCAGTGCGGAAGAATTTATCTCGCACCGCTTCAGACTGAAGGGTTTTGAGATAGATGCCGTACACTTCCTTGACACTGAGTGGCGCGAGACCTGTTCCTTCCCCACGTCCGTAGTTGAGTTGGGCGATCTCGTTCTGGGAGGGAGGTTGAATATAGAGCTTCGCCTCATATACCGGCGAAACCAGCATGACATAAGCCAACCCTAAAGCAATCACTGGCACCGCAACCAACCCCACCCAGGTCTTTTGCCGCCAAACCCCCTGCACAAGCTCAATCAGGTCAATCTCGTCGCTACTACTCAGGCGCTCGCGTTCATTGCGCATTTAGTCTTTTTTTCCTTGGGTCCGTCTGACTGCATCAACACTGGGGGCATCTCCAAGCTCAAGAAAAAGCCGATCTAGCCCCTCGAATCAAGCGTGACGGCAATTCGCCATCCAGCTTGCCACCCTTCACTAATTTAGCATTAAACATTAATAGAGAGGACCTGACCACGGAAGTTCCTTATTTTTTTACAGACTGTGACTCTCCCGCCGAGTGGTCATTCAGCAATTGTGACGACCACCTTATTTCCCTCCTGCGCAAACGTTTCCCGCAGCACTCGAGCCAGTGCCTGCTTCGCCCCCCTCTCCCCGTGCACCAACACTACTCGCCGCGCATTACAACCTTGCGCAAACCTGACCAACCCAACCTGATCTGCATGCCCCGAATACCCACCCAAGGTCACCACCTTCGCACGAATCTCATACATACCCCCATCCAGATCAATCTGCACAAACCCTTCTGCCCCCTCGCTAACCTGGATCACAGCCCCCGGCGTGCCTTTGGCCTGATACCCGACAAACACCACCTCGTGCCGCGAATCCGCCAACATCGCCTTGAGATAACCAACAATGCGCCCACCCGAGCACATGCCATTGCCGGCAATGACTATCGCCGGCCGCCCAGTGCTTTTTAGGTAATTCACTACCTGCCGATGACGGGCGTGAGTGTCGACGCACACCAACTGGCCGAACCCAAGCGGGTCGCGCCCCTGACTCAGCCGCGTCTTGGCTTCGTCATTCCAGTAGCCATGCAACTGCCGATAGACGGCAGTTATGCGCTGGGCCAACGGCGAGTCGAGGATGATGGGCAGCTGTGACCAGCTGAAGGCATCATCGCCCGGCACCACGACCGGGTCATCCAGTAACGCCTTGCGGTGGAGGATGTCTTCGAGCTCGAACAGCAACTCCTGGGTGCGGCCCAAGCTGAACGCTGGAATCAGGATGGTGCCATGGTCCTGCAGGGCGCGGTCGATCACCTGCTCCAGCTGCTGCTGGCGATTGCTGCGATCCGGGTGCAGGCGGTCACCGTAGGTGCTTTCTAGCACCAGCACATCTGCCCGCTCGGGCGGCTGTACCGACTGCAGCAGTGGATTACCCTGATGACCCAGGTCGCCAGAAAAGACGATGCGCTGGTTGAGCCCCAGTGCCTCGATATCACACTCCACGTAAGCAGAGCCCAATAAATGCCCGGCGCGCTGCAGACGGACCTGGCACTTGAGGCCAGACTTGTCGACCACCCGATGCCACTGCCCAAAGGGAACCGGCACTATCAGGTCGTCGATGAATTCGAGGTATCGAGCCACATGAGCAGGTTCGCTGCTGATGCTCAGCTTGTAGGCATCTTCCAGCACCAGTGGCAGCAGCCGGGCGGACGGCTCGCTGCACAGGATGGGGCCACGGTAGCCGGCAGCCAGCAGTGCCGGAATGCGACCTACATGGTCGAGATGCACATGGGTGATCACCAGGGCCTGGATACCCTGCACGTCGAAGCCCAGCGGTGCCGATGCTGCGCCTGGCGCGGCCTCGGCGCCCTGCTCCAGGCCGCAGTCGATCAGCAGGCTGGTGGACGGGTCGAGGTGCAGTTGATGGCAGGAACCGGTGACGCCGCGGGTGCCACCATGATGGGAAAGAACGGGATACTCCATGCTGCGCACACTCGCCTGGGCCGAAAATGAAGTGCGTTATTACTCCATGACGGCCGGCGCAGGCATAGGCGAGACTTTCCCAAACGGGTGTAGGAAATACCCTTAGTTACCGTTCAATGCTGCCTGGCGGGCCGAAGCCCTGATCTTGCGCTTGCTGCGCTGCACGCCGTAGGCACCGAGCAACGGCCCAATTGCCAGGCCAATGACCAGGGCAGCCAGAACCAGCACGGCGACCGGCATGGCCGGGGCAGCCCAACCGAACAGGACCAACGAGACGGTTTGCTGGTTCTCCAGCACGAAGAACAGCACCACAGCCGCCAACAGCAGCACGAACACCGCCGCCAGGGCGCGCTTGAGGTTACGCATCAGATTGCTCCTTGTGAAATCAGGTGTGGGCCTCATGTTCTTCTTCATTGACCCGATCGCGCAACTCCTTGCCGGGCTTGAAGTGCGGCACGAACTTGCCTTCGAGGCTGACCGACTGGCCGGTCTTCGGGTTACGGCCTACGCGAGGGGCGCGATAGTGCAGCGAGAAGCTGCCAAAACCGCGAATCTCGATGCGATCGCCGGTGGCAAGGCATTGTGACATCTGCTCAAGCATGGTCTTGATGGCCAGCTCCACGTCCTTGGACGAGAGCAGCCCCTGATGGGTGACAATACGTTCGATCAGCTCCGACTTCGTCATATTTTTCCCTTCGTTATCAAGCAGCTAGATCATTGCTTAATCAGGTTGTAGCACGCTCGGAGAGATTTGAACAGGGTGGTTCTTGACTTAAGAAAAAAATTCAAGATTGGATTATCAAGAAACAAGCCTCACAACCACGCTCTGCGGCGCCGGGCCACCCCTCGTTGCAAGTGCCGGGTATGTCACAAAGCGGAAAGGTGCTTGGCGTATAACTGAAAATCGCCACCGTGACACACCTAAGCCTTGTAGGATTTGTCATAATCGCGAGTAGGACGCACCTGCT
Organism: Pseudomonas sp. FGI182; assembly: GCF_000511325.1. Classification (NCBI taxonomy): domain Bacteria; kingdom Pseudomonadati; phylum Pseudomonadota; class Gammaproteobacteria; order Pseudomonadales; family Pseudomonadaceae; genus Pseudomonas; species Pseudomonas sp. FGI182. Next base: position 1,442,693 of record NZ_CP007012.1, on the reverse strand, counting down.
TTGATCCAACCCAAAGCAGATTGCAAAATGCCTATTTACCTTGCTCGTTGAGTCGTACTCACAAGGATCGTTTATGCGGATAATCCCCCTTTCGCTCGCTCTGGCGACCCTGGTGGCAGCCCCTGGCGTTTTTGCTCAATCCTCTCCCCAGGCCCAATCCTGGGACAATGAGCCCTCTGGGTTTCTAGGCGTTCCGTTTCAAGGCGACTTCAAAGCCCAAGTCGCTGAATGCCCCGACAGCAGCCCTCGCCAATCGACACTATGCCGGACCAGCACTTCGGACCCGGAGCGGTATGAGATCCATGGGCTGCCCTACATTCCGATCAACTCGGGATATCAGCTCTTCGCGGCGCTGAAGAACGGTGCAATCAGCCAGCTTATGTTGACCGGCAATGCCAGCAGCCTGGAACTGGTCGATGATTTCCTGACCGACACCCTCGGGCAGCCCAGCTCAAGCCTGAGCCGTCGAATCCAGTTAAGCTCTGGCGCTTCTTATGAGATGAAGACCATCTCATGGGAAGGCAAGCGAGTCGCAGTGCATTTTCAGCGAAACGAAAGTGACCTGAGTCGCTATACCGTGACCTTCACCCCTTCGGCAGCCGACGTCAAAACACTGGGGATGAGCTCGGCAGTCGATACTTCGCGCGAGGCATCGACTGCTCGGTAGAGTCGGCGCAGGCTTGCCGGCAGAGGGGTGGCGTTTGGAGTTCGAGCGCGGCCCGCGCGACGCATCGCGTGCCGCTTTCGCCCCTACGTTTGTTTCGGGCCACTTACTCCCGCCCTGCGATACACCACTTGCCTAAAGGCCAACACCGCCTATGTGGGAGCGGGCTCACCCGCGAACACCGGCGTAGCCGGTGCCATCCATCGCGTCGCCTGCTTCGCGGGCATGCCCGCTCCCACAGGGGATCGCGCCAGTTTCTGGAGAGTTGGGCACACCGTTATACCACTGAGGCAGCACATGCATTGAAGGCCACACCACCCTCTGTGGGAGCGGGCGCGCCCGCGAACACCGGCATAGCCGGTGCCATCCATCGCGTCGCCTGCTTCGCGGGCATGCCCGCTCCCACAGAGGGATCGCGCCAGTTTCCGGAGAGGTGGACACACCATTATCCCACTGAGGGGGGGGGGCGGATACGCCAGCTGCTGGAACCCGGACGCCTATGCCAATTGCTGCCGGGAGCCCGCTCGGGAAAAGCGTTTGCGCATCGCCAAGGCAGGCTTCTCTACCAACCCCCACGACACATACCCCGCCAACCAGGACGCCGGCACGGCCGCCAACATCAGCCAGTAAGGCCCGGCCCATGGCATCACCCACGCCAACACTTGCTGGATAGGAAATGCATACAGGTAGATACCGTACGAGTAATCCTCCACAAACGAAGGAAGCTTCAACTGCGGGCAATAAGCTACGTACAACGTGCCGTACATCGTCAGAACGGCAAACGCAAAAACCTCAAGGCGCCCACCCTTGGCCAACACGAACAACGCAACAAAGGCAAACAACAGCCAGCCGGTATACGGGATCACCGCCCGGTACGAATAGAACACCGCCCCTGCCAGGAAGCACACCACCAGCTTGAACGGGTACTCCGCAAAGGCTGGATGCAGGGTGTGCAACCCCAGTGCAACCACCAACGCTGCAAGCGTCAAACCTGTCATCGGCCACCGGCAAACCTTGGCCACCAGCACCAATAGCCACAGCACCACGTACATGCGCATTTCCAATGGGATGGTCCACAGGCTGCCATTGACCGAAGCCCCATAGGGGCGCGGGGTAAAGCTCACCCCAGGCAAGAGGAACTGGGCATCCTTGAAAACCAGCAATGGGCTATAGACGTACCTGTAAACCTGACGCTGGGAAAGATACTCATCAAGCGGCAGCGAGGTAATGACAGGCCCTAGCACAAAGGCCATGAGCAGCAGGCACACGAGCAAGCCAGGCAAGATCCGCAATGCGCGGGCCAGGTAGAAATCCCGGGTGCTATTTTTTTCACCACTGGCCGCGATCAGGAAACCGCTGACCATGAAGAATACTTCCACGCCCAGGCTATGTACGGGCACCGGCATGCCCAGCAGCAGCCCCGGGTCGGTGCAACTCAGGCACTCCAGGTAGGAGAGCGCAAAGGAATGCCCCACCACGACGGCAGTTGCCGCCAGCAGCCTGATGATCAGGAAATTGTTATCGCGCCCGCGACCTTCCATGACGTCGCCAAACATCAACATCGCACAATCCCCCGACATGGCCTTCTTTCAGCATAAAAAAAAGGCGACCCGAAGGTCGCCTTTTTTTACCGATCAAACAGAACTCAGTTCTGCTTGGCCATTGCTTCGCGCAGCAGCGCAGCCATGGTGGTGTCGGCAGCCGCTTCCGGAGCGTTTTTCAGGCTCTGGATGGCTTCGCGCTCTTCAGCATCGTCCTTCGACTTGATGGACAGGCTGATAACGCGGGACTTGCGGTCAACGCTGATGATCTTGGCTTCGATCTCTTCGCCTTCCTTCAGGACGTTACGCGCGTCTTCAACGCGGTCACGGCTGATTTCGGAAGCTTTCAGAGTAGCTTCGATGTCGTCGGCCAGAGTGACGATGGCGCCTTTGGCGTCAACTTCTTTCACGATGCCCTTGACGATAGCGCCCTTGTCATTGACAGCAACGAAGTTGGAGAACGGATCGTCTTCCAGCTGCTTGATGCCCAGGGAGATGCGCTCGCGCTCTGGGTCGACCGACAGGATGACGGTTTCCAGCTCGTCGCCCTTCTTGAAACGACGCACGGCTTCTTCGCCGGTTTCGTTCCAGGAGATGTCGGACAGGTGAACCAGACCGTCGATGCCGCCGTCCAGGCCGATGAAGATACCGAAGTCGGTGATCGACTTGATGGTACCGGTGATCTTGTCACCCTTGTTGAACTGGCCGGAGAAGTCTTCCCATGGGTTGGACTTGCACTGCTTGATGCCCAGGGAGATACGACGACGCTCTTCGTCGATGTCCAGAACCATGACTTCCACTTCGTCGCCAACCTGAACGACTTTCGACGGGTGGATGTTCTTGTTGGTCCAGTCCATTTCGGAAACGTGTACCAGACCTTCAACGCCTTCTTCCAGCTCAGCGAAGCAGCCGTAGTCGGTCAGGTTGGTAACGCGAGCCTGTACGCGAGTACCTTCTGGGTAACGGGCAGTGATAGCTACCCACGGATCTTCACCCATCTGCTTCAGACCCAGCGAAACGCGGTTGCGCTCACGGTCGAACTTCAGAACGCGTACGTCGACTTCGTCGCCAACGTTAACGATTTCCGATGGGTGCTTGATGCGCTTCCAAGCCATGTCGGTGATGTGCAGCAGGCCGTCGATACCGCCCAGGTCCACGAAGGCGCCGTAGTCGGTGAGGTTCTTGACGATACCCTTGACCTGTTGGCCTTCCTGCAGGGTTTCCAGCAGGGCTTCGCGCTCGGCGCTGTTCTCGGCTTCCAGCACGCTGCGACGGGAAACGACAACGTTGTTGCGCTTCTGGTCCAGCTTGATGACCTTGAATTCCAGCTCTTTGCCTTCCAGGTGGGTGGTGTCGCGCACAGGGCGGACATCAACCAGGGAGCCCGGCAGGAACGCACGGATGCCGTTAACGTCGACAGTGAAGCCGCCCTTAACCTTACCGTTGATAACGCCCTTGACCACTTCTTCGGCGGCGAAAGCTGCTTCCAGAACAATCCAGCACTCGGCGCGCTTGGCTTTTTCACGGGACAGTTTGGTTTCGCCAAAGCCGTCTTCGACCGCGTCCAGCGCAACGTGAACTTCGTCACCGACCTTGATGGTCAGCTCGCCAGCTTCGTTGTAGAACTGCTCGAGCGGGATGACGCCCTCGGACTTCAGGCCAGCGTGTACGGTAACCCAGTCGCCGTCGATGTCGACAACGATACCGGTGATGATGGCACCCGGCTGAAGATTGAGGGTTTTCAGGCTTTCTTCAAAGAGTTCTGCAAAGCTTTCGCTCATTTTAATTCCTGTAGATTCGGGCGAAACAGACGCCCATAGCCACATTCCAGACAATGTGGGTTTGTTTTAAGTAAAGGAAAGCCGGCAGGACGTTGACTGGTGCCCCTGCCTGCTTTCCTGGCTATCAGAGAAGGTCGCGCAGTGCGATCTCGCTCCTGATACGTTGCAACACCTGCTCGATGGACAACTCGGTAGAGTCCAACTGAATGGCATCGACCGCTGGCTTCAGCGGGGCCACTGCACGTTGGGTGTCGCGCTCATCACGCGCACGAATCTCATCCAGCAGACTCGACAGACTAACATCTTCACCCTTGCCCTTCAACTGCAGGTAGCGGCGACGCGCCCGCTCCTCCGCGCTGGCGGTGAGGAAGACTTTCAACGGCGCGTCCGGGAACACCACGGTGCCCATGTCGCGACCGTCGGCGATCAGGCCCGGCGCCTCGCGGAATTCGCGCTGGCGCACCAGCAGCGCATCGCGCACGGCCGGCAGCGAAGCAACCATCGAGGCGCCGGCGCCGACGGTTTCGGTGCGGATGACGTTGCTGACGTCCTCGCCCTCGAGGATGATCTGTTGCAGCTTACCGGGCTCGGCAGCGATGAACTGCACATCCAGATGGGCGGCAAGCTTGGTCAGCAACTCTTCGTTGGTCAGGTCGACGCCGTGGTTGCTGGCGTTGAACGCCAGCAGACGGTACAGCGCGCCAGAGTCCAGCAACCTCCAGCCCAGCTCGCGGGCCAGCAGCCCGGCAACCGTACCCTTGCCCGAACCGCTTGGCCCGTCGATGGTGATGACCGGCGCCAGGGCACTCACGACTTGCCCTCTTCCGCCACGCGGATGCCCACCTCGGCGCACAGCGCCAGGAAGTTGGGGAACGAGGTGGCGACGTTGGCGCAATCGTGGATGCGGATCGGTGCGCTGGCGCGCAGCGAGGCAACGCTGAAGGCCATGGCGATACGGTGGTCACCGTGGCCATGCACTTCGCCGCCGCCCAACTGGCCGCCGTCGATGATGATGCCGTCCGGGGTCGGCTCGCACTTGATGCCCAGGGTGATCAGGCCGTCGGCCATGACCTGGATACGGTCGGATTCCTTCACCCGCAGCTCTTCGGCACCACGCAGCACGGTACGCCCTTCGGCACAGGCAGCGGCGACGAACAACACCGGGAACTCGTCGATGGCCAGTGGCACCAGCTCTTCAGGGATGTCGATACCCTTCAGCTTGGCACCACGCACACGCAGGTCGGCCACCGGCTCGCCGCCGACTTCACGCTGGTTTTCCAGGGTGATGTCGCCGCCCATCAGGCGCAGGATGTCGATCACGCCGGTACGGGTCGGGTTGATGCCAACGTGCTCCAGCACCAGTTCGGAGCCTTCGGCGATGGACGCCGCCACCAGGAAGAACGCCGCCGAGGAAATGTCGGCCGGCACTTCGATACGGGTGGCAGTGAGCTTGCCGCCGGACTGCAGCGAGGCCACCGGGCCGTTGCTGTCGACGCTGTATCCGAAGCCGCGCAGCATGCGTTCGGTGTGGTCACGGGTTGGCGCAGGCTCGGTGACGGTGGTCTTGCCTTCGGCGTACAGGCCGGCCAGCAGCAGGCAGGATTTGACCTGGGCACTGGCCATCGGCAGCGTGTAGGTCAGCGCCTTGAGCTTGTGGCCACCGCGGATGGTCAGCGGCGGGCGGCCTTCAGGGCCTGTCTCGACCACGGCACCCATTTCGCGCAGCGGGTTGGCCACACGGTTCATCGGGCGCTTGGACAGCGAAGCGTCGCCGGTCATGGTCACGTCGAACGGCTGGCCGGCCAGCAGGCCCGACAGCAGGCGCATCGAGGTACCCGAGTTGCCCACGTAAAGCGGCCCGGGTGGCGGCTTGAGGCCGTGCAGGCCGACGCCGTGAATGGTCACGCGACCGTGGTTGGGGCCTTCGATGACCACACCCATGTCACGGAATGCCTGCAGGGTCGCCAGCGCGTCCTCACCCTCGAGGAAGCCTTCGACCTCGGTGGTGCCTTCGGCCAGCGAGCCGAGCATGATCGAGCGGTGGGAAATCGACTTGTCGCCCGGTACGCGGATTCGCCCGGACAGGCGGCCACCCGGTTGGGCCAGGAAAATCAGATCGTTGGCGTTCATAGCGTCCACATAGGCCCGGCGGGCCAGGATTTTACTGAAATGCTCGCGGGCAACGCGTGCGCGGGTGAATACACCCAGCAGCTGGTGCCCGTCCCCTTCAGCGATCGCGTCGCGCAAGGCGTCGAGATCGCTGCGATATGTATCAAGCGTGCGCAGGACAGCGTCGCGGTTGGCGAGAAAGATGTCGTGCCACATGGTCGGGTCGCTGCCGGCGATTCTCGTGAAATCGCGGAAGCCTCCCGCAGCGTACCGGAAGATCTCTAGGTTTTCATTGCGCTTGGCCAGTGAATCGACCAGGCCGAAGGCCAGCAGGTGCGGCAGGTGGCTGGTGGCGGCAAGCACTTCGTCGTGGCGTTCGACCGACATGTGCTCCACATCGGCGCCCAGCTCGCGCCACAGGCGGTCGACCAGGGCCAGGGCGGCCGGGTCGGTTTCGGCCAGCGGCGTGAGGATGACCTTGTGTCGACGGAACAGGGTGGCGTTGGAGGCCTCTACCCCGCTCTGCTCGGAGCCGGCGATGGGGTGGCCGGGGACGAAGCGCGGCAGGCGTTCCCCAAAGACGGCACGCGCCTCACGCACGACATTGCCCTTGGCGCTGCCGACGTCGGTGATGACAGCATCACCAAGGTCAAGCCTGGCCAGGCGGGCCAGCACCTTCTCCATGGCCAGGATCGGCACGGCCAACTGGATGACATCGGCACCGACACAGGCGGCGGCAAGGTCTTCCTCGCAGCGATCGACCACGCCCAGGGCCACGGCCTGCTTGCGCGAGGGGGCGTCCAGGTCGACACCGACCACTTCGCGGCACAGGCCGCTTTCACGCAGGCCCTTGGCGAACGAGCCACCGATCAGGCCGAGGCCGACCACGACCAGGCGGTTGATGATTGGTGCGGGTTTGGTTTTTGCTGCATTTACCACTGGTGCGAACCCTGTTCAGAAATCTAGACAGCCTGTGAGGGCCATTGGGGCTGCCTTGCAGCCCATCGCGACACAAGGCCGCTCCTACAGGGGCCAGTACAGTTTCGAGGCCTGCACAATACCTGTAGGAGCGGCCTTGTGTCGCGATGGGGCGCGAAGCGGCCCCAACCATCTCAAATCAAAGCACCGCCTTCGGATAAGAGCCCAGCACCTTCAGCGCCACAGCCTCCTGGCTGATCTGCTCGAGCACCGCCTTGATCAGCGGGTCGCGGTGGTGGCCGACGAAGTCGATGAAGAACACGTAGGTCCACTTGCCGCTGCGCGATGGGCGGGTCTCGATGCGGGTCAGGTCGATGCCGTTCTGGTGGAACGGTACCAGCAGCTCGTGCAAGGCACCCGGCTTGTTGCTCATCGAAACGATGATCGAGGTCTTGTCGTCGCCGGTCGGCGGCACTTCCTGGCTGCCGATCATCAGGAAGCGCGTGGAATTGTCCGGGCGGTCTTCGATCTTTTCGGCCAGGCGAGTCAAACCGTACAGGTTGGCCGCCATGTCGCCAGCGATCGCCGCCGAGTTCCACTCGCCCTTGACCCGCTTGGCCGCCTCGGCATTGCTCGACACGGCCACGCGCTCCACGTTCGGGTAGTGCGCGTCCAGCCACTTGCGGCACTGGGCCAGCGACTGGGCGTGGGAGTAGATGCGGGTGATGCTGTCGGTCTTGGTGTTCTCGCCCACCAGCAGGTGGTGGTGGATGCGCAGCTCGACCTCGCCGCAAATCACCATGTCGTGCTCGAGGAAGCTGTCCAGGGTGTGGCTGACCGCGCCTTCGGTGGAGTTTTCCACCGGCACCACGCCGAAGTTGACGGCACCGGCCGCCACTTCGCGGAACACTTCGTCGATGGCCGCCATCGGCCGGCTGATCACCGCGTGGCCGAAGTGCTTCATGGCCGCGGCCTGGGTGAAGGTGCCTTCAGGGCCGAGGTAGGCGATTTTCAGCGGCTCTTCCAGGGCCAGGCACGACGACATGATTTCGCGGAACAGTCGCGCCATCTCTTCGTTGTCCAGCGGGCCCTTGTTGCGCTCCATCACGCGCTTGAGCACGGCGGCTTCACGCTCGGGGCGGTAGAACACCGGCTTTTCGCCTTCCGCCAGCGAGGCGGTCTTGACCTTGGCCACTTCCTGGGCGCAACGGGCGCGCTCGCTGATCAGCTCGAGGATCTTCTCGTCGAGGCTGTCGATGCGAACGCGCAGCGCCTTCAGTTCGTGCTCGGACATCAGCCGTGCTCCTTCTCGAATTCGGTCATGTAGGCCACCAGGGCTTCGACTGCTTCAAGACCCAGGGCGTTGTAGATGGAGGCGCGCATGCCGCCTACCGAACGGTGGCCTTTGAGGTTGAGCAGGCCACGGGCATCGGCGCCGGCGAGGAAGGCCTTGTCCAGGCGCTCGTCAGCCAGGCGGAACGGCACGTTCATCCACGAACGGGCGTTGTGGCTGATCGGGTTGGTGTAGAACTCGCTGCTGTCGATGAAACCGTACAGGCGGTCTTTCTTGGCGCGGTTGCGCTGCTCCATGGCATCGACGCCACCCTGCTCTTTCAGCCATTCGAACACCAGGCCCGAGAGGTACCAGGAGTAGGTGGCCGGGGTGTTGTACATCGAGCCGTTGTCGGCCGAGACCTTGTAGTCGAGCATGGTCGGGCAGCTGCTGCGGGCGCGGCCCAGCAGGTCTTCGCGCACGATCACCACGACCAGGCCGCTCGGGCCGATGTTCTTCTGCGCGCCAGCGTAGATCAGGCCGTACTGCGACACGTCGATCGGGCGCGAGAGGATGTCGGACGACATGTCGACCACCAGGGGTACGTCACCGGTTTCCGGCACCCAGTCGAACTGCAGGCCACCGATGGTCTCGTTGGACGCATAGTGCACGTAGGCAGCGTTCTTGGTCAGCTTCCACTCGTTCTGGCCCGGGATGGCCAGGTAATCGTAGGGCTTGGCGCTGGCGGCGACGTTGACGTTGCCGAAGCGGCGCCCTTCCTCGATGGCCTTTTTCGACCAGATGCCGGTTTCGATGTAGTCGGCGGTGCCGTTTTCCGGCAGCAGGTTCAGCGGGATTTCGGCGAACTGCTGGCTGGCGCCGCCCTGCAGGAACAGCACCTTGTAGTTGGAGGGGACGGACAGCAGGTCACGCAGGTCCTGCTCGGCCTTTTCGGCGATGGCCACGTAATCGTCGCTGCGATGGCTCATTTCCATCACCGACAAGCCCTTGCCACGCCAATCCAGCATCTCGGCCTGGGCGCGCTGCAGAACAGCGTCAGGAAGCGCGGCAGGGCCTGCGCAGAAGTTAAAGGCTCGTTTGCTCACATCCACTCTCGCTCTGCCAAATGGTACAAAATCGTTTCTTGCAGGCCACTCACTGCTCTTTGTAGGAGCGGCCTTGTGTCGCGATAGGGCCGCAAAGCGGCCCCCAGCTTTTTGCAGCGCCGCTGAAATCCTGGGGCTGCTGTGCAGCCCTTTCGCGACACAAGGCCGCTCCTACAAAAAGCTCGCCCCACCAAAGGGAGGTTCAGCATTGCCTGCTGTAATCAGTCAAACGGGGCGACCTTGGTCGCCCCGTTCGGGTTTTACGCTTGCTTACTCCTGCGGGGCCTCTTCGGCACCAGCAGCTTCTTCGTTGTCTGGCGCTTCAGCCTCGACGCCCTCTTCGTCCGTCTCGATCACATCATCGAGTTCGTCCTCGGAAGGCTCCTGGATACGCTCCAGGCCCACCAGCGTCTCGTCGGTAGCCAGCTTGATCAACGTCACGCCCTGGGTGTTACGGCCCAGGCTGGACACTTCGCCAACGCGGGTACGCACCAGCGTGCCCTGGTCGGAGATCAGCATGATCTCTTCGCCTTCCTGCACCTGGATGGCGCCGATCAGCAGGCCGTTGCGCCCCTTGGTACCCATGGCGATCACGCCCTGGCCACCACGGCCGCGACGCGGGAACTTGGACAGCGGTGTGCGCTTGCCGAAGCCACGCTCGGAGGCGGTGAGGATCTGCGCGCCGGATTCCGGGATCAGCATGGAGATGATCTGCTGGCCCTTGCCCAGCTTCATGCCGCGCACGCCACGGGCGTTACGGCCCATCTCGCGCACCACGCTTTCAGCGAAGCGGATCACCTTGCCGGCGTCGGAGAACATCATGACTTCCTTGGCACCGTCGGTGATGGCCGCGGCGATCAGGGTGTCACCTTCCTTCAGCTTCAGGGCGATCAGGCCGTTGGAGCGCGGACGGGCGAATTGCACCAGCGGGGTCTTCTTCACGGTACCCGAAGCGGTGGCCATGAAGATGTAGGCGCCAGTCGGCTCGGCCACCCACTCAGGGGTGTCGCCGTCTTCCTCGTCCGCTTCCTCGGCCTCGACCACTTCGCCTTCGAGCACGGTGTCTTCCGCGTCCTCCAGCTCTTCGTCGGCGTCAGCGTTCTGCTGCAGGGCCTCGAGGTCGATCTGCAGCATGGCGGTGATGCGCTCACCTTCCTCCAGCGGCAACAGGTTGACCAGCGGGCGGCCGCGGGCGGCGCGGGACGCTTCAGGGATGTCGTAGGTCTTCAGCCAGTACACCTTGCCCTTGCTGGAGAACAGCAGCAGGGTGGCATGGCTGTTGGCAACCAGCAGGTGCTCGACGTAGTCCTCGTCCTTCACCCCGGTAGCCGACTTGCCTTTGCCGCCACGGCGCTGGGCCTGGTAGGCGGACAGCGGCTGGGTCTTGGCGTAGCCGCCGTGGGAGATGGTCACCACGCGCTCTTCTTCCGGGATCATGTCGCCGTAGTTGAGGTCGTGGCGCGCATCGAGGATTTCGGTACGGCGGGCATCGCCATATTCGGCGCGGATGGCTTCCAGCTCTTCGCGGATCACTTCCATCAGGCGCTCGGCGCTGCTGAGGATGCGGATCAGTTCGCCGATCTGCTCGAGGATTTCCTGGTACTCGGCCAGCAGCTTCTCGTGCTCCAGGCCGGTCAGGCGGTGCAAGCGCAGGTCGAGAATGGCCTGGGCCTGTTCCGGCGAAAGGTAGTACTTGCCTTCACGCAGGCCGTACTGCTCCGGCAGGTCCTCGGGGCGGCAGGAATCGGCGCCGGCGCGCTCGACCATGACCTGCACGGCACTGGATTCCCAGGCAGTGGAGATCAGGGCTTCCTTGGCCTCGGACGGGGTCGGCGAGGCCTTGATCAGGGCGATGACCGGGTCGATGTTGGACAGCGCGACCGCCTGGCCTTCGAGGATATGGCCGCGTTCGCGGGCCTTGCGCAGCTCGAACACGGTACGGCGGGTCACCACTTCACGGCGGTGACGCACGAACGCTTCGAGCAGGTCCTTGAGGTTGAGCAGGCGCGGACGGCCGTCGACCAGGGCCACCACGTTGATGCCGAATACGCTCTGCAGCTGGGTTTGCTGGTAGAGGTTGTTGAGCACCACCTCCGGCACCTCGCCGCGACGCAGCTCGATGACGATGCGCATGCCGTCCTTGTCGGACTCGTCGCGCAGCTCGGTAATGCCTTCGATCTTCTTCTCTTTGACCAGCTCGGCGATCTTCTCGATCAGGCGAGCCTTGTTCAGCTGGTACGGCAGCTCGGTAACCACGATCTGCTGGCGGCCACCGACCTTGTCGATGTCTTCGATCTCGGAGCGGGCACGCATGTAGATGCGACCACGGCCGGTACGATAGGCCTCGATGATGCCCTGGCGGCCGTTGATCAGGCCGGCAGTCGGGAAGTCCGGGCCAGGGATGTGCTGCATCAGCTCATCGATGGTGACTTCGGGGTTGTCGATGAGTGCCAGGCAGCCATCGATGACCTCGCCGAGGTTGTGCGGCGGGATGTTGGTCGCCATGCCCACGGCAATACCGCTGGAACCGTTGACCAGCAGGTTGGGAATACGGGTCGGCATGACCGCCGGGATCTGCTCGGTGCCGTCGTAGTTGGGCACCCAGTCGACGGTCTCCTTGTGCAGGTCGGCCAGCAGCTCGTGGGCCAGCTTGGCCATGCGCACTTCGGTGTATCGCATGGCTGCGGCGTTGTCGCCGTCCACCGAACCGAAGTTGCCCTGGCCGTCGACCAGCAGGTAGCGCAGCGAGAACGGCTGGGCCATACGCACGATGGTGTCGTAGACCGCGGTGTCGCCGTGCGGGTGGTACTTACCGATCACGTCACCGACCACACGGGCGGATTTCTTGTACGGCTTGTTCCAGTCGTTGCCCAGTTCGCTCATCGCATAGAGAACGCGACGATGCACGGGCTTCAAGCCGTCACGCGCATCGGGCAGCGCTCGCCCGACAATCACGCTCATCGCGTAGTCGAGGTAAGACTGTCTCAGTTCGTCTTCGATATTGACCGGGAGGATTTCTTTGGCCAGTTCGCCCATGAGAAGCCTGATTCCTTTTTCTGGTGAAACTTCGCAGCTCCATCAAGGGCCGAACGAAGCTCGCCGCCGCAGCGCATAAGGGTGCGACGACTTACGACAAATCAATGAGTTGTGCCATGGATCTGCGCAATGAAGGCCGCCGTGGTGGGCGGTCTTGGAAACTGCCGGATGTTATCACAAAGGCAGGGGCGGTGGGGAGATGTGGCAGGTGGCCTCACACGAGGTTGAATCTGGATTTTTTATAGCCTGTGCCGGCCTCTTCGCGGGTAAACCCGCTCCCACAGGTACACCACCGCCCTCAGGCCTTGTGCTATCCCTGTGGGAGCGGGTTTACCCGCGAAGAGGCCGGCACAGGCGCCACGAATATCAGTGCAGGCGCTTGCGGCAGATCAATTGTGCCAGCTTGGCGGCATCCGGCCGCTCGACGATGCCGCGCTCGGTCACGATCACGTCGATCAGGTCGGCCGGTGTCACGTCGAACACCGGGTTGAACACCTCGACATCCGGCGCCACGCGGGTACCGCCAATGTCCAGCAACTCGTCGGCAGCGCGCTCTTCCAGCGGGATGTCCTCGCCCGTGGCCAGGTTCAGGTCGATGCTGGTGCTCGGCGCCACCACCATGAAACGTACGCCGTGATGCATGGCGCTGACCGCCAGCTGATAGGTGCCGATCTTGCTGGCCACATCGCCATTGGCGGCGATGCAGTCCGCGCCCACCACCACCCAGGTGATGCCCTTGCTTTTCATCAGATGGGCCAGCGCCGAGTCGGCGCACAGGGTCACTGGAATGCCCTCGTTGGCCAGCTCCCAGGCAGTCAGGCGCGAACCATGCAGCCAGGGGCGGGTCTCGCCGGCATACACCCGCTCGACCATGCCCTCCAGGTAACCGGCGCGGATCACCCCCAGCGCGGTGCCGAAACCTCCACAGGCCAGGGCGCCGGCGTTGCCGTAGGTGAGCAGGGTCTGGGCGTTGCCCTGGTGGCGGCGGATCAGCTCGATACCGTGCTGGGCCATGGTCAGGTTGGCTTCCCGGTCGCTTTCGTGGATGGCCACCGCTTCGGCCTCCAGCGCCGCCAGCACGCCTTCATCCGGACGCAGGCGCTGCAGGCGCTCACGCATGCGGTTCAGCGCCCAGAACAGGTTGGCGGCGGTAGGGCGCGCTTCAGCCAAGACAAGGAAGTCTTCTTCCAGGTCCATTTCCCAGTCGCCACCCTCGGCCAGCCGCTCCTCCAGGGCCAGCACCAGGCCATAGGCCGCGGCAATGCCGATGGCCGAGGCGCCGCGCACGGCCATGTCGCGGATCGCCGCCGCCACCTGCGCGACATTGTCGCAGGCCAGCCAGCGCTCTTCCGACGGCAGCAGGCGCTGGTCGAGCAGGTGCAAGACGCCGCCCTGCCAGCGGATCCCGGTCACCTTCTCCGCCGCCAAAAGTCGCTCGCGCATCGCCTCTCCCCGTCGTTCGGATATCAAAAGCCGGCGATTATAGCGACCCTCGGGGCCGAGCGCTCGGGTATACTCCGGCGCAATTTTGCGAAGTTTCAGAGGACTGTTCTAATGAGCAACGTCGACCGCGCCGAAATCGCCAAGTTCGAAGCGCTGGCCCACCGCTGGTGGGACCGCGAAAGCGAGTTCAAGCCGCTGCACGAAATCAACCCGCTGCGCGTCAACTGGATCGACGAGCGCGCCAGCCTCGCCGGCAAGAAAGTGCTGGACGTGGGTTGCGGCGGCGGCATCCTCAGCGAGGCGATGGCCCTGCGCGGCGCCACGGTCACCGGCATCGACATGGGCGAAGCGCCACTGGCCGTGGCCCAGCTGCACCAGCTGGAGTCGGGCGTGCAGGTGGAATACCGGCAGATCACCGCCGAAGCCCTGGCCGAGGAAATGCCTGAACAGTTCGACGTGGTCACCTGCCTGGAAATGCTCGAGCACGTGCCCGACCCGTCTTCGGTCATCCGCGCCTGCTACCGCATGGTCAAGCCTGGCGGCCAGGTGTTCTTCTCCACCATCAACCGCAACCCCAAGGCCTACCTGCTGGCCATCGTCGGCGCCGAGTACATCCTGAAGATGCTGCCGCGCGGCACCCACGACTTCAAGAAGTTCATCCGCCCGTCCGAGCTGGGCGCCTGGAGCCGCGTTGCCGGCCTGCAGGTGAAGGACATCATCGGCCTGACCTACAACCCGCTGACCAAGCACTACAAGCTCAGCAGCGACGTCGACGTCAACTACATGATCCAGACCCTGCGCGAGGAATAAGCATGCGTTTGCGAGCAGTACTCTTCGACATGGACGGCACCTTGCTCGACACGGCGCCGGACTTCATCGCCATCTGCCAGGCCATGCTCGCCGAGCGCGGCCTGCCGGCCGTCGATGACAAGCTGATCCGCGACGTGATCTCGGGCGGCGCCCGGGCGATGGTCGCCGCGACCTTCGCCATCAGCCCGGAGGCCGAAGGCTTCGAGGCCCTGCGCCTGGAGTTCCTCGAGCGCTACCAGCGCGACTGCGCGGTGCACAGCAAGCTGTTCGACGGCATGGCCGAGCTGCTGGCCGACATCGAGAAAGGCAACCTGCTGTGGGGCGTGGTCACCAACAAGCCGGTGCGCTTCGCCGAGCCGATCATGCAGCAACTGGGCCTGGCCGAGCGTTCGGCGCTGCTGATCTGCCCGGACCACGTCAAGAACAGCAAGCCCGACCCCGAGCCGCTGATCCTCGCCTGCAAGACCCTGGGCCTGGACCCGGCCAGCGTACTGTTCGTCGGCGACGACCTGCGCGACATCGAGTCTGGCCGCGACGCCGGCACCCGCACGGCGGCGGTGCGCTACGGCTATATTCATCCAGAGGACAACCCCAACAACTGGGGCGCCGATGTGGTGGTGGACCACCCGCTGGAACTGCGCAAAGTGATCGACAGCGCGCTGTGCGGCTGCTGAGTTGCAACGGCTGACGACGGACCCTGTGGGAGCGGGCACGCCCGCGAAGCAGGCACTGAGGTGGATGGCACCGGCTTTGCCGGTGTTCGCGGGCACGCCCGCTCCCACAAGGGTATGTGTCGCGGCATAAATAGGGAATACAAAATGTTCGACTACACCGCCCGCCCCGACCTGCTGCAAGGTCGGGTCATCCTGGTTACCGGTGCCGGCCGCGGCATCGGCGCCGCTGCCGCCAAGGCCTACGCTGCGCTGGGTGCCACCGTACTGCTGCTGGGCAAGACCGAGGCCAACCTGAACGAGGTCTACGACCAGATCGAAGCCGCCGGGCACCCGCAACCGGTGGTGATACCGTTCAACCTGGAAACCGCCCTGCCCCACCAGTACGACGAACTGGCGGTGATGATCGAAGACCAGTTCGGTCGCCTCGACGGCCTGCTGAACAACGCTTCGATCATCGGCCCGCGCACGCCGCTGGAGCAGCTGTCGGGTGACAACTTCATGCGCGTGATGCACATCAACGTCGATGCCACCTTCATGCTCACCAGCACCCTGCTGCCGCTGCTGAAGCTGTCGGAAGACGCTTCGGTGGTGTTCACCAGCAGCAGCGTCGGGCGCAAGGGCCGGGCCTACTGGGGCGCCTATGGCGTGTCCAAGTTCGCCACCGAGGGCCTGATGCAAACCCTGGCCGATGAACTGGAAGGCGTGGCACCGGTGCGCTCCAACAGCATCAACCCGGGTGCCACGCGCACGGCGATGCGGGCGCAGGCCTACCCTAGCGAAAACCCGCAGAACAACCCGCTGCCGGAAGAGATCATGCCGGTGTACCTGTACCTGATGGGGCCGGACAGCAAAGGGGTGAATGGGCAGGCGTTCAACGCCCAGTAAGGCTTGGAATTGCCGGGGCTGCTTTGCAGCCCATCGCGACACAAGGCCGCTCCTACAGGGGATCGCATACCCATGTAGGAGCGGCCTTGTGTCGCGATGGGCCGCATGGCGGCCCCCGGCCCTACCCCGCTGCCAACACCGGGCGCATGCGCCCCTGCTGGCGCCCTTCCAGCTGCATGCACCGTTCCAGGAACAGGTACATGCAGTCATAACTCTTGCAAATCGCCTTGCGCAGTTCATTGCGCAGCCCCAGGGTCGGGTTCTCGCCGGCCAGGGTGCAGATGATCTCCAGTGCCTCCCACGGGTGCGCGTCGTCATACTGGGCATGCATCTTCAGCCACTTCATCGCCCGCTTGCGCTGATCCTCCGGGAAGCCCAGCGCATAGGTGTCGGTGGAGCACACCACCGCCGACCATTCACCGGTCGCACCTTCGATGGCGTAGTTGGTCGCCGCCATGGAAATGGCCAGGTTCTCGGTGGCGCACACGCGCCAGCACCAGTCATTCAGGCCGTTCAGCTCTGGCGGCACTTCCTGGGCCTGCAGCTCGTGCAGGTGCACGCCATGCGCCTGGCACCAGTTCACCCAGTAGTCGGCATGGTTGAGCTCGACACGGATGTTGCGCATCAGCCAGCGCCGCGCCATGTCTTCGCCCTGGTGACGGCCATAGCGGGTCTTGGTCAGGTTGTGGGCCATGTACAGCGAAAACTGCTCCACCACCGGCCAGCCACCGATCAGGTACTGGCGAATGGTCGATTGCTTCAGCTGGCCATCGCGCAGGCGCGCGTAGAACTCATGCTCGACTACCCGGCGCTTGCTCTCGCGGCAGTCTTCAATCAGTTGCTGGGCCCATTGGGGGTAGCTGGCGGGATCCATCAAAGGCCCGATACGAACGAATGCGTCAATCACTTTCAGCTCCTTGATCCTTGTGATTTCTAGCTAGCGAAACGTGCCAGGTGCCCGCTGCAACAGAGGCCGGGCGGCGATCCGTTGGCGCTGCAGACTGTCACAGGTGAACACCTGAGGGCGTTCGATGAGATAGCCCTGGGCGTAATCCACGCCAATTTCCTGCAAGGCCTGCTCGATCAAGGGTGTTTCGACGAATTCGGCAATGGTGCGCTTACCCATTACGTGACCGATGTGGTTGATGACCTCGACCATGGCCCGGTTGACCGGGTCGTCGAGCATGTCCTTGACGAAACTCCCGTCGATCTTCAGGTAATCCACGGGCAAATGCTTGAGATAGGCGAACGACGACATGCCGGCGCAGAAATCATCGAGCGAGAAGCGACAACCCAGCCCCTTCAACTCGTTGATGAAGCGGATGGCGCTGCCAAGGTTGGCTATGGCGCTGGTTTCGGTGATTTCGAAACAGATCATTCGCGGCGGAATGGCGTATTCGACGAACAGGCGTTGCAGGTATTCGAGGAACTTGTCATCGCCAATGCTCGACCCCGACAGGTTGATCGCACAGATCGACAGCGGCCCCTCGCGCCCTTCGTCCAGGCACTGGCGGATGACCAGGAACACATTGCGCACCACCCAGCGGTCCAGCGCGGTCATCAGGCCGTAGCGCTCGGCCGCCGGGATGAAGCTGCTGGGCAGAATGGTACGCCCGCTTTCGTCGTGCAGGCGTAGCAGGATCTCGATATGGCCGGGGCCTTCGAAGGTTTTCAGCGGGGCGATTTCCTGGGCGTACAGGCAGAAGCGGTTTTCTTCCAGGGCCACGTGCAAGCGCTGGATCCAGGCCATTTCGCCAAAGCGCATGGACAGCTCGCTGTCGTCGGCATGGTACACCTGCACGCGGTTGCGGCCCTTTTCCTTGGCCATGTAGCAGGCCATGTCGGCGGCGCGCAGCGAGGTTTCGAGGGTGCCGGGGGACTGGGCCATGTGTACCAGGCCGACGCTGACGGTGGTGACGAACGGCCGCCCTTTCCAAACGAAATGCAGGCTCTGCACCAGCTGGCGCAGCTGCTCGGCAATGCGCTCGGCCTGGTCGGGCGGGCAGTTTTCCAGCAGCACGCCGAATTCATCACCACCCAGCCGGGCCAGGGTATCGCCTTCGCGCAGGCCGGACTGCAGCACGGCACAGATGTGCCGCAGCAGCTCGTCGCCAGCGGCATGCCCGCAGGTATCGTTGACCAGCTTGAACTGGTCGAGGTCGAGGAACATCAGCGAATGCCGCCCGGCCTGGCGCGCCAGGTCATTGAGCGCCTGCTCCAGGCGGTATTCGAACTCGCGGCGGTTGGCCAGGCCGGTCAAGGCATCGTGGGTCGCCTGCCAGGACAGGTTGGCGATGTACTGGCGCTCCTGGGTCATGTCGTGCAGCACCAGCACGATGCCGCTGACCTGGCCGTCATTGACGATCGGCGAACCGACCAGGTTGACCGACACGGTGCTACCGTCCAGGCGCTGGATCAGCCGGGCATGTTCGGCGCCACCCTTGAGGCTGCCGCTGAGCACCTGTTCGACCAGGCTGCGGCCCTCTTCCTCGGCCTGCTCGTCCACCAGGCTGAACAGCGCCGACAGCGGCAGGCCCTGGGCATGGCCGGCCTGCCAGTGGGTCAGTTGCTCGGCGGCGGGGTTCATGTAGCCGATACTGCCCTCCACGTCAGCGGTAATCACCGCATCGCCAATGGCCTGCAGGGTGATCTGCGCCCGCTCCTTTTCTTCCTGCAGGGCGCTGGCAAAGGCCTGACGCTGGGCCAACAGCTTGCTGGAGCGGCGCCAGGCAATGGCAATCAGGAACATCGCGGTCAGCAGGTTGGTGATCAGCAGCACCCGCAGCAGCATGCGCGAGCCCTCGCCCAAGGCATCGCTGAACGCCTTGGCGGCCGGGGTTACCCCTTCGTTGATGGTGACGATGCGCGCCTTCCAGTCACTGACCGTGCGGGCGTCGACCGGGCCAGCGGCGAAGCTGCTGCGCATTTCCATGGCCAGCATATCCAGCTTGCCCAGGTAGTCGTCGCCGATGTCCCAGTAGTCGATGGCCGTCTGCATGTAGCTGACGTTGCGAAAGTTGCGGTAGAACCAGATGATCCGCTCGACATCGTCGGGGTGGTTGCCACCTTGCAGCACGGCCTGGCGCGCGGCGTCCAGGTCGGGGCTGGGCTGGTCCAGCACTTCGCGCAGCTGGTGGTCGCCCTGGGGCACGGTGATGGCTTGGCGATAGCGATGGTAGGTGCTGTCGTCGCGGGTTTCGGCGTACAGGTTGAGGTAGTAGATGGCGTCTTTCTGCGCCTTGGACCAAAGGCTTTCGCCCGCTACATAGGCACGCACGGCCGAGAGCGTATAAAGGCTGAGGCTGCCCAAGGCTACCTGGAAGACCACAACGGCGATGAAGGGCCAGGTGATGCCGAGCAACTTTGGCGCTTCTAGAGTGCGATGTCCCTTCATGGAGTCCCTGTCACAGAGCAGATAAGGCGCAAATCAACCCAGACAAGCACAGCGTAGGCCATTTGCCATCCCGGCGGTTGGGTTTTTTATGCCAGGCTCAACGCCATTTTCGATTACGTCGACGCGCTTTTTGTAGGAGCGGCCTTGTGTCGCGATCGGGCCGCAAAGCGGCCCCAGGTTTTTTGCATCACCGCTGATATCCAGGGGCCGCTTTGCGGCCCGATCGCGACACAAGGCCGCTCCTACATACACAGCGCACTTGCTTGTGGGGATCAGCTCTGCTGCAGGTGCCCGTAAAGCTTGGCATACAACCCACCCTCGGCAATCAGCTGCTGATGGTCGCCATCCTCGGCCACGTGCCCGCCGTCGAACACCAGCACCCGGTCGGCCTGTTTCACCGCCGACAGGCGGTGGGCAATGATCAGTGTGGTGCGGCCGCTGAGGAAGTGCGCCAGGGCCTGGTGCAGGTTGTATTCGGTGGCGGCATCCAGGGCCGAGGTGGCTTCGTCGAGGATCACCACCTTGGGTTCGGCCAGCACCATGCGGGCAATGGCCAGGCGCTGGCGCTGGCCACCGGACAAGCGCACGCCGGAGCGCCCCACCACACTGTCCAGGCCCTGGGGCAGGGCGGCGATGGTGGCATCCAGCTGGGCAATGCGCAGCGCCTGCCAGCAGGCCTCGTCGCTGCAGTCACGACCCATGGTCAGGTTGGCGCGCACGGTGTCGTTGAACAACGACGGGTGCTGCAATACCACCGCGACGTTTTCACGCAGGGTTTCCAGGCCGATTTCCTGCAGGCTGGCACCGCCAAAGCGGATGGTGCCGGCCTGGGCGCTGTAGAGGCCCAGCAACAGCTGTACCAGGGTGCTCTTGCCACCACCGCTGGCACCGACGATCGCCACCTTCTCGCCCGGGGCGATGGACAGGTCGAGGTGCTCGAGCACCGGCTCGTCGGCATAGGCAAAGCGCAGGTCGCGCACTTCGATACCCACCGTCTCGCGGCCGGCGAACGGGTCGCTGGCAGCCGGGTACTGCGGCTCGTCGTCGCGGGCCAGCAGTTCGTTGAGGCGGCTCAGCGCACCGCCGGCGGCGTAGTAGGCGTATTGCAGGTTGAGCAGCTGCTCCACCGGGCCGATCATGAACCACAGGTAGCTGAACACCGCCAGCATCTGGCCGATCGACAGGTCGGAGAACAGCACGGTGAGCATGGCCGCAGCGCGGAAGATATCGATGCCGAACTGGAACAGCAGGCCACTGGCGCGGCCGCTGGCATCGCTCTTCCACTGCGAATCCACGGCGTAGTCACGCACTTCGCGGGCGCGCAGGCCAAGGCGACCGAGGAAGTAGCCCTGGCGGTTGCCGGCGCGGATTTCCTGAATGGCGTCGAGGGTTTCCGCCAGCGCCTGGGTAAAGCGTGCGGTGCTGTCGTTCTCGAGCTTTTTCAGGTGCTTGACGCGCTTGCCCAGCTGCACGGTGAAGTAGATCACCAGCGGGTTGAACAGCAAGATCAGCAAGGCCAGCTGCCAGTGCATCCAGATCAGGATGGCCGCCGTGCCGGTGAGGGTCAGCATGGCCACCAGGAAGCGGCTCAGGGTTTCGCCGACGAACTTGTCGAGGGTGTCCAGGTCGGTGACCAGGTGGGTGGTCACCGTGCCGCTGCCCAGGCTTTCGTATTCCTTCAGCGAGATGCGCTTGAGCCGCTCGATCAGCCGAATGCGCAGGCGGTAGACGATGTCCTTGGCCAGGCCGGCGAACAGCTTGGCCTGGATCACGTTGAACGCCAGGGCGGCCAGGCGCAGACACAGGGTCAGCAGCAACATCAGGCCGATGTAGCCCGCGGCCACCTGCCAGCTGGACGGCAGCAGGTGGTTCATCCACTTCAGCGCGGCATCGCCATGGCCCAGCAGCACTTCGTCCACCAGCAGCGGCAGCAGCAGTGGGATAGGCACGCTGCAGCAGGCCGCCAATACGGCGATGAGGTTGGCAGACCAGAGGTTTTTCTTGTGATGCAGGGCCAGGCGGCGGATTTCCGCCCAGCTCAATCGATCGGCCACAGTGTGAGGTTTGCCCGGTACCGGGTCGGGTGACCCAGGCACATCAAGCACAGGCGGCCTGCTGCAGCCAGCGGCCGAGCAAGGGTTGCAGGCGCTCCAGCGGCTGGTAGCCGTTGGTCAGCAGGGCCAGTTGGCCATTGCGTTCGGCAAGCAAGGTCGGGAAACCGGCGATGCCCAGGTCCTGGGCCCAGCTGAAATCGGCTGCAGTGGCGGCGCGGGTGTCGGCACGGGCGAAGGCCTCGGCGAACACGGCACGGTCGAAGCCTGCCTGTTCGGCCAGGTCGACCAGATGCGGCGCAACGGTCACGTCCACGCCCTGTTCGTAGAACGAACGCTGGATCAGCGCCAGCAGCGGCCAGACGCGCTCGGCGTCCAGTTCGCGGGCGGTGACCAAGGCACGGCAGGCCGGCTCGGTATCGTAGACGAAGCCGTCGGGCATGGCCCCCTCGAAGCGGAACGGTTGGCCGGTGGCATCGGCCACCGCCTGCCAGTGTTCGAGGATGTACTTGCGGGTAGAGCTGTCCAGGGCACTGCCGCCGGTACGCAGCCCGCCCGGCACAAGGCGGGTGGGCACGCCTGCGTCACGCGCCTGGGCGATCAGGGCCGCGGCCACGGGTGCGAAACCCCAGCACCAGGAGCACATCGGGTCCATCACATAGATCAGGCGTGCAGACATGCATCAAGCCTCGGCTTTGTAGTTGTAACCGATCGGGTGCGGCAGGTTGCGGGCCTTGGCCAGCTCGATCTGCTTCTGCCGGTCGATGGCGCTACGCCGGGTCTTCTCGCTCAGGGTGTCCCAGCAATGCGGGCAGCTGACCCCTGGCGAATAGTGTTCGGACGCGCGCTCCTCTGCATTGATCGGGTGGCGGCAGGCGTGGCACTGGTCGTACTCGCCTTCGCTCAGGTCATGGCGCACCGTGACGCGGTTGTCGAAGACGAAGCAGTCGCCGTCCCACAGGCTTTCTTCCTGAGGCACTTCCTCGAAGTATTTCAGGATGCCGCCCTTAAGATGATAGACCGCCTCGAAGCCTTCACCGAGCATGTAGCTGGAGGCTTTTTCGCAACGGATACCGCCGGTGCAGAACATGGCAACCTTCTTGTGCTTGCTGGGGTCGAAGTTGGCCTTGATGTAGTCGGGGAACTCGCGGAAGGTTTCGGTCTTCGGGTCGATGGCGCCCTTGAAGGTACCGATGGCCACTTCGTAGTCGTTGCGGGTGTCGATCAGCAGCACTTCCGGGTCGCTGATCAGCGCGTTCCAGTCCTTGGGCTCGACGTAGGTGCCGACCGCCTGGTTCGGGTCCACGCCCGGCACGCCGAGGGTGACGATCTCTTTCTTGAGCTTGACCTTGGTGCGGTAGAACGGTTGTTCGTCGCAGTACGATTCCTTGTGGTCGACATCGACCAGGCGCGGGTCGTTGCGCAGCCAGGCCAGCAGGCCGTCGATGCCTTCGCGGGTGGCCGACACGGTGCCGTTGATGCCCTCGTGGGCCAGCAGCAGGGTGCCCTTGACGTTGTTGTCGAGCATGGTCTTGAGCAGCGGCTCGCGCAGCTCGACGTAGTCTTCCAGGGTGACGAACTTGTACAGCGCCGCGACGACGATGGGTTGGGACATGAAGCAGGATCTCCAGTGGTTGCCCTCGTAAGGGGCGGACCGGGTTTGACAGGTGTAGAAAAAGCTTGGGGGCGCTTTGCGCCCCTTTCGCGATACAAGGCCGCTCCTACAAGGGAATGCACAACCCGATGGCTGTTACGATCCCCTGTAGGAGCGGCCTTGTATCGCGAAAGGGCCGCAAAGCGGCCCCCGGATTTTGCAGGATTCTACCAGAACAACAGCAAGGTTTCAGTGCCCGCCGCCCGCGCACACCGGCGAGGCCGGTGCAACGCCGACCTTGGCCCACTCTTCGGCGGTGTAGGTGTGGATGGCCAGGGCATGGATCTCGCCCATCAGCTCACCCATGGTGGCGTACACCTTCTGGTGGCGCTTGACGCTGTTCAACCCGGCAAACTGCTCGCTGACGATCACTGCCTTGTAGTGGGTCTCCTGACCACGACTGTGCATGTGGCTTTCGTTGAGCACTTGCAGGTGTTGCGGCGCCAGGGCGGCCAGCTGCTGTTCGATACGCTGTTGCATGGTCATCGCGGCGTACTCACTTCTTCGCCGGGGCGGCGGCCTTGCCAGCGTTCGGGTCCAGTTCCTTGGTCATGTCGTCCAGCAGCTTGTTCACCACCGGTACCGCTGGCTCCAGGCTCTGCTGGGTCAGCTGGGCCGACTGCTGGGTGACCTTGGGCATTTCGCGCAGCACTTTCTTGCCCAGCGGCGATTCGTAGAACTTGACCAGGTCCTTGAGCTCCTGCTCGGTGAAGGTCTGGGTGTACAGGTCGACCATCTTCGGCTTCAGCTTGTTCCAGCCGATGGCGTTGTCCAGCGCGGCGTTGGCCTTGGCCTGGTAGCTTTCCAGCACCGCCTGCTTGGTGGTCGGGGCCTTGGTCTGGGCGAAACGCTGGGCGAACATCTGCTGGACCTGCATGTACACCGGGGTGCCCAGCTTGTCGGCGTTGGCCAGGGTCAGGAATTTCTCGGCAGCAGCGTTGTGGCTGGCGGTGGCAGCGAGTACCTGGCCGCTGGCGCAAGCCAGGGCAACGGCGGCACAAAGGACACGGAGACGGGTCATTGCATTTCCTTCAGAAGAGAGGGAGGCGGGTACCTCAGAGTAGAGCATTCTGCGCCGTGGTGGCGATGTGCTCAAGTGGCACGACGAGCGACGGAACCGCTCGGTCGAATCAGGGCCTAAACTGCGATTTCGAACTACACAGGAGTGAGTACAGAATGAGCCGTATCGAGACAGACAGCCTGGGCCCGGTCGAAGTTCCTGAGGACGCCTACTGGGGTGCGCAGACCCAGCGTTCGCTGATCAACTTCGCCATCGGCAAGGAACGCATGCCCATCGCGGTGCTGCACGCCCTGGCGCTGATCAAGAAGGCCGCGGCCCGCGTCAACGACCGTAACGGCGACTTGCCAGCCGACATCGCCCGGCTGATCGAGCAGGCCGCCGACGAAGTGCTGGGCGGCCAGCATGACGACCAGTTCCCGCTGGTGGTCTGGCAGACCGGCAGCGGCACCCAGAGCAACATGAACGTCAACGAAGTGATCGCCGGGCGGGCCAACGAACTGGCCGGCAAGGGCCGTGGCGGCAAGGCGCCCGTGCACCCCAACGACCATGTCAACCGCTCGCAGAGTTCCAACGACTGCTTCCCCACCGCCATGCACATCGCTGCGGCGCACGCGGTGCACGACAAGCTGCTGCCGGCCATCGCAGAGCTGTCCTCGGGGCTGGCCGAGCTGTCGGCACGCCACCACAAGCTGGTGAAGACCGGCCGCACGCACATGATGGACGCCACGCCGATCACCTTCGGCCAGGAAGTGTCGGCCTTCGTCGCCCAGCTCGATTACGCCCAGCGCGCCATCCGCGCCACCCTGCCGGCGGTGTGCGAACTGGCCCAGGGCGGCACTGCCGTGGGTACCGGGCTCAACGCCCCGCATGGTTTTGCCGAAGCCATCGCCGCCGAGCTGGCAGCGCTGTCCGGCCTGCCGTTCGTCACTGCGCCGAACAAGTTCGCTGCCCTCGCCGGCCACGAGCCGCTGACCAGCCTGGCCGGCGCCCTGAAGACCCTGGCCGTGGCCCTGATGAAAATCGCCAACGACCTGCGCCTGCTGGGTTCCGGCCCCCGCGCCGGGCTGGCCGAGGTACGCCTGCCGGCCAACGAGCCGGGCAGCTCGATCATGCCAGGCAAGGTCAACCCGACCCAGTGCGAAGCGCTGTCGATGCTGGCCTGCCAGGTGCTGGGCAACGACGCGGCGATCGGCTTTGCCGCCAGCCAGGGGCATTTGCAGCTGAACGTGTTCAAGCCGGTGATCATCCACAACCTGCTGCAGTCGATCGAATTGCTGGCTGACGGCTGCCGCAACTTCCAGCAGCACTGCGTGGCGGGCATCGAGCCGGATGCCGAGCAGATGGCGGCGCACCTGGAACGGGGGTTGATGCTGGTGACGGCGCTGAACCCGCATATTGGCTATGACAAGGCGGCGGAAATTGCCAAGAAGGCCTATGGCGAAGGCAAGACCTTGCGCGAGGCGGCACTGGAGCTGAAATACCTGACCAATGAGCAGTTCGACCAGTGGGTGAGGCCGGAGAACATGCTGGCTCCGGGGGGCAAGGGCTGACAGCTCAGAGACCGCACTCACCTGTAGGAGCGGCCTTGTGTCGCGATGGGCTGCGCAGCAGCCCCAAAAAATCTATGTCACTGCCGAGATTTCTGGGGCTGCTGCGCAGCCCATCGCGACACAAGGCCGCTCCTACACAGAGCGCGCAACCCTCTTGAACTTGCGGGCGCGCCACCCGGCCACCAGCGAAGGCCCCAGCGCCACCAGCGCCGAACCCAGCACCACCGTCACTGCCCCCACATAGCCCAGGGCATTGATGTCCTCGGCGTGCACATACTCAGGCCACACCAACGCCGCCAGCGCCACCGCGACAAAGGTCACCAGCGGGGTCAGCGCCAGCGTGGCACTCACCCGCGACGCCTCCCAGTGCGCCAGCGCCTCGGCGAACGCGCCATAGGCCACCAGGGTATTCAGGCAACAGGCCAGCAACAGCCAGCCTTGCACCGGGGTCAGCTGCAACGCCTCCAACGGGTGGACCCAGGGCGTCAGCAGCGCGGCGCAGCTGAGGTAGATCACCATCATTACCTGCTGCGAATGCCACACAGTCAGCAGCTGCTTCTGGCTAAGCGCATAGAACACCCAGATGCTGGTGGCCAGCAGGATGGTCAGCACGCCGGTGGTATAGGTGCCGAGCGAGGTCAGCAACTCTTCCAGGCGCTGGTTGAAAAACAGCCCGAACCCCGCCAGCAGGATCAGCAGGCCCACGCCCTGCCCCAGGCTGAAACGCTCGCGGAACACGAACACGCTGGCCACCAGCAACAGCACCGGGCCGATCTGCACGACCAGTTGCGCGGTGCCCGGGCTGAGCAGGTTGAGGCCGATCAGGTACAGCACGTAGTTGCCCATCAGGCCAAGCACGGCCACTACCACAAGGCCTTTGCCCTTGGGCGCCAGTTTGCGCAAGGAGGGCAACCTGCGCTTGGCGGCCAGCCAGGCAAACAGCAGGCCACCGGAAACCAGCAGGCGGTACCAGGTGACGGTGACCGGGTCGACCACTTGCAGCACCTGCTTGAGCTTGATCGGCAGGATGCCCCAGAGCAATGCAGTCAGAAGTGCCAGGAACAGGCCATAGCCCCAGCGGCCGGTAATGGTGTGCATAAAATCCTCGATCAAGCCCGTGGTGGGGGTAGTTGAATTCTACGGGCTTGGAGGGCGGGGACGGTGGCAAGTGCCGGGAAAAGAATTCATCAGGTCATTCTTCTGCGGCATGGCTTGGCAGGTGTGCTGCCTGTTCTGGCCCTTTCGCGGGCTCGCCCGCTCCCACAGGAATACCACAGGGCTGAATTTTGTGGGGTCCCTGTGGGAGCGGGCGTGCCCGCGAAGAGGCCAGAACAGGCAACCAACAAGCTTGGCTATTTCTTGTCCCTGGCAAACGCCGCCTCAAGCGCCTGGTTGATGGTGCGCAACACCTTCACCCGCGCCCAGCGCTTGTCGTTGGCCTCCACCAGCGTCCAGGGTGCAATCTCGGTGCTGGTGCGGTCGACCATGTCTCCCACCGCCTGAACATAGTCGTCCCACTTGTCGCGATTGCGCCAGTCGTCCTCGGTGATCTTGTAGCGCTTGAACGGGATCTGCTCGCGCTCTTCGAAGCGCTCCAGCTGGGTCTGCTGGTCGATCGCCAGCCAGAACTTGACCACCACCGTGCCGGCATTCACCAGCTGTTCCTCGAAATCGTTGATCTCGCTGTAGGCACGCATCCAGTCGGCCGGGCTGCAGAAGCCTTCCACCCGCTCCACCAGCACCCGGCCATACCAGGAACGGTCGAAGATGGTGAACTTGCCACGCGCCGGAATGTGCCGCCAGAACCGCCACAGGTATGGCTGCGCGCGTTCTTCTTCAGTGGGCGCGGCAATCGGCACGATGCGGTACTGGCGCGGGTCCAGCGCGGCGGCCACGCGGCGGATGGCACCGCCCTTGCCGGCAGCGTCGTTGCCTTCGAACACCGCCACCAAGGCATGCCGGCGCATGTGCTTGTGCCGCAGCAGGCCGGCCAGGCGGGCCTGCTCGGTGACCAGTTGCTCCTGGTAGTCGGACTTGTCCAGGCGCAGGGTCATATCCAGCGCGCCAAGCAGGCTGCGCTGGTCGATGCTGCGGCCCAGCGGGGCGACGTTGCCCCGGTGCTTGCCTTTGGGGTTGTTGTCCAGTGCCGCCTGCAGGCTTTCCAGCAGGATGCGACCTACCGCCAGGCTGCGGTAGTTCGGGTCGACGCCCTCGATGACATGCCACGGTGCGTAGTCGCGGCTGGTGCGGCGCAGCACGCGCTCACCAAAGCGCACGAAACGGTCGTAGGTCTCCGACTGCTGCCAGTCCAGCGGGCTGATCTTCCAGCTGTGCAGCGGGTCGTCCTTGAGCGATTTCAGCCGCGCCTTCATCTGCTTCTTGGACAGGTGGAACCAGAACTTGATGATCAACGCGCCTTCGTCGCACAGCATCTCCTCCAGCCGCTCGGCACCGGTGATGGCCTGGTCGAGCACGGCGTCCTTGAACACCCCGTGCACCCGCCCCTGCAGCATCTGGCTGTACCAGTTGCCGAAGAACACGCCCATCCGCCCCTTCGGTGGCAGGGCCCGCCAGTAGCGCCAAGCCGGCGGGCGGGCCAGCTCTTCGTCGGTCTGCTGGTCGAAGGTGAGCACATCGATCATGCGCGGGTCCATCCACTCATTGAGCAGTTTGACCGTCTCGCCCTTGCCGGCGCCTTCGATACCGTTGATAAGCACGATTACCGGGAAACGCGCCTGCTGCTTGAGTTCGTACTGGGCTTCGAGCAGGGCCTCGCGCAAAGCGGGTACCTCGGCGTCGTAAGCCTCCTTGTCGATGCTGTGGCCGATTTCGGCGGATTCGAACATGCACTGGCTCCTTCAATGGATAAGCAAGACTAGCGGATTTGAAGGCTTGTGCAGTACCTGTGGGAGTGGGCGTGCCCGCGAAGAGGCCGGCACAGCCTGCGCAAACCTCCCGGATGGCATAAAATCCGCCCATCCGCTGCAACCGAGCCAACCATGTCCACCCTCCTCCAGCACGCCCAGATCGACTGGGACGACCAGGGCCGCCCCCATTCGCGGCAATACGACGACGTCTATTTCGCAGTCAACGAAGGCATCGAAGAAACCAAGCACGTGTTTCTTGGGCAAACCCGCCTGGCCGAGCGCTTTGCCGACCTCGCCCCGCACGCCTGCCTGGTGATCGGCGAAACCGGGTTCGGCACCGGCATGAACTTCTACTGCGCCTGGCAACTGTTCGAGCAACACGCCCACACCGAGGCTCGCCTGCATTTCGTCAGCGTCGAAAAGTACCCCCTCGATCGCGACGACATGGCCCGCGCCATATGCCTGTGGCCTGAACTTGCCGCCTATGCCGAGCCCCTGCTGGAGCAGTACGTGGCAGTGCACCCTGGCTTCCAACAGTTCACCTTCGACAACGGCCGGGTCACCCTCACCCTGTTGATAGGCGACGTACTGGAACAGCTGCCGCAACTCGATGCGCAGATCGACGTGTGGTTCCTCGACGGCTTCGCCCCGGCCAAGAACCCCGACATGTGGACCCCGGAGCTGTTCGCGCAGCTGGCACGGCTGTCACACCCGGGCACGGTGCTAGGCACCTTCACCACCACCGGTTGGGTACGCCGCAGCCTGGTCGACGCCGGCTTCGCCATGAAGAAGGTGCCGGGCATCGGCAAGAAATGGGAAGTGATGAGCGGCGCCTATGTCGGCCCCGTGCCCAGCCCCGGCGCGCCATGGTACGCGCGCCCGGCTGCCATAGCGGGGCCGCGTGAAGCGCTGGTGATAGGCGCCGGGCTCGCCGGTAGCACAACCGCCGCCAGCCTGGCCCGGCGTGGCTGGCAGGTTACCGTGCTGGAACGCCACGACACCCCGGCACAGGAAGCTTCGGGTAACCCGCAAGGGGTGCTGTACCTCAAGCTGTCCGCCCATGGCACGGCGCTGTCGCAGATGATCCTGGCCGGTTTCGGTTACACCCGGCGCCAGCTGCAGCGCCTGCAACGTGGCCGCGACTGGGATGCCTGCGGCGTGCTGCAACTGGCCTTCGACAGCAAGGAAGCCGAACGCCAGGGGAAACTGGCTGGCGCCTTCGAAGCTGGCCTGTTGCACTCGCTGGAACGTGCAGAGGCCGAAGCCATCGCCGGGGTGGCCTTGCCGGCTGGTGGGTTGTTCTATCCCGAAGGTGGCTGGGTACACCCGCCGGCGCTGTGCCAGCAGCAGTTGCAGCACCCGGATATTCGCCTGCTGACGCACCAGGAGGTGCTCGAACTGCGCAAGGTCGACGGGCAGTGGCAAGCCTGGGCTGGCGAACGTTTGCTGGCCTGCGCGCCGGTGGTGGTCCTGGCCGGTGCCGCCGACGTACTGCGCTTCGAGCCATGCGCGCAGCTGCCGCTCAAGCGCATCCGCGGGCAGATCACCCGCCTGCCGGCCACCGCCAGCAGCCGCGCGCTGCGCACCGTGGTGTGTGCGGAAGGCTATGTGGCGCCGCCGCGCGGGGATGAACACACCTTGGGCGCGAGCTTCGACTTCCACAGCACAGACCTGGCACCGACGGTGGCCGAGCACCAGGGCAACCTGACGTTGCTCGACGAGATTTCGGTCGACCTGGCCCAGCGCCTGGGTACGGCCGAGCTGGACCCTGGGCAATTGCAGGGGCGTGCGGCGTTCCGTTGCACCAGCCCGGATTACCTGCCGATCGTCGGGCCGGTGGCGGATGCGCAGGCGTTCACCCAGGCCTATGCAGTGCTGAGCCGGGATGCACGGCAGGTGCCGGATGTGGCCTGCCCCTGGCTGGATGGGTTGTATGTGAACAGCGGGCATGGCTCGCGCGGGTTGATCACGGCGCCGTTGAGCGGCGAACTGGTGGCGGCGTGGGTGTGCGGGGAACCGCTGCCGTTGCCACGGGCGGTAGCGGAGGCGTGCCACCCGAACCGGTTTGCCTTGCGCAGGTTGATTCGCGGGAAGTGATCGGGCCGGGGGCATGGCGTTGGATTTGTTGTGGCTTTGAGACCGAGCGCCGCCCGCGCGGCGCTTCGCGGGACAAGCCCGCTCCCACATTTGTTGCAACGTGCCGAACCTGTCAGGCCATGGTTGTCAGCCTTGTTGCCTTGACGCGATTTCCCGGCTGGCGCTACCGCCGTCTCGCCAGTCTCAAACTCTCCACCAATGCGGGCAACGCCTCTCCCACAGGCATGGCCACGTTGCAACAAATGTGGGAGCGGGCTTGTCCCGCGAAGCGCCGCGCGGGCGGCGCTCGGTCTCAAAGCCACAACAAATCCAAAGCCCCCCCTTCACTCCAACCTCATATAACAGATCGATCTAAAACTCTCACAAACCACATGGGTCAGTTCCTTAAGGTGCCCTAATCCGGGGCACCCCCTCCCCAACGGAAAAACCGGTAAGGACCTATGTGCGGATTAGCAGGAGAGTTGCGTTTCACCCCCATCGACCAAGCCCCTCGCCCAGCCGACCTGGCTGCGGTAGAGCGCATAACCCACCACCTGGCGCCCCGCGGCCCGGATGCCTGGGGCTTCCATAGCCAAGGCCCGATCGCCCTCGGCCACCGGCGCCTGAAAATCATGGACCTGTCCGACGGCTCTGCCCAGCCGATGGTCGACAACACCCTGGGCCTGTCGCTGGCTTTCAACGGCGCCATCTACAACTTCCCCGAACTGCGCCAGGAGCTGCAAGCCCTGGGCTACAGCTTCTGGTCCGACGGCGACACCGAGGTGCTGCTCAAGGGCTACCACGCCTGGGGCGCGGCCCTGCTGCCCAAGCTCAATGGCATGTTCGCCCTGGCCATCTGGGAGCGTGACAACCAGCGCCTGTTCCTCGCCCGCGACCGCCTGGGCGTCAAACCCTTGTACCTGTCGCGCAACGGCGAGCGCCTGCGCTTCGCCTCGACCCTGCCGGCGCTGCTCAAGGGTGGTGACATCGACCCGATGCTCGACCCGGTGGCACTCAACCACTACCTGAATTTCCACGCCGTGGTGCCGGCGCCACGTACCCTGCTGGCCAACGTGCAAAAGCTGGAACCCGGTACCTGGATGCGCATCGACCGCCATGGCGAAGTGGAACGCCAGACCTGGTGGCAGCTGCACTACGGCGCCAACCCCGATGAACGTGAGCTGGACCTGGAAGGCTGGACCACCCGAGTGCTCGACGCCACCCGCGACGCCGTGGCCATTCGCCAACGGGCAGCGGTGGACGTGGGTGTGCTGCTGTCCGGTGGGGTCGATTCCAGCCTGCTGGTCGGCCTGCTGCGCGAAGTGGGCGTGGACGACCTGTCGACCTTCTCCATCGGTTTCGAGGATGCCGGCGGCGAACGCGGCGACGAGTTCCAGTATTCCGACCTGATCGCCAAGCACTACGGCACCCGTCACCACCAGCTGCGCATCGCCGAGCACGAGATCATCGAGCAGTTGCCAGCCGCCTTCCGCGCCATGAGCGAGCCGATGGTCAGCCACGACTGCATCGCCTTTTACCTGCTGTCGCGGGAAGTGGCCCGGCACTGCAAGGGCGTGCAAAGCGGCCAGGGCGCCGACGAGCTGTTCGCCGGCTACCACTGGTACCCGCAGGTGGACGGCGCAGAGGATGCCTTTGCCGCCTACCGCGAAGCCTTCTTCGATCGCAGCCACGCCGAGTACCGCGACACCGTGCAGGCACCCTGGCTTCTGGAAACCGACGCGGCCGGCGACTTCGTCCGTGAACACTTCGCCCGCCCCGGTGCCCCCGATGCGGTAGACAAGGCGCTGCGCCTGGACAGCACGGTGATGCTGGTCGACGACCCGGTCAAACGGGTCGACAACATGACCATGGCCTGGGGCCTGGAGGCGCGCACGCCGTTCCTCGACTACCGCCTGGTGGAGCTGTCGGCGCGCATTCCGGCGCGTTTCAAGCTGCCCGACGGCGGCAAGCAGGTGCTCAAGCAGGCGGCGCGGCGGGTGATCCCGCACGAGGTGATCGACCGTAAGAAGGGCTACTTCCCGGTGCCGGGCCTGAAGCATCTGGAAGGCGCCACCCTCGGCTGGGTACGTGAACTGCTGACCGACCCCAGCCAGGACCGCGGGCTGTTCAACCCGGCCATGCTCGACCGCCTGCTGAGCAACCCGCACGGCCAGCTGACGCCGCTACGTGGCTCCAAGCTGTGGCAGCTGGCGGCGCTGAACCTGTGGCTGAGCGAACAAGGAATCTGACCGATGAAAGCCCATGAAATCGCTTACGGTCAGCGCCTGCTGCGCGGCCAGGCGCCGTCCTACGAGCGCCTGCAGGCGCGCCTGGCCGGCGACGGCAGCCAGCCCCACGACCAGCCGCGCGCCGTGCATTGCGGCTGGGGCCGGCTACTGATCGGCCACACCTACCCCAACCCGGCCGACCTGGCCGCCGACCTGCTGGAAGAACGCCCCGGCGAGCGCGACATCGCCCTGTACGTGGCCGCGCCGCAGCAGCTGCTGGCCCAGGCCCCGCAGCAACTGTTCCTCGACCCGTCCGACACCCTGCGCCTGTGGTTCACCGACTACCGCCCGGCGCAGCGAGTGTTCCGCGGCTTCCGCGTGCGCCGGGCGCAGAACCCGGGCGACTGGCAGGCGATCAACACCCTGTACCAGGCGCGCGGCATGCTGCCGGTCGACGCCGAGCTGCTCACCCCTCTGCACCTGGGCGGCCCGGTGTACTGGCTGGCCGAGGACGAAGACAGCGGCGCGGTGATCGGCAGCGTCATGGGCCTGAACCACGCCAAGGCGTTCGACGACCCCGAGCACGGCAGCAGCCTGTGGTGCCTGGCGGTAGACCCGCACTGCACCCGCCCCGGCGTGGGTGAAGTGCTGGTGCGCCACCTGATCGAGCACTTCATGAGCCGTGGGCTGGCCTACCTGGACCTGTCGGTGCTGCACGACAACCGCCAGGCCAAGCGCCTGTATCAGAAACTGGGTTTTCGCAACCTGCCGACCTTCGCGGTCAAGCGCAAGAACGGCATCAACGAACAACTGTTTCTGGGGCCGGGGCCTCAAGCCGACCTCAACCCGTACGCACGCATCATCGTCGACGAGGCGCTGCGCCGGGGCATCGAGGTACAAGTGGACGATGCGGCTGGCGGCCTGTTCACCCTCAGCCTGGGCGGGCGCCGCATTCGATGCCGTGAGTCGCTTAGCGACCTGACCAGCGCCGTGACCATGACCCTGTGCCAGGACAAGCGCCTGACCCAGCATGCCCTGCACAATGCCGGGCTGCAGGTGCCGGCGCAGCAACTGGCCGGCAATGCCGACGACAACCTGGCGTTTCTCGACGAGCATGGCGCGGTAGTGGTCAAGCCGGTCGATGGCGAGCAAGGCCAGGGCGTGGCGGTGAACCTCACCTGCATCGACGACATCACCCACGCCGTGGCGCAGGCTCGCCAGTTCGACAGCCGCGTGTTGCTGGAAAGCTTCCATGCCGGGCATGACCTGCGCATCGTGGTGATCGGCTATGAAGTGGTGGCGGCAGCCATCCGTCATCCGGCGCAGGTGCTGGGCGATGGCAAACACAGCATCCGCCAGCTGATCGATGCCCAGAGCCGTCGGCGCCAGGCCGCAACCGGTGGCGAAAGCCGCATTCCGCTGGACGACGAAACCGAGCGCACCCTGCGCGCGGCGGGCTTTGGCTACGACGATGTGTTGCCCGCCGGCCAGCGCCTGGCCGTGCGACGCACCGCCAACCTGCACACCGGCGGCACCCTGGAAGACGTGACCGAACGCCTGCACCCGGTGCTGGCCGACGCCGCCGTGCGCGCTGCACGGGCGCTGGAGATCCCGGTGGTGGGGCTGGACTTCATGGTGCGTGATGCCGGGCAACCGGAGTACGTGATCATCGAGGCCAACGAGCGTGCCGGGTTGGCCAACCATGAACCGCAACCGACCGCCGAGCGCTTCATCGACCTGCTGTTTCCGCATAGCCGGCCTTTGGCGTAAAGGCTGATGGCCTCTTCGCGGGCTCGCCCGCTCCCACAGGTCCAGCACAGCCCTCGAGACTTGTGGGGTTCCTGTGGGAGCGGGCGTGCCCGCGAAGAGGCCGGCACAGGAGTAAAGGAGTCCCCAACCATGTCCGACCGACATCCCGAACCCGATCTCGACTACCTCAAGCGCGTGCTGCTGGAGATGCTCGCCATCCCCAGCCCCACCGGTTTCACCGACACCATCGTGCGCTACGTGGCCGAACGCCTGGACGAACTGGGCATCCCCTTCGAGCTAACCCGCCGCGGCACCATCCGCGCCACCCTCAAGGGCCGCCAGACCTCACCTGACCGCGCCGTGTCCGCTCACCTGGACACCATCGGCGCCAGCGTGCGCCAGTTGCAGGACAACGGTCGCCTGGCCCTGGCGCCGGTCGGTTGCTGGTCCAGCCGCTTCGCCGAAGGCAGCCGGGTCAGCGTGTTCACCGATACCGGCGTATACCGGGGCAGCGTGCTGCCGCTGATGGCCAGCGGGCATGCCTTCAACACCGCCATCGACCAGATGCCGATCAGCTGGGAGCACGTTGAGGTACGCCTGGACGCCTACTGCGCCACCCGCGCCGACTGCGAGGCGCTGGGTGTAAGCATCGGTGATTTCGTTGCCTTCGACCCGCTGCCCGAATTCACCGAAAGCGGCCACATCAGCGCCCGCCACCTGGACGACAAGGCCGGCGTGGCAGCACTACTGGCGGCGCTGAAAGCCGTGGTGGAAAGCGGCCGCCAACCGTTGATCGACTGCCACCCGCTGTTCACCATCACCGAAGAGACCGGCTCGGGAGCGGCTGGCGCCCTGCCCTGGGATGTCAGCGAGTTCGTCGGCATCGACATTGCCCCGGTGGCGCCCGGGCAGGCCTCCAGCGAGCATGCGGTGAGCGTGGCCATGCAGGACTCGTCGGGGCCTTACGACTACCACCTGTCCCGGCACCTGCTGAAGCTGGCCGGCGACCACGACCTGCCGGTACGGCGCGATCTGTTCCGCTACTACTTCAGCGATGCCCATTCGGCAGTGACGGCGGGGCACGATATTCGTACCGCGCTGGTGGCCTTTGGTTGCGATGCCACCCATGGCTACGAGCGAACACACATCGACAGCCTGGCGGCGTTGAGCCGCTTGTTGTCGGCGTACCTGCTGAGCCCGCCGGTGTTTGCCAGTGATTCGCAGCCGGCCAATGCGTCGTTGGAGCGCTTCAGCCATCAGCTTGAACATGATGCGCAGATGGAGAGCGATACGCGGGTGCCGGCGGTGGATAGCCTGGTTGGCAACAAGGGCTGAGGGCCCTGGGGGCTGCTTTGCAGCCCATCGCGACACAAGGCCGCTCCTACAGACGATACGCGTGCCCTGTAGGAGCGGCCTTGTGTCGCGATGGGCCGCAACGCGGCCCCAAAATCCCGAATGTTTCGCGTAGCATGCCACCACCAACACCCTAGGCAACGCCCGACATGCTGATCCCCTACGACCAACTGCAAGCCGAAACCCTGACCCGCCTGATCGAGGACTTCGTCACCCGTGACGGTACCGACAACGGCGACGACACCCCGCTGGAAACCCGCGTGCTGCGGGTGCGCCAGGCATTGGCCAAGGGCCAGGCGTTCATCCTGTTCGACCTGGAAAGCCAGCAGTGCCAGTTGCTGGCCAAGCATGATGTGCCCCGCGAGCTGCTCGACTAGCAGGCCTGGCCTCTTCGCGGGCACGCCCGCTCCCACAGGAATTTCACAAGTCTTGAGAGCGGTGCAGTACCTGTGGGAGCGGGCGTGCCCGCGAAGAGGCCGGCACAGGCAACATCAAACCCTGCGGGCTTTGGCCTGCTGCCCTTCCTTGATGCGCTTGTACACCTCGGCCCGATGCACCGGTACCTGCCGTGGCGCATCAACGCCAAAGCGCACCACCCCGTCCCGCGTTTCCACGACCATGATCCGAATGTCATCACCAATCACGATGATCTCTCCCACTTCGCGCCCTATTACCAGCATGCTCCGATCCTCCAGCGAAAGGGAAAACCGGAGCCTGCCTTGACGGCATAGGGCTACTCAATAGTTCTGCCGTGTTTCAGAAGCGCCCTACATTTCTAGGTAATTTTCCTTACAGACGAATCATCGCGACTGAGCCTTGGCCCGCATTTTCATCGCCATTTCGGCCATCTCGTCGTACAGCCGCTCAGGGGCCTGGCGCTTCAGTTGCCAGGCCTGGCGCCCGGCCTCATGGGGCAGGATCAGGAACTCGCCAGCGGCAACCTGCCGGTGGATGTACTCGGCGATGTCCGCCGCATTGATCGGCGAGCCTTCCAGCAGCTTGCCAACCTGGGCT
Organism: Pseudomonas sp. FGI182; assembly: GCF_000511325.1. Classification (NCBI taxonomy): domain Bacteria; kingdom Pseudomonadati; phylum Pseudomonadota; class Gammaproteobacteria; order Pseudomonadales; family Pseudomonadaceae; genus Pseudomonas; species Pseudomonas sp. FGI182. Next base: position 1,405,496 of record NZ_CP007012.1, on the reverse strand, counting down.
TTCATCGCCGGGTTCGGCCCGCGGAACGAGTCCAGCAGGTTGGTCTGGAAGAACGACGGGCACACCACATGCACCGCCACCTCCAGTTGGCGTAGCTCGACCAGCAGGCTTTCCGACAGGGCCAGCACGCCGGCCTTGGCCACGTTGTAGTTGCTCATGCCCGGGCCCTGCATCAGCGCGGCCATCGAGGCGATGTTGATGATCCGGCCCTTGCTGCGCTCCAGCAGCGGCAGGAAGGCCTTGCAGCCCTTGACCACGCCCATCAGGTTGACCGCGATCTGCCAGTCCCAGTCCTCCAGCGACAGTTCGGCGAAGAACCCGCCCGAAGCGACGCCGGCGTTGTTGACGATCACGTCGATACCACCGAACTGTTCGGTGCAAGCCTGGGCCAGGGCGGTGAGCTGGCTGTAGTCGCGCACATCGCAACGCTGGACAAAGCCTTCGCCGCCAGCTGCGCGGGCCAGCTCCAGGGTTTCGCGCAGGCCGGCTTCGTTGACATCGGCCAGCGCCAGGCGCCAGCCCTCACGCGCCCAGCGCAGAGCGATTTCGCGACCGAGGCCGGATCCGGCGCCGGTGATCATGATGCGGTTTTGCATGGTGGCTGGCCTTGTTCTGCTGACTGGTGAAAGGAGTCTAAACAAGGGGCCGGGTAGCAGCAGGGTTTATCAGGGTAGTGAATAGAGGGGCATGGCTGTGTGGATAGCCTGTACTGGCCCCTTCGCGGGCTTGCCCGCTCCCACAGGTACGGCGCTGCCCTCAGGCCTGTGATGATCCTGTGGGAGCGGGCAAGCCCGCGAAGGGGCCGGTACAGGCAGCACACAAATGGAATCTTTGACACTCACCACCAGTCCTTATTTACAAGAGGCCAGCAGTCCGAGGCCCTTGACCCTCAACCACGCAAGGACTCCGTCATGACCACGATTCTCATCATCATCCTGATCCTTCTGCTGATTGGTGGCTTACCGGTTTTCCCGCACTCGCGCAGCTGGGGCTATGGCCCGTCCGGCATCATCGGCGTGGTGCTGGTGGTCTTGTTGGTGTTGTTGTTGCTCGGCATGATATGACCCCGCCACGCCCTGCCCGGCCTGGCGCGCCAGCTGCCGTTCGAGGCGCCGCATGGCGTCGCCCATGGCACGCACCGCCAGGCTGAGCGCAGCGCGCTCCAGCGGCTGGGCGTGGCAACACTGTTCGACCTGCTCGCACAGGGCAACCAGGGCACCGGCGCGGACAATGCGTGCGCCGCCCTTTACCCGATGCGCCAGGCCGGCGATCGCCGCAGGCGCATCGCCTAGGCTTTCCAGGCGTTGCAGGTCTTCACGGTTGCTGGCGCGCAGGTCGCCCAGCAGCGCCTTGAGCGCAGCTTCGTCGTTGCCCACCAGGTGCCTCAGGTGATGCAGGTCGAGCAGGCTGCCACCGTCATCGGGTTCCGGCACAGGCCGTGCGCTGATCAGGGCCTGGGTGAGGCTGCCAAGGTCCAGGGGCTTGAACAGGCAATCGTCCATCCCCGCCTCGCAGCTGCGCCGGCGGTCGACCTCCTGTGCGCTGGCAGTCAGGCCGATCAGCCGACAGCGTGGGCGCCCGCTACGGCGCTCGTGCTCGCGGATCGCACGGGCCAGTCCGTCGCCGTCCAGCCTCGGCATGTTGCAGTCACTGATGACCACATCGAAATGCTCCTTCAGCCACAGGCGCAAGGCCTGTGCGCCATCTTCCGCCACCCGGGCCTGGTGCCCGAGATAATCCAGCTGCTGCGCCAACAGCAACCGGTTGGCCGGGTAGTCGTCCACCACCAGCACCCGCAACCGCGCGCCAGGTTCGACATCCGGCAAGGGCGAGGTGCCAGCCTGCGCCCCCGAGCTCGGCAACAACGGTAACTTGAGCTGCACCTGCACCTCGGTGCCCTCCCCTAGCGTGCTGCGCAGCTGCAAACTGCCGCCCATCAACTGGCACAAGCTGCGGCTGATGTTCAAGCCCAGGCCCGTGCTGGCACGTGGCGACTGGTGGTGGTTGCTGGCCTGCCTGAACGGCTCGCCGAGTGCCGCCAGCTCGCTGGCGGCGATACCCACGCCACTGTCCTTGACCCGCAGCACGATATCGAGCTGCCCGTCTACCGAAGCCGCCTGCAGGCTGACCACGATGCGCCCGCGCTGGGTGAACTTGATCGCGTTGCTCAGCAGGTTGGCCAGCACCTGCTTGAAACGCAGGGGGTCGAGCATGACCTCGGCCCCCACTGCCCCGCTGAGCTGCATCTGCAACTCCAGGCCTTTGCCACGGGCCAACTGCTCGAACAGTTGCACCACCCGCCCGACCAGTTCGCTCACCCGTACCCGTTGTGGCGAAAGCTGCAGATGGCCCGTTTCGATGCGGGTGATGTCGAGTATGTCGCCAATCAGCTCTTTCAGCCCGCGCGCCGCCTCGGTGGCCACCTCGATGGCCAGGCGGTCGAGCACACCTTGGGCGGCCTTGCGCTGGGCCAGCTCGAGCATGCCCAGCACCGCATGCAGCGGCGTGCGGATCTCGTGGCTGATGGTGGCGAGGAATTCGGTCTTGGCCTGGTTGGCCGCATCTGCCGCACGCTTGGCCCGCCGCAACCGCACCTGCCGGCGGCCCAGGTAGCGAATCCACAGCAAGGCCATCAGCAGCAGGCACAGGGCAATGCCGAAGCCGATCAGGACTTTGCCGCGCAAGCGCGGCCAGACGCCGTCGGGGACGATCATCGGGTTGCGCCAGCGGCGCACCAGCGCATTGGTCTCCTGCGGCGCAAGGCTGAGCAACGCGCTGTCGATGATGCCCAGCAGCTCGCTGGCGCCCCGGGCTCCGGCCAGGGCGAAGTGCGCTGGCGGCAGGGCCAGGCTGGCACTGACCTGCAACTGCCCGGGGTACCAGCGGGCGACCAGTGGCCGGGCGTCGTCAAGGGTCAGCAAGGCCGCGTCCACCCGGCCATCGGCAACCGCGTGCAGGGCCTCCAGCGGGCCGTGCAGCAAGCGCTGGCGCACCTGCGGATATCGTTCCCGCAGCAGTTCGACCATTGCACTGCCCCATACCAGGGCCACCTGCCGCCCGGCCAGTTGCTCGAGGCTGGCAGGCGCCTGGGCGCCCGTGCGGCTGACCAATACCCGCGAAGCACTGAGGTAGGCCCGGCTGAAGCCCAGCCGCTGCGCCAGGCTGTCGCTGTAGGGCAGCCCGGCAATCAGCTGCGCCTTGCCCTGGGTTACCTGGCCGATCATCTGCTCCACGCCCACCCCTGACTGCACGTCGAACTCAAGGCCGGTGCGCCGGCTGATCAGTTGCAGTACATCGAGGGTAAGGCCGTGCAACTGGCCCTTGCTGTCGCGGTAGCTCAGCGGCAGCACTTGCTCGTCCACCAATACCCGCACCTTCGGGTTGGCAGCCAGCCAGCGCTGCTGAGCCTCGCTCAAGTGCACCGCCTGGCCCGAGCGCGCGCCGCTCGCCAGCGGGCTCCAGCGCGCCTGTATGCGTGCACGCTGGTTCGCGCTGATACCCGCCAGCACCGAGTCCACCAGCCGCAGCAGGGGCGTACCGCTGTCGAGCATGGCAAAGCCGATACCCTGGCGCGGCATGGCCGCGTGGCCGATTTCCTCCACCCCGCTGAACGGGCTGCGACCCTGTACGTAGCGTGCGACCAGCGCATTGCCCAGGTACAGGTCGGCCTGGCCGAGGGCCAGCGCGGCCAGGGCGCTGAACGCGGTAGGGTGTACCTGAAGGCTGGCCTGCGGGTAGTACTGGCTGACCTGCTCCGCTGTGCGGTAGCCGTCCACCATCACCAGGCGCAGCGGCTCGGTGCCCGGGATGCCGGCCTTGTGTTCCTCGGCCAGCAGCAAGGGGTGGTCCTCGGCGTAGGGCAACGACAGGTGCAAGCCGGCCTGCTGCGCCTGCTCAGTGGTAACCGAACCGAGCATGTCGACCCTGCCCTCGTGCAACGCTGCGACCGCCGCCTCGAACGAGTCGAACACCTGTACCTGCATGTCCAGGTGCAGGTGTTCGGCCACCAGCCCCGCGTAATCGGCCGTGATGCCCTCGTAGGCACGCCCGTTACCGAGCACATCCAGCGGCGGCTGGTCGCTGCCCAGCACCCCAAGGCGCAACACCCGTTGCTGCCACAGCCAGCGCAGGTCACTGCCAGCTGGCTCGGCGCGTGGCCCTTCGAACGTAGCGCGGCCATGAAACACGGGCACAGCCAGGCCCGGCAGGGGAAACACACAGCACAGCAACAGCAGCCAGATCGTACGCACGGTTCAGATCAGCTGGTTGCGACGAGCGAAATCCGCCATGTCGATAAGCGAGTTCAGGCGCAGCTTTTCCAGCAGGCGCCCCTTGTAGGTGCTGACGGTCTTGTTGCTCAACAGCATGGCCTCGCCGATCGCTTTGTTGCTCAGGCCGCGGGCCAGGTACTGCAGGATCATCAGCTCGCGGTCGCTGAGGCTGGCGATGCGCTGGGCGTCGGTGGCATGCAGTTCGTGGCTGTGCACCGAACTCATGACCACGTCGGGGAAGTAGGTGAACCCGGACAGCACCGCACGTACCGCCTTGTTCAGCTCGCCCAGGTCGTTGGTCTTGGAGACGAAACCGGCAGCCCCGGCCTGCATGCAGCGCAGGGAATAGGCTTCGGCCAGGTGCGAGGTCAGCACCAGGGTCTTGACCGGGCGTTCGAGGCGCTTGACCCGGGCGATCACCTCCATGCCGTCGAGCCCGGGCAGGCTGATGTCGAGGATGATGATATCGGGGGCCAGCTCGCGCGCCATGCGCACCGCATCGATGCCGTTGTCGGTCTGGCCGATGACCTGCAGGCGCTCCTGGCGCAACAGCATGCACACCGTGGAGCGGATGAAGGGGTGGTCGTCGACGACCAGTGCTCTATGCATCGCCCACCCCGCCTGGTTGATACGCTGCTGCAGCGGCGCTCATCCTTCCAGCACCATGGCCTTGCGCTCGGTACCTTCCTGCAGCTCGAACTGGTGCACCTTGGCGGCCTGGCCTTCGAACTTGCGGGTGCGCCCGGGTAGCAGATGGTGCTTGGTGGCCGGCTCGCACACCTGATCCTGGGCCTGGCATTGGCGGAAGTGGTCGAGCACCACGGTGGCGTTGCCCTGGTTGGTCACGGTCAACGCGCCGCCCTGACGACGGATCGGCGTTTCATAGCGAGTCTGGTCGGGGCGCACGAACAGCAGCGTACCGTAGCCGGCCAGCAGGTTGACGCCGGCCTTGAGGCTGTCGCGGTACTGCCCGGCTTCGGCTTCGCTGACGGCAAAGCCGTCGCCCAGCTCCGGCAACACCGGGATGAAACGCAGGCGGTAGTAGCGCTCCTTGTCACGCTCGCCGCGGTACAACAGGCGTACTGCCTGCATCCCACGCGCCGGCACGATCAGCCGTGCCGGGCTGACCACCAGGCCCCGCTGCTCCAGGGCCAGGCCGTCGAGGGGTACTTCACGAGGGGCGGCGCTACCGTCATACACCAACTCGACCACGCTGACCTTGACGAAGGCAGTGGAATCACCGCCATTGCGCACGCGCTTGAGCAAGGTGCTCTTGCCTTCCTCCAGGTAATCGTAGAGCCCGCCGACGTTCAGCTCCGGCGCTGCATGGGCCATGCACGGCAACAGCGCCAAAGCCAGGCAGAAATAGCGAAGTGGTTTCACGACAGAATCCTCATAGCAGAAAGCCCTTGATAGCCAATCAGCATCAATGGACCGATTGTGGTCTTTTGCTCGCACGCAAAATGCAGGAAATTTCCCTATCGCTTGAGGAAACTTCCTAAAGACAAGCTTCCGGTAATAGCTCCTTCCGGTCATAGTTCCGCGTCAAACACCACCGTCACCAAACCCTCATAGCGGCTGCCCGGGTGGCCCAGCATGGCCTTGACATCCTCTGGGCCCACCGTGAAATGCAACTGCCCGGGGCGGTTGAGTACCGGAGTCACCGATTCGAACGCCAATGCCGCGGCACGGCCGGTGGGCAGTTCCAGCCTCTGTACCGGCTTGCCCTGGTGCTGGATGCCCCCCGGCAGGCTCAAGGCAATGGAGACTGGCACGCTATGGTTGTCGCTACTGCGGATGGCGCATCCACTGCCCTGGTATTGCTGGCAAAGCTTGTAGACCTTGAACGGGCCTGTGGACCAGAGCCGAAACGGAACATCCCGCTGCAACCGCTGGGGCGTTCCCCGGCCTCCCAGCCAGGCACTCCACCCACCTGGCGGCTCCAGCACAGCCCGGTCCGACCCAGGTGGAAACTCGAAGACAAAGGCATGCTGCACATCGAGTTCAAAGTTCAATGTGAGGCTATTGCCATTGATAGCACTGACACCATTGCCGAAGTCGAAGTCGCCACCTGGCCCGATGCTGTAGGTCAGGCTACCGGTATAAAAGCCGGGCTTCATTCGACTGGGCTCGGGCATGGTCAGCCGATACGCGATGCCCATGTTGCTGACCGAAGTCTTGACCGTATACCCAGTCGACATCGCATCATGAATGGAGTAGCAACCGGCAGGTGACTTCGGGTCGCGTACCAGCCACAGGTAATGCGTGGCATAAGGGCGGCTGGCATAACCGAATGTCCGCCGATACGTACAGCCTCCTTTGATGAATTGTGTCCACACAGGATTGACACGTAATTCGGGCGTTCCCTGAACCTGTTGACTGACGCCAAGAAACTCGAAGTTCAGGCGATAGGACTCTCCGGTAGTACTGTTGAACACGTCCAGCGTTCGGGCTGAAGGCAACTGAACGTAGAAATGGTCACGTACATCGCCGCTGTTCTTGATTGTCGTCCTGTCATAAGTGATGGGAAGCTGCATGGCACGCATTTCCCGGCAGTCTGCAGACCAGCGCTGGCAATAGGCCGCCAGCGGGGTGGTGTTCTCGAAGCGTCCCGAAGCATCCCCAAGGTACTCGGCGCTGACGAGCGCTTCCAGGGCGACAGCCTCTCGCCCGGCAGCGGCCAGGCCAAGCAACAGCCATAACCCCCAGGACAGTCGGGACGCCCCTCTGTTGTTCAGGCACTCGCTCAACCCTTGTCCTCCATTTGTACTGACCCGATCCGAGCGATATTGCCCGGCTCACAGGCCAGGTCGCCTGCCAGCAATACATCGCCCTCGCGTTCGAGTTGCGTCAGCGCCAGTTCAAGCAGGCACAGCGCCTGCCCTCCCTTGCGCACCTCCAGCGTCGGCGTTGACTCACTCATTTCCACGGCAAAATGCCCTCCGGCTTCACTGACGCCACGACTGGCGTGATTGACCACCTGCGCGCCCTGCATCGGTTGGCCATGGCGGTCAAGCAGGCGCCCCAGCACGGTCACCGTACGCATCACCCGCAACTTGCGATAACCCACGCCCCCGCGGTTGAGGTGGTAGTCGAAGCTGGTCGGCTGGATCACCGCCGCCGCTTCGTTGTCGCCGTCGAGATCGAACTGCACGTAGCCGGATTTGTAGGCCCCCACCGGGATCAGGTTGCGACCGGGGTGCAGCGTGGCGCTCAGCCCGTACTGGTCGTCGGCACGCAGGGCCAGGCCATCGATGTCGCTCTCGACATCGACGATCAGCCCGGCATCGTGGGGCAGGTACTGGCCGGTCATGGCCAGCTTGCCCTCGCCCACGGCAACGATGCTCTGCAGGTTGAGGCCGGCGCTGATCTCACCGTTGTAGGACGAACTCTGCGCATAGGCGTCGCCATACAGCACCTCGTTCTGGAACTGGGCATCGCCACCGAAACCGGCGCCATAACGGTCCGCCGTCACGGTACCGCCAAGGCTGCGCACAACACCCAGGTCGACGTCGCGCTGGTAGGACAACGAGGCATTCTGGTCACGCCCGCCATCATGGGAGGTGCGGCTGCCGATGCTGGCGGCAATGCGCTCGCCGGGGCCACCCAGGCTCATGCTCACGGTCAGGTTGACGCCACGGCTGCGCGTGTCGCCGCTGCTGCGGGTGCCGGGGCGGTCGAACAGGCTCAGGCGCCAGTTGGCATCGGAACCCAGCAACTTGCCGTAGTACGACCAGCCCAGGTCGATGCCGACGCCGTCGGCTGCGCCGGAGCTGTGGGCCAGCCGAATGGTGGCAGTACTGCGGTTGTTCAGGCGGTGGGTCAACAACATGGAGGTCTGGCTCTGTTCTTCGTAGCGCACGAATTGGCTGTGGGTCGGGCGCCTGACGGTTTCCAGCCAGGAACGGCTGTGGCTGAACACCAGCGAGCCCAGATCATGGTTGTGGATCACCTGCAGGTCGTAGCCATTGCCCTGGTCTTCGGTGCGGTAGAGGTTGCCGTAGAACTTGAGGCGATCGAGCACGTCCCAGTCCAGCGAGGTGCCGTACTGCATGGCTTCGTCCACCTGCTGCACGGACAGACCGAGGATTGCCCGCGGGTGCAGCAGGTAGTTGGCAATGACACCGGCGCTGAGGCTGTCGGTGTGGTCCTCGTCCCAGCTGCTGAGCAGGCTGGCCTGCTGGCCGAGGTACAGGTTGTAGCGCCAGCGGCTGTCAGGGTTGCGCCAGCTGTTGGGTTTGTAGACGAACTCTTCGGTGCGTGCGGTTTCCTGGCCGTCTTCCAGCAGGCGCACTTCGACCTGATAGATGCCGCCTGGCAACACCCGGGTATCCAGGGCCTGCAAGCCAGGCTGCACCGGCTGGCTGTTGATCAGCGAGCCATTGCGGTAGATTTCCACCACGCCGGGGCGGTTGGGGGTGACGTAGATTGGCGTCGAGCTGGGCTGGCCATTGTCGACAAGCAGGCTGTCGCTGCTGCCGAACATCAGGCCAAGCGTGGTATCGGGGCTCTGCCCGAGCAGCCGCGGCTGTCGGGTCAGGCCCTGGACGCCCGGGGTGAAGTAGCCCAGGCGAAAGAAATGTTCATCGTGCAGGCGCTCGGCGTACAGCTGGCTGACCCGGTGGCGGGTCTGCTGGTTGCTCGCGCTGCCACGGTCGAACTGGGCATCGCCCAGGGTAGTCCAGTTGCCCAGGCTGCCCTGGCCTGCCAGAGAAAACAGGCCACTGGTATCGCGGCCATCGCTGACCAGGTTGAGCTGGTTGCGCAGCAGCAGCCCGCCACCCTGGTCGGGCAAGGCGTGGTAGCGCGGTGCGTCGCCGGCCAGCTCGGCGGCATGGGTAAGCAAGGATAGCTGCGAGTTGACCAGGCTGTAGTGAATAGCGCGCAAGCCATCCGGGCAGTCGCGCTTGCAATCGCCCAGGGGGCGGCCGGAAGCCAGGCGCTCCTGCCAGCGGCGGCGCAGGGTTTCTGGCTCGCGGCTGTCGAAATGGTCGGTGAACTCCAGCAGCTGGACGCGCTCGTCGCGGCTGAGCACCACCATCGCATCGCCCAGGTAGCGGCCGTCCAGGTCTACCCGCACCGCCAGCGGCACGTCGAAAAAGTGTTCTTCAAACTCCCGTGGCAGCCCCTGGGCCTGGCTGACCACGCCCATCGCATTGTCAGAAGCCTGGGCAGTGACCGGGAGCACGGCAAAGCATGCGGTCAGCAGCAAAGTCTTTGTAGTTGAGGTAAAGGCCATGACCCTGTCTGCAAGCAAGACGCCGCCCTCACCCCCGGCGCGACCCAAGGGGTGAAGGTGAGCAACAACGGATGAAAGGATAAGAAGCGTAAGGACGAATCAGGGCGCGGCAGTTTCGAACATCATGCTGACCAGGCCCTGGTAGTTGCCTGGTTTGTAGCCACCGGCCGGAACCTGCGCGGCGACTTCGAAGTCGACAATGGCACCCGGCGCAGCCTCGGTGTCGGTGAGGATTTCTGCGGCGCTGGTGGTGAGAATGGTGGTGCCGATCTTCACATCCAGGTCGATGGCGTCCAGGCCACTGCTGACCACGGCCGGCGACAGCAGGTGGGCAGTGATCGGGCCGATGGTGCTCTTGGCCTGCAGCTGCTTGCGAACGGGGGTCAGGTTGCCTTGAAACGAGTTCCAGGCCATCTCTTGCGGGTCGTTCATCCAGTTGCCGCCGACGGGTTCGACGTAGAAGTTGGCGGTGGGCACGGTGGCAGTGATGAGCACCTGTTTCTCGATCGGGTCCCCGGCCATGGCCTGGCCGGCGACAAGTGCAACGAAGGGAAGTGCCAGCATGAATGCTTTCACGAATAGATCTCCTGGAAACCTGTAGACATAAGCTTTGATTGAGAGTCAATCAGGCAAAGCGCCGTTGACAGGTTGGATTATTCGCACTTACCCACAAGGAAAATACGGGAACCCTCCGAGCGAATTGTTGAAATTTCCCAACGACATCCCGTCGGGTGTGCCAGACAGCAAAACGCCCCGGCAAGCGGGGCGTTTTGCTGAAGCGTCAGTGCCGGATCAGTGGGATACCGCCCCGCTGGCGCCCAGGCCAGTCTGCGAGCGCACGAACTGCGGGAAGAACAGCGCACGTTCGTCTTCGGCAGCCTTGGACTTGTCGGTGACCGAGAAGAACCAGATACCGACGAAGGCGATCAGCATCGAGAACAGTGCCGGGTACTCGTACGGGTAGATCGGCTTCTCGTGGCCGAGGATCTGCACCCAGATGGTCGGGCCGAGGATCATCAGCGTCACCGCACTCACCAGGCCCAGCCAGCCGCCGATCATGGCACCGCGGGTGGTCAGCTTCTTCCAGTACATCGAGAGCAGCAGTACCGGGAAGTTGCAGCTGGCCGCGATGGAGAACGCCAGGCCGACCATGAAGGCGATGTTCTGCTTCTCGAACAGGATGCCCAGGCCGATCGCCAGTACGCCCAGGGCGACGGTGGTGATCTTCGACACGCGGATCTCGTCCTTGTCGTTGGCCTTGCCCTTGCGCCATACACTGGCGTACAGGTCGTGGGACACCGCCGAGGCACCGGCCAGGGTCAGGCCGGCAACCACTGCCAGGATGGTGGCAAAGGCAACAGCCGAGATGAAGCCGAGGAACACGCTGCCACCCACGGCGTTGGCCAGGTGCACCGCTGCCATGTTGTTGCCACCCAGCAGGGCGCCAGCGGCGTCCTTGAAGTCCGGGTTGGTGCTGACCAGCAGGATGGCGCCAAAGCCGATGATGAAGGTGAGGATGTAGAAGTAGCCGATGAAGCCGGTGGCGTACAGCACGCTCTTGCGTGCTTCCTTGGCGTCACTGACGGTGAAGAAGCGCATCAGGATGTGCGGCAGGCCGGCGGTACCGAACATCAACGCCAGGCCCAGCGAGAACGCCGAGATCGGATCCTTGACCAGGCCGCCCGGGCTCATGATCGCCTCGCCCTTGGCGTGCACCTTGATCGCTTCGGAGAACAGGGTGTTGAAGTCGAAGCCCACGTGCTTCATCACCATCAGCGCCATGAAGCTGGCACCGGACAGCAGCAGCACGGCCTTGATGATCTGTACCCAGGTGGTGGCCAGCATGCCGCCGAACAGTACGTACAGGCACATCAGGATACCCACCAGGATCACCGCCACGTGGTAGTCCAGACCGAACAGCAGCTCGATCAGCTTGCCGGCACCGACCATCTGCGCGATCAGGTAGAACGCCACCACCACCAGCGAACCGGAGGCCGACAGGGTGCGGATCTCCTTCTGCCCGAGGCGGTACGAGGCCACGTCGGCGAAGGTGTACTTGCCCAGGTTGCGCAGGCGTTCGGCGATCAGGAAGAGGATGATCGGCCAGCCGACCAGGAAGCCGATCGAGTAGATCAGGCCGTCGTAGCCAGAGGTGAACACGAGTGCGGAAATACCCAGGAACGAGGCGGCCGACATGTAGTCACCGGCAATCGCCAGGCCGTTCTGGAATCCGGTGATCTTGCCACCGGCGGCATAGTAGTCCGACGCCGACTTGTTGCGCTTGGAGGCCCAGTAGGTGATGCCGAGGGTGAAGGCGACGAAGGCCACGAACATGGCGATCGCGGAGACGTTTAGCGGTTGCTTCTGCACCTCGCCGGTCAGGGCATCGGCGGCCCACACGGCGGGTGCGAAGGCTCCGCAGGCCAGTACGGCCAGGGCTTTGGCGTGGCGAATCATTGTTGCGCCTCCTTCAGGATGGCCTTGTTCAGCTCATCGAATTCGCCGTTGGCGCGGCGTACGTAGATGGCAGTCAGGACGAATGCCGAGACGATCAGGCCGACGCCCAGGGGAATACCCCAGGTAATCGACGACTCAGGGCTGAGCTTGGTGCCCAGGATCTGAGGACCGTAGGCGATCAGGAGGATGAAGGCGCAGTACAGGCCGAGCATGATCGCCGAGAGAATCCAGGCGAACCGTTCGCGTTTGGTGACCAGCTCCTTGAAGCGGGGGCTGTTTTGTATCGAGAGGTAAATGCTGTCGTTCATTGTTTTTGTCCTAGCAGCACAGATAGGGGTGGAACCCACGACCCTTACTTTATGCGGCTATCGGACGCCAACCAGACGACCTTAGTCTTAGATGCAACGGTGTTTTACAGATCACGCAACAAAACAGCTGGCACATATCCCTGTAGGAGCAGCCTTGTGCTGCGAAGAGGCCGGTACAGGCTGCCCGAATCTTCGCAGCTTGCACCGGCCTCTTCGCAGCACAAGGCTGCTCCTACAACGGAACGGGTTGTTACTTGCCAGTCCACTCCTTCACACGCTCAGGGTGCTTGGCCACCCAGTCCTTGGCCGCCGCTTCAGGCTTGGCGCCTTCCTGGATAGCCAGCATCACTTCGCCAATCTCGTCCTTCGACTGCCAGTTGAACTTCTTCAGGAACTCCGCCACTTCCGGGGCCTTGGTGGCCAGTTCCTTGCTGCCGATGCTGTTCACGGTTTCCGCGGCGCCATACACGCCTTTCGGGTCTTCGAGGAACTTCAGTTTCCACTTCGCGAACATCCAGTGCGGTACCCAGCCAGTCACCGCAATCGACTGCTGCTTGGCATAGGCACGGCCCAGTTCCGCAGTCATCGCCGCGCCAGAGCTGGCCTGCAGCTTGTAACCGGTCAGGTCGTAGTCCTTGATGGCCTGGTCGGTCTTGAGCATTACGCCGGAGCCGGCGTCGATGCCGACGATCTTCTGCTTGAAGGTGTCGTCGGTCTTGAGGTCGGCGATGCTCACCGCCTTGACGTACTCAGGGACGATCAGGCCGATCTTGGCGTCCTTGAAGTTCGGGCCGTAGTCGACCACGTTGTCCTTGTTCTTTGCCCAGTACTCGCCATGGGTCACCGGCAACCAGGCCGACAACATGGCATCGAGCTTGCCGGTTGCCACGCCCTGCCACATGATCCCGGTGGCCACGGCCTGCAACTTCACGTCGTAGCCGAGTTTCTGCTTGATCACTTCGGCGGCCACGTTGGTGGTCGCCACGCTGTCAGCCCAACCATCCACGTAACCAATGCTGACTTCTTTGGCCATTGCCTGTGCCGCACTCATGGCCAGTACCATGGCGGTGCCCACACCCAGGAAACGTCGCATTCTTGTAATAGCAGCCATCAAAGCATCCCCTCGTCAGGTCTCGGAATTTGCATCATCGTCCTGCAACAATAGTCGACCTGCTCCAGCTACGACCTGTAGCCGCCCCATATGCGACAGCACTATGCCATTAGCGCCATCGGCCTGCGCCGACCTGCGCGATCCTTGCATGCCAAAGGTTTGGCGCCGGGCTACTATCTACCCTTTTGCGCCTGACGATGGACCGCCCGATGCCCAGTTCTACCCGCCTGCTGCTGCCGTTGTACCTGCTTGCCTGCCTGCTCGCCCTGCTCGGGCTCGGAGGGCTCTGGTACGGGCTTGGCAAGCCGGTGCAACTGCCCGACGCGGCCAGCCCGACGCACAAGCTGCAATGCGCCTCGTACACCCCGTTCGACAAGGACCAGTCGCCCTACGACCGGCCGTTGCGCCTGCGCCCGGCGCGCATGGATGCCGACCTGGCGTTGCTGGCCGAGCGTTTTCAGTGCATCCGTACCTATTCCCAGACCGGTCTTGAGGCAATCCCGGCGCTGGCACGCAAGCATGGCCTGAAGGTGATGCTGGGTGCCTGGGTCAACGCCCACCCGGCCGACACCGAGAAAGAAATCGAGCTGCTGATCGCCGCCGCCAATGCCAACCCCGACGTGGTCAGCGCGGTGATCGTCGGCAACGAGACGCTGCTGCGCAAGGAAGTGACCGGCGCGCACCTGGCCACGCTGATCGCCCGGGTGAAAAGCCAGGTCAAGGTGCCGGTGACCTACGCCGATGTGTGGGAGTTCTGGTTGCAGCACCCGCAGGTGGCGCCTGCGGTGGACTTCCTGACTATCCACCTGCTGCCTTACTGGGAAGACGACCCGCGTGGCATCGACGAAGCCCTGGCCCATGTCGCCGATGTACGCCGGGTGTTCGGCACACGCTTCGCGCCGAAGGACGTCCTGATAGGCGAAACCGGCTGGCCCAGCGAAGGCCGCCAGCGCGAAACCGCGGAGCCCAGCCGGGTCAACGAGGCGCGCTTCATTCGCGGGTTCGTGGCCATGGCCGAAAGCAACGGCTGGCACTACAACCTGATCGAGGCGTTCGACCAGCCATGGAAGCGCGCCAATGAGGGGGCGGTCGGCGGTTACTGGGGGCTATACGATGCCGACCGGCAGGACAAGGGCGTACTCGAAGGGCCGGTGAGCAACCTGCCTTACTGGCCGCAGTGGTTGCTGGCCAGTGCCCTGCTGATGGTGCTGATGCTGATGCTTGCCGGGCGCCCCGCCACCCCGGCGGCGGCCATGCTGCTGCCGTTGCTGGCAGCGTTTGGGGCAGGCTGCCTGGGGCTTTGGGGCGAGCTGATGCGCACCCATGCGCGCTTTGCCGGGGAGTGGCTGTGGGCGGTGCTGCTGGCAGGGCTGAACCTGCTGGTGCTGGCCCATGCCGTGCTGGCCCTGGCGCGGCGCACGGGCTGGCGCGAGCGCCTGTACGCCTGGCTGCAGGCGCGGGCCGGCTGGCTGTTGCTGGCAGCGGGTTTTGCCGCGGCGGTGAGCATGCTGGCGATGGTGTTCGACCCACGCTATCGCAGCTTCCCCAGCGCAGCGTTGGCGTTGCCGGCGCTGGTGTTTGCACTGTGGCCGGTGCCGGCGCGGCGAGCGGAGGTGGCGTTGCTGGCGTTCATCGTCGGTGCCGGGGTGGCGCCGCAGTTGTTTGTGGAAGGGTTGGAGAACCAACAGGCCTGGGGGTGGGCAGTGATCAGTGTGCTGATGACCGCGGCCTTGTGGCGGAGCTTGCGCCTTGCTCGCACGGCCTGAAAATACACATCCCTGTAGGAGCGGCCTTGTGTCGCGATGGGCCGCAAAGCGGCCCCAGGATTAGCGCAATGGCATAGATTGCCGGGGCCGCTCTGCGGCCCATCGCGACACAAGGCCGCTCCTACAAAGTCCGCGTAGCACCAGCGTCCCGCACCAGCCGCAACCCCGCCAGCACCAGCGCGAACACGGCAATGCTGGCGGTATACAGCACCAGTGCCGGCACCGCGAACACCAACGCCACCACTGCCAGCCACCAGCCGCCACGCCCGGCAACCAACTGCGCCAGCAGCGCCAACCCCAGCCCGCCCCAGGCCATCACCTGATGATGAATGCCCAGCCCCAGCAACGACCGTACCTCGCACTGCCAGTACGCCGCCGGCGCCGTGCACAGCCCCACCCACTGCCCGTCCTCCATCAGCCCGTAGCGCACGCCATAACTGGCAGCAAGCCAAAGCCCCAGAAACAGCACAAGCAGCGCAGCCGGCAGCGAACGAGACATCCAGTTCTCCAATAGCGGAAATCGAAAGCATCCATGATCGCTTATGCCCAGTTGTAAGGCAAAATCACTTCCCTGCAGCTATGTTGCAGATAACAAGCACACCAAAGACCACCGCGCCTGGCAACTTTGCCCGCCCCGTTGTGGTCCTAGCCTGCACACTGCTCGACCTTGCGTTCTTTTGGGGGATTACATGCTTCGATCTTTGCGCCTCGCTGCCTTGCTCGGCGGCCTGCTCATGGCTGTGGCCGCTTCGGCGCGGGATATCGACGCCGCAAGCTATGGCTACCCCTTGACCAACCCGTTCGAGGCAACCATCGCCACCACACCGCCGGACCAGCGCCCCACCCTGCCCGGCGACGACGAAATCAGCCAGTCCGACTACAGCCTCAACCTGCGCCCGGACCGTGAGTTCACCCTGCCCGACAACTTCTGGGCAGTGAAGAAGCTCAAGTACCGCCTGGCCCGGCAGGACCACGAGGCGCCGCTGATCTTCATCATCGCCGGCACCGGTGCGCCCTACACCAGCAGCATCAACGAATACCTGAAAAAGCTGTTCTACCAGGCCGGCTTCCACGTGGTGCAGCTGTCCTCGCCCACCAGCTACGACTTCATGAGCGCCGCCTCGCGCTTCGCCACCCCAGGCGTCAGCCAGGATGATGCCGAAGACATGTACCGGGTGATGCAGGCCGTGCGCGCCCAGCACCCGCGCCTGCCGATCAGCGAGTTCTACCTCACCGGCTACAGCCTGGGCGCACTCGACGCTGCCTTTGTCAGCCACCTGGACGAAACCCGCCGCAGCTTCAACTTCAAGCGCGTGCTGCTGCTGAACCCGCCAGTCAACCTGTACACCTCGATCAACAACCTGGACAAGCTGGTGCAGACCCAGGTCAAGGGCATCGACCGCAGCACCACCTTCTACGAGCTGATGCTGGCCAAGCTGACCCGCTACTTCCAGGAAAAGGGCTACATCGACCTCAATGAAGCCCTGCTGTACGACTTCCAGCAGTCACGCCAGCACCTGTCCAACGAACAGATGGCCATGCTGATCGGCACCTCGTTCCGCTTCTCGGCGGCCGACATTGCCTTCACCTCCGACCTGATCAACCGCCGCGGCCTGATCATTCCGCCGAAGTTCCCGATCACCGAGGGCAGCAGCCTCACGCCGTTCTTCAAGCGTGCCCTGCAGTGCGACTTCGACTGCTACATGACCGAGCAGGTCATCCCCATGTGGCGCGCCCGCACCGACGGCAACAGCATCCTGCAACTGGTCAACCAGGTCAGCCTGTATGCGCTGGAAGACTACCTGAGCAGCAGCGACAAGATCGCCGTGATGCACAACGCCGACGACGTCATCCTCGGCCCTGGCGACATCGGCTTCCTGCGCAAGGTGTTCGGTGAGCGCCTGACCCTGTACCCCCATGGCGGCCATTGCGGCAACCTCAATTACCGCGTCAACAGTGACGCCATGCTGGAGTTCTTCCGTGGTTAACAAACTCCTCTTCGCCACTGCCCTGTTCGCCGCCGGCCAGGCCCTGGCAGCCGAAACCGCCCCCCGGGCCAGCGTGATCGAGGCCGCCCCGCAAGTCACCGAGGCACCACTGGCGCCCGAAGCCGATGGTTTCGTCGACCCGCTGCGCGAGCTGAAATTCAACCCCGGGCTGGACCAGCGCGAGTTCGAGCGCTCCACCCTGCAAGCGCTGAACGTGTACGACCCGCTGGAGTCGATCAACCGGCGCGTCTATCACTTCAACTACCGCCTGGACCAATGGGTGCTGCTGCCGATGGTAAGCGGCTACCAGTACGTCACCCCGCGCTTCGTGCGCACCGGGGTGACCAACTTCTTCAACAACCTGGGCGACGTGCCGAACCTGTTCAACAGCGTGTTGCAGTTGAAGGCCAAGCGCTCGGCGGAGATCACCGCGCGGCTGATGTTCAACACCATCATCGGCGTGGGTGGGCTGTGGGACCCGGCGACCAAGATGGGCCTGCCGCGGCAAAGTGAAGACTTTGGCCAGACCTTGGGCTTCTATGGCGTACCGGACGGGCCGTACCTGATGCTGCCGGTGCTGGGGCCGTCGAACCTGCGCGATACCACCGGGCTGGTGGTGGACTATGCAGGCGAACAGGCGATCAACTACCTGAACGTGGCCGAAGCCAGCAGCGACCACCCGGAAATCTCCGTGCTGCGCGTGGTGGACAAGCGCTACAGCACCAAATTCCGCTATGGCCAGCTCAACTCGCCGTTCGAGTACGAGAAGGTGCGGTATGTGTATACCCAGGCGCGCAAGTTGCAGATAGCCGAGTAACCGGATTTGTGGCTAACGCGGTCCCTGTAGGAGCGGCCTTGTGTCGCGAAAGGGCCGCAAAGCGGCCCCAGAATTTCAGCAGCGCTGCATGAATTGCCGGGGCCGCCTTGCGGCCCTTTCGCGACACAAGGCCGCTCCTACAGGTGTCGTGTCAGCAGGTCATATTCCAAGGAACTGGCAAAGCTCCCGCTTCTTGGCCAAGGCATCCTTTCGCCCCAGCTCTATCAGCTCGCGGCAGTAACTGGCCTCGAACAGCAAATAGCTCAACACCCCCGCCCCGCTGGTACGTGTCGCCCCCGGCCCGCGCAGGAACATGCGCAAGGCCGCCGGCAACTCGCGCCGATGCCGCGCGGCAATTTCGTCCAGCGGCTGACTGGGCGCCACCACCAGCACGTCGATTGGCGCCAGGCCCAGGCGCCGGGCGTCAAGGTGCGCCGGCAACAGGTGGCTCAGGTGGTTGAGGCGCTGCAGCAGCTCGATGTCGTCTTCCAGGCTGTCAATGAACGTGCTGTTGAGCATGTGCCCGCCGATCTGCGCCAGGCTCGGCTGCTGGCCGCTGAACACCCGCTGGGTCGGCAATGGTGGCGCCGGCCGCTGCGGGTTGCCGCTGACCCCGACTACCAGTACCCGGCTGGCGCCCAGGTGCAGGGCCGGGCTGATCGGCGCCGACTGGCGTACCGCGCCATCACCGAAATATTCGTCGCCCAGCCGCACCGGGGCGAACAGTAGCGGGATGGCCGCGCTGGCCAGCAGGTGGTCGATGGTCAACGGCGTGGGCATGCCGATGCGGCGGTGGCGCAACCAGGCTTCGATGGTGCCGCGGCCCTGGTAGAAGGTCACC
This sequence comes from Pseudomonas sp. FGI182, assembly GCF_000511325.1. NCBI lineage: Bacteria > Pseudomonadati > Pseudomonadota > Gammaproteobacteria > Pseudomonadales > Pseudomonadaceae > Pseudomonas > Pseudomonas sp. FGI182. Next base: position 1,386,698 of record NZ_CP007012.1, on the reverse strand, counting down.
GCCTGGCCGGACTCGTAGCCAAAGGCGGTCACCGCGACGGCGCGCAGTTGCTCGGCGGCCAGGGAGTGGGCGATACCGTCCAGGTTCAGGTGCGCCTGCAGCAAGCCGCGCAGTGGGCTGCTGTCCAGTAGCGCCACTGGCGCCGGGCCACCCACGCCCAGCAGGTTGTGGGCGACGAAGCGGCTGGCCTGGCGGACCACACCGGGCCAGTCGCTGCGGATGACCAGGTGGCTGCGGAAGTTCTGCCAGAAGGCAGTGAGCCGTTGTACGGCATCGTTGAAATGGGTGGCGCCGCTGGCCAGGGTGACGGCGTTGATGGCGCCGGCGGAGGTGCCGACGATGACCGGGAACGGGTTGTGCGCGCCAGCCGGCAGCAGCTCGGCGATGCCGGCCAGCACGCCGACCTGGTAGGCAGCGCGGGCGCCGCCGCCAGAAAGGATAAGACCGGTTACCGGGGGTGGGGCCATAGGAGTCCTTCCTGGGGTTGGTGTGCTTTCAGGCCCGGCCTATTCGCGGGCTTGCCCGCTCCCACAGGACCGCACAATGCCCGGCCCTGCGGGGAACCTGTGGGAGCGGGCGCGCCCGCGAATAGGCCGGCACAGGCAAAACAAGGCTCAGCGCTTCTTCTTGTCATACAGCCGCGGCTCCCCTTCGGGCCGCGACTTGAACCGGCGGTGCGCCCACAGGTACTGCTCGGGGCATTCGCGCAGCACGCTTTCCACCCACTGGTTGATGCGCAGGCAGTCAGCCTCTTCGCTCTCCCCGGGGAAGTCCGCCAGCGGCGGGTGGATCACCAGGCGATAGCCGCTGCCATCCTCCAGGCGCTTCTGGGTGAACGGAATCACCTGTGCCTTGCCCAACCGGGCAAACTTGGTGGTGGCAGTCACCGTCGCCGCCGGGATGCCGAACAGTGGCACGAACAGGCTCTGCTTGGCGCCGTAGTCCTGGTCCGGTGCGTACCAGATCGCCCGGCCCGAACGCAGCAGCTTGAGCATGCCGCGCACGTCCTCGCGCTCCACCGCCAGCGAGTCGAGATTATGCCGCTCGCGGCCGCTGCGCTGGATGAAGTCAAACAGCGGGTTGCCGTGCTCGCGGTACATACCGTCGATGGTGTGCTGCTGGCCCAGCAGCGCGGCGCCGATTTCCAGGGTGGTGAAGTGCACCGCCATCAGGATGGCCCCCTGCCCCGCCTGCTGGGCGGCCTGCAGGTGCTCCAGCCCCTCGACATGGGCCAGGCGCGCCAGCCGGGCCTTGGGCCACCACCAGCTCATGGCCATTTCGAAGAAGGCGATACCGGTGGAGGCGAAGTTGGCCTTGAGCAGGCGCTGCCGTTCGTCGACCGACAGCTCCGGGAAGCACAGCTCCAGGTTGCGCGCGGCAATGCGCCGCCGCTCACCGGCAAAGCGGTACATCACCGCTCCCAGCGCGGCACCGACTTTCAACAGGACCCGGTACGGCAACTGGACCACCAGCCACAGCAGGCCCAGGCCCAGCCACAGGCCCCAGAAACGTGGGTGAAGGAAATAGGGACGAAAACGCGGGCGTTCCATTGAAGCTTCCGGAAAGACAAAGGCCGCGCATTCTACAACGGATCAGCGCATGTTGCGGGCAACCGGTCTTATCGTTATAAGTCAGGGCACTTTTTTCGCAACAAGCCGTCTATGCAGACCATGAGCCCAAACCACACACCCGACACCGCCTCCGTGTTCCAGCTCAAGGGCAGCATGCTCGCCATTACAGTGCTGGAACTGGCGCGCAATGACCTTGAAGCCCTCGACCGCCAACTGGCGGCCAAAGTCGCCCAGGCACCGAACTTCTTCAGCAACACGCCGCTGGTGCTGGCGCTGGACAAGCTGCCGGCCGACGAGGGGGCAATCGACCTGCCCGGCTTGATGCGGATCTGCCGCCACCACGGCCTGCGTACCCTGGCCATCCGCGCCAACCGCATCGAGGACATCGCCGCCGCCATTGCCATCGACCTGCCGGTGCTGCCGCCATCCGGCGCCCGCGAACGGCCGCTGGAGCCCGAACCCGAGGTGAAGAAGCCCGAGCCGGCCCCTGTCCCGCCGCCAATCCTCGAACCCGAGGTGCGCCCGACCCGCATCATCACTTCGCCAGTACGTGGCGGCCAGCAGATCTACGCCCAGGGCGGCGACCTGGTGGTGACCGGTTCGGTCAGCCCGGGGGCGGAACTTCTGGCCGATGGCAACATCCATGTGTACGGCGCCATGCGCGGCCGCGCCCTGGCCGGCATCAAAGGCAATACCAAGGCACGTATCTTCTGCCAGCAGATGACCGCCGAAATGGTCTCCATCGCCGGCCAGTACAAGGTATGCGAAGACCTGCGCCGCGACCCGCTGTGGGGCACTGGCGTGCAAGTCAGCCTGTCTGGCGACGTGTTGAACATCACCCGTCTTTAACGGATACTTGCCAGCATTTTTAGTGCAACTTTTCTTACCGTTGCCGTTTATTTGTATTTTTGCAGGGACTTGTGTCCCGATTATTTTAGGGGTGAAACACCTTGGCCAAGATTATCGTGGTTACTTCCGGCAAGGGGGGTGTGGGCAAGACCACCACCAGCGCCGCCATTGGTACCGGCCTCGCACTGCGTGGCCACAAGACCGTCATCGTCGACTTCGACGTGGGCCTGCGTAACCTCGACCTGATCATGGGCTGCGAACGCCGCGTGGTGTACGACTTCGTCAACGTGGTCAACGGCGAAGCCAACCTGCAACAGGCCCTGATCAAGGACAAGCGCCTCGAGAACCTGTACGTGCTGGCCGCCAGCCAGACCCGTGACAAGGACGCGCTGACCCAGGAAGGCGTGGAAAAGGTCCTGATGGAGCTGAAGAAAGACTTCGACTTCGTCATCTGCGACTCGCCGGCCGGTATCGAGAAAGGCGCACACCTGGCCATGTACTTTGCCGACGAAGCCGTCGTGGTCACCAACCCCGAAGTGTCCTCGGTACGTGACTCCGACCGCATGCTGGGCATCCTGTCGAGCAAGTCGCGCCGCTCCGAGAACGGCGAAGAGCCGATCAAGGAACACCTGCTGATCACCCGCTACCACCCGGAGCGCGTGGAAAAGGGCGAAATGCTGAGCATCGCCGACGTCGAAGAGATCCTGGCGATCAAGCTCAAGGGTGTCATCCCGGAGAGCCAGGCAGTGCTCAAGGCTTCCAACCAGGGTATCCCGGTCATCCTCGACGACCAGAGCGATGCCGGCCAGGCCTATAGCGATACCGTCGACCGTCTGCTGGGCAAAGAAAAGCCCCTGCGGTTCATCGAAGTGCCGAAGCAAGGATTCTTCGCGCGCCTGTTTGGAGGCAAGTAAACCATGAACCTTTTTGACTTCTTTCGTGGCAGACAGAAAACTACCAGCGCGTCGGTAGCGAAAGAGCGTCTACAGATCATCGTGGCGCACGAGCGCGGCCAACGCAGCGAACCGGACTACCTGCCAGCGCTGCAGAAAGAACTGCTGGAAGTGATCCGCAAATATGTGAACATCGGCAACGATGATGTGCATATCGAGCTGGAAAACCAGGGTAGCTGCTCGATTCTGGAACTGAACATCACCTTGCCGGATCGCTGATTTCGCGACCAGGCTTTGATCATTGGGGCTGCTTTGCAGCCCATCGCGACACAAGGCCGCTCCTACAGGGGAAATGCATAACCCTTGTAGGAGCGGCCTTGTGTCGCGATGGGCCGCAAAGCGGCCCCAGTGTTTTCCCCGATATAACCGAGACCAAGCAATGCCGCTGTCCAACATCCAGATCCTGCACGAAGACGCCGCCATCCTGGTGATCAACAAACCGACCCTGCTGCTGTCGGTACCCGGCCGCGCCGAGGACAACAAGGACTGCCTGATCACCCGCCTGCAGGAAAACGGCTACCCCGACGCGCTGATCGTGCACCGCCTGGACTGGGAAACTTCCGGCATCATTCTGCTGGCCCGGGATGCCGACAGCCACCGCGAGCTGTCGCGCCAGTTCCACGACCGCGAAACCGAAAAGGCCTACACCGCGCTGTGCTGGGGCCAGCCGGCGCTGGACAGCGGCAGCATCGACCTGCCGCTGCGCTACGACCCGCCGACCAAGCCACGGCATGTGGTGGACCACGAACAGGGCAAGCATGCGCTGACCTTCTGGCGCATCGTCGAGCGCTGCGGTGATTACTGCCGGGTAGAGCTGACACCGATTACCGGGCGTTCGCACCAGTTGCGCGTGCACATGCTGTCGATCGGGCACCCGTTGCTGGGCGACCGGCTGTATGCCAACCCCGAGGCACTGGCTGCCCACGAGCGGCTGTGCCTGCATGCCTCGATGCTGAGCTTTACCCACCCGGTGTCCGGGGTGCGGTTGAAGTTCGAGTGCCCTGCGCCCTTCTGATTGTGTACAGCCTGTACTGGCCTCTTCGCGGCTAAAGCCGCTCCCACAGGGATCGCACCGCTTTCGACGGTTGTGCAGTACCTGTGGGAGATTCTATGGTTGTGGGCAATGCTTTTTGCCCCCTTTGCTCATGTATTCGCCTTGAGTCTTCATCAAGGCGAATGCAATTCTGGCCAGCTTTCGGGACAGGATGACAAGGGCCTGAGTGGTTGCCTTACCTGTATTCCGATAATGTTCATACACCTCTTTCCACGCAGCTGTCTTGCTAGCCGCCATGGCTGCATTGTGCAGTAGCCGGCGCACTTCTGAGCAGCCTCGCTTGGTTAAGCATCGGCGTCCGGATTTCTGGCCTGATTCGGCAACTTTCAGATCCATGCCTAGAAAAGCGATGAATGAATCGCTGCGCTTGAAGTCGCCGCGGATGAAGGCGGTGACTAAAGCGACGGCAGTCAGAAAACCAATGCCTTCAACTGCCTGGCAGCGGGCAACCTGCTCGCTCAGCCCCGCTTCTCTAACCAGCGTCTTCAAACGCTTTTGAATCAGCAGATCAAGCGATTCAAAGTGTTTGGCGAAGCTATTGAAGGCGTCCTTGAGGGACGCTTCGTTACCCCAACTCTGGGTCAGACTGGTGCGCGCTGACACCAGTGCTGCTCGGCGTCGGAGAAGGCTCTGAAGCTTGCTGTAGACGGCTGGAGGGGGTGACCAAGGACGAAGCAAGCTGCCCTCACGATCCAGGAAACGGGCTAGCAGGCAGGCATCAGATGCATCAGTTTTGGCACGCCCGCCAATCCCTTTTCGGTAGTTGCTGAGTTGGTACCCATCAACGACATAGACTGCAAAACCCTTTTCGTAAGCCATCTCCACCAGGTCCAGGTGATAAACGTTGGTGGCTTCAACACAGATAGCCGTATTGGCTGGCTGAAGTGCCAGCCACTTGCGGATCTCAGGCTTTGTATTTTTCAACGAGTGTTGTTGAGCGGTTTCCTCGCAATAGCTGACCAGTTCGACCTTGGCGACATCGACGCCAATGATGAACTTCTCTACTCGCATTGCCATCGCCTGAACTCCCACGGTATGGTTTTTGGGCTCGGAGGGGTTTCACCAAGAGGCGCTGGCTTGCTTCTATCGTCGCTTGCAAACGATGCATTCTTTATCGGCGCTTTGGTGAAGGGGTGGGGCGAGTTCTCCCACGGTCTGTACTGCTGTGAACAGTCAGATTCGGCTTTTTCGTCCCACCACCCCTTCGAGTATCACCATACAAGCGGCTTCAGCCGCGAAGAGGCAGACACAATTTGTCGACCTAATACGCTAAACTCGCGCCACTGCTGTCTGGAGTGAGCTATGCGCGACGTACTGAATTCTGGCCTTATCGACTTCCTCAAGGCCTCCCCCACGCCCTTCCACGCCACCGCCAGCCTGGCCCAGCGCCTGGAAGCTGCCGGCTACCAGCGCCTGGACGAGCGCGACAGCTGGGCCACAGTGCCTGGCGGCCGCTACTACGTCACCCGCAACGACTCGTCGATCATCGCCATCAAGCTGGGCAAGCAGGCACCGTTGCTGAACGGTATCCGCATGGTCGGCGCCCACACCGACAGCCCGTGCCTGCGGGTCAAGCCGCAGCCCGAGCTGCAGCGCCAGGGCTTCCTGCAGCTGGGCGTCGAAGTGTATGGCGGCGCCCTGCTGGCGCCATGGTTCGACCGCGACCTGTCGCTGGCCGGCCGGGTCACCTACCGCCGTGACGGCAAGGTCGAAAGCCAGTTGATCGACTTCAAGCTGCCGATCGCGGTCATCCCCAACCTGGCGATCCATCTCAACCGCACCGCCAACGAAGGCTGGGCGATCAACCCGCAGAACGAGCTGCCGCCGATCCTGGCCCAGGTAGCGGGTGACGAACGCATCGACTTCCGCGCCCTGCTCACCGAGCAACTGGCCCGCGAGCACGAACTGATCGCCGATGTGGTGCTGGATTACGAGCTGAGCTTCTACGACACCCAGGACGCCGCGCTGGTCGGCCTGAACGGCGACTTCATCGCCGGTGCGCGCCTGGACAACCTGTTGTCGTGCTACGCCGGCCTGCAGGCCCTGCTGGCCGCCGACAGCGACGAAACCTGCGTACTGGTGTGCAACGACCATGAAGAAGTCGGCAGCTGCTCGGCCTGTGGCGCCGACGGGCCGATGCTGGAGCAGACCCTGCAACGCCTGCTGCCGGATGGCGACGCCTACGTGCGCACCATCCAGCGCTCGCTGATGGTGTCGGCCGACAACGCCCACGGCGTGCACCCCAACTACGCCGACAAGCACGACGGCAACCACGGGCCCAAGCTCAACGCCGGGCCGGTAATCAAGGTGAACAACAACCAGCGCTACGCTACCAACAGCGAAACCGCCGGGTTCTTCCGTCACCTGTGCATGGCCGAGGAAGTGCCGGTGCAGAGCTTCGTGGTACGCAGCGACATGGGCTGTGGCTCGACCATCGGGCCGATTGCAGCCAGCCACCTGGGCGTGCGTACGGTGGATATCGGCTTGCCGACCTTTGCCATGCATTCGATTCGCGAGCTGTGCGGCAGCCATGACCTGGCGCACCTGGTGAAGGTGCTGAGTGCCTTCTACCGATGCCGCGAGTTGCCCTGATGCCTTGATGCAAGCAGGCCTGGCCTCTTCGCGGGTAAACCCGCTCCCACAGGTACCGCACAGTTCCTGGACTGCCCCCGAAAAGTTGGACAGTTTTAGCCAGTGGCCTGAGTCCTGTAGCTGACAGGGCTCAGGCCATTGAGTTTCAGCCTGATGCGGTCATGGTTGTAGTAATGGATGTACTCTTCCAGGCCCGCCTTCAGCTGTTCGACGCTTTCAAAGCGCTTCAGGTAGAAGAACTCTGACTTCAGTGTGCCGAAGAAGCTTTCCATCGCTGCATTATCCAGACAATTGCCCTTGCGAGACATGCTCTGCTTCACACCGCGCGCTGCGAGCTTATGGCGGTATTGGGGCTGCTGGTAATGCCATCCCTGGTCTGAGTGGATCACTAGCTTGGGCTTTTCACCCAACCCATCGAGCGCCTTTTCCAGCATGTTCCCGACCAAGCCATAGGTAGGCCGGCAAGCTGTTTCATAGGCGATGATCTCACCGTTGTACAAGTCCATCACGGGCGACAGGTAGAGCTTTTGTTGGGCCACTTTGAACTCAGTGACATCGGTCACCCACTTCTGGTTGGGGCGTTGCGCGACGAAATTACGCTCAAGCAAATTCATGGCCACCTTGCCGACAATGCCGCGATAGGATCGATACTTCTTCGGGCGTACAACGGACTGCAAACCAAGCTCAGCCATCAACCGTTCAATGACCTTCTTGTTGACCAAGGTCCCCTGATTCCTGATGGCAAGGGCAATGCGGCGGTAGCCATACAGCCCTTTCTCCTCGTGATAGACACGCTGCACCAACTCCTTGAGCGAGGCGTGCCTGTCCGGCTTTTGCTGGCACTTGACCTGGTAATAAAAGGTACTGCGTGGCAACCCCACCATCTGCAAGAGGTCAGGCAGCGGATATTTATGTCTGAATTTGCAGACGATCAGGGCTTTTTCGTCCGTGTTCGCTCCTTCTCCTCTCGCAGAGCCTTTAACTCCTTTAGGACATCATTCTCCATGCGCAGATACTCGAGCTCGCTCAACAACTGCTCACGAGATTTCTCTGCGTCATTGGTGTCTGTCGGCTTGATGGGCTTAATTTTCTTCGGCACGGCTGATTTTCTTTGTTTGGCGAGAGTGGCTACAGGACTGCCACTGTAGTGCTGCCGCAGCCAAATGCCTATCTGTGAGGACTGTCCAAGGTCAAAGTGCGCCGCTGTTTGGCGCAGGGACAGGCGATGCTCAAGCATGTACTTGAGCACCCGCCGCTTGAATTCCTCGGTGTAGCGGCGACCATGCGAGCGAGGGCTGAGGCTGGCATCGACTTGGTAGCCAGCAACCCAGCGCCGAAGCAGGCTGAAATCGATGCCAAAGTGTTGTGCCACCTTGCGAAAGCCCCGGCTGCCCTCTAGGTAAGCGGTGATAGCCGTGAGCTTGAACTGCTCTGTGTATTTACCCATAGATCCCCCAAGGGTTGGATTGGTGTCCAACTTCTTGGGGGCAGTCCATCCTGTGGGAGCGGGTTCACCCGCGAAGAGGCCGGGCCTGCTTGCACCTGCTCAAGGTCAATCCCGCTTCGCCCGCTACCCGCTATGCTTGTTACATGGCCCCACTGCAAAAGGATTGCTGTCCATGTCCCCGTTCCTGTCCCTGTTCGTGCCGGTGTTTCTGTTCCTGATGTTGCTGACCATCGGTTTCAGTCTGCGCGAGCGCAACATCGGCGTACTGATGATGTGGATCGGTACCTTGGGCATCTTCGGACTCACCTGCTGGAAGATCCTCGAGAAACTGCCGTCATAAACCTCTACACTCGGCCAATCGTTTGACCTGAGGTAGTTTTGCCAGTGCCTGCCCTCCTGCGTTGCCTGTTCCTGCTGCTGTTCCTGTTTGTCACCCCGTTACAGGCTGCGGGCCTGCCAGGCCTGCTGGGTGGCAGCGCGCCCGCGCAGCCAGAGGCCAGCGAACCGCTGGGCAAGTCGCTGGACGAGGTGATCAAGAACCTGGAAAACGACCAGCAGCGGGCCAAGTTGCTGGCCGACCTGAAAAAGCTGCGCGACGCCACCAGGCAATCGCAACCCACCGTCGAACAGGGCGTGCTCGGCCTGATCGGCGGCGCCCTGCATGACTTCGAAAAGCAATTCAGCGGCGATGCCAGCCCGTTCCATCGCTGGGCCGCGGAAATCGAACAGGCCCAGGCCGAACTGACCGAGTTGATGGTGCCAGTGCACCAGTGGCCGGCCATCCTGTTCGGCTTTGCCGCCGTCATTGCCGTCTGGAGCGTGCTGGCCTACGCCTTCAACTGGGTCGGGCATCGGGTACGCCTGCGTTTTGGCCTGAGCGAGGAACTGCCACAGCACCCGCGCACCTGGGACCTGGTGCGCTTCGCCCTGCGCAAGCTGGGCCCGTGGCTGGTTGCGCTGTTGTTCACCGTGTACCTGAGCTTCGTGCTGCCGCCGTCGCTGGGCAAGTCGCTGGCCATGGTGCTGGCCTACGCACTGGTGGTCGGCACCTGCTTCTCGGCCATCTGCGTGATCGCCTTCTCGCTGCTCGACGGCCCCCACCGCCACCGCGCCCTGCACATCCTGCGCCACCAGGCGTTCCGCCCGCTGTGGCTGATCGGCAGCTTCGCCGCGTTTGGCGAAGCGATGAGCGACCCGCGCCTGATGGTCGCCCTCGGCACCCACCTGGCCCACGCCCTGGCCACCCTGGCCAACGTGATTGCGGCGCTGTGCACCGGGCTGTTCATCCTGCGCTTCCGCCGCCCGATCGCCCACCTGATTCGCAACCAGCCACTGTCACGGCGCCTGACCCGACGCACCCTCAGCGACACCATCGAGATCCTCGGCAGCTTCTGGTTCGTGCCGGCACTGATCCTGGTGGCGATTTCGCTGTTCGCTACCTTCATCTCGGCCGGCGACACCAGCACCGCCCTGCGCCAGTCGCTGATGTGCACGGTGCTGGTGGTGGTGTGCATGGTGCTCAACGGCCTGGTGCGCCGCCACGCTGCCAACCCCAAGCGCGCCAACAAACGCCAGGCGGTGTACGCCGAGCGCCTGCGCAACTTCGGTTACCTGCTGGTGCACCTGTTCATCTGGCTGGTGTTCATCGAGCTGGGGCTGCGCGTGTGGGGCCTGTCGATGATCAGCTTCGCCGAGGGCGACGGCCACGACATAAGCGTGCGCCTGCTGGGCCTGGCCGGCACGCTGATCGTCGCCTGGCTGGTGTGGATCCTTGCCGACACCGCCGTGCACCACGCCCTGGTGCGCTCGCGCCGAGGCCTGGCCAACGCCCGCGCGCAAACCATGATGCCGTTGATCCGCAACGTGATGTTCGTGGTCATCTTCATCATCGCGGTGATCGTCGCCCTGGCCAACATGGGCATGAACGTCACCCCGCTGCTGGCGGGTGCCGGTGTGATCGGCCTGGCCATCGGCTTTGGTGCGCAGTCGCTGGTGGCCGACCTGATCACCGGGCTGTTCATCATCATCGAGGACTCGCTGGCCATCGACGACTACGTCGATGTGGGCGGGCACCTGGGCACGGTGGAGGGGCTGACCATCCGTACCGTGCGCCTGCGTGACATCGACGGCATCGTGCATACCATCCCGTTCAGCGAGATCAAGAGCATCAAGAACTACTCGCGCGAGTTCGGCTACGCGATCTTCCGCGTGGCGATCCCGCACAGCATGAACATCGACCAGGCGATCACGCTGATTCGCGAAGTGGGGCAGAAGCTGCGCAACGACCCGCTGATGCGCCGCAACATCTGGTCGCCGCTGGAGCTGCAGGGGGTGGAGAGCTTCGAGTCGGGGTCGGCGATCTTGCGGGCGCGGTTCAAGACTGCGCCTATCAAGCAGTGGGAGGTTTCGCGGGCGTTCAACCTGGCGTTGAAGCGGCAGCTGGATGAGGCCGGGCTGGATTTGGCTACGCCGCGGTTGTCGGTGCAGGTGGTGACGGCGGCTGGTGGCACGATGGCAGATGGCAACGCCGTATCGAACTAGGGCCGCTTCGCGCCCCATCGCGACACAAGGCCGCTCCTACAGGAGTACGCGCTCGCCTGTAGGAGCGGCCTTGTGTCGCGATGGGCTGCAAAGCAGCCCCAAAAACCATGGTCAACCCGCCTGGGCGCGGATGCGGATGGCATCATGCCGCCAATACTCCAGGTCACAGTCGATCAGGTGCCCATGCTGGTCACTGTTGACCCGGGTGATATGCAACCCTGGGCTTCCCGCCGACACCTTCAAGGCACTGGCCGCCTCCACCGGCAACGCCGTCGGCAAGATCTCGAAGCACACCTGCCCATACTGGATGCCATACACCCGCCCATAAATCTCGGTCAGCGACTGGGCCAGGTCCTGTTCGAGAATCTCCGGGAAGTACCGGGGGTTGAGGTAGTGCTCGGCATACAGCACCGCCCGCCCATCGATCCGCCGTAACCGGCAGATACGCACCACACTGGACAACGCCGGCAGCTGCAAGCGCGCACAGATGGCCGCCGAGGCCGGCTGCAGCCGCGCCGACAACAGTTCGGTACTGGGCACCCGCCCCTGGTCGCGGACCATGGCATGGAAGTGGCTGCGCTCGATAAGGTCGTAGGTCAGCCGTTCGGGCGCGACGAACCAGCCGCGGCGCTCTTCGCGGTAGATCAGCCCCTGGGCTTCCAGCTGCACCAGCGCCTCACGCAGGGTAATGCGCGTGGTATCGAACACCTCGCTGAGCTTGCGCTCGGCCGGCAGCTTGCCGCCCGGCGCCAGCAGGCCGTGCTCGATCTGCTCCTGCAGGGCGTGACAGATGGCTGTTACCGCACGCGGTGGCATCGACTGCATCAAAGGTTACCTATCTGGACTAGTCCAGCCCCAGAACAGGGCACTTGGAGAATAGTGCAAGCCTAGGCAGGGCTGATGAACATCCTGTGACAAAGGCTTTGGCCAGACACTGCCAGAAACGCGCCAACCCAGCAGAACCGGGGCGGTTCCGTGGTCTACGCTGTAGCTTCAGGGCCTTCACCGGCCCTTCCCTACATCAAACTGTCACGCAAGCAGCCTACCTTGGCTCAAGGTTTGCTGACCTAGACCAACGGTCACCAGACAACGGCTTCACTCATAACAACCATCGCTAAAGGCACCCACCCAAGGAGCTTCGGATGAAAAAGTTGTTCATGGCGTCACTGCTCGGTTCGGCCATCGCCCTGTGTACCACGGCCATGGCCGCCGATACCGACCTCAAGGCCCTGGAAGACGCCGCCCGCAAGGAAGGCAACGTCAACAGCGTGGGCATGCCCGATGCCTGGGCCAACTGGAAAGGCACCTGGGAAGACCTGGCCAGCAAGTACGGCCTCAAGCACAGCGACACCGACATGAGCTCGGCCCAGGAAATCGCCAAGTTCGAAGCCGAGAAGGACAACGCCAGCGCCGACATCGGCGACGTGGGTGCCGCCTTCGGCCCGATCGCCGTGAGCAAGGGCGTGAGCCAGGCGTACAAGCCGAGCACCTGGGACCAGGTGCCGACCTGGGCCAAGGACAAGGACGGCCACTGGGCGTTGGCCTATACCGGCACCATCGCTTTCATCATCAACAAGGACCTGGTCAAGGAAGGCGAGCGGCCAACGACCTGGCACGACCTGGAAAAAGGCAAATACAAGGTTGCCATCGGTGACGTCGGCACCGCAGCCCAGGCCGCCAACGGCGTGCTGGCAGCGGCTATCGCCTACAAGGGTGACGAGACCAACCTGGCACCGGGCCTGCAACTGTTCACCAAGCTGGCCCAGCAGAAGCGCCTGTCGCTGGCCAACCCGACCATCCAGACCCTGGAGAAGGGCGAGGTGGAAGTGGGCGTGGTGTGGGACTTCAACGGCCTGAGCTACCGTGAACAGATCGACCCCAAGCGTTTCGAAGTGCTGATCCCGTCGGATGGCTCGGTGATCTCCGGCTATACCACCATCATCAACAAGTACGCCAAGCACCCGAACGCGGCCAAGCTGACGCGTGAATACATCTTCAGCGACGCCGGGCAGATCAACCTGGCCAAGGGGCATGCGCGGCCGATCCGTGCCGAGCACCTGAAGCTGCCGGACGATGTACAGGCCAAGCTGCTGCCCAACGAACAGTACAAGGCCGCGCAGCCGATCAAGAATGCCGAGGCCTGGGAAGCGACCTCGAAGAAACTGCCGCAGATGTGGCAGGAGCAGGTGATCATCGAGATGGAGTAAGGGGCTAGTTTCTCTAGCGCCTGGACGGGCCCTTTCGCGGGTAAACCCGCTCCCACAGGTACAGCGCACACCTCAAGGCCGGCGCATGCCCCTGTAGGAGCGGGATTACCCGCGAAGAAGCCAACGCGGTTTATGACTGGAGCCACCATGCAACACAACGTCATCCTGGTCCTGCTCGACGGCCTCAACTATCAGGTCGCCCACCACGCCATGGGCCACCTGCACGCCTATGTCGAGGCCGACCGTGCCGCGCTGTACCGCGTGGAATGCGAACTGCCGTCGCTGTCGCGGCCGCTGTACGAGTGCATCCTCACCGGTGTGCCGCCGATCGACAGCGGCATCGTGCACAACAACGTCAACCGCCTGTCCAACCAGCGCAGCGTGTTCCACTACGCCCGCGAGGCCAATCTGGGCACTGCGGCGGCGGCCTATCACTGGATGAGCGAACTGTACAACCGCTCGCCCTTCGACCCGCAGCGTGACCGCCATACCCACGCACCGAAACTGCCGATCCAGCACGGGCTGTTCTACTGGGACGACCGTTACCCCGATTCGCACCTGCTGGCCGATGGCGAATACCTGCGCCGCCGCCACGCCCCCAACTTCCTGCTGGTGCACCCGATGAGCATCGACGATGTCGGCCACCATCACGGCCTGGACAGCAGCCAGTACCGCAACGCCGCGCGCAGCGCCGACATCCTGCTGGCCGACTACCTGCCGGGCTGGCTCGAAGAGGGTTACCAGGTACTGGTCACCGCCGACCACGGCATGAACAACGATCGCTCGCACAATGGCCTGCTGACCGAGGAGCGCGAAGTGCCGCTGTTCGTCTTCGGCGATGCCTTCAGCCTCGACCCTGCGGCCAAACCGCTGCAGACCGAACTGTGCGGGACCATCTGCGAGCTGCTCGGCGCACCGCATGACAAGAGCGTCTGCCGGGAGCTGCTGAAGTGACCACACCCAAGAGCAGCAGCGCCCGTGGCCGCTACCTGGCCCTGCTCTGCCTGGTACCGTTCGCCGTGTTCTTCGTCATCTTCCAGATCGCCCCGCTGGCCTGGGTGGCGATCAACAGCCTGCAATCGGAAGCAGGTTGGGGCGTGGACAACTTCAGCAAGGTATTCGCCTCGAAGTTCTACCTGCAGGCCCTGCAGCGCAGCCTGGAGATCAGCTTCTGGTCGAGCCTTTTCGGCATCGTCATCGCCACCCTCGGCGCCTATTCGCTGCGCCAGGTGGACTCGAAGCTGCGCGACTTCGTCAGCGCCTTCGCCAACATGACCAGCAACTTCGCCGGGGTGCCGCTGGCCTTCGCCTTCATCATCCTGCTCGGTTTCAACGGCGCGCTGACCCTGCTGCTGAAGCAGGTCGGCCTGCTGGAGGACTTCAGCATCTATTCCAAGAGCGGGCTGATCCTGGTGTACACCTACTTCCAGATCCCGCTTGGCGTGTTGCTGCTGTACCCCGCGTTCGACGCCCTGCGTGAAGACTGGCGCGAGTCGGCCGCGCTGCTGGGCGCCAACCATTGGCAATTCTGGCGGCACATCGGCCTGCCGGTGCTGACCCCGGCACTGCTGGGCACCTTCGTCATCCTGCTGGCCAACGCCCTCGGTGCCTATGCCACCGTGTACGCGCTGACCACCGGCAACTTCAACGTACTGCCGATCCGCATCGCCGGCCTGGTGGCCGGTGACATCAGCCTCGATCCCAACCTGGCCAGCGCCCTGGCGATGGTCCTGGTGGGGCTGATGACGCTGGTCACGGTGGTGCATCAATGGCTGCTGAAAAGGAGCTACCATGCGCGCTGACGCCCGTTCCGGCGGCTGGTACCACCGCGCCGTGGTCTACCTGCTGTTCCTCATCCTGCTGCTGCCGCTGGCCGGCACCCTGCTCTACTCGCTGGCCACCAGCTGGTCGGCCAGCCTGCTGCCCAGCGGCCTGACCTTCAAGTGGTACATCGCGCTGTGGAGCGAGCCGCGCTTCCTGGCTGCCTTCGGCCAGTCGCTGCTGGTGTGCGTGGGCGCGCTGCTGCTGTCGGTGGTGCTGATCCTGCCGCTGCTGTTCGTGGTGCACTACCACTTCCCCAGGCTCGACGCGCTGATGAACATCCTCATCCTGCTGCCGTTCGCGGTGCCGCCGGTGGTGTCGTCGGTGGGGCTGCTGCAGCTGTATGGCAGCGGGCCCATGGCCATGGTCGGCACGCCGTGGATCCTGATCGGCTGCTACTTCACCATTGCCCTGCCGTTCATGTACCGCGCCATTACCAACAACCTGCAGGCGATCAACCTGCGCGACCTGATGGACGCCGCCCAGCTGCTGGGCGCCAGCACCTGGCAGGCGGCGCTGCTGGTGGTGCTGCCGAACCTGCGCAAGGGCCTGATGGTGGCTCTGCTGCTGTCGTTCTCGTTCCTGTTCGGCGAGTTCGTGTTCGCCAACCTGCTGGTCGGCACCCGCTACGAGACCCTGCAGGTTTACCTGAACAACATGCGCAACAGCAGCGGCCACTTCAACAGCGCGTTGGTGATTTCGTACTTCGCCTTCGTGCTGGTACTGACCTGGGTCGCCAACCGCCTGAACAAGGACAAGACCTGACATGAGCTTCGTCAGCGTACAGAAACTGCAAAAAAGCTACGCCGGCAGCCCGGTGTTCGAGAACATCGACTGCCGTATCGAACGCGGCGAGTTCGTTACCCTGCTTGGCCCGTCCGGTTGCGGCAAGTCCACGCTGCTGCGCTGCATCGCCGGGCTCACCCCGGTGGACAGCGGGCAGATCCTGCTCGACGGCCATGACATCGTGCCGCTGAGCCCGCAAAAGCGTGGCATTGGCATGGTGTTCCAGAGCTATGCGCTGTTCCCCAACATGACCGTGGAGCAGAACGTCGCCTTCGGCCTGCGCATGCAGAAGGTCAAGGCCGAAGAAAGCCAGGCCCGGGTACGCGAGGCGCTGGAGCTGGTGGAGCTGGGCAACTTCGCCGGGCGCTACCCGCACCAGTTGTCCGGCGGCCAGTGCCAGCGCGTGGCCCTGGCCCGTTCGCTGGTCACCCGCCCGCGCCTGCTGCTGCTCGACGAGCCGCTGTCGGCGCTGGATGCGCGCATCCGCAAGCACCTGCGCGAGCAGATCCGCGCCATCCAGCGCGAGCTGGGGCTGACCACCATTTTCGTCACCCACGACCAGGAAGAAGCGCTGACCATGTCCGACCGCATCTTCCTGATGAACCAGGGCCGCATCGTCCAGAGCGGCGATGCCGAAACCCTCTACACCGCGCCGGTGGACCTGTTTGCCGCCGGCTTCATCGGCAACTACAACCTGCTCGACGCCGACAGCGCCAGCCGCCTGCTGCAGCGCCCGGTGGCCAGCCGCCTGGCGATCCGCCCCGAGTCGATCACCCTGGGCATCAACGGCGAACTGGACGCCGAAGTGCGCAGCCACAGCCTGCTGGGCAACGTGATCCGCTACCGGGTGCGGGTACGCGAGGTGGAACTGGTGGTCGACGTGCTCAACCGCTCACCGTCCGACCTGCACGCGGACGGGCAACGGGTAAGCTTGTCGATCGACCCCACGGCGCTACGAGAAGTGGCCTAAGGAGAATCAACACCATGGCACTGGCAATTTTCGATCTGGACGAAACCCTGATCCACGGCGACTGCGCGTCGCTGTGGAGCGAGCAGATGGCCCGGCTGGGCTGGGTCGACGGCAAGGAATTCCTGCGCCGCGACCATGAGTTGATGGAGGCCTATGGCAGGGGCCACCTGCGGATGGAGGAGTACATGGCCTTCAGCCTGGAGCCGATTGCCGGGCGCACCCTGGAAGAGGTCGAGCACCTGGTGGCGCCGTGGGTCGAAGAGGTGATCGAGCCGATCATCTACGGCGACGCCTGCCGCTGCATTGCCGAGCACCGCAAGCGCGGGGACCGCATCCTGATCATTTCGGCGTCGGGTACGCACCTGGTCGGGCCGATTGCGGCGCGGCTGGGGGTGGACGAGTACCTGGCGATCGAACTGGAGGCGGTGAACGGGGTTTATACCGGCAAGACCCATGGGGTGCTGACCTATCGCGAAGGGAAGATCACGCGGTTGCTGGAATGGCTGGACCAGGAGCAGGAGAACCTGGAGGGGGCGAGTTTCTATTCCGACTCGCGGAACGATTTGCCGTTGTTGTTGAAGGTGGATCATCCGCATGTGGTGAACCCGGATGCGGTGTTGCGGGAGCATGCCGAGGTCAATGGCTGGCCGGTTCTAAGCTGGACTTGAGGGCCATGGGGGCGCTTTGCGCCCCTTTCGCGACACAAGGCCGCTCCTACAGGAGATTGCATTCCCTTGTAGGAGCGGCCTTGTGTCGCGATGGGCTGCAAAGCAGCCCCGGCAATCTCAAGCCAGGCCTGGGTCGATCACCATCACCAGCTTGCCCGACACCTGGTTGGTCTCAAGCTCGGCATACGCCGCCTGGGCAAACTCCACCGGGTAGGTATCCACCAGCTGCGGCGACAGGCGCCCTTCGGCAAACAGCGGCCAAACCTGCTGCTGCAAATCGCGCAGCAACTCGGCCTTGAAGCCGTCATCGCGGTTGCGCAGCGTGGAGCCGGTAATCTCCAGGCGCTTGCCCAGTACCTGTGCCAGGTCCAGCTCGAACTTGCGCCCGCCCATCAGGCCGATGATCACCCAGCGCCCGTCACGTGCCAGCAACTTGAGGTTGAGCTCGCCGTAGCTGGCGCCCACCGGGTCGAGAATCACATCGAACGGGCCGAAACCTTCCAGCGCATCCAGGTTCTCGTTGCGTACCACACCGCCGGCGGCGCCCAGCGCCTCGCAGTAGGCCAGGCGGTCCTGCGAACCGACGCTGACCCACACCGGGCTGCCGAATGCCTTGCACAGCTGGATGGCGGCCGAGCCAACGCCGCTGGCGCCAGCGTGCACCAGCACTTTCTCGCCAGCTTTGACGCCACCCAGCTGGAAGATGTTCAGCCAGGCAGTGGCATACACCTCCGGCAACGCCGCCGCCTCGTGCAGGCTCAGGCCTTCGGGCACCGGCAGCACGTGGCGGGCATCCACCACCACTTCCTCGGCCATGGCGCCGCTGGCCAGCAGCGCGCACACCCGGTCACCCACCCGCCAGTCGGCACCGGCACCCACTTCCTCGATCACCCCGGCGCACTCCAGGCCCATGTAGGGGCTGGCGCCTGGCGGTGGTGGATACAAACCTTTCATCTGCAGCAGATCGGCGCGGTTCAGCCCCGCTGCGGCCACGCGAATACGCACCTGGCCAGCGTCACAGGTCGGGCGCTGCGCCTCGACCCAAGCCACATGTCCGTCAACGCCTTGCAATGCCTTCACAGTGCCTCCATAGTTGAATCATATGACCGAGCCTGGGTGAGCATGTCCCAGGCTTTTTGCAGTATGCGCCCGGCTCCCATGGAACCGGCGAACGGAAAAGACGGCCTACTATGCGTGATCAATTGCCTCCACGTCGAATCAGCATGAAGCATTTCCTCCCAAGCACCGCCCTGGCCCTGATGATCGGCCTGGGCAGCCTCACGCTCGGCGGCAATGCGGCGGCCGCCAACAAATGGGACAGCCTGCAGCCGGACCGCGACGAGATCGTCGCCAGCCTCAACGTGGTGGAATTGCTCAAGCGCCACCACTACAGCAAGCCGCCACTGGACGACGCCCGTTCGGCCATCATCTATGACAGCTACATCAAGCTGCTGGACCCGGCGCGCAGCTACTTCACCGCTGCCGACATCGCCGAATTCGACAAATGGAAAACGCAATTCGACGATTTCCTCAAGAGCGGTAACCTGGACCCGGGCTTCACCATCTACAAACGCTATCTGGACCGCGTCAAGCAACGTCTGGACTTCGCCCTGGCCGAGCTGAACAAGGGCGTGGACAAGATCGACTTCAACGCCAAGGAAACCTTGCTGATCGACCGCAAGGACGCCCCGTGGATGAAGGACCAGGCCGAGCTCGACGATTTGTGGCGCAAACGCGTCAAGGACGAAGTGCTGCGCCAGAAGATCGCTGGCAAGGAACCCAAGCAGATCCAGGAAACCCTGACCAAGCGCTACAAGAACCAACTGTCGCGCCTGGACCAGACCCGTGCCGAGGACATCTTCCAGGCCTACATCAATACCTTCGCCCAGTCCTACGACCCGCACACCAACTACCTGTCGCCGGACAACGCAGAAAACTTCGACATCAACATGAGCCTGTCGCTGGAAGGCATCGGCGCAGTACTGCAAAGCGACAACGACCAGGTCAAGATCGTGCGCCTGGTGCCGGCAGGCCCGGCGGCCAAGACCAAGCAGGTGGCACCGGCCGACAAGATCATCGGCGTGGCCCAGGGCAACAAGGAAATGGTCGACGTGGTCGGCTGGCGCCTGGACGAAGTGGTCAAGCTGATCCGCGGCCCGAAAGGCTCGGTGGTGCGCCTGGAGATCATCCCGGCCAGCAACGCGCCTAGCGACCAGACCAGCAAGATCGTGTCGATCACCCGCGAGGCGGTGAAGCTCGAAGAGCAGGCAGCGAAGAAGTCGGTGCTCAAGCTCAAGCAGGACGGGCGTGACTACAAGCTGGGCATCATCGAGATCCCGGCCTTCTACCTCGACTTCAAGGCCTACCGCGCCGGTGACCCGGAGTACAAGAGCACCACGCGGGACGTGAAGAAGCTGCTCACCGAACTGCAGAAAGAAAAAGTCGACGGCGTGGTCATCGACCTGCGCAACAACGGCGGCGGCTCGCTGCAGGAAGCCACCGAGCTGACCAGCCTGTTCATCGAGAAAGGCCCGACCGTGCTGGTGCGCAACAGCGACGGCCGTGTCGACGTGCTGGAAGACGAAAACCCCGGTGCCTTCTACAAGGGCCCGCTGGCGCTGCTGGTCAACCGCCTGTCGGCCTCGGCTTCGGAGATCTTCGCCGGTGCCATGCAGGACTACCACCGTGCGCTGATCATCGGTGGCCAGACCTTCGGCAAGGGCACCGTGCAGACCATCCAGCCACTCAACCATGGCGAGCTGAAGCTTACCTTGGCCAAGTTCTACCGTGTTTCAGGGCAGAGCACCCAGCACCAGGGCGTGCTGCCGGACATCGACTACCCGTCGATCATCGACACCAAGGAAATCGGCGAGAGCGCCCTGCCCGAGGCCATGCCATGGGACACCATTCGCCCGGTGGTCAAGCCGGCGGCCGACCCGTTCAAGCCGTTCCTGGCCCAGCTCAAGGCGCAGCATGAAGCGCGCAGCGACAAGGACGCGGAGTTCACCTACATCCGCGACCGCCTGGCCCTGACCCAGAAGCTGATGAACGAGAAGACCGTCAGCCTCAACGAGCAGGACCGCCGGGCACGCCACGACGAAATCGAGGCCAAGCAGCTGGCGCTGGAAAACATCCGCCGCAAGGCCAAGGGTGAAGAGCCGCTGAAGGAGCTGAAGAAAGAGGACGAGGACGCGCTGCCGACCGAGGATGAAAACACCAAGCCGGAAGACGATGCCTATCTGTCGGAAACCGGTCGCATCCTGATCGACTACCTGAGTGCGAGCACCAAGGTGGCCAAGAAGTAAGGCACTGCGGCAATGATGGCAAATTAGTTTCACTTGTCATCAAACAGTCATCGCGCTGTCGTGAAATAGAGGGGCCGGGCGTGGAAACGCCCGGCCCTTTCATTTTCAGGAATACGTCATGACCGTCGCCGAACAGCTCAGTGCCTTGAGTGCCATCCTGGCTCAACGCAGCATCCACAGTCTGTTCCAGCCGATCATGTGCCTGAGCGAGCAACGGGTTTTCGGCCATGAAGCATTGAGCCGAGGGCCGTCCAACAGCCCGCTGCACGCGCCGCTGAACCTGTTTACCATCGCCCGCCAGGCCGGCCGCCTGACCGAGCTGGAGGCTGCCTGCCGGGAAAGCGCCTGCCGGCGTTTCAGCGAACAGCAGCTGCAGGGCAAGCTGTTTCTCAACATCTCGCCGGAATCGCTGCTGGAGCCGCACTACCCGTCCGGCCAGACCCTGAAACTGCTCGAACAGGTCGGCCTGCCACCCAGCCGGGTGGTGATCGAACTGACCGAACACACCCCGACCGACGACTTTCAGCTGCTGTCCAATGCCCTGCACCACTACCGGGACATGGGCTTCTCGATTGCCATCGACGATCTGGGGGCGGGTTATTCGAGCCTGCGCCTGTGGTCGGAGCTGCGCCCCGAATACGTGAAGATCGACCGCCATTTCATCGACGGCATCCACCGCGACCCGCTCAAGCGTGAATTCGTCGGTTCGATATTGCAGATTGCCCGGGCGTCGAAGGCGCAGGTAATTGCCGAAGGCATCGAGCTGGCGGAAGAGCTGGCAGTGCTGGTGGAGATGGGCGTGGACCTGGTGCAGGGCTACCTGCTGGGGCGGCCGCAGGAGCTGGGGGCGCGCGAAAGCAGGCCGCTACCAGCGCTGATGAACGTTCCGCAGGCCGAACAGCCGACGGTGCGGCTCAATGCGACGATTGGGCAGTTGCTGGAGTTGTTTGGCCGGCACCGGCACCTGGAGGTATTGGAGGTGGTGGATGCCGATGGCAGGGCTTGTGGGCTGATCCACAGAGATGCTTTGCCTGTTCCGGCCTCTTCGCGGGTAAACCCGCTCCCACAGGTTCACCACACATCTTGAACCTTGTGCAGTACCTTGTAGGAGCAGCCTTGTGCTGCGAAGAGGGCATTACACATACCGGCCCTTTCGCAGCACAAGGCTGCTCCTACAGGTCGGCGCTATCCCTGTGGGAGCGGGTTTACCCGCGAAGAGGCCGGAACAGGCAACGAATCAGGCTGTTTCGGGGTAGCTGTACTCGAACACCCGAACTACCTCGGAGGCATGCCACGACGCCGCCTCCATGCCATCCACCGGCCCGGAGAAACGCCCCAGGCGCTCCACGCATTCAAAGAAGCCGGTACGCGGCAAACGGCTGGCACCCTGGCTGATCACCAGCGAGCTGCGCAATGGCTGCTCGGCGCGGGCATCCAGCACCGCCAGGTACTCAAGCGCGGCTGTCAGCGTCTGCATGGCCGGGCTGGGCAACTGCAAGCGCTCGATGAGCGCTCGATACGTCAGCAAGTGACGTTGACGACGGGCCAGGTCAAGCTCGCCCAGCAGGTTATCCCAGTGCTGACGGCTGATCCTGACCTGGCTCATGATGGCTCGCTCCAGCCAGCCACCCCCAGATGCCAGGCCAGGGCTCGGCGGATGGCAGCATCCGGCTGGCGTTCGCCCGATTCGATCATGGCCAGGTAAGCCGGGCTTACCCCGACATTGCGCGCCAGTTGCTCAGGGGCAATGCCCTTGGCCTGGCGAATCTGTGCCACTTCGCTGAAGGTCGGCAATGGCGCACTGGCTGCATCGCCCTGCGCTTCACTGGCAACCACCTCGGCAGGTGCCTGCCCTGCGGCCTTGAGCAGTGCCTGGTACTGTTCCCAGGGAACGACGGCGTACTCGGGTTGACCGTCCCGGCTGATGACCTGAATACCCATTACAAACCCCTTTAAAAAGGATTACAGCATGTAATCCGTAGGCATAACCCTTATGCCAATTATATTACCAACTCTGGGGTCTGTGCAGTTGCGCTGCGGTTGCGGCCAGTTTCACTGCGTGTTGCGTTCCAACCGCAGCGCTTCAGGGGTGGCCGGCAGGCGCTCGACCACGCGCAGCCGCTCGGGCGCCTGGCTGTCACGCCAGGCCTTGAAGCGCGCCAGTTCGTCGGCCACGGTCTTCAGCACCCAACCCAGTACCGCGATGTCGTCGAGGAAACCCACGCCCAGCAGCCAGTCGGGGATGGCGTCGATGGGGCTGACGAAATACAGCAGCCCGGCGACGATGGTGACCAGCGCCTTGGGGCTGATGGCGCGATACTCGCCGCGCCACCAGGCCAGGCACAGCGACTGCAGCAGCTTCACGTCTTCACGCAACTGGCCGATGCGCGGGCCTTTGCGGGCTACCGCAAACAGCAAGGCCGGCAACCGGCCACGGCTGAGCAGGCGCTCGGCCAAGGGCAGGAAACGGGCGAAATTCCAGGGTGCGCTCATGGAGCCTCCAAGAGGAAAAGGTTATCCACATTTATTGTGGATAACCTTGTGAACAGGGCGACGTTTCCGACCCCAGGTGCCTGCCAGGCAAGGGCCCCGGTCAGATCGGGCGTTTTTTACACAGTCGTTTCATACCTTGGGTGCGTACGCCGCAAACGGTTTGCGTCAGAAGCATTCTGCTTCTTCACGCTGCATTTCCTCGGACAGTATCAGCAGTTGCAGGTTCGTCCAACTACCCGGCACAAACGAAAACGCCCCGTCAGGACGGGGCGTTTTACATGGGCCAGCCAGTGTTACTTGGCAGGCGCTTCGGCCGGGGCCTCGGCAGGAGCTTCCGCTTCCGGCTCGGCGCCTTGCAGCTGGGCCGGGTCCTTGATGGCGATCAGTTCCAGGTCGAATACCAGTACCGAGTTGGCCGGGATCAGCGGGCTTGGGCTCTGCGCACCGTAGGCCAGTTCAGCCGGGATGAACAGCTTGTACTTCTCGCCGACGTGCATCAGCTGCAAGCCTTCGACCCAACCCGGGATCACGCCGCTGACCGGCAGGTCGATCGGGCTGCCGCGCTCGACGGAGCTGTCGAACACCTTGCCATCGATCAGCTTGCCTTCGTAGTGGACGGTGACCACGTCGGTCGCCTTGGGCTGCGGGCCGTCGGCCTTCTTGACCACTTCGTACTGCAGGCCCGAGGCAGTGGTGACCACGCCTGGCTTCTTGGCGTTTTCCTCGAGGAACTTCTTGCCGGCGGAGGCGGCTTCTTCGCTGGCCTTGGCCAGGCGCTCTTCGGCACGCTTCTGCAGCGCGGTGAAGGCCTCTACCAGCTCTTCGTCCTTGATGCGCTGTTCCTTCTTGCCAACGGCGTCTTCGATGCCGAGGGCGACTGCTTTCGAATCAAGGTCTTCCATGCCTTCCTGAGCCAGGCTCTTGCCCATGTTCAGGCCGATACCGTAGGAGGCTTTCTGTGCCGGAGTCTTCAGCTCGGGGCTGCTGGTCTGTTGATCACAGCCAGCCAGTACCAGGCCTACCAGGGCAACCGCAGCCGCCAAACGATGCTGTTTCATGCTATTTCCTTGTTCATGCGCCAAAAGGGCAATCAGGGTAAAGCCGCGAGCTTAGCAGGCGGCCATGACCAATGGCTACCGGCATAGGAGCGGGTTTTGGTAAGGAAGTTCAGTAGTTAAACGCTTATTCATCAAAGGATGTGCAGCCACTGGCCAGTATCGACCGGTTGCGGCGCTTTTGCGCAGTTTTCTTTCACTGAATCACGGCTTGCACGGTCGATGTAGGAGCGGCCTTGTGTCGCGATGGAGCGCAAAGCGGTCCCAGATTTCAGCACCGCTGCACAGATTGCCGGGGCCGCTTTGCGGCCCATCGCGACACAAGGCCGCTCCTACAAAAACCACCTGCGTTCAGGGGTAGCTGCCCTCTCGGTACTGCCCCGCTACCTCGCGCAACACCTCGCATACCCACTGCCCAGGCAGGCTCTGCGGCAAGGCGGCATTGCGACAGATGCCGACCGAGCCGCCAGGCTCGCGCACACCCAGGTCGAGCTCGACCAGCTCGCCCCGGCGCAGGTCGAGCAGCACCGCATCGCGCGGCGCCACCCACACGGCATCGCTGCCCAGCAGGTAGCGCCGGCTCAGTGCCAGCGACAGGGTTTCCAGGCGCTGGGTGGGCATCTGGATGCCACATTGCACGAACAGGCTGTCGGCATGTTGGCGGATGGTGGTGCCTGCGGGCGGCAATACCAACGGGTAACGCCCCACCTGCGCCCGCTCCACCGGAGTGCCGGCCAGCAACGGGTGGCCAGGCCGCACCACCAGGCTCATCGACTCGCTGTACAGGTGCTCGAACGACAGGCCCTGGATCTGTGGGCTGTCGGTCATGCGCCCGACCACCAGTTCCAGTTCGCCCAGGCGCAACTGGCCGAGCAGCTGCGCGCTGACCCCTGTGACCACACTGATCACCAGCGCCTCATGGCGCTGGTGCAGGCGGCACAGCACTTCGGGCATGAGCAGGCCTTCGACCGTGGACAACACGCCGATGCGCACCTGCGACGGCGCCCGCGCCTCGCCACGCAGGCTGCTGACGCCATCGCGCAGGGCCTGCACGCTGGGCCCGGCGTAGCGCATGAAACGCGTGCCGGCCGGGGTCAGCTCGACGCCCTGGCGGCTGCGCGCGAACAGGCGCGTTTCCAGCAGGTCTTCGAGTTCCTTGAGGGTCTTGGAGATGGCTGGCTGGCTGATTGCCAGGATGTCGGCAGCCCTGGCCAGGCTGCCCTGCCGGGCAATCTCCAGGAAGCACAGCAGGTGGCGGTACTTGATGCGGGTGTCGAGGTTCATGGCGGGGCGATCTGTAAAAACGAGCTACCACTTTACGCCTTCAGGTGGTCATTGCCTCAACTTGAGAGCCAAGTCTTTCGGTTCGTTCGATACTTCACGTGGTGCAATTGCCGGCTTTACCGTGACAGGTGCATAGGCGAACCGCGCAAAATCGGGGTCGTCGGAAGCCATCGTTTTGATCAGCTTGACCCAGTAATTGTCCATGCTGCCATTGATCATGGCCGGCCGATTATCATCCGTCCACAAACTGCCCTGATAGCCTGTCGAAGGCGCCTGAGTAATGTTCGCCATGTCCTGGATAAATGAGGATTGGCCGTTAGCGGAATTGCATGCCAGGATATGCGTCTCTTGCCCGTTCATAGAGTAACCATGTTTTTGCAAAGTCTGCACAACTGCACGTGCGGGATGGTTGACCCGCTGAGTTCCAATTCTGCCGGCCACACCATGAGCCCCGATATTCAGAACCTGCACTCCAGAAACATTCTGCGAGTAGAAAACCCGCATCCCATCAATCACTTTGATGGGGCCCCTGTAGTAAAAAACCTCTGCATTTATTGGTGAATGACCGCTGGGGTCGCTCAAGTTGACAGGGTCCCCTTTTACAAAGGCATATGCATTCAACCCACCCTTGCCAAACGGTGATTGGTTATCGGCGCTTTGAAAGCGCATCAACACTGGGCTGTAGGTACGGTAGCCATTTCCCAGAGGGTAGCACTGCGTCAGCATATCGCAGCGTTCACCTTTGAAGCCGATATCCTTTACCGGCCGATGTGCAGCGACACCATGAACAGCGAAACATCGATGAGCGCACGCCGCACTTTCAATTTCAGATAGCACCGAACCTTGTGAATCGCTGCCGATAATTCTAGTTAAACCAACTGATGAGCGAATGGCTGATAGCCCCACATCAAAGCGCATGCAGGAGAGAAACTCATCCCCGCCGACAAGCGTTGAAACACCATTGCGCCCATAGAAATACTTTCGGATCATGGACCTCATTATGGACATAGTGCCAGTTACCTCTATCCCCTGCGCTACCGGCTATCATGAACGCACCATCAAGACAAATGTACTGGCAGATATACCAGTTGCGATAAGGCCTGCAACCTGCAGGAGCTGACTTGCCTGCGATGGGCCGCGAAGCGGCCCTGGGATATCAGCATCATGGCAACAGTTGCCGGGGCTGCTGTGCAGACCTTTCGCTACACAAGGCTTCTCCCACAGGTCCTGTGCACGCCTTGAGAGCGGGTTTGTTGGCGAAGGCAGCGGATGGGGGATCAGACCACAGCCAACTCCACCGCCTCCCCATTCAAGCGCACCGGCCACACCCGCAGGCGCTGCCCGCCATCTTCCAGGCACTCCCCGCTTTGCAGGCTGAAGTGCTGCTTGTACAACGGCGCCGCCACCACCAGCTCGCCCTGCACACTGCCCACCAGCCCGCGGCCGATGATGTTGGCGCCGGACCGCGGGTCGCGGTTGTCCACCGCGTACAGCGGCTGCGCCTGCCCCGGCAGGTAGAACAACGCCACCTGGGCCCCGTCGAGCCAGACCACCACCCCGGAATCGGCCACCAGGTCATCCGCCTGGCACACCGCCTGCCAGTTCTCGTGGGTTTTCACAGCAGCATTGGACAAGTTCATCAGACAGCCTCCTCGACGGTTGGGATCAGGTGCAGTGGCGCAGCAGGCCGGCGCTGTTCGCGTTCGCGCACGAAGTGCACGTCCGGGTCGGCGCGGCGGTCGTTGACGAAAGTGCGGAAGCGCTTGAGCTTCTCGGGGTCGTTGAGGGCGTTGGCCCATTCGCATTCATACTGGTCGACCACATGCTGCATCTGCGCCTCCAGCTCGCTGGCCAGGCCCAGGCTGTCGTCGATGATCACCTGCTTCAGGTAGTCCAGCCCACCTTCCAGATTCTCGCGCCACACCGAGGTGCGCTGCAGCTTGTCGGCGGTGCGGATGTAGAACATCAGCACGCGGTCGATCAGGCGCACCAGGGTTTCGTCGTCGAGGTCGGTGGCAAACAGTTCGGCATGCCGCGGGCGCATGCCGCCATTGCCGCACACGTACAGGTTCCAGCCCTTGTCGGTGGCAATCACGCCGATGTCCTTGCTCTGCGCCTCGGCGCATTCGCGAGTGCAGCCGGACACCGCGAACTTGAGCTTGTGCGGGCTGCGCAGGCCTTTGTAGCGGTCTTCCAGGCGCAGGGCCATGCCGACGCTGTCCTGCACGCCGTAACGGCACCAGGTGCTGCCAACGCACGATTTCACCGTGCGGGTCGACTTGCCGTAGGCATGGCCGGTTTCGAAGCCGGCCTCGATCAGCTCGCCCCAGATTAGCGGCAGCTCGTGCAACTGGGCGCCGAACAGGTCGATGCGCTGGCCGCCAGTGATCTTGGTGTACAGGTCGTACTTTTTCGCCACCTGGCCGATCACGATGAGCTTGTCGGGGGTAATTTCACCACCGGGGATGCGCGGCACCACCGAGTAGGTGCCGTTCTTCTGCATGTTGGCCATGAAGGTGTCGTTGGTGTCCTGCAGCGGCACCAGCGCCGGGTCCATGATCGGCTGGTTCCAGCACGAGGCGAGGATACTGCCCACCGCCGGCTTGCAGATGTCGCAGCCAACGTGGCCCTTGCCGTGGCGTTCGAGCAGTTCGTTGAAGGTGCGGATACCCTCTACCCGCACCAGCCCGTACAGCTCCTGACGGGTGTAGGCGAAGTGCTCGCACAGGCTCTTGTCCACCGCCACGCCACGGGCGGTCAACTCGTGCTCGAACACCTGCTTGAGCAGTGCCGCGCAACCACCACAACCGGTGGCGGCCTTGGTGCAGCCCTTGACTGCGGCAAGGTCGCCGCAGCCGCTGTCGATGGCGGCGCAGACCGCGCCCTTGCTGACGTTGTGGCAGGAGCAGATGGTCGCGCTGTCGGGCAGCGCATCGGCGCCCAGGGCCGGTGCGCCGCCGCCTTGCGGCAGGATCAGTGCCGCAGGGTCGGCTGGCAAGGCGATGCCGTTCTGGGCGTATTGCAGCAGGGTGTCGTAGTAGCTGTTGTCGCCCACCAGCACCGCACCGAGCACGTGCTTGCCGCTGGCATCCACCACCAGCCGGCGGTAGGCGCTGTTGGCTTCGTCGATGAAGCGGTAGCTGCGTGCGCCCGGGGTGGCGCCATGGGCATCGCCGATGGAACCGACATCCACGCCCAGCAACTTGAGCTTGGTAGACATGTCGGCACCGGTGAATTCGCCAGCGGCTTCACCCATCAGCAATGCCGCCAGGTTGCGCGCCATGCTGTAGCCCGGGGCGACCAGGCCGAACACGCTGCCGTTCCACGAGGCGCACTCGCCGATGGCAAAGATGCGTGGGTCGCTGCTGCGGCAATGGTTGTCGATGACCACGCCGCCACGCGCGGCGATGTCCAGGCCACAGGCACGGCCCAGGGCATCCTGCGGGCGGATACCCGCAGAGAACACGATCAGGTCGGTTTCCAGATGCTCGCCGCCATCGAAGTTCATGCGGTAGCGGTAGTCTTCACCCGCACTGATCGACTGGGTGGCGCGCGACAGATGCACGCCAACGCCCAGCGCTTCGATCTGTGCCTTGAGCGCGGCACCGCCCTCGCCGTCCAGCTGCACCGGCATCAGCCGTGGGGCGAACTCCACCACGTGGGCTTCCAGGCCCAGCGACTTGAGGGCGTTGGCTGCTTCCAGGCCAAGCAGGCCACCACCCACTACCACGCCACGGCGGGCACTGGCTGCGGCAGCGCGGATGCCGTCGAGGTCGTCAAGGGTGCGGTAGACCAGGCGGGCATTGCCGCTGGAACCTTCGATCGGCGGCACGAAGGGGTAGGAACCTGTGGCCAGCACCAGCTGGTCGTAGCCATAACGGCCCTCGGCGGTGACCACTTCGCCGCGCTCACGGTCGATTTCCAGCACCGCTTCGCCGAGGTGCAGGTGCACACCGTTGGTACCGTAGAAGTCCTGCTCGCACAGGGCCAGGGTTTCGGCACAGCTGCCGCCGAAGTACTCGGACAGGTGCACGCGGTCGTAGGCGCGTTGGCGCTCTTCGCCGAACACATGCACCTCGAAGCGCTGCAGGGCGCCGCGGCTGACCAGTTGTTCGACGCAATGGTGGCCGACCATGCCGTTGCCGACGATGACCAGTCGCTCTCGTTGCCCGCTGCTCGCTGTTGCCTTCATAAGCCGATCCTCGATCAAAAAAAAAGCGCCTGGAGCCGAAGCTCCAGGCGCCTTTGCCTGTATTCATCACGGTAGGGGGCCCGGGTTGATCGCCGTTGATCAGTGGGCTTTGTTGTAACTGGGATAAAGCAGGGAGTGTGCCAACCCTGTTTCCTGTACCGGCCTCTTCGCGGGCACGCCCGCTCCCACAGGGTTCTCCACGTTTATTCAGACCTGTGCAGTACCTGTGGGAGCGGGCGTGCCCGCGAAGAAGCCAGTACAGCAAATGCACATTCCAAGTGCATCACTCCCCATCTTGGAGCACATCAATACACATCCCGCCGATACCGCTTGGCCCTGCCCAGCGCTTCGACATAAGCCGCAGCCGCCGCTGCATCCATGCCGCCATGCTCGGCCACGATCGCCCGCAACGCCGCATCCACATCCTTGGCCATGCGCTGCGCATCACCACACACATAGAAGTACGCCCCCGCCTCCAGCCACTGCCACAACTGCGCGCCCTGTTCGAGCATGCGTTGCTGCACGTAGACCTTCTCGGCCTGGTCGCGTGAAAACGCCGTGTCCAGACGCAGGTGCCCTGCAGCCTGCCAGGCCTGCAGCTGCTTCTGGTAATAGAAATCGGTGGCCGCGTACTGCTCGCCGAAGAACAGCCAGTTGGCCCCTTTCGCCCCACGTGCCTCTCGCTCTTCGAGGAAGGCCCTGAACGGCGCAATGCCGGTGCCGGGGCC
The DNA here is from genome assembly GCF_000511325.1 of Pseudomonas sp. FGI182. NCBI lineage: Bacteria > Pseudomonadati > Pseudomonadota > Gammaproteobacteria > Pseudomonadales > Pseudomonadaceae > Pseudomonas > Pseudomonas sp. FGI182. The sequence goes on along the minus strand of NZ_CP007012.1, from coordinate 1,356,182 downwards.
GACCATGATCACCGGCACGCTGTCGTCCTCGGGCAGGCGAAAGTGCTTCGACACTTGCGGGAAGATGGCTACCTTCAGTGCCTGCGCACGGTCGGCAAGGAAGCTTGAACACACCCCTTTGCGCGCGCCATAGCGCACCGTGGAAACGGTCAGGTGCACCTGCTGCGGGTGCGCCAGCGGGCTGGAGCTGATCGAATACAGGCGCGGCTGCAACGGTTTGAGCAGCTCCAGCCAGCTGGCCAGCGGCAGCTGCTGGGGGAAGGCGCGCAGCACATCGACCAGTTGCCGCCCCCACAACCAGTCCTGCAGCTCGGCCTTGCACTCGGGCTGCAGCAGGCGCTGCAGGTCCGGGGCATTGCCGGCGAAGGCCTGCAGCTGCTGCATGGTGACCTTGGCGATCTCCAGGTGCGCTTGCAAGGCTTCGGTCAGCGGCATGGCGGGATGGCCTTTCAGCTGAACCATGGTCTGGCCATCGAGCTGCATCAGCGCCAGCAGCTCGTCGACCAGGGCCGGACAGTTGCGCGGCCACACGCCCAAGGCATCACCGGCGGCATAGGTGAAACCGCTGCCGCTCAGGTCGAACACCAGTTGACGGGTTTCCTTGCTGGCACCCGGGCCGTTGAGCAGGCGGTTTTCCAGCAAGGTGGCAGCCCAGGGTTGCTGCTTGCCATAGGCCGCCACGGGCGCAGGCTCGGTGACCGGTTGCGGTGCAGCAGCGTTGCCTAGCGTTGGCAGCAGCGCATCCAGCCAGGCGGCGAAGGCGTCGTCGAAGTCCGGCTCGCAGTCCACCCGCTGCAGCAGGCGCCGCCCACCCAGCTCGGCCAGGCGTTGGTCGAGCTTGCGGCCAAAGCCGCAGAACTGGTCGTAACTGGAGTCGCCCAGGGCCAGCACGGCAAAAGGCAGTTCGGCGCAGTGGGCGCCCTCCTCGCCTTGCAAGGCTTGCCAGAATGCCGCTGCACTGTCGGGTGCGTCACCATCGCCAAAGGTGCTGGCGATCAGCACCACGCTGGCGGCGCCCTGCAGCTGGCGCGGGCTGACCGCTTCCATGCAACTGAGCTGCACGTCGAGGCCGGCACCGCGCAGGCGCTCGGCACAGCGTTCGGCCAAGAGCTCGCCGTTGCCGGTTTGCGAAGCCCACAGCACCTGGTGCCGGGGTGCTATCAACGCTGCATCGGGCAGCACCGCCGGCTGGGCGAACAGCCCGGCCAGCAAGCCATCGACGAACAACCGGCGGTTGGCGGCCAGCGGCGCACTGGCCGGCAGGCAGGGCACGCCCTCGGCGCGGGCCTGGTCCAGGCCCAGCAGGAAGCCTTGCAGATAATGGCGCTCTTCCTCGGCCAGCACCGGAGCTGGCAGGGTGTCCAGGCCAAGCAGACGGGACAGGGTGGCGGTCGGCATGCGGGCAGGCTCCGGATTGGCAGTGTTCAGATCAAGGGCTTCGATGCGCTCACCGGCAACCCGCTCCAGGGTCACGGCACAATGCTTGAACGCCGGCTGCAGCGACAGCGGGTCGACCGCATCACACGTCACGGCGTTGATCGCCAGTTGCTCGCCGATCAGGTCATTCCAGTGAAACGGGGCAAAGCAGTTGCCAGGCATGACCCGGTCGCTGATTCGCGCGGGTAGCACGGCCTGCCCGCGGCGCGAGCGAATGGCCACCAGGTCCTTTTCGGCGATGCCCAGCCGGGCAGCATCGTCGCAGTGGATTTCCACGAAGGGGCCGGGCTCCAGCTTGTTCAGCGCCGGTACCTTGCCGGTCTTGGTCAGGGTGTGCCACTGGTGCTGCACGCGGCCGGTATTCAGCACCATGGGGTAATCGGCATCCGGCAGCTCCGCCGCCGGCAACCAGGGCCGGGCGAAGAAGCGGGCCTTGCCGCTGGCGGTCGGGAAGGCCAACACCGGGCACTCGCCCTGGGCATCGCGCAACAGCATCTGGCTGCTGCCGTCGTTGCGATAGCGCAGTGGGCTGCGCGGGTTGTCACGGCCTGGGGCGCAGGGCCACTGGTGCGGCTGTTCGCGCAGTTCGGCATAGCCGATGCCCCGCAGGTCGTAGCCGGTGGTTGGGTTGTGAAAGCGGCGGATCTCCTCGTACACCGCCTCGGCATCGGGGTAGTCGAAGGCGTCGGCATAGCCCATGGCGCAGGCGACCCGGGCGATGATCTGCCAGTCCGGCAGGCTCTGCCCGGGCGGTTCGACGGCACGTGGCATAAGGGTGAGGTTGCGCTCGCTGTTGATCATCACGCCCTCGCCTTCGGCCCACAGCGCAGCCGGTAGCAGGATGTCGGCGTAGCGGTTGGTCTCGGTGTCGAGGAAGGCATCCTGGGTAATCACCAGTTCGGCCTGGCGCAGGCCGTCGATCACCTGCTGGCGGTTGGCGACACTGGCCACCGGGTTGCTGCAGATGACCCAGCAGGCTTTTACCACGCCGCTTTTTATCTGCTCGAACAGCGCCACCGTGCCCTCGCCGCCTTCGCTGCGCAGGCTGCCCGGGGCCAGTTGCCACTGCTGCTCGACGAAGGCGCGGTCTTGCGCTACCAGCGCCGAGCGCTGGCCTGGCAGGCCGGGGCCCATGTAGCCCATCTCGCGGCCGCCCATGGCATTGGGTTGGCCGGTCAGCGAGAACGGCCCGCTGCCGGGACGGCAGATGGCGCCCGTGGCCAGGTGCAGGTTGCAGATCGCATTGGTGTGCCAGGTGCCGTGGATGCTCTGGTTCAGGCCCATGGTCCAGCAGCTCATCCAGTTGCTGGCGCCGCCGATCCATTCGGCGGCCTTGATGATGTCGGCCTCGGCCAGCCCGGTGATGGCGGCCACCCGGTCAGGGGTGTAGTCATCGAGAAAGGCCGGCAGTTCGTCCCAGCCTTCGGTGTGGCGGGCGATGAAGCCGGGGTCGGTGTGGCCGTTGCGCAGGAGCAGGTGCAGCAGGCCATTGAGCAAGGCCATGTCGCTGCCGGGGCGCACCTGCAGAAACAGGTCGGCCTTGTCGGCGGTGGCGCTGCGCCGTGGGTCGACGACGATCAGCTTGGCACCCGCCTTGACCCGGTCGAGCAGGCGCAGGAACAGGATCGGGTGACAGTCGGCCATGTTGGCGCCGATCACCAGGAATACGTCGGCGTGCTCGAAGTCCTGGTAGCTGCCGGGCGGGCCATCGGCACCGAGCGACAGCTTGTAGCCGCTGCCGGCACTGGCCATGCACAGGCGCGAGTTGGACTCGATGTGGCGGGTGCGGATAAAGCCCTTGGCCAGCTTGTTGGCCAGGTACTGGGCCTCCAGCGATATCTGCCCGGACACGTACAGCGCCACGGCGTCGGGGCCGTGCTGGTCGATGATGCCGCGCAAACGCCCGGCGGCGGCGGCGATGGCCTGGTCGATGCCGGTACGCGCTGGCTGCTGGCTGCGCTGCTGGCGCACATAGGCATCCTCCATGCGCCCGGCGGCGGTCAGCGGCAGGTGTGCGGTGAGGCCTTTGGTGCACAGGCGGCCGAAGTTGCTGGGGTGCTGCTTGTCGCCGCTGATCTTGCCGACCTTGCCATCGGCGACGCTCATGACGATGCCGCAACCGACGCCGCAGTAGGGGCAGACGCTGCGCACTTCGCTGTTGGCCATGGGCGGGCTCCTGTAGGGAACGCAAAAAGGCGCCGGCTGCCCCTGCTTGCTGGGCAAGCGGGGCAACACGGCGCCTTTGTCGTGAAGTTTTGTGGGCTGTCGACGTTGATAGCCCTGGATGGAGGTGAAACAGCAATTTATGGGCCAGCTGTGTCGACCCTTTCGCGGGCATGCCCGCTCCCACAGGGATATCACAATGCCTGAGGGCGGTGCTGCACCTGTGGGAGCGGGCGTGCCCGCGAAGAGGCCGGTACAGGCTGTGCACCATGCGATGGCAACCCCATACCCCATGGCGCTATGCTGGGGCACATTCCAGCACGAGCCACTGCACTCCCCCCATGTCCCAGGTGATTATCAAGACCCCCGCCCAACTCGACCTGATGCGCCGCGCCGGCCAGCTGCTTGCCCAGGTGTTCGCCGACCTCGACACCTTCATCCGCCCCGGCGTGACCACCATGCAGATCAACGACCGCGCCGAGGCGTTCATCGTCGGCACGCTCAAGGCCCGCCCGGCGAGCAAGGGCCAGTATGGATTCCCCTATTCGCTCAACACCTCGGTGGACCATGTGGTGTGCCATGGCATGCCCAAGGTCGATGAAGTGCTGAAGGAAGGCTCGATCATCAACGTCGACATCACCCTGGAACAAGGCGGCTATATCGCCGACTCGTCAAAGATGTACAGCATCGGGCCGATCAGCGATGAGGCGCAGCGCCTGGTCGACACCACCTATGACGCGCTATGGAAAGGCATCGAACAGGTACGCCCCGGGGCTACGCTGGGTGATATCGGCCATGCCATCCAGACCCATGCCGAAGCGGCGGGCTACAGCGTCGTACGTGAGTATTGCGGGCATGGCATCGGCCAACAGATGCATGAAGGGCCGGAGGTGCTGCACATTGGCCAGCGCGGGATGGGCCTGAAGTTGAAGCCGGGGATGGTGTTTACCATCGAACCGATGATCAACCAGGGCGGACGCGGGACGCGCACGCTGAAGGATGGCTGGACGGTGATTACCCGCGACCACAGCTTGTCGGCGCAGTGGGAGCATACCGTGGCGGTGACCGAGGATGGGTTTGAAGTGCTGACTTTGCGGGAAGAAGAGCGTCGTAGCTGAAATTGCCGGGGGCGCTTTGCGCCCCTTTCGCGACACAAGGCCGCTCCTACAGGAGATCGCGTCACTCGCTGACTGCGCATACCCCTGTAGGAGCGGCCTTGTGTCGCGATGGGCCGCAAAGCGGCCCCAGGATTTCATGAACGATAAAATCGCTCAGGATGCAGAAACAAAAAAAGCGACCCTAAGGTCGCTTTTTTTGTTACTTCCGGGTGTTCAGTAGGCCCTGGAAGTGGAATATGGCGCAGCGGACGGGACTCGAACCCGCGACCCCCGGCGTGACAGGCCGGTATTCTAACCGACTGAACTACCGCTGCGCTAAACATCGAGTGGTGGGTGATGACGGGATCGAACCGCCGACCCTCTGCTTGTAAGGCAGATGCTCTCCCGGCTGAGCTAATCACCCATGTCTCTCGGTGTGGCGCGCATTCTACGGGCGACTTGGCGCTCTGGCAAGCACTTATCGAACTTTTTGCAAAATTCGCGAAAACACCAAATCTCAGGCACAAAAAAAAGCGACCCTGAGGTCGCTTTCTCTGTTACTTCCGGGTGTTCAGTAGGCCCTGGAAGTGAAATATGGCGCAGCGGACGGGACTCGAACCCGCGACCCCCGGCGTGACAGGCCGGTATTCTAACCGACTGAACTACCGCTGCGCTAAACATCGAGTGGTGGGTGATGACGGGATCGAACCGCCGACCCTCTGCTTGTAAGGCAGATGCTCTCCCGGCTGAGCTAATCACCCTTCGTCTCGGTGTGGCGCGCATTCTACGGACGGCCCCGTACCCTGGCAAGCACTTTTTTAACTTTTTTCAAAAAAAACCTCAGGCCTTTCAAAGACCTAGCGTTGCGATGTGCATCTTTACATCCAGCTACAGCTACTGGCACTCCGACAGGGTTGGCCTGAGAGCACCGCTCGGAGAATAATGCCCGCCTTATGCATTAAGGAGAGATTGCCCCTCATGTGGTTCAAGAACCTGCTGACCTACCGCCTGACCCAGGAAGTCCCGTTCGAGCCTGAAGCGCTGGAAGCGGCCCTGGCCAGCAAGCCGGCCCGCCCCTGCGCCAGCCAGGAGCTGACCACCTATGGTTTCGTCGCGCCATTCGGCAAGGGCGAAGACGCTCCCCTGGTGCATGTCAGCGGCGAGTACCTGCTGATTGCCGCGCGCAAGGAAGAACGCATCCTGCCCAGCAGCGTGGTCAACGACGCGGTGAAGGAAAAGGTCGAAGAGATCGAGACCGAGCAGATGCGCAAGGTCTATAAAAAGGAACGCGACCAGATCAAGGACGAGATCATCCAGGCCTTCCTGCCGCGCGCGTTCATCCGCCGCTCGATGATCTTCGCTGCCATTGCCCCGCGCCTGGGCGTGATCCTGGTCAACTCGGCCAGCGCCAAGCGTGCCGAAGACCTGCTGTCGACCCTGCGTGAAGTGATGGGCTCGCTGCCGGTGCGCCCGGCCACCGTGAAAATCGCACCGGTTGCCACCATGACCGAGTGGGTCAAGTCGCAGGAAGCTGCCGAAGGCTTCTATGTGCTGGACGAGTGCGAACTGCGCGACACCGCCGAAGATGGCGGTATCGTGCGCTGCAAGCGCCAGGACCTGACCGGCGAGGAAATCCAGCTGCACCTGAGCACTGGCAAGGTGGTCACCCAACTGGCCCTGGCCTGGCAGGACAAGCTGTCGTTCATTCTGGATGACAAGATGGTGATCAAGCGCCTGAAATTCGAAGAGCTGCTGCAGGAGCAGGCCGAACAGGATGGTGGCGATGAGGCTGCGCAGCAGTTCGATGCCAGCTTCCAGCTGATGATGATGACCTTTGCCGAATTCCTGCCGGTGCTGTTCGAGGCGCTGGGTGGGGAAGAGATTCCGCAAGGGGTCTGACTGGTTTTGAAATGCCGGTACTGGCCTGGGAGATATCCTCAGACAGTACTGGCCTCTTCGCGGGCTTGCCCGCTCCCACAGGTACACCACAGTTTCTGAGTACTGTGGTGTACCTGTGGGAGCGGGCAAGCCCGCGAAAGGGCCAGTGAAATTCTTGAAGCCATAAAACAGAAAAGGAATTGCCCCCATGCGTGCCCTCGCCGCCCTCAGCCGCTTCGTCGGCAATACCTTCGCCCTGTGGGTGCTGGTGTTCGCCGTACTGGCCTTCCTGCAACCGCAATGGTTCATCGCCCTGAAGGTGGCCATCGTGCCGCTGCTGGGTCTGGTGATGTTCGGCATGGGCCTCACCCTCAAGCTCGATGACTTCGCCGCCCTCGCCCGCCAGCCCTGGCGGGTGATGCTGGGTGTGGTCGCGCACTTCGTGATCATGCCGGGCATGGCCTGGCTGCTGTGCCAGCTGTTCCACCTGCCGCCGGAAATCGCCGTGGGCGTGATCCTGGTTGGCTGCTGCCCGAGCGGCACGGCGTCGAACGTGATGGTCTGGTTGTCCCGCGGCGACCTGGCGCTGGCGGTGGCGATCGCTGCGGTGACCACCCTGCTCGCCCCGCTGCTGACCCCGGCGCTGATCTGGTTCCTGGCCTCGGCCTGGCTGCCGGTGTCCTTCATGGACATGTTCTGGTCGATCCTGCAGCTGGTGATGCTGCCGATCGTGCTCGGCGTGCTGGCCCAGCGGCTGCTTGGCGCGCGGGTGCAGGCGGCGGTGCAGGTGCTGCCGCTGGTGTCGGTGGTGAGTATCGTGATGATCGTGTGCGCGGTGGTGGCGGCCAGCCAGGCGAAGATCGCCGAGTCGGGGCTGCTGATCATGGCGGTGGTGATATTGCACAACAGCTTCGGCTACTTGCTGGGGTACCTGACCGGCAGGCTGTGCAAGCTGCCACTGGCACAGCGCAAGTCGCTGGCGCTGGAGGTGGGCATGCAGAACTCCGGGCTGGGCGCGGCACTGGCGGCGGCGCATTTTTCGCCGCTGGCTGCGGTGCCGAGTGCGTTGTTCAGCGTTTGGCACAATATTTCCGGGGCGCTGCTGTCGACCTGGTTCCGGCGCATGGGGGAACCTGTGGCAGAAGCTGAAGGTGGGGAGCCGGCCAGGCATTGATGTTGCCTGCACTGGCCCTTTCGCGGGCACGCCCGCTCCCACAGAGATCTCTACAATCTTCAGACCTGTGCAGTACCTGTGGGAGCGGGCGTGCCCGCGAAAGGGCCGGTACAGGCTTGCCCAGAGGGCTGCATATGTGCACCATGGCACCCACTGTGAGGACGACCTCACGACGCACCGCGTGACCATTCCGGGGACGGCCCCATCATTCACAACGATGGAGACGCACCATGTCCTGGATCATCCTGTTCTTCGCCGGCCTGTTCGAGGTCGGCTGGGCCGTCGGCCTGAAATACACCGACGGCTTCAGCAAGCCTCTGCCCACCGTCCTCACCGTCGCCGCCATGGCCATCAGCCTGGGCCTGCTGGGCCTGGCCATGAAAGAGCTGCCGCTGGGTACCGCCTATGCCATCTGGACTGGCGTCGGCGCCGTCGGCACGGTGATCGCCGGCATCATCCTGTTCGGCGAGTCCATGGCCCTGGTACGCCTGGTCAGCGTGGCGCTGATCGTTACCGGCCTGGTCGGCCTGAAAGTCAGCGCCAGCTGACGCCCTCCCCTAGCGCAGGTTGCCGCGCAGGCGGCTGACCTGCTCACGCAAGGCTTCTGGCTGCGCCGCCTCCACCGGGATGGCGGCGCCTGCCACGATGGTCACCCGCGACCACAGGCGCTTGAAAAAGCCCTTGGCCGGGTCACGGCTGAAGAAGCTGCCCCACAGCCCCTGCAAGGCCAACGGAATGACCGGCACCGGGGTTTCTTCGAGGATGCGGTTGACGCCGCCCTTGAACACATCGATTTCGCCGTCCCCGGTCAGCTTGCCTTCAGGGAAGATGCATACCAGCTCGCCATCGGCCAGGTACTCGGCAATGCGCGCGAAAGCACGTTCGTAGATGGCCTGGTCTTCGTTGCGCCCGGCAATCGGGATGGCGCCTGCGGTGCGGAACACGAAGTTGAGTACCGGCAGGTTGTAGATCTTGTAGTACATGACGAAGCGGATCGGCCGGCGGATCGCCCCGCCCAGCAGCAGCGCATCGACGAACGACACGTGGTTGCACACCAGCAGCGCCGCGCCTTCGTCGGGGATGCGCTCGAGGTCGCGGTGTTGCACGCGGTACATCGAATGGCTGAGCAGCCAGATCAGGAAGCGCATGGTGAACTCGGGCACGATCCTGAAGATATAGGCGTTGACCGCGATGTTGAGCAGCGACACCACCAGGAACAGTTGCGGGATGGTCAGCTCGGCCAGGCCCAGCAGGATGATGGTGAGCACTGCCGACACCACCATGAACAGGGCATTGAGGATGTTGTTGGCAGCGATCACCCGGGCGCGCTGGTCTTCGGCGGTGCGGGCCTGGATCAGTGCATACAGCGGTACGATGTAGAAGCCGCCGAACACCCCAAGGCCGACGATCGACAGCAGGATCCACCAGGCCTGGCCCATGCCCAACAGCGCCAGCCAGTCGTGCGGTGCCGCCGCAGCCGGCACATCGCCGGAGTGCCACCACCACAGCAGGCCGAACAGGCTCAGCCCGAACGAGCCGAACGGCACCAGGCCGATTTCCACCTTGCGCCCGCTCAGCCGCTCGCACAGCAGCGAACCCAGGGCGATCCCCACCGAGAACAGGGTCAGTACCAGTGTCACCACCGTGCCATCACCGTGCAGCCAGTCCTTGGCGTAGGCCGGGATCTGCGTGAGGTAGATGGCACCGACGAACCAGAACCACGAGTTGCCGACGATCGAGCGCGACACCGCCGGCGGCTGCCCCAGGCCCATGCGCAGGATCGCCCACGACTGCCTGAAGATGTTCCAGTCCAGCGGCATTTGCGGCGAAGCGGCAGCGGCCCGCGGGATCCAGCGGCTGGACAGGTAACCGAGCACGGCGGTGCCGACCACGCCACCAGCCACCACGGTGGCATAGCTGTCGGCCGACATCATCACCCCAGCGCCGATGGTGCCGGCGAGGATGGCCAGGAAGGTACCGGTTTCCACCAGCCCGTTGCCGCCGACCAGTTCTTCTTCGCGCAGGGCCTGCGGCAGGATCGAGTACTTCACCGGGCCGAACAGCGCCGAGTGGGTCCCCATGCCGAACAGCGCCACCAGCATCAGCGCCAGGTGGTTGGTGATGAAGCCGAGCGCGCCTACCGCCATGATCGCGATCTCGGCCAGCTTGATGGCCCGGATCAGCGCATCCTTGGCGAACTTCTCGCCAAACTGCCCACCCAGCGCCGAAAACAGGAAGAACGGCAGGATGAACAGCAGGGCGCACAGGTTGACCCAGATCGAACGGTCACCGTCGCCCAGGCTGAGCTTGAACAGGATCGCCAGGATCAGCGACTGCTTGAACAGGTTGTCGTTGAAGGCACCCAGCGACTGGGTGATGAAAAACGGCAGGAAACGCCGCTTGCCGAGCAAGGTGAATTGCGAGGAGTGACTCATCGTCCTTGGTCCTGAGGGCTTTTCAATTGGAGGCGCGCCGGGCGCGACAAGCCACAAATCTGCATGGGAAATGCACTGACTGGCAAGCGCTCAAGGATTTTGGAGGGCTGTACCGGCCCTTTCGCGGGCACGCCCGCTCCCACAGGGATATCACATGCCTTGAGGGCATGTGGGAGCGGGCGTGCCCGCGAAAGGCCTGCGCAGCAGGCCTCTGTTGGCATATTCTGGCCCCCGGCAAAACAGAACAACAAGGATGTGTAATGCTCGCCGCCATCAAACGCTACCCGCACACTGTGCGCCTGCTGCTCGGCACCACCTTCACCCTCACCGTCGCCCGTGCCCTTACCCTGCCCTACCTGGTGGTGTACCTGGCCGACAACTTCCACCTGCCGATCAGCCAGATAGGCCTGCTGATCGGTGGCGCGCTGATCATCGCCTCGCTGCTGAGCCTGTATGGCGGCCATCTGGTGGATACCTTGCGCAACCACACACTGGTCAGCGCCAGCACCCTGCTGTTTGCCCTGGCCTTCGTCGGCGCGGTCGCCAGCAACTCGGCGCTGCTGTTCTTTCTCTGCCTGGTAATGATCAACCTGGCCCTGGCAGTGGTCGACATCGCCGCCAAGGCGGGCTTCTGCGCCTTGCTGCCGGTGGAGGAACGGGCCGAAGTGTTCGCCATCAAGTACACCCTCAGCAACGTCGGCTACGCCGCCGGCCCGCTGCTGGGCGTGGCCATGCTGGAGCTGAACGACCATATGCCGTTCATCGCCTCCGCCCTGCTCGGCCTGGGTATGTGCCTGGCTTACTGGCGCCTGGGGGACCGCGGTCTGCAGGCCAGTGCGCCGGACAAGCCCGGGGTCGGCTTTGGCCAGGTGGCGCTGGGGCTGGCCCGTGACCGGCGGCTGGTATGCTTCACCCTGGGCGGGGTGCTGAGCGCGGTGGTATTCGGCCAGTTCACCGCCTACCTGTCGCAGTACCTGGTGGTGACCAGCAGCCCGGCCGAGGCGGCGCGCCTGATCGGTTACCTGGTGACCACCAACGCGGTGACGGTGATTGCCCTGCAGTACCTGATCGGCCGCCACATCAGCCGCCAGCGCCTGATGCCCTGGCTGCTGGCCGGCATGGGCCTGTTCATCGCAGGGCTGCTGGGCTTTGCCCTGGCCGGTTCGGCGCTGGCGTGGTGCCTGGCGATGCTGGTGTTCACCCTGGGCGAGATCATCGTGATCCCGGCCGAGTACATGTTCATCGACCTGATCGCACCGGAGCAATTGCGTGGGGTGTATTACGGTGCGCAGAACCTGTCCAACCTCGGTGCGGCGCTGGGGCCGGTGATGGTGGGGTTTGCCCTGGTGCATCTGTGGCCGGGGGCGATCTTCTACCTGCTGGTGTTGTCGGTGATACTGGCGGGGGTGTTTTATTGGCTGGGTACCCGCAGTAGTTGATGTTGGCTGTACTGGCCTCTTCGCGGGCGTGCCCGCTCCCACAGGGATATCACATGCCTTGAGGGCAGCGCCGTACCTGTGGGAGCGGGCATGCCCGCGAAGAGGCCGGTACAGGATGCCACCTGCGACCACCTGCCACTGCGACCATCGTCTGCGCTGACGAAGCGGCACCTGCGTGCCAGACTGATTGATCGGGACCGCGTTATCTTTTTGCTTCGGAGTCTTCATGTCGTTGTCCAGCGGGCTGATCGCCGTGGTCGCCCTGGCCTATATGGCCATCATGTTCGCCATCGCCTTCTACGGCGACCGCCGCAGCACGCCGTTGCCGCCGAAGCTGCGTGCCTGGGTGTACAGCCTGTCGCTGGCCGTGTACTGCACCAGCTGGACCTTCTTCGGCGCGGTCGGCCAGGCCGCCGAACAGCTCTGGGCATTCCTGCCGATCTACCTGGGCCCGGTGCTGCTGCTGATCTTCGCGCCCTGGGTGCTGCAGAAGATGGTGCTGATCAGCAAGCAACAGAACATCACCTCGATCGCCGACTTCATCGCCGCGCGCTACGGCAAGTCGCAGTCCCTGGCGGTGGTCGTGGCGCTGATCTGCCTGGTCGGCGTGCTGCCGTACATCGCCTTGCAGCTCAAGGGCATCGTGCTGGGCGTGAACCTGCTGATCGGCGCCAATGCCGACGCCACCGGCACCCGCGTGCAGGACACCGCGCTGGTGGTGTCGCTGGTACTGGCGCTGTTCGCCATCGTCTTCGGTACCCGCAGCCTGGACGTGACCGAACACCACCGTGGCATGGTCCTGGCGATTGCCTTCGAATCGCTGATCAAGCTGCTGGCCTTCCTCGCCGTGGGCATCTTCATCGTCTTCAACCTGTATGACGGCTTCGACGACCTGTTCAGCCAGGCCCGCCAGTCGATCCACCTGCAGGATTATTGGCAGGAAACCATCAACTGGCCGTCGATGGTGGTGCAGACCGCCGTGGCGATGATGGCGATCATCTGCCTGCCACGGCAGTTCCACGTCACCGTGGTGGAGAACATCGAACCCCAGGACATGCGCCTGGCGCGCTGGGTATTCCCGATGTACCTGGCGCTGGCCGCGCTGTTCGTGGTGCCGATCGCCCTGGCCGGGCAGATGCTGCTGCCGGGCACGGTGATCTCCGATTCGTTCGTCATCAGCCTGCCGCTGGCCGAGGCACACCCGAGCCTGGCCCTGCTGGCATTCATCGGCGGTGCCTCGGCGGCCACCGGCATGGTCATCGTCGAGGCCGTGGCGCTGTCGACCATGGTCTCCAACGACATGCTGCTGCCCTGGCTGCTGCGCCGTACCAACGCCGAGCGGCCGTTCGAGGCGTTCCGCCACTGGATGCTCTCGGTACGCCGGGTGACCATCGTGGTGATCCTGCTGCTGGCGTATGTCAGCTACCGCCTGCTGGGTTCCACCGCCAGCCTGGCGACCATCGGCCAGATCGCCTTCGCCGCCGTGACCCAGCTGACCCCGGCCATGCTCGGTGCGCTGTACTGGAAGCAGGCCAACCGCCGCGGTGTGTTCGCTGGCCTGGCCGCAGGTATTTTCCTGTGGTTCTACACCCTGGTGCTGCCGATTGCCGCGCACAGCGTGGGCTGGTCGCTGCAGCTGTTCCCAGGGTTGGCGTGGCTGCACGGCAACCCGCTGAACCTGCCGATCAGCCCGCTGACCCAGGGCGTGGTGCTGTCGCTGGCGGGCAACTTCACCCTGTTCGCCTGGGTCTCGGTGCTGTCGCGCACGCGGGTTTCCGAGCATTGGCAGGCCGGCCGCTTCATCGGCCAGCAGACCAGCGCCAGGCCCAGCAGCAAGCCGCTGCTGGCGGTGCAGATCGACGACCTGCTGACCCTGGCCTCGCGCTTTGTCGGCGAAGAACGCGCCCGGCAGAGCTTCATCCGCTTCGCCTACCGCCAGGGCAAGGGCTTCAACCCCAACCAGAACGCCGACGGCGACTGGATCGAACACACCGAACGCCTGCTGGCCGGCGTGCTCGGCACCTCGTCGACCCGCGCCGTGGTCAAGGCCGCTATCGAAGGCCGCGACATGCAGCTGGAAGACGTGGTGCGTATCGCCGACGAAGCCAGCGAGGTGCTGCAGTTCAACCGCGCCCTGCTGCAAGGGGCCATCGAGAACATCAACCAGGGCATCAGCGTGGTCGACCAGAACCTGCACCTGGTGGCCTGGAACCGCCGTTACCTGGAACTGTTCAACTACCCCGACGGGCTGATCAGCGTGGGCCGGCCGATCGCCGACATCATCCGCTACAACGCCGAGCGTGGCCTGTGCGGCCCGGGCGAGGCGCAGGTGCACGTGGCGCGGCGCCTGCACTGGATGCGCCAGGGCCGTGCGCACTCCTCCGAGCGCCTGTTCCCCAATGGCCGAGTGATCGAACTGATCGGCAACCCGATGCCGGGTGGCGGTTTCGTCATGAGCTTCACCGACATCACCCCGTTCCGCGAGGCCGAGCAGGCCCTGCGCGATGCCAACGAAGGCCTTGAACAACGGGTGGCGGAACGCACCCAAGAGCTGTCGCAACTGAACCAGGCGTTGTCCGAAGCCAAGAGCCGTGCCGAAGCGGTGAGCCAGTCCAAGACCCGTTTCCTGGCTGCAGTCAGCCATGACCTGATGCAGCCGCTGAACGCCGCCCGGCTGTTCTCCGCCGCCTTGTCGCAGCAGGCCGAGGGCATGAATGAAGAGGCCCGGCAACTGGTGCAGCACATGGACAGCTCGCTGCGCTCGGCCGAAGAGCTGATCAGCGACCTGCTGGACATCTCGCGCCTGGAAAACGGCAAGATCACTCCGGATGCCAAGCCCTTTGCCCTCAACGAGCTGTTCGACACCCTGGGCGCCGAATTCAAGGTACTGGCCGCCGAGAAGGGCCTGGAGTTCCGCCTGCGCGGCAGCCGCCTGCGGGTGGACAGCGACATGAAGCTGCTGCGCCGGGTGCTGCAGAACTTCCTGACTAACGCCCTGCGCTATGGCAAGAGCCCGATCCTGCTGGGCGCACGGCGCCAGGGTGAACAGTTGTGGCTTGAGGTGTGGGACCGCGGCCCGGGCATCGCCGACGACAAGCTGCAGGTGATTTTCCAGGAGTTCAAGCGCCTGGACAGCCACCAGACCCGCGCCGAGAAGGGCCTGGGCCTGGGCCTGGCGATCGCCGACGGCCTGTGCCGGGTGCTGGGGCACAAACTGGAGGTGCGCTCATGGCCGGGCAAGGGCACGGTGTTCCGCGTCAGCGTACCGATTGCCCGCCAAGCCGCCCCGGCGCCCACCGCCCCGGTGGAACAGGGTGGCCAGCCACTGGCCGGGCTGCAGGTACTGTGCGTGGACAACGAAGACAGCATCCTGATCGGCATGAACAGCCTGCTCAGCCGCTGGGGTTGCCAGGTGTGGACCGCGCGCAACCGCGCCGAATGCGAAGCCCTGCTGGCCAAGGGCATGCGCCCGCACCTGGCGCTGGTGGACTACCACCTGGACGACGGCGAGACTGGTACCGGGCTGATGGGCTGGCTACGCGCGCGCCTGGGTGAGCCGGTGCCGGGCGTGGTGATCAGCGCCGACGGCAGCAAGGAAACCATCGCCATGGTGCATGCCTCTGGCCTGGACTACCTGGCCAAGCCGGTCAAGCCGGCGGCCCTGCGCGCCATGCTCAATCGCCATCTGAGCCTGGTTCAGTAAGCGCTTCGTCCGGCAACGCCTCATCGGACAGCGCCCGCTCCAGCAGGTCGGCCGGCAGGCTCTTGCTGGCGCGGGCGCCCAGCAGCTTCAGCTGTTCGCTGCGGCTGACCAGGTTGCCGCGCCCTTCGCATAGCTTGTTACGCGCGGCAGCATAGGCCTTGTCCACCTGCTGCAGGCGGCTGCCCAACTCGTCCAGGTCCTGGATGAACAGCACGAACTTGTCGTACAGCCAGCCGGCGCGTTCGGCGATCTCGCGGGCGTTCTGGCCCTGGCGTTCCTGCTTCCACAGGCTGTCGATCACCCGCAAGGTGGCCAGCAATGTGGTCGGGCTGACGATCACGATCTGCCGGTCGAAGGCTTCCTGGAACAGGTTAGGCTCGGCCTGCAGGGCTGCCGAGAAGGCGGCCTCGATCGGCACGAACAGCAGCACGAAGTCCAGGCTGTGCAGGCCTTCGAGGCGGTTGTAGTCCTTGCTCGACAGGCCTTTGACGTGGCTGCGCAGCGACTGCACATGCTGCTTGAGCGCAGCCTCGTCGTTGCCAGCGACGAACTGCTGGTAGGCAGTGAGGCTGACCTTGGCATCCACCACTACCTGCTTGTCGCCGGGCAGCATGATCAGCACATCAGGCTGGAAGCGCTCGCCATCGGCGCTCTTGAGGCTGACCTGGGTCTGGTATTCGCGACCCTTTTCCAGGCCGGCATGCTCCAGTACCCGTTCGAGGATCAGCTCACCCCAGTTGCCCTGGGTTTTCTGGCCCTTCAGCGCCTGGGTCAGGTTGGTGGCTTCGTCGGACAGGCGCAGGTTGAGTTGCTGGAGGCGCTCCAGCTCCTTGCCCAGCGAGAAGCGCTCGCGGGCTTCCTGCTGATAGCTCTCCTCCACGCGTTTTTCGAAAGCCTGGATGCGTTCCTTGAGCGGGTCGAGCAACTGACCGAGATGCTGCTGGCTGGTCTGGGCGAAGCGCTGCTCGCGCTCGTCGAAGATCTTGGTAGCCATATCGGCGAACTGGGCGCGCAGGGTGTCGCGGGCTTCCTGCAGGTCTTCCAGGCGCTGCTGGTGGCTTTCCTGCTGCTCGCGCAGTTCGGCGTCCAGGCGTGCGGTCTGGGCCTCCAGGCGGCGCAGTTCGGCTTCGCGGTTGGCGCGCTCGAGGTTCCAGGCGTGGGCGGCGTCACGGGCGTTGTCGCGGTCGATCTGCAGCAGTTCCAGCTCACGGCCCTGGGCGGCCAGCTGGGTCTGCTTGACGGTGTTGGCTTCGCTGAGGTCGCTGACCTCGTCGCGACTGGCGTCCAGTTGCGCCTGCAGGCCGGCCAGGGCCAGCTGGGCAGCATTGAGGCGCTCTTCGAGCAAGGCCTGCTCGCCTTGGCGCGCGCCCTGGCGGCGCTGCACCTGCATGACCCAACCCAGGCAAGGTAATGCACCTGCCACCAAGCCCAGCAGAATGCTGGCCAGATCCACTGTCATGCTTACCCCGATCGCTCTGTTGCAAATTGAGTGCAGCTTATCAGCCTGGCAGGTGTGTTGCCTGTTCCGGCCCTATCGCCGGCAAGCCAGCTCCTACAAGGTGCTCACAGTGTTCGAACCTGTGGTGATCCTGTGGGAGCTGGCTTGCCGGCGATAGGGCCAGTGCTGGCAACACACCTCAGGCATGGAACCACTGCCTCAAAAGCCGCCGTGCCTCCTGCGACCCCTGCCCCGCCGCCAGCTCCAGCCAGTACCGCGCCTGCTCCGGCTCGCTGTGCTGGCACAGCCGCGCATACTCCAGCTGCGCCCGCCGATCACCGGCGCGGGCGGCCTGGCGCAGCAGTTCATGGCCAATACGCCGGTCACGGGCATTGCCGCAATCGCGGCACAACATCTGCCCCAGGCGGCTTTGCGCCACGACCACGCCCTGGCGCGCCGGCTGTTTCAACAGGCGCCCGGCCAGGTGCTTGACCTGCGGCTTGTCACCCAGGCGCGGGTTGTCGAGCAGCCACAAGGCCACTTTGAGAGAGAAACGTTTGGGGGGAGGCGCAGGCGTCGATGCAGCGGGGCTGGCGAGGGGTTTACCGCGAAACTTCATGAGCAACAGGTTTGGCAACTCGAAAGGCGCGCCACTCTACCCTTTTTCTTGCGCCTTGGCCTTTCGATTTCCGGAGGATTGAAAAAATTTTCAATGATCTTTTCTTGACGTTTTCAAGTGGATGACCAACAGGTCTCCCGGAGCATGTCGATTGTCGGACAGTTCAATGTATTGCTGGCACGCCCGTCCTAGAGCAAGCGCTCGGGACAATCCACAGTTCCTGTGGATAACTCGGTGGACAACCCCCTCCCATCCCCCGCAAACCCCCATGAATTGGGGCTTTCGCTCAAACTGACGATTTTTTCACCAGCTAAAAATAGTGTTTTTTTTCATTGACTTAACCGCCCAGTCAAGGCATTGGCGAGGCTGTCGCGGCGTGCTGCGAGGCAGTTGCAAGCGCTGCTCCGAATGTGAACAAGTGCACCATAAACCTTCATTTGAGTGCACGAAATCGGTACATCAGCCCGGATGCGGGCCTTTTGCCCCCTCTTCCCAGCAGGGCAAATACGCGCCATACTGCTCGGCTCACCTGAACAAACATGAAATGCTTGCCAAGCGCCTGTATTTCCGCTAAGGTGCGCCTCGTTAGTACCAAGCTGAAAGTCAATTCTGGCCTCAAGCGTCCTTGCAGACCCGCTCCTCCCAAGGGTGGCGCTGCTGAAACCAGGACCGGCCCATTCGATGATTCACTCGCCAGCCACGCGCTGTTCAAGCACGAATCACGTGACAGATTGATCAGGATCCCACCCCGACGGCCTAGAACCTTGGCCCCGGCGTGCTGCCTGCCTTCTGAAGTACCTACCAGTCAGCCCATGCGCCCACCTTTGATTGCGCTCCCTCTGGCTGCCCTGTTCCAGTCAGGTTCGTTCGTCCCTTAATAAAGGCGTCACTGGAACGTTTCTATCATGCACGGATCATAACCCCGTGTTTAAAGCAGGAACCTCCAACAATATGCAAACTCATCATCAGATTCAGGCTGCCATTGGCACCCTCTCCCAGGCCTTCTCGCCGTTGAAGTGCCTCATCGTTGCCCCTCGCAAGGGCAGCTTCAGCTTCACCCTGGTAGACGAACACGGCGTCGCCTGCCACACCGAGCGCCTGTACCCAGAACAGTACAGCCGCAGTGAACCGCTGCAGGCGGTCATCGCCCGAACCCGCCAGTCGCTCACCGCGTGAGCGGCGAATACTGCGGTATTCAAGCGCTGAATCATCCCATCGCAAGCCTGCCTGAATGTTCGTGGCGTAATTGCCTTAAGGCATATAGCCCGGTACGTCAGGCAGCAATCGATTTAAAAACAGCCCTTTACACCACGATTATCACACTACACTTCAACTCGAGCGGTGCTTGCCGCTTCCGGCGGGCCTGATCACTCACCAGCTGCCAAGCTCCAGCGCCCGTCCGGCCCTTAACTGCTCGAGGGCATCATGGGTATCGCGGCGAATGAATTGTGTCAGTATGTGATCCGACCCACCCTGGTCTACCTGAACCGTCACTGCGCCAGCGCCGAAGCCTTGTTGCTGGGCATCGCCGCCAGCCAGTCGGCCCTGGGGTCGGCCTTGCACGACCGTCGTGGGCATGGCCTGTACCGTATCGGCGAACACCGTCACCAGGCGATCTGGGACGACTACCTTGCCCGTGACCCCGACCTGGCCAGCCTGGTCCGCGGCCTGGCCAGCCAGCACGCCTTCCTCGGCGGCCCGCACCTGGAACTCACCGTCAACCTGCGCTATTCCACCGCCATTGCCTGGATGCTCGTCGAAGAGCAGGCCACGCCACTGCCTGCCGCCGATGACCTTCTCGCCCTGGCGCGGATCTGGCGACAGATTTTCAACCCACAAGGTCGCCTGCGCGACTTCACCCATGCCTGGCATACCTGCATAGATCAGAGATTGCCGCAGGCATCTTAAGACGCGTCCTACAACGCACCCGGAAAAAAGGGAATTTTGGTCGGATTGTCCTACAAAACCGCTCTATCTCCTGCGATTGAGGCTATAGCGCGGCGCGTGATTTGTTGGTAGCTTTTCGCCCCGGAGATCCCAAGGAGTTTTCTAATAATGAAAAAAGTAATGCTCAAAACCTCCCTCGGCATTGCCGTTGCTCTTGCTTCCAGCCAACTGCTTGCCGCAGGTTTCGCGCTGAACGAGCAAAGCATCAGCGGCATGGGAACCGGTTTTGCGGGACGTTCGTCTTCTGCCGAAGATGCCAGCACCGTATTTGGCAACCCTGCTGGCATGTCGCGCCTCAAGCGCGAACAAGTAACCGTGGGCGGCGCAGCCGTCATCGCCAAGTCCGACATCTCGGGCCCGGGCAGCAACTTCGGGGGGGAAACCGATGGTGACATGGTGCCGGTCGTTGGTGTGCCCATGGGTTACTACGTCAAACCAATCGACGACCACTGGAGCGTAGGCTTCGGTGTCTACGTACCGTTTGGCCTGGTGACCGACTACGGCGACGGTGACGCCGCACGTTACTGGGGCAAGAAAAGCCATGTCGAGGTAATCACCTTCCAGCCAACCGTCAGCTATGCCTTCAACGACAAGGTCTCGATCGGTTTTGGCCCGACCTTCAACCGCATCAAGGGTGAACTGGGCTCGAATTTGCCTACCCCGGCGCTCCTGGGCGGTCAAGACGGAGAGGTAAAGATCAAGGGTGATGATACCGCCGTGGGTTACAACATCGGCATCCTGGTCCAGGCCACCGACCGCACCCGTCTTGGCCTGACCTACCACTCGATGGTCGACTACAAGCTGGAAGGCAAAACTCGCGTCAGCACCCCGCTGATCGGGCCGTTCAACGGCGACAAGTTCGATGCGACACTGAAGATCAAGACACCGGAATCGGTCGATTTTTCGGTTACCCACGAACTCGATGACCAGTGGACCCTGTACGCAGGTAGCACTTGGACTCGCTGGAGCCGCCTGAAAGACATCACCGTGCAAAACGATGTCCCAGCGCAACTTGTAGGTTCGCCGTTCGAGACCATCAAGGAAGACCAGAACTGGCACGACACCTGGGCTCATGCCATTGGCGCGTCATACAAAATCAACAAGGAGTGGGTACTGCGCACCGGCTTTACCGTCGACCAGTCGCCTACCAACAACCACGACCGCTCGCCGCGCATTCCGACTGGTGATCGTAAGGTATTCAGCCTGGGTGCTGGCTGGAGCCCGAACGACGACATGACCATCGACGTTGCCTATTCCTACCTGTGGGAAGAAGACGTCAAGGTCAATCAGGTCAGTGCCACCAAAGGCAGCTACCAAGCCAAGTACGAGAACAGCGCTCACGGTATCGGTGCATCCCTTACCTACCGCTTCTGATCAGTACGCGTTACATGAAAAACCGCCCTCGTGGCGGTTTTTTCAGGCCTGCACCTGCCAGCTGTCACCCAGGCATTCGCGCAGGTAGTCCATGAACACACGCACTTTTGCGGTCATGGCAAAGCGGTCGGCCAGGCACAGGTAAATATCCATCGGTTCGGTCTGGGCATAGGCCTGGCCGCTATCGCTGTATTCGAACAACGGCACCAGCGCCCCGGCGGCCAGATGCGGCCTTACGATGAACTCGGCCAGGCGGGTAATGCCGCCATCGTGCAGTGCCATCTGGGTCAGGGCGTCTATGTCGTCGCTGATCAATACGCTGCCGAACTCTGCCTCGAACCGCAGCCCGTCGCGCATGAACCCCCAACGCAGGAAGCGCCCATCCACCGGGTAGCGGAACACCAGGCAGCGGTGGTCACGCAAGGCCTCGGGCGCGGCCGGCACGCCGGCGCTTTGCAGGTAACCGGGCGAGGCACAGCAAATGAACGGTATACGGGCGATATGCCGGGCCAGCAACTGGTCTTCGAGTTGCGGGGCAATGCGCAGGCTCACGTCCACATCTTCCCGCGCGTGGTTGACCCGGCGATCAGTCGTTACCAACTCTATCGAAAGCAGTGGGTAGCGGGCACTGAACGCGGGTATCAATGGCGCCAGCACGTGGCGACCGAAGGCGGACGTCGAGGCAATGCATAGCCGCCCTTGGGGCTCACTGTCGGGGGTGGTGACGGCCTGTTCGGCCAAGGCCAGGTCGCGCTCGATGTGCCTGACGCGCTCGTAGTACTGGGTACCGGCGGGTGTCAGCGCCATACTGCGAGTGGTGCGGCTGAGCAGGCGAACCTGCAAGTGGCCCTCCAGGCGTGCCAAGTTCTGGCTGACCGCGGCCGGGCTCAGGCCCAGGTTGCGGGCACCGGCGGCGATGCTGCCGGCTTCGACCACCTTGATGAAGCTGCGAATGGCGTTGAGCAGGTCCATGCTGAGCCCTTGGATTCGTAAGAAACTCTTTATAAAGAACTCAATGCGGCTGGTCTACAGCTGCTGCCGGATGCGTTGCTAACCTGCGCCTCTACTTACTTTTCAGGAGTTCGCATGAGCAACCTGTCCCAGGCACGCAGCCGACGCAAATTGCACCCGGGCGCCACGCCCTACGTTTTTGCCTTCTACATGTCGTCGATCATGGCGCTATTGATGTGTTTCGTGATCACGGCAGCGAATGGGGGGATTAACCCTGAATACCTTGGCAACGTGCTGAAGGCTTACCAGTTGGCGATGCCTGTGGCGTTCGTTTGTGTATTGATGGTCAGGCCGGTGGTTGTGCGGTTGGTGGCGATTACGGTGCATGCAAAGTGAAGTAACCCAAAACCCAGGCAAGTCCCCTGCTCTTGATCTTGATCTTGATCTTGATCTTGATCTTGCTCTTGCTCTTGCTCTTGCTCTTGCTCTTGCTCTTGCTCTTGCTCTTGATCTTGATCTTGATCTTCGCGACTTCAGGAGGCCGAGCAGAGGTCTTGCGGAGGGAGGTGACGGGCATGGATGCCCGTCAAGCGCTGAGGCCCCATGGATGGGGCCTGCAGCGCGTACTCCCGGGAGCAAGACCGGCGCGAGGGAACCCCGTAGCGTAGCGGAGGGGCCGGATGATGGGAGCGCATGTACGGGTCACCCACATGGGTTACATAAAAGTTCACTCACATAGGTGACACCTTGAGCGTCACATAGCCCTCAATGGCATCACGCACATCGATCCTACCGAGGACGATTGGACCGAAAATAACATCCCAGAGCCCGTCTCCAACTTGCTCCAGCCCAATGGTCTGGTGCTTCAGTACGTAACCTACGTAGATCCTCAAACCTCGGCGGCTGACGATGCCGCAACCGTCAATTGGCAAGCTCTCGATATGGCTGGGATAAATCATTTCAGGCAGCTTTTCAGGGAATGGGCGCGGCGAAGGTTGATAACAGGACGCCGGCGTTCTTTGTTCCAAGGCTTCGTGCAACCGTTCGTAATTGTAATGCTGCCGAAACCGATCGAAGTGCCGTTGTTGAGCCTCCCATGCCATTGCCGGTGGCGATGGGAGCGTGCTCTTGAGTGTCCGATGCATGCGTTCATGCCGGCCATTCTGCTCAGGTCTGCCAGGTGCGATGCGCTCGGGAATGATGCCCAGACGCAGCCACCAGATCGACAGTTGGGAAAGACCTGCGCGTCCTTTGCTGGCGAACGGTACGCCGTTGTCGGTTCGGATACGCTCAGGCAGCCCATTTTCACGGAATACATCAGTGAACACCGCCTGCGTTTCCAAAAAGTTCGTGTTTGCCATGCTGTGGCAGGCAAGCAAGAAGCGACTGGCGTGATCCATGATCGTCAACGGATAGCACCAGACGCCGGCCCCTGTGAGGAACTGGCCCTTGTAGTCTGCACTGAACAGCTGATTGGGCGACTCCGCTTTTTCCAGTGGCTTGGGATAGATGGCCACACGCTGACGTAGACGCCGCGGCTTGATCAGTTCGGCCTTCTTGAGGATGTTGTAGATCGCAGTCTTTGAGGGTGGCGCCTGATCAGGAAAGCGCTCCTGCAACGCTGCCTGGATTTTTTTGGGCCCAGGCACCGTTTCCCCCTGACCGCGCAGTTCCACAATGGCCTCGCGGACCGCGACAGGTACAACCCAGTCCTGGGTCAACCGGCGTCGGCTGCGCTCCTCCAAGCCTGCCGGGCCCTCTTTCTCGTATCGCTCGACCCATTTGTAGCCGGTCTTTCGACTGATCTCGTAGGCCTCACACAGGGCGCTGAAGCTAGGCGGCCCCTGCAGGTAGTCCGCGATGAAAAGCATTTTCAGGTCCATAGGTGTTAGCTCTCGCCACGGCATGGTCAGATCCTCGAAAACCGACCTTGCCAGTTAAAGACTGTTACCTATGTGCGTGAACTGATTTGTAACCCATCTGGGTGAGTCATACCCGCAGCGTTTTTTGGTTACTTTTTGCCGCGTTTGGCAAAAAGTGACTCGCCGTAAGGGCGAAAAGGTGAGTATGCGTCGCCATCGTAAATGGACTATGCGCGAGATCAAGACCAGTACTTTTCCGCTCTTCGCTCTTCGCTCTTCGCTCTTCGCTCTTCGCTTTCAAGCGTGGGCATCAACAACAAGGTCAACATTCATTTTCGAAGGTGGCGCTTATTCACCTTTCCGCCCTTACGGCGGGTCACTTTTTGTCAAACGCGACAAAAAGTAACCAAAAAACGCTGGCGGTATGACTCACCCAGATGGGTTACAAATCAGTTCACGCACATAGGTAACAGTCTTTAACTGGCAAGGTCGGTTTTCGAGGATCTGACCATGCCGTGGCGAGAGCTAACACCTATGGACCTGAAAATGCTTTTCATCGCGGACTACCTGCAGGGGCCGCCTAGCTTCAGCGCCCTGTGTGAGGCCTACGAGATCAGTCGAAAGACCGGCTACAAATGGGTCGAGCGATACGAGAAAGAGGGCCCGGCAGGCTTGGAGGAGCGCAGCCGACGCCGGTTGACCCAGGACTGGGTTGTACCTGTCGCGGTCCGCGAGGCCATTGTGGAACTGCGCGGTCAGGGGGAAACGGTGCCTGGGCCCAAAAAAATCCAGGCAGCGTTGCAGGAGCGCTTTCCTGATCAGGCGCCACCCTCAAAGACCGCGATCTACAACATCCTCAAGAAGGCCGAACTGATCAAGCCGCGGCGTCTACGTCAGCGTGTGGCCATCTATCCCAAGCCACTGGAAAAAGCGGAGTCGCCCAATCAGCTGTTCAGTGCAGACTACAAGGGCCAGTTCCTCACAGGGGCCGGCGTCTGGTGCTATCCGTTGACGATCATGGATCACGCCAGTCGCTTCTTGCTTGCCTGCCACAGCATGGCAAACACGAACTTTTTGGAAACGCAGGCGGTATTCACTGATGTATTCCGTGAAAATGGGCTGCCTGAGCGTATCCGAACCGACAACGGCGTACCGTTCGCCAGCAAAGGACGCGCAGGTCTTTCCCAACTGTCGATCTGGTGGCTGCGTCTGGGCATCATTCCCGAGCGCATCGCACCTGGCAGACCTGAGCAGAATGGCCGGCATGAACGCATGCATCGGACACTCAAGAGCACGCTCCCATCGCCACCGGCAATGGCATGGGAGGCTCAACAACGGCACTTTGATCGGTTTCGGCAGCATTACAATTACGAACGGTTGCACGAAGCCTTGGAACAAAGAACGCCGGCGTCCTGTTATCAACCTTCGCCGCGCCCATTCCCTGAAAAGCTGCCTGAAATGATTTATCCCAGCCATATCGAGAGCTTGCCAATTGACGGTTGCGGCATCGTCAGCCGCCGAGGTTTGAGGATCTACGTAGGTTACGTACTGAAGCACCAGACCATTGGGCTGGAGCAAGTTGGAGACGGGCTCTGGGATGTTATTTTCGGTCCAATCGTCCTCGGTAGGATCGATGTGCGTGATGCCATTGAGGGCTATGTGACGCTCAAGGTGTCACCTATGTGAGTGAACTTTTATGTAACCCATGTGGGTGACCCGTACATGGCTCCTATCATCCGGCCCCTACGCTGCGCTCCGGGGTCCCCTCGCTACGGGCCTGCTCCCGGGAGTACGCGCTGCAGGCCCCATCCATGGGGCCTCAGCGCTTGACGGGCATCCATGCCCGTCACCTCCCTCCGCAGTCCCTTCGCTCGGCCTCCTGAAGTCGCAATCGGCGGCGCCTGAACTATCGCGCGCTTAGAAGCAAAAGCCGAAGCAAGAGCAAGAGCAAGAGCAAGAGCAAGAGCAAGAGCAAGAGCAAGAGCAAGAGCAAGAGCAAGAGCAAGAGCAAGAGCAGCCAGGTTATGGCTGGGAGGCAATGGCCTTTTCGATGGCTGCCCGGAACGCTGGATCATCCGGCTTGGTCAGGCTGGAAAAGTTACCAATCACCTTGCCCTTGCGGTCTACCACGTACTTGTAGAAATTCCACTTCGGCGCACTGCTCTGGCTGGCCAGCTCCGCGAACAGCGGTATCGCATCCGCGCCCCGAACCGCCTGTGTCTTGGTCATGGTAAAGGTGACGCCATAGTTGGCATAACAAACCTTGGCTGTCTTCTCGCTGTCGGCGTCCTCCTGCTTGAAGTCATTGGAAGGCACACCAAGCATTTCCAGGCCTTGCTCGTGATATTCCTTGTATGTCGCCTCAAGCCCCTCGAACTGCGGCGCAAAACCGCAGTAACTGGCCGTGTTGACCACCACCAGCGGCTTGCCGGCAAAGCGCTGGCACAGATCCACCTGCCCCTTGCCCCGCAACTCTGGCAGGCTACCCTGCAACAACGCCGGGCAATCAGCAGCCCAGCTCGATGCGCCGGCAAACAGGGCCAGCACCGGCACCATCAACCAATGTGCACGCATGACTCGTTCTCCCGCAAGACAATCCCTGAACTTGCAGGGTAGCGCCTAACAAACACTCATGCCCAGCTGCATCAGCGCCATCCCGCCCTTGTGCCAGCCCCACCACACCAGCGCCAGCAGCAACAGGGCGGCGACGGCCAGTAGCCCTCGAGCCAGGTAGCGGCTCATGCGGCCTGGGCCTGCAGGCGGGCGACCGGGCGTTCGCGCACGGGCCAGTTGAGGGCGGCAGCCAGCAGACTGAGCAGGATGGAAATCTGCCAGACCAGGTCGTAGCTGCCAGTGCGGTCATACACCACCCCGCCCAACCAGCCGCCCAGGAAGGCGCCCAGCTGGTGGAACAGGAAGACGATACCGCCAAGCATCGACAGGTTGCGCACGCCGAACACAGTGGCCACCGTGCCGTTGGTCAACGGCACCGTGGACAACCACAGCAGGCCCATGGCGATGCCGAACAGGTAAGCGCTGACTTCAGTCACCGGCGCCCAGAGGAACAGCACGATCACTACCGCACGCAGCAGGTACAACCCGGTCAGCAGGCGCGGCTTGGACATGCGCCCGCCCAGCCAGCCCGCGGTGAAGGTACCGACGATATTGAACAGGCCTACCAGCGCCAGCACCGTTGTGCCGGTGGTCGCGGCCAGGTGCTGGTCGACCAGGTAGGCCGGCAGGTGCACACCAATGAACACCACCTGGAAACCACAAACGAAAAAGCCCAGCGCCAGCAACCAGAAGCCAGAGTGCGAGCACGCCTCGCGCAGGGCCTGGCCCAGGGTTTGTTCGGCACCATGAGTGGGCAGCGGCCGGTCGCGCAGCAGGCCGACGAAGGGCACGATCAGCGCCACCATCAGGCCCAGTACCAGCAACGCTGCGGACCAGCCCAGCCACTGGATCAGGCCGAGGGTGCCCGGCAACATGGCGAACTGGCCGAAAGAACCGGCAGCGCTGGCAATGCCCATGGCCATGCTACGCTTTTCCGCCGGCACGGCACGCCCGACCACGCCGAGGATGACCGAGAAGGAGGTGCCGGACAGGCCGATACCGATCAGCAAGCCGGCACTCAGCGACAACGACCAGGCCGAGTCGGCCATGCCCATCAGCACCAACCCGGCAGCGTAGAGAATACCGCCAATGATCACCACCCGCGCCGCGCCCATGCGGTCGGCCAGGGCGCCGGCGAACGGTTGCGCCAGCCCCCAGATCAGGTTCTGCAAGGCAATGGCGAAGGCGAATACCTCACGCCCCCAGCCGAAGTCCGCGCTCATCGGCGCCAGGAACAGGCCGAAGCCGTGCCGTACACCCAGGGATAGCGCCAGGATCAGCGCTGCCCCCACCAATACCCACCCGCTGGTTCGCCACACCGAAGTCATTGTCGTTATCTCCAGCACATCGCAAGGTTTTACGGGTATATACCCGCTTATAGTCGTATCAATTCAAGCCAGCTGGTTCAGCAAACGCACCAGTTCATCCCGCTGCCCTGCCCCCAGCCGCTCCACCAGTTCGGCCTGTGCCTGTTCCCAGGCCGGATGGGCAGCGCGCAGCAGTTGGGTACCGGCCTCGGTCAGCAGCACCACGCGGTTGCGCTGATCGTCACCATCAGCCAAGGCCACCAGCCCTTCAGCCTCCAGCACCCGCAGGTTGCGGCCCAGGGTACTACGCTCCAGGCCCATGGCCTCTGCCAGGGTGGTGATACTGGGGCGATCGAGGCGCTGCAGATGACGCAACAGGGAAAACTGGGCGACATTGACCCCGAAGCCGGCAAGGGCCTCGTCGTAATGCCGGCTCACCCCACGGGCGGCACGACGCAGATGGGTGCAGATGCATTCACTGGTCAACATGGATACGTGTATATACCCGCGTCATGTGTGTTGCAAGAGATTTCACGATTACCGACGCCCCTCAGCCCTAATGCCTGTCAGATAGCGTTAATGGGACTCTGTGGGAGCGGGCGTGCCCGCGAACACCGGCGAAGCCGGTGCCATACACCACGTCGCCTGCTTCGCGGGCACGCCCGCTCCCACAGAGCCCTGCTAAATCAATGACTTATGTGTTGTTCTGTGGGAGCTGGCTTGCCGGCGATGGGCCGCAAAGCGGCCCCAATTACTTAACCAGGTTCAAGCGCCGGCGAATCGGCTCGAACTCTACTGTAGCCTTGCGCACCAGCGGGTCTGGAGCGCCCTGCTCGATTGCCTGCCAATAGCGCCACGGCACCTTGGCCGAGCCCAGTTCGTAGTCCATGCCGTCCCAGTTATCTTCACGGAAGCTGTAGAAGGCCCAGTGCAACCGGTGGCGATCCAGCACGCTGAGCACGTCTTCCAGGTATTGCCGGCAGCCCGGCAGCCTGCGCATGCAGCCGAACTCGCCCACCACCAACCGAGAGCGGGGCACGTTCATGGCCGCGGCCCAGTCCAGCGGCTGGCGCAGGTATTGCGCCACACGCTGGCCATCCCACTGCTGCGTCTGCCCCGCGAACGGTGCCGGGCCGGGATAGGCGATGGGTTGCTTGCGCGTCATGTTCGGTGCACTGGTCACCAGATAGGGCTCGTACATGTGCACGCTGTACAGCACCCGCTGGTCTTCCAGAGGTGCCGGCCAGTAACCGAAGGCGTCGGCGGCGGCGAACCAGCCGGCATCGAGCATGACCGGCGTGTCCGCGTCCTCCTCGCGAATGGCCGCTATCAACTGCCGATACAGGGCCGGCAGATCACGCGCATTGCCCTGCTGCCGTGCATACCACTGCTGCATTTGCCCAGGGTCGGCATGCTCGGCCAGGCCACCTTGCTTCTCCGGGGCGGGCTCGTTGACCAGGTTGTAGGCGGCGATAGCCGGGTGACCTTTCAGCTCACGGGCCAGATCCCGCCAGAAGGCCGCAGCCTGCAACCAGTAGCGTTTGTCCTGCCAGAGGCGGTCGTCGAACTGACCCTGGTTGTTCTGCGACCAGCGCATGCCGGGTAGCGAAAGCGGTGCGATGACCACCTTGAGGCCGGCCTTATGGGCGCGGTCGAGGGTGGCTCGCAGCGTGGCCAGGTCGGCCGCAGGCAGGCCTTGGTAGGCATCGGCATCGCCGAGGAGGAAGTCGCGTTCCGCCGGCTGCCATTTGTCGTAGGACAGCCGCACCCAGGTCGCGCCATAACCGCTCAAGGCGTCGAAGTAGGCTTGATCAGGCGGCAGCCGGTTGAAGCTGTTGCCACCGTGGCGGGGGTTGTTCCAGAAAACCATGAGATCGGCGGCCATGGCAGCAGGCCCCATGGCCAACAAAAACGCAGCGAGAATGACATGACGCATGGTGCCGACACTCCTCGACAGTTTGCGGGAGGGGCAAGCATACGCCAGTGAAAAGATGCCGGTTCTTGCCGAGTTTTTTCAGGAATTTACCGACACGTTTGGCTCAGAAACACCCTACAGAAACATCCTGCTTGCGCGGTCACTTGTAGGAGCGGCCTTGTGTCGCGAAAGGGCTGCAAAGCAGCCCCGGCAATTTATGGATTAACGCTGAAATCGTGGGGCTGCTTTGCAGCCCTTTCGCGACACAAGGCCGCTCCTACAGGGTCCAGAGCAAGGCTCAGAGGCCCAACGCCAACCCCAGCACCACGGCCAGTTCGAGCAACTCGAGCATTGCACCAGCGGTATCGCCGGTAGTCCCGCCCAGGCGCCGGCACATCAGTTGTCGCAACCAGGCAAACACCGCCAACGCCAGTACCACGACCCACCCGCCCAGGACCAGGCAAAAAAGCACACAGCCCAGCAGCACCCAGCCGGCCGCATGCCGGGGCAGGTGCTCGGCCAGCGCTTGCCCCAAACCACCCTGCCGTACATAAGGCGTACTCAGGAACAATCCGAGCATCGCCGCCCGCCCGATCAACGGTGCCAGTAGCAATTGCACGCCAATGCCCTGCTCGACCAGCACCCACAACGCGCAGAACTTCAACAACAGCACCAGCACCAGCGTAACCACGGCAATCGGCCCGCTACGCGGGTCTTTCATGATCAGCAGGGTGCGTTCGCGGTCACCGAAACCACCCAGCCAAGCGTCGGCGCTGTCCGCCAGGCCATCCAGATGCAAGGCGCCACTGAGCAACACCCACAACGTCAGCAGCAGGGCCGCGTGAAGCGGTGTCGGCGTGCCCTCCAGCAGGTGGCTGGCCAGCCACAGCAACAGGCCGAACAGCAACCCGACCAGCGGGTAGCAGAGCAGCGAGCGCCCCACCTCGCGCGGCGCCGGCATGCCCGGCAGACTCACCGGCAGGCTGCTGAGAAACTGCAAGGCAATCCACAACGGCAACATTTCAGCGTCCCTCGACCAACTGGCCGTCGTCACCCGGCACCAATCGCATCAGCGCAGCGTGGCCGACTTCGACCTGCAGCAACTGCGCCCTCGGCAAACCACGGGCACGGGCCAGCAGCAACCGCATCACGCCGCCATGGGTGACCAGCAGCACACGCTTGCCAGCATGCTGATGGCTCAGGCGCTCGACAGCCGCCAGCACACGCTCGGCGAACGCCTCGACCGGCTCGCCATTGGGCGGTGTAAACGCGTAAGGGTCCGCCCAGAAGCGCCCCAGCGCGTCCGCCTGGTCTTCCATGATCTGCGCCGCACTACGGCCTTCCCAGTCGCCAAAATGCAGCTCCTGCAACGCCGCTTCGCGCTGTACCGGCAGGTTCAGCCGCTCGCCCAGTTCCTCGGCAAAACGCGCACAGCGCTGCAGCGGCGAACTGACCAGCACCTCCCACGGGCCGGCTTCGGCCACGGCGCCACGCATCTGCGCCCAGCCCTTGTCGGTCAAGGCATCATCAAGGCTGCCACGCAGGCCGCCCTGTTCCGTTTCGCCATGGCGCAGCAGGTCGAGGATCATGCCGGGCGGTCCGCCACCGCAGCCTCGGCGAAGGTCGCCATCTGCCCGTGCAGCGCACAGGCCAGGCGCAACAGCGGCACTGCCAGGGCAGCCCCACTGCCCTCGCCCAGACGCAGGCCCAGGGCCAGCAACGGCTCGGCCTGCAACGCGTCGAGCAAGGCTTTGTGCCCGGGTTCTGCGCCTTGGTGGGCGAACAGCAACCAGGCCCGGCACTGCGGGTTGAGGCGCACCGCCAGCAGCGCGGCGACACTGCAGATGAAGCCGTCTACCAGCACCGCGATACCCGCCTGCGCACAGCCGATGTAGGCACCGGCCAGGGCCGCGATCTCGAAACCACCGACACAACCCAGTGCCTGCAATGGATCGTTGGCGCTCAGGCCATGCAGGCTCAGCGCCCGTTCGATGACCTCGGCCTTGTGCCGCACCCCGGCGTGGTCCAGGCCGGTACCCGGGCCACTCAACTCAGCCGGCGGGCAACCCAGCAAGACGCTGGCCAGGGCAGCGGCAGCCGTGGTGTTGCCAATACCCATCTCGCCACCGATGAACAGCTGCGCGCCCTGTTCGGCGGCGCGCAGGGCACTATCGCGGCCAGCCTGCAGGGCGGCCTGCAGCTGGCTCTCGGTCATTGCTGGCTGGCGGGCGAAGTTGGCGGTACCGGCGCCCAGGCGCAGATGGCGCACGCCAGGCAGTTCCAGGTGCGGGTCGATGGTGCCCAGGTCGACCACTTCCAGACTCGCCTGCAGCTGGCGCGCCAGCACGCTGATTGCCGCGCCACCGCCGACGAAGTTGCGCAGCATCTGCCCGGTCACCGCTTGCGGGTAGGCCGAGATGCCTTCCTCGACCACACCGTGGTCACCGGCAAAAATGCTGATTGCGGCGTGATCCAAGGTCGGCCGTTCACACCCCTGCAGGCCGGCCAGCTGAATGGCCAATCCTTCCAGTTGGCCCAGCGAACCGGCAGGTTTGGTCAGCTGCTGCTGACGGGCGCGGGCCTGGTCCATGGCGGCGTTGTCGAGGGATTGGCAGGCGTCACGCCACCAGGCTTGGGTCATAGTGCAGGTCCTTTGAGCATTAGGGGCAGGCCGGCCACGGTCAGCACCACGCGCTGACAGCGTTCGGCCACGGCCTGGTGCAGCCAGCCGGCCAGGTCGACATAGCGCCGGGTCAGCTCGCCCATGGGCACGACGCCCAGGCCGGTTTCGTTACTGACCAGGATGACCGTGCCCGGCAACTGTTCCAGGCAGGCCAGCAGCGCATCACGCTCCTCGGCCAGGCGCTGGTCGTCTTCGAGCATCAGCAGGTTGGTCAGCCACAGGGTCAGGCAATCCACCAGCAGGCAGCGCCCTTCGGCCGCTTCGGCGCGCAGTACCGCGGCCAGGGCCAGGGGCTCTTCGATCAACCCCCAGTCATCGGGGCGACGCTGGCGATGCAGCAGCACGCGTTCGTTCATTTCACCATCCAGCGGCTGGCTGGTGGCGATATAGGTCACCGGCAGGCCACTGGCGCTGGCCAGCTGTTCGGCCAAGCGGCTCTTGCCCGAGCGGGCGCCACCGAGGATCAGGTTGAGCATGTCAGGCCACCCCACAGAGCTGGCGCAGGCGCGCGGTGTCCAGGTGCTTTTCCACCAGGTCGGCCAGGCGCTCGATATCGCGTTCGCGCAGGGCCTGGTAATCGACGGCCTGCACATCATCCAGCCCAGCCCAGCGCAGCAGCGCCGCGCACGACTGGTTGCCTTCGAACAGGCCGTGCAGGTAGGTGGCAAGTATCTGGCCATCAGCGCTGACAGCACCATCGCAACGCCCATCGGCAAGTTGCACGGCTGGCTGCTCCAGGGCAGGCCCCGTGGTGACGCCGGCATGAATTTCATAACCGGCAACCGGGACTGCTTCCAGGTTCAGCGTGCCGGCAACGTTGCGCAGTTGTTTCTCAGCTTCGAGCACCGTGGCGTAATCGAGCAGGCCAAGCCCCGGGCTGGAGCCGGCGGCCCCTTCGAGACCAAGCGGGTCATGCACTTCGCGGCCCAGCATCTGCAGGCCACCGCAGATCCCGATCAGCTTGCCGCCATAGCGCAGGTGCCGGTCGATGGCCTTGTCCCAACCGCGCTCACGCAGTTGCGCCAGGTCGCCGCGCACACTCTTGGAACCCGGCAGGATGATCAGGTCGGCGGCCGGGATCGGCTGGCCCGGGCCGATGAACTGCAGGTCAACCTGGGGGTGCAGGCGCAGTGGGTCGAAGTCGGTGTGGTTGCTGATACGCGGCAGCACCGGGACGATCACCTTGAGCACGCGCTCGGCCTTTGCCCCCTGGCGTGCGTCGATGCCGTCTTCGGCTTCCAGATGCAGATCGGTGACATACGGCAGCACGCCCAGCACCGGCTTGCCGGTGCGCTGCTCCAGCCAGTCCAGCCCCGGCTGCAGCAAGGCGATGTCGCCGCGGAAGCGGTTGATGACAAAGCCCTTTACCCGCGCCTGCTCACTGGGCGAGAGCAGTTCCAGGGTGCCGACCAGATGGGCGAACACACCACCACGATTGATGTCGGCAACCAGGATCACCGGGCAGTCCACCGCTTCGGCAAAGCCCATGTTGGCAATGTCACCGGCACGCAGGTTGATCTCCGCCGGCGACCCCGCGCCTTCGACCATGACCACCGGCCAGGCAGCACTCAGGCGCTGGTGCGAAGCCAGCACCGCCTGCATGGCGATAGCCTTGTAGTCGTGATAGGCCACCGCGTTCATGCTGGTGACGGCACGGCCATGGATGATCACCTGGGCGCCAGTGTCGCTGTTGGGCTTGAGCAGCACCGGGTTCATGTCGGTGTGCGGTTGCAGCCGGCAGGCCTGGGCCTGCACCGCCTGGGCCCGGCCGATTTCACCGCCGTCGGCGGTCACCGCGCTGTTCAGCGCCATGTTCTGTGGCTTGAACGGCACCACGCCGACGCCCTGGCGCAACAGCCAACGGCACAGTGCGGTCACCAGCGTGCTCTTGCCGGCGTCGGAGGTGGTGCCTTGCACCATGAGGGTGGTCATGCCGTTTCCTTCTGATAGGCCGCCAGGGCCTGGGCCAGGCGCTGTTCGTCCGCCGCATGGGCAGGCAGCCCAAGGCGTACCGCCGACGGCTGCTCGAACAGCCGCACCAGGATGCCGCGGCAGGCAAGAAAGTCATGCAGTTGCGCAGCGTGCTCGCTGCGTACGTACTGGAACAGGTCGCAACCACCGCTGGGTGCCAGGCCGGCGCTGCGCAACAGCATAGCCAGCCGCTGGCTGGCGGCAGCGCAGCGTTCGACCTGCACACGCTGGGCGGCGTGGTCGGCCAGGCTGGCCTGGGCCAGCACCCGGGTCGGGCCATTGACGGTCCACGGCCCAAGCAACTCGGCCAGGCGCAGCAGCAGGCTGCGTTCGGCGGCAACGAACCCCAGGCGCACGCCGGCCAGGCCGAAGAACTTGCCGAACGAGCGCAGCACGATCAGCCCCGGGCGCTCGGCACAATCGACCACGCTTTGCGCCGGGGTGTTGTCCATGAACGCTTCGTCGACCAGCAGCCAGCCACCGCGGGCGGCCAGGCGCGCATGCCAATCCAGCAGGCGTTCACGCGGCAGCCGGCGGCCGGTGGGGTTGTTGGGGTTGACCAGCACCAGTACGTCGAGGCTGTCGAGCGTCGCCTCGACCTGCGCTTCGTCCAGCTCCAGCAACTGGTGCCCCGCCCGTTGCCAGGCGTATGGGTGCTCCGCATAGCATGGCGTCAACACCCCTACCCGGCCGGCTGCGCGCAACAGCGGCAAGGCCTGGATCGCGGCCTGGGAACCGGCCACCGCCAGCAATTGGCGGGCGCCGTAATACGCACGCGCGGCGTCCTCCAGGCCGTCCTCGGTCTCCGGCAGGCGGGCCCAGGCCTCCACGGGAATCGGTGGAATCGGGAAAGGCCATGGCGCAATGCCGCTGGACAGGTCGAGCCACTGCTCGCGGGCGATGCCGTATTGCCGTACCGCCCGCAGCAGGCGGCCTCCGTGTTCAAGCATTGATATAGGCCCCCAGGCAGATCACCAGCAGCCACAGCCATACGCCGCGCTGCACCAGGCCCCAGCCGCGCTCGATGGCGTCGGCGTCGGCCATTGGCCCGTCACCCAGGCGTGGCCGCTCATGCAGCTCACCGTGGTACACCGCCGGGCCACCGAGTTCCACCCCCAACGCACCAGCACCGGCGGCCATCACCGGCCCGGCATTGGGGCTGTCCCACAGCGGGCCCTGCTTGCGCCAGCAGGCCAGGGCCAGGCGGGTCTTGCCCAGCAGCGCGTAGGTCAACGCCACCAGCCTGGCGGGAATATAGTTGAGCACATCATCGACACGCGCCGCACACCAGCCGAAGCGTTCGAAGCGCTCGTTGCGGTAGCCCCACATGGCGTCCAGGGTGTTGCTCAGGCGGTACAGCACCACGCCCGGCGCGCCGGCGACCACGAACCAGAACAGCGCGGCGAATACCGCATCGCTGCCATTCTCCAGCACCGACTCGGTGGCCGCCCGGGCCACCGCAGGTTCGTCCAGTTCGCGGGTTTCGCGGCTGACCAGGTAGCCCACACGGCGCCGCGCTTCTTGCAGGTCACCCTGGCGCAAGGCACTGGCCACCGGCAACACGTGTTCGCCCAGGCTGCGCAGCCCGACGGCGCAGTACAGCGCCAGCACGTCGACCAGCCAGCCGATGTACGGCAGCCAGGAGAGGATCAGTGCCACCAGGGTAAGCGGCACCACGGCCAGGAACCATGCGCTCACCCCGTGGCTGCGCCAGCCGCGCCCACCGGCATTCAGGCGGCGTTCGAGGTTACTGGCCATATTGCCGAAGGCTACCAGCGGATGGCGCCGCTGCGGTTCGCCCAGCAAGGCATCCAGGGCCACCCCGGCCACAGTCAGCAAGGCCACGCTCATTGGCGCTCTCCCCATTGGTTCTCAAAGAGCATTTCACTCAAGGGCCGTTCCTCGGCCCAGTTTTCCAGCACCAGCATCGGTGCCGGGTAGAACTCGGTCACCGGCCCCAGGCACAGCACCGCGACCGGCTTGGCCCCGGCCGGCATGCCCAGCAGCGCCGCCAGCGCCTGCGGGTCGAACAGCGACACCCAGCCCATGCCCAGGCCTTCGCCACGGGCTGCCAGCCACAGGTTCTGGATGGCGCAGGCCAGCGAGGCCAGGTCCATTTCCGGCAGGGTGCGGCGGCCGAAGATATGCGGCTCGCGATTGTCCATCAGGGCGGCCACCAGCAACTCGGCGCAGTCATTGATGCCCTCCACCTTCAGTTTCATGAAGGCGTCGGAGCGTTCGCCCAACGCTTCGGCGGTACGCACCCGCTCTGCTTCCACCAAGGCCTGGATGCGCGCACGCAGGTCGCGCCGGGTGATGCGGATGAAACGCCAGGGCTGCATCAGCCCGACGCTGGGCGCCTGGTGCGCGGCAGCCAACAGGCGGCCCAGCAGTTCCGGGGCCACCTCGCCACCGGCGAAATGGCGCATGTCACGGCGCTCGCCGATAGCCCGGTAGATCGCGGCGCGCTCGGCGTCGCTGTAGGCGTGTTCGCTCATGGTCGCAACAGCGCCGCCGCCGCATCCGGGTTGGAGGGAAAGTAGAAGTGCACGTAGGAAGCCGTCAGCCGACCCAGGCGGTACACCGCTTCGTTGCCACGCCCGCCATTGGGGCTCAGGCCACGTGCGATCGGCTCCAGTGCGGTACTGGTCAGCGAATGGTGATAGGTGTGACCGCGCAGGGTGCCCTCAGGCAGTTCCACCGCCTGCAAAGCCAAGGCAGCCAGGCGCTTCTGCATGATCGCTTCGCCCGGCAGCAGTCCGAGCAGCTCGGCACGCTCGCCGGCCACGTCGGTCAGGGCATCGAGCAGATACAGCATGCCGCCGCACTCGGCCAGCAACGGTTTGCCCTGGACGTGATGGGCACGGATCGCCTCGCTCATCGGCGCGTTGGCGGCGAGAGCGTGGTGGTGCAGCTCGGGATAACCACCCGGCAGATACAGGCTGTCCACTGCCGGCAGTTCGCGGTCATGCAGCGGCGAGAAGAACTCCAGCTCTGCGCCAAGGTTGCGCAGCAGGTCGAGGTTGGCGCCATAGGTGAAGGCAAAGGCCTCGTCCCGCGCCACGCCAATGCGCACACCGGCCAACGAGGCAGCACTGGCTTGCGGCTCGGGTTCGGCAAAGGTAACTGGCGGCGGCAAGGCAGCATCGCAACTGGCGCCAAGCGCCTCGGCAGCGGCATCCAGGCGCGCGTCCAGGTCGTTCAGCTCGCTGGCCTGGACCAGCCCCAGGTGGCGGCTGGGCAGCTCGATACCGCGCTCGCGGGACAAGCCGCCATACCAGCGCAGGCCCTCGGTCAGGCTACCTTCCAGCAGTTGCGCGTGGCGCAGGCTGCCGACCCGGTTGGCTAACACACCGGCAAACGGCAGGTCCGCCTGGTAGCGTGCCAGGCCCAGGGCCAGGGCGCCGAAGGTCTGGGCCATGGCCGTGCCGTCGATCACCGCCAGCACCGGCACGCCAAAGTGGCGCGCCAGGTCGGCGCTGGACGGCGTGCCGTCGAACAGCCCCATCACCCCTTCGATCAGGATCAGGTCGGCCTCGCCGGCGGCTTCCCACAGCAGGCGGCGGCTTTCCTCGGCGCCGATCATCCACAGGTCGAGCTGGTACACCGGCGCGCCGCTGGCTCGCTCGAGGATCATCGGGTCGAGAAAGTCGGGCCCGCACTTGAACACCCGCACCTTGCGCCCGAGGTTGCGGTGCAGGCGGGCCAGGGCGGCGGTGACGGTGGTCTTGCCCTGGCCAGAGGCCGGTGCCGCGATCAGCACGGCGGGGCAATGGCGCGGCTGGCTCACAGTTCCACGCCCTTCTGTGCACGGATGCCGGCCTGGAAGGCGTGCTTGAGCATGCCCATCTCGGTCACGGTGTCGGCCAGCTCGATCATCTCGGGTTTCGCGGCACGGCCAGTGACGATCACATGCTGCATCGGCGGGCGGGCCTGGATGTCGGACAGCACCTGGTCAAGGTCGAGGTATCCGTGCTTGAGGGCGATGTTCAGTTCATCGAGCACCACGAACTGCACGCTCGGGTCTTGCAGCAACTGGCGCGACACGGCCCAGGCCGCTTCGGCGGCGGCGATGTCGCGCTGGCGATCCTGGGTTTCCCAGGTAAAGCCCTCGCCCATCACGTGGTAGCGCACCTGCTCGGGGAAGCGGCGGAAGAACAGCTCTTCGCCGGTGCTGTTGCGGCCTTTGATGAACTGCACCACACCGCATTGCATGCCATGACCCAGTGCGCGCGCGAGCATACCGAAGGCCGAGCTGCTCTTGCCTTTGCCATTGCCGGTCAGCACCAGCAGCAGGCCGCATTCGTTGGGGGAATTGGCGATGCGTTCGTCGATGATCGCCTTCTTGCGCTGCATGCGCGCCAGGTGGCGTTCGTCGCGTTCGGTGGATTCGCTCATCAGGGTTCTCCGCTGGCTGGCACCACGGCAACGCGCGGCGACAGGTAAAAGGCGGGCAGACGGAGAACGCGCAGGGGCCGTGGCCGTACGCCACGGTGCACCGCGCATCACCCTCCGTGATGCCGTTGGCAGTATCAGGCCGGTCTCCGGGCTTGTGAGCGGGCCTTGGCCCAGGCCTGCGCGCCTTCCCGGGTGCTGGCACCCAGTGGCCCTGCGCGGCCGCGACTCACCTACCGTTGCGGGGGCAGCGCCGGAATCGCGCCATGCTGGCACCCACCGGCTTCCCAGTTTCACCCTGCCCAGTCGGGGCTGGCAGGGCACCTGAAACACGCGCGAAGGTTAGAGGGTTGCACCGGGAGCGTCAATCGAAGCGGGCCGCTTTGCAGTCGAACAGGCACCGCCCGGGTAATGGCCAATTCACCTGGTTGTGCCACACTGAATACAGTGATATCACATAGCCATCACTTTCAGCTGAACGCGATCACAACGATAACAGGAGAGCGCAGCATGCGAGGCCAGATCATCAACAACCCGCGCCTGGAGTTTCTCGCCCCGGTGCTGGAGCGCTGGGGCGACTGTATCGACCGCTTCAACCAGTTTGCCGGCGATGCCGAAGCACCTTACTGGCATGGCGCCGCCGCCAATACCGGGCTGCTTGCCGCAGCGGCGTGGCAGGCCGAACTGGCGGCGCTGCAGCAGTTTGCCGGCAAGAAGCAGCGCGACGAAGGCGAACACGAAGGGCGCTGCGACCTGTCGATCAGCAGTGCCGATGAAGCGCTGTACCTCAGTGTCAGCCAGCGCTGGCCAAGAATCGCTCGGCTGGACATGGCCGACGCCCTGCAGCAGACCGCTGCCCTGGCGCGCCAGGTGGCCTACCCCAGCCAGTTGAAAGCAGGGGCGCTGTTCATCAGCCCGTGGAAGGCTGGCCAGCATGCCAGCCCCGAGGAACTGCAGGACCTGGTCGACGATCTGCAGAAACATACCGCCTGTGCCATCGCCTGGTACTTCCCGTATGCATACCGCAAGTTGCACAACGAGCTGGGGCAGTATTTCCCGGGGGTAGCGTTGTTGCTCAAGCAGGCTTGAAGCAACTTCGGCTCGGGCCGGGGCCGGAACTCGTTTCGCAAGCGCGACCTGGCTTTTGTGGGAGCGGGCGTGCCCGCGAAGAATCCAACGCTGTGGCTGGCACCGGCTGCGCCGGTGTTCGCGGGCGCGCCCGCTCCCACAGAGCCCCTGCTAAACCTTTCAGTTATATGCGGCTCCGGTTTTGCCGTCTGTGTATTTCGATTCCTCGGTGGTCATTCAAGGCTCCTGTCGTAGTGAAGCGACCACCAACCGCGGCTAAACAGTATGGTGGCAGCTGTACGTGGGTTAGCCGACCGGGACGTCAGGCACCCGGCGCACCCGCAGGTGCCCCACGCACAGCCGCCATAAGGCGCCAATGCCGATTACTCGGTATTGCACGACTGCGGTGCCTGACGATTTCGGGCGGCTAACCCGGTCATTGAAGTTCAACGACATGCCGAGACTAGAGCCCGCATTTGGCGCGCGCAACGGAGAATAGGCGTTGGGAGTTTCTTTGGGAAACGGCCTACAAGAAAGGTGTTAAATCTGATTCTTGGGCTCGCCCCACGCCACCTTTGCAACAGCAGCGGCGCATCTCACTGGCACATTGAGCCATCACCAGACCTGCATGCTCTTGATCTTGATCTTGATCTTGATCTTGATCTTGATCTTGATCTTGATCTTCGCGACTTCAGGAGGCCGAGCAGAGGTCTTGCGGAGGGAGGTGACGGGCATGGATGCCCGTCACCTCCCTACGCAGTCCCTTCGCTCGGCCTCCTGAAGTCGCAATCGGCGGCGCCTGAACTATCGCGCGCTTAGAAGCAAAAGCAAAAGCAACGGCAACGGCAACGGCAACGGCAACGGCAACGGCAACGGCAACGGCAACGGCAACGGCAGTTGGATGGTTCCCGGGAACCCGGCGAACGTCGCCGACCTCTCAGTTCCATAGGCCTTCTTAGGAGGATGCCGCCCATGAAACACCTGATGCCTTGGCTATTGGCCGCCAGCCTGACTGCCTGCGGCGAAACCGCCCTGCTGAATGTACTCGACGGCAGCGGCCCAACCCCCCAGCTGCCTGCTCCGGTCAAGACCGCCCTCCCCACTGTGAATATCGCCCCGGCAGTGGGCTGGCCCAAGGACGTCACGCCCGAAGCAGCACCAGGCACTCAGGTGAAAGCGTTCGCCAGCGGGCTCGACCACCCTCGCTGGCTATACCTGCTGCCCAACGGAGACGTGCTGGTGGCTGAAACCAATGCCCCGCCCAAACCCGAAGATGGCAAGGGCCTGCGCGGTTGGGTCATGAAGAAGGTGATGAAGCGGGCAGGTGCAGGCGTGCCCAGCGCCAACCGCATTACCCTGCTACGGGATGCCGACCACGACGGCGTGGCTGAAATCCGTA
Organism: Pseudomonas sp. FGI182; assembly: GCF_000511325.1. Classification (NCBI taxonomy): domain Bacteria; kingdom Pseudomonadati; phylum Pseudomonadota; class Gammaproteobacteria; order Pseudomonadales; family Pseudomonadaceae; genus Pseudomonas; species Pseudomonas sp. FGI182. The sequence goes on along the minus strand of NZ_CP007012.1, from coordinate 1,315,314 downwards.
CGACCTTCATCGAAGAGCTCAACTCACCGTTCGGCATGGCCCTGGTCGGCAAGGACCTCTACGTCGCCAACACCGACAGGCTGCTGCGCTTTCACTACGAGCCCGGTGCCATGCAAATTCGCAATGAAGGCCAGCCGGTAGTCGAGTTGCCAGGCGGGCCGCTCAACCACCACTGGACCAAGAACGTCATCGCCAGCCCCGATGGCAAGAAACTTTTCGTGACGGTCGGCTCCAACAGCAACGTAGGCGAAAACGGTATGGACAAGGAACAGGGGCGCGCCGCGATCTGGGAAGTGGACCCCGCCAGCGGCCAGCACCGCCTGTTCGCCACCGGCCTGCGCAACCCTAACGGCTTGGCCTGGGAGCCGCACAGCGGCGCGTTGTGGACGGCAGTCAACGAGCGTGACGAGATCGGCAGCGATCTGGTACCGGACTACATCACTTCCGTGAAGGACGGCGGTTTCTATGGTTGGCCCTACAGCTACTACGGCCACCACGTGGACGAGCGCGTGCAACCGCCAGCGCCTGAAAAAGTAGCCCAGGCGCTGGCGCCCGACTACGCCGTGGGCCCACACACGGCATCGCTGGGGCTGGCATTCGCCGAGCCGAATGGGCTACCACCGCCCTTCGAACAAGGGGCATTCGTGGGCCAGCACGGGTCGTGGAACCGCAAGCCACACAGTGGCTACAAGGTGATTTTCGTGCCGTTCGACCCGTCAGGAAAACCCTCGGGCAGGCCAGTGGACCTGCTTACCGGTTTTCTGGATGAGCATGGCAATGCCCAAGGGCGCCCGGTCGGCGTAATCACCGACGAGCGTGGCGGCGTGCTGGTAGCCGATGATGTCGGCAATGTGGTCTGGCGGGTGAGCAAAGCCCCGCCTGTCCTCAGGGGTTCTGCGCCAGATGCCCTTGCGGAATGACGCGCTTGGCCTGCAGGTAAGCCTTGGCCCAGTAGCTGTTGGACAGGTAGTCCAGGCGCACCGTGCCACCGCTGGAAGGTGCATGCACGAAGCGCCCTTCCCCGACATAAATGCCAGCATGGCTGACCTGCGAGCCGCCACTGGTGGCGAAGAACACCAGGTCACCGGACTGCAGCGACTTGGCATCCACGGTTGGCGCGCGCATGACGATCATCTCACGCGTCGAACGCGGCAGGCTTATGCCAGCCGCATCACGGTAGACGTACTTGATCAGGCCACTGCAATCGAAACCGGAGTCCGGCGTGTTGCCGCCCCAGCGATAAGGCGTGCCCACCAGGCCGATAGCACGCATCAGCACGTCATCGGCAATCGGCGAAGGGCTGGGCTGGCTATAGGTTACCTGCGGCTGTACCACAGGGGCCGGCGCAGGCGCACGGCTGGAGCAGGCAGCCAGCAAGGCTGCCAAGGAGAGAAATGCGAAGCGCGCCATCTTTACCATGGCCAGAACATCCTGTCTGAGTCCGCTGGGCCGCAGCCGAAAAGAATTGAGAATTTAGATTAGACGCTTTCTATAAATGCGCACGGCGGCGAGCTTTTTTCAAAGCATCGCCGCCGCGGCAGGATATATCATTTTGCTATCAGTTGCGCGCGATATTGGTGGTCGGCGCCATGGCCAAGGCACGCTTGGCTTCGATGAAGGTCTTGCTCCAGTAGCGGTCACCGAGGCTGTCGATGCGCACGCCACCACTGCGGCGGCTGCTGGAGTGGATGAACTGGTTGTCACCCAGGTAGATGCCGGCATGGCTCACGCGGCCGCGACCATTGGTGCTGAAGAACAGCAGGTCACCTGGCTTGAGCTTGTTGCGGGCCACTTTCGGGGCATCGACGTTGATCATTTCACGCGTGGAACGCGGCAGGGTAACGCCCGCCTCTTCGCGGAACAGGTAGCCGATGAAACCACTGCAGTCGAAGCCGGACTTCTCCGAGGTACCACCGAAGCGGTAGCGGGTGCCGATCAGCGACATGCCGCGCTCGAGAATGCTGTCAGCCAGAACTGGCAACTGGTAAGGCTTGCTGCTGGAGAAAGCCTCCAGGTCATCTTCGGTGGCCAGCTCTTCCGGCTCGCCGAATACCGACGAGGACGAGGCTTTGGCCTTGAACGCCGATTGTGCGGCGATCGGGGAGTGATCCTGGGGCTGCAACTCTGAATGAGAAGCTGGGCCTTGGGCCGCGCAGCCAAAAAGCAGGGTCACGAGTGCGAGTGGCACGAGGGGTGCGAAGCGCTTCAGCATGGGCACGACCGTGTCTGTAATCCTTTAGAAGGGTGAAACTATGCCCTCTATCATGGCCATTTGCAAATTTTATCGAAAAAGATGTGACTTTTTTGTTTTGCCGCTCTGGCCCAGCGTTTTCGGGGTTACCAACCCAGGGTTTCCTTGAGGAAAGGGATGGTGAGCTTGCGTTGTGCCTGCAACGAGGCCTGGTCGAGACGTTCGAGCAGGTCGAACAACGCACTCATGCTGCGTGCGCCGCGGGTGAGGATGAAGTGACCGACTTCGTCGGTAAGGTGCAGGCCACGGCGCGAAGCACGCAGTTGCAGGGCACGCAGCTTGTCTTCGTCGGACAGGCCACGCATCTGGAACACCAGGGCCAGGGTCAGCCGCGACTTCAGGTCGGGCAGCTTGATCGGCAGTTCGCGCGGCGATGCCGAGGCAGCCAGCAGCAGGCGCCGGCCGCTGTCACGCAGGCGGTTGAACAGGTGGAACATGGCCTCTTCCCAATCAGCCTTGCCGGCGATCACGTGCAGGTCGTCGATGCACACCAGTTCGTACTGGGCCAGGTAGTCGAGCAGCCCTACGCCACGATCGAGCAATTGCGCCAGCGGCAGGTAGACGGCTGGCTCGCCGCGTTGCTGGAAGCGGTGGGTGGCGGCCTGTAGCAGGTGGGTACGGCCAACACCTTGCTTGCCCCACAGGTAGATAAGGCTCTCGGTCCAGCCGGCGTCGGCTTCGCATAGCCGCTCGACGTAGCCCAATGCCGCGGCATTGGCGCCCGGATAGTAGTTGATGAAGGTGGCGTCATCGCGCAGGCGCACACCCAGGGGCAACTGGATCGGTGGTTTCATGCTCGCGGGCGGTCGACAGGACCGCAGGGGGCCTTTGGTGAACAATGTGCAAAGTCTATACCCGCAGCGCGGGGCGCACAATCGCGGCAGCGGATAGCACAAGTAAAATCAACGAGTTGCGCGCCAAAAGCCTGCAATACGTGCCCTGTAGGAGCGGCCTTGTGTCGCGATGGGCCGCAAGGCGGCCCCGGCAATCCTGAGCCAGGGCAGATATCCTGGGGCCGCTGCGCGCCCCGTCGCGACACAAGGCCGCTCCTACAAAGGGCAGTGCAGCCAAACGGCCCCGGGATCACAACTCCGGGTCGATATCCCCGGCATACATGTCCGATTCCTTGTACAGGTCATGTACATGCCGCAGCAGCACCATGATCACCGCCGCCACCGGCAGCGCCAGCAACACCCCGGTAAAGCCGAACAGCTCACCGCCGGCCAGGATCGCGAAAATCACCGCCACCGGGTGCAGGCCGATACGGTCACCGACCAGCAGCGGGGTCAGCACCATGCCTTCCAGCGCCTGCCCGACCATGAACACCGCGACGATGCCCAGCATCGGGTACAGGTCGCCGCCGAACTGGAACAGGCCAGCCACCAAGGCCGCGCCGATGCCGATGATGAAGCCCATGTACGGCACGATGGCAGCCAGCCCGGCGAGCATGCCGATCAGCAGCCCCAGCTCCAGCCCCACCAGCATCAGCCCGGCCGAATAGATGATGCCCAGGGCCACCATCACCATCAATTGCCCGCGCACGAACGCCCCCAGCACTTCATGGCATTCGCCCGCCAGGCCCATCACTTGCGGCTCACGATGGCGCGGCAACAGGCCACGCAGCTTGGCCATCATCAGGTCCCAGTCGCGTAGCAGATAGAAGCCCACCACCGGGATCAGCACCATGTTGGCCAGCCAGGCCATCAGCGCCAGGCTCGATGCAGTGGCATGGGACAGCAGCACGCCGACGATATCGGTGGTCTGGCCCATGTGCGTGCCGATGGCGGCCTTGATCTTGTCGAACTTCCAGAAGCCGTCAGCCAGGCCCAGGCGGCTCTGCACCCAGGGCAGCGCCACGTGCTCGAGCCAGTCGAGCATCTGCGGCGCCAGTTCGTACAGGCGCACCAGCTGCTTGGCCAGCAGCGGCACCAATACCAGCAGCAAGGCCAGCAACAGCAAGGTAAACAGGCCGAAAACCACCACCACGCCCCAGGTGCGCGACAGCCCCAGGCGCTCCAGGCGGTCGACCAGCGGGTCGGCCAGGTAGGCCAGCAGGATGCCGACCAGGAACGGGGTAAGAATGTTGTGCAGGCTGTAAAGCAGCACGGCGACCAGCAGGGCAACGCCCAGCCAGATCCAACGACGTACGTCGGTCACGGTGTGCTCCCCTTACCAGCGAAAACGCAAACCGTCGAACGGCTTGGGTGCTGGCTGGGCCGGCACTGCTTGCCCAGCGCCGGCAGCGTCTGCCGGAGCTGGAGGGGGCTGCACAGCAGGCGCCTGCTCTACCGGTACTTCCTGCAGCTTGGCCAGGCCAAGCTGGGCGCGCAGCTGTTCGCGGTTGGCGGTCACGCCGTAGGTCAGGGTGCTGCCTTCGGCCATCTGCAGGCGCGGGCCAAAGGGTTCGAGCACGCGGGCCAACTCGGCGTAGCGCTGCAGGTTCATCCCCTGCACTTGCACCTGCAACTGGCTGCTGGCGCCCGGGCGGGTGACGTAGCGCGGCGCCAGGCGGCTGCTGAGCGCCAGCATCACGGCGTCGGCCAGTGCTGCCGGGTCGGCACCTTCGGCAGTGCCTTGTTCACGCTGGTCGCCCAGCCACAGCTGCCATTTGCCCTGCCACTTGCCGTCGGCTTCCCGGGCATGCACCGCCAGCAAGGCATCGGCGCCGTAGCGCCCTGAGGCTTCGCGCAGCGCCGCAGGGTCACTGCCTTCGATCTGCTCGGCATTGGCCACCAGTTGCTCCTGCAGGTCGGCCAGCGGCAGGCGCAACGGCAGGCCACGGTGCTGCGCGGCGCGGCGCAGGGGTTGGGCGCTGGCCTGGCCGTCACCGACCAGGTTGCTGCCTTCGGCACTGTCGTTCAGCCACCAGCCCAGGATCGAGGGGCGGTTGCTGCCCCACAAGGCCAGGCCGGCCTTGCGCAAGGCCCGTTCGGTACTGCCAGGGTCGAACTCGACCAGCACCGACTCGGGTGGCCCGGCTTCGCTGGCGACCTGGTTGATGATTTGCTGCGGGTCCTTGCGCAGCCCTGCCAATGCCGGGCTTTGCGCTGCCTTGGGGTCGCCGGTCAGGCGCGTTACCAGGGTATCGAGGGCCTGGGCGGTAGCCGCGGCACGGGCTTCGGCGCCCTGCCCGGATACCGGTTCGCGCACCTGGTACAGGCCGGAGACACTTTCAGCCTGGGCAGTGGCCGAGATCAGGGCCAGGCAACCGACTGCCAGAATATTGAAAAGACGCATGGAGGATTCCTGTCCATTTACCGCAATGCCTATACCTTATACATGGGGGCGCAAGGTAACCAGTCGCGAGGATGAAAGATTGGTTGCGGAGATTGCCTGGGAGATGTGATGGGTCTGACAGGTGTTCGCCGCAACAGGTTCAGCGCCTGCGTGTGCATGACGCAACCCTTGTGGCGCCTGGGAGATCGAGCGCCGCCCGCGCGGCGCTTCGCGGGACAAGCCCGCTCCCACATCTGTTTCGGGCCAGTAACGCCTGTGCCATTGCACACGACCGCCTTGTTTGCCCGACGCAATGTCGAGGTGGACGCCAAGGGGCCGCGCGCCTCTGCCTCAGAAATAATTGGCCCGAAACAAATGTGGGAGCGGGCTTGTCCCGCGAAGCGCCGCGCGGGCGGCGCTCGATCTCACAGGCGCCACACCTCTCGTGGCGAACACCCCCCACTTTTTACCTATTTTCATGCCCTGCCCGTCGGCCTGAGGATGGCCGCTGCCCGGCAACCCTGATAAAATCGCGCGCCTTCACAGACCACTGACGTTTCAGGCAGCCGCCGCTTACCAGCCGGCCTTGGCCGTCATGGTCGTTTTTAAGAATCCCTCCCTCCTAAAGGCCTGGATCAATGAGCAAGCAACCCTCCCTGAGCTACAAGGACGCCGGTGTAGACATCGACGCCGGCGAAGCACTGGTCGAACGCATCAAGGGCGTGGCAAAACGCACCGCACGCCCTGAAGTCATGGGTGGCCTGGGCGGCTTCGGCGCCCTCTGCGAGATCCCGGCCGGCTACAAGCAGCCGGTGCTGGTCTCCGGCACCGACGGCGTCGGCACCAAGCTGCGCCTGGCACTGAACCTGAACAAGCACGACAGCATCGGCCAGGACCTGGTCGCCATGTGCGTCAACGACCTGGTAGTGTGCGGCGCCGAGCCGCTGTTCTTCCTCGACTACTATGCCACCGGCAAACTGAACGTCGACGTGGCCGCCACCGTGGTCACCAGCATCGGTGCCGGTTGCGAACTGGCCGGCTGCTCGCTGGTCGGTGGTGAAACCGCCGAAATGCCTGGCATGTACGAAGGCGAAGACTACGACCTGGCCGGCTTCTGCGTCGGCGTGGTGGAAAAGGCCGAGATCATCGACGGCTCCAAGGTTGCCACCGGCGACGCACTGATCGCCCTGCCGTCCTCGGGCCCGCACTCCAACGGCTACTCGCTGATCCGCAAGATCCTCGAAGTGTCCGCCACCGACATCGAGAACACCCAGCTCGACGGCAAGCCACTGACCGACCTGCTGATGGCGCCGACCCGCATCTACGTCAAGCCGCTGCTGCAACTGATCAAGAACACCGGCGCGGTCAAGGCCATGGCCCACATCACCGGTGGCGGCCTGCTGGACAACATCCCGCGCGTACTGCCGGCCAACGCCCAGGCGGTCATCGACGTGGCCAGCTGGCAGCGCCCGGCGGTGTTCGACTTCCTGCAGGCAAAAGGCAACGTCGACGAGCATGAAATGCACCGCGTGCTGAACTGCGGCGTCGGCATGGTCATCTGCGTTGCCCAGGATCAGGTAGAAGCTGCCTTGAACGAACTGCGCGCCGCTGGCGAGCAGCCATGGGTGATCGGCCACATCGCCGAAGCCGCCGAGGGCGCTGCCCAGGTCGAGCTGCAGAACCTCAAGGCACACTGATGCCAAGCAAGACCTGCAATGTAGTGGTACTGCTGTCGGGCTCCGGCAGCAACCTGCAAGCCCTGATCGACAGCTGCCAAGGCCAGGACAGCCCGGTGCGCATCCGTGCGGTGGTTTCCAACCGCGCCGATGCCTACGGCCTGCAACGCGCCGCGGCGGCCGGCATCGACAGCGTCGTGCTCGAGCACACCCAGTTCGACGGCCGTGAAGCCTTCGATGCCGCGCTGATGGCGCGCATCGATGCTTTCGCCCCGGACCTGGTGGTGCTGGCCGGTTTCATGCGTATCCTCAGTGGCGACTTCGTGCGCCACTACCAGGGCCGCCTGCTCAACATCCACCCGTCGCTGCTGCCCAAGTACAAGGGCCTGCATACCCACCGCCGGGCGCTGGAGGCAGGCGACGCCGAGCATGGCTGCAGCGTACACTTCGTGACTGAGGAACTCGATGGCGGCCCACTGGTCGTACAGGCTGTGGTACCGGTGGCGTCTGACGACACCGTCGAAAGCCTGGCCCAGCGGGTACACCGCCAGGAACACCTGATCTACCCGCTGGCGGTGCGCTGGTTCGCCGAAGGGCGCTTGCGCCTTGGCGAACAGGGTGCATTACTGGATGGCCAGCCCCTGGCGGCCAGCGGTCACTTGATTCGATCCTAGGAGAATTTATGCGTCGCGCCCTGCTCTTGGCTCTCGCCGTGCTCGCCCTGCCCCTCCAGGCAGCTGATCTGAAGCCTTTCTCGGCCAGCTACACCGCAGACTGGAAGCAACTGCCCATGAGCGGCACCGCCGAGCGCAGCCTGGTCAAGAATGCCAACGGTACCTGGGACCTTAACTTCAAGGCTTCCATGATGATCGCCAGCCTGACCGAGCAAAGCACCCTGCGCCTGGACAACGACACCCTGCTGCCGCAGAAGTACCACTTCGAGCGTGGCGGCCTGGGCAAGGCCAAGAAGGTCGACCTGACCTTCGACTGGAACAGCAAGAAGGTCACCGGCAGCGACCGTGGCGATGCCATCAGCCTGCCGCTGAACCGTGGCGTGCTGGACAAGTCGTCCTACCAGCTGGCCCTGCAGCATGACGTGGCCGCCGGCAAGAAGAGCATGACCTACCAGGTAGTCGACGGTGACGAGATCGACACCTACGACTTCCGCGTGCTGGGCACCGAAAAGGTCACTACCAAGACCGGCCAGGTCGATGCGGTGAAGGTCGAGCGCGTGCGCGACCCAAGCCAGAGCAAGCGCATCACCGAGCTTTGGTTCGCCAAGAACTGGGACTACCTGCTGGTGCAACTGCGCCAGGTCGAGACCGATGGCAAGGAATACGTGATCGTGCTGCAGGATGGCACGGTCGATGGCAAGCCGGTAAAGGGCAACTGAGCCAGCGCTGCCAGCAGTACCCGAAGCCCCGCCTTGTGCGGGGCTTTTTTCTGCCTGCCTTGCACCGACGCCTGTAGGAGCGGCCTTGTGTCGCGATGGGGCGCGCAGCGGCCCCGGCAATCTTGCGTTGAGGCAAAGATCCTGGGGCCGCTGCGCGCCCCATCGCGACACAAGGCCGCTCCTACAAAAGCGCACCTGCCGGCCAAAAGGCTGATCATGAAACTTGTTTCATGCCGGTTTTATTTACTTAGCCTGCTAACAAACTCTATAAAGAGGTTGTGCGACACAGTGTCGCAGCCAACTGAAGCAGTGGAGTTTAACGATGACAGTCCAAGTAACCGAACGCGACGAATCGAAAATGTCCCACGAAGGCCTGGCCGCTGGTGTGCGGATCTGGGATGTGCACCAACAGGGCCAGCTGGTGGGGATGTTCCACAACGAACATGAAGCACACCAGTACCGTACAGAGCTGGAAAACCTGGAAAACCAGCGCGCGACGCAATGACCCATCTTCAAATGAAAAACCCCGCCAAGGCGGGGTTTTTCGTGGTTACCACATCAGATCATCAGGGATCTTGTAGGCCGCGTACGGGTCGTCCTCGTCCGCTTCCTCGACATGGGTATTCAGCAACAGGATACGGTTGGGGTCGCGCTCCTGGATCTTCACCGCCGCCTCACGAGGGATCACCTCGTAACCGCCGGCAAACGACACCACGGCCAGCGCGCCATTGCTCAGCTTGGTCCGCATCAGGGCATTGACGGCAATGCGCTTGACCTTCTTGTCGTCGACGAAGTTGTAGTAGTCCTCGGTGCTCAGCTTCGGCAGGCGAGTCGCTTCGATCAACTGCTTGATCTGCGCGGCGCGGGCCTTCTGCTCGGCTTTTTCCTGCTGCTGGCGGTTCAGCTCCTGGTCACGCTTGGCTTTCTCGGCCATGGCTTCCTTGGCCAAGCGCTGCTGGCTGTCGTCCACCTCGACCTGGCCTTTGTGCTCCAGGCGTTTCTGTTTCTTCTCGGCCTTGTTGGCCTGGGAAACCTGTTTCTGGTTGACCAGACCGGCTTTGAGCAGTTGGTCGCGAAGGGAAAGGCTCATGAATGTTCACTCACTTATGCAACAGCTCAGCCGCAGCTGGGCAGGTTCTTTTCCTGACGTTTGGCTTCACCCCAAAGGGCATCCAGTTCGTCAAGGTTACAATCTTCGATGGGTCGGCCACTGTCGCGCAATGCCTGTTCGATGAAGCGGAAACGCCGCTCGAACTTGCGATTGGCACGGCGCAGGGCGTGTTCCGGGTCATGCTTGAGGTGGCGGGCCAGGTTGACGGCAGCAAACAGCAGGTCGCCGATTTCATCCTCGAGCGCATCGGCATCACCGTCGGCCATGGCCTGCAGCACTTCGTCCAGCTCTTCGCGGACCTTGTCCAGCACCGGCAATGCCGCAGGCCAGTCGAAACCGACCGTGGCCGCGCGCTTTTGCAGTTTGGCTGCCCGCGACAACGCCGGCAATGCCGCTGGTACGTCGTCGAGCAGCGACAGCTGTTCGGGCTGGCTCTTTTCCGCCCGCTCTTCAGCCTTGATTTCTTCCCAGCGTGACTTGACCTGGGCCTCGCTCAGGCTGGGGGTGTCCACCGGCGCGTACAGCTCGCCGGTGGGGAATACATGCGGGTGACGGCGAATGAGCTTGCGGGTGATGCTGTCGACCACGCCGTCGAACTCGAAACGCCCTTCCTCGCGGGCCAGCTGGCTGTAGTAGACCACCTGGAACAGCAGGTCGCCCAGCTCACCTTGCAGGTGCTCGAAGTCGCCACGCTCGATGGTGTCGGCAACCTCGTAGGCCTCTTCGATGGTGTGCGGGACGATGCTCGCGTAGTTCTGCTTCAGGTCCCACGGGCAGCCGTACTGCGGGTCGCGCAGGCGGGCCATGAGGTGCAGCAGGTCTTCGAGGGTGTAGGTCATTCAGGCAGGTCCTTCGGTGGTGGCTTCTTCGCGGGCTTGCCCGCTCCCACAGGATGCATGCAGGTTTCGAAATCTGCATCTTGCCTGTGGGAGCGGGCAAGCCCGCGAAGCAGGCACCGCGGTCTCAAGGGGTACGATTACGCCGCGTCTCGATGATGTTCGGCAACTGCGAGATCCGCCCCAGCAGGCGCCCCAGCGCATCCAGGCCTGGAATCTCGATGGTCAGCGACATCAGCGCGGTGTTGTCTTCCTTGTTCGAGCGGGTGTTCACCGCCAGCACGTTGATCTTTTCGTTCAGCAGCACTTGCGACACATCGCGCAGCAAACCCGGGCGGTCGTAGGCACGGATGACGATGTCGACCGGGTAGGTCTGCACCGGGATCGGCCCCCAGCTGACCTGGATCATGCGCTCCGGTTCCTTGCCTGCCAGCTGCAGCACCGAGGCGCAGTCCTGGCGGTGGATGCTCACGCCGCGGCCCTGGGTGATGTAGCCGACGATGGCGTCACCTGGCAGCGGCTGGCAGCAGCCAGCCATCTGCGTCAGCAGGTTGCCGACGCCCTGGATCTGGATGTCGCCACGCTTGCCGGTACGCGGCCCGGTAGGCTTGCGCGGTACCAGTTCGATCTGCTCGATGCGCTCGGGCTCCAGCAACTGCTGGGCGGCGTTGACCAGGTGCGCCAGGCGCAGGTCGCCAGCACCGAGCGAGGCGAACATGTCCTCGGCGGTCTTGACGTTGGTCTTCTCGGCCAGGCGCTCGAAATCCACCTGCGGCAGGCCCAGGCGGCTGAGCTCGCGTTCGAGCAAGGTCTTGCCGGCAGCGACGTTCTGGTCGCGCGCCTGCAGCTTGAACCAGTGCACGATCTTGGCCCGCGCCCGCGAGGTGGTGACGTAGCCCAGGTTGGAGTTCAACCAGTCACGGCTGGGGTTGCCATGCTTGCTGGTGATGATCTCGACCTGCTCGCCGGTCTGCAGGCTGTAGTTGAGCGGCACGATGCGCCCGTTGATCTTGGCGCCGCGGCAGTTGTGGCCGATTTCGGTGTGCACGCGGTAGGCGAAGTCCAGCGGCGTGGCACCCTTTGGCAAGTCGATGGCGTGGCCGTCCGGGGTGAACACGTAGACCCGGTCCGGCTCGATGTCGACCCGCAGCTGCTCGGCCAGGCCACCGATGTCGCCCAGCTCTTCGTGCCACTCCAGCACCTGGCGCAGCCAGGAGATCTTCTCTTCGTAATGGTTGGAGCTGGACTTGACGTCGGTGCCCTTGTAACGCCAGTGGGCGCAAACCCCAAGCTCGGCTTCCTCGTGCATGCCGTGGGTACGGATCTGCACTTCCAGCACCTTGCCCTCGGGGCCGATCACCGCGGTGTGCAGCGAGCGATAGCCGTTCTCCTTGGGGTTGGCGATGTAGTCGTCGAACTCCTTGGGGATGTGCCGCCACAGGGTGTGCACGATGCCCAGCGCGGTGTAGCAGTCGCGGATTTCCGGCACCAGCACGCGGACCGCGCGCACGTCGTAGATCTGGCTGAATTCCAGGCCTTTGCGCTGCATCTTGCGCCAGATCGAATAGATATGTTTCGCCCGGCCGCTGATGTCGGCCTTGACGCCAGTGGCCAGCAGCTCGTTCTGCAGCTGGTTCATCACCTCGCTGATGAAGCGCTCGCGGTCCAGCCGGCGCTCGTGCAGCAGCTTGGCAATCTGTTTGTACTGGTCGGGTTCGAGGTAGCGGAAGGACAGGTCTTCCAACTCCCACTTGATGTGGCCGATACCCAGGCGGTGCGCCAGCGGCGCATAGATGTCGAACACCTCGCGCGCGACACGCAGGCGCTTCTCGTCGTCGGCGGCCTTGACCGCACGGATCGCGCAGGTACGCTCGGCCAGCTTGATCAGCGCCACGCGCACGTCGTCGACCATGGCCACGAGCATCTTGCGCAGGTTCTCGACCTGCGCCTGCGAACCCAGTACCAGCGATTGGCGCGGGCTGAGGCTGGCGCTGATGGCGGCCATGCGCAGCACACCGTCGATCAGCTTGGACACCACCGGGCCAAAGCGCTGGCTGACCTCGGCCAGAGTCACCTTGCCCTCGCGCACCGAGCGGTAGATGACCGCCGCCACCAGGGAATCCTGGTCGAGCTTGAGGTCGGCGAGGATTTCGGCGATCTCCAGGCCCGCCTGGAAGCTGGACGTACCGTCCGCCCAGGAATGCTTGGCCGGGTTGCCCTTTTTCTCGACTTCATGGGCAAACTCGCAGGCCTCTTTCAGCGCTGCGCGATCCAGTGCCGAATCGACGCTTACCACATGGTCCAACCATGCTTCGAGATTGATACTGCCGTCGGTGTTGACCGGCTGGTGCACTCTCACCTGTACCATCTTTGTTTTACCTTTCCATACAGCGCACCACGCGGGTGCGCTGGCAATCACCGTGCGGCCACCGTTCCGTGAAAGCCGCACCAAGGGGCCAGTCAGCTAGCCCGCTTCGAATAACGCCATGGCCTCGACATGCGCCGTCTGAGGAAACATGTCGAGAATCCCGGCCCTTTTTAACCGGTACCCCTGGCCGACCAGCACCTGGGCGTCTCGCGCCAGCGTGGCCGGGTTGCACGATACATAGACCAGCCTTCTGGCCTTGAGGCGGGCGATGCCTTGCACCACCTCGAAAGCACCGTCGCGCGGTGGATCCAAGAGTACCGCAGAAAAGCCCTCGGCGGCCCATCCGGCGCCCGCCAAAGGCTGCGATAAATCGGCCTGAAAAAACCGTGCGTTATGCACATTGTTGTTCCGGGCATTGGCCGCGGCCCGATCGACCATGGCCTGCACACCTTCCACAGCTACCACCTCGCGCGCCTGGCGGGCCAGCGGCAGGGCGAAGTTGCCCAGGCCGCAGAACAGGTCCAGCACGCGCTCGTCGGCCTGGGGTGCCAGCCAGGCCAGGGCCTGCTCGATCATCGCCGTGTTGACCTGGGCATTCACCTGCACGAAGTCACCTGGGCGCCAGGCCAGTTCCAGCTGCCAGGGCGCCAGGGTAAAGCCCAGTTGCGCGGCCGGGTTCACTGGCGCCGGCTCACCTTCGCCCTGCAGCCACAACTGGGCATTGGCCTGCTCGCAGAACGCCTGCAGCCTGGCCAGGTCTTCAGCCGGCAACGGCGCGACATGGCGCACCAGCAGCGCCTCGGCAGTGCCGCTGAACAGTTCCACATGGCCCAGCGCCTGCGGCTTGCTTAGCGAGCGCAGCACGGTCGGCAAGTGGCGCAGAATCGATTGCAAGGGCTGTACCAGCACCGCGCAATCGTCGATGGCGATGATGTCCTGGCTGGCTTCGGCGCGGAAGCCGACCTCCAGCTGGCGCGCCTTGGCGTCCCAGCGCACTGCCACGCGGGCGCGGCGCCGGTAACCGAACTCCGGCCCGCTCAGCGGTGCGGCCCATTCCTCGGGCTGCACGCCGGCCACCCGCTGCAGCTGCTCGGCCAGGGTGCGCTGCTTGAGCGCCAGCTGCGCTTCGTGCGGCAGGTGCTGCAGGTTGCAGCCACCGCAGCGCTCGTAATACCGGCATGGTGCCTGACGGCGCTCGGGGCTGGCCTGCAGCAGGCGCTCAAGGCGGGCCTCGACCACTTTGCCACGGGCATTGAGCACCCGCGCCTCCACGGCCTCGCCGGCCAGGGCGCCACTGACGAACCAGGTGCGCCCTTCGTGGAAGGCAATGCCCCGGCCGTCACCGGCCAGGCGCTCGATTTCCAGGCGCTGCTTCTTGCCCACCGGGACCTGGGGGCTGCGGTTGCCGCCGACCGGCTGGAAGCGCAGGCCGCTGTTGCTTTTCTTCTTGGACATTTAGCTCGGGTCGAACAGGCCGGTAGACAGGTAACGGTCGCCACGGTCGCAGATGATCGCGACCATCGTGGCATTTTCCACCTCGCGGGACAGGCGCAGCATGGCCGCGACTGCACCACCGGAAGACACGCCGCAGAAAATGCCCTCTTCACGGGCAAGGCGGCGGGTGGTTTCCTCGGCTTCCTGCTGCGACATGTCGACCACGCGGTCGACGCGGCTGGCGTCAAAGATTTTCGGCAGGTATTCCTCGGGCCAGCGGCGGATGCCCGGAATGGCCGAACCTTCCATTGGTTGCAGGCCGACGATCTGTACCGCCGGGTTCTGTTCCTTGAGGTACTGCGAGCAGCCCATGATGGTACCGGTTGTACCCATGGAGCTGATGAAATGAGTGATGGTGCCCTGGGTCTGCTGCCAGATCTCGGGGCCGGTGCTGTTGTAGTGGGCGATGGGGTTGTCGCCGTTGGCGAACTGGTCCAGCACCAGGCCGCGGCCTTCGGCCTGCAGCTTCTCGGCCAGGTCACGGGCGCCTTCCATGCCCTCCTCCTTGGTCACCAGGATCAGCTCGGCGCCGTAGGCGGTCATGGCGGCCTTGCGCTCGGCGGTGGAGTTGTCGGGCATGATCAGGATCATCTTGTAGCCCTTGATCGCCGCAGCCATCGCCAGGGCGATGCCGGTGTTGCCGGAGGTGGCTTCGATCAGGGTGTCGCCGGGTTTGATCTGGCCGCGCAGTTCGGCGCGGGTGATCATCGACAGTGCCGGGCGGTCCTTCACCGAGCCGGCGGGATTGTTACCTTCGAGCTTGAGCAGGAGGGTGTTGCTGGTTTCGCCAGCGATACGCTGCAGGCGAACCAGGGGCGTATTGCCGACGCAATCGGCGATGGTTGGGTACTGCAAGGTCATGGCGTATTTCACAATCCGGACGGCAGGGGTGCCTATCATACCGGCAAACCCTTCCCGGCCATATCACGCAATCTGTGGTGAATATAGCTACAAGCTATATATCGGCGTGTATTGCGTGCACGGCCTTTGTAGGAGCGGCCTTGTGTCGCGATGGGGCGCGCAGCGGCCCCGGCAATATATGCGGCGAAGCTGAAACCTAGGGACCGCTGCGCGCCCCATCGCGACACAAGGCCGCTCCTACAGGGACCGCGTTAAATTCAAGCGCTGTGGTGAGGCCGGCACATGTAACGGCAATCTCATCCACAACCGCAGCCCGCGTTTGCCATTCTGCGCCCACAAGGTGCCACCCTGGCGCTGGATGGCACTGCGGGCAATGCTCAGCCCCAGGCCGAAACCGCCATCCCCGGGCCGCGAACCGTCCAGCCGCGAGAACGGTGCAAAGATCCGCTCCAGGTCTTCTTCAGCCACGCCACCGCCTTCGTCTTCCAGCCACAACCACCAATACCCGCCTTCACGCTGCCCGCCGAGGCGCACCACACCATCGGCCGGCGAATGACGAATGGCATTGCGCAACAGGTTCTCCAGCGCCTGGGCCAGGTGGTTCAGGTTGCCCTGCACCCAGCAGTCGGCCGGCACTTCACAGCGCAGCCGCGCCAGCGACCAGCCGCTTTCATAGCTGGCATTCTCGGCCAGCAGCTCCCACAGCGCCTGCACCTCGATCGGCTCCAGGTTCATCGGCGCACGTTCGGCGTCCTGCCAGGCCAGTTGCAGGGTGTCCTCGACCAGCTGCTGCATGCAGTCCACCTCCCGCGTCAGGCGTTCACGCAGGCGCTGCAGGTCGGTTTCGCCATCGCAGGCCACCCGCAGCCGGCTGAGTGGCGTACGCATTTCGTGGGACAGGTCACGCAGCAACTGCTGCTGCATGGCTACCGTACCCTGCAGCCGCTCGGCCATCTGGTCGAAGGCCCGGGCCAGTTCGCCCAACTCGTCATGCCGGGCGATGGTGCGTGGGTCGAGGCGAGCCGACAACTGGTCGGCGCGCCAGGCATTGGCCTGCTCGCGCAACTGGTTCAACGGCACGATCAGCATGCGGTAAAGGCCCACGCACAACAGCAGGGTGAACAGCCCGGGGATGATGCCGTTGGTGACGATGCGCCACAGCATCCGATACTGCCCGGGGTTGAAGCGCTGCGGCAGTTCGATCACCAGCAGGCCCTGCTCCGGAGCACCCGGGAACGGTATGCGCAGCCACGGCTGCTCGACGCTGCGCCGGCTCATCGGCCAGTCGACACCGCGCAGGCGGGTCAGCCGCTGCATGATCTGCGGGTCGAGGCTGGCGCTGTCCAGCGGCCGCAGGTTGAGGTCGAGCACGCCAACCCAGCCGCGTTCGCGCTGGTGCATCGCCGCCACCCAACGGTCCAGCCCTGCCCGCCCACCACTGCGCCAGGCCTGCTCGGCCTCGGCAGCGTAGCCACGCAAGGCCTGCCTCGCCGGTTCCGAGAGGAAGGCGTTCTGGGTTTCCATGTGCCGGCCCCAGGTGTAGCTGAGGCCGATCATCAGCAGGCAGAAGCCCACCAGCAGGATCGCCAGCTTCCAGAACAGCGAGTGGCGGTCGAGCATGGGTCACTCCGCCTCGCTGGCGCTGAGTACGTAGCCCTTGCCCCACACGGTGCGGATCTGCCGTTCGTGATA
This sequence comes from Pseudomonas sp. FGI182, assembly GCF_000511325.1. NCBI lineage: Bacteria > Pseudomonadati > Pseudomonadota > Gammaproteobacteria > Pseudomonadales > Pseudomonadaceae > Pseudomonas > Pseudomonas sp. FGI182. The sequence goes on along the minus strand of NZ_CP007012.1, from coordinate 1,298,416 downwards.
GCCGATGCCCTTGAGCTTGCGACGGATCTGGCTGACGTGCATGTCCAGGCTGCGGTCATGCCGCGAATAGCCCCGCTGCAGCACTTGCTGGTAGAGGAACGGCTTGCTCAGCACTTCGTCGAGGTTGCGGTTGAGGATGTCGAGCAGGCGGTATTCGCTGGGAGTCAGGCCGGCCAGGCGACCCTCCAGGCGCACGTCGCACAGCGCCTCGTCGTATTGCAGTTCGCCGCTGCCGGCACGCGCCTGCGGGGCTTGATGGCGCCGCTCGAGGGCGACGCGGCGCAGGATGGCCTCGATGCGTACCTGCAGCTCGGCCATGCTGAACGGCTTGGGCAGGTAGTCGTCGGCACCGCGCTGGAAACCGCTGATGCGGTCGGCCTCGGCGCCCAGCGCCGACATCAGGATCACCGGCGTGGCGCTGCGCTTGCGCAACTGCGCAAGGGCATCCAGGCCGTTGAGCCCGGGCAGCAGGATGTCCATGAGCACCACGTCGAAAGCCTGGCGCCCCGCCGTTTCCAGGCCCTCCAGGCCATTGCGGCACCAGGTCACCTGGAAGCCGCCGCGCTGCAGCTCTTCGTGCAGGTAGGCACCGAGGACCGGGTCATCCTCGATGGCGAGGATATTGGAGTTGTGAATAGCTACAGGATTCATTGGCAACTGCCATGCATTCTCAATTGCGCAATTATTGAGTATCCAGCGCCTGCCAGGCAACCGCCCTGCGACCAATGCCCCTGCAAGGGCGCAAAACACGTACTAAAGAGGTGCAATAGCGCGGCAGGCGGAGTAACTTCCCGGCTTGGCCGTCATCGCTTGACGGCGTCCAGGCACATGACAGGAGGCGAGTGTGCTCGATCGCTTGGGAATTCGCAGCCGGGTCCTGCTGCTGGCCCTGCTGCCGGCAGGCCTGATGGCCCTGGTGCTGGGTAGTTACTTCACCTGGCTGCAACAGAACGACCTGCGCACCCAGCTGCTGCAACGCGGCAAGATGATCGCCGAGCAACTGGCGCCACTGGCCGCACCCGCCATGGCCAAGCTGGCACCGGCGCAACTTGAGCGCATTGCCGCACAAACCCTGGAGCAGGCCGATGTGCGTGCGGTCGCCTTCCTGGCCCCGGACCGCACGCGCCTGGCCCACGCCGGCCCGAGCATGCTCAACCAGCCACCCAGCGGCGGCACCGGCACCCAGCTGCTGCAGCGCAGCGGCAATGACGCCACACGCTACCTGATGCCGGTGTTCGGCCACCATCGCGACCTGGCCACCGATGCCGTGCCGGCCGAATCCGAACGCCTGCTGGGCTGGGTCGAGATCGAGCTGTCCCACGACGGCACCCTGCTGCGCGGCTACCGCAACCTGTTCACCAGCCTGCTGCTGATCCTCGCCTGCCTGGTGCTCAGCGGCCTGCTGGCACTGCGCATGAGCCGCACCATCAACGACCCGATCAAGCGCATCAAGCACGCGGTCAACCAGCTCAAGGACGGCCACCTCGAGGAACGCCTGCCGGCCATGGGCAGCCATGAGTTGGACGAGCTGGCGCGCGGCATCAACCGCATGGCCGAAACCCTGCACAACGCCCACGAAGAGCTGCAGCACAGCATCGACCAGGCCACCGAGGACGTGCGCCAGAACTTGGAAACCATCGAGATCCAGAACATCGAGCTGGACATGGCGCGCAAGGAAGCCCTGGAAGCCAGCCGCATCAAGTCGGAATTCCTGGCCAACATGAGCCACGAAATCCGCACCCCGCTCAACGGTATCCTCGGTTTCACTCACCTGCTGCAGAAAAGCGAGCTGACACCGCGCCAGCTGGACTACCTGAGCACCATCGAGAAGTCCGCCGACAACCTGCTGGGGATCATCAACGAGATCCTCGACTTCTCCAAGATCGAGGCCGGCAAGCTGGTGCTCGACAGCATCCCCTTCAACCTGCGCGACCTGATTCAGGACACCCTGACCATCCTCGCCCCGGCCGCCCACGCCAAGCAGCTGGAGCTGCTCAGCCTGATCTACCGCGATACCCCGTCGTCGCTGATCGGCGACCCGTTGCGGCTCAAGCAGATCCTTACCAACCTGGTCAGCAACGCCATCAAGTTCACCCGCGAAGGCACCATCGTCGTGCGCGCCATGCTCGAAGACGAACACGAAGACAGTGCGCAGCTGCGCATCAGCGTACAGGACACCGGCATCGGGCTGTCGCCGCAGGATGTACGTACGCTGTTCCAGGCCTTCAGCCAGGCCGACAACTCGCTGGCCCGCCAGCCCGGCGGCACCGGCCTGGGGCTGGTGATTTCCAAGCGCCTGATCGAGCAGATGGGCGGCGAGATCGGCGTCGACAGCACCCCGGGCGAGGGTTCGCAGTTCTGGATCAGCCTCAACCTGCCCAAGGCCCACGATGGTGTCGAGGAGTTGCCGCTGCAACCGCTGCTGGGCCGCCGCGCGGCCATCGTCGACGGCCACGAACTGGCGCGCCAGGCGTTGGAACACCAGTTGGAAGACTGCGGCCTCAGCGTCAGCCTGTTCGCCTCCTACGACCAGCTGCTGCAGGGCGTGCAGGCCGCCAGCCAGGCTGGCCTGCCGTTCGATTTCGCCGTGCTCGGGGCCAACCTTGGCAACCTGTCGCCCGAGCAGCTGGGCCATTACCACCAGCAGCTCGAGCGCTACCATTGCCAGTGCGTGGTGCTGTGCCCGACCACCGAGCAGGCGCTGTACCATCCGTACCTGCCCAACGGCCATGGCCAGTTGCTGTCCAAGCCGACCTGCACACGCAAACTGCGCCGCCTGTTGCTGGAACTGGTGCAACCGCGCCGCCCGCAGGGCGAGGTGAACAGCGTCAACGGCCAGCGCCAGCCGAAGATCCTCTGCGTCGACGACAACCCCGCTAACCTGCTGCTGGTGCAGACCCTGCTCGAAGACCTGGGCGCCGAGGTGCTGGCCGTCGACAACGGCTATGCGGCGGTGCAGGCGGTGCAGGACGAGCCGTTCGACCTGGTGCTGATGGACGTGCAGATGCCCGGCATGGACGGCCGCGCCTGCACCGAGCAGATTCGCTTGTGGGAAAACACCCAAAGCGGCAACCCGCTGCCGATCGTCGCCCTCACCGCCCACGCCATGGCCAACGAGAAACGCGCGTTGCTGCACGGTGGCATGGACGACTACCTGACCAAGCCGATCAGCGAACGGCAGCTGGCCCAGGTGGTGATGAAATGGACCGGCCTTAGCCTGGGCGCGCCACAGCAGGAACGCCTGGCCGAGCAACTGGCCAACGGTGATGACCTGAAGGTGCTGGACCCCGAGGAAGGCCTGCGCCTGGCCGCCGGTAAGGCGGACCTGGCGGCCGATATGCTGAGCATGCTGCTGACCTCGCTGGAAGCCGACCGCGAAGCCATACGCGCTGCCCGCGAGGCCGACGACCGCAACGGCCTGATCGAACAGGTGCACCGCCTGAACGGCGCCTCGCGTTATTGCGGCGTGCCGCAGTTGCGGGCCGCGTGCCAGCGCAGCGAGACCTTGCTCAAGCAGGAAAACCCGCTGGCACAGCAGGCACTGGACGAACTGGATGCGGCAATCAACCGCTTGGCGGCGCAGGCCAGATTGAGCGCCTGAAGCCCGAGCACATTCTTTGTAGGAGCAGCCTTGTGCTGCGAAGAGGCCGGTGCAGGCGGCCATTAATGTATCGCCTGTGCTGGCCTCTTCGCAGCACAAGGCTGCTCCTACAAAGAATGTGCCTGGCCGGCATGGGTCAATAGCGGGCAAACGTCGCTGACTACAATCTCCAGACCACTGCAAAGGAAGCCCCACCATGCGCGCCCTGTTGTTCAGCAGCCAGCACTACGACCAGGAAAGCTTCACCCGTGCCGCCAGCGGCACCACCCTGGACCTGCACTTCCAGCCTGCCCGCCTGACCCTCGACACCGCTGCCCTGGCCGATGGCTACGAGGTGGTCTGCGCCTTCATCAATGACGAGCTCGACGCCCAGGTGCTGCAACGCCTGGCCGCAGGCGGCACGCGCCTGGTCGCCCTGCGTTCGGCCGGCTACAACCATGTCGACCTGGCCGCCGCCCAGCGCCTGGGCCTGACCGTAGTGCGGGTGCCGGCCTACTCGCCGCACGCCGTGGCCGAACACGCCGTGGCGCTGATCCTGGCCCTGAACCGGCGCCTGCACCGGGCCTACAACCGCACCCGCGAGGGTGACTTCACCCTGCACGGGCTGACCGGCTTCGACCTGCACGGCAAGACCGTCGGCGTGGTCGGTACCGGCCAGATAGGCACCGCCTTTGCCCGCATCATGGCCGGTTTCGGCTGCCAGTTGCTGGCCTATGACCCTTACCCCAACCCAGACCTGTTGGCCTTGGGCGCGCGCTACCTGCCATTGCCCGAACTGCTGCGCGAAGCCCGCGTCATCAGCCTGCACTGCCCGCTGACCGAGCACACCCGGCACCTTATCAATGCACAAAGCCTGGCCCAGCTGCAGCCCGGCGCCATGCTGATCAACACCGGCCGCGGCGCGCTGGTCGACACCCCGGCGCTGATCGACGCGCTGAAGAGCGGCCAGCTCGGCTACCTGGGCCTGGACGTCTACGAAGAAGAAGCCCAGCTGTTCTTCGAAGACCGCTCCGACCTGCCGCTGCAGGACGACGTACTGGCCCGCCTGCTGACCTTCCCCAACGTGATCATCACTGCCCACCAGGCGTTCCTTACCCGCGAGGCACTGGATGCCATCGCCGCGACCACGCTGGACAACATCAACCGCTGGGCGGCAGGCAATCCACAGAATCTGGTGATGGGTTAGTGCTAGGATACGCGGCATTTCTGGAGGACCCATGGTCGAGCACGATTTCCGCTACACCCTTTTCAACCCGCAACACACCCTGATCGAGTGCCGCGCCCTGGTGCCGGGCCGCTATCAGGTCACCGGCAACGGCGGTTCGATGCACAAAGGCGACACCCTGCTGGTCACCCTCAAGGGCAGCAAGGACTTGTCCATGCGACTGACAGTGGAGAGCGTGCGCCACCTGATCAACCCACGCGGCCAGTGGGTTGCCGTGGCCAGCGGCCCGGTGTTCAACGAGCTCGAAATCCTCACCTGGCAGGTTGCGTGCGACAGCTGCGACGCCGTGCTGGACTTCGAGTTCGCGGTGGACGCCAAGCTGGGCAAGAAAGCCCGTCAGCCTGCCGCCAGCGCGCGCATTGCCGAGCTGGGCTGGGCCAGCCGTGGCGAAAAACACCTGTGCCCGCGTTGCCAGGAGAGCGCCGAGTGAAGAATCTGCTGACCGGCGTGCTGATTGCCACCGGCCTGCTCGGCTGCGCCGCGGAACCTTCCAAGCTGCAGCAGGAGCGCAGCTACGTGCTGGAGTGGATTGGCGAACGGCCGCTGATCGACTACAGCCACCTGACCCTGACCTTGGCCAGCGATGGCCGTGCCTATGGCAATGGCGGCTGCAACCACTGGTTCGCGCCGTACACACTGGACGGCGAGCACCTGAGCTTCGGCAAGGTCGGCAAGACCCGCAAGCTCTGCGCACCGGCGTTGATGGAGCAGGAAAAGCGCTTCCTGCAGGCGCTGGAAACAGTGCAGCGCTGGGATGTGTCGCCTATCGAGCAGATGCGTTTCTGGCCGGCCGAAGGCAAGCCGCTGCGCTTCTGGCCTGAGGAAGGCTGAATATTGCCGGGGCCGCTTTGCGGCCCATCGCGACACAAGGCCGCTCCTACAGGGGAATGCGATCTCCTGTAGGAGCGGCCTTGTGTCGCGATGGGCTGCAAAGCAGCCCCAAAATGCATCAGGCGCCCTTCAGTGCCTTGATCTTGGCCTGCAGCCCTTCCAGGGTCTGCTCACCCATTAACTGTTCCCGCACCTTGCCCTTGTCATCGATGATGTAGGTCACCGGCAATGCCTCGCTTCGTGGCAGGTCATAGCGCTCGGCCGGGTCCTGCGCCAATACGGTGAAAGCGATGCCCAGGGTTTCGGCAGCCTGCTTCAGCTCCTGCCCCTGCAAGCCATCGAAGTTCACCCCCACCACCTTGATACCGTCGGCCGCCCACTGCTTGGCTGCCGCGTTCAGTTCAGGGATTTCGGTACGGCACGGCCCGCACCATTCGGCCCAGTAGTTGAGCACCAGCCAGTGCCCGTCGATCTGTTCGGCCTTAACCGTATTACCGTGTTGGTCCACGCCATAATCGGCACCGCAACCACCGAGCAACAGGCTCGCGGTGATGGCCAGTACTGCTGCCAGACGCCTTGCCATGGGTCAATCCTTCTCGAGTTTTAAAGCAAATTGGTCAGTCGCTGCGGTTAGAATAGCCGCCACACCCTGCTGGATGCGACCCGACATGACCGACCTCACGCTCTATCATAACCCGCGCTGCTCGAAATCCCGCGGCGCCCTGGAACTGCTCGAAGCTCGCGGCCTGGCGCCGACCATCGTGCGCTACCTCGAGACCCCGCCCGACGCTGCCACCCTGAAGGCCCTGCTCGGCAAGCTGGGCATCGCCGCGCGCCAGCTGCTGCGTACCGGCGAGGACGAGTACAAGGAGCTGAACCTGGCCGACCCGGCACTGACCGACGCACAACTGATCGAGGCCATGGCCCGGCACCCCAAGCTGATCGAGCGGCCGATCCTGGTCGTCGGTGACAAGGCCGTGGTCGGCCGACCGCCCGAGAAAGTACTGGAGATCCTGCCGTGAGCCAGCCCTACATCCTGGTGCTGTATTACAGCCGCCACGGTTCGACCAGCGAGATGGCCCGGCACATCGCCCGCGGCATCGAGCTGGCCGGCATGGAAGCCCGCCTGCGCACGGTGCCGGCGATTTCCACAGAGTGCGAAGCAGTGGCCCCGGACATCCCGGCCAGTGGCGCGCTGTACGCCACCCTGGACGACCTGCGCCACTGCGCCGGCCTGGTACTGGGCAGCCCGACCCGCTTCGGCAACATGGCAGCGCCGCTCAAGTACTTCCTGGATGGCACCAGCAGCCTGTGGCTGGGCGGTGAACTGGTCGGCAAGCCGGCGGGCGTGTTCACCTCAACCGCCAGCTTGCATGGCGGGCAGGAAACCACCCTGCTGTCGATGATGCTGCCACTGATGCACCACGGCATGCTGGTAATGGGCCTGCCGTACAGCGAATCGGCACTGCTCGAGACCCGCGGCGGCGGCACCCCGTATGGCGCCAGCCATCATGCTGGCGCCGATGGCAAGCGCGAGCTCGACCAGCACGAGATAGCCCTGTGCCGCGCCCTTGGCCAACGCCTGGCGACCACCGCCAAGGCCCTGGAGGCCGCACGTGGCTAAGAAGCCCAAGGTATTGCCGGCGCTGGAATGGCTGGCACCGCGCCTGCGCCTGACGCGAGCGTTGAGCCTGGCGTTCTTCTTCGGCCTGATCGCCCTGCTGCTGGTGAACAACCTGTGGTTCGCCAACCTGCACGGGGCGCGGGTCGAGGTGATCCTGGCGATCGAACTGGTGCCGTTGCTGCTGTTGCTGCCGGGCGTGCTGACGGGCAGCGCCCGAGCACATGCCTGGACCTGCTTCGTGGTGAATATCTATTTCATCAAGGGCGTGCTGGCGGCGTTCGACCCGGCGCGGGCGGTATTTGGCTGGGTTGAAGTGCTGGTGAGCCTGGGGCTGTTCATTGCCGGGCTGCTGTATGTGCGCTGGAAGTTCCAGCACGAGCGGCGCATGGCCGGCGAAGGGCGTTAGATTCTTCGCGGGCTTGCCCGCTCCCACAGGGTTCGCGCCACACTTGAGGTCGGCGCTGTACCTGTGGGAGCGGGCATGCCCGCGAAGGGGCCAACACAAATCTCAATGGTTGACGGTATGCGCCAGCATCACCGACAACTGGCACAGCGGCCGCCCACTCTCGGCATGCCACTGGTTGAACGCCTGCTGCACCAAGGCCAGGTCCCGCTGGCTGGTCGGCGGCTTGTCGATCACCTTCTGCGCAATCAACGCCGCAGCCATGTCATCGGTAGGGATGAACGTGTCCTTGCCGACCATGCGCAAGAAGCGCGGTGCCGACAACCCGCCCAGCTGGTTGCCGTGCTTGGCCAGGTACTTCCACAAACCGACGATGTCGGTCACCGGCCAGTCGGCGATGAAGGCGCCGAAACTGCCCTTCTCCTTGGCCACGTCAAGAACCATCTGCGCATTGCGCGGCACGCTCTTGAGCTTGCCCAGGTGGCGGATGATGCGCTCGTCGTGCATCAGCCGCTCGAGGTGCTCGGCGCCCATCAATACCACCTTCTCCGGGTCGAAGCCGAAGAACACCTGCTCGAACGCCGGCCACTTGGCATCCACCAGGCTGTGCTTGAGCCCGGCGCGGAACACGCGCAGGGCCAAGGTCGACAGGTAGCGGTCGTCGCTGATATCACGCAGTTGCACCGGTGTGCGCGGCTGCGGCAGGAAGGCCTCCAGGGCCTGGGCCGAGCCGAAGCGGTTCAGGCAGTACTCGTGCAACCACTGGTAATCGCGCATGGGCTCAGATGTTCAGCACGTCAAGGAAACGCGGGGTAGCGTTTTCGTCGATCTTCAGGCTGGTGAAGTCGAACAGGTTGCGGTCAGCCAGCTGCGACGGCGCCACGTTCTGCAGGGCGCGGAAGATGCTCTCGGTACGCCCCGGGTGCTTGCGCTCCCACTCCACCAGCATGTCCTTGACCACCTGGCGCTGCAGGTTTTCCTGCGAACCGCACAGGTTGCACGGGATGATCGGGAATTCCTTCATGTCCGAGTAGGCCTGGATATCCTTCTCGCTGCAGTAGGCCAGCGGGCGGATCACCACGTTGCGGCCATCGTCGGCGCGCAGCTTCGGCGGCATGCCCTTGAGCGCGCCGTTGAAGAACATGTTGAGGAAGAAGGTTTCGACGATATCGTCGCGGTGGTGCCCCAGCGCCATCTTGGTCGCGCCGATTTCGTCGGCGAAGGTGTACAGGGTGCCACGGCGCAGGCGCGAGCACAGCGAGCAGGTGGTCTTGCCCTCGGGGACCAGCTCCTTGACCACCGAGTAGGTGTCCTTCTCGACGATGTGGTACTCGACGCCCAGCTCCTTGAGGTAGGCCGGCAGCACATGCTCGGGGAACCCCGGCTGCTTCTGGTCCATGTTCACCGCGACGATCTCGAACTTGATCGGTGCCACCTTCTGCAGGTGCAACAGAACGTCGAGCATGGTGTAGCTGTCCTTGCCGCCGGACAGGCAGACCATGACCTTGTCGCCATCCTCGATCATGTTGTAGTCGGTGATGGCTTCGCCGGCGAGACGACGCAGGCGTTTTTGCAGTTTGTTCTGGTTGACCGAGAGGGTGCCCATAGCGCTTGGATCCGCGAGGTGTGACAAAAGCCGGCTATTTTACGCACAAACGCGGCGGCGCTGTAGGCATTCCGATAAAGACTTCATTGTAATCAACAGCGCGCCTTACAGCGCAATTTGCTCTAAAAAGCTCGGTTTATGCGGGTAACGGCTTCCTATACTGCGACATAAGGCCACATTACCGCTTGCTTCGGTGTTCGGGCCTCGGGCCGCTTGCGCTCCATCTGGGGGGCGTTTGGCAACATTGAGAGGAGTGATCGGCATGATTCATCACGTTGTGGGGCTGTTTACCCATCCCGACCAGGAATGGCGGGAAATTCGTGGCGAAGAAGAAACCATCAGCCACATGTACCTGACGCACACCCTGATCCTGGCTGCGATCCCCGCCATTTCGGCGTTCATCGGTACCACCCAGGTCGGCTGGGTGATCGGCGACCGGCCAGCGGTGATGCTGACCATGGAAAGCGCCATCTGGATGAGCATCATGTCGTACCTGGCGATGCTTGCCGGGGTAGCGGTAATGGGGGCGTTCATCCACTGGATGGCTCGCACCTACGATGCCAACCCGTCCATGGCACAGTGCATCGCCTTTGCCACCTACACCGCCACCCCGTTGTTCATCGGCGGCCTGGCGGCACTGTACCCGCACCTGTGGCTGGGCATGCTGATCGGCACCGCCGCCATCTGCTACACGGTGTACCTGCTGTACGTCGGCTTGCCGACGTTCATGAACATACCGTCCGACGAAGGCTTCCTGTTCTCCAGCTCGGTGCTGGCAGTGGGCCTTGTGGTACTGGTGGCGATCATGGCTGCCACGGTGATCATCTGGGGACTGGGCGTGGGGCCCGTCTACACCAACTAGAACAGACTCGACCAACACTGGGGCATCAACCTGGGGCCGCCGCAAGGCGGCCCCTGGCTGTGCGCTGACCGGTGGCTCGGCAGGCTGCCCGGGGTTGCGGCATAATGCCCGGTCAGGAGAACCACCCCGCCATGCCCGAGCTGCTCAGACAACGCGTCGAAACCTGTTACCAGCAAGCTGAAACCTTCTTCAAACGCCCCTTCCCGCGCCCGGAAGTCAGCTTCAAGCTGCGCGGGCAAAAAGCCGGTGTCGCCCACCTGCACGAGAACCTGCTGCGCTTCAACCTGCAGCTTTACCGCGAAAACCAGGAAGACTTCCTGCGCCAGACCGTGGCCCATGAAGTGGCGCACCTGGTGGCCCACCAGCTGTTCGGCGACCGCATCCAGGCCCATGGCGAGGAGTGGCAGCTGATCATGCGCGGGGTGTATGAACTGCCGCCCAACCGTTGCCACAACTACGAAGTGCAACGGCGCGTGGTGACCCGCTACATCTACCGCTGCCCGTGCCCGCAAAGCGACTTCCCGTTTACCGCGCAGCGCCACAAGCTGGTGCGCCAAGGGCGGCGCTACCTGTGCAAGCGGTGTCGGGAGATATTGGTGTATAGCGGCGAGACGCGCGTCGAATAGATTGTGTATTGCCTGTGCCGGCCCTTTCGCGGGCTTGCCCGCTCCCACAGGGGTACCACTGACCTCAGGCCTTGTGATATCCCTGTGGGAGCGGGCAAGCCCGCGAAAGGGCCGGTACAGGCGATACATGGATCACAGGCACAAGAAAGGCGACCCAAGGGTCGCCCTCTTTGCATCAGCCTGCGCCTTACTTCTCGACGAAGGCACGCTCGATCAGGTAATCACCCGGCTCGCGCATGCGCGGGGAGATCTTCAGGCCGAAGCTGTCCAGTACTTCGCTGGTCTCGTCGAGCATGCTCGGGCTGCCGCAGATCATCGCGCGGTCGTCCTGCGGGTTGATCGGTGGCAGGCCGATGTCGCTGAACAGCTTGCCGCTGCGCATCAGGTCGGTCAGGCGGCCCTGATTCTCGAACGGTTCACGGGTCACGGTCGGGTAGTAGATCAGCTTGTCGCGAACCGACTCACCGAAGAATTCGTTCTGCGGCAGGTGCTCGGTGATGAACTCGCGGTAGGCCACTTCGTTCACGTAGCGCACGCCGTGCACCAGAATCACTTTCTCGAAGCGCTCGTAGGTTTCCGGGTCCTGGATGACACTCATGAACGGTGCCAGGCCAGTGCCGGTGCTCAGCAGGTACAGGTGCTTGCCCGGGTTCAGGTCGTCGAGTACCAGGGTACCGGTAGGCTTCTTGCTGATGATGATCTCGTCGCCTTCCTTCAGGTGCTGCAGCTGCGAGGTCAGCGGACCGTCCGGCACCTTGATGCTGAAGAACTCCAGGTGCTCTTCCCAGTTCGGCGAAGCGATGGAATAGGCGCGCATGAGCGGACGGCCGCTTTCTTGTTGCAGGCCGATCATCACGAACTGACCGTTCTCGAAGCGCAGGCCCGGGTCGCGAGTGCACTTGAAGCTGAACAGGGTGTCGTTCCAGTGGTGCACACTGAGGACACGTTCGTGGTTCATGTTGCTCATTTAATGGGGCTCCTGAAGAAAGACGCGGCGCGCGCAAGACGCGCAGTTGCGCGATAGTTTAGGGGCAGCGACAATATCTGTTAACTGGATTATCAAGATATGTGTTATCGGTTATATCGATATGCGATTTACACTTCGTCAGCTGCAAGTCTTCGTTGCCGTGGCCCAGCACCAGAGCGTTTCGCGCGCCGCCAGTGTGCTGGCCCTGTCGCAGTCGGCCGCCAGCACCTCGATCACCGAGCTTGAGCGCCAGTCCAGCTGCCAGCTGTTCGACCGCGCCGGCAAGCGCCTGAGCCTCAACGCCCTGGGCCAGCAACTGTTGCCGCAGGCCGTGGCCCTGCTCGACCAGGCCAAGGAAATCGAAGACCTGCTCAACGGCAAGTCCGGTTTCGGCTCGCTGGCGGTCGGCGCCACGCTGACCATCGGCAACTACCTGGCCACCCTGCTGATCGGCAGCTTCATGCAGGTGCACCCGGAAAGCCAGGTGAAGCTGCATGTGCAGAACACTGCGCATATCGTGCAACAGGTGGCGCATTACGAAATTGATCTGGGTCTGATCGAAGGCGATTGCAACCACCCGGACCTGGAAGTGCAGCCCTGGGTCGAGGACGAGCTGGTGGTGTTCTGCGCGCCGCAGCACCCGCTGGCCAAGCTGGGCCGCGCCGATGTACAGACCTTGTCCCAGGAAGCGTGGATCCTGCGCGAACAGGGCTCGGGCACGCGCCTGACCTTCGACCAGGCCATGCGCCACCACCGCACCAACCTCAACATCCGCCTGGAGCTGGAACACACCGAAGCGATCAAGCGCGCGGTGGAGTCGGGCCTGGGCATCGGCTGCATCTCGCGCCTGGCCCTGCGTGACGCCTTCCGCCGCGGCAGCTTGGTAGCGGTAGAAACCCCGGAGCTGGACCTGATGCGCCAGTTCTACTTCATCTGGCACAAACAGAAGTACCAGACCTCGGCCATGCGCGAATTTCTCGAACTGTGCCGCAACTTCACTGCGGGCTTCACCCGCAGTGACGAGATCGTATTGCCACCAATCGCTTAAAGCAGGATCACACCCCACACCAGCGCCACCATGGTCAGTGCCACCAGTTGCGCGGCGCTGCCCATGTCCTTGGCGTTTTTCGACAGCGGGTGGCGCTCCAGCGAAATGCGGTCGATGGCTGCTTCCACCGCCGAATTGAAGAGTTCGACGATCAGGCCCAACAGGCACACGGCGATCATGATCGCCCGCTCCGCACGGCTGACCGGCAGCCAGAAGGCGACCGGGACCAACAGCACGTTGAGCAGCACCAGCTGGCGGAACGCGGCCTCGCCCTTGAAGGCGGCGCGCAGGCCGTCCAGCGAATAGCCGGCGGCGTTGAGGATACGTTTGAGGCCGGTCTGGCCCTTGAATGGCGATGTCATGTGAGTCACTTCACAACGGAAAGGCCAGCAGACTAGACCGGCACGGGTCAAAAAAGCGTGAAGCCACGCGCACTCAGCTGCTGGCAACCGATTCAAGTTGTTGCAGCAACAACGCCGCCTGGGTGCGGGTACGCACACCCAGCTTGCGGAAGATCGCGGTCACGTGGGCCTTGATGGTCGCTTCCGACACGTTCAGCTCATAGGCGATCTGCTTGTTCAGCAAGCCTTCGCAGACCATGGTCAGCACGCGGAACTGCTGCGGCGTGAGGCTGGCAAGGCCTTCGCTGGCGGCCTTGGCCTCGGCCGAGACATCGACCTTTTCGAACGCCTGCGGCGGCCACCAGACCTCGCCGTCGAGCACCTTGCGCACCGCATCCTGGATCACTTCCAGGGTGCTGGACTTGGGAATGAAGCCACTGGCGCCAAACTCGCGGGACTTGACCACCACTGCGGCCTCTTCCTGCGCCGATACCATCACCACGGGGATCTGCGGGTATTGCCCGCGCAGCAGCACCAGCCCGGAAAAACCGTAGGCACCCGGCATGTTCAAGTCCAGCAATACCAGGTCCCAGTCGGCTTTTTCGCTCAGACGGGTTTCCAGTTCGGCAATGCTGGCGACTTCAACCAGGCGTACATCCGGGCCCAGGCCGAGGGTAACGGCCTGGCGCAAGGCGCCACGGAACAGCGGGTGGTCATCGGCAATCAGGATTTCGTAAGTGGCCATCGATCTGGGGATCCTGTTCTGTGTCGGGCACTCGGGTAAGGGTCATTATGAACCAAAGCAGGGGTTGTGCCCCTTGGACTATAGGAAGGTATGCAAACGCTGGTGGGTGTCGTCCTGCTCGTCCAGCGGCAGGCGCCGCTTGCCGCTCAGGTAATGCAGGCTGAACACATCCAGGTAGGCGTCCAGCGCCTGCGAGGCCTGGGTATCGCCGGCCAGGTCCAGGCACATGGCGGCGACTTCCGCGGTGCAGAAGTGATCGTCGCGCTTGGAGCGGCGCAGGCGATAGCGAGACATCTGCTCGGCCTGCAGGCTCAACACCGGGAAGCGGTCAAGGTACGGGCTTTTGCGGAACATCTTGCGCGCTTCGGTCCAGGTGGCATCCAGCAGGATGAACAGCGGGCGCTTGCCCGGCTCGCGCACTACCTCGCTGACCACCCGCTCCTGGGCAACGAATTCGCCAGGGAAAACGATGTAGGGCTGCCAACGCGGATCGCCCAGCAACGCCAGCAAGCGTTCGTCGACCGAAGTACGCAGCCAGCCGAAGGCCGAGGTGTCCTCGATCAGGTCGGCGATCAGCCAGCCGGTATTGGTGGGCTTCAGCGGCTCGGTGTCATGCATCAACAGGCACACGCCGGATTCGGCCTGCACCCGCGGCTTCCAGGCGCACAGGCAATGAGTGGCGATGACCCGGCAATCGGGGCAGCGCTCGGCACGCGAACCACGGGCGATGAAGGGCTTGTTGCTGCGGGCCAGGCGTTCGGCGCGCAGGCGCGCTACCGCATGGCTCATGCCGGCAGGCCTCTGAACAGGTTGGGAATGGACACAAGGATGACTCGGAAAAAACTAAGGGCGCCAGTCTACCAGAACAGGGGGCAATTGCTGTGCAGGTGGCGGCGCGGTCCTTATAATCGCTGTTTTTTACCGTACCCCAGCCTCGCGCCTGCGCGATTTTCAGGGAACGCCGTCGACCCGCGCATGTCAAAGCGCCAGTCATCGAACCAGGAGAGATTCATGCTGCGCCGTATCGTCCCCGCCCTGAGCCTGCTGCTCGCCCTGCCCCTGGCAGCCCAGGCGGCTTCCAAGCAGGAATACGACCTGAACAACATGCTGCAGAAGGTGGCCAAAGAGAGCAGTGTCGGCACCCCGCGAGCCATCAACGAGGACATCCTCGACCAGGGTTACACCGTGGAAGGCAAGGCACTGGTCAACCACCTGAGCGTGCGCCAGGACCATGCCGCGCGCATGCAGGCCAACCCCGAACAGGTACGCAGCCAGCTGGGTGACAGCGTCTGCCGTAACAGCGGTTTCCGCAACCTGATGTCCAAAGGCGCGGTCATGGTCTACCGCTTCACGGTCTACAAGACCAACCAGCCGATCATGGACCAGGCGTTCGACAATGCCAGCTGCGTGGCCGGCAACAAGAAGAAGTAACCAACACTTCGATCGCTACGCCTTCTCGTCTTCACGGGCGCGCCAGCGCCCTTCGGCGGCATCGGCGCGCATCTCTGCCAGCAGCGCCTGCAGGTAGCGCGACTGGCATTCCAGCCCCGACAGCCTGCGCCGGCACTCGGCTTCCAGGCTCAGGTGATGCACCTGGGCCGCATTCTCCAGCTGCTGGTAAAGCTGCCGGTCCACTTCGATGATCAAGCGATGCATACCGCCACCTCCTGCATCGACACGTTTCGCTTTACCCAGTTAACCAAACCCACATCCCCCGTGGCTGCATGCCGACGGGCGGCTGTGCCGAACCCTCCGGCACAATTGAGCGCAAGGGTCTAGATTGAGGTCAGAGGTATTGGTGCAGAAGGAGACGTTGCATGCCTTACCAATCGAGTGAACTGCTGTTCAGCCACTTCCGCGACAACAACATCGACCTGAGCAACATCGACGCACAACTGCAACTGGTGGCACCGAACAGCCCCAACCTGCCGCTGTACCGCGACATGATGCTGACCATCCTGCGCATGGCCCATGACGACACCGACCGCTGGAGCGCCAAGATCACCCTGCAGGCCCTGCGCGAACTGGACCATTCGTTCCGCACCCTGGAACGCTACAAGGGCCGGCGCAAGGTGACCGTGTTCGGCTCGGCGCGCACTCCGCTGGAGCACCCGATGTACGCTCTGGCCCGCGAACTGGGCGCAACCTTGGCGCGCTCCGACCTGATGGTCATCACCGGTGCTGGCGGCGGCATCATGGCAGCTGCCCACGAAGGCGCCGGCAGCGACCACAGCCTGGGGTTCAACATCACCCTGCCCTTCGAACAACACGCCAACCCCACGGTGGACGGCACCGACAAGCTGCTGCCGTTCCATTTCTTCTTCATCCGCAAGCTGTTCTTCGTCAAGGAGGCCGATGCCCTGGTGCTGTGCCCGGGTGGTTTCGGCACTCTGGATGAAGCGCTGGAGGTGCTGACCCTGATCCAGACCGGCAAGAGCCCGCTGGTACCGGTGGTGCTGCTGGATTCGCCAGGTGGCAGCTTCTGGCGCGACTGCCTGGACTTCATCAGCCGCCAACTGGAGGAAAACCGCTACATCCTGCCCAGCGACCTGAAACTGCTGCGCCTGGTGCACAGCGCTGACGAGGCAGTGGAAGAAATCAACCAGTTCTACAGCAACTACCACTCCAGCCGCTGGCTGAAGAGCCAGTTCGTGATCCGTATGCATCACCCGCTCAGCGAGGCGGCGCTGTATGACATCCAGGAAGGCTTTGCCGACTTGCGCCTGAGTGGCAAGTATCACCAGCAACCTGACAGCAGTGCCGAGCACGAAGTGGGCAACTTCAGCCACCTGACCCGTTTGTCATTTGCCTTCAATGGCCGGGACCAGGGCAGGCTGCGCGAGCTGGTGGACTTCATCAACCTGCCGGAAAACTGGGCCAAGCCGCAGCCCATGCATACCACACAGCGGGCCAGGGAGGCGTTGAAGGTCAGTTGATACCGTGTCCAACGTCAGGGGCGCAATTCACCCTGTGGGAGCGGGTTTATCGAGGCGTCGAACCGCCGCGAAGAATCCAACGCGGTACATGGCACCGGCTACGCCGGTGTTCGCGGGTAAACCCGCTCCCACAGGTTCCGTGCCAGACCAATGAGTTTGCAGTTTTGTGAGAGCGGCCTTGTGTCGCGACAGGGCTGCGAAGCAGCCTCAGCTTTCAGTAGTCGTCGATATCACGCCCACTGAGCAGGCGGCTCATCATGTCCATGGGGAAACCCCGGTAAGCCAGAAACCGGGTCTGCTGGGCACGGCTGCGGGGATCTTGCGGGCGCTGACCAGCAAACTTGCGCTGCCAAACGTCACGCATGCGCTCGCCCCAATCCACCTCGCTTTCGCGTAGCGCCTGCTCGATATCAGCACGCGCCAAACCGCGCTGGCCTAGCTCTTCGCGAATACGCGCAGGGCCGTAGCCGGAGCTGGAACGGTATCGGATGAAACTTTCGAGATAACGGGCTTCGCTAAGCAGCCCTTCTTCGGCGAGCCGGTCGAGTTCAGGCTCGATCAGCTCGTCCGAAGCGCCCCGCTGACGCAACTTGCGCGTCAGCTCGACGCGACCGTGCTCACGTCGCGCGAGCAGGTCCATGGCTGTCCGCCGAATGGCGACGGGGGTGTCGAGTACGGCGGACATGTTCGGCTATCTACCGCGCAATCAATAACCGGCGTCAGCGTCGGCCATGTCATCGGCATCGGCTTCGGCAGCAGCAGCCTTACCAGCAGCCGCAACAGCACCAGAGGTCAGCAGCTTCTCGCGAATCTGCTTCTCGATCTCGGCACCAATAGCCGGGTTCTCAGCCAGGTACTTGGCAGCGTTTGCCTTACCTTGACCGATCTTGTTGCCCTGGTAGGCGTACCAGGCACCGGACTTCTCGACCAGGCCTTGGGAAACACCCAGGTCAATGATCTCGCCGTTACGGTAGATACCCTTGCCGTAGAGGATCTGGAACTCGGCCTGACGGAATGGCGGCGAAACCTTGTTCTTGACGATCTTGACGCGGGTTTCGCTACCGACCACCTCGTCGCCTTCCTTGACCGCGCCAGTACGGCGGATATCCAGACGCACCGAGGCGTAGAACTTCAGGGCGTTACCACCGGTGGTGGTTTCCGGGCTGCCGAACATCACGCCAATCTTCATACGGATCTGGTTGATGAAGATGACCAGGCAGTTGGCGTTCTTGATGTTACCGGTGATCTTGCGCAGCGCCTGGGACATCAGGCGCGCCTGCAGGCCCACGTGCATGTCACCCATCTCGCCTTCGATCTCGGCCTTCGGTACCAGAGCAGCCACGGAGTCGACGATGATCACGTCAACAGCGTTGGAACGCACCAGCATGTCGGTGATTTCCAGGGCCTGTTCGCCGGTGTCCGGCTGCGATACCAGCAGGTCGTCGACGTTGACGCCCAGCTTGCCGGCGTACTCGGGGTCGAGGGCGTGTTCGGCGTCGACGAAGGCGCAGGTGGCGCCGTTTTTCTGGGCTTCGGCGATGACCGACAGGGTCAGCGTGGTCTTACCCGACGATTCCGGGCCGTAGATCTCGACGATACGGCCTTTTGGCAGGCCGCCAATGCCCAGGGCGATGTCCAGGCCCAGCGAGCCGGTGGAGATGGCAGGGATAGCCTGGCGCTCGTGGTCGCCCATGCGCATGACGGCGCCCTTGCCGAATTGGCGTTCGATCTGACCCAGGGCCGCAGCCAAGGCGCGCTTCTTGTTGTCGTCCATTGAAATCCTCACGTGTTCGACTTGGCCCTGACGGCCGGAATACCTGTATAAGTAGCCAGTATTATTCCACAGGCAAGCGCCCGCGCAAACCCCTGTCGTCGATTTACTCGGCACCAAGCTGTAACAAGCCGTCTAACGCGGCGATCACCGTCTGTCGGCGCACCGCCTCGCGGTCGCCGTCGAACTGGCGCCGCTCGCTGAACACATGGTTGCCGTCGCCCCAGGCCAGCCACACGGTGCCCACCGGTTTGGCCGGCGAACCACCGTCCGGCCCGGCCACGCCGCTCACCGCCACGGCAAAGCGCGCGCCGCTGGCGGCCTGGGCGCCGCGGACCATGGCTTCGACCACTTCCTGGCTGACCGCGCCAACCTGGCCGAACAACGCCGCGGGCACTCCCAACTGACGGGTTTTCTGGGTGTTGGAATAGGTCACGTACCCAGCCTCGAACCAGGCCGAGCTGCCGGGCACGCGGGTGATGGCTTCGGCGATGCCGCCACCGGTGCAGGATTCGGCGGTGGTCACCTGCGCGTTGAAGCGGCGCAGGTGTTCACCCAGGCGGGTGGCAAGCGTGGTGATCGGGTCCATGTCGGGCTCCTTGAAGGCTGCCCTCTACCCTAGCATTTCAGAGATGGGGAATGGGCGTCTGGCGGCGTGCCGGACATGAGGATGTTCGCTTCTGGATTTTTGGCGCCTGAGACCCACACCAATCAGAAATTCAGCCGAAGCACGGTCCGCCAGATGTTCTTCATCGGTGAACGACGATGCTTGGCCCAGTTGCGCTCCCACCACTCGTCCTCATTGCGCACCACCTGTTCCAGGTCGCTACCGGCCACGGCGGCGGCGTGCTGGCGGAACATCATGGGGAACACGCAGTGCTGGCGGATCCGGTGCTTGACCACCACATCCACCGGGGTGCCATCGTACGGCGTCTCTGCCAGGATCCGGCAGCCCTCGCGCGACAGCACATAGGCATGCAGCGCCACCACCCGCCCGCGGGCGATGAACGGGAACCAGGTCAGCCAGGTTCGCCCCATGGAATAGCCCAGGTGCAAGGCCTCGAAGGGCCGTTTCTGCATGAAGCGGTTTACCCAGCGCACCCGCGAAGGTTCGAACTCATAGGCCTTGGCATCGTCTTCGAAGATCAGGATTCGATCGAGGCCATTGTCCAGCGCATGACGGGCCAGTTGCTGATGGGACTCGTAGCAACCGCGCTTGGGGTCGCTGTTTTTCTCGACGACATGAAAGTGCACTTCGTTGTCGAGCTGTCGCCCGATGGTTTCGCTGAACAGCGTGCGCCGGTCAGCGCGGGTGTCGAGGGAAATACAAAAAACCGCATCTACATCAAAACGAATTGCGCTCACTGCACTAATCAACCTGTTGCAATATCTTTTTACCGGGTCGCGGGCCACCGCGAATGCGTCAGGCAAGCCATCCCTGATGGGCGAAGGCAGGCAATTCTCCATGGAGGCACCATGATGTCAACCCGCCTTCAGCGCATCCCTGTGCACTCGCCGGACTTGCAGGTACAGCCTGCCGGGTAGCCGTGTTAACCTATGCGGCTTGAAAATCCGGTGGGTCTCGGCGTCGCGCATGCAACACAGAACGCCCCAATTTGCCCCACAATATTGAGACCTAATTTCTAAGCCCTTGATGAATAAAGCAATTTCCGACTTCTCCGCACACACCCCGATGATGCAGCAGTACTGGAAGCTGAAGAACCAGCACCCGGACCAGCTGATGTTCTACCGCATGGGCGACTTCTACGAGATCTTCTACGAAGATGCGAAAAAAGCCGCAAAGCTGCTGGACATCACCCTGACCGCGCGCGGTCAGTCGGCCGGCCAGTCCATCCCCATGTGCGGGATTCCGTTCCATTCGCTGGAAGGCTACCTGGCCAAGCTGGTCAAGCTCGGCGAATCGGTGGTGATCTGCGAGCAGATTGGTGACCCCGCCACCAGCAAGGGCCCGGTGGAACGCCAGGTGGTGCGCATCATCACCCCGGGTACGGTCAGTGACGAGGCCCTGCTCGACGAGCGTCGCGACAACCTGATTGCCGCGCTGCTCGGTGACGAGCGCCTGTTCGGCCTGGCCGTACTGGACATCACCAGTGGCAACTTCAGCGTGCAGGAGATCAAGGGCTGGGAAAACCTGCTGGCCGAGCTCGAGCGCCTGAACCCGGTCGAGCTGCTGATCCCCGACGACTGGCCGCGCGACCTGCCTGCCGAGAAACGCCCGGGCGCCCGTCGCCGTGCGCCCTGGGACTTCGACCGCGACTCGGCGCGCAAGGCCCTGTGCCAGCAGTTCGCGACCAAGGACCTCAAGGGCTTTGGCTGCGACAAGCTGACCCTGGCCATCGGCGCCGCCGGTTGCCTGCTGATCTACGCCAAGGAAACCCAGCGCACTGCCCTGCCGCACCTGCGCAGCCTGCGCCACGAACGCCTGGACGACACGGTCATCCTCGACGGCGCCAGCCGCCGCAACCTGGAGCTGGACATCAACCTGGCCGGCGGCCGTGACAACACCCTGCAGTCTGTGATCGACCGCTGCCAGACCGCCATGGCCAGCCGATTGCTGAGCCGCTGGTTGAACCGCCCGTTGCGCGACCTCAAGGTGCTGCAGGCACGCCAGGACTCGATCCGCTGCCTGCTCGACGGCTACCGCTTCGAGAAGCTGCAGCCGCAACTCAAGGAAATTGGCGATATCGAGCGGATTCTCGCCCGTATCGGCCTGCGCAACGCCCGCCCACGCGACCTGGCTCGCCTGCGCGATGCCCTGGGCGCGCTGCCCGAGCTGCAGAACGCCATGGCCGAGCTGGAGGCGCCGCACCTGGCACGCCTGGCCGCCATTACCGGCACCTACCCCGAACTGGCCAGCCTGCTGGAGCGGGCGATCATCGACAACCCGCCGGCGGTGATCCGCGATGGCGGCGTGCTCAAGGCCGGTTATGACAACGAACTGGACGAGCTGCTGGCGATCAGCGAGAACGCCGGCCAGTTCCTGATCGACCTGGAAGCCCGGGAAAAGGCCCGCACCGGCCTGGCCAACCTCAAGGTCGGCTACAACCGGGTGCATGGCTACTTCATCGAGCTGCCGACCAAGCAGGCCGAGCAGGCCCCGGGCGACTACATCCGCCGCCAGACCCTGAAAGGCGCCGAGCGCTTCATCACCCCGGAGCTGAAGGCGTTCGAGGACAAGGCCCTGTCGGCCAAGAGCCGCGCCCTGGCCCGCGAAAAGATGCTCTACGACGCCCTGCTGGAAACCTTGATCAGCCACCTGGCACCGCTGCAGGACAGCGCCGCCGCCCTGGCCGAACTGGACGTGCTCAGCAACCTGGCCGAACGTGCACTGAACCTGGACCTGAACTGCCCGCGCTTCGTCGACGAGCCGTGCCTGCGCATCGAGCAGGGCCGCCACCCTGTGGTGGAACAGGTATTGACCACGCCGTTCGTGGCCAACGACCTGGGCCTGGACAACAGCACACGCATGCTGATCATCACCGGCCCGAACATGGGCGGTAAGTCCACCTACATGCGCCAGACCGCCCTGATCGTGCTGCTGGCGCATATCGGTAGCTTCGTGCCGGCTGCCAACTGTGAGCTGTCGCTGGTCGACCGCATCTTCACCCGCATCGGCTCCAGCGACGACCTGGCCGGCGGCCGCTCGACCTTCATGGTCGAGATGAGCGAAACCGCCAACATCCTGCACAACGCCACCGACCGCAGCCTGGTGCTGATGGACGAAGTGGGCCGTGGCACCAGTACCTTCGACGGCCTGTCGCTGGCCTGGGCCGCCGCCGAGCGCCTGGCCCAGCTGCGTGCCTACACGCTGTTCGCCACGCACTACTTCGAGCTCACCGTGCTGCCGGAAAGCGAGCCGCTGGTGGCCAACGTGCACCTGAACGCCACCGAGCACAACGAACGCATCGTGTTCCTGCACCACGTGCTGCCTGGCCCTGCCAGCCAGAGCTACGGCCTGGCCGTGGCGCAGCTGGCCGGCGTGCCGACGGTCGTCATCCAGCGTGCCCGTGAACACCTGGCAAGGCTGGAGACCACCAGCCTGCCGCATGAACAGCCTCCGGCCCAAAAGGCCAAGGACGTGCCACAGGTCCCGCACCAGAGCGACCTGTTCGCCAGCCTGCCACACCCGGCCATCGAGAAGCTGGGCAAGCTGCAGTTGGACGACATGACCCCGCGTCAAGCTATCGAAATGCTATATCAACTAAAGAACCTGTTATAACGGCGCCCACTACAAGCTGGTAGAATCCGCCGCGGTTTGCTGGTGCTGCAGGTTATTAGCCTGGCCTGCAGCCACATGCCCGCAAACCGCGCGGCCCTGAGAGGAAGGGCCGCCGCCGTCGCCTGAGGAGAGAATTAGAAATGACCTTCGTCGTCACCGACAACTGCATCAAATGCAAATACACCGACTGCGTGGAAGTCTGCCCGGTGGACTGCTTCTACGAAGGCCCGAACTTCCTGGTCATCCACCCGGATGAGTGCATCGACTGCGCCCTGTGCGAGCCGGAATGCCCAGCGCAAGCCATCTTCTCGGAAGACGAAGTGCCTGCGGGCATGGAGAACTTCATCGAGCTGAACGCCGAACTGGCGGAAATCTGGCCGAACATCACCGAGCGTAAGGACGCCCTGCCGGACGCTGAAGAGTGGGATGGCAAGACTGGCAAGATTGCAGACCTGGAGCGCTGATAGCGTCCGGACACGAAAAAGGCCCCTTGGGGCCTTTTTTGTTTTCTGCGGGCAAAAAAAAGGGGCGGTTTGACCCGCCCACATTTTTTCCGTAGTCCCTGCTTGTCCCAAACATCATCCTGATGAAATCGCCTCTTGCGACGTCCCTGGCTTTCCTCCTGAAAGCCTGTGCATGTCCCTGTGCACAGTTCGAATACTAGCGACTTGAGCCGGGCGAGCAACCGCTAAACCTCACAGGGTGTTGCAGGTGACACATTTCCTCACAGCTGAATAAGCCAGGTTTTTCAATGAGTTGGGAAAACGCAGGAGCTGGATACGACAATGATTTACTGAAGCGTACATAGAAGGCTTACAAAACAAGTAAGCAAAGGCTTACACGCGATGTTACTGGGGTAGCGCAGTACATAATGTCTTGGGGCTGCTTTGCAGCCCTTTCGCGACACAAGGCCGCTCCTACAGGCAAAACGCGATCTTCTGTAGGAGCACCTTGTGTCGCGATAGGGGCGCGCAGCGCCCCCAGCAATCTCAAACAGGCATACAAAAACGCCCCGAAATCATCGGGGCGCTTTGTGTTGCAGGCTTTCGCTACTGGAACAACGACTCACTGGACAGGCCGTTCTTCTCGAGGATCTCACGCAAACGCTTGAGCCCCTCGACCTGGATCTGCCGCACCCGCTCACGGGTCAGGCCAATCTCCAGGCCGACATCTTCCAGGGTACTGCTTTCATGCCCGCGCAGGCCAAAGCGGCGCACCACCACTTCACGCTGCTTGTCGGTCAACTCGCCCAGCCATTGGTCGATGCTCTGCGACAGGTCATCATCCTGCAGCAGTTCGCACGGGTCGGTCGGGCGATCGTCGGTCAGGGTATCGAGCAGGGTCTTGTCCGAGTCCGGGCCGAGCGACACATCCACCGAAGACACCCGCTCGTTCAGGCCCAGCATGCGCTTGACCTCGGCGACCGGTTTCTCCAGCAGCGTGGCGATTTCTTCTGGCGAGGGTTCGTGGTCCAGTTTCTGGGTCAGCTCGCGCGCAGCGCGCAGGTAGACGTTCAGTTCCTTGACCACGTGGATCGGCAGGCGAATGGTGCGGGTCTGGTTCATGATCGCCCGCTCGATGGTCTGGCGAATCCACCAGGTCGCATAGGTCGAGAACCGGAAACCACGCTCCGGGTCGAACTTCTCAACGGCACGGATCAGCCCCAGGTTGCCCTCCTCGATCAGGTCGAGCAGCGACAGGCCGCGGTTCACGTAACGACGGGCAATTTTTACAACCAGGCGCAGGTTGCTTTCGATCATGCGCTTGCGGCCGGCAGGGTCGCCCTTTTGCGACAGGCGCGCAAAGTGCACTTCCTCTTCCGGCGAAAGCAGAGGCGAGAATCCGATCTCGTTGAGATACAACTGGGTGGCATCGAGCGCCCGGCTGTAATCGATATACTTGTGTTGCTTGAGCGAAGAGCCCGACTTGGCCCTCGTCCGAACCGAAGATACAGCAGGTTCGTCTGACACCACATCCGTTTCCAAAACGATACCCGTCTCCATCAGAAGCAGGTCATCGTCGATGTCAAACTCCGGCACTTCTTTACTGAGAGCCATTGTTATAGTCCTTTGCTGAGTTCGAACTCAGACTCGAGCGGCACCTATCTCCCTGGCAGCGCTGGAGCCTGTCCCCTCTACATCACAGGAACAGGCCGGGTACAACGGTCAACGACGTGGCAGGAACTGGAGCGGATCGACGGGTTTGCCCTGGCGGCGAATCTCGAAATGCAGCTTCACCCGATCTGTGCCCGTGGACCCCATTTCAGCAATCGACTGCCCTGCCTTGACCTGCTGCCCCTCCCGAACCAACAGCCTGCGGTTATGGCCGTAGGCACTGACGTAGGTATCGCTGTGCTTGATGATGATCAGTTCGCCGTAGCCCCTCAAGCCACTCCCGGCGTACACCACTGCACCATCAGACGCAGCAAAAACAGGCTGTCCCAAATCACCGGCGATATCAATGCCTTTATTCAAACTACCGTTTGAAGCGAATTTTCCAATCAGCACGCCATTGGCAGGCCAGGTCCAGCCGCCTACCGCGCGCTCCGCGGCAGGCACCGTGGCGACCACCGGGGCGCTGCTGGAGGCTGCCGGCGTGGCCGGTTTGCTGGTGCTGGCAGGGGGTGTGCTGGTGCTTCCTACAGGCCGCCGGATGACCGTGGTCTTGCTCGACGACGACGGGCTGGACACCACCGTGGTGCTGCCCGCAGAGCCGCTGCTGAAACGAATCGCTTGCCCCGGGCGAATGGTGTAAGGCGCCGCGATGCCGTTGCGCGCAGCCAGTTCCTTGTAGTCCCAGCCATAACGGAAGGCAATGGAGAACAGCGTATCGCCAGGTTTGACGATGTACTGCCCGGTGGTTACCGCCGGGCGCTTGGGCACGGTGTTATTGCGGTCGACCACCCGCGCGCTGTTGCTGCTGGTGCTCGAGCAACCCACCAGTAGCGTGCCCATGGCCAGTGCAATCACCAGAAGCGTGAAACCCGACCCGTCCTTGCGCTGCCGAATGACTGTGTGACCCACCCGCGCTCCCCTCATGGTGCCGAAAACGATATGAAGACAAGAAATGCAATATTATTGCAATTATAACCAAGCCCGCCCGCATTGGCAGGGTTGGTGAAAGACTGCTGCAAAGCCATGGCACACGCTGTGCGCTAGCGCTTCACCCCGCCAGATAGACAGGGCGTTGCTGCAAGAATTCGGTGCTGGCGCAAAAATATCGCGCGGCTCGAACCAGCAGTGTTCAGGCCAGCGGGCCGTTGAGCAGCGGTACGAAGCGCACTGCCCCCAGCACGCGGCGGGAGAATCCATGCTCCTCGCGCACGATCAGCATCAGCTGCTGGGTTTCGCCGGCTGGCCCCACCGGGATCACCATACGGCCACCGGGCGCCAGCTGGTCGAGCAATGCCTGCGGCACTTCCGGCGCCACGGCGGTGACGATGATGCCGTTGTACGGCGCCAGCGCCGGCCAGCCTTCGCAACCGTCGCCCCAGCGGAACACCACGTTGCGCAGGTTCAGTTCCACCAGGCGCTCCTTGGCCCGGTCCTGCAACACCTTGATGCGCTCCACCGAGAACACCCGCTCGACCAACTGGGCCAGGATTGCCGTCTGGTAACCCGAGCCAGTGCCGATCTCCAGCACCTTGTCCAGCGGCCCGGCCTCGAGCAGCAGCTCGCTCATGTGGGCAACCATGAACGGTTGCGAGATGGTCTGGTTGTGGCCGATCGGCAGCGCGGTGTCTTCGTAGGCGCGATGCGCCAGCGCCTCGTCGACGAACAGGTGGCGCGGGGTACGACGGATCACATCGAGCACCTTGGTGTTCGAAACGCCCTCCTCGCACAGGCGCTGGATCAGCCGCTCCCGGGTACGCTGGGAGGTCATGCCGATGCCACGCCGCAGCATATCGTCCTCGCGCATCAGAGCAGGCCCTCCAGCCAACCGTCGAGCTGCTCGAAGGCATCACTGAAGGTGCGGTCGAGCTGCAGCGGAGTGATCGATACATAGCCTTGCATCACCGCGTGGAAGTCGGTACCCGGGCCACCGTCCTCGGCATCCCCGGCCACGGCGATCCAGTAGCCTTCCTTGCCGCGCGGGTTGACCACCTTGGTCGGCGCCGCCGCCCGCGCCCGGTGACCGAGGCGGGTGAGCTGGATGCCACGAATGTGCTCCAGCGGCAGGTTGGGGATGTTGACGTTGAGCACGGTGCGCGGCGGCAAGGCCAGGCGCGACTGCGCCTCGACCAGGCGGCGGGCGATATGGGCCGCGGTTGGCAGGTTGTCCGGCTGGCGCGACAACAGCGAAAACGCCAGCGAGGTACCGCCAAGGAAACGACCTTCCAACGCGGCCGCGACCGTGCCCGAATAGAGCACGTCGTCGCCCAGGTTGGCACCGAGGTTGATCCCCGACACGACCATGTCCGGCGCCTGTGGCAACAGCCCATTGAGCCCCAGGTGCACGCAGTCGGTCGGCGTGCCGTTGAGGCTGATGAAGCCATTGGCCAGGGTCTGCGGATGCAGTGGCCGGTCCAGCGTCAGCGAACTGCTGGCGCCGCTCTTGTCTTGATCCGGGGCAATAACCACGCACTCGGCGTAATCCGCCAGCGCAGCGTGCAGCGCGGCGATGCCGGGTGCGGTAACACCGTCGTCGTTCGAAATCAGAATACGCATGAGCTGTCCGTCTGCCCCGCCGACACCAGATCCACGACTTCGCGCACCACCACGGTGGCGAAGCATCCGGCCGGAAGGACGAATTCCAGTTGCAGGATATCAGGCTCCGGATAATGCCACGTAAGACCGCCAATAGGGAGCCGCAGAATGCGTCGTTCGTGATCCATGCCCGCCAAGGCCAGCCACTGGCAAAGTGCTGGCTGACGCGCGCCGACGGTGTTTTCCAGCTGTGCGGTGACACCGGCGGCCGGCGAATCGCCCGCGCCCCACATCGGGCCGGTCGGGTGCAGGTCGAGAATCGCCAGGCGCGGGTCGGCACATTCCGCCTCACCCGCCGGGAAGAAGCTGCGGCTGTCGGTGAACGCCAGCAGGTCGCCCACCTGGGCCTGCGCCCAGCTGCCGTCGGCAACACGGGCTGCCAGCACCTGGTTGAACAGGTAGCTGCGCCCGGCCGAGAGCAACCGCGAACGCACGTTGCGCTGTTCGGGCAGGGCCTTGCGTGCGGCCCAATCGAGAGCGTCGTGAACGTTGCCGCCACCGTGGCCGAAGCGCTGGGTGCCGAAATAATTCGGCACACCGTGCTGCTTGAGCTGTTCCAGGCGTGCATCCACCGCCTGGTGATCGGCAGCCAGGGCAGTCAGGCGCAGCGTGAAGCCGTTGGCCGAATGCGCACCGCGCTGCAGCTTGCGCTGGTGGCGCACCTGCTTGAGCACACGCAGGCTGGCATCCTCGGCAC
The DNA here is from genome assembly GCF_000511325.1 of Pseudomonas sp. FGI182. Lineage (NCBI taxonomy): Bacteria > Pseudomonadati > Pseudomonadota > Gammaproteobacteria > Pseudomonadales > Pseudomonadaceae > Pseudomonas > Pseudomonas sp. FGI182. The sequence goes on along the minus strand of NZ_CP007012.1, from coordinate 1,270,187 downwards.
GCGACAGGTCCGGGTCGGCCTTGCCTGGCAGGTGCAGGCTGAACCACTGGCGAGTCAGGGCCTGGCGGTCCTTGAGGCCGGCGTAGCTGATCGTGCGCACCGGCACCCCAGCAGCACGGGCCAGGCGGCGGGCCGCCTCCTCGGTGTTCAGGTCACGCTTCTCGACCCACAGCCACAGGTGCTCGCCGTGGCCCGACAGGGGGATGTCCAGTACTTCGTCGACCTGGAAATCCTCGGCCACCGCCTTGAGGACGGCGGTACCCAGTGGTTCGCCCGATGCGCGCGGGCCCAGCAGTTCCAGTTCGGTCATGCTGGCAGCAGCAGGGCTACCGAATGCACGGCGATGCCCTCCTCGCGGCCGGTGAAGCCGAGCTTCTCGGTGGTGGTAGCCTTGACGTTGACCTGGTCGAGTTCGACCTGCAGGTCTTCGGCGATCAGCTTGCGCATGGTCTCGATGTGCGGGGCCATCTTCGGCGCCTGGGCGACGATGGTGGCGTCGATGTTGCCGACCTTCCAGCCCTTGGCCTGGACGATGCCGACTACATGGCGCAGCAGCACCCGGCTGTCGGCGCCCTTGAACTGCGGATCGGTGTCGGGGAAGTGTTTGCCGATGTCACCCAGCGCCGCCGCGCCAAGCAAGGCATCGCTCAGGGCGTGCAGCAGCACGTCGCCATCGGAGTGGGCCAGGAGGCCGTATTTGTGGGGGATACGCACCCCGCCCAGGGTAATGAAATCACCGTCGCAGAAACGGTGCACATCGTAGCCGTGGCCAATACGCATAGAAAAACGCCCTGAATGAGTCAGGGCGTGATTCTACCTGCTTTTGAGGTATTAGGGCTGGAGGTGATCGCCACAGGATTATCTGCGCCTGCAAGATCGAGCGCCGCCCGCGCGGCGCTTCGCGGGGCAAGCCCGCTCCCACATTTGTTGCAACGTGGCCATGCCTGTGGGAAAGGCGTTGTCCGCCTTAGTGCATGACTTGAGACAGATGGGGCGGCGGCAGCGCCAGGCGAGAAATCGGATCAGGGCAACCAGGCTGGCAACCATGGCCTGCCAGGTTCGGCACGTTGCAACAAATGTGGGAGCGGGCTTGCCCCGCGAAGCGCCGCGCGGGCGGCGCTCGATCTCACAGGCACCCAAAGTGCTACGCCCTACACCCGCCCCAGCGCCACCGCATGATGACGCAGGTGCTCCTCGATGAAGCTGGCGATGAAGTAGTAGCTGTGGTCATAGCCAGGTTGCAGGCGCAGGGTCAGTTCATGCCCACCTTTGCGTGCCGCCTGCTCCAGGGCTTCAGGCTTGAGCTGCTTCTCGAGGAAGTCGTCGCGGTCGCCCTGGTCCACCAGCAACGGCGGGCATTCGCCGGCCGGGGTCTCGGCCAGCAGCACGCTGGCATCCCACTCGCGCCAGCGCGCACGGTCTTCACCCAGGTAGCGGCTGAAGGCTTTCTCGCCCCACGGGCAATCCATCGGGTTGCTGATCGGCGAGAACGCCGACACCGAGCGGTAGCGCCCCGGGTTGCGCAAGGCGCACACCAGCGCCCCATGCCCACCCATGGAGTGGCCACTGATGCTGCGCTCGCCCGAAGCCGGGAAGTGCGCCTCGATCAACGCGGGCAACTCCTCCACCACATAGTCGTGCATGCGGTAGTGCTGGGCCCAGGGCTGCTGAGTGGCATTGAGGTAGAAGCCGGCACCCAGGCCGAAGTCCCAGGCACCGTCCGGGTCGCCCGGCACCTGCTCGCCACGCGGGCTGGTGTCGGGGGCGACGATGATCAACCCAAGCTCCGCGGCCAGACGCTGGGCGCCGGCCTTCTGCATGAAGTTCTCGTCGGTGCAGGTGAGGCCGCTGAGCCAGTACAGCACCGGCAGCTTCTCGCCCTGTTCGGCCTGCGGCGGCAGGTAGACGGCGAACACCATGTCGCAGCCCAGCACCTTGGAGTGATGCCGGTAACGCTTGTGCCAGCCGCCGAAGCTCTTCTGGCAGGAGATGTTATCCAGGCTCATGGCAAACCTCAGAAGTGGATCACGCTGCGAATGCTCTTGCCTTCGTGCATCAGGTCGAAGGCCTTGTTGATGTCTTCCAGGCCCATGGTGTGGGTGATGAAGGTATCCAGCGGGATCTCGCCCTTCTCGGACATTTCCACGTAGCTTGGCAGCTCGCTGCGGCCACGTACGCCACCGAACGCCGAACCACGCCATACGCGGCCGGTGACCAGCTGGAACGGACGAGTGGCGATTTCCTGGCCGGCACCGGCCACGCCGATGATCACCGACTCACCCCAGCCCTTGTGGCAGCATTCCAGCGCAGCACGCATCAGCTGCACGTTGCCGATGCACTCGAAGGAGAAGTCCACCCCGCCGTCGGTGAGGTCGACGATCACTTCCTGGATCGGGCGGTCGTAGTCTTTCGGGTTGATGCAGTCGGTGGCACCCAGCTGGCGGGCGATTTCGAACTTGGCCGGGTTGATGTCGATGGCAATGATGCGCGACGCCTTGGCCTTGACCGCACCGATCACTGCCGACAGGCCGATGCCGCCCAGGCCGAAGATGGCCACGGTGTCACCCGGCTTGACCTTGGCGGTGTTGAGCACCGCGCCGATACCGGTGGTGACGCCACAACCCAGCAGGCAGACCTTTTCCAGCGGCGCTTCTTTCTGGATCTTGGCCACGGAGATTTCCGGCAGCACGGTGTACTCGGAGAAGGTCGAGGTACCCATGTAGTGGAACAGCTGCTGGCCTTTGTAGGAGAAGCGCGTGGTGCCGTCCGGCATCAGGCCCTTGCCCTGGGTGGCGCGGATGGCCTGGCACAGGTTGGTCTTGCCCGAGAGGCAGAACTTGCACTTGCCGCATTCCGGGGTGTACAGCGGGATGACGTGATCACCGACGGCGACCGAGGTGACGCCCTCGCCTACCGCCTCGACGATCGCGCCACCTTCGTGGCCGAGGATCGACGGGAAGATGCCCTCCGGGTCGGCACCGGACAGGGTGTAGGCATCGGTGTGGCAGACACCGCTGGCGACCACGCGCAGCAGCACTTCACCGGCCTTGGGCATGGCCACGTCGACTTCGACGATTTCCAGGGGTTTCTTGGCTTCGAAGGCTACGGCAGCACGGGACTTGATCATCAAAGGTCTCCAGACAGAGGGTCGATTCAGTCTGGCAGTGTAATTCACCGTCTTTTGATGAATAATCCGGCCAAAGACAAAACATTATTGCCATACAGGGATAATCAATGAGCAGCCGCTGGGAAGGCATCGACGAGTTCGTCGCCGTGGCCGAGTCGGGCCAGTTCACCGCGGCCGCCGAGCGCCTGGGGGTTTCCTCATCGCACATCAGCCGGCAGATCGCCCGGCTGGAGGAACGGCTGCAGACGCGCCTGCTGTACCGCAGTACCCGGCGAGTGACCCTGAGCGAGGCCGGGCAGACATTCCTGCAGCACTGCCAGCGCCTGCAGGATGGCCGCGAGGAAGCCCTGCGCGCCATGGGTGACCTGGCCAGCGAGCCCAAGGGGTTGCTGCGCATGACCTGCGCGGTGGCCTATGGCGAGCGCTTCATCGTGCCGCTGGTGACACGGTTCATGGCGCTGTACCCGCAGCTGCGGGTGGATGTGGAACTGAGCAACCATACCCTCGACCTGGTGCACGAAGGCATGGACCTGGCCATCCGCCTGGGCCGGCTGGCCGACTCACGACTGGTGGCAACCCGCCTGGCGCCCCGGCGCATGTACCTGTGCGCTTCGCCGGCCTACCTGGAACGTTACGGTCGGCCACACAGCCTGTCGGAACTGGCGCGGCACAATTGCCTGGTGGGCAGCTCGGATTTGTGGGCGCTGCAGCAGGACGGCCGCGAGATCAGCCAACGAGTGCAGGGCAACTGGCGTTGCAACAGCGGGCAGGCGGTGCTGGACGCGGCGCTGCAGGGGATGGGGTTGTGCCAGTTGCCGGATTACTACGTGCTGGAGCACTTGAACAGTGGCGCGCTGGTGTCGTTGCTGGAGGCGCACCAGCCGCCGAACACGGCGGTGTGGGCGCTGTATCCGCAGCAGCGGCACCTTTCGCCGAAGGTGCGGCGGTTGGTGGATTACCTGAAGGAAGGGTTGGCGGGGTTGCCGGAGTATCGGCAAGGCTGAAGGGGTGTGTTGGCTGTGCCGGCCTCTTCGCGGGCTCGCCCGCTCCCACAGGTACCGCGCATACCTTCAGGTTGGCGCGGTACCTGTGGGAGCGGGCATGCCCGCGAAGAAGCAAGCACAGGCCTGAAGCCTCAGCGACGCCCTGCCCAACGCTGGCGCAACCACTCCAGGTCTTCCGGCCGGGTCACCTTGATGTTGTCGCTGCGCCCTTCAACCAGCCGCGGCGCCTGGCCGGACCACTCGATGGCGGAGGACTCGTCGGTTACCAGCACATCTGACACCAGGCACTCGGCCAGCGCCCGATGCAACGCCCCCAGGCGGAACATCTGCGGCGTATAGGCCTGCCAGATGGTGCTGCGGTCGACGGTAGCGCCCACCCGGCCATCGGCATCGGCCCGCTTGAGGGTATCGCGCGCCGGCACCGCCAGCAGGCCACCCACCGGGTCGCCCGCCAGCTCCGCCAACAGCTTGTCCAGATCGCTGCGCGCCAGGTTCGGTCGCGCGGCATCATGCACCAGCACCCAGTCGCTGTCCGCCGCCCCTTGGGCATGCAGCATCAGCAAGGCATTGAGCACCGAGTCGGCACGCTCGCGGCCACCCGTGGCGCGCTGGATGCGCGGGTCGCTGGCGCAGCGCAGGCGAGGCCAGTACGGGTCATCTTCGGCAATGCTGACCACCACGCCCTTGAGCATCGGGTGGCCAAGAAAACAGTCGAGGCTGTGCTCGAGAATGGTCTGCCCGGCCAGCTCCAGGTACTGCTTGGGGCGGTCGGCAGCCATGCGGGCACCTACGCCCGCAGCAGGAATCACGGCCCAGAAGGCCGGTAAGGTTTCGATCATTTCTGTGGCAACTGGAAGAGGGTTTCGCCCTCTTTGACCATCCCCAATTCGTGGCGAGCCCGCTCTTCAACGGTCTCCATGCCTTTTTTCAGCTCCAGCACTTCGGCATCGAGCACGCGGTTGCGCTCGAGCAAGCGCTCGTTTTCGGCATGCTGCTCGGCAATCTGCTGCTTCAGCTCGGTCACTTGCGCCAGGCTGCCATTACCCACCCACAGGCGGTACTGCAGGCCACCCAGCAGCAGGAGCAGGACGAGGAACAACCAATAGGGACTGCGCATCACGTTATCCAGGTTAAAAAGGCTGCCGGGTACTTTTTACTTCGGGGCCTCGAATAGCACGAAGCCTGGCCGAGGCCAGGCTTCGTCGACAGAAACCCGTTGGAATGTAGAAAAGAACAGTACGAACGTTCCTACAACTCCGGCTGCTGTCTTTTTACCATCTCTTGCTTAGCCGCGAAACTCGGCACGACCGCGGTAAACCGCTTTGGCACCCAGTTGCTCTTCGATGCGCAGCAGCTGGTTGTACTTGGAAACGCGGTCGGAACGGCACAGCGAGCCAGTCTTGATCTGGCCAGCAGCGGTACCCACGGCCAAGTCGGCAATGGTCGAGTCTTCGGTTTCACCGGAACGGTGCGAAATCACCGCGGTGTAGCCAGCAGCCTTGGCCATCTGGATGGCTTCCAGGGTTTCGGTCAGCGAGCCGATCTGGTTGAACTTGATCAGGATCGAGTTACCGATGCCCTTCTCGATGCCTTCCTTGAGGATCTTGGTGTTGGTCACGAACAGGTCGTCGCCAACCAGCTGCACCTTGGTGCCGATCTTGTCGGTGAGGATCTTCCAGCCAGCCCAGTCGGACTCGTCCAGGCCGTCTTCGATCGAGATGATCGGGAAGCGCTCGGTCAGGCCTTTCAGGTACTCGGCAAAGCCTTCGGCGTCGAACGACTTGCCTTCGCCGGACAGGTTGTACTTGCCGTCTTCGTAGAACTCGGAAGCCGCGCAATCCAGGGCCAGGGTCACGTCGGTGCCCAGCTTGTAGCCGGCTTTCTCGACGGCTTCGGCGATGGCGCCCAGGGCGTCTTCGTTGGAAGCCAGGTTAGGGGCGAAACCACCCTCGTCACCAACGGCGGTGTTCAGGCCACGGGCCTTCAGCACGGCTTTGAGGTGGTGGAAGATTTCGGTACCCATGCGCAGGCCGTCGGAGAAGGTCTTGGCGCCAACCGGCTGAACCATGAACTCCTGGATGTCGACGTTGTTGTCGGCGTGCTCGCCACCGTTGATGATGTTCATCATCGGTACCGGCATCGAGTACTGGCCCGGGGTGCCGTTCAGGTTGGCGATGTGCGCGTACAGCGGCAGGTCCTGGTCCTGGGCAGCGGCCTTGGCGGCAGCCAGGGAAACGGCCAGGATGGCGTTGGCGCCCAGCTTGGCCTTGTTCTCGGTACCGTCCAGTTCGATCATGGCGCGGTCCAGGCCCTTCTGGTCGGCAGGGTCCTTGCCCAGCAGCAGGTCACGGATCGGGCCGTTGATGTTGGCGACGGCCTTCAGCACGCCCTTGCCCAGGTAACGGCTCTTGTCGCCATCACGCAGCTCCAGCGCTTCGCGCGAGCCAGTGGAAGCACCGGACGGCGCGCAGGCGCTGCCGATGATGCCGTTGTCGAGCAGTACATCGGCTTCCACGGTGGGGTTGCCACGCGAATCGAGAACTTCACGACCTTTGATGTCGACGATTTTTGCCATTGTTGTAAGCACTCCAGAATTGACGAAAACAACTTAGCTTAGGAAATTCTTGCCGTTCACCGGGCGGACTTGCAGTGGGCAGGCCGGGTGAAGGGAACCCCTGACCGACTGGTCAGGGGTGGATCGGACGGTACTTTACCCGAGAATCGAGCTTTACGCGGTTTCTACCGTCGGAAAACTTTTCACCAGGTCGTCCAGTTGCTTGAGCTGGGCCAGGAACGGCTCCAGTTTGTCCAGGCGCAGGGCGCATGGGCCATCGCACTTGGCGTTGTCCGGATCGGGGTGGGCTTCGAGGAACAGCCCGGCCAGGCCCTGGCTCATGCCGGCCTTGGCCAGGTCGGTGACCTGGGCGCGGCGACCACCGGCGGAATCGGCGCGACCACCCGGCATCTGCAGGGCGTGGGTCACATCGAAGAACACCGGGTACTCGAACTGCTTCATGATGCCGAAGCCGAGCATGTCCACCACCAGGTTGTTGTAGCCGAAGCTCGAACCACGCTCGCAGAGGATCAACTGGTCGTTACCGGCCTCCTCGCACTTGGTCAGGATGTGCTTCATTTCCTGAGGTGCGAGGAACTGGGCCTTTTTGATGTTGATCACTGCGCCGGTCTTGGCCATGGCCACCACCAGGTCGGTCTGCCGCGACAGGAAGGCCGGCAGCTGGATGATGTCGCACACCTTGGCTACAGGCTCGGCCTGGTAAGGCTCGTGCACGTCGGTGATGACCGGCACGTTGAAGGTGCGCTTGATCTCTTCGAAGATCTTCAGCCCCTCTTCCATGCCCGGGCCACGGTACGAGGTTACCGACGAACGGTTGGCCTTGTCGAAACTGGCCTTGAACACGTACGGGATACCGAGCTTCTCGGTCACCCGCACGTACTCCTCGCAGACCTTCATTGCCAGGTCACGGGACTCCAGGACGTTCATGCCGCCGAACAGGACGAACGGCTTGTCGTTGGCGATCTCGATGTTACCGACGCGAATGATCTTCTGGGTCATTGATCAGGCCTTGTTCTTCTGAGCCAGGGCTGCCTTGACGAAGCCGCTGAACAGCGGGTGGCCGTCACGCGGGGTCGAGGTGAATTCCGGGTGGAACTGGCAGGCGACGAACCATGGGTGGTCCTTGGACTCGACCACTTCCACCAGCGCACCATCTTCGGAACGGCCGGAAACCACCAGGCCGGCGTCGACCAGTTGCGGCAGCAGGTTGTTGTTCACTTCGTAGCGGTGACGGTGACGCTCGGTGATCACGTCCTTGCCGTAGCAGTCGTGCACCTTGGAACCGGCGGCCAGCTGGCAGTCCTGTGCGCCCAGGCGCATGGTGCCACCCAGGTCGGAGGCTTCGCTGCGGGTTTCGACGGCACCGGTGGCATCGGCCCACTCGGTGATCAGGCCGACTACCGGGTGGCCGCTGTTGCGGTCGAACTCGGTGGAGTTGGCGTCTTTCCAGCCCATCACGTTACGGGCGAATTCGATCACGGCCACCTGCATGCCCAGGCAGATACCCAGGTACGGCACCTTGTTTTCACGGGCGTATTGCACCGCGGTGATCTTGCCTTCCACGCCGCGCAGGCCGAAACCGCCCGGTACCAGAATGGCATCGGCGCCTTCGAGCAGGCTGGTGCCCTGGTTCTCGATGTCTTCCGAGTCGATGTAGCGCAGGTTGACCTTGGTGCGGTTGGTAATGCCAGCGTGGCTCATCGCTTCGATCAGCGACTTGTACGCATCCAGCAGCTCCATGTACTTGCCGACCATGGCGATGGTCACTTCGTGCTCGGGGTTGAGCTTGGCATCGACCACCTTGTCCCACTCGGACAGGTCGGCGCCATTGCACTGCAGGCCGAAACGCTCGACGACGAAGTCGTCCAGGCCCTGTGCGTGCAGCACGCCCGGGATCTTGTAGATGGTGTCGACGTCTTCCAGCGAAATCACCGCACGCTCTTCAACGTTGGTGAACAGCGCGATCTTGCGACGCGACGAAGCATCGACCGGGTGGTCGGAGCGGCAGATCAGCACGTCAGGCTGCAGGCCGATGGAGCGCAGCTCCTTGACCGAGTGCTGGGTCGGCTTGGTCTTGGTCTCGCCAGCGGTGGCGATGTACGGGACCAGGGTCAGGTGCATCAGCATGGCGCGCTTGGAGCCCACTTCGACGCGCAGCTGGCGGATGGCCTCGAGGAACGGCTGCGACTCGATGTCACCCACGGTACCGCCGATTTCCACCAGGGCCACGTCGGCATCGCCGGCGCCCTTGATGATGCGACGCTTGATTTCGTCGGTGATGTGCGGGATGACCTGGATGGTCGCGCCCAGGTAGTCACCACGACGCTCCTTGCGCAGTACGTGCTCGTAAATGCGGCCGGTGGTGAAGTTGTTGTTCTGGGTCATGGTGGTGCGGATGAACCGCTCGTAGTGGCCCAGGTCGAGGTCGGTCTCGGCGCCATCGTGGGTGACGAATACTTCACCGTGCTGGAACGGGCTCATGGTGCCCGGATCGACGTTGATGTACGGATCCAGCTTGAGCATGGTGACCTTCAGGCCCCGCGCTTCCAGGATGGCCGCCAGGGAAGCCGAGGCAATGCCTTTCCCCAATGAAGAAACAACACCGCCCGTGACGAATATGTAGCGCGTCATGAAAAACCCTAGAAGTCTGCGTTAAGGCGGCCAGCGCCGCCGGAGAAAGCGAAGGAAGGCCGAAGCCCCCGATCACCTGCGTCAATCACAGTGCATCTCGAAAAACTGCCGCGTCTGTACAGACCAGGGGTATCCCCGGCATGGAGCTCGCTCGTCATTTCCAGAATCAGCCCAGCAAAAAACTGCTTGGTAATCGGCAACTCCTGTGTTTTCGCGGAACCCACAGAAGCTGTATCAAGAAGGGAGGGTAGTCTACCCGAATGTACCCTTCAGCTCAAACCTTGCGCGTTCGTCGGCAACTGCCAGGACAGCTGGCAATCAGCCTGCACCAGCCCGGGCAGGTTGGCCACCGCCAGCAAGCGTTCGCCCTGGTACAGCAGTGGCAGGCGCGGGCGCAGGAAAAGCGGCACCTGCAGTTCGTTTAACAGGCGCTTGAGGTCGCGTCGGCCGCGGCCGGGGACATCCAGCACTTCACCGCCCTGGCGGTAGGCAATGCGCAAGCCGTCCAGCGGCGCTGCGCCAACAAGACGCACCCTGCCGTTACCCGGCAACAGCAAAGGCTTGGCGGGATCGGCCCAGGCCAGTTCGCCGACGGGCAGCTGCAGCCAGTCACCGCTCAACCACCAGATGCGCCCATGACTGCGCAACAGTTGCCCATCGGCAAGCTGCCAGGCGGGCTGGGCATCGGCGGCGGCATCGCGCAGGTCCGCCCAGCCGGCCCAGTGCCGGGTGTCGGGCAGGCGGGTACGGCGGCTCAGCCAGTATTGCAGGGCATTGCGCTGACGGGCCGGCGACAGCGCCACCAGGGTAGCCAGGTCAAGGGAGTCCAGCCCCGGCCAAGCCACCGGCGCGCCCTCCCCGGCGAGCGCCAGGTCGTCCTGGGCCAGTTCGTCCAGCAGCCCTTGGGCTTCGCCCAGGTGCTCGGCGGCGCGGGCCAGGTTCTGGCTGGCCTGCGGCCAACGTTGCTGAAGCAGCGGAAACACTTCGCTGCGCAGGTAGTTGCGGGCAAATTGTGTGTCAGCGTTTGACGGATCTTCGATCCAGGCCAGCCCATTGGCCTGAGCATGGTCCTGCAGTTGCTGGCGGGAACAGCCCAGCAATGGCCTGACCAGGCTGCCCTGCCCTAGCGCCCGCTGCCCCGGCATTGCAGCCAGGCCACGCAGGCCTGCGCCGCGCAGCAGGCGGAACAGCAGGGTTTCGGCCTGGTCGTCGCGGTGCTGGCCGGTGAACAGGATGTCACCCGGGCCGAGGGCTTGCCTGAAGGCAGCATAGCGGGCGTCGCGGGCGGCTTGCTCGAGGCTGGCGCCGGGGGTGACCTGGACGTGGATGACCTGGAGTTCGATGCCGAGATTGTCGCAGACGGTTTGGCAGTGAGCGGGCCAGGCATCGGCGGCGGGTTGCAGGCCGTGGTGGACGTGGATGGCGCGCAGTGGAGGGGATGCGTGATTGCGGGCGTAGTCGGCCAGCAGGTGCAAGAGGACGGTGGAATCGAGGCCGCCGGAGAAGGCGATGTACCAGGTGGGGGCGTTGAGCCAGGGGGTGAGGTTGATCATTGGGGCCTCACATGGCTTGAGATTGCCGGGGGCGCTGCGCACCCCTTTCGCGACACAAGGCCGCTCCTACAGGATTACGCAATCCCCTGTAGGAGCGGCCTTGTGTCGCGAAAGGGCCGCATAGCGGCCCCAGGGTGTCTCAGAGACCGTAGCTCATCAGGCGATCGTAACGGCGGGCCAGCAGCGCGTCATGGTCGAGCTTGCCGAGCATGTCCAGCTGCTGTACCAGGTCGGCACGGATGCTTTCCGACATCTTCGCCGGGTCACGGTGGGCGCCGCCCAGCGGCTCCTGGATGACCTTGTCGACGATGTTCAGGCTCTTCAGGCGCTCGGCAGTGATGCCCATGGCCTCAGCTGCGTCGGCTGCCTTGTCGGCAGTCTTCCACAGGATCGAGGCACAGCCTTCCGGCGAGATCACCGAGTAGGTGGAGTACTGCAGCATGTTCAACTGGTCGCACACGCCGATGGCCAGCGCACCGCCGGAGCCACCCTCACCGATCACGGTGGCGATGATCGGGGTTTTCAGGCGCGCCATCACGCGCAGGTTCCAGGCGATGGCCTCGCTCTGGTTGCGCTCTTCGGCGTCGATGCCCGGGTAGGCGCCCGGGGTGTCGATGAAGGTCAGGATCGGCATCTTGAAGCGCTCGGCCATTTCCATCAGGCGGCAGGCCTTGCGGTAGCCTTCAGGGCGCGGCATGCCGAAGTTGCGGCGTACCTTCTCGCGCACTTCACGGCCCTTCTGGTGCCCGATGACCATGACCGGCTTGCCGTCCAGGCGCGCGGTACCACCGACGATGGCAGCGTCGTCGGAGAAGTGGCGGTCGCCGTGCAGCTCTTCGAACTCGGTGAAGATGTGCTCCAGGTAGTCCAGGGTGTAAGGACGACGCGGATGACGGGCCAGGCGGGCGATCTGCCAGCTGGTCAGGTTGCCGAAGATGCTTTCGGTCAGGGTGTTGCTCTTGTCTTGCAGACGGGCAATTTCATCGCTGATGTTCAGCGAGTTGTCGTTGCCTACCAGGCGCAGGCCTTCGATCTTGGCTTGCAGGTCGGCAATCGGCTGTTCGAAATCGAGAAAATTCGGGTTCATAGTCATCCGTCTTGGGTCTACGGCCAGGCGGCCGGCCGGTTGATCCGTTTGGCGCCCTACCTTAAGGGATCAGGCGCATTCAGGTCGAGATTAAATTTTTGTCGGTTCAACGATATTGCAGGAAGACGTTCTCACGCCCGAACTGGTCACGCAGCGCCTGAATCAGCCCATCGGCCGGGTCGATCGCCCACTGCTCGCCGAACTGCAGCATGGCCTTGGCGTCGCTGCCGGTGTACTCGAGGGTGATCGGGCAAGCGCCGCGATGGCGGGTAATCAGCTCGCCCAGCCACTTCAGCCGGTCGCCCTTTAGCGCTTCGTGTGCCACCTTCAGGCGCAGGCTCTCGGCCAGCTTGGTGCGCGCATCCTCCATGGTCATCACCTGCTTCACCCGCAGGCGCAGGCCACCGGAGAAATCGTCGTTGCTGACCTCGCCTTCGACCACCACCATGGCATCGGTCTGCAGCAAGGACTGTGCCGCCATGAAGGCGTCGGCAAACAGCGACGCCTCGATGCGCCCGGAGCGGTCGTCCAGGGTGACGAAGCCCATCTTGTCGCCCTTCTTGTTCTTCATCACCCGCAGGGCAATGATCATGCCGGCGATGGTCTGGGTTTCGCGTGACGGCTTGAGATCGATGATGCGCTGGCGGGCGAAGCGGCGGATCTCGGTCTCGTACTCGTCGATCGGGTGGCCGGTGAGGTACAGGCCGAGGGTGTCCTTCTCGCCCTTCAGGCGTTCCTTGAGGGTCAGTTCGCGCACCTTGCGGTGGTTGGCGTAGACGTCGGCATCCGCCTCTTCGAACATGCCGCCGAACAGGTCGACGTGGCCACTGTCGGCGGTGTGGGCGGCCTGCTCGGCAGCCTTGATGGCCTCGCCCAGCGCCGAGAGCAAGGTTGCACGGTTGATGTCGATGTTGGCGTGGTAGGCCTTGATCTCGTCATGGAAGTGCGGGCCCAGGCGGTCCAGCGCGCCACTGCGGATCAGCGCGTCGAGGGTACGCTTGTTCACCCGCTTGAGGTCGATGCGCTCACAGAAATCGAACAGGTCCTTGAACGGGCCACCCTGGGCGCGGGCCTCGACGATCGCCTCCACCGGGCCTTCGCCGACGCCCTTGATGGCGCCCAGGCCGTAGACGATGCGCCCGTCATTGTTGACGGTGAACTTGAAGTCGGAGAAGTTCACGTCCGGCGCGTCGAGGCGCAGCTTCATGCTGCGCACTTCCTCGACCAGCACCACCACCTTGTCGGTGTTGTGCATATCCGCCGACAACACCGCAGCCATGAATGGCGCCGGGTAGTGGGTTTTCAGCCAGGCGGTCTGGTACGACACCAGGCCATAGGCGGCGGAGTGGGATTTGTTGAAGCCGTAGCCGGCGAACTTCTCTACCAGGTCGAAAATGTTACCCGCAAGATCCGCATCGATATTGTTGGCCACGCAGCCTTCGATGAAACCACCGCGCTGCTTGGCCATTTCCTCGGGCTTTTTCTTACCCATCGCACGGCGCAGCATGTCGGCGCCGCCGAGGGTATAGCCAGCCATGACCTGGGCGATCTGCATCACCTGCTCCTGGTACAGGATGATGCCGTAGGTCGGTGCCAGTACCGGTTTCAGGCCCTCGTACTGGTAGTCGGAGTGCGGGTAAGCCAGCTCGGCGCGACCGTGCTTGCGGTTGATGAAGTCGTCCACCATGCCCGATTGCAGCGGGCCCGGGCGGAACAGTGCCACCAGTGCGATCAGGTCTTCCAGACAGTCGGGCTTGAGCTTCTTGATCAGCTCCTTCATGCCACGCGATTCAAGCTGGAACACCGCCGTGGTTTCGGCCTTCTGCAACAGCTCGTAGGTCTTGCGGTCGTCCAGCGGGATGAAGTCGATGTTGACGTCGGGCAGGTTCTTCTTGGCCTGCTCGCGGTTGATGATCTCCATCGCCCACTTGATGATGGTCAGGGTCCGCAGGCCGAGGAAGTCGAACTTCACCAGGCCGGCAGCCTCGACGTCATCCTTGTCGAACTGGGTTACCAGGCCGCCGCCCTCTTCGTCACAGGCGATCGGCGAGAAGTCGGTGAGCTTGGTCGGGGCGATGACCACACCACCGGCGTGCTTGCCGGTACCGCGCGTCACGCCCTCGAGCTTCAGGGCCATGTCCCAGATCTCGCGGGCGTCTTCGTCGCCCTTGAGGAAGTCACGCAGGATCTCTTCCTGCTCGTAGGCCTTCTCCAGGGTCATGCCCACTTCGAAGGGGATCATCTTCGACAGGCGGTCGGCCAGGCCGTAGGACTTGCCCTGTACCCGCGCCACGTCTCGCACCACCGCCTTCGCCGCCATGGTACCGAAGGTGATGATCTGGCTGACCGCGTTGCGGCCATAGGCTTCGGCTACGTAGTCGATCACCCGGTCACGGCCATCCATGCAGAAGTCGACGTCGAAGTCGGGCATGGAAATACGTTCAGGGTTGAGGAAGCGCTCGAACAGCAGGTCGTAGGCCAGCGGGTCGAGGTCGGTGATCTTCAGCACGTACGCCACCAGCGAGCCGGCACCCGATCCTCGGCCCGGGCCAACCGGTACGTCGTTGTTCTTGGCCCACTTGATGAAGTCCATGACGATCAGGAAGTAACCGGGGAAGCCCATCTGGATGATGATGTCCAGTTCGAACTTCAGGCGGTCCAGGTAGACCTGGCGCTTCTCTTCGTAATTGGGCGTGGTCTCTTTCGGCCACAGCACCGCCAGGCGCTCTTCCAGGCCTTCGTGGGACACATGCCGCAGGTAGTCATCGATGCCCATGCCGTTGGGCGTTGGGAAGTCGGGCAGGAAGTACTTGCCCAGCTGCACCTGGATGTTGCAGCGCTTGGCGATCTCGACAGTGTTGGCGATGGCATCGGGCAGGTCGCTGAACAGCTCGGCCATTTCCTCGGCCGACTTCAGGTACTGCTGGTCGCTGTACATCCTTGGCCGACGCGGGTCGTCGAGGGTCCACCCCTCACCGATGCATACTCGGGTTTCGTGGGCGTCGAAGTCGGACTGCTTGATGAAGCGCACATCGTTGGTTGCCACCAGCGGAGCGCCGAACTTGTCGGCCAACGCCACGGCGGCGTGCACGTACTCCTCGTCGCGGGCGCGGTTGGTGCGCTGCACTTCGACGTAGAAGCGCTCGGGGAACATGCCCATCCAGTCTTGCAGCAGGGCCTCGGCTTCATCGTCCTTGCCGGCCAGCAAGGCCATGCCGATATCGCCTTCCTTGCCTGCGGAAAGGGCGATCAGGCCCTCGCTGGCGGGGGCGATCCATTCACGCTGGAGGATGACCAGGCCGTTGCGCTGGCCCTCGGTCCAGCCGCGCGAGATCAGCTCGGTGAGGTTGCGGTAGCCCTTGGGGTTCATGGCCAGGAAGCAGATACGCGACAGCGGTGCTTCCGGGTCGGCAGCGGCCAGCCACAGGTCGGCGCCACAGATCGGCTTGATGCCGGCGCCCATGGCGGTCTTGTAGAACTTGACCAGCGAGCACATGTTGCTCTGGTCGGTGATCGCCACCGCCGGCATGTTCATCCCGGCCAGCGCCTTGGCCAGCGGCTTGATCCGCACCAGGCCGTCGACCAGCGAGAATTCGGAGTGGACGCGCAGGTGAACGAAGGGAACCGACATGGAAGATCCTGTAGCAGTGCTGAACGACAAGGGCGGGATTGTAGCTTAAATGGGGATGTTTTTTTGGGGCTGCTTCGCAGCCCTGTCGCGACACAAGGCCGCTCCTACAGAAGTTACGCGATCGCCTGTAGGAGCGGCCTTGTGTCGCGATCGGGCCGCAAGGCGGCCCCAGAGCTCAGATAAGGGAGTCGGTGACGCCTTCACGTGCATCCCACGCGGCCCGCACAGGGGCAAAGGAACGCCGATGAATGGGCGTAGGCCCCAAGCGTGCCAGCGCCTCGAGGTGCACTGGGGTTGGGTAGCCCTTGTGTCCGCCAATGCCATAACCCGGGTAGATCAGCTCGAATGCGCTCATCTCCCGGTCACGGGTCACCTTGGCCAGGATCGACGCCGCCGCGATGGCCGGCACCTGGCTATCGCCCTTGACTACCGGCGACGCCGGTACGGCGAGTTTCGGGCAGCGGTTGCCGTCGATCAGGGCCAGCTTCGGTGTAATGTGCAGGCCTTCCACGGCGCGCTGCATGGCCAGCATGGTCGCATGCAGGATGTTCAGGCGGTCGATTTCCTCGACCTCGGCGCGGGCGATGCAGAAGCTCAGGGCCTTTTCGCAGATCTCGTCGAACAGCGCCTCGCGCTTGGCTTCGGTGAGTTTCTTCGAATCGTTCAGGCCGAGGATCGGGCGCGCCGGGTCGAGGATCACCGCCGCGGTCACCACCGCGCCGCACAGCGGGCCACGGCCCACTTCGTCGACGCCGGCGACCAGGTCTTCGACCAGGTTGAAGTCCAGTCCAATTTGCATGTCAGCGGTCCTTGAGCAAGGCCAGTACCGCCTCGGCCGCCTGGTTGGAGGCGTCACGGCGCAGGGTGCGGTGAATTTCGTCGAAACTTTCGGTCTGCTGGCTGCCATCGGCCACCAGCGGCGCCAGGGTATTGGCCAGGGCTTCGCTGGTGGCGTCGTCCTGCAGCAACTCGGGTACCAGCACGCGCCGGGCCAGCAGGTTCGGCAACGACACGTAGGGGCTCTTTACCAGGCGCTTGAGGATCCAGTAGGTCAGGGGCGCGAGGCGATAGGCCACCACCATCGGCCGTTTGTACAGCAGCGCTTCGAGGGTGGCGGTACCCGAGGCGATCAGCACCGCGTCACAGGCCGCCAGGGCCTGGTGCGACTGGCCATCGAGCAGGGTCAGCGGCAGCTGGCGCCCTTCGAGCATCTGCTCGACCTGGGCGCGACGTGCGGCATTGGCGCAGGGCAGCACGAAACGCACGCCCGGTACCTGCTGGCGCAGCCGTTCGGCAGCATCCAGGAACAGTGCGCCCAGCCGCCCTACTTCGCCGCCCCGGCTGCCCGGCATCAACGCGACTACCGGCCCTTCGCCCAGGCCCAGCGCGGCACGTGCGGCAGGGCGGTCGGCTTCGAGCGGGATGGTGTCGGCCAACGGGTGGCCGACGAAGCGCACCGGTACGCCCTGCTCTTCATAGAACCGCGCCTCGAATGGCAACAGCGTCAGCATCAGGTCGCAGCCTTCGCGAATCTTCAGCACACGCTTCTGCCGCCAGGCCCAGACCGACGGGCTGACGTAGTGCACGGTCTTGATCCCGGCCTGACGCAGTTTCAGTTCGATGTTGAGGGTGAAGTCGGGGGCATCGATGCCGATGAACACATCGGGCTTTTCGCCGATCAGGGTCTCGATCAGCAGCTTGCGGCGCTTGAGCAGCTCGCGCAGGCGCCCCAGCACTTCGACCAGACCCATGACGGCCAGGCGTTCCATGGGGAAATAGGATTGCAGGCCTTCGGCTTCCATCAAGGGGCCGCCAACGCCGATGAACCGTACGTCGGGGTGGCGTGCCTTGATGGCACGCATCAAGCCGGAACCGAGAATGTCGCCGCTGGCCTCACCTGCGACCAAGGCTACGCAAAGCTGGGCCATGTCAGCGGGTGATGCCGCGGGCGGAGTTCACGATCGACTGACGGAACAGATCGACCTCAGGGTGCTTCGCAGCCAGTTCGTCCAGCTCCTTGAGCGCGTCTTCGACGGTCAGGCCCTGGCGATAGACGATCTTGTAGCAACGGCGCAGCACATGGATCACCTCGTCGCTGAAACCCCGGCGGCGCATGCCTTCGAAGTTCATGCTGCGGGCTTCGGCCGGGCTGCCGAACACGGTGACGAAGGCCGGGACATCCTTGCCGATCGCCGTGCCCATGCCGGAAAACGCGTGGGCACCGATATGGCAGTACTGGTGCACCAGGGTGTAGCCGGACAGGATCGCCCAGTCCCCCACGTGCACATGGCCGGCCAGGGCCGTGTTGTTGACCAGGATGCAGTGGTTGCCGATGACGCTGTCGTGGCCGATGTGGGCATAGGCCATGATCAGGTTGTGGTCGCCCACGGTGGTTTCTGCACGGTCCTGGACGGTGCCGCGGTGAATGGTCACCCCTTCGCGGATCACATTGTGATCGCCGATCACCAGGCGCGTCGGCTCACCCTTGTACTTGAGGTCCGGGGTGTCTTCGCCGATCGAGGAAAACTGAAAGATACGGTTGTGCTTGCCGATGCGGGTCGGCCCTTTGAGCACAACATGCGGGCCGATAACGGTGCCCTCCCCGATTTCCACATCGGGGCCAACGATCGACCAGGGGCCGACCTCGACACCATCGGCCAGCTTGGCCGACGGGTCGATAATGGCCCGAGGATCAATCGAATTCATAGGGAGCGTTCCGCGCAGGTGATTTCTGCCGAGCAAACCGGCTTGCCGTCGACCAGGGCGCGGCACTCGAATTTCCAGATCATGCTCTTGCGGCTGAGGAACTTGGCTTCCAGCACCAACTGGTCACCCGGCAGTACCGGCTGACGGAAACGCAGCTTGTCGGAGCCGACGAAGTAGTACAGGGTGCCATCGGCCGGCTTGGCGTCGAGCATCTTGAAACCGAGGATACCCGCGGCCTGTGCCATGGCTTCGATGATCAGGACGCCCGGCATGATCGGGTGAGCCGGGAAATGGCCGTTGAAGAACGGCTCGTTGATGCTGACATTCTTGTAGGCACGAATGCTCTGGGCCTCGTAGTCCAGCTCCGTCACGCGGTCCACCAGCAGGAACGGGTAACGGTGAGGCAGGTATTCGCGAATCTCGTTGATGTCCATCATTTCGGGGGGGAAGCCTGTAATAAGAATAGGGAGCGCAGGTGCTGACCACACGCTCCTTTTGCAGTCCAAAGAGGAGCCAGCTAGCGACTGTTCACTCTTGCTCAGGGAATGGTATCAGCCTTCTGATGTCGGCTGGCCACCTGAGGTCACGGTATCGACGCGTTTTTCCAGCTGCTGGAGACGCTTGGCCATGTCGTCCAGGTGGCGGATACGCGCGGCGCTCTTGCGCCATTCAGCCAGTGGCTGCATGGCAGTGCCGGAAGAATAGGCACCCGGTTCGGTGATCGAACGGGTCACCATGGTCATCCCGGACACGAAAACGTTATCACAGACATCGATATGACCCACCATGCCGACACCTCCGGCAATGGTGCAATGCTTGCCGATGCGCGTGCTGCCGGAAATTCCGACGCAGGCGGCCATGGCCGTGTGCTCACCGATCTGCACGTTGTGGGCGATCTGGATCTGGTTGTCGAGCTTGACCCCATCAGCGATCCGCGTATCCGACAGCGCGCCACGATCGACCGCGGTGTTGACACCGATTTCCACGTCGTCGCCGATGGTTACACCACCGATCTGGGCGATCTTGCGCCACACGCCCTTCTCGTTGGCAAAGCCGAAGCCTTCACCGCCGATCACCGCACCCGACTGGATGACCACACGCTTGCCGATGGTCACATCATGGTACAGGGTGACCCGTGGGGCCAGCCAGCCACCTTCACCGATCACGCAACGGGCACCGACCACGCTGTGTGCACCCACGCTGACATTGGCCGCGATGCGCGCACCGCTTTCGATGACCGCGAACGGCCCGATGCTGGCACTGGCGTCCACCTGCGCGTCCTCGGCCACCACGGCGCTGGGATGAATACCCGCCACAGCCTTGGGTTTGGGGTCGAACAGGTGGGAAATGCGCGCGTAGGCCAGGTACGGATCGGCGACGATCAGCGCATTGCCGGCAAAGCCTTCGGCGTCCGCCGCCTTCAGCAGCACCGCGGCCGCCTGGCTGCTATCCAGGAATTTGCGGTACTGCGGGTTGGCGAGGAAGCTCAACTGACCTGGGCCAGCCTCCTGCAAGGTGGCCAGCCCGGTAATCTGCAGCGCCTCGGGCCCCTTGAGGGTGGCGCCGAGGGCCTCGGCCAACTGGCCTAGCGTCATGGTCACGGTCATATCAACGGGCTTGGTTCATGCGCTCGATGACCTGGCGGGTGATGTCGTACTGAGGCTTGACATCGATGACCGCGCCACGCTCGAGGACCAGGTCGTAACCGCCTTTCTTGATCACTTCCTCGACAGCGCCATCCAGCTTCGGCTTCAGCTGCTTGAGCATGTCGCGGTCGGCAACGGCCTTGGCTTCGTTCAGTTCCTTGGACTGGAACTGGAAGTCACGGGCCTTCTGCTTGAACTCGAGCTCCAGGCGCTCGCGCTCCTGCTGCTGCATCTTGTCGCCGCCCTTGATCAGACGGTCCTGGATGCCCTTGGCGCTGCTTTCCAGGCTTTTCAGCTTGGTCAGTTGCGGACCGAACTTCTTCTCGGCATCCACCGCGTATTTCTTGGCGGCATCCGACTCCAGCAGGGCCATCTGATAGTTCAGGACGGCAACCTTCATTTCGGCGAAAGCCGGGGTGGCGACCAGCGCCGCGGCCACTACGGCCAGTTGGGTCAACTTACGCACGATGCACTCCTGGATAAACCGTTGTCATTAAGCGAGGGCCGACCTCAGAAGGTCTGGCCCAGAGAGAATTGGAACACCTGGGTGTCGGCATCGTCCGGCTTCTTGACCGGCATTGCCAGGCTGAAGCTCAGCGGGCCCAGTGCGGTGATCCAGGTCACGCCCAGGCCGACCGAACTGGCCATGCCCGAGAAACCGACCTTCTCGCAATCCGGCTGGTTGCCGCAATTGGTGTCGAACACGTTACCCACGTCCCAGAACACGGAAGTGCGCAGCGAACGCTGGTCCTTGACGAACGGCAGCGGGAACAGCAGCTCGACACCACCTTGTACCAGTACGTTGCCACCAAACGGCAACGGATCCTGGTCCGGGTCGGCGATGGTACCTGGCTTGCCACCGTTGGCCTCGCCGCGGCTTGGGGTACTGCGTGGGCCCAGGCTGCTGTCCTTGAAGCCACGGACGGAGTTGAAGCCACCCGCGAAGTAGTTCTCGTAGAACGGCAGGCCAGAGGTGCTGCCATAACCGTCACCATAACCCAGCTCGGTGTGCAGGCGCAGGGTGTAGTCGTTGGTGATCGGCTTGAACAGCTGGCCGCGGTAGTCGAGCTTGAAGAACGACAGGTCGCTGCCCGGAATGGTGGATTCCAGGGTCAGGCTCTGGGAGTGACCACGGGTTGCCAGCACACCTTTGTTCAGGGTCGACTCGGACCAGCCGATCGAGGCCTTGAAGTTCAGGAAGTTGTCGCCTTCCTCTTCGAGGAAATCGAAGATCTCGTCAACGGTGTACTTGCCGGTCTTGATCTTGTCCTGCTGCACGCTCAGGCCATAGGTCAGGCGCGATGTCTCGCTGATCGGGTAACCGAGGCTGACGCCCGCACCGTAGCTGTCCACCGCGTAGCTGGCCACGTCGACGTCGAGGTCGTCGTAGTCGGTGCTGCGGTAGAAGGCGTTGTAGCCCAGGCTCACGCCATCGGCAGTGAAGTAGGGGTCAACGAAGCCGAAGTTGTAGCGGGTCTGGTATTCCGAACGGGTCAGGCCGATGGACACCTTGTTACCGGTACCGAGGAAGTTGCTCTGGCTGATCGAACCACCGAGGATCAGGCCGGCGCTCTGGGCGAAACCGACGCTGGCGGTGATCGAGCCGGAAGCCTGCTCCTCGACGCTGTAGTTGACGTCGACCTGGTCGTCGGTGCCCGGCACCGGCGGGGTCTCGACGTTCACTTCCTTGAAGAAGCCCAGGCGCTCCAGACGGGTCTTGGACTGGTCGATCAGGTAGGTCGAGGCCCAGCCGCCTTCCATCTGGCGCATTTCGCGACGCAGCACTTCGTCTTCGGTCTTGGTGTTGCCGCGGTAGTTGATGCGGTTGACGTAGGCACGCTTGCCCGGGTCGACCACGAACATGATGTCGACGGTGTGGTCTTCATCGTTCGGCTGCGGCACGCCGTTGACGTTGGCGAAGGTGTAGCCTTCGTTACCCAGGCGGCGGGTGATCAGCTCGGAAGTGCTGGTCATCACCTTGCGCGAGAACACCTGGCCTGGCTGCACCAGCAGCAGCGACTTGACCTGGTCTTCCGGCACTTTCAGGTCACCGGACAGCTTCACGTCGCGAACGGTGTACTTCTCGCCTTCGTTGATGTTGACGGTGATGTAGACGTGTTTCTTGTCCGGCGTGATGGACACCTGGGTGGAGGCGATGTCCATGTTGATGTAGCCGCGGTCCAGGTAGTAGGAACGCAGGCGTTCCAGGTCACCGGAGAGCTTTTCGCGGGCGTACTTGTCGTCGTTCTTGAAGAACGACAGCCAGTTGGTGGTCTTCAGCTCGAACAGCTGCGCCAGGGTCTCGTCGTCGAACACGTTGTTGCCAACGATGTTGATGTGCTGGATGGCGGCGACGGTGCCTTCGTTGATCTTGATCTTCAGCGCCACGCGGTTGCGCGGCTGCGGCACCACCTCGGCGTCGACCTCGGCCGAGTAGCGGCCCTGGGCCACGTACTGGCGCTGCAGCTCGTTACGCACACCTTCGAGGGTGGCACGCTGGAAGATCTCGCCTTCGGCCAGGCCGGATTGCTTCAGGCCCTTCATCAGGTCTTCGGTGCTGATGGCCTTGTTGCCTTCGATCTCGATGCTCGACACCGACGGGCGCTCGACCACGTTGATGATCAGGACATTGCCATCGCGGTTCAGCTGGATGTCCTGGAAGAAGCCGGTCTTGAACAGGGAACGGGTCGACTCCACCAGTCGGCGGTCATCGGCCTGGTCGCCGACGTTCAGCGGCAAGGCACCGAAGACACTGCCGGCGGAAACCCGCTGCAGGCCGTTGACGCGGATATCGGAGATGGTGAAGGACTCGGCGTGAACTTCAGCGATCATCAGTGCGGACATGACCGCAGTTAGCAGCAGACGTTTCATGAAGTCCTTTTATTCCAACTGGCAATAAACAGCCCGCCGCAACAAGACGGCAGGTTTCGCAATTGAGCGAAGCTTTATAGTCGACCCAGATCGTTGATCAGGGCGAGCAACATCACCCCTATGACCAAACTGATACCGATCTGGACCCCCCAACCTTGCACCCGATCCGACAGCGGACGACCGCGCGCCCACTCGACCAGGTAAAACAGCAAATGCCCCCCATCCAGAACCGGGATGGGCAGCAGGTTAAGAACCCCCAGGCTTATGCTCAGGTAGGCCAGGAAATTCAGGAAATCCCCCACGCCGGACTGGGCTGAAGCGCCCGCCACTTTAGCAATGGTTATCGGTCCGCTCAAGTTTTTTACCGAGAGCTCCCCGAACAGCATTTTCTTCAGCGATTCAAGGGTCAGGACGCTCATGTTCCAGGTGCGTGACAAGCCCTCACCCACCGCATCCAGCGGGCCGTAGCTGACTTCGCGGAGCATGCTGGCAGGCCATTCGCCACCTTTTACCCCGGCGCCAAGATAGCCGCCGGCCGCCTTGCCCTCGCCCTTGCGCGCCAGGGTGACCGGGACGTCCAGCGCAGCACCATCGCGCTCGACACGCACCACAACCTTGGCTTGCGGGCGGGCCCGCACGGCATCGACCACCTGCTGCCATTCGCTCACTGCCACGCCATCGAGGGCCAGCAGCTTGTCACCGGTTTTAAGGCCCGCAGCGGCAGCCGGCCCCTTCGGATCGATCTCGGCCAACACCGGCACGATCGCCGGGCGCCAAGGGTGCAGCCCAAGGGACTGGATCGGGTCCGGCTCGTCGGCGCCCTTGAGCCAGCTGTCCAGCTTCACCTGCAGCTGGCGTTCGGCGCTGGCCCCCTCTTCACGCACGCCAACCTGCAGGGTGCCGCTCTCGCCCAGGCGGCGAACCAGTTGCAGGTTGACCGCAGACCAACCATTGGTCGGCTTGCCGTCGATGGAGACGATTTCCTGACCTGCGGTCAGGCCTGCCGATGCTGCCAGGCTGCCGGCATCGACCGCACCGATCACCGGGCGGATCTGCTGGGTACCCAGCATCGCCAGCACCCAGAAAAACAGGATAGCCAGCAGGAAGTTGGCAACCGGACCCGCCGCGACGATCGCGATGCGCTGGCGCACGGACTTGCGATTGAACGATTGCTCGATCAGCGCCGGCGGCACGTCACCCTCGCGCTCGTCGAGCATCTTGACGTAACCACCCAGCGGGATCGCAGCGACCACGAACTCGGTGCCATGGCGGTCGTGCCAGCGCAGCAGCGGCGTGCCGAAGCCCACCGAGAAGCGCAGCACCTTGACACCGCAGCGGCGCGCCACCCAGAAGTGGCCGAATTCATGGAAAGTGACCAGTACACCCAAGGCTACGAGGGTGCCGATAATCATGTAGAGCGCTGTCATATCCATCTCCGAATGATGTTCAGCGGGCTGGCATCATGCCCAGCCCCCTCGTGAACCGTGGCGGGCCTGCATCAGCGACCGTGACGCCTCAGCCACTCACGGGAAAGCTCCCGGGCACGCTGGTCGGCGGCGAACACCGCGTCCAGCGACGGCAGCGGTACGACGGGCTCCTGATCGAGCACCTGTTCGATCATACCCGCGATCTCCGGAAAGCGGATACGCCGCTGGAGAAATGCCTCGACCGCAACCTCGTTGGCCGCATTGAGCACGGCCGGTGCGCTGTTGCCGGCCTCGGCAGCCTGCCGCGCCAGGCGCAGGCAAGGGAAGCGCTGTTCGTCGGGCGCCTGGAAATCCAGACGGGCGATGGCGAACAGGTCCAGCGGTGCCACCCCGGAATCGATCCGCTCGGGCCAGGCCAGGGCGTTGGCAATGGGTGTGCGCATGTCCGGGTTACCCAGCTGCGCCAGCACCGAACCGTCGACATAATCCACCAGGGAGTGGATCACGCTCTGCGGGTGCACCACCACCTCGACCTTGGCCGGTGCGGCATCGAACAACCAGCAGGCCTCGATCAGCTCCAGGCCCTTGTTCATCATGCTGGCCGAATCCACGGAAATCTTGCGCCCCATGGACCAGTTGGGGTGCGCGCAGGCCTGTTCCGGGGTGACATCCAGCAGCGCCTCGACGGGGGTCTCGCGGAACGGGCCACCGGAGGCGGTGAGCAGGATCCGGCGTACGCCGACGGCACTCAGGCCGCGCGCGTAGTCGCCGGGCATGCACTGGAAGATCGCATTGTGCTCGCTGTCGATCGGCAGCAGCACGGCGCCACTGCGCCGCACCGCCTCCATGAACAGCGCGCCGGACATCACCAGCGCCTCCTTGTTGGCCAGCAACACCTTCTTGCCCGCCTCGACCGCCGCCAGGGTGGGGCGCAGGCCGGCGGCGCCGACGATGGCCGCCATCACTGCGTCCACTTCCGACGCAGAAGCCACCTGGCACAGCCCGGCCTCGCCTTCCAGCACCTCGGTGGCGCAGCCCGCCGTTACCAGGCTTTCGCGCAGTCGCGCGGCCGCCTCGGCGCTCGGCACCACGGCGAATGCCGGGCGATGGCGCACGCACAGGGCCTGCAATTCGTCGATACGCGAATAGCCACTCAGGGCGAACACCTGATAGCGGTCGGGATGGCGCGCGATGACATCCAGCGTGCTCAGGCCGATGGAGCCGGTGGCCCCGAGCACGGTAATACGCTGCGGACGGCTCACATCACACCCCATTCGGCGGCCCACAGCAGCACGGCGAAAATCGGGATCGCCGCGGTCAGGCTGTCGATGCGGTCGAGCACCCCGCCATGGCCAGGCAACAGGTTGCTGCTGTCCTTGATGCCGGAACGGCGCTTGAACATGCTTTCGGTCAGGTCACCGACCACCGAAGACATGACCACCAGCGCGGCACTCAGAAGGCCCAGCAGGATCTGGCCGAAGCCCCAGTCGCGGCTGATACCGACCACCAGGGTGATCACCAGGCTGACTGCCAGGCCGCCATACACGCCTTCCCAGCTCTTGCCAGGGCTGACCTGAGGCGCCAGCTTGCGCTTGCCGAAGGCACGGCCGGAGAAGTACGCGCCAATATCGGCAGCCCACACCAACACCATGACCGACAGGATCAGCCAGTTACCCAGCGGCCAGTGCTTGAGCAGCACCAACCCCTGCCAGGCCGGCAGCAATACCAGCAGGCCGATCAGCAACCGGCAGGCGGCACTGGCCCACAGCTCGCTGCTGCGCGGGTAGGTAAGCACCAGCCAGGTGGCCAACCCCCACCAGATCACCGCAGCGCCCAGCACCCAAGGCGCCAGCTCCGGAAGGATGTACAGCAACATCAGCGCTCCGGCGACGACCACGGCATAGGTGATGCGCAGTGGCTGGGCCATGAGCCCGGCCAGGCGCGCCCACTCCCAGGCGCCGAGGGTCACCACGAAGCCGATGAACAGGGCGAAATCCCCACCATTGAGCAGGAAGAAGCCACCCAGCGCGATCGGCAGCAGGATCAGCGCGGTAATGATGCGTTGTTTAAGCATTAAGCACGAGCTCCAGCCTCGACCTGCTCGCTGGTCTTACCGAAGCGGCGCTGGCGCGAAGCGAAATCGGCCAGGGCGTTGCGCATGGCCTCGTGTTTGAAGTCCGGCCAGTACAGGTCGGAGAAATACAGCTCGGCGTAGGCCAGCTGCCACAACAGGAAGTTGCTGATGCGGTGCTCGCCACCAGTGCGGATGCACAGGTCCGGCAGCGGCAGCTCGCCGGTTGCCAGGCAGGTCTGCAGCAGGCCAGGGGTGATGTCTTCCGGGCGCAGGTGCCCGGCTTGCACTTCCCGCGCCAGCCGCTGGGCGGCCTGGGCGATGTCCCACTGGCCACCGTAGTTGGCCGCGATCTGCAGGATGAAGCGGTTGTTGCCGGCGGTCAGCGCCTCGGCCTCGCGCATGGCGGCTTGCAGCTCGGGATGGAAACGCGAACGGTCACCGATGATACGCAGGCTGATGTTGTTCTCGTTGAGGCGCTTGGCCTCGCGGCGCAGGGCCGAGAAGAACAGCTCCATCAGCGCACCGACCTCTTCGGCGGGACGCTGCCAGTTCTCACTGGAGAAGGCGAACAGGGTCAGCACCTCGACCCCGGACTCGGCACAGACTTCGATGACCGCGCGAACGGCGTCGACACCCGCCTTGTGCCCGGCAACGCCGGGCAACAGGCGCTTTTTCGCCCAGCGGTTGTTGCCATCCATGATGATCGCGACATGACGCGGCACCGAGGACGGCGCCGCTGGCTTGGTCTTTTCCATTAAAAAACCCCGGCCTTAGACGGCCATCAGGTCCTTTTCCTTGGCTTTGAAGGCGGCATCGACTTCGGCAACGTACTTGTCGGTCAGTTTCTGGATTTCGTCAGCGGCACGACGCTCTTCGTCTTCGCTGATTTCCTTGTCCTTGGTCAGCTTCTTCAGGTCGGCCAGGGCGTCACGGCGCACGTTGCGCACGGCTACCTTGGCATCCTCGGCAACGCCGCTGGCCTGCTTGGTGTAGCCCTTGCGGGTTTCCTCGGTCAGGGCCGGCATCGGCACACGGATGGTGGTGCCGGCGCTGGACGGGTTCAGGCCCAGGTCGGAGGTGAGGATGGCCTTCTCGATGGCGGCGCTGAGGTTCTTGTCGTGGGCGACGATCTTCAGGGTGCGGGCATCTTCGACGGTGATCGCGGCCACCTGGTTCAGCGGCATCTCGCTACCCCAGGCCGGGACCTTGACGCTGTCCAGGATGCTCGGGTGGGCGCGACCGGTGCGGATTGCCGCCAGGTTGCGGGCCAGGGCCTCGAGGGACTTGGTCATGCGCTCCTGCGCGTCTTTCTTGATGTCGTTGATCATGCTTGGCCTTCCTCGATCAGAGTACCTTCAGCGCCACCCACCACGATGTTCAGCAGGGCGCCAGGCTTGTTCATGTTGAATACCCGCAATGGCATCTTGTGGTCACGGCACAGGCAGATTGCGGTCAGGTCCATCACACCCAGCTTGCGATCCAGGACCTCGTCGTAGGTCAGGTGATCGAACTTCTCGGCATGCGGGTCCTTGAATGGATCGGCAGTGTACACACCATCGACCTTGGTCGCCTTCAGCACCACGTCGGCATCGATTTCGATGGCGCGCAGGCAGGCTGCGGAGTCGGTGGTGAAGAACGGGTTGCCGGTACCGGCGGAGAAAATTACCACATCCCCGGAGTTGAGGTGGCGAATAGCTTTGCGACGATCGTAATGATCGGTGACACCGACCATGGAAATGGCCGACATGACCAGGGCCGGGATGTTCGAGCGCTCCAGCGCGTCGCGCATGGCCAGGCCGTTCATCACGGTGGCCAGCATGCCCATGTGGTCACCGGTGACGCGGTCCATGCCGGCTGCGCTGAGCGCGGCGCCGCGGAACAGGTTGCCACCACCGATCACCAGGCCGACCTGGACACCGATCCCTACCAGCTGGCCAACTTCGAGGGCCATGCGATCCAGCACTTTCGGGTCGATCCCGAAGTCTTCCGAGCCCATCAGGGCCTCGCCGCTAAGTTTGAGCAAAATGCGTTTATAGCGAGGTTGGCGACCACTCACCTGCTGAGCCATTGCGAGTCTCTCCTGCGGCGTACTTTTAGAAAATTCGTGCGGGCTGTTTGCAGCCTGCTAACTGTAGCGTGGCACCGTTTTGGTGCCAGCGGCGGCAGGTTTTATAAACCCTTCGCCGTTTTGACAAAGAGGCTGCGCGCGTGAGCGGGCAGCCTCTTCGGGGCGACAGACGGGGCTGTCTTACTGCTTGGCAGCAGCTACCTGAGCGGCAACTTCAGCAGCGAAGTCGTCGACTGGCTTCTCGATGCCTTCGCCTACTTTGAAGTAGGTGAAGGAAACGATTTCAGCACCGGCTTTCTTGGCCAGCTCGCCAACCTTGACTTCCGGGTTCATGACGAAGGCTTGCTCGACCAGCGAGGCTTCGGCCAGGAACTTCGAGATACGACCTTTGATCATGTTCTCGACGATGTTTTCCGGCTTGCCGGCGATCTTGTCAGCGTTCAGCTGCAGGAAGACGCCCTTCTCGCGCTCGATGGCTTCGGCCGATACTTCCGACGGCAGCAGGAACTCAGGGTTCGAAGCTGCAACGTGCATGGCGATGTTCTTGGCCAGATCGACGTCGCCGCCTTTCAGGACAACGGCAGCGCCGATCTTGTTGCCGTGCAGGTAGGCACCGACAACGTCACCTTCAACGCGCACCAGGCGACGGATGTTGACGTTCTCGCCGCACTTGGCAACCAGGGCTTCACGAGCAGCTTCACGCGAGGCGATCAGCGGAGCAGCGTCGGTCAGCTTCTGGGCGAAGGCTTCTTCGATGCTGTCGGCAACGAAGTTCTTGAAGTCGTCTTGCAGGGCCAGGAAGTCGGTCTGCGAGTTCACTTCCAGCAGGACGGCGGATTTACCGTCGGTCTTGACGGCGATAGCGCCTTCAGCAGCGACGTTGCCAGCCTTTTTGGCGGCCTTGATGGCGCCCGAGGCACGCATGTCGTCAATGGCTTTTTCGATGTCGCCGCCGGCCTTTTCCAGGGCCTTCTTGCAATCCATCATGCCTTCGCCGGTACGCTCGCGCAGTTCTTTGACCAGCGCTGCAGTAATTGCTGCCATTTCAAAATCCTCTTGGAAAGTTTTTCAACCATTCCACCCGTTCGTCACGGGCGTTCAATTCTGCAAATCCGCTGTGTTTATCTCAGCGAGCCCATGATGCGGGGCCGATGCTGACAGCAGGATTTCAAGGTGGCAAAAAGGGGGCAGAGCCCCCTTTTTGCGTGCCAAGTCGACGCTAGCGTCTAATTACTCGGCAGCAGGTGCAGCCGCTTCTTCAGCGTAAACTTCGGTGCCGCCGGCAACGTTGTTACGGCCGCGGATGACTGCGTCAGCCATCGAAGTCATGTACAGCTCGATAGCGCGGATGGCGTCATCGTTACCTGGGATGATGTAGTCAACACCTTCCGGGCTGCTGTTGGTATCGACAACGCCGATAACCGGGATGCCCAGCTTGTTGGCTTCGGTGATCGCGATGCGCTCGTGATCAACGTCAATAACGAACAGAGCGTCTGGCAGACCGCCCATGTCCTTGATGCCGCCCAGGCTGCGATCCAGTTTTTCCAGGTCGCGGGAGCGCATCAGGGCTTCTTTCTTGGTCAGCTTGGCGAAAGTGCCGTCTTCGGCCTGGGTTTCCAGGTCGCGCAGACGCTTGATCGAAGCGCGGATGGTCTTGTAGTTGGTCAGCATGCCGCCCAACCAACGGTGGTCAACGTACGGCGAACCGCAACGAGCAGCTTGCTCGGCGACGATCTTGCCGGCGGAACGCTTGGTGCCGACGAACAGGATCTTGTTCTTGCCCTGGGCCAGGCGCTCTACGAACGACAGAGCGTCGTTGAACATTGGCAGGGTTTTTTCCAGGTTGACGATATGGATCTTGTTACGCGCGCCGAAAATGTACTTGCCCATTTTCGGGTTCCAGTAACGGGTCTGGTGGCCGAAGTGCACACCGGCCTTCAGCATATCGCGCATGTTGACTTGGGACATGATAGTTCCTTGATAAGTCGGGTTGGGCCTCCACGTATCCCAATGACCAACCCGCGAATTCTGCAACTCGGGGCACCCAGGTCATCGTGTCGACACGTGTGTGGGTTAAGTGCTGACGGGGTCGTCCCCGAAAGCGGCGCATTTTATACCACAGACCGCGGCCGAACGGAACCCGGATACTGTTGCGTCCGTCAGCGGTTTTTGCAGCACCCCGGCTTTCCCGCCAGAATGCCAGCTGTAGACAGCAGCATGGCCGCCTTTATCCCGACCGATCGGCGCCCTGCTCTGCTAGAATCCGGCCTTTCCCGTTTGTTCGCGCCGCATGCGGCGCTGTAGAGAGCCTGTAATGACCGTCACCATCAAGACCGCAGAAGACATCGAGAAGATGCGCATCGCTGGCCGCCTGGCCGCAGACGTGCTGGAAATGATCGAGGAACACGTCAAGCCCGGTGTCACCACCGAAGAGCTGGACCGCCTGTGCCACGACTACATCGTCAACGTCCAGCAGGCCATCCCGGCACCGCTCAACTACAAGGGCTACCCGAAGTCGATCTGCACCTCGATCAACCATGTGGTCTGCCACGGCATCCCCAACGACAAGCCGCTCAAGGACGGTGACACGCTGAACATCGACGTCACCGTGATCAAGGACGGCTACCACGGCGACACCAGCCGCATGTTCCACGTCGGCACCGTGCCGGTATGGGCCGAGCGCCTGTCCAAGGTCACCCAGGAGTGCATGTACAAGGCCATCGAACTGGTCAAGCCGGGCTGCCGCCTGGGCGACATCGGCGAAGTGATCCAGAAGCACGCTGAAAAGAACGGCTTCTCGGTGGTGCGCGAGTTCTGCGGCCATGGCATCGGCAAGGTGTTCCACGAAGAGCCGCAGATCCTGCACTACGGCCGCGCCGGCACCGGCATGGAGCTGAAGGAAGGCATGACCTTCACCATCGAGCCGATGATCAACCAGGGCAAGGCCGACACCAAGGTGCTGGGCGACGGCTGGACCGCCATCACCAAGGACCGCAAGCTCTCGGCCCAGTGGGAACACACCCTGGTGGTGACCGCGACCGGCTACGAGATCTTCACCCTGCGCAAGGACGACACCATCCCGCGCACCTCGGCCTGACCGCACTCCCACAGGCCACCCCCACGACAGGAACGTGACGCGATGCCCCAGGTGGACCCCGAGCTGTTCGACCGCGGCCAGTTCCAGGCGGAACTGGCCCTCAAGGCGAGCCCCATCGCCGCCTTCAAGAAAGCCATCCGCCAGGCCGGCGAGGTGCTTGACAAGCGTTTCCGCAGTGGCAGCGAAATCCGCCCACTGATCGAGGCCCGTGCCTGGCTCGTCGACAACATCCTGCAACAGGCCTGGAACCAGTTCGACTGGGGCGACCAGAGCGGCATCGCCTTGGTCGCGGTGGGTGGCTACGGGCGCGGCGAGCTGCACCCGCATTCGGACATCGACCTGCTGATCCTGCTGGATGCTGCCGAACACGAGCAGTATCGCGATGCCATCGAGCGGTTTCTCACCCTGCTGTGGGACATCGGCCTGGAAGTGGGCCAGAGCGTGCGCACCGTCGACGAGTGCGCCGAGCAGGCCCGTGCCGACCTGACGGTCATCACCAACCTGATGGAAAGCCGCACCGTTGCCGGCCCCGAGGCCCTGCGCCAGCGCATGCTGGAGGTGACTAGCACTGCGCACATGTGGCCGAGCAAGGACTTCTTCCTGGCCAAGCGGGCCGAACTCAAGGCCCGCCACCACAAGTACAACGACACCGAGTACAACCTCGAACCCAATGTGAAAGGTTCGCCCGGCGGCCTGCGCGACATCCAGACAGTGCTGTGGGTGGCCCGCCGCCAGTACGGCACCCTCAACCTGCACGCATTGGCCGGCGAAGGTTTCCTGCTGGAAAGCGAGAACGAACTGCTGGCCTCGTCCCAGGACTTCCTGTGGAGGGTGCGCTACGCCTTGCACATGCTGGCCGGGCGCGCCGAGGACCGCCTGCTGTTCGACCACCAGCGCAGCATCGCCGCGCTGCTGGGCTACAGCGACGACAACCCCAAGCGGGCGATCGAGCAGTTCATGCAGCAGTACTACCGGGTGGTGATGAGCATCAGCCAGCTGTGCGACCTGATTATCCAGCACTTCGAGGAGGTCATCCTCGCCGATGACGACAGCGGCACCACCCAGCCGCTGAACGCGCGCTTCCGCCTGCATGACGGCTACATAGAAGCGGCCAGGCCGAACGTGTTCAAGCGCACGCCGTTCGCCATGCTGGAAATCTTCGTGCTGATGGCCCAGCACCCCGAGATCAAGGGCGTACGCGCCGATACCGTGCGGCTGCTGCGCGAGCACCGGCACCTGATCGACGATACCTTCCGCACCGATATCCGCAACACCAGCCTGTTCATCGAGCTGTTCAAGTGCGAAATCGGCATCCACCGCAACCTGCGGCGGATGAACCGCTACGGCATCCTCGGCCGCTACCTGCCGGAGTTCGGCCTGATCGTCGGGCAGATGCAGCACGACCTGTTCCACATCTATACGGTCGATGCGCACACCCTCAACCTCATCAAGCACCTGCGCAAGTTGCAATACACGCCGGTGTCCGAGAAATTCCCGCTGGCCAGCAAGCTCATGGGCCGCCTGCCCAAGCCCGAGCTGATCTACCTGGCCGGCCTGTACCACGACATCGGCAAGGGCCGCCAGGGCGACCATTCCGAGCTGGGCGCCGTGGATGCGCAGAAGTTCTGCGAGCGCCACCAGTTGCCGGCCTGGGACAGCCGGCTGATTGTCTGGCTGGTGCAGAACCACCTGGTGATGTCGACCACCGCCCAGCGCAAGGACCTGTCCGACCCTCAGGTGATCAACGATTTTGCCCTGCACGTGGGCGACGAGACGCGCCTGGACTACCTGTACGTGCTGACCGTGGCCGATATCAACGCCACCAACCCCAGCCTGTGGAACTCGTGGCGCGCCAGCCTGCTGCGCCAGCTGTACACCGAGACCAAGCGCGCCCTGCGCCGTGGCCTGGAAAACCCGCTGGACCGCGAGGAGCAGATTCGCCAGACCCAATCGGCGGCGCTGGATATCCTGGTGCGCGAAGGCACCGACCCGGACGACGTCGAGCAGCTGTGGTCGCAGCTGGGCGATGACTACTTCCTCAAGCACACCGCTGCCGACGTGGCGTGGCACAGTGACGCGATCCTCCAGCAGCCGGCCGATGGCGGGCCGCTGGTGCTGATCAAGGAAACCACCCAGCGCGAGTTCGAGGGTGGCACGCAGATCTTCATCTATGCCCCCGACCAGCACGACTTCTTCGCCGTGACGGTGGCGGCCATGTCGCAGCTGAACCTGAACATTCATGACGCGCGGATCATCACCTCGAGCAGCCAGTTCACCCTCGACACCTACATCGTGCTGGACAACGACGGCGGCTCGATCGGCGACAACCCGCAGCGGGTCAAGCAGATTCGCGACGGTCTGACCGAAGCGCTGCGTAACCCCGAGGACTACCCGACCATCATCCAGCGCCGGGTACCGCGCCAGCTCAAGCACTTCGACTTCCCGCCACAGGTGACCATCCTCAACGATGCCCAGCGGCCGGTGACCATCCTCGAAATCACCGCGCCCGACCGCCCAGGCCTGCTGGCCCGGCTGGGGCGAATCTTTCTGGAGTTCGACCTGTCGCTGCAGAACGCCAAGATCGCCACCCTTGGCGAGCGGGTGGAAGACGTGTTCTTCATCACCGATGCCGACAACCAGCCGCTGTCCGACCCACAGCTGTGCAGCCGACTGCAGGAGGCCATCGTCCAGCAGCTGCAGGCCGGCCAGGCCAGCGATGCCAGCCCCACCCGCGTGACCTTTTAACGACTAGACGATTGACGAGACCTTGCGCCGATGAACCATGCCTTGACCCAGCTTCAGCCCTACCCGTTCGAGAAACTCCGCGCCCTGCTGGGCAGCGTTGCACCTGCGGCGGACAAGCGCGCCATCGCCCTGTCGATCGGTGAGCCGAAGCACGAATCGCCGGCGTTCGTCGCCCAGGCCATGGCCGACAACCTCGACAAGCTGGCGGTGTACCCGAGCACCATCGGCCTGCCCGCCCTGCGCCAGGCCATCGGCCAGTGGTGCGAGCGGCGCTTCGGCATACCGGCCGGCTGGCTGGATGCCGACCGCCACATCCTGCCGGTCAACGGTACCCGTGAAGCGCTGTTCGCCTTCACCCAGGCCGTGGTCAACCGCGCCGATGACGGCCTGGTGGTCAGCCCCAACCCGTTCTACCAGATCTACGAAGGCGCAGCGCTGCTGGCCGGTGCCACCCCGCACTACCTGCCGTGCCTGGAAAGCAACGGTTTCAACCCCGACTTCGACGCCGTGCCGGCTGAAGTGTGGAAGCGTTGCCAGATCCTGTTCCTGTGCTCGCCGGGCAACCCCACCGGCGCACTGGTGCCGATGGACACCCTGAAGAAGCTGATTGCCCTGGCCGACGAGCACGACTTCGTGATTGCCGCCGACGAGTGCTACAGCGAGCTGTACTTCGACGAGGATGCCCCGCCACCAGGCCTGCTGACCGCCTGTGCGGAACTGGGCCGCAGCGACTTCAAGCGCTGCGTGGTATTCCACAGCCTGTCCAAGCGCTCCAACCTGCCGGGCCTGCGCTCGGGCTTCGTCGCCGGTGACGCCGAGATCATCAAGCCGTTCCTGCTGTACCGTACCTACCACGGCTGCGCCATGCCGGTACAAACCCAGCTGGCCAGCATCGCTGCCTGGCAGGACGAGGCGCATGTGCGCGAGAACCGCGACCAGTATCGCGCCAAGTACGATGCCGTGCTGGATATCCTGCAGCCGGTGCTGGACGTGCAGCGCCCGGATGGCAGCTTCTACCTGTGGGCCAAGGTGCCCGGTGACGATGCCGAGTTCACTCGCGACCTGTTCGAGGCCCAGCATGTGACGGTGGTGCCGGGGTCGTACCTGTCGCGCGAAGTGGATGGCGTGAACCCCGGCGCCGGGCGTGTGCGCATGGCACTGGTTGCACCGCTGGCCGAGTGCATCGAGGCGGCGGAGCGGATTCGCGAGTTCCTGACCCGCTAATTGGATTGGGGGCGCTTTGCGCCCCTTTCGCGACACAAGGCCGCTCCTACAGGGGAATGCATATTCCTGTAGGAGCGGCCTTGTGTCGCGAAAGGGGCGCAAAGCGGCCCCCTGCGGTCTACCTGACTGACCCTAGGTTCGCTTCACTCATATCCAGCTCACCCAGCACCTGCCGCACCACTTCATCCCCCACCAGATGCTGGCGATGCAGCTCATACAGCTCCAGCCGCTGCGCCCGCAGCGCCCGCAAGCGCAAACGCCGCTCCAGCAGGTCCATCTGCTCGGCCAGCGCCTTGGCTTCGGCACTGTCGTTGTAGCTGTCCAGCTCATCGCGGTATTCCGCCATCAAGCGCGCCTTCAACTCGGTCGCCAGGGTCGCCTGCGCGGCATCCTGCGGCGCATTGCTGTCGATCACTTCCTCTGCCTCCAGTGCATGGATCGCCGCCTCGGCCGTGCGTCGCCAGGCCTCCTGCACCTCCTGGTGCAAGCGCTCGTCCGGGCTCTTGGTCACACCGCGCAGCAACAGCGGCAACGCGATACAGGCACTGATCAACGACAGCAGGATCACCCCGGCCGCAATGAAGATCAGCAGGTCACGCTCCGGGAAGGCCTTGCCTGCTCCCATCAGCAACGGAATCGACATCACGCCGGCCAGGGTGACCGCACCGCGAACACCACCCAGGGTCAGCAACCAGCAGGAGCGCGCCGTGGGCATCAGCACCAGCGCCGGCTTGCCGCGCCAGCGGCGTACCACACCGATAGAGCGCCAGATGCTCTGGACCCAGATGAACCGCAGCAAGATCAGCGCCACAAAGATCGCCACCACGTCCAGGCAGCGCCAGGCCAGGGTCGGCCAGACGGTGGGTTCATGGCTGACCACGGCCTTGATGATGTCCGGTAACTGCAGGCCCAGCAGCAGGAAGATCAGGCCGTTGAAAGCGAACTCCAGCAGCGACCACACGCTGCGGTTGAGCAGGCGCGTGCTGGTCTGCCGTGGCAGCAGGTCGAGCCAGCTCTGCATCATGCCGGCCGCTACCGCCGAAAGGATGCCCGACACGCCCAGGCGCTCGGCCAGCACGTAGGCAGCGAACGGCAGCAGCAACATGAACACCACGTGGGTGGCCGGGTCGTCCCAGCCGCGAGCGATCATCCAGGCACGCAGGCGGCCGATCAGCCAGCTGAGGGCCACGCCCACCGCCAGGCCGCCCAGGGCGACCAGTACGAAGCTGAAGCTTGCGTCGGTCAGCGAGAAAACCCCGGTGATCGCCGCCGCCAGGGCGAACTTGAAGGTCACCAGGCCCGAGGCATCGTTCATCAGGGCCTCGCCCTGGAGCATGTGCATCAGCGGGGTGGGCAGGCGGTCCTGGGTAATGGCCGAAACCGCCACGGCGTCGGTTGGCGACAACACTGCGGCCAGGGCGAAGGCCACGGGCAGCGGGATGCTCGGCAGCAGCCAGTGAATGAAGTAACCGGCCCCGACCACGGTAAACAGCACCAGACCCACGGCCAGCGCCACCACCGGCCCACGAATGCGCCACAACTCGCGCTTGGGAATGCGCCAGCCGTCGGCGAACAGCAACGGCGGCAGGAACAGGAACAGGAACAGCTCGGGGTCCAGTGCCACATGCAGGCCCAGTGTCGGCCACGCAAGCAAGGCGCCGGCGGCGATCTGTACCAGCGGCAAGGGCAGCGGAATCATGCGGCCGACCAGCTTCGACACGCTGACCAGCGTCAGCAGGATGAGGACGGTGTAGGCGGACTGCATCCGGGAAAGCTTCCTTTGTGAACCAGAAACGACAACAGGGCGAAACATCGCCATTGAAACAATATGTTAGCGGCGATGGGGGATTCGGGGCCGCTGCACGATAGTCGCAGGTGGCGGTTGAATATGTAACATGATGATACTGCGGTTTGTCGGTGGCGCAGGCTCGACCCCTTATCGCCCGGCAGATGCATGCCTGAGTCTTGCAGTGCCTGTGAGATCGAGCGCCGCCCGCGCGGCGCTTCGCAGCACAAGGCTGCTCCTACATCTGTTTCGGGCCAATTTTTCCTGTGAGTTTTGTGCGCGAACGCTTTGGCGCATGGCTCGATATCGCGTTGTACGAACAAGGCGGTCGCGTGCACTGGCACAGGCGTTACTGGCCCGAAACAGATGTAGGAGCAGCCTTGTGCTGCGATGCGCCGCGCGGGCGGCGCTCGGTCTCCGACACACTGCAAGACCCAAGACATGCACACCCGTGGCGCTCACAGGATCGTTCCCGCATAATCCCGCGACTGAAATCGGAAAACGGAGAGATTGGGGCAGCCTGTGATCCCCAATGCACACAATGACCTACACGCTCTACGGCATTAAAGCCTGTGACACCATGAAAAAGGCACGTACCTGGCTCGAAGACCAGGCCATCGCCTACGAATTCCACGACTACAAGGCCCAAGGCATCGACCGTGACAGCCTGAACCGCTGGTGCGACGAACACGGCTGGGAAGTCATCCTCAACCGTGCCGGCACCACCTTCCGCAAGCTGGACGACGCCAGCAAGGCCGACCTCGACCAGGCCAAGGCCGTCGAGCTGATGCTGGCCCAGCCGTCGATGATCAAGCGCCCGGTGCTCGACCTTGGCGCGCGCACCCTGGTCGGCTTCAAGCCCGACCTGTACGCCGCTGCCCTGGCCTGAGCCCCTACCCTATTTCGCACGAGGTAATCACATGTCCAATACCCTGTTCAGCCTGGCCTTCGGTGTCGGCTCCCAGAACCGCCAGGGCGCCTGGCTGGAAGTGTTCTACGCACAACCGCTGCTCAACCCGAGCGCCGAACTGGTCGCTGCAGTAGCCCCTGTTCTCGGTTACCAAGGTGGCAACCAGGCCATCGCCTTCAGCAACGCCCAGGCCGCGCAACTGGCCGAAGCCGTGAAAGGCGTGGATGCCGCCCAGGCCGCCCTGCTGACCCGCCTGGCCGAAAGCCACAAGCCGCTGGTCGCCACCCTGCTGGCCGAAGACGCCGCACTGACCTCGACCCCAGAGGCCTACCTCAAGCTGCACCTGCTGTCGCACCGCCTGGTCAAGCCGCACGGCGTGAGCCTGGCCGGCATCTTCCCGCTGCTGCCGAACGTGGCCTGGACCAACCAGGGCGCGGTCGACCTGGCCGAACTCGCCGAACTGCAACTGGAAGCGCGCCTGAAGGGCGAGCTGCTGGAAGTGTTCTCGGTGGACAAGTTCCCGAAAATGACCGACTACGTGGTCCCGGCCGGCGTGCGTATCGCCGACACCGCCCGCGTGCGCCTGGGCGCCTACATCGGCGAAGGCACCACCATCATGCACGAAGGCTTCGTCAACTTTAACGCTGGCACCGAAGGCCCGGGCATGATCGAAGGCCGCGTTTCCGCTGGCGTATTCGTCGGCAAGGGCTCGGACCTGGGCGGCGGCTGCTCGACCATGGGCACCCTGTCCGGTGGCGGCAACATCGTCATCAAGGTTGGCGAAGGCTGCCTGATCGGCGCCAACGCCGGTATCGGCATTCCGCTGGGCGACCGCAACACCGTCGAAGCCGGCCTGTACATCACCGCCGGTACCAAGGTGAACCTGCTGGACGAGAACAACCAGCTGGTCAAGGTGGTCAAGGCCCGCGACCTGGCCGGCCAGACCGACCTGCTGTTCCGCCGCAACTCGCTGAACGGCGCGGTGGAGTGCAAGACCCACAAGTCGGCCATCGAGCTGAACGAGGCGCTGCACGCGCACAACTGAGAACCCTTCAACCGCTGCCGGAGCGAGCTTGCTCGCGAACAGCGGATTCTCAGCGTTTGAAATGTTAAGATCGGGTCTGGCACCACGCCAGACCCGATTTTCATTCCAGGCCCCGCGACCATGTTTCAGCCCTCCCCCTGGCGTGCCGATTTTCCCGCCATCGCCGCCCTGCAACGGCAGCACCAGACCTACCTGGACAACGCCGCCACCACCCAGAAGCCGCAAGCCCTGCTCGATGCCCTGAGCCATTACTACGGCCATGGCGCAGCCAACGTGCACCGTGCCCAGCACTTGCCCGGCGCACTGGCGACCCAGGCCTTCGAAACCAGCCGCGACAAGGTTGCCGCCTGGCTCAATGCGGCAGACTCGCGGCAGATCATCTTCACCCACGGCGCCACTTCGGCGCTGAACCTGCTGGCCTATGGCCTGGAGCACCGCTTCGAGGCCGGTGACGAAATTGCCGTCAGTGCCCTGGAGCACCATGCCAACCTGCTGCCCTGGCAAC
Organism: Pseudomonas sp. FGI182; assembly: GCF_000511325.1. Lineage (NCBI taxonomy): Bacteria > Pseudomonadati > Pseudomonadota > Gammaproteobacteria > Pseudomonadales > Pseudomonadaceae > Pseudomonas > Pseudomonas sp. FGI182. Next base: position 1,230,475 of record NZ_CP007012.1, on the reverse strand, counting down.
AGCTGGCGCGCCGGCGCAACCTGCGCCTGGTGGTGCTGCCGCTGGATGCCCATGGCCGCATCGACCTGGACCAGGCGCTGCAACTGATCGGCCCGCGCACCCGGGTGCTGGCGGTGAGTCAGCTGTCCAACGTACTGGGTACCTGGCAGCCGTTGCCGGCGCTGCTGGCCCATGCCCGCTCCCAAGGCGCGCTGACCGTGGTCGACGGTGCCCAGGGCGTGGTGCATGGCCGCCATGATGTGCAGCAGCTTGGCTGCGACTTCTATGTGTTCTCCAGCCACAAGCTGTACGGCCCGGAAGGCGTCGGTGTGCTGTACGGCCGCAGCCAGGCGCTGGAACTGCTGCGCCACTGGCAGTTCGGTGGCGAGATGGTGCAACTGGCCGAATACTACAGCGCCAGCTTCCGCCCGGCACCGCTGGGGTTCGAGGCAGGCACGCCGCCGATCGCCGGGGTGATCGGCCTGGGTGCAACCCTGGACTACCTGGCCAGCCTCGATGCCCAGGCGCTCGAAGCCCATGAAACCAGCCTGCACCAGTACCTGCTGCGCGGCCTGGCGGACCGCGATGGCGTGCGCATCCTGGGCACGCCACAGGCGGCCCTTGCCAGTTTTGTCATCGACGGCGTGCATAACGCCGACATCGCCCACCTGCTGACCGAGCAAGGCATTGCCGTGCGTGCCGGGCACCACTGCGCCATGCCGCTGCTGCAGGGCCTGGGCCTGGAGGGCGCAATCCGCGTGTCATTGGGGCTGTATAACGACAGCGATGACTTGCAGCGTTTCTTCGCGGCGCTGGATCAAGGCCTGGAGCTGTTGCGATGACCCTGCCGGATCAGGCGCGCCAGGCGCTGGAAGCCTTCGAGCAGGGCAAGGGCTGGGAACAGCGTGCGCGGCTGCTGATGCAGTGGGGCGACCGGCTGGAACCGCTGGCTGACACTGAAAAGACCGAGGCCAACCGGGTGCATGGCTGCGAAAGCCTGGTATGGCTGGTGGCCGACCAGGTCGAAGGCTTGTGGCGGTTCAAGGCCAGCAGTGATGCACGCCTGTTGCGTGGGCTGCTGGCGTTGTTGCTGGTGCGGGTGCAGGGATTGGCCAGTGAAGAGCTCGCCGGGCTCGATCTGCGTGAGTGGTTCACTCAGCTGGGCCTGGAGCGCCAGCTTTCGCCGTCGCGCAGCAATGGCCTGCATGCGGTGTTGCAGCGGATGGCGGAGCTGGCGTCCAACCGTTGAATCGGTGCTGGCCTCTTCGCAGGCTCGCCCGCTCCCACAGTTATCGCGTGGCGTTTTGGCTGGCGCTTTACCTGTAGGAGCGGCCTTGTGTCGCGAAAGGGCCGCAAAGCGGCCCCGTCAATCTCTGTGGTGAAACTGGGAACCTGGGGCCGCTACGCGCCCCTTTCGCGACACAAGGCCGCTCCTACAAGGACCGAGTGGGCCAGAAGCAGTTATTCAGGCTTGACCCGCTCCGAAGGTCGCCGCGCCCCCGCTACCAGTTTTTCCACCGCCTTGCTCGCCGCCACCATGCCAAAGGTCGCGGTCACCATCATCACCGCGCCAAAGCCTCCCGCGCAGTCCAACCGCACGCCCTCACCCACGAAGCTTTTCTGCAGGCAAACGCTGCCATCGCCCTTGGGGTAGCGCAGCTGTTCGCTGGAGAACACGCATGGCACGCCATAGTTGCGGCTGACATTGCGGGAGAAGTTGTAGTCGCGACGCAGGGTGGAACGCACCCGCGAGGCCAGCGGGTCGTTGAAGGTCTTGTTCAGGTCGGCGATCTGGATCTGTGTCGGGTCGATCTGCCCACCGGCGCCCCCCGTGGTGACGATGGCGATCTTGCGCCGCCGGCACCAGGCAATCAGCGCCGCCTTGGCCATGACGCTGTCGATGCAGTCGATCACACAGTCTAGGTTCTCGGTAATGTACTCGACCATGGTGTCGCGGGTGACGAAGTCGGCCACTGCATGCACCGTGCACGCCGGGTTGATCGCCCGCAGGCGCTCGGCCATGACCTCGACCTTGGGCCGCCCCACCTGCCCATCCAGGGCATGGGCCTGGCGGTTGGTGTTGCTGACGCACACATCGTCGAGGTCGAACAGGGTGATCTCGCCCACGCCACTGCGGGCCAGCGCTTCCGCCGCCCACGAGCCTACCCCGCCAATACCGACCACGGCCACATGGGCCTGGCCCAGACGGTGCAACCCCTGGTCGCCATACAGCCGGGCAACGCCGGCGAAGCGTGGATCTTCTGTGCTCATGTTCATACCCCAAAAAACCGGCGCGCATTATATGCCAGCGGGCCCATGGCCTGCATCGTTAGGAAAGAGACTACCAACCCTGCTTTAATGTCCTATCACTTCGACACATATGGACGACAATGTCTTCACGTAAATTCGGCCTGAACCTGGTCGTGGTCCTGGCCATCGCCGCGTTGTTCACCGGGTTCTGGGCACTGATCAACCGCCCGGTCTCCGCCCCCGCCTGGCCAGAACAGATCTCTGGTTTCTCGTATTCACCGTTCCGTCTGGGCGAAAGCCCGCAGAAGGGCCAGTACCCCAGTGACGACGAGATGCGCCAGGACCTGGAGCAGTTGAGCAAACTGACCGACAGCATCCGGATCTACACCGTGGAGGGCACCCAGGCGGATATCCCGCGCCTGGCCGAGGAATTCGGCCTGCGGGTGACGCTGGGCATCTGGATCAGCCCGGACCTGGAGCGCAACGAACGCGAAATCGCCACAGCCATCCAGCTGGCCAACACCTCGCGCAGCGTGGTGCGGGTTGTGGTCGGCAACGAGGCACTGTTCCGCGAAGAAGTCACCCCGGAAAACCTGATCAAGTACCTGGACCGGGTACGCGCAGCGGTCAAGGTGCCGGTGACCACCAGTGAGCAGTGGCACATCTGGAAGGAAAACCCGCAGCTGGCCAAGCACGTCGACCTGATTGCCGCGCACATCCTGCCGTACTGGGAGTTCGTGCCGATGACGGATTCGGTCGAGTTCGTGCTCGACCGCGCCCGCGAACTGAAGCACCAGTTCCCGCGCAAACCCCTGCTGCTGTCGGAAGTCGGCTGGCCGAGCAACGGCCGCATGCGCGGCGGCGCCGATGCCACCCAGGCCGACCAGGCCATCTACCTGCGTACCCTGGTCAACACCCTCAACCGCCGTGGTTACAATTACTTCGTCATCGAGGCCTACGACCAGCCGTGGAAGGCCAGCGACGAAGGCTCGGTGGGCGCCTACTGGGGCGTGTACAACGCCGAACGCCAGCAAAAATTCAACTTTGACGGCCCGGTGGTGGCGATCCCGCAATGGCGCGCCCTGGCGGTTGCCTCGGTGGTGCTGGCGATGATTGCCCTGATGGTGCTGTTCATCGACGGTTCGGCCCTGCGCCAGCGCGGCCGCACCTTCCTGACCTTCATCACCTTCCTGTGCGGGTCGGTGCTGGTATGGATCGCCTACGACTACAGCCAGCAATACAGCACCTGGTTCAGCCTGACCGTGGGCGTGCTGCTGGCCCTCGGCGCGCTGGGCGTGTTCATCGTGCTGCTGACCGAGGCCCACGAACTGGCCGAGGCGGTATGGATACACAAGCGCCGGCGCGAATTCCTGCCGGTGCAGGCCGACAGCGCCTACCGGCCCAAGGTATCGGTGCATGTGCCGTGCTACAACGAGCCGCCGGAGATGGTCAAACAGACCCTCGATGCCCTGGCCGCGCTGGACTACCCCGACTACGAAGTGCTGGTGATCGACAACAACACCAAGGACCCGGCCGTGTGGGAGCCGCTCAAGGCCCATTGCGAGAAGCTCGGCGAGCGCTTCAGGTTCTTCCACGTCGCGCCCCTGGCCGGTTTCAAGGGCGGCGCACTGAACTACCTGATCCCGCACACCGCCAAGGACGCCGAAGTGATCGCGGTGATCGACTCGGACTACTGCGTCGACCGCAACTGGCTCAAGCACATGGTGCCGCACTTCGCCGACCCGAAGATTGCCGTGGTGCAGTCGCCGCAGGACTACCGAGACCAGCACGAAAGCGCCTTCAAGAAGCTGTGCTACAGCGAGTACAAGGGCTTCTTCCACATCGGCATGGTCACCCGCAACGACCGTGACGCGATCATCCAGCACGGCACCATGACCATGACCCGGCGCAGCGTGCTGGAAGAGCTGGGCTGGGCCGAGTGGTGCATCTGCGAGGACGCCGAACTGGGCTTGCGGGTATTCGAGAAGGGCCTATCGGCCGCCTATGCCCACAACAGCTACGGCAAAGGCCTGATGCCCGACACCTTCATCGACTTCAAGAAGCAACGCTTCCGCTGGGCCTATGGCGCCATCCAGATCATCAAGCACCACGCCAGCGCCCTGCTGCGCGGCAAGGGCAGCGAGCTGACCCGCGGCCAGCGCTACCACTTCCTGGCCGGCTGGCTGCCATGGATCGCCGATGGCATGAACATCTTCTTCACCATCGGCGCGCTGCTGTGGTCGGCGGCGATGATCATCGTGCCGCACCGGGTCGACCCGCCGCTGATGATCTTTGCCATTCCGCCGCTGGCACTGTTCTTCTTCAAGGTCGGCAAGATCATCTTCCTCTACCGCCGCGCGGTAGGGGTGAACCTGAAGGATGCCTTTGCTGCGGCGCTGGCCGGGCTGGCGCTGTCGCATACCATTGCCAAGGCGGTGTTGTACGGGTTCTTCACCAGCAGCATGCCGTTCTTCCGCACACCGAAGAACGCCGACAGCCACGGCCTGCTGGTGGCGATTTCCGAGGCGCGGGAAGAACTGTTCATAATGTTGCTGCTGTGGGGCGCAGCGCTGGGCATCTACCTGGTACAGGGGCTGCCGAGCTCGGACATGCGCTTCTGGGTGGCGATGTTGCTGGTGCAGTCGTTGCCTTATGTGGCGGCGCTGGTGATGGCGTTCCTGTCTTCGCTGCCCAAGCCTGGGGAAAAGGCCATCGAGGCGCAGCAGGCTTGAGAATGCCGGGGGCGCTTTGCGCCCCTATCGCGACACAAGGCCGCTCCTACAGGGGATCGCATCCCGTCAGATATGGCGAGATCGCCTGTAGGAGCGGCCTTGTGTCGCGATGGGCCGCAAAGCGGCCCCATTGGCCTGACGGTTTGATATAAGATAACGCCCCTCAGATTTCCCCGCCTTGCCTTGCCCCGGAGTCCCCCATGACGGCCCCTGCCGAGCTCTCGCCTACCCTTCAACTGGCCTGCGACCTGATCCGCCGCCCCTCGGTCACCCCCGTCGACGCCGACTGCCAGGCGCAGATGATGAACCGCCTGGGCGCCGTGGGCTTCCAGCTCGAGCCGATGCGCTTCGAGGACGTCGACAATTTCTGGGCCACCCACGGCAGCCAGGATGGCCCGGTGCTGTGCTTTGCCGGCCACACCGACGTGGTACCGACCGGCCCGGTGCAGCAATGGCAGCATGAGCCGTTCGAAGCGCTGATCGACGCCGACGGCATGCTCTGCGGCCGTGGCGCCGCCGACATGAAAGGCAGCCTGGCCTCCATGGTGATTGCCAGCGAGCGCTTCGTGCAGGACTACCCGGACCACCGCGGCAAGGTCGCGTTCCTGATCACCAGCGACGAGGAAGGCCCGGCCCACCATGGCACCAAGGCCGTGGTCGAGCGCCTGAAAGCACGCAACGAGCGCCTGGACTGGTGCATCGTCGGCGAACCCTCCAGCACCACCCTGCTGGGTGACGTGGTCAAGAACGGCCGCCGTGGCTCGCTGGGCGCCAAGCTGACCGTGCGCGGCAAGCAGGGCCATGTGGCCTACCCGCACCTCGCGCGCAACCCAATCCACCTGGCCGCACCGGCCTTGGCTGAACTGGTGGCCGAGCACTGGGATGAAGGCAATGCGTTCTTCCCGCCGACCAGCTTCCAGATCTCCAATCTCAACTCCGGCACCGGCGCCACCAACGTGGTCCCGGGCGAGCTGACCGCACTGTTCAACTTCCGCTTCTCCACCGAGTCCACCGTCGAAGGCCTGCAGGCGCGGGTGTCGGCGATCCTCGACAAGCATGAACTGGACTGGTCGATCGACTGGGCGCTGTCGGGTCTGCCGTTCCTCACCGAACCGGGCGAACTGCTGGACGCCGTCTCGGCCAGCATCAAAGGCGTCACCGGCCGCGACACCCAGCCGTCCACCAGCGGTGGTACTTCCGATGGCCGCTTCATCGCCACCATGGGCACCCAGGTGGTCGAGCTCGGCCCGGTCAACGCCACCATCCACCAGGTGGATGAACGGATCCTGGCCAGCGACCTCGACCTGCTGACCGAAATCTATTACCAGACCCTGGTCCGGTTGCTCGCCTGATGCTCGCCTGCCCTCTTTGCCAGGCACCGCTGAGCCGGCTCGACAACGGTGTGGTGTGCCCGGCCGGCCACCGCTTCGACCGCGCCCGCCAGGGTTACCTGAACCTGCTGCCGGTGCAGCACAAGAACAGCCGCGACCCGGGTGACAACCAGGCCATGGTCGAAGCCCGCCGCGATTTCCTCGACGCCGGCCACTACGCGCCGGTGGCGCGCCGCCTGGCCGAACTGGCCGCCGAGCGCCAGCCCGGTGCCTGGCTGGACATCGGCTGTGGCGAGGGTTACTACACCGCGCAGATCGCCCAGGCCCTGCCGGCTGCCGACGGCTACGCCCTGGACATCTCCCGTGAGGCGGTCAAGCGTGCCTGCCGCCGCGCGCCCGAGGTTACCTGGATGGTCGCCAGCATGGCCCGCGTGCCGCTGGCCGACGCCAGCTGCCAGTTCATCGCCAGCGTGTTCAGCCCGCTGGACTGGGCCGAGGCCAAGCGCCTGCTCAGCCCCGGCGGCGGCCTGATGCGGGTCGGCCCCACCAGCGGCCACCTGATGGAGCTGCGCGAAGTGCTCTACGATGAAGTACGCCCTTACGCCGACGACAAACACCTGGCCCTGGTCCCCGAAGGCATGGCCCATGCCCACAGCGAAACCCTGGAGTTCCGCCTGAGCCTGGCCGCGCCCAAGGCCCGCGCCGACCTGCTGGCCATGACCCCGCACGGCTGGCGCGCCAGTGCCGAAAAGCGTGCCCGGGTGATCGACCAGCCCGAGCCGTTCGAGGTCACGGTTTCCATGCGTTATGACTATTTCGTGCGCCAAGACTGAGCACACCCGGAGCCCTTATGCGCCAACCTGATATCGAGATCTACCTGAAGGACGCCGACGTCGACCACAAGCAGATTGCCGACTGGCTCGCCCAGGCAATCGGCCCATGCAGCGAATGGAAGCAGAAAGGCCATACCTTCAAATGCCAGGCCGGTAACATTCCGGTCACCTGGTTACCCAAGGCTGTAGGGAAATGGAACAGCCTGTACCTGGAAAGCGACCAGACGCCGTGGGCCGATGACGTTGCCTGCGCCCGCGCCGCATTTGCCGCACTGGGTGTGGAAGTGCGCTGCGCGCCAGGTGGCTGGGTGGAGGAGGATGGGGAAGAAGATGCCGACCGCTGGGTCCGCATCAGCGCCGACGGTGAAGAGGAAATCACCTGGCGCACCGGAGGTTGATTCCTGTAGGAGCGGCCTTGTGTCGCGAAGGGCCGCAAAGCGGCCCCCTGACAATGGCGGCACGGCACCTGTTGTCGGGGCCGCTACGCAGCCCTTTCGCGACACAAGGCCGCTCCTACACAGGCCGCGTCAGCCGGCCACTACAGCAAAGGCTCAGAGGCCTACCACGTCCTCGGCTTGCAGGCCTTTCTGGCCCTGCACGCAGGCGTATTCCACCCGCTGTCCTTCGACCAGGGTACGATGCCCCTCACCGCGGATCGCCCGATAGTGGACGAATACATCCGCACCACCTTCGCGCTGAATGAAGCCATAACCCTTGGCATCGTTGAACCACTTTACATTCCCAGTCTCACGAGACGACATCTGAACTACTCCGGATTTTTATTGTGAAGATCGCCTTGCAGACACAGAGTCCCTCCCTGTGTCGACGCCGCTTGCGCAAATATCTTGCAAGTGGCAGGCCGAGTATATGACACAGAACAAAAAAATTTGATGACCGTCGCGCCGTTCGGCGATTTTTGCTGAACTTGCACGGATACGGCAGACTAATTGGCTGGATACCCACCTGAAAATCACACCCAGGGCACACACCCCATGACCCGTTCCCCCCTGCGCCGCCTGATCTTCGGCGCCCTGCGTCGCCTGTTGTACCTGTGGGTGCGCTCCGAGACCATCAACCAGTCCTCCCTCACCCTCAAGCTCGACCGCAGCCGCCCGGTGTTCTATGCCCTGCCCTCGCCCGCGCTCACCGACCTGGCCGTGCTCGACCATGAATGCACCAAGGCAGGCCTGCCGCGCCCGGTGCTGCCGGTGGCGGTTGGCCCGCTGCAGGAGCCGGCGGCGTTCTTCTACCTGACCCCGGACCCGGACTGGCTCGGCCGCCATGACAAGCGCGGCGCCCCGCCTACCCTGGAGCGCCTGGTCGCCGCCGTCAGCCAGCACGCCGAAGAGGATGCGCAGATCATTCCGGTCAGTGTGTTCTGGGGCCAGACCCCGGCGAGTGAATCCAGCCCGTGGAAGTTGCTGTTCGCCGACAGCTGGGCGGTTACCGGGCGCCTGCGCCGGCTGCTGACCGTGCTGATCCTCGGGCGCAAGACCCGGGTGCAGTTCTCCGCGCCCATCCACCTGCGCGAACTGGTACAGCACAACAAGGGCCACGAGCGCACCGTGCGCATGGCCCAGCGCCTGATGCGCGTGCACTTTCGCAACCTCAAGACCGCCGTCATCGGCCCGGACATCTCGCACCGGCGCAACCTGGTCAAGGGCCTGATCCACGCGCCCCAGGTGCGCCAGGCCATCGTCGATGAGGCGCAGCGCGAAAACCTGCCGCAGGCCAAGGCCGAAGCCCTGGCTCTGCGCTATGGCAACGAGATCGCCTCGGACTACACCTACACCGCCATCCGCTTCCTCGAAGTGGTGCTGAGCTGGTTCTGGAACAAGATCTACGACGGCATCAAGGTCAACCACATCGAGCAGGTGCAAGGCATCGCCCCCGGCCACGAAGTGATCTATGTGCCGTGCCACCGCAGCCATATCGACTACCTGCTGCTGTCGTACCTGCTGTTCCGCAACGGCCTGACACCACCGCACGTGGCCGCGGGCATCAACCTCAACATGCCGCTGGTGGGTAACCTGCTGCGCCGTGGCGGTGCCTTCTTCATGCGCCGCACGTTCAAGGGCAACCCGCTGTACACCGCGGTGTTCAACGAGTACCTGCACACCCTGTACAGCAAGGGCTTCCCGGTCGAGTACTTCGTCGAAGGCGGCCGCTCGCGCACCGGGCGCATGCTGCAGCCGCGCACCGGGATGCTGGCCATCACCCTGCGCAGCTTCCTGCGTTCGTCGCGCACGCCGATCGTGTTCGTGCCGGTGTACATCGGCTACGAGCGCGTGCTCGAAGGCCGCACCTACCTGGGCGAGCTGCGCGGTGCCAGCAAGAAGAAAGAGTCGATCTTCGATATCTTCAAGGTGTTCGGCGCCCTCAAGCAGCGCTTTGGCCAGGTATACGTGAACTTCGGCGAGCCGATCCGCCTGGCCGGCTTCCTCGACCAGCAACAGCCCGGCTGGCGTGAACAGGACCACGGCCCGCAGTACCGCCCGGCCTGGCTCAACGCCACCACCACCCGCCTGGGCGAAACCGTGGCCCGCCACCTCAACGAGGCGGCCGCGATCAACCCGGTCAACCTGGTAGCCCTGGCGCTGCTGTCCACCAGCCGCCTGGCCCTGGACGAGCGCGCCCTGACCCGCGTGCTCGACCTGTACCTGGCCTTGCTGCGCCAGGTGCCCTACTCGCCGCACACCACCCTGCCCGACGGCGACGGCCAGGCGCTGATCGAACACGTGCGCGGGATGAACCTGGTGGCCGAGCAGAAGGACGCCATGGGCCGCATCCTGTATCTGGATGAAGGCAACGCGGTACTCATGACCTATTACCGCAACAACGTGCTGCACATCTTCGCCCTGCCGGCGCTGCTGGCCAGCTTCTTCCTCAGCAGTTCGCGCATGAGCCGCGAACTGCTGGGCCAGTATGTGCACGCGCTGTACCCCTACCTGCAGGCCGAACTGTTCCTGCGCTGGACGCCGGAGCAACTGGATGCGGTGATCGACCAGTGGCTGACCGCACTGGTCGAGCAAGGGCTGCTGCGCCAGGACAACGACACCTATATTCGCCCGGCGCCCAGCTCGCGGCAGTTCGTGTTGCTGACCCTGCTCGCCCGCACCATCACCCAGACCCTGCAGCGTTTCTACATGGCCACCTCGCTGCTGCTGAACAGCGGCCAGAACAGCCTCAGCGCCGAAGAACTGGAAGACCTGTGCGTGATGATGGCCCAGCGCCTGTCGATCCTGCACGGCCTGAACGCCCCGGAGTTCTTCGACAAGACCCTGTTCCGCCACTTCATCCAGACCCTGATCGAGCAAGGCGTGCTGCATGCAGATGCCCAGGGCAAGCTGGGTTATCACGACAAGCTCGGCGAGCTGGCCGAAGGCGTGGCCAAGCGCGTGCTGTCGGCGGAACTGCGCCTGTCGATCCGCCAGGTGGCATTACACCGAGATGAGCCTGCGGAGGTTATGCAAAGGTAGTTTTTCAGGCTGCTCTCGGCCCTTGGGAGGGATCAGGATCACGGCGCTACTTCAAGCCCATCCCTCTCAAGGAGCACCAACATGACTCAAATGAAGACGCTGGACGTTGAAATCGTTTCCTCAGGCGATAACACGCTTGCGCCATCCGGACTGGTTGAATTGAGGCTGATCGATATCTCGAAGGCAGATGCGCGGTCCATCAGCCTTGCCGAGTTGCGTCTGCGCTGTGGCGGACTGATGCCGATCAATCTGCCGCTGACGTTTGATACCAGCCTTGTCGACCCGCGCCGCAGCTATGCCCTCGCCGCGCGCATCGAGATAAACGGCCAGCTGCGCTACATCAACACCAGCCGTCACTCGATAGAACCAGCCACGGTATCGGGTACACAACGGGTAACTGTCGATCTGGTTGCCACCGAAATCAGTCCCCTGCTCAGCGACGACCTCGCTGATTGACTGGCCACCTGTACCCAAGACTGAACCGAGGAAAATCAACATGCTCCCCGCCAACTTCATCGAGATTTGCGGGACCGTGGTGGTCCCGTCGTGCATCCATACAGCTGAAGGCGCACCACATGTTGGCGTACGCGTACAGCTGGGCACGGATGAGAACAAGATCATCCTGGCCACCTGGGGCTGCCAGACACTTGGCGCCACAATGCCATTCAGCTTGCTGCTGGACCGCAATAGCCTGCCGGAAGGTGCCAAACCAACGCTGGTGGCCAGTTATGGCGTTGGCGTCAATGAAGAGCCAAATGGCTTGAACCTGTCGATGCCACTTGAAATCGACCAGCCTGAGCCAAACCCTCCCATGGTCCTGAGGATCCCCGCCCAGCCTGGCGAGCAAGGTCAGCCGCCCCTGTCGCCCGCGATCATCGAGATGAAGAACATCATTGAGATTCCCGAAGAGTTGCTAAAGCGGCAGGCGCTCATGACACTCGGCCTGTATCGGACCCAGGAAGACGGTTACAGCAACAGAAGCTCCAGCTACATTGCCGGTGCCACCCTGTGGCCGACGCAGGCCCCCCTGACGCTTACCACATACCTGGATGGCAACACAGTCAATGACGACGAACCCTTGCTTCTGCGCGTGGCCTACTACGACCCACAGACCATGACCCCATATGCCGGAAGAACGCTGCGCGGTCTGACCCTTCCAAGCGTTACCGAACTGGAGCCAATCAGCCTGCGGCCGCCGCGTCGTAGTTGAATATTGCGCTTCGCCTTGCTCTCCCACTCTTTGTCGCATCTTCATCAAGGACCCACCAGAAGAAATCCGCTAAAGTCCCTGGGGTTGGCCACAAGCCAACGCCAAGGACTTCGGAGATACCATGAAAAAGCTCTTTATGCTGTGTTGCGCATCCTTGCTCGCAGCCTGTTCCAGCCACACCCCGTCCAACCAGGCCAGCCTGGATGGCGAAGTCTTCTACCTGCAGCGCAGCGCCCTGCCACCTGCCGCCACCCTCAGCGTGGAACTGCAGGACGTCTCGCTGATGGACGCCCCGGCGGTGACCCTGGCCCGTCAGGCCGGCCCGGTCAAAGGCAACGTACCGCTGCCGTTTCACCTCACCTTCGACCCGGCCCAGGTCAAGCCCGGCCACCGCTATGCGGTAAGCGCGCGCATCGAGCTGGACGGCAAGCTGCTGTTCATCAACACCGAACACCACGGCGTCATGCTCGACGGCAGTGACCCACAGCCCGTGCGGATCAAGGTCGATCCGGTTCGCTGATACCCGTATTCATCTGTCTACAAGGAAAGCTTCATGATCCGCACTTCCCTGCGTTTCACCACCCTGTGCGCCGGCCTGCTGCTGTCGGCCAGTGCCCTGGCCCTGTCGCTGGGCGACCTGACCCAGAAAGACGCCACCGGCGGCCTGAAGGATGCCCTGACCCAAGGCGCACAACTGGCCGTCAAGCAGCTGAGCACCCCGGGCGGCTTCAGCAACAACCCGGACGTGCGCATCGAACTGCCAGGCAACCTGGGCAAGGCCGCCAAGGCGATGAAGATGTTCGGCAAGGGTGAACAGGTCGAAGCCCTGGAAACCAGCATGAACAAGGCCGCCGAGGCTGCCGTGCCGCAGGCCCAGGCGATTCTGGTAGATGCCGTGAAGAACATGAGCGTGACCGATGCCAAGGGCATCCTCAGCGGCGGTGACGACTCGGCTACCCAGTACCTGAACAAGAGCAGCCGCGAGCAGATCCGCGCCAAGTTCCTGCCGATCGTCAAGCAGGCTACCGACAAGGTTGGCCTGGCTCAGCAGTACAACAACTTTGCCGGGCAGGCCGTGGCGTTGGGTGTGGTCGATGCCAAGAGCGCCAGCATCGAGAACTACGTGACTGAAAAGGCACTGGATGGCCTGTTCGAGATGATTGCCAAGCAGGAGCAGAGCATTCGCCAGAACCCGGCTGAGGCGGCTACCAGCCTGGCCAAGAAGGTCTTCGGCGCCCTCTGAGGGCCCCCTGGGGGCTGCTTTGCAGCCCATCGCGACACAAGGCCGCTCCTACAAAGGTCCTGCATTCGCCAACCAATGTAGGAGCGGCCTTGTGTCGCGATAGGAGGGCAAAGCCCTCCCCTGCGGCCTTCAGCCCTTCTTCACCCTGAACCAAGCCGCATACAACGCCGGCAAGAACAGCAGGGTCAGCACCGTGGCCACGATCAACCCACCCATGATCGCCACCGCCATCGGCCCGTAGAACACACTGCGCGACAACGGAATCATCGCCAGCACCGCTGCCAGTGCAGTCAGCACGATCGGGCGGAAGCGCCGCACCGTGGCTTCGATGATCGCCTGCCAGCGCTCCAGCCCCGCCGCGATGTCCTGCTCGATCTGGTCCACCAGGATCACCGAGTTGCGCATGATCATCCCCGCCAGGGCAATGGTGCCGAGCATGGCGACAAAACCGAACGGCTGGCGGAACACCAGCAGGAACAAGGTCACGCCAATCAGCCCCAGCGGCGCAGTGAGGAACACCATCACCGTGCGCGAGAAGCTGCGCAGCTGGATCATCAGCAAGCTCAGCACCACCACCACGAACAGCGGCATGCCGGCATTCACCGACTTCTGCCCGCGCTCTGAGTCCTCCACCGTGCCGCCCACTTCCAACAAATAGCCATCCGGCAGCTTGGCGCGGATGTCATGCAGGGTCGGTTCTATCTGCTTCACCAGCGTCGCCGGCTGCTCCTTGTCGTATATATCGGCGCGCACGGTCACCGTCGGCAAGCGGTTACGGTGCCAGATGATGCCTTCCTCGAAGCCGTACTCCAGGGTCGCAACCTGCGACAGCGCCACGCTCTGGCCATTGTCGGTCGGCAATGCCAGGCTGCCGAGGTTGCCCAGCTCGTTGCGTTCCTGGCGGGTGCCGCGCAGCAGGATCTCGATCAGCTCGTTGTCCTCGCGGTACTGGCTGACCGTGGTGCCGGTCAGCGAGCTTTGCAGGAAGCTCGACAGGTGCGCGGTGCTCACGCCCAGGGCGCGGGCGCGGTCCTGGTCGATCTCGAGGAACACCGCCTTGCTCGGCTCCTCCCAGTCCAGGTGAACGTTCACCACATGCGGGTTCTGGCGCACCTTGTCGGCCACCTCGCGGGCCAGCGCACGGGCCTTCTCGATGTGCTCGCCAGTCACCCGGAACTGCACCGGGTAACCCACGGGCGGGCCGTTTTCCAGGCGGGTGACCCGGGCACGCAGGTCGGGGAACTGCTGGTCCATGGTGCTGATCAGCCAGCTGCGCAGGCGCTCGCGGTCTTCCATCGACTTGGCCAGTACCACGAACTGGGCGAAGCTGGCCGCCGGCAGCTGCTGGTCCAGCGGCAGGTAGAAACGCGGCGAACCGGTGCCCACGTAGGCCACGTAGTTGTCGATACCCTCCTGCTGCTTGAGCAACGCCTCCAGTTGCTTGACCCGCTCGGCGGTGTTGGCCAGCGAGGCACCCTCGGCCAGTTTCAGGTCGACCATCAACTCCGGGCGCCCGGAGGCCGGGAAGAACTGCTGGGGCACGAAGCGGAACAGCAGGATACTGCCGACAAAGGCGGCAATGGTCAGCAGGATCACCGTCTTGCGCCGCCGCACGCACCACTCCACCACACGCCGTACACGCTGGTAGAACGGTGTGGCGTAAGGGTCTGGCGCGTGGCCATCCTTGCCATGGCGCGCGGCATGCAGCTTGGCCAGGTCCGGCAGCAGGCGCTCGCCCAGGTAAGGCACGAATACCACTGCGGCCACCCAGGAGGTCAGCAAGGCGATGGTCACCACCTGGAAGATCGAACGGGTGTATTCGCCCGTACTGGAGGCTGCCGTGGCAATGGGCAGGAAGCCCGCCGCCGTGATCAGGGTGCCGGTGAGCATCGGGAAGGCGGTGCTGCTCCAGGCGTAGCTGGCCGCCTTGAGGCGGTCGTAGCCCTGCTCCATCTTGATCGCCATCATTTCCACGGCAATGATCGCGTCATCGACCAGCAAGCCCAGGGCCAGTACCAGCGCGCCAAGGGAGATCTTGTGCAGGCCGATGCCGAAGTAGTGCATGGCGGCGAAGGTCATGGCCAGCACCAGCGGGATGGCCAGCGCCACCACCAGCCCCGTGCGCAGGCCCAGCGAGAAGAAGCTCACCAGCAGCACGATGACCAGCGCCTCGACCAGCACCTGGACAAACTCGCCCACGCCAGCCTTGACCGCCGCCGGCTGGTCCGAGACCTTGCGCAGTTCCATGCCGGCCGGCAGGCTGCGCGCCAGGCGCTCGAACTCGCTTTCCAACGCCTTGCCCAGCACCAGGATGTCGCCGCCGTCCTTCATCGACACCGCCAGGCCAATGGCATCCTCGCCCATGAAGCGCATGCGCGGTGCGGGCGGGTCGTTGAAGCCGCGGTGCACCTCGGCCACATCGCCGATACGGAAGGTGCGGTCCCCCACGCGGATGGGGAACTGGCGAATCTGCTCGACGCTGTCGAAGCGCCCGCTCACCCGCAGTTGCAGGCGCTCGCTGGGCGTTTCGAAGAAGCCGGCGGTGCTGACCGCATTCTGCTCCTGCAGGGCCTGCTGCACGGCCTCCAGCGGCACGCCGAGGGTGGCCAGCTTGAGGTTGGACAGCTCGATCCAGATTTTCTCGTCCTGCAGGCCGATCAGCTCGACCTTGCCCACGTCCTTGACCCGCTGCAACTGGATCTGGATACGGTCGGCATAGTCCTTGAGCACCGCGTAATCGAAGCCCTCACCCGTCAGCGCATAGATATTGCCGAAGGTGGTGCCGAACTCGTCATTGAAGAACGGGCCCTGGATTTCCGGCGGCAAGGTGTGGCGGATGTCCGCGACCTTCTTGCGAATCTGGTACCACAGCTCGGGGATGTCCTTGGAATGCAGCGAGTCGCGGGCCATGAAGGTGACCTGCGACTCGCCCGGGCGGGAGAACGACACGATCCGCTCGTACTCGCCGGTTTCCATCAGCTTCTTCTCGATGCGCTCGGTGACCTGGCGCGACACTTCCTCGGCAGTGGCACCGGGCCACAGGGTACGGATGACCATGGCTTTGAAAGTGAACGGCGGGTCCTCGCTCTGGCCGAGCTTGGTGTAGGACATGGCGCCAATGGCCGCCAGCAGGATCATCAGGAACAGGACGATCTGGCGGTTGCGCAGCGCCCAGGCAGAAAGGTTGAAACCCATCGGGACTTACTCCTTGGCCGTCAGGTTCACTACGCGGTTGGTACGGTCCACGGGGCGTATCTCCTGGCCCTCGCGCAATACATGGCCACCCGCGGCGACAACCCAGTCGCCGGGGGCGAGGCCTTCGAGCACGGGCACGCTGTCAGCGCCGTAGGGCCCCAGGCGCACCACTGCCCGCTCCAGGCGGCTGTCCTTGTTGACCCGCCAGACATAGGCCTGGCCGTTTTCCGCAGTGACTGCCGACAGCGGCACCGCCAGCGGGATCAGCCCTTCGTGGGCGATGAACACCCGGGCGCTCTGGCCCAGCTCCGCCGGCGTGGCGGCCGTGGTAAAGGCGATGCGGGCAGCAAAGGTGCGCGAACGCGGGTCGGCGGCCGGTGACAGCTCGCGGATACGCCCCTGGAAGCGCTCTTGCGGGTGCGACCACAGCTCCACGCTCACCGGCTGACCCACGGCGAAGCGGGCGAACTGCTGCTCCGGCAGGCCGATGGCCACTTCCCGCTCGCCATCGGCGGCCAAGGTGAACACGGTCTGCCCTGCGGCGACCACCTGGCCCACTTCCACCTGGCGCTTGGCAATCACCCCGGCCTGGGGTGCACGCAGCACAGCATATTCAGCCTGGTTGCCAGCCACGTCGAACTCGGCCTTGGCCTGTTTCAGCCGGGCCAGGCCGGCGCGGTAGAGGTTTTCGGCGTTATCGAACTGGGAATGGCTGACCATCTGCCGGTCCAGCAGCTTCTGGTAGCGATCGCGCTCGGCGCGCACCAGCGACAGGTTGGCCTCGGCGGCCGCCAGCTGGGCACGGTTGGCTTCCAGTTGCAGGCGCACATCCTGCGGGTCCAGCTCGGCCAGCGGCTGGTCGGCCTTGACCCGCTGCCCTTCCTCGACCAGGCGCTTGCTGACCTTGCCGCCAATGCGGAAAGCCAGTTCCGGCTCGAAGCGCGCCCGCACTTCGCCGGGGTAACTGTCGGCAGCGGCTTCGGCCGGCTGCGGCTGCACCACCAGCGCAGGGCGCGGCGCAGCAGGTGGGGCGGCTTCCTGGCCGCACGCCGCCAGCAACAGCACGGCAGTGGCGGACAGAGCGATGGACAAGGCATGGCGCAACATGATGAATCCTTTCGCGGAGGGCACATTCAATATTTGTACTGGAGAGTATATTAAGTCAGGCAACGGATGCCGGGAAGAGGCTGCAGCCGAATACGACAGGCGCGCGCTGAACGGCAGGGGACCGTGCGTCTTCGGCCTCCCGGCGCCAGTGCCATGTAGTCCGATACTCCCACCCCGCCTGGGAGTATCAGCCGATGCGCGGCTCATGGCGCTTCGCCATAGTTGAGGCCTGTAACTGGGGCCTGCGATCTGGCCTCGACAACCGGCAGTGCCTGGGAGAGAGCCATGACTATTCGCAAGAAGAACGCCTCGCCAACGGACAAACACAGCAGCCCCTCCGGCGACGACCTACCCCCCATCTCCTCACCAACCGTTACCACCGACCTGAGCGACTACAGCCCTGGCAGCACTGCCACCATCACGGCCAGCGGCTTTGCGGCGGGCAGCACGGTCGCATTCGAGGTGGACCATGTCACGGACGCCGGTGCGGACAAGCTGTGGGGCACCCCCGACGATGTGCTCGCCACCAGCTCCGGCGAAGGTCACACCCCCTGGTACGTGACCGACGGCGGAGCTGACGATCTCGACGGCCAGGTCAACGGCAGCATCACCACCTCGTGGTACGTCAACCCCGACGACTCGGCGGGCGCCACCTTCCTGCTCAGCGCGACCGCCGCGGGTGCCGACCAAGTGTTCGGCAGCGCTGACGACGTGATGGCCACGGCGTCGTTCACAGACAGCGCGTCGATCATCACCGCGACCGGTGTGAGCGTGACGCTGGACGAAACGGCCGCGTTGCAGAACGGCATAGCCACAACAACCCCGGCCTCGGATGCCGACGACAACGACATCCTGGTGGCGTCCCTGCCCTCCGCCTTCTCGACCCGCTTGACCACACTGGGGGCCGGTACCCCGGCAGGTGCCGCCTTGAGCGGCTATACCGGCGCCGTCGGCAACACCGGGAGCAATGCGTTCAGCATCACCCCGGTACCGGGAGGCAGCATCACCGACATCAGCTTCACCGACAGCGCTGGCGCGCCTCTCAATGGCTTGGACAGCGGGCTGGATACCCTCGATGGCGTCGACATCCTGCTCTACACCGATACCAACAACAACATCTTGCTGGGCCGGGCTGGCGGGCCAACAGGCGCGATCATCTTCGCGGGCTATATCGAAGAAACCGGATCGCCCGTCAGCGGCGGCAAGATCTGGACGGTGGAATACCAGCCGCTGAAGCATCCGGACACGAGCAACCCCGACGACACGCTCAATCTGCTGAACAAGGTGTTCATCGGCACCAGCCAGGATCTGGCATTCAGCCTGGCCAACGCGCCCTCCGGCCAGAACCTGTTCCTGATGTTCACCACCGCGAACCCGACCGTCGTCAATGATGGCGGCATCCTGCGCATCACCGACCCGACGATCATCGCCACCGGCAAGGACCCGGCCGACCAGTCGAGCGGTGCCAACATCACCACGGGCGATACGATCAATACCAGCCAGGCGGGCGGCCCGACCACCTTCGGCACCAACAACCAGATGATCGTGGAACAGGAAGGGGTCCGTTTTACCTTCGTCACCGGCGCCCGGCAGAATGTGACCATTCCCAACCTGGACCAGAACGAAGCGGATATCGAAGCTAACGTCGACTTCACCGCAGTGTTCAATGCAAGGTCGGCCACGTTCGATGTCGTGCAGTTGCAAAGCGGCAAGAGCGCCGTGGTCAGGCTCAGCGCCTTCAGCACCGCCGCTGAACCTGGCGTGAATTTCGTCAATGGCTACGCCAACGATGCCACGGTGGCGATCACCAACGTTCGCGTCATCAATATCGCCACTGGCCAGGTGATCGAGAACTCAAACGGGTCGGTGAATGACCCGAGCATCGTCATCAGCTTTGCTTCCGGCGTCGCCACCCTCACCGGCATCAAAGCCGGCCAGAAGATCGAGTACACCACCACACAGGATCACAACCGTGTACTCGTCGAGAATGGGGCCGCCGTCGACGCCAAAGGCAATGAACATGCCGACTTCGATATCGGCGGTTTCATGCTACGCCAGGTTTCTACCGCAACCGCCGAAATCGGCTCCAAGATGAGCTTCGAGGACGACGGCCCCAGTATCAGCACCACGGGTACGGAACCGGTCCTGACTGTCGATGAAACAATCCTGGCGACCGACGCCACGCAGAGCTTCGCCGCCAACTTCACCTCGGCCTTCGGCGCCGATGGTGCCGGTACGCTCACCTACGCCCTGGGCGTGGTGGCCGGCGCTTCCGGCCTGACCGACACGGCCACCGGCGAGGCGGTCAACCTGTCGCTCAATGGCACCGTGGTGGAAGGCCGCACGGCCACCACCAACCTTCTGGTGTTCACCGTCAGCGTCGCCAGCAACGGTTCCGTTACCCTCGACCAGCTTCGCGCCATCGTGCATCCCGACACCAACAACCCCGATGACTCGAAGACCCTGACCGCCGACAACCTGGTGACCTTGACCGCGACCAAGACCGACAAGGACGGCGACAGCGCCCAGGCCACCCTCAACATCGGCCAGAACCTGGTATTCAAGGATGACGGCCCGAGCATCAGCACCACCGGCACGGAACCGGTCCTCACCGTCGATGAAACGGACCTGACGACCAATGCCACGCAAAGCTTTGCCGCCAACTTCACCTCGGCCTTCGGCGCCGATGGTGCCGGTACGCTCACCTACGCCCTGGGCGTGGTGGCAGGCGCTTCCGGCCTGACCGACACGGCCACCGGCGAGGCGGTCAACCTGTCGCTCAATGGCACCGTGGTGGAAGGCCGCACGGCCACCACCAACCTTCTGGTGTTCACCGTCAGCGTCGCCAGCAACGGTTCCGTTACCCTCGACCAGCTTCGCGCCATCGTGCATCCCGACACCAACAACCCCGATGACTCGAAGGCCCTGACCGCCGACAACCTGGTGACCTTGACCGCGACCAAGACCGACAAGGACGGCGACAGCGCCCAAGCCACCCTCAACATCGGCCAGAACCTGGTATTCAAGGATGACGGCCCGAGCATCAGCACCACCGGCACGGAACCGGTCCTCACCGTCGATGAAACGGACCTGACGACCAATGCCACGCAAAGCTTTGCCGCCAACTTCACCTCGGCCTTCGGCGCCGATGGTGCCGGTACGCTCACCTACGCCCTGGGCGTGGTGGCAGGCGCCTCCGGCCTGACCGACACGGCCACCGGCGAGGCAGTCAACCTGTCGCTCAACGGCACCGTGGTGGAAGGCCGCACGGCCACCACCAACCTACTGGTGTTCACCGTCAGCGTCGCCAGCAACGGCGAAGTCACCCTCGACCAGCTTCGCGCCATCGTGCATCCCGACACCAACAACCCCGATGACTCGAAGACCCTGACCGCCGACAACCTGGTGACCCTGACCGCGACCAAGACCGACAAGGACGGCGACAGCGCACAGGCCACACTCAACATCGGCCAGAACCTGGTATTCAAGGATGACGGCCCGAGCATCAGTACCACCGGCACTGAACCGGTCCTGACCGTCGATGAAACGGACCTGACGACCAATGCCACGCAAAGCTTCGCCGCCAACTTCACCTCGGCCTTCGGCGCCGATGGCGCCGGTACGCTCACCTACGCCCTGGGCGTGGTGGCCGGCGCTTCCGGCCTGACCGACACGGCCACCGGCGAGGTGGTAAACCTGTCGCTCAACGGCACCGTGGTGGAAGGCCGCACGGCCACTACCAACCTCCTGGTGTTCACCGTCAGCGTCGCCAGCAACGGTTCCGTTACCCTCGACCAGCTCCGCGCCATCGTGCATCCCGACACCAACAACCCCGATGACTCGAAGACCCTGACCGCCGACAACCTGGTGACCTTGACCGCGACCAAGACCGACAAGGACGGCGACAGCGCCCAGGCCATCCTCAACATCGGCCAGAACCTGGTATTCAAGGATGACGGCCCGAGCATCAGCACCACCGGCACGGAACCGGTCCTCACCGTCGATGAAACGGACCTGACGACCAACGCCACGCAAAGCTTTGCCGCCAACTTCACCTCGGCCTTCGGCGCCGATGGTGCCGGTACGCTCACCTACGCCTTGGGCGTGGTGGCAGGCGCTTCCGGCCTGACCGACACGGCCACCGGCGAGGTGGTAAACCTGTCGCTCAACGGCACCGTGGTGGAAGGCCGCACGGCCACTACCAACCTCCTGGTGTTCACCGTCAGCGTCGCCAGCAACGGTTCCGTTACCCTCGACCAGCTCCGCGCCATCGTGCATCCCGACACCAACAACCCCGATGACTCGAAGACTCTGACCTCCGACAACCTGGTGACCTTGACCGCGACCAAGACCGACAAGGACGGCGACAGCGCCCAGGCTACCCTGAACATCGGGCAGAACCTGGTGTTCAAGGATGACGGCCCGAGCATCAGCACCACCGGCACGGAACCAGTCCTGACCGTCGATGAAACGGACCTGACGACCGACGCCACCCAAAGTTTCGCCGCCAACTTCACCTCGGCCTTCGGCAACGATGGTGCCGGTACGCTCACCTACGCCTTGGGCGTGGTCGTGGGCGCCTCCGGCCTGACCGACACGGCCACCGGCTCGGCAGTCAACCTGTCGCTCAATGGCGCCGTGGTGGAAGGCCGTTCGGCCGTCGGCAATCACCTGGTGTTCACCGTCAGCGTCGCCAGCAACGGCGAGGTCACCCTCGACCAGCTCCGCGCCGTCGTGCACCCCGACACCAATAACCCCGATGACTCGCAGACCCTGGCCTTCGACAACCTGGTGACCTTGACCGCGACCAAGACCGACGGGGATGGCGACAGCGCCCAGGCCACCCTCAACATCGGCCAGAACCTGGTGTTCAAGGATGACGGCCCAAGCATCAGCACCACCGGCACGGAACCCGTCCTGACCGTCGATGAAACGGACCTGACGACCGACGCTACCCAAAGCTTCGCCGCCAACTTCACCTCGGCCTTCGGCAACGATGGTGCCGGTACGCTCACCTACGCCTTGGGCGTGGCCGTGGGCGCTTCCGGCCTGACCGACACGGCTACCGGCTCGGCAGTCAACCTGTCGCTCAACGGCACTGTGGTGGAAGGCCGTTCGGCCGTCGGCAACCACCTGGTGTTCACCGTCAGCGTCGCCAGCAACGGTTCCGTTACCCTCGACCAGCTTCGCGCCATCGTGCACCCCGACGCCAGCAACCCCGATGATTCGAAGACCCTGACCGCCGACAACCTGGTGACCTTGACCGCGACCAAGACCGACAAGGACGGCGACAGCGCCCAGGCCACCCTGAACATCGGGCAGAACCTGGTGTTCCACGATGATGGACCCACACTTGCCTTCGGCAACCTGATCGGAACCGGGAGTATCCTGCCGCAATATGGGTTCTGGAACAGTTCGATCGGCGCTGACGGCTTGGGAACGACCGGTCTGGACATTTCGCTGGTGGGTGGCCAGTTCACCCTGGTCAGGCCAGACAACACCACCACGACCGGCACCGGCACACTCACCGAGACGTCGCCTTCGCCCGACGCCAATGGTGCGTTCCACTTCACCGGCACCTTGACCGGGGACTTCGACAATAACGCCACAACGGCCAACACCACGATCGACTACACGCTGACGGCCTTTGCCAATGGCAGCTATACACTGGACCTGGTGCAAGGCTTCAGTTCGGTCACCACGTTCAGCAGTGCCGACGGCTCGCTCGATGCCGGCGGCCCGGACGCTGTGCGCACCTTGCTGATCCCTAAAACGAATGACCCGACCATTCCATCGGCATCCGAGGAGATCGTGTTCTTCTCCGCCAAAGCACTCGCCTCGACGGCAGACATCTTCACCGGCATAGGCCTCGGGGCCCCCGACCCGACCGAAGCTTCGCTACAGACCAATCCCCTGCCGTCGTACATCGACCCTGCGGCCATGAACGTCAGCACGTCCGGCATCGGCGTCGCCAACAACCTGCTCCAGGGCGACAACCTGGCAGCGATCAGCGCCGCCGATGAGAGCTTCGTGATCAACCCGGAGACCCTGTTGACGGGCATGAAGATCTTCATCGACAACTCCGTAGCGGGCTACAACACCGCGACCGAGGACCTGTACTACCGGATCTACTACGCGGATGGGACGACGTCGAACCTGACCGAGGTGAATACCCTGACACCAGAGGCAGGTGGTCAGGTGTCCTTCCTGGTACAGAAGGAAGGCTCGGCGCTGATCGACGCCGTTCAACTGACGATGGGGCGAGGCGACATCAAGATCCCGGTGATCGAGTTCATCAAGGAAACCGAGAACCTGGCCAGCGACGTCAAATTGCAGTTCAGTGCGACGCTGACGGACAAAGATGGCGACTCCGCGAGTAGCACGTTCGACGCCAACCTGTTCGCCAACGAACCGGACAACGCGCCGTTCGACTTCACCCTGGTTGGCACGACCGGCGAGCGCGATGCCTTCAACATCGACCTGTCGACCGATGAGCTCCTCTATCAGGTCAGCGGGTTCGATGCCGGCGCGGGGCAACGAGACACGCTGGTGCTCAATGGCGATCCGAATGCCGTCGTCCAGTCGATCGACAACACCGGCGCAGACAGCATCGTGACCATTGCCGAATCCGGCGGGCAGACGACGACCATCACTCTGGTCGGGGTCCACATCGACAACAACGACATCTTCAATGGCAGCGCCTGAAACATTGCGTGCGTGAAAAGCTGCGAGGGTGGCTTGGAAACCACCCTCGCAGCGTAATGCCAGTCAGTTAAGCGATTTGGGGCCGCTTTGCGGCCCCATTGACGCTAACTGACTGGCATCACCTTCGTAGCGTGTTCTTTTGCAGGATACTTACAAGCTTCGCCCCCAAAGGCCCTGGCCACTGGGTATTCAGTCCATCTCCCCCAATGTGGACGCAGGCGGCTCTTCGCCACCGGTGAGTCCGTGCCGCACCGCATACATGAGCAAGTCGATGCGGTTGGTGAGGTTGAGCTTCTGATAGATGCTGCTGAGGTGATTGTGCACGGTGTGCTCGCTGATACCCAGGCGCCCGGCAATGCACAGGTACTTGGCAGACGGGTCACCAACGATGGCGCGAACGAGTTCCCGCTCGCGCAACGTCAGCCGTGCATGCTTCGCCTGCGCCGGATTGCACCTGAACGGTATATGCCTGGCCGAGGCATAACCGGAAAGCCCACTGACCCAGGCTCTGTCCAGGCCGATGTCGCAATGGTGGACTTTGATGATGGCCTGGATAATCGACTCCGTTGAATCCTCGGCCAGCACGATGCCAAGCGCGCCCGCCTCGATGGCCCGTGCAACAGGGACGGTCTCGTACACCCCCTTGAGCACCAGCACTTTCATTCCGCCAGTGCGCGCGAGCTCGGCAACTACCTCGAGCGGGTCCAGCGCATCTGGAAAAAAGCTGAAGAAAATGACATCGGGCCGCAACTGGTCGGCAAGATCCAGCGCATGGGTATAGGTGGTGGCCTGGCCACTCACTTCCATACGGGGCTTTCTGGCATTTATCAGATCGTGAAGCCCCAGCAGCACCAGAGGCCGACAATCGATCAGCATCACGCGTATCATTTTTATAGGGTCCGGCATCATCTTCTTGCCTCCCATGAAAAACGGTCCATGTCCTCCCCTTGTAAGCCTTTTCCTACAGGCCCTTCAGCGGAGTCTAGGTCAGCGTGCGTACTGACAGGCCCTTGCGCCGTAAGGCAGCGCCTCGAGGCGCATGTGGATCGGCGCCTCACTTACCGCGCCCCGGGCCTGAAAATCAAGGACTTGGACCTGTCGCCCCTTCCCCTGGGCGCATTTCTGCACCAGACGAAAAGTCAAATAAACGACGAATGGTGCGAACTTACGAACGCTAAAACGATCCCGTCAATTTTTCGCCATGCGTTGGGCTTTTGTTGCACTCGATCTCCTACCTCACTGTCGATCAGCTTTTCGCTGACAAACAGCAGGTTTTGCCCGCAGGCTTTAGCCGGATGGCGCCTGACCCGTTAAGATGGTGTTTCTTCAACCAGATGCAGACCACAATGTCCAACGACGCCCCCATCGGCCCGGGCCGGCCCAAGGATCTGGCCAAACGCGAGGCGATTCTCGAAGCAGCCAAGGCCCTGTTCCTCAGCCTTGGCTACGCCAACACCAGCATGGATGCGGTCGCTGCGGCGGCAGGTGTTTCAAAGCTCACCGTATACAGCCACTTCACCGACAAGCAGACGCTGTTCTGCTCGGCGGTCATGGCAACCTGCCAGATCCAGTTACCCGACCTGCTGTTCGAGTACCCCGAGGGGGCGCCGGTGGAAGAGGTGCTGCTGACCATTGCCCGTGGCTTCCAGGCGCTGATCAGCAGCGATGAAGCGGTCAAGCTCAGCCGCCTGATCATGGCCCAGGGCAGCCTGGACCCGAGCTTTGGCGAGTACTTCTACGAAGCCGGGCCCAAGCGCGTGCTGGCGGGGATGGAAGCTTTGCTGCGCGGGGCGCACGAGCGCGGGCTGCTGCGCATCGACAACCCGCTGCGTGCGGCGGAGCACTTCTTCTGCTTGGTCAAGGGCGCACCGGATTACCGGTTGCTGCTTGGGTGCGCGGGGCCGCTGGAGGGGGATGAGGCCGAGGCGCATGTGCGCGAGGTGGTAGGGGTGTTCCTCCGGGCATTCCAGCCCTGATATCAGGCTGTCTGTGCGGGCCTCTTCCCGGGTAAACCCGCTCCCACAGGGTCGATGTGATCTTGAAGTTTGTACAGCACCTGTGGGAGCGGGTTTACCCGCGAAGAGGCCCGAACAGGCATAGCCAAATCAGGCCTTGAGGGCCTTCTTCGGGTAAATGTCGTACCGGCTCGACTTGCCCTCCAGGCTGTGGCTCGGCTTCGGCCCGTCGATGATCGGCGCCTTGCGCGGCCGCTTCACCACCACCCGGTGGCTGGCCAGCGCCAGGGCAGCTTCGAGCAGGGCCGGGGCATCCAGGTCATCACCGACCAATGGGCGGAACACACGCATTTCCTTCTTCACCAGCGCACTCTTGTCCCGGTGCGGGAACATCGGGTCGAGGTAGATCACCTGTGGCGCCTCGCCTTCCCAGGCGCGCATGCGCTCGATGGCGTTGCCGGTCAGCAGGCGCATGCGCCCCACGATCGGCCCCACCTCTTCATCCGACCGCGCCCGCGCCAGGCCATCCTCCAGCAACGCGGCAATCAGCGGCTGGCGTTCGATCAGGGTCATCTGGCAGCCCAGGCTGGCCAGCACGAACGCGTCCTTGCCCAGCCCGGCAGTGGCATCCAGCACCTGCGGACGCACGCCTTGGGCAATGCCCACCGCCTTGGCGATCATCTGCCCGTTGCCACCACCGAACATGCGCCGGTGCGCGGCCTGGCCTTCGACGAAGTCGACCCGCACCGGCCCCGGGGCCTGCGGGCCCAATTGCTGGATCTGCAAGCCATCAACGCCCACCTGCACGGCAAACCCGGCAGCATCGTCCTGCAGCGGCAACTCAAGGCGCTGTGCCCACGCAGCAGCTTGCGCCTCGAATTCAGCCGACAGCGCCTCGACCCGGATACCTGTGCCCTGCTCTTCCATCATTCACACCTAGAAATTGAACCCAGCCGTTAATGTATCGGCTACTTCGGCCGATACAGGCAATATCCCGCTATTCTGCCAGAGCACAACGCGCGCGACTGCCATGTCAGATACTCTTCCCATCGGCTTGACCTACCTGTCGCCTGTCGGCAACTACAGTCAGCACAACACCCAGGCACTCGGGGGCGTCAGCCACCTGTGGCAGGATTTCTTTGCCCGGGCCATGGCCGAGCAGCAGGAAGAGCCGGTAGACAGCGTCAGCCAGTCGTTCGTGCAATACGACCAGAGCAGCGGCGAGCCGATCGGCGGCGCCCGTGCGCTGGCCCTGATCGACGCCCAGCGTGCCTGCCCGGTACACGACACCGAGGTGGCACCGCCCGAGCCACTGTTCCTGCCCAAGGCAGAACTCGAAGCCAACCTGCTGCCGCCCGCCCCCGAGCCGTTCAGCGCAGTCGAGTTGATCGAGCAACAGCGCCAGCTCGACATCAGCAACAGCTGGCTACGCCCGGTAGTGATGAGCCAAGGTCACCCGATTGCCGAACCCGGCCCCGGCCCTACCCCGCGCTCGCTGTTCCTGCCGATCGCCGAGTTCGAGACCAACCTGCTGGACCCGGCGCCCGAACCGTTCGATGACGCCACCCTGGCCAAGCAGCAGACCGACCTGGAGTTCGACATCCACTGGGCACGCCCGGTGGTGCTGAACAACGTGCGCGCCCACGCCTGAACGCGCCCACGCTCAACGACAGATCTGCCAGCGGCCCATGTCCACATGAAAGTGGTTGTGGTGTGCAGCGTTGTAGTCCGGCCCCAGTACCGTGCTGAAGCTGTCACAGGCCGCCTGCTGCACCTGACGAAGGAATTCCGCTTTCTGCCCGCCCGCCTGCCAGTCCCGCGCAAGGACGATGCGCTGGCCGTCCCGCAGGCGAAAGCCACTGATGTCCAGGGCATCGGCCGTGGCGTGCTGGCTCAGCCGGCCCTGCTTGCGGTGGTAGACATTGCGGCAGGCAAAACTGCCCAGGTGGTCGACCTGAGCCACCGGCTGTCCCAACACCCGTTGCGCCACAGGCTGCAGGCCATGGTTTTCGAACAGTGCATACGCCACTGCCAACGGACAACTGGCCAGGAAGCTGCCGCCGAGCCGCGCCTGACCACCGTCGATACGCCATACGTTCCGCAATGGGCAGTCGGCAGCAGTCGAACTGTCGGCTTGTGCCCGGTAGCGCAGCTGGCTGGTTTGAAGTGCCAGGCGACACAGCATCGGGTCATCACGAAGGCGGGACAGCTTGTAGGGGGTCAGCAGGTTGGGGGGCTGACGCACGTCCAGCGGCGCCCACGGGTTCCACGCGGCGGGCAGCCGCCAACCCAGGTGCCAGGCCAGCCCCGCAAGCAACGACAGGCCGGCCAGCAACGCCAGCACGGCCCTCATCAGCGGCGGAACAGGTCGTTGAGTTGGGCGAACGGCAGCGCCTGCTCACCGTAGCCGAAGGTGCCCTCATCGCGAATCTCCAGCGCGGCCCGGTGGAAGGCCCCCAACGCGGCACGGGCAAGCGACGAGCCGACGCTGATGCGGCGTACACCCAGGTCCTGCAACTGGTTGACGCTCAGCGGCACGCCCGCCATGCCCATCAGCACATTCACCGGCCGTGGCGCGACGGCCTGCACCACCGCGCGGATTTCCTCGACAGTACGCAGCCCGGGCGCGTAGAGCACATCAGCACCGGCCTCGGCATAGGCCTGCAGGCGCAGGATGGTGTCGTCCAGGTCCATGCGCCCGTGCAGCAGGTTCTCTGCCCGGGCGCACAGGGTGAACGGGAACGGCAAACTGCGTGCGGCCTGCACGGCTGCGCGCACACGCTCTACTGCCAGCCCGAAATCATAGATCGG
The DNA here is from genome assembly GCF_000511325.1 of Pseudomonas sp. FGI182. Classification (NCBI taxonomy): domain Bacteria; kingdom Pseudomonadati; phylum Pseudomonadota; class Gammaproteobacteria; order Pseudomonadales; family Pseudomonadaceae; genus Pseudomonas; species Pseudomonas sp. FGI182. The sequence continues at coordinate 1,201,645 of NZ_CP007012.1, read as the reverse complement.
CGTATCGCTGTGACCACTGGCATCCTCGATAGAGCCACCCACCAAGCCGACTTCGGCGGCCCGCAGAATGGTCTGGGCGCAATCTTCGGGCAGGTCGCCAAAGCCGTTCTCCAGATCAGCGGCCACCGGCAAGGGGGTAGCGTCGACAATCTCGCCAGCATTATCGAGGGTATCGTCCAGGCTCAAGGCGCCTTCGGCGTCCGGACGGCCCAGGCTGAAAGCCAGGCCTGCACTGGTGGTGGCCAGCGCCTCGAAGCCCAGGCTGGCCAGCAACTTGGCCGAGCCGGCATCCCACGGGTTGGGGATGACGAAGGCGCTGTCACGCTCGTGCAGGGCCTTGAAGGCTTCGGCTCGCAGGGTTTGCACATCCATGGTTCAACCTCCGGCAGTCAGGGAAAGGTCAGAGTAGCCCCAGTTGTTCGACCTCGGGGGTGCGCGGCAATTCCGGCAACGCGGCAAGGCCCGGCAGGCGCTGCATCAGGCGTTGGTGAAAGCGCTGGGCCAATGCCGCTGCCAGGCGGTTGTCCGAGGTGTGCAGGAAGATGTAGGGGTTGCGGCCTTCCTCGATCCAGGCGGCGACCTTGTCCACCCAGGGGGTAAGAAAGGCCTCGTTGGCCTCCAGCTGTGGGTGGCCGATGAAGCGCACCTGCGGGTGCTGGCTGAAGGCTGCCGGGCGTGGCGGTACCTTGGGCTTCTTCGCCTGCGCATGCAGCACGGCGGAGTCACGGGAGGTGCAGCTGAACAAGGCACGCGGGTCGAGGCAGATACGTTCCACGCCACGCTCATGCAGCAGGCGGTTGAGCAACCGCTCTTCTTCACCCTTGGCGAAGAAGGCCTGGTTGCGCACCTCCACGGCCACCGGCACTCCGACTTCGTCAAGGAAGTGGCAAAGCTCGCCCAGCCGTGCGGGGCTGAACTGGGCCGGCAACTGTAGCCAGTACGGCGCTACGCGCTGGCCCAGCGGGGCCATCAGGCGGGTGAAGTCAAAGGCCGGTTCCAGCTGATCGCGCAGGTCGCCTTCATGGCTGATGTCCCGGGGGAACTTGGCAGTGAAGCGGAAGTGTTCGGGCATGATCTGCGCCCAGCGCGCAATGGTGCCGGGTGCGGGACGTGCGTAGAAAGTGGTATTGCCCTCGACGGCGTTGAACACCTGGCTGTAGTAGCCGAGCATTTCACTGCTGTTGGCATCGGCGGGATACAGGTAGTCGCGCCAGGCGTTTTCGCTCCAGGACGGGCAACCGAGAAAATAAGGCAGTGGTGATGGACTCATCCACTAAATGTACAGGTCGAGCCCCAGTACTTCCATGTCCCAGTCGGTAAAACCGGCGGTGCTCAGGTAGCTGGCCAATGCGGTAGCGGTGCGGCGGTCACGGGCGCGGGGGAAGATCATGTCCTGCTGGCGGGCTGGCAGGCCACCGCTGCGACGGCGGGCGGTGGCTTCCTGAGGGGCGGTTTCGACCTCCTCGATCACCTCGGCATCATCGATGGCCTCGTCACGCACCGCTGCCTTGCGTGGGGTGCGCTTGATCGGGTAGGACTGCGATGAGAAACCGTCGATACGCATGGCATGAGCACTCAGAACCAATGATGGCAATTTAGCAGCATCAGGGTTCCATCGCTAATGCTCGAGTGATAACTGGACCACAGATCGCGCAAAAGGTTTTAGTGTCATCGGCGATAACCGACGAACAACACTCAGCGCTTCTTGGGTGTCGCTACATTATCGCGCAGGTAGACCGGTTGCGCCTGTTCGGCAGCGATCGCCTCGCCGCGTGCCCAGGCAAAGCTGGCCAGGCTGAGAATGTCCAGGGCGTTGGGCAAGGCACTGGCATTGCTGGCTGCCACCTGCACCGCCAGGCGCTCGGCATAGCCCCAACCGGTACCGGCACCGAACCACTCGCCAGCGCTGCCCGCCGGCAGCGCCACCTGCTCGGGCGGCAGCACTGCCTCTTGGCCGACCAGGCGCATTTCGCCTTCGGTGGCCTGGTAGCAGCCCCAATACACTTCATCCATGCGCGCATCAATGGCGGCCGCCACTTGCTGCACGCCGTGCTCGCGCAGCGCGCCCTGGGCCAGTGCGGCCAGGTTGGACACCGGCAAAACCGGGCGCTCCAGGGCGAAGGCCAGGCCCTGGACCACACCGATGGCAATGCGCACGCCGGTGAACGCGCCCGGGCCACGGCCAAAGGCGATGGCATCCAGCGCATTCAGCGCCACGCCGGACTCGGCCAGCAGCTGCTTGATCATCGGCAGCAGCTTCTGGGCATGCATGCGCGGGATCACCTCGTAATGGCTGGTTACCTTGCCGTCATGCAGCAGTGCGACGGAACAGGCTTCGGTGGCGGTATCCAGGGCCAGGAGGGTGGTCATCGAACGGGTATCCAGGTACTAGGGGGAAAAGAGCGGCAGTATAGAGCAGCGGCGGCGTTGTGTCCCGAAGGGGCAGCCGTACGGCCATTGCCCGCTCGGCTGGCGCGGTCCCTGTAGGAGCGGCCTTGTGTCGCGATGGGCCGCAAAGCGGCCCCTGCAATTTTCGCGGCGAAGCTGAGTTTTTGGGGCCGCTGCGCGCCCCATCGCGACACAAGGCCGCTCCTACAGGGATCGCATGTGGCAACAGGGCCACAAACGACAACGGCCCGCAAGCGGGCCGTTGTCGAGGTGCGTCGGGCGCTGGATCAGCTCAGGGCTGCCAGGACCTTGGCGGTGATGGCTTCGACCGAGCCGACGCCTTCGATGTGGCTGTACTTCGGCTTGCCGGCATTGGCGGCGGACAGCTTCTGGTAGAAGTCCACCAGCGGCTTGGTCTGGCTGTGGTAGACCGACAGGCGATGGCGAACGGTTTCTTCCTTGTCGTCATCACGCTGGATCAGGTCTTCACCCGTCTCGTCGTCCTTGCCTTCCACTTTCGGCGGGTTGTACTGAATGTGGTAGGTGCGGCCCGAGGCCAGGTGCACGCGGCGGCCAGCCATGCGGCCGACGATTTCCTCGTCGTCCACGGCGATTTCCACCACGGCGTCGATGTCGACACCGGCAGCTACCATGGCTTCGGCTTGCGGAATGGTACGTGGGAAGCCGTCGAACAGGCAGCCCTTGGCGCAATCAGGCTGGGCGATGCGCTCCTTGACCAGGCTGATGATCAACTCGTCGGAGACCAGCTGGCCGGCATCCATGACTTTCTTCAGTTCCAGGCCCAGCGGGGTACCGGCCTTGACGGCGGCACGCAGCATGTCACCGGTGGAAATCTGGGGGATACCGAACTTTTCGGTGATGAACTTTGCCTGAGTACCTTTACCGGCCCCGGGAGCTCCCAGCAGAATTACGCGCATCTCGTGCTCCTCAAATTTTTTTATGAAATTCAATGGATTCGGCGACCAGGGCCAAGTCCGGAAAATCGGGTATGACCATAAATCGGTCAGAAGGCTGCTCAAGATACACAGCGCCCGGCAGCCAGACAAGCGTCCCAAAGTTGCAGGAATGCGCCACCTACGGCTGGCCTGGCAGGCGGTTGCGCCCGGCGCAACCACCCTCTTCGCCCACTTGCATCCCCCGCACGGCACCTGCCCTGTGCGCCCCGGGCCTACCCTCAGCCGGTGTTGCGCAGGCCGGCTGCAATACCCGCCACAGTCACCAGCAAGGCCTGCTCCAACGGGCTGTCCAGAGCGGCTTCGCGGCTGCGCGAGCGGGCCAGCAACTCGGCCTGCAGGCGGTGCAACGGGTCCAGGTAGGTATTGCGCAGGCTGATGAATTCCAGCGTCTCGGGGCTGTGCGCCAGTAGCACCGGCTGCCCGGTAAGGCCCAGTACCACCTGGCACGACTGCGACAATAGGTCGCGCAGGTGCGCACCCAAAGGCAGCAGGTGCGGTTGCACTAGACGTTCGTCGTAGGCCTCGGCGATCTGCGCATCGGCCTTGGCCAGCACCATCTCGAGCATGTCGATGCGGGTGCGGAAGAACGGCCATTGCTCGCGCATCTGCGCCAGCAGTTCACCCTGGCCACGGGCCAGGGCATTGTTCAATGCCGTTTCCCAGCCAAGCCAGGCCGGCAGCATCAGACGGGTCTGGGTCCAGCCGAAGATCCACGGAATGGCCCGCAGGCTTTCGATGCCACCGGCGCGGCGCTTGGCCGGGCGGCTGCCCAGCGGCAGGCGCCCCAGTTCCTGCTCCGGGGTGGACTGGCGGAAGTACTCGACAAAATCGGGGTGCTCCCGCACCACGCCGCGGTAGGCCTTGACGCCATCGGCGGCCAGTTGGTCCATCACCTCGCGCCAGGCCGGCTGCGGTGGTGGCGGTGGCAACAAGGTGGCTTCGAGCACGGCGGCCAGGTACAGGTTCAGGTTCTGCTCGGCGATGCCCGGCAAGCCGAACTTGAAGCGGATCATCTCGCCCTGCTCGGTAGTGCGGAAGCGCCCGGCCACCGAACCCGGTGGCTGCGACAGGATCGCCGCGTGGGCCGGGCCACCGCCGCGGCCTACCGTGCCGCCACGGCCGTGGAACAGCAGCAACTCGACCTGGTGCTCGGCGCAGATACGCACCAGGTTTTCCTGGGCCCGGTACTGCGCCCAGGCCGCTGCCGTGGTACCGGCATCCTTGGCCGAGTCGGAATAGCCGATCATCACTTCCTGCGGGCCGCGCAGGTTGGCGCGGTAGCCTGGCAGGCCGAGCAGGCGCTGCATCACCGGGCCGGCATTGTCGAGGTCGGCCAGGGTCTCGAACAGCGGCACCACGCGCATGGGGCGAGTCAGGCCGGCCTCCTTCAACAGCAGCTGCACCGCCAGCACATCCGAGGCAGCACCGGCCATGGAGATGACGTAAGAGCCCAGCGAGGCGGCCGGCGCAGCGGCAATTTCCCGGCAGGTGGCCAGTACCTCGGCGGTATCGGCCTGCGGCTTGAAGTGCGCGGGCAGCAGTGGCCGGCGGTTTTTCAGCTCGGCCTGGAGGAACTCGATGCGCTGCTCTTCATCCCAGTCGGCATAGCGCCCCAGGCCCAGGTAGTCGGTAATCTCGCTCAACGCATCACGGTGGCGGGCGGCGTCCTGGCGCACGTCCAGGCGGCCCAGGAACAGGCCGAAGGTCACGGCGCGGCGCAGGCAGTCGAGCAACGGGCCTTCGGCGATCACACCCATGCCGCAGGCGTGCAGGGACTGGTAGCACAGCTCCAGCGGCGCGATCAGGTCGCGGTTGTCCACCAGCACCTCGGCGCTGGCCGGCTGGCTGCTGGTCAATGCCGAATGCGCCCAGGCACGCGTCGCCCGCAGGCGATCGCGCAGTTGCTTGAGCAGGGAGCGGTAGGGTTCGGCGCTGTCGCCGACCCGCTCGCGCAGGGCGTCGTTGGCCTGCTGCATGGACAACTCGGAAGCCAGTGCATCGATGTCGCGCAGGAACAGGTCGGCGGCCATCCAGCGCGCCAGCAGCAGGACTTCGCGGGTGACCGCTGCGGTCACGTTGGGGTTGCCATCACGGTCACCGCCCATCCACGAGGCGAAGCGGATCGGCGCCGCCTCCAGCGGCAGGCGCAGGCCGGTAGCCTCCAGCAGGGCCTTGTCGACCTTGCGCAAGTGGCTGGGGATGGCGTGCCACAGCGAATGCTCGATCACCGCGAAGCCCCACTTGGCTTCGTCCACCGGCGTCGGTCGGGTGCGGCGGATTTCTTCGGTGTGCCAGGCCTCGGCGATCAGCCGGCGCAGGCGCTCGCGCACCTGCTGGCGTTCGCCCGGGGTCAGGTCGCGGTGGTCCTGGGCAGCCAGTTGGCCGGCGATGGCGTCGTACTTCTGGATCAGGGTGCGGCGGGCCACTTCGGTGGGGTGCGCAGTGAGCACCAGCTGGATGTCGAGCTTGGCCAATTGCCGGGCCAGGGCATCATTGCTGTGCCCGGCCTGCTTCAGGCGCGCCAGCAGCTCGGGCAGCACCTGGGCCTCGAACGGCTCGGGCTGGTCGGCGTCGCGGCGGCGGATCAACTGGTACTGCTCAGCCATGTTGGCCAGGTTGAGGAACTGGTTGAAGGCCCTGGCCACGGGCAGCAAGTCTTCATCGGCCAGGTCCGCCAGGGTCGAGCTCAGTTGCTCGCCGGCAACGCGGCGGTCGGCCTTGGCACTGTGGCGGATGTCTTCGATCTTCTGCAGGAACGCCTCGCCATGCTGCTGGCGAATGGTATCGCCGAGCAGCTCACCCAACACATGGACATCTTCACGCAAACGCACATCGATATCGGTCATTGGCCCTCTCTCCGGCGCGGCTCTGGCGCATTGCATCCCTTTTCAGCCTTTACGCGAGCCCCTGTGGGAGCGGGTTCACCCGCGAAGCATCCAGCGCGGTGCCTGGCACCGGCTGCGCCGGTGTTCGCGGGTGAACCCGCTCCCACAGGGGTGCGCGGTGTTCGCCCCAAGAGTGCCCACAGCCAGGCGCCGATGGCAAGCCGTGATCGGCCAAAGCAAACTAAAGTGAAAGCACGACACTCCCATGCATTGCAGCCGTTTCAGGCGTCAACAGAGGTCATCATGAAAATCCGTGAACTCGCCCAGCACTGGGAACAGAATGCCGCCGGTACCCTCAGCCCCACGGGCCATGTCCTGCATCTGGACCTTGAGTCCGAAGCGCGCCTGGCCGCGCTGATCGACATGTACCCCAAGCGCACCGCCGAGGAACTGCTCGGTGAGCTGGTCGCGGCAGCCCTCGAGGAACTGGAAGCCAGCTTCCCCTATGTGCAAGGCCGTCAGGTCATCGCCACCGACGAGGAAGGCGACCCGCTGTACGAGGACATCGGCCCTACTCCGCGCTTTCTGTCACTTTCGCGACAGCATTTGCACGCCCTGAGCAACCCTGGGGCCGATAGCGAATAGCGAAGGTGTAGGTCATGAGTTTTGTAGCGCCCGGGAGATCGAGCGCCGCCCGCGCGGCGCTTCGCAGCGCAAGGCTGCTCCTACATCTGTTTCGAGCCGGTAACGCCTGTGCCAGTGCACGCGACCGCCTTTTTCGTACAACGCAATATCGAGCCATGCGCCAAAGCGTTCGCGCACAGACCTCACAGGAATAATTGGCCCGAAACAAATGTAGGAGCAGCCTTGCGCTGCGAAGCGCCGCGCGGGCGGCGCTCGATCTCCCAGGCGCCACAAACCCCAAACATGATCAAATTTTTCTGAACTATCCGAAAAACGCGCCAGTCACAGCCAATAGCCATCACGCTAAAACCCTGCACACCTGCCGTTGTGCACCGTTGAGCTGAAGCGCGTGCACGTGTCAGGGAACGAGCGATGGACTGCTACGGACAACGTCGTAAACAGGAGTGATCCAATGGAACTGACCACCAAGAACACCCGCATCTACAAACCCTCATCCACTCATGTGCGCGGGTTCAAGCTGGCAGCGCTGGCCCTGGGCAGCAGCCTGGTCCTGGCCGGCTGTGCGGGCAACCCGCCCACCGAGCAGTATGCAGTCACCCAGTCCGCCGTGAACTCGGCCGTCAGCGCTGGCGGCACCGAGTTCGCCGCCGTGGAAATGAAAGCGGCACAGGACAAGTTCAAGCAGGCCGAGATCGCCATGCATGACAAGAAGTACGACGACGCCAGGCGCCTGGCCGAACAGGCCGAGTGGGACGCCCGCCTCGCCGAACGCAAGGCCCAGGCGGCCAAGGCCCAGAAGGCCGTGCAGGATGCCCGCCAGGGCGTTCAGGACGTACGTGAGGAAGGCCTGCGCAGCGCTCAGTGAGCCCTGCCCCGCCCACCTCGGCCTTCGCACACGATCAAAGGATGAACACTATGCGCAACTACGTCATGATTCCCGCCCTGCTGGCCCTGAGCGTCGGCCTTGCTGCCTGCTCGCACGACCCTAACGCCAACCTCGAATCGGCCCGCACCAACTTCTCCTCGCTGCAGAGCGACCCGCAATCGAGCAAGGTTGCCGCGCTGGAGACCAAGGACGCCCAGGACTGGCTGAACAAGGCCGACAAGGCCTACATGGACCGTGAAGACGAGAAGAAGGTCGACCAGTTGGCCTACCTGACCAACCAGCGCGTCGAGGTGGCCAAGCAGACCATCGCCCTGCGCACTGCCGAAGGCGAACTGAAGAACGCCTCGGCCCAGCGCGCCCAGGCCAAGCTGGACGCCCGCGACGCTCAGATCGCCAAGCTGCAGGACAGCCTCAACGCCAAGCAGACCGACCGCGGCACGCTGGTCACCTTCGGTGACGTGCTGTTCGACTTCAACAAGGCCGAACTCAAGAGCAACGCCTACCCGAACGTCACCAAACTGGCGCAGTTCCTCCAGGAAAACCCGGAACGCAAGGTGATCGTCGAGGGTTACACCGACAGCGTCGGCTCGGCCAACTACAACCAGGGCCTGTCGGAGCGCCGCGCCAACAGCGTGCGCATGGCACTGGTACGTGCCGGCGTCGACCCGGCGCGCATCGTCGCCCAGGGCTATGGCAAGGAGTACCCGGTAGCGGACAACTCGAGCAATTCGGGGCGTGCGCAGAACCGTCGGGTGGAGGTGACCATCTCCAACGACAACCAGCCGGTAGCACCACGCTCGGTGAGCCAGGTACAGCAGTAAGGCTGGCTAGCTGAACTGACAAGCCCCGCGATCGAAGCGGGGCTTTCTTTTGCCTGTTCCGACCCTTTCGCGGCTAAAGCCGCTTGTATGGTGATACTCGAAGGGGTGGTGGGACGAAAAAGCCGAATCTGACTGTTCACAGCAGTACAGACCGTGGGAGAACTCGCCCCACCCCTTCACCAAAGCGCCGATAAAGAATGCATCGTTTGCAAGCGACGATAGAAGCAAGCCAGCGCCTCTTGGTGAAACCCCTCCGAGCCCAAAAACCATACCGTGGGAGTTCAGGCGATGGCAATGCGAGTAGAGAAGTTCATCATTGGCGTCGATGTCGCCAAGGTCGAACTGGTCAGCTATTGCGAGGAAACCGCTCAACAACACTCGTTGAAAAATACAAAGCCTGAGATCCGCAAGTGGCTGGCACTTCAGCCAGCCAATACGGCTATCTGTGTTGAAGCCACCAACGTTTATCACCTGGACCTGGTGGAGATGGCTTACGAAAAGGGTTTTGCAGTCTATGTCGTTGATGGGTACCAACTCAGCAACTACCGAAAAGGGATTGGCGGGCGTGCCAAAACTGATGCATCTGATGCCTGCCTGCTAGCCCGTTTCCTGGATCGTGAGGGCAGCTTGCTTCGTCCTTGGTCACCCCCTCCAGCCGTCTACAGCAAGCTTCAGAGCCTTCTCCGACGCCGAGCAGCACTGGTGTCAGCGCGCACCAGTCTGACCCAGAGTTGGGGTAACGAAGCGTCCCTCAAGGACGCCTTCAATAGCTTCGCCAAACACTTTGAATCGCTTGATCTGCTGATTCAAAAGCGTTTGAAGACGCTGGTTAGAGAAGCGGGGCTGAGCGAGCAGGTTGCCCGCTGCCAGGCAGTTGAAGGCATTGGTTTTCTGACTGCCGTCGCTTTAGTCACCGCCTTCATCCGCGGCGACTTCAAGCGCAGCGATTCATTCATCGCTTTTCTAGGCATGGATCTGAAAGTTGCCGAATCAGGCCAGAAATCCGGACGCCGATGCTTAACCAAGCGAGGCTGCTCAGAAGTGCGCCGGCTACTGCACAATGCAGCCATGGCGGCTAGCAAGACAGCTGCGTGGAAAGAGGTGTATGAACATTATCGGAATACAGGTAAGGCAACCACTCAGGCCCTTGTCATCCTGTCCCGAAAGCTGGCCAGAATTGCATTCGCCTTGATGAAGACTCAAGGCGAATACATGAGCAAAGGGGGCAAAAAGCATTGCCCACAACCATAGAATCTCCCACAGGGACTGGCGCGGTCCCTGTAGGAGCGGCTTCAGCCGCGAAAGGGCCAGCACAGGCAGCAGAGATAATGGCTCACTGCACCTGCTGCGGGGTTTCCTCGCCCATGCAACGCACCGCGCGCTTGCGGTTGTCCACCAGCACCCCGGTCAGGCCTTTCTGCTGGGTGTCGAACAGCACCAGCACGCCATCGACGCACTGGGCCACTTGTGGCGCCGGGTCCAGCGAGACCTTGTAGTCCTCGCCGGGGATGGTCTTGAGCATGGTGAAATCCTGCAGCAACAGGGCATCCTCGGGCTTGGCGAAATGCAGGTAACCGTAGTACCACAATGCCCCCACCGTCACGATGATGCTGCCGAGACCGGTCAGGATCAGCGGGATGGCGTTGCGTTCTTCACTCATTGCTTGTTCTTCTCGTCAGGGTAATTGGGTACTTCGGCCAGCCGCCGCAGGCCGTTGAAATGGCTGGGGTCGTCGAGGAAACGCAGCATCACCTGGCGCCAGGTCGGGTCGGCGAAGGTCTGCACGTGGCCACCACGGGTCAGTTGCAGCACCCGCGGCGCTGGCGCGTGCTGGTACAGGCGTATGCCGTTGTCCATCGGCACCAGGGTGTCGTCGATGCTGTGGAAGAACAGCTTGGGCGGGCTGCTCAGCTGCTCGATCGAGCGGATCGCGCTGTCACCGTCCGGCACCAGCCACGACAGCGGCACCTGCAGCGGCCAGGTCATCCACGAGGTACTGAGGGCAAAGCGCCCGACCGCACGGTAACTGGCCGGCACACCGTCGAACACCAGGGCACTGAAACGCTGGCGCTGCTCCGGGTGGGCCGCCAGGTAGTGAATGGCCATGGCCCCGCCAAGGCTCTGCCCCAGCAGCACCAGCGGCTTGCCCTTGACCTCGGGGGCCTGCTCCAGCCAGGCCATGGCCGCGGCGATGTCCTGGTACACCTCGGGCAGGCTCGGCTCGCCCTGGGACAGGCCATAGCCGCGGTAATCGATCATCAACACCTGGTAACCCTGCTCCGGCAGCCAGTAGCTGCCGCCCAGGTGCCCAGGCAGGTTGCCGCCATTGCCATGCAGGTGCAGCACCGTGCCCTTGACCTCGACCCCGGCCTTGGCCGGCAGCCACCAGCCGTGCAGGCGGATGCCATCAGCAGTGGTCAAGGTGACATCGCGGTACTCGAGCTTGGCCCGCTCGGGCGTGAACGGCTGGCCGCGCTCGGGATAGAACAGCAGGCTGCTGCAACCGCCCAGGCCCAGCAGGATCAAACCCAGGGCCAGCAGGCGGCAGCACTCAGAGAATGTTCGCGTAATCGGCTTCAATGCGGTCCAGGCTCAGGTGGTTGAGGAAGTTGGAGAAGCACATCCAGGCCGACAGCGCGTTGAGGTCGCGGAACTGCTCGGGCAGGTACTTGGGCGGCTCGACCAGGCCTTCCTCGACCAGCTGTCGCAGGGTACGCATGTCTTCCAGGGTGGTCTTGCCACAGAACAGCAACGGGATCTGTTCGAGCTTGCCCTTCTTCACGGCCAACTGAATGTAGTTGTAAACCATGATGAAGCCTTTGAGGTAGGACAAGTCCTTGGTAAATGGCAGGCCATTGGGCACCGACCCACGGAACACCCGGCTGGCGTTGCTGTAGCTCTGCGCCATCTCGAACCCCTGCTCGCGGAAGAAGTTGTAGATCTGCATGAAATCGGCACCCTCCTCGACCATGTGGATGGCGCGGGTGCGATTGGTGAGCTTGCGCAGGCGGCTGGGGTAGGAGGCGAAGGCGATCACCTCCATGAGGATGGCCAGGCCTTCCTGGGTGACCGTCGACGAGGGCGGGCCCTTGGCCAGGAAGGTACAGATCGGCTGGTTCAGGCCGTTGAGCGTGGTGCCGACATGCACCAGCCCTTCGTGCACCTCCAGGGCGCGCACGTCACGGGCGTTGAACATGGCGTCGGCACGCACCTTGATGTAGTCGGCCCCGGCCGCGGCATCGGCGACGATGCCGTCGGACTCGAACACACGGATGGTCTCCTCGGCCTCGCCGAACACCTTGTTCAGCCGGTGCTGGAGGATTTCCACGGCCTCCTTGGCCGTGAGGTTCTTCGGTTCGTCCTTGAGGTCGCCACGGCCATCGATGTTGTTCAGGTAGTCCGACAGCATCAGGCCGAGGTCGGCCAGGGTCGGATCACCAGCGTGGAAGGCATCCGAGGCAGCGCCGTACAGCTCCTGGGAGATCAGCCCGAAATCCTCGGTGCCGCGCGCTTCGAGCATGCGCACCACCATGCGGTATTCGCGGCACATGCGCTTCATGATCTGCCCGACCGGGTTGAACTGGCCGAGCTGGCGAATGATGTCGCGCTCGATGCCCTGGAACTCGGCCTTGACCGCGCTGGAATCGAACGCCAGCGGGCGCGACTGGTAGTAGGCTCGGTCGACGGCCGGCGGCTCCTTGCCCTTGGCCTTGAGGAAACCCTGGCGGATGTTGTCGTCCCACTTCACCGCGTCCAGAACCCGGATCGGGGTCTGTGCCGCAACGATGCGGTCGGACAGGGCACGGATGGTTTGCTGGTATTCGTCCACCGGGGACTCCTTTCTAGTACAGGAAACCTGTACCGGCCTCTTCGCGGCTAAAGCCGCTCCCACAGGTACTGCATCAGGCTCGAAACCGATGCGGTCCCTGTGGGAGCGGCTTTAGCCGCGAAGAAGCCAGCACGGTCATTTGCCGGAGCGCTGGAACCGCGCCACTTCAACGAACAGGTCGGAGTTGGCCGGGTCGTCCAGGTACGCCAGCACCCGCGCCGACGGGCTGTCGATCAGCACGCCATCGCCGTTGTCCTCCGGCACCTCGGTGCTGCGCCCGGTCAGCTCCTTCTTGTCCACCGCCTGCTGCACCTGCTCGACATCCAGGTTGTAGACCACCAGTTCCTTGCCATCGACGATATCAAAACCGCCGATCAGGAAGTTGCCACCCAGGCGCTTCGGCACGCCAGCCGACAGGTACCAGCGGTTACCGTGGCGCGACACGGTGAACACGTATTCCTCGGGGGCCTTGCCCTTGGCCGTGGCCACTGCCTTGTAGGCATCGCCGCCGCTACGGCTGATCACCAGCTTCAGCGGCTCGCCCCAGGCGTCCTTGCTGCTCCACTTGCCGAGCAGGGCCTTGGGCGCCGCCTGGTTGCTCGGCAAGGGCTCGTGGAAGGTCACCAGACAACCGCCCAGCAGCAGGAATGACAAAGTCAACAACACCACACGCCAGGCTTTCATCAGGTTCTCCTTGAAAAGTCGGTCTCGGCTCAGGCCGATGCCAGCACCAGCTGCAGGTATCGGCTAAGCATAGCGAGCATCTGCCCATCGGCTTGCGCGTTCGCATCCTTGAGCAGGCCCTGATATTCCATCTGCTCGATAATCGCCGTCAACATTTGGGCGTCCTGTTCCGGTTGCTGCGAGCCCACCACCTGCAGCAATTGGCGGGTGCCATGCAGCAGGATCTGTTCATGGGCGCACACCAGTTGAGCCAGGCGCGGGCACAGCAGCGCCTCCTGGCGGAAGGCCTGCTCGGCCATCAGGAAGTCGCGGCGGTTCAACAGTTGCCGCTGCACGTAGTCGGCAGTCATGCGCGCTACCTCGTCAGCCAGGCGTGCCCGCGCCTGCGGGCTGCCGTCCCCCTCGGCCAGCAACTGGCGCAACACCACCTCGGTATTGGCCCACAGCTTGGCCATGTAGGCCGCGCTGCGTTCGACGTACTGGGCGAAGGTATCGGTGAGCAGGTCCTCGATGTCCTTGAAGTAGTAGGTAGTGGCCGACAGTGGCACACCGGCCTCGGCGGCGACGGCGCGATGGCGCACACCGCGTACGCCATCGCGCACGACAATGCGCATGGCGGCGTCGAGGATCAGTTGGCGACGCTGCTCGCTGCCCTGGCGGGCAGTCTTGCGGCCTTGGTATTGCACGCTTTCGGCGACGGCGGTGGCGATGCCGGCGGCGCCCTGGTGAGGCATTGCGGGTGTCACGGGGGGTACCTCATGGACAGTGTTTCGTCAGTGCCGGCCTCTTCGCGGCTAAAGCCGCTCCCACAGGGACCGCACCAGCCTGAGGGTAGTGGTGTCCCTGTGGGAGCGGCTTTAGCCGCGAAAGGGCCGGTACAGGCAATTCAAGTGTACGGGCAAGAAAAAGCCGCCTCGAAAGGCGGCTCATTCAATTCACTCAGGCCTGCGGACGCATGTGCGGGAACAGGATCACGTCGCGGATCGACGGCGAGTTGGTCAGCAGCATCACCAGGCGGTCGATGCCGATGCCTTCACCTGCAGTCGGCGGCATGCCGTACTCCAGGGCGCGAACGAAGTCGGCGTCGTAGTGCATGGCTTCGTCGTCACCAGCGTCCTTCTCGGCCACCTGGGCCAGGAAGCGCTCGGCCTGGTCTTCGGCATCGTTGAGCTCGGAGTAGGCGTTGGCGATCTCGCGACCACCGATGAACAGCTCGAAACGGTCGGTAACAGCCGGGTTGTCGTCGTTGCGACGGGCCAGCGGCGACACTTCGAACGGGTACTCGGTGATGAAGTGCGGCTGCTCCAGCTTGTGCTCGACCAGCTCTTCGAAAATCATCACCTGCAGCTTGCCGAGGCCTTCGTGGCCCAGCACCTTGGCACCGGCCTTTTTGGCGATGTCGCGGGCGCGGTCGACGTCCTGCAGGTCGGCAGCGGTCAGCTCCGGGTTGTACTTGAGGATCGAGTCGAATACCGACAGGCGGGCGAACGGCTCGCCGAAGTGGAACACCTTGTCGCCGTACGGCACGTCGGTAGTGCCCAGTACCAGCTGCGCCAGCTCGCGGAACAGTTCCTCGGTGAGGTCCATGTTGTCGCGGTAGTCGGCGTAGGCCTGGTAGAACTCGAGCATGGTGAATTCAGGGTTGTGACGAGTCGAAACGCCTTCGTTACGGAAGTTGCGGTTGATCTCGAACACCTTCTCGAAGCCACCAACCACCAGGCGCTTGAGGTACAGCTCCGGCGCAATACGCAGGAACATGGCCATGTCCAGGGCGTTGTGGTGGGTTTCGAACGGCTTGGCCGCAGCACCACCCGGGATGGTTTGCAGCATCGGCGTCTCGACTTCGAGGAAGTCGCGCTCGATGAGGAACTTGCGGATGTGCGAGATCACCTGCGAACGCACACGGAAGGTGTGGCGGGTTTCTTCATTGACCATCAGGTCGACGTAACGCTGGCGGTAGCGCTGCTCGGTGTCGGTCAGGCCGTGGTGCTTGTCGGGCAGCGGGCGCAGCGACTTGGTCAGCAGGCGCACGTTGGTCATTTCGACGTACAGGTCGCCCTTGCCGGAACGGGCCAGGGTGCCTTCGGCGCTGATGATGTCGCCCAGGTCCCAGGTCTTGACCGCGGCCAGGGTTTCTTCCGGCAGGGTCTTGCGGTTGACGTAGACCTGGATACGGCCGGTCATGTCTTGAATGACCATGAACGAGCCGCGGTTGAGCATGATGCGGCCGGCAACCTTGACCGGAATCGCTGCAGCTTCCAGTTCTTCCTTGGTCTTGTCCGCATACTGCTTCTGCAGGTCGTTGCAGTAGCTGTCGCGACGGAAGTCATTGGGGAAGGCATTGCCCTTGGCGCGCTCGGCGGCAAGCTTTTCCTTGCGCAGGGCGATCAGGGCGTTTTCTTCCTGTTGCAGGTCTTGCGCTTCGGTCTTGAGGTCGCTCATTTCGTCATTCTTTCCATCAGGTGTTCGGTGCCCCTTTCGGGCAGGGCACGCGATACCGGCCCCAGGCCAGGTACCGCGGCGGTTGTGTGCGGTTTACAGCCCCTGCTTGAGGCTCGCTTCCAGGTACTGGTCGAGGTCGCCGTCCAGCACCTTCTGGCAGTCGCTGCGCTCGACACCGGTACGCAGGTCCTTGATACGCGAGTCATCCAGCACGTAGGAGCGGATCTGGTGGCCCCAGCCGATGTCCGACTTGCTGTCTTCCAGCGCCTGCGAGGCGGCATTGCGCTTCTGCATTTCCAGCTCGTACAACTTGGCCCGCAGCATTTTCATGGCGGTGTCCTTGTTGGCGTGCTGGGAGCGTTCGTTCTGGCAGGCCACCACGGTGTTGGTCGGTACGTGGGTAATACGCACCGCCGAGTCGGTGGTGTTCACGTGCTGACCACCGGCACCGGAGGAACGGTAGGTGTCGATACGCAGGTCGGCCGGGTTGATCTCGATCTCGACCTTGTCGTCGATCTCGGGCGACACGAACACCGCCGAGAACGAGGTGTGGCGACGGGCACCGGAGTCGAACGGGCTCTTGCGCACCAGGCGGTGCACGCCGATCTCGGTGCGCAGCCAGCCGAAGGCGTACTCGCCCTTGATATGCACGGTGGCGCCCTTGATGCCGGCGACTTCACCTTCGGAAAGCTCGATGATGGTGGCATCGAAACCACGCTTGTCGGCCCAGCGCAGGTACATGCGCAGCAGGATGTTGGCCCAGTCCTGCGCCTCGGTACCACCGGAGCCGGCCTGGATGTCCAGGTAGGCGTTGTTCATGTCCATCTCGCCGCTGAACATGCGACGGAACTCGAGCTGGGCCAGTTTTTCTTCCAGGCCTTCCAGTTCGGTCACGACGTCGCCGACAGCGCCTTCGTCATTTTCCTCGACGGCCATGTCGAGCAGGTCCTGGCAGTCGGCCAGGCCACCGGACAGCTTGTCCAGGGTCTCGACGACCTGGGCCAGCATGGCACGCTCGCGGCCCAGGGCCTGGGCGTACTCGGGCTTGTTCCAGACGTTGGGGTCTTCCAGCTCGCGGTTGACTTCGATCAGGCGGTCATGCTTGTGATCGTAGTCAAAGATACCCCCGAATGGACTGGGAACGCTCGGTGAGGTCCTTGATGGTGTTCAGGATCGGTTGGATTTCCATGGGCTGGCTACTCGCACGAATTCGGTGAAAAGCCTGCGAGTATAACCGAGTCCGCCGCAGGGCGGCAGACCCGCCGGGCGCCCGAATGGCCGCAATTACTCGTGTAGGAGCGGCCTTGTGTCGCGATGGGGCGCGCAGCGGCCCCTTGCAGTATCTGCTGCGAAGCTGAATTCCGGGGCCGCTGCGCGCCCCATCGCGACACAAGGCCGCTCCTACAAGGGTACGGTGCAGGCCCTGTCAGGCGATACCAACCTGGTTGCGCCCACCATTCTTGGCCTGGTACAGGCCTTTGTCCGCAGCCGAGATCAGTTGCCGGCTATGGCTGCCGATGGACGGAGTCTGGGTGGCCAGGCCAATGCTGACGGTCAGATACGAGTCGGGCACCGGCGCGGTGTGCGGGATGCCCAGGCCGAGCACGGTCTGGCGCAGCTTCTCGGCCACCAGGCGAGCCCCGCCCGGCGAGGTGTTGGGCAATACCAGGACGAATTCCTCACCACCATAGCGCGCCGGCAGGTCGGTCGGCCGCGAGCACGAGCCGCGGATCGCCTCGGCCACCTGGCGCAAGGCCTCGTCACCGGCAAGGTGGCCAAAGCTGTCGTTGTAGGCCTTGAAGTAGTCCACGTCGATCATCAGCAGCGACAACTGCTGCTGCTCACGCATGGCCCGGCGCCATTCCAGTTCCAGGTACTCGTCGAAGTGGCGGCGGTTGGACAACCCGGTCAGGCCATCGGAGTTCATCAGCCGCTGCAGCATCAGGTTGGTATCGAGCAGTTGCTGCTGGCTGACGCGCAGGGCGCGGTAGGCCTCGTCGCGCTGCAACAGGGTAAGGTAGGAACGCGAGTGATAGCGGATGCGCGCCACCAGCTCGATGGTATCCGGCAGCTTGACCAGGTAATCGTTGGCCCCGGCAGCAAAGGCCGCGCTCTTGACCAGCGGGTCTTCCTTGGTCGACAGGACGATGATCGGGATGTCCTGGGTCGCCGGGTTGTTGCGGTATTCACGCACCAGGGTCAGCCCGTCCAGGCCAGGCATGATCAGGTCCTGCAGAATCACCGTGGGCTTGATGCGCACGGCCTGGGCTACCGCCTGGTGCGGGTCGGCGCAGAAGTGGAAGTCGATGTTCTCTTCATGGGCCAGGCCACGCCGCACCGCCTCGCCGATCATGGCCTGGTCGTCGACCAGCAGCACCATCGCCGAGTTCTCGTTGGGGGTCGTGAAACCTTCGATCGGTAAATCATTCATACCTGTTCACCCGATCACTGCCGGCCTGGCGGCGTGATTCAATACACTTCGTCATTTTGCGAAAAATTCCATCAAGCGCCCGGCTATGCGTTCCAGCGGGCGGATTTCCACTGCGGCATCAATCGCCGCAGCGGCCTTGGGCATCCCGTACACCGCACTGCTGGCCTGGTCCTGGGCAATGGTCAGGAAGCCCTGCTGGCGCATCAGCTTCAGGCCCTGGGCACCATCGCGGCCCATGCCGGTAAGCAACACGCCCACCGCATCGCCGGTCCAATAGCGCGCCACACTCTCGAAAAACACATCGATCGAGGGCCGGTAAATTTCATTGACAGGTTCGGCAGTGTAGGCCAGTTGGCCGTTCTGTAGCAGGCGGATGTGGTGATTGGTGCCTGCCAGCAACACCTGCCCCGGCTGCGGCGGCTCGCCTTCCCGGGCCAGGCGCACCGGCAGCCCGGCAGCGCTGCTGAGCCATTCGGCCATGCCCGCGGCAAACACCTGGTCCACATGCTGGACCAGCACGATGGCCGCCGGAAACGCCGCCGGCAGGCCCTGTAGCAACACTTCCAGCGCCGCCGGGCCACCTGCCGACGAGCCGATCGCCACCAGGCCGCGGCGCTGGGAAGCCTCGCGCAGCGGCGTGGCCACCGGGCGGGCGGCAGGCGAACGTTGCTGGCCGATCAGCCAGCCGATATTGAGGATTTTGCGCAGCAGTGGCGCCGCCGCTTCACGGGGATCGCCCGCGCCCAGCGCCGGCGTGTCTACCACGTCGAGGGCGCCATAGCCCATGGCCTCGAACACCCGGTGCACGTTCTGCTTGCGGTCGACCGTGACGATGACGATGGCGCATGGGGTTTCGGCCATGATCCGCCGGGTGGCCTCGACGCCATCCATGACCGGCATGATCAGGTCCATGAGGATCAGGTCTGGCTGCTGCTCGGTGCAGCGCTGCACCGCCTCGGCGCCATTGCTGGCCACCCATACCACCTCGTGCGCCGGCTCCAGGGCGACCGCCCGGCGCAGCGCCTCCACGGCCATGGGCATGTCGTTGACGATGGCGATCTTCATCCCTGAGCACCTCCGATCAGCTCAACCACAGCATCCAGCAACGCATCGTCATGGAAACTGGCCTTTGCCAAATAGTAGTCGGCGCCGGCATCCAGGCCACGCCGTCGGTCTTCCTCGCGGTCCTTGTAGGACACCACCATCACCGGCAGAGATTGCAAGCGCTGGTCGCGGCGCACCAGGGTAACCAGCTCGATGCCGTCCATGCGCGGCATGTCGATGTCGGTGATCAGCAGGTCGAAGTCCTCGCCACGCAAGGCGTTCCAGCCGTCCATGCCATCCACCGCCACGGCCACGTCATAGCCACGGTTGCCGAGCAGCTTGCGCTGCAGTTCTCGCACGGTCAGCGAATCGTCGACCACCAGGATGCGCTGGCGCGCCACGCCACGGGCGCCGCTGCTGCCGCGTTCGATGCGTTCCAGGCTGCCGGTGCTGAGCAGTTTCTCCACCGAGCGCAGCAGGTCCTCGACATCGACGATCAGCACCACCGAGCCATCGTCGAGCAAGGCGCCGGAAGAAATGTCCTGCACCTTGCCCAGCCGTGGGTCAAGCGGCATCACCACCAGCACCCGCTCGCCCACCAGCCGCTCCACGGCCACGCCGTACAGTTGCTCGCGCTCGCGGATCACCACTACCCGCAGGCTGCTCTCCCGCGATTGCCCGGCCGGGCGGTTGAGCAGTTGGCTGGCCGCGACCAGGCCGATGTGCCGGCCTTCGTGCCAGAAGTGCTGGCGCCCCTCGATCTGCACGATCTCTTCGGCGCTCACTTCCAGCGTGCGTTCGATATGAGCGAGCGGGAAGGCATAGGCCTCGCCGCCCACCTCGACCACCAGGCTGCGCACCACCGACAGGGTCAGTGGCACCTGCAGGTGGAAACGGCAGCCCTGCCCGGCCAGCTGGGTCAGCTCGATAGAACCGCGCAGTTCACGGATCATGTGCTGCACCGCATCCAGGCCCACGCCGCGCCCGGACACCTCGGTGACCTTGTCGCGCAGGCTGAAACCGGGCAAGAACAGGAACGTCAGCAACTCTTGCTCGCTCATCCGCGCCACCGTGTCGGCGGGCGACAGGGCACGCCCGACAATGCTGCTGCGCAGGCGCTCGAGGTCGATGCCGGCACCGTCGTCGATCAGTTCCAGGCTGAGCATTCCGGCCTGGTGCGAGGCCCGCAGGCGGATCACCCCCTCCTCCGCCTTGCCCGCCAGCAGGCGCCGCTCGGGCAGCTCGATGCCGTGGTCGACCGCATTGCGCAACAGGTGGGTCAGCGGTGCTTCGAGCTTTTCCAGCACGTCACGGTCGACCTGGGTCTTGTCCCCTTCCACCAACAGCCGCACCGGCTTGCCCAGCGAACGGCCAAGGTCGCGCACCATGCGGCTCTGGCCGGTCAGCACATCGGCAAACGGCCGCATCCGGCAGGCCAGCGCGGTGTCGTACAGCAGTTGTGCGCGCTGGCTGGCCTGCCAGCCGAACTCGTCCAGATCGGCAGCCTGCTGCTGCAGGATCTGCTGGGTTTCCGCCAGCAGGCGCTGGGTCTGTGCCAGGGCTTCGAGCACCTCGCTGCTCTGGCCACTGTCCTCCAGTTGCATGCGCAGGCCATCAAGCGCCTGCATGCCCTGGCCGTGCATGCGCTTGAGGCGCTGCAGGGTGGCCAGGTAAGGCTTGAGCCGCTGGGTTTCCACCAGCGACTTGCTGGACAAGTCGAGCAGGCTGTTGAGGCGATCGGCGGTGACCCGCAGCACCCGCTCCGTACCTTCGCCGGTGCGCTTGCCGGCCTTGCGACGTGGGGCCTGCTCGGGCTCGGGCTCAGGCTCCAAGGGTTCGACAGGCAGCGGCAAAGGTTCGGCTTGCACGGTTTGCACCGGCGCTTCCGGCAGCGCTGGCACGGCTGGTGGCGCGGGGGGCACGGCTGCCGCCCCCGGGTCGAGCAGGTTGGCCATTTGCGCAAGGAACACCGGCAGGGTCGCCTGCGCCCCGGCATCGCCAGGCGTGGCGATGCGCATCAACAGGTCGGTGCCCTGCAACAGGGCGTCGATATGCTCGGCGCTCAGTCGCAGGCGGCCCTCCTGGGCGGCCACCAGGCAGTCCTCCATGACGTGGGCGACGCTGACGCCAGCGTCCACCCCGACAATCCGCGCCGCGCCCTTCAGCGAATGGGCCGCGCGCATGCAAGCCTCGAGCTGGTCGGCCTGCGTGGGATTACGCTCCAGCGCCATCAGGCCGACGCTGAGCACCTGGGTCTGCGCCTCGGCCTCCAGGCTGAACAGTTCGAGCAACGATGCGTCGCGCATTTGCTCTGGGGTCATGACAGGCTCCGCTGCACGGCAGACAGTAAGTGTTGATCGTCCAGCACCCGCACGCTGCGGCCACGCCATTGCAGGACCGCTGCGGTGAAGTGGGAGGCGTCCTGGCCGCTGCCCAGCAGCAGCGGGTCGAGCCGGTGAATGCCGTCGATTTCCTCGACCGCCATCACCACCGGCCCGCCATCCGCGGCCAGGATCAGCATGCGTGGCATCGCCCGGCCGCCACGTTGCTCGGCAGCGCTGGCCTGCACACCCAGCAGGTCGGCCAGTGACAGGCACGGCACCAGCGCACCGCGCACGTTGGCCACCCCCTGCAACACCCGCGAGCGCTGGTGCGGCAGCGAATGCACCGCCTGCAGCGGGGCAATTTCGGCCAGGCAGGCGGTGGCCAGCGCCAGCCACTCTTCGCCCAGGCGGAACAGCAGCATGGAGCGGCCGGTGTTTTCCTCGACCGATGGCGCCACGGCAGCCTGGTGGTCCTGCATCAGCGCGTAGCGGTCGAGCAGGCGTGTGGCCGCTGCGGCATATACCTCGCAGTTGCGGCAGTGAACGTGACGTTCCAGCAGCGGGCACTGCTTGTCGCCGTGCACGCCAATGCGGTTCCAGCAGTCGTCGATGTGCGCGTCATCCTCGGCGAGCAATTGCATCGCGGATTCCTTCATCGTTCAGACTCCCTGCCAACCCGTGCGGCGCGCTCCTGCAGGCGCCGGGCACCGGCCAGGTCGCCCTGGGCCGCCAACAAGGCCGCCAGGTGCACCAACGCCTCGGGGTGCTGCGGTTCCAGGTACAGGGCTTTGCGATAGTGGGTCAATGCCTGCTGCGCATCGCCTTCGGTATCGCTGAGCAGCCCCAACCAGTAGTAAACCTGCGCCGAAGGCGCGAACTGGCCCAGGTAGCGCTGGCATTCGGCACGGGCCTGCTCGCTGGCGCCGGCATTGGCAAGCCGGGCAATGCTGGCCAGCAACTCGCTTGCCTCCTCGCGCTTGTGCTCGCGCGCTGGTGCTGGTTTGGCGGCCACGGGCAGCACCCGCAGTGGGCGCGGTGACGACGCTGCGCTCGGTAACGGATAGCCTGATTTGGCCGGTGCTGGCGATGTGCGCCGCAAGGGCTGGACCGGGGGCGTAGCCAGCGCAGCGCCGCCACCCTCCTGGCGCACGTAGGCGAACGACTGGGCAATCCCCAGCGGGCGCATGCCCAATCGCGCCAGCAAGCTGCCTTCGGCCGGGCCGATGAACAGCACACCCTGTGGGTGCAACAAGCGCTTGAGCACTTCGAACACCCGTTGTTGGGTCGGCACGTCGAAATAGATCAGCAGGTTGCGGCAGAACACGAAGTCGTACAGGCCATCGCGGCTGGCCAGCGCCGGGTCGAGCACATTGCCCACCTGCAGGCTGACTTGCTCGCGCACCCGCTCATGCAGGAGGTGGCCTTCTTCAAGGGCATCGAAGTAACGCTCGCGAAAGCCCAGGTCGCTGCCACGGAAGGCATTGCGCCCGTACACGGCCTGCCCGGCCTTGGCCACGGAACTGGGGCTG
Organism: Pseudomonas sp. FGI182; assembly: GCF_000511325.1. NCBI lineage: Bacteria > Pseudomonadati > Pseudomonadota > Gammaproteobacteria > Pseudomonadales > Pseudomonadaceae > Pseudomonas > Pseudomonas sp. FGI182. The sequence continues at coordinate 1,178,820 of NZ_CP007012.1, read as the reverse complement.
ATGTCCATGCCGTCGATCATGAACGCTCCCGGCGCGATACCGGCATCTAGCAAGGCCATGGCCAACGAATAGGGTTCCTCGCCGGTCGAGCAAGGCAGGCTGAGCAAACGCAGCGGGCGCGCCCCGGCCAGCTCGGCCAGGCGCTTGTGCGCCAAGCTGGCCAAGGCGGTGAAGGATTCGGGGTAACGGAAGAACCAAGTTTCCGGGACGATGACCGCTTCGATCAGCGCCTGTTGCTCATCCATCGACTGCTGCAGGTGCAGCCAGTAATCATCCAGGTCCGCAGCGTTCACGGCCACGCAGCGCTGGCGCAGCGCACGCTCGACCATGGGCGCGCCCACCGACTCCACGTCCAGGCCGATGCGTTCACGCAGGAAGCGGAAAAAATGCTGTTCGTTCATGTCGGCATCCCTGTCGGATCATCCGCGTACAGCAACTCGTGCACGGCATCGGGCAGCAGGTCGTTGACTTCGATGCGCTGCAACAAGCCCTGCTCATCCTGACGCACCGGCCCCAGGTACGGGGCTTCACCGCTGTCCACGCCATACGGCTGGAACTCGTCGGGGTGGCAACGCAGGGTTTCGGTGGCCTGCTCCAGGATCAGGCCAAGCTGCAGGCCACCTCGGTAGTGCACCAGCACCAGGCGGGTACTGGTGCGCTGCGCCGCCGGCTGGCCGAAGCTCAATGCCGCCAGGTCGACCACCGGGACCAGCAGGCCCCGGTGTGCAAGGATGCCTGCGACCCAGGCAGGCGCCTTGGCGATCGGCTTGAGCGGCTGGCGCGGCAGCACCTCGATCACTTCGTGCACGCTCAGGGCAAAGCGTTGCTCCCGGATGCGAAACTGCAGGTACAACGCCCCCTTGGCGTTGACCGCCCGCGCGGCGCGCGGTTGCAAGTCGTTCATCGCAGTCAGACTTTGAAGCGCGACACGCCGCCACGCAGGCCAGCGGCCACCTGGCTCAGCTCATCGATGGCGAAACTGGCCTGGCGCAGCGATTCGACCGTCTGGGTGCTGGCATCGCTGAGCTGGGCCAGCGCCTGGTTGATCTGCTCGGCACCGGTGGCCTGGGCCTGCATGCCTTCGTTGACCATCAGCACACGTGGGGCCAGGGCCTGCACCTGGTGGATGATCTGGCTGAGCTGTTCGCCCACCTGCTGCACCTCGAACATGCCGCGGCGCACTTCTTCGGAGAACTTGTCCATGCCCATGACCCCGGCCGACACCGCCGACTGGATCTCGCGCACCATCTGCTCGATATCGTACGTGGCCACGGCGGTCTGGTCGGCCAGGCGGCGCACTTCGGTGGCTACCACGGCAAAGCCGCGGCCGTACTCGCCGGCCTTTTCCGCTTCGATGGCAGCGTTGAGCGACAGCAGGTTGGTCTGGTCGGCGACCTTGACGATGGTCACCACCATCTGGGTGATGTTGCTGGCCTTTTCGTTGAGGATGCCCAGCTTGGCGTTGACCAGGTCGGCGGCGCCCATCACCTGGTGCATGGTTTCTTCCATGCGTGCCAGGCCCTGCTGGCCGGAACCGGCCAGGCTGGAGGCCTGGTCGGCGGCCGAGGTGACTTCGGTCATGGTGCGCACCAGGTCACGCGAAGTGGCGGCGATTTCCCGCGAGGTGGCGCCGATTTCGGTGGTGGTGGCGGCCGTTTCGGTGGCGGTGGCCTGCTGTTGCTTGGAGGTTGCGGCAATTTCGGTCACCGAGGTGGTCACCTGCACCGACGAACGCTGGGCCTGGGCCACCAGGTTGGCCAGGGCCTCGGCCATTTCGTTGAAGCCGCTTTCGATGGCGCCGAACTCGTCCTTGCGGTCCAGGCTCAGGCGCATGCTCAGGTCGCCGGAGCGCAGTTTGTCGAGGGCATGGACAATGCGCTGCATGGGCGCGGTGATGGCGCGCATCAGCAACAGGCCGCAGATACCGGCGGCGATGATCGCCAACAGCAGCGAAACCATCATGCTGCCCTTGGCGGTGCTCACGGCGCTGACGATCTCGTTGGTGTCGGTGTCGGCGGAGGCGCGGTTGTGCTCGATCACTTCGTTCAGGTGCTTGCGGCCTTCGAGCCAGGCTGGGGTGAGCACATCGGTGATCAACCGCTGGGCTTCCGCGTAGTTGCGCTGTCGATAGGCTTCCAGCACCTGGTCGACGATCTTGAGGTAGGCGACTTCCATCTGGATGAAGGCGTCGAAGCGCGCCTGGTCGTCATCATCCTGAATGGTGCCTTGGTAGCTGGCCATGTGCTCTTTCAGGCGGTCCTGGAAGCTCTTGAACAGCTCTGCGTCGGCCGAGGTGAATTCGCGGTGGTTGGACAGCCCCACCAGCTGCTGGCTGGTGACGTAACTGTCGACCCAGGCACTGCGGATCATCGAGCTGTAGTAGAGGCCGGGAATGCTGTCGGTCCCCACTGCCTGCTCGGCGGATGCGATGGTCACCAACCGCGAGTAGGCGGCCACGATCATCAGCAGCATGATGGCGATGATCACGGCGAAACTTGCCAGGATCCGTTGGCGCAAGGTCCAGTTCTTCACATTCAGCCCTCAGGAATTCACAACGAGCGGGAAAAATCGCCGAAGTATAGCCCAGGCGCCCAGTGCTCATGCGGCTGAAATGTGGGGTGACCAGGTAACCTTGCCGACAGACCGGTCATTTGTGCCCAACGCCATTGGGGCCGCTGTGCGGCCCATCGCCGGCAAGCCAGGCTCCCACCTCGACCGCATGACCTCAGGCCATGTGCGATCCCTGTGGGAGCCGGCTTGCCGGCGATGGGCTGCAACGCAGCCCCCATCACTGGCCGGCGGCAAGCCTTGCCTGGCTTTCCAGTTCCTGACGCAGGGCCGGGTCCAGGCGCAGCTGGCGGGCCAGTTCGTCCAGGTAGGCGCGCTCCATGAAGTTTTCCTGGTCGACCATCATCACGCTGGCCAGGTACATCTCGGCGGCCATTTCCGGCGTTTGCGCGGCGCGGGCCACTTCGGCCGGGTCCAGCGGCTTGTTCAGCTCGGCATGCAGCCAGTGCTGCAACTCGCGGTCGTTGTCCAGGCGGGTGAATTCGCCCTCGATCAGCGCACGCTCGCGTTCGTCGATATGGCCATCGGACTTGGCCGCCGCCACCAGCGCCCGCAGTACCGCCTGGCTGTGCAGCTCGGCCTGGGCCGGCGGCAGGCGGTCGACGGTCTGTGGCTCGGTGGCGGCCACCTGCTGGCGCGCCTGCCAGTTGCCGTAGGCCTTGTAGGCCAGCACACCGAGCGCGGCCAGGCCGCCATAGGTAAGGGCCTTGCCGCCATATTTGCGGGCCTTCTTGTTGCCCAGCAGCAAGCCCATGGCACCCGCCGCCAGGGCGCCGCCACCGGCACCGGAAAGCAGGCTGCCAAGGCCGCCGGCACTGGCGCCTGGCTTGCCAGAGCTGCCCTTGCCGGCCTGGCTGGCGAGCAAGTCCTGGCCGGACTTGAGCAACTGGTCGAGCAATCCCCGGGTATTCATCAAACGGTCTCCACGTTGGCCAAGGGAACCGTCAGGTTAAGCCCTGCCCGCCCGATCGCCATGGGGGGATTTGCTTCCGGATGTTGCATTGGCTGGCAAAAAGCCAACTAGACTCGATATCGCCAATACCGCGCTAACCGCACCACGTTCATGACGATCGCTTCACGGCTTGCTTGATGACTGCCCCGACCAAAATCTCCAAGAAGAGGGAACACCATGTCAGTGCACAAGACCGCATTGCTCGGCGCAACCGCCTGCGCCGTGCTGGCCAGCGCCAGCCTGCAGGCTGCCGAACCGCCCAAGGCCCTGGGGCCCGGCGAGGGCCGCCTGGACATCGTCGCCTGGCCCGGCTACATCGAGCGTGGTGAAAGCGACAAGGCCTACGACTGGGTGACCGGCTTCGAGAAGGAAACCGGCTGCAAGGTCAGCGTCAAGACCGCCGCCACCTCGGACGAGATGGTCAGCCTGATGACCAAGGGCGGCTACGACCTGGTCACCGCCTCGGGCGATGCCTCGCTGCGGCTGATCGCGGGCAAGCGGGTACAGCCGATCAACACCGCCTTGATCCCCAACTGGAAGAACATCGACCCACGGCTGCGGAACGGTGGCTGGTACGTGGTCGACAAGCAGGTCTACGGCACCCCTTACCAATGGGGGCCGAACGTGCTGCTGTACAACACCGACGTATTCAAGCAGGCGCCCACCAGCTGGGGCGTGCTGTTCGAGCCGCAGAACCTTCCCGACGGCAAGCCGAACAAGGGCCGCGTGCAGGCCTACGATGGGCCGATCTACATCGCCGATGCGGCGTTGTACCTGAAGGCGGCCAAGCCGGAGCTGGGCATCCAGGACCCGTACGAGCTGAGCGAAGCGCAGTACAAGGCCGTGCTGGAGCTGCTGCGCCAGCAGCAACCGCTGATCCACCGCTACTGGCATGACGCCACGGTGCAGATGAGCGACGTGAAGAACGAAGGCGTGGTTGCCTCCAGCTCCTGGGGCTACATGGTCAATGGCCTCAAGGCCGAGAAGCAGCCCGTGGCCTCGACCATTCCCAAGGAAGGCGCGACCGGCTGGGCCGACACCACCATGCTGCACAGCGAGGCCAAGCACCCCAACTGTGCCTACAAATGGATGGACTGGTCGCTGCAGCCGAAAGTACAGGGTGATGTGGCGGCCTGGTTCGGTTCGTTGCCGGCGGTGCCGGCGGCCTGCACCGGCAGCGAGCTGCTGGGGGCCGAGGGCTGCAAGACCAACGGTTTCGACAACTTCGACAAGATCGCCTTCTGGAAAACCCCGCAGGCCCAGGGCGGCAAGTTCGTGCCGTATAGCCGCTGGACCCAGGATTACATTGCGATCATGGGCGGGCGCTGAGGTTGCCTGAATGCCTGTGCCGGCCTCTTCGCGGGTGAACCCGCTCCCACAGGTTCATCACCACCTGTAAGGGTCGTGCTTTACCTGTGGGAGCGGGCATGCCCGCGAAGAGGCCAGCACAGGAGAAAGCCAGTTGTCCGGAGCCTATGCATGCCCCTAGCCGTCCAGTTCACCCAGGTTTCCCGCACCTTCGGCGAGGTCAAGGCCGTCGACCAGGTCAGCATCGACATCATCGATGGCGAATTCTTCTCCATGCTCGGCCCCTCTGGTTCGGGCAAGACCACCTGCCTGCGCCTGATCGCAGGCTTCGAGCAACCCACCAGCGGTTCGATCCGCATCCACGGTGTCGAGGCTGCGGGCGTACCGCCCTACCAGCGCGACGTCAATACCGTATTCCAGGACTACGCCCTGTTCCCGCACATGAACGTACTGGACAACATCGCCTACGGCCTGAAGGTAAAAGGCGTGGCCAAGGCCGAACGCCACAGCCGTGCCGAAGAAGCCCTGGCGATGGTGGCCCTGGCCGGCTACGGCGCGCGCAAACCGGCGCAGTTGTCCGGGGGCCAGCGCCAGCGCGTGGCCCTGGCCCGCGCGCTGGTCAACCGGCCACGGGTACTGCTGCTGGACGAGCCGCTTGGCGCGCTGGACCTTAAGTTGCGCGAACAGATGCAGGGCGAGCTGAAAAAGCTGCAGCGCCAGCTGGGCATCACCTTCATCTTCGTCACCCACGACCAGACCGAGGCGCTGTCGATGTCCGATCGCGTCGCAGTATTCAACCGTGGCCGCATCGAGCAGGTCGACACCCCGCGCAACCTTTACATGCAACCGGCAACCACCTTCGTCGCCGAATTCGTCGGCACCTCCAACGTTGTGCGCGGCGAACTGGCCACGTTGCTCAATGGCAGCCCGGCGCCCTTCTCCATCCGCCCCGAACACATCCGCCTCGGCGACCCGGCCACAGCCGGCCAGCACGTCCAGGTCAGCGGCCAGCTGCGCGATATCCAGTATCAGGGCAGTGCCACCCGCTACGAGCTGCAACTGGACAGCGGCCAGCTGCTGGCGGTGAGCCAGGCCAACGACCGCTGGCAGGCGCAGGCACAGGCCTGGCAAACCGGGCAACGGGTACAGGCGCACTGGCCCCGCGAAGCCATGACGGTGCTGCAGGAAACCGAGGGCCGCTGACATGAGCACACTGCGCGGCCTGTCCAACCTGCTGTACCGGCGCCCCAACCTGTACCTGGCCCTGCTGCTGGTCCCACCGCTGACCTGGTTCGGCGCGATCTACCTGGGTTCGCTGCTGAACCTGCTGTGGCAGGGCTTCTATACCTTCGACGACTTCACCATGGCGGTGACCCCAGACCTGACCCTGGGCAATTTCGCCGCGCTGTTCAACCCGTCGAACTTCGACATCATCCTGCGCACCTTGGGCATGGCGCTGGCGGTGTCGATGGCCAGCGCGGTGCTGGCCTTCCCCATCGCCTACTACATGGCGCGCTATACCAGCGGCAAGACCAAGGCGTTTTTCTATATCGCGGTGATGATGCCGATGTGGGCCAGCTACATCGTCAAGACCTACGCCTGGACCCTGCTGCTGGCCAAGGGCGGCGTGGCCCAATGGTTCGTCCAGCAGCTGCACCTGGATGCCCTGCTGCAAACGGTGCTGGCGGTACCGGGCGTGGGCGGCAGCACGCTGTCGACTTCGCACCTGGGGCGCTTCATGGTGTTCGTATACATCTGGCTGCCGTTCATGATCCTGCCGATCCAGGCCTCGCTGGAACGCTTGCCGCCATCGCTGCTGCAAGCCTCGGCAGACCTCGGCGCCCGGCCCGGGCAAACCTTCGTGCAGGTGATACTGCCGCTGTCGATCCCGGGCATTGCCGCCGGCTCGATCTTCACCTTCTCGCTGACCCTGGGCGACTTCATCGTGCCGCAGCTGATCGGCCCGCCCGGCTACTTCATCGGCAGCATGGTCTATGCCCAGCAAGGGGCGATCGGCAACATGCCGATGGCCGCCGCGTTCACCCTGGTGCCGATCGTGCTGATCGCGGTGTACCTGTCCATCGTCAAGCGACTGGGGGCCTTCGATGCACTCTGAAAAAGCCTCGACCGGGCTGCGCCTGGCGGCCTGGGGCGGGTTGCTGTTCCTGCACTTCCCGATCCTGATCATCTTCCTGTATGCCTTCAACACCGAAGACGCGGCGTTCAGCTTCCCGCCCAAGGGCTTTACCCTGAAGTGGTTCGCCGTGGCCTTCGCCCGGCCCGATGTGCTGGAAGCGATCAAGCTGTCACTGCAAGTGGCCTGCCTGGCCACGCTGATCGCCCTGGTGCTCGGCACGCTGGCCTCGGCGGCGCTGTACCGGCGCAGCTTTTTCGGCAAGGAGAGCATTTCGCTGATGCTGATACTGCCTATTGCCCTACCTGGCATCATCACCGGCATCGCCCTGCTCTCGGCGTTCAAGACCCTGGGGATCGAGCCCGGGGTGTTCACCATCGTGGTCGGCCACGCCACGTTCTGCGTGGTGATCGTCTACAACAACGTGATCGCCCGCCTGCGGCGTACTTCGCAGAGCCTGATCGAAGCCTCGATGGACCTCGGCGCCGACGGCTGGCAGACCTTCCGCTACATCATCCTGCCCAACCTCGGCTCGGCGCTGCTGGCCGGTGGCATGCTGGCCTTTGCCCTGTCGTTCGACGAAATCATCGTCACCACCTTCACTGCCGGCCACGAACGCACCCTGCCGATCTGGCTGCTCAACCAGCTCAGCCGCCCGCGCGACGTGCCGGTGACCAACGTGGTCGCCATGCTGGTGATGCTGGTGACCATGCTGCCGATCCTTGGCGCCTATTACCTGACCCGTGGCGGTGAAAGCGTCGCGGGCAGTGGCAAATGACCCTGGAGGAGTCCCCGATGCAAACGCAGATGCTGATCAATGGCCAGCTGGTCGCTGGCGAAGGCCCGGCCTGGACCGTGCTCAACCCGGCGCTGGGCAGTGCCCTGGCGCAGATCAACGAAGCCAGCGAGGCCCAGGTGGACAGCGCCGTGCGCGCCGCCGACCAGGCCTTCGACAGCTGGTCGCAAACCACCCCCAAGGAACGCTCGCAAGCCTTGCTGGCGCTGGCCGACGCTATCGAAGGCCATGGCGATGAACTGGCCCGACTGGAATCGCAGAACTGCGGCAAGCCGCTGAGCGCCGCGCTGAATGACGAGATCCCGGCAATTGCCGACGTGTTCCGCTACTTCGCCGGTGCGGCGCGCTGCCTGGGTGGCTCGGCAGCCGGCGAGTACCTGCCGGGGCATACTTCGATGATCCGCCGCGACCCGCTGGGCGTGGTGGCCTCGATCGCACCGTGGAACTACCCGTTGATGATGCTGGCGTGGAAGATCGCCCCGGCCCTGGCTGCCGGCAACACGGTGGTGATCAAGCCCTCCGAGCTGACCCCGCTGACCGCCCTGCGCCTCGGCGAACTGGCCCAGGACCTGCTGCCACCGGGGGTGCTGAACATCCTCTTCGGCCGTGGCCAGACGGTCGGCAACCCGCTGGTCAACCACCCCAAGGTGCGCATGGTGTCGCTGACCGGCTCGATCCCCACCGGCGCTCACATCATCAGCGCCACCGCCGACAGCGTGAAACGCATGCACATGGAACTGGGCGGCAAGGCCCCGGTGCTGGTGTTCGACGATGCCGACATCGATGCCGCCATCGACGGCATCCGTACCTTCGGCTTCTACAACGCCGGCCAGGACTGCACCGCCGCCTGTCGGCTGTACGTGCAGGATGGCATCTACGAGCGTTTCGTCGAACGCCTGGGGGCCGCAGTGGCCAGCCTCAAGCCGGGCCTGCAGGAAGCCGAGGACACCGAACTGGGGCCACTGATCAGTGCCCAGCACCGCGACAAGGTCGCAGGGCTGGTGCAACGGGCCATCGACCAGCCGCACATTCGCCTGATTACCGGTGGCAAGGCGATTGATGGCGACGGTTTCTTCTTCGAACCGACCGTGCTAGCCGACACCCTGCAGGACGACGAAATCGTGCGCAACGAAGTGTTCGGCCCGGTAGTGTCGGTGACCCGCTTCAACGACGAAGCGCAGGCACTGGAATGGGCCAACGACTCCAACTACGGCCTGGCCTCATCGGTCTGGACCCGCGACACCGGCCGCGCCCACCGCCTGGCGGCGCGCCTGCAGTATGGCTGCACGTGGGTGAACACCCACTTCATGCTGGTCAGCGAAATGCCCCATGGCGGGCAGAAGCATTCGGGGTATGGCAAGGACATGTCGATGTATGGGCTGGAGGACTACACCTGTGTGCGGCATGTGATGATCAAGCATTGAGGGTAAAGCCTGGGTTGAGACTGGCACCTCAGCCCAGGAGCTTTCCTGCAAAGTAGCCAATAGAACAGGAGCAAGTATCAACGCCTGATTTTGCGCGACCTCTGTGGGAGCGGGTTCACCCGCGAACACCGGCAAAGCCGGTGCCATACACCGAGTCGCCTTCTTCGCGGGCATGCCCGCTCCCACAGATACCGCGCCGCATTCAAAGGCAGTGCAATACCGTGTAGGAGCGGCCTTGTGTCGCGAAAGGGCCGCAAAGCGGCCCCGGCAATATCAGCGGCGGAGCTGGAAACCTGGGGCCGCTTCGCAGCCCTTTCGCGACACAAGGCCGCTCCTACAACGACCGCGTAATGCTTGGGTCAGGTCAATCCCGCAGGTCCGACTCGTGAATCGGGTTGGCCCGGCTGGTGGCACGCTGGTATTGCGCAGGCCAGGTAGCTTTGTTGCCGCCCAAGTCGTCGTCGGCATGCAGCGGCCAGTACGGGTCGCGCAGCAGTTCGCGGGCGAGGAAGATGATGTCGGCCTGGCCGGTGCGCAGAATGTGCTCGGCCTGGGCCGGTTCGGTGATCATGCCCACGGTGCCGGTGGCGATTTCCGATTCCTTGCGCACACGCTCGGCGAAGCGCGTCTGGTAACCCGGGCCGGTGGGGATTTCGGCGTTGACCGAGGTGCCGCCGGAGGACACGTCGATCAGGTCGACGCCCAAGCCACGCAGGCGGCGGGCCAGTTCGACGGTCTCATCCGGGTTCCAGCCGTCCTCGACCCAGTCGGTCGCCGATACCCGCACGAACAGCGGTAACTCGGCAGGCCAGACCTTGCGCACGGCCTCGACCACCTCCAGGGTCAGGCGGATACGGTTTTCGAAGCAACTGCCGTACTCGTCGCGACGCTGGTTGCTCAGCGGCGACAGGAACTGGTGCAACAGGTAGCCATGGGCGGCGTGGATTTCGACCACCTTGAAACCGGCCTTCAGGGCGCGCTCGGTCGAGGCGACGAAGGCGGCGATCACCTGCTCGATTTCATCCTTGTTCAATTCCCGCGGCGCGGTGTGCTGCGGGTCGAAGGCGATTTTCGACGGGCCCACCGGCTGCCAGCCGCCCTCTTCGAGCTTGACGCTGCCTTGCTTGCCCAGCCACGGGCGATAGGTGCTGGCCTTGCGTCCGGCGTGAGCCAGCTGGATACCGGGCACGCCCCCCTGGGCGGTGATGAAACGGGTGATGCGTTGCAGCGGGGCGATCTGAGCGTCGTCCCACAGGCCGAGGTCTTCAGCGGTGATGCGGCCATCGGCGGTCACCGCCACGGCTTCAGTGATTACCAGGCCAGCGCCACCCACGGCGCGGCTGCCTAAATGGACGAGGTGCCAATCGTTGGCCAGGCCATCGACGGCGGAATACTGGCACATCGGCGAAACGGCGATGCGGTTGGGCAGGGTCAGCTGACGCAGGGTGTAAGGCTCGAGCAGCAGGCTCATGAGGGCACCTCCCAAGGACTCCAATGGTGATCCGGCCCGGACACTCAATTGCACGTCCCTGGCCCAGGTCCGGTCATAACTTCAGACTAGACCAGAATGGTTGGGGGGGAGGTTCCATGGGATTTCGGGTGGGGTGCGAGGGGGGGGTGGATCGAGAGTGGTGGCGCCTATGAGATCGAGCGCCGCCCGCGCGGCGCTTCGCGGGGCAAGCCCGCTCCCACATTTGTTGCAACGTGGCCATGCCTGCAAGGCCATGGTCGTCAGCCTTGGCGCATGACTAAAGACATGTGGGGCGGCAGCCGCGCCAACGGGGAGACATCCTCAGGCCAACAAAGCGGGCAACCATGGCCTGACAGGTTTGGCACGTTGCAACAAATGTGGGAGCGGGCTTGCCCCGCGAAGCGCCGCGCGGGCGGCGCTCGATCTCCTAGGCGACATCACTCTCAAGGCAGGCACCTGGCAGCCCTGACCGCCGCTACAGGCAAGCCCTCTGACAGGCATTTCAGATATCCCCTACGAGTCGGATCTGGTGATACCTAGCCTGAGGAAATACCCTACATGTTCTGTCGACAGGCGTCTGATTGTTCCTGGAAACACTGCCACTTAGTCTTTTCAGGTCGCTGAAATCCAGCGATGCGGGTGTGGAAACCCGGTCAACCTTCAAGTTCCTGTCGTAATGGCAGCTGTGTGCGGGAGGCCTTTTGGCCTACCGGGTTCCTTGAAGGCCGGTTTTCCACCCTGCATACAGTTGCCGCCCTTCGTGTGGAAACGGCGGTGGCAACTCCTTTAACCTTCAAGGAATTGCTAGAAAAATGACTACAGAAGACACCCAGTTCACCGTCGGCAAGACCACTTTCTTTCAGGGTGAAAACCAGACCCACCCATTATTTCGCATCGAAGCGGGTATTCCGTGCCGAGACGCCCGTGATCAGGCTTCGGAATTGATGGGCTATGTGCGGGAGTTGACCATCGTCGGGCTGATGGATGAGAAGCCCATGATGATCTGGGCTGCGCACTATCTCAGTGCAATGGCCAAGGCGCTGATGGATGATGCCGAGTTAGGTATGGCGCGCTGAGTTTGATGTGATCATCGATCGTACCTAGAGCACATTCGCAAGCCCGCCGCAGAGCATTGTGGGAGCGGGCGTGCCCGCGAAGCAAGCGACTCGGTGGCTGGCACCGGCTCTGCCGGTGTTCGCGGGCATGCCCGCTCCTACAGGTACAGCGCAAGTCTCAAGCCCGCCGCAGGCCCTGTGGGAGCGGGCGTGCCCGCGAAGAAGGCGACTCGGTGGATGGCACCGGCTTCGCCGGTGTTCGCGGGCATGCCCGCTCCCACAGGGATCTTCACCTGGCATCAAGGCCTTGTGCCATACCTACAGAGTTGCGGAAGCCGCAGTACTTGCAGTCAGCGCGGCTCCATGTGGGCAATCATCAACTGCACACTTTCATTGCCACGAAACTCGTTCACATCCAGCTTGTACGCCAACTCGACCCAACGCACCGTCGGGTTCGGCCACACTTCGCGGTCAATGCCAAAGGCAATGCCGTCCAGCCGCACCGAGCCGCACTCGCTCTTGAGCACCACTTTCAGGTGCCGCTCGCCCACCACGCGCTGCTCCACCAGCTGGAACACGCCATGGAACAGCGGCTCGGGGAAGTGCTGCCCCCAGGGCCCGGCATGGCGCAGGGCCTTGGCCAGGTCGAGGTGGAACTCCTCCACCGCCAGGCTGCCGTCGGACAACAGCCGACCGGTCAGGTCCTCTTCGCGCAGCTGGCGTCGCACTTCTTCGTTGAACGCCTCGGCAAATGCCGGGAAATTGGCCTCAGGCAACGACAACCCCGCCGCCATCGCGTGGCCGCCGAACTTGCTGATCAGTTGCGGGTGGCGCGCCGCCACGGCATCCAGCGCATCGCGAATATGGAACCCAGGCACCGAACGCGCCGACCCTTTGAGCATGCCCTCGCCAGCGTCGGCGAAAGCGATGGTCGGCCGGTGGTAACGCTCCTTCAGGCGCGAAGCCAGAATACCGATCACCCCCTGGTGCCAGTCGGCATCGAACAGGCACAGGCCATATGGCATCGACTCGACAGGCAGGTCCTTGAGCTGGGCCAGGGCCTCGCGCTGCATGCCCTGTTCGATCGACTTGCGGTCCTGGTTCAGGTCGTCCAGCTGCTGGGCCATGTCCTGGGCCAGGGCCGCGTCTTCACACAGCAGGCATTCGATGCCCAGGCTCATGTCGTCCAGGCGCCCGGCAGCGTTCAGCCGCGGGCCAAGGATGAAGCCAAGGTCGGTCGAGGTGATGCGCCGGTGATCGCGACGGGCCACTTCAAGAATGGCCTTGAGCCCCGGCCGGGCGCGGCCGGCGCGAATGCGCTCGAGGCCCTGGTGCACCAGGATGCGGTTGTTGGCATCCAATGGCACCACGTCGGCGACGCTGCCCAGGGCAACCAGGTCGAGCAATTCGCCGATGTTCGGCTGCGGCTGCGTTTCGTAGCACCCCAGGCTGCGCAGGCGCGCACGCAGGGCCATCAGCACGTAGAAGATCACCCCTACCCCGGCCAGCGCCTTGCTCGGGAAACTGCAGCCCGGCTGGTTGGGGTTGATGATGGCGTCGGCGTCGGGCAACTCCGCACCGGGCAGGTGGTGGTCGGTGACCAGCACCTTGAGCCCGGCGGCCTTGGCGGCTGCCACACCGTCGACGCTGGAAATACCGTTGTCCACGGTGATCAGCAGCTGCGGCTGGCGTTGCAGCGCCACCTCGACGATTTCCGGGGTCAGGCCGTAACCGTATTCGAAGCGGTTGGGCACGAGGTAGTCGACATGGGCCGCGCCCAGCAGGCGCAGGCCCAGCACGCCGACAGTACTGGCAGTGGCGCCGTCGGCATCGAAGTCGCCGACGATGAGGATGCGCTGGCGCTGGTCGATAGCCTCGACCAGTAGGTCCACGCCGGCCTCGATGCCCTTGAGCTGCTGGTACGGCAGCAGGCGCGCGAGGCTTTTGTCCAGCTCGGCCTCGCTCTGCACGCCGCGCGCAGCGTACAGGCGGGTCAGCAAGGGTGGCAGGTTACCCAGGAATGGCAGGGTCGGCGGCAGCGGGCGAGGTTCGATACGCATGGGGTGCTTCAGCCGCGCTCACCAAGCAGCCACTCCAGCTGCACTTCGTGCTGGCCACGGTCGTCGGTGACAAACAAGGTGCCTTCGCTGATCATCACGTCCCACTTGATGGTGCGGGGCATGTCGGTGGCGAGGGTTTCCAGCACCTCCTGCGGCACCGCGGCGATGCTCAGGTTCTTCAAACCCTTGACCGCGTCCACCACCTTGTTCTGCCATACGCGCAGGCTGCCGTAGGCCAGCAGGCTGGTACGCTCGGTGCGGCGCGAGCACCAGGTCAATCGGTCGGCGTCCGGCTGGCCCACTTCGATCCAGTGCAGGATGCGATCGTCCAGGCTCTTTTCCCACAGCGCCGCTTCGTCCACATCGGACAGGCCACGGCCGAACGACAGGTTCTCGTTGTACCACAGGGCGTAGGCCAGCAGGCGTACGGCCATGCGCTCTTCGGTTTCCGAAGGGTGGCGGGCGATGGTCTGACGGACGTTTTCGTACACGCCGCGGTCGAGGTCGGTCAGGTTCAGTTCGAATTTGTAGGTGGTGGACGGCTGGGCCATGGTCGACGGGCTTCTTGCGCAGAGAAAAAGTGACACAGTCTAACCGATACTGCCCTTCGTTGCCCCGCAGCAGTATCTGCCGCTTCGGACCTATGATAAAACCACGCATCTGCCCAGCTGCCACGGATGCCCCATGACTACGCCCAGCAAACCCCTCGCCGGTCTCAAAGTTGTCGAACTCGGTACCCTCATCGCTGGCCCGTTCGCCTCGCGCATCTGTGCCGAATTCGGCGCCGAGGTGGTCAAGGTCGAATCGCCCGATGGCGGCGACCCGTTGCGCAAATGGCGCAAGCTGTACGAGGGCACCTCGCTGTGGTGGTTCGTGCAGGCCCGCAACAAGCAGTCGCTCACCCTCAACCTCAAGCACCCAGAGGGCCGCGAGATTCTCAAGCGCCTGCTGGCCGACGCCGACATCCTGATCGAGAACTTCCGCCCGGGCGTGCTGGAAAAACTCGGCCTGGGCTGGGACGTGCTGCACGCGCTCAACCCGCGCCTGGTAATGGTGCGCCTGTCGGGCTTCGGCCAGACCGGGCCGATGAAGGACCAGCCGGGCTTCGGCGCCGTGGGCGAGTCGATGGGCGGCCTGCGCTACATCACCGGCTTCGACGACCGCCCACCGGTGCGCACGGGCATTTCCATCGGTGACTCGATTGCTGCCCTGTGGGGGGTGATCGGCGCACTGATGGCGCTGCGACACCGTGAAGTCAACGGCGGCCAGGGCCAGGTGGTGGACGTGGCCCTGTACGAAGCGATCTTCGCCATGATGGAAAGCATGGTCCCGGAGTTCGATGTGTTCGGCTTTATCCGCGAACGCACCGGCAACATCATGCCCGGCATCACGCCCTCCTCCATTCACACCAGCGCCGACGGCAAGCATGTGCAGATCGGCGCCAACGGCGATGCGATCTTCAAGCGCTTCATGCAGGCCATTGGCCGCACCGACCTGGCCGACGACCCGACCCTGGCCACCAACGATGGCCGCGACCTGCGCCGTGACGAGCTGTACGGGGTAATCGACCGCTGGGCCAACAGCCTGCCGCTGGAGCAACTGATACAGGTGCTGAACACCGCCGAAGTGCCGGCCAGCCGCATCTATTCGGCGGAGGACATGTTCAACGACCCGCAGTACCTGGCACGCGAAATGTTCCTGCAGGCCAAGCTGCCGGACGGCAAGCCATTCCGCATGCCGGGCATCGTGCCCAAGCTGTCGGAGACCCCCGGCTCCACCGAGTGGGTAGGCCCGGCGCTGGGCGAACACACCGAGGCACTGCTCGGCAGCCTGGGCTACGACGCGGCGGCCATCGCCAGCCTGCGCGAAGCAGGCACGGTCTGACCCTGGCGCGGCCCTGGTCCATGCGCGCTGCCCGTTGCCTACGCCACCTGGCCCTGCTGTGCGGGCTGCTGCCCGCATTGCTGTTGCAGCCTGCCAGTGCCAAGGAGCGCCTCTTCTGGCTGGTGCGCGACCTGCCGCCGTTCACCATTCTGGAAGGGCCGGAGAAAGGCCAAGGGGTGATCGACCAGCTGTTGCCCCTGCTGATCAGGCAGATGCCCGAGTACGACCACAGCATCGTGCGGGTCAACCGCGCCCGCGGCATCCAGATGCTGCAGGACCCGAAAAGCTTCACCTGCGACCCGACCCTGCTGTGGACGCCGGAACGCGCCGAATATGTGAGGTTTTCCGTGCCTTCCCTGGGCGTGCTCAGTGGCGGCCTGGTGCTGCGCAAGGACAGCGAGGCGCTGGTGGCGCCTTACCTCGACGGCCAGGAGGTAGACCTGCATGGCCTGCTGAGCAAGACCCCGCTGAAGCTGGGGGTTGTCGCCGAGCGCAGCTATGGCACGCAGATCGACGCCATCCTGCGCCAGTTGCCCGACACCGCGTTCAGCCGCCACTACGGCAACGACGCCACCGCCAACCTGCTACAGATGCAACAGCTCGGGCGCCTGCGCATGGTGCTCGGTTACTGGCCCGAAGTGCGCTACCTGGTGGAGCAGCAAGGCGGGGCACTGGCTGACTACCGGTTTCATCCTGTGCAAGGGGTGAACCGCTACCAGTTTCTGCATGTAGGTTGTTCGAACAGCGAGCTGGGGCGTGAAGCGATTGCGCACATCGACCAACTGCTGCCTGCCTTGCGCCGGGATGTGTTGCCGGGGTTGTATGCACGCTGGCTGGACCCGGCGTTGCAGGAAAGCTACCTGGAAGAGAGCAAGCGCTTCTTCGAAGACCACTAGCTGCCCGATCGGCCCCTGTAGGAGCGGCCTTGTGTCGCGATGGGGCGCGTAGCGGCCCCACATTTTCAGCTTCGCCGCGAAGATTGCCGGGGCCGCTTTGCGGCCCGTCGCGACACAAGGCCGCTCCTACAAGGATATGTGCCTGTCCCCCCAAAAAAAGAAACCCCGGGCGCTGGGGAAACACGCCCGGGGCCAAGCGAAAGCCCTTGGGGGCTTCCCGTGACAGCCTTGCCAGCGCCGGAGCAAAGCACTGGCTCGGCTGCCCCTACAGTGTCTGATAAACCACTCAGGCAAAGGTTCCATGGGGTTGCTGGCGCTGCTGCAATGCCGCGATCACACAGGGCTGCAAACGCCCTTCGGCGATCTGCAGGTCGCGGTGCAGGCCATCCACCAGGTCGATCAACAGGCTTTGTTCCTGCAACTGGCGCTCGCTCACCGTGCGCCGCAGGGTGATGCCGGCGAGGCGGTCGTGAATGGTCAATTGGCGATTACCCTGGGCATCGGCGACGCCGAGGTGGGTCTGATAGGGGGTCAGGGCTTCGTTGAGCAGTCTGCAGATTCTTTCCATCCGGATCACTCGCTGCGTGGTGGGATATAGAGGAACTGACCAACAGACGCAGCGGAAAGTTCGTTACACCGCGGCTGCTTCAGTGAGCATGCGGGGCGGACGTGACAGTTTGAATACGCCGCCACGGGCGCGCCTGCAGTGCTTGCAGGGCACGCTGCAGGCTTGGCATCGACAGCGGCCAGGGCAGTTCGGCGAGCACCCACAGGCCCCGGTTTCTGGCCTCTTGGGCAAGGTTGTGGCGCTTGGGGGTAGCCTGGCCGACGAACAGCAAAGCGCGGGTTCGGTGCTGGTGTTCGAGCAAGGCAAGGCCGGCCCGGGTTGGCATGGCGTGGTCAAGGATCAACAGATCGGGGCGGTGATTGGCGTTCAGGCAGGCGTCGAGGTCTGCGCTGGTTTCGCTGATGCGCACATGGAACATGCCTTGGGCATTGAGGGCCTGGTGCAGGAGGATCTGATGGGATGGGCGAGCCTGGTGGATCAACACGTAGGGCTGGTGCATGAGCCGCTCCTGATGGGAGGACCGGCTAATTTAGGCTTTGCGCTGGGCGGGCCGAATAGGAAGTTTCTGATGGAGATGTGGGAAAAGGCCTAGATTTTGGGGCCGCTTTGCGGCCCATCGCGACACAAGGCCGCTCCTACAGGGGAACACGATTCTCCTGTAGGAGCGGCCTTGTGTCGCGAAAGGGCTGCGTAGCAGCCCCGGAAAGCAACGCCGTTACAGCGGCTTGCCGCGGTTACCATGCTGGCTGACAAAGCCCTGCACAGCCTTCAGGTCATTGGCCAGCACCGTGCAACGCTCTTCACGGCTGAACAGGTCGCTGAGGTGCGCCGGCAGCTCCAGCGCCTTGCCAACACCGGCCTTCTCCACCGCTTCCGGGAACTTGACCGGGTGCGCGGTACCCAGCACCACCATCGGCGTGTCCAGGCTGCGGCGGCACTCGCGGGCGGCCTTGACGCCGATTGCGGTGTGCGGGTCGAGCACTTCGCCGGTAGCGGCGAACACTTCGGCGATGGTTTCGCAGGTCTGCTCGTCACTCACTGCCAGCGAGTCGAACAGCTTGCGCGCTTCGGTCCAGCGGTCTTGCTCGACGCTGAAGCCGCCACCTTGCTTGAAGTTGGCCATCAGTTCGGCAATGGCGCCGCCGTTGCGGCCGTGCAGGTCGAACAGCAGGCGCTCGAAGTTGGACGAGACCATGATGTCCATCGACGGCGACAGGGTCGCGTGCAGGGTTTCCTTGACGTACTGGTTGCCGCTCATGAAGCGGTGCAGGATGTCGTTGCGGTTGGTGGCGACGATCAGCTGGCTGACCGGCAGGCCCATGTTACGTGCCAGGTAGCCGGCGAAGATGTCGCCGAAGTTGCCGGTCGGCACCGAGAACGCCACGGAACGCGCCGGGCCACCCAGCTGCAGGGCCGCGTGGAAATAGTAGACGATCTGGGCCATGATCCGCGCCCAGTTGATCGAGTTGACCGCAACCAGGCGGGTGCCCTTGAGGAACGACTGGTCGGCGAAGCTGGCCTTGACCATTTCCTGGCAGTCGTCGAAGTTGCCTTCGATGGCGATGTTGTGGATGTTGTCGCCGAAGATGGTGGTCATCTGCCGGCGCTGCACTTCCGACACGCGCTGGTGCGGGTGCAGGATGAAGATGTCGACGTTGTCGCAACGGCGGCAACCTTCGATGGCGGCGGAACCGGTGTCACCGCTGGTGGCGCCAATGATCACCACGCGCTCGTTGCGCTTGGCCAGCACGTGGTCCAGCAGGCGGCCGAGCAGTTGCAGGGCGAAGTCCTTGAACGCCAGGGTCGGGCCGTGGAACAGCTCCAGCACCCACTCGTTGCTGTTCAGCTGACGCAGCGGGGCAACCGCGGCGTGGGCGAACTCGCCGTAGGTTTCTTCGAGGATCTTCTTGAAGTCGGCGTCGGCGATGCTGCCTTCGACGAACGGGCGCATCACCCGGAAGGCAAGTTCGTGGTACGGCAGGCCGGCCCACGAGGCGATTTCTTCCTGGGTGAAGCGTGGCAGGTTTTCCGGGACGTACAGGCCGCCGTCGCTGGCCAGGCCAGCCAGCAGGACGTCTTCGAAATTGAGGGCCGGAGCCTGGCCGCGGGTACTGATATAGCGCATGGGTGCAAACCTTCGATGCTGGGGCCGGGGCCGCACTGGCGGCCCGCCGGCACTATTGTTAGTTGAGCTGCTCGACGCGAATGCGCACGACCTTGCCGACCACGTCCTGCAGGGCTTCCAGGGCGACGATGGCGTCGTTGATACGCTGCTCGACCACGCGATGGGTCAGCAGGATCATCGGCACCAGGCCGTCCTGTTCCTCGGCTTCCTTCTGCATGATCGACTCGATGTTGATGCCACGCTCCGAGAGGATGCTGGCCACCTGGGCCAGTACGCCCGGGTGATCCTTGGCCTGGATGCGCAAGTAGTAGGCGCTTTCGCAGGCTTCGATCGGCAGGATCGGGTGGGCCGACAGCGAATCCGGCTGGAAGGCCAGGTGCGGCACGCGGTTTTCCGGGTCGGAGGTCATGGCACGGACCACATCGACCAGATCGCCGACCACCGACGAAGCGGTAGGCTCCATGCCGGCACCGGCACCGTAGTACAGGGTGGAACCGGCGGCGTCGCCATTGACCATGACGGCGTTCATCACACCGTTGACGTTGGCGATCAGGCGGTCGGCCGGGATCAGCGTCGGGTGTACGCGCAGCTCGATACCTTCGGCAGTGCGGCGGGCCACACCCAGGTGCTTGATGCGGTAGCCCAGGGCCTCGGCATAATTCACGTCAGCAGTGGTCAGCTGGGGGATGCCTTCGGTGTAGGCCTTGTCGAATTGCAGCGGGATGCCGAAAGCGATCGAAGCCAGGATGGTCAGCTTGTGCGCGGCATCGATGCCTTCAACGTCGAAAGTCGGGTCCGCTTCGGCGTAACCCAGCGCCTGGGCTTCGGCCAGCACGTCCGGGAAGGCGCGGCCCTTCTCACGCATTTCGGTGAGGATGAAGTTGCCGGTGCCGTTGATGATGCCGGCCAGCCAGTTGATGTGGTTGGCCGACAGGCCTTCGCGGATGGCCTTGATCACCGGGATGCCACCGGCCACGGCCGCTTCGAAGGCGACGATCACGCCCTTCTCGCGGGCCTTGGCGAAGATTTCATTGCCGTGCACGGCAATCAGCGCCTTGTTGGCGGTGACCACGTGCTTGCCGTTTTCGATGGCCTTGAGCACCAGTTCGCGGGCCACGGTGTAGCCACCGATCAGCTCGATGACAATGTCGATCTCCGGGTTGCTCGCAACTTCGAACACATCAGCGGTAATGGGGGTACCGGTAATCTGGCAGTTCGGGTTCTGCGAGCGCATGGCAATCTGTGCCACTTCAATACCGCGCCCGGCACGGCGGGCGATCTCCTCGGCGTTGCGCTGAAGTACATTGAAGGTTCCGCCACCGACGGTCCCCAACCCACAGATGCCTACTTTGACCGGTTTCACTGTGAACTCCCCATTGAACGGCCGACACCTATGCCGACCGTGAAACATGCCGTCACCCCATGACGACGGCGTACTGAATTGGATTACTTGGCCAGTGCCAGCTTGGCGACCTGCGGTGCCGGCTGGTAGCCCGGAATGACCTGGCCGCTTTCAAGGACGATCGCCGGCGTGCCGTTGACGCCGATCGACTGGCCCAGCTGGAACTGCTTGCTGACCGGGTTGGCGCACTTGGCGGCCTTGATTTCCTCACCCTCGACCATCTTGTCCATCGCCGCACGGCGGTCGCTTGAACACCAGACGGCCTGCAACTGCTGGTCACCCGGCGAACCGAGACCCTGACGCGGGAAGGCGACATAGCGCACTTCGATACCGCGGCGGTTGAGCTCGGGCACCTCGGCGTGCAGCTTGTGGCAGTACGGGCAGGTGGTGTCGGTGAATACCGTGATGTGCGACTTGGTCTCGCCCTTGGCAGGATAAACCACCATCTCGGCGGCTGGAATGCCGTTGATGAGCTTGGCAATGCCCAGGCGCTCGGTCTTCTCGGTGAGGTTGACCGGCTTGCCGTCCTGGATCTGGAACAGGTAGCCCTGCATCACGAACTGGCCGTCGCCGCTGGCATACAGCACGCGGCCGCCCTGCAGCTTGACTTCATACAGGCCACTGACCGGGCTGCTGGCCACGCTTTCGACGGGCACTTCCAGCTCGAGGTTCTGCAACGACTTACGGATGGCCTGCTCGGCGGTGGCATTGCTGTCGGTTGCCGCAGCAACGGCAAAGGTACTGGCCAGCGCCAACGCGGCGGCGGCGAAAAACTGGGTCACGCGCATGGGAACTCCTGAAGGCGGACAGGGGCCGGAGGGCGCCACCTGCGGAAAATACGCGGTGACCGTGCGGCCCTTGGTGCAAACCGCCCAAGCCTACCACATCACACCGCCGGTGAAGGGCCTTGCAAGGACCGGTCGGCGGAACATGAAAAACATTCATCCACGCGGGTGGTGCTGGGCGTGCAATTGCTGCAGGCGGGCCTTGGCGACATGGGTGTAGATCTGCGTGGTCGACAGATCACTGTGGCCCAGCAGCATCTGCACCACGCGCAGGTCGGCGCCATGGTTGAGCAGATGAGTAGCGAAGGCATGGCGCAGGGTGTGCGGCGACAGCGGTTTGTCGATGCCGGCGACCCGGGCATGGTGCTTGATGCGATGCCAGAAGGTCTGGCGGGTCATCTGCTCGCCACGCTGGCTGGGGAACAAGACATCGCTGGGGCGGCCATTGAGCAGTTCGGCGCGGCCATCGCGCAGGTAGCGTTGCAGCCACACCACCGCCTCTTCGCCCATGGGCACCAGGCGCTCCTTGCTGCCCTTGCCCATCACCCGCAGCACGCCCTGGCGCAGGTTGACCTGGTCGAGGGCCAGGCTGACCAGTTCGGTGACCCGCAGGCCACAGGCGTAAAGCACTTCGAGCATGGCGCGGTCACGCTGGCCGATGGCTTCGCCCAGGTCCGGGGCCTGCAACAAGGCTTCGACGTCGGCTTCGGACAACGACTTGGGCAGCGGCTTGCCCAATTGCGGCATGTCGACTTGCAGAGTCGGGTCGATGGCCACCAGCTTTTCCCGCAACAGGTAGCGGAAGAAGCCGCGCAGGCCGGACAGGAAGCGTGCCGTGGAGCGCGGCTTGTAGCCCTGGTCGAGGCGCCAGGCCAGGTGGTCGAGAATCAGGTCGCGGCCGGCGTCGGGCAAGCTGACGCTGTGCTCCTGCAGCCAGCCGTTGAACAGAGCCAGGTCGCTGCGGTAGGACATGCGGGTGTTGTCGGACAGGCCCTTTTCAAGCCACAGGGCGTCGAGGAACTGGTCGATCAGGGGGTGGTCTAGGGCGGGCATTCGGGGCTGCTGGGTGTTGGAGGTGGGGCTAGTGTTTCACAGCAGCTGACAAGTTGTCGTGCCCAATCAGGGGCTTGGGCAGCTGACGCAGGCCTTGTAGGAGCGGCCTTGCGTCGCGATGGGCTGCACAGCAGCCCCAAGATGGTACAGCCCTGCTGAAATCCTGGGGCTGCTGCGCAGCCCATCGCGACACAAGGCCGCTCCTACAGGGACCGCGTCAGGCCCAGAATGGGCTCAAGCCTGGGGCAAAACCGGCACCGGCCGCTTGTCCTCGTCGATGGCGACGAAGCTGAACACCCCATGAATCGCTCGCTCGCGCCCGTCCAGGTACATGTTCTCGACGAACACATCCACCTGCACCTGCAAGCTGGTATTACCCACCTTGATGACCGACCCCACCAACTCGACGATCGAGCCCGCCGGGATCGGATGCTTGAAGTCGATGCGGTCAGTGGACACCGTCACCAGCGGCAGGCGGCAGAAGCGCGTGGCGGCGATGAACGACACTTCGTCCATCCAGGCCAGGGCGGTGCCGCCGAACAGGGTGTTGTGGTGGTTGGTGGTGTTGGGAAACACCGCCTTGGTCACGCGGGTCACCGACAGCTCGGTGCGGCGCAGGATTTCCTGGTCTCGGGTAGTCATGGCAATCACATCTTCGGGGGTTCAAAACGCAAAAAAGCAGCCCGAAGGCTGCTTTTTTCTCGCTAGGCGGCCTTGGCCACCGGGCAAACTGCACTCAGGACAGTTTTTCCTTGATGCGAGCGGCTTTGCCGGACAGGTCGCGCAGGTAGTACAGCTTGGCTTTACGCACGTCACCACGACGTTTCACGGCCAGGCTGTCGATTTGCGGGCTGTAGGTCTGGAAGGTACGCTCTACGCCAACGCCGCTGGAGATCTTGCGCACGGTGAAGGCGCTGTTCAGACCGCGGTTACGCTTGGCGATAACGACGCCTTCGAACGCCTGCAGACGGGAACGCTCACCTTCCTTCACTTTAACCTGAACGACAACGGTGTCGCCTGGTGCGAAGGTCGGGATTTCCTTGCTCATCTGCTCGGCTTCGAGCTGCTGGATGATCTTGTTGGTCATGCTGTGCTCCTAAGATGGATACGTGATCCACCATCGATACGTTTAACTATCGTCCCGCTCGCGGAGATATTCCTCGAGCAGCTTCTTCTCTTCTCCAGAAAGCGAGCGACTTTCCAGAAGATCGGCGCGTCGTTCGAAGGTCCTACCAAGGGACTGCTTCATTCTCCAACGCCGGATGTGTGCATGGTTGCCACTTAGCAACACGTCGGGAACACGCTGATCCGCATACACCTCAGGCCGGGTGTAGTGCGGGCAATCGAGCAGACCGTCGGTGAAGGAATCTTCTTCCGCCGAGTCCACATGCCCTAAAGCTCCGGGCAGCAGCCGTGTAACCGCATCGATCAGTACCATGGCCGGCAGCTCGCCACCGGAAAGCACATAGTCGCCAATCGACCACTCCTCATCGACATGAGCCTCGATAAAGCGCTCGTCGATGCCTTCATAACGACCGGCGATCAGGATCAACGATTCCTGTTCGGCCAGGCCTTTGACCGCCTGCTGAGTCAGCTTGCGGCCTTGTGGCGAAAGGTAGATCACCTTCGCCGCTGCTCCGGTCGCTTGCCTGGCGCTAACCAGGGCGTCTTCCAGAGGCTTGATTTTCATCACCATGCCCGGACCACCGCCAAACGGCCGATCATCCACCGTGTGGTGACGATCTGTGGTGTAGTCCCGCGGGTTCCAGCAAGTCACCTGAAGCAACCCCTGTTTCACCGCGCGGCTGGTAATGCCGTACTCCGTGATGGCCGAGAACATCTCGGGGAACAACGTGATGACGTCTACGCGAAGGTTACCCATCGTTTAGAAGTCCGCGTCCCATTCAACCCGCATCACGCCTGCTTCCAGGTCGATGTCGAGCACGCATTGCGCCGTATAGGGCAACAGACGCTCGCGATCATCCAGGCTGCCTGCGCAGGGCTTGACCACCATTACATCGTTCGCACCGGTCTCCAACAGGTGATCGACCTTGCCGAACAGTTGTTCGTCCTGGTTGATGACCTTGAGGCCGACCAACTGGTACCAGTAGTACTCGTCAGCAGCCAGGTTGGGCAAAAGGCTCCGCGGAATGCAGATTTCGTAACCGCTCAGAAGACGGGCTTCATCACGATCATCGAGGCCTTTCAGTTTCACGACCAGGCCCTTCTGGGAGCCACGACCGTTGACCAGCTCGACCTGCTTTACCTTGCCTTCGTGCCGAAGCGTCCAGCGCGGATAATCCAACAGGTTTTCAATCGGATCGGTAAAGGAATACACCTTCACCTCGCCGCGAACGCCGTGAACCGAAAAAATCTTGCCAACGACGATGAGGTCGTCAGCCTTTTCTGGCGTCGCGTTCATACTACTCAGGCAGCAGCCTTGGCAGCGTCCTTCAGCAGCTGAGCAACGCGCTCAGACGGCTGTGCACCCTGGCTCAGCCAGTAGTTGACGCGCTCTTGGTTGACCGACAGCTTGACTTCGGCGCCAGCAGCGATCGGGTTGAAGAAACCTACGCGCTCAACGAAACGGCCGTCACGGGCGTTACGCGAGTTGGTCACGGTCAGGTGGTAGAATGGGCGCTTTTTCGAGCCGCCACGGGCCAGACGAATGGTTACCATGTGAACATCGTTCCTATAGTCGGTGCTGCAGTTGATACAGCAGCTGGTACTGCAAATCTGAATGCCAAATAGGCACACGGGTGCCCAAAAGGCCGCATATTCTCGGGGAATACACGGACATTTGCAAATGACTTTTTCGGCAAGGCCCTGCCCTGCCGTCCAGATCTGCCGGTTGAGCCGCGAAATCCGCGGCCATTGCCCCGCCACGGCGGGGGTTCTGGGCGCCTGCCGGACAAACGGCAAGCCCCCGGAATAGGGGTTACAGCTTCGGCATGCCGCCGCCCGGCAGCATCCCGCCCAGGCCGCGCATCATCTTGGCCATGCCGCCCTTGGCGGAGAATTTCTTCATCATCTTCTGCATTTGCTTGTGCTGCTTGATCAGGCGGCCGACGTCCTGCACCTGGGTGCCGGAACCGATGGCGATACGGCGCTTGCGCGAGCCGCTGATCAGCTCCGGATCACGGCGCTCGGCCGGGGTCATGGAGTTGATGATCGCTTCCATCTGCTTGAACTGCTTCTCGGCGGCGCCCTGGGCGTTGCCCATCTGCGACAGGTTGACCCCGCCGATGCTCGGCAGCTTGTCCATCAGGCCACCGAGGCCGCCCATGTTCTTCATCTGCTGCAGCTGGTCGCGGAAGTCTTCGAGGTCGAAGCCCTTGCCCTTCTTCAGCTTCTTGGCCAGCTTGTCGGCCTTGGCCTTGTCGATGTTCTGCTCGGCCTGCTCGATCAGGCTGAGCACGTCACCCATGCCGAGGATGCGCGAGGCGACGCGGTCGGGGTGGAACGGTTCGAGGGCTTCGGTCTTCTCGCCCATACCGATGAACTTGATCGGCTTGCCGGTGATGGCACGCACCGACAGCGCGGCACCGCCACGGGCGTCACCGTCGACCTTGGTCAGCACCACGCCGGTCAGCGGCAGCGCCTCGCCAAAGGCCTTGGCGGTGTTGGCGGCGTCCTGGCCGGTCATGGCGTCGACCACGAACAGGGTCTCGATCGGCTTGACCGCGGCATGCAGCGCCTTGATCTCGTCCATCATGTCGGCGTCGATGTGCAGACGGCCGGCGGTGTCGACGATGACCACGTCGATGAACTTCAGCTTGGCTTCGCGGATGGCCGCTTCGGCGATGGCCACCGGCTTCTGGCTGATGTCGGACGGGAAGAAGGTGACGCCGATGTCGTTGGCCAGGGTTTCCAGCTGCTTGATCGCCGCCGGGCGGTAGACGTCGGCGGACACCACCATCACGCTCTTCTTCTTGCGCTCCTTGAGGAAGCGCGCCAGCTTGCCGGCGGTGGTGGTCTTACCGGCGCCCTGCAGGCCGGCCATCAGCACCACGGCGGGCGGGGCGGCGTTCAGCGCGAGGTCTTCGTTGGCCGCGCCCATCAGGCTTTCCAGTTCGGCCTGGACGATCTTCACGAACGCCTGGCCCGGGGTCAGGCTGCGCGACACTTCGGTGCCGACTGCACGGTCCTTGACGCTGTTGACGAAATCCTTGACCACCGGCAGGGCAACGTCGGCCTCGAGCAGGGCCATGCGCACTTCGCGCAGCGTGTCCTTGATGTTGTCTTCGGTCAGCTTGGCCTTGCCGGTGACATGGCGCAGCGTCTGTGACAGGCGGTCGGTCAGGTTTTCGAACATGGTGATCCTTTCAGGCCCAGTAAAAGCCGAGGTTTGTCAGGCGCCCAGGGGGGAATGCATACCCGCCGGGCACAGCAAGGCGGCGATTATAGCGAAGTGCGGCGGCGGCGCACACCTTGCTGGCGGCCTGGTAGATATTCGGTGGCTGTGCCGGCCTCTTCGCGGGCAAGCCCGCTCCCACAGGTACACCACCACCCTGAAGAGCGGCGCGATCCCTGTGGGAGCGGGCGTGCCCGCGAATGCCCCGACACAAGCGTGCAGTCTTCCTAGAGCGGCGGGATCTATGCCAAACTCCGTCTCTTTAAGGCTCGCCAACCAGGACTTATGTTCTCCTCACCCAGCCTCATCCCCAACCTGATCGCCGCCGGCCTATATATAGCTGCGGCAATCTACCAGGGCTCTTACCTTGCCCAGAACCGCAAGGCCGACAAGCGCCTGCTTGCCCTGCTGGGTGCCTTCGCGGTACTCGCCCAGGCCGGTGCGCTGTTCTTCCAGCTGATCACCCCGCTGGGCCTGAGCCTGGACTTCTTCAGTGCCGCCAGCCTGATCGCCGTGGCGGTCATCGCCCTGACTCTGCTGGCCTGCTTGCGCATACCCGTGGAAAACCTGCTGGTGCTGCTGTTCCCGCTGGGCGCGGTGACCGCGCTGCTGGCCCAGTTCGCGCCCCCCGGCACGGTGCCGCTGGTCAACGAAGAGCCGGGCATCCTCGCGCATATCCTGCTGTCGATCCTGGCCTACGGGCTGTTCACCATCGCGGTGTTCCAGGCACTGCTGTTGCTGCTGCAGGACCGCCAGCTGAAGAACAAGCACCCGTCCGGGCTGATCCGCAACTTCCCGCCGCTGCAAACCATGGAAAGCCTGCTGTTCGGCTTCCTCTGGGCCGGCTGGTGCCTGCTGTCGCTGTCGCTGATCTCCGGCTGGCTGTTCCTCGACAACCTGTTCGCCCAGCACCTGGCACACAAGACCCTGCTGGCCTGTGTCGCCTGGGTGGTGTTCAGCGTGCTGCTGTGGGGCCGCACCCGCCTGGGCTGGCGTGGCCACAAGGCCATCCGCTGGACGCTGGCCGGTTTCTGCCTGCTGATGCTGGCCTATTTCGGCAGCAAGCTGGTTCGCGAATTCATCCTGCATATCTGACGGCCGCCCATGGATACCCTGCCGTACGCACCGCTATTCGGCACCCTGGCACTGGCGCTGTTGTGGTCGGCGCTGTTCACCGCGGTGGATGCCGCCCGCCTGCAACTCAATGGCGCGCTGCGCACCGGCGAGGATGGCCAGCCCGTGCTGCCGGCCCAGGCCCTGGTGCTGTGCGCCAGCCTGGGCAAGCTGCTGGTGCTGGGCCTGGCCTGCTTGGTTGGCCAGCGCCATAGCGGCGAGCACGGCTTCTGGCTGGCCGGGTTGGCCGCCACCCTCGTCCTGCTGGTGTTTGCCGAATACCTGCCGCGGCGCCTGGCCCGGCGCAACCCGCAGGCGTTCGTCAGCCTCGGCACCAGCCTGCTGAAAGTACCCCTAACCCTGCTGCAACCGCTGGCCTACCTGCTGGATGGCATTGCCAAGCTGATCCTGCGTCCGTTCCGTGTACAACCCACGGCCGTTGCCTTGCACCCGCAGGAAGCCGACGAGTTCGACGAGGATGAGGAACACGAAGCACCGCGCCACGGCCTGCTCGACGGCCTGCAGTCACTGGACAAGATGACCGTCAACGACATCCTGGTACCGCGCAACGAAGTGGACGGCATCAGCCTCGACGAGCCGATCGAGCGCATCATCGAGCAACTGATCGTCAGCCGCCACACCCGCCTGCCGGTGTACCACAGCGACATCAACCAGGTTGAAGCAATCCTCAATACCAAGCTGATCAGCCACCTGCTGCCCAAGGCCGAGCTGACCTTGGAGATGCTGCTCGGCGCCTGCTACGAGCCCTATTTCGTGCCCGAGAGCACGCCCCTGCAAATGCAGCTGCTGAACTTCCACAAACAGCAGCGCCGCATGGGTGTGGTGGTGGACGAGTACGGCGAAGTGCTGGGCATCGTCACCCTGGAAGACATCCTCGAGGAGATCGTTGGCGAGTTCGAGGATGAACACAGCCTGGACAACCCTCACGTGCACCCGCAGCCCGATGGCACCTTCGTCATCGACGGCACCGCTTCGCTGCGCGAGATCAACCGCAGCCTGGGCTGGCACCTGCCCTGCGACGGCGGGCCGAAGACCCTCAACGGGCTGGTCACCGAAGCGCTGGAAAGCATCCCGGAAAGCGCCGTTTGCCTGAAGATCGGCCGCTATCGCCTGGAAATCCTTGAAACAGAGGACAATTGTGCCAGCAAGGTACTGGTGTGGACCGTGACCCGATAGCTATACTCGGGTCACGCTTACCCAGCCCCGCCGTCCCGCCTGCTACCCGCACCCGGCGCTCCACGGCCAGTCCGCCCCACTGACACGCCCTGCGGTCCTGCTTCAACACCCCGAACAGTGCCCGCCCCCGCCCCTATCCCCCTTGGGCTATCGTCAGTCGGGCGCACACAACAACAAAACGCTCCGGCGCCCGCGCCACCGTGCCTGCCCTTTTGCATTGCACGCCGCGGGGCTTATCCCAATGGAGCCGGACCAGACTGTCAGGGACCTATTCAATGACAACCAGCAGCACCTATGCCGAAGCGCCTGCCGCACCGGTCAACTCGCCCGCGCGGGTAGCCACCGCCAGCTTCATCGGCACCGCCATCGAGTTCTACGATTTCTACGTCTACGCCACTGCCGCCGCCCTGGTGATCGGCCCGGTGTTCTTCCCGTCCGGGTCGGGCACCGCGCAGATGCTGGCGGCCTTCCTCACCTTCGGTATCGCCTTCCTGGCGCGCCCGCTGGGCTCGGCACTGTTCGGCCACTTTGGCGACCGTATCGGCCGCAAGTCGACCCTGGTCGCCTCGCTGCTGCTGATGGGCGTGTCCACCACGGCCATCGGCGTGCTGCCAGGCTACGACAGCATTGGTGTATGGGCGCCGATCATCCTCTGCCTGCTGCGCTTTGGCCAAGGCCTGGGCCTGGGTGGCGAATGGGGTGGCGCGGCCTTGCTGGCCACCGAGAACGCGCCCGAAGGCAAGCGCGCCTGGTTCGGCATGTTCCCGCAGTTGGGCCCGTCGATCGGCTTTTTGGCCGCCAACGGCCTGTTCCTGACCCTGGCCCTGGTACTCAGCGACGAGCAGTTCCGCGAGTGGGGCTGGCGCATTCCGTTCCTGCTCAGCGCCGCGCTGGTACTGGTGGGCCTGTATGTGCGCCTGAAGCTTGAAGAAAGCCCGGTGTTCGCCAAGGCCGTCGCCCGCCACGAGCGGGTGAAAATGCCGGTGGTCGACCTGTTTTCCAGATACTGGCTGCCGACCCTGCTGGGCGCAGCGGCGATGGTGGTGTGCTACGCGCTGTTCTACATCTCCACGGTGTTCTCGCTGAGCTATGGCGTGACCACGCTGGGCTACAGCCGCGAGACATTCCTTGGCCTGCTGTGCTTCGCGGTGGTGTTCATGGCCCTGGCCACACCACTGTCGGCCTGGCTCAGCGACCGCTACGGGCGCAAACCGGTGCTGATCGTCGGCGGCCTGCTGGCAGTGGCCTCGGGCTTTACCATGGAGCCGCTGCTGACTTCGGGGTCGACCGCAGGTGTGGCGCTGTTCCTGGCCATCGAACTGTTCCTGATGGGCGTGACCTTTGCGCCGATGGGGGCACTGCTGCCTGAACTGTTCCCGACCCACGTGCGCTATACCGGCGCTTCGGCGGCATACAACCTGGGCGGCATCGTCGGCGCATCGGCGGCACCGTTCTTTGCCCAGAAGCTGGTGAGCATGGGTGGGTTGAGCTGGGTGGGGGGCTATGTGTCGGTGGCGGCGGTGATCAGCTTGATTGCCGTGCTGTGCCTGAAAGAGACCCGCAATACCGAACTTTGAGAAAGCAGGGGCTGCTTTGCAGCCCTTTCGCGACACAAGGCCGCTCCTACAGAGATCGCATCAGCTTCGGCTTGCGCGGTCCCTGTAGGAGCGGCCTTGTGTCGCGATAGGGCCGCAAAGCGGCCCCATACGGACTCAAATCAGAACTCGACCTTGACCGCCTGCGAAGCACGGGTCGCCTTGGCACGCGCCGCTTCGACCGACTCGTCACGCGCCAGGCACACGCCCATGCGGCGGGTACCGTTGATTTCCGGCTTGCCGAACAGGCGAATGGCGGTATCCGGCTCGCTCAGCGCCGCGCCCAGGTTGGCAAAGCTGGTCTGCTGCGACTGCCCCTCGGGCAAGATCACCGCCGAAGCCGAAGGGCCGAACTGGCGCACTACCGGAATCGGCAGGCCAAGAATGGCCCGGGCATGCAGGGCAAACTGCGACAGGTCCTGGGAAATCAGGGTCACCAGGCCGGTGTCATGCGGGCGTGGCGAGACTTCGCTGAACCACACCTGGTCGCCCTTCACGAACAGTTCCACGCCAAACAGGCCACGACCGCCCAGGGCATCGGTGACCGCCTTGGCCACCCGCTGCGACTCGGCCAGCGCCTTCGGGCTCATGGCCTGCGGCTGCCACGATTCCTGGTAGTCGCCCTTCTCCTGGCGGTGGCCGACAGGCTCGAGGAAGGTGGTGCCGCCAACGTGGCGCACGGTCAGCAGGGTAATTTCGTATTCGAAGTCGATGAAGCCCTCGACGATGACCCGGCCTTTGCCGGCGCGGCCGCCTTCCTGGGCGTAGTCCCACGACTTCTGCAGGTCGGCATCGCTGCGCAGCAGGCTCTGGCCCTTGCCCGACGAGCTCATCACCGGTTTGACCACGCATGGGTAGCCAACATCGGCCACGGCCTTGGCGTAGTCTTCGTAGGTGTCGGCGAAATGGTACGGCGAGGTTGGCAGGTCCAGTTCTTCGGCGGCCAGGCGGCGGATGCCTTCACGGTTCATGGTGAGCTGGGTGGCGCGGGCGGTCGGCACCACGTTGAAGCCTTCGTTTTCCAGCTCGACCAAGGTGGCGGTGGCGATGGCTTCGATTTCAGGGACGATGTAGTGCGGCTTCTCGGCCTCGATCACCGCGCGCAGGGCCACGCCATCGAGCATGTTGACCACGTGGCTGCGGTGCGCCACCTGCATTGCCGGGGCATTGGCGTAGCGGTCGACGGCGATCACTTCGACGCCCAGGCGCTGCAGCTCGATCACCACTTCCTTGCCCAGCTCGCCACAGCCGCAGAGCAGTACACGGGTCGCGGTGGGCGACAAGGGGGTTCCGATACGGGTCATTTCAGGTCCTCGAAGGCGTCCGGGGCCGCACCAGGCTTGGCGCCGCCCGCTGAAAAAGGACCGCTATTCTACACCATCAACCCGCCACGGCGGCCCGCCGGGCGCGAAATGCCATGGCCAGCCACACGGCGGTGACACCGGCGAATTTCGAGGCCATGGCGGTGCCGATCACGGCTGGGGTCAGGGCGCCGATCATGCCGAAGAAGATGAAGGTGTCCACCGGGATGCTCAGCGCCGAGCTCAGCCACAAGCGGTCGCGCAGCGGCCGGCGGGTGATGCTGAACACCAGCCAGTCGATCAGTTCGGAAATGAAGAACGCGGTGGCGCTGGCCAGGGCGATGGCCGGTTCCGAAGTGACATAGGACAGCACCAGCGCCGCCAGCATGGCGACCAGGGCGCCATGGCCGAAGCGGGTTTGCACCATGTCGCGCAGGATGAACACCAGACCGCCCCAGGCGGACCAGATGATGTCCAGGTGTGGCGCGCTGGAGAAGGCGTAGTTGATCAGCACTACGCTGCTGATGTAGGCAATCAGATAGAACATGGCGGGTAGTCTGTGGGCAAGCCGCACAGATTACCGCTGGCTTCATCGGCAGGCAACGGTACTCCCTGTAGGAGCGGCCTTGTGTCGCGATGGGCTGCAAAGCAGCCCCTGGATTTCAGCGCTGATGCACAAATTACTGGGGCTGCTTTGCAGCCCATCGCGACACAAGGCCGCTCCTACATGGTCGGCGATGAAGCCGACAAGGTATTTAGCGACCGATAATCAGGCCAGCAGCTACTGCCCGCTCATGGCACAGCTTCAGCACCGCCCTGCGCTCGTCGTTGTCCATCCGCCCCCAGCGGCCGATCTCGGCCACGGTTCGCTGGCAACCTGTGCAGATATCCTGCTCGTCCAGCGCACAGATACTCACGCACGGCGAGGCCACCGGCCGCTCTACCACATCACTCATCGTCAACCACCAACTCCCGTGCATAACGCTGGGCATTGTGCACGTAATGCGCGGCACTGGCTTCGAGCATGCGCTTCTGCTGTTCGGTCAGCTCGCGCACCACCTTGCCCGGCGAGCCCATCACCAGCGAACCGTCGGGGATCTCCTTGCCTTCTGCAATCAGCGCATTGGCGCCGATGATGCAATGCTTGCCGATGCGCGCGCCATTGAGGATGACCGCGTTGATACCGACCAGGCTGTAGTCGCCCACCGTGCAACCATGCAGCATGGCGTTGTGGCCAACGGTCACGCCCTTGCCCAGGGTCAGCGGCGAGCCCATGTCGGTGTGCATCACCGTGCCATCCTGCACGTTGCTGCCCTCGCCAATGTCGATCAGCTCGTTGTCCCCGCGCAGCACCGCGCCAAACCACACGCTGGCATCGGCCTGCAGGCGCACCTTGCCGATCAGCGTGGCGTTGGGTGCGGCCCAACTGGTGGGGTGGCTCTCGACCCGCAGGTCGCCCAGGCGGTATTTCATGCTTGCTCCTCAGGCTGCAACGCAGACGACGGGGTTGGCCCCGCTCAGTTTTCGATGTAACGCTCAGGGGGCTGGTGCAGGCTGATGCCGGCATCGAACAGCAGGTTGACCAGTTCGACGATCATGATCGCCGACAACCCCCAGATCTTGTATTCGCCATAGCGATAGCTGGGCACATACCAACTGCGCCCCTGGTAATCGATACGGTGGGTATGGTCGCGCGGGTCCTGGCGGAAGAATTCCAGCGGCACGGTGAATACTGCCGCGATCTCGGCATCATTGGCACGGTATTCGACAAAATCGGGGATAAGCCCGACGAATGGCGTCACTTTCAGGCCGTGCAGCGAAATCAGCGGGCTGAGTGGGCCGATCACTTCCACCAGGCCTGGTGGCAGGCCGATTTCTTCTTCGGCTTCACGCAGCGCGGTAAACACCAGGTCCGGGTCTTCCGGGTCGCGGCGGCCACCAGGAAAAGCCACTTCGCCGCCGTGGGTGGACAGGCCCTTGGCGCGCAGGGTCAGGACCAGTTCGGGCGCTTCGCTGCGGGTAATGGGCAAGAGGACCGCCGCTTCGGGGAACCGCCGGTCGGTTTCCAGTGATGCGGGTTGGTGGTTGCTCATTCGGCGAAGTAGCTCGTCCAGCATTGCGCACGCTCGTATCCAAGGCCTGCCTTGCATGATGCACCAAAGGCGCGAAGCACCCAAGCCCCGTGCGCTTGCGGCAGCACGGCCGGCGCGCCAAGATAGCCCAGAGCAAAAAGGAACGACACATGAAATTCTGCAGCGCGTGCGGCCAGCCGGTCACTCAGCGGATCCCCGATGGCGACAGCCGCCTGCGGTATGTCTGCGAGTCTTGTCAGACCATCCATTACCAGAACCCCAACATCGTAGCCGGCGTGTTGCCGACCTGGGGCAGCCAGGTGCTGCTGTGCCGGCGCGCCATCGAGCCACGCCGCGGTTTCTGGACCTTGCCTGCCGGTTTCATGGAAAACGGCGAAACCCTGGACCAGGCCGCCCGTCGCGAAACCGTCGAGGAGGCCTGCGCCCGGGTCGGCAGCATGAGCCTGTACCAGCTGTTCGACCTGCCACACATCAACCAGGTGCACGTGTTCTTCCGCGCCGAACTGGCGGACCTTGATTTCGCGGTCGGTGTCGAAAGCCTGGAGGTGCGGCTGTTCGAGGAACATGAGATACCGTGGGGCGAGCTGGCTTTCCGCACCGTCACTCGCACACTAGAATGCTACTATCGCGATCGCATCGGGCAGCACTACCCCATAGGCCATGAATACCTGCCGCCGATGAACGTCTCGCCCATTACCTAGAAGCCTTCAGGGATACCGTTACATGCGCTGGTTGCTTGCCCTTTTCTGCCTTTGCGTTACCTCGGTGTCCCAGGCGGCTTTCACCGAGACCATCATCCGCAAGCCCCAGCCGGCAGCGCAAACCCCATCGCCTTCGCAGCAGGCCATGCAACCGCTGATCGACAAGGTACTGGTGATCAAGTCCGAGCGCCGCCTGCAGCTGATCAGCCGTGGCGAACCGCTGAAAACCTACCGTATCTCGCTGGGCAAGCAGCCAAAGGGCGCCAAGGAGCGCGAAGGCGACAAGAAAACCCCCGAGGGCCTGTACTGGCTGGATTGGCGCAAGCAGAGCGACCGCTTCAACCTGGCCATGCACATCAACTACCCGAACATCACCGATGCCGCCCGTGCCACCCGCGAAGGGGTGAGCGCCGGCAGCATGATCATGATCCATGGCACGCCAATCAACGACGAGTACCCGGAGTGGTACTTCCACACCCTGGACTGGACGGATGGGTGTATTGCCATGCGTAACCGCGACATGCAGGAAGTGTGGGACCTGGTGCGGGATGGCACGTTGATCGAAATTCGGCCCTGAGGTTTGTCGGGGCATTTCAGGCGTCTGCCCGATCGAGTGCCGCCCGCGCGGCGCTCGATATGCGCCCCCACTCAAGACTCAAACCGATCACCTCCCAGCCTTCATGCAATCTCCACGCATTTCCCCTTACCAACGCAAGTCTCGCTGCCCTGCCAATGCCTGCGGCCCAAGCCACTGCACCCCACGCAACAAAGGCGTTAGCGCCGCCTCCGACTGCAACTCGAACACTACCTGCGCCCGGCGCCCTCGCAGGTCGGCATCCACGGCCAGTTGATGCTGCCCCTGCTGCACCAACTGCCCGCGCAGGCGCCAGCCGCTTTGGCAGCCCATTTCCAACCAGCCCTGCCCCAGGCCGAGCGACCAGGGCTCGCTCAGGGCAAGGTCAGTTACCGTCATGCGGCCTTCGCTGGCACGGCATTGGCGCCCTGCCCCCTGAATTCGCAATGCCCCCTGCCACTGTCCCGCCAGGCGGTAATCCGTCGGAACGGTCGCCTGGGCGCCCACCGCAGAGGCGTCGAGCCGCCAGCGCCACGGCCAGCCTTCGGCGCGCAACTGCCAGGCCTGGCCCTGAAAGCCCAGCTGCGCATTCGCCTGCAAGCGCCAAGGCTGGACCGTCCAGTGCAAAGGCCCGACGGGGCCCAACTGTTGGGCCTGGCCTTGCCACAGGCTGCCACTGGCGTCACGCATTGGCAGGCCGAATGCACGCACCACCCAATTGGCCGGAAGCTCAACCAATACCGACACCACGAACACCAGCACAACCCACGCCATGCCCTTGCGGCTCATGGCTGCATCACCAGGTTGAAGCGCAGGCCCTTGCCATCCTGCTCCAGCCCCCATTGCAGTAGCTGTGCACCTTCTGCACGCAGGCTTTGCAACCAGCCTTGCAGTACGCGCTCGTCTGCCACCTGCCCACGCAGTTGCCAGGTCTTGCCCTGCGCATCGACCTCGGCCAGTTCGATCTGCCGCGCCTGGGCCGACTGTCGGAGCCGCTCCAGGTTCAGCCCCGGGCCGCCTTGCAGGCTGACGGCCTGTTCGGCCAGCCCGCGCCACTGGCTGAGCTCGCGCCATTGCGCAAGGCCTGCGCGCAGGGTCAGGAAGGTCAGCAACAGGGCAATCAGCGCCCAAGCAAACTTCAAACGATGACGCTGTACCCAGTCCCGGTTCATGAGGCTGCTCCCAGGTCGAACACCACTTGGCCGTCCTGCACCTGGACCGAGGCCCCGGCAGCTGTCGCCATCTCGCTCCATGGCGGCGCACTGCCCTCGCCCTCCAGCCGCAAGTGCCAACGCTGGCCATCGAAGTGCACCGCTTGCAGACGCCAGCCGGAGTGGTCACGCAGCCAGGCCTGCAACGCCGTCTGCAGGTCTTCGAGCTGGCGCGTGCGCAGTTGCTGTTGCAATTCATTTTCGCGCAGGCGCTTGAGGGCCTGCGCGGCTTGCCGGGGGCTGGCCTGCTCACCGGTCACGGCGACGACCTGGCTGCGCCAGAGTTGCGCCTGGGCCCACTGCTTGCTCAACCACAGCCCGCCCCAGACGGCAGCCAGTACCAGACAGGCCGCGAGCAGCCGTTGCTGCGGCCGGGACACCACTGGCAGCGAGCGCACCTTGCGGGTACGCTCGAACAGGCCGGGCAATGAATCGAGCGGTGCCAGCGTACTGGGCCAGTCACCGCTCAGCGGAACCTTTTGCAGCTCCGCCCACGGTTGCCGTGGCACCTCGCCCAATGCATCCGGCCAGGCCAGCCAGTGCTCCTGCCTGTCTTCGGCCAGCCCTTTGTACAAATACATGCCGGGTGTGCGCTGCCATTGCCAGGCATGTCCCGACTCGGGCGGCGGCAGCAGCTGTAGTTCTGCCCAGCAACGTGCCACCTGCAAGCCCCATTCGGCGCACTGCCCGCGCCAGTCCTCCAGTTGCTGACGAGCCACTACCAGTAACCGAAGATGGCCGGGCTCGCGGGCCAGGCAGGCGCATGTCACCTCGTCAATGGCCTGCAGCAAGCGGTCTTCGAGCAACAGCGGCCATTCTTCACGCTTGAGCCCCGGCGGTGCCGGCACGCGGAAGTAGCTGCAGGCCTCGGCAGGCAGGATCAACGCCACACGGGCCTGCAGGTTCGCCGGGGGCTCGCCCTGCCCTTGGCGTTGCACAAGGCCGCCCTCGGCCAGCGCCCAGTGCCAGACAACGCCCGGTCGCAGCAACAACCACGGCTGGGCCGGGCTGCGCCGCCGCCATTCAAACTTCATGAGCGCCCCCACGGGAGGGCGAAGGTGCAGACATAGGGTGCTCCGTCACGCTGCAGTTCCAGACGCACGCCACGGCCGGGGTGCGCAGGTTGGTCGGAAGGCCAGGCCAGCCAGCGGCCGCCCTGGTAATAGAGAACATTCATGGCGCTGACCTGGTCGAGCCGCTCGCGCTGGACCCAGCGTGGGGCGGCGGCGGCATAGAGATCGGCCGAGCTTTCCAGCAGCAGGCGCTGCTCGCGGGCCTCGAAGCGCAGGCGCTGGCGCTGCAGGCGCGAGCCGCCCTCGGCTTCCGGCATGCCGGTGCTGGCGACCCAGAGCAACTGGTTGCTTGCCGGTTGCCAGTCCAGCCAGCGGCTTGCCAAGGGCAGGCGCTGGTCGTAGACCCGGCGCATTACCGGGCTATCGAAGCGACGCTCCAGAGCCAGGCAGAAGTCCAGCACCGAGGTTTCCTGCGCGGTGACCTGCAGGCGCTCGCGAACCTTGAGCCAGCCGTTGACCAGGGCGGCGAGCATGATGCCGAGCACAGCAGTGAGTGCCAGGGCGACCATCAGCTCGATCAGGGTAAGGCCGGCCTGGCGGTGCTTGCTCGGCTGGGTCCAAGGCTGACGGGTATACGCCCTCCCTGTGGGAGCGGGCGCGCCCGCGAACACCGGCGCAGCCGGTGCCATGCACCGCGGTGCCTGCTTCGCGGGTAAACCCGCTCCCACAGGGGCAGCACAAGCTTCACGATCTCTGTCACTCACGGCTGATCCAGGGGCAGGCACCTGCGCGGGGTGGTACTGGGCCTCTGTGGGAGCGGGCGCGCCCGCGAACACCGGCGAAGCCGGTGCCATCCACCGAGTCGCCTGCTTCGCGGGTAAACCCGCTCCCACAAGAACCGCGCAAGCTTTACGATCTCTGTAACTCATGGCCGCTCCAGGGGCAGGCCGGCCTGTCGCTGCTTCACACGCTGGATGCTGGGCTGACGGGTATACGCCCTCCCTGTGGGAGCGGGTTCACCCGCGAACACCGGCGAAGCCGGTGCCATACACCGCGGTGCCTGCTTCGCGGGTAAACCCGCTCCCACAGGGGCAGCACAAGCTTCACGATCTCTGTCACTCACGGCTGATCCAGGGGCAGGCACCTGCGCGGGGTGGTACTGGGCCTCTGTGGGAGCGGGCGCGCCCGCGAACACCGGCGAAGCCGGTGCCACTCCACCGAGTCGCCTCGCCTTCGCCCGGGCGAGTGCCCGTCGTCCCGACACGGGGCGAGCACAAGCTTCACGATCTCTGTCACTCACGGCTGATCCAGGGGCAGGCACCTGCGCGGGGTGGAACTGGGTCTCTGTGGGAGCGGGCGCGCCCGCGAACACCGGCGAAGCCGGTGCCATACACCGAGTCGCCTGCTTCGCGGGCATGCCCGCTCCCACAGGGGCCGCGCAAGCTTCACGGTTTCTGTAACTCATGGCCGCTCCAGGAACACGGTGTACTGGCCTAGCGGCAGGCGCTGGTCGCGGTCGGCGAACAACAGCAGCTCGCCACGGCGCAGGTCACGTACGCCGGTGCGGCGCAGCTGCAGTTGCCAGTGGCAGCGCTGGCCGCCCTGGCTCAGTTCACCTCCAACCTGGTTTGCCGCCGGCCAGTACTGCTCGACGGCAAAGCGGGTTTGCAGTTCTCGCGCGCATAGCAGGCCAAGGCGGTGTTGCTGCAGGTTGTCCTGCACCGCCAGGCGCTGGCGCAAAACCTGGCTGGTGATCACTGCCAGCACCGCGGCAATCGCCAGGGCCACGGTCACCTCAAGCAGGGTGAAACCACGCTGATGCCGCTTCATGGGGCGACCACCACCTGCAAGCGGCCATCGCGGCTCCAGGCCCATTGCTCGCTGCCATCGGCCCAGCGCCAGCGCACGTTGCCCGGTTGCGCCCAGCCATGCGGGGTGAACAACAGGCGCGGCTGTGGGCTGGCCGGCCAGTCCGGGCGCAGGCCCTTGGGCCAGTCACCAAGGGCGACAGCTTCGACCTCCCAGCCATTACCCTCGCGCCGGACGAACTCCGGGCGCTGGCCATTCCAGCGCAGCCCGCGCAGCTGCCCGGCATGCCGGGCCAGCGCGGCCTGCGCCCGGGTCTCGCTCGCCAGCCGTTGCAGCGCCTGGTCGACACTGGCCTGGCTGTTGCCGAACCCGGCCACCGCCAATCCGGTCATCAGCCCGGCGATGGCCAGCACCACCAGCAATTCGATCAGGCTGAAGCCCCGCTGACGACGCACCCGTTACAGCTCCCAGTTACCCAGGTCGGCATCCTGGCCTTCGCCGCCCGGCAGGCCGTCGGCGCCCAGCGAGTACACGTCGACCCGGCCATGCTCGCCGGGCATGCGGTACTGGTACGGGGTGCCCCACGGGTCTTCCGGCAGGCGGCGCACGTAGCCGTCGCTGCGCCAGGCCCGTGGCAGCGGTTCCTGGGCCGGCTTTTTCACCAGCGCGGCCAGGCCCTGCTCGCTACTGGGGAAGCGCAGGTTGTCCAGGCGGTACATGTCCAGCGCCTGCTCCAGGGTGGCCAGGTCGGCCATCACTTTCTGCTTCATGGCCTTGTCCTGGTTGCCCAGCACGCTGGGCGCGACCACGGCGATCAGCAGGCCGATGATGAAGATCACCACCATGATTTCCATGAGGGTGAAACCGCGCTGGCGGTTACGTCGATGCTGCATGGCAGTACTCCTTGTCGTCACAGTTGCAGGCCCTGGTTGAGTTGCATGATCGGCAACAGCACCGCCAGCACGATGAACAGCACCACGGCGCCCATCACCAGGATCATCAGGGGTTCGAACAGCGCCATGGCGGTATCGACCTGGCGGGCGAAGCCGCGCTCCTGGTCGTCGGCCACGCGCTCGAGCATGTCGGCCAAAGTGCCGCTGGCCTCGCCGCTGCCGACCATGTTCACCAGCAGCGGCGGGAACTGCTGGCTGGCATCCAGCGCGCGATGCAGGCTGGTGCCGCCCTGCACCTGCTGGCGCACCTGCTCCATGGCCAGGCGGATACGCCGGTTGCCGACGGTTTCGGTGGCCACTTGCAGGGCTTCGAGCAGGGCCACGCCGCTGCCGCTGAGGATTGCCAGGCTGCGTGCCAGGCGCGCGCTTTCCAGCACCTGCAGCAGGCTGCCGATATGTGGCAGGCGTAGCAGCAACTGGTCGCGGCGCAGGCACCAGTGCGGCTTGCGCAGCAACCAGCCGCCGAGCGCGCCGAGCAACAGGGCCAGCCCCAAAAGCCAGGGTCCGGCCTGCACCAGCCCTTGGCTCAGGCCGATCAGCAGCGATGTAATGAGCGGCAGGCTTTGCCCGGCATGGGCGAATTGTTCGGTGAGCTTGGGTACGACGAAGGTCATCAGGCCTACCACCACGGCAAGCGACACCCCCATCAACACGGCGGGGTAGATCAGCGCGGTACGTGCCTTGTGCTGCTGTCGTTGAACCTGCTCCAGGTGGTCGGCGAGGCGGGTCAGCACCTGGGCCAGGCGGCCGGACCGCTCGCCGGCCTCGACCAGCGCGCAGTACAGGCCGGTAAACGGTGCCCCCTGACGTGCCAGGCTGCGAGCCAGGCCCAGGCCTTCGGCCAACGAGCCGCGCAAGGCCACCAGCACACCGTGCAGGGCGGGCTGGCGCAGTTGCCGTTCCAGGGTTGCCAGGGCGTCGACCAGAGGGATGCCGGCACCGGTCAGGGTGGCCAGCTGACGAGTCAGTTCGCACAGCTGGGCGCGGCTCAGGCGCTGGCGCCGGGGTTGCCGGGTGCCGGCTTCGTGACGCTGCAAGCGGCGGGCAAACAGGCCCTGCTCACGCAACAACTGGCGGGCGTGGCGTTCGCTGTCGGCCTGCAAGCTGGCCTTGTGGGTCTTGCCGGCTAGGTCGACGGCCTGGTAGCGATAGGTCGGCATGGCTCAGCCCTGCACCACGCGCAGTACTTCGGCCAGGCTGGTCTCGCCACGGGCCAGGCAGTCGCTGGCCATCGCCACCAGGCTCTGCCGGCGCTCGGCCAGGTAGTCCTGCATGGCCAGTTCACTGGCGCCGTCGTACAACAGGCCGATCAGCCCGGCATCCAGCTCGATGAATTCATACAGGCCCAGGCGCCCGATATACCCGCTGCCCTGGCATTGCTCGCAGCCCACCGCGTGGTAGCTGCTGCCCAGCGCCGCCAGTTCGGGCCACAGGTCGCGTTCCGCCGGCTGCAGCGGGTGCGCGACGGCGCAACTGCAAAGGCGCCGCACCAGGCGCTGGGCCAGTACGCCGCGCAGGCACGAGGCGATCAGGAACGGTTCGATGCCCATGTCGCGCAGGCGGGTCACCGCGCCCACCGCACTGTTGGTGTGCAGCGTGGACAACACCAGGTGGCCGGTGAGGCTGGCTTGCACGGCGATCTGCGCGGTCTCCTGGTCACGGATTTCGCCGAGCATGATCACGTCCGGGTCCTGGCGCAGGATGGCGCGCAGGCCGCTGGCAAAGGTCAGCCCGGCACGCGGGTTGATAGCGGTCTGGCCGATGCCGGCGATAGCGTATTCCACCGGGTCCTCGACAGTGAGGATGTTGCGGCTGCCGTCGTTGAGGCTGTTGAGGCTGGCATACAGGGTAGTGGTCTTGCCCGAACCGGTCGGCCCCGTGGACAGCACGATGCCGTTGGGCCGTGCCAGGCAACTGCGCAGGCCCTGCAACACCGCCGCTGGCATGCCCAGGTTGCCCAGCGCCAGCAGGCTGGCCTGCTTGTCGAGCACGCGCATCACCACCCGTTCACCGTGGATGCCGGGCAGTGTCGAGACCCGCACATCCACTTCGCGCCCCGCCGCACGCAGGGTGATACGGCCATCCTGGGGCTGGCGCTTTTCGGCGATGTCCAGACGGGCCATGACCTTGATCCGCGACACCAGCATGGCCGACAGCGCACGCGGTGGGCGCAACACTTCGCGCAGGTGGCCATCGACCCGCAGGCGCACCACCAGGCTCTGCTCGAAGGTTTCTATATGAATGTCCGAAGCGCGCAGGCGCAGGGCCTGGCCGAACAGGCCGTTGATCAGGCGGATCACCGGGGCTTCGTCGTCGCTTTCCAGCAGGTCCTCGATGCGCGGCATTTCGCTCATCAGGCTGTCCAGGTCGACCTGGTCGCCGATGCCTTCGATCAGCGCCTCGGTGGCAGCATCGCCGGCCTGGTACAGCTGGCCGAGGCGTTCGTCGAACAGTGCAGGCTCCAGGTATTCGAGCAGGCTGGGCTGGCCGTGCACGCGCAGCAGCTCCTGCAATTGGGCGCTGTCGGCGTCGTGCCGCAACCATAGCTGCCAGCCCTGCTCCGCAGGGGCCATGGCCACCCCGCTCTGCCGTGCCTGGCGATAAGGCAGCATCACCAGTCACCGCCTTCCAGCCGTGCACGGCTGGAGGGGAACACCTGCAGCAACGGCGTAGCGTCTTGCGCATCCGCAAGGTCGGGCAACTGCAGCGGTGTGGTCTGCTGCAAGGTGCGGTACTTGTCTTCGCTGAGCCCGGCCAGGCTCGGCCCGTCACGCAGGATGCGCGGGCGGATGAACACCATCAGGTTCTGCTTGGTGTTCTTGGTGGCGTCGGAGCGGAACAGCCGGCCCAGGTAAGGGATATCGCCAAGCAGCGGCACGCGCTGGTCGCTGGTGCTCAGTTCGTCGCTGATCAGGCCGCCGAGGATCACCAGGCCGTTGTCCTCGACCATGACCTTGGTCTTGATCTCGCGCTTGTTGGTGATCACGTCGCTGGCAGCCGTAGTGTCGGCAATCGACGACACTTCCTGGACGATGTCCAGGCGCACGCTGTTGTCGACGTTGATCTGCGGCTTGATGCGCAGCTTCACCCCGACTTCCTTGCGCTCGATGGTCTGGTACGGGTTGGCATTGTTCTGCGTCACCGATCCTGTGACGAAGGGCACTTCCTGGCCGACCAGGATCGACGCCTCGGCGTTGTCCAGGGTCAGCAGGGTGGGCGTGGACAGCAGGTTGAAGCCGCTCTTGCCCTTCAGCGCGTTGACCAGCATGGCGAAGTTGAAGCCGCCGCCGAAATGGCCGATACCCGCCATGGCGCCGGTGGTGCTGGACAGCAGGTCGCCAAGGGCCTCGTTGTCGCCACTGGCAGCGGCCCCGGCGATGCTGGCGATGTTTACCCCGTTGCTGCCGAAATTGACGATACCGGCACCGAACTTCTCGTCAGCGAACAGCCACTGCACGCCCAGTTCCTGGGCGCTGCTGTCGGACACCTCGGCGATGATCGCTTCCACCACTACCTGGGCACGGCGGATGTCCAGCTGCTCGACAATGGCGCGGTAGGCGGCCAGCTCGCTATCGGGGCCGACCATGACCACGGCGTTGGTGCCTTCTTCGTACTCCAGGCGGATGCCCGAGCCTCCGGCGACAGGCACTACGGGCCTGTCCTT
The DNA here is from genome assembly GCF_000511325.1 of Pseudomonas sp. FGI182. NCBI lineage: Bacteria > Pseudomonadati > Pseudomonadota > Gammaproteobacteria > Pseudomonadales > Pseudomonadaceae > Pseudomonas > Pseudomonas sp. FGI182. The sequence goes on along the minus strand of NZ_CP007012.1, from coordinate 1,134,761 downwards.
GCCCTCTGCTTCGCCCGCACCTTCAGAGGGTGCCATGCCTTCCTGGCTGAGCCCGCGCAACACCTTGACCACTTCGCCCGCATTGGCATGGCGCAGGTAGATGACCTGGGTACTGCCGCTGCCTGGTGCGTCCTGGGGGCGGTCAAGCTGGCGCAGCAAGCTGGCGATACGTTCCAGGTTGCTGCGCCAGTCGGTAACTACCAACTGGTGCGCCGCCGGATAAGGTGTGATCACACCGACCCGTGGGTCGATCAGGGGCTTGAGAATGCCCAGCACCTGCTCGCTGGCGGCGTTGCGCACATTGAATACCCGCGTGGCCACGCTGTCGCTGCCTTCCCCCTGCTGCCCTCCCGCCTCCACCGGCACCGGCTCCAGGCGAGCGGCCTGGTCGGGAACGATCTTCACGCTGCCGTTGGGCAGGTCGACAGTGGCGTAGCCCTGGGCGCGCAGCTGGGCCAGGAAGATGTCGTAGATGGCATCGGCGTCGTGCAGGTCGACGGTGCGCACGGTGACCTTGCCCTTGACCCGGGGGTCGACGATGAAGGTGGTGCCGGTGATGCGCGACACGCTGTCGATGAACTCGCCCAGTTCGGTGTCGACGAAGTTCACCTCGTACATCGGCGTACCGTTGTCGTCGAACACCGGCTCTTCAGCACAGGCCATGGACAGGGCCAGGCTCAGCGCGGCCGCCACGCAATATCTAACAGGCATCGTTCATCCTTGCCGCTTGAAGCCGGTCACGGCGGAGCGTGGCGGCCAGGGCAGGCGTTCACGCCGCCCCTGGTTGTTGAAAATCAGGCCATCGCTGTCGATGTCCTGCAGCACGATCCCTGGTGCCAGGCGCTGGCCGCGGGCCAAGGTGCGCACCTGCTCGCCATAGCGCAGCACCACCACGCTGGAGGTCAGCGGCTGGGCCTTGAGGCCACCCAGGTATTGCAACGGCAGGCGGGTGATGGCGATGGCACCGTCGTCGACGGGTACCTGCCAATGGCCAACCATCAAGCCAGGCAGCGGCTTGTCGGGCGCGGCAGGCGCAGTGGCCGGTTGCGGCTGGCGGCCCAGTAGCAGCACGCACTGGGCGGCCAGCCAGCCGGCCAGGGTCAGGCCAGCGCCAGTCAGCAGGCGCGGGGCGAGCATCACGAGGCCAGTTGCCTTGGGTGCCAGCCCGGGTGCCCCTGCACATAGCGCACTTCGGGCAGTTGCAGCGGCGCCAGTTGCCAGTCGCTCGCCTGGCGGGCGAGCCAGGCTTCGACCCGTTGCCACAGCGGCTCGCCGGCCTGGGTTTCGAATTGCAGGCCAAAGGTGCGGCACAGGCCCTGCACCGGTTCCAGGCCACTGATGCGCTTGCCTTGCGGGCTGTAGCTGACACGCCAGGCCTGGCCCTGCCAGCGCGGCAGGTCCTGGCTGTTGTCCAGCAGCAGCGGGTCGCCGAACAGTTGCTCCGCGGCGTTTTCCAAAACTTGCTCGACCTGCCGGGCCGGCGCTTCGACCACCGGTGCCGGGTAGCCACCGGTGAGGCTGATCAGGTGTTCGCGGGTAATGGCCGCCCCGGCGGGCAGCGGGTAGTCGTAACGCAGGCCCGGCAGCAACACCGGCATGCTGCTGTCGTCGGCCAGGGCCTGATGCAGCAGGCGGTCCCAGCTGCCGCCTCGGGTATCGCGGCGCCACAGCGCCTGGGGCGCGCGGGCCAGCGGTTGATCGAGCCAGGCCGCGTGGCCGGCGCGCTGCTGGCGCAATTCTGCCTGTAATGCCCCGACACGCTGCTGCGCGGCGGGTGCCAGCTGTTGCTCAAAGGCCGGGAAGAAACGCCCGTCGAACTGCCACAGCCCGGCCACGCGCTGGCAGCGCAGGCGGAAGGCGCCGCTGCCCCGGCAACCGGCGAACAGCACCGGCACGCGGCGGCCGCTGGCCTGGCTCACCTCGACCGGCGCCGGCCACAGGTCCTGGCCGCGGGCACACAGCAGCACGTCGATCTGCGCCACCCGCTCGGCCAGCCACAGACCCGGCCCGGTACCGACATCGGCCATGGCCACCACCAGGTCGGCCTCGCGCCGGGCTTGTTCGAACACCGGCTGCAATGACTGGTACCACTGTTTAAGGGAGGCTTTCTGGTCCTGGGCGTAGGGGTCGGTCACGCCGACCACGGCAATACGTGCACCGCCGCGTTCGAAGACGTGCAAGGCTTCCAGGCCCAACGCCAGGCGTTGCGTGTCTGCCAGCCCGGCGCCCAGGGTAACGGCGCCAGCCTGGCGATACAGCGCCGGGCTGCGCTGTGGCCACAGCACGCGCTCGTCGCTGCTGACCCGCGCTTCGCTGCCCAGCAGCTGGCTGCCCTGCAGGCCGCTTTCGCCTTGGGTCAGGTAGGCCAGGCCACTGCCATTCCAGCCCTGGCCGTTTTCCAGGGTCAGGCTGTTGCCCGCCCCAGCCTCGCCGCGCAGCTGCTCGAGCAACGCCGCCAGCACCGCGTAGCCGCCCAGCTGGGCAGATGCAGCCTGGCTGGCATCGAGCAGCGGCGCCAGTTTCGGGTAGGCGATGCTGGCACTGCTGCCGGTCATCCATGGGGCGCGGCCCAGGTGGCTGACCGGCCCCAGGCGGGTGGCCGGCACCACCGCCTGGCCAGGCTGGCGGGCATCGAGGGTATCGGCCACATACAGCAGGTCGAGGCTGGCGTTGCCGCCCTGCTGCCCAGGGAAGGCGGAGCAGGCGCCGAGCAACGGAGCCAAAGCACCGATACCCATCCAGCCGATCACTTCGCGCCTGTGCACACTGCTTGCCATCGAACCCGCCATCCTTATCCATGTTCATTCAGGGCCCCGGATGTTGCGGCGTTGGCATTACAGTTTGATGGCAGAAATCCGACAGCCATTCCAAAGTGATCTGTACAGCACGCTTCTAAGAGCAAGTTGTTTTAAAACCCCCTTAACATTTCTGCCAATGAATCATCATATTTGCGCACTAAAGTCGCGGTTTCCTCTAACTCAGCCAACATAAGGACACCCTGATGAGTCGAGATACCGGCGACAACCTGGACCGGAACCAAAGCGGCAACCTGCCGATGGCCAGCGTCATGGACGCCTACCTGAGCCGCCGCAGCGTGATGCGCGGCAGCCTGGGCGCCGCCATCGCCATGATTGCCGGTACCGGCCTGACAGGCTGCTTCGACGGTGGTGGTTCCGATCACGATGATCCGGTCACCGAGCCGCCGGTCACCGAGCCACCCGTGACTGAGCCGGAAGTGCCGAAACTGGCACTGGGCTTCCAGTCCATCCCGGGCTCGCGCACCGACGCCTGCGTGGTTGCCGCCGGCTACAGCGCCTACGTGCTGGCGCCCTGGGGCACGCCGATCAACAGCAACGGCAACCCGTGGAAGTCCGACGGCAGCAACACCTCGACCGACCAGGCCAACGCCATGGGCATGCACCATGACGGCATGCACTTCTTCCCCATCAATGGCAGCTCCGAAGACGGCCTGCTGGCGATCAACTTCGAGTACATCGACACCGCCGCCCTGCACCCTGCCGGCCCGACCACCGATGTGAACGGCAAGCGCCCGGTCGAGGAAGTGCGCAAGGAAATCAACGCCCACGGCGCCGGCGTGGTGCGCCTGCAGAAAATCGGCGGCCGCTGGCAGGTGGTCGACAACGACCCGCTCAACCGCCGCTTCACTACCGCCTCGCGCATGGAAATCACCGGCCCGCTACGGGGTACCGAGCACGTCAAGACCAAGTACTCCACCGCCGGCACCCACTGCCGCGGTACCAACAACAACTGCGGCAACGGCTATACCCCGTGGGGCACCTACCTGACCTGTGAAGAGAACTGGCCAGGCATCTTCGTCAACAAGGGCACCCGCCCCGAAGACCAGCGCCGCATTGGCGTGGGCACCTCCAGCGGCCAATACAAGTGGGAAACCGCGGCCGGTGACAGCAGCGAAGTGGCCGACGAATTCGCCCGTTTCGACGTCACCGTCAAAGGCGCCAGCGCCACCGACGACTACCGCAACGAAGCCAGCACCTACGGCTATATCGTCGAAATCGACCCGTACAACAGCAACACCCTGGCCACCAAGCGCACGGCGCTGGGCCGCTTCCGCCACGAAGGCTGCGCCCCGGGCCTGCCCGTCGCCGGCAAGCCGCTGGTGTGGTACATGGGTGACGACTCGAACAACGAGTACCTGTACAAGTGGGTGTCCACCGCAGTGTGGGACGCCGCCGACGCCAACCCGGCCGACCGCCTGGCCACCGGCGCCAAGTACCTCGACCAGGGCAAGCTCTACGTCGCCCGCTTCAATGCCGACGGCACCGGTGTATGGCTGCTGCTGGACGTAGGCACCGCCACCACTGGCGGCAGTACCCTGGGCGCACTGTATGGCGACCTGCCGGGCATCATCCTCAACACCCGCGGTGCTGCCGATGCCGTGGGCGCAACGCCGATGGACCGCCCGGAATGGACCACGGTCAACCCGCTCAACGGCGACGTGTACCTGACCCTGACCAACAACAGCGCGCGCACCCCGGAAAAGGTCGATGCAGCCAACCCGCGCGGCCCGAACCGTCACGGCCACATCATCCGCTGGCACGACAGCGACGACCAGCTGAGCTTCACCTGGGACATCTTCGTGTTCGGCGCCAACGCCGCCGGCACCGCCGACATCAACCGCTCCGGCCTGACCGAACTGAACCAGTTCGCCAGCCCGGACGGCATGAGCTTCGATAGCCGTGGCGTGCTGTGGTTCGAGACCGACAACGGCGAGAGCACCGTGACCGACTACACCAACGACCAGCTGCTGGCAGTGATCCCCACCAACCTGGTGGATGCCAGCGGCAAGCAGGTGCCGGTGAACGCACAGAACCAGGTGGACCTGCGCCGCTTCTTCGTCGGGCCGAATGGCTGCGAAGTGACCGGGATTACCTTTACCCCGGACAACAAGACGCTGTTCGTCAACATCCAGCACCCGGAGAACTGGCCGTATACCGACAAGGCCACCGATGCCACCCCGGCAGGTGCCACGGTAAGGCCGCGGGCTGCGACGGTGGTGATCCAGCGTATCGATGGCGGGGAGATTGGCACCGCCTGATCGAGCTGTGCACGGGGGCCGCTTTGCGGCCCTATCGCGACACAAGGCCGCTCCTACAAGGGATCGCATTCCCCCTGTAGGAGCGGCCTTGTGTCGCGATAGGGCTGCAAAGCAGCCCCGGCAATCTCAAGCCTTACCACACCATCGGCTCGCGGCTACGCACCCGAACTTGCTGCGCCGGCACCCGGGCATGCCATTGCCCCCCCCAGCGCCTCCACCTGGAACTCGCTGCGCTCAACCGTTCGAAGGGATCGCATTCCCCTGTAGGAGCGGCCTTGTGTCGCGATGGGCTGCAAAGCAGCCCCGGCAATCTCAAGCCCTACCACACCATCGGCTCACGGCTACGCACCCGCACTTGCTGCGCCGGCACCCGGGCATGCCATTGCACCACCCCCAGCGCCTCCACCTGGAACTCGCTGCGTATCACCCGCCCCTCCTCCGCGAACGACAGCTGCAACAGGAAGTACCCGCTGTTCAGCAGCAGCCCTTCGCTCAAGCGCTCGAAGGTTTCGTCATCCACCGCCCCCAGGGCCTGGCGTAGCGCAGTTGCATCCACATACCCCGACGCCGGCCGGCCGCTGATGATGCGGCTGAGCAACGAGCGCGGATAGCGCCCTTCATACAGCGCCTCCAGCAATGGCAGATGCTCCAGCCCAAGGGCATTGGCATTCAGCCGCCAGCCGGTGGTCTGCGGCAAGGCGCACAGCATCGGGTAACGGCTTTGGCGGCTGGTATCCGGTTCCAGTAGCAGGTTCAGCTCGCTGGTATCGAGCATCGGCTGGTTGGCTGCCAGGCGCGGTGGTTGCTGGCGCAGGTACTGGGCGCTCTCGGCGCCCTGCAGGCGGGCATCGCTGTCGGCATCCAGCCAGTCGGCCAGGGCATCGACCAGGCGCTCGGCAGCCATGTCGTCGCCCAGCAGGTAACGCAACTGGCGCGCAGCACGCTCGCCGTCAGCGCCAAGCAGCGCATTGACGTTGAAACAGGTGTGCTGGTCGCGCACCCGCAACTGCGCCTGGCCGGCGCCAAAATCGTAGTTCAACGGCTGCCCGCGCAAGGCTTGCCAGAACAGCGGGCTAAGCCGCCAGCTGGGGTCACGCAGGGCCTGCTCGGCATAGGCCAGGCCGGCCTGTTCCATCGCTCGCGCCTGCACCCGCTGGTGCAACAGGCGCACATCATCGACCTGGCGTCGGCCATCTTCCACCAGCCAGGCCATGCCCGCCGCCAGCATCGCCAGCACCACCATCACCATCAGCAGGGCCGCGCCCTGCTGTTGCCTGCCACCCATCCTTGCCTGCCTCTGTCGCCGAATAAAGACGCCAGTCAACACGCCCGGTGTTGCAGGTAGATGGCAGTGGCCGTTCGTCATGTGTACGTCATCTGCGCGAGGCAGGATTGTCTTTCCTTTTCATGACCTTACAGGAGTGGTCGCAATGGGTGGCATTGGAATCTGGCAACTGGTGATCGTACTGCTGATCGTATTCCTGCTGTTTGGTACCAAGCGCCTCAAGGGCCTGGGCAGCGATGTGGGCGAGGCGATCCAGGGTTTTCGCAAGTCCATGGGCGGCGACAATGACGCCAACGCCCCTGGCCAGGCGCAGGTGCAGCAACAGGCACCGCTGACTGGCCAGGCCACACAACAGCCTCAACCGGACCGTCAGCCCTGATGTTCGAGGTAGGCTTCAGCGAGTTGCTGCTGGTCGGCATCGTCGCGCTGTTGGTTTTAGGCCCGGAGCGCCTGCCGGTGGCGGCACGCACCCTCGGGCGCGGCCTGGGCCAGGCACGCAGGGCCATGCACGCCCTGCGCACGCAGGTGGAGCGGGAGATCGAACTGCCCGCTGTCGAGCTACCCACTCTCGACAGTGCGCCTTTGCAGCGCCTGGAACAGGAGATCCGCCAAGGCATCAGCCTGAACGCGGAGCCGGCCAATGATGCGGCCACGGTCGCTCCCCCCAAGGAAAACCTTTCATGAGCATTGCCATGGACCCGGCGGCGAGCATGCCGCTGACCGAACACCTGCGCGACCTGCGCAAACGCCTGGTGCGTTGCCTGGCGCTGGTGGCGCTGGTGTTCGCCGGGCTGTTCCCCTTCGCCCAGACGCTGTACACGCTGATCTCCGAACCGCTGCGGCGCTTCTTGCCGGAAGGCGCGAGCATGATCGCCACCAGCGTCACTTCGCCGTTCCTGACACCGTTCAAGCTGACCGCGATGTGCGCAGTGTTCGTCGCCATGCCGCTGCTGCTGCACCAGGCCTGGGGCTTTCTGGCGCCGGGGCTGTACCGCCGTGAACGGCGCGTTGCCCTGCCGTTGCTGGTGTCGAGCATCGTGCTGTTCTATGCCGGCATGGCCTTCGCATTCTTCCTGGTGTTCCCGATGATGTTCGGCTTCTTTGCAAGCGTTACACCGGAGGGCGTGGCGATGATGACCGATATCAGCCAGTACCTGGACTTTATCCTGGCGCTGTTTCTGGCGTTCGGGCTGGCGTTCGAGATCCCGGTAGCGACGTTTATCGTGGTTTGGGTGGGGTTGGCCGATGTGGCTACGTTGCGACGCAGCAGGCCCTACGTGATAGTCGGCTGCTTTGTGGTGGGGATGATACTGACGCCGCCGGATGTGTTTTCGCAGACGATGCTGGCGGTGCCGATGTGGGTGCTGTTCGAGGTGGGGTTGCTGGCTTGTGGGTGGTTGAAGCGGCCTGGGCAGGGCAAGGAGATTGTGGCTGGGTTGTAGGGCCTCTTCGCGGGTAAACCCGCTCCCACAGGGATCGCACAATATCCGAGGGTTGTGCGATCCCTGTGGGAGCGGGTTTACCCGCGAATAGCCTTGATGCGGTTTAGAACTCGGCGAGCCGCCAGACTTCGTAGGCTGGCGTCTCGTACGGGTGGCTCTGCTTGAGTGCAGCGACGACCTGGGCAATCAGGTCGTCAGCCACCACCAGCTCCACCTTCCACTCTTCCACCACCTCGACCTGGCCGGTTTGCCCGAGGAACGGCTGGCTGCCGTCCAGCGGGCGGAACTGGCCCTGGCCCAGCGTCTGCCAGGCGCAGTGATCATAGTCGCCGATGCGCCCGCCACCCGCGGCGAACACAGCGGCCTTGACCACTTCGACGTGGCTGGCGGGGACGAAAAAGGCGAGCTTGTACACGCCTTAGTTCACCCACACCCGTGCGTTACGGAACATACGCATCAGTGCGGCATCTTCCTGCCACTCATCCGGGCGCCAGGAGTTCTGCACGGCACGGAACACACGCTCCGGGTGCGGCATCATGATGGTCACGCGGCCGTCGCGGCTGGTGAGGCCGGTGATACCACGCGGCGAGCCGTTCGGGTTGGCCGGGTAGGCTTCGGTGACCTTGCCGTGGTTGTCGACGTAGCGCAGGGCCACGCAACCGGACAGATCGGCTGCCAGCAGTGCTTCTTCGCTGGCGAACTCGGCATGGCCTTCACCGTGGGCGATGGCGATCGGCATGCGCGAACCGGCCATGCCCTGCAGGAAGATCGAGTTGGACTTCTGCACTTCGACCATGGCCACACGCGCTTCGAACTGCTCCGAGCGGTTGCGCACGAAGTGCGGCCAGTGCTCGGTGCCCGGGATCAGCTCGTGCAGGTTGGACATCATCTGGCAACCGTTGCACACGCCCAGGGCGAAGCTGTCGGTACGCTCGAAGAAGGCCTGGAAGGCGTCACGGGCGCGGCTGTTGAACAGCGCCGACTTGGCCCAGCCTTCACCGGCACCCAGCACATCGCCGTAGGAGAAGCCACCGCAGGCGACCAGGCCCTTGAAGGCTTCGAAGTCGACACGGCCAGCGAGGATGTCGCTCATGTGCACGTCGATGGCGGCGAAGCCGGCACGGTCGAAGGCGGCTGCCATCTCGACCTGGCCGTTGACGCCCTGCTCGCGCAGGATGGCCACTTGCGGGCGCACGCCCTTCTTGATGTACGGCGCGGCGATGTCGTCGTTGACATCGAAGCCCAGCTTGACCGACAGGCCCGGGTTGTCTTCCTCGAGCAGCAGGTCGAATTCCTGGTCAGCGCAGTCGGCGTTGTCGCGCAGGCGCTGGATCTGGTAGCTGGTCTCGGCCCACTGGCGCTGCAGCATGCGGCGGTCGTCGTCGAACAGCACTTCGCCGTTCAGGCTGATGGACACTTCACCGTTGTTGACCGGCTTGCCGATCACCGCGACGCAGCCTTCACCCAGGCCAGCGGCGCTGAACTGTGCCAGTACGTCGGGGGTGGCATCCTGGCGAACCTGGATGACCGCGCCCAGCTCTTCGTTGAAGAGGATGGCCGGCACGTCGCCCTGGCTGTCGGTCAGCGGGTCGAGGTGCAGGTCGAGGCCGCAGTGGCCGGCGAAGGCCATTTCCAGCACGGTGGTGACCAGGCCGCCGTCGGAGCGGTCGTGGTAGGCCAGCAGGTGGCCATCTTCGTTCAGGCCCTGGATCACGGCGAAGAACGCCTTCAGGTCTTCGGCGTCGTCGACGTCCGGTGCCTGGGCAGCGATCTTGCCGTAGGTCTGTGCCAGGATCGAGGCGCCCATGCGGTTCTTGCCGCGGCCCAGGTCGATCAGGATCAGGTCGGTCTCGCCCTTGTCCATGCGCAGTTGCGGGGTCAGGGTCTTGCGGATGTCGGTGACCGGGGCGAAGCCGGTGATGATCAGCGACATTGGCGAGGTAACGCTCTTCTCGACGCCCTCGTCGCTCCACTTGGTCTTCATCGACATCGAGTCTTTGCCGACCGGAATGGTAATACCCAGTTCCGGGCACAGCTCCATGCCGACAGCCTTGACGGTGTCGTACAGGCGGGCGTCTTCACCTGGGTGGCCGGCGGCAGACATCCAGTTGGCCGACAGTTTGATGTCAGACAGCTTCTCGATGCGCGAGGCAGCCAGGTTGGTCAGTGTCTCGCCAATTGCCATGCGGCCGGACGCCGGGGCATCCAGCAGAGCCAGCGGGGTACGCTCGCCCATGGCCATGGCTTCACCGGTGTAGACGTCGAAGCTGGTGGCGGTGACGGCGCAGTCGGCCACCGGTACCTGCCACGGGCCGACCATCTGGTCACGAGCTACCAGGCCGGTGATGGTGCGGTCGCCGATGGTGATCAGGAAGCTCTTGCTGGCCACGGCCGGGTGGCTGAGGACGCGCTGAACGGCATTGTCCAGGTCCAGCTTGCTCGGGTCGAAGTCATCGCCCAGCTCGGCTTCGCGGGTAACCGAACGGTGCATGCGTGGCGGCTTGCCCAGCAGCACGTCGAGCGGCATGTCTACCGGCGTGTTGCCGAAGTGGCTATCGCTTACGGTCAGGTGTTGCTCTTCAGTCGCTTCACCCACTACGGCAAACGGGCAACGCTCACGCTCGCAGATTGCCTTGAAGCGCTCGAAGTCGACGGCGCTGACGGCCAGCACGTAACGCTCCTGCGATTCGTTGCTCCAGATTTCGTGCGGGGCCATGCCCGGCTCGTCGTTGGGCACGTTGCGCAGTTCGAAGCGGCCACCACGGCCACCGTCGTTGACCAGCTCAGGGAAGGCGTTGGAGATACCGCCGGCGCCAACGTCGTGGATGAAGGCGATCGGGTTGTTGTCGCCCAGCTGCCAGCAGCGGTCGATGACCTCTTGGCAACGGCGCTCCATTTCCGGGTTTTCGCGCTGTACCGAAGCGAAGTCCAGGTCAGCCGAGCTGGCACCGGTAGCCACCGACGAAGCGGCGCCGCCGCCCAGGCCGATCAGCATGGCCGGGCCACCGAGCACGATCAGCTTGGCGCCGACAGTGATCTCGCCCTTCTGCACGTGGTCTTCACGGATGTTGCCCATACCACCGGCCAGCATGATCGGCTTGTGGTAGCCGCGCACTTCTTCACCGTGCGGGGTGTTGATGGCCTGCTCGAAGGTACGGAAGTAGCCGGTCAGCGCCGGGCGACCGAATTCGTTGTTGAACGCAGCGCCACCCAGTGGGCCTTCGATCATGATGTCGAGGGCGTCGACGATGCGCTCAGGCTTGCCGTAGGCCTGCTCCCACGGCTGTTCGAAGCCCGGGATACGCAGGTTGGACACGGTGAAGCCGGTCAGGCCAGCCTTGGGCTTGGCGCCACGGCCGGTCGCGCCTTCGTCGCGGATTTCACCGCCGGAGCCGGTGGAGGCGCCGGAGAACGGGGCGATGGCGGTCGGGTGGTTGTGCGTCTCGACCTTCATCAGGATGTGCACCGGCTCCTGCACCGCGCCGTACTGGCGGGTTTCAGGGTTCGGGAAGAAACGGCCGGCAACGTTGCCGACGATCACCGAGGCGTTGTCCTTGTACGCAGACAGCACACCTTCGTTGTGCATCTGGTAGGTGTTCTTGATCATGCCGAACAGGCTCTTTTCCTGAGCCTGGCCGTCGATGTCCCAACTGGCGTTGAAGATCTTGTGGCGGCAGTGCTCGGAGTTGGCCTGGGCGAACATCATCAGTTCGATGTCGTTCGGGTTGCGCTTGAGGCCCTGGAAGGCGTTGACCAGGTAGTCGATCTCGTCTTCGGCCAGGGCCAGGCCCAGGTCGATGTTGGCCTTGGCCAGGGCGTCACGGCCACCGGCGAGGATGTCCACCGAGGTCATCGGCTTGGGCTGGGCATGGCTGAACAGGTCAGCGGCCTGCTCCAGCTGGCCGAGCACGCGCTGGGTCATGCGGTCGTGCAGCTCGGCGGCGATCAGTTCGGCGTCGGCTTCGCTCAGGTTGCCGGCAACGTAGTAGGCGATACCGCGCTCCAGGCGCTGGATCGACTGCAGGCCGCAGTTGTGGGCGATGTCGCTGGCCTTGCTGGCCCACGGCGAAATGGTGCCCAGGCGCGGCACGACCAGGAACAGGCGGCCGCTCGGCTCCTGTACCGGCACGCTCGGGCCGTACTTGAGCAGACGCCCCAGCACCTGCTGCTGGTCGGCGGTCAGCTCGCCGTCGACATCGGCGAAGTGGGCAAATTCGGCATACAAACCAGTAACAGCGGGGACTTTCTGGCTCAGTTGCTCGAGTAATTTACCGTGGCGAAAGGCAGAAAGGGCAGGAGCGCCGCGCAGGATCAACATCGTCGGGACAGCCTCAGGAAGGGGTGTGCTTAGAGGCCGTGCATTCTAGCCTAATTCGAAGGGTTTCGGCACCCGCTCTAAGCCACGGCTGCCGGGCGGCGGAACCGGACTTGCGGGTCAAAAAAATACACCTGCTTCGCTCGCCCTGTAGGAGCGGCCTTGTGTCGCGATGGGGCGCGCAACGGCCCCGGATTTTCAGCTCCGCCGCAAATATCCCGGGGCCGCTGCGCGCCCCATCGCGACACAAGGCCGCTCCTACAAGGGGACCAGGCCGCCATTGCACATAAAGCGCTACCAGACAAGCTAACAGTTGTCGAGATATGGTTGGGCCAGTCCTTTGCGTATACTGCAACCTATGTTCGCCCACACTGCTTTGCGCCAGCGTTGCGCCAGATGGCTTTTCGCAACCGGACTCTTTCTGCTGCTCGGTGCCTGCGTTGAAAAACCCAGCACCCTCGAGCGCGTGAAGGAGGATGGCGTGCTGCGCGTGATCACCCGCAACAGCCCGGCCACCTACTTCCAGGACCGCAACGGCGAAACCGGCTTCGAGTACGAGCTGGTCCAGCATTTCGCCGAGGATCTCGGCGTGAAGCTGCAGATCGAGACCGCCGACAACCTCGACGAGCTGTATGACAGCCTCGGCAAGCCCTCCGGCCCGGTGCTGGCAGCGGCCGGCCTGGTCACCAGCGAACGGCGCAAGGCCCAGGTCAGGTACTCCCACCCTTACCTGGAAGTGACCCCACAGGTCATCTACCGCAACGGCCGCACGCGCCCCACCAACGCCAAGGGCCTGGTCGGCAAGAAGATCATGGTGCTCAAGGGCAGCAGCCACGCCGACCAGCTGGCCGAGCTGAAAAAGCAGTACCCGGGCCTGGAATACGAAGAATCCGACGCCGTCGAGGTGGTCGACCTGCTGCGCATGGTCGATGAAGGCCAGATCGACCTGACCCTGGTCGACTCCAACGAGCTGGCGATGAACCAGGTGTACTTCCCCAACGTGCGGGTTGCCTTCGACCTGGGCGACACCCGCGACCAGCGCTGGGCGGTGGCGGCCGGTGAAGACAACAGCCTGCTCAACGAGGTCAACGAGTTCCTCGACAAGGCACAGAAGAACGGCACCCTGCAACGCCTGAAGGACCGCTACTACGGCCATGTCGACGTACTGGGCTATGTGGGTGCCTACACCTTCGCCCAGCACCTGCAGCAGCGCCTGCCCAAGTACGAGAAGCACTTCAAGAGCTACGCCAAGGTCGAGCAGGTGGACTGGCGCCTGCTGGCCGCCATCGGCTACCAGGAATCGATGTGGCAGCCCGAGGTCACCTCCAAGACCGGCGTGCGCGGCCTGATGATGCTGACCCAGCGCACCGCCCAGGCGATGGGCGTATCCAACCGCCTGGACCCGAAGCAGAGCATCCAGGGCGGCGCCAAGTACTTCATGAAGATCAAGGAAGAGCTCGACGACAGCATCCAGGAACCGGACCGCACCTGGTTCGCCCTGGCCGCCTACAACGTCGGCACCGGCCACCTGGAAGACGCCCGCACCCTGGCCAAGCGCGAAAAGCTCAACCCGAACAAGTGGCTGGACGTGAAGAAGATGCTGCCACGGCTTTCGCAGAAGCAGTGGTATCGGCAGACCAAATACGGTTATGCACGTGGCGGCGAGCCGGTGCATTTCGTGGCCAACATCCGTCGCTACTACGACATCCTCACCTGGGTGACCCAGCCGCAGCTCGAAGGCCAGGTGGCCGAGGGCAGCCTGCATGTGCCCGGGGTGAACAAGGACAAGCCGGCGGAGCAGTCGCCGCCGATGTAGGCCTGCACCGGCCTCTTCGCGGGCACGCCCGCTCCCACAGGAATATCAATCTCCTCAGGCCTGCGGTGTACCTGTGGGAGCGGGCGTGCCCGCGAAGGGGCCGGAACAGGTCAAGACTTGGCCCGGCGGGCCTTGAAGAAGTCACTGAGGATCTGCCCGCACTCCTCCGCCAGCACCCCGCCCTCCACCATCACCCGGTGGTTCAGGAAGCCCTGCCCGAAGAACTGCCCCTGGCTCTGCACTATCCCCGCCTTGGGTTCCAGCGCGCCGTACACCACCCGCATGACCCGCGAATGCACGATCAACCCCGCACACATGCTGCACGGTTCCAGGGTCACATACAGGGTGCTGCCGGGCAGCCGGTAGTTGCTGGCGGATTTCGCCGCCGCGCGAATGGCTACCATCTCGGCGTGCGCACTGGGGTCACTGTCGATGATCGGCCGGTTGAAGCCCTGCCCGATCACCTGCCCATGCTGCACCAGTACCGCGCCCACCGGCACCTCGCCCATGGCCGCGCCTTCGGCGGCCAGGTCCAGGGCCAGGCGCATGAATTCCTGATCGCGGCTGCGATCGATGATCTGCGGGCGCATCAGACCACCGCGATCGCGGCCATCAGGCCGGTTTCCATGTGGTCGATGACGTGGCAGTGGAACATCCAGGTGCCCGGGTTATCCGCCACCAGCGCCACCTGGGCGCGCTCGTTCTTGCCCAGCAGGTAGGTATCGGTGAACCACGGCTCCTTGATGTCGTGGCGGTTGGAGCCGATCACCTTGAAGCTCATGCCGTGCAGGTGGATCGGGTGCTGGTACTGGGTCATGTTCTTCAGCTCGAAGATGTAGCTCTTGCCCTTCTTCAGCGTGGCAATCGGCCGCTCGGCGCAGGTCTTGTCGGTGATGTCCCAGGCCTGGCCGTTGATCTGCCACATGCTCGACGGCCTATCCTGGTCCGTAGTGACCGAGACTTTCGCCGCCCACTCGAAATTGAAGTTGAGCTTTTCGGCATTCTCCAGGTCCGGCTCGGCGATCGGGTTGGGCGGTAGCGCTGGCGGCCAGTCGCTCGGCGCGTCGTTACTGGCTACCGAACGCAGGGTGCCCAGGCGCACGAAACCGTCGCGCAGGGAGATCTCCTCCCCCGCCTCGGGAATACGGATAGCCAGGCAGATACGCATGCCTGGGCCGAGCCAGTAGTCATCGTCCAATGGGCGCGGGGTTACCGGGTTGCCGTCCAGAGCATAGATTCTTGCCTCGCAGTTGCCCTTGAGGTTGATGCGGTAGGTCCAGGTGTTGTCCAGGTTAAGCAGACGCACCCGCACAACCTGGCCGGCTGGCAGCTCGGTGACCGAATCGGCCTGGCCATTGATGGTGATCAGGCGCCCGGCGGTGCCGTTGCGCGCCGCCTCACGCGGGATGCTGAACGGCAACCAGGCGCCCTGCTCGTCCACGTGCCAGTTCTTCAGGCTGAGCGTGCGCTCATGCTGGAAGCCGGTCGGCTCGCGCTCCTCGACGATCAGCGGGCCGACCAGGCCACGGCCCAGCTCCTCGGAGCTGCTGACGTGCGGGTGGTACCAGTAGCTGCCGGCATCCGGCACACGGAACTTGTAGTCGAAATACTCGCCGGGCTTGACCGGCAGTTGCGACACATAGGGCACGCCGTCCATTTCCAGCGGCAGGCGGATACCGTGCCAATGGATGGTGGTTTCGACCGGCAGGTGGTTGATGAAGCGCACCCGCAGCCAGGTACCCTGGCGCACGCGCAGTTCGGTACCCGGTGCCGACGGGCCGAAGGCCCAGGCCTCGGTCTTGTGCCCAGGCACCAGTTCGATGTCCAAGGGCGCTGCGATCAGCTCGTAGTCATGGCCGGCATTGTCGTCTTCGACCTTGCCCAGCCAGTAACGCGCCGCGCCACCGGCGCCCAGGCCAACCACAACCAGGCCGGTCAGGCCCTTGAGCATTTGTCGACGGGTGAAGGACATCGGTGCGGGTACCTCGTGTTCTGCGCAATCAAGCTGCCAGCATGGCTGGCGATGAAGGGCGAATACGATACACCTGCAAATGGGAAATATTAAGTGAAGTCTCTTTGGATGCTAACAGCAGCCTTGCTATCGCACGTGCTGTCGGGGGCCAGACAAAGGTCGTTGAACCATTGCTGGTCCCCAACGGACGGCACGCGCAAGGCCGCCTGCAGCAATTGCGGGTCGAGCAGGATGTCCAGGTTGTTCAGGCGCGTGGCGAGGTCGGGGTGCGTATCGAACGGATGGGTAGTGGCCAGCCCCAGCACTTCCTCGCCCAGTTGCAACGGCGTGCCTTGCAGGTGCGCCGCCAGCGCCTGCAAAAGGTTGCTGCCACCGTGTGCGACCAACAAGCCGTCGATCACCTGACCCAGGGCAATCACCCGTAACAGCGCCTGTACGAACAGCTTCGGGCCAGCGACCTCGGCACCTGCCCGATCAGCCAGCAATTCCTGTGCACGCCCCCAGTGATGAACCGCAAGCTGGAAATGGTGCAAGAACTGCCCGGCCAGCCACAAGGTGGGCCGAACCACCCAGCGCGGAGCATCCTCGTCGCCGACCATGGCCGAATAATGCGCGCACATCAGGCTGAATCGCGCACTGGTTTCGCTGCCCCGCTCCGTATCACGGCGCCTGAAATGGCCCAGTTCGTGACCGATGATCGAGGCCGCCTCGGCCTGGCTCAAGGCGGCCAGGCAAGGTAGAGGCAGATACAATGTGCGCCCCCTGAGGACCTGCCCGTCGGGCTGCAGCAGGATCGGGACGCTGGTGACGAAAAACCCTTGGTCAAGCCCGACCACGATATGGTCCGGGGCCGGCGCGTGCAGTTGCGCTGCCAAGGTCTCGATCCACTGCCACACCGCTGGGGTCGCCTGCCTGCCGAGCGGGCGGGCCAGAAAACTGGCGGTCGGAGACTGCATCTGCGGCCACTGCCGACGCATTCGCCAGACCTGGCGAACACACACAACAAGAACAGAGGCCAGCGGCAGCACCACGATCAGCACCGTCATGCCGCCCTGCGCTGCGCGGCTCGCTCCGGAACTGGCCTCGTAGAGCAACGACAGGCAAAGCGAACCGGCAAGCATGACCAGGTAAATGCTCAAGCAACAGCCCAGGCCCTGCCAGCTGGCCATCATGCGCTCATGCAGGTAGGCCGCAGAACGCAGCGCCCGCCAGGCGTCCAACTTCAGCTTGAGCCAGGCCCAGAGACCTGCCAGCAAAGCGGCCACCGCCAGCCAGCAGCTCACACTGGCCATCATCTTGCGTACGCTTACCCAGTGGCGATCCGCATCGAGCAGGTCCAGATGGCGCTGCAGGGCCTGTCGCGGATCGACATGCCTGGCAAGCTGCTTGCGGGCTTCCCATGGCAATTGCCGTAGCAACGTCTCACTGGGGGCAGCCAGCCATTGCCGTATGGTCCGGGCCTGATCCTGTGCCGTGTCAGCCCGCCAGTACTGCACTTTACCCCAGCCGAACAGCACCAGAGGCAGCAGCAGCAGGATCAGGCCCCAACCGAAGCGCCTCATTGCCCCATAGCGCCAATGGTCACGATCAGGCTCATCTGGCCGCATCACCCAGACGCGCCACGCCCGGAAACAACTGCGCCAACGTACGCCTGGCCTGGGCCGCTTGCACATAGGCATAAAGCAGATCCACCAGTTCCTGCAGGCCAAGGCGTCGCCCGGCCACGACGGGCGTGCACAACCACAGCCTGACGCGCAAGCCGCCCGCGACAACTACCGCGTCAGGCGAGGCCAGCGCCCTGAAACAGGCCGGTGCCAGCGCTGGTGCATGGCTGAACGCCGACACGGTAAAGATCAGCCGGGTGGTGAAGTAACCCTGCTCGACCTCGAAACCGTCGAAGGAATGCAGTGGGGTCGGCGCCTGCGCGTTGGCGAAGCACAGGGTATCTGGCGTTACGCTCAGCACTCGCTTGCCGTGCCGGCGGTATAGCACGACGGCGCAGGCTAGCCCCGCCACCCCGACGCCGGCCAGGCCGAGACCGAAACCAGACATCAGCCAGAGGACACCGCTGCTGGCACCGGGACTGAACTGCACCGCCAGAGCGGTCAGCCATATCCCCAGTGCACCGAACAGCAGGCCAATCACAGCGCAGGCCAGCGCCTTGCCGAGCGAGCGCTCCAGCAGTACAAAGCTGTCGGTGGGGCCATCAGCCTGCTCCTGCAGGTACGCGAGGTGGGCTTCGCGTTCGCCGTTATCCATCGGTCTGCAACAGATCCAGTTGCCGTTGCGCATGTGCCGCATCGCGGTAGGCCGCCAGCAGCGCGAGCACTTCCTCGTTCCCCAGCTTGCGTCCGTTGCTCGCCAGGCCTGCGGACATGATGCGGATCTGCGGTCGCGGTTTCTTCAACACCATGGCCTGGTTACCGAAGAACTGCAGTTTCACCACATGATGCTTTGGCAGGACGGCTTCGCTGCTCATTTCCAGCGTCTGCACCATGACCAGCCCTTCATCCTTGACCGAAACGTCTTCCACTTCCGCCAGGTCTACCGGTGCATCCAGCGTATCGACAAACAATTGCCGGCGGGTCAGGCGCATGAATACCTGGGTACCGGCATTACGGTGTTGCCAGGTCACCGCTGCTGCAATCAAGGTGATGAAGACACCAGCTGCAACCGCCCCCAAGCGTTCAGGGTTGAATGTCACGGCCGTGATGATCAGGGAACCCAGCAACAATATTGGCCCCCAGACCCGGTAACGCCGGGAGTTGGTGAACTCGCTCTGCTCGGGCACGCGCTCGATCACTTGCTTGAGCTCAGCGATCACTCGGTCGCGCTGGGCGGCACGGCTTTGCTCATAGTCCTGGCCGAGCGAGCCAGACAGTTCGGACAGCGGGTCGTTGAACTCGCCCATGGTCATTGCGCCTCCGTGTTCTGTGCTGCCAGGTAATCGGTAAGGAATGCCTGGGCATTGCCCTGATGCGACAGCCCTTCCGAATAGCCGACCTGCATTGCCTGAGCCTCACCCGGCAGATACAGTTCGCCGCCCCGGTTGCCCTGGATGATCAGCACAACGTATTTCTTGCCATCCACGGTGGTGGAGTAACGGGTATCCCTGCTGGTTTTCTCCACCTGCATTTTCTGGATGCGCATGTTCCAGTCGTGATCGACGCCCTCGATTTGTACCAGCGCTTCGTTGGCGGCGCGTTCACCGATGCGCAGCGTCCACACCTTGGCACCTTGCGTCCCCGTGTAGGCAATTACCTGGTCAGCCACTTCCGGCCGTTCTTCAGCGTGAACCTGGCCCAGCCACAGGCTGAGCGCAGCCACCAGAAGGGCAGTCCATTTGCGATAAGCGAGCATGTCTTTTCCATCCTGAATCGGAACAAACGCCCATTGAAATAAGCCTGGCCCGTCTAGCCAACCCCGCTGACCGGTTCGCACAACAGACAGCGCCGTGCGCACAATGGCTGTCGCTGACAATGTGCACGCGTTACCATTTCCGGCCATGCCGCCCTCAGCCAAGGATGCCTAGCGCACATGCGATCGATCAGCCCCTACCTCGACACCGACTTTTCATTCGATAGCCCCGGGTCACTCGCCGAGGCCGGTGTGCTGGACGCGAACAGCGCGCGGGTGATGGGCAGCGCGTCCGGCCACTATCGGGCGCAGACGGTACACGACGGGTTGCAGTACTTCGATTGCAACCTGCAATTTCCGGAGCCGCTGAAGATCGACAAAGTGCTGCCGCAAAGCCTGTGCATCGTGCAGGTGTTCGACGGGGCGTGGCAGCACACGGTGGACGGAAGGCTCAACAGTTATGCCCCTGGCGAATTGCACATACTGGGCCTTGGTGAAAGCCTGGAGGCGCAGGACCAATTGCCCGCCAACAGTCACGCCCGTATGGCCGGGGTACGTATTGCTGGCGATTACCTGCACGAGCTGGCCCGGGACGACGCGCAGCTGAAGCCTCTGCTGGCGCTGGTCGCCGATGGCATGCGCTTCGACCAGTTGCCACAGTGCCCAGCGGTGAGCCGCCTGTTCCAGCAGCTCTATCTGTCGCCCTACACCGGCGGGCTCAGGCGCCTGCATTGCGAGAGCCTGAGCCTGGCCATCGTGCTGGAGCTGGCCAACCACCTGATCGGGCACAGGTCTGCCGAGAAGATTCAGGACCGGGGGCGCCGCGATCTGGCCGTTGAAACGCGCCGCCAGCTCGACGAAAACCTGAACGCCCCGCCCACTGCTGCAGCCCTCGCTCGCCAATTGGGGGTGAGCGAAACCACCATGCGCCGCGCGTTCAGCCACGAATACGGCCGGTCGCTCCTGCAATACGTTCGGCAACAAAGAATGGAACTGGCCCGCGCCCTTCTGCTGGAGCGTCGATGGCAGGTATCGCAGGTTGCCTACCATGTCGGCTACGCCAACCCTGCCAATTTCTGCCATGCCTACAAGGCGTATTTCGGGCATTCTCCCGGGGCCGAGTAGGGTTCCAGGCTCCCTGTATCTCGAATTTCAGTCAAAAAGATGTTTTCAACAAGCGCTGAAATTGGTGATTCGACTGAAAAACTTGACAGATTTTCATTAAAAGCCCTATTTTCAACGGATGATGAAATTAGCAGATCCAATGAAAATTGAAGAGCGGTCTGCCGATGCACTCCGCAGCATCCTGGCCGAGGTCCCGGCTGCCGAGCGGCTGGAAGTCAGCTTAGCCAAGCGAAACGACGAAATAGACCTGGTCGCCCAACTCGAGGTATTCGGCGAACGGCACACACTGGTAGCTGAGGTGAAATCAAATGCGCAACCTCGTCATGTTCGCGCTGCGCTACTCCATCTACAGGACTATGTACGGCGCCAGCCTGAGTCGGTAGTCCCTGTACTGATCGCGCCCTATTTGTCAGTCGAAGCTCAAGCATTGTGCAGGCAGTACAACGTCGCGTATCTCGACCTGGAGGGGAATGCCCGGTTTGCCTTTGGCACGTTCTTCATTTCTCGTCAGGTCGCCAGCAAACCAACAGCCGAACGACGTGAACTGCGCTCCTTGTTCAAGCCAAAGTCAGCTCAGGTATTACGGCGCCTTCTGCGTGAGCCTGCGCACCCATGGCGAGTTGCTGAGCTGGCGGAAGCAGCTGGTGTCAGTCTCGGCCTGGTGAGCAACGTTCGCTCAGGGCTGCTGGACCGTGAGTGGGCCGAACGCTCAGAGCAAGGGATATTCCTGTCTGATCCTGATGCTTTACTCGATGCCTGGCGCGAGGATTACGAACCGCCCCCACACAAACGAATAGGCTTTTACACGACGCTGCATGGCGCATTGTTTGACGAAGCTATCCGTACGCTTCATCCACAGCAAGACGGGAAAGTAACTGCAGCAATGGCTTCGTTTACCGCAGCAATGTGGCTGGCACCGTATGGACGCACTGGAACCCACTACTTCTACGCCGATTTGCAGGGGATGGAAAAACTGCGCTCGACTCTGAAACTATCTCCCAGTAACAAAGGGGAGAACGTGATCGTTTATCTGCTTGATGATCAAGGATTATTAGACGACATCGTGGAGCCCGCCCCCGGAGTCATTTGCACCAGCCCTGTGCAGACCTACCTTGATCTCTCCAAATCGGGAGAGCGAGGACGCGAGGCGGCTGATTTTCTTCGACAAGAGAAACTGAAATGGTCGAAATGAGCCAGTGGAAAGGCCGGCTATACATTTATCGCCAAAAAGTTCGACTGCGTAGAGGGCTTTGGCCCCACTTGTGTACGCGGCTTTGTTGAAGAAACACAGATCTTGGGCGATCGCACCCCAGAACAGTGGCAGCTAGATGCGTTTGGGCAGGTCGATGCGTGGCTTCGGGCTTTGGGTATTCGATAGCGAACAAGGACCAGAAAAAGGTTCCGACCGGAGCCAGCCTGCCAAATTGTCAGACTGCTAAAACCAGAAGCCCGCAATCAAGCGGGCTTCTGGACTTTGTACGCAAGTCGCTGCCGGTTTATGCCGGACGCGGGATCATTCCCACTCGATAGTGGCCGGCGGCTTGCTCGACACGTCGTAGGTAACGCGCGAGATACCGTCGATTTCGTTGATGATACGGCCGCTGACGGTTTCCAGCAGCTCGTACGGCAGGTGTGCCCAGCGCGCGGTCATGAAGTCCACGGTCTCGACGGCACGCAGGGCCACGACCCAGGCGTAGCGACGGCCGTCGCCAACGACGCCAACCGACTTGACCGGCTGGAACACCACGAATGCCTGGCTGGTCTTGTGGTACCAGTCGGCCTTGCGCAGCTCTTCGATGAAGATGTGGTCGGCACGACGCAGGATGTCGGCGTATTCCTTCTTCACTTCACCGAGGATACGCACGCCCAGGCCCGGGCCCGGGAACGGGTGGCGGTAGACCATGTCGTACGGCAGGCCCAGCTCCAGGCCGATCTTGCGCACTTCGTCCTTGAACAGTTCACGCAGCGGCTCGACCAGCTTGAGGTTCATTTCCTCAGGCAGGCCACCGACGTTGTGGTGCGACTTGATCACGTGGGCCTTGCCGCTCTTGGCGCCAGCCGATTCGATCACGTCCGGGTAGATGGTGCCCTGGGCGAGGAACTGGATGTTTTCCAGCTTGCTGGCTTCGGCATCGAACACGTCGATGAAGGTGCGGCCGATGATCTTGCGCTTCTTCTCCGGGTCGGCTTCGCCGGCCAAGTTGTCGAGGAACTGCTTTTCAGCGTCGGCGCGGATGACCTTGACGCCCATGTTCTCCTTGAACATGGCCATCACCTGGTCGCCTTCGTGCAGGCGCAGCAGGCCGTTGTCGACGAATACGCAAGTCAGTTGGTCGCCGATGGCGCGGTGCAGCAGTGCGGCAACGACGGAGCTGTCGACGCCGCCGGACAGGCCCAGCAGGACGTTGGCCGAACCAACCTGCTCACGCACCTGGGCAATGGCGTCTTCGACGATGTTGGACGGAGTCCACAGGGCTTCACAGCCGCAGATGTCCTGCACGAAGCGGGACAGGATGCGACCGCCCTGCTTGGTGTGGGTCACTTCCGGGTGGAACTGCACGCCGTAGTAGCCGCGCGCGTCGTCGAACATGCCGGCGATCGGGCAGCTCGGGGTGCTGGCCAGTACGTGGAAGTTGCCCGGCATCTGGGTGACCTTGTCGCCGTGGCTCATCCACACGTCCAGGCCCAGTACGCCGTCGGCGTCGATGTGGTCTTCGATGCCGTCGAGCAGGCGGCTCTTGCCGACCACGTCCACGCGGGCATAACCGAATTCACGCAGGTCGGAACCTTCGACCTTGCCGCCCATCTGCTCGGCCATG
The DNA here is from genome assembly GCF_000511325.1 of Pseudomonas sp. FGI182. NCBI lineage: Bacteria > Pseudomonadati > Pseudomonadota > Gammaproteobacteria > Pseudomonadales > Pseudomonadaceae > Pseudomonas > Pseudomonas sp. FGI182. The sequence continues at coordinate 1,111,553 of NZ_CP007012.1, read as the reverse complement.
GTCTGCATGCCGTAGCAGATGCCCAGCACGGGTACGTTCAGGTCGAACACCGCCTGCGGGGCGCGCGGGCTGTTGGCTTCGTGGACCGACTCGGGGCCGCCGGCGAGGATGATGCCGCGCGGGTTGAATTCGCGGATCGCTTCATCGTCCATGTCGAACGGATGCAGCTCGCAGTACACGCCGATTTCGCGCACGCGGCGGGCGATCAGCTGGGTGTACTGGGAACCGAAATCGAGGATCAGGATGCGGTGAGCGTGAATGTCGAGGGCCATGACTCAATCTCGTCAGTGGAAATCGGAAACGACGCGGGGCTGTCATGACAGCCCCGCATGCTTGTATTGCTTGAAGCCTCAGCCTACGCGGTAGTTAGGGGCTTCTTTGGTGATCTGCACGTCATGCACGTGGGACTCGGCCATGCCGGCACCGGTGATGCGCACGAATTCCGGCTTGGTGCGCATCTCTTCGATGGTTGCGCTGCCGGTGTAGCCCATGGACGAACGCAGGCCGCCCATCAGCTGGTGGATGATCGCGGCCAGGGCGCCCTTGTAGGGAACACGGCCTTCGATGCCTTCCGGTACCAGCTTCTCGGCGCCGGCCGAGGAGTCCTGGAAGTAGCGGTCGGACGAGCCTTGCGCCTGTGCCATGGCACCCAGCGAGCCCATGCCGCGGTAGGCCTTGTAGGAACGGCCCTGGAACAGTTCGACTTCACCCGGAGCCTCTTCGGTACCGGCGAACATCGAACCCATCATCACGCAGGAAGCGCCGGCGACGATGGCCTTGGACAGGTCACCCGAGAAGCGGATGCCGCCGTCGGCGATCAGCGGCACGCCAGTGCCTTCCAGTGCAGCGGCAACGTTGGCGATGGCGCTGATTTGCGGCACGCCGACACCGGCAACGATACGGGTGGTGCAGATCGAGCCCGGGCCGATACCGACCTTGACCGCGTCAGCGCCAGCTTCGGCCAGAGCCTTGGCGGCAGCGCCGGTGGCGATGTTGCCGCCGATCACCTGCACTTGCGGGTAGGTTTCCTTGACCCAGCGAACGCGGTCGATCACACCTTTGGAGTGACCGTGGGCGGTGTCGACCACCACCACGTCAACGCCAGCAGCCACCAGGGCGGCAACGCGCTCGCCGGTGTCCTTGCCGGTGCCGACCGCGGCGCCGACGCGCAGGCGACCCTGGTCGTCCTTGCTGGCCAGCGGGTAGGCCTTGGCCTTTTCGATGTCCTTGACGGTCATCATGCCCTTGAGGTTGAACTTGTCGTCAACGATCAGGACTTTTTCCAGGCGGTGCTTGTGCAGCAGCTCACGGACTTCGTTCTTGTCGGCGCCTTCGCGGACGGTGACCAGACGCTCTTTCGGGGTCATCACGTCGCGGACCTTGGCGTCCAGGCGGCTTTCGAAGCGCACGTCACGGGAGGTGACGATGCCGACCAGGTCGCCGTTCGCCAGCACCGGAACGCCGGAGATGTTGTTCAGGCGGGTCAGGTCGAACAGGTCGCGCACGGTGGCGTCGGCGTCGATGGTGATCGGGTCCTTGACCACGCCAGCCTCGAACTTCTTGACCTTGCGGACTTCGCTGGCCTGCTGTTCGATGGTCATGTTCTTGTGGATGATGCCGATGCCGCCTTCCTGGGCCATGGCAATGGCCAGGCGCGCTTCGGTCACGGTATCCATGGCGGCGGAAACCAGCGGAATGTTCAGCTCGATGCCGCGGGTCAAACGGGTCTTGAGACTGACTTCATTGGGCAGTACCTCGGAATAGCCAGGTACAAGGAGGATATCGTCGAAGGTCAGGGCTTCTTGGCTGATACGCAGCATCGCGGGGGCTCCCGGGCGGGAAAAATGGAAGCGCGCCATTATACTCATGCACGGCGCGCCGCTCAATGCAAAATAAGGGCCTTCGGTCAGCCTTGTGGCAGTTTTACCTGTACCACGGTCACCGGCTGGTCGAGCCAGTCGGCGAAGCTGTCGAGAAAGGCCTGGGTGAACCCGGCCTCGCCCCAGTTGTTGAAGATGAACCCCAGGTTGGAAAAGGCACATGGCTGCAGGTAAATGAAGCCATTGATGTCATCTTCGAAGCCGCACAACGGGCAGGTGAAGTTGTCGCTCACCGCCGGCATCCATTCTTCCAGGCTTTCGAACAGCGGCTCACCCACCTCGCCCCGGCACTCGGGGCAACCGGCCTCTTCGAGGAAACCTTCGGTAGGGGTATAGATGCAGCGCTTGAGCATCACCTCCAGGCCGTTGACCTGCTCGCCGAAGGGCAGTTTCTGCGGGTGCAGGGCGACTTTGCGGGCACCTTCGGCCAGGGCATGGCCCATGCGATTGCCGGTGCGGCCACAGGTGGTCAGCTGTTCCTCGACGACTTTCTCGCGCACCAGCCAGCGCAGGATGGCGCGGGCCCGGGCTTCATGCACCGGGACGGTAGACAGCTTGGGAACGATGATGCTCTGGGTGTTCATGAACGGGACAAGCCTGAAAAACTGCGGTATTGGCGCAATTCTACCGCCTGCTCAGGCGCTCAGGTAGCGACCGATCAGCGCCAGGCCGCTGGCCAGCACCAGCCAGGTGACCAGGCGCACGAAAGCTTCGCGGGACAGCCGGTGGGTGAGCCTGCGCCCTACCCAGAGGCCGACGAGCATGACCGGCAACAGGCAGGCGGCGAGCAGCAGCAGGTTCTGGTCGGCATAGACACCTGCGATCAGGAACAGTGTCAGCCGCACCACCGTACTGCAACTGATCAGCGCGCTCTGGGTAGCGCGCACCTGCTCCTTTACCTCCAGTCGCGCGCTCAGGTACAGCGCATAAAGGAAGCCGCCGCTGCCGAACAAGGCACCGAACAGCCCGCCTGCCGTGCCCATCGGCATTGCCCAGAAACCCGACAAACTTGCCGGCCGCACCTTCACCGCCAGCCCGTACAAGGCATAGGCCGTGACGAACAGGCCCATCAGCAGCAGCAACAGGTCGGACTTCAGCTGTAGCAGGAATACCACGCCCAGCGTGCAGCCAATGGCCATGAACGGCAGCAGCCGCAGCAGTTCGCCGCGCACGACATCGCGGCGCGAGGGCAACAGGTTGCCGAAGGCGGCGACGAAGTCCAGCAGCACCAGCAGCGGGATGATCCGCGACAGCGGCATGAAGTGGATCAGCACTGGGCCGGCCACCAGCGCGGTGCCGAAACCGGCGATGCCGAAGACGATGTAGGCAGCGCCGACACCAAGCAGGATGGGCAGCCAGTCAAGGCCGGAAAACGACAGTTGGGCGAGCATGGCAGCAGTTCCTGGGAAGACAGGCAAAGGTTAGCCAGCCATGAGCCATGCCGACTAATATGCCTTTGTCGCCACACCCATCTCGAAAAGGCATGACATGACGTCGATCCGCCAATTGCGTTACTTCGTGGAAATCGCCGAATGCGGCAGCTTCAGCGCTGCCGCCGAGCGGCTGTACATCGCCCAGTCGGCGCTGAGCCGGCAGATCAAGGAACTGGAGCAGCATCTGGGCACGCCGCTGTTCGAACGCACCGCGCGCCTGCCGCGCCTGACACTGGCTGGCCAGGCCTTCCTGGAACGGGCGCGGCGCTTGCTGGCCGACCTGGCGCAGGCCGAGAGGGTTACCCGCGATATTGGCGAAGGGTTGCAGGGCAGCCTGCGCCTGAACCACTCCAGTACCGTACCGCTGACCGGCCCGTTGCTGGCTCGCCTGGGCGGCTACTTGCGCGACAACCCAGGGGTTTCGCTGGAAATTGCCCAGCAGTCGTCGGAGGCGCAACTGGAGGATATCGCTGCCGGGCGGTTGGATATCGGCCTGCTGCGCTTGCCGGTGCTGCGCCAGCATGAAGGGGTGGTGCTGCATGAACTGTTCAGCGAACCCCTGCTGCTGGCGGTCGCCGCCGCGCATCCCTTGGCCAGCGCGCCACAGGTGAAACTGGAACAACTGCGGGAAGAGCGCTTCATTTCCATTCCGCACCGGGACCGTGGCGGGCTGAGCTACCTGTCGGCCTCGATGTGCATGGAGGCAGGCTTTTTCCCGCGCGCGGCGCAGGTGCTGTCGCGCAAGACCACCCAGTTGCAGCTGATTCAGGCGGGGTTTGGGGTGGCGTTGTTGCCGGAATGCATGCGTGAGATTGCGCCAGCCTCAGTCAGCTTCGTGGCGCTGGAAGGAGGGTGTGAGAGTACTGTGGCGATGGCTTGCAGGCGTGACGCAGGCTCGATGGTGCGCCAGTTCGTGACGGCGATGCAGGCCTGAAGGGCCCCATCGCCGGCAAGCCGGCTCCCACAGGGACAGCATGGAGCCCAAGCCAGCGCGATACCTGTGGGAGCCGGCTTGCCGGCGATAGGGCCGGGACAGACAACCGGGGCCGATGTCCTTTATGATGCCCGCCATGATCAGAGACCCTTTCGAACGACTCGGCCTGGACCGCGAGGTCCTCACCGTCAGCCAACTCAACGGCCGCGCCCGCGTGCTGCTGGAAGACGTGTTCCGCAGCGTGTGGGTGGAAGGCGAGATTTCCAACCTCGCCCGCCCGGCGTCCGGCCACATGTACTTCACCCTCAAGGACAGCGGCGCACAGGTGCGTTGCGCGCTGTTCCGGCAGAACGCCACGCGGGTGCGCCAGGCCCTGCGCGACGGCCTGGCGGTGCGGGTACGCGGCAAGGTTTCGCTGTTCGAAGGGCGTGGCGACTATCAGCTGATTCTCGACACCGTCGAGCCGGCCGGTGATGGCGCCTTGCGCCTGGCCTTCGAAGCACTGAAGGAAAAGCTCGGTGCCGAGGGGCTGTTCAGCGCCGAACGCAAGCAGCCGCTGCCAGCCCACCCGCAGCGCATCGGCATCATTACCTCGCCCACCGGTGCAGTGATCCGCGACATCATCAGTGTGTTCGGTCGCCGCGCCCCGCAGGTGGAGCTGAACCTGATCCCCACCGCAGTGCAGGGCCGCGAAGCCATTGCACAGATCGTGCGCGCCATCCGCCTGGCCGACAGCCTCGGGTTCGATGCGCTGATCCTGGCCCGGGGCGGCGGCTCGCTGGAAGACCTGTGGTGCTTCAACGAAGAAGCCGTGGCGCGGGCCGTGGCCGCTTGTGTCACGCCGATTGTCAGCGCCGTGGGCCATGAGACCGATGTCTCGATCAGCGACTTTGTCGCCGACGTGCGCGCGCCCACACCCTCTGCCGCTGCCGAGCTGCTGGCCCCCGACAACAGTGGCCTGCAGCAACGCCTGGATGGCCTGCAACGGCGCCTGCTGTTGCGCATGCAGAACCGCTTGACCCACGACCGCCTGCGCCTGGAGTCGCTGACCCGGCGCCTGCGCCACCCGGGCGAGCGCCTGCGCCAGCAGGCCCAACGCCTGGACGACCTGGACATGCGCCTGCGCCGCGCGTTCATGCTCAACCTCAACCAGCGCCACGAGCGCCTGGCACGCCTGGACACCCGCCTCTCCGCGCAGCACCCGGGGCGCACCCTGAAACTGCTGGGCCAACGCCTGGACAGCCTGGCCGAGCGCCTGCCACGGGCCATGCGCGAGGTGCTCAAGGACCGCCGCCAGCGCTTCCAGGCCCAGTTGCAGACGCTGCAGGTGGTCAGCCCGCTGGCCACCCTCGCTCGCGGCTACAGCATCCTGCTGGACGAACAGGGCCAGGCCATCCGCAGCGCCGAACAGACCCGCAATGGCCAACGCCTGACTGCCCGCCTGAACGAAGGCGAGCTGTTGGTGCGGGTCGAAGACAACCACCTGACCCCGGTCACCCTCTCACTTCTGGACTGACACATGCCCCGCCTGCTCGCGCCCCTGCTTGCCCTTTCCCTCCTGCTGCTGGCCGGCGGCGCCCAGGCCAGCTACATCACCCGCACGCTGAACAAACCGGTACCCGGCGGCGTGGCGGTGGTCGACCTCGGCCCCGCCGCCAGCGCGCCCAGCGCCCGCTTCGACGGCAAGCCGGTGCTGGTGGTGAAAGAGCAGGACAACTGGCTGGCCATCGTTGGCATCCCGCTGACCCAGAAGCCCGGCACCGCAGTGCTGAGCCAGGGCGGCCGTACCCTGCCCTTCACGGTCGGTAGCAAGAAATACCCCGAGCAGCGCATCACCCTGAAGAACACACGTCAGGTCAACCCGAACCCGGCCGACCTCAAGCGCATCGACCGTGAGCTGGCCGAGCAGATCAAGGCCTATCGCAGCTTCAGCCCGACCCTGCCGAGCAACCTGATCCTCGACAAGCCGGTCAGTGGCCCGCTGTCGAGCAAGTTCGGCGTGCGCCGCTTCTTCAACGGCGAAGAACGCAACCCGCATGCCGGGCTGGACTTCGCGGTGCCGGCCGGCACGCCGATCAAGACCCCGGCCAATGGCAAGGTGATTCTGGTGGGCGATTACTTCTTCAATGGCCGTACGGTGTTCGTCGACCACGGGCAGGGCTTTATCAGCATGTTTTGCCATATGTCGAAGATCGATGTGCAGGTGGGGCAGCAGCTGCGCCGGGGCGAGGTGGTGGGGCGTGTGGGCTCGACCGGGCGGGCTACCGGGCCGCACATGCACTGGAACGTCAGCCTGAACGATGCGCGGGTGGATCCGGCGATTTTCATTGGCGCGTTCCAGCCCTGAGATCGCGGCGTCCGCATCGCCGGCAAGCCAGCTCCTACAGGTCCCGCGCAGGATTCGAGGCCTGTGGTAATCCTGTGGGAGCTGGCTTGCCGGCGATTAGGCCAGAGCAGGTCAACTCGCTTCCAAGGTGTTGCGCCATCGAAAAATACTGCGCAAAAATCGAGAAGCACTCAGAAAATTACAGCGATAAAATCTCGCCTTTCAGCTTTTTTTAAGCATTCCTCTCAATTTTTCCTGAACGCTTGCCATCCCCCACCCCACTGGTTAGGGTTGAAGGCATGAAAACCTTCAGCACCCTCATCCTGCTCCGACAACATCGCAGCCTCTGCCTGGTCAGCGCCCGACTACCAGGCTGAATCGCGTCGCCTCGCCTTTTCATCTCGTTATCGCTCGGCAGGCCCGATCTCGGCCGCACACAAAAGGATTGCTTCCATGACCATGCTCAAAGACCCTTCGAAGAAATACCGCGCTTTCCCGACCATCGACCTGCCTGACCGTACCTGGCCGTCGAAGACCATCACCGCCGCGCCAATCTGGTGCAGCTCCGACCTGCGTGATGGCAACCAGTCGCTGATCGAGCCAATGGATTCGGAGAAGAAACTGCGCTTCTGGAAGACCCTGGTGCAGGTTGGCGTGAAGGAAATCGAAGCCTCGTTCCCGTCCGCTTCGCAGACCGATTTCGACTTCGTGCGCATGCTGATCGAAGACGGCCACATCCCGGACGACACCACCATCCAGGTGCTCACCCAGGCCCGTGAAGACCTCATCGCCCGCACCTTCGAGTCGCTGCGCGGGGCGAAGAAGGCCATCGTCCACCTGTACAACGCCACCAGCCCGTCGTTCCGCCGCATCGTCTTCAACCAGGACAAGCAAGGCGTGAAGGACATCGCGGTGAACGCGGCCAAGCTGTTCGTCAAGTACGCCGCCCAGCAGCCGGAAACCCAGTGGACCTTCCAGTACTCGCCGGAAACCTTCAGCGCCACCGAGCTGGAGTTCGCCAAGGAAGTCTGCGACGCGGTCATCGAGGTGTGGAACCCGACCCCCGAGCACAAGATCATCCTCAACCTGCCGGCCACCGTGGAAGTGTCCACCCCGAACATCTACGCCGACCAGATCGAATGGTTCTGCCGTAATGTCAGCCGTCGCGACAGCGTGATCATCAGCCTGCACTGCCACAACGACCGTGGCACCGGCATTGCCGCCACCGAACTGGGCCTGATGGCCGGTGCCGATCGCGCCGAAGGCTGCCTGTTCGGCAACGGCGAGCGTACCGGTAACGTCGACCTGGTGACCCTGGCGTTGAACCTCTACACCCAGGGCATCGACCCGCTGCTGGACTTCTCCGACATCGACGGCGTGCGCAAGGTGGTCGAAGAGTGCAACCAGCTGCCGGTGCACCCACGCCACCCGTACGTGGGCGACCTGGTCCACACCGCGTTCTCCGGCTCGCACCAGGATGCCATCCGCAAGGGCTTCGCCAAGCAGCAGGAAGGCGAGCTGTGGGAAGTGCCTTACTTGCCGATCGACCCGGCCGACATCGGCCGCAGCTACGAGGCGGTAATCCGCGTCAACAGCCAGTCGGGCAAAGGCGGCATCACCTACCTGCTCGAGCAGGAATACGGCATCAGCCTGCCGCGCCGCATGCAGATCGAGTTCAGCCAGGTAGTACAGGGTGAAACCGACCGCCTGGGCCTGGAAATGACCGCCCAGCAGATCTACAGCCTGCTGCACAAGGAATACCTCCAGGCCAACGCCCCGTACGCGCTGGTCAGCCACCGCCTGCAGGAAGAGAACGGCCACAGCGCCGTGGAAGTGGAAGTCGCCGGTGAAGGCGAAACCACCCTGCACTGGCGCGGCAAGGGCAACGGCGCACTGGAAGCACTGGTGGCCGGCCTGCCGATTGCCGTGGAGATCATGGACTACAACGAGCATGCCATTGGCGCCGGTACCAATGCCAAGGCCGCGGCCTATATCGAACTGCGCGTGGCCGGTGGCCGCCCGGTGCATGGTGTGGGTATCGATGAAAACATCACCACGGCCAGCTTCAAGGCACTGTTCAGCGCGCTGAACCGCTCGCTGAGCCTGCAGGAAGCCAAGGCGGCCTGAACCTTACCGCAATGAATGAGAAAGCCCGCATCGTTTGATGCGGGCTTTTTTGTTGGCCTGTGCCGCCCTCTTCGCGGGCTTGCCCGCTCCCACAGGTACTGCACAGCTCCCGAGAGCGGCGCAATCCTGTGGGAGCGGGCGAGCCCGCGAAAGGGCCCGCACAGGCAATGCAAAAACTGCAGGCAAAAAAAGGGGCGCCGACCAAGCGCCCCACAAGCCGTAAAGCACACAACAAATTCAGTTGGCGTCCAGCAGCGCCATCGCCTCCGCGCTGCACGCTTCGATCCGCGCCCAGTCGCCGTTCTTGATCCAGCTGCTGTCGAGCATCCAGGTACCACCCACGCACATCACATTGGGCAGCGCCATGTAATTGCGCACGTTGGCCGGGTTCACCCCGCCCGTAGGGCAGAAACGAATATCGCCGAACGGGCCACCAAAGGCCTTGATCGCCGCCACGCCGCCGCTGATCTCGGCCGGGAACAGCTTGAAGCGGCGGTAGCCCAGGGCGTAGCCCATCATGATTTCTGACGGTGTGCTGATGCCTGGCAGCAGCGGGATCTCGCTGTCCACACCAGCTTCGAGAATGTCCTGGGTAATGCCTGGGGTAACGACGAATTGTGCACCCGCAGCCTCAACGGCGGCGAACATGCCGCGATCGAGCACGGTGCCGGCGCCGACACAAAGCTCCGGGCGCTGCTCGCGCAACACCTGGATGGCCTTCAGGCCATATTGCGAGCGCAAGGTCACTTCCAGGGTACGGATACCGCCGGCGGCCAGGGCGTCAGCCAGCGGCAGGATGTCTTCCTCACGGGCGATGGTGATCACCGGCAGGATGCGCGCCTTTTCGCAAATGGCGTCGATCCGTGCGGCTTTGTCGGCCATCGAGAGCTTGGGCTGTGGGCGTTCGAGGGTGGTCATGACTGTGGATCCTTGGCTCATGGGCACCAGTAGATGTCCAGGGGGTCGTGAAGAAAAGCGCGAATCGGCATTTCGGTAAGGTCGGTGCCAGCCAGCGCGGCGCGCAGGGTAGCGAGCTTGCCCTGCCCTTGTACGGACAGCGCGGTAAAGGCGGAACTGGCCAGCAGCGAGCGGGTCATCGACAGGCGCTGGCGCGGCACGCTCGGTGCCAGCAAGGGCAGGCAGCGGCGTGGGTTGGCCAGGTCGAGGCCTGCCTCCAGGTTGGGGCTGGCGGGGAACAGCGAAGCGGTATGGCCATCATCCCCCATGCCCAGCACCAGTACGTCGATCGGCGGCAGCTCGGCCAGGGCCTGATCGGCCTTGCCCGCGGCGGCATCAAGGTTCTCCGCCTGCTGGTAAAGGCCAACGAAGCGGGCCTTGGCCGCCGCGCCCTTGAACAGGTGGCGGGCCAGCAGGCCGGCGTTGCTGTCGGCGTGCTCCACCGGCACCCAGCGCTCATCGGCCAGGCTGACGGTGACCTTGGCCCAGTCGAGGTTTTCGCTGGCCAGCTGCTCGAGGAACGGCACCGGGCTGCGGCCACCGGACAGCACCACGCAGGCCTGGCCCTTGGCGGCAATGGCTGCGCGCAGGCGCTCGACCACGTCATGGGCCTGGGCTGCGGCCAGAGCTTTGGCATCCGCCAGCTCGTGTACCTTCACAGCCGCTGGCAGTTTCAGTTCAGATATCCCCATACCACGCCCTCCCATCGCGTGTGATCAGTGCAATCGAGCTCATCGGCCCCCAGGAGCCTGCCGCGTATGGCTTGGGCGCATCGCCCGCGTTACGCCAGCCGGCGATCAGCTGGTCGCACCACTTCCAGGCATACTCGATTTCGTCCTTGCGCACGAACAGGTTCTGGTTACCGCGCATCACTTCGAGCAACAGGCGCTCGTAGGCATCCGGAATCCGTGCACTGCGCCAGGTATCGGAAAAATTCAGCTGCAACGGGCCGCTGCGCAGTTGCATGCCTTTGTCCAGGCCCTGCTCCTTGGTCATCACCCGTAAAGAGATGCCTTCGTCCGGTTGCAGGCGGATGATCAGCTTGTTACCGATCTGCAAACGCTGTTCCGGGGCGAAGATGTAGTGCGGCGTTTCCTTGAAATGGATGACGATCTGCGACAGCTTCTGCGGCATGCGCTTGCCGGTACGCAGGTAGAACGGCACCCCCGACCAGCGCCAGTTGCGGATGTCGGCACGCAGGGCGACGAAGGTTTCGGTGTCGCTCTGGGCGTTGGCGTTGTCTTCTTCCAGGTAACCAGGCACCGGCTTGCCATCGCTGTAGCCGGCGATGTACTGGCCGCGCACCACACGGGTGCTCAGCCCTTCGCCGGTGATCGGTGCCAGGGCCTTGAGTACCTTGACCTTCTCGTCACGGATGGCATCGGCCGACAGTTCGCTGGGCGGGTCCATGGCGATCAGGCACAGCAGCTGCAGCAGGTGGTTCTGGATCATGTCGCGCAGCTGGCCGGCCTTGTCGAAGTAGCCCCAGCGGCCTTCGATACCGACCTTCTCGGCGACTGTGATCTCCACATGGGAGATGGAATTCTGGTTCCACTGGGTTTCGAACAGGCTGTTGGCGAAACGCAGGGCGATCAGGTTCTGCACCGTTTCCTTGCCCAGGTAGTGGTCGATGCGGTAGACCCGGCTCTCTGGGAAGAACCGCGCCACGGCATCGTTGACCCGGCGCGACGACTCCAGGTCGTGGCCAATGGGCTTCTCCAGCACCACCCGGGTGCGTTCGGCCAGCCCGGCCTTGTCGAGGTTTTCGCAGATGGCCCCGTACACCGCCGCAGCGGTGGCGAAGTAGGCGATCAGCGGCAGCTCGCCCGGCAACTGCTCGGCCAGGGCCTGGTAGCCCTCGGGCTGGAGGAAGTCCAGGTGCTGGTAGCTCAGCCTGGCGAGGAAACGGCCCAGCGCGGCGGACTCGATATCGGCCTCGGGCACATGCCGGCGCAGGTGCGCTTCGATGCTGTCCAGGTGGCCCTGCGCGCTACCGGCCTCGCGGGCCAGCGCCAGCAGGCGGGTTTCCGGGTGCAACAGGTTGGCCCGGTCGAGCTGGTAGAGCGCAGGAAACAGCTTGCGCAATGCCAGGTCGCCGAGGGCGCCAAACAGGGCAAAGGTGCAAGGTTCGACACTGATCGCAGCCATGATGTTGGTTCTTTCCTAAAGTTGGTCTAGGAATACCGCTTTCACATACGGTTTTCAAGGGATAATGTAGTAAAAACCACAACATTACACACAAGTGTTACAGACAAGTGGTACGTCAACCGCGCCGACAGTACGATAGACGACCGTGCAAAAAGCCTGCTGCTCCCACAGCCGGCTGTCTTCCCGACCCAAGGACACACCCATGGACCGCGTGCGAAACCTCCTGGAACAGATCCAGGGCCGCCTCGACGAGCTGAACAAGGCCGAACGCAAAGTCGCCGAAGTCATCCTGCTCAACCCGCAACAAGCCACCCGTTTCAGCATTGCTGCGCTGGCCCAGGCGGCCAAGGTCAGCGAACCTACCGTCAACCGCTTCTGCCGCTCGTTCGGCGTCAGCGGCTACCCCGAGCTCAAGCTGCAGCTGGCGCAGAGCCTGGCCAGCGGCGCCGCCTACGTCAGCCGCGCGGTGGAGGCTGACGATGACCCGGCCGCCTACACCCAGAAGATCTTCGCCAGTGCCATCGCCTCGCTCGACAGCGCCTGCCAGCAGCTCGACCCGCAGCAGGTCAGCCGTGCCGTGGACATGATGATCCAGGCCCGGCAGATCCACTTCTTCGGCCTGGGCGCCTCGGCCCCGGTGGCGCTGGACGCCCAGCACAAGTTCTTCCGCTTCAACCTGGCAGTATCGGCCCACGCCGACGTGCTGATGCAGCGCATGCTGGCCTCGGTGGCGCACACCGGCGACCTGTTCGTGATCATCTCCTACACCGGGCGCACCCGCGAACTGGTCGAGGTGGCCCGCCTGGCCCGGGAAAACGGCGCCTCGGTGCTGGGCCTGACCGCTGCCGGTTCGCCACTGGCCAATGCCTGCAGCCTGAGCCTGCACATTCCGCTGCCGGAGGACACCGACATCTACATGCCGATGACCTCGCGGATCATCCAGCTGACCGTGCTCGATGTGCTGGCCACCGGCATGACCCTGCGTCGCGGCGTGGACTTCCAGCCGCACCTGCGCAAGATCAAGGAAAGCCTCAACGCCAGCCGCTACCCGATCGAGGACGACGAGCTCAACTGAGCCGGTGTGCCTGCAGGCGCAGGTGGGCACGCTGCCCCGGCGCCAGGCTCAGGCCCTCGCCACTGCCGCTGGCGGCCTCGACACAGACGAAGCGCTGGCACTCACGCCCGGTCACGCCCATCAGCGGGCGGTTGCCCGGGTGCCAGACCACCGTATCGTCGCTGTCACCGGTATCGATGCACAGCTCGCGCTGCCAGGCCGGGTCCTGCAGTTGCACCCGCGGCGTGCCGGGGTAGACCTTCTGGCAGCCGCCCTTGAGCTTCAGCGCGCCATCTTCACGGCAGGCCTGGCGGTTCAGGCGGTCGTAGCCTTCGATATCCTCCAGCCCGGACAGCGCTATCTCGGACACGTCACTGATGCGCCAGTAGGCCAGCAGGGCATGGCTCAGCTGGCAGGGTTCGCTGTCCTGGTGCTCGGTGCTCAGGCTGAGCTCCATGCGGCTACCCAGCCGGGCATGCAGGTCGACCTGCCAGTCGCACAGGTCCAGCCGCCATTTCAGGGTTACCCCCTCCTCGTCCTCGCGGCTGTCCACCAGCTTCCAGTCGAGCAGGCGCGCCCAGCCATGGGCCGGCCACAAGTCCTCGCTGGGGTGGCGGCCATACCATGGCCAGCACACCGGCACACCACCGCGGATCGCCCCCACCTGCGGCCACTGCTCGGCGCACCACAGCCAGGGCCGTTCACCCGCTGGTTGAAAATGCAACAGTTGCGCACCCTGGCGGCTGAACACCGCCTGGCAACGGGGATGGTCGATGATCAGCACATCGCGCTGCTGGTAACGCTCCCACTCGAATGTCGGCCGGGGCCGCTGCGAGGTAAAGAAGCGATGGAGCGGATGTTCGGGCATGGTTCAGAGCTCTTGTTGTTTGAGATAGCGCTGTCTCGGCCTATCCCCGACAACCACTGAAGGCCAGTGGCTGCCGGGTACCGAAGTGGATTGGCGTAAATTTACAACAATTGCTCTCAGAATGACGACTGAATCTTCAAACCCGCGACCAGCGCGTTGTCCACCTCATCCACCCCGCCGGGGCTCTTGATGTACTGCAGGTTGGGCCGCACGGTCAGCCAGTTGGTGACGTGGAAGCCGTAGTAGAGCTCGGCGTTGTACTCGGTACGCTGCAGCGGCACGAAGCCTGGGTTGTCGTAATCGCTGATGCCGCTCTGGGCGTTGAGCAGTTCGGCGCGCTTCTTCACGTCGTCATTCACATGAATGCGCGCCACGCCGAAGCCGATATCGTCCTTGGGCCGGGCGTCGAATGCGCCTTTGTAGACCAACCCCAGCTGCTGGTAGTTGTCGACCACGTTGGTGGCCTGGTCGTGCACGGTGAAGTTGGCGAACAGACTCAGGCCGCGGTTGACGTCGCCGCCATGTGCAGTGACCTGCTGCTGCGCCACCACCCACCAGCCATGCTTGCTGGAGTGCGACTTGAAGGCTTCGCCCGTCAGCGCCTGCGGGTTGCCGTTGACGTCATCGAACACATCGTCGGCCTTGGCCGTGCTGTAGTAGTAACCCAGGCGGTACTCGCCCGGCAGGCCGTTGACCTTGGGTGACCACACTGCTTCCACCGGCAGGATCGCGCCCTTGGTGCCGCTGCCACTGAGCTTGAAGCCGTTGCCGGTTTCCAGGTTGGAAGGGTTTTGCTCGAAGGCGCCGACCTGGACGAAGAATTCCGGGGTGATGTTGTATTTCACCCGCAGCGCCCACTGGCTGACCGGCCAGTTGTACCAGATGCCGCCGACCCAGTTGCCCACCTGTGAGCCGCAGAAGGCCAGGTTCTGGAAATCGCAGGGGAAGCTGTTGAAGTCCTCGCCCTCGCCAAAGCGGCCAAATTTGACGTCCAGTGCGCCGTCGAAGTACTTCTGCTTGACCCACATCTGGGTCAGGCGCCAGGTCTGGCCGCGGCCCCACACTTCCTGCACCGAGCTGAACTGCCCGGCGCGCGGATCGCTGATGCGGTCGTTGGACAGGTTGCGGCCGCTGCGCTCGGTGATCGCCAGTTTGAACTCGGCGTCATGCCAGCCAAAGATTTTTTGCAGGTCCAGGTGCGCGCCCAGGGCGAACTGGTCGCTATAGCGCGCGGTCTTGTCGTCGTTGTAACCACCGTGCAGGTTACCGGCAACCTCACCGACATAATCGAGGGTGAAGTCATAGCCCTTTTCCAGCAGCTCGGTGCGGGTGCCGCCCCAGTCGCCGGTCATCCACTTCGATTCGCTGGAAAAAGCCTCGGCAGCCTGCGCGCCGCTGCCAGCGGCCATCGCCAGCGGTGCGAGCAAGGCGAGCGAACCTAATGTCCTGATGCGTTTGCGCTGTTCCATCCCTTTGCGTCCTCTTTGTTCTTATTGACGGTGTAGACGAGTTATCGGCCTTTGAAGTGCGCCACATTGTCTTTCATGGTTGCGGCAGTAGTGGCCAGGTGCAGGCGCTCGCCGCTGGCGGCGTCGAACAGCAGCACCCGGGCCGGGTCGAATTGCAGGTTCAGGCTGTCGCCGACCCGGCACGGCACATCCGGCGCCAGGCGGCAGCAGACCTTGGTCTGGTTGAGGGTGACGAACACCAGCAGGTCTGGCCCGGTGGGCTCGGTCACCTGCACCTCGGCGCGAATGCCGGGCAGGCCATTGCCCTCGGCTGCACCCAGGGCTATCTGCTCGGGGCGGATGCCCAGGATGATCTCGCGGCCCTCCAGCTCGTCTGCAGCCACCCCCAGAGGCAGTTCGCAACGCGCCTGGCCGCTGTCGAGCACGGCCAGCAGGCGCCCGTCCTGTTGCGTGAGGCGCACCGGGATGAAGTTCATCGGCGGCGAACCGATGAAGCTGGCGACGAACTGGTTGGCCGGATCGTTGTAGATCTGCTGCGGGGTGCCGAACTGCTGGATGATGCCGTCCTTCATCACCGCCACCTTGTCGCCCAGGGTCATGGCCTCGATCTGGTCATGGGTGACGTACACGGTGGTGGTCTTCAGGCGCTGGTGCATCAGTTTCATTTCGGTACGCATCTCGACGCGCAGCTTGGCATCGAGGTTGGACAGCGGTTCATCGAACAGGTAGATCTTCGGCCGCCGCGCCAGCGCCCGGCCCATGGCCACGCGCTGCTGCTGGCCACCGGACAGCTGCGCCGGCTTGCGCGCCAGCAGGTGCTCGATCTGCAACAGCTTGGCCACCCGCGCCACTTCCTCGTCGATGGCGGCCTGGGGCAGCTTGCGGATCTTCAGGCCGAACTCGATGTTCTCGCGCACGCTCATGGTCGGGTACAGCGCGTAGGACTGGAACACCATGGCGATGTCGCGGTCCTTGGGGCTCATGCCGCTGACGTCCTGCTGGTCGATGAGTATCGCGCCGCCGGTGATCTGCTCCAGCCCGGCGATACAGTTCATCAAGGTCGACTTGCCACAACCCGACGGGCCGACCAGGATCAGGAATTCGCCATCCTTGATCGACAGCTGGATGTCCTTGAGGGTGTCCGGCAAGCCGCTGCCGTAGGTCTTGTTCACATTGCGAAGTTCGAGCGTTGCCATGACTTACCCCTTTACCGCGCCAGCAGTCAGCCCGCGGACGAAATATTTGCCTGCCACCACGTAGACCAGCAGGGTTGGCAGGCCGGCGATCATCGCCGCCGCCATGTCGACGTTGTATTCCTTGGCCCCGGTGCTGGTGTTGACCAGGTTGTTCAGGGCCACGGTAATCGGTTGCGAATCGCCGCTGGAGAACACCACGCCGAACAGGAAGTCGTTCCAGATCTGGGTGAACTGCCAGATCAGGCAGACCATGATGATCGGCGTGGACATCGGCAGGATGATGCGGCGGAAGATGGTGAAGAACCCGGCACCGTCCAGGCGCGCGGCCTTGACCAGCGCATCGGGGATGCTCACGTAGAAGTTGCGGAAGAACAGGGTGGTGAAGGCCAGGCCGTAGACCACGTGCACCAGCACCAGGCCGGTGGTGGTGCTGGCCAGGCCGAGCTTGCCGAGGGTGAACGAGGCCGGCAGCAGTACGGTCTGGAACGGCAGGAAGCAGCCGAACAGCAGCAGGCCGAAGAACAGCTGCGAACCGCGGAAGCGCCACATCGACAGCACATAGCCGTTCAGCGCGCCGATGGCGGTGGAGATCAGCACCGCTGGCACGGTGATCATGATCGAGTTCCAGAAGTAACCGCTGACCGTGCTCCAGGCCTTGACCCAGCCGATGCCGGTAATTGCCACCGGCCAGCTCAGCAGGTTGCCGGTGCTGATGTCGTCCGGGGTCTTGAAGCTGGTCAGCAGCATCACCACCAGCGGCACCAGGTACAGCAGCACCGCCAGCAACAGCACCGCGTGGATGGCGATGCGGCTCGGGCTCGGCACCGCTTTGTCGAGAGGGCTATGCATGGCGTTTGCTCCGCAGCTCCGAGTACAGGTAAGGCACGAGGATCGCCAGGATCGCCCCGAGCATCAGGATGGCGCTGGCCGAGCCCATGCCCATCTGGCCGCGGCTGAAGGTGAACGAGTACATGAACATCGCCGGCAGGTCGGACGAGTAGCCTGGGCCGCCGGCAGTCATCGCCGCCACCAGGTCGAAGCTCTTGATGGCAATGTGCGCGAGGATCATCAGCGAGCTGAAGAACACCGGGCGCAGGCTGGGCAGTACCACGCGCCAGTAGATGCGCGGCAGGCTGGCGCCGTCGATCTGCGCGGCACGGATGATCGACGGGTCGACGCCACGCAGGCCGGCGAGGAACATTGCCATGATGAAGCCCGAGGCCTGCCACACGGCGGCGATCACCAGGCAGTACACCACCCGGTCGGGATCGATCAGCCAGTCCAGGCGAAAGCCCTCCCAGCCCCAGTCACGCAGCAGCTTGTCCAGGCCCATGCCGGGGTTGAGCAGCCACTTCCAGGCGGTGCCGGTGACGATCATCGACAGCGCCATGGGGTACAGGTAGATAGTGCGGATGAAACCTTCGCGACGGATGCGCTGGTCCAGCAAGACCGCCAGCACTACGCCGATGACCAGGCTGATGGCGATGAACAGGCCGCCGAACAGCAGCAGGTTCTTGCTTGCCACCCACCAGCGGTCGTTGTCGAACAGCCGGGCATACTGCGCCAGGCCGGCCCATTTGTAGGTCGGCAGGAAGGTCGAGGTGGTGAAGGACAGGACGAAGGTCCAGAGGATGTAGCCGTAGAAGCCCACCAGGACGATGAACATGCTCGGCGCCAGCACCAGCTTGGGCAGCCAGCGCTGTAGCGCGTCCAGGGGTGAGGCCCGCAGTTGGGCGGTTGCTGTGGTCATGGTTCACCTCAAAGGCGCCGCACTCCCCTGTAGGAGCGGCCTTGTGTCGCGATGGGCTGCGCAGCAGCCCCAAAGGACTCAAGGTCGATTACCTACCTTAAAGATCGAGTGCGCAGGTTATGGGGCTGCTGCGCAGCCCATCGCGACACAAGGCCGCTCCTACAACGGAATCGCGTCAGCTTTACTGGGCAGCCTTGATCGCCGCCGCCAGCTTCTTCGCCGCATCGGCCGGGTCGGCCTTGGGGTCGTTGATGTAGTTGGTCACCACATCGAAGAACGCGCCTTGCACGGCCAGCGTGGTGGCCATGTTGTGCGCCATGCTCGGCTGCAGGCCGCCATTCTTGGCATCGGCCAGGAAGTCCTTGGCGGAGGTTTGCGCGCAGGCGTCGAAGCCATACTTGCCCATGTCGGCCAGCATGTCGTTGCGCACCGGAATCGACCCCTTGTTGCTGCTGAAGACCTTCTGGAAGTCCTCACCCAGCACCTTGCGGGCAATATCCTGCTGGCCGGCAGACGTACCGGCGTCGTTCTGCTTGAACACCACCAGCGAGTCGATGTTGTACAGGAACGCCTTGTCGGTGCCGGGGAATGGCACGCACTGGTAGTCCTTGCCGGCGGTTTTCTTCGCCAGGGTCCATTCGCTCTTGGCCCAGTCGCCCATGATCTGCATGCCGGCCTTGCCGTTGATGACCTTGGCCGCTTCCAGGTTCCAGTCCTGGCCTTTGCCGTCCGGGTCCATGTAGGTGGCGACCTTCTTCAGTTCGGTCAGCGCCTTGACCATCTGCGGGCCGGTCAGGGCCGCACTATCGAGGTCGACCATGGCCTTCTTGTAGCCATCGGCCCCCATCACCGCCAGCACCACGCTTTCGAACACGGTGCTGTCCTGCCACGGCTGGCCGCCATGGGCGAGCGGGATGAAGCCGGCGGCCTTGAGCTTGTCGGCGGCGGCGTAGAATTCGTCGAGGGTGGCTGGCGCCTTGTCGATGCCAGCCTTCTTGAAGACGTCGGGGTTGATCCACAGCCAGTTGATGCGGTGGATGTTCACCGGCACGGCGACATAGTCACCGTCGTACTTCACGGTGTCCGCGACCTTCTTGTCGAGCAGGGAGTCCCACTTTTCGTCCTTGGCCACATCCTTGAGCACATCGGCATCGAGCAGGCCGGTGGCTGCCCAGTCCTGGATGTCCGGGCCCTTGATCTGCGCGACACCCGGCGGGTTGCCGGCCACGGCGCGGCTCTTGAGCACGGTCATGGCGGTGGCACCACCACCACCGGCGACGGCGCCGTCCTTCCAGGTGAAGCCATCTTTTTCGACCTGGGCCTTGAGCACATCGACCGCCGCTTTTTCACCACCGGAGGTCCACCAGTGCACCACCTCGACACTGCCTTTGGCATCGGCAGCCAAGGCACTCAGCGGGAACAAGGAGGCCAGTGAGATTGCGGCAGCGAGACGGAGCGTGGAATTCATCGAAGCACCTTTCTTGTTGTTATGCCGTGCAAGTCGATCGCTTGCGTTGCATGAAGTCTAAACAGCGTGCTCGCCTCGCCAGGTAACGAAGCGATGCGTGAATGTCATCGTTTGGTTACATTGCCGGCCAAGCTGCTGGCCAGGCTGGGTGCCAGTGGCAAGCCTGGCAGCAGCAGCGCCTGGTAGGCATGGTAGAGGTCGGGCTTGCCTGGCCAGATGGTCGCGGCCGGCTGGTTGTGCGCATCGAGTTCGTGGTGCCAGCTGCCAGCGCCGTGGTCGATGAAATGGTTGGCGATGAAGTCCCAGCAACGGCGGTACCACTGCTCGTAGTGCGCCTCGCCCGTGCGCTGCAACAGGGCCGCGGCGGCGGCGCAGGCTTCGGCATGCACCCAGTGCAGGCGTGCGCGCACCACCGGGCGATCGTCCCAGTCCAGGGTGTAGACGAAACCGGGTGCGCCATCGACGTTCCAGGCTTGCTGGCAGGCTGTATCGAACAACGCGCGGGCACAGTCTGGCAACCACTGCGGGGCATGCAGGCGGGCCCGTTCCAGGCTGGCTTCCAGATGCAGCAGCAACCGCGCCCACTCCAGGGCATGCCCGGGCGTGGAACCATAAGGCCGGAAGTGGTCGGCCGGGTGCGCCTGGTTGTAGTGCGGCAGTGGCTGCCAGAGGGCGTCGAAATGCTCGATGACCCGGTAGCCGTTGGCGGCGGCATGGGTATGGATGATGCGTTCGGCGATGCGCAAGGCGCGTTGCAGCCACAGGCTGTCGCCAGTGACGTCTGCCAGGGCCAGGAAGGCCTCGACCGCATGCATGTTGCTGTTGGCGCCACGGTACTGCTCGGGCAACTGCCAGGCACGGGAGAAGGCTTCCCGCAGGGCACCCTCCTCTTCGCTCCAGAAATGCGCTTCGAGCACCTGAACCGCGTCTGCCAGCAGGGCTGGTGCACCGCCAGCACCTGCCATCACCGCCGAGCTGGCGGCCAGGGCGACAAAGGCATGCAGGTAAGCCGCCTTGCCGCTGTCGTCATGGCCACCGGGGTGGGCGAACCAGCCGCCGTAGGTGGCATCCTGCAGCGCGCCACGCAGGGCGGCCACACCGTGTTCGGCATAGGCCAGGTAGCCGGGCACGCCTTGCAGGTGGGCCAGGGCGAAACAGTGGGTCATGCGGGCGGTGATCAGGGTTTCGGCGCGGGCACCGGGGGCAAGCAGGCCTGCGGCGTCGAGGCTGCCGAAGCCATCGGGCAGTTTCGAAGCCGTGGCGAAGGCCAGCAGGCGTTGCCCTTCTGCCATGCGCCAGGCGTTGTGGGCCGGGGCGTCGAGCCAGCGGGTGGAAGCCAGGTTGGAGGTGCTCATGGGCCAGCTTGATCCTTGCCAGTCGTCTGCGAATTCTAGTGAGCTGGCCTGGAAGGGAATGTCACCAAGGAAGGTGGATTTGTCACCAGCCAGTGACATTTGTGTTGCTTGTACCGGCCTCTTCGCGGGTAAACCCGCTCCCACAAAGTCCTCATAGGTCCACCAGACTCCGAGGCTAATGCAAAAACCTGTGGGAGCGGGTTTACCCGCGAAGGGGCCGGTACAGGCAACACACCCCTTCAGTCCATGCCCCGCGGCAGATACAAGGTCACCCGCAACCCGCCCTCACGCAGGTTCAGCAAGCTCACCTCCCCGCCATGGCTATGGGCAATGTTGCGGGCAATCCCCAACCCCAGCCCGTACCCCTGCTGCTGCCCGGCCAGACGGAAGTGCGGCTCGAACACTTGCTCCAGCTGCTGCTGCGGCACCCCCGGCCCCTGGTCATCCACCTGCAGCACGAACCCCTCGGCACTGTCGATGATGCGCAGCCGCGCCCGTTCGCCGTACTTGATGGCGTTGTCGATCAGGTTGCCGATGCAGCGCCGCAGCGCCAGCGGCTTGCCCGGGTACGGCGCCAGCGCCCGGCCTTCGAGCGTGATGCGGCCATCGCCCAGGTAAGGCTCGGCCAGGATTTCCAGCACCTGATTGAGATCGACCGGCTCGATATTCTCGTGGATGTCGGTGTCCTTCACGCACTGCAACGCGCCTTTGACCAGCAGCTCCAGCTCGTCCAGGTCCTGGCTGAACTTGGCCTGCAGGCGCTCGTCCTCCAGCAGCTCGACGCGCAGGCGCAAGCGGGTGATCGGCGTGCGCAGGTCGTGGGAAATGGCACTGAACAGCTGGCTGCGCTCGGTCAGGTAGCGGCTGATGCGCTCGCGCATGCTGTTGAACGCACGCCCTACCTCGACCACCTCGCTGCCGCCACCTTCGGCCACCGGCGCCACATCGGCGCCCAGCGACATTTCCCGCGCAGCCCGGGCCAGGCGCTTGAGCGGCCAGCTTTGCCAGTGCACCAGCAAGCCGATGAACAACAGCAGCAAGGCCGTGGTCAGCACGATGAAGCCGATCTGCTGACGCGGCAGACGCTCGGCTTCCAGGCTGGTGTAGGGCTCGGGCAGCAGCGAGGCGATGTACAGCCACTCACCCTCGCCCAGGCGGATCTGGGTGACCAGCACCGGCGGGTTGAGTGGCTCCAGGGTCAGCGAGTAATGCGCCCAGGAGCGTGGCAGTTCGTCGAGCTTCAGGCCGCTGTTGAAGATACGCAGGTCGTCCGGCCCGACGAACTCCACGGAAATTTCCATCTGCGAACCCAGGCGCTCATGCAGCACTTGCTGGAACACATCGATCACCGCCTGCTTACGCGGGGTAACCGGCAGTAGCGGCATGTCCAGCGGCTTGGCGTTGAGCGACACGAAAAAGCGCGTACCGCCCATGCTGCGCAGCTGGTCCAGGACCATCGGCCGGTAGGCCACCGGCAACGAGCGGAAGTAGCTGACACTGGCACTCATCGAATGAGCCAGGCTGCTGGCGCTGGCACGCAGGCCCTGCAACTGGCTGGCGCGCAATTGGGCAACCCAGATGATGCTCGACAACCCCTGGGCCAGCAGCACTACCAGCAGGGTCAGCAGCAGCATGCGCCCCAGTAGCGAGCGCGGCAGCAGCCGCCAGCGCCGTTCAGGGCGCATTGCAGACATGGGCAGCCAACAGGTAGCCGCTGCCGCGTACGGTGCGGATCAGCCGAGGTGGTTTGTCGGTATCGCGCAGGCGCTGGCGCAGGCGGCTGACCGCCATGTCGACGATGCGGTCCAGCGGCATCGGCTCGCGGCCACGGGTGGCGTTGCCGATGGTGTCGCGGTCGAGGATCTGCTGTGGGTGGTCGAGGAACAGCTTGAGCAGGGCGAAGTCGGCGCCGGAGAGAATCACCTCCTCACCGTCACGATGGAACAGGCGGTGGCTGACCGTGTCCAGGCGCCAGTCGTCGAAGGCCAGCACCGCACTGCCCGGCGCCGCCTGGCCGAACTCGGCGCGGCGCAACAGGGCCTTGATCCGCGCTTGCAGTTCGCGGGGGCTGAACGGCTTGCCCAGGTAGTCGTCGGCACCCAGCTCCAAGCCGATGACCCGGTCGGTTTCGTCGGAGCTGGCGGTGAGCATGATGATCGGTACCCGTGCCTGGCGCGGGTGCTGGCGTACCCAGCGGCACAGGCTGAAGCCGTCTTCGTCGGGCAGCATGACATCGAGGATGACCAGGTCGCAGGGGGTGGATTCCAGCGCGCGGCGAAAGCCCTTGCCGTCGGCCTCGGCATGCACCTGGAAGCCGGAGCGGCTCAGGTAGGTTTGCAGCAGTTCGCGGATTTCCTGGTCGTCGTCGACCATCAGGATCGATTTGCCGGCAGTGCTCAAGGTGGTCCGTCCTCTTGTTGATTGCAGGTCTTCTTGCCTGCTGTCGGGTGTTGCCTTCGGGGGCTGCCTTGCAGCCCATCGCGACACAAGGCCGCTCCTACAGAATGGCGCGGCCCCGTGTAGGAGCGGCCTTGTGTCGCGATGGGCCGCACAGCGGCCCCCTGCTACCTATCGGTTATCCAGCGCCTGCTGCAATGCCACCCCGGCACCCAGCAACCCGGAAAACTCCGCCGTCACCAGCCAAACCGGTACGCCAGCGAAATAGCCACTCATGCAGCCCTTGTCGGAAAAACTCGCGGCAAACCCGCTGCGCACGAACAGCTCGGCAAAGCGCGGGATCACGCCGCCGACAATATAGACCCCACCCCGCGCGCCCAGCGTCAGAACATTGTTACCAGCGACTCGGCCGAGGAACCGGCAGAACTGCTCGATCACCGCCAGCGCCCGCGGCTCGCCGCCGAGCGCGGCATCGGTGATCTGTGCCGGGGTCTCGTGTCGGGGTGTGTCGCCGTCCAGCGCGCAGATTGCCTGGTACAGGCGCAGCAGGCCACCGCCACTGAGCACGGTTTCGGCGCTGACATGGCCGATCTGCCCGTGAATCTGTTGGTGAATCGCCGCTTCGCGGGCATTGCCCACCGGCAGGTCGACATGCCCGCCCTCCCCCGGCAGGGCATGCCAGTGCTGTTCGCCCAGGCGCAACAGCGCGCCCACGCCCAGCCCGGTACCCGGGCCGATGACCAGGGCCGGCCGCGACAGGTCCGCCTGGCCTGGGCACACTTCGCGGAACTCGCCGGGGCGCAGGCGGGTCATGCCCAGCGCCATGGCGGTAAAATCGTTGATCAGCAGCAGCCGCTCGACCTGCAATGTCTGGCAGAAGGCCACGCGGCTGAGGCGCCAGTGGTTGTTGGTGAAGCGGAACTCATCGCCATCGACCGGCCCGGCCACCGCCAGGCAGGCAGCAGTCACGCCGCCGCGGGTAATGCCCAAGCCTTCAAGGTAAGCCTCGATGGCCTGTTCCGGGCTGGTGTAGTCCTCGGTGGCGAAGACCTTCACTTCGTGCAGCTGGTTGTCACGCCACAACGCAAAACGGGCATTGGTGCCGCCGATGTCGCCAACCAGCAGGTCCTTCATTTGAGGTTCTCCAGGGCCGAGGTGAACGCACTGGCGCCCTGCTCTGCCGGGCTGAACGCCATGCGCATGAAGCCGAACAGCTCGCGCCCGCAGCCCAGGTCGTTGCCCTGTGGCGCTGGCGGCAGGTCGCGGCTGGCCAATTCTTCGGCCGACACCATTACCCGCAGCGTGCCTTCGACACCATCGACCCGCACCATATCACCATCGCGCACCCGTGCCAGCGGGCCGCCGTCATAAGCCTCGGGGCAAACGTGAATGGCCGCCGGGATCTTGCCCGAGGCACCGGACATGCGCCCGTCGGTCACCAGCGCCACCTTGAAGCCACGGTCCTGCAGCACGCCGAGGAACGGTGTGAGCTTGTGCAGCTCGGGCATGCCGTTGCAGCGAGGGCCCTGGAAGCGCACCACGGCGACGAAGTCACGCTCCAGCTCGCCGGCCTTGAACGCATCGGCCAGCGACTGCTGGTCGTGGAACACCCGTGCCGGAGCCTCGACCACCTGGTGCTCAGGGGCGACAGCGGACACCTTCATCACGCCGCGGCCAAGGTTGCCCTCCATCACCCGCAGGCCGCCTTCGGCCGAGAACGGCCGCACCACCGGGCGCAGGATGCTTTCGTCCAGGCTGTGCTGCGGCCCTTCGCGCCACACCAGCTTGCCGTTGTCGAGGAACGGCTCCTGGGTGTAGCGGCGCAGGCCATGGCCGGCCACGGTGTTGACGTCTTCGTGCAGCAGCCCGGCATCGAGCAGCTCGCGGATCAGGAAGGCCATGCCGCCCGCGGCCTGGAAGTGGTTGATGTCGGCCTTGCCGTTGGGGTAGACGTGGGACAGGGTCGGTACCACCTCGGACAGGTCGGCCATGTCCTGCCAGGTCAGCTGGATACCCGCGGCCTGGGCAATCGCCGGGATGTGCAGGGTATGGTTGGTCGAGCCGCCGGTGGCGTGCAGGGCGACGATGGAGTTGACCAGCGCCTTCTCGTCGACGATTTCACCCAGCGGCATGAAGCTGCCGCTGGCCTTGGTCATGCGCGTGACCTGCTGCGCGGCCTCGGCGGTGAGCGCGTCGCGCAGCGGTGTGTACGGGTTGACGAACGAGGCGCCCGGCAGGTGCAGGCCCATCACTTCCATCACCAGCTGGTTGGTGTTGGCAGTGCCGTAGAAGGTACAGGTGCCAGGGCTGTGGTAGGACTTCATCTCCGACTCCAGCAGCTCTTCGCGGCTGGCCTTGCCTTCGGCATAGCGCTGGCGCACGTCGGCCTTCTGCTTGTTGGAAATGCCAGAGACCATCGGCCCGCCCGGAACGAAGATGGTCGGCAGGTGGCCGAAGCGCAGCGCCCCCATCATCAGGCCGGGGACGATCTTGTCGCAGATGCCCAGCATCAGCGCGGCGTCGAACATGTTGTGCGACAGGGCCACGGCGGTGGACATGGCGATCACTTCGCGGCTGGCGATGGCCAGCTCCATGCCCGGCTCGCCCTGAGTCACGCCATCGCACATGGCCGGCACGCCACCGGCGAACTGGCCGACCGAGCCGACCTCGCGCAGGGCCTGCTTGATCTGCTCGGGGAAGTGCTGGTACGGCTGGTGCGCCGAAAGCATGTCGTTGTAGGCCGAGACGATGGCCACGTTGGCCGCGTTCATCAGGCGCAGGGTCTGCTTGTCGTCGCTGCCGCAACCGGCCACGCCATGGGCGAAGTTGGCGCACTGCAGGCTGGCACGCATGGGGCCGTCACTGGCCGCGCCGCGAATCAGTTGCAGGTAGCGTTCGCGGGTGGCACGGCTACGTTCGACCAGCCGCTGGGTGACCTCAAGGATGCGCGGATGCATGTACTGGACTCCAGGCTAATTGTAAGGGCGGTTTACCGGGCATTTCCCCTCCAAACGATTGCGGCCTAGGCTCAAGGTAGAGGAGCCCGCTGCATCGGTGGAGGCACGTCGCCCAACCACTCGTTGTATGTTTAAACAAAATACTGCCACTAAAAAGGCTTGTTTTCTATCGGCAGGTGAATAATCTTGTAATTCCAACAACAAAACCGTTTCAGTGAAGCTCCTTTGTGCCACAGGTTTCACTCGGACTGCCAGAGGTACTGCCATGACCCTACGCATCGCCATCAATGGATTCGGCCGCATCGGGCGCAACGTCCTGCGCGCACTGTATACCCAAGGCTACCGCCAGGACCTGCAGGTCGTCGCCATCAACGACTTGGGCGACAGCGCCATGAATGCCCACCTGCTCAAGTACGACAGCGTGCACGGCACCTTCGACGCCAGCGTCGAGGCCGACCACGAAAGCCTCACGGTCAATGGTGACCGTATCGCGGTCAGCGCCATCCGCAACCCGGCCGAACTGCCCTGGAAGGCCGAGGCGATCGACGTGGTGTTCGAATGCACCGGGCTGTTCACCGAGCGCGCCAAGGCCGCCGCACACCTGGCTGCGGGAGCTGGCAAGGTGATTGTCTCGGCACCGGCCAAAGGCGCCGATGCCACCGTGGTGTACGGGGTCAACCATGACATCCTGCGGGCCTCGCACCAGATCATTTCCAATGCCTCCTGCACCACCAACTGCCTGGCACCGATTGCCCAGGTGCTGCACCGCGAGTTCGGCATCGAACAGGGCCTGATGACCACCATCCATGCCTATACCAACGACCAGGTGCTGACCGATGTGTACCACGGCGACCCGTACCGTGCGCGCTCGGCGACCCAGTCGATGATCCCGAGCAAGACCGGCGCTGCCGAGGCGGTGGGCCTGGTGCTGCCGGAGCTGGCCGGCAAGCTTACCGGCATGGCGGTACGGGTGCCGGTGATCAACGTGTCGCTGGTGGACCTCACCGTCAACCTCAAGCGCGAGGCCACGGCCGAGCAGGTCAACCAGCTGTTCCTCGAGGCCAGCAAGCATTCCAGGGTATTGGGCTACAACGCCTTGCCGCTGGTTTCCTGCGATTTCAACCACAACCCGCTGTCGTCGATCTTCGATGCCAACCATACTCGGGCCAACGGGCGCATGCTCAAGGTGCTGGCCTGGTATGACAACGAGTGGGGGTTCTCCAACCGCATGCTGGATAACTGCCTGGCGTTGTGCCGCGCCGGCTGAGCTTCGGCACGCTCCCTGTAGGAGCGGCCTTGTGTCGCGATGGGCTGCGCCGCAGCCCCCTGCAATCTGTGCCAAGGCAAAAATCCTGGGGCTGCTGCGCAGCCCATCGCGACACAAGGCCGCTCCTACATGGGGCCGCGCAAGGCTGGGACTCACAATCTTTACCTTTTCCTAACATTTCCAGGCTTGACCTTCGTGATAGATGATAAGCATTATCATTAACCTTTCGTCGGCCAGGTCCCCCAGTGAGTCAGTCCCGGTTCAACTCTGTCTTCCTCGTCCAGCGCCTTACCCTGCTGCGCACCTTGCAGCGCATGGTGGGCAACCCCAACACGGCCGAGGACCTGTTGCAGGAAACCTACCTGCGGGTGTCCCGCGCCCTCGGTGAGCGGCCCATCGAACACATCGAACCGTTCGTGTTCCAGACCGCGCGCAACCTGGCCCTCGACCACCTGCGCGCGCGCCGGGTGCAATCGCGCATGCTGGTCGATGACGTGCCCGACGAGGTCCTGCACAGCGTGGCCGCGCCGGCCACCAGCAGCGAGGATGCGGCCCATGCCGAGCAGTTGCTCAAGCACCTGAGCATCAGCCTCAACCAATTGAGCGAACGCCAGCAGCGCATCTTCATCCTCAGCCGCCTGCATGGCGCCACCTACCTGGAAATCGCCGAACAACTGAATGTTTCGCCCAGCACGGTACAGAAGGAACTGAAACTGATCATGGCGATCTGCATGGGTGTCGCCGACCGTCTCAAGTGAGGCCACGCAAAGCCCTTGCCACGCCCCGCCTCAGCCTTGATCATTCGCAAAAAACCATTCAAGGATTCACCGTGACCGACAGCCTCCCTCGCCCGTCACCCGCCGGGCCCAGCGCCCGTGCTCGTGCCATGGACGAGGCGCTGGACTGGCTGGTGCGCCTGCAATGCGCCGACGCCGAGGACACCCAGGCCTTCGAAGCCTGGCTCAGCGCAGCGCCGGAAAATGCCGAGGCCTATGTCGAGGCAGAAGCATTGTGGAACGGCGCACCGCTGCACCAGGTGGCCGTGCAGATGCATCAGCAACAGCGCCGCTCGTGGCGCCGGCGCCTGCGCAGCCACTGGAAACCCCTGGCCACGGCGGCGCTGCTGCTGGTCGGGCTGTTCACCCTCGGCAACCTGCCCATGCGCCTGCAGGCCGACCACCTGACGGTGGTGGGCGAGCGCCAGCGCCTGCAGCTGGAAGACGGCGCGAAAGTGCTGCTCAACACCAATTCGGCATTTGCCAGCGAGCAGCGTGACGGCCGCCAGATCGCCCGCCTGCTACAAGGCGAGGCCTATTTCCAGGTCCCCGAGGGCGCGCTGCTGCCACTGGAAGTGCAGGCCGGGCCGTTGCGCGCGCAGGTGCGCGACACCGACTTTGCCGTGCGCTACCTCGACGGCGAGGCACAGGTGCGGGTGCAGCGCGGCGATGTCGACCTGCAGGGGGCCCGCGACCAGCGCATCCGCCTGAGTGCCGGCGACAGCATCAGCGTCGGCCCCCAAGGGTTCGGCCAGCGCCAGCGCCCCGACATGCACAAGGACCTGGCCTGGGTCGACGGCCGCCTGGTGTTCGAGAACTGCCCGCTGAGCCAGGTGCTGGCCGAGGTGCAACGCTACTACCCGGGCTGGATCATCAACCGCAATGCACAGCTGGAAGACATGGCGGTCACCGGCAACTACCGCCTCGACCAGCCGCTGGAAACCCTGCGCGCGCTGGCCCACATCACCTCGGCACAGCTGCATGAGTTCCCGGCGCTGGTCATCCTGAACTGATCCGCAAATCTGAAACCCGACACGGTCCCTGTGGGAGCGGGCGTGCCCGCGAACACGGGCAACGCCCGTGCCATCCACCGCGGTGCCTGTTTCGCGGGCATGCCCGCTCCCACAGAAATCGCGATACCGATCTCCAGACCGCAATCCAACTTTTTTTACGCAGTCACGCTACCCCGCCCGTCTCGTTATAGCCAATGCAACTGATTCTCGTTTGAAAGCGAGGACAGCCATCACCTATAACAGTCCGCGCGTCAGGGAGCGCTTCCGATGTCCACAGGTCCTACCCGCCCCTCCACTCTTCCTCGCCATGGAGGGCAACTGCCCCTCCTGAGCCTTTCCCTACTGAGCCTCGCCCTGCTCGCCAGCGGCGCCATCAGCCTGCCGGCACTGGCCGCCGAGCCGGCACAGGCCAGCAGCCCGCGCATGGGCGACTACCGCTTCAGCATCGGCCAGCAGCCGCTGGTTTCGGCCATCAATGCTTTCAGCCAGGTCACCGGCTGGCAGGTCGGCTTCAGCGCCGAACTGGCCGACGGCGTGGCATCGCCAGGGGTGCAGGGTTCGCTACCGCCGGAAGCCGCACTCAAGCGCCTGCTGCACGGCACCGGCCTGGGCTTTCGCAAGATCAGCAACGGCAATGTGGTGCTCGAACGCCAGGCCAGCGCCAATGTGATTGCCCTGCAGCAGGTGACCGTCAGCGCCACCCGCAGCGCCCAGGACGTCAGCCAGGTGCCGAGCACCGTCAGCGTGCAGACCCGCGAGCAACTGGACCGGCAGAACGTCAACAACATCCAGGACCTGGTGCGCTACGAACCGGGCGTGTCGGTAGCCGGCACCGGCCAGCGCAGCGGCCTGAACGGCTACAACATCCGTGGCATCGACGGCGAGCGCATCCTCACCCAGGTCGATGGGGTGTCGATCCCCGACAGCTTCTTCTTCGGCCCCTACGCCCAGACCCAGCGCAACTACGTGGACCCGGAGATCGTCAAGCGTGTGGAAATCCTCCGCGGCCCGGCTTCGGTGCTTTACGGCAGCAACGCCATCGGCGGCGCGGTAAGCTACTTCACCCTCGACCCGGACGACATCATCAAGCCCGGCAAGGACGCAGGCGCCCGCCTGAAGACCGGCTACAGCTCGGCCGACGAAAGCTGGCTGACCTCCGCCACCGTCGCCGGCCGCCAGGGCGACTTCGACGGCCTGTTGCACCTGAGCCAGCGCAACGGCCACGAAACCGAGACCCACGGCGGCCACAGCGGTGACGGCCTGGCCCGTACCGAAGCCAACCCGATGGACGTGCGTACCACAAACGTGCTGGCCAAGCTGGGCTGGAACTACGCCGACGACGCGCGCCTGGGTTTCACCTACGAACGCTACAAGGATGACCGCGACCAGAACATCCTCAGTGCGGTGGGCGGGCCGTTCATTCCTGGCTTTGGTGCCTCGGGTTACTACAAGGCGCGCACTGGCAACGACACCATCACCCGCGAACGCTTTGGCATCAACCATGAGTTCGGCCTGGATTCGCTGGTGGCCGACCATGTGAAGTGGAGCCTGAACTATCAGATCGCCAAGACCGACCAGCACACCGAAGAAGTCTACGCACCACCTGGCCGTCAGGTGCTGCGTACCCGCGACACCCTCTACAAGGATCGCCAGTGGGTATTCGACGCCCAGCTGGACAAGGCCTTCAGCCTCGGCGCCACCGACCACCTGTTGACCTACGGCACCACCCTCAAGCACGAAAAGGTCACCGGCTCCCGCAGCGGCACCGGTACCTGCCTGGCCGTTGGTTCAGGCTGTTCTGCCGCTGGCGCCGAGCGTCCGGCAGACGGCCAGGCCCTGGTCAGCGACTTCCCGGACCCGACCGTGAACACCTACAGCCTGTTCGTGCAGGATGAAATCCGCTGGAACAACTGGACCTTCATGCCTGGCGCTCGTTACGACTACACGCGCATGGAGCCCAGGTTCACCAAGGAATTCCTGCGTGGCCTGGAGTCCACCGGTACCGCGCCTACCTCTCAGGACGACTCGGACAAGAAGTGGCACCGCGTCTCGCCCAAATTCGGCCTGACCTATGCCTTCAACGACAACTACACCTGGTATGGCCAGTACGCCGAAGGTTTCCGCACCCCGACTGCCAAATCCATGTACGGCAAGTTTCAGAACATCGAGCAAGGCTACCGGGTAGAAGGCAACCCGGGCCTGGAGCCTGAAAAGAGCAAAAGCTATGAAACCGGCCTGCGTGGCAACTTCGATGCTGGCAACTTCGACGTGGCGGTGTTCTACAACAAGTACCGCGACTTCATCGACGAGGACGCCGTAAAAAGCGCCAACCTGGAGCAGACCTTCAAGGCCAACAACATCAAGCACGCCACCATCAAGGGTGCCGAGGTCAAGGGCCGCCTGAACCTCGACCACTTCGGTGCGCCGCAGGGCCTGTATACCCAGGGCTCGATCGCCTACACCTATGGCCGCAACGATGACACCGGCGAGCCACTGAACAGCGTCAACCCGCTCAAGGGCGTGTTCGGCCTGGGTTACGAACAACAGCACTACGGCGGCCTGCTGAGCTGGACACTGGTCAAGCGCAAGACCCGCGTCGACGACAGCACCTTCTACTCGCCCGACGGCTCGAGCTCCAAGTTCCGTACCCCCGGCTACGGGGTGCTGGACCTGACCGGTTACTACAAGGTCACCGACGACGTGACCATCAACGCCGGCCTGTACAACCTCACCGACAAGAAGTACTGGCAGTGGGATTCGGTACGCAGCTACGACGGCCAGGGTGAAGCGGCCGTGACCCAGCCGGCCAACATCGACCGCCTGACCATGCCGGGGCGCAACTTCGGCATCAATGTGGTTTGGGATATCTGACCTCTTGCGCCTGTACCGGCCTCTTCGCGGGCTCGCCCGCTCCCACAGATACTGCGCAAGCCTTGGGCCTGCGCTGGACCTGTGGGAGCGGGCATGCCCGCGAAGAGGCCAGTGCAGGCAACACGAAATCCCGATTTTTTTACTGTCCCACCCCCGCTGTTTCGTCTTGTCTCTAGACGCCCCCTTTCCAAGGACTGCCCCATGACCGACCGCCCAGCCCTGCGCTCCCAGCGCCTCAACCAGATCACCCACGCCCCCCACGCCGAACTGGATGCCCTGGTCAAAGCCCACGCGCCCTTCGACAGCCGCGAAAGCTTCGCCCGCTTCGTGGTCGCTCAGTACCTGTTCCAGGCCGAGCTGCAGGCCCTGTACAACGACCCGCAACTGATCGCCATCGTCCCCGACCTGGCGGAGCGCTGCCGCGCCGAACAGGCCCGCCTGGACCTCGCCGACCTCGACACCGAAGTACCGCCAGCCGTGCCGGGGGCCCTGCGCAACCCGAGCCTGGGCGAGGCAATGGGCTGGATCTTCGTCTCCGAAGGCTCCAAACTGGGCGCTGCGTTTCTGATCAAGCGTGCCGTGGCCCTGGAACTGTCCGACAGCTTCGGTGCCCGACACCTGGGCGAACCGGCCGGTGGCCGTGCCGAAGGCTGGAAGCAGTTCACCCGCATTCTTGATGGCCTGGCCCTGTCGGCCGAAGAGGAAGCCGCTGCCGAACGCGGCGCAGTTGCTGCCTTCGAGCGCTTCACCGAGCTGCTCAAGCACGCCTACGCCGCGGATGCCGCGCTGGTTTGACACGCCGTAGCCGGCCACCCTACCGGTGGCCGAACCGTTTTATGCAGTGAGACCATGACCCGACCCGCCCGCTCGAAACTCGCCCGCCTGCTGTATGCGCTCCTGGCTTACGTGAGCCTGGGCGTGGGCCTGGTCGCGATCGTCATTCCCGGCCTGCCGACCACCGAATTCATCCTGCTGGCCGCCTGGGCGGCCACGCGCAGTTCGCCGCGCCTGTCTGCCTGGCTGGAAAACCACCGGCTGTTCGGGCCGATCCTGCACAACTGGCGCAATGGCAAGGTGATCCAGCGCCGGGCCAAGGTCAGCGCGACCCTCAGCATGCTGCTGTGCGCGGGCCTGATGCTGACGTTCCTGGAACACCGCTGGCCGGTGTTCCTGGCCATTGCCGGCATGACCCTGGGCAACCTGTGGATCTGGTCACGCCCGGAGCACGCCCCCTGCCCTACCCCGTCACAAGCTCAGCAGCCCTGAGTACAGGGCATAGGCCGCCAGCGCGGCACCTGCCAGCACGGCGGCGAAGATCAGCTTTTCCCAGGTGGTGAACAAGGTTTTTCCCTGCTCATGCTTGGCCCTGGCGAACAGGATCACGCCCGGCGCGTACAGCAGCGCCGACAACAACAGGTACTTGAGCCCGCCGGCGTACAACAGCCACACGGCATACACCAGGGCAACCAGCGCCACCAGCAGGTCCTTGCGGCGCAGGGCCGGCTGCCCGGCGTAGGTTTCTGCACGCACCGCCAGCAGCACGGCGTAGGCCGCCGACCACAGGTAGGGCACCAGGATCATCGACGAGGCCAGATAGATCAGGCTGGTATAGGTACCGGCGGAAAACAGTGTGATCAGCAGGAAGCCCTGGATCATGCAGTTGGTCAGCCACAGGGCGTTGGCCGGCACGTGATTGGCGTTTTCCTTGGCCAGGAAGCGCGGCATGGTCTTGTCTCGCGCCGTGGCAAAGAGGATCTCGGCGCACAGCAACGCCCACGACAGCAGCGCGCCAAGCAGCGAAATCGCCAGGCCGATACTGATCAGCAAGGCGCCCCAGGGCCCGACGATATGCTCCAGCACCGAGGCCAGTGACGGGTTCTGCAGCCCGGCCAGTTCCGGCTGGGTCATCACCCCCAGCGACAGCACGTTGACCAGCACCAGCAGCGCCAGTACCCCCAGGAAACCGATCACGGTGGCCTTGCCCACATCCGAGCGGCGCTGGGCGCGCCCGGAATACACGCTGGCGCCCTCGATGCCGATGAACACGAACACGGTGACCAGCATCATGTTGCGTACCTGCTCCAGCACGCTGCCGAACTGCGGGTTGCTCAGGCCCCAGATGTCACGTGTGAAGATATCGGCGCGGAAGGCGAACGCGGCGATCACCACGAAAATCAGCAACGGCACCACCTTGGCCACGGTGGTCACCTGGTTGATGAACGCCGCTTCCTTGATGCCGCGCAGCACCAGGAAATGCACCGCCCAGAGCAGCAGCGAAGCGCAGCCGATGGCGATTGGCGTGTTGCCCTCGCCGAACACCGGGAAGTAGAAGCCCAGGGTGCTGAACAGCAGCACGAAGTAGCCGACGTTGCCCAGCCAGGCACTGATCCAGTAGCCCCAGGCCGAGGAAAAACCCATGTATTCGCCAAAGCCGGCCTTGGCGTAGGCGTACACCCCCGAGTCCAGCTCCGGCTTGCGGTTGGCCAGGGTCTGGAACACGAACGCCAGGGCCAGCATGCCGACCGCGGTTATACCCCAGCCGATCAACACCGCCCCCACATCGGCACGCGCCGCCATGTTCTGCGGCAGCGAGAAGATCCCGCCACCAATCATCGAGCCGACCACCAACGCGATCAGCGCGCCCAGGCGCAGCTTCTGTCCCGGTTCGCTCATGAGCCTTCCTTTTTTTGCGCGCTGTCATGGGCTTGAAACAGCCATGCGGGCTATATAAATGGTGTTACTTATAATGATCCTGATCAATGAAGCTATAGCACTAATAACTGCTTTGTCTATGCCACCCTTTGACTAAAAACTAGCAGCTCCCGAGCAACTAGAAAAGAATCCGATAAAACTCGAAATTCTTGTGAAAAATTTGCGAAAGCGGCAAAAACGGCTAGCGTCAAGCATCGCAGGCTGAACAGAGCGTTTGCTCTAGAAGGACATGGAGGTGCCAGCGTGCAAGGCCTGCAGCAGAAGTTGTCGGCACTCTCCAGGAGCTTCGTGAAGGAATTTTCCTACTTCACGTCGCCATGAACTGACCCAAGTCAGCGAATGGCAGCGGCGTCGGATTTACTCTGTCGTCAACTTTCTCCTGGCAGGAGTTGTTAAATGTCTGATACATCCGGAAAACTAAAGCTCGGCGCGT
Source organism: Pseudomonas sp. FGI182 (assembly GCF_000511325.1). Taxonomy (NCBI): domain Bacteria; kingdom Pseudomonadati; phylum Pseudomonadota; class Gammaproteobacteria; order Pseudomonadales; family Pseudomonadaceae; genus Pseudomonas; species Pseudomonas sp. FGI182. The sequence continues at coordinate 1,076,162 of NZ_CP007012.1, read as the reverse complement.
TAGTTGCACTTGTGGTCGGTTCGATGATTGGTGGCGGGATCTTCTCGCTGCCGCAAAACATGGCTGCCAGTGCAGGGGTTGGCGCTGTACTGATCGGCTGGGCGATCACCGCGGTCGGCATGCTGACCCTGGCGTTCGTGTTCCAGACCCTGGCCAACCGCAAGCCTGACCTGGATGGCGGGGTGTATGCCTACGCCAAGGCCGGTTTTGGCGACTACATGGGCTTCTCCTCGGCCTGGGGCTACTGGATCAGTGCCTGGCTGGGCAACGTCGGCTACTTCGTGTTGCTGTTCAGTACCTTGGGATACTTCTTCCCGATCTTCGGCGAAGGCAACACCCCGGCCGCCATCATCGGCGCGTCGGTGCTGCTGTGGGCCGTGCACTTCCTGGTACTGCGCGGTATCAAGGAAGCGGCGTTCATCAACCTGGTCACCACCGTGGCCAAGGTGGTGCCACTGCTGCTGTTCGCCCTGATCTGCCTGTTCGCCTTCAAGCTCGACATCTTCACCGCCGACATCTGGGCCTTGGGCACACCAGAACTTGGCAGCGTGATGAACCAGGTGCGCAACATGATGCTGGTCACCGTGTGGGTGTTCATCGGCATCGAGGGTGCGAGCATCTTCTCGTCGCGGGCGGAAAAACGCTCTGACGTGGGCAAGGCCACGGTCATCGGCTTCGTCACCGTGCTGCTGTTCCTGGTGCTGGTCAACGTACTGTCGCTGGGCATCATGACCCAACCGGAACTGGCCAAGCTGCAGAACCCGTCGATGGCTGCCGTGCTGGAGCATGTGGTCGGCCACTGGGGCGCGGTGCTGATCAGCGTCGGCCTGATCATCTCGCTGCTCGGGGCCCTGCTGTCGTGGGTGCTGCTGTGCGCCGAGATCATGTTCGCCGCCGCCAAGGACCACACCATGCCGGAGTTCCTGCGCCGCGAGAACGCCAATCAGGTACCGGCCAACGCCCTGTGGCTGACCAACGCCATGGTGCAGATCTTCCTGGTGATCACGCTGTTCTCCAACAGCACCTACCTGTCGCTGATCTACCTGGCCACATCGATGATCCTGGTGCCCTACCTGTGGTCGGCAGCCTATGCCGTGCTGCTGGCAGTGCGTAGCGAAACCTACGAGCAGGCCCTGGCCGAACGGCAGAAGGACCTGGTGATCGGTGGTATCGCCCTGTTGTACGCCGTCTGGCTGCTGTACGCCGGTGGCGTGAAATACCTGCTGCTCTCGGCCCTGCTCTACGCACCTGGCGCGATCCTGTTCGCCAAGGCCAAGCGTGAGGTCGGCCAACCTGTCTTCACCAACGTGGAAAAACTGATCTTCGCAGCCGTGGTCATCGGCGCCTTGGTGGCAGCCTTTGGCCTGTACGACGGCTTCCTGACTCTTTGACCCACGTCTTCGTTCAACTGGAGGAATGAAATCATGTCCGCTGAAAAACAGAAGTACGGTGTCCACTCCGAAGCCGGCAAACTGCGCAAAGTGATGGTTTGCTCGCCGGGCCTGGCGCACAAGCGCCTGACGCCGAGCAACTGTGACGAGCTGCTGTTCGACGACGTGATCTGGGTCGACCAGGCCAAACGTGACCATTTCGACTTTGTCACCAAGATGCGCGAACGTGGCGTGGATGTGCTGGAGATGCACAACCTGCTGACCGACATCGTCCAGCAACCCGAGGCACTGAAGTGGATCCTCGATCGCAAGATCACCTCCGACACCGTCGGTGTCGGCCTGACCAACGAAGTGCGTAGCTGGCTCGAAGGCCTCGAGCCACGCCACCTGGCCGAGTTCCTGATCGGCGGCGTGGCAGGCCAGGACTTGCCGGAAAGCGAAGGCGCCAGCGTGGTCAAGATGTACAACGACTACCTGGGCCATTCCAGCTTCATCCTGCCACCGCTGCCCAACACCCAGTTCACCCGCGACACCACCTGCTGGATCTATGGCGGCGTCACGCTCAACCCGATGTACTGGCCGGCGCGCCGCCAGGAAACCCTGTTGACCACCGCCATCTACAAGTTCCACAAGGAGTTCACCGGCGCCGACTTCCAGGTGTGGTACGGCGACCCGGACAAGGACCACGGCAACGCCACCCTCGAGGGCGGTGACGTGATGCCGATCGGCAAAGGCATCGTGCTGATCGGCATGGGCGAGCGCACCTCGCGCCAGGCCATCGGCCAGTTGGCGCAAAACCTGTTCGCCAAGGGCGCGGTGGAAAAAGTCATCGTCGCCGGCCTGCCGAAATCCCGTGCCGCCATGCACCTGGACACTGTGTTCAGCTTCTGCGACCGCGACCTGGTCACGGTCTTCCCGGAAGTGGTGAAAGAGATCGTGCCGTTCATCATCCGCCCGGACGAAAGCAAGCCTTACGGCATGGACGTGCGCCGCGAGAACAAGTCGTTCATCGAGGTGGTGGGCGAGCAGCTTGGGGTCAAGCTGCGCGTGGTCGAAACCGGTGGCAACAGCTTCGCCGCCGAGCGCGAACAGTGGGATGACGGCAACAACGTGGTGGCCATCGAGCCGGGCGTGGTCATTGGCTACGACCGCAACACCTACACCAATACCCTGCTGCGCAAGGCCGGGATCGAGGTCATCACCATCAGTGCCGGCGAACTGGGCCGGGGCCGGGGCGGCGGCCACTGCATGACCTGCCCGATCGTGCGCGACCCGATCGACTACTAACGACCATTACCCCCGGCCGCCCTCACAAAGCGGCGGCCGGTGTGCTCACCAAACTCAAGGAGAAAAGTCATGGCGTTCAATATTCACAACCGCAACCTGCTCAGCCTGGAACACCACAGCACCCGCGAGCTGCGCTACCTGCTGGACCTGTCCCGCGACCTCAAGCGTGCCAAGTACACCGGCACCGAGCAGCAGCACCTGAAAGGCAACAACATCGCGCTGATCTTCGAAAAAACCTCTACCCGTACCCGCTGCGCCTTCGAAGTGGCCGCCTATGACCAGGGCGCCAATGTCACCTACATCGACCCGACCTCCTCGCAGATCGGCCACAAGGAAAGCATGAAGGACACCGCCCGCGTGCTCGGGCGCATGTACGACGCCATCGAGTACCGTGGCTTCAAGCAGGAAATCGTCGAAGAGCTGGCCAAGTTCGCCGGCGTTCCGGTGTTCAACGGCCTGACCGACGAATACCACCCCACCCAGATGATCGCCGACGTGCTGACCATGCGTGAGCACAGCGACAAGCCGCTGCACGACATCAGCTACGCCTATCTGGGCGACGCCCGCAACAACATGGGCAACTCGCTGCTGCTGATTGGCGCCAAGCTCGGCATGGACGTGCGCATCGCCGCGCCCAAGGCGCTGTGGCCGCATGACGACCTGGTCGAGCGTTGCCGCAAGTACGCCGAGGAAAGCGGCGCGCGCATCACCCTCACCGAAGACCCGGTTGCCGCGGTCAAGGGTGTGGACTTCGTGCACACCGACGTGTGGGTATCGATGGGTGAGCCGATCGAAGCCTGGGGTGAGCGCATCAAGCTGCTCAAGCCGTATCAGGTGAATGCACAGCTGATGAAGTCCACCGGCAACCCGCGGACCAAGTTCATGCACTGCCTGCCGGCGTTCCACAACTCCGAAACCAAGGTAGGCAAGCAGATCGCCGAACAGTACCCGGACCTGGCCAACGGTATCGAAGTGACCGACGACGTCTTCGAGTCGCCGGCCTGCATCGCCTTCGAGCAGGCGGAAAACCGCATGCACACGATCAAGGCGATCCTGGTGTCGACACTGGCTGACCTGTAAAGGCTGACTCGGCAAGCCGGGCAACCCGAATCCCTGTGGGAGCGGGTTTACCCGCGAATGCGTCAGTAGCACCAGCCGTGTTGCATGGGCTGACGCTTTCGCGGGTAAACCCGCTCCCACAAGGGGGCGGCGATACCGGTCGAGAGCAGCGCTCCCTTCTTTCGTTAAAGGACATTCCCCATGCGTATCGTTGTTGCATTGGGCGGCAACGCCCTGCTGCGTCGCGGCGAGCCCATGACCGCTGACAACCAGCGCGCCAATATCCGCACCGCCACCGAACAGATCGCCAAGATCCACCCAGGCAACGAGCTGGTCATCGCCCACGGCAACGGCCCGCAAGTTGGCCTGCTGTCGCTGCAGGGCCTGTCCTACAAGCCCGACGAGGCCTACCCGCTGGACGTGCTGGGTGCCGAGACCGAGGGCATGATCGGCTACATGATCGAACAGGAACTGGGCAACCTGCTGGCCTTCGAAGTGCCGTTCGCCACCTTGCTGACCCAGGTCGAAGTGGACGCCAACGACCCCGCCTTCAAGGACCCGACCAAGTTCATCGGCCCGGTCTATGGCAAGGAAGAGGCCGAGCGCCTGGCCAAGGAAAAGGGTTGGGTGGTCAAGGCCGACGGCGACAAGTACCGCCGTGTGGTGGCCAGCCCGAAACCCAAGCGCATCTTCGAGATTCGCCCGATCAAGTGGCTGCTGGAAAAGAGCAGCATCGTGATCTGCGCCGGCGGCGGCGGCATCCCCACCATGTACGACGAGAACCGCAAGCTCAAGGGCATCGAGGCGGTGATCGACAAGGACCTGTGCTCGGCCCTGCTGGCAGAGCAGCTGGACGCCGACCTTCTGATAATCGCCACCGACGTCGATGCGGCCTATGTTGACTGGGGCAAGCCCACGCAAAAGGCCATTGCCCAGGCCCACCCCGACGAGCTCGAACGCCTCGGCTTCGCCGCCGGCTCCATGGGGCCGAAGGTGCAGGCGGCCTGCGACTTTGCCCGCAACACCGGCAAAGTGGCAGTGATCAGTTCGCTGGAGAACATCGAAGACATCGTCAAAGGCACCGCCGGCACGCGGGTTTCCACCGCGAAGCCGGGGATCAGCTACCGTTGAATGCAGTAGGCGGGCGCCAGCGCCCGCCATTTTCGACCTTCCAAAGGAGCTTGCCATGGCCCAGTACCAGCCCGGTCATGTACACATCGAGCGCACCGCGCTGAACCAGAACGACCACAGCTATGACCTGAACATCGAATACGAGGCAGTGTCGGACCCCAAGGAAGGCAGAGGCATCCAGTTCAAGATGCATGGCAGCATCGAAGGCAAGCCAGTGGAAGAAAAGTTCTTCCTGGCCAAGGACCAGGTGTTGCCCAGCTTCCTCATGCAGCTAAGCCGAAGGGCGCAGTCGTACCTGAAGCCACCGAAGAAATTCGAGAGCCTGGGTTCGCCGCACAAGCTTTATGACCATATGTTCGCGGACATTCGCGAAAAGCTGGATGTGAAATCGGGCGATCCGATCAAGCCTGAACATCTGGAGTGATTTCAAGAACCGGGGGCTGCTTTGCAGCCCTTCGCGACACAAGGCCGCTCCTACAGGGATCGCGCCAATTTCGGGCGTGGCGCTGTACCTGTAGGAGCGGCCTTGTGTCGCGATGGGCCGCAAAGCGGCCCCGACAATGTTGAGGCATACTACCGCCCTCCCCCAGCCACAACCGCACCGTCCCCATGCGCATCCACGTCAGCTTCATCGACCGCGTCGGCATCACCCAGGAAGTCCTCGCCCTGCTCGGTGCCCGCAACCTCAACCTGGACGCCGTGGAGATGGTCCCGCCGAACGTCTACATCGACGCCCCTACCCTCAGCCCCGCCGTGCTCGAAGAACTGCACGACGCGCTGTTCGAGGTACATGGCGTGCAATCGGTGGACGTGGTCGACATCCTCCCTGGCCAACGCCGGCACCTGCAGCTCGATGCCCTGCTGGCGGCGATGAGCGACCCGGTGCTGGCCGTGGACAGTGCCGGCAAGGTGCTGCTGGCCAACCCGGCGCTGATCGAGCTGTGCGGCCGCGAATCGGCCGGGCGCTCGGTGGGTGAACTGTTCGGCGACCCGGCGCTGCTGCAGGCCCTGCTGGACAACAACTTCCACCTGCCCATGCGCGAGATGCAGCTCAACGGCCAGAGCCTGCTGCTGGATGCCATGCCGATCACCAACGCCGGTGGCCTGCTGACGCTGTACCCACCCACGCGCATGGGCGAACGCCTGTCGGCCATGCACCACGACCATGCCGAAGGCTTCGATGCCCTGCTCGGCGAGTCACCGGCCATCCGCACCCTCAAGGCCCGCGCCTTGCGCGTGGCGGCGCTCGATGCACCGCTGCTGGTGCATGGCGAAACCGGCACCGGCAAAGAGCTGGTAGCCCGCGCCTGCCACGCCATCAGCAGCCGCCATGCGGCGCCATTCCTGGCCCTGAACTGCGCCGCGCTGCCCGAGAGCCTGGCCGAGAGCGAACTGTTCGGCTACGCCCCCGGCGCCTTCACCGGCGCGCAACGGGGCGGCAAGCCCGGGCTGATGGAGCTGGCCAACCAGGGCACGGTATTTCTCGATGAAATCGGCGAGATGTCGCCATACCTGCAGGCCAAGCTGCTGCGTTTTCTCAGCGATGGCAGCTTCCGCCGGGTGGGTGGCGACCGCGAAGTGAAGGTGGATGTACGCATCATCAGCGCCACCCACCGCGACCTGGAGCGCATGGTCGCCGAAGGCAGCTTCCGCGAAGACCTGTTCTACCGCCTGAACGTGCTCAACCTGCAAGTGCCGCCGCTGCGCGACCGTGGCCAGGACATCCTGATGCTGGCGCATTTCTTCATGCAGCAGGCCTGCACGCAGATCCAGCGCCCACCCTGCCGGCTGACCCCGGCCACCCATTCGGCACTGCTGGCCAACCCTTGGCCGGGCAATGTGCGCCAGCTGCAGAACGTGATATTCCGCGCCGCAGCCATCTGCGAGGGCAACCTGGTGGATATCGGTGACCTGGACATCGCCGGCACCTCGGTGGCCCGTGGCCAGGACGGCGAAGTGGCCAGCCTGGAACAGGCCGTGGGCGATTTCGAGCGCGAGCTGCTGCAACGCCTGTACGCCAGCTACCCATCGACGCGGCAACTGGCCGGGCGCTTGCAAACTTCACATACCGCCATTGCGCAGCGCCTGCGCAAATATGGAATACCGGGCAAAGCCTGATACCTGTCAGATAGCGTCAACGGGGCTTGCCTGCGATGGGCCGCAAAGCGGCCCCTGATAGTTATTGTAATAATCCGGTTGTTATTCAGGCTTTTCCTACGCCAGTGAAAGATACTCTCCCACGGATGCCTCGTAGAATGGTGACAGTGTATTCCCACCTGTCACCCCACTTGTCCGCCCCATAGCGGGAAGTGGTCCGCTACTGGATATAACGAGAGCACCTGATGTTTGAACTCGATTTTTACGGGACGCTTGTAGCCGCCTCTTTGGTACTGTTATTGGGGCGCAGCCTGGTCGCGCGTATTGGTTTCCTGCGCACTTACAATATTCCGGAACCTGTCGCTGGCGGCCTGGTAGTGGCCTTGGCGCTCTTGGCGTTGCGCAGTTTCGATATCCACGTGCAATTCGATACTTCACTGCAAACCCCTCTGATGCTGGCGTTCTTCGCCACCATTGGTTTGAGTGCAGACTTCGCCAGCCTGAAAAAAGGTGGCCGCGTGGTTACCGTGTTCCTGCTGGTGGTAACCGGTTTGCTGCTGGTCCAGAACGCCATGGGCATCGGCCTGGCAACGGCACTGGGGCTCGACCCGCTGATGGGCCTGCTGGCTGGCTCCATCACCTTGTCCGGCGGCCACGGCACTGGTGCTGCTTGGGGGGCCACTTTCACCGAAAAGTTTGGCCTGGCCTCGGCCTCCGAACTGGCAATGGCATCAGCTACCTTCGGCCTGGTACTGGGTGGCCTGATTGGTGGCCCGGTCGCCCGGTTGCTGATCAAGCGGGTAACGACACCTGGTATCGAAGAAGCAGCACCACAACTGCCCAAAGGTTTCGAACAACCGGACAAAGAGCGCCTGATTACACCGTTTTCATTTATCGAAACACTGGCGCTGATCGCTGTCAGTTTGCTCGCAGGCTCGTTACTTAACGGCTTGCTGAAAGGCACTGCATTTGAACTGCCAACGTTCGTTTGCGTGCTGTTCGTGGGCGTGGTGTTGCGAAACGGCCTTTCGGCGCTCGGCTTTTATCAAGTTTTCGAACGGGAAGTGTCGGTATTGGGCAATGTGAGCTTGTCGTTATTCCTGGCCATTGCCTTGATGTCGCTCAAGTTGTGGGACCTTTCAGCGTTGGCATTACCGTTCTTTGCATTGCTCGCCGCACAGACATTGGTCATGGCACTGTTCGCGATATTCGTCACGTTCCGGGTCATGGGCCGCAACTATGATGCAGCGGTACTGGCTGCCGGGCACTGTGGTTTCGGCCTGGGCGCAACGCCAACGGCAATCGCCAACATGCAAGCGGTGACCCAGCGCTACGGAGCCTCGCGCATTGCCTTCCTGGTGGTGCCGATGGTGGGGGCGTTCTTCATCGACATCATCAATGTCATCGTCATCAAGCTGTATCTGGCGCTGCCCTGGTTTGCCTAGATCGAGATCAGGCCATGTTCCAGGGCGTATTTCACCAGTGCCGCAGGCGTATCGATGTTGAGCTTGCGCCTGATGCTCAGCCGGTAGGTTTCAACTGTTCGGACACTGATATCCAGCTCTCGGGCCATTTTCTTGTTGTTGTGCCCCTTGGCGATCATTGACAGCACTTGTAGTTCACGGGGTGTCAGTTCGTGCTCGTCCCGGTTGCTCCCGGCGAGCTTGCGAGTGATTTCCGAGCTGTAGAAGCGTCCTCCCGCAGCAATGGCCTCGATGGCCGCGATAAGCTCTGCGGAGGGCGCATTCTTCAGCACGTAACCTAGCGCTCCGGAACTGATTGAGGTGCGCACGTACTCCTGGTTGTCGTACATGCTCAGCATGAGGATCCTGATATCCGGGTAGAGTTCGCGCAGCCTGCGCGTGAGCTCCAACCCATTCATGTCCTGAAGCCCTACATCGACCAGGAGGATGTCCAGTTCGGTACTCGCTACCAGCTCGATTGCCTGGGCCGCTGACTCGGCCTGGCCGACCACCTCGAAATGCGGGATCGCGCACAGCAGGGCCTTGACGCCATCACGCACAAGGACATGGTCGTCGACCAGGGCGATTCTGACCGGATGGGTTACGCTCATGGGGGCCTCGAGGGTTGGAGTGGCAAAGCTGCTCAGCTGATCGTAACCGGTATCTGCACTTGTAGTTCGGTACGGCCGTAAGAGGATGCGATGTTGACGCTACCCGAGTGGTGCTCCACTCGTTCGCGAATGTTCCTCAGGCCGATACCGTGGCATTCGTCTGCTGCGCGGGTATCGAACCCTACCCCGTTGTCCTCGACACGCAACACGATCATGCCCTGCTGTTGCGTGACGGAAACGATCGCTGCAGTGGCCTTGGCATGACGCTCCACGTTCGCCAGGGCCTCTTGAATGATGCGGAACAGCGTCAACCTGAGGCTGGTATCGATGTCCGCCGCATCCATTTCACATTCATACTGAGTGTGAATCGAAGTACGTTGCTCGAACTCACTGACATGTTGCTCGATGGCCGGCGACAACCCCAACGTGTCCAGAAGCGAGGGGCGCAGATCATGGGAAATACGGCGTATCTCACCGATCGCCGCGCCAAGTCTGCAAGTACCTTTGCGCAGGTTTTCCAGGCCCTCGCTTCGGCCGTTGGCCAGTTCGATGGCGGCCAGCTCATACTGGAACTTGATCGACACCAGCTCCTGGCTGATCCCGTCATGCAGTTCACGCGAAACCCGCGAGCGCTCCTCCTCCTGCAGGTTCACGATCCGCTGGTTGAGTGTGGAAAGCTTACGGTCCGCCAGGCGATGTTCACTGACGTTCAGCATCAGGCCACCGGTAAAAATCACCAGTACGGCAATCAACGAAAACGAGGCGATCGCCAGAACCGTGGTCAGTACCCCGGTAGCGACTTCTTGCCGAGACTTGCGGGTCGCCACCTCCACATCGTCGATGTATATGCCTGTGCCAAGCATCCAGCCCCAGCGGTCCAGCATCACGACATATGACAGTTTCCCGGTAATCTGCCCGGAAGAAGGCTTCTGCCAGTCGTACAGCTGGTATCCATCGCCCTCCCTGGCGCTCTTGAGTAGCGCCTGGATGACCGGTAGCCCGTTCTTGTCGGTCAGCGTAATGAGTTGCTTGCCAACCAGCTCGGACTGCCTCGGGTGCATCAGGTTCTTGCCCTGCTGGTCGTACACGAAGAAGTAGCCGTCGAGGCCGAAGTTGGCTTGGGACAGGATCTCCAGTGCACGCTGCCGAGTTGCTTCATCATCGGTGCTGCCTTCATACAACGGCGCGATGAGGCTCATCGCCAGGCCCAGGTAGTTTTTCAACTCGGCCTTCTTTGCTGCCATGATGCTGCTTTCAACCAGGCGTGCCTGTTCCTCCTCCAGCTTGCGGCTCTGGGCAAACACGAGGACACAGATGAACAGGACCGAAAGGACGAGTGGAAGCACACTGAGGGTGACGATCTTGTGCTTGAGTTGCATGGTCATTTCCAATGCAGGAGCGGGCCGGCAACAGCACTATGCCTGCTGCCGGCCTTCCAATGCGAGAGCACCACGATGAACGTTGCGCCTGCCGGGGCTTGTCAGCGCTCAGCAGCAACGAACAGGGCGTCCCTTCCCACCACCGTAACGTGCCTCCTGTCGCTCCCGGAAAAACGCCTCGTAGGACATCAGCGGCTTTTCCGGGTGCTTGAGCTGCATGTGCTCCACATAGGCGTCGTAGTCTGGCATGCCGACCAGCATCCGGGCGGCTTGCCCCAGGTACTTACCCATCTTGCTCAGGTCATTGAACATTCCGGGCGCCCTCTCAGGCGTCCGGCTGTGGCTGGAACGGTGATTCCTTGTCGGTGCGCTCGGGCATTACCCAGGCACGGCGCCCAACCTTCACGGCAAAACAAAGAATGCTCAGGACCACCAACAGGAACAGTGCTGTCAGCGTCGCGTTGGTATAGGCATTGAACACAACGTGCTGCATTTGCATCAGATCCTTCGCAGGCGCCAGTACCTGGCCTGCGGCGGCAGCATCACTGTACTTCTTGGCAAGCGCCAGGAAGCCCATCGAGGGGTCCTTGTCCAGCAGCTTGATAAGACCGGCCGTAGTGGTGCAGATCAGCAGCCAGACGGCTGGAATCAAGGTAACCCAGACGTATCGCTGACGCTTCATGCGGATAAGCACCACACAGCCGAGCATGAGCGCGATCCCGGCCAGCATCTGGTTGGAGATGCCGAACAGCGGCCAGAGGGTATTGATGCCACCCAGCGGGTCGATCACCCCTTGGTACAGCAGCCAGCCCCACATGGCCACGCAACCTGCGGTAGCGATGAGGTTCGCTGTCCAGGAGTCGGTCTTCTTCAGAGCCGGCACGAAATTGCCGAGCAGGTCCTGCAGCATGAAGCGTCCCGCACGGGTGCCGGCATCGACGGCAGTGAGGATGAACAGTGCCTCGAAGAGAATTGCAAAGTGGTACCAGAACGCCATGGTGTTCTCGCCTGGCAGCGCCTGGTGCAGGATCTGGGCAATCCCCACGGCCAAGGTCGGCGCTCCACCGGCGCGAGCCAGGATGGTGTGCTCGCCAATGTCGGCGGCAGTCTGTTGCAGGATTTCCGGCGTTATGGTGAAGCCCCAGCTGCTCACGGTAGCCGCCACGGTCGCGACATCGCCACCCACCACGGCGGCCGGGCTGTTCATGGCGAAGTAGATCCCAGGTTCGATGACCGATGCCGCGACAATGGCCATGATCGCGACAAAGGACTCCATCAGCATCGCGCCGTAGCCGATGTAACGGGCATGACTTTCATTGGCCAACAGCTTGGGTGTGGTACCCGAGCTGATCAACGCGTGGAAGCCAGACACCGCGCCGCAAGCCACGGTAATGAACAGGAAGGGGAACAGGGCGCCCTTCCAGACCGGGCCCGTGCCATCGATGAAGTGGGTAACGGCTGGCATTTTCAGGTCGGGGGCGATGACCAGGATGCCGATTGCCAGGGCGACGATGGTCCCGATCTTGAGGAAGGTCGAAAGGTAGTCCCGTGGCGCCAGGATCAGCCATACGGGCAGTACCGCGGCAACGAAGCCATAGCCGATGAGCATCCAGGTAATCTGCAACCCGGTGAAGGTGAAGGCAGGCCCCCAGACTGGGTCGGCGGCGACCAGGCCACCGCACCAGATGGACGCCAGCAGCAGGACCACGCCGATCACGGAGATCTCACCGATACGCCCTGGGCGCAGGTAGCGCATGTAGACGCCCATGAACACTGCAATCGGCAACGTGGCCATTACCGTGAACATGCCCCAGGGGCTCTCCGCCAGCGCCTTGACCACGATCAGCGACAACACCGCGAGGATGATGATCATGATCAGGAAGGCACCGAACAAGGCGATGGTACCAGGGATGGAGCCCATCTCTTCGCGTACCAGTTCGCCCAGGGAGCGACCGTTGCGACGGGTGGAGATGAACAGCACCATGAAGTCCTGGACAGCACCCGCCAGGACCACACCGGCGATCAGCCAGAGCGTGCCGGGCAGGTAGCCCATTTGTGCGGCGAGCACCGGGCCAACCAAAGGGCCCGCGCCGGCAATGGCAGCAAAGTGGTGCCCGAAGAGAATGTGCTTGTTGGTCGGTACGTAGTCCAGGCCGTCGTTGTTGAGCACGGCGGGCGTGGCGCGTGCGGCGTCCAGTTGCATCACCTTGTTGGCGATGAACAGGCTGTAGTAACGGTAGGCAATGAGGTAGATGGCAACTGCTGCGGTCACGATCCAGAGGGCGTTGATGGCTTCGCCCCTGCGCAGGGCAAGCGTGCCCAGCGCAAATGCACCAAGCAAGGCAACGGCAAACCAGGCAATTCGGGTAGCCAGTGTGGTCATCGAATTTTCTCCTGTCGCGGGTGGTAAACCTGCGACGGCTTTTGTTGTTGTATGTGTCCGGATAAGGACGGCGACACTTTCGCCATCCCGGGTCCACAAGAAAATTCGCAGTACTACGGGCGCGATCTACGTAGAACTACGTAGACCGGGCATCGCAAAAAGGACTGCCTGAAGGGCTGGCGGCTGTAACTCGCGCCCTGCAGGCAGGTCCGTATCGATTTCAATACGCCGTATTCAAATCAATACACATCCATTCGGATACGGCTGTGCAAGGGTTTGATCCCCAAACCCTTTTTCATCCCCCTCCCGCTGTAGCGTTTTCATTCCACAAGTATGACAAACTGAATACGCAAAATAATTAACATATTGATTTATAACGTTTTTTAACGATTGGCCGCATTTTTGCTAAGGGAATCCCAACCCCAAGAGCGCGGAGCCACTGCGCCTAACGCCCTGCTTCCCGAGGATTCCCCATGAGCGAGTTGCGTTTCACTGAAGATCACGAATGGCTGCGCGTCGAAGCCGATGGCAGCGTCACCGTGGGCATCACCGCCTACGCCCAGAACGCCCTTGGCGATGTGGTTTTCGTGCAACTGCCAGAGTTGCAGCAGTATGAGAAAGGCAGCGAAGCGTCCACCGTCGAATCGGTCAAGGCCGCCAGCGGTGTGTACATGCCCCTCACCGGCGAAGTGGTCCAGATCAACGACCAACTCGAAGACAGCCCGGAACTGGTCAACGAAGACCCGATGGGCGAAGGCTGGTTCTTCCGCTTCATTCCCGCCGACGCCAGCGCCGTGGCCGCCCTGCTCGACCAGGACGCCTACGACCGCCTGATCAAAGCCAACGACGACGCCTGAGGAACCCCGCCATGACCATCAACCTCGGCACCGCCAACGAATTCATCGCCCGCCACATCGGCCCGCGCGCCGCTGACGAGCAGGCCATGCTGGCCGCCCTCGGCTTCGATTCGCTGGAAGCCATGACCGCCGCGGTCATTCCCGACAGCATCAAGGGCACCAGCGTGCTCGGTTCGCACGACGGCCAGAGCGAAGCCGACGCGCTCGCCGCGCTCAAGGCCATCGCCGGCAAGAACCAGCTGTTCAAGAGCTACATCGGCCAGGGCTACTACAACACCCACACCCCGGCACCGATCCTGCGCAACCTGCTGGAAAACCCGGCCTGGTACACCGCCTATACCCCGTACCAGCCAGAAATCTCCCAGGGCCGCCTGGAAGCGCTGCTGAACTTCCAGACCCTGATCAGCGACCTGACCGGCCTGCCGATCGCCAACGCCTCCCTGCTCGACGAAGCCACCGCTGCGGCCGAGGCCATGACCTTCTGCAAGCGCCTGTCGAAGAACAAGGCCAGCCACGCCTTCTTCGCCTCCGTGCACTGCCACCCGCAAACCCTCGACGTGCTGCGCACCCGTGCCGAGCCGCTGGGCATCGAGATCGTGGTCGGCGACGAGCGCGAGCTGGGCGATGTCAGCGCCTTCTTCGGCGCCCTGCTGCAGTACCCGGCCAGCAACGGTGAAGTGTTCGACTACCGCGAAGTGGTCGAGCGCTTCCACGCCGCCAACGCCCTGGTCGCCGTGGCCGCCGACCTGCTGGCCCTGACCCTGCTGACCCCGCCGGGCGAGTTCGGCGCCGACGTGGCCATCGGCAGCGCCCAGCGCTTCGGCGTGCCACTGGGCTTCGGTGGCCCGCACGCGGCCTACTTCTCCACCCGTGACGCGTTCAAGCGCGACATGCCGGGCCGCCTGGTCGGCGTGTCGATCGACCGCTTCGGCAAGACCGCCCTGCGCCTGGCCATGCAGACCCGCGAGCAGCACATCCGCCGCGAAAAGGCCACCAGCAACATCTGCACCGCCCAGGTGCTGCTGGCCAACATCGCCAGCATGTTCGCCGTATACCACGGCCCGGCTGGCCTCAAGCGCATCGCCGAACGTACCCATGCCCTGACCGCGATCCTGGCCGCCGGCCTGAAGACGCTGGGCGTGCAGGTAGTGGGCGCCAGCGCCTTCGACACCCTGACCCTGGCCACCGGCAGCGCCACTGCCAGCCTGCATGACAAGGCCCGCGACCTGGGCATCAACCTGCGCCAGATCGACGCTGCCCACGTGGGCCTGTCGCTGGACGAAACCAGTAGCCAGGCCGATGTCGAGGCCCTGTGGCAGCTGATCGGTGGCGACCAGGCCCAGCCGGACTTCAACGCGCTGGCCGCCAGCACCGGCTCGCTGCTGCCTGCCGCCCTGCTGCGCCAGTCGGCCATCCTCTCGCACCCGGTATTCAACCGCTACCACAGCGAAACCGAGCTGATGCGCTACCTGCGCCGCCTTGCCGACAAGGACCTGGCGCTGGATCGCAGCATGATCCCGCTGGGCTCGTGCACCATGAAGCTGAACGCCGCCAGCGAAATGATCCCGGTCACCTGGGCCGAGTTCGGCAACCTGCACCCGTTCGCCCCGGCCGAGCAGAGCCAGGGCTACCTGCAGATGACCACCGAGCTGGAAGCCATGCTCTGCGCCGCCACCGGCTACGACGCCGTGTCGCTGCAGCCCAACGCCGGTTCCCAGGGCGAGTACGCAGGCCTGCTGGCCATCCGCGCCTACCACCGCAGCCGTGGCGAAGGCCACCGCGACATCTGCCTGATCCCGTCGTCGGCCCACGGCACCAACCCGGCAACCGCGCACATGGCCGGCATGCGCGTGGTGGTCACCGCCTGTGATGCCCGCGGCAACGTCGATGTCGAGGACCTGCGCGCCAAGGCCATCGAGCACCGCGAGCGCCTGGCCGCGATCATGATCACCTACCCGTCGACCCACGGCGTGTTCGAGGAAGCGATCGGCGAAATCTGCGCGCTCATCCACGACAACGGTGGCCAGGTGTACATCGACGGCGCCAACATGAACGCCATGGTCGGCCTGTGCGCCCCGGGCAAGTTCGGCGGCGACGTTTCCCACCTGAACCTGCACAAGACCTTCTGCATCCCGCACGGCGGTGGCGGCCCGGGCGTCGGCCCGATCGGTGTCAAGTCGCACCTGGCGCCGTTCCTGCCCGGCCACGCGCAGCTGGAAAACACCGAGGGCGCGGTTTGTGCCGCGCCGTTCGGCAGCGCCAGCATCCTGCCGATCACCTGGATGTACATCCGCATGATGGGCGGTGCCGGCCTCAAGCGTGCCTCGCAGATGGCGATCCTCAACGCCAACTACATCGCCCGTCGCCTCGAAGAGCACTATCCTGTTCTGTATACCGGCGGCAATGGCCTGGTGGCCCACGAGTGCATCCTCGACCTGCGCCCACTGAAGGACACCAGCGGCATCAGCGTCGACGACGTGGCCAAGCGCCTGATCGACTTCGGCTTCCACGCCCCGACCATGTCCTTCCCGGTGGCGGGCACGCTGATGATCGAACCGACCGAAAGCGAGTCCAAGGAAGAACTGGACCGCTTCTGCGACGCGATGATCCAGATCCGCGAAGAAATTCGCGCGGTCGAGAACGGTAGCCTGGACAAGGACGACAACCCGCTGAAGAACGCCCCGCACACTGCGGCCGAGCTGGTTGGCGAATGGACCCATGGCTACAGCCGCGAGCAGGCGGTGTACCCGCTGCCGAGCCTGGTGGAAGGCAAGTACTGGCCACCGGTCGGCCGGGTCGACAACGTGTTCGGCGACCGCAACCTGGTGTGCGCCTGCCCGTCGATCGAGAGCTATCAGGACGCCTGATAGCCCTCGGGCCCGCCACCTGACTCAAGGTGTGGTCCGCTGTGGGAGCGGGCGTGCCCGCGAATGCGATGTTGGCTTCAACCACGCATTCGCGGGCACGCCCGCTCCCACAGAGTTCACCGTTTGCCCAATATCCTGGCTGGAGGTCCACCATGTCTTTGAGCGTCTTCGACCTGTTCAAGATCGGCATCGGTCCCTCCAGCTCGCACACGGTCGGCCCGATGCGCGCCGCCGCGCGCTTCGCCGAAGGGCTGCGCCGTGATGGCCTGCTTGCCCGCACGGTCAGCGTCAAGGCCGAGCTGTACGGCTCGCTCGGCGCCACCGGCAAGGGCCACGGCAGCGACAAGGCCGTGCTGCTGGGCCTTGAAGGCGAACACCCCGATGTCATCGACACCGACACCATCCCTGCCCGCCTGCAGGCCATCCGCGACAGCGGTCGGTTGAACCTGCTCGGTGAGCACAGCATCGCGTTCATCGAAAAGCAGCACCTGGCGATGATCCGCAAGCCGCTGGACTACCACCCCAACGGCATGATCTTCCGCGCCTTCGACGAGGCCGGCCTGCAAATCCGCAGCCGCGAGTACTACTCGGTGGGCGGCGGTTTCGTGGTCGACCAGGACGCTGCCGGCCGCGACCGCATCGTCGAGGACAGCACACCGCTGACCTACCCGTTCAAGACCGCCAAGGAGCTGCTCGGCCATTGCACCGGGCAAAACCTGTCGATCAGCCAGGTAATGCTGGCCAACGAGGCGGCCTGGCGCCCCGAGGCGGAAACCCGTGCCGGGCTGCTGCGCATCTGGCAAGTGATGCAGGACTGCGTCGAAGCCGGTTGCCAGCATGAAGGCATCCTGCCGGGCGGGCTCAAGGTCAAGCGCCGGGCGCCGGCGTTGTACCGCCAACTGAGCCGCAACCCGGAGGCCAGCCTGCGCGATGCCCTGTCGGTACTCGACTGGGTCAACCTCTATGCCCTGGCAGTGAACGAGGAAAACGCCTATGGCGGGCGTGTGGTCACCGCGCCGACCAACGGCGCGGCGGGCATTGTCCCGGCGGTGCTGCATTACTACATGCGCTTCGTACCGGGAGCCAACGAGGACGGGGTGGTGCGGTTTCTGCTCACCGCCGCGGCCATCGGCATCCTGTACAAGGAAAACGCCTCCATCTCCGGCGCCGAAGTTGGCTGCCAGGGCGAGGTCGGCGTGGCCTGCTCGATGGCCGCCGGGGCGCTGTGCGAGGTGATGGGTGGCACCGTCCAACAGGTGGAAAACGCTGCCGAAATCGGCATGGAACACAACCTGGGCCTGACCTGCGACCCGATTGGCGGGCTGGTCCAGGTGCCTTGCATCGAGCGCAACGCCATGGGCTCGGTGAAGGCGATCAACGCGGTGCGCATGGCCTTGCGCGGCGACGGGCAGCACTACGTGTCGCTCGACAAGGTCATCCGCACCATGCGCCAGACCGGCGCCGACATGAAAAGCAAATACAAAGAGACCGCCCGTGGCGGCCTGGCCGTCAACATCATCGAATGTTGACCCGACAACAACAGCAAGGAGTCACCGATGTCCGAAACACTGCTCAAGACCCCACTGCACGCCCTGCACCTGGAACTGGGTGCGCGCATGGTGCCGTTCGCCGGCTATGACATGCCGGTGCAGTACCCGTTGGGCGTGCTCAAGGAACACTTGCACACCCGCGAGCAGGCCGGCCTGTTCGATGTCTCGCACATGGGCCAGATCACCCTGCGCGGCAGCGATGCCGCCAAGGCCCTGGAAAGCCTGGTGCCGGTGGATATCATCGACCTGCCGGTGGGCATGCAGCGCTATGCCATGTTCACCAATGAGCAAGGCGGCATCCTCGACGACCTGATGGTCGCCAACCTGGGCGACGACACGCTGTTCCTGGTGGTCAACGCCGCCTGCAAGGACCAGGACCTGGCCCACCTGCAAGCGCACATCGGTAGCCGTTGCGAGGTGCAGCCGCTGTTCGAGCAGCGCGCTCTGCTGGCCCTGCAAGGCCCGGCGGCGGTCAAGGTGCTGGAGCGCCTGGCCCCTGAAGTGGCCGGCATGACCTTCATGCAGTTCCGCCCGGTGAAACTGCTGGGTGAAGACTGCTTCGTCAGCCGCTCGGGCTACACCGGCGAAGACGGCTACGAAATCTCGGTACCGGTACATGCCGCCGAAGCCCTGGCCCGCCGCCTGCTGGCCGAGCCCGAAGTACAGCCGATCGGCCTGGGTGCGCGTGACTCGCTGCGCCTGGAAGCCGGCCTGTGCCTGTATGGCCACGACATGAATACCGAAACCACGCCGGTGGAAGCCAGCCTGCTGTGGGCCATTTCCAAGGTTCGCCGTGCCGATGGCGCGCGTGCCGCTGGTTTCCCGGGTGCCGAGGCCATCTTCGCTCATCAGCGCGATGGTGTGGCGCGCAAACGTGTGGGCCTGTTGCCGCAGGAGCGTACCCCAGTACGTGAAGGCGCGGATATTGTCGATACAAACGATAAACCTGTAGGCAAAGTGTGCAGCGGCGGCTTTGGCCCGACACTCGGTGCACCTGTAGCAATGGGTTATATCGATAGTGAACATAGCGCTATCGACACCTCACTGTTTGCCCTGGTGCGCGGCAAGAAGGTTGCCTTGAAAGTCAGCAAAATGCCTTTCGTGGCACAACGTTACTACCGGGGCTGAAGCCGCTTTGTGAAGGTTGCGGGCAGGTTCGACATATTCGTTTTCGAACCTGTCCAATAACTTTTGAACATGGCGCCAGGCCAGGCGCCATGCCGTTTCCGACAAATCGGTCGGTTATCGGCAAACGGCCGATTTTCCATACGACCAAGGGCTTGTTTTTCGCTCGGGAGTTGGCGTAGAGTCACTGCACTGTGTTTGCATGGGTCGCAACAGTTCGTGACCTGGGCCAGTAGCCGCAATCTGCTACAACCCGTTCGACGTCTCTTACTTTCCTGCAACCCAGCCCAGTAATCTTTTGCTTCCTTTATTGCAAAAGAAACTGTCATCAAAATTCAAGCTTCATAGGAAATAAGACAATGGCTGAGCGTCAGAACGGTACCGTCAAGTGGTTCAATGACGAAAAAGGTTACGGCTTCATCACCCCAGAAAGCGGTCCGGATCTGTTCGTGCACTTCCGCGCTATCGAAGGTAACGGCTTCAAGAGCCTGAAAGAAGGCCAGAAGGTCACCTTCGAAGCAGTCCAGGGCCAGAAAGGCATGCAGGCTGACAAAGTTCAGGTCGCCGGCTAAGCCGAACCCGACTTCGAGAAAAGCCCCTGCCAAGTGCAGGGGCTTTTTTTTGCCCGTAGAATAGCGGCTTCGTCTTCTGGAGCCGTTTTGCATGTCCAAGCCTCTGCTCACACCCCAGGGTGATTTTCCGCCGGTCGGCCTGGGCCGGCGCCTGGCGGCGATGTTCTACGACTTCCTGCTGTGCACGGCGCTGCTGATCGTGACCGCCGGTGCCTACAAGATGATCCAGATGGCGATCATCGGCGAAGCCCGCATGCGTGAGCTGACCGAGGCTGGCGCACTGGACGGCGACCCGCTGTTGTCCACCGTGTTGCTGTTCGTCCTGTTCGGTTTCTTTGCCAAGTTCTGGACCCATGGCGGGCAGACCCTGGGCATGCAGGTGTGGGGCGTGCGGGTGCAGAACGCCGATGGCACAGCCATCAGCCTGTGGCAGGCGCTGCTGCGCTTCGTGGTGTCGATTGCCTCGTGGCTGTGCTTGGGGCTGGGGTTTTTCTGGGTGTTTATCGACAAGCGCCAGCGGGGCTGGCATGACATCTATTCGGAAAGCCAGCTGGTGCGGGTGCCGAAGCAGAAGAAATGAACTGAGACCTGTATTGCCTGTGCTGGCCTCTTCGCGGGTAAACCCGCTCCCACAGGTACAGCACAGGCATCACGACCGGTGCGATTCCTGTGGGAGCGGGTTTACCCGCGAAGGGGCCAGCACAGGCGAACACCCATGAAAAAGCCGACCCTGAGGTCGGCTTTTTTGTACAGCTCAGGCCATCAACCTGCCCGGCGCAACAACCACACACCGGCCAGCGCGCAGATGCCTGCCGGGATCACCACCGCCAGCAGCGGCGGGAAGCCGAACACCTGGCTCGAAGGCCCCAACAAGTCCTGGGCGATGCGGAACACGAAGCCCACCAGTACACCAGTGAACACGCGCTGGCCAAGGGTTACCGAACGCAGTGGGCCGAAGATGAAGGAAATGGCCATCAGCACCAGCGCCGCGGTCACCATCGGCTGCAACACCTTGGTCCAGAACGCCAGCCAGTAACGGGCATTGTTCAGGCCCTGGTCGGACAGGTAGTGGATGTAGTCCCACAGCCCGGTGATGGACAGCGACTCCGGCGCCAGGATCACGGTATTGAGCAGTTGCGGCGTGAGCGAAACGTCCCAGCGCTCCTGCGGCGCGGTCACCACTTCGGTGTGGTCGCCACGGAAGAAGGTGGTGCGCACGTCGCTGAGCATCCAGTGGTCGTCCTGGTACTGTGCACGGCGGGCGAAGCTCGAGGTGACGATCTTGCGCTCGCTGTCGAAGCGGTAACGGGTCACACCCAGCAGCAGGCCGTTAGGCTGCACGGCGTTGATGTGCACGTACTCCTCGCCCTGGCGGTGCCACATGCCGCGCTTGGAGCTTTGCGCATCACCACCACCCTGGGCCAGGGAACGGTCGGCCTGGGCCTTGTTCTCGGTCACCGGCGCCACGTACTCGCCGATCAGCAGGCCGACCAGCATCAGTACCAGCATCGGCTTCATCACCGCCCAGACGATGCGCCCGATGGAAACCCCGGCAGCACGCATGATGGTCAGTTCGCTGCTGCTGGCCAGGCTGCCCAGGCCGATCAGGCAGCCGATCAAGGCAGCCATCGGCAGCATTTCGTACAGGCGCCGCGGTGCGGTCAGCAGGACGAAGTTGCCCGCCTCCATCACCGTGTAGGTGTCACTCAGGTCGCTCATCTCGTCGATGAAGGCAAACAGCGAAGCCAGGCCGAGGATGATCCCCAGCACGGCGAGGATGGCCAGCAGCACGCTCTGGCCGATGTAGCGGTCGAGCTTACCCATGGGCCACCTCCGCACGACGGGCGGCGCGCTTGAGACGCAGCGGCTCCCAGTACATCAGGCCCAGGCCGATCAGCAGGAACAGGCCGTGGACCCACCACATGCCCAGGGCGATCGGCAGTTTGCCCTTCTCGAGGGCGCCACGTACGGAAATCAGCATTGTCAGGTAGGCCATGTACAGAAGAATTGCCGGCAGCAGCTTGAGGAAGCGGCCCTGGCGCGGGTTGACCCGGGACAGCGGCACCGCCAGCATGGTGACGATGAACACCAGGATCGGCAGCGACAGCCGCCATTGCAGCTCGGCGCGCTCACGCAGGCCTTTCTTGCCGATCAGCTCGGAAGTGGGGATGGCTTCGCGATCGGTCACTTCCTCGGCGACTTCCGGCTTGGGCAGCAGCACGCCGTAGGTGTCGTACTTGATTGCACGGTAATCGGCCTGGCCCGGGTTGCCGTCGTAACGGTAACCGTTTTCCAGCACCAGATAGCGGTTGCCGTCGGCCTGGATTTCCTGGTGGCCTTTTTCGGCAACCAGCACCGACGGGGCGCGGTCCTTGGTCTTGTCCTGGTTGAAGCGCTTCTCGGAAATGAACACCCCGGCCAGGTTGATGCGGTCGTCCGACAGCTCTTCGGTGTAGGTCACCCGCGAGCCGTCGCGCAGGGTCTGGAAGCGGCCCGGCACCAGGGTGTCGAACTCGGTCAGGGCATCCTGCTGGCTGATGATCTGCTGCACCTGGGCAACACCCAGCGGCGCCAGGCTCAGGCTAAGCCAGGCCACCAGCAGGGCGACCAGGGCGGCCGGTGCCATGGTCAGGCCCAGCAGGCGCTGCTGGCTCATGCCGGTGGCTGACAGCACGGTCATCTCGCTTTCCAGGTACAGGCGCCCGTACGCCAGGAGAATGCCGAGGAACAGCCCCAGAGGCAGGATCAGCTGCAGGAAGCCCGGCAGACGGAAGCCCATGATCAGGAACAGCACGCTCGGGTCGAGCACACCCTGGGCAGCCTGGGCCAGGTACTTGATGAAGCGCCCACTCATGATGATCACCAGCAGCACGGCGCTGACGGCGCTCAAGGTCACCAGGACCTCGCGGGACAGATAACGAAAGACGATCAAACCAGACACTCCTGGGTTGTCAGGGCGGACTGCCAATCAATGGCGCCAGACAATGACTTAGTACAGCCAAGACCAATGCCGGTTCGCCAAAGGCGAACCTCCATGTAAAGTGCGCGCATTATCCTGTGATTGACCGCCCCTGTCACTTCGCCGCGCATGAAGGCGCACAACGGGGTTGTCAGCACGCTTGCCGCAGGCTCAAACTGGCAGCTTTTCCGCTGGCGCGCGACGACGCGGCCAGGCCCGTCCAGAGCGCTGGAACACACAGCGCCGACTGTATCGATCATTCGGGGATCCTGACATGGAACTGGTTGTAAAAAGCGTAGCTGCTGCATCCGTAAAAACCGCCACCCTGGTCCTCCCGGTAGGTGAAAACCGCAAGCTCGGCGCCGTGGCCAAGGCCGTCGACCAGGCCAGCGAGGGCGCCATCAGTGCCGTGCTCAAGCGTGGCGACCTGGCCGGCAAGCCGGGCCAGACCCTGCTCCTGCAGAACCTCGCGGGCCTGAAGGCCGAGCGCGTACTGCTGGTGGGCAGCGGCAAGGACGAAGCCCTGGGCGACCGCGCCTGGCGCAAACTGGTCGCCAGCGTCGCTGGCGTGCTCAAGGGCCTGAACGGCGCTGACGCAGTGCTGGCCCTGGACGACATCGCGGTCAGCAACCGCGATGCCCACTATGGCAAGTACCGCCTGCTGGCCGAAACCCTGCTCGACGGCGAATACGTGTTCGATCGCTTCAAGAGCCAGAAGGCCGAGCCGCGCGCCCTGAAGAAGGTCACCCTGCTGGCCGACAAGGCCGGCCAGGCCGAGGTCGAGCGTGCCGTCAAGCATGCCAGCGCCATCGCCACCGGCATGGCTTTCACCCGCGACCTGGGCAACCTGCCGCCCAACCTGTGCCACCCAAGCTTCCTGGCCGAACAGGCCAAGGACCTGGGCAAGGCGCACAAGGCGCTGAAAGTCGAAGTGCTGGACGAGAAGAAGATCAAGGACCTGGGCATGGGCGCGTTCTACGCCGTCGGCCAGGGCAGCGACCAGCCACCACGCCTGATCGTGCTCAACTACCAGGGCGGCAAGAAGGCGGACAAGCCGTTCGTGCTGGTGGGCAAGGGCATTACCTTCGACACCGGCGGCATCAGCCTCAAGCCTGGTGCCGGCATGGACGAAATGAAGTACGACATGTGCGGTGCCGCCAGCGTGCTCGGCACCCTGCGTGCAGTGCTCGAGTTGCAGCTGCCAGTCAACCTGGTGTGCCTGCTGGCCTGCGCCGAGAACATGCCGAGCGGCGGCGCCACCCGCCCGGGTGACATCGTCACCACCATGAGCGGGCAGACCGTGGAAATCCTCAACACCGACGCCGAAGGCCGCCTGGTGCTGTGCGACACCCTGACCTACGCCGAGCGCTTCAAGCCGCAGGCAGTCATCGACATCGCCACCCTGACCGGTGCCTGCATCGTCGCCCTGGGCAGCCACACCACCGGCCTGATGGGCAACAACGACGACCTGGTCGGCCAGTTGCTCGACGCCGGCAAGCGCGCCGACGACCGTGCCTGGCAGCTGCCGCTGTTCGATGAGTACCAGGAGCAACTGGACAGCCCGTTCGCCGACATGGGCAACATCGGCGGGCCGAAGGCCGGCACCATCACCGCCGGCTGCTTCCTGTCGCGCTTTGCCAAGGCCTACGACTGGGCGCACATGGACATCGCCGGCACCGCCTGGGTCAGCGGTGGCAAGGACAAGGGCGCCACTGGCCGCCCTGTGCCCCTGCTGACCCAGTACCTGCTGGACCGCGCTGGCGCCTGACGCCATGAAGCCGGTGGCGCCCCGCGCGCTACCGGCCGGCGATACCACCATGAGCAAAGTCGATTTCTACATCCTGCCCACCGACTCGCTGTCGGCGCGGCTCGATTTCGCCTGCAAGCTGTGCGAAAAGGCCTGGCGCCTTGGCCACCGGGTCTACCTGCATTGCCAGGACGCCGAGCAGCGCAGCGAGCTGGACCAACGCCTGTGGCGCTTCAAGGGCGAGGCCTTCGTGCCCCACGACCTCGCGGAGGTACATGCCGATGCCAGCGTGGCATTGGGCCTGGCCGCCGACAGTGCAGGCGATCACCACGACCTGTTGATCAACCTGGGCGCCGGCGTACCGGCCTTCGTCGGCCAGTTCGAACGGGTGGCCGAAATAGTCGTTGAAGAGCCTGGCATCCGCCAATCGGCCCGTGAACGATTCCGTTTCTACCGTGAACAGGGCTATGCTCTGCAAGACCACCGCTTACAGCGACTTTGACGACGATGGACAAGCCCTCCCCCCTGCCCGATTCCGCTCATCTGCTCGATGACCTCGAGTCGATACGCCAGTTGCTTGGCGACGCCGACCTGCAACCGCCGCTGCTGACCGAGACGGTGGAGCAGATCCCGTTGCTGCTGGAAGAAGCGCCCGGCAATCATGTGCCTGCGGCCGAACCGGTAGCTGCCGAACCCGAAGATGACCCGCAGACTCGTCGCCAGGACACCCTGCTGCACCTGGAAAGCGAATTGCGTGCGGCGGCGCAGATGATCATGCAGGACGTGATCAACGACTTCACCCCGCACATCGAGAACGAGATCAAGCGCCGGCTGGATGCGCGGATCGAGCGGTTGATCAAGCGTTCCGAGTAAAACCGAAATTCGGCGATGCCTTCTTCGCGGGTAAACCCGCTCCCACAGGACCGGCGCAAGTCTCAAAGCTTGCGCAGCTCCTGTGGGAGCGGGTTTACCCGCGAATAGGCCGTCCCTGCCTGCCAGATAGCAGCAGCTTGTCGCCTGCGGCCCCCAGCTTGGTTATACTTCCCGGCTTTCCCGAATAAATGCACAGGGTCCCGCCGCGCATGGATAAGACCTACCAGCCGCACGCCATCGAAACTTCCTGGTACAACACCTGGGAGTCCGAGAACTATTTCGCCCCACAAGGTGCAGGCGAGTCCTACACCATCATGATCCCGCCGCCGAACGTGACCGGCAGCCTGCACATGGGCCACGGGTTCAACAACGCGATCATGGACGCCCTGATCCGTTTCCGCCGCATGCAAGGCCGCGATACCCTGTGGCAGCCAGGCACCGACCACGCCGGTATCGCCACCCAGATGCTGGTCGAGCGCCAGCTCGAGGCCAAGGGCCAGAACCGGCATGACCTGGGCCGCGAAAAGTTCCTGGAAAAGGTCTGGGAATGGAAGGACCAGTCCGGTGGCAACATCAGTCGTCAGATCCGCCGCCTGGGCTCGTCGGTCGACTGGAGCCGCGAGCGCTTCACCATGGACGACGGCCTGTCCGAAGCGGTCAAGGAAGCCTTCGTGCGCCTGCATGAAGACGGCCTGATCTACCGTGGCAAGCGCCTGGTCAACTGGGACACCAAGCTGCACACGGCCATCTCCGACCTCGAAGTGGAAAACCACGACGAGAAGGGCCACCTGTGGAACCTGCGCTACCCACTGGCCGACGGCGCCAAGACCGCCGAAGGCAAGGACTACCTGGTAGTCGCCACCACCCGTCCGGAAACCCTGCTGGGTGACGCCGCCGTGGCGGTCAACCCGAACGACGAGCGCTACCAGGCACTGATCGGCAAGTTCGTCGAACTGCCGCTGGTCGGCCGCCGCATCCCGATCATCGCCGACGACTACTGCGACCCCGAGTTCGGTACCGGCTGCGTGAAGATCACCCCGGCCCACGACTTCAACGACTACGAAGTCGGCAAGCGCCACAACCTGCCGCTGCTGAACATCTTCGACAAGAACGCCTTCGTGCTGGCCAGCGCGCAGGCCTTCAACCTCGACGGCAGCGTCAACGAGCAGGTGGACACCCGCCTGCCGGCCCAATACGCCAACCTCGACCGCTTCGTCGCGCGCAAGCAGATCGTCGCCGACCTGGATGCCCAGGGCCTGCTGGTGAGCATCGACGACCACGCGCTGAAAGTGCCGAAAGGCGACCGTTCGGGCACCGTCATCGAGCCGTGGCTGACCGACCAGTGGTACGTTTCCACCAAGCCGCTGGCAGAACCTGCCATCGCCGCCGTGGAAGATGGCCGCATCCAGTTCGTGCCCAAGCAGTACGAGAACATGTACTTCTCCTGGATGCGTGACATCCAGGACTGGTGCATCAGCCGCCAGCTGTGGTGGGGCCACCGCATCCCGGCATGGTACGACGAGGCCGGCCAGGTCTATGTCGGCCGCAACGAGGAAGAAGTGCGCGCCAAGCACAACCTGGGCGCCGACGTGGTCCTGCGCCAGGACGACGACGTACTCGACACCTGGTTCAGTTCGGGCCTGTGGACCTTCTCCACCCTGGGCTGGCCGGAACAGACCGAGTTCCTCAAGAAGTTCCACTCCACCGACGTGCTGGTGACCGGCTTCGACATCATCTTCTTCTGGGTTGCGCGCATGATCATGCTGACCATGCACCTGATCAAGAACGAGGATGGCACCCCGCAGGTACCGTTCAAGACCGTGTACGTGCACGGCCTGGTACGTGACGGCCAGGGCCAGAAGATGTCCAAGTCCAAGGGCAACGTGCTGGACCCGCTGGACATCGTCGACGGCATCACCCTCGACGCCCTGCTGGAAAAACGCACCAGCGGCATGATGCAGCCCAAGCTTGCCGAGAAGATCGCCAAGCAGACCAAGGCCGAGTTCCCCGAAGGTATCGCCAGCTACGGCACCGACGCCCTGCGCTTCACCTTCTGCTCGCTGGCCTCCACCGGCCGCGACATCAAGTTCGACATGGGCCGCGTCGAAGGCTACCGCAACTTCTGCAACAAGATCTGGAACGCCGCCCGCTACGTGCTGGACAAGGGCGAGGACTGCGGCCAGAACGGCGAAGCCTACGAGCTGTCGCTGGCCGACCGCTGGATCATCTCGCAGCTGCAGCGCACCGAAGCCGAAGTGACCCGCCAGCTGGAGCAGTTCCGCTTCGACCTGGCCAGCCAGGCGCTGTACGAGTTCATCTGGAACCAGTACTGCGACTGGTACCTGGAGCTGTCCAAGCCGGTGCTGTGGGACGAGAACGCCCCGGTCGAGCGCGCCCGTGGCACTCGCCGCACCCTGGTGCGCGTGCTGGAAGTGGCGCTGCGCCTGGCGCACCCGTTCATGCCGTTCATCACCGAAGAAATCTGGCAGCGCATCGCACCGCTGGCCGGCATCGAAGGCAAGACCATCATGCTGCAGCCATGGCCGGTGGCCAATGAAAGCCGCATCGATGCTGCCGCCGAAGGCGACATCGAGTGGCTCAAGGAGCTGATGGTCGGCCTGCGCAACATCCGCGCCGAAATGAACATCGGCCCGGGCAAGCCGCTGCCGCTGTTCCTGAAGAACGCCAACGCCGACGACCAGCGTCGCCTGCAGGAAAACGAAGCCCTGCTGAAGAAGCTGGCCAAGGTCGAATCGTTCACCGTACTGGGCGATGCCGACGAAGCGCCGCTGTCGGCCACGGCCCTGGTCGGTGACCTGCAAGTGCTGGTGCCGATGGCCGGCCTGATCGACAAGGATGCCGAGCTGGCGCGCCTGAACAAGGAAATCCAGCGCCTGCAGGGTGAAGTGGCTCGCGTGGGTGGCAAGCTGTCCAACGCCGCCTTCGTCGACAAGGCACCACCTGCCGTGATCGAGAAGGAGCGCGCCAAGCTGGCCGAGTCCGAACAGGCGCTGGCCAACTTCACCGAGCAGCATGCGCGGATTGCAGCGCTTTAAATCACTAGAGAAAAAGCTGGGGCCGCTTTGCGGCCCTTTCGCGACACAAGGCCGCTCCTACAGGGACGGCGCCGGTCTGAAGGGCGCCGCTATCCTGTAGGAGCGGCCTTGTGTCGCGAAAGGGCTGCAAAGCAGCCCCAGGCTCTATCAGCCACCGCTCGTATAGGGCTGGACACTGCCATGACCCCGAACAAACCCACCCTGCACCCGCGCAACCGCCACCAGGGCCGCTACGACTTCCCCAGCCTGATCAAGGCCCACCCTGACCTGGCGCGCTTCACCATCACCAACCCACACGGCAAACCCAGCATCGACTTCGCCAACCCCGAGGCCGTGCGGGTGTTCAACCGTGCCCTGCTGAAGGCCCAGTACGGCATCCAGCACTGGGATATCCCCGCCGACTACCTGTGCCCGCCGATTCCCGGCCGCGCCGACTATATTCACGTGGCCGCCGACCTGCTGGCCGACGACAATGCCGGCGAGATCCCCAAGGGCGCCCAGGTGCGTGCGCTGGACATAGGCGTGGGGGCCAACTGCATCTACCCGCTGCTGGGCCACAGCGACTACCGCTGGCGCTTCCTCGGCTCGGACATCGACCCCGTGGCCCTGGCTTCGGCCAAGGCCATCGTCCAGGCCAACGGCCTGGGCAAGGCCATCACCCTGCGCCAGCAGGCCAACCGTGCACACATCCTCAGCGGCCTGCTGCAGGAGGGCGAACGCTTCGACCTCACCCTGTGCAACCCGCCCTTCCATTCCTCACGCGACGAAGCCACCCGCGGCAGCCAGCGCAAGTGGAAGAACCTCGGCAAGCAGGACCCCAAGCGCAAGCTGCCGGTGCTCAACTTCGGCGGCCAGAACAACGAACTGTGGTGCGAAGGCGGCGAAATCCGCTTTGTCAGCCAACTGGTCAGCGAAAGCGTGCAGTACGCCGAGCGGGTACTGTGGTTCACCAGCCTGGTGTCCAAGGCCAGCAACCTGCCGGGGATCGAGGCTGCGCTCAGGAAAGCGGGCGCCAAGGCCGTGCGCATCAGTGAAATGGGCCAAGGGCAGAAGCAGAGCCGCATGGTCGCCTGGAGCTTCCACGACGACGCCGCGCGCCAGGCCTGGCACGCCGGGCGTAAAACCCAGGCATGAAAAAACCGCGCCCGGGCAAGCCGGGCGCGGTTTCGTCAAAGCTTCAACAATTACTTGTTGATGGCGTCGGTCAGCACTTTGGCTGGAACGAACTTGACGACTTTCTTGGCAGCGATTTCGATGGCAGCGCCAGTCGAAGGGTTGCGGCCGGTACGGGCAGGACGCTCAGCGACTTTCAGCTTGCCGATGCCTGGCAGAGTGATTTCAGCGCCGTTTTCCAGCTGGTCGGCAACGATCTGGCCCAGTTGCTCCAGAGCGTTCTTGGCGGTGGCTTTTGGCGCGGCGATCGATTCGGCGATGTCGGCAATCAGTTGGTCTTTGGTCAATGCCATGGTGGTGTTCCTTCCCTATCAAATTCGATGGTTATGCAGCGGACTACGACGTTATCGGGCCAGCCCCTGAAAGTGGAGGGCCGCGCCAATCGCGTATGTAGATACGCAAATCGACGTTTGGTTCGACACGACGACAGCACGCTGCCAGCAATGCGCCACACAAGGGGCGCAAGACCGCGCAAAGCTACCACAGGAACGGATAAATATCCGCTGCGCGCTTCGATTTAATGCAGGTTTTTCGGGGGTTTTAGCCTAAAACGCACAAATTTGAACAAAAAACGAACAACCGGCATTTCCGCCAACATCCGGCCACTGCACCACCTTGTGTCTAGGGTAAACTGGACGACTTTTGCAGCTCGCCGAGAATTCCATGCCAATCCGTCATTGCATCGTTCACCTGATCGACAAAAAGCCCGATGGCAGCCCCGCCGTGCTGCATGCCCGCGATCGCGAACTGGCCGCCTCCGACGCCATCGAAAACCTGCTGGCCGACCTCAATGACAGCTACAACGCCAAGCAAGGCAAGGCCTGGGGCTTTTTCCACGGTGAGTCCGGGGCCTACCCGCTGAGCGGCTGGCTGAAGCAGTACCTGGACGAAGAAAAGGACTTTACCGCCTTCAGCCGCGTGGCCGTGGAGCACCTGCAGAAGCTGATGGAAGAGTCCAACCTGTCCACCGGCGGCCACATCCTGTTTGCCCACTACCAGCAAGGCATGACCGAATACCTGGCGATCGCCCTGCTGCACCACAGCGAAGGCGTGGCGGTGAACGCCGAGCTCGACGTGATGCCTTCGCGCCACCTCGACCTTGGTCAGTTGCACCTGGCAGCGCGCATCAACCTGTCGGAGTGGAAGAACAACCAGAACTCCAAACAGTACATTTCGTTCATCAAGGGCAAGAACGGCAAGAAGGTCTCGGACTACTTCCGCGACTTCATCGGCTGCCAGGAGGGCGTCGACGGCCCGGGCGAAACCCGCACCCTGCTCAAAGCCTTCAGTGACTTCGTCGAGAGCGAAGACCTGCCGGAAGAGTCTGCCCGCGAAAAAACCCAGACCCTGGTCGAGTACGCCACAACCCAGACCAAACTGGGCGAGCCGGTCACGCTGGAAGAGCTGTCCAGCCTGATCGACGAGGACCGGCCCAAGGCGTTCTACGACCACATCCGCAACAAGGACTACGGCCTGTCGCCGGAAATCCCCGCAGACAAGCGCACCCTCAACCAGTTCCGCCGTTTCACCGGGCGTGCCGAGGGGTTGTCGATCAGCTTCGAAGCGCACCTGCTGGGGGACAAGGTCGAGTATGACGAGGAGGCAGGGACCTTGATCATCAAAGGCCTTCCGACCACCTTGGTGGATCAGTTGAAGCGGCGCAAGGACTGATGGCCCCGGGGCCCTGTGGGAGCGGGTTCACCCGCGAACACCGGCGAAGCCGGTGCCATGCACCGCGTCGAATTCTTCGCGGGTAAACCCGCTCCCACAAGGGCCCCGCAATCTTATGCCGAACCGACCAGATACGAGGCCACCAACGCCTCCTTCGCCGACTTGCGCAGCCGCTTCACCAGCCGCTCCTGGCGTAACGCCTCGCCCTTGTCCGGCCATTGCTCCACATACACCAGCGCCTGGGCCGGGCTGGTCTTGAAGTAACGCGCGCCCTGCCCTTTCTGGTGCGCCAGAAAGCGCCGCTGCGGGTCATCGCTGATACCGCAATACAGCGATCCATTGGCAGCCCTTACCAAGTAGACATACCAGGGTTTTACTGCCTGATCCGGCACTTTTTCACTCACGACGCCTGCTCTTTCCATCATTAATTTGGTGAGCCCACCCCAGAAGGGCTTCATCATGCTCACTTCAGTATCCCGCACCTTGCTTGCCGCTGCCCTATTGGCCGGCGTATCCACCGCCCAGGCCTCCATCGGCGCCCGGACCGCCGAGCAGTTGCAGAAAAACTACGACTCCACGCCCGCGCATTGCCCGGGCAACGCGGTACCTGCCCACGCCTGTTCGGGCGTCTTGCTAAGGTCGACCAAACCTTCACCGCGTTATCATTCCTGGCATCATAGCCAGAACAGCAAGGACAAAGGCGGCGTATCGTTTTCATACCTGCGCAGCGACATTCCCACCCCGCAGCTGGCTGCCGACGGCCGTAGCGGTTTTACCCTGTACCCGATGCTGCAACGCCCAAAAGATAGCTTGCGCTATGAAATGCTATGCGCATGGCCCACTGACGGTGATACCTGGGAGCGTGACAACCGAGGTTGCGGCGACAATCGGCAGACGGCCGCAACCGAAGCGGCCTGCCATGAACAGGGAATACTCACTGCCGAGCAGTGGATGGAGCGGTTCCGGCAAAGCGGCGACTACAAGGCCCAATGCGCATTCGATATCCGCCGGGCGCGGGTTCCCGAGCGAGCTGAAGCCTTCTACCAGAGCATACGCGCCAAACAGTTGTTTGCGCCTGAACTACCGTTCCCGTGGAACGAGGTGGTGATCGGTGCGTGGGACGAAAAGCAATCCAGCAAGCTGCCAATCCAGTCGTTCTTCCATATCGAAGGCGCTTACGGCGCATTGCAACAAGCTCAGGCCGATCAGCAGGATTGGCACAGGACCAACGGCACATTCATACCTGTCATTCGTATTCGTCTACCGAACGACCTCGATGAACGCGCTACCTTCAGCTACCACGAAAGTGATCAGGCGGTAGCGCTGCCTTGAGCATGCTGGTATGCCCGCAGGCCTTTGAACGCCTGCTGGCGTACCTTGTTCTGCACCAGCGGCGACCAGCCCAGCAGCATGCCGGGCACACCCAGCGCCTGCCGCGACCAGCGCCACAAGTCGAAGTGGTCATCGTGCTGGCAGATCAGCCCGTCACGGATCACGAAACGCGCCTGGATATCGTTGATCACGATGCGGCCGGTCTGGCTGAACAGGTAGGTGGCCACCCAATGTGCGGCGCCTGTGCGTTCATCGGCGCGGACGTTGTCGAAGGTCAGGGTGAAGTCCTTGGCCCGGCTGGTGAGCATTCGCCACATGTCGCCTGCATCCTTGCCACGCAAGGTGCCGAATACCGGGTCGCTGAAGACGATATCGTCGCTGTAGCAGGCGACCATGGCCTCGGCGTCCAGGCGCTGGAAGGCCTGGTAGAAGCGGGTGATCAGGTCGCGGTTGGCGTCGCTCATGGGGGGCTGGTCCGTCCTGGGATGAAAGCAGCACGATAATCTGCCCCGGTTGCTTATGCCAGTACCGGCCTCTTCGCGGGCGCGCCCGCTCCCACAGGATCTACACACGCTTCGAACCTGTGGCTCTCCTGTGGGAGCGGGCGTGCCCGCGAAGAGGCCCCTTCAGACTTTCTCGCTGCTCACCTGCACATGCAAAGCCCGCCCGGCGCCCAGGCCGAACACGATGGCCCCCACCCCCAGCACGGCAAAGATCCACCCCACTGCCGCCCAGCCCCCGGTCAGGTCATGCACCAGCCCCACCGCAAACGGCCCCATCGACGCCAGGGTATAACCCACCCCCTGCGCCATGCTCGACAGGTTCGCCGCCACATGGGCATCCTTCGAGCGCAGCACGATCAAGGTCAGCGCCAGGGCAAAGGTACCGCCCTGCCCCAGGCCCAGCACAACCGCCCAGCCCCACAGCCCGGAAAGCGGCGCATACAGGCAACCGAACAGGCCGGCCAGGGTAATCAGCATGACCAGCACGATCGCCAGGCGCTGGTCCTTGCCGCGAGTGGCCAGCCAGGGCGCACTGAGCGAACTGACCAACTGCACGATCACCGACCCCGACAGCACCAGCCCCGCCTCGGTCGGGCTCAGGCCGCGACCGATCAGGATCGATGGCAACCAGCCAAAGACGATGTAGGCCAGTGACGACTGCAGGCCCATGTACAGGGTCACCTGCCAGGCCAGCGGATCACGCCACAGCCCACGCACGCGATAGGCGACCTTGTGCAGGCCATGACCTTGGCGGGCCTGCGGCAGCCATACCAGCATGGCCAGCAGGGCCGGCAACATCCAGAAGCCAAGCCCCAGCGCCCAGTTGCCATCGAAATGCTGGGCCAGGGGCACCGTGGCGCCAGCCGCCATGGCGGCGCCCAGACACAACGCCATGGTGTACACGCCGGTCAGCGTGCCAGCGTGCTGCGGGAAATCGCGCTTGACGATGCCCGGCAACAGCACGCCAATGATGCCGATGCTGGCCCCCGCCATGAGGCTGCCGAGGAACACCCCGGTGGCCCCCAGGCTACTGCGCACGACAATGCCAAGCGCCAGGGTAGCGAGAATGCCGAGGATCACCCGCTCGCTGCCAAAGCGCCGCGCCAGCACCGGCGCCAAAGGGGCGAACAGGCCCAGGCACAGCACTGGCAAGGTAGTCAGCAAACCGGCCTGCGAGGCGTTCAGCCCCAGGCCTTCGGACACCTGGCCCAGCACTGGCGCCATGCTCGACAATGCCGGTCGCAGGTTCAAAGCCACCAGCACCAGGCCGAGCAACAACAGCCAAGGCCGCTGTACCTGTACCGGCTGCTGTTGGACCTGTTCGTCGTCAGCCTCGGCGTCGATCAGCAACTCTTCGAGGTCCCGCTCGCTCGGTGGGGTGTTACGGGTGATGGAATCAGCCATGGCCTTCTCGGAGTCAGGATTCGATAAGGGTACGGCTCAGGCGCTTGGCCTGCTCCGCATCGCGTTGCTCGATGGCGGCAAGGATCTGCCCATGCAGGTCGAACGTGGCCTGGCAGCGCGGCACGGTCGCCATGTTGTGCTGCAGCGCGGCAGCCACCACCCCGGAAAAGTACCGGTACAGCTCACTCAAGGCCGGGTTATGGGCGGCATCGACCAGCCGCTGGTGAAACACCAGGTCGCAGGCCACATAAGCATCGATATCACCGTGAAAATGCCCGGCACTGTTGGCCAGGGCATCACGCAGCGCTTGCAGGTCGGCGTCGGTTCGGCGCAGCGCGGCCAGGCCGATGGCCTCGGCTTCGAGGATGTGCCGGGTTTCACGGGCCTGCTCGGGCGTGCAGCGTGACATCGCCTGCACCGCCTGCAGCGGGTCCTGGGCCGTGCGCAGGTAGCTGCCGTCGCCCTGGCGGATCTCCACCAGGCCACTGAACGCCAGCACACGCATGGCCTCGCGTACGGTGTTGCGGCTTATGCCCAACTGCAGGGCCAGTTCCGGCTCGGTCGGCAAACGCTGGCCAACCTGCCAGTCGCCCAGCACGATGCGTTCGCGCATGCGCTCGACGGCCAGTTCGACTAGGGAGCGCTTGGTCAATTCGGTACTCATGCAACTCAACCAATCATCCGATGAATTGGCGCAGCATACCGGTGGGCAAAGTGTTTGTCATTGAAGAGAGCAGCGATTAGAAACCTGACGCGATTTTTTGTGGGAGCAACTGTCTTGCTCAATTTCAAAAAGCTGGCGCGATCCCTGTGGGAGCGGGCTTGCCCGCGAACACGGGCGAAGCCCGTGCCATCCACCACGGTGTTGGCTTCGCGGGCAAGCCCGCTTCCAGGCGGCTCACGCTGCGTTCTGGATTTACGTTGTACCTTCAGGCTGCGGTAGCACTAGATCGAGCCATGATGTACCCGTTCTGAGCATGGCATTTAACCGCACGATGAACGTTCTCATGCAGGCCACGATAGCGACTTTGGGAAGTTTTCCGCGCTCCCGCAGTGACTGATAACGAGCCTTGAGTGCTGGGTTGTATTTCATCGCCACAAGGCAT
Organism: Pseudomonas sp. FGI182; assembly: GCF_000511325.1. NCBI lineage: Bacteria > Pseudomonadati > Pseudomonadota > Gammaproteobacteria > Pseudomonadales > Pseudomonadaceae > Pseudomonas > Pseudomonas sp. FGI182. The sequence goes on along the minus strand of NZ_CP007012.1, from coordinate 1,040,566 downwards.
GCCATGTACAGCGATCGCCTGACCGCAAATCGCCCGCCAGAGATAGAGCGCTTGCCCATGAATTTCCCGCTGTCGTGGTTGAAGGGCGCCACCCCAACCAGGGAGGCAATTTCTCTGGACTCAACCCGACCTAGCTCCGGCAGCAGCGCTATTAGTTTGCCCGCTGTCACCATCCCAATGCCTTTCACTTTGATCAGCTGGGCAACCCGTTCGTCGTTCAGCATCGCGATTTGCTGTTCGATCTCACACTCAACCCGTTTGATCTGCGCCTTGAAGTGTTTCAGGTTGGCATTCAGGTAGTTAGCAACTGCAGTCGATTGCACCTGCTTCAGGCGCCGCAGGTCGTCATCTCGCTGTTGAACCATCCGATCACGTTGCTGAAGCAACTCTCGCAGAAGCGCTCGTTCGGGGCTGACTCGCAGAGAGGGTTGATCTGGAATGACTTCGGCATAGTGCGCCAGAACCTCGGCGTCGATGGCGTCAGTCTTGGCCTTGATGCCTAAAGAGTCAGCGAATGACCTGGCTCGCCTGGGATTGACGCGTATGACCTTGTAGCCAGCGTCCTGTAGAAAACACATGACATCTCGCTCGTAGCCACCCGTCGCCTCTAACAGGACGCGCTTGATACTGAGCTTGCGAAGGCTCTCCAGTAGCGCCTCAAACCCTGTTGGATCATTGCTTAAATGCATTTTGATGCCCTGTGGCCGCACCGCAGCATCAAGGGAGAGACTGGAAACATCGATACCCAAGAAGGAAGCCATCACCAAAACCTCCTAAACTCAACACAGTGAGAGGACTTTGGCTTGGCCCACGCTTGTGATTCGAGATCAGAGCCGCATCCAACTGTTCGGGCTCTCGCCAAAGTGGAACGGTGAATGGCAGCTTTTGCTCCCACACGTGCTCAAGGCACCTACGGCATTCAGCTTGCCATTCACCGCTCTCACTCCAAATTCTAATCCCCCATCAAGACACAAGCGGCCTTGTGTCGCGATAGGGCCGCAAAGCGGCCCCTGGATTTCAGCGCAGATGCAAAAACTGCTGGGGCCGCTTTGCGGCCCTTTCGCGACACAAGGCCGCTCCTACAAGGACCGCGCAGGGCAGTGGATGGCGTCAGGTCAACGCATCGAGCAGCGCCTGGTTCATCTCTGGCGTACCGATGGTGATGCGCAGGAACTGGGCAATGCGCGGCTGCTTGAAGTGGCGCACGATCACGCCCTGCTCGCGCAGGCGTGCAGCCAGCTCACCGGCATCTTGTTGCGGATGGCGGGCGAAGATGAAGTTGGCCGCCGACGGCAGCACTTCGAAGCCCTTGGCCTGCAGCTGCCCGACCAACACCTCGCGGCTGTCGATCACCTTGCGGCAGGTTTCCTCGAAGTACTCGCGGTCCTCGAACGCCACCGCCGCGCCGACGATCGCGGCACGGTCCAGCGGGTAGGAGTTGAAGCTGTTCTTGATCCGCTCCAGCGCCTCGATCAAGTCCGGGTGCCCCACCGCCAGGCCAACCCGCAGCCCGGCCAGCGAACGCGACTTCGACAGGGTCTGGGTGACCAGCAGGTTGTCGTAGCGGTCCACCAGGCTGATCGCCGTTTCGCCACCGAAGTCGATGTAGGCTTCATCGACCACCACCACCGAATCACGGTTGGCCTGCAGCAACTGCTCCACCGCTTGCAGCGGCATCAGGCAACCGGTCGGCGCGTTGGGGTTGGGGAAGATGATGCCGGCATTGGGCTTGTTGTAGTCCTCGATGCGGATCTGGAACTGCTCGTCCAGCGCCACCTGCTCGAAGGCGATACCGTACAGGCCGCAGTAGACCGGGTAGAAGCTGTAGCTGATGTCAGGGAACAGCAGCGGTGCGTCGTGCTGGAACAGGCCGTGGAAGATGTGCGCCAGCACCTCGTCCGAGCCGTTGCCGACGAACACTTGTGCCGGCGTCACGCCGTAGTACTCGGCCACCGCCTGCTTCAGCCGGTCACCGTTCGGGTCCGGGTACAGGCGCAGGTTGTCGTTCAGCTCGCCGCGCATGGCCTCCAGCGCCCTGGGCGACGGGCCGTAGGGGTTTTCGTTGGTGTTCAGCTTGACCAGGCGGGCTAGCTTGGGCTGCTCGCCCGGCACGTAAGGCACCAGGTCCTTGACGAAGGGGCTCCAGAATCGACTCATGCTCAGTTCCCCTTCTCTTGGGTCAGGATGCGGTATTCGGCGCTGCGGGCGTGGGCGGTCAGCGACTCGCCACGTGCCAGGACCGAGGCGGTGTGGCCCAGCTCGGACGCGCCCTGCTCGGAGCAGAAAATGATCGACGAACGCTTCTGGAAGTCATACACACCCAGCGGCGACGAGAAACGCGCGGTGCCGGAGGTCGGCAGCACGTGGTTGGGCCCTGCGCAGTAGTCGCCCAGCGCTTCGCTGGTGTGACGCCCCATGAAGATCGCGCCAGCGTGGCGGATGTGCGGCAGCCAGGCCTGCGGGTCGGCCACCGACAGTTCCAGGTGCTCGGGTGCGATGCGGTTGGCCACTTCCATGGCCTGCTGCATGTCACGCACCTGGATCAACGCACCACGGCCATTGATCGACTTCTCGATGATCTCGGCACGCTCCATGGTCGGCAGCAGCTTGTCGATGCTGGCGGCAACGCGGTCGAGGAAGGCGGCGTCCGGGCTGACCAGGATGGCCTGGGCATCTTCGTCGTGCTCGGCCTGGGAGAACAGGTCCATGGCGATCCAGTCCGGGTCGGTCTGGCCGTCGCACACCACGAGGATTTCCGACGGGCCGGCGATCATGTCGATACCCACCTGGCCGAACACATGGCGCTTGGCGGTGGCAACGTAGATGTTGCCCGGGCCGACGATCTTGTCCACCTGCGGCACGCTTTCGGTACCGTAGGCCAGGGCAGCGACAGCCTGGGCGCCACCGACGGTGAACACACGGTCGACACCGGCGATGCAGGCAGCCGCCAGCACAAGCTCGTTGACCTCGCCACGCGGGGTCGGCACCACCATCACTACTTCGGCCACACCGGCGACCTTGGCCGGGATGGCGTTCATCAGCACCGACGACGGGTACGACGCCTTGCCACCCGGCACATACAGGCCGGCGCGGTCCAGCGGGGTGACCTTCTGGCCAAGCACGGTGCCGTCGGCCTCGGTGTACTGCCAGGAGTCCTGCTTCTGCCGCTCGTGGTACATGCGCACACGGTTGGCAGCCTTTTCCAGGGCTTCGCGCTGGACCGGGGTAATGCGGGTCAGGGCCAGTTCCAGGCGCTCGCGACCGAGGATCAGGTCATCGATGGACTTGGCATCGACACCATCGAAACGCTGGGTGAATTCCACCAATGCCGCATCGCCACGCTCGCGCACGGCCTTGATGATGTCGAGCACGCGCTGGTTGACCGCGTCATCGGACACACTTTCCCAGCTCAGCAGATGATCCAGATGTCGGGCGAAATCCGGATCAGCAGCGTTGAGACGGGCAATTGCAGTGGACACGGTCATGGCGAGGGCCTCGATTATTGGCGAATGCTCAGGCGCCCTAGGCTACCAGTCCATCCGCGCGGGCACCCGAGAAAAATGGCTATGACGCGGATAGACGGGCGCGGCAGCGAAGGCCGCGCGCAGTCGGTAGAGAGTCAGCCGCGGTGTCGCGATTCGACCGCACCGCGCAGCGTGTCGATCAGGCTCTGGATACGGGCGTGCTGCATTTTCATGGAGGCCTTGTTGACCACCAGGCGCGAGCTGATCGTGGCGATCAGTTCCTGGGGCTCCAGGCCGTTGGCACGCAGGGTGTTGCCGGTGTCGACCACGTCGATGATCTTGTCGGCCAGGTTGATCAGCGGAGCCAGTTCCATCGAGCCGTACAGCTTGATGATGTCGACCTGGCGGCCCTGTTCGGCGTAGTAGCGCTTGGCTACGTTGACGAACTTGGTAGCCACGCGCAGACGGCCCTTGGGCTCGGGTGCGCCGACCACGCCAGCGGTCATCAGTTTGCAACGGGCAATCTGCAGGTCCAGGGGCTCGTAAAGGCCCTGGCCGCCGTACTCCATCAGCACATCCTTGCCGGCCACACCCAGGTCGGCGGCACCATGCTCGACATAGGTCGGCACGTCGGTGGCACGCACGATCAGCAGGCGCACATCGTCCTGCGTGGTGGGAATGATCAGTTTGCGGCTCTTGTCCGGGTTCTCGGTCGGCACGATACCGGCCTCGGCCAGCAACGGCAGGGTATCGTCGAGAATACGGCCTTTGGAAAGCGCGATGGTCAACATTGGAACGTCGGTCCTTAAGCGGCTACTGCCGGCCGGGCGTCGAGCCCGACCGCATTTGATTCATTGTGGGAGCGGGCTTGCCCGCAAAGCAACCACCGCGGTGCATGGCACCGGCTCTGCCGGTATTCGCGGGCAAGCCCGCTCCCACACGGTATGCCGACGGGCTACTAGCCCGGTACGCGACGGATCTTCGCGCCCAGCATCTGCAGTTTTTCTTCGATGCACTCGTAACCACGGTCGATGTGGTAGATGCGATCGATCAGGGTATCGCCTTCGGCTACCAGCGCCGACAGCACCAGGCTGGCGGAAGCACGCAGGTCGGTGGCCATTACCGGGGCCCCCTTCAGCGCCTTGACGCCAGTGACGATGGCAGTGTTGCCTTCGACCTGGATCTGCGCGCCCATGCGGTGCATTTCGTAGACGTGCATGAAGCGGTTTTCGAAGATCGTCTCGATCACTGCACCGGTGCCTTCGGCAATGGCGTTGAGCGAGATGAACTGCGCCTGCATGTCGGTCGGGAACGCCGGGTACGGGGCGGTACGCAGGTTGACGGCTTTCGGCCGTTTGCCGTGCATGTCCAGCTCGATCCAGTCTTCGCCAGAGTTGATGTCGGCGCCGGCTTCCTTGAGTTTTTCCAGTACGGCTTCAAGGATGGTCGGATCGGTGTCCTTGACCTTGACGCGGCCGCCGGTCACGGCAGCGGCAACCAGGTAGGTACCGGTCTCGATACGGTCCGGCATCACGCGGTAGTTGGCCGAGTGCAGGCGCTCGACGCCATCGATGACGATGGTGTCGGTACCAGCGCCCTGGACCTTGCCGCCCATGGCGTTGATGAAGTTGGCCAGGTCGACCACTTCCGGCTCGCGCGCGGCGTTCTGCAGCACGCTGCGGCCCTTGGCCAGGGCAGCGGCCATCATGATGTTCTCGGTACCGGTCACGCTCACGGTGTCGAAGAAGAAGTGCGCACCGCGCAGGCCACCCTCAGGCGCCTTGGCCTTGATGTAGCCGCCTTCGACTTCGATCTTCGCGCCCATGGCCTCGAGGCCACGGATGTGCAGGTCGACCGGGCGCGAACCAATGGCGCAACCGCCAGGCAGGGCCACTTCGGCCTCGCCGAAACGGGCGACCATCGGGCCCAGCACCAGGATCGAGGCGCGCATGGTCTTGACCAACTCGTAAGGCGCAACCAGGGTCTTGATGGTGCGAGGGTCGATCTCGACCGCCAGCTTTTCGTCGATCACCGGCTCGATGCCCATGCGGCCGAACAGCTCGATCATGGTGGTGATGTCGTGCAGGTGCGGCAGGTTGCCCACGGTGACCGGGCCGTCGGCCAGCAGGGTCGCCGCCAGAATCGGCAGGGCTGCGTTCTTCGCGCCCGAAATGCGGATCTCGCCATCAAGGCGAGCGCCGCCAGTAATAATCAGTTTGTCCATTGGAATCTCGCCGCCACGTTGGCTCAGGTGCGCTCAGCCCAGGCTGCGCTGCTGAAAAATTTCATGGTTACCGCATGGATGCTGCCATTGGCGATCCACGGATTCAGGTGAGCATAGATCGCCTGCTGGCGTTTGACCGGGCTCAGGCCAGCCAACTCGTCGCTGATCACGTTCAACTGGAAGTTGCAGCCTTCGCCTTCAACTTCGACCCGGGAACCCGGCAATTTCTCTTCAAGGAAGCTTTTAACTTCTACGGCCTGCATGCTCAACCTCAATCGGCGCCCGATGCGCACGGGTCGGCCATCATACAAAAAAGCCCCTCGCCTGCGAAGCCCAACGAGGGCTTCGCTGACCGAGGGGCCATCATCCGTGCCTGGCCATCAGGTTGCCAGCACTTCATCGAGGTCATAAACCTCGGCAATTTCCCGCATGTCGTCGGGCATGCTGCGCACCTGGCAACCCTTGCCGGCGGCCTGGGCATCACGCATGAATGCCAGCAGCAACGACAGGCCGACACTGGTGGAGCGCTGCACTGCCGAGCAATCGAGCACCAGCTGCGCCTCGCGGCAGGCCGCGATCAGCGCCTTGCCCTGCTTGCGCAGGGCCGGCCCGCTGCGGTAGTCCAGCACGCCGGCCAGGCGCAGCACGCCCGGCTCGGCCATGCTTACACCGGCCTCACTCATTTGACGGTCTTCTCTGGCGAGTTGTCGGCAGCCTGCTTGGCCTTGGCCACTTCGCCGGCCCAGCCGTCGATGGTCTTGTCCAGGTCGTTGCCATTGCGCTGCATGGCGTCGGCGAACTGGTCGCGGAACAGCTTGCCGATGTTGATGCCGTTGACGATCACGTTACGCACCTTCCACTCGCCGCCGATGTTTTCCAGGGTGTACTGCACCGGATACACGGCACCGTTGTTGCCGGTGACCTTCATGCCAACGCTGGCGCGCTTGCCGTCATCAGCCTTGGCCGGGTCGACGGTGATGCCCTGGTTGTTGTACTCGAGCAGGGCATTGCCATAGAACTGCATCAGGCTGCGCTTGAAGTTTTCCTGGAAGCGCTGCATCTGCTCGGGGGTAGCCTTGCGCGAGTACTTGACGGTCATGATGCTTCTGGAAATACCGTCAGCGTCCACCACCGGGCCGAGGATGCGGTTCAGCGCATCGTAGAAGGCGTTGGGGTTGGACTTGTACTGTTCCTTGTTGGCCTTGAGGTCGCCCAGCAGTTCAGTGGTGGTGCCCTGAACCACATCGTGAGGCGTCTGCGCAGCCATGGTCAGCAGGGGGAAGGCCGCCAGCAGGACCAGCAGGCCACGTCGCAGGATGGAAATCATGGAAACTCCTTAATTAGCCGGTTGCGCTTCTTTCGGTTCCTTGCCAACGGAGTTGAGCAGGAACTTGCCAATCAGATCTTCCAGCACCAGCGCCGACTGGGTGTCGTGGATGGTCCCGCCGTCCTTGAGCACCTGGTCCTCACCGCCCACGCTGATGCCGATGTACTTCTCGCCAAGCAACCCGGCGGTCAGGATCGAAGCAGTGGAGTCGGTCGGCAGGTTGTCCACCGACTTGTCCAGCTGCAGAGTCACCCGACCGGTGTACGAATCACGGTCCAGATCGATGGCGGTAACCTTGCCGATGGTCACACCGGCCATGGTCACTTTAGCTCTGACCGTCAAACCGGCGATATTGTCGAAGTAGGCATAAACTTTATAGGTATCGCTGCTCGGGCTGGCCGACAGCCCGCTGACACGCAGGGCGAGCAGCAGCAGCGCCAGGATCCCGGCCAGGAGGAACAGGCCGACACCGATTTCCAGGGTGCGGTTTTGCATCAGAAATCTCCAAACATCAAGGCGGTCAGAATAAAGTCCAGACCCAGCACTGCCAACGAGGCATAGACCACGGTCTTGGTGGTGGCACGGCTGATCCCTTCTGAGGTGGGCTCACAGTCGTACCCCTGGAATACGGCGATCCAGGTCGTGACGAAGGCAAATACCAGGCTCTTGATCAGCCCGTTGAGCACGTCGTCGGTGAACGAAACACTGTTCTGCATGTTGGCCCAGAACGAGCCCTCGTAGACGCCCAGCCAGTCCACCGCCACCCACGAGCCACCCCAGATGCCGACCACGCTGAAGATCAGCGCCAGCAACGGCAGCGAGATGAAACCGGCCCACAGGCGCGGCGCGACGATGTACTTGAGCGGGTCGACGCCGATCATTTCAAGGCTCGACAACTGCTCGGTGGACTTCATGTTGCCGATTTCTGCGGTCAGCGCCGAACCGGCACGGCCGGCGAACAGCAATGCCGTCACCACCGGGCCGAGCTCACGCAGCAGGGTCAGGGCGACCATCTGCCCAACCGCCTGCTCCGAGCCGTACTTGGTAAGGATGCTGAAGCCCTGCAGCGCCAGCACCATGCCGATGAACACGCCGGACACGACGATGATCGCCAGCGACAGCACGCCCACCGAATACAGCTGCTTGACCAGCAGCTGGAAGCCGCCACCGATGCCGCCACGGCCGATCAGCGCATGGAACAGGAACAGACAGGAGCGCCCCAGCACCGCCAGCACGTCGATGGCCGAGCGCCCCAGCAGGCGGACACGTTCGAGTAAGGATTTTCTGCGCATCAACGCGCTCCCAGCAGGTCGGCGCGGTAGTCAGGCGCAGGGAAATGGAAAGGCACCGGGCCGTCCGGGTCGCCCTTCATGAACTGGCGAATGCGCGGGTTGTCCGAGCCCATCAGCTCGTCAGGCGTCCCCTGACCCAGCACTTGGCCGTCACCTACCACATAGATGTAGTCGGCGATGCTGGCGGTTTCCGCCAGGTCATGGGAAACGACGATGCTGGTGATACCCAGGGCGTCGTTGAGCAGGCGGATCAGACGCACCAATACACCCATGGCGATCGGGTCCTGGCCGACGAACGGTTCATCGTACATGAGGATCTGCGGGTCCAGGGCAATCGCCCGGGCCAACGCCACACGGCGTTTCATGCCACCGGACAGCTCGTCGGGCATCAGGTCGATGGCACCGCGCAGCCCCACGGCCTGCAGCTTCATCAGCACGATATCGCGGATCATCTCGTCCGACAGCTGGGTGTGCACGCGCAGCGGGAACGCGACGTTCTCGAACACATCGAGATCGGTGAACAGCGCGCCGCTCTGGAACAGCACCCCCATTTGCTTGCGGGCGTCGAACAGGTCGCTGCGCGACAGCGTCGGCAGGTTTTGCCCGGCAACCCAGACCTCACCGCTGGAGGGGCGCAACTGCGCGCCCATCAGGCGGAGCAACGTGGTCTTGCCGCAACCCGATGGCCCCATGATACCGGTGACCTTGCCGCGCGGGATGCGAATGTCGACGTTGCTGAAAATGCTGCGCGAACCGCGTTTGAAGGTAACCCCCTTCAACTCGACCGCGTAGGCGCTATCCACACTCATCTAGACTCCTTGCTAGTGCAGCCTCGTCCTAATGGACGTCGGCCTCCATCTGGAAGGCACAAGCGCCCCTGGCAGGCCGAATAGCGGCGAACTATAGCACCGCTGACAGCGCCGCCCCAAGGTCGGCTAACGAGTCGTTCAGCCCTGCGACAGGCTGGCGAGACATTCACCACGGCAATCGAAAGCGTGAGGGTTTCTTTCATTGCAGCTATAATCGCCGCCTTTTCATCAGGCATTGCTTTTTCGACATGAGCCAATCCAGCGAGCTGATCCAATCCGCCCAACGCACCCTGCGCCTGGAACTCGAGGCCGTAGAGGCCCTGCTGGCGCGCATCGACGACAATTTCGTCAAGGCCTGCGAACTGATCCTGGCCAGCAAGGGCCGGGTCGTCGTGGTCGGCATGGGCAAGTCCGGGCACATCGGCAACAAGATCGCCGCCACCCTGGCCAGCACCGGCACGCCGGCGTTTTTCGTGCACCCGGCCGAAGCCAGCCATGGTGACATGGGCATGATCACCCGCGATGATGTCATCCTTGCCCTGTCGAATTCCGGCAGCACCGCCGAAATCGTCACCCTGCTGCCGCTGATCAAGCGCCTGGGCATCAAGCTGATCAGCCTGACCGGCAACCCGGACTCGCCCCTGGCCCAGGCTGCCGAGGTCAACCTCGACGCCCGCGTCGAGCAAGAGGCCTGCCCGCTGAACCTGGCCCCCACCTCCTCCACCACCGCATCGCTGGTGCTGGGCGACGCGCTGGCCATCGCCCTGCTCGAAGCCCGCGGCTTCACCGCCGAGGACTTTGCCTTCTCGCACCCGGGTGGTGCACTGGGCCGCCGCCTGCTGCTCAAGGTGGAGAACGTGATGCACGCCGGCGACGAACTGCCCCAGGTGCCCCGCGGTACCCTGCTCAAGGACGCACTCCTTGAAATGTCCCGCAAAGGCCTGGGCATGACCGTGATCGTCGAAGCCGATGGCAAGCTGGCAGGGATCTTCACCGACGGCGACCTGCGCCGCAGCCTGGACCGCAACATCGACGTCCACACCACCCTGATCGACCAGGTAATGACCGTGCACGGCAAGACGGCCCGCGCCGAAATGCTCGCGGCCGAGGCCCTGAAGATCATGGAAGACCACAAGATCGGCGCCCTGGTGGTGGTGGACCGCGAGGACCGCCCCACCGGCGCCCTGAACATGCACGACCTGCTGCGCGCCGGCGTGATGTAAAGGAGCGATGGAATGAACCAGGACCTCATGCAACGCGGCAAGAACATCAAGCTGGCAGTGTTCGACGTGGACGGCGTGCTCACCGACGGGCGCCTGTACTTCCTCGAGGACGGCAGCGAGTTCAAGACCTTCAACACCCTCGACGGCCAGGGCATCAAGATGCTCATGGCCTCGGGCGTGACCACCGCGATCATCAGCGGGCGCAAGACCCCGGTGGTCGAGCGCCGGGCGAAGAACCTCGGCATCCCGCACCTGTACCAGGGCCGCGAGGACAAACTGGTGGTGCTGGACGGCCTGCTCGCCGAACTGGGCCTGAGCTATGCTCAAGTGGCCTACCTGGGCGACGACCTGCCCGACCTGCCGGTAATCCGCCGGGTCGCCCTGGGCATGGCAGTGGCCAACGCCGCGCCGTTCGTTCGCCAGCACGCCCATGGCGTGACCCAGGCACGTGGCGGCGAAGGCGCGGCCCGTGAATTCTGCGAACTGATCATGCAGGCCCAGGGCACCCTGGACGCTGCCAACGCCAACTACCTGTAAGGCTGCCCATGTTCAGCAAGAAAGCCCGCAACATTGCGCTGCTCGCGGTGATCGCCGCCCTGCTGGTGGCGATCGGCTACTGGAATGTCAGCCCGGAAAGCTTCCTCGACAAGCCGGTGACCCAGGTCGACGAAAGCGCCATCGACTACTATGCGGTCAACGCCCACAGTGTGCAGTTCCTGCCCGACGGCAAGCTGCAGTACGAAATGACCGCCGACAAGGTCGAACACCTCAAGGCCAGCGAAATCACCCTGCTGACCACGCCGGACCTGCACCTGTACCGCGGTACCGAATACCCGTGGCACGTGCAGAGCACCCGCGCCGAAGTCAACCCGGACGGCAGCGAAGTCGAACTGATCGACAACGTACGGGTCGCCCGCACCGACGAAAAGCAGCGCGAAATGATCATTACCAGCTCACGCATGACCGTGTTCCCGCAGAAGCAATATGCGCAGACCGAGCAAGCCGTTAGAATCGACGGCGCCGGTGGCACAACTACGGGCAAAGGAATGAAAGCGTATTTGAAAGAAGGCAAGATGGACTTGCTCTCTAACGTAAGAGGACAGTATGAGGCTCGTTAAAACCCTCCCCCTTTTGCTCAGCCTGAGCGCAGCACTGGGAAGCGCGAGCGCCCTCGCCCTGCCGAACGACCGTGACCAGCCTATCCGCATCCAGGCCGACAACGCCCACCTGGACGACAAGCAGGGCGTGGCCACCTACACCGGCGACGTGATCATCACCCAGGGTTCGATGATGATCAAAGGCAACACCGTGACCATCACCCGCTCCGCCTCCGGCGACATCGACGTGGTGACCTCGGTGGGCAACCTGGCCTACTTCGAGCAGCAGCAGAGCGCAGCCAAACCGGACAAGATGAAAGGCTGGGCGGTGACCATCCAGTACCAGTCGCAGAAGGACATGGTGATCCTCACCGACCGCGCCAAGGTCGAGAACGAAGGCAACACCACCGAAGGCGAGAAGATCGTCTACAACACCCAGACCCAGGTGGCAACCGCCGGTCGCGGTGGCAACGTGACCTCGCCGCGTCAGCGTATCGACATGGTGATCCAGCCCAAGAAGAAGGCCGAGTAAATGGCAACCCTCAAAGCCCAGCACCTGGCCAAGAGCTACAAGGGGCGGCAAGTCGTACGTGACGTCAGCCTGTCGATCGACAGCGGCCAGATCGTCGGCCTGCTCGGCCCCAACGGCGCCGGCAAGACCACCTGCTTCTACATGATCGTCGGCCTGGTCCAGGCCGATCAGGGGCGCGTGCTGATCGACAACCTCGATGTCAGCCACCAGCCCATGCACGGTCGCGCCCGCGCCGGCATCGGCTACCTGCCGCAGGAAGCCTCGATCTTCCGCAAGCTGTCGGTGGCCGACAACATCATGGCCATCCTCGAGACCCGCAAGGAACTCGATCGCGACGGCCGGCGCAAAGAGCTGGAAAGCCTGCTGCAGGAGTTCCACATCAGCCACATTCGCGACAACCTCGGCATGAGCCTGTCCGGTGGTGAGCGCCGCCGCGTGGAAATTGCCCGCGCGCTGGCGACCGCACCCAAGTTCATCCTGCTGGACGAACCGTTTGCCGGTGTCGACCCGATTTCGGTCGGCGACATCAAGCAGATCATCCATCACCTCAAGGCCAAGGGTATCGGTGTACTGATCACCGACCACAACGTGCGTGAGACCCTGGATATCTGCGAAACCGCCTATATCGTCAACGATGGCCGGCTGATCGCCGAAGGCGACGCCGAAACCATCCTGGCCAACGACCTGGTCAAAGAGGTTTACCTGGGCCACGAGTTCCGGCTCTGAGCCTGGCACGCGCCTGGAGTACTGGCAAATCGCCCTGAAACCCGGGGTAAAGTGTTACGGTGCTCTAGGCAAACGCTACAATTTAAGGCATAAAACTTGCTTGATCTGGCGCCCCGGCGCCCTCGTGTAGTGGATGGCGCATGCGCGCCGGCGAACAAGGTATTAAGCCCCAGCCATGAAACCATCGCTCGTCCTAAAAATGGGCCAGCAACTGACGATGACACCGCAGTTGCAACAGGCCATCCGCCTGCTCCAGCTCTCCACCCTGGACCTCCAACAGGAAATCCAGGAAGCGCTGGAGTCGAACCCGATGCTCGAACGTCAGGAAGACGGCGACGACTTCGACAACAGCGACCCGATGGCGGACAACGCCGAGAACAAGCCGGCCGCCGAAGTCCAGGACAACAGCTTCCAGGAAAGCACCACCAGTGCCGACACCCTGGAAGACGGCGAGTGGAGCGAGCGCATCCCCAACGAACTGCCGGTCGACACCGCCTGGGAAGACATCTACCAGACCAGTGCCAGCAGCCTGCCGAGCAACGACGACGACGAGTGGGACTTCACCACCCGCACATCGGCCGGCGAAAGCCTGCAAAGCCACCTGCTGTGGCAACTGAACCTGGCCCCGATGTCCGACACCGACCGCCTGATCGCCGTCACCCTGATCGACAGCATCAACGGCCAGGGCTATCTGGAAGACACCCTTGAGGAAATCTGCGCCGGTTTCGACCCGGAGCTGGATATCGAGCTGGACGAGGTCGAAGCGGTGCTGCACCGCATCCAGCAGTTCGAGCCAGCCGGCGTTGCCGCCCGCACCCTGGGCGAATGCCTGTTGCTGCAACTGCGCCAGCTGCCTGCCAGCACCCCGTGGATGGCGGAAGCCAAGCGCCTGGTCACCGACTTCATCGACCTGCTCGGCAGCCGTGACTACAGCCAGCTGATGCGTCGCATGAAAATCAAGGAAGACGAGCTGCGCCAGGTCATCGAGCTGGTACAAAGCCTCAACCCGCGCCCCGGCTCGCAGATCGAGTCCAGCGAGCCCGAGTACGTGGTGCCCGACGTCATCGTGCGCAAGGACAGCGACCGCTGGCTGGTGGAGCTGAACCAGGAGGCCATTCCGCGCCTGCGCGTCAACCCGCAGTACGCCGGCTTTGTGCGCCGGGCCGACACCAGCGCCGACAACACCTTCATGCGCAACCAGCTGCAGGAAGCGCGCTGGTTCATCAAGAGCCTGCAAAGCCGCAACGAAACCCTGATGAAGGTGGCCACGCAGATCGTCGAGCACCAGCGCGGCTTCCTCGACCACGGCGACGAAGCGATGAAGCCGTTGGTACTGCATGACATCGCCGAAGCGGTGGGCATGCACGAGTCGACCATTTCGCGGGTAACCACGCAGAAATACATGCACACCCCGCGTGGCATCTACGAACTGAAATACTTTTTCTCCAGCCACGTCAGCACCTCCGAAGGCGGAGAATGCTCGTCTACGGCGATCCGCGCGATCATCAAGAAACTGGTTGCGGCGGAAAATCAGAAAAAGCCATTGAGTGACAGCAAGATCGCTGGTTTACTGGAGGCACAAGGCATCCAGGTAGCCCGTCGCACCGTCGCCAAGTACCGCGAGTCCCTCGGCATCGCACCGTCGAGCGAGCGCAAGCGACTGATGTAGCCCCTGAGATGTGCCACAGCGTTTGTGGGGCAGGTGCAAGACCTGCCTCTTTATGCACGGGCAACAAAGGAGAAGCTGTATGCAAGTCAATATCAGTGGACAGCATGTAGAAGTCACCCAGCCACTGCGCGATTATGTGCTTGAAAAGCTCGCTCGCGTGGAAAGTCACTTCGACAAGATCACCAACGTGCAGGTCATCATGAAAGTCGAGAAGCTGCAGCAGAAGGTCGAGGCGACCTTGCAGATTCCCGGCGGCGAAGTGGTTGCCAACGCCGAACACGAAGACATGTATGCAGCGATCGACGCTTTGGCCGACAAGCTCGACCGCCAACTGAAAAAACACAAGGAAAAACAGCAAAGCCTGCTGCAAGGTGCAGCTGCCCGCTGATCCCCCTCATCCATGATCCGACTTGAAACCATCCTGACCCCCGGCCGTTCCCTCGTGAACGTGCCGGGCGGCAGCAAGAAGCGCGCCCTGGAAAAGGTCGCCACCGTCATCGCCGAACAAGTGCCCGAACTGGAGATGCAAGACGTCTTCGAAAAACTGGTCGCCCGGGAAAAACTCGGTTCGACCGGTTTCGGCAACGGCATCGCCATCCCGCACTGCCGGCTTGAAGGATGTTCCGCTCCGGTCAGCGCCCTGCTGCACCTGGAAGCCCCTATCGACTACGACGCCATCGATGGCGCGCCGGTGGACCTGCTGTTCGTCCTGCTGGTGCCTGAAGCCGCCACCGATGCCCATCTGGAATTGCTGCGCCAGATTGCCAGCATGCTCGATCGCAAGGAGGTCCGTGATCGCCTGCGTGCGGCCACCAGCAGCGAGGCCCTGTTCCAGGTTGTCCTGGACGTACAGAACGAGCACTGAACATGCGCCTGATCATCGTCAGCGGCCGGTCCGGCTCCGGCAAGAGCACCGCCCTCGATGTCCTGGAAGACAACGGTTTCTACTGCATTGACAACCTGCCCGCCGGGCTGCTGCCACAGCTGGCGGAAAATGCGCTGATCAATACCGAGTTGCTGCAACCCAAGGTCGCCGTGTCGATCGACGCGCGCAACCTGCCCAGCCACCTGACGCGTTTCCCCGAGTTGCTCGAAGAAGCCCGCGCCCGGCATATCCAGTGCGACGTGCTGTACCTGGATGCCGACGAAGACGTACTGCTCAAGCGCTTCTCGGAAACCCGCCGACGCCACCCGCTGACCAACGCCGACCGCTCGCTTGCGGAAGCGATTCGGGTGGAAAGCGAATTGCTGGGGCCGATTGCAGACCTGGCCGACCTGAAGATCGATACCACCAGCCTGAACCTGTACCAGCTGCGTGATTCGATCAAGCTGCGCCTGCTCAACCAGCCCGAGCCTGGCACCGCGTTCTTGGTCGAGTCGTTCGGTTTCAAGCGCGGAATGCCGGTCGATGCCGACCTGGTGTTCGATGTGCGCTGCCTGCCCAACCCCTACTGGAAACCCGAGCTGCGTGAGCATTCCGGCCTCGACCAACCGGTAATCGACTACCTGGCCGCACAGCCGGATGTCGAAGAGATGTTCAACGACATTTCCAGCTACCTGCTCAAGTGGCTGCCCCGCTTCGCCGCCAGCAACCGTGCCTACGTCACCATTGCCATTGGCTGCACGGGCGGCCACCACCGCTCGGTGTACATTACCGAACGCCTTGGCCAGCTGCTGCAGCAATCCCTGAAAAACGTCCAGGTCCGCCACCGCGACCTCTAGCCCAAGGATCCGCCCCACGATGCCCGCCCGTGAAATCACCATCATCAACAAGCTGGGTCTGCATGCCCGGGCGGCAGCCAAGTTCGTCGGCGTTGCCGGCCGCTTCCCCTGCCAGGTCAGGGTTGGCCGTGCGCCGGACAAGCTGGTGGATGGCAAGAGCATCATGGCGGTGATGATGCTGGCGGCCGGCAAAGGCACCCAGGTGCATCTGCATACCGAAGGCGAGCAGGACGTTGATGCCATGGATGCGCTGGTCGAGCTGATCAACAACTTCTTCGACGAAGGCGAGTAAAAGCTGCACAGTCCGTGTAGGAGCGGCCTTGTGTCGCGATAGGGCCGCAAAGCGGCCCCAGCAATTTCTGCAGTGTTGCCGAGATCCTGGGGCCGCTGCGCGCCCCCATCGCGACACAAGGCCGCTCCTACAAGGGCCGAGTGAACCTGATGATGAGTCAGGACATCGCCGTATCCATCACCATCATCAGGCAGAAGCCGATGCACAGCCCCAGGCTGGCCAGGCGGTGATGGCCGTTGCTGCGCGATTCGGGGATGATTTCCTGGGTGACCACCAGCAGCATCGCCCCCGCCGCGCAGGCCAGGCCCAGCGGCAGCAGCAGTTCGGCAATGTTCACCAGCCAGGCACAAATCACCGCAGCCAGCGGCTCGACCAGCCCTGAAGCTGCGCCGATCAGGAACGCCTTGAAGCGCGGCATGCCCGCCCCGGCCAGCACCAGTGCAATCACCAGCCCCTCGGGCACATCCTGCAAGGCAATGCCCATGGCCAGGCTATCGGCGTCGGCCATGCCGCCACCAGCCGATACGCCAATGGCCATGCCCTCGGGGATGTTGTGGGCAATGATGGCGATCACGAACAGCCAGATACGTGCAGCAATCACCGGCTGGCGTTCCGTGCCGACCAGCGCTTCCGGCGAGGCGCCGGAAACCCTCAGGTCGACCAGGAACAGGCACAGGGCACCGAACATCACCCCAAAGCTGATCAGGCCACCCGCCCCCCAAGGGCTGAAACCGATGGCCTGGGCTGCGCCCAACCCCGGAATGATCAGGGAGAACGCGGTGGCCGCCAGCATCACCCCGGCACCGAAGCCCAGCAACGTGTCGGCCAATGCCACTGGCATGTTGCGAATGACCAGCACCGGTACCGCGCCCAGCGCCGTACCCAGTGCGCACAATGCTCCGCCCTCCAGGGCCCGCAGCATGCGCGGCTCCAGGTCCAGCCAGGCGAGGCCGCGCGCAACCAGCAGCGCGGTGCCGGCCAGCATCAGCAAGCTCCCGAGCGCCAGGCGGAACAGGCGCACACTGCTGACAGACATCACCTCGGAGCGCATGCCGGTGCGGCTCACTTCAGGGCTTCGAGGTAACGGTGTTGTACCTGCGCCCAGTCAATGACGTTGTAGAAAGCACCGATGTATTCCGGACGACGGTTCTGGTACTTCAGGTAGTAGGCATGCTCCCACACGTCCAGGCCGAGGATTGGCGTGTTGCCGTGCATCAGCGGGCTGTCCTGGTTGCCGCTGCTTTCCACTACCAGGGTTTTCTGCGGGGTCACGCTGAGCCAGGCCCAGCCACTGCCGAAGCGGGTCAGCGCAGCCTTGGTGAAGGCCTCCTTGAAGGCATCGAAGCCGCCCAGTTGGGCGTCGATGGCCTGCGCCAGAGCGCCCTGCGGCTCTCCCCCGCCCTGCGGTGACATCACGGTCCAGAACAGGCTGTGGTTGGCGTGGCCGCCGCCATGGTTGGTCACCGCACCACGCAGGTTTTCCGGCAGTTGCCCGACCGCGCCGAGCAGTTTTTCCACCGGCCACCCAGCCCACTCGGTGCCTTCGATGGCGGCGTTGAGGCCATTGACGTAGGTCTGGTGGTGCTTGGTGTGGTGGATTTCCATGGTCTGCGCGTCGATGTGCGGTTCCAGCGCAGCGTAGGCGTAAGGCAGTGCAGGCAAGGTATGGGGCATATCAGTGCATTCCGTAGGCATGGGTTGGGCGATGACCAATGCGGCCACCGCTGGCGCTTGGGCCGTGACTCAGTGTCAGATACCACCGGCGGTGAGCTTCTCCGGGTCCAGCAGCGCTTCCAGCTGGTCACGCGACAGGTCGGTGTGCTCCAGCGCCACGTCGATGATCGGACGGCCCTGCTTGTAGGCGGTCTTGGCGATTTCAGCGGCCTTGAGGTAGCCGATGATCGGGTTCAGCGCCGTGACCAGAATCGGGTTGCGTGCCAGGGCTTCCTTGAGCTTGCTTTCGTTGACCTTGAAGCTGGCGATGGCCTTGTCGGCCAGCAGGCGGCTGACGTTGGCCATCAGCTCGATGCTCTCCAGCAGGTTGCGGGCGATCACCGGCAGCATCACGTTCAGTTCGAAGTTGCCGGACTGACCGGCGATGGCGATGGTGGCGTCATTGCCGATCACCTGGGCGGCGACCATGGCGGTGGCCTCCGGAATCACCGGGTTGACCTTGCCCGGCATGATCGAAGAGCCCGGCTGCAGGCCTTGCAGCTCGATTTCGCCCAGCCCGGCCAGCGGGCCAGAGTTCATCCAGCGCAGGTCGTTGGCGATCTTCATCAGCGCCACGGCGGCAGTCTTGAGCTGGCCGGACAGGGCCACCGCGGTGTCCTGCGAGCCGATCAGGGCGAACAGGTTCTGCCCGGGGGTGAACTCGACCTGGGTCAGGCCGCTGAGCTGGCTGGCGAAACCGGCAGCGAACTGTGGGTGAGCGTTGATGCCGGTGCCCACGGCGGTGCCACCCTGGGCCAGCGCCTGCAGGCTCGGCAGGGTCGCTTCGATGTGTGCCTTGGCGCCATTGATCTGCGCCGCCCAGCCATCCAGCACCTGGCTCATGCGCACTGGCATGGCGTCCATCAGGTGGGTGCGGCCGGTCTTCACGTGCTGATGCACCTGTGCCGACTTGGCCTCGATCACCTGTACCAGGTGCGCCAGGGCTGGCAGCAGTTGCTCGTGCAGGGCCAGGGCGGCGCTGACGTGAATGGTGGTCGGGATGATGTCGTTGCTGCTCTGGCCGCAGTTGACGTGGTCGTTGGCGTTGACGGCCTCACCCAGCACGCGGCTGGCCAGAGTCGCGATCACCTCGTTGGCGTTCATGTTCGAGCTGGTGCCGGAGCCGGTCTGGAACACATCCACCGGGAAATGCTGGATGAAGTCACCCGCCAGCAGTTGCTCGACTGCCGTTACGATGGCCTGGCCCTGCGCGGTCGACAGCTGTTCCAGTTCGACGTTGGCCTTGGCCGCGGCAGCCTTGGCCAGCAGCAGCGCACGAATGAACTGGGCCGGCATGCGCTGGCCGCTGATCGGGAAGTTGTCGACCGCGCGCTGGGTCTGGGCACCGTACAGGGCCTGGGCCGGCACCTGCAGTTCGCCCATGCTGTCACGCTCGATACGGGTATCACTCATCATCAAATCCTTGCATCAGTTCATCGGGAGAAATCGACGGCAGCAAGCGGCAATTGGCCAACTGCAGGGCGTAGGGCTGCCAGCGCTGGTTCTGTGCCTCGCGGTCGAGGTTGCGCAGGTCCAGCAGCGGGCGCCAGGCCTGGTCCAGGCACAGGCAGCGCCAATGCCAGGGCAGCATGCGGTCGCAGGCGGTATCCAGCAGCAGGCGGAAGGAGGTCAGCGCCACCGTCCATGGCGAGGTCTCGGTGCAGCACACCAGGTAACGGCCTTCAGCCAGGTAATGCTCGATCAAGCGCGGCTCGTCGGGCTCGAGCGCACAGCGGATGCGTCGGCTGAGCCAGCGCCAGTTTTCCAGGTAGGGCAGTTCGCGGAGGACGGGTTTCATGAACATCATCGCCGGGTTACTGGATAATGATATTCATTATTAAGTGATAACCAGAATCACTTCAAGAGAAAGGTGATGAAACAAAAAACCCGGCGTGGGGCCGGGTCTTCGGTTTCATTGAAAATTCTCTATAGCCTGCACCGGCCTCTTCGCGGGCTTGCCCGCTCCCACAGGGATCGCACAGGTTTCAAGCTTGTGCAGTATCTGTGGGAGCGGGCAAGCCCGCGAAGAGGCCGGTACAGGCTGTGGATCAGCTACCCGCCACAGTCATCCGCTCGATCAGCACCGAGCCGGTGTGAATGTTGCTGCGGGTCTCAAGATCGCTGCCAATCGCGACAATCTGCTGGAACATGTCTTTCATGTTCCCGGCAATGGTCACTTCCTGCACCGCGTGCTGAATCTCGCCATTCTCGACCCAGAACCCTGCCGCGCCACGGGAATAATCCCCCGTCACCATGTTCAGGCCATGCCCCATCAACTCGGTCACCAGCAGCCCGCGGCCCATGCGCCGGATCAGCGCCGCCTGGTCTTCGACACCATGGCTGACGAACAGGTTGTGCACGCCGCCGGCATTGGCCGTGCTTGGCAAACCCAGCTTGCGCCCGGAATAGGTACCCAGCAGGTACGACACCAGCTCACCCTTGTCGACGAACGGCTTGGCATAGGTAGCCAGGCCATCGCCGTCGAATGCGGCACTGCCCAGTGCCCGCGGAATGTGCGGGCGCTCGTCGAGGGTCAGCCAGGTAGGGAACAGGCGCTGGCCGATGGTCCCCTCCAGGAACGACGACTTGCGATACAGGTTGCCGCCGGAGATGGCCGACAGGAAGCTGCCGAACAGGCCACCGGCCAGCTCGGCCGAGAACAGCACCGGCACCTCGCAGGTCGGCACCGGTCGCGCACCCAGGCGGCTGGCAGCACGCTGGGCAGCGCGCACGCCGATGCTACGCGGGTCTGCCAGCAGGTTGCCCTGGCGGTTCACGTCGTACCAGTAGTCACGCTGCATCTGGCCGTCGCCTTCGGCGATCATCACGCAGCTCAGGCTGTGCCGGGTCGAGGCGTAGCCACCGATGAAACCATGGCTGTTGCCATACACGCGGCAGCCCTGGTGGGTATTGAGGGTGGTGCCGTCGGCGTTGAGGATACGCGGGTCGGCGTCGAACGCCGCCGCCTCGCAGGCCAGGGCCATCTCGATGGCCTTCTCCGGCTCGAGGTTCCAGTCGTGGTACAGGTCCAGGTCCGGGATCTCGCGGGCCATCAACGCTGCGTCGGCCAGGCCGGAACATTCGTCTTCGGAGGTATGCTTGGCAATCGCCAAGGCCGCGGCGACGGTTTCGCGGATCGCTTCCGGGCCACTGGCCGAGGTGCTGGCCGAGCCTTTGCGCTGGCCCACATAGAGGGTGATGCCAAAGCCCTGGTCGCGGTTGAACTCGACCGTTTCGACCTCTCGCTGGCGTACCGTGGTGGACAGGCCCTGCTCCAGCGACACCGCCACTTCGCAGGCACTGGCCCCCTGGCGGCGCGCTTCGGCGATGATCGCCTCGACCTGCTCCTGCAATGCTGGCAGGTCCTTCGGACCTACGCTCTGGACTGCACTCATGGTTCTCTCCACTCAAATTCTGCGTTCGGCGAGGGTCATTCTACGACCGGGCCGGACAAGCGGCCCCCGACTGGTTATCATGGCGGCGATTTCTAGCGGACTGCCACCATGGTTGATTCAAACGACGACGCCTTCGACGGCGAAAAAAGCAAAACCCAGATCAAGCGCGAGCTGCATGCGCTGGTCGAACTCGGCGAGCGCCTTACCACGCTCAAGGCCGATACCCTGGCTCGCCTGCCGTTGACCGACGAGCTGCGCAAGGCCCTGGCCGAAGCCAGCAAGCACACCGCTCACGGTGCCCGCAAACGCCACATGTCGTTTGTCGGCAAGCTGATGCGCGTGCAGGACCTGGATGCCATCCACGCCTTGCTCGAACAGATGGACAGCTCGACCCGCCAGTACAACGAGCGCTTCCACGGCCTGGAGCGCTGGCGCGACCGGTTGATCGACGGTAACGACGAAGACCTCGAGCGCTTCGTCAGCGAATACCCCGACACCGATCGCCAGCAACTGCGCTCGCTGGTGCGCCATGCCCAGCACGAGAAGGCGCGGAACAAACCGCCTGCCGCCGCGCGCAAGGTGTTCAAGTACATCCGCGACCTCGACGAGCTGCAGCGCGGCTTGCGCTGACAGGTTGGGCCCCTGTGGGAGCGGGCAAGTCGAGGCGTCGAACCGCCGCGAACACCGGCGAAGCCGGTGCCATGCACCGCGTCGCCTGCTTCGCGGGCACGCCCGCTCCCACAACGGTCCCTGAAGCCATCACGCGCCGGTACCGCCCACGGTAATCGCATCCAGCTTCAAGGTCGGCTGCCCGACCCCCACCGGCACCGACTGCCCGTCCTTGCCGCAAGTCCCTACCCCGCTGTCCAGCGCCAGGTCGTTACCGACCATCGACACCCGGCTCATCGCCTCCGGGCCATTGCCGATCAGGGTCGCCCCCTTCACCGGCGCGGTAATCTTGCCGTCTTCGATCAGGTAGGCCTCACTGGTCGAGAACACGAACTTGCCGCTGGTGATGTCCACCTGGCCACCGCCGAGATTGGCGCAGTAGATGCCCTTCTTCACCGAAGCGATGATTTCCTGCGGGTCGCTTTCGCCGGCACGCATGTAGGTGTTGGTCATGCGCGGCATCGGCAGGTGCGCGTAGGATTCGCGGCGGCCGTTGCCGGTCACCGCCATGCCCATCAGGCGCGCGTTCAGCTTGTCCTGCATGTAGCCTTTGAGCACACCGTTCTCGATCAGCGTGGTGCACTCGGTCGGGGTGCCTTCGTCATCCACGCTCAGCGAACCACGGCGGCCTTCGAGGGTGCCGTCGTCGACGATGGTGCACAGGCTCGATGCCACTTTCTCGCCAATGCGGCCGCTGAACGCCGAACTGCCCTTGCGGTTGAAGTCACCTTCCAGGCCATGGCCGACAGCCTCGTGCAGCAGCACGCCCGACCAGCCCGAACCCAGCACCACCGGCAGGGTACCAGCCGGTGCCGGGATCGCCTCCAGGTTCACCAGGGCCTGGCGCAGCGCTTCGCGGGCATAGCCCATGACCCGCTCTTCGGTGAAGAAGCGGTAGTCGGTACGCCCGCCACCGCCCTGTCCGCCACGCTCGCGGCGGCCATTCTGCTCGACGATTACGCTGACGTTGAAGCGCACCAGCGGGCGCACGTCGGCGGCCAGGCTGCCATCGGCCGCAGCGATCAGGATGCGTTCCCAGACCCCGGCCATGCTTACACTGACCTGCTGGATACGCGGGTCCAGGGCACGGGTGGCGGCGTCGACACGCTTGAGCAGGTCGACCTTTTCAGCACGGCTGAGCACATCCAGCGGGTTGTCCGCCGGATAAAGGGCAGTCACGTCCTGGCTGCGGAAGGCCTGCACCTTACCGTTCTGCCCGGCACGGGAGATCGAACGGGCGGCACGGGCGGCCGAGGTCAGCGCTTCGAGGTTGATTGCGTTGCTGTAGGCAAAGCCGGTCTTTTCACCGGACTGGGCACGCACGCCCACGCCCTGGTCGAGGTTGAAACTGCCCTCTTTGACGATGCCGTCTTCCAGCGCCCAGGTTTCCGAGATCTGGCCCTGGAAATACAGGTCGGCGGCATCGATGCCGGGGCCGGCCAACTCACCCAGCACGCTCTGCAGGCTGTCCAGGGTCAAGCCGCCTGGGGCCAGGAGCTGCTCGCTGACGGTGGATAACATCTGGCTCATAGTCACTCCGAGGTGTGCGCAGGCCGCAACGCGCCCTGCGAGAAAAAGCGCCGGTGCGATACCACCGGCATGCGCGCCCGGATGGACGCTTGTTCGTCAATGTCGCGCTCGGCGAGCAGTACCGCTTCACCTTGCGCCTGTTCCGCGACGATGCGCCCCCAGGGGTCGACGATCGCCGCATGGCCATGGGTTTCCCGTGGCCCCGGGTGAGTGCCGCCCTGTGCCGCAGCCAGCAGGTAGCACTGGGTCTCGATGGCCCGGGCGCGCACCAGCACTTCCCAGTGCGCCGCGCCCGTTACCGCAGTGAAGGCGGCCGGCGCAGTGATCAGTTCCGCACCAGCGGCGCGCAGTGCGCTGTACAGTTCGGGGAAGCGCAGGTCGTAGCACACGCTCAGCCCCAGCCGCCCCACCGGCGTATCAGCCACCACTACCTGGGCGCCGTGGGCATAGTCGTCAGACTCGCGGTAACGGCCACGGTTGTCGGCAACGTCCACATCGAACAGGTGCAGCTTGTCATAGCGTGCCGCCACCTCACCGTGTTCGTCGATCAGCAGCGAGCAGGCATGCGCCTTGGCTTCGGGCTGGCCGACCGGCGGCAATGGCAAGGTACCGGCGACAATCCATAACTTGAGGTCGCGGGCGGTACGTTTCAACCATGGCAGGATCGGCCCTTCGCCCAACGCTTCGGCGCGGCCGATGGCAGCGGCGTCCTTGCGGCCCATGGCGGCGAAGTTTTCCGGCAGCACGGCCAGTTGTGCACCGCCAAAGGCGGCCTGCTCCAGCAGGGCACCTGCGCGCTGCAGGTTGGCCAGCACATCGTCCTGGCTGACCATCTGGATTACAGCTGCCTTCATGGGCACTCCTAGCGGGATTTCTCGAAAGGTTTCACAAATGTGATTCTAGGCTCTTTCACCGGACCTTCGACACGGTAGTGCACGCTGGCGAAGCGCGACACGCGGTCGCCGATCAGCCGGTCGACCAGGAACAGCGCCCCGCCCACGGCCGGCGCGCCGACAATCAGGGCCGCCAGCGGCAGGTTGTTGGTCACTGGCAGGCTCACCTGCAGGTTGGCATCGACCCGGTCGCGTACCAGGTCCAGGGTACCGTCCAGCTCGAAGTTGCTCGACGGGCCAGTCACGGCGATTGGCTCGCGGGTCACATAGACTCCGTTACTGGCCACCAGCAAGCCTTTGACCCGGTCGTAGGCCAGGCCCTTGTCGAACAGGTCGGAGAAGTCCAGGCGCAAGCGCCGGCCGATGGAGTTGAAGTTCAACAGGCCGAACACCCGCAGCGCCTGGGCACTGCCTTCGACCTCGACGAACTGGCCAGTGCGCAGCGCTGCGTCCATGCTGCCAGAGAAGCGCTTGAGGCTCACCGAGGCCGGCGAACCCGGCCATCGGCCATCCACATCCAGGCGGAAGTCGCGGCTGGTCACGGTCGGGGCAAAGCCCCAGGCCTTGAGCACATCCGCCAGGTTCTTGCCGTCCAGGCGCCCTTTGTACCAACTGCTGGTGCTGCCCGGTTCGCCTTCCCAGCCGCCGCCACCATCGATACGCAGGCCTTTGAAGTCGAGGTCGATGTCGCTGGCGATCACGCCACGCGCGGTCGGCCGCAGCTTGAGCGACGCACTGCCGAACAGGTCGTCACCGCGATAGAGCTTGTCGATGCTCAGGTCCAGCGCCGGCACCTTGCGCGGGTCGAACGAGGCCAGCGGGTCCGGGCCCTCCTCGGCCTGTGCCTCGGCCTGCTTTTCAGCAGCGCTGGCGGCGGGCAGGCGCAAGGTCTGCATGCGCACGACCATGGGCGCGCCCTTGGCATCCGGCACCCGGGCGTTGCCAATGATTTCTTTGCTGTCGAGGCGCAAATCCCAGGCGGGGCCACCACGGGCCAGGCGCACCACGGCCTGGTTCAGGTCCAGGCCAAAGGCTTTCAGCTGGCCGATGCTCAGGTCGACGCCTTGCAGGTTCTGCCGCGCGCTACCACCCGGGTCGTTACCGGCCAGGCGCGCCGCCTGTTCCTGCCAAGGCCCCAGGTCCAGCGCCTCCAGGTGCCCGCGCACTCGCAGACCCTGGCCGGAAGGTACCTGGGCGTCACCGGCGCCCAGCAGCAACTCGCCACGGCCCTGCCCCAGCTTCTCGGCCGGCGCGGCGTAGGCAAAGCGGGCAAGGTCGGTGTAGGCGACATCGAAGCGCCGCTCCGGCCCCTGCAGGGTCATGCTGAAACGGGTGTCACGGGTATCGGACGCTGCCTTGCCGAACGGGGCTGGCAGGTCGATGGCCAGGCCCTTGAGGCTGGAATTGATGCTCAGGCGGTTGTCCCGGCTACCCAGGCTGACCTGCAACTGGTACGGCAGGTCGCCGGAAGCCGGCAAGGCCTGGTTGAACTGCAGCCAGTCGGTCAGTGCCTTGAGCGACACCTGGCCGCTGGCGTTGACGCGTGTCTGCATCTGCCCGGGCTGGCCTTCGGCGGTGATTTGCGCCGTTACCGGCTTGCCGAAGGCCTGCAGGCTGATGCCCTTGCCGCTCAGGCCCTTGTCCAAATCAAAACTGAAGTCACCCTTCAGGCGGCTCAACTCCAGGCTCGGCGGCGCTACCTTCAACCGTGCGTCGTCGGTGGCAAAGTCCACCTGCACTTTCGGCCGCTGCCCGTGGGCCAGCGGAATGTCGAGCTTGACCTTGCCCTTGAGCGGCCCTTCGCCCTCCCAGCCAGCGAAGATCTCGCCAGTGCCGATTGGCGCTTCCTTGAGGATCTTCAGGCCATCGCCCAGGCTGCCGTCGAAGTCGCCATCGAGGTACAGGTGGCTTTGCTGGCCCTGGTCGACATGCGGGATATCGACGCTCACATCACTGACCTTGGTGTCGAGCAGCACACCACGCTGGGCCTTGATGCGCACACCGCTGTCCTCGATGAACACATCGCCATCCACATGCTGAACCTGCGGCCAGCCCGGCTGGAAGTCCAGGGCCGCATCACGCACCTTGAAGAACAGGCTGATGCTGCGGGCTTCCGGCGCGACGCCATGGTTCAGCGAGCCCTGGTACTGGAAGTAGCCTTCGTCCACCGTGCCTTTGACGATCGCACTGCGCAGCCATTCGTCAAGGGCTGGGCTGAGCACCTCGGGCAGGTACTTGGCGGTGTAGCGGCCATCGCCTTCGGTCAGGCCGACACGCAGGTCCATGTAGTCCTCGCGGCCCTCTTCGAACAACAGGCGAATGAGGAAGTCACCGGCGATCTTGCCCTCCTCGCCGAGCACCTTGAGGTAAGGCGCGACCAGGGTGAAACCTTCCTTGTCCAAGGCCCAGGTCAGGCGCGCATTGGCCTTCTGGTAATGCCAGGGTTTGGCGAAGATCGGGTACAGATGCAGCATGAACGCATCGGTATCAAGGCGCAGTTCGCCATGGCCAAGGTCACCGCTGATGCTGCCGCTGACGTTACCGGCTGCCGGGGCATTGTGATAGGCATCGAAGCCGACCTTCTCCAGGTTGGCTTCGAACTGCAGGCGCTGGTCACCCTCGGCCTTGGGCCGGGCCTCCAGGCGCACATTGCGCAGCGCGCCGGTCACCTTCAGGCCATCGACCACGGCCATGACCTTGTCCGGCAGCGGCGCCAGGGCATCGATCAGCGGGGTCAACGGCGTGAGGTCAAGGCGGTCGGCCTGCACTTGCCAGCTTTCCGCGGCAGCGTCCTCGCCTGGACGCTGCTGCAATTGCAGGTGCGACTCCCAACGGGTCTTGCCGACATCCATGGCCAGGGAGTCGACCACCACATCGAAGCCTTGCTCCCGGCGCTGGAACCAGGCGCCCAGGGCCAGGTTGTTCAGCTTGGCCGCCTTGCGCCCGGCATAGGCGCCCTGCAGCTCCGGTGCATTGAGGCGTACGACGGCCTGCTGCAACTGCCCCTCGCGCCAGTCGACCCAGAACTCGCCGCCCGCCCGCAAGGCGTCGGCATGCCACTGGCCCAGCAAGCGTGGCGGCAGCCAACGCGCCCAATCACTCTGTGGCAGGCTCAGGTAGGCTTCGACCCGGCCGTCGCGCCAGGCGTTGGCCGAGGCACGACTGCGCAGGTTCAGCGACAGGGGCTGGCCATCGGGCAGGGTCGCGCGCAAGTCCAGGGCATGGCGCGAAGCTCCGGCCTGCAGGCCGACGCTCACATAAGTCAGGGTCAACGGGTCGCGCTGCCAGGGGTGCAGGGTGACCTGGCTGTCGAACACATCGATGCGGCCCAACTGGCGCAGGCGCTGCAACAACTCGGCAGGGTCGAGCGGCGCATCGTCCTTCTTCGGCAGGCCTTCGAGGCTCCAGGCGCCCTGCTCGTTCTCGCGCAGGATCAGTTGCAGGCCGCCCAACTGAATGCGTGCCAGGCGTACCTCGCGGGCGGTGAGGCTGGCCCAGACATCGGGCACCACCTTGACGTCGTCCAGGCGCAGGGCCGTGGCCCCCTCGCCCAGTTGCAGGTCGCGCACCCGCAGCACCGGTGCCAGGCCGCTCCAGCGGCCTTCCAGGGCACCGACGTGCACGGGCAGGCCCAAAGCCTGTTCAGCCTTGCTTTCCACATCGGCGCGGTACTCGGCCACCAACGGCACCAGTTCGCGGCCGAGGCTGACATACAGCGCCACCAGTACCGCCAGCAGGGCGCAAACGCCCAGCCCCCAGCGGGTCAAGGCGACAAGAACGCGGGTCAGACGTCCCATGGCCATGGCCCTCCAGGTCGTTTATCCATGATGGCCCGTCGTCCCGGTTTTGCCAGCCCGGGCCACCCGCGGCGCGTTTCAGAAGGCCTCAGAGCAGCACCACATCGTATTGTTCCTGCGAATACATCGACTCCACCTGGAAACGAATGGTTCGGCCGATGAAGGCCTCCAGTTCCGCGACGTTACCGGACTCTTCATCCAGCAACCGGTCGACCACCTTCTGGTTGGCCAGCACGCGGTAGCCTTCGGCCTGGTAGGCACGGGCCTCGCGCAGGATCTCGCGGAAGATTTCGTAACAGATGGTCTCGGGAGTTTTCAGCTTGCCACGGCCCTGACAGGCCAGGCAGGGCTCGCACAGCACCTGTTCCAGGCTTTCCCGTGTGCGCTTGCGGGTCATCTGCACCAGGCCCAGCTCGGTGATGCCGATGATATTGGTCTTGGCGTGATCGCGCTCCAGCTGCTTTTCCAGGGTGCGCAGCACCTGGCGCTGGTGCTCCTCATCTTCCATGTCGATGAAGTCGATGATGATGATGCCGCCGATATTGCGCAGGCGCAGTTGCCGGGCGATGGCTGTGGCGGCCTCGAGGTTGGTCTTGAAGATGGTCTCTTCTAGGTTGCGATGACCGACGAAGGCGCCGGTGTTCACATCGATGGTGGTCATCGCTTCAGCGGGGTCGACCACCAGATAGCCGCCGGACTTCAGCGGTACCTTGCGCTCCAGTGCGCGCTGGATCTCGTCCTCGACGCCGTACAGGTCGAAAATCGGCCGTTCGCCCGGGTAGTGCTCGAGGCGGTCGGCGATTTCCGGCATCAGCTCGCCAACGAACTGCGTGGTCTTCTGGAAGGTTTCCCGCGAGTCGATGCGGATCTTCTCGATCTTCGGGTTGACCAGGTCGCGCAAGGTACGCAGGGCCAGGCCCAGGTCCTCGTAGATGACCGTGGGCGCGCCGCAGGTCTTGATCTGGGTGCCGATCTGCTCCCACAGGCGGCGCAGGTAGCGAATGTCCTGCAGGATCTCTTCAGCGCGTGCGCCTTCGGCGGCGGTACGCAGGATGAAGCCACCGGCGTCCTTGATGTTCTCGCTTTCCATGCAGTCGCTGACCACCTGCTTGAGGCGCTCGCGCTCGGCTTCGTCTTCGATCTTCAGGGAAATGCCGACATGGCTGCTGCGCGGCATGTACACCAGGTAGCGCGACGGGATCGACAGCTGGGTGGTCAGGCGCGCGCCCTTGGTGCCGATCGGGTCCTTGGTTACCTGCACCACCAGGGCCTGGCCCTCGTGCACCAGGGCGGTGATGTTCTCTACCGCCGAGCCTTCGCGCTGGGATATTTCCGAGGCATGGATGAATGCCGCGCGCTCCAGGCCGATGTCGACGAAGGCCGCCTGCATGCCCGGCAGCACACGCACCACCTTGCCTTTGTAGATATTGCCGACGATGCCCCGGCGCTGGGTGCGCTCGACATGCACTTCCTGCAGCACCCCGTTTTCCACCACCGCCACGCGCGACTCCATCGGGGTGATGTTGATCAGGATCTCTTCACTCATGGCAGGCTCTCGTCAAAGGTCTTGGATAATGATGGATGGCGTATGCAGTGCTGGCTACCGCGGGTTTGTTACCTCTGGCGTATGCGCGGGCGATTGCCAGCAGGCAATGCCGAATTGGCCAAGCATTTCGGCCGTTTCACTGAGGGGCAAGCCGACCACCGCCGAGTAGCTGCCGGAAAGGCCGGTGACGAACACCGCGCCCAAGCCCTGGATGGCATAGCCGCCGGCCTTGTCCGCGGGCTCGCCGCTGGCCCAGTAGCGTTGCGCTTCCTCGGCACTGATCGCACGGAAGCGCACCTTGCTGGTGACGCACAGGCTGTGCACGCGCCGGCCATCGCTCAGGGCGACCGCGGTCAAAACCTGGTGCTCGCGGCCCGAAAGGTCGGCCAGCATGGCCAGGGCATCTTCGCGGTTTTCCGGTTTGCCGAGAATACGACCATCGAGCACCACGGCAGTGTCTGCGCCCAGCACCACAGCCCGATTTTCCAAGGCCGCGGTGTGGCTATTCGCGGGCGCGCCCGCTCCCACAGGGACGGCACTGCCCTCCAGGCCATCATCGGACCTGTGGGAGCGGGCATGCCCGCGAATGGCCTGCACTGGATGTTCCAGGCTGGCCAGGCCAGCGGCAGCCTTGGCCCGGGCCAGGCGCTCGACGTAGGCCGGGGCGCTTTCATCAGGCAATGGGGTTTCATCGATGGGGGCACTGACGACGCTGAACGGCACACCGATCTGGGCCAGCAGTTCACGACGACGGGGCGAGCCGGAGGCCAGGTATAGCGGGTTCATGCAGACATCTCCCTGTCAGTCGCGGCGGCGCCGTCAATTGATATGCAAACGTCGGCGCAGGTCGCGCAGGGCGAAGCTGATCCACGGCCAGAGCAAGGCACTGATCACCGCCGACCAGACCAACGCCAGGGTGGGCAGGCGGTTGCCGGTCAGCGCGCTGAGCCACAGCTGGATCAGCTGGGCAATGCCGAAGATCACCAGGATCACCAGGCTCTGCTGCCACATGGGGAACATGCGCAGGCGCTGCTGCAACGACAGCACCAGGAAGGTGATGAGGGTAAGGATCAGCGCGTTCTGCCCCAGCAGGGTGCCGTACAGCACGTCCTCGGCCAGGCCCAGCACGAACGCGGTGGTCATGCCGACCTTGTTCGGTACGGCGAGGGTCCAGAACGACACCAGCAAGGCCAGCCACATGGGCCGGAACACTTCCATGAACTGCGGCATGGGCGAGACGCTGAGCAGCAGGCCGATGGCGAAAGTCAGCCAGATGACCCAGCCGTTGTTGCGGCGTGATGCAGCCATCATTGCCTCCGGGTGTGAGCGGGTGCGGCAGGCGCGGCAGCCGGCGTGGCAGGTGCGGCCGCCGGAGCTGCAGGCTGCGCAGCCGGGGCTGTCGGGGCTGCTGGTGTGGCCGCTGGTGTGGCCGGCGTGGCAGGGGCGCTGCCAGCTGGTGCGCCCTGCTCACCCGTCGTGGCCGGCAGGCCTGCGGCCGAGGAGCCCTTGCGGTCAGCCTCTTCCTGGGCAATGGCGGCATCGGTGGCGCGCTGTTCCGGGCTGCGCCGGTCGCTGAACACCAGCAGCATGTAGCGGCTACGGTTGAGCGCGGCGGTGGGGATGGCACGAACGATGGCGAACGGCTGGCCGGAATCGTGGATCACTTCGTTGACCGTGGCCACCGGGTAGCCGGCCGGGAACCGTTGCCCCATGCCGGAACTGACCAGCAGGTCGCCTTCCTTGATGTCGGCGGTATCGGCCACATGGCGCAGCTCCAGGCGCTCCGGGTTGCCGGTGCCGCTGGCGATGGCGCGCAGGCCGTTGCGGTTGACCTGCACCGGGATGCTATGGGTGGTATCGGTCAGCAACAGTACCCGCGAGGTGTAGGGCATCAGCTCGACCACCTGGCCCATCAGGCCACGGGCATCGAGCACCGGCTGGCCAAGGAACACGCCATCACGCTCGCCCTTGTTGATCAGGATGCGGTGGGTGAACGGGTTGGGGTCGACACCGATCAGCTCGGCCACTTCGACCTTTTCGTTGACCAGCGCCGAGGAGTTGAGCAGTTCGCGCAGGCGCACGTTCTGCTCGGTCAGGGCCGCCAGCTTCTGCAGGCGCCCCTGCAGCAGCAGGGCTTCGGTCTTGAGCTTCTCGTTTTCGGCGATCAGTTCGGTGCGGCTGCCGAACTGGCCGGCCACACCTTGCCACGCACGCTGCGGCAGGTCGGTGATCCAGTACGACTCCATGAGTACCAGGCCCATCTGGCTGCGCACTGGTTTGAGCACGTCGAAGCGCGCGTCGACAACCATCAACGCGACCGACATCACCACCAGGACGAGCAGGCGAACGCCCAGCGAAGGGCCCTTGGAGAAAAGCGGTTTAATGGGCCGTTCCTCGTGGACGACTCAGGAGGTCATTGGACATGGGACAACGCACCAGCCTGGTTGCGGGTTGACGGATACGGCGCCCCGAACGGGCGCCAGCCCAGCACATACAGGTAGCACTGTGCGTACTACCTGTAAACCGGGGCTCGTGAACAGCGAGCGGAATCACTCGCTGGAGAGCAGGTCCATCGCGTGCTTGTCCATCATCTCCAGGGCGCGACCACCGCCACGGGCGACACAGGTCAGCGGGTCTTCGGCGACGATCACCGGCAGGCCGGTTTCCTGGGCCAGCAGCTTGTCCAGGTCACGCAGCAGGGCGCCACCACCGGTCAGCACCAGGCCACGCTCGGCGATGTCCGAGGCCAGCTCGGGCGGCGATTGCTCCAGGGCACTCTTGACCGCCTGGACGATGGTCGCCAGGGACTCCTGCAGCGCTTCGAGCACTTCGTTGGAGTTCAGGGTGAAGGCACGCGGTACGCCCTCGGCCAGGTTGCGGCCGCGCACATCGACTTCGCGTACTTCGCCGCCCGGGTAGGCGGTACCGATTTCCTGCTTGATGCGCTCGGCGGTGGACTCGCCGATCAGGCTGCCGTAGTTGCGGCGCACGTAGGTGACGATGGCTTCATCGAAGCGGTCGCCGCCAACGCGGACGGACTCGGCATAGACCACGCCGTTCAGGGAGATCAGTGCGATTTCAGTGGTACCACCACCGATATCGACGACCATCGAACCGCGGGCTTCTTCGACCGGCAGGCCGGCACCGATGGCGGCGGCCATCGGCTCTTCGATCAGGAACACTTCACGGGCACCGGCACCCAGCGCCGATTCGCGAATGGCGCGGCGCTCTACCTGGGTCGACTTGCACGGCACGCAGATCAGCACGCGCGGGCTCGGCTGCAGGAAGCTGTTCTCGTGAACCTTGTTGATAAAATATTGCAACATTTTTTCGCAAACGCTGAAGTCGGCGATGACGCCGTCCTTCATCGGACGAATGGCAGCAATGTTGCCAGGCGTACGGCCCAGCATGCGCTTGGCTTCGGTACCGACGGCGACGACGCTTTTCTGGTTGCCATGGGTACGGATGGCAACAACCGAGGGCTCATTCAGGACGATACCGCGCTCACGCACGTAAATAAGGGTGTTGGCAGTACCCAGGTCGATGGACAGATCGCTGGAAAACATGCCACGCAGTTTCTTGAACATGGGAAAGTGACCCTGGGGAAAGCGTGGGTAAAAAAGTGCGGCAAACTCTAACAATGGCAGGGATTTTGGGCAAGGAGCCAATATGTTAAATTGGCTGTTTTTCCGAGCACGCCAGCAGAATTTCGCGGCCGTTAGACCGCCAGAAAGCTGACATGTTCCTCACTGCGGACCCAAATTCCGGTCTTTGTTTCCCCTGGAGATCCCCATGGCGCTTGAACGCTGCGACGTGGAAAAGATCGCCCATCTGGCCCGTCTGGGCCTGAATGATGGCGAACTGCCACGCATTACTGACGCACTGAACAGCATTCTCGGGCTGGTCGACCAGATGCAAGCGGTCGACACTACCGGCATCGAGCCACTGGCCCACCCCCTGGAGGCCAGCCAGCGCCTGCGTCCCGACCAGGTCACCGAAAGCAACCAGCGCGACGCCTACCAGGCCATCGCGCCGTCGACCGAAAGCGGTCTGTACCTGGTTCCCAAAGTCATCGAGTAAGGGATAGAGCCTGCCATGCATCAATTGACCCTGGCCGAGATCGCCCGCGGACTCGCCGACAAGTCGTTTTCCTCCGAAGAGCTGACCGGCGCCCTGCTGGCGCGCATCAAGCAGCTCGACCCGCAGATCAACAGCTTCATCAGCGTCACCGAAGACCTGGCCCTGGGCCAGGCGCGTGCCGCCGACGCCCGTCGCGCCGCCGGCGAAACCGGCGCGCTGCTGGGTGCCCCGATCGCCCACAAGGACCTGTTCTGCACCAACGGCGTACGCACCAGCTGCGGCTCGAAGATGCTCGACAACTTCAAGGCGCCGTATGACGCCACCGTGGTTGCCAAGCTGGCCGAAGCCGGCATGGTCACCCTGGGCAAGACCAACATGGACGAATTCGCCATGGGTTCGGCCAACGAATCCAGCCACTACGGCGCGGTGAAGAACCCATGGAACCTCGAGCACGTCCCGGGCGGCTCGTCGGGCGGTTCGGCCGCGGCAGTTGCTGCGCGCCTGCTGCCAGCCACCACCGGCACCGACACCGGCGGCTCGATCCGCCAACCGGCGGCACTGACCAACCTCACCGGCCTCAAGCCGACCTACGGCCGCGTGTCGCGCTGGGGCATGATTGCCTACGCCTCCAGCCTCGACCAGGGTGGCCCGCTGGCCCGTACCGCCGAAGACTGCGCCCTGCTGCTGCAAGGCATGGCCGGTTTCGACGCCAAGGACTCCACCAGCATCGAAGAGCCGGTGCCGGACTACAGCGCCAACCTGAATGCTTCGCTGCAGGGCCTGCGCATCGGCCTGCCGAAGGAGTACTTCGGTGCCGGCCTCGACCCACGCATCGCCGACCTGGTCCAGGCCAGCGTCAAGGAGCTGGAAAAGCTCGGCGCGGTGGTCAAGGAAATCAGCCTGCCGAACATGCAGCACGCCATCCCGGCCTACTACGTGATCGCCCCCGCTGAAGCCTCGTCCAACCTGTCGCGTTTCGACGGCGTGCGCTTCGGCTACCGCTGCGAAAACCCGAAAGACCTCACCGACCTGTACAAGCGTTCGCGTGGCGAAGGCTTCGGTGTCGAAGTGCAGCGCCGCATCATGGTCGGCACCTACGCCCTGTCGGCCGGCTACTACGACGCCTACTACGTGAAGGCGCAGCAGATCCGCCGCCTGATCAAGAACGACTTCATGGCCGCCTTCAACGACGTCGACCTGATCCTCGGCCCGACCACGCCAAACCCGGCCTGGAAGCTCGGCGCCAAGAGCAGCGACCCGGTCGCCGCCTACCTGGAAGACGTCTACACCATCACCGCCAACCTGGCGGGCCTGCCGGGCCTGTCGATGCCGGCCGGCTTCGCCGATGGCCTGCCGGTCGGCGTGCAGCTGCTGGCGCCATACTTCCAGGAAGGCCGCCTGCTCAACGTCGCGCACCGCTACCAGCAAGTGACCGACTGGCACACCCGCGCCCCCAACGGCTTCTGAGGAATTCACACATGCAATGGGAAGTTGTGATCGGGCTGGAAATCCACACTCAGCTCGCCACCCAGTCGAAGATCTTCTCCGGCAGCGCCACCACCTTCGGTTCCGAGCCGAACACCCAGGCCAGCCTGGTTGACCTGGGCATGCCTGGCGTACTGCCGGTGCTGAACCAGGAAGCCGTGCGCATGGCGTGCATGTTCGGCCTGGCCATCGATGCCGAGATCGGCAAGCGCAACGTGTTCGCGCGCAAGAACTACTTCTATCCGGACCTGCCCAAGGGCTACCAGATCAGCCAGATGGACCTGCCGATCGTCGGCAAGGGCCACCTGGACATCGCCCTGGAAGACGGCACCATCAAGCGCATCGGGGTAACCCGCGCGCACCTGGAAGAAGACGCCGGCAAGAGCCTGCACGAAGACTTCAGCGGCTCCACCGGCATCGACCTGAACCGTGCCGGCACCCCGCTGCTGGAAATCGTCTCCGAGCCTGACATGCGCAGCGCCAAGGAAGCCGTGGCCTACGTCAAGGCGATCCACGCGCTGGTGCGTTACCTGGGCATCTGCGACGGCAACATGGCCGAAGGCTCGCTGCGTTGCGACTGCAACGTGTCGATCCGCCCGAAAGGCCAGGCCGAGTTCGGCACCCGCTGCGAGATCAAGAACGTCAACTCGTTCCGCTTCATCGAGCGCGCGATCAACAGCGAGATCCAGCGCCAGATCGACCTGATCGAGGACGGCGGCAAGGTGGTACAGGAAACCCGCCTGTACGACCCGAACAAGGACGAGACCCGCTCCATGCGCAGCAAGGAGGAAGCCAACGACTACCGTTACTTCCCCGACCCGGACCTGCTGCCGGTGGTGATCGAGGACAGCTTCCTCGAAACCGTCCGCGCCGGCTTGCCGGAACTGCCGACGCAGAAGGTCGAGCGCTTCCAGAACCAGTACGGCCTGTCGGCCTACGACGCCAACGTGCTGGCTTCCAGCCGCGAACAGGCGGACTACTTCGAGGAAGTGGTGAAGATCGGTGGCGATGCCAAGCTGGCAGCCAACTGGGTCATGGTCGAGCTGGGCAGCCTGCTGAACAAGCTGGGCATCGAGATCGACCAGGCGCCGGTCAGCGCCGCACAGCTGGGCGGCATGCTGCTGCGTATCCGCGACAACACCATCAGCGGCAAGATCGCCAAGACCGTGTTCGAGGCCATGGCCGCCGGCGAAGGCGATGCTGACAGCATCATCGAAAGCAAAGGCCTGAAGCAGGTCACCGATACCGGTGCGATCGACAAGATGCTCGACGAAGTGCTGGCGGCCAACGCCGAGCAGGTCGAACAGTACCGCGCAGCCGACGAGGCCAAGCGTGGCAAGATGTTCGGCTTCTTCGTCGGCCAGGCGATGAAAGCCTCCAAAGGCAAGGCCAACCCGGGGCAAGTGAACCAATTGCTCAAGGCCAAGCTCGAAGGGTGATTGTTTTACCCCTGTAGTCCTGCGAGGGCTTCGCCCTCGTTCGCGGCTAAAGCCGCTCCCACAGGTACAGCGCCGCTCGCCAGTGCAGCGCCGTACCTGTGGGAGCGGCTTTAGCCGCGAATGGCCGCACCGGAGCATTCGAATTGCTAAAGCGATCCCTGAGCACCCTCGCCCTCTTCTCCCTGCTGGCCGGCTGCGCCAGCCAGGACATCGACGTCGACCCCGACGGTTACGACAAGACCGGCACCGCTTCCTATTACGGCGCGCGCCACCACGGCAAACGCACCGCCAGCGGCGAGCCGTTCAACCAGCATGGCCTCACCGCCGCCCACCGCAGCCTGCCCTTCGGCACCCGGGTACGGGTGACCAACCTGGCCAACCAGCGCAGCGTCGTGGTGCGCATCAACGACCGCGGCCCACATACCCGTGGCCGCCTGATCGATCTTTCACGTGCCGCCGCAGAAAAAATCGGCATGATCCGTAGCGGAACCGCGCGCGTGCGAGTACAAGGGCTTAGCGACTGACGCGACAGGAGTCCGACCATTTTCGACCTGGCTACCCTTCCCACCTCCAGCCTCCTGCAACTGGGCATCGCCCTGCTGTTGCTGGTCGGCGGTGCCGAACTGCTGGTACGCGCAGCCCTGCGCCTGGCCCAGCGCCTGCACGTACGCCCGCTGATCATCGGCCTGAGCCTGGTGGCCTTCGGCAGCACTGCCCCGCAAATGACCGTGAGCCTGCAGGCCGCCTACCAAGGCGCACCGGATGTGGCGGTGGGCAGCGTGATCGGCAGCAACATCTTCAACGTACTGGTCATTCTCGGCCTGGCCGCACTGATCATCCCGCTGCGCGTTTCGCGGCAACTGGTGCGCCTGGACATCCCACTGATGATCATCGCCAGCGGCCTGGTCTACGCGTTATCCGCCAACGGCCACCTGGGCCGGGTCGAAGGGGTGTTGTTGCTGACCGGGCTGGTCGGCTACCTGGCTATGCTTTGGCACCAGTCGCGCCACTACGCCCGCACCTACCCCGCTCCGGCCACCGTCACCAGCAGCACCGGGCGCTTCTGGTCGGGCACGCTGCTGCAGGTGCTGGCCGGCCTGGGCCTGCTGAGCCTGGCGGGTCACTTGTTGCTGGAAGCCGCCGTGGAGGTGGCCACCGACCTGGGGCTGTCCGAGCGTATCATCGGTCTGACCGTCGTTGCCATCTGCACTTCCCTGCCGGAACTGGCCGCTGCGCTGATCGCCGCCCTGCGCGGTGAACGGGAAATCGCCGTGGGCACGGTGATAGGCAGCAACCTGTTCAACCTGCTGGCGGTGCTGGGCCTGACCGCACTGGTCACTCCCGAGCCGCTGTCGATCTCGCCCAACGCCTTGGCCTTCGACCTGCCAGTAATGCTGGGTGTTGCTGCGCTGAGCCTGCCGGTGTTCTATTCCGGTTACCGCATCACCCGCGCCGAAGGCCTGGTGTTCCTCTGCCTGTACCTGGCCTATGGGCTGCACGTGGCGGCGTTCACCATGGGCATGCCACTGGCCGGCCGCCTGGAGCGGTTGATGCTGTTCTACGTACTGCCGGTGCTGGCCATGGTGTTGCTGTACACCACCGCACGAGCCTGGCGGCGGCAGCATTAAGGAGATGTGGGGCTGCTCATGCCTTTAGCTTTGCATCGCCTGTGAGATCGAGCGCCGCCCGCGCGGCGCTTCGCGGGGCAAGCCCGCTCCCACATTTGTTGCAACGTGGCCATGCCTGTGAAAGAGACGCTGTCAGCCTTGGCGCATGTCTTCAGACAGGTGGGGCTGCGGATGTGTCCACCTCGAAATAGAGTCGAGCCAACAAGGCGGGCAACCATGGCCTGACAGGTTCGGCACGTTGCAACAAATGTGGGAGCGGGCTTGCCCCGCGAAGCGCCGCGCGGGCGGCGCTCGATCTCACCGGCGCTGAAAATCTAACGGCGAACCTGGCGAGCCTTCTTCATCTTGAAGGCCACCCACAGCACCAGGATCCACCCCGGAATCAGCATCACCGAGATGCGAATCGGCGGGGTCAGGTACATCACCACCAGGATCAGCACGATGAACGCCAGGCACAGGTAGTTGGTGACCGGGTGCCCCCAGCTTTTGTAGAACGGGGTAATCCCGGCCGCCAGCTTGGCCTTGCGGAACTTCAGGTGAGTGATGCTGATGCTCGCCCAGTTGATCACCAGCGCCGACACCGCCAGGGCCATCAGCAAACCAAAGGCTTCACCCGGCATCAGGTAGTTGATCAGTACGCACAGCCCGGTGGCGAAAGCCGACACACCCAATGCGGTCAGCGGCACGCCGCTACGGCTTACCTTCAGCAACTGACGCGGTGCGTCGCCCTGGCTGGCCAGGCCGAACAGCATGCGGCTGTTGGCGTACACGCAACTGTTGTACACCGACAGCGCCGCCGTCAGCACCACGATATTGAGGATGGTCGCCACCAGGTCACTGTCCAGTTCGTGGAAGATCATCACGAACGGGCTGCCACCCTGCACCACCTTCTGCCACGGGTACAGCGACAGCAGCACCGCCAGGGCACCGATATAGAAGATGAGGATGCGGTACACCACCTGGTTGGTGGCCTTGGGGATGCTCTGACGCGGGTTGTCGGCTTCGGCGGCGGTGATGCCTACCAGCTCCAGGCCACCGAACGAAAACATGATCACTGCCAGTGCCATCACCAGGCCGGTGACGCCGTTGGGGAAGAAGCCGCCGTACTGCCAGAGGTTGGCCACGCTGGCGTCCGGGCCGCCATGGCCGCTGGTCAGCAGCCAGGCGCCGAAGCCGATCATGCTGACG
Organism: Pseudomonas sp. FGI182; assembly: GCF_000511325.1. Taxonomy (NCBI): domain Bacteria; kingdom Pseudomonadati; phylum Pseudomonadota; class Gammaproteobacteria; order Pseudomonadales; family Pseudomonadaceae; genus Pseudomonas; species Pseudomonas sp. FGI182. The sequence continues at coordinate 1,000,826 of NZ_CP007012.1, read as the reverse complement.
ATGGCCACCACCTTGACCAGGGCGAACCAGAACTCCATCTCGCCGTAGACCTTCACCTGGGTCAGGTTGATCAGGTTGATCACCACGAAGAAGATAGCCGCCGTGGCCCAGGTGGGGAAGCCGGGCCACCAGTACTGCACGTAGATACCCACCGCTGTCAGTTCGGCCATGCCGACCAGTACATACACCACCCAGTAGTTCCAGCCCGAGACGAAGCCGGCGAACTCGCTCCAGTACTGGTGGGCGAAGTGGCTGAAGCTGCCGGCCACCGGCTCTTCCACCACCATTTCGCCGAGCTGGCGCATGATCAGGAAGGCCATCAGGCCGGCAATGGCGTAGCCCAGCAGGACGGAAGGGCCGGCCAGCTGGATGGTTTGGGCGATGCCCAGGAACAACCCGGTACCAATGGCCCCGCCCAGCGCGATCAGCTGGATATGGCGATTCTTCAGCCCGCGCTGTAACCGCTCGGGCGTGCTCTGGTCTTGCATGAAGTGTCCTTTAGCTCAGTGAGGCTGTGTTTTTTGTGTTGTTTGCAGTCAAGGATCTAGATCCATCCGCCCCACTGCAAGATGAAAATACCAATGTTGGTGGTGATCGCCGCCATTAGCGTGGTAATCACGATGATCGACGCCGCCAGCTCATGGTTGCCGTTGGCCGCCCGCGCCATGACGTAGCTGGCCGCTGCGGTCGGGCTGCCGATGTACAGGAACAGGATGCCCAGCTCGGCCCCGCGGAAGCCGCATAGCCAGGCGCCGAGGGTGCCGAGCAGCGGTAGCCAGACCATCTTCACCAGGCTGGCGTCGATGGCCAGCCTGCCACTGTCGCGCAGTGCCGCCAGCGACAGCGTGCCACCGATGCAGATCAGCGCCAGCGGCAAGGTCATCTGCGCCAGATAGTCGCCCGAGGTCAGCAGCCAGTTGGGCAGCGGCACCTGGCCGTACGCCATGGGCGTGGCCACCAGCACGCTGATGATCAGCGGGTTGCTGAGGATGCTCTTGCAGATGCTCCACGGGTCGGACTTCAGGTCCGGGCTGTACACCGCCAGCACCACTGCCGACAGCGAGTTGTACATGAGGATGACCAGGCCGGCGAGCACCGCCCCCAGAGAGATGCCGTAGTCGCCATAGAGACTGGCGGCCAGGGCCAGGCCGATCACGCCGTTGTTGCCGCGGAATGCGCCTTGGGTATAGATGCCCCGGTCGGCCAGCGGGCTGCGCCAGATGGCCAGGCCCCAGGCAATGGCGAAGCCGGCCAGGGTGGCGACGACGAAATAGAGAAGGACGCCGGGTTTGACCGCCGTGGCCAGGTCGGCGTGATAGATGCCGAGGAACAGCAGCGCCGGCATGCACACGTTGAACACCAGCTGCGAGGCGACGCGGTTGAAATTGTCGTCGATCAGGCGGATACGTTTGAGCAGCACGCCCATGAACAGCATGGCGAAGACCGGGGCCGTGATGTTCAGTGTCTGGATAAGAAGGGCGAGCATGCGCAAGCGATCCTGGAGGGGGTTGCCGTTAGGGGGCTAATGATACGCCAACGGCCGGGAGTTGCGGGGATCGCGGGGTATTACAGAGAAATTTCTGTCAGTACCGGCCTCTTCGCGGGCTTGCCCGCTCCCACATCTATGGTCCTCCCAGTTTCTGCAATACTGAATCTGGATGCGTAGTTGGCTTGCCGCAATCTATTCGGCGTCGAAGGGTTAAGGTTCGCGCCTTGATGAAAGTCGCGCCTGACGATCCTGATTAGGTAAATCGGCTTTAGAGCCGCGTGGGAGCCCAGGTTTTTCGTCAGGTCGGTTGGCCGTTTACGTCATCTGTTATCCAGCATCGCAAAAACCGTTGGGTGGTGCTTGGTAGCGCAGGGTCAAGCGTTCTGTGCGCTTGGCCCTGCTTCATAAATGCCATGGCTGTGTGCGATTGCCCAAGCTATCCGTGCTAGCCGGTTCGCCAAGGCGCACACAACCACATTCGGGTGATGGCGAGTCAGCAACACTCTCACCCAATCAGCCAATCGCCCAGATTGCTTATCCAGGTGGTTGATGAAGGTATGGCTGCACTGCACCAGTAGCCGTCGCTGATTGCGATCACCGCGTTTGCTGATACCCAGCAAGCGCGGTTTCCCGCCGGTGGTCAGCTGCTTGGGCACCAGGCCTATCGAGGCCGAATAGTCACGTCCTCGTTTGAACTGCTTACCGTCACCTAATTCTGCAGCCAGGGCGCTGGAGGTGATCGGTCCAATACACGGTATGGTCATCAAACGGGTTGCCAGATCATCTCCAGCGACCTGGCTCTCCAGCTCTTTGGTGAGTACCTTGACCTGTTCGTCAAGGTAGTTGAAGTGCGCATGAAACTGTTGGAAAAGGCGAATTACCGAGCCAGGAGCATGAAGTTTTTCCAACGTTTCCGGTAACTCTCTGACCGACTTGAAGGTTGGCGCCAGGCTAACGCCCCACTCAAGCAGGAAAGCATGGATTCGATTGACCGTCGCTGTGCGGTCCCGAATGAAAGCTTCACGGGTCATGTTGAGCATGCTCAGCGCTTGCTGGGCTTCGCTTTTGATTGCAACAAATCGCATTGCCGAACGACTGGCTGCTTCACCAATGGCCTCGGCGTCGGTGTAGTCGTTTTTGTTACTTTTGACATAAGGTCGTACATGCTGCGCGGCAATCAATTTGGGTTGATGACCACAGCTGGCTGCGAATCGAGCCATGAAATGAGCGCCTCCACAGGCCTCCATGGCCAAGGTGCAGGGTGGTAGTTGAGCGATGTAGGAAAAAACCTTGCTGCGAGAAATTTTGCTACGGAACAGGTACTGGCCACGGCTATCCTGGCCGTGGAAATGGAAACAATTTTTGCCTAGATCCAAGCTGGTAAGAGCAAGATTCTGAGTATTCATAACGGCGATCTCCAGTTAGATCCCCCAGTGAAAGCTTAGGCTTTCACTGGGGAGTCCTGGGAGGACCATTTCATTAGGTATTACACAAGCCGCAAGACCTGTGCAGTACCTGTGGGAGCGGGCAAGCCCGCGAAAGGGCCGGTACAAGCCCAGCAGGAATCAGCGCCGAACCGGGCGCTTCTGCAGTTTGCGCTGCAAGGTCCGCCGGTGCATGCCCAGCGCCCGGGCGGTGGCCGAGATATTGCCTTCGTGCTCGTTCAGCACGCGCTGGATGTGTTCCCACTGCAGGCGGTCGACCGACATCGGGTTTTCCGGCACCAGGGTGTCCAGGTCGGTGTGCTCCGACAGCAGCGCCGCCAGCACATCATCGGCATCGGCCGGCTTGCACAGGTAGTTGCAGGCACCGCGCTTGACCGCCTCCACCGCGGTGGCAATGCTCGAGTAACCGGTCAGGATCACCACGCGCATTTCCGGGTCCAGCTCCAGCAGCTTGGGCAACAGCACCAGCCCGGAGTCACCGTCCATCTTCAGGTCCAGCGTGGCGTAGTCCGGCAGGTCCTGCTGGGCCAGGATCAACCCTTCTTCGGCAGAGCTGGCGGTGCTCACGCGGAAACCGCGGCGGCTCATGGCACGGGCCATGACCCGGGTGAAGGTGGCATCGTCATCCACCAGCAGCAGGTGCGGCAGCTCTTCGCCTTCGACCTGGTTTTCTTCGCTCATCATTCATCTCCTCGCTTGCCATAGGGCAGGCGCAGTTCGGTCAGGGTGCCACCCTGTTCATGACTATAGAGTTTCACCGAACCGCCCGCACGGGTCACGCTGGCCTTGCTCAAGAACAGGCCCAGGCCGAAGCCTTTGCCTTTGGTGGTAATGAAGGGTTTGCCGATGGCTTCGGCGATGGCCGGCGGCACGCCGGGGCCATGGTCACGGATGCTGATGACGATGTCATGGGCGTCCCAGTCCAGGCGCACTTCAAGGTCATCGGGGCAGGCATCGGCGGCATTGTTCAACAGGTTCAACAGCGCCTGGGTCAGATCCGGCGGCGGGGTCAGGCGCGGCACTTGGCCGTCGCGCAGGCGCTGGAAGCGGTAGCTGGCTTCCGGGCGCATCAGGTGCCAACGGTTGAGCGCCTCGTCCAGCCAGGCCGTCACGTCCTGCTCCACCACGGCCAGGCGGCGGTTGGCTTCGGCGGCGCGTACCAGCTGTTGCAGGGTTTCCTTGCACAGCTTCACCTGGTCCTGAAGGATCTGCAGGTCTTCCTGCAGCAGCGGGTCGGCGTGGTCCTGACGCATCTCATTCAGCAGCACGCTCATGGTCGCCAACGGCGTGCCCAGCTCATGGGCGGCACCGGCGGCCTGGGTAGCCACGGCCAGCAGCTGCTCGTCGCGCAGGCTTTCTTCACGCCGCTCGGAACGCAGCTGCTCCTGGCGGCGCAGCTCTTCGGCCATGCGCGCGGCAAAGAAGGTGATCACTGCGGCGGCCAGGGCAATGCTCAACCACATGCCGTACACCTGCATCTTGTCCCGCGCCATTGGCAGGCCTTCGAGCGGGTAGAACTGCACCAGCAGCAGGCTGTATGCGGTCAGGGCAATGCCCGAGAGAATCAGCGAATACAACCACGGCAAGGTCACCGCGGCGATCGCCAGCGGCACCAGGTAATACGACACGAACGGGTTGGTCGAGCCGCCGGAGTAATACAGCAAGGCACTGTGGATCAGCAGGTCGCAGGCCAGTTGCAGGGCGTACTCCAGCTCGGTGACCGGCAACGACAGGCGCAGGCGCAGGGCCGTGAAGGCGCACAGCAGCGAAGACAAGGCCAAGGTGCCGGCCAGCGACAGCCAGGGCAAGGGCAGCAGTTCGGTCCAGTAGGCGACGCCCACGGAGCCGGCCTGGGCAGCCAGGACCAGGACCCGAATGACGGTCAGGCGCCAGAGGTTCTGGCGAGTAGCGGACAGCGGTTGTACGGCGGCGAGCATGAGCTCTCCTGATGAGTGCTCCAGAAAAATCGGCTGGAGTATACCGAAGCCAGGCGCCTCGCTGCAGCGATGCGGCAAAGCGCCACACTTTGTCACAGGTTGATGATGGCACTTTTGAACCCACTACACTGTTGCCGGTCTGATGGGCCATGCGTGGAATGGATGACCACAACCCACGCCTTATATTGCCAAGGAGTACCACATGCAAATCCCACGTCGCGGCACCGCCCTGATCCTGTCCTGCGGCCTGCTCGCCAGCCTGCCGGCGCTGGCTGCCGATGAGCCGCGCTACAACCAGGTCTCGCTGCGTGCCGAAGTCAGCAAGGAAGTGGCGCGTGACCTGATGGTCGTTACCCTGTACAGCGAAGCGCAGAACACCGACCCGGGCAAGCTCGCCAAGCAGATCACCGAAACCATGAACAAGGCCGTACAGCAGTCGCGCCAGGTCAAGGACGTGAAGATCAGCCAGGGCAGCCGCAACAGCTACCCGGTATATGACAGCAAGGGCCAGAAGATCACCGGCTGGCGCGAGCGCGCCGAGTTGCGCCTGGAAAGCGCCAACTTCCCGGCCCTGTCGCAGCTGACCGCCGACCTGCTGCAAGAGCTGAAGATGGGTGGCATGGACTTCTCCATCGCCCCGGCCACGCGCAAGGCCAGCGAGGATGCACTGCTCAAGGATGCGGTGGATGCCTTCAAGGCGCGCGCGCAATTGGCTACCGAGGCGCTGGGTGGCAAGGGCTACAAAGTGGTCAGCCTGAACCTCAACAGCAGCGGTTACCCACGCCCGTACCTGCGCAGTGCACCAATGGCGATGAAGGCCATGGGGGCTGATGAGTCGGCACCGGCGCCGGATATCGAGGCCGGGACCAGTGAAGTAAGCATGAATGCCGATGGCCTGATCGAAGTGCAGATGCCTTAAAGGATCCACGAAACACCTGTGGGAGCGGGCTTGCCCGCGAAACAGACACCGCGATGGATGGCACGGGCTTCGCCCGTGTTCGCGGGCATGCCCGCTCCCACAGGAATCGCGTCAAATTAGGATTTTCGGAAGTTTCCTACGCACCAAATAGGTGCTTCCTACATTAACCCCGCCTCGTAACATCCCGCAAAAAGCCATCATTTCGCCTGCGCAAACGTTTAACTTCTTCGAAAGTTATATCAATGCGACATCCATGTACGAACGTACCACTTTTCTGGCGTCAACTATCCCTCTGCATATTGCATTGGGAACAGCCCCTGCATAAGTATCCGCAGGTCGGCTCACGAGGCCACCTCAATCGAAAAATGACAACAATGAGGCCACCATGCTCAAACACGCAGTCATTCCGTTCCTGCTAGGCGCAGGCTTGCTCTCCGGCGCACCGTCGGCCCTCGCCGCGTCCAACCTGGTGTTCTGTTCCGAAGGCAGCCCGGCCGGCTTCGACCCAGGCCAATACACCACAGGGACTGACTTCGACGCCTCGGCCGAGACCGTGTTCAACCGCCTGACCCAGTTCGAACGTGGCGGCACTGCAGTCATCCCGGGTCTGGCGACCAAGTGGGAAGTCTCCGACGACGGAAAGACCTACACCTTCCACCTGCGCGAAGGGGTCAAGTTCCACACCACCGACTACTTCAAACCCACCCGCAACTTCAACGCCGACGACGTGCTGTTCACCTTCAACCGCATGCTCGACAAGAACCACCCGTTCCGCAAGGCCTACCCCACCGAGTTCCCGTACTTCACCGACATGGGCATGGACAAGAACATCGCCAAGCTGGAGAAGCTCGACGAGCACACGGTCAAGTTCACCCTCAACGAAGTCGACGCCGCATTCATCCAGAACCTGGCCATGAGCTTCGCCTCGATCCAGTCCGCCGAATACGCCGACCAGCTGCTCAAGGACGGCAAGGCCGCAGATATCAACCAGAAGCCGATCGGCACCGGCCCGTTCGTGTTCAGCAAGTACCAGAAGGACGCGCAGATCCGCTTCAAGGGCAACAAGGACTACTGGCAACCCGATGACGTGAAGATCGACAACCTGATCTTCGCCATCACCACCGACGCCTCGGTGCGCATGCAGAAGCTGAAGAAGAACGAGTGCCAGGTCACCCTGTTCCCGCGGCCGGCCGACATCCAGCCGCTGAAGCAGGACCCCAAGCTGCAGATGCCGCAACAAGCCGGCTTCAACCTCGGCTACATCGCCTACAACGTGATGGACAAGGTCAAGGGCAGCAACGAGGCCAACCCGCTGGCCCAGCTGAAAGTCCGCGAAGCGCTGGACATGGCCGTGGACAAGAAAAAGATCATCGAGTCGGTCTACCAGGGCGCCGGCCAACTGGCGGTCAACGCCATGCCGCCGACCCAGTGGTCCTATGACGACAGCATCAAGGACGCCTCGTTCGACCCTGAGAAAGCCAAGCAGCTGCTCAAGGAAGCCGGCATCAAGGAAGGCACCGAAATCACCCTGTGGGCGATGCCCGTGCAACGCCCGTACAACCCCAATGCCAAGCTGATGGCCGAGATGCTGCAATCCGACTGGGCCAAGGTCGGCATCAAGGCGAAGATCGTCAGCTATGAATGGGGCGAGTACATCAAGCGCTCCAAAGGCGGCGAACAAGGCGCCATGCTGATCGGCTGGAGCGGTGACAATGGTGACCCGGACAACTGGCTGGGCACCCTGTACGGCTGCGACGCCATGAGCGGCAACAACTTCTCCAAGTGGTGCTACAAGCCCTACGACGACCTGATCAAACAGGCCAAGGCCACCTCCGACCAGGCCAAGCGCACCGAGCTGTACCAGCAGGCACAGCACATCCTCAAGGAGCAGGTGCCGATCACCCCGATCGCCCACTCCACCGTGTACCAGCCCATGAGCGCCAAGGTGAAGGACTTCAAGATCAGCCCGTTCGCGCTGAACTCCTTCTACGGCGTCAGCGTGGACAAATAGGCTAGCCAAGGCACCCGCCGAGCGGCGGGTGCCCCGCCATCCTCGTACCCTTTCATGTCGTCCCGCCGCCATCCGCAGCGGGGTCGGCGACCTGTTGCCGCCATTCGTACCCCGAGGCGGCGCAAACAGACGTAAAAGGACTTTCCATGCGCCATACCACCTGCCTTTCCGCCCTGCTGGCCCTGGGCCTGATCAGCCAATCGCCGGCCCTGCTGGCCAACAACCTGGTGTTCTGCTCCGAAGGCAGCCCGGCCGGCTTCGACACCGCCCAGTACACCAGCGCCACCGACAACGATGCCGCCGAACCGCTCTACAACCGCCTGGTCGAGTTCGAACGCGGCGGCACTGCCGTGCACCCTGCCCTGGCGACCCGCTGGGAGGTCTCCGAGGACGGCCTGCGCTACACCTTCCACCTGCGCGAAGGGGTGAAATTCCACAGCAACAAGGCCTTTGCACCAAGCCGCGACTTCAACGCCGACGACGTGCTGTTCACCTTCAACCGCATGCTCGACAAGAACCACCCGTTCCGCCAGGCCTACCCGACCGAGTTCCCCTATTTCATCAGCATGGGCCTGGACAAGAACATCGCCCGTGTCGAAAAGACCGACCCACTGACCGTGGTGTTCACCCTGAACAGCGTCGATGCCGCGTTCATCCAGAACCTGGCCATGAGCTTCGCTTCCATCCTGTCTGCCGAATACGCCGAACAGCTGATGGCCAGCGGGCGCCCCAGCGACATCAACCAGCAACCGATCGGCACCGGCCCGTTCGTGTTCCAGCGTTATCAGAAGGATTCGCAGATCCGCTACAAGGGCAACAAGGCCTATTGGTCACCGCAGGACGTGAAGATCGACAACCTGGTGTTCTCGATCAACATCGACCCTTCGGTGCGCATCCAGAAGCTGCGCCGCAACGAATGCCAGGTCACCCTGCACCCGCGGCCCGCCGACCTGCCGGCGCTCAAGGCCGACAGCAAACTGCAGGTGCTGCAGCAACCTGGCTTCAACCTTGGCTATATCGCCTACAACACCCAGCACCCACCGTTCGACCGCCTGGAAGTGCGCCAGGCCATGGACATGGCAGTGAACAAGCAGGCGATCATCCAGGCCGTGTACCAGGATTCCGGCCAGCTGGCAGTCAACGCCATGCCGCCGACCCAGTGGTCCTATGACGACAGCATCAAGGACGCGCCCTTCGACCCGGAAAAGGCCAAGCAGCTACTGCAGCAGGCCGGGGTCAAGCCGGGCACCGAGATCACCCTGTGGGCCATGCCGGTGCAGCGCCCGTACAACCCCAACGCCAAGCTGATGGCGGAAATGCTCCAGGCCGACTGGAGCAAGCTCGGCTTCAAGGTGCGCATTGTCAGCTACGAATGGGGCGAGTACCTCAAGCGCATGAAAAGCGGCGAGCACGATATCGCCCTGATCGGCTGGACCGGGGACAACGGTGACCCGGACAACTGGCTGGGCACCCTCTACAACTGCGATGCCATCGGCAGCAACAACTACTCGCTGTGGTGCGATCCGCAGTACGACAGCCTGGTCAAGCAGGCCAAGCAGGTCACCGACCGCACACAGCGCACCGCCCTGTACCAGCAGGCCCAGCAGCGGCTCAAGCAACAGGTGCCGATTACCCCGGTGGCGCATTCCACGGTCAACCAACCGCTCAGCGTCAAGGTTTCCGAGTTCAAGGTCAGCCCGTTCGGGCGCAACGACTTTTCCGGTGTGAGTGTTGATTGAGCATTAGCCGGTACCGGCCTCTTCGCGGGTAAACCCGCTCCCACAGGGTTCTCCTCAGGTTCACGAAACCTGTGGGAGCGGGCGCGCCCGCGAAGAGGCCGGCACAGCCAACACAACGCCCCGATTCTGCCCGGTGACCCCGGGCAACCCTGGCAACACCGCAGCAAGAAGCCCGGCCCACAAGGCCAGGCAATAACTAGAAGAACAGAAAGGGAGCTTTAACCTTGAGACTATTCACCTTGACCGCACTGGCGTTATCCATCAGTGCCTTATCCACCGTGACCCAGGCCGACCCGCAAAGCCAGGAATACGTGCCCATCACTCTCAAAGGCAGCAGCGAGCAGGAGCAGGCCAGCGGCTTCGTCGACGGCCAGAGCCTGTCCGGCAGCACCCGCAACTGGTACGCCCGCGAGCGCGCCGCACGCGCCCCGCTGTGGAAGTACTACAAGAGCGACGGCACCCGCCACGACACCCATAGCCGCGAGAACTGGGTGCAGGGCACCATCCTCAACTACAGCTCCGGCTTCACCCAGGGCACCGTCGGCTTCGCCGTCGAAGCCGCCGGCTACAATGCCATCGCCCTGCTGCAGAACCGCGAGGACGTCGCCGGCCCCAACAACCGCACCCTGACCCACAGCGACGGCGACCCGGTCGGCCAGTGGAGCAAGATGGGCCTGGCCAACGTCAAGGCGCGGGTGTCCAACACCACCCTCACCGTCGGCCGCCAATCGGTGGACACGCCGATGATCGCCTACATCGGCAACCGCGCCCTGCCCTCGAGCTTCCAGGGCGCGTTCCTGCACAGCGCCGAATTCGACAACCTGAGCTTCGACCTGGGCACCTTCGACCGCGTCTCGCCACGTACCGAACAGAGCCTCAGCAAGTTCCGCACCGAGTACAGTGCCACTGGCGTGGAAACCGACCGCGCCAGCACCGCCGGCATCAACTACCAGCCGTTCAAGAGCCTGAGCACCAGCCTGTACGCCACCAAGGTCGACGACTTCTGGAACCAGTACTACTTCGGCGCCAACCACGTGCTCGGCGACAGCGCAGTGCTCAGCCTGAGCACCGGCCTGAACTACTACAAGACCGTCGACGCCGGCAGCAAGAAGATGGGCGAGATCGACAACGACACCTACAGCCTGTCGTTCGGCCTGACGCACCAGGCCCACACCCTCAGCGCCTCCTGGCAGCAGGTCAACGGCAACGAGTACTTCGACTACCTGCACGAAACCAACGGCATCTACCTGGCCAACTCGCTGCTGTCGGACTTCAACGGCCCCAACGAAAAATCGCTGCAGATTTCCTACGTGCTGAACATGGCGCCGTACGGCGTGCCGGGCCTGAAGTTCAACCTGTACAACGCCCGCGGCTGGGGCATCGATGGTACCCATTACCGCGGTACCGCCTACGACGTGAACGGCCTGGATGGCGAAACCCACTACGAGTGGGGCTTCGGCACCAGCTACGCGGTACAGAGCGGGCCGCTGAAAGACACCAGCATCCGCGCCACCTACACCGCGCACCGCGCCAGCAAGGCCCAGGGCGATGGCAGCCTGGATGAGTTCCGGGTGGTTACCACCATTCCATTCAACATTCTCTGACCGCCGGCGCCACGGCCTGCTTCGCTGCGGGCCGTGGCGGCTACGCTGGAATCAATGCAAGCAGGGAGTCCACCCATGCAGAGAGCTTTCATGAAATCGCTACCGCTACGCCTCGCCCTGGCAGCGCTGGTACTGGGCAGCGCCACGCAGCTGGCGGCCAAGCCGCTGGTAGTGTGCTCCGAGGCCAGCCCGGAAGGGTTCGACGTTGTCCAGTACACTACGGGGGTCACCTTCGATGCCACCTCCGAAGCGCTGTTCAACCGCCTGGTCGACTTCAAGCCTGGCACCACCGACGTCCAGCCGGCCCTGGCCGAACGCTGGGACATCGCACCGGACGGCCTGACCTACACCTTCCACCTGCGCCAAGGGGTGAAGTTCCACAAGACCGACTACTTCACGCCCACTCGCGAATTCAATGCCGATGACGTGCTGTGGAGCCTGCGCCGTCAGCTCGACCCGGCGCACCCGTGGCACGACAAGACCAGCGTCGGCTACCCGTACTTCGAAAGCATGTCCTTCAAAAGCCTGCTCAAGTCGGTGGACAAGACCGATGACCACACCGTGGTGATCACCCTCACCCGCCCGGAAGCACCGTTCCTGCGGGACATGGCCATGGGCTTCACCTCGATCTACTCCGCCGAATACGGCGACCAGTTGCTCAAGGCCGGCAAGACCGCCGAGCTGAACAGCAAGCCGATCGGCACCGGCCCGTTCATCTTCCAGCGTTACAGCAAGGACGCCCAGGTCCGCTTCAAACCCAACCCGGACTACTTCCGCGGCAAGCCCCCGGCCGACGCCCTGATATTCGCCATCGCCACCGACAGCAACGTGCGCCTGCAAAAGCTGCGCGCCAACGAATGCCAGGTGGCGCTGTACCCCAAACCGGAGGACGTGCCGACGATCAAGGCCGACCCCAAGCTCAAGGTCGCCGAGACCGAAGCGCTGGTTACCGGCTATATCGCCATGAACACCCAGCACAAGTACCTCAGCGATGTGCGCGTGCGCAAAGCCATCAACATGGCCTTCGACCGCCAGACACACGTCGACCAGCTGTTTGGCAAGAACAACGCGCTGGTGGGCGTGAACCCATACCCGCCGACCATGCTCGGTTACAACACCACCAACCAGAACCCGCCTCGGGACCTGGCCAAGGCCCGTGCCCTGCTCAAGGAAGCTGGCGTACCGGAAGGTACCGTGATCACCCTGTTCACCCGCAACGGCGGCGGCATGACCAACCCCAACCCCCGCCTGTCCGCCGAGATGCTGCAGGCCGACCTGAAACAGGTCGGCCTGAAGCTGGATATCCGCGTGATGGAATGGGCCGAAATGCTGCGTCGTGCCAAGAACGGCGAAGCCGACCTGGTCTCCACCGGCTGGGCAGGCGACAACGGTGACCCGGACAACTTCCTCACCCCGCTGCTGAGCTGCGAGGCCGCCAAGAACGGCGAGAACTACGCCCGCTGGTGCAATCCGCAGTTCCAGGAACTCATCACGCGTGCACGGCAGATGACGGATGACAATGAGCGCCGATGGGTCTATGCCGAGGCTTTAAGGGTGTACGATGACGACCAACCCTGGATCAGCATGGCCCACCCCAAGGTGTTCGCCGCCATGCGTGACAACGTGGAGGGCTACGTAATCAGCCCTCTGGCCAACAACAACTTCGCCACCACCAAGGTGAAGTAGAACAACAACGACCGCCGGCAACCCACACGGGGACCGGCGGCACCCCGTAGCGTGCTGCTAGCCGCACGGCCTGATGAGGTAACCCCGACAATGTTGAGCTTTATTGCCCGGCGCCTTGGCCTGCTGATACCGACCTTTTTCGGTATCACCTTGCTGACCTTCGCGCTCATACGCCTGATCCCCGGCGACCCGGTGGAAGTGATGATGGGCGAGCGCAGGGTCGACCCCGAAATGCATGCCCAGGCCATGGAGCGCCTGGGCCTGAACAAGCCGCTGCCGGTCCAGTACCTGGACTACGTCGGCAAGCTGGCCCAGGGTGACCTCGGTGAATCGCTGCGCACCCGCGAGAGCGTGTGGAGCGAGTTCCTCACCCTGTTCCCGGCCACCCTGGAACTGGCCTTTGCCGCCCTGTTGTTCGCCGGCATCGTCGGCCTGCTGGCCGGCGTGATCGCCGCGCTCAAGCGCGGATCGCTGTTCGACCACGGGGTGATGGGCATTTCCCTGGCCGGTTACTCGATGCCGATCTTCTGGTGGGGCCTGATCCTGATCATGTTCTTCTCGGTAAGCCTGGGCTGGACCCCGGTGTCCGGGCGCATCGACCTGCTCTACGACATCGAGCCGAAGACCGGCTTCATGCTCATCGACACCCTGCTCAGCGACGAGGAAGGTGCATTCAAGGACGCGGTGATGCACCTGATCCTGCCGGCCATCGTGCTCGGCACCATCCCGCTGGCGGTGATTGCCCGCATGACCCGCTCGTCGATGCTCGAAGTGCTGCGCGAGGACTACATCCGCACCGCCCGCGCTAAAGGCCTGTCGCCGGCCCGCGTGGTGTTCGTGCACGGCCTGCGCAACGCGCTGATCCCGGTACTGACCATATTCGGCCTGCAGGTCGGCACGTTGCTGGCCGGTGCGGTGCTGACCGAAACCATCTTTTCCTGGCCGGGCATCGGCAAGTGGCTGATCGAAGCCATCGGTGCCCGTGACTACCCCGTGGTCCAGAACGGCATCCTGTTGATCGCCTGCCTGGTGATCCTGGTCAACTTCGTCGTGGATATCCTCTACGGCCTGGCCAACCCACGCATCCGTCATCAGCGCTGAGACCTTCGCCATGACTAGCCCGATTCCGAAATCCGTCACACCGGTCAGCCCGGTGGACCAGAGCCTGCTCTACCCCTCGCCATACAAAGAATTCTGGCAAGCCTTCGCCCGCAACAAAGGCGCGGTGATGGGCCTGGCCTTCATGTGCCTGGTGGTGTTCTGCGCGCTGTTCGCGCCGTGGGTCGCCCCGCACGACCCGAGCGAGCAGTACCGCGAATTCCTGCTGACCCCACCGGTGTGGCTCGAAGGTGGCAGCTGGCAGTTCATCCTCGGCACCGACGAGCTGGGCCGCGACCTGCTTTCGCGGCTGATCCAGGGCGCGCGGCTGTCGCTGCTGATCGGCCTGTCGTCGGTGGTGATGTCGCTGATCCCTGGCATCCTGCTGGGCCTGCTGGCCGGTTTCTTCCCGCAACTGCTCGGCCCGTCGATCATGCGCCTGATGGACGTGATGCTGGCCCTGCCCTCGCTGCTGCTGGCAGTGGCCATCGTCGCCATCCTCGGCCCAGGCCTGATCAACACCGTGATCGCCATTGCCATCGTGTCGTTGCCATCCTACGTGCGCCTGACCCGCGCCGCCGTGATGGGCGAGCTGAACCGCGACTACGTCACCGCCGCACGCCTGGCTGGTGCCGGGCTGCCACGGCTGATGTTCGTCACTGTGCTGCCCAACTGCATGGCACCGCTGATCGTGCAGGCCACCCTCAGCTTCTCCTCGGCCATCCTCGACGCCGCCGCCCTGGGCTTCCTTGGCCTTGGCGTACAGCCGCCGACCCCGGAGTGGGGCACCATGCTGGCTTCGGCCCGTGACTACATCGAGCGCGCCTGGTGGGTGGTGAGCCTGCCCGGCCTGACCATTCTGCTCAGTGTGCTGGCAATCAACCTGATGGGCGACGGCCTGCGCGATGCGCTGGACCCGAAACTCAAGAACGCCGCCTGAGGAGAACGCCATGTCACTGTTGCAGATCAACAACCTGAACGTGCGCTTCGGCGACGCCAATGCGGTACCGGTGGTCGATGGCCTGGACCTGACGGTGGAGGCCGGCGAGATCCTGGCCATTGTCGGCGAATCCGGCTCGGGCAAGTCCGTGACCATGATGGCCCTGATGGGCCTGATCGACGCCCCCGGGCGCATCACCGCCGACTCGCTCACCTTCGACGGCACCGACATGCTCAAGCTCAGCGGCCGCCAGCGACGCAAGGTGGTGGGCAAGGACATCGCCATGGTCTTCCAGGACCCGATGACCGCGCTCAACCCCAGCTACACCGTGGGCTACCAGATCGAGGAAGTGCTGCGCCAGCACCTGGGCCTGAAGGGCAAGGCCGCGCGCCAGCGTGCCCTGGAGCTGCTGAAAAAGGTCGAGATCCCGGCTGCGGAAAGCCGCCTGGACGCCTACCCGCACCAGCTGTCCGGCGGCATGAGCCAGCGCGTGGCGATTGCCATGGCGATTGCCGGCGAGCCCAAGCTGCTGATTGCCGACGAACCCACCACTGCGCTGGACGTGACCATCCAGGCGCAGATCATGGAGCTGCTGGTCAACCTGCAGAAGGAGCGCAACATGGCGCTCATCCTGATCACCCACGACCTCGCCGTGGTCGCCGAAACGGCCAGGCGGGTGTGCGTGATGTACGCCGGCCAGGCCGTTGAAGTGGGCCAGGTGCCGGAGCTGTTCGACGTACCCGCCCACCCCTACAGCGAAGCGTTGCTGGCGGCGATCCCCGAGCACAGCATCGGTGCCGAACGCCTGGCCACCCTGCCCGGCATCGTCCCCGGCCGCTACGACCGCCCCGTGGGTTGCCTGCTGTCACCGCGCTGCCCGTACGTGCAAGACAACTGCCGGCGCCAGCGCCCGCCCCTCGATCCCCAGGCCCATGGCCTGGTGCGTTGCTTCTACCCGCTGAACCAGGAGGTGGCGTGATGGCCGTCGTTCTATCCGCCCGGGAGCTGACCCGGCATTACGAAGTCTCCCGCGGGCTGTTCAAGGGCCACGCCCTGGTCCGCGCGCTGAATGGCGTGTCGTTCGAACTGGAGGCCGGCAAGACCCTGGCCGTGGTCGGTGAGTCCGGCTGTGGCAAGTCGACCCTGGCCCGCGCACTGACCCTGATCGAAGAGCCGTCGTCCGGCTCGCTGCAAATTGCCGGCACCGAAGTGAAAGGCGCCAGCAAGAGCGAGCGCAAGCAACTGCGCCGCGACGTACAGATGGTGTTCCAGAGCCCCTACGCCTCGCTCAACCCACGGCAGAAGATTGGTGACCAGCTGGCCGAGCCGTTGCTGATCAACACCTCGCTGAGCAAGGCCGAGCGGCGAGAAAAGGTGCAGAAGATGATGGAACAGGTCGGCCTGCGCCCCGAGCATTACCAGCGCTACCCGCACATGTTCTCCGGCGGCCAGCGCCAGCGTATCGCCCTGGCCCGGGCAATGATGCTGCAGCCCAAGGTGCTGGTGGCGGACGAACCGACCTCGGCGCTGGACGTGTCGATCCAGGCCCAGGTGCTGAACCTGTTCATGGATTTGCAGAAGGAGTTCAACACCGCCTACGTGTTCATCTCGCACAACCTGGCGGTGGTGCGGCATGTGGCCGATCAGGTGCTGGTGATGTACCTCGGCCGGCCGGCGGAGATGGGGCCGAAAGAAGATATCTACGAAAGGCCGTTGCACCCGTATACCCAGGCCCTGCTGTCAGCGACGCCGGCGATTCACCCGGACCCTTTGAAGCCGAAGATCCGCATTGCCGGGGAGTTGCCCAACCCGCTGAACCCACCGGATGGGTGTGCGTTTCACAAGCGTTGCCCGTATGCGACCGAGCGGTGTGCCAAGGAAGTGCCGGCGCTCAGGCAGGTGAGTACACGGCAGGTGGCTTGTCACTATGCCGAGCAGTTTCTCTAGCCTTTAGATAGCCGGGGCTGCTTTGCAGCCCATCGCGACACAAGGCCGCTCCTACAAGGGACCGCGATCTCCTGTAGGAGCGGCCTTGTGTCGCGATGGGCCGCAAAGCGGCCCCAAAAATCTCAATGCATGAAGAACCAGATCAGGATAATCACCGGAATCGGCACCCCAATCATCCAGAGCAGTATCGAGCGCATGGCCTTTCTCCTTGTTCGATGTTGAACAGACCGGTGCACTCGCCATGCCATCCCTGTCAAAAAAACACTCTCAACCGAATCAACGGCTTACTGCCCAAGCCGCTTGGCAAAACCGTGCAATATGCCGGATCCGCACCCTTGCGGCTGGGTGTTCTGCAATGCACTATCAGGCTCATGACCGCCACCACCCTCCCCGACGGCCCCGAGCAGACCCCGCTCACCGCCGACACCGTGCTGCGCTACCACCTGTGCTGGAAGCACCGCGATCTCGACGGCGTCATGGCGCTCTACCACCCCGACATCCAGTACCACGACTTCTTCCAGAACCGCGTGCTCGGCTTCCAGGAACTGCGTGACTACGTACGCGCCTGCCTGCCCCATGAAGCCGGTGAAGATATCGTGCACAGCGACCGCATCCGCGTCGACGGCTGTACCGCGTTCATCCAGTACCAGGTCACGGTCCAGGGCGGTGACGGCCTGGTGGCGTTCCAGTCCAGCGAGGCGATTACCGTGAAGGACGGCCTGATCTGGCAGGTCAACGAATACGCCACGCTGGTCCGCCGGAGCAGCAGTGGCCATGCCAGCAGCGGCCCGCGCCCGGCCACCAGCCGCCTGGGCCTGTCACCCCGACAGCTGTCGACCATGGCCCAGGACCTGGAACACTACTTCCAGCGCCAGCGCCCCTACCTGGACCCGGAGCTGGACCTGCAGCAGGTGGCCGACGCCAGCGGCTACAGCCGCAACCAGATCTCCTACCTGCTCAACCAGGTGCTCGGGCAAAGCTTCTACCGCTACGTCAACCAGGCCCGCCTGCAGCACTTGATGGCCAGCCTCGACGACGACAGCATCGAAGCCACGATCGACGAGCTGGCGTTCAATGCCGGTTTCAACTCGTTGTCGGCGTTCTACAAGTGTTTTCGCGAACACACCGGGCTTACGCCCAAGGCGTACCTGAAGCAAATTTCCCTGCGTGCACGCACGTAGGACAGCCGCCCGCCGACACCACTAGGATCGCCCACAGACCTTGGATGTGGAGCCGAACCCGATGCAACCCCTGCGCACGCTCAGCCTGTGGATGGACCAGCTCGACGAGCCGTTGTGCGCCCGCCCGGCCCTGCGCGAGGACCTGGACGCGGATGTATGCATCATCGGCGCTGGCTACACCGGCCTGTGGACCGCCTACTACCTCAAGCGCCAGGCGCCACAGTTGAACATCGCGGTAATCGACGCCAACATCGCCGGCTTCGGCGCCTCGGGGCGCAACGGCGGCTGGCTGATGGGCAACCTGCTCGGCGAAGACCGCCTGCTGGCCACCCTGTCGCCGCAACAGCGCCGCGCCAGCATCGATCTGCTGCATGGCATCCCCGATGAAGTACACCGCGTGCTGCATCGCGAGAGCATCGACTGCGACTACCGCAAAGGCGGCGTGCTGTACTGCGCCGCGCGCTACCCGGAACAGGAGCGCAGCCTGCGCGCCTACCTCGACGATCTTTATCGCCAAGGCATGACCGAGGACGACTACCGCTGGCTGCGCCCCGAACAGCTTGACGCTCAGTTGCGGGTCAGCAACGCCTATGGCGCCATCTACAACCCGCACACCGCAACCATCCAACCCGCCAAGCTGGCGCGTGGCCTGGCCCGGGCGGTAGAGGCGCTGGGCGTACCCATCTACGAAAACACCCCAGCCATCGACTGGCAGCCGGGTGAGGTGCGTACCCCGTTGGCGCGCATCCGTTGCCAATGGATGGTACCCGCCGTGGAGGGCTACGCCGCCAGCCTGCCGCCATTGGGCAAACATCAGCTGCCGGTACAGAGCCTGTTGGTGGCCACCGAACCACTGCCGGAGGCCACCTGGCAACAGATCGGCCTGAACCAGGGCCAGGCGTTCAGCGAAAGCAGCCGCCAGGTCACCTACGGCCAGCGCACCGCCGACAACCGGCTGGTATTCGGCGCCCGTGGCGGCTACCGCTTCGGTGGCCGCCTGCGCGAAAACTTCAACCTGGACGAACAGGAAATCGAGCTGCGCCGCTACCTGTTCAGCGAGTTGTTCCCGCAGCTGAAGCACGTGCGTATCACCCATTCCTGGGGCGGCAACCTGGGCATGGCTCGGCGCTTCCGCCCGCACATGCTCTGCGACCGCCAGCGCGGCATCGCCCTGGCGGGCGGCTACGGCGGCGAAGGCGTCGGCGCCACCAACCTGGGCGGGCGCACCCTGGCGGCGCTGATCCTCAACCAGCACAACGAACTGACCGCGCAACCCTGGGTACTCGACAACCGCCCGCTTTCAAGCCTGGCCAGTTGGCCACCCGAGCCCTGCCGCTGGCTGGGCTACAACGCGATCATCCAGAGCTTCGTCCACGAGGACCGGACCCTCGCCAACCCCGCCAGCGCGCCTTGGAGGCGGCGCCTGGCCAGCAATCTTGCAGACTTCATGGAAGGCTTCATGCACTGACTTCCCTTTCCCCGACACAGGATTTACCGGTCATGAGCATCACCCATTTCAAGAACACCGACAGCGCCGTGCTCGATAGCTCCAACCCCGTTGCGGTACCACTCGGCGAGCCCGTGGCGGTAACGTCGGTCACCTGTGTGGAGCGCAGCGACGGCGTCGAAACCGGCATCTGGGAGTGCACCCCCGGGCGCTGGCGGCGGCAGATCGTGCAGCAGGAGTTCTGCCATTTCACCAAGGGCCGCTGCACCTTCACCCCTGACGGTGGCGAGCCCCTGTTCATAGAAGCCGGAGACGCACTGATGCTACCGGCCAACAGCACAGGCACCTGGGACATCCAGGAGACCGTGCGCAAGACCTACGTCCTTATTTTCTGATCCGCTGATCGCCTGCCTTCGATAACAACACACAAAGCAAGGTAACCCCGACATGCGCACGCTCCTTCTCGCCCCCCTGATACTGGCCGCCAGCGTGGCCGGTGCCGCCGAAACGGTGAAGATCTACAACTGGTCCAGCTACGTTGCCCCCGACACACTGAAGAACTTCCAGCAAGCCAGCGGTATCGTGCCCACCTACGACGTTTACGACAGCAACGAAACCCTCGACGGCAAGCTGATGACCGGCAACTCCGGCTACGACGTGGTGTTCCCGTCCAACCACTTCATGGCCCGTCAAATCCAGGGCAAAGCCCTGAAGCAGCTGGACAAGTCGCAGCTGCCCAACTGGCACAACCTCAACCCGGTGTTGCTCAAGGCACTAGAGGTCAATGACCCGGGTAACCAATACGGCTTCCCGTATCTGTGGGGCAGCACCGGCATCGGCTACAACGTCGACAAGGTCAAGGCGGTGCTCGGCGACAGCGCGCCAATAAACTCGTGGGACCTGATCTTCAAGCCTGAGTACATGAGCAAGCTGAAAAGCTGCGGCGTCGCCGTGCTGGACAACGGCCCTGAGCTGTTACCGATCGCCCTGCACTACCTGGGCCTGCCGCACCACAGCCAGAACCCGGCGGACTACGACAAGGCCAAGGCGCTGCTGATGCAGGTGCGGCCATACATCAGCTACTTCCACTCATCGAAGTACACCGGCGACCTGGCCAACGGCGATATCTGCGTGGTGGTCGGTTTCTCGGGGGATGTGCTGCAGGCGAAGAATCGTGCCGAGGAGGCGAAGAACGGGGTGAACGTGGGGTATTCGATACCCAGGGAAGGCGCACCGATGTGGTTCGACATGGTTGCCATGCCGGCCGATGCACCGGATGAGAAGGCCGGGTATGCCTACATGAACTACCTGCTGCAGCCGGAGGTGATGGCCAACATCAGCAACCATGTGCAGTACGCCAACGGCAACCTTGAGGCGGACGGGCTGGTGGATCCGGCGATGAAGGGTAATACGATGGTTTACCCGAGCGAGGAAGTGATGGGCAAGCTGTATGCGCTGGAGGCAATGCCGGCGAAGATCGACCGTATTCGGACGAGGATCTGGACCAGTATCAAGGCAGGAAACTGAGTGCGGCCGTAACGCGGTCACTGTGGGAGCGGGTTTACCCGCGAATGCGATGTTGAATTCACCGACGCATTCGCGGGTAAACCCGCTCCCACAGGGGTCAGATGCAAGCTTTCCGAATCAGTGGTGCTCGCGGGTAGCGCGGAACTTGATGTCCGGCCAGCGCTCTTCCATCAGCGACAGGTTGACCCGGGTCGGCGCCAGGTAGGTCAGGTGCCCGCCACCGTCGATGGCCAGGTTCTCCATGGCCTTGTTCTGGAATTCCTCGAGCTTCTTCTTGTCGTCACAGCCGATCCAGCGGGCCGACCATACGGTGATCGGCTCGTAGGCGCACTCGACCTTGTACTCTTCCTTCAGGCGGCTGGCGACCACGTCGAACTGCAGCACACCGACTGCACCGAGGATGATGTCGTTGCTGCGCTCTGGGAAGAACACCTGGGTAGCACCTTCTTCGGCCAGCTGTTGCAGGCCCTGGCGCAGCTGCTTGGATTTCAGTGGGTCCTTCAGGCGCACGCGGCGGAACAGCTCCGGGGCGAAGTGCGGGATACCGGTGAAGCCCAGCGCCTCGCCTTCGGTGAAGGTGTCGCCGATCTGGATGGTGCCGTGGTTGTGCAGGCCGATGATGTCGCCGGCATAGGCCTCTTCCAGCTGCTCGCGCTCGGAGGAGAAGAAGGTCAGCGCATCGCCGATACGCAGGTCCTTGTTGATCCGCACGTGGCGCATCTTCATGCCCTTCTCGTACTTGCCCGAGCAGATACGCATGAAGGCGATGCGGTCGCGGTGTTTCGGGTCCATGTTCGCCTGGATCTTGAACACGAAGCCGGTGAACTTCTCTTCCACAGGCTCCACGGTGCGCTCGTGAGCCACACGGCCCAGCGGGCGCGGCGCCCAGTCGACGACGGCGTCAAGCACATGGTCGACACCGAAGTTGCCCAGCGCGGTACCGAAGAACACCGGGGTCAGCTGGCCGTTGATGAACTCTTCCTGGTTGAACTCGTGGCAGGCGCCCTGCACCAGCTCCAGCTGTTCGACGAACGAATCGTACTGGTCGCCCAGGTGGGCACGGGCTTCGTCCGAGTCCAGCTTCTGGATGATCTTGGCTTCGGTGCGCTCGTGGCCGTGGCCCGGGGTGTACACCACGATGTAGTCACCGGTCAGGTGGTACACGCCCTTGAAGTCGCGGTAGCAACCGATCGGCCAGGTGATCGGCGCGGCCTTGATCTTCAGCACGGCTTCGATCTCGTCCAGCAGCTCGATCGGGTCGCGGATGTCGCGGTCGAGTTTGTTGATGAAGCTGACGATCGGCGTGTCGCGCAGGCGGCACACGTCCATCAGGGCGATGGTACGTGGCTCTACACCTTTACCGCCGTCGAGCACCATCAGCGCCGAGTCCACCGCGGTCAGGGTGCGGTAGGTGTCTTCCGAGAAGTCTTCGTGGCCGGGGGTGTCGAGCAGGTTGATCATGTGCTCGCGGTACGGGAACTGCATCACCGAGGTGGTGATGGAGATGCCGCGCTGCTTCTCCATTTCCATCCAGTCGGAGGTGGCGTGGCGGTCGGACTTGCGCGACTTCACGGTACCGGCGACGGCAATGGCCTTGCCCATCAGCAGCAGCTTCTCGGTGATGGTGGTCTTACCGGCGTCGGGGTGGGAAATGATTGCGAAAGTGCGGCGCTTCGCGACTTCGGCGGCCTGGTTGGTCATGGGAAATCGCCTGACTGGGGGATTTAAAAGGGGCGATATCATACCTGAAGTTGGGCCGGGACCAAAACTTGCTGAACCGGCGGTGCCTGTTCCGGCCCTTTCGCGGGCACGCCCGCTCCCACAGGCACTGCACAGGCCTGAACAGCAGTGGAGATCCCTGTGGGAGCGGGCGAGCCCGCGAAAGGGCCGGCACTGCCACCACAAATTCAACAACTAGCCACTTATCACGACAAATGGCCCAAGAGCAGTTATTTCAACGCCTACAGCGCACTAACCCGCTGCTTTTTCTCGTCAATTTTCCAACCAACCAGTGATTAACGCTGGCCAAATGCCGCCCCAGATGGGAACCTTTACGCCCACGGAGACGTCCACTCCCCTGCAACCCGCTTCGGTTGGGGAGCTGGTTTCATCAGCATTTTCGGGCCCGACGGGGTTCGGCTCATGGCCTGATCGCAGCCTTCGGCGTGCGTCACGCTGCTACTCGCGAACACACCACCCGCCGCCAGGACTGGCCGGCAACCAAGAAGTGTGCTCGCCGACTACACAAGGAGTCCGCCTGTGGCTGAACGCTACGGAAAAGGGCTGTTGGGATGGGCCGCCGTGCTCGTCATCCTGGCCCTGCTGGTCCACTGGATCGGCATCGACACGATCGCGCGGTATCGCGACGATCTTGGGTTCTACCTGCAAGCGCACCTGGTACTGGTGCTGGCTTCGATGGCGGCGGCGCTGGCCGTGGGCATCCCCGCCGGCATTGCGTTAAGTCGACCGCACCGGGTCGACAAAGCCGAGCGCTTCATGCAGTTCTTCAACGTTGGTAACACCATCCCTCCCCTGGCCGTTCTGGCCATCGCCCTGAGTATCCTGGGCATCGGCGCCGGGCCCGCGATCTTCGCGCTGTTCCTCGCCTCCCTCCTGCCCATCGTGCGCAACACCTACGAGGGCCTGAAAAACGTCCCCGCCTCGCTCAAGGAAGCCGCCACCGGCATCGGCATGACTCCGCGCCAGCAACTCTGGCAGGTGGAGCTGCCCAACGCCGTGCCGATCATCGTTGGCGGTGTGCGCGTGGCCCTGGCGCTGAACGTCGGCACCGCACCGCTGGCGTTCCTGATTGGCGCCAACAGCCTGGGCAGCCTGATCTTCCCCGGCATCGCCCTGAACAACCAGCCACAGCTGCTGCTGGGGGCTGCCTGCACTGCACTGCTGGCGCTGGCGCTGGACGCGGCGGTGAGTTTCTCCAGCAAGCGCTGGCTGGAACGTGGCCTGGCCCAATAAAGATAGGGAACGTATGAACAAGAGAATCGCCTTGCTGCTGGGCGCGGCCCTGCTGTTCGCAGGATTTGCCCAGGCGGCGGACAAACCACTGATCCGCATCGGCGCGCGGGTGTTCACCGAACAGACCGTACTCGCCGAAATCACCGCGCAATACCTGCGCGCCAACGGCTATGACGTGCGCGTCACCACCGGCCTTGGCAGCAATATCGCGCGCCAGGCCCAGGAAACCGGCCAGCTCGACCTGATGTGGGAATACACCGGCGTGTCGCTGGTGTCGTACAACCATATCGACGAGCGCATGCCCAGTGCCGAGGCAACCTTCGCCAGGGTCAAGGCGCTGGATGCCAAGAAGGACCTGATCTGGCTGACCCCGTCGAAGTTCAGCAACACCTACGCCCTGGGCCTGCCCAAGCAGGTGGCCGAGGCCTATCCGCAGGTCAACACCATCAGCGACCTCAACCAGGTACTGCGTGACGAAAGCCACCGCAACCACCTGGTGGCGCTGGACACCGAGTTCGCCAACCGCCCCGATGGCCTGGTCGGCCTGCGCGAGATGTACGGCCTGCCGCTGGACCGCCGCAACATCCGCCAGATGGACGGCGGCCTGGTGTACACCGCGATGCGCAACAACCAGGTGTTCGCCGGGCTGGTGTACACCACCGACGGCCGCCTGAACGCCTTCGACCTCAAGCTGCTGGAGGACGACAAGCACTACTTCCCCGACTACACCGCCGCGCCGGTGGTGCGCAAAGCCGTGCTCGACGCCAACCCGCAGCTGGCCGGCCTGCTCAAGCCACTGGCCGAACAGCTGGATGACGCAACCATGCGCCAGCTCAACGCCAAGGTCGATGTCGAGCACCAGAACCCGACTGCCGTGGCCGCCACCTTCCTGCGTGAGCACCCACTGAACAGCGAGGGCCAGCCATGAACCTGATCGATACCTTCAACCACCTGGACTGGGCCCAGGTGCTGCAACTGACCTGGCAGCACATCATGCTGGTCGGCGTCGCCGTGGGCCTGGCGATCATCGTCGGCGTACCGCTGGGCATCCTCATGACCCGCTTCCCGGCCGTCGCCGGCCCATTGCAGGCCAGCGCCACGGTACTGCTGACCATCCCCTCGATCGCCCTGTTCGGCCTGCTTCTGCCGTTCTACTCCAAGTTCGGCCAGGGCCTCGGGCCGCTGCCGGCGATCACTGCGGTGTTTCTCTACTCACTGCTACCGATCATGCGCAACACCTACCTGGCCCTGACCAACGTCGAGCCCGGCATCCGTGAAGCCGCGCGCGGCATCGGCATGACCTTCGGCCAGCGCCTGCGCATGGTCGAACTGCCCATCGCCGTGCCGGTGATCCTCGCCGGCGTGCGCACCGCCGTGGTGATGAACATCGGCGTGATGACCATCGCCGCCACCATCGGCGCCGGCGGCCTTGGTGTACTCATCCTCACCTCCATCAGCCGCAGCGACATGTCGATGCTGCTGGTCGGCGCCGTGCTGGTCAGCCTGCTGGCAATCATCGCCGACCTGCTCCTGCAAACCCTGCAACGTGCCCTGACTCCAGAAGGACTGCGCTCATGATCGAACTGAAGAACCTCAGCAAAACCTTCAACGTCAACGGCAAGGACGTGAAAGCCGTCGACTCGGTAAGCCTCACCGTCAACGAAGGGGAAATCTGCGTGTTCCTCGGCCCCTCGGGCTGCGGCAAGAGCACTACCCTGAAAATGATCAACCGCCTGATCACGCCCACTTCCGGCCAGGTGTTCATCAATGGCGAAGACACCACCGGGCTGGACGAGGTCACCCTGCGCCGGCACATCGGCTATGTGATCCAGCAGATCGGCCTGTTCCCCAACATGACCATCGAGGAGAACATCACCGTGGTGCCGCGCCTGCTCGGCTGGGACAAACAGAAGTGCCATGAACGCGCCCGCGAACTGATGCACATGATCAAGCTGGAGCCCAAGCAGTACCTGCAGCGCTACCCGCGCGAGCTGTCCGGCGGCCAGCAGCAGCGTATCGGCGTGATCCGCGCCTTGGCGGCGGAAGCGCCGGTGCTGCTGATGGACGAGCCGTTCGGCGCGGTCGACCCGATCAACCGCGAGATGATCCAGAACGAGTTCTTCGAGATGCAGCGGGCCTTGAACAAGACCGTGATCATGGTCAGCCATGACATCGACGAAGCGATCAAGCTGGGCGACAAGATCGCCATCTTCCGCGTCGGCAAGCTGTTGCAGCTGGACCACCCGGACACCTTGCTGGCGCACCCGGCGGACGAGTTCGTCAGCAACTTCGTCGGCCAGGACAGTACCCTCAAGCGCCTGTTGCTGGTACGTGCGGAGGATGCGGCAGACAACGCGCCATCGGTAAGCCCGCAGACGCCGGTGAGCGATGCGCTGGAGCTGCTGGACGAGCACGACCGCCGCTACGTGGTGGTGACCGATGCGCAGAACAAGGCACTGGGCTACGTGCGCCGGCGTGACATGCATCGCCAGCAAGGGACTTGTGGCGACTTCCTGCGGCCGTTCAATGCCACGGCGTCGCATGATGAGCATTTGCGCATCCTGTTGTCGCGGATGTACGAGTTCAACCGGGCGTGGCTGCCGGTGCTGGATGCCGAGCAGGTGTTCTTGGGCGAGGTGACGCAGGAGTCGATTGCGGCTTATTTGAGTTCGGGACGCTCGCGGGGGGCCAAGACCAGCATTGTCTCGCCGGCCGAGGCGGTGGTTTCGTAATCGCCGGGGGCGCGCTGCGCCCCTTTCGCGACACAAGGCCGCTCCTACAGCAGATCGCGTTCCTGTGTAGGAGCGGCCTTGTGTCGCGATGGGCCGCAAAGCGGCCCCGGCAATCTAGGCTCAAAACCCAGGTAATGGATTGCTTGTGCCGGCCTCTTCGCGGGTAAACCCGCTCCCACAGGGTCGGTGCAAGGCTAAAGACCTGCGCGGTACCTGTGGGAGCGGGTTCACCCGCGAAGCAGGCGACGCGATGTCAGAACCCTACACTGGCCTGCACATAGAAGGTCCGCGGCTCACCCACATAGATGCCGGCATTGTTGTCGCTGGAGCGGGTGAAGTACTGCTTGTCGAACAGGTTCTTCACCCCCGCCGCCAGCTTCAGGTTGGACATCTGGGGCCCGAACTCATACCCGCCACGGGCATGCCAGGTCACGTAACCCGGGATATCACCAAACTGCCCATCCGCACTCGGCTCGGTGATGTAGTCACCGTTGAAGCTGCCATCGGCATTGATCCCGGTACCCGGCGCGCGCTGCTTGGATTGGGCGTAGGCATCCAGGTTCCAGGTCCAGTGGTTGACCGCGTAACGCACCCCGGCAGTGGCCACCTGGCGTGAATAGAACGGCAGGTCACGGCCCTTGAAGCCAGGAATGTCCCCTTCATAAGTAGCGCGGGTATAGGTATAGCCACCGCTCACCGACAACCCTTCCAGGCGCGGGTCCAGCCCGTCCAGGTCATAGCGCACCGAGGCCTCGATACCCTGGTGCTTGGTCGCGCCGAGGTTGGTCCAGCCCACGTCGTTGCTGATGTACTGCAGTTCGTCATCGAAATCGATGTAGAACGCCGTCAGCTCACCGGCAAAGCCGCCATTGTCATAGCGGGTACCGATCTCGTAGGTCTTGGCCTTTTCCGGCTCCAGGCCATTGGCCGTGCTGTTGCCAGTACCACCCTGGCCCAGCTGGAAGTACTGCAGGCTGCCGAACGAGGTCTCGTAGTTGGCGAACACCTTCCACGCATCGGAGATGTGGTACATCACGCTCAGCGCCGGCAGTGGCTCGTTGCTGGTGATGCTGCGCTTCTTCTCCGGCACCGGCTGGCCGTTGGCACCGAGCACCGGGCGGTCGCGCCAGTCGGTGTTGATATGCTCGAAGCGGATACCTGGGGTGATGGTCCAGTTACCCACGTCGATCTTGTCGTCGATGTAGTAGGCACTGGCCTCGGTACCACCGCTGCGGTCCTGGAACACATGGCCGTCGGAGCCCGGGGCGGGCGTCGGCACGTTGTCGATCAGCGCCAGGCGGGTCGACTGCTCACGCATCGCTTCCTTCAGGTAGCGGTAGCCCACGCTGACTTCCTGGGTGGTCGGGCCGGCGAAGAAGATCCGCGACAGCCGTGGTTCGATGGCAAAGGTGTGGTAGTTGCGCGGGTACGACGACAGGGTCTTCATGTCGCGCGAGGCAATGGCGCTGCCGCGGAAGCTGTCGGTGTAGTAGGTCAGCACTTCGAACTGGGTGGCGTCGTCGAGCTGCCGCTGCCACTTGAACGACACGTCCTTGCGCCGGCCGGCGAAGTAGTCGTAGTCGCGCAGCGACTGGTACGGGTTGCTGTCGTACTGCGCCTGGGTCAGGCCGCCAGGCATGTCGGCACGGCCGTCGTAGTAGTGGAAGTTGAGCCAGAACTCGTCAACGTCGGTCGGCGCCCAGTGGGTCTTGAGGATGACGTCGTCGATGTCGTTGCCGTTGTTGCTTTCACGGTAGCCGTTGCCATTCACCCCGGTGTACAGCAGCGCCACGCCCATGCCGTTGTCCGCGGTGCCGCCGACGAAGGCCGACTCGGTGTGTTTCCAGCCACCATGCTGGGAGGTTTCCAGGGTGGTGGACAGCTCGGCCGAGGCCTTCTCCGGGATCGCCCGGGTAACGAAGTTGATCACCCCACCGACGTTCTGCGGGCCATAACGCACGGAACCGGCGCCACGCACCACGTCGATGCTGTCGAGGTTGCCCGAGGAAATCGGCGCCATCGACAGCTGCGGCTGGCCATAGGGCGCGAAGGCGGCCGGGATGCCGTCGATCAGCACCGTGGAGCGTGGCGACAAGCGCGAAGTCAGGCCGCGAACACCCACGTTCAGCGACAGGTCGCTGCCGCCGGTGCCGTTGGAGTCCTGCACCTGCACGCCCGGGATACCGCGCAGCACGTCGCGCACGTTCATTGCGCCCTTTTCCACCATCGCTTCGCGGCGTACCACGGTGCGCGCGCCAGGGTGGTTCTGCACCACGCTCTGCTGGGCATCGCCCAGCCAGTCACCCACCACCTTGATGTCGGTGGGCGCCAGCTCCAGGCTGCCGGTGGTGAGGGTGCCATCGGCCTGGGCCGGCTTGACCACCACGGTGCCCTGGGACATCTCGTAGGTCAGGCCGCTGCCTTGCAGCAACTGCTGCAGCGCCTGCTCGGGCGCCAGCTGGCCGGACACCGCCGGGGCCTGCTTGCCGGCCACCAGCTCGGGGCTGAAGAACAGCTGCAGGTTGGTCTGCTGGCCCAGCTGGTTCAGCGCCGAAGCCAAGGGTTGGGCCTGGATCTGGATGGTGCTGCCGGCCTCTGCGGCCTGGCTGTTGACGGCCACGGCGCTGACCGCCAGGGCCAGCGCCAGGGCGCGGAAGCGTGGGAAGGGCTTGTTGTTGTTCACGTCGTCGAAACTTCCTGGAATACGGAATAAACGCCAACCGCATGCAAATGGAAATGCTTGGCAGTTGCAGCTGGCGGGGAAGACGAACGAGCGGAAAAAAACCTGAATCTATTTCGCGATTATTTCGCGCGAGCCATCTTCATGGGCCTTGATGGCCACCGGCAGGATGCTCGGCAAGGCACGCAGCAGCGCATCGGTGTCGTCGGTGCTGAAGGTGCTGGACAGCCGCAGCTGGGCGACTTTGCCGGGGGCGACCCGCAGCGGCTGGCTGCGGTAGCGCGAGGCTTCGGCCACCACCTCGGCCAGGGTGGCGTTGTCGAACACCAGCCTGCCTTGGCGCCAGGCAGTCAGGGCGCCGGTATTCACCGCATAGGGCGCCGCCACCTGGCCTTGTGCATCTATATGCGAGCCCTGGCCCGCCGTGAGCTGCGCCAGCGAGGCGCCCTTGCCCTGCACACGCACCGAGCCCTGCTCCACCGCCACGCGGGTGCTGGCCGGGTCCAGGCGGACGTCGAAACGGGTACCGGTGACAGTCACGCTGCCCTGGGCGGTGTCGACCACGAACGGCCTGCCACTGTCGTGGGCGACGGTGAACATCACCTCACCCGCCATCAGCCGGACATGCCGCTGGCCGGCGCTGAAAGCGACCTGCACTTGCGTGCTGCCGTTGAGTTCAAGGTGCGAACCATCCGGCAGTTCGATCTGGCGGCGTTCATTGAAGGCGGTCTGCAAGCTGCCCTGGTGATTCAGTTGCTGGTAGTGCCAGCCGCCCCAGCCCAGGCCCAACGCCAGTGCGGCCACGCTGGCGGCCAAGGCCTGGCGCACGAAGCGCCGACGTGGCAACTGGCGTACCGGTGCCGGCTGGCACAGCGCTTCCAGGCGCTGGCGCGGGATGAAGTCGGTGGCCTGCCACAGACGGGCGAGCTGCTGGTACTCATCACGGTGCCGTGCATCGCCTTCCAGCCAGGCGTGCAGCTGCGCCTGCAGCCCGGCATCGCGAGGCGCATCCTGCACCCGGGCGAACCACGCGGCCGCCTGCTCGCGGACGGTATCGGTACCGTGCTGTTTCATCGAAAAGGTCTCCTGACTCATCATGCCGACACATCCAGGTGCTCACGCAGATGCCGGAGCGTGCGGATCATATACTTTTCGACCATGTTCTTGCTCAACCCCATGCGCTCGGCAATCTCGGCCTGGGTCAGGCCTTCGAGCTTCTGCCAGATGAACACCTGCCGGCAATTGAGCGGTAGTTCGGCCAGCGCCCGCTCGACACTGTCGGCCAGCTCCAGCGCATGCACGTAGGCCTCGGGGTCGCCACTGGCGGCCACGCCTTCGTCGAAGGCTTCCAGCTCCAGGGCCTGGCGGCGGTCCTCGCGCCGGAAACCATCCACGGCAATATTGCGTGCGGTCTGGTGCAGGTAGGCGCGTGGCTGCTCGACCTGCTCGCGCGGGTTTTCCAGTACCCGGACAAAGGCATCGTGGGTGAGGTCCTCGGCCTGCTGTCGACTGCGCAACTTGCGCGTCCAGGTGCCGATCAGCTCATGGTAGTGGTCGAGGAAGCCTTTGGGTCCGGACACGGTCGGGGTCATCAGGGAGGCAGACAAGGGTGCGAATAGTAATGTTTCTCATCAAACACGGCAATTCCGCCAGTCGGTAACAAAAAATTTATCGTCTTTTTCATGCACGGCGGTGCCAGGGAAATGTGGCCATAAATATGAACACCTGAGGCCCTTTCGCGGGCACGCCCGCTCCCACAGGAACCGCGAGATGCCTGTGGGAGCGGGCGTGCCCGCGAAGGAGCCAACGCGCTCCATTCCACTATTTTTTACGCTTGAAACACTCCGGGGAACATCAGCCGGTCACATGGGTCGGTTATTCAAATGGCAGGTCGTCGATCCGCGTCGATCACGCCCGGATTGCCTGTTGATTCTGCATTCTTCACGCCCTAAAGTGCGCGCCGAACGTCCATGCTGGAAACGATCCATCCGGCTCAAGTACTGAGTAGGCGAACCAAAGTGGGGATACGGAGGACGTTCAGTTTGCAGCCACTTAAATTTTCAGTTTGCCCATGGAGTCCCTGAGCATGTCGATCCAGGTCGAAGACTATTTCGCGCGTGACACCTTCCAGAAAATGAAGGCGTTCGCCGACAAGCAGGAAACCCCGTTCGTACTCATCGACACCCAGATGATCAGCCAGGCCTACGACGACCTGCGTGCTGGTTTCGAATTCGCCAAGGTGTACTACGCGGTCAAGGCCAACCCGGCCGTGGAAATCATCGACCTGCTCAAAGAGAAAGGTTCGAGCTTCGACATCGCCTCGATCTACGAGCTGGACAAGGTGCTGGGCCGCGGCGTCAGCGCCGACCGTATCAGCTACGGCAACACCATCAAGAAGTCCAAGGACATCCGCTACTTCTACGAGAAGGGCGTGCGCCTGTATGCCACCGACTCGGAAGCCGACCTGCGCAACATCGCCAAGGCCGCACCGGGTTCGAAAGTGTACGTACGTATTCTCACCGAAGGCTCGACCACTGCCGACTGGCCGCTGTCGCGCAAGTTCGGCTGCCAGACCGACATGGCCATGGACCTGCTGATCCTCGCCCGCGACCTGGGCCTGGTGCCTTACGGCATTTCCTTCCATGTCGGCTCGCAGCAGCGCGACATCAGCGTGTGGGATGCAGCCATCGCCAAGGTCAAGGTGATCTTCGAGCGCCTGAAGGAAGAAGACGGCATCGAGCTGAAGCTGATCAACATGGGTGGCGGCTTCCCGGCCAACTACATCACCCGGACCAACAGCCTCGAAACCTACGCCGAAGAGATCATCCGCTTCCTGAAGGAAGACTTCGGTGACGACCTGCCGGAAATCATCCTCGAGCCGGGCCGTTCGCTGATTGCCAACGCCGGCATCCTGGTCAGCGAAGTGGTACTGGTTGCACGCAAGTCGCGCACCGCCGTCGAGCGCTGGATCTACACCGATGTGGGCAAGTTCTCCGGCCTGATCGAAACCATGGACGAAGCCATCAAGTTCCCGATCTGGACCGAGAAGAAAGGCGAGGCCGAAGAAGTGGTCATCGCCGGCCCGACCTGCGACAGCGCCGACATCATGTACGAAAACTACAAGTACGGCCTGCCGCTGAACCTGGCCATCGGCGACCGTCTGTACTGGTTGTCGACCGGTGCCTACACCACCAGCTACAGCGCAGTGGAATTCAACGGCTTTCCGCCGCTGAAGGCTTACTACCTGTAACGCAAGACGGGGCCGCAAGGCCCCGTTTTCATTTGTGCTTTCCGCCTTCAGGCCTGTGCAATTCCCTGTAGGAGCAGCCTTGTGCTGCGAAGAGGCCATAAATGCCAAAGGCCATCTTTTGTCATGCCGGCCTCTTCGCAGCACAAGGCTGCTCCTACAGGTACTGCGGGCCTTGAGGGAACCTCAAGCTTCGCGCCGTTCGATCTCCTCGGCATACCGCGCCGCAAAGGCCATCAACACCGGCCCGGCCCCCTGCAAGGTCACCAGCGCGCTGCGCAGGAAATTCATGTTCCCCTCGACCCGCGCCCGCTCCAGCCAGGGCCCGGCTTCCGCCACCTGCCCACGCTCGACCAGCACCAGCCCCAGGCTGAACATGCCACGAAAGTCCCCCGCCTCGGCCGAACGCCGATACCAGCGCACCGCCCGTGCCGGGTTGGGCACCGTGGCGATGCCTTGTTCCAGGTAACGCCCGTACAGGTTCATCGACTTGGCATGCCCCATGTGCGCGGCCTTCTCGTAGCACATCAGCGCCTGCGCCTGGTTGGCCGGTATTCCGCGCCCGGTGGCCAGCAGGTTACCCAGGTTGTACAGCCCCCAGTCCAGCCCTGCATCGGCCGCACGCGCATAGTGGATGGCCGCCTGCGCCTGGCTTGGCTCACCGCCCCAGCCATGCTCCAGGCAACGCCCCAGCATGTTGTGCGCCATGGCACTGCCGCCCTGCGCGGCGATGCCGAACCAGCGCCTGGCCACGGCGGCATCCGCCTGAATGCCGCGCCCGTCGAGCAGGATCTGCCCCAGCAGCAACTGTGCCTCCACCGCGCCCTGCCCGGCCGCCGCCAGGATCGCCTGGGCGGCCTTGCCAGGGCTTTCTTCCAGCATGGCCTGCAAACCGGCCACATCCACCACTTCCTCACGCCGCAACTGATAGGACACGGCTCAGACCTCGGCCCAGCGGCGCAGCAGGTTGTGGTAGGTGCCGGTCAGCTGTAGCAGTGATGGATGGTCCGGCACATCGGCAGTCAGTTGCTGGATGGCATTGTCCATCTCGAACAGCAACGCCCGCTGGCTGTCCTCGCGCACCAGGCTCTGGGTCCAGAAGAACGCGGCGTAACGCTGGCCACGGGTAACCGGGTTGACCTTGTGCAGGCTGGTGCCGGGGTACAGCACCAGGTCACCGGCGGCCAGCTTGACCTGCTGCACGCCATAGGTGTCCTGGATCACCAGCTCGCCGCCGTCATAGCTGTCTGGATCGCTGAGGAACAGCGTGGAAGACAGGTCGGTGCGCACCCGCTCCGGGCTGCCCTTGGGCTGGCGCAGGGCGTTGTCGATGTGGAAGCCGAAATTGCCACCTTCGCGGTAGCAGTTGATCAGCGGCGGGAACACCTTGTGCGGCAAGGCTGCAGACATGAAGCGCGGGGTCTGCCACAGGCGGTCGATCAGCGCACTGCCGATCTCCTTGGCCAGCGGGTGGCCTTCCGGCAGTTGCAGGTTGTGCTTGGCCTTGGCCGACTGGTAGCCGGCCGTGACCTTGCCGTCGGCCCAGTCGGCCTGCTCCAGCGCCTCGCGGATACGGGCCAGTTCATCGGCGTGAAACAGGCCGGGGATGTGAAGCAGCATGGCGGCAGCACCGTTGGAAAATGTAAAGGCGCCAATGATATTGATTCCCTTTTGCGCTTCACAAGCCCCATTCGCCGCCTAAGACGTTTCAGCTTGATGAAACCGTAAAGGCAAATTGTAAAGATTGTAAATTCTTCACGAATGGTAACGACTCTCAATTGTGAGTCACAATTGCTTACATTAAGATCCGCGGCCTTAACACCTTGGGGAAGGTCCTTAGCAATGCGCCAGTACGTACCATCTGCAGTGAGTTCACCACGCCTGATCGTGTCTGCCATCGGCGTCGCCCTCAGCGCTTCGTCGGCCTATGCCGCCGACCCGGCCGCCAGCAGCGCTATCACCCTCGACGCCACCAGCGTCAACGGCAAGGCTGAACAGGCCAGCACCGATTACAAGGTCGACAAGGCCTCTTCGCAGAAGTACACCGCGCCGCTGGTAGATACCCCGCGCTCGATCACCGTGATCCCGCAGCAAGTGATCAAGGACACCAGCGCCCTGACCCTGCAGGATGCACTGCGCACTGTGCCGGGCATCACCATGGGTGCCGGCGAAGGCGGCAACCCCTCCGGCGATCGCCCATTCATTCGCGGCTTCGACAGCCAAAGCTCGATGTACCTGGACGGCGTGCGCGATACCGGTTCGCAAACCCGCGAAATCTTCGCCATCGAGTCGGTGGAAGTGGCCAAGGGCCCGAACTCCTCGATCGCTGGTCGCGGTGCTGCTGGTGGCACCATCAACATGGTCAGCAAGCGTGCGCACCTGGGCAACTCGCTCGACGGCGCCTGGACCTGGGGCAGCGATCAGACCCAGCGCTACACCCTGGATGGCAACTATCAGTTCAGCGACAGCGTCGCTGGCCGCCTGAACCTGATGACCCACAAAAGCAACGTCGCCGGCCGCGATGAGGTCAACTACGACCGCTGGGGCGTGGCACCCTCGCTGGTGTTCGGTCTGGGCACCGATACCCGCGTGAGCCTTGACTACTACCACGTGGAAAGCGACGACCTGCCAGATTCGGGTATTCCCTACAGCCTGCGCTCCGGCAGCTCGGCCGCTCGCACCTCGGCCAACCCGGACAAACCGACCCACGGCGGTGGCAGCAGCAGCAACTACTACGGCCTGGTCGGTCGCGATTTCTCCAAGAGCCGTGCAGATATCTCGACCATCAGCATCGAGCACGACCTAAGCGACTCGCTGACCATCAAGAACACCTTGCGCCATGGCAACACGCTGCAGGACTACATCTACAGCCAGCCAGACGACAGCAAAGGCAACATCCTCAACGGTGAAGTCTGGCGTCGCCCGAACAACCGTGTCGCCAACACCCGCACGACCACCAACCAGACCGACCTGTATGGCGATTTCTACGTTGGTGGCATGAAGAACAGCTTCTCCACCGGTATCGAACTCAGCCGGGAAACATCGGTGAAATCGGGCTATGACGTCACCGGTTTCGGCGCTGGCAGCTGCTCGA
The DNA here is from genome assembly GCF_000511325.1 of Pseudomonas sp. FGI182. Taxonomy (NCBI): domain Bacteria; kingdom Pseudomonadati; phylum Pseudomonadota; class Gammaproteobacteria; order Pseudomonadales; family Pseudomonadaceae; genus Pseudomonas; species Pseudomonas sp. FGI182. The sequence goes on along the minus strand of NZ_CP007012.1, from coordinate 965,130 downwards.
GCGCAACAGGCCAGATCTCCGGTGTCTGTACCTCGTTCCCGAACCCCAATCCGCATGAAGAGTGGGACGGCACCATCAGCCGCACCGAAGCCGGTGCCGATACTTCTGGCAACACGCGCGCCATCTACTTCACCGACACGCTGGAGCTCGACCCGGCCTGGTTGCTGACCATGGGCCTGCGTTACGACCACTTCGACACCAAGGTCAAGACCAAAGCGGCCAACGGTTCTACCAGCTTCAAGACCGAAGACACCAGTGAGTTCGTCACTGGCCAACTGGGCCTGACCTGGAAGCCTGCCGAGAACGGCAGCATCTATGTGTCCTATGCCACCTCCGCCACCCCGCCTGGCGCCTCGCTCGGCGAAGGTTCCGACGGCAACGCGCTGGTCACGGCCACCACCACCAGCGAGTTGAAACCGGAAAAAACCACCAACTACGAAATCGGTACCAAGTGGGATCTGCTCGACGAACGCCTGGCGTTGACCGCAGCCATTTTCCGCACCGAGAAGGAAGACGCTCGTGTGCTGGTGGATAACAACACCTACCAGAACATCGGCAAGACCCGTGTCGATGGCCTGGAGCTCAGCGCCAGCGGCAAGCTGACCGACGCCTGGCAAGTATTCGCCGGCTACACCTACCTGGATGCCAAGCTCGTCGACGGCGGCGCGCAGCGGGTCGGCACGGTGTTCATCGATGGTTACAACGATGGCAACCAACTGCCTAACACACCGAACAACAGCCTGACCCTGTGGACCACCTACAACGTCACACCGAAGCTGACCATTGGTGGTGGTGCCTTCTACGTCGATGAAGTGTTCGGCAACACCACCAACAGCGTGATGGTCGACTCGTACTGGCGCTACGACGCCATGGCCAGCTACAAGCTGACCAAGCACGTCGACCTGCAGTTGAACGTGCAGAACCTCACCAACGAGGTCTACTACGACAAGGCCTACAGTGGGCACTATGCCAACCAGGCCGCCGGGCGGACTGCGCTGTTGACCACCAGCTTCCACTTCTGATGCCGGGATGGGGTTGATCTGTTGAATGGGCTGCGCCTGTGCCGACCCTTTCGCGGGTGAACCCGCTCCCACAGAGATATCACTGGACCTGAGGTCAGTGCAGTACCTGTGGGAGCGGGTTCACCCGCGAAGAGGCCGGTACAGACAACACAAGCCTGACTGACGAGCCCACCCTGCCCCGTTCATTCCCGTGAGCGGGGCTTTTGCGTATCAAGGCATAATGCACGCCGCGCAGTGTGCGGCAGAAACACAAGGTGATCATGTGGTGAAGAAGACGCTGTTCCAATTGCACTGGTTCTTTGGCATCACCGCTGGCCTGGTGCTGGCCTTGATGGGTATCACCGGGGCCTTGTACTCGTTTCAGGAAGAACTGCTGCGCGCGCTGAATGCCGATGTCCTGAAGGTCCAGGTGCGCCCGGAGGGCGTGCTGCCCCCGGCCGAACTGGTCCAGCGGGTCGAGGCCCAGCAGCACGACAAGGTGGCGATGCTGTGGGTCGATGTACGCGAAGGCAACGCCGCACGCGTCTTCTTCACCCCACCACCAGGCGAGCGCCGTGGCCAGCTGCGCTATGCCGACCCGTACACCGGCGAACTCAAGGGAGAAGTGGCCGGGCAAGGCTTCTTCAACCTCATGCTCAACCTGCACCGCTTCCTGGCCATGGGCGACAGCGGCCGGCAGATCACCGGTGCCTGCACCCTGATGCTGGTGTTCTTCTGCCTCTCCGGCCTGTACCTGCGCTGGCCGCGCAAGGCGCTGGACTGGCGCACCTGGCTGACCTTCGACTGGGCCAAGAAAGGCCGCGCCTTCAACTGGGACCTGCATGCGGTGGCCGGCACCTGGTGCCTGCTGTTCTACCTGCTGTTCGCCCTGACCGGGCTGTTCTGGTCCTACGAGTGGTACCGCGAGGGCCTGAACAAGCTGCTGGCCGACGCGCCGGCCGCCGGCCAGCAGCAAAAGCGCGGCGAAGGCCGGGGCCGCCACGGGCCGCAGAAAATCGACAAGAACGCCCCGCCGCTGGTGGTCGACTACGACGCAATCTGGGCCAACCTCAAGGACGCTGCCGGCCCGGGCCTGGCCATGTACAACCTGCGTCTGCCACCGGTAGGCGGTCAGCCGGCCAACCTGTTCTACCTGCTGGACAACGCCGACCACCCACGTGCCTTCAACACCCTGGCACTGGACCCGGCCAGCGGCCAGGTGAAAAGACATGACCGCTACACCGACAAGTCCTTCAAGGCCCAGTTGCTGCAGAGCGTCTACGCCCTGCACGTGGGCGAATACTTCGGCCTGCCGGGGCGCATCATCGTCACCATCGCCAGCCTGACCATGCCGCTGTTCTTCGTCACCGGCTGGCTGCTGTACCTCGACCGCCGTCGCAAGAAGCGCCAGGTACGTGCCGCCCGTGGCAACGTCACCAGCAACACTGCCAGCGGCGACAGCTGGCTGATCGGCTTTGCCAGCCAGAGCGGGCTTGCCGAACAACTGGCCTGGCAGAGCGCCGGGCAGCTTCAGGCCGCCGGCCTGCCAGTACAGGTACGCGCCCTGGCAGAACTGGGTGAACTCGACCTGCGCCAGGCCCGCCGTGCGCTGTTCGTGGTCAGCACCTTCGGCGACGGCGAAGCCCCCGACAGCGCCCGCGCCTTCGAGCGCAAGGTGCTCGGCCAGCCTTGGGCGCTGGACAACCTCAGCTATGCCCTGCTCGCCCTCGGTGACCGCCAGTATCCGCACTTCTGCGGCTTCGCCCGCCGCCTGCAGGCATGGCTGGGTGAACGCGGTGCCAGCAGTGCGTTCAGCCCGGTGGAAGTGGACAACGCCGACCAGGCCGCGCTGCAGCAGTGGCAGCAGGAACTGGCGCAACTGACCGGCGCCCAGCCAGTGGCCGCCTGGCAGCCGCCGAGCTTCGGCAACTGGTCGCTGGTGCGCCGCGAACTGCTCAACCCGGGCAGCCAGGGCCAGCCGGTGTACCTGCTGGGCCTGCGACCGGAACAGCCCGCCAACTGGGATGCTGGCGACCTGGTGGAGATCCTGCCGCTCAACGGCCAGCCGAGGATCGACGCCTTCCTCGATGGCATGGCGCTGGACGCCGGGGCCAAGGTGCAAGTGAATGGCCTGGGCGAAACCCTCGCCCAGGCCCTGGCCGGCCGCCAGTTGCCGACCCGTCGCGATCACCTGATCGGCCTACAGCCGCAAGCACTGGTCGACGCACTGGTGCCGATCGGCAGCCGCGAATACTCGATTGCCTCGATCGCCAGCGATGGCGTGCTGGAGCTGATCGTGCGCCAGGAACGCCATGCCGATGGCAACCTGGGCCTGGGTTCCGGCTGGCTGACCGAGTACCTGCCGCTTGACGGTACGCTGAGCCTGCGTTTGCGGCGCAACAGCAGCTTCCACCTGCCGGAAACGGCTGCGCCGCTGGTGTTGATTGGCAACGGCACCGGCCTGGCCGGCTTGCGCAGCCTGCTCCGCGCGCGGGTGAATGCTGGCGAGCAGCGCAACTGGCTGCTGTTCGGCGAGCGTAACCGTGCGCATGACCTGCTGTGCGGCAACGAGCTGCAAGGCTGGCTGGACAACGGCGACCTGGCACGCCTGGACCTCGCATTTTCGCGGGATCAGGCCGACAAGGTGTATGTGCAGGATGTGTTGCTGCAGCAGGCTGAAGAGTTCAAGCGCTGGATCGCGGATGGTGCCTGTGTGTATGTATGCGGCAGCCTGCAAGGCATGGCTGCCGGGGTGGATGCGGCGCTCAACGGCATCCTCGGGGAAGCGGTAGTGCATCAGCTGATCGAGGATGGGCGGTATCGGCGGGATGTTTATTGATACTGGCCTGAGCTAGCAACACAGTACCTGTAGGAGCGGCCTTGTGTCGCGAAAGGGCTGCATAGCAGCCCCAGCAATTCATGCATCGCTGCCAGGATCCTGGGGCCGCTCTGCGGCCCTTTCGCGACACAAGGCCGCTCCTACAGCGTGCCAATTCAAGCCATACAGCTCCGGCTTCAGTGCAGCTCGAAGGTATCGGCATCCAGGTTGGCCGGGAACTTGGCCCGGTAGGCCGCCAGCTCCGCCGCGCTCAACACCACGGTGAACACCCCGTCGGCCTCCCCGGCACTGAGCAGGCTCTCGCCCTGGAAGTCCAGCACCTGGCTGTCGCCGGAATAGGCAAAGCCCTTGCCGTCGGTGCCCACCCGGTTCACCGCCGCCACATAGCACAGGTTCTCGATACCCCGCGCCGGCAACAGGCGGTTCCAGTGCTGGCGGCGCGCAGCCGGCCAGTTGGCGGTGTACAGCAACAGGTCGGTGTCCTGGGCATCACGGCTCCACACCGGGAAGCGCAGGTCGTAGCAGATCAGCGGGCGGATCCGCCAGCCCTTGAGCTCGAACTGCACCTGGCGCTCACCCGGGGTGTAATGCTTGTGCTCACCGGCCATGCGGAACAGGTGGCGCTTGTCGTAGTGCAGGATCTCGCCATCCGGCCGGGCCCACAGCAGGCGGTTGCGGTGGCTGCCATCGGCGGCCTGGATGATCACGCTGCCGGTAATTACCGTGTTGTACTTCTTCGCCTGGGCCTTCAGCCATTTGCAGGTCGGGCCGTTTTCCGGCTCGCACAGGCTTTCCGATTGCATGGAAAAACCGGTAGTGAACATTTCCGGCAGGATCACCAGGTCCACTTCACCCACCTGCTCCAGCAGCACTTCGAAGTGCGCATAGTTGGCCTCGCGGTCGTGCCAGGCCAGAGTGGTCTGCACCAGGGCGACTTTCAGATTCGGCAGTGTACTCAGATCGCGCATAGTTTTTCCGCTGCCTGACGCAGCGTCTCCTCTCGTTTGGCAAAGCACAGGCGGACCAGGCGTTGCTCGGGGATGGGTTGCTGGTAGAACACCGACACCGGGATGGTCGCCACGCCGTGCTCACGGGTCAGCCACAGCGACATGTCGACATCGTTCAGGTCCGGGCGGATCTGCGAATAGTCCACCAGCTGGAAATAGGTACCCGCCGTGCGGGTGAAGCGGAACCGCGAGCCCTCCAGCAAGCCGCAGAACAGGTCTCGCTTGGCCTGGTAGAAGGCCGGCAGTTCATCGATATGCTCGGGGTGCTCGGCCATGAAATCGGCCAAGGCGCACTGCAGCGGGGTCACACCGCAGAAGTTGACGTACTGGTGCACCTTGCGCAGCTCGGCACTCAGCGCTGGCGGGGCGACCACGTAGCCGGTCTTCCAGCCGGTGACGTGATAAGTCTTGCCGAACGAGCTGACCACGAAGGCGCGCTGGTACAGTTGCTCGTGGGCCAACACGCTGGCATGGCGTACACCGTCATAGACCAGGTGCTCGTAGACCTCGTCGCTGACCAGGTAGATATCGCGGTCAGCGATAAGCCGGGCCAGTTGGTCCAGGTCTTCTTGGGTAATCAGCGCACCGCTGGGGTTGTGCGGCGAATTGAGAATGACCATGCGCGTGCGCGGGCTGAGGGCATCGCTGAACTTCTGCCAGTCGATGCGGAAATCGCCATCGCTCAGCTGTACATGCACGCAGCGCCCACCAGCCAGTTCCACGGACGGCTCGTAGCTGTCGTAGCAAGGGTCGAAGACGATTACCTCGTCACCGGCATGCACCACAGCCTGGATGGCGCAGAAGATCGCCTCGGTGGCGCCAGGGGTGATGGTCACTTCCTGGTCGGCATCCACCTGCGCGCCATACAGCCGCGCGACCTTGGCCGCCACCTGCTGGCGCAGGGCCGGCAAGCCGGTCATCGGCGAATACTGGTTATGCCCGGCGGCCACATGCCGGCCGACTGCATCGAGCAGAGCCTGCGGGCCATTGAAGTCGGGAAAGCCTTGCGACAGGTTGAGCGCGCCCGTCTGCACGGCGAGCTGGGACATGGTGGTGAAGATGGTCGTGCCGACATTCGGCAGTTTGCTGCGGATCATGGAGCCCTCTTTCCTGGGGTGTATCCGGCACGGGGTGGAGTCCGAGCATAGCGGATCGAGCGGTCAGGAAAAAGGTTGAAACAATAGGGGGATTTGCGCTGGATCAAAGGGCCTCTTCGCGGGTAAACCCGCTCCCACAGGTACTGCACAGATTTCGAAAACTGTGGGTCCTGTAGGAGCGGGTTTACCCGCGAAGAAGTCGACGCGGAATCAGCGCTTGTCGCGGCGCTTCTTCTCGGCCTTCTTGTGGTGCGACATCAGGCGGCGCTTCTTGTTGACCTGGCGGTCGGTGAGGGTGTTCTTCTTGCCCTCGTACGGGTTCTCACCGCCCTTGTACTCGATGCGGATCGGCGTACCGACCAGCTTCAGCACACGCCGGTAGGTGTTCTCCAGGTAACGCGAGTACGACTTCGGAATCTTGTCGGTCTGGTTGCCGTGGATCACAATCAGCGGCGGGTTGGCACCACCAAGGTGGGCATAGCGCAGCTTGATGCGGCGGCCGTTGACCAGCGGCGGCTGGTGCTCGCTCACGGCATCTTCGAGGATCTGCGTCAGGCGGCTGGTCGGCCAACGGGTTACCGCCGACTTGAACGCGGCCTGCACCGACTTGTACAGGTGGCCCACGCCGGTGCCGTGCAAGGCGGAGATGAAGTGGATGTCGGCGAAATCGACGAAGAACAGCCGGCGCTCCAGCTCGGTCTTCACGTAGTCACGCTCGCCCGGCTCCATGCCGTCCCACTTGTTCAGGGCGATGACGATGGCACGGCCGGCTTCCAGGGCAAAGCCCAGCAGGTTCAGGTCGTGGTCAACCACGCCTTCGCGGGCGTCCATGACGAAGATCACCACGTTGGCGTCCTTGATCGCCTGCAGCGTCTTCACCACCGAGAACTTCTCGACTTCCTCGTGGATCTTGCCGCGCTTGCGCACGCCGGCGGTGTCGATGAAGGTGTACTTCTCGTCATCGCGCTCGAACGGGATGTAGATACTGTCGCGGGTGGTGCCCGGCTGGTCGTACACCACCACGCGCTCTTCGCCGAGCATGCGGTTGACCAGGGTCGACTTGCCGACGTTGGGGCGGCCGATGATGGCGATCTTGATGCCATCCTTCTCGCTCGGGCCCGGGATGCGCACCGCTTCCTCGCCTTCGGCGACTTCGGCGTCCAGCGCTTCCTCGACCTGGTCGCGTGGCAGGTGGCCGAGCACGGCCTCCATCAGCGCATTGATGCCGCGGCCCTGGGAGCCGGCCACCGGGATGGCGTTGCCCATGCCCAGCGGCGAGAACTCGGCGCGAGCCACATCGGCATCGATGTTGTCGATCTTGTTGGCAACCAGGATCGCTTCCTTGTTCCGCTTGCGCAGGTGCTCGGCGATCATCTGGTCGGCAGCGGTCATGCCGGCACGGGCATCGACCAGGAACAGCACATAGTCGGCTTCTTCGATGGCCATGAGCGACTGCTCGGCCATCTTCTCGTCCATGCCCACTTCGTCACCGGTGATACCGCCGGTGTCGATCAGGATGAAGGAGCGACCCTGCCAGCTGGCATCACCATACTGGCGGTCACGGGTCAGGCCCGACAGGTCACCGACGATGGCATCGCGGGTCTTGGTCAGGCGGTTGAACATGGTGGATTTGCCGACGTTCGGGCGGCCCACCAGGGCGATTACGGGAACCATTCGGCTCTCCACTCTTGAATTCTTGAAAATGCAAAGGCCGCTGCAAGGCAGCGGCCGGAGTTCGGGCGGCGTGTCCTACGCCGCGGCTTGAAGCCCGCCAAGGCTTCAAGCATAGCTTCAGCGGATGGTCAGTGCCTCGAGCTTGCCGCTGTTGCCGAAGACGTAGATGGTGTCGCCGACCACAAGTGGGCGGGCACGCAGGCCATCACTGTCGATACGCTCACGGCCGACGAAGCGGCCATCGACCTGGCTCAGCAGGTGCAGGTAACCCTCGAAGTCGCCCACCGCCACGTAGCTGGAGAACACTTCAGGCGCAGTCAGCTGGCGGCGAGCCATGGTGTCGTTGGTCCACAGGGCGCTGGACGAGCGCTCGTCGACGCTTTCGACAGTACCGGAAGCTTCGCTGACATAGACGTTACCGTAGCCCTGGGCGACACCCACGTAGCTGGAGGCATCACGCTGCCACAGCACGCGGCCGCTTTCCAGGTCCAGGCCCGCGACGCGGCCCTGGTAGGTGCTGACGTACAGGGTACCACCCGACAGCAGCAGGCCGCCGTCGATATCGACCACACGGTCCAGCTCGGAACGGCCCTGCGGAATCGCCACACGGCTTTCCCACACCGGCACGCCGTTGTTGATGTCCACCGCCACCACCTTGCCGGTGGACAGGCCGGCGACGGCCAGGCGGTTGGTGGCGATCGGCGCGCCGGTGCCACGCAGGGTCAGCACGGCCGGGGTGTTTTCGTAGATCCAGCGACGGTCGCCAGTGGCGGCATCCAGGCCGATCAGGCGATCGTCCTGGGTCTGCACCACCACCACCTCACCGTTGTTGGCAGGCGGGGCCAGCACTTCGCTGGTCACGCGGGAGCGCCAGCGCTCCTCACCGGTGCTGGAGTCCAGGGCGATGACTTCACCCTTGAGGGTACCGATCATGACCAGGCCGTAGCCCACGCCGACAGCGCCGGAAACCGGCAGCTCGAGGTCCTTCTTCCACACCACGTCGCCGGTGATGCGGTCGAGGGCGAAGACTTCGCCGTTGACGTCGGAGGCGTAGATACGGTCGTTCTCGATGGCGGGTACCAGGGTGTTGTAGGTCTCGCCCTGGCCGTCACCGATCGAACGGCTCCACTGCTTCTTCAGCACCACTTCCTCGGTGAACTTGGTCAGCTCGGCCGGAGGCAGTTCCTTCTTGCTGTTGCTGCTGCAACCTGCGGCCAGTACGGCCAGGGTCAGCACTGCTGCATGTTTCCAACCGATCACTTACGCGTCCCCTTTGGCCAAGTCATCCAGCTTCAATTGCAGGCCACCGACCGCCGCCTCATCGGACAGCGCAGCCTTGGCTTTCTCGTAAGCGCTGTGCGCGTCATCGGCGCGACCCAGTTGCACCAGCAGGTCACCTTTCAACTCTTCGCGGCTGGCCAGGAAGGCTTTGTCGGCGTCGCCGTCGAGCAGCTTGAGGGCGTCCTCGGCCTTGTTCTGGGCGGCCAGCACACGAGCCAGGCGCTGACGCGAAATTTCGCCCAGGGTGGCATCGGCCGGCTTGTCCAGCACGCTCTTCAGCTCGGCAGCAGCGTCGTCGAGCTTGCCGGTCTCGACCGCGACCTTGGCCACGAACAGGCTGCCGTACTGGGCGTAGGCGGTACCGCCGAACTCGCTCTTGAGCTTGCCGGCCAGTTCCGCGACCTTGGTCGCGTCAGGCTGGCCAGTCGGCGTCAGGCTGGTCTCCAGCAAGGCCTGGTACAGCTGCGAGGCACCTTGCGACTGATTGTTCTGGTACTTGTGCCAGGTATTCCAGCCCAACACCACCACGCCAGCCAACAGGGCACCGGTCAGCAGCGGCTTGCCGTTGCGGTTCCACCAGTCCTTGACCCCTGCCAGTTCATCATCGGTACTCGACACCCCAATACTCCTTTTCGCCTATTCGCTTGTTGAACCGCGTTACGCCTGAGCGATCGCGGTTTCCAGGTGCTCAGCCAGAGCATCCCAGGCAATGTTCTGTTGTTCGCCCTGACCACGCAGGGGCTTGAAGCCGATCTCTTGCTTGGCCAGTTCGTCGTCGCCGAGGATCAGGGCGAACAGCGCGCCGCTCTTGTCGGCTTTCTTGAACTGGCTCTTGAAGCTGCCACCGCCGGCGTTGACTGCCAGGCGCAGGCCCGGCAGGCGGTCGCGCAGGCCTTCGGACAGGCGCAGGCCGGCCAGTTCCGCCTGTTCGCCAAAGGCGCACAGGTAGACGTCGATCTGGCGGCTGATGGACTCGGGCACCTTGCCCAGGGTTTCCAGCAGCAGGATCAGGCGCTCGATGCCCATGGCGAAACCGACGCCCGGGGTCGGCTTGCCGCCCATCTGTTCGACCAGGCCGTCATAACGGCCGCCGGCGCAGACGGTGCCCTGGGCGCCGAGCTTGTCGGTTACCCACTCGAACACGGTCTTGCTGTAGTAGTCCAGGCCACGCACCAGCTTGGTGTTGATCACGAACGGAATGCCGGCAGCGTCCAGGCGGGCCTTGAGGCCCTCGAAGTGCACGCGCGACTCTTCGTCCAGGTAGTCTTCCAGCTTCGGCGCACCTACCAGCACCGCCTGGGTGTTCTGGTCCTTGCTGTCGAGGATGCGCAGCGGGTTGCTCTTCAGACGGCGCTGGCTGTCTTCGTCCAGTTGCTCCAGGCGCGCCAAGAGGAACTCGACCAGCGCATCGCGGTAGCGTGCACGGGCTTCGCTGGTGCCCAGGCTGTTGAGTTCCAGCTTGACCGCGTCCTGGATACCCAGCAGGCCCCACAGGCGCCAGGTCAGCATGATCAGCTCGGCGTCGATGTCCGGGCCGTCCAGGTTGAACACTTCCACGCCGATCTGGTGGAACTGGCGGTAGCGGCCCTTCTGCGGGCGCTCGTGGCGGAACATCTGGCCGATGTACCACAGTTTCTGCACCTGGCCGTTGCCGGTGATGCCGTGCTCGAGCACGGCACGCACGCAGGCGGCGGTGCCTTCGGGGCGCAGGGTCAGCGAATCGCCGTTGCGGTCCTCGAAGGTGTACATCTCTTTTTCGACGATGTCGGTGACTTCACCGATGGAGCGCTTGAACAGCTCGGTGAACTCGACGATCGGCGTGCGGATCTGGCTGTACCCGTAGGTGTCCAGCAGGCCGGCCACGGTGCCTTCGAAGTAGCGCCACAGCGGCGACTGTTCTGGCAGGATGTCGTTCATGCCACGGATGGCTTGCAGCGATTTGCTCACGAAAAGTCCTTACGAATTCTGTGTGTCAGCCACGGACGATCAGCGCCGCGTCGGCTTCGGCCTTTTCGGCCGCTTTCTGGCGGATGAGTTTTTCCAGCTCATCGACCAGGTTGTCGTTGGTCAGCTTCTGCGCCGGCTTGCCGTCGATGTAGATCAGGTTCGGCGTGCCGCCGGTCAGCCCCACATGGGCCTCCTTGGCTTCGCCCGGGCCGTTGACCACGCAACCGATCACCGCCACGTCCAGCGGCACCAGCAGGTCTTCCAGGCGCCCTTCCAGCTCGTTCATGGTCTTGACCACATCGAAGTTCTGCCGCGAGCAGCTCGGGCAGGCGATGAAGTTGATGCCACGCGAGCGCAGGTGCAGCGACTTGAGAATGTCGTAGCCGACTTTCACTTCTTCGACCGGGTCGGCCGCCAGCGAGATACGGATGGTATCGCCAATGCCTTCGGCCAGCAGCATACCGAGGCCGACAGCGGATTTCACCGTCCCCGAACGCAGGCCCCCGGCTTCGGTGATGCCCAGGTGCAGCGGCTGCACGATCTGCTTGGCCAGCAGGCGGTAGGCTTCGACGGCCATGAACACATCGGAGGCCTTGACGCTGACCTTGAAGTCCTGGAAGTCCAGGCGGTCGAGGTGCTCGACGTGGCGCAGGGCCGACTCGACCAGCGCCGCCGGGGTCGGTTCGCCGTACTTCTTCTGCAGGTCCTTTTCCAGGGAGCCGGCATTGACGCCGATACGGATCGGGATGCCGCGGTCGCGGGCGGCATCGACCACCGCGCGCACACGGTCTTCACGGCCGATGTTGCCCGGGTTGATACGCAGGCAGTCCACGCCCAGTTCGGCTACGCGCAGGGCGATCTTGTAGTCGAAGTGGATGTCGGCAACCAGCGGCACGCTGACCTGCTGCTTGATGCGGCCGAACGCCTCGGCGGCGTCCATGTCCGGCACCGAGACGCGTACGATGTCCACGCCGGCATCGACCAGGCGCTGGATTTGCGCCACGGTGGCGGCCACATCGTTGGTGTCGGTGTTGGTCATGCTCTGCACCGCGATGGGGGCATCACCACCCACCGGCACATTGCCGACCCAGATTTTGCGGGATTCGCGACGTTTGATCGGAGATTCGCCGTGCATGATTACTGTCCCAACTTCAGGCGAGCGGTCTCGCCACTGGTGAACGGGGCAACATCGACGGCCTGGCCGTTGTAGCTGACCTGGGCGCCACGGGCAAAGCCCAGGCGTACCGAGAATGGCGGCTTGCCGGTCAGCTCGAGGTTGTCCCCCTTGCGCTTGATGGCGCTGAACAGCACCTTGCCGTTGCCGTCGGTGACCTGGGTCCAGCAATCGGCGACGAACTGGATGGCGACCTTGGCGCTGCCAGCCGGCACTGCGGCGGGGGCGGCAGGCTCGCCAGCGGCCACGGCCGCGACCGGCGTAGCAGGTGCAACAGCCGCCGGGGCCGGAGCCGGGGCAACCGGTGCTACCGGCGCAGGCGCGGCAGCAGGGGCGGCGGCGACCGGTGGCACGGGCGCCTGCTGGGCCGGTGCCGGCACTGCGGCAGCGGTAGCAGTAGCGGCAGGTGCCGGGCTTGCCGGTGCCTGTTCGGCGGCGGCAGGCTGCTCGGCAGCGCCCTGCTCCAGCGGCAGCGGCGCGCTCTCAGGCTGCTGCCCAGCGGAAACAGCCTGGTCTTCAGGCTCATCGAGCGGGTGAATCTGGGTGGTACCGTCGGCGCTTTCGACTTCGACGTGCTCCAGGGCGATCTTGGCCAGGTCCTTGCCACGCAGGCTGCCCTGGTCCTGCCACCAGACGAAGCCGCCACCGACCACAGCCACCAGCAGCAGCAGGCTGACGCCGCGCAGGATATTGTGCGACAGGCGCACCGGCTCTTCGATACGGCCCAGCGAGTGCACGTCGCTGCCTTTGGCGTGGGTGCCGGTGTAACGGTCGAAGGCCTCCACCAGGGCAGCCTGGTCCAGGTCCATCAGCTTGGCATAGGCGCGGATATAACCACGGGCGAAGGTATGCCCCGGCAGCTTGTCGAAGGCGCCGGTTTCCACGTGGTTCAACGAACTGACAGTGAGGTTGAGCTTGCGGGCCACCTCGGCTTGTGACCAGTCCCGGTTCTCACGGGCCTGACGCAAAAGCTCACCGGGGTTCTGGCCAGGCGCTACTGCTACTTCGGGATGCGCGGCTTTCATCGTTGCTCCGACAGGTATTGCTGGTATTCCGGCGTACCGGGATAAAGTCGTTGTAATTGCTGGCCCAGCTCGGCCAGTGTGCCCTGCTCATCGAATACCCTGGCAAGGCGGCTGCCCAGCAGCAGGCTACGGGCATCGTGGTCGCTCAACTGGCTGAAACGATCGTAGTAGTCCCGGGCCGGCACATAATGCCTGTTTTCGTAGGACAACTCAGCCATTTCCAGCAACGCTTTCGGTTGCCGCTGGTTGAGTTGCAAAGCTTTCAGCAGATACGCATGCGCCTGGTCGCGGCGCTCGAGCTTCAGAGCCGTCAAGCCCAGGTTCTCGTACACGCGTGAGCGCTCAGGATACAGGGTATCGGCGCTGGCCAGGCGAAACATCTGCTCGGCCTCGGCAAATCGCCCCTGAGCATAAAGGAAACTGCCGTAATTGTTGCGAATTCGCGTGTCGCCCGTGCGTGCCTGCAGCGCCTTGCGAAAGTGCGTTTCGGCCAGCGCCGGCTCGCCTTCGGCCTGGAAGACCAGCGCCAGGGCGGCGTGCGCGTCGGCATCACCGCCATCCAGGGCCAGGGCCTTGCCCAGCGGCGCCTTGGCCTGCTCGGTCAAACCCTGTTGCAAATAACCCAGCCCAAGCTGCACATAGGCCCGCCCCGCCTCTGCCCTGCCCTGGCGGCTGGCCAGGGGGTCGCTCGCGCCGCCGGACACGCAGCCGGCCAGCAGCGAAAGCGCAAGGATCGACAGCGCGGCGCGCAGGCTCATGGGCAAGGTCCCGGTCAGTGGCTGGCGGGGCTGTCTTGCAGCTCGGCGTCCGCGGACAGCTGGCGCACAGCGATGTAGCGCTCGCTGCGGCGGGTGCGGTCGTTGACCTGGCCGACCAGCTGACCACAGGCAGCGTCGATGTCATCACCACGGGTGGTGCGGGTGGTGACGTTGAAGCCACCGTGGTGCAACAGGTCCTGGAAGCGGCGGATGGCGTTGTTGCTCGGCCGCTCGTAGCCGGAGTGCGGGAACGGGTTGAACGGGATCAGGTTGATCTTGCATGGCACGTCGCGCAGCAGCTCGATCATTTGCGCAGCATGCTCCGGCTGGTCGTTCACATCCTTGAGCAGGGTGTACTCGATGGTCAGCACGCGCTTGCCACCCAGGGTGGACATGTAGCCCATGCACGATTCCAGCAGCATCTTCAGCGGGTACTTCTTGTTGATCGGTACCAGCTTGTTGCGCAGTTCGTCGTTCGGTGCGTGCAGCGACAGGGCCAGCGACACGTCGATGTGCTTGGCCAGCTCGTCGATCATCGGCACCACGCCCGAGGTGGACAGGGTGACGCGACGCTTGGAAATGCCATAGCCCAGATCTTCCATCATGATCTTCATGGCGGCGATGACATTGTCGAAATTCAGCAGGGGTTCGCCCATGCCCATCATGACCACGTTGGTAATGGCGCGGTCGATCTTGGCCGGAACGGTCCCGAAGGATTTGTTGGCAAGCCACACCTGGCCGATCACTTCGGCGGCGGTGAGGTTGCTGTTGAAGCCTTGCTTGCCGGTGGAGCAGAAGCTGCAGTCCAGGGCACAGCCGGCTTGCGACGACACGCACAGGGTGCCGCGATCGTCGGTGGGGATGTAGACGGTCTCGACGCAGCTGCCGGAGGCAACGCGGACCACCCACTTGCGGGTACCGTCGGCGGAAATGTCTTCACTGACCACTTCCGGGCCCCGAATTTCGGCAACGGCCTCGAGCTTTTCGCGCAAGGCCTTGCCGACGTTCGTCATGGCGGCGAAATCATCGACGCCAAAATGGTGAATCCATTTCATCACCTGACCGGCGCGGAAGCGCTTCTCCCCGATAGAGTCGAAGAATTGTTCCATTTCCGGCAGGGTCAGACCCAGCAGGTTGATTTTGCCAGTAGATGTCGTCATGGATTCACCCTCACCCGTAAGCTTTCGCTTAGCGAGTGGTTACCTCGGTAGCAGCGAAGAAGTAAGCGATTTCGCGAGCAGCAGCAGCTTCGGAGTCCGAACCGTGAACGGCGTTGGCGTCGATCGACTCGGCGAAGTCAGCACGGATGGTGCCTGGAGCAGCTTCTTTAGGGTTGGTAGCGCCCATCAGCTCACGGTTCAGAGCGATGGCGTTTTCGCCTTCCAGAACCTGAACAACGACCGGGCCGGAAGTCATGAAGGCAACCAGGTCACCGAAGAAGCCACGAGCGCTGTGCTCGGCGTAGAAGCCTTCGGCTTCGGCTTTGGACAGTTGCTTGATTTTCGAGGCAACGATTTTCAGGCCGGCTTCTTCGAAGCGAGTGGTGATCTTGCCGATGACGTTTTTGGCAACGGCGTCAGGCTTGATGATCGAGAAAGTACGTTGAACAGCCATGGAAAACTCCAGAATATGAGTGTTACGAAAAATTAAACCCGCGAATTATACGCGGGTTCCGGGGGATTGCCTAACCTGCAGATGACGCTTAGTCGGCTTCGTCGATCCAGGCGGCCTGGATTGCCTCGAGCACTTTCTCACCGCCGCGTGACGGATCGTCGCTGAATTCTGGCAATGCCAGCACCCAGCTGTGCAGGTCGACGAAATTCACATAACGAGGATCGACTTCCGGCTTGCTTTCTGCAAGCTGGATGGCGATCTCAAGTACATCAATCCATTTCAGGCTCATGGGGCAAACCTCAGTGCGGCGCTTCGGCGGCGTGGTTGAGCGAATACTTGGGGATCTCGATGACCAGGTCCTGGTCAGCGACGACCACCTGGCAGCCGAGGCGCGATTGAGCCTCCAGGCCCCAGGCCTTGTCCAGCATGTCCTCTTCCAGCTCGTCGGCTTCTTCGAGCGAGTCGAAGCCCTTGCGCACGATGCAGTGGCAAGTGGTGCAGGCCTTGACGCCGCCGCAGGCGCTTTCCATCTCGATGTGATGGTCGTGGGCCAGCTCCAGGATGTTGGTCCCGGGCTCGACTTCCACGGTCAGCCCTTCGGGGCAGAACTTCTCGTGCGGCAGGAATGTCACCAGCGGCATCGGTTACTCCTCGATCTCATTCAGGTTGCGCCCGGCCAGTGCGGCTTTGACCGTCGAATCAAGGCGACGGGCGGCAAATGCGTCGGTCACCTGCGACAGACGCTTGGTCTGTTGCTCGATGGCTGCGCCATCGGTGCCGGCCAGCAAATCACGTAGTTCTTGCATCTGGAATTCGATGGCGTCGCGCTCGTCACTGCTGAGCAGACGCTCACCGTCGGCGTCCAGGGCGCCCTGTACCGCTTCGAGCAGGCGCTCGCCGTCCACCTGGTGCTCGCGCAGCTGGCGGGCCTGCTTGTCGGAACCTGCGTGTTCGAAGGAATCCTTGAGCATGCGGGCGATTTCGCCGTCGGTCAGGCCGTAGGACGGCTTGACCTGGATGCTGGCTTCCACGCCCGAACCCAGCTCGCGGGCGGCGACGCTGAGCAGGCCGTCGGCGTCGACCTGGAAGGTAACGCGGATTTTTGCCGCACCGGCGACCATGGCCGGGATGCCCCGCAGCTCGAAGCGCGCCAGCGAGCGGCAGTCGCTGATCAGCTCGCGCTCGCCCTGCAGCACATGGATCATCATGGCCGACTGGCCATCTTTATAGGTGGTGAACTCCTGGGCACGCGCCACCGGGATGGTGGTGTTGCGCGGGATCACCTTCTCCATCAGCCCGCCCATGGTCTCGAGGCCAAGCGACAGCGGGATGACATCCAACAGCAGCAGTTCGCCACCTTCGCGGCGGTTGCCGGCCAAGGTATCGGCCTGGATGGCGGCACCGATGGCCACCACCTGGTCAGGGTCGATCGAGGTCAGCGGGGTGCGGCCGAACAGTGCTCCGACGGCTTCACGCACACGCGGTACGCGGGTCGAACCACCGACCATGACCACGGCGCTGACTTCTTCCAGCTCGATACCGCTGTCACGCACGGCGCGACGGCAGGCCTTGAGGCTGCGGGCAACCATGGGCTCGATCATGGCTTCGAAGCCGGCGCGGCTCAGCTCGCCCTGCCAGGCGCCATGGCTGACGCTGACCACGTCGGCGTCGGTCAGGGCTTCCTTGGCGGCACAGGCGGCCTGCAACAGCGCGCGCTGGGTGGCCGGGTCCAGGTCGGACGACAGCCCGGCCTGCTCGATGATCCAGCCAGCGATGGCGTGGTCGAAGTCGTCACCACCCAGGGCGGTATCGCCACCGGTGGCCAGCACTTCGAATACGCCGGCAGTCAGGCGCAAAATGGAAATGTCGAAGGTACCGCCGCCCAAGTCATAGATGGCCACCACGCCTTCGGCGTTCTGGTCCAGGCCATAGGCCACGGCAGCGGCGGTCGGCTCGTTGAGCAGGCGCAGCACGTTCAGGCCGGCCAGGCGCGCAGCGTCCTTGGTGGCCTGGCGCTGGGCATCGTCGAAATAGGCCGGCACGGTGATCACCGCGCCCACCAGCTCACCACCGAGGGTGGCTTCGGCACGCTCGCGCAGCACCTTGAGGATATCGGCGGACACTTCCACCGGGCTTTTCGGCCCCTGCACGGTGTCGATGAACGGCATGTGCGACTCACCGCCAACGAAGCGGTACGGCAGCTGCTCGCCCAGTTGCTTGACGTCGGCCAGGCCGCGCCCCATCAGACGCTTGACCGACAGCACGGTGTTCAGCGGGTCGCTGGAAGCGGCATCGCGTGCAGCCTGCCCCACTTCGTTGCGCCCTTCGAGGTAGCGCACCGCGGACGGCAGAATGACATTGCCCTGCGCGTCGGGCAGGGGCTCGCTACGGCCGCTGCGCAGTGCGGCGACCAGGGAGTTGGTGGTACCCAGGTCGATCCCCACCGCCAGGCGGCGCTGATGCGGCTGAGGGCTTTGACCGGGTTCGGCAATCTGCAGTAGGGCCATGCTTATCTGAATACCTTAGGTGCCATCACGGGCAGCACCGGGTTAATCGTCGAGGCGCTCTTCCAGTTGGCGCACTTCTTGGGCGAGCTTGTCGAGGAACTGCATGCGGCGCATCAGGCGTTCGGCCTTGTCGCGCTCGCCTGGGGCGTCCCAGCAGGCGGCAAAGTCCTCGTTCAGCGTGTCCTGGGCGACCTTCAGGCGCTTCTTGAACACGGCCACGCCATCGAGGTCGGCTTCGTCCTGCAGTTCTTCGAGCTCTTCACGCCACTGCATCTGCTGCAACAGGAAGTCAGGGTCGTGGACCGTGACTTCCTGAGGCACTTCGTGGCCGCCGATGGCCAGCAGGTAGCGGGCGCGACGCGGCGCACTGCGCAGTGTCTGGTAGGCGTCGTTGAGGGCCGCGGACTTTTCCAGCGCCACGCGCTGCTCGCGCTCGGAGGCGTCGGCAAAGCGGTCGGGATGGACTTCGCGGGCCAGCTCGCGATAGCGAGTGGCCAGCTTGTCGAGATCCAGGCGGAAGCTTGGCTGGAGGTCAAACAATGCGAAATGACAAGGAGTACCCACAGCCAGCCTCAAACGTTGAAGCTTTCGCCGCAGCCACACTCACCGCGCACGTTGGGGTTGTTGAACTTGAAGCCTTCGTTCAACCCTTCCTTGACGAAGTCCAGTTCGGTGCCATCGAGGTAGACCAGGCTCTTGGGATCGATGATCACCTTGACGCCATGGTTCTCGAACACCTGGTCTTCGTCCGCCAGCTCGTCGACGAACTCCAGCACGTAGGCCAGGCCCGAGCAACCGGTGGTGCGCACGCCCAGGCGAATGCCTTCGCCCTTGCCGCGCCCTTCCAGGGAACGCCGCACGTGGTTGGCGGCGGCTTCTGTCATGCTGATAGCCATCAGGACTCCTTACCTCGCAACAGGCGACTTAGATCAAGCCTTTCTTCTGCTTGTAATCGCGTACGGCTGCCTTGATGGCATCTTCGGCGAGTACCGAGCAGTGGATCTTGACCGGCGGCAACGCCAGTTCTTCAGCCAGCTGGGTGTTCTTGATGGTTTCGGCTTCGTCCAGGGTCTTGCCCTTCATCCACTCGGTGGCGAGGGAGCTGGAAGCGATGGCCGAACCGCAGCCGTAGGTCTTGAACTTGGCGTCTTCGATCACGCCCTGCTCGTTGACCTTGATCTGCAGGCGCATCACGTCACCGCAGGCCGGCGCGCCGACCATGCCGGTACCGACGTCCGGGTCTTCGGCGTTCATCTTGCCGACGTTGCGCGGGTTTTCGTAGTGGTCGATGACCTTTTCACTGTATGCCATGGTGCAATTCCTTCCTCATCAGGGAGCCGCTCTTGCCGGCGACTGCTTAGTGGGCGGCCCACTCGATCTTGGAGATGTCAACGCCGTCTTTGTACATGTCCCACAGCGGCGACAGCTCACGCAGTTTGTTCACCGCCTCGCAGACTTTCTGCGCGGCGTAGTCGACTTCTTCTTCGGTGGTGAAGCGGCCGAAGGAGAAGCGGATCGAGCTGTGCGCCAGCTCGTCGTTGCGGCCCAGGGCGCGCAATACGTAGGACGGCTCGAGCGACGCGGAGGTGCAGGCCGAACCGGACGATACGGCGATGTCCTTCAGCGACATCAGCAGCGATTCGCCTTCGACGTAGTTGAAGCTCAGGTTCAGGTTGTGTGGTACGCGGGCAGTCTTGCTGCCGTTGACGTACAGTTCTTCGAGGTCCGAGACCTGCTTGAAGAAGCGGTCGCTCAGGGCCTTGATGCGTACGTTTTCCGCGGCCATTTCCTGCTTGGCGATGGCGAAGGCTTCGCCCATGCCGACGATCTGGTGGGTCGGCAGGGTGCCCGAACGCATGCCGCGCTCATGGCCACCGCCGTGAATGATGGCTTCCAGGCGTACGCGCGGCTTGCGGCTGACGTACAGCGCGCCGATGCCTTTCGGGCCGTAGACCTTATGCGCCGAGAACGACATCAGGTCGACCTTCAGCTTTTGCAGGTCGATTTCGACCTTGCCGGCCGACTGCGCGGCGTCAACGTGGAACAGCACGCCGCGCGAGCGGGTCAGTTCACCGATGGCAGCGATATCGTTGATCGAGCCGACTTCGTTGTTCACGTGCATCAGCGAAACCAGGATGGTGTCGTCGCGCAGCGCCGCCTCGACCATGGCCGGGGTGACGATGCCGTCTTCGCCTGGCTCGAGGTAGGTGACTTCGAAACCTTCACGCTCCAGCTGGCGAGCGGTGTCCAGGACCGCCTTGTGCTCGATCTTGGAGGTGATGATGTGCTTGCCCTTGGTCTGATAGAAGTGCGCGACGCCCTTGAGTGCGAGGTTGTCGGACTCGGTGGCACCGCTGGTCCAGACGATTTCGCGCGGATCGGCGTTGATCAGTTCGGCAACCTGGCGACGACCGTTCTCGACCGCTTCCTCGGCTTTCCAGCCAAAGACGTGGGAGCGCGAAGCCGGGTTACCGAAGTTCCCGTCGACCAGCAGGCAGTCGGCCATCTTCTGGGCCACGCGTGGGTCGACCGGAGTGGTCGCGGAGTAATCGAGGTAGATCGGCAACTTCATTTGTCTCTCCTATCAGGCGGTGGCGTCGCTCGTCGTCCCGGTGGGATCAATCGACGGCGGACGTCTCAATCTTGTCCAGCTGGGCGGTTCGGCCTGCGACACGACGCAGGTCCTGGCGCTGGGCGACTTCCTGCACCTCACGGCGCATGACGAGGTCAGCCAGGCTTATACCGCTGAGGAATTCATGGATCTGCTGGCTGAGGTCGCACCACAGGTGGTGGGTCAGGCAGGTGTCACCGGCATGGCAGTCCCCGAGGCCCTGGCAACGGGTGGCATCGACCGATTCGTTGACCGCATCGATGACCTGGGCCACCTGGATGGTTTCCATGCCCCGCGACAGCTGGTAGCCACCGCCTGGACCACGCACGCTGGAGACCAGGCTGCTGCGGCGCAGCTTGGCGAACAGCTGTTCCAGATAAGAGAGGGAAATGCCCTGGCGCTCGGAAATGTCGGCCAAAGACACCGGCCCATGCTGCGCGTGCAACGCCAGGTCGAGCATGGCGGTCACGGCGTATCGGCCTTTGGTAGTCAGTCGCATGGCTATTGGGTACCACGGGAGTTACAGGATGTGAGCGAGTATGCGATTCCCGAGCATTTAAGTCAACTATTAGACCTAGTGCTTTAGTCGGGTTTGCATCGGGGAGGCGGGCGCGATTGTAGCAGACAGGGGGCGTGAGCACACGCCCCGTATGTCACCATGATTTCAGCGCGGCGCAATCAATGCGACTGAGTGTCGCGCTGAGCCACCTGGGCAACTTCCGTGAAGTCATCTTCCGGCAGGGCTGGCAGTTCCTTGGCGCAGTAATCGCTGCCCATCTTGGTCAAGGCGCCGCACATGCCCTCCAGCCGCTCGTCGACTGCCTGCAGGTGGTCGAGCATCTGGCCGATGGCACGGGCCACCGGGTCGGGCATGTCGCCACTGACACCATAGGCATCGAAGCCGATCTTCTCGGCCATGGCCTTGCGCTTGGCCTCGACCTCATTGTCTTCGCTCTTGACAATGATTCGCCCAGGGATGCCGACCGCCGTGGCGCCGGGCGGCACTGCCTTGGTCACCACCGCATTGGAACCGATCTTGGCCCCGGCACCGACGGTGAACGGGCCCAGCACCTTGGCCCCCGCCCCTACCACCACGCCGTTTTCCAGGGTGGGGTGGCGCTTGCCCTTGTTCCAGCTGGTGCCGCCCAGGGTCACGCCCTGGTAAAGGGTGACATCGTCGCCGATCTCGGCGGTTTCGCCGATGACGATGCCCATGCCGTGATCGATGAAGAAGCGCCGGCCGATGGTGGCGCCGGGGTGGATCTCGATGCCGGTCAGCCAGCGGCCGAAGTTCGATACCAGGCGGGCCAGCCACTTGAAATCACGCTTCCACAGGGCATTGCCCAGGCGGTGCAGCCAGATGGCGTGCATGCCCGGGTAGCAGGTCAGCACCTCGAAGGCGTTGCGTGCAGCCGGGTCACGGTGGAATACGCTTTGAATATCTTCACGCAGGCGTTCGAACATCTGTCAGTCCTTCCGTTTATGCGGCTCGCCCCGGACCACTTTCTGGGTCTCGGTGAGGATGCCGCGCAAAATGCTCATTTCCGAACGTTCGACCGCCACCCGCCCATACAGCCGGCGCAGGCGCGGCATCAGGTGCTTGGGCTTTTCGGGGTCGAGAAAGCCGATACCGACCAGGGTCTTTTCCAGGTGGTCGTAGAACAGCTCCATTTCGTCCATGGTCGCCAGCTCGCTGGCGTCAACCTTCTCGACCTTGCCCGGCGCTGCAACGGCGGCCAGCCAGGCCATGCGCACCTCGTAGGAGAGCACCTGGACAGCGGCGGCCAGGTTCAGCGAGCTGAAGTCGGGGTTGGAGGGAATGTGCACGTGGAAGTGACATCGCTGCAGTTCTTCGTTGGTCAGGCCGGCGTGTTCACGCCCGAACACCAGGGCGATTTCCTCGCCACCGTTGGCATGCTCCACCGCCTTGGCCCCGCACTCGCGCGGGCCGATCAGCGGCCAGGGGATGCTCCGCTCGCGGGCGCTGGTGCCCATCACCAGGTTGCAGCCGACCAGCGCCTGCTCGAGGCTGTCGACCACCTGGGCGTTGTCCAGCACATCGTCGGCACCCGAGGCTCGGGCGCTGGCATCCACGGCGGGGAACTCTTTCGGCTGCACCAGCACCAGACGCGACAAGCCCATGTTTTTCATGGCACGTGCAGCGCCGCCGATGTTGCCGGGGTGGCTGGTATTGACCAGAACAACACGAATATTTTGCAGCAAGGTGTTGTGCTCACAGATGCAGGAATCAGGGCCTTCGATCTTACAGAACCGACAGACGTAACGCCATGAAAGCAAATGTGACACTTCTGCCGCCAAAGTTTTCTGCTAGAATGATCGGCTTTCTTCTTTAACATCTCCAGGTGACCCGCCCATGCAGCCTATGCTGAATATCGCCCTGCGCGCCGCTCGCAGCGCCAGTGAACTGATTTTCCGCTCCATCGAACGCCTGGATAGCATCAAGGTCGATGAGAAAGAGGCCAAGGACTACGTCTCCGAAGTCGATCGCGCCGCCGAGCAGAGCATCGTCAACGCCCTGCGCAAGGCCTACCCGAACCACTCCATCCAGGGCGAGGAAACAGGCCTGCATGCGGGTAGCGGCGAAGAAGGCAAGGATTACCTGTGGATCATCGACCCGCTGGATGGCACCACCAACTTCCTGCGTGGCATCCCGCACTTCGCGGTCAGCATCGCCTGCAAATACCGTGGCCGCCTTGAGCACGCCGTGATCGTCGACCCGGTTCGCCAGGAAGAATTCACCGCCAGCCGTGGCCGTGGCGCCCAGCTCAACGGTCGCCGCCTGCGTGTCAGCTCGCGCACCAGCCTGGAAGGCGCCCTGCTGGGTACCGGCTTCCCGTTCCGTGACAGCCAGATGGCTGACCTGGACAACTACCTGGGCATGTTCCGCGCCCTGACTGGCCAGACCGCCGGCATCCGCCGCGCCGGCTCCGCCAGCCTGGACCTGGCCTACGTGGCCGCCGGCCGTTTCGACGCCTTCTGGGAGTCGGGCCTGTCCGAATGGGACATGGCTGCCGGCGTGCTGCTGATCCAGGAAGCGGGCGGCCTGGTGAGCGACTTCAACGGTGGCCACGACTTCCTCGACAAGGGCCATATCGTTGCGGGCAACATCAAGTGCTTCAAGGCCGTGCTGACTGCTATCCAGCCGCACCTGCCAGAGAACATGAAGCGCTAAGCGCGGATTGCCGGCAAACAAAAAAGCACCCCTCAGGGTGCTTTTTTTGTGCCTGTAACCATATCCCAGGGCTTTCGCGATCCCTGTAGGAGCGGCCTTGTGTCGCGAAAGGGGTGCGAAGCAGCCCCGACAATCTCTGATATGTCACAGATCCCGGGGGCGCTACGCACCCCTTTCGCGACACAAGGCCGCTCCTACAAAGAGCAGACCGCGCCGGGCCTTACTGCCCTGCTTCGCTCAGGATCAGCTTGCCATTCTTGTCCAGCGGAATGGTCGACCCGGGCTCGTGATCCATCTTCACCTGCCCCACCTTGTCGCCAATGGTGTACTTCACGTTGTAGCCCACCACTTTCTCACTGATGTCGTTGACCGTATTGCAGCGGGTTTGCGTGGTGGTGTAGGTGTCACGTTCCTGCATGCCTTCCTGCACCTTGTTACCGGCATAACCACCACCGACCGCACCGGCCACGGTGGCGATCTTCTTGCCGCTACCACCACCAATCTGGTTACCCAGCAGGCCACCGGCAATGGCGCCCACCACGGTACCTGCGATCTGGTGTTGGTCCTTGACCGGCGCCTGCCGCGTCACGGCGACGTCCTTGCAGACCTCACGGGGGGTTTTTACCTGTTGTTTGATCGGTTGCACGTCGGTGACCTGCGCATACTCAGGCCCCTTGTTGACCAAGCTGTAGGTCGCGACAGCACCTCCGGCAGTCACACCGACAGCACCCAGTACCGCACCCACAAGCATTGATTTGTTCACATGAACCTCCTGATCATAACCCGCGGGTCCGACCCGCCTTCTCCCAGCCTTGGAGTAAAAAAAAAGGCGCGAGTTCAACACTCGCGCCTTTTTGGCCGCCAAACGGCGTGGAGCACGCCTTACGGACGGTCGTCCACACCGTCGGTTTTGGCCGGCGGGATCAGGTCTTCACTGCTCAGGTTCAGCCAGATCAGCACCACGTTGGCGATATAGATCGACGAATAGGTACCGGCCATGACGCCGATGAACAGGGCCAGCGAGAAGCCGAACAGGTTGTCGCCACCGAAGAACAGCAGCGCGGCAATGGCCAGCAAGGTCGAAACCGAGGTGGCGATGGTCCGCAACAGGGTCTGGGTAGTGGAAACGTTGATGTTCTCGATCAGCGAGGCCTTGCGCATGACGCGGAAGTTCTCGCGCACCCGGTCGAACACGACGATGGTGTCGTTCAGCGAGTAGCCGATGATCGCCAGTACCGCCGCCAGCACCGTCAGGTCGAAGGTGATCTGGAAGAACGACAGGATACCCAGGGTCACCACCACGTCGTGGATCAGCGAGACGATCGCGCCCACGGCGAACTTCCACTGGAAGCGGAAGGCCAGGTAGATGAGGATGCCGCCTAGTGCCAGGAGCATGCCCATGCCACCCTGGTCGCGCAGCTCCTCACCCACCTGCGGGCCTACGAACTCGACACGCTTGACCTTGGCCGGGTTGTCGCCACCGGCCTTCTGCAGGGCTTCAGCAACCTTGTTGCCCAGCTGCGGGTCATCGCCCGGCATGCGCACCAGCAGGTCGGTGGTGGCGCCGAAGCTCTGCACCACCGCCTCGTGGAAGCCGGAATTGACCAGCTCGGCACGCACCGCCTTGAGGTCGGCCGGGCGCTCGTAGGTCAGCTCGATCAGCGTACCGCCGGTGAAGTCCAGGCCGAAGTTCAGGCCCTTCTGCCACCAGCTGAACAGCGCCAGCACGGTGAGGAGCACGGTAATGGCGAACGCGACATTGCGCACGCCCATGAAGTTGATGGTTTTCATCGCAGCTCCCTCAAACCCACAGCTTCTTGATGTCACGCCCGCCGCAGGTCAGGTTGACCATTGCACGGGTCACCATGACGGCGGTGAACATCGAGGTGAAAATCCCGAGGGACATGGTCACCGCAAAGCCCTTGACCGGGCCGGTACCCATGGCGAACAGGATGCCGCCGACCAGCAGGCTGGTCAGGTTGGCGTCGATGATCGCGGTGTAGGCGCGGTTGAAGCCTTCATGAATGGCGCGCTGCACCGACATGCCGGCGTTCAGCTCTTCGCGGATACGCGAGAAGATCAGCACGTTGGCGTCCACCGCCATACCCATGGTCAACACGATACCGGCAATACCCGGCAGGGTCAGGGTCGCGCCCAGCAGCGACATCAGCGCCAGCAGCAGGACCATGTTGCCCGCCAGGGCGATGGTGGCGATCACACCGAAGGCGCGATAGATGGCGATGATGAACAGCGAGACGAACAGCATGCCCCACAGCGATGCATCGATACCCTTGGTGATGTTGTCGGCACCCAGGCTTGGGCCGATGGTACGTTCTTCAGCGAAGTACATCGGCGCAGCCAGGCCACCGGCACGCAGCAGCAGGGCCAGTTCGGACGATTCGCCCTGGCCGTTCAGGCCGGTGATGCGGAACTGGCTGCCCAGCGGCGACTGGATGGTCGCCAGGCTGATGATCTTCTTCTCTTCC
Organism: Pseudomonas sp. FGI182; assembly: GCF_000511325.1. NCBI lineage: Bacteria > Pseudomonadati > Pseudomonadota > Gammaproteobacteria > Pseudomonadales > Pseudomonadaceae > Pseudomonas > Pseudomonas sp. FGI182. The sequence goes on along the minus strand of NZ_CP007012.1, from coordinate 938,916 downwards.
TGGAAGCTCTGTACGGCAACGTCCTTCTCGACGCCGTCGACGGTCTGCTTGACGTAGCGGGTGACCGGCTTCTGCTCGATGAAGATCACCGCCATGCTGCGGCCGACGTTGCTGCGGGTAGCGCGGGTCATCAGCTCGCCACCGTGACCATCCAGGCGGATGTTCACCTGCGGGCGACCTTGTTCGTCGAAGCTGGCCTGGGCGTCGGTTACCTGGTCACCGGTGATGATCAGGCCGCGCTCGACCGCGGCGGAACGGCCGCCCTCACGGAACTCGAACACCTCGGTAGTGGCCTTGGAAGCGCCCGGCTCGGCACCGAAGCGGAACTCCAGGTTGGCGGTTTTACCCAGGATACGCTTGGCTTCGGCAGTGTCCTGCACGCCTGGCAGCTCGACCACGATGCGGTTGGCGCCCTGGCGCTGTACCAGCGGCTCGGCCACACCCAGCTCGTTGACCCGGTTGCGGACGGTGGTGAGGTTCTGCTTGATCGAGTATTCGCGGATTTCGGCGACTTTCGCCTGGGTCAGCGCCAGACGCAGCACGGCGAGCTCGTTGCGCTCGGTGGTGGTCAGGTCGAAGTCATTGAAATTCTTGCGGATCAGGGCACGAGCCTGTTCGCGGGTGGCATCGTCAGCGAAGCCCAGCATGATGCCGCCATCCTGCTGAGGCAGGCTGCGGTAGCGGACGCGCTCTTTGCGCAGCAAGGTCTTGACCTCGCCTTCGTAGACTTTCATGCGGGCGTTCATGGCCTTGTCCATGTCCACTTCCAGCAGGAAGTGCACACCACCGGACAGGTCCAGGCCCAGCTTCATCGGGCTTGCGCCCAGGTTGCGCAGCCATTGCGGGGTAGTCTGGGCCAGGTTCAGGGCCACGACGTAATCATCGCCCAGTGCCTTGCGCACTACATCCTTGGCTGGCAGCTGGTCTTCCTGATTGGTCAGGCGGATCAGCCCGCTGCCCTTCTCACCCAGGCTAGCGCCCTTGACGGCGATCTTGGCATCGCCCAGCGCCTTGCTGACGCGGTCGAGGTCGGCCTGGTTCACCTGCAGCGCCGAGCTGGCACCACTGATCTGTACCGCCGGATCATCCGGGTAGAGGTTGGGAGCGGAATAAATGAAACCGACCACCAGTACCAGCACGATCAGTGCATATTTCCACAGAGGGTATTTGTTCAGCATCACGCCGCCCGTTCAAGACGCGGGGCGCGTTGCGCGCCCCGACTGGAAAGAAAAACCGGTAACTCAGATAGCCTTGAGCGTACCTTTTGGCAGGGTGGCCGCGATGGCACCCTTCTGGAACTTCAGCTCGACGTTGTCGGAAACTTCCAGTACCACGAAATCATCGGAAACCTTGACGATCTTGCCGGCGATGCCGCCATTGGTGACAACTTCGTCACCCTTCTGCAAGTTGCTCAGCAGGTTCTTCTGCTCTTTTGCACGCTTGGCCTGCGGGCGCCAGATCATCAGGTAGAAGATGACCAGGAAACCGACCAGGAAAATCCACTCGAAGCCGGTACCGGCTGGGCCGGCGGCGGGTGCTGCGGCGTCCGCGTATGCGGCGGGGATCAAGAAGCTCATTGGGCACTCCTAATGTAATTTTCTAATAATGGATGCGGACAGTCAGTCCAAAGGCGGCACAGGAAGCCCGCGCTTGGCGTAGAAGGCGTCGACAAAGGCGGCCAATTTACCCTGTTGAATAGCCTCGCGTAAACCGGCCATCAAGCGCTGGTAATGGCGCAAGTTGTGGATGGTATTCAGCATGCTGCTCAGCATTTCGCCGCACTTGTCCAGGTGATGGAGATAGGCGCGGGAGAAGTTGGTGCAGGTGTAGCAGTCACAGGTCGGATCCAGCGGCGAATCATCGTGGCGATGGAACGCATTGCGGATCTTGATCACCCCTGTATCGACGAACAGATGACCGTTGCGCGCGTTACGCGTCGGCATCACGCAGTCGAACATGTCGACGCCGCGGCGCACACCCTCAACGAGATCTTCCGGTTTGCCTACCCCCATAAGGTAACGAGGTTTGTCAGCAGGCATCTGGCCCGGCAGGTAATCCAGCACCTTGATCATTTCGTGCTTGGGCTCGCCCACCGACAGGCCACCGATGGCCAGGCCGTCGAAGCCGATGTTTTCCAGGCCTTCCAGCGAGCGCATGCGCAGGTCCTGGTACATGCCACCCTGGACGATACCGAACAGCGCTGCGGTGTTGTCGGCGTGGGCGTTCTTCGAGCGCTGGGCCCAGCGCAGCGACAGCTCCATGGACGCGCGCGCCACATCGTGCTCGGCCGGGTACGGGGTGCACTCGTCGAAGATCATCACCACGTCCGAGCCTAGGTCACGCTGCACCTGCATCGACTCTTCCGGGCCCATGAACACCTTGGCGCCATCGACCGGCGAGGCGAAGGTCACGCCCTCTTCCTTGATCTTGCGCATGGCGCCCAGGCTGAACACCTGGAAGCCACCGGAGTCGGTGAGGATCGGGCCTTTCCACTGCATGAAGTCGTGCAGGCCGTTGTGCTTCTTGATCACCTCGGTGCCCGGGCGCAGCCACAGGTGGAAGGTGTTGCCCAGGATCATCTCGGCGCCGATGGCCTCGATGTCGCGCGGCAGCATGCCCTTGACCGTGCCATAGGTGCCCACCGGCATGAACGCCGGGGTTTCCACGGTGCCGCGTGGGAAGGTGATGCGGCCACGACGGGCCTTGCCGTCGGTGGCCAGCAGTTCGAAGGACATTCGACAGGTGCGACTCATGCTTGATCCTCGGGCCCGCGTGGCGCCGGATTGCGGGTGATGAACATGGCATCACCGTAACTGAAGAAGCGGTACCCCTGCTCGACCGCCGCCGCGTAGGCGGCCATGGTCTCGGGGTAGCCGGCGAAGGCCGAGACCAGCATCAGCAGCGTGGACTCCGGCAGGTGGAAATTGGTGACCAGCGCGTCGACCACATGGAACGGCCGGCCCGGGTAGATGAAGATGTCGGTGTCGCCGCTGAAGGCCTTGAGCACGCCATCGCGCGCGGCGCTCTCCAGCGAACGCACGCTGGTGGTGCCGACTGCGATTACCCGGCCACCACGGGCGCGGCAAGCCTCGATGGCATCGACCACCTCCTGGCTCACTTCAAGCCACTCTTTATGCATGTGGTGGTCTTCGATCTTGTCGACCCGCACCGGCTGGAAGGTGCCCGCGCCCACGTGCAAGGTGACGAAGGCACGCTCTACACCCTTGGCGGCAATCTTCTCCAGCAACGCCTCATCGAAGTGCAAGCCTGCGGTCGGTGCGGCGACTGCACCGGCTCGTTCGGCGTACACAGTCTGGTAGCGCTCACGGTCAGCACCCTCGTCCGGGCGGTCGATGTAGGGCGGCAGCGGCATGTGGCCGACGCGGTCGAGCAGCGGCAGCACCTCTTCGGTGAAGCGCAGCTCGAACAGCGTGTCATGGCGCGCGACCATTTCGGCCTCGCCGCCGCCATCGATGAGGATGACCGCGCCTACCTTGGGCGCCTTGCTGGCGCGCACATGGGCCAGCACCCGATGGCTGTCGAGTACGCGCTCGACCAGCACTTCCAGCTTGCCGCCGGAAGCTTTCTGGCCGAACAACCGCGCCGGGATGACCCGGGTGTTGTTGAACACCATCAGGTCGCCGGGGCGCAGGTACTCGAGCAGATCGGGGAATTGCCGGTGCGCCAGCGCGCCGCTCGGTCCATCGAGGACCAGCAGACGGCTGCCATGGCGCTCGGCCAGCGGGTGGCGGGCGATCAGGGAATCGGGGAGTTCGAAGGAAAAATCGGCGACGCGCATGATGATGTTCGGTTCGGCAGGGCCGGGAAGTTTAGCCCAATGTGTGAAAATTGACCATGAAAGCCGATTGACCGACCAGCGGTGGCTCTCTATACTGCGCGCCACATGCCCTGATGGCGGAATTGGTAGACGCGGCGGATTCAAAATCCGTTTTCGAAAGGAGTGGGAGTTCGAGTCTCCCTCGGGGCACCAAGATCCGGAAAAAACCGACCTTATGGTCGGTTTTTTTGTGCCTGCGATTTCCTCAAGCAGCGGCACTCCCTGTAGAAGCGGCCTTGTGTCGCGAAGGGCCCGCCAGCGCCCCCAAGGTCCTGACAATCACCTCAATTCCGCAGCAAATCTTTAAGATTTCCCCTCCTCCCCGTAGTCCATTTCCCAAACATACTCCCTACCCCTTCCAAGCCATTGCGGTGCTCTGGATCGCATCCTAGTCTCGGCCTGTCGTTGCCATTTCAAGGACCGGCTTTGACAGGCGATCCTGTAACCCCCATCACTAGAGCGCAGATCACTAAAGACTCAACAGAAAGTTTCACAATGTGCAACTTTCTGTGCATCGAACAATTTATGGTTCTACACTTTATTTCAATAACCGTGACTTTTTGTAGAACTACCACCATGCGCGATCTCCAACCCTTACGTCGCCTCCATAGGGGTCTGCAGCAGCTAGCTACTGCGCAACGCTACCTGTTCACCCCCGCCGATATGCGGGCCCTGCTACCAGACCTCTCCGACAGTGCCTACCGCACCGTACTGAGCCGTGCCGCCAACGACAGCACCTTGATCCGACTCTGCCGTGGCCTTTACCTCTACACCCCGGCCAAACCCAACCAAGGGCTGGTCCTGTACCACGCTGCCGCACGCCTGCGAGCGAACAACCTGAACTACATCAGCCTGGAGTCCGCCCTCAGCGACGCCGGCGTGATCTCGCAGGTCCCCCTGAATTGGCTAACCCTCATGTCATCCGGACGCACTCAGACCATACGTTGCGGAACATTCGGCACACTTGAGTTCATCCACACCAGGCGCAAGGCCACCGACCTTCAGGGCCAGGTTGACTATGACGAGCGCTGCCGGCTGTGGCGCGCCAAGCCTACCCTTGCCCTCGCAGACATGAAACGCGCCAAGCGCAGCCTGGACCTGATTGATTGGGAAATAGCCAATGAACTTGTTTGACCAGCTCGTCCAGCAGGCCCTCACCAACACGCCCGACCTGGCCCCGTTGCAGGTGGTCGTGGAAAAGGAACTGCTGCATCGCGATGGAGGCGACTTGACATTCCTGATGTGAATTTTCTGGAGATTCATATTCAGGGGCTGTGTTCAATGGCTCTCTCCCCCTTTGCACTTTATTGAGATGAAAAGCGGGCCGCCGAGAGGGGGTAAGCGATCCTAGGCACTCGTTTTGATTTTGGTTTTCCTTGACGAGACGCAACGAGGCGGACCAGGATTCCTCTACCCATGCTAGGTTTGAACAGTGGAGGTTCAGAGTGCAAGGTGTCAGAGTCGAGATACCAAGAGAAACGGTGGTTCGGCGTTATATGTCGCTGAACATATTTCAGAAAAACCGACCTTATGGTCGTTTTTTTGCCCGTCCGGTCAGCGCCAGCGATCCAGCTGCCCTTGGGCACGGCTGCTGAAAATCGTCAGCAGCTCGCTCAATGTATGCGGTGACGGTTCGGCAGTGCGGGTCACCGCATACAAGGTAATCGGCAGCGCCGGGGCCAGCGGCCTGATCGCGGTCGCCCCAGGCGCCGCGCCAAGTGCGGTGAAGGGATCGATCACCGCCAGCCCAGCACCGGATTCGACCATCGCCCTGGCCAGGGAATAGGTTTGCACCGCGATGCTCACCCGCGGCGGCGGCTCCACCGCCTTGAGGTAGCTTTCGAGGCGCACCGACAGCGGGTCGGCGCTGGACAGCCCGATCATGGGCGCACCGGCCAGTGCCGCCAACGGCAGCGGCTTGCCTTCATCTTCCAGCGACCAATAACCTGCCGGTGCCAATGCCACCAAAACCCCGCTGGCCAGCGCCTGAGCCTTGAGCGCAGGGTGATCTGGCTGTTGCAAGGTCAGGGCGACATCGATCTCCCGCATCAACAGGTTCTGCACCAGTTCGCGACTGTGGGCGCTGGACAGCTCGCAGGCGATGTCCGGATACCGCTGGGTCCACTCATGAATGGCCGGCGGCAGCAGTGACAGGGCCAGTGCCGGGGTCGCTCCGATCCGCAGGCTGTGGCCTGGCGCGCGACGCAGGCTTTGCGCCAGGCGTCGCACCCCTTGCAGGCTCTCCGTAACCTTGTCGACCTCACGCTCCAGTTCCAGCGCTTCGGGCGTGGGCTGCAGCTTGCCGCGCACCCGCAGGAACAACGGGAAGCCCAGTTGCTGCTCGGCGTGCTGCAGCACCTTGGTCACGGCAGGTTGGGAAACGTGCAGCAACTGTGCGGCACCGCTGACCGAGCCGGTTTGGCGGATGGCCTGGAAAATCTCGATATGGCGAAGGCGCATGGCAAGTCCATAACCTTTGTTTATGGCTCAGCGATCTTTATTCATTTTTCGCCACCTGTCACCTGGCCCTAACCTCAGCCTCGTTCCAACAAAGAACAAGGACTGACATGGCTCAGCATGTATGCATCATCGGCGGTGGCGTCATTGGCCTGTCAACCGCTTACGCACTGGTACGCGACGGCTTTGACGTGACGCTGATCGAGGCTCGCGATTCGTTGGGCAGTGAAACCAGCTTCGCCAACGGCGGCCAGCTGTCCTATCGCTACGTGGCGCCCCTGGCCGACGCCGGTGTGCCATTGCAGGCACTTGGCTGGATGCTGCGCGGTGAATCGCCGCTGCGATTGCGCCCGCGCTTCGATCGTGCGCAGTGGCGCTGGATGGCAGCATTCCTGGGGGCTTGCCGCTCCTCGGTCAACCGCGCCAACGCCGGCCATCTGCTGCGCCTGGCACTGCTGAGCCAGTCGACCTTGCAAGCCTGGCGTGAGGAGGACGGCCTGGGTGGTTTCAACTGGCGACGCAACGGCAAGCTGGTCACCTTCCGCAAGGCCAGCAGCTTCGAGCATGCGCGCAAGAACCTTGCCGCACCCCAGCAACAACAGGTGCTGTCGCAAACCGACTGTGCCCGTCTGGACCCAGCGCTGGCGGAGGCGCCCTTTGTCGGCGCCATCTATACCCCGGATGAAGAAGTCGGCGATTGCCACAGCTTTTGCCAGCAACTGGCGGCGCGCCTGCAGGCGTCGGGACGCTGCAAGTTCCGCCTGGGCCAGGCGGTGTCCGGAATTCGCCATGCGCATGGCGTGGTGAATGCGATTGAACTGGACAACGAAGTGCTGCCGGTGGAGCACTTGGTCGTTGCGGCCGGCCATCGCAGTGCGTTGCTGGCACTGCCGGGCATCGACCTGCCGCTGTATCCGCTGAAGGGTTATAGCCTGACAGTACCGATTGGCGCCCAGCACCGGGCGCCGGACCTGAGCATCACCGATTACGACCGCAAGATCGTCTACGCCCGGATCGGTGAACAGTTGCGCGTGGCGGCGATGGTCGACATTGTCGGTTTCGATCCGTCGCTGGACCCCAAGCGCCTAGCCTTGCTCAAGCGCCAGGCCCGCGAGACCTTCGCCAATGCCGGTAATTATGACTACGCCATCGAATGGGCCGGCATGCGTCCGGCCACGCCTAGCGGCGTGCCGCTGCTGGGCGCAACGGCGTATCGCAACCTGTGGCTGAACCTTGGCCATGGTGCGCTGGGCTTTACCCTGGCCTGCGCCAGCGCACGTCTGCTGAGTGAACTGATCGGCCAGCGCCGCCCCTCCATCGACCTGCAGGGTTTCACCGCCCGTGCGGCTGGTGGAAATAACCGTACTGCAGCATGTCTCTGATCCCCTCACCTACAACGGAGAATAACAATGCGAAAAATCACGTTGATCGGCTGCACCCTTGGCCTGTTGCTAGGCACCCAGGCCCATGCTGACGAAGCAGCGCTGGGGCCTACCCTGAGCAAGATTGCCAGAGCCAACAGCATTACCTTGGGCTATCGCGATGCTTCGGTACCGTTCTCTTATGTGGGCGACCATTCGGGGCAACCCATGGGCTACTCGGTAGACCTGGCGAACAAGATCGTCGAGCGGGTACAGCAGAAGCTGGCATTGCCCCAGCTCAAGGTGAAATACAACCTGGTGACATCGCAAACCCGCATTCCGCTGGTGCAGAACGGTACCGTTGATCTGGAGTGCGGCTCGACCGGCGTCACCGCAGAGCGCCAGAAACAGGTGGCGTTTTCCTATGGGTTCATCTATGTCAAAGGCCAGTTGCTGACGGCCAAAGACAGCGGGATCAAGAGTTTCGCCGACCTGCGCGGCAAGAATGTGGTGACCACCGCCGGCACCACCAACGAACGCTATCTGAAAAGCTACAACGTCGATAACAAGATGGACATGTACGTGATCAGCGCCAAGGACCACGGTGAGGCCTTCCAGATGTTGCAGTCCGGTCGGGCGGCGGCGTTCTACATGGACGATGCGCTGCTTTACGGCGAACGCGCCAAGGCCCGCGACCCGCACAACTGGGTGGTGGTCGGGGAAGAGCAGTCGCGGGAAATCTACAGCTGCATGGTGCGCAAGGATGACCCGCAGTTCCTCGCGCTGGTGAATGCATCGCTGGGCGAACTGTACAAATCAGGGGAAATCAACGGGATCTACCAGCGCTGGTTCGAACAGCCGATACCGCCTAAAGGCCTGAACCTGGAGTTCCCGATGACCAGCGAACTCAAGGCCATCTTTGCCAAGCCGGTGAGTGATCCGGTGCAATAGTTTCTGCTCGGCGTCCACCTCCGTATTGGATCACGGCGGCAGTGACCTGCAAGCGTCACTGCCAGACGTCGCTACTGGGTTAGCGCCGCACGCTCGGGCTTTCTGTGAACACGTCTGGTAACAACCCCTGACGAACCACACCGAACCATGCCCATCCCTCGACGTCCGATCCTGCATCACCCGCGTTTCGAGGTACCCCGCGTGAAAGACATCATCACCCGCAAGTACCGCCTGGTCGTGAAGACCGTCGGCTACATCGGCTGGTCGCTGTTCTGGCTGCTGATCTGGGATGTGCTGGTCACCATCGATTTCATGCTGTTCTTCAACAGCAAGTTCACCCTGCCACTGATCCCGTTGACCTTGCTGGGCTCGGCGCTGGTGGTGCTGGTGAGCTTTCGCAACAGCAGCGCCTACAACCGCTGGTGGGAGGCGCGCACATTGTGGGGGGCGTTGGTGAACAGTTCACGCAGCTTCGCGCGGCAGGCGCTGACCCTGATCGACGACCCGGATGATGGCCTGAACCCGATAAAGGCTACCTTGCTGCGCCGGCATATCGCCTATGTGAACTGCCTGGCGGCACACTTGAAGGGTGAGCGCTGCCCGGATGAACTGATGGCGTTCATCCCGCCTGCGGAATTCGAGCGGCGCAACCGTTCGAACAATTTCGCCAACGACATCCTGAGCGGTTCTGCTGCGTTGCTGGCGCGGGAATACCAGGCCGGGCGGCTGGACAGCATTCGCCTGGCAAGGCTGGAGTCGACGCTGGTGGACCTGTCCAATGCCCAAGGTGGCATGGAACGGATCGCCAATACGCCGCTGCCCTACCCTTACGTGTACTTTCCGCGGCTGTTCATCACCCTGTTCTGCCTGATCGTACCGGTGGGGCTGGTGGAATCGCTGGGCTGGTTCACGCCGCTGGCTTCGACGGTGGTGGGCTTCATGCTGCTGGCCATCGAGCGGATCGGGACGGACTTGCAGAGCCCGTTCAGGTTCAGTGAACACCAGATCCAGATGGACAGCATTTGCGAGACGATCGAGCGGAACCTGGAGTCGATGCAGCGGGAGGCGCAGTGTGCCGGAGTTGTGGGCGCCTGAGGGATTTTGGAGCTGCGTTGCAGCCCATCGCGACACAAGGCCTCTCCTACAAGGGACCGCGCAAGCATCAAAGGCGGCACTTTGCCTGTAGGAGCGGCCTTGTGTCGCGATGGGCCGCAACGCGGCCCCAGCTATCCATCAGGCCCGCACATAGCGCTGGCGCAACACATCACTCAACGCATCCACCAGTAACACCAGCACCAGCATTCCCATGATCACCGTGCTGGCCTGGGCCTCCTGGAACAGGCTCAAAGTGGTGTACAGCATCTGCCCCAACCCACCCGCACCGACAAACCCCAGCACGCTGGCCATGCGGATATTGTTCTCCCACCGATACAGGCTATAAGCCAGCAACTGCGGCCACAGATTGGGCAAGGTGCCAAAGCAGAATGCCGCTACCTGGCTGCCGCCCTGCAAGCGGATGGCCGCCGCCGGCTCCAGCGGTGCGTTCTCCAGCGCTTCGGCAAACAACCGCCCCAGCACGCCAGCGGTATGCAGCGCCAAGGCCAGGGTACCGGCATTCGGCCCAAGCCCGGCTGCCAGCACCGTCAGCGCGGCCCACACCAGTTCCGGGATGGCCCGCAGGGCATTCAGCAGCAGCCGTGCGCAGGCCTGCAACGGCCAACCGAACCGGCCAGCAGCCGGCAGCGCCAACAGCATGCCCAGCAGCATGGCCAACAAGGTGCCCAAGCCCGACATGGCCAGGGTTTCCAGCGCCCCGTGCGCAACCGCGCGCAGGTGCCCGGCAGACAGGTCCGGGTGCAGGAAACGCCCGGCATATTCGCCCATCTGCCCCAGCCCGCCGTTGCCGACCAGCGCCTGCAAGTCCAGCTCCAGGTAGGCGAACGAGGCCATCACAGCAGCAACGATGGCGCCTAGCACCAGCAAGTTGATCACCCGGTTCATGCCAGCCTCCAGCGCAGGAAGCGGCTGAGCAGGTCGGCCAGCATGACGAGGACCAGGAACGTCAGCAGCATGCTCGCCACTTCCGCACCCGCGAACATGCGCATCGACAGGTCGATCTGCTGCCCCAGCCCGCCAGCACCGACAAAGCCCATCACCACCGAGGCGCGTACGGCGCACTCCCAGCGGTACACGGTGTAGGACACCACTTCGGACACCGCACTGGGCAGGATGCCGTAGAAAAACGCAGCCAGGCGGCCACTACCCGCCTGCAGCAAGGCATGGGCCGGGCGCTGGTCGACCGACTCGAAGATCTCGGCATAGACCTTGCCGAGCATGCCACTGTAGGTGATGGCAATGGCCAGTACGCCCGCCGTCGGTCCCAGCCCCACGGCCCGCACGAACAGCAACGCCCAGACGATTTCCGGCACACTGCGCAGGAAAATCAGCAACCAGCGCACCGGCAGGCGCAGCAACCGCGACCATAACCCGGCGCGACCGCCACGGGAGGCTGCGCGCAGCGACAGGGCACGGCTGGCCAGCAACCCGGCAGGGACCGCCAGCAGCAACGCCAACGCGATGCCGGCCGTGGCCACGGCCAGGGTCTGCAGGGTGGCTTCATACAGCAGCGAAAGGAAGTCGGCATCGTGTGCCGGTGGCCAGAAGGCACTGGTGAAACTGGCGATCTGCTGGCGGTTCTCTGCCTGCAGCAGCACCCCGGGGTTCAGTTCGCTCAACCGGATGCCAGGCCATAGCACCGCCACCGCCAGCAGGGTCAGCAGCAACCGCGGCAGCAGCGCCGGGTCGCGGGCATCAAGCTTCAGCATCGCGGAATCTGCACGGTCAGGGTCGGCCCCTGGCTTGGCGGTGAAGCCAGTTGTTCGTTGGCGTACAGCGCATCCAGCAACTGCTCGGTCACCGCTTGCGCCGGGCAGTCGAACGCCACCTGCCCTTCGCGGATACCAATCACCCGCGGGAAGTGCGCCAGCGCCAGGTCCACGGCATGCAGGCTCGCCACCAGGGTCACGCCATTGGCCTGGGCGTGGCGGTTGAGCAAGGCCAGGCTGTGGTCGGCCAGCACCGGGTCCATGGCCGACACCGGCTCGTCAGTCAGCAACACCTGCGGCCGCTGGTACAGCGCCCGGGCAATACCCACCCGCTGCAACTGGCCACCGGACAATTGCCCGCACTGCACGAACAGTTTGTCGGCCAGGCCCAGCTCGGCCAGGGCTTGGCGCGCCCCCGGCACATCACTGGGGTACAGCAGGTTGAGCAGGCCGCGCAGCACACTCCACTGCCCCAGGCGGCCGGCCAGCACCGCCGTCACCACCCGCTGGCGCGGTGGCAAGGGCGGTGCCTGGTGCACCAGGCCTACCCGCGCACGCAGGCGCTGGCGGGCTCTGGCGGACAGCGCCCAGGGCTGTTCGCCGAGCAGCTCCAGGCGCCCGCTGCTGGGCTGGACGGCGGTCGCCATCAGGTGCAGCAAGCTGGACTTGCCCGCGCCCGAAGGCCCGATGATGGCGACGCGCTCGCCCTGGCCGATGCTCAGGCTCACGGCATCAAGCGCACGCACCTGGCCATGGCGCAGCCCGGCCCCGTGCAGATGAATAGCCACGTTGGAAGCCACTGTCGATGTCACTTGAGCAGGCCGGCCTCGCGTGCTGCCTGTTCGGTGCCCACGTAGTTCTCAGGTTTGGTCTCGATGAAGCGGCTGGCGGCCTGCAGGTCGAGGATCGCCTTGTGCTCCGGGTTGGCCGGGTCGAGGCCGAGGAAGGCCTTCTTGATCTTCTCTTTCAGCGCCGGGTCCATGTTGCCGCGCACGGTCCAGTTGTAGTCGAAGTAGGTCGGGGTGGTGGCGAACACCTTCACCTTGGCGGTATCGACCTTGCCGGCATCCACCAGCTTCTGCCACACGCTGGCGTTGAGCACGCCGCCATCGACCTTGCCGGCCTGCACCCAGGCCACGGTGGCATCGTGGGCGCCGGAGTAGGCGACGCGGCCGAAGTAGTCTTCAGGCTTGATGTTGTCCTGCTTGAGCATGAAGTAACGCGGCATCAGGCTGCCCGAGGTAGACGAGATGGAACCGAAGGCAAACGACTTGCCCTTGAGGTCGGCCAGGCTCTTCACATCAGGGTTGGCGGTGATGAACTTGGAAGTGAACTGCGCATCCTGTTCACGCTGCACCAGCGGCGTGGCGGCAGGGTCCTTCAGGTGCACCTGCACGAAAGTGAAGCCCCCCAGCCAGGCCAGGTCCAGGCGGTTGGAAGCCAACGATTCGACTACCGCCGGGTAATCAGCCACCGGCACGAACTTCACCTCCATGCCCAGCTGCTTGGCCAGGTACTCGCCCAAAGGCTTGAACTTGCGCTGCAGTTCGGTCGGTGCTTCGTCAGGGATGGCGCTGACCCGCAGGGTGTCGGCAGCCTGGGCGACAACGGCACAGCAAGACAGCACGAGGCCGGCGGCGAGCGCCAGAGGGCGTTTGAGCATGGGTGTTCTCCGGTTCAATAGCGGGGAAAGGCCGGCCTATGCGCCGACGATGGAATTATAAGAGGCGCAGGCGCAAAGGCCAGCTTTGCTACAATCGCGCATCAAATTGACCTCCTGAGGTGCACATGAGCGAGCCGATTCGCCTGACCCAGTACAGCCATGGTGCCGGCTGTGGCTGCAAGATATCCCCCAAGGTGCTGGATGTGATCCTCGCTGAAAGCGGCGCCCAGGCCCTGGACCCGAAACTGTGGGTGGGCAACGCCTCGCGCGACGACGCTGCCGTGTACGCGCTGGATGACGAGCGCGGCGTGGTCTCGACCACCGACTTCTTCATGCCGATCGTCGATGACCCGTATGACTTCGGCCGCATCGCCGCCACCAACGCCATCAGCGACATCTACGCCATGGGCGGCGACCCGCTGATGGCCATTGCCATCCTCGGCTGGCCAGTCAACGTGCTGCCGCCGGAAGTGGCCCGCGAAGTGATCCGCGGTGGCCGAGCGGTGTGCGCCGAAGCCGGCATCCCGCTGGCCGGTGGCCACTCCATCGACGCGCCCGAGCCGATCTTCGGCCTGGCCGTCACCGGCGTGGTCAGCAAGCGTCACCTCAAGCGCAACGACACCGCCAGCGCAGGCTGCCACCTGTACCTCACCAAGCCGCTGGGTATCGGCATCCTCACCACCGCCGAGAAAAAGGCCAAGCTGCGCACCCAGGATCAGGGCCTGGCGCGCGACTGGATGTGCACCCTCAATACCCCCGGCAGCCGCTTCGGCAAGCTTGACGGGGTCAAGGCCATGACCGACGTCACCGGTTTCGGCCTGCTCGGCCACCTGGTGGAACTGGCCGAAGGCAGTGGCCTTACCGCACATCTGGACTATGCCGCCGTCCCGCGCCTGCCCAGCGTCGACCACTACCTGGCCGAGGGCTGCATCCCCGGCGGTACCCTGCGCAACTTTGACAGCTACGGCCACAAGATCGGCGCCCTGAGCGACGAACAGAAGCACCTGCTGTGCGACCCGCAGACCAGCGGTGGCCTCCTGGTGGCGGTTACCCCGGAAGGTGAAGCCGAGTTCCTGGCGGTGGCCGCCGAACTGGGCCTGCAGCTGGCGCCGATCGGCAAGCTGGTCGAGCGACAGAGCCACGCGGTCGAGGTGATCTGATGCGCCCCGACTGCACCGACTTCCGCCAGTTGTTCCTCGACGACGTGCCGATGATGGACATGCGTGCACCTGTCGAATTTGCCAAGGGCGCCTTCCCCGGTGCCGTAAACCTGCCGCTGATGAATGACCAGGAGCGGCAAAAGGTCGGCACCTGCTACAAGCAGAAGGGCCAGGCTGAAGCCATCGTTCTGGGCCACAAGCTGGTCAGCGGCGAGATCAAGCAGGCACGTCTGGAGGCCTGGGCAAAGTTCGCCGAGGATCACCCGGAAGGCTACCTGTACTGCTTCCGTGGCGGCCTGCGCTCGCATCTTGTGCAGAAAGTGCTGCGCGATGAGAAGGGCATCCACTACCCCCTCGTCGAGGGCGGCTACAAGGCCATGCGCCACTTCCTGCTGGAGACTACCCAACAGGCGGTCGCGCAATGTGATTTCGTGCTCGTGGGCGGCCTGACCGGCACCGGCAAGACCGACGTGCTGCACCTGCTGGACAACGAGCTGGACCTGGAGGGCTACGCCAACCATCGCGGTTCCAGCTTTGGCAAGCGCGCCACTGCACAGCCAGCGCAGATCGACTTCGAGAACAGACTGGCCATAGACGTGTTGAAAAAACGCGCCCGGGGTATCGAGCAGTTCGTGCTGGAAGACGAAGGCCGAATCGTGGGCAGCTGCACCGTACCGCTGGAGTTGTACCAGGGCATGCAGCAATACCCGCTGGTGTGGCTGGAAGACAGTTTGGCCAACCGCGTGGAGCGTATCCTGCGCGACTACGTGATCGACCTGAGCGCCGAGTTCGTCAGCCTGCATGGTGAAGAGGATGGCCTTCGACTGTTTGCCGAAACGCTTCTGCAGAGCATGGGCAGGATTCACAAGCGCCTCGGCGGCGAGCGCCATCAGCGGCTGTCGGAAATCCTGCGCCAGGCGCTGGACGAGCAGCAGCGCAGTGGTTCGGTGGAGTTGCACCGGGTCTTCATCGAAAGCTTGCTGAGCGAGTATTACGACCCGATGTATGCCTACCAGCGTGCAGCGAAGGCAGAGCGTATCGAGTTTGCCGGGGATGCGGTGGAAGTGCGCGAGTACCTCAAGGCCCGGGCGCTGCGCGAACCGCGCAGCTAAAGCTGCTCCCAAGAGCAGTGCAATACCTGTAGGAGCGGCCTTGTGTCGCGAAAGGGCTGCGCAGCAGCCCCAGCAGTTCTGCTGTGATGCAGATATCCTGGGGCCGCGTTGCGGCCCTTTCGCGACACAAGGCCGCTCCTACAAGGGGGCCAGTCATTCCTGACATGACCTCACTGCCCAGGGCTGAGCACCCGCTCCAGCTCCGCCACCCGGTCGCGGGTCATGTCCATCACACAGGTCCCACCTTCCAGCTGCGCCATGGTCCCGCCACTGGCCTCACATGGAACCCGCAATTGCCATCGCGGTAGGCAAGCCAAATACTTGCTCATAAACCCTGCTTGTGGGTATCACAGCGTCTGTGGCTGTTCCGGCGGCATCAGTACCTTGCCCGGTTCGAAGCGCAGCGACGGCATCTGCGTTGCCGCATACAACGCCACGCCAAGCGCCGCGATCAACACCACATCCAGCCAGCTCCAGCCCGGCATGTCGTCGGCGCTACGTGCCCTCCAGCAATGCCAGGCCTGGCCCACGCAAAACACCACCATCGCCGCCAGCCACAGGTAGAAACCGGCACCAAAACCGGTCAGGTCATGAAATTCATAGCTCTGATTGTCCGGCAGGCGGTCAATTCCAAAGCTGCTGGCCGCCAGATACACAGCCACCAGCCCGACCAGCAATGCCAGCCGGCGAAAGCGTCGATGAGCAAGGACCGCCAGGGCCAGCAGCGGGTTGGCAAACCACTGGTACAGACCGAAGGGCATGCCCCAGGGCCCATACAACAGCATCTGCAGGGCCGGCATGTGGCGGTCGCCACTCATCAGCGCGCCATCGAAGAACAGTGCGAGCAGGTACAGCAGCAGGCTGGCGCTCAGGTAAAAAGCTGGCAAGAGATCTACTTCCTATGCAACCGGGGGCTCTAGCAGAAGGCCATAAATACCCGAATCGGACAACTCGCCGGCAACGCACCAACGCGCACGCAATGTGCCTTCCAGCACGAAGCCCTGGCGCTCCAGCGTGCGTGCCGAACCTTGGTTGCGCGGGTCTATCTCGCCTTCCAGGCGGCGCATGTGCAGGGTGTGGGCAAGGTAGTCGATGAAGCAGGTCAGTGCTTCGTCCATGTAGCCCCTGCCCTGCACCGCGCTGGCGAGGCAGTAGCCGATTTCACCACGGCGGGATACATCGTCGATGTTGAACAGCTGGACCATGCCGATCAGTTCGCCGTTGTCACGGCGGTACATGCCAAGCTTGAGCTGGTCGCCATTGGTATAGGCTTCGCGGTCGGCGGCCAGGGCGCTTTCGGCTTCGGCCAGGTTTTGCCAAGGTGCATGGTGCCAATAGCGCATGACCTCGGGGTCGGCCATGATCGCCAGCCATTGCGCGGCATCGGCATGGCGCATGGGGCGCAATTGCAGACGCGGGCTGTCGAGGCAGAGGTCACTGGGGAAACTGCGGGGTGGGGTCACGCCGGATCTCCTGTCCATTGCTGAGGAGATGACAGTTTAACTTCATGTGGGGTGGGTGGGGCATGTCTTGGGTTTTGGGGTGTGTTTGAGGGGGCCTGCCTTGGGTTTGGGGTTGTATTTGAGAGGTGCCTGCCTTGGGTTTGGTGGTGGTGCGGAAATCGAGCGCCGCCCGCGCGGCGCTTCGCGGGACAAGCCCGCTCCCACATTTGTTGCAACGTGGCCATGCCTGTGAAAGAGGCGTTGTCAGCCTGGGTGCAGGGCTTGAGACAGGTGATGCGGCAGCAATGCCAACTCAGAAATCCAGTCACCCCACCAAGAGCTGGCAACCATGGCCTGACAGGTTCGGCACGTTGCAACAAATGGACTGCCCCCGAAAAGTTGGACAGTTTTAGCCAGTGGCCTGAGTCCTGTAGCTGACAGGGCTCAGGCCATTGAGTTTCAGCCTGATGCGGTCATGGTTGTAGTAATGGATGTACTCTTCCAGGCCCGCCTTCAGCTGTTCGACGCTTTCAAAGCGCTTCAGGTAGAAGAACTCTGACTTCAGTGTGCCGAAGAAGCTTTCCATCGCTGCATTATCCAGACAATTGCCCTTGCGAGACATGCTCTGCTTCACACCGCGCGCTGCGAGCTTATGGCGGTATTGGGGCTGCTGGTAATGCCATCCCTGGTCTGAGTGGATCACTAGCTTGGGCTTTTCACCCAACCCATCGAGCGCCTTTTCCAGCATGTTCCCGACCAAGCCATAGGTAGGCCGGCAAGCTGTTTCATAGGCGATGATCTCACCGTTGTACAAGTCCATCACGGGCGACAGGTAGAGCTTTTGTTGGGCCACTTTGAACTCAGTGACATCGGTCACCCACTTCTGGTTGGGGCGTTGCGCGACGAAATTACGCTCAAGCAAATTCATGGCCACCTTGCCGACAATGCCGCGATAGGATCGATACTTCTTCGGGCGTACAACGGACTGCAAACCAAGCTCAGCCATCAACCGTTCAATGACCTTCTTGTTGACCAAGGTCCCCTGATTCCTGATGGCAAGGGCAATGCGGCGGTAGCCATACAGCCCTTTCTCCTCGTGATAGACACGCTGCACCAACTCCTTGAGCGAGGCGTGCCTGTCCGGCTTTTGCTGGCACTTGACCTGGTAATAAAAGGTACTGCGTGGCAACCCCACCATCTGCAAGAGGTCAGGCAGCGGATATTTATGTCTGAATTTGCAGACGATCAGGGCTTTTTCGTCCGTGTTCGCTCCTTCTCCTCTCGCAGAGCCTTTAACTCCTTTAGGACATCATTCTCCATGCGCAGATACTCGAGCTCGCTCAACAACTGCTCACGAGATTTCTCTGCGTCATTGGTGTCTGTCGGCTTGATGGGCTTAATTTTCTTCGGCACGGCTGATTTTCTTTGTTTGGCGAGAGTGGCTACAGGACTGCCACTGTAGTGCTGCCGCAGCCAAATGCCTATCTGTGAGGACTGTCCAAGGTCAAAGTGCGCCGCTGTTTGGCGCAGGGACAGGCGATGCTCAAGCATGTACTTGAGCACCCGCCGCTTGAATTCCTCGGTGTAGCGGCGACCATGCGAGCGAGGGCTGAGGCTGGCATCGACTTGGTAGCCAGCAACCCAGCGCCGAAGCAGGCTGAAATCGATGCCAAAGTGTTGTGCCACCTTGCGAAAGCCCCGGCTGCCCTCTAGGTAAGCGGTGATAGCCGTGAGCTTGAACTGCTCTGTGTATTTACCCATAGATCCCCCAAGGGTTGGATTGGTGTCCAACTTCTTGGGGGCAGTCCACAAATGTGGGAGCGGGCTTGTCCCGCGAAGCGCCGCGCGGGCGGCGCTCGATCTCAAAACCACCGCAAACATTTCGGCATGCACCTGTCAGCCGCTACTGGCCAGCCCGACATACACATCCGGCCAATACTCAATCGCCCCGGTTCAACCCCACTTCCATGTCATTGATCAGCGCCTTGGCCATGGCACTGAGAATCCGCGCCGCGCTGCCAGCGATCTTGTCGCCCTCCATCTCGGCCTCTTCGTTCAGGTGCTTGATGCAGCCGATCAGGACCGATAATTCATCGAATGCCAGATCGAGCGGGACGTTCGGTTCTACCCGGTACAGCTCGAGGAACTTCTCCACGCCTGCGGTGGTGCGGGATTTGAGGTGATTGCTCATGATGAACTCCAAATGTGTGCTGAAGGCAGCCACCTCGATCCTTCTCACAGATTTGGGCGGCAGCCGTGCGCGAGGTGAGAAGCCCGTGTTGGAGTCACCACGGTCAGGCCGAAGCCTGCACGCGCACAGCTGCCATAAGCTGACAAGAGGACTACCAACGACGAGTTCTCACACTCGCTCGCCTTCTGGGCGAACGGTGAAGTTAACGCTGTGGAATTTCCCTGCCTATCAGACGGCAACCGACTGAGCTCGTAGGATAATTCCCAATGCCCGGCCACCTGAAGCATTTGGTTTCAGGTTCAGAATCTTCTTACAGCTGATGGCCTCTTCGCGGGCACGCCCGCTCCCACAGGGACCGCACAGTGTTTGAGTCCTGTGCAGTACCTAATGAAATGGTCCTCCCAGGACTCCCCAGTGAAAGCCTAAGCTTTCACTGGGGGATCTAACTGGAGATCGCCGTTATGAATACTCAGAATCTTGCTCTTACCAGCTTGGATCTAGGCAAAAATTGTTTCCATTTCCACGGCCAGGATAGCCGTGGCCAGTACCTGTTCCGTAGCAAAATTTCTCGCAGCAAGGTTTTTTCCTACATCGCTCAACTACCACCCTGCACCTTGGCCATGGAGGCCTGTGGAGGCGCTCATTTCATGGCTCGATTCGCAGCCAGCTGTGGTCATCAACCCAAATTGATTGCCGCGCAGCATGTACGACCTTATGTCAAAAGTAACAAAAACGACTACACCGACGCCGAGGCCATTGGTGAAGCAGCCAGTCGTTCGGCAATGCGATTTGTTGCAATCAAAAGCGAAGCCCAGCAAGCGCTGAGCATGCTCAACATGACCCGTGAAGCTTTCATTCGGGACCGCACAGCGACGGTCAATCGAATCCATGCTTTCCTGCTTGAGTGGGGCGTTAGCCTGGCGCCAACCTTCAAGTCGGTCAGAGAGTTACCGGAAACGTTGGAAAAACTTCATGCTCCTGGCTCGGTAATTCGCCTTTTCCAACAGTTTCATGCGCACTTCAACTACCTTGACGAACAGGTCAAGGTACTCACCAAAGAGCTGGAGAGCCAGGTCGCTGGAGATGATCTGGCAACCCGTTTGATGACCATACCGTGTATTGGACCGATCACCTCCAGCGCCCTGGCTGCAGAATTAGGTGACGGTAAGCAGTTCAAACGAGGACGTGACTATTCGGCCTCGATAGGCCTGGTGCCCAAGCAGCTGACCACCGGCGGGAAACCGCGCTTGCTGGGTATCAGCAAACGCGGTGATCGCAATCAGCGACGGCTACTGGTGCAGTGCAGCCATACCTTCATCAACCACCTGGATAAGCAATCTGGGCGATTGGCTGATTGGGTGAGAGTGTTGCTGACTCGCCATCACCCGAATGTGGTTGTGTGCGCCTTGGCGAACCGGCTAGCACGGATAGCTTGGGCAATCGCACACAGCCATGGCATTTATGAAGCAGGGCCAAGCGCACAGAACGCTTGACCCTGCGCTACCAAGCACCACCCAACGGTTTTTGCGATGCTGGATAACAGATGACGTAAACGGCCAACCGACCTGACGAAAAACCTGGGCTCCCACGCGGCTCTAAAGCCGATTTACCTAATCAGGATCGTCAGGCGCGACTTTCATCAAGGCGCGAACCTTAACCCTTCGACGCCGAATAGATTGCGGCAAGCCAACTACGCATCCAGATTCAGTATTGCAGAAACTGGGAGGACCATAGATGTGGGAGCGGGCAAGCCCGCGAAGAGGCCGACAAAGGCAACCAGGATGAATCAGGCCACCTCAGCCCCATCATCCGGCCAATGCGGCTCGTTGGCCCCGGGCGGTGTCAGCGGTGGCAGGCCATACGCCGCCCGCGCATCGTCGCAGCTGGGGTTATGCACCCCACCCTCCCACGACGCCTCGAACTCGCGGCAGGGGCTGGAACGGTTGGCGTAGATGGTGCACGCCACCTCCTGGCCGATCTCGCCCTGCAGGCTGATGCAGCGGCAGGGTTTGGCATCGGTGCCGATCATGGCAACACGGGTGGGGTTGATCTGTACCACCAGGTCGTCCGGTACAAGGCCCCCGGCAGACTGGCATTCGCCCCAGAAAAAGGACACACGGAAGTACCCGCAGCAGGCGCCGCAGTCAAGGCAAGGGTTGTATTCGGACATGATGGCACGAAGGGAAGGTTGTTGTTATCGGGGCTGGCCCGCGGCGCCATTTTCAATCCAAGCCGGGGCGGCTGGATAGAGGGGGAATGCAAAAATATTTGCCGCTGATCTGGCAATTGAGAATGGACGACCAGCGCCTTCGCCGGCCGCCCGTTCAAGTTAGCGTAATGCCTTGTAGGAAGTGACATCCCAGCGCTGCAAGCCAAGGCCTTCGGTCGGGTCATAGCCATCACCACACACCTTGCTGAAGTGTGTGCGAGCCTCGCCGCAATGCACCAGCCGGTCGTCCTTTTCGCCCTCGGTCAGTACGGTATACGACTCGCTGCGCATGGCCTTGTACTGCCCTTCGGCAGCAGCCATGACCCTGTGGTATTGCATCAACTGGTTGTCGCTCAGGCACAGGCGCTTGTCCAGCCCCACACCCCAGCGGGTCAGGCAGACCTCGGCAAAATGGCGAACGATCAACCCTGGCTC
The DNA here is from genome assembly GCF_000511325.1 of Pseudomonas sp. FGI182. Lineage (NCBI taxonomy): Bacteria > Pseudomonadati > Pseudomonadota > Gammaproteobacteria > Pseudomonadales > Pseudomonadaceae > Pseudomonas > Pseudomonas sp. FGI182. The sequence continues at coordinate 917,272 of NZ_CP007012.1, read as the reverse complement.
CGCCAGTACCTTGCCGTCACCCGCACCGTCGACGGAGGCGTTGCCCACCAGCGTGGCATGCCGGCCTGGCATGGGGTAGATGCACATCCGCGTATCCGGTTCGACCGAGGGGATCACACAGGCGAAACCTTTGGATCGTTCGTCCCGCGAATAGAAACCCACGTACTCGCGGACATTGCCCGCCAGGGTTACCCGCCGGCTTTGCAGGTTGCCGATGCCCGGCACCGGGTCGATGGCGAAGATATTGACGGGTATGTCCCGCAATACAGGGTCCTGCGCCATGGCGTTAGCCAGCATGTGGCAGCTGATGCCTCCCCTGCTCCAGCCCACCAGGTTCACCTGGGTCGGCAAGCGCGGCTTGCGGAACAAGCTGATGATGCGCTCCTGCAACTCCTGCGGTGTTGGATGGCGCTCACCATAGTCGTAGGTACGCCAGAACCAGGAGGCAGTGGAAGACACATCCGGAATGGGTACGCCGGCGTCCTTCAGGCGCTGGTACTCCTCTTCGCTCAGCTTGGTGCGCTGCCAGCTGCTTTCACCCTTGATCACCTGCAGCACATGGTTGACGTTCTCTTCCCAGCCGCGGCCGAACAACTGGCCGGTCCAGTTGAAGTAGCCGCCGGGCTCGACGAACAGGTTGTCGTCCTGGAGGTTGCCGCTGCCGGGGCCGTCAACGGCGATCCAGTGGGCAAATTCGCGGCCCTGGTCATTGCCGGCCAGGGTCGAGACCAGCTCGCCATTCCAGAAGTTGGGGTTGGCGTCGTCGAAGCGGTGGGAGCCGGTGCCGCAGAAGTAGGCGGTGAAAACACTCATTCGTGGGTCTCTGTGGTGAGAAATGAGTGCAGAAAAATAGGTAGATCAATCGGTGGGATGCAGGTGGAAAACTCGCCTTTGAGTCAGTCGGGGCTGCTTTGCAGCCCATCGCGACACAAGGCCGCTCCTACAGGGACCGCGCAGGATTCGAAAACTGCGCGGTCCCTGTAGGAGCGGCCTTGTGTCGCGAAAGGGCCGCAAAGCGGCCCCAACAGCTTATTTGCGGGCCACCCCATCAGCCCGGAACATCTGCCGAATCCCGCGAATCGCCTGGCGAATACGGTCCTGGTTCTCGATCAGGGCAAAGCGCACATGGTCATCACCATAATCACCAAAGCCGATCCCCGGCGACACGCATACCTTGGCCTCGGCCAGCAGCTTCTTGGAGAACTCCAGCGAGCCCAGGTGCGCATACTCCGGCGGGATCTTCGCCCACACGTACATCGAGGCCTTGGGGTTCTCGACCATCCAGCCCAGCTCGTGCAGCCCTTTGACCAGCAGGTTGCGGCGCTGGCGGTATTGCTCGGCGATGTCGCGCACGCACTGCTGGTCGCCTTCCAGTGCTGCAATGGCAGCCACCTGCAGCGGGGTGAAGGTGCCGTAGTCGTGGTAGCTCTTGATCCGCGCCAGGGCACTGACCAACTCGGGGTTGCCGACCATGAAACCGATCCGCCAGCCGGCCATGTTGTAGCTCTTGGACAGGGTGAAGAACTCCACCGCGATGTCCTTGGCCCCCGGCACCTGCATGATCGACGGGGCTTTCCAGCCGTCGTAGACGATGTCGGCGTATGCCAGGTCATGCACCACCAACACGTTGTACTGCTTGGCCAAAGCCACCACGCGCTCGAAGAAGTCCAGTTCCACGCACTGGGCGGTGGGGTTGGACGGGAAGCCGAGGATCATCATCTTCGGCTTGGGGATCGACTCGCGGATGGCCCGCTCGAGTTCGTTGAAGAAGTCCACCCCCGGTACCAGCGGTACCGAACGCACCTGGGCACCGGCAATTACCGCCCCGTAGATATGGATCGGGTAGCTGGGGTTGGGCACCAGCACCGTGTCGCCCTGGTCGAGGGTGGCCAGCATCAGGTGTGCCAGGCCTTCCTTCGAGCCGATGGTGACGATGGCTTCGCTTTCCGGGTCGATGTCGACCTCGTAGCGTTCCTTGTACCAGTTGGAGATGGCCCGACGCAGGCGCGGGATGCCGCGGGAGGTGGAGTAGCCGTGGGTGTCTTCACGCTGGGCGACCTGCACCAGCTTCTCGACGATGTGGGGCGGGGTGGCGCCATCGGGGTTGCCCATGCTCAGGTCGATGATGTCCTCGCCACGGCGGCGGGCGGCCATCTTGAGCTCGGCAGTGATGTTGAAGACGTAAGGGGGGAGACGATCGATGCGCGCAAAGCGGCGCGGCGAACCTGGGTTGGCCATGGCTTCCTCTGAATACGTAAGCGCCCGGAACCGTCCGAGCGACGCTGGCCGATGTGGCGGCCTGGATCAGAAGATAGTGCCGAAACATAATACCTGTAAAGGATAATTTCCTGTTTCCATAGATCTTTTCAGATGTATTTTTTTAAAATAAGAAATTTATATTCTGCTGTGCCGGCCTCTTCGCGGGCTTGCCCGCTCCCACAGGATTACTCACCTGCCCCGAGACCTGCGCCGTACCTGTGGGAGCGGGCGAGCCCGCGAACGAGGCCGGCACAGAAAAACGCCCATAAAAAAACCCCGGCACAGTGGCCGGGGTTTTCGTGAAACAGGCAGCAGTATCAGCGTGCGTATGTCATCAGCACGTCCGCAGCGGTCTGGCTGTCCACACCCATCATCACGCTCAGGGCAGTGACGGTGAGGATGGAGAAGCCGAACACCTTGCGGGCCCACTTGCTGTCGTCCTCGGCCTTGTAGCCACCCCAGGCCATGTACAGCCAGTACAGGCCCATGGCTGCTGCCACGGCCAGGTAGCCGAGGCCGGCGTAACCGCCGAGGGTAAGCATCAAGGTTGCGAGCACGAAGGCCAGCACGTACAGCACGATCTGCTTCTTCGCCGCGAGGATGCCACGTGCCACCGGCAGGACCGGAATGTTGGCAGCGCTGTAATCCTTGAAGCGGAAGATCGCGATGGCGAAGCTGTGCGGCATCTGCCACAGGCTGAACATCACCAGCAGGGTAACCGCAGCCAGGTCGAAGCTGTTGCTCACGGCGCAATAGCCGATCACCGGAGGCATGGCACCAGACAGGCTGCCGACCAAGGTGCCGTGCACCGATTTACGCTTCAGCCACAGGCTGTAGAAACCGACGTAGACGATGAAGCCGATCAGCGCACAGAACGCCGACAGCGGGTTGGCCTGGACATACAGCAGACTGAAACCCGCCACCCCGAGCAGGGTGGCGTAGATCAGCGCGAGGGGCAGCGACATGCCGCCCTGGACCATGACGCGGTTCTTGGTGCGCTCCATCTTGTGGTCGATGTCACGGTCGATGCAGTTGTTGAACACGCATCCGGACGCAACCACCAGCGAAGTACCGATCACCACCGCCAGGAACAGGGCGAAATCCACATGGCCCTTCGAGGCAAGGAAGAAACCGCCTGCCACGGAAAGCACGTTACCGAAAATGATCCCCGGTTTGGTGATTTGGATAAAGTGCTTAACGGACATGCAGTCTTACCTCACTTGGCCAACATTTCGAAGTGGATGCTGAACATGATCCACAGCGACAGGCCGACAAGCAGAGCGATCACCAGAGCGGTGAACAGGAACGTCGACACGTTGCTACGTTGCTCTTTCGAGCGGTCCATGTGCAGGAAGTACACGAGGTGCACTACTACCTGGATCACGGCCATGGCAACAATGATCAGAACGGTCAGGTTCTTCGGCAGGCTTGGCGACATGGCCAGGCCGAACGGGATCGCAGTCAGGATGATCGACAGGATGAAGCCGATCATGTACGACTTGACGCTGCCGTGGTTACCTTCGTGATGAGTGTCGTGTGCGTTAGCCATTACAGAACTCCCAGCAGGTAGACGACGGTGAATACGCAGATCCAGACCACGTCCAGGAAGTGCCAGAACAGGCTCAGGCAGCTCATGCGGGTCTTGGCGGTCGGCGTGATGCCGTGCTTGTTGATCTGGTACATCATGATTGCCATCCAGATCAGGCCGGCGGTCACGTGCAGACCGTGGGTACCTACCAGGGCGAAGAAGCCCGACAGGAAGCCACTGCGCTGCGGGCCGAAGCCCTCAGCGATCAGGTGATGGAATTCGTAGATTTCCATCGCGATGAAGCCTGCACCGAACAGGAAGGTCACAGCCAACCAGCCCAGTACGCCAGCTTTCTTGCCATCGAACATCTTCAGCATGGCGAAGCCGAAGGTGATCGAGGACAGCAGCAGGAACAGCGTTTCAACAGCTACGAAATCGAGCTGGAAGATGTCATGACCCGACGGGCCGCCGGCAAAACTGCCGGACAGCACCGCGTAGGTGGCGAAGAGCGACGCAAACAGGATGCAGTCGGTCATCAGGTACAGCCAGAAACCGAGTACGGTCATCTGGCCCGAGTCGTGGTGGTGGTCGTCATGCCCATGGTCGTGACCATGAGCAGCACCGTGCATTACTTGACTGGACATTGATTACACCCGCTCAAACGATTCGACACGTGCGCCGGCAGGCAGAGCACCTGCTTTGGCCAGCGCTTTCATGCGCTCGCCTTCGATGCGCGCCACTTCTTCGGCCGGAACCATGTAGCCCTGGTCGTCACGCGCAGCGTGGCGAACGAAGACAGCGATGGTTGCAACCAGGCTCGCGCCAACCAGCCACCAGATGTGCCAGATGAAGGCGAAGCCGAAGACGGTCAGGAACAGGCCCATGAACAAACCGGTGGCGGTGTTGCTCGGCATGTGGATCGCTTCGTACTTGGCCGCAGGCTTGTAGGCGACACCGGCTTCCTTGGCTTCGTGCCAGGCGTCCAGGCCAACCTTCTCAGGCATGTGGGCGAAGTTGTAGAACGGAGGTGGCGACGAAGTCGACCATTCCAGGGTACGGCCGCCCCATGGGTCGCCGGTCACGTCCAGGTTCTGGTTGCGGTCGCGAACCGATACGTACAGCTGGATCAGCTGGCAGGCGATACCGAACAGGATCAGCACGGCGCCGACAACAGCTACGTACAGGTAGGGTTCCCACAGTGGGTTGTCGGAGTGGTTCAGACGACGGGTCATGCCCATGAAGCCCAGGGCGTACAGCGGCATGAACGCTACGTAGAAGCCCGAGATCCAGAACCAGAAGGCAGCCTTGCCCCACTTCTCGTTCAGGGTGAAACCGAAGGCTTTCGGGAACCAGTAGGCGAAGCCGGCGATGTAGCCGAATACCGCACCACCGATGATCACGTTGTGGAAGTGAGCAATTACGAACAGGCTGTTGTGCAGCACGAAGTCAGCACCTGGAACAGCCAGCAGAACGCCAGTCATGCCACCGATGGAGAAGGTGATCATGAAGCCCAGGGTCCACATGATCGGCGCGGTGAAGCGCAGACGGCCCTGGTAGATGGTGAACAGCCAGTTGAACAGCTTCACACCGGTCGGAATGGAGATCAGCATCGTCGCCAGGCCGAAGAAGGTGTTGACGCTGGCGCCGGCACCCATGGTGAAGAAGTGGTGCAGCCATACAGCGAAGCCCAGCACGGCGATGGCGCCCGATGCGTAGATCATCGAGTGGTGGCCGAACAGACGCTTGCCGGAGAAGGTGGAGGTAACTTCCGAGAACACACCGAAGGCCGGCAGGATCAGGATGTAGACCTCAGGGTGACCCCACGCCCAGAACAGGTTGACGTACATCATCGGGTTCCCACCAAGCTCGTTGGTGAAGATGTGGAAGTCCAGATAACGGTCAACAGTCAGCAGAGCGAGTGCAGCGGTCAGGATCGGGAAGGAAGCCACGATCAGCACGTTGGCCCAGGTGCAGGTCCAGGTGAAGATCGGCATGTCCATCAGCTTCATGCCAGGTGCGCGCATCTTCATCACGGTGACGAGGAAGTTCACGCCGGTAAGCGTCGTACCCAAGCCTGAGAGCTGTAGCGCCCAGATGTAGTAGTCGACACCCACCCCAGGGCTGTACTGAATGCCCGCGAGCGGCGGATAGGCAACCCAGCCGGTCTTGGCGAACTCACCAACGCCCAGCGAGATGTTGACCAGCAGCACGCCTGCCAGCAGCAGGTAGAAGCTCAGGGAGTTCAGGAACGGGAAGGCAACGTCACGTGCACCGATCTGCAGAGGAACCGCCAGGTTCATCAGGCCGGTGAAGAACGGCATCGCCATGAAGATGATCATGATCACACCGTGAGCGGTGAAGATCTGGTCATAGTGTTCAGGCGGCAGGTAGCCTTCGGAGCCACCGGTAGCGGCAGCCAGCTGGGTACGCATCATGATGGCGTCGGCAAAGCCGCGCAGCAGCATGACCATCGCGACGATGATGTACATCACCCCGATTTTCTTGTGGTCGACAGTCGTCAACCACTCGCTCCACAAGTAGGTCCACTTGCGGAAGTAGGTGATAGCACCGACGACAGCGATACCGCCGAGCGCGATCATGGCAAGCGTCACCATGACTATCGGCTCGTGATAGGGTATCGCCTCCAGGCTTAGTTTACCGAACATCTCTTACTCCTCTGCACCGGCAGCTGGTTGCATACTCGATTCCACACCCTTGGTAGTGGCCAGATCTTTGCTGCCTGCTTCTTCGTGGCTCGGACGACCGCGGTTCATGCCTTCGTACTTGTCGACGATCAGCTGGAACTGGTCTGGCGAAGCCTCGCTATACAGCGCGACTGGGTTGTTTTCGCTTGGTTTGGCCAAGGCGTCGTATTCGGCCTTGTCCAGCTTCTTCGGCGACTGCTTGACCTCGGCGACCCACTTGTCGAAGTCTTCCTGAGAGGTGGCAGTAGCCTTGAATTTCATGCCGGTGAAGCCAGCACCGCTGTAGTTGGCGCTGATACCGTCGAACTCGCCGTTTTCGTTGGCGATCAGGTGCAGCTTGGTGGTCATGCCGGCCATGGCGTAGATCTGGCCGCCCAGGCCCGGGATGAAGAACGAGTTCATCACGGCGTCGGAAGTGACGCGGAAGTTGACCGGAGTGTTAGCCGGGAAGACGATCTTGTTGACCGTGGCAATGCCCTGCTCCGGGTAGATGAACAGCCACTTCCAGTCCAGCGCGACCACGTCGATCTGCACCGGCTTCACATCGGAATCCAGCGGACGGTACGGGTCCAGCTTGTGGGTGGAGTGGTAGGTGAAGTAGCCCAGGGCGATGATGATCAGGATCGGGATGATCCACACCGCGGCTTCGATCTTGGTCGAGTGCGACCAGTCAGGGGTGTAGGTGGCAGCCTTGTTGGAAGCACGGTACTTCCAGGCGAAAACCACGGTCATGATAATGACAGGAATCACCACCAGCAGCATCAGGCCGGTAGCGATCAGGATCAGGTTCTTTTGCTCAATGCCGACCTGACCTTTCGGGTCGAGCAGGGTCCAGTTGCACCCACTGAGTAAAAGCATGCCTAAAAAGGGCAATATGCCAAACAGTCTGGGGTAACGCTTTTTACTCATCTCACGACCTCTAGATCAGCTTGCTTCAATGCAATTTGTGTTTTGGTAGCCAACACTTCGTCCTGCCAAGTGCGGCATTTCGCGCCCGTACTCGCTCCTGCCCGGGGTCCGACTGCAGGACCTTGGCGTCAAGCGGGTTAGCGGTGCTTATGGTTTCGTAGGCAACAGGCCTGTACTTCAGACCAAGTCCATTTGGTGCGGGAAAACGCGGAGGGGGGTCCGCCCGGTATCGCCGTTGGGCGAAACTTGACGAAGTCAGCAAAAAGGAGCGCTGGGGCTTCCTTCAATCCTGCGACTTGCAAGCAGTGCCGAACGGAAATTGGGGGCGATTGTAGATAGGTCGCCAACCCTTGACTATGACTTATTGAGCAACAGTCCTTTACAGAATCTGCAACAATACTGCTCAATAATTCAACTTCGCGACAGTTTGTCGCACCCCGCTTGATAGGCCCCAAAGCCGCATTCTGCAAGGCCTCTGGGTTGATCTGGATCAAGCGGTGAGCGAATTTTCCCTCTTCTCATGCGGCGTAAAAGACCCCATGCCGTTCGGGACTTTTGTCTAAGCCTGGCGTCGGTTGCGGTAGATCCCGAGCGGAACCAGGACGGCCGTCAGGACGAACGCCACCAGCGCCCATTGCGCCAGCGACAGACCGAGGATCGGCGGGTACGGCGTGCTGCAGAAGCCGTCGACCTGGAACACCAGCGGCCAGAGCTTGGCCAGCGGCAGGTCGTCCACGATCGGCTGCAGGGTGTCGATGCCGCAACTGACCATGGGGTTGGCGAGTATATACACATGGTTGCCGGCCGCAACGATTCCGCCAATGGCGCTGAGTACCACCAGTGCCTCGAAGAAGGTCAGGCTGCGGCGCCCGGGCATCGCCGCGGCGATGAAGGCGAACACGGCGATGAACAACAGTGCATAACGTTGCAGGATGCACAGCGGGCATGGTGCCTCGCCCAGGACTATCTGCATGTAGAGGGCGCCACCGATCAGCGAAAGGCAGATCAGGCCCAACAGTACCAGAAAGCGCCGTTCCCGATTCAGGCGCGATGTTTGTTCGTTCATTGCCGGTTCCTTCGATGGATAGTGGCAGCGTGATCCGCCTGCCTGGCGCAAGTCTACACGCTGGGCAGGGCCTTTGAGCGTGCCGAGGAAGCGGCGTGATAGCGCTGCGCAGGGCTATCCGGTGTGGCTGAGACCGGCCGCAACGACGTCGGTTCAACGCCGGGCGGCAAAAAAGCGGCTGCCCGGGTGCCGCGCAGGGGCAAGCCCCTCGACACCCGGGAGTGAAGGATACCGTGATTAAAGGAGGATTAAAGATGAAAGCTGCACAGCGGCTTTCATCTCTCCTTTATATATAGGCAGGAAGGTGAAGTGCGGCCCAGCCGCTGGCAAGCCAGCCCCCAGGCGGCGAATGCGATCGACCGTTTCGTTCTCGATTACCCACGGGCGGGAGCAGTGCTGCAAGGGAGCTGGCTTGCCAGCGGCTGGGATGAATACGCTGTGAGCCTGTACCGGCCTCGTCGCGGGCTTGCCCGCTCCCACAGGTACGCCACAGACTTCAGATCCTGTGGGGTACCTGTGGGAGCGGGCAAGCCCGCGAAGAGGCCAGTGCAGGCGCTACATCACTCCAGCGCAGCCGCCGGCCCGAAGAACTCGTAGCGGCTCTGCTGCTCTGGCACACCCAGGCCCTTCAACTGGCGCTTGACCGCCGCCATGAAGCCCTTGGGCCCGAGGAAGTAGGCATCCACGTCTCGCTCTTGCGGCAGCCACTCGGCCAGCAGGTCCTCGCTCAGCAGGCCCACGGCATCAGCCGCGGCACCACCCTGCGGTTCTGCATAGCAGTAGAAGCGCTTGAGCTGCGGGTGACGCTCGGCCAGCTCGTCGATCCAGTCGCGGAAGGCATGCACGGCGCCGTTACGGGCGCAGTGAATGAAATGCACCTCACGCTGGGTTTGCAGTGCCGCCTGCAGCATTGGCAGGGTCGGGGTAATACCCACGCCACCGCTGATCAGCACCAGCGGCTTGTCGCTCGCTGCCAGGGTGAAATCGCCAGCCGGCGGGAACAGCTGCAGGGTATCGCCCACCGCCAGCACATCGTGCAGGTAGTTGGAAACCTTGCCACCCGCCTCGCGCTTGACGCTGATGCGGTATTCCTTGCCGTCGCACAGTGCCGACAGGGAGTAGTTGCGGCGCTGCTCGGCGCCGTCGATGTCCAGCTTCAGGCCGATGTACTGGCCAGGCTCGGCCTTGAGCACCGGCTTGCCATCCACAGGGGCAAAGTAGAACGAAACGATTTCGCTGCTTTCCTGCTCACGGCGCACCAGGCGGAATTCGCGGGTACCGCGCCAGCCGCCTTCGGCTTCTTCCTTCTGTTTATAGAGGTTCTCTTCCGCACCGATCAGGATGTCGGCCAGCTGGCCATAGGCCGCGCCCCAGGCGTCGATCACGGCAGGGGTGGCGATTTCCTTGCCCAGCACTTCTTCGATGGCGCGCAGCAGGCAGCTGCCGACGATCGGGTAGTGCTCCGGCAGAATCTGCAGGGCAACGTGCTTGTTGATGATCTGGCCGACCAGGCTGCCAAGCTGCTCAAGCTGGTCGATGTGGCGGGCATACATCAGCACGCCGTTGGCCAGGGCGCGCGGTTGGTCACCGCTGGCCTGGTGGGCCTGGTTGAACAGCGGGCGCACTTGCGGGTACTCGCTGAGCATCATCTTGTAGAAGTGGGTGGTCAGCGCTTCGCCGCCGCTTTCCAGCAGGGGGACAGTGGCCTTGATGATTGCACGTTGTTCGGCATTGAGCATTGCAACAACTCCTGAGCCTGTGGCTTCAAATGACTGCCCGAGCTATTACATCAACCATGCCAACTTTTATCTCCAGCAAAATCAGGGGTTTGACGCAGGTCATGTCAAAACGACCCACCTCGACGTATAGTCATATCGACCCACAGGAGTCCATATGACCACGAAGCCCCTGCTCACCACCCTGCTGCCCCTGGTCAGCGACCTTTCCCGCGACCTACCCGACCAGGAACGCTATCGCCGCCTGCTGCAGGCCATGCGTGGGTTGCTGCCCTGCGATGCCGCCGCGCTGCTGCGCCTGGACGGCGAGTGGCTGGTGCCGCTGGCAGTGGACGGCCTGAGCCCCGATACCCTGGGCCGGCGCTTCCGGGTCAGCGAGCACCCACGCTTCCAGATCCTGCTCAGCAGCGCGGAACCCACCCGCTTCGCCAGCGACTCCGAGCTGCCCGACCCTTACGACGGCCTGGTCAACGCCCCCGATGCCAACCTGGAAGTACATGACTGCATGGGCTGCCCGTTGATGGTCGACGAGCGCCCTTGGGGCCTGGTTACCCTCGATGCCCTCACCCCCGGGCAGTTCCAGAGCCTGGAGCTGGGCGCCCTGCAGGCCTTCGCCAGCCTGGCCGCCGCCACGGTCACCGTGGCCGAGCGCATCGAGCACCTGGCCCTGCGTGCGGAAGACGAACACCACCGCGCGGAGATCTATCGCCAGGCCAGCGGCCAGGATAAAGAGCTGATTGGCCAGAGCCCTGCGCACAAACGCCTGGTGGAGGAAATCCGCCTGGTCGGTGGCAGCGACCTGACCGTACTGATCACCGGTGAGACCGGTGTCGGCAAGGAGCTGGTGGCCCAGGCCCTGCACCAGGCCAGCAACCGCGCCGACAAACCGCTGGTCAGCCTCAACTGTGCCGCCCTGCCAGACACCCTGGTGGAAAGCGAACTGTTCGGCCATGTGCGCGGTGCCTTCACCGGCGCCCATGGCGAGCGCCGCGGCAAGTTCGAGTTGGCCAATGGCGGCACACTGTTCCTCGACGAAGTCGGTGAGCTGCCACTGACGGTGCAAGCCAAGCTGTTGCGCGTGCTGCAGAGCGGCCAGTTGCAGCGCCTGGGTTCGGATCGCGAACACCGGGTGGATGTGCGCCTGATCGCAGCCACCAACCGCGACCTGGCAGCAGAAGTGCGCACTGGCAACTTCCGCGCCGACTTCTACCACCGCCTCAGCGTATACCCGCTGCATGTGCCGCCGTTGCGCGAACGTGGGCGTGATGTGCTGCTACTGGCCGGCTACTTCCTCGAACAGAACCGTTCGCGCCTGGGCCTGAACAGCCTGCGCCTGAGCAGCGAGGCCCAGGCCGCGCTGCTGGCCTACGACTGGCCAGGCAACGTGCGTGAACTGGAACACCTGATCGGCCGCTCGGCGCTCAAGGCGCTGGGCCAACATTCCGACAGGCCACGCATCCTCACCCTGGAAGCCATCGACCTGGACCTGCGCGCAACGGCAACGCCCGGCACCCCGCCCTCCCCTGCTGTGCCCTTGCCGGCGGCGCCGCTACCCGAGGGGGGCCTGCGCGAAGCCGTCGACGACTACCAGCGCCAGGTGATCGAGGCCTGCCTGCAGCGGCACGAAGAAAACTGGGCAGCGGCTGCCCGGGAACTCGGTCTGGACCGCGCCAACCTTAGTCGCCTGGCCCGTAGGCTGGGGCTGCGCTGAGTAGGAATCCTGGGGGCGCTTTGCGCCCCATCGCGACACAAGGCCGCTCCTACAAGGGACCGCGATCCCCTGTAGGAGCGGCCTTGTGTCGCGATCGGCTGCAAAGCAGCCCCAGAATCCCCACGCCCGCTAAAGCCCGACCAAAACAGGCCGATAACCGGTTATCCCTTGTTCCCCACGAAGGTCACCATGGCCACGCAAAATGCCCGCGCGGATTCGCTGTCCCTGCTGCTGTTCACCCTGCGCAGCGGCAAGTTGATGGCAATCAACCTGCTCAAGGTCAGCGAGATAATTCCCTGCCCGCCGCTGACCAAGCTGCCCGAATCGCACCCCCACGTGAAAGGCGTGGCGACCCTGCGCGGTAATCCGCTGTCGGTCATCGACCTGTCCCGCGCCATCGGCGAACGGCCGTTGGCCGACCCGGACGGCGGCTGCCTGATCGTCACCGAGATCAGCCGCTCGCGCCAAGGCCTGCATGTACAGGCGGTCAGCCGCATCGTGCATTGCCTGAGCACCGACATCAAACCACCACCCTACGGCTCGGGCAGCCGCTCGTTCATCACCGGCGTGACCCGGGTCGACAACACCCTGGTGCAGGTGCTGGACATCGAAAAAGTCATCCATGCCATCGCCCCGCCGGTGCCCGAGGCGCCTCACGGCACCTTGAGCGAGGAAGACGCCAGCCTGCTGGCCGCCGCCAACATCCTGGTGGTGGACGACAGCCAGGTGGCCCTGCAGCAGTCGGTGCACACCCTGCGCAACCTCGGCATCGAATGCCACACCGCGCGCAGCGCCAAGGACGCCATCAACGTGCTGCTTGAACTGCAAGGCACCGCGCAGGAAATCAACGTGATCGTCTCCGACATCGAAATGAGCGAAATGGACGGCTACGCCTTCACTCGCACCCTGCGCGAAACCCCCGATTTCCAGCACCTGTACATATTGCTGCACACCTCGCTGGACAGCGCCATGAGCAGCGAAAAGGCTACCCAGGCCGGGGCCAATGCCATCCTCACCAAGTTCTCCTCGCCGGAGCTGACCGATTGTCTGGTGGTGGCGGCGCGCGCCGTGGTGTTCGCCGAGCGCTGATATATTCGGAGACAAACTCCCCGGCTTGCCGCCGGGGTCGAGTCGGGCATAATTCGCGCCCCTCGCAAGTAACTTGCCGGAATCGCGTATGAAGTTTCTCAGCTCTATCCTGATCAGTTGCGCCCTCTTCAGCGGTATCGCCCAGGCCTCCAGCAGCCAGGCCTGGAACGAGCAGCGCCAGCAGATGCTCAAGGCCTGCCTGGCCGCCAGCCAGTTCAAGGATGCCCACGCCCGCAGCAAGCCCGCCGAGTTCGATGACCAGGTCGGCATGAGCGCCCTGCTGATCGAAGGCGTCTACCCCCAGAAGCACATGCAGCAGCGCACCGGCACCGAGCTGTGCCTGTACGACCGCCAGCACCAGCGCGCCTTCGTCAGCGAGTGGAGCCCGGAAGCCAAATGACCGACAGCCTGCGTTTCGCCTGTACCGGCTGCGGCAAGTGCTGTACCGGCCACCACGTGCCCTTGACCCTGGCCGAAGCGCGCCGCTGGGCGGACAACGGCGGCCAGGTGGTGGTGCTGATCGAAGCCTTCGTGGCGGACGGCCCTGGCATGCCGGTAGAACAGCGTGATCATGTGCTGCGTCGTTCCCATCCCGTGCCCTGCGGCGACGGCGAGGCGCGCGTATCGGTGACCTTTGCCGCCTTCAACCCCGGGCGCTGCCGCAACCTCGACGATAACGACCTGTGCACCATCTATGACGAGCGGCCGCTGGTCTGTCGCATCTACCCGGTGGAAATAAACCCGCATATCCCGCTGCGGCCAGGCAGCAAGGATTGCCCGCCGGAGGCCTGGCAACAGGGGCCGGAGCTGATTCACGGCAAGCAACTGGTCGATGCCGGGCTGGAGGCGCTGGTGCAGGCCTCGCGCCAGGCCGACCGCGATGACATCGCCGCCAAGGTGGCGGTGTGCCAGGCGCTGGGCATGACCACCAGTGCGCTCAAGGGCAACGGGTTTACTGCCTACTTACCTGACATGGGCGCGTTCAGCGCGGCCCTGGCCCAGGTACCGGAGGTTGGCCGGGCACAGTGGACCCTGCATGTGGAGGACGCGGCGCTGGTGGCGAGCTTGCAGGAACATGGTTTGCGCACCACCAACGAGCCCCCGGTGTATTACGCCTTCATCAGCTTCTAGCTATGCCTTTGCAGGGCAACTGCCTTGCTCAAGAACCAAAGCCTGTGGGAGCGGGCGTGCCCGCGAACACCGGCGCAGCCGGTGCCATCCACCGCGTTGTATTCTTCGCGGGCATGCCCGCTCCCACAGGGGTCGCAGTTCGCATGCCAGGTGCGTGGTGGCGCGGCAGGCAAAACTGACAGCGCTGTCAGCCAGCGGTCACGCTGCCGACCCGGTTCGGGGGCTATAAGCTTGAATACAGACAACCATTCCCCTCCCCTCTGGCCAAGGTGCCCGCACCGATGCGACGTCCGTCCCGCCCTGTCATCCTCGCCGCCCTGGCACTCCTGGTCCTGGCGGTAGCGGGTATCTGGTTCGGCCAGCGCCAGCCAGCACCTGCCGCCCGTGCGCAAACCGCCATCCCGGTGCGCGTGGTCAGTGTCGTCCAGCAGAACGTGCCGCGCTATGCCAGCGCCATCGGCTCGGTGCTGTCGCTGCACAGCGTCGAGGTGCGCCCGCAAGTGGAGGGGGTACTGACCCAGGTGCTGGTCAAGGAAGGCCAGTGGGTGAAGGAAGGCGACCTGCTGGCCACCCTCGACGACCGCGCCATCCGCGCCAACCTCGACCAGGCCCGTGCCGAACTCGGCCAGAGCCAGGCACAGATCCAGGTAGCCAACGTCGACCTGCAGCGCTACCGCCTGCTGAGTACCGACAACGGCGTTTCGAAGCAGACCCTCGACCAGCAGCAGGCCCTGGTCAACCGCCTGCAAGCCACGGTCAAGGGCAACCAGGCGGCCATCGCCAATGCCGAGGTGCAGCTGTCGTACACGCAGATCCGCTCGCCAGTGACCGGCCGGGTGGGTATTCGCAACGTCGACCCCGGCAACCTGGTGCGCACCAGCGATACCCGCAGCCTGTTCAGCGTCACCCAGATCGACCCGATCGCCGTCGAATTCGCCCTGCCGCAGCAAATGCTGCCGACCCTGCAAAGCCTGCTGAAGGCGCCCACCCCGGCACTGGTGCAGGCCTACATGGATGCCGACGGCGAACGCAGCCTGCTCGGCGAAGGCCACCTGGCACTGATCGACAACCAGATCTCCGCCACCACCGGCACCGTGCGGGTAAAAGCCGAGTTCGACAACAAGGACGGCCGCCTGTGGCCGGGCCAGCTGGTCACCATCCGCCTGCGCACCGCCGTGGAAGAAAACGCCCTGGTGGTACCGCCGCCTGTGGTACAGCGCGGCGTCGACGGGCACTTTGTCTACCGCCTGGACGGTGACAAGGTCACCAGTGTGCCGGTCAAGGTGCTGTACCAGGACAGCGGGCTGAACATCATTGCCGGGGTCAAGCCGGGCGAGCGCCTGGTGCTCGATGGCCAGTCGCGGCTCAAGCCCGGTTCGCGGGTCGAGGTGGCCCCCGACGCCCCCGCGCCGTCGGAAATGGCCGACCGCCGGAGCCAGCCATGAACACGCGCAACGGTGTTTCGGCCTGGTGCATCGACCACCCCATCGCCACCCTGCTGCTGACCTTCGCCCTGGTGCTGCTGGGGGCCATCGCCTTCCCGCGCCTGCCGGTGGCACCACTGCCGGAAGCCGACTTCCCGACCATCCAGGTCACCGCCCAGCTGCCCGGCGCCAGCCCGGAAACCATGGCCTCGTCGGTGGCCACGCCGCTGGAAGTGCAGTTCAGCGCCATCCCCGGCATGACCCAGATGACCAGCAGCAGCGCACTGGGCTCGACCAACCTGATCCTGCAGTTCACGCTCGACAAGAACATCGACACCGCCGCCCAGGAAGTGCAGGCGGCCATCAACACCGCCACCGCGCGCTTGCCGCAAGACCTGCCCAACCCGCCGACCTGGCGCAAGGTCAACCCGGCCGACAGCCCGGTGCTGGTGCTGACGGTCAGCTCCAGCCAGATGCCTGGCAACGACCTCAGCGACTACGCCGAAACCCTGCTCGCGCGCCAGCTGAGCCAGATCGACGGGGTCGGCCTGATCAACATCACCGGGCAACTGCGCCCGGCGATCCGTGTGCAGGCGCAACCCGAGAAACTGGCCGCCATCGGCCTGACCCTGGCCGACTTGCGCCAGGCCATCCAGCAGACCAGCCTGAACCTGGCCAAGGGTGCGCTGTACGGCGAACACAGCGTGTCGACCATCGCCGCCAACGACCAGTTGTTCCACCCCGACGACTACGCCCAGCTGATCGTCTCCTACCGTGACGGTGCACCGGTGCACCTGAAGGACGTGGCCAAGGTGATCAATGGCGCCGAGAACGCCTATGTCAAAGCCTGGTCCGGCGACCAGCCCGGGCTGAACCTGGTGATTTTCCGCCAACCTGGCGCCAACATCGTCGATACCGTGGACCGGGTACTGGCTGCCCTGCCCAAGCTGCAGGAGATGCTGCCAGCCTCGGTCGAAGTGTCGGTGCTGCAGGACCGCACCCAGACCATCCGTGCCTCGCTGCATGAAGTGGAGCTGACCCTTATGATCGCCGTGGCCCTGGTGATCGGGGTGATGGCACTGTTCCTGCGCCAGTGGTCGGCGACCATGGTGGTGTCCAGCGTGCTCGGCGTATCGCTGATCGCCAGTTGCGCGCTGATGTACATCTTCGGCTTCAGCCTGAACAACCTGACCCTGGTGGCCATCGTCATCTCGGTGGGCTTCGTGGTCGACGATGCCATCGTCGTGGTGGAGAACATTCACCGCCACCTGGAGGCCGGCGACGACAGCCGCACGGCGGCGCTCAAGGGCGCCGGGGAAATCGGCTTCACCGTGGTGTCGATCAGTTTCTCGCTGATCGCCGCGTTCATCCCGCTGCTGTTCATGGGCGGCGTGGTCGGCCGGCTGTTCAAGGAGTTCGCCCTTACCGCCACCGCCACCATCCTGATTTCGGTGGTGGTTTCGCTGACCCTGGCGCCAACCCTGTGCGCACTGTTCATGCGCCGCCCGCCCGGAGAGCACAAGGGCGGTTTCGGCGAGCGGCTGGTCAGGTGGTACGAAAAGGGCCTGGACCGCGCCCTCGCCCACCAGCGCCTGACCCTCGGCATGTTCGGCCTGACCCTGGCCCTGGCGGTGGCCGGTTACGTGGGTATCCCAAAGGGCTTTTTCCCGCTGCAGGACACCGGCTTCATCCTCGGCACCAGCGAGGCGGCGGCGGATGTGTCGTACCCGTCGATGATCGAGAAGCACCAGGCGCTGGCCAAAATCATCGAGGCCGACCCGGCGGTGCGCGCGTTCTCCCACTCGGTGGGCGTTACCGGCAGCAACCAGACCATCGCCAACGGCCGTTTCTGGATCGCCCTCAAGCCGCGTGGCGAACGCGATGTATCGGCCAGCGAACTGATCGACCGGCTGCGGCCCAAGCTGGCCCAGGTACCAGGCATCGTCCTGTACATGCGTGCCGGCCAGGACATCAACCTGAGCTCCGGCCCGTCGCGCACCCAGTACCAGTACGTGCTCAAGAGCAACGACGGCATGGCGCTGAACCTGTGGACCCAGCGCCTGACCGAGCGCCTGCGGGAAAACCCGGCGTTCCGCGACCTGTCCAACGACCTGCAACTGGGCGCCAGCGTCACCCGCATCGATATCGACCGCCAGGCTGCGGCACGTTTCGGCCTGACCACCACCGACGTCGACCAGGCGTTGTACGACGCCTTCGGCCAGCGGCAGATCAGTGAATTCCAGACCGAGACCAACCAGTACAAGGTGATCCTCGAACTGGATGCCCGCCAGCGCGGCAAGGCCGAAAGCCTCAACTACTTCTACCTGCGCTCGCCGCTGACCAACGAGATGGTGCCGCTGTCGGCAGTGGCCCATGTGGCGCCGCCCAGCACCGGGCCGCTGTCGATCAGCCACGATGGCCTGTTCCCGGCAGCCAACCTGTCGTTCAACCTGGCCCCGGGCGTGGCCCTGGGCGATGCGGTGACCATCCTCGAGCGCACCCAGCGCGAGCTGGGCATGCCCGACTCCATCAGCGGCAACTTCCAGGGCGCGGCCCAGGCCTTCCAGAGTTCGCTGTCCAGCCAGCCGTGGCTGATCCTGGCAGCGCTGGTGGCGGTGTACATCATCCTCGGCGTGCTGTACGAAAGCTTCGTCCACCCGCTGACGATCATCTCCACCCTGCCCTCGGCCGGCCTCGGCGCACTGATCCTGCTGTGGGCCATGGGCCAGGACTTCAGCATCATGGGGCTGATCGGTGTGGTGCTGCTGATCGGTATCGTCAAGAAAAACGGCATCCTGCTGATCGACTTCGCCCTCGAAGCCCAACGCCGCCAGGGCCTGACCCCGGAGCAGGCGATCCGCCAGGCCTGCCTGACGCGCTTCCGGCCGATCATCATGACCACCCTGGCCGCCTTGCTCGGCGCGGTGCCGCTGATGTTCGGCTTCGGCACCGGTTCCGAACTGCGCCAGCCACTGGGCATCGCCGTGGTTGGCGGCCTGCTGGTGAGCCAGGCGCTGACGCTGTTCACCACCCCGGTCATATACTTGGCCCTGGAGCGCCTGTTCCACCGCCGCCAGGCCGCCCGTGCGGCGGCGCCCAGTGCCAGTTAGGACAAGACCATGCGTGTGCTGATCATCGAAGACGAAGAAAAAACCGCCGACTACCTGCATCGCGGCCTCAGCGAGCAGGGGTTTACCGTCGACCTGGCGCGGGACGGCATCGATGGCCTGCACCTGGCCCTGGAAGGCGACTACGCGGTGATCGTGCTGGATGTGATGCTGCCTGGCCTGGACGGGTATGGCGTGCTGCGCGCCCTGCGCGCGCGCAAGCAGACACCGGTCATCATGCTGACCGCCCGTGAACGGGTCGAAGACCGTATCCATGGCCTGCGCGAGGGTGCCGACGACTATCTGGGCAAGCCGTTTTCCTTCCTCGAACTGGTCGCCCGCCTGCAAGCCCTGACCCGCCGTAGCAGCAACCATGAACCGCTGCAGGTGCAGGTGGGTGACCTGTGGATCGACCTGATGGCGCGCAAGGCCACGCGCGCCGGCCAACGCCTGGAGCTGACGGCCAAGGAGTTCTCGCTGCTCAGCGTGCTGGCCCGCCGACAAGGTGAAATCCTGTCGAAGACGGCGATTGCCGAGCTGGTCTGGGACATCAATTTCGACAGCGATGCCAACGTCGTCGAAGTGGCGATCAAGCGCCTGCGCGCCAAGCTCGACGGGCCTTTCGACAACAAGTTGCTGCACACCATCCGAGGCATGGGCTATGTCCTGGAAAACCGTGCGGGGTAATTCCATCGCACTGCGGCTGTCGGCGCTGTTCATCCTGGTGGCGCTGGGCGTGTTCCTGCTGATCGGTTCGGCGCTGTACCGCCAGGTCGACCGCAGCCTCGACCTGCTGCCGCAGGCCGAACTGGACGCACGCTTCAGCGTGCTCGAGTCCACCCTCAACCGTTTCGGCACACCGGAGCACTGGGTCAAGATCAACAACAAGCTCAACCTGCTCAGTGAAGAGGACAAGCGCATTCGCTTCTGGGTGGTCAGCAGCAACCCAGCCTACGAATACGGCCACCCCAGCGAGCTGGTCCGCGCCTTCGCCGAAGGCGCGCAGGGCATGCGCGACCTGCGCCTGCCCGACCGGCCCTACCCTTACAAGGTGCTGGTCAGCGAACTGCCGGCCCTGGGCGAGCGGCCGCCGCTGCGCTTTCTGATCGGCATCGACACCGAAACATTCTGGCAGGCGCAGCACAGCCTGCTGGTGGCGATTGTCGGGCTGGCGGTGCTCGGCGTGCTGCTGGCCTCGCTACTGGGCTACTGGGTGGCGCGTATCGGCCTGCGCCCGCTGCTGGCATTGTCCGTTGAGGCCCAGGCCCTGGCCCCTCCGCGCCTGGACGGGCGCCTGCAGACCCACGCCCTGGCCCCGGAGCTGGCGCAGTTCGCCGGCGCCTTCAATGCGGCGCTCGACCGGGTAAGCCAGGCCTACTCGCGGCTGGAGGCGTTCAATGCCGACGTCGCCCACGAACTGCGCTCGCCGCTGACCAACCTGATCGGCCAGACCCAGGTGGCGCTGACCCGCGGGCGCAGCGCCGAGCATTACTTCGAAGTGCTGCAATCGAACCTTGAGGAGCTGGAGCGCTTGCGCAGCATCATCAACGACATGCTGTTCCTGGCCAGTGCCGATCAGGGCAGCAAGGCCACTGCCCTGACCCAGGCCTCGCTGGCCGAGGAAGTGGCGACCACCCTCGATTACCTGGACTACATTCTCGAAGACGCGCAGGTCAGCGTGAGCGTGAGCGGCGATGCCCGGGCGCCCATCGAAAAGGCCCAGCTGCGCCGGGCGCTGATCAACCTGCTGAACAACGCCGTGCAGCACACCGCACCGCACCAGGTGATCAAGGTGCAGATCGATGCCGGGCCGCAGCAGGTCAGCATCGCCGTGAGCAACCCGGGGCCGGCGATCGACGATGAGCACCTGCCGTTGCTGTTCGAACGCTTCTACCGGGTGGATGCGGCACGTAGCAACAGTGGTGGGGGTAACCATGGGTTGGGGTTGGCGATCGTCAAGGCGATTGCGCTGATGCATGGTGGGGAGGTGTTCGTGCGTAGTGCCGCTGGGTTCAATACATTCGGCATCCAATTGCCAGTTCTGAGGCCTGCGCGGTCTCTGTAGGAGCGGCCTTGTGTCGCGAAAGGGCTGCGTAGCAGCCCCCGGCAATTGTTGCTGTGGCACAAAACCTGGGGCCGCTTCGCGCCCCATCGCGACACAAGGCCGCTCCTACAAAGGGCCGTGGAAGTGCTCTAGGCTGGGGGTTTGCGGCGAAAGTCCAATTGCTTTTCCTGCGATAGTTACCTTTTACGCAACAGTGCTTATCGCGCTTCGCTCTGTTTCAAGTGCATTGGAAGGACTAACTTTACCCCCGTCCTCATTAGCACTTGCACCGCAAGAAGGTAGTTTCAAATGTCCAACAGTATGGGTATTGCCAGCGTCTTCGTCCTGTCTTCCCTGTTGTTGTCGCCCCTGGCCATGGCCGAAGAATCCAATGCTTTCGTCACCCGTAATGCTGAGTTCGCCGCAGTCCACCAAGAGGCCCGCGAAACCGTAGCCGCACAGCAGGCCGACGCCGCCAAAGACGCAAACCAGACCGCTTCCAAGGTCTCTGTCGATGCCAATGCCGACAGCTGATCAAGCGCTGTCGCTGCTCCCGTTTTCCCTTGGCTACGCCATGGGCACCACCGGTGCCGATATGTTAGCCTTTTAAAGCCGCTGCCGATCAGCGGCTTTTTTTATGTGCTTCAACTATCAGCCCAGCTGTAACGTCCACCTATAAAAAAGACGCACATTCGAAAATAAAAACTGCCCCACCGCCAGACCCAAGGAGCTAGTACCGGTGCCTTCCGCGTTTCGTTTTACCCCGCTGTTCATTGCGTTGACTGCAACGATCCCTTTCGCCGCGCAGGCAGATGAAGACAAGGCTGATGGCTTCATCGAAGGCTCGTCCTTCAACCTGCATTTCCGTAATGCCTACTTCAACCGCGACAACCACAACGCCGGCGTGCGCGATACCCGCGAGTGGGGCCAGGGCGCGGTTGCACGCTTCGAGTCGGGCTACACCCCAGGTGTGGTCGGCTTTGGCCTGGACGCCCACGCCATGCTGGGCCTGAAACTCGACGGTGGCGGCGGCCATGCTGGCACCAGCATCCTGCCGACCCACCAAAAGAACGAAGACGAACTGGGTGCTGCCCCGCACTCGTTCTCCACCGCCGGTGCCGCAGTCAAGCTCAAGGCGTTCGACACCGAGCTGAAAGCCGGTGACCTGTTCCTCACCAACCCGGTGATCGCCGGCGGCGAAACCCGCATGCTGCCGCAGACCTTCCGTGGTGTGAGCCTGACCAACACCAGCATCGACGGCCTGCTGCTCGAAGGCGGCCAGGTCAGCTTCACCAAGCCGTACAACCAGAGCGGCCACCGCCGCATCGACACCTACTACGGTTCGCTGGGCGAGCACGACAAGAGCAAGCACCTGAACTGGGCCGGCGCGTCGTGGAGCGGTACCCCGAACATCACCGCCAACCTGTATGCGGCCGAGCTGAAGGACATCTGGAACCAGTACTACGCCGACTTCGACTACACCTACGTGGTCAACGACCTGGTCAGCCTGAACCCGGGCGTGCACTTCTATCACACCCAGGACACCGGCCAGGCCCTGCTGGGCAAGATCGACAACAACACCTATAGCGTGCATTTCACCGTCAACGCCGGGTTCCACAGCGTCACCGCCGCCTACCAGCGGGTCAATGGCAACACGCCGTTCGACTACATCAACCTGGGCGACAGCATCTACCTAGACAACTCGCGCATGTACTCGGACTTCAACGCACCGAACGAGCGCTCGTGGAAGCTGCAGTACAACTATGACTTCGCTGGTGTGGGCATCCCTGGCCTGACCACGGTGCTGTCGTACTCGCGCGGTGAAGCCGACCTGACCAAGGCCGTCCAGGACCGCACCCACTACGACTACTACCGTGCCGATGGCAAGAACGCCATGCACTGGGAGCGCGACCTGGACGTGAAGTACGTGTTCCAGGAGGGTGACCTGAAGGACCTGTCGGTGCTGGTGCGCTACGCCACCCACCGTGGCAGCCAGGGTTATGCGTCGATCGACAGCAACAGCGACAACGATGAACTGCGGGTGATCGTTGATTACCCGTTGAACGTGTTCTGATCCAGGCCCGCAAGCTAGACATCCAACCTGTGGGAGCGGGCGTGCCCGCGAACACCGGCGACGCCGGTGCCATGCACCGCGGTGCTTGCTTCGCGGGCATGCCCGCTCCCACAAGGTTCGCGGTCAGTCCAGAATAAGGTATACCGTGATTCCGTCGGACAAATCTTGTCCGACAATCCCCGCTTCCCTAGAATGTCG
The DNA here is from genome assembly GCF_000511325.1 of Pseudomonas sp. FGI182. Lineage (NCBI taxonomy): Bacteria > Pseudomonadati > Pseudomonadota > Gammaproteobacteria > Pseudomonadales > Pseudomonadaceae > Pseudomonas > Pseudomonas sp. FGI182. The sequence continues at coordinate 894,291 of NZ_CP007012.1, read as the reverse complement.
CCGCCGCGAATGGCCCTGCCCACGCAGTAGCGAGCATGACCACCCGATTACCGCGTTTCGCACACTACAGGTCGCACCCCGAGCTGATCCTCAATCTGGGCAGTTGCCTTGCCGTGCTCGCCATCGTGGCCATCGTCAGCTACCTGCTGGCGCGCGAGCGCGACAATGTCGAGCTGTCGGCAATTCGCTCGTCCAACAATATCGTCCAGTTGATCGAAAGCGACATCCTGCGCAACGTCGAACTCTACGACCAATCGCTGCAGGGCCTGATCTGGGCAGTTGGGCGCAAGGAGCTACCGGAAATCCCCGGCCCGGTGCGCCAACGCCTGCTATTCAATGAAGCCTTCGTCGACCGCAAGCGCGGTGACGTGCTGTGGCTGGACAAGCAAGGCAATGTGGTGGGCGACTCCACCAGCAGCGTGCCACGCAAGGCCAACTTCGGCGACACCGGGGTATTCCAGGCGCACCTGCACAACCCCAACCTCGGCCTGCTGGTGGGCCCGCCATTCAAGGCCAAGCTGGGCGACCTGGACTGGTGCATCAGTTTCAGCCGGCGTATCTCCGACGCCAATGGCGAGTTCACCGGCCTGGCAGCGGGTGCACTGCGCCTGTCGTACTTCAGTGAGCTGTTCCAGCGCCTGGACATTGGCGATGACAGCAGCATCAACCTGCTCAACACCGACGGCCAACTGCTGGCTCGCCAGCCCAGCCGCACGCAAGACCCGCGGATCGGCAGCAACTATGCCGAGCGGCCCAATTTCAAACGCATTCTCAGCGAGCAGAGCGGCAGCTTCACCGCCCGCTCCAGCCGCAACGGCAAACCGCGCATGTACACCTTCGCCCGGGTCGCGCAGCTTCCGCTGATCGTACTGGTGGTGCATTCGGCCGAAGATGTGTTCGAGTCCTGGCGCCGCACTGCGATCCTGGTCAGCGTGGCCACCGGGGTACTCTGTGTCGGCATCCTCTCGCTGACCCTGCTGCTGGGCCGCGAACTGCGCCGCCGCCAAGAGGCGGAACAGGGCCTGGCGACCCTGGCTGCCACCGACAGCCTGACCGGTCTGGCCAACCGCCGCCGCCTGGACCAGGTACTGCGCCAGGAGTGGGCCCGTGCCCAGCGCAACCGCAAGCCGTTGGCGGTGCTGATGGTGGATGTGGATCATTTCAAGGCGTTCAACCAGCGCCACGGCCATGCCGGTGGCGACCATGCCTTGCGCGAAGTGGCCAGGACCATCGAGGAATGCATCCGCCGCCCGGCCGATCTGGCAGCGCGTTACGGTGGGGAGGAATTTCAGGTGGTGCTGCCGGAAACCGACCTGGCCGGTGCGCAGCTGCTGGCCGAGCGCATCCGCGCCAGTGTCGAGGCGCTGGCGCCGTTTGCCGATGATGCCCACTCGGTCACGGTGAGCATCGGCATCGGCCTGTCAGGCACCCAGCACGATCTGGCGAGGGTGCTGGGTGCTGCGGACGAAGCGCTCTACCGGGCCAAGGCCAAAGGCCGCAACCGGGTAGAGGGGCCTGCCGACTAGGCGCGGGCGCGGGCGGCGTTGCGCAGGGCCCTGACCTGGTCATGGTTGCGCTGTACACCTTGCAGCTGTTTTTCCACCAGGGTGTAGGTCTGGTCGCTGGCGGTGCGGCCCAGCTTCACCAGTTTCTCGCGGGCTTCCTTGTAGGCCTTGAGGGCATGGTCCTCGCCCCGCTCCACCTCGTTCAGCACCGCTTCCTCATCCTTGCCAGTGACCATCGCCTTGAGGTTGACCCAACCCCGATGCAGGTCACCGCTGATGCTGGTGGAGGTTTCCGGGTCGCCACCCAGGCGACGCACCTCGCTCTGCAGTTCGCCGGCCGCATTGGCACACTCACCGGCACGTTGAACGAAGAACGCTTTCAGTTCGGGGTTCTTCACATCATCGGCCGAGGCCTTGAAGCCTTTCTCGCCATCCTTGCTGTACTCGATCAGGTCGTTCAGCACGTCGATCACATCTTTGTTGGGATTGCTCATGGCACAAACTCCTTGGCAGGTGATAGTCATCTGTAACGGAGCAGTGTTCGTGCCAAGCCTTTAATCTCGATAAAATCCTTATAAATCATATAGATACAAATATCAGAGCAGAACCTGAAAACGGCGTTCTGCATGATTGCCGCTTGGGCCTTCGTGCAGATTGCAGTATGGTCGGCGCTTTTCAACAGCCAGGTGCGCCGATCATGAAGCCGGAAACCCTCGAACTGCTGGTGACCCGCACCATGCCGTTTGGCAAGTACCAGGGACGAATCATTGCCGACCTGCCGGGGGATTACCTGGCCTGGTTTGCGCGCAAGGGTTTCCCGGCGGGGGAATTGGGTGGGTTGCTGGCGCTGATGCACGAGATCGATCACAACGGGCTGGGCGATCTGCTTGTGCCGTTGCGGCAGAAGCACGGGCGTTGACCTGTTCAGGCCTCTTCGCGGGTGAACCCGCTCCCACAGAGACCGCGCGGACCTGATGCCTGTGCAGTACCTGTGGGAGCGGGTTCACCCGCGAAGAGGCCAGTAAGGCCCGCTGAAATCTCTAACCCTTCACCGGCGCTACCGCCAACTCCACCCGCTCGCTCTTCTTGATCACCGCATACACCACCGCCGTCAGCAGGCTGCCCGCCACGATCGCCAACAAGTACAGCAGCGCATGGTTGATCGCATTGGGGATCAGCAGCACGAACAGGCCGCCATGCGGCGCCATCAGCTTGCAGCCGAAGTACATCGACAATGCCCCGGTCAATGCCCCGCCGGCCACGCTGGCCGGGATCACCCGCAGCGGGTCCTTGGCGGCAAACGGGATCGCCCCTTCGGAGATGAAGCACAGCCCCAGCGCCAGGGCCGCCTTGCCCGCTTCACGCTCGCTCTGGGCAAACTTGCGTCGGGCCAGGAAGGTGGCGATACCCAGGCCAATCGGCGGCACCATGCCGGCGGCCATGGTCGCCGCCATCGGCGCATAGCTCGACGAGGCCAACAGCCCCACCGAGAAGGCATAGGCGGCCTTGTTGATCGGCCCGCCCAGGTCGACACACATCATGCCGCCCAACAACAGGCCCAATAGGATGGCATTGGTGGTGCCCATGCTGTCGAGAAAATGCGTGAGCCCTTCCAGCATCGCCGCCACCGGCTGGCCGACCACGTAGATCATCACCAGGCCGGTGAACAGGCTGGCCAGCAGCGGAATGATCAGGATCGGCTTGAGTGCCTCCAGGCTGCTGGGCAGGCGCGCCCATCGTGCAATGGCCTTGGCGCTGTAGCCGGCGAGGAAGCCGGCGACGATACCACCGATGAAACCGGCGCCCAGGGTGCTGGCCAGCAGGCCGCCGATCATGCCGGGCGCCAGCCCCGGGCGGTCAGCGATGGACCAGGCGATATAGCCCGCCAGCAGCGGCACCATCAGCTTGAACGCAGCCTCGCCGCCGATCTGCATCAACGCCGCCGGCAAGGTGCCCGATTCTTTATAGGCCTCGATACCGAACACGAACGACAGGGCAATCAGCAGGCCGCCAGCCACCACCATCGGTAGCATGAACGACACGCCGGTGAGCAGGTGCTTGTATACCCCGGTCTTCTCGCCCTTCGCAGGCGTGCTCGCCGCTGCAGCATCGCTGCTGTTTTCCACCTTGGCTTCGGCCAAGGCCTTGTCCAGGGTGGCACGGGCCTGCTTGAGGGCGATACCGGTGCCACAACGGTAGATGCGCTTGCCGGCGAAACGCGCGGTGGGCACTTCGATGTCGGCGGCCAGCAGCACTACATCGGCTGCGGCGATGGCTTCGGCGGACAAGGGGTTGCGCGCACCGACCGAACCCTGGGTTTCGACGGTGAGCTGGTAGCCCAGTTGCTGCGCGGCCTGCTGCAAGGCTTCTGCGGCCATGAATGTATGCGCGACGCCAGTCGGGCAAGCCGTGACGGCGACGATGCGTGCGCCTGCGCTGCCAGCTTCGGCCGCAAGGCCTGGCACCGTGGCCAGCAGCCGGGCGTTGGCCGCCGCCTCATCGAGGAAGCCTTCGCGGTCGGCCAAAGCCTGGGACGGCGTGCTCTGGTACACGCGCTTGCCGACGAAACGCGCCAGGTCCACCGGGCCGGTGCTGACCACCAGCACCCAGTCGGCCTCGGCTATCTGCGCGGCGCTCAGTTGCCGCTCGGGGTGGCCGGCATCCTGCACTTCGACGCTGGTGCTCCAGCCCCGCCGCTGGGCAGCGGCGGATAGCAAGCGCGCGCTCAGCACACTCGACACCTGGCCGTTGGGGCAGGCAGTGACAATGGCAATGTTCATCGGCAACCCTCTTGTTGTTCTGTCAGTTGCACGGCGGCTTCCAGACGCGCCAGTTGCTCGCGGTCACGGATGCCGAAACCAACCTGGGTAACAGCCTGTGCTGCGATCGCGGTGGCACGGGTCAAGGTCTGCGCCGGGGCTTCGCCCTGCAGCAGGCCGTGGACCATGCCGGCCACCAGCGAATCACCTGCGCCCACGGTGCTGGCGACCTGCACCTTGGGCGGGCAAGCATGTACGGCATGGTCATGGGTAAACCAGCTGACGCCCTGCTCGCCCGCCGACACCACCACGTGTTCGACGCCACTGGCCAGCAGGCGCTCGGCAGCAGCGCGCTGCTGCGCCGGGTTATCCACAGCCAGGCCAAGCACTTCGCCCAGCTCTTCGGTATTGGGCTTGACCAGCCAGGGTGAGCTCTGCAGGCCGGCACGCAGGGCTTCGCCGCTGCTGTCCAGGGCCACCTTGAGGCCTTGCGCCTTGAGCTGTTCGAGCAACTGGCGGAACCAGTCGGCACTGATCCCGCGCGGCAGGCTACCAGCCACCACCACCGCGTCGTGGCCCGGTGCAATCTGCGCCAAGCGGCGAAGCAATGCACTGCGTGCCGCTTCGTCGACTTCCGGGCCTTGGCCGTTGATGTCGGTGACACGGCCATCAGCCTCTACCAGCTTGATGTTGCTGCGGGTTTCGCCCGGTACGCGGACAAAGCAATCGACGAAGCCGCGCCAGTCGATCAGCGCCTCGAAGGGCTGCAGGTTGTCACGCCCGAGGAAGCCGCCAACAGTGACGCTGTGCCCCAGGTCGGCCAGTACCTGGGCAACGTTCAGCCCCTTGCCCGCGGCGTGGCTGTGCTGCTCCTGGCTGCGGTTGACCTGCCCCGGGCGCAGGGTATCCAGGCCGATGGTGATATCCAGCGCCGGGTTCAGGGTGAGGGTGAGGATCTTGGCCATTCAGTAACGCTCCACCAGCGCGCGAACCGCTGCGGCGCTGTCCTGTTGCAGGGCCTCGCGCGCCAGGGCGCGGGCCGTCTGGTGATCGGCCTGGCGGACCAGGGCCTTGACTTCGGCAATGCTGCGCGCGGCGACGCTGAGTTCGTCCACGTCCAGGCCCAGCAGCACAGCCACCGCCTGCGGGTCGGCCGCCAGCTCGCCGCACACGCCCACCCACTTGCCATGGGCATGGGCGGCGCGCACGGTCATGTCGATCAGGCTGAGCACCGCCGGGTGCAGGCCGTCGGCCTGGGCCGAGAGGCTGGGGTGGCCACGGTCGATGGCCAGGGTGTACTGGGTCAGGTCGTTGGTGCCGATGCTGAAGAAGTCCACTTCGCGCGCCAGCTGTGGTGCCAGCAGCGCTGCCGAGGGCACCTCGACCATGATGCCCAGCTGCAGGTCGGCTACCGGGATCTCGGCGCGCAGGCGCTCGACCATGGCACGCGCCTCGCGCCATTCATGCACCTGCCCGACCATCGGGAACATGATGCGCAGCGGGCGCTGGTCGGCCGCGCGCAGCAAGGCGCGCAACTGGTCCTCCATCACCTGCGGGCGCTGCAGGGTCAGGCGTACGCCGCGCACACCGAGGAACGGGTTTTCTTCGGCAGCGATCGGCCAGTACGGCAGCGGTTTGTCACCGCCGACATCCAGGGTGCGCACCACCAGCGGGCGCCCGTCGAGGCCATCGAGCACGCGGCGGTACTCGGCTTCCTGGGTCGCCACATCCGGGGCCTGGGTGTGGGCCATGAAAATCAGCTCGGTGCGCAGCAGGCCCACGCCTTCGGCGCCCTGCTCCACCACCTTGGCGATGCCGTTGCTCTCGCCGATGTTGGCAAACACCTCGACAGCGTGACCATCACGGGTGACCGCCGGCTCGAAGCGGTTGGCCCAGGCGGCCTGCAAGCGCTGCTCGCGCAGGTCGCGTTCGGCCAGGGCCCGTTGCAGTTCATCCGCCGGCGGCGCCACGCTGACCACGCCACGCTGGCCATCGAGCAGCAACGGCGTGCCACTGTCCAACAGCAGTATCGACGCCCCCGCGCCCACTACCGCCGGAATGCCCAGGGCACGGGCGACGATGGCGCTGTGGGCGGTGGCGCCACCCTGGGCGGTGACGATACCGGCGACGCGGCTCGGGTCCAGCCGGGCGACATCGGACGGGCCGACTTCGGTCATCACCAGCACGTAGGGTTGCTCGGGTTCAGCCTGGGCCTGAACGCCACACAACTGCGCCAGCACGCGGCGGCCGATGTCACGCAGGTCGGCAGCGCGTTCGGCGAGCAAGGCATCGTGCAGCGACTCCTGCTGGCGCGCCGCCGCCTCGATCACTGCCATCCAGGCTGCCGCGGCGCTTTCGCCCTGGCCCAGGCGCTGCTCCACATCATCGGTCAGGGCCGGGTCGGCGAGCATCTCCTGATGGGTGACGAAGATTTCGCCAATGGCCTTGTCGCTGCGCTGGACCAAGGCCTGCAGCTCGCCATTGACAGTCGCAACGGCTTCACGCAGCTTCTGCCGCTCCAGGGCGCAGGACTCGCCGCGCAGGGGGTAGTCGAACTCACGCTCAACACACACATGCGCCGGGCCACTGGCAATGCCGGGCGCCGCACCCACACCATGGATGCGGCTACCGGCTGCGGGCGCTTGCAGCACTTCGGCCGCTGCGCCGGCAGCGGTCGCTGCGCTCTGTGGCAGTGGCTCCACATCTTCGCCCAGGCCTTGCTCGATGGCCGCCAGCAGCACCGGCAAGGCATCGGCGGCGATGGCTGGCTCAGCCACCAGTTCCAGCGCCTGGCCACGTCGGGCGCCGAGGCTGAGCAGCTTGCTCAGGCTCTTGACCGACACCGCTGGCTGCGCACTGTCGACCAGGCGTACACGGATTTCCCCCTCGAAACCTTTGGCCAGTTGCGCCAATACCTTTGCCGGGCGGGCGTGCAAACCGTGCGGGTTGGCCAGCACGACCCGCGCGCTGGGCCAGTCCGCCGGCGCTTCACCGCCCAGCACTTCCAGTACCGCGCGGCTGCTGGTGGCCTGGTAGAGCATCTGCCCGCGGCCTTCGATCAGCACTTCGCACAGGCGCTCGAGCAAGGCCTGGTGGGCAGCACCGAGGCTGGCCAGGCAGAACAGGCCGTTGAGCGGCTGGTCGCGGTAACGCAGCGGCTGCTGCGGGGTGATGAAGGCCAGGCCCGGCTGGCGCACCTGGCGCTCGCTGTGCAGCCACCACAGGCCCTCGCCCAGCGGCAGCGGCTCGGCCTGCTGCAGCACGGCGGCAAAACCGCTGTCGACGCAGTCGGCGCGCTGCAAAAGGCGGGCGCCGCGCCAGGCCAGTTCATCGAAGTCCTCGGCCGCCAGGTTCAGGCCGACCAGTTGTGCATCCAGCGCCAGTTCCTGCGGCGCGCCCTGCAACAGTTTCAGCAACGCTTCGGCGGAACCGGCGCGGCGCAATGCCTCCGCCAGGTCGGTCTCGCCCAGGGCACGGGTCAGCAGTTGCAGCAGGCGCAGGTGCTCGTCGGAACGGGCGGCGATGCCGATGGCAAGGTAGACCATCTGACCATCGCCCCAATCCACGCCCTCGGGAAACTGCAACAGGCGCACGCCGGTGGCGTACACCAGGTCACGGGTCTGCGGCGTGCCATGGGGGATGGCAATGCCCTGCCCAAGGAAGGTGGAGCCTTGTGCCTCTCGGGCCTGCAGCCCTTGCAGGTATCCCTCGGCGACCAGGCCATCAGCGACCAACCGGTCGGCCAGCAGGCGCAATGCCTCGGCCTTGTCGGCGGCCTTCTGGCCCATGGCTATCTGCTCCTTGGCGAGCTCGAGCATGACCTTCTCCTTTTGCAGTTCCCGGTCGGGTACTGGAGTATTGTTGTGAAATTCACTTGAACGGCCAGTTCAACAGCCTTGCACGGATGGCAGCCGAGGCAGAAAATTCGGCAGCTGAAACGATTAATCTGACCAGACGGCCACGTTACTCGATAATCTGCCGAGGAAAAAGCCCCATCCTGTCGGACAATTGCGACAATGGTCGTCTGCGCGTGGCGCCCTCGCCGGGTCAAACTACCCGGTCAGGGCTCACAGCCAGCCCCGGTAATAACAAGGAAAATTCGGTGAAACTCAGCGATATCGCCCGTCTGGCCGGTGTGTCCGTGACCACTGCCAGCTACGTCATCAATGGCAAGGCCGAACAGCAGCGCATCAGCAACAGCACTGTCGAGCGGGTACGCGCGGTGGTCGAGGCCCACGGCTTCACCCCCAACCCGCAGGCCGCTGGCCTGCGCAGCCGGCATACCCGCACCTTGGGCTTCATTCTCCCGGATCTGGAGAACCCCAGCTACGCCCGCATCGCCAAGCAGCTCGAACAAGGCGCCCGCGCCCGCGGCTACCAGTTGCTGATCGCCAGCAGCGACGACCAGCCCGACAGCGAGCGCCAGTTGCAGCAGCTGTTCCGCGCCCGCCGTTGCGATGCACTGTTCGTCGCCAGCTGCCTGCCGCCAGAGGACGACAGCTACCGCGAACTGCAAGACAAAGGCCTGCCGGTGATCGCCATCGACCGCCGCCTGGACCCTGCGCACTTCTGCTCGGTGATCAGCGACGACCGCGACGCCAGCCGCCAACTGGCCGCCAGCCTGCTGAGCGCCGCCCCGCGCAGCATCGCACTGATCGGCGCACGCCCCGAGCTGTCGGTCAGCCAGGCACGTGCCGGCGGCTTCGACGAAGCCCTGCAAGGCTATGCCGGCGAAGTTCGCCGCTATCAAGGCGAAGCGTTCAGCCGTGAGTGCGGCCAGCGCCTGATGCAGCAGTTGATCGACGACCTAGGCGGCCTGCCGGATGCCCTGGTGACTACCTCCTACGTGCTGCTGCAAGGGGTGTTCGACACCCTGCAGGCGCGCCCTGCCGACTCGCGCCAGCTGCAGCTGGGTACCTTTGGCGACAACCAGTTGCTCGACTTCCTGCCGCTGCCAGTCAATGCCATGGCCCAGCAGCATGGCCTGATTGCCGCCACCGCCCTGGAACTGGCACTGGCCGCGATCGAGGACAAACGCTACGAACCTGGCGTGCATGCTGTCGGTCGAACGTTCAAGCAACGCATTACAGCGGCCTGAACATGCGCCTGATCGACACCCACACCCACCTGGACTTCCCCGACTTCGACGCCGACCGCCCGCGCCTGCTGGCCAACGCGGCGTCGCGCGGGGTGGAGCGGATGGTGGTGCTCGGGGTGTACCAGGCGAATTTCCAGCGGGTGTGGGACCTGGCCTGTGCCGACCAGCGCCTGTTCGCCGCGCTCGGCCTGCACCCGATCTACCTTGACGAGCATCGCCCGGAGCACCTGGCGCAGCTGCGCGAGTGGCTGGAGCGCCTGCACGGTGACCCACGGCTATGTGCCGTGGGCGAGTTTGGCCTGGACTATTACCTCGAAGACCTGGACAAGGCCCGCCAGCAAGCGCTGTTCGAAGCGCAACTGCAGATGGCCTGCGACTTCGAACTGCCCGCCCTGCTCCACGTGCGCCGCAGCCATGCGCAGGTGATCGCCACGCTCAAGCGCTACAAGCCGGCGCGGGCGGGGGTGATACATGCGTTTGCCGGCAGTTACGAAGAGGCCCGTGAGTACATCAAGCTGGGCTTCCGGCTTGGCCTTGGCGGTGCGGGTACCTGGCCGCAGGCCCTACGGCTGCGCAAGACCCTGGCGCGGTTGCCGCTGGACAGCGTGGTGCTGGAGACCGATGCGCCGGACATGGCGCCGGTCATGTTCCCCGGGGTGAGGAACAGCCCGGAGCACCTGCCGGAGATTGCCGAGGCGCTGGCGCAGGTGATGGGTGTGGAAGTTGGCGAACTGGCTGAGGCCAGTAATCGCAACGCTTGCGAGTTGTTTCGCTGGTAGCAGCTTTGTGCCCGTGCCGGACTCTTCGCGGGTAAACCCGCTCCCACAGGTACAGCGCTACCCTCAGGATTTGCACGGTCCCTGTAGGAGCGGCCTTGTGTCGCGAAAGGGCCGCAACGCGGCCCCGGCAATCTATGCGGCGAAGCTGAAAACCTGGGGCTGCTACGCTCCTGCAAGGAGCCGCGCCTGGCTTCAGATCAGACAAGCACCGTCCACAGCGCAAACCCGGCATACCACAGCACCGCACAGCGCAGCAGCAGCTCCCACAGGCTGTCCAGCCGCCCCAGCCCGCGCTGGCTGTCTTCTTCCTCGGGAATGTCATCGGCAATGCGCCCGACCCGGGCCACCAGGTGTGCGGCGCTGATGTGCCAGTTGAGCACCTCGTGCAGCATCACCCGGGTGACCGCGAGGAAGTTGCCGACCAGGGCAAAACTCAAGGCCAGCACCCGTACCGGCAGCCAGTCCATGATATGCCTGAGCTGCTCGGCACGAGCCTTCAACGTCGGTTGCTTGCTGTGTTCGCCACACAGCGCCAGCAGGCGGTAGGCCAGGGCGGCACCCGGGCCCAGCACGAAGTACCAGAAGATCACTGCGAAAAAGCCTTGGTACACCTGCCACAGCAGGTTGCCCTGCACCCGCACCAACAGGCTGTGCGGTTCGTCGGCCGCCAGCCCCAGGTCGCGCTCGGCCACATGCAAAGCGGCCTGGTCATCACCGCGCCGCCAGGCATCGCGGAACGGCCCCAACGATGCCTTGGCATCGCCGCGGCCCAGGCTGTAGATCAGCACCAGCAGGTGCACCGGCAATGCCAGCAAGCCATACGCCACCGGGTCCAGCACATGCAGCAGCAACACCAGCAGCGCTACCGGTGCCAGTACCAGGATGGCCAGCGTCCACCACGGGTGCACCTTGCCGCTGCGCTCCAGGCGCACCAGTTCGCCAAGGAAGAACCCATCGCGCTGCACCTGATGGCGCAGGGCCGAGAACTTCTCGACCCACAGCGCCAGCAACAACACCAGAAAACTCATGCCTTGTCCTCGTTTTGCTGCAGCGCCTGTCGGTAGCGCGGCCAGTCGAAGGCCGGGCCGGGGTCGGTCTTGCGCTGCGGGGCAATGTCGCTATGGCCCTGGATGCGGCCCAGGTCGATGGCCGGCCAGGCACCGCGGATGTGCCGGGTAAGTTGCTCCAGCACCGTGTACTGGGCATCGGTATAAGGCAGGTCGTCGGTGCCTTCCAGTTCGATGCCGATGGAGAAATCGTTACAGCCTTCACGCCCGTCGAAGCACGACACGCCGGCGTGCCAGGCGCGGTCGAGCAACGACACGAACTGGGTCACCGCACCGTCACGCTCGACGAACAGGTGCGCCGACACGGTCAGGTGGTTGATGCTGGCGAAGTACGGGTGTTCGTCGGGGTCCAGGCGGTTCTGGAAGAATTGCTGGACCTTGCCGGTACCGAAGCAGGCAGGCGGCAGGCTGATGTTGTGGATCACCAGCAGGGAAATCGATTCGCCTTCGGGGCGGGTATTGAAGTTCGGCGAGGGGCAGTGGGTGATTCCGATTCCGTGGAACCAGCCAGTGGCACGGTCCAATTGCATGGGGCAGATCCTGAAAACGCCGTGAACAGGTCAACAGTATGCCCTGCGGCCAACGGCGTTTGCATGTGAATCATTGTAATGCTGTGGGAGCGGGCGTGCCCGCGAACACCGGCGCAGCCGGTGCCATCCACCGCGGCGCTTGTTTCGCGGGCATGCCCGCTCCCACAGAGATCGTGCCAGCTTGCAGATATTGCGCAAGACAGTTGTGCCTACCGCCGCAGCCCGTCGAGCACCGCCTCAAGCGCCCGCTCGAACAACAGCCCGTCATCCAGCACTCGCACGTCGCCTCGGTGCAGTGCCTGGGCCAGGCTGGCCCCGTTCCATTCACGCACTTTCATGCCGGTGCGGTTGGCGAACACCAGCCGGTCGCTGCTGTCGATGCGCGCCACCAGCTTGCAGCGCAACGGTTCGTCCTCGTCCAGCACCTCGACCCAGGTACCGATACGCAGGCGCTGCACCTGGCGCAGCGCCACAGCCTGCCCGTCGGCAAACTGCAACGGAGCACAAGCGGGTTCTTCAGCAATCGCCAGGACGATGTCCTCGTCCACCAGCACCTCGCTCAGGGGTTGGCCCTCACCACCGAGCTGCATCGCGGTACCCGCGCAGGCACGCAGGTGCAGCTGCTCCAGTTGCAGGAAGAATTCGCGGGTCGCTGCCGAGTCCAGGGCCACGCTGGCCAGGCCATCGCGCAGTGCCTTGAGCAGGCCCGGCACCTGCTGCAGCAAGGCATGTGGCTCATGCGGCGGGGTGATACTGGCCAGCAGCGTGTCCATCGTCTGCAAGGCGTCTCGCCAGGCCTGGGATGCCTCGCCCTGCTTGAGCCAGGCCAGCAGCAGTACCTGGCTCCAAGCCTGCACCAGCATCTGTACCACCACCTGCGGCAATAACCGCCCCCGCAGGCGCTGGTTGAGTACGTGCTGCACCTGCTGCCTGGCCTGCAGGGCTCGGGCACGCCCTTCTTCGGCGTCGCGAGTGCGTTGTTCAAGCAGTTCGTTGCGGCGCCGCTCGTCCTGGTTGAAAGCGAGGAAGTCTTCGAGCAGTTCGGCGAACAGGCTGGCATCTTCGGCAAAATCATTGAGCAGGCGCTGGACGATACGCTCCACCCGCAGGTGCAGGCTGTCGCGCATGCCGTCGCCACCCCATTCCCAACCAATTGCCGCGCCAGCGATCTCGTTGAGCAGCCGGCGGGCCGGGTGGCTGGCCCGACTGAACAGCCCCTTGTCCAGCAGGGCTACCTTCAGCAGCGGAATATGCAGACGCCCGATCAGCGCACGCAGGCTGGCCGGCAGGTTGTCGTCGTCCTGGATGAAGGCGAACAGCAGGCCAACCAGGTTGATCATGTCCTCGTCGGCCACGTCGATGCGCCGGCGTGTGCCGCTGCGCACGCTGACCCGCAGCAGCAGTTGTTCAAGCTGTTGGCCAAGCTCGAAATCATCGGCCTCGTGGGTAGCGGGCACGTAGTGCTGCAAATGCGTAAGCAGGCGCAGCAGGTCGGCGGTGCTGATTGGCTGGGCGGCGGCCACCGCCTGCAAACGAGGCGCGAACTGCCCGCGCGCCGGGGCCAGCAGTGTTTGCAACGAGGCAAAGAACGCCTGCCCTGCCGCGTCCGCGCCCACCTCGTGCCCCAGGCTCGCCGGCCCGCGTCGTGCGTTCATGCGCCGGTCTTCGGCGCGCCGGCGCGGTGCCGTTGGCAACTCGGGCAACACACCGGCAGCGGCCAGCAACTGGTTGGCTTCGCCATAGATCACATCGGCATCGCGCAACACATAGCGCTCGAACAGTTTGAGCAAAACCAGCTTGACCCGCAGGCCAACCCCCAGGTTGCGGCCAGCGTCGAGGAAGTAGCCGCACAGCGCTGCGGGCCCCAGCGGGTTGTGCTGCTCGTGCAGGGGGCGGTCGAGCAGTACCTGCAAGCGCAGGCCCAGTTGCTGCAGGGCAATGCCGTCGCGTGACAGCACCCGCGCGACCATGCCTTCGATCGCGGCGGCCCGCTCCACCTGGGCCTTGCTGCGCAGGTTGCCCGGCTCGACCAGGTGCGCCAGCAGGTCGACCTGGCCGATACGGGCAAAGGCATCATAGAACGTGTCGAGAAAACCGCGCTCGATGCTCTTGCGCTTCAGGCGCAGGTCACGCATGGCCTCGAAGTACAGGTTCTGGTCACTGCGGTCGAAGGCCTTGTCGGCCATCTCGAAGAGGGTGTCGTCGGCGTTGTCGAACAAGTCCTGCAGGCCCTGACGCAACTGCAAGGCGGCCTTGTCCCGCACCTGCAGGAGCAACACCGGAAGGCAAGGCAGAGGCGCACGCCCGCCTCGATCGATGGCTGCCGCCAAGGGCACCACCTTGCCTTCTTTTTGCATCCTGTACTCCTTGCAGGGTGTCTCGCCCGAAGGGGCTGAAGATCGTCAAAGTCATGACGCCAAATACTGGTCACCATTATCGGTAAAAACCCGTACAGCTGCCAGCGCCGTTTCACTGGCTGGCTAATGACCCTGATTTACCCCGCTTGCTCACACCGGCCGACCAAAGGTCATCGCCAAGGCGACTGTACACACCGGCCCCCTGCCCTATAATCGCCGGCATCTAGCTTGTGGAGCCGACCATGCCGAACCTACGCCTTGCCGACCTGACCGCTGAAATCGAAGCCAACGTGCGCCGTGCGCTGTTGGAGGACATCGGCAGTGGCGATATCACAGCGCAGCTGATCCCGGCGGAGCGCCTGGCCAAGGCGACCATCATCACCCGCGAAGACTGCGTGATCGCAGGCACCGCATGGGTCGATGCCGTGTTCCGCCAACTCGACCCGCGCGTGGCCGTGCACTGGCAGGTGGCCGATGGCGAGCGCGCCACGGCCAACCAGCCGCTGTTCCATCTGGAGGGCCCCGCGCGTTCGCTGCTCAGCGGTGAGCGCAGTGCACTGAACTTCCTGCAGATGCTGTCGGGGGTCGCCACCCGTGCGCGCTTCCTGGCCGACCTGGTGGAAGGCACCCAGGTGCGCCTGCTGGACACCCGCAAGACCCTGCCGGGCCTGCGCCTGGCGCAAAAGTATGCAGTGACTTGCGGCGGTTGCGACAACCACCGCATCGGCCTGTACGACGCCTTCCTGATCAAGGAAAACCACATCGCCGCCAGCGGCGGCGTGGCCGAGGCCGTGGCGGCGGCGCACCGCATTGCGCCGGGCAAGCCGGTGGAAATCGAAGTGGAAAGCCTGGACGAACTGCGCCAGGCACTGGCCGCAGGTGCCGACATCATCATGCTCGACGAGCTGAACCTGGAGGAGATGCGCGAAGCAGTGCGCATTACCGCGGGCAAGGCCAAGCTGGAAGCCAGTGGCGGGGTCAACGAGACGACCTTGCGGGTGATTGCCGAGACTGGGGTGGACTACATCTCGATTGGTGCAATGACCAAGGATGTGAAGGCGGTGGACCTGTCGATGCGGTTGAGCCTGTGAGCTGATCGCAGGCATGAAAGAACCGGCCTCAGGGCCGGTTTTTCATTGGGGGCGCTTTGCGCCCCTTTCGCGACACAAGGCCGCTCCTACAGGGATCGCATACCCCTGTAGGAGCGGCCTTGTGTCGCGATGGGCTGCGCAGCAGCCCCGGCGATTCAGAATCAGAACGAAGCGTTGGCCAGCCCGTCCAGGTAACGCTCGACATCCAGCGCCGCCATGCAGCCAGCACCGGCCGAGGTAATGGCCTGGCGGTAAACGTGGTCAGCCACGTCACCGGCGGCGAACACGCCCTCGACGTTGGTGGCGGTGGCATTGCCTTCACGGCCGCCGTTGACCACCAGGTAGCCGTCCTTGAGGGTCAGCTGGCCTTCGAACAGCGAGGTGTTCGGGGTGTGGCCAATGGCGATGAACACGCCGTCGACCTTGATTTCGTCGCTGCTGCCGTCGTTGTTCTTCAGGCGCGCACCGGTCACGCCCATGTTGTCACCCAGCACTTCGTCCAGGGTGGCGTTGAGTTTGAGCTCGATCTTGCCTTCGGCCACACGGGCGTGCAGCTTGTCGACCAGGATCTTCTCGGCGCGGAAGGTATCGCGACGGTGTACCAGGGTCACCTTGCTGGCGATGTTGGCCAGGTACAGTGCCTCTTCCACGGCAGTGTTGCCGCCGCCCACCACGGCAACCGGCTTGTTGCGGTAGAAGAAGCCGTCGCAGGTGGCGCAGGCCGAAACACCCTTGCCCATGAAGGTTTCTTCCGACGGCAGGCCCAGGTAGCGGGCGCTGGCGCCAGTGGCGATGATCAGCGCGTCGCAGGTGTACTTGCCGCTGTCACCCTGCAGGGTGAAGGGCTTGTTGGCCAGGTCGACGGCGTTGATGTGGTCGAAGACGATTTCGGTTTCGAAACGCTCGGCGTGCTCCTGCATGCGTTGCATCAGCGCCGGGCCGGTCAGGCCATGGGGGTCGCCCGGCCAGTTGTCGACTTCGGTGGTGGTGGTCAGCTGGCCGCCGGCCTGCATGCCGGTGATCAGCAGCGGCTTGAGGTTGGCACGGGCGGCATACACCGCGGCGCTGTAACCGGCAGGGCCGGAACCGAGAATGATGACGCGCGAATGACGTACTTCAGACATGTCGAACTCCTGTCGAGCGGGCCGCAGGGCCGGCATCGGTGTACCGGCTGCGCCAGCAGGAAAATTAAAAAGAACCCACGCAGCACTTGGGGAAGGCTACAACGCGCAGGCCCAGAAAACGGAAAGTTGAGCGCACTGTAGCGAGGTCGCAAAGATTAAGGAAATATCCTTCGACAATCCACCTCATAGGCATCGTCTATTCAGCGATTTCATCGATAGCCAAGCCCTGCTGCTTTTGTTACAGCCCGTTTCCCGCCCGCTGCCCGCCTTTCGTCGGCGCGGCAAACTCGGTAAGGTCAGCGCGTTTTCCTTCTCTGCGGAGTCTCTCGATGCAAGCCCCTGTCCTCTCTGGCCCCCAGTACCTGCGCGAAGGCCTGAAACTGGTGCTGAGCCCCAACCTGCGGTTGTTCGTGCTGCTGCCGCTGGCGGTAAACCTGCTGCTGTTCGGCGGCCTGATCTACTTCGCCGGCCACCAGTTCAGCCTGTGGGTGGACGCCCTGATGCCGAGCTTGCCAAGCTGGCTGAGCTTCCTCACCTACATCCTCTGGCCGCTGTTCGTCGCCCTGGTGGTGCTGATGGTGTTCTTCACCTTCACCCTGGTGGCCAACATCATTGCCGCGCCGTTCAATGGCTTTCTGGCGGAAAAGGTCGAGGTGGTGGTGCGTGGCCAGGACAACTTCCCGGCGTTCAGCTGGGGCGAACTGGTGGCCATGGTGCCACGGACCTTCGGTCGTGAAATGCGCAAGCTGGGCTACTTCCTGCCGCGGGCCATCGGCCTGTTCATCCTGTCGCTGATCCCGGTGGTCAACGTGGTGGCGGCGCCGCTTTGGCTGATCTTCGGGGTGTGGATGATGGCTATCCAGTACATCGACTACCCGGCGGACAACAACAAGATGAGCTGGCAGGACATGCTCGCCTGGCTGCGCCAGAAACGCTGGCAGAGCCTGGGCTTTGGCGGCATTACCTACCTGGCGTTGATGATCCCGCTGGTGAACGTGCTGATGATGCCGGCGGCGGTGGCCGGGGCCACGTTGTTCTGGGTGCGGGAACGGAACTGATCCCTGTGGGAGCGGGCGTGCCCGCGAACACGGGCGAAGCCCGTGCCATCCACCGCGGCGCCTGTTTCGCGGGCGTGCCCGCTCCCACAGGAAACGCGCAGGCATTGAAAACTGGGCATGGTGGTGACGCCCTTACTGCCCCAACCGGCTGGAAAACTGCCCCACCACATCCACCACCCGCTTGGCCCCGTCCTGGATCTCGACAATCACGCTCCCTGTCTCGTCCGCCAGTGCCAGCCCCTGCTCGGCCTGGCGCTTGCTGGTGTCGATGATCGCCACTGCCGCCTGGGCCAGTTGCTCGTTCTGCTGCACCACCCGGGCGATTTCCTCGGTGGCTGTGCTGGTGCGCGAGGCCAGCTGGCGCACTTCATCGGCAACCACGGCAAACCCCCGCCCCTGCTCGCCGGCGCGGGCCGCTTCGATGGCCGCGTTCAGCGCCAGCAGGTTGGTCTGCCCGGCAATGTCGCTGATGGTCTTGATGATCGAACCAATCACCCGCGACTGTGTATCCAGCGCCTGGATGCCCTCTGCCGCCTCTTGCATCGACGCTTCCAGCCCGCGCATCACGCTGACGCTCTGGGTGACGACATCGGTGGCCTTGCGGGCGCTGGCATCGGTACCCAGCGAGGTGTTGTAGGCAACATCCGCCGCCTCGGCCACCGCCTGCTCCTGGTTGACCTGCTCGGTGATGACGGTGGCGAACTTGACCACCTTGTACAGCACGTCATGGGCATCGAAGATGGGGTTGTACGAAGCCTCCAGCCAGACCACCCGGCCATGGGCATCGATACGTTTGAAGCGGTCGGCAACGTACTCGCCACGGCGCAGCTTGTCCCAGAACGCCTGATAGCCGGCCGAGTTGGCCTCCTCCGGCTCGCAGAACATGCGGTGATGCTTGCCACGGATCTGCTCCAGGCGGTAACCGACGGTGGCCAGGAAGCGTTCGTTGGCGGTGAGCACGGTGCCATCGAGATCGAACTCGATCACGGCGGTGGAACGCATCAGCGCCTTGATCAGGCTTTCGTGCTCGCGGGAGGTCTCGATGGTGCGGGTAAGGTCGCTGGAGTGCAGCGTGAAATACTTGATGCGCCCCTCGCTGTTCTTGACCGGCTGCAGGATCGACCGTAACCAGGCCTCCTGGCCATTGCCGCGCAGCAGGCGGAATGCACCGTTCAGGTGTTCACCGCGGCTGATCGCGCCTTTCATGCGCTGGTAGAAATCCAGCGTCTTCACATGGGCGGGGACGATGTCCTCGATGTTGCGCCCAAGCAATTGTTCGGCACGGTAGAGCATCTCGCTCTCGAAGTTGCCGTTGACCATCTCGATCCGCCCCTGGGGGTCGAGTTGCAGTACCAGCATCTCGCTGTCGAGGCTACTCTTGACCTGTTCGATGGACATCAGGTCTTCGCGCAACTGCCGGATTTCTTGCTTGAGCTTGTTGTTGAACATCACCGCTCTCCTGGAGCGCATCGTCGAATGCATCTTCATCGGCTGCCGGTGCCCCCTCTTGAGCACCCTTGCAAGGAAAAATTCACAAGGCGAAAAGCGTCGGCGATCAGGCGTCATCTGTACGTCACATGGCAGTCACATTGGCGCAATCCAGCAGGCGGACACTTTTTGTCATGAATACACCCGCCCTACGCATTACCCTGGTCAGCGAAACCTTCCCACCCGAGATCAACGGCGTGGCCAATACCCTTGGCCGGCTCAGCGAAGGGTTGCGCCAACGCGGCCATGAGATCGAAGTGGTGCGCCCGCGCCAGGCCGGTGAAGCACCACTGCACAACGACCCGAACGTGATGCTGTGCCGTGGCTGGCCCCTGCCTGGTTACCCGGGCTTGCAATGGGGCGAAGTGTCGATGCACAAGCTGTTGCGCCGCTGGCGCCGGCAGCGCCCGGATGTGCTGTACATCGCCACCGAGGGGCCGCTTGGGCTCAGCGCACTGCGCGCGGCCCGGCGCCTGGGGGTAGCGGTGGTCAGCGGCTTCCACACCAACTTCCCGCAGTATTCCGGCCAGTACGGGCTGGGCCTGCTGACGCGCCTGCTCACCAACTACCTGCGCTGGTTCCATCGGCGCACGGCGACCACCCTGGTTCCCAGCCTCAGTCAGCGCCTGGAGCTTGAACGCCGCGGTTTCGAACGCCTGGAGCTACTGGCCCGGGGGGTCGATGCCTGCCTGTTCAACCCGGCCCGGCGCAGCCCCGCATTACGGGAAAGCTGGGGGCTCGGCCCGGACGACATCGCCGTGCTGCATGTCGGGCGGCTGGCGGCGGAAAAGAACCTGGGTTTGCTGCGGCCAAGCCTGGAGGCCCTGCAGAAAACTTATCCACACAAACGCCTGCGCCTGATCATGGTGGGTGACGGCCCGCAGCGTGCCGCCCTCGAACAGCAGGTACCGGATGCCGTGTTCTGCGGCGCCCAGCGTGGCGAGGTGCTGGCCGAACACTATGCCAGCGGTGACCTGTTCCTGTTTCCGAGCCTGACCGAAACCTTTGGCAATGTGGTGCTCGAAGCCATGGCCTCGGGGTTGGCGGTGGTCGCCTATGACGAGGCGGCCGCCGCGCAGCATATTCGCCATGGCCATAGCGGTGCGCTGGCCATGCCGGGGGATCAGGCGGCTTTCATCGATGCAGCCTGCTGGTTGCTGGAGGAAGAAGAGACGTTACGGCGGGTGCGCCTGAATGCGCGAAAGCATGCCAGCCGCCAGGGCTGGCCGGCGATTGTCGAGCAGTTCGAGGGGTATCTGCATGCAGCCCGGAACCAGGCTGCGACTTCACCAGCTTCGAGGCTGGGTGCTACGCGATCTGTGTAGGAGCGGCCTTGTGTCGCGATCGGGCTGCAGAGCAGCCCCTCGATAGGTGCGACAATGCTGATATCCGGGGGCCGCTATGCGGCCCGATCGCGACACAAGGCCGCTCCTACAGAGAAACCGCGTCTGGCGCTTCAGGCCAAGGCTTTCTCGATAGCCTGTACCACCGCTGGATCATCCGGTGCCGTGCGCGGCGAAAAACGCGCCAGTACCCGCCCGTCCTTGCCTACCAGGAACTTCTCGAAGTTCCAGGTAATGTCCCCCGGGAACTCCGCCCCCTCACCCGCCAGCAGGCGGTACAGCGAGTGGCGCTGCGGCCCGTTGACCTCCAGCTTGCCACCCAGCGGGAAGCTCACCCCGTAGTTGAGGCTGCAAAACTCCTGGATTTCCTTTTCGCTGCCAGGCTCCTGGCCGGCAAACTGGTTGCACGGCAGGCCAAGCACGTTGAAGCCCTTGTCCTTGTAAACCTGGTAGAGGTTCTCCAGGGCCTTGTATTGCGGCGTGAGACCACACTTGGAGGCAACGTTGACCACCAGCACCACTTGGCCCTTGAACGGTGCGAGGGGCAGCTCCCCGCCGTTCAACGCGTCCAGTTTCAGGTCGTGAAATGCACTCATGATGAATCCCCTCTCAGGTTCCCGGTTGCCGCGCAGGTGAATTCCGCCCACTAAAAAGGCGCTCGTCCAAACCGTCCACCTCCCGTAGGAAGGCAAATCGGCTTGCCCGAGCGCCTGGCGACTTTCTGAGCTTAGCGCAGAAAATCAGTGGTGATGGCCACCTTCACCGTGGATGTGGCGGTGAGCGATTTCTTCGTCGCTGGCATCACGCACGTTGACTACCTTGACCTGGAAGGTCAGGCGCTGGCCGGCCAGCGGGTGGTTGCCGTCGACAGTCACGTCGTCGCCGTCGATGTCGCGGATGGTGACGATCTGCATCTGGCCATCCGGCGCCGAAGCGTGGAACTGCATGCCCACTTCCAGCTCGTCGACACCTTCGAACAGGCTGCGGTTCAGGGTGCTGACCAGCTCGGCCAGGTACTCGCCGTAGGCATCTTCCGGCTCGATGGAAACGTTCAGCTCGTCACCGGCCTGCTTGCCTTCCAGGGCTTTTTCCAGGCCCGGGATGATGTTGCCGGCACCGTGCAGGTAAACCAGCGGTGCACCGCCGGCGGAGCTGTCGATGGTCTCCCCGGCGTCGTTGGTCAGGGTATAGTCGATGGAGACAGCCTTGTTGGCGGCGATCAGCATGGGGCAAGACCTTTTGCAAAAGTATGTAGAGCGGACAAGTGTAACCAAGCCATCGCCCGATTGCGAACGCACTGCGGACGAGCAACGGCCCATCAGTCGGATCACCGGCTTCCACCAGGACGAAGAGGGCCACTGGGTGGCCGAACTGTCCTGCGGCCACACCCAGCACCTGCGCCACCAACCGCCGTGGCAGGCACGCCCCTGGGTGCTCGACCCGGCCCAGCGCGCGCAACGCATCGGCCAGCCTTTCGCTTGCGGCTGGTGCGCACAAGGGGCCGATAGCGCTACCCTTGGCCGTTAATTTCTTGCACCGCTTATTTCGAGAAGCACGCATGCAGACATTTTTCATTGCGCCGACCGATTTCGGTGTCGGCCTGACCTCCATCAGCCTGGGCCTGGTGCGCACCCTGGAGCGCGCCGGGCTGAAGGTCGGCTTCTTCAAGCCGATCGCCCAGCCCCACCCGGGTGACACCGGCCCCGAACGCTCCACCGAGCTGGTCGCCCGCACCCACGGCATCAAGCCCCCGGTGCCGCTGAGCCTGGCCCACGTCGAGCGCATGCTCGGCGATGGCCAGCTGGACGAATTGCTCGAAGAAATCATCCGCCTGTACCAGCAAGCCTGCATCGGCAACGACGTGGTGGTGGTCGAAGGCATGGTGCCCACGCGCCACGCCAGCTATGCGGCGCGGGTCAACCTGCACCTGGCCAAGAGCCTGGATGCCGAGGTGATACTGGTATCTGCACCGGAAAACGAAGTGCTCAGCGAGTTGTCCGGCCGGGTCGAACTGCAGGCCCAGCTGTTCGGCGGCCCGCGCGACCCGAAGGTGCTCGGGGTAATCCTCAACAAGGTGCGCACCGACGAAAGCATGGCGGACTTTTCCACCCGCCTGCGTGAACACTCGCCGCTGCTGCGCGGCGACGACTTCCGCCTGCTGGGCTGCATCCCCTACCAGCCCGAACTGAACGCCCCGCGCACCCGTGACGTGGCCGACCTGCTCGGTGCCCAGGTGCTCAATGCCGGTGACTACGAGCAGCGGCGCATGAGCAAGATCATCATCTGCGCGCGCACCGTGGCCAACACGGTACCGTTGCTTACCTCGGGTACCCTGGTGGTGACCCCGGGCGACCGCGACGACATCATCCTCGCCGTCAGCCTGGCGGCGATCAACGGCGTACCGCTGGCCGGCCTGCTGCTGACCAGCGACGGCAAGCCAGACCCACGCATCCTGGGCTTGTGCCGCGGCGCCCTGCAGGCCGGCCTGCCGATCCTGTCGGTCAGTACCGGCTCGTACGACACCGCCAACCAGCTCAACTCGCTTAACCGCGAAATCCCGGTAGACGACCGCGAGCGCGCCGAATTCATCACCGACTTCGTCGCCAGCCACCTCGACGCCGCCTGGCTGCACCAGCGTTGCGGTACCCCGCGCGAACTGCGCCTGTCGCCGGCAGTGTTCCGCTACCAGCTGATCCAGCGGGCGCAACAGGCCAACAAGCGCATCGTCCTGCCGGAAGGCGCCGAGCCGCTGCTGGTGCAGGCTGCGGCCATCTGCCAGGCCCGCGGCATTGCCCGCTGCGTGCTGCTGGCCAAGCCCGAGGATGTCGATGCCGTGGCGCGCGCCCAGGGCATCACCTTGCCGCCGGGCCTGGAAATCCTCGACCCCGAGGTGATTCGCGGGCGCTATGTGGAGCCGATGGTCGAGCTGCGCAAGAGCAAGAACCTCAATGCCCCAATGGCCGAGCAGCAACTGGAAGACCCGGTGGTGATCGGTACCATGATGCTGGCCCTGGACGAAGTGGATGGCCTGGTCTCGGGCCTGGTGCATTCCACCGCCAACACCATCCGCCCGGCCCTGCAGCTGATCAAGACCGCACCGGGTTCGAGCCTGGTGTCGTCGGTGTTCTTCATGCTGTTCCCCGAGCAGGTGCTGGTGTACGGCGACTGCGTGATGAACCCGCACCCAAGTGCTGTCGAACTGGCCGAGATCGCCCGGCAGAGTGCCGAATCGGCGCAGGCCTTCGGCATCGCGCCGCGGGTGGCGATGATCAGTTATTCAAGCGATTCGGCCAGCGACGAGGAAGTCGAGAAAGTGCGCGAAGCGACCCGCCTGGCACAGGGCGCGGCGCAGGAGCTGCTGATCGACGGGCCGTTGCAGTATGACGCGGCGGCCAACCCGGCGATTGCACGGGAGCTGGCGCCGGGCAGCCCGGTAGCCGGGCGGGCGACGGTATTCGTGTTCCCTGACCTGAATACCGGCAACACGACCCACAAGGCGGTGCAACGCAGCACCGACGGGGTCAGCCTGGGGCCGATGCTGCAAGGGTTGCGCAAGCCGGTGAACGACTTGCCGCGCGGGGCTCAGGTTGACGATATCGTGCATACCATTGCCCTGACAGCGATTCAGGCCAGCGTGGTGGGCTGATACCGGCGAAGCATGGCACCGGCTTCGCCGGTGTTCGCGGGCTCGCCCGCTCCCACAGAAACCGCGCATTTTCTGAGCCTCGCGCTAAACCTGTGGGAGCGGGCAAGCCCGCGAAGGGCCGCAAAGCGGCCCCGGCGGTCAATCAGGGATACTGCTGAACCTGACCTTGCTGGTCATACTGCTGACCCGGAATCGGCTTCAGGTTCACTTCCACCCGGCGGTTCTGCGCGCGACCATTGGCGTCGGCGTTGCTGGCGATCGGCTGGTCCGGGCCCATGCCACGTACGGTGATACGCGAGGCATCCACACCCTGCGAGGTCAGGTAGGTGCTGACCGCCTGCGCACGGCGCTGGGACAGGTCCATGTTGTGCTGGCGGCTGCCAGTGCTGTCGGTGAAGCCGACCACTTCGATGGTGTTCTGGTTGAACTGCTTGAACGAGCCGGCCAGGTTGTTCAGCGGCGAGTAGAAGCTTGGTGCGATGTTGGCCGAGTCGGTAGCGAAGGTGATGTTGCCCGGCATGATCAGCTTGATCTGGTCACCCTGGCGCTGCACTTCCACGCCGGTGTTGGCCATCTGCGCGCGCAGCTCGGCTTCCTGCTTGTCGGCGTAGTAGCCATAACCGGCTGCGGCGGCACCTACGGCGGCGGCGCCGATCAGTGCACCCTTGCCACGGTTGTTGTGGTCTATGGCGGCACCGGCGATAGCACCGGCCAGCGCGCCCAGGCCGCCGTACTTGGCGGTCTTGCTCATCCCTGTGGAGCCCTGCGCCTGCCCTTGGCTGTCATAAGGGTTCTGCCCGGCACAGCCGGTCATCAGGGCAGCGGCGGTTGCGACGATAATCAGACGACGCATGGTGAACATGGACAAGCTCCTACTGAATTCATGAATGCGGCAGATCATAAAGGGATCTATGCCAGCCTTGGATTGCATCGGCAACAAAAAATTCCATGAAAGTGCCTTCATGTGCCATCAGGCACGCACGAAGGGGTTTTCGCGCATTTCGTCGCCCAGGCGGGTATCAGGCCCGTGGCCGGTCACCACGATGGCCTCCTCGTCCAGCCGGTACAGCCGCTCCTTGATCGAACGGACGATGGCCCGCTGGTCGCCACCCCACAAATCGGTACGGCCAATGCCACGGCGGAACAGGGTATCGCCGGCGATCAGCAGCTTGGCGTCGGCAAACCAGAAGCTCATCGAGCCCGGCGTGTGGCCTGGCGTATGCAGGGCCACGCCACAACCGCAGGCCAGCTCCTCGTCATCCCCCAGCCAGCGGTCTGGCGCAGGTACCGGAGTGTAGGGCACGCCGAACATCTGGCACTGCATTTCCAGGTTGTCCCACAGCGCCTGGTCGTCCTTGTGCAGGTGCAGCGTTGCGCCGGTCAGTTCCTTGAGCTTGCCCGAGGCAAGGAAGTGATCGAAGTGAGCGTGAGTGTGGATGATGCTCACAAGCGTCAGCCCGTGGGCCAGCAGGCGAGCAAGGATCTTGTCCGGGTCACCGCCCGGGTCGACGACGATGGCCTTTTTGGTAAGCGGGTCGCCGATCAGGGTGCAGTTGCACTGCAGGGGGCCTACGGGGAAGGTTTCGCGGATGAGTGAAGACGAGGGTTGGGTCATTGACGTTCTCATGAGGAAAGCGCAGCGTGCTAAAAGCGTCGAGTCTATTTATTCAATCAAGCGCAGGCAGGTCGCCGGGATTACAAGCTGCCCCCTGAGGCAAACGAAAAACCGGCCAATAGGCCGGTTTTCAGACTAATACGAGTGTGCAGCAAGGCGCATATCGCAGGGCCTGACGTGCTGTCGTTCAGGACGGGATTCCTGCCAGAGGGCCTGCGGGCTCAAGCTCTGCCCCCTTCGCCTTCGCGACCTGCAGGAACCGGAGCTGGTTACTGGAGACTCGACCAGCAAGACGTCTGGCTTCAGCCTCGAATTTTGCAATGGCAAGCAACTCTACCTGTCTCGTTTTGGATCGCATGGTTACCTCCAAAAGCTTGATCGACGCAATCGATGTTATTAGGGATCAACCTGGATCACAAGCCGACCCTCGGCGGTCCAGGTGAAGCCAAGCGCCTCATAAACTGACATTGCGCCCTCAATAGGGTCTTGTATTTCAATCTCTTGACAACCCAACATGCGAGCGTAGAAGTCTATCGATGTCAGCGCCAAACCAGCGATCTCTCCCCGGAGTGGATGCCACCTGCTGGGATTACCTTGGAGCAGAATGACCTTGATACATAAGCGACTCTTTCTAGGGCTTGCATAGCAGAGACCACAGAGCTCGCTTCCGAACCAGATGGCAAGATCGAACCCTTTGGGATCGCTATCCTTCCAGTCGACAATTTCCTCCCAAGGAAACATACACCCACTTGTCAGCCATTCCAGGCTAGCACTGACGGCCTCGTGCGTTATGGGCTCTATCCGGACTTGATCCAGCTCGACATCTCGGCTCAGTAGTTCTGGCTGCCGACACAGCATTTCATGAGTGAGGGTTCTGGCTTGGGATCGAAATATTTGGTATCGGAGTTTGCTGATTCGCCTTCTCATGCAAGCCCCGCATTCGAAATGGAGCCTCCGTCCATTTAGAACTCACGACCTACTGGTTGCATGCGGTCCCACACCCGCATGTCTTTCGGTTGCGGGGCATTGAAGTCGCATTGACCGAGGAGCGACACCAGGTCATAACGGTTTGCGCCGAAGCCCGCATTCTTCTGATGCTCAGTCGCTCGGAAGTCTTCAATCGGTGAGCAGTGGTTCAACTTCTGGGTAAATCTCTTCATAACCGCTCTGCTGGTAGTCATCGAAAACCGAATAATTACCAGCGTGAACGCCGATGAAAAAGAGCTCAAAAGCCCTTTTGGTTTAGATCAGATTGCTCCTACAACTCACGACGAAGCGTCGCCGCTGTACTAGCAGGAAGCGTTGCTTGATGTGTCAATACGGGCCGTGCTCTGCAAGCTTCTCTCAAGGCAAGAACAACCTGAACAACCCACCCCCAAGCGCCCCGCCATTGGAGATCTCGATCCGCCCGCGCACCCCGCCGCTTTCATGCAGTGCCGCGATCCGCGCCGCAAAATACAGGCCCAGGCCGGTACTGCCGCTGGTCGAGTCGATACCCTGGATGAATTCTTCCTGGCGTTCGAGCATGCGCTGTGGATAACCCGGGCCGTCATCGTTGACGCAGATGGCCAGCTGGTTGTCTGCCTCTTCGATGGTGATCAACAAGGCATGCGCGGCAAAGCGGGTGGCGTTGGTGATCACGTTGGCGATTACCGAGGCCACCAGCTCGCGGTCGAAGAAGCCCAGCGGGTTGTCGGTGTCGATGCGCCAGGTGGCAAGGATGTCCTTGTGCTTGAGCACTTCCTCGTGCGCAGCCAGCTGGGCTTCGATGAAATCGTCCAGTTCGTGGTAGTCCGGGCACACCGGCAACTGGTTCACGCCCAGTTTGTACAACCCCAGCAACTGCACCAGCATGCCGTTGAGATGGCGAAATTCATGCTCCATCACCCCCTGCTCGGCACCACCGCGCAGTTCCTCGGGCAAGCGCTGCATCCACTGGTTGTGGGACTGGATCAACGCCGACAGGGAATTCTTCAGGTCGTGCACGGTGGAGGCGATCACCGTGGAAAAATCCAGCCCCTGGTTGTCTTGATTCATGCGCCGAACACTCGGATGTGCAGTTTGCGGTAGCGGTCGTAGCGGTTGTCGCTGGCGGGGATGCCGGCCACGCTGGTCAGGGCGTCGCGGCACTCCTGCATGATCGCGGGCTGAGGGCTGTCTCCGCCGATGCGCAGCAGCGCCTGGGCAGTGTTGAGGGCGATGCTGATGTTCTTCGGCTGCAAACCCAGCGCCTTGCGGAACAGCTGCAACGCCTCGCCGAGCTGCCCCCCCTGGTAACTGCGCACACCCTGGCGATTGAGGGTGACCGCTTCGGTAATGGCGTTGAGCACGCTGGGGTCGTCCGTCAGCTTGCCGACCCTCTCCATGACCTTGGGGTCGTCGCCATAACTTTCCACACAGCTCCTCAGCACGCCGATGGCGGCGGCTTCCTGCCCCATGGCCTGCAACTGCGCGGCAACGGTCAGGGCCGAATCGACCGAGAAGAACTGGTTCATCTTGTCCAGGCGCTGGATCGCCTGTTCGGTCAGCTTGGCAGCCGTTTCAGGGTCGCCGGCCTGCTGCAGGCTGGCGGCCTTCATCATGCGGGCACGCACCTGCAGGCCCTGGTCCTCGGGGTTTTCCTTGGCTACTTCGCTGAGCGTGCTGTTGATCTCGACCCGGGTGCGCGCATCCAGGCCAAAGCCGGCATTCCTGCTCATCAGCGCCTGCACCAGGCCCAGGTTGTTCTCGGGGTCCTTGTAGCGTGAGCTCTGGCCCTGGTTCACCGCATGGCGGAACGCTTTCGAGGCACTCTCGAAGTCTTCGTTTTCCAACGCCAGCTTGCCCAGCGTCGACTGCCGGCGCACCGACAGCGGCGACAGGCGCACGGCTTCTTCAAGCATGTTCTGCGCACGCCTGGTTTCGCCTTGGGCCACCAGCACCTCGGCCATGCCATCGTACAGGCCTGGCATGATCGGGAAGGCCTTGAGCGCCTGCTCGTACACGCCCTGGGCCTGGGCATTCTGGCCGCGCTTGTGCATCAGGCTGCCCAACGCCGAGTACACCCACGGCTGCGGGCGGCTGGCCAGGATGGCCTTGAGGAACTTCTCCAGCTCCTCGAAACGGTTGAGGTTGCGCAAGGCATCAGCCCGATAGCGCAGGCACAGCGGGGCCAGGCGTGGGTCGCGCTTGCACAGCTCGGCGCAGGCCGCCAGCACTTCGGCCGGGCGATTGCGGTCCAGGGCCTGCAGGATCGGCTTGAGCAGGGTCTTGCGCTGGTACAGCTTCTCCACACGCTGGGCCAGGCCAACCCGGTTGAACGGTTTGGTCAGGTAGGCATCAGGCTCGTGCTCGATGGCGCTGAGGACAATGGCCTGGCTGCTCTCGGCCGTAACCATGATGAATATGCACTCATGGCTGATGTGCTTGTCGAGGATCAGGTCTTCGAGCACCTGCTGGCCGTTCTTCTTGCCGTCACCCAGGTGGAAGTCCTGCAGGATGACGTCATAGCGCTTTTGCGCGCACATGCGCAGCGCCTGCTCGCCGCTGTCGGCGGTGTCCACGTCACGTACGCCCAGCTCGCGCAGCATGGAACGGGTCGACGTGCGAAAGTCGGTAAAGTCGTCGACGATCAGAAAGCTCTTTTGCCCGTACTGCAGCATCAACACGACCTGCCTTGGAATGATTGAAAAATCGCGCGAGGCGATGCCACCGATAGCTGTATCGGCAGCTGGTCGGGAAAGATGAGGGTAGAGCGTTGGCGGCCACGAACGATGGCCTGGCGCCATCGCTTTAGCGAGCAAGGCCCTGCAGGGCTATTTCACGCCAGCATTCCCAGGGACTTGGCCTTGGCCACCGCCTGGGTACGCCGCTCCACCCCCAGCTTGCTGTTGATATGGCTGGCGTGGGTTTTCACCGTGTGCAGGGAAATGAACAGCCGCTCGCTGATCTGCTGGTTGGAACAGCCTTGGGCAATCAGCTCGAGCACGGCCAGCTCGCGGCTACTCAGGGCTTCGCCGCTGCCGGTGCTGACGCTCGGCAGCGGTGGCAGGCGCTTGAGCAGTTCGCCCTGCACCGAGCAGGCGGCAACTGCCTGCAGCTGTTCGAGAAGCCACTGCGGGTGCTGCTCCAGCAAAGGCTGGAACGGTTGCAGCACGCCGCCTTGGGCTGCCTCCAGCAACCGTGGCAACAACTGGGCGGCCTGCTCTTCCCGGCCTTCGCCCAGCAACAAGCCAAGCCACTGGCACAGGGCACTGACGCTGAGCATCATGCCGCCACTGGCCTGGCCGCGCTCGACCAGGCTGGCCAGGCGTTGCGCCGCGTCATCGCTATGCGACTGGATACGCTCGAGCGATGCCTGCTGCAAGGCGATGTGCAACGGCAGCAACGGGTGGAACTCCGGGGCCGCCGCCGGTTGCTCGCCGCCATAGGTCTGGCCCAGGCGCAGCAGCCAGGACTCGGCCAGGTCGATGCGCCCCTGCGCCAGCCACAACTCGCATTTGACCAAGG
Source organism: Pseudomonas sp. FGI182 (assembly GCF_000511325.1). NCBI lineage: Bacteria > Pseudomonadati > Pseudomonadota > Gammaproteobacteria > Pseudomonadales > Pseudomonadaceae > Pseudomonas > Pseudomonas sp. FGI182. Next base: position 864,343 of record NZ_CP007012.1, on the reverse strand, counting down.
TGATCATGGCCAGGTAGTAGACCGGCGGCACATCCCAGATGTGCATCAGCCGCTCGGCCTCGGCCAGTTCGGCAAAAGCCTCGGCAAAGTGCCCTTCCCGGCCATCGAGCGTAGCGATCACGCAGTGGCCGATGAGTACGCTGATATCGCGGCAGGCCCGCGCCTCGCCAAGCCCCGCACGCAAGCGGGCACGGCCCTGGGACGGCTGCAGGCGCGATACCAGCAGGTAGCCTTCGTAAAGCGTCAGGCGGGCGCGCACGGCATACAGCCGCTGTGCCGACAGCCCTTGCAGGCGTTGCAGCCCCTCGCGCACTTCGTCCAGTGCGCGCAACACCTCGCCACGGGCATGCAGCACCCGCGCCCGGTCGTAATGGGCCAGGGCCTCGAACAATGGGTTGCCAACGCGCTGGGCCAGCTCCAGGGCCTCACGGTTCCAGCCGCGGGCCCGCCAGAAATCGCCATCGGCAATCGCCAGGTTGGACAGCGTCGACAGGCACACCAGGCGTTGGCCATAACGCTTGCTCGGCAGGCTCTGCAGCGCTTCGCCGCAATAGGCCAGGGTGCGCTCGCGGTCGCCACGGCCACGGGCGATCACACCACTCAGCGCCAGCCACTGGGCCAGCATTGACTTTTGCGCGGTCGCCGAAGGCGCGGGCAGGAAGCGGCTGAGATAACCCGCCAGCTCTTCGGCCGCGTCCAGCTGGCACGCCAGGCCCAACGCCCAGCTGTACAGCACGATCAGCCGCGGCGTGCTGATCAGCAGGCTGTCGGGCAGGTCCATCTTCCAGCGCAGCAACATGCCGACGTTCTGTTCGGCCAGCAGTTGCTCCTCGGACAGGCTCTGCACCAGATCGGCGGCGACATCAAGGTGACCGGCCCGCAGCGCCTGCTCCACCGCTTCGTCCAGCAGGCCCTGGCTTTCGAACCAGCGGCAGGCACGCAACTGCAGGCCGGCCAGCGGCTCGCTGGCCTGGCGGCTGCGCAGCAGGTCGGAGAACAGGTGGTGATAGCGGAACCAGTGGCCATGCTCGTCCAGCGGCACCAGGAACACTTGGTGCGCCTGCAAGAAGCGCAGGATCGCGGCGCTGTCGTGGCGGCCGCGCACGGCATCGCACAACGGGGCGCAGAAACGCTCCTGGCAGGCCGTTTCGTACAGGAAGGCCTGCACATCGGCGGGCAGCATGTCGATGACTTCTTCCAGCAGATAGTCGCGGATCAGGCCCTCACCACCATGCAAGGCCTGGGGCAAGGCCTGCTCGTCAGCGGACTCGCTGGCCGCCAGTTGCCAGAAACGCAACCCGGCCACCCAACCGTCGCTGCGCTGGATCAGGTTGTCCAGGGCCTGGCCACGCAGCCCGGTGGGTTGGCGACCGATCACCGCCAGCGACTCTTCGGCGGTAAGGCGCAAGTCCTGTTCGTTGAGCTCGACCAATTGCCGCGACAGGCGCAGGCGCGCCAGGTGCCAGTCCGGGCGCTGGCGGCTGGTGACCAGCAGCACCAGGCCGGGGGGCAGGTGATTGAGGAAGAACTGCAGGCAGCGGTCGAGCACCGGCCCCTGGGCCAGGTGATAGTCGTCCAGCACCAGCAACAAGGGCGTATCGGCTTGCAGGTACAGCGCCAGCTCGTCGAGCAGGCCGTCGAGCCATTCCTCGAAGGCGAACGGCTGGTGGCGCTGGCGCATTTTCAGCAGGCCCATGGCCTGGCCGCCCAGCGCCGGGCAGTACTGCTGCAGGCCTTCGAGCAGGCGTTCGAGGAAGCGGCCAGGGTCGGCATCCCGTTGGCTCAGGCCCAGCCACAGGCTACGCCAGTGCTCGGGCAGCGCTTCGCAAAATTCGATGGCCAGGGAGCTTTTGCCGAAACCCGCCGGAGCATTGACCAGCAACAGCCGCCCGCCGAGGCCGGCTTGCAGCCGCTGGCACAGGCGCAAGCGCGGCACATGGCCGTCCGGCAAGGGCGGCCGGAAGAAACGCCCGTCCAGCAGGCCCAGGGCCTGGCTGGCGAATCCATGCGTACGGGACAGATCTGTCATGGCCGGCTCGTTCTGGTTGGAAGACTACGGCGGTATGGATGCTTGCGAGACTAGCGGGTAACGCTGCGCATTTGAAGATGATGGGCGCAATTCCCCTGGAAAAGACTGCGACAAAAAGCAACATGGCTGATGGACAGGGGCTGGGGCGGGGGTTTGAGGAGGTATTCAGCAGGTTTATTGCCTGTTCCGGCCTCTTCGCGGGCATGCCCGCTCCCACAGGATCACCACAGTCTTCAGGACTTGCATAGTACTTGTGGGAGCGGGCGCGCCCGCGAAGGGGCCGGAACAGGAAATGCAAACGCCCCGGGCTAGCCGGGGCGCTCTGGGGATAACACGAAGTGACGCGTTTTCAGTTCAACGAATACCCGACTGGCGCAGTGCCGCTGGCTGGAAGTCCGCCTTGCTGGCGCTGAAGCCGAAGTCGTAGGCGCGCTTCTCTTCGTTCTTCATGCCCAGAGCCAGGTAACGGCCCGACTGCAGGTCGTAGATAGTCTCCAGGGTGTACCACGGCACTTCCACGTTGTAGTACGGCTGGGCATGTGCCTCGGACACGCGCCACAGCTGGCCACGGCCGTCGTACTGGTCGATCACCGCAGCCTGCCAGGTATCCTCGTCGATGTAGAAGTCACGCTTGGCATAGATGTGCCGCTGGCCCGGCTTGAGGGTCGCGACCACGTGCCACACGCGGCGCAGCTCGTAACGGGAAAGGTCCTGGTTGATGTGCCCGGCCTTGATGATGTCGGTGTACTTGAGCTTGGGGTCGTCGAGCTTGAAGGCGTTGGACGCGATGTACATCTCCTTCTTGCCTTCCAGCTTCCAGTCATAGCGGTCCGGCGCACCGTTGAACATGTCCAGGTTGTCCGAGGTGCGCAAACCGTCGGCGGCGGTACCCGGGCCGTCGTACGACACTTGCGGTGCCTGGCGCACGCGGCGTTGGCCTGCGTTGTAGATCCACGCCTTGCGCGGTTCCTTCACCTGGTCGAGGGTCTCGTGCACCAGCAGCACGGTACCGGCCAGGCGCGCGGGCGCGGTCACCTCCTGCTTGAAGTAGAACAGGATGTTGCCCGGGTTGTTCGGGTCGTAATCCTTCATCTTGTCGCGGAAGACGAACTGGTCGGAGAAGTACACAGGGTTGAAGGAGCCGTTCTGCTGCGGCGTGGCCTGGGTCACCAGGCGGCTGACGCTGCCACCCCGGTAGCGGGTGATGTGGTTCCAGATCACTTCCAGGCCGCTTTTGGGGATCGGGAACGGTACAGCCGTGCGGAAGTTGCTCAGGCCGTTGCCGCCTTCGACCAGGGTGGTCTTGGTGGCGTTCTCTTTGATGGCGGCGAACACATCGGCCGGCACCGTGGAACCGCGATGGGTCTTGAATACCGGGATCCTGAAGGTGTCCGGATAGCGCTTGAGCATGGCCAGCTGGCCCGGCGAGAGCTTGTCCTTGTACTGGTCGGCGTTCTGCGCGGTGATGGTGAACAGCGGCTTGTCGCTGCCGTACGGGTCGGACAGGAAGCCCTTGCCGTCGGCGCTGCCCGCGCTCTTCGACAGCGGCTCCCACGGGCCGATCGAGCCATCGGCATTGCCGGCCTTTTCGGCGCCCATCGGGGTCAGGGTACTGCCCAGCTTGGCCGCCTCGTCGGCGGATACTGCAGCCATGACGCTGGTCGCCAGCAGGGACAGGCCCAGCACACCGGCTTGCAGCAGACTTCTGGTCTTGTTCATGTCGTGTCGTCCTGGATCTGTATGCTTAGAAGTTCACGCCGAAGCTGAGGGCGACGAAGTCGCGGTCATCCACGGTGGTGTACTTGCCGTCGAAGAAGTTGGTGTACGACAGGCTCGCCGTGTAGGTTTGCTGATACTCGGCATCCAGGCCCAGGCTGATCGCCTTGCGACCTTCCTCGAAGTTGCCGCCAGGACCAGGTGAGTAACCGTCGACGTCGTGCGACCAGGCCAAGCTCGGGCGCAGGTTAATTCCGGCAAAGACGTTGTTGTAGTCCCAGATCGCGCGGATGCGGTAACCCCAAGAGTCGGAAGTGGTGTAGCCATCGTTCTCGCAGTAGCGCGACACGTTGTTCGCGTTGGCGGTACCCAAAGTATTGGCGTTGAGCGTCTCGCACTGGCCATTTGGAAGCGGCCCCGGACCAAACACCGGGTCGCGCCCGTAGCGCAGCTTGGACGTGCTTTCCAGGCCGCCAACGTGCGTCCATCCGACTTCCCCTACCATGGTCAACCGCTCGGCCCCCATCACCTGATCGAAGAAGTGGGTGAAGGTTGTCTGCAGCTGGGTAATTTCCTTGCGACGATAACCTGGCTGGTCGGTGCCAGGCTTGCCTTGCAATACCGATACATCCGGGTTGAGCGGTGTCAGGCCGGAAAAGAGAATATCGGTAGTATTCAACTGCACCGGTGCGTTCGGACGGTAGCTGATCTCACCGCTCCAGGCAGTGCCAGTAGGCAGCGTCGTGGAGAAGCTCAGCCCGTACAGGCGGATATCTTCTGGGTATTCGACGTAATAGCTGGAGTTACCTGCCACCTGCAACGGCAACAGACTGGGCAACAGATTACCCAGCGCCGCCGCTGGTACTCCTGCGCTGACCAGCGCTCCCGCCAGGCCTGTGGCACTGTAATACTGAAGATCGGCCCCGCGACCGCTGAATATTGGTGCGCGGCTGTGGTAGTTCATGAAGTAACCACCAAACTCGGTGTTCAACGGTTCGAACATGTAGCGCAGCGAAACGCCAAATTGGCCACTGTCACGTGCATCACGATCCGGACCGCGGCTTACGATCACCCCCTCGTCAGGTGAGCCATGAGTCACGCCTTGCGCAGCCAACGCGGCCGCTACACGAGGGGACAGCGGCCCAAGCCGGCTGGCCAGCGAGTTCTGGGTGGCCAGAACGGCCAAGTTGTTGTTGCAGCCATCGGCGATCACATCAGGCTGGGAGAAGAAGGTGCCGCAGTTGTCGACGACCGTCTGGTCCCATTCGATCTGGTAGAAGGCCTCGGCCGACAAGTTGTCGGTCAGGCTCTGCGAAACGTAGAACATGTTGACCGGAATCAGGCCTTCCTTGATCTCGGCCCCCGGGCGGCGGAACGCCGACACGTCGATCGGGTTGATCGAGTTGATGCCGCCACCGATGAAGGTACTTTCACCCCAGCTCACCACCTGCTTGCCCAGGCGCACCGAGCCTGGCTGATCGCCGATGGAGTAGTTGTGGTAGACGAACGCGTCGAGCAGCTCGGCACCGGACGATTTGGCGCCTTCCTTGCGGTTGGAGTCGCTGATGTCCTTGAACTCGCGGCCTTCGTCCTTCAGTTCGAAGTCGTACCAGTACTTGCCGCGGACGAACACGCCGGTGTCGCCGTACTTGAGCTCCAGGTCATGGATGCCCTTGAAGATCTTGGAGAAGGTTTCGCCCTTCTTGAAGTTCAGGTGGCCATCGTCAGATGTCTGCGACAGGCCCTTGCCGCCGTTGTTCACCCCGATCAGGTTCTTGTTGGGGTTGGCCGTCGACCAGCTGGCGCCGATGGAGAGCGACGAGTCGAACTGGCCTTCGATTTCACCAATGTTGAAACTGACAGCGAAAGCAGGACTTGCGAGCGTGGAAGCAAGGCTGACAGCCAGGGGCAACTTGGCCCGGCGCCAGAACAGGTTTGCAGATTTCATCGACGCTACTCCATGTACTTTTTTTGTTATGGCAGTGAGTCCTTTCAAGAACGGCCCGAGCGACCGGTTTGCAGGCTTGCGCCCGCGGCGACACGGCTTGCGCATGTCGCCTCCCCCATTCCTGAAAATCCCCTGGCCCCGACTATAGCCAGCAAGGCACAGGCGCTTGATCCCTCTAAAGTGTGATTTGCGCTCCGTGCGGCCAACTCGCTGCCATGTTGCCTCGGCTGCGCGCTGGCAGTGCTAAAGGATGGCGTATTTCTGCCGTTTGGCAAGGCTCCACCCCTCTAGCATGCGGGTCGCGTGCTGCGGTACGCGACCCGCATGGCGGTTACAGCGTGGAGAGGAACGCGCTGTTGCTGGCCTGCCACTGGACGATGTCCTGGCGGATGCGTTTCTTGTCCAGCTTGCCGACACTGGTCTTGGGAATTTCAGTAACAACGGCGATCTGGCTTGGAATCGCCCACTTGTTGATGTGCCCTTGCTCGACGAACGGCTTGAGATGTTCCTTCAGCGCCTTGGCGTCGATGACCTGGTCTTCGCGCACCACCAGCAGGGCAAACGGGCGTTCACCCCACTGCGGGTCGGCCACCCCTACCACCGCCACTTCGCGCACGGCCGGGTGACGGCTGATCAGGTCTTCGAGGTCGAGCGAGGAAATCCATTCGCCACCGGTCTTGATCACATCCTTGATGCGGTCGCGGATGTCGATGTAGCCCATGCCGTCGAGCGTGGCGACATCGCCGGTGTGCAACCAGCCCCCCTGCCACAGCTCCTCGCTCTTCTCCGGTTCCTTGAAGTAGCCCATGGTCAGCCACGGCGCACGCAGCACCAGCTCGCCCTGAGTTTCACCATCGGCGGGCAGGAAGTTGCCGTCGCCGTCGACGATGGCCGCCTCGACCAGCGGCACCGGCACGCCGGCCTTGATGCGGTAGGTGACGCGCTCATCCTCGCTGCCGGCCTGCAGTTCGTCGTTCAGGTGGGCGGCGGAAATCAGCGGGCAGGTCTCGGACATGCCATACGCGGCGGTCAGCTGGATGCCGCGTGCCAGGGCGGCCTGGTACAACGAGCGGTTGAGTGCGCTGCCGCCGATGATGATCTTCCAGCCGCCGAAGTCCTGACCTTGGGAGGTCGGGCAGTTGAGCAGCATCTGCAGGATGGTCGGCACGCAATGGGAGAAGGTGACCTTCTCTTCGCGCCACAGCTTGACCAGCATGTCCGGCTCGTAGCGCCCCGGATACACCTGCTTCATGCCGAGCATGGTGGCGGCGTAGGGAATGCCCCAGGCGTGCACATGGAACATCGGCGTGATGGGCATGTACACGTCGTTGCTGCCCAGCAGGCGCACGCTGTCGATGCTGCCGGTCACCGAAGCTTCGGCCAGGGTATGCAGCACCAGTTGCCGGTGGGTGAAATACACCCCCTTGGGGTTGCCGGTGGTGCCGGTGGTGTAGAAGGTGGTGGCCACCGAGTTCTCGTCGAAGTCCGGGAAGTCGTAGCGCGGGCTGGCAGCGGCCAGCAGTTGCTCGTACTCACCCACCAGGTTGGGCAGCTCGGCTGTCTTGTCCGGGCCGTCGGTCAGCAGCACGGTCTTGTCGACGGTGGTCAGTTGCCCCGCGATGGCCTGGTACAGGCCGACGAAGTCGCTGTTGACCAGCACCACGCGGTCTTCGGCGTGGTTCATGGTGTAGAGAATCTGCTCGGGCGACAGGCGCACATTGATGGTGTGCACCACCGCGCCGATCATCGGGATGGCGAACATGCATTCCAGGTAGCGGTGGCTGTCCCAGTCCATCACCGCCACGGTGTCACCGGCCTTTACCCCGGCTTCGGTCAGCACGTTGGCCAGGCGCGCGATGCGCTCGTTGAGTTGTGGGTAGGTCAGCCGCAACTGGTCGCGGTAGACGATTTCGCGGGTCTTTTCATAGCGGCTGCCAGACATCAGCAGGCGCTTGATCAGCAGGGGGTAGGCGTAGGCGCCCTCGGCGGGCTTGATGATGCGGGTCTGCAACATGGGTATCCCTTTTCTGAAAAGCGGGCCGGACAAATCTGGGAACCACTGTAGTTCGCCAATGTGACGGCTAAATCAGCCGAAGGAATGATTTGCATGATGAAGGTATGAGTGGCGGGCGTTGACGGGCGGCAAGGTTGAACTAGACACTGCGGCGGCAGCTTCAGGATTTGTGCTGGAGCCAAAGGCCCTTTCGCGGGCACGCCCGCTCCCACAGGTACTGCACACCCCGCAGGTTGGTGGGGTCCTGTGGGAGCGGGCATGCCCGCGAATGGCCACAACACCAATACCCCGCCCAGTCTCGGAGAACTTCATGCCCAGCCCGCGTCGCGCCGTGTTTCTCGATCACCAGTCCCTGGACCTGGGCGATCTCGACCTCTCGCCCCTGAAGCAGCAGTTCGACGAGTTCGAACTGTTCGCCGCCACCCGCCCGGAGCAGGTCGCCGAACGCCTGCAGGGCGCGGTGGCGGTAGTCAGCAACAAGGTCATGCTCGACGCCGCGACCCTGGCCGCCAACCCGCAACTGAAGCTGATCCTGGTGGCCGCCACCGGCACCAACAATGTCGACCTGGCGGCCGCGCGCGCTCAGGGCATCACCGTGTGCAACTGCCAGGGCTATGGCACACCGTCCGTCGCCCAGCACACCCTCGCCCTGCTGCTGGCCCTGGCCACCCGCCTGTGCGACTACAACCAGGCGGTAGCCGACGGCCAATGGGCCAAGGCCAGCCAGTTCTGCCTGCTGGACTTCCCCATCGTCGAGCTGGAGGGCAAGACCCTTGGCCTGCTCGGCCACGGTGAACTGGGCGGCGCGGTGGCGAGGCTGGCCGAAGCCTTCGGCATGCGCGTACTCAGCGGGCAGATCCCCGGCCGCCCGGAACGCGCCGACCGTTTGCCACTGGACGAGTTGTTGCCGCAAGTCGACGCCCTGACCCTGCACTGCCCGCTGAACGAGCACACCCGACACATGCTCGGGGCCCGCGAACTGGCCCTGCTCAAGCCCAACGCGCTGGTGGTCAACACCGCCCGCGGCGGCCTGATCGACGAGCAAGCGCTGGCCGACGCCCTGCGCAGTGGCCACCTGGGCGGTGCCGCCACCGACGTGCTGAGCGTGGAGCCGCCGGTCAATGGCAACCCGCTGCTCGTACCCGGCATCCCGCGCCTGATCATCACCCCGCACAGCGCTTGGGGCGCGGTAGAGTCCCGCCAGCGCATCGTCGGCCAGCTCAGCGAGAACGCCCAGGCCTTCTTCGCCGGGCAGCCACGCCGCGTGGTCAGCTGAGCCCGACGCCCGCCTCTGCTACACTGCGCCACTTTTTTCAAGGAGGCGTCGTCCATGGACCCGCGCAGTGAAGTGTTGCTCCGCCAGGCAGAGCTGTTCCAGGGCCCGCTGCTGCTCGCCGGCGCCCCCGCCGACGGCCTGCTTGGCCAGTTGCCCCAGGCCCGGGCCTGGACCTGGCATGCGGGCGACCAGGCCATGCTCGAAAGCCGCTTCGCCGGGCGCAGCCACTATGGGGTCGAGCCCCCTGAAGTGGCTTTCGACAGCGCCGTGCTGTTCCTGCCCAAGTCCCGCGAACTGGCCGCCTACCTGCTCAACGCCCTGGCCTCGCGCCTGGCTGGCCGCGAGCTGTACCTGGTTGGCGAGAAACGTGGTGGCATCGAGGGCGCGGCCAAGCAACTGCAGGCCTTTGGCAAGCCGCGCAAGCTCGACAGCGCCCGCCATTGCCAGCTGTGGCAGGTGACCATCGAGCACGCGCCAGAAGCCAAGCCCCTGGAAAGCCTGGCCGAACGCTTCGAGCTCCGCCTGGAAGACGGCCCACTGCAAGTGGTCAGCCTGCCCGGTGTGTTCAGCCATGGCCGCCTCGATCGCGGTACCGCCCTGCTGCTCAAGCACCTCGACGGCCTGCCGAGCGGGCATGTGCTGGACTTCGGCTGCGGTGCCGGGGTGCTGGGCGCCACGGTCAAACGCCGTTATCCACAAAACCGGGTGACCCTGCTGGACGTGGATGCCTTCGCCGTGGCCGCCAGCCGCCTGACCTTGGCCGCCAATGGTCTGGAAGGCGAAGTGATCAGCGGCGACGGCATCGACGCGGCGCCGACCGAGCTGAGCCTGATCCTGAGCAACCCGCCGTTCCACACCGGGGTGCACACCAACTACCAGGCATCGGAAAACTTGCTGAAAAAATCGGCCGTTCATCTGCGAAAAGGTGGCGAAATGCGCCTGGTTGCCAACAGCTTCCTGCGCTACCAGCCACTGATCGAAGGGGCGCTGGGCAACTGCCAGGTACGCGACGAGGCGGACGGTTTCCGCATCTACCAGGCAACACACGGATAAAAACAGCGCTTGCCGAAAGCGTTTTGCCTAGGCAGAATCCGCACCGTCCTAGGGGAGTAGTCTCCCGCGAGCGCCCAGCTCGCCCGGTACGCGTCAACATACTTGGTCCACAGACCATGGCGCGTGCGACCCACCATGCCAGCCTGCATGGCGAGATCCGCATAGACGGATCCAGGGTTTGACAAGACCTATGACACGCACACCTTACCCGGGGCGGGGAGGCTGTACGTGTCATAGCCGTGTCGACCCGCCCCCGTAGGAATCCTGATGCTGGAATCTCTGTTGGTCCCCACCGCCATCGTTGCCCTCGCCGAAATCGGCGATAAGACGCAATTGCTCGCGCTCATACTCGCTGCCCGCTTCCGCAAGCCCTGGCCGATCATCGCCGGCATCATCGCCGCCACCCTGGCCAACCATGCCGCGGCCGGTGCCGTGGGCGCGTGGGTCGGCAGCTTCTTCAGCGACTCGGCACTGCACTGGATCCTGGCTGCGAGCTTCACAGCCACTGCGCTGTGGACCCTGGTTCCGGACAAGATGGATGACGACGAGAACCCGGCGCGCCGCTTCGGGCCGTTCCTGACCACGCTGATCGCGTTCTTCCTGGCTGAAATCGGTGACAAGACCCAGGTCGCCACGGTGATGCTGGCAGCACAGTATCCGTACCTGATCATGGTCATTATCGGTACCACCCTGGGCATGCTGATTGCCAACGTGCCGGTGGTTTTGGCGGGTAACTTCGCGGCGGACAAACTGCCGCTGACGCTGATCCGTCGCCTGGCGGCCACGGCGTTCTTCGTGCTGGCGATCGTGGCCGTGTACTCGGCGATGAAAGCCAGTGGCTGGGTGGGCTAACCCGGAAAGCGGGGGCTGCTGCGCAGCCCGTCGCGACACAAGGCCGCTCCTACAAGGAATACGCTATCCCTTGTAGGAGCGGCCTTGTGTCGCGACAGGGCCGCAAAGCGGCCCCATTTTCAGCAACTACTTCTTGGCCGCCTGATACAGCGGCATCACCTTCGGAATGGCCGCCTGCAACGAAGCAATGCGGCTCTGGGACGCCGGGTGAGTGCTCATGAACTCAGGCGGTGCGCCTTCGGAAGCCTGGCTCATCTTGTTCCACAGGGTGATCGCGGCATTCGGGTCGTAACCGGCACGCGCCGAGAGCTCCAGGCCGATCAGGTCGGCTTCGTTCTCGTTGGCCCGGCTGTTGGGCAGGGTCATGGCATAGTTCACCACGGTATCGGCCATGGCCATGCTGCCCTGGCCGAGGCCAAAGAGGGCACCGGCGCCCTGGCGCGCCATTTCCACGCCATACGCCTTGGACATCGCCTCGCGGCTGTGCTCACGCAGGGCGTGGGCGATCTCGTGGCCCACCACCGCAGCAATTTCCGCATCGGTGAGCTTGAGCTGATCGATCAGCCCGGTGTAGACGATGATCTTGCCGCCAGGGCCGCAGTTGGCGTTGAGCTCGTCGCTCTTGATCACGTTCACTTCCCAGTTCCATTGCGCGGCATCCGGGCGGAACTTGGGGGTCTGGGCGATCAGGCGGTTGGCAATTACCTGCACACGCTTGGCAACAGCGCTGGACTTGTCGAGCACGCCTTTGTTCGATGCTTCACCCAGGGTCTGCTGGTACGACTGGGCGTACATCTGGTTGACCTCATCGGTCGAGAGCATGCTGAACATGTACTGCTGGCGCTCGACGCCGACAGCACCGCCGCTGGTGGTATTCACCGCCTGGCAGCCAGCTAGCAGGATGCCAGCACTCAACAGGCTGACGACAAAAGACTTACGCATGAAAACACTCCCTTTCTACATGCGCCGTATCCTAGGCCGAGTCGCCGGTGGGCCGCCATAGCCGCACGGAAGAATTTATTTGCCTGCACCGGCCTCTTCGCGGGCACGCCCGCTCCCACAGTGAATACAGTAAACCTGAAGGCAGTGTAATACCTGTGGGAGCGGGCATGCCCGCGAAGGGGCCGGTGCGGGTAGCCCCTCAAGCCGGGGTCAGGCACTCCGGCGCATCCAGCTTCGGGTCATTGACGAAATGCGCCAGGGCCCGCTCGCGCAGCGTCGCCGGCGGGCTGGCCAGCAACTCATGCAGGCGGGCCAGCGGCGTGTCCGGGTCAAGCCAGGCCGCCTGCCCCGCCTCGTCCAGTATCAGCGGCCGACGCTGGTTCATCGCCGCCTGGGTCACCACCGCACAACTCAGCCAAACCTGGTCCTGCACCGGGTAGGCCTCCCACACGGCGGCGAAGTACAGCGATGCGCCCTCCCCCGGGGTCAGCCAGTACGGGCGCTTGCGCACGCTACCGCGCCATTCGTAAAAGCCGTTGGCCGGCATAAGGCAGCGGCGCTGGCGAAACGCATCGCGAAACATCGGTTGCTCGGCCAGGGTTTCGGCGCGGGCATGGGCGGGAGTACGAGACAGGTCGGTGAGCCAGGCCGGGGTCAGCCCCCAGCGCGCCCTGGCCAGTTGCAGCTGGCCGTCGAGCTGGCGCTGGATTAGCACCGAAGCCCCGGGCGAGATGTTCCATTGGGCTGGCTGGCCAACGGGAAAGCCCGGCAGACTGGCAAGAGCCTGGGGCCAGCGAAACAGGGCGTAACGTCCACACATGGGCGAATTCAGAACCTAGCAGATCAAGGTACCGGGGAAACTCTCCGGTTCGTCGCCAACCAGTGGCTGGGCGTCATTGTACGCATCGATCAGCTGCCGTGCGTACTCGGCCTGCTCATCAGCCACGGCAAGCCCCAGCAAACCCTGCATCGGCAGCTCACCGGCAGCACCGACCAGGTCACGGCCAACCAGGTGTGCCTCGATCCCCTCGCTGGCGAGCATGCCCGCCAGCATTTCAGCCTCGAGCAGGCTTTCCGGTTCGTAGATACGCTGCATCAGTCATTCTCACCGAATACATCCAGCATCCACTCCTCGCCATGAACTTGCAGCACGAAGCGGATAGGCTTGCAGCATACCTGGCAGTCCTCGATGTACTCCTGATCGCCACCGGACAGGTCCACCGTGGTTTCGACTTCTTCGCCACAATAGGGGCAATCGTAGATAGCAGTTTCCAGCATCGCGGCCTCCGGGGTGACTTATGCGTATAATTGCCGGTCTGTTTACAGGGCCTGTGTGTGTCCGAGCCGTTTTTCGGAGCCCGTCCCTACCTTATTACCCTAGCCGTTTCCAACAAGAGAGCATGATGGGCGAATTCGATGCCATCCGACCGTACGACGACGCTGAGGTCCCTGCCGTTCTGGCACGCCTGCTCAGCGACCCGGCATTCCTCGATATCCTCACCCACTTCCGCTTCCCGCGTGCGGCCGGTGCTCTCGGCTGGTTGCTCAAACCGCTGATCGCCCGCCGCCTGCGCAAGGAATTCGCCGGTGTCACTTGTGTCTCGACCTTGCAGGACAAAGTCGAGTACTACGTCGACCAGACCATCGACCGCGCCACCGACGGCGTCACCTATTCGGGCGTGGAGCAGCTCAAGGCCGGCACCGCCTACCTGTTCCTGGCCAACCACCGTGACATCGTCATGGACCCGGCCTTCGTCAACTACGCGGTGTACCACGCCGGCCTGCCCACGCCGCGTATCGCCATTGGCGACAACCTGCTGCAAAAGCCGTTTGTCAGCGACATGATGCGCCTGAACAAGAGCTTCATCGTGCACCGCTCGATCAGTGGGCGCCGCGAGAAGCTGGCGGCCTACCAGCTGCTCTCGGCCTACATCAACCATTCGATCCGCAACGACGCCACGTCGATCTGGATCGCCCAGGCCGAAGGCCGGGCCAAGGACGGTGACGACCGCACCGATTCGGCGATCCTCAAGATGTTCCACATGAGCCGCAAGGACGAGCCGTTCGGCGCGGTGATCCAGAGCCTGAACCTGACACCGGTTTCGATCAGCTACGAATATGACCCGTGCGACCAGGCCAAGGCCCGCGAGCTGTACATCCGCGCCACCACCGGCACCTACAAGAAGGCGCCGGGCGAGGACGACAACAGCATCGCCAAGGGCATTACCGGCTACAAGGGCCGGGTACACATCAACTTTGCCCCGCCGGTGACCGAGTACCACGAGGACACCAAGCAGCTGGCAGTGGAAATCGACCGGCAGATCCTCGGTGGCTACCGGCTGTTCCCGGTGCACTACCTGGCCTATGCGATGTGGGATGGCAAGGATGAGGCGCTGCAGGTGCCGAGCGCCGAGAAGGTGTTCCCGGCTGATGAACTGGCCCGGGCCAAGGAAGAATGGCAACGCCGCCTGGATGCCTGCCCCGAGGAGCAGCGGCCGTACCTGGTGTTGCAGTATGCGACGCCGGTGCGCAACCAGTACCAGGTCAGGCAGCAGGCACCGGTTGCCTGAGCGATCCTAGGGCTGCTTTGCAGCCCATCGCGACACAAGGCCGCTCCTACAAGGGATCGCGCATACCTGTAGGAGCGGCCTTGTGTCGCGATGGGCCGCAAAGCGGCCCCGGAATCTCAGACCCAGGTACTGAACCAGGACAACAGCAGCGCCATCGCCAGGCACGAAAAACCGAGAATGTAGAAGTACCGCGGTACCCGCAGGTCGAACGCGTCCACCACCCCCTCGTCCACCGCCATGTATTCGCGGGTCTCGGCCTCGCGCCGCCGCGCACTGTGCAGCAGCAACCCGCCCGGGCAGGTCAGCAGCAGCGCCAGCAGATTGATCAGCTTGGTCGGGTGGGCGGCCAGGAACCCCCAGAGCACTTGCAAGGACATCACGCAACCTCGGTATGAGCGACGGCAAAGGCCGGCATTCTACCCAAGTCATGCCCAGACGCCCGGCCCAGGCGACAAAGTGTCATTAAATTTCATCTGGCATGGCATGAAGATTTGCCGGCCTCTTCGCGGGCACAGACAACAAAAAACCCGCTGCCTGGAACACAGGCAGCGGGTTTTGTTTTACAGCTGAAGGCTTACTGCCCCAGCACTTGACCGATGGTC
The DNA here is from genome assembly GCF_000511325.1 of Pseudomonas sp. FGI182. Classification (NCBI taxonomy): domain Bacteria; kingdom Pseudomonadati; phylum Pseudomonadota; class Gammaproteobacteria; order Pseudomonadales; family Pseudomonadaceae; genus Pseudomonas; species Pseudomonas sp. FGI182. The sequence goes on along the minus strand of NZ_CP007012.1, from coordinate 849,341 downwards.
GGGTCCTTGAACATGCGGGTCAGGGCATCGCTCAGCACATCGCCCACCAGCTGAGTGTTGGTTTCCTGGTTCGGCGCCATGCCGAAACGCTGGTCCAGCGAAGCGCCGTAACGGCCACTGTAGCGGCGGCCGCCATTGGACACGTCGGCACGGAAGGTGGCGCCGATGGTAGCCTCGGTCACGTACAGGTTGTCTTTCGGCGACTGGTACTTCAGCTCGGCCAGAGTCACGGTCAGCTGCGGCGCGTTGTAGGCGTTCGGCGTCGGGGTGAAGCCGAGCAGGCGCACGGCGGCTTCGGCCTGGGCCTGCAGCTTGGGCACGATGTCGTTACCGCTGACGCTGATGGTGCTGGTCTCGGGGTACATGCCACCGCGAGTGCCCAGGGACTGCGAGGCCCGGCCGTCAACCACCCGGACCACTACCGGCTGGCCATGGCCGACCGGGGCGAGCTGGGCCTTGAGCGTGGGTTGCGGATTGAGTTGTTGCGGGCTGTGGGCACAACCGACCAGGCTGAGGCTGGCCACGGCGATCAAACCGAACAACAGACGTTGCAACATGCGCGTTACTCCAGAAAAAGCGGCGAAGGCCCACAGTATACCTAGCCACGCATCGACCAGTCATCGGCCTGGCCCGCTTGTCACAATCGTTTCATCGCCGCGCCCTTATCCTTGCGCCAAGCCCTAACGCACAGGACTCGCTGCCATGGCCTCGCTCTGGACCCTGCTCTTCCAACGCCCGCGCCACAACACCTATGCCCGCCTCGACGCGAACGGCAAATGCCTGGCCTTCAAGCAATGCAGCCAGGCGCCCAGCGGCAGCGGCTGGGTCCAGATCGGCGAAATCCAGCTCGCCTGGCTGGGCCGCGAATTGCCCGCCAGTGCCCGGGTTTGCGCCCGCGCAAGCCGCCGCTGGCACCAGCGCATCCTCGCGGCCTGACAAACGCTGCAATAAAAACCACGAATGGCGACATTTCTGCCCGCGACATCGCTATAATCTCCCCCCGATTATAAGGACGTCTCCTGATCGGGCCCCGCACTCGCCGATTGACCCCGGCAACTTCAACGCTTCGCCCACAGAGAGCCTTCCACTCAGGTCTTGCATCGGCTGTCGTGCCTGCTTTTCCGGCCCTTCACACTGCATGAACCTGCGGGTTGCCATCGCGCAGTCCCCTTTTGAGGTTCACGTCTCCAAAAGAGCGTGAAAAAACGGTTTTCACAACTTCACAAGAGTGTGGCGAGCAAATGAACAGTCTGGCATGTGCAAAAGCGGCAGATGTGTCCCGAACAGCCCTGAACAGGCGGCAAATGCGCTCATCCCGTATGAGTGTCTGAGCCGTTCCATAACGCACGCACGACACCTTGACCATAAGTCGAATTGCCGCACCCGTGGCAAACCGCGTTCAATACGCGAACCCGAAGACTGATTGGCGGTGTCCGCGGAAGTTGCAAGAACTGCGAAAAGTCGGACATGGCGACCCTGGCGAACCCAGGTCCTATGCTGTCAATTAGGTAGCTGTAGATTGTGGAGACGCGTTAAATGGCGCAGAACGAATCGGTTGATGTGGTACTGGTAGGCGCGGGCATCATGAGTGCCACCCTGGCCGTACTGCTCAAGGAGCTCGACCCGACCCTGAAGCTTGAGGTCGTGGAGGCGATGGACTCCGGAGCCGCGGAAAGCTCCAACCCCTGGAACAACGCAGGCACCGGCCACGCCGGCCTGTGCGAGCTTAACTATACGCCCCAGGCCGCCGATGGCAGCATCGACATCAAGAAGGCCGTGCACATCAACACCCAGTTCGAGGTTTCGCGCCAGTTCTGGGCCTACCTGAGCAAGAAGGGCAACTTCGGCTCGGCACGTGCCTTCATCAACCCTGTCCCGCACCTGAGCTACGTCGAGGGTGACAAGGGTGTTTCCTTCCTCAAGAAGCGCTATGAGCTGCTCAAGCAGCACCATGCCTTCGCGGACATGGAATACACCGAAGACAAGGCCGTGATGAATGACTGGATGCCGCTGATGATGCCAGGCCGCCCAGCCGACCAGCACATCGCCGCCACCCGCGTGCTCAAGGGCACCGACGTCAACTTCGGCGCCCTGACCAACAAGCTGCTGAAGCTGCTGGGCGACTCGCAGGATGCTCAGGTCAAGTACAGCAAGAAGGTCGTCGGCCTGCGCCGTAACGGCAAGGGCTGGACCGTGAGCATCAAGGACGTCAACAGCGGCGGCAGCCGTGAAGTGGACGCCCGCTTCGTCTTCCTCGGCGCCGGTGGCGCGGCCCTGCCGCTGCTGCAGCTGTCGGGCATCCCGGAAAGCAAAGGCTTCGGCGGCTTCCCGGTCAGCGGCCAGTGGCTGCGTTGCGACAACCCGGAAATCGTCAAGCAGCACCAGGCCAAGGTCTACAGCCAGGCTGCGGTCGGCGCCCCACCGATGTCGGTACCGCACCTGGATACCCGCGTGGTCGATGGCAAGAAATCGCTGCTGTTCGGTCCATATGCCGGCTTCACCACCAAGTTCCTCAAGCACGGTTCGCTGATGGACCTGCCGCTGTCGGTGCGCATGGGCAACATCGGCCCGATGCTGGCCGTGGCCCGTGACAACATGGACCTGACCAAGTACCTGGTCAGCGAAGTGATGCAGTCGATGGAGCAGCGCCTGGAAGCCCTGCGTCGCTTCTACCCGCAGGCCAAGGCCGAAGACTGGCGCCTGGAAGTGGCTGGTCAGCGCGTGCAGATCATCAAGAAAGACCCGAAGAAAGGCGGCGTTCTGCAGTTCGGCACCGAGCTGGTCTCGGCCCAGGACGGCAGCCTGGCTGCACTGCTCGGCGCATCGCCGGGTGCTTCGGTGACCGTGTCGATCATGCTGGAACTGATCGAGCGCTGCTTCCCCGAGCAGGCCAAAGGTGCCTGGGCTGCCAAGCTCAAGGAAATCTTCCCGGCTCGCGAGAAGACCCTGGCGACCGATGCTGCCCTGTACCACAAGATCAGTGCCGACAACGACGTGGCGCTGGACCTGGTGGAAAGCAGCCCGGCGGCCAAGCATTACGCCTGATTCGGCCGGTAACGAAAAAACGCCCCTCGGGGCGTTTTTTTGTGCCTGGATCTTAGTAAGCTCTGTTCCGGCCCTTTCGCGGGTAAACCCGCTCCCACAAGGACCGCACCACAGCTAAGGGCTGTGCTGTACCTGTGGGAGCGGGTTTACCCGCGAAGAGGCCGGAGCAGGTTTACAAATCAGCCACGGGCCTTGGCGATGATCTCGATGTACTCCGGCGCATTGCGCTGGTCGGCAATCTGCTCGACAAAGGTCTTGCCGTGCTCGTCCTTGCCATCCAGGTCCAGCCCAGCCTTGACGAAGAAGCCGACAAAACGCTCGAAATCGTCGATGCGCAGGCCGCGGTAGGCCTTGACCAGCTTGTGCAGCGAAGGCGAAGTCACGCCATCGGCCGGCTCGAACTGAAGGAACGACTTGATGTAGTCGTCGCTGATCTCGTCACCGATTACCTGTTTCTTGTCTTTACGCATTGCCGACTCCAACTGGACCATCACGAAATTTCGAAGGCCGGCAGTGTACCCCCCGCAGGCCGGGCGCCTCAACGCGTACGTACGGTACCGGTGTGCAGGTCGGCCCAGACGTGGCCGTTGCCGTACGTGAGAAACTGCACATAAAGCGTCTCGTTGCGCAGCAGGTCCATGATCACGCGGTAGTCGCTGAGCGGGTAATTCAGGCTCAGGGTGCGGGTTTTGTCGTCGTATACGGGTTTCTTCAGGCTCTTGGCCGCTTCACCGTCAAAAGTCAGCAGCACCTGGGCTATGGTCGCTCCCTTGCTCAGCGGCTTGCCCTTGAGGCGCACCTGCAACGACGAGGTGATCGGGATCGGCTGCTGGTCGGACTGGCGCTGGGTACCCACTACCACCGAGTAGTCGGTCACTTGCAGCAATTGCTGGCCGGTCGGCGCTTCCTGGCGCAGGGACTGGTCGTCAGGTGGCAGGAACTGGCTGTGCAGCGGTGCGGCGGCGAGTGGCAGGCTGACCGCCAGCAGGAGGGGAAGAAACGCACGCATGTGAGGCTCCTTGAATGAAGGAGCACTCTAGCACGGCCTGCACAGGCTCTTGTAGGAGCGGCCTTGTGTCGCGATGGGCCGCAAAGCGGCCCCGGCCATGTTGGTGGCGAAGCTTCAATCGAGGGGCTGCTGCGCAGCCCGATCGCGACACAAGGCCGCTCCTACAGTTGAGTGCGCCGGCCCGACATCAATCGAACTGCGCGCGCATCCAGGCCTGGTACTCGGCCACGCCTTCTTCACCTTCGCGCGGAGCCCAGTGCGCATGCTCGCCTTCACCCACCGGCCGATACGGCCCGGCCTTGCACTCGAACATGATGCTGTCCGGCTCCAGCACCACCAGCCCATGATAAATACCAGGTGCCAGGTCCACACCCAGGCAGTCACCCCCCGCCTTCAGCACTCGCTTGTCGGTCACCGCCCCCTGCTCGTCGAAGAGCAGCAGGCCCAGGCAACCCTTAAGCACGACCAGCGTTTCGGCTTTGTCATCGCGGAGGTGCCGATGCGGAGGGATGTAGGTGCTCGGTTGCAGCCCGACCGCCATGCGGTGGCAAGGCTCTTCCATCTCATGGAAATTGTGATGCTGCCGCCCGCGTGGGTTGGCGGCAGCCTGTGCGGCCAGCCCGGCGAACAGCGATTGGTCGATGAACGCAGGCTGGCGCATGATCACAGCCCCTTTACGGCGAAGATGCCGTTGGCGTTGCGCCAGTAGCCTTTGTAGTCCATGCCATAACCGAAGATGTAGCGGTCGACGCAGGGCAGGCCCACGTAGTTGGCCTTGAGCTCCGGGCTGGCCTTGCGGTCATGGTCCTTGTCGATCAGTACCGCGGTGTGCACCGAGCGCGCGCCGGCATGCTTGCAGAACTCGATGATGGCGCTGAGGGTGTGGCCTTCGTCGAGGATGTCATCGACGATCAGTACGTCACGGTCGATGAACGATACTTCGGGCTTGGCCTTCCAGAACAGTTCGCCGCCGCTGGTCTGGTTGCGGTAGCGGGTGGCGTGCAGGTAGCTGGCTTCCAATGGGAACTGCAGGTGGGTCAGCAGTTTGCCGGAGAAGATCAGGCCGCCGTTCATCACGCAGAACACAACCGGGTTCTTGTCGTGCAGGTCCTTGCAGATCTGCTCGCCGACTTTGGCGATGGCCGCTTCGACTTCGGCTTCGGTGTACAGGCAGTCAGCTTCACGCATGACTTGACGGATATGCTCGAGATCGGCGGACATGGCGCTCTCCGGGGGTGCATTTTGGAAAAGCGGGCAAAGGTACGCATCCGCTCGTCACAGATCAAGCATTTATGGACTAACGTCCAGAATGACCAGACGACAGCACAGGCTGAATAGATTAATCTAGCGCGGTTTTTTTGCCCGCCTTTCGGAGCCCCCCTATGCCCACTCGTGAGATCCGCCATCCGCTGATCCGCCACAAGCTCGGCCTGATGCGCCGTGCCGATATCAGCACCAAGAATTTTCGCGAACTTGCCCAGGAAGTCGGCGCGCTCCTGACCTACGAAGCCACCCAGGACCTGCCGCTCGAAACCTACGAGATCGACGGCTGGTGCGGCAAGGTGCAAGTTGAAAAAATCGCCGGCAAGAAGATTACCGTGGTGCCGATCCTGCGTGCCGGCATCGGCATGCTCGACGGCGTGCTCAGCCTGATCCCGGGTGCCAAGGTCAGCGCCGTCGGCGTTGCCCGCAACGAGGAAACCCTCGAAGCCCACACCTACCTGGAAAAGCTCGCACCGGACATCAACCAGCGCCTGGCCCTGATCATTGACCCGATGCTGGCCACCGGCGGTTCGATGGTCGCCACCATCGACCTGCTGAAGAAGGCCGGCTGCAAAGAGATCCGCGCCATGGTCCTGGTCGCCGCGCCAGAAGGCATCGAAGTGGTGGAAAAAGCCCACCCGGACGTGCAGATCTACACCGCCTCGATCGACCAGCGCCTGAACGAACACGGCTACATCGTGCCGGGCCTGGGCGATGCCGGTGACAAGATCTTCGGCACCAAGCAAAAGGACGCCTGACCATGCAGGACGGCTTCAACGACCCGCTCTGGCGCCAGGTCGTTTCGGGCGCGCAGATGCTCTTCGTGGCATTTGGCGCGCTGGTGCTGATGCCACTGATCACCGGCCTCGATCCGAACGTCGCGCTGTTCACCGCCGGTATCGGCACCCTGCTGTTCCAGCTGGTCACCGGCCGCCAGGTACCCGTGTTCCTGGCCTCGAGCTTTGCCTTCATCACCCCGATCATCCTCGCCAAGGGCCAGTTCGGCCTGGCCGAGACCATGGGCGGCGTGATGGCCGCAGGTTTCGTGTACACCTTCATGGGCCTGATGGTGAAAATCAAAGGCACTGGCTTCATCGACCGCATGCTGCCGCCGGTGGTGATCGGCCCGGTGATCATCTCCATCGGCCTGGCCATGGCGCCGATCGCCGCCAACATGGCGATGGGCAAGGCCGGTGACGGCAGCGTGCTGCTGCCCTACAAGACCGCCATGATGATCTCGATGCCAGCCCTGCTGACAACGCTGATCGTCGCCGTGTTCGGCAAGGGCATCTTCCGTCTGGTGCCGATCATTGCCGGCGTGCTGGTAGGCTTTGCCCTGTCGTTCGCCTTTGGCGTGGTCGACACTGCCAAGATCGCCGCCGCACCGTGGCTGGAGCTGCCCAACTTCACCGCGCCAGCGTTCAACTGGCAGGCCATCCTGTTCATCGTCCCGGTTGCCCTGGCACCGGCGATCGAGCACATCGGCGGGGTGATCGCGGTCGGCAGCGTGACCGGCCGCGACTACCTGAAGAAGCCCGGCCTGCACCGCACCCTGCTGGGCGACGGCCTGGCCACCACCGCAGCCGGCCTGTTCGGCGGCCCGCCCAACACCACCTATGCCGAAGTGACCGGCGCGGTGATGCTGACCAAGAACTACAACCCGAAGATCATGACCTGGGCGGCGGTCTTCGCCATCACCCTGGCCTTCATCGGCAAGTTCGGCGCACTGCTGCAAAGCATCCCGGTACCGGTGATGGGTGGCATCCTGTGCCTGCTGTTCGGCTCGATCGCGGCGGTGGGCATGAACACCATGATCCGCCACAAGATCGACCTGGCCGAAGCGCGCAACCTGGTGATCGTGTCGGTGACCCTGGTGTTCGGTATTGGCGGCGTGCTGATCGGCAGTGGTGACGGCCCGGATGACTGGGGCCTGAAGGGCATCGCCCTGTGCGCCATCGTGGCTATCGCCCTGAACCTGATCTTGCCGGGCAATGATGGCTGGAAGCACAAGAAGCTGGATGATCAGTTGCCTTGAGATCCTGGGGCCGCTTTGCGGCCCTGTCGCGACACAAGGCCGCTCCTACAAAGAGATCGCGGTCCCCTGTAGGAGCGGCCTTGTGTCGCGACAGGGCTGCAAAGCAGCCCCGGCAAATCAGGCCTTTTCGCACATTCCCGCCAGCGCCTTCACCCACTCCGGGTGATCATTCAGGCAAGGCACCAGCACCAGCTCCTGCCCGCCGGCCTCGACAAACTGCTCGCTCCCGCGCATGCCGATCTCTTCCAGGGTCTCGATGCAATCGGCCACGAACGCCGGGCACATTACCAGCAGCTTCTTCACCCCGGCCTTGGCCAGCTCGTCCAGCCGCGCCTCGGTATAGGGTTCGATCCACTTGGCCCGCCCCAGCCGCGACTGGAACGACACCGACCATTTGCCATCGGGTATGCCCATTTTCTGCGCAAAGGCCCTGGCCGTTGCCAGGCACTGCCCGCGGTAGCACACCGCGCGCATATCGGCACTGGCATCCTTGCAGCAGTCGGCCGCCTGGAAGTCATGCTTGCCGGTCGGGTCCAGCTTCTTCAGGTGCCGCTCCGGCAAGCCATGGAAGCTCAGTAGCAGGTGGTCGTAAGACTGCTCCAGGTAAGGGCGGGCGCTGGCCGCCAGTGCCTCGATGTAGTCCGGGTGCTCGTAGAACGGCTGCAGCACGCGCAGCTGCAACGGCAACTGGCGTTCATTGACCGTCTGCCTGGCCAGTTCCACCACAGTGGTCACCGTGCTGTCGGCGAACTGCGGGTACAGCGGCGCCAGGGTCACCTTGCGCACACCCTGTGCCACCAGGCGCTCCAGCACCTCGGGCAAGGCCGGCTGGCCATAGCGCATGGCAATCTCCACCGGGCCATGGGGCCAGTGCTCGACCATCGCCGCCTGCAGGCGACGGGTCAGCACCACCAGCGGCGAGCCCTCCTCCCACCAGATCGAGCCATAGGCGTGCGCCGACTGCTCCGGGCGCTTGACCAGGATCAGCGACACCAGCAGGCGCCGCACCGGCCAGGGCAGGTCGATCACGTACGGGTCCATGAGGAACTGGTTGAGGTAGCGGCGCACATCGGCCACCGAGGTGGAGGCCGGGGAACCCAGGTTGACCAGCAGCAGGGCGTGATCGGTCATGCAGCGTCCTATGTCAGAGGCGGCTGGACAGGTTGTCCAGGGCCGATTGCAAATCGTTGAAGCGGAAAGTGAAGCCTGCCGCCAGCAAGCGTACCGGGCGGGCGCGCTGGCCGCCGAGCAGCAGGGTCGACAGCTCACCCAGCCCGGCCTTGAGCAGCAGTGCCGGCACTGGCAGCAGCGCCGGCCGGTGCAACGTGCGGCCGAGGCGCCTGGCGAACTCGCGGTTGCGCACCGGCTCCGGGGCGCAGGCATTATAAGGACCGCTGGCATCCTTGTGCTGCAAGAGAAAATCAATCAGGGCGACCTGGTCTTCTATATGGACCCAAGGCATCCACTGCCGCCCGTCGCCCAAAGGCCCGCCCAGCCCCAGTTTGAAGGGCAGGCGCAGGCGCGACAAAAAGCCGCCATCACTGGCCAGAACCAACCCGGTACGCACCAGCACCACGCGAATGCCCTGGGCCTGGGAACGCAGCGCTGTCTCTTCCCAGGCAATGCACAGCTGGCTGGCAAAATCTTCGCGCACCGGCGGTGAAGCCTCGGTCAGCTCGCGTTCGCCACCGTCTCCATACCAGCCCACCGCAGAGCCGGAGATCAGCACTTCCGGGCGCTGCTCGCGGCTGCCCAGCCAAGCCAGCAACTGCTCGGTAAGGGTGACGCGGCTGGCCCACAGCAGGTTGCGCCGGGCCGCCGTCCAGGGCCGATCGGCAATCGGCGCACCGGCCAGGTTGATCACTGCGTCCAGATGATCATCCGCCTCCAGTTGCTCCAGGCGGGCAATGCCACGCACGCCGTTCCCACAAATTTGGGGCACCTGCTCAGGTCGCCGGCTCCATACCGTCAGGCGATGACCCTGGCCGAGCCAGTACTGGCACAGGTGCTTGCCAATCAACCCGGTGCCGCCTGTCAGCAATATATGCATGGCTGTGTCCTCGCAGAATGCGGCGGTGGTCTATTTTTAACATCAAGGCACTTTTTTGACCCGACGCTCTCGGATAAACATAGGCCAACCTGCCTGCCAACACGGAATAACCTTATACAACATTTGAGCATTGTACAGGTTTGCCTGACAGCGTAGTCTGCTTACAGCAAGGTTTGAAGAGGCCATCATGACAGTACCTATTGCCATCATCGGGGCCGGTATCGCCGGTCTGTCAGCCGCCCAGGCCTTGCAGAAGGCCGGGCAATCCGTGCATTTGTTCGACAAGGGCCACGGCAGTGGCGGTCGCATGGCCAGCAAGCGCAGCGAAGCTGGCGCGCTGGACCTCGGCGCCCAGTATTTCACCGCCCGTGACCGGCGCTTTGTCGAGCAGGTACAGCAGTGGGTTGCCGCTGGTTGGGCCGAGCAATGGAAGCCACAGCTGTACAATTACCGCGATGGTGAACTCACCCCTTCACCCGACGAGCAGACGCGCTGGGTGGGCGTGCCGCGCATGAGTGCAATCACCCGCGGCCTGCTCAAGGATGTGACGGTCAACTTCGGCTGCCGCATCGCCGAAGTGTTCCGCGGCAAGCAGTACTGGCACCTGCAGGACACCGAAGGCTGCAGCCACGGCCCCTACAGCCGCGTGGTGATCGCCGTGCCGGCGCCACAGGCCACGCCGCTGCTGGCCGCGACCCCGAAGCTCGCTGCCGTGGCCGCCGGTGTGCAGATGGAGCCCACCTGGGCCGTCGCCCTGGCCTTCCAGACCCCGCTGGACACCCCGATGCAAGGCTGCTTCGTGCAGGACAACCCGCTCGACTGGCTGGCGCGCAACCGCAGCAAGCCCGGGCGTGACGAGCAGCTCGACACCTGGGTACTGCACGCCACCTCGGACTGGAGCCGGCAACACATCGACCTGCCCAAGGAAGAAGTGATCGAACAGCTGTGGGGCGAGTTCGCCGAACTGGTCGGCTGCGTGGTGCCGGCACCTACTTTTGCCTTGGCCCACCGCTGGCTTTATGCCCGCCCGAGCAGCAACCATGAATGGGGCGCGCTGGCCGATGCTGACCAGGGCTTGTACGCCTGCGGTGACTGGTGCCTGTCCGGCCGTGTCGAAGGCGCCTGGCTCAGTGGCCAGGAAGCGGCGCGTCGGCTGCTCGAACACCTCGAGTGATGTAGGGTTATACAAAAAAACTGGTTTGCATAACTTCCGGGCTGTGCTGGAATGAACCTGTACAACTTTTTAGTCTCGTACAGGTTTTGGGAGGCAGCACATGCACGACTCATTTGCCCACAGCAAGCCGCGTATCGCCATCAGCGCCTGCCTGACCGGGCACAGCGTGCGCTATAACGGCGGCCACAAGGCCTCCGACCTGTGCCGTATGCAACTCGAGGAACATTTCGACTGGTTGCCGGTGTGCCCGGAGGTGGCCATCGGCCTGGGCGTGCCGCGTGACCCGATCCGGCTGGTCGGCAACCCCGAGCAGCCGGAAGTGGTAGGCACCCGCAACCCCGGCATGGACCTTACCGGCCCGCTGCGCAACTACGGCGAGCAAATGGCAGCCGAACTCGACGATATCTGCGGCTACATCTTCATGCAGAAATCGCCTTCCTGTGGCCTGGAGCGGGTCAAGGTGTACCAGGACAATGGCCACCCGGCCTTTCACGGTGGACGGGGCGTGTATGCCCAGGCGTTCTGCGCACGGCGCCCGGACCTGCCGGTGGAAGAAGAAGGCCGCCTGCACGACCCTGTGCTGCGCGAGAACTTCATCAGCCGTGTGTACGCCTATGCCGACTGGCAGCGCCTGCTGGCCGAAGGCCTGAGCCGTGGCGCCCTGGTGCGGTTCCACTCGCGCTACAAGTACCTGCTGATGGCCAACAACCCGCAGGCCTACCGCAGCCTTGGGCGCCTGCTCGGCAGCATGAGCAAGGACGATGACCCGCAAAGCATCGGCCCGCGCTATTTCAGCCAGCTGATGCAGGCCCTGCGTCGCTGTGCCAGCCGAGGCACTCATTGCAATGTGCTGCAGCATCTGAGCGGCTACTTCAAGGACACCCTCACACAGCAGGACAAAGCCGAGCTGCAAGCCATCATCGGCCAATACCAGCAAGGCGTGGTGCCCCTGGTAGTGCCGCTGACCCTGCTCAAGCACCATTTGCGCAAGCACCCCGACCCGTATCTGCAGCAGCAGGCCTACCTGCAGCCGCACCCCGAGCGCCTGGGCCTGCGCAATGCCGTCTGAAATCCTGTTGCCCATCGGCGAACTGGCCCGCCGCACGGGCGTCAATCCCGTCACCCTGCGCGCCTGGGAGCGCCGCTACGGCCTGCTCAAGCCCCAGCGTACCGCCAAGGGCCATCGCCTGTATCCGCTGGAGCAGGTCGAACGCGTCGAGGCGATCCTCGCCTGGCTGCAACGCGGCGCCTCCGTCGGCCAGGTACGCGAACTGCTCGACAAACCGGCCAGCACGCCACCGAAAGGCGACTGGCAAGCCCGGCAGTTCCAACTGGTCGAGGCCATCGCCACGCTGTCGCAGCGCGCCCTCGACCAGCAGCTCAACCAGGCCATGGCCCTGTACCCGGCCGTCACCCTGTGCGAGCAATTGCTGTCGCCGCTGCTCGACCTCCTCGACCTGCGCTGGCGCAACTATTTCAATGCACGGCTGGAGCAGGTGTTTTTCCACAGCTGGCTGCGCAGCAAGCTGGGCGCCCGGGTCTACCACGACAACCAGTTGCTGCAAGGCCCTGCCATCTTGCTGGCCGAAGACAGCGAACACACCTTCAGCCCCGGTTTGTGGTTGTGCGCCTGGCTGTTCACCAGCAACGGCCTGCCGGTCGAAGTACTGGAGCACACCATTGCCGGCGCGCACCTGCAACGCGCCGTAACCATGCTCAAGCCGCGCGCCGTGCTGCTGCACCTGGGGCCACGCATCGATGACAAGGCGCTGCAACGCACCCTGTCCAACCTGCCCGTACCGACCCTGGCCGGCGGGCCGATGCTGGCGCTGCACGAAGCCCGGCTGCGTGCCCTCAGGCTGCCCAACCTTGCCCTGTTCGATACCCCTCAGGCGGCATTGCGTTTGCTGCAAGCCCATGACCGCCAGCCTGGAGAGATGACCGCACCATGCACCTGACCTGGCTGCGCAGCGACCTGCGCATCGATGACAACACCGCGCTCAGCGCCGCCAGCGAACGCGGCCCGGCCCTCGCCCTGTGGCTGGTCAGCCCCGGGCAATGGCTGGCCCACGACGACGCCGCCTGCAAAGTCGACTTCTGGCTGCGCAACCTGCGCGACCTGCGCCAGTCGCTGGAGCGCCTGAACATCCCCCTGCTGATCCGCAGGATCGACACCTGGGACCAGGCGCCACAGGCCGTACTCGATGTCTGCCGCCAGCATCAGGTGCAAAGCGTGCACTGGAACGAGGAGTACGGCATCAACGAGCAACGTCGCGACGACGCCACCCGCGCGCTGCTGGAAAAGTCGTCCATCCAGGCCCACAGCCACCTCGACCAGCTGTTGTTCCGCCCAGGCACCATCCTTACCCGCAGCGGCGACTACTTCCAGGTGTTCAGCCAGTTCAAGAAGAACTGCCTGGAGCACCTGCACCGCGGCCTCCCCGCCCTGGCCCAGCGGGTGAAACGCCAGGCACCGCTGCAGGTCAGCAGCGACCCGATCCCCCAGCACGTGGACGGCTTCGAAAAACCCGCGCAAACACTGCGCGACCACTGGCCGGCCGGCGAAGCCGAAGCGCAGGCGCGGCTGACCCGTTTTCTCGACGAAACCATCGACGACTACCAACAGCTGCGCGACTTGCCTGCCAAGCCCGGCACCAGCCAGCTCTCGGCCTACCTGGCCGCAGGCGTGATTTCACCGCGCCAGTGCCTGCACGGCGCCCTGGCCAGCAACCGCGGCGAGTTCGACAGCGGCAGCAGCGGCGTGCAAACCTGGATCAACGAGCTGCTCTGGCGCGAATTCTACAAACACATCCTGACCGGTTATCCACAGGTCTCGCGTCACCGCGCCTTCCGCGCCCAGACCGAAGCCCTGCCCTGGCGCGATGCACCGGCCGACCTCGAAGCCTGGGAACAGGGCCGTACCGGCTTCCCGATCATCGACGCCGCCATGCGCCAACTGCTGGATACCGGGTGGATGCACAACCGCCTGCGCATGATCGTGGCCATGTTCCTCAGCAAGAACCTGTTGATCGACTGGCGCAAGGGCGAGCGGCATTTCATGCGCCACCTGATAGACGGCGACCTGGCCGCCAACAACGGTGGCTGGCAGTGGAGCGCGTCCACTGGCACTGACGCAGTGCCCTATTTCCGCATCTTCAACCCGGTTTCACAGTCGCAGCGTTTCGACCCGCAGGGGCGTTTCATTCGGCACTGGCTGCCGGAATTGCAGGGGCTGGATGAAAAAGCCATTCATTTCCCCGTGAAGTCGGCGGATCTTTTTGCTAGATATTCCTATCACAGTCCAATTGTCGATCTCGACAGCAGTCGTCAGCGCGCACTGGAGGCATTCAAGAACCTCCCGCGCCGGCAGGATCAGAGGGCAGCATCTTGAACAACGCACGCAGTATCTGGGTGACGGGAGCAGGCAATGGACTAGGCCTGGCGTTAGTGGAAGGGTTACTCGAGCAAGGACACCGGGTAGCTGCAAGCGCCAAGCATGGCGAGGCACTGGATGCCTTGGCTGCACGCTATGGCAGCCAGCTGTTGCGCTTGCCGTGGCAGTTGCACGAAGAACACCAGGCGGCCCAGGCCAGCCAGCAGATATGCCATGCCTGGTGCGCGCTGGACGGTTTGATCATCAATGCCGGTACCAGCGACTACCTGGCGGACGATGTGGCGGACAGCGAGTTGTTCGAGGCGATCGTCACTGACAACCAGTTGGCCGGCGAGCATTGCCTGGCCAAAGCGCTACCTTTGCTGGCGAAGGGTGACTCACCCCAGGTGATGGCGGTGTTCAACCGTTATTCGGCGCTGCAGTTGCATGCACCGACGCAGGCGCCTGCGGGCTGGAACAACATGCCGCAGTGGATGCGCGAGCAGCGTCAGGCGTTGAAGGCGCAGGGGGTTGAGCTGACCGTGGTGGGGCCGCAGTCGCTGAAGACACCTGTGACACCGGCGCAGGCGATACCGGAGGCGTGGACGCCGCAGAATGCGGCAGAAGAGCTGCTGCGGCGGTGGCCGCAGAGGGAGCCCGAGCTTGTGCTGGAGGCTTTGGATCTGACTAGCCTGTGGCCTTTGCCACTCAAGTAATCGATGTGGTGACCGTTCCGGCCCTATCGCCGGCAAGCCGGCTCCCACCTCGACCGCATCGGCTTGAAGTCATGCGCATAACCTGTAGGAGCAGCCTTGTGCTGCGAAGAGGGCAGTAGGGCAGCAGATGTTCTTCTGCAGCAATGGCTTCTTCGCAGCACAAGGCTGCTCCTACAAGGTGATGAGGTAGCCTGAGTAATGGAGCAAGACAGTTGCTCCCCCAGGTACCTCATAGATCTCAAGCTATGTAAGCCCCCCTGTGGGAGCGGGTTCACCGGCGAAGAGGCCGGCACAGGAGAGCTCAGAGCGCCATGCGGTAATGCAGGCTATAGCTCTCCACCCCATCGTTGGGCTGCTTGATGCCTGCGTTGGAATAGTGAATCGCCCGTACGCCAATCTCATGCCCACCGGCAAAGCGCAATCCAAAGCCGATACGGTCCTCGAACTGGAATGCCGAACCCAATTCGTTGTCTTCCAACTCGGTGCTGGAAAACGCCGCCACGCCAATCCCCGCCTCTATATAAGGCTTAACCGACTCCCCGGCAAACTCGTAGACGAACACCGGCGCGAACGACAGGCTATGGTTGCTCGCAGTCTCGTCACCATCCCAATAGGTGTAAGCCCCATCCCAGTATCCCGTCAGGCGCCCGACGCTGGTCTGCCACCAGCTCGCGTCCCAATTCGATTGCAGCCCCAACCGATAGACCATGGTCGAGTCACCGGTCTGCCCCACCGAAAACGAAACGTCGGCAGCCTGCGCCGCCAGTGAGTGCCCCAGGGTGAAGACGGCAGCCGCCGCCAAGCCAAGCAGCTTCTTCATGAGCAACATCCTTCTTTGCTGTTATTGGTATCCGCCTCATGTCAGGCAAAGCGATAGAAAACGGCAGTGGTACGATAGTTCAGCTTCTTTTCACATTTTTTTCACAATGAAAAGCTTTGCACACTGTCGGACTTATGCCACAGCAAGGGTAGGATTTGTCTGAGTGATTGCGGATCGGCACTGGTCCAGAAGCGGGTATCCCGGGCTGGCCCATCGGCCAGCAGGTCATCCGCGCCCAGCAGCCGCTGCAGTTGGCGCGCCACTGCGGCACCGGTGTCGATGATGGCCACGTCGGCTGGCACCATGCCGGCCAGCAACGGGCGCAGGAAGGGGTAATGGGTGCAGCCGAGGATCAACGTGTCGCAGCCAGCGGCCAGCAACGGCTGCACATAACCTTGCAGCAACTGGCGCAGCGCCGGACTGGCCAGGTCGCCGGTCTCGATCAGCTCGACCAGCCCCGGGCAAGGTTGGGTGATGACCTGCACGTCATTGGCAAAGCGGTCGAGCAAGGCGGCGAACTTGGCGCTCTGCAGGGTACCTGTGGTGGCCAGCACACCGACCACGCCCGAGCGCGTGGCGGCGGCAGCAGGCTTCACCGCCGGCTCCATGCCCACCAGCGGCCAGGTCGGGTACAACTCGCGCAGGTCGGCCACCGCCGCCACCGTGGCGGTATTGCAGGCCAGTACCATGGCCTTGGCACCCTGTTCATGGAAGAACGCAGCAATGCGTCGGAGACGCTCACGGATATAGTCCGGCGACTTCTCGCCGTAGGGTATGTGCCCGCAATCGGCCACGTACAGCAGCGTCTCGTTGGGCAGCAGGCGCTGGATCTCTGCGAGCACCGACAAGCCGCCGACTCCGGAATCCATCACGCCGACCGGCGCCGAGCGCTCAGCCATCGCGCTTGCCGCAGACCGCACAGGCCGGGTCGCGCTTGACCCGTAGCTCGCGGATACGAGTGCCGAGAGCATCGATCAGCAGCAGGCGACCGACCAGCGGCTCGCCGAACCCGGCCAGCAGCTTCATCGCCTCCAGCGCCTGCAGGCTGCCCACCAGGCCCACCAGCGGGCCGATCACACCGGCTTCGCTGCAGGTCAGTTCGGCTTCGCTGCCATGGCCGTACAGGCAGTGGTAGCAAGGGCTGTAGTCACGCCGTGGATCGAATACCGACAACTGCCCTTCCAGGCGGATCGCCGCACCGCTGACCAGCGGCTTGCCAGCCGCGACACAGGCGACGTTGACCGCCTCGCGGGTACCGAAATTGTCAGAGCAGTCCAGCACCAGGTCCACCGCTGCCACCGCTGCCGCCAGCGAGTCCTCGTCCAGAGCCTGGCGATGGGCAACCAGGCTGATTTCCGGGTTGATCGCCTGCAAGCGCTGCAAGGCCGAATCGACCTTGCTCATGCCGACGCTGGCACTGTCGTGGATCACCTGGCGTTGCAGGTTGGTCAGGTCGACGGTGTCGAAGTCGGCCAAGTGCAGCTCACCCACCCCGGCAGCGGCCAGGTACAAGGCGACTGGCGAGCCAAGGCCACCGAGCCCGACGATCAGCGCCTTGCTCTGCTTGAGCCGCAACTGGCCGTCGATGTCGATCTGGGCCAGCAATACCTGCCGGCTGTAACGCAGCAGTTCCTGATCACTCAGCATGGCAGGCGCCCCAGGGTAATGCGTTCATGGCCGCCCAGGTCCGTGCGGCTGGCGACCTCGATGAAGCCTTGTTCAGCCAGCAAGGCGCGCACCGCCGCTGCCTGATCGTAGCCGTGCTCCAGCAGCAACCAGCCACCCGGTACCAGGTGCGCGGGGGCCTGGGCAGCGATCACGCGCAAGTCGTCCAGGCCATCGGCGCCGGCCACCAGCGCGCTGCTGGGTTCGAAGCGTACATCACCGGCGACCAGGTGCGGGTCTGCGGCGGCGATGTAGGGCGGGTTGCTGACAATCAGGTCGAAACGCTCGCCGGCCAGGCTGTCGAACCAGTGGCTGAGCCGTACCTGGGCGTTCGCCAGGCCCAGGCGCTGGCGGTTGCGCTCGGCCAGGGCGGCGGCCTCCTCCACCCGGTCCACTGCAGTTACCTGCCAGGCCGGGCGATCGCTGGCCAGGGCCAGGGCAATCGCGCCGGTGCCGGTACCCAGGTCAAGGACCTTGGCCGGCGTGGCGGGTTGCAGTTCAAGCGCGGCTTCGACCAGCAGCTCGGTATCCGGCCGCGGGATCAGGGTATGCGGCGCCACCTCCAGGTCGATCTTCCAGAAGCCCTGCAGCCCGAGAATGTAGGCGACCGGTTCGCCGCCACGGCGGCGCTGCAGGTAGCCGGCATAGGTCTCGGCATCTTCGCTGCTGACGATTCGCTCGGGCCAGGTGTGCAGGTAGCTGCGCGACTTGCCGATGGCCGCGGCCAACAGCAGCTCGGCATCCAGCCGCTCGGTGGGCGATTCTGGCAACTGCGCGTTGCGCAGCAGGCTGGCGATGATGGTCATCAGTCCCCCAGGGCGGCCAGTTGATCGGCCTGGTATTCGGCCAGCAGCGGTTCGATTACCGCCTCCACGCCGCCGGCGAGGATGTCGTCCAGCGAGTACAGGGTCAGGTTGATGCGGTGGTCGGTCACCCGGCCCTGTGGATAATTGTACGTACGGATACGCTCGGAACGGTCACCCGAGCCGACCAGCAGCTTGCGCTCGGTGGCGATGGCGTTCTGCGCGGCGCTGGTCTGCATGTCGTTGAGCTTGGCCGACAGCCAGGACATGGCGCGGGCACGGTTCTTGTGCTGCGAGCGCTCTTCCTGGCACTCGACCACGATACCGGTGGGCAAGTGGGTGATACGGATCGCCGAGTCGGTCTTGTTGACGTGCTGGCCGCCGGCACCGGATGCGCGGTAGGTGTCCACGCGCAGGTCGGCCGGGTTGATCTCGATGGCCGCCTGCTCGTCTGGCTCGGGCAGCACTGCCACGGTGCACGCGGAGGTGTGGATACGGCCCTGGGATTCGGTTTCGGGCACGCGCTGTACGCGGTGTGCGCCGGACTCGAACTTGAGCTTGCCGTACACGCTCTCGCCTTCGACGCGGGCGATGATTTCCTTGTAGCCGCCGTGCTCGCCTTCGTTCTCGGAGAGGATTTCCAGGCGCCAGCCACGCTTTTCGGCGTAGCGCGAATACATGCGGAACAGGTCGCCGGAGAAGATCGCCGCCTCGTCGCCACCGGTGCCGGCACGGATTTCGAGGAACACGTTACGGCCATCGTTGGGGTCCTTGGGCAACAGCATGCGTTGCAGCTGCGACTCCAGCGTCAGCAGTTGTTCCTTGGCTTCACGCACTTCTTCCACGGCCATTTCGCGCAGGTCCGGGTCACTGTCCTTGAGCAGCGCCTGGGCACCTTCGAGGTCGTCCTGGACTTTGCGCCACTCTTTATAAGCAGCGTAGACCGGCTCGACTTCGGCGTATTCACGGGAATAGGCGCGAAAGCGCGTCTGGTCGGAAATGACCTCGGCATCACCGAGCAGTGCGGTGAGTTCTTCGAAGCGGTCCTGGAGAATTTCCAGTTTGTTCAGCAGCGACGCTTTCATTGCGGGGATTTGTCCGTCGAGCCCTCGTTGAGGGCAAAGAGTTCCTGGGCCATGGCCAGCGCATCGAGGCGGCCCTCGGCCGAGAGCCTTTTCAATTGCACGCTGGGCGCGTGCAGGAGTTTGTTGGTCAGCCCCCGGGCCAGTTGGGCCAGTACGTCTTCGGGGTTGCCGCCGTTGGCCAGCAGTCGCTGGGCCTTTTGCAGTTCTTCGTCGCGCAGGCGCTCGCTTTGCTGGCGATAGGCCTTGAGCACATCCACCGCGGCCAGCTCGCGCAGGCGCAGCATGAAGTCTTCGGCCCCCACCGACACCAGCTCTTCGGCGGCCTGGGCCGCGCCCTGGCGACTCTTGAGGTTTTCCGCCACCACGTCGTGCAGGTCATCGACAGTGTACAGGTAGACGTCGTCGAGTTCGCCGACTTCGGTTTCGATATCGCGCGGTACGGCAATGTCGACCATGAAAATCGGCTTGTGCCGGCGCTGTTTCAGCGCACTCTCGACCGCGCCCTTGCCGAGGATCGGCAACTGGCTGGCGGTGGAGCTGATGACGATGTCGCTGTTGGCCAGTTCCTGGGGGATGTCGGCCAGCAGAACGGCGTGCGCACCGAACTGCTCGGCCAGGATGCTGGCCCGCTCGAGGGTACGGTTGGCCACGACGATGCGGCGCACGCCCTGCTCATGCAGGTGGCGGGCGACCAGGGTGATGGTTTCGCCGGCGCCGATCAGCAGGGCCTGGCTGCGGCCCAGGTCGCTGAAGATCTGCTTGGCCAGGCTGACCGCGGCAAACGCCACCGACACAGGGTTTTCGCCGATGGCAGTGTCGGTGCGCACCTGCTTGGCGGCGCTGAAAGTGGCCTGGAACAGGCGCCCGAGCAATGGGCCGACGGTGCCAGCCTCACGCGCCACGGCGTAGGCGGACTTCATCTGGCCGAGGATCTGCGGCTCGCCGAGCACCAGCGAGTCCAGGCCGGAGGCCACCCGCATCATGTGCTTCACCGCCTCGTGCTCTTCGTGCACGTAGGCGCTGGCGCGCAGCTCGTCCAGGCTGAGGCGGTGGTAGTCGGCGAGCCATTGCAGCACCACATCGGCGGACAGGTGGTCCTGCTCGATATAGAGCTCGCTACGGTTGCAGGTCGACAGAATCGCCGCTTCGCGGCTGGATGTCAGCCGGCAGAGCTGCTGCAGGGCGTCTACCAGCTGCTCTGGGGTAAACGCCACGCGCTCGCGTACGTCTACCGAGGCAGTCTTATGGTTGATACCAAGTGCAAGAAAGGCCATGCAAGGTCGCTGGTTGTGACGGGAAGCCGATAATTGTCCTCTTTCGCAGGTTTCAGGACAACCACCGTTGGTGTTCGCCTTGACACTTTCTGCGCCTGTGAAATCGAGCGCCGCCCGCGCGGCGCTTCGCGGGACAAGCCCGCTCCCACATTTGTTGCAACGTGGCCATGTCTGTTGGAGAGGCGTTGCCAGCCTTGGTGTATGTCTTCAGACAGGTGGGCTGCGGATGTGCCCACCTCAGAATAGAGTCGAGACAACAAGCTCAGAATAGAGTCAAGCCAACCAGGCGGGCAACCATGGCCTGACAAGTCCGGCACGTTGCAACAAATGTGGGAGCGGGCTTGTCCCGCGAAGCGCCGCACGGGCGGCGCTCGATCTCCGCACCGCCACACCCATCAAGCCATACACCCGGCACCACCAACCTGCCCGGAACCCTTCCCCCCCCTCAAAGGTCGCAGTTAACCAGCCACAGCACAGGTGGGTTTGCCCCCGCGCTTGTGTCATCATGCTCCGACCGCCGGTGAGTCCTCTTAAAGCCTTCTATGAACAAACCATACGCATTGCTGCTTGCCTTCGCCCTGCTCCAGGGCTGCCAGAGCCTGGCCCCGCAAAAGGCCGAGCCCCCCGTCGCCGAGGCCGGCAAGAGCGAGGCGGAAAAGCCCGTGGTGTATGGCTCGTTCAAGCAGGACACGCTCTATAGCCTGCTGGTGGCAGAACTGGCCGGCCAGCGCAACCGCTTCGACATCGCCCTGGCCAACTACACCGACCAGGCAGCGAAAACCCAGGACCCCGGGGTTTCCGAGCGCGCCTACCGCATTGCCGAATACCTCGGCGCCGACGAACCGGCACTGGACAACGCCCTGGTCTGGGCCCGCAACGACCCGCAGAACCTCGACGCCCAGCGCGCCGCCGCCATCCAGCTGGCCCGCGCCGGCCGCTATGACGACTCCATGACGTACATGGAAAAGGTCCTGCAAGGCCAGGGCGACACCCATTTCGATTTCCTCGCCCTGTCCGCCGCCGAAACCGACCAGAGCACCCGCGACGGCCTGCTGCAAAGCTTCGAACGCCTGCTGGTGAAGTACCCGGACAACGGTCAACTGGTGTTCGGCAAGGCCCTGTTGCTGAACCAGGACGGCAAGGCCGAAGAAGCCTTGGAACTGCTCGAGTCGCACCCGCCGCAAAACGGCGAAATCGCCCCAATCCTGCTGCGCGCCCGCCTGCTCCAGGCCCTGGACCGCGGCCCCGAAGCACTGCCACTGCTGCGCGGGGCGATTCGCGACAACCCGGACGACAAGCGCCTGCGCCTGACCTACGCCCGCACGCTTGTCGAACAGGACCGCATCGCCGATGCCAAGGGCGAGTTCCTCAGCCTGGTCCAGCAATACCCCGAGGACGACGAGCTGCGCTATTCGCTGGCCCTGGTGTGCCTGGAAAACAAGGACTGGGATGAAGCCGAGGGCTACCTGCAGGAGCTGATCGAACGCGACAGCAACGTCGACGCCGCGCACCTTAACCTGGGCCGCATCCGCGAGGAGCGCCACGACCCTGCAGGCGCCCTGCGTGAATACGCCCTGGTCGGCCCGGGCCCCGACTACCTGCCGGCGCAACTGCGCCAGGCCGACATCCTGATCGCCAACGGCCGTGGTACCGAAGCCTCACGCCTGCTCGCCGATGCCCGCGAAGCCCAGCCGGACTACGCCATCCAGCTGTTCCTGATCGAATCGGAAAGCTATAGCAACAACAACAAGGACGCCCAGGCCAGCCAGGTGCTGCAGCAAGCCATCCAGCGCTACCCGGACGACCTCAACCTGCTGTACACCCGCGCCATGCTGGCCGAAAAGCGGGACGACTTGCCGCAGATGGAAAAAGACCTGCGCGCCATCATCGCCCGCGAACCGGAAAACGCCATGGCCCTGAACGCCCTCGGCTACACCCTGGCCGACCGCACCACCCGCTACAGCGAAGCCAAGGCGCTGATCGACAAAGCCCATCAGCTGACCCCGGACGACCCGGCGGTGCTCGACAGCCTGGGTTGGGTCAGTTACCGCCTGGGCAACCTCGACGAGGCTGAAACCTACCTGCGCAAGGCCTTTGCCAGCTTCCCCGACCACGAAGTGGCCGCCCACCTGGGCGAAGTGCTATGGGCCAACGGCAAGCGCCGCGAAGCCCGCCAGGTCTGGGCCAAGGGCTTCGAAGCCCAGGCCGACAGCCCCATCCTGCGCAAGACCATCCTGCGCCTGACCGGATCCGAGACTCTCTAACGCCATGTTCCTGCGCCATTGCATTACCTTCACCCTGATCGCCCTGCTGGCCGGCTGTGCCGGCTTCGGTAGCCGCGAGGCCCTGCAGGGCCACGGCGACCCGCAGCAGTGGCGCGCCCATAAAGAACAGCTGAGCAGCC
Organism: Pseudomonas sp. FGI182; assembly: GCF_000511325.1. NCBI lineage: Bacteria > Pseudomonadati > Pseudomonadota > Gammaproteobacteria > Pseudomonadales > Pseudomonadaceae > Pseudomonas > Pseudomonas sp. FGI182. Next base: position 826,625 of record NZ_CP007012.1, on the reverse strand, counting down.
TCGATGGCTGGCAGATCAACGGCAAGGTCGGCATCCGTGCCCCGCGCGACTCCGGCAGCGGTACGCTGTTCTGGCTGCAACGCCAGGACTACTACGACATTCGCCTGGCCGGCCCGCTGGGTCGTGGCGCCGCACGCCTGACCGGCCGCCCCGGCGGCGTGGTACTGGAAGTGGCCAACCAGGGCCGCTACGAGGCCCCCAGCCCCGAAGCCCTGCTGGAAGAACAACTGGGCTGGCAGTTGCCGGTCTCGCACCTGGTCTGGTGGGTACGCGGCCTGCCCGCCCCCGACAGCAAGAGCAAGCTGACCCTGGACGGCGACAGCCGCCTGGCCAGCCTCGACCAGGACGGCTGGCAGGTGCAATACCTGAGCTACACGGAACAGAACGGCTACTGGTTGCCCGAGCGTATGAAGCTGCACGGCAAGGACCTCGACGTGACCCTGGTGGTCAAGGACTGGCAGCCGCGCCAGTTGGGGCACTGATACATGCAAACCCTTACCCTGCCCGCCCCGGCCAAGCTCAACCTGTGGCTGCACATCATCGGCCGCCGCGCGGACGGCTATCACGAGCTGGAAACCGTGTTCCAGTTTCTCGATCACGGCGACGAACTGAGCTTTGCCGTGCGTGACGACGGTGTGATCCGCCTGCATACCGAGATCGAGGCGGTGCCGCACGACAGCAACCTGATCGTGCGTGCCGCGCGCAAGCTGCAGGAACAATCCGGCACTACTTTGGGCGCCGACATCTGGCTGAGCAAGGTGCTGCCCATGGGCGGCGGCATCGGCGGTGGCAGCTCGGATGCCGCCACTACCCTGTTGGCCCTCGCCCACCTGTGGCAACTGGACTGGGACGAAGACCGCCTGGCCGCACTGGGCCTGAGCCTGGGCGCCGACGTACCGGTATTCGTGCGCGGCCACGCGGCGTTCGCCCAGGGCGTGGGTGAACAACTGACCCCGGTCGACCCGGAAGAGCCGTGGTATGTCGTGCTGGTGCCGCAAGTGTCTGTCAGCACAGTAGAAATTTTTTCACATCCGCAGTTGACACGTGATTCACTCCCCCTTAAGATGCGCCCCGTTCCCGAGGGAAACAGTCGAAATGACTGCCAACCGGTGGTAGAGCAGAGTTACCCGGAAGTTCGCAATGCGTTGAACTCACTGGGTAAATTCACTGAGGCTCGACTGACCGGTACTGGAAGTTGTGTGTTTGGGGCCTTCCCAAGCAAAGCCGAAGCTGATAAAGTTCTGGCCCTTCTTTCAGCGACCCAAACAGGGTTTGTGGCGAAAGGAAGCAACGTTTCGATGTTGCATCGCAAGCTGCAAAGTCTGGTCAAGAAGTCGAGCGCATAAGCGTTCGCAGCAACAGATACAGGGGCGTCGCCAAGCGGTAAGGCAGCAGGTTTTGATCCTGCCATGCGTTGGTTCGAATCCAGCCGCCCCTGCCATTTTCCTTATACTCATCCAGGTTACCCTCAGCCTTCAGGTACTGCGCGTGTCCAAGATGATGGTCTTTACGGGGAATGCCAACCCCGATCTGGCTCGGCGTGTCGTACGTCAGCTGCATATCCCTCTCGGTGACGTCTCTGTCGGTAAGTTCTCCGACGGCGAGATCAGCACTGAGATCAATGAAAATGTCCGCGGTAAAGACGTCTTCATTATTCAGCCGACCTGTGCCCCGACCAACGATAACCTGATGGAACTGGTAGTGATGGCCGACGCCTTCCGCCGCTCCTCAGCATCCCGAATCACCGCCGTGATTCCTTACTTCGGATACGCCCGCCAGGACCGCCGTCCGCGTTCGGCACGTGTAGCCATCAGCGCCAAAGTCGTCGCTGACATGCTCACTGTCGTAGGTATCGACCGTGTACTCACCGTCGACCTGCACGCTGACCAGATCCAGGGTTTCTTCGATATCCCGGTCGACAACATCTACGGCTCGCCCGTACTGGTCGACGATATCGAGGACCAGCGTTTCGAGAACCTGATGATCGTCTCCCCGGACATCGGTGGTGTCGTGCGCGCACGTGCCGTCGCCAAGTCCCTGGGCGTCGACCTGGGTATCATCGACAAGCGCCGCGAGAAGGCTAACCACTCCGAGGTGATGCACATCATCGGCGACGTCGAAGGGCGCACCTGCATCCTGGTAGACGACATGGTCGACACCGCCGGCACCCTGTGCCACGCGGCCAAAGCCCTGAAAGAACACGGCGCTGCCAAGGTTTACGCCTACTGCACGCACCCTGTCCTGTCGGGCCGCGCGATCGAGAACATCGAGAAGTCGGTACTGGACGAGCTGGTGGTGACCAACACCGTTCCGCTGTCCGCCGCTGCTCAAGCCTGTGACCGTATCCGCCAGTTGGATATCGCACCGGTTGTCGCTGAAGCGGTCCGCCGCATCAGCAACGAAGAATCGATCAGCGCGATGTTCCGCTAAGCGGAACACACGCTGACGAAAAGCGCCCCGCCCCAACACTGGTTGTTGGGGCGGGGCTTTTTTGCCATCCCCGTTGGCGCTGGTCGCAAACGCCCTCGGGGGGCTATTTTGGAGAAACAAAATGACCGAATTCACTCTGAACGCCCAAGCGCGTACTGACCTGGGGAAAGGTGCGAGCCGCCGCCTGCGTCACTCCGCGAACATCCCAGCCGTTGTCTACGGTGGTAACCAGGACGCCCAGTCCCTGACCATCCTGGCCAAGGAAATCACCAAGCTGTTCGAAAACGAGGCTGCCTTCAGCCACGTTCTGGAACTGAACGTCGACGGCGCCAAGCAAAACGTCGTGGTCAAGGCTCTGCAGCGCCACCCGGCCAAAGGTTTCATCATGCACGCCGACTTCGTTCGCGTCGTTGCTGGCCAGAAACTGACCGCCAAGGTACCGGTTCACTTCATCAACGAAGAAGCCCCGGTCAAGAAAGGCGGCGAGATCTCCCACGTAGAAGCCGAGATCGAAGTTTCCTGCGAAGCCAAAGACCTGCCTGAGTTCATCGAAGTCGACCTGGCCAACGCTGAAATCGGCACCATCATCCACCTGTCGGACCTGAAAGCTCCGAAAGGCGTAGAGTTCGTAGCTCTGGCCCACGGTGATGACAAAGCTGTTGCCAACGTTCACGCTCCACGCGTTGCTCCAGAAGCAGAAGGCGCTGCCGAGTAATCCACTCGCACGCCGGCGTTGATCGGGTTACAGTGCCGCGCGCCCTGTAACCCACCAACTCCAAGGAAGAGCCCCTGACGTGACCGCCATCCAGTTGATCGTCGGCCTGGGTAACCCCGGCCCCGAATACGAACAGACCCGGCATAACGCAGGGGCTCTTTTCGTTGAACGCATTGCCAGCGCCCAGCGCGTCTCGTTGACCGCTGACCGCAAATATTTCGGCCTGACGGCTAAGTTCAGCCATCAGGGCAACGACGTTCGTCTGCTCATCCCCACCACCTACATGAACCGTAGCGGCCAGTCCGTGGCGGCCTTGGCCAATTTCTTCCGCATCAAGCCGGAAGCGATCCTGGTGGCGCATGACGAACTCGACCTGCCCCCGGGCGTCGCCAAGCTCAAGCGCGGCGGTGGCCATGGTGGGCACAACGGCCTGCGCGACATCATCGCGCAGCTCGGCAACCAGAACGACTTCCACCGCCTGCGGCTTGGCATCGGCCACCCGGGCGACGCCAAACTGGTTTCCAACTTCGTCCTGGGCCGCGCGCCGCGCGCCGAGCAGGAGAAGCTCGACGCCAGCATCGATTTTGCCCTCGGCGTGCTGCCGGACGTGCTTGCCGGCGACTTCGCCAAGGCGATGCGCGAGCTGCACAGCCAGAAGGCCTGATTTCCTTAGAGAGGGGAATACCCATGGGTTTCAATTGCGGCATCGTCGGCCTGCCCAACGTCGGCAAGTCCACCCTGTTCAACGCCCTGACCAAGTCTGGCATCGCGGCGGAGAACTTCCCCTTCTGCACCATCGAGCCTAACAGCGGCATCGTGCCGATGCCCGATGCTCGCTTGAATGCACTGGCTGAGATCGTCAAGCCAAACCGCATCCTGCCGACCACCATGGAGTTCGTCGACATCGCCGGCCTGGTGGCTGGTGCCTCGAAGGGCGAAGGCCTGGGCAACAAGTTCCTCGCCAACATCCGCGAGACCGACGCCATTGCCCACGTGGTGCGCTGCTTCGAAGACGAGAACGTGATCCACGTTTCCAACAGCGTCGACCCCAAGCGTGACATCGAGATCATCGACCTCGAGCTGATCTTCGCCGACCTCGACAGTTGCGAGAAGCAACTGCAGAAGGTTGCCCGCAACGCCAAGGGCGGCGACAAGGAAGCCCTGGCGCAGAAGGCCATCCTCGAACAGCTGATCCCGCACTTCACCGAAGGCAAGCCTGCGCGCAGCTTGATGAAGAACATGAGCGCCGAAGACAAGGCGGTCATCCGCGGCTTCCACCTGCTGACCAGCAAGCCGGTCATGTACATCGCCAACGTGGCCGAAGACGGCTTCGACAACAACCCGCACCTGGACGTGGTCAAGGCCATCGCCGAGGAAGAAGGCGCGGTAGTGGTGCCGGTGTGCAACAAGATCGAAGCGGAAATCGCCGAGCTGGAAGACGGTGAAGAGAAGGACATGTTCCTCGAAGCCCTGGGCCTGGAAGAACCTGGCCTGAACCGCGTTATCCGCGCCGGTTACGAGCTGCTGAACCTGCAGACCTACTTCACTGCTGGCGTGCAGGAAGTACGTGCCTGGACCGTGCGCGTCGGTGCCACTGCACCACAAGCCGCTGGCGTGATCCACACCGACTTCGAAAAAGGCTTCATCCGCGCTGAAGTGGTGGCCTATGACGACTTCATCCAGTTCAAGGGTGAGAGCGGTGCCAAGGAAGCCGGTAAATGGCGTTTGGAAGGCAAGGACTACATCGTCAAGGACGGTGATGTGATGCACTTCCGCTTCAACGTCTAAGCGGCAGACTGCAGTACCCACGAACCCCTTGAGGCCAACGCCTCAAGGGGTTTTGTTTTTTCTGGCATCTGGCAAGCGGCCCGCGCACCCTGTGTGGGGCTTTAGCAGCTCCCACAGGTCAGCGTAGCCTGCCGTGTGACTGATCAATCCAAGGAGGAACGATGAAAGAACACCAGTACGAGGTTCAGGTTACCTGGACCGGCAACAAGGGCGAAGGTACCTCCAGCTACACCGCCTACAGCCGAAACTTCAGCATCGAAGCAACAGGGAAAATGCCCTTCGCCGGCTCGGCAGACCCGGCATTCCGCGGTGACCCGCAGCGCTGGAACCCTGAAGACCTGCTGGTGGCATCGCTGTCGGCATGTCACAAGCTCTGGTACCTGCATCTGTGCGCAGTGAACGAGGTGAAAGTGCTGGCATATGTCGACAGGCCCTTGGGGCGCATGGTGGAAGGCGACACACAGGGCAAAGGCCGCTTTACCCATGTACAACTGCGCCCGCAGGTGACTATTAGTGCCGACTCGGATCATGAGGTTGCCCTGCGTTTGCATGAAGATGCGCACCGTGAGTGCTTCATTGCCAACTCAGTGAATTTCCCGGTTGAGTGCGCGGCGGTGGTAACGCTTGGGTAGATGGTTTGAGATTGTCGGGGCTGCTTCGCAGCCCATCGCGACACAAGGCCGCTCCTACAGGGGAACGCGTCGACTGAACCAACGCATTCCCCTGTAGGAGCGGCCTTGTGTCGCGAAAGGGCCGCAGAGCGGCCCCGGAATTCAGCATCTAAGCTGTGATTCAGCACCCTCCCCCGGACGCACGCCCCATGCCTGAAAAACCCCGCCTCGACTGGCAACGCTGGTTACCCGGCCTGGTCACCCTGCTCCACTACCAACCCGCCTGGCTGCCCAAAGACATCGCCGCCGGCCTGGTGCTCACCACCATGCTGGTGCCGGTGGGCATCGCCTATGCCGAAGCGTCTGGCGTGCCCGGCATCTACGGGCTGTACGCCACCATCATCCCGCTGCTGGCCTATGCCCTGTTCGGCCCCAGCCGCATCCTGGTGCTGGGCCCGGACTCGGCACTGGCCGCGCCGATCCTGGCGGTGGTGGTGCAGTACGCCGCCAGCGACCCGCAACGGGCAATCGCCATCGCCAGCATGATGGCCCTGGTGGCCGGGGCGTTCTGCGTGATCGCCGGTCTGCTGCGCCTGGGCTTCATCACAGAGTTGCTGTCCAAGCCGATCCGCTATGGCTACATGAACGGCATAGCCCTCACGGTGCTGATCAGCCAGTTACCCAAACTGTTCGGTCTGTCGGTTGACAGCCAGGGCCCGCTGCGGGATACCTGGAACCTGATCCAGGCCTTGCTCGCCGGCCAGGGCCATTGGACAAGCTTCGTGGTCGGTGGCGGTAGCCTGGCGCTGATCCTGCTGCTCAAGCCGTTCAAGCGCCTGCCGGCCATTCTCATTGCAGTGGTGCTGGCCACGCTTGCGGTGAGCCTGCTGGGGCTCGACCAGCAAGGCGTGAAAGTGCTCGGCGAACTGCCCCAGGGGCTGCCCAGCTTCGTGTTCCCCTGGGTCAGCGATATCGACCTGGTGGAGGTACTGCTCGGCGGCATCGCGGTGGCACTGGTGTCGTTCGCCGATACCAGCGTGCTGTCACGTTCCTACGCCGCGCGCATGAAGACCCCGGTCAACCCCAACCAGGAAATGTTCGGCCTGGGCGTGGCCAACCTGGCCTCGGGGCTGTTCCAGGGCATCCCCATCAGCAGCAGTTCGTCACGCACCCCCGTGGCCGAAGCGGCCGGCTCGCAGACCCAGCTCACCGGCATCATCGGCGCGCTGGCGGTGACGCTGTTGCTGCTGGTGGCGCCCAACCTGATGCAACACCTGCCCAACAGCGCCCTGGCGGCGGTGGTGATTGCCGCAGCGTTGGGCCTGTTCGAGTTTGCCGACCTCAAGCGCATCTTCCGCATGCAGCAATGGGAGTTCTGGCTGTCGTTCACCTGCTTCGTCGGCGTAGCGGTATTCGGGGCCATCCCCGGCATCTGCATTGCCGTGGCGATATCGGTGATCGAGTTCCTGTGGGACGGCTGGCGGCCGCATCATGCGGTGCTGGGACGGGTGGATGGCACCCGCGGTTACCATGATGTGCAGCGTTATCCACAGGCCCGACGCATTCCGGGGCTGGTGCTGCTGCGTTGGGATGCACCGCTGTTCTTTGCCAATGCCGAGCAGTTCCAGAGCACGGTGATGGCGGCGGTGGATGCATCGCCTACCCCGGTTCAACGGCTGGTGATTGCGGCAGAGCCGGTGACCAGCATCGATATCACCTCGGCGGACATGCTGGCCGAACTGGACCGGGCGCTGGAGGCGCGGGGGGTGGAGTTGCAGTTTGCCGAGATGAAGGACCCGGTAAAGGACAAGATGCGGCAGTTCGAGTTGTTCGAGCATATGGGGGAGTCGGCGTTTCATCCCACTGTTGGGGCAGCGGTGGATGCCTACCTGGAAGAGAGTGGGGTTGACTGGAAACCCTAGGTTTTCCTGGGCCGGCCTCTTCGCGGGCATGCCCGCTCCCACAGGGACCGCACAAACCTCAAGGTTGTCGCTGTACCTGTGGGAGCGGGCGTGCCCGCGAAGAGGCCATTACAGAAGAACTAAGCAGTCCGAACCCGCCGCCGATCAATCCATATGAGCATGGCACTGGCATACACCGACACCGCCAGAAACAGCGCCATGCGCACAGCAAAGGCGCGGTACACATCCTGCCCGCCCGCGCTGTCCTGCACCGACTGCCCCAGCAAGATCAGCATGGTCGTCAGGCAGCTCACCCAGTACGCCGGGCTTTGCCTGGTATCCACCGCACGGTAGAGCCTGCGCCCCTGCCAGAGAACGAAGAGCAGCACCCACAGGAAAAACATCCACAGGTGCACGAACAGGCTCAACGCGCCCCACGTCAGTATCGCCAGCAACCCGGCAAGCAAGGTCGAGCCGATAAGCTCGCGGCTGGCATGCCGTGCGCGGGTTTCGCCGGCCTGCTGCCCCAGGCTCACTGCCTTCATGATCAGCGGCATGTACTGGTCCGGTGCGATCAGCGCCAGCAAAAAGGCCGGCATGACGATCAGCGTGGCACGCAAGGCGACCCAGCTCACCTGGTCACTGTCGAGCAGAGGCGGTGCCGGTTGCGCCGGCGCATCGGCCGGCTCTGGAAACAGCACATGCGCTGCCGCGGTACCCAGCACCGCCAGCAGCATGCCTTTGGCCAGCGCTTCGACCACCGACAGCGCCAGGCTGAAGTCGCTGGTGCCGGCGGCAGCGATCATGGTCAGGCCGATCACCAGCAAATTGGCCAGCAGGCCGTTGCCGCCTTTCAGCGCGTAACGCAAGGTCAGGAAAACCCCCACCCCCACCAGCAACACCCCACTCACCGGGGCATGGCGCAGCAGCGGAATCAGCAGCAGCCCGCTACCGCAGGCAAGCAGCACCAGCACCGCCAGGGCCGGGGCCGCACGCAGGGGCAAGGGCTGGCTGCGCATGGCCAGCAACAACACCGCGAACACCGGCGCCAGGATCGGCACCGGCAAGCCGACGCCGAAACTCACCGCCAGGCACAGCGCCACGCCCCAGGCCAGGCGCAGGGCGCGCAGGCGGCGCAGCTCAATAGGCATACGACAGCCAGCTCATCAGCCACATGAACAGCCGGCCCAGCAGGTTCAAAGGGTTGCCCTCGGTTGGCAGGGCCATGACTTCGGCCTGGCCGCCGACCCGCAAACCGCTCTTGTCCTGCAACTGGTCACGCTCCAGTTCGACGATCACCGGGAAACGCTGCGCCGAGCGCAGCCACTCGCGGCTGTTCTGCACGGTCGGCAACGTGCCCGGCGGGTTGCTCTGGCCCACGCTCACGCCGTAGCCGATGCTGCGAATGCGCCCCTTCAACACCGTGCCGGGCAGCGCATCGAGCACTACCAGCACCGGGGTTTCAGGGCGCAGCCGACCGAGGTTGTTCTCGGTCATGTCGGCACTTATCCACACGTCATGGATGGCGATCAGGGTCATCATCGGGCTGCCGGCGCCGACATAGTGGCCAACGTCGGTGCGCAGGTCGGTGATCAGCCCGTTTGCATCGGCGCGTACCACGGTGCGCGCCAGGTCCAGCCGGGCTTTTTCCACATTGGCCGCCGCGCTGCGCAGTTGGGCGTTGTCGTCCTGCGCCCCGCCCTGCTGCTCACGGGCCCGCTCCACTTCGGCACGGGCTGCCGCGACCTGGCTGATGGCCTGATCGCGGTTGGCCTGGGCACCCTCCAGGCGGCGTACCGACACCGTGCCCGGGTCTTCATCGATCAGGCGCTTGAGCCGCTCGGCGTCCTGCCGCGCCTTGCGTTCGTTGGCCTGGGCCGCCAACAGCGCCGCCTGGGCCGAGTCGATGCCAGCGGTGTGGGCGCCGATCTGCCGGCGTACCGTGTCCAGGTCGGCTTCGGCGCGGGCCAGGGCGATGCGGTACTGTTCCTGGTCCAGTTCGAACAGCACATCGCCCTTGCGTACTTCCTGGTTGTTGCCCACCGCCACACGCTTCACCTGCCCGGCCACCTCGGCACTCACCGGCACCACGTAGGCCTGCAGGCGGGCCTGCTGGGTATAGGGCGTGAAACGGTCGGCCAGCAGGTACCACAGCAGGCTCACGGCAATCAGCAGCAGCACCCAGCGCATGCCGCGATCGGGGGCTGGCGGGGGTGGCGTCGGCGTAGCGTCGCTCATTTCGTTTCACCTTGTGCATGTGCGCTGGGGGCTGGCTCGTCGAGCAGTTCGCCCCAATCTGTGCGTTGCTGCATCTGCTGGCGGGTGGCCGGGTCGATCGGTGCGCGGCTGGCGTCCCAGCCGCCGCCCAGGGCCTTGTACAGCGTCACCAGGCTGCTGACGGCATTGCCGCGGCTGACCAGGTAGCCGTCCTGTTGCTGCAGCAGCAGTTGCTGGGCGTCGAGCACGCGCTGGAAGTCGGCAAAGCCTTCGCGGTACTGCGAGCTGGCCAGGTTCAGCGAGCGCTGCGCGGCCTGGGAGGCCTGGTCGCGGATGCTTGCGCTCTGCAGCGAGCGCACCAGCCCGCTGGCGGCATCGTCGGCCTCGCGGGCGGCTTCGCGCACGCCTTGGTGATACAGCTCGATCAGTTGCTGCAGGCGGGCATCTTCTACGCGCACGGCGTTCTTGCGCCGGCCGTAGTCGAACGGGTTCCAGATCAGGCTGGGCCCGGCGGCGATGTCGAAGGTATCGGGCAGGTGATTGGCCGTGACGAAGCTCCAGCCGATGCTGCCCAGCAGGCTCAGTTGTGGATAAAGGTCGGCCTCGGCCACCCCGACCAGCGCCGACTGCGCCGCCACCGCCTGCTCGGCGGCGCGGATGTCCGGGCGACGCTGCAGCAGGCTGGCGGGCACGCCCTGCAGCACAGCACGGTCCGGCAATGGCAGCTGGCCGTGGCCGGCATCCAGCTGTGGCAGCGGCCCGGGCGGCCGGCCCAGCAGCGAGCACAGCACATTGCGCAGGGCATTGAGCTGGTTCTGAAACTCGGGGATGGTGGCCTGGGTAGCCAGGTACTGGGTGCGCGCCTGTTGCCAGTCGAGTTCGTCGTTTTCGCCATGACGGAACAGCCGCTCGGTTATCTCCAGGCTGCGCGCCTGGCGGCGGGCGTTTTCTTCGGCGATATCCAGCCGCGCCTCGGTGGTGCGCAGGGCAAAGTAGGTGTCGGCCACCTGCGCACGCAACAGCAGCATGGCATCGGCGTAATTGGCCTGGGAGGCGAAGTAGACGGCGTCGGCGCTTTCGATGGCGCGGCTGAAGCGCCCCCAGAAGTCGATTTCCCAGCCGATGTCGAAGCCCGCGCTGGATTGCCAGAACACCGAGTCACGCGCGGTGGCAGTGCCGGACTGGTCCTGCTTCAGGTACAGGCTCTGAGCGCGCAGCTGCTGCAGCTGTGGATAACGCCCGGTCTGCACGATGGCCAACTGGGCGCGGGCTTCGGCAATGCGCAAGCCGGCCACGCGCAGGTTGCTGTTGTTGGCATCGGCCTCGGCGATCAAGGCATCCAGGGCCGAGTCGGCGAACACGGCCCACCACTGGCGCAGGTCGGGCGCCGCGGCCTGCTGCCCGGCTTGCTCCAGCAGCGGGGTGTTCCAGGTGCTCAGCCACGGGTCCTGCGGCGGCTGGAAATCCGGGCCGACCTGGGTACAGCCCACCAACGTGGCAGCCAGGCTCAGTGCACAACCACAGAGGCGTCCGGGCATGGCAGGCCTTGGCTCACGCCGACGGCTCGACGGGGTTTTCCGGCACCTGCAGCGCCACCCATTGCCAGAACAGTACATAAGTGACGCCCAGGATCACCGGGCCGATGAACAGGCCGATGATGCCTTTGACCACCATGCCGCCCAGTGCCCCGATCAGCACCACCGGCATCGGCACATCCACCCCGCGCCCCAGCAGCAGCGGCTTGAGCACGTTGTCGGCAAGCCCGGCGACGAAGCTGTAGATGGCGAAGATGATGGTCGCCACGGTAAAGCCTTCGACGTTGAAGATGTAGATGATCACCGGCACCGTGATCAACGTGGCCGGTGCCTGGGCAATCCCCAGCATGAGGATGACGATGGCCAGCATCCCGGCCCCCGGTACCCCTTTGATGACGAAGCCGACACCGATCAGCAGCATCTGGATGAAGGCAATGCCGATCACGCCCTGGGCCACCGCGCGAATGGTGGCGGTGCACAGCTTGGCCAGTGGCTTGCCGCGCTCCTCGCCCGACACCCGCATGGCGATGCGCTGCGCCGCGATTTCGCCGCGGTCACCGAACGCCATGATGATGCCCGAGACGATGATCGCCGCGATGAACAACAGGAACGCGCCGCCCGCGCTGGCTGCAGCCCCCAGCACCGTGCGCCCGGCATCCTTGAGCTGGGGCATCCACTGGTTCAGCACACCGGCCATGTTTTCCGAGGCTGCCAGCCACAGGGCATGCACCTTCGGCCCGATCAGCGGCCAGGCCGCCACCGAATCGGGAGGCGCCGGCACGCTCCATGCCCCGCTTTTCAGCAGCGTCACCAGGCTGTCCACCGATTCGCCGATGGACATCACCACCAGGTAGATCGGCACCAGCAGCACGACCAGTACCAGCAGAACCACCAGCGTCGCCGAAAGCCCGTCCTTGAGCCCTGTGCGGCGCTGGATGCGGCAATACAACGGGTACAAGGTCACCGCCAGGATCACCGACCACAGCATCAGCTCCAGGAACGGCTGGAACGTCTGGAAGGCGAATATCACCAGCGCAGCCACCAGGCCGGCCTTGATGAGCACATCGAGCAAGCCCCGCGACAGGCGGCTGTCCAGCTTGATACCCGGTTGCATGCTTCACCTCCGAACTCCAGGTGCGCCGTGTGGCGCGATTCAGTGGCCCGCTTCAGGGGTTGCTTGTGACGGGCTGTCGTCACGCAACTGGCGCGCCAGGGCCATCATTACCAACGGCACTACCGCCATCGACAAGGTGATGGCCAGCACCAGCAGGTCATGCACCTGCTGCGCCAGCACCTGATGGTCCAGCGCCAGCTTGAACACCACGAAGGCAAACTCGCCGCCAGACGCCAGCACCACGCCCAGGCACAGCGCCTGGGCCTGGTTCAGCCCACCCGCCGTGCGGCCCAGGCCATACAGCAGCGGCAGCTTGATGACCACCAGCAGCAGGGTCAGCCCCAGCACCATTAACGGCATGCCGAACAGCAAGCGCAGGTCGGCGCTCATCCCCACGCCAACGAAGAACAGCCCCAGCAGCAAACCCTTGATGGGCTCGATCTGGGTTTCCAGTTCGTGGCGGAAAGGCGACTCGGCCATCAACACGCCCGCCAGAAATGCCCCCAGCGCCATCGACACGCCCACGTGCTCCATCACCCAGGCGGTGCCCAGCACCACCAGCAAGGCGGTAGCGGTCGACAGCTCGGGCAGGCCCGAACCGACTGTCCATTTGAAGACAGGGGTCAACAGGTAGCGACCAAAGATGATCAGCACACCTATGCCAACCACCACCGCCAGCACCGGCCAGGCACCTTCGTCGGCGGTGCTGACATCACCACCGAGCAGCGGCACCACGGCAATCAGCGGGATCGCGGCAATGTCTTGGAACAGCAGGATCGCCACGGCCAGGCGGCCGTGCGGCTTGCCCAGGTCCTTGCGCTCGGCCAGTACCTGCAGGCCAAACGCGGTGGACGACAGCGCCAGGCCCAGGCCCAGCACGATGGCAGCCGGCTTGGACTGGCCGAACAGCCAGTACGCCAGCAGGCCAAGCACCACAGCGCTCAGGCCCACTTGTAGCGAGCCGACGCCAAACAGCGCCCGGCGCATGCTCCACAAACGCCGCGGCGACAGCTCCAGGCCGATGACGAACAGCAGCATCACCACACCCATCTCCGACAGGCGTGCCACGTTATCCGGGTTATTCAGCAGGCCAAACACCGATGGCCCTATCAGGATGCCCGCCAGCAGATAGCCGGGCACCGCCCCCATTTTCAAACGCTGCGCCAGCGGTACCAGAAGCACCACGGCCAGCAGGAACACCACCGTCGCCTGCAACAGGCTGCCATCATGTGGCATAGGCTCGCACCCTCGCTGCTCCCCGCGGGGAGAGATCAGAAACGCTCTTCGACGACTTTGAACGGGTAGTTGACGGCCTTGTATTTGCCGATCTTGCCGCGCTTGGGCAACTTCACCAGCCCGTCGCGGGTAATGTCCTTGTAGGGAACGCGCGTCAGCAGATGGCTGATGATGTTCAGCCGGGCACGGCGCTTGTCGTTGGAATGGGCCATGAACCACGGTGCCCATGAGGAGTCGGAGGCGGCGAACATGTCGTCGCGGGCCCGGGTGTATTCATCCCAGCGTGTGTACGACTTGAGGTCCATCGGCGACAGCTTCCACAGCTTGCGGCCATCGTTGATGCGGTCCTGCAGGCGGCGGGTCTGCTCTTCGGCGCTGACCTCCAGCCAGTACTTGATGAGGATGATCCCCGACTCGACCATCATCTTTTCGAACAGCGGCACCACGGTGAGAAACTTGCTGCTCTGTTCTTCGCTGCAAAAGCCCATCACCCGCTCGACACCGGCGCGGTTGTACCAGCTGCGGTCGAAGATCACTACCTCGCCCGCGGCAGGCAGGTGGCCCAGGTAGCGTTGCACATACATCTGGGTCTTTTCCCGCTCGGTCGGTGCCGGCAGCGCCACCACGCGGAATACTCGCGGGCTGACGCGCTCGGTGATGGCCTTGATGGTACCGCCCTTGCCGGCGCCATCGCGGCCCTCGAAGACAATGCACACCTTCAGGCCCTTGGCCACCACCCATTCCTGCAGCTTCACCAGTTCCACATGCAGCTGCTTGAGTGCCTTCTCGTACGCCTTGCCGCCCAGTTTCTCCGGCTGGTCCTTGAGGTCTTTTTTCCTGGACGACTTCGACATGGCACTCTCCTGAGGGCGAATGAAGAGTCAGTATGGTCGATCCATGGCAGTTTGCCGCTTCGCTTGTGGATTTCGCAGGCTTGCTTCTATCTCATTGATTCTGCAGGTGCTGGTGAGTGTTCCGGGGAGGGTGTGGGAGCGGATTTACCCGCGAATGCGTCATTGAAGCTACCGACGCATTCGCGGGTGAACCCGCTCCCACAGGGTACGGGGTGCCTTCGAGGCCGGATTACTTGGCCAGTTTGTTGTAGCTGGTCATCAGGTTGCGGTAATCCGGAATATGGTTGGAGAACAGGGTCCCCAGCCCTTCGATGTCGTTACGCCAGTCACGGTGCAGTTCGCAGGCCACGCCGAACCAGGTCATCAGTTGCGCCCCGGCGGCCTCCATGCGCCGCCAGGCCGAGTCACGGGTCAGTTCGTTGAAGGTGCCGGAGGCATCGGTGACGACGAATACCTCGAAGCCCTCCTCCAGCGCCGACAGTGCCGGGAAGGCCACGCACACTTCGGTCACCACGCCGGCGATCAGCAACTGCTTCTTGCCGGTGGCCTTGACGGCCTTGACGAAGTCCTCGTTGTCCCAGGCGTTGATGTTGCCAGGCCGGGCGATGTACGGGGCGTCGGGGAACTGCTCTTTCAGTTCGGGCACCAGCGGCCCGTTGGGGCCGGTCTCGAAACTGGTGGTGAGAATGGTCGGCAGCTTGAAGTACTTGGCCAGGTCCGACAGGGCCAGGACGTTGTTCTTGAAGCGGTCGGGGTCGATGTCCCTTACCAGCGAGAGCAGGCCGGTCTGGTGGTCAACCAGCAGCACGGCGGCGTTGTTCTTGTCCAGACGCTTGTATTGGAAGGCCATGACGGTTCTCCTTGCTTCAGCGGGTTGGAATATCAGCGTAGGCAAGGATGCGGGATGGGTGGGACCGTCAGTCGGTTCGCCTGCCGAGGCCGGCGATGGGGCCGCATGGCGGCCCCTGCAATGCTCAGCCGAGCACCTTGCCAGCCACCTCATCGACCGCCGCCTTGGTGATGGCGACGATCTTTTCGGCATCCTCCTGGTTCAGCACCAACGGTGGTGCAAAACCGAGAATGTCACCATGCGGCATGGCCCGGGCGATCATCCCGCGCTCAAGGCACGCTGCCGACACCTGTGGCCCGACTTTCAACGCCGGGTCGAACGCCGTGCGCGCCTCGCGATCGGCCATGAACTCGACCGCGCAAAGCATGCCGTCACCCCGTACTTCACCTACCAGCGGGTGGCCTTCGAAGGTTTCGCGCATGCGCCGGTTCAGGTATGCCCCCACCACTTCGGCATTCTCGGTCAGGTTCTCGCGCTCGAGAATATCCAGGTTGGCCAGCGCCGCCGCCGCGCAGATCGGGTGCCCGGAGTAGGTCCAGCCGTGGCCCATCGGGCCGGCCTTCTGCGAGCCCTCTTCGATCACGTTCCACACCTTCTCACCAACGATCACTGCCGACAGAGGCGCATAGGCGCTGGTCAGGCCCTTGGCCGTGGTGATCAGGTCCGGGCGGATGTCGTAGCGCTGGCTGCCCATCTTCGAGCCCAGGCGGCCGAAGGCGCACACCACTTCGTCGGCGATCAACAGCACGTCGTAGCGATCGAGCACGGCCTGGATCGCCTTCCAGTAGCCCTTCGGCGGCACGATGATGCCACCGGTGCCCATCAGCGGCTCGCCAATGAACGCGGCGACGGTGTCGGGCCCTTCGGCCAGGATCAGTTGCTCCAGCTCGTCGGCGCAATAGCGCACGAAGGCCTGCTCATCCATGCCGGCCGGTGCCTTGCGGTACCAGTGCGGGCAGACCGTATGCTTGACGCCCTCCACCGGCAGGTCGAAATGCTGGTGGAAGCTGGGCAGGCCGGTAAGGCTGCCGGTCATGATGCCCGAGCCGTGATAGCCGCGGTCGCGAGAGATGATCTTCTTCTTGAGTGGGCGACCGAGGATGTTGTTGTAGTAGCGCACCAGCTTGACCTGGGTCTCGTTGGCATCAGACCCCGACAGGCCGTAATAGACCTTTTTCATCCCGGCCGGCGCCCAGTCGATGATGCGGCTGGAAAGCTCGATGATCGCTTCGGTCGAGTGGCCGACATAGGTGTGGTAATACGCCAGCTCCTTGGCCTGGCGATGGATAGCGTCAGCGACCTCGGTACGCCCGTAACCGATGTTCACGCAGTACAGGCCGGCGAAGGCGTCGATCAGTTCACGGCCTTCATGGTCACGCAGGCGGATGCCCTCGGCACCGGTGATGATCCGGCCCTTGAGCGCGCCGCTGGCGTGATCATGGGCGTGGGTCGAGGGGTGCATGAAGTGGGCGCGGTCCTGTTCGAACAGCTGGCTGAAATCTTGGCTCATGGCAAACACTCCTTAGAACTGACCGTGGTGGTGCAAGCAAACGTATTTGGTTTCGACGAAGGGTTCGAAGCCCTCGCTGCCGCCTTCGCGGCCCAGGCCCGAGGCCTTCATACCGCCGAACGGGATGGGGTGGCCGGTGAACTTGACGCCGTTGATCGCCACCATCGCGTGGTCGAGCCGGCGCACCAGCGGGTGCACCACATCGAGGCGGTTGCCGACGATGTAGGCAGCCAGACCGTACTCGGTGTCATTGGCCATGGTGATGGCCTGCTCCAGCGTGTCGAACGGCATGACCCCGGCAATCGGCGCGAAGTTTTCTTCCTGGTAGATGCGCATCGCCGGCGTGACATCGGCAAGCACCGTCGGCTGGAAGAACCAGCCACCCAGCGCATGGCCCTCGCCACCGACCAGGCGCCGGGCGCCACGCTGCAGGGCGTCCTCGACCCGGGCCTGGGTGGCATCGAACGCGGCCTGGTGCATCAACGGGCCGACCTCTGCCGCCGTCTCCTCGCCATCGACCATCGCCGGGCCAACCTTCAGCGCCCGCACCGCTTCGGCGAAGCGCGCCAGGAATGCTTCGTACAACGGCCGCTGCACCATGATCCGGTTGGCCGCGCAGCAGTCCTGGCCAGACGTCTGGAACTTGGCGGCCACGGCCACCCGCACGGCCAGCTCCAGGTCGGCATCGGCGCAGACGATGAACGGCGCATTGCCGCCCAGCTCCAGCGCCACTTTCTTCACATCCTGAGCCGCGGCTTGCAGCACCAGCTTGCCGACCCGGGTCGAGCCGGTGAAGCTGACCGCCCGCACGCGGCTGTCGCGCACCAGGGTTTCCATGGCCATTTGCGGCTCGCCGATCACCACGTTGAACACCCCCGGCGGGAAGCCGGCGTCCTCTGCCAGCTGGGCCAGGGCCAGCGCCGAGAACGGTGTTTCGTGGGCTGGCTTGACCACCACCGTGCAGCCGGCCGCCAACGCCGCAGCCGCCTTGCGAGTGATCATGGCGCTGGGGAAGTTCCACGGGGTGAGCAGCGCGCAGACCCCGACGGGCTCCTTCAGCGTACTCAGCTGGGCACCCGGAATATGGCTGGGGATGGTCTGCCCGTTGAGGCGCCGGGCCTCCTCGGCAAACCAGGGAATGAAGCTTGCCGCATAGGCGATTTCACCGCGTGCTTCGGCCAGCGGCTTGCCCTGCTCCTCGCTGAGAATGCGCGCCAGAGCCTCCTGGTGCTCGAGCATCAATTCGGCCCAGCGCCGCAACAGCGCAGCGCGGCTGTCCAGGCTCTGCTGGCGCCAGGCCGGGAAAGCCCGCTGGGCGGCATCCACCGCGGCGACGATCTGCTCATGGTCGAGCAGCGGCACATGGCCGATGACCTGGCGGTTGGCCGGGTCATGCACGGCGACGCTGTTGCCACTGTGGCTGTGCAGCCATTGGCCATCGACGTGGCACAGGCTGTTGAATGGGTAGTGGTGTGACATGACTGTTCTCCATACCTCGTTGTCGTGGCGCCAGGTTCAGGCCAGTACGTCGGCGATCACCGCCAGGGTGTCGCCGCACTGCACCAGGCCGGGAAAGTGCCGGGCTGCGAGCAAGCCATTGCGTCGGGCGCGGTACTCGACCGGGGCGCTGCCGGTGCGGCGGATGTCATGGATACGGGCGATCACTTCGCCCTGGCTGACCGTTTCACCCAGGTCGCGGCACATCTCCAGCAAGCCGTCGTGCTCGCTGGCGATGAAGCAATCGCCATCGGGCATGTCCAGCAGGGTTGTCTCGCCCTGCTCCACTTCGCCGGCGAGGATGCCGGCGTGGATCAGCACATTGCGCACGCCGCGCTCCGCCAGGGCCACGCTTTTCGCCGTGGAGGTGCCACCACCGCCCAGTTCGGTGGTGATGAACACCTTGCCCTGCTCTTCTGCCGCGGTGTCGTACATCGCCTGCGCATCCAGCTCGAGCATGCGCATGCTGTAGGGCGCAGCGAAGGCCTGCATGCCGGCTTCACAACGGGCCTGCTGGGCCTTGTCGGGCAGCACATGGCATGCAGCGAACGGCAGGAAATCGAGGGTGCGACCACCGGAGTGGATGTCCAGGACGATATCGGCCAACGGCAGCAAGGTGCGGCGGAAATAGTCGGCGATCTTTTCCGTCACGCTGCCATCAGGCCGGCCAGGGAAGCTGCGGTTGAGGTTGCCCCGGTCGATCGGCGAGGTGCGGGTGCCCGCCTGAAACGCCGGTGTGTTCATGAACGGCACGATGATCACCCGCCCGCTTACCTGCCCGGCCTGCAGCTGCTGGGCCAGCTTGCTCAGCGCCACCGGGCCTTCGTATTCGTCACCGTGATTGCCCCCCGTGAGCAAGGCTGTCGGGCCATTGCCGTTCCTGACCACCGTCAGCGGAATCATCACCGCACCCCAGGCCGAGTCGTCACGCGAGTACGGCAGTTTGAGGAAGCCGTGCTGCACGCCGTCCTGCTCGAAATCCAAGGTACAGGTGATGGGGTTGGCCACCGTGGCGGCGGCCTGTGCGATCGCATTCATGGGTCAGTCCTTCACGAACAGCTGGCGCGGCACGTTGCACAGGGTCTCGACCCCGGTCTCGGTGATAAGGATGCTTTCGGTGATCTCCAGGCCCCAGTCGTCCATCCACAGCCCCGGCATGAAGTGGAAGGTCATGCCCGGTTGCAGCACGCTGGTGTCGCTCGGGCGCAGGCTCATGGTGCGCTCGCCCCAATCTGGCGGGTAGCTGATACCGATCGGGTAACCACAGCGGCTGTCCTTGTGTATGCCGAACTTCTCCAGCACGCGGAAAAACGCCCTGGCGATGTCACCGGTGGTGTTGCCTGGCCGCGCGGCATCGAGGCCGGCCGCGATACCTTCGACCACCGCCTTTTCGCCATCGAGAAAGTGTTGCGGCGGCTTGCCCAGGTACACGGTGCGCGACAGCGGGCAGTGGTAGCGCTTGTAGCAGCCGGCAATCTCGAAGAACGTGCCGGCGCCGCGGGTGAACGGTGAATCGTCCCAGGTAAGGTGCGGCGCGCTGGCATCAGCGCCAGTCGGCAACAACGGCACGATGGCCGGGTAGTCGCCGCCATGGCCATCGACACCGAGGATGCCGCTGCGGTAGATCTCGGCCACCAGTTCGTTCTTGCGCATGCCGGGCTCGATGCGTTCGAGGATGCACCCGTGCATCTGTTCGACGATGCGCGCGGCGATACGCATGTATTCGATTTCCTGCGGCGACTTGACCGCCCGCTGCCAGTTGACCAGCCCGGCGGCATCGCTGAAACGCGCCTGTGGCAGGTGCTTGCACAGCGCCTGGTAGGCCGCCGCGCTGAAGTAGTAGTTGTCCATCTCCACGCCGATGCTCAGGCCGCCCCAGCCCTTGGCCAGAATCACCTCCTGGCACAGGTAGTCCATCGGGTGGCGCTCGCGTGACTGCACATAGATGTCCGGGTAGCCGACGATGTTGTCGTGCTGCATGAACACCGTGCGCCTGGCGCCGTTGGCGTCCTGGCCGCGGCCAAACCAGACCGGCTCGCCATCGAGCGCCAGCAGCACGCACTGGTGCACGTAGAACGACCAGCCGTCATAGCCGGTGAGCCAGGCCATGTTCGATGGATCGGTAACCAGCAAAAGCTCCAGGCCCTGTGCCTGCATGGCAGCGCGGGTCTTGGCCAGGCGCTGGGCGTACTCCTGCCGACTGAACGGCAGGTTTACCACTGTCTGTGACATACGGATGCCCTTCTTGTGAGTGGGTTGCGAAAACTGTCAGCTGTGAAACGCCAGGCCTTTGTGGGCGGCGATTGCGCGTTCGAAGGCAAGGTTGGCGATGGCGGTGTCCTGGGCCCCGGTGCCGGTCAGGTCGCACAGGGTGACCTCTTCGGCCTGCACACGGCCCGGGTGCAGGCCGGCGATGATCTGGCCCAGCTCGGAATGAACGGCCTGTTCGCTGACCGCGCCAGCGCGCAATGCGTGGTGCAGTTCGCCCAGCACGCGGGTCTGGCTCAGGCGGTCGGCGACATAACGATCAAGCCGGGCCAGGGCCGTGGGCGCGATCTCGTTCTTGTGCTCGGCGTCCGAGCCCATGGCAGTGATGTGCAGCCCCGGTTGCAGGTGATGCGGCTGGATCAGCGGCTCGCGGCTGGGGGTGCAGGTGATGGCGATATCGACCGCCTGCATGGCCTGGTCGACACTGTCGCAGGCCTGTACCTGCAGTTGCCCATCACGCCCCAGGTCATCACATAACGCTGCGGTTCTCTGCGCATCACGCCCCCACACCTTGACCTGCTCGATCGGCCGCACCAGGCGCAGTGCCTGCAGCTGCAGGCGTGCCTGTTCGCCACTGCCGATCAAGGCCACGCTGCGGCTGTCCTGCCGCGACAGCCAGCGTGCAGCTACCGCACCGGCTGCAGCGGTGCGCACGGCGGTGAGGTAGCCATTGTCGAGGAGCAAGGCATCGAGCAGGCCAGTGCGGGCCGACAGCAGCATCATCATGCCGTTGAGGCTGGGCAGGCCAAGCTTGGGGTTGTCGAAAAAGCCCGGGCTGACCTTGATCGCGAAACGCTCCAGCCCAGGCAGGTAGGCGGTTTTCACGTCCACCTCGCCGTTGTGCTCGGGCACATCCAGACGCAGGATCGGCGGCATCGCCACCTTGGCCGTGGCAAGCAGGGCAAAGGCCTGCTCGATGGCATCGATCGCGTTGCGGTCGAGGGTGATGCAGCTACGCAGGTCGGCTTCGCTGAGCAAGGTGATGGCCGGCATTCGAATACCTCCAGTGAAGGAAACGTGAATTTCAGGCGTCGCCGCCGTTGATGACGCGCTGATGCTGTGCGCTGTCGACGTTGCGCCCGCTGACCACCACCACGACCGGGCCGCGGGCCGTCACCAGGCCGTCGAGCAGCGCGGCGATGCCGACTGCGCCGGCACCTTCGAGTACCAACCGCTCGTGCTGGTAGGCGTGGCGCATGCCATTGGCGATCGACGCTTCCGGCAGCAGGTGGAGTTGGTCGAGCAGACGCTGGGTCATGTTCAGGGTGTGCTGGTTGCCCAGGCCGATGCCGCCGCCGAGCGAGTCAGCGAGTGTCGGCAGCTCCTCAACCTCGACCGGCCTGCCGGCCTGCAGGCTGGCGTACATCGCCGCGCCGCGCTGCATGCTGATGCCATGGGTGGTGATCGCCGGCTTGATGCTTTTCATGGCCAACGCCACACCCGCGAACAGGCCACCACCGGAGAGCGGAATCAGCACCTGCTCCACCTCGGGCAACTGCTCAATGATTTCCAGGCCCAGCGTGCCCTGGCCCGCGATGACCTGAGGGTGATCGAAAGGTGGAATCAGCGTTGCGCCATGTTGCTCGGCATGTTGTTGCGCGGCCTGCTGGGCATCGTCCTGGGAGTGGCCGACGATGCACACTTCGGCGCCCAGGTCGCGGATGGCCTGGACCTTGTTGGCTGGCACCAGTTGCGAAAGAAACACGGTTGCCTTCACGCCCAGTTGCGCAGCAGCGTGGGCCACCGCCCGGCCGTGATTACCGGTGGAGGCCGTAACCACGCCGCAAGCGCGTTGTTCAGCGCTGAGTGCGGCGATGGCATTGCTGGCGCCGCGCAGCTTGAAGCTGCCGGTGGTCTGCAGGGCTTCGAGCTTCAGGTAGACCGCCGTGCCCAGGTGCCGCGACAGGCTGGGGGAAAGCTCCAGCGGCGTGCTGCGCACCAGGCCGTGGATACGCTGGCGGGCGAGGTAGAGATCGTGAAGCGAGAGCGCTGACATGACCGGGACCCAACAAGTGAGCTGATGTTGGGCGGAGTGTATGAGGCGAAAATTGTCGTGATGAATGTACTAGGGCAATTTGCCTGGGAATTTGTTTTTGCCTGCAGCGGCCTCTTCGCGGGCACGCCCGCTCCCACAGGAATCGCGCATTTCCTGAACCCTGCGACAAACCTGTGGGAGCGGGCATGCCCGCGAAGAGGCCGCTGCAGGAGAGTTACAGTTCATGAATCTGCGGATACTGCCCAAACAACTCCCGCATATCGCCAAAGGCCTGGCGCAACTTTGCCTCGGAACACTCGGCGCCCACGCACAAGCGCACGGCCCGTGGCCGCGGTGTACCGCGCACCAGGAACGGCTCCGGCGGCGTCACCGCAATCTGCCGGCGGCGCAAGGCACGCACCAGGCTGTCCACTTCCCAGCGCTCGGGAATGTTCAGCCATGCCCCCAGGGCATGGGCGTGCTGACCACGCACATAATCCCCCAGGTACTCACGCAACAACGCCTGACGCTCGCCCAGCAAGGTGCGCTGCAGCGCCACCAGCTGCGCCGCGCGCCCATCGTTGATCCAGCGCGATGCAATCTCCGCCACCAAGGGCGTGGCCATCCAGCTGTTGACCCGCAAGATGCTCTCGGTGCGCAGCGCCAGGCGCTTGGGCATGGCCAGGTAGCCCACGCGCAGGCCGGTAAGCACCGACTTGGTCATGCTGGTGCAGTAGAACGACAGCTCCGGCGCATAGGAACTGAGCGGCCTGGCATGGCTGCCACCCAGCAGCGGCCCGTAAACGTCATCTTCGATGATATGCACGCCAAAGCGCCGGGCAATTTCGGCAATCTCCTGGCGCCGGCTGTCGGGCATCAGGCTGACGGTCGGGTTGTTGAGGTTGGGTGTACACACCAGCGCGGTCACCCGCTCGTTGCTGCAGATATCCTCGAAATGTTCCGGGTTGATGCCCTCGCGGTCCATCTCCAAGCCTTTGAGGGTGAAACCGAGCACCTGTGAATTGCCGATCACGCCATGGTCGGTCAACCCCTCGCACAGCACCACATCATCTGGCCCGGCCAGCGAGGCCAAGGCCAGGAAGATGGCGTGGGCGGCGCCGTTGGTGACCAGCACATCGTCACGCTCGACCTGCATGCCCAGGCCGGCAAGCCAGCGCACCGCGGCCTCGCGGTGGCTCTCGAAACCGGCGATGGGCCGGTAGGCATGGATCCACGGCTGCTCCTCTTCCACGGCCAGCTCGGCGCAGGTGTCGCGCCAGATGCGCTCATGCACCTGGGTGTGCAGGATGCGGGTGATGGAGAAGTCGACCAGGGTACGCTCGGGCAGGTCGATGATGTCATCCGACACACGGTCGCTCATGCGCCGGCTGACGAAACTGCCACGGCCGATCTCGCAACGCACCAGGCCTTGCCGCTCCAGTTCCTTGTAGGCATTGGTCACGGTCTGCACGCTGATGCCCAAGGCATCGGCTACCTGCCGCTGCGGTGGCAGGCGCTGGTCATGTACCAATACGCCGCGCTCGATCTCGCCGGTGACGGCCTGGACCAGGATCTTGTATTTGGACTCGCCGATGCGGGCGGCGTCCAGGGCTGCCTTCCAACTGTGCATCATGATGTTCGCTTCACTTGCCGGGGCCAGGGTCACAGCATCCCCCGTACAAGTGCTTCGGGCAATTGTCCTAGTGCAATGCAATGGCCGTTTCAGCTTTTGTATGCTCGGCCCAAGGTCGAACTCCCGCTGCCCGGCAGCTTCGAACAAAAGACCGACCTGCTTTCGCTGTTTTGCTCCACTGCCTCCTAACACAGAGCCGTCGACGACGGTTTTTATAACAAACAGGAGCTTCATTGATGAGCCAGCCTTTCAACGTTCCACGCCCCTTGCAGCGCATGCTGATGGCCTGTGCCACCTTCGGTGTGCTTGCCAGCGCCCAGGCCGCCAGCCTGGACGAAATCAAGGAAAGCAGCCACATCCGCATCGGCTACGCCAACGAAACCCCGTTCGCCTTCACCGAGACCGATGGCCGGGTAACCGGGGAGTCACCGGAAATCGCCAAGATCATCTTCGAGAAGATGGGCATCAAACAGGTCGATGGCGTGCTCACCGAGTGGGGTTCGTTGATCCCGGGCTTGCGCGCCGGGCGCTTCGATGTGATTGCCGCCGGCATGTACATCACCCCGGCACGCTGCAAGCAGGTGATCTTCACCGACCCGCAGTACGCCCTGCCCGACACCCTGCTGGTGGCACAGGGCAATCCGAAGAACCTGCACAGCTACGCCGACATCGCCAGGAACCCGGACGTGAAGCTGGCGATCATGGCCGGCACGGTCAACCTCGCCTATGCCCGCGACTCCGGCATCACGGATGCGCAGATTCTTCAGGTGCCGGACACCACCGCCCAGTTGCAGGCCGTGCGCGCCGGCCGCGCCGATGCTGCCGTGGGCACCCAGCTGACCATGAAGGGCCTGGCAAAAAAGGGTGGCGACAAGGTCGAGGCAATCAGCGACTTCACCGATGACCCGGCCCACACCGGCTACGGTGCCCTGGCCTTCCGCCCCGAGGACAAAGCCCTGCGCGACGCGGTCAACGCCGAGATGAAGAAGTGGCTGGGCAGCGAGGAGCATCTGAAGACCGTCGCGCCGTTCGGCTTCGACCGCAGCAACGTGACTGACAAGACCGCCGCCGAGCTCTGTGCCCAGCAGTGAATCGAGGTGGCATGGCGCTTGCCGTGCCATTCCCTGTGTAATCCGATTATTCAGGTCGAACCATGGGTGAATTGATACCGTTGTTACTGCAAGGCGCCTGGATCACCATCCAGGTCACCTTCTTCGGCTCGCTGCTGGCCATCGTCGCCGCGATCCTCGCCGCCCTCGGCCGGCGTTCGTCATGGCGGCCATTGAGCTGGCTGTGCGTGGCCTACATCGAGCTGTTCCGCGGCACCTCGTTGCTGGTGCAGTTGTTCTGGCTGTTCTTCGTATTGCCGCTGCCACCGTTCAACCTCGAACTCAGCGCCTACACCGTGGCCATCGTCGGCCTCGGGCTGCATATCGGTGCCTACGGTGCCGAAGTGATGCGCGGGGCGATCAGCTCGGTGGCCAAGGGGCAGTACGAAGCCTGCACCGCGCTGAACATGCCCGCCACCATCCGCTTCCGGCGGATCATCCTGCCGCAGGCATTGCTGGCGGCCATCGCACCTGGCACCAACCTGCTGATCGAACTGCTGAAGAACACCTCGCTGGTGTCGCTGATCACCCTGTCGGACCTTAGCTTCCGCGCCCGTCAGCTGGACCAGGCGACCTTCCAGACCCTGGAAATCTTCAGCCTCACCCTGCTGCTCTACTTCGTCCTGGCGCAGGTCATCAACTTCCTCATGCGTCGGGTCGAACGGCGCCTGAGCCGCGGTCGCCTGCGGGGGAGCCTGTCATGAATTTCTGGGACTGGAACTACGTCGCGCAAATCCTGCCCGACTTGCTGCAGGCGTCGCTGAAAACCCTGGGCATCACCTTGGTTGGCTTCCTGATCGCAGTGGTGCTGGGCCTGTTCCTGGCCATCGCCCGGCGCAGCCGCCAGGCCTGGCTGTCGTGGCCGGTGGCATTGCTGATCGAGTTCATCCGCAGTACACCGCTGCTGATCCAGGTGTATTTCCTCTACTACGTGCTGCCCAACTACGGGGTCAACATGACGGCCATGCAGGCCGGCATCATCGGTATCGGCGTGCACTACGCCTGTTACCTGGCCGAGGTTTACCGCGGCGGCCTCGACTCGGTGGCGCGCAGCCAGTGGGAAGCGGTGGTCGCCCTCAACTTCGCGCCGTGGACCGCCTACCGGGTAGTCATCCTGCCCCAGGCGATTCGGCCGATCCTGCCGCCATTGGGCAACTACCTGATCGCCATGCTCAAGGACACCCCGGTGCTGTCGGCCATCACCGTGGTGGAAATCATGCAGCAGGCCAAGAATGTCGGCTCCGAAAGCTTCCGCTACCTCGAGCCGATCACCCTGGTCGGTCTGTTCTTCCTGGCCTTGAGCGTCGCTCTGGCCTACCTCGTTCGGCGCCTTGAAGTGCGCCTGGAGCTCCGCTGATGATCGCCCCTGTGACCCACTTCGCCACTGCTACCGCCACCCAGCCGCTGGACACCTACATGCCCACACCGGCCATTGCCCAACCGATCGTCAGCTTCAAGGACGTGACCAAACGCTACGGCAGCTTCACCGTGCTCGACGGCCTCAACCTCGATGTCGCCCCCGGCGAAAAGGTGGCGATCATCGGCCCCAGCGGCTCGGGCAAGTCGACGTTGCTGCGGGTACTGATGACGCTTGAGGGCATCGACCAGGGCATGATCGAAGTCGATGGCGAATCGCTCACCCACATGCCAGGGCGCAACGGCGCGCAGCTCATCGCCAACGAGCGCCATGTACGCAAAGTGCGGGCGAAGATCGGCATGGTGTTCCAGAGTTTCAACCTGTTCCCGCACATGAGTGCCTTGCAGAACGTGATCGAGGCCCCGGTTCAGGTGTTGGGCGTGAAGCCGGCCGAGGCGCGCGAACGGGCTGCCGAGCTGCTGGAGATGGTTGGCCTGGGCAACAAGTTCGAGCATTACCCGTCGCAGTTGTCCGGTGGCCAGCAACAGCGCGTGGCGATTGCCCGGGCGCTGGCGATGCGGCCCAAGGTGATGCTGTTCGACGAAGTGACCTCGGCGCTGGACCCGGAACTGTGTGGCGAGGTGCTGAACGTGATCCGCCGGTTGGGCAGCGAGCACAACCTGACCATGCTGATGGTGACGCATCAGATGGGCTTTGCCAGGGAGTTCGCGGATCGGGTGTGCTTCTTCTACAAGGGGCAGATCCACGAACAGGGGACGCCGGCGCAGATCTTCGAAAACCCGCAACAGGAGCGGACCCGGGCGTTCCTCAGTGCAGTGCGGGAGGCGAACTGACCGACGATCGTCGCTTCAGTACTCGCGCCGCTTGCGAAACGCCCAGCGCCCCACCAGCACGGTGAAGGTCGCCACCAGGGCCACCAGCACCCAGAAACCATGGGGGTTTTCCGCCAGCGGCACACCCCCGACGTTCATGCCGAAGAAGCCGGCGATGATGTTGATGGGCAGCGCCAGCACGGTCACCACGGTCAGGGTGAACAGGGTGCGGTTGGTCTGTTCGTTGAGCTTGGCGGCGATTTCTTCCTGCAGCAGCTTGATCCGCTCACCGAGGGCGGTGAGGTCGCTGATCACCAGGGTGAACTCTTCTGTGGCCGCCCGCAGCTGGCGTATGTCCTGTTCCTGCAGCCAGTCGGGCGGCCGGTTGAGCAGGCGCAGCAGCGCCCCCGGTTCCAGCGCCAGCAGGCGCTGCAGGCGCACCAGCACCCGGCGCATGCTGCCCAGTTCGGCGCGGTTGTCGCTCAGGCGCTGGGACAACAACTGGTCTTCGATGCGGTCGACGCTGGTGGTGGTTTCACGCACGATCTGGGTCAGCACATCACCCTGGTCGCGCAACAGATGGACCAGCAACTCGATGGACGAATGA
Organism: Pseudomonas sp. FGI182; assembly: GCF_000511325.1. NCBI lineage: Bacteria > Pseudomonadati > Pseudomonadota > Gammaproteobacteria > Pseudomonadales > Pseudomonadaceae > Pseudomonas > Pseudomonas sp. FGI182. Next base: position 798,585 of record NZ_CP007012.1, on the reverse strand, counting down.
AAGCGCTCGCCATGCTTGACCGAGGAGCGCAGCTTGTCCACCGAATGCAGCGGCTGCAACCGCGCGCTCACCAGCAACTGGCTGCTGGCGCAGGCCCACAGCGTGGAGATGTCCGAGGACACCAGGCCGAAGTTGAACACCACATCGTTGACCACTGCCAGCAGCGCCGAGTCGGCGTGTTCGATACGGGTCGAGCGCGAACCTTCGCGCAGGGTTTCGAAGAAGGCTTCGGGCAACTGCAGGTGGGTGCGCAGCCAGCGTTCGCAGGCAGCGTGGGCCAGGTTCAGGTGCACCCACAGAAACTCGCCAGGCTCCAGCGGCTGGCCGAGCGTGCGCAACAACTGCGCCGAATCGATTTCGCGCCCCGGCTGGCCAGGGCGGAAGGCGAAGGCGTAGAGCAGGCCGAACAGGTCGTGGTCCTGTGGCAGATGCAGCGCGGGATGGCCCATTCGAACTCGCAATGAGGCACGGGGAGATGGCAGAAAGGTTGCTGAATATTCGTTGCAGTCAGATGACAGCTGGATAGCGGAAAGCCCTTTGGGCTGCGCTGTCGCGTAGAGAGCCGAATTCGCAAGCGGTCCGCATACCCTGTGGGAGCAACTGTCTTGCTCAAATTCTAAAAGTTGGACTGCCCCCAAGAAGTTGGACACCAATCCAACCCTTGGGGGATCTATGGGTAAATACACAGAGCAGTTCAAGCTCACGGCTATCACCGCTTACCTAGAGGGCAGCCGGGGCTTTCGCAAGGTGGCACAACACTTTGGCATCGATTTCAGCCTGCTTCGGCGCTGGGTTGCTGGCTACCAAGTCGATGCCAGCCTCAGCCCTCGCTCGCATGGTCGCCGCTACACCGAGGAATTCAAGCGGCGGGTGCTCAAGTACATGCTTGAGCATCGCCTGTCCCTGCGCCAAACAGCGGCGCACTTTGACCTTGGACAGTCCTCACAGATAGGCATTTGGCTGCGGCAGCACTACAGTGGCAGTCCTGTAGCCACTCTCGCCAAACAAAGAAAATCAGCCGTGCCGAAGAAAATTAAGCCCATCAAGCCGACAGACACCAATGACGCAGAGAAATCTCGTGAGCAGTTGTTGAGCGAGCTCGAGTATCTGCGCATGGAGAATGATGTCCTAAAGGAGTTAAAGGCTCTGCGAGAGGAGAAGGAGCGAACACGGACGAAAAAGCCCTGATCGTCTGCAAATTCAGACATAAATATCCGCTGCCTGACCTCTTGCAGATGGTGGGGTTGCCACGCAGTACCTTTTATTACCAGGTCAAGTGCCAGCAAAAGCCGGACAGGCACGCCTCGCTCAAGGAGTTGGTGCAGCGTGTCTATCACGAGGAGAAAGGGCTGTATGGCTACCGCCGCATTGCCCTTGCCATCAGGAATCAGGGGACCTTGGTCAACAAGAAGGTCATTGAACGGTTGATGGCTGAGCTTGGTTTGCAGTCCGTTGTACGCCCGAAGAAGTATCGATCCTATCGCGGCATTGTCGGCAAGGTGGCCATGAATTTGCTTGAGCGTAATTTCGTCGCGCAACGCCCCAACCAGAAGTGGGTGACCGATGTCACTGAGTTCAAAGTGGCCCAACAAAAGCTCTACCTGTCGCCCGTGATGGACTTGTACAACGGTGAGATCATCGCCTATGAAACAGCTTGCCGGCCTACCTATGGCTTGGTCGGGAACATGCTGGAAAAGGCGCTCGATGGGTTGGGTGAAAAGCCCAAGCTAGTGATCCACTCAGACCAGGGATGGCATTACCAGCAGCCCCAATACCGCCATAAGCTCGCAGCGCGCGGTGTGAAGCAGAGCATGTCTCGCAAGGGCAATTGTCTGGATAATGCAGCGATGGAAAGCTTCTTCGGCACACTGAAGTCAGAGTTCTTCTACCTGAAGCGCTTTGAAAGCGTCGAACAGCTGAAGGCGGGCCTGGAAGAGTACATCCATTACTACAACCATGACCGCATCAGGCTGAAACTCAATGGCCTGAGCCCTGTCAGCTACAGGACTCAGGCCACTGGCTAAAACTGTCCAACTTTTCGGGGGCAGTCCAAAGTTGCCGCAATCCCCTGTGGGAGCGGCTTTAGCCGCGAAGAATCCAACGCGGTGCCTGGCACCGGCTGCGCCGGTGTTCGCGGCTAAAGCCGCTCCCACAGGGTCCCTGCTAATTCAATGAGTTATGTGCAGCCTTATGAGAACGGGCACGCCCGCTCCCACAGGGTGCGCAGTGCGAAACCTGAGAAAGCGCAGCCATCACTTCACAAATTCCTGAACTGATTATTTGCCCGCAGCGATTTTTCCCCTCGCCAACCGCCACCAGAATCGCTTCACCACAATCACAAGAACCGTGAGGCCACTCCCGTGGACCAGACACTCCAGGTACGGCAAGCCGCCGCCGACCTCGTTGCGGCGTTCGCCAGCAACGACACCGCTCGCTATTTCGCCTGCTTCAGCGAAGACGCCACGTTCCTTTTCCACACCCTGCCGCAACCGCTGCTGTCGCGCCATGCCTACGAGCAACTCTGGGCCCAGTGGCAGGCCGACGGGTTTGCGGTGCTCGCCTGCGAATCGGGCAATGCCCAGGTGAGCCTGCAAGGTGACGTGGCGATCTTCATGCATGATGTGGCCACGCACATCCGCATCGCCGGCGAAGAACACCAGTTGAGCGAGCGCGAGACCATTGTCTTCCGCCGCCACGGCGAAAGGTGGCTGGCCTGCCACGAGCACCTGTCGGTCGTATCGCCGGCCTGATCATCCATTTACGCGGCCCTGCCGCCCTGCCATCGCACCCACAATAAGGCCCGCGTACTGCGCCGGCCCACAACAACCGCGCTGGAGCATCACCATGAGCCACTCGACCGGTATCGAGACCAACGGCGTCGAACAGATCCCCGACGATCAACGCGACGCCTCCCCGCTGGACCTGTTCCGCCTGATCTTCGGCGGCGCCAATACCTTCGCCACGGCCGTGCTGGGCAGCTTCCCGGTGCTGTTCGGGCTGTCGTTCCAGGCCGGCGTGTGGGCGATCCTGCTCGGCGTCGGCGTGGGCGCGCTGATCCTCGCGCCCATGGGCCTGTTCGGCGCCCTCAACGGCACCAACAACGCGGTGTCGTCGGGTGCGCACTTTGGCGTGCACGGGCGCATCGTCGGTTCGTTCCTGTCGCTGCTCACCGCGGTGGCGTTCTTTTCGCTGTCGGTGTGGAGCTCGGGCGACGCCCTGGTCGGCGGCGCCAAGCGCCTGGCCGGCCTGCCGGAAACCGACCTGACCCTGGGCCTGGCCTATGGCCTGTTCGCGGTGCTGGTGCTGGTGGTGTGCATCTTCGGCTTCCGCTTCATGCTGTGGGTCAACAAGATTGCCGTGTGGGCCTCGAGCCTGCTGTTCCTGCTGGGCATCGTTGCCTTTGCCGGGCCGTTCGATGCCGGTTACGCAGGCAGCGTAAACCTCGGCCAGGCGGGCTTCTGGGCGGCATTCGTCGGTGCGGCGATCCTGGCCATGAGCAACCCGGTGTCGTTCGGTGCGTTCCTCGGCGACTGGTCGCGCTACATCCCGCGTGAAACGCCCAAGGCGCGCATCATGCTGGCGGTGATCGCGGCCCAGGGCGCGACACTGATCCCGTTCCTGTTCGGCCTGTGCACCGCCACCCTGGTGGCCACCCAGGCGCCGGACTACATCGCCGCCAACAACTACGTCGGTGGCCTGCTGGCGGTGGCGCCAAGCTGGTTCTTCCTGCCGGTGTGCCTGATTGCGGTAATCGGCGGCATGTCCACCGGCACCACGGCGCTGTACGGCACCGGCCTGGACATGTCCAGCGTGTTCCCACGCCTGCTCAGCCGTGCCGGCGCCACACTGCTGATCGGCGTGCTGGCGATCGGCTTCATCTTCGTCGGCCGCTTCACCTTCAACCTGGTGCAGAGCGTGTCGACCTTCGCCGTGCTGATCATCACCTGCACCAGCCCGTGGATGGTGATCATGATCCTCGGCCTGATCACCCGCCGCGGCTTCTACCATGCCGACGACCTGCAGGTGTTCACCCGCGGCCAGCGTGGCGGCCACTACTGGTTCCTGCATGGCTGGAACTGGCGCGGCATGGGGGCGTGGATCCCCAGCGCGGCGGTGGGCCTGTGCTTCGTCAACCTGCCAGGGCAGTTCGTCGGCCCGCTGGGCGACCTGGCCGGCGGCATAGACCTGAGCCTGCCGGTCACCCTGGGGCTGGCCGGCGTGCTGTACCTGCTGCTGCTCAACCTGTTCCCCGAACCTGCCGGCGTGTATGGCCCCCAGGGCCCGCGTTGGGTGCGTTGCAAAAGCACCGCGCACACGCCGGTAACCACCGCCGAAATCGCCTGACTGGAAACCGACCATGACCACTTCCCACTACATTGCCGGCCGCTGGGTCGAAGGCCAGGGCAGCGACTGCATCAGCGTCAATGACCCGGCCCTTGGGCAACCGTTTGCCGAACTGATGGCCGCCAGCGTCGCCCAGGTAGACCAGGCCGTGACCGCTGCCCGTGGCGCCCTGCCCGCCTGGAAAAACACCAGCGCCAGCGAACGCGCTGCCTACCTGCGCGGCTTTGCCGAACAGCTCGGGCAGCGCCGTGAAGCATTGATCACCTTGCAGATGCGCAACAACGGCAAGCCACGTCACGAGGCGGAAATCGACCTGGACGACGCCATCGCCACCTTCGGCTACTACGCCGAACTGGCCGAGCAACTGCCATCGAAGAACCGCGATGTGCCGTTGGCTGCGCCGGGTTTCAGCGCTCGCACCCGCCTGGAACCGGTGGGCGTGGTCGGCCTGATCGTGCCATGGAACTTCCCGCTGGTGACCAGCGCCTGGAAGCTCGCCCCGGCCCTGGCCGCCGGTTGCACCGTGGTGCTCAAGCCATCGGAAGTCACCCCGCTGATCGAACAGGCCTACGGCCAGATCGCCGATGCCCTGGGGCTGCCGGCCGGGGTGTTGAACATCGTCAACGGCAAGGCCGAGACCGGCGCTGCACTGAGCAACCACAATGGCCTGGATAAGCTGTCGTTCACCGGCAGCAATAGTGTCGGCAGCCAGGTAATGCGCAGCGCTTCGGCGCAGTGCCGGCCGGTGACGCTGGAGCTGGGCGGCAAGTCGGCGATCGTGGTGTTCGATGATTGCGACGTGGGCCAGGCGGTGGAGTGGATCGTCGCCGGCATTACCTGGAACGCCGGGCAGATGTGCTCGGCCACTTCGCGGCTGCTGGTGCAGGACGGCATTGCCGATGCATTGCTGCCGCGTTTGCAGGCCGCACTGGAACAGCTACGGGTCGGTAATCCATTGACCGAAGAAGTCGACATGGGGCCGCTGACCAGCCAGGCGCAGTGGCTGAAGGTGGCCGGCTACTTTGCCACGGCGCGGGAAGAAGGCCTGCAGTGTCTGGCCGGTGGCAAGGCGCTGGACCGTGATGGCTGGTTCGTCAGCCCGACGCTGTATGCCGATGTGCCGAAAGACAGCCGCCTGTGGACCGAGGAAATCTTTGGCCCGGTGCTGTGCGCGCGTCGCTTTGCGACCGAGGAACAGGCGATTGCCGAGGCCAACGATAGCCGTTTCGGGCTGGTGGCTACGGTGTGCTCCGCCGACCTGGAGCGCGCCGAGCGGGTGGCCGATGCGCTGGAGGTTGGCCATGTGTGGATCAACTCGGTGCAGGCGGTGTTCGTCGAGACCTCGTGGGGTGGCACCAAGGGTAGCGGGATCGGGCGTGAGCTGGGGCCGTGGGGGTTGTCGGCCTACCAGTCGGTCAAGCATGTGACGCGCTGTCTGGGTTGAGATTTCCGGGGCCGCTTTGCGGCCCTTTCGCCGGCAAGCCATATGCCATCCCTGTGGGAGCTGGCTTGCCGGCGATCGAGGGCGAAGCCCTCGCCTTGCCCCCCTCAGATGTAAGACTTTTCCCAACCTGAAACCAAATGCTTCAGCTGGAAGTAGCTTGGGAATTATCCTACCCGCGCCGCAGCCGTTTCTCTGTTGTTGAACAGGAGCATCAGGGCTAATTTCCCTGGGTCGTCACAAATGGCGACCGGGTGTGAGAGCCCGTGCTGATCTGGTTGCAACCTCAACGGTAGCTGTGCGCGGGCAGGCTTGGTCCTGGCCGGGTTCCTAGGTCTCCGGTCTCTCACCCCGCGTACGGCTGCCACCCGATCCTGTGAGAGGGAATGAGGTGGTAGCTCCTGACCGACCTAGGGAAACGCAATGAATAAACTTGTGCCCGATCCACCTGTAAAACCTGGCTCCCGCCCGCTCTACACCATCAACAACGACTTGCCCTCACCCGAGGCGCTGCGTTACGTCTCGCAATTGCTGCTCGGCATTGAGGACACCCTCGACGAATACATCTGCGCCAACGCTGGCGAACCGGGCATCGGGTTGTTGGTCAATACCGTGCATAACGTGCAAATGACCCGGGCGCTCAACCAATTGCTGTTGAACCGCGAGTAAGGCCTGGAATTGATGCCGGGCTCACCGGCCTCTTCGCGGGTAAACCCGCTCCCACAGGGATAGCGCAGGCCTGAAGGGCAGCACCGTACCTGGACTGCCCCCAAGAAGTTGGACACCAATCCAACCCTTGGGGGATCTATGGGTAAATACACAGAGCAGTTCAAGCTCACGGCTATCACCGCTTACCTAGAGGGCAGCCGGGGCTTTCGCAAGGTGGCACAACACTTTGGCATCGATTTCAGCCTGCTTCGGCGCTGGGTTGCTGGCTACCAAGTCGATGCCAGCCTCAGCCCTCGCTCGCATGGTCGCCGCTACACCGAGGAATTCAAGCGGCGGGTGCTCAAGTACATGCTTGAGCATCGCCTGTCCCTGCGCCAAACAGCGGCGCACTTTGACCTTGGACAGTCCTCACAGATAGGCATTTGGCTGCGGCAGCACTACAGTGGCAGTCCTGTAGCCACTCTCGCCAAACAAAGAAAATCAGCCGTGCCGAAGAAAATTAAGCCCATCAAGCCGACAGACACCAATGACGCAGAGAAATCTCGTGAGCAGTTGTTGAGCGAGCTCGAGTATCTGCGCATGGAGAATGATGTCCTAAAGGAGTTAAAGGCTCTGCGAGAGGAGAAGGAGCGAACACGGACGAAAAAGCCCTGATCGTCTGCAAATTCAGACATAAATATCCGCTGCCTGACCTCTTGCAGATGGTGGGGTTGCCACGCAGTACCTTTTATTACCAGGTCAAGTGCCAGCAAAAGCCGGACAGGCACGCCTCGCTCAAGGAGTTGGTGCAGCGTGTCTATCACGAGGAGAAAGGGCTGTATGGCTACCGCCGCATTGCCCTTGCCATCAGGAATCAGGGGACCTTGGTCAACAAGAAGGTCATTGAACGGTTGATGGCTGAGCTTGGTTTGCAGTCCGTTGTACGCCCGAAGAAGTATCGATCCTATCGCGGCATTGTCGGCAAGGTGGCCATGAATTTGCTTGAGCGTAATTTCGTCGCGCAACGCCCCAACCAGAAGTGGGTGACCGATGTCACTGAGTTCAAAGTGGCCCAACAAAAGCTCTACCTGTCGCCCGTGATGGACTTGTACAACGGTGAGATCATCGCCTATGAAACAGCTTGCCGGCCTACCTATGGCTTGGTCGGGAACATGCTGGAAAAGGCGCTCGATGGGTTGGGTGAAAAGCCCAAGCTAGTGATCCACTCAGACCAGGGATGGCATTACCAGCAGCCCCAATACCGCCATAAGCTCGCAGCGCGCGGTGTGAAGCAGAGCATGTCTCGCAAGGGCAATTGTCTGGATAATGCAGCGATGGAAAGCTTCTTCGGCACACTGAAGTCAGAGTTCTTCTACCTGAAGCGCTTTGAAAGCGTCGAACAGCTGAAGGCGGGCCTGGAAGAGTACATCCATTACTACAACCATGACCGCATCAGGCTGAAACTCAATGGCCTGAGCCCTGTCAGCTACAGGACTCAGGCCACTGGCTAAAACTGTCCAACTTTTCGGGGGCAGTCCAACCTGTGGGAGCGGGCTGGCCCGCGAAGAGGCCGGTACAGGCTTCACAGGATATGTCGCAAAAAAGCCATTTCGAGAACACGTTTGGCAAACATGTCGCTGGCAGCGACACATTGACAAAACGTGTCGCCGAAATCACAAAATAGCGACACATTCCTTCCCGATCAGGCGCTCGTGTATGACTGCTTCCCACCTACCCTGGCAGGCCGACAAACCGTTCAATCAGCTTCCGGCCTTGCCACCAGCCGCTGAACTGGAAACACGGGCAGTGCTCAAACGCTGCATCGAAGCACGTACAGCCTTAGGGGAGCTGAAACAGGCCGCTGAACTGATCCCGAACCAGACGATGTTGATCAACACCCTACCGTTACTGGAGGCCAAAGACAGCTCGGAAATCGAAAGTATCGTCACAACGACTGACATGTTGTTTCAACACGCACAAGATAGTGACGGACATGCAGACCCCGCCACCAAGGAAGCGCTGCGCTACCGAACCGCTCTGTATCGTGGTTTCCAGTCACTTTCCGAACGCCCCCTGTCCACTGGGACAGCAGTCGAGATCTGTCGTACGCTGAAAGGCGTGAACATGGACGTACGCCGTGTTCCAGGCACACAGCTCGCCAATGACCGCACGGGTGAAGTCATCTATACGCCGCCAGAAGGTGAAAGCCATCTACGCGACTTGCTCGCAAATTGGGAGCGTTTCCTGCACAACGAAACCGAGCTGGACCCTCTGGTGCGCATGGCCGTGGGGCACTATCAGTTCGAAGCTATTCACCCATTTTCCGACGGCAACGGTCGTACCGGTCGCGTGCTCAATATTCTGTTTCTCATTGAGCAAGGTCTGTTGAACCTGCCCATCCTTTACCTGAGCCGTTTTATCATCGCCAATCGCAACGACTATTATCGACTGCTACTTGATGTTACGCGAGAGCAAGCCTGGGAGCCTTGGTTGTTGTACATGTTGAGTGCGGTCGAGCAAACCGCTAGATGGACAAGCGCCAAGATCACCGCTATCCGCAGCCTTGCCGAGCACACCACTCAATATGTACGCGAGCGATTGCCTAAAATCTACTCGCGCGAGCTGGTCGATGTCATTTTTGAACAGCCCTATTGCCGTATTGGCAACATCGTTGAAAAGCAGATCGCTCAGCGACAGGCCGCATCACGCTATCTACAAGATCTGGCGGGAATAGGCGTCTTGCAGGAGATGCAAGTAGGCAGAGAAAAGCTGTTCATTCATCCAAAGCTGATGCAGCTGCTGGTCCGTGACAGCAACGAATTCAGATATTACGAATGATCACCCCATCCGATATTGGATTGGGTAGTAAGGCGGGATACCGGGGCCACTTTGCGGCTCTTCGCGGGCAAGCCCGCGAAGAGCTGGCACAGGCGACACAAAACTCTGCGCCCGCGTGACTTTCCCCTCCCCCCGCAAAGTCCCACTTCCTGGTACCCCCACAATCACAACACCAGGCCGGACCACCCATGCACCCTCAACGCACCGCCTTGCACAACGAACTGCACGCCCGCCCGTCGCTGTATTTCGACGGCCCGGCGCATGTCTTCCACCTGGCCTTGCTCGGCGGCGATGCTGCCTGTGCGGCACTGCTGCAACGCTGCTGCCCGGATGCCCTGGACACCGCAGCCGCTCAAGGCATCACCCGCCTGGATGGCCATCCGTTCAAGTGGGAACGGCACACCGAGTTCTTCACCCTGACCCTGGTGGTGCCCTGCACTGCCGCCGACACCGAGTGGCAAACGCTGCCGCCGGTGCTGGCCGAGGCTATCGCCCCGCAAGCGGCGCAGGTGATCAACGCGGTGCAGGTGCTGGTCCGTGACGAACAGGAACTGGACCTGCCCCACTACGGTTTCAAGGATCCGTGCGGCTCCTGCGTCGGCGGTGGCGATGCGGTGGTGTGGAGCGATTTTCGCCTGACCGAAGACGGCACCAACCGCTTCCTGTTCATCAACCGTCGCCTCAATGCCTACCGCCAGGGCCGCATGATCCGCCGCCTGCTGGAGATCGAGACCTACCGCATGATGGCCTCGCTGACCCTGACCACGGCCAAGGACCTGAGCCAGGAACTGGATGCCTTCGACAAGACCCTGGTCAGCCTCTCGGAGCGCAGTGCTGGGGTCGATGGCCATGATTCCAAAGGGTTGCTGGAGGCCATTGCCCACCTGTCACGCCAGGTGGTCAGCCGCACGGTTAAAACCCGCCACCGCTTCGGCGCCACACAAGCCTATGCGCAACTGGTGTTCGAGCGCCTGGGCGAGCTGCGGGAAAGCCATGTGGGCGACTGCCAGCGCCTGGGGGTGTTCATCGAACGCCGGTTCAAACCGACCGTGCGCTACTGCGCGGCCACCGAGCAGCGCCTGGAGCAGCTGGCAAAGAACGTGGCCAACCTGGGCGACCTGTTGCAGGCGCGGGTACAGGTGGAAATGGAAGAGCAGAACGCCGAGATCCTGCGCAGCCTCAATGGCCGGGCCGATGCCCAGGTGAAGATTCAACGGGCGGTGGAGGGGCTGTCGATCATCGCCATCACCTACTACCTGCTGAACCTGTTCAAGCTGCTGTATGGCGGGCTGAATGTGCTGGGGTTGGGGCTGACGGCGCGGGATGGGCTGTTGGCCATGGCGCCGCCTGTGCTGTTGGTGTTGCTGGTGATTTTGCTGAGGATCAGGCAGGCCAAGCAGCATTGAGGGTTGGGGGCGCCTTGCGCCCCTATCGCGACACAAGGCCGCTCCTACAGGGACTGCACATTTCCTGTAGGAGCGGCCTTGTGTCGCGATGGGCTGCAACGCAGCCCCCGATGCTCACACCGGCTCGTCAGCCGGCCGTGCATTCTCTTGCACCAACACCATGCTCTGCGGCGACGACAGGGCAATACCTTCATCACGCAGGCGCCCAAGAATGGTGAACAACAGGTCACTGCGCGTACCGGACACCTGCCGCGGCCCCGCCACGTAACCACTCACACCTATCACCATGCCGCTGCTGGTCAGGTCCTTGAAGGTGACCGAGGTAGCCGGCGCATCCAGAATCGCCTCATGCTCCTGGTAAGCCGCCAGCAGCAGCTCACGTACGCGGTTGGCATCGGTCTCCAGCGGCATGGTCAGGGTAATGCCGACCACGCCAAGGGCATTGCCCATGGTCACGTTGCGCACGTTCTGCGAGATGAACTGCGAGTTGGGCACGATAACCGTCGAGCGGTCAGACATCTGAATCTCGGTGGCGCGCACGTTGATACGGCGAATGTCGCCCTCGACGCCCGCCAGGCTGACCCAGTCGCCCACCTTGACCGGGCGCTCGGTCAGCAGGATCAGGCCGGAAATGAAGTTCTGCACGATCTGCTGCAAGCCGAAACCGATACCCACCGACAGGGCACTGACCACCCAGGTCAGGCTGGTGAGGTTGATGCGCAGGGTCGACATCACCAGCATGGCCAGGAAGATGAAGCCCAGGTAACCCACCAGGGTCACCAGCGAGGCACGCATGCCGGCGTCCATGTCGGTTTCCGGCAACAGGCGATCGCTCAGCCAGCGCTTGACCACGCGGATGGCGAACAGGCCGCCGAGGAGCATCACCAGCGCCAACAGGATGTCCTGGGGGACAATGTTCATGTTGCCGAGCAGCTTGCCGCCGGTACCGTCCCAATCGCCCAGGCTCAGCAGCAACTCGCTGGGGCTGGTGCCCGACGGCATCAGTGCCAGCAGCAGCGCCAGGAACAGCACCACGGTGCGGCCGATGCCTGCCAGAATGGTGCTGGCCTGCGCCTGATGACGTGGTGCCAGGCCCAGGGTCGAGGCCAGCGCCAGGCCACCGGGTTGGCGGGGCGACAGCAGGGTTTCGCACAGGTCGCCAAAGAAGGTGGTCAGCAGGTAGGCACAGGTGACCACCAGGCTGACCCACAGCAGCTTGGCAGTAAGGAAGTAGGCGAGTGTCAGGTAACCGGTGAGCAGGGCCAGCAGGATCAACGTCAGCCAGATCACCATCACGAACGGGATCAACCCGGCCAGGCCCGTAGGGCGCTCCAGGTCATGCTTGCGCAGGGTGCGGCGGTAACGCAGCAGCGCACCGGCGAAGGTGACCGCCACTACCAGCGCGGTCAGGCCGTTGACCGCCACGGTCAGTGCCAGGCTGGCACCGATCACGCTGTTGATGCGTTCCATGGTCATCATGACCATCAGCGCCAGCGCCAGCACCTTGGGGAACCAGCCCAGCGCGCTGGCCACTTCGTCGTGGATCGGCGGCAGGCGCCAGGACGGGCGCTGCAGCATCAGCATGGCGCGGCCCAGGCCAGTGATGAAGGCGCTGAACACCACCAGGGCAAGTACATGGTTGGCCAGGCTGGCGATATCGGCGCCCAGCTCGGCGCTGCTCTCCAGCCCCCAACGCAGCAGCGAGACCGAACCGGCGATGGTACCCAGGGTTGCCAGGCTCACGCCCAGCGCCAAGGCACTGCGGCGCAGGCGGCCTTCGGGTAGCCAGCTGACCATGGCGTTGGCCAGCAAGCGCTCGAGCACGCGGCGCACCAAGGTCCAGACCAGGATTGCCGCCACCAGGCTGGTAATGAACAGCCAGCGATGTTCGGCGCTGAAGGCACTGCCGATGGCATCGGCCGTCTCGCCACGCAGGTCACGCAGGCGCCCCACATCGTCCTGGGTGGGGCGAATGATGCTCTGCCAGAATGCCGGGCTCAGTGGTGAGGCCGCACGGCTGGTGATCTGCGAGTTGAACTGGCTGCGGCGCAGGTTGACGATCTGCGTGGACAGGTCGCGGGCCGATTGGGTCAGCTTGGCGGCCTGGTCCTGCTGGGCTACCAAGGCCTTCTTCTCGGCCTCCAACGCTTTACGCTGCTGGGTCAGGGTGGCGGCCTCGTCCGGCTGGACCGGGCCGATGACCTTGAGCTGGTCGTCGACTTTTTCCACATCCGTGGTGCGCAGGGCAGTCAACGCATCGGCTTGGCGCTGGACCTGCATGGCGCCCAGGCGCAGTTGCGACAGCAGATCGTCGTTGGCCTCGTTGGTGACCCCCTGACGGATCTGGTCCAGGCGCTCGCTCAGTTGCTCGAAGCTGGCGTTTTCATCCAGCACGGGCGCTTCGGCAACCGCCAGGTTGGACAAGGGCGTGGCCGGGGCCGACCAGGCCGGGCTGGCAAGCGCCAGCATCAGGGCCATCAGGACCATAAGGCCTGGACAATAACGGGCAAGGCTGACACGCCTCATCGAATATTCCTCTTTACAATTCGATTTGGCGGCGGATTCTACTCGGCTTCACGCGATCAGGAGAGTGCCGTTTCTCGTTTGAGCAGTTGCTGTTTGCGCTCGACACCCCAGCGGTAGCCGCTGATGTCGCCGTCCCGGCGCACCACCCGATGACAAGGGATGGCCACGGCGATGTGGTTGGCCGCGCAGGCCATGGCCACCGCACGCACCGCCTTGGGCGCGCCGATGCGCTCGGCGATGTCGGTGTAGCTGACCCGGCTGCCGGCCGGCACCTCGCGCAGGGCCTGCCACACCCGCTCCTGGAACGCAGTGCCTTGCACATCCAGGGGCAAGGCCAGGCCCAGCGCCGGGGCTTCGACGAAGCCCACCACCTCGGCGACCAACCGTTCGTAGGCACTGTCGCCACCGACCAGGTGGGCCTTGGGGAACTGGTCCTGCAGGTCGCGCAGCAGGGCCTCGGGGTCGTCGCCCAGCAGGATCGCGCAAATGCCCTTCTCGCTCTGGGCCACCAGGATCGCGCCTAGAGAGCACTGGCCGAGGGCGAAGTGGATGGTTGCCCCGGCGCCGCCGGCGCGGTATTGCCGCGGGCGCATGCCCAGGCGCTGGTCGGCGCTTTCGTAGAAACGGCTGTTGGAGTTGTAGCCGGCGTCATAGATGGCATCGGTGACAGAGCGCTGGCCATCCTCCAGGTGCGCGCGCAGGCGCCGGGCACGGAAAGCGGTGGCGTAGGCCTTGGGGGTGAGGCCGGTTTCGGCCTTGAACAGGCGGTGCAGGTGGAAAGGGCTGACGGCCAGTTGGGCGCTGAGTTGATCGAGGCTGGGCGCGGGGTCGCTGGCTTCGATCAGCCGGCAGGCGCGGGTGACCAGCTGGCTGTGGCGGGTGGCGCTGGCGCTGGTGGTGGCAGTGCAACGTTTGCAGGCGCGGTAGCCGGCGGCTTCGGCGGCGGCTGGGGTGTCGTAGAACTCGACGTTGGTTCGCTTGGCGAGGCGCGATTTGCAGCCGGGGTGGCAGTAGATGCCGGTGGTGCGCACGGCGTAGACGAAGTGGCCGGTGGCGGCGGTTTCGCGGGATTCTACGGCTTGCCAGCGTTGGTCGGGGGTGGTGTAGGGGTTCATCGGTCAGCTTCCAGATAAGTTGTCGCCTGTACCGGCCTTTTCGCGGGCTTGCCCGCTCCCACAGGGACCGTGTCGGTTTCGGATGTTGTGCCATGCCTTTGAGGCCGGTTTACCTACAACTTCAGGTACTGCATAGACCTTCAAGGCTGTAGAAATCCCTGTGGGAGCGGGCATGCCCGCGAAAGGGCCGGCACAGGCAGTGCAGGACCTCAGGCCCGCCACAGGTACCAGGCCGCCACGGTACGGTATGGCCGCCAGCCGCCACCCAACGAACGCATTTGCGCCGGCGTCGGCGCCTTGTCCAGCCCCTTCAGCCGCCGATACCCCTCGCGCACGCCAAAATCGTCGACCGGCAGAACGTCCGAACGCGCCAGGCTGTAGATCAGCAACATCTCCACCGTCCACCGCCCTACCCCGCGCAATGCCACCAGCCGTTCGATCAACGCGTCGTCAGCCATGGCCAGTGCCTCTTCCCGGCTCGGCACCAGGCCATCCAGCCGGCCCTGGGCAATACCCTGAATCGTCGCCATCTTGCTCGCGGAAAAACCACAGGCGCGCATGGTTTCCGGTGTAACCGCCAACAACTGCTCCGGCCCTGGGAACGCAGCCTCCGGGAACAACGCCAGCAAGCGCCCAAGAATTGCCTCGGCAGCACGGGCATGCAGTTGCTGGTAGGCAATCGCCCGCACCAACACCTCGTAAGGCTCACGCCCCGGCGTGGCCTGGTGCAGGCAAGGCCCGATCGCCGCGATATGCCGCGACCAGTCCGGGTCGAGCGCCGCCAGGTATTCGGTGGCCTCGCGGTACGCGTCAGGCGAAAGGTCGGCCCGGATCATGACACCTCCATCAAGTCGATTGCAGGTCCAGCTTAGCGCAGCCGTTCATCGGGCAAACGCCGGTTCTTGCGCGGCTAATTCCTGGCATGCCATTGCTCCGCGTCATCGTCCCCGCATAGAATTGAGAACTATTCACAATCGCATATATCCACAGGACCGGGCCTTCGCCAAGATGCAGATCAACGACACGCTCAAGCCGACCGAGGTCGCTCTGCTCTACCAGGCCCACCACCGTTGGCTCAGCGGCTGGCTGCGCAGCCGGGTCGGTTGCAGCGAGCACGCCGCCGACCTGGCCCAGGATACCTTCGTGCGGCTGTTGCGGGCCCGCCAGCTTTCGCCGCTGAAGGAGCCACGCGCCTACCTCAGCAGCATCGCCCGTGGCCTGATGATCGACCAGTTCCGCCGCCGCGCGCTGGAACGGGCCTACCAGGAAAGCCTGGCTCACCTCCCCGAAGCCGAAGTGCCCAGCGAAGAAGATCGACTGGTCATCCTGGATACCCTGGCGCGCCTCGACCGTGCCCTGCACCAGCTGAAACCGCGTGCCCGCCAGGCTTTCCTGCTGGCTCAGCTCGATGGTTTGAGCATCGTGCAGATCGCCCTGCGCCTGGGTGTGTCGCGGGCCACCATCGAGCGGGACCTGGCCAAGGCCCTGGGCGTCTGCTACCGGTTGCGCTATGCCGACGCCTGACAGCGCGCCCGCGCAGGCGCAGGTCGACCAGGCCATCGACTGGCTGGTGAAGTTGCGCTTCGACAGCCCCTGCCCGCGTACCGAGCAGCAGTTCCAGCACTGGCTGGCCAGCCATCCGCACAACCCCTTGGCCTGGCAGCGGGTCAGCCAACTCAGTGACGAACTGGCCGGGCTGCCCAAGGGCTTGAGCCGCCGCACTCTGGATGGCAGCCAGCGCCAGCGCATCAGCCGCCGCGACCACCTCAAGCTGCTGGCCGTGCTGGCCGTGGGCGGCAGCCTGGGCTGGGCCGCGCGCGAACCGTTGGGCATACCCCAGCTGCTGGCCGACAGCAGCACTGCCACCGGCGAACGCCGCCAGCTGCAAGGCAGCGATGGCAGCCGCATCCAGCTAAATACCGCCAGCGCCATCGACCTGCGTTACAGCGCCGAGCAGCGCCGGCTGCAACTGGTGCGTGGCGAGGTGAGCCTGGACAGCAACCCCAACGATAACCGCCCGTTCCGCATCGACACCCGCATTGGCCAACTGGCCACCCTCGACGGCCAACTGCTGCTGCGCGAGAACGACCAGGGCCTGTTGCTGGCGGTACGCCGGGGCGACGTCACGCTGCTCCCCACCTCAGCCTCGCCACGTCGGGTGCTGCCAGGCGAAACCTTGCAGGTGTGGGCCAGCGGCAGCTTCCAGGCGGTGACGCTGCACGGCGACCCCTGGGGCTGGACCGACGGCGTGCTCAGCGTGCAACAGATGCCGCTGGGCGAGTTCATCGCCGAGCTGGCGCGTTACCGCCCGGGCCTGCTGCGCTGTGCCCCGGAAGTGGCAGACCTGAAGGTGTCCGGTACCTACCAGCTGGCCGACACCGCGCAGATCCTGCAGCTGCTCACCCGCAGCCTGCCGGTGCGGGTCGACTACCGCACGCGTTTTTGGGTAAGCATCGGTGCGGCCTGAAAAATTTCCGAAAATAAATGAGGTGGAATCTCATTCTCGTTCGGCCTGAAGGAACAAAACCCGAAAAGTGGTCTTCACAACCTTCAGGAGCGCTTCATGATTGCCCCGTGTTCCCCTCGCAACGACAGGCTGCGCCGTGCCGTGCGCGCGGCCGTGTTCGGCCTTGGCCTGGCAGCTGGCGGTGCCTTCCCGGCCATGGCCCAGGCTGCAGTGGCCAGCCAGAGCCAGCAGACCGACTGGAACATCCCGGCCGGCCCGCTGGCCCCGGCACTGGACCAGTTGGCCCGCCAGGGCGGCCTGAGCCTGTCGTTCGACGCGAACAGCCTGCAGGGCAAGACCACCCGCGGCGTGCAGGGCCGGCATGACAGTGCAGGGGCGCTGTCGATCCTGTTGCAGGGCAGCAACGTGCAGGTCCAGCAGGAAAGCGCAACCAGCTTCCTGCTGATCCCGGCGCTGGATGTGGGAAACGCCCTTGAGCTGGGCGCGACCAGCATTTCCAGCGACCGCCTGGGCGAAACCACCGAGCACACCGGCTCCTACACTACCGGCGAAGTGACCATCGGCAAGATGCCGCAAACCCTGCGCCATACCCCGCAATCGGTCAGTGTGATAACCCGCCAGCGCATCGATGACCAGAACATCACCAACCTGACCAACCTGCTGGAGCAGACACCCGGCGTGGTGGTCAACTACACCGACAGCGAGCGGGTGCAGTACTACTCGCGTGGCTTTGCCATCGATGCCATCCAGTACGACGGCGCCACCGTGGTGCAGAGCAGCGGTGGCGGTTCGTTCATCCAGACCGACTCGGCGTTCATCGACCGCGCCGAAGTGCTGCGCGGCGCCACCGGCATGCTGCGGGGCGCCGGCAACCCGTCGGGCACGGTGAACCTGGTGCGCAAGCGCCCGACCCATGACCTCCAGGCTACGGGCAGCGTGACCCTGGGCTCGTGGAATGCCCAGCGCTATGTGGCCGATATCTCCGGCCCGCTGACCGAAACCGGCAACGTACGCGGGCGGGTGATCGCCGTGCATGACGACCGCGACCTGTTCCAGGACTCGCGCATGGAGCGCAAGGAAGCGTTCGGCGGCTCGCTGGCCTTCGACCTGGACGACAGCACCACGCTGACCACCGGTGTCGAGTGGACCAAGCTCGACGCCACCGGCGCCTGGGGCAATCTGCCCGCCGACGCCAGCGGCGCCCCCCTGCCCTTCGGCCGCAGCACCTATCTGGGGGCCGACTGGAACCGCTGGGACCGCAGCAACCTGAACACCTTTGCCGAACTGGAGCACCGCTTCGACAACGACTGGACCCTGAAGCTGATGGCCCTGCGTACCCACTTCGAGCTGGACGACCATGGCTTCAAGCAAACCTACATGGAGCGCGCACCGGCCAACCTGAACCCCACCGGCAACCCGTACCTGATGCAATACCAGGTTACCGAAGGCGACGGCGGCGAGAGCCTGCAGAACAACCTGAGCGCCACCCTCAACGGCCCGTTCGACCTGTTTGGCCGCACCCACGAGCTGATGGTCGGCGTCGAACGGATTCGCAACGATTCCTACGCGTCGGCCACCAACCGGGTAATTTCCGGGCTGTACGACATCCGCTACTGGGACCCGAAAACCAGCCTGCCAGAGCCGGACATCGACATCACCGCACACCCGGTGCGCACCCGTACCACCCAGCAAGCCGCACACGCCACCTGGCGCATTTCGCTGGCCGAACCGCTGACCGCGATCATCGGCGCGCGGGCCAACTGGTACGACTACGAGCAGGAAAACAACACCGGTGCAAACGGCAAGTTCAGCGTCAACGAGAAGATCGTGCCGTACGCGGCGCTGATCTACGACCTGAATGACAACTTCAGCGTGTACGCCAGCTACACCGAGATATTCAGCCCGCAAACAGTGGTGGACAAGAACAACTCGGTGCTCGACCCGATCATCGGCGAAGCCTACGAAACGGGCATCAAGGGCGAGTTCTACGATGGCCGGTTGAACACCAGCCTGGCGTTTTTCCGTATCAACCAGGTGGGTACGCCGGTGGATGACATGTCCACGGAGATCGGCTGCAACGGCACCACCGGCCGCTGCAAGATCGCCTCGGGCAAGAGCCGCAGCGAGGGCATCGACCTGGAAATTTCCGGCGAAGTGCTGCCGGGCTGGCAGGTCACCGGTGGCTACACCTACAACACCACCGAGTACCTGAAGAACTCGGCAGCCACCAATGGCAACGCGATCCGCACCACCGACCCGGAGCACATGCTGCGGCTGTTCACCAGCTACCGCCTGCCGGGCACGCTGGATGCCTGGACCATTGGCGGCGGCGTGCAGGCGCAGAGCGACATCTATTCCGAAAGCGGCACGGCCAAGGCGACCCAGGCGGGATATGCGGTGTACAACGGCATGCTCGGTTATCGCATCAACGACAACTACTCAGTGCAACTGAACGCCAACAACATCTTCGACAAGAAGTACTACCGGCAGATCGGTACCACGGCGACGGGGTACTACTGGGGGGAGCCGCGCAATGTGTCGGTGACCTTGCGCGGGAGTTTCTGACAGGCATTTGCCTGACCGGCTGGCACCATTCCTGTAGGAGCGGCCTTGTGTCGCGATAGGGCCGCAAAGCGGCCCCCGGGCCTCAGCAGCGCCGCAGATATCGCCGGGGCTGCCTTGCAGCCCTATCGCGACACAAGGCCGCTCCTACAGGGACCGCGCAGCCCTGGAAAACCTCAGTCCGCCACCGCCCGCAACCGCCCCGCGCGCCGGTACGACTGCCGGGCAAAGCACACGAACAACCCGGCCATCAGCGCCAGCGCGATGGGCAGACCATGCGGCGCCACATCCATCGCCGCACCGCTGACCAGCGGCCCGACCAGGCTACCCACACCCCACAGCAAGCCCACGCTGGCATTGGCGGTAACCAGGTCCTGCCCCTTGAAGCGCTGCCCGATCAGTACCAGCGCCAGGGTATAGATGCCGCCTGCCACGGCGCCCAGCAGCACCAGCAGCGGCCATAGCAACCAGGTCAGGTTCAGCAGCCAGGGCAGGCCGATACCGATCGCCATCGCCAGCAGCCCGCATACCAGGTGCAGCCCGGTGCGCTCCACCCGGTCGGCCAACCAGCCAAGCGGCAACTGGAACAACATGTCACCGGCAAACACGACGGTCACCATCAGCGCCGCCACGCCCACGGCAAAGCCATGGCTGGTGGCATACACCGGCAGCAGCGACAGCACCACGGCATCGAAGAACGAGAAGAACAGCACCGCCACGCACAACGCCGGCGCCACACGGAAGAAACCGGCCAGGCCGAAGCTCTTTTCACCTTCTTCATGTTCCACATGGTCGTTGGGTACGGTCAGCACGATGCACAGCAGCGCCAGGCCATAGCAGGCGGTGACCACACCGGTGATCCACGGGCTGTCGGCGCCCAGCACCGCCAGCATTGCCGGGCCGAGCACCTGGAAGCCGGTGAAGCTGGTGGCGTACAGGGCCATGATCTTGCCGCGGTTGTGCTCCGGGCACAGTTCGTTGACCCACGACTCGCCGAGGATGATGGCGATACCCATGCCCAGCCCCAGGCCCAGGCGCAACAGCGCCAATAGCCACAGCGAGCCGAACGCCGACTCGAGCAAGCCAATGCTGAGCGTGCACAGGCTGAAGCACAGCAGGTAGATGGTGCGCCGGGTAAGGTGGCGACAGCAGGCGTCGACCAGGAACGCCGAGAGCATCATGCCCGCAGCGGGGATGGCCGAGATGATGCCGATTTCCAGGGTGCTCGCACCGGCTTCATGCAGGCGCAACGACACCAGCGGCAGGCTGGCCCCCAAACTGAAACCCACGACCGAAACGGCGAACAACAGGCCCGCCAGCAAACGCATGTTCATGTACCACTCCTTGCAAACCGAAAAGACGTGCAGACACAGGCGCGCACGCCAGGGCGGCGAGCGACGCGAAAGCGCAGATCAGTTCAGGCGAGGTGTGGCGAGAAGGTGAAGGCAAACAGCACGCTGCGGCGACGCTTGAGCACCGTATCGCTCGGCCACGCGCGACGCAGGGCCTGGAAGGCAGGCTGGCGGGCGTTTGGCAGGGACTGGGTACGGCACATTGCTTTGACTACTACGCAGGTGGTTGGGAAAAGGCGGACTCTAGGCCACCGCAGGTTGGCTCGTCAATTGCCCAGGGGGCCTCTATGAGGCCCTTTCGCGACACAAGGCCGCTCCTACAACAGTACGCAGCCCCCTGTAGGAGCGGCCTTGTGTCGCGATGGGCTGCAAAGCAGCCCCGGCGACATCAGCGCTTGCCGGTACTTGGCAAGAACACCGCCAACAACCCGAACAACGGCAGGAACGAACACAGCTCGTACACGTACTCGATGCCACGCAGGTCCGCCACATACCCCAGCAAGGCCGCACCGATGCCACCAAAGCCGAACATCAGCCCGAAGAAGATCCCGGCAATCATGCCCACGCTGCCCGGCACCAGCTCCTGCGCATACACCACGATCGCGGAAAACGCCGAAGCCAGGATAAAGCCGATCACCACGCTCAACACGGTGGTCCAGAACAGGTCGGCATACGGCAGTACCAGGGTGAACGGCGCCACGCCGAGGATCGAGAACCAGATCACCGCCTTGCGCCCGATGCGGTCACCGATTGGCCCGCCAAAGAAGGTACCTGCCGCCACCGCACCGAGGAACAGGAACAGGTGCAGCTGCGAGCTGGCCACCGACACATCGAACTTCTCGATCAGGTAGAAGGTGAAGTAGCTGGTAAAGCTGGCCATGTAGAAGTACTTGGAGAACACCAGCAGGCCCAGCACGATCAGCGCCGCGACCACCCGCCCGCGGGAAATGCCGTGGGTCGCCTGCACTGCCTTGCGCGCCTTGGCCTGGTTGAGGTGCTCCTTGTACCAGCCACGCAGCATCAGGGTGACGCCGAGGAAGAACAGCGCAGCCAGGCCGAACCAGGCCACGTGGCTCTGACCGAACGGAATGACAATGGCCGCCGCCAGCAGTGGGCCCAGCGCAGAGCCGGTGTTGCCGCCGACCTGGAAGGTCGACTGGGCCAGGCCGAAGCGCCCGCCCGAGGCCAGGCGCGCAATACGCGAGGTTTCCGGGTGGAAGGTCGACGAGCCGATCCCCACCAGCGCCGAGGCCAGCAGAATCATGGGGAAGCTGCCGACGAAGGCCAGCATCACTATACCCACCAGGGTACACAGGGTGCCCAGCGGCAGCAGGTTCGGCGCCGGTCGGCGATCGGTGAAAAAGCCGACCCAAGGCTGCAGCAGCGAGGCGGTGATCTGGAACGTCAGGGTAATCATGCCGATCTGGGCGAAACTCAGGTCGTAGTTGGCCTTGAGCATCGGGTAGATCGCCGGCAGCACCGACTGGATCAGGTCATTGATCAGGTGCGCCAGGGCGCAGAAACCGATGATGCGCATCACCAGCGGCGTGGCTTGGCTCGCCGCCGCACTGGTGGGCGCCGTGGAGGCGCTACTGATAGCCATGTGCCTGAATCTCCGTCAGCAGTTTGGGATCCGATTATCGGGAAACAAATAGATACATAGCTACCTTTTTTATCCCTCTGTCGTGACGCACTTGAAAATGGTTATCAATATAATTAGCATCCTTGGCCCATACCCCCGTCATCGTTGGGCGAAACGGCCCCTATCGCGAGCAGATCGAACCCATGAGCCAGTTGCTCGCCAATCAGCTGCAGCCTGACCGCCCCCGCCCTCGGCAGATCAACACGCGCCGCAGCCACATGGGCAAATGGCTGGCGCTGCTATTCCTGCTGGGGCTGGGCGCTGCAGCCTACCTGTACTGGCCGCTGATGCAGCGCCTGGGCAGCGAATTGCACACCGATGCAGGTGAACGCCGCAGTATTCGCCTGGCCGATGGCACCACCCTGCACCTGGGCAGCGCCAGCGCGATGAACGCCGACCTGCGCGGCCGCATGCGCCAGCTGCAGCTGGTGCAGGGCCGGGTATACCTGGAAGTGATGCTCGACGGCCGGGCCATGGAGGTGACAGTGGGCGATGCGCGCATCCAGGTGTTCGGTACCCGCCTGCAGGTCGCCCGCCATGCCGGGCATGACGAACTGGTAGTGTTCAGTGGCAAGGCCATGGTTATCCAGGGTGGCGAACAGCGCCTTGTATCGGCGGGCGAGCGGGTAACCTTCGATGGCGGGCGTATCGGCCCGTTACAGAAAGCCGACCTCAAGGCCACCGATGGCTGGCGCAGCGGGCAGTAGAAAGCCGGCGACATGCCGTTGGGCAAGGCAGAACCGGGGCCTGGCCGCTAAGTTTTTGAAAGCGTGCAAATTTTTTTTGAAATGAGTGTTGACAGGGGGGCCGTTCAAGAGAATAATGCGCGCCATCGGCTACATAGCTCAGTTGGTTAGAGCATAGCATTCATAATGCTGGGGTCCGGGGTTCAAGTCCCTGTGTAGCCACCAAACAAGACGAAGGGCTTACCGCAAGGTAAGCCCTTTTTCTTTGCCTGCGAAAAATACCACAGGCCTGCCCCCTCCCCCCACAGGACATGCAATCACTACCTCAACGCATGCCGGTCACCGCCACAGCCAGGCCCAACCCGATCAGCGCCAGGCCGATTACCCGGTCCACCAGCCTTTGCCGCTCGATCATCGCCTTGCGCAATGCCGTGCTGGAGAAAAACACCGCCACCAGGCTGAACCACAGCCAGTGGGCAACGGACATGAAAGCGCCGTAGGCAAAATCCAGCGCCAGCGAGCTGCCAGGCTGCACCACCTGGGTGAAGGCACTGATGACGAACAGCATGGTCTTGGGGTTGAGGGCGTTGGTCAGAAAGCCCGTGCGCAGGGCCTGCGTTACGCTGGCAGCCGATGCGGCAACCCCGTCGAGGCTGATGCGCCGGGTGTTGGTCAGCGACTGGTAACCCAGGTAGACCAGGTAACCCGCGCCCAGCACTTTCATGCCCAGGAACAGGGTCGGGCTCTGGCTGATGATCACCGCGATGCCCAGCACCGTGTACAGAACGTGCACCTGCACTCCCAGGGCAATGCCCACGGCGGCAGCCAGCCCGGCCTTGCGGCCCTGTGCATAACTGCTCCGGGTGACCATGGCGAAGTCGGCACCGGGGCTGATGACGGCAAGCAGGGTGAACAGGGCGACGGCGATGAGTTCGGTCATGCTGGTGGCTCTCGATAGGCGATGGAAATGCACAGACCAGGTAATTATCGAGAGCTTATAGCCCAGGAAAAATCGATTTATAGTGAAGCAAATCTGATAGTTTTCTTCACAGAGGTGTAGTGCCGGTGCCGGCCTCTTCGCGGGCTCGCCCGCTCCCACAGGTAACCCACAACTCTCAGTCGCGGTGAAACCCTGTGGGAGCGGGCAAGCCCGCGAAGAGGCCGGTACTGGCAACACAAATGCCATGAAACTGCCCCCACTCAATGCCTTCCGCTACTTCGACATCGCCGCCGAAACCGAAAGCTTCGTGCGCGCCGCCGAGCACCTGCACGTCACCCATGGCGCAGTCAGCCGCCAGGTGCGCCTGCTTGAAGAAAGCCTTGGTGTGGAGTTGTTCGAGCGCCGCAACCGAGCCATTTTCCTCACCGCTGCCGGCCGTGCCTTGCAGGGCACCACCCAGGCAATCTTCGAACAGCTCGAAGGCGCCGTGCAGCGCTTGCAACAACAGGCCCGCGACAACGTGCTGGTGTTGTCGTGCGAGCCGACCATCGCCATGCGCTGGCTGATCCCGCGCCTGCCCCGCTTCCATGCCACCCATCCCGACCTGCAGTTGCACCTGGTGGCCGCAGGCGGGCCACTGGACTTCGCCCGCAGTGGTGTCGACCTGGCAATTCGCCGCGATGACTTCCACTGGGACAAGCAGCTGTACAACCAGAAGATCTGCGACGAATGGATCGGCCCGGTCTGCCACCCCACCGCCCCCATCCAACTTGAAGGCCAACGCCTGCTGCACAGCGCCACCCGCCCCGGCGCCTGGCCCAACTGGCTGCGCCTGAGCGGCCAGCAGGCCCGGCATACCGAGCGCAGCGACTACGAGCACTTCTACCTGTCGATTCAGGCCGCCAGCGCCGGCCTCGGCCTGGCCATGGCCTCAGCCCTCATGGTGCGCGACGAACTCGACAGCGGGCAGTTGCAGGCGCCGTTCGGCTTTGTGTGTGACGGCTCGGCCTACCACCTGCTCAGCCCCCAGCCGCTGGAAGACGACGGCAAGCGCCAGCGCTTCGCCACGTGGGTGATAGGCGAATGCAGGAGCTGCCTGGCTCATCTGGGTTTGATACAGAACGACGAACCTGCACGGCCGTCACCACCCCAGGTGCGGTAACCCGCGGTATCCACATGAATACGCCCGGACGGATAGCGCCCCAGGCCCATGTTCCAGGCCTGGCCATACTGCTGCCAGAAACGGCACAGCGGGTTGGGGTCCGCCCAGTCGGGTAGCAGGATATCGACGGCGAACGCCCGGGTATGGGCGCTGTTGGCAGCCCCGCCGGCGCAGACGTTCAGGCGTGGGTCTCGATAGGCCGAAACCACCTCGAACTGGCGCAGGATGCCCTGGTCGTCGAGCGCCTTGATCAGCGAGAGCGTAGAACGCACTGCCGGCCAGTTGCTGGCAGGCGGGACGGCGAAGGGGGACGCGTGGCACAGCTTCCAGTCCGAAGCCGAACGCAGCAGCTGATGGATAGGCACTATGCCGTAAAGGCGGGCATCCACCAGCATTTCACGGAAGGGACGAGTGTGATGGTCGCCAGCCCACTGGGCGAACATCCACAGGTCGCGTTCGTCGGCGTGGGCCACTCCGCCCAACGCCAAACCCAGCGTCAGCAACCAGCACCTTGTGCTGCCCATATCGGCTCCTTCGCCTAACGTGTTCAATGCTTATGTTTCAGGCCATTTCATGTGCAACGCCGGGAAACACACTTCCTAGTTATTGATCCCCCAAGATCGGCCATTGTCAGCCATCATTGCCCTGTAACTGCTCGCCGGATCAAGCACACCCGTTGACTGACTCAGCCACGGTGGCATAATTCCATTCACTACTCAGCCTCGTACGCGATGATTCAGTTCGTCGGCTGTTGGGGTGAGAAAACCGGCCTAGTGCCGGTTTTTTCGTTTTCAGGGAAATGAAACCCTTGCGTACTGCCTGTTTTGTTGATGGCTACAACGTGTTCTATGGCCTGGTGGCAGGCACAAGCTACAAGTGGCTGAACCTGCCTGCCTTACTGAAGCACATTCTCCGCGTCGAGCAACCTGACAGCGAACTGACAGCCATCAGCTTTTTTACTTCCGGGGTTAAGCCATCGCTCGCCAGCCGCGGGAACCTTTCAAAAGAGGCGCAGGATAGCTACCTGCGTGCCCTGATCGCGCAAGGTGTCGACGTGCATTACGGCCGGCATCAACTCGAGCCGCGCAACGCGCCTCGCTTCGTCAACAAGGAAACGCCACCTTCCAGGCTCGACCAGGTGGCTATCTGGAAGCTGGAAGAAAAAGAAACGGATGTACACATCGCCATCAGCATGTATCGACTCGCAGCCCAAGAAAGTAGGCTCCCAGCGGATCAGCGAGTCCAACAACTGGTATTGGTTTCCGCTGACACCGACCTGACACCAGCATTGCGAGCCATCCGCGAAGACTTCCCCGATTTGCGATTGGGTGTGATCCTGCCGCATCGGAAAGGCATGAAGCGAACGCTGCCGGGCTCACTCAGAAATAACGCCCACTGGATGCGCCAGATGGTAACGGAGGACGAACTAGCCTCCCATCAGTTTCCCGATCGGGTTCCCACCCAGAAAAAACCGGCACTGAAGCCCGCGTACTGGTGATGATGAAAGCCGTTTCAAAACCCGGGTTGCCGCAAGGAGAGTTGCGACAAACTGCTACTCCAACGCCCGCAACCGATACTGCGGCGGCAGCTGGGCGAAGCCGCTGATGGTGGTGTCCAGGCTCTTCCACCGGCCATCCTTGATGCCATAGATGCAGCCATGCACCGACAGTTCCTGACCACGGTGCCAGGCGTTCTGCACGATGCTGGTATGGGCCACGTTGGCCACCTGCTGGATGACGTTCAGTTCGCACAGGCGGTCGACCCTGGCCTCTTCGTTGTCCAGCTTGGCCAGCTCGGCGCGCTTTTCGTAATACAGGTCGCGTATCGAGCGCAGCCAGCCGTCGATCAGGCCCAGCTGGCGATCCTGCATGGCGGCGCGCACGCCACCGCAACCGTAATGGCCGGTGACCAGGATGTGCCGCACTTTCAGTACTTCCACCGCGTACTGGATCACCGACAGGCAGTTGAGGTCAGTGTGCAGCACCACGTTGGCAACGTTGCGGTGAACGAACAGATCGCCCGGCAGCATGCCGACGATTTCGTTGGCCGGCACGCGGGCGTCGGAGCAGCCGATCCAGAGGAATTCGGGAGTCTGCTGGCGGGCCAGCTTGGCGAAGAAGTCGGGGTCGCGCTGGTTGATCGCGTCGGCCCAGCGGGCGTTGTTGTCGATCAGTTCCTGCAGGTCGTGCATGGTCGTTGCCTCATCAGGGTTTGCCTGCGTGACAGCGCCAGCCCCTGCAAGGTCAGTCCTCGAGCAGGGTGCAGGCCATCACCAGGGCGTCTTCACGGCCACCGGCAACCGGGTAATAGTCGCGGCGGCGGCCGATTTCGTTGAAACCGTAGCGCTCGTACAAACGATAGGCCGACTGGTTGCTGGCGCGCACTTCCAGGAAGCACTCCCTGCCATTGAGCTGGTAGGCCCGGGCCATCAGGTGCTCGAGCAGGCGCAGGCCCAGGCCGCAGCCTTGGTTTTCCGGCTTGACGGTAATGTTGAGCAGGTGCGCCTCGTCGATGATCACGTTGATCACGCCATGGCCCACCTGCTGCTGGCCGTCGAACATCAGCCAGACTTCGTACGACTTGAGCGCATCCTGAAAGATCCCGCGGGTCCAGGGATGACTGAACGCGGCATATTCGATCTTAAGTACGGCATCCAGATCCGCCTCGGTCATCGGGCGGAAGCTGATCGAGTCACTCATTCAACGCTCTTCCAGCGCGCCATCAGCTGGCGCATGGCTTTCCAGACGTCCGCCTTGCGCTGCGGCTCGTCCATCAACAGTTCAAGGCCCGGCAAGGCCCAGGCTTCGCCCAGGCCCTCGAGCTTCAGGGTTTGGTAATAGGCTTCGCCGTCGACATTGGCGGCAAAGCGCAGCGCCGGCAGGCCGACCAGCCACAGGCAGGTGCACGGGGCGTCTTCCAGGCGCGCCTGGACAAAGCCCTGGACGAAATCGCGCGCCGCCTCTGGGCCCTGGTCCATGTTGCCGCGCACCAGCAGCGGCCAGCGCACCGGCTCGCCGATGATCTGCGGGGCGTCGGGCAGGCCGGCGGCGCGCAGCATGTCCTTGAGCAGCAGGTAGGACGGGTCGCGGCTCTGGAACGGCTGGCCGGTGGCCAACTCCACCAGCAGCAGGCAGCTGCCGGCACGCAGCAACTGCAACGAAAAGCGCGGGGGTGGCACCGGGGCCGGGCGCGGTGGCGCGGCCTGCTCCTCGGCCTCGGCGGGCTTGGCGGCCGGCTTGGGCGCACTGCCCGGGCGCGGAATCTCGATTTTCGGCCGCTCGCCGGAGCGGGCCTGGTGGGTGACTGGCGCCTCGTTGGCAGCCGGTGCCGGCCTGACGTCGAAATCGAGGTCCTCGACCGGCGCCACCGGCAGCAGCAGCTCGGGCCGCGACGGTGCGGCGAACGGCAGTTCGGCGCGCGGCAGCCAGTGCACCACTTGCATGGCGGAAAGGTAGGCGCGGCGACGGGGTTCGGTGAGCAAGGGGCGGGGTTCCGAGGGGTGGAGACAATTGGCCATTCTAACGTGTACGCCTTGGTTTTTGCAGCGCCTATCAGACCGAGCGCCGCCCGCGCGGCGCTTCGCGGGGCAAGCCCGCTCCCACATTTGTTGCAACGTGCCGAACCTGACAGGCCGTGGCTGCCAGCCTTGTTGGGCCGGCTGGACTTCACGGCTGGCGCTGCTGCCTCCCCACTTGCCTCAAGCCGTGCACCAAGGCTGACAACACCTCTTTCACAGGCATGGCCACGTTGCAACAAATGTGGGAGCGGGCTTGCCCCGCGAAGCGCCGCGCGGGCGGCGCTCGATCTCACAGGCGCCACAAAAACCAAGACGTACTCCCCCATTACAGACCAAGGGGTGAAAACCTCCCCCCCGGATGCAGTACAATCGCCCCCTTTTTCTTGGCAACGAGTCGAAGCCAATGATCGAACCCAAGCGCGTCCTGCGCGCCCTAGCCGAACACTGGGCCCTGATCGAGCCGCTGTGCGAGCGTTTCGACCAGGGCACCCTGAGCCTGGTCGAATTGCGTCAGCATGTGGCCCGCCAGCAGGTCGAGAGCACCCCGCAGGACATCACCCAGCTGCTCGACGTGTGGATCCGCCTGGATATCCTGGTCCCGGTGGCCAAGAGCCCGAACCGTTTCGAGCTCAACGCGCAGATCCACGATTTCCTCGCCTACCTGCGCCGCGAACACCGGCTGGGCCTGTGCCTGGAGATCGAAGCCTACCTGCGCCACCTGGAGCGCCTGGCCGGGCATATCCAGGACGCCTTCGACAACCGCGACAGCGACGACCTGGCGCGCCAGCTGCGCCTGCTCGACATGCGCGTGCGCGATGTACTGAAGAAGCTCGACAACGACGAGCAGGCACTGGTGGCCGTGGCCGAGCGGGCCAAGACCAGCAACCGCCAGATCCCGCTGCGCCAGCGCTATGCCGAAGTACTGGCGACCTGGGACGAGTATGTCGAGCCGATGATCCAGCTGGTCAACGCCGACGGTGCCTTCGAACAGGGCGTGCGCAAGGTCGAGACCGTGCTGCTGAAGCTGCTGGGCGAACAGGCGCGCCTGGGCCACCTGGTCGACGACGACATGCTGCTGCGCACCCACGCGCGCATCCTGGAAATGCAGACCAGCGCCCAGCTGACCCTGCGCCACGCCCGCGAACTGCTGCTGCCGCTGCGTGAGGAAGCCCGCCGGCACAACGCCGTGACCCGTGGCGCCGCACTGGCCCTGTCGGTGATCCGGCGCAAGGGCATCGACGCCGTACCGCAAGCGGCCATGCCGATGTTCACCCGCCCGCAAAGCACTTTCCTCGGCAGCGCCAGCCAGGTCGAGGCCTATGTCTACGCCCTGGCCCGCTTCGAGCCCAAGCCGGCGCGCTTCCCCAAGGCCCACAAGACCCAGTCCGGCGCCCTGCCCCGTGCACCGCGCACGGTCAAGGAAATGGCCGAACGCTGCGAACAGGCCCTGCCGCTGCCCGACCTGATGGTCTGGCTGCTGGAGCAGGAACCCGAAGGCGCCACCGACGAGCTGCTGTACTGGTTCTCGCGCCTGTCGCGGGAAAAGCGCTTCAAGCGCGAACGCCTCGACCGCCGTGAGTACATCACCCAGGAACACCTGGTCAGCCTGCGCTCGTTCGCCCTGACTTCCAGCCGCGAAGACGCCGCCAGCGCGCCTACCGAATCCAACGCGAGCCCAGCCCATGCATCTTGATCTTTCCGAACTGTCCCAGCTCGCGCCGATCTTCCGCGAGCTGTTCAAAGGCTTCCACGTCAGCCGCCGCGACCCCGAGCTCTACGCCCAGCTGTCGAACTTCCAGGACCAGTACCGCACCCTGTTCAAGGCCCTGGGCTTCGAACTGGTGTGCGACACCCGTGGCTTCTACTACTTCGTGCCGGACATGACCGCCGCGCAGGTCAACAAGACCGCGCAGCGCCTGTCGCTGTTCACCTTCATCCTGGTCGAACACCTGGCCGACCAGGGCCGCGACCCGATGGCCGTGCTCGATGGCGGCAGCATCGGCCGTGACGAACTGCCCTCGCTGCTGGACAAGTACCGCGACCTGTTCCTGCAGGCCGAAGTGCAGACCGTGGACGAGCTGGAAGAAAAAATCCTGCGCCGCATGACCCAGCTCGGCTTCGCCTTCGAGGAAGGCGGCATCTACCGCTTCCTGCCGCCGATGCATCGCTTCCTCGACGTGTGCCTGGCCGTGCAGCAGGACCGCGACCTGGCAGCCACCCTGCACAGCGACCTGCCGCTGCCGACCCCGGTACTGGTCGAGGAAGAAAGCCCCGAAGAACTCAACCGCACCGACGACCCGCTCGACCTCACCCCCTTCGAGGGCGAGGAAAGCGAAGAGGAAGCCCTGGCCCGGGCGATCCGCGAAGAGCAACAGGAGATTGACGCATGAGCCAGGAACGCTACGGCATCCGCCGCTTCGCACTGCTCAACACCGCCGGCTACAGCCTTGGCCTGTTCCCGCTGGAGCACCCACTGTCGGTATACGGTGCCAACAACCTGGGTAAATCGGCGTCGATCAACGCCCTGCAGTTCCCGATCCTGGCGCGCATGTCGGACATGAGCTTCGGCAAGTACAGCCTCGAGCAATCGCGCCGCTTCTACTTCGCCAGCGATACCTCGTACATTCTCTGCGAACTGAGCCTGCCCCACGGCCCGCACGTCATCGGCGTTGTCGGCCGCGGCCCGGGCGGCGGTTTCGGCCACCAGTTCTTTGCCTACAAGGGCGAACTGGACCTGGCCCACTACCAGAAGAACGACACCTGCCTGCGCCAGAAAGAGCTGTTCACCAACCTCGAGCGTCTGGGGATCAAGGCCTACGAGCTTAAGCCGGACGAACTGCGTCGTCTGCTGGTCGGTGGCCACACCTCGGTGCCGCTGGACCTGACCATGATCCCGCTGCGCTCGACCAGCGAGCAAAGCCTGAAAACCTTCCGCGCGCTGTTCATCAACCTGCTGCACATGCGCGAAATCACCGCCGCCAAGCTCAAGCAGCTGTTCCTCGACGCTTTCGAGCACAGCCTGCGCTCTGGCAGCGTCGACTATATCGCCGCGTGCGAGGAAGCCTTCCGCGACGTGCGCCGCATGGAACAGGACTACAACGCCCTGGTCGCCGCCGGCCCGCTGGTCGAGGCCCTGGCCGGTGGCGTGGCCCAGCGCGACATCCTGCGCGGCAAGCTGCACCGCATTTCGCCAGTGCTCGACACCCTGCTGGGCACCTGGCAGGAATACGCCATGGCGCGCAAGGAAGAGCTGGTGATCCAGGCCGAGCACTACCGTGGCGAGCAGGACCGCCTGCAGAACGACCAGCGCGGCGGTACTCAGGAGCTGATGCGCCTGGAGCGTGAAATCACCGGTATCCAGCGCTGGCTGGGCGAGCTGTCGGTGCTCAAGCACCGCTTCGCCCTGGTCGATGACGTAAAGGTGCTGGAGCAGCAACTGCTGGCGGCCAAGGACGCCCACGACGAACTGGCCGGCGCCCTGGCCCAGTCGCGGCAGTTCAGCGCCGAAGACCTGGACGAACGCGTCCGCGACCTGGAAAAGCGCCTGAAGCAGGTCAAGCAGCAGCTCGACCACGCCGACAACAACAGCTACGCCCGCCTGCGCGAAGAGTTCTCGCAGCAGGACGTCGACCGCCTGATGCGCCTGTTCAACGGCGCGCTGTTCAGCCTGCCGCTGGGTGAGCGCGGTATCGAACTGGACGACAGCGACCTGTGGGTAAAATCTCTGGAAACGGTACTCGACGGCTTCAAGGGCGAACGCTTCGAAGCCCCGGGCCTGTCCATCGACCTGTCGCACATCGACCCACCGGCGCTGCAGGCCCTGGCCGACCGTGCTGCCCTGCGTGACCAGAAAGAGCGCCTGGAAAAAGAGCTGAAGCAGCTCAAGACCCAGCAGGCCGTGGCCGCCGACCGCTCCGCCTCCAAGGCGCAGACCGAGGCCCTGTACCAGGAGGTACTGGACGCGCAGAAAGCGCTGGAAGACTTCCGCCGCAGCGAAACCCTGGCCGCCGAAGAGCCCGAGAAGCTGGAGCAGCTGTCGCAGCTCGAAGCCGCCCAGGACGAACTCAAGCGCTCCAGCGACGCCTTCACCGAACGCGTCCAGCAGCTGTCGGCCAAGCTGCAACTGGTCGGCCGGCAGATCGGCGACCTCGAGGCCAAGCAGCGCACCCTGGAAGACGCCCTGCGCCGTCGCCAGCTGCTGCCGGCCGACCTGCCCTACGGCACGCCGTACATGGAAGCCATCGACGACTCGATGGACAACCTGCTGCCACTGCTCAACGACTACCAGGACAGCTGGCAGAGCCTGCAGCGGGTGGACAACCAGATCGAGGCGCTGTACGCCCAGGTGCGCCTGAAAGGCGTGGCCAAGTTCGACAGCGAAGACGACATGGAACGCCGCCTGCAACTGCTGGTGAATGCCTATGCGCACCGCACCGACGAAGCCCTGACCTTGGCCAAGGCCCGTCGCGCCGCGGTCACCGACATCGCCCGGACCCTGCGCAACATCCGCAGCGACTACGACAGCCTCGAGCACCAGCTGGCCCTGTTCAACCGCGAAATCAACAAGCGCCAGGTATCCAACCTGGAGAGCTTCCGCGTGGTGCTGGCGCCGAACAAGGAAGCGCTCAAGCACATCGACCAGATCATCCACAGCGCCGGTCAGTACGAAGAAGGCGAAACCCTGTCGGTGTTCGACCTGACCCAGAGCGCCGAGCAGGACAACAAGAACGAAGAGGCCAAGGAATACCTGGCACGGTTGGTGGCAGCCAACCACAACCAGCTGGGCCTGAAGGACCTGTTCGAGCTGGCGTTCGAGATCACCAAGGTCAACGGCCAGCCGGTGATCCATGCCGACATCGACGGCGCGGCATCCAACGGCACCACCATGACCATCAAGGCGCTGACCAACATGTACCTGTTGCTGCACCTGATGGACCGCGACCTGGCCGGGCGCATCCGCCTGCCGTACTACCTGGACGAAGCGGCGGACATCGACGAACGCAACCAGGCTGCGCTGCTGGAAACCAGCCTGCAGCTGGGCTTCGTGCCGATCCTGGCGAGCGTGAAGCCGCAGGTGTCTGCACGCGTGGCGATCGACCTGGAAGGTGGTAGCGGGCCGAATGGCATCTACATCGACGAGGCGGACTGGAAGTTCATCAGCCGTCGCGATGAGGTGAAGGCGGTTGTGCGTGAGGATCATCAGGCCGAGGAATTGGCCTGAGGTAATTGGGGCCGCTTTGCGGCCCTTTCGCGACACAAGGCCGCTCCTACAGGGATTCGCGTCCCCCTGTAGGAGCGGCCTTGTGTCGCGATGGAGGCCAAAGGCCTCCCAGGATCTACCAAGCTATCAATGAGCCCAAGGCAGAATCGGAATCGCGGTCACCGCATTCTGCGGGCTGCCTTCGATCATGCGGTCGCTGTACACCAGGTACACCAGCGTATTGCGCTTCTTGTCCAAGAAGCGCACCACCTGCATGGTCTTGAACACCAGCGAGGTGCGTTCCTTGAACACTTCCTCGCCATCCTTCAGCTCACCCTTGAAGCTGATCGGCCCGACCTGGCGACAGGCAATCGATGCCTCCGCCCGGTCCTCCGCCAGCCCCAACCCACCCTTCACGCCGCCAGTCTTGGCCCGCGACAGGTAGCAGGTCACGCCCTCGACCTTGGGGTCGTCGAACGCCTCTACCACAATACGATCATTCGGCCCGAGGAACTTGAACACGGTGGACACCTGGCCGATTTCCTCGGCCCCGGCCAGCATCGGCAACGCCAGTGCCGCCACGGCAATCATCCTTTTCAGCACGTGCGCGCCCTCAGACCAGAACCAGGTTGTCGCGGTGCACCAGCTCAGGCTCCGCGATATAGCCCAGGATGCTTTCGATGGCATCCGACGGCTGGCCAATGATCTTCTGCGCCTCCAAGGCGCTGTAGTTGGCCAGGCCGCGCGCCACTTCATGGCCGTCCGGGCCGACGCACACCACCATCTCGCCACGGCGGAAGCTGCCCTGCACGGTTTTCACGCCAACCGGCAGCAGGCTCTTGTTGGCCTGGCGCAGCGCCTGCACGGCACCGGCGTCCAGCACCAGGGTGCCACGGGTCTGCAGGTGGCCGGCCAGCCACTGCTTGCGTGCGGCAAGCATGCCGCGCTCGGGCGACAGCAAGGTACCCAGACGCTCGCCAGCCTTGAGGCGATCCAGCACGCGCTCGATGCGGCCACCGATGATGATGGTATGGGCACCGGAACGGGCTGCCAGGCGCGCGGCGCGCAGCTTGGTCTGCATGCCGCCACGGCCCAGGGCGCCACCGGTACCGCCGGCCACGGCGTCCAGTGCCGGGTCGTCGGCGCGGGCCTCGTAGATCAGCTGGGCGTCGGGGTTGTTGCGCGGGTCGGCATCGAACATGCCATCGCGGTCGGTGAGGATCACCAGCAGGTCAGCCTCGACCAGGTTGGCTACCAGCGCCGCCAGGGTGTCGTTGTCGCCGAAGCGGATCTCGTCGGTAACCACGGTATCGTTTTCGTTGATCACCGGCACCACGCCCAGGTCGACCAGCGTGCGCAGGGTGCTGCGGGCGTTCAGGTAACGCTTGCGGTCGGACAGGTCGTCATGGGTCAGCAGGATCTGCGCGGTGTGCTTGCCGTGCTCGCCGAAGCTCGACTCCCAGGCCTGCACCAGGCGCATCTGGCCGATCGAAGCAGCCGCCTGCAGCTCGTTCATCGCACTCGGTCGCGACGTCCAGCCCAGCTGGCTCATGCCGGCAGCCACGGCCCCGGAGGAGACCAGTACCAACTCCACGCCTGCCTCACGCAGCGCGACCATCTGCTCGACCCAAACGGCCATGGCACCGCGGTCGAGGCCTTTGCCATCGGCGGTCAGCAGAGCACTGCCAATCTTCACGACCCAGCGCTTGGCGCCCGTCACCTTGCTTCGCATCTTCTTCCAACCTATGTCGAATCTGTAGATACCGTGGATACAAAAACGCCGCTCCAAAGAGCGGCGTTTAGTGTACTGCAACCGGTCAGTCGCGCACGTAAATGATTTCCGGGCCGTCTTCGTCGTCCTCGAAATCATCGTCCCAACCGTCATCGTCGCCGATGTCGTGCACGCTCTTGACGCCGGTACGGCGCAGGGTACGGGCGTCGTCCAGGGCCTGCAGCTGGGCACGGGCTTCGTCTTCGATGCGCTGGTCGAGGTCGGCCAGCTCTTCGGCGTAGGCCGGGTCGTTGGCCAGGCGGTCGGCGCGGTCTTCGAGGTAGCGCATCAGGTCGTGGCTGAGCTTTTCGGTGCCCTGCTTGGAGATGGCCGAAATCACGTAGACCGGGCCTTCCCACTGCAGGCGCTCGACCACTTCCTTGACCCGCTCGTCGCGCTCGTCTTCCATGACCATGTCGGCCTTGTTCAGCACCAGCCAGCGCTCACGCTCGGCCAGCGACGGGCTGAAGCGGGTCAGCTCGTTGACGATGACTTCGGCGGCATCGGCCGGGCTGCTTTCGTCCAGCGGCGCCATGTCCACCAGGTGCAGCAGCACGCGGGTACGCGCCAGGTGCTTGAGGAAGCGGATACCCAGGCCGGCGCCTTCGGAAGCACCTTCGATCAGGCCGGGGATGTCGGCGATGACGAAGCTCTTCCAGCGGTCGACGCTGACCACGCCCAGGTTCGGCACCAGGGTGGTGAACGGGTAGTCGGCCACTTTCGGCTTGGCGGCCGAAACCGAGCGAATGAAGGTGCTCTTGCCGGCGTTCGGCAGGCCCAGCAGGCCGACGTCGGCCAGCACTTTCATTTCCATCTTCAGGTCACGCTGGTCACCTGGCTTGCCCGGGGTGGTCTGGCGCGGTGCACGGTTGGTGCTGGACTTGAAGCGGGTGTTGCCCAGGCCGTGCCAGCCGCCTTGGGCGACCATCAGCTTCTGGCCCGGGGTGACCAGGTCACCGATCACTTCCTGGGTGGAAGCGTCGATCACGGTGGTGCCGACCGGCACACGCAGGAACAGGTCGTCGCCTTTCTTGCCGGTGCAGTCGGTGCTGCCGCCGTTGGCGCCACGCTGGGCTTCGTGGTGACGGGTGTAGCGATAGTCGACCAGGGTGTTGAGGTTTTCGTCGGCGATCATGTACA
The DNA here is from genome assembly GCF_000511325.1 of Pseudomonas sp. FGI182. Lineage (NCBI taxonomy): Bacteria > Pseudomonadati > Pseudomonadota > Gammaproteobacteria > Pseudomonadales > Pseudomonadaceae > Pseudomonas > Pseudomonas sp. FGI182. Next base: position 761,828 of record NZ_CP007012.1, on the reverse strand, counting down.
CCGAACCACCGTCGCCACCGTCACCACCGTTGGGGCCACCGTTCTCGATGAACTTCTCGCGACGGAAGCTCATGCAACCGTTGCCACCGTCACCGGCCTTGACCCGAATGGATACTTCGTCAACAAACTTCATTCAAAACCGCCTCTCGCCTGCTGGCGAGTTGAATACCTGAAAAACCTGAGGCTCTTGCAAAAATGAGCGCGGCGGCCCCGTACGACCGTAGAAACCCACGCCGGCAGCCCATACAAACAGCTTTGCAAGAGGCTCACCACAAACGAAAAAGCCCCGTCGCATGACGGGGCTTCTGGAGCGACGTCGCGATTAAGCGGCGACGATGCTCACGTAACGGCGCATGAACTCGCCTTTTTTCTCGAACTTGATCACGCCTTCGATCTTGGCGAACAAGGTGTGATCCTTGCCCATGCCAACACCGTAGCCAGCGTGGAATTCGGTGCCGCGCTGACGGACGATGATGTTGCCTGGCTTGATAACCTGGCCGCCATACATCTTCACGCCAAGGCGTTTCGATTCTGAGTCGCGACCGTTACGAGTACTACCACCAGCCTTCTTGTGAGCCATGGTTCAATTCTCCAAATAAATTCAGGGGATCTAGGGGATTAAGCCTGGATACCGGTGATTTTGATCTCGGTGAACCACTGGCGGTGGCCCATACGCTTCATGTGGTGCTTACGACGACGGAACTTGATGATGCGAACCTTGTCGTGGCGGCCTTGCGAAACGACTTCGGCCACTACTTTGGCGCCAGCAACAACTGGAGCACCGATGGTGACTTCTTCACCGTTGGCGACCAGCAGGACGCGATCGAAGGTCACGGATTCGCCAGTGGCGACTTCCAGTTTTTCGATCTTGAGGAATTCACCTTCAGCGACTTTGTACTGCTTGCCGCCGGTAACGATTACTGCGTAAGACATGGTATTTCTCCGATAATCCTGCTCACCCAGCGCTTTATATGATGAGTATTGGCTGGCATGGCTGCACAGGGCTGGAACGGCCCGGCGCAATTGCGTAAGGCAGGTGCTGCCCAGGAAGTTAGGGTGCGCGATTGTACGCAACCGCGGTTTTGCTTGCAAGTACCGCCCCCGGGGCGCTGGCACCGCGCCTTGACACACCGGGACCTGCGACCTAGCATGCCGCGCAACCTCACTGGAGCAGCCGATGCAACCCCAATCCTTCTACCGCGCGGTGGCTGATGATTTCAGCGCCGTCGACGAGATCATCAAGAAGCAGCTGACCTCGCGCGTGCCGCTGGTATCGAAGATCGGCGACTATATCACGTCCGCCGGTGGCAAGCGCCTGCGCCCCCTGCTGGTGCTGCTGTGTGGCAAGGCCCTGGGCCGCGAAGGCGACGACCTGCGCCTGCTGGCTGCCACCATCGAATTCCTGCACACCGCTACCCTGCTGCACGACGACGTGGTCGACATGTCCGGCATGCGCCGTGGCCGCTCCACCGCCAATGCCCTGTGGGGCAACGCGCCGAGCGTGCTGGTGGGCGACTTCCTCTATTCGCGCTCGTTCGAGATGATGGTCGAACTGGGCTCGATGCCGGTCATGCAGATCCTGTCCAAGGCCACCCGCGTGATTGCCGAGGGTGAAGTGCTGCAGCTGTCGCGGGTACGCGACGCCAGCACCACCGAGGAAGTCTACATGGAGGTCATCCGCGGCAAGACCGCGATGCTGTTCGAGGCTTCGACCCACAGCGCCGCCGCGCTGGCCGAAGCCACCGACGAACAGCGCGAGGCCCTGCGTACCTTCGGTGACCACCTGGGCGTGGCGTTCCAGCTGGTCGACGACCTGCTGGACTACAAGGGCGACTCGCAGACCTTGGGCAAGAACGTCGGTGACGACCTGGCCGAAGGCAAGCCTACCCTGCCGCTGATCTACACCATGCGCGAAGGCACCGCCGAACAGGCTGCGCTGGTGCGCCAGGCGATCCAGAAGGGTGGCCTGGAAGACCTGGAGCAGATTCGCGTGGCGGTCGAGGAGTCGGGTGCGCTGAAGTACACGGCGGAGCTGGCGCGTGACTATGTGAAGCGTGCGATCCAGTGCCTGGAAGTGCTGCCGGCCAGCGAATATCGTGACGCGCTGGTCGAGCTGAGCGAGTTTGCGGTCGCGCGTACTCACTGACAGATCGCATCAAATCCATTCGCGGGCTTGCCCGCTCCCACAGGGATCGCGCAAGCCTCAAAGGTAGCGCAGATCGTGTGGGAGCGGGCAAGCCCGCGAATGCTTTTGTCCGGACATAATCACTTCTGAAAAAATACCTTATACAATTCGGGTTTTTAACCGCCCGTCTGTTTGTTTGAGGAACCGAAGTGAGCACTCTGCCACCCTGCCCGAAATGCAACTCCGAATACACCTATGAGGATGGCACTCAGCTGATCTGCCCTGAATGCGCCCACGAGTGGTCGGCCAGCGGCGATGCCGAAGCGGCCAGCGACGAGGTGGTGAAGAAGGACTCGGTCGGCAACATCCTGCAGGATGGCGACACCGTCACCGTGATCAAGGACCTCAAGGTCAAGGGCTCGTCCCTGGTGGTCAAGGTCGGCACCAAGGTCAAGAACATCCGCCTGTGCGATGGCGATCACGACATCGACTGCAAGATCGACGGCATCGGCGCCATGAAGCTGAAGTCCGAGTTCGTACGCAAGGTCTGATTTTCCAAAAAACCGCCAATTGGCGCTTGCTATTCAGCTAATAAGAATTATTCTCATTGGGACTGCTATCCAAGGAGAATAGCCATGACTTATCTGATCGACGCCTGGCTGGACCGCCCTCACCCCTACCTGCGCATTCTTCATCGGGAAACCGGCGAAGTGTGCGCGGTGCTTGAAGAAGAAGCGCTCGACGAGCTGCGCGACCAGGGCGACCTGGACATGAGCGGGCTGAACTCGAGTGAACCGGGGGTGCTCAAGGAACTGGTGCGGAATTTGTTTCTGTTCTGCTATGCGCGGGCGTTGCGCCCCGGGGGAACAGACTGGAACTGACGGACCTGGCGAGGGCTTCGCCCTCGATCGCGACACAAGGCCGCTCCTACAGGTGTTTGCGTTCCCCTGTAGGAGCGGCCTTGTGTCGCGAATGGGCCGCAAAGCGGCCCCAGTGGCATTACAGAACGTCGAGCAGCTCGACGTCGAACACCAGCACGCTGTGCGGCGGGATGCTGCCAACGCCTTGGGCGCCGTAGGCCAGCTCGCTCGGCACGTACAGGCGCCATTTGCTGCCAGCGTTCATCAGCTGCAGGGCTTCGGTCCAGCCAGCGATCACACCACCTACCGGGAATTCAGCCGGCTGACCACGGTCGTAGGAGCTGTCGAACACAGTGCCGTCGATCAGGGTGCCGTGGTAGTGGGTGCGCACGTTGTCTTCGCGGGTCGGCTTGGCGCCTTCGCCTGCGGTCAGTACTTCGAACTGAAGGCCCGAAGCCAGGGTGGTGATGCCGTCACGCTTGGCGTTCTCGACCAGGAATGCCTTGCCAGCAGCAGCAGCGGCTTCAGCCTTGGCGGCTGCTTCGGCTTGCATCACGTCGCGGATGACCTTGAAGCTGGCCGACAGGTCGGCTTCGCTGACGCGGCTGTCGGCGCCGTTGAAGGCGTCGGTCAGGCCGGCCAGGATGGCTTCCAGGCTGACGCCTGGTGGCGGGTTGTCGCGCAGCTGGCCGCCCAGCTGACGGCCGATGCCGTAGCTGACGCGAGTTTCGTCGGTGGACAGGTTGAGTTCGGACATTGTCGTGCTCCACTGCAGGGCGCAGTGAAGCCGCGCCCTTGATGAAAAGGGCGAGCAGCCTAGCACACTGGGGCGCTGCGAGCAGCTACCAGGCCGAGCGCTGGGAAATCGGCACCTTCAAGTCTTCTTCCGGGTGCGTGCCCATACCGCACATTTCGTCCTGCACCGACCAGTGCACCAGGTTCATCGAGACCATGGGGATGGTTTGCAGCAACTTGCGCGCGTCCTCCACCGAATGTACGCGCAAGCGTTCACCACGGGCATCGGACAGGGGGTGGGGGTGGCCTTTGATCCGGGCCTCGAGCAGGTAGTCACCGCCTTCGATGGCGATCAGGTTCAGTTCGTCCACATGGCCAGCCCTGGCCTCGGTGTTGAGCTGATGCAGGTTCATGAGAGCACCTCGCGATGGGAACCACGCATGAGAGCTCATTTTTTGTACAGAAAGGGAGAATGCACAAGGCATGACTGACGCCGCTCGTCAGGTGGACCGTGCCGGCCTCTTCGCGGGCTTGCCCGCTCCCACAGGGATTGCGAAGAGGCCTGACAGGCTCAGTGCTTGGTCAGCTTGTCCAGGTAACCCATGCAGAATGCCGAGACCACGAAGGTCATGTGGATGATCACGTACCACATCAGGTAATCGGTGGAGATATTCTGTGCATCCATGAACACCCGCAGCAGGTGGATGGACGAAATGGCCACGATCGACGCGGCAACCTTCATCTTCAGCGACGAAGAGTCCATCTTGCCCAGCCAGTTGAGCTTTTCCTTGCTCTCGTCGATGTCCAGTTGCGAGACGAAATTCTCGTAGCCGGAGATCATCACCATCACCAGCAGGCCGCCCACCAGCGACATGTCGATCAGTGACAGGATCACCAGAATCAGGTCGGCTTCGCTCAGGGCGAAGACGTTGGGCAGGACGTGGACGACTTCCTGGAAGAATTTCAGCGCCAGGGCCAGCAGGCCGAGGGACAGGCCGAAGTAGATGGGGGCGAGCAGCCAGCGCGAGGCATACATCGCGTTTTCGAGGATACGTTCCATGGAGTTTCGGGACTCATCAGGTGACTAAAAAAGCGACGCCGAGTATAGCCAGCCACCTGTTACAGCAAAAGCCCGGTGAATGGGGCTGCTTTGCAGCCCATCGCGACACAAGGCCGCTCCTACAAGAGATCGCGGTCCCTTGTAGGAGCGGCCTTGTGTCGCGATGGGCCGCAAAGCGGCCCCCAGCGTCAATCAGGTCTCAGGATGAAACTGGTAATCCCCCAGGTTCCGGCAGCGCTCACCATTGATCCGCCGCAACTGCGCCTGCAAATGCAAACACCAGATCTGCGGATCCTCGGCCACCTGATACCCATGCAAGGTCAGGCTGTCGACAATGGCATTGAGCACAGACTCGGCCACCAACGGCCCATGGAACGGCCCTTGGGCCTTGATCGCGGACGGTTGTTCACCGGCCATGCCGGCGGCGAACAGTAGCGTCCACATGCCGTTGTCCCCGGCCAGCGGACGGATGCTGCATTCGATGCGGGTCACCAGGCCCAGGCACTGGCGTGTGAGGCTGAGATTGCGCATGGCCGCGCCCCCTCCAAAAAGCCTTGTTCAGCCTGAACCTCAGGCTGTTTCCATCCTGAACGCTGATACCGTCCTTAAGTTCCAGCATAGAAGAACGGTATAGAAAGATGGAAAACCGGCGCTGAACGGTAGCACATCGCCGCTAACGCCGGTTTCTTGACTCAGGCCGGCTTGGCCTGGGCAATTACCTCTTCCAGGCGTTCTTTCTCCGCCTTCTCGATTTCTTCCTCGCTGATCATCTCGGCAATCTCACGCAGGCGCTCCACCACCCGGGCGTTGACGCTGCCTTCGGTGAACTGGCCCTTGTCATCCAGCACACCGGCCTCCTCGCCCACCAGCAGGCTCAACGCCTCGTCGGCCTGGCTGACCGCGTACACGTGGAACATGCCGTTCTCCACTGCCTGCAGCACACGCTCGTCGAGCATCAGCGTAGCGACGTTGGCACGCGGGATGATCACCCCCTGCTCGCCGGTCAGGCCACGCGCCTCGCACAGGCGGAAGAAGCCTTCGATCTTCTCGTTGACCCCACCCACCGCCTGCACTTCACCAAACTGGTTGATCGAGCCGGTAATGGCGAAGCACTGCTTGAGCGGCGTGCGCGACAAGGCCGAGATCAGCGTGCAGGCTTCGCCCAGCGAGGCGCTGTCACCGTCCACATAGCCGTAGGACTGTTCCAGGGCGATGCTCGCCGAGATCGCCAGCGGGAACTCCTGGGCATAGCGGCTGCCCAGGTAGCCGGTGAGGATCATCACACCCTTGGAGTGGATCGGCTGGCCGAGGTTGACCTCACGCTCGATGTCGACGATACCGCTGCCGCCCGGGTACACGGTGGCGGAGATGCGCGCCGGCATACCGAACGCCGAATCACCCACTTCCAGCACGGTCAGGCCGTTGCACTTGCCGATGGCCGCGCCTTCGGTGTCGATCAGGATGATGCCGGCAAGCATGTCGTCCAGCACCCGCTGCGAAACACGCCCGGTGCGGGTGGCCTTGGCCTTGAGCGCACGCTCGATGTGCCCGGCGTCGGTCATTTCGTCACTGGCCAGCTGGCGGATGAAATCGGCTTCGCTGACCAGCTGGAACAGGTCGCCGATACGTGCCGACAGGCGCGACTGGTTTTCTGCCAGGCGGGCGCTGTAGGTGGCCAGGCGCGCCACTGCGTCACTGGTCAGTGGCGCCATGCCCTCTTCGTTGGTGCGGGTACGCAACAGCTGGGCGAACTGCTCCAGGTTCTCGTCGACCATGGGCATGTCTTCGTCGAAGTCCACCAGCACCCGGAACATCTCCTGGAAGTCCGGGTCGTGGTCCTGCAGCGCGTAATACAGCTGACGCGAACCGATGATGACCAGCTTGATGTTCAGCGGGATCATCTGCGGTGTCAGGCTGACGGTGGCCACCCGGCCCAGCTCGCCCAGTGGTGACTCCATCTTCAACTTGCGCGACTGCAGCGCACGCTTGAGCGCGTCCCAGACGAACGGCTCGCCCAGCATCTTCTCGGCTTCCAGAATCAGGAAGCCGCCGTTGGCGCGGTGCAGTGCGCCCGGGCGCAGCTGGCGGTACGAGGTGTACAGCGCACCCTGGTCGGTGCTGTATTCGATACGGCCAAACAGGTTGTCGTAGGTCGGGTGCGGCTCGAACACCACCGGCGCACCGCCGTCGGCGTGGTGGCCGACCACCAGGCTTGGGGCGTACTGCTCTTCCAGCAGCTTGCGCGCGGCCGCGTCGGTCTTGCTGTCATCGACCAGTTGCTCGACCACGGTACGCAGCAGGTTCAGCTGCACCGACTGCAGGTAGGCGCAAACCGCAGCGTTCTCGGCGTACTTCTCCGACAGCGGCGCCAGCAATGGCTGCAGGGCCAGGGTGATGGTTTCTTCGTTGAGCTGACGCAGCTGGTTGTTCGACTCGCGTTTCCATTGCGGCAGGCTGGCCAGCTCTTCGTTCAGGCGTTCCTCGAGCAGGGCGATATCCTCGTGGAACTGCTCGCGCACCTCTTCCGGCAACTGGGCGAATTCGGCTTCATCCAGCGCCTTGCCGTCGGCCATCGGGGTGAAGGCGACGTTGCTGGCGTCGCGGTACAGGGCCACGTCCTTTTCCAGCGAGGCGCGCTCGATCACATCCAGGGCGCGGTCGTAACGCTGGTTGAAGGCGCGGTCGATGGCGCCTTTCTTCTGCTGGTACGACGGGTGCTCGAACACCGCCGGGAAGGTCGACAACAGGTTGTCGATCAGCCCGTTCATGTCGCTGATGAACGCCCCGGCGCTGCCGGACGGCAACTCCAGTGCGCGGGGTTCACGGGTGTCATCGAAGTGGTTGACGTAGACCCAGTCGGCCGGGGTTTGCTGGCGCTTGCCCTCGGCCTTGAGGTAGCGCTTTACGAACGAGAAGCGGCCGGTGCCGGGCTCGCCCATCACGTACACGTTGTAACCAGGGCGCGGCATGGCCACGCCGAACTGCAGGGCCTCGACAGCACGCTCCTGGCCCAGGACTCCGCGAAACGGCTCCAGATCGTCGGTATTGGTAAAGGCAAACTGCTCGGGGGAGAAACGCCGGGTCAGGGCTTCAGGCGCGAGACGCAGGCGCGCAGCGACAGGATCGGGCATTGGGTTTCCTTACTTCGGCGGGGCAGATACGCAGCATTCTGGCGCTGCCCGCGCGCGCCTTGCAAGGCTCCACGGGACTTTATGTCGCAGCCGGTGCGGGTCATGTAAGCGCAAATTTTTCGCAATCAACAACGCAACTCTTAGATCGTGCCTAAACTCCAAGCTGCGCGGGTGGGTGAAAAGCTTTCCCGACCTGGCAACCGAGTTGCCAGAAACCCTGACCCTTGGTTAAGTCAAATAGAGAACAAATGCTATGAAACGGATTCTTCTGGGTACTCTGTTCACCGTGGTCTCGATCAATGCCATGGCCGAAGCGCCAGGCGGCCCGAACTGCGGTTGGGGCAACATGCTGTTCGAAGGCCAGCGCGGCACTCCGGCACACTTCCTGGCTTCCACCACCAACGGCACCTCCGGTAACGCCACCTTCGGCATGACCTCCGGCACCAACGGCTGCTCGACCAAGGCCTCGCTGACTTACGGCGGCAAGTCCTGGTTCGCCATGAACGGCATGATGAATGAGCTTTCCGAAGACATGGCCATGGGCCAGGGCGAAGCACTGACCACCTATGCCGTGGTTCTCGGCGTGGCCCCGGAAGACCGTGGCTACTTCGCATCGGTCACCCACCAGCACTTCAACCAGATCTTCAGCAGCGCCGACGTCACTGCCGAAACCGTCCACAGCAACACCCTGGCTGTTCTGAAGAACGACCCACGCCTGGCCAAATACGCAACCGAGGCCTGAGTGCAGCTGCTCCCGCCCCGGCCCCGGGGCGGGTTTCGCCTTTTTTCGGCATCGTTGAGAAGTAGTTGCCCGACATGCTCAAACGCTTCGTATCCCTGGCGCTGTGTGCCTGCGCCCCTGTTCATGCCGCGCCCGTGCAGGACCAAGGCCGTGTCCAGCAACTGGCCAACACCCCTTACTGGATTGCCCTGGGCCATTACGAAACCGCCAAGCTGGGTGGCTGGCGCAGCTATGTGGACGATGATGCGTTCTTCCTCGCCGAGGATGGCGCGCACCACCCCGACCAGGAACTGCAAGCCACGGTCGCAGCGCTGTACGCCCCGGCCAGCCTCGGCGACAAACATGCCCAGTGCGTATTCCCGGCGCGCACCCGCTGGCTGCGCGAACAGCTCGACCTGCAAGACTTGCCGCAACCGGACTGTCAGGAGTTCACCACCTGGTACCAGTCGATCGACCCGCACAGTGCGGCGCTGATCTTCCCGGCGGCCTACCTGAACAGCCCGTCATCGATGTTCGGCCACACCTTGCTGCGCATCGACCAGTCCAACACCCGCAGCGACGACACCACGTTGCTGAGCTACGCGATCAACTTCGGCGCCTACATCGAAGGCAGCGACAACAGCATCCTGTACGCCTGGAAGGGCCTGATGGGCGGCTACCCGGGCCTCTTCGCGCTGATGCCCTACCAGGAAAAACTGTCCGAATACCGCAGCCTGGAAAACCGCGACCTGTGGGAGTACCAGCTGGACCTGACCCCGGAAGAAACCGGGCGCATGGTCGAACATGTGTGGGAGCTGAAGCAGGTCCAGTTCGACTACTTCTTCTTCGACGAAAACTGCTCGTACCGCCTGCTGGAGCTGCTGCAGGTGGCCCGGCCGAGCCTGGACCTGACCTCGCAGTTCCCGCTGACCGCCATCCCGACCGACACGGTGAAGGCCGTGAAGCAGTCCGGCATGGTCGCCAGCGAGACGTACCGCCCCTCTCGCGAACGTGAACTGCTGGCTCGGGCCGAGCCGCTCGATCACGACGAAAAGCGCCAGGTGCTGGCTGCAAGCGCCGACACCGCGCACCTGCAGAGCCCCGAGTTCAAGGCCCTCCCCCGCCAGCGCCAGGCGCTGGTGCAGGATGCCGCGTACCGCCTGGAGCGTTACCGCGCCAATGGACAGGAGCGCGACCCTGGGCAGGCGAAACGCAGCTTCGAGCTACTGCGGGCGATCAACAGCAACCCGCCACCGCCCCTGCAGATCGAGCGCCCGGGCCTGCCCGAGGACGGCCATGACTCGCGCACCTGGCAGCTTGGCGTGGGCACCCGCGAAGACCGCGCCTACGCCGAGTACGGCCTGCGCATGGCCTACCACGACCTGAATGACAACGCCTATGGTTTCCCGCTGGGGGCGCAGATCGAGATCCTGCAGCTGAAGCTGCGTCAGTACGAAGGCAATGACTGGCAGGTGCAGCGCCTGGACCTGGCCACCATCCGCTCGCTGACACCGCGCAACGAGCTGCTCAAGCCTTGGTCGTGGCAGGTGGCCGGCGGGCTGGAGCGGGTGCCGGGCAAGCATGATGACGAAGTGCTGGTGAGCCATGTGAACGGCGGGGCCGGCGGCACCTGGCAACTGGCCGACGGGTTGCTGGGCTTTGCCCTGGGCACGGTGCGGATCGAGCACCACAATGATTTTGCCCAGTTCATCGCCCCGGCGGCGGGCTTCAATGGCGGGCTGCTGTGGCGCAACGGGCTGGGCAACATGACGCTGGAGGCCAAGGGCGACTACTTCACCAATGGCGAGGTACGGCGCAGTGTGAGCCTGAACCAGCAATGGGAGATCAGCCAGAACCTGGGCCTGCGGTTGAGTGCTTCGCGAGAGTTCAGCCACCTGGCTACGGCGCAGAACGAGGTGATGCTGGAGTTGAAGTGGTATCACTACTGATCGGCCCTACGCAGACTTTGTAGGAGCGGCCTTGTGTCGCGAAAGGGCCGCAAAGCGGCCCCGGCAATTTTTGCATCATCGCTGAAATCCTGGGGCCGCTCTGCGGCCCTTTCGCGACGCAAGGCCGCTCCTACAGGACCGCGCCAGGGCAGAACCTGTGTGAACCAACCGACTCTTTGACACTGTTTTGACGGCCCCCCGACAAATCGCCACCTAGACTTTCCAGTATCAACCTGAGGGTTTTGTGGTTATGTCGCGGTACTGGTTTGGCGTGTGCATGGCGTTGTTGCTGTCTGGTTGCGAAACCACCCACGAGCAGATGGTCAACCAGGGCTATCCCCCCGCCTATGCCGATGGCTTTCAGGATGGCTGCAGCAGCGGCCGCCAGGCGGCAGGACTGATGGTCGGCGGCTTTCGCAAGGACGTACCGCGCTACCTGCACGAGCGCCAGTACGAAAGCGGCTGGGACGACGGTTTTCGCCAGTGCCACGCCATGCAGAACAGCGAAGAACAGCGCCAGTACCACGAGCGCTTCTGGGACCAGCGCGAGCGCGACTGGGAGCAGGAAAAGGACCGCGACGCCGCACGCGCCTATCGCCACAACTGAGTCGCAAACGGACATCCCTTGAAACCGGCGGCCTGCGATGATGGTCTCCTGCACAAGGAGGCCACGCATGAGCCGAGCATTCGTCAACGAAGACCAGGCCGCTGCTCAGGCCGATCAGCCGGTCGAGCGACGGGTCAGTGAACAACCCAACTACGTGACCGCCAGCGGCCTGCGCCAGCTGCAGGAGCGCGTGGCCGAACTGAACGCCCTGCGCAGCGAACTGCAGGCACAAGGTGAACGTGGCGACAAGCAACGGCTGGCGGATACCGAACGCGACCTGCGTTACTTCAGCGCGCGAGTGCAGAGTGCCCAGGTTGTGCCGGCGGCGACGTCGCGCAGCAAGGTGCAGATTGGTAGCCGGGTGCGGTATGTCGATGCGCAGGACCAGGAACATGTGGTGCGGCTGGTGGGCGAGGATGAGGCGGATGCCGGGCGGGGGTTGATCAACTGGGGTTCGCCGTTGGGGAGGGCTTTGCTCGGGGCGGGGCCTGGGGATGAGGTGGTCTGGCGGCGGCCGGTGGGGGAGCAAGTGATCGAAGTGGTTGAGGTTTTGGGTGAAGGTTAAGGGACCTGGGGGCTGCTTTGCAGCCCATCGCGACACAAGGCCGCTCCTACAAGGACCGCGTCATTTCTGAACATGCGCGATACCTGTAGGAGCGGCCTTGTGTCGCGAAAGGGCCGCAAAACGGCCCCAACGGCCTCAGATCAAACCACGCCCTGCGCCAGCATCGCATCAGCCACTTTCACGAAGCCTGCGATGTTCGCACCTTTGACGTAGTTGATGCTGCCATCCGCCTCTTCACCGTAATGCACGCAAGCATGGTGAATCGACTGCATGATGTTGTGCAGCTTGCTGTCCACCTCACCGGCAGTCCACAGCAGGCGCATGGCGTTCTGCGACATCTCCAGGCCCGACACGGCCACGCCGCCAGCGTTGGAGGCCTTGCCCGGGGCGTACAGGATGCCCGCTTCCAGGAAGATATCCACAGCCTCCAGGGTGGTCGGCATGTTGGCGCCTTCGGCCACGCAGATGCAGCCATTGCGCAGCAAGGTGCGGGCGTCTTCGGCGTCCAGCTCGTTCTGCGTGGCACATGGCAGCGCGATGTCGCACGGCAGGCTCCAAGGGGTCTGGCCCTTGCGGAACTCCAGGCCGAACTGCGCGGCCAGTTCGCTGATGCGGCCACGCTTGACGTTCTTCAGCTCCATCACCGCATCCCACTGGGCATCGGTCAGGCCAGCTTCGGCGTACAGGGTGCCTTCGGAGTCGGACAGCGAAATCACCTTGCCGCCCAGGTCCATGACCTTGCGCGCAGCATACTGGGCCACGTTACCCGAACCAGAAATCGCCACGCGGCAGCCATCGATACGTTTGTCCTGGCGCTTGAGCATTTCCTCGGCGAAGTACACGCAGCCGTAGCCGGTGGCTTCCGGGCGGATCAGGCTGCCGCCGTAGGTCATGCCTTTGCCGGTCAGCACCGAAGTGAACTGGTTGGCCAGGCGCTTGTACTGGCCGAACATGAAGCCGATTTCGCGGGCACCCACGCCGATGTCACCGGCCGGGACGTCCAGGTCAGCGCCAATGTGGCGGTACAGCTCGCTCATGAACGCCTGGCAGAAGCGCATGACTTCGGCGTCGCTCTTGCCTTTGGGGTCGAAGTCCGAGCCGCCTTTGCCGCCGCCCATGGGCAGCGAGGTGAGGGAGTTCTTGAACACCTGCTCGAAGGCCAGGAACTTGAGCACGCCCAGGTTGACCGACGGGTGGAAGCGCAGGCCGCCCTTGTACGGGCCGATGGCGCTGCTCATCTGAATGCGGTAGCCGCGGTTGACCTGCACCTTGCCCTGGTCATCGACCCAGGACACGCGGAACAGCACGGCGCGCTCGGGCTCGACCATGCGCTCCAGAATGCCGGCCTGCAGGTAATGCGGGTTGGCCTCGAGGAATGGCCACAGGCTGCGCAGCACTTCTTCCACAGCCTGGTGGAATTCAGGTTGGGCCGGGTCGCGTTGCTTCAGGCGCGCGAGGAAATTGTCGACAGATTCGATCATGGTAGACATCTCACCAAGAGGATTGGACTTATTGGTTTTTTCAGGAATGTACCAAGAAGCAATCGCACCGGAATAGGGCGAAATGTCGTTTTTTTGAAATTATTTGGTGCGTTTTCTATAACTGTATACAAATTCGCTATCAGTGTTGGCCTCTTCGCGGGTAAACCCGCTCCCACAGAGGAGCTGCGCAAGCCCGAGAGCTACGGGCATCCCTGTGGGAGCGGGTTTACCCGCGAAGAAGCCAGCACCACTTTCCAGTCAGGCACAAAAATGGGGCCTCAAAGGGCCCCATTCTTGTGCATCAGAACACCGGCTTACTGGGCCAGCTTCTTGTGCCGTACACGGTGCGGCTGGGCAGCAGCATCGCCCAGGCGCTTTTTGCGGTCAGCTTCGTACTCGGTGTAGTTACCCTCGAAGAACACCACGTTCGAGTCGTCTTCGTACGCCAGGATGTGGGTAGCCACACGGTCCAGGAACCAACGGTCGTGGGAGATCACGATCGCCGCGCCCGGGAAGTCCAGCAGGGCTTCTTCCAGCGAACGCAGGGTTTCGACGTCGAGGTCGTTGGACGGTTCGTCGAGCAGCAGGACGTTACCGCCCTCCTTCAGGGTCAGGGCCAGGTGCAGGCGGCCACGCTCACCACCGGACAGGTCCTTGACGAACTTCTGCTGGTCGCCACCCTTGAAGTTGAAGCGGCCCACATAGGTACGCGACGGGATCTCGTAGTTGCCGATGCGGATCATGTCGGAGCCGTCGGAAACCTGCTGGAACACGGTCTTGCCGCCGTCCAGGTCCTCGCGGCTCTGGTCGACGCAGGCCAGCTGCACGGTTTCACCGATCTCGATGCTGCCCGAGTCCGGCTGTTCCTTGCCCATCAGCATGCGGAACAGGGTCGACTTACCGGCACCGTTACCACCGATCACACCGACGATGGCGCCTTTAGGCATGGAGAACGACAGGTTGTCGATCAGCACGCGGTCGCCGTAGCCCTTGGTGACGTTCTTGAACTCGATGACCTTGTCGCCCAGGCGCGGGCCGGCCGGGATGTAGATCTCGTTGGTTTCGCTGCGCTTCTGGAATTCCTGCGACTGCATTTCTTCAAAGCGCTGCAGACGGGCCTTGGACTTGGACTGGCGGGCCTTGGCGCCTTTGCGCACCCATTCCAGTTCCTCTTTCATGGCCTTCTCGTGGGCGCTCTGCTGCTTGGATTCCTGCGCCAGGCGCTCGGACTTGGCTTCCAGCCAGCCCGAGTAGTTGCCTTCGTACGGGATGCCAGCGCCGCGGTCCAGTTCCAGGATCCAGCCGGCGACGTTGTCGAGGAAGTAACGGTCGTGGGTAATGGCTACCACGGTGCCCGGGAAGTCGTGCAGGAAGCGCTCCAGCCAGGCCACCGAGTCGGCGTCCAGGTGGTTGGTCGGTTCGTCCAGCAGCAGCATGTCGGGGGCCGACAGCAGCAGGCGGCACAGGGCCACGCGGCGCTTCTCACCACCGGACAGGTGCTCGATGCGTGCGTCCCAGGCCGGCAGGCGCAGGGCGTCGGCGGCAACGTCCAGCTGGCGCTCAAGGTTGTGGCCGTCGGCGGCCTGCAGGATGGCTTCCAGCTTGGCCTGCTCGGCGGCCAGCTTGTCGAAGTCGGCATCCGGTTCGGCGTAGGCAGCATAGACCTCGTCCAGGCGCGCCTGGGCGTCCTTGATCACGCTGACCGCCTCCTCGACCACTTCGCGCACCGACTTGTTCGGGTCCAGTTGCGGTTCCTGCGGCAGGTAGCCAACGTTGATGTCGGGCATCGGACGGGCTTCGCCGTCGAATTCCTTGTCGACGCCCGCCATGATCCGCAGCAGGGTCGATTTACCGGCGCCGTTCAGGCCGAGCACGCCGATCTTGGCGCCCGGGAAGAACGACAGGGAAATGTTCTTGAGAATTTCCCGCTTCGGCGGCACGACCTTGCTCAGCCGATGCATGGTGTAGACGTATTGAGCCATTCTGGATACCCCAGTCTTAAGGTTAAGAAATACCGGGCAGCCCACGTGAATTTGACCGGGCTGCCATTGCCAAAAAATTCGTTGTCTGGCGTCGCGCTGTTAATTGGGGCTGCAAAAACGCGTAAACAGCCTTCTCGCCATGAAAATGATCCGTTGCGCAGCTGGCGAGGATTGGCCGGGGGTCTGGATGCCGTCGCTGGGTGGTGCAACGCAGTGAAGCAGCCTTTTCCGCCCTACCTCATGTTCTCGCTTCAAAAAATCGACCTCGCCATGACGCTCAGAGCCGGCAGGCTGCTCGCTCCTGTGGCGCCTGCGCCAGTCGTCGCCGCTGCCAAGCTGGCTATCATCTCAACTACGTGCGACACGCTCAACTGTTCGCCTGCTGGGTGGCAGAAAGGTAGTCATGTTCATCATTGGACAAAGGGAGGCTGAGCAAAGCGGAGTACGCCCCTCTGGTATAGACCAAGACGGGGCTTGGCCTGCGGACTGAGCATCACCAGCGAAGAACGTGAATTTTTCATTGCCGTGGGCGAGCGAATTGCCCGCCTGCGCAAAGAACACGGCATCACCCACACTCTGTTGCGCAGATGCTCGATGACCTGATCGCTCAGGCCACGACCAAAGCAAGCAGCGAAGGAAAGGAGATTTTGCAGTAAGCAGATAAAACAACACCGGCGCATGGCCGGTGCAGAATGAGGACACCTATCAAATATGAGCAGAAATTCGTTTATATAAAAACTCATAAAAATCTGAAGCGTAATTAACATCTTCACCAGACGGAAGTCGAAGATTCACGGGACACTCACCATCTTTAAACTTTGAATAGTCAAAGAAAAAGACTTCCCCCATATCAGTTTCGCTAATCACAAGCTTTTTGCCATCTACCAGATTATTTTTTATGCCCACAATATGCTGATAGACAATATCCCCTCCATTGACACCCTCAAAGTCCACGCCATAGATACTGTAAATTTCTTCAGTACCAATCTCGCCACCCGCATACGTCTTTAAAAACCACTTGTACGACCCTGGCAGTTCAAGCCCTAGCCGCTGCTCGGCCTTCTCAATCCAGTCATCACCCACGCAATCGGCCTGGCTACCAAAGCACACGATATCAGGATGCAGTGATACTAAATCCTCAATTTGATGCGTCGTAACTTGGCTCATTCTCAATTCCTAAAGTCTGCAGATCGTTGCTTCCAGTACTGCACCTTCCACTTATCAAAAGCTGCCCTATCAATACCAGAAGGAATTGTATTAGGGTTAATGTGAATAGTTGCGCTATTGGCCTGGTGAAAACTTTGCGTCATTTCTCCAATAGGCCCTGACTGTGTTTGCGTCATATGGTGCAGGTTCACCGACTTGCCATCTACACCTATGGGCGCTCGACCAGAGGCCATACGCTCAACATTACTACCTGTTATGACTTTGCCACCTTCACGCCAACTAGTTTGCAAATTAGGATCAAATAAATCATTCCGCTGATAGACCTTATTCCCACTAAACTGAATAGGATCTTTTGACCAAAAATTACGTTACTGAGTAAAAACAGAGCCCGCCTCTGTAGCGTTCCCTATTCCTTTTGCACCACTTGAATTAGCTCATTAAAAGTGCCTCCACTGCACTTCGGTCAGTCGACCGGAAGAAAACCTCCAATTGATGCGCCTCATCTCGCCCCCAGTCAAGAGCCGCGTCGCGCAACACCTCCAGGTAAACCTTCAGGTCATCTACTGGCACGTTTGGAGTAACTTCATGCACCAGAACCACCTTGCGGCATGGAATCCATTCAAGATCTCTCAAACAGTCGTAGAGTGCATCCCAATTGAATCCAAAATACCCTGGAAGCCATAGCTGGTAATATAGCGCGCTCAGCAGCTCTTCCGAGAGAGAAATTTTCGGATCAATACGGACATAAAAGACTTCCGCAGCGTCGAATGAAGGCGTGAGATCGGAGTACTTGAATGGCAGCATTTCCACTCCTTGTTTTATTTATTGACTGGGATAAATGTCTTGTAATGATCTGCAATGTAGTACATCTCACCACCCTTCCCAACAACTATCCGCTGAGGCCCTGGCCCTGAAACACCTGGGGTAGGATGTACGTACATAAAGTCGATGCAAATTTTAAATTTAATCAAGTCCAAGGCCACCTCACAGCCACTCCACGCTGGCAGCCCTCCTGTCAGTTTATTCTCAACATACCAACGACGCAACTCTATTAAAAGATCTAAAATATCTGTATTGACTCGCCCGCCTGCCGTAAACCAGGCAACGTTACCTTGTTCATCAATATAGTCATACTCACAGCTATCTAGCTCCTGGGATAGTTGTGCACGCATAATAACTTTACAGGCTCCATCGGGAGCAATCTCAAACAGAATACCCCCAATGTCATTATAGATATCATCATCACTACGCATCAATTTACACCCGGTGAGCTTTTAAATAAAATCTCTTTTGGACGAGCAATACCTATTGAATACTGCACGTTAAAGCTTTCTGGCCGAACAGTATTGCCAAAATAAATAGTCTCAATCTTTACGTTAACTTGCTTTCCCTCCTTGAATGCGGACGCCCATGTATTCCCCATAGATTTCCAAGTACCTTTATTCAAGTTTCCATTCATGGGAAGGAGGTTCAACCTCTCCCCAGGTCCGTTGAATATACTAGGCTCCGTACGAAAAGAGATTTCGCAAACACCGCATGGGACAAGCCAGTGAGACCATGGCGGCATAGCTTTTCGCGAGCTTGTCGAAGCGTGTGACGATGCGGCGATTCTCTTTCAGCCAGCCAAAAATACGCTCAATGATGTTGCGCTGTCAGTATTTGGGCCGATCAAACAGTCTGGGTAAGCCAGGCTTGGGTTTGCGCTTCATTGAGCGCATCGGGATGACGGGTTGCATACGGTACTGGTCGCAGTAACGGCGCAGCGTTTCGGCGTCGTAGCCCTTGTCGGCGAGCAACCATTTGCGGCGCTTGCGCGGGCGGCCACGTTGGTTCGATGGAATGCTGACTTCGTCCAGCAGTGGTTGTGCGTAGCTGATGTCACTGGCTTGACCGCCAGAGAGGAGGAAGCGCAACGGTGTCCCGTTGGCGTCGCAGAGCAAGTGGATCTTAGTTGTCGGGCCACCGCGACTGGAGCCTAGAGCGTGATCGGCAGGTTCGTCAGGCCCCCTTTTTTCCGAGCGCCAGATGGGGCTCGGGTTGCACGTACTGCGGTTGAGTCGATCATCCAGGTTTGCAGATCAATCAAGCCTTGCTCATTCAATCTCAGGTGTAAGCACTTGAGCATCTGATCGAACGTCCCTTGGTTTCGCCAGCCGCGAAACCGTTGATACAGCTTTGACCATGGGCCGAAGCGCTCCGGCATGTCTCGCCACGCAGCGCCCGAGCAGAGCACCCAGAGCACGCCATCGAGCATCAGGCGGTCGCCTAGACGCGGTCGCCCCCGACCATGAGTTTCGATGAAGAGATCAGAGACCACTTCCCAGGCCTCGTCCGAGAGTTCGTAACGCTTTGCCATCACAGAATTCCTTTCCGTAGATGGCCGGGCCCCCTGCAGAATTTCAGCTTCCGAAGGGCGGCAATTGGGTTTCTCGGGATTTCGTACAGAGCCTAGAAGACAGAAGTCGGATAACTAATTGATACATAAGAAAATACTAACCTCGCAAGAGGTGCGTGATGTGCATTGAGATTTTGCTCCTGTTAAGGAGCGAAAAATCATGCTCAAAAAGGGCGTATTGAGCAGATAGACCGTAGGTCGTCAGAGGTGGGTGCAAAAGGGGTGCAACTTGAGTGCAGATAGGATGCAGAAAGAGTGCAATCAGGGTGCAAAAGCAACTGAAAATACTGGCGCTAGAGTGCCCCGGGTATCCGCCAAAGCAAACAAAACGCGTAGCGAAGGATGGGACGTTTTTGAACGTAAAGCGGAATACAACACTGGCCCAAGGCCGGTGTCAAAGGTGTGTAGCGCTCAAGAAAAAATCTATTTTGCAAGTTTGGCTTTCAAGACTGCCCGATCAATCATGCCATCAGTAATGTAGGGTACAAAACCAAGCCTGTCTCCCATCTCAAAGCTCTTCTTGTAACCGTCCAATCGTTCAACGTCACCAGCTATTGCCAATGCAGCCAAGTGCCGAAGGGGCATCGCGCCTTTACTGTCAGTCGGCAGACTTCTATAAACCATCAGGCCGGACTCAATATTTTGAGAGCGCGCCCAAGACATGGCTTTCTCAGACATCCTGAGAACATCATCACTAGAAAATTCAGGCAACTTCTCCGGAGGCTCATTACTGACTATTACCGGCGAATATCCGCTCCCCTCCCCCCGCACAAACGCAACAGTTTCCGAGAACTCTTTGGTCGAAACCGATGGCATAAGTGACACCCGAAAATGATCCGAGCGCTTCTTCACAGACGGGATTACTTGAACTTTAACCCCACCAACATCTGTCACGCAAAAATAATCCCCGACTTCATCCTTGCTACAAACCCAGCCCTGCTCCGTCAAAATTGAAGCCACATCTTTTTCCTTCATCACTTAGCACCAGGAAAATTCATTATCTCAATAGGGATACCGTTAGGATAACCTTGATCCTTTAGTGGTACGCCTGGCGTGAGGCCAAAAATTTCGACAACTTTCCCTCTTGGAATTGAAGCCCCATCTTGAGGGAAAATTTCTGACTGACGAATACTCAAGTCCGCGCCACCTGTCTTAACCTCAATAATCCTCAAGGTCCCATCAGGTGCTTCGGCCACGATATCTGGCCTACAACGACCAGTTCCGCAGGAGCTACCGAATGATATTTCCTTTTCGCTGACTCTGACCCCTTGAGACGAAAGTTGATCCTTTATGTCATCCACCATATTCAAGTGATGATCATAATGATCTTTGATGGTGACTTTCGGATCTGTTGCAGTACCTTTTGCACCGCTGGTAGCTTTGCCTAGTATCACCACCGCCGCTAATTTTACTACATCATCCCGCGTAGCACCTTTATCGACAAGGCTAATAATCCCTGGCACATCCACCGGCGCCAAGGTCGAGCCGAGCAAGCCATCCTGACGTGCCCGTTCATTGATTGCCTCTTCAGTTAACCCTTGCCCTCTCCATTCCGCAATCAGCTCGCTCTGATCGCGTTCACATACGGATTCGCAACAACGCCCATTGGCGACCAATCGCTGCCCGACAGCGCATAGACATCAAGGAAGCTCGCGTCCGCGTCGCTCTTCTGCGCGTCCACTACCCCCCTCATCATCGCAAGGGCGTAATCCGTTACCAGAAGGTCGTATTCCGCTTTGCTCAGCCTGC
Source organism: Pseudomonas sp. FGI182 (assembly GCF_000511325.1). Taxonomy (NCBI): domain Bacteria; kingdom Pseudomonadati; phylum Pseudomonadota; class Gammaproteobacteria; order Pseudomonadales; family Pseudomonadaceae; genus Pseudomonas; species Pseudomonas sp. FGI182. The sequence goes on along the minus strand of NZ_CP007012.1, from coordinate 741,301 downwards.
CGCTCTGGTACAGCCCAACCAGCTTTTCCCCAGCCTGCTTCTCCTGCTGCCGGTACTCATCACGAATACCAACCTCGCAGCCGCCATTTCCACCACAGGCTTTATACCGCTCGTGCAACTCATCAATACTGCCAATACCGGCGGCCTTGAGCTTCTCATACAACGCACGGCTGGCGGCATCCAGCCGTTCAACGCCGTATTTGTTCGCCAGCAGGTTGTTTTCAACCGCGTTACGGCCCGCACCGGCACCCGCGACAGCCCCAGCGCTATTACCTTCCACCAGACCGCCCGAAAGCCCGGCCGCTAGCGTCGACAGCGCCGATGATGGTGACGCTCAACCCACCGCTGACATTGGCCTGTTTGGACTTGTAGTTGTCGGTGTCCTGCAGGCTTTGCAGCGTCAGGTCGCGCCCTACGTCGGCGGTGATTTTCGCGGCGTTGACCTGCGCCCCTTTGAGCGCCGTGTCCCGCCCGCTGAGCAGGGTCGCCTCATTGCCGGCGTCCAGTGTGGTTTCGGTCCAGGTCGTGCCGTTGCCTTTCTCGATGCCGGCACCCTTGTTGGCATTGGCGAAGATGCTGAGACCGGCACCTTCGGAACCTACACCAATGCTGGCGCCGATGGCGCCGCCACTGCTGCTGTTCTTGCCATCGAGCTTTTGCGTATTGGCAGCAGCCTCAAGCTGGATGTCGCGTTCGGCGGACAACAGCAGGTCATTGCCGGCCTTGAGTTGACTACCTTGTACCCGGATAAGCAAGGGTTGAAGGTGGAGGCAGGATCGATTGAATGATTGGGAAACTCATGACCTGTGCCGGCCTCTTCGCGGCTGAAGCCCCACACAGGGACCGCACAGGTCTTGAGATGGCTCAGACGTGACGCTGCCTGGCCTTGCCGCGCGGCAACCGGCAGCGCTCGCCCTGCTCGGCCAGGCGCGCGGCCCAGGCCGATTTCACGCTGAAGCCACCGTTACGGGCAGGCTGCTGTTCGGCCACCTGGGCCGGTTTGGCCGCCGCAGGCGCAGTACCGACGACCTTGGCGGCGGGCTTGCTGGCCGCAGCCACAGCCACCACCGGCTCAGCTGCCGCCTTGGCGGTCTTGCGCAGTTCAGCCAGCGATGGGCTCTTGCTCTTGGCGACAGCTGCCGCCTCGGGTTTGCTCAGCGAACGCTGGCAAGACTTGCAGGATACGTCCTCGGTCACGGCAGTGCTGACAAGGGTCTGACTGCTGCGCCCGCAGGCGGAATCGAGGCCATTGGAGGAAAAGTGAGTAACCAAAACCGAACATCTCCGATGCGTTGTCATTTGAAGCGGGCGCTATTCTCGCACAGGTTGCAGGGGCTTGCCGAACCACCGGGCAGGCACCACCGGTCACATTGGCTGGCACTTTGCCATAATCCTAGGCATGCTAGCTCGTTTCGGGTGTCCGGCCTTATAGTGCGCCACCGCGGTCTGGCAACCAGACACCGGCACACACCGTGCATGATCCATCCCTGCCATCGCCAGCCCAATCGCAGGATCAACGCTTGACCAATCTTACTCATCCGTCGTCATTGCGTTCCGCGCCACAGGCGCCCGTCGCCTCGCTGCGCGGGTCGATCAAGGGTGCGCTGGCGCTGCTGGCCCTGATCCTGCTGGGCCTGCTGCTGTGGCAGCTGTTCGCCCAGTTCAACCATACCCAGGCCGACCTGCGCAAACAGAGCCTGGATGCCACCGCCGAACTGGCAGACCACCTGAGCCTGAACATGGCGTTCAAGGCCCAGCAGGCCGTGAATGTGGTGCAGCCCTACGTCAAGGCGCCGACGCCCTCGGCCCTGCCCAGCCTGCTGGGTACCCTGCGCGAGCGCCTGCCGGCCCTGCAGAACATGGCCTGGCTGGACGCTACCGGGCAGGTGCAGGCCGACAGCCTGGCCGGCAGCCCCGACCGCCATTTGCTTGACGAGCTGCTCAGGCTGAACCAGGGCAGCCCGTACTTCTTCACCAATTCGGCCGACAACCGCACCCTCTACCTGTTGCTACGCCAGGCCACCGAACAGGGCCGCGGCTACTGGCTGCTGCGCCTGTCGCCGGACTACTACCGCACCCTCACCCTCCATCTGGATGGTGCCGGCCACCCGCTATGGCTGCTGGAAAACAGCCGCAACGGCGAGGTACTGCAAAGCCATGCGCCAGCCGATACCAGTAACGAGCCGCTGCAAAGCGTGATGCTGGCCTTCATTGACAACAGCACCTGGCAGTTGCGCGGCCTGTTCGACGCCAAGCTGGCCCAGCAGAAGCTGCTGCCGGCGCTGCTCGGCAAATGCCTGCTGGTGCTGTTCTGCGCCCTGCTGCCGGTGCTGGCCCTGATCAACATGCGCCGCCGCCAACGGGCGCTGCAGGAAGACCGCCGGCGCTACCAGGAAATCTTCGAAGGCACCGGCGTGGCCTTGTGTGTGCTCGACCTGTCCAGCCTGCCCGGCCAACTCGACCGCTACCACCTGCGCAACCGCGCCGCGCTCAAGCACAGCCTGGCCCTGGACCCCAACCTGCGCCGCTCGCTGCTGCTGGAGCTGAAGATCACCGAGATCAACCAGGTGGCCCGCCAGTTGTTGAATATCGACAGCCACGAAGGTGCCTGGCAGCGCCTGATCGACGGCACTGGCGATGGCCGCGACAGCATTGGCATGCAACTGATCGACGCGCTGATCGAGCAGCGCCAGCTGCTGGAGCTGGAAGTGCGCCTGCCGGCGCCGCTGGGAGGCGAGCTGCACCTGTGGCTGATGGCCCGCCTGCCGCAGCAGCGCCGCGATTACCAGGCGGTCATCCTCAGCATCAGCGACATCACCAGCCGCAAGCAGGTGGAGCTGTCGCTGCTGGAGCGCGAAAGCTTCTGGTCGGACGTGGTGCGCACCGTGCCCGACCAGCTGTACGTGCAGGACGTGCTCAGCCAGCGGATGATTTTCAGCAACCGCCACCTCGGCCAGACGCTGGGCTACGACCGTACCGAGCTGGCGCAGATGGGCGACCGCTTCTGGGAGCTGCTGCTGCACCCCGAGGACGCCGCGCACTACCAGGCGCTGCGCCAGCAACAGCGCGACAGCGGCCATGACCAGCCGCTGCACTGCCAGCTGCGCTTCCGCCACCGTGATGGCGGCTGGCGCTGCTACGACATCCGCGAACAAGTGCTGACCCGCGACGCCGATGGCCTGGTGACGCGCATCATCGGCGTGGGCAAGGACGTGACGGTGCAGATCGAGGCCAGCCAGTCGCTGCGCGACAGCGAACAGCGCTACCGCATGCTCGCCGAAAGCATCAGCGACGTGATCTTCTCCACCGACAGGCTGCTCCAGCTCAACTACGTAAGCCCCTCGGTGCAGGCCGTGCTGGGCTACCAGGCCGACTGGATCTTCGCCAACGGCTGGCAGTCGATCGTCGCCAACCCGTCCCAGCTCACGGGTATCTACAGCCTGATGGAGCGCGTCAGCAAGGCCATGGGCGACCCGGCCCAGCTGGCCCAGCTACGCAGCCAGCTGCCCACCCAGCTGTTCCTGTTCGACTGCCTGCGCGCCGATGGCCGCAAGATCCCCATCGAACTGCGCCTGGTGCTGGTGTGGGACGATGAAGAACGCTTCGAAGGCGTGCTCGGGGTAGGCCGCGACATCAGCCAGCAACGCCGCGCCGAAAAAGACCTGCGCATGGCCGCGACGGTATTCGAGCACTCCACCTCGGCCATCCTCATCACCGACCCGGCCGGCTATATCGTCCAGGCCAACGAAGCGTTCAGCCGCGTCAGTGGCTACGCCGTCAGCGAGGTGCTCGACCAGTTGCCGGGCATGCTTACCGTCGACGAACAGCAGGAGGGCCACCTGCGCTACGTGGTCAAGCAGCTTTACCAGCGTGGTAGCTGGGAGGGCGAGGTGTGGCTCAAGCGCCGCGACGGCGACCACTACCCGGCCTGGGTCGGCATTACCGCGGTACTGGACGACGAAGGCGACCTGGCCAGCTACGTGTGCTTCTTCACCGACATCAGCGAGCGCAAGGCCAGCGAACAGCGCATCCACCGCCTGGCCTACTACGACGCCCTCACCCACCTGCCCAACCGCACGTTGTTCCAGGACCGCCTGTACAACGCCCTGCAGCAGGCCGAGCGGCAAAAGGCCTGGGTGGTGCTGATGTTCCTCGACCTGGACCGCTTCAAGCCGATCAACGACTCCCTCGGCCACGCTGCCGGCGACCGCATGCTCAAGGACATGGCCCAGCGCCTGCTGGCCTGCGTGGACAACGACGACACCGTGGCACGCATGGGCGGCGACGAGTTCACCCTGCTGCTGCAACCGCGCGCTACCCGTGAAATGGCACTCAACCGCGCCATCCACGTGGCCGAGAACATCCTCGGCAGCCTGGTGCGGCCGTTCGTGCTGGAAAACCGTGAGTTCTTCGTCACCGCCAGTATCGGCATCGCCCTCAGCCCGCAGGACGGCAGCGAGCTGAGCCAGCTGATGAAAAACGCCGACACCGCCATGTACCACGCCAAGGAGCGCGGCAAGAACAACTTCCAGTTCTACCAGGCGGAGATGAACGCCAGTGCCCTGGAACGCCTGGAGCTGGAGAGCGACCTGCGCCATGCCATGGAGCAGAACGAGTTCATCCTCTACTACCAGCCGCAGTTCAGCGGCGACGGCAAGCGCCTGACCGGCGCCGAAGCCCTGCTGCGCTGGCGCCACCCGACCCGCGGCCTGGTGCCGCCGGGCGATTTCATCCCGGTGATCGAAGAACTGGGCCTGGTGGTAGACGTGGGCGACTGGGTGCTGCGCGAGGCCAGCCGCCAGCTCAAGGCCTGGCACAAGGCCAAGGTGCGCGTGCCCAAGGTGTCGGTGAACATCTCGGCGCGGCAGTTCTCCGACGGCCAGCTGGGCACGCGCATCGCCACCATTCTGGAAGAAACCGGCCTGCCACCGGCGTGCCTGGAGCTGGAGCTGACCGAAAGCATCCTGATGCGCGAAGTGAACGAAGCCATGCAGATTCTCGCCAGCCTGAAAAACCTCGGCCTGAGCATCGCGGTGGACGACTTCGGCACCGGTTACTCGTCGCTGAACTACCTCAAGCAGTTCCCGATCGACGTGTTGAAGATCGACCGCACCTTCGTCGACGGCCTGCCTGAAGGCGAGCAGGATGCGCAGATTGCCCGGGCGATCATCGCCATGGCCCACAGCCTCAACCTGGCGGTGATCGCCGAAGGGGTGGAGACCCACGAGCAGCTGGAGTTCCTGCGCGAGCATGGTTGCGACGAGGTGCAGGGCTACCTGTTCGGGCGGCCGATGCCGGCGCATCAGTTCGAGGCGCAGTTCGCCAACGAGAAGCTGTTCATGTTCCATTGACCCCGACGCCTCCTGGCGTGCGCGGACTCTTGTAGGAGCGGCCTTGCGTCGCGAAAGGACCGCAACGCGGTCCCGACGGTTTCGGCGGCAACGCTGCAATCGCGGGGCCGCTGCGCGCCCCTTTCGCGACACAAGGCCGCTCCTACAGGGACCGCGCCCGGGCTGAGAAGCGCGCCTGTAAAAACGGACCTGCGAGTCAATTCCAACCCCCGCCCAGCCCAGACACGGCGCGGGATGCAACATGAAGCCCATTGGTCCGCGACTTGATGCCACTTCATATGCCAGCCGCGGATCAATCGGTTAGAATGCCCCCCCAATTCACCCCGATCCTTGAGGACCGCCATGTTCAGCCGTGATTTGACCATTGCCAAGTACGACGCCGAGCTCTTCGAAGCCATGCAGCAAGAAGCTCTGCGCCAGGAAGAGCATATCGAGCTGATCGCTTCGGAAAACTACACCAGCCCGGCAGTCATGGAGGCCCAGGGCTCGGTCCTGACCAACAAGTACGCCGAAGGCTACCCGGGCAAGCGCTACTACGGTGGTTGCGAGTATGTCGACGTCGTCGAGCAGCTGGCCATCGACCGTGCCAAGGAACTGTTCGGCGCCGACTACGCCAACGTCCAGCCCCACGCCGGCTCCCAGGCCAACGCCGCCGTCTACCTGGCCCTGCTGTCGGCCGGTGACACCATCCTGGGCATGAGCCTGGCCCACGGTGGCCACCTGACCCACGGTGCTTCGGTAAGCTCCTCGGGCAAGCTGTACAACGCCATCCAGTACGGCATCGACGGCAACGGCCTGATCGACTACGACGAAGTCGAGCGCCTGGCTGTCGAGCACAAGCCGAAGATGATCGTTGCCGGCTTCTCTGCCTACTCGCAGGTGCTGGACTTCGCCCGCTTCCGCGCCATCGCCGACAAGGTCGGTGCCTACCTGTTCGTCGACATGGCCCACGTTGCCGGCCTGGTTGCCGCTGGCGTGTACCCGAACCCAGTTCCGTTCGCCGACGTGGTCACCACCACCACCCACAAGACCCTGCGCGGCCCGCGCGGCGGCCTGATCCTCGCTCGCAAGAACGAAGAGATCGAGAAGAAGCTGAACTCCGCCGTCTTCCCTGGCGCCCAGGGTGGCCCGCTGGAGCACGTCATCGCTGCCAAGGCCATCTGCTTCAAGGAAGCCCTGCAGCCTGAGTTCAAGGCTTACCAGCAACAGGTCGTGAAGAACGCCCAGGCCATGGCCAGCGTGTTCATCGAGCGCGGTTTCGACGTGGTTTCCGGTGGCACCCAGAACCACCTGTTCCTGCTGTCGCTGATCAAGCAGGAAATCTCCGGCAAGGACGCTGACGCCGCCCTGGGCAAAGCCTTCATCACCGTCAACAAGAACTCGGTACCGAACGACCCACGTTCCCCGTTCGTCACCTCGGGCCTGCGTTTCGGCACCCCAGCCGTTACCACCCGTGGCTTCAAGGAAGCCGAGTGCCGCGAGCTGGCTGGCTGGATCTGCGACATCCTGGCTGACCTGAACAACGAAGCGGTGATCGACGCCGTGCGTGAGAAGGTCAAGGCCATCTGCAAGAAGCTGCCGGTTTACGGCAACTGATTGGCGATTGCCTGACAGGAAAAAGCCCGGCCTAGTGCCGGGCTTTTTCGTTGTCGAGCCATAAGCAATTTTCCAGCACTGTCGCGATCCAGGTAGGAGCGGCCTTGTGTCGCGAAAGGACCGCAAAGCGGTCCCGGTTATCACGGTGGCGAAGCTGCAATCGTGGGGCCGCTATGCGCCCCTTTCGCGACACAAGGCCGCTCCTACAAAAAAACGCGACACCCTGCTGGTAGCGCGTATTACCCTGTGCCCCTTTGATACTCGCAAGCACAGGCCATACCTTGACCAGAGAGCAACTCGAAACCCACCAGGTCCCGATCTACTTCGTCGCTGTACTCGCCGCCGTCGCCTTCGGCGTGCTGACCAGCGACACTGCGCGCCATCTGGAAGTCCTGGTCCCCCCCGCCATCGCCGTGCTGATGTACGCGATGTTCCTGCAGATCCCCTTCCTCGACCTGCGCCAAGGCCTGGGCAACCGCCGCTTCATCGCCGCCCTGCTGCTGGCCAACTTCATCCTCGTGCCGCTGCTGGTATGGGCTATCACCCGCGGACTGGTCGAACACCCGGCGATCCTCATCGGCGCGCTGCTGGTGTTGCTGACACCGTGCATCGACTACGTGGTGGTGTTCACCCACATCGGCAAAGGCGACTCCCGCCTGACCCTGGCCGCCACCCCCGTGCTGCTGTTGGTGCAGCTGGCGCTGCTGCCGCTCTACCTGGCCCTGATGCTGGGTGACAGCAGCAATGTGGCCATCTCCATTACCCCGTTCGTGGAAGCCTTCGTGCTGCTGATCGTGCTGCCTATGGCGCTTGCCGTGCTCACCAGCGCCGGCGCCCGTCGCTCGCGCACGGTCTCGATCTGGAACGACGCGTGGGCGTGGATGCCGGTACCCGCCATGGCCCTGGTGCTGGTGGTAGTGATCGCCTCGCAGATTGCCGTGGTGCTACGTGACTTCGACCGTTTGCTGCCGGTGATTCCGGTGTACATCGGCTTCATGCTGTTGGCGCCGGTGCTTGGGTTTGTTGCGGCGCGCTTGCTGCGCTTGCCGGTGACCGAGGCACGCTCGGTAACTTTCAGCGCCGCCACGCGCAACTCGCTGGTGGTGCTGCCATTGGCGCTGGCGCTGCCCGAAGAAATGCGCGGGCTGGCCGCCGCTGCGGTGATTACCCAGACGCTGGTGGAGCTGGTGTGTGAACTGGTTTACGTAAGGGCAGTGCCGCTGTTCGTACGCTGATCCGCCAGCGCACGCCAGAGCAACAGTCTGTGCTGCCTGCGCTGGCCTCATCGCCGGCAAGCCAGCTCCCACAGGTGCAGCGCTGATCTCGAGGTTGTCGCTGTACCTGCAGGAGCGGCCTTGTGTCGCGAAAGGGCCGCGACGCGGCCCCAAGATTCCAGAAGTCGAAGCCTCACTTCGCCACAGCGAGGCGAATGATCACTCAAACGCCCGAGTAGAAATCTGCTCGAACGCCACTTCGGACATATCCGGCAAATCAACCGACAAGGCCTCCCTGCCACCAAGTCTGGAGAATGATCCGGACAAGCGCATGCAGCACGTGCTCGATGAGCTCAGGGAGCGGGTTCAGTGGCTGGCGCCAGGGTTGACCTGGCACGCTACAGCGTTCATCCCATCGCCGTTCCGCCCTTTGAGCATCCGTATTCAACGTTGCATGCTATAAGGGAATCCCGTACATTCATATGCATACAGTAATTGAAACGCCTACGTTCCAAAGAGCCGCTGCCAAATTGTGGTCTGACGAAGAACGCGTGGCTTTCATCGACTGGATTGCGGTCAATCCGCTCGCGGGGGATGTAGTACCCGGTGCGGACGGCGCACGAAAAGTTCGATGGACCCGCGCAGGTTCTGGTAAGTCCGGTGGCACACGGGTGATCTACTTCAACCTGAATGAAGATGAAATTGTGCTGTTGCTTACGGTTTATGCGAAGGCTGAACGTGCCAACATGAGCCCCGCTGAAATCAGCAAGGTGGTGTGAAATGCGTGACATCGATATAGAAAGTGTTGCCAAGGCCCTTGAGGCTGATGCGGGTGAGCCATTGCCTGACCTGCGCCAAGCGCTCAAGGAAGCCAAGATTGGCGCTGGGCGAGTAACCACGCCGGAGCAGATTCTGGTTCGCCAGGCCCGCGAACGCTGTGGGCTGACCCAAGCATCATTCGCCGAGCGTATCGCAACACCGGTCGCAACGCTGCGTGACTGGGAGCAAGGTCGCTTCGTGCCGCCAGGCGGTGTGTTGTGCCTGATGCGCCTGATCCTCAAGCATCCTGAGCTGTCACTGGAGCTGGCCGCGATCTGACCACAGGTCCAATTGGGCTTGATCGCCGGCTGCGCGTCGGCGATCAAGCATTTCCCCATTCACAGCGCCTTCATCTCAGCAATATCCCGCTCCACCTGATCAGCCGATTGGTCGAACATCACCTGCTCCTGCGCATCCAGCGGCAACTCGATCACCCGCGCCAGCCCCTCCCCTGCCAGCACACAGGGCACACCCATGGCGATATCCGTTCGCCCGTACTCGCCCTCCAGAATCGCCACCGCCGGCAATATGCGGTTTCGCCCATTGGCGATCGCATCCACCATCTGCGCAATCGCCACCCCCGGCGCATCGCAGGCGCTGCCCAGCTTCTTCAGCCCCAGAATCTCGCCACCACCCTTGCGGGTGCGTTCGACGATCTGCTCGATCTGCTCACTGGACAGGAAGTGCGACAACGGCACCGAACCGATCTGGCAGTAGCGCATCAGCGGCACCATGCTGTCGCCATGCCCGCCCAGGACCAGCGCCGTGATATCCCGGGCAGAAAACCCGGTCTGCTCGGCGATGAAACACTTCATGCGTGCGGTATCCAGCACCCCCGCCTGGCCGAACACCTTGGTGCGCCCTAGCCCGCTCAAGCTCCAGGCGCGATAGGTGAGCACATCGACCGGGTTCGACACCACCAGCACCGTCGCAGTTGGTGCATGCAGCTTGATGTCGGCCATGATGCCGTCGAGGATTGGCAGGTTGATGCTCAGCACGTCCTGACGCGACTGCCCAGGCTTGCGCGGCACGCCTGCGGTAATGACCACCAGCTCAGACCCGTCCAGCATTTCAGCCTTGGCCCCGCCGTGAACCCGGGTATCGGAACCCGACTCGACTGCCGCCTGCCACACATCCAGCGCCTTGCCTTGCGCCATTTCGCCCTGCACATCCATCAATACCAACTCCCGGCACAACTCTTCCCGGGCGATGATCTGCGCCGCCGCCTCGCCGACCATGCCGGCACCCACGATTGTCAGTTTGTTCACGTGACACCTCCCAGCGGCGCGCGCCACCAGGAACACGCCTGCAATACACAGAAGTATTGCCCGCTGAGGCGAAAAGGCCACTTGAAGGTGATGTGAGGCTCTCGCTGCTACCGCGCAGCGGGTCGGCAACAACTATGCTGTTGCGATCAAAGCTGGTCTCCCAAGGACACCTCCATGAGTGCTGCCTCGCTGCCCGAACTCGATTCCGCATTGCCAGGGCTGACTCGCAAAATCCGCGTGCTCGAGGCACTGGCCTGGCCGGACGGCGTCGAAGAGGAATTCCTGAGGCAATGGCGCGCCGGCAAGGCGCAGTTGCCCAAGGTGGCGCTGCAACCACGCGACCACAGCGCCGATATTGCCGCACTGGAGGCATTTATCGGGCAGTGCGATCAGGGGCACCCGGCCGGGCACTTCCTGGCCACAACAGCGCGTAGCTATGCCACCGCCGGGCGCATGCTAGGGGCCATCGGCACGCCCGCATTTACCCGATACTCCTCGGCGCTGTACCGCCGCCCGGACTTTTTCTACCCCAAGCAGAAACTGACCATGCTCGACGCGGCCCGTTTCTTCCTCACGACCACCGACGCCCTGCTCGGCGGTGACCAGATTCCGCCGAGCGAAGCCGACATCCCGGCCGAGGATTTCGCCGCCTGGATGCAGCCGGAGCTGGACCGCTTTTTCGGTGCCGGCCGGGTCAGGATCGTGCTGGACCCGGCCCTGGCCGCCAAAGCGATCGCCGGGAGCAGCCGCATCCGGTTGCGTGCCAGTGCCCTGTTCAGCGAACTGGACAAGCAGCAACTGTTGCAGCACGAAGCCTTCGTGCATGTGGCCACCGCACAGAATGGCGCCAACCAGCCCAACCTCAAGTGCCTGGGCCTTGGTGCGCCGCGCACCACCCAGACCCAGGAGGGCATTGCCACGCTGGCCGAGTTGTTCACTGGCAGCATGGACATCAACCGCTTGCGCCGTGTTGCCCTGCGCGTGCTAGCGGTGCAGCAGGCCCTGGATGGCGCGGATTTCATCCAGGTATTCGAAGCTTTTCTGCAAGCGGGCCAGTCGCCGGAAGAGTCCTTCCGCTCCACCCAACGGATTTTCCGCGGTGCCGATCTGCGTGGCGGCTCGGCCTTTACCAAGGACGCCGCCTACCTGACCGGCTTGCTGGGTGTGCATACCTTGCTGCGCGTGGCGATCCGTGACAACCGCCCGGAGCTGGTGGGCCACCTGTTTGCAGGGCGCCTGAGCCTGGCCGATACCGTGCGCCTTGCGCCACTGTTCGAGTCTGGCTGGCTCCGAGCGCCGACCTATGTACCAGCCTGGGCCAGCGACATGCGCCGCCTCGCCGCCAACCTGGCCTTCTCGGCCTTCATTGCCCAGATCAGACTCGATGTGCTCGACCTGAAGATGTTCATGGCCTTTGCCGACGAGCACGAAGCGGATGCCAGTGCCCAGTGACCTGGAGCCATCACTACTCCTGTAGGAGCGAGTTCACTCGCGAACACGGGCGAAGCCCGCGCCATCCCCACCGCCACTTACCATGACCAGTATTCAAAATAACGCAGTACTTGTAGGAGCGGCCTTGCGTCGCGATGGGCTGGGCAGCAGCCCCAACAACGCATCTGACATACTTCCGGCCACCAAGCAAAAGGCCAACCCGCACCTGGGCCAGAACGATCCGCCAGCCTCGGATCCGCCAAACAACAAAATCCACTTTCTTCCGGTAAGCCAGCTTGTCGTGCTCAGGTACCAGCGCCCTCCACCCCACCACCTGCACCACTGCCACAGGTAAAGCACACATCCATGAATTAACGCGGCCCCTGTAGGAGCTGGCTTGCCTGCGATGGGCTGCGCAGCAGCCCCATAGCGGCCTTGAGCAGAGGGCCAGCCGCAATGGTGATATCTGGCCCCGCCGCTCATCAATGACCCTGCCTAACTAACAGGGTCCTGCCCGTTTCGCTCCATCACCTTCCCACACTGCTCACTGGCCAAACGGCTGATTATCCGGATCGCCTGATGGATACCGGCCGTGTTGCGAAAACTCAGGTGTGGGTTGTGTTCGCACTCCAGCATTTCGTCGTGCTGGACCAGGGCTTCGCCTAGCAGTTCCAGGGTCCAGGCGTAGCTTTGGATGGTGGATAGGCGTTCTTGGTCAGTCATGGCGTGCCTCCGATTGGGCGGAGACGGAGCGGGATTGGCTGGAGGTGAGATCGCTGAGGGCCGTCAAGGAGCGACGGTGGAGAACGGATGCGAGGATCTTGGATGAACGTGAGGTAGGCATGCATGCAGTCCTTTTCGGTTGAAGCACCACGCTGACCGTCGCCAAACGGTTAGGGTGGCAGCTGTACGCAGGTTGGCGAACCGAGGAAAAGGAGCTCGGCAGACCCGAAGGTCTCCCACGCACAGCCGCCATTACACGAAACTGCGGACGCAAAAAAAGCGCCTGCAATCGTGGTCGGGGCGCCGTTGCGCCTTTTCGTTCGGGTCGCCAAACCCGGTCGCGGAATTGGCCGCGACTGGAGCAAGGTATCGCTGTGGGGGCTCTAATGCAAGGTCCTGCGTTGAATGAATGGTCGCGGAAAACTGTAGGAAAAAGTCAGCCATGGGAGGCGAGACGCAGCCAGAGAACCTGAAATACGCAAGTTCAGTCTGGTGTGGGGACAGGAATCTAACTTAAGCAGTCAAGGCCCTTAAGTTCAAGAAATATTATAAACAATCGAATGGAAAAGGATCAGAGGTTTAGGCGTAAACATTGGCTTTCCCGCATAAGCACGGCAAGAACACCATTGAAGTAATAAAGACTTAAACCAAAGCGAAAGCGAAAGCGAAAGCGAAAGCGAAAGCGAAAGCAGGCTCAGCTTTTAAGTTCGCCACGAAAACATAAAACCCAACATACCACCTGCATCGAACATATTAAATCACACAGGAAGGGAAACAGCTCCCTTTTCAAACGCACGATTCCACCTAACGCTCTTGGCTTTTCAAAGATTCGAAAATAGATCAATTTCGCTGGCTACACATCATGCATTAAGCCAGATGAAAGGCGACTCACTATTTCAGTTCGCACAATCATTAGAGGCTGAAGGATTTAAGATTAGTATCACGAGGATTCGATCAACCTCATTGGAAGAGAGAGATCGCTCCTGACCTCCTGCTAGACTTCACAGGGTTTGGACGTTCAGCGCTTAACCGATTCTAGGGAAATTCGAGACTAAATGCAGACAAAAATATACTAAGGCATAGGCAAGCAGGTAGCCAATCCGTAGCGACTGGCTACCTGCTACACCCCACCTTAAATTAACACACCCTAAAATCGAGCACGAGCTTATTCAAGAAAAAACATTATCGAAAGCATTCTCTACTTTTTCTCACCTTGGACACGAGTCACCCCCAAACCATCGATATATAAGCTAGCTATCCCAAAATCAAAATTCGCACCAGGTTTCTTCTTAACAAGAAACCCGGCAGAGCTTAGACTTGTAATAAACGAGTCAAATGATTCAAAAGGACTACCGCATCGAGTCCAAGCACCATTCAACTCATCGATATTAAACTGAGAGCGCAGACTTTTATTAGTTTCAATATCTTCTAAAAACGACCTGATCAGCGGATATTCATTTTTCAGCGCGTTGACCCTCTCAAATGAGGCTGCCTTGAGGCCAACCTGCATCGAGCGAGGACTCAACAACCTATCACTAGGTGCGGATTTGTCGTTCCTGAGTCGAAGTTCCTCCTCCCTAGCTGCATGCAGTAAAACAGTCAGCGATCGGGGGTAAGTATTATCCTGCGCATCCGTCATGCGATTATAAACCCACTTTGCGACCGTTGCATTTTTTCCTTTTTCCTGCCTGAGCCCCCACAGTGGGACAAGAGCCTGGCGAAGGTCTTCTTCGCCAGCCGAGTCAACTTCAGAGTCAGTCAGTGGAAACTCTCTATGAGCAACCGACCTAAACTCTGGCGATCCCCCGGTGACCAACCTATAAGCGAGCCGAAGAAAATCATCTATCTTCCACTGAAGAAGCAAGGTTCTTGGCTCACTGAAGTGGCTTTTATTGGTAAAAACCAACTTACTCCAAATATCTTCACGCAAGAACACTTTGAATCTTACATGATGGATATCTTGGTTATTTGAATCATATGCCAAGCGTAGCAACCCACTCAGTGCATCTTCCTGCCATGCGCTATCTTCCTTAATATCTTGATCAAGATCGTCATACAGGAGCCAAAGTTTTCTATTCTGCAAACTTAAGCTATGATTAAGATCAATCATAAAGTCCCTGCAGAGACCTTGGACAGAATCTCCCAGCAGACTCAACAGACCGGTTGTATGGACAGATTTCCAAGAACTGCTTGGCTGCACCTTTGAGAAATGCTTACTCAAACAATCCCGGAGAGGCTTCATCCCCGTGCCTTTAAGGATAGTCTCAGCCATCTGGCCATTGGAAACATATACTCTAACAATCGCATATGCTCGCCAAAGCGATAGCCAATCATACTTAGCCTTAGAAATTTCCTTATGGATCAGATCAAAGACATCGGTTGTAGGCCTAAATTTCGCTCCGGCAGCAGGCCCGTGCCCAGGTAGGATTTCAATCCCCTCTAGTCTCCCACGGGCCCGTTTCACAGCATTTTCCCTATGCTCTACGAAAAGATGGAATAACGTTGATTTACCAGTGCCCTTGCGCCCGCGAACAACCCATCGAGCATCATCTAAAAACTTGTCAAAGTCCGAAGTTTTCTGGAAAAACTGCTCGAAGTCATTGGCTGCAATCGCTTTAGCTTCACGATCAGGGAAGTTTAATGATTCTATTATCTTCCATCTATCAAGGCGACTAATAGAAGCCTCTGCTTTATCCTCAGCCTCTGAATCCATCAGAATGTTAGCTATCTTCGCATAACCGGGCATGGCCGCTTCAAGCGGATAAGTTACAGCAGCCGCGACTCCGGGATTATAATAAACCTCGGTCGGAACTTCATCCTCTTCCAATGCTAGCGCTGGCAAGAACTTCGCCACTATCTCTTTACCCACAGGACCTTCAGGTATAGGCGACAAGATAATATGACTTCCAACAACTGAAAGACTGCTTATGGTCTTTCGGACGAAATTGATGCCTTCGGCATTTTGTTCACTAGGGAACATCACCAAGAAAACTTCATCCGCCAACCGCAGTAGCGACAGTCCTCCCCAATCACCCAGTCCCGTTCGAGCATCAATGAGAAGTATATCAGGGTCAATTTGATCGACCAACTCCCTCTCGAAAAGAGTCCATGCATCATCCGCACGCGTTAATGCTTCCTCTGACGAAAGAGTGAGAAGCCGCTGTACATAATTACTACTAACTGCGCCTGCGGGAATCACATGCACCTGAGCTCTGGCCGTCTGATCCTCGACAACATATGATATAGCCTTTTTCTGCCTACCTCCAACTTCAACAAGGCAGGTAGTATTATCTTCTGGACTAGGCAAAACTTGTCGCTCCCAGAGATAATCAACTATTCCAGCTTCGATTTTTTTTCCATCTGGGCGCGGTAATAATTTGTGAATACCAGGCGCTTCCACATCCAAATCAACAACTGCAACCCGCTCGCCAGCCCTTGCAAGATGAAACGCTGTATGAACCAAGGCGGTAGTTCGCCCAACTCCCCCTTTATACGAATAAAATACTACCCGACGTGGCTTTAAGCCAGCCTCCCTAGGCTCAGGGCGTAGTCCAGAGGCGATCATGGAAATAGCTGAGTCCCAGTTCGCAGGCGGAATATTATTTTTTGGAGTGATGACTACACCTCTCTCCTTGGCCTCTGACTCTGTGTACAATTCCGAAATAGCCAAATTAATACCCGCGCCATTAAATAGCTCGTTTAATGGAGCTAATCTTTTTTCGCGTGAAAGGCCGGAAAAACAGTTATGGATCACTGTTAAGACTGCAAAGTCACCCGCAACCACATCAAGATCATAGCTTGCGCCAAAACGATCATTAAGATGCTCCCGCAGTTCAGAGACTGTAATCATCTCTCCCCTCCATTTTTTTCAAGCCACCCAATAACGTACTGAAGGCTTACTCGCCACTCTGCAAGGGTATTTGCTGCGATTTCGTCACCTGAATATCTTAATTCGATAAAATCATTTTCAGTTGCGCCTCTCGGATGCATTATCCGACTTAGGTGCCGCATAAAGTTCGGATCAAGAGATGCCTTGCTAAACATTTGATTCATAAGACGAAGAGAAGATAGAAGCCCATGCCCAGGGCGTTCAATAGGCTGTCCGCGGCGAGAGTCTTTAGCCCGCGTACTGTTATCCCCCCAGTACTTTATTCCGTGATAGTTGACAACAAGCGACTTCAGCTTACACTCTATTGCCACCCCACCAATATGGGCAGCAGCTGTTGATCTAGGTGGCTGACAGCCTAAAAGAGCCTCAACATCTGCGCGCCGTGAACTGAATGCTGATCCGTAGTCTTCCATTAACTTCCTCTACATTCTGCAATCTTCGCACGCCATGCAGATATTAATACAATGATTATGCGAATTAAGGCATTGTAAATCTTCTTCGCGAATTCAGATACAGTTACATCCGCGCAGAGTTGTCTCCCAAAACAACAAAGCCCGCAAGGCGGGCATATATTTACTTCTTTTCTTCCACAATTTAGCCAAGCATAAATCTTGGTGCCGGAGACAGGAATCGAACCTGCGACCTTCGCGTTACGAGTGCGCTGCTCTACCGACTGAGCTACACCGGCGTGTAGCGCAACGTACCACTGCTCGCACCCGTTACGCAAACCCCTGTTTCCGCTAGTTTATTGCCCCACCCTCAAGGCGCCTTGCACCCCTTCGGCGCCAGGTCTTCCTCGATGTTGGTCGTGCAAGCCCACCCGGTAGCCGAACGCGTCAGGGTCAGTGCTTTGTCGAGCACAGTGGCCGGCGCATCCACCAGCTTACAAACGATGCTCCCGGTGCCATCCGCCGCCTTGCCGCTAGCCGTGATCGCACAGTGCGCCGTCGCCGGCTGGCCACCCAGCGCGGCCACATCCGCCACATCCTTCCCATCATTCAACCGCAGGTCCATCGCGGTCTTCAGCGCGCTGATCTCCAGCAACCCGGCCGCGGCCTTGGAGCGTGACTGGTGGTTGGTGTACATCGGTAAGGCGATGGTCGCCAGAATGCCGATGATCGCGACGACGATCATCAGTTCGATCAGGGTGATACCGCGTTGCCCTTTCATGAACGTTTTCCTTTTTGATACGCGTACTCGTTGAGGTCAGGCTCGACCCCGGCTGGCAGCGGCGCAGTAGGCCTGAACAGACACCTTTTGTCACCCCTGCCCGCTTGGGCGTCGTCTTCGCTGAACTACTCTAGTGAGCATCACGGACGCGCGCCCTTGCATGGGCGCGGCAAGCTGTTTCCAGGCTTGTCGCACGGGCAGAAAAAGGACCTTTGCATGACTTCATCCACACTCCTCTACACCTGGCACGGCACCGACGCCAACGGCGCGCCGGTCAGCGGGCAAACGTCCGGGCGCAGCCCGGCCTATGTGCGTGCCGGGCTTATCCGCCAGGGCATCAAGGTCGCCAGTTTGCGGCCTGCCGGTGGGCTGACGTTCAGTTTGCCGAAACGGCGGGCAAAGGCCGACCCGGCGGGGTTCAGCCGGCAGTTGGCGACCTTGCTCAAGGCCGGGGTGCCGCTGCTGCAGGCGTTCGAGGTGATGGGGCGCAGTGGCTGTGATGCGGCGCAGGCGGCATTGCTGGATAGATTGAAACAGGATGTGGCCTCGGGCCTGGGGCTGGCGGATGCGTTGCAGCGCCACCCGGGGTGGTTCGATGCGTTGTACTGCAACCTGGTGCGGGTGGGTGAGCAGTCCGGCACGCTCGACCGGCAGCTGGAACAGCTGGCAGGCATGCTGGAGCAGCGTCGGGTGCTGCACAAGAAGGTGCGCAAGGCGATGATCTACCCGTTGCTGCTGTTGCTGACGGGGCTGGGGGTGTCGGCGATCTTGTTGCTGGAGGTGATTCCGAAATTCGAGAGCATGTTCTCGGGCATGGGCGTGGCGTTGCCGGCATTTACCCAATGGGTGATCGACTTGTCCACAGGGCTGAGCCGGTTTGCGCCGCTGTTGCTGGTGATGGGTGTGGTGCTGGGTGTTGCCATGCGCCAGCTCTACCGGCAGCACGCGCCAGCGCGCCTGTGGATATCTCGCCGGGTGCTGGGTTTTCCGGTGTTCGGCACGCTGCTGGGGCAGGCGGCGCTGGCGCGCTTTGCGCGCAGCCTGGCAATGTCCTACTCCGCCGGGGTGCCGTTGCTGGATGCGCTGGGCACGGTGGCCAGGGTCAGTGGTGGCGACCTGCATGAACAGGCGGTGTTGCGGCTGCGCCAGGGCATGGCCAATGGGCAGGGGCTGCACCAGGCGATGGCCGCTGAGCCGCTGTTTCCGCCGCTGCTGGTGCAACTGACGGCTATCGGGGAATCCAGCGGCACGCTGGACCAGATGCTGGAAAAAGCCGCCAGCCATTACGAGGAACAGGTCAGCCAGGCGCTGGAGCAGTTGACCAGCCTGCTGGAGCCGGCCATCGTGCTGGTCCTGGGCCTGCTGGTGGGCGGCCTGGTGGTGGCGATGTACCTGCCGATCTTCCAGTTGGGTAGCTTGATCTGAACATGACTTTATGGACTTTGCTGGCTGAGCAGCCGGCGTACTTTCTCACCCTGGCCACGGTGCTCGGCCTGCTGGTGGGCAGTTTTCTCAATGTGCTGGTTTACCGCCTGCCGATCATGCTGGAGCGGCAATGGCAGCGTGAGGCGCAGGAAATGCTGGAATTGCCGATCACGCCGCACGAGCGTTTCGACCTGTGGTTACCCGCATCGCGCTGCCCGCATTGCGCGCACCGGATTCGCGCGTGGGAGAACATTCCGGTCATCAGCTACCTGGCCTTGCGCGGGCGTTGTTCAGCCTGCAAAACCCGCATCAGCCCGCGCTACCCATTGGTGGAGTTAGCCAGCGCGCTGCTGTCGCTGGTGGTGGCCTGGCGCTTTGGTGCTTCGCCCGAGGCCTTGCTGGCACTGCCGCTGACCTGGTGCCTGCTGGCCCTGAGCCTGATCGATGCCGAGCACCAGTTGCTGCCGGATGCGCTGGTGCTGCCGATGCTGTGGCTGGGGCTGATCGTCAACGCCTTCGGCCTCTACATCCCGCTGACCAGCGCGCTGTGGGGCGCGGTGGCTGGGTACCTCAGCCTTTGGACGGTGTATTGGCTGTTCAAGCTGGTCACTGGCAAGGAAGGCATGGGCTATGGCGACTTCAAGCTGATGGCGCTGATCGGGGCCTGGGGTGGTTGGCAGGTGTTGCCGTTGACCCTGCTGTTGTCGTCGGTGGTCGGGGCGCTGGCTGGGCTGTGCCTGCTGCGTCTGCGCCGACATGCCATGGGTACGGCGATCCCGTTCGGGCCCTATCTGGCGATTGCGGGGTGGATTGCCGTGCTCTGGGGTGATGAAATATACGCTTCATACACACAACTGCTTGGATTCTGATGACCACTGCGGCCTTTACCCCCTGGATTCTCGGCCTGACCGGCGGCATTGGTAGCGGCAAGAGCGCCGCTGCCGAGCGTTTCGTCGAGCTTGGCGTGCACCTGGTCGATGCCGACCAGGCGGCGCGTTGGGTTGTCGAGCCTGGCCGCCCGGCCTTGGCCAGCATCGTCGAGCGCTTCGGCGCCGGCGTGCTGCAGGCGGACGGCCAACTCGATCGTGCAGCCCTGCGCCAGCTGATCTTTGCCAACCCGGCGCAGCGCAAATGGCTGGAGCAATTGCTGCACCCGCTGATCGGGCAGGAGATTTTCAGCTACCTGGCCAAGGCGGAGTCGCCGTATGCGGTGTATGTGTCGCCGCTGCTGATCGAGTCGGGCCAGTACCAGAAGACCCAGCGGGTGCTGGTGATCGATGCGCCGCAGGAGCTGCAGGTGGCGCGTACCCTGGCGCGTGACAACACCAGCGCCGAGCAGGTGCAGGCCATTCTCAAGGCCCAGCTGGCCCGCGAGGAGCGCCTGCGCCATGCCAATGATGTGGTGGTCAATGACGGCGACCTGGCCACGCTGCATCAGCAGATTGACCGCCTGCACCACTTTTACCTGACTTTACGAGGAGGCCAGCCATGAGCCAGCCATTGACCGTCGATTGCCCGACCTGTGGCGCACCTGTGGAATGGAACGAGAAAAGCCCGTTCCGGCCGTTCTGTTCGGACCGTTGCAAGCTGATCGACCTGGGCGCCTGGGCGGCGGAGGAGCACAAGATTCCGGGGGCGGAAGAGTCCGAGGACGAGCTGTACTCGGGGGACCTGGAGCCGCGGCATTGATCCGATAGCCAAGTGGCTGTGCGGGCCTCTTCGCGGGCATGCCCGCTCCCACATGCAACCCCACAAGCTTCAAGACTGGCGCGATACCTGTAGGAGCGGCCTTGTGTCGCGATGGGCCGCAAAGCGGCCCCCGATTTCAGCGTTAACTCAAAGATCGCCGGGGCTGCTTCGCAGCCCTTTCGCGACACAAGGCCGCTCCTACAAGCAAGGATCGCGCTGCTGCGGAGGCCTGGTTACTTATCGATCATCCTCCTTCCACGGCGCCTGCAGATACCGCGTGCGGTTGAAGGTTTCCAGCCACTCCGGGCAAAACACCACCAGCGCGCTGATCACCGTGCCGTTGATGAACGCTTCGGGGAACATCATCAGCCACAGGTAGCCGACAAAATCGCTGAGCCACTCCGGCATGGCGAAGCGCCCGTCCAGCCACAACAGCCCCAACGCAGCCGACAGGCAGGCCAGCACGGTCAATGCCGCCGGGAAGAACCCTGAACAGAAGATATACACAAACAGGTTCCGCGGCTGGGCGCGCTCGACCCCTATCGCGCACGCCTCGGCTATCAGCACCGGCAGGCCAACCAGCAACAAGCCATTCACCCCCAGCGCCGCCAGGTCTTGGCGCCCCAGCACCAGCAAGCCGAGCTGGGCCATGAACCCGCCCAGCACCGCCAGTGGCCAATCCAGCAACAGCGTGACCGCCGTCATGCCAATGAAGTGGTACGACACCCCGGTATCGAAATCGCGTCGCACCAACCACAAGGCAAACAGGCAGAACACCGTGCCAAACAGCAGATGCTGGCGGCGCCGATCAGTGAACAGCTCAACCCAGCGCACCTGGCTGACCGCCCAGATCAGCAACGGCACATATCCCAGCCAGCCAAGCGTAAGGGTGGTGCCGGACAACACCTGCGCGCTGATCACCTGACGAATGCCCCTTGTAGCCATGTGGATAAAGCCGAGTCTACACCCATTCTCGGTTTCATCTGGCAGGGGTAGCGCAACAGTGCGCCGGTACCGGGCTGATTCCTGCGCACAAACAGCATCTTATCGTCATCGATTAGCGGCTAAGCTTGTCTGCATGGATGACTCAGACTACCTGCGCCTGCTTACCATCCAGGCGGAACAAGCCAATGCCTTTCTCTCCAACGCCCGCAAGTGGGAGCGGGAGCGTTGGGTGTGCCAACGCCTGTTGCAGGGGCTGAACATCCCCTACCGCAGCGAGGACTTCACCCCGGCCGGGCAAGAACCGCCAGACGTACTGTTCCGCGACGCGGCGTTCGAGGTGTTTTTCGTGCTCGACGAGGGCCGCCGGCTCAACGATGAATGGCGCGAAGAACTGCAGCGCCGCCGTAGTGCGTTCTCCCTGGCGCAGCTTGTACGCCGCGAGGCGCGCCCGCGGCGCATCAGTGCCACCGAGCTGCTGGGGCGGCTGGCGCCGACGTTGCGCAAGAAGGCGCACAACTACCGGGAACGCGGGCTGGAGCTGAACGAGCTGGACATCATTGCCTTCGCCAGCCTCAAGCGCGAAGTGCTCGACCTCAACACTCACTTCCCGCCGCCCACCGAATACCTGCGCCAGGGCTGGCGCTCGCTGTCGCTGGTCGGGCCGACCTTTGCCCGGGTGCTGTTCGCCCACCCCGACGCGCCCGACTTCCTGCGCGGCAACCTGGGCCGCAGCATTGTCTTCGACGTGGGCATCAGTCTTTGATCCAGTGCAGCGAATGTTTGCGATGGCGTACACTCGGCGCCAGAGATAGAAAGCATTATCATTTGTTTCAAGCGCTTGCGTGAACGCTGTAGCGTTTACGCAGTCACAAACGTCTACCTGACGAGGCCCTACCATGACCAGCCGCCTGAATCCGGAAGATCAGCGTCGTGTCGATGAGTATCTGCGAGCCCCCCAGCACCAAGTCGAGCGCAGGCCCTTCCGGCCGTGGCTGCTCCTTGTGCTGGTGGTGGCCGTGACCATCGGGTTGGGTCTCATCAGCCGCCTGCTCAGTGGACTGGTGCTATGAGCTGCTTCGCGCTCGCCCTCCCCTCGTGCAGTTTGCGGCCGGCCCCCGGGGCCACGAATTCCGTAAACCTTATGAGATATCCCCATGACTCATCGCATCGTGATTGTCGGCGGCGGCGCCGGCGGCCTGGAACTGGCGACCCGCCTGGGTAAAAGCCTGGGCAAGCGCAAGCAGGCCGAGATCACCCTGGTCGACGCCAACCTCACGCACATCTGGAAGCCCCTGCTGCACGAAGTGGCCGCCGGCTCGCTGAACTCCTCGGAAGATGAACTGAACTACGTGGCCCAGGCCAAGTGGAACCACTTCAACTTCCAGCTGGGGCGCATGAGCGGCCTGGACCGTGAAGGCAAACAGATTCAACTGGCCGCCACCCTCGACGAAGAGGGCCGCGAGCTGCTGCCTGCGCGCACCCTGGGCTACGACACCCTGGTCATTGCCGTGGGTTCCAACACCAACGACTTCGGCACCCTGGGCGCGGCGCAGCACTGCCTGTTCCTCGACACCCGCAAGCAGGCCGAGCGTTTCCACCAGCAGTTGCTTAACCACTACCTGCGTGCCCATGCCGGTGATGTGGCGAGCGAGAAGATCAGCGTGGCCATCGTCGGCGCCGGTGCCACCGGTGTGGAACTGGCCGCCGAGCTGCATCACGCGGCACACGAACTGGCGGCCTATGGCCTGGACCGCATCCAGCCCAAGGACATGCACATCACCATTATCGAGGCGGGCCCGCGCGTGTTGCCGGCACTGCCAGAACGCATCAGCGTGCCGGTGCACAAGACCCTGGAAAAGCTCGGGGTGAAGGTGATGACCAACGCTGCCGTCAGTGAAGTGACCGAGGATGGCCTGAAAACCAAGGACGGTGAAGTGATCCAGGCCAGCCTGAAGGTGTGGGCGGCCGGTATCCGTGCGCCGGGTTTCCTCAAGGACATCGATGGCCTGGAAACCAACCGCATCAACCAGTTGGTGGTGCGCCCTACCCTGCAGACCACGCGCGACGACAATATCTTTGCCTTCGGTGACTGCGCCGCCTGCCCGCAACCGGGTAGCGACCGCAACGTGCCGCCACGTGCCCAGGCGGCGCACCAGCAGGCTTCGATGCTGGCGCAGAGTTTGAAGGCGCGGCTGGAGAACAAGGCGCTGCCGACCTATGAGTACAAAGACTACGGTTCGCTGGTGTCGCTGTCGCGCTTCTCGGCGGTGGGCAACCTGATGGGTAACCTGATGGGCAGCGTGAAGCTGGAGGGCTGGCTGGCGCGGATGTTCTACGTGTCGCTGTACCGGATGCACCAGATGGCGTTGTACGGGTTCTTCCGTACGGCGTTGATGATGCTGGGTAGCAAGATTGGCCGGGGTACCGAGCCTAGGTTGAAGTTGCACTGACACTGAAGATTGCTGGGGGCGCTTTGCGCCCCTTTCGCGACACAAGGCCGCTCCTACAAAAGACCGCGCAATATCTGCTTGCTGTAGGAGCGGCCTTGTGTCGCGATGGCCTGCAACGCAGGCCCAAAATTCTGGCAAAAAAAAGGGCATCTCATGCGAGATGCCCTTTTTTCATGGTGGGTCGTGTAGGATTCGAACCTACGACCAATTGGTTAAAAGCCAACTGCTCTACCAACTGAGCTAACGACCCGGAAATGGTCGGGGTGAGGGGATTCGAACTCCTGACATCCTGCTCCCAAAGCAGGCGCGCTACCGGACTGCGCTACACCCCGTGATACTTAAAGAAAAAGGGCATCTCGCTTGAGATGCCCTTTTTACATGGTGGGTCGTGTAGGATTCGAACCTACGACCAATTGGTTAAAAGCCAACTGCTCTACCAACTGAGCTAACGACCCGGAAAATGGTCGGGGTGAGGGGATTCGAACTCCTGACATCCTGCTCCCAAAGCAGGCGCGCTACCGGACTGCGCTACACCCCGAGATTGGCTCCGCGACCTGGACTCGAACCAGGGACCCAATGATTAACAGTCATTTGCTCTACCGACTGAGCTATCGCGGAACTGAACTTCGGTACATCTTTACAGCTTCGAAGCTTGTGTTAGCTTCGGTCTCTTTGGCTACCCGCTTTCGCGTTGTCGCTGCTGAGGCCGGCTATTCTACATTCTTCGTTTTGCTTGTCAACCACTTTTTTTCATTCAACTTACTGATTTGTAAGTTGTTTTGCGGTCACCGATGTTGCTGGTGATTCGCTTAGTGCCTGACAACGCGGCGTATATTAGGGGCACTCGTTTTTAGATGCAAGCAAAAATTTCAAAAATTTCAGCTAGTTATCCGGGAAGCCGGAAAGGCCCGGATTTGCTGGGGCTGTGAGGGCCTCTTCGCGGGCCTGCCCGCTCCCACAGGTACAGCACAGGCAAAAAAAAGCCCCGCAGATGCGGGGCTCATGGTGAAACAGATCAGCCGAAGACGATTTCGTCGCCTTCCACCTTGGCGGTAATCGCCGTCCCCGGCATGAACTTGCCTGCCAGGATCAACTGCGCCAACGGGTTTTCGATCCAGCGCTGGATGGCCCGCTTCAGCGGCCGTGCGCCATACACCGGGTCGTAACCCACAGCAATCAGCTTGTCCAACGCCTCCGGGCTCAAGCTCAGCGACAGTTCGCGCTCCAGCAGGCGGCTGCGCAGGCGGCCCAGCTGGATTTCGGTAATGCCGGCAATCTGCTCGCGGCCCAGTGGCTCGAACACCACCACTTCGTCGATACGGTTGATGAACTCCGGACGGAAGTGCGAACCCACCGCATCCATCACCGCCGCACGCTGTGCCTCGCGGTCACCCACCAGTTCCTGGATCTGCGCCGAGCCCAGGTTGGAGGTCATCACGATGACGGTGTTGCGGAAGTCCACGGTGCGCCCGTGGCTGTCGGTCAGGCGGCCGTCTTCCAGCACCTGCAGCAGCACGTTGAACACATCCGGGTGGGCCTTCTCCACCTCGTCCAGCAGCACCACCGAGTATGGCTTGCGCCGTACCGCCTCGGTCAGGTAACCGCCCTCTTCATACCCTACATAGCCTGGTGGGGCACCGATCAGGCGAGCCACGGAATGCTTCTCCATGAACTCGGACATGTCGATGCGCACCATCGCCTCTTCGGTGTCGAACAGGAACTCGGCCAGCGCCTTGCACAGCTCGGTCTTGCCCACCCCGGTCGGGCCAAGGAACAGGAACGAGCCACTCGGCCGGTTCGGGTCGGACAGCCCGGCACGCGAACGGCGCACGGCGTTGGCCACCGCGGTTACCGCTTCGCCCTGGCCGATCACGCGCTGGTGCAGCAGCTCTTCCATCTTCAGCAGCTTTTCACGCTCGCCTTCGAGCATCTTGGCCACCGGGATACCGGTCCACTTCGACACCACTTCGGCAATTTCTTCCTCGGTGACCTTGTTGCGCAGCAACTGGTTTTCGGTCTTGCCGTGCTGGTCGACCATCTGCAGGCTGCGCTCCAGGTCCGGGATCACCCCGTACTGCAGCTCGGCCATGCGGCTCAGGTCGCCTTTGCGACGGGCGGTCTCCAGCTCCTGGCGGGCCTGCTCGATCTTTTGCTGGATCTGCGCCGAGCCCTGCACCTCGGCCTTCTCGGAGGCCCAGATTTCTTCCAGGTCGGCGTACTCACGCTCCAGCCGGTCGATCTCCTCGGTCAGCTTCTCCAGGCGTTTTTTCGCCGCTTCGTCTTCTTCCTTCTTCAGCGCCTGCGATTCCACCTTCAGCTGGATCAGGCGACGGTCGAGGCGGTCGAGCACTTCCGGCTTGGAGTCGATCTCCATGCGGATGCGGCTGGCCGCTTCGTCGATCAGGTCGATGGCCTTGTCCGGCAGCTGGCGGTCGGTGATGTAGCGGTGGCTGAGCTTGGCCGCAGCAATGATGGCGCCGTCGGTGATGGCCACCTTGTGGTGCACTTCATAGCGCTCCTTCAGGCCACGCAGGATGGCGATGGTGTCTTCCTCGCTCGGCTCCTCGACCAGCACCTTCTGGAAGCGGCGCTCCAGGGCCGCGTCCTTCTCGATGAACTGGCGGTACTCGTTCAGCGTGGTGGCGCCAACGCAGTGCAGCTCGCCACGGGCCAGGGCCGGCTTGAGCATGTTGCCGGCATCCATGGCGCCCTCGCCTTTGCCGGCGCCGACCATGGTATGCAGCTCGTCGATGAACAGGATGATCTGGCCTTCCTGCTTGGACAGCTCGTTCAGCAGGCCTTTGAGGCGCTCTTCGAACTCGCCGCGGTACTTGGCACCGGCAATCAGCGCGCCCATGTCCAGCGCCAGCAGGCGCTTGCCCTTGAGGCCGTCGGGCACTTCACCATTGATGATGCGCTGGGCCAGGCCTTCGGCGATGGCGGTCTTGCCTACGCCAGGCTCACCGATCAGCACCGGGTTGTTCTTGGTACGGCGTTGCAGCACCTGCACGGTACGGCGAATTTCGTCGTCACGACCGATCACCGGGTCCAGCTTGCCTTCTTCGGCACGCTTGGTCAGGTCGACAGTGTACTTGTCCAGCGCCTGGCGCGATTCCTCGGCGTTGGCGTCGTTTACGGCCGCGCCGCCGCGCAGGTTGTTGATGGCATTTTCCAGGGCCTTCTTGGTCACGCCCTGGCTCAACAACAGCTTGCCGAGCTTGCTGTTTTCGTCCATGGCGGCCAGCAGCACCAGCTCGCTGGAAATGAACTGGTCACCCTTCTGCTGGGCCAGGCGGTCGGCCTGGTTGAGCAGGCGCGCCAGGTCCTGCGACATGTTCACGTCGCCGGTGGGGTTCTGGATTTTCGGCAGCTGGTCGAGTTCTTTCACCAGCGCCTGGCGCAGGCTGTTGATGTCGAAGCCTACCTGCATCAGCAGCGGCTTGATCGAACCGCCCTGCTGCTCGAGCAGTGCCTGCAACAGGTGCACGGGCTCGATGGCAGGGTGGTCCATGCCAACGGCCAGGGATTGGGCATCGGATATTGCAAGCTGCAGCTTGCTGGTCAAACGGTCTATTCGCATGGGGTACCTTCCTTTAAAGGGCAGGTCGGAGCGATGGACAGCGCCTGTTTATGAAGAAACCTGCCTGAGATGACCTTATAGATAAGGCTGATTCTGGAAGATTCAAGCGTAGCGGGGTTGACCGGGGTCAACCTGTTGGATTAGTGCTGGGCCATTCGCGGGCATGCCCGCTCCCACAAGGAGTCCGCAACCTTTTAAACCTGTGGTGTACCTGTGGGAGCGGGCGTGCCCGCGAAGAGGCCAGTGCAGGCTAGCGCGGCTCCAGCCACACCAGGGAAGCAAAGCGCCCACCCTGAGGGGTACGGCGATAGGAGAAGAACCGCTCATCGCTGACCGTGCACAAGCCACCGCCGTAAACAGCAGTCACCCCACGCGCCGCCAAACGAATACGCGCCAGCTCATAGATGTCGGCCATCAACTTGCCCGGCCGGGCACCATCGACAAAGGCCCTGGCCGCTTCCGGGTGCACAGCCGTAAAGGCATCCCGCACCTCCAGCCCCACTTCGAACGCCTGCGGGCCAATCGCCGGCCCCAACCACACCAGCACCTCTTCGGGCGGCAGTGCCAGGCGATCCAAGGTGGCCTCCAGCACACCACCGGCAAGCCCGCGCCAGCCAGCATGCGCCGCGGCCACGCGGGTACCGGCCCGGTCGCAGAACAGCGCAGGCAGGCAATCGGCAGTCATCACGGTACAGGCAATGCCAGGTTGGTCGGTCCAGCTGGCGTCGGCCTCGGCCACCACGGCCGGGTCGGCATCCGCCACCACCAGCCCATGCACCTGCTTGAGCCAGGCCGGCTGGATGGCGAATTCGTCGCTCAGGCGACGACGGTTCTCGGCCACCGCGGCAGGGTCGTCCCCTACATGGTCGCCAAGGTTGAAGGTTTCATAGGGCGGCAGGCTGATGCCGCCCAGGCGGGTGGTGACACAGGCGCGCACCGAGGCCGGGGCTGGCCAGTCGGGGAACAGCAGCGACTGCGTCAGGCCACTCATCCGACAAAGCTCTCGCGGTCCTGGTTCAGCAGCGACAGCAACCAGACGAAGTCATCCGGCAGCGGCGATTCCCATTTCATGACTTCACCGGTGATCGGGTGGGCCAATGCCAGGAAGCGCGCATGCAGTGCCTGGCGCGGGAAGGTTTTCACCGCCTCGACCATGGTCGGGCTGGCTGCTGGCGGAATGCGGAAGCGCCCGCCGTAGGTCTGGTCGCCGACCAACGGGAAGCCAACGTGAGCCATGTGCACGCGAATCTGGTGGGTACGGCCGGTTTCCAGCTTGACCCGCACGTGGGTGTGCGAGCGGAAGCGCTTGAGCACACGGTAGTGGCTGACCGCCGGCTTGCCGCCGTCGGTGACCGCCATGCGCTGGCGCATGCCGCCGTGGCGGCCGATCGGGGCATCGATCTTGCCGCCGGCAGTGACCACGCCAATCACGATGCACTCGTAGATGCGGCTGACTTTGCGCGCCTGCATCTGCTCGACCAGCCGGGTCTGCGCCTGCAAGGTCTTGGCCACCACCATCAGGCCGGTGGTGTCCTTGTCCAGGCGGTGGACGATACCGGCGCGCGGTACGTTGACGATGTCAGGCACGTGGTGCAGCAGTGCATTGAGCAAAGTCCCGCTGGCATGCCCGGCGGCCGGGTGCACAACCAGCCCGGCAGGCTTGTTGATCACCATGATATGGTCGTCTTCGTAGACGATATCCAGCTCGATATCTTCGGCGACCCACTCGCCCTGGGCCTCTTGCTCGGCCTCCAGGACAAGTTGCGAGCCACCATAGACGAGGTCTCGAGGGCGCACCACGGCACCATCGACCGTCAGGCGGCCTTCTTTGATCCACGAAGTCAGCCGGGAACGCGAGTACTCGGCGAACAATTGGGCGGCGACCTGGTCGAGGCGTTGACCGCCCAGTTCGGACGGGACCTCTGCGCTAAGTTGAATGATCTCGGACATGCTCGATTCGGCGGGCGCACAGCCTTTGGTTTCGGCTGCGAGCTTGTGGTTAAATACGACTTCTTTTGTCCCGGGGTTGGCCGGGGCGCTCATCATAACAGGACGGCACCGCCCAAGACAGCGGCCGTCAAAGGGACGCAAGCCGCCATGCAAGTGAAACACCTGCTGCTGATCGCCATCCTCGGGCTCACCGCGGCCTGTTCCTCCAATAAAGAAGTGATTGACGAGAACCTCAGCGAGGCCGAGCTGTATCAGCAGGCGCAAGCTGACCTGGACAACTCCAGCTACACCAGCGCCGTGAACAAGCTCAAGGCCCTGGAGTCGCGCTACCCGTTCGGCCGCTATGCCGACCAGGCGCAGCTCGAGCTGATCTACGCCAACTACAAGAACTCCGAGCCCGAGGCTGCCAAGTCGGCTGCCGAGCGCTTCATCCGCCTGCACCCGCAGCACCCGAACGTCGACTACGCCTACTACCTCAAGGGCTTGACCTCGTTCGACCAGGACCGTGGCCTGGTGGCGCGCTTCCTGCCGCTGGACATGACCAAGCGTGACCCGGGCGCTGCCCGCGACTCGTACAACGAGTTCGCCCAGCTGACCAGCCGCTTCCCCAACAGCCGCTACGCGCCCGACGCCAAGCAGCGCATGATCTACCTGCGCAACCTGCTGGCCTCGTACGAAATCCACGTGGCCGACTACTACCTGAGCCGCCAGGCCTATGTAGCCGCCGCCAACCGTGGCCGCTACGTGGTGGAGAACTTCCAGGAAACCCCATCGGTCGGCGACGGCCTGGCGGTGATGGTCGAGGCGTACCAGAAGATGCACCTGGACGAACTGGCCGCCACCAGCCTGGAAACCCTCAAGCTCAACTACCCGGACCACCCGAGCCTGGCAGATGGCGAGTTCCAGCCAAAGCAGACCGAGTCTGACGGCCGCGGCTGGCTGTCCAAGGCGACCCTGGGCCTGATCGAAACCGAAACCCCGCTGCCGCCGGGTGAAACCCGCGCCAACCAGGACGTGGTCAAGCAGTTCCAGGACGCACGTGACGAGATGCCACGTGAGTTGCTGCCAACTGACGAGAACGGTGACCCGATCGTGCCGGAAGGGCCGAAGGAAGCCGAGAAAGACCGCTCCTGGTTCAGCTACATGACCTTTGGTCTGTTCGACTGATACGCAGCGGTACATGAAAGGGAGGCCTTGGGCCTCCCTTTTTTATTGGCCGCGTCCTAGACTGTCGGCTTCTTCAACCGACAAGCTGGACACCATGGTTCGCCTACTTTTCTGGATCGCCCTGATCGCCGCCGCGTTCTGGCTGTGGCGCAAGTTCAAAGCCAGCCAACAGTCGCACCCCGAGGCCAAGCTGGATGCGCCGCTGAAGATGGTGCGCTGCGCCCATTGCGGCGTGCACCTGCCCAATGACCGGGCGCTGCAGCAGGGCAATGAGTGGTATTGCAGCCAGGCGCACCTGCAGCAAGGGCCGGGGCAATCCCGCTAGAAACTGGGGCTGCTTTGCAGCCCTTTCGCGACACAAGGCCGCTCCTACAGGGAGTACGAGGCCCCTGTAGGAGCGGCCTTGTGTCGCGAAAGGGCCGCAACGCGGCCCCGGCAATATCAGTTCAACCGCCCGGCTGGCGCATACGGCGCCGGGTCAATGATCGGCTCTGCCCCGGTCAACAGGTCGGTAAACAGCTGGCACGAAGCCGGCGCCAGCACCAGCCCGTTGCGGTAATGCCCGCAGTTCAACCACAGCCCCGCATGCCCCGGCACCGGCCCGATGTACGGAATACCTTCCGGCGACCCCGGCCGCAGCCCGGCCCAATGCGCCACCACCGTGGCCCCCTCTAGCTCAGGCAGCAACTCCACCGCCGAGGCCTTCAGGCTCTCCAACGCCTCCTCGGTCGGTGTCTTGTCGTACCCGGCATGCTCCAGCGTGCTACCCACCAGAATATGCCCGTCGCGCCGAGGGATCGCATAGCGCCCCTTGGCCAACACCATGCTCGGCAGGAAGTCTTCGGCACATTTGAACAAAATCATCTGGCCCTTCACCGGCTCCACCGGCAATTCCAGGCCGAGCGTACGCAGCAGGTCGCCACTCCAGGCGCCGGCACTGAGCACCACCTCATCCGCCGCCAGCACGCCTTCTGCCGTCTTTACACCGGTCACGCGACCGCCTTGCTCGGCGAAGCCGGTAATCTGGCAGTGCTCACGCAAGGTCACGTTGGGCAACGCCAGCAACGCCGCCTTGAGCGACTTCACCAGACGAGGGTTGCGCACGTTGGCCACGCCGGCCATGTAGATGGCACGCTTGAAGCCCGGGCCCAGCACCGGCACCGCGTCATAGGCCGCCGAGATATCCACGGCACTCAGCGGCCGCTGCTCACGCTCGGCCCAGGCCAGCGCTTCGGCCTCGTCGTCCAGGTCGAGCCAGTACAGGCCGGTAGTGTGCACTTCGGGGTCGACGCCGGTGCTGGCGAACAAACGCTCGCCCAGCTGTGGATAAAAGTCTTGCGACCAGTGTGCCAAGGCGGTCACGGCCGGGCTGTAGCGCCACGGGTACAGCGGCGAGACGATGCCACCGCCGGCCCAGGACGACTCACGGCCGACCTCACCCTGGTCACATACCACCACCTGCCCGACCTTCGCCGCCAGGTTGAATGCCGTCAGCAGGCCGATCACCCCGCCACCGACCACCACTACTTGCTTGCTCATCTGTCGATCCAACACCTGAAGTAAATCCGCGATGCACCGGGCATCATTCAACCTTCAGCTTCCCCAGCAGTGCACGCTGTCTTCGACGGCACCCGGATTGCGCTGCACGCCGGCCTGGTCGAGCTGGAAATCGCCACAGCGGTCCTGCGCCATCAGCCCGCTCGGCAGCCGCCGGGCGCGCAGCGTGAAGGTGTCGCTGTCGCGCTGGGCCTGCAGGCTGTAATAGCGGGTACCGTCGGGCAAGGCCGGGTCGCCCTCGGCGTATTGGCCAGTGCGTACGCGGTGGCGCTCCAGGCGCAGGGCGGCATCATGCAGCACGCCAACCACTTCGCTGCGCGCGGCTCGCCGTAGCTGGTCGCTGTAACTGGGGTAGGCAATGGCTGCCAGAATGCCGGTCACGGCCAGCACAATCAACAACTCGATCAGGCTCAAGCCTTGCTGCATGTCAGTCTCCTCGCAATCTTTGCCGCCAGGTGATGCGCCGGGTTATGTCGCCAGCCACGGCGTAGACCGCTTCCAGCACATGCCGTGACTGGGTTTGCAGGCTGACGGCGGTGACGCGGTACAGGGTGACCTGCTGCCCTTCCGGCATATGCGCCGCGTGTTCGCTGGTACCCAGATTCTGCAAATGGAAATAGCCGGTTGGCGTGCGCTGCCACTGCCCGCTCAGGTCATGCGGTCGAGCGGGTGGCGGGCACGCCTCGCAAGGGTCGGGGGGATCCCGCTCGAGCTCGCCTGCCCCTGCCAGCAGCGTGGCCTCGGCCTGCTCCAGCGCCAGCAGGCCTTCGCTCAGATAGCCGGTCATTCGCGTTTGCGCCAGCGCATCACGCAGGGCCGACGCCGCAAGCAGCCCCAGCAGCATGCTCAAGACCAGGGCCAATAACAGGACTATGCCACGCTGACGACTCATGAAGCCGGCACCGGGTTGCGGACTGCGACGCTCAGTTCATGGTGCTGTTCAAGTTCGAGCGTGGGTTCGTAAAGCGTCAGGGCAATGTCCACCCGCTCCCCCTGTGCCATTTGCACACGTTGCAAACGCATTGACCGCACATTTTCAACCAGCGGCTGGAATGTGCTGTTTTTGCGTTTGAATCTCAGCGTATTGCCCTCGAGTTGGTAGACATATTTGCTGATGGGGTGAACCTGTGGGTAGCCCTCCTTCAACTCATCGTCCACAGACACTTTGCTAGTACAGTCCGTGTGCAGGAACCACTGCGGGGCCCCGGCTTGCCCAGGTAACTCCGCCACGACCAGGCTAAGGGTGGATGCTTCGACTTCCATCGGCCGGGCGAATGCGTGCTCTGCGCTCGTACTGCCGAAGTGCTTTGGCTGCAGTCGCAAGCAGCCGAACATCCCGGTCATGCGGATATCCTGGGCCATTCGCAGCAATGCCAGGCGAGCCTCATCCTGCATGCGTACTGCCGTGCTTTGCAGCCGCCAGGTATGGTGTGCCGAGGCGAATAGCTGGCTGGCCGCCGCCAACAGCAGCAACCCGATGGTCAGCGCCAGCATCAGCTCAAGCAAGCCGAAACCACGCTGGGCGTGGCTCATGGCCGCCCCCTTTCATGCTCACTGTGCGCCGCCATTGCCGCCTGCCCATCGCGGCGCGCGTCCTCCGCTGCCTGCAATGCCTGCAGTTGCAGGCCTGCCGCTGCGAACATACCCACGGCCACCACACCCACCGCCAACAACACTTCCAGAAGCGTCATGCCCTGTTGTCTTGCGTGCATCCCTGCACCTCCTGCGACTTTTCCTGCAAATGCATTGAACCCGGGCGACTGGACCGCCGGTCCAACGACCGTGAAGCTACAGCCAAGCACTTCCAGGGAGGAATGCACGGTGAAGCAACGAGGTGTAACACTGATACAAATGTTGTCGGCCCTGGCGGTGGCCGTATTGCTGACACAGCTCGGCATGCCGGCCTACGCCAGATTGAGCGACGACCTACACAGGGCGGCAGCTGCGCGAGACCTGGCGCAGGCGCTGCGCAGTGCGCGCAGCCATGCCATGTTGCAAAGCCAGCCGGTGCTGGTGCAGGCGTTGGACGGTAATTGGGGGAATGGTTGGCGGGTGATGCTGGAGCATAACCATCAGGTGCTGCGTGAGCAGCGTCTTTCACGGCCACTGAAGATCACGAGCAATCGCGGTGAGCAGCTGAAATTCAGTGCGCAAGGGGTTCCGCTTGGGGCAACCAGTAATTGGTTAGGTTCAACGATGGAGATTTGCGAGCGCTTGACCGCAACTAGCCAGTATCAAGTAGTGATGGCATCGACTGGCAGGGTCAGGGTAGATATGGGAGAGCCAAAAAAATCCCGATGCAAAGACACCACTAGCAGATCAGCGCGGTCAATGTAGGAGCGGCCTTGTGTCGCGAACGGGCCGCAAAGCGGCCCCGGCAATATCAGCGCTAACGCTGAAATCCTGGGGCTGCTTTGCAGCCCGTTCGCGACACAAGGCCGCTCCTACAGGGGATCGCGCAAACTGCGGTCAGATCAGCGACCGAACCCGCAGCTCCTTGGGCATGGAGAAGGTGATGTTCTCTTCCCGCCCATCCAGCTCTTCAGCACCGCTGGCGCCCCAGGCCTTGAGCTGCTCGATCACACCACGCACCAGTACTTCGGGGGCCGAAGCACCGGCGGTGATGCCGACTCGCGCCGTCTGCTCGAACCAGCCACGCTGCAGGTCCTCGGCACCGTCGATCAGGTAGGCCGGGGTGCCCATGCGCTCGGCCAGCTCGCGCAGGCGGTTGGAGTTGGAGCTGTTCGGGCTGCCGACCACCAGTACCACGTCGCACTCGTCCGCCAGTTGCTTGACCGCGTCCTGGCGGTTCTGGGTGGCGTAGCAGATGTCGTCCTTGCGCGGGCCGCCAATGTTCGGGAAGCGCGCACGCAGGGCGTCGATGACGCGGCTGGTGTCGTCCATCGACAGCGTGGTCTGGGTGACGAACGCCAGGTGGTCCGGGTCCTTCACCTGCAGGTTGGCAACATCCTCCTCGTCTTCGACGAGGTAGATGGCGCCACCGTTGCTGGCGTCGTACTGGCCCATGGTGCCTTCGACTTCCGGGTGCCCTTCGTGGCCGATGAGGATGCACTCACGGCCGTCGCGGCTGTACTTGGCCACTTCGATGTGCACCTTGGTCACCAGCGGGCAGGTGGCATCGAACACTTTCAGGCCACGGCCAGCGGCTTCCTGGCGCACGGCCTGGGAAACCCCGTGGGCACTGAAGATGACGATGACATCGTCCGGTACCTGGTCCAGCTCTTCGACGAAGATGGCGCCGCGGTTGCGCAGGTCTTCCACCACGAACTTGTTGTGCACCACTTCGTGACGCACATAGATCGGCGGGCCGAAGACTTCCAGCGCGCGGTTGACGATCTCGATCGCCCGGTCGACCCCCGCGCAGAAGCCGCGAGGGTTGGCGAGTTTGATTTGCATGCTCGGCTCCAGGCTTACAGGGCCTTCACCTCGAGGATCTCCACCTCGAAGGTCAGGGTCTTGCCAGCCAATGGGTGATTGAAGTCGATGGTCACCTGGTCGTCATCGAACGCTTTGACCACACCCGGCAGCTCGGTGTTGGCGGCGTCGTTGAAGATGATCAACAGCCCTTCGGACAACTCCATGCCCTCGAACTGGGACCGCGGCATGACTTGCACGTTCTGCGGGTTGGGCTGGCCGAAGGCGTTCTCCGGGGCCACCACGACGGTACGCTTGTCACCGCCCTTGAAGCCGAACAGCGCGTTCTCGAAACCTGGCAGCAGGTTGCCATCGCCAACCTTGAAGGTGGCCGGGGCCTTGTCGAACGTGCTGTCGACGGTGTCGCCGTTTTCCAGGTGCAGCGCGAAGTGCAGGGTGACTTCGGTGTTCTGGCCGATACGGGTGTCAGTCATGGACCGGATCCTCGGACTTCTTGCTCTTGAACATATCCAGCGCCAGCATCACCGCACCAACGGTAATGGCGCTGTCGGCCAGGTTGAAGGCCGGGAAGTAATGGCGGTTCTGCCAGTGCACCAGGATGAAGTCGACCACATGGCCGAGCACGACGCGGTCGTACAGGTTGCCGATCGCGCCCCCCAGCACCAGCGCCAGCGCCACGGCCAGCCAGGTCTCGTTGCGCCCCAGGCGCTTGAGCCACACCACCAGCACGGCACTGACCACCACGGCGATCAGGGCGAACAGCCAGCGCTGCCAGCCGGAGCTTTCCGCCAGGAAGCTGAAAGCCGCGCCGGTGTTGTAGGCCAGGGTCCAGCTGAAGTAGTCAGGGATGACGACAACCTGCTGGTACATGGTCAGGGCATTGTTGAAATACAGCTTGGTGGCCTGGTCGAGGACCAGTACCACCAGGCTCAGCCAAAGCCATGCAAGGCGCCCGAAGCGCCCCGCTGCAGGGTTAGGCATAGTGGCGCACCTCGCCGGAAC
This sequence comes from Pseudomonas sp. FGI182, assembly GCF_000511325.1. Classification (NCBI taxonomy): domain Bacteria; kingdom Pseudomonadati; phylum Pseudomonadota; class Gammaproteobacteria; order Pseudomonadales; family Pseudomonadaceae; genus Pseudomonas; species Pseudomonas sp. FGI182. The sequence goes on along the minus strand of NZ_CP007012.1, from coordinate 704,679 downwards.
CGCTCAGGTTGTCGACGCAACGGCCGCAGATTTCCGGGTGCTCCGGGTGGCTGCCGACGTCGGCGCGGAAGTGCCAGCAACGGCCGCACTTGGCGTGGCCGGACTTGACCACTTGCAGCTTGAGGCCTTCGACTTCGGTGGCCACGGCTGCGGCCGGCGCCTGCGCGAACGGCACCACGCTGGCAGCCGAGGTGATCAGCACGAAGCGCAGTTCGTCGCCCAGCTTGCCCAGGTCGGCGCTCAGGCCTTCGTCGGCGTACAGGGTTACTTCAGCCTGCAGGTTGCCGCCGATGACCTTGGCGGTACGCTGGTTTTCCAGCTCCTTGTTGACCGATGCCTTGACGGCCATCACGCGGTCCCAGTAGGCGCGGTCCAGTTCGGTGCCTTCCGGCAGTTCGCTCAGGCCTTGGTACCAGCCGTTGAGCATTACCGACTCGTTGCGCTCGCCTGGCAGGTACTGCCAGATTTCGTCGGCGGTGAACGCCAGGATCGGCGCGATCCAGCGCACCAGCGCCTCGCTGATGTGGTACAGCGCGGTCTGGCAGGAACGGCGGGCGACACTGTTGGCGCCGGTGGTGTACTGGCGGTCCTTGATGATGTCGAGGTAGAAGCCGCCCAGCTCCTGCACGCAGAAGTTATGCACCTTGGAGTAGACGTTCCAGAAACGGTACTCGCTGTAGTGCTCCTCCAGCTCGCGTTGCAGCAGCAGGGTGCGGTCTACGGCCCAGCGGTCCAGCGCCAGCATGTCTTCCGGGGCCAGCAGGTCGCGGGCCGGGTCGAAGCCGGACAGGTTGGAGAGCAGGAAGCGTGCAGTGTTGCGGATACGGCGGTAGGCGTCGGCGCTGCGTTGCAGGATCTGCTCGGAAACGGCCATTTCACCGGAATAGTCGGTAGCGGCAACCCACAGGCGCAGGATATCGGCACCCAGGGTGTTGTTGACCTTCTCCGGCTCGATGGTGTTGCCCAGCGACTTGGACATCTTGCGGCCGTTCTCGTCCACGGTGAAGCCGTGGGTCAGCAGCTCGCGGTACGGCGCGTGGCCGTCGATGGCGCAACCGGTCAGCAACGACGAGTGGAACCAGCCGCGGTGCTGGTCGGAACCTTCCAGGTACAGGTCGGCACGCGGGCCGGTGGCGTGGCCGATGTCATGCGAGCCACGCAGCACGTGCCAGTGGGTGGTACCCGAGTCGAACCACACGTCCAGGGTGTCGGTGATCTTGTCGTACTGCTCGGCTTCAGCACCCAGCAATTCAGCGGCGTCCAGCTTGAACCAGGCCTCGATGCCTTCCAGTTCGACGCGCTTGGCCACTGCTTCCATAAGCTCGACGGTGCGTGGGTGCAGCTCGCCGGTCTGCTTGTGCAGGAAGAACGGGATCGGCACGCCCCAGTTGCGCTGACGCGAGATGCACCAGTCCGGGCGGTTGGCGATCATCGAATGCAGGCGCGCCTGGCCCCAGGCCGGCACGAACTTGGTGTCCTCGATGGCTTTCAGTGCACGCTCACGCAGCGGCTCGCCGGTGGTCGGCTGCTTGTCCATACCCACGAACCACTGCGCGGTGGCGCGGTAGATCAGCGGGGTCTTGTGGCGCCAGCAGTGCATGTAGCTGTGGCTGATGGTTTCGGTGTGCATCAGCGCACCGACTTCGCTCAGCTTCTCGACGATGGCCGGGTTGGCCTTCCAGATGAACTGGCCGCCGAAGAATGGCAGCGAGTCCACGTACACGCCGTTGCTCTGCACCGGGGTGAGGATGTCGTCGTTGACCATGCCGTAGCGCTTGCAGGTGACGAAGTCGTCTTCACCGTAGGCTGGCGAGGAGTGCACCACGCCGGTACCGGCGCCCAGTTCGACGTAGTCGGCCAGGTAGACTGGCGACAGGCGGTCGTAGAACGGGTGGCGGAAGTTGATCAGTTCCAGCGCCGAACCCTGGGCGGTGGCGATGACCGAGCCTTCCAGGCTGTAGCGCTTGAGGCACGATTCCACCAGCTCTTCGGCCAGTACCAGCAGGCGCTCGCCGGTGTCGACCAGGGCGTACTTGAACTCCGGGTGGATGTTCAGCGCCTGGTTGGCCGGGATGGTCCACGGGGTGGTGGTCCAGATCACGATGGCGGCCGGCTTGGCCAGCGAAGCCAGGCCGAAGGCGGCAGCCAGCTTGGCCTCATCGGCTACCGGGAAGGCAACGTCGATGGTCTGCGATTTCTTGTCGGCGTATTCGACTTCGGCCTCGGCCAGGGCCGAACCACAATCGAAGCACCAGTTCACCGGCTTAAGGCCCTTGAACACGAAGCCTTGCTTGACCATCTCGGCCAGGGCGCGGATTTCGCCGGCCTCGTTGGCAAAGTTCATGGTCTTGTACGGGTTGTCCCAGTCACCCAGCACGCCCAGGCGGATGAACTCGGTCTTCTGCCCTTCAATCTGCTCGGCGGCGTACTCGCGGCACAGCTCGCGGGTGCGGTCGGCGGACAGGTGCTTGCCGTGGGTGACCTCGACCTTGTGCTCGATCGGCAGGCCATGGCAGTCCCAGCCCGGCACATACGGCGCATCGAAGCCGGCCAGGGTCTTGGAACGGACGATCATGTCCTTGAGGATCTTGTTCAGCGCATGACCGATGTGAATCTTGCCGTTGGCATAGGGCGGGCCGTCGTGCAGGACGAACTTGGGACGATCCTTGCCAATTTCGCGCAGCTTCTGGTACAGGCCAATGCTGTCCCAGCGCTGCAGGATCTGCGGTTCGCGCTGAGGCAGGCCGGCCTTCATGGGGAAGGCGGTGTCCGGAAGGTTAAGCGTGGCTTTGTAGTCGGTCATTTCAGGCTCTTCGTTAACGGTTGAGCGTGCCAATGTGCACGTGCGGCGGCGATATCCGCATCGATCGCCGACTTCAGCGCCTCCAGGGAGGCGAATCGCTGCTCTTCACGCAGCTTGTGGTGGAACTCCACCGTCAGGCGCCGGCCGTAAAGGTCGCCGGCATAGTCCAGCAGATGAATCTCCAGGTGCGGGCGCCCGTCACCGGCAACGGTGGGGCGCACGCCGATATTGCCGACACCCGGCCAGGCCTTGCCGTCGATTTCGATGCTGGCCAGGTAGACCCCGGACAGCGGCACGCGGCGGCGCTTGAGCTGGATGTTGGCGGTAGGTGTGCCGAGCTGGCGGGCCAGCTTCTGGCCATGCAACACGCGGCCGCTGATGCGGTACGGGCGGCCCAACAGGTGCTCGGCCAGCTCGAAGTTGCCTTCGGACAGGGCCTTGCGCACTTCGGTGCTGCTGACCCGCAGGCCGTCCTGGATCACCGTGTTGGCAGCCTCGACGGTGAAGCCGTACTGCTTGCCGGCCTCGACCAGGAAGGCGAAGTCGCCAGCGCGGTCGCAGCCGAAGCGGAAGTCATCGCCCACTTCGAGGTGGCGTACACCCAGGCCGTCGACCAGGATGGCCTTGACGAAGGCATCGGCACTGAGCTTGCTCAGGCGCTGGTTGAATGCCAGGCACAGCACCCGGTCGATACCCTCGGCCGCCAGTAGCTCGATCTTGTCGCGCAGGCGGGCCAGGCGGGCCGGCGCGGTGTCGGGGGCGAAGTACTCGCGTGGTTGCGGTTCGAAGATCACCACGCAGGTCGGCAGGCCCAAGGCCTGGCCGCGCTCGCGCAGGCGCGCCAGGATCGCCTGGTGGCCGCGGTGAACCCCGTCGAAGTTGCCAATGGTGGCGACACAGCCCCGGTGCTCGGGGCGCAGGTTGTGAAGACCTCGAACCAGCTGCATAACGCGCTTCTTGCTCATAAAGTGGCCGATTATAACCACACCCGGGCGCCGGTGACAGGCAGCAGCGCCCAAGGGCGGCGTGGAATGCGAAAAACCGACGCCTGACCCGCCCGATGCCTTAGTGCAAGGCCTTGCGGGCGAAATGCCGAGGCCGGAAGCCGCACAGGTACAGGCAGCCGAAATAGGTCATGATGCCCGCCAGTACCAGAGCCCCCAGGCGCACCAGGCGCTCGAGCATGTTGCCCTGCTCCCAGGCCGGCAGGTAATGCATGCCGGCCAGCAACACCGCCGACATCAGCCCCACCGCCAGCACCAGCTTGAGCAGGAACATCGCCCAGCCTGGCTGCGGCTGGAACAGCTGTTGGCTGCGCAGCTTCCAGAACAGCAGGCCGGCGTTCAGGCAGGCCCCCAGGCTGATCGCCAGGGCCAGGCCGGCATGCGCGAGCGGGCCGATCAGGGCCAGGTTGAACAGTTGGGTGCAGACCAGGGTGAATACCGCGATCTTCACCGGTGTACGGATATTCTGCTGCGCATAGAAGCCGGGTGCCAGTACCTTGACCAGAATGATCGCCAGCAAGCCCACGGAATAGGCGATCAGCGCCTTCTGGGTCATGGCCGCGTCGACGGCGGTGAACTTGCCGTACTGGAACAGCGCCACGGTCAATGGCTCGGCGAGGATGGCCAGGGCCAGGGTGCATGGCAGCACCAGCAGGAAGCACAGGCGCAGGCCCCAGTCGAGGATCCGCGAGTATTCCTCGCGGTCCTTGTTGGCGTAGGTCTTGGCCAGCGTAGGTAGCAATATGGTGCCCAGGGCCACGCCCAGCACGCCGGAAGGCAGCTCCATGAGGCGGTCGGCGTAATACATCCACGACACCGAACCGGCCACCAGGAAGGAGGCGAAGATGGTGTTGATGATCAGCGAGATCTGGCTCACCGACACCCCGAGGATCGCCGGCAGCATCTGCTTGAGCACCCGCCACACGCCGGCATCACGCAGGTTCAGGCGTGGCAGCACGAGCATGCCGATCTTCTTCAGCGCTGGCAGCTGGTACAGCAACTGCGCCAGGCCGCCCGCCAGCACGCCCCAGGCCAGGGCCATGATTGGCGGGTCGAAATACGGCGTGAGCAGCACGGCGAAGGCAATCATCGCCACGTTCAGCAGGGTCGGGGTAAAGGCCGGTACCGAGAAACGGTTCCAGGTATTGAGGATCGCCCCGGCCAGGGACGACAGCGAGATCAGCAATATATAAGGAAAAGTCACGCGCAACAGGGCGGTGGTCAATTCGTATTTCTCGGCGCTGTCGACAAAACCTGGCGCGGTCGCCCACACCACCCACGGTGCCGCCAGAATGCCGATGGCGGTCACCAGCGCCAGAACCAGGGTCAGCAGGCCACTGACATAGGCAACGAAGGTGCGGGTCGCCTCCTCGCCTTGCTGGGTCTTGTATTCGGCCAGGATCGGCACGAAGGCCTGGGAAAACGCACCCTCGGCGAAGATGCGCCGCAGCAGGTTGGGCAGCTTGAAAGCGATGAAGAAGGCATCGGTGGCGATGCCGGCACCGAAAACACGCGCCAGGATGGTGTCGCGGACAAAGCCCAGCACCCGCGAAATCATGGTGATCGAGCTTACCGCAGCCAGGGATTTGAGCAGGTTCATCGAAAAGATTCACGCCAAGGGCAGAGGACGCTGCCAGACAGCGTCCGAATGTGCGATACTCCCGCGCCTTCGCAGGGGAGCCAAAAATTCCCGAGTTTACAGGTCGCGCAGCAGAAAGGAATATTTCCCTCTTGTTGGCGCACCGCTCGGCGGAACCTTGCAGGTGGCCTTGACATCCGTTCGACTGATCGGCATGATTCGCGGCCTATTTTGTTTGCTATTTACCTAAAGTCTTTCGAGGAGCTCGACGGTGGCCAACACACCTTCCGCCAAGAAACGTGCAAAACAGGCTGAGAAGCGTCGCAGCCACAACGCCAGCCTGCGTTCCATGGTCCGCACCTACATCAAGAATGTAGTCAAGGCCATCGACGCAAAAGACGCCGAAAAAGCGCAAGCCGCTTACGTTCTGGCTGTGCCTGTAATCGACCGTATGGCCGACAAGGGCATCATCCACAAGAACAAGGCTGCTCGTCACAAAGGCCGTCTGAATGGCCACATCAAGGCGCTGAAAGAAGCTGCAGCTGCCTAAGCGACGTGCTAGTCGAAAAACCGACCCTAGGGTCGGTTTTTTGTTGCCTGCGATTTGTGCACATCGCCGCCTCGCTGCTGCGACCTTTGCAACATCGCCGATCCGCTTTTGTAGGAGCGGCCTTGTGTCGCGATCGGGCTGCGCAGCAGCCCCAGCAATATCAGCATCGACGCTGAAACCGAGGGGCTGCTGCGCAGCCCGATCGCGACACAAGGCCGCTCCTACAAAAAGCAGGGCCGTGTTTGCCCAGTGTGCTACTTCGCTATCTGAATCTTCGGCGCCCACTGCAGCCATTCATCCTCGGCCTTGTCGAACAAGGCGAACGTCTGCTGCGGCCGTGCCGGGTTGCCCATCTGCTCGCCATCCGGCGTGGCAAAGGCGATACCGCCGTCGATCATGGTCTCCACCGACTCGGTACGCACCGTAACCCCCTTGACCAGACCCCAGTCGAAACCGAAGCCGCTGCTGTTCCAGAAGCGACTACCGCTACGCACCAGGGCCGCATAGCGCGGTTCGATCAAGATATGGATCAACACACGGTCAGCGCTCTGACCCAGCTCGAAGCCCGTCACCTTGCCCACCGCAACCTCACGGTAGGTCACCGGCACGCCCGGCTTGATCGAGCCACGGCGCGGAGCGCTCAGCGTCAACGGCAGGCCGACTTCAGGCCCTGCCACCTGCGGGGCGTCGCCCAAGGCGATGAAATCGCGCTGTGGGCCACGGTCCTTGGCAGCCGGCTGCACTTCCAGGTACTGCCCGCCCACCAGGGTGTCGAGGTTCTGCGTGCGCACCAGGCCAAAGGCTGGCTTGACCACCCAGAACTGCGTACCGACGCGGGCGATACGGTCCGCCGCTTCGGTAATGCGCGCCCGTAGCAGCACCGCCTGCAAGTCATCGGTCAGGTCGACGCTCTCGACGCTACCCACATCCAGGCCGCGGAAGCGAATCGCCGTGCCTGGCTTGAGGCCGTCGGCACGGTCCACACGAATGGTGATCAACGTACCCGCGCGGTTGACCGCCTCCTGGCTGTCATGCAGGCGGAAGCGTGGGATGTGTCGTTTGAGCGGCACATCAGGCCGTGGCGTATCGAACGCGATACCACCAGCCATCAGGGTCTGCAGTGATTCACTCTTGATCTTGATGCCCGACAGGCCGCCCGTCAGGGTGATGCCACTGACATTCCAGAAGCGCGACGAACCGTTGACCAGCTTTTCGTATTCCTTCTCGATATGCACACCGATCAGGATGCGATTGCTGTTGCGGGCGAACTGGTAGCTTTGCACGCTACCCACCTTCACCTGGCGGTACATGACCGGGCTACCGACTTCCAGCGAACCCAGGGTGTCGGCGAACAGCACCATGTGCAGGCCTGGTGCCTTGAGGTCGAGCGGCGGTGCCTTGGCGCGGGCTTCGAACTCACGCTCTGGCCGCGCCCCCTTCTCACCAGGGCGAATGGCAATGTAGTTACCCTTGACCAGCGCTTCCAGGCCGGTGATACCCGCCAGGGATATCGATGGTTTGACCACCCAGAACTGCGTGCCCTCGACCAGATAATCCTCGGCCAACGGGTCCAGCGTAAGCTCGGCCGATGCACTGGCCAGGTTGTCTGCCATTGTCAGGGCTTTGAGCGAGCCCACCTGGATGCCCTTGTACATGACCGGTGTACGGCCCGCCTGCAGGCCCTCGTAATCGCTCAGTTTCACCTTTACCCGGATACCGGCCTGGGCCGCATCGAAGTCCTCATACAGACGGAACGGCAGGTTCGAGTCGGTGGGAGGGCTGTCCTTGCGGTGTTCCGGCGTGGCAAAGGCGATACCACCAGCAACAATGCTCGACAGCGATTCGCTACGCACTTTCACGCCCGAGAGCGAGGCATCGATGCTGACGCCGCTGGCATTCCAGAAACGCGTGTGCTTGCGCACCAGGCTGGCATAGGCCGGCTCGATGAAGACTTTGATCTCGACGGTGCTCTGGTCCTCGGACAGGCGGTAGCTTTTGACCCGGCCAACCTGGATCTGCTTGTAGAACACCGGGCTGTCACGGTTGAGCGACCCTAGCCGCTCGGCCTTGAGGGTAAGGTGCAGGCCCGGCTCGGTGTCCGACAGCGGCGGCGCCACCTTCAAGGCGGTAAAACGCTTGGTGCGCTCCCCCTCCCCCGGGCTGACGGCGATGTAGTTGCCTGACACCAGGGTTTCAAGGCCGGAAATACCCGCCAGGCTGACGCTCGGCTTTACCAGCCAGAAACGCGTACCTTTGGTCAGATGAGGCTCGGCAGCCTTGTTCATCTCGATGGTGGCGATCACCCCCTGGTTCTCACCCTTGGCGTCGAGCACCAGGCTTTTGACCTTGCCAACCGGCATGCCCTTGTAGATCACCTCGGTCTTGTTGGCGACGATACCCTCGCCCGACTCGAAGCGGACTTCAATTTCCACACCGGCATCACGGTAAGCCTGCCACGCAAGCCAGCCACCGATCATCAAGGCGATCAAAGGCAGGATCCATATGGCCGACCAGTTCGAGGCTGGGCGGGTTTTAGCCGTTGGCAGGTCACTCATGGTCGTCATCCGACTCCGTGTTATCCCAAATCAGTCGGGGATCGAAAGTTAAAGCGGCAAGCATTGTCAGGATCACCACAGTTGCAAAGGCGACAGCGCCCAGGTTGGCTTCGACACTGGCTATTCGGCCGAAATTCACCACCGCCACCAGGATGGCGATGACGAAGATATCGAGCATGGACCAGCGCCCAATGAATTCGATGAAGCGATACATCAATATCCGTTGCCGCGCCGAAAGCGGCTGCCGGCGCTGAACGGAGTACAACAGCAAGCCGATACCCACCAGCTTGAACGTGGGCACCAGGATACTGGCAATGAACACCACGGCAGCAATGGGCACCATGCCATGCTTGAGCAAGGTGATGACCCCAGACATGATCGTGTCGGGGCTGCCTTGGCCCAGGGTGCTCACGGTCATGATCGGCAGCATGTTGGCCGGGATGTACAGGATCGACGCGGCAATCAGCAGCGCCCAGGTGCGCGCGATACTGTTCGGTCGACGGGCATGCACGATGGCACCGCAGCGTGTACAGGTTTGTGAAGTGCTGTCTGGCTGTTGCCGGTTCAGCTCGTGACACTCATTGCAGACAAGAATGCCTGCATCAATCGCCCGCATGCAGGTCCTCCCCTGATAACGCACTCCAGATCTGGTGCGGTGACATCACCACCTCGAGCCACACCTGGATCAATAACAGGCTGATGAAGCAGAACAGCCCCAGGCCCACGGTCAGTTCGGCCAGGTCCACCAGCTTGACGATGGCCACCAGCACGCCCATGAAATAGACCTCGAGCATGCCCCAGTCACGCAAGTGGTGATAGATGCGGTAGAACAGCAGGCCGAAACTACGCCCCACGTTCAGGCGGATGCTCAGGAGCACGACCAGCTGACAGAGCAGTTTTGCCAGAGGGATGGCCATGCTGCACAGGAACACCACTACGGCCACGCCGCGCATTTCCGAGTTGTACAGGCCCAGCACGCCGCTCCAGACGGTATCGTCCGATGTCTGGCCAAGCAGGTGCAGCTGCATGATCGGCAGAAAATTGGCAGGCACAAACAGCAGCAAGGCGGTGAGTACCAGGGCCAGGCTGCGGTTGACCACATTGTGCCGATGGGCGTAGAGCTCGTAGCCGCAGCGCGGGCATTGGGCCTTCTCATCATGCTGGAGCACGGGCTTGCGCAGCAGCAGGTCGCATTCATGGCAGGCGACAAGCTGGTCCAGCGGCAACTGAGCCAAGGTTTCAGGTTCGACAGGATTGGGCATATAGCGCTTCTGAATAGGTGCGTGGGCCTATTCTAGTGTTCTGGCTCGAATTGTGGGAGGCAACATAACAGCGGCCCTGCGCGACCTTTGTAGGAGCGGCCTTGTGTCGCGATCGGGCGCGAAGCGGCCGTAAAGCCTGCATCCCGGGTCTCACAGGTAAACCGCGGCGCCTGGATTGCGGCCGCTGCGCGCCCGATCGCGACACAAGGCCGCTCCTACAGGGATCGCACAAGGTCGGAGGATTTGGGTGAGGCTTGGGGGTTTTAGGGCCAGAAAGACAAAACCCCTACCTGCATGCGCAGATAGGGGTTTTGCGAAATGAATCTTGACGATGACCTACTCTCACATGGGGAAACCCCACACTACCATCGGCGATGCATCGTTTCACTGCTGAGTTCGGGATGGGATCAGGTGGTTCCAATGCTCTATGGTCGTCAAGAAATTCTGTTGCCAGAATGTCCAGATGGACAGCCCAGCGAATTCGGATATGCGATATTTGTGATGTTGCGAACTTTCGGTTCTTTCGTCTTCACCACCACAATTTGGCTTTCGTGCGCAAATTGCTTGGGTGTTATATGGTCAAGCCTCACGGGCAATTAGTATTGGTTAGCTCAACGCCTCACAGCGCTTACACACCCAACCTATCAACGTCGTAGTCTTCGACGGCCCTTCAGGGGATTCAAGATCCCAGTGAGATCTCATCTTGAGGCAAGTTTCCCGCTTAGATGCTTTCAGCGGTTATCTCTTCCGAACATAGCTACCCGGCAATGCCACTGGCGTGACAACCGGAACACCAGAGGTTCGTCCACTCCGGTCCTCTCGTACTAGGAGCAGCCCCTCTCAAATCTCAAACGTCCACGGCAGATAGGGACCGAACTGTCTCACGACGTTCTAAACCCAGCTCGCGTACCACTTTAAATGGCGAACAGCCATACCCTTGGGACCGGCTTCAGCCCCAGGATGTGATGAGCCGACATCGAGGTGCCAAACACCGCCGTCGATATGAACTCTTGGGCGGTATCAGCCTGTTATCCCCGGAGTACCTTTTATCCGTTGAGCGATGGCCCTTCCATACAGAACCACCGGATCACTAAGACCTACTTTCGTACCTGCTCGACGTGTTTGTCTCGCAGTCAAGCGCGCTTTTGCCTTTATACTCTACGACCGATTTCCGACCGGTCTGAGCGCACCTTCGTACTCCTCCGTTACTCTTTGGGAGGAGACCGCCCCAGTCAAACTACCCACCATACACTGTCCTCGATCCGGATAACGGACCTGAGTTAGAACCTCAAAGTTGCCAGGGTGGTATTTCAAGGATGGCTCCATGAGAACTGGCGTCCCCACTTCAAAGCCTCCCACCTATCCTACACAAGCAAATTCAAAGTCCAGTGCAAAGCTATAGTAAAGGTTCACGGGGTCTTTCCGTCTAGCCGCGGATACACTGCATCTTCACAGCGATTTCAATTTCACTGAGTCTCGGGTGGAGACAGCGCCGCCATCGTTACGCCATTCGTGCAGGTCGGAACTTACCCGACAAGGAATTTCGCTACCTTAGGACCGTTATAGTTACGGCCGCCGTTTACCGGGGCTTCGATCAAGAGCTTCGCTTGCGCTAACCCCATCAATTAACCTTCCGGCACCGGGCAGGCGTCACACCCTATACGTCCACTTTCGTGTTTGCAGAGTGCTGTGTTTTTAATAAACAGTCGCAGCGGCCTGGTATCTTCGACCGGCATGGGCTTACGGAGCAAGTCCTTCACCCTCGCCGGCGCACCTTCTCCCGAAGTTACGGTGCCATTTTGCCTAGTTCCTTCACCCGAGTTCTCTCAAGCGCCTTGGTATTCTCTACCTAACCACCTGTGTCGGTTTGGGGTACGGTTCCCAGTTATCTGAAGCTTAGGAGCTTTTCTTGGAAGCATGGTATCAACCACTTCGTCGCCTAACGGCAACTCGTCATCAGCTCTCGGCCTTGAAATCCCGGATTTGCCTAAGATTTCAGCCTACCACCTTAAACCTGGACAACCAACGCCAGGCTGGCCTAACCTTCTCCGTCCCTCCATCGCAATAACTGGAAGTACAGGAATATTAACCTGTTTTCCATCGACTACGCTTTTCAGCCTCGCCTTAGGGACCGACTAACCCTGCGTCGATTAACGTTGCGCAGGAAACCTTGGTCTTTCGGCGTGCGAGTTTTTCACTCGCATTGTCGTTACTCATGTCAGCATTCGCACTTCTGATACCTCCAGCAAGCTTCTCAACTCACCTTCACAGGCTTACAGAACGCTCCTCTACCGCGTCATCCTAAGATGACACCCGTAGCTTCGGTGCATGGTTTGAGCCCCGTTACATCTTCCGCGCAGGCCGACTCGACTAGTGAGCTATTACGCTTTCTTTAAAGGGTGGCTGCTTCTAAGCCAACCTCCTAG